>NZ_JAJGZV010000009.1 GCF_020805785.1 Flavobacterium chungbukense | reverse complement strand
CTGGTCCGTGTCTCAGTACCAGTGTGGGGGATCTCCCTCTCAGGACCCCTACCCATCGTTGCCTTGGTAAGCCGTTACCTTACCAACTAGCTAATGGGACGCATGCTCATCTTTCACCGTTGTAACTTTAATTACAGGATGATGCCATCCCGTAATGCTATGAGGTATTAATCCAAATTTCTCTGGGCTATCCCTCTGTGAAAGGCAGATTGCATACGCGTTACGCACCCGTGCGCCGGTCTCTAAATCCGAAGACTTATACCCCTCGACTTGCATGTGTTAAGCCTGCCGCTAGCGTTCATCCTGAGCCAGGATCAAACTCTTCATCGTATATTTTTATATTATATCTCGATGATATCTATCGGTTCTCTTCGAATCTCTCGATTCCATTACTCTTATTTTTTCTGTTCCGATTTGCATCGGAACGGCTGTCAATTCAATATGTCTACGAACGTGTCTTACTTTTTGTCTTCGCCTGTGTCTCAAAGCGGGTGCAAAAGTAGAAAACTTATTTCTAAATGGCAAATGTTTTTTGAAGTTTTTTTTAGAAAAATTTTCATTCTCATTTCTTCTCCAAACCTACCAATCTATCAATGAACTTTCCGTGTTTTGCGGGGTGCAAATGTAACATCCATTTTCAAATCTCACAAGCTTTTTTGAATCTTTTTTGAAAAAAAATTTTCAGTTTCAATTCGTATGCCTGTCAGTATTTCAGTGAACGTCTTTCGTTGTTGCGGGTGCAAAAGTACCACCTTTATTTACATCTGCAAGCGTTTTCTTTCTATAATTTCCATATTTTTTAAAACTTTTTCCTAACTCACTGATAACAGATTATTTACAGAACCACTTTTTTTATACATGTGTAAGATTTTTCATCGTTGCAGTGCTTTTTCCTTATTTTTCAGTGCTTTCCTGATGCAGTTTTTGAGGATTTTTTATTCTTAATGCCTTTTTTCTGCACAGATGCATCTTCTGAAAACAGACGCCATAGCCCCGATGGAAGCGGAAATCCTTTTTGAGGCGGGGTTCGCCGCAAAAAGATTACTTCCTCAGTTCGCTATCGCTCGTGTGAAGCGGATAGCGGAAAACAGCTCCTTAAACAAAAACACAATTTCAAATCCTTTAAATCCCAAATTCCAAAACTTAACCGTTCTTCAGCATGAAAAAACATTTTCATATTATATAGTATAGCAGAATTTCAGCTTAACTCTATATAAGTAAAAAAACAAACCCGGCAGGTTTTGAAAAACTGTCGGGTTGAGATTATGATATTAAAGCTCGATTCTATTTAATCGAACCGTATGGCTTTTACTGGAGATATTTTTGTTATTATATAAGAAGGAATTAATAGCACCAAGAAACAAACTGTTACTGTTAGCAGATTTAATAACAGGATATAAATCCAATTAAAATAAACTGGTGCTTGATTTACATAATAATTTTCAGGATTCAGCTGGATGATACCAAATTGTTGCTGCACTAGCAAAAGTGAAATCCCAATTAAATTTCCCCAAAACTGTCCGCGCAGAATAAGATAGAAAGCATTATACAAAAATATTTTTCGAACTGACCAGTTATTAGCCCCCATTGATTTTAAAATTCCAATCATTTGTGTTCTTTCTAAAATAAGAACTAATAATGCGACAACCATATTAATTGTAGCAACTAAAATCATTACTGCTAAAATCACCACTATATTAAAATCGAATAACTGAAGCCAATCGAATATATAACTATACTTCTCTACGATAGTTTCAGTATCGAGAGTAGAAGATGTTTTTTCGTAAACTAGATTACCTACCGATTTAATTTCATTAAAATCATTTACAAAAACTTCAAATGCTCCAATTTGATCAGCGTTCCATTTATTAATTCTTTGTATATGTCGAATATCGCCTATTATATAAGTAGCATCAAAATCTTGAAATCCAGAATTAAATATTCCGACAATTTTAAATCGACGGCTATTTGGGAGTTTCCCTTGTTCTTCTTTTATAAAAAAAGTATTGAATTGATCTCCAAGTTTTAAATTGAGCCTATTTGCCAAAAACCTAGAAATAATAACATCTTCATTTATTTCTTTACTAAAATCTGGCAATTTGCCTTCTACAATATATTCTTTAATATTATTCCAATCATAATCTGCTCCTACCCCTTTGAAAACAATTCCTTCAAATGCGTTTTCGGTTCTTATAATTCCAGCTTTACTTGCGATTGCTTGAATATGACTAACTTCTGGAACACTTTTAAAGTCTGGGTAGAAATCTTGTTTTTTTGAAATTGGAACTAAAGTAATATCCGAATTATTATTATCATAATTAGAAATAATAATTTGCCCATTGAAAGCCGAAACTTTGTCACGAATCTTTTTCTGAAGACCAATTCCTGTGGCAACAGAAACAATCATCATAATTATTCCAATTGCAATTGCCGAAATAGCAATTTTAATAATAGGCGCCGAAATACTGCTTTTATAATCTTTAGCAGTGATAAGTCTTTTGGCTATAAAATATTCTAAATTCAAATTACAGATTTTTAATTATTCTTTCTCAAAAGTACATCTTAAAAGAGTAAAACGAGAAATTCTTGAAAACAATTAGTATTCTTTGTTCTTAAAGAGGAAGTTTCTTTTTCATTTCTTCCACTATATTGAATGCGGCGGGGCAAATTTCAACATTTTTCAATGTTAGATTTGAAATCTGATAAAATTTGTTTCTATCTGTATGAGGAAATTCCCGACATGCTTTTGGGCGAACATCATAAATCATACAGTAATTCTCATGATCTAAAAATGTGCAAGGAACACTTTTCAAAACATAATCTTTATCTTCATCAATACGAAGATATTGCTCGATGAATTGCTGTGGCTTTTGTCTAAAATGCTTTGAGATTCGCTCAATATCAGCCAAGGTAAACAACGGTCCGGTTGTTTTACAGCAATTAGCGCACTTCAAACAGTCAGTTCTTTTAAATTCGGCATTATGCAAATCCTGCATAACGTAATCTAAATTCTTTGGCTGTTTCTTTTTAAGCTTATCGAAATACTTTTTATTCTCGTTATGCTTATCTTTGGCTAACTTGCTTAAGTTATTTAAAATCTGTTTCAAGTTTAAAATTTAAAGTTGATCTGCAAAATTAAGCAACTTTGAACTCGAAACCTTAAACTTTAAAATAAAACAATGAAAGATCTTTTTGGGAAAGCGATATTTGATTTCTACACCAACAATTCACCCGAAGATATTATTACCGAAACTTCAATTTCTGAAGAAGATGAAATGAGCGTCGAATATCTTTTTCGAGCTTATAACGAAATGCCAAAAATCGAGCAAAAAGCACTTCAATTGGCTTATGGAAAAATACTAGACGTTGGATGTGGAGCCGGGAGTCATGCTTTATCATTGCAAAACGAACGAAATTTAGAGGTGACCGCGATTGATATTTCAGAAAAAGCAATTGAAACAGCACTTCTAAGAGGAATAAAAAATGCCCAAGTAAAAAATATTCTAGATTTTGAAGGAGAAAAATTTGATACTATTTTAGTTTTAATGAATGGAACTGGAATTTTTGGAAAATTAAAAAACTGCAATACATATTTATCAAAGCTAAAATCTCTATTAAATCCAGGAGGACAAATTTTAATTGACAGTTCCGACATCATCTATATGTTTGACGAAGACGAAGACGGCGGGAAATGGATTCCCTCTGAAAATGATTATTATGGAGAACTCATTTTCAACATAACTTACAAAGGGCAAAAAGAAGAACCATTTGATTGGCTGTATTTAGATTATAATACTTTGCAAAACGCCGCAAATGCTAATGGATTAAAATGCGAACTTATTCTTGAAGGAGAGCATTATGATTATCTAGCAAAACTCACTATATAAAAAAGCGAATTCATACTTATGAAAGAATTAGATTTAGAAAAACTAAAATATCCTATCGGAAAATTTATCGCTCCAGATTATTATTCGACTGAATACCTTTCTGTTAAAATCGAAGAAATCGAAACGTTTCCGAATAGATTAGAAAAAGAAGTAGTTCATTTAACCGACGAACAACTAGACACACCATATCGTCCAGGCGGATGGACTATTAGGCAAGTTATTCATCATTGTGCTGAAAGCCATATGAATTGTTACATCAGAATAAAATGGGCGCTAACCGAAAACAATCCTGTAATTAAAGCGTATGATGAAGTCCTTTGGTCTGACATACATGATAGTTTAACAATGCCAATTAAGCCTACACTAGATTTATTGAGTGGTTTGCATTTTAGATTAGCTTATATCATGAAAAATTTATCTGAATTGGATTTAGAAAAAACGTTTGTACATCCTACAGATAATTCAGAAAATAAAATAAAAAAAATTATAGGCACTTATGCTTGGCATGGAAATCATCATCTTGCTCATATTACAACTTTGAAGAAATATAAAAATTGGAAGTAGCAATATGCGTTTCTTTTTTACACATTTGTGTACTTCGCTAAACAAAAAATCCCTTCAAAGTGAAGGGATTTTTTGTTTACGGTATATTTAAATACTTATGTGTTTGCAAAGAAACTCTCCATTTAGGATTATTCATAACATAATCAACAATAAGTGGTGTCATTTCTTCTTTTTTGCTCCATTCGGGTTGAAGAAATAAAATTGCATTATCATTCACCAATTCTGCTTGTTCTTCTGCAAAAATGAAATCATGTTTATTATAAATGATCACTTTCAATTCGTGCGCGTTATCGTAAACGGTCTGTGTCGGCAACTTATTCTTTTTAGGAGAAAGACAAATCCAATCCCATGTTCCTGACAATGGAAAAGCGCCAGAAGTTTCAATATGAACCTTCAAATTTTTCTCTTTTAAAGTTTTTGTCAGAAGCGTCATGTCCCAAGACAAAGGCTCTCCTCCAGTTACAACAACAGTATCAGCGTATTTTGCCGCATTGTCTACAATTAGATCAATACTTGTTGGCGGATGAATCTCTGCATTCCAGCTTTCTTTAACATCACACCAATGACAACCAACATCACATCCTCCAATCCTAATAAAATAAGCAGCCCGCCCTGTATGCGCACCTTCCCCTTGAATGGTATAAAACTCCTCCATCAAAGGAAGCATCGCTCCTTTATTTACTTCTAACTGTATTTCTTTTGGTAACATTATATTATTTTAAGAGTGCAAAGATAGTCAATAATATACATAACAAAAAAACCGATAGTTTTTTGAACTATCGGTTTTTACTTTATTATAAAAATCTAAATTATTTTAAAGATTTTATAGATTGTGTAGCATAAGAGTTAGCAGGATCTAATACTAAAGTTTTATTGAAATATTCAATCGCTTTAGCTTTGTCTGTATTAGCGTAAGCAGCGCCAATTGCATTGTAAGCCTCAATAACTTTTTTAGTTGTTGCAGGTTTTGCCACTTCTTCTGCTCCTTTAGCAGTTATTTTAGTTACATACTCTTCGTAGTTTTTAATGATCATGTCATCTTTATCCAATGCACTGTTGATTCTTCCTTTGTACAAGTAAGCTTCATCATATGATGGAGATGCTTCAAGAACTTTATCAAAAGTAGCATTAGCGTTTTCTAACGCAGCTTTATCACGACTTTCAGCAGGTTTACCAGCATTACCGTAGTAAACAGAAATTCCATAATATACAGCATCATCTAAATAATTTTTAGATTCTTTATTGTTTGCACCAAGCTCAAAAATCGATGCTGCTTGTGTATATTGTTTTTTACCAAACAATTCCTTTCCAAAATCAGCGAATTCTTCCACTACTAATGGCTCTAATTCGATTGCTTTTTTGATATCAGCCAAACCTGCATCAAAAGCTCCTTGTTCGATTGTCCCGTCAGCAGCAGTTCCTTTTTTGATTTTAGATAATCCTAAATAATAGTAATCTCTACCAATTACTTTATTTCCTGGTGCTTTAATAAAATCTTCGATAGATTTAATAGCCACGTCAACATTTCCGTTTTCGTAAGCAGCATAACCTAAATATCTGAAAATTCTAGGATTTACTTTATCCTCAGCAATCATTTTGTTTGCAACAGTTTCTAATTGTTTGTAATCTTTAACTAAGATTAAGAAATCTGCATGACGCATTTTTGAATCTAAAGAGTAATCTGTTAAACTCAAATATTTCTCATAGTTTGTAATTGCATTTTGCAAATTAACTTTAGCAGTTGAAGGCTTGTTTCTAGCCCATTTGTAATACGTTTCAGCAAGCTCTCTGTAAACTGGCCCGTAGTTGGCATTTAAAGCAATTACTTCATTAAATGATTTAATCGCTTCATCGTATGACTTAGCACCTTTTAACAAAACACCTAATTGCATTTTTGCTCTCAACAAAGTATTATCAGCTGTAAAAGCATCACGGTAAGATTTGTACGCATCATTTTGATTGTTAGATCCGTAATACGCATCTCCAATAGCTAAAAGAGCTTGAGCATTTTGTGGATCAACCAATAAAGCACGCTTTAAAACATCAACAGCGCTTTTATAATCAGGATTTTCCGAATTCATATAAGCTCTAGCGATATAAATAAATTCATTTACATCTTTCTTTCTCATATCTTTAGTTGCTAAAGCAAAATTTGCTTGAGCAGCCGCTGCATTTTTAGCATCTAAATCTAACTGTCCTAAACCAATATAGCTTAAGTTTTTTTTATCTGAAGCTTGCAATCCATTGTTATAATAGATTTTAGCAGAGTCTACAACAGATTGGTTTAAATAAACATTACCTAAAACAAAATTTGCTTCACCGTCTGAAGGTTTAGATTTAATAATCGATTTAAGTATTGTTTTTGCTTTATCAAACTGTTCTGCATCAATAGCTTTTTTTGCGTCATTGATGTCTTGCGCTGTTGCCGCAGTCGCCGAAGCTACTAATGCAAGACTAAAAATTTTAAATTTATTCATCTTTCTATCGTAATTAATTTATTCTTTATCTTTTATAATTTCATTTCTTATTTTAAGTTTTCTTCCTGGAGTTTTGTATGGAAGTAGACCTGATTTCAAAACGATTCTTTGTCCGATGTCACCAGCTATGAAAGAGGCAAATCCCATACCTAGTCCAGAGTAGCCCTGACAATTGATTATAAACAAATCACGTGCCAAAGGATATTTTCCAATTTCTAGGTCATTTTGAGTTGGGCTGTAATATTCATTACTGTTCAAACCTTTTACATAAAGAACGTTTATCTTATTAATTGTCTCCGTCATATCTGGAGTTGGCTGATAATACCAATTAATACCAATAACACCAATCATGCCTTCGTTTTCAGAAACAAATTTGATTACCTCATTATTTGTTTTAAATGAGAAAACTCCAGATTTCGGAACCTCTTTAACCTTTGCTAATTCTTTTATGTAACGAACTGTACTTGAGTTAGGATTATCAAAAACCAAACCTTTAATTTTTGGATCAGGTTTACCTTGAAGAAAATCGATTACACTTTTCAACGCAATAAGTGTATCATTATTGTTTTTACTCGAAATAAATGCAACAGCATCATGAGCAAAAGGTGTCACACGCGGATTTATTTTACTTTTTTCAAAGCGAGCTTTTTCTTCTGCGGTTAAATCTCTAGTTGTTATTGCTACTTTAGCCTTTTGATTCAACAGGTCATTAATCACTTCAGATTCCGATTTTGGTTTCACCGTAATTTTTGCATCATAGTAAGTCCCTTCAAAAACAGCAACCTGATCATCTACAATTTGTTTTACTGTTTCATCAACAGCAATATCAAGTGATCCTTTTAAAATGGTTTCTTTTTCGGCTTCATTCTTGTTTTTTTGGTTGCACATTACAAACAAAAAGACAAAAACTATCAACCCTAAAGCCTTACTATATTTTAACATACCTATTATTCTTTTGAATTAATTAATCTTAAAAATCTTATTGCAGAATATACGATAAGCAATCCTCCAAAAGCATATCTATATTTTGGTTCCATGTTAAGTGGGAGCTTTTCCCAAAACATAATCATTAAACCGAGTACAAGATAAATTAAAAAAAACAGTATTCCTAAAACAAGAAGAAATCGCTCTTTGAGCGATTTCTTCTGAATATTATTAAGCATATCTTTTAACATTATTCTGCAGATTGAATAGTAATAGGAAGAGAGTATAATACCCTAACTTTTTTACCATTTTGCTCGCCAGGAGTCCATTTTGGACATTTTTTAAGAACACGAATTGCTTCTGCTCCTGTACCGTAACCGATATCCCTTAAAACTTTAATGTCGGTTAATGAACCGTCTTTTTCAACTACAAACGTAACGTAAACTTTACCTTTTAATCCTTCTTCCTCTGGAGTTTTATAATTGTTTCCTACGAATTTGTAGAATTTATCAATTCCTCCTGGGAAATCTGGTTTTACCTCGATACCAGCTGTGTTATATACAGTGTTATCTTCTTGTACAACCTCTGATACTGGACCTTTTCCAACTGGCTCATCAACAGTTAAAACTGCATCTGGATCTCCTTTGATAGTTTCAGCACCAACTTTTTTGTCCTTCAAATCCACAATTTTTGGTGGATCTTCAGTTACTTCTTCCGCTTTTGCAACCACAGGTTTTACGAATTTAACCTGATCCACTTTTGGTGGTGGTGGTGGTGGTGGTGGTTGATTTGGTTTAATTTCCTCTTTTTTCTTCGGAGGTAATTTTACCGTTGCAATCTTAATATCGTTGTTTTCTTCCACTTCTTGAGAATCTGGTAAAAAACTCGCAATAAGAGGTGCAGCAACTGCGAAACTAAAAATAACAGAACCGATAATCAGTGCTTTCACTGTTGTTTTACCGTTCGATTTTCTTAGCTCGTATGCTCCATATATCTTATTACGTCCTTCGAATACGATATCAAGCCATTGATTTTTTATAATATCTAATTTCATATCTCTTGATTTTTAAGTTGATAAAATTTAAGATTGCTCTTACTTTTTATCAATCACTTTTGTCTCTTCTGGTGTAAACTCAGGAACGATAGCATAAGTATCTACGCCCGTAATTGCCATTTCATCCAAAATATCAACCAAATTTTTGTAATTTGATTTCTTAGTTGGTTTAATGATCACAATGATACCATTTTTAGGTTTCCCTAAACTTGCAGAATACGCTAAAACATTTTTCTTTTGTTTCAACAATTCTCTACGGATTCCATCTTTACCATAAGTAATGTCTTTAGGACCTACTTTAGGAGTAGCTAATAAACCCATATAGTAAACCATTTTGTTATCAGCACCTAACATTACTGTCATGGTACGATTCTCGTCTACTTTAGTGTCTTTATTATCTTTCTCATTCGGATCTTTATCTGGCAGAGACAAATCCATGGATTGAGGTTTTGACAACGAAGTAGTTAACATAAAGAATGTAATCAATAAGAATGCCAAATCTACCATCGCCGTTAAATCGACTTTTGAGCTTTGTTTTTTGCTTCTTACTTTACCGCCTTTACCACCACCGCCGTCGCCAGTATTTAATTCAGCCATTTTAGTGTATATTTTTTAATTAAAAGTCTCTACCTCTTTTACCTGTAACCAAGTTAAAAGAGTTGATTTTCTGATCTTGTAAGATATCCATAATTTTTTTAATTTTTGGATATTCTTCTTTAGCATCTCCTTTTATCGCAATCTGTAATTCTTTGTCATCCAAATCAATTGTAGCTCTTCTAGAAATAAGAAGCCATTCTTTCAATTGATTATCCAATGAATCCAAAGGAATTCCAGGTTGTTCTGCTTTGGTTCTGTCCGCCGCTTTCATGTCAATGATTTGCTTTAAACCTGCAATTGGCACACCAAAATCATCCATAAGAGAAAATTTCGTTTTATCTTCTTCTGTGAAGTTGATACCGTATTTTGCTCCCATTCCTTCAAGAGTTTTTTTACGAACCTCTCTACCTTTGATGTCAAAAAACACTTTTCCTTTTCCTACTGTAATAATAGCCAAATCTGTATCTGGCAATTTAGTTTGAGCAACAGAAGAAGGCATGTCTACAGGAAGTGCTTCTGGCACTTTAGCAGTAGCGGTCAAAATAAAGAACGTTAGCAAAAGGAATGCAACATCACACATCGCAGTCATATCTGTCGATGTCGACTTTTTTTTCATTTTTATTTTAGCCATTATCTTTTTATTTTATTTTTTTGATATTGAATATCAAAAATTAATTATTGTCTTAAACTTCCTCTGAATTTTCTGTAAGTATTCACGATTGTAGTACCAGCCTCATCGATAGAGTAAGTTAAATCGTCAATTTTAGCAGTAAAGAAGTTGTAAGAGATGATCGCTAATACAGAAGTAGAGATACCTGTTGCAGTGTTGATAAGTGCCTCAGAGATACCTGTTGCAAGAGCAGCCTGGTCTGGAGTTCCAGCAGAAGCTAACGCACCAAACGCTTTAATCATACCTGATACAGTTCCTAATAATCCTCCTAATGTTCCTAAAGATACTAAAGTAGAAATAATAGTCATGTTTTTCTCTAACATTGGCATTTCTAATGAAGTTGCCTCTTCGATTTCTTTGTGGATTACTTCAGAAGCTTCTTCACTGTTGAATCCTTCTTTTTTAACGTCTTGATATTTAATCAAAGCAGATTTAATTGCATTTGCAACAGAACCTTGTTGTTTGTCACATGAAGCGATAGCAGCCTCGATGTTTCCTTCCTTAATACTACCTTGAACATTTTTCATGAATGTATCTAAATTAGCTTTTCCAGCAGCTTTAGAGATAACAATAAATCTTTCAATAGAAAAAACAACAACCATTAAGAACATACCTAATAATGCTGGTACAATAAAACCTCCTTTGTATACCATTCCTAAAGTATTGATTGGGTGACCTGTTTCAGGATTCCCACCTTCAAAGTTAGCAGGAGAACCCATAACGAATTTCCAAATTAAAAACCCAACTAAGATACACGCTACAATAATGATCCCTGTAATCATTCCTCCCCCATTTGAAGTGCTCTCTTTTTTAACTTTAACGTTTGCCATTTTTTTTAATTTTAATAGTTTTAAATAATTTTTATTTTTTAGTTATATTTAACTTGTAGAGGAGCAAATTTATACGTTTAGTTTAAATAAAAAAACTTTTTTTAATTTAATTGACCGAAATTTAACTTCAATTTAAAAAATATCTCATTAAATTGGTCGCGTCATTTTTTAGATAAAACAAAAAATGCGACGATAATTAGAAAAATTACAACGTTTTAGTAAATATTCAAAGATTCCATTGATATCTTCTTAAAAAGTTGCGAATTTTTTTTTTATTAATTTTTCAATCAAAAAAGCCTTTTTCTTACTAAAAAAAACCATACTTAAAGTACCCAAAAACAAAGCTATACTTATATAATTACCTAAATTACAAATAAAAACATGAATAAAAAAGACAATTTTATTGAAGCTATAAAAACAGGGTATTCTTCAAAGGGTGATAATATCATCTTAGGAGGGGCAATACTTGACGGAGAGCCACTTGCAGAAGCACATGTTAAGATTCCGCTTAAAACTTTAAATCGCCATGGATTAATTGCTGGTGCAACAGGAACTGGAAAGACTAAAACAATTCAGGTTTTTTCTGAACAACTATCTAATGCAGGAATTCCTGTTTTAATGATGGATATTAAAGGTGATTTCAGTGGTATAGCTAAAGAAGGGAAAATACAAGACTTTATTACGGAGCGTCATACTAAAATGAACATACCTTATAATGTAGCTTCATTTCCTGTAGAATTAATGTCTCTATCAAAACAAAACGGAGTTCGCTTAAGAGCAACCGTTTCTGAGTTTGGGCCTGTATTGTTTTCTAGAATATTAGATCTTAATGACACTCAAGCTGGGGTTGTGGCGGTGATATTTAAATATTGCGATGATAATCAAATGCCTTTATTGGATTTAAAAGACATTAAAAAAGTCATCAATTATATTACTGAAGAAGGCAAAGATGAAATTGCTGCTAATTATGGTAAAATCTCAACTGCGACTACTGGAACAATCTTGAGAAAAATAATCGAATTGGAACAGCAAGGAGGCGATTTATTCTTTGGGGAATTATCTTTTGAAACTGATGATTTAATGCGAATCGATGAAAACGGAAAAGGCTATGTTAATATCATTCGCTTGACGGATATTCAAGACAAACCGAAATTATTTTCGACTTTTATGTTAAGTCTTTTGGCTGAAATTTATCAAAAAATGCCTGAAAAAGGAGATGCCGATCAGCCGGAACTGGTTATTTTTATTGATGAAGCGCATTTAATTTTCAACGAAGCAAGCAAAGCATTACTAGAGCAAATTGAAACTATTGTAAAATTGATTCGTTCAAAAGGTATCGGCGTTTATTTTGTGACTCAAAACCCAATGGATGTTCCAAGTGGTGTTTTGGCACAGTTGGGTTTAAAAATTCAGCATGCACTTAGAGCTTTTACGGCAAATGATCGTCAGGCAATTAAAAAAACGGCAGACAATTACCCTACTTCAGAATATTATAAAACAGACGAATTGCTTACCAGTTTAGGAATTGGCGAAGCTTTAGTTACCGCTCTAAATGAAAAAGGTATTCCGACGCCATTGGTTGCAACAATGATGCGCGCGCCAATGAGCAGAATGGATATTTTAACGAATGATGAAATAGACGAAATAAATACCAAATCGAAATTGGTTAAGAAGTATGCTGAAGAAATTGATCGTGAAAGTGCTTACGAAATATTAACTAAGAAAATCAATGAGGCAACTCAAGCTTCAGTTGAGCAAGAAGAACAGGCTCCTTCAAAATCTTCTAAAGCAGAACCAAGCACAGCAAGCGTTGTCGGAAAATCGGTTTTGAAAGTAGTTACAAGCGCTACCTTTATCAGAGGCGTTTTTGGTGTTTTGACTAAAATCTTTAAGAAATAAGAAAAAATTAAACCATATAAGTTATATAAGTCCATTTAATTTTACAAATACAAAACCCGACAGTTTAAAAAGCTGTCGGGTTTATTTTGCGTTTTATATTTACTTATATAACTTATATGGTTTAAAAATTTTATCTATTTTGTAATAATTCCAGAATCTTATTTTCGACTTCTGGCGAGTTCCATATATTTTCTATATTATCAAGTTTCAAAACTTCTTCCATAATTCCGTTTTGAAAATCACCAATTGCTAAAGCTTCTGCGTATGGTCTATCGCTAAAAGTGACACGGCTGTAAAGCGGAATCCATTTGTCTGGATGTTTATCTGAGAAAATTTTCTCTATTTTCTTTTGCAATAAGAATTTTTCATCGGCAGTTTTCGTACTCATTTCAAGAAAATTTCGATAAGAAAGCTCCGCAATCGCATCAGCATTTGGTTTTCTTGAAGTCTGATATTCAGCAAAAATCTTCTTCCAATCGTCTCCGTATTTTTCGATCATTTCATTCAGAACTGTAATATCCTCAAAACCCGCATTCATTCCTTGTCCATAAAACGGAACAATTGCGTGGCAAGCATCTCCAATCAAAGCAATTTTATTTTCAAAAGTCCAAGGAAAACATTTCATTGTAACTAAAGTACTGGTTGGATTTTTAAAGAAATCATTTGCCAGCTCTGGAATTACTTCTATAGAATCTGGAAAATTTTTCTCAAAGAAATCTTCTACCATTTTTCGATCCGTTAAAGATTCGAAAGAGTTTTTCCCTTCAAAAGGCATAAACAAAGTACAAGTAAAACTTCCGTCAAGATTAGGAAGTGCAATTAGCATATACTCGCCTCTTGGCCAAATATGGAATGAGTTTTTATCTAATTTATGTGTACCATCTGCGTTTGCAGGAATATTCAATTCTTTGTAGCCCATATTCAAAAACTCTTGCGAATAATTAAACATGCTTTGACGCTGCATTCTGTGACGAATTCTAGAAAAAGCACCATCGGCACCAAAAACCATATCAAATTTTCGTTCTTCCCACTCGCCTCTTTCACTTTCACCTATATGTAAGGTCGCATCGTTTAGCGTAACATCCCAAACTTTCTGTTCAAAATGAAATTCGGCTCCGGCTTCTTCAGCAAGATCAATCATTTTTCTGTTCAGCTTTCCTCTCGAAATGGAGTAAATCGATTCGCCTTCCTGTCCATAATTCTGAAAATTTAATTTATCTACCAAATGTATGGCGCGTTTGTCCATCGGAATTGCAATTTCACGAACCGAATCGCCAACACCAACAGCATCGAGCGCTTTCCAGCCACGATTGGACATCGCCAAATTAATGGAGCGTCCAGAGAAATTTATTTTTCTGATATCTGGGCTTCGATCATAAACATGAACAGTATGACCGGCTTTTTTAAGATAAATTGCTAACAGCGATCCTACAAGTCCAGAACCAACAACAGCAATTTTTAATGAAGTTTGCATCGAAGAAATCTAATATATTGGGACGTAAAAATAAGTAATAAATATAGATAAGCTTTAAAATAAGTAAATTATTTGCAGTAAGGACTCACAACCATTTCATTTTTTGTTAAGATTTTAAATGATTCTAAAAATATAACAAAATGTTATTTTATTCAATTTATTCGAATAAATTAAACATTTACTTTTGTTTTCACTTTTAACGCTATATTTAAGTCTACACCATGAACAGCGAAATTCTACAAACAGAAATCATTTTAGAAAACGAAAGAGTACTATTAATTCCATTTGAAAACCAAAGAAATATTGAACTCAAAGAAATAATCTTTGATCACGAAATTTGGAAATACATGGGAATGTATGTGAAAAATAACAACGACTTTGAAAACTATATCCAGAATACGTTAAAACAAAAAGCAGACGGAATTTGTTATCCGTTTTTAATTATTGATAAAGCAACCAATAAAGTTGCAGGCAGTACAAGGTATGGATATTTAAATCATGCGAGCCAAAAATGCGAAATTGGCTGGACTTGGTACGGAAAAGCGTTTCAAGGAACTGGTTTAAACAAGGCTTGCAAATTTGAATTGCTGCAATTTGGTTTTGAGAAAATTCAATTTAAAAGAATACAATTTAGTGCCGATCTTGAAAACGAAAGATCACAAAAAGCAATTGAAAAGCTGGGAGCGTTAAAAGAAGGTTTATTTAGAAATAATTATGTGGATTCTGAAGGAAAAAGTAAAGATGATGTTTATTACAGTATTATTTTAGAAGAATGGGAGAAAACTAAACGAGATTATTTTGGGAAGTTTCTATAAACCTCTCAATTAAAAATGTATTACTTTAGTCTACTATTTATAAACCTAAATAAAGCAGTAGACTAATTTAAAATGCAATTATACTCAGAACATTACGTAACTCAAAAAGCGGAAAGGTTTGTCAATAAAATTTGGTGTCTGGACAACAGCTTCGGCGAAAACCTGATTGAAAACAAACTCGTTTTACCAAACGGCTGTTTTAATCTCGCCATTGTTTCTGGAAATGCAATCGAAGTTCATACCAGTAAAAACAAATACCAAATGAACGAAGGCATTTACTTTTGCTCACAAATGACCAACAAAGTTCTAGTAAATATTCAGCCCAAAACTAAAGTTACCATCATTCAATTTCACGCTTGGATACTTTCCTTTTTTCCAAAATATGATTTGAGTAATTTTTCAGATTCGATTATTAAAATTGATGCTGAAGAATTACCCTTTAAAATTGATATTGAGTCTGAGATTGAAACTTTATTGAAAATGATAAACCTTTATTTTGACGATTTAGCGGCTTTGAATCCAAACAAAAATATAATAGAAAAAATCTGCGAAATCATTAGAATCAATGAAGAAGAAATCTCCGTTCTAGATATTAGCAAAACATTAAAATCTTCACAGCGTTTACTTCAAATTAAATTTAAAACGGCAACTGGACTTACTATTAAAAATTATATCCAAATTCTGAAATTCAGAAAATCGGTCGATCAAATGGTGAACGCGGATCTAGAAAAAATGACTTTAACCGAAATAGCACTTTACAATAAGTATTTTGATCAATCTCATTTTATAAAAAAGTTTAAAGACGTTACCAAAACGACTCCAAAAATGTTCGATCCTGATTTGTATTTTCTATCGCAAAAAAGATAAGATTTCGCTTTTGTACAATTTTAGGAATCTTGATTGGGTTATTTTTGTAAATCATCAATCAATCATAAAATGAAAATCAATCACATTCATTTTCAATTAAAAATTATCTTAATTGGAATAGTAGCTTTCTCTTTTCAAACTGCTTTTTCGCAAGAAGAAAAAAACTCCGAATTGTACAAAACCATTATGTCTAAAGACAGTCTTCTTTTTAATATTGGCTTTAACACTTGCGATATTAAACAATTTGAAAATCTGTACACCGAAGATTTTGAATTTTATCATGATAAAGACAGTATTTCGGATAAAATTAGATTTTTAAAAACGTTGAAAAACGGAATCTGCTCTCCATCAAGAAAATATAATTATCGACGAGAACTAATTGATGGAAGTACCGAAATTTATCCGTTATCTAAAAATGGAATATTATACGGTGCTATACAAATGGGAACGCATCGTTTTTATGAAAGTTCAGCTGGTAATAATGAGCAGGCTGGCAGTTTTGCCAAATTCACACATTTGTGGCTCTTAAAAAATAAAGATTGGAAATTAGCACGATCTCTTAGTTATAACCATCAAATGACTAGTTCTACCGCCAATAAATCAAATCTTTTTGACAATGATGAGGAAACTGAAAAATGGCTAAAAGAAAACAATGTTCCTACTTTAGGTCTTGGAATTATTTCTGACGGAAAACTGAAACAAGTTAAGGTTTTTGGCAATATAAAAAGAGAGGTTTCTGCCCCGTACAACACGATTTGGAATGTTGCTTCCCTGACCAAACCCGTCACAGCAATTGTAACTTTAAAACTTGTTTCGCAAGGTAAATGGGATTTAGACGAGCCGCTTTTCAAATATTGGACTGATCCAGATATTGCGAAAGACCCAAATCTTAAACTATTAACGACAAGAATTGTTTTAAGTCACCAAACAGGCTTTCCTAATTGGAGATATTTTAATGAATCGGGAAAATTGGATTTTAAGTTTAAACCGGGAACAAAATACCAATATTCAGGTGAAGGATTTGAATATTTAAGAAAGGCTTTAGAGAAAAAATTTCACAAAACTTTAGATCAGCTTGCATCAGAATTGATTTTTGAACCTCTAAAAATGCATGACACGCAACTTGTTTGGAATGACAAAATTGATCTTTCAAGATATGCCGTCAATTACGACAAAGATGGAAATGCTTACGAACTGATAAAAAACAAAACCGCAAGTGCCGCAGATGATCTATTAACGACTGTTGAAGATTATGGAAAATTTCTTTGCAGTGTAATGGATAGTGACGGATTAAGCAAAAAGGTTTTTGACGAAATGAATTCGCACCAAGTTTCAACAAAAAAAGACAAATATTTTGGTTTAGGTTTTGAAATCTACGATTTAGGAAATGAAAATTATGCCTTATCACATGGCGGCGCAGATAAAGGAGTACAAACCATTTTTATTTTACTTCCCAAAACAAAACAAGGTTTAATCATTTTTACCAATGTTGACGATGGCTATAAAATCTATGAAAATATAGTGGTGCATTATTTAGGAAAAAACGGCAGAAAAATAGTTGATATAGAAACGAAATAATCAAAAATCTACAACATTATAATTTCGAATAAATGATAAAGCTTTTTATTCTTTTATTATTGTTCTTAGGCAAATTCATCGCTTAATTAAACCAAAACGTTTGTTAGTTATGAGCATAGACCTTGCGTAAAAGCAGTTTGGGTCTATGCTCTAGTTTTTTTATAAAAAAAAATGAAAAATCTTGAAACCAAATCAAGAAACAGTCGTCTAAACTTTAGAACACAAATTAAATTCTAGTAAAAAAAATCGTACTTTCGATTCCCCTACTGAATATCATTTCGTTGCCAAGTTTCAATCATCAATCAAAAAACATTTCATTAATCCAAAACCATCATCATGAAAAAATCAATCAAACTCATTGCGCTCTTTGTAGTTTTTCAACTCTCTACACTGAGCATTTCGGCACAAGAAAAAGCAAAGCAAATCGAACAACTTTTGAATAAGTACAACGAATACGGACAATTTAACGGTTCAGCTTTGGTTTCAGAAAACGGAAAAGTAATTTTCAAAAAAGGATTTGGTTCTGCTAATATGGAATGGAATATTCCAAACCAGGCTGACACAAAATTCAGATTGGGTTCTATCAGCAAGCAATTTACAGCACTTTTGATTGTAAAATTGGCCGAAGAAGGAAAACTAAAACTAGACGTTCCAATCAGCACTTATTTACCAGATTATCCAAAAGAAAATGGAGATAAAATAACCGCTCATCATTTATTGACGCATACCTCTGGAATTCCAAATTATACTAATGCTCCAAATTTCTTTAAAGATAAATCTCGAAACCCATATACTCCAGCAGAATTTGTAAAAACGTTTTCAAGTTTACCGCTTGAATTTAAACCAGGAGAAAAATTCAATTATAGTAATTCAGGTTATTTTTTGCTAGGTTACATTATTGAGAAAATTACAGGTAAAACATATGAGCAATATTTACAGGAAGTTGTTTTTACACCTTTAAAAATGGTAAATTCTGGTTATGATCATAGTGATGTCATATTAAAAAACAGAGCTGCTGGTTACGAAAAACAGGGCAAAAAAATCGTAAATGCTGCCTATCTCGATATGAGTATTCCTTACGCGGCTGGATCATTGTACTCGACTGTAGAAGATTTGTATTTATGGGATCAAGCACTCTATACCAATAAATTGCTTAACGAAAAAAGCATCGAATCGCTATTCAAACCTTATATTTCTGCAGGAAGAGCTTTTTATGGTTATGGTTGGTTTATCGATGATGTTGATAATGGCGACAAAGAAAAACTAAAAACGATAGGACATGGAGGCGGAATTAACGGTTTTAATACGATAATCTCTCGTTATCCTACAGATAAAAATCTAATCGTTTTATTGAATAATACTGGGGGAACTGTTTTAGGCGAAATCAATGATGCCATTCGTGCTATACTTTACAATAAGCCATTTAATCAGCCTAAAAAATCTCTTGCTCTAGATCTGTTGGATATCTATGACACAAAAGGTGCAGTAGCAGGAACAGAAAGCTACAAAAAGCTTAAAAATGATCCTACTTATGCTATTAAGGAAGGTGACATTAATAGAGTTGGATATCAATTACTGCAAGAGGGCAAAAAGAAAGAAGCGATTGAGGTTTTTAAAATTAATACCGAAACGTTCCCAAAATCTGGAAATGCTTATGATAGTTTGGGTGAAGCTTATTTAGCCGATGGAGACAAAAAATTGGCTATCGCGAATTATAAAAAATCAGTAGAACTTGATCCGACAAATGAAAATGGAAAAAAAGTCTTGGCAGAAATTTCGAAATAGACTTTTTAAAGGTTCATAGTGGCAAAATGACAAAGGTTCAGAGGTTTTATAATGAAACCTTTGAACCTTTTATAATTTTATAAAACTTAAAAACTACTTTCTCGGTTTAAAGACCAATTTAGTTGACGTTTTTATAATTTCCTCTTTATTCAATTTCATCTTTCTGAACTTTCCTTCGTTGTACATTTCTGCTTGATCGTCGTAATGCTTGCTGAAAGGATTTCCAGATTGCCCAGTTGGCAGAATACTCCAGCTGTTTTCTACATCTGCAAAATCTACAATTCTTCTGGTTGAAGGTCCGCCTTTGGTGTAATATTTTCCTTCATCATTAAATCCGAAAAATAAATTGTTAATCACTTCATTGGAGCCTGGCGAATCAAATGGTCCAACATTAAACAATCCTCTAAGCGCTGCTACTTTTCCAAGCGGATGTTCGTGTTCTACCGTATGAACTTTTCCCCATTTCCAATCGGAAATGTTTTCTCCTAATTGGCTCTGCAAAGCAATAACAGCGTCATGAAATGATTTTGAAACTATATCTTTTCTGGTTTCCTTTATATTTTTTGTTTTAATATTATCCCACCAAACCGAATTTTCGTTTTTAATTTGATTGGCAATCACTTGTTTTCCAAGAGAGATTCCGGTAAACAAGTTGAAATTTTCTTTACCCATTTCATCTTCAAATGTATTTTTCAGATATAAATAAATCCATTTGTTATAAATTGTTGGTGCAACATCTTCTAAATTTGTTGTTCCTTTCCAAGATTTTAAAACTGCAATTACTTCTTTTTCTTTGTTAGAAAGTGCTTTTGCGTCTAAACTTAAGATTAAATCTTTTACCACACCAACCGCAACATCAGAAGTATTATCATAAATCATTTTGCTAACCGCTTCTTTATCCCAATCTGATTTGGCATCTAAAAATCCTGAAATTCTTTTCGCTCGATCTTCAGGTAAGTAATATCCAGGATACAAATAACCATTATCAATTGCTTCTGGCTGATTATTAGCAGAATAAACATAGCCCCATTTCGGATTTTCTGCCGACGGATTTTGCTCAAAATCTAAAAACTTCGTAATATCATCTTTACCACTTGCGCCGTCTAAAATCAAATGGGTATTTACGCCTTCGTTGTGTCGATACAATTTCCCGCTTGCCCACCAAGCTACATTTCCTTTCGCATCGCCATACATCACGTTTAATCCTGGCGCCGCAATTAGACTGACTGCTTTTTTAAAATCGGTTGTACTTTTAGCATGCGAAAGTCCGTAAGCCGCATCTAAAATCTGTATAGGTTCTCTGGTATACGTCCACGACATTGCAATCGGATTTTTCTTTTCCAGACGTTCCATCAAATCATTCATAATTGGCCCGTGACGCGTCACTTTAAACGTCATAACCACATCTAAAGAGTCTTTTACTTTGATTGTTTTCTTTCTGATTTCGTATTTACTAAAACCTGTAGGAGTTTGATATTGAGTTACATCTCCCGTTTTATTTTTTTCCTGATAAAAGTCGATATCATCATTTTCAAACATTGTCAAACCATAGGCATAATCTCTGTTATGCGCCAAAAGCGGAAATGGAGTTCCAGCTAAATAACAACCGTACAATTCCTGTTTTGGCGTTACGATATGCGCTTCGTACCAAGTAGCAGGCTGAGAAAACCCAATATGCGGATCATTCGCAAAAATAACTTTTCCACTCTTCGATTTATGCGGTCCAACCACCCAACTGTTACTTCCAACAAATGGCGGAATCGGAGACTGATCCAGCATAGCCGAAATTGATTTTGAAATCTCGGTATATTCTTCTGTTTTCTCTTTTGAAATTTTGATTCTAGTATTATTAAATTCACCCTCAATTCCTAAATCTTTCAAGTAAGCAACACCATATTTGTTTTTAATATCTGTCAATAAAGGATCTGTTTTCTGAGCCATTGCAAAACTAAAAGACATATATCCGAAAATATTATAAACGTCTTTTATAGTAAACTTTTGCTTTTTTACTCCAACCAAAGTGAACTCAATTGGCGTTGCCCCTTCATCCAAATATTGATTAATTCCATCCAGATAAGCTTGAGTTAATTGATAACTTGGACTGTTTTTATCCAATTTCGCTATCGCTTTTGCCGAAGCTTCTTCGATACCAATTCCGGCAAAAAATTTATCATTTTTAAGTGCTACTCCTCCAAAAATTTCAGACAAACGTCCCGGCGCAATTCGGCGCAATAATTCCATTTGCCATAATCTTTCCTGAGCGTGTACATAACCTAATGCTATCATGGCGTCTTTTTCAGAATCGGCATAAATGTGAGGAATACCAAAATCATCAAAATAAACCGTCGTTTCTTTTTCTAGATTTTTCAATTGTAATTCACCTTCATATTTTGGTTTTAAATGAAAAACATACGCAAATAAACCAATGGAAATCAAAACAATAATAACCAGTAAGGTCAGCAGGATTTTTTTAATTATTCTCATATTCTAAAAACATAAAAAGGGTAAAAAATTCGTAATGATATAACTTTTCTTTAAAATCTTATAAAATAAAACGCTCTTTAAAAGTCTAAATTTATGTATTTAAAATTAATACTATAAATGTCAATCTATAAAAAAATAGCGATCGGAGTAATTTCTTTACTTGTAATTTTACTTCTGGCGAATGTCGGATTGAATTATTGGATAAAAAAACAGCTTCCGATTATCATTCATGAGAAAAACAAAACCGCTTACAACATCAATTATGAAAAGATTGAAGTTTCGCTTTTTTCTCGAAATATCTACGCTCAGACCTTATTAGTCAATCCGAAAAACGAACCTAAAGACAGCAAAAACGGACTTTTTTCTAAAATTGAATCCATTACCATAAAACACTTCAACATTTGGGATTTGGCTTTTCGCGATATTATTCAGGCAGAAAGTATCATCATCAATAAACCACGAATGATTTTATATAAAAAAGGCGAAAAATTAATCAATGACAGCAAAAGTATTCAAAAAGAAATTGTTGATCCCTTTCGTAAAATTGTTGCTGTTTCTAATATTTATTTAAACGATGGAACAGTTGATGTAGTTTCTTTAGACACTCAAAAACCAATTTTTAGCATTAAAAAAATCCTTTTAAAACTTGAAGGAATTTTAATAACCGATGCCACTTTAAAAGAGAAAATTCCGATTCAATACAAAAGTTATGCTTTGGTAATTGACAGTTTATTTTACAGACCAAGCGCTTTTTATCATATTAATATTGGAAAAATAAGCACGGAAAAAAACTTTCTAAAAATCAATAATTTTTCTAATATTCCACAATTTGATAGACCCAATTTTATAAAACGATTAGAAAAAGAAAAAGATATTTATACGTTGAAATTTGATTCTGCACAAGTGTACAAAATGGATTGGGGTTTTAAAAATGATCGTTTTTTCTTCAAAGCAAACTCATTAGTAATCAATCATTTTGACGCCAATATTTATCGCGGAAAAATGCCGAAGGATGATTTGAGCAAAAAATATCTTTACAATCATTTGTTGCGAAATATTAAATTCCCGTTGCAAATTGATACACTTCAAGTTCTAAAATCTAAATTGGTTTATGAAGAAGAAATTGATTTCTCCAAAGGTCCTGGAATTTTAAATTTTGATAAATTCAATTTACAGGCAACGAATCTGCGAAGTGGTTTTGGATTGAAAAAGACAACTGATGTAAAAATCAAAGTCAATTGTATTTTCATGAAAACTTCTCCTCTTAGTGTGGACTGGAGTTTTAATGTTTTAGACAAAAATGATGGTTTTCATATTCAGGGCGTGATTTCCAATTTTGATGTTAGGGCGATGGGACAATTCAGCAAGCCATACATGAACGCGTCCTTTACTGGAGTTTTCAATAAATACCGTTTTAATTTCTACGGAAACGACAATATTTCTAAAGGAAATGCTTCTTTAGATTATGACGATCTGAAAGTGAAATTATACAAAAAGAAAAGTCCTGAAAAAGAAGCTAAACTAAAATCGGCAATTGCTAATTTATTGGTCAAAAACGACTCAAAAGATAAAGCCAAAACAGCAGAGGTCGAAATCGAAAGAATTCAGGAAAAATCATTCTACAACTTTTTATGGAGAAGTATTGCAGAATCTTTGAAGAAGATTTTGATTTAAAACATTTATCAACATAGCCTGCGGTTTCAACCGCAGGAACGCAACACATTTTCCGCAAAGAAATCCCATAACGTTTACAATACGTTGCCCGTGGTTGAAACCACGGGCTATGTTATTTTTGATTCGTAGCTTTCCACATATTTTTGTCATTCCGAGGAACGAGGAATCGCACAAGAACTCCGTACAGCATATCGCCAATCTTTGTCGATTCTCTAGTGCGATTCCTTGTTCCTCGGAATGACAAGATTGTGGGAATTTCCACTAATTATTTTTTAAAATCCTTCGAATAAAAATTAGTGGAAATTCGTGTAATTCGTGGCAAACAATCCACAAACCTGATAATTATCAGCTTTTAAAAAAAATTATTGTTTTTCATTTGTCTCTATTTTAATCTGAATACAAATGACAAAAAAAAATCTGCATACTTTTCATATTCCAGTAATGGGATTGGCCTATACGATAGACAGTCCGATACGAGTGGCGCAATATGGGATTTCGTCTGTTGTGGCTCTCGCTGATGATGATTTAATTGAGAAGATGCGTAATTTTTATAGCACTAAATTCAATATTCCGTACGAAGAAATCACACAGAAATTTCACGACTATCGCGCTGTAAGAATCACCTCTTATCTTAATTTAGTTGACAAAATTGTAAAGGACAAATTCGAAAATTTTAAAACAGAATTAGCCGAAAGCAAAACCGCTTTGGATAATTTCATGTCGATGCTTCCTAATACTTCTGACATTAAAAAAGGCTTCCAGAATTTATTGGATGATGGAATCACTTTCAAAGAAAACATTCAGAACTATATCGAAACACATCTTTTTCCGGGGGAAATTGATGTGAATATCATGACGAAACTGGACAAAGATAATTTTGTAAAAAACAAACAGCTTCCAATTGAGTTCAATGATGCTCATGCAGCTTTAAGAGGTTTTGCAAATAGCAATCTGGAATCGTCTGTTGTACTTTCTGCAGGAATGAATCCGAGATTATTCGGTTATTTCGAAAACTTCAAAGACTTTTTTCCGAATGAAAATAACGAACTTAAAAAGAAAATCATTCTTAAAGTAAGTGATTTCAGATCGGCAATGATTCAGGGAAATTTCTTGGCAAAAAAAGGACTTTGGGTTTCAGAATACAGAATTGAGTCGGGATTAAACTGCGGCGGTCACGCGTTTGCAACTGACGGACTCTTATTAGGCACTATTTTAGAAGAATTCAAGCAGAAAAAAGAACAACTGGTACAATCGGCCCATGATTTAATAATTAAAGCTTTACAGCTGAAAAATCAGCACTTTCCAGAAAACCCTTTAGAATTAAAAATTACCGTTCAAGGCGGAGTTGGAACTTCAGACGAACACAATTTTTTACTTGATGAATACAAAGTAGATTCTGTCGGCTGGGGATCGCCATTTCTGCTAGTTCCTGAAGCTACTTCTGTTGATCAGGAAACTCGAAATTTATTAATGAATGCCAAAGAGGATGATTTTTATTTAAGTAATATTTCACCTTTAGGAGTTCCTTTTAACACCTTAAAAGGAACAACCAATGAATTTTTAAAGCAAAAAAGAATTCACGAAAACAAAGCAGGAAGTTCTTGCCCGAAGAAATTTTTGGCGTTAAGCAAAGAATATGATCCGCATGGCATTTGTACGGCTTCTAAAAAATATCAGGACATTAAACTGGAAGAACTAGAAAGCAAAAAAGATATTTTATCAGCTGAAGAATTCGAAAAAAGCAAAATCAAAATAACAGAGAAATCGTGTTTATGTGTTGGTTTGGCAAATGCCTCTTATCTTGAAAATGATATAAAAGTAAAAGGTCAGGCGCAAGGCGTTGTGATTTGTCCAGGTCCGAATTTAGCTTATTTTGATCAGGAAGTTTCTTTAAAAGAAATGGTTCATCATATTTATTATGGAAAATCAATCATAAGAACAAATGACCGTCCGAACTTATTTATAAAAGAGCTTAAAATGTATGTTGCTTATTTTAGGAATGAAATCCAATCTATTTCTGGAGAATATACAACAGCACAGCTTAAAAAATGGAATACCTTTAAATCTAATTTGCTAGATGGAATTGAGTATTATAAAAATTTATTTGAATCGACAATTGTCTTTGAAGGCGACCTTGATCAACTCGATTCTTGTAAATCAGAATTAGTTGACATTAAAATTCCCGTTTCAGAGTTGGTTTAAAATTAAGAAACCCCAAATTAGAAATAATTTGGGGTTTCTTTTTATTTATAGAAAAACTATTCTTTCTTCTTGTTTTTACTGTCAATAACAGCACCAGTTCCTGTACCTAAGGCTGCTCCAGCTAATCCGCCAATAATGGCACCTTCACCTTTTTTCTTACTAACGATTGCTCCAGTTGCAGCACCAACTCCGGCACCAATTACAGCACCTTTAGCGGTGGAGCTCCAGCCTTTCTTTTTTGTAGTAGTTGTCGTTGTATTTCCATTAGCTGCCTGCTGATGCACTACAACAACTTTTTCTTTTTGAGATTCGACTCTTTGTTCTTCTTTTAACTTAGCCATTTCAGTCTTCATTGAATCGATAACACGTTGTTTGTTAATCTCAACTTTCATTGAATCAATACTGGCTTGCTTGGCTTTATTTATATCTTCTTTACTCTGTTGTTGTTGGCAAGAAGTTATAAATATTACCGTCAATAAAATATATAAGCCTTTCATGATTGTAGTTTTTAAAATTATACACTACAAAATACGGAATATCTGCCATAATGTTTGTTACAGAATTTTTTGGAAAGTTTATAAAATTAGAAGATTTTTGACAAAGTTTCCATAAAGTTTGTCATTTCGAGGAACGAGAAATCTCCACGAGAAGCTCGACAAAGATTGGCTTATTGGAACGGAGTTACTTGTGGAGATTGCTCGTTCCTCGAAATGACAAACAGTATCTTAATAAAGCATTACTTCCCTAAAATTCCTTTTTTCAGGATTTGCCCGAAATCGTACATATCCTCATAAGAACAATACAAAGGAACTGGTGCCAAACGAATTACATTTGGTTCACGCCAGTCTGTGATTACTCCATTTTTCATTAAATAATCGAATAAACTTCTTCCTTCTCCATGTAAAAAAACCGACAATTGCGAAGCTCTTTCTTCAGGATTTGAAGGCGTAATAATTTCAAAATTACCCGCAACTTCTTTGTCAATTTCGTGGAGAATAAATTCTAAATAGGAAGTAATATGATCACGTTTTTTAATTAAAGCATCCATTCCAACCTCAGCAAACATTTCTACAGATGCCAAATATGGCGCAAGAGAAAGAACCGGAAGATTACTAATCTGCCATCCGCCTGCTCCGTGAACGGGATCAAAGTTAGGTTCCATTTTAAAACGGCGTTCTTTATTATGTCCCCACCAGCCAGCGAAACGAGGTAAATCTGGATCGTTATGATGTCTTTCGTGAACGAAAACTCCAGAAGCATTTCCTGGTCCTGAGTTCATGTATTTATAACTGCACCAAGCAGCAAAATCTACATTCCAATCGTGAAGTTCTAATTTTATATTTCCTGCGGCGTGCGCTAAGTCCCATCCTACTTTTGCTCCGGCTTTTTGTCCAGCTGCCGTAATGGTTTTTATATCAAAAACTTGACCCGTATAATAATTTACTCCGCCAATTAAAACTAAAGCTAGCTCATCGCCAACTTCTTCGATCTTTGCTAAAACATCTTCAAGGCGAATGTTATGTTCTCCCTCTCGGCGTTTGATTTCTACAATGGCATCTTCTGGTTTATATCCATGAAAATGAACTTGACTTTGAAACATATATTGATCTGATGGAAACGCTTTTTCTTCGCAGATAATTTTATAACGTTTGCCTTTTGGCTGATAAAAAGAAACCATTAACAAATGAAGGTTTACAGTCAACGTATTCATAACCGTAACTTCTGATGGAAGTGCACCAACAATTTTACTCAATGGTTCTGCAAATCTTTCCTGATAATCCCACCAAGGTTTTTCTGCGTAAAAATGACCTTCAACAGCCAATTCTGCCCAGTCATTCATTATTTCGTCAATATAAGCTTTGGTTCGTTTTGGCTGTAATCCTAATGAGTTTCCGGTAAAATAGATTACTCGTTTGTCATTAACTTTTGGAAAAATGAATTGTTCCTGATAGTGGTTTAATGTGTCTTTCGAATCTAGCTCTCGTGCAAATTCGCGTGTATTTTGAAAAGTCATTGTGTTTTTGTTTTGTCTGCTAAAATAACAAATTTTGTTTGTTTTGTTTCAGGTTTCTTTCGAAGCTTCGGGATCATGTTTATATACTTTGTGTTTTTTAACCGCAAAGGTCGCAAGGTTTTTTATTCATTGTGTTTGCCAAATGCATAAGTCCGCAAAGCTTTGCGTACTTAGCGTTTGTAAACGTTAAGCTTGATAAAAACTCTTTGCGAACTTTGCGGTTAAATTTCTCAACAAAAGTTAACCCTGAAACGTGAAACCATTAAAAAACAGAAAACCCGACAGATTCTAAAAAATACTGTCGGGTTTTTACTTTTAATATAATTCTAATTAAAGAATTAACATTGCGTCTCCGTAAGAATAGAATTTGTATCCTTCTTTGATCGCTTCGTCATATGCTTTTTTCATTAAATCATGTCCACAGAAAGCAGAAATCATCATTAATAATGTTGATTTTGGTGTGTGGAAATTTGTAATCATACAGTTTGCAATACTGAAATCGTGAGGAGGGAAAATAAATTTATTTGTCCATCCTTCGTAAGGATTCAAAGTATTTGCAGAAGAAACAGAACTTTCAATTGCACGCATAGAAGTTGTTCCTACTGCACAAATACGTTTTTTCTTTGCTTTTGCTTCGTTTACTATATCACAAGCTTGTTGATTAATGATCAACTCTTCTGAATCCATTTTGTGTTTAGATAAATCTTCTACCTCAACTGGGTTGAAAGTTCCTAAACCTACGTGTAAAGTTACTTCAGCAAAATTTACTCCTTTGATTTCTAGTTTTTTCAAAAGGTGTTTAGAGAAGTGTAAACCAGCAGTTGGTGCCGCTACAGCTCCTTCTTCTTTTGCATAGATTGTTTGGTATCTTTCAGCATCTTCAGCAGTAACTTCTCTATTGATGTATTTAGGAATTGGAGTTTCTCCAAGTTCTGTCAATTTGTTTCTGAATTCTTCATAAGAACCATCGTATAAGAAACGTAAAGTTCTTCCACGAGATGTTGTATTGTCGATTACCTCAGCAACTAATGAATCATCATCACCAAAATAAAGTTTGTTTCCAATACGGATTTTTCTAGCTGGATCTACTAGAACATCCCATAAACGTTGCTCTGAATTTAATTCTCTTAATAAGAAAACTTCAATTCTAGCTCCAGTTTTTTCTTTGTTTCCGTACAAACGCGCAGGGAAAACTTTTGTATTATTTAAAATTAAAACGTCTCCGTCATCAAAATAGTTGATAACGTCTTTAAACATTTTATGTTCGATAGTGTTTTTTTGACGGTCAATTACCATTAAACGAGATTCATCTCTATTTTCTGCCGGGAATTCAGCTAAAAGTTCTTTCGGTAAATTGAAATTGAAGTGTGATAATTTCATATTTGAAGTTAGATTTTAAAATATCAATCTTAGACTTTTTTATCTAAAATTTTAAATCGCCTGCAAATATACGATTGTGAGATAGGCGTTGTCAAGTGTTTTGACATTTATTTTCAAAAGTCCTTGATTTTGTGGTGTTTTAAGAACCATTAAAAGTTCTTTTTTTAACCTTTCTTCAACCATATAAGTTATATAAGTTCATTTAATTGGATTCTCAAATGCTGTTTAAACCCGAAATGCTTTAAAAACCTCTCAGGTTTGCTTCAAAATGTGCATAAAAAACCTCTGGTTAAACCAGAGGCTATGTTTATTTAGCTTTGCAGTGCGCTTTCATTTAAATGAACTTATATAACTTATATGATTCAAAAACTACAGTTCTGAGATTTGAAAGTTTAAAGCTTTTAAATCATTCCAAAAATCTGGGTATGACTTTGAAACTACTTCTGCATCGTCAATAATAATTGGCACTTTGATTGCCAATGGCGCAAATGCCATTGCCATTCTGTGGTCATTATAGGTTGCAATATGAATATCATGTTTAATATCTTCAGACTTTACTAAAGTTAAGCTGTCATTTGTTACCGAAATATTGGCTCCTAATTTTGTCAACTCCGTTTTTAAAGCTTCAAGTCTATCTGTTTCTTTAATTTTTAAAGTGTGAAGACCTGTTAAATGGCATCCAATTCCTAAACCTAAACAAGTTACTACAATTGTTTGAGCGATATCTGGTGTGTTATTTAATTCAAAATTTACATCTTGATAATTAAATCCTGCCACTTTTTCCAAAGTCATTTTATTGTTTTGAAAAGTCGTTTTCACTCCCATTTTTTCATAAAGAGAAACCAGTTCTGAATCTCCCTGAAGACTATTTTCTTTGTAACTGCTTAAAGTAATTTTTGCAGCATCAGATAATGCTACTAAACTAAAGAAATAAGAAGCCGAACTCCAATCCGATTCTACAACCATTTCTTTTGTTTCAACTGCTTCTTTTGGGAAAACTTTAATTACGTTTCCTTCAAAACTAGTTTTAATATCTAAATCAGCCAACAAAGCCAAAGTCATTTTGATATACGGAATAGAAGTAATTTCTCCTTCTAAAGTCAGTTCCAAACCATTATCTAATTTTGAAGCCACTAATAAAAGTGCCGAAATATACTGGCTGCTTACATTTGCTGCCAAGTTTACTTTTGAAGCGGTAACTTTTTTCCCTTTAATTCTAATTGGCGGATAACCCTCTTCTTTTTCATAAGAGATTTCAACACCTAATTGTGTCAAAGCTTCAACCAAAATTTTTATCGGACGTTCCTGCATTCTACTAGAACCTGTTAAAACTACTTCTCTACCTTCATTAACTGAAAAATAAGCCGTAAGAAATCGCATGGCTGTTCCGGCGTGATGAATGTCGACAATTTCGTCATTTCCTCCCAAAGCTTTTTGCATTACTTCGCTGTCATCTGAGTTTGAAGTATTGGCTAAAGTAATATTTGGAAATAATGCTTTTAGTAACAATAAACGGTTCGTTTCGCTTTTTGAACCCGTGATATTTAGTTGCGAATCCTCAATGGTGAAAATTGAATTCGTGCTTAATTTTAAATTCATTTTTTTAATTGTAAGTTGTGAATTATGAATTATGAATGATTAGAAACATAATTCAGCCCCGCAATTTACCACTCCCCATTCATAATTCAAAATTCAAAACTCATAATTCAAAACTTATGAGTGATATTTCACAATTATTTCAATTTATCATTGTTTTTGTGACGATCTTTATCTCTAACCGATTTTAAATCCATTTTCTTGTCAAAAGCAGCTTGTAAATCGATTCCGGTTTGATTCGCCAAACATAAAACCACAAAAACAACATCGGCTAATTCTTCGCCTAAATCTTTGTTTTTATCGCTTTCTTTTTCTGATTGTTCTCCATAACGGCGTGCAATTATTCGGGCTACTTCTCCAACTTCTTCTGTTAATTGAGCCATATTGGTCAATTCGTTAAAGTAGCGAACGCCATGTTCTTTTATCCAAGTATCTACATCTAACTGTGCATTTTTCAAATCCATCTTCTAGGTCTTTTTAAGAATTATTTTGTCATTTTGAATTTCGATTATTCTCTGAAAAAAATCTTTTATCATATCGTAATCTTCAGCCGCAAAGATAGCTTTACTTATTTCTTGCGTCACTTTAATTTGTATTTGATTTTCATCAGACATAATGTTCATGGTGTAAGAAGCCGCTTTGTCTTCCATTACAATTCTTATAGGAGAAGGCAGCGATTCTACGACATAACCTTCTGGTATTTGCAAAAACAAATTAAATTTTCGCTGTTCTGGAAAGCCAAAATAAATTGGCATTTGTCTTTTTTCTAATTTAAATGGATTGCTCTTATAAGAAAAAAACAATAGCGGATTTACAAATAACTTACCACCAATAACATCATATGCTTTATCAATACTGAAAGATGCTTTTTCCGTAACTGGTCTCGACAAATCTTGATTATCAGCTCTATAATCTTCTATTGCTATACCATTAAATTGCTGTTCCAATTTTTCAATATTACTCGCATTTGTTTTAGTGCCAAATTTCTCTCTAAAAATTAAAGCATTATAATCTGTTTTTTGCAAAGACAAACTTCCTTCTAGCTTTGCTTCTTGGGGCTCGATAAATGCACTTACCGTATTATTGATTACAGAAAATTTAGTCGGAATTAATTCTACTTCCTCACTAGTTCCATTTTCTTTTATTAATCGTCCTTTCCAATTTAAAACATTTAAAGGAAGAATATTTGGAACTGTAAACTTACTTGTAGCGTCTAGCAGAATCTGTTCACCATCTATTTGCGCCGCAGCTATAAGATAATTGAAAACCGTTCTATTAGGAAAAACCGGAACTCCATTTTCTATTGTACTAACCAAAACAGGAGATACTTGTATTTTTGCGGTCTTCAGCATAGAAATCAGCAACAAATTAATTTCTGCCGTATTTCCTGTTTTTTCTTCATAAGCTTTTTTTACACCTTTATCTACGTAATAGCCTTTCTTTTTGTTCCAGTTCATTCTATTCTGAACAAACTTAAAAATAGTATCTAATCGATGTCTAGGGGAATTTACGTTCAATAAAAGCTTCTTTAAATCTTCTTCGTAAAAGCTTCTATTACTTAGTTCTTTTGCAAAATCAGCATCTTTATAAGTTGACTCTGCTAGCCCTTCCCATGTTTTGGTGTAGTTGACAACTGGTTTATCTGGAAATCTTTTTAACTCTAACTCATTTTGAATCGAGCCTTTAAAATTGTTTATGTTGTTAACAAAATTCTCTTCTTGAAGTGCAGGAACATCAACTCCAGAATAAAAACTATTAATTTGCTTGTAATTACTGCCGTAAATCTGTTTGATAGGTTCAATATCGGCATTCATCTCTGGTTTGTATGTTCCAACGAGAAGTGTTTTATAAATAAAAAATTCTGGGATTTCAGATTTGTATTCGAAATAATTTACTGGAATTTCATACTGAAAATCAAAATCAGGAAGACGAACCAAATCTTCTGACTTTAAAGTATATTTAAATTCGATTACCGAACCCACTTTTACGTTGGGCAAAGCAATTGAAGCAACATTCCAATTCTTATTTACTTTTTCTTTAAAACTACCTTCACTATTCAGTTTTGTTTTTATTATTGCTCCATTTTCAAGATTGTAGGTAGCAGCATCAGAAAAAGTTACTTTATCGTCTCTTAAATTTTCGTAACCAACATAATAGGAAACTTTTTGAGTGGCCCAGCTTAATCCTTCTTTTTTATAAATTTTTACTCGAAACTCATAAACATGATTGGCAAGAAAACCGCTTTGTTCATTGTAAGTAAAAAAAGTCCTTCCTTTCTTAAATAAAATCGCGGCTGGCGCAGAAGTATCTTTAGGATTCTCCTTTTCCTTCAATTCCTCAACTGTTACTTTTCCTAATTCAAACTTCTGAGCATTAATTTCTGTAAAAGAGAAAACTAAAAAAAAGAAAACAGCAAGGGAACGAGAATTCATTGGTTATATTTTTTTGAGAATGATTTTTTGATCTAGACTAATGATCATTTTTTGGAAAAGCATTTTTAATGAATCATAGTCTTCTGAAGCAAAAATACTACTGTTTATGTCTTTAGAAAAACTAAACTGAATTTTGTTACCATCTTTTAAAATATTCATCAGTAAAATAATAGAATTGTCCTGAAACACGTACTTTGCTGGTTTAGGAAGCGTTTCAACATCATACCCTTCCGGAATTTCTAAATTGACTATAATCTTTTCTTGACTTGGATAACCAAAATAAATTTCCATTTGTCTTTTTTCTTGAACGAAAGGATTTTTCGTTTTTGCATAAAACAGTAATGGATTGATAAATAACTTTCCGCCAATGCTTTCAACAAAATTATTAGTTTCAAAAGCAAAAGTTTCCAAAATTGGATCTGAAAGATTGGTGTTTTTATTACTTATTGAATAGTCCGAAATTTTTAAATCCTAATTGCTGCTCTAGTTTTTCGATATAATTCTCCTGATTTTTAGCCGCATTCTGAACTCTAAATCTGTACGCATCATAATCCGTGCGCTGAATTCTGATTTTTCCATCTATTTTCCGATTTGCATTTATTATAGCCACTATATTAGAAATTTCTTTTGAGGCTTTAGTGGGAACCAGATCAATTTCTTTCGAACTGCCATCACTTTTAATTAATCTTCCTTTCCAATTTAAGACATTCAACGGAAGAATATTGGGTGATGTATATTTTTTGGAAGCGTCCAGCAAAATTTGTTTTCCATTAATTTCTGCAGAAGCAATTAGATAATTAAATCCAGTTCTAGTAGGATAAACAGGAATACCATTTTCAATTGTACTAACTAAAACTGGATTAGCATCTACGCCAGCCAATTTGAGCATATTTAATAGTATGAAATTAATTTCGGCAACATTTCCTGTTTGTTCTTTGTATGCTTTTTCAACGCCTTTCTTTGCGAAACAACTATTAATCTCGTTCCAATTCATTTTATTTTGAACGAACTTAAAAATGATGTTGGTCCTTTCTTCTAATGATTCTACATTACCGAGCAACTTTTTTACATCTTCTAGAAGAAAATCTCTTTTACTAAGTTCTTTTCCAAAATTTTCATCTTTAAAAATTGTTGTGGCAACACCTTCCCAAGTAATGGTAAAATCTTTAACTGGCTGTTCAGGCATCCTGATACGTTCCAACTCATGTTTGATAACGCCTCTGTAATTTTCTAAATTATCAACATAAGGTTCTTCTCTTAAAGCGGGAATGTTTTTTCCTGAATAAAATGCATTAATTTGTTTGTAGCTCAATTTTCTTGTTTGCCCGTACTCGTTATCAAAACTCTGGGTTCCGCTTCCAAGTTTCGCGTCACTTTCTATTTTATTTTTCCCTGTAAGAATGGTTTTGTAAATATAAAACTCAGGAAATTCTGTTTTGTATTCAAAATAATCTACCGGAATATCAAATTGAAAAGCAAAATCGGGAAACTCTCCAATATTTTCAGATTTTAAAACGTATTTGTATTCTATAATAGATCCAACTTTGACATTTGGAAGTGTTATTGTTTTTTCACTCCAATATTCATTAATTTTTTTCTTGAATAATCCTTGGCTTTCAAGTTTCGTTTTCTGCACTTTACCATTTTCCAAATTGTACGTCACTGCATTCGAAAACTCTAACATATCTTCTTTTAAATTCTGATAGCCGACATAGTAATGCACTTTTTGATCTGCCCATTTCAGTCCTTCTTTTTTATAAATTTTAATTTTAAATTCATAAGTATGAACAGCAGAAAAACCTACTTTTTCATTATATGAAAAAACGGTTTTTCCTTTTTTAAATAAAATTGCGGCAGGAGCCGAAGAATCTACTGGATGTATTTTTTCTTCTAACTCGGCAATGGTAACTTTTCCAAGCTCATTTTTCTGAGCTTGGATATTTATTGTACTACAAAATAACGCAATACAAAACAGCAGAGATCTTAGCCTCATATTTATATGCGTTTTAGAACAATTTTTTCTGTTTGTTTAGCAATTACTCCTTTGTAGTATTCTTTCAGCATTTCATATTGTTCTGTACTGATAATAGCCTCATTAATCTGATTGACAACCATTAACTGCAAAACATTCTCATTTGCCAGAATATTAAACTTGAAGCTTCCCAGATTATTTTCCATATTGTAAGCAACAGCTTGCGGTAATGTTTCTACTGCAAAACCATCTGGAATTTTTATTGTAATATTGAATTTATCTTGAAATGGATAACCAAAATCTACTGGATATTCGCGTACCTCCTGTTTAAACGGATTTTTTTCCTGAGCAAAAAACAACATTGGGTTTACATATATTTTTCCTCCAATAATCTCTGCTAAGTCACCTCCTTTAAAGGAATAAGTTTCAATTGTTGGCGATAATAATTCTTTTTCGTTTGTTCTAGAATATTCGCTTACTTCAATTTTTCTATTATTATTTTCAAGTTTTTCCAGATACTCATCTTCTTTCAATTTTTCGAAGTTTTCTCTGCTAAGCATAGCTCTGTAATCTGTACATTGCCTTCTGGTTTTCCCTGTTACTTTTCCATCGGCATCAATATCATAATTCATAAAAACAATATCATTTGATGTTTTATGCGGCATCAAATCTATTTCTTGAGAAGAACCATCTTTTCTGATCAGTCTTCCAAACCAATTTAAAGTTCTAAATGGAAGAACGTTTGGTAAAGAATATTTATAAGTTGCATCTAATAGAATATAACCTTCTGGAGTTTCAACAGCAGAAATAACATAATTAAAGGCATTTCTGTTTGGAAACAAAGCAATTCCGTTAGAACGTGTACTTACCAAAACCGGATTGGCAGTTAAACCCGCAGAGCGCAGCATTGCAGTAAGCATTAAATTGATATCTGCTATGTTTCCCGTTTTGTCTTTGTAGGCTTTTTTCACTCCATTGTCGCAGCTAAAACCACTGTAGCCATTCCATTTTACAGTACCTTTTACATAATTTAAGATCGTCCAAATCTTTTCATTTTGATTAGTAGTTCCTCCTAGAATTTTTTTCAAATCTTCTTCAAAATAACCTGTTTTGTTTAATTCTGGACCAAAATCTTCATATTCATAAATTGTTTTTACAACAGAATTCCAATCGGTAGAAAATTCTTTGATTGGTCGATTTGGAAAACGAACTAACGATAATTCATGTTCAACACTTGAAGTGTAATTGTCTATGTTATTTACATAATCTTCATCCTTTAAAGCAGGAAAATCTTGTGCAACATAAGTAACTTCTGTTTCAACATAATCTATTTTATCGTTATAAAATTCTGTTCTAGAAACAAGCCCAGTCCCTCTTTCTTTACTATTTATAGTAAGACTTTTAGAATTTTTAGTGGTTGTTATTTTTGGAAATAAATATCCCTTTTGTCTTGGTTTAAAAACATAATACTCTGGATAAGCAACTTTAAACTCAGAATAATTAACCGGAATAGAAGTTTGAAAATCCCAATCGCGAATAATATTATCGCTAGGACATCTTATAGAATAGTGGTATTCTATAACAGAACCTTCTTTTACATTTGGCATGGTAATTTTTTTCAGACCTCTAAATTTAGAAAGAACCTCATCAAAAGAACCATCGCTTTTCAGTTTGGTTTTTTCTATCTTTCCATTTACCAGATTGTAAGTAACAGCATCCGAAAAAAACACTCTTTCTTTCAGGTTGGCATAATTGTAATACCAAACATTCTGATTCGCCCACTCGTATCCTTCTTTTTTATAAATCTTAATACGAGCTTCTACATCTGTAACGATCATAAAACCTTCATTCTGGTCAAATTCCATTCTAGATAATCCTTTTTTGTACAAAATGGCAGCGGCTGCTGAAGAATCTTTAGGATGAACTTTCTGCTCTAATTCTGCAATGGAGACTTTTCCTAATTTAAATTCCTGTGAAACCGCTTTGGGGGCGACCAACAGGATCCACGACAAGCTAAGTAGTTTAATAATTTTCATTGGTAATTTTTGGTTTGTTTTTGGTTATGATTCGCTTTAATTTTTGGTTAGTATTATTTTGGCATTATCATTTCTAGAAACTTGTTCCATAAATAAACGGTACTCATCATAATCTTTATTAGAGTATTTGCCTTTATTTAAAAACATCGATCTTTTATAAGTCAGTTTGTTATTTTCTTTTTTGATGATTTCGGTTTTGTATTCTCCAAACTTACCTTTGAGTTCGTAATTTGAAGGAAGAAATTCGATACTGAAACCTTCTGGAAGATTTATTTCGATTTCATCATTATCTAAATAACCGCGTTGAATTTGGAATGGATTTTTTCGATTTCTTATACGTTTAATATTTCCCGAAGACTGATTAAATGCATCAACTACAAAAATCATTTTATTACCCGAAATAGCACCATAATTTGAAGCGCTTAAATGAACATCTTCTGTAAAACGAATATTTTCTTTATCGTTGTTAAAAGTTATTTTACCCAATTTCAAATTATTGATGTTATCCCAATATTCTTTATAATGTTCTTCTTTTTCATTAGGCTGAAAAGTTTCAACTCTTGATTTTTGAGCATATTGACTTCCTTCTGAAACTATGGCTAAAGTTCCAGAAAAGTTTCCATCTTTATCAATTGAATAATTTCCTTTGGCTAGCTGTTTATTTCCTTTATCATCATAGATTTTAGTCCTAACAATTTCTCCACCCTCAGGTTTTACAACTAGAACATCTCGATCATCTGTAAAAACTCCCTGATATCCAAAAGGATCGTCTTGGCTCGTACATTCTAGCCAAACATAATTGTCACCTGATGGAATTGCAAGAATCATATGATTGCCCTGCATCGAAACAAAATCTGATTGAATATCTGTCTTATATGGATTTCCATACAAAATAGTATTGTAAGACGGAACATCTACAACCTGCAAAAGTGCTTTAGTGTAATTTGATAAGGCTTTACAATCTCCATAACCTAAACGGTCTACATCGTTGGCAAGCATAGGTTTCCAGCCGCCAATACCAACTGCAATATTTACATATCTGGACTTTTTCTGTACGTAATCGTAAATAATTTTAGCTTTCTTAATTGGATCTTTTTCTTCTCCAACAAATGCTTTTATTTTGACTTTGGTTTCCTCTGGTAAATTTGTTGTTCCAGTCAGAATTTTATCGCCATACCATTTACCAAATGCTTCCCAAGTAGTTGCTTTCCCGTCGACACCTTCCAAATGAAAATTTTCTAATCCCATCATCACTTTCGGAAAAAGGTCTCCATAATTTGGACTCATATCTTCCGGTTTTTGAGCCCGAATATTTGTCGCCACGTAACTTAATTGCGTATCTGTTTCGACTGTTTTCTTTATAGTAAAGTCTGACAAACGAAATTCTTTCTTTTTAAATCCTAATTCTTTAGGAAAAGTAACATTCAAAATACATTTCTCCACGCTTAAATAATAACCTCTCAAAAAATATTCTTGAGGTATAAAAGCTGTGTTTGAAGTCTCAACTTCACAATTATAAACAATCGTAAAAGGATATGAAATTGGGGTGTAATCTAAATAGACAACGCGATTATCAGAAAAAAGAGTGCTTCCGCTAACGGCACTTTGATCTCTAAAATCTTTTTGTTTTATTTTTTTGATTTCTTTTCCAAAAGCGTCGTAAACTATCGCTTCTATATTTTTTATTGAAGTCGATTTATCATAATGCTGATAGGCATCAACGTCATCAAAACCTTTCGCATTAAAGACCGATACGATTCTTTGCTGCTTTATATTCATACTTCTTTGAGAAGCAATAGTAATATCTGTCTGATCTAAACGGACTACAGCATTGGCATTATCTTTTATACTATCAGAAATAGAAAATACTGAATAATCATTCTTTTGTGCAGACGAATTAACGATAAAAAGGAGAAAAAATAACGCGCAAAAAAGGTTTTTCATTAGTAAGTTTTTTCTCCAAATATATATTATTTTGAGAAAATCTTAACAAATGTTTAGTAATTTTTTACTCTCTATTTTTGCTGTCTATTAAAATGGTAACAGGCCCGTCATTTAGCAGGCTAACTTTCATATCTGCACCAAAAATTCCAGTTTGAATTTTCTTTTCAAATTCCTTTTCTAATGTCTGAACAAATTTTTCATACATTGGAATTGCGAAATCTGGTTTTGCCGCTTTTATGTACGAAGGACGATTTCCTTTTTTGGTAGAAGCGTGAAGTGTAAATTGGCTAACAACGATAATATCTCCGTTAATATCTTGAACGGAACAGTTCATGACGTCGTTTTCGTCGCCAAAAATTCTCATTTTTATGATTTTACCAGCAAGCCAATCAATATCTTCTTGAGTATCGGCATCTTCAATTCCGACTAGAACTAATAATCCTTTTTGTATATCTGCTGTTTTTTGACCATCAACAGTTACTGATGCTTGGGAAACTCTTTGAAGAACAATTTTCATTTTTATTTTGATCTAATGCGGCGTAGTTTATAGGCCACAGATTACACGGATTAAACAGATTTTAAATTCTAGCGTTAGATGCACCGCAGTGCATCTCTACATTTGAATATGTTGTTTTTATTGGAAATTTGGACTCGAGCGATAGCGAACAGGCGAAGCAATTTAAAAAATTGGAATTTCTTTTTTTATTTTCTCGTTTCATCGCTCGCTGCACGATCTTCACCGTAAGTATCGGTTCTGTAATGCTCTTCATCACCTTCCAGAATTTTAAGATAACTGTTGTAGCGGGACCAAGCGATTTCATCTTTTTCTAAAGCTGCTTTGATGGCACAATGTGGTTCTTCTTTATGCAAACAGTTATTAAATTTACATTGATCTTTTAATTTGAAGAATTCCGGAAAATAACCGCTAATTTCGGATGGTTCCATATCCACGATTCCGAAACCTTTAATCCCTGGAGTATCGATAATTCGGGCATCAAAAGACAAATCATACATTTCGGCAAAAGTAGTTGTATGCTGTCCTTGTTTGCTTTGTTCTGAAATTACAGTAGTTTTTAAATGAAGACTTGGTTCCATTGCATTTACCAAAGTCGATTTTCCAACGCCAGAATGACCAGAAAACATACTCACTTTACCAATCATCATTTCTTTCAATTTGTCAACTCCTTTATTTTCTGTTGAAGAAATTCTCAAACATTTATATCCAATTTCCTGATAAATATGCTGTAAATAAAGCTGATCGTCTAAAGTTTGGTCGTTTAAAGTATCTATTTTATTGAAAATCAAAACCGCTTCAATTCCGTATGCTTCTGCAGTAACCAAAAAACGATCTATAAAACTGGTTGTTGTTGGCGGATTATCAATCGTAATCAGTAAAAAAACCTGATCGATATTAGAAGCAATAATGTGAATCTGCTTTGATAAGTTGACCGATTTACGAACGATATAATTTTTTCTTTCGTGAATATTATGAATCGTTCCCGTAATGGCATCCGAAGTTTCATCCAATTCATAATCGACAATATCTCCTACAGCAATTGGATTGGTACTTTTTATACCTTTAATTCTAAATTTCCCTTTCATACGGCATTCCACAAAATCACCTTTTTCAGATTTTACGGTGTACCAGCTTCCTGTAGATTTATATACGATTCCTGTCATTCTTTAATTTTAGATTTCTGATTTTAGATTCAACCTTAAAACCTCTGCAAAGATAAATGAATAATTTTAACCATATAAGTAATATAAGGTAATATACGGGAGGTGTATATCGAAAATAAAAATCCCCATCACTTCTTTCAAAGTAATAGGGATTTTAAAAAACAATCTAATTTTAAAATGCGTGATATAATAAAACTTTGAAATACTATTTTGTAAAACTAAAATTAACTTATATCACTTATATGGTTTAAAGAAAATTATGCGTTGAAAATTTTCTCTTGGTGACCAATACTTTCTTGGTGAATTGCTTTGAACATTTTCAAAACGAATTCTTCAGTAAGACCTTTTTTCTCACCTTCCAAAATCATTTTTCCTAAGATTTCGTTCCAACGGTTGTTTTGAAGAATCGCTACGTTTGCATCTTTTTTCACCTGACCAATTTCGTCAGCAACTTTCATACGTTTTCCTAATAACTCTAATAAGTTAGCATCCAAAACGTCGATATTAGCTCTTAATTTTGTCATTTTTTGGCTGTACTCATCTGTAGTATCATCCGTTTTTCTGATAGTCAAATCTTTAATGATTTGTTTCAAAGAGTCTGGAGTAACTTGCTGTGCAGCATCAGACCAAGCGTTATCTGGATCGTAGTGCGTCTCGATAATCATACCATCGTAGTTCAAATCTAAAGCCTCTTGCGTTACTTCAAAAATCATTTTACGATCTCCAGTAATGTGAGATGGATCGATGATTAATGGTAAATCAGGGAATTTATTTTGCAATTCGATAGCAATTTGCCATTCTGGAATGTTTCTGTATTTTGTTTTCTCGTAAGTAGAGAAACCTCTGTGAATAACTCCTAATTTCTCGATTCCAGCCATGTGTAAACGCTCAACACCACCTAACCATAAGGCTAAATCTGGGTTTACTGGATTTTTAACCAAAACGATTTTATCAGTTCCTTTTAAAGTATCAGCAATTTCTTGAACCGCGAAAGGGTTTGCAGTTGTACGAGCACCAACCCATAAAACGTCGATATCATGTTCTAAAGCTAGTTTACAGTGTGCTGCAGTTGCAACTTCAGTACCCATTAATAAACCAGTTTCAGCTTTTGCTTTTTGTAACCATTTCAAACCAATTTCTCCAACACCTTCAAATCCTCCTGGACGTGTTCTTGGTTTCCAGATTCCAGCTCTGAATACACTAACTTTTGAATCTTTCAATTCATGAGCAATTTTCAATACTTGATCTTCTGTTTCTGCACTACATGGTCCTGCTATCACAAGTGGGTGATTTAAATTGAAATCTTCTAACCACTTTCTCATTTCTTTCTTATTTTCCATCTTTATTCTAATTTACTTTTTAGTTGTTGTTAATCCGTTTAGTATTTCTTTTATTTTATTTGTGCTTTCCATTTCTTCAAAAATGGCATTATAATCTTCTTCTTTCAGCAAATCCCTAAACCGACTTAGGTTTGAAATATATGCTTCTAATGTTTCCAGAACGTGTTCTTTATTCTGCTTAAAAATCGGTGTCCACATGGCGGGCGAACTTTTTGCTAAACGAACGGTGCTTTCAAATCCACTTCCCGCCATATCAAAAATATCCTGTTCGTCTTTTTCCTTATTCATTACCGTTTTACCGAGCATAAACGAACTAATGTGCGATAGATGCGAAACGTAAGCAATGTGCTTATCGTGTGAAACGGGATCCATATATCGAATTCTCATTCCGATTGAAGTAAAAAGATTCAATGCTTTCTCCTGCAATTTAAAAGCTGTCTTTTCGACTTCACAGATTATGTTTGTCTTTCCTTGAAACAAACCTCTTATTGCTGCCGATGGTCCAGAAAACTCTGTTCCTGCTATTGGATGTGTAGCAATAAAGTTTCTTCTCTTAGAATGATTGGCAACCGCATCGCAAATTGGTTTTTTAGTCGATCCAACCTCAAAAACAATTGTTTTATCTCCAACTGCATCCAAAACTTTTGGCAAAACTGTTAGCGCCACATCTACTGGAACGGAAACAATTACAAAATCGGCTTTTTGCAAATCTTCAAAACTTCCTGCTTCGTCAATAACTCCTAATTCAATTGCCTGCTTTAAATGCTCCTCATTACTGTCGATTCCTAAAATAGTCGCATCAGGATAACGTCCTTTGATGTCTAACACCATCGAACCACCTATTAACCCTATTCCTATTACGTATACTTTCATAATTTTTTAAAATTCCAAGTTTTAAATTCCAAATTCCAACTAGAAAGGCTTCGACTTCGCTCAGCCTGACAATAGTTAAGGAGTCTTGGCTCTTGGTTCTATAATCTTAATACTAAAATCGGTCTATCGCTTCTTGTACTTTTTCTTCTTTCACACACAATGAGAATCTGATATATCCTTCGCCATTGCTTCCGAAGATTGTTCCCGGTGTAATGAAAATATGTTTCTGGTATAATATTTCGTCAATGAACTTTTCTGCTGATTCAATTCCTTCTGGTAATTTCGCCCAAACGAAAAGTCCAACTCCTTCTTTATACACTTTGCAGTTTAATTTTTCTGCTAGTTTCTCCGTCAATTCTCTACGGCGTCTGTAAATTTTGTTTTGATCTTCAAACCAAGATTTATCACATTTTAACGCTGCAATAGCTCCTTTCTGAATTCCGTAGAACATTCCGCTGTCCATGTTGCTTTTTACTTTTAGAACCGCATCGATAATTTCAGCATTTCCTAAAACCATTCCGACTCTCCAGCCAGCCATGTTGAACGTTTTACTAAGCGAATTCAATTCTAAAGCCACCTCTTTTGCTCCTTCAACCTGCAATAAACTCATCGGATTATCATTCAAAACAAAACTATATGGATTGTCGTTGATCAATAATATATTGTGTTTTTTAGCAAAAGCAACCAATTTTTCAAATAACGCTAAACTTCCTCTCGCTCCTGTTGGCATGTGCGGATAACCCAGCCACATAATTTTTACTTTCGAAAGATCTAATTTTTCAAGAGCTTCAAAATCTGGTTCCCATCCATTCTCTTCTTTCAAATCATAATAAACCGGAACTGCTTGAACCAAATTGGTTACCGAAGTATAAGTTGGATAACCTGGATTCGGAATTAAAACGTGATCGCCTTCATTTAAAAATGCTAACGAGATGTGCATAATTCCTTCTTTCGAACCCATAAGAGGTAAAATCTCATTATTCGGATTCACTTCAACACCAAACTGATCACGATAAAAATCTGCCATCGCCTGTCTCATTTCCGGTAATCCCTGATAGCTTTGATAACCATGTCCGTTTTCATCTTGAATTGCCGCAGCGACTGCTTCAATTACTGCTTTTGACGGACTCAAATCAGGGCTTCCAATTCCCATATTGATGATCGATTTTCCTTCAGACATCAACTGACGAACTTCTCTCAATTTTGATGAGAAGTAGTATTCTTCAACTGTGTCTAATCGTTTTGCTGTTGTAATCATTTCTATTTTTTATTAAAAAATGCTTTAGGCTTTAGGCCTTAAGCTTTATGCTCATTTTAACTTTCTAACTTTGCGGGCTTCTCCCGAAGCTTCGGGATCGCTCAGCCTGACAATTGGAATTTGGAATTTTAAAAAATTGAAATTTCCTCTTTATGGTCTCGTATTCTTATATTCTCCTAATACTTTAAAATACTCTGCCATGATATTTAATAACGCTTTGGCTTTTGCAAAATCTTCGTATTTCTCAAATGTCACATCTACGAAGAATGAATATTTCCAAGGTGTTTCAATTTTTGGAAGCGACTGGATTTTTGTCAAATTCAATTTGCAATCGCTCATTACATTCAAAACTGCTGCTAAACTTCCTCTTTTGTGATCCAATTCAAATTTGATTGACGCTCTATTGATTTCGCTTTCTGGCAAAAATGAATTTTGCTTTTTAATGATTACGAAACGCGTCATATTGTTTTTAATTGTTTGAATTGAAGACACAATAATATCTAAATTATACATTTCAGAAGCCGTTACACTTGCAATTGCAGCAATTCCGGTTAATTGTTTCTCCTGAATTCTTCTCGCTGTTTCAGCTGTATCTTTATCTTCAATCAATTTGATGTTTGGATATTGTTTCAGGAAATCCATACACTGCAAAAGTGCCATTGGGTGCGAATGAACTTCTTTTATATCTTCAATTTTCTGACCTTTTAAAGCCATTAAATTCTGCTGAATATTTAAATAATGCTCTCCAATGATGTGTAAATTATTCTTGTCAATCAAAGCATAATTCGGAATAATTGGCCCTGCAATAGAATTTTCGATCGCCATAACGGCCTGATCAGATTTTCCGGCAATAAGGCTGTCGATCAATTCTTCAAAAGACAAACATTCATCAATATCCACATTTTCAGAGAAATACTCCTTCACAACCTGATGATGAAATGATCCTTTAATACCTTGTATTGCAATTTTCGTTGTCATATATTCAAAAAAAAATCCTGATTTGCATCAGGATTGTATATTAGTTTTATTTGTCTTTTATATTTTTCAAATAACCATAGCACAATCCTCACTTCTACTAAAGAAGAAATAAAAGTTGTTGCTAAAATAAAAACGGTTAGTTGCCATTTTGTTTGTGTTATTTTGTAAATTCTCTGCGAATGTATAAATTATTTTTAGTGCACCAAAAAAAAGATTGCATTTTATGAAACAAAAAAGGATTTCTTAACAAATTTAGCAGGTTTTGTATGATAATATAAAAATATGGGCTTAAAATGAGAATATTGAATTGAGGTTCTGAGGTTCTGAGATGCTAAGGGACTAAGGTTTTTTCGCCACGACCCGAGCGATAGCGAATAGGCGAAGCAATTCAAGAATTAGCCCAAATCTCTGTGCAATTAAATCTAATTTCACAGATTACTACGTGTTTTTGTCATTTCGACTGAAAGGAGAAATCACACTCGTAAATCGACAAAGATTGGCAATATACTATGTAGAATTTCTAGTGTGATTTCTCCTTTCAGTCGAAATGACAAGATTGCAATTATGCAAACAACCCTGAAACCGGTTTATTCGAAATACCAATTTTAGCATAATCGAAATTCATTTTTTCTTTTAATAAAGAAGCGTACACACTTCTAAAATCTATTTCATATTTTAAATCGCCGTTTTCTAAGTCTGCAAGATTTGGATTTTTGCCTAAAATTGTTCCTTTATTATTTCCTCCTATAATAAACATTGGCGCAGCAGTTCCGTGATCGGTTCCGTTACCGTTATCTTTTACACGTCTTCCGAATTCAGAGAAAACGACTACTGTAACATTTTGCAATAACTTCGCTTCTTTTAAATCAGAATAAAAACTAAATAAAGAATCGTTTAAATCTGTCAGTTTTCGTTCGTGAATGGAAAGCTGATTGTCGTGCGTATCAAATCCGTTCAGAGACGTATAATACACTTTTGAATTTAGATTTCCTTTTATCAATCGCGCAATCCATTCTAGGTTTTTAGATAATTCTGTTTTCGGGTAACTGATTTCTGTTTTAGATTTTGCCAAAGCTTTCTGGATTTCATCTGAACCTTCGGTAACCGAATTGGCAATTTTTCGAACAAAATCTAAATGCGGATTTTTAGATAATGTCACATTCTCTTCTTTTGATTTTACCTTAAAACGATCTGGATCTTTTACCGTTATAAAATTCGGTTCGACTCCTTTTAAAGCCAGATTATCAATTGAATCTAAATTGATTCCCGCCGTTGCCTGATGTCCATTGCATTGCAAATCCAGAAATCTTCCGAGCCAGCCTTCATTTATATATTTATTAGAATCCGTTGCAGTCTGCCAAATTTCCTGACTTCTAAAATGCGAACGAATCGGTTCTGGATAACCCACATTCTGAATTACCGTTAAATCTCCGTTTTGCTGCATTTGGGCAAAATCCTTTAATGAAGGATGAAATGCCATTCCTTTATTCTTCCCGACAACTGCATCTTTATTTAAAGCAATCTTAGTTCGCAAATCATAATATAAAGGATCATCGTATGGAATAAAAGTATTTAAACCATCGTTTCCTCCATTTAACTGGACAAAAACAATGCATTGTTCTCCCACAACCAAATTGTTCTGAGAACCAAAAGCGTGTAAAAAATCAGGAAGTACAAGCAATCCGCCTGTAAAAGTTCCTGTCAATGTTAGAAAATTTCTTCTGTTCATGATTACTGCTTTTTAGATTAATTGATATTCTGGAAGTTTAGTGATGTAATTAAAAAGTCTCACCACTGCAAAATTGGCGTGTAGATCTTTGGGATCAAAATCGTATTTCAAAAGATTTTCCATATCTTTTTGAGCCGATTCGTTAACATTAAATAATAAACGGTCTGACAATTCAGAAATAATGGTTTTGTTATTTCCGTCCGAATCAAAAACGACTTTTACAGGAGTTTTTTCATATTCTGACTTTTCTTTTTCAACTCCGTTTACCATTGTTTTCAAAACTCTTCGGTTTAGGCTTTTTCCACTGCATAATAAATCGGCTGTATTGTTTCTTTGAAGATAAATCTGCGAAGTCAGCCAAGAATTCCCACCGTCCCAGCCTTTTACATTTACTTGATTGTACAAATCCATTCCCTGCTGTTTTATAAAAGCCATAATCGCGGCATCATTCACATTCTGAATTTGCAATTCGTCGCAAAGCTGTAAAATATAAACCAGCGGATTTTTGATTTTATTTCCAGAGTTTTCCTTTTTAAATTCTTCTGTAAAGATCTTAGTCAATAAAGGTTCGATTTCAAACTTTTGCTTTCGAAAATAATCCCCATAATAAACTACTAAATCTTCGGGCGGATTATCATAAATAAACCATTTCAGAATTTTTCTGGTAATGAGATACGGAATATTTTTTTGTTCGAAAATAATATCGACGAGATCATCTACTTTCCAGTTTCCCGTTTTTCCGAAATAGGTTTTATCGCTATTATCTTCTATATTTTTTCTGTAAACTGCTCCTTCATCTCCAACATTTAAACCAGCCAAAGCTTTTGCGCCGTTTTTAATATCTTCTTCGGTATAATTTCCAATTCCGATTGTGAATAGTTCAAGTAATTCACGACTTAGGTTTTCGTTTACTTTTCCTTTTTTATTGTCACCATTGTCGAGATACCGAACCATGGCATTTGATTTTAAAATCTGCTTGGTTAATTCTTTAAAATTGCCAAAAGCATTTTCACGTAAAATCATATTATGCTTATAAATCCAGTAATTGATTTTTACTTTTTGAGAAGTAGAAACAAAATGATTGTGCCAGAAACAAACCATGTTTTCGCGCAACGGAAATTCATCATTACGCATTTTGGCAATCCACCATTTTTTGAATTCGGCAGTCGCTTGATTTTCTTTTTTCTGAATTTCCTTTTTGGTTTCAGGATTTGAATTTTTGATGATTTCCCGAACTTGCTTCAACTCTAAAGTTGTTTTAGGCTGATCTTGCAGAAAGTCTGGTAGTGTTTTATCAAATTTCGAATTATAAGATTGCTTTAGAAATTTTTCTAAGCCGAGTTTTTCAATTTGCGAAGTTTGTTTTCCTGAAAAACCTAATCGTAAGGACCAAAGACTGCTTTTTTTCATCGTTCAGAAATTATTACAATAAGACTCTAGTTTCTTTTAAAGGTTTAATTTTTTAAAAGATACTATCCCAATAGCTAATCGGGACTAAGATTCTGAGGTGCTGAGATTTTAAAGTCTTTGGTAATAATTAGAACGGGGAATTTTTGGGGATATTGTTTTCACAATATTAAAGAATCAGAATCAAACATAGCCCGTGGTTTCAACCACGGGGAAACGTATTATGGAAAAGCATGTGTTCCCGTGGTTGAAACCACGGGTTATACTATTAAAAATTCATCTATGAATTCTTTGTTTTCATTAACATAAAGAAAATAGTTCCCAGTCTTTTTTTCATCTTTGGAAAGTCTAATTTGATTTCAATACAAGGAGTCGTAATAAAGTCATGATCAATTAAAATTGAAATTGATTTTGAAACAATATTATCAAATTCAATATCTTGATACTCCTCTGAATTTATATTATGAAAATATTCCAAACCGAGATTGTAAAACGCTTTTTTATTATGAAATGCTTTTTCTAATAAATCCATTATTTTAATTATAATTTAATTGAAAGTTCTAAGTGTCCTCCCAATCCAAGCTCTACAATTTTTTGAAGTGTCGAAAATTTGACTTCTTTTACGTTATTCTCAATCTTAGAAATATATGATTTTGTTGTTCCTGCTTTTACAGCAAGTTCTTCCTGAGTCATTCCTTTTTGAAGTCTCGCTTCTTGAAGCAAAACTCCAATTTTAAAATTTTCATAACCTGCTTCTAGCTCGTCACGTTTTGGCGTTCCAATTTTTCCGTAATGTTGTTCTACAAAATCTTCTATACTAACCAAATTTTTATTTTTCCCTTTCATAATCTTTCTTAATTTTCAACGCTTTTTTAATTTCTTTCTTTGGTGTTTTTTGAGTTTTCTTTTGGAATCCATTAGCCAGAACAACTAATCTTCCTTCATCAAAAAAACAGAACACCCTAAATATATTACTTCCTAGCTGGATTCGAATTTCAAAAAGTCTATCTGTATTTTCAATATGTTTTAAGTATGTTGATGGGATTTTTTCAACATATTCAATTACTCTTATTATCCAGATTATTTTTGCTTTAACTTTTTCCTCTTGATTATCAAAAAACTTTTTAAAATAATCTTTAAAGAAATAAACAGACCTAATCTTTTCATTATTATTCATAAATGACAAATATATTAAAGTTGCACCAAAGTACAACTTATCAATTCAAAAAATATTTAAAACCAGTTAAACTTCCTCTCTATTTGCAATATTTCGCAAAGCATCAGTAATAGTCACGGAATTACTTCCTTCATAACCTAATGCAATAGCTATAGCCTCTAACGTACTAGGATGTTTATCTGATGAACTAACTGCCAATCCATTTTCTAAAATTTGATTTCTTTGTATTTGAATCGCTAATGATAAAATTTCAAAATCTGATAGTTTTGAATATTCTTCTTTTAATTACTGCGCAATCTGACTATAATCTTTAATTTCCGATTTCATATTTTGTATTATTTTTACTATTAAAAAAACCAAATATAGAATAAAAAAAGCAGCTATCATTACAATAACTGCTTTTCATATTTTAAAAATCTAAAATCTCAGATCTAAATTCTAAAATCATTAAGACCCACACATCTCACAATCTTCAGGACCTGCAGCTTGTGCTTTTAAAAGCATTGCTTTATAATCCTCAACACTAATTTCCTCTGTTTCTGCAACTAATGCTGGAGCTGTTTCTTCTTTTTTATCGTTGTTTAATGTAAATTTAATCGCATCTACAGCCGCTTTTGTTCTTAGGTAATACATTCCCGTTTTCAAACCTGACTGCCAAGCGTAGAAATGCATTGACGTTAGTTTAGAATAGTTTGCATCTTGCATGAACAAGTTCAACGATTGAGACTGGTCAATAAAATAACCTCTCTGACGAGACATATCGATAATATCTTTCATCGACATTTCCCAAACTGTTTTGTATAATTCTTTTAGGTCTTGCGGAATCACATCAATGTTTTGAACAGATCCGTTATGACGCATGATTTCTTGCTTCAATGTTTCGTTCCATAAACCTCTGTCTACTAAATCGTGAAGTAAGTGTTTGTTTACTACGATGAACTCTCCAGACAATACACGACGTGTGTAAATATTTGATGTATAAGGCTCGAAAGCTTCGTTGTTTCCAAGAATTTGTGAAGTTGATGCAGTTGGCATTGGCGCCACTAACAATGAGTTACGAACTCCATGCTCAACCACTTCTTTTCTTAATGAAGCCCAGTCCCAACGACCAGATAATTCTTCATCTTTCATTCCCCACATATTGTATTGGAACTCTCCTTGTGACATTGGCGAACCTGCAAATGTAGAATATGGCCCTTCTTCTTTTGCCATTTCCATAGAAGCGGTTACGGCAGCGAAGTATAAAGTTTCGAAAATTTCTTGGTTTAATTTTTTAGCCTCATCACTTGTAAACGGCATACGCAACATAATAAAAGCATCTGCTAAACCTTGAACACCTAAACCAACCGGACGGTGACGCATGTTAGAGTTTTCTGCTTCTTGAACTGGATAGTAGTTTCTGTCGATTACTTTGTTCAAGTTACGAGTTACACGTTTTGTAACATTGTAAAGTGCTTGGTGATCAAATTGTCCGTTTTCGATGAACATTGGCAACGAAATAGAAGCCAAGTTACAAACTGCGATTTCGTCTTTAGATGTAAACTCCATAATCTCTGTACACAAGTTAGAAGAACGGATAGTTCCTAAATTCTTGTGATTCGATTTACGGTTTGCTGCATCTTTGTACAACATATATGGTGTTCCAGTCTCGATTTGTGATTCAAGGATTTTCTCCCATAATTCACGAGCACGGATTGTTTTTCTTCCTTTTCCTCTAAATTCGTAATCTGTGTATAATGCTTCGAATTCATCTCCATAAACATCATACAAGCCTGGACATTCGTTCGGACACATTAAAGTCCAAGTTGTATCTTCCTGAACACGTTTCATGAACAAATCTGAAGTCCACATAGCAAAGAATAAATCTCTTGCACGCATTTCTTCTTTTCCTGTATTTTTCTTTAAATCTAAGAAATCAAAGATGTCAGCATGCCAAGTTTCGATGTAAATCGCAAAACTTCCTTTACGTTTTCCACCACCTTGATCTACATAACGAGCGGTATCGTTGAAAACTCTCAACATCGGAACAATTCCGTTTGAAGTTCCGTTTGTACCGCGAATATAAGATCCAGTTGCACGAACGTTATGAATAGAAAGTCCGATTCCTCCTGCCGATTGCGAGATTTTTGCTGTTTGTTTTAAGGTATCGTAAATTCCATCAATACTATCATCTTGCATTGCCAAAAGGAAACAAGAAGACATTTGCGGTTTTGGAGTTCCAGCATTAAACAACGTTGGCGTTGCGTGCGTAAAGAACTTTTTAGACATTAAATCGTACGTTTCAATTACCGATTTTAAATCGTCTAAGTGAATACCAACCGAAACACGCATCAACATATGTTGTGGTCTTTCTACGATTTTTCCGTTTATTTTAAGAAGATAAGAACGCTCTAAGGTTTTGAAACCAAAGTAATCGTAATTAAAATCTCTTGTATAAATGATATGAGAATCTAAAAAAGCAGCATTTTCCTGAATCACTTTAAATACGTCATCAGCAATTAACGGCGCGTCTTGACCGTTTCTTGGATTTACGTAGTGATACATATCTTTCATCGTTTCTGAGAAAGATTTTTTAGTATTTGAATGTAGATTTGAAATTGCCACACGCGCTGCCAATTGTGCATAATCTGGATGCGCAATAGTCATTGAAGCCGCTGTTTCTGCTGCAAGATTATCCAATTCAGAAGTAGAAACCCCATCATATAATCCTTCGATAACTCTCATGGCTACCTTTACCGGATCAACAAGTTCATTTAAGCCGTAACACAACTTTTTGATTCTTTCTGTAATCTTATCAAACATTACGGGCTCTCTGTGGCCATCTCTTTTTACTACATACATAAGCTTACCTTTTATAGTTATTGAAAAAATGAAAGTACTTAGAGAACGAGCTCTGGCACTTAAACATTGCGTGTTTTTAAATTAATTTTAGAGAATTACCAAATTCTCAATAGTTACTCGTTTCAAATTCGAAAATCGAATTTAAATGCGTCAAAAAATGCTATTGAACCTGCGACTTGGGGAAAGAGATTCAACCTTAAAAAAATAAATCTGTAATCTTTTTTTAGCGTTACTGGAAGATCAGGCGCTAAAAGTATTTTGTTACCTAAAAATCTGCATCGAATGAAATTTTCTGAGCATCGCTATCGGTGTTCATCACACCAGATTTTTGATACTCTGCAACACGTTTTTCAAAGAAATTAGTTTTTCCTTGAAGAGAAATCATGTCCATGAAATCGAATGGATTCGCTGATCCATACACTCGTTCACAACCTAGTTCCACCAATAATCTATCAGCAACGAACTCTAAATATTGTGTCATTAAAGTCGCGTTCATACCAATTAAACTTACCGGAAGAGATTCTGTTACAAACTGTCTTTCGATATCTAAAGCATCAACAATGATTTCTTTAATTCTTTCTTTTGGCACTTTGTTTACCAAATGATGATTGTGCAAGTGAACTGCAAAATCACAATGTACGCCTTCGTCACGAGAAATCAACTCATTAGAGAATGTTAAACCTGGCATTAAACCACGTTTTTTCAACCAATAAATTGAGCAGAAAGCACCTGAGAAAAAGATTCCTTCAACGGCAGCAAAAGCAATAAGTCTTTCAGCAAACGAATCAGACTCGATCCATTTTAAAGCCCATTCTGCTTTTTTAGCAATTGCAGGAAAAACTTCCAAAGCATTAAACAATTCTGTTTTTTCAGCTTCGTCTTTTACATACGTATCAATCAACAAAGAATATGTCTCACTGTGAATATTCTCCATCATGATTTGAAATCCGTAGAAAAATTTTGCTTCAGCATATTGCACTTCGTTTACAAAGTTCTCAGCCAAGTTTTCATTTACAATTCCGTCAGAAGCTGCAAAGAATGCTAAAATATGCTTGATGAAGTATCTTTCGTCGTCATTCAATTTATTATTCCAGTCTGTCAAATCTTGGTGCAAGTCGATTTCTTCGGCAGTCCAAAAACTTGCTTCCATCTTTTTGTACCATTCCCAAATATCATGATGTTTAATCGGAAAAATAACGAAACGGTTTTTATTTTCTTGTAATATTGGTTCGATTTGTGACATGACAGATTCTGTTAATTTTTTTATTGAATTTTTACTGATTCAGTAGACTACAAAGATTGTCAATTAACGTCAAAAATGAAAGTCAAACTTATTCACAATTTGATGTAGTTTTTAACAACGTTAAATTTTTGAAACATTTTTCACACAATAATCAATTTACTGTAAATGAAGCATTTAAATCAAACAATTATAGCTTGAAGCCCTGTAAAATATAGACTTTTTGAAATAAAAAGCAAGAAATTACAAATAGTTTTAAAAAGTTTTTTTTGAGCTAAAACTTTATTTTTTTGAGTTAAAAGAAGTAGTCAAAATGACTATAATTTTGAATGCTGATTTTACGAATTTTTATGTTCTTCTGCTACTTTTTCAAGTTCCAAATACCAGTCTTGTCCAAAACGACGGATTAGCGCTTCTTTTACAAATTTATAAACTGGAACCTCTAATTCTTTTCCTAACGAACAAGCATCATCGCAAATATCCCATTTATCATAATTCACTGCGGCAAATTCCGTGAAATCTTTTACGCGAATCGGATATAAATGACAAGAAACAGGTTTCTTCCAATCTACGATTCCTTGATTGTAAGCCTGCTCAATTCCGCAAAGCGCAGTTTTACCATCAAAAATTACATAAGCGCAATCTTTATTATCAATAAGCGGTGTTTCAAGATCACCATCGGTTCCGGTTACCCAAGTTCCTTGCGCTTCTATTGCAGCAATTCCCTCTTTTCTTAAAAAGGGTTTTACTTTCGGATAAATTTCTTCTAAGATTTTCGTTTCAGCCTCATTCAAAGGCGCGCCCGCATCTCCATCAACGCAACAAGCCCCTTTACAAGCTGACAAGTTGCAAACAAATTCTTTTTCCAGAATATCTTCTGAAATAATAGTTTTCCCTAACTGAAACATGATATAAAATACTGTTATTTATAAAGTGCAAAGATAGTCAAAGAAAGCACATAAAAAATGTACCGCAAAGATTCGCAGAAGTTTCTCGCAAAGATTCACAAAGATTCTCTTTTTTTATATACTTTTTAGAATATTACTTCGTGAATCTTTGCGGAAAATCTTTGCGATACTCTGTGACAAAAACTATAATTGTTACAAATATCACTTTTTTAACAACATAAACATGTTTTTATAACAAAAATACAGACTATCGAAAAATCACCTAACTTTATTAACTACTTTTGCAGCAGTTTTTTAAACCTTAAAAATCAAAGCGATATGTTAGATATAGACCTTAAAGAAATCGTTACCGTTAGTATGGTGCTTTTTGCAGTGATTGATATTGTAGGTTCAATTCCGATTATTGTCAATTTAAGAGCAAAAGTGGGACATATAGAATCTGAAAAAGCTTCTATTGTTGCCGGTGCTATCATGATTGTTTTTCTTTTTGTTGGAGAGGGATTATTAAACTTAATTGGCATTGATGTACATTCATTTGCCGTTGCCGGATCTTTCGTTTTATTCTTTCTAGCTTTAGAAATGATTTTAGGAATTAGAATTTACCGTGACGAAGAACCAGGATCTGCTTCTATCGTTCCTTTGGCATTTCCATTAATCGCAGGAGCAGGAACTATGACTACATTATTATCGCTTCGATCTCAATTTCACACTATTAATATTATCATTGCGATTTTACTGAATATCATTTTGGTTTATATCGTTTTGAAATCTTCTAAAAAAATCGAAAATTTGTTAGGAGAAAACGGACTTGGAGTCGTTCGTAAGACATTTGGTGTGATACTTTTAGCAATTGCTGTTAAATTATTCGCTGCTAATGTTAAAGGTTTGTTTGTCTAAAATTTATTTTTATAAATTTACCCCATAAAATATTCTAAAATATAACTCTTAGTCATTTTTAAGGAGTTCTACTTTATTATTTTAGACCAAACAGAAACAATCTTATGAAAATTTTTACTTCAATCTTAGTGCTTTTAGCATTAGCTTTAATTGTTTTTAATATTACGCTATTAGACTTTAAAAATCCTTTTCAAGGAGACAGTATTGTAGCTTTTATTGGAATCGCCGCTTCATTTTGCGCTGTTCTGATTCTTTTGATTTTTAGAATTTCAAAAAGAATCGAGGAAAAAATGAATGACAACAGATAATATGTTTGATGTTTTAATTATAGGCGGAGGAGTTTCAGGTATGTCCTGTGCTCTAGTTTTAGGATCCGCAAAAAACAAGGCATTTGTTACTGACAAAAATATCGGAATTTTTACCCACCAGAAAAATTCTTCTTTACAAGAGGCAATATTTTATAACGCTTACGGAATTACACCAGGAAAATTAGGTTCTGAACTGCTTACAGAAAGCACGCAGGATTTAGCGACTACTTACCCGCATATTACTCAAATTGCAAACGAAAAAGTAATTAGAGTTGAGGGCACTTATCCTGAATTTACTGTAGTTACCAACAAAAATTCTTACAAAACAAAAAACATCGTTGTGGGAATTGGTTCTGCAAATACTTTTGACATTGAAGGTTTAATGCAATTTGTTGAACCTCACAAAAAAGCACTTCCAGAAAAACAACGTATTCAACTTAAAAATGAAGATCATAAAGTTGCTGATGGCATTTATGCAATTGGAACTTTGGCAGGATGGAGAAGTCAATTGGCAATTGCCGCCGGAAGTGGCGCTGCTGTTGCAACAGACATTCTTACTTTATGGAATAACGGCGTGCAAACTCATTCGCACGATAGTATTAGATAAAATTATTAAACCATATAAGTGATATAAATTCATTTAATCTATACTCAAAGTATAATTTGAACTTATATCACTTATATGGTTTATTTTTTTTGCCTTTATTTAACCGAAACGATTTCTGTTACTTTAATATGATTTTCGTCTTCGGTTTTCCATTTTTCTCCTTTTACAGAAACGACATCACCAATTTTTAATTGTTTGTAGTTTTGAGGACCACCAACATTTACAATACTAATTGTAGCAAAATATACCTCTTTATTGTCTGTTGTAATTTTTGCTGTGTAACCGTCTTTTCCTCCTTCTATTGATTCTACTCTTCCTGAAACTGGCGCATTTGCATCGCTTTTCATAGTTGTACAAGAGATTGCAAAAGCCATTAAAATTACAAGTAGACTTATTTTCTTTAGATTTTTCATATATAATAGTTTAACCGCGAAGTTCGCTAAGATTTACGCGAGGTTCGCAAGGTTTATTTTAAGTTTATATTATTTATTGTTTCAAAATTTATGCCAGCTGAACGCAGCTTCCAGCAATTACTTTCAAATTTTTACCCGATTTTTTCCAGACTCTTATGTACTTGAAAACTCCGTTAATTGGATTATTATCGTAACTTCCTTTTAATGAAACACTAACTGACACCACTGCCGTGCTTTCAATTATATTTACAATTTGATCAGAAGCTTCCAAAAAATCTATTTTCATTTTACCAGAACGATACGACTGCAAATCAAAATCTTTAGTTATGGTTTGTCCGTCGGGCATATTGAAAAGCAAATCATCATGAAGGATTGTTTCCAAAGCCAAAACATCCGATTTTTTAATGGCAGTTAGAAGTTCAATTTCTGCATCAATAACGGTTTCTATTTTCATGATATAAGAATTTGAAGTTATTTTTTCGGATTCAGAATTGTTTTAATCATGGCATCATCTTTCAAAATAACATCATAATAATCCAATTCTCCATATAGCTGACGAGCAAATTCAGCCGTGATATATCGGTTTACAAGCGCTTTGGTTTTATCCAATTTCAAATCTAAACCTGTCATTAAAATATAGTTTTTAAACTTTTTGAAATATAAATCTGAGTTCTTCATTTTATTTAAAAAGGTATTAAAATTATCTCCTTCAAAAATATCTCGATTTTTATCCAATTCTTCAAAAACAAAATGACCAACGATTCCTGTCTGTAATAAGTACGCAACATTCTCATTTCCGTGTTCTGCTTCCATCGGAACGAAAACATCCGGAACAATTCCGCCGCCACCGTAAACGATTTTGCCTTTTGGAGTTTTAAATTTTAATGAATCCGCTACTTTTATACTGTCTTTAGCATATAATTCGCCCGTTTTCAATCTTGCCTCAGATTCTTTAAAATACTCTTCATTTCCTTTTTTATAAGGTTTTTGAATTGATCTTCCTGTTGGTGTGTAATAACGTGCAACGGTCAATCTTACCGCCGATCCGTCATTGAAATCCATTTCTCTTTGAACCAAACCTTTTCCGAAAGAACGTCGCCCAACAATAGTTCCACGATCATTATCCTGAATTGCTCCAGCTAAGATTTCGCTTGCAGAAGCACTATTTTCATTTATTAAAACATATACTTTTCCAGTTTCGAAACTTCCTGCTTTTGTCGCATATGTTTTCTCTGTCGAACCGTTTTTACTTTTCGTAAAAACAATTAGCTGTTTATCTTTTAAAAATTCGTCTGCAATAGCTATAGCCTCTTCCATGTAACCACCGCCGTTATCACGAAGGTCAATTACAAGCGACTCAATTCCTTTTTGTTTTAATCTCGTTAAACCCGTTTTAAATTCGTTGAAAGTAGTTTCTGCAAAACGATTAATTTTGATGTAACCGATTTTATTTCCAAGCATCAAAGAAGCATCAACGCTCTTAATCGGAATAACATCTCGTTTTACTTTAAACTTAAGTTTCTTTTGTTCTGATTTTCTAAAAACCGTCAATTCAATTTCAGAACCTTGAAGTCCTTTTAATTTCGAAAATAAACTATCTGAAGGCAATCTTCTGCCGAACAATTTGGTTTTTCCCGCATACAGAATTCGATCACCAGATTTTAGTCCTGCCTTTGCTGAAGGTCCGTTTTCGACTGGTTTTATAATCGCTACAGAATCTTTATACATATAAAAATTGATTCCGATTCCGACAAAATCACCTTTCATACTTTCGGCAACTTCCGCTTGTTCACTTGGCGGAATATATACCGAATGCGGATCTAATTTAGAAAGTATATTATCAACCGTAAGGTTTACAATAGAATCTGTGTTTACACTATCAACATATTCTGTATTGATAAAATCAATTAATTTATTAAGTTTGGTTTTCGAGTAATTTTTAGCCAAAAGCTGGTCGTTTGCGGGAGCACTCATAAAGCTTCCTGCAATTGTTCCAAGAGCGAAAGTTGCTCCTATTACTATTGGTAAATATTTCGAATTAAATTTCATCCTCTTCTAAAACAGGAACATGTTCTACTTCAACACCTGCTTTTATTAAAAATTGAATTCCGGAATCATCACGATACCCATCTTTATAAACTACTCTTTTAATCCCTGATTGGTGGATTAATTTACTGCATTCCTTACAAGGCGAAAGCGTAATATATAGCGTTGCTCCTTCGCAAGACTGTGTTGATCTGGCTACTTTAAGAATGGCATTTGCTTCAGCATGTAATACATCCCAACGCGTTAATCCTTCTTCATCTTCGCAGCAGTTTTCGAATCCAGATGGAGTTCCATTGTATCCATCAGAAATGATCATTCTGTCTTTTACGATAATGGCTCCAACTTTTTTACGCTTACAATAAGAAAGCTGTCCCCACTCTTTTGCAATTCGCAGATAAGCTTTATCGTATTTATTCAATTTTTTTACTTCCATTAATTTATCTGTTCCAAATTGGACTTTCTATAATCATCGGAATAACAACTCCAATGATGAAAGCCGACATTACAAGCGCCCAGTCACGTTTTGAAAAACGGAAAACTGTCTGCACTATATATGAAATTACCAAGACAACAAAAACCACTACAAGTTGCGCCGCTTCAATTCCTAACGCAAACTCTCCCAAAGGTAACAATTTTGACGTTGCAGAGCCTCCTAAAATTGTTTTGAAATAATTAGAAAATCCTAAACCATGAATAATTCCAAAGAATAAAGTTATAAAAAACACCAGATTAACACCATCGTTTTTAGAAGTCTTTCCTGCTGTAAATAAATGATAGAGCGCTGTTACCAAAATTGTAATTGGAATAAGGAATTCTACAAGATTTACTTTTATGGTTATGATACCGTAAACAGAAAGAATTAAAGCCAATGTATGTCCGATTGTAAATAAAGAAACGAGTAGAAATATTCTTTTCCAGTCTTTAAATAAATACGGAACAGTTAGGGCGATTAAAAAAAGAACGTGATCGTAAGCATTGATATCTAAAACGTGTTTTAATCCTATTTGAAAATAAATCCAAAATTGTGACATAGGTATAATGTAATTAAATAATTAGGGGCTGTAAACTTACAATTAATTTTCAAACTTAAAGATTTAAAGCCGTCAAATCCTGCATTAAAAAAAGTTAAATTTTATGAGAAATTTAAAATTAATAATTTAAAAATAGGACTATATTTGTTCTTTAAAAACTAATTAATTATGCCATTTTCAGAATTATTTGATAACGAATTCAAACAAAGAAACAGAGGTCATTTCTCTGCAATTGTGCGTGTAGCATTTGCTGACGGAAAAATCAACCAACAAGAACAAGAGTTTTTGAATAAAATTGCTTCAACATTACAAATTTCAGAAGAAGAATATAAAGAAATACTTTCAGACCCTTGGAAACACCCAATAAACCCTCCTTATTTATACACGCAGCGTTTAGAGCGTTTGTATGACTTAGCGAGAATGGTGCATGTTGACCATCATTTAGGAGATTTACAAGAAGTAATGTTAAGACGTATGGGATTAGCTTTAGGGTTTACTCCAGGAAACGTAGATTTTATTGTTTCTAAAGCACTTTCTTTAGTAGACAAAAAAGTAGATTTGGATACTTTCCTTTTCGAAATGGAGAATATGAACAAATAAAAAAAGTTTTCAGTTTTCAGTTTTTAGTATTCAGTTTTATACTGATACTAAAATTGAAACTAAATTTTATAAATCCGATAGATTTAAAAAAATCTATCGGATTTTCTGTTTTTACATTCTACATATCCAATCAAACCTCAATCGTCAACCATTAACCGTCAACCGTCAACCGTCAACCATCAACCGTAAAACATTAACCGTTAATCACCAAATATCAACCGTCAACTGGACTGAAGTCCAGCCCTACAATATGGATCGAGCCAAAGGCTCTTTTACAGTTCCGAAGGAACAAATTATATTGTAGAGCTGGACTTCAGTCCAGTTTAAATAATTAATTAAATCAAACAAAAATTAAACCGCCAAAACCAACCTTCAAGCGTACTGAAGTCCCTCCCTACAATATGGATCGAGCCAAAGGCTCTTTCACAGTTCCGAAGGAACAAATTATATTGTAGAGCTGAACTTCAGTCCAGTTTAAATAATTAATTAAATCAAACAAAAATTAAACCGCCAAAACCAACCTTCAAGCGGACTGAAGTCTCCTACAATATGGATCGAGCCAAAGGCTCTTTTACAGTTCCGAAGGAACAAATTATATTATAGAGCTGGACTTCAGTCCTGTTTAAATAATTAATTACATCAAACAAAAAAACCCAACAAGTATTAAAAACCTGTTGGGTTTGCTTTATCTGAAAACTGAAACTGAAAGCTGAATACTTTTATTCAGCCGCCATAAATTCCTCTGCTTTTTCTACCATATTATAACTTCCGCAGAAAAATGGAACTCTTTGATGCAATTCTGTCGGTTGGATTTCCATAATTCTTCCAAAACCGTCTGTTGCTTTTCCTCCTGCTTGTTCTGCTAGAAACGCCATCGGATTACATTCATATAACAAACGTAATTTTCCTTTTGGTGCTTTTGAACTTGTCGGATAAATATAAACGCCACCTTTAATCATATTTCTATGAAAATCGGCAACCAAACTTCCAATGTATCTTGAAGTATAAGGTCTATCGCCTTCTTCGCGCTGGCAGTATTTAATGTAATTTTTTACTCCCTGCGGAAAATGAACATAATTCCCTTCATTCACAGAATAAATATTTCCATCTTTTGGAAATTTCATGTTTGGATGCGAAAGGTAAAAAGTTCCAATCGCTGGATTTAACGTAAATCCATTTACTCCAAAACCTGTAGTGTAAACCAACATAGTTGAAGTACCATAAATTACATAGCCTGCTGCAACTTGATTGATCCCCGGTTGTAAAAAATCCTCGCTTGTTACCGGAGTTCCAATCGGAGTAATTCTTCTAAAAACAGAAAAAATAGTTCCGACCGAAACATTTACATCAATGTTTGAAGATCCATCAAGCGGATCCATTAAGATCACGTACTTATTATTATGACAGTTGTCGCTCCCCTGAACTGTAATAAAATCGTCGTTTTCTTCAGAAGCAATACCACAGACAATCTCACGGTTTATTAACGTCTGGATAAATACTTCGTTTGCATAGACATCTAATTTTTGCTGATCTTCTCCTTGAATATTTTGTTCGCCCGCGGCGCCAATTATATCCACAAGTCCAGCTTGGTTTACTTTATGATTCACAACCTTGGCTGCCAATCTAATAGAGTTGATAATTCGGGAAAGCTCTCCCGAAGAATACTGAAATGCTTTTTGGTTCTCAATAATAAACTCTCCCAGTGTTTTATTGCGTTCTTCCATTTCTAAATCGTTATAGTTTTGTTTTTAAGTCACAAATATCGCTTATTTTGTGAGAATGATTCAAAAATTATTTTGTTAGTTTGCTACTATTGTATATTTGCTAATAATATGCGAAAAGCAACAACTAAAAAAATGCTTTTTTAGATAATAAATACTTAAAAATACGAATACAAAAAATTGTTTCTTATATATATTCGCAAGAGCAAATCTAATAAAGGAAAAAGCGATACTATAAAGGACAAAAAGTAAAATGAATTGATTATGAATATTAGAAAAGGGAATCCTGAAGACATGAAATCGGTGTTGGGACTTATTCAGGAGCTGGCGATATTCGAAAAAGAACCTGAAGCAGTTGTCATTACGGAGGAGGATTTAGTGCGTGACGGTTTTGGCGAAAAACCATTATTTCACGTTTTTGTGGCAGAGATTGAAAACGAAGAAAAACAAAAAGAGATTGTTGGAATTGCATTGTATTATTACCGCTATTCTACCTGGAAAGGAAAAACAATACACCTTGAAGATTTAATTGTAAAAGAGAAAATGCGCGGTACTGGTTTAGGTTCTGCTCTTTATGCTGAAATTATGAAACAAGGAAAAAAAGACGGCGTAAGAAGAGTTGAATGGAATGTTTTGGCATGGAACACTCCAGCAGTTAACTTTTACAAAAATTCTGGCGCAAAAATTCTTGAAGATTGGCAAGTTGTGCAAATGGATGAAGCTGGAGTTAATTCGTTCTTAGAAAAATTATAAAAAAATTAGCTTGCCACGAATTACACTAATTCACACAAATTAATTCGTGAAAATTCGCGGAATTAGTGGCAAAAAAAAATAAATTATTAGGATTTCGCCTCAAATCTGAAATCTAGAATCTAAAATCTATAAATTAATAATGAGAGTATTTAAATTTGGAGGAGCATCTGTAAAAGATGCAGATGGAATTAAAAACGTATATGACGTTTTGCAAAAAGTAGGTTACGAAGACGTAATTCTTGTAGTTTCGGCTATGGGAAAAACAACAAATGCTCTTGAAGTTGTTATCAAGAATTATTTTGAAAAATCGACAGAATTGAATTCTTCTGTTCAAGAAATAAAAAAATACCACAATCAAATCTTATTAGATTTGTTTGAAGAAGAAAAACATGAAGTTTTTGCAGCAGTAAATGCTCAGTTTGCTGAATTAGAATATTTCTTAGCGCACAATAAATCGCCAAACTATAACTTTGTTTACGATCAGGTTGTTAGTTTTGGAGAATTAATTTCTACAAATATATTAAGCCATTTCATGAATTTTATGGGAATTCAAACGTCATGGCTTGATGTTCGTAATTTCATTAAAACCAATGCAAATTATAGAGATGCAGAGGTGGATTGGGAAACGACGCAACAACTTATCAGTAAAAACGTTCCAAGAAAACAGCTAAACATTACACAAGGATTTTTAGGTGCTGACGAAAATAATTTCACTACAACTTTAGGCCGTGAAGGTTCTGATTATACTGCTGGAATTTTTGCTTATTGCTTAAATGCCGAAAGCGTAACAATCTGGAAAGACGTTCCTGGAGTTATGAATGCTGATCCGCGTTATTTTGAAAATGCAAGTTTGTTGAATCAGATTTCGTATCGTGAAGCAATCGAATTAGCGTTTTACGGAGCAACGGTTATTCACCCAAAAACATTACAGCCTTTACAGAAAAAAGAAATTCCGTTGTACGTAAAATCTTTTGTGAATCCTTTATTAAAAGGAACTTGCGTTTCTAAAGGTGTAGATCTTGAACCGCAATATCCATGTTTTATTGTAAAAAGAGAACAGCTTTTAATCTCGCTTTCATCTATTGATTTCTCTTTCATTATGGAAGAAAACATCAGTGAGATTTTTGGATTGTTTCATGAATTTAAAATCAAAGTAAACTTGATTCAGAATTCTGCGATTAGTTTCTCTGTTTGCGTGGAAGATAAATTTGGTAATTTTCCAGAATTGAATGCTATTCTTTCTAAAAAATTCAAAGTAGAATATAGCGAAAATGTGACTTTATACACAATTCGTCACTTTACAGAAGAAGCGGCGCACACTGTTGAAGCTAATAAAGAAGTTTTATTGAAACAAGTTAGCCGTGAAACGATGCAGATTGTGACTAAAGAATTAAGTTAATATTGCTTTATAAAAGGTAATTATTTATTCAAATTATATTAGAAAGGCTTCACTAAAAATTAGTGAAGCCTTTTTTAGTTTTTACCTTTATTTAAATGTTTAATTATCATCTTAAGGTCTTCAATCTGCAACTCATATTGTTTTATGATTTTCCTATAAACACCTAACATTGCAATTTCCGTTTGTCTTCCTGTGTTCATCAAACTTTCGTAAACAGAATCTCCCAAACCTTTTTTTACTAATTCTTCTGGTACTACTTCAAAAACTTCACAGATCTTAATAAAATGAATAGTCCAAGAAGTACTTTCCCCGCGTTCCATTCTAGCATAAGCTGATTGTGAAATTTGCAAATGATCTGCTACCTCCTCTTGAGACATGTTTTTTGATTTTCTCAAAACTTTTAGATTATCTCCTACAATTTTATTCATAATTAACAATTTAAAAAAACAAATATAAACATAAGAATTATTTTACAATTATTCGGATTTAGGTTTTTAATAACCGATTTTCAACTAAGACTGGCAGCCAATATAATATAGATTTGTAACCATAAACTGTAAAAAATAATTATGAAAAAAATTAAATCAATTTCCATAAAATATCATATTCCAACAATAACTGGATTGATGTTTCTTTTGTTTAGTTGCACAAAAGATGAAATTTTAAATGATACACAAGAAATGAAAAAGAGTTCATTCACTGATGAAGAAGTTTTTAAAGGCGTGATGTTCTTAGAAGGACCTGTTGCAAATAAAATGAGCGATTTAAAAGATTTAAACTTTAGATCATTTATTGCCGATAAATCACAGATTGAAGAAATAATAAACTTTCAAAATGAAATTATAAACCGAATAAAATCGACTGATCCAAATTATTTATCCAATTTTAGAAAAAAAATTGGTTCAGGAGATTATTATTTAATTAAAGCCACTTTTTCTGATGCCTCAACAAAAATATCAAATATCACTTATGAAATTTCAAATCTTAACAAAGAGGAAGTTTCTTTAGTAGCAAAAAAATTCAGCTCTAATTTAAAACACAAATATAATATTGATGAAAAATCTTCTAAAGAAGACCTTATAAAAGCACTAAATGATATCAAATCTGAAAAACAAACTTCAAAAAACGTAATGCCTGATTATTACTACAAATGGGCAGCAGTTTGGATAGCTGCAGCAGCAGTATTAATCATTGTAATCGTTGCACAGGAAGCTCCTATAGAACCAATTGATGAATTTGAACCATTCGAACCTTTTCCTGATGAAGCAAATTCACAATTATCATCAGAAAAGAGATACTTGATTGATGATTATCAATCCGAAATAACATTTGAATTAGAGGGTATTTAAATCGTATCTTAAGAAAACATAATGAATAAAATATCCAAATTATCCTTTTTTTCTTTTAGTTTATCTACTCTTATTGTTGTCTTAACTTTTTTTAAAGTAACAGCAATATATTTTGGAAATAATCCTCTAAATAACCAGTATACTGCCAAATCCCAATTGACATCGGTATTCCCACAAGGATGGGCTTTTTTCACTAAAAGCTCTAGAGAATCACAACTTCATATCTTTGATTGTAATACTCTAGAGCCAAAATTGAAAAATCTAAAAAGCTTTACAGGTGAATATTATTTTGGTATATCTAGGAAAAATAGAGTTTTAAATATTGAAATGAATACTGTTTTTCAAAAAATAGTTACTGATTCAGTTAAGCCTATCTATATTAAGTCAACTAATATTTATTCTGTTAACGAACAGATTAAAAAGCAAAGAATTCATTATAAAAAGATTATAATAAAAAAAGGGAACACTCCTAACTTCAAAGGAAAATATTTATTTGTCACTCAAATAATGCTTCCTTGGAATATAATAAAAAGAAAACCAGATTACCCTTCATCATTTATAGTATATCCAATTGAAATCACTGAAAAATGAATCAATTAATTGCATCATTAGAACAAAAAAATATTTTCACTGAAAGATTAATGCTTGTAAGGCTATTGCTAGCAATAAGTGCTTTACTCACTATTACTTTTAACAATATTGAATACATTACTAATTTTGATTTAGTGTTGAACGATGAAACAAAATTTGCCGCAATAATCTTTTTTAAACAATTTAGCATCTTCACACTATTTCATCCCATACTCGCTAAAGTTGCTTCCATTCTTATCTTATTAATTATTACAACTGGTTATCTTCCTCAATTAACATGTTTTTTACATTCGTGGGTTCATTTAAGTATTTGCAATTCATTTTTAGGAGTTGATGGCGGAGATCAGATAGCTTCAAATTTAAGCATATTATTAATTCCTATTTGTCTATTTGATAATCGACTAAATCAATGGAAAACTAGTAAACACATTAATACAAAAGCAAGAAAAGCAATCAATGTTTTCTTTAATACATATTATTTTTTGATATTATTACAGGTTGCCGTAATATATTTACATGCAGGCATAGGAAAATTATACAACAATGAATGGAGAGATGGAACATGCGCTTATTATTGGTTTACAAATAACATCTTTGGAGCTCCTTCGTATTTACAAAAATTATATAGCATAATAACTTTAAGCTCATTCACACCTATAATAACTTGGTTGGTTATTATCTTAGAATTAGGGCTATTCGCGTGCATTTTAGCTTCAAACATAAAGCTAAAAAAAATATTTCTCATAATAGGATTACTCTTTCATTTTAGTATTCTTATAACTCATGGATTAGTTACTTTCTTTTTCTCTATGGCATCAGCATTAATTTTGTACCTAGATGATGAAAACATAATTTTTGCCTTTTTTAAAACTAAATTTATATCTTTAAAAAATGTCTTACAATCAAGATCCATCCGAAGAAGAAAAAAACAATTGGCATAACGATCCAAACAACTGGATTTGGGGACTTTTCTATTATAATCCAGATGACAAAAGAATGTTTCCTCCTAAAAAGATAAAAGAGATGGGATGGACAATTAACTTTGCTAATCCTAACTCCATTTTTATTTGCATTATCATAATTCTGTTTTTTATGATTTTGTCTGAGGGCATAAAAAGATAAATTAATCTGTGTTTTTTTTAAATGAGAAATCGAAAAACATTTACACTGATTTTTTAATAATTGTTCTATTATATATCGCTTTCAATTTATTTCCGCTTCTTCAAAAAGAAAATCTGAAAAATATTTCATTAGCAGATTTTAGAATTTCTATTGGACCTTTATTAAAAGGAACTTGTGTTTCTAAAGGTGTAGATCTTGAACCGCAATATCCATGTTTTATTGTAAAAAGAGAACAGCTTTTAATCTCGCTTTCATCTATTGATTTCTCTTTCATTATGGAAGAAAACATCAGTGAGATTTTTGGATTGTTTCATGAATTTAAAATCAAAGTAAACTTGATTCAGAATTCTGCGATTAGTTTCTCTGTTTGCGTGGAAGATAAATTTGGAAATTTCCCAGAATTGAATGCTATTCTTTCTAAAAAATTCAAAGTTGAATACAGCGAAAATGTGACTTTATACACGATTCGTCACTTTACAGAAGAAGCGGCGCACACTGTTGAAGCTAATAAAGAAGTTTTATTGAAACAAGTTAGCCGTGAAACGATGCAGATTGTGACTAAAGAATTAAGTTAATATTGCTTTATAAAAGGTAATTATTTATTCAAATTATAGTAGAAAGGCTTCACTTCAGAGTGAAGCCTTTTTTTGTAAGTTTTATTGCTCAATTCCTTCTTTTTTGTATATTCGAAAACGAAATCTCCAAACAAAGATTTAAAAACACTTTTATGGAAACACTAACTCTTTTATCGAAAAATCCGATTGTTATAATAGTATTGTTTATAATGCTAGTAACTAAAGTATTTCCTCCAAAAAATATAAATTCATTGTATGGTTACAGAACGTCAAACTCAATGAAAAACAAACAGAATTGGGATTTTGCACAAAAATACAGCACCAATCTTTTCTTAAAAATTCTATCTCTTTTATTATTAGTTCAAATTATACTGTATGCAATTTTTGGCAGTACGTCATTTACTAACTTTTCAGTATTTATAGGATTAATATTGTCTGTTGCAATTGTTTTGTATCAAACGGAAAAGAAGTTAAAGCTAAATCAATCAAAAACCACTGAGTAAAAACCATTAAACCTGTTTTATAAAATTATATGAAAAACCGAAAAACATTCACAATAATTTTTCTTACTGTTGCATTTGTATTCATAGTCGTAATTTTAATTCCAGTTTTCTCGAAAGATTTTAAAGACATTCAATTTTCTGACTTCCAATTAGCAATCGCTCCTTTTTTAAGCGCAATTGGTGTTTTTATTTCTTATCGCGCAGAAAGAAAAAAGCACGCACAAGAAAATGCTTCATCAATCTAAAACTCAAAAATTCAAGTCCCGATTTTCCCAATTATAAATACTACTTTTGACTTTTTAGAGTTAAAGTATTTATGTTGAAAAAATTACTGTTTTTGACGGTTTTCTTCTGGTTTTCTGCGGTTCAAGCGCAGGACACGGAATCGCTGTACAAAACCAAAAAAGTAATTGCTTCAAAAGATACTATTCGGCTTGAGAAAGTCAGTATTAATTCTGGATTTTTTCAGCTTTTCAATACTAAAAATGAGCCGATAGATTCGTCGTTCTACAAAATTGATTTTCAAAAAGGTTTTTTACTTTTAAATGAAAAATTCCAAGCGGCATCAGACACTTTAATTGTCAATTACCTTCAATATCCTGATTTCTTAACTAAAGAATACAGCCTTTATAAATCCGACCAAATTGTAACCAATGATGTCGGAACTGAAAAATTGTATCGAATTGACAACAATGCAAATGCTAAAAAAGTCGCTCCTTTTGACGGATTAAATACTTCTGGTAGCATTACGCGAGGTATCACTATCGGAAATAATCAGAGTACGGTTTTAAATTCCAATTTAGATTTACAGATTACGGGCAAGATTTCAGAAAAAGTGAGTTTGCGCGCTTCACTTCAAGATAGTAACATTCCGTTGCAAGATGGCGGTTATTCTCAGAAATTAGATCAGTTCGATAATATTTTCATGGAACTTTTTAGCGATGATTGGAACATTCGCGCAGGCGATGTCTTTTTAGAAAACAGAAAAACACAATTTTTGAGCTTCAATAAAAAAGTTCAGGGAATTTCTGCAAGTTTTGATTTTGATACTGAAAAAAGTAAAACCAATGTTTTTGCTTCAGTTGCTTTTGTGAAAGGTCAATATGCCAAAAGCACTTTTACAGGTCAGGAAGGAAATCAAGGTCCATATAAATTAAAAGGTCAAAATGGCGAATTATATGTTTTGGTTATTTCAGGTTCAGAACGTGTTTATGTAAATGGTGTTTTGCTGAAACGAGGCGAAAACAACGATTATGTAATTGATTATAATGCGGGAGAAATAGTCTTTACGTCACTTTTTCCGATCAACTCCGAAATGCGTATTAATGTTGAATACCAATATTCTGAACGAAATTACAATCGATTGGTCACTTACGCAGGCGCAACGCATGAAAACAAAAACTGGAGTTTTGGAGGTTATATTTATTCTGAAAACGATATGAAGAATCAGCCTTTACAGCAAAATCTTTCGCCAGAACAAGTTCAGATTTTAAGTGAAGCGGGAGATGACGTTAATTTAATGAAAGCGCCTTCTGCTTACGAAGATAAATATGCCGACAACAAAATTTTATATAAAAAGACGATTATCAATTCGGTCGAAGTTTATGAATATTCTAACAATTCTGCTGATGTTTTATACAATGTGAGATTTAGTCTTGTGGGCGCGAATGCTGGAAATTACATCATTCAAAACAATAATTCAGTAGAACGAATTTACCAATATGTAGAACCTATAAATGGTATTTTACAAGGAAATTACGAGCCAATTGTACAGCTTGTCGCACCAATAAAACTTCAGATTGCGACCTTTTTAGGGAAATATAATCCGAATGAAAAAACTTTAGTCGATTTTGAATTGGCAGTTAGCAATAACGATCAAAATTTATTTTCTGGAATTGATGATGCTGATAATGAAGGAATCGCTTTTAAAACCAATCTAAAAAAACGGCTTTTCTCTCGAAGTTGGAGTTTAGATGCTTTTGCCAATTATCAATATGTACAGCAGGATTTTAAATCTGTCGAACGTTTGTACAATATAGAATTTAACCGCGATTGGAATTTAACTGGAACACTTTTGGGCAATCAAAGTCTTTTGGTTACAGGTTTCAATTTTGATTTATTTTCTAAAGAAAAAACTTCAAATATCGGTTTGCTGACTTATCAATTTGAGAAGTTAGATTTTAGTGAAAGTTATGCTGGTTCTAGACATACCACGACAGCTTTATTCAAACTCAAAAATTGGACGATTGAAAACAATGGTAGCTTCTTGAATTCTGATGCTACAGCTTCGACTTCAAAATTTATTAGGAATCAAACCAGAACTAAATATCATTTTGGTAAAAACTGGGTTGGCGGCAGTATGCAATTGGAAGACAATCAGGAAAAAGATAAAATTACCAATCAGTTTTCTACTTTAAGCCAGCGTTTTTCAGAATATGGCGTTTTTGCAGGACGTGGTGATAGCACCAAAGTTTTTGTTGAAATTGGTTATTTGCAAAGACGAAACGATAGTTTGCAAAACGGATTATTACAGCATGTTAATAATTCGCAAACCTATTATTTAAAGTCGAAATTAATTCAAAATAAAACTACCGATTTAGCGGTTTATGCCAGTTATAGAAATCTAGATTTTACAGACGCAACTCGAAAGAATGAACCTTCTTTAAACTCGAGAATTTTATACAACGATCGTTTTTTTAATCAGTTAATACAAATTGGAAGTGCCTACGAAACAAGTTCTGGAACCATTGCGCAACAAGAATTTACCTATGTTGAAGTTCCGACTGGGCAAGGAGTTTATACTTGGAATGATTATAACGGAAACGGAATTCAGGAATTGGAAGAGTTTGAAGTGGCAGTTTATCAGGATCAAGCAAGATATGTTAGAATATTTTTGCCGAATCAGGTTTATATTAAAACCAATCAAAATAAATTTTCGCAATCCTTAACTTTAAATCCGTTGCAATGGCAGAACGAGAAGGGATATAAAAAAGTGCTGTCCTATTTCTACAATCAAACCTCTTTTATACTAGATCGAAAAGTTAGAAATGATGGCGAATTAGAACTTAATCCATTTCATTCTTCAGAGGAAAACATTCTTGGTTTAAATTCGAGTTTTAGAAATAGTTTGTTTTTCAATCGTGGTCGACAAAAACATTCTGTTACCTATTCTTATCTTATTAATAAAGGAAAAAGTCTGCTTTCTATCGGATCGCAAGATGTTGGAAATTATTCACATCAAATTCAATACATGCATTTGTATCAAAAAAGCTGGCTATTTAATTTCTTTACAAAAACAATAAAAACAGATTTGGTTTCGAAAGATTTTGCTGAGAAAAATTATGACATTAAAGGCTGGCAGATCGCACCAAAAGTGAGTTATTTATTCTCTAAAAACACTAAACTGGATTTCTTTTATGAGCTTCAAAACAAGAAAAACCAAACTGGAAATCTTGAAACTTTAGACCAAAACAGAATTGGTACTTCGTTTTCTTATGCAGGCGAAAAAAAAGTAACTGTTAATGGAGAGTTTTCTTTTTATGAAAATAAATTTAATGGAAATGAATTTTCATCTGTAGGTTTTCAAATGTTAGAAGGGCTTCAGGCTGGATCAAATTTGGTTTGGAAACTGCTTCTGCAAAAGAACATTACGTCTTTTTTAGATATCAATTTAAATTATCAAGGACGCAAAAGTGAAACCGGATCGACGATTCATACTGGAAATATTCAGCTTCGCGCATATTTTTAAGGTGTTGCGAAAAAGATGACAATAAATTGTTTAATTTTAATTGAAATTTAAACGTATAACCTTATGAAAAAATTATTATTATTCTGTTTTATAGTTGTTTTCTCATCTAATTTCTATGCCCAAGAAACAACTGCAAAAGCTGCTAAAAGCAAAACAGAAGCCTCAGCAAAAAAAGCTAAATCAACTGCAGACAAAGCTTCGGCAGATGCAAAAAAAGAAGCGGCAAAATCTAAAAAAGCAGCAGATGATGCAAAAGAAGCTTCATCAAAAGCAAAAAAAGAAACAGCAGATAAAGCTAAAAAAACAGCAGACAAAGAAGCCACAAAAGCAAAAGCTGATGCAAAAAAAGCTACTGTAGAATCTGATAAAGCTAAAAGTGCTGCAGATAAAGCTAAAGCCGATGCTAAAAAATCTACTGCAAAAGCTGATGCTGCTAAAAAAGATGCCGCAACTGCTAAAAAATCAGCATCAAAAACTTTAAAAGAAACAAATGAAAAAGCACCATCTGTACCAGATAAAGTTACTGGAGAATACAATGGTAAAAAAGTATATACAGGACCAAGAGGCGGCAAATACTATATTAACAAAAATGGTAATAAAACATATATTCAGGATTAAGGTTCTGAGGGACTAAGGCACTGAGGTGCTAAGGTTTTAATAAAAGACTTTGAGAAGCTGTCCAAAAGGACAGCTTCTTCTTTTTGTAAGCTTCGGAGAAGCGAAATATTTATAGTTAAGAATATTTTTTACAATAAAAAGCTCCGGAGGAGCGACATATATTAGATTATAAAAAACATGTTGCTCCTCCAGAGCTTTTTATTTGTCTTATTGGAATTCTATAAATATTTTACCCCGCTGGGGTTTTACAGACAAAATAGTTTTTATGAATATCTATTTCATTCAAAAAAATTGCCTTTTCATATAACCCTTTGATTATATTTCAACTAAACTTGCAAATTTCCTTATTAAGGTCATTTGGAGAAACCAGAATCGCTTAACATAGAGGTAATCTTATTTAAAAAAACGCAATTAATTTTGAATCATCCCTCGAAAATTCTAGTGTTTTATAAAATCTAGAGTTAATAATTTAGTAATACCCTCAAAATAGCATCCCAAACATATTTCTTTATCTTCGTTTTTAAAACGTGTCATAAAATGAGCATTGATTATTCTGCGAATAAAACTATTTTAGTAGCTCCATTAAATTGGGGTTTGGGTCATGCAACTCGATGTATTCCTATTATAAAGGCTCTTCAAGAGAACAATTATATTCCGATTATTGCGTCTGATGGAGTTGCTTTGGCTTTATTGCGAAAAGAATTCCCGTACATACAAACTTTAGAACTTCCTTCTTATCATATTGAATATGCCAAGAATGGTAAAAATTTTAAATGGAAGCTGATTAAAAACCTTCCAAAAATGATTACTGCCATTTTGGATGAGAAAAAAATGATTAACGCATGGATCAAAAAACATGGAATTGACGGTATCATTTCTGATAATAGACTTGGTGTTTTTAGCAAAAAAGTTCCTTCTGTTTTTATGACCCATCAATTAAATGTGATGACTGGCAATACTACTTGGTTTACGAGTAAATGTCATCAGTACTTTATAAAAAAATACAATGAATGCTGGGTTCCAGATACAAACGGAAAAACAAATCTAACTGGAGATTTAGGACACTTGAAAACCAACGATCTTAACCTTAAATATATTGGGCCGTTGAGTCGTATGAAGAAAAAGGATACACCAAAAGTATATGATCTTATGATTATATTATCTGGACCTGAACCTCAACGTACTTTTTTAGACGAAAAATTGCAAAAGCAAGCTTCAAAATACCTTGGGAAAGTTGTTTTTGTACAGGGAATTGTAGAAAAAACGCAGGAAAAGTGGGAAAGTGGAAATATTACTTATTACAATTTCATGAACTCAAAACAACTGGAACAAACTTTTAATGAAAGTGAATTTGTTTTATGCCGTTCTGGGTATACTACTGTAATGGATTTGGCAAAATTAGGCAAAAAAGCATTTTTTATTCCAACGCCTGGCCAGTACGAACAGGAATATCTGGCTATAAAACTTCAGGAAGAAAATTTGGTACCGTATGCAATGCAAGACGACTTTACTATTGAAGATTTATCCAAAGTAAAATCATTTAAAGGATTGTCTCAATTTAAAAATGATATTGACTGGGATTCATTGTTTGCTGTTTTTGAAGATAAACCTCAGCAATAAAAAAATCTGTATTTATAAGTATCTTCACGAAACTAATAAATACAGATTTTATTTTTTATTTTTCTTAGAAATTAAACTGCGCCTGCAATCTCAATACATTTCCTTGCTGTCTGTTTATCGGAAGTGCACTATCTTCAAATGTTCTATCTGCAATTACATATTGCGCTGTTAACTCAAAAGCTTTGATTGGTTGCCATTCTATACCAATTTCATAATCTCTTACTACATAACTTCTCGCATCTTTCTCGTATTTTTTACCTCCATCATAATATTGAAATTTTACAAAAGGATAAATATGCTGTTTTTTAATATCCCATTTATAATTCAATAAAACATAACCTCCATTTAAATCTGTTTCATCAACAGTGTTTGTATCGGTATTATATCTTGGACCAGTTCCGAAGTTGTACTCAGTCTGAATCCCGAAAGGCCTTGGATATAAAACAAATGTTGCTCCTACTCTCTGATCTTTCACATATTGTGGATCATTTACAATAACACCTGAAGAAATTTCGCCAGTAAAAGCCCATTTTCCTGTATAAGCCTGAATTCCAGGTTCAATAATCTGGCTACCTATTACAAATGGATATGAAACTCTTGTTACTACATTTAAATCTCTGTTTCCGTCCATTTTATTGGCAATCTGTCCGTTGTAAACTCCAAAAGCAAATACACCAAAATCACCCGAACCTTTATATCCATCTCTAACTAACATCTCAAAACGTTTACGTATCTCGGCTGGAGCCCAATAAAAAAAGATTCCTAAATCACGCTCATTTGCTATAGAACTATTTATACCATCCGCACGATCTAAACTTAAGCGCTGCGAGCTTGATTGCATATTTTCAAAACCATAGGGAATTTTACTTTGCCCAACACGAACGCGATATTCTCTTTTCTTATCAAAAGATATATCAAAATACAAGTCACGAATTTGCACAAAATTTTGAACTCCAGTACTTGGAGAGCTACCAAAATCGGGTTGGAAATAGAAAAACAAATTTGGATGAACTTGTCCGGAAAACACTAAACGTGCTCGACGAATAAAAAGCCCATTGTTTGCTTTTGCGTCTGGAGCTGTCGAAGTTGTTCCCCAAGATTTATCACATTGATCGCACGAAACTTTGTCATTTGTAGAAAGTAGACCATTGTATCTAATTTGAGCATAACCTCTTAAAGAGATTCTGTCATACCAATGTTCTTCAATTCCTCCTCCAGATTTAGTTTCTGGAAGTTTTGCTTTGTTTATAGAATCTAAAATACGCATTACTTCGTTTTTTACATCCTGCTTATTTAATTCTTGTTTATTTGTTTCCTGTGCGTAAACGGCACAAGTTAACAACAATAAAATGGCTACTATTTTTCTTTTTATCATCAGTTCTGTAATTCCCTTAATTTCAGGATGCAAAGATGGAGCACCTGTGTTAAGAAATCATTAACCAGATGTTACTATAATAAAAATTTAATGTTACGGTCAGAATCCGTATGTTTATTTAGTGTTAAAAGCCTCTATTTACAGCTTTTAAGAAAGACCCAATCACATTTACTTAACGTCAGATTTTGTTAATTTATTTGCTTTTTCAAGCGTAAAAGAGAACTCAGAACCAATTCCGAACTCACTTTCCACATAAACTTTCTCTTTATGAGCTTCAATAATGTGTTTTACAATTGCCAATCCTAAGCCAGAACCTCCTTCAGATCTTGTTCCACTTTTATCCACTCGGTAAAAACGTTCAAAAAGTCTTGGTATATTTTGTTTTTCAACGCCTTCGCCATTATCACTAATACGAATTAAGACTTTTTTCTTGGTTAGGTTTACTACCCCAACTTCTGTTAAACCGCCTTCTTTTCCATATTTTATAGAGTTCACAATCAGATTTTCCAGAACTTGCTGAATTCTGTCTTGATCTCCGCGAATCATAACCGATTGGATATTTTTACTTTCAAAAGCCAATTTGATCTTCTTCTTATCCGCTTTCATTTCAAGAAGTTCAAAAACATTCTGAATCAATTCGACCACATCAAAATCGGTCATATTCAAATCTAAATCGCCAGATTCTAATTTGGTGATCATATCCAAATCTTCAACAATATATATAAGACGCTCTACTCCTTTTTCGGCACGTTTTAGATATTTTTTTCTAATATGTTTGTCATCCATCGCACCATCGAGCAAAGTTGAAACATAACCTTGAACAGTAAACAAGGGTGTTTTTAATTCGTGCGAAACATTTCCTAAAAACTCTCTTCTATATTGTTCACGAATTTCGAGCATTTCGATTTCGAGTTTCTTATCGGTTGCAAACTTTTTCACTTCACGCGAAAGCGTTTCCATATCCGTATTAATAGGCTGATTGATTAACGTTGTCGATTCTAATAATGAAACCTCATCATAAATTTTCTTCACTCGTCTGTAGATAAAACGTTCTACACGATATTGTAACACTAAAAAAGAAAATATATAGATAACAATAATGAAGATTATTCCGAATGCTACTTGATGTTTTAATTGATTTTTATAAAATAAAGACATCAGCATCAGCACAAATACCGTCGCAAATAGACTTATATATAATGCCGATTTTATGGCAAATTTGTATGTTTTTTTAAAATTAATTTTCATTGAAACTATTTAACCATTAAGAGATTATTTTTCACCATATAAGTGATATAAGTTCATTTTACTTTTGACTATAAATGACTTAGCACATGTAAACGCTATGTTTACATGTGCTAAATATACTATTTTTAAAAGAATACGAACCACAATTTAAATGAACTTATATCACTTATATGGTTCGAATTTTACAGGATACTAAACTTCAAATTTATAACCTACACCTTTTATAGTTTTAAAAAGGTCTTCTCCGATTTTTTCGCGCAGTTTTCTGATGTGAACGTCGATTGTTCTTCCTCCAACTACAACTTCGTTACCCCAAACTTTATCCAAGATTTCGTCTCTTTTAAAAACTTTCCCCGGTTTAGAAGCCAATAGGTAAAACAATTCGAATTCTTTTCTTGGTAAAGCGATTTCTACATTACCTTTTATGATTTTGTATTCCTCACGGTTAATCTCGATTCCGCCTACGTTTAAAGTATCGGTAACAACTTCTTGTTCTTTTAACCTTCTTAACAGCGCCTTTACTTTAGAAACCAATAATTTTGGTTTAATTGGCTTGGTAATATAATCGTCAGCACCGGCGTCAAAACCAGCTACTTGCGAATAATCTTCACTTCTTGCTGTAAGGAAAGTTATGATAACATTATTTAATTCAGGAATTTTTCTAATATGCTCGCAAGCCTCCATTCCGTCCATTTCTGCCATCATCACGTCCATAATGATTAGTTCTGGCAACTCTTTCTGCGCTTTTGCTATAGCATCTTTTCCATTGGATGCCGTAACTATCTGGTAGCCTTCCTGAGCAAGGTTATAGCCAACGATTTCTAAGATATCTGGTTCGTCGTCAACTAATAAAATCTTAGTTTGTGTTTTTTTCATAAATAGCAAAAATTGAGATTTTTATATCGAAATTTTATTGTTTAAGATTCGATATTTCTTATTTCACAGGGTAAATATACTAACAAAAGAACCGTTAAAAAATGGTGTTAACCGTAATTTAATCTCATAACAATTTGATAATCTTAACAACACAAAAACATAACAAGTCCGTAACATGGACTTTACAGCGCGGTTCTTTCTTTGCACAAAAATAAATTAACACAACACTGAACAAATGAAATTCAATTTAAGATTTCTATTTATTGCATTATTTATCTGTACGATTTCGATCGCGCAAAACAAAGGTACAATTTCTGGAGTTCTAACCGACAAAGAAATGAACAACGATGTTTTACCTTTTGCTAATGTACTTATTAAAGGTACAAATATTAGCGTAAATACCGACGTTGATGGAAAATATTCCTTGAGCGTAAATCCTGGAAATTACACCTTAATTTTTAGTTTCCTTGGATATGAATCTGTAGAAGCTCCAGTTGCCGTAAAAGCAAACGAAACTGTAGTGATCAATCAAGCTCTTTCTTCTGGAAGTTATACGCTTAAAGATGTAGTTGTACAAGCAACTGCAGTTAGCAAACAAAAAGAAACAGCTTTACTTTTAGAACAAAAAAACGCCGTAGACATTAAGCAAACTATCGGTGCGCAGGAACTTTCTAGAAAAGGAGTTGGAGATGTAGCTGCTGCTGTAGCAAAAACATCTGGTGTTTCTAAACAAGAAGGAAGCAACAACGTTTATGTTAGAGGATTGGGAGATCGTTACAACTCTACTTCGATGAACGGATTGCCAATTCCATCTAACGACCCACAAAGAAAAAACATAGCTCTAGATCTTTTCTCAACTGATATTGTAGAGTATATTTCGATCGATAAATCTTACGGTGCAAAAATGTACGGAGATTTTGCTGGAGGAAATGTAGATATCGTATCTAAAGATTACCGTGGAAAAGGAATGTTTGAAATCTCATTAGGTTCAAAAGTTAACACTAATGCAGTATCAAACTCTAGCAACTTTTTATTACAGCAAGGACCAAACAAATCTGGTTTTGTTTCTTATGGAGTTCCAAACAATCCTTTAAACAGTTTTAGTTTTGAGAACAGCTTAAATCCTAAAAAAGAATCTCCTTTTGGTGGAAACTTTAACTTAAAAGCTGGTAAAACTTTCAACATTGGTGAAGAAGGAAAATTAAGCCTTTTTGCTACTGCAGGTTTTGCAAATGGTTATGAATTTAGAGAAGGATTAACTCAAAGTGTAAATGCTCAGGGTGCTTCATTAAAAACTTTTAACCAAGAAAAATTTACTTACAACACAAACACTACTGGAATGTTCAACGCAAACTACCGTTTGAACAAAAACCACAAAATTGGATACAACTTCTTGTTTGTTAATTCTTCTGAGCAAACTAGAGATACTTATTTTGGAAGTGATCGAGATTTTGACAACTCTGATGCAAGCCTTTTGGTTCAAAGAGGTACATTTACACAAAACACTGTTATAATCAATCAGCTTTTAGGAAATGACAAAATAACAGACAAAATTAATTTGGATTGGGGAGTTTCATACAATACCGTAAAAGGTGATATGCCAGACAGAACTCAAAACAAAATGTTCTACAATCCTACAACTGATAGATACACACTTGCTCAAAGAACTACTACAGACAATCAGAGATATTTTCAAGATCTTACAGAGAATGAAGCAGCAGCTAATCTTGCATTATCTTACAAATTAGGAGATCAAGATGGTGAGCCAAAAGGAAAAATTACTGTAGGTTATAATGGTAGATTTAAAAAACGTGATTTTGAAGCTATTCAGTTCAACTTCAATATTAGCCAAGCTGGTCAAAATACAGATGTAAATCCAAATAATTTAGATGCCTTTTTTAACCAAACAAATTATCAAAACGGTTTATTCTCAACTGCAGCTTTTGCAGGAATGGCTCCTCAAACTTATGATGGAAAACAAGATATACATGCAGGTTTTGGTAATTTCGAATACAAATTCACAGATAAATTGAGCACTGTTATTGGTTTGAGATACGAAAGAATCTCTCAAACAGTTAACTGGAGAACACAGCTTGATGCTGGTGGAGGAACAAATACTTTTGAAAGAAATGAATTTTTGCCAAGTGCTATCTTAAAATATGAATTAAACGAAAAACAAAATCTTCGTTTAGCAGCTAGTAAAACATACACATTGCCACAGTTTAAAGAACGTGCTTTGTTTATTTATGAAGATGTAATGGAATCTGTAATTGGTAACCCAAGTTTATACCCTTCACAAAACTACAATTTGGATTTAAAATGGGAAATGTTCCCAAAAAGCGACGAGTTATTCTCTGTTACTGCTTTTGGAAAATACATCATGGATCCAATCAACCAAATCATTATTGCTTCTTCTACAAATGATATTTCTTTTGTTAATATTGGAGATACAGGTTATGCTTATGGAGTTGAGTTAGAAGCAAGAAAAAACATCTTTGAAATTGAAGGAGAATATACTAATAAACTTTCTTTCGGATTTAATGCTTCTTTAATGAAAACACATCAAGATATTGATGCCGATAAAGTTAGAAACGAAACAGACGGAAGATTGAACATCAACACTACAGATAGCAGTTCAGGATTTACAGGAGCTTCAGATTTGATTTTAAATGCTGATTTATCTTATGCTAAAAACTTCACAACTGATTCTGGAATTACAGCAACACTTGCTTACAACCATTATTCTGATAAGCTTTACGCAATTGGAAACGAAGGAAAAGGAAATTTAGTTGATAAAGCTATGGGATCTTTAGATCTTATTTTGAAAACAAAATTGACTAAAAGCTTTGGAATTGATTTTGGAGCAAGAAACTTATTGAATCCAGAATTCAAGAGAGTTCAAGAAAATGCAGGTGGAGATGTTCTAGTATTCAACTACAAAAAAGGACTAACATTTGGACTAGGAATGAACTACCAATTCTAATAACATAAAACAAATACTGAGTTATCATTTAGTTAACATTACAGTAAAAAACACATAACAAATAGATGACAACGGCTTAACGTTGATTAAGAGTTAAGTTCTAATCTTTGCATAAACACAAACTAATTAAAAAAAGTAATGAAAAAGACAATTTCAACAATTTTAGGCTTAGCAGCTTTATCACTTGTAACACTTACAACATCTTGTTCTAGTGACGACAACAACAACAGCGGACCAAAATCTGATTTCGTAGTAGTAAGAGACAACTTACAAGGAGAAATCAACAGTGGTGAGGTAGTATTAGAATCTGGAACTTATAAACTTACAGGAAAATTAGTAGTTAAAAATTCTGCAAAACTTACAATTAAACCTGGAGTTATCATCGAAGCAACTGCAGTAGCAGCTGACCAATTACAAGCTGTAAGATATATTGCTGTAGCACAAGGAGGAAAAATCGACGTTCAAGGAACTGCGACTAGCCCAGTAATTATGACATCTGAAACTAAAAAACCAGCTGCTTGGGGTGGATTAGTACTTTGCGGAAAAGCTCCAATCAACAAAGGAGTTACTGCTTCTGCTGAAGTTTCTGAATTAACTTACGGTGGAACAGAAGTTAGCGACAACTCTGGATCAATCAAATATTTAAGAATTGAGTACCCAGGTTTCTCTTATAGCAGTGACAAAGAATTCAACGGACTTTCATTATTTGGAGTTGGTAACGGAACTGTTATCGATTACGTACAAGTTTTCGAAAGCTCTGATGATGGATTCGAGTGGTTCGGTGGAACAGTTAATGCTAACCACTTAGTAGTTTCTAACAAAGATGCTACAGCTGTTGGTGATGATTTATTTGACTGGACTGAAGGATGGAATGGAACAGGTGAAAACTTCTACGGAATTAGAACTAACGCTGGTAACAGAGGTATTGAAGCTGATAACAACGCTAACAACCACTTAGCTACTCCAATTTCTTTCCCAACTATCAAAAACCTTACTCTTATCGGAGCTGGTGTTAATGATACAAGTGCAGAATCTCAAGCTTTCAAATTAAGAGTTGGTACTAAAGGTAAATTTGACAATGTTGTATTAAAAGGTTGGAAAACTGGATTTGATGTTCAACACGACGAAAGCATCAAATATGCTGGAACTGACTTATTAGCAACTAACGTGAAATTTGAAGACGTAACACTTAAATCAAAAGCTACAGCTACTGTTGCTGGTGGATCAGTTGATATTTCTAAATTATTCACAGAATCTACAACTGCAACTGGAGCAGGAAACGGATCAGGAGTTCCAACTTGGACTGCTGGATGGACAAGAGGCCTATAATCTAAAAGATAAAATATTTAAAAACACCCTAATTTCATTAGGGTGTTTTTTTTGTTATTAAATATACTAGTTTGCAATACCTTAGACTACAAAATGTTAAAAACATCCTAAATCTTAGCGATGTTTTTTTTTGGCGTACTTTTTGTAATTTTTTTTGTATATTTACAATAACTAAAATATTGCGATGGCAAAAAACTACTTTTATATTACTTTCTTATTGGCTTTTTTCTTTACTGTTTCCGCTTCAGCGCAAGACAGCAAGCAATTACCAAAACCTCAAGAAACAACTTCTATTGAGGGACTAAGCTTGTATCCTAATCCAGTTACAAATGGAAAAGTCTACATCTCTACTAAAAACGATTTAGAGAAAGAAATTATTGTGTTTGATATTTTAGGAAAAAAAGTACTTCAAGCTCATATAGCTTCTAGAGAACTAAATGTTTCTGAATTGCCTCCTGGAGTTTACATTATTAAAATCAGCGAACTCAATGCATCCGCAACCCGGAAACTCATTATAAGATAAAAAAAAGCTCCTTTGGAGCTTTTTTTAGTTTACAGTCACAGTTTTCAGTTACATCCTTTGACAAAAAATCATAACCGAAAAGCGAGACCGAAAACTGCCACCGAAAACTGCCACCGAAAACTGCGACTAAAAACTAAAAACAATATCTTTGCAAAAAAAAGTTTTGATTACAGCCAGCGATATCTTTACCATTTCTAGTCAGAAGCAATTTGAAAAAATAGCACTAAAAGTATTTCGTTTTCAATATGAGAACAACAAAGTGTATCGTGATTTTTGTGATTTTTTAAAAGTGAATCCGCAACAAGTAAAATCACTTCAACAAATTCCTTTTTTACCCATTCAGTTTTTCAAAAGCCATGATGTCGTTTCAAATACTGATTCTACTCAGGTTACTTTTACGAGTAGCGGAACTACCGGAATGATTACGAGCCGACATTTAGTAACAGATGTTTCTTTATATGAAGAAAGTTACCAAAAAGGATTTTCGCAATTTTATGGCAACATTGAAGATTATGTTGTTTTAGCCCTTTTGCCGTCCTATTTAGAACGTGAAGGATCTTCGTTAATCTACATGGTCGAAGATTTAATAAAACTCTCTAATCAACCGGAAAGCGGGTTCTATTTGCACAATCACGATGACTTAATTAAAAAACTTCTTGAATTAGACGAAGCTGGTCAAAACGTAATTTTAATTGGTGTTACTTACGCTTTATTAGATCTAATCGAAAAACATCAATTCGACCTTCAAAATACCATTATTATGGAAACTGGAGGAATGAAAGGGAAGCGCAAAGAAATGATTCGTGAAGAATTGCACGAACAGCTTTGCAAAGGTTTTGGTGTCTCTTCCATTCATTCAGAATACGGAATGACTGAACTTTTAGCACAAGCTTATTCTTTAGGGGAAGGTGTTTTTGAATGTCCGTCTTGGATGAATATCTTGATTCGCGATCCTGAAGATGCGCTGACGTACGTAGAAAGCGGAAAAACTGGCGGAATCAACGTTATTGATTTAGCCAATATCAATTCATGTTCTTTTATCGCCACTCAGGATTTAGGCAAAAAATATCCCAACAACTCTTTCGAGGTATTGGGACGTTTTGATAATTCTGATATTCGTGGTTGTAATTTGATGGTTCTTTAAATGGTTAATCGTTGATTTGTTTAATCGGTTAATCGGTTTTGGATCGGTTAAACAGCTATAAATAACAATTCTATTTATATTCCATAGGAATATTTCATCGATAGAAAAAATAATAAAATTAAGCATTTGTGTCCTGTAGGGAAACTTGTAAACCAAAACCGTTTATCAAACGTTCCTACGGAACGATAACCTCAAATTAAATCTTGGTTCAACCGACGAGACATTCTTACGGAATGATTTTTTTTAAATAAAAAATCTCAACAGCTCTTTCGAGATATTGAGATTTAAACATTTAAATTTATAGAGCAAAAATCGATTAAACAATTAACCGATTAAATAGTTAAACCATTTACACCACTCTAATCATAAAGTAATTCTTCTTTCCACTTTGCAATAACACAAACTGATTGTTAATTAAATCATTTGCCGTTAAAACAAAATCTTCTTTTATTTTTTCTCTATTTACAGAAATTGAATTTGCAGTTAAAGCTCTTCTCGCCTCTCCGTTAGATTTAAAGAAACCTGTTTTTTCGTTTAAAACAGTAATAATTTCCAATCCGTTTTCTAAATCTGCTTTTGCGATTTCAGCTTGCGGAACTCCGTCAAAAACTTCTAAGAAAGTAGTTTCATCCAATTTTTTCAAATCTTCTGCCGTTGAGTTTCCAAACAAAATATTCGAAGCCTGAATTGCTTTTTCTAATTCTTCACGATTGTGAACAAAAACCGTAATTTCTTCGGCTAATTTCTTTTGTAAAACTCTTAAATGCGGAGCCGTTTTGTGCTCTTCGATTAAAGCATCAATTGTATCTTTATCTAAGAAAGTAAAGATTTTAATGTATTTCTCAGCGTCAACATCTGTTGTATTTACCCAAAATTGGTAGAATTTGTAAACTGAAGTTTTATCAGCATCTAACCAAACGTTTCCTCCTTCAGATTTTCCGAATTTAGATCCGTCCGCTTTTGTAATTAAAGGCGTAGTTAAAGCGTATGCTTTTGCATTTTCTCCACCCATTCTGCGCACTAATTCTGTTCCTGTGGTAATATTACCCCATTGATCAGAACCTCCCATTTGCAGAATGCAATTGTTGTTTTTATATAGGTGATAAAAATCGTAGCCTTGAATTAATTGATAGGTAAACTCTGTAAAAGACATTCCTTCGCCTTCTCCGCTAAATCTCTTTTTTACAGAATCTTTAGCCATCATATAATTTACAGTGATTCTTTTTCCAACTTCACGTGCAAAATCTATAAAAGAGAAATCTTTCATCCAATCGTAGTTATTTACCATTACTGGTGCATTTGCTTCGTTTGAATTGAAATCTAAGAAACGAGACAGAACACTTTTAATTCCAGCAACGTTTTTAGCTAAAGCTTCTTCATCAAGCAAGTTTCTTTCATCAGATTTACCAGAAGGATCTCCAATCATTCCTGTTGCTCCACCAACTAAAGCAATTGGTCTGTGACCAAAATTCTTTAAATGAACCAATAAAATAATCTGAACCATACTTCCGATATGCAGTGAATCTGCCGTTGGATCAAAACCGATATACGCAGCGGTAGCTTCTTTTAGCAATTGTTCTTCCGTTCCAGGCATACTATCATGATATAACCCGCGCCATTTTAATTCTTCAACTAGATTCTTCATTTTTTTATAAAATAATTTGCGCAAATGTAATCAATGTCAATCGCAATATCAAAAAGCAATCGCAATATCAATCAGAAAAAGCAATTTAAAGATCCGAAAACAGTCAAAACTTTGAACCTTTGCACCTCTGCTTCTTTGCACCTTAAAACCAAAATACTATCTTTACAACATGATATTAGTAACTGGAGGAACTGGTTTAGTCGGCGCGCATTTATTACTTCATTTGATTGAAAATGGAGAAAATGTTCGGGCTATTTATAGAAGCAAAAACAATATTGCAAAAGCAAAATCGGTTTTTGACTTTTATAAAAAATCAGATTTATTTGAAAAGATCAATTGGCTTGAAGCCGATATTTTAGACGTTCCTTCTCTTGAAAATGCTTTTATCGATATTACAGAAGTTTATCACTGCGCTGCTTTAATTTCGTTCAATCCAAAAGACGAAGAAAAGCTGAGAAAAACCAACATCGAAGGAACTGCCAATATGGTTAATTTTTCGATTGCAAAAGACATACAAAAATTTTGCTTTATCAGTTCTATCGCCGCTTTGGGAGATCTCGCTGCACATGAAACCTATATTACAGAAGAAACAGATTGGAATCCTGAAAAACCGCATAGTGATTATGCTATTTCTAAATATGGTGCCGAGATGGAAGTTTGGCGCGCGCAACAAGAAGGATTAAATGTAATTATTGTAAATCCGGGAGTTATTTTGGGTCCGATCTCAATGATGAATATTTTTGAGCAAGGAAGCACTGAAATCTACAAAAAAGTAGCCAACGGACTTTCATTCTACACGCTCGGAAGTACTGGTTTTATCACTATTGATGATGTTGTAAAAACAACTTTCCAATTGATGAAAAGCGAAATTAAAAACGAACGTTTCACGCTTATTGCAGAAAATATTGTTTTTAGAAATCTTTTAAATACAATTTCAGATACTTTAAAAGTCAAAAGGCCTCATATTCATGCCAAGCCTTTTTTTATGAATTTGTTATGGATGTCTGATTTCTTGTTTTCGACCCTGTTTTTCAGAAAAAGAAGCATTACAAAAGCAACAGCCAAAGCTTCTTATTCTACCAATTTATATAGTAATGAAAAAATAAAAACCGCTCTAGGAACGGTTTTTACTGATATTCATTATTATATTAAAGAAAGTTCTAAACTATAATTATTTCCTGCGTTGCATCTGTATCCTTTTAACAGAATCAAGATTAATTTTTGGAACTACTTTTTTTACAGAATCTGCTTTTATTTCTTTTAGCTTGTTCTTTTTGGCTTTAGCTTCTTTTTTCTCATCTATTTTTGCCAAAGAATCTGCTGCCCTCTGGTTTACAGCTATCCTTTTATTTACTTCATCAAACATTTCTTTATAACTTTCATAATCGGAAGCGTAATAAATATTATTCTGAGCAAATTGAAGACTGTCTACTTTGTATTTTTTTAAAACAAACTTGGTCGGATCACTTTCTAAAGAATCTAAAGACAAAGGTTTTTGATATCGTATTGCTTCCAAAAGAGATAAATCATACATAATATCAACCATCTTTTCTTTCTCAATAAGTTTCGCAGGCTGTTTTACAAGCTCTTTTTTACAACTTACAGAAAGAAATAAAATCAATATTATTATAGTAAAATTCTTCATAGCCGCTTTTTATCTGTCAAACAATAATCTTTTTCCTGCTCTCGTATCTTTTACTTTAAAATTGTTGTAAACTAATTCTCCATTCACGAAAGTATGGGTAATTCTAGATTTGAAAGTATAGTTTTCAAAAGGAGACCAGCCGCATTTGTATAAAATATTGTCTGGTTTTACGCTCCAAGGTAAACTTGGATTAATGATAACCAAATCGGCGTGATAACCTTCTCTGATAAATCCTCTTTTTTCAATTTTGAAAATCTTAGCTGGATTATGGCACATTTTCTCCACAATTTTTTCCACGCTAATTTTCCCTTGATGATGCGCTTCAAACATGGCTACAACTGCATGCTGCACCAACGGACCTCCAGAAGGCGCATTCAAATAAGATTGCAATTTTTCTTCTTTGGTATGAGGAGCATGATCTGTTGCAATAACGTCAATTCTTCCATCATTCAAAGCTTTCCAAAGTTCTGCACGATCTTCGGCAGTTTTTACCGCTGGATTCCATTTAATGAAATTTCCTTTTGTTTTATAATCTTCATCTGTAAACCAAAGGTGGTGCACACAAACCTCAGCAGTGATTTTTTTATCTTCTAATGGAATTTTATTGGTAAACAATTCCATTTCTTTCGCAGTTGAAAGATGGAAAATATGCAATCTTGCTCCCGTTCTTTTCGCCAGCGCCACCGCTTTAGAAGAGGAAATATAACAAGCTTCTGCACTACGAATTAAATGGTGCGCCGTTACCGGAACATCATCACCATATTGCTCTTTAAAAGCCGCAAGATTATTTTGAATTGTAGTTTCATCTTCGCAATGAACTGCAATTAACATTGGTGTACTTGAAAATATTTTCTCTAAAGTTTCTTCTCTATCCACCAACATATTTCCTGTTGAAGAACCTAAGAAAATCTTGATTCCAGCAACATTCTTTGGATTTGTTTTTAAAACTTCCTCCAAATTATCGTTCGTTGCTCCCATCATAAACGAATAATTCGCAAATGATTTTTGAGCAGCAATCTGGTATTTATCTTCTAAAATTTCTTGAGTAACGGCATTGGGAACCGTATTTGGCTGTTCGATAAAAGAGGTAATTCCACCCGCAACAGCTGCACGAGATTCTGATTCGATATCTCCTTTATGAGTTAATCCTGGTTCTCTAAAATGCACTTGATCATCAATTGCGCCAGGCATTAAATAACTACCTTCTGCATCAACTACAATACAATCTGATGTTTTCAATGAAATGCTGTCTGCAATTTCAACAATCAAATCGTTTTCAATCAAAACATCACCTTCAAAAATTGTCCCTTCGTTTACAATTTTGGCATTTTTTATTAAAATCCTGTTCATGGTGGTTACTTTATAATGAATTGACTAATTTTCTTAATCTTAATGAAATTACGCCAAGAATAGCTTCTTTTATAATGGCATTGCTCATTTTAGAAACTCCTTTTGTTCTATCTGTAAAAATAATAGGAACTTCTGTAATCTGAAATTTACCGCAATATGTTCTATATTTCATTTCAATTTGAAACGCATAGCCAACAAATTTTATTTTATTCAAATTGATTTTCTCTAGAACTTCACGTTTATAACATACAAAACCTGCTGTCGCATCATGAATTTTCATTCCGGTGATAAATTTCACGTAGACTGATGCAAAATAAGACATCAAAACACGGCTTAACGGCCAGTTTACAACATTTACTCCAGTAACATAACGAGAGCCAATAGCTAAATCTGCTCCACCAAAATGGCAGGCATCATATAGTTTTTCTAAATCATTTGGGTTATGAGAAAAATCGGCATCCATTTCAAAAATGAAATCATAATTGCGTTCCAAAGCCCATTTAAAGCCGTGAACATAAGCCGTTCCTAATCCTGATTTTTTAGCTCGCTGTTCTAAAAAAAGTTTCCCTGGAAATTCTTCCTGCAATGCAATTACCTTATTTGCGGTATGATCAGGAGAATTATCATCAATAATCAGCAAATGAAAAGATTTATGCTGCGAAAGTACAGCTCTTACAATACTTTCTATATTTTCAATTTCGTTATAAGTGGGAATTATGACAATACTATCATTCATTTTTTCATGGTAATTTCACCGCAAAAGTAAACTTTTTATAGCATTTGATTCATAATAAATATATAATAAAAGTATTGCATCAAAAAATTACTAATTTTGTAACGCTATGATTGAACAACTTCACCCTCGAATTCTGGAAAACAAAGACTGGGCAACACTATTATTTGTGCTGACTTTTGCTGTTGTTGCCATGACAAAATCTGCTTATGAAAATAGATTCAGCGAATTTACCAAGCTTATTTTTTCTGACAAATACGCTAAGATTTATCGTGACAACAATCACTTAAAAAGCAGCTTTACAGTTGGCTTATTTTTTGTGCAAATTATATCGTACGCCTTTTTCATTTTGCTTACGATGCATATTTTTTCAGAGAACCCAAAAACAGGAACTTATTCTGTTTTAAAAACCGATTGGATTCTCTTTATTCAGATCGCAACTTTCTTACTTTATTTTATTTTAGGAAAATATTTAATCGAAAAAATTGTAGCGACTTCCTTCAATATTGACGAGTTTGTAGAATTATTTAACTTACAAAAAGTCACTTATAGAACTTATATTGGCGTTTTAATCCTTCCAATTAATGCTATTTTGTTCTATTACAGCAATATTCCAAAAATTGTTCCGCTAGCAATCATTGGTATTTCGCTGTGTATTAGCGTATACTCTTACTTTATTTCAATTAAAACATATCAAAACGCAATTATCGGTAAGTTATTTTATTTTATTTTGTATCTTTGCGCTCTTGAAATAGCCCCTTATTATTTTCTCTATTATTGGATAACAAAAGGGAGTGCTTAGAAAATGTTTATAATATGAAAGTGAAAACAATTTTGGTGTCACAGCCTGAACCTAAAGTGGAGAATTCTCCTTACTTTGAGCTCCAACAAAAACACAAAATAAAAATTGATTTCAGACCATTTATTCATGTGGAAGGGGTTAGCGCAAAAGAGATTCGATTACAAAAAATCGATCTTAATCATTACACTGCGATCATTTTAACAAGTAGAAATGCTGTAGATCATTTTTTTAGAGTTGCTGATGAAATGCGTTACAAAGTTCCTGAAGGATTGAAGTATTTTTGTCAATCTGAGGCTGTTGCATTTTACCTTCAAAAGTATGTTGTGTATAGAAAACGTAAAATCTACGTTGGAGCAAAAGATTTTGCAGATTTATCTCCGCTAATTAAGAAGTACAAAGACGAGAAGTTTTTACTTCCTGCATCTGACCAATTAAATGCAGATGCTCCTGTAACATTAAACAGTCTTAAAGTAGACTGGGCGCAAGCTATTTTTTACAGAACTGTAATGAGTGATTTATCTGATTTAGCAGACGTTTATTATGACGTTTTAGCCTTTTTCAGTCCAACCGGAATCAAGTCATTGTTTAAAAATTTCCCAGATTTTAAACAAAATGATACTCGAATTGCTGTATTTGGAAGCACTACTCAGAAAGAAGCTTTAGACCACGGTTTAAGAATTGATATTCTTGCACCAACTCCTGAAACTCCTTCTATGACAATGGCTTTAGAAAAATACGTTGCCGAAGCAAACAAAGGAAAGTAAACCTGACCAAGTAAAAATATTTAAATTCCAAATTTCAGCTTAATCATCTGAGATTTGGAATTTTTGTTTTTAATCAATTCTCTTTATCTCCTTCCTTTTCCTGTGGTTGAAACCACGGACTATATTGAAATTTGAGGTTTCAAGTTTGGAATTTGGAATTTAAAAATTGAAATTTCATTATTTAAAGCCTTTTAACTACATTTGATTTCTATTCCAAACCCAAATCACAAGAAATAGTTTCAAATTATAAGTTATGAAAATCAACTCCCTCTTAATTGAAATTGACGGAATCGACAAAGAAATTCTACGTTATTTAATGGACGATGCCCGAAAACCAATTCTACAAATCGCAAATAAAATCGGAATTTCAGGAGCCGCTATTCACCAGAGATTAAAAAAGCTGGAACAATCTGGCGTTATTTCCGGATCTAAGTTTACGGTTAATCCAAAAGTTTTGGGTTATAATACAATGGCATTTGTCGGAGTTTATCTAGACAAAGCCTCAAGAAACTCTGAAGCGGTAAAAGATTTAAAAAAGATTCCAGAAGTTTTAGAATGTCATTATACAACAGGAAACTGGTCGGTTTTAATTAAAATCATCTGTCGCGACAACGAACATTTGATGCAACTTTTGAATACTAAAATTCAAGCCATTGAAGGCGTTTCGAGAACAGAAACTTTTATTTCTTTAGATCAGCAAATTGACAGACAGATTCAGCTTTAGAATTAGAAAATGTGCCAATTTGATAATTACATAATTTTAAAAACTCATTATTATAAACTGGACTGAAGTCCAGCTCTACAATATAATTTGTTCCTTCGGAACTTACTCTATCCGTATTTTAGCTCTAGCAACGAAACATTCCCACGGAATGATTTTTCAGAAAAAGATATCACAAAACTAAAAACCCAACAGATTTTTAAAATCTGTCGGGTTTGCTATAAATTATCTAATTGACTAATTAACTCAATTATCAAATTAAAAAATTAGTTCCTTCTACTTCCAGAATAAATCGAGATATAGTACAACAACGTTGCAATCGAACCAATTGCCGCTACTACATAAGTTCGCGCTGCCCATTTTAGCGCATCTTTTGCTCCTGCTTGTTCTTCTTGCGTTAGCATATGTTTATTTTCTAACCAAGCCAAAGCACGATTACTCGCATCGTATTCAACAGGAAGCGTAATAACAGAAAACAATGTTGTTGCCGCAAAAATGATAATACCAACCAATAATAATTGAGGAAAAACTTTAATCATTAGAATTCCTGCAATTAAAATCCATTGTACGTAGTTTGAAGCTACACTTACAATCGGCACTAATTTAGAACGCATTGTTAGCCATTCATAACCAATTGCGTGTTGTACTGCGTGACCGCATTCATGAGCTGCAACTGCCGCAGCCGCCGCATTTCTGTGACTGTAAACGGCTTCACTTAAATTTACTGTTTTATCTGAAGGATTATAATGATCGGTTAACTGACCTGGTGTCGAGATAACACGAACATCTGTAATTCCGTTGTCGGCAAGCATTTTTTCAGCGATTTCAGCACCGCTCATTCCGTTTCTTAGTTGTAATTTAGAATATAGTTCAAATTTACTCTTTAGCTGAGAACTTACCAGCCAACTGAACAGCATGATAGCTCCAGCAATAATTAGATATCCAGATCCCATAGTTTTTTTGATTTTTTAGATTGATTTTAAATTTACAAAACAAACTGCAAATTACGAACCATTTTAACAAAATGTCATTTTGACATTTTATGACCACATTTGACTTAATTAAGCATGTTGTTTTTCAAAAGAAAAGTGATTAATTCTGCCACATTTTTCATTTTATATTTCTGAAGAATATTTCGACGATGCGTTTGTACGGTTAAAAAACTCAAAAACAAATCGTCGGCAATTTCCTGAGTCGATTTTCCTTGAGAAAGCAGCAAAGCAATATCGCGTTCTCTTCTGCTTAAACCTGGAATGCGTTCTAAATCTTCAGACAATGGTTGGCTGATAATCGTTTTTACTTCTTCGCTAAAAACAATTTCGCCGTCAATCGCCTTGTAAATACAATTTTTGAATTCATCAAATGAAGCATTTTTCAAAATATAGCCATTCCCCCCGTTTTGAATAAACTGCATTACCAAACTTCTTTCAGACTGGCTGCTCATGCCGATAATGACAATTTTCGGATGCTTTTGTTTGATTGTTTTACACAAATCAACTCCATTTATTATAGGAAGAAAAATATCCATCAAAATCAAATCGATTTTATGATCTTCTATATAATCTAAAAGCGATATTCCAGATTCAAATTTTTGTACAATTTCAATATTTTCCAAATCGGACAACAAACCTGCAATACCCGAAATAACTATCGGATGATCGTCTACAATTACTGTTTTATATCTCATACTAAAAATTTGAGGTTATATATTCAATTCTATATAAGTAGAAGTTCCTTTATTCGGAACAGAATCAATTTCTAGCTTTCCATTCAAAAAAGCCACACGATTTTTAATGTTTCTCAAACCCATTCCATCTCTTTTTTCAGCATGTTTAACATTAAATCCGATTCCGTTATCTTCAACTGTAATATAAAAAACATCTTTATTTTGCGAACAGGAAATTAGAATCTGCGAGGCTTTTGCATATTTTAAAGCATTATTCAAAAGTTCCTGAATAATTCTATAAATCATGATTTTAAAATGCTGTGGAAATGCTGATTTTTTAATTAAATACTGAAAATCAATCGTAGTTTCTGAGGTAGAATGTGAAGCACATAAATCTTTTAATGCATGTTCCAATCCTAATTTCATCAAACTTTCTGGCATTAAATTCTGAGAAATATTGCGAAGCTCTTTGATTGAATCATTAAGCATTCCGTTAATATTAGAACCTATTTCTTTATTTTCTCTATCGGCAAGGCTCAAATGCATTTTTAAACCCGAAAGCATACTGCCAAGACCGTCATGCAATTCTCGAGCAATCCTTTTTCTTTCAATTTCTTCTCCTTCAATTAAAGCATTGGAAATCGATAATTTCTGCTGATTTTCGAGTGCAGATAATTCTTGCTTATGATTTAGTTCTTTTTGAAAACTTAGCTTTTTTTGATAATTATTATACATCCATAAAAACAAAACCGTTAAAAACAGTAAAAATGAAAGCACTGCCAAGAGCATCGAATTTAAACGGTTATTATTTCCTTGCAAAACTGCCTTTTCATTCTCCGACTGCAGCAAATTAATTTTTCTTTCGCTTTCTGCTTTTTTATATTTCGCCTCGAGTTCTACAATTTCTTTTTTCAGTTTTGCATCGTTAAGACTGTCATTAATAATGTTGTATTTATTAGAATAGAAATAAGCTTTTGGAAACTCTTTTGTCGCATTATAAACTTTAGACAATTCTTTGTAATAGTTCTTTTTATCTACAATAAAGGGTGTTTTTGCTATTAGATATTCTAAATTGCTTTTGGCTTTATCATAATTTTTGAGTTTAAAAAGTACTTCATATTCAGCAAATTTCAATCTGTTTAAGGCAATAGCATTTTGATGATTTTCGGCAGATTTAATTCCTTTTCCATAACTCACCAAAGCTTCACTATGTTTATTTTGTTTTGCATAGTAAATTCCTTCCGAATAAAAATAAGAATCGTTTAAGTTTGATTCTGGGTATTTTTCTAAAGTCGAATATGCCTTATCTAGAATTTCTTTAGCGTCATAAAAATGTTTAAGCTCCACTAAATTTTCTGCATTTATAATATATGTTTCCACTTTAGATTCTGCCAAAGTCGCAGAATTTTTACTGGTGTTTTCAATATATTTCTGTGCCTGACCAAGATATTCTGAGGCTTTTTCGCGTTCATTATTATTCATAAAAATAATCGCAACCGCTTTATTCAAAGCGCTGATCAATTCATAATCGCCACTTTTTTTAGCAATCGGAATCGCTTCATTGATCAACAATTTCATATAAGCGTTTTCATTATTTTTTCGCTGTTGCATAATTCCGTAGTTCTGAAGTATAACAGCTCGAAGTTTATACGCTTCTTTATTTCGGTATTTTTTTAGTTTAGAATTAGCTTCGAGCAAAGTTTTTTCAAAACCTTCCATATCTCCTTTTGCAAGAAAGCTAGAAGCATTATAAAAAATTGATGCATCACGCAAAAAAGGAAATTTCACTTTTAACCGATTGGCTTGTTCCAGATATTCTTTAGAACTTTTTGCGTCCTGCGCCATTAAAAACAGTTTGGACAATCTAAAACTATTCAAACTCTTTACGCTATCGGATTTTGTGTTTTTTGTGATTTTAACAATACTGTCAATGTACGCAGTATCATCATCTAATGAAAGAATTACCTGAGAATTGGAAATTACTGAGAAAAACAAAAAGAAAAGTAGGGCGTGGATTTTATTCATAATTGTAGGGCAATTACTCAAAGTTATTAAAGCTTAATGACTTTCGAAACAAAAACAAGCTCTTTTACCTGTAATCAGGTAAAAAAAAATACATTTTATCAGGTATTGCTACCCGATTTATTAGCTTCTAACTTTGTTTAAATCAGATTTTGAATATAAATAATTAAAGAATTTACACATGAAAACACATTTAAAACAAATAATGCTAGCATTAACTCTTGTATTTACATTTGCTTCTTGCAGCAGCGATGACGATAATAATAACTCTGGAACTGGATCAAGAGATGTTAAATACGAAATAACTGGAAATTACAGTGGAAAAACATCTGTTACTTATTTAGAAAAAGGCGGAAATGCATTAAACGAAGATCTTACAAAGCTACCTTGGACAAAAGAATTTACTGCAGAAGCAAAATCTACGGGAGCATCTTTAAGTGCTAGTGGATTTGGCGGTGTTGCTGGACAAACGCTAACTGGAAAAATTTATATTGGAGGAAAATTAGAAAACGAACTAACTGTTACAGCAAATAGTGATGGAATAATTGTACTATCTCTTACTCCATACGTTTTCCCTCTATAAGTAAAGATTAGGATTTAATTTTTTTGTTTTTGGTAAAAGAAAGCTTCGTAATGGTTACGAAGCTTCTTTTTTTTATATTTCTTTTAATTCTTTCTGAGACTTATCAAAATATATGATTTCTTCTTTAATTTAAAAAAAACGCAAGATTATTTGCTCGCAAAGGCGCTACGTCGCAAAGTCTCTTTCTCCAAATAATAAACCACATACATTGTCAGTCTGAGCGAAGTCGAAGACCTCGCAAGAAGCTCCGCAAAGAAAATCGCCAATCTTTGTAGAGTTACGTGCGTGGTCTTCGACTTCGCTCAGACTGACAGGACTAGACGTAAAAAAAATCCAAATCCCAACAGAATTGGAATTTGGATTTTTCTATATTGGAATTTTAAAATTAACCTACAAGGTTGATAATTTTCCCAGGAACGATAATCACTTTATTAGGAGTTCTACCGTCTAATTGTTTTTGTGTTCTTTCGTCTTTCATTACAATTTCTTCGATTTGTTCTTTAGTTAAATCCAAAGGCAATTCGATTGTAAAACGCATTTTTCCGTTGAAAGAAACTGGATATTCTTTATTCGTTTCAACTAAATGTTTCTCTTCGAAAATTGGGAAAGCAACTTCTGAAATTGAAGTTGCATGCCCTAACTGTGACCATAATTCTTCAGCAATGTGTGGCGCGTATGGCGAAACTAAAATTGTTAATGGTTCTAAGATCGCTCTTGAATGACAGTTTTGAGAAGACAATTCGTTTACACAAATCATAAACTGAGAAACCGAAGTATTGAAAGAGAAATTCTCGATATCTTCAGCTACTTTTTTAATGGTTTTGTGCAATGATTTTAAGTTGTCTTTTGTTGGTTCGTCATTGTTTACGATTAAACCGTTGTCATCAAAATACAATCTCCATAATTTTTTCAAGAAACCAAATACTCCTGTAATACCTCCAGTACTCCAAGGTTTTGTTTGCTCTAATGGCCCTAAGAACATTTCATACAAACGAAGAGTATCTGCTCCATATTCATTACAAATATCATCAGGATTTACAACATTATACCAACGCTTAGACATTTTCTCAACTTCACGTCCAACGATGAACTTTCCATTGTCTAATATAAATTCACCATCTTCAAATTGAGGTTGCCATCTTTTCAATCTTTCTACATCAATTTCATCTGCTGCATTCACCATATTAACATCAATATGCAAAGCTTCAGTTTCATAATTTCCTATAAGATTTTTAGATACATATTTATTTGTACCAGAAACTCTATAAACTAAAGCACTTGTCCCCAAAATCATTCCCTGATTGATCAGTTTTTTGAATGGTTCTTCAGTCGGAGCAAAACCTTTGTCTTTTAAGAATTTGTTCCAGAAACGAGAATACAACAAGTGTCCGGTTGCATGTTCACTTCCACCAATGTATAAATCAACACTTTCCCAATACGCCAAAGCTTCCTTGCTTGCAAATTCATTTTCGTTGTGCGCATCCATATAACGCATCCAATACCATGAACTTCCCGCCCAACCTGGCATTGTATTTAATTCTAAAGCAAAAATCGAAACATTGTCAACTAAATCTGTATTGACAACTTTGTTTTGTTTTGTATCCCAAGCCCAAACTGCTGCGTTTCCTAAAGGTGGCAAACCGTCTTCGGTTGGTAAATATTTTTCTACTTCCGGTAAAATAATTGGCAAATGTTGCGCGTCAATCATTTTAGGCAATCCGTTCACATAATAAACTGGGAAAGGTTCTCCCCAATAACGCTGACGAGAGAAAACAGCATCACGCAAACGGTAATTTGTTTTTCCTTTTCCTTGTCCGATTTCTTCTAATTTATAAATCGCTTTTGATTTTGCATCTTTATAATTTAATCCGTTTAAGAAATCAGAAGCTGTGATTTCAACGTTGTCTTTAGATCCGTAAGCGGCTTCAGAAATATCAACATTTGCAAAGATATTCTTAATCGGAGGCATTCCTCCCGAAGCCTCGGGATGACCTTTAAAGAAATTAGCAAAAGCATAATCTCTTTCGTCTCCGCAAGGAACCGCCATTACAGCACCAGTTCCGTAACCTGCCAAAACATAATCACCAATCCAAACCGGAATAGCTTCTTTTGTAAAAGGATGTTCTGCATAAGCTCCTGTAAATACTCCAGAAATCGTTTTTACATCGGCCATACGCTCACGCTCAGAACGTTTTGAAGTTTTTTCGATATAGGCTTCAACAGCTTCTTTTTGTTCTGGAGTTGTAATTTTAGCCACCAAATCATGTTCTGGTGCCAAAGTCATAAAAGTAACTCCAAAAATAGTGTCAGGTCTTGTTGTAAATACCTCGATTACTTCATTGTGATTTTTCACATTAAAAGTCACCAAAGCACCAACCGATTTCCCAATCCAGTTTCTTTGAGATTCTTTGATTGACTCGCTCCAATCGATATCATTTAGACCTTGAAGCAAGCGTTCGGCATAAGCAGAAATTCGCATGCTCCATTGTGTCATTTTTTTTCTTATAACAGGAAAGCCTCCACGTTCCGAAACTCCGTTTACAATTTCGTCGTTTGCCAACACAGTTCCTAAACCTGGACACCAGTTTACTTCGGTTTCCGCCAAATAGGTTAATCTGTATTGCAATAAGATTTTCTCTTTTTGATCTTCAGAATACGAATTCCATTCTTCAGCAGTAAAAATAACAACGTTGTCATCACAAACTGCCTCAACCAATGCATTTCCACTTTCTTCAAAAACAGTTACCAATTCTGAAATGTCAAATGCTTTTCCTTGTTTTCTGCAATACCAAGAATTGAACAATTGGATAAAAATCCATTGTGTATGTTTGTAATAATCAGGATTTGAAGTTCGCACTTCGCGACTCCAATCAAAAGAAAATCCGATTTTATCTAACTGTTTTCTGTAACCTGCGATTTGTTTTCCTTCTTTATCAACTCCACCGTCAATATTTACACGCGTTGTATCTTCTGGACGTTGTCCTGTCTGAATCGCATATTGTTCTGCCGGCAATCCGAAACTGTCGTAACCCATTGGGTGCAAAACATTGAAACCTTGATGTCTTTTGAAACGAGAATACACATCTGAAGCGATATAACCCAGAGGATGTCCAACGTGTAATCCTGCTCCAGATGGATAAGGAAACATATCGAGTACATAATGTTTCGGTTTTTCAGAGTTATTTTTTGCTGCAAAAGTTTGATTTTCTGCCCAATATTTTTGCCATTTGGCGTCAATTTCGTTTGGATTGTATTTCATTTCTAAGTGACTAAGATTCTAAGTGACTAAGGTTCTAAGGCTTTTCACTAATTATTTATGCGCAAATTTACATTTATTGTGGCTTGTTCCAAAGCTATTTCGCTGACAAACAAATAAATTTACATTTTACGTATTATTGATTAAGTAAAAATACGTATTATTGTAAGTAATAAATACTTGTTTACATTGAAAATCGATGGCAGAAAATAAGAAATATACCGTTGAAGTTCGGGTTTGGATTGAAGAAATGGAAGGTGCTTTTCTTGGAATTGGAAAAATATGGCTTTTAGAAAACATTCAAAAAACCGGATCGATTACCAATGCTGCGAAAGAAATGAAAATGGCTTATCGACAGGCTTGGCAACTGGTTGAAGAAATGAATCAACGTGCCGAAACTCCCCTTGTTGAAAAACTTCTTGGCGGAAAAGGCGGAGGCGGAGCACGATTGACAGAAGCTGGAGAAAAAGCGATTTCTGTTTTTTATGAAGTCGAAAAACGCATTAAAGAATTTGCTCAGAAAGAAACTCAGAATTTGAAATTTTAAATTTTGACAGCGAAATTTTAACCGCAAATTACGCAAGGTTTTTTTAAATAAGTAAACAATAACAAAACGCAAAGTTCGCAAAGCTTTATCTATGTTAAGCTTTGCGAACTTTGCGTTAATAACATTAGGCATTAAAAAATCTTTGCGTAATTTGCGGTTAAATCAACTTTTTATTTCTTATCTATCGTACATTTATAGTATAAAAGTTCGTTAATAACTTTAAATAAAGAAATTCTTTATTATTTTTACCACATAATTTAAGCAGACTATGAGTTCTAACTTTGATAAATTTCAAAAGCGCAGGTTAATTTCCTCTTATTTTTCAGTAGTATTAAGTGTTTTCTTGGTTTTATTCCTTTTAGGAGTACTGGGATTATTCATCATTAATTCAAAAAATCTGGCAGACGATTTTAAAGAAAAAATCGCCATGACTGTTTTCTTTAAAAATGAAGCAAATGATAGTGTTATCAAAGCGTTTAATAGTGAATTGAAAAGAGTTCCGTTTGCGAGATCTTTTGTTTATGTAACGAAAGAAAAAGCAGCGAAAGAACACACAGATATTATCGGAGAAGACTTCTTAACCTTTTTAGGAGAAAATCCACTGTTGAATTCATACGATATTCACTTAAAAGCAGATTATGTTGAAAGAGACAGTATTTTAAAAATTGAAAATCAATTTCGTAAAAATGCTATGATCTCTGATATTGTTTATGATAAACAATTGGTAAATCTGGTAAATGACAACATTCGAAAAGTAAGTATGTGGATTTTGATTATCAGTGGTTTCTTAACTGTAATTGCTGTTTTATTAATCAATAGTTCATTGCGTTTATCAATCCATTCTAATCGTTTCATTATTAAAACCATGCAAATGGTTGGAGCTACAAAAGCGTTTATCCGTAAACCATTTGTAACTAGAAGTGTGAAACTAGGAATGCTGGGCGCAGGATTGGCGATTATCGCTTTAATTGCTCTTTTACTTTATGTAGACACAAATTATCCAGGTTTAGGAATTTTAGAAGATAAAGCGCTAATCGGATTGGTTTTATTGGCCGTTTTCGGATTGGGAGTTTTAATTACTTGGGTAAGTACACATTTTGCAACGCAACGTTTCTTAAACTTAAGAACAGACGATCTTTATTAATTTTAGATTGCAGATTTTAGATTTTTTAAAAAAAGCCTTCTCCCGAAGTGTCGGGACGCTCAGGCTGACAAATAAATAAAAATGAAAAACAACAACAATAATAACGTAGAACAACAGCCAAAACAGGAATTCCTTTTTGACAGCATCAATTATAAAATCTTATTAATTGGTATTACTGTTATTACATTAGGATTTATTTTAATGTCTGGTGGAGGAAGTAAAGATCCAAATATTTTTAACGAAGATATTTTTAATTTTAGACGTATTCGTTTAGCACCAACTACCGTTTTAATCGGTTTCGGAATCACGATTTATTCTATTTTCAAAAAATCTAAATAAATAGATTTAAAGGTTTTGATTATCTGAGCGAAGCGAAAGAACGAATCTAAAATCTAAAATCCAAAATCTAAAATTCTAAATGAACACATTACAAGCTATTGTTCTTGCCATAATTGAAGGAATTACAGAGTTTTTACCTGTTTCTTCAACTGGACACATGATTATTGCGTCTTCTTTTTTTGGAATTGCACATGACGATTTCACTAAACTTTTTACCATCGTAATTCAGCTTGGCGCAATACTTTCAGTTGTAATTTTATACTTCAAACGTTTCTTTCAAACTTTTGATTTTTACTTTAAACTTTTAGTTGCTTTTATTCCTGCAGTAGTTTTAGGATTATTATTAAGCGATATTATTGATGGATTATTAGAAAATCCAGTTACAGTAGCGGTTTCGCTTTTAATTGGAGGAATCATTTTATTGAAAGTTGACGAATGGTTCAACAAACCAAATGATCCAGAAGTTTCTACAGAGATTACATACGCAAAAGCTTTTAAAATTGGATTATTTCAATGTCTAGCCATGATTCCTGGGGTTTCTCGAAGCGGTGCAAGTATCGTTGGTGGAATGTCTCAAAAATTGACTAGAACTTCGGCTGCTGAATTTTCATTTTTCTTAGCAGTTCCAACCATGTTAGGAGCAACTGCAAAAAAATGCTACGATTATTATAAAGCAGGATTTGAATTGTCTAACGATCAAGTAAACATGCTTGTTATTGGAAATATTGTTGCTTTTATTGTAGCGCTTTTAGCTATTAAAACCTTCATCGGGTTTTTAACTAAAAACGGTTTTAAAGTGTTTGGTTATTACCGAATTCTTGCAGGAATCATTTTATTGTTGATTCACTTTTTCATTCATCCGCTTACCATTATATAATGACACCTGAAGAATATTTAGACGGACAAGTTTTATTGATTGACAAACCATTAAAATGGAGTTCGTTTCAAGCGGTCAACAAATTAAAATACCTTTTGATTAACAAAGTTGGACTTCCAAAAAAGTTCAAAATTGGTCATGCAGGAACTTTAGATCCTTTAGCGACTGGACTTTTATTAATCTGTACGGGAAAATTCACTAAAAGAATTTCTGAACTTCAAGGTCAGGCAAAAGAATATACGGGAACTTTTTACATCGGAGCCACTACTCCATCTTATGATTTGGAAACCGAAATCGATCAGACTTTTCCAACAGAACATATTGATGACGATTTGATTCATAAAACTGTAAAACAATTTTTAGGCGAAATTGATCAAAAACCGCCTATTTTTTCTGCTATCAAAAAAGACGGCGTTCGCTTGTATGAACATGCTCGTGCTGGAGAAACGGTAGAAATTGCAAGCAGAAAAACTACTATTCACGAATTTGAAATTACCAGAATAGCATTACCAGAAGTAGATTTTAGAGTTGTTTGTTCAAAAGGAACTTACATTCGTTCTCTTGCCTACGATTTTGGAAAAGCAATGAATTCTGGTTCGCATTTAACTGTTTTACGCCGAACTAAAATTGGCGAATACGATGTTAAAAATGCAATTGATATTACTTTGTTTGAAGAAGAACTCCTAAAAAAATAAAGTCTTGTATGAAGAGAATTTTACTGACTATTGCATTTATTTCATTCTTTAATTCATTTGTTCACGGTCAAGTAACAAAATTCACCTACACACAATTTGACATTGCTGTTTCTATAACAGGAAATCCAAATAGAGATGATTCTTATTATTATCCTGAAACGACTTCTTCTAACGCCTTTTTGGTTCCGAATGGTTTAGGATCAAAAATTGGTTATGGAGTTCATTATCGAAAATGGCTTACTTTCGGAATTCATAGTGGAATTGACTATAAATGGGACGATAAACTTGTTGCTGTTCCAGTTTACCTAAATTTCGGATTAAGTCCAAAAGTAGGTCCCGAAACCAGAATTATGCTACAAGCTGGATACGGAAAAGGTTTTGCTTTGGGTCGCGGAAATTTAAACGGTGAATATAAAAAGATAAAACTCGGAATTGGTTCTGATGATTTTATCATTTTTGCAGAAATCAGTGATTATGGTTTTCGCCTTTACGATCAAAAAAGCATAGGAAATATTTCTTTTGGAGTAACTTTAACGGATTTCTTTAGCTTCAATTCTCAAGAAGATTAATTTTCTTTTTAAAAATAAAAAAGCACATTACTTTTTTATGGAGTAATGTGCCGTGTTTCCTAAAGTCAATAAGTAAAATTATTCCATACTTATTTCCCCGAGTTAATAGTGAGGCACATTTTTTCCTCCAAATAAAAATTGAGAGAAGAAATCATAAAACCTTTCGAATAACTTTTTCATAATAGTGTAGTTTTAATTGTTAAACATTAAATAAACACCAATAAAAAGAGTAAATCAGAAAGTTACAATAGATTGTGGGTTAGCAATACTAAGATACGAAATTCAAACTAAGATAAAAAGACTTTAAGATAATTTTATCAACGAAATTATTTGTTTATCAACACATTAAACAAAATCAAAGGCGATTATACGTAATATTCTCCATAATTTCAATCAGTTCTTCCTGTACAGAAACGCCTTTATCGGCCAAATACCATAATTGTAAGTCCGTTTTTATTTTTTCGTTGAGCGGTCCAACATCTCTTTTGTGAATCATCATTAATTCAGCTGCTCCTTTTGGTCTTGGCCCCCAATCTGCACGAACGATTCCGGCTTCCTTACAAATAACGATGATTTTTGGAATTGCTCTTCCGCCATTTGTTAAATAATGACTCATTAAATCTTCATTTTCATCTCGAAATGCAATTTTAAGTTCTATTTTTTTATTTGAAGCCAGAGCCATCTTGTTTAAAATTGGAAGAATCTGCGCCGCATCGCCACACCAGCCTTCAGAAAGAACCAACCAAATATAATGGTTTTCTAAATTTTGAAGTTTTTCAGCCACAACATCAGAAATCGTGATTGTTTTTTCCAAACGGTTCATTCTTGCTTCATTCAGTTTAGAATAATTGGTCAAACTTTCCGATTGTTCATTTCCCGTTGATTTTCCTTCAAACAGTAAATCGGTTACAATTTTTCTATATTCAACATACGAATGACTATTAAACAGTCCTTTGGCTACGATGCTTTTCATATTTTTAATTTTTAGGATATATAAAAATACGCATTTTAAAAAAAGTGGCGAAATGACATTTATCACATTAGAAATAAAATAACATTTTAGGTGTTTATTAATCTAAATTCACAACCGCAATTAATTTTTTGCAAACATTATTTCTAAAAATCAGAATATGTCTATATTTGCACAAATTAACGCGACACACACATGAAATATAAAAGAATTCTTCTAAAACTTAGCGGCGAAGCGCTGATGGGTGATTTACAGTATGGTATAGACCCGAAAAGATTAGCCGAATATGCAGACGAGATCAAGCAGATTCACAACAAAGGAGTAGAAATTGCCATTGTTATTGGAGGAGGAAATATATTTAGAGGCGTTGCTGGTGCAAGTGCTGGTATGGATAGAGTTCAAGGCGATTACATGGGAATGCTTGCTACCGTTATTAACGGAATGGCGTTACAAGGTGCTCTTGAAGACAAAGGAATGAAAACACGTCTTCAGACGGCGCTAAAAATGGAATCTATTGCAGAACCATATATTAAAAGAAGAGCTGACCGCCATCTTGAAAAAGGAAGAATTGTAATTTTTGGTGCAGGAACTGGAAATCCATATTTTACTACGGACACAGCTGCAGTTTTAAGAGGAATCGAAATTAATGCTGATGTTATCCTTAAAGGTACTCGCGTTGATGGTGTTTACGATTCTGATCCAGAGAAAAACGCTTCGGCAGTAAAATTTGATCTTATAACTTTTGATGATGTTTTGAAAAAAGGATTAAATGTTATGGATACAACTGCATTTACTTTAAGCCAAGAAAACAAATTGCCAATCGTTGTTTTTGATATGAATAAAATCGGAAACCTTTTGAAAATTTGTGACGGAGAAAATATCGGAACTGTAGTACATATATAGTATCAGTAACAGTTTACAGTCGAATGATCGACTTTTGCTGAAAAACTGAAAACAAAAAACTGAAAACAAAAAAAGAAATGACTGAAGAAATAGACTTTATTTTAGAAAGTACTGAAGAATCTATGAACGGTACTATTGCACACTTAGAGAAAGAATTTCTTAATATTCGTGCAGGAAAAGCTTCTCCAGCTATGCTTGGAGGTGTATTTGTAGATTATTACGGATCTGCAACTCCGCTTTCTCAGGTATCTAAAATTAGTGTTCCAGATGCTAGAACAATTACATTACAGCCATTTGAAAAAAATATGCTGCAAGCAATTGAAAAAGCAATTATGATCGCAAACATTGGTTTTAATCCGATGAATAATGGAGACATGGTTATCATCAGTGTACCGCCATTGACAGAAGAGCGTCGTCGTGATTTAGCGAAACAAGCAAAATCTGAGGCTGAAGATGCTAAAATTGGTATTCGTAATTCTCGTAAAGATGCAAATACGGACATTAAAAAATTAGAAAAAGAAGGAACTTCAGAAGATGTTTGTAAATCTGCGGAAGAAGAAGTTCAAAACTTAACAAATGCTTTCATTAAAAAAATTGATGAATTATTGGTTTTGAAAGAAGCCGAAATCATGAAAGTCTAATTAAAGATTTGTATAAAATAAAAAATCCGTCTGGTGAATTGTCAGACGGATTTTTTTATTACTACTTTTGCATACGAAAATTAAATTCTTTTCGTTTTTGAAACTATATCATTCTGTATGAAGCTATTTTGTTTTTTGACTTTGTTTTTTACGCTGACACTTCAAGCGCAAATTCAAATAAACGGAATCATAACCGATTCGAACAATAAACCTCTTCCGTTTGCCACCATTACGACTTCTGAAAACAACAACACTATTACAGACGTTGATGGAAAGTTTATTTTCAAAATTAGCTCATCGGCAAATACACTTACTGTATCTTACATAGGCTTTCAGACCAAAACTATTGCATTGTTAAATGGCAAAACTTTTTATGCCGTTTCACTTGTGCAACAGACAGACGACTTAAAAGAAGTCGTCGTGTCTAATGAAAATCCGGCATTGACAATAATCAGGAAAGTTATTGCAAACAAATCGCTCAATAATCCGCAAAAGAAACTCAATAGTTTTGAGTACAAAACATACAATAAACTTATTGTAACGGCCAACCCTGATTCAATTGATGGCAGAATAGATTCTACTGCCTCTTATAAAAACCTGGACAAAAAAATCATCAATATTGATTCTTCCGATTATAAATTTAAAGAAATTGTAAGCAAGCAGCATTTGTTTCAAACAGAGAAAGTTTCGCAATATCAATTCGGAAATAATAAATTAAAAGAAACTGTACTTGGAACTAAAATAGCCGGTTTTAAACAGCCTATCTATGAAGTTTTGGCATTCAATTTACAATCTATTTCTATTTATGATCCGAAATATGAATTGTTTGAAACAAAATATGAAAATCCAATTGCAACAAATGCGCCTTCAAGTTACAATTATAAATTATTGGATACGGTCAGCATTCGAGGACGCGATACTTTCATGATTTATTTTAAAAACAAATCTAAACGAAAGTCATCTGGTTTAGAAGGCGTTCTATATATCGACAAAGAGAATTTTGCAGTAGCTAAAGCCGTAATGCGAATTAAAGGTGTTTTAGACATCAGTGGTATTCATGAATTTGAATATATTCCGAAAGAAAAAATATGGTTTCAAAGCAATACTACTTTCAAAATTGTAAAAGGAAAAAATGATGATGATATTAGAATTTTAGGTGGAACAATTCAATTTGACGGTGATGTTGAAGAAAATTTCGAACCTAGAAAAAAAGTCGCTTCTGATTTTACATACTTAATTTCTGAGAGCAACAGCTTTGATATTCGCGTCAACACCAACAATCCGATAAAAAACCCTTCACTCTATATCGAAATTAAAGACGATGCGGCAAAGAAGCCAGAAAACTTCTGGGAAGCCTATCGCAAAGAAAATCTTGATTTAAAAAGCCAGAAAACGTATTTATTACTAGATAGTCTTTCTGTGAGTAATCGAATTGAAAAACGTTTAGGAATTGGGCGTAAAATCATTAATGGTTTTTATCCGATCGGGCCTGTTGATTTGGATTTAAAGAAAATCATCAGTTACAATAATTATGAGGGATTCCGACTTGGATTAGGCGGTATTACTAATGATCGCCTTTCTAAAAATTTCAGAATTGAAGGTTACGGTGCTTACGGAACAAAAGATGGTGTTTTCAAATATAGCGTGGGTTCTGGAGTTTTATTAGATAAATACACCAACACTTGGCTTAACGGATATTATACCGATGATGTTCGAGAAATTGCAAGTACTGTCTTTGCAGTTGACAAACGTGTTTTCAAAATTTACGATCCGCGACCGATCAATATTAGTACTTTCTATCATTACACGGGCTGGAAAGCAAATGTACAGACCAAAATTATTCCAAAAACAGAAGCTGTTTTCGAATTAGCCAGAACGTATGTCGAACCTAAATTTGATTATCTTTTTAATTACAATGGACAGTTGTATTCTCATTATGTAATGACTACTGCGATGGCTTCAATTGTTTGGGCGCCATTTAGCGATTATATGCAAACTCCAACAGGAAGAACAGAATCTGATAAAAGATTTCCGAGGTTTACGTTTCAATTTACGCAGTCTTTGCCAGATGTTTTAGAAAATGATTTCAAATTCAGTAAAATTGACTTTAAAACAGAATACGAGAAAAAATATTTAAACGGACAAAAAACAAGTTTGCTTTTGCAGGCAGGCTATGCAACCGGCGATGTTCCGATTACGCATTTGTACAATACCATGCCAAACAACTTAACAAAAGAAACGATTATTCAACGTATTACTTTTGCGGGAAGAAATAGTTTTGAAACGATGTTTTTTAATGAATTTTTCTCTAGTCAATATGTCTTTTTTCAAATCAAACATGGATTTGATCGAATTAAAATCATGAAAAAAGTGCGTCCTTCTTTAGTTTTAGTAACCAGAATGGCTTGGGGACACATGGAAAATCCTGAACAGCATGTAGGACCCGATTATAAAACGTTGGATAAAGGTTTCTTCGAATCGGGAATTGAATTAAATAAGATTTTCAAAGGTTTTGGTTTAGGAGGATTCTACCGTTACGGTCCAAATCAGCTGTTGAAGTTTGAAGATAATATTGCGGTTAAGATTTCTTATGTTCTAGATTTGGGACTTTAAACTTTTAAATTCCAAAATTCTAATTACAATGCGTTTTGTCATTTCAAATGACAAAAACCGAGTAACACAAAAAATCCCAAACTCCAACAACATTTGGAATTTGGGATTTTTTATATTGAAAATTCTAAAATTTTATGGTTTCAAAATCAGAACCGAAGGTGTATTATTTAACCAAATACTTTGAGATTCTATTAATTTTTTCCAGCTTTCTAAGCTTATAATCATCAAATTCTGGCTTTCTAAAAACTCTTTTTTTATGGTTCGGTCGTTCATAACCATAATATGATTGGGCGCAATCTGCTCGATCGAGCGAATTGTTTCCTGAATCTCCCTTGTATTTTTGACTTCGCCACCGGCATCTAAAACCGTTATTTGAGAACCATTATTATTAATTAATTTTTTAGCATATTCAATTAAAAAAGCATCTTCTCTACTAAAAACAGGCATAAAAACCTGATCTACTTCATCTAGATTTTTATCAATAAAAATACCAACTGGCATCTTTGTTTTGGCAATAATATGACGAGTTCTTTCATCAAAAGGAGAATTTTCAAACAACCCTTCCTTTCCTGTAAATTTATCAATCAGACGATCTGGATTTACAATTCGAGTTGTGAATCCGAGAATTTTCCCCAGTAAAGTTCCGTCAAAAATAGATTGTCCTAAACCTACTAACAACAAATCATATTCACCTTGATTTGCGGTATCTATTATTTCTGTATCAATATCATTTGTCACTTTAAACAAACTCACCATATTTTGATTCAAGCGTTGCGATTCTTCAATAACTGGAACCAGCATTTTACGTTCGTGCTCTTTTACCCCAAACGAATGTATTTCGGTACTTAAAGACAAATGCATCGCCGTTACAACCGAATTATCTCCTTGCTTTTTGACTAAGCTGTTTGCAATTTGAAGTAGTTTTTTGCCTTTTTCTGGCGAAGCAAACGAAAGCAGAATTTTATATTTGATTTTGCTTCCAATTTCCTGCTGTACGGGATTGATATTTTCTTTAAAAATAAATCCGATAAAATCTAAAGCAGGTCCGGTCATAAAAGTAGTTACCAATGCCATAATAACCATCATGGTGAATATTTCTGTTGACAATACACCAAGATCGTAACCGATATTAAGGACAACCAACTCCATTAAACCACGAGTATTCATTAAGGCTCCAATAGCTAAACTATCTTTCCAATTTTGTCCCATAAATTTGGCGGCCAAAGCACTTCCGAAGAATTTCCCAACAACGGCAACTAAAATAATTAATCCCGTAATTTTCCATAATTCAGGATCGTTTAATAATCCTATTTGTGTTCTTAATCCTGTAAAAACAAAAAATAATGGCAATAAAACAATGATAGAAACATCTTCGACTTTCTCAATAAATATATTTCTGAATTTATTGTTTTCGGGCATAATTGCTCCCGCTAAGAAAGCCCCAAATAAAGCATGAATTCCGATTAACTCTGCAGCATATGCTGAAAACAAAAGTGTCAAAAAGAATATAGCAACAACGGGTTTATTTAGACTTTCGCGAGTTGAATTTAAATCCCCTACTCGTTTCAAGAACGGACGCACAATTTTCAACATTATAATAACATATAAAATAGCCATTCCGATTACGTACAAAGAGCTCAAAAGCGAACCTGCTTTTACAATTGCAATAACAACAGCCAAAATACACCAAGCCGTAATATCATCTGCTGCTGCGCAAGTAATTGCGATTGTACCTAATTTGGTTTTCTGCATTCCTCTTTCTTGGACAATTCTGGCCAAAACCGGAAAAGCCGTTATACTCATAGCAATACCCATAAATAACCCGAAAGAAGAAAATTCTACTCCAAGAGGTGCAAAAGTTCCATATATAAAATAGGCTAAGACTAATCCTAAAGCAAACGGGATGACTATACTGGCGTGACTAATTACAACAGCATCATGCGCTTTGTTTTTAAGCACTTTTAAATCCAATTCCATTCCGATAACAAACATGAAAAGAATTAAACCAATCTGACTTAAAAACTGCAGATTGCCCAAAGATTCTTTTGGAAATAAAGCTGCCGAAAATTCCGGAAAATACATCCCTACTAATGATGGCCCTAACACAATTCCGGCAATCATTTCACCAATTACCGAAGGTTGTCCGATTTTTCTAAAAAACCATCCGAATAAACGAGCAACTAGAATGATGGTAACAATTTGCGCCAATAAAATAGCCAGCGGATGCTGCAGATTATCGACCATTGAATTTAAAAAATCTTGCCAGTGATTGCTTTCAACTTTTTTCTTTACAATATTACGTCCAACCTCTAAAGCCGCACCTTTTGAAATTACCCAATAAATTAATGCCGTAAAACCACCAATAATGGTAATGTAGAATAGAGAGTTCTTAATTTTATTCATAACTCGTTCTTTTATTTAATGCAGCAAATATCAGGACTGGGTTTTAAGTGAAGAAGTAAATGGTCTGCTAATTTTCTGCCTATGTAACAAGACCGAAAAATTTTGTAATAAGTTTTAGATTTTTACTTTCTTTAAAAAATCAGAACGATAGGTTTCGCTTAAAATTAAAGTTGTGTTTTTATTATTTTCATCCAAATGATGCAAAACAATTTCATTATGATTGAAAAACTTTATTGCTTTTACCGCCACAATTTCCTTCTTGTTTACGCGACAAAAATCTGTTTCTGGCAATTCATTTAAAAGCGTATCAAATTTAACATTTTTCAGATTCAAAAAACTTCCATCAGTAAGTAAAACCGATTTATCCCGACTATCGCTAATCGCCGTTTTTATGTATTGAATTTTATTGAAATAAAGCAACGTTTTTCCTTTATCGGTATTGAGCTGAATGAATTTTTTAGAAGAATCTGATTTCTCAAAACGTTCCAAAGCTTTCGCAATTGCTTTTTGAAGACGTTCTAATTTTACTGGTTTTGTAATATAATCTACAGCATCAATATTGAATGCTTCTGCAGCATATTCTTTATAAGCAGTGCAAAAAATCACCAATTTATCCTGCAGTTTTTCGGCCAAATGAAGTCCGTCGATTCCAGGCATTTCAATATCCGAAATCAATAAATCGAAATCTAGATTAGAAAAATCAGACAGCAATTTCTCCGGATCATTACATGTTTTCACAATTTCCAATTCTGGAATTTGTTCGCAAAGCATTTTTAGGTAAGTCAATCCTGGAAGTTCATCGTCCAGAAGCAAGCATTTCAGTTTTGTATTCAAGTAAATCAATTTTTAGATGAGCAATATAAACGTCGTTTTCTATAAACTTATCAAGTTTGAAATTATTTTTATAAATGATTCGAAGGCGATGTTCGAGCGTTGCGTGCCCAAATCCGCTTCTTTCTTTTTTCAGCATTTTCTTATCGGATATTTTATTCGAAACCGTCATAAAAAAAGCATTGTCTTTAAATTCGAAAACTACCGAAATAAAAGCATCGGCACTTTGAAGATCAGCATGTTTAAAAGCATTTTCAATTAAATCAATAGAAATCAAAGGCGCTAACAAAGGCTGATCGTACAATTTGTCTTCTACGTTGATATTGGTTTTTACTTTCAATTCAAAAAGCGGACTGATTTTGATTTTATTGATTTCTATAAGATTCAAAGCAAAATCTATTTCTTCTTTTGCCGTTACGAATTTCTTTTTGCTTTCGTAGAGAATATAATCCAGAACGTTTGCCAATTTATCTAAAGCAAAATAGGTTTGATACGCATGCGATTGAATCGAATTTAGAATATTCTTAAACAAATGCGGATTCAGTTTCGACTCTAAATTCTCGAGCTGCAAATCGTTTACCTTCGATTCTAAAGCATAAAAACTTTTCTCTGCATCGTCTTTTGCCTTTCTGGTTTGCATTAATTGATAAATCATAAAACAAATGATAACAATTAAAAGCAAAAGAATTGCTAGAAAAATATATGTAGTTGTATTGGTTTGTTGCATGTTTATCTATTTTTTCTACAGATTTTATCGGATTTCATTTGTTTTGACATTTGAAATTCACTACAAATATGAGAAAAGCTAACGGTTCTATAACAAAAACCAAGAAAATTATCACAACATAAAATCTTTCAAATATGTGTTAACATTAAGTAAAATACAAGCGATTGTTTATGATTTCGAGCACTTTTCACTACATTTGCAACCATTTTTAAAGATTTTATGAAAAACGCTATTCAAGTTGGATTTTGGGAGAAGTTGGCCCGAATCATACTTAAAAACAGAATCACAATTCTGGTTATCCTTTCTGTCTTGACTATTTTCCTTGCTTATCAATGGAAAAACCTTTCTATGACCTACACTGAAGCAAACTTGCTTCCGAAAGATCATATTGCAAACAAAGAATATCAGAAATTCTTAGACAAGTTTGGTGAAGAAGGAAACTTAGTTGTGATTGGTTTTCAAGATAAAAACTTTTTTACGCCTAAAAACTACGCTGCCTGGAACGAATTGATGACAGGTTTAAAAAAATCTAAAGAAGTAGATTTGGTTGTTTCTTTGAACGACTTGAAGAAATTGGAGAAAGATACAGTAAACGAGAAATTCGTTTTAACGCCTTTTATCGATCAAAGCAAGGTTTTAGATCCTGCGTATTTAAAAAATGTTCAGCACGATTTGTTCCATAATTTGCCTTTTTACGAAGGATTATTATTCAACAAAGAAAGCGGAAGTGTTCGTTCTGCAATTTACATCAATAAAAAATTGGTAAATACGGCTGAAAGAAAAACTTTCATTCTTGAAAATCTGGTTCCGAAAATCGATAAATTCGAAAAAACAACTGGAATTGATTTAAAAGTTTCAGGAATGCCATACATCAGAACGATTAACGCTAATGACATGAAAGGCGAAATCGGATTGTTTATCGGTGCGGCATTATTTACCGTTTCGTTGATTTTCTTTTTCTTCTTCCGTTCGTTTAGAGCAACTTTTATTTCGATTTGTATTTTAATTGTTGGTGTAATCTGGTCGTTTGGAACACTTGGATTATTTGGCTATAAAATCACGATTTTAACCGCTATTATTCCGCCGCTGATTATCGTTATCGGAATTACAAACTGTATTTTCCTGATTAATAAATACCAGCAGGAAATTAAATTACACAGTAATCAAGCAAAAGCGCTGCAGCGTGTTATTTCTAAAATTGGAGTAGCAACTTTGATGACGAATTTAACCACCGCGATTGGTTTTGCAACCTTTATGATTACCGGAAACGATTTACTTTTCGAGTTCGGAATGGTGACTTCAATCAACGTGATTTCTGTTTATTTATTGACACTTTTTATCGTGCCAATTATTTACAGTTTTATGCCTCTTCCAAAAGAAAAGCATTTATATCATTTGACTAAAACGTACATTTCTACTTTATTGAATGTTGTTGAAAATCTGGTAAAAACAAAACGTAAATACGTTTACATTGTTTACGGTTTACTTTTGGTTTTTAGTGTAATTGGAGTTTCTCAAATGAAAGTTTCAGGAAGTTTAATTGGTGAAATGCCAAAAAGTGCTTCTTTCTTTAAAGATATTTTATTTTACGAAAAAGAATTTAATGGTGTAATGCCGTTGGAAATTATGATTGACACCAAAAAGAAAAAAGGTGTTATGAAGGCTTCAACCATTCGTAAAATGGACGAATTACAAAATACAATTGCTGAAATTCCAGAATTGGCAAAACCAGTTTCGGTAGTGAATTTGGTAAAATATTCTAAACAGGCTTTCTACAACGGAAATCCAGAATATTACCAATTACCAACTTCGCAAGAGCAGACTTTCATTTTGAGTTATGCTAAAAATGCGACTAAAAACAGCAAAGAAAATTTAATGAAAGCTTACGTTGATTCTACTGGACAATATGCCCGAATCACCACTTTTATGAAAGACATCGGAACGGATGAAATGGCAAAAGTGGAGAAAAAATTGCATTCTAAAATCGATGAAATTTTCCCAAAAGATCGTTATGAAGTTACTGTAACTGGAAAAGCATTGGTTTTCCAAAAAGGAACTTCGTATTTGGTTGACAATTTAATCGAGTCATTGATTTTTGCAATTTTAACGATTGCAGTTTTAATTTTATATTTATTCCGTTCGTTTAAAATGGTAATGGCATCGGTAATTACAAATATTTTACCGCTTTGTATTACATCTGGATTAATGGGTTATTTCGGAATTCCGTTGAAACCGTCGACAATTTTGGTATTCAGTATCGCCTTCGGAATTTCGGTTGATAATGCGATTCAGTTTATGGCGAAATATAGACACGACTTGCTTCAAAGCGGTGGAAAAGTTAAGAAATCGGTTTTCAGTGCTTTAAGAGAAACTGGAATTAGTACATTCTATACATCAGTAGTTTTGATTTTAGGTTTTGCCACTTTTACATTGTCAAGCTTTAGCGGAACTATTGCGCTTGGAGGATTAATTTCTTGCACTTTGGCTTTTGCGATGTTTGCGAATTTGGTTGTATTGCCTTCGCTGGTTTTGACTTTTGAGAAGAAGAAAACTAAGAAAGAGGAATTGGAGAATTTAGAGAAGTAAAAGTAATTCTTAAATATTCTATTGAGTATGGATAAAAGTTTTTCAGAAATAACTAGTTTAATAAAACAAACTCGAATTAACACTTTAAAAATTGTTAACGCTGAATTGATAAATTTATACTGGAATATTGGTCAATATATCTATACAAAAATAGAAGAAGCAAGTTGGGGACAATCTATTGTAAAGCAATTAGCAAATCACATTCAAGAAACTGAGCCTGATTTAAAAGGATTTTCAGATAAAAATCTTTGGAGAATGAAACAGTTTTATGAAGCTTACAAAGATTTTCCAAAACTCTCACCACTGGTGAGAGAAATTAACTGGACAAATAATCTAATAATATTTAGCCGTAGTAAAACAGCAGAAGAAAAAGAGTTTTATTTAAAAATATGCAAACAGGAATCGTATAGCAAAAGAGAACTCGATCGTCAAATTTCTGCAAGTCTTTTTGAAAGAACTATGATAGGGAATTCAAAACTCTCACCAGTGTTGAGAGAAATTGATTCAGAAATCATTAACACTTTTAAAGACAATTATATTTTTGAGTTTTTAAATCTTCCTGAATCCCATAACGAAAGTGATTTACAAAAAGGACTTGTAAATCAAATGAAAAATTTTATTCTTGAATTAGGAAAAGATTTTTTATTTATAGATGAAGAGTATAAATTACAAGTAGGAAACAGTGATTTTTACATTGACTTATTATTTTACCATCGTGGTCTGCAATGCTTAGTTGCCTTTGAATTAAAAACAGACAAATTTAAACCTGAACATTTAGGACAATTAAACTTTTATTTAGAAGCACTTGACCGAGATGTTAAAAAACAAAATGAGAATCCAAGTATTGGTATTTTGCTCTGTAAAGACAAAGACAATGAAGTTGTAGAATATGCATTAAGCAGAAGTTTGTCTCCAACATTGGTTTCAGAATACAAAACACAGCTTCCGGACAAGAAACTTTTGGAGAAAAAATTGCATGAAATTTTTGAAAGTAAAACCGAATTGGAATAGTTTTTTGCCCCTAATTTCACTACTTGACACGAATTAAAAAACATAAATCTTTGTCAAAGTTTTGAACTTTGACAAAGTTCAACCAACAGTTTGTCATTCCGAGAAACGAGGAATCACACTCGAAACTCGACAACGATTGGCGACTTTATTTGCGGAATTACTAGTGCGACTCCTCGTTCCTTGGAATGACAAAAGTGAACAAAATAAGTAAATTCATAAAAAAATGCTTCTTTTGAAACCGAGTGCCCTAGCCCTGATAGAAGCGGCATCCTTTCTATTTTTTCTTTAAAAATAGAAAGATATAGCGGATAGCAGGAAACAGCTTCAAAAATTAATTATTATCGTTTATATTTGCAATTCGATATAAAAAAAACTGATTTTCTTATAATCTAAAATCAGTCCCGAAGCTTCGGGACTAAAATCTAAAATTAAAATGAAACACACAAAGGTTAAAGACTTATTAAACAGTACGACGACGCTACAGGAAGTGAATGCAAAAGGATGGGTGAGAACTTTTAGAAATAATCAGTTCATCGCGCTTAATGACGGTTCTACCATTAATAATATACAATGTGTTGTTGATTTTGAAAATACACCAGAAGAGATTTTAAAAAGAATCACGACTGGAGCTGCAGTTTCTGTAATTGGAACTTTGGTTGAAAGTAAAGGTGCGGGTCAGAAATATGAAATTCAGGTGAACAAACTTGAAATTCTTGGAGATTCTGATGCTGAGAAATTTCCAATGCAACCTAAAAAACACTCTTTAGAATTTTTACGTGAAAACGCTCACTTGCGTGTACGTACAAATGCTTTTGGTGCTATTATGCGTGTGCGTTCAGTTTTATCATTTGCTGTTCACAAATATTTTCAGGAAAAAGGATTTGTGTATGTAAACACGCCGATCATTACTGGAGCTGATGCTGAAGGTGCTGGAGAAATGTTCCAAGTAACATCTTTGCCTTTGGATAATCTACCAAAAACTGAAGAAGGAGCAATTGATTTCAAAAAAGATTTCTTTGGAAAACATACCAACTTAACGGTTTCTGGACAATTAGAAGGAGAAACTTTTGCAATGGCTTTGGGTCAGATTTATACATTTGGACCAACATTTAGAGCAGAAAATTCAAACACTTCTCGCCACTTGGCTGAATTTTGGATGATCGAACCGGAAGTTGCTTTCAACAACCTTGATGATAACATGGATTTGGCTGAAGATTTTATTCAGTACGTTATTAAATATACTTTAGACAATTGTCAGGATGATTTGAAATTCTTAGAAGGAAGACTTCTTGAAGAAGAAAAATCAAAACCACAAGCTGAAAGAAGCGAAATGGCTTTGTTGGAGAAATTGAATTTCGTTTTAGAAAACAACTTCAAACGTGTTTCTTATACTGAAGCAATTGACATTTTAAGAGATTCAACTCCAAATAAAAAGAAGAAATTTCAATACATCATCAACGAGTGGGGAGCTGATTTACAATCAGAACACGAGCGTTATTTAGTTGAAAAACACTTTAAATGTCCGGTAATTTTATTTGATTACCCAGCAAACATTAAAGCGTTTTACATGCGTTTGAACGACAACACAGAACCAGGAAGAGAAACAGTTCGTGCTATGGATATTCTTTTCCCTGGAATTGGAGAAATCGTTGGTGGTTCTGAAAGAGAAGAACGTTACGACGTTTTAATCGAAAAAATGAAAGCCCTAGAAATTGATGAAGAAGAATTATACTGGTATTTAGACACCAGAAGATTCGGTTCTGCAACTCACGCAGGATTTGGTTTAGGTTTTGAGCGTTTGGTATTGTTTGTAACCGGAATGACAAACATTAGAGACGTAATTCCTTTCCCAAGAACTCCAGGAAGTGCTGAATTTTAATTTGAGGTTCTAAGGTACTAAGGTACTAAGATCCTAAGGTTTAAAATTTATTAATAAATAATTAAAAGCGAAATTAATTCGTCAACATAAGATACTCAGCACCTTAGTGCCTTAGTATCTTAGCACCTTTTTATATGCTAAAGCAATTTTTAAATTTAAAATTATCCCAAAAATTATCTCCACAGCAAATTCAGCTGATGAAGTTAATTCAATTGCCCACGCAAGCTTTTGAACAGCGTTTATTAGAAGAAATGAACGAAAACCCAGCTTTAGAAGCGGGTAAAGAAGACGATTACGAAGCAGATGAATATGCTAATGAAGACTACGACGATTATGATGATGCAGAATCAGACAGAATCGAAGCAGACGATATTAACATTGACGAATATCTAAGCGACGACGATACGCCTGATTATAAAACTCAGGTTAACAATTATAGTGACGATGAAGAGCGCGAGACTCCTTTTGCAGCTCCTATTAGTTTTCATCAGGATTTGATCAATCAGCTGAATACTTTTATTTTAAATGATGAAGAGCGCGAAATTGCAGAATTCCTTGTTGGAAGTATTGATGACATGGGTTACATCCGCAGAAGCATTCCAGATATCGTAGACGATATGGCTTTTACTCAGGGAATTTATACTGATGAAGCAATGGTTGAAAAAATGATGACTGTAATTCATGAGTTAGAACCTTCAGGAGTTGGCGCACGTGATTTGCAGGAATGTTTATTGCTTCAGTTAAAACATAAAACTCCAACTGAATATGTTGATTTAGCCATTGACATTATCGAAAATCAGTTTGATGCTTTTACCAAGAAACACTACGACAAACTTTTACAGAAATACAGCGTTTCTAATGAACAGCTTAAAAAAGCCATTCACGAAATTGAAAGATTGAATCCAAAACCAGGCGGATCTTTTACAGGAAATAATAAAGTTACTGAAAATGTTGTTCCTGACTTCGCCATCAGAATTATTGACGGTGAATTAGAACTGACCTTAAACGGAAGAAATGCTCCTTCCCTGCACGTTTCTAAAGATTATCAGGAAATGATGCAAACCTATAAAGAATCTCGCGATAAATCGACTGCACAAAAAGATGCCGTTCAGTTTATCAAACAAAAATTAGATTCAGCTAAATGGTTTATTGATGCAATCAGACAACGTCAGGAAACACTTTTTGTTACCATGAATGCGATTATGCATTATCAGGAAGAATATTTCTTAGACGGTGACGAAACCAAATTAAAACCAATGATCTTAAAAGACATTGCAGATATGGTTGGTTTAGATATTTCGACGATTTCACGTGTAGCAAATAGTAAATATGTCGAAACGCCATACGGAACAAAATTGATAAAAGAATTTTTCTCTGAAGCTATGAAAAACGATCAGGGAGAAGATGTTTCGACCTTAGAAATCAAAAAAATTCTTCAAAACACTATTGAGGAAGAAGACAAAAGAAAACCGCTTCCAGACGATCAATTGGCTGAGATCTTAAAAGAAAAAGGATACCCAATTGCCAGAAGAACAATCGCTAAATATCGCGAACAACTTGATATTCCGGTAGCGAGAATGAGAAAGAAGATTTAGATTTTTTTTATAAACCATATAAGAAATATAATTTCATTTAAAATAATAAACCCGACAAGTCTTAAAAAACTTTGTCGGGCTATTTTTTTTTATATTTATATATTAAACTGGACTGAAGTCCAGCTCTACAATATAATTTGTTCCTTCGGAACGGCAAAAAGAGCCAGAGGCTCGATCCATATTGTAGGGCTGGACTTCAGTCCAGTTGAAATAAAAAACAATCAACCGTTCCTACGGAACGTCTATTCGCAGAACCAATTATTTTCTACCAACCACACGTTCCTACGGAATGAATATTCTTTTTTCAAAACAAGGAACCATATAAAAATTAAATTATTTATATTGATCTGGCAATATCTTCACATCAAACAAAAATTCTTTCTTTTTATCGCTATAACTATAAATCAAGGTATAATCATTGTCTCTAAAGACCTTAAGTCCCGGATTTGCTTTTGCAGTACTTAAAAGACTTTTCTTAATTTCTTCTTTTATAACATTAATTTCAGCCGTTTTCTTTTCTACATTTAGCAGCGTTAAATTGTACTTTACAGTTCTTTCTTCTGCTAAAGTCACGCTGTCTAAACGAATTCCTTCTTGGATGTTTAATGGGCAGTTTTTATTGTATTTTGCAACCAATTCAACCACTTCCTTATTTATTTCATCGGCATTTTCAGAAAGAAAAAGCTGAAAATATGCCACCAAAGCGACTGCAATTCCAATCAATATTAATAGTAAAACATTCTGTTTTCTCATAATTTGGGATATTATTAAGGCTTATAACTGAGATTTATTTTTCCTGATTTTTTTTCATAGCATTAAAATACGCTGCACGGCTAAGCGGTTCGTACTCTTCTGTTTCACCAAGCATGACTAACTTATCATTTGCGGTTTTTCTAAAACTATAATTGGCTAAATTTCCTGTACGGGTACAAACCGCATGAACTTTGGTTACATATTCTGCAGTTGCCATAAGTCCAGGCATTGGTCCGAAAGGATTTCCTTTAAAATCCATATCAAGTCCCGCCACAATTACTCGAATTCCCTGATTGGCCAAATCATTGCAGACTGTGATAATTTCGTCATCAAAAAACTGCGCTTCATCAATTCCTATCACATCGCATCCTTGCGCCAAAATTAAAATATTAGCCGCAGCCGGAACTGGCGTAGAGCGAATTTCGTTGGCATCATGAGACACCACCATTTCGTCATGATAACGAGTATCAATAGCCGGTTTGAAGATTTCAACTCTTTGTTTAGCAAATTGAGCGCGTTTTAATCTACGAATCAGCTCTTCGGTTTTACCCGAAAACATTGATCCACAAATAACTTCAATCCACCCAAATTGTTCTTTGTGATTTACTGTATTTTCGAGAAACATTTTGTATTTTTCTGCCTTTAAAAATGAATAGTTTTTATTACTTTGTACTGGTAATAAATCGACGTAAAAATGTGTTGTTTTACATTTTTTCAAAAGTAGAAAATTTTTATCAAATCGGAGATTGGCTAAAGCTTATTAACAGAAATAAAAAATTATCTTTTGAATTTCCCGGAGAATAGAAGCATTCAGACATCAAATACACTAAAATACCTTATTCACTATAATTTCAACAGTTATGAAAAAAAAATTGGAAGCCGATTTAATCAGCATTGCACATCGAATTTTAAAACTTAAGAACAAATCCGATATCAATCAATTGTACCTTGAAACTCAGAGATTATACGAGAAATTAGCGGTATTAAAATTTGTAGAGGAGAATTTCGACGCTGCAAAACCAACAATTGGACAAAACGATATTACTTCAGAATTAGAAACAATTTTCTATAAAGAAGAAACAATCGAAGCTCTTCCTCAAATAAAAACTCCAGAAACATCAGGAATAATTGAACTTGAGGAATCTTACGAACCAGAAGCTGCAGAAGAAATCGTTGCTGAAATTCCTGAGACAATTGAAGAAGAAATAGAAGAACCTATCGCTGCTGAAGTTGCTGAACCAATTATTGAAGAAGAAGAAGCTGAACCAATTGCTGCCGAGGTTATTGAATCAGTTGAAGAAAAAACAGAGGAACCAATTGTTGCTGAAATCATTGAACCTGTAGCAGAAAAAGAAATCGAAAAGGCAGAAGAATCGAAAGATGAAATTGATGAACTTTCTTTTACAACTGTAAACGAATTGAAACCAATTCCAGATTTTAAACCTGCTTTCGAATTAGAAACAGAAGAAATCAAAGAAGAAATTAAAGAAGAACCTAAAGCTGAAATTTCTCCAATACCAACCATTTTATTTGAAGATTTTGGAGTGAATTATGCCGATGCACAATTTGTAAAAGTAGATAGTTTTGAAGCTGTTCCTGCGAAAACTCCTTCGATTAACGATTTCAAAGAAGAAAAAAAGGAAGAGAAAAAAGTCGAAACTGCTATTCTAGAAACTCCGGCACAACCAAAAGCTGTAAGTTTAAATGAAAAACTAGCAAGAGGTTTTCACATTGATTTAAATGATAGAATTGCTTTTACTAAAAATCTTTTTGGAAATAGCACGGAAGATTACAGTCGTGTTTTAAACCAGTTATTGACTTTTGATTCTTATGCTGAAGCTCAAGAATTTATAGAAAACATGGTAAAACCAGATTATAATAATTGGGAAGGAAAAGACGATTACGCAGAACGTTTTCTAGGAATTATCGAGAAGAAATTCTCATAAAAATAAAAACACAAATTTCACAGATTAACACGAATTTATTGTTAGTGCAATTTTCGAAAAAATTAGAATCTGTGTTAATTCGTGCAATCCGTGTTAAATATTAAAATAGAATATGTCAAAATTATATATCGTTCCAACGCCAATTGGCAATCTTGAAGACATGACTTTTAGAGCCATTCGGGTTTTAAAAGAAGTCGATTTGATTTTGGCGGAAGACACCCGAACAAGCGGAAAACTCTTGAAGCATTTTGAAATTGGCACGCACATGCACAGCCATCATATGCACAACGAACATAAAACCACCGAAAACTTAATTGCACGTTTGAAAGCTGGCGAAACTATCGCTTTAATTTCTGATGCTGGAACTCCCGCAATTTCTGATCCAGGGTTTTTATTGACTCGCGCTTGTGTCGAAAATAAAATTGAAGTTGAATGTCTTCCAGGTGCGACGGCTTTTGTTCCAGCTCTTGTCAATAGCGGACTCCCAAATGACAAATTTATTTTTGAAGGTTTTCTGCCTGATAAAAAAGGACGTCAAACTCGTTTTTTGGCTTTAGCCGAAGAAACACGAACAATGATCTTATACGTTTCTCCACATAAACTCGTTAAAACTTTAGCTGAATTTGTACAATATTTTGGAGAAGACAGACAAGTTTGCGTTTCAAGAGAATTATCAAAATTACACGAAGAAAATGTACGCGGAAGCGCAAAAGAAGTTCTCGCACATTTTGAAAAAACAGCACCACGAGGCGAAATTGTGGTTGTTGTTGCAGGAAAAACAATAGAAAAAGAAGCCAAGAAAAGTAAGTATTCTAAGGACGAAGAAGAATAAAAAACAATATTGGCCACAGATTCCACAGATTAACACAGATTATATTTAAGCTTGCCATGAATTACACCAATTATCACGAATTAAATTAGTGGAAATTCGTGCAATTCGTGGCAAAAAAATCTTTTTAATCATTTTAATCTGTGGCAAAAAAAACAACCATCAACATGAGCATACAATCCTTTTTAGAAAAAGTAAAACAAACACCAACACAAATCACATTTCCTGAAACTATTGCAGTAATCGAAGAAAACTACAACTTTACTCCAACTGCTTTTCAAAACGGAACACAACATAATGCAGCTGGCGAAAATTCTGGTTCTTGTAAATTATTTTCTTTCGCGAAATTGCAAAATCTAAGCAAAGAAGAAACATTAGCTTGTTTCGGCGCTTTTTATTTTGAAGAAGTTTTAGGTGATCCAAACGGAACAAACCACCAAAATATTAGAAATTTCATCAACTTAGGTTGGGACGGAATTCAGTTTGAAGAAAATGCATTGGAAGCAAAGTAATATTTTAGATTTTAGAATGTAGATTTTAGATTAACTAAATCAACTTTATTTAAAATCTGAACTCTAAAAACTTTGGCAAAATTGAAACAGAATATTTCTACCACAGATTAGAAATCTTTTTAATCAATGTAATCTGTGGCAAAAAAAATTACCTACCTGATTAAACGATTTTTGATTTTTCAAATCTAAAATCTAAAATCAACAATCTAAAATTAAAAATGCGTTGGACCTTAAAACCAAAACCTTCTTTAGATAAAATCAAACATTTGGCGCAAGCTTTAAATGTAGAAGATTTTGTTGCAACACTTTTGATTCAGCGTGGTATTGAAACTTTTGAAGATGCGAAAAATTTTTTCCGTCCTTCTTTAGAACACCTTCACGATCCATATTTGATGAAAGATATGGACAAGGCTGTTTCAAGAATCGAACAAGCTGTTGAAAATCAAGAAAACATTATGGTCTTTGGTGATTATGATGTTGATGGAACAACAGCGGTTTCTTTAGTTTCTTCTTATTTAAAATCATATTATCCTCATATTGCCACTTATATTCCCGATCGTTACGATGAAGGTTACGGAATCTCTTATAAAGGAATTGACTATGCAGACGACAACGGAATTTCTTTAATTATCGCTCTCGACTGCGGCATCAAATCGATTGATCATATCGCTTACGCTAAAGCAAAAAATATCGATTTTATTATTTGCGATCACCATAGACCTGGAGAATTTCTTCCAGACGCTGTGGCAGTTTTAGATCCGAAAAGAGAAGATTGCAATTATCCGTATGATGAATTGTGCGGTTGTGGTGTTGGTTTTAAATTAATTCAGGCTTTAGGTCAAAACCGAAATGAAACTATTGAAGATTTAGTTCCATATTTGGATTTGGTTGCTACAGCAATTGCAGCAGATATTGTTCCGATTACGGGAGAAAACCGAGTTTTGGCTTATTTTGGTTTAAAGGTTATTAATAGCGAACCAAGACCTGGAATTAAAGCTTTGGTGCATCAGGTAAAAAAGAAAGTTCTAGATATTACCGATGTTGTTTTCATCATTTCTCCTAGAATTAATGCAGCAGGAAGAATAAAACATGGCAATCATGCTGTCGAATTATTAACAGAATTTAATTTTGAACAAGCACAGCAATTCGCTTCGGAAATAGAACAATACAATGCAGACCGAAAAGATTTAGATAAAAAAATCACTAAAGAAGCTTTTCAGCAAATTTTACAAAATAATGAAGAAGAGCGTTTTTCTACCGTAGTTTTTCAGGAAGATTGGCACAAAGGCGTTATCGGAATTGTAGCTTCAAGATTAATTGAGACTTACTATCGTCCAACTTTAGTTTTCACCAAAAGTGGCGATAAATATGCTGCTTCGGCAAGATCTGTAAAAGGTTTTGATGTTTACAATGCACTCGATGCGTGTTCAGAACATTTGGAGCAATTTGGAGGACATATGTATGCTGCAGGAATGACTTTAAAAGCTGAGAATTATGAGCTTTTTAAAGACGCTTTTGAGAAATGTGTACAAGAAACCATTAAGCCCGAAATGCGAACTCCCGAAATCGAAATTGATGCCGAAATTGATTTCTCAGACATTACCCCAAAACTAATTCGGATTTTAAAACAATTTGAACCTTTTGGACCGCAAAATATGACACCAGTTTTTATGACTCGCGATTTAAAAGACAGTGGTTATGCCAAAACTCTAGGCGCAGAAGAAGAACATTTAAGACTTTTCGTCAAACAATATAACTCCGACGGAATTGCCGCGATTGGCTTTGGACTCGGAAAAAAATTAGACATAGCAAAAAATCAAAATCCGTTTCAGCTGGCTTATACCATCGCCGAAAATGAATGGAACGGAACTATTTCAACTCAGCTTATGCTGAAAGACATTAGAACAGATGGAAGAGATTAAATCGAACAAACCTGATCCGTATCAGGCATTGCGTTACAGAGAGTTTAACGTGTTTTTATTATTGCGATTTGCGATGGTTTTTGCCTGGTCGATGCAGTTTATCGTAATTGAATGGGAAGTTTACAGCTTAACTAAAAATCCGCTTTCGTTAGGAATTATTGGTTTAATGGAAGTTATTCCAGCCGTTTCGATGGCATTGTTTGCAGGCCATATTGTTGACCAAAAAGAAAAGAAAGGATTATTGGTAAAATGTATTTTAGGATTTTCGGTAATCAGTTTTGGTCTATTTCTATTGACTTGGCCAAAAGTGGTTGGCGGTTGGTCTTCAAATGTGATTCTGTATTCTATTTATGCTTTAGTATTTTTTGGAGGTTTGGTTCGTGCATTTCTTGGGCCAACTATTTTCTCTCTTCTATCGTTAATTATTCCTAAAAAAGCATATCCAAATGCGGCAACTTGGAGCAGTTCGGTTTGGCAGATTGGAGCGGTTATGGGTCCAGCACTTGCGGGTTTCTCTATTAACTGGATTGGCGTTCATTGGTCAATGTGTCTCGTATTCGGATTCTCGATTCTTTCTCTAATTGCGTTATCGCAAATCAGTGCAAAACCAATCATCAATCCGAAAATCGGAGAATCAATAAAAGATAGTCTTACAGAAGGTTTGACGTTTGTATTCAAAAACCAAATTGTTTTAGGCGCTTTATCGCTTGACATGATTGCGGTTCTTTTTGGTGGTGCTGTAGCATTATTACCGGTTTTCGCTCAAGATATTTTAAAAGTAGGCTCTGAAGGATTTGGTATTTTAAGAGCCGCTCCAGCAGTTGGAGCATTTATCACAATGCTAGTTTCTGCCTATGTGCCTTTATATCAAAATGCTGGTAAGAAACTTTTAGCAGCGATATTTGTTTTTGGATTATCGATTATCTTGTTCGGACTTTCTACTTCTTTCTGGCTTTCTGTTTTCGCTTTATTTTTAAGCGGATTGGCAGACGGAATTTCCGTAGTAATTCGCCAAACGATTTTACAGCTCAAAACTCCAGATCATATGCGTGGGCGTGTCGGTGCAGTAAATTCAATTTTTGTTGGATCTTCGAATGAATTAGGTGCTTTTGAAAGCGGTGCAACTGCTAAATTGATGGGCGCGGTAACTTCAGTTGTTTTTGGAGGAAGCGTTACGCTTTTAACTGTAATTGTAACAGCACTAAAATCGCCGACATTTAGAAATTTAGATCTAAAACGAGATATGGATGATCATAATAAACTGGAATAAATGAAGTCCCTTTTTATTTCTTTATTTTTAATTTCCCTTTTTGCAAATGGACAAAACATTTATATTAAAACGTACGGAAACGAGAAAAATAAACCCATCATTTTTATTCACGGCGGTCCAAGCGGCAACGCCACCTTATTTGAAGGAACAACAGCGCAAAAACTAGCCGATCAAGGTTTTTATGTAATTGCATATGACCGAAGAGGTGAAGGAAGATCTACAGACCTAAGTGCAAAATTTACTTACGAAGAAGCTTTTCAAGATTTAAATTTCATTTATAAAAAATACAATCTAAAAAAAGCTATTTTGCTTGGTCATAGTTTTGGAGGTTTGGTTGCTACGCTTTATACGAACAAATATCCTCAAAATGTTGATGCGCTAGTTTTGGCAGGAGCATTATTCTCTCAGCAAGAAACCTACGATCATATTTTAGATACGCTAAAGAAAAAATATAGTAAAGATTCTGAACAATTAAGAAGAATAAACACTGTAGAAAATTTAGATAAAAATTCTGCCGAATACAGAAAAGGATGTTTTGAATTGGCTGGAGAAAATGGCTTTTTTAAAATGCCAAATCCAACTCCAGCATCTAAAAAATTATATGCCGATTATGAAGCTGAAGAATTTTTTAAAGTCAACATTCGGAATAAAAATGCGCCTTTGCTTTTTTATCAAAATGAAAGACAAAATAATATTGATGTCCGACCAATTTTAAAGAAAATCAAAACTTCTGGCATTCCTATTTTTGGAATTTACGGAAAACAAGATGGTATTTTTTCAACTAATCAATTGACTTCGCTAAAAGAAATTGTTGGCAAAAATCACTTTGTTTTATTAGACAATTGCTCTCATTATTTGTTTGTAGATCAACAAAATGCATTTCTTTCAAATGTTAAAAATTGGCTAAAATAGATTTCTGATTTAATCTTATTTCATTTCTTTATTTAAAAAATAACCGAATGAAATATACCTCTACTCTACTTTTCTTGTTTTTATTTTTCGGAATTTATGCGCAGGAAAATAATATTTCTGGCGAGATACAAGATTCGCAAAACAATGCCGCTTTAGAATACGTCAATATCGGAATTTCTAATAAAAATGTCGGTACGGTTTCAAACGAAGAAGGAAATTTCATTTTAAAAATTAATGAAAAAGTAAATCCAAATGACACTATCCTTTTTTCTCATATTGGATTTGAAACCAAGAAAGTTTTAGTGAGTCAATTAAAATCTAACAATAATGTTGTAAAAATGACGCCTTCCGAAAACAATTTAAAAGAAGTTGTCGTGTCTTTCAAAAAACCCAAGCCAAAACAATTTGGTCGAAGTGCAAAAGGATTGGGACTTATGCATTTCAATTTTTTTTCTGTTTTGGATAAAACTGCCGACGATTATTTGAGTCGCGAAAGAGGAATGGAATTTCGAATCAAAAAAGATTGTCAGTTGAATGATTTCAATTTCAATATTACTTCTAACGAATTTAAATCGGTAAAATTTAGATTGAATTTTTATAAAGTTGAAAACGGTCTCCCTTCAACAATTTTAATTGAAAAAGAAATCATTTTTGAAGTAAAAGACAATAAACTAGGTTTGTTTACAGTAGATTTAAAACCATATGATATTTATCTGGACAAAGAAATGGGCGATATTGCTGTAACTATTCAATGGCTAGAAAGTGTAAAAAGCACTGAAAAAAGTAAATTCTTTGCTATTTCTACAGCAATGTCTGCCACAGAAAACAGCTTTTACAGAGAACGAAATATGGCGGGTTGGAGTAAAAGCGGACAAAGCTTAACTTTTTACCTCAACACGATGTGTCAGTAAAATGAAAAAAATTATTCTTTTTTATGATTTTTTTAATTTAGAATTAATATAAATAATATTTATATTTGTTGAATTAAAAGGATTTACGATGAGAGAAATTGAACAGATATATCATAATAACTTTGGAATAGCGTTTTACTGGAAAGACCACAATACAACAATTTCAGACAAAGTTCAATTGGTTTTTAAAGAAACGGGATTTTACTTTACAGTTCAGGAATTAAATCTTTTCTGTGATTTAATAGAAGACAGTATGATTGAAAATGCTTGCTGCGAAGCTTGCGAAATGAAATATTCTTGCCATAAGTTTTTATTAAAAACCCCATGCAATTCAATAGATTTAGCTGTAAATATGACCGAATTAAAGTCAATTAAAGATTTGGTTGAAGGTTCTCTATTTAAAATTGAATTAGATGAATATATTTATGGCATTGGAATGAATTAAGACACATTCTAAATATTTTAACAGCAATTTTTCATTATTGAAATATATTTTGATTGAAATCAAAAAAAAGTATATTTACAGCAATGAAAAAAGCTGTATTTCTACTAACCAACATTCTTTTGACAATTTTCTTTGTCAGCTGCAAAAACAAATCAGAAGAATACATTGATCCGCGCGGAACTGATTTTGCGGGTTCAGAAAGCTGTGTACAATGTCATAAAACACAGTCTGACATGGTATTTCAAAGTTCTCACTTTAAAGCTACAGCTCCAGCATTATCAGAAAATGTATCGGGAGATTTTGATTCTAAAAATCATACTTTTATTTACGATCAGAATACCAAATTGGTCATGGAAAAACATGGCGACAGTTTGTACCAAGTTTTATATAAAAACGGAAAAGAAACGGCAAAATATAAATTTGAAATTGTATTTGGAACCAAACACGCACAAACTTCTGTTTATTGGAGAGAAAATAACACTTACGAATTACCGCTTTCCTTTTATCATTCTATAAACAATTGGGCGACAAGTCCTGGATTTCCTGCTGACAAACCTTATTTTGACCGAATGGTTGTTAAGGATTGTTATGCTTGCCACAGTTCTAATGTTAGCTCCAAAATGGTTGAGCAAAGTTCTTCCGAGAAAAATTTCATGTCTATGGACGTGGAAGACATCATTAACAAAAAAACAATTGTTTACGGAATTGACTGCGAACGTTGCCACGGGCCAGCTAAAAAGCACGTCGAATTTCATTTAAAAAATCCAACTGTAAAGATTGCAAATAGTATTACAAGTTATAAAACATTAGATCGTCAGCAAAAATTAGATGCTTGCGCATTGTGTCATTCGGGAAATGACGGAATGAAATTAAGATCTCGTTTTGAATTTAAGCCTGGAGATAATTTAACGGAGTTTTTTCGTGAAAACAGAAATATTACCGATAGCGCAAAATTTGATGTTCACGGAAATCAATTCCGCTTAATGGCGCAAAGTAAATGTTTTATGAAAAGCGATAAAATGGATTGCATAACGTGTCATAACCCGCATGAAAATGCGTCTAAAAATATGGCATCATATTCTAAAATCTGCATGAGTTGTCATCAAGGTTTAAAACATAATGAAACAACGCTTAAAACAATGCCTGAGAAATTATTAGCCGATAATTGTGTAGAATGCCATATGCCGAAAAAAGCTTCAAACGCGATTAGTTTTCAACTTTCAAACAGCAAACAATTGTCGAATTATATTTTGAGAACGCATAGAATCGGAATTTATCCGAATGCGAAAAAGTAATTACTTTTGAAATTCTTTCAATTCAAATTTTTCACCGTCAAAAACACCATAAGTAAAATAGCCAATCCAATCTCCAAGATTAACATATTCTGAGTTTTCGCCAACTGAACGAATCATTGGCAAATGACGATGTCCAAAAATAAAATAATTGTAATGTTTTGTTTCTAGTTTTCGTTTAGCGTATAAAATCAACCATTCTTTTTCTTCGCCTAAAAACTTAATGTCTTCATCGCCAGAAATCAATTTATTTTTAACAGAAAGATATTGCGCTAAACTAACTCCAACATCTGGATGAAGCCAACGAAAAAGCCATTTAGAAAACGGATTGGTAAAAACCTTTTTCATTCTTTTATAACCTTTGTCGCCGGGACCTTTTCCGTCTCCGTGACCAATTAAAAAGGTTTTTCCGTTAAAAGTAAATTCCTTATTATCATGATAAACCGGAATATTCAATTCGGTTTCAAAATAATCATTCATCCATAAATCATGGTTTCCAACAAAAAAATAAATCGGAATTCCGCTGTCGCGAATTTCGGCCAGTTTACCTAAAATTCGAACAAATCCTTTTGGAACGACCGTTTTGTATTCAAACCAAAAATCAAACAAATCACCCAACAAAAAAATAGCTTCTGCATCTTCTTTAACTTCATCTAACCAAGCAACGAATTTTTTTTCGCGCGGCAAACTCAATTCAGGAGTTGGCGCACCAAAATGCTGATCTGAAGCAAAATATATTTTTTTCATTTAGATTTTTAGATTTTTGGACAACTAAGATAAAATCTTTTTGACTTTTGACTTTTAACTTTTTTACAAATTATCTGAAGCGTACCATTCTGCAAAAGACGATTCTGTTTCCTGAAGTTTTAGTGAGAAAAGAGAAATTCCAGCTGGAAGTCTTGCAATAATTCTTTCAGCAAAATCAACCACCATATTTTCACTTGTTGGCTGGTAATCTACTAAAATTACATGATGCCCACGGTTTTTTAATTCTGCAGCTAATTCAACATGCGGAGTAGTCTGATTGAAAACAGTTGCATGATCAAATTGATCGACGATTTCTTCTTTTACAATTTTCTTTAGATCCGAAAAGTCAATTACCATTCCGTATTTCACATTCGATCGATCTGTAATTGGCGAACCAATAACCGTTACCGATAATTTATAACTGTGCCCGTGAACGTTTTTACATTTTCCATCGTAACCATACAATGCATGTCCAGTTTCGAAGCTAAATTGTTTTGTAATTCTGATATTACTCATCGATGTTTAATTTTAAGCTTGCAAATTTACAAATTAATAACCGTTTTTATCTCTTTTTTTAGCACGGTTATACATCCAGAGTGCAATTCCTCCCAAAACCAGAAACGGAATAAAAGATCCGATTACAACACCGATTTGATAACTGCTGTCTGGAGCATCTTTTATTTTCTCCGCAATGTCAACTTTTTGGAACAATGAAATGACAGTCATATTCAATAATTTTTATGGTGAAAACTTCGTTTTAAAATATTTTTCAAAACTATGTTTCTGTTTGTTTAAAATTAATGACTTATATCATATCTATTTTTTAAACTGGAGCAATGCCTTTTTTGTAAAATCAGACAAAACCAATTTACCCGTAATTGCAGCGCGTTCAAAAAGAAGTGATTCCCATTGTTCTGTTCCTTCCCAAATAACCTTTTTCATTTCATACAAAGCTTCGGGATTATATGAACTTAATTTCTGAGTAAAACGTTCCACTTCTTCATCAAGTTTCTCTGCAGAAGTTAAAACAGAATAAAGTCCTTTTTGAAATGCCCATTCTGCCGATTTCCACTCTTGAGCATCCAAAGTCATTTGCGTCATTGCCGTTTTGCCAATCTTACGAGAAACTGCGGGTTCAATCACAAAAGGCCCTATTCCTATTGCTAATTCTGACAATTTAATATCGCTTTGCGGAGTTGCAAATACATAATCGCAAGCCGAAATAATTCCTACTCCACCACCAACTGCTTTTCCCTGAACACGGCCAACGATAATTTTATCGCAATTCCTCATGGCATTTAATAAATGTGCAAAACCCGAAAAGAATTCGATGCCTTGTTCTTCATTTTCAACTTTCAAAAGTTCATCAAAAGAAGCGCCAGAACAAAATGCTTTCTCGCCTTGACTTTTCAGAATAATAACAGAAACCTCTTCATTTCTGCTTAAAGAGTTAATTTCGGTCGTTAATCGATTTAATAATTCTCTCGGAAAAGAATTACTTGCTGGATGTCCAAATTGTACGATCGCAATTGTATTTTGAAAAGAAGTTTCTAAACTTCCATTTAGGTTTTCAGAACTCATAAAAAATAGATTTAAGGTAAAGTTACGCTTTTGAAAAATTATATTCTGAAACTCTTTGAAATTTGTTTTTTGAGAATTATTTGACTTTATTTGTTGAAGCATTCGGAGATTAGCTCATTTGGCTAGAGTATCCGATGAAAATCGGGAAGTTGATAGTTCGAATCTGCTACGCTTCACAAAAAAGGGGGATTAGCTCATTTGGCTAGAGTATCCCGATGAAAATCGGGAAGGTGATAGTTCAAATCTGACATTCTTCACAAAAAAGGGGGATTAGCTCATTTGGCTAGAGTACTTGCCTGGCAGGCAAGGGGTGACCGGTTCGAATCCGGTATTCTCCACAATACTAAATTAGCCTATAAATCTTACATTTATGGGCTTTTTTTATAGCAATTTGCAAGCACCCAAAGTAAAATAAAGATAAAATAGGACGGTTTTAGGACGGAAATAATTCTCTAAAGAATCTACAAACCTACTGTTTTTCTTGCCTCTTAAGTGATTCCATTTTTCTTTCTTGTGACTTAATCTCTGCTCCCAACTTTATTTTCTCCTTCTTTGAGAGATTAGTCAGCTCCATTTCAGGCTTCAAAACCTCAGCAATAACTTCTTTAGCTAAAGTTTTAACGTCTGTTCTTTCATTACTTCTGACATGATTAATCATCGTATAAATCTTGATACCTTCAGACAATTCTGTAACTCCAGTGATTGTTTTATAATAGTCGATAATTTCTTTCAACGTATTTAAAGCCAGTTCAACATCTGCTGTGTAAATTGGCGCACCAACGTGTTTCCCAGTACTTATTTTATTCGCTACCTTATCTCGAAGTATTTTGAGTTTTTCTACCGTTTCCACAACATTGCTGTTCTCAAATTCAACTAGATAAAGAACACTACTAGTATGTTTAAAACTGGTGGTGAAAATCATATCGAATTGGTGGGTCAAATTTAAAGGTGTCATATTGGAATTGTTTAGTTCTTTTGTCAAATTTACAAATTAAAGGTGCAATTGTTTTCATGAAGCCCTACATCTTCCCAAACATTGATTCACTGTTTTTTTTGACTTTTATTCCAACAACCCTATTGACTTATAAAAAAAATAGAAGTATCGTTGAAATAAGTGCAAATAATCTGGCTTTTTCAGATTACGTGCATATTTACTATAAAGGTCATATTGGTTAAACTCCTCTCTTGTCCTAATCATATTAAGTTAACAATAAAAACATGAATGTAAACACAAATGAAACAATAAACAACATTAACAAAAATAGAGTTAAAATATTCTACCAACTCAATCAACTAGGAGAAATAACAGGACTATCACCAAGAACCTTAAAATATAGAATGAAGCTTGTGAGTAAAAAATATGCCGACATGCCAAGTTTACTTATAAAGAATGGTAGAGCGTGGCAAATCCATTACACAATAATTGACGAGTTCATGCCAATTTACACAAAATCACAAACGACTCTCTCAAATCATAAATGGGAAACATTCGTCACATGGAACACAAAAGACAATTATGATGTCAAGTACCACATTCAATTGATTACTGAAGTAAAAGAAAAGTTGCCGAGTTGCAATATAGCCTATGTTATTGAGACGGACCAAAGAGGTTATAATCATCTTCATGCTTTGGCTGATAGCTTGAATGATGAAGTAAAAGAAGCAGTTAGTGACGTGATGGAAAAATATGTCAACAAGGGTGATTACAGGCTACAGATTGAAAAAATAAACAACCGCACTAGTGTAACTAGCTACTTAAAAAAGAGCGGAACAATAACAATAATCTAATACAACCAAAATGAAAAAAGAAGATTTTAACAATAAAGAATTTAAAAAAGACTTCGGAATACCGTCACGGGTATTGCAACCTTACAACTATCAGCGATACAAAAGAGTGAATCCAAATTTAACCGAAGATGCTTACAAGCACCTGAGAGGAAATGGCTCTGAATGGAAAATACTATGCGGATTAAGAGTTTCTACTCATTGGGGAAATGAGATTCTAAAAGAAACATGGTATCTCAAATGCGGTAACCTATACAAGGATTCTGAGTTTTTTAAATTTAGACACTTTCCTGAAAAATATTTAGATTTAGAATGGTAACTAGTATTGACGACCAAATAAGAGTTAAACAACTAGAAATTTCAGTTGAAGGTGACCCGAATCGAAAACAAGATTTACATGTTCAATTACAGAAGTTACAGTTCGAGAAAGAAATTGAGCAAATTAGAAAACGGATTCAGCAATTAGGTTGATAATGCGTCCTCCTCTCCCCCTTGCTGTGTTATGAATTTTGCATGTCTCGTTACCTACGTCGTTTTTTGACCTCGTTATCTACAATAAGCCACATTCGGATGTGAAAGCGAACTGATATTTCAGATTTTTTTTTGAATTTTTTTGAAGATTCAATTGTTCCATATTGTTCCATATTGTACTATCATTAGCCTGTATTTGCTATGGGGGTTTAAGTATTATATAACTGTTTTTAGTAGTTTTTAGTAGTTTTTAGTAGTTTTCATATTGAGTGGTAATCAATCACTTTTAAATTTTTAGAAAAAAGTTTTATAAATTAAAATCACAAGGGTCGAGCTTTAGCTCGATCCGTATGATTTTAAACTATTATGTCAATATCTATTCTCATTTTTAATTACATTTAGCAAAGAATAGGTATATAGAACCAACTTTTAAAAACATGGAGAAAACTACAGCAGAAATTTTTGATATTGAAAATTGGCAAGCAATGTCACTAGAGCAAATTTCAATTTCTTTACAAAACAAAAAAAAGCTATCGATATACAGTTGGAGAAATTTCAACAAGGAATTATCTCCATTAAGTCTTTATAAATTACTGAAATCTAAATTTGGAATTGCAAATGGAAGCAGCATGTTATTTAAATCCGAATCAACCGATAATTTAATACATTGGCATTATACATTTTCGGTAAAAAATTGTGAAATTCATTTTCTTGGCAAAAGCAGTGGTCTAGAAATTGTACTAAAACTAACTCCTGAAATTAAATTTAACGAAACTGATTGGATGATATTATTAAATAATATTAAATCCAAATATTCAGAATACGGAAAACAAATGAAAGAAGTTCAGGCTGAATTTCAAAAATACACTTTGTTCATTAATCCATATAACAGGCTAAATCACTCTTTAAACTCACTTATCCGAGAATTAAAATCACTAGACACTACCGAAATAAAACGAATTAACGCAATGACTTCCACTCACGAAGAGATGGACAATTATCACAAAAAACTAGAGTTATGGGTTAAAAACATAGAACGTTCGGTAGCTCTCGGAACCACAATCAGAATGCTTTCTCCAGTACTAGCCGAATCGTTTATAAACTTAGTTATTTTAATTTTTGCAAAAGAAGAATACAAACAAGATAATCGTTTATATGAAAATCTAATTAGACAACAGATTGATATTAGAGTTAAAACCCTCCACTTAAATTGTAATGGTTTTAAAAAACAAATCGATGGAGAATCTGAAACTTTTAAAAATTTTCATACTTTAATGAATAACAGAAATGATTTTCTGCATGGAAATGTGGACCCAACCAGACTAATGTTTGAAGATGTTTTCTTTGATATGGAATACATTCCTTTGTTCCATGAGGATGACAGTATTATTATCAAAACAATGAAAAACTATTTAAAGAATGTGGAATCACAGAAGGCTTTTTCAGATTATAATACTGTAAAGCTATTCATTGCATTTATTCTTTCTCACTTACACGACGACCACAGAAAGTACCTCGAACATCTTTTGCTAACTAGAATGCCTGGTTACAATCATCAAACAAAAGGAATAGGAATCCTATTTAATGTGGGGCTTGCAGAAATGGGATAAAACTAGAACAAGTCCACATTTGGGTTTACAAGTGTGTTCGTTTTTTAGTTTTTTTTGAAATTTAATTGCTCCACTAAAAACGTTCTCTTTTAAAATTTTAAAGAAAAATTGTCTTATAAATTAAAATCCCGTGGGTCGAGCTTTAGCTCGATCCACAGGATTTTAAAATATACATAAATCAAACAAAGGTTTTAGTCCTTCCTAAACGATTTGATAATTCTGAAAATTATAAACAGTTTCATTTGCTTCAAGCAAATCTTGTATGCCCTTCACCCGAATTATCATTCGATGTTCATCAGCATAAATATATCCAGAATTTGTTCTATGAAATAGGTGGTATATTAATCCAAAGTTTGGAACATTTGCTGTCATAAATTTAAAAAACACTTCGTGCTGTAACAAGCTATATTTTAACTTATACTCATCGACTTTATAAAACCCTCTAAATCTTTCTTCAAAATCTTTATGGTTAAGTAAGTCCAGAAACTTCGCAATATCATTCTTCAACTCATTTATGAGATAGTAAAACAAAATCATCGAAAATTCAGTATGGATATTAATTGTACCTTCTGTTATAACAATTGTCTCAGAGTTGAAGTAATTACCACCTGTGTCGTTTTTTTCTAAATAATCATTGCTGAAAAAGACTCTAAACGGAATTTTTTCAAATTGTTTAAGAAATTCAAACTGTTCTTTTCTGGCATTAAAAATTCCTATATCATAAATGGCATAATTATTATGATACATCTTATTCAAACTGCTAAACCTACCAGAAAGTGTTTGATAAGGAATTGAAATTTTATTATAAAATTCTTGTGTCATAGTTTAGTAAATGGTTTTAAAGTTAATTCACAAATTTAAACCTAATAGTCAAAATTTCCGAATTGATTAATTTTTCAAAGCTTAATTAACTAATAGTTAATTACACCAAATTTAGACAAACAATAAATTTAAGGTTATATCTCTATATCACAGGAATAGCCTTATTTCTAATATCAACAAACTGCCCCAACTTTTTGAGATAAATTTCTGTAGTACTAATATTGGTATGTCTGTTCGCTTTCATGATTTGGCTAAGGGTCCATCCATCGATATACTTCTTAATGTTTGATGTGTGCTTGAAGGAATACAAATCGTATCCTTTTTCATTTAGTCCTAATTTTTTCAATGCTGAAATCAATTTATTGTAAGGCGTATTTTCTCCTATTATCTTCTCACCAACGATGTTCGTAGAAGAACCTGTTAAGTAATAATCTTTAGGATATTGTTCAAGATTTAGTTCTTTTAGAATTGGAGCAAAGCTTGAATTTATATCCAGATAGTCGTTTTCATTATTACTGGTGACCTTCTTAACTGATGCCGGTATTGTAATTCTGTTACTCTCCATATTAATGTTCTCTACTTTTAGTCCTCTAATCTCGGAAGGTCGCAAACATGTGTAGTAAATCATTCTACAGAAAAAGGCAGAATATTTGTCATTTGCATCAAGGTAGTCTAATATTGTTTTCAGGTCCGTATCAGAGAATGGAACATGTCTTTCTTCGGTCACCTTGTTGCTTTTTATCTTACCATCAAAGCCATTCATGGGATTGATTTGTATAAGGTCTAACTTGATACACACATTGAAAAAAGTAGAAAAAACACGTTTGACACTTTTAACACTATCTTGTGAGTAAGTATTGTCACTTATTTTTGACCTAACAAAACTTTCAAGATTCTTTGTTTTTACTTCAGATAATAAGACGCTCGGAAGATACTTGCTGAGAGCATTCATTTTACTCAGGTAGGTTTGTATAGTTTTTTTTCTGGAATTATGAATCTTGTGGTACTCTTCAAATTGCTTTATAGCACTCTCCAACGTTGTTGTTTCTTTACGCAAGTGTTCGGTCCACTGTAAAGGCTTTAAAGGATTGTAGCCGTTCTTAAGGTCTTGTTTGATACTTTCTAGTAGGATTTCACCCGCCAGTTCTTTTTCAGCAGGGTCATGAATTCTATTAAGGTTATCTTTTACTTTATATTGCTTGCCCTCGAAAGTATAGGATACATACCAAACATTTTTTGCCAGCTCCTTCAACTTGCTACTTCCTCTCGGAATTGATAATGGCGCTTTGCCTTTGTTTAATTTGGGTGTTGTATAATTGCTCATAATCCTATAACTTTACAATACAAAGATACGAATCGTTTTGTATAATTAGGACTGTTTTAGGACTAAAAATTTCAAAACTACTGCAAAACACCTAATTTTAAAGACATTAAAAAAGATAGTAGAGAATCCGGTATTCTCCACAAAACAAAAAACCCTTGTAAATTTAGTTTTTACAAGGGTTTTTATTTTATACGCAATCTTGTCATTTCGAGGAACGAGAAATCGCACTAGATGATCGACAAGATTGTGGAATTCCGAGTGTGATTTCTCGTTCCTCGAAATGACAACTTCAGTGTTAAATTATTTCTCATTCGCCGAATCTTCAGCATTCACGTCGTCTTTCTCTGTTTTTTTGAAATCGTTATTTAGCAAATTTTCCAATTTCTTTTTTTCCTTTAGATTTTTTCTGATTGTTAAAACAACCAAAATTGCAACTAAGATTGCTACAACTCCAATTATATTCCAATTAACATCCATAATTTAAATTTTAATTAAATATAAAAATTTAAAGCAATTAGCGTATTATCAAAAGGTTAAGTATTGTTTGGAAATTGATTTTCAAAATTTAGCAGCAGAAGTATTATTTTCAAAAGACCACTTGTCCCGCTGTTCGCTATATCTTTTTTCTGCTAAAGAAGCAGTAAAAAGGATACCGCTGCCATCGGGGCTAGACAAGAACTTCTAATTTTCATAAGAAGTTTTTTGATTAGACCAAATATATAGAGCAATCAGGCTTATTGTAATACAATTATGCCTTTTGGCGCACATTCTAAAAGTTTTATAGCTACATCTTTGTAAAATGACTGACTTTAAATCCTTTGATTTAAAGGATGCTGAATATTACTTCAACTTAATTATACAAACCATGAGAAAATTATTTTTACTGCTTAGTTTAGTTATCATAACAACATCTTGTTCTTCATCAGACAATGAAGGTTCTGGAAAAACAGACAAAGGATCAAATAGTTTTGCCCCTCCCGAATGGATTATAGGAACGTGGAAATCAAATTTTGGAGGAACATATACTTTTACGAAAGATGATATCATCTACGGAGCTGGAGGCACAAAAACATCTACAAAAGAACAAGTTGCTACACTTAAAAAAGCTGGTATAGAGGTATCTGTAAAAGAAACCAAAAATAATTCATCATACAGTGCAGATTACAAATTTTCAGAAGCAACAGTTACATTTAGTTTTACTAAGACTTCTGACACTGTAATTGAATCAACTGGATTTTTGGATGGAACTTATACAAAACAATAAATAACCAAAAAACCGTATTCTTAAATTGGAATACGGTTTTTTTATTTTGCAGCAAATTTTATTCAAGAACTTTTGCCATATATCTTAATAGCAAAACCTACCGCAACAAAAACCCCATTCGTATCGACCCAAAAAAATATCCTTTATTCGTATCAATTCCTGGATCGTTTAATTCTCGTCCGCGATAAATAAAAGAGTATGAAATATTGAAATTGTTATAGCGATATTTTAAACCAGCTTCGGCATTAAAACGAAGTGGCTTTAATTCAAAAGTAATCGGACTTGTGTCGTTAAACATACTTCCTTCAATCGTTGCGTCATAGAATTGATAATTAACGCTTGGCATCGCATAAAAATAAAATTCTCTAATATTCGATTGTATTTCAGCACTTACCGAAGCATCGTGCATATTAGAATCATAAATTGGAAGCAAATTTTTAAACCCAAATCTTGCCATAAAACCAGTAGAAACTCCTGTAAAAATCGTTCCTAAATTGGCTTCAGACTGCCAATGAAGATCTACAAAATCATTGTGTTGAGATGGAAATAGTTTTTTAGAATACATCACATGAGCTTGCAATCCTAAAGCATTGTGTATTTGATTTTCCCATCCATATACTTTTTTATAACCAATAATTTTGTGAAATCCTTCTTGTAATTCTTCTCCCAAAGCATTCGGACCAAGAAAACCAATTTGAAAATCAGTCTTCAAAACCGATTCACTCTGATAAAAAAAGCTTTTTCCGGCTTCTGCAAAAAGATAACCCGCAAAAGGACGATCATTTATATCAACCGCTTCTTCATTTATAAATCTCGGATTGTAAAGATATTGTCCAATTCTGAATTCGGTAATTTCTTTATTGATTTTCTCGTTGTTGTTTTTACTCAAAAATCGGTAAAAAAGTTCCAAACCATTGGTATAATACATATCATTTTTAGAAGATGTATATAAATCATTATCAGATATAAAACCTATTTCTGTTTTTTTTCCTTGTCCAAAAGTGAGCGTTACTGTCAATATTAGAAAAGCAAAAAGTTGTTTTTTACTTCTCTTTTTCTTTTCCATCATAATTGATTTTTCCAACATAACGCATTTCGCGTACAATTCTTTCTTTTCTTCTATTGATATAACTTGAAGAACCTGTAGCTTTAAATTTTCTCGGATTTGGTAAAATTGCCGCAATTCCAGCTGCTTGCATTGGGGTTAAACTTGAAGCATCTCGGCGATACCAGTGTTCTGTCGCAGCATAAGCACCATAAACCCCATCACCCATTTCGATGCTATTTAGATATACTTCCATAATTCGCTCTTTGCCCCAGATAATCTCGATTAGAACTGTAAAGTAAGCTTCTAAACCTTTACGCAAGTAGCTTTTTCCCTGCCACAAAAAGACATTTTTAGCAGTTTGTTGCGAGATGGTACTTCCACCGCGAATTCTACGTCCGCGTTCGTTACTTTTATATGCTTTTTGAAGTGCTTTAAAATCGAAACCATTATGCGTTAAAAAAGTTGCGTCTTCACTCGCAATTACTGCCTTTTGTAAATTCATCGATATTTTTTCAATCGGTTCCCAATCATGGTCAAAATAAACTTCTTTTCCGCCAAATTTATTTTCAATAGCACGAATAAGCATCAAAGGTGTAAAAGGAACTGGCACGTATTTAAAAAATATTACCGACCCGATTGATATTCCGAAAAACCATAAAGCAGCTTTTATAAAAAACCATTTTATTTTTTCTCCTAAAGAACGATTTCCTTTTTTAGAAGACGTCTTCGGTTTTGGTTTTGTTGCTGTTGTTTTTTTTGGTGCTGGTTTTTTGGGTGCTGCCATTATATTAAATCTGCTAATTCGTTTCCTATTAAACTTCCTATTGCGACTCCCATTCCACCCAAACGCACTCCACAAAACACGTTTTCAGATAGTTGAGAAACAACAGGTTTTTTACTATTTCCAATTCCCATGATACCGCTCCAACGATGCGAAATCTGGAAATCCTGATTTGGTAAAATTACATTTTTCAGCAAATCTTCCAATTTATTTTGAATAATTTTCGTCTCGCCAAATTTGGTAGTGGTTTCTCCTTCAAAATCAAGATTTCTTCCACCGCCAAGTAAAATTCGATTGTTGATATTTCTAAAATAATAATATCCACGATCTAAATGAAACGTTCCTTTTATGTCTAAATTGTGAATAGGTTCTGTAATCAGAACTTGTGCCCTTGCCGGTTTTACTGCTCCATTTGTTAGAGATTCTGCGAAACCGTTTGTAGCAAAAAGCAGTTTTTGGGTTTTAAAACTAAAATCACTCAAAACCACTTCTACATGATTTCCTGCCTCTGCATAAGAAGTAACTGTCTGTTGATTTAAAATCAAAATATTTTCGGAAACTGCCTGTTTCAACAATTCGTTCATCATGTTTCCTATATCGATTTGTGCTTCAAATGGATTAAAAATCAAATAGTCCTGAACATTTCCAAACCCAAATCGGTCGGTTTCTTTGGCAAAAACTTCAGCTTTAAAAAGTGGTTTCAAAATTTCGTTGACAAAAGACATTCTCGAAATACATTCACTAAACCCGAATTCGTCTTCTTTCAAAAACAATTCATATCCGCCGTGAGGCTTAAAATCAATTGCAACATCTCCCAATCTTTTTCGAAGCATCTGTAAACCTTTCCAACGATTTTCAATAAGAGTCATAACATCATCTTCAGAATGTGTTTTTAGATCTTCTAAAATTTCAGAAAGACTTCCGAAACAGGCAAAACCGGCATTTTTGGTACTGGCGCCTTGCGGCAACATTCCTTTTTCTAGAACCAGAATTTTGGCAGCTGGAAATCTTTCGCGTAAGCGCAAAGCTGTATGTAAGCCGACAATTCCGCTTCCGACTATTGTGTAATCCACATTCGTAAACCAGTTTTTTAATTCCCAATAGCTTAGTTCCATAAATTTTTTATTCTAAAAATAAATTCCAAATTTCAAACTCCAAATCCCAATCTTGGGTTAAATTACAAAACTAAATGGAATTACAAATTCCAAAAACTAAATTACAAATTCCAAAACTTCATAAATTTTAAAAAAACTTATGTTGTCAGGCTTAGCAGAGTCGAAGTCTCTTACGTTGAGACCTTTGACTTTGCTCAGGGTGAAAATTGGAATTTGGAATTTTTCCACATTGGAATTTTAACAATTTATTGGAATTTAAATGTTGTATTTTTAGCGCCACAAAAAATAGAATAATTGATTATGAAAAAAGTAGTATTAACAACCTTAATAATGATGAGTTTAAACGCTATCGGACAGAATGTAATGTCGCCGGAATTGTTATGGAAATTAGGAAGAGTAACACCTCTTGGCATTTCTAAAGATGCAAAAAATGTTGTTTTTAAAGTTTCTACACCTTCTGTAGAAGAAAATAAATCATCTTCAAAATTGTATACAATTCCTGTAACGGGAGGAAATGCAGTGGAAATTAAAGACACAAAAGATATTCTAGCAGATAAAAATATTTCGCCTGATGGCAAATATGTTGTTTATAATGAGGAAGTAAAAATCGATAAAGTTTTAGGGAAAGATTTTTATCCAAAATTAGACAAATCTGAAGCTCAAATTTATGATGGATTAGATTATCGTCATTGGGATACTTGGAACGAAGGAAAATTCAATCACGTTTTTTATAAAGAAAACAAAGATGGTGCAAAAGGAATTGACATCTTAAAAGGTGAAACTTTTGATTCTCCACAAAAACCATTTGGTGGTGACGAAGACTACATTTGGTCGCCAGACAGCAAAAGCATTTTTTATGTGTGCAAGAAAAAAGCTGGAACGTCTTATGCAATTTCTACAAATACAGATATTTTTGAGTACAACTTAGAAACTCAAAAAACAACCAATAAAACGGATGGTAATTTAGGTTACGATACCGCTCCGCAATTTTCTCCAACAGGAAATTTAACTTGGTTGCAAATGAAACGTGACGGTTATGAATCTGATAAAAACGACATTATTGTTGAATTTAAAGGAATGAAAACCAATTTAACGGCAAACTGGGATGGAACTGTAGATAATTTTATTTGGAGTAAAGACGGAAAAACAGTCTTTTTTGTAGCGCCAATTGACGGTACAAAACAAATTTTCTCGGTTAATTTTCCAGGTTTAACTAAAATTGCAATCAACGTTCACCAGATAACAAAGGGAGATTTTGATGTTAATGATTTAGTTGGATTTTCTGGAGATGATCTTATCGTAACAAGAAACGATATGAATCACGCTGCTGAAATTTACTCTTTTAACTTGAAGAAAAATACTTGGAAACAGCTTTCAAATGTTAACACAGAAACGTACAAATCTTTAGCGTTAAGCAAAACAGAAAGACGTTATGTTACAACAACTGACGGAAAAAAAATGTTGGTTTGGGTTATTCTTCCTCCAAATTTTGATGCTTCTAAAAAATACCCAACATTATTGTATTGCCAAGGCGGACCACAAAGTGCGTTGACACAATCGTATTCTTACCGTTGGAATTTCTCTTTAATGGCAGCTAAAGGTTATGTCGTTGTTGCGCCTAACCGTCGTGGAATGCCAGGACACGGTGTTGAATGGAATGAACAAATTAGTAAAGATTGGGGCGGACAAGTTATGGATGATTATCTTTCTGCAATTGATGATGTTGCAAAAGAAAGCTACGTTGACAAAAGCCGTTTAGGTTGCGTTGGAGCTAGTTACGGAGGATATTCTGTATTTTATTTAGCAGGAATTCACAAAAACCGTTTCAAAACTTTTATTGCACATGACGGCGTTTTCAATACCGTTTCTATGCTAGGAACAACTGAAGAAGTTTTCTTCAACAATTGGGATTTTGGAGGCGCTTATTGGGAAAAAGATAATGCTGTTGCTCAAAAAGCATACACCACTTTCAACCCTGCAACTTTGGTTCAGAATTGGAATAAACCAATTTTGATTTTCCAAGGAGGAAAAGATTTCCGTGTGCCAATCGGACAAGGACAAGAAGCTTTTCAGGCGGCTCAATTAAGAGGAATTAAAAGCAGATTTGTGTATTTCCCAGACGAAAATCACTGGGTTTTAAAACCACAAAATGCTCAAGTTTGGCAAGGTGAATTTTTCAAATGGTTAAGCGAGACTTTATAATCTTTAAAAAAGTATAAATAACAGCCGTAGATTTTACATAATCTACGGCTGTTTTTATTTTTAAACATGACAATTATATAACAGATTAGAAAGGTTTAGACTTCCAAAAACAGATTTTTTTAGATAAATTGCAATGTTTTAATCCCGAGGCTTCGGGACCTAATTTCCCAAATCCTTCAATAAAATATGGAGACTAAAAAAAGTTACACCGCAATAAAAGTTTTATTCAGCTATGTTGCACTATTAGCTTTGGTTGTCACCGTTGGATGGTTTTTATATTCTGAAAATGTCGTTTATAATAAACTCGAAGACAAAATTGCCTTTGAAAAGACCAAAATACTGCGAGTAAGTAAATTATATTCTAATGTTTATAAAACTGAAAGTTTAGCAAGGCAGACCATTCAGAGTAATTCGGAAAAAGATTTTAAAAATTACTTGATTGAAACAGATTCTCTCCGCAAACGTATTGATACTTTAAAACAAATTGTTACTACAGAATATCAAAAAACACTTTTAGATAGTGTTACTTTTTTTCTGGCTGAAAAAACAGAAAACATCAAACAATTAAAGGAAATCAAAAACAAGGCAGATGATGAAACTTCTGTAAATAATGCTATTGATGAAATCACAAAAATGGAGTTTAATCTAAGAAAATTAGAGCTTCAAGATTTCACTAAAAACCCAAACCAGCTAGGAAGTTATCAGCGAAACGTTTTACAGCGTTATGTTGATTATATGAATTCGAATATCCCAGATGACAGCACCAATACGTTAAGCAAAAAAGCTTCAGATTCTATTCTAGCCAATTCTAAAAAGCTATTGAGCTCGGTAAAACTAAAAGCTGAAAAGAAAAAAGAATCTTTAAATTTTGAGGAAAACAAGCTGCTTCAAAATGAAATTGCAATTTCAGATCAGCTTCGAAAAATACTTCGAATTATTGAGCGAGAAATTATCATCAATTCAATTAAAAGTAATTCATTAAAAGAAAAATCATTAAAAAGAGTCAACGAAATTGTTACTGCTTCGGCGGTAATTGGTTTATTGCTGACGTTATTTTTCTCTATTTTGATTGTCAGCGATTATTCGAAATCTCAAGTGTATAAAAAGCAGTTGGAAATCGCCAATTTTAAAACTAAAAATCTGCTGAAAAGCCGTGAACAATTAATTTCGACCGTAAGCCACGATTTAAAAACTCCTTTAAGTACAATTGTAGGCTATTCTGAACTTCTCGGAAATTCTGACATCAATACCAAACAGTCTTATTTCGTTAAAAACATTAAAAACTCTTCAGAATATATAACGCAGTTAGTACAGGATTTACTTGATTTTTCGAAAATAGAAGCTGGAAAAATTACGATAGAAAAAGTGCCTTTTTTATTGCCAGAAATTATTGAAGATATTGCTAGAAACATTCAAACCGTTTACAAGCATAAAAACATTGACTTGATTATCAATATTGATGATAAATTTCAAAAGCGAATTGTTGGCGACCCATTTAGATTGAAACAGATTCTGACCAACATTATTGGAAATGCCTATAAGTTTACAGAAGAAGGACACATTAGAATTGCCGCTTACGCGAATGACGAACAATCTTTTACCATTACAATTCAAGATACCGGAATCGGAATAGAGAAAGAAAACCAGAAACTTGTTTTTGAAGAATTTGCTCAAGCGAATGAAAACATCGAAAAGAAATATGGCGGGACAGGTTTAGGATTATCTATCTGCCAGAAAATAATTTCTATTTTGGGTGGTACTTTAAGCTTGGAAAGTATTTTCGGAAAAGGAAGTACGTTTAAAATTCAGTTGCCGTTATTATTCGATAATAGCGAAAACAGTACTGTTGTGGCTCCTAAATCTAAAATGGTAAAAAACACTAAAAAGCAAACTTTTATTGTGGTTGATGACGACATTAATCTTTTGAATTTGACAAGTGGCGTTTTAAAACAGGAACAACATCAGGTTTTTTCTTTCAGCAATCCCGCCAAGGCTTTAGAAACTATTCAAACTACTCCTTTTGATTTTGTCATTACTGATATTCAAATGCCAGGAATTGATGGATTCGAATTATTAGAGAAACTCCGCGAACTTCCTATTTTTAAAAATCAGCCTGTTATTGCTTTAACTGGCCGAACAGATTTGGACCTTTCTGTATACAAAAATGCTGGTTTTACTACAGTGGTAAAGAAACCTTATTCGCCAAAAATCTTACTCGAAACGATTCAACATATTTTAGATCATGAAGAAATTCCCGAATCTGAAATAGCAGAAGTAGAAAATCAAAATGCTACGCAAATGTATTCTCTAGAGACTTTAAAAGATTTTCTAGGCAAAGACGAATCGGCTTTGACGGAGGTCTTAAATTCTTTTATAGAAAACAGTATCGAAAATTTAAGTCTTTTAGAAACTGCAGTCAACGAAGAAAATCATGAAGAAATAAAATCTATTGCACATAGAATTGCTCCGATGTTCAGACAAATTCAAGCCAATCAAATTGGTGAAATTCTTAAAGATTTAGAAAAAGAAGATTTAAATAAAATAGATTTAAAAGGTACTTACGCTGACTTAAAAGACAAAACAGAAGTTCTGTTTGAAGCTATAAAAAAAGAAATTTAAAAAGTAAAGCACGAATTAAATTGGTGCTTTACTCAATATTATAATGCTTTAATTTGTTGTATAATGTCTTTCTTGTAATTTTCAAAAGTTTAGCCGCTTCCGACTTATTATTTTGCGCTTTTGATAAGGCATGAATAATAGCTTCTTTTTCATTTTCAGACAAAGAAAAGCTTTCGCCTGAACCTGATTGCTGTTTTTGAATTTGAAAGAATTCTGCAGGAAGCACTTCACTTTCTATAAAATCACCACGAGTTAAAAGAGTGGCGCGTTTCACGCAGTTTTGCAATTCACGCAAATTTCCAGGCCAGTTGTAATTCTGAAAAATAGAAACTACTTCTGGAGAAAATCCGATAACCTCTTTATTTAATTGCTGATTGGCTTTTTCTAGAAAATAATCAGCAAAAAGCATCAAATCTTCGTCACGATCTTTTAAAGATGGAGATTCAATCGAGAATTCATTTATTCTATGGTATAAATCTTCTCTAAAATCGCCGTTTTTTACTGCCTCGCGCAAATCTTCGTTTGTAGCCGTAATAATGCGGATATCGACGTTTATTTCTTTATTACTTCCAACGGGTTTGATTTTTCTTTCTTGGAGTGCTCTTAATAACTGAATTTGATTTTCGTAGGAAAGATTCCCAATTTCGTCCAAAAATAGTGTTCCGCCATTTGCTGCTTCGAAATAACCCATTTTGTCGCTAATAGCTCCAGTAAAAGATCCTTTCAAATGTCCAAAAAATTCACTTGCCGCTAATTCTTTTGGAATCGCTCCACAATCTACCGCAATAAAATTATTATTTTTTCTCTGGCTTTGCTGGTGAATACTTTTTGCAATTATTTCTTTTCCTGTTCCGCTTTCACCAATAATCAAAACTGACATATCAGTTGGACTAACCAGCTGGATATGATCTAAAAGTTTTTTTGAAGCAACAGAAATTCCTTTTACAAATTCATTTTCGCCCGAAGCCTGTTTCTTAGGCGCTTTTTTTTCTTTAGCAGGAATCTTTTCTTCTTCTACAATTTGCGGAGTTTGTAATGCATTTGTAATAACCAGTAAAACCTCATCGGGATTGAAAGGTTTAGAAATATAATCTGCCGCACCATTTTTAATTGCTTTAACAGCAGTATTTACATCAGAGTAACCTGTCATTAAAATAATTGGAATATGCGGGTATGTATTTTTAAATTCAGACATTAGTCCGATACCATCAAAATCAGGCAAACGAAGATCTGTCAAAATCAAATCAAACGATTCTTTTTTGATGGCTTCACGTGCTTCTGCGGCTGAGAAAGCAATGGTAACATCATACGATTTCTTAATTAGAAATTTTTCTAACAGTTTACAAAACGAGATGTCGTCTTCTATCAATAATATCTTAGGCATTTGCTTATAAGGACTTTTATGCTAAAATAGCACTATTAAACTAGTAATTTCATAAAATTAATGTAAAAAAAAAGAGATTGCAAGTTGCAATCTCTTTTTCACCAAAAACATAAATCTAAATTCACCTAATTATATTTTCAACCAGTTACCATTGACATCTGAGTACACAGTAGCCTTTTGGTCTCCAACTGATATTTCTAGTTTGTATTCTTTCTTTTCGTTTACAAATGCCTTCTCCAGTTTTGCTCCTGGATAAGCCGTCTGCAAAGCCGTTTTAACAGCTGCAGGCACAGCATCTGCAGTTACTTCTGTATATTCTGATTGAATAATCACAGTTGCTTTGTTGTCTATAGAAACAGGCAATACATTTGCGTGAATCGACATTGTTCCTAAAAGAACTACTGCTGATAAGATTAACTTTTTCATGATGCTGATTTTAATTATTTTTTGATGATATTACCAGAAGCATCTGTAAAAATAGTATACTTCTTTTCTCCACTTGAAATCTCAAGTTTATACTCGTTCTTCTCGTTTTTATAAGCTTTTTCAAGCTTAGTCTTCGGGAAAGATTTTTCAATAGTAGATTTCACTGCCGCTGGAACAGCATCTGCAGTTACTTCGGTAAATCCATCTTGAATAAGTACTGACTGAGTGATTGAAATTGCAGGAAGAACTGCTGCATTAACCGATAAACTTCCTAACACAATCGCTGCTGATAAAACTAACTTTTTCATAATATTATGGTTTAAAATTATTTTTTAAGAATGTTACCAGAAGCATCTGTATAAACGATCGATTTTTCTTTACGAACGGTTATCTCAATTTTATACTCCTTTTTGTCATTCACCCATGCTTTTTCAAGCACTACACCAGGATAAGCGTCGTCTAAGGCTTTTTTTACAGCTGCCGGAACTCCGTCTACTTCTTTATATCCATCCTGATCATTTACTGTCTGTACCATTTGATTGGCTACAACAGCGGTTTCTGCGTGCATCGACAAACTGCCTAAAACAATTGCTGCCGATAAGATTAACTTTTTCATAGTAATAGTTTTTAAGGGTTAGTTTACTTATTTTTTAATCCAAGTTCCATCTGCGTTAGCAAAAAGATTTCCTGTTTTATCTCCAACAGTCACTTCAAGCTTGTATTCAGATTTTGTGTTTTTAAATGCTTTAGTAAGCACAGCATCTGGATACGCTTTTTTAAGTGCATCTGTTACTGCTACTGGAACTTCTTCCAATTTAATCTCTGTATAATCATCTTGGATAGAGATTGTTTTTACGATAGTATTTGAAATTGGCGAAGTTGAAGCAAATGATGTTAAACCTCCCAAAACGATTGCGGCTGATAAAAATAAATTTTTCATGATAGTTCTTTTTTAATATTCGTAATTTAATCTTAGTATTCTTGATCTGGATCTTCACAAATCTATATTTAGATTATTTTTTAATCCAAGTTCCGTCTGCATTAGCAAAAAGATTTCCAACTTTGTCACCTACTGTAACATCAAGTTTATACTCTGATTTTTCGTTTTTATATGCTTTTGTAATTACTGCTTCAGGATAAGCTTTTTTCAAAGATTCTGTAATTGCAGCTGGTAATTCTTCTAATTTGATTTCAGTGTATTCATCTTCAACAGAAATCGTTTTAACGATTGTATTATTTACTTGTGTAGTTGAAGCGAATGAAGTTAAACTTCCTAAGACAATTGCGGCTGATAAAAATAAATTTTTCATAACGTATATATTTAATATTAATAGTTGTTTACGCTTTAGATAATGAAATTATTATGCCGTAAAAGAAAACAACCATGCCAAACACGTTAAAGCCTTGTTTTTAAAGGGTTTTCATCAATATGCCAAAAATTGACTTATTTTAAAAAGTGTGTAAATGAAGAAAAAGGTGTGTAATAAGTAAACACTGTAAGTGTAACCTTGATAGAATTTCAATAAATCAAATTCCAAATTCTAAGATTTAAAACTCAAATCACATATAAAGGTCTGGAATTTGGAATTTCAAATATTGGAACTTAATAATTACAAAAGAAAAAGGCTTCCAAATCTGGAAGCCTTTTTCTTTTGTAATTATTCTGGATTATTCATTTTAAATGTATCCATAAATGCAGTTGTATAATCTCCTGCAATATATTTTGGATCATCCATTAATTGTCTGTGGAAAGGGATTGTAGTCTTCACACCTTCGATTACGAATTCGTCCAAAGCTCTACGCATTTTGCTAATAGCTTCTTCACGAGATTGTGCCGTTGTAATTAACTTAGCAATCATAGAATCGTAGTTTGGCGGAATGCTGTACCCTGAATATACGTGAGTATCTAAACGTACTCCGTGTCCTCCTGGCATATGAAGCGTAGTAATTTTTCCTGGTGAAGGTCTGAAATCATTATAAGGATCTTCAGCATTAATACGACATTCGATAGCATGTAATTCAGGAAGGTAGTTTTTACCAGAAATCGGAATTCCGGCAGCAACCATAATTTGCTCACGGATCAAATCATAATCAATAACTTGTTCTGTGATTGGGTGCTCAACTTGAATACGAGTATTCATTTCCATGAAATAGAAATTTCTGTGTTTGTCTACAAGAAACTCTACAGTTCCAGCTCCTTCGTATTTAATGAATTCAGCCGCTTTTACAGCAGCCTCTCCCATTCTTGCACGAAGTTCATCTGTCATGAAAGGTGAAGGTGTTTCTTCAGTTAATTTTTGGTGACGACGTTGTACTGAACAGTCTCTTTCAGAAAGGTGACATGCTTTTCCGTATGCATCTCCAACAACTTGGATTTCGATATGACGTGGTTCTTCAATAAGTTTCTCCATGTACATTCCGTCATTTCCAAAAGCAGCAGCAGCTTCTTGACGTGCACTTTCCCAAGCTTTTAAAAGCTCATCTTCTTTCCAGATAGCACGCATTCCTTTTCCACCACCACCAGCTGTAGCTTTCATCATAACTGGATAACCAATTTCTTTAGCTGTTTTTTGTGCATGCTCATAAGATTCTAATAATCCGTCTGAACCTGGTACACAAGGAACTCCTGCAGCTTTCATTGTAGCTTTAGCAGAAGCTTTATCACCCATTCTGTCAATCATTTCTGGAGCAGCACCGATAAATTTGATTCCGTGCTCTTGGCAAATTTTAGAGAATTTAGCATTCTCAGAAAGAAAACCGTATCCTGGGTGTATTGCATCTGCATTTGTAATTTCTGCAGCAGCAATAATATTTGACATTTTTAAATACGATAAGTTACTCGGAGGAGGACCAATACAAACCGCTTCGTCAGCAAATTTAACGTGTAAACTTTCTGCGTCGGCTGTAGAGTAAACTGCAACAGTTTTGATTCCCATTTCCTTACATGTACGAATTACACGTAGTGCAATTTCTCCTCTATTCGCAATTAATATTTTTTTAAACATCTTATTTTAATTAGATAATTAGACAATTTGAGAATTAGATAATTTTAGATGAAATAAAAATCGCTTTATAAATCAATCTAAAATCTAAAATCTAAAATCTAAATTTATGATGGATCTACTAAGAATAAAGGTTGGTCAAATTCTACTGGAGACATATCGTCAACAAGAATTTTTACAATTTTACCAGAAATTTCAGATTCGATTTCGTTGAATAATTTCATTGCTTCAATTACACAAAGAACATCTCCTTTAGCGATAGTGCTTCCTACTTCAGTAAAAACTGGTTTGTCTGGAGATGGTTTTCTATAGAATGTTCCAATAATTGGAGATTTTATAGTAACATATTTAGAATCGTTAGCAGCTGGCGCTTCTGGAGTTACATTTACAACAACTGGAGCAGTTACTTGTGGAGCAGTTACTTGAGGTAAAGCTGCCTGAGTTGGTAATTGCTGTACATAAGTTGCTTCAGTTACATTTGTTTCTAAAGTTGTTCTGATAGTGATTTTTACATCATCCATTTCCAACTTCACTTCTGCAACGCCCGAATTTGCAACAAATTTGATTAGGTTTTGAATTTCTTTTAAATCCATAATGATTCGTTTTTAGTTTTAATTTATTTCTTATCGTAAGCCCATTTTAAATAGATAGATCCCCAAGTGAATCCACCACCAAAGGCAGCAAAGATAATATTATCTCCTTTTTTAAATTTATCTTCAAAATCAGCCAATACTAATGGAAGAGTTCCTGAAGTAGTATTTCCGTATCTTTCGATGTTTACTAAAACTTTAGAATCTTCCAATTCTAATCTTCCAGCCGTAGCATCAATAATACGTTTGTTTGCCTGATGTGGTACCAACCAGTCAACATCCTGATTTGTCAAATTATTTCTCTGTAAGATCAATTCGCTGGCATCTGCCATATTAGTTACAGCATATTTAAAAACAGTTTTACCATCTTGCATAATATTATGCTGTCTGTTTTTTACTGTTTCTTCGCTAGGTGGAATTAAAGAACCTCCGGCAGGGATTTTAAGAAAATCGCGTCCTACACCATCACTTCTCAAATATTCATCCTGCAAACCTAAACCTTCATAATTTGGTTCGAAAAGAACTGCACCAGCTCCATCTCCAAAAATAATACAAGTTGCTCTATCTGTATAATCTACAATTGATGACATTTTATCGGCACCAATTAAAAGTACTTTTTTGTAACGTCCTGACTGAACATATGCTGCAGCCGTTGACATTCCGTATAAGAAACTTGAACATGCCGCTTGCAAATCGTATGCAAATGCATTTGTAGCTCCAATTTCTGTTGCTACATACACTCCTGTAGAAGCCACCATCATATCTGGTGTTGCTGTTGCCATGATAATCATATCAATCTCTAACGGATCAATATTTGCTTTTGCAATTAAGTCTTGTGCTGCTTTTATTGCAAGGTATGATGTTCCTTTATCAGCATCTTTAAGAATTCTTCTTTCTTTAATTCCTGTTCGAGTAGTAATCCACTCGTCATTGGTTTCAACCATTGTTTCTAAAACTTTGTTCGAAAGCACAAAGTCAGGAACGTATCCTCCAACAGCGGTAATTGCGGCTGTGATTGTATTCATTATATTCTATTATTTCCTTTCAAATATTATTATTTGAAAAATTTTTAAAAGACTTGAAAATTACAAAAAAAAACGAAACGATTTTGTCTATATTTTCTTAAAAAACGAAAATTATAACCAACAAAAAAAACTCTCACTATGTGAGAGTTCTAGTATAATTTACAAAAACGTATTAAGCAACCGCTTCAGATTTATCGATAACAACTTGCCCTCTGTAGTACATTTTACCTTCATGCCAGTAAGCTCTGTGGTATAAATGTGCTTCTCCAGTAATTGGACATGTAGCGATTTGAGCTACAGTAGCTTTATAATGTGTTCTTCTCTTATCTCTTCTTGTTTTCGAGGTCTTTCTCTTAGGATGTGCCATTTTACTATATTATTTATCCGTTAATAGTTTCTTTAATTTTTCCCAACGCGGGTCAATATCTTCTTCTTTGTTACTCTCTTCCTTTTGTTCTTTTACACTCAACTCATTCAATTTTGTTAAAGTTTCTGTCTGTAGACTTCCATCTTTAACTCCTGGATGAATTCTTTTTTGAGGTACAGAAAGCGCAATCATTTCATATATATACTGCGCAATGTCTATCTCATGCTCACCATGTGGTAAAATCAACAATTCTTCATTATCATTATTGAATTCATCTCCAAAACGAACAATTAACTTCATTTTTCCCTTTATAGGTAAATCAAAATCTTCGCCTGTTAGATCACAAGGTACATTTACGGTCCCTTTGTGTTTGAATTCCAACTCTAACATTGTACTTTTCTTTTCGAAAAGCAATTTGACTTTAATATCAGAACTTTGAAACTCATCGTACTCAAAATTCTTAAAAAAATCATTATTTATCTGATACTCAAAATGGTGTTTTCCTAGTTTTAATCCTACGAAAGGAATTAAAAATTCTTTTGTTTTGCTCATTTCAACATCAATTTGATCAATTCATTTCTAAAACTAGATATCTGAATTGGGGTGCAAAGATATAAAATTATTATAAATCTAATAATCTTATTCACCTTTTTTTGTTTATAACTGTTTTTCTTTTATTTTAAGAGGTTTTTGGCTAATCTCCTCATACTGATTACGAGAGCGAAAAATATCTATCGCAAGATAAACTGCTTCTTTAAATGAATTGTAATCTGCCATATCCTTTCCTGCAATATCATAGGCTGTACCATGATCTGGAGAAGTTCTTACCTTATTTAAACCTGCTGTATAATTGACTCCTTTTCCAAAAGATAATGTTTTAAAGGGAATCAATCCTTGATCGTGATACATTGCTACAATTGCATCGTATTTTTCGTATTGTCCGCTTCCAAAAAAGCCATCTGCAGGAAATGGTCCAAAAACCATGGTTCCTGAATCAAATATTTTCTTTAATGTTGGCTTTAAAACCAAATCATCTTCTTTTCCAATTACACCGCCATCACCAGCATGCGGATTTAATCCTAAAACTGCTATTTTTGGCTTTACAATACTAAAATCTTGAACCAAAGATTTCTTAATGGTTTCAATCTTTTTAGTAATTAACTCTTCTGTTAAATACGAAGCAACCTCGTTTAAAGGCACATGATCAGTAATTAATCCTACTCTTAAATTATCTTGAACCATCATCATAAGTGCATTGCCTTCCAATTCTTGGTCTAGATAATCGGTATGTCCAGGAAATTTAAAATCTTCCGATTGAATATTATATTTATTAATCGGCGCTGTTACCAAAACATCTATCTCTCCATCTTTCAAGGCTTTTGTAGCTGCCGCAAACGATTTGATGGCATATTCTCCAATTTTTTCATCATTAACGCCAAAATTGATATCCACGCCTTCTTTCCAAAGATTAAAAACATTTACTTTTCCAGGAAGAACCTGATCCAGTTTATCAACTCCATGAAACTGAACTGTCGATGTGAAACTTTTTTTTACGAATGAAAGAATCTTCGCATTTGCAAAAATAACCGGCGTACACAATTCTAACATACGAGAATCTTCGAATGTTTTCAGTATAACTTCGCTTCCAATACCGTTTAAATCTCCTACTGAAATTCCAACAATTATATTTTCTGCTTTTTTATTCATGAGCTCAGTTTATTTATTACTAATTTTGATGTGCAAATTTAGTAAAATAAAACCACAATGTTCACAGGAATTATAGAAACACTCGGCAGGATTCATGAAATCCAAAAAGACCAAAACAATCTACATATAACAGTTGACTCTTCCATAACAAACGAATTAAAAATAGACCAAAGCGTTTCGCATAACGGAATCTGCCTTACAGTTGTAGCAATTAAAGATTCTTTTTATACCGTAACAGCAATAGACGAAACTATTTTGAAAACCAATATTGGCGATTGGAGAACAGGCGATATTGTCAATTTAGAAAGAGGAATGAAACTTGGCGATCGTCTTGACGGCCATATTGTACAAGGCCACGTAGACCAAACTGGAACTTGTATTAAAATTGAAGAAGCAAACGGAAGCTGGAATTACACTTTTGAATACGACAAAAATCTAAACAATATTACAATAGAAAAAGGTTCGATTACGGTAAACGGAGTTAGTCTTACTGTTGTAAATTCTAAAACGAACGAATTTAGCGTATCCATCATTCCTTATACTTTTGAGCACACTAATTTTAAGGATTTCAAAGTTGGAACAAAAATCAATTTAGAATTTGATGTTGTCGGAAAATATATTTCCAGACTTTATTCTATAAACAAATAACCCTAATAGTTTTCAAACAAAAAAAAGCTTCAATTAAATTGAAGCTTTTTTTATTCTATTTTTATATAATATGGTCGCTCCTAAAGCTAAACCTGCTATTGCTAAAAAAACAATGTTTTCATCTATAGGCAAAGCGGGATCTCCATCATCGCAAAATTCACAGGCCGCCGTACTTGCATTTTTCGCAGTAGGCTGTGGCGGCGTTGGATTAGCAGATGTCGCTAAAACATTGAATAATATTATTGCAACTGCTAAAAAGGGGGCTTTTAGTTTTCTCATAAATTCAAGCTGTTTGATTCAACAAGCTAGTATTAAATAAACACATTTTTCTTTCATAGAAATTTCTCACAAATATATTTTTCCCTATAAAATCTGGGACAAAAGTATAAGTTTTTTGTATAAATGCAACTTTTAAAACAAAAAACATAAAAGAAATTTTAACAGTTTTTTGTCCAAAACACAGAATGCCTTTTCAGAAAACGTTATAGCACATAAAAAGCTCATTTTCATAATATTCACTTCACTTTTAGCCTTATAAGAATTTCCTGATTTTAACAAAATTAAAAATAGGTTTTGTATAAAATTTTACATTTTAAACTCATTTACGAGAAAATAAACAGATTGGTTTTTTAGACTTTAAACTAATCCTTTAATGGTTATTTTTGAAATAAATATTTTTGCAAAAGATTGTAATTAGAGAACAGTCTTTCTATTTTTACTTTTTAAGAAATTTTATTTCCAAATTCAAATCTCACAATCAACAAAAAAATGACAGACAAATATACCGTTGGAAGTTTATACGCTGGTGTTGGCGGTATTTGTTTGGGTTTTGAAAATGCAGGTTTTAAACTGGAATGGGCAAATGAATTTGACAAAAAAGCGTGCATTACTTACAAAAACAACTTCGACCACACGCTCATAGAAGGAGATGTAATGGAACTAGATGTAAAAAAGCTTAAAAAAATAGACATTCTTACTGCAGGATTTCCTTGTCAGCCTTTTTCACTCGCGGGTCACAGAAAAGGTTTTGAAGATGTTAGAGGCAATCATTTTTTCAAAATATTAGATTTTATTGACGAAATGAGACCTAAAGTGGTATTTCTAGAAAATGTTAAAAACCTAAAAAGTCACGACAAAGGAAATACTATGAAAGTAATTGAACGCGAAATTAAAAAGCGCAATTACACTTTCGACAGCGCCATTTTGAACACTAAAGATTTCGGAAACATCCCGCACAATCGCGAACGAATTTTCATGATTGCTTTCGACAAAGATTTCGTTAAAAGAGGTTTTAAATTTAATTTTCCAGAAAAAGAACAATTAACCAAAAAGGTAACCGATTTAATTACTAAAGAGCAAGTCGAAAAGAAATTCTACTATACCGAAGACAAATATATGTACAAAATGCTGAAAGAAGCGGTTGTGCGCGAAGACAGAATTTACCAGTTTAGACGACAATATGTTAGAGAAAATAAAAGAAAAGTCTGCCCTACTCTAACGGCAAATATGGGAACTGGCGGCCATAATGTCCCAATTATTACAACTGACTTTGGTTTTAGAAAATTAACGCCTAGAGAATGTTTTCGTTTTCAAGGATTTCCCGACAGTTATAAATTGCCCAAAATATCCAATTCTAATCTTTACAAACAAGCTGGAAATTCTGTCAGCATGCCAGTTATTGAGAGATTGGCTTCTGAAATTTTCAAATGCATTGAGAAACTAGAAAAGAAGAAGTCTAAAGCTGAAAAAGCTTAAATACTCCGAAGCATTATTGTGCCTTCGATTTTAGCCAAACAAACGTCGAGATTTTTCTCAATTTCTTTACTCCAAAATCGTAAAACCGCCCAGTTTTCTGAAATAAGAAAAGAATTAACTTCCTGATCTCTTTCTATATTTCTTTGAATTTTCGGAATCCAATATTCTCGATTCGATTTGATTCTTGATTGTTCTGTTTCCCAATCTTTTCCGTGAAAAAATTCGCTATCCACAAAAATGGCAATTTTATATTTGGCAAAAGTTAGATCTGGTCTTCCAAATATCTTTTTATTGTTTTTTCGATATCTGTAACCTAATTTCCATAATGCTTTAGCAAGCCTTACTTCGCCTTTTGTAGCAGTGCTTTTTATCGCCTGCATAGTTTTGCTCCTCTGCTCGGGAGTCAATCTATCCATCTGAAGATTAAATTTGTTTCGGGTGGATAAAGTTAAGGGATTTTGAAGAAAGAAAGTTTAAATATTATCTATGAGCAATTTCAATTTTCACATTTTTAGAATGTTGTAAAAACAAAAAAGCCTTTACATTGCTGTAAAGGCTTTCTATTTCTAAAAGTGTGGTCCCACCTGGGCTCGAACCAGGGACCACCTGATTATGAGTCAGGTGCTCTAACCAGCTGAGCTATAGGACCGGTTTAGAGGATGCAATATTACTACTATTTTTCATTCACTCCAAATATTTTAAGACATCATTTGTATTTAATTTTAAATCTTTCTTAGAATTTCAAAAACGAAATTGATTTTCAATGTCTTATTCAAAAACTAAAATGATTTTTTTTTATTTAATTTCCTGACAAAGTTCCACCAAAACGCCATTTGTGTTCTTCGGATGCAGAAAAACAACCAATTTATTGTCTGCTCCTTTCTTCGGAACTTCGTTTATAAGCACAAAACCTTCCTTTTTTAAACGAATAATTTCGGCTTCGATATCATCAACATCAAAAGCGATGTGATGAATTCCCTCTCCTTTTTTTTCTAAAAACTTCGCAATCGGACTTTCTGGATTTGTTGCCACCAAAAGTTCAATTTTATTGTTTCCAGTTTGAAAAAAAGAAGTCAAAACGCCTTCGCTTTCTACCGCTTCCATTTTATAAGAAGGAACGCCCAACATTTTTTCGAACAAAATATTGGCATCGTCCATATTTTTTACTGCAATTCCGATATGTTCTATTTTGTTTACCATTCTTTCAAATTTATTGGTTTGCATACGTATTAAAATAACCGCATTCTGCAATTACATCCTGATAATATTTGGTATCCGAATACTCTTTTCTTAAAATTTTGAAAGAGTTCCAGGCAATAAAATTAACTTTATCATCTTGAATTTCCCAATAGCTGTTTATAGCACTGTACTTTTTATTATAATACTCGTTGCGTTCGCATTTCGAGATCAGATATAAACATTTTGCTTTTTGTTCTTTATTCGAAGCCGCTTCAAATGCTTTTTGATAATACATTTTAGAAACCGAATTATTGGTAATCATTTCTTTCATGGCATCTCTGAACGAATACGGACTTGAACCGTAACCTACAATATTAATTTCGTAGAAAGTTCTTCCGTTTCCGAAATGAGAAATATTATAAAATGCATTTCCTAACAAAAGACTATTGGTATAAACATCTTCTTTTTTAATCAATTTATCTTGCATTTCTTTTATCGTGGTCAAGAAATCCATGTAAGTATATTTTCTTTTTTGATACGCAGCGTGATCGCAATCGTGACAATCTTTGATGCTTCCATTAAACGGATTTCCCAAAAATTTATAATATTGAACCGAATCTGCTTGTTTCAAAAATTCGATTGCTTCTGGAATTTTATTTTTAAAAGTCGCCTGAACCGCTTGAAAGTTATTAATATCTTTCAGTTTCAAACTATAAATTCCGGCACCAATTTTCTCAATTTCAGATTTATTCGTTTTCTCCAAAAAGCTTTTTATTGCCAATAAATCCTTTTCATTGTCATAATACGAATTTCCGTCGTTCCAATAACTGTAACGCGATTCACCAAAAATCTCACCCAAAACCAAATTTCCTTTTTCTTTGTATAAGTTTGATAAATAACTTCTGCTCCATGAAGAAGCATTTTGATAACGAAATTCTTGTCCTTTATAATTTTTAGGAAGTTCGTAATACAACCAATTCAAATCGGCTAGAATTGTTTTCTCATTTTTATCTGTCAGTTTATCAATCTTGCTTAAATTATTTACAAAGCGCAATAAACGAAGCTGCATTCCTGCTAATTCTGTTTTTGGAAGTGTTTTTTCTGCTTTATTAAAATTCTTATCCGCATTGGCATAATCGCCTTTTAGGGTTTGAAGATATCCAATTGCCATATCCCATAAATAAGGTTTTTCGGTATTTCCTGTTGCAGAAATTTTAGCAATTAAATCGATCGCACTATTATCAATTTTAGCTTTATTTTCGTTTTTATTTTCTGCAACGGTTTGTGGTTTTGGCTTTTGATTTTCGCCTCCGCTCTGCTGAAACGAATTGTTCATTTTCTGTTCCAAAGCATTTACCAATCGAGTTGCCAGATAATTTAGATGTTCACTTTTTGGATCTAATTGATAGATTTTTTCAATGGCCTGTTTTTCGTCTTTGTAATATCCGTGAATAGCCCAAAGCGCCGCTTTTTCTTTATTATTTTTTGCCATTGCCAAAGCCTTAGTCCAATCTGATTCGTTTTTTGGACGAAAACTATAAGCCGTTACAACTCGTAGTTCTGGGCATTTATCAAAAACTTGAGCGTACAAATAATTAGAAACCGCGAATTTCTTTTGTTTATGATTGATTCCTGCGACATACGACAAGGCACGATAATATAAAGTGTTTTTTGGAACAGAACTTTCTGTTTTATTAAAAAAATCAATGGCTTTTTGTTTGTCATTGCTATAAAAACGCGCTTTCATAGTCAGAAACCAATATCTGTTTTTCAAAAACGGATCAGATAAAGTATTATACACGTTTTCAATAGACTGAATCATTTTAGCATCATTGAAAGTTTTAGCCACAACGGGATCATAACTCCAATAATCTTCGCCAATAGAAACGGTTTCTATTTTTTGTGCCAAGTACAAAAACTCAATAAAATTCTTAATTTTCTCCTCTTTCAAATTGAGCTTTTTACCCCATTTTTGAGAACTTTTATTTTCTTTTTTTGTTTTATAAAAAACATGAAGATCTGTTATTTCTTCTTTGTTTTTTATCTTGTCTTTCTCATCAGAATAATATCTTGGCCTATCGTCTCCAATCAAGAAATAATTGACGGTTGCAGTATCTGCTTTTCCTTTTAGATAATCGGCCCAATCCGATTTTATGTTTTCATTAAAACGAGAATTATGCTGCGTATCAAATCCAATTCCGTAAAAAATGCCTCCCGATAAAAACAAAGGAGAATAGGATTTGTCGGCAAAAGTTTCTGGAGTAAAATTAGAATTATAACCAAAAAAATCCCAGTCGTCTCCTCCCGCGCAGGCGTATATTATTCCGTATGCAGAAAGCAAAACGGCACTAGAAACAAGAAATAATTTGCTTAAAAGTATTTTTTTCATAATTATTTAAATTGAATTCGTCTAAATCGTAAAATATAATTTCCTTTGGCTTTTCTACAAGATTCTCTTCCAAATCTTCTGCCATTTCTTTCAAATCTTTTGCTTTAATTTCTTCTATTTTCAGCAAATCATTTTCTTCATAAAAAACTCCATTTTTATAATTGGATTGTTTTACTCTAAAAAAAATCGGACTTGTTTTTTCAAAATTCGGATCTTTTTCTAAAGCCGAACTATTTATTTTGGAACGAAGTCCAATCACTTTATTGTTTCGAATATGAATTGCCCACGAATAAATTGGAAAAGCAAAATCAAGATGAAGCGGATATCTCTTTAAACTTTTAAGGTATTTTGCCGCCACTTTTTGATCGTAAATCGAATTGAGAGAATCTGACGCAATAGATCCCATGTTGTAATACATTAAAACGCCAGAATCGACATTTGGAATTTTGGTTTTCTTGAAATATTTCACCTGATGAAGCCGAATCGTCGCTGAAAGTTTTTTAGTAGAAAGCTTCTTGAAAACTGCAATAAATTTCAAGTAATTATCTTTGCTTTCTAAACTCCAATCGCAGTCAATTTGAATTTCCTGGCAACTTATTTTATTCTTGGAATTGATTTGCGCAATAAAATCAAAAGTTTTTTTTGCTAAATCATTTACATCAAGATGCTTCTGAAGCATCACTTTGTTCTGAATAAAAACAACGGGAACAATTTGATATTCTTTTGGATTTTCTTCAAACCGAATAGGACTAATCGGAATTGGATTTTTTGATTCTGGATGCAGTCCAATGTCAAAATATCTCAAATAAAGTTTGGTAACATTGTTTTGATCTAGAGTTTCTTTTTCTGTTTTTGAAAATTTGAATATCGTCTTCCAATAATAAAAGGAGATCATCGGTGTATCATTTTTACCGCAAGACAGCAGCAAAAAAAGGCATAAAATTGAAAAAAGACGTTTTAACAAAACTCAGAAAATTACATTTGAAACCAAAAGTAAGAAATTATGACTGTTTAAAATATTTCAAAATCATAAAAAATAGCAAAGAAACCTAAAAGTTCTAAATCCTAATAAATGCCCAAAAAATTTCAATTAAAGCAAATATAATCGTTATTTTGTGCAATCAAATTGAAAAAACCTTATGTTGAAAAACGCCTTAAAATATATTTCATTCGTTATTCTGATATCCATGATAAGCTGCGCCAAAAGAGGCAGCATTACTGGCGGTTTAAAAGATACTTTAGCTCCTATTTTGGTATCTAGTTTTCCTGAAAATTACAGCACTAACTTCAAAGGAAATACGATTACTTTAAATTTTGATGAATATATCAAGCTTAAAAACCTGAACAAACAGCTGATTATTTCTCCGCCGATGAAGCACGAACCGCTTATTTCGCCAACATCGGTTAGTAAATTTATTAAAATCGATATTAAAGATACTTTACAGCCTAATACTACTTACAGTTTTAATTTTGGGCAAGCTATTACAGATAATAATGAAGGAAATGCAATAAATCAGTTTAAGTATGTTTTTTCAACTGGTCCGTATATAGACTCTTTAAAATTGAGCGGCCGAATTAAAGATGCAAAAGATAAATATGTAGATAATTTTGTTTCTGTAATGCTGTATGAAGTAAATGACAAGTTTAAAGATTCTACTATTTACAAAGATTTTCCGCGTTATATTACCAACACTTTAGATAGTTTGAGAACTTTTCAGTTTGAGAATTTAAAAGAAGGCAAATATCTTTTGGTTGCCTTGAAAGATAAAGGCGGTAATAATAAATTTAATCCGAAAGATGATAAAATCGGTTTTTTAAAACATTATATCAACATTCCAACTGATACGGTTTACGAAATAGAATTATTTAAAGAAGTATTGCCTTTAAAAGTTTTTAAGCCAATTCAGGCATCTGGAAACAGATTATTACTTCCGTATGAAGGAAAACAGGATTTTAAAAATGCTAAACCAAAAATTGTTCTTAAAAATGGGAATGAAGTTTTGGAAACTATAGTAACGCAATTTCCGAAAAAGGATTCGCTTCAGGTTTGGTTTAAACCTCTAAAAGCCGATTCTTTATCTATGCAGGTATCAAAAGACAACTACGACAAAAAGTTTTCTTTCAAAATTAAAAACATGAAAAAAGACACCTTAAATGTTAAGGCTGTACAAAATGGTATCATTAACTTTAGAGAGCGTTTTACTCTGGAAACAGAAACTCCTTTAGTGAAATTTGATAAATCTAAAATTGCATTAGTCAACAAAGACTCTACAGCAGTCGATTTTACAACAGAATATGATGAATTTGAACAAAAATTATATATTGATTTCAAAAAAGATCCTGTAGAAAAATATAATTTCACTTTCTTGCCAGGCGCTTTAACTGACTTTTATGAAAAAACAAATGATACTTTATCATTCAAGTTAACCACAAAAGAATTAGAAGATTATGGTAATTTGGTATTGAATTTCAAAAATGCCAAACGTTTTCCGATTATTGTGGAAATAACCAATAAAAAAGGAGACGAAGTTCTTGCCAGCGGATATTCTGAAGGTGAAACTAAAATGACATTCAATCTCTTAGTTCCCACAGAATTTACGATTCGTGTTATTTATGATGATAATAAAAATAAGGTTTACGATACCGGAAACTTCTTAAAGAAAACCTATTCTGAGGAAGTGTTTTATTATCAAAAGGGCGTTGATGTCCGGTCTAATTGGGATGTAGACGAGAGTATTGATCTTAGCATACCGTTTAACCCAGAAGTCGAGAAAAAACAAGACGACAAAAAGAAAAAAGAAGCCGAAAAGAAACGGAAAGCGTTCTAGATTTTAATTTCGAAATTATCTCGATCTCCTAGAAAATTGAGTTTTCTACGAGTTTCCAACATTATATTTTTATCCAATTCAGCCACAAAAACACCTGTTGTTTCTTGTGGCTTTATTATATAATTTCCCCAAAAATCAATTATTTGAGAATGTCCGTTATGTTCAAAATCATTATCATCAAAACCAATTCTATTCACGGCCGCAACATAACTCAAGTTTTCTATGGCACGAGCATTTAGCAAAGTATCCCAAGCGCTTGTTCGAACTTTTGGCCAATTGGCTACATATAAAAGAAGATCATAATTTTCGACATTTCTTGAAAAAACTGGAAATCGCAAATCATAGCAAATCTGAAGACAGATTTTCCAATCCAGATAATCCACAATTACTTTTTGAGTTCCAGGCGTATAAAACTGATCTTCTCCTGCTAAAGAAAAGAGATGGCGCTTATCATAATATTGAAAATCTCCTGATGGAAATACGAAAAGCATTCGGTTGTAAAAGTTTCCGTTTTCTGAAATAATTATACTTCCTGTTATCGCAGCATTTTTTTGTTCTGCTTTCAATTTCATCCATTCAAGAGTTTCTCCCTGCATCGTTTCTGCGACGTCTGAAGCATTCATGGTAAATCCTGTAGAAAACATTTCTGGAAGTACAATTAAATTTACTTCCGAATCGATTTCATTAATTTTTGAGTCGAAATTTTCTCTGTTTTTAGAAGCATCTTCCCAAAAAAGATCTGTTTGGATTAAAGCAATTTTCATCTTTTTAATTTTTCTATAAAGGTAGAAAACATCGATGTATTCTCGATTTAGAACCTTACAATTTTAACATTGTAGTTGCAAAAAAAACGCAGTTTTTGCAAAAAAAATGCGAAGTGTAAAAATATTTTATATATTTGAAATTACAACCACAATTATAACTAACTAAAATACAACCACAAACCATGAGCATTCTCATACTCACTGCGTGCATTATTTTCTTAATTCTACAGATTGCCTGGTTTAAAATTAATCCGTTTATAGCATTTATAATCACATCGCTATTGGCCGCACTTTTTCTAGGATTACCGATAGAAAACATTTCGCCAGTTTTGCAAAAAGGTCTTGGAGAAATGCTTGGTTCCATAACTTTAATTATTGTTTTTGGAACTTGTATTGGAAAACTTGCGGTTTCTTCGGGAGCAGCAAAAGTCATTGCCAAAACGGTGATGAACTGGACAGGAAAAAAATATGTTCGTCTGGGACTAATGATTACCGGATTTATAATCGGAATTCCGCTTTTTTACAGCGTTGGTTTTGTGCTTTTGGTTCCGCTGATTTTCTCTGTCGCGCATCAATTTAAATTGTCGAAAGTATATTTAGGAATTCCGATGCTGGCTTCACTTTCTGTGGCGCACGGTTTTCTGCCGCCGCATCCTTCGCCAATGGCGTTAAGCAGTATATTAAAAGCAGATATTGGTTTGGTTTTAATTTATGGAATTATAATCGCTATTCCGACCATTTTAATTGCGGGTTTGTGGTTTTCAACACGTTTTAAAAACATCAAAACCGAATCGGATCACGAAATTTTAAATGTCGAAGAAATAAAGAACGAAGGCAAACTTCCTAGTTTTGGCATAAGTTTATTCTCCGCCTTATTTCCAGTTTTCGGATTAACGATTACTTCTTTGCTTCCGTTAATTTCAGACAATCAAAAACTAGCTGCCATCTGTAAAATTATCGGCGATCCAAGTATCATTATGCTTTTATCATTACTTCTTTGCACGTATACATTAGGAATTAGAATGAACAGAAGCATGTCATCTGTCATGGACGATTATACACAGGCGATAAAAGATGTTGCTCTAATTGTTTTAATTGTGGGAGGGGCTGGCTGTCTAAAGGAAGTAATGATTGTCAGCGGTGTAAACGAAACGATTGTTGCGACTTTAAATCAGATAAACATCCATCCTTTTTTATTGGCTTGGATGATGGCGGCAATTATCCGCGTTTGTGTGGGTTCTGCAACAGCGGCAGGATTAATGACTGCGAGTGTTTTATTACCTTTACTACAATCAAACGATCTCGACCCTAATCTCTTTGTACTTTCTGTTGGCGCTGGAAGTCTAATGTGTTCGCACGTTAACGATCCGAGTTTCTGGATGTTCAAAGAATACTTCAATATTAGTCTAAAAGACACTTTTAAATCCTGGACGGTAATGGAATCGCTGGTTTCTGTTCTAGGAATTGTATTTATATTTATTTTAAACGCTTTAATACATTAAAATCATGAGTTTAAATCCGCAAGAAAAATTCGAAAGTCTAGGCTTGTCACTACCTCCTGCTCCACAGCCTTTAGGAATTTACAAACCGTACTTAGTAGACGGCAAATACTTATACCTTTCAGGACATGGCCCTGTACAAGATGACAAATCTTTAATCATCGGACGCATTGGAGAAGATATAGATATCGAAGCAGGAAAATTGGCAGCAAGACAAGTCGGACTGACAATGCTTTCTACCATTGTAACCAATTTTGGAAGCTTGAGTAAAGTAAAAAGAGTAATCAAAGTTTTAGGAATGGTAAACTGTACTTCAGATTTCTTAAAACATCCATATGTAATTAATGGCTGCAGTGAATTGTTCGCAGAAGTTTGGGGTCAAGAAAACGGAATTGGCGTAAGAAGTGCAGTTGGATTTGGATCTCTTCCTGATAATATTCCTGTCGAAGTTGAAGCGCTTTTTGAATTATATTAATTCTTTTTTAAACACATAGTAACATAGATTTTTGATGCTGGTTAAAGGCGTTTCACTTATTTTAACAAACATAGACTATGTGTAAATGATTTGTCATTTATTTCAATATTTCTAAATCAAGAAAATAAAAAACTATGTCTCTATGTGTTTAAAAAATTATGTTCAAAATAATTACAATTAGCTAAAAACCAAGAATCATGCAAAAGAACTGGTGGGAAATAAATTCTGAAACTCTTATCGATACTCCGTTTTTAGCAGTTTACGAAGATCGAGTACGACAAAATATCGAAAAGTTGATTTCTTATGTAAAAGGTGACACGCAGAGATTGCGTCCGCATATTAAGACGCATAAAAATGCCGAAATTTTAGAGCTTTTTAAAATTTATAATATCAAAAAAATAAAATGCGCTACAATTGCTGAAGCTGAATTAGCTGCCAATCAAAATATAGAAGACATTCTTTTAGCTTATCAACCTGTTGGATTAAAAGTCGAAAGATGGATTTCATTAATTAAAAAATTTCCTGAAATCCAATTTTCAACTATTATTGATAATGAAAAAACGGCTTTTGATTTAAATGAAATTGCCAAAAGAAACAATCTTGTTTTGTCTGTTTATTTGGATTTAAATACCGGAATGAATCGAACTGGTTTTTCGATTTCAGAAAATTGGACAGGGCTAATTGATGCTATTTTACAATTAAAAAACATTCAATTTGAAGGAATCCATATTTATGACGGTCATATAAAAGGAAGTATTGAAGAAAGAAATGTAGAAGCTTCTAAGTCTTTTGAGCAAATTATAAATAAAGCAGAAAACTTTAAAATTGTTGCGGGCGGATCGAATACTTTTCCATTTTACGCATCGCAGGAAAATGTAGAATGCAGTCCCGGAACTTTTGTATTTTGGGATTCGAATTATCAAAACAATTTGCCTGAACAAGATTTTAAACCCGCATTAACTATCGTTGGAACTGTAATTTCTAAACCAACAAAAAACACAATCTGTGTAGATATTGGTTATAAAGCCGTTTCATCTGAAAATCCGATTGATAAAAGATTGGTTATTTTAAATGATGAAAATTTGATTCCAACTGCACATTCTGAAGAACATTTGATTTTAGAAAATAAAGGCACGAACGAATATGAAATCGGTGCTATTATTTATGCAGAACCTTATCATGTTTGTCCGACTGTTGCCTTATATGATAATCTTCAGGCAGTAAACAAAAAACAGCAAATTTATGCGCAATGGCCAGTTGGTGCGCGAGGCCGAAAAAATACTATTTAAACTTTAAAACCTATGTTTATACTAGATGCCCACTTAGATCTCAGCATGAATGCAATGGAATGGAATCGAGATCTGAGAAACGATGTTCCGACTTTACGAAACTTAGAAAAAAGAATGACCGACAAACCCGACCGCGAACGAGCTACGGTTTCTTTTCCTGATCTTCGACGCGGCAATGTCGGAATTGTAGTCGCGACTCAAATTGCACGATTTGTAAAACCCGACAGTATCATTCCGGGATGGAATTCGCCAGAACAAGCTTGGGCACAAACGCAAGGACAACTTTCGTGGTACAAAAGCATGGAAGAAGCTGGAGAAATGACGCAGATTACAGATAAAAAATCACTTCTAAAACATTATGATTTATGGAATAATGGAACTCCAAACGACAAAAAACCAATCGGATATATTTTAAGTTTGGAAGGAGCTGATTCAATTGTAAATATTTCTTATTTAGAAAAAGCTTATAATTACGGATTAAGAGCTATTGGCCCGGCACATTACGGCCCAGGAAGATATGCAAACGGAACCGATGCAACTGGAAAAATGAATCAGAACGGAATTGATTTATTAAAAGAAATGGAGCGTTTGAATATTATTCTCGATGCAACCCATTTATGTGATGATGCTTTTTGGCAGGCTTTAGATCATTTTAATGGTGCGGTTTGGGCAAGTCACAACAATTGCAGAGCTTTAGTTAATCACAATCGTCAATATAGCGACGAGATGATTAAAGCTTTAGTTTCTAGAGGCGCAGTTATTGGCGGCGCTTTAGACGCTTGGATGATGGTTCCGAATTGGGAAAGAGGAATTTCAGATCCTAAAAAAATGAATTGCAGTTTAGAAACCGCTTTTAAACATATGGATCAAATTTGCCAACTTGCCGGAAATGCCAATCATATCGGAATTGGTTCTGATTTGGATGGCGCTTTTGGAACAGAACAATGTCCATATGATTTAGATACGATCGCCGATTTGCAAAAGTTAGTTCTGATATTTAAAAATCATGGTTATGATGATGAAGATTTAAAAAAGATATTTCATCAAAATTGGATTGATTTTCTAATCAAACATTGGGATTAAATCACATTCACATTCGGAAAGTTTTCTTTGTATGATTTTAGTTTGACACTATTTGGTTCTTCTTCGGTAATCACATAATTTATCTCAGACAAACTAGCGATTTTCATTTTAAGAACGGTGTTTAATTTCTCCGTAATGGTTAAAACCGCTGTTTTTTTAGAAGCCTGAATCATTGCTTTTTTAACCTGAACCGTTTCCCAATCAGAATCAGAATAACCGCCGTCAATATCAAGAGCATTTGTTCCAAGAACCAAAAGATCTGCTTTTATGTTGGCCAATTGATGAAAAGCTTCACCGCTCACACACATCTGACTGTACGACGAAATGCTGCCGCCAATCATGATGGTTTTGATATTTGGTTTATCTAAAAGCTGAACCGCCGTTAAAGCGGTAATCGTAAAAACAGTTAAATTAAGATCGTTTGGAATTAATCGGATGAACTCACGAATAGTTGTTCCTCCGTCAACAATTAAAACCATTCCGTCATGAAGAAGGCCGACTGCTTTTTGGGCAATAACTTGTTTGGCTTCGACAGCATAAGTCTGGTTTGACGAAGAATAGTGATACCCTTTGGTCATGGCACCGCCTTTTACTTTAATCAAAAGTAAATCAGCGTCGAGTTCATTAATATCACGGCGAACAGTATCTTCGGAAACACCAAGTTTAGCCGAAAGAGTTTCAAAACTTACACGCGTGTGCAAATTGATCTCTTTTAGAATATGATTTTTACGTTCTTCTTTACTGTAATTTAAAACTTCATTTTCAGTGCTCATGCCGATTGTTTTTTTCTAATTACAAAAATAAACATTTCAGCAAATAATTCATCCAAACTAAAAGTCGTATTGACAATAAAAATTTTCAATAAATTAGTTTAAAAGCATTTTTAATGTTTTTAAAACTGTTTTTAATAAAAATCTAAAGTTTTTCTCCTATGAAAAAATTCCTTTTTTTATTTTTTGCTCTTTCTTTTTTAAGTGGAAAAGCACAAAACTCCCAACAAAATATTTCTATTATCCCCGCTCCAAATTTTTATAAATTGATTGGAGACAGCATTCGGATAAATGGAAAAGTACAGATTAATTTTAAAAATAAAAATTATAGTGAAAAGGAATTAAAATCGGCTAAAATTTTAGAATCAATATTGAATGCGAAAGCCAATTCGAAAAAATCGAATCTTAAAATCGAATTTGATTCAAGCAAAAATCTTTCGTCCAAAGAAGGATATAGAATTGAAATTACTTTGAATAAAATTACAATTATTGGTCAAGAAGAAGGACTTTTTTATGCCGTTCAATCTTTATTGCAGCTTCTTCCGAACAAAATTTACACTGAAATAAAATTGCCATGCTTAATTATTGAAGATCAACCGCGATATTCTTACCGAGGCTTACATTTAGACGTCTGCCGTCATTTCTTCTCTGTTACTGTTATAAAAAATTTTATTGCACAAATGTCCAGCTATAAATTAAATAATTTTCATTGGCATTTAACCGACGATCAAGGTTGGAGAATTGAGATAAAAAAATATCCAAAATTGACGGAAGTAGGTTCGAAAAGAGCACAGACTTTAGTCGGAAACAAATTTGAAAGATCGCCATTTTTTTTCGATGGAAATCCATACGGAGGATTTTATACTCAGGAAGAAATTAAGGAAGTGGTAAAATTTGCCGAAGATAATTATGTGAATGTTATTCCAGAAATCGAAATGCCAGGACATGCTTCTGCAGCAGTTGCAGCTTATCCAAATTTGGCTTGTTTTCCAGATCGAAATTACAAAGTAATAGAATCATGGGGAGTTTTTGAAGATGTTTTTTGTGCGGGAAAAGACGAAACTTTTACTTTTTTAGAAGATGTTTTGACAGAAGTTATGGCGCTATTCCCAAGTAAAAATATTCATATTGGCGGAGACGAATGTCCGAAAACCAGATGGAAAGCTTGTCCGAATTGTCAAAAACGAATCAAAGAGCTAGGCTTGAAAGACGAGCATGAACTGCAAAGTTATTTCATTAAAAGAATAGAAAAATTCCTGAATGCAAATGGAAGGCAGATTTTTGGCTGGGATGAAATTCTCGAAGGCGGATTGGCACCAAATGCGGCTGTTATGTCTTGGCGCGGAGAATCAGGCGGAATTCACGCAGCAAAACTGAAACATCCTGTTGTTATGACGCCAGAGGGAACAGTTTATTTTGATTACAATCAAGGTTACTCGCCAAATGAACCGCTAACAGTTGGAAGATTAAGCTCTTTAGAAAAAGTATACCATTACAATCCAACTCCTGTTGACAGTTTAAGTGCCGAAGAACAAAAATATATTATCGGAGTTCAAGCCAATCTTTGGTCAGAATATTTAACGAGTCCAGCAAAATTGAATTATATGCTTTATCCGAGAATTTTCGCTTTGGGAGAAATTGCCTGGACCGAAACCCCTAATAAAAATTACAATCATTTTATTCAAAATCAACTTCCATATCATTTAGAAAAATTAGAATTACAAAATCGATTGTATAAAGTTCCAACGCCTTTTGGTGCTGATGAAACGGCATTAATTGCATCAAAATATATTTTAAATCTAAAACCAACCATCAAAAATGGAAAGATATTTTATACTATTGACGGCTATAATCCTGATGAAACAGCAAACTTGTACCAAAATCCAGTAACGATAAATATTCCGAAAGGAGAATATAGAATCATCAAAACAATTCAAATCAGCAAAAGCGGTAAAAGAAGTTCTATCAATAAAATCATTGTGAGAAATCCAGATTTGAAATCAGCTTTAACCATTCAGCAAAAGAAAAATGGTTTGAAATATGAGTATTTTACAGGAACGTTTAAACAAGTTCAGGATTTAGAACTTTCAAAACCTATTAATTCTGGCATTTTAGAAGGTAAAATCAGTGCCGAAAAATGGAAAACGAAATTAGAGCGTTATATTGGTTTAAAATTTAGCGGATATATCTTTATTCCAGAAACAGGAAATTATACTTTTTCAACCCTTTCAGACGACGGATCGAAGCTTTTTATCGATAATGAATTAATTGTAGATAATGACAATATTCATTGGATGAATGAAGCTTACGGCGCAGTTAAATTGGAAAAGGGATTTCATAAAATCAACATCAGTTATTTTGATATGACTGGAGGAACAACTTTAAATTGTTTTATACAGCAGGAAGGAAAGGAAAAGCAAGAAATAAGCGCTTCGCAATTGTATTACGAATAGAATACAAAAAGAAATTGTATGAAAAGGACATCTCTCTTAATGGGATAGAATATTATACAATATCATCCAATTCGCAAAACCCCAGCGGGGTAAAATATTTATAGAATTTCAATAGGACACATAGAAAAAGCTCCAGCGGAGCGACATATATTGAAAATTGTAAAAAAATATGTCGCTCCGCTTAAGCTTTATATTATAACATCTTTTTCTTAGCTATAAATATTTCGCTTCTCCAAAGCTTACAAAAAAAGGAGCTATCCTTTTGAGAAAGCTCCTTGATTTTATATAAAAAAGATAAATTATCCTTTCAAACTTGCTGCTAAATACTCACGGTTCATACGTGCAATATTTTCAAGTGAAATTCCTTTTGGACATTCGATTTCACAAGCTCCTGTATTTGTACAGTTTCCGAAACCTTCTAAATCCATTTGGTGAACCATATTCAATACACGATCCGTTGCTTCCACTTTACCTTGTGGCAATAATGCATATTGAGAAACTTTTGCAGAAACAAATAACATTGCTGAAGAGTTTTTACAAGTTGCAACACAAGCTCCACAACCAATACAAGCTGCAGCATCAAATGATTTGTCTGCATCGTCTTTTGGAACAGGAATAGTATTCGCGTCGATTGTATTTCCTGAAGTGTTTACAGATATAAATCCTCCAGCGTGCTGGATTCTATCAAAAGAACTTCTGTCAACAACTAAATCTTTAATTACTGGAAAAGCTTTTGCTCTAAATGGCTCAATAAAAATTGTATCGCCATCTTTAAACATACGCATGTGTAACTGACAAGTGGTAACTCCTCTGTCTGGTCCGTGCGCTTCACCGTTGATGAATAAAGAACACATTCCGCAGATTCCTTCACGACAATCGTGATCAAATGCTACTGGCTCTTCTCCTTTGTTGATTAAACCTTCGTTAAGAACGTCTAACATTTCAAGGAAAGACATATCTGGTTCGATTCCATCGATAGGATATTCTACAATCCCTCCTTTATCTTGAGCGTTTTTTTGACGCCATATTTTTAATGTAAGTTTCATACCTTTTTAGTTTGAAAGTCATAAAGTCGAAAGTCGAAAGTCGCTTGGCACATTTTGCCTTTTGACTTTAAGACTTTGGGCTTTCGACCAAATTCTTATTTATAGCTACGCTGTACTAATTTAATGTTTTCGTAATTAAGAGGTTCTTTGTGTAATACTGCATCACTCGGTTTCCCTTTGTATTCCCAAGCTGCAACGTATGCAAAGTTTTCATCGTCACGAAGTGCTTCTCCTTCTTCTGTTTGGTATTCCTCACGGAAGTGACCACCACAAGATTCGTTACGGTGTAAAGCATCTTTTGCGAACAATTCTCCTAACTCTAAGAAATCGGCAACACGAGTCGCTTTTTCTAATTCCTGATTAAATTCGAAAGCGCTTCCAGGAACTTTTACATCTTTATAAAACTCTTCACGTAAAGCAGCAATTTCTTCGATAGCCTCAGTTAAACCTTGAGCATTACGAGCCATACCTACTTTATCCCACATGATTTTTCCTAATTTTTTGTGGAAATAATCTACAGAATGTTTACCGTTGTTGTTTATAAATTTATTGATTTGATCTACAACCGCTTTTTCAGCTTCAACGAATTCTGGTAAGTCTGTAGAAATTTCTCCCATTTTAATATCTGGAGCTAAATAATCTCCAATAGTATATGGCAATACGAAATATCCATCAGCTAAACCTTGCATTAAAGCAGAAGCTCCAAGTCTGTTTGCTCCGTGATCAGAGAAATTAGATTCCCCAATTGAGAAACATCCAGGAATTGTAGTCATCAAGTTATAATCAACCCAAGTTCCACCCATTGTGTAGTGAACCGCTGGATAAATCATCATTGGTGTTGTATAAGGATCTTCGTCAACAATTTTGTAATACATTTGGAATAAGTTTCCGTATTTACTTTTCACGATAGCAGCTCCCAGTTTAGTTACCAAAGCAGCATCTTTATCATCTAAACCTTTTACATAAGCATCTTCAGTTCCGTAACGTTTAATTGCCGCTGCGAAATCCAAGTAAACTGCTTCACCCGTTTTATTAACTCCAAAACCAGCATCACATCTTTCTTTAGCCGCACGAGACGCAACGTCACGAGGAACTAAGTTACCAAATGCTGGGTATCTTCTTTCTAAGAAATAATCTCTTTGATCTTCAGATAGATCAGTTGCTTTTTTCTTTCCTTCACGGATAGCTTTTGCATCTTCCAAGTTTTTTGGAACCCAAATACGACCGTCATTACGTAAAGATTCAGACATCAAAGTCAATTTTGACTGGTGATCTCCTGAAACCGGAATACATGTTGGGTGAATTTGTGTGTAACAAGGATTTGCGAAAAACGCTCCTTTTTTATGAATTTTCCAAGCTGCTGTTGCGTTACTTCCCATAGCATTTGTCGAAAGGAAAAATACGTTTCCATATCCTCCAGAACCAATCACTACCGCGTGAGCAGAATGTCTTTCTATTTTTCCTGTGATTAAGTCACGAGCGATAATACCTCTCGCTTTTCCGTTCACGATTACAATGTCAAGCATTTCGTGACGGTTGTACATTTTAATTTTACCACGACCAATTTGACGGTTCATTGCAGAATAAGCTCCTAACAATAATTGCTGTCCAGTTTGTCCTTGTGCATAAAATGTACGAGAAACCAAAGTTCCTCCAAATGAACGGTTATCTAAAAGTCCTCCATATTCACGAGCCAATGGCACCCCTTGAGCCACACATTGGTCAATAATATTTGCAGAAACTTCAGCCAAACGGTGAACGTTTGCCTCACGTGCACGGTAATCTCCTCCTTTTACAGTATCGTAGAACAATCTGTAAACAGAGTCACCGTCACCTTTATAGTTTTTTGCTGCGTTGATACCCCCTTGTGCTGCAATAGAGTGTGCACGACGTGGAGAATCTTGGAAGCAAAATGCTTTTACGTTATATCCTAACTCAGCCAAGGTAGCCGCAGCCGAACCTCCAGCTAAACCTGTACCAACTACAATAATATCTAAATTACGTTTGTTAGCAGGGTTTACTAAATTAATATGATCTTTATAATTTGTCCATTTGTCCGCTATAGGACCATTTGGAATTTTTGAATCTAATGCCATTATAATTGATATTAATTATTGAAATGATGAAATAAAGCGATAATTACGAAAAGAGCTGGAACTACAACTGCAAATCCATAACCTACTTTTGCTAAAAATCTTGAATATTTGTTGTGCATCCCTACAGATTGAAGAGAAGATGCGAACCCGTGCCATAAGTGGAATCCTAAAAGGATAAAAGACACACAGTATAAAGCTGTACGGATTGGGTCGTGAAATTTGTGAACTAACTCACCATAATATCTTGTAGCATCTGGCGCTGTACCTGCTATGTATTTGTAGCTAACTTCAGGAAACCAGAAATCATAAAAGTGCAATCCTAAGAAAGCCAAAATAACCAGTCCAGAAATAATCATATTTCTAGAACTCCAAGAAGCGTTTGCAGCTCCGTTGTATTTAGCGTATGCAATTGGTCTTGCTGCGCTGTTTTGTGCCGTAAGTACAAATCCCATTACGAAATGGAAAATTACTCCAAATGCCAAAACTGGTTGCATTACATACTGAATCAGCGGATTGTATCCCATAAAGTGAGAAGCTTCATTGAAAACATCTTCACTAAGAATAGAAATAAAATTTAAGGAAACATGCAGCGCTAAAAACGTGATTAAGAATATTCCCGAAAGAGCCATAGCCACTTTCTTTAAGATGGAAGCATTCAACTGTGCAGATTGTGCCATAAGTGTTTAAGTAGTTTGTTTTAAAAAATTAAGCAAAAATAACTCAATTACAAAAGAACTACAACCATTTCGCTGTTATTTATAATGATTTTAAAATAGCTCACTTCTAAGTATTTTTACGTACAAAAATCAAATTCATTAAAAATAATTCATTATAAAATTTTCACAAACCTACTTTTTAAGCCTTGAAATCAAAACTTCAATAAAAGTAGATCAGGAAAATTTTATCATATTGTTATTTTATTCAAAGATTTGATTTGTTTTCTTCAAAAGTGTTACTGCATATAAATTTTGTCTAAGTAAAAAATTGTCATTCCGCAACATAGTTTTACCTTTAGCGGCTCAAAAAAATAAGAATGAAAACAGGAATTGATGCTATTTCTTTTGACGTAGCAAACATACATTTACCCATAAAAACTTTGGCTGTTGCCAGAAATATTGAACCAGAAAAATTAGAAAAAGGTCTTGGCTTACTAAAAATGACTTTTCCAGACGTTCATCAAGACGCTGTTGTTTTTGGAGCAAATGCTTTAACCAAACTTATCATTGACAATAAAATAGACTTAAAAGAAATCAGCCGAATTTATGTTGGTACCGAAAGCGGCATTGACAGTTCTAAACCAATTGCTTCTTACTTAATTAGTTTAATGGAGCAGAAATTTGGCGAAGATTCTTTAGCAGAATGTGATGTTGTCGATTTTACTTTTGCTTGTATTGGCGGAGTTGACGCGATGCAAAACTGTCTTGATTTCGTAAAATTAAATCCAACTAAAAAAGCAATTGTTGTAACTTCTGATTTTGCAAAATACGATTTAAACTCTGGCGGAGAATACACGCAAGGAGCTGGAGCTGTAGCCATGTTAATTACGGCAGATCCAAAAATTATTGCTTTTGATAACCATTGGGCAACAAGCACGAAAGGTGTTTTCGACTTCTTTAAACCATGCAGAACCATTTCTAAAGAAGAAATTACAAAAAATGCCAACAACGATTCTTGGTTTGACAATTTAGAAGCTGAAATCGAAATCCACAAAGACCAACCAGTTTTTGACGGACAATATTCGAATCAATGTTATATGGATCGTACGCGTAATGCTTACTTTTCATTAAAAAAATTAAAAAATACTACCGAAACTTTATATAACACTTGGCACAGTATCGTGATGCATTTACCTTATTCTTTTCAAGGTAGAAGAATGTTGTCTGAAATTTACGCTTTAGACAGTGCTGAAAAAATTATTGCCGATGATATTACCCCTGCAGATTATCAAACAAAAATTAAAGAAGTAGCAAAATCTGACGATTACAAAAGTTTTGTTACCGAGAAATTACAACCTGCTGAATTGGCTTCTTCATTAATCGGAAACCTTTATACAGGTTCTATTTTCATGGGATTGTTATCGACTTTGGCTCATTTTTATGATACAAATAAAGACGTTGCTGGAAATAAATTCGGTTTTTTAGCGTACGGAAGCGGATCCAAATCAAAAGTTTTTGAAGGAACGATTCAACCAGAATGGAAATCTGCTTTAGAAAACGTGAAGCTTTTTGAAAATTTAGCCGAAAGTCTAGAAATTGATTTCAATACTTATGAAAGTCTTCATAAAAAAGAACAAAAACAAAGTGTTAGAACTCCTAAAAACGAATGGGTTCTTGACCGAATTGAAAAAGAGATTCCTGTTTTGATTGGTGCGAGATATTATAAATGGGTTGATTAAATTTTAATAAAGAAATTCCAAATTCCAATAAAAAAACCGAAGCTTGATAGACTGCACCCAAAAGTTTGGACGAATTTATAATTAAATTTGATAATAATGAGCTCGATATTTTATCGGGCTCATTCCTTTTAAATTAAGTTTTATTCTTTCATTATTATAGTATTCTATAT
>NZ_JAJGZV010000008.1 GCF_020805785.1 Flavobacterium chungbukense | reverse complement strand
ATAGAATACTATAATAATGAAAGAATAAAACTTAATTTAAAAGGAATGAGCCCGATAAAATATCGAGCTCATTATTATCAAATTTAATTATAAATTCGTCCAAACTTTTGGGTGCAGTCTAAAGTTCTGCTTTTTTTATACATTGATAAATTGATTTATTCCATTTCTGTTTTTACAGTAATTGGAAGGCTATATGCTGTTCTCACAGGTTTTCCGTCTAGAATTCCTGGATTCCATTTTGTTTTTAATGATTTTAAAACTCTAATTGCTTCTTTCCCCATTCCGTAACCTGGATCGTTTTTTACCGTAATATCGGTAAGCGAACCATCTTTTTCAACGATAAAAAAAACATATACTTTTAATGTTTTTTCCATATCAAGATCAGGTCTGCGAAAATTGTTTCCTACATATTTGTAGAATTGCGCAATTCCACCTGGAAATTCAGGAACTTTATCCAAAATTGCAGAAGAAACGGGATCGTTTGTAGGCGGAGCTACTGAAGCTACATCTCCATTTCCACCGCCTCCTGTTGTAGGCATTGCATTAACAGCCGTTCCATTTCCAGTAGCATTTACTGAAGCTGGAGCATTTTCAGTGTTAGGTGCAATATTTTCAACTGCGTTTTCTGTCGTTGCCACCACAGGATTAGTCAGCTGAATTGCTTCTGTCGCACTTGCTGCACTTTGTTCCATTATTGGAGTCGGTGGAGCTGGTGGTGGAGGTGCAACATTAGGATCAACATTGACCACAGTCATAGGGTCTTCGTAACTAGGTGGTGTTTCTATCGTAGGATCAGAAACTGAAGGTCTAAGTTTGTTAATGAGCACCGATGCACTTCCTATTACCGCTATTAACAATAAACCCATAAACAGAGCTGTAACAGAATTTTTAGAACTCTCTTGGCGTAGCTGATACGCGCCGTACTCTTTGTTCTTATTTTCGAAAACAAGATCAGTCCACTTGCTTTCATAAATGCTTAATTTAGACATAATTTTTGGGTTTTAAGGTTAAGTAACTTTAAATCATACGCAGAAAGGGTTTGGGTTTGAGCTAACAACGTAAAAGTTGTAGTTTTAGTATTGTAGAAATATATTTTTTTAAGAATAAAAATACGAATAGTTTATTCTTTACCTAAAGATAATAAATTATCTATTACGTTCAATAATTTCTGCTAATAATTTTTTAGCGCGTAAAAGTTTAACTTTTACACTGCTTAAAGGTTCGTTGATCTTAACGGCAATTTCCTGATAAGACATTTCTTGAAAATAGCGAAGCTGAATTACTTCTTGATAATGCGGTTTGAGTTCTTTGATGCATAAGAGCAGACGAGAAAGATTCTGTTCTTTAATTAACGCATCTTCTGCTGATGGAGTAGGGTCGGCAATATTATAAGCCTGCTGATCTTCGTTGTCTGTGATTTCTATAAAAAGACTGGTTTTCTTTTTTCGTAATAAATCAATGTAGACGTTTTTTGCTATTGCAATAAGCCAAGTGTTAAATTGGAATTCGGCATTGTAAGATCCGATTTTGTCAAAAGCTTTGGAGAAAGTTTCAATGGTAATGTCTTCTGCGATCGTTTCATTTTCAGTTCGCTTAAGCATAAAAGCATACACTTCATTCCAGTAATGATCTAATAAAAAAGTAAAGGCGATTTGATCGCCTTTTTTTGCTTTTTCTATTTTAGAATTTATTTCCAATATACTGGTTTTGAAAAGATATTAGTTATAAAGATATTAATTTGTGTTAATATAAGCGCTATCTCAACAACAGGAAACCAAATTTTAAGGTCGTTTTCTTTAAGTTTTCCTGCAGAACATCCGATTACTGTCCAAACAACGGTGTAACGAGTTGCCAAAATCGCTAATACGGCAATCCATTGAAATTGGAAAGCCAATAAAACTATAACTAATAAAAAGAAAAATAATTGTGAAAGGAAAAACAATCCCAACTGCATTTTGTCAAAAAACTTATAATGTTCTGCGGTCGAAATATGTCTTCTTTTTTGAGTAAACCATTCTTTATATGTTTTCTTAGGTTTAGAATAAGTAAAACTTTCCGGAGTGTATGAAATTGTAGTATTCGTTTTGTTTGCCGCCTGATTAATAAATAAATCATCATCGCCGGAACGGACCTGAATGTGATCAATAAAGCCGTTTACGTTGAAAAATTCTTCTTTTTTATATGCCAAATTGCGTCCCACGCCCATATAAGGAGAGCCAATTTTTGCCCAAGAAAAGTATTGGATAGCAGTTAAAACCGTTTCAAAACGAATGATTTTATTTAAGAAAGAGCGCTCTATTTTTTCGTAACCTCCATAGCCCAATACAATCGTTTTGTTCATGGTAAACTGCGAGGTCATAGAAGTAATCCAATCTTTAGAAGATGGAAAACAATCTGCATCTGTAAATAGTAAATAATCTTTTTTTGCGGCTTTGATTCCAAGAGTCAGAGCGTATTTTTTATTTCCCCAAAAAGCTTCGTTGTTTTCAACTTTTACCAAACGAATATTAGAGAATTCTTTTTCAAATTCTTCAAAAACTTCAAGAGTCTCGTCACTTGATGCGTCGTCAATTAAAACAATTTCAAAATCTGGATAGTTTTGCTGTGCCAGAAGCGGAATGTATTTTTTAACATTCTCTTCTTCGTTTTTAGCGCATACAATTACAGAAACGGGAAGATTTTTAGGCTTCACATGTTGAGGTTTGGCAAAAGCAAATTTTCCAAAAACACCTAAATAATAAAATAATTGAACTACGACAATAGCAATAAAAAAGTAAAATATGTATATAAGCATCTGATTTATTTGGTTCTATTAATTTTTACGTTTTGCGACTGCAAATGTACTTATGAATTCGCTAAATTCAATAGCTAAACCGATTTTACTTTCGGCATTTTGACATTTCTTCTGCAACAGCTATAGACTGAGGGTTTTCTGTTTTTTCTAATTCTTTAATTATGTTTTTATAATTGTGGTCGTCTCTGTTCTGAGAGAGTTTTTTTGTGGCTTGAATTTCGTCAATTTCTATTTCAAAACCAAATATTCCTCTTGCTTCACGCATTGTTTTTGCTGATAAATCTTCAACACGTACCGGGTTTTCAGAATTTACTTCGTATTTGTCCACTAACTTTTTCAATTGTTCAACCGAAGTTTCGTAATCAACAATTTTGATCTTTCCGTAAACATGCACGGCTATGTAGTTCCATGTTGGAACATTTTCGTGATCATACCAAGACGAAGAAATATAACTGTGCGGACCTGTAAATACTGCTAAAACCTGATCGTTTGCTGCAAAACCTTCTGCTTGCGGATTTAATTTTGAGATATGTCCTTGTAAAATTTCTTTTCCTTCAGCATTCAATTCAAGTTCTATCGGAATATGCGTGGCGCATAATTTTCCGTTAGTTTGATTGATTAGAATTCCAAAACTATTTTCTTTTAAAAAAGTTCTGATTTCTTCAGGGTTTTCGTTTTTGTATAAATCGGGTGTATACATTGTTTTTGTTTTTAAATAGAGAATTTAAAGTAGTTTTTCAATTGTCTAATTCTCAATTTCTTCTTTTTTAAAATTAAATAATTTTGAATTGACACTAAAGTAAATAATAGAAAAACCAATAAGTGTAAAAATAACTCCCTCGATTAAGCATTGTGTGCCAAAATCGTCTGAAAGTAAAACTCTAATTGGTCGGAAAAAATGTGAAAATATCTCTTTTCTAAAAAATTTCAATCTTAAGAGAATATATAAAGCTATTGCTAGCAAAATAGTGTTTATAGAAGAAAGTTTACTTTTCCAATTTAGAAAGGTAACATAGAAAATACCAATTAATAAAGCAAAAAAGATCCAAATATAGACACTCGGCCAGAAATTTGTAACGTCGTCATTTGTTGGAAATAAGGAATCCCAGTTTTCTGATTTTTGAAATTGAAATTGATCCTTTATGCAAAGAACTTTATCTGCAACAGTATATAACCGCAACTGAAAAATACCATTAATTAGGAAAATCATTCCTAAGAATTGAATTAGAAGGACTCCAACATTTAGTTTTTTCATTAAAAAATTTGAATTAATGAAGTTTGTTTTTTTAAATCACATTCACTTCTGCCTCAATTTGTATGCCGAAAGTTTCAAAAACGGTTTTCTGAACTTCTTTAGAAACGGCCAAGATTTCCTGTCCAGTGGCGTTTCCGTAATTAACTAAAACAAGCGCTTGATTTTTATGAACTCCAGCATCGCCGAAACGTTTTCCTTTAAAACCTGCTTGCTCAATCAGCCAGCCCGCAGGAACTTTTATTTCGGTTTCTGAAACTTCATAAAACTTCATTTCTGGAAACTTCTGATGAATTTTTTCGAAATCAGATTTCAATAAAATCGGGTTTTTAAAGAAACTTCCGCTGTTTCCTAATTCTTTTGGATCTGGCAATTTACTTTGTCTAATGGCAATTACTGCGTTGCTTACATCTTTTAAAGTTGGTTCAGTAATATTATTTTTAGCCAATTCAGCCAAAATGTCTCCGTAAGAAGTATTGATTTTATGATTGCGTTTGGTCAATTTAAAAATAACCGAAGTTATAATATATTGGTCTTTTACTTCATGTTTGAAAATACTTTCGCGGTAGCCAAAATTACATTCAGCATTGTCGAAAGTTTTCATTTCCTGAGTTTCTATATTCATAGCTTCACAAGAAACAAACGTGTCTTTAATTTCTGTTCCGTAAGCGCCAATATTCTGAACTGGAGTTGTGCCTACATTTCCAGGAATTAGAGACATATTTTCTAATCCGCCAAAATTATTGTCGATTGTATAAAGTACGAAATCGTGCCAAGTTTCGCCCGCCTGACTTTCCACCCAAACAAAATCGTCGTCTTCTTTTGTTATTTTTTTGCCTTTTAAATCGATGTGAATTACCAAAGCGTCGATGTCTTTCGTTAAAAGCATATTGCTTCCGCCGCCCAAAATGAATTTTTTCTCGTTTTTGTTTTCTGCTAAAACTGTTTTCAATTCAGCAATAGAATGAACGGCAACAAATTTTTTTGCACTGGCTTCAATGCCGAAAGTATTATATTTTTTTAAAGAAAAATTGGATTGGATTTCCATAAATAAAAGGCTTTTTAATATAGTTCAAAAGTATGAATTATAATTTTTTTCTAACCGCAAAGTCCGCAAAGTTTTACGCAAAGATTATAAAGCTCAGAGAACTTTGTGTAAAACTTTGTTTACTTGGTGGTTAAACTACTTTCGGGAATCTAATAACTCATGATACTTCTCCGAAATAATCTTCATATTAATATCATAATTTGCATTTTCTTCAACAAATTTTCTGTTTCGAATAATAGCTTTATTTCTAGATTCGGCATTTTCAAAAGACCAAATTAATTCATTGGCAAGCATTTCGATATCGTCGATTGTAATTAATTGACCGTTTTCTCGATGCGTAATCCAGCTTTGGTTTCCTGGAATATCAGAAACTACAGGATAACAATTAGACGCCATTGCTTCAAACAAAGAAGCCGAAACACCTTCAGTAATAGGCATGCTGATATAAATATTGGATTGCTGTAATAATTTAGGAAGTTCCGTGTTTGGAATTCTTCCTGAGAAAATTACCTTGTTTTCTATTTGAAGTGCTGTAGTTAAATCTTTCAAATACTGCAATCGTGTTCCGTCTCCAACGATTGTCAAAGAAAAGTCAATTCCTTTTTGATGTAAAACTCCAAAAGCTTTTAAAATAGAATCGTGTCGATATTCAGGCATTAAAGAGCGTGTTACAATCGCTTCAATTTTGTTTGAATTGTTTGTAGAAGGAGTAAAAAGTGATAAATCAATTCCTTTTGGGAGAACCAGAACTTTACTCATGTCAACTCCAGATGCTTTCATGTGGATTGCCATGACAGGGCCCCAAGCGTGAATTAAATGCGCTTTTTTAAATGCATATTTCTGAATGAATTTTTTAAACGGATATAAAACTGAACCTTCAGGCCATAAATCGGTGCGGCCTTGCTGTGCGATAGCTATAGTTTTTGAACCAGATAAAGCGGCAAGAAAACCGTAACTGGTGGTTCTTTCTGCAATAACCATGTCTGGTTTTTCTTTTTTAATGATTTTTCGAATGGCAATAGGAGCAAAGAAATATTCTAAAATACGTTTGAATCGATTGATTTTGGAATTGTTCGGCGTTTGAAGTTCACAAGTAATAATTTTGAAATCGCCAAATTCTTTCAGCCCTTTCATCCAAGTTATGGCGTCGGCGCGGTAAGATTCTCCAAGAAAAAGTATTTTTCTTTTCATTCGGTTATTGTTTTATTTGCCACAGATTAAAAAGATTAAACGGATTTGTTGTTAAAGTTGCCGCGAATTTCACGAATTTACACGAATTAATTAGTGAAAATTAGTGTAATTACTTCGTCCGTTCGCTATCGCTCGGGTCGTGGCGAAAAAAAAATCATTCTAATCCTTTTAATCTGTGGCAAAAAAAATTAATTCGTGGCGAATTTATCTTTTATTCTTCGGTTTCTAAAGCGCGATTGATAAAGTGATTTAGAGGTTTCAGAGCAATCAGTTTTTTGCTCATTTTCTCTACGAAATCTTTCTTTGTAACTTCAGAAATGTCATAAACTTGCGTTGCGGTGAAGCTTTTCAATTTTAAAAACTCAATTGCGGGATGGTCTTTTTCGTAGCCACGAGGCGGATTTTTAAGCGAATTATTTTCGTTGATGTCTAAACTTCCGAATTCTTTTTTGAAGTTTTTATCATTTAAAATTTCCTGTAAATCATCGTAGAAAAAGGCAATTTCTTTTCGGACTTTCTTTAATTCGTCAGCATCTGGCGAATAAAATCCGCCGGCAATAAAACTTGCACCTTTTTCGATATGAACATAATATCCTGAACGATTTGCACCTTTTGCGCCAGCAGAAAGCCAAACGCCCAAATGTGCTTTGTACGGAGATTTGTCTTTAGAAAAACGAATATCACGATTAATTCTAAAGGTGCAATCTTTGATTTCAAGTAATTCTAATGAAGGATCGAGCGGTTTCATTGCGTCCAAAAAATCACTTACCAATTGATGGTAATCTTTTTTGAAAATTTCATATCGTTTTTTGTTTTCCTGAAACCATTCTCTATTGTTGTTTCTTTTTAAATCGTCTAAAAATTGCAATGATTCTTTCGTTAGCATATTCTATGTTTTTATTGCAGTTAATGTTTGGGCTAATTTAATGATTTAGTTAGCCACTAATTTCACGAATTTACACTAATTTTTTAATTGCTTATTATTCAGTTTTGGCAAAGTTTTAAACTTTGTCAAAGTTAAATCCTAAAAATAAATTCGTGTAAATTCGTGAAATTCGTGGCAAAAAAAACTTTATAAATTAAATATTTTATAGCTCTGATGTGTCGATTTTACGATTGCTTCGGTTCTCTCGGGATGTGTGTCGGAAATAAAAAGCTGGCCGAATGTTTCGCTGTTTACCATTTCTACAATTTTGGCAACACGAGTTTCATCCAATTTATCAAAAATATCATCAAACAAAAGAATTGGTTTTACGCCACTTTGTTTTTTTAGAAACTCAAATTGAGCTAATTTTAAGGCAATAAGAAAAGATTTTTGCTGTCCTTGAGATCCGAATTTTTTTATTGGATGCGAATCAATTTCAAAAGACAGATCATCTTTATGAATTCCGACCGTTGTATATTGAAGTGCACGATCTTTATTGATGTTCTCTTGTAAAAGCACTAATAAATCCTTTTGAAACAAATGACTTTCGTAGACCAATTGCACGCTTTCTTCAGATCCTGTTATGGCTTGGTGATGTCTATTAAATATAGGTATAAATTGTTCTAGAAATTCTTTTCGTTTTTCAAAAATCGACTTTCCATAACCTTGCAACTGCTCATTATATATAGATAAGGTATCGTTATCAAAAAGATGATTCAAAGCAAAATATTTTAAAAGTGCATTTCGCTGTGTAATTACTTTTTGATACGCTATTAATTCATGCAGATAATGAGCGTCTAATTGCGAAATAACACTGTCCATAAATTTACGACGTGTTTCGCTGCCTTCTACAATCAGATCTCTGTCAGCTGGTGAAATAATAACTAATGGAATAAACCCAATATGATCGGAGAATTTATCGTACGCTTTGCCGTTTCTTTTTAAAACTTTCTTCTGTCCTTTTTTTAAACTGCATACAATTTGCTCTGTTCTTTCATTTTTTTCGAGTTCGGCATCAATCACAAAAAACTCTTCTCCATGTTTTATATTTTGAACAGCTAGAGGATTAAAATAACTTTTTCCGTATGCTAAATGGTAAATAGCATCAAGTACATTGGTTTTTCCAATACCATTTTTTCCAACAAAACAGTTGATTTTGATGTCGAAATCAAAACTTGCTTCAGAAAAGTTTTTATAATTAAATAAAGATATTTTGTTTAAATGCATTTTAGAAAGACCTTATAAAAAAAGATAAAGTTTGAAATTTTGCGTCAATTCTTTGTTTTTTCTTCTGCCACAGATTATAATGATTGAAAAGGATTTTTTTTAAAAGCTTTTAATCTGTGAAAATCTGTGAAATCTGTGGCTAAAAATAAATTTTTTAGTTTTGAAAAAGTTGATTTGAATTGAGGGTGCAAATTACCGAAAAATATCGATATAATTGGCTTTAGAGCAATTCTCGGCTGATTTATTTTAGCGCTTTCGCCAAAGGAAAAACGAATAACAAAAATAATTCCTTTAAATAAGTGATAAAATTGAAATTTTTTACGTCATTTTCAATAAAAATTTTATTTTTGCCGTTCACTAAATAAATTTTAAATGGCAACTTACAATAAAAGAGGATATAAGACACCAAAAGAGAAGGAAGTAAAAGAGGTTACTGAAGAACAACAAGTGGTTATTGACGAAAAAGACAGCACAACTGCTGGTGTTTTTTCAAAACTAGATGAGACAGCTTCAAAAACTGAGGATTGGGTGGCTAAAAATCAAAAAATCATTATTGGTTTAGTTGCTGGTATCGCTGTTGTTACAATTGGATATTTGGCTTACCAAAAATTCATTGCAAATCCAAAACAAGAAGAAGCTGCAAGTGAAATGTTTGTTGCGCAGCAAAACTTTGAAAAAGCTGTAAATGGTGTTTCTAGTGATTCATTGTTCAAATTATCATTGAACGGTTCAGAAGGTAAATTCGGATTTATTAAAATTGCAGACGAATATTCTGGAACAGATGCTGGAAATTTGGCAAACTACTATGCTGGTATTGCTTATTTGAATACAGGTAAATACGATGAGGCAATTAAATATTTAGGTGAATTTAAGTCTGAAGATTTAATCTTGACTGCTCTAGCTAAAGGTGCTACAGGAGATGCTTATTCTCAGAAAAATCAGCAAAAAGAAGCGCTTGATTTTTATGTGAAAGCTGCTGAATCTAATAAAAATGATTTTACAACACCTCGTTTCTTATTAAAAGCTGCTAAAACTGCTTTAGCTTTAGGTCAGAAAGAAGATGCTTTGAAATATTTAAATAACATCAAAGATACTTATGATAGTGCTCCAGAAGCTGCATCAGTTGATGCTTTGATTGGATTAGCACAATAATTATTATTATAGAGTTCAGATTTTAGATTTTAGATTTGTATTTTTACAATCTGAAATCAAAATTCTAAAATCTTAAATATAAAAGATGGCTACTGAAAATAAAAATCTATCTGAATACGATAAAAACACAATCCCAAATGCGAAAGATTTTCGATTTGGGATTGTTGTTTCTGAATGGAATGATACTATAACGGAAGGACTTTACAATGGTGCATTTGATGCATTAATTGATTGTGAAGTTCCTGCTCAGCAAATTATTCGCTGGAATGTTCCAGGAAGTTTTGAATTAATTTACGGAGCAAAAAAAATGCTTCAAACCCAAAATGTAGATGCGGTTATTGTAATTGGATGTGTGATTCAAGGAGAAACCAAACATTTTGATTTTGTTTGCGAAGGCGTGACACAAGGAATTAAGGACTTAAATGTTCAAACAGATATTCCAGTTATTTTCTGTGTTTTAACAGATAATAATATGCAGCAGTCAATTGATAGAAGTGGCGGTGTTCACGGAAACAAAGGAACCGAAGCGGCAATTGCAGCAATCAAAATGGCTTACATTCGTCAGCAGGCTTCCATAGCTCATGCATACAATCAGCCATTATTAACTTCAGGAGCGCTTCAAATTGAAGATTCTCCAATAAAAATAGAAAACGAATAAAACACATTTGTTTTAAAAATATTAAAACCTATACTGTGTCACAATGGTATAGGTTTTTTGTTTTTTTTATGATTATTCATATTCTAAAAGCCAATCAAAATTTACTAAATTTGTACTTCTTGGTTTATTAAAACCGAATCTAATCTTTAAAACTTTTTTTGCTTAATGTCGAGTATTATTCAATTGCTTCCTGATCACGTTGCTAACCAAATTGCTGCTGGAGAAGTGGTTCAAAGACCAGCTTCAGTCGTAAAAGAATTGTTAGAAAACGCTGTTGATGCAAAAGCAACGGATATTAAATTAATTATCAAAGATGCCGGTAAATCGTTAGTGCAGGTTATTGATAATGGAGTTGGTATGACTGTTACAGATGCACGTTTGTGTTTTGCGCGTCATGCTACTTCAAAAATACGTCAGGCAGAAGATTTGTTTTCTCTTGGAACAAAAGGTTTCCGTGGAGAGGCTTTGGCTTCTATTGCAGCGATTGCACACATGGAAATGAAAACCAAACAAGATCAAGACGAGCTTGGAACTCATATTGTAATCGAAGGAAGTAAGTTTGTTTCGCAAGAAGTGGCCGTTTTGCCGAAAGGAACGTCTTTTGCGGTTAAAAACTTATTTTTTAATATTCCTGCTCGCCGTAATTTCTTAAAGTCAGATACAGTTGAATTTCGTCATGTAATGGATGAATTTCAGCGAGTGGCTTTGGCGCATCCAAATATTCATTTTAGTTTTTATCATAACGGAAGCGAATTGTACAATCTTCCTGCGGCTGGATATCGCCAGAGAATTGTTGGAATTATGTCTGGAAAAACCAATGAAAAGTTAGTTCCTGTAAGCGAAGAAACAGAAATTATAAATGTTCAGGGTTTTGTTTGCAAACCAGAATTTGCAAAGAAAAATAGGGGAGAACAGTTCTTTTTTGTAAACGATCGTTTTATAAAGAGCGGTTACTTGCATCATGCGGTAATGGCTGCTTATGACGGATTGTTAAAAGATGGTTCTCAGCCAAGTTATTTCTTGTATTTGCAAGTTCCGCCAAACACAATTGATATTAATATACATCCGACAAAAACGGAGATTAAGTTCGACGACGAACAAGCTTTGTATGCTATTTTAAGAGCCTCGATTAAGCATAGTTTAGGGCAATTTAATGTTGCGCCCGTTTTAGATTTTGATCGAGATGCTAACTTAGATACGCCATATCATTATAAAGATGTGGAAGCAGAAACGCCAACGATTCAGGTAGATGGAACTTTTAATCCTTTTACGGATGATAAAACCAACCAGCATTATGCTAAATCCAGTTCTGGAGGTAGTTATAGTTCTGGTTCTTCATCTTCGTCAGGATCGTCTTATTCGGGTTCTTCTTATTCTGGGTATTCAAAACGTGTAGAGCCAACGGCGAGCTGGGAAAGTTTATATGTTGGTTTAGACACAGAAAATCCTGAAACAATAGAAAGTTCGCCATTTACGTTCGAAAACGAAGAAGTTACCTCTTCTTTATTTAACGATGATGAGATTGAGCAATCTACTCAAAAAACGTATCAAATTCACAAAAAATACATCGTTTCGCCAATTAAATCAGGAATGGTAATTGTAGATCAGCAACGTGCACATCAGCGTATTTTGTATGAGCAATTTTTATTGAATATGACAGTAAATCAGGCTTCAAGCCAGCAATTGCTTTTTCCGTTAGATTTATTTTATTCGGCAACCGAAATGAAGCTGATTGAAGAATTAAAGCCTTCTTTGGAAACAACGGGTTTTGTTTTTGATGAAAGTAAAACTGACCATATTGTAGTTTCTGGAATTCCTGTAAATATTACGGAAAGTGAAGTTTCTCTAGTAATAGAACAATTGTTGAGTGACTTGCAAGACGGAATTCCGGCAAGTAGTTATAGTCAAAACGATACCATTGCCAAATCGATGGCAAAAAGTTTAGCGGTTAAAACCGGATCTTATTTAACCGAAAAAGAACAAGATAATTTAGTAAACGGTTTGTTTGCTTGTAAAGATCCAAATATTTCACCTTTTCAAAAACCAACTTTCATCACCATGCGTGTGGAAGATATAGATAAAAAGTTTGCCTTATGATGAAAATAACTCCTGTAGTAAAACAATTATTGATAATCAATATTATATTTTTTATTGGTTCTCAAATAGTTCCTGCTTCTGAACATTTTTTAGCATTATTTTTTCCTGAAAATCCTTCGTTTAGAGTGTGGCAACCAATTACACATATGTTTATGCATGGCGGATTTGCTCATATTGCATTTAATATGTTTGCATTATATTCTTTTGGATCAACATTAGAACACTTTTGGGGCGGAAAGAAATTTCTATTCTTTTATATTTCTTGTGGTTTAGGTGCGGCTTTAATAAATTTTGCTGTTAATTATTACTTTTATCAGGACGCTATGAATATTCTAATGTCAAACGGATTTAGTAAGACGCAAATTTTGCAAGTAGTTAATCAAGGAAAAATAGTTACGAGTTGGAATGAACTTTTAACTCCATCTCAACTTAAGCATTTCTTCGAAGCTTATTCTGTACCTGTAATTGGTGCTTCTGGTGCAATATACGGTTTGCTTGTGGCATTTGCCTTTATGTTTCCAAACGCTGAATTGGGAATTATGTTTATTCCGATTCCTGTAAAAGCAAAATACTTTGTACCAGTCTACATGCTTTTGTATGATGGTTTTTTTGGGATTTTAGGAAACTCTTTAATGGGTATAGAATCGGGAGTAGCGCACTATGCTCATATTGGAGGTGCTTTTTTTGGATTTATGATCATGTGGTACTGGAAAAAAAATCAGTTTAATAACAATCGATGGAATTAATTTTTAACTTTAATAATTAATTTTAAAAAGTAAAAGAAGACTTTATGAATATTCTTGATGATTTAAAACTTCAATATAGATTGGGTGGTATAGCAATGCGCATGATTTATTGGAATGTAGCTTGTTTTATAATTTCTTTGCTTTTTTTCTGGCCAAATTTTGTTGGAGCATTTGATTATCCAAATTGGCTAGCTTTGTCGTCAGATCCTCAAGTTTTCATGTTTAAGCCGTGGACCTTTTTAACATATGCTTTTTTTCATTTTGATTTCTGGCATTTGTTATTCAATATGATGGTTTTGAATTTTGCAAGTAATTTGTTTTTGACGTTTTTTACTCAAAAACAATACTTAGGCTTATATATTTTAAGTGCGCTTTTTGCAGGAGTTGTTTTTGCATTAAGTTTTTATTTTTCTAACATCTATGGTTCAATTGTTGGCGCATCTGCAGCAATAATGGCAATTTTAGTGGCTTCAACGACTTATTCACCGTTAATGGATGTTCGTTTGTTTTTATTCGGAAACGTAAAACTGTGGCATATTACTGCTGTAATTCTGATCCTAGATTTAGTACAGTTGCGTTCCGGTAATATGGGCGGACATATTTCTCATCTGGCTGGTGCTTTTTTTGGTTTTGCCTATATTAAATTGCTTCAAAACGGTACAGATTTAAGTATAATTGTTTCTAAAACGTTAGATTTCTTTGCCAACTTCTTTAGAAAATCTCCTACGACACCATTTACAAAAGTTCATAAAAATTACAAGAAGCCTACAGAAAAAGCTACATCAAGAATTGTTACGAAAGACAAGACGCAGCAACAGATAGATGAAATTTTAGACAAAATCAGTCAGTCGGGTTACGATTGTCTGACCAAAGAAGAAAAAGAGTTTTTATTTAAAGCTGGAAAATAAACTTGTAGTAAATAAATATGAAAAACCTTTCTTGGTTTAATAAAATAATGTTCTTTTTGAATATAGTGCTAACTGTGCTTACATTTAGTATCTATATTCTGCCTTTTTTAGCACCTAAAAGCTTTCCGCTTTTATCGGTGCTTACGCTGTTTATGCCAGCCTTTTTTGTAGCAAATGGACTTTTCTTTGTTTATTGGGCAATTCAGTTTAAAAAACGTCTTATTTTGTCTGGGTTGGTTCTGTTAATCGGAATTACTTTTATCAATAAGTTTTATAAATTTTCGGCTAAACAATATGTTCAAGATGAGAAAGATTTCTCTGTAATGAGTTACAACGTTCGTCTTTTTAATGTCTTTAAATGGTTGGATCGTGATGATATTCCAGAAAATATCAAGGTTTTTATCGATGAAAAAGATCCGGATATTCTCTGTATTCAGGAATATTCAAACTCAGCGCATCTCGATTTAAAAGTGTACCCGCATCGATATATTTTTATAGATGGAAAGAAGGTAAAAACTGGACAGGCCATTTTTTCAAAATTCCCTATTATTGATCAAGGAAATATTGTTTTTCCAAAATCAGATAACAATGTGGTTTATGCTGATATTAAACGAGGGAAAGATATTATTAGAGTTTATAATATGCATTTGCAATCCATTAAAATTTCTCCTGACGTCAGCGAAATTTCAGATGATATTGATAATGTAAATCAAAAGAAATCGCAGCGTATTTATGCTAGAATCAGCAAAGGTTTTTCTCAGCAACAGGAGCAAGCCGAAATTTTTAAGGAGCACATAAAAAAATGCAAAACGCCAATGATTATCTGCGGAGATATGAATAACAGTCCTTTTTCTTATGTTTATAGAAATATCAAAGGAAAGCTAAAAGATGCCTTTGAAGAAGCTGGTGGAGGCTTTGGAGCTACTTATAAATTTAAATATTATCCTGCCAGAATTGACTATATTTTTACAGACAGTAAGATGAAAGTAAAACAATTTGAGAGTTTTTCAGATTTTGAAAATTCAGATCATTATCCAATTATGACTAGGCTTTCAATGGAATGATTTTTTTTAGTCGAAAGTCAATAGTCAAAAGTTGTAATTCCCAATCTAAATTATTTTCTGGGTTTTTAAATAGTCTACGGCAAATTTACCTTCATTGAAAAGCAAATCTAAAACGCTTAGATTATTGATAAATCCATGTTTGTCGTCAAAGACCTGAGTGTATTTGTCAAATGAATTCGGGTCTTTTTTTCCATTTGCTAAATACCTGAAATCAGTAAAATCTGGACTTTCATGAAAATATTCTGTTGTTTTTCCGAATTCAAATTTCATTCTTAAACATTTTGTCAGGATGTCTAAAACTTCGAAATTCAAATCCATTAAAAACGTGTGTTTTTTCTCGAAAATAGGCAAAAAGTCATCTTCAAAGTACTCAAAGAAAGGAGAACTTCTATAAGCTGCTTCAAGCGATTTAAAATGCTGTTTCTGCCAATCAAATTCATTTTCTATTAGAATATCTTTTGTTTTCTGATGTGCTTCCTTAGAATGCTTTACAGGGATATTTAATAACTGAATTCCATTTGGACTATAGATGTAAGTTCTGTTTCTATTGGTCTGTTTCTGAAAATTATCTTCCATTTCAAATGTAATACTGTCAGATTGCGCTATTACAGCAAAGTGACTAATAGATGGGAAATAAGTTGGAAGTAATAAGGAATTCATGATGTCTAAAGTTTTTAAAGTCAAAAGTCAAAAGTCATAAAGTAAGTTTTTGGCTTGACTTTATGACTTTGAACTTTTAAACGTTTGACTGTTTATTTTTAATTATGCTTTATTTTCTCTTCTTTTTTTCCAAATAAAATCTCCCACAAAATATAAAGCAAGAACTATTAAGAAATATTTGAAGTAGGATTGTGGCTGGCCTTCACCGTCAACAGTTGTAAATACTCTGCTCCAGCGAATTTTATTGATGCCTTTTCCGTTAGTATCCCAGCTCATCCAAATGAATACTGGTTTTCCAACGATATGATTTTCTGGAACGTAACCCCAATAACGGCTGTCTTCAGAGTTATGACGGTTATCTCCCATCATCCAGTAATAATTTTGTTTGAAGGTGTAGGTTGTTGCAGGTTTTCCGTTAATTAAAAATTTTGAACCCTCAATAGTTAATTTATTTCCTTCGTAATTTGTAATAATTTCTTTGTAGAAAGGAAGTGATACATTATTCAAGGCAACCGTTTTTCCTGCTTCAGGAATATAGATTGGTCCCATGTTATCCTGGCTCCATTTGTTGATATGAGGAAAAATAGCATTATCATTCCCTTTATCAATTTTTCTGATTACAGCAGTAACTCCAGGAGTTTGCTTGAATCTTTGAGCTCCAGCTTCTGTAAGTGCACCTAAATAAAGCGTATCTCTTTTTTCAACTCTACTGCCTGTAGAATCAATTTCAGTTCTAAAGCCAGCGCGATCAGTAATATCTAATTCTTTGAAAATTGTTTCGAAATCAACAGGAGTTTTTTGGTCTAAAGCAACTGCGTAAGAATATTGAGGTTTAGCTCTTTCTGGTAAATCTAATTTTTTACCATTAATGAAAACATAACCATCTTTTATTGATAAACTATCTCCAGGAATGCCAACACATCTTTTTACATAATTTGATTTCTTGTCAATAGGTTTGATAACACCTGGTCTTCCTTTTGGTTCAAAGAAATAATGAACGGTATCTACTGGCCAGTTAAAAACGACTATATCGCATCGTTTTATTTTTTCGATTGCGGGTAATCTAAAATATGGTAATTGTGGCCAGCTTAAGTATGATTTTTTCTTTGTTAAAGGAATAGAGTCATGAACCATAGGAAGTGCTACTGTAGTCATTGGAACTCTTGGACCATAATTGATTTTGCTCACAAATAAGAAATCACCAATTAATAAAGATTTCTCTAGAGATGATGTCGGAATTGTGTAAGGTTGTACAACATAAGTGTGCACTAAAGTAGCAACTATTATAGCAAAAAGCAATGAACTGATGGTGTCTGCCGTTTTGTTTTCTGGGGTTAATTGACGCTCTGCGCGATACTCTAATTTTTGTGTATAATTGACATAATAGATATAAAAACCTAAAGTGAAAAGCCCAAGGATTGTATCTAAGGTTGATCTTTTATTAAATGTTCTTAAAGTTTCTACCCATACAACAGGAAACATAATCAAATTGATAATTGGGATAAAAAGCAACAAGGTCCACCAAGTCGGGCGTCCGATTATTTTCATCAAAACGATAGAATTGTATACTGGAATTGCTGCTTCCCAGCTTTTTCTACCTGCAGCCTGATACAATTTCCAAGTACCAAGAAAATGAATTATTTGGACAGCTAAGAAAAATACGAACCAAGAGTAAAGTGTCATAATATTGTATTTTAAATTTTAAATTCAGATGAAAATGATTCTGAATTTTATTCCATTATTGTAAGTTTAATACATCTTTCATAGTGAAAATTCCTTGTTTCCCTGCAAGCCATTCTGCGGCGATAACGGCACCAAGTGCAAAGCCTTCACGATTGTGAGCGGTATGTTTAATTTCGATGCTGTCAATAGCTGAATCGTAGTTTACGGTATGTGTACCAGGAACTTCTCCAATTCTTTTTGCTTCAATATGAATTTGATCGTTTTTAGCATCCTCTAGAGTCCATTCATCATAATTACTATTTTGAATAACTCCTTGAGCTAAAGAAATTGCTGTTCCGCTTGGCGCATCTAATTTATGGATATGGTGAATTTCTTCCATTGAAACTTTGTAAGAATCAAATTGATTCATGATTTTAGCCAGATATTCATTTAAACCGAAGAAGATATTTACACCTAAACTAAAGTTTGAACTCGAAATAAAACCTCCCTTTTTCTCATTGCAAAGAGCAATCATTTCGTCATAATGTTCTAGCCATCCAGTTGTTCCAGAAACTACTGGCACATTTGCATTGAAAGCAGCAGAGATGTTATTTACGGCTGCTGATGGAACACTAAAATCAATGGCAACATCTGCTGTTGAAAGTCCGTCATAAGTATTGAATTCATCTTTTCTTAAAACTATTTCGTGACCTCTTTCTAAAGCAATTCTTTCGATTACTTTACCCATTTTTCCGTATCCTAAAAGCGCAATTTTCATTATGATTATTTTTTTGATTTTTTAATAGAATCTATTAAAACTTGTAATTAAAAGTTAGTCCGACATTTGGTCTAAATGTTACATCGGCGGGATAAATTTCTGGACGCAGTGACAATCTTTCGTTAACGTTAAACTGAATTAATGCGGCGTCAACATTGGCATCAATAATGTTTAATACATAAAAGCCAACGACAAATAAAGCTGATAAATCTCTATTTCTTTGATAGAATTTTTGTCCAGCAATTAATCTGCTCTCATCCAAAAATTGATAGTTATCATCATTATAGCCTTCTAATCTACGTTTGTAGGCATCACGATAATCGTGGTATTTTTTATTATTATCGATGTAAAAATATAAGCTGGTTCCGATAGCTCCATAAACTAAGGGAATTTTCCAGTATTTTTTGTTATATGCTTGACCTAAACCTGGCAGGATAGCAGAGTAAAAAGCTGCTTTTGCTGGTGTAAGCGGGTCTATTTCTTTATATGCAGTAGTGTCTTTTACGACCAAAACCGTGTCTTTTTTTACCTGGGCAAAAAGAGAAACGGTTCCTATTAGAAAGAACAATAGACTGATGGGGACAATTTTATTCACTATCCGTTTATTAATTTTATAATTCTATTAAAGTCGGCCTCAGAATTAAATGGAATTGTAATTTTTCCTTTTCCGTTGCCAGCGACTTTTATATCAACTTTCGAACCAAAGTAATCGTTGAAAGTGTTTTTTTGTGTTTCTCTAATTTGAAATGCAGAGTCAGCTTTCGGTTTTCCCTCAGCTTTTGGCTGCTGGCCTTCATGATAGTTTTTAACTAAGGCTTCTGTTTCGCGAACTGATAAGTTCTGACTTACAATTTTTTGGTAAATATCAGTTTGAACGTCTAAGTCTTCAATGTTGATGATTGCTCTACCGTGTCCCATGCTGATAAAACCATCACGAATACCTGTTTGAATAATCGGATCAAGTTTTAAAAGACGTAAATAATTGGCAATCGTAGAACGTTTTTTTCCAACTCTTTCACTCATTTGTTCCTGTGTTAATTGAATTTCGTCAATTAAACGTTGGTATGATAAAGCAATCTCAATTGGATCTAAGTCATGACGCTGAATATTTTCAACCAAAGCCATAACTAAAGATTCGTTGTCATTGGCAATACGAATATAAGCGGGAACATGTGTAAGTCCTACCAATTTCGAAGCACGAAGACGACGCTCTCCAGAGATTAACTGGTATTTATTGAAATCTAATTTTCGAACAGTAATAGGTTGAATTACACCCAATTCTTTAATAGAAGTTGCTAATTCGCGTAATGATTCTTCATTAAAATTACTTCTAGGCTGAAACGGATTTATTTCGATAGCACTTATTTCAAGCTCAATAATGTTTCCAACAACTTTGTCAGCATTTTTATCGTCTACTGATTTAATGTCGTTTTCCGGATCTTTTAATAATGCTGATAATCCTCTTCCTAAGGCTTGTTTTTTAATTGCTTTTGTCATAAAAACTATTTGCTGTTTTTCTTTATAATTTCTTGAGCTAAATGAATATAGTTTACTGCTCCTTTGCTTGTTGCATCATAGTTAATGATACTTTCACCAAAACTAGGCGCTTCACTTAATTTTACATTTCGCTGAATTACGGTATCAAAAACCATGTCGTTAAAGTGTTTTTGAACCTCTTCTACAACCTGATTGGATAAACGTAATCTTGAATCGTACATGGTTAATAATAAACCTTCGATGTCAAGATCTGGATTGTGTATTTTTTGAATACTCTTGATAGTGTTCAATAGTTTTCCTAATCCTTCTAGTGCAAAATATTCACATTGAATAGGAATAACTACAGAATCTGCAGCTGTTAAGGCATTCAAGGTTAACAAACCTAGAGAAGGAGCACAATCGATAATGATATAATCATATTCTTCTTTTGCAGTTTCCAATGCTTTTTTAAGCATATATTCACGGTTTTCTTTGTCAACCAATTCAATTTCGATAGCAACAAGGTCAATATGCGCAGGGATCACGTCAACATTTGGAGCTGTACATTTTAAAACGGCTTCTGTCGGTGTTGCAGTATGCTCAAGAATTTGATAAGTTCCAATTTCAACTGTTTCTACATCAATTCCAAGACCAGATGTAGCATTGGCTTGAGGATCAGCATCGATTAACAATACTTTTTTTTCTAAAACACCTAATGAGGCAGCAAGATTTACTGATGTAGTAGTCTTTCCAACGCCTCCTTTTTGATTAGCAATAGCAATGATTTTGCCCATTTATTTTCTGAATTTTGAACCGTAAAAATACAATTATTTATGGTTTTTGAAAATCTATTTTGTTAACATTTGTGAAAGTTTAGCTATTCGTTGTTTTATAGGTGTTCGGCTGAAAATTATTTTAGTTATGAATAAAATTGTTAGCAAAGTTTTGAAAGGTGTTTCTCCTTTAAAAGGACAGAAACCTGAATTTCATCTCGAGAAGATAATTATTTTAGAATTTCTATAGTGACATAAACCAAACCGCTTTTTTTATTAGATGCAATATCCATAAAAGCTCTTTTGCTGAGATCGATTTCTCTTCCTTTAACAAAAGGTCCGCGATCTGTAATTTCTACAATTACAAAATTGTTATTTAATTCATTTGTTACTTTTAATATTGTGCCAAAAGGGAATTTTTTATGTGCAGCAGTAAAATCATCGTTATTGAATCTTTTTCCGCTCGCCGTTTTTCTGCCATTAAATTTATCATGATAATAAGAAGCATGTGCGTTTTTCTTGTACAATATGCTTGCTTTGGTTGCTGTGCAAGAATCAATAGAAGTTTGGTTCTTTTGTTGCGCGAATGTAATGGCAGAAAAAGTTAAAGCCATAAATAGTATAATCTCTTTCATTTTGTTTTCTCATTCTATTTGCGGCAAAAAAAAGCTATTAAAGAAAAATGGATATGTTCCATAAGCTTTATTTATGTTATAAAAAGGCATTTTTTTAGATTTTGTAGTGTTTTTGATAAGAAAATTGGGTGTGAAAACGGACTCGAAGGTTGAAGATTATTGCTATTTTGGACTTTCTTAAAATTACAATTATTGCTGTCAATCAAACCACAAAAAGGAACATTCTTATGAGTAAAAAAGTAATCTCATTATCTACATTATTTGCATGCATACTGTTTCTATGCAGTTTTATTTCGCCTTGTTCATCTAACGAAAAAATAGAGGGAAATAAAAAAATAGAACGGAAAATTGTTTACAATAAAAAGAAACATAATATCACCATATCATGGTCGGCTTTTGGCTCTTCAGGAAATTATATAATTACACGTGGAGGAAGCCGTCTGTCCTCCGATTTTGTTTCGGTTGGATCAACTTCTAAGCTGCTATTTATTGATAATAAACCGAATGCAAATAAATATGAGAATTACTATAAAGTTTCGCGTAATGATATTACGATCATAATTTCGTTAGAAAATCAAATTTTTGGAGACAATATATATTTCTATGACAGGAAATATGAAAAAGCAGAAAGTGCCAGAAACGATATTAATTCTCAGTTTAGTACTATTGGTTTAGGTGGTGCAAATGGCGAATGGACTACAAAACGTCAGGCTTATTACTTCAAACCAAATGTGGATGGTCAGACTTATGATGTTGGTGGATCAGGTTCTGCTTCATCAAAAGAAGCGAATTCAATAGAATTAGGTTTTTATTCTCACATAGGAGGTTTGGGGAAATTGCCTTCAGATGTTAAATTGGGTTCGATATTTACAAGGCCTCATCTTTCTGGAGGAGCAAATGCTACTTGTACTTTTTGGCGTTCTGTAGAAAATGTAGAGGTAATGCGAGATTTTGCTTGGACAGTTTCTCAGTCAACAAGTGCAAGAAGATTACTGATTGATAGCACTTCAAAATATATTTCAGATATTGGAGATACTAATTTCTGGGGAAGTGGAGGTTTTATTGCAGATACTCATTACGAATCCGACAGACCAAATTGGAAAGGACAACAGCAATGGTATACAAGAAATGCTGTATTTCCCTCTGGTTCGGAAGCGATGGGCGGTTCTTATAATATGGTTTGGCAAGGTTGTGTAAATCCTCCGCTAGCAGACGATTCCAATTCTGCAATTGCAACTACACCTATTATTAGAGAAAAGCCTTTTCTTTTTATAGATCAAGATGGAGAATATAAAGTATTTATTCCAGCTTGGCAAAAAGATAGAATAGGAGTTTCTTGGAGTTCAAAAAATATGGGTGAAGGAAAAGTCCAAGATTTAATTGCAAATTGGTATGTTGCAAAAGAAGGCGATACAGATGCTGAAATAAATGCTGCGTTAAAAGCGGGTAAAAATATATTTTTTACTCCTGGGCATTATTCACTAAATGCTCCGATTCAAGTAAACAGAAAGGATGCAATTCTTCTTGGGGCAGGAATCGCTTCTGTAACATTAGAACCAACTGATAAAAATACTTGGGGATGTATTTATGCCGATGATAAAGATGGAATTATCATTGCGGGATTGCTTATGGATTCATTTAATAGCACAATCTATCAGGTTAGAATTGGTGATGAAGGATCAAAAGCAGATCATTCTGCAGATCCTATCTTGCTTACAGATATTACTTGTAGAGTAGGCGGGGTCCAGTCAAACAATATTCAGATACAAGTTGCTATGCAGATTAATAGTAGTAATGTGGTTGGAGATCACTTCTGGTTGTGGCGTGCCGATCATGGTTCGCAGCGTGGTGGAGATGTGCGCTGGACAAGAGATAGATGTAAAAACGGACTTGTAGTTACTGGGAATGATGTTACACTTTATGGTTTATTTGTAGAGCATTTTCAAGAATATGAGGTTTTGTGGCTTGGTGAAAGAGGAAGAACTTTTTTCTTTCAAAATGAACCTCCATATGATGCTCCAAACCAAAAAAGCTGGAGTAGTCAAAACGGTAAAGTTGATGGTTATGCTGCTTTCAAGGTTGCAAATACGGTAAAAGAACATCATACTGTAGGAATGGGATCTTATGCAGTTTTTACAGGAACAGATGGAAATGTGAACAAGAAAAATGGTTTTGAAGTGCCAAACAGTCCAAATGTTAGATTAGAAAAAATGTGTATTACTCGTTTTGCCGGTTCAGGGAATATTCAGAATGTTATAAATGGTACTGGTGGGAGTACAGCAACTGGTCCAAAACGTGTAGCCTTGTATAATAATGGAGAAGGTATGCAGCCTTATGACGAAGAATATAATTTGCCTAACAGTGAATCTTATCCTGCTTTTATTGAAATGGAGAAGTAAATAAAATAGGGCAGATTTAAAAATATTACCTCTCGAGATACATATTTCTTTAGAGGTTTTATTTTTTTAATATAGCCCGTGGTTTCAACCACGGGAAATGTATCGTGAATAGTATGATGTGTCCCCGTGGTTGAAACCACGGACTATGTTTCAAATTAAGGAAATATTGTTGGTTGTGAAAATTGAAATTATGTAAAATAAAAAAGGAGTAACAGCATTCAAACCTGCGATATTCCCGATTTTCCATCGGGACGCGATAATCGTTCGACAATATTTCAGTTTATTGCAAAAAAAAAGTCTTTTCAAAGAAATGAAAAGACTTTTGTCGGGGTGGCAGGATTCGAACCTGCGGCCTCCTGCTCCCAAAGCAGGCGCGATAACCGGGCTACGCTACACCCCGAAGATGTATTTGTAATACTGCCCGAAAGCGGATGCAAAGATATAAATAAATTTCGTTTACAAAAGGAAAATTGAAAAATAAATAAAACTTATTTGAACATAGTTTTTTAGGATTTATTTTCGTCTGTATTTTTTATAATAAAGTTTACATTTGCAACTCAAAAAAACTATTACTATGTCAAATACAATCGAAAAAATTAAATGCCTTATTATAGGTTCTGGCCCTGCAGGTTACACTGCGGCTATTTATGCGGCTAGAGCTAATATGAATCCAGTGTTATATCAAGGAATGCAGCCTGGTGGTCAATTGACTACAACAAATGAGGTTGAAAACTTTCCAGGTTATGTTGATGGAGTTACTGGACCAGAAATGATGGTTCAATTACAAGAACAAGCAAAACGTTTTGGTGCTGATATCCGTGACGGTTGGGCTACAAAAGTTGATTTTTCTGGAGATATTCATAAAGTTTGGATTAACGATTCAATTGAATTGCACTGTGAAACCGTAATTATTTCTACAGGTGCTTCGGCAAAATATTTAGGATTACCTTCAGAACAGCATTATTTAAATATGGGTGGAGGAGTTTCTGCTTGTGCTGTTTGCGACGGATTTTTCTACAGAAATCAGGAAGTTGTGATTGTCGGAGCTGGAGATTCTGCCTGTGAAGAAGCACATTACTTATCTAAACTTTGTAAAAAAGTAACGATGTTGGTAAGAAGCGAAAAATTCAGAGCTTCTAAAATTATGGAAGAACGCGTTCGCAAAACAGAAAATATAGAGATTTTAATGAATCATGATACAGTTGAAGTTTTAGGAGATTCAAATGTAGTTCACGCCATTAAAGCTTTGAATAAAACGACTGGCGAAATTATTGAAATTCCTGCAACTGGTTTCTTCGTGGCAATTGGCCATAAACCAAATACAGATATTTTTGCCTCTTACATTACACTTGATGAAACAGGATATATCGTAAATACACCAGGAACATCTAAAACAAATGTAGAAGGTGTTTTCGTTGCTGGAGATGCTGCAGATCACGTTTACCGTCAAGCTATTACTGCTGCTGGAACAGGTTGTATGGCAGCTCTTGATGCTGAAAGATATTTGGCTTCTAAGGAATAATATTAGTGGCAGTATTCAGTTTTCAGTTTGTTAGAATGTAAACAGAATAAGACATAAAAATAAAAAAGTCCCAATCGTAAATGATTGGGACTTTTTTATTTTATGTGGAATTATCAGACTGAAAACGACAACTTTTATTTAATCTTTTTAATCAATTTTGCTTCTTCAGAAAAGCGAGTTAAGGTAATAGCAGGACTTCCTAAAAGAGAAATTTCGGCTTTGTCTCCAATTGCTAAAGAAACAGTTGTTTCTGCAAAAATGCTTCCAACGGCAAAATTTTCAGCTGTTACATTTGCATCCTTCAAGGTAAATTTTGTTCCTGTAAAAACAGAATTATTGTCTAATCGAATAGTCGCTTTTTCAGCAATACCTTCAATTGCAGCATTTCCTCTTTGGTATAAATCACATTTAAATTTTATAGCAGAAACCAAAGTCTTAAGAACCGCATTTTTACTCAACTGTATAATTCCTTCATCTGCTTTTAAATTTAGCTCCGTTCTGGTTTTATCATCGGCAATTAAGGTGAATTTTTTGGCATTTACATTCAAAAACAATTTCGAAAAATCAAGACAATTCATGGTAATGTCGTCCAATTGCAATTCCTGAATGGCGTAAACAATAGCCTCATTTTTAGTAATTACTTTATTTAATGATTTCGTGTAAGTAACCTTAACAGCTAATTTCTTGAAAATACTAGATTCTTTATTGGTATATAATCGAAGCGTTTTTTCTCTTAAATCCATTCCAATGATATCGTGTAAATTATCATCGGCTTCAATTTTAATTTCGTTTTTTTCGCCTTGTTCCAAATAAACTTCCAGATTATCATCGACTTCAATGGCGTCAAAACTTCCAACTTCTTTTACTGAAGTCGTTACAACTTTAGAGCCTTTAATTTTTTCTCTTTTTTGAGCAAAAGTTAATGTTGTAACAAATAACAATAGGAGCAGCGCTGTACTTTTTTTCATTAATTCTAGATTTGATTTTGACAAATATAAAAAAATCATCCACTTTTGATGAATGATTTCTTTTATATTTAACAGTTCGCTTTTTTTAATTTTTATTGATATTTCCTCCTGAACTTGCTTCTTTTTCGATTGTCTTTGGAGAACCACTATAATTTATGCTTCCTCCGCTTGAAGCCTTAGCTTTTAAACTCAAAATTGGATTTACAGAAATCGTTGCTCCGCTAGTTGCTTTTACTTCTACTTCGTTAGCCATTAATTTTTCGGCATCGATACTTCCTCCGCTTGACGCAGAAGAATTAAAACTTAGCGCTTTTCCTTCGATGTTAACAGAACCTGCGCTACCTGCATCTACTGAAATTTTATCAGACTCAATAGTAACATTCATAGATCCTGCGCTAGAAGTTTCCAAAGTAATATCTTCTCCTTCAACAATTCCTTTGGTCGTTACTGACGATGCGCTAGAAGCTTCAATCTTATCAATAACAGGCATTTTTACCGTTACCTTTTTAGCTGTAATATTGCGGAAAGAATTGAATTTACATTTAATTATAAGAGTTCCGTTTTCAACTTTTGTAACAATTTCGTTTTGAAGATTATCATCGGCTTCAACTGTAATTTCAGTTACATCAGACTGTTCGATTACGACATCGATGGCGTTGCTTACAGAAACATTTTTAAAATCTCCCTGAACAATTCTTTTTTCAGTTGTTACGTGTCCGCTTCCTTCTATCGAATTTACGTTAAAATTACAAGAAGCAAATAATAAAGCAGCAACAGTAACAATTATAAATTTTGTAATATGAATGATTATTTTTATCATGGCTTAGTTTATTTTGATTATAACTCCGTTTTTGTCAGTGGTTAGCTTTCCTTTTGTTTTCTTTCCGTTTATAATTTCTTTCCCATTAATTTTAACAGAAACTTCATTTACAGAATCATTCTCAATAGTGTTTACTTCTTCTGTGTCGTAATCGCTTTCATCGTCAGCAGGGCAGTTTAGACATTTTACTTTTGAATTTTCAACTTTATAGTTGTAATCTCCATCATAATTTAGATTAAAAAATCCTTCATCAGAATTATAATAATCTCTAACAGAAGAATCTGGTTTAACTAGTTGTCCTTCTGGTATGTAAATGTAAATGTCAACTTCCTGTCCTCTAAATTTATTCTTTACATCTGTAAGGAAATAATTATCCAAAATTAAATGATTTCCGACAATTTGAAACTTATAATTAATTTTTTCTGCTCTTTTTTTAGCATTTTGAAAAGAATTTCCTCTCGCGCTTTTTTCGATTTGGATGAAAGGAGCAGTCTCGTCTGTATGTAAGATATGTAAACGTACATCATTAGAATAGATCAATTCATTGTTTGCAGAATCTTGTACAAATTCAAAATCGCTGTGATGATTTAGACTTTTTGCATAGTAATCACTGTATTTAAACTTTACATAAAGTGTATCTGTCGATTTGATTGCCAAAGCTTTTTTCTCTACAACTTTATTGTCATATGATATTTCGGTTGCTTGTTTAATTCCGATACTAGTAAGAATGGCAATAGAGATAATCCAAAGAGCTAATAAAGTGTATTTTGTAATGTTTCCAATTGATTTTAAATTTGGAGATAACAATTTAAATCCTAATAATGTTAAGAAGAAAAACGGAATTCCGATTGCAAAAAACATTAACAAACCAAACGCCCAAAGTGGATATTCTGGAAAGTTTCCTGCGTCAATAAAATTTTGCCAAGGAAATTCTATAAAGATGTTTGTTCCCAACGTAAAAACGCCAATTAGCAATATGATCAAAGTTGAAAGTCCAGCTATAATTAGAATTACTCCTAAAAACTTAGCGAAGATTTTAAAAATGGTCATTACAAAGTCACCCAATGAACTACTTATTCTCCCAGCTCCCGACTTTACTTGGTTTCCCATTTTGTCATAATCTGCATTTTTAAATTTATCAGACAATGAATCAATTTCTTCTCGAACTTTTTTTTCGATGTTTGAAATCGTTACCGGCTCTCCAGTCATTTCTAATTTTTCAGAAGTTGTAATCGCTTCAGGCGTTACAATCCAAAGAACGAAATAAGCTAAAATTCCAGTTCCAAATCCAGCAAAAACAAAGATTAAGAATAAAACTTTAATCCATACAGCGTCGATCCCAAAGTAGTGACCTAAACCTGTAGCCACACCTCCAATTACACCTCTTTCTTTATCGCGGTATAATTTTTTGTGTTTTCTTGGGCCATAATTACTATAAGATTGATTCGTTTTTTCTTCGTCTTCAATTCTGTAATCTTCTGGTTGTCCCATAACCGCAATCACTTCGTCAACGTCTTTCAGTCCAACAACATGTTTTTCACTTTTTTGTTTTTCTGTCAATAATTCAGAAACACGCATTTCGATATCTTTAATGATTTCATCTTCTCCAGATGAGTTGTTAAGTGATCGTTTTATAGCGTCAAAATAGCGTGTTAATTTTAGGTATGCATCTTCATCGATGTGAAAAAACATCCCGCCTAAGTTAATATTTACTGTTTTGTTCATGACTTATTGATTTTGATTGGTGATTAAGTTTACAGCGTCAGACAATTCTGTCCAGGTACCGCTAAGTTCGTTTAAAAAAGTTTGCCCTATTTCGGTTAATCCATAATATTTTCGTGGTGGCCCAGAGGTCGATTCTTCCCAGCGATAATTTAGTAAACCGTCATTTTTTAATCTCGTTAACAACGGATAAACAGTTCCCTCTACAACTAGTAGTTTTGCGTTTTTTAAAGTGTCTAATATCTCAGATGTATAGGCATCTTTTTCTTTTAATACAGATAAGATGCAAAACTCAAGAACACCTTTGCGCATCTGTGCTTTTGTGTTTTCAATGTTCATAATTTCATTTTGTTTTTTTTTGATTGAACAATTCGTTTTTTGATTGATGATGATTGATTGATGATTGATTGATGATTGATTGATGATTGATTGATGATTGATTTCGAATTTATTCTGTCTGAACTCGTTCGTATAACCTATAACTTTTAACTTTTTTTGTCACAGTGAGCTAAGTCGAACTGTTATTTTATAAAAGGAATCGAAAGCGGATATTTGTAAAATTCTCCGTTTGAAGCTTTTATCGTAGCGTAAATCACTAAAAAGAATTCAACAAATTTTAATAATCCGAAAAGCACTACAGCTGTTATTCCGACACTTAACATTCCGATATGCGATTGAAAGTCAAAGTTTCTAATTACAAAATCATGATCATTAAAAACGGCTTCTATTGGAATATTCTGTAAAAACACAGTGATAAAAATTGGTATTGCAATAATTGCTAAAATCAAAGTATAAAGCAATAAGCTTAACTGAAAGTTCAAAGCCTGTTTTCCGTGATGATCAGCAAATTCAGATTTATCTTTATAATTTGTCCAAATGATTAGCGGAAAAATATAGTTTCCAAACGGAATTACATATTGACTTAATGTACTCAAATGAGTAAATGCTGCTGTGTTCTTTTCTGATGTTTTTTCCATGATGAGTGTTGTTGTTGTTTCCATGATTAAAAGTATATAGTAATTTCTTATGCAAATATATGTCTAAAAAACAGTATCTTGTTTTGCATAGTACCAAATATTAACAAAAATTTAACAATTTAAAAAGTAAGAATTTGGTTTTAAATTGTTGAAAATCACTCAGAATAATTGATTTTGCTGGGGTTGTTTTGATAGTTTAATAATTTATTGTGCGTGCATAGTTTTTTTGTATTTTTACATAAAAAAATAAATCACATGGCAATTTCTGTATCAAAACTTAATAAGTTTGTTCTGTTTAAACTTCCTTCTGCATACTTCTGTGGAGTACGCGTTAAAGATATAAACGATTCTAGCTGTACAGTAACAGTTAAACATAGATGGATTAATCAAAATCCTTTTAATTCGATGTATTTTGCTGTTCAGGCAATGGCGGCTGAGTTGACAACAGGAGCTTTGGTCATTTCTCAAATTCAGCAAAGCGGAAAAAAGATCTCGATGTTAGTTGCCAATAATAAAGGAAACTTTACTAAAAAAGCGACGGGTAGAATAACTTTTGTTTGTAACGACGGACATTTAATTGCCGATGCGATCAAAAGAACAATTGAAACTGGAGAAGGACAGACGTTCTGGATGAAATCTATTGGAACAAATGAGGAAGGTGTTCAGGTTTCTGAAATGGATTTTGAATGGAGTGTTCGCTTAAAATAAAATAAAAACAGCCTCAGAAATGAGGCTGTTTTACAGAAAACTGCTGTGGTTATTTTTTGATTATTTTAAAACTTTCACTACTTCCATTTTCAAAACTAACTTTAACAAAATAAAAACCACTCATTAAATTTGAGGGTGATACTGTTGCTTGTGAATCAGAATTATTAATATTCTGAAGCCACACTTGTTTTCCACTTGCTTCATAAATTGTAATATGCGCAATGTTTACAGGATTGTTAAAATCTATTGTAAACACTTCATTAAAAGGATTAGGATAAACATTAAATGAATTTTTTGATGCAAGCTCAAAATCATCATTTCCTAAGTTCGGATCATAAGTTCCAGCTTCGTTATTATTTTTATCTAAGGATGTTACCACAATAAATTTAGTATCAACTTGATCCTGAGTCAATGTAAACTGGTTTTTAGCTGTAATTTCGATAATTTTAGAACCGTCATCTTTGTTGGTAACGGCTTCGGCAGCGTTGTTAAAAGCATAAATTACATATTTTACTGGTAAATCACCATCAGAGGCAGGAGCAGGGGTATCCCAAGTTAAGCTGGTTCCTGTAATAGTAATATTTGCCGGTTTATTTGGGCAAATGTCATCTTTTCCCGGAATAGGCGGAGCGAACGATTTATATTTATATTCTGCTCCACTCAAATTTGTATTTATTGATTTTGAATTGGTTTTTATAGAAGCGTAGCTGTAGGCAATTTGACCAAATGTAGCATTCATAGACGCTGTTCTGTTGTGAATCATCTGATTTTGTAATTCTGACGATGCCCAGTTGTTTGTGTCGTCCATTTTGTAAAACGCTTGACTTACATATAATTGCTTGTTTCTAGCTTTTATTTCATCATTCCACCATTGCGAAAGTTTTACATAATCTTGCGCTCCAGTGATTTTCCAATATAATTGCGGAGCAAGATAATCTACTTTTCCAGCGTCTAACCATGCAATCGGATCGTAAAATAAGTCATTGTAAGATGATCCACCAGTAATTCCAGCAGGCACACCGCTTTTCCATATCCCAGAAGGACTCACTCCAAAAACAATATTTTTATTCAAATTAGTATTAATAGTCTGAAGAGCATCATAAACCCTTGTAATCAAAATGTTTCCGTTTTCTCTTCTCCAGTTTGCTAATGTTAAACCATTTGGGTTATGGTCAATAAATGCTTGACTATCTTGATTTGCGGGAGCTGCAGCCATGGCACCGCTTGGATAAAAATAGTCGTCAAAATGAATTCCATCAACATCATATCGTGTGGCAATATCCTGAATGATGGAAACAATGTAGTCCCGAACTGTGGGTAAGCCGGGATTTAATATTTTCAAATTGGCATTATTGGTGGCAGTAATTACCCATGACGGATTTTTACTTATCGGATGATTTGACGCATTTGGATAAGTACCATTCTTTGCTCTATAAGGATTTATCCAAGCATGAAGATCCAATCCTCTCTTATGCGATTCAGTTATGGCAAATGTCAAAGGATCCCATATAGGGTTAGGAGCGAGTCCTTCTGTTCCTGTTAAGTAGTTTGACCATGGTTCTATTGCAGATACATAAAGTGCATCACTAGCTGGGCGAACTTGCAGAAATACCGTATTATAACCATTGTTTTGAAGATTGTCTAGAATTGTAATTAATTCGGCCTGTTGCACAGCGGGAGAAGCTGTTTTGTTTGTAGGCCATGTCAGATTGAAAACAGAGGGTAAAAAAACACCTCTCAAATCTCTTTTAGGTGTTGTTTTGTTAAATTCTGGTCCCTGTATGCATTGCGCTTCGAGTAGTGAGAAACTCAAAAACAGACATGTTGCGATTGCAGTTTTAAAAACAGTAAGAGTAGTTTTTTTCATGGTAAATTGGTTTTTTGGTATAATTATCGAAATATAAATATATTAAAAAACGCAATTGTATTCATTTATTTTGCATTTTATTTCGTTTTTAATTTGTTTTAGAATACAAAAAACGCAAAAAAACGCAAACAATAAAAAAATATATTATTCAAATTTAGGCACAAGACATAAAAAAGACCTCAATTGCTTAGAGGTCTTCTGGTTTTTATTGTATGAATAATTTTATTTTTAATGCTTTTGTAAAAAGAAAAATAAAGCAAGTTTTTATGTATTACGATTGTAAGATCTTTTAATTAAATATTGGATTAAAATGATAACCAATATAATTAGAGTTACCAAGATTTCTAAACCTATGAGTCCAACAAATGGCATTCCACAGTGAATTTGTCCGTTTGATTCTGATCGAAGTCTGTTTGAAAGTATTTTAAACGCAATGATGAAAAATATAAACTGAGAAAGAAAAGTAATTAAACAGACTTTAAAGAAAGTTAGTTTTATACTTTCGGCAATTGCTTTTCTTCCGAATATAATTTGAAAAATCATTGGTAAAGCCAGTAATAATAGAAAAAGAGTTTGATTCATAAGGTTTAATTAAATTGGTTTTTTTGGTGTTTTTTGTCATTCCAAAATTAATGCCAATTCTTTTCTAATAATTCAAATTAACCCCAAAACCAATTCCCATATCGCTGTCATAATGTGTTGTAATTCCGAAGTTACGGGCAACGATGTATTTTAATCCCGCCATATATTCTTTATCCGTATTCCACATTAAATTCATTCGAAGTCTTTGCGAAAGCGGAATATCTTTTCGCTCAAACTGTAAACGAACATTTCCATCCGTATAAACCTCAACTTGTGCTTTTATGAGCATTGGTAAAGTATATTCAAGACCTGCACTAAAAACCGAACGATTGTCTTTGGTGTTTTTCTGTCCAAAAAGATTCTGTTCCTGTTCGTCCATTCCCATTTTTCGGTAACGCCAGTCAAAACCAATAAAAGGCATTAGCCATTGATTTTTCCCAATGTAACGGCCAATATGAGTTTCGGTTTCGTAACCGTGTTTGTCGTTGTAACCCAATCTCCATTCGGTTCCAATGCTCCAGCGAGTGTTACTGAACATCGCTTCACCATCATTTCCATTGCTGGCAAAATCATTTTCAGCCATAAAATGAAACATGCGATCGTCCATTTTTAGCATTTTGTAAGCCATTTCCGGATGATGAATCAGCGGATTTGGTGCTGAATTTTCATAAGTAAAAATTCTTCCCATTCCTGCCATCATATGATATAATATATGGCAATGAAAAAACCAGTCACCATCAGCATTTGCCTGAAATTCGATAGTATCGGTTTCCATTGGCATAATATCAATCACATTTTTGAGTGGAGCATAATCGCCGTGTTCGTTTAAAATTCTAAAATCATGACCGTGCAAATGCATCGGGTGGCGCATCATCGAACCATTATATAAAACGATGCGAACGTTTTCTCCCTTTTTAATTAAAATTTTATCGGTTTCTGAAACCACTTTATTATCTAAACTCCAAACATAACGATTCATATTTCCAGATAAAGTGAAACGCAATTCCTTAACTGGTGCATCTTTCGGAAGATTGGTTTTAAAAGGAGATTTCAGCATTCCATAATTCAAAGTCACAATTTCAGAAGTTTCAGTACTGTCACTTTCCATTTTCATGTCTTCCATATTATGATTGGAATGATCCATTTTTGGTTTTGAATTTTCGTCTTCGCCCGAAATTTCAGGATACATTACGGCATTCATGTCCATTTTATTCAAAGACATATTCATTCCCATGTCATTCATTTCGCCGTTCATTTTCATCATATCATTCATCATTTTCATGCCTTCAAAATATTTTAGTTTTGAAAGATGATGAATTGGCTGTTTTTCTCCATTTCCTAAAAATAAAGAAGCAGATCCCGTTCTATCTTCGGCTGTAGCCAAAAAGGCAAAAGATTTGTTGTTTTCTGGAATTGTAACGACAACATCATAAGTTTCAGAAACGGCAATAATCAAACGATCCACTTCTACGGGTTCTACATCATTTCCGTCGCTTGCCACAACGGTGATTTTTCCGCCGCCATAAGTCAACCAGAAATAACTCGAAGCGCCACCGTTTGCAATTCTCAAACGAACTTTTGTTCCGGGTTTAAAATCCGAAAGCTGTTGTTCATTTTTACCATTAATCAGAAATTTTTCATAGTAAACATCGCTCACATCCATCGCGTTCATTCGTTTCCATTCGTTGGTCACTTTGGTCGAAAAATGTTTTTGTTTTAAAGATTCAAAATAACTTTGGGTAGTTCCTTTTTTGATAGCAAACCAATCGTTGGCATTGTGTAGCATTCGTTGAATATTCTCTGGTTTCAAATCAGACCATTCGCTTAAAATAACTGGAACGGTTGGTAAATCGTCAATTCCTTTTCGAATCGTTGCATCGTTTGTTTTCTTATTGATGATAAAAAGTCCGTACAAACCAATTTGTTCCTGCAGACCAGAATGGCTGTGATACCAATAGGTTCCGTTCTGAATTATTGGGAAAGAATATTTATGAGTAGTTCCAGGTTCAATCGGCATTTGAGTCAAGTACGGAACGCCATCTTCTTTGTTAGGAAGAAATAATCCGTGCCAGTGCATAGAAGTTGTTTCTTTTTTTAATTCGTTATGCACATAAATTTCGGCAATATCGCCTTCGGTAAAAGTCAGAGTCGGCATCGGAATTTGTCCGTTTACTGCAATTGCACGTTTCTCTTTGCCCGAAAAATTGACAATCGTATCGCGAACATACAAATCGTAACGTACTATTTTTTGTGCCTTCAGCTGAAAAGCAATTAAAAAGAAAAGAAATAGGTATTTGATTTTCATTATAAATTATAATTTTTAAATTTTTATGTTAGATCGAACACGATTTAATTTTAGCACATAGAAACATAGATTTTTTGTTTAAAAAAGATAATAAAAGAAACTAGTTTCAAAACATAGCTAAACTATGTGCACTGAAGCAAGTGAAACGCCTTTTAACGACAAGTGAAACTATGATTCTATGTGTTAAAATAATTAAATTCAAGTCTATAATTTTAAATTTCTCAATCGCAAAGCATTTACGATTACAGATACAGAACTCAAACTCATTGCCACCGCAGCCAACATCGGCGAAAGCAGAATTCCTAAAAAAGGATATAAAATTCCTGCTGCAATTGGTACGCCTAAAGTATTATAAATAAAAGCAAAAAATAGATTTTGTTTGATATTTGACATAACGGCGTGGCTCAGTTTTTTTGCTTTTACAATTCCGTTTAAATCGCCTTTTACCAAAGTGATTTTTGCGCTTTCGATCGCAACATCAGTTCCTGTTCCCATTGCAATTCCAATGTTTGATTGTGCTAAAGCTGGCGCATCGTTGATTCCGTCGCCAGCCATCGCAACAATTTTTCCTTGCGCTTGAAGACGTTCAATTTCTTTTAATTTATCTTCTGGAAGACAATCCGCTTTAAAAGAAGTCAGATGCAAATGTTTCGCAACGGCTTTTGCGGTGTTGTGATTATCGCCCGTCATCATGATAACCTCAACGCCTTGATTGATTAATTCCTTGATTGCTTTTGCGCTATTTTCTTTGATAGCATCGGTAATGGCTACATAACCTAAAACTTCTTTTTCAATAGCAATATAAGAAATCGTTTTGCCTAAATTTTGCTCGGCAGTAACTTGTTTTTCTAAATTTTCAGAAATAGAAGCGCCGATTTCAGCCATTAATTTTTTATTTCCTAAAGCTACTTTTTTGTTTTCAATGTTTCCTAAAACACCTTTTCCTGCGATAGTTTCAAAACCTTTAACTTCTTTTAAAGAACTATTTTTTGCTTTCGCGAAATTGACGACAGCCTGCGCCAAAGGATGTTCGCTATGCTGATTTAAGGAAGCAATATTTTGAAGCAGAAAATCTTCCTCATTATTAAAGGCATATATTTTTTCTACAGAAGGTTTTCCTTCGGTAATTGTTCCTGTTTTATCGGTAATTAAAACATCAATTTTATTCATGTTTTCCAATGCTTCAGCATTTTTGATCAGGATTCCGTTTTGTGCACCTTTACCAACTCCCACCATAACAGACATCGGAGTTGCGAGTCCAAGTGCGCAAGGACAAGCGATAATTAAAACAGCAATGGCATTGATTAATCCGTAAATGTATGATGGTTCAGGTCCAAATTTCGCCCAAACAAAAAAGGTTACAATCGAAATAATAACAACAGTCGGAACAAAATATTTAGAAACGCGATCGGCCAATTTCTGAATTGGAGCGCGAGATCTGCTCGCGTCATTGACCATTTGAATAATCTGCGAAAGCATCGTTTCTGAACCCACTTTTTCAGCAATCATTACAAACGATTTGGTGCCATTTATGGTTCCAGAAATTACTGCGTCTCCAACTTTTTTATCAACGGGAATTGGTTCTCCCGTAATCATCGATTCGTTGATGTTACTTTCGCCAGAAGTTATTTTTCCGTCAACTGGAATTTTTTCTCCTGGTTTAACCCGAAGTAAATTTCCCTTTTGAATGTTGTGAATGGAGATTACTCTATCAATTCCGTTTTCAACCAACGCAGCTTCAGTTGGAGCTAATTTTAATAATTCTTTGATTGCGCCGTTCGTTTGTCCGTGCGCTTTGGCTTCCAATAATTGTCCCAATAAAACTAAAGTGATAATTACAGTTGCAGCTTCAAAATACAAATGAATCGTTCCGTGATGTGATTTGAATTCGGCTGGAAAAATATCTGGAAAAAACATTCCGACAATACTAAATAAGAAAGCAACACTGGTTCCAATTCCAATTAAAGTAAACATATTCAGATTCCGAGTAACAATCGATTTGTAAGCACGAACAAAAAACATCCAACCCGCATAAAACAAAACTGGAATTGAAAATAAAAACTGAACCCAATTCCACTTTTCTATCGACATTATATTGTAAAATGGATTATTCGGAATCATTTCTGACATTGAAATAATGAAAATAGGAAGCGTAAACAAAATCGCAATTTTCATCTTCTTCAATAAATCAGAATAGGTTTTGTTTTCTTCACTTTCAGAAGCCTGCATCGGCACCAAATCCATTCCGCAGATCGGACAATCGCCTGGTTCGTTTGAAACAATTTCTGGATGCATCGGACAAGTAAATTGTGTTGCTGTTATGGCAATTTGTGGCACTAAATCCATTCCGCAAACAGGACAATCTCCGGGTTTGTTATAGGTTTTGTCGCCTTCGCAATGCATTGGACAATAATAAATGCCATTTGCACTATGTTGAGGTGCTTTTTTTGTATCTATTTTATGATGATCGTGATGCTCTTTTTTATGACTAGAACAACATGATTTAACTGCTGTTTCAGAATGGTTTTTAGGAGAATCCATTTCAATTGTATAATTTCCCGCTGCAGCTAAAACTTCTTGAAATTTTTCTGTCGCAACGTGTTTGTCCATTATAATCGTAGCCGTTGGAGGATTCAAAGTTACTTCTGCTTGAACGCCATCTACTTCATTCAAAGTTTTTTCTACTTTGGTTCGGCATCCGTTGCAAGACATTCCTGAAATTATATATTGATGAGTCATTGTATTGGTTTTTAAGTATTACAATGCAAATTTCCGAAGTATCTGTGAGTTTGGTTTGTAGAATTTTGTGAATGATTTGTAAGATTTACAAAGGTTTTTGTTTCACGTAGATTGAGCAGATTGAGCAGATTTTTTTTGATCTACTTGATTTAAAGCTGAATTTTTGAAAAATTTTGTATTAATCTCGCAAAGTTGCAGAAGCGTGAGTTTTTTAAATAAAGATAAGGCAATAAGTTTTTAAAGTTTTCACGCAGATTGAGCAGATTTGATTAACAAATAAATATTTGCAAAATCTGCTTAAATCTTTTAAAATCTGCGTGAAATAAAACTTTGCGCCTCTGCGACCTTGCGAGAAATTGACTTTTACAAATTCTCGATCTGAATCCGTTTTTTATCTTTCGATTGTTTGAACGAAGTAGGAGTAAAGCCTGTAATTTTTTTGAATTGATTGCTCAAATGCGCCACATTACTGTAGTTGAGAATATCGGCAATTTCGCTTAACGAAAGCTCATTATAAATCAATAATTCTTTTACCTTTTCTATTTTTTGGCTGATGAAATACTTTTCGATTGTCGTGTTTTCAATTTCCGAAAATAAATTGCTTAACGAATTATAATCTTGATTGAGGTTTTCTGATAAGTAATCAGACAAGTTGATTTTAAGATCATTGTTTTTATGATGAACCAAATCCACAATTAGATTCTTTATTCTTTCGACTGTTTTCGTTTTTTTATCATCAATTAAATCAAAACCTAAAGCTTGAAGATTTTCTAATAAGACTTCTTTTTGATTGTCATTGATTTCTTTCTCAATTTCAACTTCGCCCAATTCAACAGCAATAGTTTGAAGTCCGAGTTTTTCGAACTCAGACTTCACAACCATTTTGCATCGGCTGCACACCATATTTTTGATGTAAAGCTTCATATTATTTAATCGTTTCTACCACGTTTCCGCAAGTCAGCATCGAAGAACCGTAATACGGATTTTTAACTGCTTTTTCTTTGCTCAACCAATCTGCGTCTGCCATTGGGCAATATTGTTTGTAAATTGGCTGTTCTGGACTTGAAACTTTAATTAAATCATAAGTACTTTTAGATAACGATTTAAAAGTTTCACGTTGTTTTTTTAAATCTGTTGTAGACGAAATGCTTTTTGCATCAGAAGTTAGTTTCTTTACCACTTTCATCCAAACTGTATGTTCGTTACTTTTTAGTTTGTCCATTTTTACTGCTGTAATTGCAGTCAATAAAGCTGCGGCTTTTGCCGAAGTCAATTTGCTGTCACTTTTTATAAGTGCATCTTTTACAGTGAAATATGCATCATAAACATTTTGTAATTGAGCATCTGCAATTTCGATTGTTGTTAACTCAGAATTTGGTGTGCTTGCCTGAATGTTATTTGTAGAAAATAAAATGGCGATTGTTGCTGTTAAAGCTATTATGGATTTTTTCATTGTGTTTGATATTTGATAAAGGATTTTCAAATTTCCTTTAGATTAATTTAAAAGTTTTCGATTCAAAAAAGACCCAATATGGGCTGTCAGAAATGCAATAATTATATCTTCGGCTTTAGCCAGATGGAAGTAAAACCCGAAGAAATAGTTACTTCAGGATAATAAGTGAAAGTGTTTTTTAAAGAAAAATTAAAAACATTATTTTCTAAATCAAATTCATTAGAAGTTAAAATAATGCTTGAAAAGCTTGTTGTATTACAGCCAGAATGACGGCATTTTCCATCGCAATTGTGTTTTTTTTCTTTTGAAGTTTTCTTCTCGCAGCATTTTTTAGAACAGCTGTTTTCTTCCTTAACGGCAATTTCTTTATGATGTCCCATATTGCATGCGTATGTATAACCTGGATTCAAAAGGAAAGTCAGCGTTAGAAAAAGCATTATTATGTGGGTTTTTTTGGTCAAGAAATTGTTTTTTAGAATTACAAATTTAGCTAAAATTGTTCGAGTAAATCACTTTTTAAGATTTCAATAACTACAGTTTCTTAAAATCTGTTGGCTTCATGTTTTTACGTTTTTTGAAATAATTGGTCAAATGGCTTTCGTCGGTAAAACCAAATTCATAGGCAATCTGTTTAATCGGTAATTGATTGTTATGGAATCTTTTTTCGATTAGAGTGGTTCTCAAATTATGAATGTATTCGCGGTAACTGATACTGAATGTTCTTTTGAAATAAGCACTGAAATAGGTTTGAGCAATATTAAAATGATCTGCAATCACTTTAATCTGAACCAATTTTGGCTGATAAATATTTTGATGAATATAATTCGCAATTTGTTCATTATCAAGATGTGGCGATTTCATCTGTAAATTCATTCCTCGAATGGTTTCTTTAATTAAACCAAAAATCGAAAGAATCTGATAAAAAACAATTGGAGAAGAAGTCACATCAATATATTTTCCGTACGTAATAATGTTTTCAACCGTGTTTTTTAGAATCGTTTTACAAGGTTCATCAAACTTTAGAACTGTTTCTTTCAAGATTTTATCACGCATGAAACTCTCCGGTGTATTGACCAAAAATTCATCGCAAGTAAGATTTTGTTTAGAATTGAAGTAATTATCGGTGAATTTGATAAAGGTAAAGCGCGTACTTTTCTTAATGTCAAAATAATGTTCATCGTCTGGTGAAATTACAAATAGATCTCCCGCTTTGTATGGCAGCAAATTATGATTTAAATGATGAATGCCGCTTCCTTTATTAATGTAGATGATTTCATAATAGGTATGCGTATGCGGAGGAAGATGAAATTTCTCTTCTTCAAATTCATCAAGTACAAGCGTTTTAAACTGATTTAATTTCGGCATAACTTAAATGTACAATTTTATATCACAAATATACAATTTCTAATTCGGTTAACGGTGTTAATTTTGCAACGTAGAAATCTATTCCTTTCTACAATAAATCAAAATGAAAAAAAGTCTTATTGCACTCTCTCTTGGAGGGTTAACTATTGGAATTACAGAATTTGTAATGATGGGATTACTCCCAGATATTGCTTCAGATATGAAAGTTTCAATTCCTGTTGCGGGATATTTAATTTCATCTTATGCTTTAGGAGTTGTTATTGGTGCACCTTTATTGGTGATTGCTGGTAGAAATTATGCGCCTAAAAAAATGCTTTTAATCTTAGCTTTAATGCTGGCAGTTTTTAATGCGTTGTCTATTATTGCTCCAGATTATAATGTTTTATTTGCATCTCGATTTCTTTCAGGTTTGCCGCATGGCGCATTCTTTGGAGTTGGTGCTGTAGTGGCAAGCCGTTTAGCAGACAAAGGAAAAGAAGCTCAGGCTATATCAACCATGTTTGCAGGATTAACAATTGCTAACTTAATCGGAGTGCCAATTGGAACTTATATTGGACATCATTTTATTTGGCGTTATACTTTTGTGCTAATTGCAATTGTTGGTCTATTAACATTTTTAGCCATTTATTTATGGATGCCAAATCTTGAAAAAGGAGAAAGTGTCAACATGAAAACACAACTTCAGTTTTTTAAGAAAACGGAAGCATGGTTGATTATCGGAATTACTGCAATTGGTTTTGGAGGTTTATTTGCTTGGATCAGTTATATTGCTCCTTTATTAATTAATGTATCGAAATTTGAGCCAGAAGATGTTTCTTCAATCTTGATCCTAGCAGGATTAGGGATGGTTGTTGGTAATTTTGTTGGAGGAAAATTAGCAGATAGATTCTCGCCAGCACCAACTACTTTAGCCTTATTAATGGTAATGTCTTTAGATTTAGTTTTAGTTTACTTTTTCTCATTCAATCAATATGTTTCCTTATTTCTAACTTTCTTAACAGGAGCTATTTCATTCTCGGTTATTGCACCAATTCAGATGCTAATGATTCGCACAGCGAAAGGAGCAGAGATGATTGCTTCGGCATCGCTTCAAGGGAGTTTTAATATTGGTAACGCTTTAGGCGCTTTTCTAGGCGGATTGCCACTGGCGGCAGGACTAAGCTATTCTTCTCCAAACCTGATTGGAGTAGCAATGTCAATTATCGGTATGATTATTACATTCATATTGATAAAGTTACATCAAAAGAAAGTGCAGTTGCAGCATATTTAACACTTAAAAAAAATACATTCTTTTAGCCCTTAACTTTTGTTTAAGGGCTTTTTTTATGTTTAAATTCAATTGCTTGGATTGAAAAATACCCTTTTTTCGGCACCAATTCTTCTTTATATCAGAAAATTCATTTTAAAAAATCCTGTTTTTCCGGTATTGATTTAAAAAAAATTAGCATCTTTTTAACTTTTTAAGTGTAAAAAATACACCTAATAATTTCATAATTAATATTCATGTAATCGATTGTTTTTTTTGTAAAAATCGAATCAAATGAACGATTAGTAATAATATATTTAATATTTTATGTTCATTAAAATTATATATCTCATATAAAAAATCAATATTTTTTTTGATATATAATTTTTTTTATGACTTTTTTATGAAAAATTATTTTTCGTTTAAAAAAAATATTTATGTTTGTGTAATCGATTACAACTTTATTTTTGATCTTCGAAATCGATTAAGTAACGAGAAGTTAAAAAGGGATTATAATTAATCCGATTTGTTAAGAAATGTGATATAATAGTAAACATAAATACCTGTAATAATTAAATAAATGAATTGAAAGTAACCACAAAAAACCACTTAAACCACGACTAAAAACAATTAATAACTTAAACAATCAACCATGAACTTTAAAGAACTATTAAACAAAGGAGCAAATTTTTGCTTTAAACTTGTTTTCTTACTGTGCTTATTGATCGGCAGTCAGTTACATGCGCAGAATACAACTGTAGAGGGAACCGTGACAGATGCTGCGGGTCTTTCTCTTCCAGGCGTAAATGTCTTAGAGAAAGGAACTAAGAACGGAACTTCTACCGATTTTGACGGTCATTACAAACTTAAACTAACCAACCCGAAAGCGGTACTTAGCTTTTCTTTCATTGGATTTAAAACCATTGATGTTTCTGCGGCTGGTAAAACAAAAGTAAATGCAACTTTAACTGAAGACTCAAATAACTTAAACGAAGTTGTAGTTATTGGGTATGGAACATCAAAGAAATCTGATTTGACTGGTGCAGTATCTACGATTTCTGGAAATGACTTGAAAAAAGTTCCAGTGGCAAATGTCGCTGAAGCTTTGACAGGACGTATTGCGGGGGTCCAAGTAACTGCTGCAGAAGGTTCTCCAGATGCCGATATTAGAATTAGAGTTCGTGGTGGTGGATCGCTTACTCAAGATGCTTCACCTTTGATTATTGTGGACGGATTTCCAATTAACAGCATGAATGATATTTCTTCATCAGATATCGATTCGATGACTGTTTTGAAAGATGCTGCTTCAACTGCAATCTACGGATCGCGTGGCGCAAATGGAGTTATTCTGATTACAACAAAAAAAGGAAAAGATGGAAAAATAGCCGTGAATTTTAATATGTTTTACGGTATGAAAACGATGGCGAAACAAATTGATGTTTTATCGCCAGATGATTATACTAAATGGCAATACGAATATGCTTTGCTTTCTCAAACAGGAACAAAAGTAGCTTCTGATCCTAGTTCATATACTAAGTATTTCGGAAATTGGCAAGATCAAGATATGTACAAAGGTTTAAAAGGAGACAATTGGCAAAAACAAATTTTCGGGCGTACTGGAGAAGTACAAAGCCGTGATTTAGGAATTAGAGGCGGAACGGATAAGCTTAATTATAACTTTAATTATGCGCATTACGATGAAAAAGCAATTATGATAGGTTCAAATTATAAAAGAAATAACCTGTCTTTGGCTTTAAAAAGTAAATTGAATGACAAGATTGATGTTGGTTTTACTGTACGTTATTCTGATACAGAGATTGATGGTGGTGGTGTAAATGAGCAAAATGAAAAATCTTCAGCAGATTCACGTATGCGTACTATTGTTGGTTATGCACCACTTCCGGTGGCAGGATTGAGTTCAGATGATGTATCAGGTGATGGTTCAGATATATTGGTGAATCCGTTAAGAGCGGTCTATGACAATGAGCGTCAGCAGTTTCGTAAAAACTTTAATATGTTAGGAAGTTTTGGATGGGAAATTGCAGAAAATTTAAAATTAAATGTTGACTTAGGTCTGGATAATTTTAACAATTTGGATTATCGTTATTATGGCTTAACTACCTATTACATAGCTAATGCTCCATTAGGTCCTTTGCAAGGAATGCCTGCAATGATTATGGGAGATAGCAAAGAAAGACGTTTTAGAAATGCTAATACATTGAATTATGATTTCAAAAAGATAATGGGAGAAAATCACCATTTGACAGCACTTCTTGGACAGGAAAGCATTAACTATAATTCTAATACCGTAACTACTACTATTCATGGATATCCTAAGTTTTTTGATTTTGATAAAGCAAAAACATTAACAACACAAGGAACGCCTCAATCAGTAGATAACTATTACAGCCCTGATGATAAATTATTGTCATTTTTCGGACGTGCTAATTACGACTACAAAAATCGTTATATTTTGTCAGCTACATTTCGTGCAGACGGATCAAGTAAATTTTTAGAGCAGAATCGTTGGGGTTATTTCCCAGCTTTTGCAGCAGGATGGAAAATTTCAGAAGAAAGCTTCCTTAAAAATACAAGTTGGATCAATCTTCTGAAAGTAAGAGCTAGTTACGGTGAGGCAGGAAATAATAATATTCCTGTTGGGCAGCAAGTTCAGATTTTTCAATCTACAGCAACAACATGGATTAATGGTGTGACTAGTATTTGGGCACCTTCTAAAACAATGCCTAATCCTGATTTAAAATGGGAAACAACTGTAACTCAGAACTTCGGTTTAGATTTTGGATTTTTCAAGAATCGTTTAAGCGGTAATTTTGATGTCTACAAAAATATTACAAGTGACTTATTAATTAATTTCCCAGTTCCAGGTTCTGGATATGATTTCCAATACCGTAACATGGGAGAAACACAAAATACAGGTTTCGAGGCTACTATTAACGTAGTTGCAATTGAAAAAGCAAAATACGGATTGAATTTTTCATTCAACATGGGAATAAACAAAAATCGTATTAACTCATTAGGAGTTATGAATAATTTTGGAGCAGCAACCGGTTGGGCTTCTTCACAAATTGGAGATGATTATCTAATTCAAGTTGGTTCTTCATTAGGTACAATGTACGGTTATAAAAATGATGGAAGATATGAGGTTTCTGATTTTGATTATGTTGGAGGAAAATATGTTCTAAAATCTGGAGTAATTAGTACTGCTACTACTTTGGTTGGAGACGGAAGCGCGCTTAAACCTGGAGATATGAAATTGAAAGATGTTAACGGTGATGGTAAAGTAGATTTAAGCGATAAAACTGTTATTGGTAATGTTAATCCAAAAAGTTCAGGAGGTTTTGTTATTAATGGAAATGCTTACGGATTTGATTTAATGGCAGCTTTTAACTGGAGTATTGGTAATGATGTTTATAATGCTGATAAAATTGAATTTTCTACTGCTAATGCTTCAGCGCAGTACAAAAATTTAAATTCAACAATGGCAGATGGAAAGAGATGGACAAATTTAGATCCTGCTACAGGTCAATTAGTAACAGATCCAGCTGCATTAACTGCACTTAATGCTAATACGACTATGTGGTCACCATATATGAGAACTGCTATATTTACGGATTGGGCAGTTGAAGACGCATCATTTTTAAGATTAAATACTTTGACATTAGGGTATACAGCACCTGAGATGTTTACATCTAAACTTGGAGTTTCTAAATTGAGATTCTATCTGACGGCAAGCAATGTTTTTGTTTGGACTAACTATTCGGGTTCTGATCCGGAAGTTTCAACTAGAAGAAAAAACCCCCTTACGCCAGGGGTTGATTCAAGTCCTTATCCAAGAAGCAGACAAATGGTTTTTGGGATGAATCTTAATTTTTAATTTTAATTACTACAAAAATGAAACATAAAATAATAATAGCGGGATTGATAATTTCGGGTCTATTTAGTTCTTGTCAGCAATTTGAAGATGACTACTTAGATTCGCCTGCCCAATCAACATTAGATGCTGCTTTGATTTTTTCTACACCTGGACTTGCAAAAGGAGCTATAGATGGAATAAAAGTGCCATTTGCAGAAACGAACTCTTATAGAGGAAGATTTTTACCTTATTACGGATTAAATACAGATACAGAGTGGTATAATACTTCGCAAACAGCTGGAGATAAAGCCGATTTATGTGTTTATGATGCAAAACCGGGCAATACGGAAATGAACACAACTAATAATGCGTATTCGATGATGTTTTCAGGTATTGAACGTGCTAATGTTTGTATAAAAGGTATACGTCAATACGGAAATCCTACTCCAGGATCAGAAATGGGACAATTATTAGGAGAGGCTCTAACACTGAGAGCAATTTATTATGCTGATTTAATTAAAGCTTGGGGTGATGTTCCAGCTCGTTTTGAGCCTATTACAAGTGAAACTCTATACTTGCCTAAAACAAGCAGAGATATTCTTTATAAACAATTAATTGCAGATTTAGGAGAAGCTTCAACATTGGTTGCATGGCCAAACGCAACTGCTTATACCAATACTGTTGAACACGTAAATAAAGCCTTTGTTAAAGGATTTAGAGCGCGTTTGGCTTTGGTAGCAAGCGGTTTTCAACAGTATCCTGACGGAGTTAGAAGAAGTAATGATCCAGAACTTTCCGTTGCTAATATGTATGCATTGGCTTTAAAAGAATCTCGTGAAGTAATTCAAAGCGGTTCAGCTCGTTTAGAGTCTACTTTTGAAGGATTATGGAGAAAATACAATGAAGAAAATACTACTGCTGGAGGAGAATCTCTTTGGGAACTTCCTTTCGCTGATGGACGTGGTAGAATGTTGTTTACTTTCGCTGTAAAACATACAGCTGCTAGTGATCAATTTCAAGCAAACGGAGCTAACCGTGGTGGTGTAGCGGGTCCATTACCAACTGTTTTCTATGATTATGATCAAGTTGATGCTCGTAGAGATGTTACTTGTGTACCTTATAAATATGGTGCAGCAACTAATAATATCGCTAAACAAGAATTAGGTACGCTAGATACTTGGTATTTTGGTAAATACCGTTACGAGTGGATGAAACGTTATGTAACTTCAACTAATGATGATGGAGTTAATAAAATGTACATGAGATATGCTGAAGTACTTCTTATTGCTGCTGAAACAGCAAACGAATTAGAAGGTCCAGGTGCGGCAATGCCTTATTTGAAAGAAATACGCAGAAGATCATTCCCTGCGGCATCTCAAGCTGTAAAAGTTGATGCTTATGTAAATGCTTTAACTAGTAAAGAAGCAATGTTTAATGCTCTTGTAACTGAAAATAAATATGAGTTTACAGGTGAAATGGAACGTAAACAAAATTTAATTCGTTGGAATTTATTAAAAGCAAAACTAGACGAAGCTAAAGTAAAAATGGCTGCCTTGTCAGCTCGTACAGGAGAATATGCCGATGTGCCAACTACTTTGTATTATAAATTTAAAACAGATAATGTTTCTATTGATATTTACGGATTAAATAGAGGTGAAAATGTTAATCCAGGAGCAACATATACAGCAGTAACTTGGACATGGACAGGAACAACTGCAGATGCTAAAGTAAATTCATTATACAAAGCAGGAGTTAACCCTGATAATAGACAGTTTTGGCCAATATGGCAGGTGTTTATTGACGGAAGTAATGGTCAGTTAAAAAATGATTACGGGTATTAATAAATTATAAATTATGAAAGCAAAATATATATTTAAAGGATTAATAGCCACATTACTACTAGCAATTGCAGTTTCAAGCTGCGAAAGTTATAATGAAGGATTATTAGACGGTATAGGAAATACAAGAGAATTTTCGCCTATTGGTCTTAAAGCTACCATTAGAAATCAAACTACTGTTGAACTAACTTGGACAACAAAAAGTGACGAAAATGCAGATCATTATGTTATTGAGTTTAGTGCAGATGATCCTGAGTTCAAAACTATTTATAAAACGGTAAATGTTACAGCAGCACAGCTTCCAGTTCAAGTGGCTTTAGAAGGAGAAACGGTTTATTCTATTAGAGTAAAAGCGGTTAATGGTGGTGGTTTAGAAGATTCTAAATGGTCTATTACAACTGCAACAACATTATCTGAGCAACTTTTCTCTGCTGTACAACCTGCAGATATTGATGCAAAACAAGTTACTTTAAGATGGGTTCCAAATAGTACGGTTACTCAAATTACAGTAATGCCAGGAAATATTTCTCATACAATTACTCCAGCGGAGAAAACGGCTGGTGTAGCTGTAATAACTGGACTTACAGGAGAAACAGCGTATACAGCAACATTATTAAATGGAGCTAAGAAAAGAGGAGTGGTAACTTTTACGACAGGAATAGATATCGGAACTGGTATTTTAGTGAAACCAGAAGATAATATTTTCCAAAAAATTACTGATGCTCCTGCTGGATCTGTTTTAGTTTTTATGCCTGGTGATTACACAGCGCAAACGGGAACAATAGCTGTGAATAAAACCTTAACATTAAGAGGTTTGAGACCAGCTGATAAATCAAAACTAAAAGTTAATTTCACTCTTGGTAATAATCCGGCTAATGCTAGCGAAGTGGTTAATTTCTCATTAATCGACTTAGATTTGAATGGAACTGGTACAACTGGTGGAGCAATCACAATTGGTACAGCATCGCCAACACAACTAGGAGATGTTTTAATAAGTGGCTGTAACGTTCATGATTATCCTTCTCAGTTAATGTATGGAAATGCATTGGCTAGATTAAAATCATTCACTGTTGATAATAGTATTATTAAAAATGTAAACACTGCTGCTGGTGCTGATTTTATAGATTTCAGAACTACTTATGTGGCAACTGTAACTTTAACAAAAAGCACTTTCGATAATTGTTCATCTCGTGACTTTATTCGCTTAGATGCGGCTGCTACATTATCTGGAACAGGTTTGACTAGTACTGTTTTAGTCGACGGATGTACAATATATGCGCCTACTTTACCAGCTGCAAGTAGAATTTTATATGTGCGTTTTGTCTCAAATACATTAACAGTACGTAATTCATTATTGGCAGTTGGATCGGCAGTATATACAAACACGACTGCAACAGCAGCTCCGACGTTCTCAAATAATAATAATTTCAATTCGACTGGTTTGCAAGCTACAGCAAGCAATAACAGACCTGATGCTACAGCAACTGTACTTGATCCTCAATTTACAAGTGCAGCAACAGGAAACTTTACAATTAAAAATCAAACTTTAATTGATAGAAAAGTTGGAGATCCACGTTGGATCACTGGTAACTAGAATTCATGGTTAATAAATAGGAAAAGCGGGATGCAATTAAGTTTGTATTCCGTTTTTTTTTAGTCTCAGTATTCAGTCTCAGTTTTCAAGTAGTTGCGAACTGCGACTGAAAACTGCGATTAAAAAACTATTCGATCGATAAATCAAATTTTTGCAATAAACCCGCAAGTGCTGTATGCGAAACTTTAGTTCCTTTAATCTTATTTTCTGATGGATCAAAAGCATAGTTTCGGGAGCCTCTAAAATCAGTTTTCTCCAAAATACTTTCCACGAAAGTGGCACTAGAAAGATCACAATTTTTAAAAATGGCCAGAGATAAATCCGTATTCGAGAAGTCTGTTTCTTTTAAAGAACATTCTGCAAAATTCGTTTTCTTTAGTTTTTTATAAATGAAAGTGGAATAATCTAAAAGACAATCTTCAAAATTCATTGAAAATAGAAAACTGTTACAGGCGCTAAAATCAAGGCCCATAAGTTTACATCCGATAAATTTGATATTTTTTAAACCAGTGTTTCGCAAAACAGCCAAAGAAAGATTACAGTTTTTAAAAGTGCAATCCAGAAAGTCATTATGGCTTAAATCGCTTTTAGAAAAATTGCAGTTTATGAATTCGCAATTTACAAATTCGGTATTGGCTAAACTTTGTTCCGAATAATCGATTGTTTCAAAAGTTCGGTTCTGGTATAATTTGGACTCCATAAATGTTTAAAAGGCGTATAAAGTTATTCTAATTCGATACAATCGAAAATAGCATTATTTTGAAGTAATTCAGCAACATTCAATTCGCTGTCTACTCTTAAGATATTATCGCAATCTTCAAGATCAAAATTCCACTGAGATTCTGGTAATAATTGATCTAATAATGCAGAAGCCGACTCAAATTTGGCGTGGCTGTCAACGGAAGTTTTAAAAACATAAATCATAGTTTGCATTTTTGAGGACACAAATTTCTGAAAAAAGAGAACATATTTGTTAGGATTCTGTAATCAATAATTAGGACTTATCAATCAATTTTCGATATCTAATAGGAGAGATTCCTTCTGCTTTTTTGAAAAATCGACTAAAGTAAGATTGATCTTCAAAGCCTACTTGAGTGGCAATTTCGCCAACAGAAAATGTAGTTTGAAAGAGTAAATATTTGGCTTCTAATAATATGCTGTCATCAATCCATTTTACGGCAGATTTTCCCGTGACAGTCTTTACGCATTTGTTTAAATGGTTGGGAGTTATATTTAATAAAGAAGAATAATAATTAACCTGATGCTGGGTTTTGATTTGATCGTGAATCAATTCTTTGAATTTTCCTGTAATGGCTTCTGCCGCCGAAATATTCTTAGACATTTTTACAGTATTTTTATTCATTTCATAAAACAGCGTAATCAAGTACGATTGTACAATATTCAAATCCGTAAAGGCGGTTTCAGAATATTCCTTTTTCAATCGTTCCAAGATATTTGTAATAGCGCCAATATCTTCAAGAGCCAGTTCGATTTTAGGATTTCCAGAAATTTTTAGGAAATCAAATTCATTGAGCAGTTCTCGGCTGCCATATCTTCTAATTAAAACATCCGGATGAAACTGGCAGATGTAGCCATTGTGTATATTGTTAACATTATCAAGAGAGAAAATTTGACCGGCAGGAACCATAATCATTTGGTTATCGGTGGTTATATATTCTTGATCTCCCAATTTCATAACGTGCTGACCTGAAGAAATAAAAATTAAGGTATGACAAGAATGTTTAGAAGGCGGAACAGGATACTGCATATGCATTACCTCCTCAATTTCTAAACAGAAAAAATGATCCGAATTGGATTTGAAAAGTAAATGAATAGGATTGTCTTCTCCGAGAAATTTTTCTCGAAAACCTTTCGCTTCATACGTTTTTATTTTTTCAGCCGACTTTGATTTCATCCTTAATAATATAATCTAAAATCAAGCAATTTGCATAGATTGTAATGTTTAGCATAGAGATCTTCAACAACTTCAAAAAGATTGTCATTTTCTTGATACAGACTAAAAAACGCCTTGTCAATTGTACTGCAGCTGGCAATTTTATTATAAGTCGAACCGTAGCCCGAAATGGCTCTTGCTCCTGTTATATCCAAGAAATATTGTGCCTCTTCTTCATTCAAATCTAAAACTTTAAGATTCGCAAAATGAATGATTTTGCCTTTCATTTTTCCTTCAAAAAGTTCAGCAATTTCTTCTAGGCTGTAATAATAATCGTGAAGACAGATGTTGTTTTGCTGTCCCGGCATGGCTAAATAAATGATTTCATAATCTTTAAAATTATGATCTTCATAAAGCAAAATATTCAGACTTTCTTCTAATCCTTCAATAGTGTCACAAGTTTTGTGGATACTGGAAATACCTTGGTCAATTGCCAATTCTTCCAGACATTTAACCACATGAGTTTGGGTATCATCGTCTACATCTCGAACGCCTTCAAGGCAGAAAATAAATTTTTCATTATCCATTCAGTTTTTCTTTCTGTTTTTAAGGATTGAAATTCTTCTTTTTTGATTTTAACAAAAGTATTTTTTCTGAGACAAAATTCAGCATAGAAAGCAGAATTTAACGTGTTTTTTAGATTTTAAATTTAGGTTAGAGCCACGTAAATTTTAAAGCTTATTTTTGTAAACCGAAAATACATTACGCATGATACAGATAAACCAAACGGCATCTTTTGCCATTGAAGATATATTATTCTGCTTTGCTCTCGAATCTGAAGCAGCAGAAGTTTTTAAAGGACATAATGTTTTATTTACCGGAATCGGAAAGGTAAATGCGGCTTACGAATTGACAAAAGCGATTCAAAAGAAAAAACCTGCGGTAATTGTAAATTTAGGATCGGCAGGAAGCAGCTGTTTTCAAAAAGGCGATGTAATTTGCTGTACCAAATTTGTACAAAGAGATATGGATGTTCGCGGATTAGGTTTCGCAAAATTTGAAACGCCTCTTTCTGGATTACCGCCAGTTTTAGAATACGGTTTATTGATGGATAATCTTCAAGAAGGAATTTGCGGAACAGGAGATAACTTCGAAATGGGACATTGTTCAGACGCCTATAATGTTGTCGATATGGAAGCCTATGCTTTAGCCATGATTGCCATGAAAGAAAACATTCCGTTTTTGAGTTTAAAATACATTTCTGATGGCGCTGATGATAATGCGGCAGAAGATTGGTCAGTTCAGGTTCATAAAGCAGCGATTGCTTATGGTAAAATTTTGGGTTTGATTGAAGAAACAGAAGCTATTTCTTAATTGAAGTGGTTTTTTTTAATGTCTTTCAATATATCCATTCACAGAAGGATGAATTGTAGAATGTTTTAACATATCAATTGTAAAACAACCAGTGCGTCTATAATATTTGGCATTCGGAGTATTATCTTCTCGATACCATTCTGTTTTAATGATGTATTTTGTAGTGTCTAAATGTACTTCGACAATTTTAGATTGATCACTTACCAATTGCCATCCTTTCTCTTTTCCAAACCAGCATACACCAATTTCATCGCCCAATTCTGTAACCTCTGAAATATCTAATTTCACATAATCATTTTTGGGTTTTACATTTAATTTGCCCAAAGCTACTATTCTTTCGTTCTCATAATAATTACTAAATACGGTAATTACTTGGGATTTATCCTTAGAAAACAAATAAATTAAACTACTACGTGGATTTGAGTCACAACTAAACAAGAAAAATAAAAATAAAAAATATAGTGTCTTTTTTAATGTTGATTTCATGGGGAGTATTTAATTAATTTTTGTACTGAAACAAATATAAATTAAAATAGAATTTCATTCGCTAGCGCGAGCGTCCCGCTCGTGCACACACAGCATATCAATTAACATCAATAATCCCGATAGCGCGGATTTGCAATCCGTGCCCGCACCAGTAAGACACAAAACAAATCACTAAAATAAAAGTTACACAATTAATGTACTTTTTTATATTTACAAAGAGAACTAACCAATCTTTGCGGGCACGGATTAAAAATCTGCGCTATCGGGTTTAAAAATGATTTTTCTTTTAAAAAAACAATTAATAAAGTACATCTACACCCCTTAAAAAGAAAAAACTCCCTCTTCTTTTTTCAGAATAAAGGCTATTTTGCACCGCAATCGATTGATTTTTTTCATAGGTTTATCGCAATTAATTATTCGGGCTTTATTCAATTTCCTTTATGCAGTACATTAGAACCTACTTTTTAAGTTTTATCTTATTTCTTTTTATTTCTTTTGGCTCGAAGGCGCAGGAATCAGATTTGTATTTTGATCATATCAATTACGATACGAGTTTTTCGCAAAGTATGATTTCGAGTATTCATCAGACTCAAAAAGGATTTATTTGGATTGGAACTGCAAACGGATTAATTAGTTATGACGGTTACGATTTCTTGCGATATGTGTACAACAAAGACATTCTAAACAGCATAAGTAACAACCATGTGAATGTTATTTTAGAAGATAGCGAAAGACAAATATGGATTGGAACCAACAATGGATTAAATCTTTTCAACAAAAACGAAAGAACTTTTTTACGAATTGATATTCAAAAAATAAAAGGCGGACGAAACTATATTTCATCCATAATTCAAGATGACCAAAATAGAATTTGGATTGGAACTTTTGGCGGAATTAAAAAACTAAACAAACAGAAATTTTTATTAGAAGAAATCTCCAACGACCACAATTCACCTTTCAGAAAAAGCAGGGTTTTGTCTTTGTTTTATGATAAAAATTACGGCATTTTGGTCGGAACTTCTAAAGGTTTGGAATGTTTTGACCCTAAAAATGGTTCAAAAAAAGCATTGCCAAAAGCGCTTGCCGAAAATGAAGCTTTACTTAAATCGAAAGTATGGAAAGTCATTAAAGAAAAAAATGGCGATTTATGGTTTGCAACCGAAGCAAATGGTGTTTTTCGTTTTGATGTCGACAAAAATGTGGTAACCAATTTTTTGCTCATTGCTAACAACCGAAACAGTTTATCCTCCAATTGGGTCAACGATATTGTGGCAGTTGATGCAAATACAATTTGGTTTGCTACCAAAAATGGTTTGTGTGTTTACAAAAAAGACAGAAACGAATTTAGTAAATACGGACATAATCCGCAGCAGAATTATAGCCTTTCGGATGACGATGTAAAATGCTTTTTGAAAGATCGCCACAACGATATTTGGATCGGAACAAATGGAGGCGGAGTCAATTTTTTTCAAAAAACAAATACCAATTTTGTTAATGTAAGAGAAGTTGTTCGACCTAATTTCGGATTAAATAATGCTACGGTAAACGCCGTTTCAAGAGAAAATGACGGCTCAATTTGGGTTGGAACCAATGGTGGCGGTTTAAATTATCTGGATTTTAAAAATAATAAAAGCGTTTCGTATTTTGTTCAAGGTTACGATTCTGATAAAAGCGTGAATATGATTACGGCTTTGGTCAATCAGAATGAGCAGAATTTGTTTTGCGGGACTTTCAACGGATTATTCAAATTCAATAAAAGCAGTAAATCTTTTCAATTTATCTCGCTTTCGCGAAGGGATTCCAAAGAACGTGAACGTCCGATTACGTCTTTATTAATGGATAATGGCGATTTATGGGTCGGAACAAATGGCAACGGATTAAAAAAAGTAATGCCAGACGGAACTGTAGAAATTTATATGGCAGACGGTTCTTCCAATTCGCTTAGCGATAATTTTATTACCGATATCGTCAATAGAAAAGACGGACTTTGGATTGCCACACAATATGGTTTAAATTATTTCGATAAAAAACTAAAACAAGTTACCCGAGTTTTCAAAGCAGGTCCAAAAAGCGGTTTGTCCAACAATAGTTTGACGGTCATGTTTACCGATTCTAAAAATAGATTTTGGATTGGCGCCGAAAGTGGAGGCGTGAATCTTTTTGATGAAAAGAAAGGACGTTTTTTCGAAATCAACCGATCAATGGGTTTTACAGACGAAACTATCAAAAGTATTTCTGAAGATGCGCAAGGAAATATCTGGATTTCAGATAATAATCTGCTTTATAAAATCACAACTAAAAATGTGAAATCGGTATTCCATATTAAAGATTTTGAAATCACTTCTTTTTCTTCAAAAGATGGTTTAAAAGTCAAACAATTCTCCAATAATTGTAGCGCTAATCTAAATGCAAAAGAGCTTGTTTTTGGATGTTCAAATGGTTTGATTGTTTTCAATCCTTCAAAATTGATTAAAACCGAAGATAAATCGCCAATTGTTTTAACAAAGCTGATTGTGAATAATGAAGAAATTAGACCTGGAAACAAAGAAGTTTCTTTAGAAAAACGCATCAGCGAAACGACTGAAATCACTTTAAAACACGATCAAGGATATATTGGTTTAGAATTTAGTGCGATGAATTTTATTTCGCCAGAAAAAAATGAATATGCTTACAAACTTGAAAGTTCATTCAATAAAGACGAATGGCATGTAATTGGTTCGCAGCATTATATCAACTTAACAAACCTGAATTCGGGAACGTACACGCTAAAAATCAAAACTTCAAATGGAGGGGGAGAATGGAATCCAACCATTAAAACCTTAAAAATTATTATGTTGCCACCTTGGTGGAAAACGTGGTGGGCTTATTTATTTTATCTGGCTTTATTGGCTGGCGCTTCGGTTTTATTGTTCCGTTTTTTTAGAAATAGAGAATTATTAAAACAAGCCTATTATTTGGAACAGGTAGAAAAAGAAAGACAGGAAGAATTGTATAAAATGAAACTGGATTTCTTTACCAATGTTTCGCACGAAATTAGAACGCCGCTGACTCTAATCAGCGGACCGGTTGAAGAACTTTTAAACAGTGCCGAAAAGAATTCAAATCTTGAACACAAATTAAAAACCATAAAAAGCAATTCTGATCGATTATTAAAATTGGTTAATGAATTAATGGATTTTAGAAAAGCTGAAAAAGGAAGCATGAAAATCTATTGCGAACAGCAGGATATTGTCTCTTTCTGTTTTGATATTTATGAATCGTTTCGTGGAATTGCTGTCGAGAAGAAAATCGATTACAAGTTTGTGCTGAATATCAATACGGCTTTGATTTATTTCGATAAAAATCAGATGGAAAAAGTGATTTACAATCTGCTTTCGAATGCTTTTAAATTCACAAGCAAAGGCGGTAAAATTACTTTAGCAGTGGAACAAAAAGACAATTCAGATTGTATTGAAATTAAAGTAAAAGACAACGGAATCGGAATTCCAGATAATCGTAAAAAGAAGATTTTCAAAAACTTTTTCCAGTTGGATGATCGCGGAAGCGCCAATTTAGGAAGCGGAATTGGTTTGGCTTTGAGCAAAAGTATTGTCGAATTGCATCACGGAGAAATAAAAGTGCAGACCGAAGAAGATCCGAATTTCAATACCATTTTTACCATAAAATTAAAGAAAGGAAAAGACCATTTTAAAAAATCTCAAATTGTCGAAAATGCAATTTCAATTAATGAAAATGCCAATCCGATTTCTGATGTAAAAACAGAAATTAACATTTACGAACCAGAATACTTAGAAGACAATAACGATAAAAAGACCATTTTGGTTATTGATGACAATGAAGAAGTTTTGTCGTTTATTTTTGATGTACTTCATGCCGATTATCGTGTTTTAAAATTTACTAACGGCTTAAATGCTTTAGAATATATGGATTCTGAAATTCCAGATTTGATTGTCAGTGATGTGATGATGCCCGAAATGGATGGTTTTGAATTGTGTAAAATCTTGAAAACAAGTTTGAATACGAATCATATTCCAGTTATTTTATTGACGGCGAAATCATCCACTTTAAATAGAATTGAAGGACTTTCTACAGGAGCAGATTCTTATATTTCAAAACCATTCAGCATTGAAGAATTAAAACTGACGATTGCCAATTTATTATCTGCCAAAGAAATCATGCGTCAGAAATATGGCGAAGGTTTCATCGCAGCGGTTGAAGAAGAAAACATAAACACACCCGAAGGAATCTTTCTAAAAAAACTGACTCAGATTATTGAAAACAATCTCGATAATACCGATTTTGATGTAAACGATTTGGTAAACGAAATTGGAATGAGCCGAACCGTACTTTATAAAAAAGTCCAAACTTTGACTAATCATTCAGTTGCTGGTTTCATCAAAAACATGCGATTAAAGAAAGCCGCCAGTCTTTTGGCTAATACCAGTTATTCAGTTTCTGAAGTAACCTATATGGTTGGTTTTAATGATCGAAAACATTTCAGCAAAGAGTTTAAGAAATTCTACAATCTTTCTCCAAGCGATTATAAAAGTTCTCAAGTGAATTAATAGTTTATTTTTAATTGCACACAATTTTTAGCCACAGATTATACAGATTAACACAGATTTTTAAAATCATTTTAATCCTAATAATCTGTGGCTAAATTTTTTCTGGACTTTACGTTTCCCTCTTTGCGTTTAAATTTATGTTACAATCTGAAAACTAACTGTCTTATTAAAAATTAAGTTTTTTATTACGAATACCATTTTTTCTACCTTCAAATAATACAAAATCCTCAAAGAAAGACATTGACACCCCTAAAAACGAATAACACCCTCCCTTGCAGAAGCCTTTAATTAAGCACTTTTGCAATGTAATCACACGATTTATTAATTAACTAACCAAACCAATTTACAATGAAAAACAACAAACCCGAAAAGATGCTTTTTCTTGGTGGAAATTATCTAAAACTAGTTTTGATGCTGTTGATGTGCATATTGTCCACGAATATGCAGGCGCAGGAAAATACCGTGACCGGAAAAGTAGTAGATAATAAAGGACTGCCTTTACCAGGTGTAAACGTCCACGTAAAAGGAAGCACAAAAGGAACTCAAACCGATTTTGACGGTAACTTCAGTATTAATACCGCTCCAAAAAGCATATTAGTTTTTTCTTTTATCGGAATGGATGAAACTGCTGTTGATGTAGAAAATAAAAAAAATCTAAAAGTAGTTTTAAAAGAAAGTTCACAAGCGCTGGACGAAATTATAGTTGTTGGTTACGGCACCAAAAAGAAAAGTGACGTAATCAGTTCGGTGGCTTCTGTAAAACCAGGCGATTTGACAAAAGTGGCCACTTCAGATGTTGGAGAAATGTTGAGAGGAAAAGCAGCTGGAGTTCAGGTAAGTTTAGCCGATGGCGGACCAGGAAGTTCTTCTTCAATTCAAATTAGAGGAAAAAAATCCATTAATGGAAGTAACGAACCAATCGTAATTGCGGACGGAATCGTAATTGGAAGTATTAATGATGTTAATGCAAATGATATTGCTTCTTTGGAAATTCTAAAAGATGCTGCTGCACAATCTATTTACGGAGCAAGAGCTTCTAACGGAGTTATCTTGATTACTACAAAAAGAGGAAAAACAGGAAAAGCAAAAATCTCTTATAATGGTTTTTCTGGAGTTCAAACAGTAAATAGAAATTTTGATGTTTACAGCGGAGAAGAATTTGCGCAACTAAAAAGAGAAGCATACAGAACAAGTAACAATGGAGTTTACAGACCAGACAATCAAGTTTTCACTCCATTAGAATTAGAATCGGTTCAGTCTGGAAAATATATCGATTGGGAAAAATTGGTTTTAAGAACTGGTGTAACGAATAACCATAGTTTGAGCATTTCGTCAGGAACGGATAAAACGAGCATATTTTCTAGTATCAACTACATTAATACTACGGGAGTAGTTCCAAATTCGGACTATGACAAAGTAGCGATGAGAGTAAATGTGGATCAAAGAGTTACAGATTGGCTGAAAATCGGAATGAATGTTTCACTTCAGTTTTCTGAATCGAATCGTCCGAATGTGGGGAATATTTTAAACAATGCTATTAATACTTCGCCACTTGGGCAAGTTTATAATCCAGATGGATCTTTCCGTTATTTGCCAGGAGGAATTCAAGAAACCCCAAATCCGCTTATAGATATTTACGAAACCACTACAAACGAGTTGAACCGCAACGATATCATGAACGTGTTTGTAGATATTAATCTTGCAAAAGGTTTTACATATAAACTAAATGCCAGCCGCAGATCTTGGAATTATAAAGCAATGAGTTTTAATAGTTCAAAATCGCTTTCTGGAATTGCCAATTCAGGACAAGGAAGTGGTTATATCGAGTATAAAGATAATGTAGAATATCAGTTGAGTAATATTTTGCATTACAACTTGAATTTAGCCGAAAAAAATCATTTTAATGTAACTGGGGTTTATGAAATCACCTCATCAGAATACAATGATTTTAGAAACTCAGCAAGCAGAATTCCGAGTGATATTTTGGGAATTTATGGTTTAGAAAGTGCATTTTTAAATACACCATTAATTGGAGGAAATGAAAGATCGCTTATTTCTTTCGCTGGAAAATTAGAATATGATTTTGATAACAAATATTATTTTACCGTTTCAGGAAGAGCCGATGGATCTTCTGTATTTGGAGCAAATAATAAATGGGGATTTTTTCCAGCTGTAAACGCGGCATGGAATGTTTCTAACGAAGAATTCATGAAAGAACATGTTCCAGTTTTGAGCAATTTAAAACTAAGAGCAAGTTATGGTAAAGTCGGAAATCAGCCTCAAAATCCCTATCAAAGTATGGCAACTGCTACACAAAGAGATTATATTATTAATGGTGTAAAAGTTTCGGGTTATGTTCCAGGAAATCAATTATCAAATCCAGATTTAAGATGGGAAACTTCAACGCAATTAAACCTTGCTGCAGATTTTGGTTTATTCAAAAATAGATTAAACGGAACGGTTGAGGTTTATAATACCGATACTTCAGATTTATTGATTTATGAAACGCTTAACGCGAATACAGGTTACACAACCAAACTTTCAAATATTGGAAAAGTAAATAATAAAGGTTTAGAAGTTTCTTTGAATGGAGATGTAATCAAAAAGAAAGATTTCAGATTAAACCTTGGAGCAACATTCACTAAAAACAAAAATAGCATTGTAAGTATCTACGGAAAAGATGCTGACGGTGACGGAAAAGAAGATAATTCTGTTGGAAATTTATGGTTTATCGGAAAACCAATTGATGTTTATTACAGATATAAAGCGGTTGGAATTTATCAAGAAGGAGAAAATATTCCTCTTGTAACAGGAACAACTTTATATCCTGGAGATATCAAATTATGGGATGCAGATCCGTCAAATGGAGCCAATCCAAATCCGGATCAGGATAGGGTGATCACTTCCAAAATGCCGGATTGGTTTGGTACTTTTTCTGTGGCTTTAGAATACAAACAATTCGATTTTTCAGCAGATATCTATACCGTTCAAGGTATTACAAGAGACAATCCATTTTTATACGACTATGTACGCGGAGGTTCTTTAAGAGGAGTTAAAAACGGAATCAAACAAGATTATTGGACACCAGAAAATCCTGGAGGAAATTGGCCAAGACCAAGAGACGGAAATGATCCGCCATATATTAACACTTTAGGATTGCAAGATGCTTCGTATGTTCGTTTACAAAACGTTTCTGTCGGATTTAAATTCCCAGAAAGCACTCTTAAACCACTAGGATTAAGTAATATGAGATTGTATGTAACTGGAAGTAATTTAATTACAATCACAGATTATCAATCATACAGTCCAGAGAAAGAAATATACGATTATCCAGAACCTGTTACTTGTGTTATAGGCTTACAAGTTGGTTTCTAATTCAATAAAATAAAAAATAACAAGATCATGAAAAATATAAATTTTCTATTTGTTTTGATTTTCGGACTTTCTTTGGGACTTACTTCATGCGAAGAATTTCTAGAAGAAACGGTAAAAGATCAAGTTTCTGTAGATTATGTCTACAGTTCTCCAGCAGGTTTAGAAGTTGGAGTTAATGCACTTTACAATCAGATGCGTTTTTACAACTTGCCATCTGGCGATAATAGCGATTTGTGGGCAAACGTATTCTTTATGGTGGCAACCGATTTAGGATTGCACAGAACTTGGAACACACCTTACGGAACAGGACATAATCCGCAATCATTTACAGGTTCAAAATGGATTCAAGGCTATAAAATTATCGACAGATGTTCTGCTATAATTACGGCTGCAAGATCAATCCAAATGGATGAAGCAGCTAAAAAAAGATTAGTGGCACAGGCACGTGTTATTCGCGGTGAATTGTATTTGGATTTAAAACAAATGTATGGTGGAATTTTAATCGATACGATTCCAACAACACCACAAAACATTAACGATCCAGTAGAATACAAAGTAGCAAGTGATGCAGATGTGTACAAATTAATTGATGGAGATTTAGATTATGCAATTGCAAATCTTCCATTCAAAGTAGATCCAGGACGTTACGGGCAAGGTGTTGCAAGGCACATTCGCGGGAAAAGCGCTTTATGGCAGCAAGACTGGGCAGGAGCAGCAGCTCAATTTGATGCGATTATTAATGACGGTACTCATGGTTTAGTAAATCTTATTGATGTTTGGGGACAAAACGGAAATCATAAAGAATCGCTTTTTACATACCAAAAAGACTTCTTATTAGGCCCTGATGATAATTTAGCTGGAGGCGGCGGTTCTTGGCTGAGCAGTGTTTTCACCCACAGAACTTACGAATTGAATACAAGCGAGTTGGTTCAAGATGTAGCTTATGGAGGTCAGGCTTTAGGATGGTTTTATCCAAATAATTACCTGAAATCACTTTACGATCAGACGAACGATTTAAGGTTCAAAACGTATTATTATTCAGATAATTATCAAGATTATAAAATCAATGTTGCTGGAAACCCAAAATTTGGACAACCGATTACCAATCCTGCCATTGCAGCTCCAAACGGAAATTACAGAGCTTGGCATTGGAGTTTGAAGAAATATCACGATACAGAAAAACTGCCAATGACTTCAAACAGTTATAAAGATTATATGTATTACAGATTGGCAGAAACCTACTTGTTAGCATCTGAAGCGTATCATAATTTAGGAAATGACGGAAAAGCATTGGCTTATTTGAACAAAGTAAGAAGAAGAGGTTACACTGGAAATCCTGAAAGTGCCGTAACCACTTACGATTTAACCGCTTGGACTTTAAATAATTATTTAGACGAATCTGCGAGAGAATTGGCATTCGAAAATAACAGATGGTTTTTATTGAAAAGATTAGGGCTTTTGGTAGAAAGACAGAATTTGTATTTCCGTTCAAGTCCATCTGGAACTATTTCTGGTGAAGTACAATTAAAAATGACTCATGTCATGGTAAACATGCCAATTCCGCAATCGCAAATCGATTTGATGGGAAAACCTGCAGGATTTAACGTTGGGTATTAATTGATTTTAACACATAGAAACATAGATTTAAAATTACGAGAAGAGTTTAAAAAAAGAAACCAGTTTCTCACACATAGAGAACTATGTGAATTTAAATAAGTGAAACGCCTTTGTTAAGTTTGAAAAAATCTATGATCCTATGGGTTTAAAAATTATAAGTTATGAATTAAGTTTTTAGTTACTAACACTGATCTGGAAATCATTTTTGGTTTTGATTTCCAGATCTATTAAAAATTAACACGATGATAAAACAATATATTTTAGGAGCATTAACCGCTTTGATGTTTGCTTCTTGCAGCAACGACGAAAAAGTAGTTTTTATAAATGCAGATGAAGGCGATACCGGAAATCCAAATCCGATTACACAGACCTTAAAAGAAAAAGCAAAATTTAAAATTGGTGCTGCGGTCAAAATGAGAGATTTGCAAAATGAAGCCAATTTTAAAAATGCCGTTTTAAAGCATTACAGTCAGATTACAGCCGAATTCGAAATGAAAATGGCGAGTATTTGGACTTCTTCAACGGCTTACAATTATACCGCTGCCGATTATTTAGTAGGCTTTGCTCAAGACAATAAATTAGAAGTTCACGGACATACTTTGGTTTGGTACGATTCTTTTCCAGAATGGTTTAAAAATGCCAAATACGATTCAATTGCTTTTGAGTCAAAAGTCAAAGTTTACATTACCGACGTTGTAGGCCGATACAAAGGCAAAGTAAAAAGCTGGGATGTTGTCAACGAAGTTTTTGCAGATGGAGGTGCTATGCGAAACGAAACTGTAATCAATTCTCTTTTCAAAGATCCAATCGGTTTTTACGGAAGATGTTTCCGTTATGCCAAAGCTGCAGATCCAGATGCTAAATTATTTTACAATGATTACAGCGTTGTTATTGATGCAGGAAAAAGAGCTGCAATCAAAAAAATGGTAACGAGATTTAAAGCCAACGGAGTGCCAATTGATGGTATTGGAGATCAGTTTCATTACGCAACAGATACCAACAGACAAACCATGAAAACTGGTTTTACCGATATGGCTTCGACAGGATTGCTAATTCACATTTCAGAATTAGATATCAAGGTAAATACAGCAAAATCAGATTCGTATGTTTTTAATGATGCCGAAGCGCAAAAACAATCAGAGACATACAAATACATTACATCGATGTATGAAGAATTGCCTCAAACTCAAAAATTTGCCATTTCGACTTGGGGAGTGACGGATAAGTATACTTGGCTTACAAGTTTCTGGCACTCAAACGAATATCCTTTGCTTTTAGACGCAGATTATAATAAAAAAGCGGCGTATCAAGGATTTTTAGATGGATTGAAGTAAGAGAAGTGTAGAAGCAAGAAGCAAGAAACAAGATTTGATGAAAGTCTTTCTTCTTTGTTCTTGGATCTATTTTCTAAAAAGAAACAAGAGACAAGATATTAGAAGAAATCTTTACTCTTGCTTCTTGCATCTATTATTCTCTCAAAAAAAAAATTAACCAAAAACATTAAAATCATGACCATAAAACTAAATCATATAGACAAATTAAAATATTTATTTTTTGTGCTTGTTGCTGTTTTGTTTTCCTGCGAAGATGATGTACGCGAAGTATATCTTTATAAAAAGGGAACAATAGAAGCAACTTCAACCAATACTGCTATTAAAGGAGGAGAAACGGTTACGTATACCGATTCGTCTACAAAAGTTCGTGCTATCAAATGGACCTTTCAAGGAGGTTCTCCCGGTGTTTCGATCGAACCAATTGTTGAGGTAAAATATACTAAAGCAGGAACATTTACTACCACTCTTGAGATAACACATACTGATAATACAATTGAAAAGAAAACTTTTACCGTTGTGGTTGAAGCGCCGCCAACTCCGCCAATTGTTGTTCCAGTGGATGCGCTTAAAATTTATTCTGAAAACCCTGATTTCACCAAAACAGCTCCTGTTTTAAACTGGGTTTCAAGCAATCAATTTGTAATTAAAGAAGTGGCAACCGAAGGATATGAAGGTGCTTATAGAAATTTTTCTCTTCCAGCAACACCTCCAGCTGCAGAAGCTAAATGGGCAATGGCGATTCTTTCGTTTGTAAATTTCACCGATATTTCATCTTACACTTATCTGAATTTAGCAGTAAGAACAACCAGCACCGGCAAAATCAGATTTAGAATGAAAGATGCTTCCAATACAGGTTATGTAGAATTTGATGCCACAAGTAATCTTTACGGATTAAAAAGAGACGGAAGCTGGAACATGGTTAAAATTCCGATTGCGGATTATAAAAAGCAAAATGCACTTTTAGATTTAACGAAAATCAAAGATATTTTGGTTTTAAGAAGTGTTGATCCTGAAGATGTAAGAGCTTTAAATAATTACATTTTCGATATCGATCATATTTATTTATCTAAATAATTTTTCTAAACACATAGAAACATAGATTTTTTAAACTTTAAAAGAATATAAAGAGAACTAGTTTCTCAAACATAGATGCGCTATGTGAATTCAAACTAGTGAAACGTCTTTATGTTCAAAATAAACTATGTTTCTATGTGTTAAAATTAGAGGCAATATTCCTCTCAAAAAAACAATTAAAAATGAATTTAAAGAAACATTCCATTTGCATATTGTTCTGTTTTACAAGCCTAATACCGTTGAATGCACAGAATAAAATTACGTACCAAAAAGTCGAAGCAAGACAAAATGCATTAGATCCGAAATGGGTGACTTACGACGCTAAAACCATTGATAAATTGCCTGGATTTAAAACGAAAAAAACAGAATCGACTTCAATTTATGGCGGTTTTAAAGTTTGGCAGAAAGAAGCAACAGGATTTTTTAGAACCGAAAAAATAGACAATAGATGGTGGATTATTGATCCAGAAGGTTATCCGTTTATTTACAAAGGAATTGCAGTTTTCAACGCAGGGCGTTCTGTAAATCAGCAAAAGGCATTTGATAAAAAATACGGAAGCAAAGAAAATTGGGTGAAACAAGAATCTAAACTATTGCGTAACAACGGATTCAATGGCGTAGGAGCGTGGTCGAATGTTGATTTGGTTAAAAATGCAGAAAATCCGCTGGTTTATACCGTAATTATTTCGCCAATGGGAATGTATCATTCCGATCATATTAAAAAATACGGTGGAAAATACAAAGAAGCGAGCTGGCAGAATTACCGCTTTGATTTGGTTATGGTTTTCGATAAAGAATTTGATTCTTATGTCCAAAAATCGGTAGAAGAGGTTTCTCAGTATAAAAATGATAAGTATTTGATGGGTTATTTTACTGATAATGAGCTTCCTTGGTATAATGACGCATTAGATAAACATTTAACTTTATTGGCCAAAGATGAGCAGGGTTATATCGCTGCAAAAGCTTGGTTAGATCAAAGAAAAGGATTTAATGCATCATTATCTGATGTTACTCAGGAAGATAGAATGGCATTTACAGCATTTTATTTTGAAACTTATATGAAAAAAGTGACCGAAGCGCTTAGAAAAGCAGATCCAAATCATCTGTATTTAGGCTGTCGTTTCAATCAGGATAAAGAACAAGAATTGACCAATCCTGAAATTTTTAAAGTAGCTGGAAAGTATATGGATATCATTTCGATAAATCATTATAGAAAATGGGAGCCAAGTCAGGAATTAATGAACAATTGGGGAGAATGGTCAGGAAAACCATTTTTAATTACAGAATGGTATACAAAAGGAGAAGATTCTGGACTGCCAAATAATACAGGTGCAGGATGGCTAGTTCGTACGCAAAAAGAAAGAGGGCTTTTCTATCAGAACTTTACTTTGGATTTACTTAAAAATAAAAACAGTGTCGGTTGGCATTGGTTCAAATACATGGATAACGATCCGCAGGATTTAAGCACCGATTATTCGAACAGAGATTCAAACAAAGGAATTGTCAATAGTAATTTTGAACCGTATTTGCCTTTATTAAAAGAGATGAAAGTCATTAATGATAATGCTTATGAGCTGACTCGTTATTTTGATAAAAAATAAATTTTTAAACACATAGAAACATAAATTTTTTAGACTTGAAAAAGTATACTAAAAGAAACTAGTTTCTAACACATAGCTAAGATTTGTAAATCTAAACAAGTAAAAATGCAGCTATGTGTGTTCAAACTAGTGAAACGCCTCTATACACTAAGAAAATCTATGATTCTATGTGTTTAAATTAATTAGATCCTATATAATTAAAAATAAAAACTATGAAAAAAATTGTAATGCTGTGTTGTACTTTTCTATTAATGGGAAAAGCCGTAGCACAGGAAGTTCCATTAGTTTCAAATATTGCTGCCCGAAACAATATTGCTTTAAATGGAAAATGGAGTTACATTGTAGATCCGTTAGAAAATGGATATTACGATTACCGTTTAATGCCTTTTAAAAACAACGGATTTTTCGAAAATAAAAAATGGAATAACACAGATTTAACCGAATATAATTTCGCCACTTCTGCTACGATGGATATTCCCTCAGATTGGAATTCGAAAGAAGAAAGATTGTTTTTTTACGAAGGAACAGTTTGGTTTCAAAAAGATTTCAATTATAAAAAAGATGCTAAAACAAAAGGAATTTTGCATTTTGGAGCCGTTAATTATGATGCGAAAGTTTACGTAAACGGAAAATTAGCAGGTGCTCACGTTGGCGGTTACACGCCTTTCAATTTTGATGTTACCGATTTATTAGTAGACGGAAATAACTTCGTTGTAGTAAAAGCAGATAATAAACGCCATAAAGATAATGTGCCAACGGTAAATATGGATTGGTGGAATTACGGCGGAATTACAAGAGATGTCACTTTGGCTCAAGTTCCGAATACCTATATCGAAGATTATTTGGTTCAATTGGATAAAAAGGAAAAAGGAAAAATTTCAGGCTGGATCAAATTGAATAGCGAAAGTGCCAATCAGTCCATTTCAGTTTCAATTCCAGAATTGAAAATCAAAAAGAACGTCACAACAGACGCAAAAGGAATAGCGTATTTTGAAATTAAAGCGAATCCAATTTTATGGACGCCAGAAAAACCAAAATTGTACGATGTAACGATTTCTAAAGCAGATGAAAATATCGCGGATCAAATTGGTTTTAGAACTATTGAAGCCAAAGGAAAAGAAATTCTTTTAAATGGAAAAAAAGTCTTTTTACGCGGAATCAGTATTCATGAAGAAGCACCATTTAGATCAGGTAGAGGTTGGTCGCAAGATGATGCGATTACTTTGTTGAATTGGGCAAAAGAATTAGGCTGTAATTATGTTCGTCTGGCACATTATCCGCACAACGAAAATATGGTAAGAGAAGCCGAAAAAATGGGAATTATGATTTGGTCTGAAGTTCCAGTTTATTGGACGATTTCTTGGACAAATCCGGATACATACGCGAATGCAGAACGCCAATTGCACGACATGATTTACAGAGACAAAAACCGTTGTGGAATTGTAATTTGGTCTATCGCTAATGAAACACCGCACAGTGACGAAAGAGATGTTTTCTTAAGTAAATTGGCAAAATACGCGCGTACGCAAGACAATTCTCGTTTGATTAGTATGGCGATGGAAGTCACTAAAAGTCCGAACAATGTCAATACACTTCACGATAATATGAATGAATATGTAGACATTGTAAGTTTCAACCAATATTTAGGCTGGTACAGAGGAACAAATGAATCTTGCAAAGACATGCAATGGGTTATTCCGTACAACAAGCCCGTTATTATCAGCGAATTTGGAGGCGAAGCTTTACAAGGTCTTCACGGAGATAAAAAAGAAAGATGGAATGAAGAATATCAGGAAGAATTATACATTCAAAATACACAGATGTTCAATAGAATTGAGGGTTTAGCAGGAGTTTCGCCGTGGATTTTAGTTGACTTTAGATCGCCAAGAAGACAATTGCCAAATATTCAGGATTTCTTTAATCGTAAAGGTTTAATTTCAGATCAAGGAATTAAAAAGAAAGCTTTTTATGTAATGAAAGATTGGTACGCGCAGAAAGAAAAAGAATATAAATAAGTTAGTAGTTTAAATAGAGTGAAAAACCTTCAGAATCAGTTTTGATTTTGGAGGTTTTTTTATATTTAGTTATATTTGATAGACATTGAATAGGAATATTTTGCACGAAGATGAATTATCAAAAAATAGCTGAAAAGATAATAGAACTAAGAAATGCTGATTTTGAATTAAGAGAAAAACTTATTCAAAACGGAAAGCTTTCAGCTGGATATAATACAGAAATGGAACAGTTGCACAATAAAAATGCAAGTGAATTAGAAGATATAATACAACAGATTGGTTATCCATCAATTGATAAAGTTGGAGAAGAAGCCTGTCAAAGTGCATGGATTATAATTCAACATTCAATCGGAAAGCCAGACTTTATGAGAAAATGTGCCTTCGAATTAGAAAAAGCTATTAACGAGAATAAAGCTGATCCAATAAATCTGGCATATTTGAATGATCGAATTGCTGTTTTCGAAGATAAACCCCAGCTTTACGGAACGCAGTTTGATTGGGACGAAAGCGGTAAAATGAGTCCAAATTCTTATGATGATTTAGCAAAGGTAAATGAAAGAAGAAAACAAATTGGTCTGAATACTTTAGAAGAACAAATCGAAATCATAAGAAAACGTGTTAAAGATGAAAATCAATCGGTTCCAAAGGATTTTGAAAAAAGGAAATTGCAACTGGAAGAATGGAAAAGGAAAACGGGCTGGATAAAGTAAAAAATGAAATTCTTAATATTTAAAGTAAACCCCCTTGAACAATTGCGTTTAAGGGGGCAAATTTATGTAAATAATTTACTTCACTAAATAATCAACCTGATCGGCTTCGCAAAGTCTAAAATAACCCAAAGCATAATCATTTGCATTATTCGTATTTAAAATGTTCCCTCTAATATTTCCCGGAGGAACAGAAAACGGATTTGAACTTGAGGCTTCCAAAATTAATTTCATGTAATTGAAAAAGTTTTTAGAAACACCTCTATGTGTAATTTTTACTGTATTTCCGGCTTTCATATCTTCATGAGAAAATCTCGTACTGATTGTATTTCCATTATAAAATTCATCATTTGTGTTTTCATATTCTGGAAAAATTAGAAATTCACTTTGATAATCAGTTAAATAAAAATTTACCTGATCAGCTGGATCTGTATAATAAAAAGTTAGCTCGATTACATCTTCTCCGCCAAAATCTGGAACAAGTGCTTGTTCCACTTTATTGATTGGAACTACAGAGGTTAATTTTTCTGTGGCTGTAAAGCTTTTTCCTTCAGCTTCAATAAACAGTTTGTAATCCATATCGATTACGGCAACAAAATTTGTGCATTTGTAAACGCCAGCTTCTGTTTCATTAAAAGTAAAAACATCTCCGTTGCTGTTTTCAACTCGTACTTGCGCACCCGAAACTTTTGGGGTTGTATTGTTGTAGTATGGGGCCGTTTTACTGATTTTTATGGTTTGTTCTTTACCGTCAGTTCCTTTCTTCCACATAATTTCGGCATCAATTACCAATCTTGTTTCGCCTGTTTCCAGATCAAGATTGACAACGTCTTCACAAGAGGTAAAAGAGAATGCTAAAAGAAGCGTTAATAAGGCTAATGCTTTATTCATAATTGTGTGCTTTTTTATTCTTTTCATAGCATTAAAATTTAAAATTATAAGAAACTCCAGGAACAATTCCGAAGATCGAAAGTCTTCTGGTTTCATTTGCTCCTGTATCATCATTTGTTGTAAAACTCATCGAAGCCGCATTTTTTCTGTTGTAGACATTATAAAGACTAAATACCCAATAGCTTTGCCATCCTTTCTTTTTGTCTGGTTTTGGTGTATAAGTTGCCGCAAGATCTAAGTGGTGAAACAGCGGCAATCTGTTTTCATTTCGCAAAGAATAATTCGGAACATGAATTCCTCCAAATTCATAATAACCATTTGCATACGTTACCGGCTGACCCGATTGCAAAGTGAAATTTCCATTAAAAGACCATTTCGGATTCAATTCGTAACTTCCAACAATACTCAAATTATGCAATTTGTCATAACCCGACAAATACCAATCGCCATTTGCAATTCCTGGTTCTTCAGTGGTTCTTCCTGGCGTTTTTTGTTCTGCTCTAGATAAAGTATAAGAAACCCATCCTGTAAAATTACCGGTGTTTTTTCTAAATAATAATTCCAAACCGTACGATCTTGCTTTTCCGTTTAGAATAACTTGTTCAATGTTGTTGTTAGCCAAAACATCAGCGCCGTCAATATAATCAATACGATTTTGAACATTTTTATAAAATAATTCGGTTTCTAAAGAGTAATCACCATCTCTGAAATTTTTAAAATAACCCATCGCATATTGATCCAAAAGCTGAGGTTTTGTAAAAGGTCCGCTTGGCGTCCAAATACTCATTGGTAACGGAGATTGCGTGTTTGATAAAATATGAATGTATTGTGCCATTCTGTTGTAACTCGCTTTTATAGAAGTATCATCGTTAAAAGCATATGATAAAGCAGCTCGCGGTTCAAAATTTCCAAAATTGCTGATGGTTTTTCCACTTCCGTATTTAATAGTTCCAGTTGGAATTCCTTCTTCATAAATTTTATAAAGCGGATTATAAACAACCGCCAGACCATTTTCATATGTACTGATTTCTTCAGATCCTAAACGGTAAAATGTACTGTAACGAAGTCCGTAACGGAAATTTAATTTTGCTGTAATTTGATTTTCAAAATCAATAAAAGCAGAAGCTTCTAGCGCATATTTTTTATCCAATTGTTTGTAATTGAATTGAGAATCTGTACTTGTCGGCTGGACAACGCCTGGATTGAAATTGTAATACAGTCCGTCAACTCCATAGTTGATTTTGAATTTTTCAGATTTTTGATAATTAAAAGCGTATTTTAAACCAGAGCTTTGAATGTTGCTATCCCATTCAAAATTTTCTGTAGAAAGTCCCAAATTGAACTTATAATCGCTGTAAAAAGCAGAAAGATTTGAATTTAAATGATCATTAAATTTATGTTTCCAGCTCAAAATTCCCATTGTGCTTCCGTAGGTACTCGAAAAACGTTCATTAATATCAAATAAATCATTTCCTAAATAACCAGAAAATGAAAGAGTATTATTAGCATTCAAACGAAAATTAAATTTAGCATTCAAATCATAAAACATGGCAGAGTTTTTATTGTCTGCCAGTTTCATGAACAAATGCGCATACGAAGCACGTCCGGAAAGGATGAACGAACTTTTCTCTTTCTGTATTGGTCCTTGAACCAAAAGGCGGCTCGAAATAATTCCGATTCCTCCATTTACTTTATATTCTTGAAAATCTCCAGTTTGCTGGGCTACATCTAAAACAGAAGAAACGCGTCCTCCGAATTTAGACGGAATTCCGCCTTTATATAAATCCAAACCATTTATGATATCTGCATTAAAAATGGAAAAGAATCCAAACATATGCGAATCTGCATAAACAGGCGCGCCATCTAACAGAATCAAATTCTGATCGGCAGCACCGCCTCGAACATTAAAACCAGAAGAAGCTTCTCCAGCATTGGTTACTCCAGGTAAAGTTAAAATCGACTTTAACGGATCTGGTTCTCCCATGGCAACAGGAATTTTTTTGATTTCCTGCATCGAAAGTCGGTTAACACTCATTTGAGTTGTTTTGATATCAACCGCTTTATTGTTCATTACAATAACTTCACCCAATTGCTGGCTATCCGATTCTATACTGAAATTCATCGTAACATCATCCGAAACGGTAATCTGTTTTTCTTGATTCTTAGAACCAACATAACTGATTGAAAGAGTGTAAGTGCCATTTGGAATTTCTAAGCTGTATTTTCCGTTGACGTCTGTTATAGTGCCAGCTTCTAACTCTTTAATAAAAATATTGGCGCCAATAACTGGTTGTCTTTCTTCATCAAAAATCTGTCCTTTTAGCCTGCTTTTTTTTTTAGTTGCTTTTTGAGATGGAGATTTCTGTTTCACAAAAATATTGTTGCCCACTATAGAAAATTGTACAGATGCAGTTTTGTTTAATTCCGCAATAAGCTTGTCTACTTCGATCTGCTTAAAAGTACTTTTTTTGGTGAAATATTTTTTGCTAGTATCGAATTGTTCTGTAAAGGCAAATTTATAATCAGATTGATCTTCGATCTGTTTGAAAAAATCTTTTAAAGTTACATTCTGATCTACAGTTACCGTGACCTTTTGTGCGGTCATGCCTAAACTGAGTAAAAAAAAGCATGCTGAAATTATATGCTTCATGAAATTTTGTATTTTTGAATTATTATTAAATGGAATAACCTCGTGTTATCCTGATTATGAGGAGGATGTGAAGTTTCGCGGCTTGCATCCTTTTTTCTTTTCTATTGAAAAGTAATCTGTTTTAAATCTTCATTGATTTCAAAATTTAGGTTATACATTTCTGATATTAATTGCACAATTGTTTTTAAATCTTCTTTTTTATTGATTCGAATGGTAATCTTTTGATTTGAATATTCTTGCGGAATCATCACGCTGTAGCCGTAATTTTCTTGAATATAATCGCTCACAGCGGTTAGCTTTTCGTTGTCAAAATCTACAAATCGGCTAAACTCTGTTAAAGAAGCTTTTTGATTTCCATAAGTAAATTTTTCACCAGGTTTTAAAATCCATTTTTGTTTTTGACCTTTTACATTCATTTGAACGCTTCCTTCAAAAAGTTCAACCGTTATTTCTTCATTTTCAGATTCTTTTACCGTAAAAGAAGTTCCTAAAACCGTAGTTGTAGTTTCATCACAAAAAACCTGAAAAGGATGTTGCTTGTCTTTTTTGACTTTAAAAAAAGCTTCACCATCAATTTCAATTTTTCTATTTAAAGCAAAATTTGCCCCGTAAGAAATTTTAGAGTTTGGACTCAATTCGACTTTTGAACTATCTGGTAAAGTCACATATTTTATTGCTGAAGAAGTATTTTCGATAATCGTTTCAGCAATAACATTGTTTTCGTTTAGAGAATTTCCATTAAAATAAATTCCTGTTCCAATAAGCACAAAAAGTAAAACCGAAGCTGCGGCATAATAATGCCAAGGTTTAGATTTGGTTTTCTTTTTGGCAAAAGTTGAGGTTTGAAATTGTTCCCAAGAAGCTTCTTTTTCATTTTCTGAATGTGAAGCTGGATTTTCATTCCATAATTTTTCAAATTCTTCGTCAAATTTTTCTTTATCCATTTTTTTTGGTTTTAAATGATTTGACAATGAAATCCTTGTTTGGTAAAAACACCATAAACCATTTCCTTGATCTCGCGATTGGTTTCGATTTTTAGAATGTTTTCACGGCCTTTTTTATCAAAATTGATGATACAGTCAGAAATGATGAACTGTAAGTGAGCCACCAATAAACTGGCTTCTTTTTTAGTTCTAACATTAGTTTTATACGCTTCAATATGCATTTTCTGTCCTTGTTTTTTATAGATAACAAACGAGAACAAAAAAGTTCCTAATGGTTTTCGATTTTTTTTCGAATAAATTTACTGGCAAGATAAATATGATTGGCAATGGTCTTTTCAGAAAGATCCGTAATTGCTGCAATCTCCTTATAGCTAAGGTTTTCCAGTTTGTGTAGTGTAAATATTTTTTGCTGTTGCTCAGGAAGCTGATGGATAAAACTGTGGAGTTTTTCTTTTCGCTCGTCAAAAATTGTAGAATCAGTTTCTTCCTGTAGTATATCAACTTGAGGATCAAGCTGAATTATTTTGTTTTCTCTGTTGATGTGATTGAGAATAATGTTTTTGCAGATTGTAAACAATTGTTTGTCTAGCAAAACGTCTTCGTGGAGTAATTCTCTTTTATTGTATAACCTAATGAAAGTCTCTTGAACAAAGTCTTCAGGTGTAAGTACAGAAGAATGAAATCGTCTGGCAATATTTATCAGTTTATCATAATAATTGAAGTAAACTTCTTTGAAAGCAGCTTCATTACCTTTTTTTAAACTTAAAATAAACTTTTTATTGTCCATATCGAAAATATCACAACTAGTTTTCACTAGTCAAAACTCATAGGATTCAATATTATTGTATTTAAAATCCTATTGAATTTTACTTCTGAATTTAATTTGTTGCAAAGAACCGTAATTTAATTCAAGATTTGACGCTGTTGCTGGAGAAATGTTACAATTTTGGAGTATGTTTTTTAGCGTTGTTGAAATGATTTTTAGATAACAAATGCAGCATAGTATTGGTGTTTCTTCAGTTTTTAGTCCAATAAAAAGATTTTTTTGCGTAAATTGTAAATAACAAAAATTAAATCTTATGACTTTAAAAAGACTTTTAATTCTGATTCTTATTCCTGTATTCATTTCCTGTAATAATAAGAAAGAACAAGAACTTAATCAAAGAGAAAATACTCTTTTGGAACGTGAAAAGAAATTTGCTGACAAAGAAGATGAATATGAAATGCTTCTAAAAATGAAAGATAGTCTGAAAACTGTTTTTATAGCAAAAGATTCGGTTCCTAAAGTACAAATGTGGCCAGATAGTCTTAAGATAAAATGGAATAGCAAAATGATCTGTCGAGAATCTAACTGCAGTAATTATGTTATTGGAGATCAACGAACTGAAGTATGGGATTTTGTTTCGGATTCTACTGGCGTATTTACCAATGTTTTGAGTAACAATAAGATCAAACGCGTATTTAGAGGGCAGTATCTTGGTACAAAAATAGTACTTGATTCTGCTAAAGAAAGTTCACTTAAAAATACCATCAAAATTAATGTAGTGCTGGATGACATTAAAAAAAATGTTATAAAAGGCACACAAACTATTATTAGCCAAGATAATTGCACAGCGAAATTTTCAGTTGAGCTTACACCATCTAAAAAATAATTTATGCAATTAAGTATACATCATATAAGTCTTCCTATAGAAGATCCGCTTTTAAAATTTCTTATTGAACTTATCATCATATTATGCATTCCGCTATTATTAAATAAGATTAAAGTTCCGCACTTACTGGGGCTTATTATCGCCGGAGCCGTTATCGGTCCTAATGGTTTTGGTGTTTTATCTAGAGATAGCAGCGTTGTGGTAACAGGTACGACAGGTTTGTTGTATATTATGTTTCTAGCTGGACTAGAGATTGATATGGCCGATTTTAAAAAGAACAAGTGGAAAAGTATTATTTTTTCGTTATATACCTTTGCAGTGCCCTTTTTACTTGGACTTATTGGAGGTTATTATATACTAGGTTTTTCATTTCTTACTTCCGTTTTGTTTGCAAGTCTTTTTTCATCGCATACTTTGATTGTCTATCCAATGATCAGCGGATTAGGAATTGCAAAAAATCTTTCGGTAAACATAACAGTCGGAGGAACAATGATTACAGACGTGCTTTCTCTACTTGTTTTGGCCGTTGTAGTTGGAATGTCACAAGGAGAAGTTGGAACTGCTTTTTGGTTGAAACTTTCCACTTCAATGATACTATTTACCTTAATTGTATTGTTAGTTTTTCCGATAATTGCACGATGGTTTTTTAAAAATGTAGAAGACAAAATTTCTCAATATCTTTTTGTGATTGTAATGATTTATCTGGCGGCACTTTTGGCAGAAATTGCTGGAATAGAATCTATTATTGGAGCATTTTTTGCTGGTTTGGCATTAAATAAATTAATTCCGCATACTTCATCATTAATGAATAGAGTTGAGTTTGTCGGAAACGCAATCTTTATTCCGTTCTTTCTGATAAGTGTTGGAATGCTGATTGATTTTAGTGCTTTTATACAAAGTTGGGAAACATTGTGGGTCGCTGCAATTATGCTAGTAGCATCAATTGGAGGAAAGTATGTGGCGGCTATGTTTACAAAGAAAACGTTTAAATTAACCAATGATGAAGGTCAGCTTATCTTTGGTATGAGTGCAGCATCTGCAGCTGCTACATTAGCTTCTGTTATGGTAGGTTATAATATTATAATTGGAGAAAATGATGCAGGAGAACCTATAAGACTTTTAAATGATCATGTGCTCAACGGCAGTATTCTTCTGATACTTATTTCCTGTACAATATCTTCTTTTGTCTCTATGGCAAGCGCGCAACGTATAGCAGAATCTGATAAAGATGATAAAGTTTCTGGAAAAAGTGAAGAAAAAGAAAATATACTTTTGGCATTAAACCATGAAGCTACTGTCGAGAAAATGGTTAATTTGGGGCTTATCGTTAAAACCTCCACTAATAAAGATCGGGTTTTTGGGGTCAATGTTATTAATGAGGAAGAAAATGAATCTTCGGTAAAAAATGCAGAAAAGATTTTAGGTCTGGCAGTAAAAGCCGCTTCGGCTGCAGATGTGAAACTGAATCCGATAACTCGTCATGATAATGATACAGCTAGCGGAATTAGTAATGTTATTAAAGAAAAGGAAATTACGGATTTAATTGTTGGTTTAGAAGGAGGAAAAGGATTTTCTGCCTCTTTTGGATATAATTTGTACAATGGTTATCTTAGAAATAAGACTATAAATCTGATGGTTTATCATGCTGTTCAGCCTGTTTCTACAATAAAAAATTATGTTGTGCTGGTCCCTGAAAATGCAGAAATGGATGCTGGTTTTTTTCATTCCATGTTAAGAATCTGGAATATTGGACGAAACTCAGGAGCGAAAATGAGTTTTTACGGAAAAGATAAAACCATGCAGATTTTAAAGAGAATTGTTAAAAAAGCAAATATAGAAGCAACGTTCAATGTGCTTGGTTCTTGGCAGGAAGCCCAAGAAGTTGCGTTTAATTTAGTAGAAGATGAAGGCTTGATTATCATGATGGCAGATAAAGGGATGCATTCTTACTTTTCGCAGATGCGTCATGTGCCAGATTTGCTCAATAACCGAGTTAGTACTAATAATTATATGCTAATTTATCCATTTTCTAAAACCGAAAAAAATCTTACAGAAAAAAGAGCGGTAAGTAGTCATGATGATTTTGTAGAAATAGGAAAGGTGATTCGTAATATTTTTAAATAACTTTAAAGTACAAAACCCTTATTATTTAGGGTTTTTGGTATGGTTATTAGTTTTATTTTAAAAATTCCAGCAATTGCATTCAAAAAAACTTTCGGAATCTTCAATTTTTCTTGTTTAAGAATCTAGTAAGAGACTAAAATGATTTTATTACACTTGCGAAAATAAATTGAATGTCGCAAACCTGACAGTCGAGTTTCTTATTTCTCTTGCTCTAAATTATCGGCAGCAGAAATCTGATCTAATATATTAGTTTGATTTGGAGAAATGTAGTTTTTATTTTCGATTGCATTTTCTTTCTTAAAAAGCAAATCTAAAGCATTGTATAGTTTTAATAAAACATCTTTATCTGCTTTTTCTATCTCTAAAGCAGTATTAAAGTTAAAAACATAATTGTTGGAATTTCTCACTTCCACTTTTATCGTTTTCGATGTGATTTTAAATTTCACTATATCCATACGTTGGTAAATTACTGAGTTGCAAAGATGCTAATTTAATAAAGTTCTTCACAAAATAAAGCGTTAATTTAAATAAAAAACCCTTAAACATTTCTGTTTAAGGGTTTTGCCTTTTGTAGCGAGGACGGGAGTTGAACCCGTGACCTCAGGGTTATGAATCCTGCGCTCTAACCAACTGAGCTACCTCGCCTGGACTGCTAGTAGGATTGTTTCCTGCATTGCGGGTGCAAAGATAGAAATAATATTAAAGCACACAAGAATATTTTGAAGAAAAAAAAATATTTTTAAAAACGCATTGTTTTTGGACATATATTCTTATATTTCGAAAAAATTAAAAGTAGCACATGGATTCAAAAATACGTTACGAAATCGAGTTTCCGATCAATTCTTCGCCGCAATTATTGTATCAATATATATCAACACCATCGGGTTTATCAGAATGGTTTGCCGACAATGTTAATTCAAGAGGTGAATTTTTTACATTCATTTGGAATGATTCACAAGAAAAAGCGCGTCTAGCTTCAAAAAAATCTGGAGAAAAAGTAAAATTCAAATGGGTTGATGACAGCAGTAAAGACACAGAATATTTTTTCGAATTGCATATTTTAGTTGATGAATTGACCAAAGATGTTTCTCTTATGGTAGTTGATTTTGCTGAGAAAGAAGAAATTGGCGAGGCTAAACAATTGTGGGAGAATCAGATTTCTGATCTAAAACATCTTATAGGTTCTGTTTAGTAAAAGTCTATTTTATACCTTATATTTGCCCTGAACAAAATTCAGGGTTTTTTTTATGATTAATTTTAACGGAAACATAGCGCAAGAAGATAATATACTAACTTTAAACCGCGCTTTTTTGTATGGTGACGGAGTATTCGAAACAGTAAAAATTGTCAACGGAAAGATCTTGTTTCTCGAAGATCATTATTTTAGATTGATGGCTTCGATGCGCGTTGTTAGAATGATGATTCCGATGAATTTTACAATGGAATATTTTGAAGAACAAATTCTAAACCTGGTTAATCAATTAAATATTGCTTCTTCAGCAAGAGCTAGAATAACCGTTTTTAGAAATGATGGTGGTTTGTATCTTCCTAAAAGTAATGAAATTTCGTTTTTAATAAATGCCATTTCTCTTGGAAATAAAGCTTACACAGTAAATACAAACGAATACGAAGTCGATTTGTATAAAGACTTCTATGTTACAAAACAATTATTGTCATCTCTTAAAACAACCAATAAGATGATTAATATAACAGGAAGTATTTTTGCAGATGAAAATGGTCTTGCCAATTGTATTTTGCTGAATGACAGTAAAAATGTAGTCGAAGCACTTCAAGGAAATGTTTTTATGCTTACAGGAAAAAAATTAATCACGCCTCCAGTTTCAGAAGGTGCTTTGAACGGAATAATGCGTAAGCAAATTTTAGCATTGGCTAAAAAAGTAGAAGGTATAGAAGTGTTAGAAGAAATAATTTCGCCATTTGATCTTCAAAAAGCAGACGAATTATTTCTGACTAATGTAATCACAGGGATACAGCCGATAACTAAATATCGAAAAAAAGATTTTACAACGAATCTTGCTCATTTATTGGTGCAGAAACTTAACGAATCCATTTCTGAAAATTAATTCAGATATGGATTTTCTGGTGCATTCGACCAAATTAGATAATCACCGCCAAGCTCAATAATCTGCTCCTTCCAAAAGTGAGTAGTAGATTTTCCGATAATTTTATTTTTATAATTATTATCAGCAATGATCCAAGAGTTTCCCTGCATTTCATTTTCAAGCTGATTTTCATCCCAGCCAGTATAACCTAAGAAAAAGCGAATGTTATTTTTGCTAATAGCTCCGCTGTTAATTAGATCTTTTGTGGACTCAAAATCACCTCCCCAATAAATTCCATTCGAAATCTCAACACTGTTTGGAATTAAGTCTGGAATATTGTGAATAAAATAAAGGTTGTCTTGCTCTACAGGGCCTCCGTTGTATATCTTAAAATTGGCTTCAATTTCAGGTATTAAGTCATTAATAGTATATTTTAATGGCTTGTTAATGATAAAACCAATTGATCCTTCTTTGTTATGGTCTGCTAATAAAATTACCGATCTGTTAAATGATAAATCTCCAATTATTGAAGGCTCGGCAATAAGCAGGTGTCCTTTTTTTAATTTTTCTGAAATCATACGGTTACAATTTTTATTAAATTTAATCATAAAAAAATTAAAATCACAAAAAAAATCGTTAAACCGCATAAAAAAACCTTCCATAAGGAAGGTTTTAATTATATTATAAGTTTAGAGAACTTTCTTACTTAGTTCACTGCACCTTCTAATTCAGCTCCAGCTTTGAATTTTACAACGTTTTTAGCTGCGATCTTAATAGTTTTTCCTGTTTGTGGGTTTCTACCATCTCTAGCCGCTCTTGAAGAAACTGACCAAGATCCAAATCCTACTAATGAAACTCTTCCACCTTTTTTCAAAGTAGTACCTACATTACCTAAAAATGACTCTAAAGCTAATTTCGCCGCAGCTTTTGTAATTCCTGCATCAGCAGCGATAGCATCGATTAATTCTGATTTGTTCATAATAATTAGTTATTAATTGTTGGTTAAAAAAAATTGTTAATACACAAATTTAGTAGGAAATCCGTTGCGTGCAAGTGTTTTCTTTAATTTTAGCAAAAATTGTTAATAACTTGCTTTTTTTGTTCATAAAGAGTGCTATTCATCGATTAAAGCTATGTGCAAACCCCTGTTTTACTGACTTTAATACACTTTTGCCGCTTCGGAAAAGTTAACTCCATTTAATATTTCTGAAGCTAACATTCTCTTTTTTCCTGGAAATTGTAGACTTAATAACTGAATAAACCCGTCTTTTATTGCAATTTTAATTTCTTTTTTACTGCTAATCAGTTTTCCAGTCTCGTAAGAGTGTGATTCTGAGACTAGTTTTGCTTCGTAAATTTTGATGTTTAATTCTTCATTTTGATCTTTCAGATAACACCAAGATGCAGGATACGGACTTAAACCTCGAATCTGATTGTTGATTTCTGCTCCAGATTTTGTCCAGTCGATTTTGCAGTTTTCTTTGTTTAGTTTATAAGCTGTTTTAATATCGTCGTTATCTTCCTGAATGGTTGTTTTAACATTTCCATTTTCAATAACTTTTAAAGTTTCAATAACAGTTGAGCTTCCTAAATGCATTAAACGATCATGCAATTGGCCAGCAGTTTCTTCCGGTTCTATTGCGATTTCAGAATTTAAAATCATAGCGCCGGTATCAATTTTATCATCTATAAAGAAAGTAGTAACTCCGGTTTTAGTTTCTCCGTTAATAATTGCCCAGTTTATTGGCGCTGCACCTCTGTAATTTGGTAATAATGAAGCGTGAAGATTGAAGGTTCCTAGACTTGGCATTTCCCAAACTACTTTTGGCAACATTCTAAACGCCACTACGATTTGTAAATTGGCATTCAAAGCTTTTAATTCTGCTAAAAAACTTTCATCTTTTAAATTGGTTGGCTGTAATAAAGTTAGGTTGTTTGCCAATGCATATTCTTTTACAGCCGAATATTTTATTTTTTGTCCGCGTCCTGCTGGTTTGTCTGCTGCAGTAATTACGCCGACAACTTCATAGTTGTTTTTAATAATGGTGTCCAAAATGCCAACGGCAAATTCTGGCGTTCCCATAAATATAATTCTCAATTTCTCCATTATGATTTTAAAGTGTATTTATTATTTGCTTGTATGATAATATGGTTGTTTTCGAGCAATTCCTGAAGAACCGAAATAATGTCTTTTGCATCCATTTTTATTTGGTTTTCAATTTCTCTAGAAGTTAACGAAGCAGTTTTGAGTAAAGATAAAATCTTGTCTGCAATCGAATCGGCTTCGGTTATTTTTCCTTTTTGCGTAATGCAATACGAACAAATACCACAGTTTTCTTTGGTTTCTTCTCCAAAATAGTCCAAAACCAATCTGTTTTTGCAAGATTTAGTGTCTTTTATATAATGCAAAACAGATAAAAGCTGTTCTTTTTTGACTAGATTTTGTTTTTCTAAATATTTCGAAACTCTATTTATCGTAAGGTCATCTTCTCGGATTTCATTAAATAATATAGTTGCGTCGTTGTTTTTAGACTTATATTCTATAATGTCTTTTTCTTTCAGTTTTTCTAAAAGCGCTAGAATTTGCTCTTCCGTACGATTTGATTTTTTGGCAATTAGGCCTAGATTTAAATTGGCTTTTACTTCGTGTACGCCAGGATAAGTTCTTAAAATCGCCAAAATAATTTCTTCATCATTCGGATTCAAACTCACATATCGAATGACTTCTTTAGATTCCAGAAGAAACTGAATGTTGATTTTTTCTGAGAATTCTTGAGACATTGTAATAATTCCCTGCTGGCTTAAAAACTGCAAAGCATTATATGTTTTTAGAGTCGGAAAGTCATATTTATTGCAAAAATGATTCATCTTAAAAGAAAAAGATTCATCCAAACCTTCTCCGTAAGCAATCTGAAAATAATTGCACAATTTATTGTAAACTGTTTTCAAGAATTTTTTGTCAGGAAGAATATTCAAAAATTGTTCTTCGGTCTGAATGGCATCTGAATTATTATAAAGTAGAACTGAAAAAGCTTTAGCACCATTTCGTCCTGCTCTTCCAGATTCCTGATAATAATTTTCTAAATTTTCCGGAAGCTGTGTATGTATAACCGTTTTTACGTTGTCTTTGTCAATTCCCATTCCGAAAGCATTTGTCGCTACAATAACTTGCGCTTGTTCCGACATCCACAACTCCATGTTTTTATCTTTTTCTTTTGCCGAAAGACCTCCATGATAATAGGTTGCTGAAAAACCTAACGATTGTAATTGCGAAGAAATGTTAAAACACGATTTGCGATTTCGTACATATATAATAGAAGGTTGGGGATTCTTTTTAAGAATTTGTTCTGTGCGGTATAATTTGTCTTCGACTTCAAAAACCATGTAAGCGATATTTTTTCGCTCAAACGACTGCTGAAAATGATTCGGATTTTTTAATTCTAATTGTGTTCTAATATCTTCAATAACTCTCGGAGTTGCTGTCGCGGTCAAAGCTAAAAACGGAATTTTAGGAAAGAATTTTTTTAATTCTGAAATTTTAAGATACGCAGGTCTAAAATCATGACCCCATTGCGAAACACAATGCGCTTCATCAACAGCAATTAAATTAATAGGTAGATTTTTGATGCGCTCCAAAATCCAGTCCGATTGTAATCTTTCTGGCGAAAGATATAAGAATTTGTAATTGCCATATTGACAATTGTCCAAAAGATCAATCAATTCTTCGGTATGAATTCCGCCTGTAAGCGCTATTGCTTTGATATCTCTTTTCTGCAAATTCATTACCTGATCTTTCATCAAAGCAATCAAAGGCGAAATTACGAGGCAAATTCCTTCCTGCATCATAGCGGGGACCTGAAAACAAACTGATTTTCCGCCACCCGTCGGAAGTACGGCAAAAGTATCGCGTCCTTCAAGGACCGAATCGATAATTTCTTTTTGCAAAGGTCTAAAACTGTCGTGTTTCCAGTATTTTAGAAGGATATCCTGCGCTCCAAGCATTGCGTTAGTTTTAAAGTTAAAAATTTAGAAAACAGTTCCTAGTTTTGCAACTTTAAAACTTCTCGCTAAATTTTGTCTAAGATATAAAGAATTCTGTTTTCAACCGTATCTTTTGGAACCTCAATCAGTTCGTAACCGTAATTTTTGTACGTTTCAATAAGATGTTCCTGAATTTTAACTGCCTGCTCAAAATTTTCATAGCGTTCTGCATCACTCTGGTAAATTTCTTCCCAAGGTGGCAAAATAAAAGTTTTGGTGTATTTATAGTCTTCACAAGCCTTTGTGAAATTTTCCGGATATTCATCGCCAATATAATCCATATACGCCACAACGTCTGGAATTCCTCGGTCAATAAAAACTACATTATCAGGTTCGTTAAGAGCGTTTTTATACTGTTCAATACGGCCTTCCAATAGCATTTGGCTAAACAAAAGAGGCTGTTCCAGAAACAACTGCTCAATGCCTTGTTCTTGCGCTTTCATGGTAACCTGTCTAGAAATTTCAGGATAGCAGCAAAAGCCACGAGCTACCAATTCGTTAATAAGTGTCGATTTTCCAGTACCAGGTCCGCCAAGCAAGACTATAATTTCTTTTTGCACTATTCTAAAAATAAAGCGCAAATTTACCTAAACTTATTTATAATTAAAAAGAATATTTACTAGAAGCGAAAGATTTGGCATTTTTTGCAGTCATGTCCCGAGACTTCGGGACTGCTGTCCGCTGCAATCTTTTGCTTTTTAAAGGAAAAAGCAAAAGGATTTCCGCTTCCATCAGGGCTAGAGGAGAGGCATGGTTTTGTTTTTGGAATTATTTTTGGAAATTTAATCGTCAAAAGAAGAAAGTCCCAGCGGGACGAAATATTTATAGAAAAACAATGAACGTTATAAAAAAGAAGCTCCAGCGGAGCGACATATTTTAAATGATTTATATGCCGCTCCGCTGGAGCTTTTGATTGGTGTGAAATTGAATTTTGATGTAAATATTTTGCTCCTGTGGAGCATTTTAAAACGTATCTAAAATATTATTCTTTATTCATAAGCCTTTTGGTTTCATTATTATATAAATCTTTCGCTTTTGAAATTTCTTTTGAATTTATAAAATCATCTACACTAACATAAATAAATTTACTGTTATTTAGTTTTTCATTTTTTTTATCAGCTTCTTCTATGCTTCCAACACCTTCTACTAGAAAGAGGAATATTCCATCACGATAATTTTTTTGAGCCATTTCAATTAAACGATTATAGATGACTTCATTGATTTCTTTATAAGAAATATTTCGAAAACACTTTTTTATCGAACATAATTCTTCGGTTGAAAAAAAAAGGAAATTGTGGAATTCGTTCTATTTTAGTTAAATCATTTCTGCAAAAATTATAATATTTACTTTGAGGAGTTTCATCTAATTTCTGACTAAAGACAGTATTTACAGTTAGTATAATGATTAGTAATGTTCTAAGCATATTTTTAAAATTTATTCGCAAAATAAATATCCTCCAGAACCTTTCCCTTTTTTAGGAGGCTGAATCAAATGCGATTCAAACTTTTTTTCTTTCAAAACATCATTCACAAAATCTAAAACATATTGTTGTCCTTCGTGAAAAAGATAGCCAGAGAATTCATGTCCGCCGCCGCAAAAAGTAATCAATTCAATATCTTTATGTAAATCTTTCATTTGATTGTAAACTGCATAAGAACCAAAAAGAATCAGCCAGCCAGAAGCATTTGTTGGGCAAGAACGATGCGAACCTGCAGCGTACGGAACCGTATCATCATTACTTCCGTGCGCCAACAACATCGGAATTGCTTTTTCTTTAGTAATCAAATTAATATCCTGAATCGCTCCCGAACCTCCAATAAAACCTTTGTATTTGAAATTTTCTGGAAGATTGCTTTTGTATAAATTCATCAATTTATAATCCCAAAAAGAAGCATGAAAACCAATTTCTGCACCAGCACTAATTCCAGAAATGAAGATTTTTGAAGTGTCTAAGTTATATTTATCAGCATTCTCAATTAAGAAAGCCGTTGCCTGCCACATATCGCTCACGCCAATTTGGATCGCTTTTATTTTTTCGGTTAAAGTTCCTTTACAGCCAAAATCTTTTCCTTTCATGTATAAACTGTACGAAATACTCGCAACCGCATAACCATTTTGAGACATAAATTTTCCGAAATCTTTTTCACTTGTACGTTCTCCACCAGAAAATCCTCCACCGAAAGCGAACATAATCAACGGAATTTTTTCGCCTGCTTTTTTCTTTGGCAGATATAAATCTAAATCCAGTTTTAAAGTGTCATTTTGGAAATAAGTTAGGGTTTTAACTTCCTGCGCTTGAACTGAATTTAGTGTAAGAACGATAAAAAGTAAAAGGAGTTTTTTCATTGTAGTATTTTTTTAATCTCGCAAATGCGCTAAGACGCAAAGTTTTTTCGCAATATTGTCATTTCGACGAAGGAGAAATCACAATAGAAGCTCGACAAAGTATGGTTTTCAAGTTTGGTCGAATCCCGCGTGTGATTTCTCCTTCGTCGAAATGACAAAAATTATGTTTTATAATTTCAATAAAATAAAACTTTGCACTCTGCGACTTTGCGAGAGATTTCAGCAGATTATTTTCTCAAATATAAGCGAAAAAGTACAATGAAATAATCTTCTAAAGCTTTTTTCTCTGCACCTTTGTAACTTTGTAACTTTGAACCTTTTTTCGAAGAGAAAATATAAAAAATCTAAAATCAAAAACCGTATATTTGCGTTTATTTTTAATTACGAATGGAGAACGATAAAGAAAAAAATACCGCCGAATTTTACGAAAGATTAAAAGTAGAGCTTGACAACGCAAACACTTGGCCAGCAGAATATTTATATAAATTCATTGTGCCTTCTGTAGCCGATAATGTGGAACGTGTCGAAAAAGCTTTTGATCGAATGGGAGCGGTTATTAAAACAACAAAATCTAAAACAGGTAAATTTACCAGTGTTTCTGTAGACGTTACGATGCACAGCTCAGACGATGTGATTAGTAAATACAAAGAAGTTTCTACAATAGAAGGTATAGTTTCATTATAACTTATGATCGAAAAATATAAAAGAGAAGCCGCAAGCGACGTAGTTTTTAATTTAGAATATAATTCTGAAAGACAACGTTTGATTATTCCAGAGTATGGTCGTCATTTACAAAAATTGATTGATCAGGCAACTTCAATAGAAGATGATGAAACGCGCAACAAAGCGGCGAAATATATCATTCAGGTTATGGGAAGCTTGAATCCGCATTTGCGTGATGTGCCAGATTTTCAGCATAAACTTTGGGATCAGCTTTTTATTATGTCTGATTTTAAATTGAATGTAGAATCACCTTATCCGATTCCTTCAAGAGAAGTTTTGGAGTTAAAACCAGATGTGTTGCAGTATCCGCAGAACTTTCCAAAATACAGATTTTATGGTAACAACATCAAATATATGATTGATGTTGCTAATAAATGGGAAGAGGGCGAAATGAAAACAGCTTTGGTGATGGTTATTGCCAATCATATGAAAAAATCTTTCTTAAGCTGGAACAAAGACACCGTAAAAGACGATGTTATTTTTGAACATTTATATGAATTGTCTGGAGGAAAGATTAATTTATTGCAAAGCACAGAAGAACTTTTAAATACGACAGATTTGATGCGTACCAATAAACGCATGTCTAACAAAACAGCTTCTGGAGTGCCGCCAAAAAACCAGAATAACAACAAAAACATTAAAGGGGGTCAACAAAAAAAGACATTTCAAAAAAACAATAATCAAAAATAAAAAAAGGTACTAAGATGCTAAGGAACTAAGATACTAAGAATTTTACCTTAGAACCTCAGAATCTCAGAACCTTAGAACCTAAACAAGATCTATGGGAATTTTTAAAATCGAAGGAGGAACTCCTTTAAAAGGAGAAATCACTCCGCAAGGAGCAAAAAACGAGGCATTACAAATTTTATGTGCCGTGCTTCTAACGGGGGATAAAGTAAAAATTAATAATATTCCCGATATTATTGACATCAACAAATTAATCACTTTGTTGGGTAATTTAGGTGTTAAAATTCAACGTAACGAGCCAGGTTCGATTACTTTTCAAGCTGATGAAGTTAATGTTGGATATTTAGAAACAGAAGCTTTTAAAAAAGAAGGCGGGGCGCTTCGTGGTTCTATTATGATTGTTGGACCGCTTTTAGCTCGTTTCGGAAAAGGATATATTCCAAAACCAGGAGGAGATAAAATTGGTCGTCGCAGATTAGATACACACTTTGAAGGTTTTATTAACCTTGGAGCAAAATTTAGATACAATAGAGAAGATCATTTTTATGGAGTAGAATCTCCAGAAGAAGGATTGCAAGGGACAGATATGCTTTTAGACGAAGCTTCTGTAACGGGAACAGCAAACATTGTAATGGCTGCAGTTTTAGCAAAAGGACAAACAACAGTTTACAACGCTGCATGTGAGCCTTACTTACAACAGTTATGCAAAATGTTGAACTCTATGGGGGCAAAAATCACTGGAGTTGGTTCTAACTTATTGACTATCGAAGGTGTTGAAAGTCTTGGAGGTTGTGAGCACAGAATTCTTCCTGATATGATTGAAATTGGTTCTTGGATTGGTCTTGCGGCTATGACAAAGAGTGAAATTACAATTAAAAATGTTAGCTGGGAAAACCTAGGTTTGATTCCAAATACTTTTAGAAAATTAGGTATTACAATTGAAAAACGTAACGACGATATTTACATTCCGGCTCACAAAGACGGATATGAAGTAAAAACTGATATCGACGGTTCTATTTTAACAATTGCCGATGCACCTTGGCCAGGATTTACACCTGACTTATTAAGTATTGTTTTGGTTGTAGCAACTCAAGCAAAAGGAGATGTTTTAATTCACCAAAAAATGTTCGAAAGCCGTTTATTCTTCGTGGATAAGCTAATTGATATGGGGGCAAAAATTATGCTATGTGATCCGCACAGAGCTGTGGTTATGGGACATAATTTCGAATCTCAATTAAAAGCTACTACAATGTCTTCTCCTGATATTCGTGCGGGAATTTCATTGTTGATTGCGGCGCTTTCTGCAAAAGGAACAAGTACAATCCAAAATATCGAGCAAATCGATCGTGGATATGAGCGTATCGACGAGCGTTTAAGAGCAATCGGAGCAAAAATCGTGAGAGCTTAAATAAGAGTTAGCCACGAATTTCACAAATTACACTAATTTTTAATTTTTGAAATTCAATTACACAAATTAACTTTTTAATTAGTGTAATAAAAGACAATGTTAGTCTTCGTGTAATTTGTGTAATTCGGGGCGAAAAACAATAGTCTAAATGACAAACGAACAAAAAGCTGTAAAAGCTACTATTTTTAGTATAATAGGAAATACCTGCCTGGCCCTTATAAAAGGTCTCGCAGGTTTTTTTGGCAATTCATATGCCTTGATTGCAGATGCGATAGAATCGACCACGGATATATTTTCGTCATGTCTGGTTTTATTCGGAATTAAATATTCTAATAAACCTGCCGATGAAAATCATCCTTATGGTCACGGACGTGCAGAACCTTTAATTACTTTTTTAGTTGTCGGATTTTTAATTACTTCGGCAACCATTATAGGATACGAAAGTATTGCTAACATTGGAACTTCGCATGATTTGCCAAAATCTTGGACTTTGTATGTTTTAGGCGCGATTATTATTTGGAAAGAATATTCTTTTCGATTGGTAATGAAAAGAAGCAAACAAACTAACAGTTCATCTCTGGCTGCTGATGCTTGGCATCATAGAAGTGATGCTATAACTTCTGTGGCTGCTTTTATCGGAATTTCGATAGCCTTGATTATGGGGAAAGGTTACGAATCTGCAGATGATTGGGCTGCCCTTTTTGCCGCATTTTTTATTTTATATAATAGTTATAAAATTTTCAGACCTGCGCTTGGCGAAATTATGGACGAAAATCTAAACGATGATTTAGTAGAAGAAATTCGTGTTGTTTCCTTAAAAGTCCCTGGAATTTTGGGAACCGAAAAATGTTTTATCCGAAAAGCGGGAATGCGTTATCATGTAGATTTACACGCGATTGTTTCGGCAAAAATTTCGGTAAAAGAAGGTCATGATTTATCTCATAAATTGCAAGATACTTTAAAAGAACAAATTCCACAGTTAGGAAATGTTTTGATACACATTGAGCCAGATGATTATCATTGTTAGAGTTTCTAAGATGCTAAGATTCTAAGATTTTTCTATTTAGGATTAAAGCTAATTTTTGTCAGGCTGAGCGAAGCCTAAGCCCGCAAAGATTTTCAAACTAAAATAAAAAAAACGCTTACAAGCAATCTGCGTGTAAGCGGTTTTTTCTTCTATTTTATAAATTTTTTTAATGTTCAAAAGATGGAAAAACCTTAGAATCTTAGCATCTCAGAACCTTAGCACCTTAATCCAACACATTCAAAATCTTCAATCCAAATACAACGCCATTTTGCTGTATTCCGCCTTGATAAGAATGTACATAATCAACTCGGAATAATTTAAATTTCCCGAAACCTAAATTGTCCAAACCAACGGTAAATTCAGAATACGGTTTTCGATCTGGAATTGCTAAAGCGTGAAAACCAATGTTCATAGTCGATTTTAAAAGGTTTAACAACGGAATTTTATTCATAATAAAACCCGTATCGTTGTATTCAGAATGCAATTCGAAATAACTGTCGTTGGTGCTGTTCGCGTAATAAGGCATTAAATTAAAAACATTTAAATAACGATCGCTTGTTCCGATATGAGTTTGGTTTCCGTTAAAATGTCTGTAATCGATAAACGAAATATTTTTTGCATTAAAGAATTTTCCGGCTCTGAAATTAGTGCCTAGAACACCTTTATTATTTAAAGACAAATCGTATTGTACCGAAGCGCCGATTCTTTCAAATTCATATTTCTTTTCGCTTGCCGCGAAAGCTTTTTCGAACGCTAAATAAATGGTTGGATATTTATCGTTTTTGAAATTATATCTTCCGTCTGGTCTAGAAATATATTTATTGCCAAAGTTTATTCTCGTTGTTATAAGTGCTTTGAATACATGATGCTGATTGAACGCCGGAGTGGTAAAATCATCTGGTGCTAAAGGGTTATTTGAAGAATAAAGATCATCTCTTTTAAAGAAAGAATAATCGGTAGTGTTAAATAATGGTTTTCGTTGTTCGTAACCAATTCTTCCTGTTAGATTTACGCCGTTCGCAATATCTTGCCCATAGTTAATTTGAGCAAACTCTAAATTATAAAGCTTCATATAATTGTCTTTAAAAAATAAAGAACTAATTGAGTTTACAAATTTGGTAATGGGTTCTGCATTGTTAAATTGCGCTGTTTTCGTTCCTCCAGAAGCCCAAATTGTTGCATAATTGACATTATTAAAACGATGACTGAATTCGCCAGTTACACGAAATCGTTCATCAGAAAATCCATAATTGAAAGTTGTGCTTGCAGAAGTGCTTTTTCCATTCTCTTCGTTCCATTTTTTAAATGAAAAGCCAGAATCTAGATTAAATCCCTGGACAGTATTGAAACTTAATGAAGAGATATTCAGCAACCCTTTATAATCAATAGAATATTTTTCGAAAGTGTTTTTGTAATCATAACCCATTAAAATATCCCAAATCTTAAACTTATTGTTTTTAGCGTCTATCGAATCGGTATATTTTCTTGACTTTCTAATGGTTTGAAGACTATCTTTTTTAGCGTAATCATTGCTTTCCTCGAGAGTTAAAGGAATAGGGCGGATTTCATTCCAAAAAGCATCGTCTTTTTTATTGGCATTTGGTTCAAAAGCAACAATTTCGTTTCCAAAAGTTTTCTTTTCAAAAGAATCAGGAAATTCATAATTAGTATAAACATAATTGAAGTTTCCAGAAAATTTTATTCCAAATAAGCCAGCATTAAACGAAAGTGTCTGTGCATTTTTAGACCAGATTTTGTTTTTGGCATTGTAACTAAAACTTTGTTTTAAGCTCATTGTTTCCGTAAATTCATTTTTCATTCTATACCCTTTTATGTCTAAGTCTACGGCATAGATTGCAAAACTATCGTCTACAATATAAATATAACCTTCAAAAACAGGTTCTTTATCGCGTCGCGGAATTACTTTAATTTTATTAATCTGCTGATTATTGTCATCGTAAAAAGTGCTTTCCAATTTATATTTGTAATAATTGAAAGCATTGTCGGCAATGGGAGAAATCATTTTTACATCAAAATCCAAGTTATTATCATAGAAATCGTAAGTAGATAAAGCTGCGGTATTATAGCTATAGCCTCGATTATTTCCAGAAATTTTTGAAGCAATGATTTTCTCTTTTAATTTGAAAGGTTTTTCGAAAGTAACTTTCGAAATCGTTTCAGACAAATATAAAATTCCTGTTCCAGTGGAGTCTAAATTGGAAGCCATGTCTGGACCTAGATCTACTTTTTGCCCGAGAATTTTTTTAGGAAGATCTTTTACCTTAAACATTCCTTTCGAATAAAAATCTGCCGTATAACGCGCTGTTTTGTCGGAGTTTTCTTTTTTGTTTGCAATTGCACTTCTAATAATAGCATTCGCAGGATTGTTTTTAGGATCAATAACGACTTCATTTAATGCAAAACTTTCTTCTTGAAGTTTTACATCTAAAATCACTGTTTTCGAACCAGAATTAATGGTTAATTTTTGAGTTTTAAAACCTAGATATTGAAAAACGATTTTATTTTTTCCAATCTCTTTTACATTTAGCTGGTATTTTCCTTGTTCGTTTGAAGTTGTTCCCGTATAGGTATTCTCTTCAAAAACAGAAACAAAAGGAAGGGGATTTCCTTTTTCGTCGGTTATCGTCCCTTTAATTTGGGCAAAATTGGAAATTGAAAAAATTAAAAAGGCAACTAGCGTAAAGTTTTTCATGTAAGTGGTTTTCTCTTACAAAAATAAAATAACTTAAAAGCGAGCCTATTAATAATTTGTTAAATTACAAAATGTTGTTTGTCGGGCTAAATGGAGTTGATGTCCATGAAAGTAATAAGCTATCAGACTTCGTTAAAGTCGACAATTTTTACAAAAAAGATTGAATGGCCAGTTCGTAGCTTTGAAGGCCGAAACCTAAAATAACGCCTTTTGCATTTCCAGACAAATAAGACTGATGTCTAAAGCTTTCGCGTGCGTAAGTATTGGAAATATGAACTTCGATTACTGGAGTTGTAACCGCTTTCATGGCATCTCCTAAACCAATTGAAGTATGAGTGTAGGCGCCGGCATTCAAAATAATTCCGTCAAAAGTAAAACCAACTTCCTGAATTTTACCAATCAATTCGCCTTCAATATTACTTTGATAATAAGAAAGTTCAACTTGCGGAAATTTCGCTTTCAACGTTTCAAAATAATCTTCAAAAGTTTGGCTTCCGTAAACTTCTGGTTCACGTTTTCCTAAAAGATTCAAATTGGGTCCGTTGATGATGCAAATTTTCATATTTATATTTTATTTTGAAATAGTGACATTGCAATTGATTTTTGCAATTGTCATTGAATGTTGTAAAAATAAAAAAACCGCGCTAATAATTAGAGCGGTTTTTATAAAAGTATGTGATATATTTTTTAGAACATGAATCCAGCAGAAATCTGGAATACTGAGTTTTTAACGTCAGCATTTTTAGAAGCTTCCGTTAATCCTATGCCATATCTTCCTTGTAAAAAGATGCTTTCAGTAAGTTTTACTCCTAATCCAGCATTTAGGCCAAATTCAAAAGTTTCGCCATTTTTTACATCAAAGTCATTTCTCTCACTTACAAGGAAAGATGCTTGTGGACCAGCTTCGATGCTAAAAGTGTTATTTAAATAAAATTTAGCCATTACAGGAATTGAGATATATCCCAATTCGTTTTTAATATCTTCACTTACATCGTTAAATTTATATGACGCTCCTACGGTAGAATATAAAAGCTCAGGTTGGATGGAAAATTTATCTAATAATTTTACTTCTGCAACTAAACCTGCATGGTAGCTAGTAATTCCGTCCTTGTTAATTTGATCTGGAAAATCTCCTGTTTGACTTGCAAAGTTAACTCCGGCTTTAACTCCGATTTTCAATAATTGCGCTTGTACTGCTGCTGATGTTGCAATGAACAAAACAGCTGCTAAAAGTATTTTTTTCATAAATAGGTTTTTTAAAATTTGGTATTTTAAATGTTATCTAAAGTTCAAAACTACATATTTAGCATTTTATTGCATTATATTTTCGATTAAATAATTACTAAAATTCCCACTCAAATGTGAAATTTAATGTTTAGAAACCTCTAAAATACTTTTACTAATCTGAGTATCAGGCCTCTTTTTGGTAACTTTTTTCTGTCTTATTTTAATACTTTTTAAACTTATAACGAACTATTATTTGTAAGTCTAATCTTATTTTTGGCATTCGTAATTAAAAAATAAAACATGAAAAAAGTAATTTTAGCTGCTATTGCAGTAATGACATTTGGTTTTGCAAGTGCACAAGAACAAACAGCAAAAGGAAAATGGTTAATTGAAGCTAATACGGGTTTTGGTAACAGTGTAGGAAGTACATCTTTCGGATTATGGTCATCTGATGGAGATACTGCATGGAATGTTGGAGCTGAAGGAGGTTATTTTGTAGCTGATAATTTAGCTGTAAAAGTTGGTTTAGGCTATGGTGATGCTGGTAATGATTCAAGTACTTTTGCATACAAAGTTGGAGCTAAATATTATGTGGCTAATAAATTCCCATTCGAACTTTCTTATAATGGAGTTAGCTACAAAGGCGCTGACGAAAATCCTTCTTACCTTGGATTACAAGGTGGATATGCTTGGTTTATTGGGAAAAATGTTTCAGTTGAGCCAGGAGTTCGCTATAATGTATCTTTAAATGACGATTACTACAAAAGTGCATTTCAATTAAATGTTGGATTTGCTTTACACTTCTAATAAATTTGGTTAATAAAGTGTTTTTTTCGAGAGCCTTTCCTTTTTGGGAAAGGCTCTTTTGTTTTGAATAAGTTCTGATTGTATATTTTACTACTTTTTTTGTTAAATTGCAAATTATTTTTTAATAAGTATAGTTTTATATTTGACATCGAAAATTAATTTTAACCCTAAACAAATTAGAATGAAAAAAATAATTTTATCTGCCATTGCAATTATGGCTTTTGCATTTTCTAATGCTCAGGAAACAAGATTTGGAGTAAAAGGAGGTTTAAACCTTTCAACTGTAGTTGGAGGAGATGTGGAAAATACTAAATCCTTAGTTGGATTTCATGTTGGAGGTTTCGCTGAAATTCATATAGTTGAAAAGTTCTATATTCAACCAGAGCTTTTATTCTCTGCTCAAGGAACTAAATTTGACGGACCTTTTGAAGATGGAGATGTCAAATTGAATTATTTGAATATTCCTGTTGTAGCAAAATATTACATTGTTGACAAAAAATTCAATGTTGAAGCGGGGCCACAATTAGGTGTTTTATTATCTGCTAAGGCAGAAGGTGAAGATATTAAAGATTTCACAAGATCTGTTGATTTTGGATTTAATATTGGAGCTGGCTATAGTTTTACAGATAATCTTTCAGTTGGTTTACGTTACACTATCGGTTTATCTCCAATTTCAGATAATGATATTGATAATTCTGATGATTATTACAATAGTGCAAAAAACAGCAATTTACAGCTTTCTTTAGCTTATAAATTTTAAGTTTTTTTAAAAAAAATATATTAAAAGCCTTTCTTTTAGAAAGGCTTTTTTTTGTTTAAATAGTATTTTTATTATTAAAATAAAAGTCAATATATTCTAAGTATGTTTTTATATTTGCCCAACAAATTTGATTTTATACAAGAAATGAAAAGAATTATTTTATTTGCCATTGCAATCATGACAGTTGGTTTTGCAAATGCTCAAGGAACTGGAAGTAGATTTGGAATTAAAGCAGGTGTTAATTTTCCAAATAGTTCTAGTGATTTCCATGAAAATGAAACTTTAATGGGATATCAGGTGGGTATTTTTTCGGAAATAAAAACAGATGAAAATTTTGGTATTCAACCTGAACTGCTATACTCAACTCACGGAGTTAAAAATAAATTTGTAAGCGATGGTATATCGTACGATAATGAGGTTAAATTGAGCTATTTAAATTTGCCTATTTTGGCTAAATATTTTGTCACTCAGGGATTAACTCTTCAGGCAGGTCCGCAAGTTGGTTTTTTAATGAAAGCTGAGGAAAATGGTGTAAATATTACGGATCATGTTAAAACTATCGATTTTGGTTTAAATTTTGGTATCGGCTTTAATTTTCTGGAGGATTGTTCGGTAGATCTTCGTTATAACTTAGGTTTGTCAAATGCCTTAGATTTTCATGTTGAAGATGTTAATTATAAAATTAAAAGCAGTATGTTTTCTTTGGCTATTGGATATAAATTGTAAATTCAATAATTACTATTTTTAAAAACCTTTCTCAAAGAGAAAGGTTTTTTTATCACGTTACGTAAGACACTTTATTCCAAAAAATCCCTTACTTTGTAAATATGAATTGGACTCGATATATAAAAGATTATCAATCGTATTTAAGGATAGAAAGAGGTTTGTCTAAAAATACGATTGAAAACTACGGCTTCGATATCGAACGTTTGTGTCTTTTTTTAGAAAGCAATCAAATTGATGTTTCTCCAATAAAAATTTCAGATGAAACTTTACAGCAATTTATTTATGCTATCGCTAAAGAGGTAAACCCAAGATCGCAGGCGAGAATTATTTCTGGACTTAAAAGTTTTTTTAATTATCTGATTTTCGAAGATTATAGAAATGATAATCCGTTAGAGTTGATAGAAGCTCCAAAAACAGGACGAAAGCTGCCGGATACTTTATCTCTTGACGAAATTGACGCACTCATAGAGAATATTGATTTAAGTACTAATGAAGGAGAGCGCAACCGTGCGATGTTAGAAACTTTATATGGCTGTGGTCTTCGTGTTTCTGAACTAATTACACTCAAAATCTCAGATTTGTTTTTTGATGAAGGTTTTATCAAAATTACTGGAAAAGGAAATAAAGAACGATTTGTGCCCATTGGTCCGCTTACCCAGAAATATATTGACTTATATAGAACAAAAATTCGTACTCATTTAAATATTAAAAAAGGTGCAGAAGATACTTTATTTTTGAATAGAAGAGGCAGTCAGCTAACGCGCGCCATGATATTTACTATAATTAAGAACCTTGCACAGGAAATTGGATTAAAAAAAAGCATCAGTCCCCATACTTTACGCCATTCTTTTGCTACACATTTATTAGAAAACGGAGCAGATTTACGATCTATTCAGCTAATGCTCGGACATGAATCAATCACAACTACAGAGATTTATGTTCATTTAGACAGAAGTTTTTTAAAAGAAGTTATGCATTCTTTTCATCCCAGAAAATAATTTTTAGCAATTTTATATGTAATATTGCAAAAATTTATATATTGTGTTAAAATTTTGTTGTAATAAAAACAAAAGAATAAAAAGTTGTGATTTTTCTCTTTGTTTTAAAAGAAAAATTCTAAATGTTTTATTTACATAAAAAAGTATTATATGGTTTTTGATTTATATGGGAATGACGACTGCTTGGAGGTAAATAATTTTTATAAAAAATTGTTGGCCGAAATGCCTGACTTACTTTTTCAATTTGTTATTGATGCTGATAATAATTATTCATTTCCCCTTGTGAGTAAATCGGCCGATGAAATATTTGAACTTACCGCAAAAGACTTTACTAATGACATAAAATTTGTGATTTACGATCGAATTTTACCACAGGATCGTGATTTGTTTTTCCAATCATTAGTAGCTGCAAGGAAGAATATCAAACCTTGGGATGTTGAGTTTAGAGCAGTTCTTCCTAAGAAAGGAGTTCGTTGGTTTAAAATTTCATCAAAAACGGAGTCGGCGTTTGATGGAAATGTGATTTTTTATGGTCATGTTTCGGATATTACAGAATTAAAAGACAAGGAAGAGAAGCTGCGTATATCGGAAGAACGCTTTCAATTTGCGCTTGATGCCTCTACAGCTGGCGTTTGGGATTGGGATATGGTTACAAACAGTGTTTTTTATTCCTCTTTGTCTCTTAAAATTTTAGAATTAGAATCAACCGATGTTTTTGACGATCCAGAGCGTTGGGATAAAATTGTGCATCCTGATGATTTGCCAAAATATTATTCTGATATTCAAGAGCATTTTGATAATAAGATTCCGTATTACGAAAATTACCATCGTGTAATGACCTCTAGCGGCAATTACAAATGGATTTTAGATCGTGGAAAAGTTATTAAACGTGATGAAAACGGAAAACCTTTAAGAGTAATTGGTACGCATACAGATGTTTCTGCTCAAAAAGAAAAAGAATTAGAGCTTATAAAAACAATGAAATTATACAGCGATCAAAATAGTCGTTTGTTGAATTTCTCGCATATCGTTTCGCATAATTTAAATACTCAGGCAGGTAATATAAAATCAATTTTGGATTTTATTGATGCCGATGTAGACAAGCAGACCGTTGCAGAAATGTTGGAGCATTTAAGAACTGTTTCTAATGATTTGAATGAAACCATTTCAAATCTTACGCAGATTGTAAAAACGCAGAGTAATATTAATATTGCTGTTGTTCCGTTGATGCTTTGCGAGTATATAGAAAAAACCATTTCGACGATTAAAGGATATGATAAACAACGCAAAGTGACTATTGTGAACAATGTGCCAAAGTATTTGACGGTTAATTTTAATCCGGCTTATATGGAAAGTGTTTTGTTGAACTTTACAACAAATGCAATAAAATATGCGCATCCAGATAGAGATCCGATCATTATCTTCGATTTTGCCATCGAGCCAGAAGGATTTAAGTCACTTAAGATTACTGACAATGGCTTAGGGATTGATTTAAAGACGTATGGTGAGTTGTTATTCGGAATGTATAAAACGTTTCATAAACATGAAGAAGCTCGCGGAATTGGGCTTTATATTACCAGAAATCAAATTGAAGCGATGAAGGGAACTGTTTTGGTAGAAAGCGAAGTAGGAGTAGGGACGAGCTTTAAAATCGTTTTTAATGATATGTAAAACTTAAAATAGCATATAAAAAGAAAAGGCTGTCAATTGACAGCCTTTTCTTTTTATATATATCCTGATTATTTAGCAATATTAACAGCTCTAGTTTCTCTAATAACTGTTACTTTCACTTGACCAGGGTAAGTCATTTCTGTTTGAATTTTTTGCGAAATCTCAAAAGATAAGTTTGCTGCATTGTCATCAGAAACTTTTTCACTTTCTACAATTACACGAAGTTCTCTACCGGCTTGAATTGCATAAGCATTTTTTACACCGCTAAATCCGTAAGCAACATCTTCAAGATCTTTTAAACGCTGGATATAAGAATCTAAAACCTGACGTCTAGCTCCAGGTCTAGCTCCAGAAATTGCATCACAAACTTGGATAATCGGAGAAAGTAATGATTTCATTTCGATCTCGTCGTGGTGTGCTCCAATAGCATTGCAAACTTCTTCTTTTTCGCCATATTTTTCGGCCCATTGCATACCTAAAAGTGCGTGTGGTAAATCACTTTCTGTATCTGGCACTTTTCCGATATCGTGTAATAAACCTGCTCTTTTAGCTAATTTTACATTCAATCCTAATTCTGCAGCCATAATACCGCAAAGCTTAGAAACTTCTCTTGAGTGCTGTAATAAATTTTGTCCGTAAGAAGAACGGTATTTCATTCTACCCACCACTTTAATTAATTCTGGGTGTAAACCGTGAATTCCTAAGTCGATAACGGTACGTTTTCCAACTTCGATAATTTCGTCGTCAATTTGTTTGGCAGTTTTAGCAACAACTTCTTCAATTCTTGCAGGGTGAATACGTCCGTCTGTTACTAATTTGTGTAAAGATAAACGAGCAATTTCTCTACGAACAGGATCAAAACAAGAAAGAATGATTGCTTCTGGTGTATCATCTACAATGATTTCAACTCCAGTTGCAGCTTCAAGAGCTCTAATATTACGACCTTCACGACCAATAATTCTACCTTTTACATCGTCAGATTCGATGTTGAATACAGATACGCAATTTTCAACTGCTTCTTCTGTTCCAACTCTTTGAATTGTATTTATGATGATTTTTTTAGCTTCTTGCTGTGCAGTCAATTTTGCCTCTTCAATAGTTTCTTGAATGTGAGACATGGCTTTGGTTTTAGCTTCCGCTTTTAAACCCTCAACTAATTGCTCTTTTGCTTCTTCAGCAGAAAGACCAGATATTACTTCTAATTGTTGTAATTGACTTTTATGAAGTTTGTCAACTTCAGCTTGCTTCTTGTCTAAAACTTCAATTTTATTGTTGTATTCAGCAGTTTTAGCTTCAAAATCGTCATTAACTTTTTTAGCTTTAGAAAGTTCGTTAGAAACTTGAGATTCTTTATCTCGTACACGTTTTTCTACTTCGGCAACTTTTTTGTCTCTTGCTAAAATAACTTGTTCGTGCTCTGATTTCAATTCGATAAAACGCTCTTTTGCTTGAAGGATTTTATCTTTTTTGATATTTTCGGCTTCTAAATTAGCGTCTTTTAAGATTGAAGCTGCTTCTTTTTTAGCGTTTTTGATTAGGTTTGAAATATTACTTTTCTCGATAATTTTAGCTATTGCAAATCCTGCTGCAATACCTACAATACCAATGATGATCGTTATGATGTCCATGTTTGTTAGGGTTTATATATAAAAAAAGCCTACATTAATTGCTTGTATAAACTCGTAAAGACAAGTTTTGAGCTAACTCACTGTTCAAGTTTCCCAGCCAAAAGGAGGGCATACTATAGTAGCGACGATTTGCTCATTCTAAATTGTTAGTGTTGAGTTTACCAATTGTGAACTAATGTAGGCAGTATCTTAGTTTCTGTAAAGAACGTTTAATTTTCGAGATATTGATCTAAAAGCAGGTTTAATTTTTTAATTCGCTCAATGGTTTCCTCTCCATCGATTGCGTTATCAATTTGTTTTTGTTCCACTTGCGATGCGAATTGCAATGCGCACATGGCTAATACATCTTGTTTGTCGCGAACGGCATAATTTTCTTCGAATTGCTTTATCATGGCATCAATTTTTTTAGAAGCACTTCTAAGTCCTTCTTCTTGAGCGGGTTCAACCGTTAATGGGTAAACGCGGTCTGCAATTGATATTTTTATTTTAAGCTTTCCGTCCATATTATTAATCTGATAACTGTGCTATACAGTAATCAATTTCGCGAATTAATGAATTTATTTTAAGCTTTGTCTCTCTCTTGTTATTGTCGCTGCCAAGCAAAGAATTGGCTATCTTGAGTGTTTCCTGTTGCTTTTTCAAAGCCTCTATTTCCTCAGATTGTTTCTGGATAATTTGCGCAGCTTTGGCTAATTCTAATCGTAATACTTGATTGTTTTTCTCCAAACCTTTTGATTTTTCAAAAAGCTTTTCGACTTTATATTCAAGAGTATCAATTATTTCGGCAATTACACTCATTATACATCCTATTCATTACTTAATCCTACAAAGTTAATATTCCTTTTTATTAATGCAATTTTTTATCGATTTTTTTGCATTAAAATTGATAAATAGATGTAATTCAATTAATTGTGTTTTTGTAGCTTTTTACTTGCTTTTATTGGCTTATTTTTGCTTATCTTAGCAAAAATGTTGTTTATGAGATTATATTTACTTGCCCTTTTAATTTGTAATTCTGTATTTGCCCAAACGCAATATCCTAAAGATTATTTCCGACCTCCACTTGATATTCCAATGCAACTTTCTGGTAATTTCGGAGAGTTAAGACCCAACCATTTTCATGCAGGTTTTGATTTGAAAACCAATCAAAGAGAAGGATTAAGTGTACATGCAATTGCTGACGGTTATGTGTCTAGAATTAAAATTTCGACGTTTGGAAACGGAAAATGCATTTACATTACGCATCCAAACGGATATACTTCTGTTTATGGGCATTTGCAAACTCCAGTTGGCGCCATTCTCGATTATGTAAAAGCAACGCATTACAAAGAAAAAGCCTATGAAATCGAAATGTTTCCAAAACCTGGAGAACTTCCTGTTGCAAAAGGGGATATAATTGGACTTTCTGGAAATACAGGTTCGTCTGAAGGACCTCATCTTCATTTTGAAATCCGAGATAGTAAAACGGAGTTTGTTATCAATCCGATTTTCTTTGGCTTTGACCAAAATATAAAAGATACTAAAAAACCAACTTTGTCTAGTTTGTATGTTTATCCTATAGATAATGCGACTGTAAACCAGTCCAAACAGCCGTTACTAGTAAATATGACGCTTCAAAAAGATGGAACTTATCTGGCGAGCAAAGTTAAAACTAACGGAAAAATGGGTTTTGGAATTAATGCGACCGATACCGATAATGTTTCTTTTAATAAAAACGGCGTTTTTAATGTTACTACTTTTTTAAACGGAAATCAAAATTATAATTACCAATTCAATACGTATTCTTTTGATGAAATGCGGTATATCAATGCTTTTATAGATTATTCGAGATATAAAAAAACGAGCCAGCGTGTGCAGAAACTTTTTATGAAAACGCCTTTCGCTTTAAGCATTATAAAAACAGATTCTTTGCGTGGAATTGTGAAAGCAGAGCCCAATTTAACTTCTAATTATAAAATTGAAGTTTCTGATTACTTCGGAAATTTAAATTCAATTACAGTTCCAATTGAATATGACAGTGCTACAGCGCTTGTTCAGCCAGAACCAGTTACGTCTAAATACTTTGTGAGGTATAATAAAGATACCAATTTTGAAAAAGGCAATATGTCGGTTTTCTTTCCTGCTGGAACTTTCTACGAAGATTTTAATATGAATTTTGATGTTAGAAATAATAAAATTTATATTCATGATGATACTGTTCCAGTGCATTCTAATTTTACAATTACAATAAAAGATACTATTTATTCGGAATCTTTACGAGATAAACTTTATATAGGAAAAGGAACTAGCTTTAACGGAACGATTAGAAAAGGTGATGTTTTTACTGCAAAATCCAAAATATTAGGTGCTTACGGTTTGGTTTTAGATACAATTGCTCCCGTTATAAAAATTGCAAAACCAATTGAAGGAAAATGGATTAGCGACCAAAAGAAAATTGATTTTACAATTGGTGATTCTCTGTCAGGAATAAAATCGTATAATGGCTATTTGAATGGTAGCTGGGTTTTGTTTGAATATGAAAATAAAGCGAGAAGAATTACGCATACCTTTGATCCTCAATATTTGGTTGAAGGAGAAAACTTTTTAAAAATGGAAGTAGTAGATAATGTAGGAAATACTACTATCTTTGAAACTCATTTTTTTAGAAGTCAAAAATAAAATCCAAATCTTTGAATAACAATAGGTTTATATTCGCTTTTCTTTTTTTATTTTTTAGCTGTATTGCTTTGGCTCAAAACGCTCGTATAAAAGGAGTGATTTTAGATGCAGATAAACATGTGGTTCCAAGTGTAAATATTGCTGTGCAGGGAAATGTTGTGCAATCAGATTCAAATGGTTTTTTTGAAATCATCGTTCCAGCAAATAAAAAAGTTTCACTGATATTTACTCACGTTTCTTTAAAAATGATCAGTTTGACGGTTAATTTAAAAACAAATGAAGTTTTTATTTTTAATCCAATTATGAATAATTCTCAAGAACAAATGGGCGAGGTTTTTGTTTCTTCTAAAAATAGAAAACGAATTCAGGGAATTGCTACAATCGAGACAGAGACAATCAAAAAAATTCCAGGAGCAAATGCGGGAATTGAAAATATCTTGAAAACACTTCCGGGAGTAAATTCAAACAACGAATTGAGCACACAATACATGGTTCGAGGCGGAAATTTTGATGAAAATTTAGTTTATGTAAATGAAGTTGAAGTTTATCGTCCGTTTTTAATTCGCTCAGGACAGCAAGAAGGTTTGAGTTTTACCAATACAGACTTGGTTCAGAATGTGGATTTTTCGGCAGGTGGATTTCAAGCTAAATTTGGAGATAAATTATCTTCTGTTTTAGATATTACATATAGAAAACCTACACAATTTGGCGCTTCGTTTGAAGCTAGTTTTTTGGGAGGAAGTGCCTCTGTCGATTTAGTTTCTAAAAATAAAAAATGGTCTGCCGTTACAGGAGTTCGTTATAGAAACAATAGTTTGCTTGTTAATAGTCAGGATACGCAAACTAATTATACGCCAACTTTTGCCGATATTCAAACCAATATTAATTATGATATTTCTTCGAAATGGCAAATGAGTTTTTTAGGAAACATTTCTCAGAATAAATATTTGTATCAGCCTTTGGTTCGCCAGACAAAATTTGGAACAATTGATCAGCCAATGGCGCTTTCCGTTTATTATGATGGTCAGGAAAAAGACCAGTATGATACTTATTTTGGCGCTTTAAAAACTACTTTTAAAGCTTCTCCAACGCTGACTTTAAAGTTAATTGGTTCTTTATTTCATACAACAGAAAAAGAACATTTTGATATTTTAGCACAATATCGTTTAGGAAATGTAGATGCTGAAGATCCGACAAACAGTTCAGCAATTGATTTTACTCGCGGAATTGGTTCGCAATTAAATCATGCACGAAATGATTTGGATGCTTTGATTGCTAACATTGAACTGAAAGGAACGAAAGAATGGAAAGAAAGCCAATTAGAATTTGGTTTAAAATACACGAGAGAATCTATTCGAGATAGAATTGTAGAATGGGAAATGATTGATTCTGCGGGATTTTCTATAAATCCGCCATTAAATATTTTGCCAGAGAACAATCAGCCTTATACGCCTTACACGGGGCCGCTTTTGCCTTATAACGATATTCGGGCAACAAATTTCAATACTATAAATCGTTTCTCAGGTTATGCGCAATGGAATAAGCAATCTGAGATTGGTTCAAGTCAGATTTGGTATCATTTAGGAGCGCGTTTTCAAGGTTGGAATGTTGAGGGAGCTTTAGAAGAAGGAAAAACACAATTTGTTGTAAGTCCGCGAGGGCAATTTGCTATAAAACCAGATTGGGATCGTGATATGGTTTTCAGAATTTCTGGAGGATTATATCATCAGCCGCCATTTTATAGGGAGCTTCGTGATTTAGAAGGAGAGGTTAATCCGAATGTGAAAGCACAGGAAGCAGTTCATGTTGTTTTAGGAAATGATTATAATTTTAAAATGTGGAACCGTCCTTTTAAATGGGTTACCGAAATTTATTATAAATCGCTTTCAGATGTAAATGTGTATTCGATTGACAATGTACGTATTCGTTATGTTGCCAATAATAATGCGAAAGCCTACGCACAAGGTCTTGATTTTAGATTGAATGGAGAATTTGTGCCAGGAACAGAATCTTGGGTGAGTTTTGGGTATTTAAAAACAGAAGAAAATTACGAGAACAAAGGTTATATTGCTCGTCCGACAGATCAACGTTTAAAATTTGCAATGTTGTTTCAGGATTATATGCCAAATATTCCGAGTGTAAAAGTATATTTAAATTTAGTTTATAATACCGGATTGCCTGGAGGTGCGCCTGCTTATTCAGATCCGTACTTATACCAGAACAGATTAAATGATTATAGAAGAGCAGATATAGGTTTTGCAAAGGTTTTTGTTGACAGCAGTACGCAGAATACAAAAACAGGTTGGCTGAAAAACTTTAAAGAATTGGCAGTTGGTTTGGAGATTTTTAATCTTTTTAATAATCAAAACGCGATTACAAATACTTGGGTTCGCGATGTGTATTCTAAAAATCAATACGCGATTCCGAATTATATGACTTCAAGAGTTTTTAACGTTAAGATTAATGCGAGGTTATGATCGAAAAACGTGAAAAAAGGAAAAAGATTTTTTACGTTCCAGGAATGATTTCTTTGGTTTTAATTCCTTTACTATGCATTTATCATTTTTATAAAGTAGATGCTTTTAAAGTTTATGGTTCTGTAGATTTGTCGCTTTCAAATAAAGAAGATTTTGAAAAGTATAAAATTGGAGAAATCAGAAAATATAAGTCATTTTATTTTAATAATAAGAAATCAAAAGAAGAGCAAAAGCTAGGAGAATTGCGACTTTTTGCTCGTAGTTTGGTTAAAAGTTTTGATACCATTAATGGAGCTAAAGTTTATTTAGGTCCAAAAACAGATTATGATACTTTTGTTGATATATTGAATATTATGAATGAAGAGAAAGTTCCAACTTGGGCTTTATTTGAAGATAATATTTATGTAATTGCAAGTGCAAAACCAAAACAAGGTGTAAAACGTCCATTTTTTTGTGGAACAGCAGAATATTCATTAAGAAATTCGCGTTTAACAGAAGAAGAAAACAAGCAAAAAGAACTGCGTATTTTTCAAACGAAATTTTTAAAACAGCAATGGCTTATTTTTTTAGGCTATTTTGGCATTGTTTTAATTAGCGTCTTGACTTTAGTAAAATTCAATAAAAACAAAAAATACAATCAAAAATAGTATATTTGATAATCGTATATAATCTTGTAGATGAAAAAATATTTTAAATATATCGCCTTAATCATTGTCGGAACTGTAATTAGTTGCCGAGAAGATGTTAAAAAGCCAAAAGTAAGTTATGATGTTTCGAATAAAGTAAGTATTACGAAAGCAGATTCATCGCAAATTGAAATCGCAGATTTGCCAATTCAAATGGAAGGAACGAATTACTTAATTCATCCAGTTGGAGATTTGAGAGTGTACGAAAGAGGTTCTAAAGCGCGTTACGGATCTTCTAGTGTAAACGATGTAAGTTTTACGATTTCTAATTTAGGAGAATATGAGATAACAGGTTATTTACAGAATTTAAAGTTTCAAGCAATAGATTCAGATTCGATTCATGCTTTGTCTGATAAGCCAATTTTGATTTTAACGGCAACTTATTTAAAACCTGTAGCAGACAAAACTCAGAATAAAGTTATGGTGTATACTTTAACCGATTCTGATACTAATAAAGACGGCAAAATAGATACCAGTGATATTAAAACTTTGTATTTGAGTGATATTAGCGGAGAAAACTTCACCAAAGTTTCTGCCGATTTAGAAGAATTGGTAGATTGGAGCTTAGTTGAATCTAAAAATCGTTTGTATTTTAGAACTATTGAAGACACCAATCAAAACGGTCAATTTGATAAAAACGACGTGCTTCACTACAATTATATTGACTTAGCTTCTAAAAAATGGGAGGTTAAAGCTTATAAACCTATTTAAAGGTTCTAAGATATAAGGTTCTGAGGTGCTAAGGTTTTTCAATCTTTGAATATAAAATTAAAAGCCTGCTAAAATATAATTTTTAGCAGGCTTTACCATTATATTATATTTTTAAAAATCTTTTTAATTCTTTTAATCTGTGGCTAAAAACCTTAGAACCTCAGAACCTTAGCCTCTTAGCGCCTTCAAATCAATATGTCACTTTCTAAATCTGATTTTTCGATTTCGAAACCAAAATCTAAGCGTTCTACCAATTCAATAACGAGTTTTTTGTACCAGTTTTCAGATTTGGGATGAATGTATATTTTTTCAATTAATTGATTGATATCAACGTTAATCTTTAATCCGTCATTTAATCGGATGTCGCTTTTAGAAGTGTCAGTAAGAATGCGCACTTCTCGCTCGTATTGAAAACTCTTCCTTTTGAATAAAAAAGGAAAGAAAAAATCATCAAACGGAATGTATTCTTTTCTGTAATCAATGTAATTTACTTCGCCAATATACTGATCAAAATTATTTTCAGGTTTTAAAGCTTTCTGTAATCTTCCGATAGTAGATTGAATGGCAAGACCTTCGCTATTTTGAGTAAAAATCTGCCACATGGCAAACGATTCGTATTCATTAATATGCCAGCTGCTAATGGCTACCTGTTCGCGTTGTGTTTTATAGTGTTTTAAAAAGTCTGGATTGTCAATCGCGAGTTTTTTGATTTCTTCGTAAGTAGGTTCGCTAAATGTACCTTCGTATTGATCTTCAAACTTGTCAGAGCGCGACATGAATAATTTCTTGGAAAGTAATAAATCAAGAAATTTAGATAAGTCAAGGTATTTCCAAACTATGGTGTTAGGATCTGCAGGTAATGTAATGTTAGGGTTGTTAAGATACATTTGGAGAGAATTAAATGATTATCCTTTAACTCACCTAAAGTTATAAAAATAAACACAGATTAAAGAAATTAAACTGAGTTTTAATATTTCCTTAATCTGTGTAGAGTAAAATTTCAATTGATTTTTTACGATTCTAAAGACTGCATGGTAACCAATTTATTATAAGTTCCGTTTTTAGCAATTAATTCTTCGTGAGTTCCTTGTTCCACAATTTTCCCTTTTTGCATGACCACAATCAAATCTGCTTTTTGAATGGTAGAAAGACGGTGCGCAATAACAATTGAAGTTCTGTTCTGCATCATGTTTTCTAGAGCAATCTGAACAAATTTTTCGCTTTCTGTATCCAGAGCAGATGTAGCTTCATCTAAAATCATAATCGGAGGGTTTTTCAAAACCGCACGAGCAATTGATAAACGTTGCTTTTGTCCGCCCGAAATTTTGCTTCCGCTGTCTCCAATATTGGTGTAAATTCCTTTTGGTAAATCTTTTACAAACTCGTAGGCATTAGCGATCTTTAATGCTTCAATGATTTCGTCATCAGTTGCGTCAAGTTTTCCTAATGCAATATTTGCTTTAATGGTGTCATTAAATAAAATAATGTCCTGTGTAACTAATGCCATCAAATCTCTAAGTGAGTCTAATGTCATGTCTTTGATGTCAATTCCATCAATAAAGATGCTTCCTTCATTTACATCGTAAAAACGAGTTAATAAATTAGCAATAGTACTTTTTCCACTTCCAGATTGTCCAACCAAAGCAACAGTTTGTCCCTTTTTAATTTGAAGAGAAAAGTCTTTTAGAACGTTGGTTTCTTCGTATTTAAAGTTGATATTTTGAATGTTTATTTCGCTTTCAAAAGAAGTTTTTTCAATTGCATTTTCATTAGAGACAATTGTGTTTTCTTGTTCTAAAATTTCAAGAACACGATCTGCAGCGGCATTTCCTCTTTTTACTCCATAAGAAGCTTTAGAAATCGCTTTTGCAGGTGTAAGAATGTTATAAGCTAGTCCCATATATGCAATAAAAGAAGCGCCGTCAAGAGTTTTGTCAATTAAAACCATTTGACCGCCGTACCAAAGTAAAATTGCAATTACGGTGATTCCCATAAATTCACTTGCAGGAGATGCTAAATTTTGGCGATTACCAATGCTGTTTGATAATTTGAAAAAACGCTCTGTTGAATTTTGAAAAACAGTGTTAAAATAGTTTTCAGAATTATAACCTTTAACCACTTTTAATCCTCCAATAGTTTCTTCAATAGTAGATAAAAAATGTCCTTGTTCTTGTTGTGCTTTAGAAGATTGTTTTTTAAGCTGTTTTCCAATCAAAGAAATTATATAGCCTGAAACTGGAATAAAAATAAATACAAACAAAGTTAGTTTAGGACTAATAAAAAGCATCGCTGCAATAGTAAAAACAATCGTTAATGGTTCTTTTACTATAAGTTCCAAAATGGCGAGAAAAGAAGTTTGTAATTCGTTAACATCTGCAGAAATTCTAGAGATTACGTCTCCTTTTCTTTTCTCAGAATAAAATGATAATGGCAGTTCTAATGTTTTTTTATACATCGCATTACGCATATCTCTTAAAACTCCATTACGTAAGAAATTGATAAAAAACATAGCAAGATAATCTACTAGATTTTTCAATAAAAAGATAGTGATAATTCCGGCAACCATTATAGATAACGTTCGTCCTACGCCGTATTGATCTGTAGTGTGTGTTACATAATAACTTAAATAATTCTCGGCATAAGTTTTAATGTGTAATAGTCCTTCGTAAACTGGCTTTACTGTATTTCTTTTGGTTTGGTCAAATAAAACCTGAATCATAGGAATTAATGACATAAAAGAAAGTGTACTGAAAAGTGCGTATAAAACATTAAAAAATATGTTTAGATAGGCATACCTTTTATAGGGATATATAAAAGGAACTATTTTTTTGAAATTACTCATTTATTTTTTTTGATGTTGTTTTCTTTTTGTTTGGATAGCTTTTCTAATATTTAACTATTTGATAAAGCAATTTTCAATGCACAAAATTAATCCAATTGAGGAGTTTTCAATTTCTTTTTGCTTTTTTTTATAAAAAAAACTCTGACTTGCATTTCAAGAATGTAAATCAGAGTTTGTTATAATCTAATTTTCAATTGTGCACAAACTGTGTGCAATCGAAAATATATTGAAGTTTTAATTCAATTGCATATCTGCAATGATATTTTTGATTTTGTCGTCTAAGAATTTTTCTGCTTCGTCAAACTCTAAAACAGATTCTATGGCAGCATTCACACTGATATAAAATTTGATTTTTGGTTCAGTTCCGCTTGGTCTTGCACAAATTTTAGAACCATCTTCTGTGTAATAAATCAATACGTTAGATTTTGGCATATCCATTGAAGTTTCTTCATTTGTCAACAAGTTTAAAGCTTTTGATGATTGATAATCTTCAACCATAATAACTCTTTGCCCGTTAATTTCTTTCAAAGGATTTTCGCGTAAGTTAATCATCATCTGATTAATTTCTTCTAAACCTTCCATTCCTTTTTTAGTTAAAGAAACTAAGAATTCTTTGTAGAAACCATTTTCAACATAAAGTTGTAAAAGTTCTTTATAAACAGAGCTTCCAGCAGCTTTAGCTTGTGCGGCAACTTCACAAATTAATAAAGTAGCAGCAACTGCATCTTTATCTCTCACGGCATCACCAACCATAAATCCGAAACTTTCTTCACCACCTCCGATAAATTCAAGTTCAGGAAAATCTACGATCATTTTAGCAATCCATTTAAATCCTGTTAATCCAACTTTGCATTCAACACCGTAGCTTGAAGCCAGTTCCATCATCATTGGAGTTGAAACGATTGTTGAGCCTACAAATTGTTTTCCGTTAATTTTACCCGCTTTTTTCCATTGTTTCAATAAGAAAGAAGTCATTAAAACCATAGTTTGGTTTCCGTTAAGTAAAATCATTTTGCCATCGTTATTACGAACGGCAACTCCTAAACGGTCGCAATCAGGATCTGTTCCTACTACAATATCAGAATCTGTTTTATCAGCCAAAGCCAAAGCCATAGTTAAAGCTTCTGGTTCTTCTGGATTTGGAGATTTTACCGTTGGGAAATTTCCGTCTGGGACAGCTTGTTCCGGAACAATATGAACGTTTTTGTAGCCAGCTTGCGATAAAACATCCGGAATTGATTTTATAGAAGTTCCGTGCAATGAAGTAAAGACAATATGAAGATCGTCTTTTGCCTCAGTAGGAGTGTTGAAACTTGCGTTTTCTATAGATGATTTTACAAATTCTTTGTCAATTTCAGTATCAATATATTGAATTAAACTTTCATTTGCATTGAATTTGATTTTGTCGTAGCTTAAACTTTCAATTACATTGACAATTTCTTTATCTTGAGGAGGAACAATCTGGCCTCCGTCTTGCCAATATACTTTGTAACCGTTATATTCTGGCGGATTATGAGATGCTGTTAAAACAATTCCGCATTGGCATTTTAAATGCTTTAAAGCAAAAGATAATTCTGGAGTTGGTCTTAAATCAGAAAACAAATAAACCTGGATTCCGTTTGCAGAGAAAACATCTGCAACTACTTTTGCTAAAGTGTTACTATTATGACGGCAATCATAAGCGATAACTACTTTTAAAGGCTCATTTGGAAAAACTTGATGAAGATAGTCAGATAATCCCTGAGTGTTTTTTCCAAGTGTGTATTTGTTGATTCTGTTGTTTCCTACGCCCATTACGCCGCGCATACCGCCAGTTCCAAACTCTAGGTTTTTGTAAAAACTTTCTTCAAGTTCTTTTGGGGAAGTCGTCATTAATTCTTTTACTGCTGCCTGCGTTTCTTGGTCAAACGTAGGAGTCAGCCATTCATTTACTGCGTTTAAAATATTAGGTGCAATGTTCATGTAAATTTTCTTTTATATTTTAAATAAAGATAGTTTTTCTTCAAAAGTTAATTTGATTCAAAAAGATTTTTTTTTCCTGATTTGTATCAAAAATTCACTTCACGTGCTACTTTATATCTTTCTTCGTTATTCTTAGTTCTTAAAATGATTTCGCCTAAAAAACCAGCTAAGAAAAGCTGAGTTCCTAAAATCATAGTGGTTAAAGCGATATAAAACCAAGGATTGTTTGTAACCAGACTATATTTCATTCCGTTATACATATGGTATAGTTTTGAAACTCCAATGTAACCGGCAGATAAAAATCCGATGATAAACATGATAGAACCCATTGCGCCAAACAAGTGCATAGGTCTTTTTCCGAATCTAGATAAAAACCAGATAGTTATTAAATCCAGAAATCCGTTTATAAAACGTTCCATTCCGAATTTAGTTTCGCCATATTTTCTAGCTTGGTGAATAACCACTTTTTCGCCAATTTTTCCGAATCCGGCATTTTTAGCTAAGACCGGGATATAACGGTGCATTTCACCAGATACTTCAATGTTTTTAACCACAACATTTTTGTAAGCTTTTAATCCGCAATTGAAATCATTTAATTCAACACCAGAAGTTTTTCTAGCTGCCCAGTTAAATAATTTAGAAGGAAGATTTTTGGCTACAACAGAATCATAACGTTTCTTTTTCCAGCCAGAAACCAAATCGTATTTCTGAGCTGTAATCATTTCGTATAATTCTGGAATTTCATCAGGACTGTCCTGTAAATCGGCATCCATTGTGATAATAACATCGCCTTTTGCTTTTGCAAAACCAGCATGAAGGGCTTGAGATTTTCCGAAGTTTTTCATAAAACGAATGCCTTTTACATTCGGATTTTCATTAGAAAAACCTTCAATAATCTGCCAAGAATTATCTGTACTACCATCATCTACAAAAATGATTTCATAAGAGTAATTGTGCGATTGCATCACTTTAATAATCCAAGTGTAGAGTTCTTTAAGTGATTCCTCCTCGTTTAGAAGCGGTATTAGTATAGATAAATTCATTTATATTTTATTGTAGACTTTTTTTATTACGGTTTCTCGTTTTTAACGATTGCTCCTATTATTAAGGAATATATTAATCCGATTAATGCATACATCACAAGAGTTACTGGAAATACAATAAAAGGATTCATGAATTTCTTAACCATGCCAAGTCCCATTTCTAATTCCTTTGCAGTCATCTGTGGGTTTTTTGCAATCATTTCGCTTTTTGTTATATCAAGCATTTCGTTGACAAAATCAGGAAATATCAAATTAAAAATAACGTTGAATGCAGCATAAATCAAAGCTGCTAAAACAGTTATGGAAACTCCCGTTTTTAGGCATTCTGAAAGAGAAATAAAGCCATTGTTAATCTTTTTTTTGTATTGATTACATCCTAAGAAAATAAACAATACTGGTAAAACCAAATAATTAGCCAGATTGACAATTATTCCAAAGCTTGAATTAACTAGAGATTTCATGCCAATTACATACATAACGACAAATTCTAGAATCATTATAACACCGAATAAAACACCGTAAGGGGTTCCTGACTTAGCAGGAGATATTTTTACATCCATAAAGTTATATTTAATTAGTTCACAAATATAGTAATTCCCTGTATAATCGGATATAAAAAAAGCTTTTCGAAATAAACTAAAAAAAAGCAGGCTAACTGTTTGTTTATTAAAAAAGAATTGTAAATTTGCACACTCAAAAATAATTAAAAGTTTTTAAACAAAAAGAGTATCATTTGTTTACACCTTTTTCTAGCCATGAAAAAGCTTCAAAATAAAGATGCTCCAAACAATAAATAAAAGATAAAGATGAAAAAAGGAATTCACCCAGAAAATTACAGATTAGTTGCATTTAAAGACATGTCAAATGACGAAGTTTTTATCACTAAATCTACTGCAGATACAAGAGAAACAATTGAAGTTGACGGAGTTGAGTATCCAGTTGTAAAAATGGAGATTTCTAGAACATCTCACCCTTTTTATACTGGTAAATCTAAACTTATCGATACTGCAGGACGTATTGATAAATTCAAAACTAAATATGCTAAACACGCTAAAAAATAATAGCTGTTTAAAAATATACAAAAGCCTTCCAGATTTGGAAGGCTTTTTTTATGCGTTAAATTATGCTTATCATTAAAATGGCTTTTTCCGAACCAGATAAATATTTGTAACTTTGAGCCAGGTAACCAAATCAATATTTTAACAAACACTCAATTATTTATGAACTACATTCTTTTCGACGGCCCCGTTCGGAATGCTTTATTACCCTTTACCTTTACAAGGCCTGTGGCTGATATTTTGGTCGGAATAATGACCATTCGTCAAAAATGGGAAAAACGTCTAGGTTCTACAATTACCACTATAACCGAAGAATATTTATCGGAGAAATTTCCAATGGTTGAAATGGAAGAAAATGTAATGATCAATGCAGCGTATTTGCCAAATGATACTCTTGTAGAGATGGTTTCCAATTTGACCGAAAATCAGGCGATCTTTAAAGGGGAAGATGTAATAGCATTTTTTACGAGCGAAAACCAAGAAGAAGTCGATTTTGATTCTTATGAGATTATCCCTTACAATGAAGATTGTATAACGATTGAACATACGTGGGATATTTTTTCTAAAAACGATGCAGCAATCCGTCAGGATTTTGCTTATTTAACTGAAGACAGAAAATCACAGCCAATTCCAAAAAGCGTTAATGTAATTGCTCCTGAAAATATATTTATCGAAGAAGGTGCAAAATTAGAGTTTGTAACTTTAAATGCCTCAAACGGTCCTATATATATAGGTAAGAATACCGAGATAATGGAGGGAACTGTAATTCGTGGACCTTTTGCTTTATGCGAAAATGCTATGGTAAAAATGTCTGCTAAAGTTTATGGTGCAACAACTGTTGGGCCTGGATCTCGAATAGGTGGTGAGGTTAAAAACTCAGTGCTTTTTGCTAATTCGAATAAAGGACATGAAGGATTTTTAGGAGATTCTGTTTTAGGAGAATGGTGCAATATTGGAGCCGATTCTAATAATTCGAACCTAAAAAACAATTACGAAGAAGTAAAATTATGGAGTTATGAAACAGAAGGTTTTGCAAAAACAGGACTTCAGTTTTGCGGCTTAATGATGGGAGATCACAGTAAATGCGGAATCAACACGATGTTTAATACTGGAACTGTTGTCGGAGTTAGTGCCAATATTTTCGGTTCTGGATTTCCAAGAAATTTTGTCCCTAGTTTTTCTTGGGGCGGCGCTGCAGGATTTACAACCTATGTAACTAAAAAAGCTTTTGAAACAGCGCGTTTAGTTTTATCAAGAAGAAATATTGATTTTGACGAAACCGAACAAGCAATCTTAGAACACATTTTTGAAGAAACTAAAAAGTGGAGAAAAGATTAATTAGATAATTAGTCAATTTGAAAATTAGATAATTTTTGTAACCCTACAGGTTTTTAAAACCTGTAGGGTTTTGTTTTTTATACTTATCTTTAAACTGGACCGAAGTCCAGCTCTACAAAATAGCCTGAGCCGAAGGCTCTTTTGTTTGTTCCGAAGGAACTTATTGTATTGTAGAGCTGGACTTCAGTCCAGTTTAGCAATAGATTGATTTTTTTAAAGATTTAGAAATTATCTAATGGTCACATTCTCAAAATTATTTAATTCTCAAATTGACACATTTTCTAATTTTACTTATTTGTCAATCTTTATAAAATCTTCTTTTAAGTTGAATTTCAATTCTAAACCGTTACTAAGTTTTGTCTCATAACCTGAACTTTCAATTTCTATTTTGGTTACTTTTTCTTTTGGAAAATTTGTTTTTATATAAGAAGCTATTTTTTTAGGAACAATAGATTTTGGAATTTTAGCATTTTTGCCGTCCACTTCTTTCCAGTTTCCTTTCTTATCAAATTCAATTTCGATTTCGTTATCAAATTTCACTTTGTATTCTGTAGAAAGGATTTCTTTGTCTTGCAATATATAACTTGGTTTTTTCGATCCAAAATGGGTTTTCAAAAAAGTTTGTGCATTTGCAGGTAAAGCTTCTTTTTTTATTACAGTTTTTTGAGCATTTGCAGAAAGTCCAAAGGCTAATCCTGCAAGTAAGCAAACGGTCAGTTTTAATTTCGATCTCATATTTTGCTGATTTTAAAATTAATATACAAGATAGCACTAAAAATTTAAAATTAGGATTAAACGTTCGTGTTTCATTTAACTATAGGTTAAGATAATTGTCTAATTAACAGATTCTCAAAATTATCTAATTTTCAAATTGGCACATTATCTAATTAAATCTATCTTTGCAGCACGAAAAAAATGGGTAGTCAGATAAACGATTAACCGATTAAACAAAATTCACAAAAACAAATGATTACAGTTAACGATATTTCGGTTCAGTTTGGTGGAACTACACTTTTTAGCGATGTTTCTTTTGCTATCAACGAAAATGATAAAATTGCCCTTATGGGTAAGAATGGTGCGGGAAAATCGACACTTTTAAAAATAATTGCGGGTGTAAACAAACCTTCAACTGGAAATGTTTCTGCTCCAAAAGAAGCTGTAATTGCTTACTTGCCACAGCATTTGCTGACCGAAGATGGCGCAACTGTTATGGAAGAAGCGTCTAAAGCTTTTAGTGAGATTTTTAAAATGAAATCTGAAATAGACGAAATCAATGAACAATTGACGGTTCGTACTGATTATGAAAGTGATGAATACATGAAATTGATTGAAAGAGTTTCTGACTTAAGCGAGAAATTTTATGCTATTGAGGAAGTAAATTACGAAGCTGAAGTTGAAAAAATATTAGTTGGTTTAGGTTTTGAGCGTGAAGATTTTACACGTCAGACTTCTGAATTTTCTGGAGGATGGAGAATGCGTATCGAATTAGCTAAAATTCTATTAAGAAAACCAGATTTGATTTTGCTGGATGAGCCAACAAACCACATGGATATCGAAAGTATTCAATGGTTAGAAGATTTCTTGTTGAATCAAGCCAAAGCGGTTGTGGTAATCTCGCACGATAGAGCGTTTGTAGATAATATTACCAATCGTACTATTGAAGTTACAATGGGAAGAATCTACGATTACAAAGCAAAATACACGCATTATTTAGAATTGAGAAAAGATCGTCGTATTCACCAGCAAAAAGCGTATGACGAACAACAAAAAATGATTGCAGATAACAGAGCTTTTATTGATCGTTTCAAAGGAACATTTTCTAAAACAGATGCTGTGCAATCTCGTGTAAAAATGTTAGAAAAACTTGTTATTGTTCAGGTTGATGAAGTAGATACATCGGCATTAAAATTAAAGTTTCCGCCGGCAGCTCGCTCAGGACAATATCCTGTTGTGGTAAAAGATCTATCTAAATCTTACGGTGATCACGTTGTTTTTAAAGATGCAAACATCGTAATCGAAAGAGGACAAAAAGTGGCATTTGTTGGGAAAAATGGGGAAGGAAAGTCTACGATGATCAAAGCTATTATGAAAGAAATTGGCATTGATGAAGGAAGTGTTGAAATTGGACATAATTCTCAAATTGGATATTTTGCTCAAAATCAGGCGGCTTTATTAGATGAAAATGCTACTATTTTTGAAACTATTGACAATATTGCTGTTGGAGATATTAGAACACAAATCAAAAATATTTTAGGAGCTTTCATGTTCCAAGGAGATGATATCACTAAAAAAGTAAAAGTGCTTTCTGGAGGAGAAAAAACTCGTTTGGCAATGATTAAACTGCTGTTGGAGCCAGTTAACTTGTTAATTCTCGATGAGCCTTCGAATCACTTGGATATGAAAACTAAGGATATTATTAAAGATGCGCTTCGTGATTTTGACGGAACTTTAATTCTGGTTTCTCACGACCGTGATTTCCTTGACGGACTTGCAACTAAAGTTTTTGAATTTGGAAACAAAAGAGTTAAAGAACATTTTGAAGATGTTGCTGGATTCCTTGCACATAAAAAAATGGATTCTATGAGAGAAATCGAAAAATAAGTTAAGATATATAAAGTTTTAAAAAGGCATAAGTTAATTCTTATGCCTTTTTTTGTTTTGGTAATTTCTATAACATTATTTTAATGCAATTTTTTTTACAACAAAAGTTTTTTTGCTACTTTAGTAATCCCAATTCGTATTGACTATAATAGTTAACTTTTTGATTTTTCCAAAAAGGATCGTGCTGATTTTTGAATTCAGTTAAATAAAAACTAATATTTTATCTATTTGAAGTCTATGAGTAAAATTCTACTATTTCCTATAGTTATCTTCTTTTTTATTTCTTCAAATTATTTACATGCTCAAGGTGATGTAAATGATGGTGAAAAAAATGAGCCAGAAGTAAAATATCCACAATACCAGCTAAAAGGTCTTTTACAGGCTAGATATTTGGAAAGCTTTGGTGATAATGTCGATGTTTTAGGAGTTCATCATTCTACAGGAGATGTCACGCAACAATCTTTTGACATAAAAAGAATGCGGGTCGGTTTAAATACCAAATTAAGCGAAGCTACAGAAGTTGTAATCTTGGTCAACTTAGCCGATTTTAAATCCGATACCAAAGGCAAAGTTCTTGAAAATGCGTACGGGAAATATACTTTTAGTAAATACATTGCTTTAACAGGAGGACAATTTCGACCTGCATTTGGTCTTGAGGAGCTTGTGCCGGTTGATATTATTAAATCTTTCGATTTCTCTAATCAATATTATGAGTTTGGAAAAAATGGCTGGACGAGTTTTCAAATCGGGGCTTCAGCAACAGGATCTTTTGATATTGGAAAAATTCCTGTCAATTATGCGGTTTCTGTTTTAAATGGAAACGGAAAGAATGTAGAAATGGATAAAGACAATGGAAAACAGTATTCTACAAGATGGGTTTTTGAACTGTCTAAAGAACATAAGATAAATCTAGGTTTAAATGGTGGTTTCGGAAAAGTCTTTAAAGAAGATGTTTTTGCCATTGGAGCCGATATTACTAGTGATTTTAAATTAACAGATCGAGTTACTTTTGATCTTCAAATAGAATACAAACAGGGAACAAATCATAACTTATATTTTTCTTTACCAGCAGAAAATAGGGTCGGAGATGTTTCTAATTATCAAATGCGAGGCGTTTATTTTCTGCCTAATTTAAGATATGTGGTAAACTATAAAAAGCTAACAGCATTTGAATTGTCTTGCCGATACGAAACTTTTGATCCGAGTTATAAAGTAAATTCAAATGTGAGACAGACTTATACGCCCATGATAAGTTTAGAATTTGGAAAAGCTTATACAGGCCGAATTGAGATGGGATTTGAGATTGACCGATTTGACAGAAACATTCCCGATACATCTACCTATAATGATGAATTGTTTTTAATTCAGTTGCAGCTTCGACTTTAGTTTAATATAAAAACCCTTTTATTATGAAAGAAGTACAGATTCCTCAAACCTTGATTACGCTTGCTGTCGGAATTGCAATTTGGTTTATTCCAGCTCCAAATGGCGTTGTTGCTGAAGCTTGGCATTTGTTTGCCATTTTTGTGGCAACGATTTTAGGGATTATTTTAAAAGCGGCACCAATGGGAACCATGTGTATGATCGCTATCGCTTTAACAGCTTTTACACAAGTTTTGGCACCAGGAGATCCTGGAAAATCAATTACATTGGCATTAAAAGGATTTGGAGATAAAGTAATCTGGCTTATCGGAATTTCATTCTTTATTGCAAGAGGTTTTATAAAAACGGGTTTAGGAAATAGAATCGCATTTTTATTTATTAGAATATTCGGTAAAAGTTCGTTAGGACTAGCATACGGGTTAGGGTTGGCGGATTTGGTTCTGGCCCCGGCAGTTCCAAGTAATACGGCTAGAGGAGGAGGAATTATCTATCCGATTATGAAATCAATGTCGATGAGTTTTGGCTCAATGCCAGATCAGCCTGATACACACAGAAAGTTGGGTTCTTATTTGACTTTGAATTGTTACAATATGAATTTAATTGCATCTTCTATGTTTTTAACAGGAACAGCAAGTAATCCGATGTGTCAAAAGTTTGCATTGAATTTGGGAATAAAAATTACTTGGATGTCTTGGGCAGCTGCAGCGATTGTTCCAGGATTATGTGCTTTTTTTGTAATTCCGTTTGTGTTGTATAAAATCTATCCGCCAGAATTGAAAAAAACAGGCGATGCTCCACAGATTGCTAGTCAGAAATTAAAAGAAATGGGTGCTATAACCAGAAACGAATGGATGATGCTTTTGACGTTTTTCATTTTGCTTTTTCTTTGGATGACGGGAGATTTGTTTTCTATCGATGCTACAACTACAGCATTTATCGGATTGGTAATTTTACTTTTAACTTCAGTTTTAACTTGGGATGACGTGAAAGCCGAAAAAGGTGCTTGGGATACTATTGTATGGTTTTCGGTTTTAGTAATGATGGCAAGTTCACTCAATGAATTAGGTTTTATTGCTTGGTTTAGCGATCTTGTAAAAGCACAAATCGGTGGATTAAGCTGGCAGATGGCTTTTCCCATAATTATTCTGGTTTATTTCTTTAGCCATTACCTTTTTGCAAGTGCGACCGCGCATGTGGCAGCTATGTATGCAGCTTTGCTTGGGGTTGGAGTTTCACTAGGAATTCCCGGTCTGCTACTGGCTTTTATGCTTGGTTTTATTGGTTCGCTATACGGAACTTTAACGCATTATGGTCATGGTCCGGCACCTGTGTTTTTTGGGAGCGGCTACGTTGATTTAAAGAGCTGGTGGGTCAAAGGACTTGTGACAGGTTTGACCATGCTTCTTATTTATATGGTAATCGGCGGATTGTGGCTCCGCATTATAGGAGATTTTTAGATTCTGATTCCTGGAGGAAGAAGTTCTTTATATCTTGGATTTTTTTTGAAAAACGAAACAATTTTTGGGTGTATCGGAACAACTCTGTAGTTTTTCTCAGCGCTTAAATCTAAAATATTTTTAAGTAAAGTGTTTATCGTTTCTTCGTTTTCGTATGATTCTGGTTTATTGATTTTTGTCAAAAAGATTTTCTTTTCTTGAAATGAATATTCAACTGCTAGCATTCCTTCAGGAATCACAGTTTCAAATTGGCGTGCAAAAGTATTGTCTTTTATTTCCATAATTGCAGAAGCTTCCATAATTTATTTGTTAGAACATTGGGTGAATAGTGAATTTGGGAAACGAAATGATTCTGAAAGAAAATTCTTTATAACATTTTAAAAACAGAAAAATCCCGAAATACAAAGGTAATCATTTGATTTTCAATATTGAATTATTTTTTGCAGCTATAAACTTTAAGCAATTGTTTCTGATTTGATTTTTTTTGATTTGGTGTAATAATTCGGTCTGAAATTTGATTATCATGAGGTTAAAAAAAGTAACTTTATTTTTTTAAATAAATATCGCAATGGTAATTTCATTTGAATATTATGAGTAAAATTCCAGTTTATTTTATGCCAGGTCTGGCAGCAAGTTCATCTATTTTTGAAAGAATAAAATTGGATGAAACAATTTTTGAAACGCATCTTTTAGAATGGGAAATCCCAAAACAAAAAGAATCCTTATCTGATTATGCCTTTCGAATTAGTGAAAAAATAAAAGATGAAAATCCAGTTTTAATTGGCGTTTCTTTTGGTGGAATTCTGGTGCAGGAAATTTCCAAACATATAAAAACACGAAAAGTAATTGTAATTTCAAGTGTTAAAAGTAATTTGGAATTCCCAAGAAGAATGAAAATAGGGAAGAAAACAAAAGCTTATAAATTAATTCCGATGCAGCTGATTTTAAATGTGGAGAAATTGGCTAAATTTTCATTTGGAGAGAAAGTCAACAAACGAATTAAATTATATGAGAAATTTTTATCCGTTCGCGATTTAGGATATTTACAATGGGCCGTAGAAAGTGTAATTCTGTGGGAAAGAGATAAAATCGACGAAAATGTAGTTCATATTCACGGAGATAAAGATGATGTTTTTCCAATTAAATACATCGATAAATGTATTATTGTAAAAGGAGGTTCACATATCATGATTTTGAATAAATACAAATGGCTGAATGAGAATCTGCCTTCTATTATACTTGAGTGAAATTCCAATTTTAAAAATTCCAAATTCCAATACTTAGAGGATTTGTAATCTTTGTCAAAGTTTTAAACCTTGACAAAGATGTATTTAAAATTTGCATGCAATCTTGTCATTTCGACCGTAGGGAGAAATCTTCGCAAGTAACTCCACAAAGTAATTCGAAAAAAAAATATGAGAATCAGTATAATAGCTTTGATGTTAATTTTAGTCGGATGTAAATCTCCGAAGAAAGATTATGATTTTACTTTTTTTAAATGGAACATCCATGAATCTTATTATTTGAAGTTTAATTCTTCTGATACAGTCTATTGTGTCGATAATTATGGATTTAAAGAACAAACGTCTTTTACGATTTTAAACAAAAATGAGAAAGAAAGGATTCAAAGTATGCTTGATACTATAACTTTTCCTGAAATTGAAGCTTATGAAAGTCAAGTTGATGACGGAGAAACAAATGCTTTCGTGCTGAAAAATAAAAATCAATTAAAAAAGCTTAAAATCCACGGACACAATGGGCCAATTTTATTTAGACTTTTTGGTAAATCATTAGATAACATTAAGAATAGTCATGAATTTACCAAAACAAATAAGAAAATAGATTTAAAAGAAATTAATAAAATGGTTATTTCTGAAGTGAAATTTGTGCCCCGTAAGAAAGATTCTCTAAAATAAATAGATTTACACAAAGTAACCACAAAGTTTTTTCCTCCTGAGCGAAGTCGAAGGATCACAGGCTAAATCCATTCAGTGTTTTCTTTACTTTGCGTCTCCTTCGACTTCGGTCAGGAAGACATAAAATGAGCAAAATCTAAAATCTAAACTCAACAATCTAAAATAAAAAAATCCCAAACTCTTTTGGAATTTGGGATTTTAAAAATTGAAAATTAAAATCGTTAGATTTTTTTCATTTGTTCTTTCATCATCGTGATTTGCTCTTTCAGCATTCCTTGCTTGTCTAATTTCTTAGCTTCATTAAGTAAATTAGTCGCTTCCAGTTTTCTTCTGCGTGACATTGCAACTCCTGCAAGGTTTAATTTAGCTACAGCTAAATCCATATCCATTGATAGTCCAAGTTCGATAGCTTTTTTGAAATGTTTCTCAGCTTGGTTGATGTTAGTCTGAGATAACATGATGCCTTGTAAGTAATTTAGGTAACCTTGTTGTTTTCTAACTAATGCTCCTTCTGGATTTTTAATATATGATAACCATTTTTTAGCGCCTTCAAAGTCTTGTTTTCTTAATTTTAGGAAAGCTAAAAGGATAAATTCGTTTTTAAAGTAAAGAAAAATTGGAATAGCAGTAAGTAAAATAAGGAAAATACCATTTCCGATATTACTTTCTGTAAATTGCCAAATGCCAGCAACTACAAGAAGTCCGGCTAAAATTAGTTTAATATTTTTGTGAAACATAATTAATGTAAATTTGTGATTGCAAATATAGTAAAATGAATTAAAAATATTTTTATTAAAGTGCTTGCCAGAAAAAAAAGTCTTTGTATATTTGCACTCGGTTTTTGAGCAACGATATTCAAAACCAAGAAAGAGTTAATTAGATACCATTTTTAAAGATACAAAGCAATGAGCAAAAGAACATTTCAACCATCGAAAAGAAAAAGAAGAAATAAGCACGGATTTATGGACAGAATGGCTTCTGCGAATGGAAGAAAAGTTCTAGCGCGTAGAAGAGCAAAAGGAAGACATAAATTAACTGTTTCTAGCGAACCTAGACACAAAAAATAATGTTTGTATAAACATACATAAGGCGATTACTTTTTTAGTATCGCCTTTTTTTATACCTTGTCGGTAAAAATTTTCTCAACTTTCTAGTTTATAGCACACTAGAACAGTTTTTTAAAATCTTAAATAACTACACAATACATATAAAATGCCTAAAGACACATCAATAAAATCAGTTTTAATTATAGGTTCAGGACCTATCGTTATTGGCCAAGCTTGCGAATTTGACTATGCAGGATCTCAATCTGCTCGTTCTATTCGCGAAGAAGGAATTGAGGTTATCTTGATTAACTCCAATCCAGCGACTATTATGACCGACCCATCTATGGCCGATCATATTTATTTGAAACCTTTAACTACAAAATCGATTATTGAAATTCTTAAGGAACATCCACAAATTGATGCGGTTTTACCAACAATGGGAGGTCAGACTGCTTTAAACTTGTGTTTGGAAGCTGAAGAAAAAGGAATCTGGCAAGATTTCGGAGTAAGATTAATCGGTGTTGACGTTAATGCAATTAATATTACTGAAGATAGAGAGCAGTTTAAGCAGCTTTTAGAAAGAATAAATGTGCCAACTGCACCTGCAAAAACGGCTACTTCTTACTTAGAAGGAAAAGAAATTGCACAAGAATTTGGTTTCCCGCTTGTAATTCGTCCTTCGTTTACACTTGGAGGAACTGGAGCTGCAGTGGTTTACAAAAAAGAAGATTTTGATGAGCTTTTAACTCGCGGACTAGAAGCTTCTCCAATTCACGAAGTTTTAATAGATAAAGCTTTAATGGGATGGAAAGAATACGAGTTGGAACTTTTAAGAGATAAAAATGATAACGTTGTAATTATCTGTTCTATCGAAAACATGGATCCAATGGGAATCCACACTGGAGATTCGATTACAGTTGCACCGGCAATGACTTTATCTGATACTACTTTCCAAAAATTACGTGACTACGCTATCTTAATGATGAGAAGTATCGGAAATTTTGCTGGAGGATGTAACGTACAATTCGCAGTTTCGCCAGACGAAAAAGAAGATATCGTAGCAATCGAGATTAATCCTCGTGTATCTCGTTCTTCTGCTTTGGCATCAAAAGCAACTGGATATCCAATTGCTAAGATCGCTTCTAAACTAGCTTTAGGATACAACTTAGATGAATTACAAAATCAAATTACAAAATCTACTTCGGCTCTTTTCGAACCTACTTTAGATTATGTTATCGTAAAAATACCACGTTGGAACTTTGATAAATTTGAAGGATCTGACAGAACTTTAGGTCTTCAGATGAAATCTGTAGGTGAGGTTATGGGAATCGGACGTTCTTTTCAAGAAGCGCTTCATAAAGCAACACAATCTCTAGAAATTAAGAGAAACGGTTTAGGTGCTGACGGAAAAGGATACAATGATTACGAACAGATTATTGAGAAACTGACTTTCGCAAGCTGGGATCGTGTTTTTGTAATCTACGATGCAATCGCAATGGGAATTCCGTTGAGCACAATTCACGAAATTACAAGAATCGACATGTGGTTCTTAAAGCAATATGAAGAGCTTTATACTTTAGAGAAAGAAATTTCAAACTATAAAGTTTCAAATCTTCCGAAAGAATTATTGCTTGAAGCGAAACAAAAAGGTTTTGCAGACAGACAATTAGCGCATATGATGAGTTGTTTGGAAAGTGAAGTGCACACTTTACGTATGGATCAAAAAATCAACCGTGTATTTAAATTGGTTGATACCTGTGCGGCTGAGTTTAAAGCAAAAACACCTTATTACTACTCTACTTTTGAAGCGGAAATTGAAAAAGCAAACGGAGAACGTTATGTAGATAATGAAAGTGTTGTTACAGATAGAAAGAAAGTTATCGTTTTAGGTTCTGGACCAAACAGAATTGGACAAGGAATCGAATTTGATTACTCTTGTGTACACGGAGTTTTAGCTGCTAAAGAATGCGGTTACGAAACAATTATGATTAACTGTAATCCTGAAACGGTTTCTACAGACTTTGATACAGCAGATAAATTATACTTCGAACCAGTTTTCTGGGAGCATATTTATGACATCATTCAACACGAAAAACCAGAAGGTGTAATCGTTCAGTTGGGAGGTCAAACAGCTCTTAAATTAGCCGACAAATTATCTAAATACGGTGTAAAAATCATCGGAACTAGTTTTGATGCGCTTGACTTGGCAGAAGATAGAGGAAGATTCTCAGACTTGTTGACGGAATTAAACATTCCTTTCCCAAGATTCGGAATCGCTGAAACGGCTGATGAAGCTTCAAAATTAGCAGATACTTTAGATTTTCCACTTTTAATTCGTCCTTCTTATGTATTAGGAGGTCAGGGAATGAAAATTGTAATCAACAAAAAAGAGCTTGAAGAGCACGTTATCGATTTGTTGAAAGCAATTCCAGGAAACAAATTATTACTGGATCACTATTTAGCTGGAGCAATCGAAGCAGAAGCTGATGCAATCTGTGATGCTGATGGAAATGTTTACATCATCGGAATTATGGAGCACATCGAACCTTGTGGAGTTCACTCTGGAGATAGTAACGCAACATTGCCTCCTTTCAACTTAGGAGAATTCGTAATGCAGCAAATTAAAGATCATACGCATAAAATTGCAAGAGCTTTAAAAACGGTTGGTTTGATCAATATTCAGTTTGCGATTAAAGACGATACAGTTTACATCATCGAGGCAAACCCAAGAGCTTCTAGAACTGTTCCGTTTATTGCAAAAGCTTACGGAGAACCTTATGTAAACTACGCTACAAAAGTAATGTTAGGTCACAATAAAGTAACTGATTTTGATTTCAACCCGCAATTAAATGGTTATGCAATCAAACAACCAGTTTTCTCTTTCAGTAAATTTCCGAACGTAAACAAAGCGTTAGGGCCAGAAATGAAATCAACCGGAGAAAGTATCTTGTTTATTGATGACTTAAAAGACGATCAATTCTACGAATTGTATTCTAGAAGAAAAATGTATTTGAGTAAATAATCTCAGATTCTATTATAAAATAAAAGCTCCAATGAAAATTGGAGCTTTTTTCGTTTTGTACAATTTTAAAATTCAGCCCGATTATCTGTAGAGGCGCACTGCAGTGCGTCTACGTCCAATATTCATTTCTGTTGCGCATAAGACGCACTGCGGTGCGTCTCTACATATATGTTGTGTGTGATGAAATTTAAAAAAAGTGAATTAACTTTTTGAGCTATTCTTTTTATAAACTTTATAAAGCAAATAAATTACGAAAATCCAAAAGACAATGTTTATAATCTGCCATATTAAAAAGCTTGTATCGAAGTCATAAAATGTTTTTTCCATATCTATTTAATATTTTATAATTGGCGATTTAAAAATACAAAAAAAATCTTACAATTCATGTAAGGTAAATATCAAAAAAAAAGCTCCAATAAAGATTGGAGCTTTTTCACGTATAAAAGTAAGATGTATTATTTTTTAAGCAATTGTTCTAAAGGTTTTAATTGCTCCATATCAATTTTTGATTTCTGTAAAACAGACATTAGAGTTATAATATTGTTTGGATTCATATCTTCGCCTAAAACACGAACTACTGCAAAACCGTTTTCTTTTCTGTTGGCGAAAATGACAAACTCTTTTATATTATCGTCATTTCCAACATAGCTTACAGAAGCACCATCTTTGCCAGAACCAAACTTCATTAATTCCTGATATTTCGGATCTTTTAAAATGGCTTTTACTTTGGTTCTTTCTGTTTCAAACTGCGCTTGATTACTTTTATCTGCTTTAAAAGCGATAATATTCATTTTATCAAACGAATTTAACGCTTCGTTTTGTTCTGCAGATAATTTTGCTTTGTCAACATTCAGGATGTTTGGAGAAACATCCAAAGCAATAAAGTCTTTTTTCTCCGAATTCTCAACAAAATATTTTTGCAGTGTTGGTTCAGAATTACAGCTTCCTAAAGTTAGTAAAGCTATAAGTGCTAAGGTGAAAATTTTTGCTTTCATTTATTTTTTGCCTTTAGAAGCTTTCTTTAGGTCTGGACCTCCAGGAAGATTCATTTTATCTGTTAAAACTGAAATTTCATTCAAATCAAAATTACCAGTTAAAGATAGTAAAACCGTCTCGTCGTTTTTAGCGCCATCTACAAACATTAATAATTCTTTAATTTGTGTGTCGCTTGCGCCCGATTTTACCATTATTTTGACATTTTTACCACTATCATTTACTCGCATTAATTCTTCTAAACCGGCAGATTTGATGTATTTGTCTGCAGAAGCTTTCATGTCTGCTTCGATCTTAGGATTTTTTGTGGTAAATACTTTTAAGTAATCTAATTTTTTAATCAGGTTAATATATTGCTGTGTTTCTTTGTCCTGATTATCAGCTTTTACTTTGCTCATTAAATCGAACATTTTCTTGTTTACAATTACAGATGTTACGTCGTCTAGACCGTCAAATTTGTCAAAAGCACCTTGTGCATAAAAAACGTTTGTAACGAATGCGAATACTAAAGTTATGATGAAATTTTTCATGATTGTTTTATTTTTTAATTACTGTTTAAAGACTTTGTTTTTTGATTGTTCATATTCTTTAATGTACTGTACACTTTCAATACCTACATTAACATTGTTGGATAATAATGCTAAAGCTTTTTGAGTTGCTTTTAGCGCTTCTTCGGGATCTTGGTAGGTTCCTAATTCTGTTTGCGAAGCTACTGCAGTTGTATCTTTTTGTTCGCTCACAAAAAAGTAAGTTCCAATTCCGAGCAAAACAACAGCTGAAGCTGCAATCGATAACCACGCTACGTTGCGTTTTTTATCCCGAGACTTCGGGAGTAGTGGAATCTCATACGTCGACTTCTGTTCTTTTGCCTGAGAGAAATAGCCAAACATTGGCTTGTATTGCTCCAAATGCTGCGCAACATTTGGCGAAGAAAAGTATTCTTTTAATTGATTTTCTTCAGCAATAGAAGTTTCTCCCTGAAAGTATTTTTCTAATATATCTTCTATTTTATTTGGTTCCATAAAGGTGTGTATTTGTCATTGATTCTCTAATTTTTTTTCTCGCTCTCGAAAGTGCAACTCGTATTGCCGTTTCATTCATATTGACAATTTTTGCAATTTCCTCAAATTCATATTGTTCTACATCTCGAAGCTGAATTAATAACTGCATTTGTTCGGGCAGTTCGTTTATTATTTTTTCAACCCATTCTAAACTATTTTCATCTTCAAGCTTTTTGTCTAATTGAGGCTCGCGGTCTGTAAAATTGTTATGAACGATTTGAAGATTACTGGCTCTTTTAGATTTTAACTGATCTAAACAATAGTTTTTGGTCATCGTCATGGCGAGTGCTTCAATACTATTGTAACTTTCCAGATTATCCTTTTTATTCCATAATTTAACCATTACTTCCTGAGTGGCATCTTCGGCCTCTTCAGTACTTGTAAGCAATCTTTTTGCCAGACGAAAAACTTTGTCTTTAAAAGGATTTATTAATTCTATAAATACAACTTGGTTCATTGTCTGATGGTTAATCGTTAGCTTATATATTCAAGACGAGGCACAATTAGATTTGTTACAACAAAAAAATATTTTTTTTTATATGTAAAAAAAATACTGCTTTTGTGACCAAGCTAATACTAAAGATGCTACTTTTACAGTATACTACTAAGATACTTAAATGATATGAAAACAATTTTAAAGAGTGCTCTTTTTCTTTTTTTATTCGCTTTTTCTTTACAGTCATGTGAGGATAATGACGATGTTGCCGCGCCAGCAGATGTACAGATTAATAGTTTTATCTGGAAAGGACTAAACGAAGTTTATTTATGGCAGGCAGATGTTCCAAATTTAGCAGACAATCGTTTTGCAACTGAAAATGACTTTAATAATTTCTTAAAAGGTTATGCAAAACCAGAAGATTTATTTGAAGATTTATTGAATAAACCAGAAAGTAAATATCCAAACGGAGATGCAATTGACCGTTTTAGCTGGATTGTCGACGATTATACCGTTTTAGAACAAGAATTAAGCGGAATTTCAAAAAATAATGGTGTTGATTTCAGATTAAGCCGAGTGGCTTCCGGATCAAATGATTTGGTGGGTTACGTTCGATATATTATTCCAAATTCAGATGCTTCAACTAAAGCAATCAAACGTGGGGATTTGTTTACCAGCATTAACGGAACCAAACTTACTGTTTCTAATTATCAAGAATTAATAGGTAAAGATAGTTACACCTTAAATCTAGCTGATTACAATGGAAGCGCATTTGTTTCGAATGGAAAATCGGTTACTTTAACGAAAACAGTTTTAGAAGAAAATCCAATTTTTATCAATAAAGTAATCACTTCTGGAAGTCATAAAATTGGTTATTTAATGTACAACGGTTTCTATTCTGAATATGACGATAGATTGAATCAAGCTTTTGGTACATTAAAAGGACAAGGAGTTACAGATTTCATTTTAGATCTTCGTTACAATGGAGGAGGATCTATTGCAACATCTGCGAAATTGGCTAGTATGATTACGGGACAATTCGATACGCAAATCTTCTCAAAAATGACTTTCAATAGCAAACAAATGCAAGGTCTTAGTACAGCTGATTTGGAAGATTTAAATGTAAGATTTGTTAAAAATTTAAACAGCTTGAATATGACAACTGTTTACGTTATTACAACTGCAAGTACAGCTTCTGCAAGTGAATTAATCATTAACGGATTAAAACCGTACATTAATGTTGTTCAAATCGGAGAAACTACAGTTGGAAAAAATGTTGGATCATTTACAGTTTATGATTCAGAAACGTTGACAACGAAAAAAGGAATCAATCCAAATCATAAATATGCGATGCAACCTTTGGTTCTTAAAATTACAAATTCTGCTAATTTTGGAGATTATACGCAAGGTTTAGTGCCAACTTACCAACAATATGAATCGGTTCTTAATTATGGTGTTTTAGGAGAAACTACAGAACCTTTGCTTAGTAATGCAATTTCGAAAATTACTGGAAATGCTGCTAAGAAAATCCAAACAGATTCTGAGCCTTTACGTCCTTATGTAACAGATTCTAAAATCTTAAACGGATTAAGACACGGAATGTATCTTAAAACTGCTCCAAAAGCATTTTAAGAAAATTTAGATATAAAAAAAAGGCTTTCAGAAATGAAAGCCTTTTTTATTCCAAAAAAATAAATTCTAATTATTGTTAGAATAAAAACCATTTGGTCCTACGCCAACAGTTAATGTTTTTAATACTGTTCCAGTAGAAGAGTATACAGTAACCGTTCCGTCTGAAGTAAATGCGTTTGCATCACCAGAATAAATTCTGCCATCGATTACACCAAAACCATAAAAAGTAGACCAGCTGCTGTCTTTTACAGAGAATAAAGCTTTGTCTGAAAATGCTGTTGCAGATAAGTTCATTTCGTAAACACCAGTTCCTTGAGTATAATAGATTTTATCTCCGTCAATGTCCATGTTTATAGCATTTTTTACTGTAGTCGATTCGAAAGATGTTGCAGTATCGGTAGAAGTATTAATTTTAAATAATTTACTTTTAGCGCTAGTTCCTGCTAATACATAAACAGTTCCATTGTTTTCTTCAATCGAATTAATACCATTTTCTAATGTGATGGTTTTAGTCACAGCATTTGCTGAAGGGCTAATAACAGTAACTTCACTTCCGTTTCCGTAAGCTGCATTTGTTACATAAATTTTTCCGTTTGCAGTAATAATTTTTTCAGCAGTTTTTCCTAATGCAATTGAAGTTATGTAAGCATAAGTTTTTGCATCATAAACGGTAACAGCTTGAGAAATTGAATTTGTTACATACAATTTGTCATTTACAACCACACTGTAACGTGGATTTTGAAGTTTTTCAGTAATTGTACCAAGACTTTTAAAAGTATAACGGTTTACTACTTCCACTTCGTTAGAATTGTTTACTACAATGAAAGCTTTTTCATTGCTAAAAGACATTGATTGAGCAACATCTCCTAAAACCATTGGAGTATTAACCAATTTGAAAATATCATTTTGAAAAGTAGCCAAATCATTCGAAACGTAAGAAACTGATCCATTAGGAGTTCCAAAATTTCCTTCATTTAAAATAAGCACACCATTGTCATAAACACCTAACGCAACGTCGTTGTCATCATTATCGCTGCTACAAGAAGCAAATAAAAATGCAGAGGCAATAATTCCTAAATAAAGATTTTTTAATTTCATGTTTTTAATAATTAAGGTTTAAATAAATAGTTAAATTCCTCCCAGGCATAAATCGGCTAGGGAGAGCTTCGTATTTTTCATTCCAAAGGTTAGCAGCTTTAACGCCTAATTTGAAAATGTTTTTCTTGCTAAAATTGTAATCCACGCCAACGTTTGAAACATTGTAAGCGTCAAGTATGTATTTTGGATTATTATCTGATGTTGTAAAAATTTCGCCTGTATACATAATTTGGTAATAGGCAGAAAGTTTTTTGTAATAGTAGGATAAAGAGCCAGTTAGTTTATGATAAGGCACGTAAAAAAGTTGTTTATCTGTTCTGTCGTCTAATGAAACGTTGTAGGCATAAGTGCCGCTAAAATCGAAGGTGTTTTTGCCAAAACTTTTTTTCCATCCTAAAAGTGCTTCAGCACCATAAATAGTAACTCTGTCGGTATTTTCTGGAGACCAATTTCCGTTGTTGTTTGGCAGCCAACGAATCATGTCTTTAATCTTCATTCCGTATGCCGTAACGGTCATTCGAAAATCTTTATAAGTAAATTCATTTCCAATTTCTGCTTGAAACGAACTTTCTGGTTTTAAATCCGGATTTCCGCTTCCTTCCCAATACAAATCATTAAAGGTTGGAATTCTGAAATTTCTCGAGAAGTTAAATTTAAGCTTGTAGAAATCTGAAAAATTATAGCGTGAACCAACAGAAAAAAGAACAGGACTTTTGTAAACATCTGAAACTTCTTTTCTGGCGCTCATTTCATAATTCCATTTTTCTGTAAGCGAATGTTTCCATAATAAACTTGCGCCACCAATTTGACGCGTACTTTTGCCAATGCCAGAACCCTGTCCATCATTTTTTGTGTAATCTAAAATGGTGCTTATCTTCATAGTAGAAGAGATCGTGTAATCAAGATCATATTTTCCGATGAAACTTTTTACTCCACCAGAAGTATATCCGTCTAGATTGATGTCTTCAAAATAATTGTAATGTTCTGTTATGTAAGCAAGTCTCACATTTGAATTGAAACTGCTAAAAGAACTACTCCACGTTAATAAATTACGAGTGTTGTAATCTTGGTATTTTGTTTTGGTTGCATTTGGCGATGTTAGAGAAAAGTGACGTTCGCCATCATATATTTCACTATAAAATTTGATGCTATTTTTGTCATTTATCTTGTAGCCAATCGCTGCATCCAATGTATTGTTGTAGTATTGTCCGTTTTTATTCCAAACTTCTTGGCCAACAAATTTGAAATCGTTGTCAGAGCTATTTCTAGTAAAACTGGCATCAAAACTCCATTTTTTGGTTGCTGCGGTGATTCCATAAATTGCACTTAAAGTATTGAATTCTCCGTAATAAATTTGAAAGTCATTTTTGAATGTATCTGTAAATTTCAAATCATTATTTAAATGGATTGTTCCTCCAATTGCACCGCTTCCGTAAACAACACTTCCGCCGCCTGCTTTTACATCTATAGAATTGAATCCTCGTGTTGAAATAGTATTGAAATCTGCTTGTCCTAATAACTGAGAGTTGATATTTATTCCATTCCAGACTACTACAGTCTGTTGAGAAGTAGTTCCTCTAAACGAAGGCGAAGAAGTCATTCCTAATCCATTTTCTTTAAAATAGATTACAGTATTATAATTTAAAAGAGAAGTTAGTGAGGATTGGTTTTTGCTTATGATGGAATCGCTTAACCTTTGTATAGACTGCGTATTAGAGAAATTCTTAAGATTATTGTCAGAAACAACAACTTCTTTCAGTTTATTAATAGAATCGTTTTGCGCCAAAATACTCTGGCACAACAAAAGTAAACAAAAAGCAAACCTTAGTTTTATAGTCATAATTTCTACACTCTTTTTCCCGAGAGCTCGATATTAGTTACAAAGGCAGGTCTCCTGGCTTGCGTCTTGTTGTTTACCTTCCCGTCCCGCATGGCGGGACAGTGGTTTTGCAGTTTACAACAAGCATTCGTTTTAGAACTTAGCTTACAGTTGCGGGTACAGCTCAAGAAATGACTTGATTCCCTTTTAATGTGTTTATTTAAACACAACCTTAATTTGCTGCAAAGATAAAGTTAAAAATATTGAATATTCAAATTTGTTTCACTTTTAAGGCTTAATAATCAAACAAACTGAAAATTTATAATTCAATTCTGATGACTTCTCCAAAATCGACTTTATTATTAAATGCATCTTTTAAAGGAAGTGAGGTTTGATGACATAAAATGCTTCTAATTATTCCTGCATGAGCAACGATAATAATGGTTTTTTTTATTTTTGAAATTTCATTAGCTAAAAAATCACCAACTCTTTCATGAAGTTCTATAAAAGATTCACCATTTAAAGCGCTAATATTTACAAAATCTTCCATCCAAGGATTGAGTTCTTCGTTCGGAATTTCGTTCCAGTTTTTCAATTCCCAATCTCCAAAATTCATTTCTTTTAAACGTTCGTCTTCTTGATAAGAAATAACTTTTATGTTTTGCTGAATGTGTTTTGCTAGAATGACACAACGTTTTAAAGGACTCGAGAAAATCAAAGCTTCTTCTGGTAATTCGGAAACAATTCTATTAAAAATTTCATCAAAAGGTTCCGCAATATTTACGTCCGATTGTCCGTAACAGATTCCTTTTTCGCAAATGGTTTCGGTATGACGAACTAGATAAATTTCCATAAAAATAAAATACTTAGGTAGAATATAACTTCACAGACTTGTTGTGTTGCACCAAGACAATCTCCGGTATAGCCATCAATCCATTTTTGAAAATATCTTGCTAAGAAATATCGTGTAATAAAAACAGGAATTACGGCTAGAATTAATCTAAAATCAAAAAGTGAAAATACAATTAAAGGTACTAGACCAAAAAAGAAAGATCCGAAAACTTCTTTCCAGCTAAATTGTTTGGCAATTGGTTTGCTTTTGCTTGAAGCATCTTCGCGAGAATATTCATGGGTAAAAATAATACTGATTGCTGCCAATCTACTTAAGGAATGCGCAGAAATAAATAGGAGAAATGTTTTAAAGACTGCCATCGAATCATGAACATGAAATAACAAAATAGATTCTGAAAGCAATCTGAATTTTAATAAAAAAAGCAAAACCAATCCAATTGCTCCATAAGCACCTATGGCACTGTCTTTCATTATCATCAAGATTTTTTCTTTGGTCCAGCCTCCGCCAAAACCATCACAGACATCTGCAAAACCGTCTTCATGAAAAGCGCCAGTTGTTAAAACTGAAATGACAATTGAGAAAATAACAGCAATTTCTGTAGAAAGAAAAAGTGAGAAAATATAAAATGCCAAAAAAGAAATACTTCCAACAATCCATCCGATAAAAGGAAAATATCTTGTGGCTTTATTTAAATAATCTGGATGATGTGTTATGTTTTTGGGACATGGAATTCTGGTGTAGAACATTAAGCAAGTGAAGAAAATATGTAGTTCTTTTTTCATTTAGAAATTTATTTTTAGTTGAGTTTTGTCATTTCGACTGAAAGGAGAAATCACACTAGAAACTCCGAACATAACGTCGACAATCTTTGTCGAATCCCGCGTGTGATTTCTCCTTTCAGTCGAAATGACAAATAGAGAGCTTACTTTCGACTTATTCCCGCACTTTCAAAACTTGCCATTTCATTCAAAAAAGCCTCCGCCGATTTTAAAATTGGAAAAGTAATTGCGCAACCAGTTCCTTCGCCCAAGCGCAAATCTAAATTTAAAATTGGTTTGACATCTAAATATTCTAATAATTTCTGATGTGCTTTTTCAGCAGAACAATGACAGAAAATTGCATTTTGTTTTATGCTCGGATTGATTTTAAAAGCAATTAAAAAAGCTGTAGTACAAATAAAGCCATCAACTAAAATCAGCATTTTGTTTTCAAAAGCAGCTAACATTCCGCCCGCCATTTGGATAATTTCAAAACCTCCGAAATAGGAAAGCTGCGAAATTAAATCGGTTTGACCAGAATAATTTTCGAGTGCTTTTTTTAGAATATTATTTTTTTGAATTAATTTTTCGTCAGAAACTCCCGTTCCTTTTCCGATACATTCTTCAATCGAAAAACCAGTTAAAAGACTCATCAAAACAGAAGCTGTAGAAGTATTTCCAATTCCCATTTCGCCAAAACCAATACAGTTTGAACCTGATTTTGCAATAGTTTCAACAATAGATTTTCCTTTACCCAAACACAATTGTACTTCGGTTTCGCTCATTGCGGGAAGGTGAAGAAAAGATTGTGTCCCTTTCGCAATTTTAGCATCAATCAATTTTGTATTGGTAGCAAAATCATAATTAACCCCAGAATCAACAATGGATAATTCTATATTATTTTGATTGCAGAAAACGTTTATTGCTGCTCCATTTTCCAAGAAATTAGTCACCATTTGTCGCGTAACATCTTGCGGATAATCACTTACGCCATGATTTGCAATTCCATGATCGGCTGCAAAGACCACAATATTGGGCTTTTCTATTTTCGGATTTAAAGTTTCCAAAACATTTGCCATTTGAAAAGCCAAAGTTTCTAAAGTTCCCAATGAACCAACAGGTTTTGTTTTGGAATCTATTTTTTCTTGCAGCAATTTGCAGAAGTCGTGTTGGTCTTCGGTTTCATTTTTTGATTTTAATTCAGAATCGGGAATGTCTATTTTATGGATTTCATTGATTTCAGTACAAATTGGAGCTTCCGATTTTTGTTTCCAATGCAATTGCTGCAACATCGGCTGATTGTTATAATTGGTAGCCGGTTTTCCGATACAGAAATAACCAAGCGGTTCTATATTTTCGGGTAAATCTAGGATTTTTTTAAACTGATAATAATTTAAAATAGAAACCCAGCCCATTCCGTAACCTTGTTCTGTCAGCGAAAGCCAGATGTTTTGTGCCGAACAAACCGAACTGAATTTCACCGCTTCATTGCTGCCAATTGTCCCAATTGTAAATTGATTTAAAACCGAGCGATCATAAGCAATTATAAGTCCAATTGGCGCTTCTTCAATGGCTTCAAGTTTAAGCGAATTATAAAGTTTTTTTTGTTCTTCGTTGTCGGTAAGCTCAGCTGCTTTTTTGTTGTAATCTAAAAACAGCTCTTTAATTGAATTTTTAACTTCATTAGATTTAATGAGATAATATCTTGTAGCATCGGTCAACCCAACTGAAGGTGCCCAATGTCCAGCCTGCAAAGCTTTTTGAATTACTTCATCAGGAACTTCATCGGCTGTAAAGTGTCGGGTGTCACGGCGTGATTTTAATATATCGTCTAGATTGCTCATGCTATAAAATTACAATTTTTAAATACCAAATTCCAAGGTCAAACTCTAAAAAAAGAAAATTCCAAATTCCAAAGCTTAGTATAGTTTTGGAATTTGGAATTTAGAATTTGGATATTTTTATTTGATTTTAACTGGAATTCCTGAAACCATCAAAACAACTTCATTGGCATTTTCAGCAAGAAATTGATTCATCCAACCTTGCAGTTCAACAAATTTTCTCCCGATATGAGTTTCGGCATGAACGCCCATTCCGATTTCGTTTGTTACAATAATAATGTTGGTGTTTTTTTGATTGGCAATAGAAAGAAATTCTTTTTTAGCTTCTTCCAGACTTAAAGCAACATCATTCTTATTATCCACAAAAAAGTTGGTAAGCCAAAGTGTAACGCAGTCAATTAAAGCTGTTTTTTCGGTAAAATCAATTTTGCTTAAATATTTTTCTTCTTCGATATTGGTCCAGCGTTCGTCGCGTTCGTTTTGGTGACGATCAATTCTACTCTGAAAATCCGAATCCCATTTTCGAGCCGTTGCAACATACAATGGAGAATTGGAAAGTTCTAAAGCAATTTTTTGAGCATAACTGCTTTTTCCAGAACGTTCGCCGCCGGTTATTAAATAAAGCATATTAATTTGTTATTAAGTATTAAATTGTGTCAGCCAAGTTAATAATTAACAACTAACAATTTATAATTAACAATTAATACGGGCAATGTCGGCAATCGTTTCCGCAGCAAGTTCCTCTTTTGAGATGATACCATGTTTTAAAAACCATGTTGCCATTTTCTAAATAATAGTCAATTCCTTCTATTAGTTTTTCTGTTTTGGGTAAAGATATCGCTTTATTTTTAGGAGCATTTAATGGAGTAATAGTTTCAGTGTAAGCATCGATTTTATCTTCGCAGGCTTCTTTGAAACAGACTGGGCAAAGACAATCTCCACCTTCAGAAAGATTGAAAATTGGTGGAAAATCATTGCACCAGCATTTATTTTCTAAAGATATATCTCCACAGCTGAATTCAGATTCACAGCTTGAGCAAATTTTCATTTTTGTGGTATTCATGTTGTAAAGATACAATTGTTTAAATTTGTAAGAATAAAGGTAAACAAAAAAAATAGAAAATACTTTACCTTTGTGCCATACAAAACCTAAACCATGAGACAAATATTCCCTAAAATGATTATTACTGCAGCTTTTTTTATTCTTATAGGTTGTAAGAAGAATGAAAAAATAGAAGCAGTAAAAATGGTAAATGCTCAAAATAGTATTGAATATGCATCAGGACTTTCAATCGTAAAATATGAGGATTATTCTATTGTAACTGTTTCAAATCCATGGCCTAATGCAGATAAAGATTTCAAATATATCTTAAAAGAAAAAGACGCAAAAGTTCCAGATAGTCTTCAGTCTTATACCTCAATTCAGGTTCCTTTGGAGTCAGTTGTGGTTACTTCAACTACTAATATTCCATTTTTAGAAATGTTGGAAGTAGAAAACAAATTAGTTGGTTTTCCGCATACCGATTATATTTCCTCAGAAAAGACAAGAGCTTTAATTGATAAAGGTTCGGTTAAAAACGTTGGACAAAATGAAAAACTAAATATCGAGCAATTAATAGAGTTAGCACCAAATTTAATCGTGACTTTTGGAGTTGATAATAACAATCCGATGTTGGATAACCTGAAAAAAAGCGGTTTAAATGTTTTAATTCAAGGCGATTGGATGGAACAGTCTCCGCTTGGAAAAGCAGAATGGATAAAACTGTACGGTGCTTTATTCGCTAAAGAAGACAAAGCAAAAGAGCTTTTTGATAAAATTGTAGAAAGTTACAATCAGGCGAAAAAATTAGTTGCTGATAAACCTGCGACTTCAAAAGTATTATACGGTTCGATGTATGAAGATGTTTGGTATGTTGCTAAAGGAAACAGCTGGGTAGCGCAATTTATGAAAGATGCTCAAGCAACTTATTTATGGGCAGATTTAAAAGGAAGCGGGAGCGAAGGTTTATCTTTTGAAAAAGTGTTAGACAAAGCCAAAACTGCCAATGTGTGGATTGCTTCTGGTTCATTTAAAAGTTTAGACGAATTGCAAAAAGCAAATCCTCATTATGGAGAATTTGATGCTTTTAAAAATAAAAGCGTTTATAATTTTGAAGGTAAATTGGGAGCAACTGGCGGAACGGTTTATTATGAATTAGCACCAAGCCGTCCAGATTTAGTTTTGAAAGATTATATTAAAATCTTCCATCCTGATTTATTGTCAAGTTACGAATTTACTTTTGCATCAAAACTGAACTAATTTGGCCAATAAAAAACGAAATACCATTTTATTTCTAGTTCTGACTTTAGGTCTTTTATTAATGTTTTTTGCGAGCATTAGTTTAGGATCGGTAACAATTCCGTTAAAAGATGTTTTCGCAAGCTTAATTGGTGGTCATGCAGCAAAGTCAACTTGGGAATATATTATCATTAATTACCGTCTGCCAAAAGCGATTACGGCTGTTTTAGTTGGAAGCGGACTTTCAATTAGCGGACTTTTAATGCAGACTTTGTTTCGAAATCCGCTTGCAGGACCTTATGTTTTGGGACTAAGTTCTGGCGCGAGTTTGGGAGTTGCTTTTGTCATTTTAGGTGCTGGATTTCTGCCTTCGTTTTTAAGCGTAATTGCATTGTCGTCATACGGAATTGTGATTGCTTCAACATTCGGAAGTACTTTGGTTTTACTTTTGGTTCTTGTTGTTTCCCAAAGATTACGAGATACAATGGCAATTTTGATTGTTGGATTAATGTTCGGAAGTTTTACAACAGCAATTGTAAGTGTTCTAACGTACTTTAGTACAGCAGAACAATTGCAGAAATTTACTTTTTGGTCAATGGGAAGCTTAGGAAATCTCTCTTGGTCCACAATCGGAATTTTGACATCTTGTGTTATAATCGGATTACTTTTGAGCGCCAAAAGTATCAAACCATTAAATGCTTTATTGTTAGGAGAAAACTATGCAAAAAGTATGGGATTGAATTTTAAACAAGCACGTTTAATCATCATATTTGCAACCAGCATATTATCGGGAGCCATAACGGCATTTGCAGGTCCAATTGCTTTTATCGGATTAGCAGTTCCGCATATTGCAAAACTGACTTTTCAGACTAGTAATCATACTATATTGTTTTGGAGCACTTTATTTTTCGGATCAATTATTATGCTGTTTTGCGATATTGTTTCACAAATGCCAGGTTTCGATGTTACGCTTCCAATAAATGCTATAACGTCTATTATTGGTGCGCCCGTGGTAATTTGGCTTTTAGTTAGAAAAAGAAATTTTACGTAAAAACTTACAAATATTTAATATCTTAGTTTTTTAAACACATAGATACATAGTTTTAAAAGCCGATTAAAGGCGTTTCACTATTTTAAACAATCATAGCTTTAGTGAATTAAAACTGGTTTTCTATTTTATAAAACTAATTTTTAAATGGTAACTCAAAAATATCTAGATGAATTAACTTTTAATGTTATTGGCGCTTGTATAGAAGTTCATAAAGCAGTTGGAAAAGGTTTGCTTGAAAATGTTTATCATCAATGTTTAAAAGAAGAATTAAGATTTCGAAACATAAATTTTTTTACTGAAATGAAAGTGCCTTTGATTTATAAAGGCAAAGAATTAAATGCAGATTTAAAATGTGATTTATTAGTTGAGAATTGTTTAGTTGTAGAATTAAAAGCGACATCAGAATAAAATCCAATATATGAAGCACAGTTAATGACTTATATGAAACTTTTAAAAGCTCCAAAAGGCATTCTAATTAATTTTAACTGTTTTAATATTTTCAAAGAAGGCCAAAAAACGTTTGTAAATGAATACTTCAAATTATTACCAAAGTTTTAAGTTCAATGCTATGTGTTAATTTACAAGTAAATTTTCAATAAACTCTCAGTAAAAAGAAAAACCTATGTTTCTATGTGTTTAAAAAATAACTCAAAATGAAAGCAATTCTTTCCACATCAAATCTAAATATTGGGTATAAATCCAAGAAAGGTGTTACGACTATTGCTGAGAATCTGAATCTAAATTTAGCTTCAGGAAAATTAATTACATTAATCGGAGCAAACGGAATTGGAAAGTCTACTTTGTTGCGAACAATTACTGGAATCCAAAAACCATTATCTGGAAATGTTTATTTAAATGAAAAAAGTATTTCAGATTATAAACCTTCAGAATTAGCGCAGAATCTAAGTTTGGTTTTGACCGAAAAACTGCCGCCAAGTAATCTTACTGTTTTTGAATTGGTGGCGCTAGGCCGACAGCCCTATACCAATTGGGTTGATAAATTATCTGATGAAGATATTTCAAAAGTTCATGAAGCAATGAGCCTGACGCAAATAGAGCATTTAGCTTCAAAGAAACATTTTCAGATTAGTGACGGACAATTACAAAAAGTGCTAATTGCAAGAGCTTTGGCACAAGATACACCGTTGATTATTTTAGATGAACCGACAACGCATTTAGATTTATTGCATAAAGTTTCCTTATTCAAATTATTGAAAAAATTGACTCAAGAAACTCAAAAATGTATTTTGTTTTCTACTCACGACATTGATTTGGCGATCCAATTAAGTGACGAAATGATTATGATGACGCCAGAAAACATAACGCAAGATCAGCCTTGTAATTTAATTTCGAATGGAAGTTTCAGCAATTTATTTAAGGATGAAAATATTATTTTTGATGCTGAAAAAGGGAAGTTTATTGTGAATTGATTTTCGACTCTTCCTGCAAGGTTTTTAAAACCTTGTAGGTTTAAAATTAGATTGTGATTGAAATTATAAATACCTACAAGGTTTTAAAAACCTTGCAGGAAATCGTAAAAATTATTTTTTTAATCCAATTTGTCTCTTCGCTTCACCAATAACAAAAGCAACTGAATTAGCAATATTAAAAGAACGAATTAGCGGAGACATCGGAATCGTCAAATGATTTTCGAACCTTTCCATAAACTCCTTACTCAAGCCAACACTTTCTTTTCCAAAAACTAACCAATCTCCATCTTGAAACTCATTTTGCAAATACGATTTTTCAGAATGCGAACTCATTAAAAAGACACGAGATTTATCAGGAATCTGCTGCATCCATTCTTCAATATTTTGATATTCGGTTACATCAAGATGAACCCAATAATCCAATCCCGAACGTTTTAGGTTTTTATCGTTAATTACAAAACCAAAAGGATGAATTAAATGCAATCGGCTTTCTGTACCAACACACAATCTTCCAATGTTTCCAGTATTATTAGGTATTTCAGGTTCTACAAGAACTACGTTTAGCATTTTTTTTAATTATGAGTTATAAATTATAAGTTATGAGTTTGAGTTTTTAAATTTTCTAATTATCAAATGGGCAAATTTTCTAATTTAAAATCTTTCACTTCACAAACTTCTCCCGCTTTTAAGTTTTGCAAATATACATTTCCTATCCGTACTCGAACCAAACGTAAAGTTGGAAAACCTACTGCAGCAGTCATTTTTCTAACTTGACGAAATTTTCCTTCTCTAACTGTAATCGAAGCCCAAGAAGTTGGCCCATGACGTTCGTCTCTAATTTTTTTGGCTCTTGCTCCAAAATCAGGAATTTCCGTTACAATAAAGGCCTTGCAGGGTTTTGTTTTGTATTTGCCTCCGTCAAGTCCAATTTGTACACCTTTTTGCAATTGTTCAATTGCTTCGGGAGTAATAATGCCGTCCACCTGAACATAATATTCTTTGTCGACTTTTTTGCTTCGAACCAATTCGCTCATATTTCCATCTGTAGTTAGGAAGAGCAAACCTTCAGAATCTTCATCCAATCTTCCGATTGCCATTGTTCCTTCAGGAAAATCATGCAATTCGCCCAAAAGCTTTTTCTTTCTTTTTAATTCGTAAATAAATTGGCTTAAGTAGCCGTAAGGTTTAAAAAGAATGAAGTGTCTGTGCATTTTTAATTTTTTGCAAAGATAGTGGCTTTCTTAAAATTAAAACGAATTACTGCTCTTGAGATTTCATTTTCTTTATCCATTGATATAAAAACCAAATTGCAGTAAAGGCAAAAATTTCGATTAAAGCCCAATAATAATTTTGAAAAAATTCGTGAAAATAACTTCCGATAAATATATAGATTGAAGCCATGCAAATTTTGATTAAAATAAATTCCGCATTAGACCAACTGGTTTTGATTTTGAAGAAATTCATAAGTTAAGATTTAGGTTGAATCGTAAAATGTTGTAAATAAAGATAGTGAATTATGAAAAATAAGGTGTTATAAACTAAAAGCAATGTTAAACCTCTTAGTTTTAAAATTTTAAATTCGTAATATTAGGTAAGAAACTCAAAAGAAAAATGCCATGGGAACGAATAATTTAGGAACAAAAAAGATAAACGGAACGCAAAAAAATATTGAGGAATCCAAAGGAAAAGACGTTTCGCACGACAAAGAGTTAAAAGATGCAAAACTCAATAAAGAATTGGTAACAGATGCCGATGGAGATAAAAAGATTGTAGAAAGAGCAAGAAACGAAAACGAAGATATTAAGACCAAAATTTCAAAAACCGATTCTAAAAATGCAAATGCCAATCGTGGTGTCTCCACTGAAGACGAAGCCAATAAAACAGTAGAAAACAAAGATCGTAATTCTGATATCACTCCGAATCGATATCCGAATTCACATCCAGACAATCATAAAGATCGAGGCAACATGAAATTGGATGAAGAGAATTAATTTACAATACGAAATTTTCATCAGAATAGGGTCATTTTAATATCAAATAACATAACATTAGCGGTAATCGTTAATCTTATTGTAAACTCGCTTCAAAGTACTGTCATCATTGAAGTTCTTCGTAAATTAGAGGTATCAAATTTTAAATATATATAAAATGGCACTTTTAGAAAATAAAGTAGCTTTTGTATCTGGAGGCGGTTCAGGAATTGGACGCGCAGTAGCAGAAGCGTACGCTCGAGAAGGAGCAAAAGTTGTAGTATCAGATATTAATGTAGAGCACGGTGAAGAAACCGTAAAAATCATAAAAGATAAGGGAGGCGAAGCTTTTTTTGTAAAAGGAGATTCGTCGAGTGCCAGTGATAATAAACACATGGTTGAGGTTACGGTTTCTAAATACGGTAGACTTGACATTGCGTGCAACAACGCCGGAATGGGCGGACCAGCAAAGCCAACCGGAGAATACGAACCAGCGGATTGGGATAGAGTTATAGCACTTAATCTAAATGGTGTTTTTTATGCCTGCCGTTATCAATTGGAACAAATGGAGAAAAACGGCGGTGGAAGCATTGTTAATATCGCTTCTATCCACGGACAGGTTGCCGCGCCACTTAGTCCAGCGTATACGGCTTCTAAACATGCTGTTGTAGGTTTAACAAAAAATATAGCTGTTGAGTATGCACAGAAAAATATTCGTTGCAATGCCGTTGGGCCTGGTTATATTGAGACAGCACTTTTAAAAGATAATTTAAATAAAGATATGATGAATGCTGTGGCAGCTAAATCGGCAATGAACCGTTTAGGAACTGCAGAAGAAATTGCAGAATTGGTAGTTTTCTTAAATTCAGATAAATCATCATTCACAACAGGAAGTTATATCATAGCCGATGGCGGTTATACAGCAGTATAATTTTTTAGACTACATAACAAAGTGAGAAGGCAGTAAGCAAAAGTTTACTGCTTTTTTTTTGTTTATAATCCCTTTGTTTGTAAGAAATGTGGAGTTTTTTTAAACGCTTTAAAGGTTGTGCTATTTTGAATAATGTTTGGTGTTTGAGCTTTTTAATTGTTTTTATTTTAGTATCTTTAATATTGTGTTGTGCTTTATTGAATTATATTGATAAAACTGTAAGCATTAAGTTTAAGGTTTTATAATATTGGCTTAACTTTAAAGGCGATAAATTTGACTTCTAAAAACTCTATTCTTAAACAGTATGAAAAAACTTTACTTTTCACGCCAGCTAATGGCTTTTTTATGTTTGATAGGTTGCTTTTCTGGAAATATTTTTGCCCAGGGAACGATGCCAGAAGTTCAAACATTACCTTATTCTCAAAACTTTACTGGACTGCAAGCGACGGCTACAGCTTTTCCAGTTGGATTAAGAGGATGGACAGCTTCTCTTGTCCCTGGATCCGCATTTAATACTGCTGCAACAGTAGTTGCTGATAGACCTCTTGTTGCGAGTAGTTCGGCATCAATTACTAGTGGTAATTTTCATAATTATAATGGAAAAATAGGTTTCTTAAATAGCGGATCTTTAGATTTGACTATTGCTTTGGCATTTAATACATCTGGTCAGACAGCTGTTATTGTTCAGTATGATGCAATGGTTATTCGTAATCCTTATGATGTGACTGCTAGTAATACTCGTATAAACGAAATGGTTCTGCAATATAGAGTGGGGCAAACAGGAGTTTTTACAACTTTGCCATCAACGTCTTATATTAGTGGAACTACTTTGCAAACAGGTACTGGAGTAACAACTCCACAGAATCCGCAAACTATAAATGTTACTTTGCCTGCTGATTGCGACAATCAGCCTGAAGTGCAAATTAGATGGATTAGTAAACAAAATGGAGGTTCAGGTTCTAGACCGTCTTTTGCAATTGATAATATAAAAGTTGGAGGAGATACAACTGCTCCAGTTAATGAATCTGGTTACCCAAAAATTGTTGAGGTTTTATCTGACGGTTTTGACTTTGTTAGTAAATTAAATGAAACAGGTAAAACCTATTTCGTTTTAACTGCTGCTGGAAGTACACAACCAACTGCAGCACAAGTAAAAGCTGGTTTGGATGCAACTGGAGCTGCAGCTTTACAGTCAGGATCTTTAAATATTACAGACAAAGCTTTAGAGTATTCTAAAATCTTTACAGGTTTACCTTTAAATACCGCTTACATTGTTTATTCTGTTTCTGAAGATGCTTCTGAAAACCTTCAAGCAACAGTTAATAAATTAGATGTTACAACTTCTAGTACATTAATTCCATCTATACGAACTACAAGTACAACGCTTAATTTTGGAAGCGTAGAACAAAATTTAGAATCGGCTAGTTTAAATTATCAAATTAAAGGAACAAATCTTACTGCTCCGGTAACTGTAACGGCAACGGCTAACTATACAGTTTCAAAAGACAATACTGCTTTCCAAACTTCTATAAGTTTTGATGCAGCAGATTTTGCTTCAAATGCAACGCCAACGGTTTATGTACGTTTTACACCAAGTGCTTCTGGTATTTTATCTGGAACAATAACGCATGAAAGTACAGGTGCTTTAAGCAAAACGATTTCAGTTTCAGGAATCGGAACCAATCCTTACATTCAAAATTTTGATGATCCAAATGTGCTTTCAAACAGCGGATGGACACAATATAATGTTTCAGGGCCTTTAAATAAATGGGCTCACACTACTGTGGCACGAAATGTAAATTCTGGAACTGGTGCTGTTTTGGTGAATGGTTTTTCAGATACAAACATACCAAGTAAAGACTGGCTGATTTCTCCAAAATTACGTTTAGACAGTTTTGGGCAATTTCCATTATTGTCTTTCTATTCTCGTAAATTTTATGCTGGACCATCTTTAAAATTAATGGTTTCTACAAATTATGATGGTGTTAGCGATCCTACTTTAGCAACTTGGACAGAAATTGATGGAAATTTTCCAACTGCTACAGGAACTTATGTACAATCTCAATACATTAATTTAGGAGATTTTAAAACAGATCACACTTATTTGGCATGGGTTTACGAAACTACAGCTGGCGGAAACAATAATGCGGCAGAATGGTCTTTTGATGATTTTGCTATTACAAACGAATCGGGTTATGTGGCTTCAAACCCAGTTTTAGATTTTGGAGATGTAGCTCAAAATGCAGTTTCTGCAAGTCAATCTTTTGCTTTTAAAGCAGACGGATATGGTAATTTAACGTTGACAGCTCCAGCTTCGTACCAACTATCGTTAGATAATACTTCTTTTGCTTCAAGTATTGCAATTTCTTCTGCTGTTGCAGCGGCTGGAACAACACTTTATGCAAGATTTATTCCAACAACAAAAGAATTAAAAATTTCTGGAACACTTACAGTGACAGGAACTTCTTTAAGCAAGCAGATTGGTTCACTAACAGGTTCTTCTTTACCAAAAGCAGATACTTTTGATGTGGTTACTTATAATTTAGAATTTTTTGGAGCGCCAACTGCTGCTTACGGTCCAGCCGACAAAACATTACAGTTGGAAAATGTATCAAAAGTTATGAATAAATTAGATGCAGATGTATATGTTGTTCAAGAGGTTTCTAGCGACGCACAAATTGATGCTTTAATTGCCAAAATAAATGTAAACGGTAAAACATTCGAAAAAACAGTTTCAACTTCTTGGTCTTATTCATGGGATCCAACTTCAGATCCAACTTTTCCACCTCAAAAATTAGTTGTGCTTTATAATACCAAAACAACAACATTGAAGAAAACTCGTGTAATGTTTAAAGAGTTTTACGATGAATTACGCGCTGCTACAAAAACGCTGGCTAATTATCCTGGAGGTACAAACAGCAGTTTTTTCTCTTCTGGACGTTTGCCTTACATGGTAACTTTAGAAACAAATCTTAACGGAGTTAAAAATGAAATTCAGTTAATTGACCTTCACGCGCGTGCCAACAGCGGAACAGATATTTCTCGCTACAATATGCGTAAATATGATACTCAAGTTCTTAAAGATAGTTTAGATGCACATTATGCAAATTCAAATATTATTCTTTTAGGAGATTATAATGATGATGTAAAAGCTTCAGTTATTGCTGGCCAGCCTTCTTCTTATGAGGTTTTTGTAAATGATACTAATAACTATAAAGCGCTTACTTTAGAAATTAGCCAGGCTGGTGCATACAGTTTTTTAAGCTCAGGCGGATTCTTAGATCACATTACAATTTCTAATGAATTATTAGATGATTATATTGCAAATTCAACTGCAGTTTATGATCCCCGTAATGATATTGCAAGTTATACGACTACCACGTCTGATCACGGACCTGTAATTGCTCGTTTTGAATTGAAACAGGATGTTCTGGCTGTTCCTGATTTTGGAGGTAAAAATAAATCTCTAGTTCGTGCATATCCAAATCCTGCAACAGATGTTGTCAATTTTGATTTGCAAACGACGCAAGGAAGAGATTTAAAAATCAAACTGTATGATATCAACGGACATGTAATTGGAAATACGATTAGTGTAAAAAGCGAATCTGAAATCAGTACAGCTGTTATGTCTGTTCATAATCTAGTTTCTGGATTTTATATTTACACCGTTACAGAAAATAATAAAGTAATTTTTAAAGATAAGATTATCAAAAAATAATAAATCTTCAGGATAAAAAGAAAGGCAGTCATTTTAAGACTGCCTTTTTTTATGAGAATATTTTTTTTAGTTGATCGAAATCAATTTGGTTGTTTGTGAAATGGAAGAAATAGTCCAATTGCCACTTTTGCGTTTTTTGAGCTTGTTTGCTTTTGGTTTCATCCCAAGGCGGGTAAACGCGCGTTGCTCTAATTCCTTCTTTCTTTTCAGTAGAAAAAACACCCTTTTCAAGTAAAGTTTTTTTCGGAAAAATAAATTGTCCCCAATTTTGATCTTTTCGAACGCTAACAATAACAAAGTCTATAGAATCATTAGCATCAAAAGGTTCAATAATTCCGTTATCGTTTCGTTTCCATAACGTAACAAACTGTCCTGTTTTAGTTGGCGTTATTTTGGCTTCTCTATAACAAATGTTTTTATTGTCTAATGAAAAGCGAAAAGCACTATATTCTCCACTTTCATTTTCTTTCTGAAGATCAGTCAATTCTAAACCAGCTTTATCAAAAATGATTTCTTTTGCACTAAATAAATCAGTTGCAATTGATTTTGAATCTATTGTGGAAATTGTAAAGTTCATCAAAAATGAAATTATTTTTTCTTAAAATTACATCAAATTCAACTTAGAAAGAAACATTTAAACCAAAATTTAATCCCCACTGAAACTGGTTAAAGGACTGATTGTTTAACGGATTAATATAATAATTCATCGCAGGTTCAACAAACACATTCGTTTTTTTATACACACGATATTGAACCGTACTGCTCAAAGTAGAACCATAAACATAATCATTTGCAGTTGTATTTTGCCCAATATTATGGCCGTCTAAAGCAACATTGTTTGAGATTAACTTACCAACAAAACCTCCAGTATTTAAATTTATACTGGCTTTATTTCTATTAAAAATAGAGTAAGAAACTTCTAGAGGCATTTCGATATATCTTAAGTTCTGATCCAATTTTCCACTTTGGACATTTTCGCTTTTTAAAGCTTCTTTAGTAGTGTTTGAGATTAAAATATATTCTGAATTTCCGACTGGTGCGGGGCTATTATAATCTGTAGCGCTGACTCCAGGAACAAAAAGAGTATTGCCTTTAGCACTTACATAAGATACGTTGGCAACTTTTTGCCCAAGCTCATTAAATTTAACTCCAGAACTTACAGCCCATTTATTACTAATGTTATATTTTGTTTTAACTCCGTACGAATTGGATTGTTTAGAATCGTTTACGTTGCCTAGTGTTTTATCGTTTTTAGTGTTTTCCGAACTTGCAACACCTGCAAAAACAGCCACAGCCCATCTTTCATTCAAATCCAGTTTTTTGTCCTTTTTCTCTTTCTTGTCTTTTTTCTCTTCCAAAGGCAAAATTCCTTTTTCTAAGTTTTGAAGCTCTGCAAGTTGTACCGAATCTTGTTTGGTTAAAGGCATTCCAAATTTTGAATTTTCTTTTGTAATACCGTTTGCAGTTTTGTCAGTAGCATTGTTTTTAGGATTATTCAAATTTTGTTTGAAAGTGTTATTGTTGGCAAAAGCATTATTGTTATTAGCAGCAAAATTTTTATTGTTTTTTGGAAGTAACTGTTCTTCAAAAATCGAATTTGAAAGCTGTTTTTGTGGCGTCGAATTAAATTTGCTAGGTTTTCCAAAAGCAATTCTTTCTTCAGAAATTCCTTTGTTAGAAGCTTTTTTGTTGTTTACAAAAGATGATTTCGCTGAAGATCTCCCGCTAGATTTTTCTTCAGAAGCAATTAAACTTTGATTTCCAATATTTTGATTTGGAGCATTTCTATTGATTTGCTCTTCATATTTAGAATTATTATTGTTTTTATTTGATTTATTTTTCGAATCAGAATTAGCAACAGCAGTTTCTTGATTTGGATTCGGTTGTTGATTTGTTAATGAATTTTTGGGAGACAAAACATTATTTATTGTGTCTAAAGTTTTCTCTTCATTTTCGTTAACAGAATTATTTTTATTCTTATTGTTTGTATTATTTTCAAGAACTACACTATTATTGTCAGAACCGCCATTGTTTAAGTTGTTATTTTGAGGTGAACCAGAAAAATGTAAAATTGTAGGCAGAAGCAGCCCCAATAATAAGCATGCAGCAGCCGACCACCAAAGAATAGCTCTCTTCTTCTTCTTTTTAGGTTTGTCTAATTTTTCTTCAATCTGACCCCATAATTCAGGAGGCGGAACACTCGAAAAGTCTTCCATTGATGAAAAAATATCTTCTATTTTGTGCTTCTTCATGCTGTCTTAAAATTTTTGATACTCAAAATTCGCTTTTGTAAAATGTGTTTGGCGCGGTTTAAATTTGATTTTGATGTTCCTTCGGATATTTTCAGTAATTCGGCTATTTCTTTGTGTTTCATTTTTTCAAAAACATACAAGTTAAAAACCGTTCGATATTGATCTGGCAAATCCCGTATATATTCCAGTAACTTTTCCTGTTCTATCGGAATGATATCTAGTTCTTCCTCTTCGACAAAATCAGTGTCGGGATCAAATACATCGAGAAAAAAACTTTCTTTTTTCTTTTTATTTAAAGTTTCGATGAGTTTGTTAATGAAAATCCGTTTCATCCATCCTTCAAAACTTCCTTCAAATTTATATTGGCTTATTTTCTGAAAAACAATCACAAAAGCTTCCTGAAAAACGTCTTTGGCGTCGTCTTCATTTTTCATGTATTTCAAACATATTCCATACAAAACAGGAGAGAACAACTGATATATTTTCAGTTGTCCCTCTCTGTCATTTTTCATGCACAGTTTGATATATTTTTCTACGTCGTCTTTCAAGAAATGGTTCAAATTTGATTTTGCAAAAATAGTTTATAATAGTTTACAAAACTATCTTTTAAATATAGTTCGAGCACCATCTTGATCGTTGGCTACAATCGTTAGGTTTTGATTGTCAAGGTTTTCTATGATGTAAGTTTTACCCTCGAAAGAAATTAGGTCATGTTCTGACTGATCTAAAATACCAATTCCTTTTTCTACCTGATAAGCACTATTTCTAATTTCAACATTATTTTTATAAGTAATTACTCTTCCGTTAGGAGTAAAGATGATTTTCTTATTAAATCCAATCGTTTTTGGAGTTGCCAAATACGGATTTTCATTTCCACCAATAGATTTTTCCCAAGTCCAAGTATTTACAATTGATCCAGAAGCCACTTTAGAAGCATCTAAAGAATAAACTGTCGTAAAAAGAAAACAGACGATAAATGATATAAAAAGTTTTTTCATAATTGGATTATTTTAAGCTAGTAATTTTATCTTGAATTATTTTTTTGAAAGCTTTAATAGCAGCACTTTGATCTGCAGTATCTGCGTTATCAATATAAACTTTAGTAATAACAGCATTTAGGTTCAATTCAAAATAAACACCGCCTTGAGCAGATTCGTTTGGAGTACCATATGTTTTAGTTTGTCCCTTAAGAGCTAAAATCTCTGCTGGAACATCTTTTAACAATAAAGTATATTCTCCTCTTTTAATAGTTGGCACATATTTGTATTGGTTAAAATCGTATTGTCCAGCTGCAACATTTAAGAATTTTAAAGTATTGTAATCATTGATTTGGAAGAATTTTTGACAATCTGCACCAGTACATTGATTTGAATAACTTCCCACAATTATATTATTCGGACTTTCTTCTGTTTTAAAGAAAATAAATGGTTTTGATGTTTTTGGAATTAAAACTACGTCAAACGGACTGGTTGGTGTTTGAAATACGCTTTCATTAGCTCCAGGTGCTTTTTCGTAATAATTTACAATTATTTGACAATCATTTTCTACTATAGATGTAATTTTTAGAGCATAACCTGTACTAGGTTTAGGTCCAGCAAAAACTCCTACTAGATAATTTTTTGTGAAATCAATGTTTGGATCACTTGCAACATTACAGCTATTTGCATGTTTAGTAAATAAATCATCCATTTTGGTCTGACTTCCCACTACAGTTACTGCAGGCGCAGGTGGAGGCGTTTTTACGCTATAGTTGCACAATAAAGGAAATCCTGTAAATTCTACAATTGTATTAGCGCCGCAATCTGCATATTTGGCATCATCTCCTAATGAGCAAGCACTAATTCCGAAGGCTACAAATAAGCCAAGCATTAATTTTTTCATGAATATTTTGTAATAGGTTATATCTTGTAGATAAGCATTTTGAAAAAAGGTTGCGTTGGAGCATAATTTTTTTCAAAAAAAATAAAATGTTGATTTAGTTTGGATTAATTCTTAATTCGTGAAATTTCTATTTTAAAAACTAAGTACTACGTATTATTGCGTACTTTTACGTAAAATAAACTTAGTTATGTTAGATTATCTACCGTTTTTGTTGGGTTTTATAATAGCGTTATTCCTTGGTATTTATCTAGGAAAATTGCTTTCTGCGTCTAAAAACCAATCAGAAAAGGCAATTGCTGAAGAAAGATTACAAGCAGTAAACAATCAATTGCTAATGCAGAAAGAACAATTTGAGAATGAAAAAAATAATTTTCAGAAACAATTGCAATTCAGTAATGCAGAGAAAGAAAGTATTCGAACAGAAAAAGACAGTTTAGCCATCCAGCTTTCTAAGAAAGAAGTCGATTTTGAAAATTTATGGGAACGACATAAAGAGCAAAAAAGTGAAATCAACGAACTTCAGGAAAAATTTACCAAAGAATTTGAAAATCTAGCAAATAAAATTCTAGAGGAAAAATCGGCAAAGTTCACCGAGCAAAATAGCGAGAACATGAAGAATATTCTGCTGCCGCTTCAAGATAAAATTCACATTTTCGAGCAAAAAGTAGATCAGACTCATAAAGAAAGCATAGATTATCATGCGGCACTTCGCCAACAGATTATTGGTCTTAGTGAAATGAACGCCCAAATGAGCAAAGAAACCTTAAACCTAACCAAAGCATTAAAAGGTGACAGCAAAATGCAGGGAAATTGGGGAGAATTGGTTTTGGAACGTGTTCTTGAAAAATCAGGTTTAGAAAAAGGAAGAGAATATGAAGTACAGCAAAGTTTTACTAACGCTGACGGAAATCGTGTTTTTCCAGATGTTGTGATTAATCTTCCTGACGGAAAAAAGATGATTGTAGATTCGAAAGTTTCACTTGTTGCCTATGAAAAATGGGTAAATGAAGAATCAGATTTGTTAAAAGTAGAATTGTTAAAAGAACATGTTATTTCTATAAAAAGACATGTAGAACAGCTTGGAAACAAAAATTATCACGATTTATATCAAATTGAAAGTCCCGATTTTGTGTTGCTTTTTATTCCGATGGAACCTGCATTTGCCATTGCTTTAAACGAAGATCCAGCTTTATATACTAAAGCTTTTGATAGAAATATTGTAATTGTAACGCCAAGTACACTTTTAGCCACTTTAAGAACTATTGATAGTATGTGGACCAATCAAAAGCAGCAGGAAAATGCTTTTGAAATTGCAAGACAAGCGGGCGCGTTATACGATAAGTTTGAAGGTTTTGTTTCTGATTTAGTCCGAATCGGGAATAAAATTAAAGACACCAAAACAGAATACGAAAGCGCGATGAACAAATTGGTTGACGGAAAAGGAAATCTGATTTCGAGCGTGGAAAGATTGAAAAAAATGGGAGCAAAGGCAAAAAAATCGCTTCCTGAAAATATTATTGCAAGAGCAATAAATTCTGATGACAATGAATTATTGAATTGATAAAAATATCTAAACACATAGGAACATAGATTTTATTTTTCTTTGAAAGAACTAAAAAAAGAAACTAGTTTCTAACACATAGTCCCGAAGCTTCGGCATTTGTTGATGCAAGTGAAACGCCTTTAACGACATTGAAAAGCTATGATACTATGTGTTTAAAAAATAACTACACATACCAAAAAAAAACAAAAACATGAGTACAGATTTTAAACCCGTTTCATCTTCAAAAGTGAGTATATCAGAACTAATGCTGCCATCGCATACCAATTTTAGCGGTAAAATTCACGGAGGTTACATTTTACAGTTATTAGATCAAATTGCTTTTGCTTCGGCATCAAAATTTAGCGGCAATTATTGTGTAACAGCTTCTGTAGATACGGTAAACTTTTTAAAACCAATTGAAGTTGGAGAATTAGTAACGATGAAGGCTTCTGTAAATTATGTCGGAAGAAGTTCTATGGTTGTCGGAATTCGTGTTGAAGCAGAAAACATTCAAACAGGTGTAATTAAACATTGTAATTCATCTTACTTTACGATGGTCGCTAAAGACAAAGAAGGAAAAAGTGTTACTGTTCCTGGATTAATTTTATCTAATTTGCAAGAAGTTCGTCGTTTTAGAAAAGCAATCAAACATATCGAAGTTCGAAAAGAAGTAGCAGAACACGAAAAATTAGCTGGTATTAATTCAATTGAAGACTTAGCGAGTTTAGAAAAATACAATGTCCTTCTAGAAATCAGCTAAATTTCTTATATTTAATACATTAAAAAAATAGAAATTATGGTAAAGTTTGGATATACAATTTTATACGTCGAAGATGTTGAAGAATCAATTTCATTTTATGAAAATGCTTTTGGTTTTTCAAGAAAATTTGTCTCGCCCGACAATGATTATGGCGAATTGATAACAGGCGAAACAACACTTTCATTTGCTTCTAAAAAACTAGCAGAAAGTAATTTAAAAGATGGTTTTATAGAAAGCAGTTTAGAAGATAAACCTTTTGCAATAGAAATCGGATTTATAGTAGAAAATGTTCCTGAAGTTTTGCAGAAAGCTACTTCTTTTGGAGCCGTTATTGTTTCGGAGCCTGTCGAAAAACCTTGGGGACAAATTGTAGCTTATGCAAGAGATTTAAATGGATTTTTAATTGAGATCTGCACAGAGATAAAAGGTTAATTTTTAAAAGAGATTACCTTCTAAATGACTTTCTTTTTTTGTCATAAAAATTCACAAATATTTAGCAGTATTAGAAAAACTTTGCAAGCGAAAATTCCGTAACTTTAAGTATAACAATTGGGTTACGGAATTTTTTCACTGAGTACTGCCGTTCGATTTTTTCAGATTGTTTAGAATCTGATTTTACTTTCTGTAAATCTGAATAAATAGAATGACATAATTGTTTAACTGTAGACGATTATGAAAACAACTACCTTATTACTTTTATTTTTTAATGTTATTTCTGTCCTTGCCCAAGACAAATTTTTTACCAATTCAGGAACTGTAAATTTTGAGGCTTCTGTTCCTTTGTTTGAAGAGATAAAAGCTGTAAACAGACAGGTTGCCATTATTTTAGAGCCTAAATCCAGTACTTTTATCTGTACTGTTCCCATCAAAGACTTTCGTTTTAAGCTGGATTTAATGCAACAGCATTTTAACGAAAATTATATGGAAAGTGATCGTTATCCTAAAGCTGTATTTAAAGGAAAAATACAAAAGTTCGATTTGAAAGATGTCGATGAGACCGAAAAGAAATATGAGATTAAAGGAAAACTTTATGTACGCGGAAAGGCGAAAGAAATTGTCGTAAACGCTTTAATCAAAAAAGTGGATAACGGAATTCAGATTATTTCAGATTTTCCAATCTTAGTTTCCGATTTTAATATCAAAATTCCTGGAGCAATCGCTTCTAAAATTTCGCAAACAGCCAATACAGAACTGACTGCTATAATTCGTACAGAAGAAATGCTACTGACATTGAAGTAAGTTTATTTTAGGCAATTTAGTAAAGTTTTCTCGAGATCATTAAATTGAAATTCAAAGCCAGTTTTCTGAATTTTTTCTGAAGATACTCTTTGCCCGGTAAGGATAACAATGCTCATTTCTCCTAATAAAATTTTTAATACAAAAGGAGGCACTTTAGGCAGCCAAATAGAATAGCCATATATTTTGGCTATAATTTTAGAAAGTCTAGAATTTGTAGTGTTATCTGTAATACAAGCATTATAAGGGCCTTCGAGTTGTGTGTCTTGGAGGCTTTTTAAATAGATATGACACAAATCTTCAACATGAATCCAAGGCAGATATTGTTTGCCAGAACCTAAAATTGCTCCAAAACCAGATTTAAAGCTTGGAGTCATTTTTTTTAAGAATCCTTCATCTTTACCTAAAACAATTCCTGTTCTTATTTTAACGGTGCGAATGTTTAAAGAACCAATTTTATCTGCGGCACTTTCCCATTTTTGGCAAACTGTTCCAAGAAAATCATTAGCAGGAGTGGTTTCTTCTTTGCAGATTTTATGACTGGTTACCGCTCCGTAAATTCCAACAGCAGAAGCTGAAACAAAAGCTTCCAGTTTTTTATTGTTTTTTTCTAAAACTGAAAAAATTAAATCTACCGGCTTTGTGCGGCTTTCTAAAATTGCTTTTTTTCTCTTATCTGTCCATCTTTTATCTACAATTCCTTCGCCTGCAAGATGAATAATATAATCAGCATTTAAAACGGCATTTTCATCAATAGAATTCTTTTTTAAATCCCATTTATAGTACTTTATTCTTAGGGTGTCTTCTTTGTCAGAACGACTCAAAACTGATACAGAAAATCCAGCTTCAATTAAAACATCGGTTAAATGTTTTCCAATGAAGCCGCTTCCTCCAGTTAGTAGAACGTTTTGAGCCATAATAGTTTATAATTTATTTAACAGTGTATCGCGATAGGTTAGTAGTAAAGGTAGTTAAACAATGTTTACCTTTATACCAAATTCTAAATTTTAATAAGATGACGACTAAAAAAAAGGTAATTACCAAAGATGATATCGTTTCAAAATATATGGATGAGGTTTTAGAAAAAGGTCAAAAGCCAAAATCAGTTTATCATTTTGCAAAAGAAAATGATTTTACAGAAGCTGAATTTTATGCCTTTTTCGGAACATTGGAAGGTTTAGAAAAAGAAATATTCCGACTGTTTTTTGAAAACACAGTTAATTTGCTCCACAAAAATGAAGAATATCAAGAGTATGATATGAAAAACAAAATGTTGAGTTTCTATTTTACTTTCTTCGAAATCCTAACAGCGAACAGAAGTTACGTTTTACAATCGCTTAAAATCGATAGAAACCCATTAAAAAACTTAGTCCAGCTAACAACACTTAGAAATAGTTTTAAAGAATATGTTGCCGAAATCCTAACGGACGATTACAGGCTGGAACAGGAAAAATTTCAAAAATTTCAAGAAAAAGCCATTCAAGAATCTTCATGGTTGCAATTAATGTTAACGATAAAATTCTGGATGGAAGATGAATCTGCTGCTTTTGAAAAAACAGATATTTTTATCGAGAAATCGGTTAACGCTTCATTTGAATTAATGAATGTCGCACCCATGAATCATCTGATTGATTTTGGAAAATTTTTGTTTAAAGAAAAAGTACACAGCAGATAATGAAAACAATCGACTATATTCCGACCTCAAAAATTGAAAGAGCGGGGAAATTGGTTCAAACGGGGGCTAAAATCGGAGTCAATTATGTGAAGCATTATGCCGAAAAAATAGTTAATCCAGATTTGAGCCGTGATAAATTGAACGAAAACAATGCTGAGGATATTTATGACGGTCTAAAAAGCTTAAAAGGAAGCGCATTAAAAGTGGCGCAAATGTTGAGTATGGATAAAAACTTTCTACCGCAGGCTTATGTGGAGAAATTTTCACTTTCACAGTTTTCTGTTCCGCCGCTTTCAGCTCCTTTGGTTTTAAAAACATTCAAAACCAATTTTGGTAAAACGCCTTATGAAATTTTTGATGAATTCAATCCTAATTCAGTAAATGCGGCAAGTATTGGACAAGTGCATTTGGCAAAGAAAAATGACAAAAAGCTAGCTGTTAAAATTCAATATCCAGGCGTTGCCAATAGTATTTCGTCAGATTTGGCTTTGGTAAAACCAATTGCGATTAGAATGTTTAATCTGCAGGGAAAAGACTCTGATAAATACTTTAAAGAAGTTGAGGATAAACTAATTGAAGAAACCAACTATTTGTTAGAATTAAAACAAAGTCAGGAAGTTGTAGAAGCATGTAATAAAATAGAGAATATCACTTTCCCAAATTACTATCCGGAGTTTTCATCAGAGAAAATCATCACAATGGATTGGATGACTGGAATTCATCTTTCTGAATTTACAGCAAAAACCGTAGATCAAGAAGTTGGCGATAAAATAGGGCAGGCACTTTGGGATTTTTATATGTACCAAATTCATGTTTTACGAAAAGTACACGCAGATCCGCATCCAGGAAATTTTTTGGTTGACGAACAAAACCAACTAATCGCTTTAGATTTTGGCTGTATGAAACAGATTCCAGAAGAATTTTACACGCCTTATTTCGAATTAATTAATAAAAATGTAATTACCGACGCAAAACTTTTTAATGATAAATTGTTTGAATTGGAAATTCTTCGACCAGACGATACACCTGCTGAAATTGAATATTTCACCGAAATGTTTCATGAATTGTTATCGCTTTTTACGAAACCTTTTCAAAATGAAACTTTCGATTTTGCCGACGAAGAATTCTTTAACGCAATCGCCGAATTAGGAAAACGTTTCTCAGCAGATACAAACTTGAAAAAAATGAACGGAAACCGTGGTTCTAAGCATTTCATCTATATGAACCGTACTTTCTTTGGTTTGTACAATTTAATGTTCGATTTGAAAGCTAAAATCGTAGTTGATAATTATTTGAAATATTAAAGGCTTATTTGTTTGCTTCGCCTAGAGCATAGCTCTCGGGTAAAGTTTGCAAGTTGATGAACTTTACGTATAGAACTTTGTCAAATTTTTAAACTTTGACAAAGTTTTTTTTTGCCTAATTTGTCATCCTGAGCGAAGTCGAAGGACAGTAAATTGAAGACACACGGTATGGACAAAGCATGCGATCCTTCGACTTCGCTCAGGAAGACAAAAGTTGTGTTCAACCTGAAACCTGAACCAAAATTACCTATTTCAAAATCCCTGCTTTATAAGTCGCAATTGCACGATCTCTTGCAAAAGCATGATCAACCATTGGTTCATTATAACCAAAATCAAATTCAGGAATCCATTTACGGATGTAGGCTCCTTTTTCGTCAAATTTCTTTTGCTGAATTTCCGGATTAAAAACTCTGAAATACGGCGCGGCATCGCAACCTGTTCCGGCTGCCCATTGCCAATTTCCGACATTAGATGCCAATTCAAAATCTAATAATTTTTCAGCAAAATACGCTTCTCCCCATTGCCAGTTAATTAGTAAATGTTTGCATAAAAAACTTGCCACCACCATTCGTACACGATTATGCATATAACCAGTTTCGTTTAATTGACGCATTCCTGCATCGACCATTGGATATCCCGTCGTTCCAGAACACCAACGCTTGAAATCTTCTTCATTATTTCGCCATTGAATGCCGTCGTAAGCTGGTTTAAAATTATGATTGACACAATTTGGAAAGTTGAATAAAATTTGAATAAAAAATTCCCTCCAAATCAATTCGCTTAAAAAGGTCTGATTTTTTCTGTTGGCCCAATTCACTAATTTTCGAATACTAACTGTTCCAAAACGCAAGTGCGGCGAAAGATAAGAAGTACTGTCTAATGCTGGAAAATCTCTTGTTTCTTTATAATGGGCAATTTGTGTTAAGTTGTGAGGAAGTACTTCAATTGTGCTTTTTTCAAAACCAATTTCAGACAAATCAGGAAAATTGAATTGCTTTTTTGCAAAATTAGATTGAAACGGAACTGAATCATATTCTGGAGCCGAACCTGAAAGGCGATATTTCTCCAGCCATTTGTTTTTATATGGTGTGTAAACGGTGTATGGAAGTCCGTCTGCTTTCGTGATTTCTTTTTCTTCAAAGATTACGTGATCTTTGTATGAAAAACTTTCGATCTTATTTTCCTTCAATAAGGAAGAAATTAATGTATCACGTTTTATAGCAAAAGGCTCATAATCTTTATTGAAAAATACATTTTGAATATCAAATTCGTCAATAAGCGATTTCCAAACGTCTTTTGTTTTTCCTTTTTTGATTAAGATAGAAGAATCAAGTTTCTTTAATTCTGAATTTATTTTTTGGAGTGAATCGTAAATAAAAGTTACTCTTGCATCGTTTTCTGGGAGATGCTCCAAAATATCTTCATCAAAAATGAATAATGGAATTACTGGAAAATCAGATTGCAGGGCATGAAATAATCCTGTATTATCTTCTAAACGCAAATCGCGTCTGAACCAGAAAAGGCTAACTTTTTGTTTTGTCATTGTTTGTTTTTTTTGCCACAGATTATTGGGATTTAAATGATTTTTTATTCTCTGGTCTATTTTTCTTAACACATAGAAACATAGATTTCTTTTTCTTTTGAAGAATTTAAAAAGAAACTAGTTTCTAACACATAGTCCCGAAGCTTCGGGATGTATTTATGCAAGTGAAACGCCTTTTTGTGGACTTAAAATCTATGTTTCTATATGTTTAAATTTTTATTTTAATCTGTGTTAATCTCTGAAATCTGTGGCTTATTTTTTAGAATTAAATAATTCCTCGATTTTGTTGTATCGGTAATCGAAAATGCTTTTGAGTTTGTTTTTTACGACCAAGCTGTTCATGATTCGGCCTAAGATTCCGAATGGAAGCGCATAATGAACAATGTCTGTCATTTTAGTTCCGCCATCTTCAGTACGCTCAAAAAAGTGTTTGTGATGCCATAATTTATAAGGGCCAAATTGTTGAATGTCTACAAAATACTCATTTTCTTGGCAAGCTGTAATTTCGGTAACCCATGAAACTTTTATTCCGAGAAGCGGTTTTAAAGTGTAGGTAATAATCTGTCCCTGATACATGCGTTTGTTATCGTAATCCTGAATTTCAAAATTCATATTATCGAGCGTAATAGTCTGCAGATTTTTTGGACTTGAGAAAAAATCCCAGCAATCTTCTACACTTGCATTTATATTTTGTACAGTTACTATCTTGTATAATTTCATGTTCTTAAAGTCTTTTTTAGAAGAAAAACTAAAGAGTTTTACATCTTATAATATTTAAAAGGAACGAACAGCATTCCGAAGCATTCTCCTTTTTCTTTTTGTAAATGTTTATGATGGATTTTGTGTGCTTTTCGAAGTCCGATGAGGTATTTATTTTTAGTGTTTTTAAACCATTTAAAACGCTGATGAATTAGAACATCGTGAATCAAGAAATAGCAAACACCATAAAGAGTGATGCCACAGGCAACGAAAAATAAATAATTGAATCCGCCTTGAACGCCAAAATAAAATAAGACAATACTCGGAATCGCAAAAATGACAAAGAAAATATCATTACGTTCAAACGTATTTTCATATTTCGGCTGATGGTGATCGGCGTGAAAATACCACATAAATCCGTGCATAACATATTTGTGCGTAAGCCACGTAACACACTCCATGAATAGAAAAACGCCTAGAAATATTAAAAAAGAAATCATTCTTAAAAGATTGAATTATTAAAAGTATTATTTAATTGTATTTAAGTTTAGCTTTAGATTATAAAAGATTGACTCAAAACATTTTTGTCATTTCGACCGAAGGGAGAAATTGCACACGGAACTCCACAATGTGAATAACCAATTTTTGGTGATTAACTAGTGTGATTTCTCCCTTCGGTCGAAATGACAAACTATATGTTGATTTTATACAAGCTTTAACTTGTAAGTCACAAAAGATTGTGCTAAAAGTCCGGCTTTGGTGTAATTAGAAACGCGGATTCTTGAATTTCCAATTTCATAATACGGAGTGTTTTTCAATTTTTTGAGTAATTTTCTATAATAAACATAAGCCGTGTAAACGCCGAATTTAGCTTCCATCGGGAGTTTTACAATTCCTTGATACGCAATTCTGAAATCTTCTTCAATTTCTTTAATAATTTGTGTTTTAGAATCTTCACTGAAATTATTCAAATTGATTCCCGGAAAATAAGTTCGGTTTAAAATCAGATTATCGTCTTTTAAATCTCTTAAGAAATTGACCTTCTGGAAAGCAGAACCCAAACGCATGGCTTCGTTTTTCAATTGTTCGTATTTGTGTTCTTTTCCTGAAACAAAAACTTTAAGGCACATTAATCCAACAACATCAGCAGAACCATAGATGTAGTCAATGTATTCTGTTTGTGTTTGATAATTGGATTTTATCAGATCCATTTTCATGCTTTTTAAAAATGCTTGAATTAGATCATCAGTTATATTATATTCTTTTACAGTGTGTTGGAACGAATTTAGAATCGGATTTAAGCTAATACCTAATTCCATCGCTTTATAATACTCTTTTTCGAAATCATCGATGAGATATTCTTTTTCATATTCATGAAATGAATCTACGATTTCGTCAGCAAAACGAACAAATCCGTAAATGCTGTAAATGGCATCGCGAATGCTTGGTGAAAGCATTTTTACAGCAAGCGAAAAAGATGTACTGTAACTTTTAGTTACTAATTTGCTGCATTTGAAAGAAACGGCGTCGAATAATGATTTCATTTTTTAAGATCTTAATGATTTTTGAATTAATTCAGCTGCTAGTTTTCCTGAAATTAAAGCTGGAGGAACACCTGGGCCAGGAACAGTTAACTGTCCTGTAAAAAACAGATTCTTGACTTTTTTGCTTTTTAATTTTGGTCTTAAAAAAGCCGTTTGCAATAATGTATTCGCCATTCCGTAAGCATTTCCTTTGTAGGCATTATAATCTGTTACAAAATCATTTTTACAGAATGTTCTCTTAAAGATAATATTATTTTTTATTTTTTGTTGCGTAAGTTCTTCAAAACGAGTGATTATCTTTTCAAAATAGTCTTCTCTTATGGTTTCATTATCTTCAATTCCAGGGGCAAGCGGAATTAAGAAAAAGCCTGATTCCATTCCGTCTGGAGCTGCAGTTTTATCAGTTTTAGAAGGGAAATTGGCATAAAATAATGGAGCATCAGGCCATTTAGGATTATCGTAAATATCAGCTGCATGCTGATTAAAATCGACGTCAAAGAATAAAGCGTGATGCGAGATGTTTTCTATTTTTTTATCAAAACCAACAAAAAATAGGAGAGAAGAAGGGGCAAAAATTCTGCTTTCCCAATATTTTTCAGCATACATACGATGCTCTTTTTCAAGCAAAGTTTCAGAATGCTGATAATCGGCGCCGCTTAAAACAATATCTGCTTCGATAGTTTCGCCATTAACTACAATACCTTTTGCGGTTTTGTTTTCAACTATTATTTTTTCAATTAATGAATTGGTTTTAATCGTTACGCCAAGCTCCAAAGCTAATTTCTCGATTCCTCGAACTACATCAAACATTCCAGTTTTCGGATGCCAGGTTCCTAAACCAAAATCGGCGTAATTCATGAAATTATAAAATGAAGGAGTTTTGGTTGGTTTTGCTCCTAGAAATAAAACAGGGAATTCTAAAATTTGAATCAGGCGTTCGTTTTTAAAATTCTTTCTGATATCGGAACTTACATTATTAAAAAATTGATTGAGTTTTAATGCTGTTTCCTTTGTAATTAATTCGAGAGGAGAAATTCCAGGACGATATACTAGATCTTTAATCGCGATATCATAATTGCTTTTGGCTTGATCAATAAAATTTTGAAGTTTTTGACTGCTTCCTTTTTCTATGGTCTCAAAGGTGTATTTTATTTCTTCTAAATTATCATAAATGCTAATAAAATCATTGATCCCAAAATATACTCTATAAGCAGGATTTAATTTTATAAGCTCATAATAATCGGAAGGTTTTTTATTAAAATCCTGAAAAAAACGTTCAAAAACATCTGGCATCCAATACCAGCTCGGACCCATGTCAAAAGTAAAACCGTCTTTTTTAAATTGTCGGGCGCGGCCTCCTATAGTTTGGTTTTTTTCGTAAATAGTAACATCGTTTCCTTGTTTGGCAAGGTAACATGCGGCTGCCAATGAAGAGAAGCCAGAACCTATTATTTGGATAGTTTTTCTCATTTGTTTAACAAATATAGAAAAAACTTAAACAAAATAAAATTAGATCATGTTAATAGTTTCTTCCATAGAATCAAAAATTCGAATTCTCTCGTTTAAACCTTTTTGATCGATATGTTCAACCATTTGACCCATAAGCCAGATTTCATTGTTCTTTTGCAATAATTTCTGCCCCATCGATTTTACATATTGATTGATTACGCTTCTATCAGGCTGAATTGTCATGAAGGAAACGAATGTTATGTTCTCAAATTGTTTGGTCAAGTCTTGTAAATTCTCAATTGGCATACTTTCTCCCAAATAAATAGTTTTGTATCCTTTATCTAGAATTTCGTATTGCAGGTACAATAATCCAATTTGATGAATTTCATTTAACGGAAGCGATAATACAAAAATTCGATCTGTTTTGGTAGGCTTTCTAATTTGAAGAGCTTCAGTGTAAATCAATATTTTCTGCTTGATCAAATGACTCATAAAATGTTCATTTGCCGGCGTGATTGTTTCTGACTGCCACAATAAACCAAGTTCTTTTAAAAGAGGCAAGAAATGCTCTTTGAAAACTTCTTTAAAAGTCTTTTCTGAAATAAGCCAGTCAAAAGTGTTGAAGAAAAGTTCTTGGTCAAAATTCATCATTGCCATTTTAAAAGAGGTAATGGCATAGTTTTGCGAATTTTTCTTTGAAATTATTTCACGTACTAGTTGCGGTATTTTTTCTTCTGGATAAGTTGCTATTTTAGAAATCTTGTAACCATATTCGTGTAATAACGTAATATTTAGCAGCTTCTGTAGATTCTGTAGATTGTAAAATCTGATATTGGTGTCAGTACGCATTGGCTCAAGAACATTATATCTCTTTTCCCAGATACGAATGGTATGTGCTTTAATTCCAGATAAGTTCTCTAGGTCTTTAATACTGAAAACAGTTTTAATATTGTTTATCATTTTTCGCAATTAAGGTCAACAAATGTAAAACAAAATCTTAGATGTCACCTTAAAACTAAATTAAAAAGATAGAGATTCGGCGGTTTTAGTACTTAAAATATATTTTTAAGATAATATAAGTATACTTTTTTTTAAGAAAATTATTACTTTGGTAAAAAATAAACAATCTGTAAGTTAAAAAAAACTGTACAGACTGTTTATCTTTAATGAAATTATTTACAGAAAGTTGCTTTATTTTTAATAGCACTTTGACTGCCTAGTTCTATTGCTTTAGAAAAATCTTTACAAGAATTCTTTTTGTCTCCTATGTTGTTGTAAGCAAGACCTCTTAAATTGTAAGCAATATAATCTTTCGGATTTAGGCCTAAAGAAGAAGTGCAGTCTTCAATTGCACCTTGAAAATTTTGTAATTTGTAATTGACATTAGCTCTTCCTGTAAAGGCATCTGCATTCATGCTGTCTAACTCGATAGTTTTGCTAAAATCGGTTTGCGCACCTTTTAAATCGTTTAATTTGAATTTTGCCACACCTCTATTGTAATAGGCTTCCGCAAATTTGGTGTTCATATTGATCGCTTTGGTGTAATCAGCGATGGCGCCTTTGGTGTTTCCTGCTTCCGCTTTTTTCATGGCTTTATCAAAATAAGCAGTGGCAGATTGTGCCCAGATTGAGCATGTCATCATTAGAAATGACAATAATAGTAGGTTTTTCATAAACTAATTTGGGATTAGTGATTAATTATTTCCAGACGAATTTAAGAAAGTTTTGTTTTGTAGGAGTATCTTCTCGATAAAATTAAAGTTAGTAAATTGAAAAAAAGAGGAATGCTGTTTTTGTAAATGGAATATATAATTATGTTACTTTTAAAAAGGATTTGTGATAATTGAAAACCAATCACTAATAGAAATTGAAATGAAAAAACTACTCTTATTATTTTTACTTGCTATTCCGGTTGGTCTATTGGCGCAAGTGTCAAAAGATTCTGAATTGTTTTTGACTATGAAAAAACACGATAGCATTTTTTTTGCTAAAAGTTTTAATGATTGTGATATTGCTTTTCTACAAAAAGCAATTCATTCAGATTTGGTTTTTTATCATGATCAAGGAGGTATTCAGGATAAGAAAACTTTTTTAGAAAATGTGAAAAGAAATATTTGTTCAGGCGGTTCTCAAAAGCCAATTCGAAAAGTAAAATCAGAGAGTTTAGAGGTTTATCCACTCTATAATAACGGCAAACTTTATGGTGTTGTTCAGACTGGAATTCATGATTTTTATTTAAGAGAAGCCAATAAAGAAGATATTTTTACCAGTGAAGCGAAATTTACACATGTATATCTTTTGCTGAACAATGATTGGATTTTAAAAGAAGTTTTAAGTTTTGATCATAAGAGTTAAAAGATATGATTGAAAATATTACCGTTCCAGATGTGTTGAAAGATGCAATTGGAAATGAAAAAATAGTGTTTCTTGTAAAAGCGAAAAAGGAGCAACCCATTAGAAATTGTTTGTCGGTTATTGGTTTTGGTGTTTTTTGGATTTTGGTTATTTGTTTGATATTTTCAGGTTTTGTCTGGGAGTTATTTAGCGGAGAATGTAGTACAATTTCTATAGACGGGATTCAGACAGAAGTTTGTCCTGATGATTTGTCTCCATTGAAAAATTTGTTTATCATGTTTTGTGTTTTTTTATTGCCAGGAATAGTGACTGGACTGTTGGGTTTTTTCGGTTTATTTAAATCAGGTGGATATTATATTGGAACAGAAAGCAGAATGATCCGTTACAGTTGGAAAAAAGTGACATCTTTTCTATGGGAAGATTTTACAGAGGATATTGAGGCCTTTGGAGATGAACAAGATGGCAACTTGATTTTTAAACTAAAAACTGGTGTCTACATTACTCGTAATGGTAAAAAGGTGTTTTCTAATACGAAGATAAATATCGGAAGTATTCCGTATGCTTTCGAAATTGAAGCGTATTGCCGAAACAGAATAATGAAATTTGCAGAAACGAAAAATTCGTTATCAAACAACGATCATGAAAAAATAAAAAAGGTCAAGTAAATTAATACTTGACCTTTTGTGACCCGACTGGGGCTCGAACCCAGGACCCCATCATTAAAAGTGATGTGCTCTACCAACTGAGCTATCGAGTCTTCATTTCTTCAATGAGGGTGCAAATATAAGGACTTTATTTAGCTTGTAAGCCCTTTTTTGAAATGATTTTATAATAAATTTCAATAAAAATTATAAGCGTCTATTTTACAGCGTGATAAAGTTTGTGTTTTTTTTGAAATACGTTTTTTAATGAGTTCAATTTTCAATAATACCGTTGTCTTTTATTAAAATTTCGATAAATATATCCTCCGATATTGGTTTTCCTTTGTCTTTTATGATGTCAAATTTTAAAGATTTTAAAGCATTGCGTATTTTGTTTGTGCAAAAGTTTATTTCATCTTTTTCAAAAAATTCTTCAAGTTCTTTATCTGTGTAGGCCATTCGTACTTTTGAAATAGTTCCATTTTGATCAATTGTTACAAAATATTTACTTCCACAGTCAAAACCATTTTTATTATTCCATTTTTCTTTTTTAAGTTTTTCAAATAAAATATCAGAAAGCTTTATCTTGTCTCTTCTGTCTAATTTTTTTGGGTCATCAATATAATTGCTGACATCTTCGGTTTTTAAAATAATTCCGTTTGAAATGGTAATAAGTTTTTCTTTTTCAAATATTTTATAAAAAACACCATCCCATCTCAATATGTCATTTGTTTGTGGAAAATTTAAAATGCCATCAAACCAATCAATATAGACTTTGTTATTTCTTAATTTTTCACCAAAGATGGATTTGAGTTTTTCTAAAGATTGGGTCTTATCAATTTTTTTATTAATTAATTCACCGCAATTAATTATGTCTACAATAAATAAACTATCCTTTTCTATTTTATAAATGGCTTGATAACCTCTCCAGCAATTAAAAGAAGAATTATTTCGAAAACTTAATCCGAATAAGGTGTTGGTATTTGCGCTGTCTATCTTTTGGAGATATTTTTCGAGTATAAGGTTGTAAGTTGCAATAGTGTCTTTTTTATAAATTATAAAGTCAGGCATTTGCGGACTTGCAAAAAGTTTCAAAGGAATAATAGCAAATATTAAGATTGAAATTATTCGTTTTATCGCTTTGTTCATATTATTAAGCTTAGTTTTTAGAGTAATTACCGATGTGGGAATAGAGTAGAAATCTGGGAAACTAAATTAATAAAAAAAACGCCCTATTGTAAAGGCGTTTTTCTTTTAAAAGACTTAATGATGTGACCTTGACGGTACAGAATTCGAACCATTTATTAGAGGATATAAAAAATTTAAATGATGCCTAATTTTGTGATTTGAAGTTAAAATTACTTTTTGTTAGACATGTTTACGTTGATTCAATAAAGAACCAAGTCCACTGAATTTTATATCCATGGTAGTACTAAAAAGCATTCAACGAATTAAAAGTTCTCTTGATTATTTATAAGTTTATTATTATATATTTGATAATAAATTAACCCTGACCCTTGTCAGACATATCTACCAATTTTGGGATGATAAGTCTGATGTTGTCAGTAGTATATACTAGTTAGTGGCAACATTATAAAAAACTGCTTTTATGAAACATTTGATTAAAATTCAATTTTTAATGTTACTATTGACTTTCTCAAGTTGCGCACAAAAGAATTCTTCTGAAAGCGGAAAAGTTGACACTTATGAAAATGTAAAAAATCAACTAAAAGGAACAGAAGTTGAAAAACTAAATCCAAAAGCAAACATTGAAGAATTAGAAATGGAAGTTAATAATGGAGGCTTTAATCAATACTTTATAAATTCAGGTCAAAATTGTTATGAAACTTTAAAAGCGTTAAAGAAAAACGGAAAAGTTGAAACTGCTAAACTTCTTGAAAGTGCAATTAACCTAATCAATCCGAATCATATATCTGAAAATGATTTTATAGAAAAGCTAAGAAGAAGAGAAGTTGAAGAATTATATGACGACAAAATAAGCGCCAAACTAAACAAACTTGACACCCAGTTTTACAAATATAAAGACGGAAATCTAACAGAAGAATAACGTTGCATAACAGCCACTACAACGGATTTGGGCATTTGGCTTAATGGAAAGATGGTTTTGTATTTGGGATGATTTGGCAAATCCGAAAATAGGGATTAATTTAGTACTAAACCCGCTGTAGTACCAGAACGTTAGCTGTAATGGCATCGCAGAAAAACCAACATATGAAGATTAATTTATTACACCTGAAGGAAAAACTTAAAACTCTATCTGGCGACGATTTTGACTTTGAAGTAGCTGACTATTTGTTCACAATCAAATTTGACGAAAAGGCTCTTAATCAAATGCAAAAGCGAGTTGTATCGACTAATATTCTTGATAATGAAGTTTTCAATGGCGGTTTTGACCAATTTTACTTGAATAACGAAGATGAATATATTGACGACGCAATTGATGGATTACGTGAATTTGGGGCAACCGAATTTCTTGAACTTGCGATTAGATCAAAAGAAATTTATTTAAGAGACAAAGGGCTTTATGCACATAACCGAAATCCTCATTTTGATACTCTCGATGACAGGTTTTATGAATTGAATCATTACGGTGAATTAAGGATTAACTATGTTAAAGCGCATCTAGACGAAATAATAAAGTGAATACAGAACTGAACGCACAAAAGCCACTACAGCTAACAGCCGTTTGGCGAGATTGGGGTTTTAGGTTAAATTTAAAGATGGTTTTGTATTTGGAAAATTTGTGTTTAACCGAAAAATCTCGCTTCTTTATTCCCCAACCTAGCCTAGCGCCAGAACGCTAGCGGTAATTATACAGAACCAACAATGGACAAAGCGAAACACAAAGAAATGCAGAATCAACTTGCTGAAAAAGAATTAGTCGAGTTTAAAAAAAGATTACCAATTGACGAAAACATATTCTCTCAACTGTTTGACTTTTTAGATGTTGAATTAAGCCAATATGGTTGTGACCACACAACTATATTGACAAAGAAGTTTTTAGACAAAAATGTTGTTGTGAATGCAATTGATGTAATTGACTGGTTGGAGGACAACGGAGGTGGTTGCGACTGTGAAGTTTTAGCAAACGTGGAAGATTTATTTGACTATCTAAATCTGCCGATAAAAAAAACTTATCCAACAAACCAAATTAAGAAGCAAAAACTAAATGGTTTGAAAACTGATTTTGGTTTTTCTATCGACAAAATTCCATCACCTTGGACTTTGACAGAGACAATTTTAGGAAACAGCAAAATTTATAATTTTCAGATTGGTAAAAGCGATAGTTGCGTTGCAGGTTTAGCTTGTGATTTTCCTATTACTCAATTGGACAATGATAAATTTTGGACAGACCTATGGATAAGAGAAACGGAATTAAGTTACAATCTTGACCACCTAACAGTTGAACGAATGGAATTTGAAAACTATTTTGCTATTTTAGTAAAAACAAAAGACTGGACACCGGTGAAAATTTGGTGCATTAGAAAATCTACTGAAAAATGGTTCTTAAAAATGACTACTGAATTGAGCAGACACAAGGGTGACATAAAAGAACTTGAAAAATTGATAAGTCACATAAAGACTGAATGAAAATAACTACCGCTAACAGCTACTGCAACGGATTTGGATAATAGGCTGGAAACTAAACCTTAACTTTATAACCTGAAATAGAATCGTAAAACGTAATAGATCCATGATGGGGTTCGAACCAAAATCTCCTTTAAACATAGGTGTTTTCAAAACTAGAAGAAAATCTTAAAAATTTTCGAACCATAAAAAAAGCCTGAGAATCTATATTCTCAGGCTTTTCTTTTTTTATGTGACCATGGAGGGATTTGAACCCTCACGCCCTTGCGAGCACCACCCCCTCAAGATGGCGAGTCTACCGTTTCTCCACATGGCCTAAAATAAAAAAGGTCAAGTAATAAATTACTCGACCTTTTTGTGACCCGACTGGGGCTCGAACCCAGGACCCCATCATTAAAAGTGATGTGCTCTACCGACTGAGCTATCGAGTCATTGCGTTCAAGAAATTTAATTTGTTAATCACAAAATTTGTGACCCGACTGGGGCTCGAACCCAGGACCCCATCATTAAAAGTGATGTGCTCTACCGACTGAGCTATCGAGTCATTTAATTTCTTGAATGCGGGTGCAAATATAAGGAGTTTTTTTTGAAGTTTCCAAGCAATTTTATCATAAATTTGTCTTTTTTTTGGAAAAATCTCCAATTGCTTAGTTTGTAAGGTTTTATTAATATGAGAAAAATTGTCTTGTTAGGTTATATGGGTTGCGGAAAGTCTACAATCGCCCAAAATTTGTCAAAAATTACCAAAATTCCGTTTTTAGATTTGGATGAATGCATCGAAAAAAGAGCAAATTTATCTATAAACGAGATTTTTTCTCAACATGGAGAGGTGTATTTTAGAAAATTAGAACACGAAATGTTTGTAGAATTACTAAACTCTCCAGAAAACATAATTATTGGGTTAGGTGGAGGAACGCCATGTTATGCTAATAATCATGAATTACTAAAAGGAGATAATGTTGCTTCTGTATATTTAAAGGCATCAATTGATACTTTGTATAATAGACTGGTTTATAATAAAAGCAAACGTCCTTTAATTGCTCATATGAATGAGGAGGAAATGAAGGAGTTTATTGCGAAACATTTATTCGACAGAAGTTATTACTATAATCAGGCACAGCATAAAGTTGTAGTAGACGATAGGTCTGTCGAAGAAACGGTTCAGGATATTTTAGAAATTTTAGCTTAAAGAAGCGTAATCGCCATTTTCAGAATTAAAAACAACTTGTACGTGTTCTAATAATGATGTCGAAAGAGAGATTCCTTTAAAATCTGCTTTTACAGGGTATTTTTTATGGTTTCGGTCAACCAGTACCGCTGTTTTGAATTTTTTAAGCGGAACATCTAAAAAATGACGCACAGCATATATTAAAGTAGTTCCTGAGTTTAAAACATCGTCTACCAGAACAAGTCCTTTGTTTTTATATTCATCGGTAGTCAATGAGGTTTGTATAGCGTCTTGTGGATTCTGTTTGTTTACAGTTACTTCGCAGATTGAAACTTTTAAAGTTGAGATGCTGCTAAGTGCCGAAGCAATTTTTTCGGCAAAAACAAAGCCGTTAGTAGCAATTCCGGCAATAACAACTTCATCTTCGTCTACAAAAGTCTCGTAAATTTGGTAAGCGATACGTTTTATTTTATGTTCGATTTCCTGATGTGTTAAGATAATATTACTGCTCATGGTGGATTTTTTTTTGCTAATATAATTAATTTAAATTCCAATATATAAAAACCAAATTTCAATTTTAATGATGAAATTTTCAATTTTTAAATTGTGAATTCGAATTTTAGGGTTTTGATTGATGGAATTTGAAATTTAAATGTTGAAATTTAATTTTCATCATCTTCATCAAAAATTTCATTTCCGTATTCGTCAATATCTCTTCTGTCTTTCTTCGTTGGGCGACCAGTTCCACTTTTACGGTAATGTTCTTTAGATAGCTTTAATAATTCTAAATGAGCATACGCTTCCGGCGGAGTTTCGTTTTTGCGATAGATGTCTACAAGTTTTGCGCCAACGCGACTTTCCGGAATATCCAAAACTGTAATTATTTGTGTAATCTGATCTTTTCTAAAAGTAATTCTGTCTGTAGGAAAAACTTCTTTTGACGGTTTTGCAACCTGCCCATTTACAGTGATGTGATTCTTTTTACAAGCTTCTGTAACCATGTTTCTGGTCTTGTAATATCGAACGCACCATAAGTATTTATCGATTCTCATAATTTTTCTAAAATAGAAGTTAAATTCTTTACAAAAATAAATCAATATTGTATCTTGCGCACCTAAAAAAAAAGATAATAATGAATAAATTTAAATATTATTTTGTTTTATTACTTGCTGGTATTGCCATCGTTTCTTGTAATAAAAAGGATGATGACGAAGCAGTAGTAGTTCCTTTAAGGGATTACCAAGAACAATTTAATACAGATAATGCAGATATTGAAGAATATTTAAACACTAATTATATAACAGTAACTCAGAATCCAGGAGGGCAAACCGATCAGGATGTTACTTTTACTAAAATTACCGATCCTGCGACACAAACTCCTATAATGTCTTATTTAAACAACGCTTCATTTCCTAAGTTATTGGTTAGAAATGTTGATTATCATGGAATCTTATATAAAATGTACTATTTGGTTATAAGAGAAGGTGTTGGTACTTCGCCAATGAATACAGATGGAGTTGTAACTTCATATTATGGGCAGTATTTAAAACGTGTTGAAAAAACAGATACAGAGCCGTCTCATTTAACTACTACGTTTTTTGAACAAGTGGTGTTTCCTAAAGGAAGTTTAGATTTATATGGCACAATTATGGGTTGGAGTGAAATTTTTCCTCAATTTAAAACCGGAACAACAACATACAATGCTGATGGTACGGCAAGCTATAAAGATTTTGGTGCTGGAGTGTTGTTTATTCCTTCAGGTTTAGGGTATTATTCTTCACCGCCATCTGCAAGTACAATTCCGGCATATTCGCCTTTAATTTTTAGTATTAAATTGTACGACTTCAAAAGAATGGATCATGAAAATAATGGTTATTCTAATGGTCAATTATTAGAAAATCCAGATGGTATTTATGATTACCAAGAAGATATCAATGGAGATGGTTATGTTCGTGATTTTAGAAATACCACTTTGTATCCTAATGCGCCAACAAATCCAGATGACAGCGATGGAGATGGTATTCCGGATTTCTTAGATCATGATGATGATAATGATGGTTTCTTAACGCGTTACGAAGTTACAAAGCCAGCAGATGCCGCTTTTTCAGGTTTAAGTAAATATTATCCGTACGACCCAATTGGAGATAATCCTGCTACTCCAAATTATGACGAAACTGAAATTTGGGGTGTTCCTAGAAGGCCAACAGGTCCACTTAAGAATGATAAACTTGAAGAATCAATTACGAATCCTCGTTCATTTGTTCCTGAAGACTATACAACACCAGGCAGAAAAAGAATTTATTTGGATAACACTTATCCATATCAAAAGAAATAATTTCAGATATTTTATAAAGAAAACCTCGAATTAAAACTTCGAGGTTTTTTTTATGTCTTGAATTTTTGTTGGATTGATTTTAATCCAAATAAAAAACCTCGAAAATTGCTTTTCGAGGTTTTTTTATAAGTAGGAAAATGTAAAAATTATTTTCTTTTGATTACTCTTTCTACAGCTTCAACAATTGCTTGATTGTTTAATTTGTATTTTTCCATTAATTGCTCAGGAGTTCCAGATTCACCAAAGCTATCTTGTACTGCTACAAATTCTTGTGGAGTTGGATTGTTTAATGCTAATACTCCTGAAATGCTTTCTCCAAGACCTCCAAGATAGTTGTGCTCTTCTGCAGTAACTACACATCTGGTTTTAGCTACCGATTTTAGAATAGCTTCTTCATCTAGAGGTTTAATTGTATGGATGTTGATTACTTCTGCAGAAATTCCTTTTGCTTCTAAAGCTTCAGCAGCGATTAAAGCTTCCCAAACTAAGTGACCAGTTGCAACGATTGTTACATCTGTTCCTTCGTTTAATAAGATTGCTTTTCCGATTACGAATGGCTCGTCTGCAGGAGTGAAGTTAGGTACAACTGGACGTCCAAAACGTAAATAAGCAGGACCGTGATGATCTGCTAATGCCAAAGTTGCAGCTTTAGTTTGATTGTAATCGCAAGTATTAATTACAGTCATTCCTGGAAGCATTTTCATTAAACCAATATCTTCTAAAATTTGGTGAGTTGCTCCATCTTCTCCTAAAGTTAAACCAGCGTGAGAAGCACAAATTTTTACGTTTTTATCTGAATAAGCAACAGATTGACGAATTTGGTCGTAAACTCTTCCTGTAGAGAAGTTAGCGAAAGTTCCTGTAAAAGGAATTTTTCCTCCGATTGTTAAACCTGCGGCAATTCCGATCATGTTAGCTTCTGCAATTCCGATTTGGAAAAAACGCTCTGGGTGATTTTTTTTGAATTCATCAAATTTTAATGATCCAATTAAATCAGCACATAATGCTACAACATTTTCATTTTTCTGACCTAATTCAGTCATTCCCGCTCCAAAACCTGAACGGGTATCTTTACTTCCTGTATTTTCGTATTTTTTCATTGTTTTCTTTTGAGATGCTAAGTTTAAGGTGCTGAGTTTCTGAGTTTTTTAAACTGGAAACTGATTACTGAAACTTAATGCTTTTTTAATAGTCGATTTGATCTGGAGAAACGTTTTGTGCTAAAGCAGCTGCCAACTGATCGTTGTTTGGAGCTTTACCATGCCAAGCATGTGTGTGCATCATAAAGTCTACTCCGTTACCCATTTCAGTATGTAATAAAACGCAAACTGGCTTACCTTTACCTGTTCTAGATTTAGCATCATTTAAACCTGCAAGAATTGCGTCAATATCGTTTCCTTTTTCTATATCGATAACATCCCAGCCAAAAGCTTCAAATTTAGCACGAATACTTCCCATTGGTAAAACTTCGTCAGTTGTACCATCAATTTGTTTTCCGTTAAGGTCAATTGTTGAAATAATATTGTCTACTTTTTTAGCAGATGCGTACATAATTGCTTCCCAGTTTTGACCTTCTTGCAATTCTCCGTCTCCGTGTAATGTGTAGATTAAGTGATTGTCTCCGTTTAATTTTTTAGCTTGCGCTGCTCCAAGAGCTACAGATAAACCTTGTCCTAATGAACCAGAGGCAATACGAACTCCAGGTAAACCTTCGTGAGTTGTTGGATGTCCTTGTAAACGAGAGTTTAATAATCTAAAAGTAGCCAATTCTGAAACTGGAAAATAACCGCTTCTTGCTAAAACGCTATAGAATACAGGTGAGATGTGTCCGTTTGAAAGGAAGAATAAATCTTCTCCAATTCCGTCCATATCAAAACCTTCTTTACGGTCCATAATATTTTGATATAGTGTTACCAAAAATTCAGTACAACCTAATGAACCACCTGGGTGTCCAGAGTTTACAGCATGTACCATTCTAAGAATATCTCTTCTTACTTGGATCGTTAAATCGCTTAATTGTTGTGTGTTAGGCTTCATTTTATATGTAAAAGTTTAAACTGAAGCAAAAGTAAAGGTTATTTTGCGGGAAGACAAATCATTTTTTGCTTTAGTTTGCTTCAATTGTTAAATTTTTTACTGTTTTTTTGCTGAAATGAGAAAAATAATTTTAAATGAGCCTTTTTTGAATAAAAGCGATTTAGTTTAAAAATAAAAAAGTCCTTCGATAAGAAGGACTTGTATTTTATTTGTAGAAGTAACACTGATTTATTTCGTATCGCTTTCGCTATAGAAATTATTTTCTTCGTCTTCAGATCCGATATCTTCTTGTTCGTCATCTAGTTCAGAACCTGGGACATCAAGATCGTTTCCGATTTTATCACTGTTTTGTTTCCATTCGTGATTATTGTCTTCATTGATGATTCTTTCGCCAGAAATACCTTCGGGATCAATATCTTCTAATTTATCTTCTTGGTTATAAATATCTTCGTTAGCTGGATAATCCATTTTTTCTATATTTCTTTCGATTTGATCATCTTTAATTTGGTCTAATTTTTCGTCAGCGTTTATCATGATTTCTATACTTTTAGTTGTGAGAATGTATTGTTTTTATTTATCTAAAATTACGAATTACAGAATTTTGCAATGTTACATTTTGTTGGTTTGATATTGTAGTTTTTACATTTAATTGGAAATCGAAGAATTTTAAATTAAGAAAATATTAGCTAATTTTCTCATTCACAAATTTTCTAATTAATAAAATTTCCCTGAAATTAAACTATCTTTGCCGACTGAAAAAAGAAACAGATGAAGTTTGATTTATTACAAAAAGATCCGCAGTCTAAAGCTAGAGCGGGTAGTATTACTACAGATCACGGAGTTATAGAGACTCCTATTTTTATGCCCGTTGGAACTGTTGCTTCTGTAAAAGGTGTGCATCAGCGTGAATTGAAAGAAGAGATTAATCCAGATATTATTCTTGGAAATACCTATCATTTGTATTTACGTCCGCAAACGGAAATTCTTGAAAAAGCGGGAGGATTGCATAAATTTATGAATTGGGATCGTAATATTTTGACTGATTCTGGTGGATACCAAGTTTATTCCCTTTCTTCAAACAGAAAAATTAAAGAAGAAGGAGTAAAGTTCAAATCGCATATTGATGGTTCTTATCATTTTTTTACTCCAGAAAATGTAATGGAAATTCAGCGTACCATTGGAGCCGATATTATTATGGCTTTTGATGAATGTACGCCTTATCCTTGTGATTACAGATATGCGCAGCGTTCAATGCATATGACGCATCGTTGGTTGGATCGTTGTATCAATCATTTAGAAAAAGTTCCTTATAAATACGGTTATGAGCAAACGTTTTTCCCGATTGTTCAAGGAAGTACTTATAAAGATCTTCGTCGTCAGTCGGCTGAATATATTGCCAACTCAGGTCAGCAAGGAAATGCAATCGGAGGACTTTCTGTTGGTGAACCAGCTGAAGAAATGTATGCAATGACAGAGGTTGTTTGCGAAATTCTTCCAGAAGATAAACCTCGTTATTTAATGGGTGTTGGAACTCCTATTAATATTTTAGAAAATATCGCGTTAGGAATTGATATGTTTGACTGTGTTATGCCAACGCGTAACGCGAGAAACGGAATGTTGTTTACAGCAAACGGAACAATCAATATCAAAAATAAAAAGTGGGAAGCTGATTTTTCTCCGATAGATGAAATGGCACATACTTTTGTAGATACCGAGTATTCTAAAGCGTATTTGCGTCATTTATTTGCTGCTAACGAATATTTAGGAAAACAAATTGCTACGATACATAATCTTGGTTTTTACATGTGGTTGGTTCGTGAAGCTAGAAAACATATCTTAGCCGGAGATTTTAGACCATGGAAAGAAATGATGGTTAAAAATATGAGTCAAAGACTATAAAATAGGTTTAATTGTTTAATCGTTTATTCGGTTAAACGATTAAACAAAATAAACGGTTAAACTTTATGTTGTCAATAATAGATAAATACATCTTAAAAAGATATCTCGGAACTTTTTCTGTGATGTTGCTTTTGTTTGCACCAATCGGAATCGTAATTGATGTTTCTGAAAAAGTGAATAAAATGCTGGAAAACAAGATTCCGTTTGGAGATATTGCGTTCTATTATTATAATTTTACAATCTATTTTATCAATTCGCTTTTTCCGATATTTTTGTTTTTATCGGTAATTTGGTTTACTTCAAAATTGGCTAATAATACTGAAATTATTGCAGTATTAAGTTCTGGAATTTCGTATACTCGATTCTTACGCCCTTATATAATTGGAGCGACAATTGTTTCTGTTTTTGTGCTATTAATGGGATTTTTTATCGTTCCTGCTGCTAGTGAAGGATATAATAATTTTCGATATACTTATTTGAAAGGAAACGGAAAGGAGCTCATGCGCGGTGAGAATACCAATGTTTACAGGCAAATTAATGATAATGATTTTATTTTTGTAAATAGTTTTAATGAGGAATCAAAAACGGCTTTTAATTTTTCATTAGAACATTTTGAGAAAGAAAAATTAACGTATAAAATTACTGCAAGCCGCATTAAATGGGATCCTAAGAAAAAAGTCTACGTTTTATACGATTACACAAAGAGAACTCTTGGTGAATTAAATGATGTAATTGAAAAAGTTCCTGAAAAAAACGTTGCCTTTAAATTTGAGCTTGCCGATTTGACTCCAGTAGTCTACATAGCCGAAACTTTGACTTTAGGCAAATTAATTGATTTTATTGAAAAAGAAAGAAAAAGAGGTTCGGGAAATATAAACACATATTTGGTTGTTCTTTACAAAAAATACAGTGTACCGGTTTCTGCATTTATTTTAACCATAATTGCTGTTGCCGTTTCTTCTATGAAACGCCGTGGCGGAATGGGAACGAACTTGGCAATTGGTATTGCAATTGCTTTCTCATTCGTGTTTTTCGATAAAATATTTGGTACACTTGCCGAAAAATCTACCTTTTCACCTTTATTAGCTGTTTGGTTTCCGAATATTGTTTTCGGAATTTTAGCAGTTTACTTATTACGTAATGCGAAACGATAATTTAAAAAGTTATTTAAATCTTCATTTAATTGTTTTTATCTGGGGTTTCACAGCCATTTTAGGCGCTTTAATTACTATTGACGCCGATAATCTGGTTTGGTTTAGAATGCTTCTTGCTTTAATTTTTCTGGGCGGATTCATTATTTATAAAAAACAATCTTTTCAGGTTCCTATAAAAGAACTTTTTAAATTGATTTTTGTTGGTTTGCTAATTGCTTTGCATTGGATTTTCTTTTTCAAAGCAATTCATGTCTCCAACGTTTCTATTACACTTTCCATATTTTCTTTAGGCGCTTTTTTTGCCTCGTTATTAGAACCTTTATTCTACGGACGTAAAGTATTATGGTATGAAGTCTTTTTCGGATTGGTCATTATTGCCGGTTTAGGCCTGATTCTACAAGTCGAAATTAAATACCTGACAGGTGTATATTATGCTTTGGCAGCGATAATTCTAGGAGTTTTGTTTACGCTAATGAATGGAAAATTGATTTCAGATCATGAGCCTTCTGTGATTACATTTTACGAGTTTGGTGCTGGTGTGGCATTTATTTCTGTTTATTTTTTATTTCAAGGAAAATTTACTCCAGAATTCTTCCAAATGTCATTAAACAACTGGATTTTATTATTGATTTTAGCCTCAGTTTGTACCGCATACGCGTTTACCGCTTCGGTAAAGGTAATGCAGCGATTGACTCCATATACAGTGATGTTAACCACTAATTTAGAGCCAGTTTACGGAATCGTTTTGGCGTATTTTATCTTAGGCGGAAAAGAGAAAATGAGTGTTGAATTTTATATAGGAGCAGTCATAATTATTATCACAGTTATTCTAAATGGTGTTTTTAAACATTATCAGAATAAGAAAGAAAACTTGTAATAGTTTCCTTATTTTTATTTTACATTATTCTATTTTAAGAACAAATAATTTATACCAATGATATAATATTTTTATATTTGCGGTTCGATTTACAAACAAAATTCAAAAATCCATGGAATATTTAGATTTTGAGCTTCCCATTAAAGAACTTGAAGAACAGTTAGAAAAGTGTGTTGTTATTGGGAAAGAATCTAATGTTGATGTAACGCCTACTTGTCAGGAAATCAACAAAAAATTAGAGCAAACGAAGAAAGATATCTATAAAAACCTTACGGCTTGGCAACGAGTTCAATTGTCAAGACATCCAAATAGACCTTACACTTTAGATTATATCAAAGCAATTTGTGGAGATACTTTTTTAGAACTTCATGGAGACAGAGGTTTTAAAGATGATAAAGCGATGGTTGGCGGTCTTGGTAAAATAAACGGTCAATCGTTTATGATTGTAGGTCAGCAAAAAGGTTTTAATACCAAAACACGTCAATACCGTAATTTTGGTATGGCTAATCCAGAAGGATATCGTAAAGCTTTGCGTTTGATGAAAATGGCAGAGAAATTTGGGATTCCAGTTTTAACTTTAGTAGACACTCCGGGTGCATATCCAGGTTTAGAAGCGGAAGAAAGAGGACAAGGTGAAGCAATTGCTAGAAATATTTTCGAAATGGTTCGTCTGCAAGTGCCAATTATCACTATCATTGTAGGTGAAGGTGCTTCGGGAGGAGCTTTAGGAATTGGTGTTGGAGACAAAGTTTATATGTTAGAAAATACTTGGTATTCTGTAATTTCTCCAGAATCTTGCTCTTCTATCTTATGGAAAAGCTGGGAATATAAAGAACGTGCAGCAGATGCTTTAAAATTGACTTCTTCTGACATGAAAAAACAAAAATTAGTTGATGATGTTATTCCTGAACCACTAGGTGGAGCGCACTATGACAGAGAAACTACTTTTAAAACAGTAGCAGAATACATCACTAAAGGATATAATGAATTGAAAGACTTATCAACAGCTGACTTAATTGCCCAGAGAATGGACAAATACAGTAATATGGGCGAGTATAAGGAGTAAATTCATAAAAAACAACTTACAATCCGAAGCCTTACCGTTTCGGATTTTTTTTTGGTTATGAACAAAAAAAATATATTTATAAACAATTATTAGTTATAACTCGATAGCATATTTTTTTTAAATTTTGCTACTTTCGCTTTATGGAAAATTTCAAAAACTTTAGTCCTGTAAAGGTCGACAAAACCACAATTATCAATTTAGAAAAAGGAAAATTGCCACCACAAGCTCTTGATTTGGAGGAAGCTGTGCTTGGTGCAATGATGATTGATAAAAAAGGGGTAGATGATGTAATTGATATTTTGCAACCCGATGCTTTTTACAAAGACGGACACAAACATATTTTTGAAGCGATTTTACAACTTTTTACCGAAACTCAGCCAATTGATATCTTAACAGTTTCGACTCAGTTAAAGAAAAACGGAAAGTTGGATTTAGCGGGAGGAGATTTTTATTTAATTCAGCTTACGCAGAAAATTGCTTCTTCGGCGCATATCGAATTTCACTCGCGTATCATTCTTCAAAAATTTATTCAAAGAAGTTTAATCCGCATTTCTTCAGAAATTATTGAAGCATCATATGATGATAGTGCAGACGTTTTTGATTTATTGGATCAGGCAGAATCTAAATTATACGAAGTTACACAAGGAAATATCAAGCGTAGCTCCGAAACGGCACAAAGTTTAGTTTTACAAGCTAAAAAGAAAATTGAAGAAATTTCTAAAAAAGAGGGATTAAGTGGTGTAGAAACTGGTTTTCATAATCTGGATAAGCTTACTTCTGGATGGCAGCCAAGTGATTTAATTATTATTGCGGCAAGACCGGCGATGGGAAAGACAGCATTTGTACTTTCTATGGCAAGAAATATTGCTATCCAATATGGGCATGGAGTAGCATTATTCTCTTTGGAGATGGCATCTGTTCAGTTAATTACAAGGCTTATTTCTTCTGAAACAGGATTGTCTTCAGAAAAATTGCGTACGGGTAAATTAGAGGCTCATGAATGGACAATGCTGAGTACTAAAGTAAAAGATTTAGAGAAAGCACCTTTATTTATTGATGATACACCTTCACTTTCTATTTTCGATTTAAGAGCAAAATGCCGTCGTTTAGCATCGCAACATGGTATTAAAATTATTATTATCGATTATTTGCAGTTAATGACTGCTGGAGGAAATGGTAAAGGTGGAGGAAATCGTGAGCAGGAAATCTCAACCATTTCCCGAAACTTAAAAGCTTTGGCAAAAGAACTTAACGTTCCGGTTATTGCACTTTCTCAGTTATCGCGTGCTGTAGAAACGCGTGGTTCTAGTAAACGTCCTTTACTATCGGATCTTCGTGAATCTGGAGCAATTGAGCAGGATGCCGATATCGTTTCGTTTTTATACCGACCAGAATATTACAAAATTGAAGAATGGGATGATGAAGAAGCTTCGCCAACTGCTGGTCAGGCCGAAATTATGATTGCAAAACACCGTAATGGTGGTATTGAAAATATTCGTTTGAAATTTTTGGGACACTTAGGAAAATTTGATAATCTTGACGAATTTTCGGGTAACTATGATGATTTGCCTTCAAAAATGAATCATGATGATAATCCGTTTATTACCAATAATCTGCCTTCCGCAAATGAAGCTTTTGGAAGCAATCTAAACGACGATGATGACGACAGTGATGTTCCATTCTAATAAAATTTAAAAGCCTTATTTTAGGGCTTTTTTTTTGCTCGAAAGTTAATTCTTTAATAAAAATGACTAGTTTAGCGTAACCAAATTTTGAACCAACGAATTTTTAAATTATTAACCAATAACAAATTAAATTATGAGTGAAAAATTAGATTTAGGAAGTGTTGAAATCCCGTTGTCAGAAGGTATTGTGTGGGCAGACAAATACCGTAAATCCATTCAGACTGAAGAAGGAAGAAAAAAACAAGTTGATGGTTATTTAATTCCTTTAGAATCTTTAAAGTTAGTTATGAATCAGGATATTCAGGCTGTTCGTGCTTACAAAGGAATCAATAAAGCTGGAGAACAAACTTTAATACTTGTTGGAGCAAAATGGGACGCTGAAAAACAAATCTATGTTGACGTATTCAAAGAAGAAAAAGGAGAAGGTGTTGAAGGTGGCGTACCATTGGTTTATGACGGTACTCGTCCAGTTCCACCTTATGGAGATCCAGAAAGTCCTTTAAATCCATAAGAATGTCTGATTTTTTGATATATTCAGGTTATTTAATTTTATTAATTAACCTGATTTTCTATTCATTTAGTTTTTTTAGAAAGAAAAATGTAAATGGTCTATTTGTATGTTATCTTGCATTTTCTGCTTTAATGCAATATTCAATGGAGATAATGTATCACCTGCACATGAGTAATTTATTTTTGTCGAATGTATTTATTATTGGTCAGCTAATCTTATTAGGATTGTTTTATAATTCGCTATTTGCATTAAAAAGCCAAAAAAGATTTGTCGGAATTAGTCTTATTGTTGCATTGCTTGTGTTGGCGGTACAATTTATGATGGATTGGAGCCAATTTTTACGTTTTAATCTGTTTGCAATTGCATTGACATCATTGCTTATTGTGGTTTATGCGCTAATTCATTTCTACAATATGCTAACCGAAAGTAAAAGCTATTATTACGCAAGTATCGGGGTGGTATTTTACTTGTTGGCAAGTACAGTGCTTTATTTTATTGGTAATTTAACTCATAATTTGAGTAACGAATTTAAATTTTTGAGTTGGGAGCTTAATGCTTTTTTAATTATCATTTATTATTTTTTCATTTTGTATGAATGGAAAAAGAGTTTCTCAAAATAAACCGAATACTTAGAATTATTTCACAAACATATGGATGTACATTCATTACCAGAAAAAGAAATTGTTGCAATTATTTTGTACACTTCACTTTTTTTAATGATTTTGTCGGTAGTCTTAATTGTGTTCTTTTATTTTTCTAGAAAGAAAATTATTCAGAAAGAATTAGAAAAGAAAGATTTAATATTACAATATCAGAAAGAACAATTGCATGCCATTATTTTTACACAAGAAGAAGAACGTAAAAGAATTGCACAAGATCTGCATGATGATATTAGTTCAAAGTTAAATATCGTTTCACTAAACAGTCATTTGCTTACTGCTCCAAATCTTACTGAATCAGAAACAGCAGAAATAACAGAGAACATAATCAATTTAACAACAAAAGCATTAGATAATTCTAGAAAAATAGCGCATAACTTGTTACCTCCAGTTTTTGAGAAATTTGGATTAAATGCTGGGATAGAAGAACTATGCGAAGAATTTGAAACCAGTAAATCGGTTAAGACGCATTATAAAAATGATATCGATTTTGATGATAAAGATATTGACAGGCATTTGCATGTTTTTAGAATTTTACAAGAATTGATGAACAATTCTCTTCGTCACGGAAAAGCAACAGAATTATGGATTTCATTCACTCAAAAAGATGGAGTAAATACTTGTAATTATGAGGACAATGGAGTTGGATTTGATAGTACAAATGCAGAAAATCAAAAAGGTCTTGGAATGAAAAATATTGACAGCCGTATATCGTTTTTGGAAGGTACTATTAAAATTACATCAGAAATTGATAATGGAATAGCGGTCAATTTTACCTTCTAATATCAATCAAACGATTTTTAACAAGTGTTTAGTCAATAAAATAAGCCAATCAAGTTTTTTGTATAGCATAATTTTGTAAATTCGGCAGACCAAAACAAACGATCAAAATCAAAATAAGATGAATCCCGCTATTAAAATTGCTCTAGTCGATGATGAAATTTTGTTTAGAAAAGGAATTTCTTTTTTATTGCAAAGAGAAGACAATATAGATGTTCTCTTTGAATCTTCGAATGGAGATGAACTTATTACTCAACTAGGTAATAACGAAATTAAACCCGATATAATTATTATGGATTTGAAGATGCCTGTTCTAAATGGTGTCGAGGCCACAAAAATTATCAGGAAATCGTTTCCGGAGATTAAGATTATTGCATTGACAAGCTATGATACGAAGTCTTTTGTAGCCAATATGATTCAGGTTGGTGCCGTTGCTTATTTAATAAAAAATACTACTCCAAAAGATTTGATTCTTACTATTAATGAAGTAGCTTCAAAAGGTTTTTATTACAATGAAAATGTTCTAAAAACAATTCAGGATACTATAGTTTCTCCTAAAAACTCGAGAGGTGGGTTAGAAACTAATTTTCTTTCACCTCGTGAAATAGAAATTCTTCAGTTAATCTGCCAGCAGAAAACCACTGCTGAAATTGCAGAACAGCTTTTTTTAAGTCCTAGAACTATTGAAGGGCACAGAAATAATCTTCTGCTTAAAACAGAATCGCGCAATATTGCGGGCTTAGTTGTCTATGCCATTCAAAACGAATTAGCAGATTTAACAATTTAAAGAATTTATGCTGTCAAAAACTGGATTGACAGTACATAATACACTATAATTGTTAATACTAAAACGCATAGACCTATTTTTTGAATTACATTCATACCCTTTTCTTGATTGTTATTATCATTAAACTTCATGGTGGTTTGTTTTTTACATTGATTAGTTTGATGACTTGGGATAGCAAATGTATATAGAATATTTAATGACACTATAGGTGTTTTTACCTGTTTTTTCAGGTATTGTAAATCAGGTATTTACCCCTGTTTTTAGATTTAACATTCTATAATAACAGAAAAGATTCTTGCAATTCTTTTTTTAAATTCTTCCTTTATATCTTTACTAAAATAATTTTCAGGATGAGTAAGAGTTTATTCTACATTTTTATACTTTTAATTACATTTAATCTTCGTGCATCATATATTTTGCTTCCGATGGACGAATCAACACAGCAAAATCATTTAAAAGCTTACGGCATAACATATTGGTGTTTAAGTCATGATTATAAAGCAAGCTGGCTTTTAAACTATCGCGGAGGTTCTTTTTTACTTCCAGATGTCGAAGAAATTAGAAAAGAATGTAAAATACGCGGTGTTAGTTTTGAAGTTATTTCAGATAGTGAACAAACCGAAATTCTAAATGAAATTTCGAGTCCTTCTCAAAATATGGAATCAGTAATTTTGGAAAAAGCTCCTAAAATTGCAGTCTATACGCCAAAAGGAAAACAGCCCTGGGACGATGCTGTAACTTTGGTTTTGACTTATGCTGAAATTCCATTTACTCCAATATACGATGAGGAAGTTTTAAGTGATCAATTGCTTATGTACGATTGGCTGCATTTGCATCATGAAGATTTTACAGGGCAATATGGAAAATTTTACGCGGCTTATAAAAACACACCTTGGTACATTGATCAAAAAAGAGATTCTGAAGCATTAGCCGCAAAATTAGGATATGCTAAAGTTTCTCAAGAAAAAGGTGCTGTAGCAAAAAAAATTAGAGATTTTGTAATTGGAGGAGGTTTTATGTTTGCAATGTGCTCTGCTACAGATAGCTTTGATATATCGCTTGCGGCAGATGGAGTTGATATTTGCGAGACAATGTTTGATGGAGATCCTAGCGAATCTAATTATCAGTCAAAACTAAATTTCAATAACTCATTTGCGTTTAAAAATTTTACCTTAGAAAGAAGGCCTGAAGTGTATGAGTTCTCAGATATCGATATGACGACTAAAAGACGTATCGCAATGGAGAAAGATTATTTTACATTAATGGAATTTTCTGCCAAATGGGATCCGATTCCGAGTATGCTTTGCCAGAACCATACGCAATTGGTCAAAGGCTTTATGGGGCAAACTACTTCATTTGATACTTCGCTGATAAAATCTAATGTCCTGATTATGGGAACCTGCGAATTAAATGGCGAGTCTCGTTATATTCATGGAGAAAAAGGAAAAGGGATGTTTACTTTTTTTGGAGGACATGATCCAGAAGATTTTCAGCATCAAGTTGGAGATCCGCCGACTGTTTTAGATTTACATCCTAATTCACCAGGTTATCGATTGATTTTGAATAACGTTTTATTTCCAGCAGCTAGAAAAAAGAAACTTAAAACATAATTAATTTAAAGTAAACTCAAACCAGATCGGAATATGATCTGAAACTTTTCGAGCTTCTTGAAGGGATTCAAAATCTTCATAAAATTTAATTACGCCGTAATTAAGTACTTTTAGAGTAGAGGTTTTGTAAAATATATTATCAAATTCAGATGCTAGACAAATATTGTTTTTACATTTTTGTTTTAAAGTAGTTTTTTGATTTTTTAAAACAGAGTCGTATCCCATTTTTTTTAGTGGATTAAAAACGGAATGTGTTTCAGGACAATTAAAATCTCCTAAGAAAACTAGATTTAAATTTGGATATGCTGCAGGCAGAAATTTAAAATATTTGATTTCGGTTTCTGGTTGTCTCTTTTTGGTAATAGCATGAAAATTGACCAGCGTAAAACTCTTTTTATTGATTTCAAACGTTGCAAAATAAGGTTCTCGATCAATTTCTAAATGGTATATTCTCTCCAGCCAAGGTTGGCTTTTTAGTTTAACTTTACTTGTTTTCCAAATAAAGGCGTAGCGTTCAGTCTTATAACTGCTGCTTGTGGTAGGGTCACTAATTTTATATTCCCATTTAAATCCCTTTTCATTTAATACTTGCGCAAGTTTAGCAACTGTTTGAGCACCTCCATTTCCAGCAACTACTTCCTGTATTGCAATTATATCATAAGCCGAAGCTTTTTTTGCAATATAATTTAAGGTAGATTCTGTTTTTGATTTGCCTAAGTTTTCCAAATTCCAAGACAGAATTTTGGTTTGTGCAAAAGATAAAAAAGTAATTAATAGAAAGAAAAGGCTGAGAACGTTTTTCATGCAAAAATTTAAATAAAATCAAATATAGGCATTTTTCGTTCCTGTAATTTCAGTCTTATAAAGATTAATTAGTGTTTTTTATATCTATTTTTTAAGGCAGTTCCAATTATAATAATTTGCAGAACTAGTAATGCCGGAATAAATATTATTTTCCAATCAATTTCGAGCCAGCCTGTTTTTTCTGAAATAAAAGCAAAACTGATAGATAAAAAAAGACAAAGAAACATTGTTTTCATAACGATTTTATTTTGAGTTGTGTTAATTTTTGACAAAAGCGTTGCCGTTTTATTTTTTGGTCTCATTTGTAGGTCAATAGATGTAACAAATTTAAATTCATTAAGTGGTATTTCCTTACGGGAAACCGTAAGGAAATAGTATTATACTAGCCCAAAATCTTTTGCAATTGCAATTAAATGGACATTATTATTAGCCTTAAAATATATTTTTAACTTATTGATTCTTTTTTCTATACTGCTTGTACCATTTGGGGTAATAGATAAATTTTTAAATTCTTTTGAAATGCTTTCTAAAATGTATCCTTGCGATAAAAGTTTTAAGATAGAGATATCATAAGATTCTATTTCTATTAAAGTTTTATCATTAAATGAAAAAGACAAATCTGAAGAAAGTATTTTTTCCTCATTATTGAATGTCGATTCAATAGCATTTTTTAATTCCGTAATACTATTTCTTCCTTTAGAAACATAAGCATTAATACCCAAATCATTAAAAAGAGATTTAATGCGGTAACTTTTGTCTTCGATAGAAAAAACAATTTTTTTTAGGTTGGGTTGCACTTTATTGGCAGCCTCAATAAGGTCATCTCCGCAGGTAAGATTTGCTTTTCTATGATCTAATTTAAATGATAAATCAGTAATTAATAGATCGTAAGGTTCATTCTCGAGTACTGCTTTTTTTATTTTAAGCAAACCTTCGTCACAGTATTTTACATGGTGTATTACTGGAACTTTTAGGTCTTCTAGTACTTGTACCACTGCAATACTTATACTGTCTAAATCTTCTGCAACTAAAACTTTCTTAAACATATTGTCGTTTTATAATGGGAATGTGAAACTTATTTTAAAACCACTTTCTTGATTTGATTCAAAATTAAGAGTTCCTTTTATTGTTTTAATACGGTTTTCCACATTTTGTAGTCTTTTTTTTAAATTGACAGACTCTTCCTTGATTTCTGTACTGTTATCGATGTAGGTTATTTGAATGTTTTTTTTATCTTTTTTAAAACTAATACTCACTAAAGAGGCATTATTGTTCTTTTGAACATTTTCAAATAATTCCTGGAAAATTCTAAAGACCGTAATTTTTTTAATTCGATCAATTGAAGACCATGAAAAGCTATTAATGCCATTTATGATTATGCTCAAATTACTATTAGCATATTCAGAAATCATTTCTTTAAAGCCGTCAACATAGTTTTGATTGGTTAGTATGGTACTATTTTCTTTAGAAATCTTTCGTGTTTTGGCGTAAATATGATCTAAACTATTTAGTATTTCTTCTTTATTGCCCGCTGTTTCAATGTCAGAATTCTGAACTTTACTAAACAATTTAAAAACTTCATTGGTTAATTCCGTATGAAGTTTTTGAGAAATACGCAGTTCACTCTTAAAGGCAATGTGGTCTTTTTCTCTTTTTCCTTTTATAGTGATGTGAAAAACTAAAAAAACTAAGCTAAAAACACTTATGAATATGATAACATATAAAATGTAACTTCTATTTTTCTGCCTTTCTAATTGTAGCTCATTTTGAGTTTTCTGAGTTTTGAGCTGTAAATTCTCATCTATATCTTTTTTAAAATTGTATTTTATATTGGCAAATTGATTTTTTTCTGTCAATCTTGATTTATTCATGCTATCGGTAAATTTGATATAAAGATTGGTGTATTTCTTTAAATCACTTCCGTTGCTTGTTCGTACCAAGCATACCAAAGCATATTTTTTTTCGCTGTAAGTATTTGTTTCACAAGCTATTTTATAAGCAGTTTCAGCATTTTTTTTTGCTAAACGAGGATTTTTGTCCAGATAATAATCAGAGAGATTGCAATAACTATCTGGCAGATTTTGTCGATCATTGGTTTTAAGCCTGATCTTTAGGGCTTGATTAAAATAATCTATAGCTCTTGGATCTTGCAATTGAAAATACGAAATGCCTATATTGCTTATCATTATTCCATAATCAATCAATTCATAACCTTCTAAAGTGTTAGCTTTTTTCTTTTCTGCATAATAGCCGCTAGTGGTGATTTTATTGTAAATTTTTATAGCTTTTTTGTGCTCTCCTGTATGCATGTAAACCAATGCTATATTGGCCAAAGCATTTGCTTCTCTTCTTGGGCTAGCATTTAAATCGTATGCTTTTTTTGCATAAATAAGTGCATTTTCATAATCTTTTGTTGCTAAATAATTGTCTGAAAAAATTTTATAAGTTTCCCATGCAAACCTTGGTTTTTTTAGGTGTTTAAGATGAGGAAGAATCTTCGTTGCTGTGATTTCACTTTTTAAATAATTACCTTCAAATTGCTGTATGAGCGCAATAGAAACTAATGCATCTACATAATCAATTCTGTTTTTTTCTGGATCAGAAAGTTGTAATATGATTTGATAGTTTTTATAAGCTTTTGCATATTCATTTCTGTCAAAATCTTCATCAGCAATAGCAGTTAGTCTTTTTATTTCTGCGGTATTGTCGATTTTAGATACAATTTTTTCCCTTTTCTTTTCACAAGAAGTGATAAGAAGGAAAGTAAAAATTATAAATAAAATTTTAATAACTCGAGAAATTTTCATTTTGATTTAAAGCAATTTTGAAATTTATATTGGTAGTTTTATAATTACTTTAAAACCATGATCTAAAGATAAAATATCAACTTGTCCTTTTACAGATTTGATTCGGTCTTCTACATTTTGTAATCCCTTTTTAAAAATGATTTTGTTAGTTCTTATTCCTTCGCCATTATCTGTATAAGTTAGATTTAAAGTTTTATTCTGCGATTTAAGAGCCACACTAATAAGATTCGCATTACTATGATTTTTCATGTTCTGAAATAGTTCTTGCAAAATTCTATAAAGAACTATCTTTGTATTTTTGTCGATTGTATTCCATAGAATCGAATCAAATCCATTCAATAAAATGTTTATGTTTTCAGTTTTATATTCAGAAATCATATCTTTCAAGCCAAAAACATATCTTTCGTTTGTCAAGATTGGGCTGTTTTCTTTAGATATATTTCTAGTCTTGGTATAAATATCATTTAAACTAGAAAGCAGTTTTTCCTTATTATCTAAATGATCCAAGTCATTATTTTGCGCGAAAAGAAAAGTTTGATACACTTTTTTGGAAAGCTCATCTTGTAATTTGCCTGAAATTCGCATTTCACTTTTTAAAACAATATCGTTTTTTTCTCTTTTTCCTTTTGTAGTTATGTAAAAAGCTAAATACATTAAGCTGACAATACTTGCAGAAATTACAATATAGGAGATGAAACTTCTGTTTTTTTGTCTTTGAAGTTGCACTTCATTTTCAGCTTTTCGTGATTTAAGTTCTAAATTTTCTTCTTTATCTTTTTGCGAATCATATATTTTAGTCGCAAATTGGTTTTTTGCCTTTTTCTTACTTATAATTAAGCTGTCGGTATGTTTGATGTACAGATCTATATATTTTTTTAGGTTTTTGCCTTCTTCTGCTTCTATTAATTCTCCTAAAGCATTTAATTCGTATGACTTTGCTTTGGTCGCAGCAAAATATCCTTTCTGCGCATAAAATTTTTTGAGTGTAGGATTGTTGTATTTTTTGTAGTACAAATAAAGTGAATGATAATTACCAACAACGTAAGATTCATCATTCGCCTTCAGATTTATATTTAAGCTTTTATTGAGATTATCTAAAGCTTTTTTGGGGTTATCAGTTCGCAGGTAGCAAAGTCCTAAATTATATAATACAAAAGCATGTTGATACTCAGTATTTAAAGAATCGGTTTTGTCTTCCGCTTTTTTCTTCGCCAGCTCTTCTAACAGATTTATTGCCTCTGAATATTTTTTTTGTTGCAGATAAATAAACGCTATGTCGCATTTTATTTGTGCTTTTCTAAATTGAGAAATAGCAGTTTTTAATGCCTTTTGATGATATATTAACGAATTGTCATAATCGTACATTCCATAATAATTATCGGCTATTAATTTGTAAATCATCTGCGAAAATCGAGGCCTTGAAGTGTACTTTAAATACGGAAGTGCTTTCGAAGCAATACTTTCACTTGTGTAAAAGTCTTCGATTCTATTATAAATACTTCCTTTCTGTCTTAAAATATAAACGTATTGATTGGCATAATCTTTTTTAGGAACACAAAGCGAAAGTGCTTTATTAAAACAAAAAACGGCACTATCGTCCTGAAAAGAACTGCTTAATTGTTCGCCTTTTTTTACCCATTGATATATTTCAGCTGTATTTTCTGTTTTTTTAGAATAGACCTGTTTTTTCTTTTCGCAAGAAGCGATAAGAAAAAGTAAAGTCATTAAAAAGAACAAAATTTTGGTTAAAGGAGAAATTTTCATTTGGGATTTTGAAAAGTAATTCTGTGATTATATAGGAAGTTTGATAAATACTTTAAATCCTTCATTTGGACTTGAAGTAATATCTAGTGATCCTTTTATTTTATGAATTCGATGTTCTACATTATAAAGCCCATTTTTGAATATAATTTTTTCGGTATTAATACCTTTTCCATTGTCAGTATAATTAATTAAAATGTTTTTTTCGGTTTGTTTAAAGCTAATGCCTACCAATGAAGCTTCACTGTATTTTCGCATATTTACAAGAAGTTCCTGTAAAACTCTGTAAATCGTAATTTTTTTATGTTTGTTGACTTTGTCCCATGAAATGCTGTCAAGTCCATTTAGAATTAAATTAATATTTAAAGTGCTGAAGCCAGAAATCATCTCTTTTAAAGATGAAATATAGTTCTGATCAGTTATAATGGTGCAGCTTTCTTTCGAAATATCTCGCGTTCTAGAATAAATAGCATCTAAATTATTTAATAGTTGTTCTTTGTTTTCTGCTACTGATAAGTTCTTATTTTCGACGAAAGCCATTGTATGGTAAATGTCGTTTGCTAATTCGTCATGTAATTTTTTAGAAATTCGAGTTTCGCTATTGTATGCAGCTTCAATTTTCTCGCGGTTTGCTTTAGAAGTCAGATAATAATATAAAATTAAAATTAAGCATAGACTAATAACAATGATGATGTATGAAATAATATTTCTGTTTTTTTGTCTTTCAAGTTTTAATTCATTCTCTGCTTTATAAGTTTTTAATCTAAGATTTTCTTCTTTTTCTTTTTTAGAGTCATACTTTATTCTGGCAAATAGATTTTTAGCTTTTTGAGTAATTTCAGATGTGCTATCAATTAATTTGATATAAATATCGGAGTTCGTTTTAAGTTCAGTACTAGAACTATTTTTAATTATCATTTTTAAAGCTGATAATCGTCCTTCAATATGATTTATTTTGCTGAATTCCTTGTAGCTCAAAATCATATATTTCTTTGCGAGAGATGGATTTTTAAATTCATATAATTCTGAAAGATGGATATAGCTTTTTCCTATACCAAAAGGAGTTTGGAGCTTTTTTCTAACTTCTAAACCTCTTTGCATGTAATCTAAAGCAATTTCATAGTTGTTCATATGTAGATAACACATTCCAATGTTGTCTAATAAAGCACCATAAAATTCTTGATTTTTAGTAACTTCTTCTTTACTTTCTAAAGGCAACAGAAGATCAAGAGCTTCATTATATTTTTTACTCTGAATTAATGTAACTGCAATGTTATTTTTTGAGACTAATTTTTCCCATGGTTTTACATTCAAATTCAATGCTTTTTTATGGTATAAAAGGGCATTTTTATAATCAAATGTATTTAAGTAATTATGTCCTAATGTTGTATATACATTCCAGATATGAAGTTGGTTTTTGACCAAGTTGGTGTAGGGCAGTGCTTTGCTAATGGTAGTCTCACTTCCGGTATAATCTCCATGCGTTTCTTGGATAATTGCCATTCGGTTTAGAGAACTTATATAATCTTCAGCATTTCTTGAAGGTGAACTTATGGTTGTAGCTTCGTTGTAATAATAAAAAGCACTATCAAATTTATTTTTATCAAATAAAGTATCTGCAATAGCTATTAACCTGTCAATTTCAGCTTTGTTGTTAGTCTTTATTTCTGAAATATTTTTTTTCTTCTGACAAGAGAAAAGTATTAAAAATGCGACTAGTAGGTAAAAGGAAAAAGGTATTCTTTTTGGTATCATGCGCCAAAAATAAATATTTCTAGAAATCTCAAAAGAGTATAAATACGGTATTTTTAATTATTTTTAAAACAGGATTTTTTTGATTCTCATTTAGAGATAAATACAAAAAGCCCTTTGTAAACGAGGGCTTTAGAGTATTTTTAAGTTGTAAATTTATCCTTATAAAATTATACAGCTCTCAATCCAGTTGTAATTGCAAGTCTGTTCCAAGAGTTAATCGTAATGATGGCAAGAATAATTTCAGCGAGGTATTTGTCATCAAATAATTGTGCTGCATTTTGGTAAACTTCATCAGAAACGTGATTGCCAATTAAAGTTACTTGCTCTGTTAGGGCTAAGATTGCTTTTTCATCTTCAGTGTAAACATCTGCTTCACGCCACGCACTTGTTAGGTAAATTCTTTGTTCAGAAATACCATGTTTTCTCGCATCTGAAGTATGCATATTGATACAAAATGCACAACCATTAATTTGAGAAGCACGGATTTTGATTAATTCTTTATGAACTGGAGTTAATGAAGTTGAGGAAATATACTTTTCTAAACTTAATAATGCATTATAAGCCTCTGGGGCAACATTCGGGATAATAATTCTTGATTTCATTTTTATATGTTTTAAAAGTTCATTACAAAGGTCAGTAATCAATACTTTTAAAAACTTGAACTACTTCAAGAAATACAAATTAGACTTTTCCAGCTCTTATTTTGCTCATAAATTCTGCAGAAAAATCCAAATAGGAGGCAAGCATATATTGCGGAACACGTTGTACAAAATCAGGTTGCTGATTTTTGAAATGATTATATCGCTCTTCAGCTGACATGGTAAACAAAAATTTAATTCTCATCTGAGCAGCGCCGAATGCCTTTTGAGCGACAATTCTAAAGTATTTTTCAAGACTTGGAATTTTAATTAGGATGGATTCTAAGACTGTTTTTTCCAGTGCAATTACCTCAGTTGTTTCGACTGCTTGAATATAGAAATGAGAAGTTGTATGGTTGTGGTAACTTAAATAATCTGTTATCCACCAATTTTCTACACCAAATTGAAGTGTTTGCTCTGTTCCTCTAGAATTAATAATATATTGGCGCATACAGCCTTTTACAATAAAATACATTGTATTGCAGATTTGACCTTCTTCTAAAACATGGTCTTTCTTCTTAATTTGTGAAGTAGTTAAACTTGATTCCAATAAAGCAATTTCTGAAGGTTCAAGATTAATAAACTTTTGAATGTGTTTTATTACGGCGTCTTGCATGGGTTTGTTTACTTTTTGTAAATGTAGTTCTTTTTGATGTTATGGTTATTTTGATATTTAATAAAAACAAAAAACCATCCGTGTTAACGGATGGTTTTTCTATATAAGTAAGTAATCTTAAATTGAGTTTATAAAACGTTTATTTTACTTTATTAAGAATAGCTTTGAAAGCTTCTGGGTGGTTCATAGCTAAATCTGCAAGAACTTTACGGTTCAATTCGATTCCGTTAGCTTTAACTTTCCCCATGAATTGAGAATAAGACATTCCCTCTAATCTAGCTCCAGCGTTAATACGTTGAATCCATAAAGAACGGAAATTTCTTTTGTTTTGTTTTCTATCGCGGTAAGCGTAGCACATTGCTTTCTCTACTGCATTCTTAGCAACTGTCCAAACGTTTTTACGTCTTCCAAAGAAACCTTTGGCTTGCTTCATTATTTTTTTTCTTCTTGCTCTTTTAGCAACTGAATTTACCGATCTTGGCATAATTTTAATGTGTTTTTGTAGCAGGCGTCCTGAATTAAATCAAAGGAACTTAAAGCCATACTCCAAGGTTATATAAATAATTTTTTAACCTAAAGAAAATCTTTAGTCTAATGTCGAAGGTCAAATGTCGAAAGAAAAATTACTTTTGACTTTAAGACTTTCTAACTTTAGGCTTATTAGATAATTCTTAATTGTTGTTTGATGCTTTTCATATCTGTTTGGTGAACTAGCGCTGAGTGTGTCAAAGCTAATTTACGTTTTTTAGATTTTTTAGTCAAGATGTGACTTTTAAAAGCATGCTTTCTTTTAATCTTTCCAGAGCCAGTAACTTTAAAACGTTTCTTAGCGCTAGATTTTGTTTTCATTTTAGGCATTTTTCCTAGTGTTTTAATTTATTCTTACTTACTTATTTTTTCTAAGCTTTAGGCTTTAGGCTTTAAGCTTTAGGCAAATTTTTAATGTTTTGCATAAAGCTTAAAGCTTACTGCTTATAGCAAATAATTATTTTTTTTTCTTCGGAGCAATGAACATAATCATTCTCTTCCCTTCTAAAACAGGCATAGCTTCAACTTTACCGTGTTCTTCTAAATCTTGAGCAAGACGCAACAATAAAATTTGACCTTGATCTTTATAAATAATAGAACGACCTTTAAAGAATACGAAAGCTTTTAATTTAGCTCCTTCTTTTAAGAATTTTTCGGCGTTCTTTCTTTTAAATTCGTAATCGTGCTCGTCAGTCTGAGGACCAAATCGAATTTCTTTTACAACAACCTGAGAAGATTTAGCCTTTAAAGCTTTGTCTCTTTTCTTTTGTTCGTAAACAAATTTCTTGTAATCCATGATTTTACAAACTGGCGGCTCAGCATTTGGTGAAATTTCAACCAAATCCAATTCAAATTGATCTGCCAATCGTAAAGCATCAGCAAGCTTAAAAACACCTGGTTCGATGTTTTCACCTACTAATCTTACTTCTTGTACGCCACGAATAAGGTTATTTATTCTGTGTGCATCTTTTTTTTCTACTCGAGGTTGAAAACCTCTGTTGCTTCTTATTGCTATGACTTTCTAATTTAAGTTAAACTGTAAATACTTTTAATGTCTTTTTTATTTCTTCGTCTACAATCGAAGCAAATTCTTCGATAGAAACGGTAATATTACCTTTTCCTTCTTGTCCGTGACGACGAATAGAAATTGTGCCATTTTTCTCTTCTTCCTCACCTACAATCAGCATAAATGGAATTTTCTGCATTTCTGCATCTCTAATTTTCTTGCCGATTGTTTCGTTTCGATTGTCAATTAGGGCGCGAATTTCGTGATTTTCTAGCAAATCTAAAACTTTTTTAGCATAATTTTCGTATTTCTCGCTCAAAGACAAGATTATAGCCTGTTCTGGCATTAGCCAAAGTGGGAAATTTCCTGCTGTATGTTCAAGTAAAATTGCTATAAAACGTTCCATAGATCCAAAAGGAGCTCTGTGAATCATTACAGGTCGATGTAATTCATTATCAGCACCTTTGTAAGTCAAATCAAAACGCTCAGGCAAATTGTAATCTACCTGAATTGTTCCTAACTGCCACTGTCTTCCTAATGCATCTTTTACCATGAAATCAAGTTTCGGACCATAAAATGCGGCTTCACCATATTCAACAACAGTATTAAGGCCTTTGTCTTTAGCTGCGTTGATGATAGCATTCTCTGCTTTTTCCCAGTTTTCGTCTGTACCAATATATTTTTCTCTATTTTCCTGATCTCTCAGAGAAATTTGAGCTGTAAAGTTTTCGAAACCTAATGAACAAAATACATATAGTACAAGATCAATTACTTTTTTAAACTCTTCGTCTAATTGTTCTGGAGTACAGAAAATATGTGCGTCATCCTGAGTAAATCCTCTAACACGAGTTAAACCGTGTAATTCGCCAGATTGTTCATATCTATATACAGTACCAAATTCAGCATAACGCTTTGGTAAATCTTTATACGACCAAGGACGAACATTGTAAATCTCACAGTGGTGAGGGCAGTTCATTGGTTTTAATAAAAACTCTTCACCTTCCGCAGGAGTATGAATTGGCTGAAAACTATCAGCACCGTATTTAGCGTAATGTCCAGAAGTTACGTAAAGTTCTTTTTGCCCAATATGTGGACTCACAACTTGTTCGTAACCAGCTTTCTTTTGAGCTCTCTTTAAAAATTGTTCTAAACGCTCTCTAAGCGCAGCGCCTTTTGGTAACCATAAAGGTAAACCTTGACCTACTTTTTGAGAGAAAGCAAACAATTCTAGTTCCTTTCCTAATTTACGGTGATCACGACGTTTTGCTTCTTCAAGAAGTTCAAGATATTCAGTTAAATCTTTTTGTTTAGGGAAAGAAGTTCCGTAAACGCGAGTCAACTGTTTGTTTTTTTCATCGCCTCTCCAGTAAGCACCAGCTACACTCATGATTTTTACTGCTTTGATGATTCCAGTATTCGGAATATGTCCACCACGGCATAAATCAGTAAAAGTAGCATGATCACAAAAAGTAATTGTTCCGTCTTCAAGATTAGAAATCAATTCAGTTTTGTAAACGTTGTCTTTATACATTTCTAAAGCTTCTGTTTTAGTTACGGGACGCATTTTAAAATCGTATTTTCCTCTTGAAATTTCAAGGATGCGCTCTTCAATCTTTTTAAAATCAGCCTCAGAAATTTTCTGATCTTCAAAATCAACATCATAATAGAAACCGTTAGCAATTGCAGGTCCAAGAGTTAATTTAATTCCAGGGTACAATTCTTCAAGAGCTTGTGCCATTACGTGCGAAGTCGAATGCCAGAAAGCTTTCTTGCCTTCAGCATCATTCCAAGTATATAATATAAGATTACCATCGGTCGTCAATGGAGTTTCGGTTTCAATAGTTGTACCATTAAAAGATGCAGAAATAACATTTCTTGCAAAACCTTCGCTAATGTTTTTAGCGACCTCCATTGGAGTTACGCCCGAAGCGAACTCTCTAATTGACCCATCGGGTAAAGTAATCTTGATCATTGTTTATAATTTTGTGAATGCAAATATACATGATTACAAAAATACATACAATATATATGTAGAAGTTTACTCTATTATATATAAGAGTAGTTTCCGTATTATTATAATAGGTGTGATTTTCATTGTTTAGCCTGGCAGGTTTGTACATATATATAGTGAAAACATTCTATAGCGATATAAGTATGAGCATTTCGGTTATGAGGCTAATCGAAGTTGAGGCCCTTTTTGTGATGCATGTGGAATTTGAAATTTCATTATTGCAATTGTAAGGAGCTGTTTCCCGCTATCCGCTGCACACGAGCAATAGCGAACTGACGAGGTAATCTTTTTGCGGCGAACCCCGCCTTAAAAAGGATTTCCGCTTCCATCGGGGCTATGGCGTCTGTTTTCAGAAGATGAATCTGTGCAGAAAACAGCCATTAAGAATAAAAATTCCTCAAAAACTGCATCAGGAAAGTACCGAAAAATAAGGAAAAAGCACTTCAATGATGAAAAATCTTACACATGCATAAAAAAAGTGGTTCTGTAAATAATCTGTTATCAGTGAGTTAGGAAAAAGTTTTAAAAAATATGGAAATTATAGAAAGAAAACGCTTGCAGATGTAAATAAAGGTGGTACTTTTGCACCCGC
>NZ_JAJGZV010000007.1:188608-218559 GCF_020805785.1 Flavobacterium chungbukense | reverse complement strand
TAGAAAACGTCTGCATTCTTCTTTGGGATATAAAACACCTAAAGAAATGGAGCTAGAATTTTATAAAATTAAAAGTGTAGCATAGGTCTTAAAAAAATTGTCCGACTTTTTGTTGCAAGTCCATGGTAAACCTGATCCTTAATGGAATAGTAACGCCAAATATATATAATCAAGATACTCTTAAAAACACGGAAAATAATTTGCAAATTAAGGGAAAATTTGATGTAGTTGTTTCTCATCCGCCTTTTGGGAAAAGTTTTTCAAAAAATAATTTTTATGATGCTACAAATTCCTTGGAATTACTTTTTTTACAACATTTCATGGAATCGTTAGGACCAGAAGGTAGGGCTGCGATAGTAGTGCCAGATAGTTTATTGATTCAGAAAAGTTACGTTTTTAATGAAGTTAGGAAGAATTTATTAGAAAATTTTAACGTGCATACGATTTTGAGTTTGCCGGGAGGTATTTTCTTGCCTTACAGTGGTGCCAAGATGAATGTTATATTTTTCGATAAAAAATCTAAAACTTCTAAAATATGGTATTATGAATTAAATGCCCCGTTCATTTTTACAAAAAATAGACCTGTTACTGATGCCCACTTTAAAGAATTCATTGATTTATATAAAAATGTAGAAAGACGTAACTCAACAAATAATAAAAATTCTGAATCTCCAGACGATTGGACTGTATCATTTAACGAAAAAATGGAATTTAATTTAAGTGCTAAGAATCCAAATAAAATTGTTGACTTGGAACTTTTTAAACCAGAAAATTTAATTTCACAAATTGAATCTATATCTTTTGAAGAGGAAAATTATTTAGCAAAAGTAAACCCTTCAATATTTGAACTTGTTAAAGAGGAATACTACAATTCAAATTGGGAAACGGTAAGATTATCTAATTTAGTTGAAAAGGTAAAAAATCATACTGAAATATCTAATAATGACATTGTTACATATATTGACTTACAGTCCATTAATACGCAAAGAAACAAAATTGAAGCGCCAAAAATTTTAACTAGCAAAGAGTTACCCAACAAGACAAAAAATGGTGCTGTGAAAGGAGATATTATTTTTTCGCTAAACCGCCCAAATTTAAAAAATATCGCAGTAATTCGAGAAGATTATGAGAGGACGGTCGTATCATCAGTATTTTGTATTTTGCGACCCAATAAAAATTTGTTGAGCGCAGACTATTTATTTTATTATCTATTGTCTGAAACTTTTCAGCAATTCGTAAATCCGTTGATTAAGGGAAGTGCATTTCCATCAATTTCAGAAAAAGATTTACTTAACATTAAAATATCTCTGCCTCCACTTGATTTACAAAAGAAAGTGGCAAATGAGATGAAAAATATGTTTGACACAATTAATTCCGTAATAGAATTGCAAAGTAAAAAAATTGAAAATTTAAAATTATTGCAAATTAGTATTTTACAGAAAATTTACAATTATAAAGAGTTGTAAAGAAAAGCAAACCAGTTTTCTGCCATAGAGATTTAGAGCGGTTTTAAAAAATTTGAAAAGCAGTATAAAAAAAACTTGCGAATCCTAGGATTTGCAGGTTTTACTACCTTTTTTATGGGTTTTTGTAAAGATTGAAAAACTTGCGTTCCAGCTTCTTTTACCCTTTGGTGGGGAGAAGCAGTATTGAAATCTACGAGGATTAATTTAACCTGTTAATGATCTTAATATGGCTCTACTTGGTACGATGCATCATTTTTATTGCATTAATATGTTTCGGCGCTGATAGAGCATTAATGAATATAACAGTAAGATTTTAGAAGAGATAAAAAATGGGAGATACAGTTTCCTTTTTAATGATCAAGTAATTTCTTTCCAATTAAAAAAAAACTTAGTTTATTCAGAAACTAAGCCTGTCTAATTAAGTTTAAAATGATTGGCTTTCAGAACGGAAATATGTTCTTTCGTGAAATAAAATAATTACTTCGTTCCATATTGTACCATTGGTGTGTAATGTATTGGTAATCAGTTGTTGTTATTTTTGAAGAAGTAGAAAAACAAAATGGCCTGCAAGTTATTGTATTGGAACATCCTTACTTGAATAAAAATAAACGTTACACTGATGCTACAAAATACAGGTGGCCAAGAGAAGGAACGAGAAATTAATACCTACAGATTGGCTTGATAGTCAATAGATACGAAATAGAAATCTACTGAAAATTAAAAAAAAATGCCCTAAAGATAACTTTAGGGCAAATCAAGTAATAGATAAATATAGAATTTATTTTTTAGATTCCTCAATAGAAACTTTTCGAAACTCTTTCAAAAGTTTTTCAATTTCTAAAGTTGATTTACGAGCTCTTGCTCCAGCGGCTTTAAATCCTTTTTCAATTAGAGATTCTGACTCTGTTTTAAATGTTTCGATTTCTGCGTTGATTTTTGCAAATAGATCTTTCATGATACATTTTTTTTAATTAAGTGAGCAAAAGTAAATTTTGCATTAGAAACAAAACAATGTAACATAAAAATTGTTGTTATATATTACCTTTTTTAATTGTTTAAGAAAATAACTAACTCAAGTCCCAGTTCTGGACTGAAATGCATTTGTAAAACGAGCAGCGCTACTAAATCGTGCTTCATTACCTAATGCACTAACTTTATAAGTGCGGTAGGTACCAGAATTTTTAAGGAGTTCTATAAGATAGTCACTCTTCAGATCATTTATATAGTCAACGAAACCTTTATTTTTATGATGGTAAAATCATCTTAGACAGATACTTACTGTTGGATTCGAATCAGTCTAAAATTAGTTTTTTTTGATATCTTCTAAAGTATTAAAGGATTAAAAAGATTCAAGTCGGCAATAGACTTCCTTATAAGGCCAAGTACTGCTGTTAATTATATTTGAAGTTTTTCTGCATTTAAATTACATTTTTAAGAATTTTAAAAAGTGTGCTTATGGAGAAAGATATTGACTACAGTAATTCAAAGTTGACCCCGGAAAAAGCTTTGCAAATGCTTAGATCTGAGGGATTAGATGTTACAATTGAGCAAGCAGAGGAAATTTTGTATTTCTTAAGAATAATTGCTAATATCGCTGTGTTGAAACATTTAAATAAAACAAAATGAGCAAGATAGCCGATTTATATATCCGTGTGAGTACCGACGAGCAAGCTGAAAAGGGCTTCTCCCAACGTAATCAGGAGGAAATGCTAAGAAAATATTGCAGTATAAACCAAATACAGATACGTAATGTAATTTATGAAGATCATTCAGCTAAGACTTTTAACAGACCTCAATGGAAAAAATTTCTTGCTGATGTGAAGAAATATAAAAATAAAATTAATCTGGTTCTTTTTATGAAGTGGGATAGGTTCAGCCGTAATGCAGGCGATGCTTATCAAATGATAAATGTTTTAAGGAAACTGGGTGTAGAGCCGCAGGCCATAGAACAGCCACTTGACCTGAGTGTTCCGGAAAACAAAATGATGCTGGCTTTTTATTTGGCTGCACCTGAGGTTGAAAATGACAGAAGAGCACTAAATACATTTCAAGGGCTTAGACGTGGAAAGAAATAGGGTAGGCATATGGGAATGGCTCCTTATGGATACGCTAATAAAATAACTGAGGATGGGAAAAAGTATATTGCCATTGTACCAGATAGAGCTGTAAAGGTTATTTGGGTTTTTGAACAGATTGCGAAAAATATTTTTAGCACTGAATCTATTTATCAAATGGCCAAAGAAAAAGGTTTTGCTATTTCTAAAAATAACCTGTGGCTTATTATAAGAAATCCACTTTATTGCGGAAAGATAGTTGTTCCTAAGTATAAAGATGAAGAGGAGAGGTGGGTCAATGGTCAGCATGAGCCAATAATCAGTGAGGGATTATTTTATAGGGTACAAGATGTTCTTGATAGTAAAGCACGAACTTATAGACCAAAAATTAAGACTATTGAGAATTTTCCTTTGCGAGGTTTTTTTCTTTGTCCAAAGTGCGGTCAAAAGTTAACAGGCAGTAAATGTAAAGGAAGGAATAAATATTACTACTATTATCACTGTGATAAAGTTTGTAAATGGAGAGTGAATTCCGAAATAGCTAACAAGGTCTTTAAAGAGCATTTAAATAAATTTAAACCTTTACCGGAGGTGAAGAAACTATATTCAGCAGTTCTGCTTGAAGGATACAGAGAACATACTGGATTAGTCGCTAATGAAAAAAAGAAGTCACTAGAGCAAATTGCAACTTACGAAAAGAAATTATCGGTTGCCAGAAATCTGTTAGTAAGTGAGAAAATTGATCCTGAGGATTATAATCTTATGAAAATTGAATACAATGCTATTATCAGTAATCTGGAAAAAGAGATCGGAAATGTAGAGGACGACAGAACCACTATAGAGCACTTAACGACAACTGGATTGGAAAACCTTTTAAAGTTAGGTGATGCCTTTGATGGTGGCACTTTAGCTGATTCTAGAGAATTAATTGGTTTAATTTTTCCCGAAAATTTCACATTTCAAGAACAGAAAATCCGCACCGCCCGAGTCAATGAAATGATCAACTGTATCTACCTGGTAAACAATAGATTACGAGCAAAAAAAAACGGGACAAAAGATGATTTTTATCTTTTGTCCCGAGAAGTGACGGCTACTGAACAATTTACAAACCATTTTATGAATGATTTAAAGAAATTGGCTTATTTTCAATTGAATTTGTAAGATAATTATTTTAAATTTTTATTCAAGAGCGGTTTGTATGTATCGTAGGGGATCGAACTTCAAAAACGTTGGATGACAAATTAGATAATTCCTAATTCTTTTGAAATATCAGCTGTTAATTTTGACAATGGTCGTTTAGAATATTCTTCTTCACTAATATAATTGCTTAAAACCATCCTTCTTACATCATCTTCTGTTCTAAACAATGTTCCTTTATACTTTGAAAATAATTCTTTTATGTGGTCATCATTATAAACTATTGATTTTTGTATGATTTCATTAACATAATCTTTGTGCATATTATATAATTTTAGCAGACCGAATGTTCTAATATTTGTATATGCTCTCTTAAACTTTAAATTTTCTATTTTTCTGCTGCTTTTTATAATTCTAATTTTATAATCTTCACTGTCGCCGTTAATAAAATTAATGTTTTTAGGGAGTATTGAGAATACGATGTCATTCCCAAAACTCTCAATATACGGGTGGATACTAGATTCTAATTTGAATTTTTTATCACCTTTGAAACTTGAATTACAGATATGACAACTAGGGACTAGATTATAGAAGCTTAGTGCCAAATATGGAAAAGTAGACTTGTCAAAAAAGTGATCAAATTCAAAGCGAGTTCCTTTTTTTAAATCATCTCCTAATACAAATGTGTAGCTCCTATTACAATATGGACATACGTTAACATTAATTTCTTTAGCTAATTCGTAAGCTTTCCATTTGTCATAACTTTTATAATAAAAAACTTTGAGCAAATCATCTCTATATAGAGTGTCTTTTCCTGCCGGAGTAGTTCTTACTTCATAAATAGTGTCTAATAAAGGGCCGTAAGTTTGCTCAAAATGATTTTTAAAATCTTCCAATTCTAGTGGGGATGCTGTTAATATTGAAAAGCCATTAATGTCTTTTTTTACCTTAGTTATTAAATAATTAAACATTTGAGTTAAATTTGCTTGGTTCGGTTTGCCAGCGCTTTTTTTTATCCTATTGTTAAGATGGTTAATGATTGTCCATTCTTTTCCATTTTTAATTGTTAAATTATTGTAGTGAAAGTTGATAATTTGAGTGCTATTTTTTAATTCAATTTTTACCATTTTATAATCCTAATTTTTTTTCTATTTTATCTAATCTTTCATGAATTTCCATGTTAAATCTATCATTATACATTTGTAATAATTTATGTTTTAATATTGGCTCTCCAATTTGATGGATTAAACGTCGCATATTCTCTCGATCTTGATTGTTTAACTCGGATCGTTTAGTTAATTTATCAATAATTTGATTAAGTTTACTTGAAGCAAACTCGCCTATTAAGCCATTCTTTACAAAAAATGAATCTGATAGAAGGGTATGAATGTTAGCAGCAAAATTTTCCTTTTGATCATTTAAACTGTCTTTTACAATTACTTTGAATTCAATATTTCCATTCTTTTCAATAACAACTTTATCTAAAAAAACAGTATTATAATTTAAAACATCAGATGCAGGAATTGGCGAATTTGTAGTGAAAATTATTTGAAGATTTCGCTTGCGATTATTTTGACTTTTAAAAATTATTGGTAAATATTCTAATATATTTTTCACAAATTTCTTTTGCCAAGAAGGATGGAGGTAAACATCACCTTCATCAATTAAAATAATAATATTATCTGCTAATTTATTTCCAAATTTATGTTGATCAGACAGAGAGAAAAATCTTGAATATATATTTAAAAGTGCTTTTTCGCCAGAGCTCAATTTTCTCCAAATGAATTTTAAATATGGATTAACAGAAAAAGTTTTAAGATAAAGAGAAAAAAAGTTGTCTAAAAGGTTTTTATTCTCAACATTAATTGCTAATGTAGGGCCATTTTCGTTGTTATAGTAAACTTGTTTGAGTTCAGATTCATTCTCTAATATTAAATTTACAAATTCTTTAGTGTTTAAAAGGATTGAGTTGGCAAGGTCTATTATTACTTTGTTTTTTGATATTTTTTTTTCGACAGCCTCAAAGAATAATTGGACAGCATTCCTGAATGGATATGATCTAAAAGGAATTTTTTCTGATGAAAGATGAAAATCACTGCTATATTCAAAATTGAAACTATATTCCATTTCTGAAAGGGATGAGGAAATAGATAGGAGTTCTTTTATTAAATTTAAAAGAACGTATGACACGAATTTATTTACGGTAGTATCCAGAGTATTTAGAGTTCCATAATTATAATCATTTTCAAAATTTCTTTTAAAGGAAAGAAATGTTTTTTGTATTTTATCATTATTATCAAACACTTTATCATTCAATAAATATTCTGTATTTAGACTAATATCTAAAGTTTCAGGAAGTTTAAAACTAAGTTTGTCTTTTGATATTTCATCAGTTATAAATCTTACTTGTCTAAATATATCTTCGATAAGATGAACACCAATCTGATTTGCATTATTAGGCAAGATTGTTTTTTGCAACCTTGCAAAATTATGATCTTCAAATATTAGACAATTAGTTGAAATGTTATGAAGTCCATTTATATTTTCGCTTGGAGTACCATCAAAAATATTAGAGAAATAAATGAAATCTGTCTGAGGAAAGCCTCTGAAATTATATCCTAAATTTAAAAATTCACTTAATTTATCATCATCGAACTCTTTGTTTTTAAGTACTTCAATGTTTTTAATTATGTTTTTATCATAGTTAATTTCTTGGGTAGTAATAAGATTGTAAATATTACTTGTCTTATATACAACTATACATTCATCATGTAAGTTTTGGCCTGCAGTGAAATTCTTTGTTATAAATTCAAGGATACTACTTTTACCTGTACCGTTTTTACCAATTATAGTAGAAAGGTTTAGCACTGTGGTTTCATTTGTATTGTAGTTGTAAAAATAAGGTATATATAGTTCGTTTTTTACTGTGGTTAATGTACTTGTTTCGGTATTGAAATCAAATTTGTATTCACTTCCAAAATTTATTCCTTGATTTTTAAGACTATTGAAATTTTTGATAAAAAGATATATTATTTCCATAATTTAATTTAGGCTAATTGTATATTGATTTTTCTGTAATAAAATGTATTTGAATTTTGAATCTTTATTCCTAATGGGAAGATATTTACAGTTTATTAATTTGGATCTGAATGAATTAATTGGGGTTTTAAAGAATTTAATTCTTTTAGATAATATTTAATTTATAATTCCCAAATTATGCTAAACGCCAAATTTTTATGTGGTATGCAATGTTCTTTAAATTTTCTATGAATGTTTCTATCAGTGACAAAGTCAAACCAATCGACAGCCCAGACATCTTCCGTGCCAGTTGATACCCTGTCTTTATAGAAATATTCTCCCATTACAGAATCTTCTGGAACTTTGCTGCCGAATAATAGATATTGAAAAGGAAAATCTTTACTGCAGTTTTTCCATTTTATTTTTCCATTCTCAGCAAAAACTAACATAATGGGATGATTGCCCAAGTCGGCAAATCGTATTGCAGTGGCAGTTATACTTGTATGAAAATGCTCAGATAAGGTTTTAATAACAGAAAAATCAAATTTTTTTCTTAGGACAAATTTTTTAAACCGTTCTTCAGGCATTAACAAACAAGAAGCAAAATAATCTGCTTCTTTTTCGATCCTAAAGTGTGTAAGCTCATTATTTTTAGAAGGGTGTGGCTTTAATAACCCTTTTTTTAATCCGACCCTGTGATTGTCAATGAAGTAATGGGCGAGCTCGTGGGCGATACTGAAGCGAGCTCTTGGACTCCCAGGCTTATTTCCCCTAAATGTATTAATATGAACATGAAACAGTGAGTCGGCATAGATTGTCATTCCGTCAAAAGCATTTCCATAATTGTCATAATATAAATCTAAATCTTCTTCTAGAAGAATATGCTCTAAAGGGGTTATTATTTCTGGATATTCTAATGCTATGGTTTCTGCCAAATCTTTAATTCCAATTATAGAACTAACTTTTATCATCTCGTTTTTTTCGGTGCTTTTCATACATTTTATCAATTATATCCTGGGATAAATTTTCATTGCCATTTCGAGCTGCCATTTTTAACTCATTAATCTCCGATGGATCATATTCATTAAGCTGGATGACTGACTTTTTGTTTATCTTATTATTTATAATGGAATCTACATCAATATGAACGTCTTTTAATTTAAAATCAAAGTTGTCATAGAGAATATTAAATATGTCCAGTTGTACTTCACTGACTGGATAAAGAAATCCCATTGAGCCCAGATAAGTGTCTAAATTTTCTGAATTGATATTATGGTTACTATTTTCTTGCATTATTTTCTCTTAAATAGTTATCAACATGTTTATTAGCATCTCTTTTGTAAATCCGTATTGTAACGGGAACAAGATCTAAAGTTTCCTGAAGTTTCTTACTCACGGCCCTAGGTATATTCTTTCCAACTCGTTCATATGCTTTATAGGTTAGGTAAATAATTTTGTGTTTTTCAGTTAATCCTACAAAGGCACTTTCTAAAATTTGTAAATTCCTTTTTAAGTTTTTTTTATCTTCGATTTGATCACTATCGGATATTTTATCTACCAGACTGTCCAGATTGGTAATTATTTCTAAAGCTTCTTCTTCATTTGGATCTGCACATGTTGCGGCATGTTCAAATTTTAATATTTGGGTATACATAATGGGATACATCCATAATAAAATTGCTTTATCAATACTTTTATGTTTTGACTTTGCGGCATCGAATGTCGGATACTTCCAAATTCTGGCAAAAGCGCAGGTCGCTACATCCAAAGCAATGATTTCATTATAGCCAAATCTTAAACAGTAAATTTCTGCTTTCTGAAGCAGATCCTTTTCAAAACGCCTGCAAAATTCTGCAAAAGCCAACTCGGCTTCTTTTGGATATTCGGATTTAAAAGAAATATAATCAAGTAATTCTGAACTGCATATTTCCTTAAAATCTATTGTGTCATTTGGTTTGGTTTCCATCTATATACCTAAAAGCGTTAGTAACGGATTTGGTATATGAGTGAGGGGACTCATATATCAAATCAAATATATGATTTGTAAGTTAAATATTAATACAACTTAAAATTATTTTAGATAAAATGAAAGAAAAAATAGAACATGTGAAATTTATAATTGACCGCTTTGATGTTTATATGGAAAGCACACAAACGAAAAGCAATCTATATCTTGCTTTAAATACAGCTATACTTGGTGGTATAATAACATTGGCAGCTTCGAGTAAACCGGAAGATGTTACCTTTTTTTCAGTATTTGTATTGGGCAGTATAGCCTTTCTTGCTGTTGCAAGTATTACCATAACACTTATTGCTATTACACCATATTTAAAAAGTGCATCAGATAATAGTGAGTCAGTTGTTTTTTTTCAGGATGTCAGGAATTCCACTTTTGATCAATATGAAAAGAGAATTAAGGGGATGTCAGAAAAGAATTTCTTAAAAGATCTGACTTGTCAGGCTTACAGTCTAGCAGGTGGTTTACAATTAAAATATAAAAAACTTTTTTACGCCGGAAGATTAATCATAATTGAGTTTATTCTTCTATTGATTTATGCAATAACATTAGTAACTAACATTATATAACACATGGAAACATTTTTAAAATATCAAAATATTATTGAGAAAGCTCTTAATAGAAACGAGATTCATAAGAATTTAAACGAGTCAGTTCGATTTTCAGACCAGACAAAGGCAGTTGCCCTAGAAAAATATACAATGAGCGATTATATCTCAAATCGTTCTGAACTATCACTTTCAACCGATCTGACAGCAATTGCAAAAAGCATGGGAGCGGTTGCGCGAAATAATCAAATAATTGGCCATCATCCCGATTTTATGTATTTAAAAGGAACATCAAATACTGAAAAACATTATATCATTTCAGCATTTATTGATATAAAAGGCTCGACAAATCTTTTTAAAAAGTATGATGAAGAAACCAATATGATTATTACGAACACAATTCAATTGGCAGCCATAAATGTCTGCCAGGCTTTTGGCGGATTTATACAAAGAATACAAGGAGATGGGCTGTTTGTTTATTTTGGAGGTAAAAATGTAGACAGAAGTAAGGCGACCCATCATTGTTTAATGGCTCTTAGCTTATTTAGTTATTTTGTAAAAAATGATTTAAAAAGAGTATTTGAGCAACATGGAATAGAGAGAATTTATACAAAGATTGGAGTTGATTTCGGGGATGATGACAAGGTGCTGTGGGGTGTGGCTGGTAAAGAGGATACAAGTGAGATTGCTACATACAGTCTGCATACGAGCTTAGCTGCTAAGATGCAGGCATATGCAGGAAGCAATGAAATAATTGTGGGACAGAATGTTAAAGACAGAGCGCAGTTTGATGATAAATTATATTCCGTTGTAGCTGATAAACGCTATATATTTTTAGACCAGGATAATAGTTTTTTTTACACTCAGTATGTTTTTGACTGGATAAAATACCTTAAGTCATCACCATATGTAGCTACCTCAATTTCAGGCGATATTACTATTAAACCTCAGATAATAAATGTTCCAAATATAAACTCTTTGAGAGAAACTGTTGGAGAAAATAGACCTTATGCAAAGATCAAAACTAGATAATGATATCGAAGAGGTTTTGGAAATGTTTCCAAAAATGAAGCTGGAGGAAGAGGGCAAGGTTAAAACTCTTTTAGGCGAAGTAGACATATTTGACGGTGCAAATATGTATGTGGATAGTTTCAATATAAAAGTAATTGCACCTCCAAGATATCCTTACGAATTTCCCAAGCTTTTTGAAACAGGAAAAAAAATCAAACATATTGCTGACAGACATATAAGTGACGATGGATCTTGTTGTGTTTGTTCTCTTCAGGAAGAAAATTTAGTCTCACAAAGAGGCATAACGATTAAAAGTTTTTTTCTCAAATATGTTTTGCCTTATCTGGCTAATCAAATATATTTTGATTCTCAAGGTAAATGGGCAAATGGAGATTTTGAGCATGGAAATTTGGGGATATTTCAGTATTACAGTGAACTTTTAAAATTAGAGAATATTACAGAAGTAATTGAATTTTTATCGGTTTTTAATGTTACAAAAATGTATAGAAATGATGATTGTTTTTGTGGAAGCGGTAAGAAACTTAAAAGATGTCATCAAGATACTTATAATATTTTTAAAGGGCTTTCAAAAAAAAGAAGAGAAATCGATTTGTTGGAATTAAAGATTTTAGAAAAAAGAATCAGCAAGAAAATAAAGGAAGAAGAATTGTAAATTTTTAATTATATATACTATGTCAAATTATCACGTTACACAGAAGAAAGGACAAGAAGGATGGAATGTTCAAAAAGAAAATGGACAAAGAGCATCGGCAATTACCTCCACACAAAAAGAGGCTGAAAAATTAGCGAAGCAGTTTTCAGCAAATTCAGGAGGTGGAGAGGTTAGAATTCACAGGCCAAATGCTGGGCCGATTAGGGATAGCGATACCGTCAAACCTGGAAATGATCCCAAATCAAGCAAAGATAAAAAGTATTAAAAATGAAGAAGTGATTAGTGTATCTAATCACTTCTTTATTACCATTTTCTATTTTTTTAAAGTGCTCAATTCCGTTAAAAGCGGCTAGAAATAAATCACTTATAAGACTTCATAGAACAACTATTTTTTGATGTTTAAATTGTAGTTTTCTAAAAACCATTCAAAGGATTTACCATTTTTTCCAAGCTCCTGTTCTAACAAACTCAAGATATTTTTGATATTGTCCGATGGTTGATATTTCATTTTCGTAATTGTCAAGTAATCCCCGTATTTCAAGTATGCTTTTAATTCTTTCGGACAATTCATCGTTTGACTGTATATCTCTTTGGTTAACTCTGTCAACAATTTGTTCGTATTCCCTTTCAAATTCGCTTCGTAGTCCATTCTCCACTTCGGCTTTGAGTTCTCTATACTCTCCATCTTTTGATTGAAGTCCTTTTCTAAGTTTTTCAAAGTCTTCTCGTTCTCTTTTTTCAAGTTCCTCAAATTCTCGTTCAATCTTTCTGTTTTCTCTTTCAAAATTAAGCGCAAATCTTGATTCTTCTCGAAAATTAACTTCAATGTATCTTTCTTCTCTTCTAATTTTACTTTGCTCGTTGTCAATTCTAGTTTCTTCGAGTCCAAAATCTCTTCTAATGTCCTCTTCAGATTCTCCAACTCGGTATCTGAACTTAATTTCCCGCTCAGTGTTTGCTTCTTCCTTTGTAATATATTCTCTGCGTTTAATATATCTTCTTTCCAAATCTGAGTGGTTTTCCTCAAATGCAATTTGTTGTTGTTCAAGGTCTCTTGATCTTTGTTCAACTTCCTCTTCTTCGTGTCTAATACTTGAATATACTTCGTCCTCAAATTCTCTTTCCAGCTCCTCCAGTCTTTCTCTATTTCTTTTTGTGTTTGCCTTAACTCTTGATAATTCAGATTCAAATTGTTGTTCAATTCTTCTGTATAATTGAGTTCCCAAACTGTTTTTAATTGATCGTATAAGATTGCTAATTTGGTTTGTTCGGCAGACGACAGATTCTCCAAAAAACTTTCTTTGGAGTTCATCAATTGATGATAATTCCTCTCTATCTCCTTTGGAAACTTGAATGTAGTCAGTGCGTTCTTGGACATAATTATAAACCCATTTAGTATTATTTGATGTTAGTAAGCTTTTAGCAATATTTTCTTCTGAATCTTTAGGAATAATAATTTGAATTGTGTCTATTCCTAGTCTTTTGAGTTTAACCTTTTTTTCATCATCTAATTTATGAGAAACTACAATCTCAATTAGTAGGATAGGTTCATCCTTAGAATTAAAGAAAGTTAAGTCAGGTCGTATCAAAAGATTTTTATTTTCTATATCTGGATTTTTCCCGTGAACTATCTTGCCTTCATCATCTTCATAAAAGGTCAGTTCAGCTCTTACGTGATGAGCTTCAATAAATTGTGCTTCTTCCAAAAGAACAGCTTTTTTTCCGTCAGGGGAATAGGAGTAAAGATTAGGAACTTTTATACGTTTTGTAAACTGAAGTATTTCTATTGCAAGTTTATGTCTGTATTCTTGGTTGCTAAAAGTACATTTTCTTTCATTGTCAACTCCTTTGGCCGAGTGTCTAAAATAAGATTTATGATAGATGTTTTTTTTCTTTACGGCATCCATTTCTTCGTTACATCCTAAGCACCAATAACCTTTTCTTCCGCTTATTGCATCACCAATATAAACAACTTCATCTTTGATGTTTTTTGCATATTCATTTTCTTCTTTTGGATTAACTTTAGACATTTTGCAATGTTAATTATTGGTTATCTGTTTGATTTACAATGTATTTTTTTTGTTGATTTATGATTAAGATCTAATAAAACTTATTTTTTTGTATTTCCTACGTAATACAAATGTCGTTTTTATTTTAAGCAACAAGACAAGTAATTACACCTGATTTTGATTAAAATGGAAACTAACATTTGTGAAATAATTTCAAATTATTCGATGTAATGTATATATATAATTACAAATCAAAATTATTTTTTTTTACGATCGACATTGTCATAAATAAAATAGATTGAACAAGGAATGTTTAACATTCTTAATGTATTTACTGCTCTAAGTAAACTAATTCTTGAAAATATAGGTAACTTACTTGATTTGCCTCTAACGTCTTTCTTAGTGATAATTCCATAAGTCACACTGAATTCACCTTTTTCTATTAAATTATCAAAACTGTTATTGTTAACAAGTGCTTTTAATTTTTCTTTTGATTCTTCTTCCATTCTAAGCAATTCAATTGAATTTACTCCTTGGTTGAATAAATGGCTAAGACTTGCAGAACGAGTTGAAATTTTTATGTGAATTAGGTTTATTTTATTTTCATGGATAGTGATTAAATCGCATGGTTCAATTTGAGTTTGTCCATTAACCGAAATGTTTTTTTTGTCTAAACAGATTACATTTGCATTAGCATTTTTTACGGATTCATTATACTCATCTTCCCTTTGAAAATCGCAGGGATGTAAGAATGTATGCGAATTTATAAAGTGAGGGTTAAGTGCATTTTCTAATTTTGTGATATATTCTTTATCAATTAAATACCATTCTCCTTCAGTTAAATGATAAGTTAGGCCGTTGATTTCACAATCATATAAAAAACATTTATAGATACTAAATTGTTTTATTTGATTGCCATTTTCATCTATAATTGCCATGTGATGATTAAAAAAGACATTAACATCATTAATTTGAGTTATATTTCTTTCTTCCAGATATGCTCTATAATCGGCTATGTATACATCATAATATTCAAAATTTGTTCTGCCTGCACCATTGAATTTAATTTTAAAAGATGTTGAATGATCCATGATTTCTGGAATTGATAGTACTAACTCTACCGGCGCATTTTTAAAAGCTAATAATAAGTTTTGGTTAAGTTCTCTGATTTTGTCTGGATCTCTAACTGGGACTATATTTTGAATATCTGGAAAAGATTGAATAAAATCGGTTTTGTTGTATATTTGAATGATCTCTCTACATAAATTTGTGATCTCTTCTGCTGGTAAATTTGAAGAAATTCTTAGACTACTTGCACCAGTAACATTTCTAAATAAGTCAATGTATTCTGATTTTACAGCGCCAGTTAATTTTTTTATTATGTTTTCATCATGTCTAATATCAAAAAAGTTTAGACTCGATTCTGTAGGACTTTGCACTCTCTGCCTTTTTGCATTCTCGGGTTGTAATATATCGGTAGATTTAATTTTTTCCGGATCCAGTGCGTTTAATGTCGTTTTTAATCCAAAATCATAATGATAACTATTATCCTTTAGTTGATGATAAGTAATGCCAAATGTCAGTACTATCCAGCTATTATCGACAGGAAGAAAGATTAGACTTCCTTTTTGCATTTGATATAAGTTTTTATGTATTCCCCAGTAATTTTTCCACCATGGAGGACTTCCTGGAGTATCAGATAAATACATGATGGAATTATTAGGGAGATTTGTATTCTCTTCCTCTAATAACTGTAGATTATGATCATCTTTCAATGCATTTTCTGGATTAAATGTATCTTTTAATAGATAAATTGAGAAACCTCTACTTTTTGCCATTTTGAATTTAGATTATTTTATTAGACTGGTAATAATTGCATCAAATATTGGTATTTAATTTACTATTTCATTACGGAAATCCATAATGAGAGTTTAAAGTCTTGTTTCAAAAATATCGATTAAATAATTCTATACATCGAGTAAAAATACCTGTTTACTCTGAGTTGAAGTTTTTATTTTGAATCACAATAAGTTATTATTTATTTACACATAGTTTAAAAAATGTTGTGATATTTAAGTATTTAAAAAGATCTTATGATACTTGTAAAGAACTGTGGACGGAGTAGTAGTAATACAAGTTAAGAAAGAATTTGATGTTAACTTAAGGCAATTGTATTCAAATCTTTTACTGTTTGTTACGTTGTACTTGATAACACATGGAGTATTTTTTCAATTAAGTATTTCATTTGCTGAAGAGTATTCGGTAGTAAATAAATCAAATACATTATGTAATATGAAGTCAGCCTATTTATACGTTCGTGTAAGTACGGACGAACAAAAAAGAAAAGGTTACTCCTTGCCAGAACAGGAGGACAGACTATTGAAGTATTGTAAATATTACGATATCGAAGTTAAGGGAATTTATCGCGAAGATTTCTCTGCGAAGAATTTCAATAGGCCAGAATGGAACCAATTATTCTCAGAGATCAAAAAGAAATCATCAGGAGAAGATAAAAATATACTATTTATCAAATGGGATCGATTCAGTCGTAATATTGAATATGCGTACGAAATGATTGGAAAGCTTAGGAGATATAAAACGATAGCAAAGGCTATTGATCAGCCAATTGATTTCTCTGTGCCGGAAAGTACAGTTATGCTGGCTGTATATTTAGCTGTTCCGGAAGCAGAAAATACCCGGAGAGCTCAAAACACTGCAAACGGCATTCGTCGAGCGAAGTTGATGGGCAGGTATCCTAGTAAGGCACCATTAGGATTTATCAATTTGACATCTATGGATGGTAAAAAAGCTATCGCTCCTAAAGAGCCTGAAGCCGGAATTATAAAATGGGCTTTTTATCAAGTTTCAAAGAATGATCATAAAATAACTGAAATCATGAAAATAGCTAATGATAAAGGTTTAATATGTTCAAGATCCCACTTTTTTAGGATTTTGCACAACCCAGTTTATTGCGGGCTTATACCAGTCAAACTTGACTCTAGTGAAGAGCAGGTGGTAAAAGGATTGCATGAACCTTTAATAGCAGAGACTTTATTTAATCAGGTTCAGTCTGTTATTAATACAAAGAGAAGAACTACTGCTAAAAGAAATGATTTACAATCATTATTTTTTCTTAGAGGTTTTTTAACATGTCCTGTTTGTGATCGAAAACTTAGCGGAAGTATTTCAAAAGGAAGATCAAAAAAATATCCATATTATCATTGTCATTATGGTTGTAAAACAAGGATAGATGCGGTCTTTCTTAATGATTGTTATCAAAATAAACTACAACAATTAATACTCTCAAATAATACAATTGAATTATTTAAGAACATTTTAGAAGACCAAAATATAAAGACACAGAAAGCAAGTTATGTATACGCTCAAAAAGTATTAGAGAGGAAGATAAAAGAGGAGGGAGTAACCCTTTCTCGAGGCAGAAAATTATTTATAGCCGGAATATTAAAAATTGATGACTACAATGAATTAAAAAAAGAGAATCAAGCCAGCACCAAAAACCTTAAAAAGGAAGCACGTGATATTGTCGTTAAATTAAAAGCTATTGATAAAAAAAATCAAGTAGAAGAGAAAGCGTTAGTCGAAATCTTTCAAAGATTTTCTGAGTTTGATGTCTCAGACAAAAGGCATCTTGTAAATCTTATTCCACCGACTGATATTGATTTTAAAACAGGTGCACTTTCTTTAAATCTAAATCAAGCTTTTTTAAAAATACTATCGAAAAAAAGTAACCGAAAAACCAATAAAAAAAAATGAATTTCATTGAGAAAAATGTTTCAGTAGAGAAAGCCGTTATTATTCTTTCCAAGAACGGCATTCAGGCAGATGAGAAGGAAGCTAAAATTATTTTGGAATTACTGTATTTAGTATCAAAAAATTACGATAAACCAAAAGAGAAAAAAATCCTGTATCCTTAGCGGGATTTCGAACCATCGTTCAGCTTCGATTAATTCTCTAATAGTTCCACTTTAAGACTGTTTATTTCAAACAGACTAAGAATTTCTTGTGAAAAAATCGAACCACAAATATTAGGCTGTGAAGGCTTGAAAAATCTATATGTTTGTGTATAAAAAAAGAGACAACTATTTGTTAGTTGTCTCCTTAAGTGACCTTACTGAACAATTTACAAACCATTTTATGAATGATTTAAAGAAATTGGCTTACTTTCAAGTGAATTTGTAAGATAATTATTTTGATTTTTTATTTGGAAGCGGTTTGTATGTATTGTAAGGGTTAAAAGTTAAAAAATGTTAAAACATCTATATATTTATATTTATTAAGATATAAAGGTTTAGAATAAAATTTTTGACAATAAAATTTATTACTTCCTGAAGAAAGTGAGCCAGTTTTTAGTAAAATTATATAATAATTCGTAGATTATTCAAATTAAAATTTGGTAAGGATACTAGTGTTTTCATATTGCTTTAATCCAATCAGAAAGTAATTGAATTGGACATTTAATTTGCCTATTTTCTGGACGATAAAAAATATTTAATTAACTCATTAAATGTCGTTCGATTGAGGTTAAAAATTGATTTATTTCTATCAAATACTATACAATTCTACAACTATTATCGAGGATTTTGAAAGAATGTTTTAAGTTAAGGTAAAATTGTCTTTCGATGGCTCTATAAATTACAATCTTGTATTTAAATAAATCTTTTTCATTTTTTTATGGTTTGATAAGTCTTCCCGATATTTTGTGTACATATGTGTAGTTGAATGGTTTGCTGAACTTATTTAATATTCTCATTAACATTTTGTGGCATGATAGTACCAAGTCCAGAGCAAAAATTGCCATGACTTGACATAAGCAAAAACGATACTTGGACGAGAAGCTCTAGTTAATGTTGTTGATTTTTATACTTGTGCATAAAAGTTAATGTATTTTAAAAAAAATATTGTAGCTTTAAACTGTATAATAATTTGAAATTGTTTATTTTTTAGTAGATTATGTAAGGTTTCGGCAATTTCAGATTTTAAGCACGCTAATATTCAGGAACAGATTTTGTATCAACGAGGAATAGAATCTGCCATTTGGTGCATGCTGGCAGTACATTTTCAACTAGCGGTTGATGCTTTTGCTGAAATCAACTGCACCTGAATCCGGCGAATCAAATTGAATTCCAACGGACCCTAAAGGGAAATTTAAAATTTTAGCCCGCTTTTAAGGCCCAACTCCAAAGCTGTATGATCAGAGGTGGAAACTAAATGACGTAGAAAAAATTAAATAAGCTATAGTTATTTTTTAAATTTTAAAAGATGAAAAACAAATTGATTTTAATCATTGTACTTCTTGCAATGACAGCGTGCAATCAGAATAAAAGTGATAAAAATGGAACATTATCTTCTGCAGAAACTGATGCTGATGTTTCAGGCAAATTTTCGGATTCAGTACCGAATGGCCCCGATGTAAATGTAAAGATTACAGAATCTTATGCAAGACAGGTCGCAAGAGATGCCTATTTCTGGGCTTGGCCAATGGAAAACATTTACAACAGACGTCTTGCGTTCAAGCAGTCACCAAAAGTAGGTCTTATGAATGGCGTACTGCCATTTGCGCCATTAAATTCTTTGGCAATGTTGCATGATTATATTAAGCCTGAACAGCGCTGGGTTGCCTGTCCAAATCAGGATGTGGTTTACGGAGCTGCTATTGCCGCTCTTGATGAGACTCCCGTCGTGATACAGGTTCCGGATTTTGGCAAGCGTTTCTGGGTATATCAGGTGGTGGATCTTCGCACAGATGCTTTTGCCCAGCTTGGGAAGATGTATGGTACAAAACCAGGGTTTTACATGCTGGCGGGGCCTAACTGGAAAGGAGAGGTGCCTAAAGGAATCACTAAAGTATTTTACAGCAAAACAGGCACAGCCTTTATTGTACCTAGAGTTTTTCAGGATGATACGCCCTCAGATAAAAATGCAGTCCAGGCCATAATTAATTCTATTGATGTCTATGCTCTGGATAAATTTGACGGAAAAATGAAACAGCAGGACTGGAGTAGGCTTCCATCCTTAGGTTCGCCGACAAAAGATGGCGGATCTGAAGAAACGAAATGGGTCTTTCCAGATACCTTTTTCGATCAGCTTCCTATTGTATTGAAAGATGCTCCTCCATTGCCCGGCGAGGAAGCTCGTTACGCACAGGTACTGTCGGTGATCGAAGCAGCAAAGAAAGATCCTGCATTGAAAAAAGCGATGATTGATGAAGCCCATAAAGCGGACAAAGAACTGGTTGATCCATTACTGCAATTTCGCAACTGGGGAATACCTCTTCCAGGGAACTGGACCACTGCCGATAACTGTGCTGCTTTTGGAACGGATTATTTCACCCGTACAGCCATAGCAAAATCCAATATACTGGTGAATGCAGGTAAAGAAACAAAGTATTTTTATCAGGATCTCGATTCAAAAGGATCTCGACTGAATGGTTCTAAACAGTATACCCTGACATTTGCAAAAGGTAACCTTCCGCCTGTAGACGGCTTCTGGTCTCTTACACTTTATGACGAGCATCACTTTTTCTATCCCAATGTCATAAAACGCTATTCGGTTGGAACCAAAAACCGGGATTTAAAGTACAATGTCGATGGTTCCCTTACATTGTATGTGCAGCATGCGGAGCCGGAAGGGGACAAAAAAGCCAATTGGCTGCCAAGCCCTGCAGATGATTTCTGTTTATATTTCAGATGCTACGGCCCAAAGCAGTCCGTAATTAAAAATCAATGGACGCCTCCGTCTGTAGTAAAAATTTAATTTCAGTCAAAAAGAGAAAGTAAAGGAAAAAATTATTTTAAGTTGATTAATGTAGTAAAAATAAATAAAAAATGGCGCCAATTGTCTTCAATTGGCGCCATTTGGCGTTGTGACCTCGACAGGACAAATTACAACATCATTTCTGGATGATTTAAAGAAATTAGCTTACTACATGTAGTGCCTGTCTTTCATTGGCTTTATAAATTTGGTTTGGATGTTCTGTTAGGATTGATGTAAAAATTATAGAAACTAAATTGGTTTATGGCAGTAAACTAATATACAATTCTACAAATATTATGTAGGATTCGAGAAGATTATTGTCATTAAGCCAGAATTGTCTTTATTTGGCTCTATTATCGAACAGGACTATCGTTTTGTCAAATAGCTGATAAAAAACGAATTAGGTTTTAAAAGTTTTTAATCTGCAAAAAGAACTCTAAACGGAATTGAAGTTGTGCATATGCTTCGGAAGAATCAGATGATTAGACCGGGATCTCTATATTTAAATCATTCTGTATGCTGGCGGGTTAACTTTTATATCCCCTAAATTCTTAGATTTGATTTTGATAGATACGACAGAACCTAAAAGTGTCATTTTAATTGATTTTGTTGAATTGAAAATGAAATTTTAAAAATCATTAAAAAATGAATACTAATCTCGCTTTATGCCTCAATTTTATTTTTTAAACACCTTGCTATGATTTTTATAAGAAAATTACTAGAGTCTTAAATGCTTTAAAGCTTAAAGCATTAGTTTTTTTATTGCTAAGCAGTTATGTTAAATATTGTTTCATTTTATAATTTGCAACATGAAATTGTTGTTGCAACAGTTTTTTTTTTATCTACTTGTTTACTTTTGTAAGAAATAACGTTATTGTATAAAAAAAATATAATAATTGCTTACTTACTTTAATTGTAGCCTTAACTATATATGATAATGCAAGATATTGCCCAGATGTACTGCAACGTTCTTTAATTCAAAAAATTGCAGCACTGTCATTTAGAAAATTGATTGCGTCGTCTTACATTATATTCTATCTTCTTTCCGCCATCTGAATTTATTCCTATTCGCACTTTTTATTTGCCCGTACTATTAATATGTGCTTTACATGATCTAAGGCTTTATTTTTTTTTGCAGTTGTGGTACTTATTTTAATGCCATATAATGAATAACTGCAAAGGAAAATGTCTAGTTAAATTTTCATTGCCCAAGCCAGATTCCAAATAATAAAATTAAACAGTGATAAATATAAAGTTTGTCGCAAAATTTAGAGTATTGGAAGGTAAGATATTGCTGATCAGCTAAAAATTTGAATCAGGTTAGATAAGCAGTCTGCTTTTGAAATAGATGATTGTTTTTAAGTCTTCAATGATATTTTGGTAGATTTTTCTTCGCAGTTAGTTGATAATAGCTAGCAAGGAGTGATCAAGTCTGCCCAATATCTGCTTAAAGGATATCCTGATTGCTTGAGTGGTAAAGTTTATAATTTAATATAAAAATAGTTATGAAATCGAAATTTACATTAACTCTAATTTTAATTTTTTTTCTAAGTATTTTTTCCTCTGCACAAACAGTATCGGGTACTCCAGGTACAACCGGCTGTCTGGGCGGAGGTACTATCACGGCCAGCAACAATGCAGGATGGACTTCTCCCCAGTATCAATTGCTTAAAAATAATGTTGTGATTGCACCAATTCCAAATGATCCTGCTCAATTTACGACTAACCCTCTTTTCGAGGCTCTTTCCACAGGGACTTATACGCTTAAAGGGCGCAATACAAGTACAGGTACGATTTTTACTAGCGCAAATATAGCAGTTTCAGACGGTTATACGCCGATGAGCATTGCGACGCCAACTAAAGTTGCCAGCTGTTCTGGAGGATCTGCAGTTTTAACAACTACGGTTACAGGCGGTAAATTACCGATAACCTACAAGATAGCACTGCAGTCTTCTCCTGGTTCAATAATTCAGGATAGCGGTGCCGTAAGCGCTTCTAATTTTGCTTTTAATGCACAGCCTGCAGGCAGTTACATTGTAAGTGCTACAGATGCCTGCGGACAAACTGTCACTGGATCAACAGCTGTCACCAATCCTACCGTAACTGTAAACGATTTTAAACTAGGAATAGGCTATGCGTATCCTAAACACCAGACTTCTGCCTGTTCATCACCGATAATCATAATGGTGGAAGCTGGTTTTCAATATATTTCGAACAGTACTGTTATCTCTGCTGCTGATGCAGCATTGTTTAGTTGGAAAATAAAATTTCAGGGCCAGTTATATGGAATTGGTACAGACGGAAATGCTACCGTAGGAGCGGATGGTATTTCACCGCAGACTATAAGTTTTAAAATGCCGCTCGCAGCTACCCGTGAAGACATATACGCAGACATTAATAATATGAGGGTAGTACTGATGGATCAGTGCGGCAACACAAAAGAATTTCCAATCAGGCACGTATATAATGGAGGAACCATAACTACATCTAATTGTGGAGGAACTGGCTTACTGAGCGTTAGAGCCAATTTGCTGACCTGCCTTCCGATGGATATGGTTTTTACCAATACTGCCGATCCTTCCGATGTAATTACACAGACATTGTCAAGTATTCCTGCGACCTTAAGCGGTTTTGCTGCAGGAGCCACTTATAATTTTACCTACATTGATGCAGCGGGAAATACAACTGGAAATTTTTTAGGCAATCCCTCATCTCAAATAATTATTCCCGCTGAGCCTTCATTTACACCTTCACAATTTTTGTCAGCTGTACAGCCTAATTTAAATGTGCTGGGGTATGGTCTGCTGATACTTTCCAATACTCCTTATCAAATAGGGGATGTACTGACTTATACTGTAACAGCATCCAGCAATCCTTTGGTGCCCTTAGGAACAACGGGCAGCGTGACATTAAATTCGACAGGCAATGCTACACTTCCAAGAGTAAATCCGACAGATCCAGCTGGATATTGGCCAAAAGGGAATTATACGCTTAGCATAACAGGTCCCTGCGGTACGAAATCCATGAATGCAGTTGTACAGGGGTATGTTGCAACCCTTTCAGCTGGCACAATGACACCGGTCTGCGGAGGTTTTAATTATACAATGAAAGGTAATTTCGATGTAGCCAGTGCTTATCAGGTCATTATCGTTTCAGGGCCTTCAAATGTGGGGCAGGTAAGAGATTTAGCCAGTACAACGGCATCACTCCCGTTTAATGGCTTGAATTACGGCACCTACGTTTTCGGACTGCGGATTAAGGGAGGCAATACCAATGTACTGACTGAAACGGTTACCTATGACGCAAGCAATACTGTCAAGGTAGACAGAAGCAGTACTGGAGGTTTTGTCTGCAGTGACGGCGCAGCTGACGGAATACTTACAATTACTGCCATCAGTATTTCACCAGCTCCCAATAATGCATTGTCGTATGCTTTAAGTAGAGACGGAGGGACAACATATGGGGTTTTTCAAAGCTCAAATCAGTTTACAGCACTAAGCAAAGGAACTTATTATTTCAAAGTACAGGATGGATGCGGAAATGTTGTAACACAGTCAGCACAAATTGGTGTGGCAAGTGCACCGACAGCCTCTGCAAATGGTTTGAACAATCCAACATTATGCAAATTAAATTCAGGCACCATTCAATTAGATGTTGATATATCTGGTGCAACTTCCTATTTATGGACTGGTCCAGGTATCAATTCAGGAAATCAAAATTTAAAAAGTCCGGCTGTCAGCTACACTGATCTTAGTGCAGGAGTAAATAATTATACTTGTGCAGTGACTGTTGGAGCGCCTTGCAATACTACCAACACCGCCGGCTTAGTTATAACTTTAAATCCCTTGCCAACACTTGTTATTAATAATCCTGCTGCAGTATGTTCGCCTAGTACAGTAAATCTTACAGATGCAGCTGTAACGGCAGGGAGCACAGCAGGTGTTACATTTACTTATTTTACTGATGCAGCAGGCACAGCCGCTCTTGCCAATTCTGTGGCAGTTGCTGCCAGTGGCACTTATTACATTAAAGCTACGACTGCGGCAGGATGTTCCGCAATCCAGCCTGTAACGGTAACAGTCAATCCGGTGCCAACAGTGGTCACCACAGCCCCGCCTAAAGTATGTGCAGGCACACCAGTCGACCTGACTGCATCGTCAGTAACCGCTGGAAGTACAGCAGGCCTTACCTATACTTATTTTACTGATGCAGCAGGAACATCAGTTCTTGATACGCCAAGTGCAGTAACAGCAGGGGGGACTTATTATATAAAAGGAACAACTGCATCTGGATGTTCGGCAATTAAGGCTGTAGCAGTTTCATTTAATCCGAGCCCTACAGTGGTAACAGCGCCTCCGCCAGTAGTGTGTTCAGGTACATCAGTTAACCTTACTGCACCATCAGTAACTGCTGGAAGCACTGCAAATCTAACGTTTACTTACTTTACAGATGCGGCTGCTACAGCAGTTCTCGCTTCGCCAAGCGCAGTGACGGCAAGCGGAACTTATTACATTAAAGGAACAACTGCAGCTGGGTGTTCGGCAATACAGGGTGTGGCTGTAACAATTAACCCGACTCCGACATTGGTTACCAATGCTCCTGCGGCAGTATGTTCGGGGACCTCAGTTGATTTGACTGCTCCGGCAGTAACTGCTGGAAGTACTCCAAACCTGACGTTTGCTTATTTCACAGATGCTGCAGGGACAATTGCACTTGGTGCGCCTGGTGCAGTTACAGCTGGCGGAACCTATTACATAAAAGGAACAACTGCGGCAGGATGTTCCGCAATCAAGGCTGTGACTGTATCTGTTAATCCCATTCCAGTATTAGCAATCACTGACCCTGATCCCGTCTGCGCAGGAACTGCTGTGGATCTCACTTTGCCTGCGGTAACCGCTGGCAGCTCGGCAAATTTGACTTTTACCTATTTTACAGATGCCGCAGGTGCTATCGCATTGGCCAATCCCGCTGCAGTCACAATTCCAGGCACGTATTATATAAAAGGAACAGATACTGTTACAGGATGCGATTCAGCTATAAAAGCGGTGGCAGTAAGCAACTTGGCGCCGGCAGATACAAGTCTGACATATCCTGGCGGTCCCTTCTGCGGATCTGGAACAGTATTGCCAGATCTGATAGTCACATGGTCAGCCCCTCCAGATCCCGTATTGCGCCGCCACAGGCTGACAGGATCCAATCTTCTCGGCGCATCACATGCATTCACATTCACCTCAACAGCCGGTCTGGTTATAAATCCCAATAGCGGTGAGATTGATTTGGCGGCAAGTACTCCAGGTACATATACTGTAAATGTTGTTGCCTCATATTCATTTGCACCGTGTCCGTCTAGCGCTGCAGCAATAATAACTATAAACCCGTTGCCAACTGTTGCAATTACCAATCCGGCACCAGTGTGCTCACCAGGAGCCGTAGACCTTACATCAGCAGCTGTGACTTCAGGAAGCACACCAAGTTTAACTTATTCCTATTTTAGCGATGCAGCAGGGACGCAGCCTTTGGCTGATGCAACTGCAATCACAGCAGGCGGTACTTATTATATCAGGGGAACTGATCCTGCGACGGGCTGTTCTTCAATCAGCCCAGTAGCTGTAGAAGTCAACCTGCAGCCTGATGCTTCATTTACCTATGATGCAATCAATAACATAAATGACGAGTATACCTTTACACCAATCTCTACCGCCGCAGATGTTACTTATAGCTGGGATTTCGGAGACGGAGGAACTTCTTCTGCAGCTGTTCCAACACATCAGTATGATTTACTGGGCACCTATACTATAACGCTTACCGCTGCCAATCTCAATGGCTGCACTGACGTTACAGCTCAAACTATTTCCATAAGCAAAAATCCGAATGTGACAGCAGACATTTCGGTGTTTCCTGCCAATGAGTGCCTTATTGGAAATGCGTTTGAATTTACAAGTGCCTCTATCATAGCATCGGGCTATTCGCTAACAGGTCTCATTTGGGATTTTGGCGATGGCGCACCAGTAAGTACTGCATTGAATCCAATTCATAATTATGCGGCAGCAGGTACTTATGTTGTAAATCTCCAGGCTACGGTCAGTAATGGCGTAAATACTTTTACCGATAATGCCACGAGTTCTGTTCTAGTAATCGCAACACCTGCAGTAACCATTACCAATCCGGCGGCAGTATGTTCAGGCTCTCCTATTGATTTGACAGCACCGGCAATAACCTCGGGAAGCACATCAAATCTTACCTTTGCTTATTTTACAGATGCCACAGGAACGGTGGCCCTCGCCAATCCAGATGCAGTAACAGCAGGAGGTACTTATTATATTCAGGGAACAACTCCCGAGGGATGTTTTGCGATAAGTCCGGTGCAGGTAACTATCAATCCGCTTCCTGTTGTAACAGTTAACAATCCGCCAGCAGTATGCGAGGGCACTACAGTAGATATTACAGCAGCAGCAGTAACTTCTGGCAGTACCGCTAATTTGGCATATAGCTATTTTATTGATCAGGATGGGACGCAAACTTTGGATGGGGCAGATGCCATAACAACAAGCGGCATTTATTACATTAAGGGAACAACGCCTGAGGGATGTTCGTCGATAAGTCCCGTGAAGGTAACCGTAACCCCAACACCGTTTGTAGTTGTCAACAGCCCATCGGCAGCCTGTGCGGGTACAGCAGTTGATCTGACAGCGCCGGATATAACAGCAGGCAGCACAGCGGGACTATCGTTTGCTTATTTCAGTGATACGGCTGCCACGCAGCCTTTAGCCAATGCAAACGCTGTGACATCAAGCGGCACTTATTATATTCGGGGAACAACGCCGGGAGGATGCTCTGCGATTACTCCGGTACTGGTAACGATCAACCCAGCGCCGTCTTTAGTGATTGACAACCCGCCAGCGGTTTGTTCGGGTATAGTTGATTTGACGGCTCTGTCCGTCACAGCTGGAAGCACAGCCAATCTGACCTTTACTTATTTTACAGATTCCGCAGGCACAATAGTCCTTGACGATGCAGATGCAGTAATGGCAAGCGGCATTTATTATATAAAAGCGACGACATCAGAAGGATGCTCAGCAATAGAGCCTGTCACTGTAACAATTGATCCGACTCCCACAGTAACAACAACGCCACCGCCAGCAGTATGTTCAGGTGTTTCGGTGGACTTGACTGCAGCGGCAGTAACGGCAGGAAGCACATCGAACCTGACGTTTGCTTATTTTACAGATGCAGCCGGCACTGCAGCTTTTGCTAATGCAGATGCAGTAACAGCTGGCGGCACCTATTACATAAAAGGAACAACACCAGAGGGATGTTCTGCAATCAGTCCTGTTCAGGTAACTATTAACCCAATACCGGTTGTAAGTGTGACTGATCCTGCACCAGTATGCGAGGGCACTATCGTAAATATTACTGCGGCAGAAGTAACTGCAGGAAGCACACCTAATCTGAACTTTACATATTTTACAGATGCCGCAGGCACTGTAGTACTTGACAGTGCAGAAGGAGTAACGACAAGCGGCATTTATTACATAAAAGGAACAACACCAGAAGGATGCTCAGCAATCCAGCCTGTAACGGTAACGGTTTATCCGACTCCTATAGTGGTAACATCCGATCCATCAGCAGTATGTTCAGGAACAACAGTAGATTTGACCGCGCCCTCAATAACTGCTGGAAGCACCGCAAATATGACTTTCACTTATTTTACAGACGCTGAAGCTGCAACAGTCCTTGCCAACCCCGAGGCAGTAGCAGAAGGCGGCACTTATTATATAAAAGGGACAACACTAGAAGGATGTTCAGCAATGCAATATGTAGTGGTAACTATTAATCCTATACCAGCTTTAAACATTACTAATCCGCCAGCAGTATGTTCAGGTATTTCAGTTGACTTGACAGAACCGACAGTTACAACGGGAAGTGCATCAAATCTGACCTTTACTTATTTCATTGATGCTGCAGGCAGTATTTTACTTTCTAATCCAGCTTCAGTCACAACAGGGGGTACTTATTATATCAAAGGAACTACACCAGAGGGCTGTTATGCGATCAGTCCGGTGCATATAACCGTCAATCCTATACCTACAGTAGCTGTTACCAACCCGCCAGCAGTATGTTCAGGGACATCGGTTGACCTTACTGCCGCGTCCGTAACAGCGGGAAGCACATCCGGGCTGGCCTTCGCTTATTTTACCGATTCGGCAGCCACCACCTTGCTGTCCAATCCGTCTTCAGTAACCGCAGGAGGCACCTATTACATAAAAGGAACCACTCCAGAGGGATGTTCTGTAATCCAGAACGTAGCGGTGACGGTTAACCCAACACCTGTTGTAACGGTCACCAACCCGGCAGCAGTTTGTTCAGGAAGATCGGTTGACCTCACATCAGCAGCCGTAACAGCAGGAAGCACATCCGGGCTGGCCTTCAAGTATTTTACCGATCCGGCAGCCACCACTGTGTTGTCCAATCCTTCTTTGGTAACCGCAGGGGGAACCTATTACATAGAAGGAACAACAGCAGAGGGATGTTCGGATACCAAACCAGTGCAGGTAACCATCAATCCAGCACCGGTTTTAGCAATCACCAACCCTGCAGCAGTGTGTTCTGGCACCTCGGTTGATCTGACGGTGCCAGCAATAACCTCTGGAAGCACAGCAAATCTGGTATATTCTTATTTCAGCGATGCGGCAGGTACCCAGCCTCTGGCCAATGCCAATGCCATCACAGCGGCTGGCACTTACTATATAAAGGGAACAACAGCAGAGGGATGTTCAGATGCTAAACCAGTGCAGGTAACCATCAATCCAGCACCGATTGTATCGATCACCACCCCTGCAGCAGTATGTTCTGGCACCTCGGTTGACCTGACCTTGCCGGCAATAACTTCTGGAAGCACAGCAAATCTGGTATATTCCTATTTCAGCGATGCGGCAGGTACCCAGCCTTTGGCCAATGCTGATGCCATCGCAGCAAGTGATACTTATTATATTCAGGGGACTGACCCTGCCACAGGATGTTCTTCAATCAGCTCGGTAAACGTCGTTGTCAATCCCCAGCCGGATGCGTCATTTACCTATGATGCGATCAATAACGCAAATGACCAGTATGTCTTTACCCCAATCTCTGCGGTAGCAGGTTTGAGCTATAGCTGGGATTTCGGCGATGGAGGCACTTCTTCAGCAGCTATTCCAACGCACCAGTATGATGTTGCGGGCAGCTATACAGTAGCCCTGACAGTCAC
>NZ_JAJGZV010000007.1:0-188510 GCF_020805785.1 Flavobacterium chungbukense | reverse complement strand
TTGTAGCGGTCACCAACCCTGCAGCAGTATGTTCTGGCACCTCGGTGAACCTGACTCTGCCTGCAGTAACCTCTGGAAGCACAGCAGATCTGACGTATTCCTATTTCAGCGATGCGGCAGGTACACAGCCTCTGGCCAATGCCAATGCCATCACAGCGGCTGGCACTTACTATATTAAGGGAACAACAGCAGAGGGATGTTCGGATACCAAACCAGTGCAGGTAACCATCAATCCAGCACCGGTTTTAGCAATCACCAACCCTGCAGCAGTGTGTTCTGGCACCTCGGTTGACCTGACCTTGCCAGCTGTAACCACTGGTAGTACAGCAGGGCTGGCCTTTAGTTATTTCACGGATGCTGCAGCTGCAACAGTTCTTGCCAACGCAAATGCAGTAACCAGCAGCGGCATTTACTATATAAAGGGAACAACAGCAGAGGGATGTTCAGCAGTCAAGGCTGTAGTTGTAACCATAAACGCATTACCAAAAGATCCAATTATCAGCTTATCAGGACAAGCGTCAATATGTGCAGGCAACAGTGCAACAATCAGCGCAGCAGGCACAGGAATTTTTCAGTGGTATAAAGATGGCAGTGCAATCACTGGAGCTGTAAGTTCCTCTTATGTGATAGCAGAGGCATCAGCTTCTGATGCGGGAACTTACAGCGCTGTGGTAAGTAATGGAATATGCACTTCAATGCAAAGCAATTTAATTACATTGAATGTAGATAATTGTCCTGCTGTATTTACCTTAGTGAAAACAGTACTTGATTCAGATCGAGACGGCAAAGCGCAGGCCAATGAAGAGTTAACCTATAGGCTTACCGTTAAAAATACAGGAAGTGCCAAAATCGACGCTGTAACAATTAGAGATGCTGTACCGGCAAATACAACTTATGTAAGCGGGGGGACACTTACAGACGGAATAGTCATTTTTACGGCTACCAATTTGGGAGTTGGCATGATCCAGAGCTTCAGCTTCAAAGTTAAGACAGCGTCCGATCTTAAAGGTATAACAACAATTGCAAACCTTGCCACAGCATCAGCAAATGGGGGGCCGGAGGTGCCTTCTAAACCGGAAGATCCTAATAATCCTGGGAATCCAGATCCTTCATGTACCAATCCTGCAGGCTGTTCGACCGATTTGCCGACAGACAATATCGCTGGCATTTCACTTGCCAAACACGGAACCTATGTGGATGGGAACGGTGACGGAAAAATTGATATCGGCGACAGAATAGAATATTCTTTTACAGTGATAAATATTGGAAGGACAATATTGACCAACATTATCATACTTGATGATAATGCCGCTGTAGCAGGAGGACCTTTGCCTTCATTAGCCCCAGGTGCGGCAGATACCTCGGCATTTACAGCCGTTCATATGGTAACGCAGGCTGATCTTGATAGAGCAGTAGTCTACAACCTTGCAAAAGCAATAGGTAAAGATCCTAAAGGAAATGATGTAACTGCAATATCAACTGATCCGCTGCCATGTACCGCATGTCCGGCAGATCCCCTCTGTCCAGCCTGCACCATTACCCCATTGGCCGCAGAATCAGGCATCGCGGTAATCAAGAAAGCTGTTGTAATAGATGAGAACAGCAACGGATTTGCCGAAGAAGGAGAGACAATCAGGTATAATTTTGAGGTTAAAAACACGGGGAATACAACCTTGACAAATGTATTGATAACGGATAATCTGCCTGCAATAGTGCTGTCCGGCAGCCCGATCACTTTAGCGCCGCAAGAGATTAATGCAACAAATTTCAGCGCCGTGTATGTAATTACGCGCGCTGATATCGATGCAGGATCAGTCACTAATCAGGCCTTGGCAGAAGGGACGCCGCCTTCGGGAGCAAAAGTAAATGCCCTTTCTGACGATGAAAATTTTTTAGGTGATAATCCAACAGTGGTTGATGTTGTTAACTGTGTCATAGAAGTGTTTAATGCTGTCTCTCCAAATGGAGACGGAATTAATGACGAATTCCATATACAGGGATTGGAGTGCTATCCAAATAATAGTGTTGAGATTTATAACCGCTGGGGAGTAAAAGTCTTCGAGACCTCGGGTTATGGGTCAAACAGAAACATATTCCAGGGATATTCAGACGGAAGGACAACAATCTCAAGAGGTGACCGCCTGCCGGATGGAACCTATTTCTATACCTTGAAATATCAGAATGAAACCTCAAATAGGACGCAGGAGAAATCGGGTTATTTGTATATAAAAAATTAAATTCCTTACAGGGAGCTTTTATCCCTTTTATAATCTAAAGACATATGAAAACAAAGTTTTTTTCGTTCGTTTTGATTTTGACGGCAATTGCAGGATACTGCCAGCAGGATTCCCAATTTACGCAGTATATGTACAATACGATCAATATCAATCCAGCGTATGCGGGATCACGAGGCGCTTTAAGTATTTTTGGATTATACCGCACCCAGTGGGTTGGCTTAGATGGAGCGCCCCAGACAAGCAGCTTCTCGATCAATACGCCAATCAACAACAGCAATCTAGGGGTAGGGCTGTCGCTTGTAAACGACAAAATCGGACCGACCAACCAGAACGATATATCGGCAGACATATCCTATACTGTTCGGACTTCAGCTGATTTCAAGCTCTCTTTTGGGATAAAAGGAACTGCCAATATATTCAATCTGGATATCAATAAACTAAATCCCGCCGATCAGGGAGACCCGCAGTTTCAAGACCTTCAGAACAAGTTTTCTCCCAATGTGGGAGCAGGGGTTTACTGGCATTCTGACAAGGCTTATATAGGGCTTTCGGTTCCTAATTTTATCGAAACCAACAGGTACGATGATAATGATGTTGCCATTTATAAGGACAAAATCAATTATTATTTAATGGGGGGCTATGTCCTTAATCTTGATAAGTACCAGTATTATAAATTCAAACCTGCTATACTGGCCAAAATGGTAGAAGGAGCGCCGCTTCAGGTTGATATTTCTGCCAATTTTATGTTTATTGACAGATTTGTAATCGGAGCTGCCTACAGATGGAGCGCCTCATTAAGCGCAATGGCTGGATTTCAGATCACTGACGGATTGTATGTAGGTTATGGATATGATCGTGAAACCACAAAACTGAACAATTATAATTCAGGATCGCACGAGATATTCCTACGTTATGAATTCTTTAAAAATCATGGCAAAATGACAACTCCCCGTTTCTTCTAAAAAAACAAATGATTATGAAAAATTATATACTTTTCGCCTTAACGATAATCTGTTTTTCATTTGACAGCTATGCCCAAGATTCCAAATTGAAATCGGGGGATAAAAAATACGATGGCTATGCCTATATCGATGCCATAAAAACCTATGAAAGAGTAGCCGACAAGGGATACAAGTCTGAAGATCTGTTTAAGAGGCTCGGAAATTCCTATTATTTCAATTCTGAGTTTGAGGGAGCAGCCAAATGGTACGGCGAGTTATTCGCATTAAACGCTTCGCCCGAGGCCGAATATTATTACAGATACGCACAGTCTTTAAAAGCAGAAGGGCAGGTGGATAAAGCCACTTTAATCATGAATGAATTCATCGCAAGATACAAAAACGATTCCAGAGCAGGGCGCTATAATGATGATGCCCATTATCTGGATGAAATAAGAGCCAATTCAGGCCGCTACAAGATTGAAGATGCCGGCATCAATTCGAAATATTCGGATTACGGAAGTTTTGTCTACGATAGTAAAATATACTTTGCCTCGGCCAGAGATACAGGGAATTTCTCGCAGCGAAAGCACAAATGGACCGGAGAATACTTCACCAATATCTACAGTGCCGATCTTGATGCCCAAAGCGGCGGCGCGTTAAAAGTAAATAAAATCAAATCGGAGATCAACAGCCGTTTTCACGAATCATCTCCTGTTTTTACCAAAGACGGAAAAACGGTTTATTTTACCCGAAACAATTATGCCAACGGCAAAAAAGGCAAAGACGCTGGTAAAATTACGCTGGTAAGGATTTACCAGGCCAGACTTGAAAACGGAAAATGGATAAAAGTAACAGCGCTTCCCTTTACAAGCGATAATTACAGCACGGCACATCCTTCGCTGAGCCCGGATGAAAAAACGCTGTATTTTGCATCCGATATGCCGGGTACTTTTGGGCAGTCGGATATTTACAAAGTCAGCATTAACGTAAACGGCAGTTTTGGGACGCCTATTAATCTAGGGAAAGGCATCAATACTGAAGGAAAAGAAACCTTTCCCTACGCAACCAGCGAAAACGAAATCTATTTTGCCTCAGACGGTTATCCCGGACTGGGCGGACTCGATGTATTTGTGGGACAGATTGAAGACAACGGAACCATAAGCGGTATTCGGAACCTTGGCAATGATATCAATTCACCTAAAGATGATTTCGCTTATATCATTGATCCCGTTTCCAGAAAAGGGTATTTCAGTTCCAATAAAGACGGTGGGCAAGGTTCTGATGATATCTATAAATTTCTGGAAACAAGAAGGTTAAAGTGCCTGCAGGAATTATATGGCGCCATAACAGATTCAGAAAACGGTGCTGTGCTTCCAGAAACAAAAGTGACTTTATACGAAAATCAAAAAATTATAAACTCAACGGTTTCCAATACATCGGGGCAGTACAGTTTTTCTGCAGAATGCGGCAAAACCTATAATGTAAGAGCCGAAAAACCGGATTACGCAACAAAAGAGTTAAATATAACTATTGGAAAAGCTGCCGGAAAAACCAATCTGCCAATCGCATTAGATAAATCGCTATGCAAAGTTGCAGTAGGGGACGACTTGGGAAAATGCTTTGGAATCAAAATGATTTACTTCGATCTCGATAAGTCTGATATCCGTTCTGATGCATTATTTGATCTTGAAAAAATTCTGGATGTCTTGAATCAGCATCCAACAATGAAACTCGATATTCGCTCCCATACCGACAGCAGGGCGACGGGGTCATATAACTACTCTCTGTCTGACCGAAGAGTGAAATCAACTATAAACTGGCTCATTAAAAATGGAGTGGACAAAAATCGTTTAACAGGAAAAGGATATGGAGAGACCCAGCTTGTCAATAAGTGTGCAGATGGGGTGATATGCGGTGAAGAGGAACATCAGAAAAACAGAAGAAGCCAATTTATAGTAACCGCTCTGTAAACAGCAGAACCAATATGCTTCGACTGGTCAGAAGAAAACAGAAAACACCTATTTTTAAAAAAAATATGATCCCGGCAGAAAGCAGCTGGTCCAATTTTCAATGGTTTTGTTGAATTGAAACAATGCGGCATTTTTTAGATTTTCTTTGCGTATGACTAATTGCAAGAGCAAAGCAGGATATGAACTTTACACCTGCAATCGCTGTCGATGATACTTCTACTTATGTATTAAAACCTGCGTTCCGATTCTGAGGAATAACCCCCCCCCTCGTCTCAGCAGCACATCAAATTGGACAGTAATATTCTGCAGTTCCGTTCAATTTAATAAGGCAGATAAAAAAATAAAGGAAAAATAAAAGTTGTAGGAATTTTGTTTATTTTTATGTAATTATTTGATATGTAGTATTATAAGTTATGCATTTAAAGAATTCATAAAGCTTAGTATTTTAATTGCCACATCAGAGGGATTTTTTTAATGGCACTACAAATTATTTAATAGTTTCCTTTTTTATATGAAGGATGGATAACTAAGGAAGAAGATATATAACTGCTAAAATTTGATATATTATGAAAAAAAGTCTTTTTGTCTTTTCATTTGTCCTGCTATTGACGTCATGCAACCAAACACCATCAGCAAATTCCGGTGAGAAAGCCGATATTGAGGGTGCTGTTTCGGCAGAATTCAAACCTGCCAGCATCAAGGAACAGATGGTTTACCAACGCGCAATCGAAGCTTTAGTATGGGGCATGCCTGCCGTTAATTATGACCTTATGCTTCAGGCAATGCTGGGCAGCACCAAAGGGAAACAAAATGAGATCATATTTTGGTCAAAACCCGTAGACTGGCATAATCAGACATTAACGCCAAATCCCGACGCGATTTACTTTATGTTTTTTTTCAACACAAAGGATGCCGGGCCAATAGTTATAGATGTCCCTGCGGCAAAAAATGGCTCCTTTGCCGCCAATATCGACAATATCTGGCAGATGCCCCTTGAAGATGCAGGACCCTACGGAGCCGATAAAGGCGCTGGCGGCAAATATCTGATACTGCCGCCTGACTATAAGGAAAATATTCCTAAAGGATACATTGTATTGAAAGCCGATACCTATGAGGGTTATGGATTATTCCGCTCCAACCTGCCCAGCCACAGTGATGCCGATATCGTGAATGCAGTCAATTACGGCAAACAGCTAAAACTATATCCGCTTGCCAAAGCCAATAATCCCGGCGAAACAAAATATACGGACGTGAAAGATGTACTTTACAATTCTGTTATACCTTATAACAGCCGGTTTTTCATCTCTCTTAACCGCATTGTGCAAAGCCAGCCTATGCTGGTGCGCGATAAGGCGATGATTGATAAACTAAAAAGCATAGGCATTGAAAAGGGGAAACCCTATAACCCTGATGCACGAACCACCGAGATTCTGAATGCGGCGGCAAAAAGTGCGCATGACTATTTGGAAGCAATGCTTGAAAAAGGCTTCCCGCCGATAAATCCTGATGCCAAATGGGCTGTTCCCGCAATGCCGGAACTCGTTAAGGCGGGATCTTCGGGATATTCGGAATCTGATATTTATCCTACAGATGCCCGTGCATTAACCTATTCAATCGGTTATGTAGGCATAAAACGCCTGGGTACAGCGCAAATATATCTTATTGCAGGAAAAGACAAGGAAGGCCGCGCGCTTGATGGCGATAAAACCTATATGCTCCACGTGCCTGCAAATGTACCCACCAAGCAATACTGGTCGGCAACAGTCTACGACCGCACAACACATTGCCTTATCAAAAATCTGCCGCGTGCAAGCAGAGCATCGAATGCGACAGAGATCCAAAAGAACGCAGATGGCTCGGTCGATATTTTCTTCGGCCCAAAATCCCCTGCAGGCAAGGAATCAAATTGGATCCCAACGGACCCTAAAGGAAAATTTGAAGTATTATTCAGGCTTTACGGCCCAGAAAAGCCCTTTTTTGAAAGGGTATGGAAACTTGGAGATATAGAAGAGGTTAAATAATCAATTGCTAAACTTATGGAAAAGAAACTCATCTGCGTGATTTTGATTGCAGCCTTGACGGCATGCAACCAAAATAAAAACAGTGATACGAAAGCATCAAATTCTAAAGGGATTGACAGCCTAGCGACATCCCAGGCAGCACGCGAGCTGCCAACGGGTCCCGACACCAATGTAAAAATTACTCAAGAGTATGCCGCTTTGGCGGCTAAAGATGCCTATTTTTGGGCATGGCCGCTGGTAAACATGTACAACCGCCGAATGGCTTTCAAGGATGTAAAAGAGCTGGCCCTGTCCGGACCTCTGCTTATGGCTCCGCTGAATCAGTTTACCATGCTTACCGATTATGTGATACCTACGGAACGTGCCATAGCCTGCCCGAACCAGGATGTGGTTTACGGTATTGGATGCCTTGCTTTGGACCAATCGCCCGTTGTGGTGCAAGTGCCTGATTTTGGCAAACGTTTCTGGGTCTACCAGATAGTTGATCTGCGCACCGAAAGTTTCGCAAAATTGGGAAAGATGTACGACAATAAGCCGGGATTTTATTTATTGGCCGGACCGGACTGGAAAGGAGAGGTGCCTAAGGGAATAATAAAAGTTTTCCGCTCGTCAACCAATACTGGACTGGTGGGGCCCCGTGTTTTTCTGGATGACACAAAAGAAGACCGAAAAGCAATTCAGGAGGTACTCAAATCAGTGGTTATGTATCCCTTGTCTGATTATGACGGCAAAATGAAAACCATCGATTGGGCCAATATCAAGAAACTTCCCGGAGGCGAAGGAGGAAAAGAAGAAGCGGTATGGGTGAACCCCCAGACATTTTTTGACGAGCTTCCTATCGTGCTGGCAGATGCAAAGCCACTGCCGGGCGAAGAGGCGAAATACAAGCAGATACTTGCTGTAGTGGAAGCCGCAAAGAAAGACCCAAAACTGAAACAGGCGATGATCGACGCAGCCGTTGAGACAGAGCGTCAGGTAATAAAACCTTTAATGGAATTCCGCAGCTGGGGGATCCAATTGCCTTTTCACTGGTCAGGGGTAACGAACGGCGCATCGTGGGGCACGGATTATTTTACGCGCACTGCGGTAGCCAAATCCAATATCCTGGTCAATGCCCCAAATGAAACACGCTACTTTTATCAGGATCTGGATTCAGAAGGAGGCCGATTGAACAGCTCGAACAAATATAAAATTACTTTTGCCAAAGGACAGCTGCCTCCTGTTAATGGATTTTGGTCGCTTACATTATATAACGAGCATCACTTTTTTGAAATCAACAAGCTCAACAGATATTCATTGGGGACAAAGAACAAGACAATGGCATATAATCCGGACGGTTCGCTGACCATTTATATTCAATCAGTTCCGACTGATGCGAAAACCCAAAACAATTGGCTTCCGGCCGTTGAAAAGGGGGATTTTTCGCTTTATCTTCGCACTTACTGGCCAAAAGAGGAAGTAGTAAATGGAAAATGGACTCCGCCGGCAGTAATAAAAGTTGAATGATGCTTTGAGATTGTAGCTTTAAAAGCAGTTTGGGTTTGATATTATATTTATGAATTAAACTTGCCCTGGCTCTTTTTTCTACGTTTTTGTTTTAAGAACAGCATACGCCAACTACTTGCCGCAAATTTAAAACAGATGAAAAATCTGCTGTATGGGTCTTGCAAGGTTTTCACTTTACGGACTCCCATTTTTTTGACGCATCAGCAGATCTGCGTACAATCAAAATCACTAAATTTGAATAGAATATGACATAAAAACCAACAGATCTTTCACAATGGAAAAAGCGATACAACTACAGGTGAGAAAAGATTTGGATGCCCGCCAGCAGCATACGATTCTCAGACTCAAAGGAAGCCTGATTTCAAAAGGATATACCGAGATCATCCATATCCTGGACCAGGACGAGGAGTTCCATATCAATACCTTTGAAACGGCCACCGATAAACGAAATGAAGTCCAGCAGTATATTGCGGCTTTCATAGATCAGGAAAACCTGGTGGATACCATCAGCATCAAATAATAATGGCATCTTGACAATACAGAGCCCGCCGGCAGTCAGGCCGGCGGGCTTTTGAGCATTGTTTTGCTGCATAAAAAAAGCCGATATTTATCGGCTTTGGTCTTTAAGGGACTATTTTCTTCTTCTTTTGCAGGCGCTCCTTAATCCTGTAAAGGTTTTGGGAAAGCAGGCTCAGGATCTGTTTGTGGTGTTTGGACGGCTTGTTCTTGAATCCCCTGCACTGCAGGATTTCCATACGGCTGAGAGAGATTTCTATGGTTTCCACGGACTGCTCTGCAACCTTAGCCGATAAGATAAGCGAATCTTTTTTCTCGTAGTATTCGTTCGTGAAGACACAATGCCCCAAATCGTCGCCCTCCTGCATAAAATCCCGAACGTTTTCAATTACGGAGATACATAGTTCATCCTTTTGAAAAATGAGCCCGAAAAAGCGTTTTTTGTCGCTTGCGTACCTTTTCTGCGCTTTTTCGATTTCAAGGCGCAGGTCTTGGAGCTTTTTCTTTCTGAGCAGTTCCCTTTTCTTTTTCACGAAATGGTCGTGCGCTTCGCCCAAATTAACAGGACATACGTATAGGGCGCAGGAAAGGTCTTTTTTGAAATAGCGGAGCAGTTCCAAGTAATCCTCCCAAATCTGCACATCAGAAATCTTGTAATTGTTTCGGATAACCGTTTTGACAGCCTGCCAGTTTCGGCGGATGTTCTGCCGTGATGCGCAGAGATAATACTGCAAAAGGTTCAGCTGTCGGGATTTCAAAAGGGTCTCGGCTATGGGGTCGGACAACAGCGACGAAAAGAGCAGGTGGGGCGCAATGTCATAGACCGAAGTCTTGAAGCCGTTGCGTTTCAGTATGGGCAATACTTTCATCTGCGGATAGACTTTGTAGGGATTGATGTAGAATCTGGCATTGCGGATGAAATCCTTTGGCTTTATTTCGAGCGGGGAGTAGAATTTCCATGCATCGAGCGTACTGGAAAATACATTGGTGCTTAGTGCGAATGTCCGCACTTCGCCTTTGAGATTTATCCAATGCTGCATGACCTCTTTGTGGAAATAGGTCGGCGTGAAATTCTTTTTCATGTGCTTGTGGGCAATGACCATGCGCACCACCTGAAACCCCGCACAAGTGTCCATTACGGCGAAGTATTCGGTTTCCTTGAAATGCACCTGATTATAGGGCATCATTTTGAGCTTTCCTGCGCAGGCAGGGCAAGTGGTAAACTTGTCGCAGGTGCTTTGGCAGGACGGCTTCCAGACGTGGGAGCAGTCGAGGCAGTAAAACTTAGAGCGGGACAAAACGCCCCATTTTAGGAAAATATTCTGCTCTGCCCATGCAAATACCTCTTCCCTTATGGGCGCAAGCGAGGCGCTGAGCGCCGTCAGCTGCTTTTCGATGATGGTTTTGGGTATCATAGGTCAAAGAGGGTGAGAGCGGTCTGCACCGCAGGTTTTACGTCTTTTTTTACTGTTGGAACAGGCTCGGTTCTGACAGGAACGGCAGGGAGCGCAGGCTGTGAGAACAGGTCTGAGGGGGCAGGGGTCTGCACCACAGCCCTGCATGCAACAGGGGCGTGCGTGCCGATGGAATCATCGGTGTAGTATCTGACCGCCATGTCAAAGATTTCCTGATTGTCAAAGGCGCAGAATCCTGTTTTTTTGACCTCGCCGAAAATATAGTGCAGACAGCTCTCCAAATTCTTGGAAGCTTTGGCGTAGTGTGGCGCAAAGGCATCATCGCCCTGCGCCAAAGTGCCGAGGTAGCCCTCTATGGCATTTTTGAAATTTTCAGAAGCTTTCATAAGAAGATGTTTAAGTTTGAAAATTCACGCAAAGAGCCTTGAATAGAGGTCATAGCAGTATTCCTCGAAGCAGAGCCAGCACACAAAAGTGTAATGCAGGGTCTGAAAACGGTTCTCAATCGGTTCGCCGATGGCCTGTTCGAGTTCGGCTCTTATGTTTTCAAGGTCATCGATATGTTCGATGTAAAATTCCTTGCAGTCATCGTGATAGATGAATTCCGAAATCATTCCGCTGATGCACCCTCCCGTCTGCAGGTCGAGAAAAAAGGATTTCAGCTGTTCTCTGCGTTTGCCGTCATAGGAAGTGATGCTTCGCAGAATGATTTGGTTAAAGGCATCGCTTACACGATACTGGGAATAAGAAGATTTTTGTAAGGCTTTCATAATGCAGTATTTAGGCGTGTAAAAAATTAAAGGCAGATAGGATTTAGAAAGGCAGGTCGTCGGGATTCTCCGAAACTTCCTGCTTTTTGAGGGCGGTTGCAGGCGCACTATTTTTGCCTTCAGCAAATACGAGTATCTTGATATCCGAGGTGTGAAAGGTCAGAGAGCCGTGCGCCTGAGCATCATTTCCGATATAGACATTCAGCCCGATGCGCCCGAATAGCTGTACCAATGTTCCTTTACGGAGCCATTGCGCCAGTCCTGCGCTCAGCCAATATGAGCAGTCGATATAGGTTACGATTTTTTTGATTTCTGTGCTTCCTTTTGGCTTATAGCTGTCGTTGACCGCTATGGAGAAGTTTACCACCTCACGGTTTTGCTTTACTTTAAAAACTGTGGCATCTTTTACAATTCGTCCTGTGATTTCCATGACATAAAATTTTTAGTGAATACTTGTTTGAGTTTTCTTTCCCCGTCGTCCGCAACGCAAATTTTTCAAAAGAAAAAACGGGAAAAAAGAAAGCAAAGAACCAGTGGGCGCAAGGAGCCGGAGTGCTATAAGTCCCGAAGGGCGGCGGGGAGCCGTTATGCGCATGCAGGTGAGGGCGGACACTACTTTGGCTGCCCTTTTAACCCGTTTCTAATTGAAAATGAAAAATTAAATATGAATTAAAGCCACTGTTAAGCACGTCAGAGACTGTTTTGAAACTTTTTTAGTTTCTTTTTTATGAAGGCAATTTTTTTTGTAGTCCCATTTTGTAAATTTGTAGGGAACAGCTACATATTTCCAGAGTGGTTAAGTAAGCTACATCCATAACTTTTAAATTCGTTACACTTTCAATGAGCAACCTGATTAACTGGGAAAACCTTAAATCTTATGAAGACGACCAAAAGAAAAGTTTTGAAGAATTATGCTATCAGCTCGTTTTTGAAATATATGGAGCTCAAGGCAAGCTGCATTCTATTGATGACAGCGGTGGGGGTGACGGAGTTGAGTTTTATCTAGAGTTGCCCAATGGAGATATATGGGGCTGGCAGTGTAAATTTTTTGGACGATTCAATGAAAGCGGCAGGCATGAGCAGATAAAGAAGTCGTTGCAGAAGGCAGCCGATGTGCACAAGAGTAGGCTTAAAAAATGGTATTTGTGCAGCAAACTCTCTATGACCTCTGGAGAGCGCGATTGGCTGGAAAACGTTGGAGTGCTATCTCATAAAGGAAGATCTGTTCTTGCAGCGGGTTGCAGTCCAGAGTTAATCCACTGGGGAGACAGCGAGATATTGAATTATCTGCGAATATATTCCAATGTACATCGATATTTTTTCACCGATAAGATACTTGATTTTAACTGGTTTAGGGAAAAATTTGAAATTGTAAGACAGTCCAGGATAATCCGGTCAAAATATCTGGAAGAGTTGCATATTGAAGGAACAGCTGATGAGACTGTCACAAAATTTTTAGGAGGCACGGCTTTAAGGGCTCTTATAAAAGATAAATGTGATGAGTTTGGTATACAAAAGTTTGAAACTGAGTACGCCATGGCTATTGATGTCCTAAAAGGATATGAGGCACTGGAAGAGTTTAAGGAGACAGTGCAGGAAATAAGCGGATTTATACTCAGTGAATGTCATTCAGGGATAATAAAGAGGGGAAATGAGCTTCTTGTAAGGCTCAGTAGCGTTCTGGAAGATAAAGAACTGCACGAACGCCAGCTTGTCCTACATGAAATTGGTGATTTTATAGTTGAATATCAAAAATATTTTGATCAGTACGCCGAATTGAGCCAGAATGATTCCATTACAGCCATAAGTCTGAAAGCAGAAAGAAAGGAAACGGATCAGTCCTTAAAGAAGAGGATACGGAACTGCAGGGATTCGATGTTAGGCCCTTATTTTATAATGCGTAATTTCGAGTCCTATCTGAGTCTTTTTGAACCAGTACAGCACTTAAATGAGAGCGAATTGTATATTACTGGGAAAGCATCCAAAGGAAAGACCCATTTAGCAGTTGATACGGTACGCAGACAGATTGACAGTGGAAAACCAGCACTTTTTCTCTTTGGAAGCCATTTTAAATCTAATCTTCCCGTTAAGGAACAAATGAAGCAGATGCTTGATATTCCCAGCGAATGGACAGTAAAGGATTTTTTCGGTGCCCTTGAAATTTGCGCTCGTGTGCACAAGACTAAACTATTGCTGGCTATCGACGGACTTAACGAGTCATCCTACTGGAAAGAAATATGGGGGGATGCTATTGAGGAGATAGCTGGAGAAATCAGGTTGCATTTCCCTAACATCCTTTTAATGGCTACCTACCGCAGTTCATATGAGGAAGTGCTTTTTCCAAAAGATTATCTGTCTTATCCCGAGGGGAAGTGGAAATTGAAAGAGGAGGTAAAAGGTTTTTCCAGTTTGAATGTTAATGAAGCTGTAGATCGGTATTTTAAGCATTACGATATTACTCTTGAAAACAATTCAGAACGGATTTATCATTTTGCAGAGCCTTTATATCTGACTATTTTCTGTGAAGCCAAAAAGGGAGAGATAGTTTCATTTCAAGATGAGGACATGTTTGACATTTTTGAGGACTATCTTAAGAAATGCAATGAAAATATAACCGGCAGGCTTGGTCGGGATGTCCGCTACCACAAATCTTTTACAAAGGATATCCTGAATAAAATTGCTAGCGTGCTTTGGAGAAGTGATCAAAGGGAAATCGCCCTTCATGATGCTGTGCCTAATCTGCTTGATACTGAAATGCTTCAGGCTTTTGAAGGTGAGGATCTACTGATTTATAGGGATTGGGACCAAAGAGAAGTTGTAGCTTTTACTTACGACCTGCTTAACGGTTATCTGATAGCCAAAAGTATTTTGGATGAAGCCGGTGACGCAAACGACTTGAAAGCCATTATCAACAGTGATAAATTTACAGAATCACTCTTAGGCAGAATACCTAAGCATTCCCTTTTTGAAGATATTCTTCGCTCATTCTGCATACTGGCAATTAAACGATATGGACTTGAATCCTTGAGATCTGAATCCGATTTGCTGTCCAAATACGCCGTGGCAGCATTATTTGATTTAAATGCTGGACTGGTGCGTTCTTTTGAAGCGGAGGCAAAAGAAATGGTACGGACAGATTTTAACAATTATTCCAGAACGTGGTCTGTAATTGACCTTTTTGATATTACCGAACTGGTGATTGAACACCCGCTTAATTTTCTTTTTCTTTCGGATCTTCTTTTGACAATGCCTGTTTCTTTAAGAGACATGTTTTGGACTGAAAAGTGCAGGGAAAATTATGTTCCGGAGCGGGAAGGAAACAATCACGGATATATCAATCATTTTGAAAGCGCAAATAGGGATAAAAGAGAAATATCCCCTCGCGTGCATATTGCGGCACGAAGGGTGATGTGGATGCTTACCGTAACCAACAGAGATATGCGGGACCGTGCCACAAGGGCGCTATATTATTACGGGCGAAGATTTCCAAAAGAATTCGTTGAATTGGTTTGTTATTCTCTGGGAATAAATGACCCCTATGTTTGGGAAAGAACCCTTGGTGCACTTTACGGGGTTGTACTTGCTGGACAAGCAGGCACAGATTCGAGCTTTCGGGAAAAGCATTTAAAACCGATAGCTCAGATGCTTTACCGTCTGATTTTTGCTGATGAAGCCCCTTATGGAACTACGCATATCCTTGCCCGAAGCTATGCTGCAATGAGTATAGAAACAGCTTTGAAGCACTATCCGGAGCTTTTGGGCGAAACAGAGCAGTCCCAAATCAGGGCGCCTTATAAATCAGGAGGAATCAGGGAATGGGGAGAATTTGATTATGAGAATCAGGGAAGCAGTTTTATTGATCCGATACACATGGACTTCAGTAATTACACAATCGGCCAGATAGTGAGTGAAGGAAGAAACTACAATGATCCTGACAGTAAAAAGAAGGTGCGCAGGCAAATCTACTGGAGAATCTTTGAATTAGGTTGGGATGGGGTCATATTTGAAGAAATGGATAGTAGGATACTGAGGATGGATTATGAAAGGAATTCAGAGAAAGGTAAAACAGAACGATATGGAAAAAAATATTCATGGATTGCCTTTTATGAAGTGGCAGGTTTAATGGATGACGAAGAATTACTGGAGAATGAATATGGGGATTTCAGGATAATCTATCCAGATATAGATGTGAGTTTTCCTGAAGAAGTAAGAGAAAATAAAACAAGTTTTGTAAAGACTGATTATTTGGCAGACAGAAAGCTGAGCTTGATGGACTGGTACAAAAATGGCGGAGGGGTAGAGGTTTCGGATTATCTTACTGTAGCTGATTTAAACGGACATAGTGGTCAATGGATTTGCATGGATGGGTTTATCTGTCAAGAGGATAAAAGTATTCAGAGAGAGCGTTTTATTTTTATTAGAGCCCTTTTAGTTAAAAACAATGATCTGGAAGATGTTCTGGCAAGACTACAGGCTCAGGACCTAGGAGGAAGATGGCTTCCTGAAAAAAGGGAAAATCATAATTGTTTTGCTGGCGAGATGTATCTTTTTGAAGGGGCGGTTTACAACAACTTTACTGAATTAACATTTATTGAGGATACCCAAAGGTATAAAGTCAAAAAAGGACACGAAGAATATCACTCCACTTTTAATTTTGAGACTTTTGCTAAAGAATATCCTGATGAAGTGGAGATTGTAAAAAATATAGAGAAGAAATTCCAAATTCTGCTTCCAGTAATGGAATTTGCATTTTCAAGCGAAAGCATTACAAATAATGCCGGGCATAGGACAGTAATTTCAAAAGAGCTTTACAAGGAACTTAAACTAACTAATGAACCTCATAGCTTCGATCTTAAAGATTCGAACAACTATAAAGCCTCTCAACGTATTGACTATAATCTGGATTCTAATAATAAACATCATTTTGTTTATGTAAGGAAGGATCTTCTGGATATTTTTATTACAGAAAATGATTATAGTCTAGTATGGGCAGTCTGGGGAGAACGCCAGTTCAGTTTGGGCGATGTAAAAGAAATGAGGAGACTGCATGCTGAAAGTGGCTTGGAAAAGTTTCCTGTTTTCCAGTCAGTGGAAGTTTATAAACAGTAGTAACAATATTCTAATGGTAATCAAGAATAAAGTGAGGAAAGAAAGATGTCTACTTAACAACTAAATAATTATTAATGATAAATAATTAAGGTTGTCTTTAATGAAACATAGATTTGGAGATTTTACAGTATAATCAGTAACTTAGTCCAATAAACAGGACATTTTATCAGGTCCAATGCATTTTATTATGGGACCCGAACAGTATATCAGACTCTCACAGCTCAACGGCCAGATCCAGGACACGATCAATGCCCGCTTCAAGGGACAGACGTACTGGGTAGTGGCTGATATCACCAACCATTCCTTCAAGGCCGACAAGAAGATCCATTACTTTCAGCTGGTGGAAAAATCAGCCAGCAGCAGCGCGATTACAGCCAAAATACTTGGCAAGTCGTGGGGAGCAGGAGCACTTAAGATCCTTGATTTTGAAATCACAACCGGACAGCGCTTCACCAACAACCTTCATGTGCTGGTGCAGGTGAGCGTGGATTTCCATCCGCTTTACGGACTTTCGGTAAACCTATTGGACATCGACAGCAATTTCATGCTCGGCATACTGGAGCAGCAGCGCAATGCCACGCTGGCAAGGCTTGTAAAAGAGAATGATTACATACACAAAGAGGGAGAACTGTATTCCACCCTGAACAGCCGTCTGAAACTTCCTGCGGTCATCCAGAGGGTTGCGGTAATCTCTTCAAGCAGTTCTGCCGGAAACGAGGATTTCAGACATACGATGCAGCACAACGATTTTGGATATGTTTTCCAGATCGATGACTATCATACCGTTGTGCAGGGCGATAATAACGCCAAACTTTTCCTAAACAAGCTTATCGAGGTTTACAATACAGGGATTCCCTATGATGCCGTTGTCATTACACGGGGAGGCGGATCGCAGTCGGATTTCCTTATTTTTGACAACTACAATATCGGAAGAGCTGTCGCCAAGTTCCCCATTCCAGTGATAACAGGCATCGGCCACCAGAAAAACGTCAGCATCACCGATCTGATGGCGCATACCCATACCAAGACGCCGACTAAGGCGGCGGAGTTCATCATAGCGCACAACCGCAATTTTGAACAGCACATACTCTCCCTGCAAAGGACGATAGCCATGAAATCGCAGCAGCTTTTCCTCGGATATTACAAAGAACTCAGCGAGCTTAAAAGCACAATCAGCCATAATGCAAGGGAACTGATTGCCGCGCAGAAAGAAGAGCTGCTATTGCAAAAGCAGCATATTTCGCAGGCAAGCCGAAACCTGCTGGCAAAGGAAAAGCAGCACCTGCTGCTGACTGCCCAAAAAACGCTCCAGCGTCCCAAGAGCATCATCCAGCAGAAAAAAAGCGATCTGGAATATTTAAAAGGCAGCCTGAAGATCTTTACCAGCCAGTACCTGCGCAGCCGCAGACTGCAACTGGAGGACCACCAGAAAACCATAAAGCTGCTGTCCCCGCAGAATGTGCTGAAAAGAGGGTATGCCGTGATACGGAAAAACAGCAAAATTGCAAACGGGGCGGAGAACATACAAGAAGGAGAGGAAATAGAGATAGTACTAAAAGATGCCATACTGAAAAGTACGGTCAATGAAAAAATACAATACGATGGAAAACACACTGACTTATGAGGCATCTGCCAAAGAGCTGGCTTTGATTGCAAAAGAAATGGAAGATGAGAGCATCTCTGTGGACGAGCTGGCGGCCAAAGTAAAAAGGGCATCAGAGCTCATCGAGTTCTGCCAGGCTAAACTAAAATCCACCGAGGCGGAAGTGGCCAAGATCATCAGCGGAATGGAGAACCCGAAGGAGTAAAAACGGCGCCTGCATACTAAAAAGGCATTTTCGGGCGTTATAGTATCAGATATAAGCCGATCAAACGCCTGCACTAATACCATTCTGCCGGAGAGATACAAGCCGAAAAACGTACAAAAGCCCAGTCGCCGATAACAGCACTGGGCTTTTGCATTGATACCGAAGGCTTAAATAGAATTATGTTTTTGCATAAAACCCAATTAGATTCTCTTGTAAAATATTTATATAAAGGGTTTTATGCTGTTTTATCTAAACTATCTGTTTGTTATATAATACACAGCAAAATACAGAAAGGGGAAGAGCGAAAGGTCAGACAAAATAAAAATCCTGAAGGGAACCTGCAGCCGATAAAGCCACTAAATTCTCTTCAAGATCCTATTTCATGCTTAAGATTTCCAATCGGTATCCTGTTTTTTTAAGCCATTTCCATGCGGTTTACGCTGTTTATTTTCATAAGACCGATTTCTGTTCAAAAAATGGTTTTATATCCGTCACAGGGCATAAAAACCGCTTTAACCTAAACAGCAGTCAAAATGCAAGGAATCAATTATCCTGGTCATCGTCATCCTCAACAGCTTTTTCTTCGTCAAGGGTTCTTCTGTCGGCATCAGGATCACGCTCATCCGGGCGTGGATTGGCGTGTTCTGAAGCATCGCTGTGAATTCCGGTGGTATCATTCTCGTGCTGGTTGATGGCCGGATCTTTTTTCTCCAAAAGTTCTGAGTTTATGGAATCATCTGCTGCGTGATAGGTACGCTCATCGTGATCGCAGCTATCCTGATTTTCTCTAGACATAATCTTCTTTTTTTTTTGTGTTATATTAAAATTTACAAAGTATTCAATTGTTTGATTTGTAGTGTTTTGATTTGTTTTTACTCGTTTAAAACTTTAATATGAATAATTAAAAAAAATGAAACTATAAATCATTGAATATTGTTTTTAAAAGCTTAAAGCTTTGATAGTTTTGAAGGATCTGTAGCCTCTTCAATGCTTTTTCCTTCGGGATTGTGATGGGCATCATCATGCCACGGGCCGTCTTTCAGACGGACCGATTCCGAGGCGCTTTCCCTTGAAGGGGGATTCTCGCTGATATGTTCCACAACTTCCTTTACCGTTGTGCCGGCAGCCCTCACGGCATCTTTTAAGATCTCTTCAGGCACATTGAGCTTTTCTGCCCACTGCTGTATTTCGTTTTGATCGGAGATATCGATATGGGTGTTTTCCTGTTGTCCTGTTCTGTTTATATTTTCCATGACTCTTAATTTTAATGGTTTATCCAAAGTTACTGTGGGCAGACCCGATGCTGTTATATTATAAAACAGGATTTTTATAGGATTGCTATGATTTTCAATGAATTATGATCTGCATCTCAACCAATGGATCAACGGCAGAATAAAAAGAGAAATAAGTACACACATAAATAATACAGTAATAGCTTTATGCTTCCCTGACCTGTCGGAAGGTAAGGTTGATCCTTGGAAGTACAGGACGGGCGGTCTTGGGCACCTGATGCTCCCAATAGGTATTGGTATGGCCAGCCATGAGCAGAAACGTCCCGTGGTGCAGGGGAATTTCTATCGGCGCAATATGTTTGAGCGTTTTATGGCGCAGGCGGAACAGGCGCGTCTCCCCGAAAGTCACAGAAGCGATGTTCATGTCCTTGTTGCTCGATGAAGTCTTGTCGCTGTGCCATCCCACGCCGTCAGTGCCGTCCCTGTAGAGGTTGAGCAGCACGGCGTTAAAGTTTATGTGGGTTTCCTTTTCCACACGCTCCCTGATCTGGAGCAGCTCCAAGGGCCAGTCTGGATTGGACCTGCGCTCGGGCCTGCCCGAATCCCCGTACCATGAGATCATGCGGGGAGCCGTGACCACCTTGTCATACATCGGCATTTCATATTCCCTCCACTGGGTGCCATGGTATAAAACATTGTAATAATGATCGGATTCGGCTTTGCTGAAAAAATTATCAATCAGCAGCAGGTAGGCATCAGGGACGTCAAATATTCTTCTGCCGCCATTACCCGATGAAAAAATTTCGGTATCATCAAAAAGCATCATCTTCTTTATTTTTTTAGTTCATACTCAGACTGCCGCCGTAAAGCCGGAAGAAGCCTGTCAATTGCTCATTTTAAGCCTTGGAATATTGATTTCATGTTCCTGCGGATAGGGGGCACGGTGTGTCATGCTCACATCTTCGCGTATTTTCTGCTGCGTCCTGTATTTCCAATCGTTCTCATGCTCGTAGCGCGGATCGGGTATAAAAGGCATCTTGGCCATCTTGGTTACCGTTATGGTCGGGAAATGGTAATCCACCTCTACACTGCCCAGCAGCAGGTAGCATCCGCCCCCCTGAAAAGGGTACGACGCCAGGCTGTCGGTAAAATGCGCCGTATCAAAAAGCTGCCCTTCAGCATCTATCCAGGTCCCGAAATACATGGCGCCCATTTTTGTGGGCACATGCTTGCGGGAGATCAGATAGGCCAGCATGCGCACCTGTTTTTTATGATGGTCCAATAGGTCCTTTGCCATGACATTGCCCCTGAAAGGGGTCTGCAGCAGGTCAAAAGGGGAGCAGGAGACCGGAAAGCCCAGCAGCTCGATCTCATCAAAGGCATCTTCAAAAGCGGAGCGTTCCAGCTCTGGAAGCACAAACTCCTTTACAGGCTCCTGAAGCAGCATCGGGGTGCGGTTCTCAGGCTTGAAGTTCACCAGGATAAGACGGGCGATGACCAGAAGCTGGTTTTTTGTTTTTCCCGTGAAGCGGAATGCTCCGATGAAAATCAGGATCTGTATGGCCTCAATGCCAATGGGGATGCGGTTGATGAAATCCTCCAATGACTTGTAAAGCCCGTTTCTTTCCCGTTCCTGCTGGATCAGAAGGGCTGTTTTGGATTCAAGGCTCTGCAGGTGCATGAACCCCAGATACACATCAGACCCGTACAGCGTGGTTTCGAATTCGCTTCTGTTCACGCAAGGGTTGTGCACTGCGGCTCCCGACATCTTCGCTTCATGCACATACACTTCGGTGCGGTAGAAACCACCCTGATTGTTGATCACCGCTACCATGAACTCGATGGGATAATGCACCTTCAGGTACAGGCTCTGATAGCTTTCCACGGCATAGGAGGCAGAGTGCGCCTTGCAGAAGGAATAGCCGGCAAAGGACTCGATCTGGCGGTAGATTTCCTGGCTCAGCGCCATGGGATGCCCCTGTGCCTGGCAGGATGCAAAGAAATTGTCCTTTACCTTCTGTAATGCCGCTTTGGAACGTCCTTTTCCCGACATGGCACGGCGCAGGATATCCCCGTCGGCAGCCGGAAGCCCGCCGTAATGCAGGGCAATTTTGATCACATCCTCCTGATATACCATAATGCCGTAGGTTTCCCCGAGCTGCTCTTCGAACACCGGATGGAAATATTCAAACCTGTCGGGATGATTGTGCCTGAAGATGTATTCCTTCATCATTCCCGACTGTGCCACTCCGGGACGGATGATGGAGGAGGCGGCCACAAGGGTTTTGTAGTTGTCGCATTTGAGGCGGCGCAGCAGACCGCGCATGGCTGGACTTTCGATATAAAAACAGCCTATGGTCTTTCCCATTGACAGGTAGCTGTTGCAGCTTTTCTCGTCCTTTGAAATCGCGGTGTCACGGATATTGAGCCGTATTCCCCGGTTTTTCTCAATCAGCTTGACGCTGTCATCGATATGTCCGATCCCGCGCTGGCTCAGGATATCAAATTTTTCAAGCCCGATATCTTCCGCCGTATGCATATCAAAAAGCACTATGGGAAAGCCCTTGGGAGGCATCTCCAGCACGGAATAATTGGTGATGGGCTCCTCGGAAATCAGGATGCCGCACGAATGCATGCTCCGCTGGTTGGGGTATTTCTCCAGCATCATGCCGTACTGCTGCACTTCGCGCACCACTTCACTTGCAGGGTGCAGGGTCATCGGGTTTTTGGCCAATGCATCAAGCTCTTCCTTTGGAAGCCCGAAAACCTTGCCCACCTCACGGAATATGGAGCGGTATTTGAATTCGACATTGGTGCCGCAGAAAGCCACATGCTCATAGCCGTAGCGGGAAAAGATATATTCCAGGATCACGTCGCGCTCCTTCCAGCTCCAGTCGATATCAAAATCCGGGGGGCTTTTGCGGTTCAGGTTCAGGAATCGCTCAAAATACAGGTCCAGCTCCAAGGGGCAGATATCGGTTATGCCAAGGCAGTAGGCGATGATGCTGTTGGCGCCGCTTCCACGTCCTATATGCAGAAACCCCTGGGAATTGCTGAAACGGATGATATCCCATGTGATGAGGAAATAGCCGCTGAATTCCAGCTGGTCAATTACCTTTAGCTCCCGGAACATCCTTGATTTAGCCTCTGCATTGTTTTTTCCATAGCGCCATTCCAGCCCCTGCTGGGCAAGGGTGGTCAGAAGCTGCAAGTCGTCCTTTCTGTTGTTGGTATAGTATTTCTTGTTTTTCGGCGTTTTGAAATCAAACTCAAAATTGCACTGCCCAATGATCATTTCGGTATTGGAAATAATCTGCGGATAGTCTTTATAGCATTTTAGGATCCTCTCCGGATCCACCATAACCTCGGTCTGCCTGCAGTAATCCGACTCAGAAAGGCGCGAAAGGATTACGTTCAGGTCAACAGCCCGCAGTATCTTATGCAGCTTGTATTCCGTTTTGGTGCGGAAGGTAACAGGCTGGAGGATGACCATCTTGTCTATTCTGGTCTTCCAGCCGCCCAGCACCAGCGCCCCTCGCTGTTCGGGGCGCAGGCCGATGAATTCATGTTCCTTTAGAACTGCGGGCACGTTCTCCAAAGGATAGATCACAAAAACATTTTTAAAGTCGGGAGCAGACAAAGGAAGCGGGGTATTCTCAAAATTATGGCGGGTCAGGAAACGGTTCATCTCGGCAAGGCCCGCCGCATTTTTTGCCAGTCCGATATAGCGCAGCTCATGATCCGAGCGGAATTCCATCCCGACAACAGGCTTGATGCCCGCAGCCTGGCATCCTTTTACAAAATCATAGATTCCTGTAACGGTATTGATATCAGTGAGTGCCATAGCCCTGACACCTAAGTCTGCTGCCTTGGATATCAGGTCCTCAAGCGGTATGGTGCCATAACGCAGGGAGTGGAAGGAATGGCAGTTGAGATACATGATTTATTTTTTGCGTTTTAGGATTTCATTTTTGGTATTGGGCTTAAAGGAAGCCGCGGCGCAACGCATCACCGCATCAAAACCGTAACGGTTTTTCATCCGGTCCATGGCCTGATAGAGCGCCAGCATTTCTTCGGTATCATTGAACAGGTCGATCTGGTAGGTTCCGCGCACCAGTCCGCTGAAACGCACCCCGATAAGGCGGAGCCTCATGCGGCGCTGGTAGAGCTTGTCAAAAAGATCCATTGCGGTCTGGGTCAGGAGGTGGTCAGCCGAGGTATACTGCACCCTGCACTGCCTCGTTTCGGTATCAAAATTGGCATACCTGATCTTGACCGTAACGGTCGATGTGAGCCACTGCTCGGAGCGCAGCTGATAGGAAAGCTTCTCGACCATCCCCAGGATAACCCTTCCCAGTTTATCGATATCAATTGTATCTTGGGAGAAAGTATGTTCGGTGGAAATCGACTTTCTCTCCGTGTAGGGCTCCACGGGATTGTTGTCAATCCCGTTTGCTTTCTTCCAGAGCTCGATCCCATTCTGTCCGATCATGCGCTGCAGAGCCTCAGCCGGCATTTCAGAAAGGGTCTTGATGGTTCGTATCCCGATGCGGGAGAGCAGCTGGAAAGTCTTGTCGCCGACCATCGGTATTTTACGTACCGAGAGCGGGTTTAGAAAAGACTGCACCAGATGCTCGGGGATCTCGAGGTTCTGCTTCTGTTTTCCTTCACCGGTTCCGATCTTGGATACCGTTTTATTGACTGAAAGGGCAAAGGTGAGTGGCAATCCTGTCTCCTTTGTGATGCGCTGTGCGAGTTCATCAGTCCATTTGTAGCTGCCGTAGAATTTGTCCATTCCGGTGATGTCCAGATAAAATTCGTCGATAGATGCTTTCTCCACCACAGGTGCTTTTTCCTGAATGATTTCGGTCACATCATGGGATAACCTTGAATAGAGTTCCATATCTCCTTTCATGACTTTGGCCTGCGGGCACAGCCTGAGCGCCATCTGGATGGGCATGGCCGAGCGCACCCCGAAACGCCGCGCCTCATAGGAACAGGAAGCCACAACGCCCCGTTCGCCGCCGCCGATAATCAGCGGAATGCCGTTAAGCTCAGAATTGGTAAGCCTTTCGCAGGATACGAAAAAGGTGTTCATGTCAATGTGTACAATAGCCCGGTTCATAATCTTGATCATTTTATACTTGTCAAAATTAGTACAGGTAGCAACAATTTTTAAAAATTAAATGTTCTAAATAATAACAAAATTCAAAAATCCTTATTTTTCAGGGCATCCAAAAAACAGCTTTTTGATGCATAAGCGGCTTTATTCAGAATTTTTAGAAGAGAGGATAATCAAAGAAAAGCTTGTGCTTATTTGAAGATTATTGTGTGCTGTTTTTGTTTTTTATTCAATGGAATCGGCAGATCGTTTGAAAAAGCTCAATTATTGCGCCTGCTATGGTGTTTACTTGAGTAAAATTCGTACATTTACAAGCTATCAACCGCTCCACGGATATAATTCAACCGTTTATCGATTTACAAAGACTTATATTTTTATATAGACTTTTGCAGATTCTTAGACTCTTGTCTTCTGTACTGCAAAAAATATAGGCCATGTCAAAACTCCACGATCCCCATAAAGTCATATTGATAGCTGACGACGATGAAGACGACAGAATGCTGTTTTTGGATGCTGTCGAGGATTTGAATCTGCCTGCTGCCGTAAAGGCTGCCTGCGACGGGCAGGAACTGCTCAATACCCTTGAGAAGACCGCAGACCGCCTGCCTGATATTATTTTTCTGGATATCAATATGCCGATCAAGAACGGATTCGATTGCCTTGCGGAAATTCGAAACAGGAAAGATGCTTTGAAAGAAGTCAAGATCATTATGCTCTCCACCAGCAAGAACGCTGACAATATCGAGCTCTGCTATACACTCGGCGCTGATTTCTATGCCGTGAAACCCAGCAGCTTCCAGGGGCTCAAGGACCTGCTGCAGAAAGTATTTGAGATGGATTGGAGCAGTTTTCAGAAAAGCGGCAGCAGATTCGTGCTTGCCTGAGTAGTATAACCGCATTACTTAGGGAACGACAGCTTTAGGTTGGTTTTTAGATTTAGTTTTTTTGGGAGCTTATCCCGCTATCCGCTCCAATCTTCTGCGCCTAACCCCGGCGCAGAAGGATTTCCGCTTCTATCGGGGCTAGGGTTATCGTAATGCTCAGTCTGAAAATGATTGTTTCGCCATGGACTTCTATTTTTATCAGTAGATCACAATAATAACTTTGTGAAGATTTATAAGAAAAAAAAGATATATTTGAATATAAATATTGTGTAATAATTATCAAATATATCTATCACAATTTGTTTCGCTATGCGGTATTATCACACATATAAATAAGTTACTAGCTATTTTACCGCAGAATATGAAAAACAGACTCGTTATAAAAGGTACACTTCTAACTCATCAAGGCAGTTTTTATGTTGGTAAAGAAATATTTTCATCTATTTTATTTTCTGTTGTAAATTCTTGGTATTATAGTTATTACGAAAATAATGGAGAATTAAAAGCTAATATCTCAAACGAAACAGCAAGAGAGTATGGGAAAATTAAATCTGCAATAAATGGATTTACCGAAGATTTACATAACCTTTCAATTAATTATTGTTTGTTCAAAGAAATTAACGAAACTGTTCATATCAACGGTCATAAATCAAATCTTTATATATCGGTAATTTTAGAAAATCTATTTACTAATTTGCGAAGTATATATGATTTTCTTTATCATTTTGTCAAAATAACTTTGTCAGAAAAAGAATTAAAACTATATCCACAAAAAGATTCTATAAATAATTTATTAGCCTTTTCTAAAAATAAGAATAATCAAGATAAACTACCGAAAAATATAATTTGGATACTCAATAATATTGAAAATGATTTAAACGATATAAAGCAAATAAGAGACAATATTATTCACAAAGGGAAAGATTTTCTATTAACTCGAAAAGAAGGTGTTTTATTTATGCGAGTTCCAATTAAAGCAACTAATAGTAATGACAATCTTCTTCCTAATATTTTAAATACAAATGAAATTGATTATAATGTAGAAAAATATCTAAATAAGATAATAAAAACAACGCTTAAAAATATGGAAGATTTCGGTGTTATAATTACCAATGAAATATCAAGCAATTCAGAAATTAAATTAAACTTGTACTCGATAAGTAATTATTGCGTAGATGAGTTTAACGAATTTCTAATAAATAAAAACAGCTATTAACAGCCACTACAACGGATTTGGGCATCTGGCGTAATGAAAAAATCGTCTTGTATTTGGATGATTTGGCAAATCCGAAGAATGGTCTTAATTTAGTCCTAAACCGTTTGTAGTAGCGGGACATTACCTTCAATCATACAACAACATGAGTAAACATCCACTGAAATGCCCAGAATGTAATGATTTTAAAAAATTAGAAATAATTTGGGTGCGATATAAAAAGGAGATTGATAAAGAGCTAGATTTAAACATACCTTTTTTTGTTTGTCCGAACTGTGGACATAAAGAACCATTAAATTCAAAGGAATATTACGACGCAATGACAGATGAAGACTTTGCCGAAATGCAAGATGGAGAAAAATTGGTTTTAAAATTTGGATATGAAAATAAAGAATTTAAAAGATACTCTCATTTAAATTTTAAATATTCATCGGAAGATTATTATTTAATTCCAGGACTATTTAGAGATGAAGATGATGGATATTTGACTCCTGTATTTTTTGATAAAGATGTTCTGCTGTATTACAATAATCATCCTGAGTATAATGTAAAATTTGCTTCTTTTTCGAGTGGAAATATTTATCACAAAGGGAAAAACCTTTTCAATTGGGGATTTGGAATCAATAGGAATGGAAAAATATTTAAATGGTTAGGAGACTTAGATGAAGATTTCAAAGAAGATAAAATGCTTCCTCATTTAAAAAGATTTCAAGCCAGCAATGTCGAGTCTGATCACGATATTTTTTCTAAATTTTATTTAAGCCAAAATCCATTTTCTCCAAGCGACATGTTTCAAAGTTCTGACAATGAGACTCGCTTGTTTAAACTCAAAAACGAATTGGATGAGTTATTTCAAAGTAAGTTTGATATGAAATTGGTAAAAGTTCATATTGAAGACTTCTTTAATTTTTACAAACCACCGATTCTAGAAGAAAAAGAACAGATATTTAATGCATATATTAGTCTGAATAAATTAATCATTGAAAATATTCAGAGTGATTTATTAAAAGCAAAATTGAGCGGTAAAGATCTCAAAAAACTTGGATCTTTAAAAACATTAGAAAATTTTCTAAGCAATTTTTTTCCTGATGAAAATATCGATTTGATATTATCATCATTATACGTTTTAAGTGATTTAAGACAGCTACAGGGCCACTTTAGTGATAAAAGTTTTGAAGAAAGATATAATTTCTGCAAAGAACGACTCAGAATAAAAAAAGAGGCCAATCATTTTCAGGTTTATGAAACGCTAATTAAAGAATTAGTTAGAACTTTTGAAAAAATAAATGAGCTTATAAATCAAGGCTGAGGGTAACAGTTACTACAAAGGATTTGGGCAATAGGCTGAATGTAAAAATGGTTTTGTATTTGAGTGAATTGGCTAATCCGAAGAATGAGTTTCATTTAATGCCATACCCGATGTAGTGCCAGAACGTTACTGGCAAGAAACCAGAAAACCTATCTTAAAACACAAAATATGGGAATAGCAAACGGACAATATGATGTAGAATTGATTAGAAGAACTAAAAAACTTTTGGAAACCTACCAGGGAACATTTAATATAACTTTATTAATGAATAGCTTGCTGAGTTTGATTGTATTGCCACAACAACATAACTCACGAACAAGAAGATTGCCTTTTATGAATCAAGACTTAGATAATATTCCGGAGATTCAGTTTATATTAAATTCGCCAAACTTTGTCTTTGATCCTCGAAATTTTAATTACGATTTAAAAAATTTACTTACTAGAATCAGAAACGGAATTTCACACCAAAGAATTGAAGCAATTTCAGAAAATAATCAATGGAAAGGAATTATCATTGAAGACGGAGTTGGGCAAATTATTGGTTTGCATTTGGAACTAACAATAGTCGAAATTAGAACTTTAGCGTTATATATAGCTGAAAAGTACTTGGAAGAAGTTGGTGGAGAATTGCAAAATCAGCCTTTATGGGATTTCTAAACTGCTAGCTAGTAGCACTGGTTCGAAAGTCCTCTATAACAAATTATTAAAAAAAGAATCAATGGTTAAACTATTAATAGATACTTGCGTTTGGTTAGATATTGCAAAAACATCTAAGGGAGAAGAAATTTTAAATTTACTTTCTAGATTCATCGAAGAAGATGAAGTGCAGCTAATTTTGCCTGAGATAATTATTTCTGAATTTGAAAGAAATAAGGATAGAATCATATTGGATGCAGGAAAAAGTTTGTCAAGCCATTTTAAAAAGGTGAAAGCTATGGTTGCTGAACATTCTAAAAATGATTCTAAACAAGAGATTCTAAATCAACTTGATGATATTGATAAAAAAATCCCCACTCTTGGCGAAGATGCAGTTCAAACAATTTCGCATATTGAGGATATTTTTAAAAATAGTGAAATCATTATTCTGACAGATGAAATTAAGCTGAGAGCGACGCAAAGAGCAATTGAAAAAAAGGCTCCATTTCATTTAGCTAAAAATAGTATTGGAGATGCAATTATAATTGAATCTTATTATGAATATAGAAAGCAAAATGAAGCACAAGAATTTAGTTTAATGTTTATTACACATAACATTAATGATTTCAGCATAAAAAATGGAAATCAAAAAATAGCGCACGAAGATTTTTCTGATATTTTTGATTCTCCAAAATCTCAATACTTTATAAACTTACCTGAAGCACTAAATTCTATAAATCCAGATCTTGTTGAAGAAATTGAATATGAAAATGATTGGGATTTTAAATTTAGAAGTTTATCGGAAATTTTAGAAATGCAAAATGAGATTGAACAAAAGATTTGGTATAATAGACACAAATTTCGTGAGTACTCAATTGAAGTAGGTAAGACAAAATTAATTGATAGGGAAGATTTTAATATTAAAACATCTGCCAATACTATTATTAAGGAAATTTGGGAAGGAGCACTTCAGTCTGCTAAAAAAATTGAAGATCTTTACGGCAGAGAAAATTTGGAATTTGACGATTTCGAATGGGGAATGATTAATGGAAAATTATCGGCACTACGCTGGGTTATAGGTGATGAATGGGATAATTTAGACACATAAAAAAAACACTGTTATTAACAGCCACTACAATTGATTTGGACAACTGTCTTAAGGGAAATATCGTTTCATATTTTGATAATCTGTAAAATCCGATATTGAAGGATATTTAGCAGAATAATTCCGCAAGTCATCAATAATTTTCCTCTTTTGTCTTTGTCCTTGCTTGCCTTAACTAAAATTGAAATTAAAATTCCAGCATTTATGAAGCCAGCCGCTGTGATAAAACGATATAGAAGAGAAATTACTTCAAAGGAAAAAGTATAACAGTAAAGTGTAAAACTAGCTGTCCAAACAATGAATGAAATGAGGCTGTCTGTTGTCCTAGTTATATACGCTGTTCAATCGTCATATACTTGTAAGGTGCAGCTCTATTTTTGGTTGTCGGAAGTAATTTGGAATCGATTATTAGGAATTTTTTTAATCAAAGAAATAAGAAATACGATATTGAGGTATCCATTCCGTTATTTTTCGTTCGAACGTATTATTTCTAAAACTGCTAAAATTATCGCGATAGCAAATCCAATTCTTGCAAACCATTTTGTGTATGGATATTCTCTAAGAACTTTTTTAGCCAATTCTAAATCAACTTTTGATTTCTCAAAATCAATAATTTCTTTTTGGGCTAAAAAATCACTTTTATTCTTTTCATCTTCAACGTTTTTCAACCATCCGCCATTTGCAAGTATTTCGTATCCTCTTGTTGATAGCTGGATTCTTGTAAATTGGTCTGTGAATACTAATGATTCAGAATGCATTCTTTTAAATAAAGCTAATGATTTTTCATCATCTAATATCTTATTGTCTGTATTTCTAAGTTCTAATGCACGGATATCTAAACCTTCTTTCAGTAAGTTTAAATTAAAATCAATAAGTTCGTTAACATTCATATTTTCTGTATTTCGGTTTTCTAACTAAGAATAACGTTATCTACTATAACTGGTTTGTTGTTAAATTAAGCCCATTGTTTTGGATTTGCCAAATTAGGTCAAAGACAATTCATATTAAATATATTACCCAACTCCGTTGTAACAGTTGTTTCTTTCGGTACTAATTATAAGCATTGTACTCGATATGGCTTTCAACTTTATATTCCGATGGAATGCTAACATATCTACAAGAAATTATTATGTCTTGATCTTCATCCTTATCTTCAAAATAAGCTTCGATGGCTATTTCAGCAGTTTGAGTAAAGTGCAATTCGTAGTTAGCCTCTTTTTTTCCAACGTTGTAATATCGATCGTCCTCTTTATCGTAGCTTGCAAAACTATAATCAGCTTGTTCAATATCGCAACTAAAGACAATATCGAAATCTAATTGAAAATAATATTCTCCAGAACCTCTATTACTTTCAACTAATGAGGGATCAAATAGATGCATACTCTTAATATCTATATTAGAAATTTCTATTTCATACATAGATTCATCTAAAATTGTTTCTTCAAATGTTTTGCCAATTTCTTTAATGATTTTCTTTTCGTGAGTTTGGAAAATTTCAAGTATCCATTCACTTTCATCGTGAGAGTATTGACTATTAATTTTATTAAGTAAAATTTTAGCTGATGATAATATAATTAGCCCTGGAATTTTAATATCTTTAAAATCAGGATCTCCGCTTATAAAATATATTTCCGTTGAGTTTTTTTTGCACCATAAACTAAGAGCTGAGATTACAATCGCATCTGGAAATTCATATTTTTTTCTTCCTTTTTTAAATGGCGGATTTTCGTTGAGATATTGTAATACAACATCATTAATATTTGCTAACTCAAATGGAATAAATTCTACTTTAGCTTTTTCTATAAATTCTTCCAATTTTTCAGAAAGCTCAGAATAATCTAATTCTAATTCAATTTTTGGTAATTCAAAATATGGCTTAAATTTTTCAACATTTTTTAAAACCTTACCTTTATTAGCAATTATTTGTCGAAATCTATTTATCTCACTAATAGCATTAGTAATATCTTCTTTTATATTTTTTTGGATTTCACTTTTGGTAATTTCCGTCATAAAAATATTAACTGTTTTGAGTTCTCCAAATTTTTGTATACGTCGTAAATTTTCATTATGAAAATAATTACTTGCGACAAATATTTCGGTGTCAATATAGATATTTCTTGTTTTAAGCATAGTTATTGGGTATTGCTGGTAATGATCTTGTCATAGCAGCGGGTTTGGGATTAAATTAAGCTCTGCTTTTGGATTTGGCACCAAATACATAGTCCAATAGGACAAATCTGTTGTATCTCTTGGGGGCAGAACTTATTTTTCACATATATATTTTGCTCTCTGGTATAATTCGTCGAATGTTAGAATTTCAATATTTTTTAAATTTTTTCTAAACATTTCAAATGATGAGTATTTTATTTGATTTATTCTGCCTTCAGTGATAAATTCATTTTGGTTCCCTATCAGTATAAATCCTTTTGGATTGTATAGATAAAGTTCTTCTCCTGTCAATTCACCTTGTTTATCTACAATTTCAATTTTAGTTTTCATGTCGAAAATTGCCTTTTGAATTGTTCTCTGAACCTGAGCAATTGCACCAGATAATGAATCTGAAATTTGCCAAGATTCTGGACGGTAAGAATTCTTAACTTGTTTCAAAAGACTATGTGAACTAAGCTTTAATTCACAAAAGCAAAGGGAATTTATCGCACCTTGAGATTTTAATAAACCGTCAATTCGTTTTCCGCTTTCATTAAAATTAGCACCGCTAGTTATTTGTTCTAACTTTTTATCATCTAATTCGGTATTAAAGAGATATTCTAAGCCATAACCTAAAATCCAAGTGTTTTTTTCGAAAAATGATTGCCATAAATCTTCGTCTCTAGCTTTTGAAGATAGTTCTCCCTCTATAATTAAGGCTTGTTTATGATCGTTGAAAAAGCCGTCTTCATAGAGTAATTTTTTAAAGATTTCGAGTTGAGCTTTCCTGTAACCATAGTTAATAATGTCACTCGTAGTTATATTATTCTTAAGTGCTTCTTGTAATTGAGGAAGATTTTCTAAAATCAATTTTTTTGCTTGCTTATCATCCAAAAGCATTTTGCGTAAATCATCATCCTTTACATTATAGGTTTGATTGTTTGGAAATTCTACTTCCTTAATGCTCTTCAGAAATAAATATAGTCTTTCTATTTCACCTTCAGTAAACGATGCTTGTTTAGACAGATTTTTTACTGGTAACTGAACTGCGTCGAATTGTTGAAGAAAAAGTTTTTTTATATTTCTACTATCTTCGTAAAATAATGCTTTTAATGCTCTTTTTCCAAGAAAAGAAGTGCCTATGATTGCTTCTTTTCGAAGAATGAATTCAGTTTGATTATCGTCTAAAATCTTGAATGCAAATCTCTCAGTTTGCCCTGTGAATTTATCTTCAAATGATCGGGCAAAATATGTCTTGTCAACACTTCCCGTATTCATATAGTTCAAATCTATTTCATTGTTTTCCATGTATTTATTGTTTTGGTTAATGTTAATAAATTGGGTCCAATTTATTGATTACAGCCGTAATGGACCCAAATTTACCCATGTTAGAATTTGCCAAATCATTGAAACACAAAATTATTTTGCCATAAAGCTATTTTTCTAAATCCGTTTAAGAGTTGTTGGCAGAGTCTATTTCATATCCCGAATTTTTTGAATTAGATTTTCCGTAATATCTTTTGCAGATTTTAATTCAAAAACTAAAAGATTTCCAACTTCTATAAGCTGCTTTTTGGCTTCCTTTAGTGTAATATATTTATCTGGCAATTTGTTTACGGTAATTACCATTTCACTGATATTAGAAATTACATAATCAATATTTTCCGGAATTATTTCAATTGATTTCAAAGCTTCTTTTGCATCATTTGAATTATTGAAAATATCATATTGCATCAATAGAATAGTTTCGTAAGCAATCAAACCCGTAGAAAATAATTCCGAAAAAAGATCTATCTCGCTTTCTAGTCTCGAAGCGCTAATGTTTAATGTTCTGCCAAATGTTTTTATGGTTGCTTTAACTTGCGCGTCCTTATCTGATAATCCTTGTTCTGCATAATCCCTAAACTTTGAATTAATTTGATCATTACCAGAAGTCAGATCGGTCATTATTTCAGCGATTTTAAGAATTGCTTTCGTAGCATCACTAATACAGTGAATGTCTTCCACAGATTCGTATAGCAATTCAGCAGAGAATTTCCCATCATATGTTCGGGATATTTTCTCGTAGTTCTGCGAACCGTAAATTATTTCACTTAATTTTTGTTTAGATTTTTCATTTAAGATTTTATTTTTAGGAATTTCAATTTTCCATTTCTTCTTTGTTTTACGAAAACTAGATTCTTGGATATATTCCCAATAAGTTTCCTCTTCTTCTGGGAAATGGGCGATAAGAACTATAGGGATGTTTAAGTTGAGCCAATAATGGTAGTGGACACGTGAAGCATAATAGATGATTGTTTTATCAGAAATATAAAAATTACCTTTACCTGTTTTAATTTGAGCAGCAATGAATTTACCTGTTGGATTCCCGTTTTCGGATTCTTCTATAATGGCGTCGATTCCAACATCTGCAACCGGTAGTTCTCGAAATATCCAGCCCAACTGTTTAGTGATTATTCTATCTGTCTCGATTACACCTAATCTTTCTATATTATTGTATCTCATTAGGATTCTGCGTGTTTGTTTCTGCAAGCGTGCTGTTGCTTTCTTAAAAGCGAAGCCGGCGACGGATTATTATCTGATAAAAATAGAGTTTTTCGTGGAGGAAAAAACTCAGTTAATTTTGCAACAAGCTTTATGTCAACAAGCTCACACAGTATCAGATCATTTTTTTCGATAAACAGCAATGACGTCCGACTGTCTCTTATTTTTCAAATAATTTTTCTTGATTAAATCCCTTTGGTTTGGATCAGTGATTCCATCTGCTTCTATATCTTTGTCAAGCCACTCTTCTGTTAAATCTCTCTCGCTTTTCGAATCGCTTTTATCAATATCCGCATAATAGATCTTTTCAAACAGATGGCTTGGAAAAACTTTGTCTAAGTCTCTAATAGTAAAATAATGTTTGAAATAACCATTGTTATTTGAATTTGACGGATTGTTTGCGTAGAATTTAACTGAATGTACACCAATGTATATTAATGTTCCTTTTGTTGACTTGTTTGCTATAATCTTACCAATCTCGACACATTCCTTAAGCGTGAAGAAGTGCAGTAAGTTAGAGAAAATGATTAAGGAGTATGTTGAGTCCGGCAAATCGTCTTTGGGGAAATTTAGATTTAAATAACTCCAGTTTTTCAGCGTAGCTGATTTTTCGCTTTCAACTCTTTTTTTTAAGAAATCCAATTGTATCTGCTCGTTGTCGATTGCAATAATTTCCCGGTCAGTTGATAGGAAATCAAGGAGAAATGGCGACTGTCCGCATCCGATGTCTAAAATTGCCCCGTCTATCATTTCTTTCTCATATTGGCGGATAGGATTGTGCAGTTCCCGTAAAAGGTCATTATTGGTTTGTCTTTTAAAAACCAATTCCCAATATAATTTCATTGAGTTGTCCATAGTTATATTTTTAGGTTTTGTGTAGAACTGCCACTCAAGTTCTCGCACTTGCAAATGTTTTAGAATTGGAAGACGAAAGTTATGTCTTTGTCGCTAATTTATTGATCAACAATGTTTTATTTTCTTATGTAAAAATGTTTTTTCACTATGAAAAATTATAATTCGGTACAAATTCTAGAACAAAAGTCCGGGAATGATTTGTGCTTATTTTTCGGAAAACCATATCCCTTAATATAATTTTCTCAAAAATATCAATTTTGCTATGTAATTGGGTAGGTATTTATACGTGATTTCCGCTGAGAAACACTAAGCGTTTTATTTTTGTAATGAATTAATTTGATAATCCTTCTTAGAATTCACCCACCGAGCTGACTGCTTTTCTTCCTGGCTGCTCTTTATCCGTAGTATCCCGATTGCTTCCCTTTTCTTTTTATCAAAGTCGTTGTATGCTTCTGTTTTTTGTTTCAGGAGCAAAGGTAGTCCGTGCCCTTTTCCAAAAGCAAGGCCGTGCCTTTGGTCTGGCCCTGCTTTTGGCGGACACTCACCTTTTTATGCTCATGAAACAAAAAACAGCATAATGTGGCTCTTTAGACGAATAAAAAAAATGTCAGAAATAAGGATTGAAATATTGGAAAACAGAAGTGGTGAAACAAAACAGTGTCTGCTCTTATTGCAGAATAAAGTTTCTAAAAAAAATAAAGAGGCGTAGATCAAAGTGGGCAGGGATGCATGAGCGAGCAAAAGGCGAGAAGGAAGTGAGGGGCGGTAAAAGAAAGCAAAATCCGGAGGGAAAAACGTAAAAAAATCGGAGCGGGACAAAGTAGGACGGTGTGCGGGGAGTTGAAAAACGTGTATAGATGGCGAGTTTTGGGTATGGGTGTACAGGGCGTTGTTATCTTCTTTATGTCATTTTAGGTGCGGAAATTTTAGTTGGCGGTTATGGCGTGGGGAGGAAAAAAATTACAATGGCTAACAGGACGAAAAAAACACTGCAGCTCATAAAAGAATCCGACTGCTAAAAAACATTTTTCTTTTTCTCTGCTTAAGGAAAACAATTAAATTATCAAATGATTATTTCTTCTTTTTGATAACCAAATGAGACAGGGCAGGGTCATGCAAAAGACGTTCCATTTCTGAATTAACAATTTCCGATATGTCTTCTTTTATCTGCAGATAATTGCGTTCAATCATTGTATTGTTTATAATGCGTACAGGGCTGATTCCCAGATATGAGTGTTCTTCTTTTTTAAGCTGCTCGTGATTATTTATTATTTCCGAATGGAATGTTTTCAGTTCAATTTTACAGTCCGGATTATCGGCAGTTATGCCTACAAATTCACCGGAGCTCAAACATGAAATTTTGGAAGCAGGCACGGCAGCTTCCAATTGTTTTGATCTACTGATTGAGGTGTCCGAACTGTTTACGGAAATACTCTCGCGGTCCTGCATTATTTTTCCAAAACGTTCGGAGAGCTGTTTTGCCGTATCGCCGTTCACCTGTCCGCTGATGATATTTCCCGTGATATTAAGTATGACGTCCGCCTGCTCTCGGCCGTAATCTTTGCGCAGCTGGCTGAAGTCCTGAATCCCCAGACATGTGCTTACCTTATTGCTTCTGGCCGTGGCTATCAGGCTGTCCATATTATTGAGATAGATAGTTGGAAATTCATCAAATATGAGACTGCTTTTAAGCCTGCCTTTCTGGTTTACCTGTTTGATGAGCCTGCTGACATAAAGCGAGAGAACCGCACCATATGTCTGGATTTTCAGAGGGTTGTTTCCCATGCAGACTATCTTTGGGTCTTCAGGATTATTAATGTCGAGTGTGAAGTCATTTCCAGAGAGCACGTAATAAAGCTGAGCACTGGATAACCTTGCCATTGATATCTTGGCAGAGGCTATCTGCCCCTCCAGTTGCTCCATAACATTCTGGAGGTAGGCGCTGACAAATGGATCTATCAAAATCTCTATTTCTTTTTCAGTTCTCAGCAGTGTAAAAAGGCTGTTATATTCCACCTGCATCAGTTCAATTACATGAGGCAGGGTGCAGAACTCGCCGTTATTGTATTTACGCAAATACCATATAACGGCAGAAAGAAAATTGATCGGTGATTCTACGAAAAAATCTCCCTGCTTTTTTATCCATTCACGGTTTAAGCCCAAAAGAATTGTGCGTGCTGATTCAGCTGCATCTGTTATGTCGTCCATTGATTTCGGATCAAGAGGATTGCATCTGTGCGTGCGGCTCAGGTCATCAAAATTAATGACGTAAAATTTGGGTTCCACCTTGTATAAATGTTTATTCTTAAGCCAGGTGTTATAGGCTATTATGCTCAGGTCATCAAACTTAAAATCATAAACAAACATTGAGAAGCCTTTGCGTATGTGCTGGGTTATGATATGTCGGATCACAAAATAGGATTTTCCGGAGCCTGGGGTTCCTGCAACCAAGATTCCGCGAAAGGGGTTAATGATATTAATCCAGCTTTTTCGGACTTTGTTTTTTAATCTGTAATGTGCCGGCAGGTTAATGGAATATTCATTTTCAAGAAGCCTTTCTTCCTGCGGGAATGTTTCATTTTCACTGTTGAAAATATCCTTATGGCTGAGATTTCTTCTTATGATTCTCGACAAAAGTGTTCCACCCGAAAGAAGGAGCAGATATCCCAAAACAGTACAGAATATATAAAGGGCCAGTTTTTTTTCAGGAGCATCCGAAATAGCCAAAAAAAAGTAGCTCAAGAAATAAGCCAATAGCCCCAAAACGATATAACAGAACGCAGTTTTGAAGTCCAGCTTTTCATTTTTTCTGCCCTTTGCCCCAAGCAGGGAAATGCATAAAAATCCCAAAGAAAACAGCTTTGATAAATGAAAATATCCAAAGAGTCCAGTGCGGAAAATATTCCCCATCAGTTTATCGCTGAAATTGTTTACCAGTCCCCATACTTTAAACACATTATATCCATAATAATAGAAATGAAGACCTAAAAATATTATGCTGATAAGCCTTGTCATATCCAAAATTTTTCTAAGCGCCTGTTCATTTTCACCTGTCTGCATAGTCTAAGTTTTTTAGTTAGTAATCTGATTGTCCTTTTCCATTTTTTCGTTTCTTTTTTCTTTTCAGCTGAGAGGGGACAAAATCAGTTGAAAACTCGGGCTGGAGCACAGAATCAATTATCTTCTGCAGCTCGCCAGCAGAAATAAAAGAGGAATGTTGCTGTTTATTTTTTAATTCATCGTTATCTAGTATTTTATCGGTGGCACTGTAAGTGCTGAAGCTTTTAAGACCACAGCGTTCTTCAATGCCGGAAGCGGCGTAAGGCTTTCCTAAGATGCTTCCGTTAAAAACACATTTTGCTTTATGGTCTATATAGGTTAAGCCATACAGAATTCCCTGTTCGTTTCTTCGTTCAACAGTCTTGATTCCATCCTGAATCAGAATTCTGTCAAGGTCTGAAACTGTCTTTATCCTGTTCTGCATAAAAGCGAGATCAACCGCATTTTTTACTCTCTTTAGGTGGGGATTCCGTCCTGCCTTGTTTGCGGCAAATTTTATTTCGAGATTTTTAAGGGTGGGTTTAATGTAAAAGCTGCTGGCTTTTAAGGGAACGCCTGCAGGCTGTTTTTTATCGTTAAGAATCTGGTAAGCCAGACCTTTATGAAGAAACATTCTTGAATCTTTGCTGCCCTGTACAGCTGCAACGTTATAAAGATTCAGCACTGCATTTAATTCTCCAACCGTGGCATATTTATAATTAGGAATCACTGCATTTAATACTGCAGCAATTGCTTTTTTAGTTTCAGCTGCACCATACTTTACAACACTGCTTTTTGCAGGTTTTACATGTAGTGTTTTTTCCTTTTGCCTGCCCTGTGCAGGAACCAGATTGAATGCCTTTTCAATTTCTTTGCGGGCTGTTTCAGATTGGTTCCTGCCTATGTTTTGCATGTCAATTCTCTTTCCGTCAGACTTCACTTTTACAGACACAATATGTATGTGCGGATGTCCTGCGTCATGGTGCTGATATACCAGATAGGGCTGTGATCCAAATCCGATTTTTTCCATATAGGAATGCGCAATCTCCATAAGCTTTTCCTTTGAAATATTGCTTTCAGAGGAATCAAAATTGAGTGATATGTGCACGCTTCCTCGCTGTACATTTGCATTTAATTCCAACTGTTTTAAAAGAAGTTTTAGCCTTGAATCTTTGTGAAGTTCATAGGCATTTGCAGGATAATTTCCTTCTCCTATGAGTTCAGCTTTTCCCCCTTCGATTTTATTTTCATTGTAATTGAAAATACTTCTGACTGACGAACCCGTGTTTATGACTGCAACCATTTTTCAGCAAGAATTCGAATAGTCATTCTAATGTCTTCAATAGAATTAAACAGCATTTTTTTGTCTGTTTCAAAACCCATAATCCACAATTTTAATTCAGAGATCTGCGATAGAGAATGCAGTTTTTTCACTGCCTGATTAAAGTTGTTTCCAATGGGATTCAGCTCTGATCTGAGCCTTGTTAATTCATCTATTATATCATCAAGAGACTGGTTTCTGTATTTTAAAACAACAGGTTTTCTCAGCAGATTTTTTCTTGCAAAATCACTCAGTTTTGGGCAGAGAGAGTCTGCAAAATATTTCTGAAGGATCTTATATTCCTGCTCACTAAGCCTGAGATGAAGCCATCTTGTTCTGTTTTTTTTCTCGTCTTTCATCATTTTTCCTTTTCATTCGACATTACAAATCTTCCAGTTTTCACTGCCAGCGAGTTCCGAGCAGAGAGGCAGCAAGATATCGGTTGTGATACAACCGGACATCTTGCAGATTGCAGGAACGTGGCAATCTTTAAGTTTTAAAATTACAGAAGATCTTTTATTTGAACAATCAACACTGAATTTTGACTAGGTTTAATTCTTTAAAGCTTTTTACTTTTATGATCAATAATTATTAATTAAAAACGTGAAAATTATGATTACAAAAAATGAAGTTGCTAAGGTGTTTGATACAATTTTAAGTATCCCTGGCATGAGTGAAACTGTGAGGATTGATTTGAAAATTTCACGAAAAAATGTACTGCTTTTGAGCCATTTGATTACATTGGGGCTCAATTCAAAAAAGGAAGATTCAATGCTTCTGGAATGTATTTCTTCTGAAAGCCAGCAAGATCTTAAAAGTATTTCGGAGGAATGTCTTTTAAAAGCCGGACTGGTAGAACTTAATGAAAAGCTGGCTGTTCTTAGCGATACTGCCAAACTTTAAAAGCTACGAACAATAGTTTAAATGCTTAACAGATATTGACTTTCTGTTAAGCATTTTTTGTATGAAAAATTGCCTGATTTTGAAAAACTTTGGCTTGATTTTGATAACAGCTTTTATCAAGCACCATTCTAAATTTGTTAAAAGATTTTGTGTAGAAAAACAATCTAGTTGGCAGATAAAATAAAGGGATAATGAAATCAGATTGCAGTAAAAATGTTTTAGTTGTAGAAATAACTCGTTTACTTTACGTGCTGCTTTTTATTTATGCAGCATCAAGCAAGTTAATGGAATTTGAAAGCTTTGAAATACAGCTTGGCAAGTCTCCTTTGTTAAGTGCTTTTGCTTTTTGGATTGCGAGACTAATTCCTTTTGCTGAACTTATCATTGCTGTATTGCTATTGTTTTCCAAATCTATAAAAGCAGGCCTTTATCTAGCATTTAATCTTATGATTATGTTTAGCGCATATATTTTTATAATTCTCCACTATAGCTCATTTGTACCATGTTCGTGTGGAGGAATTTTAGAAAAAATGAGTTGGAATGCACATTTGATTTTTAATATTATTTTTATAGTTCTTGCACTTGCCTCAATAATTATTTTGGAACATAAATCATATAAGAAAAGCAGGAAAACAATTTCTAAAATTTTATTTCCGGTACTAGCAAGCATCACAGCAGTTATTATTTTGTTTCTGTTGTCCGAGCAAGTCATGCATTATGATAATCCATTTATAAGAAGATATCCAAATCACCCAGCAGTATTTAAAAATGCGCAAGACTTAAAATACAATTCGTATTATTTTGCAGGTGATCTAAACAATAAATTATATCTGGGGAATTACAGTACTCCTTTGGATGTGACTCAGTTTGATGCGGAACTGAAATCCTCGCAAAAGATAAAAGTCACTTTTAATACTAAGAACATACCTTTTCGAACAGTTAAAATTTTTCTACAAGATTCGGTATTTTATTTATCAGATGGTTCGGTTGGAAGGCTGTTCAGCGGAAACACAAATGAATGGGTAATAAATTTTGAATATAAAGATATGCCATTCTTTACATTGTATGTTCCAATGTCTAAAGACAAAATATTTTTCAGATCCAACGATCCCAAAACTTTGGATAATATACTTGGAGTTTATACCCTTTCTGATAACAAGAGGGCGAAGTACTGCGGAGATCTGCTACAGAAACAGATTGATGGTGTTTTTGATACTGACGGGACTTTACTTTACAGCATTAAATTGAAAAGATCTGTCTATGTGTACTATTATAGGAATGAATATTTTACCGCTGACGAAACAGGAAAACTGGAATATCGCAGCCATACCATCGACACAATTTCGAAAGCTGATTTTAAGGTCGCTTATTCAAAAAATGGAACTGTCAGGGAGATATCTTCACCTGTTGAAGCGGTGAATGCACATGCATCAGTAATAGGAAAACTTCTTTTTGTCCATTCCCAGGTCAAGGGAAAATACGAGAATGATGTACTATGGAAAAAATCTTTCATTATAGATGTTTACGATCTGAAGAGAAAAGCCTATCTCATGAGTTTCCCAATATATAAAACGAAAGCTGATAAGCTGAATGCCATGTACGTTTCTTCAAATTATTTCTATGCGTTAATCGGAACAGATCTGGTTGTTTATGAGCTCCAGCCGATGCTGAAAAAACAGCTTTAAATGAAAGTCAAAATATTCCAAGTTTAAAAATTTACCAGCGCTGGTAGCAGGAGTGAGATCGAAAACCTGTAGAATAGAGTAGATCACAAATACAAATTAAATTTTAAATTATGAAAGCGATACTTTTAAACAAAACTGCCCGAGCTGGGGCAGTTGTTTTAGCGATTGCAGGTGCATTTTTTACTGTATCAATGCAGGAAGTTTCTACTGCAGCACCAAAGATTGGTTATCTTGCTGACAGCAATAACGATTGTACGGATGTTCAGGTACAGTGTAATGATACACCTAGTGCTTTTTTGTGCCGTGTAAACGGAACAACTGGAGCTATTGCCTATGACAAGGACAGCGACAATAATTGTATTCAGCCGCTTTATCGTCCTTAATAAAGGATTCTCAATTTAAGAGAGGAGCAGTGCAGTTTTTCAAAAAGCTGCACTGTTTTTATTGCAGCCCTTGCGTGATCCAATCAATTGACTTATGATCTTTTAAGAAATAATTGAACCACTGCAGCATTCTAACTGCAACATCCTTTTGATTCCCTGCATCAGTTATTAAATGATTTTCTTTAGGATAAAGCAGCATGATACTTTTTTTTGAAGCTCTTCGTAGTGCCAGATAAAATTCGATGCTCTGTTTAGGATCCACAATCTGATCTTCTCTTCCGGTCCATAGAAGTACAGGAGTCTGGATTTTATCAGCAAATCTGATTGGAGAATTTTGGTCATAGGCATCAGGAATTTCAAACGGCGCTTTTCCCATCATCCATTGTTCCGTTTTAAAACGCCACATGTCTGGTTTGCCTGATTGTTTTCCAACGGTGTAATAAAAACTGTTTAAATCGGTAATTGATCCACTTGCAACAGCAGCCGAAAATAAATGCGATTGTGTAATTATAAAAGAGGATTCATATCCTCCGAAAGAATGTCCAGCAATTCCAATGTTATCTTTTTTTACGATATCCATTGAAATTATTTTTGCAACGGCTGCAGAAACGCAGTCAAGTGCTGAAATTCCGGGCTGAGCTTTCTCAAGTGTAATATCAGGCAATAGTACAAAATATCCCTCCGAGGAATAAACTGATACATTAAAGCCATTTTCATTAAGCAACGATGGATTTCGATAATAATGAAGTTTATCGGACTGTTTTTCGTAAATATAGACAATCATGGGATATTTTTTTGCTGGATCATAGTGTGCAGGATATATTAAAACTCCCTTAAGTAATTCCTTTTTTGAATTAGAAAATTCAATTAATTCAGAATACCCCCAATAATATTTTTCATGCTGCGGATTGCTTTGGAAAACAGTTTTGATTTGCTTCTTATTATAAACAAGCAGTCGTGGAGGAAGGTCAAATTTTTGTTCTGTATAAAAGAATGTATCATCAATAGATGAAGATTGGAATTGGTCCGTATAACCATCTTTAAAAACTAATTTAAAGGGCGGTTTTCCAGGATCCAGTTTATAAAATCCTGATTTGCCATCATTAGAGGTGGCAGTAAGATAATTGCTTTTTGAAAGGTCTAAAATTTCTGTATTAAGTCCATCGTAAAGATAATCTACTCCCTTTTTTGAAGAAATTTTTGCCCGACGAAAGACCGTTTTTGATTGATGGCCATTAGTCAATAATCTGTTATTATTACCATCAGTAGTAAAAGCCCACAGATCATATTCGTCGTAGATTATTATTTCCTGATCATCTTTAGTCCATCCTGCAATTCCACATGGTATTTCAGGGGTCAGAATGCGTTGGACCGCTGTGAACTTTCGACCAGATTTCACTGTAAGATTTCGATGAGTCTTACTTTTAATATCATAAACCCACCAATTATCATCCCTGAAATAGGCGACATATCTGCCAGATGGAGATGGTATTAAAAGCGAGTTGTCGGAACTCTGCTTTTCAAGAAAAATCTTCTTCTCAAATGTTTTAAGATTCGAAATATAGAAATTTCTCGGACCTTCGCTGTCAAACTGCGGTTCATAATCCTTAGGGTTTGAAAGAATCGCATATTCCTGTTTTCCGGCAAGCATTATTTTTGGATATTCTTCGGAAGTCAGAACGCTGAAACGATTTTCAAGCGGCAGCCAAATACTTAAATTTACTGCATTCTCAGCTTGGCCTTCTTTAAGTTGCTGGGGATAGATCCATTTGTCATTTGCATTCCAAATTTCTACATCTGTTGTTTTGTTTTTTCCTGCTGTAATTTTCTTTTTCTTCAGTGCGAAAAATACTCTTTGGGAATCATCGGAAACCATTAGTTTTCGAAAAATATCAGAAGTAATCATTGTGTTTTCTGGAAATCCTGATACCGAAGATGGGTCAAACTTTTTCAATTCTTTTTCCTCTACATTGAAATAATATAGTGTCTTTTCAGCTCTATCATTTATCCCTGCAACAAATGAAACTGTGTGGTCTTCTTTTTGCCATGCAGGCTGAAAATTGGAAATCTTTTCCTCTTCCAACATAGCAATTCCATTTGAAGAATTCCTTAGATTCAGCAGTATCAGTGAGTCGTTTGCTTCAGTGTCTATACGATAGAGCAGATATCCGCCTTTAGGACTTAGAGAAAATTGCGCTACCCTTAAAATTTCTTTAATTGTTTGACCTGTGAAATTTTTTATTAGCAGAATGTTTTCTCCGTTAGCGGTCTTTTGAAGTATAATCAACTTTTCTGTTGGCGAGCTTACTGCATATTCAGTAACATTATCAATGGTGACGGTATTTCCAGTATCAAGTGATAACAGAAATAATTTGTTATCAGCAAGACTGACATATGATTTTTTTTTAAGAAAGGAACCTTCTTTTCCTTTAGCGAAGCTGAAGGTTTTTCCATTTAAAGAATTTCGGACAAAAAGGGTGTCTAAATCGTTTTGATAAATAAGAGAGTAGCTGATCCACATGCCATCAGAAGATGGCTTATGGAGTTCCATTGTACTCCAAAGATGATAATCTTCGGCACTTAAATATTTTTTCTGCCAATCCTGCCCCCATAAGGGACAGGCTACTAATGGCAAAATAAAAAATGAAAGCAGGATTCTGCTTTTTAATAAAAAATAAGTGGAAGCTGGCATTATAATTTTTAATGGCATGGCAAATTAAATTTTAGTATCCCGGATTTTGATTTCCTAAATTAGGATTAGCGCTTAATTCGGCCTGCGGAATAGGGAAAAGCCTGTCTTCTTTATTCCATCCCAGTTTTACTGGACCAAGGATGTTATCTAATTTTTCAAGGCGTTTTAAGTCAAAGAAACGATGTCCGTATTCGGTAAAAAACTCCCATCTTCTTTCCTGAAGAACTGCCGTTGAAATTTCCTCTTTAGATAAAGCTTGGGTATCTGAAAGGCCTGCACGTCTGCGTATAAGATTAAGATCTTCTTTAGCGCCGATTAAATCCCCCTGCATGGCTCGTGCCTCAGCTCGTATAAGATACTGTTCGGCTAGACGGAGAACCACCGAATACTCTTTTGAAGCTGGTGTTGCATTTTTCTCCTTGTATTTATAAGCATGATACCATGTTCCAGCATTGTTGGAAACGGTTTTTATCCAACTGGTTCTGCGAAGATCACCGGTCCGAAAGGAATTTACTAGATCATTGTTTAGGGAGACCAATGGGGGAGGAGGAGTTGAAAAAGTAAAAAAAGAAGCCTGTAAAGTATTTAGACCAGCAGTTCCTGATTGAAGCTGCCAAATTGTTTCTTTAGAGCCTATTAGAAAAACATTATCGATATTTTCCAGATTGTAAGTTCCTACTTGATTTAAAACAGCTGAGGCTGTATTAGAGGCTTCAGGATAAAGTTTTCTATAAAGATAAACTCTTGCCAGAAGTGCTTGCGCTGCAGTTTTATTTGGCCTCACTTTTTGGGAAGCAAGCTGTTCAAGCGAAAGAAGATTTATAGCATTTTCAAGATCAGTTGTGATATTCTTATACACCTGTTCTTCTGGAGTTCTGGATATCATCCTATTTACTTTATAATCCGTTGTGATAACATATGGTACATCGCCAAATAAATTTACCAGATAGAAGTGAAGCAGTGCACGAATAAAATAGGATTCTCCCTTAAGCTGACGTTTCTGGTCGTCGGTAAGTTTTGTGCTTTTCTCGCATCCTTCAATAACGGCATTCGCTGAATAGATTTGGTTATATGCACCATTCCACTGTGAAGCAATAGTGGTGTTGGATGGGAGTAGGGTGTTGTTATAAAAGGGGAGGCTGCTGTTACTTGGACTCTGTGTGCTTGTAATCTCATCTGCATAACATCCCGCAGTATTTGAAATTCCAAAAGCTGATCCGGTCACTATGCCCTTATCCCTGATATTGGAATAAATATCTGTAAGCGCTGCTGTCGCGGTATTGTAATCTTCGAAAACAGCATTACTCTGCAATTGTGATTTAGGCTGTTCCACCTCAACGAAGGATTCACAGCTAAAAACAAAATAACTTAAAAATAATGCTATAAGATGAACACGTTTGTTGAATATTGTTTTCATAATTTTTATTTAGAATGTTAGTTGTACTCCCGCCGAGATAACTCTTAGAGGAGGAAGGAAACCATAAGCAGTAAATTCAGGATCACCATCAGGATACTTTGTGAATGTCAACAGATTCTGTCCCTGAAGAATTAATCTGATACGGCTCTCTTTTAAGTTTACAGGAAGATCATACATCATTGAAATGTTTTTCAGTCGTATAAATGATGCATCAACAATCGAAGCATTACTGTCAGTATAATGATAATCACCAGTTAAAGCATCATTGTTTAAGCCTGTGGTATATAGCTGATATTGAGTAATATCGCCTGAATTGATCCATGAATCATTTATTCTCTGCTGTTGGTTTGACATCATTCCAGCCGGTCCCATCGGATAAGTTCTGTTTTTCTGTTTGACAAACTGAAATAAAAAGTCCAATGAAAAACGTTTATATACAAACTGATTCTGAAGGCCTCCATAGTATTGCGGATTTAAATCAGCTGTTTTCTGCCTGTCCTCTGGAAATGATATAGCACCATCATTATCAATGTCCTCAAACTCATAGAGTCCTGTCTGTGGATTCACACCGTTTAGCTGATAAAGAAGAGCTATATTTAATGGTTTACCGATTCGGTACATCTGGCTATAGGACGAGCTTTCAAGACCAGGAAAACTAATCAGCCTATTTCTAGATGCAGTATAATTTAAACTAGTTATCCAACTGAAATCCTTAGTCTTGAAGTTAGTTGTTCGCAAAGTAAACTCATATCCGCTGTTTTCAACAGTTGCGTCAAGATTGGCCTGCAAGGCAGTAAAACCTGTCGTTCCAGGAATTGAAAGTCCTACAAGCTGATTAGATGAACGGTTCTGATACCACGCTGCCGTTAAAAAGATCTTGTCTTGAAGAAAACCAATTTCGAGAGCAGTTTCGAATTTTTTATTAGTTTCCCATCCAAAATCTTCGTTGAAAAGTCGTGATGGCCTCAAACCTACAACGCCATTGTATAAAACTCCTGACGTGGTATATGTGTCAAGAAACTGGTAGTCCCCAATCTGATCATTACCAGTAGTTCCATAACTGGCACGAAGTTTTCCAAAACTAAGCCATAAGTTATCCTTTAAAAAATGTTCGTTTGAAAAAAGCCATGCTGCACCGATTGCACCAAAATTAGCAAACTGCTTTCCTGGTCCAAAACGGCTTGAACCATCACGTCTTGCAGTCAAATTTACTATATACCTCTGTTCCCAATTGTAATTAAATCGCGCAAAAAATGCCTGATACTTATAAAGTGCCTCATCATCTAAAAGCATTCGAACAGTTTTAGCGGCTGCCAGATTGTAAATAAGGCTGTTTGAACTAAAGCCTGTGCCGGACTGCTGAAACCTTTCCGTAGTCTGGCTCTGAAATGTAGAGCCCAGAAGCAGTTCAATTTTCCCTAGCCCAGTATCTGTGGACCAGTTTAGTTGCGGTTCTATAATCCATGATCTGCGATCCGTATCATTAACAAAAATGGATGAATTAGCGCTTGTGGGATTATATGCAGGGTTGATGGTAGTGGAAGGGATTACCCGCCTCTCCCCGCTGCTGAAATCCGTAAAGCCAAAACTGCTTTTTATATTTAAGTTTCTGAATATTTCATAAGAAAGAAGGACGCTTGCCGTAAGATCATTTGTGACCGCTTCCATTTTCGTATTTAAGTTTCGAAGGGGATTATCGAAAGTGTTGTTCTCCCAGTTTAAATTACCTGACGCGTCATAAAGTGCTGGAGCATTAGGTGGGAGTGAGCGGGCATCATAAGTGAAATCATATGAAGGCTGATCATTATTCTGCGAATTGTAGACGGCAGAAAAATTGATGCGGAATTTCTGGTCTTCCGATTTGTGGTTGACATTGGCCTGTACGCCTCCCTTTTTATAAAGAAAACTGCCTGGGAATACAGTTGATTCCGAGTAATAATTTCCTCCGAAAAGAAACTGCGTGTTTGATGATCCTCCCGATACAGTTCCCTGTAGGTTATTGATCATTGCTGTCCCACCCAGAAGTTCTTTCTGCCAGTCCGTATATCTGTTTTGATCCCATGTTCCGTTTACATCGTAATCCCACGAATTATATGCAACGCCATCATTCGTAAATGCCTGTTTGCGCATAGTGAGATAGTCCTGCGTATTCATGAGTTTGAGGAATCGGGTTACTTTTCCGAATCCTGTTGAAGCAGTGATATTAAATTCAGTTTTTCCTGTGCGACCTTTTTTGGTTGTTATAAGTACAACGCCGTTTGCTCCCCGTGAACCATAAATCGCAGTAGCGTCAGCATCCTTAAGAACTTCAATGCTTTCAATTGTATCAGGATTGATACTGCTCAAAGGACTTATAGGTGAAGGAAAAGCGGTATTTGTCAGATAAGAACCCACTGCTTCAGATGAAAAGGGAACTCCATCAATAATGTAAAGTGGGGAATTAGCGTCGCTTCGAAGACTATTCTGTCCCCTAATTTTTATATCAAAACCTCCGCCGGGAACTCCCGTTGACTGCGTCACACTTACGCCGGCCATACGTCCCTGCATCACGGCCAGCACGTTAGCGACAGGCTGAGCTTCAATATCTTTTGACGTAATTCTAGCAATACTGCCTGTACGTTCGCTTTCCTTAACTGAGTAGTAGCCAGCATTTACCCTTACTTCCTGAAGAGTAGTCGTATCATACTTTAAGACAATGTCAATTTTTGTTCTGCCATTTACGGGAACTAAAGCGGTTTTAAATCCGATAAAGGAAACCTGTAGTGTATCCGTTGCAGCTGCATTGAGGACATACTGGCCGCTGTAATCTGTAACAGCCACGACACCCGACTTGTTTTTTACCGAAATGGTAACTCCGGGAAGCGGGCCGGAACCATCTGTAACGGTGCCTTTAATATGCTGCTGATAATGATTAGGATTTGACCGAAGAGTGTTTCGAGCATAAAGAGATGAGAAAGACAATGAGAAGCCCAATAAAAACAGGCAATAAAGAGCTTTCCCATCCTTGTAAAATGAAAAATAATTCATAATATTGGGATTGGTTAGTTAAATATGGATTTGATTAGCTATGGTCCTCTATCTAAGTTTGGTCACTGGAATAGAGGACCTTTTTTTATGTATTAAGTGAACTGCTTAATAGTCATAGTTAAATTTTGATGTTTTTACATGTTTTAATAGAATTTTCGATTTAAGTTTTTAACGAAACCATTCGGAATTAAGAAGTATTGCCAAGAATTTAGCTGATTTTTTGCCTAATAAAAAAGGCGTGGAACTCAGCTTATTGACTTGAGGTACTGGAAATACCATGGAACAATAAGTGAGCCCACGCCAATGGCGTGAGCATCTTACTTATCCTCCCGTTCCTTTTAAATTTCCAGTTTTCAAGTCGAGATTCTAAGCGAATGCTTCAAATATTTTTTATGAAGAATCGCAAATGTATACAATTAGTTGCAAATATAACAAAATTATTAATTGTGGTGTTAAAAACCCACACTTTTATTTTTGTTTCTACTGAAATTGCTTTTGAAAAAAAAAGCGATGGGTAATAGTGTGGAAAAGACTGACTTTCAAATAGCATTTGGGCGGCAAATTGAAAAATTTAGAACTGAACAAAATTTGAGTTATAGACAATTAGCTCAACGATGTGACATAGATCATAGCAATATTAGCAAGATTGAGAAAGGTGAAATCAATATTCAGCTATCTTCAGTTCTTCAACTTGCAAAAGGCTTGTCAATTTCACCAAAAGAATTATTTGATTTTAACTTTGATTTAGGAGATGTTATCAGTTAACTATTTGAAATGTTATGATAACTCTTCATTGCAACAAAAAAGTAGGGAAGATTTTTAGTGTCTGTTAAATTTTTATGATAAATTAATTTATTTTAGAAATGGAAAAAAGAGTTGATAGCTTAGTTTTTAGAAGAATGACATATGCTGATTTTAGGCATATTAATAAAGTTGGAGGCGAAGAAGAAGGTGGAGGTGGACAATCATACATAGATTTCCCTGTTAGAGAAATTTCTAGTCAAGCATGGTATGATTTTTTGGGGAAAAATACAGGAACTGGTGCTCAAAATAGACCTCAATGGGACTTTAAAATAAATAGCTTCGGAATAAAACAAATAAATGATTTAAGAATTTATCAAAGAAGATCTGCTTCCTTTTCTATATCATCCCAAAAAATACATAGTAAATCAGGTAATAGGGTTCCTTCTTGGCATCCTAAGAATGGATTTCCTACTGATTATAATCATGAAGTTGAAAATCTTGTAATATATATAGTTAAAACTGTAGATGGTGAATATTGGGCGGGGTGGTTTCTTGAAAATCAAATACCTGCCAATTGGCTAGGTAACTCGCAATTAAAAAGAATGTTTACAGAAGAATCTGCAGGTTTTATTAAGTTTAGGAATAAGTTATTTGTAGAAACTTCAAAAAATGATTGGCCATTCTATTTCACAGCGGAAACAATTATTAACGACATACCAACAAATGAAGATGTTCAAGATGAACTAGTTCTAGAGGATACCTCACCAAGACTTCAGGAACTGATTAATACAGGGAAGCAACCTGAAATTGTTAAAAGGTTTTTTCAAATTAGAAAAAGAAATAATAAGCTTGTTAGAAACTTAAAAGCTCTATATGGAGGAAGATGTCAAATTACTGGAGACGAATTCACATTTACTAAAATAAATGGGGAACTTTATTCTGAAGTGCATCATTTAATACCTCTAGGAGACAATGGTTCTGATTCATATGCTAATACTATTGTTGTGAGTCCGATGATTCATAGAATGCTACATTTTGCAAATGTATCAGAAATAGATTTGAACAAAATAGTTGATAATAAGCTTAAAATTCAAATAAATGGAAAAGATTATGAAATTAATTGGCATCCTGATCATTTAGCAGTTGTTAAAGATGTTATTGAGAATTAATTTTTTGCTACATGAATAAGGTATTCATGCAGTTTCGATTCTTTTTTACTATCATTACTTTTGAATCTTTTATATACAATATCTTTTCGACTTACTTTCCCGAATTTTGAAAGGAAAGCGGTTAATTCATTAATTGGAATCAATCCATCTTCACTGTAACTTATTAAAATATGTTTGCAATTTACACCTTCTATAATTTTTGTAAATGATTCTCTAATTTTTAATTTAGAACAGAAATTAGAATATTGATCTCTCCATGGCCTTAAACCGCTTTCACCAATTGCTTCAGGAAAGTCCTCTCTAGCAATAGTTTCTAAAATGTGATAATTTGCAGCATATTGTCTTTTAATGTAGGGTGGATCAATATAACAGATATCTCCTGATAAACTTGGAGATAGTTCTTCTGCGTATCCTAAATAAACATTATGACCTTCGATTGATCCAGAAGTAGAAAATCTACTTGGTTTTAAAAAAACAGGTACTTCAGATCTCTTTACAAATTTTGAAAGATAATGGCCATATGTACCCGCAATATTTGCAACATCATTTGTAGCCATTATAAGATCGTGAATTAATAAAGAATGTTCCTTATCCGTGATTATATTTTTACCTTTTAAAAATTTGATTTCATTTCTAATTGAATCTATTTTAGCAGCATTTTCAGGGGTAAAGTATTTTCTAGCTTTAGTGGTATTAGAAGCTTTACCTTCAGGAGAAAATTCATTATAAAAATATCCTTTAATCGGCTCTAGTTCGTTTAAATAATTTAAAATTAACTCATAGTTGCTTAGAGAATTTGACTTTTTAATACCTTTAATGTGTGATATTCCTTCAAAATTAGGATAGCAATTCATAAACAAATGGAAATTCAAATGATGGTATGAGTATGTCATAACATCAAGTGCTGATACAATAAATCCATTTTCACGTAAAGCGAGAGAAAATAATCCAGTTCCCGCCATCAAATCAATTATATGTTTTGCATTTTTATCAATTTTTAAAATTTCCGAAATAATAATTTCTGATAATTTATCTTTAGAACCAATATATCTATAACCCATTTAAATTAAATATTTCTGTTACGTTACAATTTAGTAGACGTTTAATAGGAATTAACTGTTCACAATTCTTCAATGTTTCAAATATTATATGATAATCTGATTGATTGAGATTGAATAAATCTGCAACTATTCGTTCAATCAATAAATCTGTATTTTTTGAAATATTTATTTCATTAGAATTATGAACTTCTTCGTTAATTAATTTTGTGATTTTTATTATTGCTTTTTGAGTTCGTTCTTCCTTTAATTTTAATAAAGGAAAAGGTAAATTCATTAAAGCATTTTGTGTAAGGTATGGATGAGTTCTCCATTCATTTTCTCCATATTTTTTGATTAGATAATATGTTACAACTCTTGAATTTAAAATTGATAAAACAAATTCTAATGTCAGGTTATCTTTGAATTCTTTTTTTAAATTTAAAATATAAACGACTTGATTAGTCATCGAATTTTCATAATCAATGCTTGCCGTAATTCCAATTCCTGTTTTTCTGACAAGTATTTTCGTTTTTTGATAAATATCTAAATTTTTATAATTAATTCCTTTTTTTGATAAATCAATAAAAGACTTAGATTTACTTGTATATCTATATAAATCCTCTCCAACTTTTAATTTAATGCTATTAGATGAAGGAATCGAGCTGATTATTTTTTCGGACTTGGTTTCATCTAAATTTATTGTGCTTCTGCAATTATTACATTTTGGATTTTTAGATCTTGGGAATGGCATCCAATATTCACAATTGTTACATTGACATACAATTCCTTTTTTTGAAAGTTCTGCACCTCTTTTGCTTTCTAAAAAATTATTTAGTTCCGTGCTGTAACTTTTAAGTTTGCCAATCAAATCTTGTTCTTCGATTTTTAAGTCTATATCAAACAAATAATTTTTGTTTTCCAAAAATCTAGTCTGTAATACCTTATGAGATAGCTCTTTTTCAACTTCTTCTAAAGACAACTTGTTCGATATAACCATCTTTTTGAAATCTGCTGTCAAACGAAAACAATCAACGTAATGATTATTTTTTGGAATTTTATTTTCGCCAATTATTACCACACATGCTCTATTAATATCAGGAAAAATCTTCTCACCTAGTCTTGCGATAAGATGTATTGAAGTTTTTTTAGAAATTAATTCTCTAAATTTAGTTTGTTCTTGGCTAAATACAGAATCAGGCAAAATCAAACCGTATATGCCATTTTTACTTAGATTAGTTAAAATTGTTTCAAAAAAAAGATCAAAAACATCAAATTGCCCTTTTGAAAGTTTAAAACTTGAATTTAGATCTTTTAAATTGTAGCTTTTTATATCAGATCCCCAGGGGGGATTACTAAGTGATATATTAAAACCATGTTTGCAATTGGTGTCTTCTCTCAATTTTTTCCAACCTATCTCAGGTTTGATAAACTCAAAAGGAAATAAAGCATCCGTATTTATGAAATATGATTTAACTTTTAAATTTAAGTGATTTAGTTTAGTTTTGGAATTGAATATTGCATTGTTGTCTTTGTCAACGCCAATTATCTTAGGTAAAGAAATTTGTGAATAATTATTTATTTCTGTGATAAAACTTCTTAATAATTCACTATCACCACATGCAGGATCAATTACACTTGAAATTTCTCTATTTACTCCCCAATACTTAATAACTTTTCTTGATAAATATTCCGCAAGAAAAGGAGGTGTATAGAAAATTCCTTCATTTTTTCTTTTATCTAGGCTATAGTTTTCTATTGTCACCATTTATTGTAATCCGTATGAATATTTAGTATAATAAATCACAAAAATACGGTTTTAAAATCATTTATCTAGCTCTTAAAATTTAATACTTTTATAGCGCTGAATTTTAGATTCATGTACTAGATAATATTATTTTTATATGGATATATCAGGAACTTTATTAACTAATTATCCCTTTTTAATCTGCTCAATAAAAAAAGCTGTAGGCATACCTGTTTTTGCTTTAAATACATTTACAAAAAGCTGAGTACTGCTAAAACCTGCTTCCTCAGCCAGAGCTTTGTTTGTAAACAATCTTGCTTTTTTATCACTTTGCAATAATTCAATGACATAATCAATTCTAAGATCATTAATATATTCTGTAAAAACTTTATCACGATAATGACGTATAATATTTGACAAATATCTCGGATTAGAACTGAAGGTGGCCGATAGTTTGGAAAGATTCATGTCTTTATCGAGAAACTTTTTTTCTTTCTCAAATTTTTCGAGCAGTTTAAGTATGTGTGCGACCGTCTCAGGATTTATATCTAAAATTGCTGGCTTTTCAGTTCTTTGACGAGGTTTAACAGTTTCTTCTGTCCTATAGTTTTTCTGCATCAATTCATCATATTTTTTTTTGTACAATTTTCTATTTCGGTAATAACGAAATGTTAGAAGAAGAAAACTGAAGAACAATAACGATGTAAATGTAATAAGAGTTGAATAGCTGCTATTTTTTCTGTCTAACAGCTGTTGAATTTTTTCTTTTTCCAGCAGTAATTCCTGTGTCTGGTATTCCTTATTTATTTTTCCAACTAAGTATTTAAAGGTTTCATTTAGGATACGGTCGGCCTTTAGCAATTGATCAATATAATATAACTGAAGCTTTGGATTCTCTTTAGTTTTATAGTAATTTATAAGCAGTTCGTACATTTCTCTTATATCGGGACGTATGTATCCTTTTGTATTGAAGAGATAATCAACTTTTTTAAAATACGGGATTGCCATGTCGAATTTTCCAAGTGCCCAGTAATCTTTTCCTATGTAAAAATAACCGACGGATTCGTTGCCGAAATCTTTTTTCTGCTTTAAGTCTTCTATTGATGATCGAATTTTGTGTATAGAGGAAGCATAATCTTTTTTATAATACTCATTGATGCCTTCGGAATGATTAAAATAGACTTCCAGCTTTTTAATTCCTAGTCTCTCGCATTCTTGTAAACCTAGATTGTTAATTTCAGTAACATGCCCGTAGTTTCCCTGCCGGTTGTAGCAAAGCCCTAGTGAATGCAGAGAATTCAGATAAGGCTGTGAGGCATCTTTTTTGAAAAAAGCAACGCATTCTTCAAGTAAGGAGATCGCTTCATCATAGTAGCCAAGATAATATTTTACAAGTGCAATGTGATACTTCAATTTGTAGATTAAATATTTATCATTTGTTCTCGAGATATAATTATTTGCTATCAAGAAATTGTCTAGAGCTTGATTATGACGTTTTAAACTGTAGTAAACAATTCCTTTAGTTAAATAAGAAGATCCAATGATGACATTATCATTTGTCTTTTTTGCAGCTTCGACTATACTATCAGCATAAATAGTTCTTAATCTTTCCGGAGCTGCATGCATAAAATTTTGATAACCTTTTGCTGTTTCAGCCCAGTTTTCTTCCAGTTTTGCTTTTTGAAGATAGGTATACAAGTAAACAGCAATTTTGGAACTATCTGGTTCTAGCTCATCAATTTTTTCTTCCAGATATTTAAAGCCTTTATTTTGCAGCGAATCTGGAATCCTTCGGATATTGTTTTGGGATAATAGATATTGAGATATGAACAGAAGAGACAGTAGTAAGCAAATACGTTTCATATAAATAGCAAATTTGGGATGTAGTGCATTAACAATGTACCGTAGGAAGTAAAATTATGATAACGATATTCTTACAATATCTTAACTCAAATATAATATAAAGTATTGGATTATAGAGAATTAATTTGATTTTAAGCAGTATGGATTTTCCGAAAATCCATACTTTATTTTCGGAAAACCCATATAGGTAAGGTTGTGAGAGATTTTTCAAGGAGATAGATTTGCTATGAATTCAAAAGCAAAATGTTCAGCATCGTGCTGAATTAAAGTTCTGCTTATCCGGATGAAATGAACTGAGAAGAAATTCTCATTCACCGTTCAAACAATCGTATCATGAAAAATTTATTAATCACTTATGTCTTATTATGTTTTTTGACATCTTGCTCTGATGATTTAGATTCCAATCAAACACAGTTAAATGATGTCTCATCTGAAAAATCAACAAGCAGTACAATAACCCCGGAGAACAAATTAAATCCATTCGACAAAAAGGGGCTGTTGTACTATAACGCTCTACATAATTATCAGGCTGTAAATCCAGTTCCCAATTCAATTGGGGAAATTACTAATCAAATAAAGTATTTATCTTGCCAAATAGAGAAAAGGAGTAACACTCGAAAGGGGGTAATTACATTTAATGATTCCATTGTCGAGGCTATTATGTCTGATCCAGATAGCAATATGATTAACATAGTGCAGAATAGCGCACTTTCCACTAATGCTAAAAGCACTCTAATTAGTTTTCTGCAGGGTTTGATCAATCATAGGCAACTTGATTTTGCTGTTTCTTACGCTTATATAGTTGATTATGAAGAAACCATCATTGATGATAACCCTTTTGATGATGATGAAACAGAGACAATCTTAACGATTACTTCCATTTCAAGATATTCGCTTTATTCGGAGTCAGAAAGAAAAGATAAAGACTGGGATTTATCGGCAGGGAACAAACCCGCGAAAAAGTTTTTTGCCGCTAATGAAAGTTCAATTATTACTGTACTTGCTTTGTTACATAGTATGCTATAAAAGCAGTCTGATTAAATTGATCTACCATGAAACCACGAATTATTCTTTACGTCCTTTTGATCATTTTTAATCTTGTAAGCCTTTATTTCATCATAGTCCTTTTTGGCTATGATGAAATAGTTGGTTACCTGATAAAAGGGGGCAGAAAAATTATCGACCCACGAAAACTGGCTTATTTACTGTTTCTTACATGCCTTTTAAATCTGTATTTTTTGTCATTAATACTGATTGAAAAGTCATTTGAAGATAAAATATAAAATTACTTATATACACGAAATCTAGTAGATCATTAATAAAGAAATATGATTAAAGATTTGATAAATATTGATTTAGAACTGATGCCTCTGCAAGGGTTAGACATTCATATTATAAAAAAGTATAATATTAGAACATCTACATCTGAATCTTTTACCACTGAAAATCTCTGTATTCTCTTAATTAAAAATGGAAAATTCAAAATCCAAATTAAGAGAGCAGTACAAGACTTATCTCCATGGGATCTTCTTGTAGTTCCAAAAAACTCAAACTGCAGGATTTTGGAAGCAAATGAAAAACTTCAGTTTTTCTTAATTTGCTTCTCATCCGAGTTTGCATTTAAAAATTGCCTGAAAAAGGAATTGGTTGAGTCGTTCTATTTTTTTATCCGGAATATTCCAATTAAGATTGTTTTGGATGAAAAAGAGTTTTTAGTGCTATCACTTATATACAAATTAATTTATTTTGTCAATAAGGATACTAAAGACAAGGGACTAGATTTTGAGCTGCAACGAATAAGTTTTAATTTATTTTTATATGAGCTCAAACTGATCTATTCTAAATACACTCTGGATTCAGCTTTAAACTTTTCTAGAAATGAAAGCTTAATAATTCAATTTCTTACTGTTTTGTCTATTCATTGCAAAAAACAGCATTATGTCAACTTCTATGCAAGTGTTTTATACATTACACCTGGACATTTGAATAAAGTTGTTAAACAGCTTACAGGAAAAACAGCAAAAGAGTTAATAATAGAATCCATTATTATTGAAGCAAAGAATCTTCTTGAAGATACCCAATTCACCATAAGTAAAATTGCTGAAGAATTGGAATTCAGCAGTATTTCAAGTTTTAGCCTCTTTTTCAAAAAGCATACTGCTTTTACACCTACCATGTATCGTTCGAATTCTATCGAGAGATTTAAGCTTCGTTAGTTTTCGTTGTCTTGCCTACTATATAAACAACTGTACTATGAATACTTTATATCCCTTAGAATGGTTAGATACCCTAATTTTGCACAGCTTAAATCCTAACAAGTCAGATCTCACCGTTTTATCAAATATTGATATTGCTGGTATTTCGGAAAGTGTCAAAATAGAAGCGGAGAAAATACAAATTCGTTTAAAAAATGAAATTTTCTTGTTAGTTAAGAAGAGGCAGATCCGGCTGCAGGTGCGTAAGTATCATTCTAATTTAATATATCTTCTTGACAGTTCAGTTGATCACAAGAAAAATAAAGTGTTTAAAAATAATGATTTAGCTAAGGTGCTGGATTTAGTTATTTCAACATTAGATGAACTTCTTTCTTTTGTTGAGAATCGATTTTCTCAATATTTAAGCCTCGACGAAAGAGTGCCAATAACTTATTTGATAGTATCAAAAAAAGAACTAATGCTTAAATTACGCACATTAGAAGAATTACAGTTGGAATTGGAGCAGGATAGAAGCACGATTGGAATTGTTATAAATGAATTGTCAAATTCAATACAATCATCGAATGAGAAAGCTTCGTTTAGACAGATTATGTATAATCGTCTGCTTTTAAAACGATTATCCGAAGCATATTATAATAATGATCTAAATTGTACCTTTTCGACTCTTGATAAGATTTTAATTGAGATGAATTTTAATTGTAAAAAGTTTGTGGATACATTAATTGCTAAATTATCAAGAAACTCGAATAACGATGATGACTATTCAGAGAAACTCAATACATTGCTTTGCAGCTATAAAGATTTTAATCAATTATTTTCAAATGAGAGAATCACTTTTGATCCAATGATGAAGAATATAAAAACTACAATTGACAATTGGTTTAATTATGAGATTCTATATTATGAAAGACAGATGAGACAGATTATTAATGAGATAATTCCAACATCCGAAACCTCTAATAAATCAAATGATAAAGTTGAATGCATTCTGTCAACTGATCAAATGGCTTTGATTTTACGAGCAAGTGATGAATCCCGAGTTTTAAAAGCAAGATCAATGAACTTGGTTTTTAAAACTATTGTACCTTTTTTATCTACGCCTTTCAAAAAAGATCTTTCGTATCAATCTGTTCGAAGTAAATCTTATAATGCTGAGGACAGGGATAAGGAGATCGCTATCCAGACACTTAAAAAAATTATTGAAAAGATTAAGACATACTGAATAATCAATCTGCGTAACAAAACTTAATATTCACGACAAATTATTAAACATTCTAGATTATGACATTAATAGCAATATTTTTCCCTTCACTTTCCTTTTTCTTAAGGGGTAAGATTTTTACAGCAATCATTTGTCTCATTCTGCAGATTACTTTGATTGGCTGGATACCAGCGGCAATCTGGGCGGTTTTATCGCTTCAGAATTCTCGAGCTGATAAGCGTAATGCGAAATTAATTAAAGCTATGCGCTCAAAATAAAAACGACTTATTATTATTTGAAAGGCTTTTGTGGTTATTCTAACTGCAGAAGCCTTTTTTATTTATCAGTGTGAATATGTAGATTTTATCTTCTTCTGACCAACAAATTCAAGGGGTACAAATGGGTACAAGAAAAGTTGTACTTGTAGAAGCTTCATTGTAGTCGTTCCTTTGACATGTAAAATAAATCATATCTCTAAGATTTTGATTTGAATAGATGAATGTTGAATGATAAATGAAGAAGACTATGTTTGCAAATGTTTCATGGGGCAGCTACCTTACTGTCATCGGTGTAATCTTAGTGGTATGGTATCTAATAGTACTGCTTAAATTCTATAAAGACGATTTAAAGGAATTTTTCTCCAGCGAGAAAAGAAATGACCCGTTTAAAAAATCTACAAGTTCTACATCCTTGCTGCAAAGAAAAACACATACGGGTTTGTCATCATCTTTTTCAGAATCTTTTGACACTTTAGATGATGCAGAAGAACTTTCCGCCAGAATACTTCAAGCTATAAAGGAAAGTGCCGAGAAAAACTTGTTTAAAGAACAATTCCAAAATTACCTGCGAATGGTTATTGAAGAATATCCTTATGTGAAGATCTCTTCACTGCGTGAAGATGTAAATCATTTAATAGTCTCCGAAAGCGAAAAGCATCCTCAGTTTTCTTTAACGTTTGCCGAAGCGGATCAACTGTGGGAGGAGACTATTTCTTAAAACTCAGCGGAGGAATAACCCCTGTTCTCTCTGGTGCGGTATGGCTTTGTGTGACAAGATGATAGAGCTGTAACGGCGGTGTTCCTCTGCTTTTTAACTAATAATAATCTTTAAAATGACGTGTGATGAAAAAATGTTGGTGGAAGTTAAAGGAAGTAAATGAAGAAAGAGTATTGTCCTATTGCATCTTGGTATTACTGTTAGTATATGAAACTAAAATTTATGCACAAGACGGCGTAGCAGGAATTAACGAAGCAAATCAGAAAGTAAGAAGCTATTTTGATGCCGGTACGGAACTGATGTATGCAGTAGGCGCAATTCTTGGCCTTATTGGGGCTGTAAAAGTATATCAGAAATGGAATGCGGGAGATCCCGACACCGGAAAAGTGGCCGCAGCATGGTTTGGCAGCTGTGTGTTTCTTGTTGTGGTGGCTACTGTTATCAAATCTTTTTTCGGAGTCTAATGAACAGTGTGTATCAGACTAATAAAGGAATCAACCAGTCAATTGAATTTAAAGGCTTGAAAGCCCAGTATATATGGTATTTGGGAGGGGGAGTACTAGGACTGATGATTGTTTTTGCAGTGCTTTTCATAGTCGGCATTCCCTCTTTGACGTGCGTGGCTTTGATAGGTGCAGCGGGAACGGTGATGGTTATCAAAATCTATAAAATGAGCGGGCATTATGGCGAATACGGGATGATGAAAGCTTTGGCATCAAGACAGGTTCCTAAAAATGTGAAGGTTCGGAGCAGAGCTGTTTTTATTAAGTGATAGTTATAGGGCGTTAGATAAATGAAGAGCGATTATGAAAGTCTTGAACTTATATGCAGGGATTGGAGGAAACCGTAAAAATTGGAAAAATGTATCAGTCACTGCCGTAGAGCTGGATCTCGTATTGGCGGAAGCTTATGCACGGAATTTTCCGGATGATGCAATAATAGTCGGTGATGCGCATGAGTATCTTTTGGATCATTATAAAGAATTTGATTTTATCTGGTCATCGCCGCCGTGCCAGTCGCACTCATCCTTCAGACAGAATATCTGCGTCAGATTTCGCGGAACTCCAGCGGTATTTCCCGACATGAGGCTGTATCAGGAAATTTTATTCCTGCGGCATAATGCCGAGTGTTTGTGGGCAGTGGAAAACGTCAAGCCTTACTACATACCGCTCATCCCGCCTGATGCGACGCTGCAACGTCATCTCTTCTGGTCGAACTTTCAGATTCCAGAGGCTGGTTTGCAAGCAGTGATAAAAATACGCCATGCACAGATTCCTGAGCTTGAAGAGCGCATGGGTTTCTGCTTAAAGGGATCCAATATCCCAAACAAAAGGCAGGTGCTACGCAACTGTGTGGATCCGCAGCTTGGACTCCATATCTTGAATACGGCTAGAAGCCTCTACGAGAATAAAATGAAGATCAGCAAAAATATGAAAAATGGAAAAGGAGTTGGATAATGTTTTGCCGATTATGGACGTGCAGCATGACTGCATTTTATCAAAGCAGGGAGATATGACCGTGGTTTTTAAGGCGGATCTTCCCGAGATTTTCACACTGTCGGACCATGAGTATGAGGCGTTTCACCAGTCATGGATAAAGGCTTTGAAAATACTGCCGAAGTTCACAGTTTTCCACAAGCAGGATTGGTTTGTGGAGACCAGTTACAAAGCGGAGTTTGAGAATGAAGACGGCAGTTTTTTGACAAGAAGCAGTGAGCGGTTTTTCAATGAAAGGCCCTTTCTTGACCACTCTTGCTACATAATGCTTACCAAGAAGCCTTTAGGAAGGAAAAATTCCAGTTCGTTGTTTTCTAACCTTATAAGGAATAATCTTGTGCCAGAGGAGACAATTAAATCCCAGTTTCTTCAGGACTTCATTGACAGCACTGGTCAATTCAAAAGGATCATGGAAGACAGCGGATTCATCCGTTTGACAAGACTCCGAAATGATGAGCTGAAAAGCCAGACCAGGAGGGCCGGTCTGATTGAAAAGTATGTATTTCTATCGGAAAAGGAAAACTCTTTTGTATACAGTGATCTAAAGTTTTCGGATGGGATGCAGATAGGAGACAAGCACAGCCAGCTTTTTACGCTTGGCGATGCCGCCGACCTGCCGGCTCTCTGCGGTTCAAGGATCAATTTTGACCGTTACTCAACCGATAAGACAAAGTTCAGCATTGGATTTGCTTCGACCCTTGGACAGCTGCTGTCCTGCAATCATATATATAACCAGTACATATTCATTGAAGACGCGCAGAAGACAATCCAGAAGCTGGAAAGCAAAAGACTGCGGCTACAGTCGCTGTCTGCCTACAGCAGAGAGAATATGATCGCAAGGGATGCAACCAACGATTTTCTTAATGAAGCTATATCCCAGCAGAGACTCCCTGTAAAAGCACATTTTAATGTACTTGCTTGGAGTGCGGATAAAGAAGAACTAAAAGATATTAAAAACAAGGTTTCATCAGCACTGGCGCAGATGGATATGGCTGCAAAACAGGAGACTGTGGGTGCACCCCAGATTTATTGGGCAGGAATGCCGGGGAATGCTGCAGATTTTCCAATGAATGATACTTTCGACACTTTTACAGAACAGGCTGTATGCTTCCTTAATATGGAAACTGGCTACAGATCGTCTATTAGCCCTTGCGGTATACGACTCGGAGACAGGCTGACGGGAAAACCGGTTCATGTGGATTTAAGCGACGAGCCTGTGAAAATGGGAATCTGCACCAATCGGAACAAATTCATTTTAGGGCCTTCAGGAAGCGGTAAATCTTTTTTTACCAACCATATGGTAAGAAGTTATTACGAGCAGGGCACACATATTGTTCTGGTAGATGTCGGGCACAGTTATAAAGGGCTTTGCGATATGGTTGGCGGCTATTACTTCACCTACGATGAAAAGAATCCGCTTCGTTTTAATCCATTTTACATATCAGAGGGAGATAATCTCGATACTGAAAAAAAAGAAAGCATTAAAACACTGCTGCTGGCTCTTTGGAAGAAAGATGATGAAACTTTTAACCGTAGTGAATATGTCGCGCTTTCTAACGCCCTTCAGCTGTATTATGAGAAGTTAGAAATCAATTCGGATGCCTTTCCTTGCTTTAATAGTTTTTATGAATTCTTAAAAGATGATTTTGTTCCCATTCTGGAAAGTGACAAGGTTAAAGAAAAGGATTTTGATGTCAATAATTTTCTCTACGTACTGCGTCCATATTATAAAGGAGGTGAGTTTGATTATCTGTTAAATGCTACGGAAAATCTGGAACTTTTAAAAGAAAGGTTTATTGTTTTCGAGCTCGACAACATTAAGGATCATCCTATTTTGTTTCCAGTAGTTACCATCATTATTATGGAGGTCTTTATCAGCAAGATGAGAAAACTGAAAGGTGTACGTAAAATGATTTTAATTGAGGAAGCCTGGAAAGCTATTGCGAAGGAAGGAATGGCCGAATACATAAAGTATCTTTTCAAGACTGTCCGTAAATTTTTTGGTGAAGCTATAGTAGTCACTCAGGAAGTGGAAGATATAATTTCATCACCTGTAGTAAAACAGGCTATCATCAACAACAGTGACTGTAAAATCCTGTTAGACCAAAGCAAATACCAGAATAAATTTGATCAGATTCAGGAGCTGTTGGGACTGACTGAAAAAGAGAAAGCGCTCGTGCTCTCGGTAAACAAGGCAAACGATCCCAGCAAGAAATATAAGGAAGTGTTTATCTCGCTGGGGGGTATGCTATCAAAAGTGTATAGAACAGAAGTTTCTTTAGAGGAATACTTAGCTTATACAACAGAGGAAAGCGAAAAGGTGAAAATGAATGCCTACGCCAAAAAATTCGGCGGGGACATTAAAAAAGGAATTGCCGCAATGGCTCAGGAAATTCGAAGTGGAAATTAAATGAAAAGAGAAAATGAAAAAGAAATTAGCGGGTTGTTTTATTTGTCTTCTGCTGGTTGCAACTCCGGTCAGACCAGCTGAAAAAACAGCAGCACTGCCAATACTGGAAATCGTTAAAGCTGTGACAAAGAAAGTAATCAAAGCTATTGATCTTCGGATCCAAAAACTGCAGAACAAAACGATTTGGCTTCAGAATGCCCAAAAGCAGGTCGAAAATGTGCTCTCTAAACTTAAACTCGACGAAATCTCAGAATGGACGCAAAAGCAGAAAGACCTTTATAAAGGTTATTATGAAGAGCTTGCGAAAGTGAAATCCATTATCACTTATTATCATAGGATAAAAGAAATTACTGCGAAGCAGACAAAGCTGGTTCAGGAATACGAAAGAGCATGGAATCTGTTTAGACAGGATAAGCACTTTAAAGAAAGTGAGATTCGGTACATGGAGAAGGTCTATACCGGTATTTTAGAAGAAAGCATGAAGAATATCGATCAGATATTTTTGATACTGGATTCGTTCACTACCCAGATGAGTGATTTGAAAAGACTGGAAATCATTAATAAGGCTGCTGACCAGATTGATGCTAATTATGATGATCTTACTATGTTCAATCAGCAGAATGTTTTACTGAGTCTGCAGAGGGCAAAAACAGAAGCAGATGTAAATCTTGTCAAAGAATTTTACGGAATACCATAATTCAGATAAAAATCATGAAAAAATTATTAATATCCTTGTTTCTAATACTTGTATTTCAGCAGGGACTACAAGCGCAAGCCAAGCAGCGCAAGGAACTGCTTCTGCAGATTGCAGCACTTCAGGTGTATATTGATTATGCGAAAAAAGGTTATTCTGCCGTTTCAAAAGGACTCAATTTTATAGGGGATGCCAAAAGAGGGGAAGTAAACCTTCATGGTGATTATTTTGCATCTCTGGCAAAAGTTAATCCAAAAGTCAGAACCTACTACAAAGCAGCAGAAATTATTTCGCTGCAGTTTCAGATATTGAAAATCTGTAAAGAGACTTTAGTCAGTTTAAAAACGCACGATTTATTTCATGGAAGTGAGCTGGACTATGTGGAACGTTCTTTTGTAAGACTGCTTCAAAGCTGCAACGACACACTAGAACAGCTTTTAGTCCTCACAACTGATTCGAAACTGGAGCTAAAAGATGACCAGAGAATTGAACGGATTGATATGCTGCACAAAAAAATGACAGATGATTACAATTTCTGTACTTCATTCAGCAATGATGCAAAACTGCTTTCTCTTTCTAAGAGAGCAGATCTAAATGATTCTAAAAGTATAAGAGCTTCATATGGATTAAACTAAAACTTATGAAAAAGATATTAATTCTAGGAATAATCATCATCTTTTTATTTGTACCGGACAAATCAAATGCACAGTCAGCAGAAATCCAGCAGCTGATATTGAATATTGAAAAACTATCGCAGTTCAAAAAGATACTTAGCGATATGAAAAAGGGTTACGAACTTCTGTCTAATGGATACAAGACGGTTAAAGATATGTCCGAGGGAAACTTCAGTCTTCATAAGGCTTTTCTAGATGCCCTGATGCACGTCAGTCCAATGGTAAAGAATTACAAAAGGGTGGGAGATATTGTCAATTACCAGATTTTGCTGGTAAAAGAAAGCAGGAACGCACTGGGCAGATTAACAAAAAGTGAGAATTTTAGCGAGAAGGAAATAAGATATTTTGATCAAGTTTATGCCAACATCCTGAGTGAAAGCCTCACGAATCTTGATGAGCTCACAATGGTTATTACCGCCGATAAGTTGAGAATGTCGGACGACGAGAGATTGGAAGCTATTGATACTATTTATCTGCAGATGCAGGATAAGCTGTTTTTCATGCGAGATTTCAGTTCATCTGCAAACGTATTGCTTCTCCAGAGAGCAAAAGAGAAAAAAGATGTTTATGCCTCCAAAGCAATACAGGAACTTAAAAACTAAGGGTATGAAACTGTCAATTCGAAATAATATCCTTTCTGTAATTCTGGTGATGATCCCTCTTTTTAGTTCTGCTCAGGGATTGGGAGATGAAATGCAGAGCCTTCATTCCGTTTTGGATCGGCTTTATGATGAAATGATGCCCTTGTGCTCAAATCTTATCGGTGTGGGGCAGGGAATTGCGGGTTTTGGTACCATCTGGTACATAGCTTCAAGGGTTTGGCGACATATCGCCAATGCCGAACCAATAGATTTTTATCCGTTGTTCCGACCTTTTGTGATCGGCTTCTGTATTATGATTTTTCCATCTGTACTGGGACTCATCAACGGTGTTATGAAACCAACTGTCACTGCAACGGCTGCCATGGCTGCGGGATCGAATAATGCAATTGCTGTTCTTTTAAAGGAAAAGGAAAAAGCAATTAAAGAAACAGACACATGGAAAATGTACGTTGGCGGGACTGGCAGCGGTGATAGGGACAGATGGTACAAATATACGCACGACGGCGCTGATCCTTCAGATGAGGGTATGCTTGCAGGAATTGGCAACGATGTGAAATTTGCAATGGAAAAAGCATCTTATGGCTTTAGGAATTCAGTAAAAGAATGGATGAGTGAGGTGCTAAGGGTATTGTTTGAAGCGGCTGCGCTATGTATAGACACGCTAAGAACATTTCAACTGGTAGTTCTTTCAATCTTGGGACCGCTTGTTTTTGGAATAGCAGTCTTTGATGGATTCCAGCACACCCTCACAGTATGGCTGGCAAGGTATATCAATATCTATTTATGGCTTCCTGTTGCCAATATATTTGGAAGTATTATTGGAAAGATACAAGAATTAATGCTGAAACTAGATCTTTCCCAGGTTCAAGCGACTGGCGATACTTTCTTCAGCAGAACAGATATTGCATACCTGATATTCTTAATAATAGGCATTATTGGCTATTTCACTGTACCCTCAGTGGCTAATTATATAGTGCATGCAGGCGGCGGGGGAGCCCTGGTTCAAAAGACTACGAGTTTATTTGGCGGTTCAACCAGCTCGGTTATTTCTAAAGCATCACAAGGAACTACAATGGTTATGGACAGCATGGGTAATGCGGCAGGGAAGATGTCACAGAGTATGTCCACCTCTTCAGCTTCATCTCCCTATTTTCAAGAGAAAGGAAATTACATGGGTGACAAGCTCAAAGGAAATTCATAATAAACTTAAAAAAACAGATGATGTTTACTAAAATGAAGAATATTGATTCAGCTTTTAAATATGTAAGAAGCTTTACAATGCTGGTTATTGCGGGCTGTGTTGTTATCTGTTGTTTTGCGCTTTATAAAAGTTTCCAGACTGTAGCCAGAATGCAAGACAAGGTTTATATCCTGGCAGCGGGCAAAGCACTAGAAGCGTATGCTTCTGAAAGGAAGGATAATATACCAGTGGAAGCCAGAGATCATGTCAAAACATTTCACAAATTTTTCTTTAACCTTGACCCTGATGACAAGGTAATTAAAACAAATGTGACGAAGGCATTATATCTGGCTGATGAAAGTGCAAAAAGAATCTACGACGACCTAAAGGAAAATGGATTCTATTCAGGAGTCATATCAGGAAATATCAGCCAGACTGTACAAATAGACAGCATAAACATCGACATAAAAGATTATCCATATCGATTTAAATGTTTTGCCAGACAAAGTATAATTCGAACTACAAGTATTTTAAAAAGAAGTCTAATCACCGAAGGAAGCCTTCGAAATGTGTCAAGAAGTGATAATAATCCTCACGGCTTTTTAATCGAACGTTTCAATACTATTGAAAATAAAGACCTCGGTGTAGAAAACAGAAAGTAGATGAAATCGCTATTTAAAAAAAGAGAAGCGCCATTTGTATACAACAGATACTATCTGTTTCTACAGGAAAAATGGGTGCGAAAGATGGAGTTTCTTACGCAAGGATTCTCCAAAAAGCAACTGATTCTTTTCCTGGTATTATTTATTGCATTTAGTTCTGCTTATTTTCTATTTATCGTTTATGAGGCTTTAAACTGAGATATTTTTAAGTCGGGGAACAGAATGGTAAAGCCTTTAACAATAATTTAATTCATTTTAAAAAGTAAAGACATGGAACAAAAAAATATTTCTATGAAAGAAGATAAAAAAAGAAAAATGCTTTTAATGCTGCCATTGATAACTCTTCCCTTCATATCTATTTTGTTTTACACATTAGGTGGAGGAAAGATGAGTACAGATGCGGCAGAAAATAAAATTAAAAAAGGTTTCAATTTTAATCTGCCTATTCCTAAGTTTAAGGAAGATTCATCTTTAAATAAAATGAGCTATTATGACCAGGCGGCGGTAGACTCCATTAAACTGCAGGAACAAATTAAAAAAGATCCGAATTACTCTAATAATAAGCTGCTTGATCAATCTCAGAGTCCATTTGCTGAATCCGATGTGAGGTTAAAAGATTTTTTAAGCAATGGTCGAGGGCTAAATTCAGAACCGCTGCAGAACAGAAATGAAAAAAAGATATATGAAAAACTTCATTTGTTGCAGAAAGCCATCAGTCAGCCATCTACAGTAGACAAGTATGAGCAGGACATGAGCGAGTTTGAGAATGATGGTTCATCCAACGAAGTTTCTACTCAAATCAAGGACTTAGAAAAAATGATGTCTACTATGGGGGAATCTCAGCCAGATCCCGAACTGCAGCAATTGAGCGGTATGCTTGAAAACATACTCGATATCCAACATCCTTCAAGAGTTGCGGAAAAGCTGCTTAAAAATTCAGTAAGCAAAAAAGGAAAAGTTTATAACGTAGATAGCAAAAAAGCATCAGTAAATATTACTTCACTTCAGGAAAATAAAGCAGAGAACAATTTTCAACAGAATGCTTTTTATACAGTAGAAGATGCAACAAATGGAGATTCTCCTCAAAATGCACTGGAAGCATTTGTGCATGAAACCCAGACTGTTGTCAACGGATCAATTATAAAATTAAGACTCGGAGGTGATGCGGTAATTCAGGGTACAGTAATTCCAAAAAATACTTTCCTATATGGTGTTGCCGCTTTGAAAGGGGAAAGACTTGAAATAAAGATAGAAAATCTGCAATACCGAAACTCAATATTCCCAGTTCAGCTTGCTGTTTATGATATTGATGGAATTGAAGGGATAAATATTCCAGGTGCAATCGGCAGGGATGTAGCGAAGACTTCTGCAGACCGTTCGATACAGACTTTAGGATTGAACGGTGTTACAGATTCATGGGGAGCTCAGGCAGCAGGAATGGGTATAGAGGCGGCAAAAAGTCTTTTAAGCAAGAAAGTAAAACTCATCAAAGTAATAGTTAAAGCAGGATATCAGGTACTTCTGTACGATGAAAAACAAAAGAATCTAAAACCTTAAAGTGAAAAAAATGAAAAGAATTAATCATTTATTTAAAATGAGTTTATTGCTGTTTTCTGTTTTAGCCTATCCTCAGTTGAGTGTAAAAGAGACAATAGCCAACGAAGACCAATATAAAAGCGTCCAGATCGGATACTCCAAAACAACAAGTATTGTTTTTTCTTATCCAATCAAGAGCATTGATAAAGGAAGTGATGAGGTACTGGTGCAGAAAGCCAAAGGTGTGGAGAACATATTGCTTATTAAGGCAGCTAAACAGTGTTTCATTCAGACCAACCTGACTGTTGTCACTTCTGACGCGAGATTATACGTGTTTGTACTGAATTATGATGATGACTGTCCGGATTTGAATGTTAAAGCCGTGAATTCTATTGCTGCCAGTAAAGATGTTTTATTTTCACTTGAAAGCGAAAACCAGAAAAAAATAGAACAATGTGCCTCCCTGGCATTATCTAAAAAGAATAAAATCGGCGGTTACAACAAATCTAAGTATCAGATAAGACTCGAGCTAAACGGTATTTTTATTTATCAGGATGTTTTGTATTTGAGGGTAGTATTTGAAAATAAGTCAAAGATTAACTATGACATTGATCAGTTCCGATTTTTTATCAGGGATCAAAAAAAATCAAAACGTACTGCATCGCAGGAAATAGAAATTGAGCCGCTTTATCAAACTACGTCATCCGCTGTGATCCCCTATAAGTCTGAAGTAATAAAAGTTTATGCACTCGAAAAGTTTACTATTCCTGAAAACAAATATCTCACACTTCAGCTAATTGAAAAAAGTGGTGGAAGACATTTGGAACTTGATATCAGCAGTAACCTGACCGATAAAGTATTTCCAATCGAGGCATTTAACATGGATAAATATTAAACTAGATATATCATGAAAATAAATGTAGCTGATGCTGAAACGCTGTTATCATACGCGGAAGAGATGGTTTCTTACGGTTATCAATTTGCAGCATATCCTTTGAAATTAATTACTGACAGTGATACCATTCAGTTTTTTAGAACATCGATGGCTGCAGTGGATTATTGCCTTGTGGGTCCTAATGATGTTGATTATTTTAAGAATATTCCAATAACATCTCTCATCGGTGATTTAAACATAATTCTACAGAGTGTTATTGCTACTTCTCGAATAGAGACTGTTGATGTAAATGATTTTATGCATCTGTATAAAGAAACAAATGAATTGAATGAAAACAACTTAAATGCAAATACAATGAACGAGAAAAATTTAGAATATCTAAAGGACCAGTTAAAATACACTGGAATGGGGGAGACGTTTGAAACAGAACTTAAAGAGAACATGCAGAAAGGTGATAAGGATTTTAAAATCATCCATAGCGGGATTATGAATAATGGGGTGCCAAACAATGATACTTTGACAGTTGAATTGAATTTCAAGAAATCAGATCAGAGTGACATTTACTTTTTTAATTCTTATCATGTGAATCTGCAGAAAGAAGAGAACAAGCCTGGACTGGAGCAAACATTTTATATAAATAATGATGGCACAAGTATAACTCTTAAGGAAGCTTACAATTTGATGGAAGGCCGTTCTGTGAACAAAGATCTTAAAACCAAGGAAGGGGAATCATACAACGCATGGTTAAAAATGGATTTTAAAGAATCAGAGAGCAATGGCAATTTTAAAATAAATCATTTTCATCAAAATTATGGCTATGACTTAGAGGCCAGTCTCGAAAAACATTCTATTAAAGAGCTTCAGACTCCAAACTACAAAGAAAATTTGATGAGCTCACTTAAGAAAGGAAATCTGCAGTCTGTAACTTTTGTTGTCAATGGTGTGGAAAGTAAAATGTTTGTAGAGGCCAATCCTCAGTTTAAAACATTAAATGTGTATGATGGCAGCCTTCAGAGAATCAATCATAGAGAAAGCAAACAGCAAAAACAGTCGGAATCTAAGGATAAAAATGTCAGCAAGGATAATGATGATGAACCAGCACAGAAAGAGCAGAACTCAATAGCCCGCAAAAGAAAAGCGGGTAAATCTGTTTAGCATAAATAATCAAAAGTAAAAAATGATGGACGATCAGTCCCTTACCAATAGTCTTGCAATTGAAATAAACGATTGGAATAGTAAAGAGGAAATCCTAAAAAAGCTTTTCCGTTCCAGTCCTTCAATTGAAACTTCTCTTTTAAAGGAGAAGTTAAAATGGTATGAAAGTGTGCTGGCTAGATATCGTAAGACGAATAGTGTTTATGAAAACCTTACTCTTCAAGTTGTGAAAGGCGAGCACGATAATCTGGTAAACCAGTTATACCCAGAAAAGCTAAGAAGGTTTATTTATAAAAACATTGTTCTAAGGATGAATGTGAGATTAAAATCTTCTATTTACAGCAAAATTGAAGCGAAATCTAACAATGAGCTTAAGGAAAAATTGGAAAGAATAGGTTTTAAAGATGCTTTTAAAAAAGTCGAGCGATATTTGAATCTGGGAGAAACGAAATTTATTGTGCCTGTTTCTTACTATTTAAATGAAAAAGAGAGACTAGATCATTCTCTTAATTTTAGAAAAGATGAGTCCGGCCAATATCAATTTGAAGGATTTAAAACCAGTCTTTATTCACAATCCAAAAATGAAGAAAATAGACAGCACTTTTTTACAGACGATGGTGTTAATGCAAGACAGTCTTATGAATTACTTTCAGGTCGGGCGGTTTTGATCGATGGAATCTGGAAGCAATTGGATTTAAATGATAAAGATGCATCTGGCAGTTATAGAGTAAAAGAATTTCCTCAAGAGTACGGCTATGATTTAAAGAAGGCTTTGGAAGAATTGCCTATAAATTCTTTGGATCAATTACAAGTTGCGGAAATCTTGAGATCTTTAAAAAATGGAGGCAGAGAGCTGGTTAAATTAGAAAGAAATGGCAGTTCTCAAAATTTTTATGTAGAAGCTAATCCACAAAATAGAGGGCTTTTGATCCACAATGAAGATTTAAAAAAAGTATTGCTTTCGGATCTTTTAAATCAAAATTCCAAAACTTCAAATAAGCAAGCAAAGTATGTAGCGATACAGTCTTCTCAAAGACAACATAGAACAGCTAAAAGTAAAAGTTTATAAATTATTCAAAATGGAAAATTTAAAACCGCTATCGGACTTTTTTACAGCAATTGAAAATGATTTTCGAATAAGCTCGACACATATTGCTATTTACATGTCTCTGCTTCAGTATAGGACGCAGAATCAGTTTGTAAACCCAATACAGGTCTATAGACATGATATAACACCAATAGCAAAGATTTCCTCACCGCATACTTACCACAGATGCATCCAGGAATTGAGTGATTATGGATATCTTAAATACGAGCCTTCGTTTAAGAAAACACAAGGAAGCAAGATTTACTTTTACGATTGAACACAGGTAAATAACCATGAAAGCCCGTAAAGGGCTTTTATTATTTAATTAAATGATGATGGAAAATGAAGAAGAAAAAATGAGAGGAAAAATAACTCCAGAGAAAGCTATGCAAATGTTAAACTCTGAGGGTATGAATGTTACAATTGAAGAAGCAACTGAAATTTTGCTATTTTTACGAAAATTGGCCCATGCGGTCGTTTCAAAATTTTTAGAATCATGAGTATTATTGCAGATTTATACATTCGTGTAAGCACAGACGAGCAGGCTGAGAAAGGATATTCACAAAGAAATCAGGAAGAAGTCCTACGTAAGTATTGTTCTATAAATTATATTGAAGTTCGTAATGTTATTTACGAAGATCATTCAGCCAAAACCTTTAATAGACCACAATGGAATAAATTACTTCTTAATCTTAAAAGAGAAAAAAACAAATGCGACTTTGTCTTATTTACAAAATGGGACAGGTTTAGTAGAAATGCTGGTGACGCATACCAAATGATAAGTGTTCTACGAAAACTTGGAGTGGAGCCACAAGCTATCGAACAGCCTCTTGATTTATCTATTCCGGAAAATAAGATGATGCTTGCTTTTTATCTCGCTGCCCCAGAAGTAGAGAACGACAGACGGGCTTTAAATACTTTTCATGGAATGCGAAGAGCTAAAAAAGAAGGAAGATATATGGGAACTGCTCCCTTTGGTTATGCAAATAAATCAAAAGAGGACGGAACTAAATATATTGCTCTTGTAGAGCCGGCTGCATCAGTAATGAGATGGATATTCGAAGAAATTGCAAGAGGAGTGTTTAACACTGAACAGGTTTACCATCTTGCATGCAGAAGAGGTTTTACAAGAACCAAAAGCAATATGTGGGGTTTAATTCGAAATCCAATTTACTGTGGTAAAATTTTTGTCCCCCAATATAAAGATGAAGAAAGCATGTTAGTTACAGGACAGCATGAGCCTTTAATTACGGAAGGTCTTTTCTATAATGTTCAGGATATTTTAGATGGAAAATCCCGTATTTACAGACCTAAAATTAAAACAGTTGTAGAATTTCCCCTTAGAGGATTTTTTAATTGTCCAAAGTGCCAAAAAAAGCTTCAGGGAAGCAAGTGTAAAGGCAGACATAAACATTACTATTATTATCATTGCGAAGCCCAGTGTAAATTTAGAATCAATTCTGAAATAGCCAATAAATTATTTATTGATGACCTAAAAAAATACCAGCCAATACCAGAGGTCAAAAAAATATACACATCTGTAATATTTGAAACTCACCGAGAATTGGCTAATAATGCTGGTGAACAGAAACGACGACTTTTAGAACAGATTAAAGATTATGAACTTCGATTAAGTAATGCAAGGGATCTTCTTTTAACATCAAAAATAGATTCGGATGATTATAAATTAATGAAGGATGACTATAGTGCACGAATTACAAACCTTGAAAGGGAATTATCCTCCATTGCAAAAGATAGACACAGCATCGAATCCCTTTTAAATAAAGGCATTGAGAACTTAATTAAAATGAATGTGGCTTATGCGGATATGGATCTTTCGGAAGCTCGAAGCTTAATAGGTTTGGTTTATCCTGAAAATTTTACGATTCGTGAAAATAAAATACAAACCGCTAGAGTGAACAAAATTGTAGAGGGTATTTATATGATTAACAAGGAGTTAAAGGCAAAAAAAAATGGGACAAAAGATGATTTTTATCTTTTGTCCCATAGAGTGACCTCGACTGGATTCAAACCAGTAACCTTCTGAGCCGTAATCAGATGCGCTATTCAGTTGCGCCACGAGGCCTTTTTGCTACAATCAGCTAATTTTCGTAGCTTTGTTGATTGCTTATTGCGGGTGCAAAGATAGACATAAATGTGAGATAAACAAGGGAAAAATAACATAAAATTAAAAAAAAATGCAGTTTGAAAATTATATACGTGATATTCAGGGATTTCCAAAAGAAGGAATTTTGTTTAAAGATATCACTCCTTTACTAAATAACCCCGAAGCAAGAACAAATTGCCTAAAAGTTTTGCTTCATTCTTTAAAAAATCAAAAAATTGATAAGGTTGTTGGGGCCGAAAGTCGTGGTTTTTTCTTCGGAATGTTGCTTGCTCAAGAATTAAATGCTGGTTTTGTTCCCGTAAGAAAACCAAAAAAGCTTCCTTTTGATAGAATTTCTGCATCTTATGAATTAGAATATGGTTTTGATAGTTTAGAAATGCATACAGATGCCATAAAAAAAGGAGACCGAGTTTTAATTCACGATGATGTCCTGGCAACAGGAGGAACCGCAAAGGCAGTTTGTGAATTGGTAGAAAAATTAGGTGGCGAAATTGTTCAATGCAATTTCTTAATGGAACTTACTTTTCTTAATGGAAGAGAAAAAATTCAAGAATATCCCGTTTTTGCCGCTTTAACCTATTAATTCAAACAAAAACAATTTTATGCTTAATGGCATAAAGCACTAATCCGATTCGGGTTTTTATTTCAAGTTTATCAAAAAGAGATTCTCGGTAACCGTCAATAGTCTTTGGACTTAAACACATTTCTGATGCAATTTCTTTGTAAGTCATCTCGGTGCAGGCATGTTTGATAAAAACAATCTCTTTTTCTTTTAAATTGATTTTTTTATCACTGCTATTGACTTTATTAATCAGCATTCCAGAAACTAATTCGGTGAAATAAAAACCCTTTTCGATTACACATTCAATCGCTTCTTTAAATATTTCGGGCGACGTATCTTTCAATAAATAGCCTTTTGCACCGTTTGTAATCATTTTAATAATGATTTCTTCATCATCGTTCACAGATAAAGCAATTACTTTTAGATCTGGACGATAATCTTTCAGCCATTTCATGGTACTCAAACCGTCTAAAACTGGCATATTGACATCTAGTAAGATAAGATCGATTTCTGTTGAAGAATTCTCTTCTATGTAATCAATAAAAACTTTTCCGTTTTCAAAACGTTCAATTACTTCGTAATCGCCAAAACTTTTAATTAATAATTCGAGAGATTGAGAAAATAGTAAATGATCATCAACAATCAGAATTTTATTTTTTGAGTTAGTTTTCATAGCCTTGAGTTAATGGATATTCAATAGTGACGGCGGTTCCTGTCTGATCTGAATTTATGATTAATTTGGCGCCGATTAATTTGGCTCTCAATTTCATATTATTTAGTCCGATTCCTGAATTTGATTTTTTAAGATCATATCCAATTCCGAAATCTTTTAGTTTCAATTTAAAAACCGAATCTGTTGTTTCGATATAAACATCAAATAAATCGCTTCTAGAATGTTTTAAACTGTTGTGAAGCGCTTCTTGAAAAATGCGATAAATGATTAATTCATGTTCTTCATTTATACTGGGAACCGTTCCAGTTTGATGAAAGTTGTATTTGATTTTCTTTAATTTTTTAATCCGTTCTAAATCTTGCTGAATGGCTTCTAGAAAGTTATTTTGCAGCAAATTGTCTTTGTTTATAATCCGCGAAAGAATTCTCAATTCATCCAAAGATTTGGCTAGAACAGCTTTTAGGTCTTTGAGTTCACTTATCTGAACATTTTTATTGCTAATTGAAATATTCAGTTGCATGATCGCCACAGAAATGATCTGCCCAATATTATCATGCAATTCTTTGCTAATTTCGGACAATGTTTGGTCTTTAATTTCAATTCGTGTCTTTACGAGTTCGGATTGGAAATACAAATCGGCTTCCATTTTTTCTACCAAAAATTTATTTCTCTTCTTTAAAAAATAAAAGAAAATAATCACCAGAGTGATAATTAGGGTAAAGAAAACAATACCTAAGGAAATAACTAATAATTGTATTTCTTTTCGCTCCATATAAATCCGATTATAAAACAGCAATGTGCTAGGAAATTCAAAATAAACAGTACTAAACTAAATATAGATTCGTCTTGTTTGATTAAAAACCAATTGATAGCCAGCATAAAAGGGGTGAAAGGAACATGAAAAACGAGTATTCCCAAAACATACCAGAAAAAAACTGACTTCTTAAAATTTAATATTTTGTTTGAATTGAAAATTTCTACTAAATATAAACAGGATAATATTAAAACTAATAATACTCCAATTGCAAAACTATAGGTAAAGGATCGATTGGTGTCTTCTTTAAAATATAAAATGTTTAGAAAGAAAGAAACAGCAAATAAAACCAGAAATAGAATGGCTAAAAGTCTATTGTTTATTTTAGTAAGTAAGGCTCGTAAAAGTAAAATATAGGCAGAAAAACTGGCGAACATGTAGAAATTGTAGACGTAATAATTCAGTAACCCTGTCCAATACGTAAAATAATATCCCACAATTTCAATTAGAATTGAAAACCAGATTAAAAGTACTAAAAATTTAGCTTTATTACCAGGAAGTTTTGGAAGCGAAAATAAACCAATAAGTCCTGATAAAAAAGCCAGATAAATGATGTAAGATCTTAAAAATTCAAACATAGTTTTTTTAATAGGTTAAACTTGGCGGTCTTCCAATGTTTCCATAATTCATTGGTTCAAGGCTTTGTATGTCAGAAGATAAGGCTTCTTGTGCAAAAGCGAAGCTTTGAACTTTAGCAGTGGTTTGTTCTATCTTTTTTCCAGTTGGAACTAAAAATAAAGTTGTTAATCCAGCTTTTTCTCCATGTTTTTCATCATCAGGATAAACACCAAAGTAGAAACGGATTCCATCTACATTATATCCGTCTTTTGCTCCGTTGGTTTTTATGTAATGTATGTAATTTTCTAGTTCTTCTAAGGAATACCAAATGGCATTAGCATCTTCTTTCTGTGCTTTTTTGGCACTAAGAGAAGCTTTTCTGTTGTTGTAGTTCACATTTAATTGCTTAGCAAATTCTTTACTAATTAGCTGACTTGGCTTTGCAGGAGGATTTTTCATGGTTCTATTATTTATTGATTGGTTAAATATTTAGTTACTAGTATTTTGAAAAACTGATCGAGACAAAATTATCTGAAACGTAAAGTTGTGGCAAGGGGAAATATACCCTTTTTTATTTGGGTGAAAATGATTCTAAAAAATGGGTTAAAGTGCTGTTACGTAATATTTTATAAAGATAGAATTTTACATCGTCAGTTTTAATGTAAAAAACGGGCATTCAAAAATTTAAACCTCATTAAGTAATTAACTAAAATTTTAAAATTATGTCACGACCAACAGCCCTAGGTTATCCTCATGCAGGAGCCGGAACAGTAGAAATTCTTTTAGAGAAAGAAGATGGAGCAGATTATGCAGTGCTTTTCTCGCCAGATCCTAACAATATATTATTGAGAGATGCCGGTCTGCCAATGCAGTTTTATTATTATCCAAAAGCGCCTCGTTTGGCGAAACATCCCGACGGAAGATTCAAATTTGCGATGCAGGTTTTTAAATCAGAAGGAGATTCGTCTACCGTAATTGGTGCAGAAGGATTGGAAGAAGAGGCAGGAGCTTATACTACTTTAACCAGTACAATCGATTTGCCTGAAGCTTTATTGAAGAAAGCAATTGATAAACTAAAGCAAAAGCTACATACGAATTACAACAATCAAAGACAGTCAAAACTTTTTGGATTATTTTCTTATTTGAAAGGAGTTGACAGGGATTTTAATGAAACCAATGTCAGACCAATTCAATTGACAGAAAACACCATTACGATGCACGTTGTGGGTGAAAAATCGCCAAATAATCCGTTTGGAGGTGCAAATCCGTGGACGTTTAATATTCAAGGAGAAGGCGCAGGAACCACATTCGGATTGGGAGATAATGCGCTTTCAGTACTTATGGGACGCTATAGTGCTTCTTTAGTCAAAAATGCATTAGAAGCCGGATCGAATAATTTGGTTATCGAAAATAAAATTAAGTACAAAGGCTACATGCCAACAACGACAATTAAAACAACTGTAGATGTTAAAAAAGTACATACTTATTTTTCAGCAAAAGCCAATGTTAGCTGGTCTTTTGTTGATGTAAATTGGGAAAGTGAATACGAAAAAATCTTAACTCAAGGCGGAATTGTCAGCGAAATCATCACTGATAATCAGTTTTCCAACGAAGAAAGAAAAAAATTAGAAGAAGCGCTTTTTCAAAAACAAAGAGATTTTGCTTTTCAATTGGTTCAAAAACAAATTTTTGATGCGCCAGAAAAGCAATTTACACCCGCTTCAGCTCCAGAAAAACCAGGCGGATTTTTTAGAATTCTTTTTGGAGGCGGAAGTGTGGGAGTGAGCCTAAAACACGGATCTCAAATAAGAGAAGTAAAGTTTACAGATGAAATAAAATTCTCTGCCATTGAAGTTTTAGATTCAAAAATTAGCGGTAATCTAACGCCTTTGACTTTAAAATCGGGAGCTGAAGCAAAAACAGATTTGAAAAATTACATCACTGAAATTCAATTGGATGAAGATTTTTCTAAAGTTCAAGTTATCGCTTCTTTAAACGGAGGATTAATCAAACTGGACAAAGACAGCGATATTGTCAATGATAGTCCGGTAAGTCAGGTTTCTATTGAAGTTGGATATCCGGATTCTAAAGGAAAATTAATCTGGAAAAGTTCCGGAAGAATGATTGCGCCGGAAGGAACTCCATATGTGAAAAATACGAGCAGATCGGGTAAAGAAATCGACGCCATTTTTCCTGCAACATGGAACGATAAATCAAAAGAAAAAAATGCATTTGTATTTGATTTTGTAAAAAATAATGGATCTTCTAAGATTAAAGTTCGTCAAGAAGTAATGTACGAAAAGGATAAGAGAATCAAGCTTAAAGATACTAAAAGAGAATTTGAGTTTGAGGGAACAAAAATCTTCGTTCCGCTGCCAATTCAGAACATGATTAATTACACGTTATCAACCGAAGAATTGTACGATTGCGATACACTTGAAGTGACTTTAAAGGTAGATAAAATGTCTTCTAAAAAGTTCAAATTTACCGTTGATAATTTTGAAGATGCCATTCCGTACAGAGCTTGGTATGAATTGGATTATACTATTAAACCAACAGAATACAAGGTGAAATATACTTGTAGCGGTAAAATCGGTAAAAAATCTAAAAAAGTTTCCATTTCTACAGATTACATCAAAATAGATTATCAAGAAGGAGATGTTTTGTTTGAAATCCCAACAGGAACTGATGCTCAAAACGCAGATATTGAGAAAATCAGAGCTCCATTTATGGAATAGTTTTTTTGAGTTAGTAAGCAAAAGGGGCGTCATGTCCCTTTTGTTTCTTCAAATGTTAATCACTAAACCAAAACGTTATGCCAGATTTAAATACATTTAAGCTCGAAGGAACCAAATTGGTTCCCATAAACAGGTTTAATCTTGAACCTGCCAAACCTAGCACAGCATTTTCTACCATTGCCATTAATAAAGCAAATGATTTTAAGGTTATTGAACATCCGATAATTCATTCGATTGATATAAAACCTATTTTAGTTTTTCCGATTATTGAAAGTTATTTTCCTCTCATTGAAGGTGATAAAGCAATTACAGAGAACGATTCCTTTAAGGATTATTTTAAGAATGAAATTACATTGTTATTTCCTCAAATTGAAATTGTACCCAATAACGGAACTGTTTTTTATTATGAAAATGTGCCAGATAAATCGGGAAATAAAGGCGGACTTCGGGGAAAAGTAACTTTGAAATATACTATTAAAGAAAAGCCTTTGCAAGCCAATCAGAAAAGTATTCCTCTGAATTTAAAAGAAGCAATTTTAAATCTAAAAGTAAATCTAGATTTTATAAAAGTTAACGGGATTGTCAATACAGCAACACAAGAAATTCAATTTGATTTGATTGATGAAGCGGTCAAAATTGCATTTTTAAACCTTGTTTCTAATCTAAATGACTTAAAATGTAATCTTGATCTTTTTTTCGATTTTAAAGGGTATTCTAAAATAAAAAGAAATTTTCTGTTTGCGAGAGATATTTCGATTTTAAAAAGCCAAATTGTTACTAAATCAGATTTGAGTTCGCCTAGAGCGACATTAACGCCCAAATCCACGATTATTAGCAGTCCGTTGATGGTAAGAGATGATCTGCAAACTAAAGTTGCTCCAAAGACGATTATATCAGGAATTCAATTGGATAATAGTATCAAAAGTAATGTTCAAGAGGAATACGTCAAAAGTACTTTTTTGCTAAAAATCAATAAAACCCTAAGTTTCCCTATTGGTGCTGATCCTGCAATAAGTTTGTACAAAACTATCAGTGGCGGGTTTGTAAATATTCCTTTTAACCTAAATGAAGATTTTTCTCAATTCAAGCAGATTTTTGTTGCGGGATATAATTTCAGTAAACTTTCGATTTATAAATCTATGGTTCAGCCGAATACGTTTTTGCTGATTGCTAAAGTTTACAGTTTATCCAAAGACTTAAATACTATGAAGCCTTGTATTTCAACCATTTTTCATGCGTATGAAGAAGGAACGGGAACTGCGGAAGAAATCTCAAAGATTAGTTTTCAGTTTGCTATCGGACCAAATCTTTCCGATTTTGATTTGGCGAAATTGAAAATTGCTTTGCTTCAAAACAACTTTTTAGATGGTGACACAACGGATTTCTTTGATAAAATCCAGTTTTTATTTCCCAATGATATTTCGGCAGAATATGAAGTAAGCGGTAATTATTTCCTGCAGCAATCGGATATTACGACAGACGGAAAACACTTTTTATTCAATCTTTCTACAGAAAATTTGTCCGAAGCTAGTATTATGATCAACGCTTTGAATAATACAATTTCACAATATGCCAACATCAATTTTAAACATAAAGAAATTAAAGATTCCAGTATTATAGAATTAAATATTGAGCAAACAATTGGTGAAATTTTAGGAACTGTAATTGATAATACGGCAAAGAAAATACAAATTGAAAACCAATCAATTTCAAATTGTAAGCTTAATTCTGTTTTGTTGGTTTACGATCAAAACATGACTTACAGTAATGGTGTTTTTTTTAAAACTTATCCAGAACTAATTAGTGGCAATACACAACTGTTGGATTTTTCCGCTTTGAATCCGAATGCTTCTAGCCAATTGAAAAATGTATTTTTTGATTTTGAAAATATAGAAAATATAAGTTCCGAATTTAGTCAGATTGTTTCGCAATCAACAGCTTATAATCGATATGTTCAAGTTCAAATTAAAGGTCAGACTGCTGCGACAAATAGAATTACGATTGAATTAACAGTTCAGGAAACAGGAACTAAGTTTACTGTAGAACGCTTAAAATCGGAGTTTTCGACACCTATACTGTTCAATTTTATCATTAAAAATACAATTGAGAATACTACTTTGATTTCCTATAAAGTCAATTATTTTGATAAGAATGACAATCTAACTGGTACAAAAAATGAAGTTTTTGATTTCTCAAAAGCATCAATAATCACCATAAATAAAAAATCATGAGAACTATAAAAGCAGGCGCAAAGTCTCCAGAAGTTTATTATTTAAATGAGCTTTTGGCTAAATTAAAGTACAACGTAATTGTTTCCGATTATTTTGGAACAGAAACCGACAAAGCGATCAAAGATTTTCAATCGAAGAATAATCTTGTTGTTGATGGTGTAGTTGGATTGAAAACCTGGTCTTCACTTTTAGAGAAAAATAAAAACGGATTTTCTTCTAATAGCAAATTGCTTTCAGAAAAAGATTTAATCGATTTTTCTAACCAGTTTAATTTGGAACTCGCAGTTGTAAAAGCGGTTAATGAAGTTGAAAGCAATGGAAAAGGTTTTTTAATTGACGGTCGTCCTAAAATCTTATTTGAAGGACATATTTTCTGGCGTGAATTGGAGAAAAGAGGAATCAATCCAAGACTATATATGAATTCAAATACTCAAGATATTTTATTCGAAAATTATACGAAGAAATATTACGTTGGCGGAACGGCAGAATATACACGTCTTGAAAAAGCGAGAAACCTAGGTCAGGATAAAAAAATCATTGACGCAGCAAATAGTTCTGCTTCTTGGGGATTGTTTCAAATTATGGGTTTTAATGCGCTTTCAATAGGTTACAAAAATATAGACGAATTTGTAGAAGCAATGAATCAGAGTGAGGGCGAACATTTAAAAGCTTTTGGATTATTTCTTGAGAAGAATAATCTCATCGGATTACTTAGAAATAAAAACTGGGCTTCGTTTGCTCTCAAATATAATGGTCCAGCCTACAAAACCAATAAATACGACGAGAAATTGATGAGAGCGTATCAGAAATACTCGAGATAATTAACAATTATCAATTAACCATTAATAATTAAAAAAAATGAGTTATTTAATAAATCAAATGATCAATTCTTTATCGAATAAAGTTTTGAAATTAGAAAAAGCCAAAAGCGACCGAGATTATTCTGGTGGAGGCTGGTATGAAGAAGAGAAATATCAAATTTATTTATATCCGGATTTTAGTGCCGTTTATATTAGGGAATCTTTCAGAAGTGTTTCAGGTGGCGGACTTTATCTTCCAAATCAATCGTCTACAAAAGAATACGGAAAATGGAATGTCTGCGAAGAAAACGGAAAGTTGTTTCTAGAAATGATTTTTGATGACAATTCAAGAGCCAAGCTAGAAACAGAAAATCTAGGAACTGGAATTCAAAAACTCGGCGATCATATCTGGAATCGCTATTTAATCAGCTAGAATTTTTGTTTCAAATTTCAAGTTTTTTAACCGCAAAGAGCGCAAGTTTTTTTCTGTAAGCTTTATAAAGCACAAAGTCCGCAAAGCTTTGTAAAAAAAACTTTGCGAACTTTGCGTAAATCTTCGCGTTCTTTGCGGTTAAAAAAACTTATCTCAATGTTGCTCCAAGCTCACTTTCGAAAGTCTGTTGCAATTTAGACATGATTTTGTCAATTTGAGCGTCAGTTAAAGTTTTGCTATTATCTTGAATAGTAAAACTTAATGCGTATGATTTTTTTCCTTCTGGCAATTTATCACCTTGGTAAACATCAAATAAATTAATGTCTTTCAAAAGTGATTTTTCTGTTTGTTTAGCCAAGTTGAAAATGCTTTCGTAAGTTGTTTTTTCATCAATTAATAAAGCTAAATCTCTACGAACTTCAGGATATTTAGGAATCTCCGTATATTTAATTTTTCCTGTAATGATTTTTAAAACTAAATCCCAGTTAAAATCAGCATAATAAACATCTTGTTTGATACCGAAATTCTTCAAAATAGGTTTTTTAATAACACCCATTTCAACCAAAATATCATTATTGTACGTAATAGCAGTTCCCTCAGAATAAATATCTGATTGAACTGGCGCATTCGAAATTTTTTCAATTCCTAAACGAGACAAAATTGCTTTTACATATCCTTTCAATAAAAAGAAATCTGTGTTTTTTTGAGCACTTGTCCAGCTTTCTTTATTTCTGTTTCCAGAAACTAATAAAGAAAGATGTTTGTGTTCTTCGTAACCATTCAAATACTTATGATATGTTTTTCCGAATTCAAATAATTTCAAATCCGAATTTCTTCTGTTAATGTTGTATGAAACAGCTTCAAGTCCAGAAAACAATAAAGACTGGCGTAAAGTTGCTAAATCACTGCTCAACGGATTCAACATAGAAACATTATGCTCTTCTTTTAATGAAGTCGATAATTTTGCATAAGCTGCCGTTGTCAATGAATTCGCCATCATTTCGTGGAAACCTTGAGAATTCAATTGAGAAGCAATCGTATTTTGTACTTTATAATCTTCGGTTCTTGGTGAATTGGCTACTGTAGCATTAAATTTCTTAGAGAAATTAATGTTGTTGTAACCGTAAACTCTTAGGATTTCTTCGATTACGTCAATTTCACGCTGCACGTCTACACGATAAGCAGGAATTGTTAAGCCTAAACCAGAATCAGAAACGCTGTTTACTTTAATATCTAAAGAAACTAAAATCTTTTTGATGGTGTCTTTTGAAATTTCCTGTCCAATAATTTTAGATACATGACTGAAATTCAATAAAACAGAAAAATCTTCCACTTTTTTAGGATAAACCTCTACAACATCAGAAGTAATTTTTCCACCTGCAACTTCTTGAATTAAAAGTGCGGCACGTTTTAAAGCATATTCTGTAATCGTTGGGTCAATTCCTCTTTCAAATCTAAAAGAAGCATCTGTACTTAATTGATGTCTTTTTGCTGTTTTACGAATGCTAACCGGATCAAAATAAGCACTTTCTAAGAAAATAGTTGTTGTGCCTTCAGAAACTCCAGATTTTTTTCCGCCAAAAACACCCGCAATACAAAGCGGACCTTTTTCGTCGCAAATCATCAAATCTTCTTTATGAAGCGTTCTTTCTACATCATCAAGTGTAACGAACTTCGTTCCTTCTTCAGCTGTTTTAACGATAATTTTTCCGTTGATTTTAGCTGCATCGAAAGCATGCAAAGGCTGTCCTAATTCATGTAACACATAATTAGTAACGTCAACAATATTGTTTTTTGGAGTTAATCCAATAGCTTTTAAACGGTCTTTTAACCAATTTGGAGATTCGTGAACAGAAATTCCAGAAATCGTTACACCGCAATATCTTGGTGCTAAATGATTATCTTCAACATTTACGTCAATTTTAAGTGTACGCATATCCACTCTAAAATTGCTTACCGAAGGCGTAATCAATTCTATGTTTACACCGCGTTGCAACATTCCAGCTCTTAAATCACGAGCAGTTCCATAATGGCTCATTGCATCGGCACGGTTTGGTGTCAATCCGATTTCGAAAACTTCATCATTCGCTATTTGAAAAACTTCAGAAGCTGGAGTTCCAGGCACTAAATCTTCAGCCAAAACCATAATTCCCTCATGGCTTGTTCCTAAACCTAATTCATCTTCAGCACAGATCATTCCGTGACTTTCTTGTCCGCGGATTTTTCCTTTTTTAATGGTGAATTCTGCACCTTCTTTATCGTATAAAATTGTTCCGATTGTAGCAACTGGTACTTTTTGTCCCGCAGCTACGTTTGCAGCACCGCATACAATTTGTACAGGAGCTTCTAAACCAATATTAACTGTAGTAACTTTCAATCTATCAGCGTCAGGATGTTTTTCGCAAGTAAGAACGTGTCCAACAACAACTCCTTCTAAGCCACCTTTTACTGATTGGTATTTTTCAACAACTTCAACTTCCAGACCTAAATCTGTAAGTAATTCTGAAGTTTGTTCAGATGTCCAATCTGTTTTAATAAATTGTTTTAACCAATTGTAAGATATTTTCATTGTAACGATTTAATTCTTGAATAAGGTTACAAATATAAGGATTGCGCGTTGGAGTAAGAAAAAATTATTGGCTTTTTTCTAGCTGATTTTTATTGGAAAGAAAATACTATATATTAATCTTTTGATAATTTATCTATTAAAATTTTATTAATTAAATATTATAATTAACTAAAAAAATCGAATGTGTAATTTTTGTGCTACAAGATGAACGAAAAGTGCTATTCTGTTTCTTTTTATGAACCTAAATTTGGTTTAAATCAAAAAAGGAATATTATGAGTACCACAGCAAAAAGACCTGAATTTAAGGCACAATACGATAATTATATTGGTGGAAAATTTGTAGCACCAATTACAGGAGAATACTTTGATGTAGTTTCTCCAATTGATGGAAAAGTATTTACAAAAGCAGCACATTCTGGAAAAGCAGATTTAGAATTAGCAGTAGACACGGCTTATGAAGCATTTAAAACGTGGGGAAAAACTTCTGTAACCGAAAGAAGTATTTTACTAAATAAGATTGCACAAAAAATTGAAGACAATTTAGAATATATAGCAACAGTTGAAACCATTGATAACGGAAAACCAATCCGTGAAACATTGGCCGCTGATATTCCATTAGCAATCGATCATTTTAGATATTTTGCTGGTGTAATACGTGCCGAAGAAAGTTCAATCGCTGAATTAGATTCGCAAACCGTTTCCATAGCATTAAGTGAACCTCTTGGTGTTGTAGCACAGATTATTCCGTGGAATTTTCCAATCTTAATGGCAGTTTGGAAAATTGCGCCAGCACTTGCGGCAGGAAACACAATCGTTTTAAAACCTGCAGAAAGCACGCCAATTTCTATTATGGTTTTAATGGAATTAATTGGAGATATTCTTCCTCCAGGAGTTCTAAACATCGTTAATGGTTTTGGAGCAGAATTAGGACGTCCGTTGGTTACCAATAAAAAAGTAGCGAAAGCAGCGTTTACAGGTTCAACTACTACAGGACGTTTGGTAATGCAATATGCAACCGAAAATATTATTCCGGTAACATTAGAATTAGGCGGAAAATCACCAAATATTTTCTTCCCTTCTGTAGCAGATCACGACGATGATTTCTTTGATAAAGCCGTTGAAGGTGCAGTTTTATTTGCTTTAAATCAAGGTGAAATATGTACTTGTCCTTCAAGATTATTAATTCACGAAGATATTTACGATAAGTTCATTAAAAAAGTAATTGAGAGAACAGAAGCAATCATTGCAGGAAATCCGTTGGATAAATCGACTATGATTGGTGCGCAGACTTCGATTGTTCAGAAAGAGAAAATCATGTCCTATATTAAATTAGGAAAAGAAGAAGGAGCAGAGGTTTTAACTGGAGGAGATGAAAACAAATTAGGCGGAGAATTAGAGGGCGGTTATTATATTAAACCAACGCTGTTTAAAGGTCATAACAAAATGAGAATCTTTCAAGAAGAGATTTTCGGACCTGTTTTAGCGGTTACTACTTTTAAAACTACTGAAGAAGCAATCGAAATTGCAAACGATACGATGTATGGTTTAGGTGCAGGCGTTTGGACAAGAGACGCGCATGAAATTTATCAGGTTCCGAGAGCAATTCAATCGGGTCGTGTTTGGATTAATCAATACCATTCTTATCCGGCAGGAGCACCTTTTGGAGGTTACAAACAATCTGGAATTGGTCGTGAAAACCACAAAATGATGTTAAGCCAATATCGTCAAACTAAAAACATGCTGATTTCTTATGACAAAAAGAAATTAGGATTTTTCTAAAAGCTAACTATCAAAATCCTGGAGTATTCTTAGGAAAAAGTTAGCGGAATGTATGGGGCTTTAAATGAAAATTTAATGACATTAAGTAAGCTCACTCCAGGCAATTTTGATTTGAAAATATTCGAAAGAATCGAATTACTGTTTGATTGAAAGTAAAACATAAATAGTTGGTTATGTCAAAGCAGTAAATTTCTTCATAGAGTTTACTGCTTTTTAAATTTTAATGAAAAAAAGATGATTAGACGAATAGATGCCACAGAAAAAGCTATAGAATTAATAAAGGTTCTAAAAGAAAAACACGGTGATTTGATGTTTTATCAAGCAGGCGGTTGTTGTGAAGGCACACAGCCTCAGTGTTTCGAAAAAGGAGGTTATTACCAAAGGATGGGAGACGTTTGCATTGGCATAGTTGAAGATACCGAATTTTGGGTTGACAAAGATTTATTTGAATATTGGAAACACGCGCATTTTACTTTAACTGTAATTGATGCCTTTGGAGTTGGAGGTTTTTCCTTAGAAACACCATTAAAAAAAACATTTCAAATAGAGTATAGAATTTTCACTCCAGAAGAAGAGAAAGATTTAGAACCTGTTTTGAGGATTGAATAAAGAGTATTCAGTCACAGTCACAGTTTTCATCTAAAAAAAACTTAGAATCTCAGTATCTTAGAACCTTAGTATCTTTAATTGATATAAAGCAACTGATACTGTTTCGGTGTGATTCCTTCGTATTTTTTAAATAATCTGATGAAGTAATTGGCATCCTCAAAACCAGCTAAATAACAAACTTCATTAATTTGCAGAGTTGGATTTTTCAATAGATTTTTAGCACATTTTATTTTTTCATTCAAAATATATTCAATCGGACTCATACCAAGTTCGCGTTTGAAGAAACGATAGAAAGAAGTAGTGCTCATACAAGCTTTTTCGCTCAGCGATTTCAAGCTCATATTTTCTTTTAAATTCTGTTTAATATATTCTGTAACTTCTTTGATTGGATTATTACTTTCAATAAATTTTCCTTCGTCTAAAGATTTTACGGTTTGTGTCTGAATAATTCGGATTAATAATTCTTTTAAAGTCAAATCTGCTAAAATATCTTTGGTAATCGACGTACTCATGCATTCTTTAATGAGTTTATTGATGGTTGTCGCCATTTCAACATTATTATAAAAGAAATAATTCTGATAGTTTAACTGCCAGAACATATTATTTCCTTCTTTAGGATATTGTTCGTTAAGGAAGTTTAAGATTTCAGTAATTTTTGCGTGATCAATCGCTAAGGCAAGACATTGTGTCGGGTTGTTTTTAGATGCTTCAGGAAAATCTATTTTCATTTCTACATTCGAAGGAACAATCACCGTTTGGCCTGGAAGATATTCAAATTCTGGATCATCAAAAAGATGCATGACTTTTTTGCCGCGAAGCATACTCGTCACAACCAAATCATTAAATTTTAACGGAACCATTTTAGTCGATTCGTAAGTTTCAAACAAATTTAATTCGCAATGACTAAGATTGTAAATAGTTCTATTTTCAACAAGAGTCTTTAACGATTTTTCTTGTGATAGTTGAAGGGGATTGACTAAAAATCGCTGGTTATTCATTGAAATTTAAGTTTTTGGTGAAGACATTAAATTTAATGAAAATAAGAATGTAAATGGCAGATTTAACGTTTTATTAAATCAATTCTTCTACGTGTTTCTTGATATTTTCGGAAATCTTTTTCGTTGGAAGATCATTTTCATCATCACCAAACGGATCTTCAATTTCTTCGGCAATTAACTCCAAACTCGCCAAAACATAAAATATAAAAACAACTACAGGAGCAACAAAATAACCTAAACTTACCGAATACCCAAAAGGAAGTGTCATGGTGTAAAAAAAGATAAACTTTTTGATAAAAGCGCTGTAAGAGTAGGGAATAGGTGTATTTTTGATTCTTTCGCATGCCCCGCAAATATCTGTAAAAGCAACTAATTCATTATTTAAAGTAATCAATTGATCTCCAGAAATTTTTTGAGCATCATACAAATCATTAATCTTATGATACATGATTCTTTTCAACTGATTTGGTTTGTGTTTGTGATTGTCCAATTCTAAATCAACATCTTCAAACAACATTTTGCTGGTTTCTTCATCTTTTAAATGTTTGTGCAAAATGTCAGCATACATTGGAATGTATTTTCTAAAAAACTTTCTATCATTTTCTTCTTTTAGAATAGCGGAAAGTTTTATAGCAAAATTACGGCTGTTATTTACAAGTCCGCCCCAAAGTTTTCGGCCTTCCCACCAGCGATCATAAGCGGTATTGGTTCTAAAAACAAGTAAAAGGGATATAACAAAACCAAGCATTCCGTGCATGATCGGAATATTGTGGATATAATCGTTTTTTGTAACCTTAAAATATTCAACTTCAAGATATCCGACAACAGCAGAATAAATTCCGATGGCGATCATAATTGGAAACAGTTTGCGAACGGTATCTGATTTATGAAAATGAAAAATAAAAGTAAACCAATCCTTGGTGTTGTACGAAATCATTTAAGTTTGTTTTGAAACAAATTTAAATTAAAAATTGACCTAATTTAGCTTGGAGTAAAAAAAAAAATCTGCTAAATCTATGAGTTAAATTTTTGCTCGCAGATTTAGCAGATTAGCAGATAAAAATCAGTTTAAACCACTGTTTTTTTTATTCATAGATTCTTCAATTCTAATCTAATTAGTTAGAAAATTAAAAAGTAATATTTCCAGCTAATTCTTTTAAGGCAATTTCAGATAATTTTGCTTCGTATTGTGCGTTGCTGTAACGTACTTTTGCATTGACGTAATTCAACTGAGCCGTTCTAAAATCTAGAGTAGTAATAGTTCCTATTTTGAATTTATCAAGCGTAATATCTAAATTTTGTTTAGCTATTGCTTCATTGTCTTCTTCCAAATCAATTAATTCTAAATTGGTTAAATACGTTTGAAAAGCCGTGCTTAATTGTGTATTCAAAATCATATTTTGCTGTTCTATCGCAATTTGTGTGTTTTCAATCTGCATTTTAGCCACTTTTTCATTACGATGCTGATTGAAACCATCAAAAATATTCATTGAAGCATTGAATCCGTAATTTAAACCTCGTGATGAATTTTCGCTGGTAAAACCTAAACTTGACTCGCTTTCAGAAAAGTTATAACCGGTAGTTAATCTTAGAGTAGGGTAGCGGTCAGCTTTTATTTGTTTTAATTGTAATTCAGCAATACGCTTGTTGATAATTTGCGATTCTAGTGCAGGATTTTGTTTTTGCGCTAAATCCATTAAATCAACTAAAACTAATTTATTATCAACTGTAACAGTATCAACAACTTTAAAATCAATTTTTGGATCACGAGCTAAATATTGATTCAATAAAATTTTAGCATTTGCATAAGATTCTTTTTGTCTTAGCATGGCTACCTGATCAGTATTTAAATCGACTTGAGCATTTAGTACTTCTAATTTCGAAGCTTTACCAATGCTGAATCTATTCTGAGCCAAGGTTAATCTTTGCTTTGAAATTACAATTGTGGTGTCTAAAGCTGCTAATTGATATTGTTGCTGCACTAAGTCATAATAAGCAGAATTTACTTGTCCTATTTTAACTAAAATAGTTCTTTTAAGTTCGGCATCGCCTAATTTTTGAAGCTCTTTTAATTGATCATATCTTGCAAACATTTTCATGCCATCAAAAACCGTCCATCCTAAACTTACTCCATAATTTAAACTGTTGTTTTTGGCATTATTTAATGTAGTTGACGTACCATCCTGACGAACTTGAGTTGAATTCGTTAGGTTGTTGTTATCTACAACAGAAGCCGTTGCAGTTGGAAGCATTCCTGCATTTCCAATGGTTACGTTAGTTTCGTTTATTTTGGAATTATTTTTAGCGATTTTAATCTCAAAATTATTCTCCAAAGCTATACTCATAGCCTGTTCAATAGTTAGAACTTCCTGTGCATTTGCTTGTATTATGCAAACAAACAGAATAGTCAAAGTCCAGTATATATTTTTAATATTCATGTTTACTTTCTTTTACCAGATAATCACGAAGTTTTTATTTGTAAAATTCGTGATTATTTTGGTTTCTATTTTATACTTTCTTTTTCGTATTCGTCAATATGGTCAAATTCTGGATAATGCTTTCTGGCTTTAGACCACATTAAATATATTGCAGGAATTACGAAAAGCGTTAAAGCTAACGAAAAGATTGTTCCCCCTACAATTACAACTCCCATACCAATTCTGCTGGTTGACGCAGCACCCAAAGACATTGCAATTGGAAGTGCTCCTAATGCAATAGCTAAACTCGTCATTAAAATTGGACGTAAACGTGCTTCTGAAGCCTCTAAAATAGCTTCTAATTTCGGTTTTCCTTGTTCTCTTAACTGATTGGCAAATTCTACAATTAAAATACCATTTTTGGTTACCAGACCAATTAACATTACTGTACCAATCTGGCTAAAAATATTCCAAGTTTGATTGAATAACCACAATGAAAATAGCGCACCCGCAACTGCCATTGGAACCGTTAAAATGATAATAAACGGATCAATAAAACTTTCGAATTGCGCTGCTAAGATTAAGAAAATCAATAGTAAAGCTAATCCGAAGGCGAAAGAAGTATTAGAACTACTTTCTACGAAATCTCGAGATTCTCCAGCTAAATCGGTGGTAAAAGTTTCATCTAATACCTTCGCTTTAATTCTGTCCATTTCTTGAATTCCGTCGCCCATACTTTTTCCTGGTGCTAAACCAGCGGCAACTGTAGCCGACATATAACGATTGTTGTGATACAATTGTGGGGGATTACTCTGTTCGTAAACTTTTACAACGTTATCCATTTGAATCAATTCGCCATTTTTGTTTTTAACGAACATCGATGTTAAATCCAATGGTTTTGATCTGTCTTTTTGATCGAATTGGCCAATTACCTGATATTGTTTTCCATTTTTGATGAAATATCCGAAACGTTGTCCGCTTAAAGAAAGCTGTAAAGTTTGTGCAATATCTAAAATCGAAATTCCTAAACTTTCTGCTTTTGCACGATCAATGGTTACGTTGACCTCTGGTTTGTTAAATTTCAAGTTAACATCGGTAGTAGAAAAAACATCGCTCTTTCCAACTTCTGCCATAAACAACGGAATCTTTTCTCTTAATTTATCAAAATTTGGAGCCTGAATAATGTACTGAATTGGCAAACCTCCACGTCTGTTTACTGCAATTGTAGGCTGCTGAATTACAGAAATTTTAGCATCAGGATATTTTTTTGTCCATTTGTTTAATTTATCGGCAATATCTTTTTGAGATCTGTCTCTTTCTTCAGGTTCTGTGAGTGAAAGCCTTACGAAACCTGAGTTAGTTGCAGAACCTCCGGAACCTCCGGCGGTAATAACTAAGCTTACTTTTTTTTCTGGAATAGAATCATCAACCAATTGTGATATTTCCTGCATAAAGCGGTACGTATAATCGTAGGAAGAACCTTCTGGGGTAGTCATACGCATTGTTACAGAGCTTCTGTCGTCATAAGGAGCAGTTTCTTTCGGAAGGATCGTAAAAAATAAATAAATGATTCCAAAACAAGCAATTAGAATAGGGAAGCTTATCCATTTTTTTGCCATAAATTTTGACAAAGCTTCAGCATAACTGCTATTCATTTTTTCAAAGAAAGGTTCAGTTTTAATGTAGAATTTCGATTTTTTTTGTTCTCCGCCTTTCATCAAATAAGCATTCAACATAGGTGTTAATGTCAATGAAACAAAGGCAGAAATTAATACCGCAGCTCCAATGACGACTCCAAATTCTCTAAATAATCGTCCGACAAATCCTTCTAAGAAAATCACAGGTAAAAATACCGCTGCAAGAGTAACTGAAATCGAAATTACGGCATAAAAAATTTCGTTAGAACCTTTAATAGCTGCTTCAATAGGCGACATTCCTTCTTCTACTTTTTTGAAAATATTTTCAGTCACCACGATTCCGTCATCTACCACAAGACCTGTTGCGAGAACAATAGCTAAAAGTGTCAATACATTAATTGAAAAACCGAAAAGCCACATAATAAAAAATGTTGCAATTAATGATACAGGAATATCAATTAAAGGTCTGAAAGCAATTGCCCAGTCTCTAAAAAACAAATAAATAATAATAATAACCAATATGATTGAAATTCCTAAAGTCTCGGCAACTTCTAAAACAGATTTTTTAACAAATCGAGTATTATCAAGGGCAATGTTAAGTTTGATATCTTTTGGTAAATCTTTTTTTAAAGCTTCGAATTTTTTGTAAAATTCTGTTGAAATATCCAAATAATTAGCTCCGGGCATTGGCACAATTGCCATACCAATCATTGGAAGTCCAGAAGACATTAAAGAAGTCTCTATGTTTTCTGGCCCTAATTCGGCACCTCCAATATCACTTAAGCGAACAATTTTATCACCATCTGTACGAATGATAATATTGTTGAATTCTTCCGGTTTAGAGAGATTTCCAACTGTTTTTACCGTTAATTCGGTATTGTTTCCCGTTAATTTTCCTGAAGGTAATTCGACGTTTTGAGCATTTAATGCCGTACGAACTTCTGCAACTGTACAGCCGTAGGCTGCTAATTTTGCAGGATCGATCCATAAGCGCATAGCGTAACGTTTTTGTCCCCAAATTTGTACAGCACTTACGCCCGGAATTGTCTCTAATCGTTGTGAAATGACATTTTCAGCATAGTCACTCAATTCTAAAGAACTTCGTGTGTCACTTTGTACAGTCATAGAAATAATAGATTCGCTATCTGCATCTGCTTTAGAGACTACAGGCGGAGCATCTATATCTTGCGGTAAACTTCTGATGGCTTGCGAAACTTTGTCACGAACATCGTTTGCAGCTTCTTCTAAATCTTTATCAAGATTAAATTCTATTGTAATGTTACTGCTTCCTTGATTACTTGAAGAAGTAATATTTCGGATTCCGTCAATTGCATTTACTGCTTTTTCTAAAGGTTCCGTAATTTGGGATTCTATAATGTCAGAATTGGCACCCGTGTAATTGGTACGAATAGAAACCTGTGCAGGGTCAATCGAAGGAAATTCTCGAACACCCAAAAAAGTATAACCAATAAAACCGAAAAGTATAATTAACAGATTCAGTACAATGGTTAAAACAGGTCTTTTTATACTAGTAGTAGATAAACTCATGTGTGATTTTAGATTTTAGATTGTTGATTTTAGATATCAGATTTATCGCTAAATCTTACTTCTATCATTAAATCTATATTCAAGTCTTATAACTATTTTACTTTTACTTTAATTGGCGCTTCATTTTTCAAAGACATTACACCGCTTGTAATTAAAGTGTCTCCTGCTTTTAAACCTGCTAAAATCAAAATAGAAGAATCGGTTCTGGTTGTTGCATCTACCATTACTTCTTTTGCTTTTCCGTGATCTGCTACAAAAACTTTTTTACCGTCCTGAACTGGAACGATAGCTTGAGAAGGTACAACGATAGCGTCTTTAATAATATTTAAAGGTAATTTAATATCTGCGAAAGTTCCTGGGAAAAGTTTTCCGTCTGTATTGTCAGCGATAGCGCGAATTTGCAGTGTACGAGTAGCAACAGCAACTTCTGGTTCTATGGCATAAATTTTTGCATTATAAGTTTTATCAGATCCAGAAACGTTAAAATCAATTGTAGATCCTGATTTTACTTGCGATGCATATTTTTCAGGAATAGAAAACGTAATTTTTAATTTACCTGTATTTACCAATTTTGCTACTAAAACCGTTGGTGTAATATAAGTTCCAGGTGAAATAGAACGCAAACCGATTTTTCCTGAAAAAGGAGCTCTAACAGATGTTTTAAAAATTTGAGCTTTAATCAATTGACTTTGAGCCTGAGCCGAAGCATGGTCAGCTCTTGCAATATCAGCTTCTTCTTGGCTAATTGCTTCTTTTTGAAGAAGTAATTTTGCTCTTCTTTCATTTTCAGCAGCCAGACCTTCTTTGGTTACAGCCTGTCTCAATTGGGCTTTTAGTTCAATATCATTTACTTTGAAAAGCACTTGTCCTTTGTTTACAAATGAACCTTCATTAAAAAATATTCCTTCTACAATTCCAGAAACCTCACTATGAATTTCTATTTGTTCGTTAGCTTCAATAGATCCCGTAAGTGACAAATTATTGTCGAAAGTGGCTGTTTTTATTACGATTCCATTAACAGTTGTTGGAGAATTTTTATCATTAAATTTTTTAGAGTCGTCGTTTTTACTCTTATTTGATATAATTCTGTAACTGATAAAGCCGCCAATTGCAATAATTAAAAGGGTGTAAATGAGGTGTTTTACTTTCATAAAATTGAGGTGAATATAAATTTTAGGTTTGTGTTTTTAGTAAGCTTACAAATTTAACTTTTTGTTGTGAAATCGAAAGCTGTTAGCTTTAATTTAACATTTGTATGTACAAAGGTTTGCTTTTAGACTCAAAAGATGGTCAAAGGTTTAATTAATGTTTAATTTTTTTGAAAAAAATGAGTGTTTGTAAGATTATAGTTTGTTTGTAATATTAGAATTGAAGTGATGTATTGTTTGAGTCTCTTCTATTCTGAAAATAAATTTTATGTATTTTGTCTGATTTTTTTTGCACTTTGTCGATTTTATTTGTAACATTGGTATATTAAACAAAATTATTGGTTAGTACAGAAATACTGGTATTTTGATTAGTTTTTTATGTTAAAATGTAAGAATGAAAGTTGTTTTTTAGGATTTTTAATGTATTTGTTAGTTAATTATGTTAACAAATGTTTACCTTTTGGTGTTTTAAATAATTTAAAAAAGATTTATGAAGAAAACATTACTTTTGAGTTTATGGTTTACATTATTAGTTCTTGCAATTGGATATTTGTTTTGGCAGAATGAATTCAAATACAGCCTTCCAACACCAGTTCCAAAAAATTATCATGCAATAGCAATGGGGTCTAAAGTGGAATTAGGACCGTGTTGTGCCTTTGATAATAAACCTGTTTTTATACACTTCTTCAATCCATATTGTCCTTGTTCCCGTTTTAATGTTCCTCATGTCAGTGATTTGATTAAAAAGTATGGCGATCAGATTAATTTTAAAATTGTGGTTTTAAATAAGCAAAAGAATTTTACAATTGCTGAAATTCAGGAAAAGTTTGATGCCGAAATTCCTGTTTATTTTGATGAAGCTATTGCGAAAAAATGTGGTGTTTTCTCGACGCCTCAAGCGGTTTTACTTGATCCTTCGCACAACTTGTATTATCGTGGCAACTACAATAAAACTAGATATTGTACAGATGCTAAAAGTAATTATGCCCAAATGGCAATTGATTCTTTGTTGAGAAAAAAGACTGGTCCCACTTTTAATGCTTTGGCTCTTAAAGCCTACGGATGTTCGTTACCAAAATGCACTAAATAAAACTATCCAAAAAACAAAAACTTAAATCTATGAAACCAAAAGCTAGTTTGAATGAACAAGATTATCTGCACAGTTTTATGTCTACAATGACACAAAAATCAGATACAATTATCAATTATGTTCTTGCCGTTTATTTTCTTCTCGGTATAGGATTGTCTTTTAAATACGATACTTTTGAAATTGGTGTCGGAGTTGGTACACTGAATCTTCTTGCGTATTATTCGGCTAAATTTTTCATGAAAAACTCTAAGTTTTATCAATATGTTTTGTCTGTTGTGCTAGCTATTTTTATGGCACAATATATTTACCAGATGCACGGAATGTTCGAAATGCACTTTACAGTATTTATTGCTAGTACAATTCTAATTATTTACCAAAACTGGAAACTTCAGATTCCTTTAACCTTACTAGTTGTATTGCATCACGCGGGATTAGCCTATTTACAGAATTATATATATAATGATGCAACAGGACTTCAAGTGTACTTTTCTCAAGTTAATTTTGATATTGAAACTCTTGCAATTCATACTGTTTTGGCTGCTGTTGTTTTTTTTATGAATGGTTATTGGGCTTATTATTTTAAAGAACATAGCGAAAATCATATTTCTAAAATTTCAGATGAATATGAATTGGAAAATATGAAATTGGCTTCTGCAAAATACAGTTCAATGACGGCTACAAAAGATTATAACGATTTTATTCATAGAACTACTTTAGATCTTAAACTTCCAGTTAATTCGGTTTTAAAACTTATCGATGTTTCAAAAGGACATACGGATAATGATAAACTGCTATCTTACCTTGAAATGATGAGAGAAAGTGCGAAAAAAATTGATGATTTAGTCAATGATATTCATGTCAAATCTACAAACAGCAGAAATTCAATTTAAAACAATTCCCAAAACAAGATTAATTTTATAACCGCTGTATGTTTAAGCATGATTTTCCAACTGCAGTGCCGACGCTGCATAATTTGAAGAGAACTATTGATGATTTTTTTAGAGAAAGCATAACATTAAATTCAATAGACAAAATTGGTGCTGAAACCAAATTTGCCAAAGAAGTCGCAGAAATTTTGAAAGGTCATAGAAATAATTCTCAAGTACAAAATATTGATTTTCAATATAAAAAGTTAATTCAGATTACTGGCGATATTCATCGTCTTAATTTAGTAGTTGACAATGAAATACCACAATGGCTTGCAAATGAGTTAGAAACTGTTTTTCATAAAATCAGAAATATTCTGCTTGTTTTAGAAATTGAATTGAACTAAAATATTTGTTATTGAATTGTGTATTAACTTAAATACAAAAATTTATGGATACCAGAATAAATCGACCAACGCCTTCAGACAGAGAAGTAGATTGGAATAGGAATAAAGTACTGCTTAGTAAAACCGACAAAAAAGGAACCATTTTATATGCCAATGAAGACTTTATAGATGTTTCTGGTTATGACGAATTTGAACTTATTGGCCAGCCGCACAATATTATTCGACATCCAGATATGCCAAAAGTCATTTTTAAATTTCTGTGGGACAGTATTAAATCGAGTGAAAATATTCATGTAATTATCAAAAATATGGCTAAAACGGGCCGTTATTACTGGGTTATTACCGATTTTAAAATCGTTGCAGATACTGATGGCGAAATAGTAGGTTTTTTTGGAACGAGAAAATCTGTTCCAAATGAAATTATCGTAAAATTTATAGAACCATTGTATAAAAAATTATTGCAAATTGAAGAAACAACAAGTATTCAAGCTTCTGAAGAATATTTGGTAGGTTTTCTCGAAGAGCGAAAAAAAACTTACATGGAATACATTGATCATTTGATTGCTACCGGAAAAGACGATAAAAATAAGATAAGCAAAGGCTTATTCAGTGGTCTTTTTGAAAAGAAAAGCGATTCCAAGAAATAACATAGAAATACTTCATTGTGTCAGCAGATATTCAACCTTAAATTTGCCCCCCAACAAATCTAAATCACCTGAATAAAACTTAAAAATGTTTTGAGTCTGATGCAGTGAAGTTTTTTTTGAAGCTTCTAAGGTGCTAAGGTTCTAAGCTTCTAAGGTTTTCTTTATCTTGAAAATGTTCAAAATCGAAGATTTTGAACCTCAGAACCTCAGAACCTCAGAACCTCAGAACCTCAGAACCTCAGAACCTCAGAACCTCAGAACCTCAGAACCTCAGAACCTCAGAACCTCAGAACCTCAGAACCTCAGAACCTCAGAACCTCAGGGCCTCAGGACCTTAAGAAATATAATTCCAAATATTTTTCTTCTTAGTCAATTCGATGAAAATGGCTCTCAGAATGGCATTTTCTGGTTTTTGCAGTGCAGAATCTTCTTTTAAGATTTTCATAGCGTAATTACGAGCTAAAGATAAAATTTCTCTATCTTTTACAATATCTGCAATTTGAAGATTTAGAACACCGCTTTGCTGGGTTCCCATTAAATCACCTGGTCCACGAAGTTTAAGATCGACTTCGGCAATTTCGAAACCATCATTGGTCTGAACCATAGTTTCCATTCTGGTTTTGCTGTCAGAACTTAATTTATGTCCGGTCATTAAAATGCAATAACTTTGTTCGGCGCCACGTCCGACACGTCCGCGTAATTGGTGTAATTGCGAAAGTCCAAATCTTTCTGCACTTTCAATAATCATTACACTGGCATTTGGTACATTTACTCCAACTTCAATAACGGTTGTGGCAACCATAATATTGGTTTTCCCTTCAGAAAAACGTTTCATTTCTGAATCTTTATCTGCAGGTTTCATTTTTCCATGCAAAATCGAAATTGAATATTGAGGAAGCGGAAAATCACGCGAAATACTCTCGTAACCATCCATTAAATCTTTATAATCCATTTTTTCAGATTCTTGAATTAACGGATATACAATATATATTTGTCTTCCTTTTGCAATTTCATCACGAAGAAATTTCCAGACTTTCAAACGATTCGAATCAAATCGATGAACGGTTTGAATTGGCTTTCTTCCAGGAGGCAATTCATCGATTACAGAAATATCCAGATCACCGTATAAACTCATTGCCAATGTTCGCGGAATCGGTGTTGCTGTCATTACTAAAACGTGTGGCGGAATATCATTTTTCTTCCATAACTTGGAACGTTGTTCAACTCCAAAACGATGTTGTTCATCAATTACAGCAAGTCCCAAATTCTGAAATTTTACTTTATCTTCCAATAAAGCATGAGTTCCGATTAAAATTTTAAGTTCACCACTTTCTAATTCTTCGTGAATAATCTTTCTTTCTGAAGTTTTAGTAGAGCCAGTCAGAATTCTAATATTGATATTTAGTGTTTGAGAAAATTCCGATAAACCAAGAAAATGCTGATTGGCCAAAATTTCAGTTGGAGCCATCAGACAGGCTTGAAAACCATTATCAATTGCTAATAGCATGCTCATAAAGGCAACAATTGTTTTTCCAGAACCAACATCTCCTTGCAAAAGACGATTCATTTGGGCATTGCTTCCCATATCGGTTCGAATTTCTTTGATTACTCTTTTTTGAGCATTTGTTAAATCAAATGGCAAATGATTTTGATAGAACTCATTAAAAAGTTCTCCAACTTTAGCAAAAGGATGTCCCTTTATTTTATGTTTTCTAATTAGATTTTTAGTAATTAACTGAAGCTGAATGAAAAATAATTCTTCAAACTTTAATCGGAATTGTGCTTTAGCTAAAATTTCTGCACTCTTCGGAAAATGAATATTAAATAATGCCGCTCTTCTCGGAATCAGTTTTAATTCTTCGATTAAGAAAGGAGGAAAGGTTTCTGTAAACAAAGCTTGCGTTTCTAGAAAAAGCTGTTCCATTATTTTATTAATGGTTCGATTTGAAATGCCTTTATTAGCCAAAGCTTCAGTTGATGGATAAACTGGTTGCATTGCCGAACGAAGGCTTTTTTCATGTTCGCTTAATAATTCAATTTCAGGATGCGCCATACTAAATTGGCTTCCGTAAAGAGAACATTTTCCAAAGATTACAATGGTTTCATTCAGTTTTAAGCTTTCTCGAATCCATTTATGGCCTTGAAACCAATTTAGGTCAATTTGTCCTGTATCATCTACAAAAGTTGCCACAAGACGCTTTTTATTTTTAGCAAATTCAACCGTCTTGATGTGAATTATTTTTCCAATAATCTGAACTTCAGAACCGGTATTCTGCAATTCATTAATCTTATAATATCGTGTTCTGTCAATGTATCTATTTGGAAAAAAATTAACCAAATCTCCATATTTATGAATGCCCAATTCTTTGCGAAGCAATTGCCCGCGACTTGGACCAACGCCTTTTAAGTATTCAATTGGAGTTTCTAGGAGATTATTAGACATTCTGAGATTTAGATTTTATAGAGTCAAGAAGAAAGAAAAAAGACAAAGTATATTCAATTTTTCTTTGTTCTTGACTCTTTTCTCTTTAGAAAGCGAAGATAGATTTTAATTAGGAAATTTGAAAATCAATTATAGTTTTCAGGCATTTGAATTTTTTTTAAAGTTAAATTTTCATTTCAGACGCAACCTTTTGCAATCAGTGCAATCTTAGCAATACATTATTTAAACAATGCTTACTAATTCAAATTGTTTAAGGCTCCGTCACTATTTTTTTGGCGGAGTTTTTTTTGATTTCAATTTGAAAAGCAGAAGTGATTTATAAATGCTTGAATATTATCTTATTGTTAAGTTGCAATATAGTGAAGCAACTATTTTAAGGAAGTAAAATCTTAATAATAAACGAACCCTTAAAACTAGTAAAAATGAAAAAAAATGGACTACTAATTGTATTACTGATTTCACTTATCTCTTGTTCTAAAGACGATGCCTCTCCTAATTCAGTTTATTATGGAAAATGGATGGAGGTTCCAGATCCTGCCGCTAATTCTATTCCTGGTTTCGAGGTTTATTATGTATTTAAAAAAGATAAAAAGTTTGTTAAAACAATACCGTCTACTAATGGTAATAAATCTCTATCGGGGCAATATGAGATTATAAAAAATGAAACAGGAACCAGTTTTGTTTTAACTTATCCGAGCGCTAACGAATCGATATCAAATTGCACAAGTGGTGCATTAATTGAAAATTATAAATTACAAGAAACTGATTATTTGGTTGATCAGGCATCAGCATGCGGGAGATACAAGGCATTTAAGAAAGCAAAATAAAAACCGTAAGTTTGCGTAGAATTAAAAGTATTCAGTTTAAGAATTGAATACTTTTTCTTTTTTTAATAAATTTAGATTATGACTACACACTTAGCACTTTTACGCGGAATCAATGTTTCGGGACATAATATGATGAAAATGGAAGCTTTGAAAACAATGTTAGAAAATATTGGTTTTCAAAATGTTCGAACGTATCTGCAATCTGGAAATGTTTTTATTGATACTGAAGAAGAAGCTTCAAAAGTTGGCTTTATGATTAAACAGGAGATTTTTAAAGTTTTCGGACATGAAGTTCCTGTTGTTATGGTTACCAAAGAAAACCTGGAATCTTGTTTTGAAAATAATCCCTATTTGAAAGAGAAAGATATTGATACCAAAAAACTTTACGTTGCTTTTGTCTCTACGAATTTAAAAAAAGAAAACATAAACGATTTAAAAATCAGTCAGTTTAAACCTGATGAAGCAAGTATTGACGAAAACAAAATTTTTGTTAAATATGCTGTTGGAGCCGGAAAAACTCGATTTGATCAAAAATATATTGAGAAAAAACTAAACGTAACAGCTACAATGCGGAATTGGAATACAGTTACCAATTTGCTTAAAATGTATTCAGAATAATGAAGAAAATAATTGTTTTACTTGGCTTGTTTTTGGTAATTAATCCACTTTTAGCGCAGCATAAAAACGTTACATCAGACGAATCTTTTAGTTCATTTTTAAAGAAATTTACTTCGGATAGAAATTTTCATTTAAGCCGCATCAATTTTCCTTTGACAGTAAAATTAAATAATGACGATTTTGAATTAATGGAATACATCATTATGAAAAATGAATACATTCCGATTGTATTAAATGACAAAGGCAGCCGTTATGAGCATAAAAATATTTTAAAAAACAGTAATTATATTATTAAAAGAAGAGGAATTGATAATGGGATTTTTGTAGATTATATTTTCATAAAAAGAAAAGGCTTATGGTACTTAAAAACTTGGATTGACGAATCTACTTAATTTATTTTTTTATCAAATCGCAGTACCAAAAACCAAAATCAAAAGCAGTTTCGTCATTTGTATCGCATGCAGTATTAGATGATTCTTGTGTTTTTGGTTTTTCATATTTGCGATACACAATTTCACCAATTTCAAACTCAATTGGTTTTGAAAAAATAGGTCCGTCAAAAGCAAAGGTGTGAAACTCGCCATTTTCGCCGCAAACATCAACATTTTCTGGTAAATCATTTATGAAATCCTGATCGATTATTCTGCCAACAAAACTTTTATCCAAATATTTTTCGTTTACACAAACCACAATAGTTTTAAACCCTAAAGAAACAAATTCTTGAATCAACTCTTTAGTTGGAATTTTCCAAATCGGAAAAACGCCTTTAAAGTCGATTTTTGCTAATTGATTTTCACGATATTGACGCAAATCTTCTAAGAAAATATCACCAAAAACAGAATGAGTTATACCGTTATTTTTTAATTCTGATAAAGTTTCGGTCATTACATTTTCATAAACTTCCATCGTGGGCATTTCTGGAATTTCCATTATTTTTAACGGAATTCCAATACTTTCTGCTTGTGCCTGTAATAAGTCAACACGAACGCCGTGCATAGAAATTCGCTGATAATGTTGGTTTACGCTTGTAAGTAAATATTCAATTTTATAATCAGGATTTTGAAGGATTTTATGCAAAGCTAGAGCAGAATCTTTTCCGCTGCTCCAATTAAATAAGGCTTTTTTAGGTACAGACACAATTTGGAATTTTAATACGGTAAACTTACAAATTTCATTCTATTTGTTGATGAAAGGTTTGTAACTTTGGAATTTTACATGTCAAATGATAAAATTATATAAGGATTCATTTAAATTAGATTCAAATAGATTAAAAAACTGGGATTATTCTAGCGAGGCAGTTTATTTCGTTACAATTGTAACACAAAATAGAGAATGCCTTTTTGGAAATATTGAGGAACAAAAGATGATTTTAAATGAAAATGGAAAGATTATTGAGAAAGAACTTTTAAGATCTATTAAGATTCGTAAAAATTGGTTTTTTCATAATTGGATTATTATGCCAAATCATATTCATTTGTTAATTAAAATTCAAACACCTATTGAATCTTTGTCGACAAACGTTGCGGAGACGCACTGCGGTGCGCTTCTAAAGTTCCAATCTGAAGAAAAAACAGGCATTAACACAACGCATATCGTAGAGACGCACCGCAGTGCGTCTACACCCAGCATATCGACAACAGTTAATAATATATCTGAATCTAAATTTTCCCGAAAATCAAATTCTATTTCCTCGTTTGTCGCAATTTTCAAATCTATTACAACAAAACAGATAAATGGAACTGCATCGATTTGGCAAACCAATTATCACGATCATATTGTTAGAAATTACAAAACGTTCGTAAAGATTTACGATTATATAAAATGCAATCCAATCTCTTGGGAAACAGATTCTTTAAAATAAAACTTCAATGAAATACATTTTTCTATTATTTACCAGTTTCCTTTTTGCACAGCAAACTCAATATGTTGATTTTAAATCTGTTTCAGGAAAGCTGACCTTGAACCCAAAAGAAAAAACAATTTCTGGTGCTGTTGATTTTCAATTTGAGGTTTTAAGAGATTGCGACACCATATCGCTTGATGCAAAAAACATGGAATTTTCAAATGTGAAAATCAATGAAAAAGAAATCGTTTTTATAAATACAACAAAGCAATTAAAATTGGTTTTTCCTTTTAAAAAAGGAGAAAATCATTTGAGTTTTAATTATACTGCTAAACCGAAACAAGCATTATATTTTGTTGATGTTGAAAATAGCGAAGTGCAAATCTGGACACAAGGGCAGGGCAGATACACCAGTAATTGGTTCCCAAGTTTTGATGACGTAAATGAAAAACTAATTTTCAATCTCGGAGTTTCTTATGACAAAGATTATCAGGTTGTTTCAAACGGACTTTTGAAAGAAAAAACAACAAATGGGAAACTGAATTATTGGCAATATCAAATGCAGAAACCAATGAGTTCGTATTTATTGATGCTGGCAATTGGAAAATTTGACAAGAAAGAATTTAAGTCGAAAACTAAAATTCCGCTAGAATACTATTACGAACCTAAAGATTCAAATCGATTTGAGCCAACATATCGTTATTCTAAACGAATTTTTGACTTTTTAGAAAAAGAAATTGGTGTAAAATATCCATGGCAAATCAACAGACAGCTTCCTGTTAGAGATTTTTTATATGCAGGGATGGAAAATACAACATCGACTCTTTTTGCAACGCGTTACGTGGTAGACTCCATCGGATTTTGTGATAGAAATTATACCAATGTTGATGCGCACGAATTGGCTCATCATTGGTTTGGAGATTTAGTTACCGCAGAAAGCAGTACCCATCATTGGTTGCAAGAAGGTTTTGCGACTTATTTTGCTTTGCTTGCCGAAAAAGACATTTACGGAGAAGACTACTTTTATTCGAAATTATACGATACAGCACAACAAATTAAGTTTGCTTCAAGAACAGATACAATTCCGGTTTTAAATCCAAAAGCAAGTTCATTGACTTTTTATGAAAAAGGAGCGTGGACATTATTCGTTTTGCACGAATCGATTGGTGACAAAGCGTTTAAAAAAGCCATTAAAAGTTACTTGAGCAAGTACGCCTATCAAACTGTAAATACTCAAAATTTCTTCGACGAAATAAGAAAAGTTTCAGATTTTGATTTGGATAAATTTCAAAAAACTTGGCTAGAATCTACCGCTTTTGATACTCCAACAGCCAATGCTTTATTGAGTAAAAACAAGACGATTCAGAAACGTTTAGAAATCGATAAATTTAAAAAAACACTCATAACGGATAAAATTGATGTTTTAAAAAATATTTTAGAATCAAATGTTTATCGATCGGTGAAAGTAGCCGTAGTAGATCAGTTGCAAAATGAAAAATACGAAGTAAAGAAACCGCTTTTACTTTTAGCATTAGAAACCAATGATATTCAGATTCGTCAAAATGTGGCAGAAACACTGACCAAGATTCCAGAAGATTTTAGATCAAACTATGAAACTTTGCTAGACGATAAATCCTATCAGACACAAGAAGTTGCTTTGTACTGGTTATGGAGAAATTTTCCAGAACACAGAACAGAATATTTAAATAAAACAAAAGATTGGATCGGATTCAACGACTTTAATCTGCGTACTTTATGGCTTTCTTTGGCGTTGTCAACAACAAATTACAGCAGTGATCCAGAAGCTTTGATCAATGAATTGATAGCATTTTCGTCTACAAAATACGAAGCTACTACAAGACAAAATGCTTTAGAAAAATTAATCGCTTTTAAAATTATTAACGATCAGGTTTTGAGTAATTTAGTAAAAGCCACAACGCATCATATGTGGCAGTTTTCAAAGTTTGGAAGAGATACAATTCGCCTTCTAATAAAAAATCCTGAAATGCGTGCTTCATTTAATAGAATTTTGCCTAATTTGACACCCGATGAACAATTTCAATTAGATCGTTTGTTGAAAGAATAGAAAATAGAAAAAAGAATATAGAAAAAAGAATATAGAAAATATATTGAATAGAGGTCTTTATTCTATTTTCTATATTCTTTTCTCTAAAATAAAATCCAAAAACAAAACCTACATTACAATTTATGAGAGCATTGGTTATTTCTGGTGGCGGTAGTAAAGGCGCTTTTGCTGGCGGTGTTGCCCAATATTTAATAGAAGAGAAAAAACATGAGTACGATTTGTTTTTAGGGACTTCAACAGGAAGTCTATTGATCCCACATTTAGCTCTCGGACACATCAAAAAAATTCATTCCGTTTATACCAACGTTACCATGGCAAGTATTTTTAATATTTGTCCGTTTGTGGTAAAAAACAAAGACGGGGTTGATATTGTTACAATTAATCACTTTAATGTTCTGCGCCAGTTTTTTAAGGGAAAGCGAACTTTTGGCGAAAGCAAAGGTTTAAAGAAATATATTCGTAATAATTTTTTGCTTTCAGATTTTAATAAGCTTAAAAAATTAAAGACAGATGTCATTGTAACTGTAACTAATTTTACAACAAACGAATCGGAATACAAATCAATAAAAGATTGTACTTACGAGGAGTTTTGCGAATGGTCTTGGATTTCAAGTAACTATGTTCCGTTTATGAGTATTGTTGAAAAAAACAACTGTGAGTATGGCGATGGTGGGTTTTCAAGTTTGGTTCCCATACGCGAAGCAATTAACAGAGGCGCAACTGAAATTGATGTAATTGTACTGGAAACAGAGGTAAATACAACTAAAACGGTAATAGGTAAAAATCCGTTTTCATTAATGATTGATCTGTTTAGAATTGCCTTAGATCAAGTTGAAAAACACGATATTGCTATAGGAAAACTTATGGCAAACAATAAGAATGTGAAGCTTAACTTATATTACACGCCAATAAAATTAACTGATAACGCTTTGATTTTTAACAAAGATGTTATGAAAGAATGGTGGGAGCAAGGCTATGAGTATGCTCAGAATAAGTCTGAAGTTATGAGTGATAACAAGATTTTTATTTAATTTTAGATTTTAGAAGGTAGATTGATAACCTTAATCTACCTTCTAAAATCTAAAATCTGCAATATTTTTTAATACCAAAGCTCTGCAACTTCACTTTTGATAAAACTCAAAGCGGCAATACTTGGCGATTGTTTCTCTAACAAATCATTCAAAATCACTTCTCTAAGTTTATCTGCATTATCTACTTTGTCGCTCATAGCAGCTTTACGAATCATTTGAATAGTGGCATTTTTAGCCGTAGTAATAATTGTCCAACAGTCATCAGACATATAAATCTGCTGTGTTAGATTATGTTCGAATTCTTGCTCAATTTGATCGATTACGAAGTTTTCATAATCGTGTTTGTTTTGAGAAATAGGAGAAATTCTAATTAATAATTTAGTTAAATTAATACGTTCCAAAAATAAAGTCATGCGCTCGTAAGCTTGCAAACGTACAGGAAGCGATTCTTTATGAGCTTGTTTATTTAATAAAAAAGCACGTTTTCTGTCATTGTTTTTTATGTGTAATTCGAAAAAGCGATATGCTACAACTCCTGTAACTAAAGCCGGTAAAGTATAACTTGCAAGTTCAATAATTTTGTTGAAATCCATTTGAATAATTTTTAAACAAAAATATACTTTTTGAGGATAAATCCACTTTAAATTTATACTAATAAACAAAAAGGAACGCGTACTTTTGCAACTTGTTTTTTTATGTTTTTGAAATATCTTTTTGATGGATTTGTATTTAATATTTTTTCTTTGTTTAGCAGCTTTTGCGGCAGGATTTATTGATGCCATTGTAGGTGGCGGCGGTTTAATTCAGACGCCAATGGGATTAATTCTATTACCTAATCTTCCAGTTTCGACTGTAATTGGCACCTTAAAAATTCCAGCTTTTAGCGGAACTGCTTTTGCGGCTTTTCAATATTTGAAGAAAGTAGTAATACAGTGGAAATTGCTAATCACAATGATGTGTTTAGCTGTTCCGTCTGCATTTTTAGGTTCTACGATATTGACAATGGTGAGTAACGATTTTATGAAACCGTTGTTGTTGATTGTTTTATCGTTACTATTCATTTATACTTACGCAAAGAAAAATTTTGGTCAGCATGTCGCTAAAGATCATTCAGAAACGAAGCAAATAATTTATGCTGTTGTAATCAGTATAATTGTTGGATTTTATGACGGATTTATTGGTCCAGGAACGGGAAGCTTTTTTGTTGTAGCTTTTATAGCGCTTTTAGGTTTTGATTTTCTTCACGCTTCCGCGAATGCTAAAATGGTAAACTTAGCAACGAATTTCGGTTCGATTTGTCTATTTATGATTAAAGGAAAAATCATCTGGTCAATCGCAATTCCGATGGCAATTAGCAACGGACTTGGAGGTTGGCTTGGCGCAAAACTAGCAATTAATAAAGGAAACGGTTTTATTAGAATTTTCTTTTTGGTTGTAGTTGTCGGAACTTTGATTCGTTTTGCTTATGATGTGTTTTTTAAATAAGATTCTGAGGTTCTGAGATGCTAAGGTTCTAAGATTTTTCTCTTTGTCGAAAAAAAAACTTAGAGCCTAAGAAACTTAGTACCTTAGTATCTAAAAAAAACTGTTTAAATCTAGCCCCGATTGAGGCGATATCCTCGTAGCGTAGCGAAGAGATAAAGCCGAAAGCGGGAAACCATGTTAGAAAAAATGCCAATTGTTTGGCTTCAAAAAACAAAAAAGCTTAGCATCTTAGAACCTCAGTATCTTAGTAGCTATTTAGAGTATTAATTCTTAATTTTGCATAAAAGGAGAAAATTACATGCAGAAATATATTGACCAGCTCAACGAAGCGCAGAGAGCGCCTGTTTTAAAGAAAGACGGGCCAATGATTATTATTGCTGGTGCAGGTTCGGGAAAAACCCGTGTTTTAACAATTAGAATTGCTTACTTGATGGCGCAAGGAATTGACGCCTTCAATATTTTGTCGCTGACTTTTACCAATAAAGCAGCCCGCGAAATGAAACATAGGATTTCGGATATTGTAGGAGCGAGTGAAGCAAAAAATCTTTGGATGGGAACTTTTCACTCCATTTTTGCGCGTATTCTTCGTGCAGAATCGGATCATTTAGGATATCCTTCCAATTTTACCATTTATGATTCTCAGGATTCGGCCAGATTGATTTCTTCTATTATTAAAGAAATGCAGCTGGATCGCGATATTTACAAACCAAAGCAAATTTTAGGTCGTATATCTAGTTATAAAAATAGTTTGATTACGGTTAAAGCTTATTTTAATAATCCTGAATTGGTTGAAGCTGATGCAATGGCAAAAAGACCAAGATTAGGAGAGATTTATCAGCAATATGTAGATCGTTGTTTCAAGGCTGGCGCAATGGATTTTGATGATTTGTTGTTGAAAACCAATGAGTTGTTGACTCGTTTTCCAGAAGTTTTAGCCAAATATCAAGATCGTTTTCGTTATATTCTAGTTGATGAGTACCAAGATACAAATCATTCTCAGTATTTGATTGTTAGAGCTTTATCAGACAGGTTTCAGAATATTTGTGTGGTTGGAGATGATGCGCAAAGTATTTATGCGTTCCGTGGCGCGAATATCAATAATATTCTGAATTTCCAGAAAGATTACGAAGGCGTTATAATGTTCCGTCTAGAGCAGAATTACCGTTCGACAAGAAATATTGTGGAAGCCGCAAATACGGTAATGGAACACAATAAAACCAAACTGGATAAAGTAGTTTGGACTGCGAATGATTTTGGACCAAAAATTAAAGTCCACAGAAGTTTGACAGATGCTGAAGAAGGGCGTTTTGTTGCGAGTACTATTTTTGAGCAAAAAATGCAGAACCAGCTTCACAATGGATCTTTTGCGATTTTGTATCGTACCAATGCGCAATCGCGTGCAATGGAGGATGCTTTAAGAAAACGTGATATTCCGTATAGAATTTACGGAGGTTTGTCATTTTATCAGCGTAAAGAGATAAAAGACGTTTTATGTTATTTGCGTTTGGTTCTTAATCCTAAAGATGAAGAGGCTTTAATTCGTGTGATTAATTATCCCGCTCGTGGAATTGGAGATACAACAATAGAAAAATTGACTATTGCCGCGAATCATTACAAACGTTCGATTTGGGAAGTAATGGTGAATATCGATAAAATTGATCTTAAGCTAAACGCTGGAACTAAAAACAAATTGAAAGATTTTGTGACCATGATTCAGAGTTTTCAGGTTATCGATCAAAATCAGGATGCATTTTATGTAACAGATCACGTTGCTAAGAAAACTGGTTTAGTTCAAGAATTGAAGAAAGATGCTACTCCAGAAGGAATGGCTAAAATTCAGAATATTGAAGAACTTTTAAACGGTATTAAAGATTTTACCGAGGGACAAAGAGAAATTGATGGAGCAAGAGGTGCACTTTCTGAATTTATGGAAGATGTGGCTTTGGCAACAGATTTGGATAAAGATACAAATGATGAAGATCGTGTAGCGCTGATGACAATTCACTTAGCAAAAGGATTGGAGTTTCCTCATGTTTTTGTGGTTGGTATGGAAGAAGATTTGTTTCCAAGTGCCATGAGTATGAGTACGAGAAGTGAATTAGAAGAAGAACGTCGATTGTTTTACGTAGCTTTAACACGTGCAGAACATCAGGCGTATTTGACTTATGCAAATTCTCGTTACCGTTGGGGAAAATTAACCGATAGTGAACCATCTCGTTTTATTGAAGAAATTGACGGTCAGTTTTTAGAATATTTGACTCCAGCAGAAACGAATTACCGCTACAAATCGCCAATCGACGGAGATATTTTTGGAGATGTGGACAAATCTAAATTGAGATTGTCAAAACCAGTTGGAGGAACACCTCCAAAACATATTACAGATAATAATCCGAAACCGGATCTTACTATTAGAAAATTAAAACCAGTTGCAGGAACTAATCCGAATGCTGTAAGTGCTCCAAATTTATTTGACAGTAAATTGACAGTTGGTAATATAGTAATGCACGAACGCTTTGGAAAAGGAGAAGTTATTAATCTTGAAGGTGTTGGAGCTGATAAAAAGGCAGAAATTAAATTTGAAGTTGGTGGAATTAAGAAACTTCTGTTGAGATTTGCTAAATTAGATGTTGTAGGTTAGTATGAAGATCTTATTATTTGGTTTTACCTTTTTGTTTTCTTTGCATGTTTTTGGACAATCAGAGACATTGAAGCCAAATAATGATAAAAAGTTAATTGGATATTGGAAGGGAGCTGATTTTGATAGTATAACACTAATTAGTAAAAAATACTGGATTATTAATAGAGAAGAAAATGGGAAGTATTTTATTGTATTTACATCAATGAAAGATTGTGAAGTAAAAGTTTGGAATGAAAGAGGAACTTGGTGGACTCACAATGGTAAATATTATAAACTAAATTCCAGAACTCATATTGTAACTGAAATCAATTATCTTTTTACTAATTTAAATGAGGTGTTTTTTTCCAAAAAACCGTCAAACGCAAAAGTTAAAAATAATGATGTTTTCTATTTTGAAAATTTAATAGATTATTGAAAACTTAAGTGAATAGTATTCTAAAATTTGATTTTGAAAACATCTGTCACTCTGATTGAAGTCGAAGAGTTTATTTACTAACGAAGGCTTCGACTTCGCTCAGCCTGACAAACTTGAAACAATAAAAACTTGAAACAAAAACTATGGCTGAATTCATAAAAATATACCCAGATAAACCAAGTGAAGCTGCAATTGCAAAAGTTGTAAAAGTGCTTCAGAACGGTGGATTGGTTATTTATCCAACAGATACTGTTTATGGTTTGGGTTGTGATATTACCAATTCTAGAGCTTTAGAAAAAATTGCAAAAATAAAAGGTGTCAAATTAGAGAAAGCAAATTTCTCTTTTATTTGTCATGACTTAAGTAATCTATCCGATTATGTTCGTCAGATTGATACTTCGACTTTTAAAATTTTAAAGAGAGCATTGCCAGGTCCATATACATTTATTTTACCTGGAAATAATAATTTGCCAAAAGAGTTTAAAAAGAAAACTACAGTTGGTATTCGTGTTCCTGATAATAATATTATATTAGAAATTGTACGTCAGTTAGGAAATCCAGTGGTTTCTACCTCGATACGTGATGAAGATGATGTAATTGAGTATACTACAGATCCAGAGCTAATTTTTGAAAAATGGCAAAACCTTGTAGATTTGGTAGTTGATGGTGGATATGGAGATAATGTTGGTTCTACAATCATCGATTTATCTGAACACGAACCAGTAATTGTAAGAGAAGGAAAAGGTGATGTGGATATTTTGTAAAAAAAAACTTTAATTGTATTACAGTTTAAAAATTATGCCTAACTTTATTATAGTTAAAATTTAGTTAGTTAATTTAAAATAATGTCGTTCTTGATTTGTATTTAATTGGTTATTAAAAAGAAAATTAAGAACACAAAAAAAGCAGGTCAATCGACCTGCTTTTTTGTTTTTAATGCTATTTGAAAAACAATTATTTAGCTTGTTTTTTCATTTCTTTTTCAATCATATCATAGAATTGATCGATTTTTGGCATAACTACAATACGAGTTCTTCTGTTACGTGCTTTGTTTTCAGCAGAATCATTAGCAACTAATGGTACGTAAGAACTTCTACCTGCAGCAATTAATTTAGCTGGGTTAACACCAAGATCGTTTGTTAATACACGAACGATAGAAGTAGAACGTTTAACACTTAAATCCCAGTTATCTAAGATAATTCCGTTACTTTTGTACGGCACATTATCTGTGTGTCCTTCAACCATACATTCAAAATCTGGTTTGTCGTTAACCACTTTTGCAACTTTAGCTAAAACACCTTTTGCTGCATCAGTTACTTCATAACTTCCGCTTTTGAATAACAATTTATCTGCGATAGAGATAAACACAACTCCTTTTTCAACATTGATTTCGATGTCTGGATCGTTGATTCCAACTGCTCCTTTTAAACTTGTAACTAAAGCTAAAGTAACACTGTCTTTTTTAGTTAAAGCATCTTGAAGTCTAGAGATTTTTAAATCTTTTTCTTTCAAGCTTTCAAGAGATTTTTCTAGATTTTCAGCACCTTTAGTAGTTAGGATTGTTAAATCTTTAGAACTATTGATTAAGTCTTGATTATGTTGTTTGTAGCTTTCAGCAGTAGCAGCTAATCCAGCTTTTTCTTCTAAGCACGTATTTAATTTTACAGTACAAGAGTTTAACAAATCTTGAGTCTCTTTGTTTTTTGCTTCCAACTCAGCATATTTCTTTTTAGAAACACATGATGTTAGGGCCATTAATACTGATAGTGCGATAACTATTTTTCTCATAAATTTAATTTTAATTAGACTTGATTACAAATTTAGTTTTTAATATTTTGAATACTGTTAAAGATTTCTTTAAAAAAGGTCAATTTCCTTATATAATAAAGGAAAACGACGCTTTTTACCAAATAGTATTGTTGTATTTGAAAATCTTTACGTTTTTTAAGATATTTTAAAGATAAGCAATAAAATGAAAAATGTGCCTTTAAAATGGCGAAAGTATGCCCGAATTTACCTTGTGTAAGAAAACGGATAGCTGCAATTCCGTCTAAAATCATTCGGAAGAAAATAACCCAAAACAATCCTCTTTTTGGCAGATTTTTGACCAGCATTAGCAATGAATTTCTAAAATTCAAAAATGTTTTTTTTGGATTTCCCTGTTGTAAAGTAGCACCTCCAACATGATAAACAACCGATTGAGAGTTGTATCTAATAATGTGCCCTTCGTTTGACGCTCTCCAGCACAAATCAATTTCTTCTTGGTGTGCAAAAAAGCTCTCGTCAAATCCGCCTAGTTCATGGTAAACATTTTTTCGGATAAAAAAACAAGCACCAGAAGCCCAAAACAATTCAATATTATCATCATATTGTCCATTGTCTTTTTCTACAGTTTCAAATACTCTTCCTCTACAGAATGGAAAACCATATTTGTCTATAAAACCTCCAGCAGCACCAGCATATTCAAAGTACTCTTTGTTTTTAAAATCTAGAATTTTTGGCTGGATAATAGCGGTTTGTTTTTCGTTATCAAAAGTTTCAAGAATTGGTTTTAGCCAATTTTCAGTTACTTCAATATCGGAATTCACTAATGCATAGATTTCTGCATCTATATGTTTTAGAGCATCATTGTAGCCTTTTGCAAAACCATGATTGCTTGAGTTTTTTACAATTTTTACGGTTGGGAAATTTTGTGTAATAAATTCAACAGAATTATCTGTAGAAGCATTATCTGCAATGTAAATTGTTGCGCCTTCTGAAAACTGAATAACAGAAGGTAAAAACTGCTCAAGCAATTTTACCCCGTTCCAATTTAAAATGACAACTGCTATTTTATCCAAAAGTATTTTTAGTTATTTATTCGTTTTTAATGGTTTTCTTTATAGTCAGGAAGGTTTCTCAAAAACTCATATTTTTCGTTTTCAAAATCCATTTGACAATAAAAATGGTTTAGTCCGTTTGTGACATTCAAAAACCGTGCCTGCATTGTCATATTATAACGTGCAATTTGATCAAAAGTTGCTTGAGAAATTTTTACTTTAGGAGCTTTACATTCTACTAATATATGTATGGTACCATCGGAATTAAATACTACCACGTCATAACGTTTTCTTAATCCATTGACAGTTAAAACTTTCTCTACATTGATAAGCGATTTTGGATATTTTTTTTCGTGCATCAAAAAATGAACAACGTGCTGGCGGACCCATTCTTCTGGTGTAAGAATTATAAATTTTTTTCTTATTTCATCAAAAATAGACATTTTATTTTCGCTATTTTTGAATCGAAAACTATAGATTGGAAAATTTAATCGCTGCATAAAGCAAAAATATAAAATAGTTTTAGGTTTCTCCCGAAGTCTCGGGATAAAGTTTCAAGTTTTGAAACGTAACTTGAAACTTTAAACTTGAAACAAAAGATTTAATGGACGAAGTTGTAAAAATCGTTAATGATATAAAAGCCGGAAATATTAAGCCAATTTATTTTTTGATGGGTGAAGAACCTTATTATATAGATAAATTATCTGAATATATTGAACAAAATGTTTTAGCAGAAGAAGAAAAGGGATTTAACCAGACTGTTTTGTACGGAAGAGATGTTTCTATAGATGAAATTGTTTCAACAGCTAAACGCTATCCGATGATGGCTGATCGTCAGGTTGTTATTGTTAAAGAAGCTCAGGATTTATCAAGAACAATTGATAAAATTGAATCTTATGTAGATAATCCGATGGAAACTACTGTTTTGGTTTTTTGTTATAAATATAAAACGCTTGATAAACGTAAAAAAGTTACAAAACTATTAGCTCAGAAAGGTATAGTTTACGAAAGCAAAAAATTATACGAAAATCAGGTTGGAGATTGGATAAAACGCGTTTTAGCTGGAAAAAAATATACTATAGATCCAAAGGCAAATGCTATGTTGGTTGAATTTTTAGGAACTGACTTGAGTAAAATTAATAATGAACTTGAAAAATTGCAGATTATTTTACCGCAAGGCACGATGATTACTGCGGAACACATTGAAGAAAACATTGGTTTTAGTAAAGATTATAATGTTTTTGAACTTAGAAAAGCAATTGGAGAACGCAATCAGTTGAACGCGTATAAAATAGCAGAGAATTTTGCTCACAATCCAAAGGAATATCCATTAGTAATGACTACCGGATTGGTATTTGGTTTTTTTGTACAGCTTTTAAAATACCACGGATTAAAAGATAAGAATCCTAAAAATGTTGCAGCCGTTCTTGGTGTAAATCCGTATTTTTTGAAAGAATATGATTTGGCAGTAAAAAATTATCCAATGAGAAAAGTAAGTCAGATTGTTGGTGCTTTGCGAGATATTGATGTAAAGAGCAAAGGTGTGGGAGCCAATGCTTTGCCTCAATCAGATTTACTTAAAGAAATGCTTTATAAAATATTTAATTAAGCCGTTAAAATTCACGATATTTGCGTTTCTAAAAAATTTACTACTTAAAATAATTACACAATTATGGGAATGAATAAAAATACCATTTTAGGATGGGCTACTTTTATAATGGTACTTATGGGATTGTTGCTTATCGCTCTCGGAGTCTTTAGATACAGTGATGTTTCTGGCTGGGGATTTGGTGCTGTAGGAGTTGGTTTTTTTGCTAATGCTTGGGTATTCAATGCGTTAAAAGGTAGAGTTTAATTTAGATTTGAATTGAGAATATAAAAATTAATATAATAATATAAAAAATGTCAGACGATAAGAAAGTAATTTTCTCAATGCAAAAATTGAGTAAAACCTATCAAGGAGCGGACAAACCGGTACTTAAAAATATTTATCTAAGTTTCTTTTATGGTGCAAAGATTGGTATTTTGGGTCTTAATGGTTCTGGAAAATCTTCTCTTTTAAAAATTATTGCAGGAGTTGATAAAAATTACCAAGGTGATGTGGTTTTTCAGCCTGGTTATACAGTTGGTTATTTAGAGCAGGAACCAATTCTTGATGATTCTAAAACTGTTATCGAAATTGTTCGCGAAGGTGCAGCTGAAACAATGGCGGTTTTAGAAGAATATAATAAAATTAATGATTTATTTGGTCTTGAAGAAAATTACTCAGACCCAGATAAAATGGATAAATTGATGGACCGTCAAGCAGCTTTGCAAGATAAAATTGATGCTTTAGGTGCATGGGAAATCGATACAAAATTAGAAATTGCAATGGATGCATTGCGTACGCCAGAAGGTGATACACCAATCAAAAACCTTTCTGGAGGTGAGCGCCGTCGTGTAGCTTTATGTCGTTTGTTATTACAACAACCAGATGTATTGCTTTTAGATGAGCCTACCAACCACCTTGACGCTGAGTCAGTTCTGTGGTTAGAGCAACATTTAGCACAATATGCAGGAACTGTAATTGCAGTAACGCACGACCGTTATTTCTTAGATAATGTAGCTGGATGGATTTTAGAGCTAGATAGAGGAGAAGGTATTCCATGGAAAGGAAACTATTCTTCTTGGTTAGATCAAAAATCAAATCGTTTAGCTCAAGAAGAAAAAGTGGCATCTAAACGTAGAAAAACTTTAGAGCGTGAGTTGGACTGGGTTCGCCAAGGAGCAAAAGGTCGTCAGACGAAACAAAAAGCTCGTTTGCAGAACTACGACAAATTATTAAATGAAGATCAAAAACAATTGGATGAAAAATTAGAAATCTACATTCCAAATGGTCCTCGTTTAGGAACTAATGTTATTGAAGCCAAAAATGTTGCAAAAGCGTTTGGTGAAAAATTACTATATGATAATTTGAATTTTACTTTGCCACAAGCTGGTATTGTTGGAATTATCGGGCCAAACGGTGCTGGTAAATCGACTATTTTCAAAATGATAATGGGAGAACAAGCTACTGACAGCGGAGAATTTTCAGTTGGAGAGACTGTAAAAATCGCTTATGTAGATCAGTCGCACTCTAATATTGATCCGAATAAATCGATTTGGGAGAACTTTGCTGACGGTCAAGAATTGATCATGATGGGAGGTAAGCAAGTAAATTCTAGAGCCTATTTATCTCGTTTCAACTTTGGTGGAGGCGAACAAAATAAAAAAGTTTCAATGTTATCAGGTGGTGAGCGTAACCGTTTGCACTTAGCAATGACATTAAAAGAAGAAGGAAATGTGCTTTTGCTGGATGAGCCTACGAATGATCTTGACGTAAATACACTTCGTGCATTAGAAGAAGGTTTAGAAAATTTTGCAGGTTGTGCTGTAATTATTTCTCACGATAGATGGTTCTTAGATAGAATTTGTACACATATTTTAGCTTTTGAAGGAGATTCTGAAGTTTATTTCTTTGAAGGAAGTTTTACTGATTATGAAGAAAATAAAAAGAAACGTCTTGGCGGTGATTTAACTCCGAAACGTCTGAAATACAAGAAATTGATTAGATAATAAGTTCTAATGATTTCAAAGATAAAAAATCCCAAATTCCAAATTTACCGGAGTTTGGGATTTTATTTTGAATTATATCAGCAAAGAAAGCCCGACAGGTTTTTAAAACCTGTCGGGCTTGAATTCAATATATTTTTTAGATAAAGTATTTCATTTCGATGGAGGAAAAATCTTCGTGAGAAGCTCGACAAAGATTAGGTTTTCGTTACAGAGTTACTTGCGAAGATTTGCTTCGCCTGTTCGCTATCGCTCGGGTCTCCTTCGTCGAAATGACAATATTGTGGAAATTGGAAATTGGAATTTGGGATTTCAGAATTTTGGAATTTCTTAAAGAAACTTAGATTTCAATTCCGGAGTTGGTATTAGACAGCTTTCTTTTTTGCCATACCAGTTGTAGCGGTTCTTCGCAACATAATCGTAAATTCTGTCACTAATGAAGATAGGTACGATTCTAAAAACAGGAGTTAATTTCCATAAGCCACCAAAATGTTTTGCTATTTCGATTACTGCAGAAGATTTATAAAAATAGGCAACACCTGGATTGTACAAAATAATACTATCCATTTTTGAAAAACTAATTCCCAGATATTTACAAATTGAAATTCCTAATTCTGATTGCAAGGCTACAAATCTAAAGATATCTTTTTTGTCATGCTTAATAATAAATTGCACCGCAGAATCACAGAGGTTACAAACTCCATCAAAAAGAATTATTTTTTTATTATTTGGAATATCATCCATTATTATTGTATATCTAGTTGTATTAATTATAAACGCTAAAAATTTAAACAATTGCGTTTCATTAGAATAATTTATTAGATTTTTATTTTTAATAAATTTTATCAATAAAAAACCACTTCATTATCTCTTTTTTAATCAGCTTTTAAAATTTATTAATGTCTTTTATTGTAATTTATATAATCGTCCCTAAAATCGCTTTATTTTAATTTTAACTAAAATTTATCACTTTTTCAGTCTAAAACTGCGACTGGAACTGAAAAACTAAAAAATATTATTTTTTAACAGCTTCAACCAATTCCAATTCTTCCAAACTTACTTTAGAAGTAAAAATTCCGTAATTAACAGTTGCCTTATTTTTTTCAATAGCATCTATACTTCCAACGGATCTTCCGTCAAGCATTCTTACTCGGTCGCCAACTTTTAAAATAGGTCTTGGTTTTTCGATAATAGGTTTGAGTTTCTTTTCTTTTTTCTCTTTTCGAATTTCCTCAACTTTTACATTAACTTCAGCAATAATTTCTTTTTGTTTTTCAACTTTTGCTTTTACTTCTTTCGGAGTTGCTTTTTTACGTTTTGAATTTTCAATCTCAACAATTTTCAAGAACTCTCCAATCAATTCTTTTTTGTTTTTATTATTGAAATATTTCTCAGCAATATCATCAATTTTTTGTCCTATATAAATTATCTTCTGATTACTATCATATAATTCCTGATAGCTTTCTAATTTTTGTTGGATTTTGGTATTGATGTTTTCCATCTTTTTACTTTCCTCACGAGCACGAGTTTCTTCTTCTTTTAAATTCAAAGAAGTTTTTTCGAGTTTCGATCTTTCTTTTTGAAGAGTCGCGATAGTTTTATCAAAACGAACTTTTCCAACTTCGATTTTCTTTTTTGCACGATTAATCAATCCAAACGGGATTCCATTTTTTTGAGCAACTTCAAATGTAAACGAACTTCCTGCTTGACCTAAAGCCAATTTGTACATTGGTTCAAGAGACTTTTCGTCAAACATCATATTCGCATTAGTTGCGTATGGCAATTCGTTTGCTAAAATTTTTAAATTTGAATAATGCGTCGTGATAATTCCGAATGCTTCACGATGATAAAATTCTTCCAAGAAAATTTCTGCTAAAGCTCCCCCCAATTCCGGATCAGAACCTGTACCAAATTCATCAATCAAAAACATGGTTTTCTTGTTGCATTTTTTTAAGAAATAATTCATGTTTTTTAATCGGTAACTATAAGTACTTAAATGATTTTCAATAGATTGATTATCACCAATATCAGTCAAGATTCTGTCGAACAAGAAAGTTTCACTTCTTTCGTGAACTGGAATTAAAATTCCAGATTGCAGCATTAATTGCAATAAACCAACTGTTTTTAAGGAAATGGTTTTTCCTCCAGCATTTGGTCCAGAAATTACAATAATTCGGTTTTCTTGTTTTAACTCAATGGTCTGCGGATGTGTAATTTCCTTTTTTTGTTTGTTATTTAAATATAAAATGGGATGATACGCTTCTCTAAAAAACAATCTTCTTTCTTCTGTAATTGCAGGAAGAATTCCGTTGATGCGATTGGCATATTTTGCCTTTCCGGCAACGACATCTATATCGCTCAAAAAGTCTTGATATTCAATTAATAAAGGAAGATAAGGGCGAATTACGTTGGATAGATTTTTTAAAATTCTTGTAATTTCTTCTTTTTCTTCGTATTCTAAATTTGCTAATTCTCTTGAATATTTCAAAGTAGCTTCGGGTTCTATATATGCGATACTTCCAGTTTTGGAACTTCCTAAAATTGAACCTTTTACTTTACGGCGATACATAGCTAAAACTGCTAAAACTCTACGGTTTTGCACAAAACTTTCTTTAATATCGTCCAAATATCCTAAACCATTATATTGCGTTAAAGCCGAACCAAAACTTTGATTGACTTTACCGCGAACTAGATTCATATTCTGACGGATTCCAGAAAGAGCTGGAGAAGCATTGTCTTTTATTTCTCCATATTTATCTACAATTGCATCGATCGAAGTGATAATATCTTTGGTTAATTCTACACGCGAAGCTCTAGCATTTAAATTTGGATAATAGTCATTGAATTTTTTTAAGAAATTCAGTAAGACATTTGTTGTTGCAGAAAGATTGGCAATTTTTCTAAAACTGCCTACTTCAAGAAAACTATCTTCAATAGCTAAAAACTTAATTTCGTGTGTAATGGCGTCAAAACCATGATTAGGAATTGCGTTATTATTTTGAAAAGAAGAAACATACTCTGATGTTTGCATCAGTTCTTCTTTGTCTCTAATTGGTTTTATTTGCAAAGCCTTTTCTTTTCCAATATCGGTGTTGCATCCATCTGAAATGGTTTCAAGTACGGTTGGAAATTGTAAGTCTTGTAATGTTTTTTCGGTAATACTGATCATTTAATAACTTTATGAAAGTAAAGGCAAAAGTACGAAAACATTCATCAATTGTGAATTGTTACTTATTAATTATGAGTGATAAGTTATGAATTATGCGTTTTTTGATTGGCTTTCATTTTTACTTAGCGTTTTGAATTTTTGATTTTAAGTATTTATTTCTGAAATTAGCATAAAAAAATTATGGACGTAAAAATGCATCCTTCTTGGAAACCCGTTTTGAATGAAGAATTTGAAAAATCCTATTTTAATGAATTAATTGATTTTGTAAAGACGGAATATGCAACTAAAATCTGTTATCCGAAGGGAAGCCAAATTTTTTCAGCTTTTGACCATTGTCATTTTGATCAAGTAAAAGTTGTTATTATTGGGCAAGATCCATATCATGGACCAAATCAGGCAAATGGATTATGTTTTTCTGTAAATGACGGAATTCCATTTCCTCCATCACTTCAAAATATATTCAAAGAAATTGAAAGTGATTTAAATATACCTGTACCTAATACAGGAAATTTAGAACGTTGGGCAGATCAGGGAGTTTTTCTTTTAAATGCTACTTTAACCGTGAGGCAATCTGAAGCAGGAAGCCATCAAGGTAAAGGCTGGGAAAAATTTACGGATGCCGTTATCAAACAAATTTCTGCTGAAAAAGAAAATGTTGTGTTTTTACTTTGGGGAGGATTTGCTCAGAAAAAATCAGCTTTGATAGATGCTTCTAAACATTATATTTTAAAATCAGGACATCCTTCACCTTTGAGTGCGAACAGAGGTTTTTGGTTTGGAAATAAACATTTTAGCCAAGCAAATGAATTTCTAAAATCGAAAGGATTAAAAGAAATTGAGTGGTAATTTTTTTTAAAAGGGACAAAGTTTCAGAGTTACAAAGAGACAGAGAGAAAAACTTTGTGTCTTTGTGTCTTTGTGTCTTTGCAAGAAATGCTTTTGCAAAAAAAAATCTTTTGAATCTGCATAATCTGCAAGAAACAAAAGACTTAATTTTTTATTACTTTTTTATAATTTCTTCTAAAACGGCTTTGTTTTCATAATTCACCACTTTTAGAATAATTTCCTGATTTTTTACTGTTTTTCCTTCAATGATATAAAGTTTTCCTTTATTGAACGGAACATTGCTTTTATCAAAATCGACATCTCCGTAAGTCAATGTGTTTTTAACATCTGCTGTATCAACCCATTTTTCATTTAAAGTTTGAACAGCTTTTTCGGAATATTGAAAAGGTTTTGTTCTAAGGTTATTTAAAACTCGAGCATTTGGAAAATAATTACAACGAGTGTCTTTTCCGCTAAAAATAGCTGCTACAACAAAACATCCCATTACAAGACCAATCAAATAATATGCAAAACGGTGTACGAACTTCATGAAATAATTTTTTTGCAAAGGTACATTAAACTTCCCTTAAAATACAAGTAAATTAATATCGTTATCGGGTAAATCGAACCAATCACCAATGGCTTTATTAGTTAGGATTCCGTGATAAAGATAAATTCCATTTTTAAGTCCCTTGTTGCATCTTATGGCACTTTCTATGCCACCATCTTCGGCTATCTGATGAAGATATGGTGTTAAGATGTTACTAATTGATAATGAAGCGGTTTTAGAATATCTTGATGGAATATTAGGTACGCAATAATGTAAAACATTGCTTTTTATAAAAGTAGGTTTTTCGTGCGTTGTAACTTCGGAAGTTTCGAAACATCCGCCCGTATCAATGCTAACATCGACAATTACCGCACCTTTTTTCATATGTTCCACCATTGTTTCGTTAACTACAATCGGACAACGTTCTTTTCCGCGCATTGCGCCAATTGCCACGTCACAACGTCTTAAAGCTTTTAATAAGCCTTTTTGTTGTATAGTTGAAGTGAAAATTCTTTGATTTAAATTATTTTGTAAACGACGTAGTTTTGTAATTGAATTATCAAAAACTTTAACATTTGCTCCAAGTCCAATTGCTGTTTTTGCGGCAAATTCACCAACAGTTCCAGCGCCTAAAATTACAACTTCAGTAGGAGGTACGCCTGTAATGTTTCCAAACAAAAGTCCTTTTCCAAATTCGTCAGTAATCATTAATTCTGCCGCAATAAGGATTGAAGCAGTTCCCGCAATTTCACTTAAAGATTTTACTGCAGGATAAGATCCATCTTCATCTTTAATGTATTCAAAAGCAAGAGCTGTGATTTTCTTTTGTGCCAGCGCCTCAAAATATGTTTTCTTTTTGGTCTTTAACTGAATTGCAGAAATAATAACCGTTTCAGGATTTATCATTTCAATTTCGGCTAATGTTGGCGGTTCTACCTTTAATAAGAATGGACAACCAAAAACTCTTTTGGCATCTTTTGTAATTTCTGCGCCAGCATCTGCATATTCCTTGTCTGTGTAACTTGAACTTTCTCCGGCTCCAGATTCAATCATAACGCGGTGTCCTGCATATGTAAGTGAGTTTACAGCATCAGGAGTTAAGCAAATACGACGTTCCTGATAACTTGTTTCTTTAGGAATTCCTATAAAAAGTTCTCTTTTAAAACGACCAACCTCAAGTTTTTCTTCCTGTGGTATTAATTGTTGTTTTGTAAATGGAGTTAAGGTAATTGACATGGATTGTGCAAAAAATTAAAGGTACAAATTACGTAAAAAGTTTTAAAATTAGTGCAAAAATTCTGCTAATACTGCATATCGAGAATGTTAAGAAATTTATTGTTCTTGTTTTAGTAATTTACAAATTATGTAAACTTTGGATTTGATCAAGATTTAGGCTAATTTAAGCTCTCTTTTTCCGTCTGAAAGCAATTCAATATCTATAGTAGAATGTTCTTCTGGAATTAAATTAGCAATTTTTTCTGACCATTCTATAAAACACCAATTTCCAGAATACAAATAATCATCAACTCCCATATCGAGTGCTTCCGTTTCTTTATTTAATCGATAAAAATCAAAATGATAAACTGTCTGATTATTAGTAGTGTAGTATTCGTTAACTAAAGAAAAAGTAGGACTGCTTGTTGCGTCTTCAACTCCTAAGCTTTTGCACAATTGTTTAATTAGTGTAGTTTTTCCAACTCCCATTTCTCCATTAAAAAGAATGATTTTTTTAGGATTTGAATCGATAATCTGCTGCGCAACTTCTTGAATTTGATCTAATGAAAAAACGATGTTCATTGTATGTTTTATTTTTGCCACGAATTTCACGAATTTTCACGAATTAATTTTTCTTTTAAATTAAAATTAGTGGAAATTAGTGAAATTTGTGGCGATATACTTTTATTTAGGATTAAAAACCAAGAACGGAATAATCATTTCTTCTAACGAAATTCCACCATGCTGGTATGTGTTTTTATAATAACTCACATAATGATTGTAGTTGTTTACATATGCTAGAAAGAAATCATTCTTAGCAAAAATAAACGAACTGCTCATGTTTATAGCAGGAAGGCCAATTGTTTTAGGTTCTTTAACTACATACACATCTTTTTGTTCGTATGTTAAACTACGTCCAGTTTTGTATCGCAAATTTAGACTTGTATTTTTATCTCCCACAACTTTAGACGGATTTTTTACATTAATTGTTCCGTGATCGGTTGTTAAGATTAATTTGAAACCTAAAAGTTGTGCTTGCTGAATAATCTCTAATAATGGAGAGTTTTTAAACCAGCTAAGTGTTAAGGAACGGTAAGCTTTATCATCTGAAGCTAATTCCTTAACAACTTCCATTTCGGTTTTAGCGTGCGAAAGCATATCAACGAAATTGTAAACTACCGTTACTAAGTCGTTTCCTTTTAAGGCTTTGAAGTTTTCTGCTAATTTTTTTCCGCCAGAATAATTAGTGATTTTAAAATAGTCTTCTTTGATATTTAAGCCCAATCTTTTTAATTGAGCAGATAAAAATTCAGCTTCATAAAGATTTTTTCCTCCATCTTCTACATCATTTTTCCAATATTGCGGAAATTGTTTTTCCATTTCTAAGGGCATTAAGCCTGAGAAAATTGAGTTTCTGGCATATTGTGTCGCGGTTGGAAGAATAGAGTAATAAGGAACTTCTTTTTCTAATTTGTAATAATTAGAAACTACAGATTCGAAAGATTTCCATTGATCGTAACGAAGATTGTCGATTACAACAAAAAGAATGGGTTTGTCTTTCTTTTTAATTTCTGGAACAACCAATTCTTTAAATAAAGTATTCGATTGTATTGGTTTATCTGCTTTTGGAGCAAACCAATCTTCGTAATTTCTTTCTATAAATTTTCCGAACTGAGAGTTGGCTTCTACTTTTTGAGATTCTAGAATCTCGATCATAGCCGTATCATTGATGTCTTCTAGTTTTAATTCCCAAAAAAGTAATTTTTTATACAATTCAATCCAATCTTCATAAGAATTTACCATGGCTAATTCCATCGCAATTTTTCTGAATTCTTTTTGATAATCTAAAGTCGTTTTTTCGGTAATTAATCTTGAATCCTCTAAGTTTTTCTTCAAACTCAATAAAATCTGGTTTGGGTTTACAGGCTTGATCAGATAATCGGCGATTTTAGAACCAATGGCTTCTTCCATTATGTATTCTTCTTCACTTTTGGTTATCATAATCATAGGAATAGCAGATTTTTTTTCTTTCATTTCAGAAAGTGTTTCCAATCCGCTCATTCCGGGCATGTTTTCATCCAAAAAAACAATATCGAAGCTGTTTTCTTCAAACAAAGCAATGGCATCGAGACCATTATTACAAGTTGTAACTTCGTAATTCTTTTTTTCTAGAAATAATATGTGGGGCTTTAAAAGATCGATTTCATCATCGACCCAAAGTATTTTTATCTTATCCATAAATCAATTAATAATTTTTACTGCAATTTAAAGTTATAGAACTTAAAAAGTATTAAAAATAGTATAAAGTTCTTAAAGAATCACGATGATTTTAACTCGATTTTTATCTTTTTTTTATGTATAATATTGAAAATCATCTCTATTTTGGCATTCATTTTTAAATAAAAAACACCAACCTCTTTATACTTATTTACTTATATTTGTTGACCTAAAAAATATCGCAATAGTGACTCATATCAATAAACTAAAAATATTCAACGATCCCATATATGGTTTTATCACGATTCCGAATGAGCTTGTTTACGATTTAATTCAGCATCCTTATTTTCAACGTCTTCGTCGAATCTCGCAAATGGGATTGTCATATTTGGTATATCCAGGCGCTAATCATACCCGATTTCATCATGCTCTAGGATGTATGCATTTGATGAAAAAAGCAATCGATACGCTTCGTTTTAAAGATGTTGTCATTTCAGAAGAAGAAGAAAATGCTTTATTGATAGCAATTTTATTGCACGATATTGGGCACGGACCATTTTCTCATGCAATGGAGAGAAGTATTGTTGAAGATGTTCATCATGAGGCAATTTCGTTATTGTTTATGAATCAGCTTAACGAAGAATTTGATGGAAGATTGAGTTTAGCAATTCAGGTGTTTAAAGGAGAGTATCATAGAAAATTCATGTTGCAATTGATTTCAAGTCAATTAGATATGGATCGAATGGATTATTTAAAGCGTGATAGTTTTTACACTGGAGTTGCAGAAGGAAATGTGAATTCTGAACGATTGATTCAGATGATGAATGTTGAAAACGATGTATTAGTTATCGAAGAAAAAGGAATTTATTCTGTCGAGAAATTCCTGCTTTCACGTCGATTAATGTACTGGCAAGCCTATTTGCATAAAACGAGTTTAGTTGCCGAACTAATTTTGATGAAAGTATTAAAGAGAGCAAAAGAACTCATTTTAAAAGGAGTCAATTTGCCTTGCAGTGAGCCTCTTTCGTATTTTATGCATAATAAAATAACTCTTGAGAATTTTGATGCAGAAAGACTTGATTTGTTTTCGCAATTAGATGATTTTGATATCATTAGTGCCTTAAAAGCGTGGCAGCGAAATGACGATTTTGTATTGAGCACTTTAAGTAAGATGATCATAAATAGAGATTTACTAAAAATCAAGATGAGTGCTGAGAAAGTTTCTGTGGAAGAATCCCAATCTTTAAAAGAAAAATTTGCAAATCAGCATCATATCAGTCAATTAGACGCAGGTTATTTTATTTTTAGAGGGAAAATTAAAAATCAAGCTTATAGTAAAGAAGCGGAACCTATTCGAATTTTGAAAAAAGATAAAACAATTGAAGATGTTGTTGAAGCTTCTGATCAGCTGAATTTGAAATCGTTATCTAAATTGGTAACAAAATATTATATCTGTTTTCCAAAACAACTTATCTAAAATTAACATTTAAAATCTATTTTTTATATTTTTGTCGCGATGAAATTTACAGCAGAACAAATAGCAGGAATTTTAGAAGGAGAAGTTGTTGGGGATCCCAATGCAGAAGTTTCTAAGCTTTCCAAAATCGAAGAAGGCGAAAATGGATCGCTTACTTTTTTGGCTAATCCCAAGTATATCAATTATATATATAGTACAAAAGCAACCGTTACTATTGTTAACGACAGCTTTGTACCAGAGCAAGAAATTACTACTACCTTAATTAAAGTGGAAGATGCTTATGCGGCATTTTCTAAACTTTTACACTTTTATAATCAGGTTAAATTAAACAAAACAGGTATCGAACCTCAGTCATTTATGTCTGAAGGAACTAAATATGGAGAAAATCTCTATTTAGGAAGCTTTAGTTATGTTGGTCAAAATGTTGTTTTAGGTGACAATGTAAAAATTTATCCAAATAGTTTTATTGGCGATAATGTTGTGATAGGCGATAATGTATTCATTTTTGCTGGCGCGAAAATTTATTCAGAAACAGTTATTGGAAATAATTGCACCATTCATTCAGGCGTTATAATTGGTGCCGACGGTTTCGGATTTGCGCCAAATGAAAATGGAGAATACAGTAAAGTGCCACAAATTGGGAATGTTATTTTAGAAGATAATGTTGATGTTGGTGCAAATACAACAATTGACAGAGCAACTCTTGGTTCTACAATTATTAGAAAAGGAGTAAAGTTAGATAACCAGATTCAGATTGCTCACAATGTCGAAATTGGAAAAAATACTGTGATAGCTGCTCAAAGCGGTGTTGCAGGTTCTACAAAAATTGGAGAAAACTGCATGATCGGAGGTCAGGTAGGTATCGCAGGTCATTTAATTATAGGTAATAATGTTAGACTTCAGGCGCAGTCAGGAGTTGCAAGAAACATTAAAGATGATGAAGTTTTGCAAGGAACTCCATCACTTGGATATACTGATTTTAATAAATCATATGTTCATTTTAAGAATCTGCCTAAAATTGTGGCCGAAGTTGAAGAATTAAAAAAACAAATAATAAACCCAAAAAATGGAAATAATGGTTAAACAGAAGACCATCAAAAATGAAATTTCGCTAACAGGAGTTGGTTTACACACTGGAAAAGAAGTTACAATGACTTTTAAACCTGCACCCGTTAATAATGGTTTCACTTTTGTAAGAGTAGATTTGCAAGGTCAACCAGTCATTGAAGCTGATGCTAATTATGTTGTTAATACTCAAAGAGGGACTAACCTTGAGAAATTAGGAGTTAAAATTCAAACTCCAGAGCACGTTTTAGCTGCTGTAGTTGGATGTGATTTGGATAATATTATTATTGAATTGAATGCCTCTGAACTACCAATTATGGATGGTTCATCAAAATATTTTGTAGAAGCAATCGAAAAAGCAGGAATCGAAGAGCAAGATGCTAGTCGTAATGTTTATGTAGTAAAAGAAGTTATTTCGTTTACTGATGAAGCTACAGGAAGTGAAATTTTGGTTATGCCAAGTGACGAATACCAAGTAACTACAATGGTAGACTTTGGTACTAAAGTATTAGGAACACAAAACGCTACTCTAAAAAGTCTTTCTGATTTTAAACAAGAAATTGCAAGCTCAAGAACATTTAGTTTTTTACATGAACTAGAATCTTTATTAGAGCATGGTTTAATTAAAGGAGGAGATTTAAATAACGCAATTGTTTATGTAGATAAAGAGATTTCGGAGTCTACAATGGAGAATTTAAAGAAAGCATTTGGTAAAGATGAAATTTCAGTTAAGCCAAATGGTGTTCTAGATAACTTGACATTACATTATCCGAACGAAGCTGCAAGACACAAATTACTTGATGTTATCGGAGATTTATCTCTTATTGGAGTTCGTATTCAAGGGAAAATTATCGCAAACAAACCAGGTCACTTTGTAAATACTCAATTTGCTAAAAAGTTGGCTAAAATTATTAAAATAGAGCAGAGAAATCATGTTCCTGTTTATGATTTAAATCAAGAACCTTTGATGGATATTCATAAAATTATGGCGATGCTTCCTCACAGACCTCCATTTTTGTTGATTGATAGAATTATTGAAATGTCTGATCGTCATGTTGTTGGTTTGAAAAATGTAACGATGAACGAAAATTTCTTCGTAGGTCATTTTCCTGAAGCGCCAGTAATGCCAGGAGTTTTAATTGTAGAAGCAATGGCTCAGACAGGTGGAATTTTAGTTTTAAGTACAGTTCCAGATCCTGAAAATTATTTGACTTACTTTATGAAAATTGATAATGTAAAATTCAAGCATAAAGTATTGCCAGGTGATACCTTAATTTTTAAGTGCGAATTAATTTCTCCTATCAGAAGAGGGATTTGTCATATGCAGGCAAATGCCTATGCTAATGGTAAATTAGTAACAGAAGCAGAATTAATGGCACAAATAGCAAGAAAACAATAATAAATTATCAAATTTATTGTTTAGGTTTGTTGCCTCAAATCGAAATATTTTAATTAAAAATATAAAACATACAGATGAATCAACCATTAGCATATGTTCATCCAGGCGCGAAAATCGCTAAAAATGTTGTAATAGAGCCATTTACAACAATTCACAATAATGTTGTTATTGGTGATGGTACTTGGATTGGTTCAAACGTGACCATTATGGAAGGAGCTCGAATTGGAAAAAATTGTAATATTTTTCCAGGAGCTGTAATTTCTGCAGTGCCACAAGATTTAAAATTCGGAGGAGAAGATTCTCTTGCTATTATCGGAGATAACTGCACTATTAGAGAGTGTGTTACTATAAACAGAGGAACAATCGCTTCAGGACAAACGGTTATTGGAAATAACTGTTTAGTAATGGCTTACGCGCATATTGCACACGATTGTGAAATTGGAAATAATGCTATCATCGTTAACGGTGTTGCTTTGGCAGGCCATGTAGTTGTTGGAAATCATGCAGTTATTGGAGGTCTAGCGGCAATTCATCAGTTTATTCATATTGGAGATCATGCTATGATTTCTGGAGGATCTTTGGTAAGAAAAGATGTTCCTCCTTTTACAAAAGCTGCAAAAGAACCTTTGTCTTATGTGGGTATTAATTCAGTTGGTCTAAGAAGAAGAGGGTTTAGCACTGAAAAGATTAGAGAAATTCAGGAGATCTACAGAATTTTATACCAAAAAAATTACAATACAACACAAGCTTTGAGCATTATTGAAGCTGAGATGGAAGCGACTCCTGAAAGAGATGAAATTCTTGATTTTATCAGAAATTCTTCTCGAGGAATTATGAAAGGTTATTCAGGGAACTATTAATTTTAGGGTTTAGATTTCTGATTTTAGATTTCTAAGCTGTAAATTGAAAAATATAAAATTAAAAATGAAAATTGATTCTTTATCTAGGAATCTAAAATCTATCCCGAAGCTTCGGGACTAAAATCTAAAATAAAAAAACAAATGGCATCTACATCAGATATTAGAAACGGATTGTGTATTAAATTTAATCACGACATCTATAAAATTATTGAATTCCTTCACGTAAAACCTGGAAAAGGTCCAGCTTTCGTAAGAACAAAACTGAAAAGTTTAACTTCAGGAAAAGTATTAGACAATACTTTTTCAGCAGGTCACAAAATTGACGTTATTAGAGTTGAAACTCATACATTTCAATATTTATACCCAGAAGGTGATGAATTTCACTTTATGAATGCTGAAACGTTTGAGCAGATTTCTTTAAACAAAAATATTTTGGATGCTCCAGATTTGTTAAAAGAAGGAACAAACGTAATGGTGCAAATTAATACAGAAACAGATTTGCCATTATCAGTAGATATGCCAGCTTCTGTTGTTCTTGAAGTTACTTACGCTGAACCAGGTGTAAAAGGGAATACAGCTACAAATGCAACAAAGAATGCTACAGTAGAAACAGGTGCAAACATCAACGTTCCTTTGTTTATCAATGAAGGTGATAAAATTAAAATTGATACAGCTTCAGGTTCTTACATGGAGCGTGTAAAAGAGTAGTCTTTTAATTGAGATAATTTGACAATGAGTCAATTAGATAATATGTGAGTCGACATAATTTTGTATATTCACATTCTAATTGACTCATTTTCTAATTGACAAATTTTCTAATTATAACATATGAAATTTCAAAAGAGTCATTCTTTACAAGAAATTGCAAGTTTGCTTAATTGCAAATTTATTGGTGACAAAGACTTTCAAGTTTTAGGCATGAACGAAATACATGTAGTCGAGCCTGGAGATATTGTTTTTGTCGATCATCCAAAATACTACGATAAAGCTTTGCAATCTGCCGCTACTATTGTTTTAATAAACAAAGAAGTGGATTGTCCAGAGGGAAAAGCACTTTTAATTTCTGATGACCCATTCAGAGATTTTAATATTCTAACCAGACATTTTAAACCTTTTCAATTTGCTAATGTAGCCATTGCTCCATCTGCAGAAATTGGAGAAGGAACTATAATTCAGCCCAATACTTTTGTTGGTAATCACGTTAAAATTGGTAAAAACTGTCTAATTCATTCCAATGTTTCAATTTATGATCATACCATAATTGGAGACAATGTAATTATTCATGCAGGAACTATTTTAGGAGCAGATGCTTTTTATTACAAAAAACGTCCTGAAGGTTTTGATCAACTAGTTTCTGGAGGAAGAGTTGTTATTGAAGATAATGTTGGAATTGGAGCACTTTGTACTATTGATAAAGGTGTGACTGGAGACACAACAATTGGAGCAGGAACAAAACTAGATAATCAAGTTCATGTTGGACATGATACTGTTATTGGTAAAAAATGTCTAATTGCTTCACAAACTGGAATAGCTGGCTGTGTGATAATTGAAGACGAAGTTACAATGTGGGGACAGGTTGGTACAACGAGCGGCATTACTATTGGCTCAAAAGCTGTAGTGATGGGACAAACCGGTGTTACTAAATCAGTTGAAGGAGGAAAATCGTATTTTGGTACTCCGATTGAAGAATCTAGAGAAAAGTTGAAACAACTAGCTAATATCAAGAAAATTCCTGAAATTTTAAGTAAATTGAAGTAATATGTCTATTAAAGAATTTGTTCAAAAATTTTATAAGTCAGATGCCTTAATTGATAGTGAAATTTTAAAAACGTATCTGCATCCTGATGTTATACTGGAGTGGAACAGCAGTAAAGGTTTCATTCAGATGGATTATGATTCTATAGTAGATATGGCAAACGATCTTAGTCGAGCATATGTGCGCTCAAAAGTAAGAATTAGTCATATTATTAGCGAAGATGATTTAGTATCAGTGCGTTACTCTCATTTTGTGAAAACAATCGAAAATCCGAGAGAAGAGATGCTTTTAGCGCATTTTGCAACAATTTGGCAGATTAAAGACGATAAACTTTACAGAGGTTATCAGATGAGTCAATTTTCTTAATATTTTTTTGACAATAAAAGAGGCAAAATACATTACAAAACCTTATTTTTGCAACACAAATTTAAAAACTACATAAAATATATATCATGAGTGTTTTAGTTAATAAAGATTCCAAAATAATTGTTCAGGGATTTACAGGAAGCGAAGGTACTTTCCACGCTTCTCAAATGATTGAGTACGGTACTAATGTTGTTGGTGGTGTTACTCCAGGAAAAGGAGGAACTAGCCATTTAGATCGTCCAGTTTTTAATACAGTAAAAGATGCTGTTGATCAAGCTGGTGCTGATACTTCTATCATTTTTGTTCCGCCAGCTTTTGCTGCTGATGCAATTATGGAAGCTGCTGATGCTGGAATTAAAGTAATTATTGCTATTACAGAAGGAATTCCTGTAGCAGACATGATTAAAGCAAATAATTATGTTAAAGAAAGAAATTCAAGATTAATTGGTCCAAACTGCCCAGGTGTAATTACTCCAGGTGAAGCTAAAGTTGGTATTATGCCAGGTTTCGTTTTCAAAAAAGGAACAGTTGGTATCGTTTCTAAATCAGGAACTTTAACTTACGAAGCTGCTGATCAAGTTGTAAAACAAGGTTTAGGAATTACTACAGCTATCGGAATTGGTGGAGATCCAATTATTGGAACTACAACTAAAGAAGCTGTTGAATTATTAATGAATGATCCAGAAACTGAAGCTATCATTATGATCGGTGAAATTGGTGGTCAACTTGAAGCTGATGCTGCAAGATGGGTAAAAGCTGATGGTAACCGTAAGCCAGTTATTGGTTTTATCGCTGGAGAAACTGCTCCTGCTGGTAGAACAATGGGACACGCAGGTGCTATTGTTGGTGGTTCTGATGATACAGCTGCTGCTAAAAAACAAATTATGAGAGACAACGGAATTCACGTTGTTGATTCACCAGCTGAAATTGGTAAAAAAGTAAAAGAAGTACTTGGATAATCTCCAAATATTTAAAATAATACATTCTAAAAAGTCTCAATATACGTTGAGACTTTTTTACATTTTGCAATACTAAGGATATAAAGAAAAAACTTAGCATCTCAGAGCCTTAGTATCTTAGAAGCTTAAAAGAAAAATGATGAGTAAAGATTTAGAAAAATTTAAAGTAAACAACAGCTTTACTTTTACAGTTGAAGATAGTTTAGAACAAGCTTGCAATGCTCCAGAGGGAAGTGCTGGAATTTTTGTTGTTTATGCAATAGAAGGTGCTGAAAAAGAATTAATTATGGTTGGTTCTACAGGAACTGTTCAGAACGACGGAACTTTAAAAAGCAAAAATGGCGGGTTATATGATAAAATCGTAAACGGACACCAATTTGCAAAAACTGGAAGAAAATATTCTTGGCCAGCGCAAATGAAACTAGAAGGTATTGCGGCTTTAGAAGTTGTTTGGTATGAGACTTTTAATGCTGATGTAAAAGCAATTCCAACTGCTGTAGAGGGAAAAGTTTTGCAGAATTTCTTAGATGAAAATGCTAAGTTGCCAAGATGGAACGTAGCTTTCTAAGTTACTTAAAATAAAATTTTCAAAAAAAAAGCCTTGCTGTTTTAGCAAGGCTTTTTTTTGTTTTGTAGAATTTAATTTTTGTAAGAATGCTTAAGATTAGTTTTTGCCTGAATGAATTTATAATAGCTACGACCTTATTTGGTTAATTAAAATTTAATTTATGGTAAATTTAAGATTAAGCAAAAAAAATAAGGCAATTACTGATAAATTTAGAAAAAGTTGCTTTTTTTAATGATGAATTGGCTTTTTATCATTTGCTTTTCTATATTTATCACACAAAAACAAAAAATATTGTTAAAATTTGGTTCATTTTGTATGAATTTTGCCTGTTTAAAAAGTAAAAATCTTATTTAATTAATGTTAAATAAAAAATAACTTTTGAAGGTTTTTTTTCTAAAAGAAATCAAAGTTTAGCTGAATTTATTCCTAGTTATTAATCCATTTATATTTAAGAACGAATCTCTTAAAATATAGTTGATTGCTGATAATTCAAAGTTGAAAGTAATATGAGCCAAATTTTAAAAAACAAAATGCTAGATGATTTTATTCTTTGGAATAATTTGAAAAATGGTGATGAAAAATCGTTTTCTTTTCTTTTTGAAAAATATTATAAAGACTTAATCAATTATGGAAATTCCCTTTGTCCTTTCTCCGAAAAAGTACAAGATTGTATTCAAGATGTCTTTGCGGATATTTGGCTTTATCGTAATTCGCTACAAGACAATGTAATAGTAAAAGCATATTTGCTTTCTAGTGTTAGAAAAAGGATTGCTAGATTGCATGAAAGGGATCATGTTTTTAGAAAAACGACCTCGACTGATGTTTTAGAATTTCTTTTCGATTTTTCTATAGAAAATGATTTAGTAGAAGATGAAATTACTGCTGAACGCGTCTTATACTTGAATAAATTACTAAATGATCTTCCAGGGCGTCAAAAAGAAGCGCTTTATCTTCGTTATCATCAAGGGTTAAGTGTAGATCAGATTGCAGATTTATTAGATGTAAATTATCAATCTGCAAATAACTTGTTGCATCGCGGATTGTTGAGTCTTCGTAAAGAATGGAAAGGTAGTATTCCGTTGTTAATCCTTATATCTGCAGGGGTTTTGTAAAATTTTAAGAAAAAATCAAAAAAAAATCTTAAATAAGTGAGTATATAATATAAAAACTGTCCTCTATGTTTTTGTAACCTTAATAGTAAGATGCGAAAACGTAATAATTATATCGAAATAGAGGACTTTTTAGCTGATGAATCTTTTCAATTGTGGATATTATCTAAAATTGATGAGCAAGGCTGGGAAGAATGGACTTTAGAGAATCTTGAAAGAGCCAAATTGGTTGAAGACGCAAGACTTTTGCTGTTGGCAATGAAAGTTCCAAATTCTAAATTAACTTCAAATGATGTTCATGAAGCCTTAAAGGAAACTTGGCAGAAGATTGAACAAAGAGAATTGCTTTCTCAAAAAACTTTTAAAATTAAAAAACAAAGAACGCAGCGCTACTGGATTAGCGGTATTGCAGCGGCTGTTCTTGCCGGTGTTTTTTCAACATGGTTTTTCAAAAGTGATGTTTTGCCACAAGATAATGTGGTTACCTACAAAGAGTTAGTCGAAGAAAATAACGAAGGTTTAGTTGAACAAACCAATAATACTGAAAAATCTCAAATTGTTACTTTGTCTGATGGAAGTTCAGTTCTGTTGCAACCAAATAGTAAATTAAGTTACCCAAAAATCTTTACCGGAAACGAAAGAAAGGTGTATTTATCCGGCGAAGGTTTCTTTGAAATTAGTAAAAATCCTAAAAAGCCTTTTTTCGTTTATGCTAACGAAATAGTGACAAGGGTTGTTGGTACAAGTTTTAGAATTAAAGCTTTTCCAGACCAGCAAAACGTAGAAGTACTAGTTCGCACCGGTAAAGTAAGGGTAAGATCTAACGATTTGGTTCGCGCTGATAAGACAGAAGAAATTGTTTTACTTCCAAATCAAGCATTGCGTTTTACTCGTAAAGATTTTGTTTTCAGTAAAATAACAAATATTACTGAAGATCCGATTCTGGTTAATAGTGTTAGGAATATTGAGCAATTAAGTTTTGAATTTACAGATATTCCTGTAGCGCAAATTCTAGAAACCATCGAGCAGGCTTATGTAGTTGAAATAGATTATCCTAAAGATAAACTAAAAGAATGCAGATTGACCACTTCGCTAAGTGATCAGCCTTTAGCAGAAAAGCTTAAAATTATTTGTAAAAGCATTGGAAACGATTCTAATTATGAAATGAATGGAAATCAAATTGTCATTACAACTTCGGGATGTAATTGATTTGTGAAATTCAATAAAAATAAAGAAACCAAAACCGAACTGAATGTCCAAAAAAAAATAATGTAACTGCCTATGTAAAAAATGAATGCATAAAAAAAGTGCCGAAAATGCTGTAACATAATCGACACTTAATTAGATTAAATCACTCTCTGTAAAGAGTAATTTATGATGTTTCTTAAAATACACTCGAATAGTATTAATCAAAACAAACCAAAATTATGAAAAAACCTGTTGTCAAGCAACGATTACTTCACCAAATCATGAAAATAACGCTGTTTCAGTTTGTGTTAGCACTTGTCTTTTCAAGTGTTACATTTGCAAATAATGTAAACGGGCAGAAAAAACTAGATACTAAAGTTACAATTACATTGGAAAATTTGACTTTAGACAATGCTTTATCAAAAATCGAAAAATCTGCTCGTGTTAAATTTTCTTATAATTCTAGACTTCCTCAACTTGCAGAAAAGGTTAGTATAGAAGCGAACCAAGAAACTTTATCTAGTATTCTTAGCAGAATACTAGTGCCATTTAATATAACTTTTTCAGAAGTAAGCAATCAGATTGTGCTTCAAAAGAGCACAGTTGCTTCTTTTTCGAATACAAACAATCATGATTCTCTTTTTGAAATTTTGACTTTTGGTCCAATCATTAAAGGGAAAGTGACAGACCAGACTGGTAGCCCACTTCCGGGTGCGACAGTTATGGCTAAAGGAACAAAAACTGCTGTATTAACAGATTTTGATGGAAATTTCGTTATAGAAATGCCTGCCAATGTTACGCGTATTGTAATTTCTTATGTTGGTATGGAAACTAAGGAAATTGGAATTGAAAATAATACACCAACAATTGTTTTAACTGAAGCTGGACAAGATCTTAAAGAGGTAGTTATTACTACTGGTTACGAAAAAACTTCAAAAAGAACATTTACTGGAGCTATTAGTAAAATTTCTGGGGCTGAGTTAAAAGTTGATGGAGTAGTAGACGTTAGTAGAATGATTGAAGGGAAAGCTGCAGGGGTTACTGTTCAAAACGTTACAGGATCTTTTGGTGCAACTCCTAAAATTACGGTGCGTGGTTCTTCTTCTATTTTTGGAGATACAAAACCTTTATGGGTAATTGATGGTGTTGTTCAAGAAGACATTATCAATGTTACATTTGCTGATTTGGCTTCTGGAAATTCAGCAACATTGTTAAGTTCTGCTGTTGCGGGATTAAATGCAAATGACATTCAAAGTATTGAAATTCTTAAAGATGCATCTGCTACCTCAATCTATGGTTCAAGATCTTTAAATGGTGTTGTTGTTGTAACAACGAAACAAGGTAGAAGAGATTCTCCTTTAAAAATTAATTATTCTGTTGAAAATACGGTAAGAACAGTACCTAGCTACACGCAATATGATATTTTAAATTCTCAGGAATCTATGAGCGTTTTTCAAGAGATGAGAGCAAAAGGTTATTTGGATCAAAGTTCGTCTTTGACGGCTAGATTTAGTGGTGTTTATGGTATTTTGGCAAAACAAATTAATTTATACGATAGTTCTAATGGTCAATTTGGTGTTAGAAATGAACAGCCTTATATCAACGAATTTCTAAAAAAATACGAATTAGGAAATACAGATTGGTTCAAAGTTTTGTTTAGACCATCTATTACTCAGAATCATTCGTTAAGTTTTTCTGGTGGAGGAAAAAATAATACATTTTATGCTTCTTTAGGTTACTATACAGATCCAGGATGGACTTTGGCAGATAATGTAAAACAAATCTCTTCTAATATTAAAGGAACGTTTTATATCAATGACAGATTGAATATTACATTATCTACATTAGGTTCGATTCGTGATCAAGAAGCTCCTGGTACTTACGAAAGTAAAAATGATGTTGTATATGGTAAAATAACGAGAGATTTCGATATCAACCCATTCAATTATGTTTTAAGTACAAGTAGAACACTTAGACCTTATGACGAAAATGGTAATTTAGAATATTACCAAAATAACTGGGCTCCAATGAATATTCTTAATGAGTTGAAAAACAATACTCTTGGAATTAAAGTAAAAGACATTCGTTTTCAGGCAGATTTAGAATATAAATTGGCTAAAAATTTGACTTATAACTTTACAGGTTCTGCTCGTTATGCTAATACATCAAGAGAGCATAAGATTTACGAAGGTTCTAATGTTGTAGGAGCTTACAATGCTGGTGTTGGAGAAACTTTAAATACTCAAATTCAAAGCGCTAACGTGTTTTTATATCAAAATCCAAACGATTTAACTGCGCCTAAAGTTTCAGTATTGCCGTATGGTGGTTTCTTAAGAAAATACACTAACGATATGACTTCATACAATGTTAGAAATAGTGTTACTTACAGAAATATTTTTAGCGATAAACATGAAGTTGAAGGTTTCTTTGGAACAGAGTTTAGATCAGTTGATAGAAATAATGACAATTTTACTGCTGCCGGAATACAATTCGAAAAAGGTCTTAGTGCTTTTATTGATCCAAAAATGATTGAGAAATTAGTGAATGAAGGTAATTCGTACTATGATTTTGGAGCAGAAAGAGAGCGTACAGTTGGTTTCTTTGGAAAAATAGGATATACATATGATCGTCGTTATACTGCTTCTGTTACAGGTCGTTATGATGGTTCTAACAGACAAGGTGACACAGGATCTTCAAGATGGTTGCCAACTTATACTGTGAGTGGGAAATGGAATATCAAAGAAGAAAGTTTTATGAAAGATGTTGAAGATATCAATACTTTGGCACTTAGAGCTTCTTATGGTTTAACTGCTACAGCAGGACCTGCAACTAACTCATTAGCAATCTACAAAAGTTATATAGCAAATCGTTTTCAAACTAGCGATAGAGAAAATGCAATTCGTATAGAAGATTTACAAAACAAAGATTTGACTTGGGAAAAACAATATGAAACCAATATTGGTTTAGATCTTGGAATGTTTAATAACAGAGTACAACTTACTACAGATGTTTACCAACGTAAAGCTTTTGATTTGATCGATTACGTAATTACTTCTGGAGTAGGAGGAGAATCTGTTAAACAAGGTAACAACGCTGATATGGAAACTAAAGGTGTTGAGCTTGGTATTACTACTCAAAACATTACTTCAAAAGATTTTAAATGGTCAACAACGTTAAACTTTTCTGTTTACGATCAGAAAATTACTAAACTGGCAAACAAACCAGCGGTATTTGATTTAATCGCTACTAATGGTGGAAATACAGTTGGTCACCCAAGAAACTCATTATATTCTTATCAATTTACAGGATTAAATAATGAAGGATTACCAACTTTTAAATTGCAAGATGGTGCTGATAATAATATAACAGAAGCTAATTTTCAAGATACTAACGATGTAACGAAGTATTTGAAATATGAAGGTTCAGTTGAGCCAAATAAATCAGTTGGTCTTGCTAATACATTTACTTACAAAAGCTGGTCTTTATATGTATTTGTAGTTGGATCAGGTGGAAATAAAGTGAGATTAAATCCTGTTTACAGTAATACTTACAATGATCAGACTGTTTTCACAAAAGATTTTGCTAACAGATGGATTAATCCTGGTGACGAAAACTTTACAAATGTTCCAGTTATCGCTGATAGATTGTTGAATAGAAATTACGGAGCTAATGATTTACAAATTGCTTATAATACTTATAATTTCTCTGATGTTAGAATTGCAAGCGGTGATTTCGTAAGATTGAAAAATATCTCTCTTAGCTGGGAATTTCCAAGCGAATACAAAAGAAAGTTAGGATTAACAACATTTAATTTAAAAGGTTCTGCTGTAAATCCATGGTTGATTTATTCAGACAAAAAGTTAAACGGACAAGATCCTGAATTCCGTAATACAGGAGGGGTAGCATTCCCAATCACGGCACAATATACTTTTGCAATTAATCTTTCATTCTAAATAATAAATTGATTATGAAAAATATAAAAATAACACTATCATTATTATTGCTAGTTGGTTTTAGTAGTTGTGATGATTTTCTTTCAGAAATACCAGACAATAGAACACTAATAGATACTCCTGAAAAAATATCAGAATTATTAGTTACTGCTTATCCAAATAGATCTTATTTCCCGATTGCAGAGGTTATGTCTGACAATGTTTACGATACAGAAGTTCAATCTACAAGTATCATAAACGAAGAAAGTTACAACTGGGAAATGCAATCTCAAATTGGATTGGATAGCGAAAATGCATTCTGGATGGCGTCTTACGAAGCTATTGCTGCGGCAAACCAAGCATTAGACGCTATTGAAAAATTAGGTAGCCCAGCAACTTTAAATCCGCAAAAAGGAGAAGCTTTAATTGCTAGAGCTTACAATCATTTTATGTTGGTGTCATTATGGTCAAACCGTTATAATCCTGCAACAGCAGCGACAGATTTAGGTGTTCCATACATCACAAAACCAGAAACAGAATTGTTGGTAAAATACAAACGTAATACTGTTCAAGAAGTATTTGATTTTGTAGAACAAGATCTTATTGAAGGAATGAAATACGTAACAAACGAGTATAAAGAACCTAAATATCACTTTACTATTGATGCTGCGAAAGCTTTTGCTGCTCGTTTTTATTTGATAAAAGGAGACTGGGATAAAGTTCTAGAATTTACCGAAGGACTTGGTTCTAAACCAACAAAACTTAGAAACTATCCAGCTTTTTATGCTGCAGCTTTTGCTCAGATGCCAATTGAATATTCAAGAGTAGAGCAAGAAACTAATTTATTGGTAGACTATCCTAACTCAATTGCTAATAGATCAGCTTCTTACAGATTTGCTCTTCCTGGAAATAAATCAGATGAGATATTTGGTGTTCAAACTAATATTTGGGCTAAAGCAAATGTTATTAGACCAAATGGACAGTATTATGGAGGTATCAATGTATTTGTTCCTAAACTTTATGAGTACTTTAAATACACCAATTTAACTTCACGTACAGGAGAGCCTTACACAGCGACAGTATTATTTAGTAACGACGAAATGTATTTGAACAGAATCGAAGCATTAGTAATGAAAAACAGATTTGCTGAAGTTAATACAGAATTAGGGTACTTTTTAGGAACTAGAACTACTGGATATAATGCAACAACAGATATTTTGAATGAAACTGTTGTAACCAATAAATTTCCTGTAGTTGCAAACGAATTTACGCCATATTACACATTAACACCTCTTCAAACTTCTTACATTAAAGCAATTGCCGAAGCAAGAAGAAGAGATTTTATTCGTGAAGGTTTAAGATGGTTTGATATTAAGCGTTTTAATCTTGTTGTAACACATAATACTCTTGAATTTGGAAAAGTGGTAAGAAGTAATGTCTTAGAAAAAGACGATAAAAGAAGAGCATTACAAATTCCGCTTAGAGCGTCAGATAATGGCATTGAAAAAAATCCTAGATAATTTTTAATTTGAAAGTAATATGAAAATATTTAAAACATATAAGACAGTATTAATTGCAGGAGCTTTGTTAATTGCATCTTGCGCCCATGAAGACCAACCAAAAGAAAGTCAATTAGATTTTTCTACTCCGGTAAAAACAGATTTGGATAAATGGATTGGTACTAATTTTTTAGATCCTTATAATATTAATGTGTATTATGAGTGGAATCAGAATTTGGTAGACAATAATAGATATTTGTATCCACCTCTTGTTGCAAAGGTACAGCCAGCAATGGAAGTGGTTAAGAAAATCTGGATTGACAGTTATACAACTATTGGAGGGAAAGAATTTGTTAAGAAGATCGCACCTAGAGAGTTTGTGCTAGTTGGAGGTATAAACTTAAATACAAATGGTACAGTAACATTAGGACTTGCCGAAGCTGGTCAAAGAGTTTCATTGTTTCAAATAGACAATTTAAACAAAAAAAGTAGAGCAAGTGTAACACAATTTATTCATACTATTCAGCATGAGTATGTTCATATTTTAAACCAGACAAAACCTTTTGACGAACAAGCTTGGGCAAAGTTAACTCCATCTGGTTATACTTCAAGCTGGTATGTAGAGGCAATTGCAACTTCAAGATCTTTAGGATTTATAACAAGTTATGCTAGATTAAATATTTACGAAGATTTTGCAGAAACTGCTGCAACAATCTTGACAAGTTCAAAAGCAGAATATGATGCAATTTTAGCAGGTGTTACAGATGCAACTGCAAAAGCAAATATTAAAGCAAAAGAGGCGCTTGTGGTTAAATATTACAAAGAAGCATTCAATATCGACTTTTATGCTTTAAGAGATGAGGCTCAGAAAAATACAGATATTGTAATAAATAATTAAGGACGAAAATTATTATAAAAAAATACTATTATGAAAGCAAAATATATATATAAGTGCTTATTGATTTCTTTCGTAGCCTTGCTTTTGGGATCATGTTCAAGTCCGGAAGTAGATGCAAAATTTGATGAAAATGCAACAGACAGATTAAGCGGGCGTCAGAAAGAATTAAACGATTTATTACTTTCATCAGCAGATGGTTGGAAAGCAGTTTATTATACTGATAGTACACAATTAGGAGGATGGACACATTTATTTAAATTCTTACCAGGAGGAAAAGTAGATATGGCATCAGACTTTACAGGTAGAGATGGAGAAATTGACACGAAAACATATCAAAGCCAATACAATATTCAGGTTGGAAGCACAGTAAGTTTAGTTTTTTCTACACAAAATAGAATACATCTTCTATCAGATGCAAATAATTATCCGACTGCTGGACTTTTGGCAAAAGGATATTTAGGAGATTTCCAGTTCTATTACTACGGACAAAAAGATGGCAATATCATTTTTAAAACAAATAGAAATGGCCACATGCTTCGTTTTGTAAAAGCAACACCAAAAGACTGGACCGATTTACCTAAAAATGTTCCAATTATCAAAAACATAACTGGAGATATGAATAGTCCATTATTTAGATTATTAGAAATAAATGATGGTACAGCAACCAAAAACTATGATTTTAGTTATAATACTAGCGCTCGTTTTGGTACAGGTTATTCTTTAGATCCTGCTGTTAATACAAGTTATGATCTTGCACTTTCATTTAATCCTTTAGGAGCTTATTCAAAACTTCCATTGGATGTAAAAGGTCAGAAGCTTACAGATTTTGTTTATGATACTCCTACGAATTCTTTCGTAGCTACTGGAAAAGATGGTGTAAAAGCAACTATAAAATATACCAATGCACCTCCAAGACTAACAGATGATTACAAAGTAACATTGCCAGCAGCAGGAGCACCATCAACAGCTTATGGTTATATCGCAGCGAACTTGGCTAGTGCTCCGACTAATTCACAATTGTGTGTGTTCTTGCTAAACGAAATAAATAACGCATCTGCAGCAAAAGTAAACAGAGTGCAATTTACTTTCTTCAACAACCGTACTGTAGATATTATGTACAGTTTTACTGGAGGAAAAGCAACTGTTTATCATAGAGCAACTATTACAGAAGATGCAGTTAATAAGACTATTATTTTGAAACATTCATTATGGCATAACGGAACTTCTGTAATTGCGGCAGATCCTTTAGTGAAAAATCTTGATGATAAATTAATGGATCCTAAAGGTTTATATGTAACTAGAGAAAGCTTTAGAATACAGTTTACCAATACAATTTACACTTTTACAGCTGCATCAAGTAGTTTTAGAATTACAACTTACGCATTCCAATAATATAAAAATTTAGAATAATTTTTATTCATAAAAAGCAACTCATCTTTTGAGTTGCTTTTAAAATTTTAAACTTGGTTAGCCCCTTATTGATAAATTATGATTAAAAAAATTTTAACTCCAGCAACTATAGCTATTTTTTTCTGGGGAATAGGTCTTGTTATTGTTAATGAACAATATTATGAATACCTCAGATATTATTTGTATTTATCTATTATTCTTGTTTTTCCTTTTGTAATAGTAAATATGATAAAGCAGAGAAAAAATGACAAGATTCACGGAACAAATGAACTTCATCACACTGTTAACAGAATGATGATTTTAGGAGTAATTCTGGTTATTATTTTTGCGATAACAAAACAGAGTCACGGTTAATAATTTTTAGTTTTTATTTTTTTTATTCAGGTGGAAACAGCTCATTTTATTGAGCTGTTTTTTGTTTTACAGATAATCAAAATTCTAAACCAATTTTTGTATCACAAATTTTATTAAACGCCCAAATACTCTATATTTGTATTTCAAAAAATAAAAACGAATACCTTAATATGAAATTACTAGAAGGAAAAGTTGCAATTATTACTGGTGCAAGCCGTGGAATTGGAAAAGGAATTGCTGAAGTTTTTGCTAAACATGGCGCAAACGTTGCTTTTACATATAGCTCATCTGCTGCATCTGCAGAAGCTTTAGAAGCAGAATTGAATAGTTTAGGAGTGAAAGCTAAAGGATACCAATCAAACGCAGCAGATTTTAACGAAGCCCAAACTTTTGTTGATGCTGTTTTAGCTGATTTTGGAACTGTAGATATCTTAATCAACAATGCCGGAATTACAAAAGACAATTTGTTGATGCGTATGTCTGAAGCAGATTTTGACCAAGTAATTGATGTGAATTTGAAATCGGTTTTTAATATGACAAAAGCGATTCAAAAAACTTTCTTAAAACAAAGAGCAGGTTCAATCATTAACATCAGCTCTGTAGTTGGAGTTTCTGGAAATGCAGGACAAACTAATTATGCAGCTTCTAAAGCAGGTGCAATTGGATTTACGAAATCTGTTGCTCTTGAATTAGGTTCTCGTAATATTCGTTGTAACGCAATTGCTCCAGGTTTTATCGAAACTGAAATGACTGCAAAATTAAGCGAAGATGTAGTTAAAGGATGGAGAGAAGGTATTCCGTTGAAACGTGGAGGAACTACAGAAGATGTAGCAAATGCTTGTCTTTTCTTAGCTTCAGATATGAGTGCTTACATTACAGGTCAAGTTCTTAATGTTTGCGGAGGAATGCTTACTTAATAAGTTGATTGTTGATGGTTTTTAGTTTATAGTTAACAGCCATAAACCATAAACTAACAACCAAAAACTAAAAACAAATATGACTACAAACACGATTCTTTTATTATTGCTTTCTTTAGTAATTGCTGGTGGTTTGTCGTATTTTCAATATTTTTTTAAAGCCAAAAGTAAATCCAATGTGATTATACTTTTGGCTTTTTTACGTTTTTTAGCCATTTTTGGTTTGTTGGTTCTACTGATAAACCCGATAATTTCTAAAAATTCTCTAGAAATTACAAAAACGCCCTTGGCAATTGTTGTCGATAATTCGAGTTCGATTGTTGCTTTAAAATCAGATAAAAAAGCTGTTGAATTATATCAAAAATTAGTTTCGAATCCAGCTTTAAAAGAAAAATTCGAAATTCAATCCTATCAATTTGATAACGATTTTAAAACTTCTGACAAATTTGATTTTAAAGGGAATCAAACCAATTTAGATGAAGCGGCAAAAAATCTAAAAAGCATCAATAAAAATCTGATTTTCCCAACAGTTATTATTACCGACGGAAATCAAACTACAGGAAACGATTATGTCTATCGTTTTGATCCTGTCAATAAAGTTTATCCTTTGGTTGTGGGAGATACAACCACTTTTCTTGATTTAAAAATCAATCAGTTAAACGTAAATAAATACGCTTTTCATAAAAATAAATTTCCAGTTGAAGTTTTTCTGCAATACGCTGGAGACAAAACTACAAATGCAGAATTTACCATTTCACAAGGAAATACAATTGTAGCAAAAGAAAAACTTTCTTTTTCAGTTTCAAAAAAAACAGCTTCTCTAAACTTGCTTTTGCCAGCTGATAAAGTAGGTTTGCAAATTTATAAAGCTTCTATTCAATCTTCAGCAAAAGAAAAAAACAGTTATAATAATATAAAGAATTTTGCAGTTGAAATCATTGATCAAAAATCAACAATCGCGATTGTTTCTGCTGTAAATCATCCCGATATTGCTGCTTTAAAACGTTCTATTGAAGTTAACGCACAACGTAAAGTAATATTAGTTAAACCGAATCAGATTAATGATTTACAGGATGTTTCTGTTTTGGTTTTGTATCAGCCAACAACGGCGTTTAAAGCTATTTTTGATAACAATAAATTAAAAGGAACAAATACCTTTATTATAACAGGAAACAATACCGATTTTAATTTTTTAAATCAGCAACAGAATAATTTGGTTTTTAAAATGAGCGGACAGCGAGAAGATTTTCTTTCCGAATTCCATTCAGATTTTAATCTGTTTGCCATCGATAATATTGGTTTTGAAAACTTTCCGCCTTTGCAGAACTTGTTTGGAAATATCAGTACAAATGGTACTGTTTCTGTTTTGCTTTCTTCAAAAATTAGAAATGTTGCTACAAACGCGCCATTATTGGCTTTCGCCGAAAATCAAGGAAAAAGAACTGCTTTTCTTTTAGGAGAAAATAGTTGGAAATGGCGTTTGCAAACTCACATAGACAATCAATCCTTTGAAAAATATGATATTTTTATTGATAAAATAATTCAATATTTAGCATCTTCAAATTCAAAAAAATCTTTAGTGGTCACGCACGAAAGTTTTTATAATTCTGGAGAAGAGATTATTATCAACGCGCAATATTTCAACAAAAATTATGAGTTTGACGAAAAAGCCAGACTTACAATTAGTGTTGTAAATGCTGTGACTAAACAAACCAAAAATTATGATTTACTAAAAGGAAGCAATTCATTCTCTGCTAATTTGGAAGGACTTCCAGCCGGAAAATATAATTTTACAGTAAAAGAACTAAATTCAAACACTTCATCCGCAAGTCATTTTGAAATTCTAGATTTTGATATTGAAAAACAATTTGTAAATCCAGATGTTCAGAAATTGCGACAATTAGCGCAACAAACAGGAGGGAAAGCTTTCTTTGAAAATCAGGCTGATCAATTGATTAGCACACTTTTAGAAAATTCAGAATACAAATCAATTGAAAAGAATATTTCTAGCAAAACTCCAATTATTGACTGGGTTTGGTTATTAATTTTAATTGCCATTTTATTGACTACGGAATGGTTTGTTAGAAAATATAATGGGTTGCTTTAAACTGGGATTATTTTCTCAGTGTCACTTTGCGATTGCTTTGTGAATCTCTGTGAAATAGTTATAACACAAAGTTTCTCAAAATAATCGCAGAGATTCACAAAAAATTATTGTGCCTTTTTTAAATATTTCAAAATGAAAAAATATACAGTTTTATTCTTTTTACTTTTGGTTACCATTGGTGCCACTGGTCAAACGAATAAAAAACTAAAAACAAATTCTACAAAAGAAAATCTAACAGAATACAGACAGATATTTTGGAATAATCTGCCGAAGCGAGTAAATTGGACAACTGATTATGAAGGAATTTTTTCTGATGCTGAAGAAGAAAAGCTAAATAATTTGATTTCTAATTTTGAAAAAGAAACTTCTATGGAAATAGCAATCGTAACGATTGATACTATTAAAGTAGCAAAAGAAAATTTTGATGATTTATCATTGCATATAGCCAAAACTTGGGCGGTAGGAAAAAAAGGAAAAGATAACGGAATTTTAATTGGATTTTCAAAAGAATATAGAAAAATCCGAATAGAACTTGGAGACGGAACTATAAAAATACTTTCAGAGAAAGAGACAAAAGAAATCATAGAAAATAATTTTATTCCAGAGTTTTTAAAAGGAAGTTACTATCAAGGAATATTGAATGGAACTACTAAATTGATGGAAGTTTTAAGAATGAAGATCAAACAATAATAAATCATGGATTTCAGGCTAAAAGTTTTCTACACCGTTGCACTCCGCCTTAATTTTACTAAAGCGGCAACCGAATTGTATATCACACAGCCGGCAGTTTCCAAACACATTCAAGAACTCGAGGAAACCTATAAAACCAAACTTTTTGAGCGAAACGGTTCTAAAATCGCTCTTACTCCAGCAGGAAAGATTCTTTTAAAATATACCAAAAGTATTTTTGATATTTATCGCGAAATAGACTTTGAAATGAGTTCGTTTAATCCAGAACGTCAAGGTTTATTGCGATTAGGAGCGAGTACAACTATTTCACAATACATTATATCTCCAGTTTTAGCGAGTTTTCATCAAAAGCAAAAAGACATAAAAGTCAATTTGTTGAATGGAAATACAGAACAAATCGAAAATGCTTTAATCAACAAAGAAATTGAAATCGGAATTGTTGAAGGGCAATCTAAAAATCAATCCATAAAATACATTCCGTTTCTAAAAGACGAATTGGTTTTGGTTTGCAACAGTAAAAATCCTTTCTTAAAGCAAAATGAAATTTCATTAAACGATTTAAAATCAATGAAATTCATCACTCGAGAACGCGGTTCTGGAACACTTGAAGTTATAGAATTTGCATTAAAAAAAGCTGGAGTAAAATTTACAGATTTACAAATCGAAATGCAGCTAGGAAGTACAGAAAGTATAAAATCGTATTTATTAAATTCAGATTGTTTTGCTTTTATGTCCATTCATGCTGTAAGTAAAGAGTTGATAAATAAAGAATTAATTGTTTTGGATGTTGAAGGTTTGTCAATAGAAAGATATTTTTATATTATCACTTTGCAAGGAAAAACAGATTCCTTATCCGAGCTTTTCATTCAAAACATAGCAAGTCATTATAACTTGAAGTTATAGTCAATTGTAAATTACGATTGGCGTTTTTAAAATAAACGGCAGAACTTTGCAAGGTAAATATCAATTACCTTTATTTTGAAAACAAAAGAACATTCAGCACCACAATTATTTGAAATTAATCATTACTTACAGCAAGCACTTTTTATTGTGATAATCGTTTTGTGCGTGTTTTCCATTGTTTCTCCACCTATCGCACTTTTGTTAGGGATTGTGCTTGTTAATATTTTTGGTAATCCTTTTATAGCATTTAATAATAAAGCAATTACATTTTTATTGCAGTTTTCGGTTGTCGGTTTAGGATTTGGTATGAATGCAAATAGTGCGGTATCAGCAGGAAAAGAAGGTTTTCTTCTAACTGTTTTTTCCATTTTTAGTACTTTATTCTTCGGTTTTCTTTTAGGCAAATGGTTAAAGACAGATAAAAAAATATCTCACTTAATTTCTTGTGGAACAGCAATTTGCGGAGGAAGTGCTATTGCAGCAATTACGCCTGTTGTCAAATCAAATGAAAATCAGACATCGATTGCTTTAGGGGTTATTTTTATATTAAATTCAATTGCTTTATTTGTTTTTCCATTCATCGGACATCAATTTGGTTTATCTCAAAAGGATTTTGGTTTGTGGTGCGCGATAGCCATTCATGACACGAGTTCTGTTGTTGGAGCGGCAAATAAATACGGTGCAGAAGCTTTGCAAGTCGCAACAACAGTTAAATTGGCAAGAGCTTTATGGATTATTCCGATTTCTTTGCTGACGGCTTTTCTTTTCAAGAAACAATCCCGAAACGTCGGGACAAAAATAAAAATCCCTTATTTTATTGGTTTGTTTATTTTGGCCATGCTTGTGAATACGTATTTTCCAGTAACCGCTATTTTTTCAGCACATATTGTTGGGATTGCTAAAATCGGATTAACGATTACGCTCTTTTTAATTGGAGCGACTTTAAATTTTTCAACACTAAAAGCAGTAGGAGTAAAGCCTTTGTTACAAGGAATTGTTCTGTGGATATTTATAGCTGTTTTGGCTTTGCTATCTATTCTGTATATAAGTTAACGCTATTTTATATTCGAAAATTTAACAATCGGCTTATCAATCATTCTATAAAATTTACCTTTAAATACAAATCGTCTTTCAATTTCAAAACTGAATGACTTTTTGGTTTTTGTCATTGTTGCAATTTCTTCAGGAAACTCAACATCAAATTCATCTTCACCTCTTGCAGTTATATTATAAGTTCCTTTTGTTGTAATAATGATGTCTCTAAAATGTTTTTTAGAGTTTTCATTGACAACTTTATAAGATCCGCTCCAAGCGATAAAAGAAGAGTTAGTTAACTGATACTTATTAACTTCTAGAATAGGTTGGTACTTCCCATCTAAACCTGCAACGAGATAAAGATAACCTTCGTAGGCGCCGCCAGCACCACCATTTGCATGTATTAAAGTAAAAGCAAATTGATCTTCGCCAATTTCTGCTAATTTCGGAGTTGGACATTGCGCAAAAGCACCAAATGCAGCAACTGCAGGCTGAAACGATCTCATTTCCCAAACGTTATTATTTTTAGCAAATTTTGCCAAGCCTAATAAACCTCCAGAAAAACGACCCGTTTGCAATCCGTCTTCATCATGAACAGAATGGTTGAAAGCCAATATTTTAAATTGATTTCCTTTAGAATCTGAATAATCGATATTAGCAAGTAGTCTGGTTGCAATTCCATTGGTGTAAGGAAATAATTGATCGCCTTCAACACCATTTACATCTAGAAAAGGTGATGGTTTGCATGATTTACATTTCCAGCTTATAAAAGTATTTTTATCAGCAAGATGGTACAAAATGCCAGGAAATAGCTTTTGCATTGTTTTTTCAGCGTTTAAAGGATCAGAAACCTTTAGAATTCTTTTTGGGTTTAATATCGTATCGCTTACATTTTTAAGCTGTAAATCATTTTCTTGTGCAAAAGATAGAGTAGAAATTACTAAAAATAAGTTTAAGATAATCTGGCGCATAAAATAGTGTCATTTAATAAAACAAATGTATGAAGAAAATTATTGTTAATTTGAACTTATGTTACTTTCAGGAATCAAAAATCGTAAAATGTTAAATTAGTCTAATCTTAATAACAGTATTTTTTGCGTATTCTTTAATTAAAACTAAATTTGCTCCCTCTAATAAAAAAACAAATGAAAAAAATCCAAATGAGACCAAAATTAATCGCCTTCGGTGCTTTAATTATTGGCTTTATTACTCTATCCTGGGGAATTGTAGGTCATGAAAGAATTAATAAAGCAGCTGTAATGGCATTGCCACATCCTCTTCAGACTTTCTTTTATAATCATATTGATTTTATCACACAGGAAGCTTCAGTGCCAGATATTCGTAAATATGCTTTAAGTTATAAGGATGAAGGTCCAAGACATTATTTTGATATGGAAAATTTTGGCTCGGCAGATAGTTATCCAAAAAATTTAGAAGAAGCAAAGAAAAAATATGATGCTAAATTTTTGAGCGATAATGGAATTTTACCTTGGTATATTGAAGATATGATGGTGAAATTGACAAAAGCTTTTAAAGAAAAAAATAGAGCGGAGATCTTATTTTTGGCAGCAGATTTAGGTCATTATATTGGTGATGCGCACATGCCACTACACACTTCTGCAAATCATGACGGGCAATTAAGCGAGCAAAAAGGAATTCATTCTCTTTGGGAGAGCAGACTTCCGGAGTTATTTGCTAAAAATTATAAACTGAATGTTCCTTATGCTCATCATTATGAAGATGTTCATAAAGCAATTTGGGATATGATAAACGATACACACAGTTTGGCGCAACCTTTATTAGATATTGACAAAAAACTGAGAACAGCTACGCCAGAAAACCAAGTTTTTAAAATGGATGCGGAAGGCAAAGTATTGAAAAGCAAATACAATACAGCTGTTTTCTCTGATGAGTATGCTAAAAAACTGCACGAGCAATTAAACGGAATGGTAGAAAGCCAAATGAAAAAGGCGATAACAGCAACGGCAAGTTTCTGGTATACTGCGTGGGTAGATGCTGGAAAACCAGACTTAAGTGATTTAGATTCTCCTGAAGTTACAAAGAGAAATGCTAAAGCATTAAAGGAAGACTGGGATCTTTTTCAAAAAGGAGATTTGTTCGGAATGAGAAATCAAAATGATTAATTTTTGTTTCCAGTCGAACTGAAAAAAAATAAAAGCCTCAAAATCATTAAGATTTTGAGGCTTTTCCATTTTTGCTCAAGGCCAGATTTTAATCCGGTTTTATTAATGAAGTTTGGCGTATAATTTAGTTTGTTTAGCTGTTAAACTTAAATCCTTAAGCTGATATTCTTTCTCTTTTAATACGTAAGAAGCTGATTGATAATATGAAATGGTTTCATTTATCAGGTTTTTATTTTCAGCTTTCAAGGGAATTTCGTCATAATGTATTTGAAATTCTGGTAAAAGATCGGATTCGGGTTTTAGTTTTAACTGAAATTGTTTTATTTTTTGTTTAGGAGACAAAATCGTTAAAATATTATCTTTGATCAATCCTAAATCCTGATAAGTTGCAATAAAGGCTCTTGGTTTATAATCGGATGCAAAAACATCATGCCCAAAAAATTTGCTTTTATAATCAAAATTTAATAAACCAAATAAAGTTGGCATAATATCAATTTGCGACATTAATTTGGTGCATTTTTCAGGTTTCTGGGACGGATCATAAATTAAAGCCGGAATTCTGTATTTATCTACCGGAAGTTCTATTTTTCCTGCACTTGAAGCGCAATGATCAGCGATAATTACAAAAATAGTATTACCAAACCACGGTTGTTTTTTAGCCTGATTAAAAAACTGGCGCAAAGCATAATCAGTATATTTTACACCGCCATTTCGTGATTTTATATCTCCAGGAATATCAATTTTATTGTTTGGATAAGTAAAAGGTCTATGATTGCTAACGGTCATGATATGATTGAAGAAAGGCTTATTTTGTTTCGCTTCGCCATTCATTATTTTAATCGCTTTATTGTACATATCTTCATCGCAGACTCCCCAAACATTTGAAAAGGTTATTTCGTTAGGAGTAAAATTAGATTTGTCAATAATCTGATATCCATTTCCCGAATAGAAATCCTGCATATTATCAAAAAAGGCATCTCCCCCGTACATAAACTTTACATTATAACCTTTCTGCAGAAATACAGATCCAGTAGAAAACTTGTTTTTATTGTCTTCTCTTTTTACAACACTTTCGCCAGCCGTAGGAGGAAGGCATAAAGTAACGGCTTCAAGCCCTCGTACCGTTCTATTTCCAGCAGCATATAAATTGGTAAACAACAAACTTTTCTGTGCCAAACTATCAAGAAATGGAGTAATATTTTCTTTATTACCGTAAATTTTCATAAAATCAGCACTTAAGCTTTCTACAGTAATTAAAACGACGTTTTTTCTTTTTTCTATAGAATCATCTTTAACTTCTTGCAAGGTATTCTGACCTGAAATTTCGGGTAACTGCTTCTTCAAAAGCGCAAAAGCTTCTTTGTTCGAAATCGTTTTGTAAAATTTGAAATAGTCCAATTTGTTATTCTGAAAAGCCAGATAGAATTTATAAATACCGTTTGCCTGTAATTCATTTACAAAAATATTTTTTGAATTTTCAGTTTTGGCTAAAGATGGAATTGCAATTAGTGAAAGAAGAAACAAAACACTATAAACAGCGGTAATTTTAATCTTTTCCTGAATTGTCGGGATCTGGTCTATATAGTTTTTTGAGTTTTTAATAATGAAAAAAGTAATAATTCCAGTAATAATAAATAATGCAGAAAAGATAGGAATAACAGGGTAGGATTGCATGATATTTCCAATAACTTCATTAGTGTAAATAAGATAGTTTACTGCAATGAAATTATATTTTACGCCAAATTCATTCCAAAAGAAAAACTCGCTAATTGCATTTTGAAGAATTAATAGAACATATAAAAAGATTACAAAAGCGAAAAGCCAGTATCTAATTTTGTTTCTAAGTTTTGGTGCAAAAAGAAAAAGTGCAAATAAAGCAGTTTTAATTGAAATGAAAACAAGAACAATTTTAGGTAAAGCACCTCCATATTCATCAAAAACACTTTTCCCTGATGCTACATAAAGCAATAATAAAACAAATCCTGCAAGAATAAAATAGGCGTAAGGTTTATTGTATTTGGAGTTTGAAATGAAAATAAGATAAAGCCAAAGAATAAAAGTTGCTATAACAAAAACAAAAAAATCGGACAATAATCCTAATATGAATATTTTAAGGCTTTCGATAATCGTAAAAGAACTTTGCGTTATCGGGTGAAAAAACAATACAATTCTAAGAACAAAACTTACAATGAAGTAAAGTAACGCTAGATTGTAAAAAGGCGAAAATTTTTTGAAAAGATTCATCGGATTTATTTTTTTACAAAATTAATTTCGAATGATTAACGTCAGATTAAGTTCGACTTTAACCTTACTTAGTGTTTTCTTAAAGTTTGCTTAAGATTCTGATTTTATGATGATATGGAGATTAAACGTTAATTTCGACTTTAAAAATCTTTATCTTTGATTTGAAAAATAAAAGCGAATCTTAATGAAATTACGATAGATGCATATTTTAATAGTTGAAGACGAATTAGGAATTGTTCAGTTTTTAAAGCAGGGTCTGCAAGAAGAAGGTTATCAAGTTACGACTGCAAATGATGGTTCTAAAGGATTTGAACTCGTTCAGAATCAAAAGTTTGATTTGATTCTTTTGGATTGGATGCTTCCAAAAATAAATGGGTTGGATTTATGTAAAGCTATTCGAATTAAAGATCAAAGTACTCCAATTATATTTTTGACAGCAAAAGATACCGTTCAGGAAACAATTGAAGGCTTAAAGGCGGGCGCAAACGATTATATCAAAAAGCCATTTAGCTTTGAGGAACTTGTAGAACGTATAAAAGTTCATTTCAGAAATAAAATCAAAACCGAAATTCTAACACTTGGAATCATCACGATTGATTTATCCAAACATATTGTTTCAAAAGGCGAAGAAGAAATTTCTTTAACGCAAAGAGAATTTGAATTGCTTACGTATTTGATTCAAAACAAAGGAAAAGTGTGTACCAGAAATCAGATTCTGAGAGATGTTTGGGAGATTAATTTTGAATACGATACTGGTGTAATTGATGTGTTTATGAATGCTATTCGTAAAAAACTGAACCTTAAAATTGAAGAAGATTATATCAAAACTATTCGCGGCATTGGTTATATCGCCAATGATTAACAAATGACATCATTATCTTTTAAAAATCGAATTGCATTAAACTACATTGTTGGAACCGGACTTCTGGTTTTGATTGTTTTTTCGGCTATTTATTTCATTGTAAAACTTACTGTCTACAACCATATTGATGAGAATTTAAGGATTGAAATTGATGATCACTTAAAGGAAATTAAGATGGAAAATAAGAAAATAATTCTTATGGATGCGGAAGAATGGGAAGAAAGAGAGCATAATTCTGTTGATGTAAATCCTGTTTTTGTTCAGTTTTTAGATTTGAATAAAAAGATTATTGAAAAATCTCCAAATTTGAAAAATGAGAAATTAGTTTTTCATGAAAACAAAGAACATTTTCAACTTTTTGATACTAAATTATTAGGGAATAAAATTCGTCAAATCCAAGTTCCACTCCATCTCAGATCGAAGAAAATTGGCTATTTGATTATTGCAATGTCGCTTTCAGATTCTTCAAAAGTTTTAGAGAATCTGTTAGATACTTTATTAATTACATTTCCGATTATTCTTTTAATACTATTTTTTCTAGCGCGATTCTACGCAGGAAGAAGTATAAAACCAATAAATGATATTATTTATACTTCTAAAATTATTACAAAAGATAATTTGAAATCAAGAATTCCGCTACCTAAAACACGAGATGAATTATTCACTCTTTCTAAAACAATTAATAATTTATTGAACCGAATTGAAGACGCAATCAAACGTGAAAAACAATTTACATCTGATGCTTCTCATGAACTTAGAACTCCGTTAACAGTTATTAAAGGAACACTTGAAGTTTTAATCCGTAAAACGCGAGATAGCAAGGAGTATGAAGATAAAATTAATTATTGTATTAGCGAAGTTGATCATCTCAATTCTCTTGTGGATCAATTGCTTTTAATGGCTCGTTTCGAGAATCAAAAGCAAAATATTAAGAAAGAAAACGTCTATTTGAATGCTGTAATTTTAGATGTTTTGACATTAAATGCAGAGAAAATTAAGTTAAAGGAACTTTATGTAATGTTAGACGCTCCAGAGGAATTTTCTATCTATTCTGACAATTATCTGATAGTTACAATTCTTAGAAATATTATTTCAAATGCGGTAAAATATTCTAATAATAAAACTAAAATTAAAATCTCTTTATCTAGAGATAAAAATAAAATAAACTGTGTAGTATCAGATGAAGGAATTGGCATTGCAAAAAGAGATTTAGAATCAATTTTAAATCCTTTTTTCAGGTCAGATTCATTAAATCATTCCGAAATTAAAGGAACTGGTTTAGGTTTATTCATTGTAAAAAGAATGACAGATTTACTTGAAATTAAATTTAAAATAGAAAGTGAACTAGGAAAAGGAACCAAAGTTTTATTGGTTTTTGATGAATTTGATAATTCATTAAAGTAATTTCAAAATCATTGCACTAAAATAGGTTCAGATCATTTTTTAACAATAAACTATCGTTAAGTTAAAATAAAAATTGCTTTTTAATTAATTTATCTATTATATTTGCAACCGAATCAAAGAAGTAAAAAACAAAACAAATCATGATTTCAATTCAATTACATCATCATCATTTACATTATTGCTCTCAAGCGATGTGTTAATGGTATGCATGTAAATCATCATATTTTAAAACCCGTTTGAGTACATCAAACGGGTTTTTTCATTCTAACTCTCTTTGTACTCAAACTATTAAACCAACAAACAACTAAAAAAATGAGTACTTTAAAAATTGCAATTCAAAAATCAGGTCGTTTAAACGAAGACAGCATCCAAATCTTAAAAGACTGTGGTATTTCAATCAACAACGGAATAGACCAGTTAAAAGCTGAAGCTTCCAATTTTCCTCTAGAAGTTTTGTACTTAAGAAATTCCGACATTCCGCAATACCTAATTGATGGAGTAGTAGATTTAGCTATTGTTGGCGACAATCTTTTGGTAGAAAAAGGAAAAGGAATTGAAGTAGTTCAGAAATTAGGATTCTCGAAATGCAAAGTTTCTGTGGCGGTTCCTAAAACGTTCGAATACAATTCGGTTCAGGATTTAGCAGGTTTGCGCGTTGCGACTTCCTATCCAAACACAGTAAATGATTATTTCGGACAATTTGGAATAACAGTAGACATTCACCAAATTTCTGGTTCTGTAGAAATTGCTCCAAATATTGGTCTTGCCGATGCGATTGTAGATATCGTTTCAAGCGGAAGCACTTTATTCAAAAATAACTTAAAAGAAGTTGAAGTAATTCTGAAAAGTGAAGCTGTTTTGGCTGTTTCGCCAAAAGTTTCACCAGAAATACAAAAACACATCGATACTTTAAAATTTAGAATTCAAGCAGTTTTAAGAGCTAGAAATTCAAAGTATATTTTAATGAACGTTCCAAACGATAAAATTGACGCTGTTGGAAAAATTCTTCCAGTTTTAAGAAGTTTAACCGTTTTACCATTAGCACAAGAAGGATGGAGCAGTGTTCACTCTGTGATTGACAAAGATACTTTCTGGGACGTTATCGATCAATTGAAAGAAGTTGGTGCAGAAGGGATTTTAGTTTGCCCAATTGAAAAAATGGTACTATAAAAAGAAATTTCAATTTTAGAAATTTGGAATTTAATATTGAAAATATTATGAATAAAATAGATAATCCAAAACCAGAAACCTGGTCAGATATATTAAAAAGACCAACCCAAACCATTGATGATATTGAGGTTACAGTAAAAGAAATTTTTAGAGAAGTACAGAAAAAAGGAGATGAAGCGGTAGCAAAATACACTTCTATTTTTGACGGAATTTCTCAAGATAATTACGAAGTGTCTTTAGAAGAAATAAATGAAGCAATTGCGTTGATTCCTAACGAATTAAAAGAAGCGATTCAATTAGCAAAGGAAAATATTTATAAATTTCACAAAGCACAAAAAACAGATCGAGTTGAAGTAGAGACTATTGAAGGTGTTAGCTGTTGGCAAGAAAAAAGACCAATCCAGAAAATTGGTTTGTATATTCCAGGTGGAACGGCGCCTTTATTTTCAACGGTTTTAATGTTGGCAGTTCCTGCAGAAATTGCTGGCTGTAAAGAAATAGTATTGTGTTCTCCGCCAGATAAAAAAGGAAAAATTAATCCAGCGATTTTGTATGCGGCAAATTTATGCGGTGTAACTAAAATTCTTAAAGTTGGCGGAATTCAAGCCATTGCAGGAATGACTTTTGGAACACAATCTATTCCTAAAGTATATAAAATCTTCGGACCTGGAAATCAATTTGTAACTGTAGCAAAACAATTGGCAACACAATTCGGTGTGGCAATTGATATGCCTGCGGGACCTTCAGAATTATTGATTGTGGCTGATGATACGGCGGTTCCAGCTTTTGTTGCTTCCGATTTATTGTCTCAGGCAGAACATGGAACAGATAGCCAAGTGATTTTGGTTTCTACTTCAAGAAAATTAATTGGTGAAGTAGAGCATGAAGTTCAATCGCAGTTAGAAGTGCTTCCTCGAAAAGCAATTGCCGAAAAAGCGATTGAAAATTCAAAATTGATTTATGTAGAAAATGATCAAATCGCTTTAGATTTAATCAACGAATATGGTCCAGAACACTTTATAATCTGTTCGGAATATGACGATTTCTATTGCAATGGAATCGTGAATGCAGGTTCGGTTTTTATTGGAAATTACACGCCAGAAAGTGCTGGAGATTATGCTTCTGGAACCAATCACACGCTTCCAACAAATGGTTACGCCAAGAATTATAGCGGTGTAAATCTGGATAGTTTTATGAAATCAATGACGTTTCAAAAAATCTCAGAAAAAGGAATTCAGAATATCGGAAAAGCAATTGAATTGATGGCTGATGCCGAAGGCTTGCAAGCGCATAAGAATGCTGTAACTTTGAGATTGAAGAGTTTAGAGTAAAAAAGATTAAAGAAGCAAGAGGCAAGAAAATGAGCAAGAAGAAAAATCTTTGTTCTTTAATGTTAACTGTTTCCTCTTAAAAAAAAATAACACAATGAGTACTTTCGATATAAATACAATAACACGTGAAAACGTAAAGTCTTTAAAACCATATTCTTCAGCAAGAGATGAGTTTGAGGATTTTGACACAGCCGAAATGATTTTTTTGGATGCGAATGAAAATCCTTTTCAAAATGGAGTAAATCGTTATCCAGATCCGCAACAGAATTCAGTTAAAGCGATTTTGGCTAAAAATAATTTGACAAAACAAAGTCAGATTTTATTAGGAAACGGAAGCGATGAAGTTTTAGATTTGCTTTTTAGAGCTTTTTGTGAGCCAAATAAAGATAATATTATTTCGTTACCGCCTACATACGGAATGTATGGTGTTTTAGCAAATATAAATGCTGTAGAAAACAGAGAGATTTTGCTAACAACAGATTTTCAGCCACAGGTAGAAAAGATTTTAGAAGCGGTTGATGATAATACGAAAATCATCTTTTTGTGTTCGCCAAATAATCCGACAGGTAATTCTTTTTCTGATGAAAGCGTGGTGAAATTACTTCAAAACTTTAATGGTTTGGTAGTAATTGATGAAGCTTACATTGATTTTTCAGATAAGGAAAGCTGGTTGGTAGAAATTGATGCTTATCCAAATTTAGTAATCACACAAACGCTTTCAAAAGCTTACGGTTTGGCAGGAATTCGTTTAGGAATTTGTTATGCTGCTGAAGCGGTGATTTCGATTTTAAACAAAATAAAACCGCCTTATAATGTTAACGAATTAACTCAGCAAAGAGCGATCGAACGTTTAAAAGATTCGGAAAAGATAAAACAAGAGATAGTTTCAATTATTGAACAAAGAGAAGAGTTACTTAAAGTTTTACTTGAAGTTGATTTTGTTGAAAAAGTATATCCAACGGAGGCTAATTTTATTCTAGCAAAAGTCGATAATGCCAATAAAAGATATGATCAACTAATCGAAAAAGGAATCGTAATTCGTAACAGAACTACACAGCCTTTATGCGAAAATTGTCTTCGATTTACGATTGGAACAAAAGAAGAAAATGCAGTTGTAATTAGAGAATTAAAGTTGTTGAATTAAAAAATATAGCCACAGGTTTCACAGATTAAAAAGGATTTTTTTTATCTATCTGAGTTTGTTTTTGGCCACGAATTTCACGAATTAGCACAAATTAAATTAGTGAAAATTAGTGTAATTCGTGGCAAAAAAAAATCATTTTAATCCTTTTAATCTGTGGCAGAAAAAATTATAAAGCATGAAAAAAGTACTTTTTATCGATCGTGATGGAACGATTGTCTTAGAACCAGAAAATTTACAATTGGATAGTTTGGATAAACTAGAATTTTACCCAAAAGCTTTTCAATATTTGGCTAAAATTGCAGCTGAATTAGATTACGAATTGGCAATGGTAACCAATCAGGATGGATTAGGAACGGATAGTTTTCCAGAAGATACGTTTTGGCCAACACAAAACTTTATTCTTAAAGCTTTTGAAAACGAAGGAGTTGTATTTAATGAAATCTTTGTTGATAGATCTTTTCCAGAAGAGAATGCGCCGACACGCAAGCCAAGAACAGGAATGCTGACCAAATATTTAAACAATCCTGAATATGATCTAGAAAATTCTTTCGTTTTAGGAGATCGTTTGACTGATGTTGAATTGGCTAAAAATCTTGGTGCAAAAGCCATTTTTATGAATAATACAGATGGAGCAGGAAGCACTGAAATATCATCGAAACGTGAAGAACTAAATGAAACAATTGTATTGCAGTCAATGGATTGGAAAACGATTTATGAGTTTTTAAAATTAGAAGCACGTTCGGCTTCTATTACGCGTAAAACAAACGAAACTGATATTTATATCAATTTGAACTTAGATGGAACTGGAAAAAGTAAAATAGATACCGGAATTGCCTTTTTCGATCACATGTTAGATCAAATCTCACGTCACGGTCAAATGGACTTAGAAATTTTGGTAAAAGGCGATCTAGAAGTAGACGAACATCATACAATCGAGGATACCGCAATTGCTTTGGGAGAAGTTTTCGCGAAAGCGTTAGGAAATAAATTAGGAATCGAACGCTACGGATTCTGCCTTCCAATGGATGATTGTTTAGCGCAAGCTGCAATTGACTTTGGAGGAAGAAATTGGCTGATTTGGGAAACAGAATTTAAACGTGAAATGGTCGGTAAGATGCCAACTGAGATGTTTTATCATTTCTTTAAATCATTTACAGACGGTGCAAAAGCGAACTTAAATATCAAAGCAGAAGGAATCAACGAGCATCATAAAATTGAAGCAATCTTTAAAGCTTTCGCAAAAGCGATAAAAGTAGCCGTAAAAAGAGATACCGAAAAAATGATTTTACCTTCAACGAAAGGAATGCTTTAAAGTTTATGGTTGTTGGTTGATAGTTGTTAGCCATCAACCAATAACCTTCAACCAACAACTAAAAAGAATGAAAATAGTAATTATAAATTACGGAGCAGGAAATATTCAGAGCATTATGTTTGCTATTGAAAGATTGGGATTTAAAGCGGTTTTGAGTAATGACCGCGAGGAAATTAAATCGGCTGATAAAGTGATTTTTCCAGGTGTAGGAGAAGCAAGTTCTGCGATGACTAAACTTCGTGAAAGCGGTTTAGACAGTTTAATTCCCGATTTGAAACAGCCAGTTTTAGGAATTTGTTTGGGAATGCAATTGATGTGCAATAAAACAGAAGAAGGAAATACAAAAGGTTTAGGAATCTTTGATACGGATGTTCTGAAATTTTCAAACAATGTAAAAGTTCCTCAAATGGGATGGAATCAGATTTATGATTTAAAATCAGATTTGTTTAAAGATATTTCTGAGAATGAATTCATGTATTTGGTTCATAGTTTTTATGTGCCCAATTGCCCTGAAGCGATTGCAACAACGAATTATGATGTTGAATATGCATCGGCATTGCAAAAAGAGAATTTTTACGGAACTCAGTTTCATCCAGAAAAAAGCGGAGATGTTGGAGAAAAGATTTTGGGGAATTTTTTAAAAATGTAAAATTTTGAAATTCCAATCTCTTAAATTCCAAATTCCAATTGAAAATCAATTTCAAAAATCTATTTCAATTAAAATATCAATTTCAGTTTTAGAATCTAAAATCTAAAATCAGAAATCTAAAATAACAAAAATGAGAATAATACCAGCTATAGATATCATCGACGGGAAATGCGTTCGTTTGTCAAAAGGTGATTATGATACCAAAATAATTTACAACGAAAATCCGCTTGAAGTGGCGAAATCATTTGAAGCGCATGGAATTGAGTATCTGCATTTAGTAGATTTAGACGGTGCAAAATCAAGTAAAATTGTCAATTATAAAATATTAGAACAAATCGCAACGCAAACTAGCTTAAAAATTGATTTTGGAGGCGGTTTAAAATCCGATGATGATTTGAGAATTGCTTTTGAAAGCGGTGCAAACCAAATTACAGGAGGAAGTATTGCGGTAAAAAACAGAGCGATTTTCGAAAAATGGATTTCAGAATACGGTTCAGAAAAAATTATTTTAGGAGCTGATGCAAAAGATGAAAAAATAGCAGTTTCTGGCTGGTTAGAAGAATCAAATGAAGATTTGGTTCCTTTTATTCAAGATTATCAAAGTAAAGGTATTCAGTATGTTATCTGTACCGATATTGCAAAAGACGGAATGCTTGAAGGTCCAAGTTTTGATTTGTACGGTAAAATTTTAGAAGAAGCAAAAGGTATAAAACTAATCGCTTCGGGAGGAATTTCAACTTTCGACGAATTACCAAAATTGGCTGAATTAGGTTGCGAAGGAACCATAATTGGAAAAGCTATTTACGAAGGAAGGATTTCCTTGAAACAACTAGAGGATTTTATAATTAGAAAATGAGAAAATTTGATAATTAGATAATTAACAAGCAAATGCGGAAAATTATCTAATTGACTAATTTTCTAATTAATACATTAGATAAATGTTAGCAAAAAGAATAATACCTTGCTTAGATATAAAAAACGGAAGAACGGTAAAAGGCGTTAATTTCGTTGATTTACGTGACGCTGGAGATCCTGTAGAATTGGCAGAAATTTACTCAGCTGAAGGCGCAGACGAATTGGTTTTTTTGGATATTTCGGCTACAGAAGAAAGACGAAAAACGTTAGTGAATATGGTTCGAAGTATTGCAGAGAAAATCAATATTCCGTTTACAGTTGGCGGCGGGATTTCATCTGTAGAAGATGTTGATATTCTGCTAAATAATGGAGCCGACAAAATCTCAATCAATTCATCGGCAGTAAAAAATCCGCAATTGATTAATGATTTGGCTCAGAAATTTGGAAGCCAATGTGTTGTGGTTGCTATAGATGCCAAGCAGATTGACGGACAATGGATTGTGCATTTAGTAGGAGGAAAAGTGCCAACGGAACTAAACTTGTTCGATTGGGCTGTAGAAGTTGCGGAACGCGGTGCAGGAGAAATTTTATTTACTTCGATGGATAACGATGGAACAAAAAATGGTTTTGCAAATGAAGCTTTAGCTAAACTTTCAGAATTGATCAACATTCCGATTATTGCTTCTGGTGGAGCTGGAAATATGCAGCATTTTGTAGATTCGTTTAAAGAAGGAAAAGCTGATGCGGCTTTGGCTGCAAGCGTTTTTCATTTTAAAGAAATAGAAATCAAAGCCTTGAAACAAGAATTAAGAAATAATAATATAGAAGTACGATTGTAGTTTTGACTTTAAGACTTTCGGCTTTACAACTTTAGACTAAAATTATGGAAATCGATATCAAAAGCGCACACGGATTAATTCCGGCTATAATTCAGGATTCAGAAACAAAAAATGTTCTGATGCTAGGTTATATGAATGAAGAATCGCTTCAGAAAACAATAGAAACACAGAAAGTGACATTCTTCAGCCGTTCCAAACAAAGACTTTGGACAAAAGGCGAGGAGAGCGGTAACTTTTTAAATTTAGTAAGTATTAAAAATGATTGCGATGGCGATACACTTTTAATTCAAGCAAAACCAGTCGGGCCAACTTGTCACACTGGTGCAGACACTTGCTGGCAAGAACCAAACGATGCAAATTATGGTTTTATTTCTCAGTTAGAAAATACAATCAAAACAAGAAGAGAAAATGCCGATTCTGAAAAAAGTTATGTTGCTTCTTTATTCGAAAAAGGAATCAATAAAATTGCTCAAAAAGTAGGTGAAGAAGCGGTAGAAGTGGTTATTGAAGCAAAAGATGATAACGATGATTTATTCCTTAGCGAAAGCGCTGATTTGCTTTTCCATTATTTGATTCTGCTTCAAGCAAAAGGCTTTCAATTGAATGATGTTATTGAGGTTTTGAAGAAACGTCAAAAATAAAAAAAAACTGTCATTTCGACGAAGGAGAAATCACACTAGAAATTCCGCAAAGAATATCTTCAATCATTGTCGATTAACTAGTGCGATTTCTCCTTTTGGTTAAAATGATAAAAAATATATTATTTTAGTATAAATAATATTTCTATGAAATTAGTTGTATGCTTGTTTTTGTTTTTGGTTCCGACTTTAAATTATGGCTTTAAAAAAAATGTCACGCGATATTCCATCGTAATTTCTAAAGCTGTTTTAATAGTTGACGGAACTATTTCTAAAGTGTTCCAAAATGATTATCAATTTACGATAAATGAGTTTGTAAAAGGAAAATCAAGTCCGAAAATTAATGTAACTATTTGGAAATAATGGATTTGCGATCCTAGAATTAAAGAATTAAAGGCAGGGCAGAGATTAATTTTGTTTTTAGAAAAATCACCAAATGGAAATTATTATCCAATTAATGATAGTACAGGTGAATTGTATGTAGATAATAACGCTTTTATAGATATATTCCTTCCAAAAGATTTCACAAATCCAACTGTTTTAAAAAAAGGTATTTCAATGTTTTTAGAAACATACAAATGCCATGGAAATTTAAGTGACAGATTTTATTCTAATATGTATTTTGTTAGAAATAAATCAATTTTTGAAATTTATAAAATGAAAATGGCTAATTCATCTTTCGCTCATTTAGTCGATGATGCCGAATATTATAAAGTAACAGAATTTCAGCAATTTCAATTCATTAAAAACTATTCTACAAACTCAAAAACAGCAAACTCAGCTGGCTGATGAAAGCCAAATTTTAAAGTCTTATAAGGTTGTAATGCAAGGTATTCAATCGTGTTACCGTAATCAATTCTAAAAGCATTTGCTTTCCATTTTGCGCCTGTTTTTGGCTTCTCAAAATGACCATTTTTAATTTTTTCAAGACTAGAAAATGGAATTTTAATTTCAACAGTATATCCTTCAGGATTTATTTTACTGACTGTTTCCATTCCTTTAATATCAAATTCTGTTGCAGTTTTCCATCCGCCGCATGCTGGCGAAATACATTTTAATAGTAAATCATAATTAGTCGAAAAAGCATTTACTCCAACTTCAATGTAGTTTTTTCCATCTCCGTCTGGATCTATGAAAATTTCTATTAAATCGTCAGTATAAAAAATCTGGGAATCTTTCTTTTGAGATGTTCCAATAATCTTAGAATCTGTACAATTATAAGCTATAAAGAAGTTTTCTTCATTCCACGAAAGTGAAATAAAAGTATTTTGCGTTGCTTTTTCTCCAGAATTATGAACCACAAACGGACCTAGAAAAGGTGTTTCCCAATCTGATAAACTTCCATCAACTACTATTTGTTTTTTAGTTTTATGAACTGGAATATTTTGGGAATTTGAACCGGCCGAAAATAGTACAATTATAAAAGGAACGATTGCTTTAAATCTCATATTGTGAATTCTACAGTTTAAAAGCACTAAAATAGAGAAGAATAATGAATTTGATGGCATTTTTTTTATTCTCAAAATGATAAAAATTCAAAATTATTGATCTGAATGTGTACATTTGTTGAAGATTAAGCGGGTTTAATTACCTTATTTATTACAAATTTATAAATAATGAAAAAATACTTCGGTGGCGCATTTATCGCCTTTTTAGTTGGTTTTACTGCAAATGCACAGGGACTTTTGAATAAGTCAGAAACTGTTTTTACTCATCAAGATACTTTGCGCGGCAGCATAACAAAAGAAAGAGCTTGGTGGGATTTGAAATATTATCATTTGGATGTGAAAGTAAAACCCTCTGATAAATTTATTTCAGGATCAAATACAGTTCGTTATACTGTTTTGCAAGAAAATAACAGAATGCAGATTGATTTGCAGCAGCCAATGAACATTACGAAAGTAACTCAAAATGGAAAAGAATTGAAGTTTGAAAGAGATGGAAATGCTTTTTTTATCACTTTAAACGAAAAACAAAAAGTTGGAGATACGAAAGAGATTGTAATTTCATACGAAGGAAAACCTAAAGAAGCTGTTAGAGCGCCTTGGGATGGAGGTTTTTCTTGGAAAAAAGATAAAAACGGCAAAGATTTTATTGCTACATCTTGTCAAGGTTTAGGAGCAAGCGTTTGGTGGCCTTGTAAAGATCATATGTATGATGAAGTGGAGAATATGCTTATTAGTGTAAATGTTCCTGGAGATCTGACAGAAGTTTCTAACGGAAGATTGAAAAGCGTAAAAAAGGAAAAAGACGGAACAAAAACTTTCAATTGGTATGTTTCGAATCCGATTAATAATTATGGTGTCAACATCAATATCGGGGATTATGTGAATTTCTCTGAAGTATTTAAAGGTGAAAAGGGCGATTTAGATTGTAATTATTATGTTTTGAGAGAGAATTTAGCTTTAGCAAAAGAGCATTTTAAGGATGCTCCAAAAATGCTAAAAGCTTTTGAGAACTGGTTTGGACCTTATCCGTTTTATGAGGATAGTTATAAATTAGTTGAAGTTCCGTATTTAGGAATGGAACATCAAAGTTCTGTGACTTATGGAAATCAATATAAAAAAGGATATTTAGGAAGAGATTTAAGCGGAACAGGCTGGGGATTGAAATTTGATTTTATCATTATTCACGAATCTGGACACGAATGGTTTGCGAACAATATTACCTACAAAGACATTGCAGATATGTGGATCCATGAGAGTTTTACCAATTATTCTGAAAGTCTTTTCCTTGAGTATTATTATGGTAAAGATGCTGGTGCAGAATATGTGATTGGCTGTAGAAATAATATTGAAAACGATAAACCGATTATTGGTCATTACGATGTAAACAATGAAGGTTCTGGTGATATGTATCCGAAGGGCGCTAATATGTTGCACACAATCCGCCAGATTGTTAATGATGATGCAAAATGGAAATCGATTTTAAGAGGTTTAAATAAGACTTTTTATCATCAAACGGTGACTTCAAAACAAATTGGGGATTATATTAACGAACAGTCTGGAGTTAATTTTAACAGAGTTTATGCCCAATATTTGACTACAATTAAAATTCCTGTTTTTGAATACATGTTTAAAAATGGAACATTAGGTTATCATTGGACAAATTGTGTTTCTAAGTTTGATATGCCTGTAAAAGTGAAAGTAAACGATGTTGAAACTTGGCTAAAACCAACTACAGACTGGCAATCTATTAAAACTGAAAATGAAGATAGAAAATTGGAAGTAGATAAAAATTTCTATGTTACAACTTCTAATATTGTGGAATAAGTTTTAAAGAAATTCCAATTAAAAAATCCCAAATTCCAAATTATTGGAGTTTGGGATTTTTTGTTTCCAAGATCCGACAGGTTTTTAAATTTACTGGAGTTGGTTTGCGTAAAGTTTGTCATTTCGACTGAAAGGAGAAATCACACTAGTATTTCTATACAGTGAATTCCGATCTTTGTAGAGTCTCGAGTGCGATTTCTCCCTTCGGTCGAAATGACAAAAATGGCGTTAAAAATTAATCTTAACGCCATTTTTATTGGAATTAGGTCCCGAACCCTCGGGATAAAAAATTGGAATTTTTATCTGTTATTCAATTTCGCTTTCTCCCTGATAATATCAGCAATTTTTCGGTTTTCTATTTTACTTTCTAACCATGAAATAATATCTAGATATAAGAAAGCTCTTTTTTCGTAAGTATTCTTTTCAAGTTCCACAAAACGGGCGTGCATTTTTTTGAATTCCTTTTTAATATCGGCAGGATAAAAATTATTTAAGTTTCGTAAGAATTTGATAATTTCTTTCTGAACCTCATGCAAGTCGTTCATTTTTAATAAGAACTTATAGGTGCTTTTTAAATGATTTTCTAAATAATAATCTTTTCCAAGTTCATAATGCGCAATCAAAGATAATAACCTCGCAAAGCACATTAAATCTTCACGCATGGTTAAGTTCTTGTTATTTATGATTTTATCTAAATAATTAATGCATTCATTGTATTTTTCATTTCCGAAATAAATGGAGGCAAACTTATAAAAGAATAACATTTCGTGATGTTCATCTAGATGTTCACTGTGAATTTTTAGTTTTTCTAGAATTTCTGGAATTAAATATTCGCTTTCTGCAAAAGTACCAGCCAATATGTGCAAATTTAACTTGTTGTTATAAACATAAAGAAATGATAAAGACGCAATATTATCGTTTGCTGGAAATTTTGGATCAGCGATTGTTTCTTCCAAAAGATTCAAGTATTTCTTGAAATTAGATTTATACTTTAACATATAAAGCGATTCTAAGAAATAATGATTTCCTTTTAAGAAAAAGACAGGATTTAAATAAATCATGTTCGGATTATCATAGAAAAGCTGAACCCATTTGTAAGCATATTTATAACTGGCCAAAAAGTCTTGAACCAAAAAGCTTCGCCATAGATTAGCATTATAAAACCAGTACTTTTCGCGAAAGCCAAATTTACTTTCGTCCAATTTTGCAATATGTCTGTTGAAATAATCGTCTATGTATTTGTATTCTTGATCATTTTTTACATAACCAGTTTTCAGCATTATTCCGTATAACTGTAGCGATAAATTGGATAATTTGCTTGAAATCGTATTTCTGTAATTCAATTCTTTTGCTTGAATTACCAATTCGTCGGCGCGACCTTGAATACTTCGGGTAATATATTGCGATTCGATTAGTTTTTCAAACTCAACAATTTCATACGCCATATATTTCTCATCATTTTCAAGCGCTTGCTGTTTGGTCTTGTCTAAAATCTTTAAACTTTGTTTGTATAAGCCTTTATTGTAAAGAATAACAGCAAAATCCATCTGTTCACGAAGCTGATAACGAATATTCTGGCTCGGAATATTCAATCGTATACTAACTAGAATTTGTTTGTATAAGTATGATTTTAAGTTAGATAGCTGTACCTTTTGGATTACACCACTTTTAAGAATGAGTTTTTCATCATAAACCTCAGATTTATCCAAAATATTGAATAATTCAATAAATTTTGTATTTGAACTGGTCTCTAATCGGCTTGCAAAAATTTTAAACTGTCTTTTTTCTGATTTCGAAAGTGATTTGATTAAAACAAATAAGAAATCTTTTTGATGGTTAGCCATTGTAAAAAATAATAATGTAACTTATTGATAATTAAGTTTTTAATAAGGTATAAATCGTTTTATGAACAGTATAATTTCATTAAAATGAATTTCGTACTGCGATAGTACAATATATATTTGTTATCAAGATGTGAAATTACATTAAATTAATGAATATGAATAGAGAGAAAGTTCAAATTTTTGACACCACTTTGCGAGATGGTGAACAAGTTCCAGGATGTAAGTTAGATACAAAGCAAAAATTAGTTATTGCAGAACGACTAGACAAAATGGGAGTTGACATTATCGAAGCAGGCTTTCCTGTGTCAAGTCCAGGCGATTTTTTATCGGTCTCTGAGATTTGTAAAATTGTAGAAAATGCAACGGTCTGCGGACTAACAAGAGCCGTTAAAAACGACATTGATGTTGCTGCAGCTGCCTTAAAGCATGCTAAGAAACCTAGAATCCATACTGGAATCGGAACTTCACAATCTCATATCCTCCACAAATTACAAACTACGCCTGAAGATATTATTGCAAGAGCAAAATATGCTGTAGCACACGCAAAATCATATGTAGAAGATGTAGAATTCTACGCAGAAGACGCCGGTAGAACAGACAATGCATTCTTAGCAAAAGTTTGTGAGGAAGTGATTAAATCTGGTGCTACTGTATTAAATATTCCTGATACAACAGGATATTGTCTTCCTGAAGAATACGGAGCAAAAATTAAATACCTAAAAGAAAACGTAAAAGGAATCGAAAATGTAATCCTTTCATGCCACTGTCATAACGATTTAGGAATGGCAACTGCAAATTCAATCGCAGGAGCTATAAATGGTGCAAGACAAATTGAGTGTACTATTAATGGTATTGGTGAAAGAGCTGGAAATACTGCACTTGAAGAAGTGGTGATGATTTTCAAGCAGCATCCTTACTTAAATTTAGATACAAATATTAATACTAGAGAATTAAACGAAATGAGTCGTTTGGTTTCTGAAAGTATGGGAATGATTGTACAGCCAAATAAAGCTATTGTTGGAGCAAATGCTTTCGCACACAGTTCTGGAATTCACCAAGATGGTGTAATTAAAAACAGAGCAACTTACGAAATTATGGATCCACTAGACGTTGGAGTTAATGAGTCTTCAATTATTTTAACAGCAAGAAGCGGAAGAGCAGCTTTGGCTTATAGAGCTAAAAAAGTAGGTTACGAATTGACAAAAGTACAATTGGATATCGTTTATGTTGAATTCTTGAAATTCGCAGATATCAAAAAAGAGGTTTTAGACGCAGATATTCATCAAATTATTGAAGCTTCTAAAATAGAAGGAGATTTGATCAGAAGTTAGTTTTTAAAAGATAATAGAGCAAGAAGAAAGATAAAAATCTTTTAACACATAGAAACATAGGTTTTTAAATGTATAAAAGGAATACCAAAAGAAACTAGTTTCTCACACATAGCTATGTTTGTTCATGCAAGTGAAACGCCTTTTGTAGATTGCTAAAATCTATGATTCTATGTGTTAAGAAATAGTTGCAATCTAGAGTAAAAGAAAAAATAAGGATTTAAATACATAAAGAACGAGGCATTATGAATTTGAAAATAGCAGTTTTACCAGGAGATGGAATTGGGCCTGAAGTAATTTTACAAGCTAAGAAAGCTTTGTATGCCATTGGCGAAGTGTACAATCACGAATTTGTTTTTGAAGAAGCCCTTATGGGAGCGGTTGCTATCGATAAAACAGGAAGTCCTTTACCGGAGCAAACGCTCAATCTGTGCTTAAATACAGATGCAGTTTTGCTCGGTGCAATCGGAGATCCGAAATATGATAACAATCCAAATGCAAAAGTTCGTCCTGAGCAAGGATTACTGAAACTGCGAAAAGAATTAGGATTATTTGCTAATATTCGTCCTATAAAACCTTATAAAGCCTTGATCGAAGCTTCTCCTTTAAAAAGAGAAATTATTGAAGGAGCTGATTTTACCATTTTTAGAGAATTAACAGGTGGAGCTTATTTTGGAGCTAAAACACTTAATGAAGAAGGAACACATGCTTCGGATTTATGTGAATATTCAGAAGAAGAAATTACTAGAATTACACATCTAGCTTTCCAATCGGCACAAAAACGACGCAAAAAGCTAACAATGGTTGATAAAGCAAATGTTTTGGAAACTTCAAGATTGTGGAGAAAAGTAGTTCAGAAAGTGAGCGAAAATTATCCAGATGTTAAACTTGATTTCTTATTTGTGGATAATGCCGCAATGCAGTTAATTCTGAATCCGAAACAATTTGATGTCATTTTGACTGAGAACTTATTCGGAGATATTTTATCTGATGAAGCAAGTGTAATTACAGGATCAATTGGTTTATTGCCATCAGTATCTTTAGGAGAAAAAAATGCCTTGTTTGAGCCAATTCATGGATCATATCCGCAGGCAAAAGGAAAAAATATTGCCAATCCGATTGCTTCGATTTTAGCAGCGGCGCTTTTGTTAGAACATTTTGGGTTAACTAAAGAGGCTAATGTGATTTATAAAGCAGTAGAAAAAGCAATAGAATACAAAGTGGTTACGGTTGATTTGAAACCAGATTCTAAATTCGGTACAAACGAAGTAGGAGAGTTTGTTTCAAATTTTATCTTCAGTAAAGATGATTTACTGTATTTTAATAATGATAATGTTAGTATTGGGCAATCAACAATTGTTTAATATTTTCTGTTAAAAAGTGAAGATAATCACAAGAAGTATTTGAAATGTTGAGATTTTATTTTTTTAGTTTCTAAAGTTTTTATACTTTTGTAACACTAAAAAAATAAGCGATGCAAATCTCAATTATTATTACTTCTGTCGTTGTTGTCAATGTGATTCACACATTTGCATCGGGAATGTTATAAATATAATTGAAAAACTATATTACAAACCTTCCAAATACTGGAAGGTTTTTTTTTGAATAGAAATTAAAATAAATAAAAACAATAATGGAATTAAATAAGTACAGCAAGACCATCACCCAAGATCAAACACAGCCTGCAGCGCAAGCCATGTTGTACGGAATTGGTTTAACTGAAGAAGATTTAAAGAAAGCACAAGTTGGTATTGTCAGCATGGGTTACGATGGTAACACTTGTAACATGCACTTGAACGATTTAGCAAAAGATGTTAAAAAAGGTGTTTGGGATGCAGATCTTGTCGGACTTATTTTTAATACCATTGGTGTCAGTGACGGAATTTCAAACGGAACTGAAGGAATGCGTTATTCATTAGTTTCTCGTGATGTAATCGCAGATTCTATCGAAACAGTTGCTGGAGCACAATGGTACGATAGTATCATCGCAATTCCTGGCTGTGATAAAAATATGCCTGGAGCGTTAATCGCAATGGGAAGATTAAACCGTCCATCTCTTATGGTTTATGGAGGTTCTATCCATTCTGGTAAATGGAAAGGAGAGTCATTAAATATTGTTTCTGCTTTCGAGGCTTTAGGAAAAAAAGTAAAAGGAGAAATCACTCCAGAAGATTTTAAAGGTGTTATTCAAAATGCTTGTCCAGGTGCTGGTGCTTGCGGAGGTATGTATACGGCAAACACAATGTCTTCTGCAATCGAAGCATTGGGAATGAGTTTACCATATAGTTCATCAAACCCTGCTTTAAGTCAGGAAAAGAGAGATGAATGCCTTGCTGCTGGAGCTGCTATCAAAATTTTATTAGAAAAAGATATTAAGCCAAGAGATATTATGACTCGTAAGGCTTTCGAAAATGCTATTACAATTGTAGCTGTTTTAGGAGGTTCTACAAATGCGGTTATGCACTTAATTGCGATGGCACATTCTGTTGGTATCAAAATTACATTGGATGATTTTCAGGCAATTAATGATAGAACTCCGGTTCTTGCCGATATGAAACCAAGTGGTAAATATATGATGGAAGATGTTCACGAAGTTGGAGGTATTCCTGCAGTAATGAAATATTTATTAAAAGTAGGTCTTATTCACGGGGATTGTTTAACTGTAACAGGAAAAACGGTAGCTGAAAATTTAGCTTCTACTCCAGATTTACAAGATGGACAGGAAGTAATTCATGAAATTCAAAAAGCATTAAAACCAACAGGAAATATTCAGGTTTTATACGGAAATCTAGCTTCTGAAGGTGCTGTAGCAAAAATCAGCGGTAAAGAAGGAGAATATTTTGAAGGACCAGCTGTCGTATTTGAAGGTGAATTTGAAGTAATACCAGGTCTTCAGGCCGGAAAAATTAAACCAGGTAATGTAGTCGTCATCAGAGGTTGTGGACCAAAAGGTGGTCCGGGAATGCCTGAAATGCTAAAACCTACATCAGCCATTATTGGAGCTGGGTTAGGAAGCACCTGTGCACTGATTACAGATGGTAGATTCTCCGGAGGTTCACACGGTTTCGTGGTAGGACACGTTACACCAGAAGCATATGATGGTGGAGGTATTGCACTCGTAAAAGATGGAGATATAATCGCTATCGATGCCGTAAAAAATACAATCGACCTGAAGATATCTGACGAAGAATTTGCAGCTAGAAAAGCGGCTTGGGTTCAGCCGGCTTTAAAAGTTGACAGAGGGGTTTTACTTAAATACGCTAGATCGGTGTCAAGCGCTTCTACAGGTTGCGTTACCGATAATTAATTTTACAATAACAATTTCAAAAATCAATGACAATATCAATAAAAATAACAAAAATCAATTGCAATAAAAAGTAGAAATATTAAAGATCAATTTAAAATTTATCATTGAAATTGATTTTTGACATTGCCAGTGAATTTTGATTTTTGACATTGCTATTGAAATTGAAAAAACAATATACTATGAGAATATCAGGGGCAGAAGCCGTTATAAGATGTTTGTTAGAAGAAGGAGTAGATTTGGTTTATGGTTATCCAGGTGGAGCAATCATGCCGGTTTACGACGAGTTATATAAATTTCAAGATCAGTTACACCACGTTTTAGTACGTCACGAACAAGGTGCAACACATGCAGCTCAAGGTTATGCGAGAGCTACAGGAAAAGTAGGAGTGGCAATTGCTACTTCTGGACCAGGAGCAACTAATTTGGTTACAGGAATCGCTGATGCTCAGATCGATTCAACTCCAATGGTTTGTATTACTGGACAAGTTGGAAGACATTTATTAGGTTCTGATGCATTTCAGGAAACGGATATTATTGGAATTTCAACTCCAGTAACAAAATGGAATTTTCAGGTAACTGAAGCTTCTCAAATTCCAGAAATTATTGCAAAAGCATTTTACATTGCTCGTTCTGGACGTCCAGGACCTGTATTGATTGATATTACTAAAAACGCTCAGTTTGATGAGTTTGATTTTAGTTATGAAAAATGTACAGGAATTAGAAGTTATGTTCCAGTTCCGAAATTAAATTTAGATAAAGTTGCTGAAGCGGCAGCTTTGATCAATAATGCAAAAAAACCTTTAATCGTTTTTGGACAAGGTATTATACTTGGAAAAGCAGAAGAAGAATTTAAAGCCGTAATTGAAAAATCTGGAATTCCGTCTGCATGGACAATTTTAGGGCTTTCAGCTTTACCGACAGATCATCCGTTAAATGTTGGAATGCTAGGAATGCACGGAAATTATGCGCCTAATTTATTAACAAACGAATGTGATGTTTTAATTGCGTTCGGAATGCGTTTTGACGACCGTGTTACGGGTAATTTAAAAACATATGCAAAACAGGCAAAAGTAATTCACTTTGAAATTGATCCTGCAGAAGTAGATAAAAACGTTAAGACTGAAGTAGCTGTTTTAGGAGATGTAAAAGAATCTTTAGTTGCTTTATTGCCATTATTAGATGCAAAATCGCACGATTTATGGCTTAACGAATTTAAAGCTTTAAGAGAAGTTGAATTCAATTCTGTAATCAAAGAAGAATTAAATCCAACAAACGGCAAAGGAATTTCGATGGGAGAAACTATCGAAATGATCAATAAACATTCAAACGGAGATGCCATTATCGTTTCAGATGTTGGACAACACCAAATGTTTGCTTGTCGTTATGCTAAGTTTAATTCAACCAAAAGTAATATCACTTCTGGAGGTTTAGGAACAATGGGATTTGCACTTCCAGCAGCAATTGGAGCAAAAATGGGTAAACCAGAACGCGAAGTTGTAGCGATTATTGGTGATGGTGGTTTCCAAATGACAATTCAGGAATTGGGTACTATTTTCCAAACTCAAGTTCCGGTTAAGATTGTTATTTTAAATAATGAATTTTTAGGAATGGTACGTCAATGGCAGGAATTGTTTTTTGACAACCGATATGCATCAACAAAAATGATTAATCCAAATTTTGTTGCCATTGCAGAAGGATACCATATTAAATCTAAAAAAGTAACAAGTCGCGATGATTTAGACGGAGCAGTTGCAGAAATGCTTGCTTCTAAAGAATCTTACTTCTTAGAAGTCATGGTGGAAAAGGAAAATAACGTTTTTCCAATGATTCCAACAGGAGCGTGTGTTTCAGAAATTAGATTAAGCTAGGAAAAAAGTTTCAGGTTTCAAGTTTCAAGTTTCACGTTCTCAGCAGAACCTGAAACATGAATCTTGAAACAAATAAAACTAAAAAAACAAATGGAAGATAAAACATTTACCATATCGGTATACTCAGAAAATAACGTGGGATTGTTGAATAGAATATCTGGAATATTCTTAAAGCGTCACATTAACATATTAAGTCTAAATGTTTCAGAATCAGAAATAGAAAATGTTTCAAGATTTATCATTGTAGTAAATACTACAGAGAAATGGGTTCAGAATATTGTAGGACAAATAGAGAAACAAATCGAAGTTATAAAAGCATTTTATCACACAGATGAAGAAACGATCTTCTTAGAAAATGCTCTATTTAAAATTGCTTCAAGTTTGTTGTTTGACGAGAAACAAATTCAGAATATCATCAAAGAAAGCCAGTCTACTATTGTAACGGTTTCTCGTGATTTCTTTGTGATTTCAAAATCAGGAAGACGTTCTGAAATTGAGGAATTATACGAAAAATTCAAACCATACGGAATTATGCAGTTTGTACGTTCAGGAAGAATTTCAGTTTCAAAACAAAAAATGGAGATTTCTGCTTTGTTGGAAACCTTTAAATAATAAAAAATCTTAGTTATATATCAATTATAAAATTTCATTTCATTAAATATTAAAACAAAAATGGCAAATTATTTCAATACATTACCACTTAGATTACAATTAGAACAATTAGGAGTTTGCGAGTTTATGGAGCAATCAGAATTTGCAGACGGAATTGCAGCATTAGCTGGAAAAAAAGTTGTAATTGTTGGTTGTGGAGCACAAGGTTTGAATCAAGGATTAAACATGAGAGATTCTGGTTTAGATATTTCTTATGCATTACGTGCAGATGCAATTGCTGAAAAAAGAGCTTCTTTTAAAAATGCTTCTGAAAATGGTTTCAAAGTAGGAACTTACGAAGAATTGATTCCAACTGCAGACTTAGTTTGTAACCTTACACCAGATAAACAACATACAGCTGTGGTAACTGCTATTATGCCATTAATGAAAAAAGATTCTACTTTGGCTTATTCTCACGGATTTAACATTGTAGAAGAAGGAATGCAGATTCGTAAAGACATCACTGTAATTATGTGTGCGCCTAAATGTCCAGGTTCTGAGGTTCGTGAAGAATATAAAAGAGGATTTGGAGTTCCAACTCTTATTGCGGTTCATCCAGAAAATGATCCAAACGGTTTAGGTTTAGATCAAGCAAAAGCTTATGCTGTAGCAACTGGAGGACACAGAGCTGGAGTTTTAAGATCATCTTTCGTAGCTGAAGTAAAATCAGATTTAATGGGTGAGCAAACTATCCTTTGCGGATTATTGCAAACTGGATCTATTTTATGTTTTGATAAAATGGTTGAAAAAGGAATCGATGCTGCTTATGCTTCAAAATTAATTCAGTTTGGATGGGAAACTATCACTGAAGCTTTGAAACATGGAGGTATCACCAATATGATGGATCGTCTTTCAAATCCTGCAAAAATCGAAGCTTACGAATTAGCAGAAGAATTAAAAGACATTATGCGTCCTTTATTCCAAAAACACCAAGACGATATCATTTCTGGAGAATTCTCAAGAACGATGATGGCTGACTGGGCTAATGATGATGTTAACTTGTTGAAATGGAGAGCTGCAACTGGAGAAACAAACTTTGAAAAAACAGCTCCACAAGATGCTCCAATCTCAGAGCAAGAATATTTTGATAACGGAGTATTAATGATTGCAATGGTAAAAGCTGGTGTTGAATTGGCTTTCGAAACAATGACAGAAGCTGGTATCATCGAAGAATCTGCTTACTACGAGTCACTACACGAATTACCATTGATTGCAAACACAATCGCAAGAAAGAAATTGTTCGAAATGAACCGTGTAATTTCTGATACGGCTGAGTACGGATGTTATTTATTTGATCATGCTTGTAAGCCATTATTGACTGAATTCATGAAAAAAGTTGACACAAACATTATCGGAAAACCATTTTCAACTTCAAACGGAGTAGATAATGCGGTATTAATTGCTGTAAACAAAGAAATTCGCCAGCATCCTATCGAAGAAGTAGGAGCTTGGTTAAGAGAATCTATGACAGCAATGAAGAAAATTGGATAATTAAAAAAAAATGGGAAGTCTCGCAGAATTCGATTTTGCGGGATTTGCACTGTATCGATTATTTATAATATTTTGAATTAGTAAGCACTTATTAAGATTAATAGATATAGCTGCATATTGCATTCACTTAACTTCTTTAATTAGTAAGTTAAGTGAAGCTAATCCCTTATAATGGGGTGTATTTTTAAAATATACTTGTTGAAATTTCTATTGTAATTAATAATGATGCTGCTATTTCAAAAGAATGAAAAGCATTTGTAAAGCAGTTTTACAAAATTAATTGTTATTGAAATTTGTTAAATTAAAAAAGGCATAATATCTATTTATTATGCCTTTTTTTTCTTTTAACTTGTTTTAAAAACTAAAGATTTAAAACAAATGCAAATAATTATCATATTTTATTAAGGAAATGTTTTTTTTTGATAAAATTTATGAATTAAATTATTTTAAGAATACGTTCAGATTTAATACATTTATAAAAAAATTCAACAAAAGATGAGCTATTACAAAATTGAAAATTTAGAACAATATTTCAAACATTACAATAAGTCAATAAGAGAGCCAAGAAAATTTTGGGGAAAAATAGCTGAGGAAAATTTCACATGGTACCAGCAATGGGAAAAAGTAGTTGATTTTAATATGGCAGAGGCTGAAGTAAAATGGTTTACAGAAGCTAAAGTTAACATTACCAAAAATTGTATTGATAGACATTTAAGCAAAAGAGGAGATAAAACGGCAATTATTTTTGAACCGAATGATCCTTCTGAAGAAGCTTTACATATAACGTATAATGAATTATACGAAAGAGTCTCAAAAATGGCAAACGTTCTTCGTGAACAAGGAGTTCGTAAAGGAGACAGAGTTTGTATTTATTTACCAATGATTCCAGAATTAGCCGTTTCAGTTTTAGCTTGTGCTAGAATCGGAGCGATACATTCTGTTATTTTTGCTGGTTTTTCTGCATCAGCGGTTTCAGCTAGAATTAATGACTGCGAATGTAAAATGGTCATTACTTCTGACGGAGGTTATAGAGGAAACAAAACAATTGATTTAAAAGGAATTGTTGATGAAGCTCTTGAAACTTGTCCATCTGTAACAAAAGTATTAGTTGCTAAAAGAACTAATACTGATGTAAAAATGAAAGAAGGTCGCGATATTTGGTTACAGCCACTTTTAGATGTTGCTTTAGATAATAGTGTGGCAGAAATTATGGATGCTGAAGATCCTTTATTTATTTTATATACTTCAGGATCAACAGGAAAACCAAAAGGTATGGTTCATACTACTGCTGGTTACATGGTTTACACGGCTTACACTTTTAAAAATGTATTTAGTTACGAAGAAAATGATATTTTCTGGTGTACAGCAGATATTGGATGGATTACAGGGCACTCTTATATTTTATACGGACCATTATTAAATGGGGCTACAACTGTAATTTTTGAAGGAGTTCCTTCTTATCCTGATTTTAGCCGTTTCTGGGATATTATCGAAAAACATAAAATCACTCAATTCTATACTGCGCCAACAGCAATTCGTTCGTTAGCAAAAGAAAGTTTAGATTACATTCAAAAATATCCTTTGAAATCTCTTAAAGTTATTGGATCTGTTGGAGAGCCAATCAACGAAGAAGCTTGGCACTGGTTTAATGACCACGTAGGAGATAAGAGATGTCCGGTTGTAGATACTTGGTGGCAAACAGAAACTGGAGGAATCATGATTTCGCCAATTGCTTTTGTAACGCCAACAAAACCAACTTACGCGACATTGCCATTACCAGGAATCCAGCCAGTTTTGATGGATGAAAAACGTAATGAAATTGAAGGAAATCAAGTAGTTGGAAGTTTGTGTATTAAATTTCCATGGCCTGGAATTGCTAGAACCATTTGGGGTAATCACGATCGTTATAAAGAAACTTATTTCTCTGCTTTCCCTGGAAAATATTTTACAGGAGACGGCGCTTTAAGAGATGAAGTTGGTTACTACAGAATCACAGGTAGAGTAGATGATGTTGTAATTGTTTCTGGCCATAATTTAGGAACAGCTCCAATTGAAGATGCAATCAACGAACATCCAGCTGTGGCAGAATCTGCAATTGTTGGTTTCCCACATGACATTAAAGGAAATGCTTTATATGGTTTCGTTATTCTGAAAGAAACTGGAGAAGTTAGAAATAAAGAAAACTTGACAAAAGAAATTAATCAATATATTGCAGATCACATTGGACCGATTGCAAAATTAGATAAAATTCAGTTTGTGTCTGGTTTGCCAAAAACGCGTTCAGGAAAAATTATGCGTAGAATTTTACGTAAAATTGCAGAAGGAGATTTTTCTAATTTTGGTGATACTTCAACTTTATTAAATCCAGAAGTTGTAGAACAAATTATGACAGAAAGAATTTCTTAAGTAAAAATAATATAAGTCAATAAAAAATGCCTCTTAGTTTTAAGAGGCATTTTTTATTTTACAATGAAATAGATTTCGGCTTCGCTCAATTTGACAATGGTATGTTATATCTACTTTGTCATTTCAAGGAACGAGATATCACACTCGATTTAGTTTATTTAATTCCCAATCGAGATTTTAATTTAAGAAATAAAAGTCCGATTCTGTAAGCATCTTCAGAAGAAGAATTTCTATCACTTTTAGGAATCTTGTAAATTTCACATAAATCGTCTAATGAAAATTGTTTGTCATTTATATCCGTCAGTTTTCTATACATCATATCTACGTCTAAGGCCTCATTTTTCAATCGGCCGCAATCTAAACGTTCCAAAGCTGCATTTAACATTTCGACATCAAAATTAATATGGTGTCCAACTAAAATGGAATTGCCAATAAAATTAACCAAAGCTTCGAGCGCATCAGGTTCCGGCATTTTCATCATTTTGCTTTCAATGATAAATTCATTTGAAAGTCCGTTATCTTGCAAATACTTGTATTGCAGTAAAACTGTTTCAAAATTTTCTTTAATAACAATACTGTCATCAATTACAGAAAATGCTCCAAGAGACAAAATAACATCTTTATCGGGATTAAGCCCAGAAGTTTCGGTAGATATAACTACAAACTTATTAGGTTTACTCTCGAATTTAGTTAAATAGTTTTTCCAGAATTCTGGATAGTCTTTGTTAATGTTTTTTAACCAGTCTAGCATATTTTATGAGAATTGTGTCAATTGAAATTTACTCTTAATTAGTTCCTCAAGGTCTTTCATTGGGGCTAAAGCATTTTTTAATTTCTCTTTGTCAGTTTTTGACATTTCTCTTAAATTAATATATTGGCCAGAGTCGTCATTTTTTAATCCTTCAACAGTTCTAAATTTTGAAAGTGTTAAGAAGGCTTCCGCGCAGCTTAAATATATTTCGGCATTTTTAGAATCTGTTATTGCTAACTGCTTGAATCTTAAATAGGTGTTTTGAATTCCTTTTATGTTGGCATTTAATATCAGTAAACGAGCTCCATCAATTAATGGCATTAAGGCACGAGTTTTAATATCGAATTTATCTTTATGTGGTCCTTCTTCTTCAACAATAAATTTCTTGAAAAAGCTTAAAGGAGAATTTCTCTTTAAGGCGTCATTTCCTAAGAAATCAAAAAACAATGTATTGTTTACTGCATTCTTGAAGATTACGTTTTCAATCGCTTCTTCAATCTTTGCTTCGCCAAAAACAATTTCATAATCAAAGAAAATACTGCTCAAATCATTACTGTTTTCACCTGGAGTATTCATCCAGCTATTGTATTGTTTTGTCCAGTCACTCAATGATTTACACCAAAGCATATTGCTTCCCATATGACCATTCGGACAATATTCATAACCTACTTTTTCTAAGATAGAAGTTGTTCTTTTTGCTAATCTTAAAAAGTAATCTTTTACTTCGCGATATTTCTCAGGAGTTACATCTTCAAAAATTAAAATACTATCCTGATCCGTTAATAAAAGCTGTTCTTTACGCCCTTGACTTCCAATGCTTAACCATGCAAATCGTGCAGGAGGGGAGCCTAAATCTAAAATTGAAAGCTCAACAGCTCGTTTTATTATTGCCAGATTAATTTCGCTTGCAATATTACTGACATGTGAAATCGGAATGTTCTTTTGAATTGAATTTTGTATCAAATCTGATAAACGATCACGAATCTGTTTTAAATCTTTTGGAAGCTGAGATCTTTTAATTTCCTTAATTAATACACCAGGATTACTAGCTTGAGCCACAATAAGATCGTGCTCAGAAATAATTCCTTTTACTACAGATTTGCTTGTACCATCTTTGGTAACACACAAGTGAGTTACATTATGCTTTAGCATCAGTAATTGTGCTTCAGCCAGAGATACATTTTCTATAACCGTTACTACTGGCGAAGACATGATTTTGTCAATAGTTTCAGTGATAGGATAGCGTCCAGTTGCAATCTTTGAAGATAAATCAGCATTGGTTACAATACCAATTGGGTGATTCTTTTCGCAAATTACAATATTATCGACCATAGAATCTGTCATTAAAATAGCAACATCTTTAATAATCGAACTTGCTTCAGTTGTTAAAGGTGAATTATTATAATTTAAAGACTGAATATATTGCATTTCTGTCTGCTGATCTAAAAAGTCAGTGTCAGAAAGCAATTTACCATTAGAATTCATACTGTCTTTAGTATGGCGAGAATTTACAGCAAAACTCTCCAAAAGAAAGTTCAATACATCAGAATTATTTGCTACAAAAGGTCTGAATACAGCAATTGGAATAGCATAAATTATGCTTTCTTCACGTGCTTTTGCCGTCATCATATAATTATTTTTAGCAAAAAATGGGCGTAGACCAAAAATATCGCCCTCATGACATTTGTTCAAAATCGTTTCTTCGGCGTCTGCAATCGTTGTAAGATTAATTACACCAGAAGCTACAACATAAAAACTATCATGAAGCGGATCATTATTTTGGAATAATACTGCGTGTTTTTCTAAATTGATGACACGGATATTTGTAGCAATATCTGATAATTCCTGAAAAGTCAAATTATCAAATGGTTTGTATTCTTTCAAAAAATCTGCAATATGCTCAGCAACTGTATTCATATATGTGATAATTTATTTTTAAAGTATCGAATGTAAAAATACTAAAATAAAGTCTTACAATGAAAGTATCTTTGGTAGAATCTAATTATTTTAAAGAAATGTTAAGAATTAGTGATAATAAGGCGTTAAAAGGTTTTTTTTGATTTAAAAAAGCTGAAATCTATAATGAAGTTTTGTCAGATAATTGCAGATTCTTAAATCTCATAAAATCAAATTTATTTAGTTTTAGCTGAATTATGAGATTCTGGTAAATTGGATATTTTAGTATTTATCTAAAATTAGCGGTATAAATTGTTGTGCAATTAGTTAAAAGTGGATTCCTGAGAATCGCATAAAATAAATTTTCCTTATCATAATCCGAAATATTGAATTCTCGTGAAGTTCGTTTTATGTTCTTTTAATGCCAGAAGAAAGGATAAGGCAGTTTAACACGAATCTAAGTTTAATGGTTTTGTATACGAAAAGCATAATTTTCTATTTTACATAATATAAATTATAGTTCAAATGGGAATAACTCCCAAAATGGCGTTATTCATATAATTTATTTAAAATGATTTCTTTCGGCACTAAATCTGCGCCACCACGCTTAGAGAATTGTAATGCTCCATCATTAGCCATTAAAACAGCGCTTGAAGAAATTCCGTCTTTATCTTTAAGTTTAATTTGAGCTTTATCGCCAAGCGGATAAACATATCCAGAAATTTCTAAAATTCCAGAATTTAATTCTTTATGATCGCTAGTTATTTCTGCAGTTCCAAAAATCGCAGAATTTGACTGCGCTATGGTAATCGTAAAAATATATTCTTTTTTACAGTCTTTGCATTTTTCATTACTCCAAGTTCCAGAGAATCGATTCTGTGAGAATGATTTTGAAGCAATTAATAATATGATCAAAAGAAATTTTTTCATTGTAGAATTTTTATTTAAAATTTAAATCAAATATAAACTAAAAAAGCACCATAAAATTATGATGCTTTTCTAAATTAGAGATAAATTATAATTTTTTCAAATAAACTGATTTTCCATTCAACGAGACATCAATTTGATTTGTTTTTTCATTAAATGTAGTTCGCAAAGCATTTCCATTAAAAATGGTAACGTCACCGTATATGTGACCGGCTTCAGTTGACACATAATCAAAAACTACCTTTTTATTACCAGGTTCAATTCCTAGTTTGTAACTTGAAAATTTTGTTCCTCTTAGATCAAAGTCCTGTTGTGTATCGATTACTTTTCCGTCTGCATAGAAATTGGTTACAGACTTGCTTAAAGTAATATCAGGATAATACTGATTTACTTTTTTAAGGAGTTCGTACTGCTCTACACTTGCATCTTCTTGTTTAGACGTGATGGTTTGAGCAAAAGAAAGTGATGTAAATAGAATTGTTAATAGTAATAGATACTTTTTCATATTTTTTTAAATTAAAGATTAATAAACAGTTACACCAAAATTTCATGGTAATAACTTTAATTTATTGTTATAAACTTATTCAAGTTATATAACAAGGTATGAAATCTTTACCTTTGCACGAAATTAAAAGCGTTTTTTTAAGAAAATGACAACAAAAAAATATATTAAGCTTATCCTTATTTTGGGTTCGCTAACCGCATTAGGTCCTTTTTCTATTGATATGTATTTACCTGGTTTCTCTGGAATTGCAAAAGATTTACATACTTCTGTAGCAAAAGTATCTATGAGTTTATCCAGTTATTTTATCGGAATTTCAGCAGGACAATTACTTTATGGACCATTATTAGATCGTTTCGGACGAAAAAAACCTCTATTTATTGGACTTTTAGTCTATATTTTAGCTTCGTTAGGATGTATTTATGTTTCGGATATTGATGCTTTTATATTCCTTCGTTTCATTCAGGCAGTTGGAAGTTGTGCCGCAACAGTTGCGTCTGTTGCAATGGTTCGTGATTTGTTTCCTGTAAAAGATATACCAAAAGTATTTTCTCTTTTAATGCTTGTTGTTGGACTTTCGCCAATGCTGGCGCCAACAATTGGCGGTTATGTTACGGAAGATTTAGGCTGGCATGCGGTATTCTTTATATTAATGTGTATGGGAATCGTTATTTTGATTGCGTCACAAATTGGACTTCCAAATACATATAAACCAGATACTTCTATTTCTTTAAAACCAAAACCAATCATAACTAATTTTTTATTGGTTTTAAAAGAGCCTCAATTTTATACCTATGCTTTTACTGGAGCAATCGCATTTTCTGGATTGTTTTCTTATGTTGCGGCTTCTCCTCTAGTTTTTATGGATATTTATAAAGTAGACGCCAAGACTTATGGATGGATTTTTGCCTTGATGTCTGTAAGTTTTATTGGATCAAGCCAATTGAATTCTATGTTATTAAAAAGATTTTCAAGCGAACAAATGATTTTTGGAGCTTTGATTTCACAATCTGTCATTAGTATTGTGTTTTTAGTTTTAGCTTTGAATGACCTTTTAGGATTGTACCAGACAATTGGAATGTTATTCTTGTTTTTAGCTTGTTTGGGAATTTCAAATCCAAATACAGCTGGATTAACATTGGCTCCATTTGCTAAAAATACAGGAAGCGCATCTGCCTTAATGGGTGCTATTCAATTAGGATTAGGAGCTTTAGCTTCATTTGCAATCGGTGTCTTTGTTAAAGATTCTGTTGCTCCAATGGTTGCAATAATGACAACAACTACCATTACTGCTTTTGTTATTTTGAATATTGGAAAAAGATTTATAAAAAATAAAGTAGAATTATCCGATAGCGATGATGTTATGATTGGTCATTAAGAAATTAAAAATTCCAATACTGAAACTCCAAATTCCAAAATTTCAGAAATCCATTTAAGTTTTATAGAAAGAAAAAAGCCAAAATCTGAACTGCCCCCAAAAAGTTAGACACTATTTGGGGGCATTTTTATGGAAAGAAAAATCAAGTACAATTATGAGTTTAAACTTCTGTGCGTAAATGAAGTTTTAAATAGACATCGTTCAGTTAA
>NZ_JAJGZV010000006.1 GCF_020805785.1 Flavobacterium chungbukense | reverse complement strand
TAATGTCATAGTCGAGTAGTACTAATAATCCGTAAGCTTATGCACACCCTTTTCTCTCCCGTCCAAAAGACGGGAGGGAAGAAACTTTCTAAAATAGTAAATAAAACACTTTTCTTTATCTCAGTATGTTAAGATATTAGCTCGACGCAGAGCAGTAACTAGTGAATAGTAAAGAGTGATTAGTGAAAAGCTAATTACTGGTAACTAAGAACTGATTACTTGCAGCCTTAAGGTGGTTATTGCGGCGGGGCTCACCTCTTCCCATCCCGAACAGAGAAGTTAAGCCCGCCTGCGCAGATGGTACTGCAGTTATGTGGGAGAGTATGTCGTCGCCTTTCTTTTAAGAATCCTTCCCGATTTGTCGGGAGGGATTTTTTGTTTTATAGTGATTTTGAGATTCAGCTGACTAACTTGTCAGTTTTTGAGTTTCGCTTAGAGGAACTAACCTAATCTATAGTTGGTTTCGATCTCTATGCTTTTGTGATGTAGCGCATAGCAGTAGTTGGAAATATCGTAGTAAAAGCTTAGAATTATTTTTATTATTGATAAATTTGTTTTTCATAATTATTCCTAAAATGAAACAGCTTATTGATGTAATTAATAGTTTTCAGAAATTAGATGATGAAACAGATCAGGCGATAAGAAAATATTTCATTATTGAAAAATATAAAAAACATGAATTCGTTATTGAAGAAGGTAAAATCTGTAAAAAGGTTTATTTTATAAAATCAGGAACGGTTCGCAGATTTTGTTTCGAGAATGATATCGAAGTAACAAAATGGATTTATACCGATAATCAGTTTATAACATCTTTAAGTAGCTTTTTTCAACAGAAACCTTCTTTTGAAAATTTTGAGGCTTGTGAAGATACTGTGCTGTATTCTCTGTCGTATTCAGATGAACAAATTCTATTAGAATATCCTCTTTTTTCTAAGTTTCATATTAAACAACTTCGTTTTTATCTTTCTCATATTAATGAATTTCATCATTTATTTAGGATAATGACTGCTCAACAGAAATATGTATTTCTTCTTGATTCTTTTCCTGAGATTATAATTAAGTCTAAATTAAAACATGTTGCTTCTCTTATAGGTGTTAGCCAGGAAACTTTGAGTAGGATTAGAGCTTCCATTTCTTGACATTACATCAAAAAAATATCTTTATCTTTTTTTCATTTTTGTAAACTATTTTAAAAAGTTTGAAAATTGAAAAATACTTTCGTTCATAAAAATGCTATTCTAGGTAGTAATATTAGTTTGGGAAATTTTACTACTATTGAAAATGATGTTATAATCGGCAATAATACACGTATTGGAAACAATGTCACTATATTGAGTGGGACAAGAATTGGTGAGAACTGCGATATCCATTCTAATGCTATATTGGGTGGAATTCCTCAGGATTTAAAATACAAAAACGAGCATACGTTTTTAGAGATAGGAAGTCATAATATAATTCGAGAATTTGTCACGATTAATAAAGGAACTATTTCTAATGTGAAAACTAGTATTGGAAATTATAATTTAATTATGTCTAATGCTCATATTGGCCATGATTGTATTATAGGGAATAATTGTGTTGTTGGTTTTAGTGTTGGAATTGCTGGAGAAGTACAAGTTGGTGATTGGTCAAATATTAGCGGGTTAACTGCTGTTCATCAATTTTCTATTATTGGGGAGCATACCATGATTAGTGGTTTAAGCCGTGTTGTAAAAGATATTCCGCCTTATATTATGGTTGCGCGTGATCCTTTGCAATATTTAGGTCTAAACTTGGTTGGTTTAAAGAGAAGAGGATTTGATTCTAATAAACTTGAAGAATTAAAAGCTATTTATAGAATTTTATTTCAAGAAAGAAGAAATGCAAAATTGGCTCTTCACTTGATAGAAAATCAATTTGAGGCAACTGAAGAACGAAATAAAATTTTGGATTTCGTTAATCATTCAAAACGAGGAATTGTCAAAGGTTATAAGGAATGATTTTTATTTCTAGTGAACCTTGTAAATTAATTAGCAATTTTATTAACTTTAATTACTTAACTGACTATTTATGACAAAGTATAGTACGAATCCTAAAGTTGATTTCTATTTTGAAAAAGCAGAAAAATGGAGGGAAGAATTTGAGCTGTTACGAAACATTGCTCTAGATTGTCATCTTGTGGAAGAATTAAAATGGGGAAGTCCATGTTATACTTTTGATAAAGCAAATATTGTATTGATTCATGCTTTTAAAGAATATTGCGCTTTTTTATTTTTTAAAGGAGCTTTAATGAAAGATCCTGATAATATATTGATTCAGCAGACAGACAATGTTCAAGCAGCGCGTCAGGTTCGTTTTACCTGTGTTGAAGATATTTTAAATGTAAAAGATTCTTTAAAAAGATATATTTATGAAGCTGCTGAAAATGAGAAAAATGGTTTAAAAGTAGAATTAAAGAAAGTTTCAGAATTTGAAATTGCAAAAGAGTTTCAAGATAAGTTGAATGATAATCCAAATTTGAAAGAAGCTTTTTATATTTTAACTCCTGGACGACAAAGAGCTTATCTTCTTCATTTTTCTCAACCAAAACAATCAAAAACGAGAGAGGCTAGAGTAGAAAAAAATATTCCTCATATTTTAGCTGGAAAAGGTTTGAATGATTAAACTCGATAAAGAATAAAAAAACTCCTTTTAACAAAGGAGTTTTCTGTTTTATCATTTAAAAAATTTGCTTATTGATTATGTCTCTCTTCTTTATTAAAAATCAGAGATTAGAAAAGAATATGGATTAAAAGATGTCTTTTAGGCTCTTTTGGGAATAATAAATAGTAAACTGGTAAAGCTTTCTTCAAAAACACAATTAAACCATCTCAGCGCAATAATAAAAATGTATTATCAAATTACGAATGAGGAAGACAATCTCTGAAAGACACAATGAGCTTGGTAGAAAAGTTTAAAAAGTTATTTAAATGTGAAAATTCTTATTTTGATTTAAGTATAAAATTGTAGATCTTGCAATCACTCCAAATCAACTAATAAGGAAAACATTAACCTAATGAATACAATTAATATACCCGAAAAAACTCTGCAGAGCAAACAGCATTTTGAAATTTTAGACGGTTTGAGGGGAATTGCAGCTTTTGCAGTAGTTGTTTTTCATTTTATGGAATGGATTTATACAGATCCAAGTAAAAATTTTCTCGGACATGGTTTTTTGGCTGTCGATTTTTTCTTCTGTCTTTCAGGATTTGTAATCGGATATGCTTATGACGATCGTATTGCTAAAATGGGATTGCGTAATTTTTTTATAGCAAGAATCATTAGATTACATCCGCTGGTTATTGCTGGATCGATACTAGGACTGCTGGCTTTTTTGTTTGACCCTTTTGGAGGTAATTTGGAATTGTATAGTGCCGGAAAAATCATATTGACTTTTATTTGTTCTTTATTCCTCGTTCCGTATCCATTTATTGCAGATCGAGGTTTTAATTTGTTTAGTTTTAATGCGCCAGCTTGGTCCTTGTTTTGGGAGTATATTGCTAATATCGTATATGCATTGGTACTTTACAGAATTCGTAAAAATTACTTAGTGTTACTTACTATATTTTCTGCAATGGCTATTTGTTATGTAGCGTATAATTCTGGAAATCTACTAGGAGGCTGGAGTGGACCAACTTTTTGGGATGGTTGTGCCCGAATATCGTATTCTTTTTTAGCGGGATTATTGATTTACAGATTCAATTGGATTATAAAAAATAAGCTTGGCTTTGCTGGTTTGACTATTTTGCTATTATTAGCTTTTATAATGCCATTTTCAGAGTGGAATTGGATATCTGAACCATTAGTGGTTTTATTTTATTTTCCATTATTAATTTCATTAGGAGCTGGAGCTGTCTTGAAACCAGAACTGAAAAAAGCCTGTGTTTTTTCAGGTAAGATCTCTTATCCTTTGTATATGACCCATTATTCAGTTTTGTGGATGTTTGGCAATTATTATGTTAATTATAAACCAGATTCAAATCAATTAGTTTTAGTTATCGTAACAGCAGTTATTTTATTGGTTGGATTTGCTTATTTGGTCATGACTTTTTTTGATATGCCAGTAAGAAACTATCTAAATAACAAAAGAATAAAAATTAAATCTTAAATAGAAAGGATAAACATTCCAAAACTAATTGTATAACATAAAAATAGCCCTTTAAATCATGAAGAAAATTTTACTTATTAGTATTCTGATTTCGTCTATATCTTTTTCCCAGCAAAAGAAATATCAAATCGAATCGATAACAGACGTGATTATAGATGAAAATAGTTCGACTACCACATTTTATAAATTCGAAAATGGCAAATTATCTTCAAAAGAAGAACAAGGCAAAAAGCCAGTTTACTACACATATAATCAAAACGGATTGTTGGAAAAAGTATCCAATACATATAATGATGGTGATATGTTTGATGATTTTTATACTTACAATAAAGATGGCTATATAATTGAAATATTAAATACCAGAAAAAAAGTTGGCGAAACAGAATTTAAACCACTGTCAAAAAAATCTATTTTATTCGAAATAAAAGATGCTAATAATTTTAAATTTAATGATAGCTGGCGCTACGTGCATAATAGCAAGTATGTAAATGAACGTATTTACGAAATGAAGGGTAATGTTTTAAAATTATCTAAGAATACAAGCGAGTATAAATACAAGATGGAGAATGGAAATGTTGTTTCTCTAGCGCAACTAAAACCTTCTCGAGAAAAACATTCTGTAGATTATAAATTTGATAACAAGCCAAGCATAAACAAAATGATGTGTGAAAGTATGTATGGAGATAAATATTTTATAAATTCATTAATCTCATTGTCTCCTTTTTATGATTATTATAGTGATTTTGTAAATCAAAATACCTGTATAGGAAACAAAAACGTTGACCAAAATTTTCCTGTTTCAGAATATACATCTGTAATAACTTATAATGAAGAAAACCTGCCAGTTGAAATAAAAACGGAAAAAAATAATCCAGGATTTATTAAAACAGTCAAAATAAAATATAAAAAATAAGATTTAAGTCAAAAGCAAAAAAAGCTTCAAAGAAATTTGAAGTTTTTTTTATGGCTGAGTTCCGTCTTTATAGCTTTGCTATTGCTGTTTGGTATTTTTAATCAATAAATTGACAATCATTTTTTCTTATTTTCTTGTGTTTTAAAAACTTTAAAATAAAAACAATTACTATATTTGTTGTAGTAAAGTATAGACTATACTCTACGCTTTATTGTTTGTTTTAAAAAAGGAGTCATGCTTATAAATGAATTATCAAAAAAAACTGGACTGTCCATTCATACTATCAGATATTATGAAAATTTAGGAATGATTAAAGGATTGACTGATGAAAAGGTGAAATCTAATAATTATAAACACTACGATAGTAATGCTGTTGAGCGTTTAGAAATCATTATAGAAGCAAGAGAAGTCGGATTTTCTTTAGCAGAAATAAAAAAAATATTGACTACTTGGTTTGAAAGTACGGAGTCGAAACCAGAAACATTAGAACTTTTTGAAGCAAAAATAAAAGAGATTGATGATAAAATGAGATACTTCAAACAGACTAAGAAGCTTCTTGAGAAAGTATGTGAGAAATTGAAAAGTGAAGAGCGTTAGCAAATTAAATCTGTTAAGTCGAAATGACAATATTTTTGTATTTATAAAAAAAATAAGCATAAAAAAAACTCCTTAATTTCTTAAGGAGTTTTTTTGTGAGCGATGAGGGGTTCGAACCCCCGACCACTTCCGATGAAAAATCGGAATGCTCTTAACCAGCAGATTTAATTAACTCTTCGATTTTAACTCTGCTCTTCCATGATTTAATTTGTAATTCTCTTTTATGAGCAATTTCTTTGGTTTCGTAATTTTCAGTATAAACGACTTTCCAGTCGTTTACATTTCCTGTAAAACCTTTGCTTTTTTGGTTATGGCGAATTAGCCTTTCTGTTAAATTGGAAGTAAATCCAATATAGAATCTATTCTTGCTTTCGCTAAACAAAATGTAGACAATAAAATTTATAAAAATGTATATAAAACAAAAAACTCCAAAATCAAATGATTTTGGAGTTTTTGGAATTTTGTGGGCGATGAGGGGTTCGAACCCCCGACCACTTCCGATGAAAAATCGGAATGCTCTTAACCAGCAGATTTAATTAACTCTTCGATTTTAACTCTGCTTTTCCATGATTTAATTTGTAATTCTCTTTTATGAGCAATTTCTTTGGTTTCGTAATTTTCAGTATAAACGACTTTCCAGTCGTTTACATTTCCTGTAAAACCTTTGCTTTTTTGGTTATGGCGAATTAGCCTTTCTGTTAAATTGGAAGTAAATCCAATATAGAATCTATTCTTGCTTTCGCTAAACAAAATGTAGACAATAAAATTCATAAAAATGTATATAAAACAAAAAACTCCGAAATCAAATGATTTTGGAGTTTTTGGAATTTTGTGGGCGATGAGGGGTTCGAACCCCCGACCCCCTCGGTGTAAACGAGGTGCTCTGAACCAGCTGAGCTAATCGCCCTATTTTACTAGGTTGCTATCGTTTGTGATTGCGAGTGCAAATATACGCTAGTTTTTGAGTTCTGCAAAGGAATTTGAATAAAAAATAAAATTTTTTTAAAAATAATTTATATCTCGCTGTTTATGAATTTGTTATTAAAATGATTTTTTTGAAGTTTTTTCTAAATCAAAAGTATATTTTAGTCCAAAGGCAATTCGGCAACAACAAAAGTGCTTCCGCCAACGTAAATAAAATCATTTTCCGAAGCATTTTGCTTAGCTTCCGCGAAAGCGATGGCAACAGAATTGTATTTTTCTCCAATTAAATCATGCTTTTTTGCTTCGCTTTGTAAAATTTCTGCTGGTAAAGCTCGCGACGAATTTGGATGGCAGAAATAATAAGTTGCCTCTTTTGGAAATAATGGTAAAATTGAATCTAGATCTTTATCATTTACAACACCAAAAACAATATGCAGATTTTCATATTTTTCGTTTTTAAGCTGATTCATGACAACTGTTAATCCGTGTTTGTTGTGCGCCGTGTCGCAGATTATTTTTGGGTTTTCTCCCAATTGCTGCCATCTGCCTTGTAAACCAGTATTTTTTACAACATGCAATAAACCTTCTGTTAATTGTTCGTTTGAAATTTTAAAATCGGTTTCGTTATTCAGAATAGAAATCGTCTGCTGAACCGTTTTTTTATTGTGAAATTGGTAATCACCAATCAAGTCAGACAAATAAATTTGATCAATTAAATCTGAGGCAAAATAAATTGGAGCATTATTTTCTTCGGCTTTAGCCAAAAATACAGGTTTGGTTTCATCAGTATATTCGCCAATAACGACGGGAATATTCGGTTTGATGATTCCAGCTTTTTCGCCAGCAATGGCTTCCAAAGTGTTTCCTAAGAACTGTGTATGATCTAAGCCAATATTTGTAATTACCGAAACCAAAGGCGTAATAATATTGGTTGCGTCCAATCTTCCGCCAAGACCAACTTCAATGATAGCAATATCAGTTTTTTCAGTTGCAAAATAATCAAAAGCCAATCCAACTGTCATTTCGAAGAAACTCATATCATTAGCTTCGAAAAAAGATTTATGTTTTGCCACGAATTCAATAACAAACTCTTCTGAAATTTCTTCACTGTTTATTTTAATTCGTTCTCTAAAATCTTTTAAGTGTGGAGAAGTGTACAATCCGACTTTATATCCAGCTTCTTGCAAAACCGAAGATAACATATGAGAAGTAGAGCCTTTTCCGTTTGTACCAGCCACATGAATACATCTCAATTTATTTTGAGGATTGCCAAGATGAGCAGCCAATATTTTGATATTCGTTAAATCTTCTTTATAAGCTGAAGCTCCCTGCAATTGGTACATTGGAAGTTGATTAAACATCCACTCGGTAGTCTCTTGATAGTTCATTTATTTGGATAAAATAGTTGTTGATTGAAATAAATTTCGATTTTTGTAGTTTAATATTACAGCGAAAATTATCTTTATTGCAAATTTCAAATATTTTTTAGAATTAATTATTAAAAACCAGAATTAATATATGTTTAGTTTTATTCAATTACAAACAGATACAATCGCAAATGCTTCAAATGTAGTAATCGAAAAGATTGCTCCGGAACAAGAAATTTCAATGTTTGGGTTTATCATGAAAGGGGGAGTTTTCTTAATTCCAATCGCGATTTTATTGTTTTATACCATTTATGTAATCTTCGAACGTTATATGTACATCAGCCGAGCATCAAAAATTGATGGCAGATTAATGCAGGATGTTGGCGATAAATTGCATTCTGGAAATATTGAATTAGCAAGAACTATTGTAGAAAGAAATAATACGGCCGCTGGAAATATATTGAAAGAAGGCGTTTTGGTTATCGGAAGACCAATTGCTGAAATTGAATCTAATATGGACCGTGCTGCTGATATCGAAATTGGCGAAATGGAAAGACGTTTAGGTCATCTTGGACTTATTGCTGGTATCGCGCCCACTCTTGGTTTCATTGGGACGATTTCTGGGGTTATTAAAATTTTCTATAGCATTTCGGTTACCGAAAATATTAGTATCGGAAACATTTCGGGAGGTTTATACGAAAAAATGATTAGTTCTGGTTCTGGGTTAATTGTTGGTATTATTGCTTATTCTGCTTACCATTTATTGAACGGAAAAATCGATGATTTCGCGTTGAAAATTCAGAAACAGATTTTAGAATTTGTAAATATAATTCAAAGAGCATAAGGTATGTCTATTAAAAGAAAAAGAAGATTTCACGCCGAAGTAGCGACTTCATCTTTGAGCGACATTATGTTCTTCCTGCTGTTGTTTTTCTTGATTATCTCAACACTGGCAAACCCGAATGTGATTAAGATGACGCTTCCTAAAGCAAAATCTAACGAAAAAACAAACAAGCAATTAATTAGTTTGTCTGTTACAGAAGATAAAAAGTTCTACATTGACAAAGAACAAGTTGATTTTGAAAACTTGGAAACTAGTTTAATGTCTAAAATAGGAACAGATAAAGAACAAACTGTTGTCGTTCGAATTCCGTTCAATTTGCAAGTTCAAGATTTAGTTGATGTTTTGCAGATAGGAGTAAGGAACAATCTGAAGTTTGTAATTGCAACAAGTCCGAAATAGATTTAAGATTTGGGCGTGATCCCGTTAAGATAAGTGGGCAAACATTCTTTATCAATATTCGCCCACTTATCTTAACGGGACCGGGCTATCCGCGCTACTTCGGTAGCTTGCTTCTATCCCTCACGCAAAAAAAATAACGCAACACTTTGTCATCCTGAGCGAAGTCGAAGGACGCGCAAGAAGCTCGACAAAGAATGATGATATCCCTTTGAGGAATTACTTGCGTGTCCTTCGACTTCGCTCAGGATGACAAACTAATCGATCAATTAGAATAAAGAAAATAAAAAAAGGCTTTCAGATTTCTGAAAGCCTTTTTTTTATAAGAGCAGATTTAGTGTAAATCTGTGTAATTCGTGTTTTAATCCAAACTAAAATTATAAATAATTTTCCCAACTTGTTTAGCCGCTGCATTCGAATCAGCAGACCATTTGGTATTTAATGCTGCAATTTTAGCTTGTTCCAATAAGCAACTTGCAGTATTGGTTGTTCCTTTTACTCCAGCAGTTGCGCTTATAGTTTTTCCATTTTGGTCAACAGTAACTTCTACCACAACTTTGCCTTCTTCGTTACAAGTATATTTTGGTGCTGGTTTAGATAATGCTTTTCTTCCATTTAGATTGTAACCTGATCCACCGCCAGAACCTCCGCCACTTCCAGCGCCGTAACCGCTTCCGGTTCCAATGCCATTTCCGGTTCCGTTACCGCCTCCAGTTCCTCCGCCAGAACCACCAGATCCGTAATAGCCGTTTGAGTTTAAACTTCCGTTAGCTTTTCCTTTATTTCCTGAAGCTTTATCGTCTCCATCTCCGCCTTTGTTGGAACCTTTTAAAATACTTGATAAGGCATCGTTCGTTGAGTTCGAAACTTTAGGTTTTTCAGGTACAGGTTTTGTTTCTGGTTTTGTAACAGGAACAGGTTTTTTGGGCTTTTCTTTTGTTGGAATTACCACGTCTGTTTTATCAGCTTCAGCGTTTTCTTGAGTGACGATTGCTTCTTCTGGAGCAGCTTTTGTTTGAACTTGTTTTACATTGTTTTTGACATTCAGAACTTCACTTTTATAATTAGCGCCAGAACCTAAATCGCTGTCACCAAAATTTACAGTTACACCTCCGCCACCGCCACCGCCGTCAGCAAGTGCGACATTGTTTTCTGGATTGTAAGGAGGCCAAAAACGTATAAAAAACAGCAATAGAATTATTGCCGCATAAATAGCAGTTGTGAATAACAATGATTTCTTTTGATCTGAAGAAATAGACGAACTCATGTAGATTCTTAATTTTGAAATGTATTATTTTAAAAACGTTTAAAAGTAGTAAAAATTGTTTAGAATGAAAGTGTAAGGTTAGATTTAACCACAAATTTCGCTAAGTGTTTTTAAATTAATTATAACGCAAAGCACGCTAAGATTTACGCAAAGAAACGCAAAGTTTTATTTTTCTCAAATTTGAGTAAATCTCCTATTTAAGTTCACAAAGCTAGATGTACACAAAGCTTTGCGGACTTAATATTTAGATCTTGCTTGCGCTCCAAATAAAAATAACTTAGCGTTAAAAATCTACGGCACAAAAAAAACGAGCCAGATTCGGCTCGTTTATATATAAAGTATAAAATAGATTATACTAACTGTTTCAATGCAATTTCAAAAGCAGTTGCACTAATATTTGTTTTAGACGAATTTAGAGCATGAGCTTTTACAATCGCATTTTTTATAATTTCTGAAGTATCATTAAAAATAGCTTCGTCAGTCATTTGCACTTTTTTCTCCATAAAATATGCAAAAACTCTTGCCATTCCGCAGTTTGAAATAAAATCAGGAATCAAACTTACTTTATGATCTACTTCTTCCATAATAGAACCAAAGAAAATTTCTTTGTCAGCAAAAGGAACATTTGCACCACAAGAAATCACTTCCAATCCGTTTGCGATTAAACTATCAATTTGAGCTTGAGTTACCAATCTTGAAGCCGCACAAGGCGTGAAAATTTCTGCACCAATTGTCCAAATCTTAGAATTGATTTCTTCAAACGGAATCATATTGTTGGCAACTAATTTGTTTCCATCTTTGTTCAAAAATAAAGTTCTGATTTCTTCAAAAGAAAAACCATCTTCTTTAATTAATCCGCCATCGCGATCAATAATTCCGATCACTTTTGCTCCCATTTCAGCTAAATAAAAAGCGGCTGCAGAACCAACATTTCCAAAACCTTGAACGATTGCTTTTTTGCCTATTATATCACCACCATAAGTTGCATAAAAATGACGAACTGCTTCTGCAACACCAAAACCAGTAATCATATCGGCAACTGTATATTTTCTCGTTACATCTGGCGAGAATTTAGGATTTTCAATTACTTTGATAACACCTTGACGTAATTGACCAATTCGGTTGATTTTATCAGCTTCGGTTGGTTTGAAATGTCCGTTAAAAACACCTTCTTGCGGATGCCAAACACCACATTCTTCTGTCATCGGGATTACTTCATGAATTTCGTCAACATTCAAATCTCCTCCAGTTCCGTAATAACTTTTTAATAGGGGAGAAACCGCTTTGTACCAACGTTGCAAAACACCTTTTTTGCGAGGATCGTTCGGGTCAAAATTTATTCCAGATTTAGCACCGCCAATGGCAGGGCCGGAAACAGAGAATTTAACTTCCATAGTTTTGGCTAAAGACAAAACTTCGTTCATGTCTAAACCTTTTCTCATTCTTGTTCCTCCACCCGCAGCTCCTCCGCGAAGTGAATTAATGACAGTCCACCCTTCGGCTTCTGTTTCTGAATCTTTCCAATTAAAAACAATTTCAGGTGCTTTATTTTCAAATTGTTGTAATAAATCTTTCATTTTGTTGTGATATGTTTATTTTGCGTAAATGTATAAAATAGAATAATGCGAATAATGTATTTCGCATCAAATTTAGCAAACAAAAAAGAAAAGCCGTCCCGAAATTTTTCGGGACGGCTTTTGGTATATTTAAAAAATTAAGAACTATTGTCCTAATAAGTGTTTTTTCAAAGTTTCGTCAACCGGTTTGTCAGAAAGCCAGATTCCGAATAAAGCTTTTTTGAAATCAAAACCAGGAATTTTCCCTTTTATAACTTCATTTTTTGAAACATAAACATTTTGATCTAAAGGATTATAAGCTAAGACAAATACGTCTTTCTCTGTAATCGCATCACTCAAATAGCTTTTTAACTGCTCAATTCTTGGACGTAATTGTTCTAATTGTGCTCCAGCAGATTTTTCAAAACCAGTGTTCATCGCTTTGGTAAGTTTACTAGAAGAAACCATAGAAGAAGTGATTTCAATTCTAATTGCCATTTCAGTATCGCTGTCTATTATGAATTGCGGATCTTGAGTTAGCTGCGATAAATACAATGCTTGCACATAAACTTCCATCCACATTTTAGATCTTCCGCCAGCACCATTTAGCTGTAAAGTTTTGCCCAAGAATTCTATTTTTCTAGGAACAGTAACACCATTAACATCTATCTGAGTTTGTGCCGAAACGGTTGAAAATTGTAAGCTTAAAAGGAGTGTGAGTAATAGTAAAATCTTTTTCATGTTCTGTCAATTATTTATTTTTTGGGTAAAAATAATGTTAATTTATTAATATTTGAGTCATTTTTTGGATGTTTTTTTTCTGTAAAATTTACATTTAATTTTTCTATTGCATTAATAATCAAATTAGTAAGACTTGTTTTACGTACTATTGCGCGTTTTAAGAATTGTTTAATCTAAAATTCGCAAAACTTAGTCAAATTCGACCCGATTTAGTACTGTGATATCATTCTTAAATTTTAGAAAATTTGTTGCATAATTAGTGCTCATTTACTCGAAAACCTAAATAATTACGAAAACGTTATCGTTATCATTGCTGATCCATTAATTTTGTATGCATGCATTGTAAATTACACTTTTAAAAAGTATCTTTGGAAGCCTTTGCATTATAAAATTGGCACCGAAAAAAAACACAAAAAACATAAAAACCACCAACCAGCCGAATTTTTAGAATTGGGGTTGCAAAAACATTTAAAGTAAATTATTATGGATTTTAATCTTACCGAAGAACATTTAATGATTCAGCAGGCAGCAAGAGATTTTGCTCAAAATGAATTATTGCCTGGAGTTATTGAACGTGACGAAAAACAAATCTTTCCTACGGAGCAAGTTAAAAAAATGGGAGAACTTGGATTTATGGGAATGATGGTGGATCCTAAATATGGAGGAAGTGGTCTTGATGCTATTTCTTATGTGATTGCCATGGAGGAAATTTCTAAAGTAGATGCTTCAGCTTCTGTAGTAATGTCTGTAAATAACTCATTAGTTTGCTGGGGATTACAAGAATATGGGACAGAAGAACAAAAACAAAAATATTTGCCTGGTTTAGCTTCTGGACAAATTCACGGCGCTTTTTGTTTGAGTGAGCCTGAAGCTGGAAGTGACGCAACTTCACAAAAAACAACAGCAATTGATATGGGCGACCATTATTTAGTAAATGGAACCAAAAACTGGATTACAAACGGAAATACTGCATCTGTATATTTGGTAATCGCACAAACACATCCAGAATTAAAGCACAAAGGAATTAATGCTTTGATTATGACGAAAGATATGCCAGGTTTCTCTGTTGGCCCAAAAGAACAAAAAATGGGAATTCGTGGTTCTGATACACATTCTTTGATGTTTTCTGATGTGAAAGTTCCAAAAGAAAATAGAATCGGAGAAGATGGTTTCGGATTCAAATTTGCAATGAAAACTTTGGCTGGAGGTAGAATTGGTATCGCTTCTCAAGCTTTAGGAATTGCTTCGGGAGCTTACGAATTGGCTTTAAAATATTCTAAAGAGCGTAAAGCATTTGGGACCGAAATCTGCAATCATCAAGCAATTGCTTTTAAATTGGCAGATATGGCTGTAAATATCGAAGCAGCGCGTCATTTGTGTATGAAAGCGGCTTGGGATAAAGATCAGCATAAAAATTACGACGTGAGTGGTGCGATGGCAAAATTATTTGCTTCTCAAGTTGCTATGGATACCGCTGTGGAGGCTGTCCAAATTCACGGTGGAAACGGTTATGTAAAAGAATATCATGTAGAACGTTTTATGCGTGATGCAAAAATTACTCAGATTTACGAAGGAACTTCCGAAATTCAGAAAATTGTAATTTCAAGATCTGTTATTGCTGGATAAAGAATTGTTTCTTGAAAATATTTTAAACCCTTTCAGATTTGTACTTTGAAAGGGTTTTTTTATGAATATTCTTTTAGTTTTCATAAGTTTATGCTTTCAAATAAAATAAGATTCCAAAACCATTCTAATTCAGCATAAAACCATGAAAAAAATCTACTTCCTGCTTCCCTTCATTTTAATAGCTTGTAAATCTAGCACTACAAGTGTGGTTGAAAAAGATTCTAAATCAGATTCAAAAATAATAGAAGTTAATTACAAAGTCAGCGAAACTGAAATCTCAGATTTCTTAAAATATCTTTCTTCAGATGAATTGGAAGGACGTGAAACAGGAACAAAGGGAATCGAAAAAGCAGCTGTCTTTTTAGAAGATTTTTTAAAAAAGAACAGCATTAAACCGTATTTTAAAACCTATCGCGATACGTTGACTAATTTTAAATCTCCGGCTTTTAATATAGTGGGAGTTATAGAAGGAACAGATCCAGAATTAAAAAAAGAATTTGTTGTGCTGAGCGCGCATTATGACCACATAGGAATTGAGAAAAAAGAACAAGCGGATAAAATCAATAATGGTGCTAATGATGATGCTTCGGGCGTAACTTCGGTAGCGGCAATGGCTAAGTATTTTGCCAAAACGAAAGCCAATAAACGAAGTATATTAGTTGTCTTTTTTGCAGGGGAAGAAAAAGTATTATTGGGTTCAAAAAGTTTAGTGCAGAAATTGAAAAAAGAAAACTTTAATCTTTACACCCAATTAAATATAGAAATGATCGGAGTGCCGATGAAAAGAGATTATCTGGCTTACATAACCGGTTTTGACAAATCGAATATGGCAGCGAAAATAAATGAATATACAGGGAAAAATACAATCGGTTTTTTACCAAAAGAAGCTGAATATGAATTGTTTTACAGATCTGACAATTACTCATTTTATGACGTTTTTAAAAAACCTTGCCAGTCAATAAGTACTTTTGATTTTGAAAATTTTGATTTCTATCATCATGTTTCAGACGAATTTAAATTGATGGATATACCGCATATCACAGCTTTTACCCAAGAATTGTTGCCTGCCGTTACTAAAATTTCGGTTTCGCCAACTCAAGAAATAACGATGAATAAATAAGAAGCATTTGATTATTTTTGTTGCATGAAAAATATTATCGTTACAGGAACAAGCAGAGGAATAGGTTATGAACTAGCTTTGAAATTTGCTGAAGCTGGCCATCAGGTTTTGGCAATTTCCAGAAAAATTCCACAGTCTTTATTAGAACACCAAAATGTTACTTGCCTTTCTATCGATTTGGCAGATGAAAATGCGTTACAAGAAGTGAGTCAGTTTCTTTCTTCCACTTGGAAAAAAGTAGATGCAGTTGTTCATAACGCAGGGGCTTTACTTTTAAAACCTTTTGCAGAAACTACCCAAGCTGATTTCGAAAGCATTTATAAAGTAAATGTTTTTGCAGTAGCCAATTTAACTCGAATTTGTATTCCGTATTTAGGAAAAGGAAGTCATGTAGTTACGATTAGTTCTATTGGAGGCGTTCGCGGAAGCTTAAAATTTGCAGGATTAGCAGCTTATAGTTCTAGTAAAGGTGCCGTAATTACTTTGACAGAATTACTAGCAGAGGAGTATAAAGAACGCGGCATATCATTTAATGTTTTAGCATTAGGTTCTGTTCAGACAGAAATGCTGAATGAAGCTTTTCCTGGCTATCAAGCGCCAATTTCTGCTGAAGGAATGGCAACTTATATTTATGATTTTACACTTGATGGCAATAAATATTTTAACGGAAAAGTCTTAGAAGTTTCATCAACTAATCCTTAAAAATAAACAACTATTTTCAAACCCAAATCTAACCAGCCAATTCATGAAAAGAAAAATTACTCTTTTAACTGCTTTATTTTTTATTGTTTTTAATTTGAAAACTTATGCTCAGTCTTACAAATCTGAAGTTTTGAGTTTTTACAATTTCGTTTATCCAGAAAGTTACATTCCAGAAGGATATCACAGTTATGGAGTTAAACTTCATCTTTCGCCAGATTTGATAGTTGTTTTTGTCGATGGAGAAAAAAAAGGAACCCGTCCGCCATTGTCTTACAATGAGTTTTTTAAAGAGAAAGATTTAAAGAGAGCCATTATTGGTACGGATACTGAGCCTGATATGAAAGGATACCATATTCCAACTTTAATGGAACTTGGATATACGTTAAATGACAAAGAAGCTAAAGATCATTTTATCTTAGATATTTCTATAAAAAATATTGCTTACACATCGAATATTAGTGAAACAAAAAATGTTGATCCTCCTTTTTCTAGTGTTATATATTATAGATACGATGCTGTCTATAAAATTATAAATAGTATGACTAAGGAAGTTGTGATGGAAAAAACATATAATGTTAAAGAGCAGACAAATAATTCACCGTTAGGTAAAACCAAAGCAGAATTGGTAAGCTACCTAACAGAAAATATTGATAAAGATTTGCTTTTTAATCAATTGGTGAAAAACATTCAGGAAAATATGCGCGGAAGATTGGTTTCCTGGATAGATGTCGAATATTATCAGGATAGTTTTTATTTTTCTAGAATTTCTAAAGAAGATAAAAACCCGATTTTTGCTAAATTAAATCAAGACGTCGATGTTTTGGAGAAATGGTCAAAGAACAAAGCTGAGCCAACAATCGATGAAGCTCTTTTATCAGCAAATGCCGAATTCATTCAAAAAAATAATTTGGTTCTTAAAGACGAATCAAGCCGTTTTCAGGACGAAACTCGTTTGAAAAATTATAAAAATTACCTAAATAAGAAAAAAGTTTTTACTGATTTTATTCTAAAAATGGACCAATATTCAAAAGAATTAGATCAGAACGATAAAGGACAAAAAGCAGCTTTATGGGCTTGTTACATTAATATTGCTTCTAGTTTTCAGGTTTTAAATAATTCAAAAAGTAGTTTAGAATATCTTCAAAAAGCATATACTCTTAAATATCAAGAAGGAAAAGTGAAAAATGTGGAAGATGAAGTAAAAGCGAAAGAAACAAAAATGAATGTGTTTTTTGCCAACGGCGAAATTAAAAAAGACGTAAACAGCCAATATTTTAAATATTTAACTTTATAAAAATATATTTAGAAGTATTTTTGGCGCTAATAAAAAATTATACACTTGAGCGACACTTTAGCTAAATACATTCCCGAACACGCAGTAAAACCTGTTTTCGATTTGATTGTGGCCAATCAGGTTCACTTGAAAATTGTAAACGAGCGTCAGACACGCCACGGTGATTACAGACGTGGACCTAGCGGAAAGCATGAAATTACTGTGAATGCAAGTTTAAATAAGTATCGTTTTTTAATTACGCTTATTCATGAAATTGCACATTTGGTGGCTTTCGAAAAATTCGGAAGAAACATAAAACCACATGGCAATGAATGGAAATATACTTTTCAGCATTTAATGGTGCCTTATATAAGGCCAGAAATATTTCCAGGACACATTTTACCTTTATTGGCAAGACATTTCAAAAATCCGTCCGCGAGTAGTGATACAGATACGACTTTGTCTCTAGCTTTAAAGCAATACGATAAGGATAATGATAAAAATTACGTTTTCGAAATTCCTTATGGAAGCGTTTTCAGAATCAAAAATGGAAAAGTATTCAAGAAATTAGCCGTTAGAACCAAACGTTTTGAATGTATCGAAATAAGTTCAGGAAAGACGTATCTTTTTAATCCAAATGCTGAAGTTGAGCTGATTAATTAGGATTGAAATAGCTCAAAATAGAAATTCCAAATTCCAATTTTATGTAAGACTGGAATTTGGAATTTTTTGTTGGTATTTGCTATAAGAAATTTAATATTAATTTTTAAATATAATTTGCTCTACATTTGTAGAATTGCTGTATATTTGAAAAAATGTTTTTTTATGAAAAGAAAATTACTCAACTTATTTTTTGTGTTGGTTTTTTCAAATTTTGTTTCAGGACAAGAGGCTTCTAATTTAGAATTAAAAGAAAAAACGAATCCAATTATATTTTTTGAAGGTTTTGGTGGACTATCAGTAGTAAAGAATCTTGGCGTTTCTGGTGGTGTTGGACTCAATTATCAAATGGGAGAAAGCCTGTTTACTTTTAGATATATTAATTCGGCTGGCTATAGAAGGAAAATGATGGTCCTGTTATTATTGCTCCATCGGTTTATAAGTCAGAAGATAATGTTGAGCTTGCCTTAATGTATGGGAAGCGTTGGGTAAAAGAACATTATTCCTATAGTATTTCAGCGGGAATTAGCCGAAATAATTTGGAGTTAGAAAGTCGTGATCTTGATGGAATTCGTACAGTTTCAACTGTTGGTTTTTATGGATTTCCTTTCGAAGCCAATTATAAAAGATTTTACTCCAAAAAAAGATCTAATTTGATCTATAATGTGTTAATACCGAGTGTTGGGTTCAAACTTTATGGCGATATAGGAAGATATACTTTTGTAGGTGTCGGTGTATCATTAGGATTTGGATTATGCAAACACTATTAAAAAAAATCCCAAATTCCAATTACAATGATGTTGGAATTTGGGATTTTTTATTTGATTCTTCCGAAGAATTGGAATATTCGAATTTTTAAAAATTTTAGCCTTTCAAATAGGCTTCACGTACTTTTTTGAAGAGATTTGAAGAGTAAACAAACTTCACAATATCTTTGTTTTCAGTTCTAAAAATTTCTTCTTTGGTTCCTTGCCACGCTTTTAGTCCTTTTTTTAGGAAAACAATATTCTCTCCAATTTCCATTACAGAGTTCATGTCGTGTGTGTTAATTACTGTTGTAATATTATATTCTCGAGTAATTTCCTGAATCAAGTTATCTATCAAAGTTGAAGTATTTGGATCAAGACCAGAGTTTGGTTCATCACAAAACAAATACTTCGGATTATTTACAATGGCGCGGGCAATCGCCACGCGTTTCTGCATACCTCCTGAAATTTCAGATGGTAATTTTTTATGAGCTTCAACAAGATTTACTCTTTCTAAAACGAAATCTACTCTTTCTTTGATTTGTGCTTTAGTATTACTAGTAAACATCCTCAAGGGGAAAGCTACATTTTCTGCAACTGTCATCGAATCAAACAAGGCTGAACCTTGAAATACCATTCCGATTTCAGTTCTCAGTTCACGTTTTTCATCTTTGTCTAAATCAGAATAAACTCTTCCGTCAAATTCAATTGTTCCAGAATCTGGCGTATGGATTCCTAAAAGTGTTTTTAATAAAACGGTTTTTCCAGATCCACTTTGTCCGATAATCAGGTTGGTTTTTCCAGTTTCAAAAACGGTCGAAACGCCTTTTAAAACTTTACTGTCTCCAAATGATTTTTCTATATTTTTTACTTCTATCATTATCCTAATAATAATTGAGTTAATATATAATTAAAAAGAATGATACAAACTGATGTCCATACAAACGAAACGGTACTTGCTTTACCAACTTCTAATGCACCACCTTTCATATAATAACCATGAAATGATGGAATTGTAGCCAATAACATTGCAAAAATTAAAGTTTTGATGAATGCGTAGGTAATGTGAAAAGGAATAAATTCCATTTGAGCACCTGCAATAAAATCCTGACTAGTTGAAAATCCGCCATAAGCAGAAGCAAGCCAGCCTCCAAAAATACCCAAAAACATACTGATACAGATTACAAAAGGATACATTAGTAGCGCTATAATTTTTGGAAAAACAAGATAGTTTAAGGAATTAACACCCATAACTTCTAAAGCATCAATTTGCTCTGTAACACGCATTGTGCCAATACTTGAAGTAATATAAGATCCCATTTTTCCGGCCATAATTACCGAAATAAAAGTAGGGGCAAATTCTAAAATTACAGATTGACGTGTAGCAAAACCAATTAAATATTTTGGAATTAATGGATTAGTTAAGTTTAAGGCTGTCTGAATAGCTACAACTCCTCCAATAAAGAACGAGATAAAGCAAACAATTCCAAGTGAGTCAATAATAAGGTCATCGATTTCTTTTAGAATTAGACTTTTCATAACAGACCATTTAGTCTGTTTATTGAAAATTTCTTTCAGCATTAAAAAATATCTCCCTATTTGGGATAAATAACGAATTAGCATCATAATTTTTAAATATTGGCTAAGTTAAAAAGAAGTTATGAGTTATGGGTCATGAGTTAAGCTTTTTCGAATGTTTTACCAATCAAATTAACTTTTGTTTCATTTTCTGCAAACGATAATTTCTAATAAATTTAGCTTGTTCGGGTGTTACTAATAAAGGAGTTTTGGCGCTTTTAGCTTTCATAAATCCTTTGATATAATCTAAAAAGAGGAATGGTTTTTTCTTCATCATCGCCAATTTTGCCGAAGCAATCGCCGTGATCCAAAAACCATAACCTAAAGTATAAAAAGCTTCGCCTTGTTTATAACGAGCTGTTTTGTTGTAGTTTGCGCCAGTTGGCTTTAGATGTTTTACATGTAAAGATTCGTCGGTTACAATTTTCCAATCGTAATATTTGCAAAGTAATTCATCTACAGTATCCCAGCCCATTGCAGGTTTTAAACCTCCAATTTGCTGATATGTTTCTTTGCGATATGCTTTTAGCGCACCACGAATGTGATCTTTATCGGTTAGATTCTCCAAAATCCATTCGCCGTTTTTGTCGATATAACAAAATCCGCCCACCATTCCGATTTTTGGATCAGATTCGAAATGTTTGATTATGGTTTCAAAATAATTAGGAGGAAAAATTAAATCGCCGTCGATTTTTACGATAATATCATAATCAGAATCTAAAGTTTCAAAACCTTTCTGAAAAGCTTGAATTACTTTACTTCCTGGCATATGAATCGCATCTGAAGTTTTATTTACAACAGAAATGTATGGGTTCTCTTTTGCAAAACTCAATACAACTTCTTCTGTTTTATCAGTTGAATTATCATTGACAACCACAACTTTTGAAGGTAAAACAGTTTGCGAAACTAAAGATTGTAAAGTTAGCCCAATTAAATCTTGCTCGTTGTGCGCGGGAATGACGATGTAATATTTCATTTTAAATTCCAATTTTTTAAATTCCAAATTCCAATTCTTGCGAATAAATCCCAATCTTTTATCCCGATAGCTATCGGGACCAAATTCCAATCTTAACGAGATGGCTAAAATTGGAATTTGGGATTTATCTATTGGAATTTGCCGTTAGGCTCTTTCAGCTACAACAATATAATATCTTGGAGTAAAATATCTTAATAAGGGTCTTAATCCAAACTTTTTTACCGGATGTGTAAATTGTAAACGATCCGTTATTTTCCATCCCGTTTTTTCTAAAAGCCAGTCTAACTGCCAGTCTTCAAATTCGTGATAATGTCTGTCCCACATATCAGTTTTAGAACGATATGCTGGTGAAAACCATAAACGTAACGGAATCGAAATTAGTAATTTATCGCATTTTACGTTTTGTAAAATGGTGTATGGATTTAATAAATGTTCGAAAATTTCAAATGCTGTAAAAACAGTATAATCTTCTGTTTGTAATGCCGTTTGATCGTTATCTAAGTCTTCGCCTTTTGTATTTTTTACGGTATACCCATTTTCTTCCATTATTTTAGAAAACGGATTTGGTACGCCAAAATCAAAAATGGTTTCTGATGTTTTAACGTGTTTTTGTAAAAACTCTAAAGTAAGTTTGAATCTTTTATTCGGAAATGTTTTTTCGTACATTTTTTATTTTTTATCAGCAAAGGCGCAAAGATACTAAAAAAGTATTCAGTGTTCAGTTTTTAGTATTCAGTTGCGGAGCTAAGTTTGAAAAATAAATTTCTTTTAAAGATGTAAAGTTTTGATCAAAAAATAAACCATATAAGTAATATAAGTTCAATTAAGTAAAAACTTAAAATATCTTATATTACTTATATGGTTTAAAAAACTTTGCGACTTCGCGTCTTTACGAGATTATTTCACTCACAATAAAAATAAAACTTAATTTACTTTATATAAACACGTTTTTTAATGTCTATAAACAAAAGCATTGATATTCATTCCGGCTCCCACAGAAGCAAAAATGATAACATCACCTTTGTTGATTTCTTGATTTTCAATTTTTCCCTGAAGAATTAAATCGTATAAAGTTGGAACTGTTGCTACGCTGCTGTTTCCTAAATCGTGAATACTCATAGGCATAATGTCTTTAGGCGCAGTTTTGTCGTATAATTTGTAGAAACGTTCGATAATCGCTTCGTCCATTTTTTCGTTTGCCTGATGAATAAGAATTTTTTTCACATCGTCGATGGCAATTCCGCTTTTGTCTAAACAGCTTTTCATAGCTAATGGAACATTACTTAAAGCAAATTCGTAAATTTTGCGTCCATACATTTTAATATATTTGATGTCTGGATCTAAATCTGGATTGTATGATTTTCCGAAGAAAAGATAATTTGCTTCATCATTAGCGTAAGTAGCGCTTTCGTAAGCCAACAATCCCGCTTCGTCTGTTGAAGCTTCTAAAATAGAAACTCCAGCTCCATCAGAATAAATCATAGAATCACGATCGTGGTCGTCAACAACTCTTGAAAGCGTTTCTGCACCAATTACCATTACTCTTTTTGCCATTCCAGATTTGATGAAAGCATTTGCTTGAAGAACACCTTCAATCCATCCTGGACATCCAAAAAGAATATCGTAAGCGACACATCTAGGGTTTTTAATGCCTAATTTGTTTTTTACGCGAGTTGCCAGACTTGGTAAAATATCCGTTTGATGCGTTCCAGTTTTTACATCGCCAAAGTTGTGTGCAAAAATGATATAGTCTAAAGTTTCGGCATCAATTCCTGCATTTGCTATTGCTTTTTGAGCAGCAAAAAAAGCTAAATCAGATGCGGTATATTCTGGTTCTGCATATCGGCGATTTTCAATTCCGGTAATGCCTTTAAATTTCTTAATAACAACTTCGTTGGGGTAACCAAATGGAGTTCCATCTTCATTTAAAAAAATATGTTTGTCAAAGTCTGTGTTTTTTACTTCTAAATTAGGAATGTAACTCCCAATGCCAATTATTTTTATTTTCATTATTTCCCTTTAATTATCCGATAAATTTAGCGCTAATGTATAAATAATATTATGATAACTATCATAAAAAATAGTATGCATGCATATAATTATGAAAAAACAATTTTTTAGAAGATATATTGTGTTTCTTCTAATGATTTTTTAATATTTCCTAGATTTCAAACGATTGAAGCAAGTTTGGGAAAATGATTCTTTGGAATTATTTTTTATTTACTAAAATTAATTTCACAAAAATCTAACAAAAAGTTATGTTTTTATAAATCCGAATCTTCTTTATTGTTTTGACTGCGTGAGGGATAGGAGCTGGCTACCGAAGTAGCGCGGATAGCCCGACAGCATCCCGATAAAAGGGCGAATAATCGTAAAGTGAGTTGGCCCTTTTATCGGGATGGTGGCACGCCCAGCTTGATTTTATATTTTAGATTTTGGGATTTTTTAAATTTTTGAATTTAAAAAACAAAACCCGACAGGTTTTTAAAACTTGTCGGATTTGAATATGTATAAGAAAACTATTTCTTAGTTTTCCATGTAAGCTTCGATAGGAGCACAGCTGCAAACTAAGTTTCTGTCACCGTAAGCGTCATCTACACGACGAACTGATGGCCAGAATTTATTGTCAGCGATATAATCCAATGGATAAGCTGCTTTTTCTCTAGTATAAGGGAAATCCCAAGAATCTGTAGTTAACATTGCCAATGTGTGAGGTGCATTTTTCAATACATTGTTTTTGTCATCAGCAGTTGCAGCTTCGATCTCTTTTCTGATTGAGATAAGAGCATCACAGAAACGGTCTAATTCTGCTAAATCTTCAGATTCAGTTGGCTCGATCATTAAAGTTCCAGCAACTGGGAAAGAAACCGTAGGAGCGTGGAAACCGTAATCCATTAAACGTTTTGCGATATCACCAACTTCAATTCCGTTTTCTTTGAATGCACGGCAATCTAAAATCATTTCGTGAGCTGCTCTTCCGCATTCTCCAGTATAAAGAATTGGATAGTGTCCTTCGAAACGAGATTTCATGTAATTAGCATTCAAAATAGCGTGCTCTGTAGCGCTTTTTAATCCTTCAGCACCCATCATTGTGATGTAGCCGTAAGAGATTAAACATACTAAAGCAGATCCGTAAGGTGCAGATGAAATTGCTGTAATTGCTTGTTCACCACCTACTTTTAAGATTGGGTTGGTTGGTAAAAACGGAACTAATTTTTCGTTCACACAAATTGGTCCAACTCCAGGTCCGCCACCACCGTGAGGAATAGCGAATGTTTTGTGTAAGTTTAAGTGACAAACATCAGCGCCAATTGTTGCTGGATTTGTTAATCCAACTTGTGCATTCATGTTTGCACCGTCCATATATACTAATCCGCCATTATCGTGGATTAATTTAGTGATTTCGATAATTGAAGATTCAAAAACTCCGTGAGTAGATGGATAAGTTACCATTAAACAAGATAAATCATCTTTATGTTCAATCGCTTTTTCTCTTAAATCTTCTACATCAATATTTCCTTCCGGAGTCGTTTTCGTAACGATAATTTTCATTCCCGCCATCGCTGCAGAAGCAGGATTTGTTCCGTGAGCCGATGAAGGAATCAAACATACATTACGATGCCCTTCGTTTCTTGATAAATGGTAAGCACGAATTGCCATTAAACCAGCATATTCTCCTTGCGCTCCAGAATTTGGCTGTAAAGTTGTTCCAGCAAATCCAGTAATTACATTTAATTGCTGCTCTAATTTTTTAAGCATTGTGATGTAACCTTCAGCTTGTTCCACTGGTGCAAACGGGTGAATGCTGTTCCAGTTTGGCATTGAAAGAGGCAACATTTCAGAAGCTGCGTTTAATTTCATTGTACAAGAACCTAAGGAAATCATCGAATGATTCAACGATAAATCTTTACGCTCTAATTTTTTGATGTAACGCATTAACTGACTTTCTGAATGATGATTATTGAAAACATCATGTGTCAAGAAAGAAGATGTTCTTTCTAATGAAGCAGGTAATTGACTAGCTTCAGTTAATTCAGAAACCGTGAAAGTTTCTTTTCCTAAAGCTTCAGCAAAGATCGCAACGATTTGGTTGATGTCGCTAATTGAAGTCGTTTCGTTTAATGAAATTGAAACTGAATCAGCATCAGGGTAGAAGAAGTTTACTTTGTTTTTCTCAGCAACTGCTTTTACTTTTTGAGCATCAGCTTTTACTAAAATCGTGTCAAAGTAAGCCGTGTTAGTTTGGAAAACGCCTAATTTATTCAAAGCTTCAGCAGTAGTAACTGCCGATGCGTGAACTTTATTTGCAATGTATTTTAAACCTTCTGGTCCGTGGTAAACGGCATACATTCCAGCCATAACTGCCAATAAAACCTGAGCAGTACAAATATTTGAAGTCGCTTTTTCACGTTTAATGTGTTGTTCACGAGTTCCTAAAGCCATACGTAAAGCACGGTTTCCATTAACATCAATAGAAACTCCAATAATACGACCCGGCATAGAACGTTTGTATTCGTCTTTAGTTGCAAAAAATGCAGCATGAGGTCCGCCATAACCCATTGGTACACCAAAACGTTGTGAAGTTCCAACCACAACTGCAGCTCCCATTTCTCCCGGAGAAGTTAAAGCAGCAAGTGATAAAATATCGGCAGCGAAGGCAACTTTGATTTCGTTTTCTTTTGCTTTAGCAACAAAAGCACTGTAATCGTTCACCTGACCGTATTTTCCTGGGTATTGTAAAATAGCCCCAAAAAACTCAGTTGAAAAATCAAAAGTTTCGTGATTTCCAACAACTAATTCAATTCCAATTGGAGTCGAACGTGTTTGAAGTACAGATAAAGTTTGTGGTAAAATTTCTTCAGAAACGAAGAATTTGTGTATATTATTTTTCTTTTGATCTCTTGTACGAACATCAAATAATAAAGCCATAGCTTCTGCAGCAGCTGTACCTTCGTCCAATAAAGAAGCGTTTGCAATTTCCATTCCTGTTAATTCGATAACAGTAGTTTGGAAATTTAAAATAGCTTCTAAACGACCTTGAGCAATTTCTGCTTGGTAAGGCGTGTAAGCAGTATACCATCCTGGGTTTTCGAAGATATTTCTCTGAATTGGCGCAGGAACGATAGTTGGGTGATAACCCAAACCAATGTATGATTTAAATGTTTTGTTTTTCTTCCCTAATTCGCGAATATGATTTGCAAATTCGAATTCTGTCATTGCAGGATCTAAATTCAAAGGCGCTTTTAAACGAATATCGTCCGGAAGGGTTTCATAAACAAGTTGTTCAATAGATTCAACACCAATGGTTTGTAACATGTGTTGAAGATCTGTTTCTCTTGGACCAATGTGTCTTAAAGCAAAAGCATCTGTTTTCATTTGTAGCAGTCTATTTTTTAAAGATCAAAAGTAATTTTCCGAGCGTTTTATTTGACGTAATCTAATGCTACACAAGGTTTATTACATTTTAAAGTAAATGTGTTGTTTTTTTGTGGCGCAAAATTAAGTATTATTAATAATTTAATGGGTATTTTTAACTTCAATTTTTGTCAATTTTCTAACTAAAGAGTTGATTTGTTACCAATTGATTAGATTTCGGAATATGAAACTTCTAAAACAAATATTCAATTTTTATTTAAACAGCAGTATTCACGTGGCTTTATCGTGTTATGCTTTGGTTAGGATAACGTTTTATTTCTTTCATATTCAATATGATGAATCAATGGCGTTGTTCGTTTTTTTCGGAACAATTGTAGGATATAATTTCGTAAAGTACGATGCGCTTGTTCGAGTGAAAAGAAAACCAGTTGGCATTCAATTAAAAATTATAGCTGTTTTAAGTTTGATTTCGCTGATTTTAGTCGGCTATTATTTTTTCCATTTAAAGCGAATTACTCAAATTGTTTCGGTTGTAATTTTTGCCATAACGGCACTTTATACTTTACCTTTTTTCCCAAACAGAAAAAATGCCCGAAACTGGGCAGGAGTAAAAATCTACATTGTAGCGCTTTGTTGGGTTGGCGCAACTTTGGTTTTGCCGTATATAAATGCCGAAATTCCGTTTACAGCCAATTTTTTTATAAAATGCATTCAGCGTTTTGTTTTGGTTTTTGTACTGATTTTGGTTTTCGAAATTCTGGATTTAGCTAATGACGATCCGCATTTGCAAACCGTTCCGCAGACAATCGGAGTAAAACGAACGAAGATTCTAGGATTTTCTCTTTTAGTTCCGTTTTGGGTTTTAGGAATTTTGAGTTTTACACTTCACGATCTAATTATCAATCTGATAATGGTTGTGACTTTGATGTTGTTTATCTTCTTTGCCAATACCAATCGATCGAAATATTACACTTCTTTTTGGGTCGAAGCCGTACCTGTTTTTTGGTGGTTAATGATTGCGTTTTCTAAATAATATTATTTTGGGCGTGTCCCTCCGGGTCAGGCTATCGGCTAAATTCCCGATTAACAAAAACTACGGCTGAAAAAGCCTTGTTTTTCTAAATCGGGAGATACCGCCTCTATCCCTCACGCGAACCATAAAACGAGAAGATTTGTTTTTAAAAGAAGATTTGTTGCCACAATCTTGTCATTTCGACGAAGGAGAAATCTCCGCGAGAAGCTCGACAAAGATTGGATTCTCGTTGCGGAGTTACTTGTGGAGATTTCTCCTTCGTCGAAATGACAAGATTGCGTTTAAATATTGGACTTCGCCAAATTAATTTGTTAAAATCTGCGAGAAAAATCTATTTCACCTTTTGCTCAGCCAAAGCTTTATTCAAATCAGCTTTAGCTTCATTTAATTTCTTTTTTTTCTTGTCGATTTTTTCTTTGCTTTCATTGTCTTTAATGGCTTTGTTCAAATCGGCAGTTCTTTCGTTTACTTTTTGCTGTTTTTCTTTTACTTTTTTGTCAAGATCAGTATTGACTGTTTTAGTGGTACAGTTTTTCTTAGTCTGTGCTATAGCTTCTTCAACTCCTTTTATCTGGTTTTGATTTCCGGCTTTTTTCGCAGCAGTTAATTTTGTATTTAATTCACATAATTTTCTTTCGCAACCTTTTAGAGTTGTACAATTACTTTGTGCAAATCCGATAAAAGACATAGTAAATAAAAGTGCTGATAATATAATTTTTAATTTCATAAGTATATTTTTTGATTGTTTTGCTTCAATCATTCAGAAGCGAATTACTTATAAAAGTAAGAAAATTATTTTAATTCTCTTTTTCAGATACTTCCTTTAGGATTTTGTTTCTCTCCAAAAGGAAGTTAGTAAGATGTTTTTCTAAAAACAAAATATCAAAAAGTTCTCCAAATATCCCAAAAGGCGTTTCATATTGCAATTTATCTTTCATAATCGTAACGCCATTTTCTTCTTCAAAAAAATGTTCATGTTTAAACGATTTGAATTTCCCTTTTTCCATTTCATCCACAAAATAATCGTAGAAATTCATTGCAGTAATTCGGCTTTTGTGTGTGATATAAAATCCGAAATGTTTGCCACGCCAGGTTACCGTTTCGTTTAAATTTATTAAACCCGATGTTACGCCATCAATAGCTTTTTCTTTTGTTGGACTTGCAGATTGCTGGTGAATATCGATATTTCTTGACGCATCAAAAACGATTTGTTTTGAGGCGTTTATTTTGGTTGTGAGGTTTATTGTTGTCATTAATTTATTTTTTGCGCAATCTTGTCATTTCGACGAAGGAGAAATCTTCGCAAGTAACTCTACAATTCGAATTCAATCTTTGGCGAGTTTCTCGTGGAGATTTCTCCTTCGTCGAAATGACAAAACTATGTGAATTTGGATTCTAAATTAAATCTCGGAAAGCCTCATCAATATCACCAAACTTAAATTTAAACCCATTTTCCAAAAGTCGTTTCGGAATCACATTCCTACTTTTCAAAACCAATTCAGTTTCAGTTCGAATAAAAAAAGATCCAATTTCAAGAAAGAATTTATTCATCGGAATTCCAAAAGGAAAACCAACTGCTTTTCTAAGTTTCTGCATAAAATCAATATTTCGAATTGGTTCAGGAGAAACAATATTGATAATGCCAGTGATTTCTTTTTCAATAATAAGATCAATTGCATTCGCAAAATCATCTTCATGAATCCAGCTGATGAATTGATTTCCTTTTCCTTGTTTTGCTCCAAAACCAATTTTAGCCAAAGTCTTTAACGGAATAAAAACACCGCCATTTTTTCCTAAAACAATCGAAGTTCGCAAAGCTGTTTTCAATGTATTTGGAGTTTCAGTTTTAAAGAATGCTTTTTCCCAAGAAAGCGCCACATTTATAGAAAAATCATTTCCGATTTCGCCGTCAACTTCATCCATTTGTTTGTCTAAAGAAAAACGATAAATGGTTGAAGTCGATGAATTCAGCCAATGTTTCGGTGGATTTTGACAATTTAAAACCGCTTTATTTAGAATTTTGGTGCTTTCAATTCGAGATAATAGAATCTCTTTTTTATTTTCTTTCGTGTAACGGCAATCAACAGATTTTCCTGCGAGATTAATTAAAACTGTCGCGTTTTCTAATTCTTTTTCCCAGCCAGAAAAAGTTCTGGCATTCCAGTTAACATATTTAATTCCGTCAATTGTTTGAGATTTTCCTCTTGTTAGAATTACAATTTCTTCAAATTTATCTTTGAAATGATTGACTAAAACTTGTCCTAGAAAACCTGTTCCTGCTGCGATAATGAGTTTTTTCATTGGTGATTTTTTTTGCCACGAATTACACGAATTTACACTAATTATTTTTGCCACAGATTAAAAGGATTTTTAATGATTTTTACGCAATTAATAAATCCGAATAATCACTTTAATCTGTGGCAAAAATTATAAAAAGAAATTTGTGAAATTCGTGTAATTGCTTCGCCTGTTCGCTATCGCTCGAGTCGTGGCACACCACTTTTATATATTTAAAATTAAAAGTAAAGCAAGAATTCGATAAAGAATCCAAGTGAAAGATAAATAAAAAGGAAGTTTTAGAACTTTGACTCTTCTAAAATGTTCCAAAAACATAATCAAAACCGTCATTCCAAACCAACCTAAAATAATCGTTTGTGGAAGCTGGAAAAACTGATTCAAAATTAAAATTGGCATTAAAGTTAAACTTCCAAATAAAGAAACCGTCATTAAATTTCCTGCGTAATTGATAACAGCTTGTTTGTTGAACTTGAAAAGGAATAAGCTTTGAAAAACAATTTGTCCAAAAGCCAAAATAATTTCTCTGGTAATATTAGATTTTGGTAAAATCGGAATCAAATTAGAATATCCAAATAAAATAAAACTCGTCAATGTCAAAGCAAAACCGATAAATAGAAATCTGTATTTATAATTGAAATCTGGAGTACATTGCAATTTGTTTTCTTCTTTTACATTTCCTGGAATAATTACTTTTCGGTTGAAAGAAACAAAAGAATAAAGTTTTTTAAGAATAAAATGAATTGGTTTTACTGTCGCAATTTTTTCAATTAACGGAAAAGAAAATCCAATCACTTTTATCAAACTATCAATTCCGTAAGTAACCGTTTTTGTTTCATTATTGATTAAAGCAATTTCATTTGGTGCTCTTTTCAAGTCAACAAAATTTTGTTCTTCTGTAGATAATTGACAATATGATTTTCTTCCGTTTTCATCAAGCATGCCGCTTTTTACAAATCCAGTTGTGTACAAACTGCAAAGCGGACAATCTTCATCATAAAGCAAGGTTTGGTTTTCTAACGTTTTCATGATTTTTGGTTTTAAAGATGAATAGTTTTATGCGTATAATTCTTTCTGAACAGGAATCAATTCAATTTTTCTTTTATTTTTAACTGCAATTTTTGAGCCTTTAGCCAAGAAAATTGAAGTCGGTTTTTGAGTTTGAAGAAATCCAAAATCGGTTCCGTAAATTTTTTCGAAATCAATATCAATTCGATGATTTAAAACTTCAAATTGTTCCCATCTTGGATGTGTCACTTCATATTCAAAAGTGGTTTCTTCGTCAATTTTAGTATATCCGAAATAATGTTCTGTAATAAATTCAGCTTCAGAATCCATTTCGATTTTACTCAAATCTTTTTTGGTTTCAATTTCAATTGTGTTCCATTCTTTTTCATTTTTCCATTGATAAATGAAAGTATTGCTATTTTTATTTTCGATGATTTCATGTCTCATTTTCTGAGTTTCATAATGTTCCTGATACAAAGTGTTAGCAATAAAAGTGATCGCTTTTTTAGGGACAATTTCTTTAATAAAAACCACACCACGTTTCCATTGTCCATTTTCGAAACGTTTTACATAAAATCTCAGATTCACTTCTTCAAAATTGGTATGAAAAGGAACTTTCAATCCTAAAACTTTGGTGTTTTTAAACATAAATCCAACCAGACTAACATAACATTTGTTGTTCCAGATATCAATCTCAGTTCCTGCGGGAAGATATTTTTCTAGAATTGCGGCATCAACTGCATAATTGAAAAGTGCTAAATTTTTCCATTCTGCTTTTAAGAAGTTCATTGGTGTGCTTTTTTATAGATTAATATTGATAGATAAAATGCTAGTATTGGAGGTACTCCGAATAGTACATAGTTTAAAAAATTATATAACTCCAATTTAGAAATCACTACGAGGGAAATGAAGAAAAGAAAAACACTCACTACATATATTTTAAGATTTTTATCTTGAGGTTCATCAACTAACATTTTTATTCCAATAATTACTTGAAATATTCCAGTAGGTATTAGTGCAAGCATTGCAATTGATATAAAGCCAATGTTAAATGTTGCGAGCAAACAAAAGAATACTGGGAATCCAACAAAAAAATAATTGAAGTAATTAACGTTTTTCATAGTTATTGATTATTTTAAACTTTCAGAAATAATTGAAAGTTTGGGTTAAATTTTTTTAGTTTGAAGATTTATTTCATCATTTTTATAACCAATTTACCCAACCAGTTATCATTAAATTCAGTCATTTTATCCAGCATATTATCTGCTTTTAAAACGAAATCGTACAATTTGGTAGTTTGATCTACAAAATGTTTTTCTTCTGCCGAATCTTTTGCTTCAATAGTCGAAACTTCTTTTAAGATTTTCAGCGTTGGTTTGATTTCTCTTTTGCTTCTTTCTCTGGAAATTTTTACTGCTAATTCGTCTAAATCTTTTTCTGCCGTGAAAAATTCTTTTCTTTCTCCGGCTTTGTATTCTTTATAAACAATTCCCCAATCCATCAAACCTCTTAAGTTCATGCTGGCGTTTCCACGAGAAATCTGCAATTCTTCCATAATGTCTTCCATAGAAACAGGCTCGTTCGAAACCATTAATAAAGCGTGGATCTGTGCCATCGTTTTATTAATTCCCCATTGAGAACCTAATGCTCCCCAGGTTTGTACAAACTTATTTTTTGCTTCTTTGAATTCCATGAGTCAAATGTAAGTAAAAGTTTTCAAACTTTCAAAAATAATTGAAAGTTATTTAACGAATTATAAAGTTATGTTAATTCAAGTCTTGAATTTTTGATTAACTAATGATACAGCTATTTTTGTAAAAATCACATTTATGGAATTATACTACACATTTTCGGTACTAATTGTACTGGCTTCTTTCTTCGCCTATTTAAATTTAAGATTTTTAAAACTTCCAGGAACGATCGGCATCATGATTATTGCGATGCTGGTTTCCGTTGGAATTCGTCTTTTGGGAGATTCTTATTTTCCTGCAACTACAAAACATTTTTTTGATTTAATAAAAGAATTTGATTTCAACGAAATCCTAATGGGAGCAATGTTGAACTTTCTTTTGTTCGCTGGAGCGCTTCACGTAAATATGGCAGATCTTAAAGAGCAAAAAGTTCCCATTATGATTTATTCTACAGTAAGTGTAGTATTGTCAGCTCTAATAATTTCTGGTTTACTTTTTTACATCGCACCACTTTTAGGAATAAAAATCCCTTATATATTTTGTTTGGTTTTTGGAACCTTAATTTCTCCAACCGATCCAATTGTTGTTTTGGGCGTTTTAAAGGAAGCGAAAGTTCCTAAAAGAATCGAAACTAAAATCGTTGGTGAATCTCTATTTAATGATGGAGTAGCCGTAGTGATGTTTGCTGTTGTTTTGAAAATGGCAACCGACCCGACATTTGATATGACTTTTGGTTCTATTGCTTGGTTATTTGCAAAAGAAGGAATTGGCGGACTTTTATTAGGTGCTGTTCTAGGGATTTCGGCATCAAACGTTATGAAGAAAATTGACGATTATAAAGTCTCAGTTTTAATCACACTTTCTATTGTAATGGGAGGATTTTTGATTGCTCAAAGTTTACACGTTTCTAGTCCGCTGGCGATGGTTGTTGCCGGATTGATTATTGGAAATTACGGTAAAAAAGTTGCAATGAGCGAAATAACACAAGATTATTTAGGGAAATTCTGGGAACTTATTGATGAGATTCTGAATGCAATTTTATTCTTATTTATTGGTTTTGAGTTATTGCTATTGCCAGATTTAAATAAACAATTGCTAACCGGTTTCGTAGCTATTTTTATAGTATTGTTTTCAAGATTAACATCAATAGTTTTACCGTGGAAATTCTTTGATATTTTTAAGTTCTTCGGAATCAAATCTGCTTACAACAAAGGATCTCTGATGGTTTTAGTTTGGGGCGGAATTCGTGGTGGAGTTTCTATTGCTTTAGTACTTTCAATGCCAGAAGGAGAATATAAAAACCTTTTACTTGAAGTAACTTATATAGTAGTTTTATTTTCAATTGTAGTACAAGGACTTACTGTTGGGAAATTGGCGAAACGAGTTTTGGAGAAAGAGTAGAGAAATAGAATCAAGATTAAAGAGAAAAGAAAATAGACTTTAGAATATAGATTTATTTAAAACCATTTGATAAAAGACCTGCAAAAATATTTGCAGGTCTTTTTTTATGATTTGTCTTCGATAAGATATTTTAATTTTTTAAAACACACTTATAGTTTGAAAGATTTTTCTTAGTTTTATATTGTTATTTAATTTGTAACTAAATTATAGTTGCAGATTAAAGATTTAATTATAAATTTGTATGAGTAAGATTGATAAACTTATTGAAAAGTTAAAATCAAAACCAAAAGATTTTTCTTGGGATGAAATGGTGAAAGTTATAAATCACTTTGGCTATAAACAAATTGCACAAGGGAAAACTGGAGGTTCAAGAAGAAAGTTTGTAAATGAGAATAAACAAATTATAAGTTTACACGAACCACATCCGCAAAAAGTTTTGAAAGGATATCAGCTTGATATTATTATTGAACATTTGGAATTGTAACATGAAAAACTATTTAGAATATAACGGCTACATTGGGACTTTAGAATTTTCTGCGGACGATAAAATATTCTTTGGAAAAATTCAAGGTATAAATGATTTAGTAACCTTTGAAGGTTCTTCGGTCGCCGAATTGGAAGCATCTTTTAAAGAAGCTGTTGAAGATTATTTAGAGACATGCAAATTATTGAATAAAGCTCCAGATAAAACCTATAAAGGTTCTTTTAATGTAAGAGTTTCTCAGGAACTGCACCAAAAAATAGCGCTGTTAGGCGTTAAAAAAGGATTGAATTTAAATGAAGTTGTAAAAGAAGCGTTGTCTTATATAGTCAAACATGAAGAGATTTTAAATTAGAAAGCCCAAAACAGAAATGTTTCGGGCTTTTATTTATCTTTTATCTTCTTTAGAATAATTCGATTCTCCATTAATATTGATTTCGCCACCTAAAAAACGAGGTTCTCGATTTCTCAAAACATCAAAAAAGGATTTAAAAACCGAACCGTATTCTCTAAACCGAACATAATTGTAACCCAAATATTCTCCTTGATTTGCAGAATAACCAGCAGATTTAATTCCGAGTTTTTGTCCGATATAAATAGCACGATTTAAATGATATTCCTGCGAAATTAAAGTTGCTTTTTTAATCTTAAAAATGTGTTTCGCGCGATACATGGTAGAGTAGGTATCGAAACCTGCATAATCAATAAATATTTTTGTGGTGTCAACACCATGATTGAAGCAGTAATTTTTCATTACAGTTAATTCATCGTATTCTTCGCGACCGTTATCTCCAGAAAGTAAAATTTTATTGATGCGTTTGGCTTTCCAAAGCATAATTCCGGCATCCAGACGATCTTTTAAATATTTGCTTGGCTGATCACCATTTATTCCTGCTCCAAAAATAATTCCGACATCATTTTTAGGGAATTTTTTAATGGAGTAATGAATGTATTTTCTAGTTGAATTTTTTACGTAGTAGTTTACAGAAACAATTGCAATTAATCCGATAATTACGAGATAAAGGGCTATTTTAAAATATTTTTTCAATTTAGATCTAGGCATTATTCTTTAATATCAATTGCATTTATTGTCTGAATTTTTCCATCGGCATAAATCACAATTTGTCCGTTAGATTTCTTTTTACTTTCAATCATTTTTTTTGAAGAAACTTTTAAACCTTCCACAATTTTATGTTGTAGCTCTTTAATTTTATCTTTTGTCATAATTTTAAGCTATTTATTTTACTAAATAAGTTTTGATCTATAATTTGAATTTCTTCGTTCATTTCTTTTTCGGCAATTAATATTGGCAACTTATTTGAATTATCAAATAACATTACATTGTCACAATTATTAAGATAGATCTCAAAGAAATTTTTAATTCCTCTCTCATATCTTCTTTCGATGACATCTTCAGGTATATTATGACCGCCTTCTTTTACTCTTATTTTTACTCTTTGTTTTGCTAATTCAACTGAGCTAAGCCAAAAGAAAATTAATGTTACAAAATAACCTTGATTTTGAGCTTTTTTTACAATTGAGAGATAGCTTTTTGCAGAAAGTGTGGTCTCAAAAGCAAAGTCAACTTCTTTGTGAAATAATTCATCTATTCGATTAAGCATTATCCTTCCTGCTTCAAAACTTACTTTTTCAGGTTGAAAAGGAGATAATCCTTTTGCAATTTCGTCAGCATTTACAAACTCCTTACAATCTAATATTTCGGGCAGAATGGTATATGAAGCTGTTGTTTTTCCAGCTCCATTACAACCCGCAATTATATATAGATTTTTTTCTTTCAAATTTTAAATAATAAAACAAAGATATTAAATATTAAAGCAATCCCGCTCTTTTCAACAAAGCTTCAGGTTTTGGTTCTTGTCCTCTGAAACGTTTGTATAAAGTCATAGGATGTTCTGTTCCACCTTTAGAAAGGACATTGTCTTTGAATTTCTTCGCTACTTCTTCGTTGAAAATCCCTTTTTCTTGGAAAAATTCAAATGCATCGGCATCTAAAACTTCTGCCCATTTGTAGCTGTAATATCCAGAAGAATATCCGCCTTGAAAAATATGAGAGAATGCTGTACTCATAGCATTTTCTTTAACATCAGGATACAATTGTGTATTAGCAAATTGTTCCGTTTCGAATGCTTTTAAATCAGTAATATTAGTTGGATCTTGTCCGTGCCAAGCCATATCTAATAATCCAAAACTTAATTGACGCAATGTTGCCAAACCTTCTTGAAAACTCGCACTTTCTTTAATTTTCTGCACATATTCAATCGGAATAATTTCTCCCGTTTCATAATGATTTGCGAATAAAGCCAAAGCTTCTGGTTCGTAACACCAGTTTTCCATAATCTGACTTGGTAATTCTACGAAATCCCAGTAAACAGAAGTTCCAGATAAACTTGGATAAACCGTATCGGCTAACATTCCGTGTAAACCGTGTCCAAATTCGTGAAATAAAGTGGTTACTTCATTAAAAGTCAATAACGAAGGTTTTGTTTCTGTTGGTTTTGTAAAGTTACAAACGTTCGAAATATGTGGTCTTTCGTTTACGCCGTCTTTTACATATTGTGATTTAAATGAAGTCATCCACGCGCCATTTCTTTTTCCTTTTCTTGGGAAAAAATCAGCATAGAAAATTGAAACTAAATTATTATCAGCATCACGAACTTCATAAGTTGTAACTTCTTCGTGGTATTTATCGATATCAAAAACTTCCGTAAAAGTTAATCCGTATAATTTTTTGGCAACCGTAAAAGCGCCGTCTAATACTTTTTCTAATTGAAAATAAGGTTTCAGTTTTTCATCATCTAAATTAAAAAGCTGCTGCTTTAATTTTTCAGAATAATACGCACCGTCCCATTTTTCTAATTGTTCAATTCCGTCCAATTCTTTTGCGAAAGCAGTTAATTCAGCAAATTCTTTTTGAGCCGCCGGTTTTGCTTTTGCCAATAAATCATTCAGGAAAGAAAAAACTTTCTCCGGACTTTCTGCCATTCTTTCTTCCAGAACAAAATGTGCATGCGTTTTATAACCTAATAAATTAGCTCTTTCAAAACGAAGTTTAGCAATTTTTAAAACATTTTCCTGATTGTCGAATTCGTTATTCTGAAATGCTTTTGCACCAAATGCAATTGCCATTTTTTTGCGCAATTCACGATTATCTGCATAAGTCAAAAACGGAACATAACTTGGATGATCTAAAGTGAAAATCCAGCCTTCTTTTTCCTGATTTTTAGCTAATAATCTTGCTGCTTCGATTGTACCTTCAGGCAATCCAGAAAGATCTTTCTCGTCAGTCAAATGCAATTCGAAATTGTTGGTTTCTGCCAAAACATTTTCGCCAAACTGTAAACTCAATTTCGATAATTCCTTGTCGATTTCTCTTAATTGATTTTTCTTGTCTTCTGGAAGATTTGCTCCGTTTCTTGAAAAGCTTTTGTATTTTTTATCTAATAAAGTCGTTTGTTCAGGATTTAAACCTAAACTTTCTTTTTGATCGTAAACGGCTTTTACTTTTGCAAATAAATCAGCGTTTAAACGAATGTCATTTCCAAATTCTGAAAGTAAAGGCGAAACTTCCTGCGCAATTTTCTGCATTTCGTCATTTGTTTCTGCCGAATTTAAATTGAAGAAAATACTAGAAAGACGATCTAAAATATCGCCCGAAAAATCCATTGCCACAATGGTGTTTTCAAAAGTCGGCGCATCTGGATTATTTACGATTGCATCAATTTCAGCTTTAGCCAAAGCAATTCCTTCTTTGAAAGCAGGAACATAATCTTCGATTTTAATTTGAGAAAAAGGTGCGGTGTTATGTTTGGTTATAAATTTTGAAAGTAAAACACTCATTATGATATTATATTTTTTTATTAATAGAAGGCAGTTTTTTGAATTTCAAAGATAGCAATTTATAAAAACCTAATCATCTAAACAAAACCGATTCTCAGCATAAAATCCTCTTAAATTGTGTTATAGATATGTTATTTATTGATCTAGCCGTTTTTAAAAGCGTAAATTGAGAAATAGATTTGGCATTATAAAATGCGAATCATAATTAAAATAAAAAAATGATGAATTATCAAGTAGTAATAAAGAATATTGATACGGTTAATGAAGTGGAAGGATATTGGTCTGATGACGATTTTATTCAGTTGTTAGGTAAATTTAATTATCCCGATGGCGCGACGGCTGAAAAAAGCAGTTTGCCAGAATTGTTAGAAATGGCCATTTCTGATTACGAAGCTAATGAAGCCGCAGCAATAGTTTTAGAATATAAATTGGGAGAGGAACTAACCGAAGGACAAGTAGATCAAATATCGAACGATATGTTAATTGATAAGGTTTGTGAAGAATATCCAGAAATACACATGCAAGGCACTCTATTTCATATTAATCAATTGCTTTTTAAGGCTTACAATGGGAAGTTTCCAAATGCAAAAGCTTCTATAGTTCACTTTTCAATGACACCAACTAATGGAGGGCCGCAAAAACTGACAGCTGAAAACGTGTTGAAATTATTGAATAATGGTTTGTCTGATAGAAATCTGATCAAAAGATTATTCGAAAATCAAATCTCTCAAAACATTCCATTTCCAGAAGCTGAAAGTATTGTTTGGGAATTGAAAACAGAGGACAATATAAATTACGATCTGGTTACTTCAGAGAATTGGATAAATAAAGAAGATATAAACGAATCTGAATTTGAATCTATTTTGGAAGAAGTTGAAGATATCGCTTAATTTTAAAGAGGTAAAATCTTAAATTTAGTTTTACAGAGATACACAAAGAAAAAACACAGATATTCACAAAAATTTTGTGTCCCTCTGTGTCTTCTTTGTGTATCTCTGCGAAATTACTTTTTCAAACCTTCAGCCGCTTTATTAACCGCCGCTTTCAATTCTTCTTTATAAGAAATAATCGTATCTAAAACTTTTTTATCGTGGCTTCCGATGATTTGTGCTGCTAAGATTCCTGCGTTTTTTGCTCCGTTTAAAGCTACGGTTGCAACAGGAACTCCGCCTGGCATTTGAAGAATCGATAAAACCGAATCCCAGCCATCAATAGAATTGCTTGATTTTACAGGAACTCCAATTACTGGAAGCGGAGACATTGAAGCTACCATTCCAGGTAAATGTGCCGCACCGCCCGCACCGGCAATAATTACCGAAATACCGCGGGTATGTGCATTTTTACTGAAATCGAATAATTTCTCCGGCGTTCTGTGTGCCGAAACGATATCTACTTCAACTTCTACATTAAATTGTTTTAATATGTCGATTGCATCCTGCATAACTGGCATGTCTGAGATGCTTCCCATTATAATGGCTACTTTGCTCATTTGTTTTTTGTTTATTTTGTTTCAGGTTTCAGGTTTCAGGTTTTGTTGAGACTGAAAACTTTTTGTTTTATTTTAAGTTGTAAACGGCGACTAATCACTAATTACTACGTACTAATTACTTTAATAGTATTCTTAACTTCCTGCGCAATTCTTCTAGCTTCCTGCATATTCTCATTCACAATCGTAACGTGACCCATTTTTCTAAACGGACGAGTTTGTTTTTTACCATAAATGTGAGGCGTAACGCCATCCCATCCTAAAATGGTTTCAATATTTTCATAAACTACGTCTCCAGAATAACCTTCGGCACCCACTAAATTTACCATAATTCCGGCAACTTTACTGTCTGTGTTTCCTAACGGAAGATCTAAAATAGCACGTAAATGATTTTCGAATTGTGAAGTATAACTTGCTTCAATAGAATAATGTCCAGAATTATGCGGACGCGGCGCAACTTCGTTTACTAAAATTTCATCTTCGTTGGTTTGGAACATTTCAACAGCCAAAAGTCCAACGTGATTGAATTTTTCTGAAACATTCAAAGCAATTGCTCTGGCTTTTTCGGCTACTTTTTCGTCGATTCTGGCTGGGCAAATTACGTATTCCACTTGGTTTGCTTCTGGATGAAATTCCATTTCTACAACTGGATACGTTTTAATTTCTCCCGATGGATTTCTAACTACAATTACCGCCAATTCATTTTTGAACGGAACCATTGTTTCTGCAATGCATTCTACATTTGGTAAATCATCCATATCAGAAATTTGGCGAATTACTTTTACGCCATTTCCGTCGTAACCAAACTCGGTGCATTTCCATACAAACGGAATGGTGATTTCGTTATTTCCAACTGATTTTTGCAAATGCAACGGACTTTCAAAACGTAAATATGCTGCGGTTGGAATATTACTTTCGGTATAAAAATCTTTTTGAGTTCCTTTATTCTGAATTCCTTTTAAGGTTTTTGGAGACGGATAAACTTTTACGCCTTCGTTTTCTAATTGTGTTAAAGCTTCAAGATTTACCAATTCGATTTCAAAAGTCAAAACATCGACTTGTTTTCCGAAGTTGTAAACCGTTTCATAATCCATTAAATCGCCTTGAAAGAATTTGTTGCAGGCAATTTTACTCGGCGCTTCGTCACTTGGATCTAAAACATAAGTTTGTATGTCAAATTTTCTGGTGTCAGACAAAAGCATTTTACCTAATTGTCCGCCACCTAATATTCCTAATTTAAAATCAGAAGAAAAATAATTCATTTTGTGTTGTGTTTTTGCAAAGATACCTTTTAATCTTTTTTTAGCCAAAATTTCGTTGTGTTCAAGTTTTTTCTGCCACGAATTACACTAATTTCCACGAATTGTTTTTTTTAGTTTTGCCACAGATTAAAAGGATTAAAAAGGATTTTTTGTTTGTTACTAATTATTTTAAATCGAATTAAAGAAAAAATTCGTGGAAATTAGTGTAATTCGTGGCAACTAAAACCTATTTTATTTTCTTCAAAACTTCTTTGGCAACGGCTTTGTAAGCGGCAGAATGATTTGCGAAATCTTTATCAATAATCACTTTTAGTTCAGGATGAATCCAGTCGTAATAATTTCCTAAAACATATAAAGTTCGAATGGAATAAGCTTTTGTGGCGACTTTTGTATCGTTAATTAACCAATCAAAAGAAGCTTCAATACAATCTTGAATATTTTCTTCAGAAAGATGAATGCCGTTTTCGTTTTTCTTGTAATGCGATTTTACCAAAAGCTGAGTAACTTTTGCAATTGGCCGAAGCGAACTTTCATCTTTTAATATTTTCAAATTCGAACAGAAAAAATCAAGATGAGGTTGAAGCCAATGCAATTCTTCATAAGAAACGAATTCTAAAATCCAGCAGGCTTTATGATTGTTTTTGTCTTCTGGCGAAAAGCAAATGGAAACCAATTCACCGAAAAGGGATTGATTTTCTAAAATTTCTTGTGCAGCTTTGAGACGGTTTTCTCTATAAGCATTCACATAATCCAGTTTTTTTTGTAATTCCGACAGCATCTTCTAGCAGTATTTAAATACTTAGCTAAAATACGTAATTTAATGAGATAATTCCGTAATAATTTACAGGTAATCCAGGATAGTAAAATCTTGGTGCTGCATTTCCAACTCCAGTTGCATTGGTTAAAATCATCGAAGCGTATTTTTCATTTGTCACATTGTTGACTCCCGCATCTAAATGTGTTGTTAAAGCAGGTAAAATTTTGAACTGATAACCTGTTTTTAAATTTAATAAAGAATAAGAATCTGAAAAATTAACATTTGAATCATTCATCGGAATCTTATCTGTGAACTGAAAATCAGCTGAAAAATAAAACCCTGAATTCGTGTTTAAATTGAAACCAGCGCTTGCAGTATTGGCAGGAACTCCAGTTAGTTTGTTTCCAGAAAAATCATTTCCGTTATCGACAAATTCTTTAAATTCATATTTTCCGATTGATGTTCCGATATAGGAGTTTAGATTGAAAGTTGGATTTATTGGCCAATTGTGATTTAATGAGATTTCAATTCCTTCATGAAAAGTTTTTCCTGCATTTACGCCTTCGTATTGATCGTCGCCAATTCTTTTGGCAACTAATAAATCTTTAATTTCCATTCGATAAACGGCAATTTCAGTATATAGTTTTTTGTTGAAGAAATGCAATTTTCCTCCCAATTCAAAATTATAACCCGTTTCAGGTTTAATGTCTTGATTGATATTTCCTGTTGAAGTTAAAGTTTCTTCGGTTGCGGGAAGAGAAAATCCTCGGCTTACAGAAAAGTAAAACGTTCGAATTTCATTTGGTTTAAATAAAAAAGAAAGCTGAGGCGAAAAAATCCCATCATAACTATATTTTTCCTTCGGATTATTCGCGGAAGCGGGAAAATCATTCTGAAGTTCGAATTTAGTTTTGTTGTAATTTAATCCTGCTTGAATTTCGAATTGATCAGAAAGTAAAGTTCTAATTTGAGAAAAGATATTATAAAAATGCCTTTTTTGATCGGTTGCTGTAAGTTGATTGCCTTGTAAACTTCCGTTTCCGTTATTTTGCTGATATAAGTTTTGGAAAGTATTTCCGCTGTAATTATCTCTAAAATATTCAATTCCGCCAATAAACTGATTATTGATTTTCCCGATTTTAAAATCTCCCGAAAACTGAGTTCGCACGCCCGAGGCAAAAGTATATTGACGCAAAATATCAAAAGGACGCGGTTCGTTGCTGTCTTTATAATTGATAAAAACTGAAGTTGAATTGTTGAGGTGATCGTTTATTTTGAAATCATAAGCCAATCCGCCCAAAGTCGATTTGTATTCTTTAAAACCCTGCGAAGCAACCCAAGTTGGCGCACCGGCTTGCGGATTATTTTCGAAAGTGGTTTTATTGATAGAACTCGGGATGTAGGCTTTCAAATAAGTATAATTGGAAAAGTAAGTCAGTTTGCTGTTTTTCTTTCGAAATAATTCTCCGCCAAGGGTAATTCCTTCACGATTGTAAGCGCTGTTTTGACGCCAGCCGTCAGTCTTTAAATTGTGATAGCTCAAACTTAAAGAAGAACTTTTTTCATTTAAATCAAAGCTAACTCTGTTTTTCAATAATCCAAAAGAACCAAAAGTAGAACTTACCTCACTTTGATAATTGCCTTTTTTTAAGGTTTGAGGCGAAATTAAAATTGCGCCGCCCAAACCCGCGCCATAAATACTCGAAAGCGGACCTTTTATTACTTCAAGTTGATTGATATTTTGAAGATCGATATCGTCAATAACCGTTTCGCTATTTCCAGAAGTTAACGGAATGCTTCCGTAAAAAGCTCTGATTTTATTAGTTCCGTATGGAGTTCTTGCGCCAATTCCGCGAATCGAAATTCGGGTTGTGGTAATGTTTGATGATTGCATAAAAACACCTGGAATGGTATTAATGACATTGCTGATGTCTGTCGTATTATTTCGAAGCAATTCTTTTTCGGATAAAATACCAATCGATGCGGGACTATTTTGCAAATCTCGATTAATATGAAGCGGACTAATTAAAACTTCATTCAGTTTTTGAGTTTTAATAGAATCAATATTTTGAGCTTCTTTTTCTTGCGCAATTAGATTTTGTAGAATCGAAAACAGAATAATTAGGAAACAATATTTTTTTAAAAACATATATTTTATGTGGCAATCCTTGGAATTTGGAATTTTATCTTAAAGATTAATATTGGGATTTATTTTTAACACATAGAAACATAGCATTGATTGAGGCAAAAAAGGCGTTTCACTTAATCTAAATACACATAGTAGCTATGTGTGAAAACGAGTTTTCTTAAAAATCAACTTTTAAATGCAAAAAATCTATGTTCCTATGTGTTTAAAATCTTTTTCAATTTTGGAATTTTAAAATTTTATTTGTTCGTAGTTACTTTCCAAATCGTATTTCCGCTATCATCATTTACCAAAAGCGATCCATCATTCATAACAGTAACCGCAACGGGACGTCCGTAAACTTCAGCTTTATCGTTGTCAGAAATAAAACCAGTTAAAAAATCTTCTGGTTTTCCTGAAGGTTTTCCATCTTTAAAAGGCACAAACAACACTTTATAACCTGAAATTTTAGAACGATTCCAAGAACCATGCTGCCCCACAAATGCTCCGTTTTTATATTTTGCTGGAAAAGCATCTTTTGTATAAAAAGCTAATCCCAAAGAAGCAGTATGAGCACCAACTGGAACATCGGGAACAATAGCTTTTTCGACTAAATCTTTTCTTTCGCCTTTCCCTTTCCATCTTGGATCGGGAATACTTCCAAAATACGAATAAGGCCATCCATAAAAACCGCCTCTTTTTACACTCGTAATATAATCTGGAACCAAATCATCGCCAAGTTCATCTCTTTCATTTACCGCAGTCCAAAGTTCTTTTTTATTGACAGGATTCCAATCCATTCCCATTGGATTTCTAAGACCTTCAGCATAAATCTTTTCGCCAGTTCCATCAGGATTAATTTCTAAAATTGCAGCACGGCGAATTTCTTTATCCATTCCATTTTCTCCAACATTACTTCCTGAACCAACACCAATATAAATTTTTGTTCCTTCAGGATTAGCGAGCAAACTTCTTGTCCAGTGATTGTTGTATCCACCAGCTGGCAGTTCAACAATTTTAGTTCCTTGAGTTTCTAATTTTAATGGTGCGTTTTTATAAGGATAACGGTAAAGTCCGTCAGTATTGGCAATATAAAAAAAGTCTTTTAGAATTAACATTCCTAAAGGTCTGTTTAAACCAGAAATAAAAACTTCGCGAGTTTCATATTTTCCGTCTTTATCATTGTCACGCAAAACTATAATTCGGTTTTTGCTTGTTCTGGTTCCGCTTTCAACAACAAAAATATCATTGTTTGGACCTATATAACTCCAACGCGGATTCTCAAATCCGTCTGCAAATTTTGTAACAGTAAATCCTTCTGGGGCTTTTGGTGTTTTGCCAGCTGGCCATCCTATAACTTTACTATTGTTGGTTTTTGATTCTGTGGCGTAAGGCGGCGGGAGCGTAAGATCTCCAATTGCTGTTTTTACAACATTATTGGGTTGTTTTGCCAGCGCTTCTTTTTCTTCTTTTTTAACTTGCCCATTGCAGGCAGTCATTAATGCTAATAATGATATTGAAAATAATGGTAAGGATTTTTTCATTGGTTTATTGGAGTTAAAGAATTATATCACAACAATTTACTGAAATTAAAAATAGCGTCAAAAAATAATTTGTAATTATTAACTGATATTTAACATTCGTAAAAAATATCGCGATACAGTCCATTTTCATATAAGCAGTTACGTTGTAATTCTGTATCTTTGTGCATTATTTTAAAAAGGAAAATAATGATACAACTTCACGATAAACAATTTGTTCCGTTTATTTCGGCTAAAGAAATTGATTTTGCTTTAACTAAAATGGTGGCTCAGGTAGAGGATGATTTTGGAGATGATACACCTATTTTTATTGGAGTTTTGAATGGCGCTTTTATGGTCGTGTCAGATTTTTTAAAAAAATACAAAAAACCGTGCGAGGTTTCATTTATCAAAATGGCATCATATGAAGGAACTGAAACTACTAATTCGGTTAAAGAATTAATAGGAATTAATCAGGATTTGTCAGGAAGAACGGTCATAATTATTGAAGATATTATCGATACAGGAAACACGATTGAAGAATTAAAGCATTTGTTTAAAGCGCAAAATGTAAAGCATTTTAAGATTGCAACATTATTCTTTAAGCCAGAAGCTTATAAAAAAGACATTAAGATAGATTATGTTGGAGTTCGAATTCCAAATAAATTTATTGTAGGTTACGGTTTAGATTATGATGGTTTAGGACGAAATCTGACTGAAATTTACAAATTAGCAGAATAACAAAACACAACTATATATTCATTTAAAGACTTCTGGAAAATAAGAAGTAACAACACTCATTTCAATTATGATTAACATCGTTTTATTTGGAAAGCCTGGTGCAGGAAAAGGAACTCAGGCAGAATTTTTAAAAGAAAAATACAATTTAACACACCTTTCAACTGGAGATATTTTTCGTTTTAATTTAAAAAATGATACTGAACTAGGAAAAAAAGCAAGAGTTTTTATGGACAATGGAGAATTAGTTCCATGCGAAGTAACAACTGCAATGTTAATTGATGAGGTAAAAAAACACCCAGATACAGCAGGATTTTTGTTCGACGGATATCCAAGAACAATCAATCAGGCTGAAGCTTTAGATAAATTTTTGCCAACAATTGGATCAAGCGTAACAGCTACAATCGCTTTAGAAGCTGATGATGAAATTTTGGTTGCACGTTTACTTGAAAGAGGAAAAACAAGCGGAAGAGCTGATGATCAAGACGAAGAGAAAATTCGTGTAAGATATCAGGAATACAATGAGAAAACAGCTCCACTTATTGGATATTACAAAGAACAAAATAAGTTTCATGCCGTAGACGGTATCGGAACAATTGAACAAATTACAGAGCGCTTAACGTCAGTTATAGATAATTTGTAGAAGCTTTTTAAGCTGTACGTTTCATCCCGATAGTTGTCGGGACGAAAAAAAAAACTATTTTTCTAACTCTAAAACGGGCTTTTCAAATGTTTTTGACAATCGATGTTTTTGGGTTAGAAAAATTAGTTTTTTAATTCACAGCCATAATAATAAGATTGCAAATTATATTTAACGAGACCATTTTATAACGAATCCACAATCAATTGGAAATACTAATTATATTTTTTCTAATTCTTTTAAACGGAGTTTTCTCCATGTCTGAAATTGCATTGATTTCTGCCCGTAAAAACAGGTTGGAAACCGCAGCAAAAAAGGGTAATAAAAGTGCTAAAACAGCACTTGATTTAGCCAATTCTCCAAATAAATTTTTGTCTACAGTACAAATTGGAATTACCTTAATTGGAATTTTAACGGGTATTTATTCTGGAGATAAGATCACAGCAGATGTTGAGCTTTTTGTGGCAGGTTTTGCAGTTTTAAAACCTTATGCACATTCAGTTGCAGTTGGAATTGTGGTTGTAGTTTTAACTTTCTTTTCATTAGTTTTAGGAGAATTGCTTCCAAAACGAATCGGATTAAACTATCCAGAAGCAATTGCAAAAATGGTAGCAATGCCAATGAAAGTAATTTCCATAATAACAGCACCATTTATTTGGTTGTTAACTTCATCGACAGATTTTTTATTAAATGTTTTTCAGATAAAACCAACTGCTGACGGAAAAGTTACGGAAGAAGAAATTAAAGCTATTATTAAAGAAGGAACTGAAGTAGGAGAAGTTCAAGAAATTGAACAAGATATTGTGGAACGTGTTTTTCATATTGGAGACCGAAAAGTAAATTCTTTAATGACGCACCGTAAGTCAGTTGACATGTTGCCATTAAAAGAAACCAAAGAAAAAATCAAAGAATTAGTAGTTCAAGATTTACATGCCGTTTATCCAGTTTACAATGATAATTATGATGATATTGTTGGAGTAGTAACACTTAAAAATATCTTCGCGAATTTAGAAAAAGATAATTTCGATTTATCTGCAATCATGTCCGATGCGCCTTATTTAATGGAACAAACTACGGCTTATAAAGCTTTAGAAAATTTCAAAAAAACAGGAGTTCATTATGCATTAGTTTCAGATGAATATGGTGTTTTTCAAGGTATGATTACTTTGAACGATATTCTAGAAGCTTTAGTTGGAGATGCTTCAGAATTTTATAAAGACGAATTCCAGCTGATAGAAAGAGAAGATGGTTCATGGTTAGTAGACGGACATTATTCGTTACATGATTTCTTAACCTATTTTGAATTAGACGAATTAACAAACGATTACGAAGTAAATACCGTAAGCGGAATGATTATGACGGAACTTTCACATATTCCAAAAGAAGGAGAGAAACTAGTTTGGCAGAAATTCGTTTTAGAAGTTGTCGACATGGACGGCGTAAAAATTGATAAAGTGCTTGTAAAAGCGCTTAAAGAGTAAATAAAATAGTTTTCAGTCGCAGTTTTCAGTAACAGTTTGCGCTGAAATTGAAATTGAGAGAGAATACAAAAACAATAGAATTTAGATAGAGAATTTGGAGTAATCTAAAATCTGAAATCTAAAATCTGAAATTCAGAAAAATGACAGAAGGGAATTTTGTAGATTACGTTAAGATATATGTTTCTTCCGGAAAAGGAGGAAAAGGATCTACGCATTTACATAGAGAGAAATTTATTGAAAAAGGTGGTCCAGACGGAGGAGATGGAGGCCGTGGAGGACATGTATATTTAGTTGGGAATAAAGGACTCTGGACATTATTTCACTTAAAGTTTGCGCGTCACATTAAAGCTGGACACGGTGGAGATGGCGGTGGAGATCGTAGTACGGGAGCAGACGGAGAGGATAAAATTATTGAAGTGCCATTAGGAACTGTTGTAAAAGACAAAGAAACTGGAGAAACACTTTTTGAAATTACAGAACACGGAGAAAAACAGATTCTGGCAAGAGGAGGAAAAGGAGGTTTAGGAAACTGGCATTTTAGAAGTTCGACAAACCAAACGCCTCGTTATGCGCAGCCAGGTTTGCTTGGAATAGAGATGGATGTGATTCTAGAACTTAAAGTTTTGGCAGATGTTGGTTTAGTTGGTTTTCCAAATGCAGGAAAATCTACTTTATTGTCTGTATTGACTTCGGCAAAACCAAAAATTGCAGATTATCCTTTTACAACTTTAAAACCAAATTTAGGAATTGTTGCTTATAGAGATTTTCAATCTTTTGTAATTGCAGATATTCCAGGAATTATTGAAGGCGCTGCAGAAGGAAAAGGTTTAGGACATTATTTCTTACGTCATATCGAGCGTAACTCAACATTACTGTTTTTAGTTCCTGTTGATACGCCAGATATTAAAGGAGAATATGATATTTTAGTTAATGAGTTAACGAAATACAATCCGGAAATGTTAGACAAAGAACGTCTTGTCGTTATTTCAAAATGCGATATGTTGGATGATGAATTAAAAGCGGAATTAAAAGCCGAATTAGATGTAACCTTCAAAGGTGTTCCGTATATGTTTATTTCGTCTGTTGCCCAACAAGGTTTAACAGATTTGAAAGACAAACTTTGGAAAATGCTTAACGAATAATATAGCTTACTTAAATATTTAAAAGGTGTTCTGTTCTCAGAGCACCTTTTTTGTTTTTTAATGTTAAATTCGTAATAAACTGCTAAAAATCTACCCTCATTTTTAATTTTAAGATTGTTTAAGTTGAGATAACTGCTAAAATGGCTTATATTCGCATCACTTAAACAAAATAACATGAAAAAAGTAATTTTATTCTTGACCATGTGCCTTATGGCTTTTCCTATGAGAGCTGATGAAGGGATGTGGTTCCTGATGTTTATCGAAAGATTAAACCATAGAGATATGGAAAAAATGGGCTTGCAATTGACAGCCGAAGAAATTTATAGTATTAACCATCATAGTTTAAAAGATGCGATTGTACAATTTAATGGAGGTTGTACAGCTGAAATCGTTTCTAAAAGCGGATTGGTTTTAACAAACCACCACTGTGGTTATAGTGCAATTGCAGAACTTTCGACTGCAGAGCAAAATCATTTAAAAAATGGTTTTTGGGCAAAAAATCGTTCGGAGGAATTAAAGCCTAAATCGTTATACGTTCGTTTCTTTGTTCGTATGGATGATGTTTCAAAAAGAATTTTGTCTAAAGTAAATGATACGATGACAGAAACAGAAAGAAACAAAATCATTCAGCAGGAAATCGCTTTAATTGAAAAAGAAAATAGTGAAAATGGAAAATATACGGTTTCTGTTCGCCCTTTCTTTCAGGGGAATGAATATTACTATTTTGTTTACCAAGATTACACAGATGTTCGTTTAGTAGGTACTCCTCCAGAAAGTGTTGGTAAATTTGGTGGTGATACAGACAACTGGGAATGGCCTCGTCAAACGGGAGATTTCTCGATGTTTAGAGTTTATGCCGATAAAGACGCAAATCCTGCAGCTTATTCTAAAGATAATGTGCCATTGCAACCAAAACATTATTTACCTGTAAGTATCAAAGGAGTAAAAGAAAATGATTTTGCAATGATTTTAGGATATCCAGGTAGAACAAACCGTTGGATGCCTGCTGGTGGAATCGAACAAAACATTAAATATGCTTATCCTGCTTGGGTTGAAGGTGCTAAAACCGGAATGGACCAAATGAAAAAGTATATGGATAAAGATGATACTGTTCGTTTACAATATGCTTCTAAATATGCTTCGACTGCAAACTACTGGAAAAACCGTCAAGGTATGATTGATGCTCTAACAAAAGCGGGAACAGTCGATGCTAAAGCAGAACAAGAAGATAAATTTTATGAGTGGGCAAGTAAACCTGCAAATAAAGAAAAGTATGAAAATGTAATTCCGACAATAAACGATTATTACAGAGAAACAAACTTAAAAGCACGTCACGATAATTATCTGATCCAGCTTTTACGTACTTCTAGTTATGCAAGCGCACCCGCTAGTTTAGGAAATGCCTTAATTGCATATTACAAAGAAAATGATGCTAAGAAAGCAGAAATGCTTCCTAAAATAAATGCAATGATCGAAAGCATTTATGGCGAATTTTACGCGCCATTAGAAAAAGATGTTTTGACTGCTCAATTGAATTTATACGCTGCTAAAGCTGCTGAGTACGGACTTGCTCCAGAAATTGCAAAAATGAAAACGGCTAATAATGGAGACTTTACTGCTGATGTAGCAAAAGCAACAGAACAAAGTTACTTTACAACTAAAGAAAAAGTATTAGGATTTTTAGCAGATCCAAAACCATTGGCGATTGTACACGATCCATTGTACATTATCTCTAATGATTTGATGACTAAATACCGTGCTAAAACAGACGATCAGGCAAAAGCAGATGATGGTTTTGCAACTGCTTTCCGCAAATTGGTTGAAGGATTAAGAGAATCAAAATTAAATGCAATTCAATATCCAGATGCAAACTCTACTTTGAGATTGACTTACGGAAAAGTTCGTGCTTTACCTGCAGATCCTCGTAATGATGCTAAAATTAATAACTATACAACAATGGAAAGTATGGTTAAAAAATACAAAGCAGGAGATCAGGAATTTGACTTGCCAGCTCGTTTATTAGAATTGAACAAGAAAAAAGATTTCGGACAATATGCTGATAAAGCAGGATATATGCCAGTAAACTTTTTAACGGATAACGATATTACAGGTGGAAATTCAGGTTCGCCAGTTCTTAACGGAAAAGGAGAATTAATCGGAATTGCTTTTGACGGTAACATCGAAGCCATGGCTGGAGACGTTATTTTTGATTCTAAATTACAAAGAACGATCAACGTAGATATTCGTTACGTACTTTGGATTATCGACAAATACGCTGGTGCTAAAAACATTATTGACGAATTGACGATTGCTAAATAATCTCAATTTCTTTATAAAATTAAACCCGATAGATTTAAAATCTATCGGGTTTTTTATTGTTTGATTTCTTGACAAAAGCTAATTTTGAAATAGAATGTCATCCTGAGCGAAGTCGAAGGCTTGCCAATTGGAACGTGTCTTCGACTTCGCTCAGACTGACAAACTTCACTTGACTGATAAACTTATTGAACCTTCACTCGAATTCCTTTTGTATGACTTGCAAATTCCGGCGCATACATACTTTGAATAGTTGTAATTCCGTTTGAGAATTCTCCGCCGTTATTGACTCTTATTTCATATTCTAAAACATAAGTTCCTTTATTGATTTGATCAAAGAAGAAATGTGTGGCAGCATCTTTTGTGCTCATGTAGTATCCTAAACTGTCTTTATACTGATATTCAGAAAGCACATTTACAGGTTCAAAACAAGATGCTCGCATATCTTTCAAATGAATATATTCAGAATCTTCTTTGGCAGTAATAATTAATCGAACTGTAACTAAATCTCCAGTTTTTAAAGAATTTGAAGCTGTTATTTTTTCAAGTTCATCACCTTTTAAAGTGTTTTTCTTCAAATACAATTCTTTAGAAACCGATAAAACTGATCCTGAATTGTTTTTAATTTTATCTAAATCTTCAAAATATTGCCAATAGACACCACCAAAAGCAGGAACTTTTGATTTGTTTTGAATTTTAATAGAAGCCATTTCTTTCTTTACTTCGTCAGCTTTCCAGTTGAGTTTGATGTAACCTGTTTCGGCTTCTTTTTTATTTTCGGCTAATTTTTTGGTTAAGATTTTTTCATCTCCCAATTTAATAACGGTATTGTCTTTTACTGAAAGCCAATCGTTTCCTTGCATTAGTAAAGCATAAACAGCTTCGGTTGTAGATTTTGTTGTTGGCCAGTTTTTAGTTTGTTTGTTTTTCAATAACCAAACTTTCATTGCATCGACAGATTTGGTGTCATTGTTTACTTCGGCGAAAGCCTCAATTAATAAAGCCTGAGTTTCTATCGGCGCCTGATACCAGTACCAGCCCGCTTTATTTGAAATCCAGTACATTCCCCAATCTTCATTGTTTGATGAGGTTTCTTTTAAACTCTCGATAATTTTTTTAGCACTTTCTTTTTCTCCAAAACGATTCAAAGTCAAAGCTGCTAGTCCTTTTTCATAAATAGAATAATTGAGCCAGTCTTTTTTAGCCGTTTCTAAATATAGTTTTGAAGCTTTTTTTAAAGTATCGGAGAGCGGATATTTTTCTAAATAAAAACTTCTCGTATAGAAATAATGAAGATCAGAATACGGATTGATCCAGATTAGTTTGTCGGCTGCTTTTAAATTTTTGATTCTAGTTCTATGATATTCTGAGAACTTCGTGTCTAAAAATGAAACTCCGGTTTTGGTAATTTCATCAATTTTGGCATTACTATTTTTGCTTAATTTTTCTAAATGACCTAAGCCAGCCAGAATATGTCGAGTAATAAATTCGCTTTCATAACCGCCATCAAACCAAGAAAATCCTCCAGATGGTTTTTGTTTTTGTTTTAATTTTTGGAAAGTTGCTTCTTGAGAAGTTTTCATTTTTTCTAAATCAAACAAAAGCGCTAAATTTTTTTTCTTTTCATTGTCAGATTGAGCATCATTAAGCCAAGGAGTTTCTGCTAGAATTAGTGATTTTAATTCTTCGTTTTCTTCTAGTTTTGAATTTGCTTTTCCGTTTTTTCTCCACTCTTCAAAAATGTTAGAAATCTTCGGATTACTCAAAATGAGTTCTGAAGCTAAAGCATTGGCATAATAACGCGCAAAAGTCTGCTCGGCACATTCATGTTCATATTCCATTAAATAAGGTAGAGATTCAATGGCAAGCCAAGTTGGATTTGAAGTATATTCTAAAGTGAATTGATGGTTTTTTAAAGTGGTAGAATTGTTGTTTTTTAAGTTTTCAAAAGTGTATTCTTTTGTAGAATTCTCGCGAACCCAAATCGGAATACTTTCCGTAACCAACATATTATTGGTCAAAACTGGAAGAATACTTTCTTCACCATCCGAAAAATTATCAGCTTTAGCGACAATTCGATATTGAATTCCTTGCAAACCTTCTGGAATTGTAATGGTCCAGTTTGCTGTTGTATTTCCGTAAGCCGAAACATTAAAGTTTTTAATGTTTTTTGCATTTAGCATTTTCGCATCAATTGGTTGCATGGTTACAGCATCGAAAAACTGTAAACTTGCGATTCCGGTTTTTGCTTCGGCGGTAACATTAGAAATTTTAGCGCTGATTACAATTGTGTCTTTTTCTCTCAAGAATCTTGGGAAATTCGGCATCACCATTAATTCTTTTTGTGTAATAACACTTTTTTCAAGATAACCAGAAATAGCCTCTTTATTATGTGCGAACAAGCGAAGTTTCCAAGCCGTTAAAGCTTCTGGCGAAGTAAAATTGAAACTTACTTTTCCTTTAGAATCTGTTTTTAAATTCGGAAAAAAGAAAGCAGTTTCAGAAAGATTTTTTCTTGCTTTTACTTGGGTTAGAGCTTCCATTGCGCTTTTTGTTGTAATAACTATAACTCCATTTTCGGCTCTGCTACCATAAATTGCAATTGTTTTGTTGTCTTTTAAAACATCAACAGAAAGAATATCTTTCGGATTTAAGTTCTTTATGTCGTTAACAATTTTGCCATCAACCACATATAAAGGGTCTTTTCCGGAAACATTTGCTGCTCCTCTAATTTGTATACCTTGTACTTTTCCAGCTAAGGCATCAGCGGTATTATAAACTGAATTGTCTTCCTGAACAAATTCTGAACTGACCATTTTGCTAACTGCGCCTGTTACTGACATCTTTTTTTGAGTAGCATAACCCATCACTACAACTTCTTCCAGATTGTTTGGTTCTTCTTTTAAAGTAAAATCGATTGTTTTGCTTTTAGAAACTATTACAGATTGGCTTTTAAATCCGATGAGAGAAAAAACAAGTTCTTCATTTTCTTTTGCTTCAATTTCGTAATAACCATCAAAATCAGTTGTGGTAGTTCGCTGCGTATCTTTTATAGTTACACTGACACCAGGAATTGGCAAACTCGCCAAATCTGTTACAACACCAGAAATCAATTTGGCATGTAAAGGCTTTTTAGTTTTCTTGGTCAGCTGTCTTTGATATTCTCTTTGCAGAAAAAGTACATTACTGCTATTGTTGGCAAAATCAAATCCGAACCAAATTAATTTTGTAGATTCATTTTTAAGCTCAATTTGTTTATACGGCTTATTTAAATTGGCAATTGTGGTATGTGTTTTTTCGTTGCCCAGCAGTGACTTGAAATTATGCCCAAATTGGTATTCATTCATTCCTAAACTTTCCCAGTTTTTGGTAGTAAATTGATCTAAAGAACTATCATACATCGAAGCTAAAACTTCCGATTCTTTTTTGGCAGCAGTGCCGCTTAATTTAAAAGACCAGTTTTCGTTAATTCCAGGTTGAATTTTAGATCTAAATGTTTCTACATCAAATTTAAATTCTGGTTTTTGACTTTTTAAAATGACAAGAACATTATTATCAAATTTTTGATTCTCGAATACCGTTGTGAAATCGATAGTTAAGCCGCTTTGAAATTCTTTTTTTACTGGAATTTTAATGAATGCTTCGTGATTCTGAACTGGATAAATTTCTTCAGAATAGATTCTGTTTTCATAATTTGCCGTTGCAATTATATATAATTCTGGCATTGTTGAAGTAATTTTTAAGGAAACAAAACCGTCTTTTACAGCATCTAAATTGGTTTGTGTGACAGAAAATAAACTACTTGTGTCGAATTTGTCTTTATTTTGTTTGAGTTTGAAATTGGAAGTCTTTTCGATTAAATTTCCAAAACTATCTTTTGCAGAAAAAACAATTTTATAGTTTCCAGATTTGTAATCGGAAATAAAGTCCAAAGCCAGAATTTTGTCTTTTTGAGTATCAATATTTCTAGAAAACAATAATGTTTCTGTTACTTTTTCTTTTGTATTCTCATTGTTTTCATAAGGAAATAATTTTTCAAAATCAGAATCGGAAATAGTTGCAAAATCTGGTTTAGCAAAAACGCGAGATTTGAATTTCGTAGAAAAAGGATTAAGATAGTAAATTTTTATTTCGCCTTTAATAGCCGAGAATTCTCCATTTAAGTTCGTACTTATAAGTTGAACCTCGTTTTTGTTTTTCGTAGAAATTTCATTCGCAATTAAAGCGTTAAGTTCTAAATCATGATAACCAACTTTTACAGAAGTGTTAGCATCATGTGCTTCCCCGTTAATATCAGTCACAGTAACTTTTACCTGATAATTATAAATTGGAAGTTGTTCTTTGTCTGAATTTTTAGAAGGAACCGCAGTAAAATCGATCGTAAATTTTCCTGAGGCATCAGTTTTGGTTTCTCCAGCAGCTAAAACTTCATTGTCATGAAATTGAGTATAATAAATTCTTGAAAAACTGGTATGACGAGTAACGGTGTAAGTTACTTTTGCATCCGAAATGTTACTTCCTGCAAAAGCTTTTGCAATTCCTTTCACTTTAACCAATTGGTTGACCTGAAAACTCTCTTTTTTTGGTTCGAAAGTCACTTCAAATTTTGGACGTTTGTATTCTTCAACAGAAAAATAATTTTCGGAATATTCAAAACGTACCTTTTCCCAAAAAGGATGTTCTTCTTTTTCTTTATCAAAAACTTTGTCATTTTCATAATCTTCAGGTTCTTCTGCTTTAATATTAAATTGACCTGTTAAACCCGTTTTAGGCAAAATAAATTCGCCGGAAAAAGAGCCAAACTCATTTGTTGTAACATCAAATTCTTTAATTTCTGTATTGTTTGGATCTTCAACTATAATTTTGAAAGTTGTAAATGGCACTACAGAAGATTTTTGATTGATTTTCTGCATCGCAATTCCTTTATAATAAACAGTTTGTCCTGGACGATAAATGGCGCGGTCTAAATAAAAATTTACTTTTCCTTTAAAATCGACTTTATCGTCATCTTTGTCTTTGTATTGCGAATTGTACGAAAGGTAATTTTTATTAATATAAATGGTGTCTTTTGCAGTCGTCAAGGTAATAGGTTGATAACCAAAATATTTGTCTTTTATTTTTTCAAAAACTGCTTGTCCATTTTTATTGGTTTGATTAGTAAAAGATTGAGTATTGATAGTTAAATTTTCTAATGGTTTTCCAGTTTTTCGGTCTAAAACCTGATAGCTTTCAGAATTATCACTTTGAGTTCCTAAAACAATAAAATTAGAAACAGTAACGGTTTCAAAAGCAGTAGCTTTTTGTACTTGAGTATCAGATTCACTTTCAAAATAAACCAAATAAGAACCTATCTGAAGTTGTGGCAAAATAATCTCTGTCGAATAATTCAGATAATCTTTTTTATTAGTAAATGTATACGATTGAGAAACCACTGGTTTTGTAGTTTGAACAATTGTATCTCTAATTTCACCTTTCTTTATATAAGATTTGCTTAATGCTATCAATTGCGCATTGGTAATTTTGAAAAAGGAAATTTTTAGTTTTTCAACATTTTTGTATTGAATAAAAGCGCGTGTATTTTCGTTTTCATAAACATATTTTTGAAGCTGTACACTTAAACTTTTAAGTAAAATATTTTCTTTTTTCTGGAGAGCAAGTTTGTATGCGTTTGATCTGTTGTTAATTTGTAAAATGCTGTCTAAAATTGCAACCGCTTTGATATTATTGTCTGGATTAATTTCTTTTGAAGCATTTTCAGATAAGTAAGAAGCTTTTTCTAATTGAATATTTTGAAGTAAAAGAATGTTATCTGTCTTTTTTTGAAGTGCAATCAGAGCTTGAATATAATTTTCATCAACATCAATTATATTTCTTTTTAGAAACTGAATTCTGTCCCAGATATTTTCGGCTGTTGGATTGTTTATTTCTTGTTTCTGATATAGTTTTAAAGTGATTTTAAGGTTTTCGTTTGAAACAGAATCAAAATTTAGTTTTATAAAATCGTTTGGACTTCCTAAAAGTTCTTTTTTAGAAGATAAAAAGTCTGCGCGCTGAATTTCCCAAGAGCGTATTTTTTGCGATTGTATTGAAATATTTTCAGCAATTACATAATTCAATAAATTCAATGTTTTAAATTTTTCGATTGTCGGATAATCAAAAATGGCATCGTATTTTGTTAGCGAAGTGTTTTTTAGAATCGCTTCATTTTCCATTGAACTTTTTAAAGCTAGATCAATTTGTGTGTTGAAATTTTTTTCGGTCCACGTCAGGAAATCATCGTCAAGTTCTGTTGTATTTGTTCTACTTTGAATCTGATATTGATTTCTCTTGTAATAGTCTGTTAAACATTTTGCATAAACCAAATTCAAAATTGCTTTTGATGGAGCAGAAACACGATTAATATCTGTTTTCAGATTATTTAAAATTTTAGTCTGTGCATTTTCATCAACAACCTGTAAATATTTAGATTGATAGAAAAAACATTTTATCATTTTAACTTCGTCTTTCTGAGCTATTGCTTTTTTGTAAATTTTGGCAACAATTTCATTTGCAGATTTTACTTTCCCTTGATTTTCAAGAGCAATAACATTATCCCATTTTTTGTCATTTTGCTGACCAAAAAGTATTGTCGAAATCAATAAGAATACAAATACTATATTTTTCATAAAAGAGTTTTAATCTATAGAGGATTAAATTTTAAAAAAGGTTGGGAAGATTTAGAATTATTTTTAAAAATAATTTTCGTACAAATTAATAATTTATTTTCAAAACCAAATAGAGCATGTTATATTTCCTTATTTTTGAAAAATAATTACAGCGTTTTATTAGTTATTTGCTATTTCGATTAACCGATGAAACAGTTTAACGATTAAACATTTTAAATGAAAACACATTTCATCGCCATTGGCGGAAGCGCAATGCACAATCTTGCATTAGCATTACATAATAAAGGATATCAAGTTACAGGAAGTGACGATGCTATTTTTGAACCTTCAAAATCAAGATTAGAAAAAAAAGGAATCCTTCCTGCAGAAATGGGTTGGTTTCCAGAAAAAATCACTTCAGATATTGATGCTATTATTTTAGGAATGCATGCGAAAGCAGATAATCCAGAGTTACTAAAAGCACAAGAATTAGGACTGAAAATCTATTCGTATCCCGAATTTTTATACGAACAATCTAAAAATAAAACGCGTGTTGTAATTGGTGGTTCTCACGGAAAAACTACCATTACTTCGATGATTTTACATGTAATGCATTATCATAATATTGCTGTAGATTATATGGTTGGTGCGCAATTGGAAGGCTTTGATACAATGGTTCATCTTACTGAGGAAAATGATTTTGTGGTTTTAGAAGGAGATGAATATTTGTCTTCTCCAATTGACAGACGTCCGAAATTTCATTTGTATCAGCCGAATATTGCTTTGATTTCTGGAATTGCATGGGATCATATTAATGTTTTTCCAACGTATGAAAACTACGTTGAGCAATTTGAGATTTTTATTCAAAAAATTACAAACGGAGGTATTTTAGTATATAATGAAAATGATCCAGAAGTAAAACGTGTTTCTGAAGCTGCAACAAATCCGATTAGAAAAATTGCTTATTCAACTCCAGAATATGCTGTTAGTGATGGAGTAACTTTATTAAAAACGCCAGAAGGCGATATGCCAATTGAAGTTTTTGGAGCACATAATCTAAATAATTTGGCAGGAGCCAAATGGATCTGCCAGAATATGGGTGTTGATGAAGCCGATTTTTACGAAGCAATTGCAAGTTTTAAAGGAGCTTCTAAACGTTTAGAAAAAATTGCTGAAGGGAAAGGAAAAGTAGCATATAAAGATTTTGCACATTCACCAAGCAAAGTTGCTGCGACTACTAAAGCGGTAAAAGAGCAATATCCGAACAGAACTTTGGTGGCTTGTTTAGAACTGCATACTTACAGTAGTTTAAATGCCGAATTTTTGAAAGAATATGAAGGCGCTTTAGAATATGCAGATGTTGCGGTTGTTTTTTATTCGCCAGATGCGGTAAAAATAAAACAATTGGAAGAAGTAACGTACGAACAAATCGCAAATGCTTTCAATAGAAAAAATTTGATTATTTATACTAATCCAAGTGAATTTAAAGACTATTTGTTCAATTTAAATTTAGATAATTCGGCTCTTTTATTAATGAGTTCTGGAAATTATGGAGGTTTAAATTTTGATGAAGTAAAAGGTTTGATTAATTAGAAAATTAGTCAATTATATAATTTGCCGATTGTTTTCTACAATCGGCTTTTTTTTGCTTTTAAAATTTTCTAATTGACACATTTTCTAATTTGCTAATTCTCTTTTCTATTTTTGAAGGATTTTTCTTCTTTTTGTATATATTCGCTCTTTAAACATAATATTATGGAACAATCTCATTTTCCAATTACCAATTGGTCTGAAGATGATAGACCTCGCGAAAAGTTAATGCTAAAGGGGAAAAATGCTTTAAGTGATGCCGAACTAATTGCTATCTTAATAGGTTCTGGAAGTCGAAATGAATCGGCAGTAGATTTAAGTAAAAGAATTTTAAAGAATAGTGAAAATTTAAATGCTTTAGGAAAAATGAGCATTGCACAGCTGACTAATTTTAAGGGAATTGGTGAAGCAAAAGCAATTACAATTATCGCCGCTTTAGAGCTAGGAAGACGGAGAAGGGCAGAAGAAGTAGTTGAGTTAAAAAAAATAACTTCGAGTAAAATTGCTTTTGAAATTATGCAACCCATAATTGGGGAGTTATTGCACGAAGAATTTTGGGTGCTTTTTCTTAATAATGCCAATAAAGTGATTTTAAAGTCGCAACTAAGTAAAGGGGGTATATCTGGAACAATTGTCGATGTTCGTTTAGTTTTTAAATTAGCATTTGAAAGTGGAGCTACAAGCTTGATTTTGTGTCATAATCATCCTTCGGGTAATTTACAGCCAAGTGATGCTGATAGGAGCATAACAAAGAAAATTCGTGAAGCAGGTGACAATTTAGATGTTAAAGTTTTGGACCATTTGATCATTACTGAAACAAAATATTATAGTTTTGTAGATGAAGGAATTTTTTAACACATGACTACCCATATTACAGATATTTTTTTTGATTTAGATCATACGCTTTGGGATTTTGATAAAAACTCAGAAATGGCTTTTGATCGTATTTTTAAAGAAAAATACAAAGAAATAGTTACGCAGGATTTTATCAAAGCCTATATTCCAATTAATCAGGAATGCTGGAGATTGTACCAAAACGATAAAATTACACATCAGGAATTACGTTATAATCGTCTAAAGTTTTCTTTTGATGCGTTGAAATATTTTATTTCTGAAGAAAGTATTTTTGAAATTGCTAACGATTATATTGAATTCCTCACAGATAACAATCATCTTTTTGATGGTGCAATTGAAGTTTTAGAATATTTGAAACCAAAGTACAAACTTCATATCATTACAAACGGATTTGCAAACGTTCAGGATAAGAAAATTAATAATGCTGCGTTAGGAAGTTATTTCAGTACCATTACAAATTCGGAGTTGGCAGGTGTTAAAAAGCCAAATAGTATTATATTTGATTATGCAATTAATTTGGCAAATACCTCTAAAGAGAGCAGTATCATGATTGGCGATGATTTTGAAGCCGATGTTACTGGAGCTTTAAATGCTGGTTTAGATGCCATTTTCTTTAATGAAAAAAAACTGGATGTTTCCGGAGATTATAAACAAATTAACCATTTATTAGAACTAAAAAAATATTTATAATGATGAAAATTAAATTTTTACTTACTGCAATTTTATGTTCAGTTGTTGGATTCGCGCAGTCTGTTAATGATTACAAAGCTGTAATTGTACCTTTGAAATATGATTTTATAAAAACAGAAAATCAATATCGTCTTGCTACATTAAGTAAATCAAACTTAGTAAAAGCAGGTTTTGTAGGTTTTTATGCTAACGAACAACTTCCTGAAGGTTACACAGATCGTTGTCAGGTGTTGTACATGGATGTTGTTAGAGATAATGCATTTTTGGTGACTAAACTTTTTGTGCAATTTAAAGATTGCTTCGGTCAAGTTGTTTATACGTCAGAAGTTGGTAAAAGTAAAGAGAAAGATTTCGAATTAGCTTACAAAGAATGTCTTGATAATGCTTTTAAATCTATTTATGCTTTAAATTATAAATATAGCGGTAATGCGCCTGTAATAAATGCTAAAGCTCCAGCTCAAGTTGCTGCAAAAATTTCTCCAGCGGCAGCAGCAGTTACTACTGCAGCGGTAGCGACACAAGTTGTTGCAGCGGCTCCATCACCAGACTTAAAAGATCCAAATTTATTGTATGCACAGCCAACAGAATCAGGATATCAATTAATTGATAAAACACCAAAAGTGGTTATGAAACTTCTTAAAACTTCACAAAGTAATGTTTTCATTGCAATAAAAGATAACGTTCAAGGTTCGTTAATCTTAAAAGAAGACGGACAATGGTATTTTGAATCTTATCAGAATGATAAATTAGTTTCAGAGAAAATTGTAGTTAAATTCTAAAATATATAATATGGTTTAATAACCATATTTATCTTTCCAACGGTTCTTTAAAAATTCGCGGTTGCTGTTCTCTCTAGAATTGCTTCCAGGATTGTAAAGAACCGTTTCTTTTATGGCGTCTGGCAAAAATTCTTGTTCTGCAAAATTATTGGCATAATCATGAGAATATTTATACTCATCTCCATATCCTAGTTCTTTCATTAATTTTGTCGGCGCATTTCTTAAATGAATTGGAACAGGTAAATCTCCTGTTTGTTTTACCAATTGCTGCGCATTTCCAATAGCCATATACGATGCATTGCTTTTTGGCGAAGTGGCTAAATAAATCGCACATTGGCTTAAAATGATTCGGCTTTCAGGATAGCCAATTGTGGTTACAGCCTGAAACGTATTATTGGCCATAATAAACGCGGTCGGATTGGCATTCCCAATATCTTCGCTAGAAAGAATTAGCATTCTTCGGGCTATAAATTTTACATCTTCACCTCCCTCAATCATCCTAGCGAGCCAATAAACGGCTCCATTTGGATCGCTTCCTCGAATTGATTTTATAAAAGCAGAAACTATGTCATAATGTTGTTCTCCAGTTTTATCATACAAAACAGTATTTTGCTGAACCAACTCCAAAACACGGTCATTAGTTATGGTTATTTCGTCGCCAGCAGAAGCATTAACGACAAGTTCAAAAACATTTAAAAGCTTTCGTCCATCTCCTCCAGAAATACGCAATAAAGCTTCTGTTTCTTTTAGATTTATCTTTTTTGTCAATAAATAAGAGTCGGTTCTCATGGCACGTTCTAGTAGCGCTTCTAAATCGGCTTTAGTAAAGGCATTTAAAATGTAAACTTGGCAACGTGACAATAATGCAGGTATTACCTCAAAGCTCGGATTTTCTGTCGTAGCACCCACTAATGTAATCCATCCTTTTTCAACAGCAGCTAAAAGCGAATCTTGTTGCGATTTGCTAAATCTATGAATCTCATCAATAAATAAAATTGGGTTTTTAGCAGTAAATAAACCTCCACTTTGTTTTGCTTTTTCAATAACATCGCGAATATCTTTTACTCCAGAATTGATCGCGCTTAGAATATAAAAAGGTCTTTTAGATTCTTGTGCAATAATTTGGGCAAGTGTAGTCTTTCCGGTTCCAGGCGGTCCCCAAAAGATTAGAGATGGGATTATCCCTTTTGAAATTTGTTGTGTTAAAGAACCAGTTGGACCAACCAAGTGTAACTGGCTTATATAATCTTCTAATTTTTGCGGACGAATACGCTCTGCTAAAGGTGCTTCCATTCTACAAAATTACAGTTTTAAGATTTAAATTTCATTCACTAAAAAGTTAAAACGATTGATATAAAGAACGATTGTTATTATCTGAGACAATTTTGTTTTCTCTGACAAATTATCAGTAAAATATTTTTGGATAGTTTTTTGAGTCCTTTTTAAATAATTATGTATAAGAATATGAGCGATAATGATTTTAAATTCTCAAATGCGGTTATTGGACTGCCTTTGTTTTTTGTCCTTTTTTTATGGGTTATTTATTGGCTTCAGATTCGATTTGATTTTGACTTTTACCGATATGGAATTTATCCAAGAGATTTTATTGGATTGCGTGGTATTTTATTTAGTCCTTTCATTCATGAAAATTTAGAACATTTATACAACAATAGTATTCCGCTTGTCATATTGCTGGCTGCAATGCAGTTTTTTTATCCAAAACAAACTTTTGGAGTAATAGGATATGGAATAGTATTTTCGGGATTAATTACTTGGATTGTAGGGAGAGAGAATTTTCATATTGGTGCCAGCGGATTAATTTATGTTTTGGTGAGTTTTGTTTTTTTTAAAGGAATTCAAACCCGTTATTACCGTTTGGTAGCTTTGTCTTTGACTGTGATTCTGCTTTATGGAGGAATGATATGGTATGTTTTTCCCGATGTAGATCAGTCGATTTCTTGGGAAGGACATTTGGGAGGGTTTATTACCGGCTTTGTTTTGACTATATTTTACAGAACACCAGAATATTCCAAACCTATTGTTTACGACTGGCAGCGACCAGATTTTGATCCAAGCAGCGATCCTTTTATGAAGCATTTTGATGAAGAGGGAAATTTTATTCCTGCTTCGTCCGATGATGAAGATATAGTGGAATATTTCTCTTCTAGTCATTTAGTGAATTATATTATAACTAAAACAGACTTAGATACAGAAGATTAGATCGGTTTCTTTTGCGATAAAATGACTAAATTTGTTTTTAACAAATTAATTTAGAGCATTATGAAAAAGATTGTTTTTTTGACTTTGTTCTTGTTTTTAGGATTTTGCATAAATGGAGTAGCACAATGCGAAATTAAAAATAGAGTGCTGGGTGATGGAAGTATGATTTATTATTTTGAGCCGTCTGCTTTCTATACTACCAAATCAAAATCGTTAAAAATCAATATTGTTACAGACAAAGAGCACTATTTTGTCTCGTTACAGCCTACACCTTTTCCAGAGAAGAAAGTTGGAAAACAAATTAAAGATGATTTGATTATTCATCTTGCAGACAATAAAATCTATAAACTAGCCCATTACGATACACAATATCGACGTAACGATTCTATTATGCAGGTTCTCTATTTAATAGATGAAAAAGATATGGATGCCTTTTCTAAATATGAAGCTGTAACTGCAGAAATTAATATGAAAGGAACCGAATTTGTAAGGAGTTACAATTTTAAATTACATAAAAATGCAATTGTAGAGCAACTTAATTGTTTTTTAAAAAAGAATGATTAGCGATTTATTCTTCTTCTTTATCGGTTGACTGATGTTTAGAAGCGATTTTCTTTTTAAGATTTCGAATGAGATTATTGAAAGTAATTGTTAATGAAGCTGCATTGGTAACTTGATCGCTCGAATTTCTTGGAAGATACTCATTGCAATACGTAAGTTCAACTTGAATGTCATCTGTAAATAAATAACCGGCTCCTATAATTAATCGATTCCGGTCAAAAAAACTTTCTCCTGTAACTTTTGCTCCAGATTTTAAATAAATTTCGTCTGATAAAACTCCATAAACGACACCTTCACGAAGTATCTTACTGTTAAATGGCTGTATATATTTAATTTGCTGCCGATATCGAAATACATTTTCATATTCATCATCTTGATTTCTCATATGACGAAATTCAGAACGCATTCGGGTGTTTAAAGTGTAACCCGTTTTATGAAAGTAGTAAATTGCTTGAAGTGAAAAACGTATTTCTGGAGATTCAAATTGTCCTATTTCAGGAACGTCTTTATTGTTGAAGTAAGCAATAAAAGTCGAAAATTTCCAGCGAGGAGAAAAATAATAATGTCCCCAGCCTCTTACTGATCTTTGAATGGTATTTTCAAATAAGTTAGAAGAAGACGCAGTACTGCTGTAACTTGTTCCCAAGTCTATTTCGGTTGCCCATTTTTCGCTTAATGTTTGATTAAACTCAATTTGATTCCAAAATTGATTATAAGAAGTAGTTTGTCCGTAGCTGTTTGTAATTAGTAGAATTACAAACAGACAATGGACTATGGTAATTATTTGTTTTGGATTAGATTTTGAAAGCATTAATTAAGGTTTTTAATTATTCATTCTAATCTTTATTCTCAATATAATCTAACTTCTTTGGCGAACAGTTTCGTATAAAAATGCTCCGCAGGCAACAGAAACGTTTAGCGATCCTATAGAACCAAACATGGGTAATTTTGCTTTTTCATCTACTATTTTCAAGACAGAAGGGTTGATTCCTCTATCTTCCGAACCCATAATTATAGCAACTGGATCTGTTAGCGAAACATCGTAAATATTTTGGTCTGTTTTTTCAGTCGCTGCTACTGTTTTAATTCCAGAACCTTGCAGGTAGAAAATAGCATCTTTAATGTGTTCAACTTTACAGATAGGGACATTAAATACAGCTCCTGCTGAAGTTTTAACAGTATCTCCATTTACTGGCGCTGAGCCTGCTTTTTGAACAATGATTCCATTTACACCTGTACATTCTGCGGTTCTAATGATAGCACCAAAATTTCTTGCATCTGAAATTTGATCTAAGATTAAAAATAACGGTTTTTTTCCAGACTCAATTGTAGATTCAACCAAATGTTCTAGATCAATAAATCCGATAGGGGAGATAGTAGCTACCGCACCTTGGTGATTATTAGGAGTAAGACGGTTTAGTTTTTCTACAGGAACATACGAAAAGTTAATGTTGGCACGTTTCATGACCTTCATCAGGTCTTTCATTAATTCACTAGAAATTTCTTTTTGTATGAATACTTTGTCTACTTCTTTTCCTGCTTGAATTGCTTCTATAATGGCTCTAATGCCAAATATTTGATGTTCTTTTTCCATGGAGCAAATATAGTTAATATGTTTCTATAAAAAAACCGCTCTGAATGAACAGAGCGGTTAATATATAAGTGTAACTAAATCTTAATTAGATTATAGTGGACTTTGTACAATTAATGGGTTAGCATCAACTTCTGCTTGTGGAACCTGGAATGTAAATTTGTTGTCTCCAGCAGGAATGTTTAATCGTCCAAAAGCTGGATGATTTGTTCCTGTGTAATCTCTAGTAAGAGCAACTCCTAAACGTTTCATGTCAAACCAAGCGTAACCTTCTCCCCATAACTCAATTCTTTTTTGAAGAATGATTTCATTAATCAAAGCAGAACCTGAATTAGTAGATAATGTATAAGCTGGGTTTCTTGTAATTGTAATATCATACAAAACTTGTTTTGCAGCCGCTTCATTTCCTGATTTTGCTAAAGCTTCAGCTTCAATATAGTATAATGAAGCAGATCTCAAATAGATATAATCTCCAGAATCGATTGTAGGATCTCTAAATTTAGTATTTGCATATACAGGCAATGTTGGATAAAGAGGGTTTCCTGTTGCTGGTACGAATGCTTTTTTTCTGTAATCTGTTGCAGGAATACTAGCGTAAAGACGTGAATCTATATTTTTGTAAACCTGTAATCCTCCAGCATATCCTGAATCATTTGTGTTATCAAAATGACCAAAGAAACTTGCTACGAATGTACTTTGAGCAGATGTAATTGTAGCTCCCCACATTGTTTCACCACCTGTAGTGATGTCGTAGAATCCGCTATTCCAATCTGTTTCATTAAGTAACGTGTATCCTTGTCTTGCAGCATTTGCAGTAGTAGCTGCTAGTGCATATTTACCTTCTTCTAAGTAAACATCAGCTAAGAATGCTCTTGCAACAGATTGATCCAATCCGTCTTTGTTTGCACGTGTAAAACCTTGAAGTAATTCAATAGATGTTACTAAATCACTTTCAATTACAGCATAAACCTCTGCAACTGTAGCTCTAGCTTTACCTTCTAAAGATACTTCTGTATATAAAGGAACACATAGTTTTGCCTGATTTCCTACATAAGTAGGTCCGTACATACGTGCTAGCATAAAGTAGAAATAACCTCTTAAAGCTAAAGCTTGTCCTCTCAATGCTTTTAAACTTGCATCATCAGTATCAGCTGGAATAGCATTGATAACTGTATTAGCAGTTTTAATTTGAGGATAGTACATACTCCAAGCTAATTTTGATCTAGAGTTGGTTTGAGTTCTTCCTAAATAGTTATAGAAAGATCCATACCAGCTAGATATTGTCATTAATTCATCATTAGACATTAAATCAGTTGCCGAAAGAATAGATTTATGACCATAATCTTCGTGGCTACCCGCTACAGAAAGACCGTAAGATCTTAAAGCCGAATAGATACCTGCTATAATTGCTTTATTTGCTTCTGCAGATGTTGCAAGCTGTTCGTCGTTTATTGTTGATTCAGGCTGTGTGTCAAGGAAGTCTTTTTCACAGCTTGTAAGTACCAACAAGGACATTGTTATAATTAATAATTTTTTCATGTTCTTAGAAATTTACTGTTAAACCAAAAGAGATCGTTCTCATTACTCCATACACATTTAAAGACTGACCATTGTTTGATCTAGTACCTAAATTGTTCAATCTAGGATCCATACCTTTTCTTTCTGACCAAAGAGCTAAATTAGTTCCCATTACACTAAATTTTGTAGATGAAATACCAAGATCTGTAAGTGTGCTATTTTTGAAATCGTAAGATAAAGAAACATCTTGGATACTTATGTAATCTGATTTAGTTAAGAAGAAATCAGAAGTTGCCATCTGTAAATCAGAAATGTGATCAATTCTAGGAATATCAGAATTTGGATTATCTACTGTCCAAGCTTTTTGTACATCTCTATGGTAGTTTTGTCCAATATTGTCTGGTCCAGAGTACATTGCACTTGCATAAACTCCATCATACATGTATCCTCCAAATTGATAAGCAAAACTAGCTTGTAATGTTAAGTTTTTGTAACGAACAACAGTTCCAAAACCTCCGTATACATCTGGGTTTGCATCTTTGTCACTTAAGTACTGAGTTGCACTTCCGTAAACGTTAGTAGTAGTTTTACCAGTTACAGCTCCTGAAGCATCTTTTACATCCATATACCATAAAGCATCTCCATTTGTTTTATCAACACCTGCAAACTGTCTTAGGAAATAAGCATAAGCTGGAGCTCCAACTTGGAAACGGAAAATACCAGATGTAAATGGACTTGGTAATGATGTTACTTCATTTTTGTAATGAGTTCCATTTGCCCAAATATTAAAATCAAAATCTTGAGTTTTAACGATATCAATTCCTAAGTTAACCTCAATACCTTTATTAGCCATATCTCCAATGTTCTCACTAACAAAGTTTGTTCCTGTAGAAGGAGAAAGTGGTTTGTTGTAAATTAAATCGCTTACTTTTCTTTCGAAATACTCAGCTTCAATGTTTACTCTGTTGAATAATTCAATTTCGAATCCAACGTTCATGTTTCTAGAAACCTCCCATTTGATGTCTTTGTTTCCAGTAAATACTTGAAGTACTGTTGCGTTTCCGTCAGCATCTGGAACAATTTCGTATTGATTTTGGTAAGCATAGTAGTTTCTTGCAAAACCAAAATAACTACGGTGGTTGATTTGTGTACTTGCAGGATAGAAAATATTATCATTTCCTTGTTCTCCATAACTTCCTTTAATTCTTAAGTCTGTAACCACTTTAGATTGTGGGAAGAAAGATTCTTTAGCAACAGACCATGCAGCTCCAAAACCATAGAAATTACCCCATCTGTTATCTGGGTGGAATACTGAAGATCCATCTCTTCTGAAACTTGCATTAACAAAGTATTTGTCTTTGTAGCTGTAATTTGCTCTTGAGAAGTATCCTTCAACTTTATAAAGGTCATTATAACCATCTACATAGTTGTATTTTGTTGCATTACTTAAAACAGGTAAACCAGGAATAACAACTCCACTTTTTTGACCTGCTAACATTTTTGATGTAAAATCAGAAGACTCATGACCTACAAGAATATCAAGGTTGTGATTGCCTAAAGATTTTTTCCAAGATAATAATTGTTGGTTTGTGATAGTGTAATCATTTTGAGTAGCAGTACCAATTCTACCATTTACTCCAAAGTCATCACCACCTTCTCCAGTTGTACTGTTTAAGTAGTATCCAGACATTAAATCGTAACCAAGGTTATATCTGAAATTGAAATCTTTTAAGAAGTCAATAGATACATATCCTCTAGCGCCAAATTTGTTTTCTTGATTTAAGTTTGTGTTTAATAATGTAGTAGCATATGGGTTTAAGTTTCCTCCATAAGGACGATTTTCTGCACGATTTGGATCGTTGTTGAATTCGTAAACTCTACCTCCATTTTGATCAAGAATAAAGTTTCCACCTGCATCTCTTTGCCATATCTTGTAGATAGGTGCGATGTTTCTTGCCCAGCTGAATAAGTTACTATATGTCGCTGAACCTACTTGAGAGATTGGTGCATTCTGATCTGAATTTGCATAGTTTAAGTTTGCTCCAACTTTGATTTTACTATTTACATTATAATCTACGTTCGCTCTAACGGTTGCACGTTTAAAGTCTGAATTGATTGTATAACCATTGTCTTTTAAATATCCAACAGATAGGTAAGAGCTTAAATTGTCTGTACTGCTTGATAAACTCAAGAAGTGCTCTGTTCTTGTAGCATCTCTAAAAAGTGCTTTTGCCCAGTCATCGTGATATAATAAGCTTGCATTTGGATTAATTTTTCCAGTAGCAGTATTTATTACTTGATTTGCTGGTACATTATAATTGTTGTATCCTAAAGAATAAGACTCTCCACTGATTAATGTATTAGCAGCAATTGTAGATGCATTCGCAGCTGTTTCTCCGTCGTACATTAAACCGCTTTTGATTCTTCCATAAACAGTTTCGTAGTATTCTCCTGGATCTTTGATCATGTTGTACTCAGGAACTGCTCTAGAGTTAACCCCGATTTTTGTTTCGTAAGTTACTCTTAATTGTCCTTTTTTACCTTTTTTAGTTGTAACAATGATAACCCCGTTTGCTCCACGGCTACCATATAATGCATTAGAAGATGCATCTTTCAAGAAACTGATCGATTCGATATCTTGTGTTGCAATTGCATTAATATCTCCATTGTAAGGAATACCATCAACAACATATAAAGGGGCGTTAGAAGATGATAATGATCCTAGACCTCTAAATCTTACTTGAGGAGGATCTCCCGGCTGTCCTGAGTTTGCAGTAATTTGCACACCCGCAACTTTACCAGTTAAAGATTGGATAGCATTTGATGCTTGAGCAGTTTCTAACGCCTTTGCGTCAATTTTTGTAACGGCTCCAGTAATCTCAGATTTTTTCTGAGTACCAAATGCAACTACCACAACTCCTTCAAGTTCTAATGCATCTCCAACAAGTTTTGTGTTAACTGTTGTAGAAGCAGCAGACTCTTCTTGTGCTTTCATTCCAATGTAAGTGAAAACTAGAGTTTGAGTTGGAGTAGCCTTAATAGAGTACTTTCCGTCAAAATCTGTTTGAGTTCCTGTTTTAGTTCCTTTAACTAATACACTAACGCCAGGTATTGGCATTCCTGTATTGTCCGAAACAATTCCCGAAACAATTCTTTCTTGCGCAAAAGATAATTGCGCTACTAGTACTAAAAGTAGTACTAACAGTCCATTGAACTTTAGTTTCATTTTTAATTATTTTGAATTAGTACGGCAAAAATCTTAATTAATTGTTAATAAACCTAACACATATGTACTTTTTTTACCTTCTCAATATGTTAATTTAACATTTACCGCCTATTTTGCTATATTAATCACAATTCTGTAATTCTAATTTGGTTATTTTATTATTAATGTCAGTTGAATCTAAAAAATAAAAAAACCGCCAGTTTTGCTGGCGGTTTTGAATTTAATTGTTTTAGATTGTCTAAAATATTAAAGTTTTGTGTCCCAAAAAACAGGAACTGTTAATTTATCTCCTCCTATTGCTTCAGAAGCACTTGTCCAGTTTGTTCCGTTAACTGTTTGTTCTGCTGTTGGGTAAGTCCATCTTACTGGAACTTTTCCTTCTGCAATTTGAACTGAACTTGGATGTGAAGTTAGTTTAGGGAAATCTAATCTTCTGAAAGCAGTCCATGATTGGAAACTTCTATTGTATAAAGCGATCCATTCTTGGTAACCAATTTTTTCTTGCCAAGTACCAGTACCAGTTCCGGCAGTTCCTGAAATTGGAGTAGTAGCAGCTGTTGCGTAAGCAACTTTTGGATTTGCTAAGTATGCAGCGATATCAGCTGTTGAAACTCCCCAAAATTCACATGATTTTGTGATAGCATCATTATAGTAATGTTCTGCTGTGTTTCCAACATTGAATCCTCTAGCTGCAGCTTCTGCTAAATAAAAGTTTACTTCAAATGCTTCTAATAATACTCCAGCTGCGTCTGGCTTTTTGATAACATCTCCAACGTGAGAGTAGGTTGTTTCGTAAGGAAGTGAGTTACGTCCTCCAGGTACTCCTCCTACATATGATCCATCTGCCATTGGTGTGAAGAAGATTGGTCTTCTTGGGTCAGATAAACTATTCATTTGGTTTACCAATGTAGTTGCAGGAACGTTATCATTTCTTTGGCTAGCTACAAGGTTGTCAAAAACTGGATTGTAGTTTGGTGCAAAAGAAGCATATTTCAATAATGCATTATTAGCATTGTTCAAAAGAACTCCAGCAGTATAAGCTGATTCGATTGTTGTTTTTGCTAATGCAGCATCTTTGTCAGCGATATTAGTTCCTAATTTTAATTTTACAGAGTTTGCAAATATTTTCCAGCTTGCAACATCACCTTTATATATAAGGTCTCCAGTATCGAAACTTTTACCAGTAGTATCAAGTTGAGCTATCGCCGCATTAATACGAGTAATTAATAAAGGATAGATTGCAGCGTCATCATCATATTTAGGTAAAATGATTTTTGGATTCTGTAAAGATTCTGAGTAAGGAACGTCTCCAAAAGTATCTACTAAAATTTGGTAAGTATAGACTCTTAAAATCTCTAGAATAGCCACTTTATTTTTTTGTTGCTTTTGCCAATCAGCATCTGCTACGTCAGCAGGTTTTGTTTGAGCTTCAAGAACTTCTTGAGAAGTTTTTAAGTTACCTAAAACATCTTGGTATAATTTTGTCCAATGCGTATCAGGAATAGTTCTTGTTGTTAAATTATATCTTGACTCGGCAGTATATAATGTAGCTGCCCAATATTGAACATAATAACGTAAAGGATTATTGTTAACACTTGGTGTAGTTAACTGATCCGTTAATTCTTTCTGAGCATTTGATAATAATGATTCTGCAGAAACGTCATATGACTTTTTGATATCATCATTAAAATTTTCATTGTCACTAACACAACTCGATAGAGCTAAAAATGCCAGTGTTGCTATTGATAAAAATATCTTTTTCATTTTGTTTAGAAGTTAAGTTTTACATTAAACGAGTATACTTTTGTAGCTGGCATAACTCCTGATTGGAATCCTTGAATATTTCCTGCTGATGATCCTGCTTCAGGATCTGCATAAGGAAGGTTTTTGCTGATAATCCAAAGGTTGTTTCCAATCACACTAAATGACATACCTTTAATGTTCATTTTGTCTAAGATTTTAGATGGCACATTGTAAGTTAATCCAAGTTCTCTTAGTTTTACAAAAGATCCGTCGTAAACAGAAGCTTTTGTTGGGTTAGTATCAGAACTAAATGCAGTACCTCCAGAAGTAGATGCATCGATTCTTGTTGTGTTTGGTGTACCATCTTCGTGTACTCCAGGAAGAATAACTCCACCGCTATCTGCTCCACCAGTTAATGGGCTTCTAACAGAGTTTCCTAAATCGTTAACTCCTAAATCGTAAATACCAGTTTCTCTACCATAAGCTTGGTCAAGAGAGAAGATGTCTCCACCTTTTTTGACGTCGATTAAGAAATTGAAAGAGACATTTTTGTATGTTAATCTGTTTGATACACCACCAATCCATTTTGCTTGTGTGTTACCAATAACTTTATTTGAAGCTAAAACGTAGTAACCGTCTTCGTCAATAATTCTGTTTCCGTTAGCATCGTAAGTGTAATCTTTACCTCTTAATGTACCGTAAGATTCTCCAACAGTTGCGTTAAGAGAAGCGCCTCCTTGGAAAGTAGCTAATAATAAGTTATCTCTACCTTGGTTTAATGAAACTACAGTGTTTTTGTTTGTAGACCAGTTCACTCCAAGATCCCAGCTAAAGTTTTCAGTCTTAATTACTTTTCCTGATAAAGCAAGCTCGATACCTTTGTTTTCAATTTCTCCAGCGTTAACTGTTGCGTAGTTTACACCAGTTGAAGTTGATTGAGGTACATTAAAGATTTGGTTTTCAGTATTTGTTTTGTATAAAGATAAATCAAAGTTCAATCTATTTTTAAACATTGCCATCTCTAAACCTGCTTCCCAAGCTTTTTGAACCTCAGGTTTTAGGTTTGCGAAATCTAAATAAGTGTCACTGTTTCCAAATAATGGATTTCCGTCTAAACCGTAGTTGTTAACTTTGGCTCCTAATCTACCAGCTGCAGGGTCATTACCTACTTGTGCATAGTTGATTCGTACTTTTCCTAAATTTAACCAGTCAGCTTGTACTAATTCAGAGAAGATTAAGCTTGATCCGATAGAGTAGTAGCTATAGTTGTTCTCTTCTTCTGGTAAAGCGGTACTTTTGTCTAATCTGTAAGATCCTTCAACGAATAAAGTTTTGTTATAATCTAAAGATAACTGTCCATATAAACCTGATTTTTCGTAAGTAACTTGAGATTCTTTTGCAGGTAAGAATACGTTAGAGTTGTCTAAGCTGTATAAGCCTTCTTTTGCTAAACCTCCAGTTGTAGAAGCTTGGATGGAATAGGCGTCAGATCTTAAGAAAGTATATCCTGCTAAAGCTTTTGCTCCAATTTTATCAGATAATTTGAAGTTGTATGTAGCAATTACGTCATAAGTTTGTTGCATGAAATCTCTTTTATACAAAGAGTATCCTGAACCGTCATTAGCGCGACTGATACCAAAAGTTTCAGCGTGACTACCTACAGCTTTTCTTAATTCTTGTTGATCATTAGAATAATCAATTGTAGCACGACCTAAAACTGTAAAGTCTTTGTTGATGTCGTAAGATAAACTTGTACCAGCTAAGAATCTTGTTCTTGAATCTTGTTCGAAGTTTTGGTATCTGTCGAAATAAGGGTTGTTCCAGAATGCAGGTGCAAGGTTTCCGTTTGTTGGATCAGTCATGTTCCAAGTAACGTTTTGATGTGTTCTGTTGTATTCTTGCTCAAGTTCTTTAATGTCTACGTTTGTAGCCCACCATTGTCTGAAACCACCAATAAAGTTATCTCCGTATCCAGTGTTGTTTCTACCAGTAGTATTCTGGTTAGTAAATGTAAAGAACGCTGTAGAAGTTAATTTGTCAGATAGATCTCTTGAAAAATTACCGTTTAAACTGTTTTTGTTTAATAAACTGTTTGGTAATACTCCTGTGTTGTTAATGTTTGTGAAGCCTAAATTGTAAGCTCCTTTTTCGTCACCTCCACTAAAGTTGATATTGTTAGTGTAAGCAGTTGATTTTTGGAAGAAGTCTACGGGAGTGTGTTTAGCAGCTACCCAAGGAGTCGCTTTTTCGTAGTTTGGATTTCCTAATACGAATGCATTCCAGTTGTAAACCATGATATTAGGGTCGAAAGCATTACCATAAGAAGCGTCATCTCCAGTTGAAGCAACTAAACCATCAGGGTTTCCGAAAACTGGAGCAGTATAACTACTGTCTTCTCCTCCGTATCCTTCACCGTATTGGTTTTGGTAAGTTGGCATAGTAGATTTGTCGATTGCGCCAATAGAAACAGTCGAACTGAAGCTAACTCCTAAAGCAGTGTTCTTTTTTCCTTTTTTAGTAGTAATCATGATTGCGCCGTTTGAAGCTTGACTACCATATAAGGCTGTCGCTGCGGCTCCCTTAAGTACGTTGATAGATTCAATGTTATTTGGGTCAATATCTGAAGCGGCGTTACCGAAGTCAAATCCCTGTGATCCATCTTGCGAATCCATGTCATTTAAGTTGGCATTACTTACCGCTACACCATCAATTACTATAAGTGCTTGATTGTTTCCAGTCATACTCTTTACACCTCTCAAGACAATGTTTGTAGAACCTCCAAAGTTAGAGTTTGTTTTAATTTCCAAACCAGCAACTTTTCCAGATAAGTTGTTTAGGAAATTGTTTGTTGGACTGCTGTTTACTTGATCAGCTGTCACTAATTGAGAAGAATATCCTAATGATTTTTTCTCTCTTTTTACCCCTAAGGCCGTAGTTACAACAACTCCTTCAAGTTCTTGTGCGTCTCCTGCTAATTTTATGTTGATAACAGAAGAACTTGCTGCTACTTCTTGAGTTTTCATCCCAATGTAGCTAAATACCAAAACTTGGCTTGTAGTTGCTTTGATGGAAAACTTTCCATCAAAATCTGTTTGCGTTCCCGTTTTTGTTCCTTTGATTAATACACTTACACCAGGTAGAGGCATTCCTGCATTATCAGAAACTGTTCCCGAGACAGCTCTTTCTTGCGCAAATGATAATTGCGCCACTAGTACTAATAAAAGTACTAGGAATCCATTGAACTTTAGTTTCATTTTTAAATATTTTGAATTAGTGCGGTAAAACTCTTAATTATTTGTTAACTATCCTAATGTTCTTTTAATCTTTTTTTAATATACATTAAAATTTAACATTATAACATATGTTTACGATAGTGTTATAAAATTGTAAATCTGATGTTCTTTCCGCGCCATTACTGAGATTTATTCGTAAAATTCCACTCGTTGTCTGAATTGTTGTTCCGATGCCTAATCCTAATAATTTTTTAATCTGATTTTTGTTTGAAACACTAGTTTGATCTTGGTAAAGTGAATAATCTAAAATTGAGTTGATGTATAGGTTTGGTGATATTAAATAGCGATACTCTGTCAAAATCATTGTTGCAAAGTTGGCTTGTAAGCTATTTTCTAAAAATCCCCTAATAGAATTCATTCCACCAAATCGATATAATTCATTTGAAATATAGTTTTTGCTTTTTAAGAAAAAATTTTGTGAATTTATGTTAATGAAATTTTTAGGGTTTATTTCGAAATTGTATTTCAAATTGAGGTTTGCAAAAAACTGACTGCTTTTGCCTACTGTTTCAATAGAGTTGTTAGTGGTGCGATTTCCAAAACCAATTGAAGTGGCGATATAGGCTTTGTTGGAAAATATGGCATTTGTAAAATCGCTTTTCTGATAATCATATGTTGTGGTTACATACGAGTTGTTGAAATCGCTTATCGTTGAATTATTGGTGTTTTGAATATCACTTGATTCGGTTGATTGATATCCTAGGTATAGTTTTGAATTGTAATTTAAATAATATCCTAAATTGATGTCTGTCTTGGTGTTTTGAAACGTACTATCTTGTTTGAAAATATTTAATTGTGCTTTTATTCCGATTGGAGACTGAAACAGGTATGGTATTTCGATTTTGGTATTGAAGGTTTTCTGCTGATTGCCATCACTTTTCCAGTAAAGCGAAAACTTTTCTCCGGCACGCAATGTATTTATCAGTAAAATGTCTACATAGCCATTTAGATTCAGTTTTTTGTCTTCATCATTAGAAAATCCAATGTATCCATCAAAAGTATTTGCCTTTCTCTTTTCAATGTAAGTATATGCTTTAGTAGAATCTGTTGTGAATAATATTTCTGGATATTTTGTCTGCGAAATGAAATCAAAACTATTTATGTCGTTGTACAAATTTTTGACTGCTTCCTGATTGAATGTTTTGTTGGTATATTTCTTATTTAATTGTTTTAATGCTCCTTTTGGGAAAAAATCTTTCGAATCGCTATAATTTAGGATAATTGAATTTAAGGTTCTTTTTTTTTCGGAATCCAAAATTAGATCGGCATAAATTATTGAGTTTCTTCTTTTGATGTTTGCTAGTTTTATTTTAGAAAAAGCAAAACCATCTTTTTCTTTGTTTTGAATTTCTCGATTTAATAAATTTTCTAACTCAGAATATGGGATAATTATACTGTCTTTGACGGTTTTTTTTGAATCAAAAAATATATTATTTGTACCTATATATATATGTATAGTTTTTATTCTGTTTTTTAAATCAAAAATAGCGGTAAAAGTGCTGTCATTTGTTTTTCGATTTTCTAAAGTAATGATATCGAGGTAGCCTTGTTTTGTGAGCTTATTAGAAACTAAAGTGATTTCATTAGTAAGCGATTTTAGGTTTTGATGCATTCTATTATAATTAATAGAATCAATCGTTTGGTTTTGTTTTTCATTTGTTCCTTTAATAGTTAAATAAAAAGACTGTCCAAAACCTTTCGAGCCTAGAAGAAAAAAGAGAATATATATTAATTGTTTTGGTTGCAATTGATTAGTTTATTAAATGATTAAGCAAATATCATATGTTTCTTTGTGAAATCATACATATAAATAATCTTATTGAAAATTAATGATTTAACGTTTGTATACTGAAAAATATTTTATACATTTGCAACCCCGTAAAAAGCGGGAATTTAATAAACATAATAATTTTTAGTATTAATTATGCCAACAATTCAACAATTAGTAAGAACAGGAAGAACTCAGATAACTAAGAAGAGTAAATCGGTTGCTTTAGATTCTTGTCCTCAAAGAAGAGGGGTTTGTACGCGTGTTTACACTACTACACCAAAAAAACCAAACTCTGCAATGCGTAAAGTTGCGCGTGTACGTTTGACAAATGGTAATGAAGTGAATGCTTACATTCCTGGAGAAGGACACAATCTACAAGAGCACTCGATAGTATTAGTTAGAGGCGGAAGGGTAAAAGATTTACCAGGTGTTAGATATCATATCGTTCGTGGAGCGCTTGACACGTCAGGTGTTGCAGGAAGAACGCAAAGAAGATCTAAGTACGGTGCTAAACGCCCAAAAGAAGTAAAAAAGTAATTTAAAAACTTTTAAGAAAAAGACATGAGAAAAAGAGCGGCAAAGAAAAGACCACTTTTACCGGATCCAAGGTTTAACGACCAATTAGTAACACGTTTTGTGAACAACTTGATGTGGGATGGTAAGAAATCTACAGCTTTTAAAGTATTTTATGATGCAATTGATATCATTGAATCTAAAAAGCAAAATGATGAGAAAACTTCATTAGAGATCTGGAAAGATGCTTTAACAAACGTTATGCCTCACGTAGAAGTACGTAGCCGTAGAGTTGGTGGAGCTACATTCCAAATTCCAATGCAAATTCGTCCAGACAGAAAAATTTCTATGGCAATGAAGTGGTTAATACTTTATTCAAGAAGAAGAAATGAAAAATCTATGGCGCAACGTTTAGCTTCAGAGTGTTTAGCTGCTGCTAAAGAAGAAGGTGCTGCGGTTAAGAAAAGAATGGATACTCACAAAATGGCAGAAGCTAACAAAGCATTCTCTCACTTTAGATTTTAATTCGTAAGAAATGGCTAGAGATTTAAAATATACAAGAAATATCGGAATCGCTGCTCACATTGATGCTGGTAAAACAACAACAACTGAGCGTATTCTTTTTTATACTGGAAAGTCACATAAAATTGGTGAGGTGCACGATGGTGCTGCAACAATGGACTGGATGGCACAAGAGCAAGAAAGAGGTATTACAATTACTTCTGCTGCTACAACTTGTACTTGGAATTTTCCAACTGAACAAGGTAAAGTGTTGCCAGAATCATTGCCATACCACTTTAATATTATTGATACTCCTGGACACGTTGACTTTACTGTAGAGGTAAACCGTTCTTTACGTGTACTTGATGGTTTAGTTTTCTTATTTAGTGCTGTTGATGGTGTTGAGCCTCAATCAGAAACTAACTGGAGACTTGCAGATCAATATCGAGTTCCTCGTATGGGATTCGTAAACAAAATGGACCGTCAAGGTGCTAACTTTTTAGGAGTTTGCGGACAGGTTAAAGATATGTTGAAATCAAATGCGGTTGCAATTACTTTACCTATCGGAGACGAGGCAGATTTTAAAGGTATTGTTGACTTAGTGAAAAATCAGGCTATTGTATGGCATGATGAAACTCAAGGAGCTACTTTTGATATCGTTGATATTCCTGCTGATATGGTAGACGAGGTTAGACAATATCGTTCTATCCTTATCGAAGAAATTGCAACTTACGATGAAAATCTTTTGGATAAATACATGGAAGATGAAAACTCTATTACAGAGGATGAAATCAACAATGCATTAAGAGCTGCTACTATTGACATGGCAATCATTCCTATGCTTGCTGGTTCTTCTTTTAAAAATAAAGGAGTTCAGTTTATGTTAGATGCTGTTTGTAAGTATTTGCCATCTCCATTAGATAAAGAAGGTATTGAAGGAATTCACCCTGATGATGCTGAATTATTAGAAGAAGATCAAACTAAAATCTTACGTAGACCAGATGTAAAAGAGCCGTTCGCTGCTTTGGCATTTAAAATTGCTACTGACCCATTCGTAGGTCGTTTAGCTTTCTTCCGTGCTTACTCTGGACGTTTGGATGCTGGTTCTTATGTTTTAAATACTCGTTCTGGTAACAAAGAGAGAATTTCTCGTATTTACCAAATGCATGCTAATAAACAAAATCCAATCGAATTTATTGAGGCTGGAGATATTGGTGCTGCTGTAGGATTTAAAGATATCAAAACTGGAGATACATTATGTGATGAAAAGAATCCAATTATTTTGGAATCTATGAAATTCCCTGATCCAGTAATTGGTATTGCTATTGAGCCAAAAACAAAAGCTGACGTTGATAAAATGGGTATGGCTTTAGCTAAATTAGCTGAAGAGGATCCAACATTTACTGTTAGAACTGATGAGGCTTCTGGTCAAACTATTATTTCTGGTATGGGTGAGCTTCACTTAGATATCTTAGTTGATCGTATGAAACGTGAGTTTAAAGTAGAGGTAAATCAAGGTGAGCCTCAGGTTGAATATAAAGAAGCGTTTACAAAATCTGCTCAACATAGAGAAACTTACAAAAAACAATCTGGAGGTCGTGGTAAATTCGGTGATATCGTATTTACAATTGAGCCTGCTGATGAAGTTGATGGTAAAGTTCCAGTTGGATTGCAATTTATCAATGCTGTAAAAGGTGGTAACGTTCCTAAAGAATATATCCCTGCTGTTGAAAAAGGATTTAGAGAAGCTATGAAAACTGGTCCATTAGCAGGATATGCTGTAGATAGTTTAAAAGTAACTCTAACTGATGGATCTTTCCACCCTGTGGATTCTGATGCATTATCTTTTGAGTTAGCTGCAAGAATGGGTTATAAAGAGTCTGGACGTGCTGCTGGTGCTGTTATTCTTGAGCCAATCATGAAAATTGAAGTTATTACTCCAGAAGAAAATATGGGTGATATCGTAGGTGACTTGAACCGTCGTAGAGGTCAGGTTAATGATATGGGTGACAGAAATGGAGCTAAAACTATTAAGGCTGATGTGCCTTTATCTGAAATGTTTGGTTATGTTACAACATTAAGAACATTGTCTTCGGGTAGAGCTACTTCAACAATGGAGTTTTCTCACTATGCAGAAACGCCTTCTAATATTTCAGAAGCGGTAATTAAAAAAGCAAAAGGTAACGCTTAATTCTTAAGAAAATGAGTCAAAAAATCAGAATAAAACTAAAATCTTACGATCACATGTTGGTAGATAAATCTGCTGAAAAGATCGTAAAAACAGTAAAAACTACTGGAGCGGTTGTAACAGGTCCAATTCCGTTGCCAACTCACAAAAAACTTTTCACTGTATTGCGTTCTCCGCACGTTAACAAAAAAGCGAGAGAGCAATTTGAAGTAATGTCATACAAGAGATTGATTGATATTTATTCATCTTCATCAAAAACTATTGACGCTTTAATGAAACTTGAATTGCCAAGTGGAGTTGAAGTTGAGATTAAAGTATAATTTTTTTTATATTTTTTATATAAAAAGCGAGACAGAAATGTCTCGCTTTTTTTGTTTTTAAAAGTTAGTTTTTGTCTTCATCTTTTTTAAGATGTAATGGTTTTGAGAGTGTCATAAAGCTGTGTAAAGTCCTTTGTTTTAAGGAGGTGTGGCGATTTTTTGTTTTGTTTTTATTAAGTGATTGTTAAGTTTAAATTGCGTTAAAATTAGGAAGAATGTTTCGATTTTTAGTGTTAAAAAAAATGTTTTCGATGCTATTTTGAAGCTTGGATTTTGATAATGAGCGATTTAATTTTTGTAACTGTTTGGTATATTCAATTTTAATATCTACTTTTGCACTCCCTGTTTGGAAATTTCTGTTATTTTCAAATTGAAGGGAATTTTAGTAATTAATAATTAATATTTATGTCTGGGTTAATTGGTAAGAAAATCGGCATGACTAGTATTTTCGATGAAAACGGGAAAAACATTCCTTGTACAGTAATCGAAGCTGGACCATGCGTTGTTACCCAAGTCAGAACCAACGAGGTTGACGGGTATGAAGCGTTGCAACTTGGTTTCGATGACAAAAACGAGAAACATTCTACTAAAGCGGCTTTAGGTCACTTTAAAAAAGCTGGAACTGTTGCTAAGAAAAAAGTCGTTGAATTTCAGGATTTTGCAACTGAACAAAAATTAGGAGATCTTATTGATGTTTCTATTTTTGAAGAAGGAGAATTTGTGGATGTACAAGGTGTATCTAAAGGTAAAGGTTTCCAAGGTGTTGTTAAACGTCACGGTTTTGGTGGTGTTGGGCAGGCTACTCATGGTCAGCATAACCGTTTAAGAGCGCCAGGTTCTGTAGGAGCTTCTTCTTATCCATCTAGAGTATTCAAAGGAATGCGTATGGCTGGAAGAATGGGAGGAGAAAATGTAAAAGTTCAAAACCTTAGAGTTTTAAAAGTAGTTGCTGAAAAGAACCTACTTGTTGTTAAAGGGTGTATTCCTGGTCACAAAAACTCTTACGTAATCATTCAGAAGTAATGGAAGTAAAAGTATTAGATTTCAACGGAAAAGATACTGGTAGAAAAGTTCAACTTTCTGATTCAGTATTCGCAATTGAGCCAAACAATCACGCTGTATATCTTGATGTTAAGCAATATCTTGCTAATCAGAGACAAGGTACTCATAAAGCTAAAGAAAGAGCTGAAGTAACTGGAAGTACACGTAAGATTAAAAAACAAAAAGGAACAGGTACTGCACGTGCAGGTAGTGTTAAAAACCCTTTGTTTAAAGGTGGAGGAACAGTATTCGGACCAAGACCAAGAAGTTATTCATTCAAATTGAATAAAAACTTGAAAAGATTGGCTAGAAAATCTGCTTTCTCAATTAAAGCAAAAGAGTCAAACATTGTAGTTCTTGAGGACTTTAATTTTGAAGCGCCAAACACTAAAAATTTCATTAACGTTTTGAAAGCTTTAGGGTTAGAAAATAAAAAATCTCTATTCGTGTTGGGTGAGTCAAATAAAAATGTATATTTGTCGTCACGCAATTTGAAGGCTTCTAGTGTCGTAACTAGCTCAGAATTAAGCACTTACGCAATATTAAACGCTAATAATTTAGTGCTTTTAGAAGGTTCTTTAGAGTTAATTGAAGAAAATTTAAGTAAATAATAGGAATATGAGCATCATTATTAGACCTATAGTAACGGAAAAAGTAACCAAAGAAAGTGAAGTTCTAAACCGCTTCGGATTCGTTGTTGACAAAAAAGCAAACAAAGTTGAAATTAAGAAAGCTGTAGAGGCTGCTTATGGAGTAACTATCGTTTCTGTTAACACAATGAATGTGAGACCAGATAGATCTACTAAATACACTAAAAGTGGTTTAATCAGTGGAAAGACAAATGCTTATAAAAAAGCAATTGTACAAGTACAAGAAGGAGAAACAATTGATTTTTACAACAATATCTAAGATAGAAAAATGTCAGTAAGAAAATTAAAACCTATTACCCCGGGTCAGCGATTTAGAGTTGTGAATGGTTATGACGCTATTACAACTGATAAGCCGGAACGCTCTTTGATAGCGCCGATAAAAAACTCTGGAGGTAGAAATAGTCAAGGAAAGATGACCATGCGTTATACGGGTGGTGGTCACAAGCAGAGATATCGTATTATTGATTTCAAAAGAACTAAAGATGGAATTCCAGCTACAGTGAAATCAATTGAATACGATCCAAATCGTACTGCATTTATCGCTTTATTAGCTTATGCTGATGGAGAGAAAACTTATGTAATTGCTCAAAATGGATTGAAAGTTGGTCAGAAATTAGTTTCTGGTCCAGAATCTCAACCAGAAATTGGTAATACATTACCTTTAAGCAGAATTCCTCTTGGAACTGTTATATCTTGTATTGAGTTACGTCCAGGACAAGGAGCGGTTATTGCTCGTTCAGCTGGAACTTTTGCTCAGTTAATGGCAAGAGACGGGAAATATGCAACAATTAAAATGCCATCTGGAGAAACAAGATTAATCTTGTTGACTTGTTCGGCTACAATTGGAGCTGTTTCAAACTCTGATCACCAATTAGTTGTATCTGGAAAAGCAGGTAGAACAAGATGGTTAGGAAGAAGACCTAGAACTAGACCAGTAGCGATGAACCCAGTTGATCACCCTATGGGAGGTGGTGAAGGACGTTCTTCTGGAGGGCACCCACGTTCAAGAAACGGATTGCCAGCTAAAGGTTACAGAACTCGTTCTAAGAAAAACCCGAGTAACAAGTATATCGTAGAACGTAGAAAGAAATAATAAGATATGGCACGTTCATTAAAAAAAGGACCTTTCGTTCATTATAAATTAGACAAGAAAGTTCAAGAAAACGTAGAAAGTGGTAAAAATGCAGTTGTAAAGACTTGGTCTAGAGCTTCAATGATTACACCAGATTTCGTTGGACAAACTATCGCAGTTCATAACGGTCGTCAATTTGTACCGGTTTACGTAACAGAAAACATGGTAGGTCACAAATTAGGAGAGTTTTCACCAACTAGATCTTTTAGAGGTCATGCTGGAGCAAAAAATAAAGGTAAAAAATAAAAGAAGCAATGGGAGTTCGTAAAAGAGAAACAGCAGATGCGAGAAAAGAGGCTAATAAGTCTATCGCTTTCGCAAAATTGAATAACTGCCCTACTTCACCTAGAAAAATGCGCTTAGTAGCGGACTTGGTAAGAGGTCAGAAGGTAGAAAGAGCACTTAACATCTTAAGATTCAGTTCTAAAGAAGCTTCAAGAAAATTAGAAAAACTATTATTATCTGCAATCAATAACTGGGAGCAAAAAAATAGTGAAGGTAATTTAGAAGAAGCTGGATTATTTGTTAAAGAGATCAGAGTAGATGGTGGAATGATGTTGAAAAGACTTCGTCCAGCTCCACAAGGTCGTGCACACAGAATAAGAAAACGTTCTAACCACGTTACAATCGTGCTTGGAGCTATCAATAACACACAAAGCAATTCTTAAGCAGCATGGGACAAAAGACAAATCCAATTGGAAATAGACTTGGTATCATCAGAGGGTGGGACTCAAACTGGTATGGTGGAAATGATTACGGTGATAAATTAGCCGAAGATCACAAAATCAGAAAGTATATCCACGCTCGTTTATCAAAAGCTAGTGTATCAAAAGTAATCATCGAGAGAACTTTGAAACTTGTAACCGTTACTATCACTACTGCTAGACCTGGTATCATTATCGGAAAAGGTGGACAAGAGGTAGACAAGTTAAAAGAAGAACTTAAGAAAGTTACTGACAAAGAGGTTCAAATCAACATCTTTGAAATCAAAAGACCTGAGTTAGATGCTTATCTTGTGGCGACAAGCATCGCTCGTCAAATCGAAAGTCGTATTTCTTACAGACGTGCAATCAAAATGGCTATTGCTGCTTCTATGCGTATGAACGCTGAAGGTATCAAAGTTTTGATTTCTGGTCGTTTGAATGGAGCTGAGATGGCGCGTTCAGAAGGTTTCAAAGAAGGTAGAATTCCTCTATCAACTTTCAGAGCTGACATTGATTATGCTTTGGCTGAAGCTCACACTACTTACGGTAGAATGGGTATCAAAGTATGGATCATGAAAGGTGAAGTTTACGGTAAGAGAGAGCTTTCTCCACTTGCTGGAATGGACAAAAAACAATCTGGTACAGGTGGTGGTAAAGGTGGAGATGCTCCTAGAGGCAAATCTAACTTTAACAAAGGCGGTAAACCAGATGCTCGTAAAAGAAAGTAAATTTTTAAACTAAAGAAAAATGTTACAGCCTAAAAGAACAAAATACCGTAAGGTACAAAAAGGTAAAATGAAAGGTAACTCTCAAAGAGGGCACGAACTTTCAAATGGAATGTTTGGTATTAAATCTGTACATGAAGATGGAATGTTCTTAACTTCTCGTCAAATCGAAGCTGCGCGTATTGCTGCAACTCGTTACATGAAGAGAGAAGGACAATTATGGATTAAAATATTTCCAGACAAACCTATCACTAAGAAGCCTCTTGAAGTACGTATGGGTAAAGGTAAAGGAGCAGTTGAGTATTGGGCTGCTGTTGTTAAACCAGGAAGAATTATGTTTGAAGTTGGAGGAGTTCCATTGTCAGTTGCAAAAGAGGCGTTACGTCTTGCGGCTCAAAAGCTTCCAGTAAAAACTAAGTTCGTCGTTGCTAGAGATTTCGAAGCATAATTTATATTTATTATGAAACAATCAGAAATAAAAGATCTTTCTGCAGCGGAGTTGCAAGAAAAGCTTAGTCAAACTAAGAAAGTATATGCTGACCTAAAAATGGCTCACGCTATTTCTCCAATTGCAAACCCACTTCAAATTAGAAGTGTAAGAAGAACAGTTGCAAGATTAGCTACAGAGTTAACTAAAAGAGAGTTACAATAATTGTATTCTGCTGAAAGATGGAAGAAAAAAGAAATTTAAGAAAAGAAAGAATAGGTGTTGTTACTTCAAATAAGATGGATAAATCTATCGTTATTTCTGAAGTAAGAAAAGTAAAACACCCATTATACGGTAAGTTCGTGTTGAAAACTAAGAAATATGTTGCACACGACGAAACAAACGACTGTAACATTGGAGATACTGTAAGAATTAGCGAAACGCGTCCTTTAAGTAAAACAAAATGTTGGAGATTAGTTGAAATCTTAGAAAGAGCTAAATAATTATGGTACAACAAGAATCAAGACTAAAAGTAGCAGATAACACGGGAGCTAAAGAAGTTTTAACTATTCGTGTTTTAGGAGGTACTAAAAGAAGATATGCCTCTGTTGGTGACAAAATTGTAGTTTCTATCAAAGATGCAACTCCAAACGGAAACGTGAAAAAAGGAGCTGTTTCAACTGCAGTTGTTGTACGTACTAAAAAAGAAGTGAGAAGAGCTGATGGTTCTTATATCCGTTTCGATGACAATGCATGTGTTCTTTTGAATGCTGCAGGGGAAATGAGAGGAACACGTGTTTTTGGTCCGGTAGCAAGAGAACTTCGTGAAAAACAATTCATGAAAATTGTATCATTAGCACCAGAAGTGCTTTAATTCGTTTTAAGATGATAAAGCTAAAAATAAAATCAGGAGATATCGTAAGAGTTATTGCTGGAGACCATAAAGGTGCTGAAGGTAAAGTTTTACGTGTTTACCGTGAGAAAAATAAAGCGATAGTTGAAGGTGTAAACATGGTTTCAAAACATACAAAACCAAGTGCTAAAAACCCTCAAGGTGGTATCGTTAAGAAAGAAGCTTCTATTCAAATTTCTAACATTGCTTTAATTGATCCTAAAACTAAGGAAACAACTAGAGTAGGTATTAGAGTAGAAGGAGATAAGAAAGTAAGATTTTCAAAAAAATCTAATCAAGTACTATAGTAATGGCATATACACCTAGACTAAAAGAAGAATATAAGAGTAGAGTAATCTCTGCTCTTAAAGAAGAGTTCGGATATACAAACGTAATGCAAGTTCCAAAACTTGAAAAAATCGTTTTGAGCCGTGGAGTTGGTGCAGCTGTATCTGATAAAAAACTTATTGACTATGCTGTTGATGAGTTGACAAAGATCACTGGACAAAAAGCAGTATCTACAATTTCTAAGAAAGACGTTGCGTCTTTCAAATTAAGAAAAGGGATGCCTATTGGAGCAAAAGTAACTTTACGTGGAGAAAGAATGTATGAGTTTTTAGATAGACTTATTACTTCTGCTTTACCACGCGTTAGAGATTTTAGTGGTATTAAAGCTACTGGTTTCGATGGAAGAGGTAACTACAATCTTGGAGTTTTAGAGCAAATCATTTTCCCAGAAATTGATATTGACAAAGTAAATAAAATTTCAGGAATGGATATTACATTTGTTACTACTGCAAAAACAGACAAGGAAGCAAAGTCATTATTGGCTGAATTAGGATTACCTTTTAAAAAGAATTAAGACATGGCTAAAGAATCAATGAAAGCCCGTGAGGTGAAAAGAGAGAAAACGGTAGCTAAGTATGCTGAAAAAAGAAAAGCTTTATTAGAAGCTGGAGATTATGAAGGCCTACAAAGATTACCTAAAAATGCTTCACCAGTTCGTTTACACAATCGTTGTAAATTAACAGGTAGACCTAGAGGTTATATCCGTCAATTTGGTATTTCACGTGTAACTTTCCGTGAGATGGCTAATAATGGATTAATTCCAGGTGTTAAAAAAGCGTCTTGGTAATCTCGCAATAAGTTATTACTTTTGCAAACCGAAAAATAATTTTTAATTGATTAAAGGTTCGGGAAACGAGTGTTTCCCGAAAACCATAATCGCAATCAAATACATATGTATACAGATCCTATTGCAGATTATTTGACTAGAGTTCGTAACGCTGTGGCTGCAAACCACAAAGTTGTTGAGATTCCAGCATCTAATCTAAAAAAAGAGATAACTAAGATCTTATTTGATCAAGGTTACATCTTAAGTTACAAATTTGAGCAGAATACTGTACAAGGTTCTATCAAAATTGCTTTGAAGTATGATAAAGATACTAAAGAGCCTGTAATTAAAGATATCCAGAGAATTAGTAAACCTGGTTTACGTAAGTACGCAGGTGCTGCCAAATTACCAAGAATCCTTAATGGATTAGGAATTGCTATTGTTTCTACGTCAAAAGGTTTGATGACAGGAAAACAAGCTAAGCAATTAAATGTTGGTGGTGAGGTAATTTGTTACGTATACTAATTTTAAACACTAGATAAGATGTCAAGAATAGGTAAAAGCCCAATTGTAATCCCTGCTGGTGTAACTGTTGAAGTTAAAGACGGTATTATTACAGTAAAAGGAAAAAAAGGTCAACTAGTTCAGGAGTTTTCGGACGTTACTGTAACTGTTGAAGGTGATCAAATTTCAGTAGAAAGATCATCTGATCATAAAGACCATAGAGCAAAACACGGATTATTCAGATCTTTGATCAGTAATATGATTGTTGGTGTTTCTGAAGGTTTCACAAAAGAACTAGAATTAGTTGGAGTTGGTTATAGAGCTTCAAACCAAGGTCAAAAATTAGATTTAGCTCTTGGATATTCTCACAATATTGTTTTAGAAATTGCTCCAGAAGTATCTTTAGAAACAATATCTGAAAAAGGTAAGAACCCTATCGTAAAATTAACATCATTTGATAAACAACTTTTAGGTCAAGTAGCTGCGAAAATTAGAGGTTTCCGTAAGCCTGAGCCGTACAAAGGAAAAGGTGTTAAATTTGTGGGTGAAGTATTAAGAAGAAAAGCAGGTAAATCAGCTTAAAATATAAGATTATGTCATTAACAAAATCTGAAAGAAGACAGAGAATTAAATTCAGAATTAGAAAATCGGTTAGTGGTTCTGCTGCAAGACCAAGACTTTCTGTTTTTAGAAGTAATAAAGAAATTTACGCTCAAATTATTGATGATGTAAATGGAGTTACTATATTAGCTGCATCTTCTAGAGAAAAAGAAATAGGAAAAGGTACTAACGTTGAAGTAGCTGCTGCTGTTGGAAAATTAGTTGCAGAGAAAGCGTTAAAAGCTGGGATTGATACCATCACTTTTGATAGAGGTGGATATTTATATCACGGTCGTATTAAATCATTAGCGGAAGGCGCAAGAGCTGCTGGACTTAAATTCTAATATATTATGTCTAAATACAAAAATGTAGAATTGGTAAAACCTAGTGGTCTTGAACTTAAAGATCGTCTAGTAAGTGTTAATCGTGTTACTAAAGTTACAAAAGGTGGTAGAGCTTTCGGTTTTTCTGCTATTGTAGTTGTAGGTGATGAAAATGGAGTAGTTGGTCACGGATTAGGAAAATCTAAAGACGTTTCTGAAGCAATTGCGAAAGCAGTAGAAGATGCTAAGAAAAACTTAGTTAGAATTCCTTTGAATGGACAATCTGTTCCTCACGAACAAAAAGGTAAATTTGGTGGTGCACGTGTATTTTTAATTCCAGCATCTCATGGTACTGGAGTTATTGCTGGTGGAGCTGTTCGTTCAGTTTTGGAGTCAGTAGGGATTCACGATGTATTGTCTAAATCTCAAGGATCATCAAATCCACATAACGTAGTAAAAGCAACTTTTGATGCTTTATTGCAAATGAGAAGCGCTCATACTGTTGCAAAACAAAGAGGTGTTTCTTTAGAGAAAGTTTTTAAAGGTTAATTAGGAAATTATGGCTAAATTATTAGTAAAACAAGTAAGAAGCAAAATCAACTGCCCTCTTTCTCAAAAAAGAGGATTGGAAGCTTTAGGTCTACGTAAAATTGGACAAGTTGTGGAGCATGAGTCAAATCCTGCTATCCTTGGGATGATAAACAAAGTTAAACACTTAGTTTCTGTTGAAGAAGCTAAATAACAAATACTGTTATGAATTTAAGTAACTTACAACCTGCTGAGGGATCTACACACAATCAAAATAAAAGATTAGGTAGAGGAGAAGGTTCTGGAAAAGGTGGTACCGCTGCACGTGGACACAAAGGAGCAAAATCTCGTTCTGGTTATTCTAAAAAGATTGGTTTTGAAGGAGGGCAAATGCCACTTCAAAGACGTGTACCTAAGTTTGGTTTCAAAAACATCAATCGTAAAGAATACGAAGGTGTTAATTTAGATACTCTTCAATTATTAGTTGATAACGGTGCAATTACTGATTCTGTTTCTATGACAGAATTTGTGGCAAATCGTCTAGCTACTAAAAATGAAATCGTTAAGATTTTAGGTAGAGGAGAATTGAAAGCAAAATTAAAAGTAACTGCCCACAAATTTACTGCTACTGCAAAAGCTGCTATTGAAGCTGCTGGTGGAGAAGCTGTAACTATATAACTTATCTATTAAGATGAAGAAATTTATTGAATCAATAAGTAATGTTTGGAAAATCGAAGAACTAAAAAATAGAATCTTAATTACGTTAGGATTACTTTTAGTATATCGTTTTGGAGCACACGTTACGCTTCCTGGAATTGACGCAACGCAATTGACTGGTTTAGCGGGACAAACTAAAAATGGTCTAGGATCTATTCTAGACATGTTCACCGGGGGTGCTTTCTCTAAGGCTTCAGTTTTTGCCTTAGGTATCATGCCTTATATTTCTGCGTCTATTGTTGTTCAGTTGATGGGGATTGCGATTCCATATTTACAAAAACTTCAAAATGATGGAGAAAGTGGTAGAAAAAAGATTAATCAAATCACTCGTTGGTTGACAATCGCTATCACATTGGTTCAAGGTCCAACTTATATCTATAATTTATACAGAACATTGCCTAGTGATGCATTTTTGCTAGGCTTTAATTCTCCTGAATTTTTGTTCTCTTCTGTTATAATCTTGGTTACAGGTACAATTTTCGCTATGTGGCTTGGAGAAAAAATTACAGATAAAGGTATTGGAAATGGTATTTCATTGTTAATTATGGTTGGTATTTTAGCTCGTTTACCGCAAGCTTTTATTCAAGAGTTTACAACTCGTGTTACCAATAACAATGGAGGCCCAATGTTATTAGTTATTGAAATTATTGTGTGGCTATTAGTAATTATTTCTTGTGTATTGCTTACAATGGCGGTACGTAGAATCCCAGTTCAATACGCTCGTCGTACAACAACTGGTGATTATGAGCAAGATTTAGCAGGTGGTAATAGACAATGGATTCCTCTTAAGCTAAATGCTTCTGGAGTTATGCCAATTATTTTTGCTCAGGCAATTATGTTTATCCCTGCAGCTGTAGCTGGGCTATCTAAATCAGATACATCACAATCAATTGTTGGTGCATTTAGTAATATGTTTGGTTTCTGGTATAATTTTGTTTTTGCAACTTTAATTATTGTATTTACATTCTTTTATACTGCAATCACTGTACCTACTAACAAAATGGCTGATGATTTAAAGAGAAGCGGTGGTTTTATTCCTGGGGTTCGTCCTGGTGCTGAAACTTCTGATTTCCTTGATAAAGTGATGTCTTTAATAACTTTCCCAGGATCTTTATTCCTTGCTTTGATTGCTGTGTTCCCAGCTATTGTTGTAAGTATTATGGATGTACAACAATCTTGGGCAATGTTTTTTGGAGGTACCTCATTAATAATTATGGTTGGAGTTGCAATAGATACTATTCAACAAATCAATTCATACTTGTTAAACAAACATTATGATGGTTTAATGAAGACTGGTAAAAATAGAAAAGCGGTAGCTTAATATATTTATGGCAAAACAATCAGCAATAGAACAAGACGGATCAATTATTGAAGCATTGTCAAATGCAATGTTCCGTGTAGAGTTAGAAAATGGACATATCGTAATTGCTCATATTTCTGGAAAGATGCGTATGCATTACATCAAATTATTACCTGGTGATAAAGTGAAACTAGAAATGAGTCCTTATGATTTGTCAAAAGCAAGAATTACTTATCGATATTAAAGGATATTCAATATGAAAGTTAGAGCATCAGTAAAAAAGAGAAGTGCCGAGTGCATTATCGTGCGTAGAAAAGGGAGACTGTACGTAATAAACAAAAAGAATCCTAGATTTAAACAAAGACAAGGATAATTATGGCAAGAATAGCAGGGGTAGATATCCCAAAAAACAAAAGAGGTGTTATCGCACTTACTTATATCTTCGGATTAGGTAGAAGTAGAGCTATTGAGATTTTAGAAAAAGCTCAAGTTAGCCAAGATAAAAAAGTTCAAGATTGGAATGATGACGAGATCGGAGCAATTCGTGAGGCAGTTTCATTTTACAAAATTGAAGGAGAATTACGTTCTGAAATTTCTTTAAACATTAAACGTTTAATGGATATTGGATGTTACAGAGGTATTCGTCATAGATCTGGTCTTCCATTAAGAGGACAAAGAACTAAAAACAACTCAAGAACAAGAAAAGGTAAAAGAAAAACTGTTGCTAACAAGAAAAAAGCAACTAAATAATAAGTAATATGGCTAAAGCAACTGCAAAAAAACGTAAAGTTATCGTTGAATCAACGGGTGAGGCTCATATTTCTGCCACTTTTAATAACATTATTATTTCTTTAACTAATAAGAAAGGTGAAGTTATCTCTTGGTCTTCAGCTGGTAAAATGGGTTTCAGAGGTTCTAAAAAGAACACTCCTTACGCAGCTCAAATGGCAGCAGAAGATTGCGCTAAAGTAGCACTTGAGGCAGGACTTAAAAAAGTGAAAGTTTATGTAAAAGGACCAGGTAACGGACGTGAGTCTGCTATCCGTTCTATTCATAACGGTGGAATTGAAGTTACTGAGATTATCGACGTTACTCCAATGCCGCACAACGGATGTCGTCCTCCAAAAAGACGTAGAGTTTAATTTTTTATTTTTATAGTATAAACAAGGTAGAACATAGATTATCGAAGGATTAGACCTGAATTCATAATTTCTACCTTAAAATTTTTTTTAAAATGGCAAGATATACTGGTCCTAAAACCAAAATCGCTCGTAAATTTGGCGAGGCAATCTTCGGAGATGATAAATCTTTCGAAAAAAGAAATTACCCACCTGGACAACACGGGATGGCTAAAAAAAGAGGAAAAAAATCTGAGTACGCTGTTCAGTTAATGGAAAAGCAAAAAGCTAAATATTCTTATGGAATTTTAGAAAAACAATTCAGAAATTTATTCGAAAAAGCATCAGCAACTAAAGGAGTTACTGGTGAAGTTTTATTACAATTATGCGAAGCAAGATTAGATAATGTTGTTTTTAGAATGGGAATTGCTCCATCTAGAAGAGGTGCGCGTCAAATCGTTTCTCACAGACACATTACTGTAAATGGAGAGGTTGTTAATATTCCTTCTTACCACCTTAAGCCTGGTGATAAAGTTGCAGTTCGTGAAAAATCTAAATCTTTAGAAGCTATCGAACGTTCTTTATCAAATTCAAGTCATGTTTATGAATGGATTACTTGGAACAATGATCTTAAAGAAGGAACTTTCGTTTCTGTACCTGCGAGACTTCAAATTCCAGAAAACATTAAAGAACAATTAATCGTAGAGTTGTACAACAAATAATAATTGACTTAGTCGAAATTTATGGCAATATTTAATTTTCAAAAGCCCGATAAAGTTATCATGATCGATTCAACCGATTTTGAAGGTAAATTTGAATTTAGACCTTTAGAACCTGGTTATGGATTGACAGTTGGTAATGCACTTAGAAGAGTTTTGCTTTCAGCATTAGAAGGTTATGCAATTACATCTGTTCGTATCGAAGGTGTAGATCATGAGTTTTCTACTATTTCAGGTGTTGTTGAAGATGTTACCGAAATTATCCTTAATCTAAAACAAGTACGTTTCAAACGTCAAATTGAAGATATAGATAATGAATCAGTTACTATTTCTGTTTCAGGTAAAGATCAATTAACAGCAGGTGATTTTCAGAAATTTATTTCAGGTTTCCAAGTTCTGAACCCAGACCTTGTTATCTGTAATTTAGATTCTAAAATCAAATTGAATTTCGATTTAACTATCGAAAAAGGTAGAGGATACGTGCCTGCTGAAGAGAACAAAAAACAGAATGCTGCAATTGGAACGATTTTTACAGATTCTATTTTTACTCCGGTAAAAAATGTAAAATATGCAATCGAAAACTTCCGTGTAGAGCAAAAGACAGATTACGAAAAATTAGTTTTTGAAATCAAAACTGATGGATCGATTAATCCTAAAGATGCTCTTACTGAAGCTGCTAAAGTTTTAATTCACCATTTCATGTTGTTTTCTGATGAAAGAATTACACTTGAGGCTGACGAAATTGCACAAACAGAATCGTATGATGAAGAGTCATTGCATATGAGACAATTGCTTAAAACTAAGCTTGTTGATATGGATCTATCTGTAAGAGCATTAAATTGCTTGAAAGCGGCTGAAGTTGATACACTTGGTGATTTAGTATCGTTCAATAAAAATGACTTAATGAAGTTCCGTAACTTCGGTAAAAAATCTTTAACTGAGCTTGATGAGCTTGTAGCAGTGAAGAATTTAACTTTCGGAATGGACTTAGCTAAATACAAATTAGATAAAGAATAATTTACTTCATATTTTGCTCTCCATAGTGGATTGTAGCAAGATGAAGATAAAAAAAACACGTCATGAGACACGGAAAAAAATTCAACCACTTAAGCAGACAGACTGGACATAGAAAAGCTATGTTGGCTAATATGGCTTGTTCTCTTATCGAGCACAAACGTATTAATACTACTGTTGCTAAAGCTAAAGCGCTTAAACAATTTGTTGAGCCTTTAATCACAAAATCAAAAGAGGATACGACTCATAATCGTCGTATTGTTTTTGCTTACTTACGTAGTAAATATGCAGTAACTGATTTGTTCAGAGATGTAGCTGCTAAAGTTGGTGACCGTCCAGGTGGATACACTCGTATCATTAAAGTTGGAAATCGTTTGGGAGATAATGCTGATATGGCAATGATCGAACTTGTTGATTTTAACGAACTTTACAACGGAGGTAAAAAAGAAGTTAAAAAAGCGAAAAGCCGTCGTGGTGGTAAAGCTAAAAAAGCTGAAGCTGCTACTCCAGAAGCTCCTGCTGCTGAATCAGAAACGACTACTGAAGCTTCTGAATAATTATGAAAGTAATCATTCTATAATATTAAAGGATAAACTAATTATTAGTTTATCCTTTTTTTTTGATTTTTTTAAGCCTGAGTAAAAATGTAACTTATTTAAAAAGATAGGTTTTATTTTTACGAATGAAAGTTTTAAAAAGTCTTGGAAGAGCTTCTTTAAAGAAGTAAATTTGCAAAATATCTAATCACATTTAAAACCGCTATTTTGGTTTTAGCACTTGATAAAAAAAAACAATACAAATTAAATAATGAAATACACAACACGACAAAGCGCCATTTTATTACTTAGTGACGGAACAATCTTTCATGGAAAATCTATCGGTATCAGCGGTAAAACTTTCGGTGAAGTTTGTTTTAATACAGGAATGACAGGTTATCAGGAAATTTTTACTGATCCGTCTTACTTTGGACAAATAATGGTAGCTACAAATACACATATCGGAAACTATGGTGTTAATGATTCTGAAGTTGAATCTGATAGTATTAAAATTGCCGGTTTGGTTTGTAAAAACTTCAGTTTTAATTTTTCTAGAGAAAACGCTTCAGGAAGTTTGGAGGATTACTTTGCAAAACAAAATTTAATCTGTATTTCTGATGTTGATACTCGTGCACTTGTAAGTTACATACGTGACAATGGTGCAATGAATGCTGTTATTTGTACAGATGGTACGTCTATTGAAGACTTGAAGAAAGAGTTGGAAAATGTTCCAAATATGGAAGGTTTGGAGTTGGCTTCGAAAGTGTCGACAAAAGAACCTTATTTTTTTGGTGATGAAAATGCTACTTATAAAATATCTGCTTTAGATCTTGGTATTAAGAAGAATATTCTAAGAAATCTGGCAAAAAGAGATTGTTATATTAAAGTTCATCCGTACAATTCGACTTATAAAGATATGTCTGAATTTAATCCTGATGGTTATTTCTTGTCAAATGGTCCTGGTGATCCTGATCCTTTGTTTGGAGCTATTGAAGTTGCAAAAGAAATATTGGCTGATAATAAACCGCTTTTCGGAATCTGTTTAGGACATCAAGTTATTGGTTTGGCAAATGGTGTAGAAACTTATAAAATGTTTAATGGGCACCGAGGAATTAATCATCCTGTAAAAAATATTATTACAGGTAAAGGTGAAATCACATCTCAAAATCATGGATTTGCTGTTAAGAAAGAGCAATTAGATAATCATCCAGAACTTGAAATTACGCATGTGCATTTAAATGACGGTACTGTAGCGGGAATGAGAATGAAAAATAAAAATTGTTTCTCAGTTCAATATCACCCAGAAGCGAGTCCGGGACCACATGATTCATCATATTTGTTTGATCAATTTGTGGAGAACATTAAAAGTGCTAAAGCCTAAAACGATGTAGTTAATAAATAAAGGTGTTTAATATTTAAAATGCGTTTATAGTATTAAATATTTTTATAATTTCGAAAAAAAAATATAATTTATTAATAAAAAACAAAAATAATGAGTATTATAATTAAAGTTCACGCAAGACAAATTCTTGATTCTAGAGGTAATCCTACTATTGAGGTAGATGTAGTAACTGAAAATGGAGTTTTAGGTAGAGCTGCGGTTCCGTCTGGAGCTTCAACTGGAGAGCACGAAGCTGTTGAATTACGTGATGGAGGTAAAGCTTATCTAGGTAAAGGTGTTTTGAATGCAGTGAACAATGTAAATACTGTTATTGCTGAAGAATTAGTTGGTACTTCTGTTTTCGAACAAAACACAATTGACCAATTAATGATTGATTTAGATGGAACTCCAAACAAATCTAAATTAGGAGCTAATGCTATTTTAGGTGTTTCTTTAGCTGCTGCAAAAGCTGCTGCTAATGAACTTGGTTTACCATTGTACAGATACGTTGGTGGTGTTTCTGCTAATACATTGCCAGTTCCAATGATGAATATCATCAACGGAGGTTCTCACTCAGATGCGCCTATCGCATTCCAAGAATTCATGATTTTCCCAGTAAAAGCAACTTCTTTTACACATGCGATGCAAATGGGAACTGAAATTTTCCACAGTTTGAAAAAAGTATTACATGATAGAGGCTTAAGTACTGCTGTAGGTGATGAAGGAGGTTTTGCTCCAAACTTAGCTGGTGGTACTGAAGATGCTTTAGATACTATCAAACTAGCAGTTGAAAAAGCAGGATATACTTTCGGAGACGAAATTATGATTGCTCTTGACTGTGCTGCTTCTGAATTTTATGTAAACGGTAAATACGATTATACTAAATTTGAAGGAGAAACTGGAAAAATCAGAACTTCTGAAGAGCAAGCTGATTATTTAGCTGAACTTGCTGCTAAATATCCAATTATTTCTATCGAAGACGGGATGTACGAAGATGACTGGGATGGATGGAAAGCTTTAACTGAAAAAATTGGAGATAAAGTACAATTAGTAGGTGATGATTTATTTGTTACTAACGTTGCTCGTTTATCAACTGGAATTGAAAAAGGAATTGCTAATTCAATTTTAGTAAAAGTTAATCAAATCGGAACTTTAACTGAAACAATTGCTGCTGTAAACATGGCGAAAAACGCTGGTTATACTTCTGTAATGTCTCACCGTTCTGGAGAAACTGAAGATAATACAATTGCAGATTTAGCTGTTGCTTTAAACTGCGGTCAAATTAAAACTGGTTCTGCTTCTCGTTCAGATCGTATGGCTAAATACAATCAATTGTTGAGAATTGAAGAAGAATTAGGAAGTACTGCTTACTTCCCTGGTTTAAAAGCTTTCAAGATTAAATAATCATAAGAGTTATATTAAGACAGACCATTCATTTTTTAATGAATGGTTTTTTTTTGGAGTTTTAACAAATTCATAGCAGTATTCTTTTTTTAATTAGTCTTAAATTCATTAGATTTGGTAAATTATTATTTAAAGAATTATTTCCAAGATATTATGTCAAAAATAGCTACATTAGAAATAGATGGTAAAAAGATTGAACTTCCGGTAATCACAGGAAGCGAAAACGAATCAGCTATCGATATTAACAAATTACGTGATTTAACAGGTGTTATAACAATTGATCCAGGTTACAAAAACTCAGGATCTTGTACAAGTGAAATCACTTTCCTAGATGGAGAAGAAGGAATTTTACGTTACAGAGGATATTCAATCGAAGATTTAGCTGAAAAAGCTAGCTTTTTAGAGGTTTCGTATCTTTTGATTTTTGGAGAATTGCCAACTGCTGCACAATTAGAAGATTTTGAGAATAATATTAGAAAACATTCTTTGGTCAACGAAGAAATGAAAAATATTATCGACGGTTTTCCAAAAACAGCTCATCCAATGGGAGTTTTATCTGCTTTAACAAGTGCTTTAACGGCATTTAATCCAAAAGCAGTAAATGTTGATAACGAAAAAGAAATGTACGAAGCTATTTGTAAAACAATGGCTAAATTTCTTGTAATTGCTACATGGACTTACAGAAAGTCTATGGGTTATCCTTTAAATTACTATGATAATACAAAAGGATATGTAGAAAGCTTCATGCAATTAATGTTTAAATTGCCTACAGGGCCTTACGCTGCAAATCCAGTAATTGTAAACGCTTTAGATAAATTATTTATCCTTCATGCTGATCACGAACAAAACTGTTCTACTTCTACAGTAAGAATGGTTGGTTCTTCTCACGCAGGTTTATTTGCTTCTGTTTCTGCAGGTGTTTCTGCATTATGGGGACCACTTCACGGTGGAGCTAACCAAGCAGTACTTGAGATGCTTGAAGAAATTAATAAAGACGGTGGAGATACAGATAAGTTTTTAGCGAAAGCGAAAGATAAAAACGATTCTTTCCGTTTAATGGGATTTGGTCACAGAGTTTACAAAAACTTTGATCCAAGAGCTAAAATCATCAAAAAAGCAGCTACAGAAGTATTAGAAACTTTAGGTGTTGAAGATCCGATTTTAGATATCGCAAGAAAATTAGAAAAAGCAGCTCTTGAAGACGAATATTTCAAATCAAGAAACTTGTATCCAAACGTTGATTTCTACTCTGGAATTATTTACAGAGCATTAGGAATTCCTACAGATATGTTTACAGTAATGTTTGCTATCGGAAGACTTCCAGGATGGATCGCACAATGGAAAGAAATGCGTGAAAATAAAGAACCAATAGGAAGACCAAGACAAATTTACACTGGACACCCTTTAAGAGAGTTCAAGTCTAACAAATAAAAAAAAGAAAGCTTCACTTAACTGTGAAGCTTTTTTTATATTTGCTCAAAATATAATAGAGTTATGTTGCAATTAAATGTAAAGAACGAAACATCGAGACTTCGTGCGGTTGTTTTGGGTTCTGCTGTTCATAATGGGCCTACTCCAACTTTAGAGGAAGCTTATGATCCTAAATCATTGGAACATATTAAGGCAGGAACTTATCCTGTCGAAAAAGATATGGTTGTTGAAATGGATGCTTTTAATGCTGTTTTTCAAAAATATAATGTAACAGTTTATCGTCCAGAAATGATTGAAAATTACAATCAGATTTTTGCAAGAGATATTGGCTTTGTAATTGATGATGTTTTTGTAAAATCGAATATTCTTCCAGATAGAGAACGCGAATTAGATGCGATTCAATATGTTATTAACCAAATAGAACCATCAAAAGTAGTTCGTCCTCCAGTAGAAGTCCATATTGAAGGTGGTGATGTGATGCTTTGGAATGATCATGTTTTTATTGGGACTTACAAAGGAAGCGACTATAAAGATTATATTACTGCAAGAACAAATATGCATGGCGTTAATTATATCAAGTCACTTTTTCCAAATAAAATTGTAAAAGAGTTTGATTTAGTAAAATCAAAACTTGAAGCCAGAGATAATGCTTTGCATTTAGATTGCTGTTTTCAACCAGTTGGAAAAGATAAAGGAATTATTTATAAAAGAGGTTTCCGAGAAGAAGCAGATTATTTGTATTTAGTAAAACTTTTTGGAAAGGAAAATTTATTTCATATCGAAAGAAATGAAATGTATAATATGTTTTCGAATGTGTTTTCAATTGATGAGAATGTCGTTGTTTCTGAGAAGAATTTTACGAGATTGAATAACTGGCTTCGTGAAAAAGGTTTCGTTGTCGAAGAAATTCCATATGCAGAAATTGCTAAACAAGAAGGTTTGTTAAGATGTTCGACCTTGCCGTTAATTAGAGACTAAAATAGTTTTTGAGTTTCAAGTTTCAGGGTTCACGTTTTCTAAAAACTTGAAACCTGAAACTTAAACTTGAATAAAAAAAGAATATAAAAAATGAAACAAACAACTAATGCTATCGTAATGATTCGTCCAGTTGCATTCAGAATGAATGAACAGACAGCGGTAAATAATTATTATCAAAAAGTTTTAGACGGACTTTTGCCAAGTACGGTTAATGCTAAAGCGCAACAGGAATTTGATACTTTTGTAGAAAAATTAAGAGCAGTTGGTGTTGATGTTACTGTAGTTGAAGATAATTTAGAAACAGATACTCCGGATAGTATTTTTCCAAATAACTGGGTTTCATTTCATGAGAATGGTGATGTAGCTCTTTATCCCATGTTTGCAGAAAATCGTCGTCAGGAACGTCGTGAAGATATTTTGGATACTTTGGAAGAAAAAGGATTTGAAATTGCTAATATTATGGACTATACTTCTGCAGAAGAAGATGGCATTTTCTTAGAAGGAACAGGAAGTTTACTGTTAGACAGAGCTAACGGAAAAGCATATTGTGCACTTTCTCCAAGAGCAGATGAAGAATTATTTATAGAATTCTGCGAAGATTTTGATTATGCTCCAGTTATTTTTGAAGCTTTTCAAACTGTCGATGGAGAACGTAAATTGATTTATCATACGAATGTGATGATGTGTCTAGGGGAAACTTTTGCTGTAATTTGTGCAGATTCCATCGATGATAAAAAAGAACGCAAAATGGTTTTGGATAATCTTAAACAAGACGGAAAGGAAATAGTGCTAATAACAGAAGCACAAGTAAATAATTTTGCAGGAAATATGCTTGAAGTTAGAGGAAAAGATGATAAACGATATATTGTTATGAGTGCAGCTGCTCATCAAAGTTTAACTGCGAAACAAATTGCTCAGTTAGAAAATCATGCAGAAATTTTAAGCTCAAGTCTCGATACTATTGAAGCTTGCGGTGGTGGAAGCGCCAGATGTATGATGGCTGAAGTTTTTTTGCCAAGAACTTAAAATAAAAATATTTAATAAAAAGAAAGGGATAAAATCACAATATGATTTTATCCCTTTCTTTTTTAAGGAGGTATGACGTTAGAAATTTCCTTTGATGATATTTACAAGTGCACTTACAATATACTGAATACCAATTGAGATCACAATAAAACCAACAATTCTGGAAATAGCAACAATTCCAGATGCACCTAAAATTCTAGCTAAATAATGAGCACTTTTTAAAATAGCAAAAATTGCAACTGCAATAGCAAGAATTGCTAATGAAGAAATTATGATTTCATTCAATTCATGATGCTCTTGGTAAAAAGCAATTAAAAGAGACATCGACCCTGGACCAGCCAACATCGGAATTGCTAAAGGTGTAAGGGCAATATCGTTTCGTTGCTGTGCCTCATTTTCAATCTTCTTATTGATTCCCCGTTTTTTATTGAATTTTCCAGAAAGCAAAGAAAAACCAGAATTTACGATTACAATTCCACCTGCAATTCTTAAGGCGTCAATACTAATGCCAAAAAAAGTTAAAACATATTGTCCAATAAAATAAGAGACTAGCAGTATGATAAAAACATTAATAGCGGTCCAAAGAGAAATTCTAGATCTCTCTTTTTGTGAATCATGTTGGGTTAATCCGACGAAAATAGGGACAGTTCCAATTGGGTTTAATACTGAAAACAACGCAGCAAATAAGTAAATGAATAATTCCATATAAATTGGGGTTAATAAAGTAAAAGTAATTAATTTTTGAGGTTTTTAAACGAAATAATGTTAGGATAATGTTTTTGAATGTTACGGATTATGAATCAAACACATAGGTTAAAATGCTACTTTTTGATTACTTTTGCAATCTAAATGAAAAAAATGAAAAGTAAAAAAACATTAGTTATAGGAGCATCTACAAATCCAGAGCGTTATTCTTATAGAGCAGTAAATATGTTAGTTGGAAAAGGTCATTCTGTTTTGGCTATAGGTCAAAAAGTAGGAGAGGTCGCTGGGGTAAAAATTCAGACTAAAGCAATACCAGTAAAAAATATTGACACAATTACTTTATATCTTAATCCTGCACGCCAGCGAGATTATTATAATTATATCATTGAAGCGCAGCCTAAAAGGGTAATCTTTAATCCTGGTACAGAAAATCCAGAATTCTACCAGTTGTTAGAGTTAAATGATATTAAGATTGAAGTCGCTTGTACCTTGGTTTTATTAGCTACAAGCCAATATTAGAACATAGAAAAGTTTATTTAATTGATAATTTGTAATTCGACTTTTAAGAATAAGTCAGTAATGGTAATAAACATTGAAATTAATTGCCATCATGTGGGCTAAACCATTAAAAGTATTACTTTTGTCGTCATGGAATTTTCATCAAAACTAATTGAAAAAGCGGTTAACGAAATGTCTCAATTGCCTGGTATAGGTAAACGTACGGCACTTCGTTTAGTTCTTCATTTATTAAAACAACCAAAGGAACAAACTTCTTTTCTGTCTCAGGCTTTAATAAATATGCGTGAGGATATTAAGTTTTGCGAAAGCTGTCACAATATTTCAGATACAAAAATTTGCGAAATATGTGCCAATAAAGCTAGAAACCACGAGACCATATGTATTGTTGAGGATATTCGAGATGTAATGGCGATTGAAAACACGGGGCAATATAAAGGCATTTACCATGTTTTGGGTGGCAAAATTTCGCCGATTGAAGGTGTAGGTCCAAACCAATTAAATATTTCAAGTTTGGTAGATAAAGTTAAATCAGGAAAAGTAGCTGAAATTATTTTTGCATTAAGCTCTACTATGGAAGGCGACACAACCAATTTTTATATCTATAAACAAATTGCAGGTTCTGAAATTATTATCTCAACAATTGCAAGAGGAATATCTGTTGGTGATGAATTAGAATATGCAGACGAAGTTACTTTGGGAAGAAGTATTCTTCATCGAGTTCCTTTTGAAAAAACGTTTAAAAATAATTAACTAAACCCCAAATAAAATTTAGGTTTTTCTAAGCAATTAGAGAAAAACTATATTTGCTATAAAATTTGACTGATGACAAAAAACAGTTTTTATTTATTGTTATTAATTTCGGTATTATTTACTTCATGTATACCGATGAAAGATATGGTTTATCTTCAAGACAAAAACACTTCGAGTGAGCAAAATACAATTGCTTCAGTAGAAAGTAAGCCCTATCGATTACAAATAAATGATGTTTTGAGTATTGATATTAAGGCTATTGACCCGAAGCTGGTTTCTATTTTTAATACTACAAACGTTGGGACCGCGGGAGGTAAGTCTGAGTCTACTTTGTATTTTGAAGGATTTACAATTGATGATCATGGAAATATCAGAGTGCCAATTTTAGGAGAAATAAATGTTATTGGTTATACACTTGAAGAAGTGAGGGTAATAATTGAAAAAAAATTACTTGAAGAATATTTTAAAACTGAGGCAAATATCTTTGTTACTGTAAAACTAGCTGGTTTTAGATACACTATTAACGGAGAAGTTGGGCAAACAGGAACCAAGACATTATTTAAAGATAATGTAACTATTTTGGAAGCTGTTGCTAATTCAGGCGATATAACAGCAGTTGGTAACAGAAAAGAAGTAACTATAATTCGTCAGACTCCAACTGGGGTTCAGATGCATGATATTGATCTAACCGATCGCAATGTTATGAAATCTCCTTATTACTATTTACAGCCGAACGATTACATCTATGTAAAGCCATTAAGACAGAAAACTTGGGGTACCGGTCAAACTGGAATCCAGTCAATTGGTACAATTATAACATTATTGTCTTTAGCTACAACGGTTTACTTTATTATAAAAAATTAAAAGATTTGAAAAATGTTAGATATTAAAGATTTTTCCATTTTTGAAAATCATGCCAATTTTGATTTTAAAGGCCTTTTATTGAAGATTATTAGCTATTGGAAATGGTTTTTAATCAGTTTGATAATATCATTTACAATTGCGTATCAAATAAACATTCGTAAAGAAAAAGTTTACGCAATGCAGACTATGGTTTCTATTAAAGAAGAAAGTAATCCATTCTTTACTTCTAATACAAGTTTGGTTTTCAATTGGGGAGGAGTGTCGGATCAGGTCAATGGGATTTCGACAATTCTTAAATCAAGATCTCATAACGAGTTGGTTGTAGATAAACTACAATATTATATTGATTACTTAGAACAAGGGAAATATAATTTTATAGACTCTTATGGATCGGTGCCTTTTTTTGTAGATATTGATAAATCAAAAGGACAAATTGCTGGAACATTAATAAAAATTAAGTTTTTAAGCGAAAATGAGTATCAAATTAGTATTCCTTTTGAAAGTAATTCTGTTTCAGTTTTAACTTATAGTACCAATACATACAGTAATACTTCTGTTCAGCTTGGAGATTTCTCAAAAACGTATAAAGTTGGAGAACACGTTGAGTTGCCTTTTTTAAATTGGAAATTACAAATAACTGATAATCCTGGTTTTTATAAAGGAAAAGAATACTTTGTTAGATTTAATGATTTTGATGGAACCGTTTCTGGCTACAGAGGCATAGGTGTTGATAGTGATAAAAATGGTGGTTCAATATTAACTTTGTCGATGCAGGGAGGAAACAAGGCAAGAATGGTTGAGTATTTGAATTCGACTGTAAAAATGCTTATTAAAATTCAGCTTGATGGAAAAAATCAATTTGCGACAAATACTATTAGGTTTATTGACAGTACTTTGGTTGCCATGGAATCGCAATTAAAGCAAACAGGAAATGAACTTAAAACATTTCAAAAAGATAAAAATATTTATCAAATTGAAGATGGAGGAGCTAAGGTTTCTGAAAAAATAATGAATTTTGATGTTGAAAAAGATGAGATTACTCGAAAAATAGCCTACTACAATTCACTAAAAGCCTATTTGAATAGCAGTACGGATTATTCAAGACTTCCTGCGCCATCAGTGGCAGGAATTGAAGATCCAAATATCGTAGCGAACATTTCAAAATTGATAGCGCTTTCTACTCAAAGATCAGAAATGGCTTATGCAGTAAAAAGTGAAAAAATATTTAAAGATTTTGATAATCAAATGGTAGCCATAAAAAATGTGCTCCAAGAAAATATTGCTTCAGCAAAAGTATCATTGATTTCTGATTTGTCAATGGTTAATGCTAAACTAGGTCAAGCTGAAAGCACGGTAAAAAAGCTTCCTGCAGAACAGCAAGAATTATTGAAAATCAAACGTAAATATGATCTAAATGACAATATTTACACAGAGTTTCTTCAAAAAAGAAATGAAGCCGAAATAGTTAAAGCATCTAATTTGTCTGATATTCATTTTATAGATCCAGCAAAAGACATTGGAGGAGGATTAATTGGTCCTAAAACTTCAGCAAATTATATTCTAGCTCTGTTTCTAGGAATATTAATTCCATTAGCGTTCGTTTTTGGTATTTTCTTCATAAACAATTCAATTCAAAATACTGACGATATCAGTAAATTAACTCAAATACCATTACTTGGTGTAATTGGTGTTAATAAAAGCGATATTAGTTTAGCTGTATTTGACAAACCAAAGTCCGCACTATCAGAGGCTTTTCGTGGAATTCGTTCTTCATTGCAGTTTTTGTATAAAAAACAACAAGTTAACGGTTCAAAAACTTTAATGATTACTTCATCAATAAGTGGGGAGGGAAAAACATTTTGTTCTATAAATATTGCAACTGTTTTTGCTTTAAGTGAAAAGAAAACTGTAATTGTTGGTTTAGATTTAAGAAAGCCAAGGCTGGCAGATGAATTTCAGTTAACTTCTTCTTTAGGAGTTGTTAATTATCTTATCAGACAAAACAGTCTGGAAGAAATAACAAATTCAACTACAATTCCAAATTTAGATGTAATTCTCTCAGGTCCGATTCCTCCGAATCCTTCAGAGCTTATTTTAGGAGAAGCAATGAAAGAGTTAATAGACGAATTGAAGCAAAAATATGACTACATAATTTTGGATACCCCTCCAGTTGGTTTGGTTGCAGATTCTTTAGAACTAGATCAATTTGCAGATGTCACATTGTACATTGTGAGACAAAACTATACTAAGAAAGAAATGATCACGTTGTTAAATACCAGAATGAAACGAGGTGAGTTAAGAAATGTAAGTATTGTCTTGAATGGTTATGAGAATAAAGCAAAATATGGCGCAGGATACGGATATGGATATGGTTACGGATATGGAGCGTATGCAAATGGTTATCATGATGAAGAAAATAAACTAGGTTTTTGGAATACCCTTGTAAATAGATTTAGAAAACGTTAATCTTTAATAAATGGAAAATGTGGTAAAAAGTACGGTATTAATTACCGGAGGTGCTGGATTTATTGGTTCAAATTTAACGGAGTATTTTTTAGGATTAGGTTATAAAGTGGTTTGTCTGGATAATTTTTCTACAGGACATCGTCATAATTTGAAAGATTTTCTAGATAACCCAAATTTTAAATTGATTGAAGGTGATATTCGAAATCTTAGCGATTGTGCTTTTGCAGTTGAAGGAGTAGATTTCGTTTTACATCAGGCGGCTTTAGGTTCAGTTCCTAGATCAATAAAAGATCCCATTACGACAAATGACGTAAATGTTTCCGGATTTTTAAATATGCTTACCGCAGCAAGAGATGCTAAAGTTAAACGATTTGTTTACGCCGCTAGTTCTTCAACTTATGGAGATTCACAAGGATTACCTAAACTAGAAGAAGTTATTGGAAAGCCATTATCACCCTACGCAATTACGAAATATGTAAACGAATTGTATGCTGAAATTTTCAGTAAAACATATGGATTAGAAACTATTGGACTTCGTTATTTTAATGTTTTCGGAAGAAAGCAAGATCCTAATGGAGCCTACGCAGCGGTGATTCCAAAATTTGTAAAACAGTTTATGAGTTATGAAAGTCCAGTGATTAATGGAGATGGAAATTATTCACGTGATTTTACTTATATTGATAATGTAATTCAGATGAATGAACTGGCAATCACTTCTCAGAATCCAGAAGCAATTAATACTGTTTATAATACGGCTTTTGGTGATAGAAATACATTAAATGACTTAGTGAAATATTTAAAACAATACTTATCTGAATTTGATTCGAAAATAAATGATGTGCAAGTTGTTTATGGAGAAAATAGAGCAGGCGATATTCCTCATTCATTAGCAAGTATAGAAAAAGCCAAAAAAATGCTAGGCTATGATCCGAAATATTCTTTGCAAGATGGTTTGAAAGAAGCAGTTGGATGGTATTGGAATAATTTAAAATAAATTAAAGATCAAGATAATAATAGATCAAATGAAAATTACAAAAATTTGCTGCATAGGTGCAGGATATGTTGGCGGACCTACAATGGCAATTATTGCTCAAAAATGTCCACATATTCAGGTTACGGTTGTTGATTTAAATGAACAAAGAATTGCAGATTGGAATGATCCAAATCCAGAAAATATTCCAATTTATGAGCCAGGCCTATCTGAAGTTGTTTCAGAAGCCAGAGGACGAAACTTGTTCTTCTCAACAGATGTTGATAAGGCAATAGATGAAGCAGAAATGATATTTATTTCGGTAAATACGCCAACCAAAACTTATGGAAAAGGAAAAGGAATGGCAGCTGATTTAAAATATATAGAATTATGCGCTAGACAAATTGCTAGAGTTGCAAAACAAAATAAAATTGTAGTAGAAAAATCAACTTTACCCGTTAGAACGGCAGAAGCGATTAAAAGCATATTAGATAATACTGGAAACGGAGTTCAGTTTCAGATTTTATCAAATCCAGAATTTTTAGCCGAAGGTACAGCTGTTACAGATTTATTAAAACCAGATAGAATTTTAATTGGTGGAGATACAACTCCAGAAGGTGAAGAGGCGATAAACGCATTGGTCGATGTTTATGCAAATTGGGTCAATAAAGATCTAATCTTAACAACAAATGTATGGTCGTCAGAATTATCTAAACTTACCGCAAACGCTTTTCTGGCACAACGTATTTCCTCAATAAACGCGATGTCAGAATTATGCGAAAAAACAGGAGCAAATGTGACTGAAGTAGCTAAAGCAATTGGAATGGACAGCAGAATTGGAGCTAAGTTTCTAAAAGCATCTGTTGGTTTTGGAGGATCTTGTTTTCAAAAAGACATTTTGAATTTGGTTTACATTGCAAAATCATATGGATTAAGCGAGGTGGCAGATTATTGGGAACAGGTTATCATTATGAATGATCATCAAAAAAGAAGATTTTCTAATAAGATTGTTCAAACATTATATAATACTGTTGCAGATAAAAAGATTGCATTTCTTGGTTGGGCATTCAAAAAAGATACCAATGATACAAGAGAATCTGCTGCTATTTATGTTGCCGACGATTTGATAAACGAACAAGCTAAGATTTCAGTTTACGATCCAAAAGTATCAAGAAATAAAATGATTAACGATTTAGACTATTTGGAAACAAGAACTAGTCAAGAAAATTCTTCTTACTTAGAAGCGTTAGATAATGCTTATGATGCTTGTAAAGATGCACATGCTGTTGCTGTTTTAACAGAATGGGATGAATTTACAACTTACGATTGGCAAAAAATTTACGATTCAATGCATAAACCAGCTTTTGTTTTCGATGGAAGAAATATTTTAGATGCAAAACAATTAGAATCAATTGGATTTATTTACCATGGAATAGGTTCGTGATTTAAGTTGTGGTGAAGTAAAGTAGTGTGAAAATGTGAAGTAGTAAGTTAGTTTTGCTTCGTTATAAAAAGAAAAATGAATTGGTACGTAATTTATACAAAACCGAAGTGGGAAAAAAAAGTTGCCGATAAGCTCCAGCAATTAGGAATCGAATGTTATTGTCCTTTAATTACTCAGGTTAAGCAGTGGTCAGATAGGAAGAAAAAGATTGAAGTGCCACTATTTAATTCTTATGTTTTTGTTCAGATAGCAGATTCGGAGAGAAGTTCAGTTTTTCAAGTTGCTGGAGTAATTAGATATTTGTTTTGGCTGGGCAAACCAGCTATTGTAAAAGATGAAGAGATTAACATTATAAAAACAAATCTTAAAGCTCCTAATATTAGTGATGTTTCAGTTTCAACTTTACAAGTAGGCGATAAAATCAAATTAGAATCCGGGGCATTTAGTAATCAAAGTGCTATTGTGCAAGAAGTATCTAATAATTATTATATTCTTGTATTAGAAACTTTAGGATGTGTTCTGAAAATAAAATATAAATAACATCGTTATTTAATAGGAAAATAGCAGAAGAGAAAGTCTTTTTAGATTTTTTTCTTCTGTTTTTTTTATAAAGTAATTATTTACAGCCTGATTAATAAGGTGTTGTGCATGAGTGTGTTTTTATTAACAATTTGTTTTTGATGATTACGTGAAACCGTATTGAATAAGTTGACTTATTGTACTATATTTGCCGAAAATGATTAATTTAGGTAGCTGAGACCAAACAATGGGACTCGGAACGGCGAAGCCGTGAATTTTAATGACCTAAATAAAATTAAAAAATGAAATTAGAAAATAAAGTAAGAATTGCGGTTATAGGTTTAGGCTATGTTGGTTTGCCTTTAGCTCGATTATTTGCTACAAAATATTCAGTCGTTGGATTTGATATAAATGAATCGAGAGTCAATTCTTTAAAATCAGGAACTGATACAACTTTAGAAGTTGAAGATGATGTTCTTCAAAATGTTTTAATTACCAATGCTGATGTCGATAAGGGATTATATTGTACCACTTCTATAAATGATATTGCAGATTGCAATTATTATATAGTTACAGTTCCTACTCCTGTTGATAGAAATAATAGACCCGATTTGACACCTTTATACAAGTCTAGTGAGACCGTTGGGAAGGTTCTGAAAAAAGGAGATATTGTTGTTTATGAATCGACAGTATATCCTGGTGTTACAGAAGAACAATGTGTGCCAGTTTTAGAACGAGTTTCAGGATTGGTATTCAACGAGGATTTTTTTGCTGGATACTCTCCAGAAAGAATAAATCCAGGAGACAAAGAACATACAGTTGAAAAAATATTAAAAGTTACCTCTGGTTCAACTCCCGAGATAGGCTTGAAAGTAGATGCGTTATATAAATCAGTTATTACTGCTGGAACACATCTAGCACCTACTATTAAAGTTGCAGAAGCAGCAAAAGTTATTGAAAATTCGCAACGTGATATTAATATTGCTTTTGTTAATGAGCTGGCTAAAATATTCAATTTAATGAATATTGATACCCAAGAAGTGTTGGAAGCTGCCTCTACAAAGTGGAACTTCTTGCCTTTTAAACCAGGTCTTGTTGGTGGACATTGTATAGGAGTAGATCCATACTATCTCGCACAAAGAGCGCAGGAATTTGGATATCATCCAGAAATAATATTGGCAGGAAGACGTTTAAATGACAGTATGGGAGAATATGTAGCTTCACAAATTGTGAAACTAATGATTAAAAAAGGAATTTCTGTAAATGGAGCTGAGTTACTAATGCTTGGAATTACTTTTAAAGAAAATTGTCCAGATGTTAGAAATACTAAAATTGTAGATGTTGTAAAGGCTTTAAAAGATTATGGGATAGCGGTTACTATTTTTGATCCTCTTGCGAATGTAGATGATGTAATAAAAGAATATAATTTAATAACATTAGGCTCTATTCCGAATAATAAATTTGATGCAATAGTTCTAGGAGTTTCTCATTCAGAATTTTTAGAATTAGATTTTGCCAGTTTGCAAAAAGATAAAAGTTTAATTTATGACGTAAAAGGGGTTTTAGGATCTTTAGCTGATAATAGGCTTTAGTTTTTAGAATTTTCTTTTTTTTATTTAAAAAAATATGAGTTTAGATAAATCTATAACACACGTAATTCTTACAGGAGGCGTTGGAAGCCGACTTTGGCCACTTTCTCGTAAAAGTAGACCAAAACAATATCTTGAAATATTCGAAGGGAAATCATTATTTGAAATGACAGTTGATCGAAATAGTCATTTAGCTAATAAAGTAATGGTTGTTGGAAATGTTGATAATCATCAGTTAAGCGGAAAAGTAATGGATAAAACCAATACTTCTTACATAAATATTATTGAGGCGACGCCTAGAAATACTGCTGCGGCTATTGCTTTTGCTGCATTTGCATCAGAACCTGATGATGTTTTAATTATCACTCCCTCAGATCATATTATTGATCAAATGGATAATTATAACCAAGCTATTTCAGAAGCTGTTTCAAAAGCAAATGAAGGTTTTATTGTGACTTTCGGCGTAATACCTACCAAGCCAGAAACAGGTTACGGATATATAGAAGCAAAAGGAGACAATGTTATTTCTTTTCGCGAAAAACCAAATGAAACAACTGCAAAAGAATTTATCTCAAAAGGAAATTTTCTATGGAATAGTGGAATGTTTTGTTTTAAAGCGAGTGTACTTTTGGAAGAGTTGAAGAAATTTCAACCTGATGTCTATGAGAAATCTAAAGCAGTTTGGGAATCGAGTAAAGATGGATTTCTAGATCTAGATTTATCAATGGAAATTCCGTCTATCAGTATTGATTATGCTGTCATGGAAAGAAGTAAAAAAATTAAAGTTGTTCCAGCTTCTTTTTCTTGGTCTGATTTAGGTTCTTTTGAATCTGTTTATGATTATCTTAATTCAAAAGGACATTCTACAGATTCAAATGGGAATATGGTTATCGGTTGTGATAAACATACTACTTTTTTAGGATTAAAAAATACAATTTTTGTTTATACTGAAACTGCTAATTTAATTTTGCAAAAAGAGAGTTCACAAGACGTTAAAGATATTTACAGTGAATTAGAAAAGCAAAATTCTGAATTACTTAATTAGAAAAAATTAAAAATGAAAAAAATACTTATAACTGGTGGCGCGGGGTTTATTGGTTCGCATGTAGTAAGACGATTTGTAAATAAATATCCTGACTATCAGATTTTTAATTTAGATGCTTTGACTTATGCCGGGAATTTAGAAAATATAAAAGATATTGAAAATAATACAAATTATACTTTCGTAAAAGGAGATATTGTAGATGAAAAGTTTATTAATGAACTTTTTACTTTGCATAATTTTGATGGAGTTTTACATCTAGCTGCAGAATCACATGTTGATCGTTCTATTGAAGATCCTTTAGCATTTGTAAAGACAAATGTTATTGGTACAATGAATTTATTAAATGCTGCCAAGAATCAATGGAAAGGGAATTTCGAAGGTAAAAGATTCTATCACATTAGCACAGATGAAGTGTATGGCTCGTTAGGCTCTGAAGGACTTTTTACTGAAACAACTTCTTACGATCCGAATTCTCCATATTCAGCTTCAAAAGCTAGTTCTGATCACTTTGTTAGAGCTTACGGAGAAACTTATAGTCTGCCTTATGTTTTGACAAACTGTTCAAATAATTATGGATCATATCATTTTCCTGAAAAATTAATTCCACTTTTTATTAATAATATAATAAATAATAAGCCATTGCCAGTTTATGGAGATGGAAATTATACTCGTGATTGGTTATTTGTTGAAGATCATGCAATTGCTATTGACTTAGTTTTCCATGAAGGAAAAAACCACGAAACCTATAATATTGGAGGATTTAATGAGTGGAAAAATATTGATTTGGTAAAGTTACTTTGTAAGGTAATGGATCAAAAATTAGGAAGGGATAATGGAACTTCAGAAAAATTAATTACTTACGTAAAAGACAGACCAGGTCATGACTTACGATATGCAATTGATGCATCTAAGATTAATAAAGAGTTAGGTTGGAAACCATCAGTTACTTTTGAAGAAGGATTAGAGAAGACTATAAATTGGTATTTGAATAACCAAGAATGGCTTCAAAATGTAACCTCAGGGGCTTATAAAGATTATTATCAAAAACAATATTCATAATTTTTTAATCGGCAGTTTTTTTAAAGAAAATTTAAATACAAGATGAAGAAAATCACTTACGTTCTTACTTTGTTTTTTATACTTGTAATGACAATAAACGTTCATGCTCAAGATATTCTTAAGTCAAAAGATTTGAGTTCTATTAATGTTGACTATCTATCTGATGACGATCTAGCAAAAATAAGTGCTCAACTTAAAAGTAATAACACGACGATTGACCAGATAGAATCTATGGTCCTTTCAAAAGGGATGAGTTTATCAGATTTTAATAAGCTCAAAACTAAACTTAATGAATACCAGAAAAAGAATCTAAAAGATTCCAAAAAAGACGTTGCTTCAAAAAAGGACGATAATGATTCTAAGTCTGGAAGAAAACAGGAAAAAATAGTAAATGAAAAAGTCAAAGATTCTGTGAATTCTTTAATTTTTGGCTCAGAACTATTTGATAATCCAACTTTAAATTTTGAACCAGATTTAAAGTTAGCAACTCCAATGAATTATGTTTTAGGACCAGGTGACGAGCTACAAGTTAGTGTTTTTGGCGTTCAGGAATATAATGCTAGTATACCCGTAAGTGTTGAGGGAAAAATAAGTATTGACTATGTTGGGCAGATAGCAGTATCGGGAATGTCTATAGAAGCGGCATCACAAAAAATAAAAGCAGCTATTGCAAGAGTTTACAGCACAGTTCGTTCAGGACAATCGCAAGTAAGTGTAAGTTTAAGCCAAATTAGGACAATCAAAGTTACAATTGTGGGAGGTAAGCAACCTGGAAACTATTCAATTTCATCACTAGCGACAGTTTATAATGCTTTGCATTTAGCTGGTGGACCAGGGAAAAACGGCAGTTATAGAAATATAGAATTAATAAGAAACAATAAAGTTTACAGAAATATAGATATTTATCGATTTTTAGTAAAAGGCGATCAATCTGATAATGTTAGTTTAAAAGAAAATGATGTAATCAGAATTCCTGCATATACGCAAAGAGTTACTGTTGAAGGAGAAGTAAAGCGTCCAGGTATTTTTGAAATGAAAAAAGGAGAGAAATTCTCCGATTTATTGAATTTCGCTTCAGGATTTAATGAGTTTGCTTATACAGCTTCTGTAAATGTATTGCAAAAAACAGGAAAAGAGTTTAAAGTTCATGATATAAACGAAAGTGAGTATAGTTCTTATCAACCGCAATCAGGAGATGTATTTAGAATTACCAAAATTTTAAATCGTTTTGAAAATCGTATTAAAATTGAGGGAGCAGTCTTTAGACCTGACTATTATTCTTTTACAGACGGAATGAGAATTTCTGATCTTATTACAAGAGCGGAAGGTTTAAAAGAAGATGCTTATAGTAAAAGAGCAAGAATAATTCGTTTAAAAACCGATTTAACTACAGAAATTGTTAATGTAGATTTAGGTGCAGCTCTTTCAGGAAATTTAAATGCTGATATTGAATTAAAAAGGGAAGATATTGTTACTGTTTATTCAATTTTGGATTTTAGAGAAGAGTATAAAGTTACCATCGATGGTGAAGTAAAAAATCCCGGAGAATACGAATATTTTGAAAATTTGACATTAAATGATCTTGTTGTCCAAGTTGGTGGTTTGACTGGTTCAGCATCAAAAAGAGTTGAAATTGCTAGAATGGTTAAGTCAGATGCTATTGATGATGCTGACCCAAAGCGTATTGAATTGGTAGAATTGGAAATCACTGCAGATAATAACGAACAAATTAAAAATTTTGTTTTGAAGCCTTTTGATGTAATTAATATTCGTCGAATGGCAGTTTATGAAAAACCTCAGATGGTTACTGTAAGTGGAGCTGTAGGATACCCTGGAAAATATGTTTTGGCTAATAAGAAAGAAACTGTTTATAATGTTGTAATGAGAGCAGGTGGTTTAACTTCAATTGCGAATCTAGATGGAATGAAAATTAAGAGACCAATCAAAGAAGAACAAATTGAGACCTTAGAAAGAATTGACCTAAATATTTCTAAGAATGATACTTTAAAGGGAAAACTAGCTAAAAAACTGAAGGAAGATTTAAAATTTTCGACAATACCAGTTAATTGGGAAAAAATTGTAAAAGATAAGAATCACTTTTCCAATGTTACTTTATTTCCAGGCGATGAAATTGAAGTAGCAGTTTACAATGAAGGTGTTAAAGTCACAGGTAATGTTTTGTTAACTTCTGAAATTCCATACAGAAGCGGTAAAGGATTTAAGTATTATATTAATTCTGTGGGAGGTGTAGATAGTAAAGGATGGAAACGAAAGGCTTATATAATATATCCAAATGGAAAAGCCGATGTGACTACCTCTTTTTTATTTTTTAGATCATATCCTAAAGTTGAACCAGATTCTCAAATTGTAGTTCCAGAAAAGCCAGAAAAGAAAAAAATGAGCGCGGGAGAGTGGGCAGGTTTAGGAACGGCATTTGCTAGTTTGGCATTATTAATTGTTACAGCATTTAAATAAAAATAGATAAATATTTTTTTAGTGGAAAATAATGAAATCTCGTTGAGAGAACTTATAAAGAGAATAAAAGAGTGGTATGGTTATTTGTTCTCTAAATGGAAAATAATTTTATTAGCAGGTATTTTCGGGGCATCCCTTGGTGTTGTTTATTCACTACTTAAAAAACCAGTTTATACAGCAACTTTAACATTTGCCCTTGAGGATGAAAAAGGTGGAGGACTTGGTGGAGCTTTAGGTTTAGCTAGTACATTTGGATTGGATTTAGGAGGGAGTGGAGGTGGAATTTTTACAGGAGCCAATTTGACCGAATTGTTTAAATCTAGGTCAATGGTTGAAAAAACACTGCTTTCAGAAGTAAATTTAAATGGCGAAAAGATTTCTCTTATGGAAATGTATATTAGAAATAATAATTTAAGAGAAAGTTGGAGTAAAAATCCTAAGCTAACAAAAATTGAATTTTTGCCAAATTCAAATCGTGATAAGTTTAATCGACTGCAAGATAGTATTTTAGGTAAAGTTTATGAAAAACTTATAACGACAAGTTTATCTGTAGGACAAAGAGACAAGAAAATCTCGATCATCAGTATAGATGTATCTTCTAAAAATGAATTGTTTTCTAAATATCTATGCGAAGCTTTAGCTAAGCAAGTAGGATCTTTTTATATCGAAACGAAAAGTAAAAAGTCAAAAACAAATATGACTATTTTACAACGCCAGGTTGACTCTATTCGAGGAGAACTTAACGGCGCCATTACGGGTGTGGCGATTGCGAATGATAATACATTTAATTTAAATCCGGCACTTAATGTACGTCGTGCACCTTCAGCTAGACGACAAGTTGATGTGCAGGCTAATACTGCAATTTTAAGTGAATTAGTTAAGCAGTCAGAAATAGCAAAAGTTACATTGAGAAAAGAAACGCCTTTAATTCAGGTTATAGATAGACCGATTTTGCCTCTGCATATGGAGCGTTTTGGTAAAGCAAAAGGCTTAATAATTGGAGGGTTTTTAGGAGTTTTCTTTATTGTATTTCTTATAATTGTAAAAAGGTTGTTGAAAATGTTAAGCCTTTGAGATTTTTATATTTTAAATTCCTCAAGTAATTAAATTACCTTTTTTTATGGCGATTTCTTTTAGTAGTTTTTATCTAAATAATAACTTGTTAAATGAATTTTTAGGAATAAAAACAAACATATTAATTTTTTTTTTAGTAAATGAATTCAAACTAGAAATAAGTTAAATATATATAAATTTATGCATCGATCATAACATGATAAAACGAATATTTAAAAAATCTTTTGAAGATAGAACAAAAAGAGCAAATATTAATATTTTAGTTTCCTTTTTTTTTAGAGGCGGAAGTATTTTATTGTCATTTATTTTAATTCCTTTAACTATAGATTATATTAAACCTGACGCGTATGGTCTATGGCTAACTTTAACCTCTTTGGTTGGGTGGGTTTCTATGTTTGATATAGGTATTGCAAATGGACTAAGGAATAGGCTTTCTGAAAGTTTAGCGGATCATGATTATGATAGAGGTAAAATATACGTAAGTACCACTTATGTGATTATATCTTTAATAGCTTCATTATTAATACTTTTTTATTTTGTGTTTTATAAATTTGTCAATTGGCAAGTTATTTTTAACTCTTCATTTATTGCAGAGGAAAGGTTGCAGAATGTAGTAACTATTGTAGCAGTTTTATTTTTATTAAAGTTTATTTCTGATATTATAAATGTTGTTTCTGCTGCATTTCAAATGGTTTATGTTAGTTCTGTATTGCTGTTCTTGAGTAATTTGGGTACTACGTTGGCAGTATGGATACTGTCAAAAACGACATCTGAAAATATGATCTTTTTGGCATTGAGTCTAAGTTTTATACCTTTTCTGGTTTCAGTTATTGCAAGTTTATACCTATTTAGAAATAATTTTAATTCTGTAAGACCATCTTTAAAACATATCGATTTTCAAAAAGCTAGGGGTATTGTAGGATTAGGATCTCAGTTTTTTATTTTACAAATAATATCTTTAATAATTTTCCAAACCGATAATATACTTATTGCTCAATTTTTTCGCCCATCAGAAGTAACAAATTTTAATATAGCATATAAGTATTACAGTGTTGTAATTATAATTTTTACTATAGTTCTTACTCCTTATTGGACAGCATTTACAGAAGCATATTTCAAGAAAGAGTATAGTTGGATAAAAACAACAATAAATAGACTTCTGTTTTATTGGATTTTTAGTGTCGTTTTTTTATTCTTTATGTTTCTAATAAGTAATTGGGTAATAAAATTATGGATAGGAGATTCTGTATTTATTTCTAATGCTTTATCATTGTCAATATGTGCATACATCGCTGTCACAAATTGGAATGCTATTTTTGCTAATTTTTTAAATGGTGTTGGCAAAATTAGAGTTCAGATAGTATATGCTATTATAATGGGATTAATTAATATTCCAATTTGTTTTTTGTTAGTAAAAATTTTCAACTTTGGAACTTTTGCGATGCCATTATCTAATTTTATTTGCTTGACGTTTGGAGCATTAATTAGTTATGTACAATATAATAAAATTGTTAGCGAAAAAGCGACTGGAATTTGGAATAAATAATTTATATAACTAAAGGTAAATGAAAATATTATACGATCATCAGATATTCACAGAACAGCAGTATGGTGGAATATCTAGATATTTTTTTGAATTAATTAAAAGATATGAGAATAACGAAAATAGTTGTGAGGTAGCTACTTTTTTTAGTAATAATGCGTATTATAATAAAAGTTTTAACCCTTCGTTAAATAAATTTTTGCCTGAAAATAATTTTAAAGGAAAAGTTAGGCTTGCAAATTATTTAAATAAAGTACAATCTTTAAATAAAGTTGCTAAAGGAGATTTTGACGTATTTCACCCCACTTATTATAATGATTCTTTTATTTCGAAAATAAAAAACAAGCCATTCGTTGTTACCTTTTATGACATGATACATGAGAAATTTTCTGATCAGTTTGAAATTTTAAAATCGGATGATAAAATACTTGATAATAAAAAGAGATTGTTAGAAAAATCAAGCAGAGTAATAGCAATATCTCAAACGACAAAAAATGATATTATTGAACTTTTTGACGTAGATTCATCAAAAATTGATGTAGTATATTTGGGAAGTTCCCTTGAAAATTTTAATATAGAAAATAAGAGTTTAGTTGAAGAAGACTATGTGTTGTTTGTAGGGAATAGGGGTAATTACAAAAATTTTGATTTTTTTTTAAATGCTATAGCAGAATTACTTATACAAGAGAATCTAAAGCTAGTATGTGCGGGGGGAGGAGAATTCTCTCATGAAGAAAGAATTTTGATAAGTTTTTTGAAATTAGATTCTCGCGTTATTTTTAAAAAAATATTAAATGATAATGACCTGTCTAATTATTATTCAAATGCATTATTCTTTTGCTTTCCTAGCCTTTATGAAGGATTTGGAATACCTGTATTGGAAGCCTTTGCATCTGGATGTCCCATTTTATTAAGTAACGGAGGATCATTGCCAGAAGTTGGAGGTGATGCGGCAATTTATTTTGATCCAACTGATCAAGATTCTTTGAGAAAATCTATGATTGAATTATTAAATGATGAAAAATTAAGATTCTTACTTAAAGAAAAAGGTTATAAGCGATTGGAAAAATTTTCATGGGATAAAACTTTTGAGAATCATTTAGATGTTTATAAAAGTATTATTAAGGTTTAATTTAGCTGATGAACTAGAGTAAATGACTGCAAAAAAAATAAAAACTGCTTTTATCACTGGAATAAGTGGTCAGGATGGAGCATATCTTTCTAAGTTATTACATGAGAAAGATTACAAAATAATTGGAATTACTAGAAATAATCATTCTGACAGTTTAGAAAAACTCAAGTTTTTTAAGATTGAACAATTTGTGATTATGGAGGAGTGTGATTTATTGGATATTTCAAGTGTTCTAAACTTGGTAAAAAAATACAATCCTGATGAGATTTATAATTTAGCAGCTCAAAGTTCTGTAGGACTATCTTTCAAACAACCCATTGGTACTATTAACTTTAATATTATCTCGGTATTAAATTTATTAGAGGCTATTAGATTAGTTAAGAATGATATAAGATTTTATCAAGCGTCAAGCAGTGAAATGTTTGGCAAAGTTTCTAATCTTCCAGTGCATATAAATACTCCAATGCATCCCCTTAGTCCTTATGCTATTTCAAAAGCCTCTGCTCATTGGATAGTAGTTAATTATCGTGAATCTTATAGCTTGTTTGCTTGTAACGGAGTTTTGTTTAATCATGAATCTTATTTAAGATCAAATAGTTTTTTTGTAAAAAAAGTCCTACAAGAAACTGTTAAAAACAGAGATAAATCTGATTGGACTTTGAAAGTTGGAAATATTGATATTAAAAGAGATTTTGGTTACTCACCCAATTATGTTCAAGCAATGTGGTTAATGTTGCAAAAGAATGATCCAGAAGACTTTATTATTTGTTCAGGGAAGAGTATAACTCTCCGATCTATAATAGAATATGTATTTAAAAAGTTAAATGTATCGCTAGATAGGTTAGTTATAGATAACGATTTAATGAGGCCGACAGATATAGAAGATATATACGGAGATAATACACCTGCTAAGGTAAAATTGGGATGGGATTATAATCTTGATTTTTATGAAGTTTTAGATTTGTTAATAGAAGAAGAATTAAGTTTTTTTAGTAAAAGTTCAAATAATTAATTTTGTTTTAAAAGAATCACGTAAAATATATAAAATTTTAGATGGAGAGAATTAAATCACCCCTTATTTCGGTAATTACTGTTTCGTATAATGCAAAGGCAACTATTGAACGAACAATTTTGAGTGTGCTAAATCAAACATATTCAAATATCGAATATATTATAATTGATGGAGGTTCAAAAGATGGAACGGTTGATATTATTGAACAGAAAGATTCTCTATTTACAGAAAAGGGTATATCTTTTAAATATATTTCAGAAAAGGATGATGGGATTTATTATGCAATGAATAAAGGAATAAAAATGGCTAATGGTGAATTAGTAGCCCTTTTAAATGCTGATGACTGGTATGAGTCAGGAACTATTGAAAAAGTTGTGACCTATTATCAATCGAATACCGAAATTGATATATTTCACGGAATTTTAAGATTTGTGTCAATGCTTAATGGAGAAGCGTATATGTTAAGGGGAAGTGCAGATTCGTTCTTAAAGCATGGCATGATTGAACATCCAACATGTTTTATAAAAAAGTCATTATATGAAAAAGTAGGATATTTTAATGTTTTATATAAAAATGCGTCAGATTATGATTGGATGTTACGTGCAAAAAAAACTAATGCGAAATTTTTATTGATACCTTATATATTAACAAATTTTCAGAGTGGAGGGGTTTCTGATTCACTTCTAAGTACAAACGAGGAGCTTTTAATAAAAAGGCGACATGGTATTATGAATAGACCTAAATATGTATATAAGAAAATTTTTGCTTACTTATTATCCAAAAGAAAATCTTAGTATTTGTAAGGATTCTAAAAATAAAGTTTTATATGAATCAAGAGATTAAAGTTTCTATAATAGTACCCTGTTACAATAGTGAAAAATATCTGCCAGAGACGATAAAAAGTATTCTTTCTCAAAGTTTCAAATTTTGGGAATGTGTTTTTGTCAATGATGGATCTATTGATGGAACAGAAAATGTAATTTTAAATGCAGTTTCTCTCGACAAACGCTTTCGCTATATTAGCCAAAATAATAAAGGAGTTTGTATAGCTCGTAATACAGCGATTGGAGTTTCTAGAGGTAAATATATATTATGCTTAGATGCAGATGATTTAATATCTGAAAATTTTATCGAAGAAACTGTAAAGATTTTGGATAAAAATCTAGAAGTTAAAGTTGTTGCTTCAACTGTAAGGTTTTTTGGAAGAAAAAAAGGAATTTTAACACCCTTGTCATACAATATTCCCACAATGTTGGCATCAAATCAACTTGTGGTAACATCTCTTTTTAGAAAAATAGATTTTGATCGGGTAGAAGGATTTAATGAAAATATGAAAGATGGTCTTGAAGATTGGGATTTCTGGATTTCTATTTTAAAAAATGGAGGTAAGGTTGAGCGATGTGAACAGGCTGTTTTTTTTTATAGAATATTAAAAAAATCAAGAAATTCTGAGATGGCTAAAGTAAATATGTTTAAATTAAGATTGCAGATGTGGGAAAATCATAAAGAGCTCTATAGCAAATATTTTGTTGCACCAACAAGTTATTCGGAATATCAAAGTATAGAAAAGTCCAAAGAATATAGATTAGGAAAATTATTATTGGCACCAGTTAGGAAAATATTGGGAAAATAATATGATTTTATTAACTGCTATATTTTTACTTTTATTAGCCTTCTTAGGATATCTTAGAAAAAAAAGTTTTATTGCTCCTACATTTTTGTCTCCATTATCTTGGGGTATTGTTTTGTTTCTTTATGGTACATTAGATCATGGTATGAATAATTTATCAAATGAAGTTTTGGTAGTTATTTTAATTTGGAATTTATCCCTTTTAATTGGAGCATGGTTTTTTAGTGAAGTTTCACTATCATTCAGCATACTGAAAGAAGAAAGTGCAGGAAAAGCTATATTTAATAAAAGTATTAGAAACTTATATTATTGGATTTCTGTTTTAGGATCATTTCCGTTACTTTTAATAGCTTATAAACAAGGAACTACTTTAGGTCAAGGAAGCTTTTTTTTCAATCTACGATTAGCTAATACTGGAATTGTGGAAACAGAATATAATTATGGTATTTGGCAATATGTTTTTACTTTTGCATTTGTATCTTTTCTTATCGAACTTTTTACTTACCAAAAAGGTGAAAACAAGAAAAGGATTGTTATTTTAATAATAATAAATTTACTACTTTCTTTGATTACAATGGCAAAAAGTAGTTTTTTCTTCCTATTCCTATCTGTTCTATTTTCGATAATGTTTAGAAGGAAAATCCCTATCCGTAATTTATTCATTGTATTTAGTATTCTAATAGGTATTCTGAGTTTATTGCAGTTGTTGAGGGCTGGTGATGAAAGTAATGTAATTTCTTCAATGTTTTATACCTATATATTTGGGGGTATTCCAGCTTTAGATCAATTAGTAAAAGGAGAAATGTATTCTGTTCAGTGGGGACAAATGACGATGCGATTTTTTAGATTATTTTATGGCTATTTGGGAGGGGAACCATTAAGTCCCAATGGAATGATTTTTGCAAATGATGTAACCGAAAAGGGATATATCTATGTGCCGTTTCCAACGAATGTTTTTACGGTCATAGGCCCATTTTGGTTAGATTTTGGCTATAAGGGTATAGCAATATTCAGTTTTATTATTGGTTCTATTTCAGGTTATCTATACAGATTAGCATTAAAGAAAAGACTTTGGGCGGTAATATCTTACTCTTTTTTTGCATGTACTCTTGTTTTACAATTTTTTGGGGAGTATGTATTTACAAATTTATCCTATACAATTCAAATAATTGCACTTACATTATTTGCATTTAAATTTAAATATATAATCAAATGGTAAAGGTTGATATATTAATGGCAACATATAATGGCGAGTTATATGTTAAATCTCAAATACTATCTTTACAGGCTCAGACTTTCCAGAACTGGAGGCTTTTAATACATGATGATGGAAGTACTGATAATACCATAAGTATTTTAAAACAAATTGCTAGTACCGATTCTAGGATCGTTATTCTTGAGGATACGACAAAATTTGGAAATGCAGCAGAAAATTTCACTTATTTATTAAATTTTTCGAATGCTGAGTATTTAATGTATTGCGATCAAGATGATATTTGGTTTGATAATAAGATTGAATGTCAATTACAAGCAATTTCGAAAAAGAATAATAAAATACCTCAAGTTGTTTATTCCAATTCATATGTTTGGATTCCTGAAGAAGGAATAAAAGGATTAGCTACTTTAACTTTTCCAAAAAAAATCAATCAACTTTTATTTTTAAACTCTGGAATGCAAGGCTGTAGCGCAATTTTTAACGGAGTTATGAGAGAATTGTTAGTGTCTTATAAAGGTAAACTGGCTATGCACGATCATCTTTTACATTTGTCTGCTATATGTTTAGGTGAGGTTGAGTATCTAGAAGCTAAATTGATGTTGTATAGAAATCATGAAAAAAACGTTACAGGAGCGACTTCTGTTTCTACTATGGATGTCAGTAGAATTTTAAAGAATACTAATTTCCCAGTGGTGGATAGACACCATTATGAAGCTATTTTTGATTTCTATCAAGCTTTTAAAGCAAAATTAGAAATGCGGGATCAGATGAAGGTTAAAATCTATCTGGAAATGGTTGATTATTGTTTTTTTAAGAAACTATTTTTAGTCTTAAAAGAAGATTATCAATTATTTGGATCAAAATTGCGTTTACTAAGTAAAATTACACTACGATCTTATATTAATTAAATAAAATGCTATTAACAATTTTTACCCCTACATACAATCGTGCCTATACATTGCAAAATCTTTATAAAAGTTTATTAAATCAAACTTGTAATGATTTCGAGTGGTTGATAATTGATGATGGATCCATTGATGACACAAAACAATTAGTTGATGTTTTTATCCACGAAAGAAAATTAAATATTAATTATATTAAAACTTTAAATAGAGGAAAACATATAGCAATAAATAAAGGAGTTGAAGAGGCAAAAGGAGAGTTGTTTTTTATTGTAGACAGTGATGATGAATTGCCTCAAAATAGTGTATGTGACATTTTATTGAAGTATAAAAAGATTCAAGAAGATAAAAATATTGCAGGAGTAATAGGGAGGCGAGGATATAAAAATAATACAATAATTGGTAATAAAGGTGATTATAATGAATTGATAACTAATGCTATAGGGTTTAGGTATTTGTATAAAATATCTGGAGACATGGCAGAAGTAGTTAAAACAGAAGTTCTTAAAAATTATAAATTTCCAAGCTTTGAAAATGAGAAATTTTGTCCAGAAAGTTTAGTTTGGAATAGAATAGCTTTAAATTATGACTTTTTATGGTTTAATGAAGTTGTATATAATTGCGAATACTTAGAAGACGGCCTTACAAGTAATAGTGTTAAAATTAGAATGAATTCTCCAAATTCGTCAATGTTGTATTATTCAGAATTGGCTAAATATAAAATACCTTTTAAGGAAAAATCAAAAGCAGTTACAAATTATTGGAGATTTTCATTTAATACTGATTTTTCTATTGCTGAAAAATTTAAAAATGTTTCTTTTCTTCTATCATTATTTTGTATGCCTTTAGGATATTTAATGTATAAAAAAGACAAGTCAAAAATATGAGAATTCTTCAAATAATAAATAATCTTTCAACAGGAGGAGCAGAGAAATTAATTATTGAAAGCATTCCATTGTTACAAAAAAAAGGTATAGAAGTTGATTTATTAGTATTGGATAATACCTTTACTCCATACATGAAACAATTAAAAGAATTAAATTGTTGTAACATTTATTCTCTTGGAACAGGAAACCTATATAATCCCTTTAATGTTTTTAAAATTATCCCTTATTTAAAAAAATACGAACTTATTCATGTTCATTTATTTCCTGCACAATATTGGGTAGCAATTGCAAAAATCTTAAGTTTTTCCAAAGTAAAATTAATTTTTACAGAACACAACACATCAAATAAGAGAATGCAAAATTTTATTTTTCGAACTCTTGACAGGAATATTTATAGATTCTACAACAAAGTTATTTGTATAACAAATGAAGTTAAGGATGTCTTAATCAAATATTGCAAATTTAAATCGAAAGACATTATTGTTATCGAAAATGGGATTAATCTCGATACAATTATTAACTCGAAACCATTATTAAAAAATCAAATAAATAATGAAATTTTAGAATCAGATAAACTGATAATTCAAATAGCAGGATTTAGGGCCCAAAAAGATCAAAAAACAGTAATTCGAGCTTTAAAATATTTAAATGAAGATGTAAAGTTGGTTTTAGTTGGAGAAGGTGATTTAATGGATGATTGTATCGAACTTGCAGATCATTTAGGATTAGGAAGAAGAGTTTTTTTTCTTGGAGTAAGAATTGATGTGCCTAATTTATTAAAAACCGCTGATTTATCAGTAGTCAGTTCTCATTGGGAAGGTTTTGGCCTAGCTGCTGTTGAAGGTATGGCTTCAGGAAAACCTGTAATTGCATCCAACGTTCCTGGTCTGTCAAATGTAGTACAAGATGGAGGGGTTTTATTTGAAAAAGGGAATGAAAAGGAACTTGCAAAAATTATAATAAAGTTTTTTAGTGATAATGATTATTATAATAAAGTTGCAAATTCAGGTTTGGAGGTTTCCAAAAGATTTAGTATCAATTTTATGATAGAAAAGCAATTAAGCCAATATAAGGATTTGTTTAAAAGTGGTTATGAAAAGTAAAAAAATTTTGCACATTATTGCAGTTTCATTTTCAATTAATTATTTTTTTGGAAAACAATTTTCGTATCTCACAAAAAAGAATGGTAATGAGTATCACCTTGGCTGTTCACCTTCAGAAGAATTTTTTCAATTAGCCAATGATTTAGATTATATTCCTTTTAGTTTATTAATAACAAGAGAAATAAGCCCATTTAAAGACTTAAAATCTATATTTTGTACTTATACTTATATAAAGAGAAATAAAATAGAAAAAGTTATAGGGCACACCCCTAAAGGAGGAATGGTGGCAATGATAGCTTCTTTTTTAGCACGAGTTCCAGAAAGAATTTATTTCAGACATGGTATTATTTATGAAACTAGCACCGGCTTAAAAAGAGTAATTTTAAAAAGCATCGATAAACTATCTGGTTCTCTGGCAACAAAAGTTGTTTGCGTTAGTAATTCAATACGTGAAATTAGTGAGCGAGAAAAATTAAATAATTCTTCAAAAAATGTTGTTTTAGGGTTAGGTACATGTAATGGTATAGATGCTGAGGAAAAGTATAATCCAGAATCTTATGATGAAAATCGTATTCAATCGTTAAAATCTAAACTTAATATCCATGAGGATGATTTTGTAGTGGGATTTGTGGGACGAATAGTTAAAGACAAAGGAATTAATGAATTAATTTTATCATGGGAAAGTGTTAAGAAAAATTGTCAAAGAGTTAAATTATTGTTAGTTGGGCCAATTGAGTCGAGAGATTCAATTTCAGAATTTTCGAAAGAAAAAATTAAAAATGATCCGTCTATTATTTTTACAGATTTTATTTTGGACGCATCGATTTATTATTCTTTAATGAATGTTTTTATCTTACCATCTTATAGAGAAGGATTCCCTACCGTTGCATTGGAAGCTTCTTCAATGAAAATACCTGTTTTAATAACTAGAGCAACTGGATGTACAGAAGCTATTATTGAAAATGAAACGGGACTTTTTATAACACATGAACCTTCAGATATAGCTTTTAAAATTAGTTATTATTTTAAAAACAATAAAATTGCAAAAATTCACGGTGATAATGGTAGAAAGTTTGTTCGTGAAAATTTTGAGCAGACAAAAATTTGGAATATAATTGACAAAACATTAAAAATCTAATGACTATATTATTAACGGGAGCAAATGGTTTTTTAGGGAAAGAAATTATTCGAATTTTTGATCAAAAATCAAACATAATTACTTTATCACGTAGTTCAGGAAACTATCAATTATCTTTAAATAAAGAAGTTCCAGAATTTAGTCATCATTTTGATACTGTCATCCATGCGGCAGGCAAAGCCCACTCAGTTCCTAAAACGGAAATTGAAGAAAGAGAATTCTATGAAGTTAATGTTATTGGTACGGAAAATTTGTTAAAAGCATTAAAAAGAAATGGAGTTCCCAAACAATTTGTATTTATAAGTTCAGTTTCGGTTTATGGTAAAGATTTTGGCAGTGAAATAAATGAAAAATGCCTGCTAGAGGCCAATGATGCTTATGGACTAAGTAAAATTCGAGCTGAAAAGTTAGTAGAAAATTGGTGTAAAGAAAATAATGTAATTTGTTCAATATTGCGTTTACCTTTATTAGTAGGTACAAACCCTCCAGGCAATTTAGGTGCAATGATAAAAGCTATAAGAAAAGGCTATTATTTTAACATTGATGGTGGAAAAGCACGTAAAAGTATGGTTCTAGCAGAAGATGTGGCAAAATTTTTAATAAATGTTTCTTCTGAAGGAGGTATTTATAATCTGACAGATGGAGTTCATCCAAGTTTTAATGAGTTAAGTCTGGCTATTGCAAAAAATGAGAATAAGTCAAATCCTATGAGTTTATCAATTAGATTTGCAAAAACTCTAGGAAAACTAGGGGATTTTTTTGGTAGTAAAGCACCAATTAACTCATTAAAAGTAAAAAAAATTACTTCTGATTTAACATTTGATGATAAAAAAGCTAAAGTTGAATTGGGTTGGAATCCACAATCTGTAATTAGTTACATAAAAAAAAATAAAATTTAATTTAAATCTTATAAAGAGATTTATTGTAAAAAATAGTAATAACAAAACAAGAAAAATAACATACGAAATGAAAATTGCACTTATAACAGGAATTACTGGACAAGACGGATCATACTTGGCAGAATTATTATTAGAAAAAGGATATATGGTTCATGGTGTTAAAAGGAGAGCTTCTTCTTTTAATACTCAACGTATTGATCATATCTATCAGGATCAGCATGAAGCTCATGTCAATTTTAAATTGCATTATGGAGATTTAACTGACTCTACCAATGTTATTAGAATTATTCAAGAAGTGCAACCTGATGAAATCTACAATTTAGGCGCAATGAGCCACGTTAAGGTTTCTTTTGATTCTCCTGAATATGTTGCAAATGTAGATGGAATTGGAACTCTAAGAATTTTAGAAGCTGTACGTATTCTAGGATTAGAAAAGAAAACACGTATCTATCAAGCATCAACCTCTGAATTATATGGTGGTTTAGCGGAAAATAAAAACGAAAAAGGACTTTATGATGAACAGTCACCTTTTTATCCACGTTCTCCTTATGGGGTAGCAAAAATTTATGGTTTTTGGATTACTAAAAATTACCGAGAGGCATATGATATTTTTGCTTGTAATGGAATTTTGTTTAATCACGAATCGCCACGTAGAGGAGAAACTTTTGTAACTCGTAAAATAACTATGGCTACTGCTGCTATTGCTCTCGGAGAACAAGATTGCTTATATTTAGGTAATCTAGATGCACAACGTGATTGGGGGCATGCAAAAGATTATGTAGAAGCGATGTGGCGTATTTTACAGCAAGATGAGGCAGAAGATTATGTGATTGCAATGGGAGAAACTACCTATGTTCGTGATTTTGTTAAAATGTCATTTGCAGAGGTGGGAATTGATATTGAATTTAGGGGAGAAGGAGTAGATGAAAAAGGGTATGTGGCATCTTGCAGTAATCCAAGTTATCAAATCGAGATTGGTAAACAAGTTATTGCCGTTGATCCACAATATTTCCGCCCAACAGAAGTAGACTTGCTTATTGGAGACCCAACAAAATCTAAAACAAAACTTGGATGGGTACCACAGTATGATTTGGCTGGATTAGTAAAAGAAATGATGATGTCTGATCTTCAATATGTTCAAAGAGAAAAGATGTTAAATGAAGTAAGATCAACTATTAGATACTAATTATTTAGTATGCTTCATAATCTAGATTGAAGAAGAACACTATGAATTTACAAGATAAAATATATATAGCTGGGCATAGAGGTATGGTTGGTTCAGCGATTTTACGTCAATTGAAAGAAAAAGGATACACAAATTTTGTATTGAAGACTTCTTCAGAACTAGATTTGAGAAATCAACAGGCGGTATCAGATTTCTTTGCTGAAGAAAAACCAGATTATGTTTTTTTAGCAGCAGCAAAAGTAGGGGGTATTATTGCTAACAATACCTACAGAGGGGATTTTATTTATGAAAACTTGATGATACAAAATAATGTAATTCATCAGTCTTACTTAAATAATGTAAAGAAATTAATGTTTTTAGGTTCTTCATGTATCTATCCTAAAATGGCTCCACAACCGTTAAAGGAAGAGTATATGCTTACAGGAGAATTAGAGCCTACAAACGAACCTTACGCTATTGCTAAAATTGCTGGAATAAAAATGTGTGATGCATACAGAGACCAATTCGGATGTAATTTTATTTCTGTTATGCCAACAAATTTGTATGGTCCTAATGACAATTACGATTTAAAGAATTCGCACGTTCTTCCCGCAATGTTAAGAAAATTTATTACCGCGAAACGTAATAATGAATCTTCTGTTACTATTTGGGGAACAGGAAGTCCAAAAAGAGAATTTTTACATGCCGATGATCTTGCTGAAGCATGTCTTTATTTAATGGAAAATTACAATGAAGAAGGTCTTGTAAATATTGGAGTAGGAGAAGATATTTCAATTTTAGATTTAGCTATTTTAGTAAAAAAAATAGTTGCTTTTGAAGGCGAAATTTTAACTGATACTTCTAAACCAGATGGTACACCTCGTAAATTAATGGATGTTTCTAAGTTAAATGGTTTTGGTTGGAAAGCAAAAACAACTTTAGAAGAAGGTATTCAGAAAGTTTATGATGAAATAAAAGATACTAACTGGGAATAATTTCGTAAAATGGAATATACAATTTTAGGAATTATCTTAATGATCATAATGCTACTTTATTTTAAAGTTGCTGATCATTTTAATATAATTGACAAACCCAATCAAAGGAGTTCGCATACAGAGATAACGTTAAGAGGAGGAGGAATTATTTTCTGGTTTTCAGCTTTGCTTTATTTTATACAGCATATCCAAACAAATTATTTTTTCTTTACAGGAATAACATTAGTAAGTTTAGTTAGTTTTTGGGACGATATTCAAAGTTTATCAAATAAAATTAGAATTTCAATTCATTTTCTTTCCATTACCCTCATTTTTTTTGACCTAGGGTTATTCACTTTATTTCCAATTTGGGGTATTGCATTGGCTTATGTTTTAGCAATTGGTCTAATAAATGCCTATAATTTCATGGATGGAATTAATGGTATTACTGGAGTTTACACTTTAGTAGTTATGGGATCGCTATTATATGTAAATACAAAACTCCAGCTTTTTACGGATAGCGGTTTTATAAAGTATTCGATGATGGCTAGCTTAATATTTTTGTTTTTTAATTATAGAAAAAAGGCAAAATGCTTTGCTGGAGATGTTGGGAGTATTGCCATTGCATTTTGGGTAATTTATCTAACTTTAAAACTAATTCTTGTAACAGAATCACTAATTTGGCTTTTGTTTTTAGCTGTATATGGTGTTGATTCAATATGTACCATTATGCACCGATTATATTTAAAACAAAATATATTTGAGGCACATCGTCTGCATTTTTATCAAATCTTAAGTAATGAATATAAAATACAACACAGAATGGTATCATTACTTTATGGGTTGGTTCAAATTATAATTTCATGTATAGTGGTAAATCTTTATCAGAAAGTTAACGATGCAGTTATCTTTTTAATTATAATTCTGCCTTTGATTGTTGTTTATTCATTAAAATTTTATTTGCTAAATAAAAATAATTTAAGATTAAACGCATGAAACCAAAAGTAATTCAAGGTGGGAATTTTGCCGATCATAGGGGAAGTATCACTTTTGTAAATGATTTTGATTTTTCTGATATCGAAAGATTTTATATTATAAGCAACTCCAAAGAAAATCCTTTGCGCGCATGGCAAGGACATAAATTAGATGCTAAAAATTTTTATTGTCTTACAGGATCTTTTAAAGTGCATTTTATAAAAATTGATAATTGGGAAAATCCTTCAAAAGATTTAATCATTGAGACGATTTTAGTTTCGGAATTTGACAGTAAAATTGTTCACATTCCCGCAGGTTATGCTAATGCTATAGAATCTTTAGAAGAGAACTCGAAACTAATGTCATTTTCTACATTACCATTAACAAATGTAAGCGAGGATGATGTGCGTTATCCAGCAGATTATTGGTCAATTCCTAATGAGTAATAAAAGAATTTATTTGTCGTTATCTCAAGAAAGTGGTTTTGAACAAAAATATATTCAAAAGGCTTTTAAATCAAACTGGATTACTTCTGGAGGACCAAACGTAGATGAATTTGAAAATGAGCTCCAAGATTATTTTGGAAAAAAAAAATTTATTGCGGCATTGAATTCTGGAACATCTGCGATACATATAGCGTTAATTTTGTTAGGAGTAAAAGATGGAGATGAGGTAATTTGCCAAACTATGACATTTTCGGCATCAGCAAATCCAATTTTGTATCAAAATGCAATTCCATTATTTATTGATAGTGAGTCTGAAACATGGAATATTTGTCCAGAAAATTTAGAAATTGCCATAAAAGATCGAATAAAAAAAGGAAAAAAACCGAAAGCTATTATCGCAGTTCATTTATATGGTACACCTTATAAAGTAGATGAAGTTCATGCTATTGCTGACCAGTATGGTATTCCAATAATCGAAGATAGTGCAGAAGCATTTGGAAGTACTTATAAAGGAAAGAAATGTGGTAAATTTGGTGATTTTGGAATCATTTCTTTTAATGGAAATAAAATTATTACAACTTCAAGCGGAGGAGCATTAATAGTTAATTCAAAAGAGGAAAAAAATAAAGCAATTTTTTACGCTACACAATCTAAAGAAAAGGCGGTACATTATCAGCATAGTGAATTGGGATACAATTATAGAATGAGTAATATTTGCGCAGGAATAGGTCTCGGACAGCTGAAAATATTAGAACACAATATTCTGTCTAGAAGAAATAATCACCTGTTTTATAAAGAAGCTTTTAAAGGCATCAATGACGTAGAGCTTTTTGACAATCTTAATGAGGATTTTTTTTCAAATTATTGGCTTAATACAATATTATTAAAAACAAAAGAACAAAGAGAAAATTTCAGAATTGCTTTTGAAGAAGCAAATATAGAAAGTCGTCCTTTATGGAAACCAATGCATTTACAGCCACTTTTTAAAAGATACCCTTACTACGGTAATAATATAGCGGAAAGGTTATTTGAAAGAGGGTTGTGTTTGCCATCAGGATCAAATTTAAAACAGCAAGATAAAATTAGAATAAAAGAGGTTATATTTAATTTCTTTAACTGAATAACATTAAAAAATGAAAATTGAAAAAACATTTATAAAAGATTTAGTAATTGTAGAACCTACAGTTTTTGGAGATGAAAGAGGCTATTTTTTTGAATCTTACAGTAAAGCAAAATTTGAAGATTTAGAAATTAATATTGATTTTGTTCAGGATAATCAATCCTTTTCTAAAAAAGGAACTTTAAGGGGATTACATTATCAAAATCCTCCTTTTGCTCAAACAAAATTAGTTCGAGTTTTAGAAGGTGAAATTATTGATGTTGCAGTAGATTTAAGAAAAGATTCTCCTACGTACGGGAAAGCATTTAGCATTTTGTTATCTGCAGAAAATAAAAAACAATTATTAGTTCCTCAAGGCTTCGCTCATGGTTTTTCAGTAATAAGTGATACTGCCTCAGTAATGTATAAATGTGATCAATTTTATAATAAAGCTTCAGAAGGCGGAATTAAATATGATGATCCATCTTTAAATATTGATTGGGGAATGAATTTAGAAGAAGCAATAGTTTCTGAGAAAGATCAGATTCTTCCTTTTATAGATAATTGTAACAGTTTATTTTAATGAAAAAAATTTTAGTAACCGGCGCAACAGGACAAGTAGGAACCGAACTTTCTGTTTTAGCACCTAAGTATCCTCAATATGAATGGATATTTGCCGATCGTACGAAAGCAACATTAGATAATTTAGAATTACTTCAAACTCAAATAGAAGCAATTAATCCAGATATTGTATTTAATTGTGGAGCTTACACTGCAGTTGACAAAGCTGAATCGGAAAAAGAATTGGCATATACTATAAATCAAGCTGCGGTAGCATTAATTGCAAAATATACAGCAGAAAAGAATGCAAGATTAATTCATATTTCGACAGATTACGTTTTCGATGGCACTTCTTCAATAGCCTTATGCGAAGACTCAAAAACTAACCCTATAAATATTTACGGAGAAAGTAAGTTAGATGGCGAAATTGCTTGTATAAAAGAAAATCCAGAATCAATTATCATTAGAACTTCTTGGGTTTACAGTAAGTTCGGAAACAATTTCGTGAAAACAATGCAAAGGTTAATGCAAGAAAGAGACGAAATTAATGTGGTAAATGATCAAATAGGATCACCTACATATGCTGCCGATTTAGCAAAAGCAATGATTGATATAATAGAATCGCCAAAGTGGATCCCAGGAATTTATAATTATTCAAACGAAGGAGAAATTAGCTGGTACGAATTTGCGTTAAGTATAAAAGAATTTGGTGGTTACAATTGCAAAGTAGGAGGGATTCCAACATCATCTTATCCGACACCTGCAAAACGCCCAAATTTTTCATTGTTGGATAAAACAAAAATAAAATCAGTTTATAATCTAGAAATTCCAAATTACAAAAAGAGTCTAAAGAAAATATTTGTTTAAAAGATGATTTTATATTTTAGTTTAATTATGAATAGAAATTTTAAAATCTTACATCAAATTTTATGAAAGGAATTATATTAGCTGGAGGTTCTGGTACAAGATTACATCCGCTAACGTTAGCGGTTAGTAAACAATTAATGCCAGTTTATGATAAACCGATGATTTATTATCCATTGTCAACGTTAATGATGGCAGGAATTAATGAAATTTTAATTATTTCTACTCCACATGATTTGCCTCATTTTAAGAAACTTCTAGGGGACGGAAGTACTATTGGTTGTAAATTTAGTTATGCTGAACAACCGAATCCAAATGGTTTGGCTCAAGCTTTTGTAATAGGAGAAGAGTTTATTGGTACTGATAAAGTTGCTTTAGTATTAGGAGATAATATTTTCTTTGGAACAAATATGCAACAACTTTTAAAAGATAATGCAGATCCAAATGGTGGAGTTGTTTTTGCTTATCATGTTTCTGATCCTGAAAGATATGGAGTGGTAGAATTTGATGAAAACAAAAATGCTATTTCAATTGAAGAGAAGCCATTAGAACCAAAATCGAATTATGCTGTGCCAGGACTTTATTTTTATGATAACTCTGTTGTTGAAATAGCTAAAAATATAAAACCAAGTGCTCGCGGTGAATATGAAATTACTGATGTAAATAAAGTTTATCTTGAAAAAGGACAATTGAAAGTAGGTATACTAAGTAGAGGGACTGCTTGGTTGGATACTGGAACTTTTAATAGTTTGATGCAAGCAGGACAATTTGTTCAAGTTCTAGAAGAAAGACAAGGACTAAAAGTGGGTTGTATCGAAGAAATTGCTTGGAGACAAGGGTTCATTAATGATGCACGACTTGAAGAGTTAGCACAGCCCTTGCTTAAATCTGGCTATGGAACGTACCTGATTGAATTTTTAAAACAAAAGAAAAAAGGTGTTAAAATTTAATTTGAACCTATAAGTAATGGTTTAAAACCTTTAATTTGTATTTTTGTATAAAGTTCAAATTTTACTGACTTAAATATAGCTCAATTGAATACAGACAAACCAAATAATATAACCTCTTTGTTATATAAAACTTTTTCGCCTCGAAATCTTAGGGCTAACATCAATAATTTGAGTTATCTTCCTAGGTGGATTATCATTGCTATTGATGTAATGGTTTTGTTTTTCTCGTTCTCTTTCACCTACCTGCTTTTTGAAGGTACTGCAATTGGTTATATTATAACTTCACACGATTTTTATTTTGTGACTAGTTTAATTCTAGTCAATATATTTTTCTTTTGGCTTTTTAGAACTTATTCGGGAATTATTAGACATTCATCTTATATAGATGCCATAAAACTGCTGTTTTCTCAAATGTCAGTTTTAGTTTTTTTCTTGTTTATAAATTTAGTTTTCGAATTGTATTCTGGCCATAAAGCCTTTCTGAATACAGCGCTTTTTATCAATTTGGTTTTATCTTTTTGCGGATTATTCTTATACCGCGTGATCGTAAAACAGACATTTGAAATGTACTTTTCAGAAAAAGCTACTACTAAATTGGTTAGAACTGTAATTTATGGTACAGACGCCAATGCCATCTCTGTAGCAAATGCGTTAAAATTTGAGACACCTTCTCGATTTAAAATTGTTGGTTTTGTAGATAAAAACAATCAGAATGCATCTAAGCGTATGCTGGATCTTCCCATTTTAATCTTAAGAAAAAAACTGCCGGCTTTAATGCGTTCTGTCGCTGCAGAAGGAGTTATCATTGCCGATAAAAGCTTAACCAAAGACGAACAGCTTATTATAGTTGATCAGTGTTTAGAATTTAATTACCGAGTTTATACAGTTCCATTGATTTCAGACTGGGAAAACCAAAAAGAGATTTCTCAAAAAGTAAAAAATATCCAGATTGAAGATTTACTAGAGAGAAAACCAATCGTTTTAGATAGCAAATCAATTTCTAAACAATTAAAAGATAAGACAATTTTAATTACTGGAGCTGCTGGTTCTATCGGTAGTGAGATTGTAAGACAGGTCTTAAATTTTAATCCAAAAAAGGTTATTGTTGTTGATCATGCCGAAACACCTTTGCATAATTTATGTTTGGAAACACAGGGCATGAATGTGACTACTAAAATTGTAGCTGTTATTGCTGATGTTAGAAGTAAAAAAGCATTAGAGAAAGTATTCAAAAATTATACACCTCACGTTGTTTTTCATGCTGCTGCATACAAACACGTTCCTCTTATGGAAGAGAACCCGGCTCAGGCAATTCAAACAAATATAAAAGGAACTAAAAATCTAGCTGATTTAGCCTGCAAGTATAATGTGAAGAAATTCGTAATGGTTTCTACAGATAAAGCGGTAAACCCTAGTAATGTAATGGGAGCCAGCAAAAGAATCGCAGAAAAATATGTTCAGTCGTTGTTCTTGAAAAACCAAAAAGAAAATGTAGAAGGAGGAACTAAATTTATCACGACTCGTTTTGGAAACGTTTTAGGCTCTAATGGTTCTGTTGTTCCATTATTTACGAAGCAAATTGCAGAAGGCGGTCCTGTAACGATAACACATCAAGACATTATTCGTTATTTTATGACAATTCCTGAGGCTTGTCAGTTGGTATTAGAAGCTGGAGCGATGGGTAATGGTGGCGAAATCTATATTTTTGATATGGGTAAACCAGTTCGAATTATTGATTTAGCTAAGAAAATGATTAAACTAGCTGGTTTTATTCCGGATAAAGAAATAAAAATCAAGATTGTCGGTCTAAGACCTGGTGAAAAACTTTATGAGGAACTGTTAAATGATACTTCTAAAACATTGCCAACATATCATAACAAAATCATGATCGCTCAGGAAATTCAAGATGAGTATGAAAATCTGCATATTGATGTAGATGAACTTATCGGAATTGCCGATTTTTATGAAAATGATGATATTGTAGCTAAAATGAAAAAAATCGTTCCAGAATTTAAAAGTATGAATTCTACATTTGAGGTTCTAGATAAGTAATCTCATTTTATAACATAAATTAAATAGAATCAAAAGGTGTTTTTTATAAAAACACCTTTTGGCATTTTTAAACTAAGTCTAAAATGTTAAAAATCCTGTTAATTTTTGATTTTTTAAAATAACATTTTTCCCTAACTATCAAATGAACAATTACGCTGATAAGACAAATGAATGGCTGTTTGAAATAACCCCTAAAAATCGCTTTTTCGCACTAAATTTTAAAGAGATTTGGCAATATAGAGATCTGTTATTTCTCTTTGTCAAAAGGGATATTATAACCGTTTATAAGCAAACGGTACTTGGACCTCTCTGGTACTTAATTCAGCCTTTATTTACTTCCATAACCTTTACTATAATTTTTAATAATGTTGCAGGAATTAAAACGGGATCTATTCCTCCATTCTTATTTAATCTCGGCAGTATAATGGTATGGAATTACTTTACTTCTTGTTTGACTGGAACATCGGATACATTTAAATCGAATGCGGCCATTTTTGGGAAAGTCTATTTCCCTAGAATTATTACTCCTTTGTCTATTGTAATTTCGAACTTAATCAAATTTGGAATCCAATTTGGCATATTTGTTATCTTTTACATTTTTTATTTTTTTAATGGCGCAAAATTAACTTTGAATGGTTCATTATTTTTCTTTCCGGTATTAATTGTTATAATGGGAGTTTTAGGTCTTGGTTTAGGAATGTTGATTTCGTCCATGGTAACTAAATATAGAGATTTAAATAATTTAGTCGGTTTCGGAATACAGTTGCTTATGTATGTATCTGCTGTAATGTACCCAATGGAATTAATCAAGGAAAAGTTACCAAAATTTGGCTGGATTGTACAATATAATCCATTAGCATATGTGATAGAAACTTCTCGTTATATGCTCTTAGATATTGGCAGTATATCAATTTTAGGTCTGATATATACAATAGTAGTTACGTTAGTCGTTTTTTTTGTTGGATTATTGGTTTTTAATAGAACAGAAAAAAGCTTTATAGATACCGTATAAATGAGAGAGATTATATTAAAAGCTGAAAATATCTCTAAACAATATCGTTTAGGTCAAGTTGGAACAGGAACCTTAAGTCATGATTTAAACAGATGGTGGCATAGAATTAGAGGTAAAGAAGATCCTTATTTACGAATAGGAGATACTAATGATCGTTCTAAAAAAGGAAATTCAGATTATGTTTGGGCTTTACAGGATATTAACTTTGAAATAGAAAAAGGAGAAGTATTAGGCATTATTGGGAAAAATGGTGCTGGGAAATCGACACTTTTAAAGATTCTTTCAAAAGTGACGGCTCCTACAACTGGAAGTATTAAATCTCGTGGTCGTATTGCTTCTTTGCTAGAAGTTGGAACTGGTTTTAATGGAGAGATGACCGGCCGAGAGAATATTTTTCTTAATGGTGCTATCTTAGGAATGACTAAAAAAGAAATCAATTCAAAGTTAGATGAGATTATTGAGTTTTCTGGTTGCGAACGTTATATTGACACACCTGTAAAAAGATATAGTTCTGGAATGACAGTTCGTTTAGCTTTTGCTGTAGCGGCTTTTTTAGACCCTGAAATCTTAGTTGTCGATGAGGTCTTGGCAGTTGGTGATGCTGAATTTCAAAAGAAAGCTATTGGTAAAATGCAAGATATTTCTAGAGGAGAGGGGAGAACTGTACTTTTTGTTAGTCATAATATGGCAGCTGTTAAAAACCTTTGTACAAGGGGAGTTGTGTTGGATAATGGAAGGATAGTTTTTAATGGGGATATTGATGAGGCAATTAGTACATATTTAATTAACGAAAAGTCTGATGAAATTTTAATAAATCCTAATACATATCATGGCGAAAACTGTATGATTTTGAATACTAGAATCGTTAATGAAGTAGATCTTATTACAAATGCTATGGATTTGATTTTGGGAACTACTTTTGTCGGATCTATAAATAAATCATATTCTATCACAATTCCGGTATTTAGAGAGTCTACTCTATCATTTGTTGCAACTAGTTTTTATAAAGACGAAAAAATAAATTGCCCTGGAGAATATTATATAGAATGTATAATACCTAAATACTTATTAAATCCAGGATTTCATACTATTGATATTTCTATTGTAGATGAGACTGGAAATTTTGAACAACTTTTGTACGTGAAGGAGGCTTTATCTTTTAATGTCATTGATGATAATTTTAGAAGAGGTAATAAATATAATAAAGGTTGGGGAGGAGCAGTTTCTCCAGTGTTAGAAATAAATTTGAGAAAAAATAAGATAAATCATGATAAATAAAATTCTAGGCAAGTTTGGTTTAATTCTTCTAAAGAAATCATTTTACACTAGTCATTTTAGACTAAGGAATCAATTTTTACCATTATCTCAACTTTTCTACAAAACATTGCATGATGATTTTTTCTTTGTTCAAATTGGTGCCAACGATGGAATCAGTTTTGACCCGATATATGAATTGGTGACTAAAGAAAAAGTAAAAGGTATTGCAATTGAACCAATGCCTGATATCTTTAAACTTCTAGAAAAAAATTATGATAAACATCCGAATGTAAAACTTTTGAATCTTGCAATACACAAAGATCAAACTGAAATGAAGATGTACAGAGTGGATCCTAAAAAGACAAATTATCCAGATTGGACAAAGGGAACTCCTTCATTTAATAAAGATCATCATAAACTTGGAAATATTCCTGAATATGATATTATTGAAGAATCTGTGAAATGTATATCTTTTGATGCTTTGATAAAGGAGTATTCGATAAACAGAATAGATCTTTTGCAAATTGATACTGAGGGATATGATTTAGAAATAATTAAAATGATTAATTTTAATCAGATATCGCCTCGGATAATTTCTTTCGAGCATGGTATGCGACAAGGTATTATAAATATGAATCGATTTGTGGAATGCCAAACTCTTCTATTTGAAAATGATTATAATATTATAATTTTAGACAATGACGCTATTGCATTTAAAAATAATATATGAAAAAAAAAGTCTTAATTATTCCTTCTTGGTATCCGAATGTTAAAAATGATATAATTGGTTCTTTTTTTCAAGAACAAGCATCATTTTTAACAGATAATGGATATGATATTAAAGTTCTATACGGAAATATAAAAGAGGTTAATTATATCAATTTTTTTAAGTTAAAAATTAATAGTTTTTTTTCCCCTAAAAAGACAATACTCAAGAAAGATTTTTTAATTCAAGGTCCAGAAGCATTTTCTTTTTCTATAATGAAATTTTTTAAATGGAATGAAAAAAAGATTCATAATGAGTTCTGTCGCGAATACTCTAAGGCTTTTATTGAACTGTTAGCAACTGGCTGGAAACCTGATTTAATTCACGCGCAATGTACTGTTGATGGAGGTATAATTGCAAATAATTTGAGCGAAGTATTTAAAATCCCATACCTAATAACTGAACATCAAGTGTTTTTGTTAAATTATTATTCAAAATTTAAACAACAGCTTATTAGAAAATCACTTCAAGATGCTAGTAAAGTTGGCGCAGTAAGTAATCACCAGAAGAGATGCATTTTAATGAACTCAATTGAATGTAATCCGTATATTATTTGGAATTTTATAGATGAAGAAAAGATTATAAAAATATCTAATACATCAAATTTAAAATTTCGAGTTGTAACGATATCATATCCGAGTTTTATAAAAGATATGGATACTTTTTTTAAAAGCATTGAGCATTTTTGTAAAATAACGGATTTTGATATTGAAGTTGTTGTGATTGGGAATAATTCATTTGACAATCTTGCTAATGCAAATACTACTGTTTTTGAAAATTTAGCAAGAAAATATAATGTTTATTCTAAATGTGTTTTTGTGCCTTTCTTACCTAGAGATGAGGTTTTTGCTACCTTGACAACTGCAAATGTATTTATATCTACGAGTATTGCAGAAACTTTTGGTGTAGCAGTAAGGGAAGCTATGTTATGTGGTGTTCCGGTTGTTGTTACAAAAAGTGGAGGAGTAGAAGATGCTGTTAATGAAAAAACTGGAGTAAAGGTAGATATTGGCGATTATGAAGCTATTGCAAATGCTTTATTGAAAATTAGAAACAGCACTTTAAATTTTGATTCAAATTACCTTAGAGATTTTACAATTTCGCAATGTGGGAGAGCCTCTTTTCTCTCTAAAATGGATAGTTTCTATGCTTAATATTTCATGGCTTAATAAAATCTCATTGAAGCTTAATTTAAATTAATTTGAGTTCCTATAAATAACAAAACAATTTTTAATACAATTAATGAATAGCCAAAAGGATAAAATAATTAATGTTACAAAAACGTTTCTGCCTTCATTGTCTGAATATCAGAGCACAATTAAAACTGCTTGGAATAATGAATGGTTAACTAACCGAGGCGAACTCGTATTAGAACTTGAAGAAAAATTAAAAAGTTATCTAGATATTTCCAATATAATTATTACTAATAATGGAACTATACCATTGCAAATAGCATTGAAATTATTTGGAGGCAATGGTGAAATTATCACAACTCCATTTAGTTATGTAGCTAGTTCGGCGACAATAGTTTGGGAAAATTGTACTCCAATTTTTGTAGATATAGATCCGCAATACTTAACCATAGACGAGAGTAAAATTGAAAAGGCAATTACATCAAAAACTACAGCAATATTAGCTACTCATGTATTCGGAAATCCTTGTAACATCGTGGCTATTGAGGCTATTGCAAAAAAGCATAGTTTAAAAGTTATTTATGATGCTGCTCATTGTTTTGGTGTCAAGTTCAACAATAAATCTATTTTTGAATATGGAGATGTAAGCACTTGTAGTTTTCATGCAACGAAAATTTTTCATACAGCCGAGGGAGGTGCAATGTTTACAAACGATTTAGAAATACAACATAAACTATTTTATTCTCATAATTTTGGACATAACGGACCATTGGAATTTCATGGTCTTGGCATAAATGGAAAAATTTCTGAATTGCAAGCTGCAATGGGTTTGACTATTTTACCACATATGGATAAAATAATTACTGAAAGAAAAAAAGTAGTTGAATTTTATAACAATAAACTTGATTTTTCAAAAGTGAAAGACTTAAAAATAAGAGAAAACACTCTTTGGAATTTTAGCTATTATCCTCTTATTTTTGATTCAGAAAAACAATTGTTACAAGTTCAAAAAGAATTAAATGATCATAATATCTTTCCAAGGCGATATTTTTATCCATCGTTAAATACAATTGAATATATGAAAGGCTCTAAAATGCCAATTTCAGAAAGTGTTGCTTCACGTATTATGTGTTTACCTCTTTATGTGGGCTTAAAATTAGAGGAATTAGAAAAGATTGTTTTACTTATTAACTCTAACTTATGATAATTGTAGGAGCTAAGGGTTTTGCCAAAGAAGTTTTGCAGGTTGTTAGCGAACTAGATCAGATTGAAAATCTTTCATTCTATGATAACATTAATGATGATGTAAGTGGAAAACTGTTTAATGAATTTCCTATTATAAAATCTATTGAAGAAGCTTCTAATTATTTTGAAACAATAGATAATCGATTTACGATTGGAATCGGAAACCCAAATTTGAGAAAAAAACTGTATAATGATTTTACTGCAATAGGAGGAATCTTTACTTCTACTGTTAGTAAATTAGCGATTATTGGTACATATGATGTTAATGTCGGTACGGGGTCAAATATATTACCCGGATCTAATGTCTCAAATAGTGTTCAAATAGGGATTGGAGCCATTCTGTATTATAATTCGATTGTAACGCATGATTGTTTACTTGGAAATTTTGTTGAGGTTTCACCTGGGGCAACAATTTTAGGAAGATGTAAAATAGGAAACTATTGCCAAATTGGGGCTAACGCAACAATTTTGCGAGATATTACTATTGGTGAAAATGTAATTATCGGTGCAGGATCTGTCGTAACTAAAGATGTTCCCGACAATTCTTTAGTAATTGGAACACCGGGCAAAGTTATTAAAGAATTGAAACCACTAGATTTTTAATATGCAGAAAGATTTAAAAGTTAGTGTCTGCATGATCACCTATGGACATGAACAATTTATTCGTGAAGCTATTGAGGGAGTTTTAATGCAAGAATGTGATTTTGCAGTTGAGCTTATTTTGGCTAATGATTGCTCTCCGGATCAAACAGATAGTGTTATTCAGGATATTTTATCAAATCATCCTAAAGCATCATGGATTAAATATTTTAAGCATGAAAAAAATAAAGGCATGATGCCTAATTTTATTTTTGCAATGCAACAATGCCAAGGGCAATTCATAGCACTTTGCGAAGGAGATGATTACTGGATTGATCCATTAAAACTACAAAAACAAGTTGATTTTTTAGAGACTAACCCAGAATATGTAATTCATAGTTCTGCAGCAAAAATAATTAGAGGCGATGTTTTAAATGATGAAATTATAGGGTTAGATATTAATAGAAAGATTTTTGATGAGACAAACTTTTACAGCCAAAACCATTTAGTAACTTGTACTGTAATGTTTCGTAATGATTTTGCGGATTTATTAAAACATTTTCCTACCGTAACTTTTGGCGATTGGTTTCTATATATTATGATCTTAAATCATAGCAAATTAAAGGCATACAGAAGTTGCGATTTTTTTTCGGTTTATAGAATTCATGAATCGGGTGTTATGATGTCTTTATCCTTGCTAAAGTATCAAGAAATGCATATTAACCAAATTTTAAAGATTAAAAAATATATAGGATATAAAAATTATTCTTTATTAACAATAAGCCGTATAAACGATTATTCAATTGAGAAATTTAAAATAGAGCTAAATAATAAAATGTATTACGCTTCATTTTATACATTTTTGAACAACTTTCTAAACTGTAAAAAAAAGACAGCAATAAAAAGATATCTAAGCGTGATTAAGCATTCTGTAATAATAAGAAGTTAATCTAAGACTTAATATTTAACGAAAAAATGATCACAATAATATATCCATATAGAAATAGAGAACTATCTCGAATCAAGAAATCTCTTGATTCGTTAGTCTTGCAATCTAATAAAGATTTTTGTGTTGTTTTTGTCGACTATGGGTCTGATTTTGATATATCCAGTTCTGTAAAAAAAATAGTAGAAGAATATAAATACGTAAAATACATTCATTCATTTCATAATGATCAGCCTTGGTCTCGTTCAAAGGCAATCAATATTGGTCTTCGATTTGCAGAAACTGAGTTTGTTTTTATTGCAGACATAGATATTATTTTTCATCCTGATTTGGTTGCTACATTGCACAAATTAAAAGATGAACAAGAGAATGTGTATTTCCAGGTAGGCTATTTAGATGAAAAGGAGAGCAAGCAATCTAAAGAATTTAATCAATACAATATTTCTTCTAAAAGTATACCCGAAGGGCAGGGATTATCTCTTTTTAGTTTAAAATCTTTGTTAACTGTTGGCGGATTTGATGAGTTTTTTCATTTCTGGGGCGCTGAAGATGAAGATGTTTACGCTAGACTTAAAATAGCGGGATATTCTTCGCGATTCTACAATGATACTATTTTACTATTGCACCAATGGCATGAAACTTTTACTAGTATAAATAAAGAGAAATTAACAGAAGAACTTTATTTTTCAGAAGCATTTGGTTTGAATAAGCAAAAGTTAATGTTTAATAAGCAAAAACAAATACTAAAGCCTAATAATGAAAATTGGGGAAAATTAATGACTGAAGAAGAATTTCAGTTTTTAAATTCTCATCAAGATTCTACCGTAATAACGAATAAAAAACTACTTGTAGAAAATTTTATTAATATCATTTTACCCAATACCCATGATGATGTTGTGAATGTTATTTTCAAGGATTATCAATATCAACTTTCATTAAATTATAAGATAAAGAAAATTTTTAGAGTAAAAATGCATCAATATTATTCTCTAAAAGACATTCATGATTTACTTGTTAGACAATTATTAGTCTATTATAGAGATTATCAATATACCTATAAAATCAGTTCAGATTTAAAAAGCATTCAATTAAAAATTAAGAAATGATGCCATATGTCTAAATTAATTTCAATTATAATTCCGACATATAACAGGGCAAACCTAATAATAGAAACGCTAAATAGTATTGCACAGCAAACCTACAAAAATTGGGAATGTATAATAATTGATGACGGATCTACAGACAACACAGAAGAGCTATTAGCGGCATATCTTGCATCAGATAATAGATTTCAATATTATAAAAGACCTAAGGAAAGACTAAAAGGTCCAAATTCCTGCAGAAATTACGGTTTTGAGTTAAGCAAAGGAGATTATATAAAATGGTTTGACAGTGATGATATTTTATTGCCGAAAGCTCTTGAGACTATAAGTAATAATTTTTTAAACCATCCTGATTTAATTGTATCGTCATTACAGTATATTGATTTTAACAATAAAGTCTTGAATAAAAAACATTCTTTTAGATCGGAGAATGTAATTCAAGATTATATGACTGCTAAGATTACTTACTACACCTTCACTCCAACATGGAAAAGGGGTTTTTTAATTCTCCAGCCCAATCTTTTTGATGAAACGATTACAAATTTGGATGATTGGGATTTTAATCTTAGAATGTTATATCAGAATCCTGTTGTAATTTATTTAGATGAAGAACATATTCAATATCGAGTGCATAATGAGTCTTTGTCTCATGAAATAGGTAAACTAAACTTTAAAGAAATAAAGTCAGAATTTAAAGCAATTAAAAAACATATATCATTAGTAAAAGAAAACAAAGCAGCAAATGCAAACGTTTTGAAAGCACATTTAAAAAATCGTTGCAAGTTTATATTACGAGATGCAGCTGTCCAGAATAATAAGCATAAATTTTATTATTTGGAACAACTTTTACTTGCAGAAATAAAGCTCTTTCAATTTTCAGAAATGATTAAAACAATAATTGGATTTACTGTTTATAGTATTTTTAAAAAAGGCTATAAACTCTTGTAAAATCTAATTTAATAGTAATAGAATGAGAATAAAGATTGGATATGTAGTATCGTATGATTATGAAATGTTTTTTACCTCGGTAAAGCAAGTCTATAATTATGCAGATAAAATTTATGTAGCAATTGATAAGAATCATCAAACTTGGAGCGGAAATTATTTTGAAATTGAAAATGATTTTTTTGAAGAAGTAAAACTTTTTGATCTTAAAAAGAAAATTGAATTTTACTTTGACGACTTTTATGTACCCGGATTGTCTCCAATGGAATGTGAAACTAGGGAACGAAATATGCTTTTAAAAAAAATGGGTAAAGGCTGGCTAATGCAGTTAGATGTTGATGAATATTTATATGATTTTTCAAAGGTTAGGAGGTTTTTGAAGCAACATTGGTATTTAACTCTTTTTCCGAAACTGACACCAATTGTTTTTCAAGGTTATTTTATAACTCTATTTAAAAAATTACCAGACGGATATTTATATATAGAAAATAACGAGAAATTTTCTTTTATTACAAACTGCAAACATTATGAAGGAGCGAGAGCAAATCATAGTATTAGTAACCATCTTATGCGTGCTAAAGTAATTCATCAATCTTGGGCAAGATCAGAAGAACAGGTTTTTTTTAAGCTATCCAATTGGGGACATCGCGATGATTTTGACACAAAAAGGTATTTTGAGTTTTGGAAAAATTTGAATGCTGATAATTACGAGAGTTTTTTAAATATGCATCCGCAGAGGCCTGAGATGTGGGATAAATTACATTATCTGCCCTCTTCCTCAATAGAAGATTTTATACATTCATATGCAGAAAAAAATAAACAAGTTTTAACTGGTATTGGATTTTTTCAATTAGTAAAAGCATTTCTTAGAAGAACAAAAAAATAAATTATAAAAACATTAGCTCTAAAGAAATTTCTTTTTAGCTGTACTAGTTAGCATGAAATTATCAGTCATAATATTGTCATATACCACTACAGAAGGATTATTTGAAATGACTTCTAATTGTATCAATTCTCTAATAGCATCTGAAAAGTCTATTCAAATTGAGGTTATTTTGGTGGAGTCAAATAAAGATTATGTCAATTCGGAATTTAAATATCCAGAATTTGTAAAAGTTATTGTTCCGGAATCAGATTTCAATTTTCATAAGTTTCTGAATATTGGAGTAAAAGAATCAAAAGGTGATTTTGTTGCTTTATGTAATAATGATTTAATTTTTTATGAAAATTGGTTTAGTAAAATTTTAGAAGTACATAAAAATAATTCTCATATCGAATCATTTTCGCCAAGTGGTAAAATAAACGATTTCGATTTTGCGAAAGAATTTGAGTTGGGATACAAGGTAAGAACACATGTTTTAGGATGGTGTTTAGTAACAACTAAAAAAGTTATAAAAAGAATTGGTTATCTTGACGAGACATTTAATCTTGGATATGCAGATAATGATTATGCGATGACTTTAAAAAAATATAATATTAGGCACGCTTTGGTTAATTCTTCTAAAGTGGAACATCTTGAAAGAGAAAAAACAAAAAAAAATCGAGAAGGACTAAGTGTAGGATTTAAAAAACTTAGAGAAAATGTTGATTTAGATCTAAATAAACTACCTAATTATGTACTTACAGAAGCTAACAAATATCTTTTAGAAGACAAAAAAGTTTTGGACGATTATATAAAGTTTCATAATAAATGGGGCAGTCCGTCTTTATTGTACAAGAAAAATAGAATAGCAGATCTTTGTATAAAATTTCATGTAGGATTTCTTAATAGAATAATTTTATAATGAAAATTCTTTTTGTCTCCATGCCCTCTATTCATGCTATTCGATGGATAGAAAATTTAAAAGATACCAATTATGAATTGTATTGGTTTGATGTTTTGGGAAAAGGAAAACTGGAAACTTTCGATTCTCTACATCAGTTTTATGGATGGGAAAAAAGAAAATTGACTTATATAAAAGGAGAATATTTTTTAAGTAAAAAATATCCTGATTTATATCAAAAAATTCGTTCTTATCTTGAAGTGACTGCAAATGAAGTTTTAGAAAAAATAATTTTAGAGATACAGCCAGACATAGTTCATAGTTTTGAAATGCAGAATTGTTCCTATCCTATTTTGAAAACAATGCAAAAATTTCGAAAAGTAAAATGGCTTTATTCTTGCTGGGGTAACGATCTGTTTTATTTTAAGAATTTTAAAGAACACAAATCTAAAATTAAGAATGTTCTAAAGAGAGTAGATTTTTTACATACAGATTGTAAAAGAGATTTCGATTTGGCTAAAAAACTAAATTTCTCAGGAAAGTTTTTAGGTGTCATTCCCGGAGGAACAGGATACCAATTAGAAGAATTGACTTCTTTTAAATTGCTCATTTCTCAGAGAAAAATTATTTTAGTTAAAGGATATGAGCATAGTTTTGGTCGAGGTTTAAATGTTGTAAAAGCACTTCACTCTATATTAGAAGAAATTAAAAACTATAAGATAATTGTTTTTGGATCACATGCTAAAATAATTGATTATATAAAAAGTAATAATTTAGATTTTGCTTTTTTTGGAAGACATGATCTCTCTCATGATGAATTAATTCGATTGATGGGCGAGTCTTTAATTTACATCGGAAACAGTATTTCTGATGGAATGCCAAATACACTTTTGGAAGCTATTGTAATGGGCGCATTTCCTATTCAGTCTAATCCTGGTGGCGTTACCGAAGAAATAATCAGAGATGGCGAAAATGGATTTTTAATTCATAATCCAGAATCAGTATCAGAAATTGAAGAAACTATTTTAAAAGGGCTATCAAATTTAAAACTCATAGAAACTGCAGCAATTACAAATGAAAAAATAGCGGCAGAAAAACTAGGCTATTTAAGTAATAAATTAAAAGTATTGGAGATGTATAAAACAATTTTACAATGCGAATAGGCTTTAATCCAAATAAAGATCAGCAAAATAATGATTTGGTGTATTTTCATCAAATTATAATTCCAGTTTACATTCCCAATCAAGAAAACTATTTTAAAGATAGTCTGGCTATTCTAAAATTATCTTTGGAATCGTTATTTCGTACTGTTCATAAAAAAACTTTTATAACTATTGTTAATAATGGAAGCTGTCAGGAAGTAAAGAACTATTTGCAAGAATTGTATTTAAATGAAAAAATACATGAACTTTTAGATACCACAAATATTGGGAAATTAAATGCTATTTTGAAAGGGATTGTTGGTCATAATTTTCCGTTAATTACAATTACAGACTCAGATGTTTTATTTTTAAAGGGATGGCAAGACGCGACATATTCGGTTTTTGATAATTTTCCTAAAGCTGGTATTGTCTGCCCAACGCCTTCATCACGTTCTTTAAGAACTTTTACATCCAATATTTATTGGGACAAAATTTTATCAAAGGATCTTTCTTTTTCAAAAGTTAAAAATCCTTTTGCATTAAAAAACTTTGCAAATAGTATAGGAAGCCCCGATTTTTATAATGAAGCTCATATAGAAAAATATTTTACGATTTCTAATAAAAATGAAAAAGCGGTTGTAGGTGCTGGACATTTTGCAGGAACTTACAGAGGTATAATTTTCAATGATTTAAAAATTAAATATTCAAATTATAAATTAGGAGGAGACAGTGAAAGTAAAATTTTAGATATTCCTGTAGTTCAAAATGATCTGTGGCGCCTTTCGACTTCGGATAATTACGCTTACCATATGGGAAATGTCGTGGAAAATTGGATGAATGATGAGGTTTCTAAATTACAACCAAATCAAACAAGTACTGATTTTTTCCTAAAACCTGTAAAATTGGGCTCTAAATGGACTTATTTTATCAAAAGTAAAATTTTTGGTAAAATTATATTGAATAAAAAAGTGATGAAATATTTCATTCGTTATAAAGGTCTTTCAAAAGAGGAGTCCGAAAATTATTTAAAATAATTGGTCTAAACTCAAAAGATTATCCTTTATAAACATACTTAAAAGCATTATGAACAAGTATTCATTATCTATTATAACTATTAACCGAAATAATGCCGAAGGGTTAAAAAAAACAATTGAGAGTGTTGCTTCTCAGTCCTATAAAGACTTTGAATTTATTATAATCGATGGTGGCAGTACAGATGGTAGCCAACAAATCATTATTGACCATGAAAAACATATTTCATATTGGGTAAGTGAAAAAGATAAAGGAATTTATAATGCGATGAATAAAGGTATCTCGAAGGCCACTGGAGATTTTATTCTATTTTTAAATAGTGGAGATTCGTTATTAGAAGATGAAGAGATACTTAAAAAAGTCGTTTTAAATTTGCAAAACAAGGCTGTTTATTACGCACCAATATATTTAGAAAACAATAATGCAATTAAAGAGTTGGTCGAATATCCAATAATGATAGAGGAGAAGTTTGCATTTACAAACACATTATGCCAACAAGCTGTAATTTACCATTTATCGGTTTTTGATAATAATTTTTTTGACGAAAACTTAAAATTTATTTCAGATTGGAAAATGCATTTTAATCTGTTCAAGAATAAGATAGCTTTTATTCATTTCAATGTTCCTTTTGCAAATTATGATGTATATGGATTGACGAGTAAGGGAGAAACAAAATACAAAGCGCACAAAGAAAGATTAAAAACGCAATTTTTAGATTTTCCATTTTACTTTTTTAAATATTATGGAACGAACAAGAGAGTTTTTTTAAGATTGCTAAAGATGGCTTTCCGAATTAAATAGATATAACAATCGTAATAAAGCAATAATTGAAATGATTACCATTTTATATACTTATCGAAATAGAAATCTAGAACGAATAAAGCGTTCTTTAGATTCATTGAAAAAACAATCAAATCAAAATTTCGAGGTATTATTTATTGATTATGGTTCTGATCAAGATTTAGCAATTAAGGTAAAAGACCTGATTGCTAATTATAATTTTGCAAAATATGAATATCTCTTTACAAAGTATCAACCTTGGAATAAATCTAAAGCGCTCAATTATGCTGTGAAAAAAATCACTGCAGATTATTGTTTCAATGCTGATGTTGATATGATTTTTCATCCAGAATTTACATCAGTACTGGAAAAAAATAAAGATTTAGATAAACTAGTTTATTTTCAAGTTGGTTTTTTGTCAGAAGAAGAAAGTTCAAAGGATTTGAATTTTGACGATTATAAAATAAAATTTTTAACTAACGAAGAAGCAACAGGAATGACACTTTTTCCTGTTCAAAAGTTAAGAGATATTCAAGGATTTGATGAGTTTTTTCATTTTTGGGGCTCTGAAGATACTGATATCCATAACCGTTTGAAAAAACAAGGATGTCAAATTGAATTTTATAATTCAAAATTATTAATGCTTCATCAGTGGCATAAAAATTATAGACAAAGAGAAACTCAGAAGCTTAATCTAGAATTGCAGTTGTCTCGTATTGTGGAGATTAATAGTATTCATTTAAAATACAATGTCGAAAATCAAAAAGTAATTGTCAACTCTCCAAAATGGGGCGAAATAAGTTCAGAATTTGATTTTAAACAATTAGAAACTTTTGAAAATGAATTGATTTTAACCAATGAGACGGATGTCATTGATCATTTTTTATTTGTAAAACTTCCAAAATTTCAAGACGGAATTTTATCTGTGAGATTTATCCAAGATGAATTTCAATCCACATTAAAATATAAAATTAAAAAAGCAGCAGGTAAAAAAGTTCCTAATTATTTCAGTTTAAAAGAAATCAATGATAAAGTTTTACTGCATATAATTTCTTTTTATCATACTTACCCATATTCCTATAAGATCAGTAAAGATTTAAAAAGCATCACTTTCAGAATAAAAAAATAAATAAAATTTAATTTTCTTATTTTTACTCAAATCTCACTAAAAATGCCTCAAGTAATTCTGATTTCGCAAGTTCCATTACCCTATTCTCAAATCGGGAGCTGGACTACATTGTATCATAATTATTTAGCTGATAATCATAAGATTGATTATATAGTTTGCGAAAAACCAGAAAATTATTTTCCTAAAATAAAATACGGTATTGTTGAAAATACCAGCTTTTTGAAAATTCAAAAGAAATTTTTAAAAAACAATTATTTAGGATATTTCAAAGCACTCAAAAAAATCATTGAAAGCGATGATCAATTCATCATTCAAATCATTGACAATTTTGGAATTGTAAAGCCTCTTATTGGTTTTTTAGAAAAAATTGAAAAAAGAAACAATTGCTACCTTCAGTTTTTTTATCATGGTTTTCCTCCCTTTTATGAAAATTTTCATGGGAGATGGTTTTTTGAAAGTATTGATGAAATGGTTTTATTAACCCATGATTCGTATAAAGTTCATAAACAACAATACACGATTCTTCCAACTAAGTTTTCCGTATTACATAACGGAATTGATACTTCTAAATTCTATAAAATAGCAGCTGGAGAAAAGGAAAATTTAAAGAAACAGCTAAAAATTACAAACAAAAAAGTATTTATTTGGTGTTCGCAAGATCGTCCGAAAAAAGGATTAGATTTAATATTAAATGTTTGGAAAAGAATAAAAGAAAAAGATGCAGTTCTTTTAGTAATTGGTTCAAATAGGGAAATTGAAATAGAAGGGGTTTCTTTTTTAGGAAGAATTCCAAATAATGAGTTGCCAAAATATTATCAAATTGCAGATTGCTACTTGTTTCCAACATTGTGTCATGAAGGTTTTGGTTTGAGTTTGGTTGAAGCCTTACATTGTGGTTGCTACTGCATTGCCTCTGCAAATGGAGGAGTTCCAGAAGTTTTGCAATATGGAAAATTAGGCAAACTGATTGAAAATCCAAATTTTATTGAAGAATGGGAGAATGCTATTGTAGATTTTTTAGCATCTAATGAAAATCCGTCGATTTCTTTTCTAGAAGATCTCTACTCTTCTAAAAACTGGAATTTGGGGATGAATAAAATTATAGAAAATGCTAAAAAAAATATGCAGTAATTAGAAGGAAAAAAAATACAAGAGCATTGAAAAACGAAAGTTTAAAAAAAGTAATTTATTTATTTACTTTTGATGTAAATGAAAACGCCTTTTTAAAATGAATCATATTCTAATTATTGGCCTTGGTTCTATTGGCAAAAGGCATTTGAAAAATCTTATTTTTTTAGGAGAAAGGAATATTAGCATAGTTAGTACTTCCGAAAATATTCCTGAAGAGTTTAAGAGTTTTGCAATATATCCAAATACAGAAAAAGCGCTACAAGAAAATGCAATTTCGCATGCTTTTATCTGTACTCCAACATCCAATCATATTTCAGATTTAATTCTTTTATTAGAGCACCGTATTGCTAATATTTATTTAGAAAAACCTATTAGCAACAACTTAAATAATATAGAAAAAATTAGCGGTTTATTAGAGTATTCTAAAAGAATTGTTGTTGGTTATGATTTGCATTTTGATCCAGGATTAATGAAAGTAAAAGAATTAATTTGCGAAGAAAAATTAGGAAAGATATTTTCAATTAATGCTTTGGTAGGGCAATATCTTCCAGATTGGAGACCAGACCAAGATTATAAACAAAGCATGAGTGCCAAAATCAGTAAAGGAGGCGGAGTAATGCTAGATCTTGTGCATGAATTTGATTATCTAAGATGGTTAATTGGTGAACCGGCCACTATTGCTTGTTTTTTTCAGAATAATCCAAATTTAGAAATAGAAACAGAAGATGTTGCAGATGTGCTGATACAGTTCGAAAATAATTCAACAGCAACAATTCATTTAGATTATCATCAGAAAGAATTGGTTAGAAATTGCATGATTACATGCGAAAAAGGAACGCTTTTTTGGGATTTAGCAAAGTCTGAAGTTAAAATAGTTGCTCATAATCAAGAAACTGAAATTTTTTCTTATGCTGGTTTTGAAAGAAATCAACGCTATATTGAGAGTGTAAAGGCTTTTATGAACGATACTACATTTGATTATAGACTAACAACTTTTAAAGAAGCTTTAGTCAGTTTAAAAATGGTAATTGCTGCTAAAAACTCTTCAACAAATAAACAATTTATTTCAATAAACTAGGAAATGATATTAGGAACAATATGTTGCAGAGGAGGCTCAAAAGGTGTTTTAGGAAAAAACATCAGACCTCTTAATGGTATTCCTTTGATAGTTTATACCATCGATACGGCAAAGAAAAGCAAATACCTTAATGATCTAGTAGTTTCTTCTGATAGCGAGGATATATTAAATATTGCAAAAGAAAATGGTATAGAAAATACTTTGGTCAGATCGCAGGAATTAGCAACAGATACCGCTAGTAAATGGCCCGTTTTTCTTAATGCCGTTGAAGAATATGAAAGGCTTTCAGGAAAAAAAGTTAGTTATATTGTAGATATGGATGTCACTGTACCTTTGAAAACTACAGATGATATTGACAAAGCCATTGAACTAGCATTGCAGTCACCGGAAATTGATGTAGTAATAACGGGTTACGAACCAGAAAGGAATCCGTATTTTAATATGATGGAAATCAATGAGTCAGGTTTTGCAGAGATGGTCAAAAAAACAGCTAAACCTATTGTTAGAAGACAAGACGCTCCTAAAGTATTTAGCTTGACACCAGCGGCTTATGTAATAAAAAAAGAAGCTTTATATAACTATCAGCATTGGAGCGAAGCAAAGTGTATGATAAGTGAAATGCCGAGGGAAAGAGCCGTTGATATTGACACAGAATTAGATTTTAAATTAATAGAGTTTTTACTAAATGAAAAATAATTTGTTTGACTTAACAGGCAAAGTTGCGCTCGTAACAGGAGGAGCAGGCTTGCTTGCGACAGAACATGCACTTGCTTTAAGTGAGTATGGTGCAAAAGTGATTTTGGCAGATATTAATTTGGATAGAGCAAAAGAAATAACAGCATTTTTAAAAGAGGAAGATTGCGAAATTGATTTTATAAAATGCGACGTTACTTCAAGAGATAGTTGGCAAGAGCTTTTAAAGTTTATTCTGGATAAATATCAAAAAATAGATATTTTGATAAACAATGCTGGATTTACCAATCAAAGTAAGTCTAAAAATTTTGATGCATCATTCGAAAATTTTCCCTTAGAAGACTGGAATGCTATTATGAATGTTAATTTAACAGGAGCTTTTCTGGGTTGTCAGGTAGTGGGAAGTCAAATGTTGAAACAAAAATCAGGCTCCATAATTAATATAGCTTCGCTTTACGGAGTTGTTAGTCCGAATCATAATATATATCCTGAAACGGGAATCTCTCAGCCTGTTGCATATAGTGTTAGCAAACACGGAGTAATTGCATTAACTAAATATTTGGCAACGCTTTGGGCCAAGGAAGGGGTTAGAGTAAATAGTTTAACGCCAGGAGGTATATGGAACGGTCATGATGGATTGTTTTTAGAACGATTTAAAAATTTAAATCCAATTGGGAGAATGAGTGATAAATCGGAACTTCGTGGAGGAATAGTTTATCTAGCCAGTGAATCTAGCAGTCATGTTGTGGGACACAATTTGATTATTGATGGTGGATGGACAGCTTGGTAATTTTTAAAAATAAACAAAAGAATATAATTTAGAATAAGACGTTTTATGAATCCATATATCGAAATAGCAGGCCGCAAAATAGGTCAAGATTATCCTCCATTAGTAATTGCTGAAATCGGAATTAATCATGAAGGTTCTCTTCAAGTAGCTAAAGAAATGGTAGATGCCGCTCAAAGAGCAGGTGCTGAGGTAGTAAAACATCAAACGCATATTGTTGCAGATGAAATGACAGGTGCGGCAAAAAAAGTAATTCCTGGCAATGCAGATGTTTCGATTTTTGAAATTATGGAACGTTGCTCATTAAATGAAGAAGAAGAGTTAGAACTTAAAAATTATGTAGAAAGCAAAGGCATGATTTTTATATCGACACCTTTTTCTCGTGCAGCAGCAGATCGATTAAAAAAGTTTGATATTCCAGCTTACAAAATTGGATCTGGAGAATGTAATAATTATCCGCTTCTAGAACATATTGCCTCTTTTGGAAAACCTGTAATTTTAAGTACAGGAATGAATACGATTGAAAGTATTCAAAAAGCGGTGGCTGTTTTTGATAAATATAATGTTCCTGTCGCTTTATTGCACACAACAAACTTATATCCAACTCCAATTCATTTGGTTCGTTTCGGAGCTATGGTCGAATTGAATCAAGCTTTTCCAAATAAAGTTTTTGGTTTAAGTGATCATACCTTAAACAACAATGCTTGTTTAGGAGCTGTAGCTTTGGGCGCAAGTATTTTAGAAAGACATTTTACAGATCATATGCAGCGTACAGGACCAGATATAGTGTGTAGCATGGATGAAAATGCTTGTCGCGAATTAATTGTTTCCAGTACAGAAATTGCGCAAATGCGCGGCGGTACAAAAAAACCTGCAGCTGAAGAACAAGTAACAATAGATTTTGCTTTTGCAACAGTCTGTTCTATTGCTCCAATTAAGAAAGGTGAAATTTTTACCAAAGAAAATATTTGGGTTAAAAGACCTGGAACAGGAAAAATCTTAGCGGAAAGCTTTAATAATATAATTGGTAAAACAGCAACAAGGAATATTGAGAATGACGAACAATTAACTTGGGAAGATATTCAATAAAATTTTCATGAAGAAAGTCCTTTTTTTAACAGGCACAAGAGCCGATTTCGGAAAAATAAAATCATTAATCTCAATTCTTGAAAAACAAAAAGAATTTGAGGTTTTTGTTTTTGTTACAGGCATGCATTTGCAAGAAGAATATGGCTATACCTTAATAGAAATCGAGCGATGTAATTTTAAAAATATTCACACTTTTGTGAATCATACCCACGAAACCACAATGGATTTGACGCTAGCCAAAACGATTGAAGGTTTTTCTGCTTATTGCAACACCGTAAAACCGGATATGATTGTAGTGCACGGAGATCGCGTTGAAACTCTTGCTGGTGCTATTGTTGGGTCGCTTAATAATATTTTGGTTACTCATATAGAAGGAGGAGAAGTATCTGGCACCGTAGACGAATTGATAAGACATAGCGTAAGCAAATTGAGCCATATTCATTTTGTTTCAAATGAAGAAGCTGCGAAAAGACTAATTCAAATGGGAGAGGTAAAAGAATCTGTGTTTACGATTGGTTCGCCAGATATAGACATCATGTTTTCTGATCAGCTTCCAGATTTGAAGACGGTTAAAGAATATTATAAAATTCCTTTTGAAAGCTTTTCTATAGTTATGTTTCATCCTGTAACTACCGAGATTCAGAACATGAGACAGTATGCAGATAATTTTGTCAATGCTTTACTAAAAGATAATCATAATCATAATTATATTGTTATTTACCCCAACAATGATTTGGGAAGCCGTTTTGTTTTAGATAGTTATGAAAAATTAAAATTAAACGAACGATTTAGAATTTTCCCTTCTCTTAGATTTGAGTATTTTCTAACACTTTTAAAAAATAGCCAATTCATTATAGGAAATAGTAGCGCTGGTATTAGGGAAGCTCCCTATTATGGAATTCCAATTATTAATATTGGTACCAGACAGCAAAACAGAGCAGTTCATGCCGATATAATAAATGTAGATTATTCTGAAAAAGAAATTACAGAATCGCTTTCCATGATTGAGTCTCATAAAGTACAAAAATCAGATGACGATTTTGGGCAAGGAAATAGTGCAGAATTATTTCTTAATTGTCTACAGAAGTCGGATATTTGGCAGCTCAATCACCAAAAACAATTTAGAGACAGTAATGCCTAATAAAAAAATATTTATTTTACTGCCAGACGGAGTAGGGCTTCGAAATTTTGCATTTTCTAATTTTTATAAAATAGGAATAGAAAAGAAATTTGATATTACCTATTGGAATAATACTCCATTTGATTTGACTAGTTTAGGTTTTAATGAAATTAAAATTAAAAACGCCAAATCATATCCTTTAACGGAGAGTTATAAAAATGCCCGAAAACATATAGAACTCAACCTGAATATTAAAGCAGAAAATGAGTCTGCTTACGATAATTATAGATTTCCTTTTTCCTATAAAAAATTAAAAACGGCGGTAAAAAGCTATTTGACCAGATTTTTAATTACGATTTATAATTCAGAAAAAGGATTAAAAAAAGTTAGAAAGCAAATAATAAGCAGTGAGAAAAAAACAGACTTTTTTTCGCAATGTATCGAGACTCTTCAAAATAATAAGCCCGATTTTGTTTTTTGTACAAATCAAAGACCATTATTAGCAATTGCGCCAATTTTAGCAGCTAAAGAGGTTGGTATACCAACAGGAACTTTCATTTTTTCTTGGGACAATTTGCCAAAAGCAACGATGGTCATTGAAACAGATTATTATTTTGTCTGGAGCGAACATATGAAATCTGAGCTTCTAAAATATTATTCTTATATAGATGAAAAACAGGTTTTTGTTGTAGGCACGCCACAATTTGAAAGTCATTTTGATCAAGAAAGTATTAGTGATAAAATACAGTTTTTCAATCAATACAATTTGGATCACAATAAAAAATACATCTGTTATTCTGGTGATGATTTTGTTACCTGTCCAGATGATCCACAATATTTGTCGGATATAGCAGATGCTATTAGAAAATTGAATGAAGAAAATCATAACGCATTAGGAATTATATTCAGACGTTGTCCAGTAGATTTCTCTGGTCGTTATGATGCTATTTTGGAAAAAAATAAAGATCTGATTACAGCTGTAGATCCAATATGGAAAAAGATTGGTGAAGATTGGGATACTATTTTGCCTACTAAAGAAGATGTGAGATTACTATCCAACACTATTTTTCATTCTGAAATGGTTGTAAATCTTGGTTCGTCAATGGTTTTTGATTATGCTTGTTTTAATAAACCTTGCGCTTATTTAAACTACGATGTTGCAAATAAAATTCAAGCAGATTGGTCCGTTTCAAAAATCTATAATTATATTCATTTTCGTTCAATGCCCGATAAAAATGCCGTCATATGGCTGAATTCTTCAGATGAGATTGCAGATAAAATAAAATTGGTATTAAAAAAATCTGATAAAACAATCGAAAATGCACGAGAATGGTTCAAAATTATAAATCAGCATCCAGCTCAAGACTCTTCAGAAAGAACATGGGAAGCAATAATCAAAATTTTACACTAACTAATTAAAAAATAAAATATTAATGTTTTTTAATTCTACAGCTTTTGCCATTTTTTTGCCAATCGTTTTTTTTCTGTATTGGTTTGTTTTCAATAAAAGCAAAAGTACCCAAAACGCTTTATTAATCGTTGCAAGTTATTATTTCTATTCTTGCTGGGATTGGAGGTTTTTATTCCTGTTGGTTTTTTCCACATTTTTAGATTATTTCACCGGAATACAAATTGAAAAAAGTGACTCTGATAAAAAACGAAAATTTTGGTTTTGGCTTAGTATTTTGGTCAATTTAGGTTTTCTAGGAATCTTTAAATATTATAATTTCTTTGCAAGTTCATTTGCAGAAATGTTCAATTCTTTCGGGTTTAAAGTAAGTCCGTTTTTGCTCAATGTTATTTTGCCGGTCGGAATTTCATTCTACACTTTTCATGGTTTATCGTATGTAATTGATATTTATTATAAAAGAATAAAAGCAGAATATAATTTTATAGATTATTCTTTGTTTGTTAGTTACTTTCCTTTATTAGTTGCTGGACCAATTGAAAGAGCAACGCATTTATTGCCACAAGTAAAAATAAAACGTGAGTTTAATTTAGAGAAAGCAAAAGAAGGTTTTCTACAGATTATTTGGGGACTATTTAAAAAAGTAGTTATAGCAGATAACTGTGCTGTTTATGCTAATAATATCTTCGATCATTACACATCAATGGATTCGGTTTCTCTTATTATGGGGACTGTATATTTTGCTTTTCAAATTTATGGCGACTTTTCAGGATATTCAGATATAGCTTTAGGAGTATCTAAATTATTCGGTATTGATTTATTAAAAAACTTCAATTATCCCTACTTTTCAAGAGACATCGCTGAATTTTGGCGCCGTTGGCATATTTCACTATCTTCTTGGTTTCGAGATTATGTTTACATACCGTTAGGTGGAAGCAAAGGCTCTAAAACAATTCAAGTTAGAAATGTTTTCATTATTTTTCTATTGAGTGGATTTTGGCATGGAGCCAATTGGACTTATATAGCTTGGGGAGCAATAAATGCATTTTATTTTTTACCGCTACTTTTAATAAAAACAAACCGAAATAATATAGAAGAAAAAGCTATTTCATTTAATTTTTCTTCCTTAAAAATGATTTGCAATATTCTATTTACTTTCGGTATTACCTGTGTTGCTTGGATTTTTTTTAGATCTGAGAATATACATATGGCATTTGAATATATTAAAAGAATTACGTTCTTTTCATTTGATTTAGATGGTTTAAAAGAACAGATAAGTTATATCATTATAATTATTCTACCTTATTTAATTTTACTTGAGTGGAATAACAGAAAAAAAGAATGTCCGCTGTTTGATAGATATTCAGGCATTAAGACCATCACAACACTAATATTTATTTTGTTATTTGGACAATTTGATATTCAAAGTAAATTCATTTATTTTCAGTTCTAAATAGTACCATTAACATGAAATTTTTTCTCAAATATATTATAGGAATTGTTGCCATGACTTATATTGTTTCCTTCGGAATTCAATATCTGGCAGATTATGGTTTCCGAAATCTTAAAAATACGCAGTATAATGATTGGGATAATATAGTCAATGGGAGAATAAATAGTGACATTATTATTAATGGCTCTTCTCGTGGATTTGTTGGTTACAATTCTCAAATTATAGAAGAAAATTTGAAAGGAGACTGTTTTAATATCAGTTTTAATGCAGGATGCTATAAATTACAGCAATACAAATTTGATACTTATCTTAAAAGAAATAAAAAACCTAAGATTGTTATTCAAAATATTGATATAGCGCATTTTGGAGAAAATAAAGAACTTCCAGAAGTATCACAATTTTATCCTTTAGTTTACAATGAAGATATTAATTCTTTAGTGGGGAAATACGAAAATAAATTTAATTTATTTAAGATTATTCCATTATTGAAATACAATCAGAGTTTTAAAATGCTTGAAGAAGGAATAGTGGCTAATTTTTCAAATTCAACAAAGAAAAATGCAACAACATTAAAAGGTTATTGTCCGCAAGACCGACCTTTTAGAATTGATTACCACAACTTAAAAAAAATACCAGAAACGAAAACCAAATCACTAAACAAAAGAGAAATAGACCTTTTGCACAAAATGATTTATTTTTACTTTTCAAGGTTAGATAAAGATTCAAAACTTATATTTGTCTGGATGCCTGAAAACAAAATGAGATTAAATAAAAGCTATGATCTGAAAAGAGAAACAATAGTTGAGGAGCTGTGTTTAATGCAAAAAAAGTATAAAAATTTTATTTTCATCGATATGGCTTACGACGATATTTCAAATCATGATCAATATTATTATGATACATTTCACTTAAATGAAACTGGTGCAAATTTGTTTTCTAAAAAAGTTTCAGCAAAAATTAATGAACAATTAAATTAATTCATGTTTTTCAACTCTCTGGCTTTTGCCATTTTTCTGCCAATCGTTTTTTTTCTGTATTGGTTTGTTTTCAATAAAAATAAAAGCACACAAAATGCTTTGTTAATTGTTGCGAGTTACTATTTCTATTCTTGCTGGGATTGGAGATTTCTTTTTTTATTGGTTTTTTCCACATTTTTAGATTATTTCACCGGTATACAGATTGAAAAAAGTGATTCGGATAAAAAGCGAAAATTTTGGTTTTGGCTTAGTATTCTGGTCAATTTAGGTTTTCTAGGAATCTTTAAATATTATAATTTCTTTGCCAGTTCATTTGCAGAAATGTTTACTTCTTTTGGGTTTAAGGTAAGTCCGTTTTTGCTCAATGTTATTTTGCCGGTCGGAATTTCATTTTACACTTTTCATGGATTATCATACGTAATTGATATTTATTATAAAAGAATAAAAGCCGAATACAATTTTGTAGATTACTCTCTCTTCGTAAGTTATTTTCCGCTTTTAGTTGCAGGACCAATTGAAAGAGCTACTCATTTATTGCCGGAATTAAAAGTAAAACGCGAATTTAATTTAGAAAAAGCAAAAGAAGGTGTTTATCAAATTGTTTGGGGTTTAGTAAAAAAGGTGGTTATTGCAGACACTTGTGCGGTTTACGCAAATGCTATCTTTGATCATTATCCTTCAATGAATTCCTTTTCGTTGATTTTGGGAGCTATTTATTTTGCGTTCCAGATTTATGGAGACTTTTCTGGATATTCAGATATTGCGCTTGGTGTCTCTAAATTGTTTGGCTTAGATTTATTGAGAAACTTCAATTATCCTTATTTTTCAAGAGATATTGCAGAATTTTGGCGTCGATGGCATATCTCGCTTTCTTCTTGGTTTCGAGATTATTTGTATATTCCGCTAGGAGGAAGTAAAGGCGGACTTTGGATGAAAATCAGAAATACTTTTATAATCTTTATTGTCAGCGGATTTTGGCATGGGGCCAATTGGACATACATTGTCTGGGGTTTTATTAACGCCGTTTATTTTCTTCCGCTTTTATTGTCCAACAGCAATAGAAATAATATAGATTCTGTTGTTTTAAAGTGGAATTTAGATTCTATAAAAGTATTATTTAGTATTCTAACGACTTTTGTATTAACTTGTATTGCTTGGGTATTTTTTAGAGCCAGAACAATTACAGATGCTATTTTATATTTGAAACGAATAATAACAGATAGAAACTTTGGGTTTCAATACTTAGAAAACGAAAGATATAATTATGAATTAATATTGATGATTGGCTTATTTGTTTTAGTGGAATGGAACAATAGAACTAAGGTAGAACCAATTTCGGGGAAAAGAAGTATGCTTAAAATGGCATTAGCTATTATGGCAATAATTGCTTTCGGAACTTATTCAGATTACAAAGAATTTATTTATTTCCAATTTTAATGAAAAAGTTTTTATTCTACATATTCAAAATTTTTCTAGTAACAGTTTTGGTTGCGGTTGTATTAGACGGATTGTATACTTACATTTTTATGCAATCAAAAAATCGTGGAAAAATCGAAGCGGTAGTAAATTCTGAAGCAAAAAAATATGATGTCGTTATTTTAGGATCTTCTAGAGCCAATAATCATTTTGTTTCTCAAATGTTTGAAGAGAAAGGACTAAAAACATTTAATTACGGAATGAGCGGCGGACATCTGTTTGAGGCTTCATTAATGCTAAAATTAATGATAGAAAGAAAATATGAAATCAAAAATGTAATTTTAGAGGCAGACTTGAATTTATCAAACGAAAAAATGGCAGAAGGAATAGGGTCTCTGTTTATTCCTTTTATTCATAATTCAACAATTATAAAAGATCATTTTAAGAATGAAAGTGATTTTAACGAGCTGTATTATATTCCATTTTATAGATATATAAAATACGATGGAAAAATAGGTATAAGAGAAGTTTTTTTTAGTGCTATTCATAAGAAAACAAATTCACAGGACAATTTAGGTTATTACCCATTAGAAAAGCACAAAAATGGCAATATGAAAAATAATATTGTCAATTTAAATCCGTTGCCTCACAATAAATATTACGAGGAAATTAAAAATATCTGTAAAAAAAACAATATCAATTTTATTGCTGTTATGACGCCAATGTGCGAAAATGTTGTGGGAATGAATTACTTTGATAAAGTAAAAAAAGCCTATCCAGAAATTTATAATTATGAAAACGTAGTAATCGAAGATAAATATTTTTCTTCTTGTGGACACATGACAGATGCTGGAGCAAGAATTTTTACAGCAAAAATTATAAAAGATTTTTTTAATAAGTAAGATGAAAATAGCATTTCTGACATCAGAATATTCACATCCTAAAGTTGCACATGCGGCTGGAATAGGTACGAGTATAAAAAATCTGGCAATTGCATTGCAAAAGGAAGGAAATGCCATCACCATTTTTGTTTACGGACAATCTGTTCAAGAAATAGTAGATGATAATGGAGTTAAAATTCATCTTATTAAAAATAAAAAATATCCCCTTTTAGGATGGTATTTGCATAGAAAACATATTCAAAATTATTGTAATTCAGTTATAAAAAGAGAAAAGATTGAAATTCTTGAAGCCCCAGACTGGACAGGTATTACGGCTTTTATGAAATTCAAAGTGCCCTTGGTGATTCGCTTTCATGGAAGTGATACTTATTTTTGTCATTTAGAAAAACGTAAGCAAAAAAAGAAAAACTTTTGGTTCGAAAAAATGGCTTTGCAAAATGCAAATGCTTTTATTGCACCAACAGATTTTGCTGGAAAATTAACCAATTCGCTTTTTAAAAATCAAAACATAAAAACCACAGTTATTCCGAATGGTATAGATTTGACGCTATTTAAAAATGAGTTTCCAGAAGAATATATTGAAAACTTATTACTTTATGTCGGCACATTAATTAGAAAAAAAGGAGTTTTAGAATTACCAGCAATTTTTTCTCAAGTTCGAAAAACAATTCCAAATGCAAAATTGATTTTAATAGGAGGTGATTCTTTTGATATACAAACAGAATCAGATTCAACTTGGAAAATAATGCAGAATAACTTTGATATTGAGGATTTTAACAATGTTTTCTATTTAGGGCAACTTCCTTACCAAGAAGTTCAAAAACATATTAAAGAGGCAAATGTTTGTGTGTTTCCAAGCTTTGCAGAAACTTTAGGAATGGTTACTATAGAAGCAATGGCTTTGCAAAAGGCAATTGTAAATACGAATATCGGCTGGGCGCAAGAATTAATTGAAGACAAAGAAAGCGGTTTTCTAGTTCATCCTGCTAATCATCTTGAATATGCTAATAGAATTGTAGAACTTTTAAAGCATAAAAATTTAGTTTTAGAAATTGGAAAAAAAGCAAGATTAAAAGTTGAAGATAAATTTGATATACAGAAAATTGCAAAAGATAACATGACTTTTTATACTGAAATTATAAATTCTAATTTGGTAAGATAATGATTGTAATTTTTCATCAAAATAATAAAATTGTTGAGGTTCAGTTTTCGGAAGAAATTGCTGTATTAGCGAACAAAAGTATTTCTCAGAATTTATTTGAAATTGCTCAAAAATATCCTGATCATCTTATAATTTGGTGTCATTTAGATTTTAAATCAAATTTGAATATTGAAAATTTGAATGAAATTTTTCATCATAATAAAATAATGGCTTCTTATGATTTGTCCAAATATTTTTTTTTATCAGATTCAATTGGTTATGTAGACGAATCTCTTTTTGTTAATGTTAAAAAAAATGTTACTTATCCAACCTGGCAAATGAGTAGCTATGTAGGTGGAATTCATGCTTCGATATTGAAGGTTTTAAAAAATGAAATTAAAGCAGATTCTAATTTTGACTATTTTCTGAATTCGATTGCGAAATTAGCAATGCTAAATGGTTTGGTTTGCTATTCTGAGCCATTATTGGTCAAAAATATTAATCAAGAATTGCAAAGGAATAAGTCAAATAACCTTTTGGTTTTTCGTTTTGTAAAGCAACATTATAAAACACGATGGGTTTTTTTACTGTTCTTAAATTTATTTTTATACGAAAAAAAAATAACCATTTTTCCATTGGTTTATAGTTTGTTTTATAAGAAAAGAAACTTGAATGAAAAGATATTAAATACAATAAGTTCTCCATCCTATAGAAAAGTTATTGATAAAAGAAATATCGATGTCATTATTCCAACGATAGGCAGAAAAAAGTATCTTCACGATTTTCTTAAAGATTTGTCGATGCAAATTCTTAAGCCTAAAAATGTTATTATAGTTGAGCAAAACCCAGATTTAAATAGTATTTCTGAACTCGATTTTATACAAAGCGAAAATTGGCCATTTCAGATAAAGCATAAATTTATCAATCAGGCAGGAGCTTGCAATGCAAGAAATTTAGCTTTAGAAGAAGTTGTAAGCGAATGGGTTTTTATGGCAGATGATGATATTAGAATTGAAAATGATTTTATAGAAAAAGCATTCGATTTTATAGAGAAAGATGGTGTTGAACAAGTTACTTTTGGATGTTATGAAGTTAATTATCCAGAGCATAAAAAGGAAAAACAAAAAATTCAATGGGACAGTTTTGGTTCAGGTTGCAGTATAGTAAAAACTAAGAATATCAAAACTATTTTTTACAATACCAGTTTCGAATTTGGATATGGAGAAGATAACGATTTTGGAGCACAACTACGAAATGCAGGTTTTGATATAATGCACTCACCAAAACCTGAAATTGTTCATATAAAAGCTCCAATTGGAGGTTTTAGAGCAAAACCAGTTTTAGCTTGGAACAGCGATGTAATTCAGCCGAAACCATCGCCAACCGTTATGCTTTATAAAATACTAAATTTAAAAAAACAGCAGTTAAATGGTTATAAAACGGTCTTATTTTTTAAATTTTATAAACATCAAAAAATTAAAAATCCGATAAAGTACTTTACAAACTTTCGTAGACAATGGAAGTCAAGTTTATTCTGGGCAGAAAAATTAAAACAATAATTTTACTTAAATAAATTGATAAAATCGATTTCAATAAATAGTAATTCAATAAAACAAAGTTATGTTTTTGACACAGATCAAAAGCATAAATGGAGTATTGACATTACTAAAATAAAACTTTCAGAACTTAATTCTTTTGATATTGAAATCGTATTTGAACAATCTATTTCAGAATTTCGAAATCATGATTATACGTGGGTAAAATGTAATGAAGATAGAATTTCAAATCAATTTTGTCCTAAAGTAATTAAACTTCAAAACGGACAGTTAGTGCAGGCTAATATTCATGCTGGAATTTGGGAAATAAATAAGAAGAACAAAAATGTTCTACTTTGGCGTTTCAATCCAGAGTTTGCAGAATCAATCACAACTTACTTAGGCAGTGATAATAGGAAAAAAGCTGAATCTTCTAAAAAGAGATTTCATTTTCCTGAAAATCCGACACTTTTATTTCCTGAAAATTATGCTTTAGAGTTTAGCAGATCTAAATATCCTTTTACAGCTGTAGCTTGTTTTACAGATCATTGTGATTTTGATACTGTCGAAAATTTATCCATCCAAAGAAAGTTTTTTAAGGAAACTCAAATAAAGATTACAAAAGGATTTTTTTTAAATCATTTCTCAAAACGTTCCGATAATGCATCGTTTGAAAATGATAAAGAAGAACTTCTAAAATGGAAAAATGACGGGCATGAACTCTGTTATCATTCTCTTTCACAATCTATTAAAAGTGAAATAGAAAGATTTAACGATTTTGAACAATTTGTTCCGCCTTTAACTGACCTTAAAGTTTGGATTGATCATGGATATCAGCCTTATAATTTTTCTCTTCTGAAGAAAAATAATTTGACAAATGAAAAGTTTGAAAAAATTTTAGAAGGTAAAAACATTAACATTCTTTGGAATTATATAGATTCTGGGACTTCTGCAGAAGGAGTTGTAAATCAATTAAATAATCAGCAGTTTACCTTGGCAGGTTTTAAAAAAGGAAATAAAGATTTAGGTCTTGTCAAGAAAACGCAGCTTATGATTAAGAATATTATTTTTCATTATTATAATGATGAAAATATGATTCTGAAATATCAGAGTACAGCAGGGAATTTTAAGAAGATTGTTTTTCAGAAGAAAATAAAGTTTTTTTTACCTCTTCTAAAAAATGCTTTCGACCTTGGAATAGCTATTTTTTCAATAGTTTTATCTTGGAATAGAGTTAAAAATAAACCTTATAAATTAGCCAAATATTCGCCACTTGTTTTTAAACATATCATTCACGAAAAAGAGTTTTATGTGTTTCAAACTTTAGAAATGCTTGATTTTCAAGAGTCATTATCTCGTTTTAATCTTGATAGTTTGGTAAACGAAAAAGGAGTTTTTATCGCGCATACTTACTTTTCGGTTCCAATGCATTATCATAAAGGCAAATTGTTTTCAACTTCTGATAAAATTGATGAAAATGTTTTTGAAAATTTCAAGTTATTAGGAGCAAAAGTCCAAAATAAAGAAATCTGGAATCCGACTTTAAGTGAATTAGTTGAATATTGGAAAGGCTTTGAAACGATGGTTTTAAATATCGACAAGAATGGCAATTTATTTACAGAAATAAATTCAGATTTACACAGTAAAAAAATAAACTAAGAATAGATGAATCATAAAGTAAAAACACTTTTATTTAAGACAATTGCACTATTGCCTAATAAAATAGATGATTATTGCTATCATAAGATTCAAAGTTTTTTTGATAAATCAACTTTAGAGAATCGTGTCAAAAGTGTCGAGTCGACTTATTTAAGGCTTTCGAAAGTTTTAAAAAAATTAGACATTGATTTGAAGAATAAAATAGTATTTGAAATAGGTTCTGGATGGTTTCCAACAATGCCTTATTTCTTTAAATATAAATTTGAAGCCGAAAAAGTAATAACGATTGACATTAATAAACATTTTAAAAAGGAAATTGTATTAGAATTAAATGGTATTTTTTCAAAGAATTATGATGTTGCAGTAATTCCGGAATTACACAATAAATATGCACTTCCCGTTGATATAGACTATTTTCCAAATTATAATATCATAAATCAAGATTTTCCAGAAGTAGATTTTGTTTTTTCAAGATATGTATTGTCACATATGAACGAGGATGATGTTGATGTTTTACATAAAAAAATGAAAACTCAACTAAAAAAAGATTCGTTAATCATTCATTTTATTTCTCCAAGTGATTTAAGGCAGCATGGCGATAATTCTTTGGCACAGCATGATTTTTTGCAATATAGTAAACAAGAATGGGCCAAAATTCGAACTAAATTTGATTATCATAACAGATTACGATTGCCTCAGTTTATAGACATTTTTAAAAAATATGATTATGAAATTCTACATCTTGACTACGAAAGTCTTCAAGACGGAACTGAAAAATATCATTTGTTTAAAAAGGTAAAACTTCATGAAGATTTTTTGAAATATTCAGATGAAGAACTGACAGCAGGAAATATTTTAGTTGTCTTAAAAGTATAATTGAGATATGTATTTTTCATTAATAATTTGTACGTACTTGCGACCAGAACCACTGTTTAAGTTGCTTGAGTCTCTTGAAAAACAGATTTTATATCCAAATCAGGTCTTAATCATTGATGGCTCAACAAATAGCGATACAGAAATTCTTTTACAGAAAAATAATTTTCTAAATCTTACCTATTTTAAAGTAAATGCTGAAGATCGAGGACTAACCAAGCAACGTAATTTTGGAATTTCAAAAGTAAATTCTGATTCCGAAATTATCTGTTTTCTTGATGATGATACTGTTTTAGAACCAGAGTATTTTTCAGAAATTATTAAAACCTTTCAAAATGACGAAGCTGTTGGCGGAGTTGGCGGAGTAGCCATAAATGAAAATAGATGGAAGATTCAGGAAGAAGGAGTTGATTACAACAAAAAAAAATATTATTTGTTCGAACAATATTTTTATCCTGAAGGTTTGCGAAATATAGCGAGAAATTATCTTTGCCTTGCTTCTAATTTAGGTCCAGGAAAAATGCCTTTGTATTCTCACGGACGAACTTGCGGTTTTCCTCTTACTGGCAAAACCTATGAAGTTGATTTGTTGATTGGAATGTCTATGTCTTTTAGGCGAAATGTATTTAATGAAATTAAATTTTCTAAATTTTTTGAAGGCTATGGTTTATATGAAGATGCAGACTATAGTTTAAGAGCATTAAAGTTTGGTAAAAATGTAGTGAATACAAATGCCAAATTAAACCATTTTCATGATCCATCAGGAAGACCAAATCAATTTAAATATGGTAAGATGGTTGTGCGTAATGGCTGGTATGTATGGAGAATTAAAAATTCAAATCCAGAATTTAAAGATTTTTTCAAGTGGCATGCTATTACCATTTTACTGACCATGATTCGTTTTAGCAATATATTGACAGAAAAGGAAAAAAAAGCAGCCATTACAGAAACATTTGGAAGAATTATAGGATGGTGGAGTTTACTTTTAAATAAGCCAAAAATGATATGATGAAAAATACGGTGTATATTTATGGCTTATGCGATGTGCATTACGATGGTTACTATATTCAAGGCATTAAAAAAGTTTACGGAAATTACAGATTTAATATATCTAGATTTCCAAAATTGAGACAGGGAAATTTTGCATTTATAATAGAAAATGAGTTTTATTCGAGAAGAATAGTTATTGATTCAACAGACAAAACAGATATTGACAAAGGTTTGTTGCAATGGTGTGATATCTATGGTAAAATAAATTATAACGAGAGTAATCTTCCTTCAACAGGAATTGAGAAGATCATAACAATTGGACCAAGTTTTGGAGTGAAAATTTGGAATCTCTGGCAGACATCCTTCCATATGATATTTAATTTTTTCCGATTTAGAAAAGCAATCATAAATAAAAGAGAGTTTTTTGCCAATTACTGGAGGCAGTACAAGAGATTTTCTTTGAAGGATTATAAGCCTTTGAAATCGTCAAATGATCAAGTCTTCCAAATGAATAGTATTTGGAAGGAAGAAAAAAAAACCAATAGTTACAGAGCGCTGTTTATAGAGATTTGTAGAGAATTTAAAGAAATAACTTTTGAAGGAGGCTTTGCTGCGAGAGCTAATGGAGATAATTTAGGGTATGATAGTTTTGTGTATTCTGAAAAAATTCCGCTAAAAACGTATTTGAAGAAAATTAAAAATTCTATGGTAGTATTCAATACTCCCGCAGTTTTGTCTTGTCACGGATGGAAGCTAGCGGAATTTTTAGCTTTAGGAAAGGCAATTATTTCAACCAATCATTTTAATGTTTTGCCAGCAGCATTAAAAGATAACGAGCATTTAATGTATGCAGAGGATAGTAAAAGTATAAAAGACGCAATACAAAAACTTATGACAGATCCTGAATTTAAAATTAAATTAGAACTGAAAGCGAGAGATTATTTTGATGAACATTTAGCACCTCAATCGGTAATCGAAAAACTAGGTAAAAAAATATAATGAAATTTGCAATAATTACACATGTCAATCATATTCAGCAAGCTAATAATTATTTTGGCTATGCGCCTTATGTTTACGAAATGAATATATGGTTTAAATATGTAAATGAAGTAATTATTGTTGCTCCAGTAAAAAAAGGCACGCCAACAGTTATAGACAGCCTTTATAATCATGAGAAAATAGATTTTAGAAAGGTACCTGATTTTAGTTTTACTAGTTTTAATAAAACATTTAGTTCACTCTTCAAGTTACCGATTATTTTTTGGGAAATATTTTGTGCAATGAAAAAAGCAGATCATATTCATTTGCGATGTCCTGGAAATGTGGGATTAATTGGCTGTTTTGTTCAGATTTTGTTTCCGAATAAAATCAAGACAGCAAAATATGCAGGTAATTGGGATTCGCAAAGTAAACAACCATTTACCTACAATATTCAAAAATGGATTTTAAAAAATACATTTTTAACTCGAAATATGCAAGTGCTGGTTTATGGCGATTGGAAAAATCAATCTAAGAATATAAAACCATTTTTTACAGCAACTTATTCAGATTCAGAAAAAGAAGCTGTTGCTAAAACAAGTTTAAATCCAGTAATTGATTTGGTTTTTGTAGGCAGTTTAGTACCAGGAAAGAATCCATTGTATGCAATAAAGTTAATTGAGAAACTGACAGAAAAAGGCAGATCAGTTATCTTAAATTTATACGGCGACGGCGCTGAAAAAGAAAGATTACAGAAGTATATTCAAAAAAATAAACTTCAGGATATTGTTATTTTTCATGGAAATAAAAACAAAGAAACTATTAAAATAGCCTATAAAAAAAGTCATTTTGTAATATTGCCGTCTAAAAGTGAGGGTTGGCCCAAAGCTATTGCCGAAGCAATGTTCTGGGGATGCGTTCCAATAGCAACAAAAGTTTCGTGTGTTCCTTTTATACTTGATTTTGGGAATAGAGGTGTTTTATTAGAAATGGATTTAAATCAAGATTTAGATCAAATGGAACATATTATTAAGGATGAAAGTAATTTTAGAAACAAAAGCAGATTGTCGCAAAACTGGTCGCAATATTATACTTTAGAACTTTTTGAAGCAGAAATAAAAAAACTTTTATTCAAATGAGAATTGTTCAAATTATTGATTCTTTAGAGGCTGGAGGCGCAGAGAGAATGGCGGTTAACTATGCTAATTCGCTTTCAGATAAGATAGAGTTTTCTGGTCTAATTGTTACCCGAAAAGAAGGTTTGTTATACAATTACGTTACTAAAAATGTATCTTATTTATTTCTAGAAAAAAAATCCAGTTTCGATTTAAAGGCCATTTTTAAATTACGAAACTATTTGAAAAGTAATAAAGTTAGTATCATTCATGCACATAGTTCTTCATTTTTTATTGCCGTATTAGTAAAGATTTTAATTCCTAAAATCAAAATTGTGTGGCATGATCATTATGGAATTTCGCAAAATTTAGAAATAAGGAAAAATGCAGTTCTCAAATGGAGTTCCTATTTCTTTTCAGGAATTATTTCTGTGAATTTGTCACTTCGGAAATGGGCACAAAATTATTTAAAATGCCCACAAGTAGTTTATCTTCCTAATTTTATACAGCAATCAGATGCATCCATAAAATCGTTAGAATTGAAAGGTGTTGATGGAAAAAGAATTATTTGTGTTGCCAATTTGCGTCCTCAAAAAAATCATGAATTATTAATTGATGGCGCTTTTCAAATTCATAAAAAATTTCCAGATTGGACTTTTCATCTAGTCGGTAAAGACTTTAATGACTCCTACAGCGAGAAACTAACTCGTAAAGTAGAAGATTTAAAACTTTCAAAAACCGTTTTTTTTTACGGAGCCTTAGGTAATACTCAAAATCTGCTTCAGTATTGTCAAATAGGAGTTTTGACATCGCTTTCAGAAGGGCTTCCATTAGCTCTTTTGGAATATGGTTTATCAGGGTTGCCAGTTGTTGCAACAAATGTAGGTGAAATTTCAAAAATCATTTATTCTGTAAATGAAGGTTTTTTAATTGAATCTAATAACGTAAATCAATTGGTAAGTTCGCTAAAAAAGTTAATTGAAGAAGAACATACTCGTAAAGAAATAGGAAGTTGCTTAAAATCTTTTGTGGAACGGCACTTTAGCGAAAAATCAATTTTACATGACTATCTGCTGTGGTTAAAATCTTTGACTACTTTTGCAAAGTAAATAAAACGTATTAATGAAAAGCACAAAATTCAGCTACTTAGCCATAATCATTATTCATGCTTTAATAGCATTGGCTGTTTTTATTGTTCCTTTTTTATCAAAAATATATAGCTTATTAATTCTTATTGTTGGTTTCAGTATTGTCTACCAAACGAAAAATAGAAATAACGAAGTTTTATTGGTGGCAGCTTATTTAGTTGGAGTCGAGGTTTTTTTGAGAATGACAGGTGGGAATTTTAATAATGAATATGTAAAATTCACTGTGGTTTTCTTTATGTTAGTGGGAATGTTTTATAGCAATTTTTCTGCAAATGCATTAATTTATTGTTTTTTTCTAATTCTATTAATTCCAGGAATTTTAATTACTAATGCAGTGGCAGATTCTTCCATAGATATTAAAAAAGCATTGTTTTTTAATTTGTCGGGACCCGTTTGTTTAGCAATAGCTTCAATATATACCTTTAAAAGGAAAATATTATTTTCTGATTTTCAGAATATTCTAATTGCAATGGGTATGCCAGTCATTACCACAACAGTATATTTGTTTTTATATAATCCGAGCGTGAAGGATGTGGTAACAGGAACGCAGTCAAATTTTGAAACTTCAGGAGGTTTTGGGCCAAACCAGGTTTCAACTATTTTGGGACTAGGAATGTTTGTCTTTTTTACTCAGATGATATTGTTTTCAAAATCAAAAAGAGATATACTTATCAACGCATTTTTGTTGATTTTTATCACCTACAGAGCAATAGTAACATTTTCAAGAGGAGGAGTTTTTACGGCCGTAGCCATGATAGTTTGTTTGTTATTTTTGTTATATGTAAGCTCAAATGCTAAAAGTAGAGGCAAATTTATTCTAGTTTTTGTGGTTACAGCTTTAATTGGGGCAGGTATCTGGACCTATTCGTCTTTACAGACTTCTGGACTTATTCAGAAGAGATACGCTAATAAGGATGCTGCAGGACGAGTAAAAAAGGATCGTTTAGGTGGAAGGGAAGAAATTATGGATGAAGAAATAAAGCTATTCCTTAATGATCCGGTGTTAGGTGTTGGTGTTGGATTAAGTAAATACAAGCGATTAGAATTAACAAAAGAAGAAGCTGCGTCGCATAATGAAATTACAAGAATGCTTTCTGAACACGGACTATTTGGAATTTTTTGTTTGTTAATATTATTTCTAACTCCTTTCATTCTTTATCTCAATAATCGCCAGCATTTATATTTTCTTTCGTGTTTTGTTTTTTGGTTATTAACCATAAATCATGCGGCAATGCGAACGGCGGCACCAGCTTTTTTATATGCGCTATGTTTGCTTTCTGTTAAGATTAAGATTCCTGAAAAAATAGAAAATGCTGATAGCTAAATTGTTTTTTTACAATACATTTGTCTCAACCAAATTGATTCTAAAAAATAATATTGTATATGCCTACACTAAGCAAAATGCATTTCGAAATTTCGGAAAGGAAAGTTCTTCTTTATCTTTTTGATGCGATATTTGTTTTTACTGCTCTGTATGCTCTTAGCCTTTTATTTGACTATCATTATTATGTTTTAGAAGACGGTAAATATTTAAAGTCTTTTTTACTGATTGCTTATCTTTATGTTTTCGGAAATATTTTTGAAATATACAATCTGCAGACTGCAAGTAATCAATTTCAGATTTTACGTAATGTTGTTTTAACTTCTGTCACTTCGATAACGGCATATTTACTGACTCCAATTTTATCGCCAGAACTTCCTAAACAGCGATTAATTATTATTATCTTCTATTTCGCCATTTTGAGTTCTTTGCTGTTGTGGCGATTTTTTTATGTTTATTTTCTTGCCTCTTATCGTTTTGTTCAAAATGTAGTTTTAATTTGTGATCAAAGAGAAGTTGAAGAATTAGTTTTGGGACTTGAAAATGTTGACCCACATTATAAAATTATTGGTTTTGTAAATTCCGATTCTTTGACAGATGAAAATGTAGATTTTCATTATGTAAAAGAAATTAAAAAAGAAGATTTAGAGCTTTTTGTAACTACACATAATGTCTCAGAAATTGTTATTGCATCACAAAAAACAGATGGAATTACAACCGACTTATATCAGCAATTGCTTCATTTGTTAGAAAACGGAAATATAATTCGTGAGTACACGCAAGTGTACGAGAGTAAAACACAGCGAATTCCGGTGCAATATATAGGAAGAGATTTTTATCGTTTTTTCCCATTCAGCAGAAGTAACAACAACAGATTGTATTTGTTATTGATTCGTGTAATGGAGCTTTTCTTTTCTCTGTTCGGATTGATGATTTGCCTGATTTTTATTCCAATAATTTTAATTGCTAATTATTTTGCAAATAAAGGTAGCCTCTTTTATACCCAAGAGCGAATAGGCAAAAATGGTGTTGTTTTCGAGATTTATAAATTTAGAACCATGACAGCCAATTCAGAATCTGATGGAGCTGTTTTTGCATTGCATAACGATAAAAGAGTTACTCCTTTTGGTAAATTTATGCGGAAGTCAAGAATTGATGAACTTCCTCAGTTTATCAATGTTTTAAAAGGAGACATGGCAGTAATCGGACCAAGACCCGAAAGACCATTTTTTGTTGAAGAAATAGCAAGTGTAATGCCTCTTTACGAAACACGCCATGTTATTAAACCGGGACTGACAGGTTGGGCTCAGGTAAATTATTCTTACGGAGAATCAATAGAAGAAAGCTTGATAAAACTTCAATACGATTTGTATTACATCAAACATAGAAGCGTATTTCTAGATTTGAGCATTACTCTAAAAACGATTACAACGGTTTTGTTTTATCGCGGCCAATAATTAAATTATAATAGGAATTGGCTTTTTATTTCTAATTGCTGTTCTAACTAAAGCTACACCGCTTGTAATAATTAAGGGCAACGTAATAAAGAAGTGCGCTTTGTTAATTAAAAACAAAAAGTAAATCACTAAAAGAACAAAATTGATTAATGAAAATCGATAAGTCCATAATTTGTTTTTGAGAACAGAAAACAGAATTAAAACCAATAAAAGTGGACTGAAAAGTAAAACATTATAATTCATTGCCAGTTCTTGGTGAAAAGAATAAAATCCCATAACGACGAAAAATATTCCAATTAAAGACAATATCAAGAAAAAGATTTTGTCGACTCCTTTGCTTTTTGCGAAAATAACAAATAGCAAGATGAACAAATAGGTGTAAATGTTATTCCACCAAGATGTTGGAGTTTCTTTGGTAAATTCTAGTAAGGTTTTGCTTTTGCCAGCTAATAGCTTATTTTGAAAAGTAGTTTTGTCTAAGCTGTTTTTCAATTCAAATGGAAGAAATATTCTCGTTCCCATTTGATCCACTTTTGTTCCGAAAATGATACTAGTTCCCAGTTGATCGTAAAAATGACCATCAAAATAAGGAAACAAAATAGAACGATATGTTTTATCGGTATCTTCTTTTTTAGTAATTACAGTCTGTCCTAAAGATTTATTGATAACATCAACAACCATTGAAGTACAATTTTTATCAATAAATTTATAAGTATAATAGCGTTCTTCAGAAGCTAAAACAGCATTTAATTCGTCAAAAAGTTTTTGTTTTAAATCTTGCGGAATCAATAAATCTTGTTCAAAAATGCTTCTTTTCTCATATGTGTATTCATTGTAAAAATCTGCGTAGGAGTGAACTGTAGCGAAATACTGTAAATCTCCTTTTGCAAATTTTAAAACGAAATTTGGTGTTCTGAAATCGAAAGTTCCGTAATTGTAGACAACATCAAAATTGTTGCCCGGATCAGAAACTCTAAGACCAGTATGTCCAAAGTAAGAATAAGTTTCGTTGCCAAGTCCACAAGTAAGAACACTTATTTTAGCATCTTTAGATAAAGGCAAGCTTTGGCTAAAACCAATGAAACTCAGCAAGAAGAATAAAATAAAAAGTGTTTTTTTGAAAATGACAGTTTTCATGATTTAATTTTTTTTTTTGAATTTTATGATTTAGAAAATTATCTAAAGATTCCTAAATCCACTTTTAATGAAAAAATATTAGAATACAAGGCTGTACTTTGGTTTCCTAAATCGGTCAAAGCATAATCAACTTGAATGCCTTTATATCTAAAACCTAATCCGATATTGGGTTGAAAATTTAATTTCTCAGTATTATCCAATTGCGTTACATTCTGAAAATTTCCTGCTCCGGCTCTCACAAATACTAAATCAGTATAACCAAACTCAAACCCTAGAGCTGGGTCTATACTTACTACTTTTGATGAGATAATATCATTAGTTTGTTCAAATCTCATATTTAAGTTTGCAGAAGTAACAAGGCTATAATCGTTATGAAAATCAAATCGCTTTGAAACTCCTAATTGTGCTTTTGGCAACGTAATTTCGGTACTTTCTGGTAATTCGTTATTTTCTCCAGGAATTGCATTGGCAATTTTAGCGTATTCTTCTTCATCAATATTCCAGACATTATAAGTAGTTGTAATGTCGCGAAGCATTAACCCAAATTTCCAGTTATTCCTTTCAAACTGAAGTCCGATGTCAAACCCAAAACCCCACGAATTCGCAAATTTTCCAATTACTCTTCGAATTACTTTTGCATTGACACCATATTGAAATCCATCAACGGGGAGTTTTCTGGCATACGAAAAAGTAAAACCATAATCGGCGGTTGAAAAGAGACGAATTCTATTGTAGTCTATATTTCCTTGACTATCGATCAATTGAGTAGTGTCCATAATGTCGTCTACTCCAAAACGAATCATCGAAATTCCCCATGCACTTCGATCATCAATCGGACTTGCGTAGCCGATATAATCGTATTGTGCAATATTGGCAAAATAACTAGCGTGCATTAAAGCAATTTGGTGATCTTCAAGATTGGTTAAACCTGCTGGATTCCAGTAAACTGCATTTACATCATTTGTAGAAGCCGTAACAGCGCTCGACATTCCAAGTGCCGCAGCATCAACTCCAATATTCATAAATTCATTCGAATATTTTCGAACGGTTTGTCCATACTGAAAAGTAAAACTCCAAAATAATATAAATACTAAAAATTTCTTCAACGGATATGTTTTTACAGATCTAGACCTGTTTTAATTTTTATCAAAAATATAATATTTTACTCATCTAATAAGTTCCTTAGGTTAAATATTCTAAAAGTAGAAGCCAGAATTAAAAAACTCTTGAAAAAACTCGTTTTGCATCCAGTTATTATGCTAAATTTGTTCTCTGCCATTATCAAAATTTCAAACTATGAATATTAAAAAGCACATTCCAAACCTAATCACATTAATTAATCTTTTCTGTGGTTGTGTCGCAATTGTTTATGTTTCTCAGAATAATTATTTAATGGCATTTTATATGGTTTGTTTAGGAATCTTTTTTGATTTTTTTGATGGCTTTTTTGCAAGATTATTCAAAGTTTCGAGTCCGTTAGGATTGCAATTAGATTCATTGGCAGATATGGTGACAAGCGGTGTAACTCCTGGATACGTCATGTACAGTATGTTTAATAACAGCGCACATGAATTGGGCACACATCCTGCAATTCCATTTTTAGGATTTATTATTACTTTGGGTTCTTGCTATCGTTTGGCAAATTTTAATATCGATACCCGCCAAACAGATTCTTTTATTGGCTTACCAACACCGGCAAACGCATTGTTTATTTTAAGTCTTCCTCTGGTTATTTCTTTTTCAGATTCTTTAATGATTCTAGAAATCTTAACTAACCAATGGGTTTTGTTAATCATAACATTGTGCAGTGCTTATATTTTGAATGCTGAAATTCCATTGTTTTCTTTAAAAATTAAGAAATTTAGTTTTAAAGAAAATGCACTTCAAATAGTGTTTTTAATCGTTTCGATTTTAATGGTTGTTTTTCTTCATTATATCGCAATTCCGCTTATTATCGTTTTTTACGTATTGCTTTCAATTATCAATAATCTCTCTTTGAAAAAGTAATTCTGTTTAATGGCAAGAAAAACAACTTACCGTAAAACATATTCTAGAAAACCAGCTGGAAGGTCTCTTTTAAGCAGGATTTTTAGAGGGGTTTTGCTACTATTCTTTTCACTTTTATTTATCGGGATCATTTACCATTATCGTAAAGGGCTTGCTTACTATTTAGGTTTTAAATCGGAAAAAGTTCTGGATGAAGATGAGGTAGATAAACATCTTGCGGATGTGCGTAATATTCGTGTTCTTGAAAATCATAAAGGAAAAGTGATTGGCATTGATGTATCCGAATTTCAAGGAAAAGTAGATTGGGAAGAAGTGGAAATTTTAGATGAAAAATATCCAGTACAATTTGTGTTTATACGTGCAACAGCAGGAAATGACCGAGTTGACAGGCAATTCAAAAGAAACTGGGAAGGAGCAAAGGAAAACAAAATTATGCGCGGTGCTTACCATTATTACCGTCCAAACGAAAATTCTATAGAGCAGGCCGATTTGTTTATTAAAACAGTAAAATTGCAAAAAGGAGATCTTCCGCCAGTTTTAGATATAGAAAAATTGCCCAAAAATCAGTCTTTAGATAGTTTAAAGAAAGGTTTAAAGCGTTGGCTAATTAAAGTGGAAAAACATTATCAGGTTCGCCCAATAATTTATTCTGGAGAAAGATATTATTCTGATTTCTTAAAAGAAGAATTTGGAGATTATTTATTTTGGATTGCGAACTACAATTTCTATAGAGAAAAAATCGAAGATGACTGGCTTTTCTGGCAGTTTACAGAAAAGGCTTCTTTGCCAGGAATCAAACATCGTGTTGATGTTAATATTTATAACGGAGATATTGAACAGTTGCAGTTTATTACGGTTGAGTAAATTTGCAGTCTCAGTCTCGGTTTTCAGTATTTTTTTGTAAAGAATTTCAGTTACAGTTTTCAGTGCTCACTGCGACTGAAAACTGCGACTGAATACTTTTTCTAGAATTCAAGTTTCTTTTTACGCAACTCGAAGTTTTGTCCAAGATAAACACGGCGAACCATTTCATCTTCAACTAATTCTTCTGGAACACCGGCTTTTAGAATTCCTCCTTCGAACATTAAGTATGTTTTATCGGTAATGGCTAAAGTTTCCTGAACGTTGTGATCGGTAATTAGAATTCCGATATTTTTATTTTTCAATTGCGCTACAATTCTCTGAATATCCTCAACCGCAACCGGGTCAACTCCAGCGAAAGGCTCATCCAATAAAATAAATTTTGGATCGGTTGCCAATGCGCGTGCAATTTCTGTACGACGACGCTCACCTCCAGAAAGTAAATCGCCTCGGTTGGTGCGAATATGTTCTAAACTGAATTCTTCTATTAAACTTTCCATTTTAGCAATTTGTGCCTCTTTTGAAAGTTTTGTCAATTGTAAAACGCTTAAAATGTTGTCTTCAATACTTAATTTTCTAAAGACCGAAGCCTCTTGCGCCAAATAGCCAATTCCTTGCTGTGCACGTTTGTACATCGGATAATCAGTAATGTTCAAATCATCCAAATAAATATTTCCTTGATTTGGTTTTACCAATCCAACAATCATATAAAAAGACGTTGTTTTTCCAGCTCCATTAGGTCCCAAAAGTCCCACAATTTCTCCTTGATTTACTTCAACAGAAATTCCTTTTACAACACTACGTCCTTTATAGGTTTTGATTAAATTATCGGCTCTTAGCTTCATTTTTTTTAATTAGATAATTAGATAATTTGAAAATGAGATAATTGACAAACTAGCTGAGATTTAATTTTAATTGATTTGAAAGGCAAAATAAATGTAAAATAATCAATCCGATAAATCAATTAACAAATTATTGCGTTTTCAAAATTTAGAATTTGTACTTCAAAAATTAAATAATTAGCGCGTTTCAAAAGAATTATCTAATTATCAAATTGGCACATTTTCTAATTATTTACCACTCTCTTCAAGTGCTTCCCAAAATTCGTAAGCTCTTCTTAAATGAGGAATAACAATTGTTCCTCCAACAAGAGTCGCAATTCCCATTGCTTCCATCATTTCTTCTTTTGAGACACCTTCTTTGTAGCTAGTTTCTAGATGGTATTTTACACAATCATCGCAACGTAAAACAGTTGAAGCAACCAAGCCTAAAAGTTCTTTTGTTTTTACATCAAGAGCGCCTTCTGCGTAAGCATTGGTGTCAAGGTTAAAAATTCGCTTTACAATTTTGTTATTGTCAGCTAATAATTTTTCGTTCATTTTAGAACGATAATCGTTAAATTCTTGAATGATATCAGACATTTTCTTTCAATTTATTTTTATAAACAACCTTAGAAATCCAAATACTGATTTCGTAGATAATTAACATTGGGATAGCCACAATAGTTTGACTCACTACATCTGGCGGAGTTACGATAGCTGCAACAATCAAGATAATAACTACAGCATATTTCCAATATTTTCTTAAAAATTCTGGAGTTACTAATCCTAATTTGGTTAAGAAATAAATGATAATTGGAAGTTCAAAAAATAAACCACTTGCCAAAATACTCGTTTTTACCATTCCCATATAAGATTCGAGCGTGAATTGGTTTTTCACCACATCACTAATAGAGAAAGTGGCAACGAAATTTACAGACATTGGAATTACCACAAAATAGCCAAAAATCACTCCTAAAAAGAAAAGTAATGAAGAAGTGAAAATGAAAATTTTAGCATTTTTTCTTTCTTTTTCATACAAAGCTGGACTAATAAATTTCCATACTTCCCATAAAATATAAGGAAAACCAAGTATAAAACCTGCTAGAAGACACATCCAAACAAAAATGTTTACCTGACCTTCCATTTCTGTATTCTGAATGATAAAGTTCAGTTCGGTTATGCAAATACTTTCTGCAAATCCTAGTTGATGTGATAAGTCGCAAAACCAAACATACGTAAAGAATGTTGGTCTAATTGGACCTAAAATAATTTGATCAAACAAATAGTCACTAAAAAAATAAGTGACAAAAGCCATTATACAGATTGCAAATGTACTTCTAACTAATAACCATCTTAGTTCTTCAAGATGATCTAAAAATGACATCTCGCCAAGGTTTTTCTTTGCCATTATACTATTCCTTCTTTTAAAATGTCATGTAAGTGTAAAACTCCTTTGTATTCACCATTGTCAGCCACAATCAATTGTGTTATGGAGAAATCTTCTAAAATATTTAAAGCTTCAACCGCCATAGTTTCAGATGAAACTATTTTAGGATTTTTTGACATAATATCCCTTGCAGTTAAGTCCGCAATAGTATCTACGTCGTTTAGCATTCTTCGGATGTCTCCATCTGTAATAATTCCGATAATTTTATTGTCTTCAATTACTGCTGTTACGCCTAATCTTTTTTCAGAAATTTCGAAAATTGCTTTTTTGATTGAGGTTTCTGGAGTAACAGCTGGTTTTAATGAATGCTCGATCATGTCTTTTACGCGAAGCAAAAGTTTTTTTCCTAGAGCGCCGCCTGGATGATAAACAGCAAAATCTTCAGGTTTAAAATCGCGCATTTCCATTAGACAAACGGCCAATGCATCGCCTATTACAAGTTGAGCAGTTGTACTGTTTGTTGGTGCTAGATTGATTGGGCAAGCTTCAGCATCTACAGTTGCATTTAAAACGTAATCTGAACCTTTTGCCAAAAATGAAGTTATATTTCCAGTGATTGCAATTAAGGTATTTCCAAATCTTTTTAATAATGGAACTAAGACCTTTATTTCGGGGCTATTACCACTTTTAGAAATACAAATTATGATGTCGTCATTCTGAATCATTCCTAAATCACCGTGAATAGCTTCTGCAGCATGTAAAAACATAGAAGGGGTTCCGGTAGAGTTAAAGGTAGCAACCATTTTTTGAGCGATAATCGCGCTTTTTCCAATTCCGGTTACAATAAGTCGCCCTTTGCTTTCATAGATACGTTGGACAGCTTCGTAAAAATTTTCGTCCAAAAAATCAATTAGTTTTGTAATTGCTTCACTTTCAGAGAGTATTGTTTTTTTGGCAATCGCCAATATATTTTCTTTTGTGATCAAATCAGAATATTTAAAATTTGTATGTATAAAAGAAAGTTGTATCTTTATGTGTTGCAAATTTATACAAAATACCATTAATATAAAGAATGAATTCAAACGAAATTGAAATACATAAAGAATTAAAGAAGTATTTCGGCTTTAGCCAATTTAAAGGCTTGCAAGAGCAAGTCATTACGAGTATTTTAAATGATAAGAATACTTTCGTAATTATGCCGACAGGCGGTGGAAAGTCTCTTTGTTATCAATTACCCGCTTTAATTCAGGATGGAACAGCAATTGTTGTTTCACCATTGATTGCTTTGATGAAAAATCAAGTTGATGCGATTCGAAGTCTCTCGTCAGAAAATGGAATTGCACATGTATTGAATTCCTCTCTTACCAAGACTGAGATTGCTCAAGTTAAAAAAGATATTACTTCTGGTTTAACCAAACTTTTGTACGTAGCCCCAGAATCATTAACAAAAGAAGAATATGTTACTTTCTTACAAAGTGTCAAAATTTCTTTTGTTGCTATTGATGAGGCTCACTGTATATCAGAATGGGGACATGATTTTAGACCTGAATACAGAAATCTGCGACATATAATCAAACAATTAGGTACAGTTCCTATTATCGGACTTACAGCAACCGCAACACCAAAAGTTCAGGAAGATATTCTGAAAAACTTAGATATGTCTGATGCGAATACTTTTAAAGCATCATTTAATAGACCGAACTTGTATTACGAAGTTCGAACAAAAACAAAAAATATCGAATCGGATATTATTCGATTTATCAAACAACACAAAGGCAAATCTGGAATTATTTATTGCTTAAGCCGTAAAAAAGTAGAATCGATTGCTGAAGTTTTGCAGGTAAACGGAATCAGTGCGGTTCCTTATCACGCAGGGTTAGATGCAAAAACACGCGCCAAACATCAAGATATGTTTTTGATGGAAGATGTAGATGTGGTAGTAGCAACGATTGCCTTCGGAATGGGAATTGATAAACCAGATGTTCGTTTTGTAATTCACCACGATATTCCAAAATCATTAGAAAGTTATTACCAAGAAACTGGTCGTGCAGGACGTGATGGAGGAGAAGGACATTGTTTGGCGTACTACTCTTATAAAGATGTAGAAAAGCTGGAGAAATTTATGTCTGGAAAACCAGTTGCTGAACAAGAAATTGGATTTGCTCTTTTGCAGGAAGTTGTAGCTTATGCGGAAACTTCAATGTCGCGTAGAAAATTTCTTCTTCATTATTTCGGCGAAGAATTTGATGGCGAAACAGGTGAAGGTGCTGATATGGATGACAACGTTCGTAATCCGAAACATAAAGTGGAAGCAAAAGAACAAGTGGTTAAACTGCTAGAAATTGTTCGCGATACCAAACATATTTATAAATCAAAAGAAATTGTATTCACTTTAATTGGCCGAATTAATGCGGTTATTAAAGCACATAAAACAGATGCGCAGCCTTATTTTGGTTCAGGTTCAGGCCATGATGAAAAATATTGGATGGCTCTCCTAAGACAAGTTTTGGTTTCTGATTATTTATCAAAAGATATTGAAACGTATGGTATAATTAAAATCACTGAAAAAGGATTGGATTATATCAAAAATCCAGTTTCATTTATGATGTCTGAAGATCATGAATATACTGAAGCTGATGACGAAACAATTGTGTCTGGAGGCAAATCTTCTGGAACTGCCGATGAGGTTTTGACTGGAATGCTTCGAGAACTTCGTAAAAAAGTAGCCAAAAAACTTGGGGTTCCGCCATTTGTTGTTTTTCAAGATCCTTCTCTTGAAGATATGGCACTTAAATATCCGATTTCTATAACCGAATTATATAATATTCATGGTGTAGGAGAAGGAAAAGCTAAAAAATATGGAAGCGAATTTGTCGCCCTAATCAGCCGATACGTTGAAGATAACGATATTATTCGTCCAGATGATTTAGTAGTAAAATCGACAGGAGTAAACTCTGCTAACAAATTGTATATTATTCAGAATATCGATAGAAAATTGTCACTGAACGATATTGCTTCTGCTAAAGGTTTAACGATGGATGCTTTGATTAAAGAAATGGAGCAAATTGTATATTCTGGAACCAAATTAAATATCAAATATTGGATTGATGACATGCTTGATGATGATCAGCAAGAAGAAATTCACGATTATTTTATGGAATCAGAGTCGGATAAAATCGAGGACGCATTGAAAGAATTTGACGGCGATTACGATATTGACGAATTACGTTTAATGCGTATTAAGTTTATTAGCGAGGTGGCTAATTAAATTCCAATTTTAGAAATTCCAAATTCCAAAATAATAAAACATTAAAAAATACAAATTCCAAATTCCAAGCAAACTGTAGCATTGGAATTTGGAATTTTTTATTTTAGATTTTTCTAAGTAATTGGAATTTGGAATTTTCTTTTTTGGAATTTTATTCACTATAAACTTCCCCACGATGTGGTTTCAAAGCATCTCTTACCTGAATCATATTTTCATCGGTTACAACCATAAAAGCGATTGCGTGCATATCATTTAGAATTAAAAAACCTGTAATGTTTAAAGGTAATTTTTTAATTGCTATATATTCTTTTAAATGAATTTCGTGATGTTCGGCAGTTTTTGCAGAAGCTGGTCCGCGAAAATCCCAAATTAGTTTTATTTTTCTAGACATTTTTTTTAAAGGTGCAAAGGTTCAGAGGTGCAAAGGTACAAAGTCTTTCTTAAAGGTTCTAAGATTCTGAGGTGCTAAGGTTCTAAGATTTTTTAAAACTGTTCTTGAAGAAATCTTTTTAATCCAAATAATCTGTGGCTAAAAAAAATATAAATCTGCTTAAATCTGTGTAAATCTGCGTGAAAATTTAGACCAAAGATAAAATCTCATTTCAAAATAGTACTTTTGCATCTTCTTTTCATAGAAAGAAAAGCTAATAGAATAAAAACAAAAAAATGCCAAAAGAACTTTTACTTCAAGTTACACCAGAAATTGCTGCAAACGAATCATTGCTAAAAGACCATTTGTCTAAGCAGATTAAAGTTTCTGCTCAAGAAATTCAGCATGTTTCGATTTTAAAACGCTCTATTGATGCACGTCAGAAAGCCATTAAAATCAATTTGAAAGTTCTTATTTACTTAAAAGGCGAACCATTTCAGGAAACCAAAATTGAACTTCCTATATACAAAGATGTTTCTAACGCACAAGAAGTTATTGTTGTCGGTGCTGGTCCAGCTGGACTTTTTGCCGCATTGCAATTAATTGAATTAGGCTTGAAACCCATTGTGTTAGAACGCGGAAAAGATGTTCGAGGACGCCGTCGCGACTTAAAAGCAATAAATCGTGAGCATATTGTAAACGAAGATTCTAATTATTGTTTTGGAGAAGGCGGAGCAGGAACGTATTCTGATGGTAAATTGTATACCCGTTCTAAAAAACGCGGAGATGTAACCCGAATTTTAGAACTTTTAGTCGCTTTTGGTGCTTCAGAAGATATTCTAGTTGAGGCGCATCCGCATATCGGAACCAATAAATTGCCTAAGATTATTGAAGACATCAGAGAAAAAATCATCGAATTTGGCGGACAGGTTTTGTTTGAAACCCGTGTAAGCGATATTTTGGTGAAGAATAACGAAGTTGAAGGAATCGTAACGCAAAGCGGAGATAAAATTCACGCCAATAAATTAATCTTGGCAACAGGGCATTCTGCGCGTGATATATTTGAATTATTAGATAAAAAGAAAATTTTAATAGAAGCAAAACCTTTTGCTTTAGGTGTTAGAGCAGAACATTCGCAAGAATTAATTGATAGTATTCAGTACAGTTGTGATTATCGTGGAGAGCACTTACCGCCAGCTCCATATTCAATTGTAAAACAAGTAAACGGCCGCGGAATGTATTCATTCTGTATGTGTCCAGGAGGTGTAATTGCACCTTGTGCAACAAGTCCAGGAGAAGTGGTTACAAACGGTTGGTCGCCATCTAAACGGGATCAATCTACAGCAAATTCTGGAATTGTGGTAGAATTGAAATTAGAAGATTTCAAACCTTTTGCAAAATTTGGCGCTTTGGCTGGAATGGAATTTCAAAAAAGCATCGAACAAAAAGCATGGTATTTGGCAGGACAAACTCAAAAAGTTCCAGCACAAAGAATGATCGATTTTACACAAAGTAAAGTTTCGGCAGATATTCCGAAAACTTCGTATGTTCCAGGAACAACTCCGGTAGAATTGGGGCAGGTTTTTCCAGGTTTTTTAACGCAAATCATGCGCCAGGGATTTCAGGATTTTGGAAAATCAATGCGCGGTTATTTGACAAATGAAGCCATTTTACATGCGCCTGAAAGTAGAACTTCATCTCCGGTAAGAATTCCGCGCGATCCTCTAACTTTAGAACATCTTCAAATAAAAGGATTGTATCCTTGTGGAGAAGGAGCAGGTTATGCCGGCGGTATTATCTCTGCTGCAATTGATGGCGAAAAATGTGCCTTGATGATTGCAGAATCTTTAAAATAATTTTTTGCGATAAAAAACTTTGTTATCTTAGTTTAACTTAGTCATTTTCTAATTTAGAGAATACAAATATTTTAAATTAAATAACGAATGTCGAACTTTTTTTCCAATTTATTCGGACGTAATAATGATCCAAAATCGATTGTTTCTTTTGATATAATCGAACCTATTTATAATTACTTGTATAGCCAAAAGTCTGATCTTGAATTTAAAGTAAAAGGAATTCAGGAAAATGTATCTGTAAATTTATTTTATTTTCCAGGTTCATTTGATCATGAAGAAGGTATTGCAGAAATTAAAAAATCTGGTTTTAAGAATCCTTATGAAGTTTTAAATGAACTTTATAAGAAAATGAATATTGGTGTTCTTTCTGATGAAGCAATTCTAGAAGGTTTGGAATACGATTTTATTCATATTCAGTTTTACTCGCAACCAACTTCAGAAGAAAAGAAAGTATTTAAACGTTCCATAAAAAATTTCCTGATCTTTTTTTGCTGTACGAATAGTTTAGAAATAAACGATTTTAGAATATTATATTCAGGAAAACATTTCTTTGATTACACAAAAGGGGTGTTGGAAAGTGAAGTTCTAGAGATAAATAATCCAAAGAATGAAAGTGAAGAAAACGGAATTAGAGATTTTAAATTGGTGCTACAAGGAATTTGCCAGTATTTAAACATTGAAATTCCAAAAAATGTAGAACTTCCTTCTTCCGAAAATTTAGTAGCAAATGAAGAAGCAACAGAAAAAGATTTTGAAGAGTTTATTCAATTGGTTTCAAGAGGAAATATTAAAGAAAAGGAACTAAAAAAACAATCAAAAAAACTTTTTAAAAATTATAAAAAAGAAGCAAAAGAATATCATGATATTGTCGAAGATCATTTTGCGTTTTTTGAAAGTATTGACGCTTGGAACAGTGATTGGAAATTTGATCCAGAAGATGCAGCATATTTTATTTCTAATTTAATCGGCGAAGATTTTACTTTCGATTATCCTGAAGAAACTTATAGTCATGAACTCTTTCCTTACATTCAATCTGAATTAGAAAAATCGAATCTTGAGCTATTAACCTATGAAACTTTTGGTGATAACTATTTGTTTTTTGTTGCTAATAAAGACAAAGTTGAAAGAATTTTAGAATTGTCTGAATTGATAAAGATTGAAATTAATCAGTTATAAAAATAAAAGCCCATTAAGTAATTTCTTAATGGGCGTAAGCTTTTTAGTTTTTAGCTTTTATTTCGGTAGAAGCATTTCCTGTGTCGCATTTTGTGTTGTAAAATTTGACAACCTGAAAAATATCATCTTTTTTAAATTCTTTGTTGTTGATTTTTTCTACGAGAACTGGACAGTCTTTGAAAAATTCTGAAGCTGCTTTTTTAAAATTTTTACTGATGTTTCCCAGAGAAGTAATTATAGAAACTTCAAAATCTTCTCCGTGAGCAACATAATAATACGTTACAGGACTTGAAGCCATTCCCATTCCCATATTCATTCCTGAAAATCCGGAATTTGGGATTGTTGCAAAATTAAAGCCAGACATATCATATTTGTATAAGCTGACTTTGCCTTCAATCAAGACTTTTAGCCATTTATGAAAACCGTCGACTTCTTTTTTGTATTTATAAACTTGCGAAATTCCATCTCTTTCAAGTTCAATTCGATCAATAATCAAAGGGTCATAATCGGTTCCTTTATCGTCATCATTCAATTTTAACTTGATGGTGTTATCGGTTCTAATTTTTCCAATTCCGCTTAAAACGGTACCGTCATCGAAATAGATTCTACAGATTTGTTTTTGTGAATTTGCTGTTAGGGCAAAAAAGAAAAAAAATAGAAAGGAAAATAAAAATGGTTTGTTAGTAAAACGATGTTTTTGGGAATTCATTTTTGTTTTTTGTTATTTTAAGAGGTTGAAATGATTTTAAATCTCCGCAAAAATAATATTAAATCTTAGGAAACTTCATTTCATTAAAAGTACTTTTCTGTTTAGTCAAAGCTTCGATTTCCTGCCATTTTCTTGGAGATTCTGCCGAAAGATTTTCATAAGAACTTTTTGTGATTAAAACATCATCTTCGATACGAACACCGATATTCCACCATTTTTTGTCGCATTTGCTATTTGCAGGAATATAGATTCCAGGTTCAACAGTAAAAATCATGTTTTCTTTTAGATTACCCATATAATTCCCTTTGTCATGAACGTCTAAGCCAAGAAAGTGAGAACAGCTGTGCGGATAATACATTCTCACATCTTTAGGGTCTGTTATAATTCCGAGTTTTAGCAATCCGTTGGTAATAACTTCTCGTGCTTTTTTGTTTAAATCCTGAAATGGCGTACCCTCTTTGCATATTTTAAAAACTTCTTCCTGAGCTTCGTAAACCAATTCGTAAATAGCTTTTTGTTCTGGACTGAACTTTCCGTTTGCTGGAACTGTTCTTGTTACATCGGCCGAATAACCATGATATTCAGAACCTACATCCATCAGTAATAACTGATTATCCATTTTGGTAGCATTGTTTTCTCCATAATGTAAAATACAGCCATTTGCTCCCGCGCCAACAATTGGAGGATAACCTTCGTCTTCAGCACCGTAATGTTTGTGAATATATCTGTGAATTCCATCTGCTTCATTTTCGCTCATATCAGGTCCAACAGCTTTCATGACTTCATTATGTGCAATGCACGATAGTTTTACCGTTTTGCGCATTAAATCTAATTCTTCTACAGTTTTGATTTCTCTTAATGTACTAGTGATTTTATCAAAAAGCTGATGAACAGTTTCGTTTTCAGCTGTAATTGAAGCTTTAGATTTGAATGTTTCAATTAAACCGGCCAGATCAAAACCACTTTTGTTGTTGCGAATATCTGTTGGAATTTTGTCGTAAATAATTTGGCTGAATTTTTTAAAGTCAATTGCAAAAGCATTAAAATCTTTTCCGTTGTAGACCATTTTAAAACCCAATTTAGATTTTACCCCTTCAACACCCAAACGCCTTCCTGTCCAAGTTTCTTGTGCCGCGTTTCTTTCTCTCACAAAAAGTATTTCATTGTAAGTATCATTTGCTGTTGTTTTATTGTCTTTAAAAAGCAATAAAACGGCATCAGGTTCTTTGTAACCTGTTAAATAATACATGTCAGGATTTTGATGATAATTGTAATTGATGTCTTTTGAAAATACTCTTTCAGGATAAGAAAAAATGACTGCTACAGAATTAGCCGGCATTAAGTTTCTAAAAGCCTCACGTCTTCCTTGGTGAAATTCTTTAGAAAGATAGTCTGTAGGTAAATTTTCCTGTGATTGCACCGTTAAAAGAGTGAAAGCACATGCAAACAATAATAGGAATTGTTTCATTTTTTTGGTTTTTGATTGATGATTTTTGGTTTTTAGACTGATGCAAATTACAAAAAAAAAGAAACAGAAAATTAGGTTTTAAATGTTTGATTTGTAGAATTATAAAGAAAATGATGTAACTTAGAGATCAGGAAAAAACTTTGTTTTGAAATTTAAATTGTAAGAAAGCTCACAACTAGGCATGAATATTGAGAAAAGAATGATTATAGAATAATTTTTAATCTTCAAAAAACAAATTATATTAATCTTCAAAATACATTTTTATGAAAAAATACACACTTGCAGTCGTTTCAGTTTTAACCTTATTATTAACTTCTTGTATGGCATCAAAAGACACAAAAAGCACAGGAAATTTATTTGATACAACTTGGGAATTGGAGTATATCTCGGGACCAAGAATTGCCTTTGAAGGTTTGTATCCAAATAAAAAACCACAGCTGACTTTCGATCAAAAAGAAACAAAAGTTTACGGTAATAACGGATGTAATGGTTATAGCGCGCCTTATACTTTAAATGGAAAATCTTTAACTTTTGGAGAAGCTGGACCAACTACAATGATGTTTTGTGAAGGTGGAGGAGAACAGGTATTTCTAAAACAAATAAAACAAATTACAAGTTATTCTATTGATAAAGACGGAAAATTAAATTTAATTCAGGGCGATGTGCCAATGATGCGATTTAAAAAAGTAGCGAAACAATAATTTTAAGTCATTCAACTTTGTCAAAGTTTGAAACTCTGACAAGTTCATTTATAAAAAAAGGGAAATGAAGCCAATTCATTTCCCTTTTATTTGTATGTTTTTGAAATTTATTTTTTTTTCAATTTATCTTTAAAAACCTTTTCAAATTTTTCTAGCTTTGGCTGAATCACCATTTTGCAATACGGCTGATTTTTATTGTTTGCGTAATAATTTTGGTGATAATCTTCGGCTTTGTAAAAAACTTTAAAAGGTTCAACTCTGGTCACAATTGGACTTTTGTACACTTTTGCTTTATTCAATTCTGCAATAATGCTTTCTGCAGCTTTCTTTTGTTCGGCATTTTTATAAAAAATAACAGAACGATATTGTGTTCCAACATCAGCGCCTTGGCGGTTTAAAGTCGTCGGATCATGAACGGTAAAAAACACCTTGAAAATTTCGTTAATGTCTGTCACAGCTTTGTCGTACGTAATCTGAACAACTTCTGCGTGACCAGTTTCTCCAGTACAAACTTCCTCATAAGTCGGATTGGCAACCTTTCCGCCAGAAAATCCAGAAACTACAGATTTTACGCCATCCAGATTTTCATAAACTGCTTCTACGCACCAATAGCATCCTCCACCTAGCGTAATAGATTCTAGATTTGAGGCTTTTTTGTTTTGCGAAAAACCATTCAGCGAAAGCGCCAAAAAGCATATTAAAAGTATATTTTTCATTTTTTATTATTTAGTATCAGGAATAAAATCAAGAGCAATCGAATTCATACAGTACCGCTTTCCGGTTGGTTCAGGACCATCATCAAAAATATGTCCCAAATGTCCGCCGCAACGACCGCATAATGTTTCAATTCGTTCCATTCCAATTGAATTATCTTCTTTAAAAACAATGCTTTTTTTGCTTTCCTGTTCAAAAAAACTTGGCCATCCGCAGCTGCTTGAAAATTTTGCCGTAGACCTAAATAGTTTGTTGCCGCAAGAAGCACAATAATAGGTTCCTTTTTCGTCGGTATTCCAATATTTTCCTGTAAAAGGTCTTTCTGTGTCAGCCTCACGCATTACCGCGTAAACATCTGCTGGCAGAACTTTTTTCCATTCGGCATCGCTTACATGCAATTTTGTAGTATCAGTATTAGAATAATACGGATTTCCGGATTTATTGATCACATTTCCCATAGAAGTAGGTTTTACATGCTGTTTGTTGTTTTGCCCGCAAGCCTGTAAAATAAAAAGCGGCAACAAAAAGCAAAGGCTTATAAATTGAGTTTTAGATTTCATAAACAAATAATAATAGTTTAATGTAGAAAACCAGTATGATTTTAAAGGCTTTGCTAGTTTTGTAATTCAAAGATACAACTAGATTCTGCCATCAGATACTGACTTTCAAACAATTCAGATTTTTTTAAGTGTGTTTTAACTTTTTATTAGTTACGTAAAATAGGCCAATGTAGTTTTTATGTCTTAATTTTAACAGCTTTTAATTTTGAACTGAATTTATTGTATTGTAAATCAGAAAAATAGAAGACGAATTAAAGTTTTGATTTTTTGCAAATGCAATTAGGATTTTTAAGCCATTTCTTTTTTCGTATTTTTGCTTGATTAAGAAGACTTATGACAGAAGAAAACGTAATATTGGTTAACGAAAAGGATGAGCAAATTGGTTTAATGCCAAAATTGGAAGCACATGAAAAAGCTCTTCTGCATCGCGCATTTTCAGTTTTTGTTTTAAATGAACAAAATGAAATTATGCTGCAGCAGCGAGCACATCAAAAATATCATTCGCCTTTACTTTGGACAAATACTTGCTGCAGTCATCAGCGCGAAGGTGAAACGAACATCGAGGCGGGAAGCAGAAGATTGTTTGAAGAAATGGGTTTTAAAACGGAACTAAAAGAGCTGTTTCATTTTATTTATAAAGCTCCTTTTGATAACGGATTAACAGAGCATGAGTTAGATCATGTAATGATTGGGTATTACAATGAAAACCCGAACATCAACACCGAAGAAGTGGAAGCTTGGAAATGGATGAAAATTGAAGATGTAAAGGAAGATATTCAGAAACAGCCCGAAATATATACCGTTTGGTTTAAAATAATTTTTGATGAATTTTATCATTATTTAGAAGATCATAAACTTTAGTCCAGACCAACCAAAAACCTAAATGAGAGTAACCATATCAAGAAAAGCACATTTTAATGCTGCACATCGACTACATCGAAAAGATTGGTCATTTGAAAAAAACGATGCTGTTTTTGGAAAATGCAACAATCCGAACTTTCACGGTCATAATTATGGTTTAACAGTAAGCGTTACAGGAAAAATTGACCCAGAAACTGGTTTTGTTTTAGATGTGAAAGTATTAGCGGATATAATACGAGAAGAAGTAGAAATTCCGTTTGATCACAAAAATCTGAATCTGGATGTTCCAGAATTTGCAGATTTGAATCCGACTGCAGAAAATATTGCCGTTGTGATATGGAATAAAATTAGACAACGAATTCATGCTGACTTTGATTTAGAAGTGGTTTTGAACGAAACGGAACGCAATTTTGTAACTTATAAAGGAGAATAAAAAATGTCATTAAAAATAGGAGATATAGTTCCGAATTTTACTGCGAAAGACAACAATGGAGAACTTTTCGAAAGCCAAAACGTCTTAGGAAGAAAGCCATTGGTAATTTATTTTTACCCAAAAGATAATACGCCTGGCTGTACAACTGAAGCTTGCAGTTTTCGGGACCAATATGAAGATTTCAAAGATTTAGGAGCTGAGGTAATAGGTATTAGCAGTGATAGTGTAAAATCGCATCACAAGTTTGCTGCTAAACATCAATTGCCTTTTATTTTGCTTTCAGATCAAGATAAAAGATTAAGAAAGCTTTTTGGAGTCCGTAATAATTTATTCGGATTGCTTCCAGGACGCGTCACATATATTATTGACAAAAATGGTTTGGTCATTTCGATTTTTGACAGCGTAAATGCTGCAAAACACATTCCGAAAGCACTAGAAACTGTAAAAGAATTAGTTTTATAAAGTAAAAAAATAATATCGAACACAATTAATTAAACCAAATATATTAGCCTAAAACATGAGCCAAAATTTATACCCTTTACAATTTGAACCGATTTTGAAAGAAAGAATCTGGGGAGGTGAAAAACTAAAAACAATTTTAAACAAACCAATCGTTTCAAAAATTACTGGTGAAAGCTGGGAATTGTCTACCGTAGAAGGAGATGTAAGCGTGGTTGCGAATGGAGATTTAAAAGGAAAATCTTTAATGGACTTGATTAATGAAACGCCTGATGCTATTTTAGGAACTAAAGTCTATGAACGTTTCGGAAAACAATTTCCATTACTTTTTAAATACCTTGATGCAAGAGAAGATCTTTCAATTCAAGTTCATCCAAACGATAAATTAGCTAAAGAGCGTCACAATTCATTCGGAAAAACAGAAATGTGGTACGTTACACAAGCAGATGCAGACGCAAGAATTATTGTTGGTTTTAAAGAAGATTCTAATAAAGAGGAATATTTAAAACATTTACATGACAATACTTTAGTCTCAATATTAGATGATGTAAAAGCGAAGCCAGGCGATGTTTTCTTTTTAGAAACAGGAACTGTTCACGCCATTGGTGCTGGTTTAGTGGTTGCCGAAATTCAGCAAACTTCTGATATTACGTATAGATTATATGATTTTGATCGCGTAGATGCACAAGGAAACAAAAGAGAACTTCACGTAGATCTTGCTTTAGATGCGATTAATTATGATAAAGTAGATACACAGAAAAAATATGAGTCTAAAGTTAATACTTCAAACACAATTGTAGATTGTCCGTATTTTACAACTAACTTTCTTCCATTAGAAAATAAATTGGAAGTTTCTAAAACTGGAGAAACATTTACAGTTTATATGTGTATCGAAGGAGATTTCGAAATTGAATATAATGGGTTTAAACAAGCGTACAAAAAAGGTGATACCATTTTAGTTCCAGCTGCGATAAATGCATTTAATTTGAACGGAAAAGCTTCAATTTTAGAAATTTACATTTCATAGCGCTAATTATAAAGAATATATGTACTTTTGCAGACGCAAATTAAAATTATAATAAAATGGCAAACGTTAAGAATTTAAAGAAAGACATCAACTTCGTATTAGGAGATATTATTGAAGCAGTTTACTTGTTTGAGATGTCAACAACAGGAAATCCAACTCCAGAAACGAATGCTTTGATCGATGAAGCTATTGCTGCATTCGATACTTTGATTACAAAAGTGAACGCAAAGAACGTTGAAAATAAAAAAGCACACTTCAAACAAATCAATGTTGAATTAGAACAAACTGCTAATCAATTGATTGAAAAAATCAACGCTTTATAAGCAAAAAAAAGTGTAAAAAAGTGCAAAAATATTTTGGGAAAACGAAAAACCGCTTTATATTTGCACCCGTATTGAGGCCGATGTAGCTCAGCTGGCTAGAGCAGCTGATTTGTAATCAGCAGGTCGTGGGTTCGAGTCCCTCTATCGGCTCAACGGAAACCATCACAGAAATGTGATGGTTTTTTTGCTTAAAATGAGAGGCAGATTTATTTTGTAATATTAAAAAACAATTTTATATTTGCACCCGAAATAAAGCCGATGTAGCTCAGCTGGCTAGAGCAGCTGATTTGTAATCAGCAGGTCGTGGGTTCGAGTCCCTCTATCGGCTCAAAAAACCATTCACTTTGTGAGTGGTTTTTTTTTGTTCAAATTCCAAATCTCAAATCCCAAATTCCAAATTCCAAATTCTAAATTTTCAAGCTTCAAGTTGGAATTTCTTTATTGGAATTTTAATTTAATGTTTTTTTAGAAATATTTTTCCTATGTTTGTTAGATAACCTAAAAACATTAAAACTGATGGAAGAAACTTCAGCATTTGAAAAATTTGAACTGCAGTTAGACAGCGCTGCAAAAGACTTTTTAAAAGAAACAGCTAAATGGGCTTATTTCTTGTCTATCTTAGGATTTATTGGACTTGGATTTTTGGTTTTAATTGCCATTTTTGCAGGGGCGATTTTTTCTACAATAGGAAGTACAATGCCTGGAATGGGAGCATATGGTAGTTCATTCGGAGCTATTATGACTTTCATTTATTTATTAATGGCAGCTCTGTATTTCTTTCCAATTTACTATTTGTACAAGTTTAGTTCAAATACAAAAAAAGCTTTTAGAGATAATGATTCTGCAGCCCTTACAGATTCATTAGGATATTTAAAATCGCATTATAAATTCATTGGAGTTTTAATGGTTGTCTTATTAGGATTTTATGCACTCTTCTTTGTGTTTGCTATTATCGGAGGTATTATGGGAAGATAAAACTTTACGTTTTTGACATAAAAAAGGCCCTGAATTTTCAGGGCCTTTTTGTTTGCTATATATCGAATGTTATTCTGCTGCTTGTGCTGGTGTCTGCTGCTGTTGCTTTTTTAAATCATCAACATATTTTGTCAGTTTCTTTCCGTAAAGAGATTTAGCTACTTTAGGAGTCATTGATTTTTGAATAGTATCAAGGAATTTAATGTTGATATCATAAATTTCTGCTAGAGCAATATAAGGTGCTATTTCATGATCTTTATTGTTTAACGCGAAGTTTGTAGCGTATAGATATTTTCTTTTAATATTAGATTCTCCTTCTTTAGTTAAACTGTCTAATGCTTTTTGGTCTTGTCTCTTTATTGCTTTAAAACGAGGTTCTACCAAAGAAAGGTTTTCTTCTACAAAGCGTGAGTTTATTTTCTGATATTGCTCGTATAATTCTTGGTTTTTTGATCCAGTGATTTTTGCACTTGCAATGAAATTATCTAAATTGGTATCAATATTCATGTTTCCTGGTTCAGCAAAAAATAAAATATTGTTATCTAAAGAATTTGTTACACCACGATCTAAAAATAAATACAATACCTCTGGCGATTCTAATTTAATATCTCTTTCAAAAGAAGCATTTCCGTCTATTTTGATGCTGTCAATTGCAACAAGCGATGTGTCAACAAATCTTTGGATATACAAAGTTCCGTTTTTCAATCCTTTGATATTTCCTGTAAGATGTAAGCCATCAGTAGTTTCTTTTTTGCTGCAAGATGCAAGTAATGCTAGAGTAACAAAAGCAATTAGTGTTTTTTTCATTGGTTTCTTAGATTTTGGTGCAAAATAAAGAAAATAGTTTAAATGTAAAGAGACTGAAGTTTTATTTTTCTAAAAAAATAAATCCCAATCTATTTCTAAATTGGGATTTAAAATAATGTTTTAAAAGGTTTTACATAGACAATGTAAATGTACGGCCATCTTCGTGTGTGTAAGTGTATGTGGCATCGCACTCGTTATTTCCGTAATCGATAGTGCCATTTATAATTCCTCCTTGAATTTTAAGTTTTCCTTTAGAAATAAAAGTACAAGAGTATTTTTTAGTCAATGTTTCTGTTACTGATAAGGTAAGCGTAGTTCCTGCTGGTGAAGTAATCGTTTGTGTGCCTTCCGGAATTTCGTAAACGTTATCAGATAAAACTAATGGAGTATCAACACCAGCAGTTTGTTTAGTAGTGTAAATTCCAGAATTGGTGTAAACACCGCCCTGTAAATCGGTTAATTTTCCGTTGGTTACTTTTCTTGTCCATTGCGGTACGGAAGGTGTGCTTGTTGTATTAGTGTATTCAATTGTTCCTTCCAGTTTAAGATTATTGATGTAATAATCTATTCTTTCAATTGTCATTTTGCTTCCAGTTGTAGTAACTGGTGCTGTAATAGTAACTTTAAGTTTTCCTCTTCTGGTTAAATTCTCGTCTTTGCAGCCTGTCGTTCCAAAATCTAATAGAAAAACTTTAGGATAAGCTGTTCCTTCTGGTGTTGTAACAGTAATTGCGGCACAAATTCCTGGCTGGGTTTCGGCGGTTTTTGCAGTAGTCGTCGAGTTGGCAGTAACCAAAAGTCCGGTATTAAGATCCATTGCTGTCGAAGCGTCTACAGCTAATGATGCTGCAACGTTTGTCAAATCAGTTGAAGAAGTGTTGTCGTCACTTTCATCGCTACTTGAGCAAGAAACATAAAGAAATGCTGTCGCACAGATGGTTGAAAGTAAGATAGCAGTTTTTTTCATGGTGGTATTTGTTTTTAGTTAGATTAATAAGGCTATCAAATGTAATAAAAAATGAATTACAATAGAAAAATCCTGTAATGGTTAGTTACAGGATATTATAACGAATTTTTGAAGAAAAAATTATAATCAAACAGATTTATAATAATCGCTTTTGGCTTTTCTTATTTTTTTGTATTCTTCCCAATTAAAACGATTAAGAAAGTCGGCAGCATTTTGAGCTCCTCGAATAAAAAGATCAATTTTGGCATCATCGGTAAGATTAAAATTTAACCAATTATGGCTTCCGGTATCAATGTATCCTATTAAATTTTTGAAGTCTGGATTTTTTCTTAAGAATTCAGAATCGTAACCGTACCTCGCGGTATCAAACATCGAACTGATTAAATTCGAGAATTTTTCATTTTTATTGATTTCATTTTTATCGTAGCCCAATTTAATTCCGAAAGTTGGAGAAGCGGGAACGTTTAAGTTCTCATGAAAGATGTCTATTGGAAAATTAGAAATAATTCCGCCATCCATGAACATTACTTCTGAAGGTACAGAAGTTCGTAAACAGGTTGCTTCATTCCATTTGTTCCAAGATTCAACACCACCAGGAATATTTTTAATTTTAAACGGACTAAAAAATAATGGAATAGACATAGAAGCTCGAACAAAATCGGATGGATTTTGAACATTGGGATTGGCGTAAAACAAATCCATCATTTTAGGAAATACAATCTTGCTTTCAGTAGTAATATCTGCCGCAATTATTGCCATTTCGCTCCAATGGTCTACTCTGTTGTAATCTTCTTTATCTCCAGGTTTCACTCTATTAATACGGAATAATTTATTGTCGTCGGAAACTCCTTTTTCTCGTAAAGCTTTTAGGTCGGCATAATTTTTTATTCCTTTTTGAGAAAGTAAATTGGTCATCCACTGATGGAAATTATTTCCAGGATTCAATCCTAAATCGTCTTTAAAATTATCAATAACCTGAGTTCCTTTAATGATCAATTTTAGATTTCCTGCATCGCTCAATAATGCATCAATAAATTCTCTCGCATCACGATCACCATCAACAAAATCGTATAAGTTTTTGTTGCATAAACAGTCTAAAATCCATTCCGATTTTTCGATGTCGCAAGTTCCAGCAGCAGCCATCAGCATCGTATTAATACTTCCAGCAGATGTACCTGCCAAACTTAAAAATCGAATGCCCATTTTTTCTAAAACATATACATATCCGATCAGTGCAATTCCGAGTACACCGCCGCCTTCTTGCACGAGATCAACATATTGATGATTATTTTTATCCGTAATGTCTGAGAATTTTTTGCCTTTAAGCTGGTCCTTTAAATCTTTTATAATTGCTAGAACTGTTCCATTTTCTGTAAACTTTCTTTTATCCATGATTTCTAGTTTTTTGTTGTAATTGGTTGGTTTTCAAAATTATGTAAAGAGTGTTCTTGAGAAAAGGGGAGAATCGCCCTTTTTTGAAGGGTGTTTTTAGTCAAAAAAAAATCCCGCAAAACTTAATTTGCCGGATTTTAAAAAATATTATTTTTTTGAATGCTTATTTGATCATTTCAAAACTTCTTTTCACGAAAGCAGTAAGCGCTTCACCTTTTAATAGGTTTTGAGATAATTTAGCTAAATCTAAAGCTTGTTTTACCAAATGCTCTTGATGTGTTTTGTCTTCGGTATTTAAAATGTTTGAAGCCAAATCAGAATTTGTATTTACAACTAAATTGTACATTTCTGGCATATTTCCCATTCCGAACATTCCGCCTCCGCCAGTTTGGCTCATTTCTTTCATTCTTCGCATAAATTCTGGTTGCGTAATAATAAATGGAGCTGCTTGAGAATCCATAGCTTCCAATTGAACACTATACGCTTTAGGAATATAAGCTTCTAAAGAAGTTTTTAAAGTTGCTTTTTCTTCTTCAGATAATTTAGAAATCGTGTTTTCGTCTTTCTTGATTAAATTATCAATATGATCAGAATCTACACGTACAAAAGTTAATCCTGTATTATCATTTTCAATTTTCTGAATTAAATGCGAAATAATCGGAGAATCTAAAAGCAATACTTCGTAACCTTTATCTTTTGCAGCTTCAATATAAGAGTGCTGTGCATCTTTGTTTCCTGCATAAAGAACAACCAATTTACCATCTTTGTCAGTTTGGTTTTCTTTTAGTTTTTCTTTTAATTCTTCTAAAGTAAAATAAGTATTATCTACAGTTGGATACAAAACAAACGCACCTGCTTTTTCATAGAATTTATCTTCAGAAAGCATTCCGTACTCTAAAACGATTTTAATATCATTCCATTTTTCTTCAAAATCAGCGCGATTTTCGTTAAATAACGCTTTTAATTTATCTGCGACTTTACGAGTAATGTAGTTAGAAATTTTCTTAACCGCACCATCCGCTTGTAAGCCAGAACGAGAAACGTTTAATGGAATATCTGGAGAATCGATAACACCTTTTAACATTGTCAAAAATTCAGGTACAATTCCTTCTACGTTGTCTGTAACGTAAACTTGGTTTTGGTACAATTGAATTTTATCTTTTTGAATCTGCATATCACTACCCAATTTTGGGAAATACAAAATTCCAGTTAAATTGAATGGGTAATCTACATTTAAGTGAATGTGAAACAAAGGATCTTCGAATTGCATTGGATACAATTCTCTGTAGAAGTTTTTGTAATCTTCATCAGATAATTCAGAAGGTTGTTTTGTCCAAGCTGGATTTGGATTGTTGATGAAATTGTCAACTTCAAAAGTTTCATTTACATAATCTTCTGGAGCATCTTCTGGTTTTGGAAGTGTTTCTGTTCTAGTTCCGAATTTAATTGGAATAGGCATAAATTTGTTATACTTATTCAATAAACCACTGATTTTAGAATCATCTAAAAATTCTAAAGAATCTTCGGCAATGTGAAGAATAATTTCAGTTCCGCGTGAAGTTTTGTCAGCAGGTTCTAAAGTAAATTCAGGACTTCCGTCGCATGTCCAGTGTGCTGCCGGTTCGTCTTTATAAGATTTTGTGATGATTTCTACCTTTTCAGCTACCATAAAAGCAGAGTAGAAACCAAGACCAAAGTGTCCGATAATTCCAGAATCTTTTGCAGAATCTTTATACTTATCTAAAAATTCTTCAGCTCCAGAAAAAGCAACCTGATTAATGTATTTTTCAACTTCATCAGCGGTCATACCTAAACCTTGATCAATAATGTGGATTTTTTTACCTTCCTTATCTACTTTTACTTCAATAATGGGGTTTCCGTATTCTACTTTAGCCTCGCCAATGCTAATAAGATGTTTTAATTTTAAAGTAGCATCAGTACCATTAGAAACAAGCTCACGCAAGAAAATTTCATGGTCGCTGTATAAGAACTTTTTAATTAAGGGAAAAATGTTTTCTACCGAAACATTAATTTTACCTGTTGCCATATTTTTTATTTTTTTATTTAAAGTGATGATATTCATTTATTCAAATAGAATACCAATTGTTTTTTGGGTGACAAAATGTCTTAAATGTTAATTTTGAAAGAAAATAATCAGATTCTAAAACGAAACTTATCCTTTCGAATCGTATATTTGTGGTATAATAATTGTTAAATGCGTAAGTATTAACTTAAAAAAAATAAGCAAAATGAAGAAAATATTTTTTATTTGTCTGATTGCCACGATGTTTTTTGCGTGTAAATCAGCTTCGACAACAGCAGCTTCATCTGAAGCGACTACACTTTCGACTAAACTTGACAAGAAAACCCAAGTAGCTTTAAAGGGAAATTGGGTACTTAGCAACGTAACTTATCCTGGTTCAGATTATATCAAAGTAAATTCATTTGATTTGGCAGATTCAAAATGTTTTATTGGTAGTACTTGGAGTTTTATTTCAAATAATAACAAAGGAACAATGGCTTTAACAGCTCCAAGCTGTACTTCATTTTCTTCTCCAATTGTTTGGAGCATCAACAACCAAGGTTTGTTAGTGCTTAAAATTCTTGATGCAGGAGAAAAAGCAAAGAAAGTAAGAGATGGTTACTTGCTTAAAGTGGGAAGTGTGACTGAAAGTTCGTTTCAGTTAATTGATAATATAAATGTTGGTGGTCAGGTTAAAGATGTGACTTACCAATTTCAAAGAGCCAATTAATATTTAAAGATATAAAAATATGAAAAAGATAACAGTTTTAGGATTAAGTAGTTTAATGGTTATTGCTAGTTTTTTTACTAGTTGTGATTCAGTAAAAAATGCAAATAACACACAAAAAGGTGCCGGAATTGGTGCAGTTGCTGGAGGTGTTATCGGAGCTGTATTAGGAAATAATCTAGGAAAAGGCGGAAACGCTGCTTTAGGAGCTGCAATTGGAGCTGCTGTAGGTGGTGGAACAGGAGCTTTAATTGGAAACAAAATGGATAAGCAAGCTCGTGAGATCGATCAGGCTTTACCAGGAGCTTCTGTAGAAAGAGTTGGAGAAGGAATTCACTTAACTTTAAATGAAAATTCAGTTCGTTTTGATACAAACAAATCTACTTTGACTTCTACAGCAAAAGCTAATTTAGATAAATTGGTTCCAGTATTTAATGAGTACGGAGATACTGATATTCAGATTTTTGGATACACAGATAATACAGGAAAACCAGAGTACAACTTAACTCTTTCTGGACAAAGAGCTGCTTCTGTACAAGCTTATTTAGTTGCGAAAGGATTAAAATCTAGCCGTTTCAAAACTTCAGGTTTAGGAATTGCAGATCCGATTGCTACAAATGATACGCCAGATGGTAGAGCACAAAACCGTCGTGTTGAATTCTCAATTACAGCAAACGACAAAATGGTAAATGACGCTAAAGCAGAAGCTGGAAAATAATTTCAAAACAAAATAAAATATAAAAAAAGCTGTTTCATAATTGAAGCAGCTTTTTTTTGACATTAGAAATTAAACATTGTAAATTTGACCTCTCATATTACAACTCATGCTTGACATTCAAAATATATCTTTTTCGTATACCGATACACCAGTTATCAAAAACGTCTCTTTTACCATTAACAAAGGTGAAAATATTGCTATTATTGGAGAAAGTGGCTGCGGAAAGAGTACGCTTCTTAAACTTATCTATGGTTTGTATGATTTAGATGAAGGAAAAATTTTTTATGGAGATAAACCCATTTTAGGACCAAAGTTTAATTTGATTCCTGGAATGCCATATATGAAATATCTGGCTCAGGATTTTGATTTGTCTCCGTATGAAACTGTGGCAGAAAACGTTGGTAAATTTCTTTCCAATGGTTTTGCCAATATGAAAAAACTCCGCGTTCAGGAATTACTAGAAATGGTAGAGATGGAACAGTTTTCTAATGTAAAAACAAAATTTTTAAGTGGAGGACAACAGCAAAGAGTGGCGTTGGTTAGAGTCTTAGCTCTAGAACCAGAGGTGATTCTGTTAGACGAACCATTTAGCCAAATCGATGCTTTTAGAAAAAATGCTTTACGACGTAATTTATTTCGTTATTTAAAACAAAAAGGAATTACCTGTATTATTGCTACTCACGATAGTACAGATGCCTTATCTTTTGCAGATGAAGCTATTGTAATGCGTCACGGAGAAGTTCTTAAAAAAGATAATCCAACCAAGATTTACGAAGACCCGCAAGTAAAATATGTTGCTTCTCTTTTTGGTGAAGTCAATGAGGTAGCGACACATTTATTGCTTCCTTATGAAGATGAAACTCATAAAACATTAGTTTATCCGCATCAGTTTAAGATGGTTTCAGAATCAAGACTAATGGTTAAAATTAGAAGAACTTATTTTAGAGGAAGTCATTTTTTAATTGAAACTGTTCATAAAAGACAGCTGATCTTTTTTGAAAGTGAAATTGATCTGCCGCTAGAACAAGAAGTGTTTTTAGTTTTAAATTATTTATAAAAAGAAAACCTTACGGGTGTAAAAAATATTCCGTAGGAATATCTTGTGGTTAGAAAAAAATATTATACCACATTTTTTGTCCTGTAGGGACATTTGTTTTTCTAAATTAATAAAACTCTACCTCATTAATCAAACGTTCCTACGGAACGTGTATAAATTGTAATTCAAATTTAATTCTACCAACGAAACATTCCTACGGAATGATTTTTTTTCAATAGAAATATATCTCAAAAACAAACCCGACAGATTTTAGAAATTTGTCGGGTTTTATTTATATGATTTTTAAAGAAATTAGTTTTTCAAATACTTTTCTAAAAACTGATCTTGTTCCCAAAGTAAGTGAAGAATATTTTCTTTAGCCGCATAACCATGAGATTCTTTTGGCAGAATAACCATTCTCGCCGGTGCTCCTAATCCTTTTAAAGCTTGAAAATATCTTTCTGTCTGTAAAGTAAAAGTTCCTGGATTGTTGTCTGCTTCTCCATGAACTAATAAAATTGGAGTTTTCATTTTATCTGCATTCATAAATGGAGACATGGTGTTGTATACTTCTGGAACTTCCCAGTAATTTCTTTGCTCAGTTTGAAATCCGAATGGCGTTAAAGTTCTGTTGTAAGCACCACTTCTTGCAATTCCGCAGGCAAAAAGATTAGAGTGAGTTAATAAATTTGCAGTCATAAAAGCGCCATAAGAATGACCACCAACGGCTACTTTTTTGCGGTTGATATATCCTAAAGCATCTACAGCATCAATCGCAGCAGCGGCATTGTCAACCAATTGCGAAATAAAGTTGTCATTTGGTTCTGTTGTTCCTTCTCCAATAATTGGAAATGCCGCATCGTCTAAAACCACATATCCTTTTGTTACCCAATACACGAAAGACCCATAATAAGGAAACGTAAATTCGTTTGAATTTTGAGTCGATTGTGAAGCACTATTTCTGTCTTTATATTCTGCTGGATAAGCCCAAATCAATAAAGGAAGTTTTTCTTTTTTTGTTTTGTCATAACCTGCAGGAAGATATAATGTTCCTGAAAGTTCTAAACCGTCTTTACGTTTGTATTTTATAACTTCTTTGCTCACATCTTTGATGCTTTCAAACGGGTTTTTGAAATCGGTAATCGGTGTTAAGCTGTTTTGTTTTTTTATATTTCTAAAATAGTAGTTTGGATATTCGGTTTTAGATTGAATCTGCACCAAAATTTTTCCTGACTTGAAGTCTTCAATTTCGTAAATATCTTCTTTTTTGTCTTTGTAAGGAGAAGTATAAATTCGTTTTGATTTTAAAGTTTCTAGATTGAATTCATCAATAAAAGGAAACTGACCGTTTTTTGTATAACCTTCTCCAATTCTGTAAAGATTATTTTTTTCGATAGCTAAAACATATTTGTTGTAAGCATTTTTCTTTGTTTCAAAAGTTCCTGGGTCAGAGTAAACATCTTGCGAATTTCGATCTGTAATTAATTTTGAATGCTGATTTGGATTTGATGGATTTATCAAATAAGATTTGGTATTTCTAGTGTCATACCATTCGTCAGATACTACAGCCAAATTATCATTCCCCCAAAGAATATCACTGAAACGCTGTGGAAGTTTTACTAATGACGAAGCATCTTTATCAAAAGGAGCATCCCAAAGAAAAACCTCGTCTCTAAAATCTACTTTTTTAGCTGGATCACCTTCGTCTAGAGCCGCTACATACGATAATGTTGCTGGTTTGTCGTTTCTCCAAGCCATTTCTCTTTTTCCTTTTCGAACAGCCATAAAACCTTTTGGCATAATTTCGTTTAACGGAACTTCATTTACGGTTTTAATTTCTTTTCCGTTTATAGAATACACAACTGTTTTAGATGGAAATCTATTTAACGGAACAACATAAGAAAATGGTTTCTGAATTGTAGTTAGCATAATATAATTGCCATCAGGCGAAATTCTTTCTCCAGCAAACATGGCAGCTTCTTTAAATAAAACGGCATCACCATTTAATTTAACTTTATACAATTCAGAAGTTATGCTGTTTTCAAAATTAGCTTCATCATTTTTGTTTTTCAACATATCTGGATACGTTCTGTTTTGCGATTTTTCGCCAGAAGTGTTGGAGACAATTGGGCCAGTTGGCAAATCTTTCTTCGAATCTAAAAGTGCCGGTCTGTTTTTAGGAAGCATTTTCACTAAAATAGTTTCATTATCTAAAAACCAGCTGAACGGATTTCCAAGATTTGCATTTACATTGGCATCTGTAAGTTTCGTAGCCTGCGTCGATGCCACATCTAAAACCCAAAGTTCTACGCCAGAAGCGGCAGTGTGAGAAAAAAGGATTTTTTTATCGTTTGGCGACCATAGAATGTTGGCGATTTTAGGATTATCTGGAAGACCTTTTACTTGAACTTCTTCTTTACCGCTAACTTTTCTTAATTTAAGATTGGTTACATAAGTTACGGTACTAGAAATGTTGGTAACAGGATTAATTCTCAAACCTGCTAAACGAACTTCATCCTGATTTAAGTCATCGAGAGTTTTGTATGTATTTCGATAGGTTAAAAGCATATTTTCCTTTTTTGTATCCATAGATACAGAAGGAGGTCTCTGATAATCTGCTAAATCTAAAATGGACTTAGATGGTTTTTGATAAGTCAAATTCTCTTGAGCATAAGAAAAGAAGCTTATATTTAAAAATAATAACAGCGTAACCTTTAATTTCATAGTTTGAATTTTAGTGGTTTATAAATGGGATTCAAAATGTTTGACTAAGATACCTTCATCTTGTTACATTTTATATCTGATTTTTAATTTTTTTCAGTTTTTGTAACAGAAAATTGTCTTTTCAAGAAGTAAATGATTGTATCTTGCTGTATTATTAAACTATATTAAATTGTCAATTACGAAAAAAATAGTATTTTGTATACGTATATTTTAAAGTATGCGTAAATTTGCAATCCAATTTTTAATAAATAATAATAGAATATGTATCATTCAAAAATAGCTGGTTTAGGATATTATGTTCCTTCAAATGTGGTGACTAATGATGATTTGTCTAAGATAATGGATACTAATGACGAATGGATTCAGGAAAGAACTGGGATTCAGGAGAGAAGACACATTGTTCGTGGAGAAGACACTACAACTTCAATGGGAGTGAAAGCAGCTAAAATTGCAATCGAGCGTTCTGGTATTGCCAAAGAAGATATTGATTTTGTGGTTTTTGCTACATTGAGTCCAGATTATTATTTTCCAGGACCTGGAGTTTTAGTTCAGAGAGATTTGGGTCTTAGAACAGTTGGAGCTTTAGATGTTAGAAATCAATGTTCAGGATTTGTTTACGCAATTTCTGTAGCAGATCAGTATATAAAAACCGGAATGTATAAAAATATTTTGGTGATTGGTTCAGAAGTTCATTCTACAGGGTTAGACATGACAACTCGCGGGCGCGGTGTTTCGGTGATTTTTGGAGATGGAGCAGGAGCAGCAGTTTTAAGTCGTGAAGAAGATGTAACTAAAGGAATTCTTTCTACTCACCTGCATTCTGAAGGAGAACATGCAGAAGAACTAGCTTTGCAAGCACCAGGAATGGGAGCGCGTTGGGTAACAGATATTATTGCAGACAATGATCCGAATGACGAAAGTTATTATCCATATATGAATGGGCAATTTGTATTTAAAAATGCTGTTGTTCGTTTTGCAGAAGTTATCAACGAAGGGTTAGAGGCAAATGGTCTTCAAGTTTCAGATATTGATATGTTGATTCCGCATCAGGCAAATTTGAGAATTTCACAATTCATTCAAAACAAATTCAAATTAACAGACGATCAAGTTCATAATAATATTCAGAAATACGGAAATACGACAGCGGCATCTATTCCGATTGCTTTGACAGAAGCTTGGGAACAAGGAAAAATCAAATCTGGAGATACAGTAGTTTTAGCAGCCTTCGGAAGCGGATTTACTTGGGCAAGTGCTATAATTAAATGGTAAATAATTCATCTTACATTATATTTTTTTTAAAACCTGCTTCATCTTTTGAAGCAGGTTTTTTTTATCCTTCTGTTCTCGTAACTTAACTGAGCTGTCAGGCTGAGCGAAGTCGAAGCGCGCGTTTGAATTGGCACGCCCTTCGACTTCGCTCAGGGAGACAAAACTTTGACGATTATATGTTATTGATTTCTATTTGTCAGGCTGAGCGAAGTCGAAGCCCACGTTCCAATTGGGGCGACTTTTGACTTTGTTCAGGAGGACATTCAGATTTCGTATAATTTGTTTTAAGTTCTATTTGTCTTTTAGCTTTGTCAGGCTGAGCGAAGTCGAAGCCCACGTTCCAATTAGCACGTACTTCGACTTTGCTCAGGATGACAAATAGGGCTTTTTAATTCAGTGTAAAAAAAAAGAAATATTTTTCTTACTTTTAAATTTGGTTAAATTGAAAAAGAAATGAAGCAGTATTACGTTTATATTTTAAAATGCTCAGATGGTAGTTATTACACAGGAATGACGAATGATATAAATCGAAGAATAAATGAACATAATTATGGTTTAAATAAAGAGAGTTACACTTATAATAAAAAACCTTTAGAATTGGTTTTTTGTACAGAGTTTAATGAAGTTAATCAAGCTATTGCATTTGAAAAGCAAGTAAAAGGGTGGAGTAGAAAAAAGAAGGAAGCTATAATAAATGATAGATGGGAAGATTTGAAAAAACTTTCAGAATGTTTAAATAAAACAAGTCATAAAAAAATTTTATAAAAAGAACGTTTAATAGTAAATTAGCGTTCGACTTTGCTCAGTAGAACGCATATAACTTGTCAGGCTGAGCGGAGTCGAAGCCCACGTTCCAATAGGAGCGCCCTTCGACTTCGCTCAGGGTGACATAAATTGAGCAAAACTTATTTGGCTTGTTAAGAGGAATAAAATAGAAGCACTATTTAACTAAAAATACTAATGAAAAAAAATCAGCTCGAAATAGCTTGCTTTAATTATGAATCTGCGATAATTGCACAGGAAAATGGCGCAGATAGAATTGAATTATGTGAAAACATGAAATTAGGAGGAACAACGCCAAATTCTATTCTGGTGGTTAAAGTCCGTGAAAGTCTAAACATTAAAATGCATGTTATCATTAGACCTCGAGGCGGTGATTTTGTTTATTCTGATGAAGAACTTACAGAAATGAAACAAGACATTAAACAATTTAAAAAATTGGGAGTTGATGGTTTTGTTTTCGGAATCTTAAAAGAAAATGGAAAAGTAAATAAAAAGCAGAACAGAGAATTGGTGCATTTAGCACATCCGTTATCTTGTACTTTTCATCGTGCGTTCGATGTGGTTAAAAATCCGGAGAAATCACTTGAAACTATCATAGATTGTGGTTTCAAAACGATTTTGACTTCTGGTCAAGGTGTAAATGTTGAAGAAGGAATTTTAGCTTTGGAAAGACTTCAGGAATTAGCTGGAAATCGCATTGAAATTATGCCAGGCGGCGGTTTGAGATCTTCAAATGTAAAATTGCTTCAAGAAAAATTAGACTTGACTTTTTATCATTCATCAGCCATAACAAACGATACAGAAATTGCAAATCCTGAAGAAATAAAAGAAATACGTAATTTTTTATAGACTAAAATTTATTGAGATGATATCCCAAGCGACTTAAATTTAATCTGCGTAAATCTGCTTTAATCTTTTTAAATCTGCGTGAAAAATTTTCTCAAAAGTATTTCAGCAGATTAAATTAGATTTTATTTGTTGAGTAAAACTTTTTTCTACTTTTAGTAGAATTAAATAAAATAAAAAAAGTCTGGAGTTGGCATCTCCAGACTTTTTTTCTACAAAAAATATTCTAAAATTATTTAAAAAAATCTTGCAATAAGACGATTAGAACATTCCGCCTCCGTCTTTATTCGTATTATCATCTCTTTGTTTACGCTGTAAGTTTTTGATTTTTCCACCGCCAAAGTTATATGTTAAACCTACATAAACTGTCTGGCTTTCCCAAGTAAATTGACCTGCTTGAGGATAAGGATATTGTGTGTCAAAAGCATATTTCATAGTCTTGAAAACGTCATTAAAACGTACGCTGATGTTCATTTTGTTGTCTAGCAAAGTGTAGCGTGAACCAATGTCCATTTTGTACATTTCGTGACTGTTGTTTTGAAGTCCATCAACAGTGCCTCTGTAAAATCCGAATAATAAGAAGCTTAAACGTTTGTTGGCTTTGAAGTTAGAGTTCATACGTCCGTTGAAAGCAGCAACAGTAATTTTTCTTTCAATTGGATTACTGCTATTATCAGCAGCATTGTATTGAAACACAATACCTTGTTGATTGATGCTTGAAAAATCAATAGATGGTTGAATATCCCACCATTTTGTGATTTTATAGTTAAATGAAGCTTCAAATCCGTAAGCTGTATTATGATCGTAGTTAGTAAAAGACATAATCTGTTTTTCTTTGCTAGGATCTGCAGGATCTGGATATAAAATTCTGCTGATTTGATCGTTAATACTTCTCACAAAAACACCAGCTGTAAAACTTCCTTTTTCTAATGTTTTAGTGTAATTCACTTCTACAGAATTGGTAAACTGCGGTCTTAATTCAGGATTTCCTAATGAAGTTACAAGAGGAGTTGCAAACTCACGAATAGGTTTTGTCTGCTCTAAACTCGGACGGTCAACACGACGGCTGTAACTTAATTGCAAAGTGTTTTTCTCTGTTATGTTGTAAGTCAAATATGCTGAAGGATACAAAGTGACATAATCATCATCAAACATCGTTTGACCATAATTTAAATTGGCTTGAACTTTATAACTTTCAAAACGAGCTCCCACTTGGTAGCTTAGTTTTTTGAATTTCTGTCCAAATGTTACATAAGCAGAATAAATATCTGTATCATACGTGTAATGTGAAGTTCGATCTGCAACAGGAAGCAACGGGTTTCCAGTTGTATAATCATTTCCAGTTCTTGTAATTCTAGCTTCAGCACCAGCTTCAAGAGTTGTTTTTTCGTTTAACGGATTAACATAATCAACATTTAATGTCGTTAATTTTCGAGTGCCTTTTAAGAAATCATTATATAATAAATCAGCGCTTGAATTGTCTGTTTTTGTTGTTTTAGTATCAAAAGAAGCATTTTGCGATTCTTTATTGTCACTATAATTTCCTTCAAAGTCTAAAGTATGACCTTCTTTTTTAAAGATATGTTTGTACGCCAAATTGTAAGTTCCAACTCGATCTGGTCCCCAATATCTTGATTTTTGGAAAATATTAGAAATATCAGAATTCGTTACGTTATTGTAATCGATGTCTGTATCTACAAATCCTTTTCCGTTAGATTTGTTTTGATTCGTATAAATGGATAACGTATTATGGTCATCGATTAAAAAATCCATTCCAATCTTGTATAAATACGAATCATTATCATTCATTACATCAATGTTCTGAACAATATCTTGGTCAAATCTTTTAATAAATCCATCGTTGTAGTAGGTTCCAAAGTTTTGTCCCACATTACCAAAGAAATTTACTTTTCCAGTTTTATAATTTAAATCTAAAGATTGATTGTATTTTGCTGTTTTACCAAAAGTGATTCCGCCGCTGTAAGTTCCATTAAAACCAGTATTCGCATTTTTATGCAGAATGATATTGATAATTCCAGACATTCCTTCTGGGTTATATTTGGCACTTGGATTTGTAATCAACTCAATTTTTTTGATAGAAGTTGACGGAATTTGTTTCAACAATTGCGCAGGATCAATGTTAGATGGACGTCCGTCAATTAATACACGAACATTATCATTTCCGCGAAGCGAAAGTTTTCCGTCCTGATCTACATTCACAGAAGGAATATTGTTCATAATATCTGATGCCGAAGCGCCCGCTGTTGTCAAATCTTTACCAACCGTAACTACTTTTCTGTCGATTTTTTGTTCGATAGTAGAACGTTCCGCAATAATGTTAACACCTTTTAATTGTGTAGCTTCTTCTTCTAAAGAAACATTAACAGTAGCAGACTTTTTGTTTTCGCTCAAAAGAACTGAGCCAACATATTTTCTAAATCCGATATATTGGATTTCGATGGTATAACTTTTTAAAGCTATATTTTTAAAAGAAAAGTCTCCATTGTCATCTGTATTGACTCCAGAAACTACTTTTCCATTTTCTTTAAGAGAAACTGTTGCATAAGAAACAGGCATTCCGTTTGATTTCTCTGTAATTTTTCCAGATACATTTCCTGTATTCTGGGCTTGTGCTGTTGCGATTACCCCCAATAACGCAAACAGAAAGATTTTTAATTTCATGATTTTTACTGATTATTTTTGATTTGATTGATGATGATTGTGTTAGTTACTTTTTGTTTTTTCTTTTTTTTTCAACTTCAGAAATAAATTTGAAGTCTCTATTAAGACTCTTTTGTGTTTAATATGTTACAGGAAATTGTAAAAAAAAGTTTCAAAATTTTCGCATCCCTTGTTTTGTAGGAGATTAAGCTTTTGGTTTTTTAATAATTTTAACAATTTGAAAAACTCTTTTTTTATCAAATTCTGATTCTTTTAATGAATTTAATATGTTTTTGATTTTCTCTAATTGATGAATAAGCAGTATCTTTGCTCACTTTAAAATAAGTTTACATGTCATTACCACAAATTCTTACACCTTCTATACAAAAAGCAATACAAGCATTATTTGATGTTACTGTTGATAAAATCGAATTTCAAACTACAAGAAAAGAGTTTGAAGGAGATATTACAATGGTAATTTTTCCACTTCTGAAAGTGATTAAAAGCAATCCGGCTGAATTGGGAAATAAAATTGGAAATTATCTAGTTGAAAATGTTTCTGAAGTTGCACGCTTTAATGTGGTTTCAGGCTTCTTGAATATTGTAATTTCAGACAGTTATTATGTGAATTTCTTTAATGGAATTAGAGATAATAAGAAATTTGGTTATGTAGCTGCAAACCCAGATGAAAAAGCGGTAATGGTAGAATATTCTTCTCCAAATACCAATAAACCTTTACACCTAGGTCACGTTCGTAACAATCTGTTAGGGTATTCTGTTGCTGAAATTTTAAAAGCTTCTGGTAAAAAAGTGTACAAAACTCAAATTATCAACGATAGAGGAATCCATATTTGTAAATCGATGCTGGCTTGGGAAAAATTCGGAAACGGAGAAACTCCTGAAACTTCTGGTTTAAAAGGTGATAAACTAGTTGGTAAATATTATGTTGAGTTTGATAAAGCCTACAAATCTGAAATTAATGGTTTAATTGAAACTGGTAAAACAGAAGAGGAGGCAAAAAAACAAGCACCAATCATTATTGAAGCACAAGACATGCTGAAGAAATGGGAGGCTGGTGATGAAAAAGTGATCGACCTTTGGAAAAAAATGAACGAATGGGTTTATGAAGGTTTCGCCACAACTTACACCAATCTTGGAGTTAATTTTGATAAATATTACTATGAAAGCAACACGTATTTATTAGGAAAAGATGTTGTTCAAGTAGGTTTAGATAAAGGTGTTTTTGAAAAAGATCCAGACGGTTCTGTTTGGATTGATTTGACTGACGAAGGGTTAGATCGTAAAATCGTACTGCGTTCTGACGGAACTGCGGTTTATATGACACAAGATATCGGAACCGCAATTCAACGTGTAAAAGATATGCCAGATGTTGGCGGAATGGTATATACAGTTGGAAACGAACAAGATTATCACTTTAAAGTATTATTCTTGATCTTAAAAAAATTAGGTTTTGATTGGGCTTCAAGCTTATATCATTTGTCATATGGAATGGTAGATTTGCCTTCAGGAAAAATGAAAAGCCGTGAAGGAACTGTTGTAGATGCAGATGATTTGATGCAGGATATGACAGATACAGCAAAACAAATCTCAGAAGATTTAGGAAAGCTTGATTACTATTCTGATGAAGAAAAAGCAAAACTGTATAAAACAATTGGTCTTGGAGCTTTAAAATATTACATTTTAAAAGTAGATCCTAAAAAGCGTATTTTGTTTAATCCAGCGGAATCGGTTGATTTTGCAGGAAATACAGGACCTTTTATTCAGTATACTTATGCCAGAATTCAATCGATAATCCGTAAAGCCGATTTTGATTTTGCGGCTGAGATTCAAATTGAAGAATTGCACGAAAAAGAAAAAGAATTGGTAAAACAAATTGAACTTTTTCCAGAAATAATTCAGAATGCGGCACAAAATCATAGTCCAGCTTTAATTGCTAATTATACTTACGATTTAGTAAAAGAATACAATTCATTTTATCAGTCAGTTCATATTTTAGGAGAAGCTGATTTGACAAAAAAAATATTTAGAGTGCAACTTTCTCAAAAAGTAGCCGAGATAATAAAATCAGCATTCGAATTGTTAGGAATTGAAGTTCCTGAGAGAATGTAAATCTTTTTACATAATTTTTAAAAGCCAATAGTCTAAAAACTATTGGCTTTTTTTGTTGTTTTTTAAACCTGTTGGGGTTAATTATATTTCTTTTCTTAAATACTTTTGACTTCGAAACTATCGGGAGATATGATCAGCTGTTGATAGAAAAATTCTTCCTTATATCAATTTTTTATTATTTTGAATTAGTAAGCTTTTAATAAAAAATATATGAGGTCATAACAAAACCGTCTAATCTAGACGGTTTTTTGTTTCTAACTATTTGTAAGATAATTACTCTTTTTTTATTTATGTTAAAAATAAGTATATTCTTGTTAAAATTAATTTAATTTTCTAAGTTGCGCCCCTTAATTAAAAAAGCTATAAATGAAAAAGAAAATTAAAGGGTTTGCAATTCTTGTATTCTTGTTTACTGTTCAACTATTTTTTGCGCAGGAAAAAACAATTTCTGGAATTGTGTCAGATGCGAGCGGACCAATTCCGGGAGTTAATGTAATGCTAAAGGGTACTAAGTCAGGAGTGCAATCTGATCTGAATGGAAAGTATAGTATTAAAGCCAAGACTGGTGATGTACTTACTTTTTCCTACATGGGGATGAAAGATTTAAATTTGACTGTGTCTTCAGTTTCTGTTCTGAATGCTAGAATGGAAGAACAAGGTGAAGAATTGAAAGAAATAGTAGTTGTTACTGCATTAGGGGTCAAAAAAAGCACTCGCGCTATTGGATATGCTACTCAAGAGGTAAAAGCGGCAGACATTACAAGAGGAAATAATAATAATCTTTCTGGTGCTCTGCAAGGTAAATTAGCTGGAGTACAAATCACGCCTTCAAGTGGTGCTCCAGGAGCTTCTTCTCAAATAGTAATTCGTGGCGCTCGATCCTTTACAGGAAACAATAGTCCTTTATATGTAATTGATGGTATGCCTGTAGCATCGCAACCAGATTTTAGTACTGGAAACGGGGTTACAGGATCTGATATTGCTAACAGAGCTGTAGATATTGATCCAAACGAAATTGAGTCAATAAATATTTTAAAAGGACAAGCTGCATCTGCTTTGTATGGACTTAGAGCCTCAAACGGTGTAATTGTAATAACTACTAAAAGCGGAAAAAATTCTGGTCAAAAAGGGAAGCCTATTATTACTTTTAATACTTCTACAAGTTTTGAAACAATTTCAAAAAAGCCAAATACTCAAAATGAATATGCACAAGGTTCAAATGGAATATTTAATCCCAATGCTTCAACGAATTGGGGACCAAAAATTTCGGAATTACCTAATGATCCTGTGTATGGGGGGAATGTAACAAATGCACTTAATGGAGGAGTATTAAAACCAGGTAAATATTATGTGCCTCAAAGAGCAAAAGCTGGTCTAGATCCATGGGTTGCTCCTAGAGCTTATAATAATATTAGAGACTTTTTTAATACTGGAATCACGATCAATAATTCTTTAAATATTTCTCAGGCGACAGAAAAAACTAACTATTCATTTGGTATAGGTACATCAAAACAAGATGGAATTATCCCTGGAACGGGCATGAATAGATATACTGCTAAAGCCGTAGTGGATACAAAGTTAAATAATGAGTGGAAAACAGGTTTTTCATTTAATTATATTCAAACTAAAATAAATAAAAGTACATCAGCAAATGATGGCGCTATAGTTGGTGTTTTTGCGGCTCCAAGAAGCTATGATTTAAAAGGAATTGGTTATTCGAATCCAGCAAATCCGTACGATCAAATTTATTATAGACCAAGTGTTTTCAATAATCCTTACTGGGCTTCTGAGAATAACGAATTTAGTGAAAAAACAAATCGTGCTTTTGGAAATACATATATTCAATATTCTCCAGTTATAAGTTCAGATGGAAACCAAAAACTAACAGTAAAGTATCAGGTAGGTGTAGATTCTTGGACGACTAATTACAGAAATATTTTTGAATTCGGAAATAAACTTGATTTATCAGGACAAAGCAGTAGTGCAAATCTTTTCGGTACAACAAACGATGTAATTAATTCTTTATTTACAGTAAATTATAATTTAAATATAACAAAGGATTTTAATTTAAATGTTTTAGTTGGAAATGAGTATAACCATCAAAATACTAAAGAATATGACGAAATAGGAACAGCTTTTAACTTTGGTGGCTGGCCTACAATTGCCAATGCAAGAACAATAACTTCTGAAGAATATCGCAGACAAATACGTACTGTTGGTTTTTTTAGTAACATTGAATTATCATTCAAAAATATGCTTTTCTTGAGTGGTACTATTCGTAAAGATATTGCATCAAATATGCCTAGAGGAAATAGAGATTTTATTTATCCATCTGCTTCTTTAGGTTTTGTGGTGACAGAATTAGAGAGCTTGAAAGAGAATTCGTTTCTTTCATACGCAAAACTAAGAGGATCTATTGCTCAGGTAGGACAAGCTGGAAATTATATCGGTAATTATTATACTGGTCCATCTTACAGTGGCGGATTTTGGTCAGGGCAACCAATACAGTATCCATTAGGAGGTATTAGTTCGTATATTCCTAACAATGTACAATATGATCCAAATCTAAAACCACAAAACACGAAATCCTATGAGATTGGCGTAGACTTGAAATTTTTCAATAACAGAGTTGGAATTGATTATACTTTTTCTAAACAAAATTCAACAAATCAAATTTTTAGCGTTCCATTAGCTGGTTCTACAGGAGCAAGTTCAATTGTAACAAATGGAGGAAAAATGCGTAATGATGTACACGAATTGACTTTAATGTTAAATCCAGTACGAACAAAGGATTTTAATTGGACTTTAAATGCAAACTTCTCGAAAATTGACTCTTACGTTGAGGCATTAGCAAATGGTGTTGATAACATTTTTTTAGGTGGATTTGTAACTCCCCAACTTAGAGCTAGTGTGGGAGATCGTTTCCCTGTTATTTACGGTACAGGTTATGCTAGAGATGCTCAAAATAACATTATAGTAAATGCTCAAGGACTTCCTGTAGCTGATGGTGAATTAAAGGTATTGGGAGAAGTTGCACCAAAATTTACTTTAGGAGGTTCTACTCAATTTACATACAAAAGAATTTCATTGGGAGCTGTTGTCGATTGGAAAAATGGTGGAAAAATTTACAGCGGATCGAACAATTTAATGAATTACTATGGTGTAGATGCGAGAACAGCTGATAGAACTTCTGAATTTGTATTTCCAGGTGTTAAGGAAGACGGAACTCCAAATGATATTGTTAGAGGAGGTGTTTCAGATCCTAATGCACAACAACAATTGCAAGCAGCATTAAATGGTATTGCAGAATCTGCCGTTTTTGACGCAAGTTTTGTAAAATTAAGAGAAGTCACTCTAGGATACCAATTTCCTAAATTGTTAAATAACTCTGTTGATCTTAGAACTTCGGTTTTTGCAAGAAACATTTTATTGTGGTCGAAAATGCCTAATCTTGATCCAGAAGCTACACAAGGAAATAATAATTTCTCAGGTGGATTCGAACAATGGTCAATGCCTCAAACGAAGAGCATTGGTTTTGGAATGAACTTTACATTTTAATTAAAATCAAATGAAAAATATAAAAATAGCAATAACAGCTTTAGTAACTTTATTTTTATTTCAGTCTTGTTCTGAAGATAAGATGGATGAGATAAATAAGAATGTGAATAATCCAACAGATATGGCAAGCCGTTTAATAATTACTGATGTAATGGTTAATTCTGCTTTTGCTGTTACAGGCTCCGATGCCTCTTTTTATGCAGGAATATATTCTGAATTAAATGCGGGAAATCATAACCAAATGTATAATGCACAAGTTAGACGCTCCGAACCTCAATTATCTTCTACTTATAATAATGGATGGAATAATAGCTATGAACAGCTAAAAACATTACGCATTATTATTGATAAATGTACAGCAGGAGAAGAAAAAGGAAACTATCAGACATTAGGAATAGCTCAAATACTATTAGCTTATAATTTAGCTGTCCTGACAGATTTATTTGGCGATGTTCCTTATGAAGAAGCTGGAAAATCGGGAATAATTTTTCAGCCCAAGGTTGATAAACAAGAAGCAATTTATCAAGATATATTTGCTAAACTAAATGAGGGTATAGCTAATCTAAAAAAAACAACGACTTATTCAAGTTTAGGAAATCAGGACTTGATTTATGGCGGAAATTCAGCAAAATGGATAAAAGCGGCGAATGGCTTATTGGCGAGATATACTATGAGGTTATCTTTTAGAAAAGCAGATTATCAAGGTGCAATTAATTATGTTAATGCTTCTTTTGCTAGTGCTGATGATGAATTGAAATTTGTAAATGCTGGTGTGCCTAATCCTTATGCGAGATTTCAGTTAGACAGAGGTGCTGTATGCGTGAGTAAAAGCTTTTATAATACTATGGTTTCTAATGGACCGACTGACGCTCGTACTAATGCATTCTTTACAAAAATAGGGGGAGCAGTTGTAGCCTTTGATAATTCAAAAGAGGATTTAGAGGGACAAGGTATTTATTCTATCTCAGCGCTTATGAGTGAGAAAAATCCAATTTATTTATTAAGTTACCATGAATTATTATTCTTGAAAGCTGAAGCTGAAGCTAGGTTAGGTTTGTCTCAAGCACAAATTACCATGAATGCAGCGATAAAAGCATCTTATACAAAAAAACAAGTAGTAACATTTACTGAAGTTCAAGCAGATGCTTATATAGCTTCCATTGGAACACTGACTGGCGACGCATTATTGAAAAAGATTATGCTTGAAAAGCATATCTCTTTTTACGAAAATGAAGGTATTGAATCTTATAATGATATTAGGCGTTTGCGAGCGATGGGAAATGGAAATCTGATTCCGATGGTAAATCCAAAGCCTAATTTATTTCCTTTAAGATTTGCTTACGGTCAATCCGATGTTGCCTCGAATTCCAATATAAAAGATTTATATGGAGACGGATCCTATGTCTATAAAGAAAATGTTTGGTGGGCAGGTGGTACTAGATAATCGTAACATCAAATTATTACATGTAGTATAAAAGGAATTTCCCTTAAAAACTTATTTGATGATTTTTTTAAAATAATAACAAAAAGCCGGAAGTCTATAAGTAACTTCCGGCTTTTTTATAACAATTAATTCTAATTACTTAACAAATTTGTCAATGATTTTATCCGTTTCTGCTTTTGCAGTATCTGGTTTCAAATCAAATAATAGAGAGTAAAGCGCTTTTCTGTCAACTTTAGCTTCTAAGTTTAAGTCTTTATGTCTGTCAAAAAGAGTTTGCCATTTGTCACGAACATTTTTCCAAATTGCGTTGTTTGCTACCCACCATTTTTGAGCTGCGATACATTTAATATCTGGAACTTTAGTGTAAACATCAAATCCTTTTTCTTGTGCTAACAAAACATCTTTTCCAGCGTCATCACGAACCAATTTGTCGTTGTCTTGCTCATGATTCCATCCTGTCGCAGTGATTTCGTGAATGTTTCTTCTTTTTAAAACATTATAATCGTTACGTTTTGTTTGCTCTCTTCTAGGAAGTGGTGCATCAGCAACGTTTGCCCAATAATCTTTTCCGTCAACGTGAACCCAAGTCGAAGATCCTTCATATCTCGGACTGTCATCTACTTGATACACTTTTTGAGTCCACTGACCTTTAACCGCTTTTTTGTCTAATTTTTTGTATTTCCAAGAATTTCCTTTGTCAAAAGAATATAAGTCTGTGTTTTCGTATAGCCAATCTTGTCTCCAGTGTTTGATAATCATATCATCACTTACAATAAGTAAATGTTGCATTACAATTTTGTTTGAAGTGTCTTCTAATAATTCAACCCATTCTAAAGCCGATTCATGTTTTGTTTCAGATGGTTTATAAGTAAGAGAATCTTTTGGGTATGAGAATGTTTCAGTGAAATTAAATTTCACTTCGTAACATCCACACATTGATTTAATTGACTTAATATCTTGTTGTTTCTTGTCCTGACTAAAACCAAGACTGCATGTTAAAGCCACAGCGGCTGACATTAAAAGGCTTTTTGAAATCATAACTTATTGTTTTGTTTTTAAATTTTTTGCAAATATATAAATTTAATTTAGAACAATTAAAAATAGTTATATATTTGCATTGATTATTAAGACTGAATTAAAATAATGAAAATAAAATTTACCCTTTTTGCTGTATTATTAGTTGGCACTTTTTCTTTTGCTCAGCAAAAAGATACTATAAACTCGCAGGAAAAACTATCAGAAGTTGTTGTTACTGGACAGTTAGAACCTCAATCAATTAAAAAGTCAGTTTTTAATGTTCGTGTAATTTCAAAAGAGAATATTAAACAGCTTGCAGCAAATAATCTTGCAGATGTTTTAAATCAATATTTGAACATTAATGTAACATCAAGCGGTCAGGACGGAAGATCAAAAGTTTCAATGTTTGGATTAGATGCACAGTATTTTAAGATTTTGGTTGATAATATTCCATTAGTAAGTGATACAGGTATGGGAACAAATGTTGATTTGACTCAGGTAAATCTTGATGATGTAGAACGAATCGAAATTATCGAGGGTTCTATGGGAGTAACGCATGGAGCAAATGCTGTAACTGGTATCTTAAATATTATTACAAAAAAGGGAGGCGGATATAAATGGCAGATAGGCGCAACTATTCAAGAAGAAACAGTTGGTAAAGAATTTGGATTTTTTGATAAAGGCCGTCATATCCAATCGGCTAAAATTGCTCATAATTTTAATGATAATTGGTTTATAAACATTGGTGGAAATCGCAATGCAATGGCTGGTTTTTATGATAACAAACAAGGAAAAGATTATGATGTTAATGATGGACTAAGGGGGTATACGCAATTGCCAAAAGAGCAATTGGTTGGAAATGCAATTCTTGGCTACCAAAAAGATGCTTTTAGAATTTTTTACAAGTTTGACTATTACGGAGAAGATGTACATTTTTACAACTCGATCGTAAATATACAAGACAATTATCCATTTCCAGACACCTATTTTTCTAGAGATAAAAGATACATTACCAATCGTTATTACCATCACTTAAATGCGAGTGGAAACCTTTTTTCGAAGTTAAAATACAATGTTTCGGTTTCTCAGCAAAAACAAGAACGTGATTTAGAAAACTTCGTTTATCACATGGATACAAAACAAGAAGTTGATAATAAAAGAGAAACCTATCAATCAAAAGAGGTGTTTTATTCAACAGGTACATTGAGTAATTTCTTTGATAATAAAAAGGTAGATTTTCAGCTTGGTTATGAAATTACAAATGAGAATGGTTTTTATGATTCTTCAGTTGGTCAATTTAGAGATGATAGTCAGCAAGGTGTAGATATTAGAAAAAGATTGGAGAATTATGATATTTTTTCAGTTGCCGAAATCGGTTTAACGGATAAATTCTCTATTCGTCCAGGACTTCGATTTTCATTTCAAACTGCTTTTGAAAATCAATATGCAAGTTCTCTAGGTCTGAGATATCTTTTTGATAAAGGACTAGAAGTAAGAGGATCTTTTGGAAAAGCATATCGTACTCCAAATTTTGATGAGTTGTACACTTATTTTGTGGACTCAAATCATAATATGCAGGGAAATCCTGATTTAATTCCTGAAACAAGCACATCTTATGAAGTTAGCTTTAAAAGAGCTTGCACTTTTGATTCTGGTGCTCAGATTTCAAACAACTTAGCTGTTACTTATTTAGATGTTAATGATAGAATTGATTTAGTTACAACGAGACTAACTCCTTTAAGTTATCAATATCTTAATATCAACAAATATAAGATGTGGAACATTTCAACAGTAGAGCAATATACTTATAAAAATTGGAATGTAATGGTAGGGGCAGCTGTAGTAGGAATTTCCAGAAAACTTGATCTAGCGGCTGAAAATTTAGTGTCTGATGATAAATTTTTCTACTCGTTTAGATTAAACTCTAGTCTTTCTTATAACATTCCTAAATGGAATACTTTGATGGCAGTTTTCTATAAATATAATGGAAAACAACAGCAATATGTTGCAGGAACTGGAACCGATGGAAAGGCTGGTTTCTTTTTAAATGAGCTTGAACCTTTTAGCTACATGGATGCTTCAATTCGAAAAACATTCTTTAAAAATCAATTTGAAGTTACAGTTGGAGCTAGAAACATATTTGATATTACTAATGTGCAATCTGTGCAAAATGGCGGTGGAGGCGGCGCACATGGAGACGGAGGAACAACTAGTAACATGATGATGGGTTATGGTAGATCGTACTTCTTAAAGTTATCATATAATTTAAATTTTAATTAATAAATCAATAAATCAATAACATGAAAAAGAACTTTATTCTAATACTATCGTTTGTATTACTTGCCATTGGAGCTTGTAGTAGTGATGATGAAGTGGCTCAGGCAAATGCCGTAGCTTTTGCTTCTACGTCGTTAAATTTATCGGCAGAATCGACTCCGATTGAGATTAAATTTGCATCTCCAACTGCATCTGCAGGATCGCTAACTTTAACAGTTACTGAAACTGCGGTAGCGAATGGTACAGATTTCAGCACTACTCCGGCAATAGTAGCTAACACTGTTGTGGTACCTTTTGATAAAAATGTTTCTTCTGTAAGTTTTACTTTCAAAAAATTAAAAGAAGCTATCGAAGGTGAAGTTAAAAATGTGGTTTTCACTATTTCTAGTGTATCTATCAATTCTGTAATCTCTGAAAATAAATCAATTCAAGTTAACTTTAACGAAACTGCTTCTTTAGGAAATGCATTAGCTCCAGGAGTTGGTGGGCCAACTCAGCCAAATCAGGTTTTTGTTGATTTGAGCAGCGGAAAAATGACTGCCGTTCCTAGAGTTTCTTGGGATTTAGGATTTGCTTCTGGAACAGATTTTAGAGTGATAATAAACCATACTGTAAAAATGTCTGCTAAACAAACAACTAGTACAAATATTGATGAAGTTCAGGCAGAAGATGCAACTATGATTTTCAACCAAGGAACTGGTAGTATAACTCAAGTAGATGATCCAGCAGGCGATATTACTAAAACGGCTATTGCATCTATTTCGGCTACAGACAGTGAAAATAAAGTTTATGTGATTAATATGGGAAGTAACCCAGCGACTGTTGCTCCTGCAATCGGAAATGAAGGTACTGCTAATGGGTCTTCAAGAGGATGGAAAAAAGTTAGAATATTAAGAAGCGGAAATGATTATAAAGTACAATATGCTGATATTGCTGCGACTACTCATGATGAAATTACTATTACTAAAAATGCTGCTTACAACTTTACATTCTTAAGTTTGTTAGATAAGAAAACAGTTAGCGTTGAGCCTCAAAAAGCACAATGGGATATCAGCTTTACAAGTTTTACCAATACAACTAATTTTGGAACAGGTTTAGTTCCTTATAATTTTGCAGATTTCGTTTTAAATAACGTTAAAGGTGGATCAAAAACTTATCAAGTGCTTACAACATCATTTACTTATGATGCTTTCACGTTGGCAAATGTTGACAATACTAAATTTACTGACGATCAAAGAAATATTGGTTCAAACTGGAGAGGAACTACAGGAGGAACTGATGCAAACGGTAATCCAGTTTCTTTATTTGTAGCAAGAACAGATCGTTTCTTTGTAGTTAAAGATCCAGCAGGAAATGTTTATAAAGTAAGATTTACGGCAGGTGTAAACGCAGCAGGAGAAAGAGGTAATCCTACTTTCCAATATGCTATCTTGAAATAATTTTAAAATGAAAATCTAAAAAATATAAAGATTGTTCATTCTAATATATAATGCAATGCATTAAAATTTAGTTAATCATTAGCTTTGTTTTTTTTATTTTTTTTTGATTTAGAGGTTAGATTTATCTAACCTCTTTTTTTTGTTCTACTTTCTTACTAAATTGAATTAGAAACAAAATGTTATTCTATCTTTGCACAAATTTTTTCTGCAATAAGTTAACAATTATTTAATTGGTTTAATTTTTGAATGCAGACCTTTATACTTTTATAATAATTAAGTGAATACAAAATCTTATTTCTTTCAGTCTTTTGCAATTGTTGCGTTAGCGCTTGTTGCTTTTATTGGGTTCAAACAAATCCTTCCAGATAAAATATTTTCAGACAGTAAATTAGATTCTAAAAACATATTAATAGATAGTCTGCTTTTAGAGTCTGTGGCTAAAGATTCACTTGCTTTAGACGATGATAGTATTGCCGAAAGCGAAAGAGAATTAAAAAATCAGAAAATTGTTTTTGATCAGACAGAAGGAATTGAATTTCCTGCCGAAACTTTTGAGAATTATAAAGGTTATCAATACTTGATTTCTTTTTATGAGAAACTGTATCAGCTAGAAAAAAATCCGCAGAACAAAGTTCGAATTGCTTATTACGGAGATTCTATGACCGATGGAGATTTAATCGTTCAAGACGTTCGTACCAATTACCAAGAACGTTTTGGAGGAAATGGAGTTGGTTTTGTTTCTATCACTTCAGAATCTGCAGCTTCTAGAGGTTCTGTAAAATCAACTTATTCTAAAAACTGGAAAACACAATCGTATCTAAATGTAAAAAGACCAACGAGTCCTTTTGGAGTAAACGGTCATGTGTTTTTTGCAAATGATAAATCGAACCCAACTTGGGTTCAGTATGAAGCAGGTCTTAGCAAATATTCTACTTCTTTAGATAATGCCACTTTATTTTACGGACGCGCTTCTAAAACAGGAAAAGTCAATTTTATTATCGGAAAAGATACAATCAGAAAAAGCCTTTCGCCAAATAATTTAGTGAATACATTAAAAGTTTCTTCTGGAAATTTAAAAGCATTTAAAGCTAATTTCATTCAGGCAGATTCTATCCCGATTTACGGATTTAATTTTGATAACGGAGCAGGAGTTCATGTTGATAATTTCTCTCAGAGAGGAAATTCAGGTCTTCCAATTTCAATGTTCAATGCCGATGTTATGAGAGCTTTTAATAACAATCTGAAATACGATTTGATTATTCTTCATTACGGAACAAACGTTTTAAATTACGGAACAAAAAATTATTCTTGGTATGAAAAAGGAATGACTAAAACCGTAAATAAAATAAAAGAGTCTTTTCCAGGAGTTTCGATTTTAATTGTTTCTACAGCAGATAAATCGACTAAATATGACATGGAAATGAAAACCGATTCTGCCGTAGTTCCTTTAATGAAAGCACAGAAGCATTATGCACTAGAAACTCAGGCAGGATTTGTAAATTTATATACCTTAATGGGTGGAGATGGTTCTATGATAAAATGGGTTGATGAAGCACCGGCAAAAGCCAATAAGGATTACACGCACTTTAACCAGCGTGGAGCAAAAGCAATTGGTAATTTATTGTACGGACAATTGAATAAAGGATACGAAGAATATAAAGTTCTCAGACAAAAAAGAGACGCTGAAGGGACTAAGCCAAAACCAGTAAAAAGAGCCAAATCCGATTCCGTTTCCATAACAAAAGACAGCTTATGATTAATAAACTAATGATTTTCTTTTGTTGTCTTTTTTTTGCAACAAATGAAAAATCTCCAAAAACAGATGTACATCCAATACCTAAAAGTATGATTCAAAAAGTGGATACCGTTGCGATTGAAGCTCCTTCTGATGGTCAAATTTATAATGCGACAGTATTAAAAGATTTCTTTAAGAAATTAGAAGAAAATGAAAATCAGAAAAACCAAAAAATCAATATTGTTCATATTGGAGATTCTCATATTCAAGGTGATTTAATGACCAATGAAGTCAGAAAAAATCTGCAGCAAAAGTTTGGAAATGCAGGACGCGGTTTAGTATTTCCCTATCAATTGGCAAAAACAAACGGATCTTACAACGAACGTTTCAAATCGAATAGAGTTTGGACAAGCTATAGAAATATTCTTCCATTTAAAAGTAATCCAGTTGGTTTAAGCGGAATTGGACTTTGGAGAGATTCTGGAGGATTTGTAATGGAGATGAATGTAAAAGATCCTGCGTATAAATTCAATACCATAAAAATTATTACACCACAGAATCAGAATATGTTTGATTTGGCTGTTTCCTCTAAAATTAATTCAATTCAGACAACAGAGCGAAAAGTCATTACCCATAAAATTAAAAAAGGAGAAGTTCTAGGAAGCATCGCAGATAAATACAATGTTTCGATTGCAGAAATTAAGAGAGACAATCATTTAAAAGGAAATAATATCCGTGCAGGCAGAACTTTAAAAATTGCTACAAACGAAACAAGAGCAAAAACAGTTTCAATGTCTGAATTTGTTCCTTTAACAATAGAATCAGATTCTTATACTCATTATTACAATTCAGAAAATCCTTTAAGCCGCATTTTTCTTATTCCAAATAAAGAAGCTTCTGATTATGAATTGAACGGAATTGTTTTAGAAAAAGATACTTCAGGAATTCTCTACAGCGGAATAGGAGTAAACGGAGCTAAATTTTCAGATTATAATAAGTATCCGTTATTCTTTGAGCAATTAAAAGCATTGCATCCAGATTTGCTCGTATTTTCTTTAGGAACAAATGAAAGTTATGATCATTTGGATTCGGGAAATTATATAAAAGAACTTCGTGAGTTTATCAGTAATATCAAAGCACAAAAAATTGATGCACCAATAATTGTGATTACACCACCGCCTTCATTATTGAGAAGAAAACCGAATACTTATATCGATGATTATACAAAACAAATTATCGATACGGCTCAAAAAGACGGTTTTGCCGTTTGGGATTTGTACAATGAATTTGGTGGTATGAGTGGGATCAAACAATTAAAAGTTCAAGGATTAATAGGTCCAGATTGGGTTCATTATTCCAAAAAAGGATATGAGAAACAAGGTAATCTGTTTACTCAGGCGTTTTTAAAAGCATACGATAATTTTAAATTAAAGAATTAAGTTGACAACAATAGATAGCATTAATAATTGGTTCATTCAAAATTTTGGTGCAATTACAACAGAACAAGTTGAAAGCTGGTTTGTTTACAATCCAGACGAAAAACTTTTATTCAATACCGGTTTATTCTTAGGCCTATTTTTGGTTTTCTATTTTGTGTATGGTTTTTTACGCAAAACATTTTATTTGAGATTAACATATGTTATTCTCTTCTCGCTATTCTTTTACTATAAATCAAGCGGAATTTATTTTCTATTATTACTGCTTTCGTCAGTTGTAGATTATGGTTTGAGCCAGATTATTTATAGAGAAAGCCGCGATAATGTCAAGAAATTATATTTGGTAATCAGTGTTATTTTGAATTTAGCGCTTTTGGGTTATTTCAAATACATGAACTTTCTGATTGTGACTTACAATGATATGTTTCATGGTAATTTTGCACTTCATAATGTTTTTCTTCCCGTTGGAATTTCATTCTATACTTTTCAATCAATGAGTTATATTATTGAGATTTATAGAGAAGAAATCAAACCAACTAAAAATTATATCGAATATTTATTTTTCGTGTCGTTTTTCCCGCAATTAGTTGCCGGACCAATTGTGCGTGCAAAAGATTTTCTACCACAGATTTATCAAAAATTAAACCTTACGAGACAAGATGTAAACAATGCTTTATTCTTAATTATTGGAGGTTTAATAAAGAAAACAGTAATTTCGAATTACATTTCGGTAAACTTTGTAGATCGTGTTTTTGATACGCCTTTGAGTTATACTTCGTTCGAAAATTTAATGGCATCTTACGGATATGCCATTCAGATTTATTGCGATTTCTCAGGATATTCAGATATGGCAATTGGTATCGCATTATTACTTGGATTTAAATTGCCAGAAAACTTTAGAACGCCATATAAATCGACTTCGATTACCGATTTCTGGAGAAGATGGCACATCTCGCTTTCAACTTGGTTGAAAGACTTTTTATATATTTCGATTGGAGGAAACCGTCAAGGTTCTTTCGCTGGATATTTATTTCCAAGTTTATTTTTCTTCGGATTATTACTTTGGGGAATTTCCAATTTTAATGAAAGTATAATTCCGCTTATTATTGCAGGAAGCAGTATTTTGATTTTCTGTTTGTCATTTTTACTTTCAAGCAAAATAAAACAAACATTAGTAACCAATTTCAATTTGTTTACTACGATGCTTTTAGGAGGTTTGTGGCACGGAGCAGGAGCGCAGTTTATTGTGTGGGGAGCGCTTCACGGATTAGCTTTGGCTGTTCACAAAATCTTTATGGAATTTTTTCCTTCCAAAAAAGACAAAAGTCCAAATTTCTTGTGGAGATTTTTCTCGATCTTAATTACATTCCATTTCGTGGTTTTCTGCTGGATCTTCTTCCGTGCAAGAGATTTCGAAACAGCCTTGCAAGTAATTAATAATATCGGACAATTGACATTCGAACCAGAACTTTGGAAAACAATTGTATTAGGCTACAAAAACGTATTTGGATTAATGTTATTTGGTTATGTTTGGCATTTCTTACCAGAATCATTCACCAAAGGAATGAAATCGATTTTTGACAAAACGCCAATCTTGGTAAAAGCAATAATTTTAGGATTTGTTTATTGGATTGTTTACGCGACTGCAGTTGCGGGTTCACAACCGTTCATTTACTTTCAATTCTAAAATAAAGGTTCAAAGGGACAAAGTTACAAAGGCGCAGAGGTTTTCTTCTTGTGTCTTTTTTCTTTTTGCCACCGATTAGAAGGATTAAAATGATTTTTTTTCACTCAGATTTTGCAGATTTTTGCAGATTTTATTTTTTAGATTTTAAATTATAATCTATATGAATCTGCTTAAATCTTTTTAAATCTGCGTGAAAAAACTTTGCGATCTTGCAAGAAAAAAAACATAGCGTTCTTTGCGTAAACCTTCGCGAACTTTGCGGTTAAATGCAGCTAAATAAAAATTGCCTGAAATATCTAATTAGATTATCTTTGCACTTCAAATAAAGAAAATAATATGTTTGATAATTTAAGTGATAAGTTAGATAAAGCGTTCCATATATTAAAAGGGCACGGTAAAATTACAGAAGTAAACGTAGCCGATACCTTAAAAGAAGTTCGTCGTGCCTTACTTGATGCCGATGTTAACTTTAAAATTGCTAAAGATTTTACCGCTAGAGTAAAAGACAAAGCAATTGGTCAGGACGTATTGACAACCTTACAGCCAGGACAATTATTAGTTAAACTGGTAAAAGATGAGTTGACAGAATTAATGGGTGGAGATGTTGCTGGTGTTAACTTATCAGGAAATCCAACTGTTATTTTAATGTCAGGACTTCAAGGTTCTGGTAAAACAACTTTCTCTGGAAAATTAGCGAACTTCTTAAAAACGAAGAAAAATAAAAAACCACTTCTTGTAGCTTGTGATATCTACCGTCCAGCGGCGATCAATCAGTTGCATGTTGTAGGAGATCAAATAGGTGTTGAGGTATATTCAGAACCAGAAAATAAAAATCCTGTAGAAATTGCTCAAAATGCAATCAAACACGCTAAAGCAAACGGATTCAATGTTGTTATCGTCGATACAGCAGGACGTTTAGCAGTAGATCAGGAAATGATGGACGAAATTGCACGTGTACACAAAGCAATTCAGCCACAAGAAACATTGTTCGTTGTAGACTCTATGACAGGACAAGATGCTGTAAATACAGCAAAAGCTTTCAACGATATCTTAAACTTTGATGGAGTTATCTTAACGAAATTAGATGGTGATACTCGTGGTGGAGCGGCGCTTTCAATCAAATCGATTGTAAACAAGCCAATCAAATTTGTTGGTACTGGAGAAAAAATGGAAGCAATTGACGTTTTCTATCCAGAACGTATGGCAGAGCGTATCTTAGGAATGGGAGACGTTGTGTCTCTTGTTGAAAGAGCTCAAGAACAATTTGATGAAGAAGAAGCAAGAAAACTTCAAAAGAAAATCGCTAAAAACGAATTTGGTTTTGATGATTTCTTAACACAGATTCAGCAAGTGAAAAAAATGGGTAATATGAAAGACTTGGTTGGAATGATACCAGGTGCTTCAAAAGCCATGAAAGATGTAGAAATCGAAGATGATGCTTTCAAACACATTGAAGCAATTATCTACTCGATGACGCCAATTGAAAGAACAAAACCTTCTATAATCGACGTAAAAAGAAAAGCCAGAATCGCTAAAGGTTCTGGAACTAAAGTCGAGCAAGTAAATCAGTTAATGAAGCAATTCGACCAAATGAGCAAAATGATGAAGATGATGCAAGGTCCAGGCGGAAAAAACCTGATGAAGATGATGGGAGGTATGAAAGGAATGCCGGGCGGTATGCCAGGAGGAATGCCAAAATAATAAAAAGAGTTTCAAGTTTAAGGTTTCAAGTTTTGAAACCAAAACTTGAAACTTTTTTCGATAAATAAATACAAGTTTCACCTACAACATGAAACTTGAAACCTGAAACAAATTAAACCTGAAACAACACAATGCAACTACTAGACGGTAAAAAAACATCTAACGACATTAAAAACGAAATTGCAGCCGAAGTTCAAGCTATAAAAGACGCTGGAGGAAAAGTACCTCATTTAGCGGCCGTTTTAGTTGGAAATAATGGAGCAAGTTTAACTTACGTAGGAAGTAAAGTAAAATCATGTCAGGAAATTGGATTCGATTCAACTTTAGTTGCTTTGCCGGAAACAATTACCGAAGAAGAGCTTCTTGCAAAAATTGCAGAATTAAACGAAGATGATAATCTAGATGGATATATCGTTCAGTTGCCTTTGCCAAAGCATATCAATGAAGAAAAAATTCTTTTAGCAATTGATCCAGACAAAGATGTTGACGGATTTCACCCGACAAACTTTGGTAGAATGGCCTTAGAAATGGAAACATTCATTCCTGCAACTCCATTCGGAATCATGCAGCTGTTAGAACGTTACAAAGTAGAAACTGCAGGAAAACATACCGTAGTTATTGGAAGAAGCCATATTGTAGGTCGTCCAATGAGTATTTTAATGAGCCGTAAAGGAAATCCAGGAGATTCGACAGTTACATTAACTCACAGCCGTACTAAAAACTTAGCAGATTTTACTAAAAATGCCGATATAATTATTACAGCTTTAGGTGTTCCTGAATTTTTAAAGGCAGATATGGTAAAGGAAGGTGTAACCATCATTGACGTTGGAATTACTCGCGTAGATGATGCCTCAAACCCAAAAGGATATGTTATAAAAGGTGACGTTGATTTTGACGGCGTAAGCAAAAAAGCAGCTTTCATTACACCAGTTCCAGGTGGAGTAGGACCAATGACAATTGCAATGTTGCTTAAAAATACACTTTTAGCAAGAAAAATGAGAAGCGCAAGAAACCAATAATTTCTTTTCAAAATACGACAAAAGCCTGTTCAATTGAGCAGGCTTTCTTGTATAATACAACTAAAAAAAACACATAGAACAAGAGTGACTCTGGCTATGATTGATTTAAGTCGAAGCTCTGCGAACTCAAAACATGTAAAGAATCAAAGAAGGCCTTGCGTTCTTTGCGGTTGAAAAATTGGAATTTGGAATTTTAAAATTGGAATTTAAAAATATCATTTTAATATATAATTAATAGTTTAAAGTTTCGGTTCTTAAAAATAAAGGATACTTTTGCAGCACTTTAAAAAATAACACTTCTCCAAATGGACGATTATTATTATTCGTTAGTATTAAATTAAGCAGCTTTTGAAACTTCAAAATGCTGCGATAAAATCCTGTATTTTGAAATGAAAGCCTTTTACACAAACAACAACGGATTAATTGAAATCCAAAAATGGACTTCTAACTGCTGGATTCACATCGAATCTCCAACAGAATCAGAAAAAGAATATTTACTCGAAGAACTTCAGATTCCCGAAGCTTTCTATAATGACATCGAAGATATCGACGAAAGACCTCGTATCGAAATTGAAGACGGCTGGACTTTGATTATTATGCGCATTCCCATTAAAAGCGGCGATGTCAAAATACCTTTTCACACCGTTCCGCTCGGAATCATTTTTAAAGACGATATCTGTGTTACAATCAGTTTTTATAAAACAGAAATAATCAAAGATTTTGTTGCCTATTCACAACGCAAAAACATCGAAATAGAAGACAATTTCAATTTGGTGTTGCGATTGCTTTTGTCATCAAGCGTTTGGTATTTAAAATATCTGAAACAAATCAATCATAAAATAAAACTCGCAGAAGATAATTTAGAGAAATCAATCAAAAATGAAGAATTACAGGCATTGCTTCAAATCGAAAAATGCTTCGTATTCTTTATAACTTCTCTAAAAGCAAATGATGTGCTGTTTCAAAGAATCAAAAATTTAAAAGCCCATAAAGCCAATTATGATTCAGAATTATTGGAAGATGTCGAAATCGAATTAAATCAGGCACAAGATACGGCCAATATTTACAACAATATCTTGACCGGAATGATGGATGCCTACGCTTCTGTAATCTCAAATAATATGAATAATATTATGAAACAGATGACTTCGATCTCAATCATATTAATGATTCCAACCTTAATCGCCAGTTTATACGGAATGAACGTGCCAAACGGTTTAGAAGAAAGCAAATACGGAATATGGATTCTGCTTTTTGTTTCCGTAATCTTATCCACTTTTGGAGTCTTTTTATTCAAAAGAAGAAGATGGTTTTAATTTAAAACTTAAAAATGCTATAAGCCTGTTCGTTAAGAATAGGCTTTTTTGTTTCTGATAATTTGGGCGTGACCATTTTTGCAAAAAGGCGCACCAATCTTTGTGCGTATGTGCGCCTTTTCGCAAAAAAGGTCGGGCTATCCGCGCTACTTCGGTAGCCAGCTTCTATCCCTCACGCAGCTCATTGTAATAAGAAAGTCTCTTTCCTGCAAGGTTTCCAAAACCTTGTAGGTATTATATTTTAAGGTCTAAAATGTTTTTTTTGGATATTTTTTAGAAATCAATTAAGGCTTAAAACCCACAAGGTTTGCAAAACCTTGTGGGAAACTAGATTATTTCGAAAATAATTGTAAATTTTTATTTGCCAATTCAAAATAAATAATAACTTTGTATTGCAAAGTACTTTAATTATGAATCAAAAGCACCAAGAAGATTTAGCACATATTCGTTCCATGATGGAGCGTTCTTCAAGATTTATATCATTAAGCGGACTTTCGGGAGTCTTCGCTGGACTTTCAGCTTTAATTGGCGGAATCTATGTTTACCAATTATTCAAAGCAAACGGAATGGATTATCTTAGTGATGACCATAAACTATATTCGACCAATCTTGTTTCAGAATTATTTTGGATAGGATTTACAATTCTAATTTGCGCATTAGTATTTGGAACTTTTTTTACAGTTAGAAAAAGCAAAAAATGCAATTTGCCAATTTGGACTTCGGCAACAAAGAAAATGTTGTTTAATCTAGCGGTACCGCTTGCAGCAGGAGGAATATTCTGTTTGGCTTTAATCTATCACGGACATTTTGGTTTAGTGGCACCAGCAACTTTAATATTTTACGGACTAGCAGTTATAAATGCTGAAAAATATACTTTTTCTGATATAAAATATCTTGGCTTTTCTGAACTGATTTTAGGATGTATTTCACTTTTTTATATCGGATATGGCTTAATTTTTTGGATCTTAGGATTTGGAATATTACATATTTTGTATGGTTTAGTGATGTTCAAAAAATACAAATAACCCAATGGGAATTATTGATAAACTAAATAAAGATTTTGAAAGCCGTGTCAGATTGGGTATTATGTCAGTCCTGATGGTTAACGACTGGGTAGATTTTACCGAGATGAAGACGCTTTTGAATATCACCGATGGGAATTTAGCAAGTCATTCTTCTGCGCTTGAAAAAGCCGCATACATTGAAGTGAAGAAAGAATTCGTAGGCAAAAAGCCCAAAACCTCTTATCAGGTTACAGATTTGGGGCGTGCGGCTTTTAAAGAGCACTTATCGTACCTTGAAAAATTAATGAAATCATAAATAACACTATTTTTTTATCTAAAAACTTTGAAACACAAAGTACTTTTAAATTTATCAATCATGAAAAAACATCAAATTATCTTAGCTTGTACAGCAGTTTTTGCCCTGCTCTTTTACAATGAAGCTCCTGGAATCAATGTTTCAATCTTTGGAGTGGTTTTGACACTATTAATTAGTTATTTCTTTCAAGAAAAATTGGTTGACAGATCCCATCTTATTTTGGTAATGACTTCTATTTTATCTTGTTTTGCCTTTGCGTGGTATGGAGATGCAGCTTCCTTTTTTGCTTTAGCTCTATCGATTTTAATTTTACAATTCAAAACACAAGACGGAGAATTAAAAACCATACAGGTTTTTCCTTTAGTATTTTTAAACGGAATTACTTCTTTAGGACGTATTTTTATATTCAGTCAATGGCTTCCAGAACGAAAAATTCATAATGATTTTGCCAAGAAATTAGTAGCTTTCGTGGTAATTCCTGTACTGTTTGTAGGATTGTTTTTTATCGTTTATTCTTTCGGAAGTAATCATTTCTCTTCATTATTTACAGATTATACTTTAGATATCGATATTTTTCAGCTGGTCTTAATCAGTATACTTGGGTTTTATATTTCATTTAGCTTTTGGAATTACTGGGTTCCAGATGTTTGTTACGAATACAATTCAAAATTGAATAATAATTTTACTAATGTTTCTGAAGTAAAAAATCAAAGCACCTTTTCGTTTCTAGATCTTGACTTCGAAAGAAAAAGCGGTGTAATAACTTTATTTCTGCTAAATATTATGCTCTTAGTTTTTATTGGAACTTACAATTATGAACAGTTTTTTGAAGTTTTAGAAAAAAACAATTTAAGTTCAGATACACATGAACGCGTAAACGCAGTGATCTTCTCAATTCTGATGGCTGTTGGTGTGATTATGTTTTATTTTAAAGGCGATTTCAATTTTGATGAAGAAGCATCTTCTTTGAAGAAATTGGCTAAAATCTGGCTTGGACTAAACGTCGTTCTGATTATAAGTGCCATTATTAAAAACTCAGAATATGTTTCTTTCTTTGGCTTAACCTATAAAAGACTTGGAGTTTATGCTTTTTTAATTCTAGCAATTATTGGTTTGGTGGTTTCGTTTCAAAAAATCAGTAAACAGAAAACGAATGCTTTTCTTTTTAATCAGATGATTTGGTATTTCTACGGAACAATTCTTTTGTGCAGTTATGTTAACTGGGGAAGTTTAATTACTAATTATAATATTTCGGTAAATAAAGGAGTAGAGCCCGTATTTTTAAGCGGATTGAATTTTAATGATGATGCGCGACGACAATATTTACAAAAGAATAATTTAGACGGAAAGGAATCTGAACGCGTAAGAGAAGAGTTGATTTCGTATTATCAAAATGAAAAGTTTTTAGGTAAAGCACTTTACTATGAGTTTTTAAGTAAAAATGAAAATAAAGAAAAATAAAGAAAAATCCCATTCATTTTTTAGTGAATGGGATTTTTTTTATTTGTTATCGCCCCTTTTTTTAAATCGAGGATCATGTTTAGAAATATATGTTTTTCTTCTGGTAGGAGTAGAAGCTGGACTTTCAATTTTAGGGAAACTCGCTTCTTCAGTCTTACTCGAAGGTTCAATCAGCTGATTCAATTCTTTTATTTCAGCATCAGTCAAATCGCGGTATCTTCCAACTGGAACATCCAAAGAAATATTGATAATTCGGATACGTTTAAGCGCTGTAACTTCATAACCTAGATATTCAGACATTCTTCTAATTTGTCGGTTCAATCCCTGTGTTAGAATGATCTTAAAAGTATATTTACTAATTTGTTCTACTTTACATTTTTTAGTAACGGTATCCAAAATCGGAACTCCATTTCCCATTCTCTGAATAAAACGGTCTGTAATGGGTCTGTCGACTGTAACGGTATATTCTTTTTCGTGGTTGTTTCTAGCGCGTAAAATCTTGTTTACAATATCGCCATCATTCGTCATAAAAATCAATCCTTCACTCGCTTTATCCAATCTTCCAATTGGAAAAATACGTTTTGGGTAATTGATATAATCTACAATGTTATTTTGAACTTCTAAATTGGTCGTACATTCAATTCCAACTGGTTTGTTAAATGCCAGATAAATTGGTTTTTCGTTTTTCTCAACTATTAATTTTCCGTCTATTCGCACTTCATCATTAGGCGAAACTTTAGTTCCCATTTCTGGTACAGCGCCATTTATGGTTACGCGTCCTTCTTCGATAAGTTTATCGGCTTCACGACGTGAACAATAACCAGTTTCTCCTATAAATTTATTAAGACGTTTAAGATTTTCTTCCATACTGCAAAAATAGGCAAAAAAATGATTTTAGATTTCAGAATTCAGATTTTAGATTTTTGTGAAGAAAACTTAGAACCTTAGCAACTCAGAACCTCAGAACCTTTTCTAAGAATCATGAAAAATCGAACTATCTTCAGGAGTTTCTTTTCTTTCAAACATGCCATAATCTCGAACCACGGTTGCAATTCTTAGATGATAATCTTTAAAAACTTCATTTCTGCCTTTTGCTTGTGCGTGACGATGCATTTCTAGGTTTCTCCATTGCTGAATGCTTTCTTCATCTCTCCAAAATGATAAAGACAGGATTTTTCTAGGATCTGCTAAACTTTGAAATCTTTCTATAGAAATAAATCCATCGATATGGCTTAATTCCGGTTTTAGATTGGCGGCAATATCTAGATATTCTTCTTTTTTTCCTTCGTTCGGAATGACTTCAAAAATTACAGCTATCATTTTAATTTTAGATTTTAGAATTCAGATTTTAGTAAAAATTAGAACCTTAGTACCTCAGAATCTCAGTATCTTAAAAAGTTACTTTGAACCTTCAGAAGAAAAAAGAAACTCAATTACTTTGTCATACAAGTCATCGTCGTGCATTCCGTGGCCTAAACCGCTGGTTTCAATAAACTGGCTATTTTTCCAATTGCTCGCTATTTTTTGTCCTTCGGCGAAAGCCACAATTTTATCTGAAGTATCGTGCGCAATCAATCCTGGAATATTAAATTGTGAGGCAAATTTTTGACCTGAAAAATCTTCCAGTTTAAAATTGAATCGATTGATGAATTTGTTTTCTAAAAGTAGAAGCATTTTCCTGTTCAAACTCAGCATTGAGATATAATTATCAATCAAAGTCTTCAAGTCTGAAGGCGCTCCAAGAATGACCATTTTGGTAATACTCGTATTTGGGAATAAATATTGATGATATACACAAGCGGCACCTCCAATAGAATGTCCGATTATAATGGTGGGCTGATATTTTTCTACCGCTTTATTGATGAATTCTGCATAAAGTGGCACATTAAATTCTTTACCACTGCTTTGCCCGTGAGCCGGCGCATCGATGGCAATTATAGTGCTTCCAGATTTCTGAAGATGTGGTAAAGTCTTTTTCCAGCGTGATGCATTGCTTTCCCAACCGTGAACTAATAAAATTTTGGTTTCATTTCCTTTCCAAATGTAAGTTTGAAAATGATGATCATTGTGATGAAATATTTCGGTTTCGGTATTTTTTAGAACCTTTGGAAGTGTTTCTTTTTGTAATCTGCCAATTCTAGGCTGGCTAAAAAGTGCATACGAAAGTTCCATCGCTTTTTGCGGACGAACATAACTCAAGAAGTTTATATACGATCCAACGGACTTTAATGTGATGAAACGAATTCCTTTTTTAATTTTCAAAACTTAAATTTTATTTTAGTAAAGGTAAAAAAGGTCTGCCACGAATTACACAAATTAGCACGAATTTTTTATTCACATTATTATATGTTAAAAATAATTAGTGAAAATTTGTGCAATTGCTTCGCCTGTTCACTATCGCTCGAGTCGTGGCAAAAAAAATGTAAAAAAAAGTCCCGATTAAATCGGGACTTGTTATTTAGAATTTTGAGAACAATTGTTCCATTTTTTCTTTTTCTTCATCTGCTAATGCAGTATCAACTAAGATTCTTCCAGAGTGCTCATCAGTAATGATTTTCTTTCTTGAAGCAATTTCAACTTGAGTTTGTGGTGGAATTGTAAAGAAAGATCCAGCAGAAGCTCCTCTTTCGATAGAAACTACAGCCAATCCATTACGAACACTGCTTCTGATTCTGTTATAAGCAGCTAATAATCTGTCTTCGATTTGAGCAGAAAATTCAGCAGACTTTTCAGTTAAGAAAGTTTCTTCTTTCTGAGTTTCAGCCATGATAGCATCTAATTCAGATTTTTTATGTTTTAAATGAGAGCTTTTAGCATCAAGTTTTTCTTTTAAATTAGAAATAACTTCTTTTTTATGCTCGATAGAAGCTTTCATTTCTTTGATTTGCTTTTCAGCCAATTGAATTTCTAATTCTTGAAATTCAACTTCTTTTGTCAAAGAATTAAATTCTCTGTTATTACGTACTGATTCTTGTTGTTTTGTGTACTTTTTAATCACTTCTTTATGCTCCTCAATAGCAATTTTCTTTGCTTTGATTTGCTCTTCAATCACTTCAAGTTCACCTTTCAGTTTCTCTGAACGAGTGCTCAAACCTGCAACTTCATCTTCTAAATCTTCAACCTCTAAAGGAAGTTCTCCTCTAACGTTTCTGATTTCGTCAATTCTAGAGTCAATAAGCTGTAAATCGTATATTGCTCTTAACTTGTCCTCAACACTTAATTCTTTCGTATTCGTCATATTCTATAAGTACTTAACTGGATTTGTATTTTCTTCCGATAAAATGATTGCAAAATTAAGAATTTTTTTTCGAAGAAAATCAACAATATAGTTTTTTGTATAGCGTTCGCTCTCAAAATGACCAATATCGGCCAAAAGAAGCTGATTTTCTGCTTCATAAAACTGGTGATATTTCAAATCGGCAGTCAAAAAAGCATCGGCTCCAGCCTGAATTGCATTCTTTATAGCAAAACTTCCAGAACCACCTAAAACGGCTACTTTTTTTATTTTTTTACCTAAAAAAGCAGAGTGTCTAATTCCGTCGGCAATCATTTTTTCTTTTACCGAAAGAAGAAAATCTTTTTCGTCCATTTCGCTTTCTAATTCGCCAATCATTCCTAAACCAATATTTTGGTGCGAATTTTTTAGATCATAAATCTCATAAGCAACTTCTTCATAAATATGGTTTGCAAAAAGTGCTTTTAAAATGCGTGATTGCAAGTGTTTTTCAAAAACAACTTCAATTTTAATTTCTTCTCCGGTATGTAATTTTTCTTTTTCTCCAATTACAGGATTGCTTTCTTCGTTTCCTTGAAAAGTAAAAAATCCTTGTGTATTAAAACTGCAGTTGTCATAATTGCCAATTTTTCCTGCTCCAGCTTCAAATAAAGCATTTCTAACTTTGTCTGCATTTTCAGGAACAGTAAATGTGACTAGTTTTTGAATGAAATTATTTTTAGGAACCAATATTTTTGTGTTTTTTAATCCTAGGGCATCACAGAAAATTTTATTTACACCTTGCGAATGATTATCAAGTGCTGTATGAACTGCAAAAATGGCAATGTCATTTTTAATTGCTTTTAGAATAGCACGCTCCACATAATTTTTGCCTGTAATTTTCTTAATTCCAGAAAATAATATGGGATGAAAGCAAACTACAAGATTGCAATTTTTTGTAATGGCTTCGTCGATTACGCTTTCTAAAGCGTCATGGCAAACTAAAACGCCAGTGCTTTCGGCTTCAGAATTTCCAACTAAAAGGCCGACATTGTCAAAATCTTCAGCATAAGCCAAAGGAGCCATCTCTTCTAGAACTGATATGATATCTTTAATTTTCATTTTAAATTTGTTTCAAGTTTGAAGTTTTAGGTTTGATTTACCTAGAGATTGAAACGCTAAACAAATTAACGAAAAAAATTATACTTTCGTAAAATGAACTTACTTCGAAAAATACTTTTTCCTTTCGCTATTTTATACGGATTCATTACTTCAATTCGTAATTTTCTTTTTGATAAAGGAATTCTGAAATCGACTTCATTTGAAGTTCCAGTAATTGCTGTTGGAAATTTGAGTGTTGGCGGAACTGGTAAAACGCCACAGATAGAATATTTAATACGATTATTGTCGGATAAATTTCAAATTGCCACTTTAAGCCGTGGTTACAAAAGAAAATCAGAAGGCTTTTTGCTGGCAGATGAAAATGCTAATGCGGAAATTTTGGGAGACGAACCATTTCAATTCTATCAAAAATTTCCATTTGTGATGGTTGCGGTTGATGCCAATAGAACAAACGGAATTAAACAATTGCTTTCGCAACAAATTTCTCCAGAAGTTATTCTGCTGGATGATGCTTATCAGCACAGAAAAGTAAAAGCGGGTTTTTATATTTTACTGACTTCTTATGATGATTTATATGCAGACGATTTTATGCTTCCTACAGGAAATTTGAGAGAAAGCAGAAGTGGTGCAGCAAGAGCAAATATTGTTGTTGTGACCAAATGTCCTAAAAAATTATCGGAAGAAAAGCAAGCTGAAATTAGATTGAAGTTGAAATTAAATTGCTCACAGCAGCTCTTTTTTACTTTTATAGATTATGATGAAGTAATTTTTGGCAAAGAAGAAAAAATTGCCGTTACAGCAATCAAATCAGAATCAAAACTTCTTTTGGCTGGAATTGCAAAACCGAAACCATTTTTTGATTATTTAAAAAATGAAAATGACGAATGTTTGACTTTTCCAGATCATCATCATTTTTCTGATACAGATTTAGATGCTATTTTGAATAAAGCAAATGGAAGAAAAATAATTACAACCGAAAAAGATTATGTGCGTTTAAAAGATTCAAAACTGGTTTCTCAATTGTATTATCTTCCAATTAAAAGTTCTTTCATCAATCAGCAACAAAATTTTGATACGACAATTTTAGAATATGTCAAGAAAAACTTAGCGTCTTAGTCACTCAGAACCTCAGAACCTAAAAAAAATTAATCAAAAAACTTAGCGATCGTGCTGTAGAATTCGTCTGGAACAAAAGGTTTTGTTATAACATCGTTCATTCCAAAAGAAAGCAGCATATCTCTATTTTCGTCAAGCGAAATTGCAGTTAATGCAATAACTGGAGTTGTTTTGTCAAATTCACGAATCAATTTCGTAGCCGTCGTTCCATTAATACCAGGAAGATGCACATCCATTAAAATCAGATCAAAACGTTTGATTTTTAAAAGCTCGACAGCATCCTCACCGTTGTCTACGATTTCGCAGGTAATGTTTTTGTTTTCAAGCATTTTTCGAGTTATCATTTGATTGATTTTATTATCTTCAATCAATAAAATAGACTTGTCCATCAATTGTTTATCGTCGTATGGTTTTACTTCCTCAATTGCTTCCAAAGGTTCATTGTTAATTTTGAAATTTAGTTTGAAGGTAAAAGTAGAACCTTTACCAACTTCACTTTTTAATTTTATTTCCCCTCCTAATAGTTCAATTAGTTTTTTTACGATGGTAAGTCCTAGGCCAGTTCCTCCGTATTTTCTATTCACTTCTATAGATCCTTGTGAGAAACTTTCAAAAACAGTTTGAAGTTTATCTTCTGGAATTCCAATTCCGGTATCTACTATTTCAAAATAAACAGTAGCATATTCATCTTCTTGCGAATATAACTTTGCAATCACATTTACGTGTCCGTTTTGAGTAAACTTTAACGCATTGTTGATTAGGTTCAGTATGATTTGAGATAATTTGGTAGGATCTCCCATTAAATTATCTGGTATAGAATTATCAATCTCTAAATTGAAATAATTTCTATTGGCTGTTGCTAACTCTTTTAAAGAACTTTGAATATTAAAAAGTAGTTCTTTCAGATTAAAACTGATATTTTCTACTTCAACTTTAGTCGAATCAATTTTATTAACTTCTAAAATTTCATTGATAAAAGTGGTTAGATAATTTCCAGAAAACTTTAAAGATTCTAAATATTTTAACTGTTTTTTCTTCGGATTATCTTCTAGTAAAATATGAGTAATTCCGTTAATAGCATTTAGAGGCGTACGTAATTCATGACTTACAGTAGACAAAAATTCAGATCGGGCTTTTGATGCTTTTTCGGCTTTGTTTTTTGCCAGAATTAATTCTTTGTTTTTTTCGCGAAGTAGTAAATTATTCTGATTTCTAATAATATTGTTCTTGTATAAGGCTAAACTCAAAAGCGATAAAATAGAAATCAATGCAATTGCCAAAATACTCACCAGTTTCGAATAACGATAGGTTTTTAATTGAAATTTTTCTTCGCTTTCCTTTTTTATCGAATTATTTAAAGATTGGTTTTTCTTGAATTTCTCAAATTCATTCAAATCAACTTTAGCATTTTTTAGTTTTAAAAGATAATTTTCCAGCTGATAATGTTCGTCTAGATAAGAGTAAGCTAAATCATAATTTTTGTTTTGTTTATAATATTGGCTTATCGCTAAAACTATTTTAGATTTTTTTACAAAATCATTGTTTTTAGCATTGTATTCTAGTGCATTATCGAAATAAATAATAGCAGAATCATTTCTTTTGAGCTGTGTTTCTATTAAACCTAATTGATAATAAGAATCTGTTTTGGTTTTTATCAGTGCACTATTATCAGGTTTTTTTGTGATTTTTTGAAATGTTTTTGCCGCTAAAGGAAGATTCTTGTTGGTTTTTAAAGCCATCGCAATCTGATAGTTCAAAACATCAGCATGATCTTCTATATTTAACTCTTTTAGGAGTTGTTGCGCTTTTTCATAATAAACAGTAGCTGTCTTATATTCGCCTTTTGCCGTATTGGTTAAACCAATGTAATGCAATGCCAAAACTTTTGTACAGCTAGGTTTTAAAGTGTCAAATAAAGAAACAGTTTTGTGGAAATTCTTTAAAGCTTCTTCAAACTTTTTTTGATTGTAATAGATTTTTCCAAGCTTTAAAGTCTGAACGGCTAAATTTTCTCTTTTGCCATTTATTTCACAAAAATTAATCGATTTTTGAGTGTAAAAAACGGCTTGGCTAAACTTCTTATTGTTGAGATTGTAATTGGCAAGCTTGTTATAATAGATAACACTGTCTGCATTCCTTTTGATTTGAGAATACAAAAACGAGTTAAAAAAACAAACAACAATAAAAAGATAGTATTTCATGTATGGCAATGCTTTTACAATGAACCTTATTTTTTGCTTATTAGTAAAATTAAATCAATCAATCTAGATGAATAGCCAATTTCGTTATCGTACCAGCCTACTACTTTTACCATTTTATCGATAACCGAAGTTAGCTGAGCATCAAATAAACAAGAATGTCTGTTGCCGATTACATCAACCGAAACTATAGGGTCTTCTGTGTAATCTAATATTCCTTTTAAATTTGTTTTGGAAGCTTCTTTAAATGCTTTATTTATTTCTTCAATAGTAACAGCTCGTTTTACATTGAAGGTAATATCTGTTAATGAACCATCTGGAACTGGAACACGAATACCGCATCCGCCCATTTTGTTGTGCAATTTAGGAAAAATTTTTGTTAAAGCCTTAGCCGCACCAGTAGTTGTTGGAACAATTGACTGACTTGCGCCTCTTGCACGTCTTAAATCCTTATGAGGTTGGTCATGAAGACTTTGATCTGTTGTGTAAGAATGGATAGTTGTAATGTAAGCTTGTTCGATTCCACACAATTCCTCGATTATTTTTATCATCGGGGCAGCATTATTTGTCGTACAGCTTGCATTAGAAACTATATCTTCGTTTCCGTCCAAAATATTTTCATTAACTCCAAGAACGACAGTTTTTATGGTATCAACTTCTGAAGGTGCTGAAAGAATGACTTTTTTTGCCCCAGCTTCAAGATGTTCGTTTAATTCTTCGTGAGTTTTATATTTTCCCGTTGATTCGATAACTATATCAATCGAATGCGATTTCCAGTCTAAGTTAGAAATGCTCTTTTCGTGAAAAAAGAAAAAATGCCTTCCATCTACAATAATGCTATTTTCGTCATGACTGACTTCAAATGGCAAAACACCGTGAATACTGTCATATTTAATTAAATGCGACATGGTTTTATTGTCAGCAATGTCGTTTATAGCAACAACTTCGATTTCAGGATGATTTAAAAGAAGTCGAAAAAGATTCCTTCCGATTCTTCCAAATCCATTAATGGCAATTCTTGTTTTCAATTTTTTGTTTATTCGATTAACTGTTTAATCGTTTAATCGGTTTGACAATTAAACGATTAAACAATTAAACTTTTTTATAAAATGTGTTTTTGTGCTTTATATGAAGAACGAACAAGTGGTCCGCTTTCAACGTGTCTGAACCCTAATTCAAGTCCAAATTTTTCATATCTGGCAAATTGTTCAGGTGTAATAAATTCTTTTACAGGAAGGTGCTTTTTACTTGGCTGTAAATATTGTCCAATGGTAACTACATCTACATTGGCATTTCTTAAATCTGTCATGGTTTGGAAAACTTCTTCCTCTGTTTCTCCAAGACCTAACATAATTCCAGATTTAGTTCTGTTAATACCTTTTTCTTTTAAGTAACGCAGCACTTCTAAACTTCTGTCGTATTTCGCTTGTATACGAACTTCGCGAGTTAAACGGCGCACTGTTTCCATATTGTGAGAAACAACTTCTGGATTTGCCTCAACAATACGATCTAGATTTCTTTCCATTCCTTGAAAATCAGGAATTAGAGTTTCAAGAGTAGTCTGAGGATTCATTCTTCGAATAGCTCTAACGGTTTCCATCCAAATAATTGAACCTCCATCTTTCAAATCATCTCTGTCTACGCTAGTAACTACAGCGTGTTTGATATTCATGATTTTAATAGAACGAGCCACTTTTTCAGGTTCGTCCCAATCTACCGTTTCTGGCCTACCAGTTTTTACACCGCAGAATCCGCAAGAACGGGTACAGACATTTCCTAAAATCATAAAAGTTGCTGTTCCTTCACCCCAGCATTCTCCCATATTTGGGCAGCTTCCTGAAGTACAAATGGTATTTAAACTGTATTTATCAACTAAACCTCTAAGTTCAGTATATTTTTGACCGATCGGTAATTTTACTTTTAACCACTTTGGTTTTGTGGTTGGTATGTTTTCAGCGACTGTTTCCATATATCAATATTCAAAGCACAAAGATACGGAATGTAGTTTATTTAGAGCTGTTTATTTGCTTTTCGTTTGCTTTTCTTGCGTACTAAAATTATTTGATATTTTGAAGGCTAAATGTTAATACTCTATTTTTTAATGCATGTTGTGTTTTGTTTTTTAAATATTGTTTAAGGTTTTGAGGATCAGTCTGATTTTTTTGAAATTTAAAATTATAACCTTAATCTATTACAAAATTGACTTCTGTGGATCCTTCAGAATTTATGAGCTCTTAATTTTGTTGTTAATTTTTAAGATTTTAAAACATGAAAAAGAGAATTATTGCATTAGGAATTTTATTTGCAGCTTTAAGTTTTACTAATATGAATGCTCAAATACTTTCAGATAAAGCAATGGGCGCTTTAGGTAAAGGTATTTCGGGATTTACTTTTAGTGATGCAGATGCGGCAGCATTAGCCAAACAGTCTATTGATGAGATGGATGCAAATAATCCCGTTGCAGCGGCTACAGATGGTTACGCTATTCGTTTAAATCGTGTATTTGGTAAACATACTTCTAGTGAAGGAGTTACTCTGAATTATAAAGTCTACTTAGTAAAAGATATTAATGCTTTTGCTTGCGCAGATGGAAGCGTTAGAGTATTTGCTGGTTTAATGGATATTATGGATGATAACGAATTGCTGGCTGTCATTGGTCATGAGATTGGACACGTTGTTAATCATGATACAAGAGATGCTATTAAGGCAGCTTACAAAAAAGAAGCATTACTAGATGCGGCTTCATCGCAATCAGGTAAATTTGAAACCATTTCAAAATCTCAATTAGGCACATTAGGAAGCGCAATGATTGATAGTAAACACAGCAGAAAACAAGAATCTGAAGCAGATTTATTTTCATACAATTTCATGAAAAAAAATGGTTATGATGTTAATGCTGTAGAATCGGCTTTTAGAATTTTGCAAAAATTAAGTGAAGGTGCAGATTCATCTTTTATTACTAAGATGATGAGCTCGCACCCTGATTCTGGTAAAAGAGCCGATGATGCTAAAAAAAGAGCAACAAAAGATGGTTTGTATAAGGTTTATGTACAGCAAAAAATTGTAAATACAGCGCCAGTCAAAACAACAGCTAAAGCGCCTGTTAAAAACACTGCAACTAAGAAAAAGTAATTTTATAGAAAGTAATTGTAAAAAACTCATCGGTTTTTTTATAAATTATCTTTGGAATAATAGTTGCAAGTAGTTAACATATAGATTGTTAAAAATTCATATCTTTAATTTGTTGAAAAAACAAGTTTTTTAGGAAATGAAATAGCATTTTCTTGTGCTAGATTTGTTGTTAAATTGTAATTATAAAAAATATGAAAAAGAAATTTATAATAGTTGGAGCTTTATTTGCTGCATTTGGTATATCGAAAATGAATGCGCAGATTAATTTTGGAGAGAAAGCTATTGGAGCTGTTCAAAAAGGAGTTACTGGTTTTACTTTTAGTAACGCAGACGCAGCAAAATTGTCTAAAGAAGCTGTAGATAAATTAGATGCAGAACATGAAATAGCTGGACCAACTGATGGTTATACTTTAAGATTAAATCGAGTTTTTGGAAAACATGCTTCTGGAGACGGATTTACCTTAAATTATAAAGTTTACAAATTAAAAGAAGTAAATGCTTTTGCAACTGCAGACGGAAGTGTTCGTGTTTATTCCGGTTTGATGGACATTATGGATGACAATGAACTAATTGCTGTAATTGGACATGAAATAGGTCACGTTGCAAACAACGATTCTAGAGATGCTGTTCGCGCAGCTTATCAAAAAGAAGCTTTAATGGATGGAGTTGCTTCTCAATCGGCAACGGTGGCGACAGTTACAGATAGTCAGCTTGGGAAAATTGGAAGTGCAATAATTGATAGCAAATACAGTCGAAAACAAGAATCTGAAGCAGATTTATTTGCTTACAATTTTATGAAAAAGAATGGTTATGATGTAAATGCCGAAGAATCTGCCTTTAGAATTTTAGCGAAAATGAGCGAAGGATCTCAAGCTTCATTTATAGATCAAATGATGAGTTCGCATCCTGATTCTAAGAAAAGAGCAGACGATGCTAAAAAGAGAGCTGAAAAAGATGGCGTTTATAAGGCTTATGTACAGCAGAAAATTGTAAATACTGTTCCTGTAACTACAACAAAAAAAGCTACAACGACAAAGAAAACCACAACAAAAAAGAAATAATAGTTGTTATTTAAAATTAATAAAACCCGACAAATTTTTAGTTTGCCGGGTTTGTTTTTTTATCCCAATACGTGAAAAGCTAGAATCTTCTGTACTTCATAAACATTAACCGATTTGTTGAATTGTTTTACAATGCTCGGCTGCTGTTCGCTAGAAATCCAAATTTTTAGTTCCGCATCAAGATCGAAAGTTCCTGCAGTTTCTACGCTAAATCTTGTAATGTTTTTGTAAGCGATAGATTTGTACTCTGTTCTGCTTCCGGTCAATCCTTGTACATCAACCAAGATTAATCTTTTGTTGGTAAAAATAAACGTATCACGAATAAGTTTAAAACCCATTTCAATCTCTTCGTTGGTTGTCAAAAGCTGTCCGTACTTTTTAATTAAATCTTCTTGGCTTACAGATCCTGCATTGCCAAGAATTGCTGAAAATATTCCCATTATTTTTTTATTAGTTAAAATGAATTCTTCTTTTTGAAGGAGTAAAAGTAATGATTTTACTAATTTTTAACGCTTGATTTTATTTTAATTAGAAGTGGAGTCAGAATTGTTGAAATTAAAAAAGAGGCAATAAGAGTTACGGTCAAATTTCCAATATTTAAATCTTCAATATGTATTGCAAATCGTAGAGATAAAATACCCAAAGTGCATAAAATAATAATTTTCCAATAGAATTCTTTAGCAAGATTTTTATAGCTGAAATCTTGAGGAAGCTTTAGAAAGACAATTAGAAGAGCAATGCCGCCGATAAATGTGCTTCCATGTTGAGCAATTTTCCATAACGGAATTTCATTATTAAAAATAAAAATGGTATGCTTAAAAACATCAAATTCATTTGCAAAATAGCCGTTCTTATGAGTAAAAGCATCCCAAAAAAGATGAGAAATTATCCCAATCAATAGAGATGCAACAACGATGTGCCAGTTTTTTTTGAAATGCAAATTCCAATTGAAATCTGTGTAAACTAGAATTCTAGTCTTTGCAAAAAAAGGAAGATTTTGAAACAAAAGATTTCGGACTACATTATGAAAAACAAATGCCAGTAAAATTGCGAGAGGCAAATCAAACCAAATAATGCCCGCTAAAGTATGACTGTAATCGCTTTTTACTTTCATTCTCAGAAAATATTCAAAATCGGGAGTCAAACTGCCAATAACAAGAGCAGTGAGTGAAAACCATGATTTTGGTAAATATCTTAATGGGAGAATTATGGCGGGATGCGAAAAAGTAAAAGGCATTAAATCAGTTTTGAATTTATAGATAGATTAAAAATCATTTTAAAGTTATTATGAAATTGAAAATAAAAGTAAACAAAAAAGCAGAACCGAAGTGAACTGCCCCCAAAAAGTTAGACACTATTTGGGGGCATTTTTATGGAAAGAAAAATCAAGTACAATTATGAGTTTAAACTTCTGTGCGTAAATGAAGTTTTAAATAGACATCGTTCAGTTAA
>NZ_JAJGZV010000005.1 GCF_020805785.1 Flavobacterium chungbukense | reverse complement strand
TAGAATACTATAATAATGAAAGAATAAAACTTAATTTAAAAGGAATGAGCCCGATAAAATATCGAGCTCATTATTATCAAATTTAATTATAAATTCGTCCAAACTTTTGGGTGCAGTCTAAAATTACACTGCTTTTTTCTTTTTAGATGTATACATTTTGTAAATAAGATAGCCTATTATAGCGACCAATAAATAAGGAATAACCATTAAATATACAATCCCATCATTTACTGCTTCAGCTTTTTTAATATTAGAATCTCCCGACAAAGCTGCACGACACATAGCACATTGCGCATTGGCTGAAATTACAATTAAAAAAACACAAATTCCTAAAATGAAACTTTTAATTTTTGAATTTGACTTATGAATTTTGTTTTTAGTGTGCATAGTAAGGAGAAATCATTAAAAATACTACAACCCCTGTTACGGCAACATAAAGCCAAATTGGAAAAGTGATTCTAGCTATTTTTCTATGTTTATCAAATCGTTGTCCAAGAGCTCTAACATAGGTAATTAATACAAGGGGGATAATTGCAATTGATAGCAAAATATGCGTTATCAGAATAACAAAATAAACCAAACGCAGCGATCCAACTTTAGCACTCTCTATTGCATCAAGAATACCATCATGATTAGAATCTCCAAATTTAGTAGAATCTGCAGTCATATGATAAGCAACATACATAACTAAAAAAGCTACCGACAGTGCAATTGCAAAAGTCATCAGCCTTTCGTGTAATTTTTGTTTTCCGTTTTTAATTGCCAAAACTGCCCAAACCAAAACAATAGCCGTGATTCCGTTGGTAGTAGCATAGATTGGAGGCAAAAATGACAATGGCTCCACATTAAAACCAAAATCTTTAAGCTTAACCCCAAACAAAATTGCAACAACAACTGGAATTACAATTGAAACTGCAACAATTAATTTATTATATTTTTTTTCTAAAGAATTATCTTCCATCACTTATTCTGCTAATAAAATTTTAATATCCTCTTGAATATCTCGTACTCCTTTTTTATCTAAACCGTCATAATAAATATTAGGATTCCCGAATTCATCTTTTCTACAACGAATATTTCCATCCTTATCAATTAAAGCAAACAGACCTGAATGTTCGAATCCGCCACTTACTTTATCGTTTGCTCCTGCATAAAGATTAAATCCTTTATTAGATAAATTCATTATTACATCTCTATCACCAGTTAAGAAATTCCAGTTTGAAGATTTTACTCCTAGTAATTTAGCATGATCTTTTAAAACTTGCGGCGTATCATGTTTTGGATCAATTGTTATAGAAACGATTCCGAAGTTAGGATTTCCAAAAAAAGTTTTTTCAATTTCCAGCATACTCATGTTCATCTTTGGGCAAATTGACGGACAAGTTGTAAAGAAAAATTCAAGTACATATACTTTCCCTTTATAACTTTCATTAGATATTTTTACATTATCCTGATTTTTCAATTCAAATTTTGGAGCTGGACCAATAGTCAAAAGTTTTGTTTCTTTTGAAGCTTTGGCTCCCACATTGTCCAATCGATTTCCTTTTACAATATCATCATTTTTAATACGATCAACTATCTTAGGAATGGCGTAAATCCCAAAAATCAAAATGATAAAAGAGATTCCGATATATGATTTATTCTTAAACATTATAAATGATTTTAAAGTTGTTTTGTGGCATTATGATTTTTCTTTAAAGCTGCTCTATACTCATAAAGGATTATTTTAAAATCATCCAGCATCTCATTACTCAACTCTGATGGATGAAAGGTATCATAACCTTCCTTGTATTCTTTTTTATCTTTTCTTCCTCTTAGATTACGTTCTTTATCAATAATGTAAACATTTGAAGTACCAAGATTTTTATTTAGTTTTTCTTTTAAGTGAAGCTGATCATAAAAATTTTGAATTTCTTCATTTGATGCAAAAACGAAGTTCCAGTTTTTAACATCTGTAAAAGGAGATAATGCATCAATAATTTTTTGAGCCTCTTTTTCTGTTCCAAGCGGACATAGAACTACAAACTGAAGATCTTCGAAGCCATTATAACGTTTGTAGATTTTTTCGTTTAAGTTGAAATAATTCCCTCTATTTTCAAGAATATTAGAACCTGAAAAACCTAGTACCGTAATTTTTTTATCAAGAGAAACTTTATTTCCGTTTAACGATTTCCAATTACCGAAATCATTTACCTTAGGTGTAATTACAGGAAGTGTTGTAAAACTATTTACGCCCGAAGCAAAAAACAAATAAGCTACAATTGGAAGAACAAAAAGCACAAATAGAACTATATTTTTTTTCATTGTATTAACAGAAATAATTGAGGTACAAAAATAAAAAAATCCCGATGTTATCGGGACTCTTTTCGAATTAATATCATGTTAAAAATTCCATTTAATAGTAGAATCTTTAAAAACCCCATAAATATAATGTCCTTCTGTTAACAGAATAAACAATAAATATAAAACAAGGAAGACAACTGATGATACAACAGACCATCTAAGGCCGCTTTTTTCACCTTCCATGTGCATAAATGCCCATACAATATAATATGCTTTGAAAATTGTAAGGATGTAGAAAATCCAGTTTAACAAATTCAAACCAATGAAATGAGTAAATTCTAATGATGCAGGTTTGTAGATACCTAAAATAACTTCTACTGTAGTTACTACTGAAAGTAATGCAAAAACAAACCAGATTCTTTTTGTATTTGATACGTGCTCGTGTGACATAATAATTAAATTCTAAAAATTAAACTAGATAGAAAACTGTAAATACAAATACCCAAACTAAATCTACAAAATGCCAGTATAATCCAACTTTTTCTACCATTTCGTAGCTTCTTCTTTTCTCGTAAGTACCTAATAATACATTGAAGAAAATAATGATATTGATAATAACTCCAGATAATACGTGGAATCCGTGGAAACCTGTAATAAAGAAGAAGAAATCAGCAAATAATTTATTACCGTATTCGTTTCTAATCAAGTTAGCACCTTCAACAACATATTTAGCGGTAGCTAAATGAGTTTCAGATTCTTCTCTAGATAAAACAGTCTTTTTCTTTTTATCAGTAAGTTTTTCTGTTCTAATTAAAATTTCAGGATGTGCCTTAAAACCAGCTTGAACTTCAGCAACTGTGTAAGTTGGAAGTGATTGAGCATCTTCCATAAACCAAGTTGAATGACTTCTAGTTAAAGCCTCTCTTTGTTCAGGTAATTTTACAGCGAAATCAGCTAAAGCAACTCTTTTTCCGTCTTTATCAACAAATTGAAGTAAACTTCCTCCAACAGTTTCAACTGCTCCATATTCACCCTTAATGAAGTTTTTCCATTCCCAAGCTTGAGAACCAACGAAAATAATACCTCCAATAATAGTCAAAAACATATAGATTGCAACTTTTGTCTTTTTCAATTGGTGTCCTGCATCAACAGCTAAAACCATTGTTACAGAAGAAAAGATCAAAATAAAAGTCATTAATGCTACATAATACATTGGAGCCGGAACACCATGCATAAATGGAAAGTGAGTAAACACTTCATCAGCCAAAGGCCAAGTTTCAATAAATTTAAATCTAGAAAAACCGTAAGCTCCTAGAAATCCAGAGAATGTTAAGGCATCTGATACGATAAAAAACCACATCATCATTTTACCATAACTTGATCCTAGTGGCTGGATCTCATGACCGCCTCCCCAAGTTTTTTCGTCGTTGTTTGCAGTAGTAACTGTCGCTCCCATAAAAGATATTCGTTAAAAAGTTCCCAAATTTACGTTTTTTTCTTATTTAAAGAAAAATAAAAATAAAAATAAATATACCCATAATAAATCCAAAAAGTGCCAATACATCGCACCTAGTTCTATACCAAGAGTTTGAGTCGAATTGTATTTTTGTTTAAAATGATTATAAATTATAATTAAAAGTGAAATTAATCCGCCAGCCAAGTGTAACAAGTGTGTAACCGTTACAACATACAGGAAAGTTGTAGTAATAGAACTACCTTGTCCTGTAAAATAATACCCTTGCTCAACAATTTGTCCAAATCCTTGAAATTGCAGTATTATAAATAAAATTCCTAAAGCTAAAGTTCCTAAAAGCAAAGCTGTTACTGCGCTTCTATTATCTTTTTGAATGGCTTTTTTTGCCAAATGAAAAGTAACACTGCAAGCAATAATTACTGCTGTACTCCAATAAAATGCAGAAGGAAGTTCAAAATTCTTCAACCAATCTGCTCTTGATTTACTTACTACAAATGCACTTGTTAATCCTGCGAACATCATAGTCATACTAACCATTGCAAAAAGCAGAATCAGTTTTGCTGATTTTGACTTTTGTGCTTGTTCATCATTTGTTTTCAATGTCATTTCCATAACTATCTTAAAAATTTATCTACTATATATACAATCTGTAAAAGCGAAATATAAGAAACACTAACCAACATTAATGTTCTTGCTGCTTTCGCTGTTCTTAATTTATACAGTTTTACTGCATAAAAAAGCATCCAGATTCCTAAAAGAAATACTAAAACTGCTGCAATTGGCGAAATAAACAATTGTCCTGTAAAACCTAAGACAGGCAATAAAGATGCAATTATCAACCAAACTGTATATAAAATAACCTGCAATGCAGTTCCTTTATCTTTTCTGCCTGTAGGCAACATAAAAATTCCTGCTTTTTCATAGTCTTCATACAAGAACCATCCAATAGACCAAAAGTGTGGGAATTGCCAAAAAAATTGAATCAAAAACAAAGTTCCTGCCTCAATACCAAATTCTCCTGTAGCCGCTACCCAGCCTAACATAAAAGGAATTGCACCAGGGAATGCACCAACAAAAACAGATAGCGAAGTAACCGTTTTTAATGGCGTGTAAACACTTGTATACAAGAATATAGAAATTGCAGCAAACATCGCCGACTTAGCATTTATGGTATACAGCAATGCTATACCAATAACAGTAAGTAGACTCGCCACAAATAAGGCTACTTTTGGACTCATACGTCCCGAAGGAACCGGGCGATTTTTAGTACGATCCATCAAAGAATCGATATCTTTTTCAATTACTTGATTAAAAGCATTTGAAGCTCCAACCATACAATACCCTCCAATAGCCAAAACAGCCAAAACACTCCAACTAAATGGATGTTCAGAATCAACACCTAATAAATATCCTGCTATAGAAGAGAATAAAACACTAATAGCCAAACCGGCTTTAGTAATCTCTTTAAAGTCTAGAAATATTGATTTGATTGATAATGTATTTTTTGCAGCGTTCAATACCGTTGATATTTGTGTATTTTTTTTGAGTGGTGCAAATGTACAAATTAGATTGTAGAATTTAGGTCTATAAAATTAGATTTTTTTCAATAAAACCTTTACAAACTAAGATCTCAGCATTCTTTAACACTATTATTTCGAAAAATCTTATTAAAACTCCTAGTAATCAAAATACCAGTTAAAAATATCCGAACGTAAACCTATGCTAAACCAAGTTGTACTTTGTTTAAAAGTTGCCGCTGTCTCTTGTGTCGGATCGAAATTTCGATAAATAAGACTCCCAAATAATTTTAAATTAGTCATTGGATTAATCAAATAACCTCCTTGTATGTCTGCAATAAAAACACTTGTTTTATTTCCTTGCCCTACTTTTACACCGGTATCATATGGACGATTATCGTCGTAACTTTTATAAATATTGCCTCCATAATTATACGAATCCTTTGCTGTATCAAAATCCAATCCTCTGGTTCCCATAGTGAATTTTGCATCTCCAAAAATACGACCTTTATGGTAACGCCCAATTAAGATAAGCTCTTTAAAATTACCTCCCCACTGATGTCCAATGCTTTGGTTATTATGCCCATAATTAGTAATAACGGCACTATGCGAATATACATAAGGGCGCACATGGTTAAATTCTACCTGAACCAACAAATCTTTTACATTGAAAGCGTTGAAATATTTCGCCCCTAACTGAAATCCGAATTTATTTTTCCAACTTTGATTTCCTGCTCCAACATCAGAAACAGAAAATTCATCGATCAAGAACTGTGAGTACAAGTTAATACTGTTATTCCACTTATATTTTCCTGTAATTCCCAAAAGAGCATTTCCACTTCGAGAAGAAGAACCAAATTCTACAGCACGGTAAAAAATAATTGGATTCACAAAATTGATATCAAAACCTCTATTATTTGTATCAGTCCAAACTACAGATTCGAAAAAACCTAAATTTAATCTGTTCGAAACATTCCAGCTCAAATAATGATTCGCCATAAATTTAGTCGCGTAAGTTCTGTCAACAGTTACATCAGGACGAACATCTTTCAGCCACATATAAGTGTTAGTGTACTTTATTTTCCAAAATTTGGTATTGATTTTAAAATAGGGATATGGACTTGCGCCATCTCCTTCTAAAAGAGAACGGTAACCATCTCCAATAAAATTTCTTCCATAACCCAATTGCAAATCGAAAATTTTACTTGGCGTGTAGGTTATATTTGCTTCCGCTAAAGGAAAATCATAGGCATCTGTTTTAAAACCCTTTGCAATTCCAATTCCAGGGATTATTGCTGGGTTTCCTCCTGATGGCTTAATAGATTCAGCATAATCATTAAAATATCCTGCAAACCTTCCTTGGCTTTCAAAAAATGTTGTTGTAAAATTAATCTGCTTTCCTAAACCTCCTCTAAAATTCAAGGCTCTTGTATTCACATAAGTGTAAGATGCGTCAATATCTGAAGCTTTACCTAATTGCAAATCAACAATCGGATTTAGAGAAAACCAATATCCTTCACCTTGAATCTGAACCATATTCTCATTCCACCATTTTCTTCCCAACCAACTTGAAACATTTTTCTGCAATGATTGATTTACAGCTTTTAAATTATAATATTTAGAAACCTCTTCATACGTATATGGCTTCGATGCTGTATGATTATTACTTCCAACCTGATTCATTGCGCCATCAAACTGAGCGTAATAACTGTGTGAAAATGGAATATTTAAACGACTGTCAAATTCTGGATTATTGTATTTTTTATAAACAATACTATCCAATTCTGTCATTGGTTTTTCAATTGGCTTTAAGATTTCTGCCGCAGCCAAAGCCTCAGCAGCGATTTGCTCTGAATTCTTTAAAGGTATGTCAATTGAAATGGTATATTTTGAATAGGTCGGCTTTCCATTATAAGTTGAAGGTTTAATTTTTGGAAAATTTCCAAAAACACGTTTTGCTTCTTTTGACAGTTCATCGCTTGCGGCAGAAACATAAATTATCTTAAACTCTCCTGTAGCATCAACTTCAAATAGAACTTTTACTTCTCCTTTGTATTTCTTTTCTTTTAAACTTTCAGGAATTTGAAAATTTCCAAACACAAAATCCTGAACTTCTTTATAAAAACAATTCTCTAAGTTTTTGTTCTCTAAATTTTCACAATTTGGAAAAATAGGAAACACTTCAGCAGTAAAACCAGGCTTAATTGAAGAATTGCCATTTTGCTGTGCCGAAACATTTAAAAACAAAAAAATTAAAACAAGGGCTAAAAAAAACTTATTCACTAAAATACAGGTATTTATTTAATATTGATTTGGGGAAACTTGTCCGTTTGCAATTGCTTTTGCTGCCGAAGTACCAATTCGCTGCACGCCTAAACTAATCATTTCTGCTGCCTCTTCAAATGAACGAACACCTCCAGCAACTTTTATCGGTAAAGGCGATGCATTTTCAAGCATTATAATTATAGAAGAAGGAGTTGCTCCGTTCGGAAGTCCATTTTCGGTTTTATAAAATCCAGTTGATGATTTAACAAATACAGACGAAAAATCTTCTTCATCAAAATGTGATACCACAACATTTTTGATCAAAGCAGATAATTGTATGATCTCTTTATCTGTCAAAGCCGCTACTTCAATAATCCACTTTACTGTTTTATTATGAGCTAAACCAATCTGAGTTCCAATTAAGATTTCATTTTTTATTAAATCTATTTCTCCATTTTTAAAAGCTTCGTAATTACAAACAAAATCTAAATCGTCAGCTCCGTTTGCAATGGCTTCATTGGCTTCTTTTATTTTAGTTTCCAGATTAGACTTTCCTTCTGGAAAATCAATAACAGTTCCAACCAACAAAACAGATTTAGCATCTGCAATCATTTGTTTTGCCATTGCCACATATTCCGGACGAATCATAATCAATTTAAATTCTTCCTTTATTGCTTCTATAATGGCATTTTTAACCACTAGAGCATTTTCTGCCTCAGACAGTCCAGCTTGAGAAGCTGTTTTTAAATAGGTAGAATCTAAATATTGTTTTACATTCATAATGATTGAAATTGCAGAAAACCAGCACAAAAGTACATTTTATATTCAAAAAACACAGCTTTTAAAAGCTTGATTTTATTGTACAAAAAAACCCACCGAAGTGGGTTTATATTATATTTTATTGATTTGTCTCCTAAACGCGATTGCCGAAAAAACAGCGATCACAGCACCAAGTGCATTTGCCAAAATATCTGTAACATCTGCAGCTCTTGTGACAGTTATAGTATTCTGTAGAATTTCGATTGTAATTCCAAAAAAAACAGAAAAAATAAAGGCAATTAAATAAGCTTTAAAATCTTCTGATTCTTTTCCTTTCAGCTCTTTCTTGAAAAACAAAATCCAAGAAATTGTAAATCCAAAATGGAAACAGAAATGTACAATTTTATCAATACTTGGAAAATTAACTACAGGAATGTTGCTTGAATCTGTCAGACAAAAATACGCAATAATTCCAGAGCAGATAATTGCCCAAATTAATAGCAGTTGTTTAGGCACCGATCAAAGTTTTATAAGCTTCATCAGATAATAAAGAATCAATTTCTGATGCATCCGCAATTTTAATTTTAATCATCCACCCTGCTCCGTAAGGATCAGAATTTACAGTTTCTGGAGCACTTTCTAAATCTTCATTAAAAGCAATGATTTCACCTGTTAATGGTAAAAATAAATCTGAAACTGTTTTTACAGCCTCAACCGTTCCAAAAACCTCATCTTTTGAAAGTGTCTGATCTAAAGTTTCTACCTCAACATACACGATATCCCCTAACTCTTTTTGTGCAAAATGAGTAATTCCTACAGTCGCAACATCTCCTTCGATGCTAACCCATTCGTGATCTTTTGTGTACTTTAAATTTGCTGGTATGCTCATAATAGTATGTTTGAAAATTGATAATTTAAAATTTAAGCCACAAATGTAATAATCTTCTAATGAAATCTAGTTTAGAAACTAAAAATTAATTTCCAAAATTATAACGAAGTGTGAAACCTGATCTAATATTCGTTAAAGGAAATGAAGTTGAAATAACTGCTTTCGAAAACGAATGATCATAATAAAATATTGCTGTTAAGTTTTTACTGAAAGCATAATCAGCAGTTAACTTTAATGTCCAAATGTTCTGTCCTGCAGCAAGCTGATTATTATCGTAATCTAAATAACGAACTAATGTTTCATTATTTCTAAATGAAAAATCTGCTTTTATATTAATATCACTTTTAATGATTCCTGTTGGATTGTCTGCAAGTCGCGAAGATATAATGACATCTTTAAAACGATATCCTAACCCGACTACATACTCTATTCCTTTCACTTCTGTCAATAAATTATTATCAAAACTCATAGACAAAGCTCTATCTTTCTTGATTTCAGTCAATAAACGAAGTGAACTTTTTAACTCAAAATCAACTCTAATAAGCGGACTAAATTGCTCTACTAAATTGACGTTCGACATCACTGTTTTATTGTAGAAATTTGAATTTACGTCTTGTCCATTTGGATTTTCAAGATAATCAAAATTTGACCTAAACTGGCTAACAGTATAAGAAGCTCTATAATTATGCTGTAATGAAAAACGTCTAAAATGATCTTTAAAGTATTTATAACGCATTAATCCATTATATTTTATGGACCAGTTTGGAATAGGAAAACTTCTAAAAATACCCGTTGAAGCATTGGAAGCATCACCTCCTGTATATGCTGCTAAAAACGATGGAAGCAATACAGCCTGATTACTTTTGCTAAAACCAATCGGATATCCGTCATTGGACTGAATCAGTTTTCTTTCCGTATTATTAGGATTTGCAATATTATCTACCGGCACAGAAGTGTCTTCAGGAGGAAGAGCCGAGGCATCGTATCTCGGAATTGGCATTCCTGCCCCATAATGTTCTTCAGCCAAACGATTTGCAATTATTAAACGGTTGTTTCTAAAATCATCGAAAGCTGCCGATTGTGTTTCGTTACTAGTTGAAAATGCTGTTTTTATTAATACCGTTGAAATAGAAAACATTCCATAGGTATAAGGCGACAACGGCTGATAATTCAATTTACCCAAGGTATCTCTAACAACAGAATATTGTTCTGAAGAATTTTCAGAATAGGATCGATCCATTGATAAATCTACTTTCAAATCAGGCAACACGTCTAGATTGGCTGTTACTTTTAAAATTTTAGTACTTACTTGCGAGAAATTTTGATTAAAATTTTGATAATCGGTCAACCAACCATTTTTTGCTGCCTCATAACGAACATCGTCCTGACTACCAAAAACGAATCCTAACGATGGTTTTGATGTCCCGAAGAAACCAACTCCTGGTATGTAGCCTGGTAAAACTGTACCGCTATTTTTAGTATAATTAATTTGAACATTTTTAATACTAGTCAGAACTCCAATCATACCATCATAAAACGGACTATTGCTTACAGTTGGTTTAGCAGTATTCACAATTTTCTCTCCTGGTTTTGGCGGTGCTGCAGGTTTTGCTTTTGCAGGTTTTGCCCCCGGAGTTAGGCCTAAATATTTATAAAGCAAATTCATATTCAATGTTGCCGCAAAAGTATTTGAATTGGCATTTTGAATTGTATTCCCTAAATTATATGTAGTATCATCCTCTACATATTCAGAGAAGGCAGTAGAAGATCGTTGCCAATTGTAATCTGCGGTATAGGAATAGTTTGCTTTTATAAAACTAAAAATTGGAATTTTATTAATTGGTATTTCATAATTTACAATTAACTGCTGTAAATGCTGATTCGGTGTTCCAATATCAAAATAATCATCCCATATATTAAAGTCTTCTTTTGGCGTGTTATCATCATTCAAAAAGTTCCTTACAATATTATTAGAAGCCGCAGTATAATTCAATTTTAATGATTTTGTTAAGTTGAACCCAAAACCATATTGATAGTTAAATGCAAAATTTCTTCTATATAGTGGGTCTAAGCCAATTCCTTCTACAGACTCGACTTGTCTATATTGCTGACGATTACTTTGTCTAATAATATTACTGTTAAAAGAAATATTGGATGGTAAATAATTAAAATTAAAATCACTTAACATTTTCCAATAATCACTTTTTTTCATGAATTGGGTATTTTTAAACGGAACTACTTCTTTGGGCTGGAATGTGTAAGAATAATTAACCGCAGTGTTCGATTGTTCGTCGTTATAGTTCTCCACTTCATAATCATGTCGCTCTACCTGATTGTAAGATTGTGAGAATGTTAAATTCTCCACATCATAAACATGAGGTTTTTGTTCCAGCGCTCTATCTTTTCGCACTCCGATAAAGTTGATGCTCTTACGTTTCGTATAATCTACTGCACGAGTTCTGATATTATCTTTTTCTGCAGGATCTGTAGTTTCAGCTATTAATTGGCTAAGTTTAATATCTTGATTAAACGGATCATATTCTGGCGTAATAACCTCTTCTCCAATAGCATAATTAAATGGAAGATTAACCCCCCATTTCTTAGGAAGTAATTTTCCTAAATTCATATTGGTTACGATGTTATATTGCTGAATATCTTCTCTATCTCTTTCATTTGCACCTTGTTCTAGAGAACCAAAACCTATTGTGCTCTTTTTTCCAGAAGCAGACAAAGTCGCAAAATCGGCCATATTGGTATCAATATTCAATAATGCTGCCATACCGCCTTTGTTTTCCAAATCGGACATACGAAGCTCATTAAACCAAACTTCTCCTTTAATGTTTTTATGTTCAGCTGTACTTTTTACTCCGACCATTAAATTTCGAACCAATCCAAAATTAGGATTTCCTTTTATACCTAATCTTAATTTAGTGTCACCATCACCAGCACTTGCATCGGGGTCATCATCAGGATAATAAATACCGTTAATATCTCTTTTAGTAGAAGTAGGATCTATACTCATTGCCTTAATCTTCATTGCCGTTAATAAAGACAAAGCAAGATCAATATTATTTTCTTCTAACCAAACTTGGTCCGGACTTATTGTACAAGAACCACCCGCTCTTGTAACTTTTAATGGAATTTCGACTTGGTAGAAGTTTTGTGTAAAATCATTACCAAAACGAATAAATCCGACCATTTCGTCATTTTCAAGCTGGGTTTCATTTAGAAGCGATTCTGCGTGAAGAAACATTTTCAATTTCTTATACTGGCGCATATCAACACTTACATTTTTGAAAACCGCTCTTGAGTCACGATATTCCAATCCCGTACCTGCAATTCTTACTGCTAGAGATTGCTCATTTTGATTAATAATTGTATTGTTATTGTAAAGCTGTTCTCTTTGAACTCCTGGCGGAATAACATAGTTCACAGGACATTTTGTTCCATTCTCTTGAATATTAACTGCCGCAACATCAAATTCAGTTCCATCATCATCGGGAGTTGTATCATTTGCATCTAATGTGCCTGTATATCTTCTCCACTCGCCTCTTACCAAATCTAAAGCTCCAAAACGAACCGTCATTTGATCGCTAAATCCGGTCATGAACATTCTCATAAAACGAATTGATCTAAAATCGGTAATATTTCCAATAGTGTTTTTAGGCTGAGAAACTGGAATTTTAAACTGAATCCATCTTGCACGTGTAGTCGATCCGTTTGGCAATTCTACATTTCCAATATCTTCTGGTTCACGAATATCTGTAATGTAATTTTCACCAATCTGCATTCCTGGTCTTAAATCAATACTATATTCATAATAAGCATTGATGGTGCTCATGGTATTATCACGGTTAATATCTTCTACGTCAGGAAGTGTTGTAGAACCACGATTAGGATCATCAACACTTACTGCAGAGTTATTTTCTGTACCATTATAATTTTTATAACGATTTAAGACACCTCCATCCGTATTTAAATAATAGATATAATCATCTGCTGCTGGGTCATTTTCGCTTGCATAATTCGTATAAACCGTTCCCTCTCTAGAACTTGGAAGACCATCTAAACCGACATCCTGATTTTTACGGTTTTCTGCATTGGTATCAAATGCATAGATTAAGGACTGAGATGCTGGCACATCTCCCCATTGCGGCTGCGGGTTTACCATAATTTGACCCGGCCCTAATCCGTTTTCGTATTGTTTTCTTTCGTCTTTTAAAATATCTTCTGAAATTTCTCCTAAGTTAAAATAAATCTTCCCAGTATTACTTGCCGGAGCTTCTCCATTTCCAACATACGGATCGAGCACCCAAAACTGAATGTACTCAACATTTCCTTGTTCAAAATTGGTTGAATTCAAAGCACGCATAATACCTCCAAAATTTGTAGACGGATTTATTGATGCAAAATCTGGATTATTGTTATAAGGACCTCTATCTGATGGATAATAGGATAAATCAAGTGTATTTATAACCTGAATCTGCCCTTGAGCAATATCTGTATTAGGATAAAGTTCTCTGCTGTAGATTCTTCTTGTGGTATTGAAAGACAAATCATCATTTGAAATCCCTGAAGGTTTCGATGTGTAAAAAATTGGATCAATTGTATACCAAGCCAATTTTGCACGTTTATACCCGTATTCTAATGTATTAGAACCCGCATTAAAAGTATTATCTGTTGCAGAATTAATAAATGGGGTCGAAGCCAAACTCCAAGCGTAAGCTGATCGCATATCGATTGTTGTCTGAGAACCTTCAAAATCATCTATATAAATAGTTGCTTCTCCTTCAAAATCACTAGCTTTTGGCGCGTCTGGTTTTAAAAAGGCAACTTCTCCACGAATAGAAAGATTAGAAGGAACATCGGTATCAATGTTTGGAAGTTTATTTGCTAACCTTGTCAAAAATGGAACTTCTGTTGAATAATTTCCGTTGAATCCGAAAATAGTATTATTTACAGATTCCTGTCCATAACTAGATTTTTGTGTAAAAGGTCTTTCTGTCATCTTTAAGAAAGTTCCTCCAACAACAAATTTATCTGAAATTTTATGTTCAACATTTAATCCCATAAATCTTCTGGTCTGCTGTCCGAAGATTGAATTATTCTCGAGAGAAACTTCAATTGGCGTATTGGAAGCTTGAAGTGAAGGATCCAAAATCTGTACTCTTCCTAATTGATAATCGACACTATAATCAATCCCTTCAACCAGAACTCTTCCTGCCGCAGTAACAACAACTGATCCTTGAGGAACATTAAATGCTCCAATTGGAATACCACTGCTACCCGAAGATTTGTATTTTCCTCTTAATAAAAATTTGTTTTTATCACTATCCTGTAAAGCGCCAGCTTGCGTACTTCTATACATATTTCTAAATACATATTTACGCTGATTCGCATTATATGTTGCTGGATCGCTATAATTTTCTCCAGATCCTGTATTTAATTTTCTAAACAAAAGCTCACCAAAAGGTTCTTTTGTAGTAAATATAATTCGGGCATTTTGAACATCTACCGTTACTCCAGGAACATAATCGAAGAAACCATCACCTCCGGTCTGCGGATCATTATTATAATTTAAACGATCCAAATTAAACACATTTAATAAAGGTGTGTTTTCTACCACATCATTCGGTGCAGGATTTGGCGGAAAAGTACTTCCTGTTGCTGGCGTAATATAATTTATTGGAGACGGATCTGTGTAAAGAATATTAAGTCTAAAATCTTCTTGTTTGATCTGATAAGCCTGTGGAATTTGATACACGTTTTTCATCATCAAATTCCAAACTGGATTATTAACGTTTGTCAAACTGCTTTTCAGCATTTTTAAAACTAAACTTTGCGTAACAATAGCTTGATTTCCATTGGTATTACTTCCTGTAACTACCGTTGCATCTACACCATCACTTCCAAATTCTCCAACTTGATACACTTTACCTCCAACTGTGTATTCAAAAGCAACTGCTAAAATTTCGTCATTTGCCAAACGCTGCTGCAAAGAAATATAACCTAACTGCGAGTTAAAAGTATACTCTTGCGTGGTTAATTTTCTAGCATTCTCTAAGATCGAATAATCGGTACCTTCTGCTACGTTTGCGTTATTAAATCCAGATTTTGCAGTAACAATTTCTCTAATATTATTATTCAAATAGCCTCCAGCTTTTCCTATCGTCGCAGGATCATATTTATTATTTGTATTGTCGGTAGGAGAATCTATAGGATTATTAAAAAAACCAGTAGGATTAGTAATTACCACTACTTCGTTATCAGGAACACCAGAAACTTCACCTTCTCCCAAATCCTGAAGCGCAATAATATTTCTTAAATTGTTATTGCTTGTAGTTACTCTATTTTGCTTGTTGGTTACCCAAACTTCAATTCTCGTTATTTGAACTCGGCTGTCAATTAACGGATAATTTCTTAGAGATGAATCGTACTTGTTTCTAAAGTATTGAGACAAGAAAAAATGTCGGTCATTATCATAGTCTAATGCAAACAAATCGAAGTTCTGAACCGTTCCTCCACTTTCTGCGACTATACTTTTGGTTTGTGATTTCTGTTCTGAGAAAACTCCTGTGATGGTTGTTTTACCAAATTGCAATTGCGTTTTAACACCAAATAAGCTTTGCGCACCTCGAATCAAAGTACTATTTAAAGGCATACTAACATTACCAACTTCCACTTTCTGAACAATATCATCTTCTGAAGGTGTGTAGGCTAACTTAAATAAATTCTGAAAAGCAAAGGTAGATTGTGTGTCGTAATTAGCATTTACCTCAAGACGAGTTCCAATTTTCCCCATTAAACTCATACTGATTCTTTGATCGAAATCAAACGTCAGACTAGATCTATTTCTGGGAGAGAAAGAAGGATTATCTTGTTTAGTATATCGTAACCCTAAGTCCATTTCTACTGATCCTGTGGGCTTTACATCTATAGTATTGCTTCCAAAAATGCTTTCAAACAAACTTGAATTTATGTAATATCTTGGAAGTAAATCTTTTTTAGCAGCTTCTGCGCCTGCTTTTTTACCATCGATGGCATCCGATTTTTTTCTAAAATAATTCCTTCTGGATTCTTTTAGAACTAAATCTTCATATTCTTTTGGAGTTAAAATTAAAGGATAGTTGATAGAAAAACCATCAACCGAATTGGTATATATATAACGATCTGTAATAGGATCATATCGATAAGCCGACATTACACTTGGAGGATCTTCAAGCTCAATTTTACCAACTGAAAACTGAGTTTTAGTTGTATCTTGAGTTGGCGGGTTTACCTGCGCACGCAAAACTGTACCGCAGAGCAAAACCAGCAACAAAATACAAATTTTACGCATAGAATTCTTTTATAAAAAAATGAATTTATAAGCTTTTTAAGGCCTTTTTAATGATTGTTTCTACAGTAGCTTCTGGGTCTTCTTTTACGATTTTCTCTACTACTTTTTCAGAAGCTTTTCGAACAAAACCTAAAACTTCCAAAGCAGATAACGCTTCATCTTTATTTCTATTGTTTTGAACTACCGAAACTTCGTCCAAATCGTACAACTTTAACACTTTATCTTTTAAATCAAGTATAACTCTTTGTGCAGTTTTGTTCCCTATCCCTTTGATAGATTGTATTATACCAACATCTCCCGACGCAATGGCATTAATAATTTGTTTTGGCTCAATCGACGAAAGCATCGTTCTGGCAATTCCTGCTCCAATTCCTGAAACGGAAAGCAGCATTCTAAAAATTTCTCTTTCTGATTTTTCAGCAAAACCATATAAAGTATGCGCATCTTCTTTAATTTGAAGATGCGTATACAATTTTATATTTTCAGAATTGGGAATTAAGGAGAAGGTATGCAGGGATATATTTACCTGATAACCAACACCTCCACAATCAATCACAACCTCTGTAGGATTCTTTTCTACTAATTTGCCTTGCAAATGTGCTATCATAAATGTAATTTCTTAGTATCAAATATAACAAAAATGCCATAAAACTACGACAAATTTGCTCAATCCTTGTTAGCACGTTTATTGTGCTATCTTATTTTTTTTGCTTTCTTTTTCCTGTGCATCAATAACTGCAATTGCAGCCATGTTTACCATCTCTTCAACACTTGCCCCTAATTGAAAAATGTGAACTGGCTTGCCCATTCCCATCATAATTGGTCCAATTGAATTTACTTTGTATAGTTCTTTCAATAATTTGTAAGTGATATTAGCTGACTCTAAATTAGGAAAAATCAATGTATTTACTTTTTTACCTGCCAATTTAGAAAAAGGAAATTTCTCTTCAAGCATTTCTTGATTTAAAGCAAAATCTGCCTGAATTTCACCATCAACAACCATCTCAGGATGATTCTTATGAAGATAAGCTACCGCTTCTCTTACTTTTGAAGCACTTTCGCTTGTTGAAGATCCGAAGTTAGAGAAAGAAACCATTGCTATAACTGGTTCAATTCCAAACATTTTTGCTGTTTTAGAAGTCATAACAGCAATATTAACTAAATCTTGTGCAGACGGATTGATATTTATTGCTGTATCAGATAAAAACATTGGTCCGCGAGATGTAAGCATCATGTTTGCAGTTGCAATAAGAGAAGCATTTTGGGCTTTAGGAATTAGCTGCATCATTGGTTTTACAACCGAAGGATAACTTCTTGAATGCCCAGTTACTAATGCATCTGCTTCTCCTTCATTAACCATCATTGCTGCAAAATAATTTCTTTCGCGCATGAATTTCTCAGCGTCTAATTTTGAAACACCTCTGCGTCCTCTTGTTTCCCAGAATGATTTTGCAAATCTATTACGTCTTTCTGCCTCTTCATCTGTTTTAGGATCAATAATTTCAAGATCAGCATCAAAACCTAACTCTTCTTTTAGTTCTAAAATCTGTTCTTTATTTCCTAATAAAATTGGAAAACCAATTCCGTCTTCATAAACAATCTGAGCTGCTTTTAGAACGTTTAATTGATCTGCTTCAGCAAAAACAATTCTTTTAGGATCTAATTTAGCACGGTTTGTAATCAAACGTACCATTTTATTGTCATTCCCCATACGCTCACGAAGATTGTCTTCATAAGCTGCCCAGTCTGTAATAGGATTTTTTGCTACTCCAGATTCCATTGCCGCTTTTGCAACAGCAGGCGCTACAACAGTAATTAATCTAGGATCAAATGGTTTAGGAATGATGTATTCTTGTCCAAATCCAAGTTTTGTTGCACCATATGCTACGTTAACTTGTTCTGGAACTGGTTCTTTTGCTAAAATGGCTAAAGCTTTTACAGCTGCCATTTTCATTTCTTCGTTAATTTTAGTCGCTCTTACGTCTAATGCTCCTCTAAAAATATAAGGAAAACCTAAAACGTTATTTACCTGATTAGGAAAATCCGAACGTCCTGTCGCCATAATAACGTCTTTACGCGTTTCTACGGCTAAATTATAATCGATTTCCGGATTTGGATTTGCCATCGCAAAAACGATAGGATTTTTTGCCATAGACAGTAACATTTCTGGCGAAAGAATATCTCCTGAAGATAATCCGATGAAAACATCAGCATCTTTTACAGCATCTGCCAAAGCAATTTTAGGTCCGTCAATAGCATACTTTAATTGTAAATCTGAAAGTGAAGGATTGTCTTTTGTTAAAAGTCCTTTACTATTGTACATTAAAATGTTTTCTACTTTTACACCCAATAAAACATATAAATCTGTACAAGCAATTGCTGCAGATCCTGCGCCAGAAACAACTACTTTTACATCCTCTGCTTTTTTCCCTGCCAATTCAAGAGCATTAATTAAAGCTGCAGAAGAGATAATTGCAGTTCCGTGCTGATCGTCGTGCATTACTGGAATATCCAATTCTTCGATCAATCTTCTTTCTATTTCGAAAGATTCTGGAGCTTTAATATCTTCTAGATTAATACCTCCAAAAGTTGGAGCAATATTTTTTACAGTCTGAATAAATTCTTCAACATTTTCGGTACCTATTTCGATATCAAAAACATCGATATCCGAGAAAATTTTAAACAATAAACCTTTTCCTTCCATTACAGGTTTTCCTGCTTCAGGACCTATATTTCCAAGTCCTAAAACCGCTGTACCGTTTGAAATTACGGCTACTAAATTTCCTTTTGCTGTATATTTATAAACGTCGTCAATGTTTTCTGCGATTGCTAAACACGGTTCTGCAACTCCTGGCGAATAAGCCAATGATAAGTCTCTCTGGGTTGCATATTTTTTTGTTGGAACTACCTGAATTTTTCCTGGAGTCGGCTCTGAATGATACAGTAACGCTTCTCTTTTTTTACTCTCTTTGTTCATTATTTTAGCTTTTATTCTAGCTTACAAAGATATAAGTCTTGTTTGAAAAAGGCGTCTTTTTAGTATTTTCTTTTCGGAAAATCCATTTTCAGAAATAAAAAAAGTCCAATAGAAATTGGACTCGTTTTAAATTTTTATCTTTATTATATCCTTTTTATTGAGAAATATAAGAATTCAAATGTTGAATGGTATCTTTTTGAGTTTCTATAATCGCCTTAACCACATCGCTGATTGAAATTATCCCAACAACTGTTTCATCTTCTACAACAGGCAGGTGTCGTATTCTTTTTTCGCTCATCAATTGCATACAATCTTCAAGATTATCTGAAAGTTTCACTGTAAAAACATTACTCTCCATAATCTCATGCACCAAAGTCTCTTTAGAAGATTTATCCTTTAAAACAATTTTACGAGCATAATCTCTTTCTGATAATATGCCTTTTAAAACAGTATCGTCAATAATTAAAATTGCTCCAATATTCTTTTCTCCCATTACCTTTAAGGCATCATAAACAGTTAAATTAGAGAAAATAGAATAGACATTTCTTCCTTTTGCTTTAAGTATTTGATCTACAGTCATAATGAAAAATTTTTAGGTTTATAAAGTTATAATAAAAACAAACACGATCTGCAACGAAATCGATTTTTTAAAAACCCAACTTATTCATTTTAAACATAATACATGAGAACTTAAATTTTCAAAATTATAGTGTAAAGAATGAAATTTTTTAGAATTGTTTTTTGATGAAAATTAGATTTTTTAACGTTTACAAATTTTTCAACATTAATCAGTTGAAATTGTTTAGTGGTGAAATATTTATAGAAAAATATTTAAAAAATAAAAACCCTTTTCTAAAATTTAGAAAAGGGTTTTAATAATTTTTAAGAAAGTTATTTTACATTGCTACAATAATAAATTCACTTCTTCTATTTTGCATGTGTTGTTGTTCGGTACATTTTACGCCATCTGCACATTTATTTACCAATTGTGTTTCTCCGTAACCTTTTGCTGATAATCGGTCTTCACTAATTCCTTTTTGTACTAGCCATTTTTTTGTTGACAACGCTCTCATGTCCGAAAGAATTTGATTGCTTTCTGAAGAAGAACGGCTGTCTGTATGCGAACGAATATCGAGTTTCATGTCTGGATATTCTTTTAAAAGATTTACCACTTTCATCAGTTGCGGTTCTGATGTTTTTTTGATAGTAGCTTTTCCTAAATCAAAAAAATTCATAGGAAGATTTAAAAGTTTTGCTACATCTACTCCAACTTTCATTGAGCCCAATTTTACAGGACTAATATTGACTCTTTTAGTGGCTACGGTTTTTGCTGTTAAAGGAACAAATACTTTGTTTAAAGCAATCATTAAAGTAGTTTCTTGATCTCTTAAAATGTTTACCGAAACTTCTTTGGCATTATAATCTGTTTTAGCCGTTCTAATGGTATATTTTTTACCACATTTTACAGTTGGAAAAACATAATTCCCTTTTTCATCTGTGGTAATTGTTCCAACCGGATCAAATTTTTCGTTGAATAAAGTCAGAGCTGTATTTGCCAATACTGCATTCGATTCAGAATCAGTTACTGTTCCAGTTAAATTCTGCTCACAAATTAATCTTCTGGTTTCTGTAAATCTATAAATATCGTCTAAACCTTGGCTGCTTTCTCTGTTTGAAGAAAAATAGCCGCTTCTAGTTCTACTATCAATGCTGAAAGCAAAATCATCTTGCTTACTATTTACTGGTTCTCCGATATTTAAAACTTCATCATAACTTCCGTTTGCTTTTATTCTCGAAGCAAAAATATCCAAACCGCCTAAACCTGGACGCCCATCTGAAGCGAAATAAAGTTCATTTTCTCCAGAAATAAAAGGAAATGTTTCTCTGCCTTCCGTATTAATTTCTGGACCTAAGTTTTCTGGTTTTCCAAAAGTGCCATCTTCATTAATAGCAACTTTATAGATATCTGACTGACCAAATGTTCCAGGCATATCTGACGCGAAATATAAAAATTTCTCATCCATACTTAAAGCAGGATGCGCAGTACTGTATTGGTCACTATTAAAAGGAAGTTCTCTGATGTTCTTCCATTCGTTATCAATTAAATCTGCTTTATACAATTTTAAAAGCGTAACATTTTTATCATTCTGTCCTCTTTTTCCATCGGTGAAATTATTTCGCGTGAAATACATTGTTCTTCCATCTTTTGTAAAAATTGGTGTAGATTCATTGAACTTATCTTTTTTTCTTTTTATAAAAAGTTCTGGCGTTCCGATACTTCCATCAGGCAATAAAACAGCGCTGTATAATCTAGAGAAAGATCTGTTTGTCCATTGAAAATTTGTTTTAACAACTCCGCCTGTATCTCGCGCAGAAGTAAAAATTATTTTATTGTTGTAAACAGCGCTTCCATAATCTGAAAAACGAGAATTAACTCCTGCATCTCCAATTTGAAATCGCCCAGAATTTTCCTTTATTACTTCCAGATAATTTTTGTCATTTCTAATTAAATCAGATCTTTTTTCTGAGACAGCTTTTTGATTGAATTTCACTAAAACTTCATCAGATTTACGATAATTTCCAGCCGATTTTAAACATTGTGCATAACGATAAAAATATTCTGATTCTTGGTCTTCATTAATTTGAAATAATTGATTGTACCATTTTAAAGCACTAGTCAATTCTCCATTAAAATAATATGAATTTGCCAGACGTTTTACTACGCCTTCGTTATTACTTTCTTGTTCAATTACGCTTTCATACGCTTTTATAGCATCCGCGTAAGCGTATTCTTCATACTTTTTATCTGCGTATTTTACGTTCATATTCGTGAATGTTTTTTGAGCATTCACATTTGAAAAAAAGTTACACAGTAAAACGATTAAAATTATTTTCTTGAGTTTCATAGTTTTCATTAAAAGAACCTTGGAGATATCATTTTATTATAATTATTAAAGAAATCGAATCTTAAGAAGATTTCATGAGATCCAGAATTGTATTTTTTTAATTGTGTAGTTTCGTGATCGTAACCGTAACCTAAATACATTCCTTTTGTAACTTGAAATCCTGCCATTGCACTTACAGAAGCGCTCCAGCGATAAGCAAGACCTAAAACAAATTTATCATTGAACATAAAATTTCCTGAAACATCGACTTGTAAAGGAGCTCCTTCTACCATTTTAGTCATTAAAGCTGGTTTGAACTTAATATATTCTAATCGATCGAGATTAAATACATATCCTGCTATCAAATAATAATTAATTTTTTCTTTAAAGATTGCCGTATCATCTGAGTCATAACGGTTTGTTTCTATAAAATTTGGAACAGATAATCCGATATAAGCACGGTCTGAATGAAAATAAAGTCCTGCTCCAACATTTGGAGAAAACTTATTTTTTAGGTTTTGAAACTGCTGATCATCTTGATCTTCCATGCTTAATTTATTCACATCTAAATTGAAAAGGTTTGCAGTTCCTTTTATACCAAAAGACAAATTCCATGATTCTGAAGTAGGAATTGTATATGATAAATCGGCAGATAAAGTATTTTCTGTTGTTGGTCCAATTTTGTCATTAACTAAAGAAACTCCAAGTCCTAAATCACTATTATTTAAAGGTGTATTTACAGAAAAAGTACTTGTTTGAGGCGCACCTTCTAATCCTACCCATTGTGTACGGTATAAACCAAAAACGCTCAAAACCCCTCTAGAACCTGCGTAAGCTGGATTGACTTCGATTGTGTTGTACATATATTGTGTAAACTGTGCATCTTGCTGCGCATTAGACACAATCGAAAAAAACATAAAAAATATGATTAATCTTTTCATTTTTAAAGCTTTAAAAACGGCCTAGATTTACTAAGCCGTAATCTATATTATTTGTTGATATATAAGTAACCTGATTCCTGATGTGGTCCATTAGCATTATCTTGATATTTCAAGATGTAGAAATAAGTTCCTACCGGAAGACCCTCTGTCTGTTTAATTGTAGAACGTCCGTTAGAATATCCAACAAAAGCTCTGTCATTGTTATTATATCCATCTATACTGTAAACCAATACTCCCCAACGGTTATAAATTTCAACTGTATTATTCGGATAGCATTCGATACCTCTAATGTAAAATCTTGTATTCTTGTTGTCTCCATTTGGAGAGAAAGCTTTGAATACTTTGATTGCGCATCCGTCTAATTCTGTTACAGTTGGGTTATCTCCAGTATTACTTGAATGATCGGACAAATCTTCTACAACAACTCCTTTTGAACTGCTTCCTTGCGCAGTAGCTTGATTTGTTACTTTAGTAAGATTAATATCTTCTTGCGTTATCTTGTAAACTGCCGAGAAATTAGAACTGTTAGATTCTCCAACTGCCAAAGAAATTGCTTGTCCAGAAACCACTACTCCTGTTAATGGATCTTTTACTATTACATTGTTTAGCGGAACATTTCCTGTATTGGTTACTGTAAACGTATACGTAATTGTTTCTCCCGCATTGGCAAAGCCGCTATTGTTTTCATCATTAAATTCTGCTTTTTTGACAATTGCAATTGCTGGAACTTCAACAAAAACATTTAAAACCGCTGTCGAACAATTTGTCGAATTTGCTTTTTCGCAAACCTGATACGTAATTGCGTAACTTCCTCCAGGTGTATTTGGCTTAACATTTACAGTTCCGTCTGCATTCCATTCAAAATAAGAACTGTTTCCTAATGGTTTGATAGTTACGTCTGCTGGATTGATTGGCTGTCCGTTTATAAAATCATTCTCTAAAACATTAACAAATTCCAGAGCACCGTTAATTCCGTCAGCAGTAACATTATTATCATCTCCTAATGTAATTCCGTTTGTTGTTGGAGGGCTTGGTTCAACTCTATTCATTACTGTAACTTTAACTACAGCCTGACTGCAGTTTGAATGATTTAATTTCTCACAGATTGTATAAGTCAATTCATAATCTCCTGCAGGTGCATTTGGAGCTAATATTGCATTTCCGTTTGCATCAACTGTTAAATATCCTTTTGGATCTGCCACCGCTACAGTAAGATTTACATCTGAAGATACCAGCGCTTTTCCATCTTTAGTATCATTTGCAAAAACATTGTTTAATGTTTGCGCTACATTTGAAGCAATTACAGAAGATACAATGTCTTGATTTGCTACCAGATTTCCACCTGTTACTGTAATTACGGAGATTACTGAATCACAATTTCCTGAATTAACATTGTCGCAAATACGGTATTCTACATTATAATTTCCTGCTGGCGTATTTGGGGCAACAGTAATAGTATAATCTGGGTTTAATGTTAATCCTGCTGGAAGTGTTCCAACAATATTAAATGTAACTTCTCCTGCAGCTGTTCCTGCAATTATTGGATTTCCATTTAAAGTATCATTTTTAATTAATGAAACTGTTGTTCCTCCGATATTTCCATTAATTGGCGTTATTGAGTCTACAACTGCGTCAATAACTGGAAGATCAACAATTACTTTAACTGTGTTTGAACTGCAATTACTTGGATTCAATTTCTCACAGATTGTATATGTCAATTCATAATTTCCTGCTGGCGCATTTGGAGCTAATATTGCATTTCCATTTGCATCTATAGTTAAATATCTTTTTAGATCTGCGGCTGTAACTGAAAGATTTACATCTGAAGGTACTAATGCATTTCCATTTTTAGTATCATTCGCAAAAACATTGATTAATGTTTGAGGAACATTTGAACCAACTACTGAAGGAACAATATCTTGATTTGCTATAAGATTTCCGCCTGTAACTGTTACCACAGTAATTACTGAATCACAATTTCCTGAATTAACATTGTCACAAATACGGTATTCTACATTATAATTTCCTGCTGGCGTATTTGGCGCAACAGTAATAGTATAATCTGGGTTTAATGTTAATCCTGCTGGAAGTGTTCCAACAATATTAAATCTAACTTCTCCCGCAGCTGTTCCTGCAATGATTGGATTTCCATTTAAAGTATCATTTTTAATTAATGAAACTGTTGTGCCTCCGATATTTCCATTGATAGAAGATATTACATCTAAAACTGCATCAATTACCGGTGCTGTAACCGTAACCTGAACTTTATTTGTGCTGCAGTTTGAAGGGTTCAGAAGCTCACAGATTTCATAAGTGATCTCATAATTTCCTGCAGGAGCATTCGCGCCTAAAACTGCTTTTCCGTCTGCATCGATTATTAAAAATCCTTTCGGGTCTGTGCCTGCTGTCAGTTTAACTTCTGACGGATCTAATTTTGCTCCGTTTTTAGTGTCATTGTCAAAAACATTGATAAGGGTTTGGGAAGCATTTCCTCCGATTACCGAACCTGCATTATCTAAATTCGAAACTAAGTCAGCCGCTGTCACAGTTACAGTCGAAGTAACCGTTGAGCAGTTTCCTGCATTGTTGTTGTCGCAGATTGTGTATTCCACATCGTAGTCTCCCGCTTTTACGCCTTTGACTACAGTCACCGTTCCGTCTGCATTAATTGTCAATCCTGCTGGAGCTGTTCCCGTTAAGGCAACTTCTCCTGCATTTGTGCCGATAACTGCCTGAACGCCGTTTAGTTTATCAGAACCGATAAGCGATGCTGTTGTTCCTCCAATGCTTCCGTTGATCGGGCCTAAGTTTTCTTTTACTGCTAAGATTGCAGGTGCTGTAACCGTAACCTGAACTTTGTTTGTGTTGCAGTTTCCAGGATTCAGAAGCTCGCAGATTTCATAAGTGATCTCATAATTTCCTGCAGGAGCATTCGCGCCTAAAACTGCTTTTCCGTCTGCATCGATTGTTAAAAATCCTTTCGGGTCTGTGCCTGCTGTCAGTTTAACTTCTGACGGATCTAATTTTGCTCCGTTTTTAGTGTCATTGTCAAAAACATTGATAAGGGTTTGGGAAGCATTTCCTCCGATTACCGAACCTGCATTATCTAAATTCGCAACTAAGTCAGCCGCTGTCACAGTTACAGTCGAAGTAACCGTTGAGCAGTTTCCTGCATTGTTGTTGTCGCAGATTGTGTATTCCACATCGTAGTCTCCCGCTTTTACGCCTTTGCTTACAGTCACCGTTCCGTCTGAATTAACGGTTAATCCTGCTGGAGCTGTTCCCGTTAAGGCAACTTCTCCTGCATTTGTTCCGATAACAGCCTGAACGCCGTTCAGTTTATCAGAACCGATAAGCGATGCTGTTGTTCCTCCAATGCTTCCGTTGATGGGACCTAAGTTTTCTTTTACTGCTAAAATTACCGGTGCAGTAACCGTAACCTGAACTTTATTTGTGCTGCAGTTTCCAGGGTTCAGAAGCTCGCAGATTTCATAAGTTATCTCATAATTTCCTGCAGGAGCATTCGCGCCTAAAACTGCTTTTCCGTCTGAATCGATTGTTAAAAATCCTTTCGGGTCTGTGCCTGCTGTCAGTTTAACTTCTGACGGATCTAATTTTGCTCCGTTTTTAGTGTCATTGTCAAAAACATTGATAAGGGTTTGGGAAGCATTTCCTCCGATTACCGAACCTGCATTATCTAAATTCGCAACTAAGTCAGCCGCTGTCACAGTTACAGTCGAAGTAACCGTTGAGCAGTTTCCTGCATTGTTGTTGTCGCAGATTGTGTATTCCACATCGTAGTCTCCCGCTTTTACGCCTTTGCTTACAGTCACCGTTCCGTCTGAATTAACGGTTAATCCTGCTGGAGCTGTTCCCATTAAGGCAACTTCTCCTGCATTTGTGCCGATAACAGCCTGAACACCGTTTAGTTTATCAGAACCGATAAGAGATGCTGTTATTCCTCCAATGCTTCCGTTGATCGGACCTAAATTTTCTTTTACCGCTAAGATTGCTGGTGCCGTAACCGTAATTTCTACAGTTGCAGAATTGCAATTTGAAGTATTTGCAACTTCACAAATTTTATAATCAAATGTATATGTTCCTACTGGCGTGTTTGCTTTAACTTTAACTTCTCCACTTACAATATCAAATGTTAAGACTGAAGGTAAAGCAGAATCCAAAGTTAAAACAACCTCATTTCTAACTACTGCATTACAATTAAGCAAATCGTTTGATAAAACATTTGAAACAGCAGTTCCTCCATTATATCCATTTATCGATGCTGTATCTTTATCGGATATAATCGGACCTACAACTTTTACTACTTGAGTACAAGTTTGAGTGTTTCCTGCTGCGTCTGTAGCCGTCCAAGTTACTGTCGTATTTCCGATTGAAAAACTTGACGGTGCATTATTAGTCACTGTTACAGTTCCGTTGCAATTATCTGATGTTACAGGAGTACCTAAAGTTACACCTGTTGCAACACATGAATTTGCATCAGTAGAAACCACAACTGTTGCTGGACAAGTAATTGATGGTTTTTGAGTATCGTTTACTGTTACTGTCTGCGTACAAGTTTGCGTATTTCCTGCTGCATCTGTAGCAGTCCAAGTTACTGTTGTATTTCCGATTGGAAAACTTGATGGTGCATTATTAGTCACTGTTACAGTTCCTCCACAGTTGTCAGATGTTACAGGACTTCCTAAAATTACACTTGTAGCTGTACATGAATTTGCGTCAGCAGAAACCACAACTGTCGCAGGGCAAGTAATTGATGGTTTTTGAGTGTCTTTAATTATTACTTTTTGAGTTGCTGTTTCTGTGTTTCCATTTCCATCATTAAAACTCCAATTGATAGTATAATTCCCCTGAGTCGAATAAGTCAATGGATCGCTAGTTGTTCCTGTTACAGTTCCACTACAATTATCTGTAGTTGTTGGAGCTGTTACTGTTGCTGAACATTCAGCTGTAATATCAGCCAAAACTGGTTTAACTGGCTTTTCTGTATCACTAACTTTTACTGTTGAAACAGCAGAGGTAGCTTCACATCCAGTTGAAGTATTCGTAACTTTTACTTTATAATCTCCATCAGAATTTACAACTAATGAAGATGATGTTTCATTAGAAATTATAGCATTATTTTTATACCAAACATAAGTTGGCGAGCTCGCATTGGTTGTTGTAGTTAAAGTAGTTGTCAAACAATCCGTTAATGTACCTCCAATCGAAATTGTCGGATTTGGATTAGTTGTTATATTGACAACATTACTTTTTACAGTACAATTTGCCGCATTAGTTGCAACTACATAATATCCGTTGGCTGCAGTAAGGTTTGTCCAAGTTAATGCTGATCCGTTACCGGATTTTGCAGATTGAACTGTTACATCACTTGAATCAAATAACTGATAACTTACATTATTTACTGAAGTTGTAGAAGAAATAGTTCCGTTTCCTCCAGGTGAAACACAAATTACACTTCCCGTTAATACAAGAGCTGTTGGGTTTAATGTGGTGGCAACATTTACACTATTACTAGTAGAAGAACAAGTAGTTGTTGTATTTGTTCCAATTACATAATAGCCAGTTCCTGCTGCAAGATTTGTCCAAGTTAAAGCCGATCCATTTCCTGATTTTGCAGATTGAACTGCTGTATTACTAGAATTATATAATTGGTAATTTATTCCTGTTGCTGAAGTTGAAGAAGTTATTGTACCGTTACCTCCAGGTGAAACACAAATTGTACTTCCTGTTAAAACAAGAGCATCAGGATTTGGATTGGTAGCTACATTTACTGTACCACTTGTAGATGTGCAAGAAGTTGTAGTATTTCTTCCAATTACATAATAACCATTTCCTGCAACAAGACTTGTCCACGTTAAAGCTGATCCGTTACCTGATTTTGCAGATTGAACTGCTGTATTACTTGAATTATACAATTGATAACTTATTCCACTTGCTGAAGTTGAAGATGCAATCGTTCCATTTCCACCAGGTAAAACGCAGATAGTGCTACCTGTTAAAGAAAGTACCGCTGGCAATGCATTTACAGTTACCAAAACAGCATCTGAAAAAACAGCAGCGCAATCTCCATTCTGAACAATTGCTCTAAAGTAAGTGCTTGCTGTTAAGTTTCCAATATTAGCGCTTGTTAATGTTGTTGAAGTTATATTAATATCAGTTCGAGTTGAAAAACCTGAATCTGTTGATTTTTGCCATCTTATAACTGAACCATTATTGCCACTCAATACTAAATTAGCAGGCGAAGTTCCTGAACAAATTGCAGCAACTGATGCGATTGTTCCTCCAACTGAAGATGCGTTTATACTTAATGTAACATCTCTATTAACAGTACTGGTACAACTTGGTGTAGCGTTTGTTGTAGTAACAGTTGTTACTCTTAATGTCTTACCATTATTTACCGCTGTTAAAACCCCAGTTTCAAAAAAGCCATTACCAGACCCATCTGCGGCTACACCAGTAACAGGTGTTTGTGCAACTCCATCGATAGAATAAGCAATTGTAGATGTGGTGCTTGGCAATAATCCTTTCAAATTTATTCTCGCTGGAGCGCCTTCACAAGTTATCGCAGCTTGGGATATCGTTCCCAAACTTGGAACTGGGCTTATTGTAATTAAAACTGACGCTGAATTTGCTGCCGTACATAAGCCACTTTTTACAACTGCTCTATAATATGTATTTGCAGTAAGCGTTCCCATTTGAGCACTTGTTAAAACAGCATTTGTAGCTCCAATAATATCATTAAATGTACTATTATTTGCAGATGACTGCCACTGAATAGTTCCTGTGTAACCCGTTAATGTCAAATCTTGTGGAGCAGTTCCTGAACAAATTGTTTGTGCTGCAGATATTGTCCCAGCTACTGATCCATTTCCTACAGTTACCGTAATTACGTTAGAAGCTGTTGGCCCAGCTCCACATGAATTATAAGATAAAACTCTAAAATAATAAGTTTGACCTGAAATTAAACCAGTAACATTAAAAGAAGTAGATGATGAATTAAGATTTCTTCCATCTAAATCTCCTTCAGGAGTATTAAAATTTGAATTTCTAGAAACCGCTAATCCATAAGAAGTCGCATTGGCAACAGCGTTCCAATTTGCTGTAAAGCTATTACATGTTATTGCGGTTGCCGCCGTTGCAGTTGGAGTACTAGCCTGTCCAAAAACAATAGAAACTGTATTACTAACGTCTTTACAAGTTGTAGAAGAAACTACCCTTCTATAATAAGCAGTTGTACTTGTACTTGGCGGATCATAACTTGCACTTGTAGCTCCTACAATAGGATTAAAATCTATATTGTTTATACTGCTTTCCCATTGGTAAGTTAATCCAGAACCTCCTCCAGTAGCGGTAGAACCTGTTATAATACCTGGATCATTCGGTGCCGTACAAAAAGAACTTGTTGAAGGTGCCGTAATCGTATTATTAGCAATAGCAGTATATGTATTATATGTTATCGTTGAAGAATTAGAAGTTTTGTCATAAGTATCATTAAAAGTATAGTTGATTTGAACTGGACCAACAACACTATTGTTTAGCGGGGTAAAAGTTACAGCTCCAGTTGATGAATTATAGGTAAATGTCCCTTTATCAGCAACTGTCTTAGAAGTTTGAATTCCTGTCACCGAAGGATCTAAGTCAACCGTAGATTTATTGATTGTCCCTAAAGTATTTACTGATCCATTATCATTTGCTGTAATATCCCCAGAAGTTGCCGGTAACCCGATACAGCCTGTGAAAGTATCTGAATTAGCCACTGGAGTTAAAAGCGTTGATTTATCAACTGTAATATTTAAATTACGGATTTCATGAAAATTGTTAGATCCTCCTGTAGAAGAAGAAATTGCAAATTTCAAATTAGATGGTGCAAGAGTTTTATATTCATAATTATTAATTATTAACTCTCTTACACTACCATGAGTTAAGTAAACATCAATAAAAAAACCACCATCTGCTCGCGGTTTTAAAACAACTTCCATTTTTCTAAAACCAGATTTCGAATTGTCAGTAGCACCTCTATCCCCACCTGCAACATTAAAAGAACTTGCTAAATCTGTTGTTTTCACCGAAATCAAGTGCGGATATCCCGATGTTCCTGTTCCAGCACCTCTCAAAGTAACATTACTAGGCAAAACACCGCCTGGTGCTCCACCACTTTTTCCTTCATTATTGGCAGAAAAATTTCCATATTCGTCAATTCCAATACCAAGATAACCTTTAGAAAAACCAGTTTCTGAATTTCGTTGCGCATAACCTAAGGAACCTCCAAAAGCACCTGCAGCAACAGGAGAAGCCGTTGCATCAAATAAAATAAAAGCGATACCATCAGCACCGTTTCCACTATGAGTGTAGTATTCAAATGTAATAGTCATTCCATAAGCAGATGGAAATGAGTACATATCTGAATAAACAATTCCTTTCTGGCTACCTTGTCTATTTGTTAATCGCAAATATCCAGAACCATTTGCATCGTTATAACCATCTCTAAGACCAGCTCCGCCAGTTAAAAAAGCTACAGGCTCACCTCCAAACAAAACACCTGGAGCTGTAGAATTTTTAAATGATTGTGAATAAGGAAATTGAGCTCTAGTTTGAGCCGTGATAAAAAATAAGAAAATAAGAAAAAATAGTTTAAATAAATTAAACTTTTTAAAAGTAAAGTTACGCATAGACAACTTGAGTTTGTGGAACAGAAAAACAATACACTAAAAAATGGATGATCATTTTTAGCGTATAGATGAAATACGAAAAATAAAAATAATTGGATTTCGAAAAATCATTAAAGACCTTGGAATGATCTCTAAATGAACATTGTAGCGTTTGGACCATAGTCATGATAGGTTCAATACACAAAATCGTGTTTTAAGTTTATAAAATGTAGTTTTGGAGGGACGAAAGTAAATAAATCATGAAGTATCAAATACAATAGTCGATAAACGGTAAAGAAACTCGTCGAAAAGCAGTATTTAACAAATGTTCAGTGTCATTTGTAACAAAAAAATATAATTATTTGATAATGAAGAGGTCGCAAATTCTTAAAGAATTATGAATAAATTTAATTTTGAGAGTATTTATTGACAAATACTCAATAATAAGCAAAATTAAAAATAAGTTTAAACTCACAATAAAAAATACAAATATCTAAAAATCAATAAGTTGTATACAAAAAAGTAAGAGATATTATTCCAAAAATTTGATATTACGTTTTAATCCGTCAAATTTTGTTCTTTTAATTGGGGAGTTTTTAAAAACAATTTTAAAGGTTTCTTCTGTAATTTCTATCCAATCTTTTTTGCTAAAAGATAACAATTCAGGATTTGGATTAAACAACGGTTCTGAGTGAGGTTTAGAAAATCTGTTCCATGGACAAACATCTTGACAAGTATCACAGCCAAACATCCATTCATCAAATTTCCCTTTCATTTCATAAGGTAGATTTTCTTTTAATTCTATTGTGTAATAAGAGATGCATTTACTGCCATCCACAATGTAAGGTGCCACAATTGCTTGAGTTGGACAAGCATCTATACAAGCAGTACAAGAGCCGCAATGGTCAGTAACGGCGTGATCATATTCTAAGTCTAAATCTATAATTAACTCTGCAATGAAGTAAAAAGAGCCCACTTTTTGAGTAATTAAATTACTGTTTTTCCCTATCCATCCCAAACCACTTTTTGCTGCCCAAGCCTTATCTAAAACTGGCGCTGAATCAACAAAAGCACGACCAGAAACATCTCCAATATTTTCTTGAATAGAATGTAAAAATTCTTTTAATTTATCTTTAATAACAAAATGATAATCCTGCCCATAGGCATACTTTGATATTTTAAAACTCTCTTCATTTTGAGAAACTTCAGGAAAATAATTCAACAAAAGCGACACTACACTTTTTCCATCATCTACTAATAATGTCGGATCTAATCGTTTATCAAAATGGTTTTCCATATATGCCATTTGTCCATTACGATTATTTTTCAACCAGTTTTCAAGTCTTGGCGCTTCTTTTTCCAAAAATCCTGCCTTTGATATTCCACAAGATAGAAAACCAAGCCTTTTGGCTTCCTCTTTAATAAATTTCGAATATTTTTCTTTAGAATTGATCATTATCTTTCAGAAAATACAACTTTAATATCAACGGGTTTTAAGGTAATTAGCGGATTAAAATTAACATCGGATTTCGATGATGTAATTTTATATTTTTTAATAATGTGAGAAATAGCAAGACACATTTCATATATAGCAAAACCTGCGCCAATACACATTCTAGGTCCTGCCCCAAATGGATAAAAATATTGCATGGAATACTTTTTTTGTTCTCCCAAAAAACGCTCTGGAATAAAATCATTTGGATTTTTCCAGTATTTCTCATTACGGTGTAATTCATAAAAAGAAACACCAATTAAAGTTCCTTTTTTGATGTTAAACTTTCCCAAACTATCATCTTCAACATTTTGTCGATCTGTAATCCAAGCCGGCGGATACAAACGCATTGATTCATTTAAAACCGCATTAGTATAAGTCATTTTTTGAAGCTGTTCCACCACATCATCAGTTTCTGATTCTATTTGAACAATCTCATCAAACACCTTTTGCTGTACATTAGGATGATTCCCTAATAAATGCAATGTAAATGTTAAAGCATTTGCAGTAGTTTCATGACCAGCGATAAAAAGAATTTTTATTTCATCAATGAGCTGCTCAACAGACATACCTTCACCGGTATCTTCGTAACGAGTTTCCAAAAGCATATTAAGCAAATCGTTAATCTCATCTTTTGCCTCAATACGTTGTTCAATAATTTCTCTAATAATTAGATTATTCTCTTCAGCAAGTTGAAGATGCTTATTTACCTGACCGCTAATTGAAAACCACCATGCTTTATGTGGAAGTCTAATTTCTTTAATTAAAAAGTTTTGAACTGCTTCAATTATGTATTTAATTCGGTTTAATTTTTCTTCCACAATTGAAAACTGAAACAGTGATTTAGCCACAACATTAAATGCTAATTCGCTCATTACAGGAAAAAGATCAATTTCATTATTGATTGAAATATCATCTAACTCACCGACAATTGTCAACTTCATATTATCAACCAATTGATTCATTTTTTGTTTATGAAAAGCTGGCTGAATAAGTCTTCTCTGTTTTAACCAAAAATCGCCATCAACTGTTAAAAGTCCTTTCCCTAAATACTTTGATAGATAGACCGATTGAAATTTAGATTTATGATAGTTTTTGTGATTCTTCTGCAATATATATTGAGCCACTTCATTATCTCTAGATAAGATAATGTGCTGAGTCTTGCCAATTCTTATTGAAAAAGAATCTCCAAAACGTTCAAAGTAAATTTTATGGTACGGAATCGGATTTCTACGAACTGCCTCAGCGTCTAAAAAAAATCTAAGAATAGACAATTTAGGCGGATAATTATATTTTCTTTTAACAGACATAAGTCACTCCAATTAAAATAAACCGCCCTGAATGTTTGTGTTTATTTTGCCTAAATGTTTATATGCTTTATCTGTAACTTCTCTTCCACGAGGTGTACGCATAATAAAACCTTCTTGAATTAAAAACGGTTCATATACTTCTTCAATAGTTTCACTGCTTTCAGATACTGCGGTTGCCAAAGTAGAAAGTCCAACCGGACCACCCTTAAATTTATTTATAATGGTTAATAAAATTTTATTGTCCATCTCATCAAGTCCATGTGCATCCACATTTAATGCTTTCAAAGCATAGCGAGCAATCTCTAAATCGATTGTACCATTTCCTTTTATCTGTGCAAAATCACGAACCCTACGAAGTAAAGCATTCGCTATACGAGGTGTACCTCTACTTCTTCCAGCAATTTCAATTGCAGCATCAAGCGCTATCGGCATTTTTAATATAGAAGCACTTCTTTCAACAATAGTTGTCAGAAGTTCAGTAGTGTAATATTGTAATCGAGATGAAATTCCAAAACGTGCACGCATCGGCGCCGTTAATAACCCTGATCTAGTCGTTGCGCCTATCAAGGTAAATGGATTTAAATTGATTTGAACTGTTCTCGCGTTTGGACCAGATTCAATCATAATATCAATTTTGAAATCCTCCATCGCTGAATAGAGATATTCTTCCACAACTGGACTTAGGCGATGAATTTCATCAATGAACAAAACATCTCTCTCATCCAAATTAGTTAATAAACCGGCTAGATCTCCAGGCTTATCTAAAACAGGACCCGAAGTAATTTTTATACCTACTTCTAATTCGTTAGCAAGAATATTTGCCAAAGTAGTTTTTCCTAAACCTGGAGGTCCATGAAATAAAGCATGATCGAGTGCCTCACCTCTTTGATTAGCAGCAGCAACAAATACTTTTAAGTTTTCCAAAACTTGATCTTGCCCAGCAAAATCATCAAATGATAGCGGACGCAGTTTTTTCTCAAGATCTAATTCTTCAGAATTATAGCCTTTTGTAGTAGGATCTAGATTTTCATTCATCTTACAAAGATATAGAAAGTAATTAGTTTCTAAAACAGTAAAACTGAACGATTAAAATTTTAACTAAACAAAAAAGGCTGTCAAAAATGACAGCCTTTTAAATATTTTAGTGGTGTAAAACCTCTTCACCTTCTTTCATTGGTACATTCTGAGGAACAAAATCTACATCATGATTTGGGTTACTGTAGTCATACGGCCAACGGTATACATGAGGAATTTCTCCTGGCCAGTTTCCGTGGATATGTTCAACTGGAGTAGTCCACTCCAAAGTTGTTGATTTCCATGGATTTTGAATTGCTTTTTTACCGTAGAAAATACTACTAAAGAAATTGTATAAGAATACTAGTTGGAACGCACCTCCCACAAGAGCGAATGTTGTAATCAAAACATTCACGTTTTGTAAATCATCAAATAATGGGAAGTTTGTGTTTGTATAGTAACGTCTTGGCAAACCAGCTAATCCAATAAAGTGCATTGGGAAGAAAACTCCATAAGCACAAACTGCTGTTACCCAGAAGTGGATATAACCTAGATTTTTATTTAACATTCTTCCGTACATTTTAGGGAACCAGTGGTAAATACCAGCAAACATTCCATAAAGTGCAGAAATACCCATTACTAAGTGAAAGTGAGCAATTACGAAGTAAGTATCGTGAACGTTAATATCTAATGTGCTATCTCCTAAGATGATACCTGTTAAACCTCCAGTAATGAAAGTAGAAACCATACCAATAGAAAACAACATTGCAGGGTTAAATTGTAAGTTACCTTTCCATAAAGTTGTAATCCAGTTGAACGCTTTAACAGCAGATGGAATTGCAATCAATAAAGTAGTAAAAGTAAATACAGATCCTAAGAATGGATTCATACCTGAAATAAACATATGGTGTCCCCATACAATAGTTGACAAGAATGCAATTGCAAGAACTGACATAATCATCGCTCTATATCCGAAAATTGGTTTACGAGCATTCGTCGCCATAATTTCAGAAACAAGTCCCATCGCTGGTAAGATTACAATATAAACCTCTGGGTGACCTAAGAACCAGAATAAGTGTTCAAATAATACTGGAGATCCTCCTTGGTAATGTAAAACCTCTCCTGCAATATAGATATCAGATAAGAAGAATGAAGTACCAAAACTTCTATCAAAAATTAATAATAAAGCTGCAGACAATAAAACTGGAAACGAAATAACACCAATAATAGCTGTTACGAAGAATGTCCAAATTGTAAGCGGAAGTCTAGTCATAGACATTCCTTTTGTTCTTAAATTAATTACTGTAACAATGTAATTTAAAGATCCCATCAAAGAAGATGCGATGAAAATAGCCATTGAAACTAACCATAAAGTCATACCTGTTCCAGATCCTGGAATTGCTTGTGGCAATGCACTTAAAGGAGGGTAAATAGTCCATCCTGCAGATGCTGGTCCTGATTCAACAAATAAAGAACATAACATGATAACTGCTGATAAGAAAAACAACCAGTATGAAATCATATTCATAAATCCTGAAGCCATATCTCGTGCTCCAATTTGAAGTGGAATAAGTAAATTACTAAAAGTTCCACTCAAACCTGCCGTCAGTACAAAGAATACCATGATGGTACCGTGAATTGTAACTAAAGCTAAATAAATATCATTTGCCATTACACCATCAGGTGCAAATTTATCTCCTAATAAAACATTAAATATCTTAAAAGACTCTTCTGGCCACGCTAATTGCATTCTGAAAAGCAAGGACATTGCGATACCAATAATCCCCATAATAATACCAGTAATCAAGTATTGCTTAGCAATCATTTTATGATCAATACTAAAAATATATTTAGTAATGAACGTATCTTTATGATGATGTTCGTGCTCGTGATCGTGTCCGTGATCGTGATCGTGCGCTTCTGCTGACATATATGTGTACTTTAAATTTTCTAAATAATATTATTTCATTGCAACTTTAGCTACTGCTGCTTTAACAGTATCAACAACTGCTTTAACAGTATCGATCACTTTTGCAGCACTATCTGTAGCTGGTGCAGTTCCTTCAGCTGGTTTCTCAGCCGCCGCAGCCGCTTTAATATCTTGAGCTAAAGTTGTTTTTTCACTTAACCATTTTTTATAATCTTCAGGAGTATCAACAACAACTTTCATTTGCATATTGTAGTGAGAAGCTCCACAAATTTTATTACACAATAATAGGTAATCAAATGTGTAAGGATCTAAAGCTGTACCACCTTTCTGAACTAGCTCAACGCTTTTTTCAGCTCTAAGTTTGTTGATATGTGCAACTTTTTCTACCATAAATGGTAACTCTCTATATTCTGCAGTAGTGTAAGTTGGAACAAAAGCAAATTCAGTAACCATACCTGGAACACAGTTCATTTGTGCTCTAAAGTGAGGAAAATATGCTGAGTGTAAAACGTCTTGAGAACGCATTTTAAAGTGAACTTTTTTACCTTTAGGAATATGTAATTCAGAAACTACAATATCATCTTGAGAATTTTTATCAGACATATCTACCCCTAAAGTATTAACACCTTCAATTAATCTTACGTTAGCTTTTCCTAAAGTATTATCAGCACCAGCATATCTTGCAGTCCATTTAAATTGCTGAGCATATAATTCAATCTCAATAACATCTTCGTCTTTATCAACAAACATAATGTTATTCCAAGCATACAATCCATAAAGAATCAAACATGCTAAAACTACAGAAGGAATAATACTCCAAATCGCCTCTAATTTATTACTATCTGCAAAAAACAAAGCTTTTCTGTCTTTGTGTCCTCTATTTTTAAAAGAAAACCAGTATAATAAACCTTGAGTGATAACTTGAACTGTAAAAATCAAAACCCAAGTAATATTCATTAAATTATCTACCAAAAGTCCATGCTCTGAAGCAGGAGTATGAAGAGCTAAATTACCCCATTTTAGTAAACCATAAATGGTAAATATATAGATGAAAGCTAAAAAGCCAAACATAATATATCCCTGAACGTTATTGTCATTATCCGATGCAACCTGAGAATCGTCCGAAGATACTCCTACTTGCGTAAGATCAAAGATCTTGGTCAATTGCCATAATGCAACTGCTAATAAAACTAAAACTATAATTACCAACAAACTTGTCATCTGTTTACTTCTTTAAATATTAATAATGAAAATGTTTACTTTCTTCAATGAAAGGATTTCTTTTTGCAAGCAAAGGAGATTTTGTTAATGCAGTAAATACAACAAATATAAATAAACCTAAGAAGAAAAGAATCGATGCAATTTCAGGAACTCCAATAAACCATTTGTCTCCAACTGTACCCGGCATAATCATATTAAAGAAATCAACATAATGACCTAATAATATCACAACACCAGCCATTACAACAACCCAGTTAAGACGTTTGAAGTCAGTATTGATTAATATTAATAATGGGAAAACAAAATTCATAACAACCGCTCCAAAGAAAGGCAAGTTATATAATTGAATTCTTGTCACAAAATAAGTTACCTCTTCTGGAATATTAGCATACCAGATTAGCATAAATTGAGAGAACCATAAATAAGTCCAAAAAACACTAATACCAAACATAAATTTAGCTAAATCGTGAATATGGCTTGTATTTACATACTCTAAATATCCTTTTGATTTTAAATAGATTGTTACTAAAGCAATAGTTGTAATACCACTTACAAAGAAAGAAGCAAATACATACCATCCAAATAAAGTACTAAACCAGTGTGGATCAAAAGACATAATCCAATCCCAAGACATTATAGACTCAGAAACAATGAAGAATACTAAGAATCCAGCTGAAGCTTTGAAATTCTTTTTGTAGTAAAGATCATCATTTGCCTCATCTTGCGCTAAACAGTTTTTTCTAGAAAAATGACGGTAAATATTCCATCCTAGTAAAAAGATGAACGCTCTTACAATCCAAAAAGGGAAGTTTAAGTATCCAGACTTACCAGCAATAATAGCATCGTAGTTTGGACTCTTAGGATCTGTTACACCTTCACCTAACCAAACGAAAATATGGTTAAAATGTAATCCACATAATACTAAAAGTATAAAGAAAATTACAGAACCAGCCGGTAAGTAAGCTGTAATACCTTGCATAACTCTAAACAAAACTGGAGACCAACCTGCTTGAGCAACTTGCTGGATAGCATAGAAAGCTAAAACTCCCATTGAAAGTAGTAAAAAGAAAATACAAGCTACATATACTGCAGACCAAGGTTTGTTCTGCAATTGGTGCAATACATGCTCTAAATGTTTTTCGTGCTCATTTGCACCTGAAACTTCAGAATGCCCAGCTTCTTTATGAGAATCATGTGATGCTTCAGCAGCAGCTTCATGATGCCCTGCTTCTTTGTGAGATGCCTCCGCTTTTTCTTCATGTGCAGCACCATGAGAACCATGTTCATCTGCAGCTAGTATTTTTTCAACTTCTTGAATATCTTTTGGTGCACTTAAAAAACCATACCCAATTCCTAATAGACCTACGGCCATTAAGATGATAGAAAAAGTTTTTAATTTACTTGAAAATGTATACATATCTATTACGATCAGTTTGTTCAACAATTATAATTGGCTTTTTAGTTTCAGAACATAGTCAGCAACTAACCAACGTTCGTGAGCACTTAATTGATTTGCATGTGAACCCATTGCATTTAAACCATAAGTCTCAACGTGAAAGATACTTCCTTCAGTGATTTCTCTGTCTTTATAGCTAGGTACTCCAAGAAATTTTTCTCTTTCAACCAATTTACCTTTACCATTTCCAGTTGCTCCATGGCAGCTGATACAGTAAATTTCGAAAAGTTCTTTTCCTTTTCCAGAATTTCTCTCAATAGAATCCAAAGGAGATTTCAAATTAGCCTTAGCTAATTCGTAACCAGCAGTTGAATTTTCATACTCATAAGGTTCAAAACCTCTATTAATAGTTCCTGCAACAGGAAGCTGTCCTTCTTTTCCTCCTTTAAATATTTTTGCTTCTGTATATGGCTCGTAAGCAACAGATTCATACATATTTGGGAAATATTGATAGTTCGGTGCCGAATTATTGTGGCAAGATGAAACTAAAATAGTTATACCAACTAAAAGTGTTATTTTATATATCCTTTTCATAGCTACAATTAATTCTTTTCTATTACTTTAACTTCAACAGCTCCAGTCGCTTCAAAGAAAGAAACTAACTCTGTTTCGTTATCATTTACTGATACTTCCATTAAGAAGTGATCATCCGTGGTTCTAACATCTGGATTTTCCGCTTCTTTAAATGGCCATAATCTACTTCTCATATAAAAAGTAATTACCATTAAGTGAGCTGCAAAGAATACAGTCATCTCAAACATAATTGGCACGAAAGATGGCATATTTTGAATAAAACTAAAACTAGGTTTACCTCCAATATCTTGTGGCCAATCATGAATCATGATGTAAGACATCATTGTTGTAGCAACAGAGATACCAACACATCCATATAAAAAAGCACATATTGCTAATCTTGTTGGTGCTAATCCCATTGCTTTATCCAATCCGTGAACTGGGAATGGAGTAAAAACCTCTTCAATATGATGATGAGCAGCTCTAGTTTTCTTTACTGCATCCATCAAAACGTCATCGTCATTATAAATGGCGTATATAACTTTATTACTCATGATGTGAATCTTTATTTGCTCTTTCTCTAATGTAATTATCTCCTGTTCCTTTCAAAATTGTTTTAACCTCTGCCTGAGCAATTACAGGGAAAGTTCTTGAGTACAATAAAAACAATACGAAGAAGAAACCAATTGTTCCAATGAAAATTCCAATATCAACAAATGTTGGTGAAAACATTGTCCAAGAAGATGGAAGGTAATCTCTATGTAAAGAAGTAACAATAATTACGAATCTTTCAAACCACATACCGATGTTTACAACAATTGAAATGATAAATGAGAACATAATACTAGTTCTTAATTTTTTAAACCACATGAACTGTGGAGAGAACACGTTACAAGTCATCATCGACCAATATGCCCACCAGTAAGGTCCAGTAGCTCTGTTTAAGAATGCATATTGCTCATACTCTACACCTGAATACCAAGCTACGAATAACTCAGTGATGTAAGCAACACCTACAATCGAACCTGTAATCATAATAATGATGTTCATTAATTCGATATGCTGTAATGTAATGTATGCTTCAAGATTAGAAACTTTTCTCATAACGATCAACAATGTATTTACCATTGCGAATCCAGAGAAAACCGCTCCTGCAACGAAGTAAGGAGGGAAAATTGTAGTATGCCATCCAGGAATTACAGAAGTAGCAAAGTCCATAGATACAATTGTGTGTACAGAAAGTACAAGAGGAGTAGCTAAACCAGCAAGTACTAAAGATACTTCTTCAAAACGTTGCCAATCTTTTGCTCTACCGCTCCATCCAAAACTTAAGATAGAATAAACTCTTTTATTAAATGGAGTTATAGCTCTATCACGAAGCATTGCAAAGTCAGGTAATAAACCAGTCCACCAGAAAACCAATGATACTGAAAGATAGGTTGAAATCGCGAATACGTCCCAAAGTAATGGTGAGTTAAAGTTTACCCATAGAGATCCAAATTGATTTGGAATAGGTAATACCCAGTATGCTAACCATGGACGTCCCATGTGAATGATTGGAAATAGACCTGCTTGTACTACCGAGAAGATAGTCATAGCTTCTGCAGAACGGTTAATAGCCATTCTCCAACGTTGACGGAAAAGTAATAATACCGCAGAAATTAATGTTCCGGCGTGACCAATACCTACCCACCAAACGAAGTTAGTGATATCCCAAGCCCAACCAACTGTTTTATTTAATCCCCATGTTCCGATACCGGTAGATACGGTGTAAATTATACAACCTAACCCCCAAAGGAAGGCTATTAATGCGATTGAAAATACAATCCACCATTGTTTATTTGCAGGACCTTCAACAGGTGCTGCCACATCTACAGTTACATCGTGATAAGATTTATCACCTATAACTAAAGGTTTTCTAATGGGTGCTTCGTAGTGAGACGACATAATCCTTTATATTGTTTCTTAATTAATAATTTTACTAAGTGTTTCTAACTTTTACATGATAGAAAACATTTGGTTTTGTACCAACATGCTCTAATAAGTGGTATGCTCTTTCGCTTTCTGCAAGTTTAGCAACTTCACTTTCTTTATCATTTACATCTCCAAAGACCATAGCTCCAGAAGAACAAGCTGCAGAACAAGCACAAGCATTGTTGAACTCATCTTTAGCTACTACTCTACCTTCACGTTTTGCCTGAAGAATTACAGCTTGAGTACTTTGGATACAGAAAGAACATTTTTCCATAACTCCACGAGAACGAACGTTTACGTCTGGGTTTAACACCATACGACCTAAATCGTCATTCATATGATAATCAAATTCACTGTTCTTGTTGTATAAGAACCAGTTGAAACGACGAACTTTATAAGGACAGTTGTTTGCACAATAACGAGTACCAACACATCTGTTATAAGCCATGTGATTTTGACCTTGGCGACCATGAGATGTTGCAGCAACTGGACATACAGTTTCACAAGGTGCGTGATTACAGTGCTGACACATTACTGGTTGGAATGCTACTTGTGGATTATCTCCAGGTTTTTCCATTTCATTGAATGTAGACAATGAACTAGATAAACCAGCAATTCCTTCTTTTCTTTCATTATCACCTTCAAAAGTACTTTCAGAAGAATAGTATCTATCGATACGTAACCAGTGCATATCACGGCTTCTTCTAACTTCAGCTTTACCTACAACAGGAACGTTGTTCTCAGCGTGACATGCGATAACACAAGCTCCACAACCAGTACAAGCATTTAAGTCAATTGAAAGATTGAAGTGGTGACCAGTTGAACGATCAAATGATTCCCATAAGTCAACTGTAGTAGCCTCAACCTCTTGGTGATCTAAAGATACCATTGGTTTTTCATTCCAATGTTCTGCATCTTTACTATTAAACACCTCTAATGTAGTTTCTTTAATAATATCTCCTCTACCCATTAAAGTTTTTTGACCTTGAACACAAGCAAACTCATGTTCTCCTCCAGCTTTAACAATAGATACAGATTGAACTCCATTAAATCCTTTATATAATGAGTAAGCATTTAAACCTACTTGCATTTCTTCTTTTAAAGCAGCTTTACGACCATAACCAAGAGCCAAACCTAAAGTTCCAACTGCTTGACCTGGCTGAACGATAACTGGAACATTTTCCAACTTAATACCGTCAGCTGTAGTAATTGTAGCATAACTACCATTTAAACCACCGTTTGCAACAATTTCATTTGATAAACCAAGTTTTTTAGAATCAGCATTTGAAACCGTAACATAGTTATCCCAAGAAACTCTTGTAATTGGATCTGGAAACTCTTGCAACCATGGGTTATTTGCATGTTGTCCATCTCCTAATCCCGTTTTAGTATATAGTACTAATTCGAAATCACCAGCAGACTTAGATTTTGCAACAGCATTTGCAGCCGAAGCAGCATCAATAGCCCCTCCTGATAATGCCGTAGATCCTACAACAGCCACACCATCATGTAATACTTTATTCCAAGAAGAACCTGCAGTAAATACTCCAGAATTTACTTTTAAGTAATCATAAAAAGTACCAGCAGCGTCATTTAATGACAATAAAACATCTTGAAATTGTTTTGTATTAAAGATAGGACGAATAGTAGGCTGAGTTAAACTGTAAGTTCCGCTTGTTATTTCAACATCTCCCCAAGACTCTAAATAATGAGGAGCTGGAGCAGCAACTGTAACAACAGACGCTGTTTCATCTTCTTTTAATGAAAATGCAACAGATGTTTTAACTTTTTTCAACCCAGATACAAAAGCAATAGAATCAGCTAATGTATAAACCGGATTAACTCCACTCATAATTAAAGTATGAACACTTCCCGCATTCAAATCTTTGATTAACTGCGAAACGACAGCATTAGAACCTTTTCTAATTTGTCTTGCTCCAGCAGCACTAAAAGCTTCACTAGCCAATACTTGATTGATTGCTAAAACTAATAATTGAGCATTTTTATCTTCAATCCCAGATACCAAAACTCCTTTTGATCCAGCAGCTTTAAGCTGTTGTGCAGCTTTTACTACTTCAGCTTTAACATTTCCGTCTAAAGCTACAGGAACAGAAGCACCCGAAATAATATTATAAATTTGAACTAAAGCTTGTTTTTGAACAGCTGTAGTCATAGGAACACGCTTATCAGCTGCTGCTCCAGATAATGTCATATTTGATTCAAACTGGAAGTGACGAGACATTTTTCCATTTTGAGGAATACGCCCTTTCGCATATCCAGAATCATATCCACCACCTTGCCAATCTCCCAAGAAATCAGCACCAACAGATACAATTAAAGAAGCTTTTGAGAAATCGTAATCAACTAAAGCTCTTTGTCCGTATACAGATTCAAAAGCATCTAATGCCTCAGATGAAGAAACTGCATCATAAACAACGTGCTTAGCATTTGGATTTTTAGCAATAAACTCAGCAATTAATTTTTCTGTAGATGGACTTGCCAAAGTATTAGTTAATAATACAACTTGACCACCTTTAGCTTTTGCATCAGCTAAACTTGATTTAATTTTTAAATCAACTGCAGACCAAGTAGAATTTTTACCATCTACTTTTGGCTCTTTCAAACGAGCACTATCATACAATCCTAAAATAGAAGCATGAATTCTTGCATTCGCTGCAAATTTAGCACCCGCAATTGTATTGTTTTCAATTTTAATTGGACGACCCTCACGAGTTTTAACCAAAAGGTTAGCAAAATCAAAACCATCGAAAACTGTAGTTGCATAATAATCTGCAACACCAGGAATGATTTGTTCTGGTTGTAAAACATAAGGGATAGACTTGTGAACTGGACCTTCGCAAGCAGCTAAAGTAACAGCTGCAGTACTAAACCCTACGTACTTTAAAAAGTCACGACGTGAAGTCCCAGATGTAGATAAAGCATCAGCATTACCCAAAAACTCATCAGTAGGAATTTCTTCAACAAATTCGTTATTTCTAAGCGCCTCAACAATAGAGCTATTTTCTAGCTCTTCAACACTTTTCCAGTATTTTTTGTTTGATGACATTGTATATATATATTAAAATCTTAATAAATCGATTAATAGTGGCATTTACCGCATTCTAAACCTCCCATTTGCGCTGCAGTTAATTTCTCTACACCGTATTTTTTAGAAAGTTCAGCATGAATTTTATCATAGTAAGCGTTACCTTCCATCTTAACATCAGTTTTTCTATGGCAATCAACACACCATCCCATTGTTAATTTAGAGTATTGCTTCATGATTTCAAATTCTTGCACTGGTCCGTGACAAGTTTGACATTCAATTCCAGCAACAGAAACGTGTTGTGAGTGATTGAAGTAAACAAAATCAGGAAGATTGTGAATACGAACCCATTTTACAGGCTGTGTTTTTCCAGTATAAGCTTGTTTTGCCTTATCCCATCCAACAGCATCATATAATTTTTGAATCTGCGCATCATAAAAAGCCTTACTGTACTCAGGAGTAGCAGTTGTTTCAGCAACCTCAGAAATATTCTTATGACAGTTCATACAAACATTTAATGAAGGAATACCAGCTGTTTTACTTACACGTGCAGCAGAGTGGCAATATTTACAATTGATTTCATTATCACCAGCGTGAATTTTGTGAGAGTAGTGAATTGGCTGAATTGGCTCATAATTCTGATCTACACCTACTTGCATTAAGTATCCGTAAACAAAATAACCACTTGCCAAAAGCAAAAAGATAGAAGTCACTAAAACCAAGAATTGATTTTTAACGAATGCTTTCCAAATTGGCGTTCTAACTTCTTTTGGAGCAACTTCAATACCGTTTTTATTCGCCACTTTAGTCAATACTTTGTTCACCATGAACAACATCACAACTAAAATAGCCATTACAAGAGCAAGAGCTCCTAAAATAATATTATTTGAAATTCCACTTCCTTCTGCCTGAGGACCAGTTGGCAATGTAGTAGCTCCTGGAGCAGGCTCAGCTTTTACCTCTGAAGTATAAGCTATAATGTTATCAATATCACCTTCAGATAACTGAGGAAAAGAAGTCATAACAGATTTGTTATTTTCTTCAAAAAGTTTAACAGCAACAGGATCACCTGACTTAATCATGTCAGAACTGTTATGCACCCACTTGTAAATCCAAGCCATATCATGCTTAGCAGCAACACCCCTTAAAGCAGGACCTGTTGATTTAGCATCTAATTTGTGACATGCAGCGCAATTTGCATTAAAAAGTTCCTTCCCTTTTACTGGATCACCGCCACCTGCAGCAGGAGCAGCAGCAGCAGCTTCAGGCGCCGCCGGAGCAGCAGCATCTTGAGCAAATGAAGTTAGGGAGAAAATTAACGTCAGCGATAAGCCAAACAGCAATTTTCTTGAGATCGAATTATGGTTACCCACCTTTTTCATATAGTATAAATAATTGTCTACTAATTTTTGGTATGATTTTTTCTGTACTAAAGCAGTAAAAACACAGACCCTCTTTTAAAACTTGCACAAAAATACGACTTATGAACTATTCTCAAAACCTTAAAATACCCTTAAATATCAATTTATATCAATTCTAAATAATATTAAAATTTTACACTCAAACTTTAAATAGTATTTTTGCATAAAAACCATCACATTATGAGAATTTTAAGTCCTTCAAAAAAATTGTTATTAACAATTACAACTATTGCTTTTACACATAATATTAACGCACAAGAACAAAATTTAACATTGAACCAAGATCCCAAATTTGAGCAATTGTTAAATGAGAAGCGTAAAATTAACACGTCAATAAATACAAACGATACTTATAGAATTCAAATCTTTAGCGGCAAAAGTGATGAAGCCAAGAAAACACTTTCAGATTTCAAAAGAGAAAATTCAAATATCGATGGAACAATAATTTTCAACACACCAAACTACAAGGTTATTGTGGGTAATTTTAAAACCAGAATCGAAGCAGAAAAAAATCTGGCAGAAATTAAAAGACGATATAAAACTGTTTTTCTTCTTAAACCAGGAAAATAAAACAGCCTAAAATAAAAAAGCGGGATAATATTATCCCGCTTTTTATTTTATATAACCATAGCTTTTCACTAACATCAGCATAGTTAATTTACAACTTTAATACCACTTGCCAGGAATCGTATTTCTTCTTTCGGCACCTTGATTGCATCTATTTCTGCCTTCGATTTTTTAGCATCTTTTGCATAATGCTTCAGCTCTTCTACAGAGGTAACTTTTCTTTCTGCATTTCCTTCTAGAACCACATTTTTACCCTTCAGAGCTGTTGGCACAAAAAAAGCATAATCTTTCATTTTAACAAAGAAAGACGCGCCATCATCTGCCTTAACACTTACCCAGCAGCCTTTTTTTGGACAGACACCAGTAACCTCACCTTTAACAGCAACATTTTCAATTTTAACTGAAGATTGCAACTTACTACCCAATTCACTAACAGAAATAGCATTTTTTACAGAAGAACCTGAAACATCTGCTCCATAATAATCTCCTACCAATGCATTTCCTGGAGGTGGAGCTGACTTCTCTACATCTTCCTGCGCAAGGCAAAAAGAAGAAAAGCTTAAAAACAAAACGACCGAATATATACCTAATTTCATTTTAAATCAATTTAATTGAATCAAAAATAATATTAAAACTTGAAATAAATCATAGCAGAACAAATTCTTTTTTATAAAAAAAGTCCCAATTTTCATTGAGACTTTTTTTTATAATTATTGAATTTTATTTCAATTTCTTTTTAATTGCTACTTCATGGTACGCTTCAATAACATCGTTAATTTCGATATCATTAAATCCTTTTATCTGGATACCACAATCATAACCTTTCGTCACCTCTTTAACATCGTCTTTGAAACGTTTTAAAGCCACAAGTTCACCTGTATGAACCACAACTCCGTCTCTAATAACTCTAATTTTAGAAGTTCTTAAGATTTTACCATCAGTAACCATACATCCAGCGATTGAACCCACTTTAGAAATTTTGAAAATCTCACGAATTTCAGCATTTCCTAATACTTCTTCTTTCATCTCTGGCGCCAACATTCCTTCCATTGCATCTTTCAAGTCATCAATAGCGGCATAGATAATAGAGTAGTAACGAATGTCAATTTCTTCCTTATCTGCAAGTTGTCTTGCATTTCCTGCAGGACGAACATTAAATCCGATAATGATCGCATCTGACGCAGAAGCCAAGTTAACATCTGTTTCGGTAATAGCTCCAACTCCTTTATGAATAATATTAATCTGAACCTCTTCAGTAGAAAGCTTAGAGAACGAATCTGATAAGGCTTCAACAGATCCATCAACGTCTCCTTTAAGGATTACGTTTAATTCTTTAAACTGACCAAGAGCGATACGACGACCAATCTCATCAAGTGTAATATGTCTTTGTGTACGAACTGATTGTTCACGCATTAATTGAGAACGTTTAGATGCAATTTGTTTTGCCTCTTTTTCATCTTCAAAAACGTTGAATTTATCTCCAGCCGTTGCAGCTCCATCTAAACCTAAAACTGATACCGGAGTTGAAGGACCTGCTGATAAAACCGTATGCCCTCTTTCATCATGCATTGCCTTAACCTTACCATGGTGTTTTCCTGCAAGCATATAATCTCCAATTTTCAAAGTTCCTTGTTGAACTAAAATTGTTGAAACATATCCTTTTCCTTTATCAAGGAAAGCCTCCACAACAGTACCTTGAGCCGCTTTATTTGGATTTGCTTTTAAATCTAAGATTTCAGCTTCTAATAAAACTTTCTCTAATAATTCTTTAACTCCTGTTCCAACTTTTGCAGAAATATCATGTGACTGAATTTTTCCACCCCAATCTTCAACAAGTAAATTCATACCAGCTAAACGCTCTTTAATTTTATCAACGTTAGCATTTGGTTTATCAATTTTATTGATTGCAAATATAATTGGCACTCCAGCAGCTTGTGCGTGAGAGATTGCTTCTTTTGTCTGTGGCATGATATCATCATCCGCCGCAACAACAATAATAGCAATATCTGTAACCTGAGCTCCACGTGCACGCATTGCGGTAAACGCCTCGTGACCTGGTGTATCTAAGAATGCGATTTTTTGACCATTATCTAAAGTTACCCCGTAAGCCCCAATGTGCTGTGTAATACCTCCAGACTCACCTGCAATAACATTTTCTTTACGAATATAATCCAGCAAAGATGTTTTACCGTGATCGACGTGACCCATTACAGTAACAATCGGCGCTCTAGTAACTAAATCTTCTTCTCTATCTTCAACAACCTCAATCGCTTCTTCGATATCAACTGTAATAAACTCTACTTCATAACCAAACTCATCTGCTACAATTGTTAGAGTTTCAGCATCTAGACGCTGATTCATGGTAACCATGATTCCAAGAGACATACAAGTTCCAATTACTTTAGTAATCGGCACATCCATCATAATTGCAATTTCACCTACTGTAACGAATTCTGTAACCTTAATTGTTTTACTTCCTTCATCAAGAGCTCTTTGCTCATCATCAGATTTCTGACGGTGTGTTTCTCTTTTATCTCTTCTATATTTAGCCGCTTTAGATTTACCTCCTTTACCTTGAAGTTTTTCAAGAGTTTCTCTAATTTGGTTTTTTACTTCTTCTTCTGTAGGCTCTACTTTAGCCACAATTGCAGGACGGTTTCCTTTTACGAAACCAGGTCTAGCACTTCTGTTAGCATTAAAACCTCCACCATTATTATTTGGTGTAATTTTATTTGGATTTGGCGTTCCAGGAGCATTATTATTTCCTGTAGCAGGTTTTGGCGCTCCAGGCGCACCTGGTTTAGGAGCGATTCTTTTACGCTTATTTTTATTTGCGTTATTACCACCTACTCCAGGAGTTCCAGGTTTATTATTTTGAGCCGCTTTAGGATCTTCCTTCTTTTTCTTAGGCTTATTAAATTGAGACAAATCAATTGTCTGCCCAGTAAGAGTAGTTCCTGAAAGCTTTTGATATTGCGTAGTAATAGTTTCTTCTGAAGTTGTTGGGTCTGTAGACACAATAGGTTCTTGCGCAACTTTAGGAGATTCTACTTTAACTTCTTTTTTCTCAGTAATAACAGGCTCAATCTTTTTTGTTTCTGAAACCGGAGGAGCCACAACTGGTTCTGGCTTTACAGTTTCATTTTGAACAGGTTTTTCTGGTTGCACAGGTGCAACAACAGCTTTTGGTTCTTCAACCTTAGCAGTTTCCTCAGAAGGAGTAATCGCAGGTTTTTTTGGATTTAAGTCAATTTTTCCAACTTGCACAGGTCCAGAAACAACCGCTCGCGCTTTGATTATTTCTTGCTGTTTTTGACGCTCTTCTTCTTGTCTGCGTTTGTCTTCAATCTCTTTCTCACGCTCTACACGCAATGCCTCTTTTTCTTTTCTTTTCTCTTCCCCAACCTCTTTAGAAGCCTCTTTATTCCCCTTATCGCCCGCAAATTGGCTTTGAAGGATATTAAATTCGCTGTCAGAAATTTTTGCATTCGGATTTGCATCAATAGCAATTCCCTTATCTTTTAGATAATCTACAGCTCTTTCTAACGAAATATTTAATTCCCTTAAAACCTTGTTTATTCTTATTACTCTCTCTTCAGACATATAACCTTTTTATTATTACCTTTTTCGTTGTGTTGTTAGAGCCAAATGTTCAGCTATTGCCTAACTATCGAACTCTTCTTTTAGTATTTTCATAACGTCTAGAATAGTTTCCTCTTCTAAATCTGTTCTTCTTACTAAATCTTCTACGTCGTGTTTCAAAATACTTTTAGCAGTATCCAAACCTATCTTAGCAAACTCTTCAATTACCCATTCTTCAATTTCATCTGAAAACTCTGTTAATTCAACATCATCTTCATCTGCAACTGTACCTGCAACATCTCCTTCACGGATTACATCTAATTCATAACCTGTCAATTGACCTGCTAATTTAATATTATGACCTCCTCTACCGATTGCTTTAGAAACTTCTTCCAATTTCAAGAAAACTTCAGCTCTTTTGTTTTCTTCATCAATTTTAATAGAAGAAACTTTTGCAGGACTTAATGCTCTTGTAATAAACAATTGAATATTGTTTGTATAATTGATTACGTCAATATTTTCATTCCCCAATTCTCGAACAATTCCGTGAATACGAGAACCTTTCATTCCAACGCAAGCGCCAACTGGATCAATTCTATCATCATAAGAATCTACAGCTACTTTTGCTTTTTCTCCAGGAATACGAACTACATTTTTTACTGTAATTAATCCGTCGAAAACTTCTGGAATTTCTTGCTCAAACAATTTCTCTAAAAACTTCTCTGAAGTTCTAGACATAATGATTTGAGGTTTATTTCCTTTTAATTCTACACTTTCAATAATTCCACGAACATTGTCTCCTTTACGGAAAAAGTCAGATGGAATTTGTTTTTCTTTCGGAAGTACAATTTCATTTCCTTCGTCATCAACCAAGATTACTACTCTTGGACGCACGTGATGTACTTCTGCAGTATAGATATCACCAATAATATCTTTAAATTGCTTGTAAAGATTAGTATTATCGTGTTCGTGAATTTTAGATATTAAGTTTTGACGAAGTGCCAAAATAGCTCGTCTTCCTAAATCAATCAATTTAACTTCTTCAGAAACTTCTTCGCCAATTTCAAAATCCGCTTCGATCATTCTTGCTTCCGTCAAGGTAATTTCTTCGTTTTCAAAATCAAGATCTTCATCAGCAACGATTACTCTTCTTCTCCATATCTCCATATCTCCTTTATCAGGATTTATAATAATATCGAAGTTATCATCAGATCCGTATTTTTTCTTCAATGCATTTCTAAACACATCCTCTAAAATTGCCATAAGCGTTACACGATCAATAAGTTTATTATCTTTAAACTCTGAGAATGAATCGATTAATGCTAAATTTTCCATGCGAATTCTTTAATTAAAATTAAAATGTTACTGTAACAACTGCCTCTTTAATTTCTGTATAAGGTATTTGTTGCTCCTTTTGAACTGTTTCTTTTCCTTTTCCTACTTTTTTCGGTTCCCTTGCTTTCCAAGACAAAATTATAAAAACATCGTTAGCTTCTATCAATTCTGCTTCAATTTTTTCAGTATTTGTAGTAACAATCAGCGTTCTACCAATATTTTTCTTATATTGTCTTATCAATTTCAAAGGCGATCCTACTCCTACTGACGCTACTTCAAGCGAAAAATCCTGTTCTTCACGATCAAGATTATTCTCGATTGCACGACTAATATCAATGCAATCCTGCAGTGCCACTCCATTATCTCCGTCTAAACCAACACTAATTTTAAAAGAATCCGAAACCGCTAAATCAATCAAAAAGACTGATGGCTTTTCCAGAAGAGCTTCTGTAATTAATCCGTTTACTTTTTCTTTGAATGTCATAATTTTATAAAAAGAGGGGACACTTAGTCCCCTCATTATTTAGATTTTAATAAATAACTGTGCAAATATAGTGTTTTTTTTATAAATCAAATAAATTGATTGCTCTAAAAATATTTCTTACCTTTATAAGAGCATTAAAACAGAGAATTATTCATATTTAACTTCAAAATTATGAAACGAATTTTAGTACCTACCGATTTCTCAGAACATGCAGAAGACGCTTTAAAAGTCGCCTCTCAAATCGCAAAAAAAAATAATTCCGAAATTATCATTCTGCATATGCTTGAACTACCGCATCAGTCAAATGACGCGATAATGGGCGGAATCAGCATTCCTGAGAGCATGCTTTTCATGAAGAAAGCAAATGAGATGCTTGACGAAGTTTCTTCAAGATCTTATCTTGACGGAATATCGATTACCGAAGTTGTAAAAATGGACAAGCCAATACACGGCATTACACAAATAAGCAAAGATTACGAAGTCGATCTAATTATAATGGGATCTCACGGATCTTCTGGAATTGAAGAATTATTGATTGGCTCTAACACTGAAAAAGTAGTTCGGAATTCTGAAATTCCCGTTTTAATCATCAAGAAAAACATTTCAAATTTCAATGCTACTAATATTGTTTTTGCATCTGATTTTTCCGAAGAAGCAAAAAAACCTTTTAAAAAACTGCTAAACTTCACCAATTTATTCGAATCAAAACTACACTTAGTAACCATTTGCACACCAAATAGCTTTAAACCCACGCATACCAGCGAAAAAGCAATGCAGGATTTTGTATCTCAATTCAACATTAGCAATTACACCACTCAAATTTACAACGACACTAATATTGAAAAAGGAATTATTAATTTTTCTAATAAAATAAATGCCGACATCATCGGAATGTGTACGCACGGCAGAACAGGTTTTGCACACTTTTTTAACGGAAGTATAAGCGAAGGATTGGTCAATCATGCAGTCAAACCTGTAATCACTTTAAAAATATAAAAAGCATGAACTTTCAAAAACAATAAAAAGCTTCTCAACCGAGAGGCTTTTTTTTTATTTACAAATTAACTTTTTAAAGATTAAAATGAGATAATTAAAAATGAGCTTTCCAACAAAATAGCCAAGCCTATTATTAAAGAAATTTGTCAAATAAAAATTCATTAAATCACACAACATGAAAACAATAGACAAAATCTACATTAATGGAGAATTCGTTTCTCCAAAAGGAACAGAATATTTCAACCTTATTAGCCCAACAACAAATGAAAAGCTTGGAGAGGTTATTTTAGGAAATACCGAAGACACGCAAAACGCAATCGACGCTGCTAAAACCGCTTTTAAAACCTTTTCAAAAACAACAGCAAGCGAAAGAATTCAATATCTTGAAAACATTAAAATCGAAATTGAAAAAAGAAAAAGTGAATTTATTGATATTGTAGTAGAGGAATACGGAGGAACATTTCAATTTGCCTCCAACAGCTTTACTTATATGCAAAAGAGTTTTGACTCTGCTATTAATCTTCTAAAGAATTACGAATTTACTAAAACAATGGGAGAATCTGAAGTTCAAATGGCTCCAATTGGAGTTGTCGGAATTATCATTCCTTGGAATTCAAGCAATGGTTTTATTTGCAGCAAATTATCAACAGCAATCGCAGCAGGATGCACAGTTGTTATAAAGCCGAGTGAAATGAGCGCTCAGCAAACACAATTAATAACAGAATGTCTGCATGAAGCAAAACTGCCTAAAGGCGTTTTTAACATAGTAAACGGATTAGGCGAAGTAGTCGGCAACGAAATAAGCCGCAATCCAGACATTGCTAAAATCTCTTTTACAGGATCTACATCCGTTGGAAAAATCATTGCCAAAGAGGCTGTAAACACAATGAAACGCGTTACACTTGAGCTTGGCGGAAAATCTCCGAACATTATCCTAGATGACGCCGATTTCTCTAAAGCAATTCCACTAGCTGTAATCGCCGCCTATATGAACAGCGGACAAGCGTGCATTGCCGGAACTAGATTGTTAATTCCAGAAAGCAAATTAGAGGAAACCAAACTTATTATTAAAGAAGTAATTTCAAATACAATTGTAGGAGACCCTAAAAATCCAAATACAGCCGTTGGACCAATGGTAAGCGAAAAACAATTTAATCGTGTTCAGGATTATATTCAAATCGGAATTAATGAAGGCGCAGAAATTTTAACTGGCGGATTAGGAAAACCCGAAGGACTAGAAAAAGGAAATTTTGTAAAACCAACTGTTTTTATTCACGTAAACAATAAAATGCGAATTGCTCAAGAAGAAATATTCGGCCCTGTTTTATCCATCATCACTTACAAAACAGAAGAAGATGCAATTGAAATTGCCAACGACACCAATTACGGATTACAAGCATACATAAGTTCATCTGACCCTAAACGAGCTCAACGTGTTGCTTCTCAAATTAACGCAGGCAGAGTTCAAATAAATGGAATAAGTCACGACCCAATGGCTCCTTTTGGAGGGTTCAAACAATCAGGAATCGGCCGTGAATTTGGAATATTAGGCCTTGAAGCCTATTTAGAACCTAGAGCTCTAATTCAACAAAAATAATTTACAGATCCGGACGTCTTACATTAAAAAGATTATCCGGATCTTTTAGTAACTTTACAATATGAATCCAAAAACGAATATAAAACCAAAGATTCTTTACTCCTGTTATTATTCACGTAGTCGTGAAGGTGAACATTTTATACCTGAGCACGTTTTCAGCTATCAGATTTCTGGCGAAATGATTGCTTCAGACAACAAAAACACTTTTCATTCCAAACCAGGAGATTTTCGTTTCAGCAGAAGAAATCATTTGGCAAAATTTATCAAAATTCCACCCGAAGGAGGAGAATTCAAAACGATTTCTCTTTTTTTAGACCAAGAAATTTTACGAGAAATCAGCAAAGAATATAGTTACACAGCCACCAAAAAGGTAAATTCCGAAGCCATGTTTTCATTAGCTCCAAATCTGCTTTACCAATCTTTCATGGAATCGCTATTATCGTATCTTGAAGTTGAAGAAGAAAGCAACGAAACTTTATTCAATTTAAAAATTAAAGAAGCCGTCCATCTTTTATTAAAAGTCAATCCTGAATTAAAAGATATCTTATTCGATTTTAACGAACCTGGAAAAATTGATCTGGAAGCATTTATGAATAAAAATTTTCATTTCAACGTACAAATGCAACGATTTGCTTACTTGACCGGAAGAAGTTTAGCGACGTTTAAAAGAGATTTTCAAAAAATTTTCCAAGAAACCCCTGGAAAATGGTTGCTAAATAAAAGATTGCAAGAAGCATATTACTTAATCAGTCAAGGCAAATTACCTTCAGAAGTATATATTGGAGTTGGCTTTGAAGACTTGTCTCATTTCTCTTTTACTTTTAAAAAGAAATTCGGAATTGCACCTTCTTCTTTAAAACACAAATAAAAAACACCAGATTCTAAATCCTAATTTTACCGCATAAAAAAAAGCCTCTCATTTCCGAGAGGCTTTTTATGTTGGTCTACTAGGACTCGAACCTAGAAAGACTGCACCAAAAACAGTTGTGTTACCATTACACCATAGACCAGCAGTGCTGTTAAGCGGGTGCAAAATTATAACTTTATTTAGTTTACGCAAACTTTTTAAACATTTTTTTTGCATAAAAAAAGCCTCTCATTTCTGAGAGGCTTTTTATGTTGGTCTACTAGGACTCGAACCTAGAAAGACTGCACCAAAAACAGTTGTGTTACCATTACACCATAGACCAGCAGTGCTGTTAAGCGAGTGCAAATTTAAGGCTTTATTTAGTTTGTGCAAACTTTTTAGCTAAAAAAAATATTTTTTTTAGCTTTTTTTTACTTTAAAATTCCCTTCATCATTCAAAACACTTCATATACAACAAATTACTATCTCCTGATAGTTTTATAGATTTTTTTGTTAATGCTCGATTCTTTACATAAAAAAACATTTTCTTTGTAGGATAGAAAACATTCAAATTTTTAACACCTAAATATGGCACAATTCAATTTCAATAAATGGAATACAATTATTGGTTGGTTTGCATTTGCAATCGCTTTAATTACTTACACTTTAACAGTTGAACCTACAATGAGTTTTTGGGATTGCGGAGAATATATTGCTACCGCAGCTAAACTTGAAGTTGGTCACCCACCAGGAGCTCCACTTTTTCAAATGATGGGCGCATTTTTCGCAATGTTTGCAATAGATGCTCAGCATGTTGCTCTAATGGTTAACATGATGTCTGTTTTCTCTAGCGCATTTACTATATTATTTATGTTCTGGTCTTCTTCTATGATCTTAAAAAAGATTGTGGCTCGTTTTGCAGAGATTGACCAAAACAATTCAATTGTTATTTTAGGAAGCTCTTTTGTAGGAGCACTAGCTTATACATTTTCTGACAGTTTCTGGTTTAATGCAGTTGAAGCCGAAGTTTATGCAATGGCATCATTATTAATTGCATTGCTTTTCTGGCTTGGTTTACGCTGGGAACAAGATATGGATAAACCGAAAGGAAACAAATGGTTGTTAATCATTTCACTCGTTGTTGGTCTTTCTTTTGGAGTTCACTTTATGGCTCTTCTAACAATTCCTTCAATTGGATTTCTATACTATTTTAAACACTACGAAAAAGTTACTATTAAAAATTTCCTTATTGCCAACGTAGTTGTTATTGGAATTTTGTTATTTATTTTCAAATTACTTCTTCCACTAACTATGGCATTTTTCGGAAAAACTGAAATTTTCATGGTAAACAGTATGGGACTTCCATTTAACTCAGGAACTATATTTGTTGCACTATTATTTATTGCCTTTTTCTATTTCGGATTAAAATATACTAAACAAAAAGGTTTAATATTTTACAACACCATAATCTTATGTGTATTATTCATTTTAATTGGTTTCTCAACTTGGATAATGCTTCCTGTTCGTGCTAATGCCAATACAGTAATTAACGAAAATAAACCTTCTGATGCTACCGAGGTTCTTGCTTATTACAATCGTGAACAATATGGCGTGAACCCTTTGTTTTATGGACCGCAATACACTGAAGTTTTCGCTGGACTTGACGCAAAAAATCCTTACTCGGATAAAAAACCCAACTACGAGAGAGATTATAAAACAGGTAAATATATTATTACCAACAATTATAAAAATGCGGAACAAAATTCTGATGACAATCAGAAAACAGTTCTTCCTAGAATGTGGAGTACCGAAACACCACACATTCAAAACTATATCAACTTTACAAATCCTCCTAAATTCCGAATCAACCCAAATTACGATTATGATGACGATTTGGCAAAATACGGAATCGATGCGAGCCAACTGAGTGAAGATGAATACAACAAAGCTACCGCTCAATTACGCAACGAAGTTGAAAAAACGATTTCTGAATTCAGAAAAGCCTACGCACAAAAACAAATTGACAACGAGGGCTATGTTAAATTCTTAAGAAGTTACGGTCAATATTTACTTATTGAAAAACCTTCTGTTGCTGACAATTTTAGTTTTATGTTTGAATATCAATTCGGATACATGTACTGGAGATATTTAATGTGGAACTTTGTTGGTCGTCAAAATGATATTCAGGGTAAATATGACAACTTGGATGGAAACTGGATCAGCGGTATTAAAGCTTTAGATTCTATTCATTTAGGTTCTCAAGACAACTTACCTTCAGATGTATTAAACAATAAAGGAAGAAATGCTTATTATTTCCTTCCATTTATATTAGGTTTAATTGGTTTAATGTATCATGCAAATAAAGATTTGAAAAGCTTCTATGTGCTTTTAGCTTTATTTTTATTTACAGGAATTGCGCTAAAAATATACCTAAACGAAAGACCTTTTGAACCTCGTGAAAGAGATTACGCCCTTGTAGGTTCGTTTTACGTCTTTGCGATTTGGATCGGATTTGGAGTTTATTCGCTCTATGAAAGTATTCAAAAATATCTGGCACCTAAAATTGCGGGACCAGTTATTATTGCAGGAAGTTTACTTGCTGCTCCTATTTTAATGGCCTCTCAAAACTGGGACGATCACGATAGATCTGGCAGATACACAGCAGTTGCAATGGCAAAAGCTTATTTAAGTTCTTGTGACAAAGATGCCATTTTATTTACAATCGGAGATAATGACACCTTCCCTCTTTGGTATGCGCAAGAAATTGAGCATTTTAGAACAGACGTTAAGATTGTAAACACTAGTTTGTTCATGACAGATTGGTACATTGATCAAATGAAAGCTAAATCATACGAATCTAACCCGCTTCCTATTTCTTTTGAGCACAAACAATACGTAGGAGACAACTTAGATTATACAGCTTACATTCAAAAAATTGATACCCGTTGGAATATTAAGGATTTCATTGATTTTATTAAAAATCCTAAATCAACTGTCGGATTGCAAAATGGGCAAACAATTCATTTTTACCCAACAAATAAAATCAGAGTGAATGTTGACAAAAACGCTATCATTCAGAATAAAATTGTTAATCCTAAATACAATGATTCTATTGTTCCTTATTTAGATATTGACATTAAAGGAAGTGCTTTATACAAAAACCGTTTGATGATGCTAGATATCTTAGCTAATAATAATTGGAAAAGACCAATTTACTTTAGTGGAGGCGCATTTGATGACGAAGATTATTTATGGCTGAAAGACTATTTACAATTGGATGGAATGGTTTACAAACTAGTTCCTGTAAAAACTACTCCTTCTAAAGATGGAGGTCCATTAGATATGGGACAAATTGATTCAGAAAAAATGTATGATATTGTAATGAAATGGGATTGGGGAAATAGTAATGGAAACATCTATCATGATCCTGAAACAAGAAGAAACAGCATTACCTACCGTACTAATCTTTCTAGATTAATGAATCAGCTTATTGCTGAAGGCAAAATTGATAAAGCTAAAAAAGTAATTAATTTAGCAATGACAAAACTGCCTTTAGAAAAGTATGGCTATTATTCTTTGGTTGAACCTTTTGCTGGTGGCTACTACAAAGTTGGAGAAACTGCGAAAGCACAAGACCTATTAAATAAATTAGTTGAAAAGTATAAAGAAAACCTAAACTATTACAGCACATTAACTCCTTCTGATCAATCTGATCTTGCAATTGATATCATTACAGATATTGAGCGCTACAGAAGTTTATTGCATGTAATGCAGGAAAACAAAGACAATGCTTTTTACGCTAAACATAAAACAACTTTTAATACGTATGTAAATATTTTTGAACGTTTTGGGCGTGAAAAAGAATAATATACGAAATTTTTAACAATTAAAAAAATGCAGCACTGTTTGATAAATAGCGCTGCATTTTTTAATTTTATACAACAATTAAATTCCACTCCAGATGAGCTTTTATTGGGTAAAAACAAATTCATTCATTAAAAGGGTATTTTCTAAATATTGCTGGGACATTCCCAACAATGAAAAGAAAATATACTTAACCTTTGATGATGGCCCAACTCCAGAAATCACAGATTGGGTTTTATCTGAATTGAAAAAATTTGATGCAAAAGCTACTTTTTTTTGCATCGGAAAAAACATTAAAGCCAATCTTGCCTTATTCGAAAAACTAATTACAGAAGGGCATTCTATTGGCAATCATACGATGAACCATGTAAATGGATGGAAAATCCATACTAACGATTATATTGAAAACGTAAAAAACTGCGCAGAAGTTCTAGACGAACAAGAAAAAGCGCCACGCCGTTTATTATTTCGTCCTCCTTACGGAAAAATCAAAAAAGCACAATCTAAAGTTCTAAGAAAATTAGGCTATAAAATAGTAATGTGGGATGTTTTGAGCGCCGATTTCGACCAAAGCATTACTCCTGAAAAATGTCTGGAAAACGTAACCAAAAATGTAAAATCAGGCAGTGTAATTGTTTTTCATGATAGCATCAAGGCATCTCCAAATTTGAGATTTGCTTTACCAAGAACACTTCATTTTTTAAAAGAAAACGGATATAAGTTTGACATTATTCATTAAATAACATCAATAAGAAGTTATTTAAACGTTGAATTGGTCTTGAACAATTCCTATTATTGTATTCGCATCTAGTTCTCCAGATTGTCTCCAGATCATTTGCCCATCTTTATAAATCATTAAAGTTGGAAGTCCTTTTATGCGAAGTGCTTCTGCTAGTTCCTGATTTTTATCTACATCAATTTTGATTACTTTGGCTTTATCGCCAAGCGCAGCCGCAACATCCTTAATTACAGGATGCATTGAAACTGAAGATTCATTCCAATCGGTGTAAAAATCAATTAACACTGGAACTTGAGCATTTATTAGTTCTCCGAATTTTGACATAAAACCAAAAAATTTAAGTTTTTAAATCTATTAATAGAATTAAATATAATACAAATTTAGCATTTTTAACGAATTAAGCGACATTACGGCCTTTTTTTAGTTCAATCACTGTTATTTCAGGCATAATTCCAACTCGTCCAGGATAGGCATGAAAACCAAATCCGCGATTAACATAAACGTATCTTCCGAGATTTTCGTACAAGCCTGCCCATTGTTTATAGATATATTGTGCTAGACTCCATTTGAAATATCCTGGAATTTCAATTCCAAACTGCATACCGTGTGTATGACCCGCGAAAGTTAGATGGAAATTCTTTGGATGTTCTTTAATTTCGGCATCCCAATGACTTGGATCGTGGCTCATCAAAATTTTAAAATCGTCTTGATGCACATTTTCTGAAGCTTTATTTAAATCTCCAGCTTTCTTAAAATTCACACCCCAATTCTCTACTCCAATCAGCGCAATTTTATCATCACCTTTCTGAATATAAGTATGTTCATTCAGCATGAGCTTGAAATCAATCTGACCGTAAAGTTTTTTTATTTCTTGAAAATTTTCATCTTTTTCTTTTTCAGAAGGCCATGTTACATATTCGCCATAATCGTGATTGCCTAAAACTGCAAACTTTCCATACTTGTACTCTTTTATTCTATTAAAAGTCTCCAACCAAGGATGCATTTCTTTTGCATGTGTATTTACAATATCTCCAGTAAACAAAATCAAATCTGATTCTTGTTGATTTATTAGGTCAATCGCATAATTTATTTTCTCTGGATTATCAAAACTTCCACTGTGAACATCCGAAATCTGAGTGATTTTAAAACCATCAAAGGCATCTGGCAGATCTGGAAAAAATATAGTTTGTTTGATTACTTTAAAATTATATTTTCCTTCAAGGATTCCGTAAATTATAGATAAAAAAGGAATTGCCGCTAAGCCTAATGCAATCTGACTTACAAATTTTCGCCTATCAGGCATCATTTCTTTTCGAGGAGCATTGTAAACAAAATAGTTCAAGATACTAGCTCCGATTCTAAAAATATCTTCTCCGAACATTACCAAAGTAAGTACAATTTTTGGCACATATATTAACAACATTAAACCTGTTGTAAACATAAATTGTCTAGTTTGTCCAACGGAACGATCTACTTGAGAAAAAGAATATATGATAAACAATAAAAGCAAGAAACTTATTACTTGGTAGCTAACCAAAACCCATCTCACTTTAATTAAAGTTCGAAAAGCTTGATAAGAATAGAACTCAATAAATAGAAAAAGAGCGCATAGAATTACAAAACGAAGGATCATTTGTTATAGTTTTAAACAAAAGTAGCAAAGAATAAAAATCCTATCGCTTATTATTATAAAAAATTTAACGCTATTAAATAGAAAAAGCTGAAAGATGGCTCTTTCAGCTTTTTTCCTACCAACCTTTTTAAAACTATTTAATCTTCAACATGTAATGTTGTTTTATTTTGCTTTAGGCGCTTCTGCTTTTACAGCTTCTGCTTTTTTCTCTCCTTTAGCTTTTTTGTTTCCTTTTTTATCGTGTTTAGCGACTTTTACTTCTTTTGTTGGTGTTGCAGCTGGAGCTGTTTGTGCATTTACCATTGAGAAAGTTCCTAATACTGCTACTGCTAAAATTGCTAATTTTTTCATGACTTTAAATTTTATGATTATTATTATTTCATTATTTATAAGTCAAAGATATAATCGTAAAATGAAGACAAAATGAAGAAAAAGTCTTACAGGAAATTTTTAACTTTTAATTGGCTTTTGAAACCACAATCCAAAAGAAGTTCCTTTACCTAATTCAGACTCTACTGTAATTTCAACATGATGAAAAGAAGCAATACTTTGAGCAATAGCAAGTCCTAACCCCTGCCCTTCTTGATCTGAACTAATTCTAGCAAATCTGCTAAATATTTTTTCCAATTGAGATTCGTCCATTCCAATTCCAGAATCTTTTACCAAAATAAAATAATGATCTGTTGTAAAACCATCTTCAACGATAATACTTCCATTTGGCTTATTATATTTTATGGCATTTGTAACTAGATTATAAATAAGAATATGAATTAAAGTTTTGTTTCCTAAAAAGGCAAAACTGTTTTGCATTTTATTTACAAACTCAATTTCTCTGTCGTCAATACGATCCTGAAGATCTTCTTGTAAATCTGAAACGATTTCTTTGAGATTAATTTCCTCATTGGCTTCATATTGATTATTATCTATTCTAGAAATCAACAATAAATTATTAATGATTTTTTTGAGCATATCTAATGTCTTCAATGAACCAGCAATTTTATCGAATGCATTGTCATCTAAAGATTCATTTTGCAATAAATTCTCTAACTTGGTTTTTAGAAGCGCAATCGGCGTTAGAAGTTCATGCGAAACATTAGAGATAAATTGTTTTTCTTTTTTAAAAACTTCCGAGATACGATCCATCATCTGGTTCAAAACAAAATCTAACTCTCTAAAATCTCGAGAAAGCGCTTTTATCGGAGTGTGATCAAATGTTTCGGGTTCGTTTACACGTCTGATTTTTGTATCAATAATTTTATAAAATGGCTTGAGAAGATATTCTATATAAAAGGTATCGGCCAAAAAAGTAATAAACAAGATTACGACAAAAACAATCAGTATGAAGAAACGAATCACAAAAGTCAAATCATTAACTTCAGACAAACTGCTTCCGATTTCAAGTTGATAATATTCGCCTTCGTAAGTAAAATGATGTTGCAAAATTCGATATTCGCTTTCTTCATTTTCAATCTTACGAAACTCATTGGTAAAAGTTGTTTTTTTCTGATGCGGTTTTATCGGAACACGAGATAAAACAAGAAATTCGCTATGAAGGGTTGAAAATTCTGAAAAGGTTTCGGTTGAATCATCAGGATTTTCTATAAAATCATTAATTTCCTCTTGATTTAAATGCTCTATAAATTTCTTCTTTTTTTCGAGAAGACTATTATTAATGTGATGATAAACCACATTTTGAACCAGAATAGGAAGCATCAGCCATAAAATCAAAATCACCAACAATCTTGTCAGTGCATTAAAAATGGCTAATTGATGTTTTATTTTCACAAGAATGTATTATTCATTTATACGATAACCGACATTTCGAACTGTTTCAAACCAATCTATGGGAGCGTGTTTGTCCAACTTTTTTCTAAGATTTCGAACATGAACATCTATAAAATTAGAATCTGAGTTGACTTCTAAAATATCGCCCCAAATATGTTCTGTAAGCTGAAGACGCGTTATTACCCGATTTTTATTCAAAACCAAATATTGAAAAATATCAAATTCTTTTTTGGTCAGATTAATTGGCTGCTCATTAAAACTGACTTTATAATCCTGAAGCTGTAAAACAAAACCATTAATAGAAAGGTTATTTAAAGTAAAACCATGAATTCTTCTGATAACAGCAAATAATCTGGCGCTAAGTTCGGTTAGAGCAAAAGGTTTGGTCAAATAATCATCGGCACCGAGATGCAAACCATTAATTCTGTCGTCTAGTTCGCCTCTTGCCGTTAAGACAATTACTGCCATTTTCGATTTTGTCTTTCTGACCGTTTGTAAAACCTCAAAACCATCGCCGTCCGGAAGCCCTAAATCGAGAAGCATGGCATTATAATCATTGCTGTTGAATTCTTCTAAAGCATCAGCACAAGTATGCGCAATTTTACATACATATCCTGCATTACACAAAAAATCATAAACTTCTAATGCAAGTTCTCGATTATCTTCGACAATTAAAATATTCATAACCAAACGTGTTTAAGCACAATTAAAAGTAATCATTTATAAAAAACCAAATTATGCGTTATTAAAATATTAACGAAAAAAGCTGACAAATTTCTTTATCAGCTTTTAACACCTGCATTCTTTATAATTATCCTTCCTGTTTTGCCTTCATACAATCTTCTGAAAACAAAACAAAAAACATACTATTTATTCATTTTTGCAGTTTCTGTTTTTGGAGCTTCTGCTTTAGCTTCTGTTTTTTCTGCTTTAGCTTTTTTAGAAGATTTGTGTTTAGGATGTTTTGTTGCTTTTACTTCTTTTGTTGCAACTTCTTTTGCTGCTTTCGCTGGAAATGCTTGAACCATTGCACTTGTTCCTAAAACTGCTACTAGTAACATTAATAAATTTCTCATGATTTCTAAGATTTAAGAATTAATAACCTTTTAATTTATATGTCAAAATTAGCTTCACAACATGAAGAAAAAATGAAGAATCCACCAAATAAAAAATTTTAACTTGATATTAACTCTTCTTGTTTTTCTACCATATAAGTTATATAAGTTCATTTAAAAATTCATAGTAAATATTTAGATGCACTGCGGTGCGCCTCTACACTGCGCGTTTGTGCTAAAATGAACTTATATAACTTATATGGTAAAAAAAATTTCTTTTTTGAGCCTCCAATTGTTTATTTTTACACACTAATATTTTTTATATGTCGACTCAAAAACGCCTTTTTCTTCTAGATGCTTATGCATTAATTTTTCGTGGTTATTATGCTTTTATAAAAAACCCGAGAATCAATTCAAAAGGAATGGACACATCTGCAATTATGGGTTTTATGAACTCACTTTTGGATGTTATTAAAAGAGAAAAACCAGATCATTTGGCTGTAGCTTTTGATAAAGAAGGAAGCCAGGTTAGAACCGAAATGTTCGCAGAATATAAAGCCAATCGTGACGCAACGCCAGAGGCTATTAAAATTGCTATTCCCTATATTCAGGAATTATTGAAAGCCATGCATATTCCAATTATTGAAATTGCAGGCTGTGAAGCCGATGATTTGATTGGAACAATCGCTAAACAAGCCGAAAAACAGAATTACAAGGTTTATATGGTAACTCCTGATAAGGATTTTGCCCAATTGGTTTCTGAAAATATATTTATGTACAAACCGGCTCGAATGGGCAATGGAATCGAAATTTGGGGAATTCCTGAAGTTTTGGCAAAATTTGAAGTGGAAAGACCAGAACAAGTAATTGATTTTCTTGGAATGATGGGAGATGCCGTGGATAATATTCCAGGATTACCAGGTGTTGGTGAAGTTACTGCCAAAAAATTCCTGAAAGAATTCGGCACAATGGAAAACCTTTTAGAAAATACCCATTTATTAAAAGGTAAAATGAAAGAGAATATCGAGGCTAATAAAGAAAAAGGTATTTTATCTAAAAAACTAGCCACAATTATCTGTGACTGTGATGTTGTTTTTAATGAAGATGATTATGAACTTTCGCGTCCTGATATCGAAAGAACAGACGCTATTTTTCAAGAATTGGAATTTAGAAGAATGGCAGAACAATTTGATAATTTATTTAAAGTGGGTGGCGGAAATGAACTGGCTTCAACTCCAGAGCAAGATGCAAAACTATACAAAAAACCGCAGCCTAAAAACGAAGACCAATTTGATCTTTTTGGCGGAGGCGGCACTACACTTGATGAAAGTGCCGAAGCAGCAAGAAATTCATTTTACAGTACTTTAGAAAATACAGAGCATTTTTACCAAACAATTCAAGGCGATTTAGGTATTAAAATGCTTTTACAAAATTTAGAAAAACAGACTTCAGTTTGCTTCGATACTGAAACAACAGGAATTGACGCACTTCATGCAGAATTAGTCGGAATGTCTTTCTCTTATGAAAAAGGAAAAGCATTTTATGTTCCGTTTCCGGAAAGTCAGGAAGAAGCTCAAATTTTGATTAATAAATTTGTTCCATTTTTTGAAAATGAAAATATTGAGAAAATCGGACAAAACTTAAAATACGATTTAAAAATTCTTTCTAATTATGGTGTTACTGTAAAAGGAAAACTTTTTGATACCATGATTGCGCACTATTTGATTAATCCAGATATGCGTCATAACATGGATATTTTGGCAGAAACGTATTTAAAATATTCTCCAAAATCTATTGAAACTTTAATTGGCAAAAAAGGAAAAAATCAGCTTTCTATGCGCGATGTTCCTTTAGAAGATATAAAAGAATATGCTGCCGAAGATGCTGATATCACTTTACAATTAAAAGAAATTTTTACCACAGAATTAGACAAAACGGAAACTAAAAAGTTATTTGATGAAATCGAAATTCCATTAGTAAGTGTTTTAGCCGACATGGAAACAGAAGGAATTCGTTTGGATGTAGATTTCTTAAAAGGAATGTCTTCTGAAATGGAAGTTGAAATCAAATCTTTAGAAGAAAAAATATACGAGACTGCTGGTGAGAAATTCAACTTGGCTTCTCCAAAACAATTAGGAGATATATTATTTGACAAACTAAAAATTGGAGGCACAAAACAAAAGAAAACTAAAACCGGTCAATATGCGACTGGAGAAGAAGTTTTAACTTATTTGGCAAATGACAATCCGATTGTAAAACAGATTTTAGATTGGCGTCAAATGGTAAAATTACAAAGTACTTATATTTTGGCTTTACCAGAACAAGTTGATAAAAAGACTTTGCGCGTTCATACCGATTATATGCAAACTGTTGCTGCAACTGGACGTTTGAGTTCTAACAATCCGAACTTGCAGAACATTCCGATTCGTACCGAAAGAGGCCGTCAGATTCGTAAAGCTTTTGTGGCACGCGATGAAAACCATACCTTAATCTCTGCCGATTACTCTCAAATAGAATTGCGAATTATTGCTGCTTTGAGCGGTGAAGAAAATATGATTGCAGCTTTTCAAAATGGAGAAGATATTCACAGAGCAACAGCAGCAAAAGTTTTTGATGTTGCTTTAGAAGAAGTTTCTCGCGAACAAAGAAGTAATGCCAAAACTGTAAACTTTGGAATTATTTATGGTGTTTCTGCTTTTGGATTGAGTAACCAAACTTCTCTTTCAAGAAGCGAAAGTGCCGCTTTAATTGATGCGTATTACAAAACATATCCTCGTCTTAAATCTTATATTTCAGAACAAGTTGATTTTGCTAGAGAAAAAGGTTACGTACAGACTATTTTAGGTCGTCGCCGTTATCTTAAAGATATCAATTCTGCCAATGCGGTTGTAAGAAGTGCCGCAGAGCGAAATGCTGTAAACGCACCAATTCAAGGAAGCGCAGCCGATGTAATTAAAATCGCGATGATTAACATTCATAAAAAACTTCGTGACGAAAACTGGAAATCAAGAATGTTGCTTCAAGTACATGATGAGCTTGTGTTCGATGTTCACAATGATGAACTCGAAAAAATCCAACCGATGATTAAACACGAAATGGAAAATGCATTTAAAATGGCAGTTCCGCTTGAAGTTGAATTAGGTTTAGGGAAAGATTGGTTAGAAGCGCATTAATTTATTTTAGATTTCAGATTTTTGATTTTAGATTTTAGATTTCTAAATAATCTAAACTGTACCTTTTAATGATTAAGAGAACAATCATAATTAAGCTATTTTTTGTTTTACTTACAATGGGAGTTTCTGAATTAGGATATGCCCAAGTAAATGATGAAAACATTAGATTGGAAGTTCTTCGAAAAAACAGAATTGGAAAAGAGTATGTTTTCGGGAAATGGAATGATAAAGGAGGAACTGAAACTTCTTTAACCTATTTAGGTATTTTAAAAACCAACAAAGGAAGAACCTACAAAATCATGAATTATATCTGGACGTGGGGCATGTCATGTAGAAGTACCAGTAGAATATTAGTATTTAATGGCAAAAATCAATATTTAGGAAATTATTACGCTCCAAGAGAAAGTAATTTACCTAAGGAAATTAAAGATCGTATTTTAATCTTTGCTAATAAAGATCACGAATGCGACAAAAAGATTATTTCAAAAATTAGTTTCAAAAATGGATTGCCGAAAGAAATTTACGTCGCATGCAAAAATGTTTATGGAGACAATCTCGTATTTGATGGAACAAATTAACAACTGCAAATCTATTTTCATAAAAAAAACCATCAGCTGATGGTTTTTTTATTTTTATTTTTTTCGAGTCGATTCTCTTTCTTTCAATTTTGTCTTGATGACGATTGTTTCATATTCAGAAACTGTTCCTTCTGGCTCTTCTAATCTTTCGATTAATCTTTTCGCCGCTACTTCTCCAATTTCAACTCCGTGCTGACTTACGGTTGTCAAACTTGGCGATAAACGTCTTGAAGCTAAAATTCCGTCAGCAAAACCAATAATTGAGATATCTTCTGGAACTCTGTATCCTTTTTTCAAACTTACTCTTAGAGCGGCAACTGAATCATTTTCATCCAAAGCAAAAATTCCGTCAATTTTATGATCAAAAATGCCTTCGATTTTAGCTTTCATATCTTCTTCAGAATCGGTACGAAGAATAATTTTTTCGTTAACCGGAATATTATTGTCTTTTAAAGCTTTCAAATAGCCTTCTGTTCTTAATCTTCCAACACTTATATTATCTACAGAAGAAATCAACGCAATATTTTTACATCCTAAATCAATTAAATGCTGTGTTGAGTTTAAAGCCGAATCAAAATCATCTACTACAACTTTATCACAATCCACTTCATCAGCAATGCGATCAAACATTACAATTGGCGTTCCATCATTAATAATTTCAGAAAAATGATTGTAATCTTGAAGTTTTTGCGCTTCTTGCGAAACAGACAAAATGAAGCCATCAATTGTTCCGTTACTTAGCATTTCTAAAGTATGAACTTCTTTCTCTAAAGATTCATTCGAAATACACGTAATTACATTGTATCCTTTTTTATCGGCAACTTTCTCAATACCGCTAAAAACTTTCGCGAAGAATGAATTCAAAATATTAGGAATAATTACGCCGATCGTTTTTGTTTTACGATTTTTTAAATTCAAACCAATAACATTCGGCTTATAATTTTTGAGTTTGGCATACTCCTTAATCTTAACCTTTGTTTGCTCACTAATTTCCGGACTGTCATTCAGCGCTTTAGATACTGTTGATACCGAAACTCCTAGTTCTTTGGCAATTTGTTTTAGAGTTGCTTTAGCTTTCATCTATAAAAGTTTATGTAATTAATACAAATATAGTAGAATTACCGAAAATACAACAAAAAACAACTAGCAGTATTTCAAATTATACCATTTATTCGAAATAATATTAAAAAAGCAGATTTTTCTGAAACCGTATCTCCTAAAATTTCGTTAATAATTAAATACCAAACAACTAATGACCAATGTTGTTAACCTATTAAAAAACTTGATTATGAAAAACGAAGTTAAAATTCATGAAGTTGACCCTTCACTGAATAGCAGAAGGAGCTTTCTTAAGCTCAGTGGATTAACATTAGTGACCACAGGTTTAGTTCTAGCTGGTTGCAGCGACAACGACAATGATAACAATATGCCAGACACTTCTCTGCCAGGAATCAGAAATGGTGTCTTCGATTTAGGTTCTGGAGATTTTGGAGTATTAACATATGCGTACGCTCTTGAACAATTAGAAGCCGATTTTTACACTAAAGTTGTTAATGCCAGCAATTTTAATAGCGCATTCAGCAGTCTTGAACGCGAAGTTTTAACAGACTTGTACCACCACGAAGTCGTTCACAGAGATTTTTTCAAAGCTGCTTTAAATGGAGCACTTCCCGATCCTAGCTCACAATTACTTCCTACTTTGGCCTTTAATTATGGTTCCTTAAATTTCAACAGCCGTACCGAAGTTCTGGCTACTGCAAAAGCATTAGAAGATACAGGAGTTGCGGCCTATAACGGTGCTGGTAAATTGATTAAGACAGCCGACTACCTATTATTAGCAGGAAAAATTGTTTCTGTAGAAGCAAGACATGCCGCTGCAATAAGAAGTTTGATTAATCCGAATTCTAAAGATTTTGCCGGAGATGATATTGTAAATATGTCAACAGGTTTAGACGATGCAAAAGATCCGTCTAAAATACTGCCGATTGCTGCCAATTTTATTACCACAAAATTTACAGCTAAATACTTGCCTTAATCTTAACCGTTAAAACTTAGAAATTATGAACATTTTAAAATTTATAGAGTCCTTTACTGACGATAATTTAATGAATAGTACTGGTTCTCGAAGAGACAGTTTTTCGCAGTTTGGAAATATTGGAAAAAATTTAGCCTTAGCTTCAATTCCTTTCGGATTGTCGGCTCTTACTAATAAAGCTTTCGCTAAAGACATTACAGCAACACCAGCAACTCCTATCGGAGCTTTACAATTTGCTTTGACTTTAGAATACCTTGAAAACGAATTTTACGCCATGGCATTAGATTCAGGTGTTATTCCAGCTTCTGAAAATGGCGGGCGCGATTTAAAAGTATTTCAACAAATTGCCGCTCACGAATCTGATCACGTAAAATTTTTGATTGCAGGATTAGGCGGTACAGCAAGTGCCAACTTTGTTCCGAAACCCACTTTTGACTTTACAGTCGGAGGCGCTTTTAATCCGTTTGGAGATTACCCAACCTTTTTAGCATTAGCACAAGCTTTCGAGGATACTGGGGTTAGAGCATATAAAGGACAAGCCGCAAACCTAATTACAACACCCGATTTATTGACCGCGGCATTGCAGATTCATTCTGTTGAAGCTCGTCACGCTTCAGAAGTTAGAAGATTACGAGGTCTAAAAGGATGGATCTCTAATGCAGAAAGAGGTGCAGGAATGCCCGCAGCAACCCAAGCTGTTTACGATGGCGAAGGTGTAACCATTCAAGCAGGATTTAATACAGCAACCGCTTTTGGCGCTGCAGCCGGCTCCGAAGCTTATGATGAACCACTTACAACACAGCAAGTAGTTGATATTGCCAATATATTTATCGTATAATTATTTTTTTTCTAAATATTTAACCGTCTTCACTTTATTGTGGAGACGGTTTTTTTATTCCTTAATTAATTAAAAAACTGAAGCCCTGATTTTCAGCAGATAAAATATTCTTTCAGGTATTTGGTTTTAAAATAATTAATTGTACTTTTGCATCCCCTTTATTGGGGATGGAATGTTTAATTAAAATAATATTATGGACGCATTAAGCTACAAAACAGTTTCAGCTAACAAAACCACTGTAACTAAAGAGTGGATTGTTGTTGACGCTGAAGGTCATAACTTAGGACGTCTTGCTTCTAAAGTTGCAATGATCTTAAGAGGTAAGTACAAGCCAAGTTACACACCGCACGTTGACTGTGGAGATAACGTAATTGTTATCAACTCAGAAAAAATTAACCTTACAGGTACAAAATTGAATGACAAAATTTACATGCGTCATACAGGTTACCCAGGAGGACAAAGAACTTTAACTGCTAAAGTATTGCAAGCTAAAAACCCTGCATTATTAGTAGAAAAAGCTGTAAAAGGAATGTTACCTAAAAACAAATTAGGAGCTGAACTTTTTAGAAATCTAAATGTTGTTGTAGGTGCTGAGCATACTCACGGAGCTCAAAAACCTAGAACTGTTAACCTAAATGATCTTAAGTAATGGGAGTTATTCACAAAATCGGTAGAAGAAAAACCGCTGTTGCACGTGTATACGTTTCTGAAGGAACTGGAAACATCACTGTAAACAAAAAAGAATTCGCAACTTACTTTCCAACTGCAACTTTACAATACAAAGTTTTACAACCATTGTCTATGACAGAAAATGTAAACAACTTTGATGTAAAAGTAAACGTTTACGGAGGTGGTTCAACTGGTCAGGCAGAGGCTGTAAGAATGGCATTAGCACGCGTAATGTGTGAAGTTAACGCTGAAAACAGAGGAATTCTTAAACCAGAAGGTTTATTAACAAGAGATCCAAGAATGGTTGAACGTAAGAAATTCGGTCAGAAGAAAGCTCGTAAGAGATTCCAGTTCTCTAAACGTTAATATTACCTGTCTTGTTCAAATGGGACAAGACATTATCAATTATTTATTGAAATTAAAAAACACAGTTATTGTTGCTCTCCTACCGAGGTAGGATATAGTTTAGCATCTAAATGTATAAAGCCAGAGAAATCGCCATTTATACATTGCTAATCAACAGAACGTAAACTAGTACAAAAATGGCAAACAAAATAGAAGTAAAAGAATTACTAGAAGCAGGTGTTCACTTCGGACACATGACTAGAAAATGGGATCCAAACATGGCTCCTTACATTTATATGGAGCGTAATGGTATTCACATTATCAATCTATATAAAACTGCAGCTAAAATTGAAGAAGCTAACGAAGCTTTGAAAAAAATCGCTGCATCAGGTAGAAAAATCTTATTCGTAGCTACCAAAAAACAAGCTAAAGACATCGTTGCTGACAAAGCAAAGGCTGCAAACATGCCTTACATCACTGAAAGATGGCCTGGTGGAATGCTAACTAACTTCGTAACTATCAGAAAGGCAGTTAAAAAAATGTCTTCTATTGATAAAATGAAGAAAGATGGTACTTTCATGACGTTATCTAAAAAAGAGCGTTTGCAAGTTGATCGTCTACGTGCTAAATTAGAGAAAAACTTAGGTTCAATTGCTGATATGTCTAGACTACCTGCAGCATTGTTCGTAGTAGATATCAAAGCTGAACACATCGCAATAAAAGAAGCTCAAAAATTAAACATTCCAGTTTTCGCAATGGTTGATACGAATTCTGACCCAAGAGAGGTTGATTACGTGATTCCTGCAAATGATGATGCTTCTAAATCAATTGACAAAATTTTATCTTTAGTAACTACTGCAGTAATCGAAGGTCTTTCTGACAGAGGTTCTGAAAAAGAAGTTGAAGCTACTGAAGAAGCTGCTCCTGCTGTTGAAGCTGAAGCTGCTCCTGCAACTGAAGAATAAATCAAATTTTAAATTCCAAATTTTAAATTCCAAATTCCAAATACAAAATTAAAAACGTTATGTTGATAATTTATTAAAATTGGAGTTTGGGATTTAAAAGCTGGAATTTTTTACTTTTAACATTAAAAATTCAAAATATTATGTCAACAATTACTGCTGCAGACGTAAATAAATTAAGACAATCTACAGGTGCCGGAATGATGGACTGTAAAAAAGCTTTAGTTGAAGCTGAAGGAGATTTCGATAAAGCGATACAAATCCTAAGAGAAAAAGGACAAAAAGTTGCTGCTAACCGTTCTGACCGTGAGTCTTCTGAAGGAGCTGCTGTTTCTTTTATCAATGCAGACAACACTAAAGGAGCTATCATCACTTTAAACTGTGAAACTGACTTCGTAGGTAAAAATGAAGCTTTCGTAACTTTAGCTAAAGATTTAGTTGAAAGAGCTATCAATTTCTCTTCTAAAGAAGAGTTCTTAGCTTCTGACTTCAACGGAATTACTGTTGCTGAAAAATTAATCGAGCAAACAGGTGTTATCGGTGAGAAAATCGAAATCGGTGGTTTCGAAATTTTAGAAGGTGCTTTTGTTGGATCTTATGTTCACGTAAACAAAATTGCTGCTTTAACAGCTATTTCTGCTCCAATTGCTAATGCAGAAACTTTAACAAAAGACGTGTCTATGCAAGTTGCTTCTATGGGTGCTGATACATTATCTTACAAAGATTTTGATCCAGCTTTCGTTGAATCTGAACTTGCTGCTCGTATTGCTGTAATCGAAAAAGATAATGAAGAAGCAAAACGTTTAGGAAAAACTTTAAAAAATGTTCCTAAATACATCTCTTTCTCTCAATTAACTCCTGAAGTTATCAAACAAGCAGAAGAAGATGCTAAAGCTGAATTAAAAGCTGAAGGTAAACCAGAACAAATCTGGGACAAAATTCTTCCAGGAAAAGTGCAACGTTTCATTTCTGACAACACTACTTTAGATCAAGAAAAAGCTTTACTAGATCAAAACTTCATCAAAGATGACAGTAAAAAAGTTGGTGATTATGTTAAAGGATTCAATGTTGAAATCACTGGTTTCAAAAGAGTAACTTTAGGTTAATCTATTTTTTTTCAATATAAAAAAGCCCGAATATTTATTTATTCGGGCTTTTTTTGTTATTCGACATAAACTGGACTGAAGTCCAGCTCTATAATATAAGTCCTTCCTTTTGGAACTACTAAAAAGAAGACTTTGACTTTAATTATTTTATAAGATCGAATTGCATGACAATTCAAAAAAAATCCCCGAATAAATAATTATTCGAGGACTTTAATCAGATTTTCATCTTATTATTTTTTACCCTTAATCGGGAAATTTCTTGCACGCATCAAAGCATCAGATTTTGGAGCTCTTCCTCTAAAATTCTCATATGCCTTTTCCTGATCAATAGTGTTTCCTATGCTAAAAACATTTTCATAAAGCTTTTTGGCCACTTCTTTATCATAAGGTCCTTTTCCTTCTAAGAAAGCTTCCCATGCATCAGCATTGATAACATCTGCCCATAAATAGCTGTAATAACCAGCAGCATAACCATCGCTTGAGAAAATATGTCCAAATTGAGGAATACGATGACGCATCACAATTTCTGAAGGCATATGAAGCGCATCTAAAGTCTCTTTTTCAAATTTATGAGGATCAATTGGTTGTGTAGCCAAATGAAGCTTCATATCTACCAAAGAACTCGAAATTGTTTCGACAGTAGCAAAGCCTTCTCCAAAATTAGATGCTTTTTCAATTCTTTCAACTAAAGTCTTTGGCAAAGGCTGGTTTGTTTTATAATGCAACGCAAATTTATTCAACACTTCTGGGGTTGCCAGCCAGTGTTCTAATAACTGCGAAGGAAACTCAACATAATCTCGCGCTACAGATGTTCCTGCCAGACTTGGATACGTTACATTTGAACACAATCCATGAAGTGCGTGCCCAAATTCATGGAATAGTGTACTTGCATCTTCCCAAGAAATTAAAATCGGCTCATTTGGTGCTCCTTTAACAAAATTACAGTTATTAGAAACAATTGTAAGTACATCGCCATCAAGTTTTTGCTGATCACGGTAAGCATTCATCCAAGCTCCAGAGCGTTTTCCCGCACGCGCGTAAGGATCAAAATACCATAAACCAACCACTTTGCCTGTTAATTTATTACTTACCTCCCACACACGTACATCTGGATGATAAACTGGAACATTGGTAATTTGTTTGAAGCTTAAATTAAACAATTCACCCGCAACCCAAAACATACCTTCACGTAAGTTTTCTAACTGAAGATATGGCTTAACTTCATTCTGATCTAAATCGTATTTTGCTTTTCTAACCTTTTCAGCATAAAAGCGGTAATCCCATGGCTGAATCTTAAAATTTCCTTTTTCATCATCAACTATTTTTTGCATTTCTGCAACATCCTTGTGCACTTGTTCAACAGCCGGTTCCCAAACTGACTCCATCAAAGCCAAAGTCTTTTTTGGATCTTTTGCCATTTTATTAGACAAACTCCAGTCAGCAAAAGTAGGATATCCTAATAATTTCGCTTTTTGAGTACGCAGCTGCAAAATAGAAACAAGTGTTGCATTGTTATCATTTTCATTACCGTTGTCTCCTCGTTTAACAAAAATTTCAAAGGCTTTTTCTCGTAGGTCTCTACGTGTTGAAAATGTCAAAAATGGTTCAATTGAAGAACGTGTATTAGCAACACATCCCATTACACCAAGTTTTCTTTCTTTTGCTTCTGCTATAGCTGCATTTTTAACTTCTGCTGGCAAACCATCAAAATCACTTTCTGTCTTTAAAGCAACATATTGATTATGCTCTTCTGCAAGTAAATTTTGACTGAAACGTGTAAAAAGCGTCGCTAATTCTTTATTGATAGCCGCTACTTTTGCTTTATCTGCATCATTAAGCTGAGCACCTTGACGAACAAAATTGTTGTAATACAGCCAAATTAAACGTTGCTGCTCGCTTGTAAGTTTACTCTTTTCTTTAGAATTATAAACTGTTTCAATTCTAGTAAATAATTTTTTATTCTGATTGATTTTATCACTAAACTCAGAAAATTTTGGAGACATTTCTCTGTCTACAACACTAAATTCTGGACTGCTTAAATTGGAACGATAGATACCATAAACCGTTAAAATTCTCGAAATAGTCTTTCCAGAGCGCTCCATTGCCGCTATCGTGTTGTCAAAAGTTGGTACTTTCGGATTGTTTGCAATAGCATCTACTTCACTCAGTTTTTCCTGAATTGCAAATTCGATTGCTGGTTTAAAATCTGACACTTTATACTCATTGAAAGCTGGAACACCACCATAAGGTCCTGTCCATTTTTTCAGCAGTGGATTATCAGAATTTGTTTGTGCGTTAGACGCAAAAAAAGTTGTACTCATCATAAAAATTGATACTATTTTTTTCATTCTCATTAATTTGATTCAATAATAGAACTAGTTATTGTTCCAAAAATAACTAAAAAGAAAACCAAAGAATAATTTTTAACTTTTAACTTGAGCCAATTTCAAATTCAAAAAACCATTATCAATTAAAAGGAAATAGCTTAAATTTGAAACATCAATTATCAAATAAGTATGTTTAAAACCAGAAAAGAGATCGTTTTTGTAGTTCTTGCAGGAATATTTATCACCAATGCCGTTGTAGCTGAACTTATTGGAGGGAAATTAATTCAGATTGGACCTTTTGTTATGAGTATAGGAATTTTGCCTTGGCCTATTGTATTTTTAACCACAGATTTAATTAATGAATATTTTGGAGAAAAGGGCGTAAAAAAACTTTCTTTCATTACGGCATGTTTAATTGCATACGCTTTTTTAATCTTGTTTATGGCAATTGTAATTCCCGCAGCAAAAGGAATTAGTCCTGTAAATGACGAACAATTTCAAGCAGTTTTCGGACAAAGTATGTGGATTATTGTTGGTAGTATTATTGCTTTTATGGTTTCACAATTGATCGATGTCAGTGTTTTTTGGTTCTTTAGAAACCGAACAGGCCATAAAAAAATATGGCTTAGAACAACAGGTTCAACTGTAATTTCACAATTATTCGATTCTTTCATCGTATTAGGAATTGCTTTCTGGCTTCCCGGAAAGATTGATTTCAACACCTTTATATCTTCAGGATTGGTTGGATACGCTTTTAAATTAGCTATCGCTATTGTTTTAACTCCTGCAATTTATTTAGGTCATTATTTGATAAAAAAATATTTAAATGAGCACACTTCTCTCAAGGAATAAGATTACCTTAACATAATGAAAAAAATTTGCGCAATCATATTACTTTCAACAACTTACTTCCTAATAAGCTGTAGCAATGATGCTAAAAAACAGCCAAAAAAGGAACTAATTTCTTCTGTCAATAAATTAAAACCCGCTTCTGAAAAAAAATTCAAAAGAAGCTATTTAGAAAAGTCAGGAGTAAAAAATCTGGAAAAAGGCTCAAAATCTTATCAAAAAAACAATTTTACGTTGAGCCCAAAAACAGAAAATAAACCTCAAATACAAAATTTAGAAACGACTGCTGAAAGCAATTTAATAGATCCAAAACAATCGAATAAGAGCTTAATGACATTTGATAATTTAAAAAAAATACTTTCCAGCAGTGAAATTGGGGAAACGTTTACTCAAAAAGAACTAACGCAAAATTTTGAAATTCCAAGAGAAGCTGTCAAGATAGTTAAAAGTATCACCAAAACTGCAGAAGATGAAATAGAGGTAAAATGGAAATCGACTTGGTTTTTAGAAAAAGTTTCTGATGCAAAATTCAAAGACGGGTTAATGAAAATTACCTTTAAAGCCAATAAATTATATACTTCAGGAACAGCAATTGGCATTAAATACGATAAAAAAATTTATACTGATTTAGTAATAATTGGCAGTTCAGCGTATATTCCTACCGTAAAAGGATACAGTTGGCAAATCGGAAAATAATGGAAAAAGATCTTATTCGATGTGGCTGGTGCACTTCCAGCGATTTATACAAAAAATACCACGACGAAGAATGGGGAGTTCCCGTTTACGACGACCCTACTTTATTCGAGTTTTTAATTCTAGAAACGTTTCAAGCCGGTTTAAGCTGGATTACAATTCTTAACAAAAGAGAAAATTTCAGAAATGCATTCGACTATTTCGACTATAAAAAAATTGCCAATTATTCTGAAGATAAAATACAAGAACTACTTCAAAATAGTGGAATCATTCGTAATAAACTTAAAATAAAAGCAGCCGTTTCAAACGCCCAGGCTTTTATAAAAATTCAGGAAGAATTTGGAAGTTTTTCAGATTATATCTGGAAATTCACTAACGGAAAACCAATAATAAACAGTCCAAAAACCTCAAAAGATGTTCCAGCCACGACGCCTCTTTCAGACGAAATCAGTAAAGATTTAAAAAAAAGAGGATTTAAATTTGTCGGCTCCACTGTTGTTTACGCACACATGCAAGCTACAGGAATGATCAATGATCACGCGGAAAACTGCTGGAAAAACACCCAATAAACAACCTCCGTTTTAAGTCAAAGTTTTAAATTTTGCACAACTTGAAACTTGAAACCTGAAACTTTTAAACAAAAATTATCTATATTTGCTTCACACTTTAGGGGTGTCTACAACTTGTAGGCTGAGATTTTACCCTCTGAACCTGATCTAGTTCATACTAGCGTAGGGAAAAGTAAGATGACTTCTGCGCGCATTTTTATGCGTAATTGTAGCCATTCCTAACGTGTAACTATACACTAAACTCAAAAAGGAATGGAACTAAAAATCAATCAACAAACAAAAAAATTCAATGCTGAATCGCTAAGCGTTCAATCATTGCTCGATCTCGAAATTCCCAACAAACAAAACGGAATCGCCGTTGCTATTAACAATACTGTTGTTCCAAAAATCAAATGGAACGAATTCTTCGTACAAGAAACTGATGAAATTCTGATTATTTCTGCTACTCAAGGAGGATAGAATTTAAATTCCAATAATTAAAAATCCAAATTCCAATTACACACTGGACGTAGACGCACAGCAGTGCGCCTCTACGGAAAAATACTGTAAATAAACGCAATCCGAACAAGTTGAAACTTTAAACTTCAAACCTGAAACAAAAAACTATGACAACAGAAGAACAAATATCCAGAACCCCATTTCCAAATTCTAAAAAAGTATATATAGATGGTGAAATTCACCCTATAAAAGTAGCGATGCGCGAGATTCATCTTAGCGACACAAAACTTTCAAATGGCGGAATAGAAAAAAATCCACCTGTAACAGTTTACGATACTTCAGGACCATATACAGATCCAAATGTTGAAATTGATATCCGAAAAGGACTGCCACGCTTACGCGAAAGTTGGATTCTAGATCGAAATGATGTTGAAATTTTGGGCGAAATAACATCTGATTACGGACAAAGCAGATTACGTGATGAAAGTCTGAACCATCTTCGTTTTGAATATTTACATCAGCCAAAACGTGCCAAAAAAGGAGCAAACGTAACGCAATTGTATTACGCCAAACAAGGAATTATCACACCTGAAATGGAATATATTGCCATTCGCGAAAACCAAAGAATTGAACTTTTAAATGAGCAAACCAAAGCTATGCAATGCCAGCACGGCGGTCATAGTTTCGGTGCTAATACGCCAAAAAGTAAAATCACTCCAGAATTTGTTCGTTCTGAAGTAGCTTGCGGAAGAGCCATAATTCCAAACAATATTAACCATCCAGAAAGCGAACCGATGATTGTTGGTCGAAATTTCTTGGTAAAAATTAATGCCAACATTGGTAACAGTGCTGTCACTTCCAGCATTGAAGAAGAAGTAGAAAAAGCCGTTTGGGCTTGCCGTTGGGGAGCTGACACGATTATGGATTTATCAACAGGAAAAAACATTCATGAAACCAGAGAATGGATTATCCGAAATTCACCCGTTCCAATTGGAACCGTTCCGATTTATCAGGCATTGGAAAAAGTAAAAGGAATTGCCGAAGATTTGACTTGGGAAATTTTCCGCGATACTTTAATTGAGCAAGCAGAACAAGGTGTTTCTTATTTCACCATTCACGCTGGAGTTTTGCTTCGATATATTCACTTAACTGCAAATCGTGTGACTGGAATTGTTTCTCGAGGCGGTTCAATTATGGCAAAATGGTGTTTATTTCATCATAAAGAAAACTTCTTATACACTCATTTTGAAGAAATCTGCGAAATTATGAAACAATATGATGTCGCTTTTTCTCTTGGAGATGGTTTGCGTCCAGGCTCGATTGCTGACGCGAATGATGCTGCACAATTTGCCGAACTAGAAACTTTAGGCGAATTGACCAAAATTGCTTGGAAACATGATGTTCAGGTTTTTATTGAAGGGCCTGGACACGTTCCGATGCACATGATTAAAAAAAACATGGACAAACAATTAGAACATTGCCATGAAGCGCCTTTTTACACATTAGGTCCTTTAACAACAGATATTGCACCAGGTTACGATCATATTACATCGGCAATTGGAGCGGCAATGATTGGCTGGTACGGTTGCGCAATGCTGTGTTATGTAACTCCAAAAGAACATCTCGGTTTACCAAATAAAAAAGATGTAAAAGATGGAGTGATCACTTATAAAATTTCGGCTCATGCTGCAGATTTAGCAAAAGGCCATCCAGGAGCGCAATATCGCGATAATGCATTAAGTAAAGCCCGTTTTGAATTCCGTTGGGAAGATCAATTTAATTTGGCGCTAGATCCTGATACAGCAAGAGAATTTCACGATGAAACACTTCCTGCAGATGGCGCAAAAGTAGCGCACTTCTGCTCGATGTGCGGTCCTAAATTCTGTTCTATGAAAATATCTCAGGAAATTAGGGATGTTGCTGCGGCTGAAAAAGGAATGCAGGAGAAATCAGAAGAATTTATTGAGCAAGGGAAAGAGATTTATATTTAGAGTTTTAGAAAATAGAAGAAAGAATAAAGAGAAAAGATATGATTGTGATCTCTAATCCTTTTGCTGTTGCTGATGAAATCAAGATAATTCATTCTTTATGTGAAGAAGGATTGTCTTTGTTTCATGTTCGGAAACCTGATTTTTCTGAATTAGAAATGGCGGAGTTTATTCATCAAATAAAATTGGAATTTCGAACAAATTTGGTTTTGCACAATCATCATCACTTAGCGGAAGATTTTGGCATTAATCGCTTGCATTTTTCTGAAAAAGAAAGAAAAAACAATTTTGGTCGTCCTGCAAGGTTTTCAAAACCTTGTAGGTCTAAAAACGAATCTAAATCAACATCAACACATTCGATAGAAGATTTTAATTCCCTTGAAAATTTCGATTACGCTTTCTTAAGTCCCGTTTTTAAAAGCATTTCAAAAGAAAATTATGAGCCAAAAACAGATTTTTTTGAAGCTTTAAAATCAAGAACAAATTATAAAACAAAAGTGATTGCTTTAGGCGGAATTGATCTTGAAAATATTCAAAAAACAATGAAAAATGGTTTTGATGATATTGCTCTTTTAGGAAGTATCTGGAATAATGAAAACCCAATAAAACAATTTAAAATATGTCAGAAGATCGCCCTTTCGTGCTTACAATCGCAGGTTTAGATCCTTCAGGAGGAGCCGGAATTTTGGCTGATATCAAAACCTTTGAGCAGCATAAAGTAAATGGTTTTGCTATTTCAACCGCAAATACCATTCAGACTGAGAATCAATTTTATGAAATTCAATGGACAGATTTGAGTTTTGTCATTGGTTCTATTGAAACTTTGTTTTTGAATTATAAAATAAGCGCTGTGAAAATCGGAATTCTTTCTTCTTTATATGATTTAAGCCGAATTGTTTCAACAATAAAACTGCTTTCTCCATCAACAAAAATTGTTTGGGATCCTGTTTTAAAATCGACGACTAAATTTGAGTTTTTAAATATTAAAGATTATTTGGATTTAAATAAAATCATATCAAAAATTGATCTCATAACACCGAATTATCATGAAATCGAAATGCTATTTCCAGGATTTATCTCAAAAGAGTATTGGAGAAAAAAGGAAACTTCAGCCCATATTCTCTTAAAAGGCGGCCATAATAAAACTGCTCTTGGAACAGATCTTTTATTTCTAAAAAATGAAATTTTAGAATTGCCTCCATCTGATAAAAAATGCTTTGAAAAACATGGTTCTGGCTGTGTGCTTTCTTCGGCAATTGCTTCAAATTTAGCTTTAAATCAAAACAATCTTGAAGCTTGTAAAAATGCTAAAAACTATATAGAAAACTATCTAAGTTCAACTTCAACCTTAATCGGATACCATTATGTATAACAAACTGCAATACATCTCACAAGGCGAAACTATCGAACAGCAACTGTATAACATTCATCAGGCACTTGATGCGGGATGCAATTGGGTGCAAATGCGATTTAAAAACCAAACCTCCAAAGATACTTTTACTTTAGCGGAAGCTGTAAAACCTTTGTGTGAAGAATATCTTGCGAATTTTATTATAAATGACGATTTACATCTTGCCGAACAAATCGCCGCAGATGGTATTCATTTAGGTTTAACTGATACCAAAATTGACGAAGCCAGAGCTATTTTAGGCACAAACAAAATAATAGGAGGCACGGCAAATACATTTGAAGATATTGAAAACCATATCAAGAATGGCTGTGATTATATTGGTTTGGGACCATTTAGATTTACAAACACAAAGGAAAAGTTAAGCCCGATTTTAGGTTTAGCAGGTTATTTTGACATTCTTGAAAAACTTAAAAAAAACAAACTCCAAATTCCTGTTTACGCTATCGGAGGAATTACAGTACGTGATGTGAGTCCGTTACTAGAAACTGGGATTCACGGAATTGCCGTTTCTGGAATCATTACAGAAAGTGATGAAAAAGAGAAACTGATTCAACAACTAAACGAAAAATTATATGCAAACATCATTGCTTAACATAGGAGATAAATCTTTTAAATCTCGCTTATTTTTAGGAACGGGAAAATTTGGTTCGAATGAAGAAATGGAACAAGCGATTTTGGCTTCAGAAAGCGAATTGGTAACGGTTGCATTAAAACGTATTGATTTAGAAACCGACACAGACGCCATTTTATCGCATTTGCAACATCCGAGTATCAATTTATTACCGAATACTTCTGGAGCAAGAAATGCCAAAGAAGCCGTTTTTGCAGCGCAATTGGCTCGTGAAGCTTTAGAAACGAATTGGGTAAAATTAGAAATTCATCCAGATCCCAAATATTTAATGCCAGATCCGATTGAAACATTAAAAGCCACAGAAGAATTGGCAAAACTAGGCTTTCTCGTTCTTCCGTACATTCATGCTGATCCAGTTTTATGCAAACATTTAGAAAACGCTGGAACTGCTGCCGTTATGCCTCTTGGATCACCAATTGGCAGCAATAAAGGTTTAAAAACAATTGATTTTTTAGAAATTATAATCGATCAAAGTAATGTTCCAGTTATTGTCGACGCGGGAATTGGCGCTCCTTCTGACGCTGCAAAAGCAATGGAAATTGGTGCCGATGCTGTTTTGGTAAACACTGCAATTGCTGTTGCTGGAAATCCAAAATTAATGGCAGAGGCGTTCAAGCAAGCTGTAATAGCAGGAAGAAAAGCTTTTGAAGCCAAAGTTGCTAATCAGCAAAATTATGCAGTTGCTTCAAGTCCTTTGACTTCATTTTTATATGACTAAATAATATTAACCGCAAAAGTTTTTTACCGCAAAGAACGCAAAGTTTTTTCGCAAAGTTCACAAAGCTTTGTGTGCTTTAAAGTCAAAAACAAGAACCCAAAGCTTTGTGAACTTTGCGTATTCTTAGCGCACTTTGCGGTAAAAAAACACATTCAAAATGAACACATTTAAAGCTATTTTTGAGCAATATAATTGGGATAAAATTCAATCCAAAATATATCAAACGACATCAAAAGATGTCGAACGAACTTTGGCCAAAACCAAATACAATCTTGATGATTTTCTGACTTTGATTTCTCCAATTGCTCAAAATTATTTAGAACAAATGGCACAAAAGTGTCATGAAATAACAAAAAAACGTTTCGGAAAAACCATTCAAATGTATGCCCCGCTTTATTTAAGCAACGAATGCCAAAACATTTGTACCTATTGCGGATTTAGTTTAGACAATAAAATCAAAAGAAAAACACTTTCTGATGCTGAAATAAAACTAGAAGTCGAATCCTTAAAAAAAACTGGTTTCGATCATGTTTTATTAGTTACTGGAGAAGCTAATTATACCGTAAACATCAATTATTTTCTAAATGCCATTAATTTAATTAAAGAAGATTTTTCAATTATTTCTGTCGAAGTTCAACCTCTTTCTACCGAAGATTATGAGCGTTTGCATAACGCTGGAGTATATTCGGTTTTGGTTTATCAGGAAACGTATCATCAGGAAGTTTACAAAAAATATCATACAAAAGGCAAAAAATCAAACTTCGATTATAGATTGGAAACTCCTGATCGAATCGGAACTGCAGGAATTCATAAAATTGGTTTAGGTGTCTTATTAGGTTTGGAAGACTGGCGAACGGACAGTTTTTTTAATGCTCTGCACTTAGATTATCTTCAAAAAAAATATTGGCAAACCAAATATTCAGTTTCTTTTCCGCGTTTGCGTCCTGCGGAAGGTATTATCGAACCGAATTTTATTATGGACGATAAAGATTTAACCCAATTAATTTGCGCTTACCGCTTGTGGAATGAAGATTTAGAAATTTCGATTTCAACCAGAGAAAACGAGAAATTCAGAAATAATATAATTCCAATCGGAGTTACGAGCATGAGTGCGGGCTCTAAAACAAATCCGGGCGGTTATGTTGTAGATCCTCAATCTTTGGAACAATTCGAAATTAGCGATGAACGTTCCGCGGAGGAAATTTCAAAAATCATAAAAAATGCAGGTTACGAACCCGTTTGGAAAGATTGGAGCAAAAGTTTTATTTAAAAATTCAAATATTAAAATTGCTTCGCCTGTTCGCTATCGGTCGAGTCCAAATTCTAATATAAAATCAACAATCTAAAATCAACAATCTAAAATCTAAAATTTAAAGTGAGCATAATTCAAGAATTTCTGCGTTACAACAGACAAACTATCCTTCCAGAAATTGGTGATGAAGGTCAGGAAAAACTAAAAAAAGCACGCATTTTAGTAATTGGCGCTGGCGGTTTAGGTTGTCCTATTTTACAATATATTGCAACGGCTGGAGTTGGTTTTATCGGAATTATGGATTTTGACACCATTGAAATTCATAATCTTCATCGACAGATCTTATACACCGAAAATGAAATTGGAGAGCAAAAAGCCATTGTGGCGCAGAAAGTAGTTTCCAAATTAAATCCGTTGATTGAAGCTCTTGCAATTAATGAAAAGTTAACTGCAGAAAATGCATCAAAAATTATAGAACAATACGATATTATTGTAGATGGTTCTGATAATTTTTCGACTCGATATTTAGTCAATGATACCTGCGTTCTTCTAAAAAAGACTTTGGTTTACGGAAGTATTTTAAAATTTGAAGGCCAGATTGCGGTTTTCAATCATAACGGAAGTAAAAATCTTCGTGACTTATTTCCAGAAATGCCTAATCCAAAAGAAGTTCCTAATTGTAATTTGAATGGTGTATTAGGAACTTTGCCCGGAATTATTGGAAATATGATGGCACACGAAACTCTGAAACTGATTCTAGAATTACCTGCTTTAAAGAATGAATTGGTAATTTTTAATACGTTAAATTGGAATTTTACAAAGTTGAATTTTTAGAAAATAACTTCATCACCAACATTAATAATTCCTGAATTTAAACTCACAATATTGGTTCCGAACAAAACAGAATTATCAACATTTCTGTATTTGCTCAACGTTTTTAGAGGTTCTTTTTTTACAATTCCTTTCTGAGGATCATTATTAACCATAATACATCTTCCGCAAGGTTTAATGTTTTTAAACTGAACTTCTCCAATTTTAAAACTCTTAAAATCGTCTTCTTCGTGAGCGTTTTGGGTACTAACAACAATATTTGGGCGAAATCTTTTGATGGTAATTTTTTCTTCTAGTTTTTCATTCAAAAAATCAAGACTTTCTGTTCCAATTAATAAATAAGGATATCCGTCAGCAAGGCTAACATTGAAGGTTTCTTTTAGTTTAGAACTTTCATGTTTTCTGTCTCCGTTTTTTATAATTTTTACCAGTTTACATTCAAAACCTAATTTATCACTAAACCATTTCGAAGAATTTTTATTTACTTCGAAAACTTCGCTTTTATCATCCCAGACATGCGAATCGATAGCATTTTCAAGATATTCATGTATCAAGAATTCATGAGTTTCTCCTTCAAAATTGATTCTAATTTTATCTCCCGAAATTTCAGGATAAAACTGACTCATTTTAGGATATTCTCTTTGAGTAACATGAACATTTTCAGTATTAATAAGCATCCAGCGACGGTCATTTTCAAAGCCCATTTCTTCTGCATTGGCACTTTTTAAACTAATTCCCGCCAAACTTTTTATCGGATAAATATAGATTTCTTTTACACTGTAAACTGCGCTCATTTTTATTTACTTTTTAAAATAGACATAAATTCTTCACGTTCAATTTCACGACAACCTAAACTCTCTAAATGAGGATTATAAACCTGGCAATCTAATAATTTGTAATTTTGTTTTTGCAAATGTAAAGCTAAAGCAATAAAAGCCACTTTTGAAGCATTTGAAACTTTAGAAAACATACTTTCTCCGCAAAATATATTTCCCAAATCGATTCCATACAAACCGCCAACCAAAGTTTCGTCCTGCCAAACCTCAACAGATTTTGCAATTCCTTCTTCGTTTAATTTACAGTACGCATCAATCATTTCGTTAGAAATCCAAGTTCCGTTTTGTCCATCGCGTTTTATCTGCTGGCAATTCGAAATTACTTCTCTGAAATTTTTATTATATGTAACCTTAAACATCTTTCTATTGAGAATATTTCTCATGCTTTTCGATATGACCAATTCATCAAAAAACAATACCATTCTCGGATCTGGCGCCCACCAAAGAATCGGTTCTCCTTCATTAAACCAAGGAAAAATACCGCTTTTGTAAGCCAATTGTAAACGTTCTGAACTTAAATCGCCACCAATAGCCAAAACGCCTTCTTCATCGGCTTCAGTAACAGGCGGAAAAAATAAATCGTTGAATAAATAATACATCTTTCTACAATAATCAATGTTGAAAAAATTTATGCGATTTTGTCATTTCGACTGAAGGGAGAAATCACACTCGAAACTCGCCAAAGATTGTCGATTCACTTTATGGAATTACTTGTGTGATTTCTCCCTTCAGTCGAAATGACAAAAAAAACAAAAAATTCCAAATCCCAAATTCAGTCGAATGAATTGGAATTTGGAATTTAATATATTGGAATTTAAACCTTTTTTAGAACGGTAAATCGTCTGGTTCGTCTTCGCTTACATTTGTTGCTGGAGCAAAAGTTTGTGCAGTTGGCATTGGTGGCGCTTGTGTTGGCGCTTCGTTACCTACTCTTTCGATTCTCCAACCTTGAATACTATTGAAATATCTCGTTTCTCCTTGTGGATTAACCCACTCTCTTCCTCTTAAATTGATAGAAACTTTTACCGGCTCTCCTTGCTTATAGCTGCTTAATAAATCGCATTTATCTTGTGTAAATTCGATTAAAATATGCTGTGGATACTGCTCATCTGTAGTTACAACCAATTCTCTTTTTTTGAATGATGCACTAACTTGCTGCTCTGGGTTAACCACTTTTACTTTTCCTATAACTTCCATCTTCGTTTATATTAATTATTGTTTCTATTCTTTTTATTTTTTTGCTAAAAGCACTTTCCAAGCCGATTCTACATCGCCATTATCCAAGTATTTTTTGGCTTCCAAGTGCACTTTTTGCTGATCATCGGAACTTAAAACTCCTTTCACAGAAAAATTTTCTTTCACAAATATACTAACTTCTTCCGTTGTAGGCAATACTTCTACGTTTCCGAGTTTGCCTAAATCATTTCCATCAAAAACAGCGCTTTCTTTTACAAAATCAGGAATCGCATCTACACCTACTCCCAGTGTTGTCAAGGGTTTTACTACTTCAAAAAGACCTTGATTTGATCTCGAATACCAATCTTTTCCTAACCTAGAAACCAAATCAATTTTATGCTGATCTATTGCCCCATTTTCATCTAAAATAGATTCGTGAATGTGCATTTTTACCACTTCACACAAAATCAAATTTCCTGCTCCCCCTTCAGTTCCTAACGGAATAATCTGCGTTATCTTGCATTCAAATTGAACTGGAGATTCTTTTACTCGATATGGTTTTACAAGATCAGAAGGAATTTGTGTTAAACCAGCTTTAATAAATTCGTTTACACCTTCTGCATATTCTGTACTCGCCAAAGATGTTTGTTGTACCAAATCAAAATTTACAACATTAATAACCACTTCGCGGGTATCTTGCGCATTTATTAAGGTATGTTTGACCGTATTGTCTCGAACACGTCGTGCTGGCGAAAAAACCAAAATTGGCGGATTGGCACTAAATACATTAAAGAAACTAAAAGGCGATAAATTCGGAATTCCTTTTGAACTGATTGTACTTGCAAAAGCAATTGGTCTCGGCCCCACTGCGCTTTGCAAATATCCATGCAATTTGGCTGTCGGAATCTCTTTTGGATCGATGCTAATCATAATTTTTCTTTTTTAACCAAACCTCATTTTGGTAATTGCAAAAGTATTGAAATCGTTTAATTAGAAGAAATACTTTTCCAGATAAAACTAAAAATCTTTCGGTATACGCAAAATATAAAATGTGTATATTTCGTTATATTTATACCTCAAAATAATTGATATGTCTTTTTCTGAAAGAACAAACACAACCCGCTGGATTATTATTTCGGTTTGCTTCCTTATCATTTCTCTAATTCTCTGGAACACTTATACTTTCTTCCAGATATTTAAAATTGAGGAACGCTTAAAAATGAAGCTTTTTGTAAATGCACAAATTACGCTTGTAAATGCAAATGAAAACACCGACGTAGAGCTACCTCTCCAAATTTTCAGCAACAACACTACAATTCCGGGTATTATAATGCTATATGATAAAGTCGTGAGCGCTAAAAATGTTCCAGACGAAGTTCTTATTGACAAGAAAAAAAGAACTGCTTTTTTGAATAAATTAAAAAACGAGAATGAACCTATAACTTTTGAATATGCGCCTGGAAAATATCAGACATTGTATTACGGAAACTCAGAATTGCTCAATAAACTTAAGTATTATCCAATCGCTTTAGCTCTTATTATTTTCTTATGTATTGCTTTAATTTATAATTTTTACAAGAGTACAAAAATGGCGACCCAAAATAAACTTTGGGCGGGAATGGCTAAAGAAACGGCACATCAAATTGGAACACCTTTATCTTCCTTGATTGGATGGGTTGAAATTTTAAAAACGGAAGACATTGACCCTTCAATTTCCTTAGAAATAGAAAAAGATATCGAGCGTCTGCAAACTATTACAGATCGTTTTTCTAAAATTGGATCAGTGCCTGTTTTAGGACTTTATGATATTGTTGATGAAACAAAAAATGCATACGAGTATTTGCAATCTCGATTTTCTAAACAAGTTGCTTTTTCGTTTAAAGCGCCAGAAAATGCTATTTTCGGCATGATTAATCCGACTTTGCATAGCTGGACTATTGAAAATTTAGTTAAAAATGCTATTGATGCTATGAAAGGAAAAGGAACTTTAGATCTTCAAATTGAACAAGATGCTCATCATGTAAAAATCAACATTAAAGATTCTGGAACTGGAATTTCTAAAAAACAATTTAAAACCATTTTTGAACCTGGTTTTACTACCAAAAAACGTGGCTGGGGACTTGGGCTTTCTTTAACCAAAAGAATTGTTGAAGAATACCACAACGGAAGAATTAAGGTTTTACATTCTGAAATTGGTAAAGGAACTACATTTCAGATTTTACTAAATAAAAAAGTGCAGTAAATAATTTTACTGCACTTTATATTCTATTAAGAAAGGCTTCGACTTCGCTCTGCCTGACACTCGTAAAATTTTATAAATTCGATTGAATATCTTTTGTTAAAGCTTCAAATTCTTCTTTAGAAAGAGAGACTTTATTAATAAAACGCATTTCATCCATTTCATTTAATGGTATCAAATGTACGTGCGCGTGCGGCACTTCAAGTCCAACAACAGCTATTCCGATTCTTTTGCATGAAACTGTTTTTTCTAGGGCTGCAGCAATCTTTTTAGAAAACTTCATTAAACCTAAATACAGTTCTTCATCCATATCAAAAATCTTATCGATTTCTTGTTTTGGAATACAAAGTGTATGTCCTTTAGCATTTGGATTTACATCTAAAAATGCCAAAAAATTATCGTCTTCAGCAATTTTATAAGCCGGAATTTCTCCGTTTACTATTTTAGTGAATATTGATGCCATTTTTGTTTATTTGTTTAATCGTTGATTCTTTTAACCGATTAAACAATTAACCGATTAAATAAAAGAAAATTTAGTCTCTTGAAATTTCTAAAATTTCGAATTTCAAAATTCCGTTTGGAACTGTGATTTCTGCTACTTCTCCAACAGATTTTCCAAGTAAACCTTTTCCAATCGGAGAAGTTACAGAGATTTTTCCTGTTTTTAAATCGGCTTCACTTTCTGCAACCAACGTATATTTCATTTCCATTCCGTTGCTTTGATTCTTAATTTTCACATTAGAAAGCACCAATGCTTTCGAAACATCCAATTGTGATTCGTCAATTAATCTGGCGTTAGAATAGACTTCTTCCAGCTTAGCAATTCTCATTTCTAATAAACCCTGTGCTTCTTTTGCTGCATCATACTCGGCGTTTTCAGACAAATCTCCTTTATCTCTTGCCTCTGCTATATCTTGAGATGCCTTTGGACGCATTACACTTTTCAAGTGCTCCAATTCATCTTTTAACTTTTTTAATCCTTCAGCTGTATAATAAGATACTTTACTCATAACTTCATCGTTTATATAAATACAAAAAATCCCATCGCGACGGGATTTTCTTATCACAAATATACTATTATTTTTAATAGTACATAATTATATGTTAATCATATAGATTTCAAATCTAAATAAATTATTTTTGTTTAACTAATTCTTATTCAAATAATGAAAAAAATCTGGTTCTTTATCGCCTTTACCGCTGTTTTGTTCTCTTGCAGCGACAATAACAGAAGTAACAATAATCCTTACATTCCAAATTACGCTGTTAATGTCTATTTAGATAATAATCTTCCGACTTATAACAACTTAAAATATGTAAGTAATCCTGTTTATGTTGCCAACTACGGAGCAAAAGGAATTATTGTAATGAAAACTGGTGAGGGAACTTATACTGCCTTTGATGCCGCGTGCCCAAATCAAGCGCTTACATCTTGCTCGGCCATGACAATTAGTGGTATTTATGCTGTTTGTTCTTGTGATAAAGCACAATATAATCTGTTTACTGGACTTGGAGGAAAAGAATATCCAATGAAACAATATCGCGCAGAAGGATCTGGAACTGTGATTCACGTTTATAATTAAATAAAAAAAAGCCTGAAAGTAAATTCAGGCTTTTTTTATTGAAAAGATTAGTTAGAATTTTAGACTCAAACCAATCAAGAAATTTCTTCCTGCTTGTGGATAGTAATAAGGATAAATATCCCACATTGCTCCGTTTGAAATGTATTTTTTGTCTAAAATATTATTAACCAAAGCGGTAATGGTAATTGATTTAAATATTGAATTTGGTTTTATTTCGTAAGAAGCATTAAAATCGTTTACAAAATAATCTGCCAATTTTGCCGAAGGTAATTCTATATTATTCATGAATTGTTCTCCAACGTATTTTTGCAATAAAGAAAGATATAATCCTTCAATTGGTTTGTAAACAATGACGTTTCCAGCAATAACTTGTGGAGAATATGCAATTTTTGTTGTTCCGTAATATTCGCCATCAACAGCTAAATCAACATTTTTGTTGCTGCTCAAAGTGAAGTTGGGTCTTAAAGTAAATTTATCAGTAAGTGCAATTGTTGCATCAAATTCAAATCCTAAACGATAACTTTTTTCTGTATTTGCTCGAATTGGATTTCCAACATCGTCCAATCTTCCTGTCAAAATTAATTGATCTTTGTAAGCCATGTAGTAGAAATTAGAATTCAATTGAAATTTCTCCGAATTAAATCTCCATCCTAATTCATAATCATTTAACTTCTCTGGTTTCACGTTTCCTCCCTCGTAGTCCGTTCTGTTTGGCTCACGGTTCGCTCTTGCATACGAAAAGTATAAAGTGCTTTTTTGAGTAAATGCATAATTTAAACCAGCTTTTGGATTAAAGAAACTGAAATTATCATTAACCAAACCTGTTTCTGCACTATTCGCTTTATAATGCACATTTCTATATTGCAAATCGCCGTAAAAACTCAGTTTTTCTGTTAATTGATAATTGGCTTTCGCGAAGATATTACCATCCGTTTTTGTTGAAAAATCATCATAATAATGATCTCCTAATTCTGATGTTGAAGCATATCTGGCCCAAATTACTTTTCCAAAATGATCGCCTTCATATTTATTCCATCCTCCGCCTAAAATAACATCCAGTCCATCTGCTACGTATTTTGCAGAAAAAGTAGTTCCGTAAAAATCATTGTCTAACCATTTCTGACGCACTAAATCTGTCGTAGTAACTGCTCCAACGGCAGCTAAACCATATTCAGACATTTCGGCATCTTCTTTATAGTTTTCATAATACCCTTTCCCTTTTGTATAATGAAGTGCAAAGTTTGTACTCCACTTGTCAGAAATTGATTCGTTCCAGTGTAATTGATAATGATCCTGGTTATAATTGTCTGTTTCATTATCGTAATAACGAGTAACACCAGATTCGTCTGTATATTCTCCTGCGGAATTATACCTGCGGTTTTCGCTTAATTTTTCGCTATCAATTCCATTCCAAGACTGGTAAGTTTTTTGAGTTCCTCCAAAAACAAGAGCTTTGATCAAAGTTGTTTTTCCGACATAAGTTCCCTGCAAGAAATATGATTTTAAATCTGCACTGCCCCGGTCGATATAGCCATCTGTTTGAATAGCAGACAAACGGCCTGCAATTTCAAAATGATCATTTAATAGACCAGTACTAAATTTTACTGTATTTTTTAATGTATTGAACGATCCTGCAGAACTTGAAATTTCGCCTGTTGCTTTTCTAACATAGTTATCTGTCAGCATATTTAAACTTGCACCAAAAGCACCTGCACCATTTGTAGAAGTTCCGACACCGCGCTGTAATTGAAGACTTTCTACAGAAGAAGCAAAATCGGGCATATTTACCCAAAAAGTTCCCTGACTTTCGGCATCGTTGTATGGAATTCCGTTGATGGTTACATTTACACGTGTGGCATCGCTTCCACGCACACGAATTCCGGTATAACCAACACCATTTCCAGCATCAGAAGTTGTTACAACCGATGGAAGATAATTCATCAAAACAGGAATATCTTGACCTAAATTTCTGTACTTAATTTCTTTTTTGTCCATATTACTAAAACTTACCGGAGTTTTTGAAGTAACACGAATAGCAGAAACCAAAACCTCATCAAGAGAATTTACTTTTGTTGAATCTTGCTGTTGGGCAAAAGAGAATAGTGTAAAGAAAACAGATAAAAGAGTAAAGAAAACAGATTTGGTTCTGTTTTTAAAAACCTCTGAGTTTTTGTACCTTAGTACCTCAGCAACTTTAAAAATAGTTTTCATTCGTAAATATTTACGAATAAAAGGGGGAATTATTCTTTTGTTAAATTAATAAATGTGTTTCACGACAAGATAAAGTATACAAACTTGAAAGTGTCGTTTTTTCCCTTAGCAACATTACTCGCTCAGGTTCTTTGGGTATGATCTCAGCTCGTTATTTAGAGCACCCCTTTGAGACAGTGCAAATGTAATGTTAAAATGTTTAAATCTCCAAAAAAGAAATTCCAAATTCCAAAAACTAATTATTGCTTTCTATTGAAATTTGGAATTAATAAATTTTAAGATTTAATCTAAGTTTGGTTTCTTACGTGATTGTTTAAGGTCAGAAATATTCTTTTTATCCTTAATTCTTTTCTTGATAACAGATTTTGGAATTTTTGTAGCTTTTCTAACTTTCGGAACGTACAATCCTTTTTTAATGATTTCTAAAAATCTTTTGATAACAATCTCTTTGTTTTTAAGCTGACTCCGGTCTTCATCGCAATTTAAAATTAGGATATTTTCAGAAGTTAATCTTGTCGATAGGTTCTCTTTTAAAAGTAATTTTTCTTCATCAGATAAAGCTTGAGAAGCATCTAAATCGAAATTCAAAACTATTTTAGACGAAACTTTATTTACGTTTTGTCCGCCTGCACCACTACTGCGAACGGCTTTAAAATTTAATTCTGATATGATTTTATCTAATTCCATCTTATTGTGGCTGATGCGCTGCTTTTAATAAATCGTTTACCGTTTTTACCGGATTAAAAGTAATTAAAGGAACAGCAACAAAGATAGTAAGCCAATTTGCCATAGATCCGTTCCAAAGACCAGGTAATTCGTAACTTCTAACTGTTTTTCCGTCAACGCTTTTCTCTACAATAAAACCGGCTTTTTGATCTACATATTGGAGCAAATCAAACTTTTCATCTTTATAATTTTTAATCCCGCAAACCAAATCTACTGGATTAAAATGTGTTGCTTCGGCTAAAATTTCGAGTTGTTTTTTGTCTTGTAAATCAACTTGAGAAGTTTCAACAATTTGAAGCGAAGTTTCGCCTCTGTCATTCATGATCCAAAATGGTCCTCCTCCAGGTTCTCCTTCATTTTTAACCATCCCGCAAACACGAATTGGACGATTTAAAAGTTCTTTAATATTGACTATCTTATTCTCGAAAGTAAACTTATTAAAATCATCACTTAATTCAATATTTAATTTTTCCTGTAAAAACAGTAAGATTTCTTCTAAATTATTTTCTTGAATTTCATTTTGATCAATCCTTTTCAAATAAGAAAAAACCTTTTGCTGTATTTCAATTAAAATACCTGCCAATGCTTTTTTATACAACGTAATTTTATCAATATGATTTTGAATAACATTGTCTATATTTTTTATAAAAATAATATCTGCATCAAGATTATTTAGATTTTCGATAAGAGCTCCGTGTCCTCCTGGTCTAAAAATTAAATTATCTAGCTTGTCTTTTACTAGTTTATCATTTTCATCAATCGTAATAGAATCTGTACTTTTATTTTGATACGAATAGGATATGTTGATCTTTATTCCTGATGGTTTTTCAATTTTTTCGATAACTTCATTAATCCCTTCATAAAATAAATCTTGATGAATGTCGGAAACAGTAAAATGCAAATTGGAAACATTTTTTGAAGAGGCATAATGTACACACTCATTCAAGTGCTCTTCAATCGGATTGGCAATATGTGTATCGTACCAATGGAAAGGCAAAACAGCTTTAGGCTTATTCGCAAAATCAAAATAATCAGGAGACAGTAATAATTTTACAAAATAGTAATTTTTATAATCTCTTTCTAAAGCTTCAAAATCAGGATAAATTTCTCTTAGTTTTTTATCTACTGCCTTGAAAAAAGGAAACTTTTCCATTCCAACAATAAAAATAGCGAGCTCTTTATCATTTTTTCTATTAATGTAAGAGTTGATAGTTTCTTTTTGAATATCAAAATCATTTAAAAAAGCAGTCAAAAACTTAAACATTCTAGAAGCTGCACCTGAGGCAGGAACAAACTTTTTAATTTTCAGATTCTCCTTTTCATGATCAAAAAAAGAAGCTTTTGTCTCAAAATCTACTTGATTCAAATTTAGAATTCCATTATCGATAATGGCAGGACTAATTAAATTACTTTTGGCAATACCTTTTTTGAAAATTTTAAGTTGAGATAGAATATTTTCAAAAGGAATTCCTCTTTCATAAATCTGAACGAATTCAGCAGACGAAAAACCTTTTTCTAAGGCAATCGTCAAATTATCTACAATCTTTAATGCTTCGGCTAGACGCGTTTTTTTGTCACCAGATAAAGTTATAAAAGGCTTTTTTGTATCAATCAAAGTTTGTTTAAAAACAGAAAAAACAGTTTCTCTTCCTTCTGGAGTATCGCGTATGTCGTCTTTCTCCCAAGGCACATCAATATCAGTCAAAAAGAATAAATCGTATTCATGCTGAAGCGCCGCATCATTCAAAAGCGGATCACAAAAACCGTAATACATTTCAGAGAAAACCTTAGTTACCATTAAATTGGTATCAGAAAACAAGTATTTATTTGCTTTAGCAAGACGTTCATTTTCTAAAGCCGTTTGTCCGTAAGCAATTGGCATCATATCATCAGCCACACAGATATGCTTATTTTCTTCCCATTTTATTTGCAGATAATCGCGCGCAAACTCGGGAACCCATTCGGTTTCGTAGTAATCTGCTAACTGTTTTGCCAATGTAGTTTTACCTGTACTCTCAGGACCAAATAAAGCAATTTTTATTATTGTTGTTTTTTGCTGTCTAAGATTTTTCTCCATTCTAAATAAGCTGAAATAGCCAAAATTGTAAAAATTAAATATTGAAGTGACAGCATCCCCAGCCCACGATAAGCATAGAGAGGCACAACAATAATATCACCAATAATCCAAAGTGTCCAGTTTTCTATTTTTTTTCTGGCCATATACCACATTCCTGCGAAAAATATTCCTGATGAAATCATATCAACATAGTTGTCTTGATGAATTTCGTAATCAAAATATTTATAAATCCCGAAAACTACAAAAACGGTTACAATAAACAGTAAGATTCCAATTATTTTTTCATTAAAAGTTGTGCGAGTAATTGGAAGATTATCTTCAACAGATCCTCCTTTTGACCAAACATACCAACCATAAATGCTCATTATCGAAAAATATCCATTTATAATCATGTCTCCTATGTAGCCTGCAACATATAATAGATATACCGATATAACTGTCGCAATCAATCCTGTTGGGTACACCCAGATATTTTCTTTTTTAGCAAACCAAACGCTTAAAATTCCAAAAACAAAGACTAAAAACTCTAAAGCAATATGCCATAACGGTGCGTTTTTGTAACTGTCTAGAAAAAAATCTATCATTTTTGTGGTATTTAAAAGGCGATTAAATTTTATTTATAAATCAAAAAAATGACTGTTATTTTCGAAAGCAGTTCCAATAACAACCAAATCTGCACCGGCAGAATACGCTTTTTGAATTCCGTGCAAATCTACAATTCCTCCTCCAACAATTACCGGAATTCTGACATTTTGAGCAATTAACTCAATCATTTCTTTTGGAACAGGCTGTTTCGCTCCACTTCCGGCTTCTAAATAAATCAATTGATTTCCTAACATTTCTCCAGCCAAGGCGGTTGCTAGAACCAAATCAAGATTTTCACGGCTTAATGGTTTTGTTTTGCTTACGCGTGCAACAGCCGTTTCGTTTCCGCTTTCGATCAAAATATAACCAGTTGAGATGACTTCTAAATTTGTCTTTTTAAGAATTGGAGCGGCTTGAACTTGATATTCTATTAAATAATCTGGATTTCGTCCTGATAATAAAGATAAAAACAAAATACCATCAGCTTTTGCTGAAATTTGCGAAGGATCTCCGGGAAACAAAATAACTGGTAAATCTGTCTTTTGCTTTAATGTCAAAATCAGTTCTTCTAAGATATTATTTTGAATAATACTTCCGCCAACAAAAATATGAGTTGCAGGCGATTGATTGATTTTTTCAATTAAATGACCTAAATTTTCTAATACAATTTTATCTGGATCCAAAAGTACTGCCAATAATTTCTGACCACTACTTTTAGCCTCCAAAATCTGTTGCCGAATTGTGAGTATTTGTTCTTGCATCTTGGGTGTAAAAGTAAAAGTTTTTTAATCTCGTAAAACTATTTTGAATAAATTATATTTGTCTGACGCTTTTTTGATAACGTAAATGATACATTATGATTACAGTCGAATTAATAGAGAAATATGGTGCGATTAAAAAGTCGTTCGACAAAAATGATCTTATTTTTGAAGAAGGGAATCTGCCCTTAAGCTATTATCAAATTGTTTCTGGTGAAATCAAAATGAGTAATTATAATGATGATGGACGTGAATTTATTCAAGGAATATTTTACAGTGGACAATCTTTTGGTGAACCGCCTCTATTTCTAAATCAAAAATATCCTGCCAATGCCATTGCGGTAGAAAATGCTGTGATTTTTATTCTTCCTAAAAAAAACTTCATGAAACTTTTAGAAGAAAATCCTAAAGTCAGCATTAAAATTATTGAAAATCTAGCGCAACGATTGTACTACAAATCGGTTATGGCAGCGGAAATATCTACACAAGAGCCTGAACATCGCGTATTAAAACTAATTGATCACGGAATTGTGTATTTTAATTTTCAAAAAGACAAAAATGGTTTCCTTATTAATTTTACTAGACAGCAAATTGGAGATTTAACAGGTTTACGCGTAGAAACGGTTATTAGAACCATAAAAGCATTAGAGAAAAAAGGCGAATTGAAGATAATTAATCGAAAAGTATACAGATAAAAAAGTTCTTGTTTTATGATTTTAATCATAAAATGCAGTTGTATTGCGGGCGTATCTTTGTCATATAAAAATCTGAATATCATGACACTATACCAAACAACATTCGACATTTTCAATAGAAATTATATGGGTTCTGCTGCAATGGCAGTTATTGGGCAAAGCTGTTTAGGCGGCGCTGCTGCAATGTACGTTTTATCAAATGGTACATCAATTCCACAAATGCTTCAATTAGCTATTATTGTTTTAGCTTGTATCTTTGTAAACACTTCAATTTTGGCACAAATGAAACACAAGGTAGTTTTTAACCTTTTAATTTTAAGTTCAATTTTAAGTGTAGTATTTATTCTTTTAAACACACTTATTCTGTGAAAAAGCAAATAGAAAATAGAACTGATGTAGGCTTTTTAGTCCATCGGTTTTACGATAAAATAAGAGCCGATGAAGAAATCGGCTTTTATTTTAATGAAATGATTTCTGATTGGGATGCGCATCTAGAAAAGCTAACTGATTTTTGGGAAACTAATTTATTTGGCGTTCGCAAATACAAAGGAAATCCACATGCGGTACACAATGAAGTTGACGCACATTTTGACGAAAAAATAACGGCAAATGAGTTCGGAATCTGGTTAAATCATTGGTTTCAAACCATTGAAGAATATTTTGAAGGCGAGAATGCCGAAACTTTAAAACGTCGTGCTCGCAAAATGAGTACTTTTTTGTTTATGAGTATGTTTCAGCATCGACAAAAAGAGAGTGAGATTTAAAACTTTGTCAATAATTACAAACAAGTATCTCATTTCGAGGAACGAGAAATGACAAAATTACGCTATGACTGAAAACTGAAACTGTCAACTAAAAACTACTTCTCAAAAGCATAAACCAAAGTAAATTTTCCGTCAAAATTATCAGATTGAATTTCCTGATAATGTACATCAAAATTCTTTATCAAATCATCAAAATGAAGACTTGCCTGCGTTTGGGTTTCGCTCAAAGAAAAGTTGCTCACATTGATATGATCTTTAAAGCTTATTCCTTTTTCATTTCTTATTTTAAAGATTGCTTCCTTAGCTCCCCAGATAACGGTAAGTTTTTTTATATATTCTTCTGTAAATTCTGGTTGTAAATAACTGCATTCAAAATCGGTAAATTTATCTGCAATTCTCTGAATTTTATCACGTTGCAATTCCATATCAATTCCAACCGTTTCATGGCTTATAATTATTGCCGCAAAATGGTAAGAATGCGTAATTGAAATATAATTATGACAATCGAAATACGGTTTGCCGAATTCGTCATAATGCAAATCTTTATCAGTAAAACCCATTTCCTGAATCAGCATTCTAACACTCAAAAAAGCACGTTGATGCATCTGTGATTTCATTCCGTCAAGTCTACGCTGTGTCTTTTCTTTCAAAGTAACGCGACTATACAATTCATCAAAAGATTCTGTAATTTCCCAAATTAAGATTTTAGTCGTTTCGTTAAACTGTATGGTTTGAAATAGAGGCATTTTTTAAATTATAAATTATGAGTTGTAAATTATGAGTTTTCAAACCATATAAGTGATATCAGAAAATATAACTTCTGGTTCAAAAAAATGTATTAAGTAAATTTAAGCAATTCGAAACAAAGCACATTACAAAGAATCCTTTTTTAAATGAACTTATATAACTTATATGGTTTAAATCGTTTTATAAACTAATGTTCTAAAGATTAAGAAATTAAAGATTTCACAAATCTTACAGAAATTAGTAAAATTCAAAAGCTATTCCTTAAATTTGCAAAAAAATTACAATTATACAAATATACTATAAATGAGTACAACGACTACGCCTTATGTGGCTTTCAAAGTAAAAGACATTTCTCTGGCTGCTTGGGGAAGAAAAGAAATTGAACTAGCTGAAGCTGAAATGCCAGGTTTAATGGCACTTCGCGCTGAGTACAAAGACGAACAACCATTAAAAGGTGCTCGTATCGCTGGATGCTTACACATGACGATTCAAACTGCTGTTTTGATCGAAACTTTAATTGCTCTTGGTGCAGAAGTTACTTGGTCTTCTTGTAACATTTTCTCTACTCAAGATCAGGCTGCTGCTGCTATTGCTGCTGCTGGAATCTCAGTTTATGCTTGGAAAGGTCTAGACGAAGAATCATTTGACTGGTGTATTGAGCAAACTTTATTCTTTGGTGAAGACAGAAAACCATTGAACATGATTTTGGATGATGGTGGAGATTTAACTAACATGGTTATCGATCGTTACCCAGAATTGGTAGCTGGAATTAAAGGTCTTTCTGAAGAAACTACAACTGGTGTTCACAGACTTTACGAAAGAGTAAAAGCTGGAACTCTTCCAATGCCTGCAATCAACATTAACGACTCTGTTACTAAATCTAAATTTGATAACAAATACGGATGTAAAGAATCTGCTGTAGATGCTGTACGTCGTGCAACTGACTTAATGTTAGCTGGAAAAAGAGTTATCGTTTGTGGATACGGAGATGTTGGAAAAGGAACTGCTGCTTCTTTTAGAGGTGCTGGTTCTATTGTAACAGTTACTGAAATCGATCCAATTTGTGCTTTACAAGCTGCAATGGACGGTTATGAAGTTAAAAAATTAAACACTGTAATTGCTAATGCTGACATCATTATTACTACTACAGGAAACAAAGATATCGTTCTTGGAGAGCACTTCGAACAAATGAAAGACAAAACTGTTGTTTGTAACATCGGACACTTCGATAACGAAATTGATATGGCTTGGTTAAACAAAAACCACGGTGCATCTAAAATCGAAATCAAACCTCAGGTTGACAAATATAACATCAACGGTAAAGATATCATCATCTTGGCTGAAGGTCGTTTAGTAAACCTTGGTTGTGCTACAGGTCACCCAAGTTTTGTAATGAGTAACTCATTTACAAACCAAACTTTAGCTCAAATCGAATTATGGAACAACAGCGCGGCTTACAAAAATGAAGTTTACATGTTACCAAAACATTTAGATGAAAAAGTTGCTGCTTTACACTTGGCTAAATTAGGCGTTGAACTTGAAGTTTTACGTGACGATCAAGCTGCTTACATTGGTGTTGAAGTTCAAGGTCCATTCAAACCAGAATACTACAGATACTAAATCAATTTTAGTCCCGATAGCTATCGGGATTAGATTATCTAAATACATATTCAAACCCGACAGATTTTAAAAATTTGTCGGGTTTTCTTTTTTAAATTCAAATTTTTAAGTTCAACGGAAACTTGAAACAAAAATAATTCGGGCGTGCCACCAACCCAATAAAAGGGCAAAATCACTAGACGCTTATACGCCCTTTTATTGGATTGCTGTCGGGCTATCCGCGCTACTTCGGTAGCCAGCTCCTATCCCTCACGCTCACGTTGACCAAGACTCTTAATTTAACAAGACATTTACAGGTTTTTTATTTTATAACTTTAAATTTGAAGTTAAAGCTTAAAATTCCAAAAATGATCGAAAAAATTATATGCGACATCCACGGCTCAAAAGAAATGACTTTCAGCTGTATTCACATCGCAATGGCAATAGATTCGGAAGAAAAAGTTGGTTTTTTCTATTCGGAAGCTGAAGAAGATCTTCCGCAAATTGCGTGGTGTGGAGAATGTGAACAATATCTTTTAGATAATGATGAAGAATGGACCGAAGTTTTTCAAGCTAAAGCCGATTTTAAAATGTTGTGTATAGATTGCTTTAATGACGCAAAAAACAAAGAATTAGAAATTCATATCAGATAAATAAATTTTATGAAAAAGATTATTATACTATATATATTCCTAATTATAAGCTCTTCAGTATTTGCACAAACCAATGATGCATGGCTTTCATTTTGGAACAAAGACACCACTAAAATTGGATTTAGAGATAAAAACGGCGTTATCAAAATCGAACCGAAATTTACAGGTTTTACAATCGCTCGAAAATTTGAAAATATCATTGCTGTTTCCGAAGAAGAAAATGGAAAATGGAAAAGCTATTATTTAACCAAAAGTGGAAAAATAATTGGCCGTGACAGTTTATTTGTTTTTGACAACGGACCAGATTGTGAAAATGAGGGTTTTATACGATTTACAGATCATAAAACGGATAAAATGGGAATCTTTAATAGCGAAGGAAAAATTATAATCCCTGCAGAATACAGCAATCTAACAAAAGTCAAAAACGGAATGTTTATAGGATTAAAAGATGCTTCAAAAGTAATGGATGGCGAACATTTTTTCTGGAAAGGAGGAAAAGAATTCTTAATTGACATTAACAATAAGATATTAATTGAAAACTTTCCTTACAACGACGATTTAAACTTTTATTCTTTAGAAAAATCAAAAGAGCCAAATAAAGACGAAACGAGAGATAATTTCCTCGGAGCCGACGGACAATACTATTCATTTATAAACTTTGATAAGGAATTTAAATTTTGGCTTAAAAACACCTTAGTTAAAGATTTATCTAAAGCAAATTTAGAAAAACATTCTTTTGATAAAATCACCTATTGGAAAGAGCCTGACGGCTGGATAAATTCACCCAAAACTAAATTTATCAGTCAAAATTATACTTATCTAAAATTAAAACTTGAGGAACTTAAAAATCCAAAAACAGATTATTTTGTTTCCTCTGACGGATTAAATCAGTTTATTTTTGAAACAGAAGAATACGACATCTATTTCAACAATTGCAACGAATCTAAAGAATGGCTTTATCCTGTTAAAAGTATAGTAATCAATCCTAAAAATAAAATGGACAGAGGACAAGATCATTTTCAGTTTTTAAGAACCGAAAACGGCTATAAATTGATCAGCGTTTCTGCAAGAAAAGATAATCTTAAATAATCCCTCTTCGTTTCGTACAAAGCTTAACTTTGTAAAAAAGGAAACATGAAGAATTTTTTATTTTTATTTACTGCCATTATCTTCTAAATTATTGCGACCTCAGCATTAAAAAAATCGGAAGAATTTACCAAACTAATTCCGAGCATTATAACTGTTATTGGTTATTGTGGGGCATTTTATTGTTTGAGTTTTGCTATTAGAACAATTCCTGTTGGTTTTGCCTACGCCATTTGGTCTGGAGTCGGAATTGTTTTAATCACAATTATTGGCGCTATTTTCTTCAAAGAAATTCCTGATTTACCAGCGATTATTGGTTTAGCATTGATTATAATTGGAGTTGTTGTTATAAATGTTTTTTCTAAAACTGCAGCACATTAATTTTAAAACTAAAAAATGCATTTTAGAAAAGCTACCATTTTAGATTTAAATGAAATACAGGAATTGTTTGTCCAGACTATTCAATCTGTTTGTAAAAACGACTATAATCCTGATCAAATTAATGCCTGGGTTTCTGGAGTAAAAATCACAGAACGCTGGGTTGATGTTATCGAAAAACAATTTGTTTTGCTCGCCATAATAGAAGAACAGATCGTTGGCTACGGAACTTTGAAAAACAACAATTATATTGATTTATTTTTCATTCACAAAGATTTTCAACGACAAGGAATTGCTCAAAAGATTTTTAACGAATTAGAAATTGAAGCTAAAAATCAGGATTCAAAAATTATAACTTCGGATGTAAGTATAACCGCAAAAGGATTTTTTGAAAAGAACGCATTCTTTGTAAAAGCAGAACAAAAAAACATTGTAAAAGGAGTTGAAATTATCAATTATAAAATGCAAAAGAATTATAAGTAACTTTATAAATCTCGCAAAAACTTGAAATTTTACTTTTTAATTTTGCTTATCATTGTAGAGTTACTTTACGGTTCTTCGACTTCGCTCAGAATGATATACTTTGAAAAAAACTTTGCGACTCTGCGTCTTTGTGAGATTAAAAAATTTAGCGCTCTTTGCGGTTAAAAAAAACTCAGCAAGTTTCAGATTTTATACCTGCAAAAACCAATCGATCTTTGTCTTATAAAATTGTATGAAGATGAATACACAGGAAAACATTAATTATAATCGTATTGCAGATGCCATCGATTATATCAAAGCCAATTTTAAGGAGCAGCCCAATCTTGATGAAGTGGCGGAAAAAGTACATTTGAGTCCGTTTCACTTTCAGAGACTTTTCAGCGATTGGGCGGGAACGAGTCCGAAGAAATTTTTGCAGTATACCAGCTTGGAACATGCCAAAAAATTACTGAAAGAAAACCAAGCCACCATTTCTGAAACAGCTTACGAAACTGGACTTTCAGGAACAAGCCGTCTCCATGATTTATTTGTAAACATTGAAGGAATGACGCCCGCAGAATATAAAAATGGAGGTAAAAATCTAGACATAAATTACAGTTTTGCTGAAAGTCCGTTTGGGAATATAATTGTGGCTTCGACTCAAAAAGGCGTTTGTTTTATGGCTTTCGCCGAAGATGAAGCGATCGGATTTCATGATTTAAAAAATAAATTTCCGAATGCAACTTTTTCTAAAAAATTAGATTTAACGCAGCAAAATGCACTTTTCATTTTCCAAAATGATTGGAGCAAATTATCTGAAATAAAACTGCATTTAAAAGGAACTGATTTTCAGTTAAAGGTTTGGGAAACACTTTTAAAAATTCCTATGGGACAACTTTATACCTACGGAACTATTGCAAATCAAATTCAAAAACCAAATGCATCTCGCGCGGTTGGAACCGCAATTGGAAGTAATCCAGTTGCATTTCTTATTCCTTGCCATCGCGTAATTCAATCTTCAGGAATTTTCGGCGGTTACATGTGGGGAAATACCCGAAAAACGGCAATTATTGGCTGGGAAGGCGCGCAGGTAAATTCAACAATTTAAAATTACATACAGCATATCTGTAGAGACGCACCGCAGTGCGTCTAATGTATTATTTTATCGCCACGAATTACACCAATTGGCACGAATTAATTTTTATCAACAACAAGGAAAATTTGTGTAATTCGCGTAATTCGTGGGGAAAAAAATCTTAATCTAAAATACTCATGCAAAATACACAAACAATAATTGCTTCTCAAAATTGGGAAAGCATCACCGAATCTATGCACGAAAATGGCTTTGCTATTATTCCGAATGTCTTGAATAACGAACAATGCGAAGACTTAAAATTCGACTATGATAATCCGAATTTATATCGAAAAACGGTTGTAATGGAACGATATCGATTTGGTTTAGGCGAATACAAATATTTCAATTATCCTCTACCTGATTTGATTCAAAATCTTAGAACTTCAATTTATCCAAAACTCGCTCCGATTGCCAATTCTTGGATGAAAGTTTTGAATATAAATACCATTTTTCCAGAAACACATTCAGAATTATTAAAACAATGTCATGACAATAATCAATTGAAAGCGACAGTTTTAATTTTAAAATATGGCGAAAGCGGTTTCAATACTTTACATCAAGATTTGTATGGCGATGTTTATTTCCCAATTCAAATTGTCCTTTTTCTTAATGAACCAGATGAAGATTTTACTGGAGGAGAATTTGTTTTAACACAACAAACTCCAAGAGCACAATCAAAAGCTATTGTTTTGAAGCCAAAGAAAGGAGATATTTTGGTTTTTACAACCAATTTCAGACCTGTGAAAGGAACGAAAGGATATTATCGTGTCAATATGAAACACGGCGTAAGCGAAGTTCATTCGGGAGAAAGATATACATTAGGTATTATTTTTCATGATGCGTTAAATTAAGTGACAAAGAGACAAAAGTTCAAAGGTACAAAGATTGAGAACCTTTGTCTCTTTGTTACTTTGAACCTCTGCAACTAAAAAATAAATGGTAAAACATATAGAAATTTCAGATTCAGAACTTCGAAATAAAATTAAAAATGCGGAGATTTGTTTCGGTGGAAACCAAAAACTAAAAATCTACGGAACTTTAAAATGTTCTTCGGGAAAAAGAATGAAACGAGAAAATCGGGTTTTCTTTTCTTCCGAAATGGAAGCCCAAAAAAACGGCTTTAGACCTTGCGGACATTGTATGAAAACCGAATATCAAAACTGGAAAAATGGACTTATTTAATCCGCAAACAGACGAAAATACTAATTTGCTTCCGAAAGATGGAACTGTGAATTATTATGGAAAATTATTTTCGAGAGAAGAGTCAGATTTCTATCGCGATATTTTATTAAATACAATTGAATGGAAAAATGACGAAGCGATTATTTTTGGAAAATTGATTTTAACTAAACGAAAAGTAGCTTGGTATGGCGATCAGGAATTTGAGTACACTTATTCAAATACGACAAAAAAAGCTTTGCCTTGGACAAAAGAACTTTTAGAATTAAAGAAAATCATTGAAGAAAAAACAGGCGAAACTTTTAATTCTTGTCTGTTGAATTTATATCATTCTGGCGAAGAAGGAATGGCATGGCATAGCGACGCCGAAAAAGATTTGAAGAAAAATGGTGCAATTGGATCTGTAAGTTTTGGCGCCGAGCGTAAGTTTGCTTTCAAACATAAAGAATCTAAAGAAACGGTTTCTTTAATTTTAGAACACGGCAGTTTATTGGTAATGAAAGAGGAAACCCAAACGCATTGGCTGCATCGACTTCCTCCAACAAAAACTACTCAAAAACCGAGGGTTAATTTGACTTTTAGAACTATTGTAAGATAGAAATTTACTTCTTTTTTGAGGCAACATTTTAAGAACGAATTAAGGCGTCTTCAAACATTTCGGGTCTTGCTCTAGACAGTTCGACAATTGTCCATCCTTGTTTGCCCCATTTGTTCGGAATTGGATAGAAAATCTTGTCGCTTGACGAGCAAAAAACGGATTGATCTATTTCGTTTAATTTTAAAACGGCTTGATTATTTTTTTCATCAAAAGTGGCAAAAATCTTCTTTTTGATTCGAAAAGAGGTTTTCTCAAAATGAGGTTCTTCGGTTGCATTTGGAAACGATAAAGCAATTTTTCTAAAATCTTCAATAGCAACCATAATCTCAATTTTAAAGTTAAACTTTAATTACCAACCTTGATTTAATCCATTCTTCAGAACCTCGTCGTATTTTTCTTTATCAAAAGAATACAGATTTGGAGCTTTGTGCGCAACGTTGCTTTTCTTTTCGTCAAGCTTAGTAAGAATTCCAATATTTGTTATTTTTCTGAGAAAGTTTCTTCTGTCGAGTTTTTTGTCCAAAATGGTTTCATATAATTTTTGCAGTTCTGGAATTGTAAATTTTTCTGGAAGCAAATTATATCCAATTGGCATTAAATTCAATTCTATTCTCAAAGTGTCTAGAGCTTTGTCTAAAATTTCACGATGATCTAAAATAAGTTCTGGAACCTCTTTATGATCAATCCATTCTACAATTTCCATTCTCCCTGTTGGATTTGGCAAAATTTTAGAAAAATCAACCAATGCATAATAGCCAATTGTCACAAAACGACGCATTAACCATTTTCCTTTTTCTTCTTCAATTTGAAGATATTCCAACGTTTTTTTATCAAAATGCTGATGGTTACGATTTACTTTCCCAAAGGTCGCAAATTGCCTTAAGAATATACCTTCAACTCCAGTTCTACTATTTAATACCGTAATGGCGGCCGTATCTATATCTTGATCAACCGGAATAAATCCGCCGGGTAAAGACCATTTATTTGCTCTTTCTACTTTTATCAATAAAACTTTAAGCTGATTGTCATGAAAACCAAAAATCACACAATCTATTGAAAGTCCAGGCTGGTAATTTTCATTGTTATCTATAATGTCTTTTAACATTCAATTGAGTATAAATCTTTCTTAATAACTGAGCAATTTACTTCATTTTTACAAATTCGTGCTATTTTTCAAAAAAATATAGAAGTGTGCAAATCACAATTTAACTAAAATTTAAAGTCAAATTTAAAAAAAATAATTACATTGCGTCATAATAACACATTAATGATTTTAATTGTTAGATTTTAATTAAAAATAAAGAAAAATAATACAAGCTGTCCCCATTTTTCTTCAAAGTGAGTGTAGAAAGTAAAAATGTAGTAGTTATGATTACCAATTCATTAAAAAACATCAACAAAAAAATTAGAACTAGAATCTGGACTTCTTTCGGATTTGTATCTAAAACGTATCTTTTGGAAGCTTCTTTAAAATATAGCGCCGAACAAGAGAGAATTTTCAACGAAATGTTTGTTGAAACTGACGCCAAAAATAAAAAGGCAAAACAAGAAGCTTTTGATAAAGCCCTGTATGCCTCTTATAAAGGAATTGGTGCTATGGATTTTGTAAATACTGTTTTAAAATAACCTGTTACCCTGTTAATAATTTATAATGCTGCCTCATTTTTAATGAGGCTTTTTTTTGTCTAAATAACGGTATAAAAAAAGGGACTTTAAAAGTCCCTTTTTTTTAATTTGCTACTAATTCAAAATCTGATCTTAGTTTAATATCTGCGGAAGAAGTTCCAATCATAACTTCAAAATCTCCTGGCTCAGTTCCCCATTCTAATTTGTTATTGTAGAAAGAAAGTTTTTCTTTGTCGATTGTAAATTCTATTGTTTTAGATTCTCCTGCATTTAATTTGACTTTTTGGAAATCTTTCAATTCTAAAACTGGTCTTACAACAGATCCGAATTTATCTTTCAGATACAACTGAACTACTTCATCGCCTGCAACTTTTCCGCTGTTTTTCAATTGAAAAGAAACTTTAATGGTTTCATTGCTTTTTATTTTTGTTGAAGATAATTTCAATCCAGAATAATCAAAAGTGGTGTAGCTTAACCCGTATCCAAAAGGATATTTCGGAGAGTTTTTTAAGTCAATATAAGCTGAAACATAGTTGGTTGAATTTTCATCTTTTGCTGGTCTTCCTGTGCTAAAATGATTGTAATAAATAGGCACCTGCCCTACTTCTCTTGGGAAAGTCATTGGCAGTTTTCCAGACGGATTGTAATCTCCAAATAAAACATTAGCAATTGCATTTCCTGCTTCAGTTCCTAACCACCAAGTATAAAGAATTGCTGGAACATTATCTGCTGTCCAATTGAAAACAAGAGGTCTTCCTGCGTTAACTAAAACCACAACTGGTTTTCCTGTAGCTTGAATCGCTTTTACTAAATCTTCCTGAACACCAGGCAAATGAAGGTCGCTACGGCTTTTTGCCTCGCCACTCATATCGCGTCTTTCACCAATACTCAAAATAACAACGTCTGCTTGTTTTGCTGTTGCAACTGCTTCTGCGAAACCATCTTTGTTTGTGCCTTCTATTTCACATCCTTTTGCGAACAATAATTTAGTGTTTTTACCCACCTTATTTTGCACACCGTCCCATTGCGAAACGATCCATTTATTGTAATCCACTTCTGGAAGTTCAACAGACCAGAATCCCATGTTTTCTTTGTATTCTTTTACCATTGGACCAATAAAAGCAATTGTTTTTGTGCTTTTAGAAATCGGTAAAGTCTGGTTTTCATTCTTTAATAAAACGATACTTTTTTGCGCCACTTCAAGTGCAGCTTTTCTGTGCTCTGGATTATTTAATGCTTTTTCTGCACGTTTTTCATCCGAATATCTATAAGGATCGTCAAATAAACCTAATTCGAATTTCTTGCGAAGAATACGTCTTACAGCGTCATCAACCAAATCAATAGAAACTCTTCCTTCTTTAACTAACTCTGCTAAATGTTTACGGTACGCATTACTTTCCATATCCATATCACTTCCTGCCGTAATAGCGGCATAAGCAGCTTCTTTAAGATCTTTAGAATATCCATGTGCTACCATTTCTCCTATTGATCCCCAATCTGAAACTACAAAACCTTGAAAGTTCCATTTTCCTTTTAAAATATCTCTTTGCAAATGCGCATTCCCAGTTGCAGGAATTCCGTTGATATCATTAAAAGAATTCATAAATGTTGCAGCACCAGCGTCTACTGCCGCTTTAAATGGCGGTAAATATGTTTCTAGAAGCATTCTTTCGCTCATATCTACAGAGTTGTAATCTCTACCTCCAACACCAGCTCCATAAGCAGCGAAGTGTTTTACGCAGGCCATAACAGAGTTTAAATCGCCTAATTTATTTCCCTGAAATCCTTTTACTCTTGCATAAGCAATTTTAGAACCCAAGTAAGTATCTTCACCAGCTCCTTCCATTACACGTCCCCAACGAGGATCACGACCGATATCTACCATTGGCGCAAACGTCCAGTGAATACCACTTGCCGAAGCTTCAGTAGCTGCAACTCTTGCCGCTAACTCAATTGCTTCTAAATCCCAGCTTGCCGCTTCTGCTAACGGAAGAGGGAAAGTTGTTTTGTAACCGTGAATTACATCTTGTCCAAACAACAACGGAATTTTAAGTCTTGACTGCATGGCCAATTCTTGATATCCTCTAGTATATTTTGTTCCGATAACATTTAGCATCGAACCAATTAAACCTTGTTTAATCTCGTTTTGTTTGTTCGGATTAATTGTAATTGGCCCCGTTGCCTGATTATCGCCAGTGTACTGATTTAACTGACCTATTTTTTCTTCAATTGTCATTTTCTTCAATAGATCATTTACTTTCTGATCTATTGATTGCTGTTGTGCCGACGCAAAAAGCGAAAGCATAAACAGCGTAATCGTGGTTACTTTCTTCATAAGTTTAATTTTTTACCAAACGTAAGTAGCTACTGCACCTGCGTTTAGTGAGGTTGTGGTTTGTTTTTGATTGTATTTAATATTAAATGTTGCTGAAGAAGCTCCATCATTTTCCACAATTAAAACGGTTTGTCCTGATGGAGTTTTAAAAGCCACATTGTATAAATCTCCTGCAATATTACTTCCAATTCTTACAGAACCTTCTGGAACAAATTTAGAAGCGTGCCCGACAATATAATACCCTACTTCTCTTTTAATGTTCTGATTTTGATCAATCATCAAAGCACCTTTACAAGTTGAACATCCACCTGGCGTGAAAGGTTTGTAATTTTCATCATTAGCTAATCCCCACGAAAGTGCATTTTTACTCCAATTTCTCATCGAACCAATTACTACATTTTTTACACTCCATTTCAGATCGGTTTCAAAATTAGTTCCTGTTCCTGTATATTGTTCGGTAAAATACAAATCTTTATTCGGAAAAGCATTATGAACTGTAGTTAAAGCACTAATATCTCCTTCGTACAAGTGAAAAGCCGAGCCCGCAACATAAGGATTTGCTATTGGATCTTTTAAAATCGTCAAAGGATATTCTGGCTTATTACAGTTATGATCGTAAACAATGATTTTGGTTTTGATTTTTGCTTTCGCGAAAGCGGGACCTAAATGATTTCCGATAAAATCTGCCTGCTGTTCTGCCAACATTAATAAACTTGGGTTGTTTCCTGGATGTAAAGGTTCATTTTGTGGAGTAATCGCATCGATTGCAATTCCGTGAGATTTCATTTCTTGAATGTATTTTACAAAATATTGCGCATACACTTTATAATATTTTGGCTGTAAGCTTCCGCCTTTTGAACTTCCGTTGTCTTTCATCCAAACTGGTGGTGACCACGGAGAACCCATTATTTTAATCTTAGGATTTATAGCTAAAATTTCTTTTAAAACCGGAATCACATCATTTAAATCTGGACCAAGATTAAAGTGTTCCAAATTCATATCTGTTTGTCCTTCTGGTAAATCATCATACGAAAAAACTTTTTCATTCAAATCAGATGCTCCGATACTTATTCTTATATAACTTAAACCAATTGCATCATTTTTTCTTGAAAATAATTCCTGAAGCAATGCTTCTCTTTTTGATTTGTCCAGTTTTATAATTGCTTGAGCGCTTCCTCCAGTTAACGAAAATCCGAAACCTTCTATGGTTTGAAATTTCTCTAACGGATTTACCTCAATAGTCTGATTTGAATTTGTTTCTGAACTAAAAGTCAAATCAGGTTGTTTTTTAAGTTTTGAAGTTTCGTCTGTTGTAGTAATCCAAGATTCAACTTTTCCTAAATTAGCAACTGCGTTTTTTGAAGATCCGCAGTTTAATTGCATTGCGATAAGAGGCAGTAAAACTAGGATTTGAAGTTTTTTGTTGAAGTTTTTCATTTAATCTATTTCTATTAAAACAGGCAAATGATCCGAAGGATATTTTAAATCTTTAGAATCACTTAGCACTGCGTGTTTTTGAATTGTGAGTCCGCTATTTTTGGATACAAAAATGTAATCTAATAATAATGTTACGGGTTCATTATGTTTGAAATCATTAAAAGTTCCTGATGGTCCAAAAGGTTTTTCTTTAGAAACCTCTTTAGTATCATCCATTACTTTTTTGATTTCGGCAATCTGTTTTGTGTCTGGTTCTGAGTTAAAATCTCCCATTAAAAAAGCAGGATAATTTTTAGAATTCAGTTCTTTTATTTTTGAAAGAGCGAGCTGAACACCTTTTACTCGAGCTACTTCTCCCATATGATCTAAATGAAGATTAAAAACCCAAAACGTTTTTTTTGTTTTTAAATCTTTAAAAAGTCCGTAAGTACAAACTCTGTTGCAGGCGGCATCCCAACCTCTTGAAACTACATTTGGCGTTTCTGACAACCAAAAAGTATTGGATTGTTCTACTTTAAAACGATCTTTTTTGTAATAAATCGTGCAAGCTTCTCCCAATCCGTTTTCTTCTCTTCCGATTCCGAATCTATTATACTTTGGCTGAGCCGATGCAATATCTGTTACTTGATTTGGTGTTGCTTCTTGAACTCCGAAAATATCTGGACTGTAAAAACCTATTTGCGCATTAAAATAATCTTTTCGTTTTGGCCATGCATTTTCTCCATCAGATGCTACATCTAGACGAATATTATAGGTCATAATTTTTAGGTTTTGACCATAAAATAAATTTCCGGCTAAAAGAAATAGGAATGCTAAAACAAGTTTGTTTATCTTTTTCATGTTAAAAAATTTTAATCTGTAAAGCTAGTTTTTCCTAGACTTTACAGAAAAATTTTAACTTAAAACTTATGTTAATTAATCAATTGATGTGATTATTTTTAACACATAGAAACATAGTCTTTGCAACTTCAGAAAGGCATTTCATTTGCATTAATAAACATAGCAAACTATGTGTTAGAAACTAGTTTCTTTTTGTTTTCTATTTCAGATAAAGAAATAACTATGTTTCTATGTGTTTATTTTTTAATCACAACAAACAGGTTGTTAATTATAGACTCTTACATAATCAACTTCGTAAGTCGCACTTTTGAAGTTTGGATCGACTGCTCCTCCAAAATTTCCTCCCATTGCAAAATTTATGATAACAAAGAAATTGGCATTAAAAGGAGTTGTACTTGAATTTTTATAAGTGTAAAACAAATTGTCATCTACAAAGAATTTGATACTTTCTGCACTCCATTCAGCTGCGTAAATATGAAATTCTGTAGTCGAATTTGGAGCTGTCGTCGTTTTTGTATCTGGCGTATTTCCAGAACGTCCAGGTGAATGCAATGAAGAATGAATCACATTTGGATTATTTCCAACAGATTCTAAAATATCTATTTCTCCACAGCCTGGCCATGGAACTGTATCAATATTATCGCCTAAAAGCCAGAATGCTGGCCATGTTCCGCCTCCAGCTGGCAGTTTTGCGCGAACTTCGGCTCTTCCATATTTAAATGAAAATTTACCTTTTGTCAGCATTCTAGTTGAAGTATATTTACTTCCCATATAATCTTCTCTGATGGCTGTAATTTTTAAAAGGCCTCCTTCGATTTTTACATTTTCAGAACGAGTAGTATAATATTGTAATTCATTATTCCCCCAGCCATCACCAGTTCCTGTGTTGTAACCCCATTTAGAAGTATCTGGAGCTCCGTCAACATTAAATTCATCAGCCCAGATAATTTTTCTTGCTACAAAAACATTTACAGTAGTTGAAGTGTTTATAAATTTCGTTCCGTTATATGCCGAAACAGAAATTGGATAATTATTAGTTCCAGAAGCTGTAAACTCATATGTTAATTCTCCAGTTGTAATTTCTTTAAGTTCGTTATTAATTAGCACTTTATACGATAGTGCATTTGTGGCATTTAGCGTAAGTTTTATTTTTCCGCTTCCATCTCCGTTTGGGTTTTCTGCCGTTTTTCCAATAACATCAACTTGAATAGTTAGATTTGTTGGCGCAGGATTTACGGGAGTATCATCACCGGTATCATTGCTGCTGCTACAAGATTGAAAAACAAATAATAGGATAAGCGTAAAGACACCCGCTCTATTTACAAGATTAATCATTTTCATCGTTTATTAGTTTAAGTGGTTGAGTTAGTAAACTGATTATCAATATAGATAATTTTATTTTATTTTTCGTTTTTGTTGAGAACAAAATCAAAATAGTTCCAAATTAAAGCCGTATTGTTTAATTACGGCTTTAATTATATTAGTTCTTCCTTATGAAATTTATTTCCAAGTATAAGTTCCTACTGAACCTGCTGCTAAAGAAGTCGCAACCCATTTTCCATCGTATTTAATATTGAAACTTTGCGTTGAAGTTCCGTCATTTTCAACAATTAAAACTTTAGAACCTGAAGGTGTAATAAAAGCTACATTTTGTAAATCTCCTCCAGAATTACTTTGAATTCTAACCGATCCCATCGGAACAAATTTTGATGCATGAGCAATAATGTAATACGCTACATTACGCATATAACTATCTGTTGATGTTATTGTGATTGCGCCTTTACACATTGTACAGCCACCATCCGTATGAGGTCCAAAATTAGCATTATTTGCTACGTTCCATTCTAAAGCATTTTTACTGTAATTTCTAGTAGAACCGATAATTACATTTCTAACATGCCATTTTAAATCACCAGCAAATTGACCTTCAGACGAAGTCCACTGTTCTGTAAAATATACATTTTTAGAAGGATATGCATTGTAAACATTTGTCAATGCGCTAATATCTCCTGCATATAAATGGAAAGCCGATCCGTCAACAAAAGGATATGCATCAACATCTGCCAAAACTGCTTTAGGATAATTTGGATTATCGCAATTGTGATCGTAAGCAATGATTTTCACACTTAGATTTGCAGCTTTAAATGCTGGCCCAAGACTGTTTTTAATAAAACTTGCCTGATCTGCCGCAGACATATACATACTTGGATTATTTCCATCATGCAAAGGTTCGTTTTGAGGAGTTAGAGCATCAATTGTAATTCCGGCAGCTTTCATTTCCTGAATGTATTTTACAAGATATTTAGCGTACACATTATAATATTCCGCTTTCAATTTTCCTCCTTTAAAACTAGCTACATCTTTCATCCAAACTGGCGCTGTCCAAGGAGTTGCTAAGATTAAAATTTTAGGATTAATTGCTATGATTTCTTTTAACATCGCAATTAGATCTTTATTTTTTTCTAAACTAAATTTAGCTAGGTTCAAATCTGTTTCTCCTGTTGCAAGATCATTATAAGTAAAAGGCGCTGCATCAAGATCTGAAGCTCCAACACTAATTCTTAAATAACTTACTCCGATTGAATTTTCTCCAGTACCAAAAAGTTCCTGCAAAAGAGCCGTTCTTCTTGTAGCATTTAATTGATTGATTACTTCTACACTTCCTCCCGTTAAAGTATATCCAAAACCGTCTATGGTCTGGTATTTTTGAGAAGCATTCACTTCTATGTTTGTGTTCGAATTTACAGTAGTTCCAAATCCTAAAACTCCGATTTGTTTTGTCAATAAAACGCTTTGATCGCCTTTTGTAAGCCAGAAATCAACATCATTGGTTGTTGAAGGCGGATTTACAACTGGCGGGTTTACGACTGGTGGATTTTCTACAGCATCATTTGATGAAGAACATTTTACCTGAGCCATTACGGCTGCCATAAAGAAAAATGCTTTTATGGTATTGTTTAAAGTCAATTTCATTTTTAGTGGTTTTTTAGTTAGTTGCGCAATTAATACACAATAGTTTGTATCGCATGTGCCGGAATAGTAATTGTATTTTTTGATTTTTGATTTTCTAAAGAATAAACAATCTGTTTTTCAGATTGATTCATAACTACTGTAATCAATTGTCCGTCTGAGTTGATGAAAGAGGTGCTTAATAAAGATTTATCATTTACTGTTTCGATAATTCTTTTAGCATTAGGTCTGATGAATTTTGAGAAATGTCCAATATAATAATACATCGGTGTAAAAATCAGTTCGTCTTTTGTAGTGTCAGCATGAATTGGTGCAAAACAGAAATTACCAACATGATTAGGTCCTCCGTTTTGATCTAAAAGAATATTCCAGTCTGTCCAAGCTACAGTTCCGTTATTAAAATCGTTTATTATATTAATTCCGTAACGTTCTGCATTTCCCCAGAATTGATATTTTGTTGGATTAAATCTTTCAACACATCCTTCAGTAAAAATTAAATTTTTGTTTGGAAACTTTTCATGCACTTTTCCAACAGATTCGAATTGTGGCGGACCACCATTCCAAGTTTCGTACCAGTGAAAACCAATTCCCCAAGCATATTTTGAAACTTCAGGATCTGAGAAAACAAGATTGGCACGTTTCTCTAACATGTCGCCTCTATTATGATCCCAAATAATAACATTTTTAGAAGCCAATCCTTCTTTTTCTAAAGTTGGTCCCAGATGATTTTTAAGAAAGTCTCTTTCTGCTTCTGGCGTGTAAATACAAGATTCCCAGCTTTGTTTTGCCATTGGCTCATTTTGAACGGTCAATCCCCAAATCGGAATTCCTTCTTTTTCGTATGCTTTAATAAATTTAGCATAATACAATGCCCAAGCTGGAGCAAACTCTGGCAATAAAACGCCGCCGTGCAAAATATCATTATTGTCTTTCATGAAAGCTGGGGGACTCCATGGACTGGCAAATAAGGTTAGTTTTCCGCCGGCAGTTTTAATTGCTTTTTTGATTAACGGAATTCTATATTTCCGATCGTGATCTATATTAAAAGTCTTTAACTCTTTATCTCCTTCTGTTATGTAAGTATAACTGTCACTGCTAAAATCGCAGCTGTGAATGTTTGTTCTCGCTAAAGAATAACCAATTCCTTTGTTTTTATCGTAATACGCATCTAGAAATTCTTGCTGTTTTTTTGGAGATAATTTGGCAAATACTTCTGCGCTTGCGTCTGTAATGGCGCCTCCAATTCCGATAAATGTTTGGTCTGTTTTTTCAGTATTTACAATAATCGATACTGTAGCTTTTTGTTGTGTGTTGTTATTTGAAATAAAATCATTTGATAATGACAATTTCAAATTAGTATTTTCGGCAGTAGTAAAAACCTTTATTTTATTGTTTTTTAGCGAAGAAGCATTGTTATTTTGAGCTGTTAGTTTTGTCGAAAAACAGCTTAATAGCATTAAGATAAAGGCTGATAAAAATATTTGAGTTGTTATTTTCATGTTGTTTTAAAAAACAGTTTTAAATTAAAAGCAAGAGAAGACTAATTGGATGATTCAGCATTAGTCTCCTTCATTGCTTTACTACAAAATATTAATAAACAAGCGTTTGTATCGCATGTGCTGGAATTTTAACTACCGATTTTTCGGCTCCAATAATCAAATTATAAGTAAGTTCATTTGCTGATTGGTTCATAACAATAGTTGCCATTGTACCGTCAGTATTTAAGAATGATGTGCTTAATAAAGTGCTTCTGCTAACTGCAGTACTCACTCGAACAGCATTTAAACGAATGAACTTAGAAAAATGTCCGATGTAATAAAAAGATGGCGTGTAGATTAATTCACCTGTTGTTGTATCGGCATGAATTGGTGCAAAACAGAAATTCCCAACGTGATTAGGTCCTCCGTTTTGATCCAAAAGAATGTTCCAATCTGTCCAAGCTACAGTTCCGTTGTTAAAATCATGAATCATATTGATTCCGTAACGTTCTGCATTTCCCCAAAATTGATATTTTGCTGCATTAAATTTCTCGACACATCCTTCTGTAAACATTAGTTTTTTGTCTGGATAAGCTTCATTTACCTTTGCAACATTATCAAACATTGGTGCTCCGCCAGACCAGGTTTCGTACCAGTGAAATCCCATTCCCCAAACATATTTTGCTGCTTCTGGATCAGAATAAATTACGTTGGCGCGATAATTCATTAAATCACGGTTATGATCCCAAACAATGATTTTTTTATCTCCTAAGTTTTCTTTTTTCAAAGTTGGTCCAAGATAATTTTTGATAAAATCTCTTTCAGCTTCAGCTGTATAAATACAAGATTCCCAAGTTTGAGTTGCCATTGGTTCATTTTGTGTAGAAGTTCCCCAAATCGGGATTCCTTCTTTTTCGTAGGCTTTTATAAACTTTGCATAGAAATTTGCCCAAGTTTGATAGTATTCAGGAAGTAAAGTTCCTCCTTTTAATACATTTTTGTTACTTTTCATAAAAGCATTTGGCGACCAAGGTGCAACATATGTTGTCAATTTCCCGCCTGCCTTTTGAATAGCTTGTTTAATTAAAGGAATACGATATTGCCTGTCATGATCAATAGAAAAAGTTTTCAGATCTTTATCGCCTTCTTCGATATAAGAATAGCTTCCACTGCTAAAATCAGAACTCTGAATCGTTGTTCTTAGCAAAGAATAGCCAATTCCTTTTTGCTGATCGTAATAAGCATTTAAAAATTCTGCTTGTTTTTCTTTTGAAAGTTTAGCAAATATTTCGGCACTTGCATCTGTAATGGCGCCTCCAATTCCCATAAAAGTCTGAAACTTTTTTGCTGGTTCTACAAAAACCGAAAATTCAGTTTCTAGAGGTTGTTTTGATGCAGAAAAAGTCAGATTATCTGTAGAAGTTAATCTCAGCTTTGAGTTTTCTGCTGTGGTGTAAACGGTTATTTTTTTTCCACTAGTTGTAAATTCCTTTTTTGCTTTTGGCTGTTGTGCAATAGCTGCAACGGAAAACAAAAGGCACAAAATCTTTAGACTATTTTTTTTCATTCGCTTCCAATTATTATTGTTTTAATTGAAGTTTTGGAGAAATCTAAAAACTGGTTTTTTCACCTTTTAAAGAATTTAAAAAATAGCCCATACTCATAATGATTATGGGCTATTTACAACCAAACTTAAACTTAAACTTAACTTAACTCTTTATTTTCCTCGGAACTCAATTTTTGAAACTGTAATTCCATCTTTTGTAAACTTGTTACCTCCGCAACGGATTAGTAAATAGATTTTTCCTGTTTCTGTGAATTTAACTACGTTTGAAACCGTTCCAGTTTTGTCGTTTTTAACACATCCAACAACAGAAAGCATTCCAGAGAAACCTGCTTTTGCGCAGCCATCCCAAGTGCTTAATCCCATAACTTTGTTGTCTTTGTATTCAACACCCGAAGCAGGAAATGATTTTCCGGCATAAACTTCAAACCAAGTTTCATCAGAACCACTTGGAGAAGACACTTTCATATCTATTGTATACTCTTTATCTTTTACAACGTCGATTGCTTGATAAATTCCTTCTTGAGCCCATCCTCCTGGAGAATGAAGTGTTGCGCTATTATTGGCATAAGACCAAAAAGCTGAACCAGTTGGACTAAGATTTAAAACTGTCCATTTTGCTTGATCTGCAGCAGTTGCAAAAGAACCACCTTGAACTAAATTTCCTTTTAACGGATCTGAAGTCGCAACCACAACATCTTTTGAAGCTGAAGCCGTAGCTCCTCCTGCTCCAATTGCAGTATGTACAATTGTGTAAGTACCCGCATCTGGAAGAGAAATTTCTTCTTCCATTTTTCCTGCATAAGCACCTGCTCCTTTATCCCAAATAGATTTTAAAACTCCTTTTGGCTGAGCCACTAACTTATAAGTATTTACTTTTCCTTCAACAGGAGTAATTGTAAACGATGCATCAACAGTTCCTGCGGTTAATCCATTATTATCAATGGAATCGTCTGGCTGACAACTAGTAACACTTAATACTGCTGTCATAAAAAACAATGCTAAAAACCCTTGTTTTTTCATTAAATTTATTTTCATATGATATTGTATTAACTGATTAGTAATTAGGATTTTGAACTAGCTTTGTGTTTTCTAAATCTTTTTGTGGAATTGGCCAAATTTCATTTTTACCCGCCACAAATCCGCTAGAAGCAAGTACAGAAGCCGCTTTTCCAGTTCTAACTAAGTCAAACCAACGGTGTCCTTCTCCAGCCAATTCTAATCTTCTTTCGTTAGCAATAGCATCTAATGAAACTGGCACAGAAGTCAATCCAACTCTAGCTCTTACAGCATCTAATAAAGCTTGCGCTCTAACTCCAGTTCCACCTAAAGCTTCCGCTTCCATTAAATAAGTATCAGCTAAACGAATAGCATAAGTATCTTGCTTATAATTTAAAGCCGCTGCTCCACCACCTTGAGAAGTATCACCGTTTAAAGGCATAAATTTCTTCAAGAAATATCCTGTATCTTGATCTCCAGGCGCATAATCAGCAACACCTGCAGCTTTTAAAGCAAGTAAGTCTACAATTGTAGCATCAAAACGAGGATCACCTTTTAAGGCATTATATAAACTTGGCGTTACTGGATTAAAACTCCATCCTGAGACGTAATCTACAGCTGCTCCTGTTTTTTTGGTATATCCTCTTGGACCAACCATGATGTTAACAGAATTTCCTTCATCGTTTCCTCCACCCCAGAATCCCCAGTCTGCATTACTTTTATCAGTATGCATAATTTCGATAATTGCTTCTGAGTTGAATTTGTTACTGATAACCCATAAATCTGCAAAATTGCTAAGCAGTTTATATCCGTACATACTAGTTCCTCCTGGAGTACCGTTTACGTCTGCAAATTCGGCAGCTGCAAGAGAATTTTTTCCTTCGTATAAATAAACTTTACCAAGTAATGCTTGTACAGCTCCTTTAGAAAAACGTCCTCCTTCTGTTGCAACATCAACTGTATTTGGCAGAACCGCTTTTGCTTCCATTAAATCTTTCTCAATTTGAGCATAAATTTCCTCTGGCTTAGATTGCGTGATTGTGTAAGTTTCAGCTGGTGAAAGTGGTGTTGTAATTAAAGGCAAGTTTCTAAAAGTTCTTACTAATTCAAAATAGTAATACCCGCGCATTGCTTTAGCTTCTGCTGCAAAACGAACTTTTTTTGCTTCATCCATTTTTACACCTGGCAATCTTGACAATAAGATATTTGCTCTGGCGATACCTTGAAAGAAATCTCCCCAGAAACTTCTAGGCATATTAATTTTATCAATCGTATAATTATCAAAAGCATGGATTCCAGCTCCGTCTCCAGGTCCTCCACCTCCAGCTAAGAAATCATCTGAACCTGCATTCATCATACAGATCATGTTTTCAAAACCTTTAGATTGTTTCCCCATAATGTCATAAACGGCAACTAAACCTGAAAAAGCCTCTTTTTCATCTTTGTAGTAATTTGCCTCTAATGGAAGTCCTTTTGGATCTACTGTTAAAAAGTCCTCACCGCAAGAAGAGCCAAGAAGCAATAATCCTGCTGCGACGAATGAATATCTAATATTTTTAATTTTCATGATTCTTAATTTTAAAATTGTAAATTAACCCCTAACATTACTGTTCTAGCTTGTGGATAATATCCTTTATCAATACCAAAAACTCCTCCTCCAATTTCTGGATCATAACCAGAATATCTTGTAAATGTTAATAAATTTTCTCCTGTCATATAAAGTCTTACTTTAGAAAGACCTCCTTTTGAAATAACATCGCTTGGTAAGCTATATCCAATTTGAACAGTTTTGATTCTCCAGTAATCTCCATCTTCTAAATAAAAATCTGACGGATTAGAGAAGTTTTTGTTATTATCTACAGAAGATAAAATTGGATAAGAATTAGTAGATCCTTCACCTGTCCAACGTCCTAAAGCAGAAGTTTGATAGTTAGCATCTGTAATATCTAGACGACGTAATCCTTGGAAAATTTTGTTTCCGATTGCACCTTGAGTAAAGATTAATAAATCAAAGTTTTTGTAATCTAAATTAATTGTGAAACCATAAGTATATTTTGGAAGTGGGCTTCCTAAGAAAGTCTTATCATCATCATCAATTTTACCATCTCCATTATTGTCTTTCCATCTGAAATCACCAGGTCTTGCATTTGGCTGGATTAAACCTCCAGCTGCATTTGTATAAGAATTAATTTCTGCTTGATTTTGAAAAACACCTTGTGTTGTATATCCGTAAAAAGAGTTATAAGATTGTCCAACTTGTGTTCTAGTAACTGCCCCCATATTTTGGAAAGAAGCATCTCCAGAAATAAACTGAATACCTCTTCCTAAGTTTGTTACCTCATTTTCTAAGTAAGAAATGTTTCCACTAAGATTTAAATTTACTTGACCAATTTTTTTACGGTAAGACAATTCTACATCGATACCTTTATTTTGCATGTCTGCGATATTTGCAGAAGGTCTTCCTGCACTACCAACGTGACCAGGTAAATCAATATCTTGTAAGATACCAATTGACTTTTTAACATAAAAATCTGTAGTTAAAGACAAATCATTAAAGAATGTAACATCAAATGCAACGTTAGCTTGTCTAGTTTCTTCCCATTTCAAATCTGGGTTAGAAGGTGCATTTGGACTATTACCAATTACAACAGAACCTTGATTTCCGATTGTATAGTTTCTTCCAGATCCAATAGTAGATAAGAATTTGAAATCTCCGATAGCATCACTACCTGTTACACCATAACCTCCTCTAAATTTCAATTGTGTTACCACTTTGTTTTCTGGCCAGAAATTTTCTTTAGTCGGTACCCAACCTAAAGAGAACGATGGGAAAACTCCGTATTTGTTGTTTTGACCAAAACGAGAAGAACCATCACGACGAACAATACCTGTAAGTAGATATTTTTCTTTGTAATCATAGTTTAATCTAGAAAACAATGAAGTTACTTTATGCTCATATCCGTTAGAAGCTGAAGCAGTGATATCATCCGTTACAGCACCTGAATTAAAAGTTGCTTCGTCAAAAGTAGTTGCTGGAAGGTTTTTGTAAGTTACAGTAGATCCAGAGGTAATATTGTCAACATAAGCACCTTGTCCAACTAAAATAGAAAAGTTATGATCTCCGATTTGTTTTGTATATGAAAGTGTATTTTCAACATTCCAACCAAAACCTCTATTTGAATTTCTAGTTAAACTATTGTTTGGATTAATAGTTGAAGAGTTGAAATAAAATACTGGAGTAAAACTTTCAGATCCCCAGTAAGCCAACTTACCACCTAAAGTAGTTCTAAATTTTAAGCCTTTAATAGCTTCTAATTCTAAATATGCATTTCCAACGAAATTATCAGACCATCCATAATTTCCTAGTCTTGTCTGAATATAAGCTAATGGGTTGCTCATCTCTTGAGTTACTTTTGAAGAGATCCCGTAAGGATTTCCATTTGCATCTCTTACCACATAAGGAAGTGTATATGGCGATTGATTTGCAACGGTTGGATCAGTAACAATAGCAGGTGTAATTGGATCTAAATTGATAGCAGAACTTAAAGGTCCTCCATATTCATTATTAGTATTTCCGATACCCACATTTTTCTCATGAGAATAACCTAAAGTCTGACCGAAAGTTAATCCTTTTACGATTTTATGAGTAGAGTTTAAACGAATGTTTTTTCTGTTATAGTTAGAAATTTGCGTAGCAACGATACCTTCTTGATCTAATAATCCTAAAGAAACGTAGAATGTAGAAACATCATTTCCTCCAGACAAACTTAACTCATGTCCAGTTCTTTGCGCGTGATTGTTAAAAATTTGATCTTGCCAATTAGTACCTACGCCATAAGAAGATGGATTTTGGTAAGGAAGCGTATACGGTTTGCTTGGATCTGGAGTGTAACCGTTTGCATATCTTTCATTCATTAAAGTCGCATATTCTGTAGCGTTTAATAAATCAAGTTTTCTCGCTGCTTCAGAAAAACCAGTGTAACCATTGTAATTTACACTCATTTTACCAGCTCTACCTTTTTTAGTAGTAATAAGAATAACCCCCGCTGCTGCTCTAGCTCCGTAGATTGCTTGAGACGCAGCATCTTTTAAAACCTCCATAGAGGCAATATCTGATTGATTTAAAAAACCAATTCCACCAGAGTCAACAATTACACCGTCAACAACCCATAATGGTTCGTTATTTCCAAAAGAAGTAATACCCCTAACTCTAATTGTAGAAGAAGATCCTGGTTGTCCTGCATTTGCAGCAATAGTAACCCCAGAAACTCTACCTTGAAGAGATTGTTCTACCCTTGTAATTGGTAAATCTTCTAAATCTGATGCTTTTACACTAGAAATTGCTCCAGTAACAACAGATTTCTTTTGAGTACCATATCCAACAACTACAACTTCGTTTAAAGATTGTGATTCTGGTTTTAATTGAATTGAGATTTTAGTTCTTCCGTTTACAGCTTCGGTTACTGTGGTATAACCGATAAACGTAATTGTTAAAGTTCCATTTGAAGGTACTTGAATCTGAAATTTGCCATCGAAATCAGAAGCAGTTGACTTTGTAGTACCTTTTAATAAAACTGTTGCACCTGGAACAGGCATTCCACTTTCATCATTGATTATTCCATTTACTGTGACATCCTGAGCCACAGCTATAACCGAGAATAATAAAGATGAAATACTAAAAACAAGTAATTTTGTTAATTTCATTTTTCTAAAAATTTTGGTTAATTAATTAGTAATTTGATGCAATACTAAAACTAAATTTTTACTTTTCGCATTTAAAAATCATTACAAAAACACATCAAAATTAAAATTTTAATATTATAAAAACACATCAAAAAATACATAAAATATTGATTTTAAAATATTTAAAAAAACAAATAGTAGTACTAAATAAAAGTTAATTATAAAAATAAACACTACATCAATTTATTAAGCTTGTAATTTATTAAAAACAGCATATACTACAACGTGATAGTGCCTTAAACACACCATAAACACTTATTTTATAAACACTTACAGCAACTTTACGTAAAAAATAGATAATAAGTACAAAACAAAGAATATGATATTTTTATACATTTTTTTTTACATAATTCTCAATCTATCAACTTGAAAGAAAATACTTATTTAATATATTTTTAAGAGAATTAACTTACATAATAAAAAGAAACAAGTAAAATACTTAAGAATTTGAATCTTTTAAAAAGATAAAAAAACTGCCGTTTTTATGATTTCTTAGCATAACAGCATTCCTTCTACGAGATATTTTAAACCTTAGAGTTTAATCGTAATCTCCTTTTTTGGCAATTATAAACCGTCTAGAGCTAAATTGCCTAATTATACCCTAAAACAGACTATAAAGGCTTTTAAAAGTAAAGAATGAGCTCTGAGAATTGAGTATTTGGTAAGAATAAGAATCTTATCTTAAATATGATATAAAACCTTGTTTTAGCGGTAAGAATCAGCTGTAAAAGAGGTAAATAGGAGGACGTATTTCAAAACTTTAAACAAAAGGCTGAAATTACTGGATATTCAGTGAGTCATTAAACAAATAAGTTATTTGAATTTAGACCAGAACTGCCTAAAAAGCATATTTATAACATATATATAAAACAATAGCCCATAATCGAAATTATGGGCTATCCAGGCAATAAACTTAACTTAAACTAACCATAGTTTAAATCGTATTGATACTTCATTACAATTGAATGAAATAAAAAGTGTTTGAAAATTCGAAAAAGGAATTTTTTAATCTTCCTTTTTCGAAAATAACTAACATGAAATTATGTTTGAGGCACGAAAACAAATGTCCAACCTGTTCCGTACGTTTCACTATTATTTAAGTACAATACCATTTTATTCGGCTCTAGGCTAACTATGGTATAAACACCATCTTTGTTACCAGCCGCAGATCCTAACATTGTTGAATTGAAAATTGTCAATTGTTTATTTTTAATATCCAATTTAAAAGTTCCTTTCTTTGGCGTAGCGGTTGCTGTTTCATAATGATTGTAGTTAGCAGCTCCATTCAGATCAAAATGCATTTTACCTTTTGCATCACTTGGCGCACAGCAATCACCGGCATTCCACCAAGCTGTCATAGCGCTTTCGGCACTTCCATTTGGAGACATAAACCACCAGAATCTTCCAGATCCCTGTTCACCGTCAAAAACCCAAGTTTTGCCAGCTACAGTATTAGTTCCTACTAAATCGTACCAATCCTGATCTAAAGGCGTATCTAATTGATTGATTTGAACATCTATGGTTTTGGTAAAAAACTCGGCGCCTAAAGTTCCAATAAACGTAAAGGTAGCCTTGCCTGGAATTGGATAAACAAAAGTTACTTCATTTGTCAACGCTTTGTCCAATCCATAATCCCAATATCCAGTAACTCCTGGAGTATCCATACTAAGAGTGATTTTATTTCCTCCTGGAGTACTTTGAGTTGCAACTAATTCAACTCCAGCAACATCAGTAGAATTCTCTAAATGCTTTTCATCAACTATTGGATCACATGCTGAAAAAGTCAACATGAAAATAGCCAATAGAAGATATATTATTTTATTGATTTTCATATTTATCTATTTAATATTGTTAAATTTTACCAACCTGGATTTTGTGTATAAACTCCATTAGATAATCTAAGTTCCGTTTCAGGAAGAGAAACCAAACCTTTCGTTTCTGGTCTGTATTTTACATTGTAATTTGCTGCAGTACCAGAATTTCTAACTGGAATTGTGCTATTAAATGCATTATCAACATCTCCCCAACGAATTAGATCGAACCAATGCAACCCTTCAAAAGCAAATTCATGTAAACGCTCATCTTTGATTGCTTCTAAAGAATATCCAACTGGTCCTAATTTTGCTCTAGCTCTAACTGCATTTAAACCTGCTGCCGTCTTAGTAATTTCAGAATGCATTAATAATACATCTGCATAACGCAGGTAAATAAAATCTTGCGCATGCATTAATTGCATATCACCATTTGACCAGTTATACAATTGAATAAACATACCTTGAGTTGATCCACCAGCGTTAGGATATTGCAATGAAATATATTTTTTATTAAAATATCCTGTCTCATGGTCTCCTTTATCACCCGCATAACCAGCTGTTCCAACGTCTGCTTTTCCAACTTCAAGAATTGAACCTCTCTTTCTTGGATCAAGTTCTGACCAGTTACTGTATAAACTAGGGTTTACAGTACACCATCCCCATCCTTCTCCAAATGGTACTAATGAATTACCACGCAAAGCAGAAAACAGACATAACCTATTAGTATAAATGTTACCGTTTGACCAATTCCAATCTCCGAAAGAAAAACGCTGTACAAACATAGTTTCTAAATTACCTGTACCAAAAGTAGGCGCTGCACCGTCTTGGCCAACCCAAGATAAACCTTCAGTAGCTGCCCATGGTAAAACGTTATTTCCAGAAGCTTTATTAACATAAGAATAAGGCCAAAGATTTCTAAAATCTGAAACAAGTGCATGACCACTATTACTCATACAATCAGTTAAATAACTTGCTACTTGAGTTGCATTTAGAACTCCTCCTTCTGCAAGAGGCAATTCTTCAGTAGCTTTTTTCTCAATGTTTGTCATATAACCTGTATAAAACAAAAATACACGACCTAAATAAGCCTCTGCAACCCATTTGTTTGCATGTCCGTATCTTGACGTTGGAATACTTGGAAATGGAGTTGCTGGCATTGTTTCAATTGCCTTTTTTAAATCTGATGCAATCTGACCAAATGTTTCGCTATAAGTATTTCTTGGTCCGTCTTTTTTTCCATCGATACTTGTAATTAACGGAACTCCTCCGAAGAATTTAGCTAACCTGAAATAGAAAAATGCTCTCATGAAATAAGCTTCCCCAATTGCTTGTTGTTTAAATTGGTCTGCTTCAGCTGGAGTATTAAAATAAGTTGAAAAATCTGCCAAAGGTGTCTTTTCGATAATAGCATTTGTTCTTGCAATACCTCTGTAAGATTGAACCCATAAATCTAAATAAGTATCATCTACTGGATCTTCAAAATTATCAACCCATTTAGCTGTTTTATCATCAGGACCTCCTCCACCTAACATCATATTATCCATCAGGTTTGCAGCAATCTGTTCTTCACTATGTACATTATTCGTATAAATAGCATTATAAACTCCCGCAGTTGCTTCTTCGATATCTTTAGGTGTCTTATAAAAAGTAATCAAACTCTTTTCTGTCAAATTATCGGTATCAAGATAGTCATTACAGCTTGATACGATAAGTACAGACGAAATTGCTAATAAATATTTTATTTTTTTCATTGTAATTGTATTTATATTAAAAATCTGCACTTAAACCAAACATCACCGTTCTAGCTTGTGGATACAAACCTAAATCAATTCCTGAAGCCCATGGAGTATTTGTGTTATCTCCTGACCAACGAACTTCTGGATCCATTCCATCATATTTAGTAAATGTGTAAAGGTTATTTACAGCAACATAAAATTTAAGATTTGAGATAAATTTGAAGTCTTTCAATACTTCGCTGAAGTTATAACCTACTGTTAAGTTGTTTATTCTTAAATAATCAGCATTCTGCATAAAAATATCTGATACAAGTTGCGTATTTCTGTTTGAAGATGCACCAAGTCTAGGCATTTTATCAGATGTTCCTTCTCCATGCCAACGGTTAAACACATCAGAAGTGTAGTTCTGAGCAGGGCTATCGGCAAAAGATCTGTATGATTGCATAACTTGCATACCGAATTTACCTGCCATAGTAGTGTTTAAGTAAACATTTTTATATTCAAAATTCAATTGAATACCCAATTCATAATCAGGATTTGGATTTCCAATATAACCTTTATCAGCTTCGTCAATAACACCATCATTATTCTGATCTACAAAACGAACATCTCCAGGGCGTTGATCAGCAAAATAAGGCTGTCCGTTTGGACCAACATATTCATCAACTTCTTTTTGATTTTGTAAGATACCTGCAGTTCTAAATCCATAGAAATAACCCAATGGAAGACCTACCATACCTCTAGAAATTTCTCCAGTTCCCTGTGATAATACGTTAGATGGACCATGTAAAATTCCGTCAGCATTTGCAATTCTAGTTACTTTATTTTTATTGAAAGCTCCACTTACAGTTACACCGTATTTAAGTCCTCCAATTTTATCACTCCAGTTTACAGAAAACTCAAAACCTTTGTTTTCAATATCTCCACCATTAATATAAGCAGGCGCAGCTCCGTCTGTTCCTCTTCCGGCAGCCAAAACCAACCAATCTTTAGTTGTTTTGTTGTACCAGTCTAAAGTAATGTTCAACTTTGAATCAAATAAACTTGCATCAAGACCAAAATCTAACTGCTCTGATGTTTCCCAAGTCAAATCTGGATTAGTAACTCTAGCTGGATAAGCCGTTGTTCCTGAAACCGGTTTTGTATCTCCAAAAAAGTATCCAGGGAAAACGTAAGCAATATTTGAAGAATAATAGAAATTAGGAATATCCTGATTACCATTTTGTCCCCAGCTTCCTCTTAATTTTAATGAATTAAGCCATTTACCAGTGTTACTCATGAAATCTTCTTTTGTAACTACCCAACCTGCAGAAACAGAAGGGAAATAACCCCATCTTTTGCCATCTGCGAAATTAGAAGAACCGTCAGAACGTAATGTGGCAGAAAGAAGGTATTTTTCTTTATAGTCATATTGAGCTCTAGCAAAATAAGACATAATTCCACCTCCGCCAGCTGCCGTATCCATTCCGCTTGTACTAAGATCATTAAATGTCTTTGGCGTTGTGTTATTCAAGTATGCATATTTTGGATCTTCACCAAAATTCAAATTGTTTCTTGAACCGCTAACGTTATTATTTACTAAATACTGAACTAACTCAGTTCCTACTACAGCAGAAATATTATGGTTTCCAAATTGTTTTTTATACGAAACCGTATTGGTCCAAGTAGAGTTTGCTCCAATATAAGAATACTGAGAAGCACCATTATTAAGCTTTGTGTAAAGTACTCCTAAACCATATGTTGGGCTCATAGATCTGCCATAACCAAACCAAGAGTCAATTCCATAAACCGTTCTAAATTTCAAATCTTTTATTGGTTCAACTTCTAAAAAAGCATTTCCAATTATTCTATTATCCGTTGGATAATTGTAATTACTTCTGTAATACATTATCGCTAATGGATTTGTTTGTCCTGTTGAAATTCCATCTAAAGTTGGAGTAAAACCAAATTTATCGATGTTTCTATCAATCGAAGTTTGCCAATAAGCTGGCTGTAACGGATTTGCAGTTAATGCATTATGCAAGTCATTTCCATAGATATTACCATTAGAAACTCCTCTGTTTTCAGAATTTGTGTAAGTAACATTCTCTCCAACAGTAATAATAGCATGGCTTTCATTTTTCTTCAATACCATTTGAGTATTTAATCTTGTCGTCAGCCTTTTAAAGCTAGCATCAACTATATCACCTCCAATAATACCTGTTTGATCAAAATAAGAAACCCCAAATGAGTAAGTGATATCTTCGCTTCCACCTGTAATGTTAAGGGAATGGTTCATAATAGGAGCATCTTTTTTGCTCATTTCATTAACCCAATTTGTTCCAGTCCATCCATTTTGCAAGTTTTGCCAAACTTCATTTCCTAATTGTGTACCAGCACCAGGATATTGCGTATTTAGCCATGAATTATTAGCTAAAACCGTTTTCCAATCCTGACGAGGCATTCCATCATTTACTCTTCCTTCATCAATAATGTACATGTATTCCTGAGCATTCAAAGGATCTAAGTTTTTGTAGGTATTCTGAATACCATAGTAACTGTCATAAGTAATTCTGGCAGCTCTTCCTTTTTTTCCTTTAATTGTCGTAACCAGTACAACTCCATTAGCAGCTCTAGATCCGTAGATTGCCGCAGAAGCCGCATCCTTTAAGATATCAATAGATTCAATATCTGAAGGGCTTAAATAATCAATATTACCAACAGAAACTCCATCAACGATATACAACGGATTTGAATTTCCATTTGTACCTAATCCACGAATAGTTACCTTAGTTCCAGCACCAGGTGAACCATTTGTTCTAGTAATACTTATACCAGGAGCAATACCTTGAAGTGCTTCCATAGCAGATCCAGTATTCAACTCCTTAATTGTTTCTCCCTTAAGATTTGTAGAAGCACCAGTAATAAGGCCTTTTTTCTGAGTACCATACCCTACTACAACAACTTCATTCAAATTCTGGGAGGCCGTGCTTAGAACAACGCTCATTTTTGTTCTTCCGTTAACAGCTTCATTTAGTGTATTAAAACCAACGAAACTAATAACCAAGGTACCGTTTGAAGGGGCATTGATCTGAAACTTCCCATCAAAGTCAGAAGCGGTAGCTTTATTGGTTCCTTTAACTAAAATTGTTGCCCCTGGGACGGGTAACCCACTTTCGTCGCTAACGATTCCAGTTACCGTCACATCCTGAGCAAATGTGGCAACTGAAAACAGTAAAGACGAAACACAAAAAATAAGTAATTTTGTCAATTTCATTTTTCTAAAAATTTTGGTTAATTAATTAGTAATTTAATGCAATTATAATGTTAAATTTTAACTATCTAGAATTAAAATTCTTTACAAAAACACTTCAAACTAATTTTTAAGACCCTACAAAAACACAACATTTTTTTTTTAATTAATTAATTTACTGTATTTTAGCATTGATAAAATTTTGTTATAAAAATGTTAATTAAAAAAAACGTATATTACATTAGTTTAACACTAACTAAAACGTTGTAAATTAAAAATAATTTAAAAAAACACTTTTAAAGCGATTGAAAAATCAACAATTTAAATAGAGAATACAGCATTTTTACTAAAAATACATTTAAAATTTTATGAAATTCATAGTTAGAACTTTTACATTACTATTCGTATTTTTCCTACAAATAAAAGGATTTAGTCAAGTAAAAAATATTGGTATTCCAGATATAAAAAATTACAAGAGATCAGAATATAAAGGTGGAACTCAAAACTGGAGTATTGATCAAGATAAAAATGGAAACATTTATTTTGCTAATAACAATGGTTTAATACAATTTGATGGTTCGAATTGGCATAAATATTCACTACCAAATAAATCAGAAATTAGAAGTTTAAAAATTGATGCTTTAGGAAGAATATTTGTAGGCGGAAACAATGAATTTGGATATTTCAAAACCAACGAAAAAGGAATTCTAAAATACCATTCCTTATACAATCTGCTAAGCCCAATAGAAAAAGAGAACATTAATCTTATCTGGAGAATTCACATTTTTAATGGAGAAATAATTTTCCAATCTTTCAGTAAAGTCTTTTTTCTAAAAAACGAAAAAGTAACCACTTTAACAGCTCCTCATAAGTTTCAATTTTCATTTTTAGTAAATAATCGCCTTTATTTCCAGGATAAAACTCTGGGTTTACTCGAATATAGAAACAGAAAACTTACTGCAATAAAAGGAACTACTATTTTTAACGACAAAGAAATCTGGTCTATTTTTCCTTTGCCTAACAATAGATTATTGTATGCGACTTTAGAAAAAGGGCTTTTTGTTGCCGAAAACGGCGTTATAAAACCATGGCAAACAGAAGCCAATGATTTTATTAGAAAAAATACATCTCTTGGCGGATCGATTATCAAAAACAAATTTATAATTTTAAATTCTGTTCTAGATGGCGCCATAATATGCGATTTAAACGGAAAAATAATTCAGCATTTAAATAGACAAAAGGGCATCCAAAACAACACCATACTAGCCTCATTTATTGACAACAAAAACAATATTTGGCTCGGACTTGACAACGGTATCACTTTTATAAATGAAAATTCGCCTTTTTCTTATTTCGATTACAGTTATAATATCGGAACAGTTTATGCTTCAACAACTCATAATGGCAATCTATACGTAGCCACCAATCAAGGATTATTTTATCATCCTTGGGGACAATCTTTTAAAGACAGCCCTTTTTCAAGAGTAGAAGGGACAATTTCACAAGTGTGGAATATTCAAGTCTTAAATGATGTTTTGATTTGCGCCAGTAATAGTGGAGCATTAGTCATAAATAACAATCAAGTTTCGAAAATTTTAGACACAAAAGGATACTTTGGTTTCAAGAAAATTCCTGATCACGAAAACTATATTATAGGGGAAAGCTATAACGGATTTTCAGTATTTAAAAAATCGGCAACTGGCTATGATTACTTACATCAAGTAAAAGGTTTTGATGAAACTACTAATAATTTTTCTGTAGAAATAGATGAAAACTATCTATGGCTAAAGAAAAATCCTTTTTTATATCAAGTAAAATTATCGGAAGATTTATTACGTTTTGATTTTATAAAAAAACATATAAACATCTCAGATAAATTCAAAGGAATCAATAGCTTACAATCTATAAATAACAAGGTATATTTTCAAGTTCAAAATCATTTTTTTAGATATTCTGTCGAACAAGAAACATTTTTTGAAGACAAAAAGATCACAAAATTGTTTGAGGGAATTCCAACCATTAATACCTTAATTGAAGATCCGTCAGGCAGTTTATGGTATGCTTTTAATGAATCTTTAGGAGTTTTAGCTAAAAATAAAAACGGAACTTACACCAAAAAACAAGCTATATTTTCCAATTTAACTGGAAACCTGGTAAACAATTATATCTCTGTAAATGCAATCGACCCTGAAAACATCTTTATCGGATTAACAGATCGTTTAACACATTACAATTCTACTATTCCAAATACTTTCATGACGAAACCTAAAGCTTTTATCGAGAGTTTTTCGTTCCCTGGTGATACTATTCTAACAGGAAATCTGCCTAAAAAAGTAGATTCCTACACCATTCCGTACAAATACAATCGTGTCAAATTTACGTTTGCATCACCAACCTATGAAAATCAAGAAAATGTGATGTATTCGTACAAACTAGAACCTTTTGAAGAGAATTGGCGCGGCTGGTCACAAACTGCGATAAAAGAATATACCAATCTTAGAGAAGGAAATTATGTGATGAAACTAAAGGCTAGAAATAGTTACGGCATAGAATCAAACATTACTGAAGTAGAGTTCACAGTATCTCCGCCTTGGTACAGACATTTTCTCGCTTATTTATTTTATCTAATACTTGTATTGTTGGGAGCGTATCTGATATCTATAAGAATAAAACTAAAAATTCGAAAAAACAGATATTATGAAACAATCGAACAAAGAAGGCTATATCTTGAAAGAGAATCAAAAATTAGACATGAGCAGCACGATTTGGAGAAAGAAATTGAAAAACTAAAAAATGACAAACTTCAAATTAAAATCTTAGCAAAAGATAAAGAACTGGTAAACAATTCTTTGCAAGTTGTAAAAAAGAATAAAGTTTTGAATGGAATTATACATAAATTAAAAGATATTGACACCAATATTTTAGATGATAATACAAAATCGGAATTCAGCAAATTACATAAAAGCATTGTAAAGGAAGTTAATACCGACAAAAGCTGGAAAGATCTTGAAAAACACATTAAGAATGTTCATTTCGAGTTCTTAAAACGATTAAAAGGACAATACCCTACCATTTCGCCACGAGAGTTAGATTTATCAACTTACTTATTGATGAACATGTCTACTAAGGAAATTGCCGAGATTATGAACATTTCGACTGGCGGTGTGGAGCTCGCGCGTTACCGTCTAAGAAAAAAATTAGGTTTGAATAAAAAAGAAAATTTAATTGGTTTCTTAATGACTATCTAACAAATAAAAAAAGCCATTCAGTAGAATGGCTTTTGATTTATGAAATATACTCTAAAGAACGCTCTAACGCCATTCCTCTAGAGCCTTTAATCAATATGGTATTGGAATTAAAATTAAAAGTCTTAAGGTACTCTGCAAACAAATCAAATGTTTCGAAAAATTGGATATTTTCATTGGAGACTTGATTCGCAAAAAATGCTTTCCCGATTAAAAAACATAGTGCTTGTTTTTGATCTGCTAATGAATCGACAATAACTTTATGTTCGTATAGACTTTCATCACCTAATTCGAACATATCGCCCAAAATCATAATCTTGTTCTTTTTATCTAATTGAAGGAAATTAGTAATCGCAACCGCCATACTGCTAGGATTTGCATTATAAGCATCTAAAATAATCTCATTCGAGCCTTTTTGCATCATCTGAGATCTGTTATTCGCTGGAATATAATTTTCAATAGCGCTCTTTATATCAGCTTCTTGAACCTCAAAGTATTTACCAATAGCAACAGCTGCATTAATATTATTTGAATTATAAAGACCTATTAAATGAGATTCTATTTGAAAGTCATTATAATTTATAATTACAAACGGATTCGCTTCAATCTGCTGAATATTTAAATCTGCATTTTGATTTTTAACACCGAATGTAAAAGATTTAATTCCTTTAGATTTCTCAACTTGAATAGGATCTTCTAGATTTATAAAAACTGTTTTATGATTTGCCGAAAGATATTGATACATTTCGCTTTTTCCAGCAATAACACCTTCTACACCTCCAAAACCTTCTAAATGTGCCTTTCCAAAGTTGGTAATATAACCAAAATCTGGTTGTGCAATCTGACAAAGGAATTCAATTTCTTTTTGATGATTAGCACCCATTTCAACAATTCCAACCTCAGTTTCTTTGGTAAAAGAAAGTAAAGTCAACGGTACGCCGATATGATTGTTTAAATTTCCAATTGTAGCTTTGGTTTTAAACTTTTTAGACAATACAACATTGATTAATTCTTTGGTAGTTGTTTTTCCATTGCTTCCAGTTAATGCCACAATGGGAAGTCCCAAATAAGAACGATGGAATTTTGCCAATTCCTGAAGCGTTTCCAAACTATTTTTAACCACGATAGTTCTTTCATCAACAAAATAAGATTCGTTGTCTATTACAACAAATAAAGCTCCTAAATCTAAAGCTTCTTTGGCAAATGTATTGGCATCAAAATTTTCTCCTTTAATTGCAAAAAACATTGAATTCTTCTCAATCTTTCTGGTATCAATAGAAAGAGAACCGCATTGTAAAAACAAGTTATGAATGTCTTGAATATTCATTTATAAATTTTTTAATAGAGTATAAAAGTAGAAAAAAACAATAAAAAAATTCCAAATTCCAGACTGAATATTCAGCTCTTGGAATTTGGAATTTTTTATATAGAATTTCTAAAAATTAGTTTCTAGGTGATTTTCTTTTTTCAGCTTTTGAACCTACTCTAGACATTGCACATCTAAATCCAATGTAATCAGTTGCCATGTCTTGAGGGAAATATCTTCTTTGAGCTGGATCTAACCAATAAGCTCTATCTCTCCAAGAACCTCCTTTATAAACTCTTACTTTATCATCGATTAAAGTAGTACGTTTACTAGAGTTATCATACTTTCTGATCATTTTACCTAAACTATCTGTTGTAACATTATGTTTAGGTGAGTTGTACATTGCTTGATCTGCTTTTGCTCCAGACTCTGAATCTCCAAAATCAAAATATCTAGAAGATTGTTTATCACCATCTCTGTAGTTGATATTGTTGCTTGTACTGAAATTTGTTCTCAAATATGTTTCTTGATCATCAACTGGTACTTGAGCAATTTCTCCTGGAAGGTTTCTTGCAATAACTTTACCGTTGCTTAAAGTATCATACTTAATTGTAGAAGTTGTAACAATTTCTACTTTACCGTCTTTACCAATTTTGTTTTTAGCATATTGATTTCCTCTATAGTAGTTAAAATCATTCGCTTCATTATCAATAATAGGTCTGTAAACATCGGCAACCCATTCTGCTACGTTACCTGCCATATCGTACAATCCGAAATCATTAGGAGCATAGCTTTTTACAGAATTTGTAATATCTGCTCCGTCATCTGACCATCCTGCAATTCCACCGTAATCACCGTTTCCTTGTTTAAAGTTAGCCAATTGATCTCCTTTATTTTTACGTTTTGAAGAACGTGTATAATCTCCAGACCAAGGATATTTCTTTTGCCCTTTATAGATATTGTATTCTCTTTGTCCAACATCAGCAGCAGCGGCATATTCCCATTCTGCTTCAGTAGGAAGTCTGTATTCTGGCAAGATGATTCCTGAAGAACGTTGTGCGTAAACATTTTTCTCTTCTGGCACTACACCATCTTTACCTGCTTTAGGTCTTCTTCCTGTTGGGTTTTTCTTTAACACGATTTCTTCGCTACCTCCACGTGCTGTGCTTGGAGACATTAAGTAACCTTCTGTGTTGAATGCGTTATCTGCACCAACTTCATTTGTTTTAGCTCCTTTTTTAAGGTAACCATTTTTTTCTAAAACAGCTTCGTTAACACGGTCTGTTCTCCATTTACTAAATTCAACTGCTTGAATCCAGTTAACACCAACTACTGGGTAGTTCGCATAAGATGGGTGTCTTAAATAGTTATTAGTCATCGTTTCGTTGTATCCTAAACGATTTCTCCAAACAAGGGTATCTGGCGATGCTCCTTCGTAAATATTCTTGTAATTTTCTTCTGTTGGTGGAAAAACTTTTTTCAACCACTCTAGGTATTCTAAGTACATACCGTTTGTAACTTCGGTTTCATCCATATAGAATGACTGAACGTGTTGTTGGGTTGGTGTGTTATTCCAATCGTGCATAACATCATCCTGTACTTTACCCATAGTAAACGTACCTCCTTCAACAAAAACCAAACCAGGACCAGCCTGTTGTTTTTTACCTGCATTTCTAGCAGCAGTTCCATTCTGACTATCTACATCCCAGCCAGTTGCTCTCGAAGCGTGAGTGGAACTCGATTTTTTGCTACAACTAGCCGTGCCCAACATCAATACCATTGACATCATTAATTGCAAGGCTACAATTTTGTTTACTTTCATACTCATTCTTAGGTGATAAATTTAGGTGCTGCAATATAATAATTAACATTTAATTAGCAACATCCGTTCTAATAATTTTATTTCACTGTTTTTTTACCAGAAAATAACCTATAGTTACGAACGCAAAAATATACTTTTTATTATTACTATAACATGAAATACTATATTTTTACTTACTAAAATATTTTTAATTTAAACCCGTATTTTTGAGGCATGAAACGAGCGCTACAAATATATCTTTTTTTGCTCCCAATTATCTGTCTTTCTCAGGTAAATGGGAACTTCACAATAGATTGGCAAGGTAAAAAAGAGATGAACTACGGAGAACAAAAACTTGTTATTCCTTATTTTTCCGGCAACAGTTTTCGCTTTGATACCACTAAGAAAAGCACAACCTTAATGCTTAATTTGAATCAATCTTTGTTTTCTAACGCTAATTCAATACAAATATCAAACCTCTCGTATGAGCAAATTTCTGCAGCTGATCTTGGCGATTTAATTCAAAATAACATTCCCGAAAAGCCAAATGAGTCACTAAAAGTAGTTACTTCACGCGGAAATCAACAAGCTTTTTTAATTCTTTCGCCCATTATTAAAGATGGAAATGGTTTCAAAAGAATAAAATCTTTCTCCTACTCTTCCAATGGCTCAACTTCAAAATCAAACAATACGACAATTACTCAAAAAAGCGCTGTGATTTCAAATTCTGTATTAGCTTCTGGAGATTGGTATCGCTTTTATGTCGAAAAATCAGGAGTATATAAAATTTCCAGATCTTTCTTACAAAGTCTTGGTTTTGACCCTTCTAAAGTTGACCCTAGAAGAATTAAAATCTATGGAAACGGCGGACGAATGCTTCCTTTGGCAAATAATATTTATTATCCTGAAGATTTAATAGAAAATGCTATTCTAATTTCAGGTGAAAATGATGGTGTTTTCAACAATGAAGATTTTATCCTTTTTTATGCCGAAGGAGTTGACAATTGGAATACCGAAAGTCAGACCAATATCAATCTTTACAGCACTAAATCTTATTACTACATTACAAGTGTAGGAAACGAAGGAAAGCGAATTTCAAACTTAATTCAGCCAACTGGAAACACAACCTTAGAACTTAATACGTTTGATGACTATCAATCGCATGAAACTGACCTGACAAACATCGCGCACTTAGGAAGACAATGGCTAGGAGAATCATTTGACATCAATCAAGAACAAGAATTTTCTTTTAGTTTTCCAAATCTAGAAACTTCTGTTCCTGTTAAAATCGAAATAAATGCGGCTTCTGCAGCCTACACTCCCACTTCTTTTACCGTTTCGTCAAATGGTCAAAATATCGGAAACATTTCTTTTAATTCTTTAATCACAAACTCTGACACTAAATATTACAACGGAAAACTACCTGCCAACACTACTTTCAACGGCACTGACAACATCAAAATCAAACTTAACTACAACAATAATGGTGTTCCAGGATCCAAAGGCTACCTTGATTACATTAACTTAATCGCAAAGCGAAAACTCTTAGGCACAGGGAAACAATTTAAATTTCAATACGACTTAGCTGGCTCAACAATCGGCATTGCAAACTATACTATTGGAAACGCTGCTGCTATCTCACAAGTCTGGGATATTACAGACCTATATAATGTATCAAAAATAGAGAATTCGGCCCAAGCCTCTTTTAGTTTTAAAGCAGCTCTTGGCGAAATCAGAAAATATATTGCAATTGATGGAACAGATTATTACACTCCTTTAAAAGAAAGCCAATCAAAAATTGCAAATCAAAACCTTAAAGGCACTTTGCTTAAAAACAATCAAAACAGTTTTCAAGATGTCGATTATGTCATTATAACTCCAAGATCATTAAGCTCGCAAGCAGAAAAACTAGCCACTTTTCACCGTACTAATTCTAATTTAATTGTAAAAGTAATTGCCCTCGAAAATATCTATCAAGAATTCTCTTCGGGCAAACAAGACATTAGCGCTATAAGAAATTGCATTAAATATATTTACGACAATGCATCTTCTCCTGACAAAAGAATTAAATATGTCAATCTTTTTGGAGATGCTTCTTACGACTATAAAGACCGAATTTCTAACAACACTAATATTGTTCCTATTTACCATTCCTTAAATAGCAATACAGTTGGGGAATCTTCTTTTGCATCTGATGATTTTTTTGGATTAATGGATGCCGATGAAGGAAATATAATTTCTTTTTTCGGAGGAATTGATATAGCCGTAGGAAGAATGCTAGTCTCAGACAATGCGCAGGCGAGTGAAATGGTAAACAAAGTACTGGAATATCACGATATTAAATCTCACGGAAACTGGAGAAATAATTTTATTCTAATAAGCGACGATTCTGACCAAAGTTCAGACGCCACTTTGCAATCTCGTCAAAATGCCTTAGCAGATGTGATTGCTACAGAAAAGCCATTTTTTAATATCGATAAAATACTCTTAGATGCTTACACTCAAGAAGCTTCGGCTGGAGGTTCTCGCTACCCTAAAGCAAGAACAGATATTTTTGATGCTTTCGAAAAAGGCGCTTTAGTTTTTAACTATTTAGGCCACGGAGGTGAAGATGGCTTGGCAAGCGAGAGAATTTGGGAAAAATCAGACGGCCAGAATTTAAATAATCAATATAAATATCCTCTTTTTATAACGATAACTTGTGAATTTTCTCGTTTTGACGACCCAACACGACCAACAGCCGGTGAGTATACTTTTTGGAATCCAAAAGGAGGTGCTATTTCTATGCTGACCACAATTCGATCCATCGGACAGTTTAACGCAGAAAATTTCAACGACAGTTTAAGCAAAAACTTATTGTCTTACGGATCAAATCAATACAATACAATTGCTGAAACACTGCGAATTTCAAAAAACGAAAATCCAAGTTCTTCAAGTAATGTAATTTTCTATTTGGGAGATCCAGCTTTAATGCTTGCCATTCCTAAACCAAAAATTAATTTAACAAAAGTAAATGATATTGCGATTTCACAGCCAATTCCAGATTTTAAATCACTTTCAAAAATTAAAATTTCAGGAGAAATAACAGATGAAAACAACGTTCTTCTAAGTAATTACAACGGAGAATTAGCTACAGCTATCTTTGATAAAATGATTACAGCTTCTACCTTAAACAATGACGGCAACAGTCCAGTTATGCAGTTTAAAACTTTAGGAGAAACTATTTTTAGAGGAAATGCTTCTATAACCAACGGACAATTTGAATTTAGCTTTGTCGTGCCAAGAGATATTAGAATTCCTGTCGACAACGGCAGAATCAGTTTTTATTCTAAAAAAAATGAATCATTAGAAAATCAAACTGGCTATAATAACGTCATTAAAATTGGCGGAATTAACGAAAATGCACCTCAGGACAATATTAGCCCAAAAGTTAAGTTATATATGAACGACGAAACTTTTGTATCTGGAGGCATCACCAACGAATCTCCTTTTCTTTTAGCCTTCTTAGAAGACGAAAACGGGATCAATACAGCAAGTGGAATCGGGCATGATATTGTAGCAATTTTAGATGGAGATGTAAGCAATCCTTATATTTTGAATGATTATTATCAGACAAAATTAGACGATTACACCAACGGAAATTTACGTTTTCCGCTTAGAAATTTAACTCCAGGATTACACACTATAAGCTTTACCGCTTGGGATGTTTATAATAACCCTGTCACAAGCGAAATTCAGTTTACAGTAGTAGGAGACGACTCATTAACACTGTCGCACGTTCTTAATTATCCAAATCCTTTTTCAACTTACACTCAATTTTGGTTTTCACACAATAGACCTTACGAACCTTTAGATGTACAGGTGCAGGTAATGACTATTACAGGAAAAGTAGTTTGGACAAAAAATCAAACCATAACAACAGAAGGATTTTTATCGCGAGATATAACATGGGATGGAAAAGACGATTTTGGAGACAGAATCGGAAAAGGAGTATACATTTACAAACTTACTGTAAAATCAAATTTAACAAATAAAAAAGCAGAAAAATACGAAAAGCTTGTCATCCTATAATATTATATATATTTGCACCACCAAAAACAATTAGTCCCACCAATGAAAAAAATATCACTTTTATTAATCTGTTTTTTTATTTTTTGCAGCTCAAAAGCTCAAGAATCAAGACCCATCGTTACTGGAGTTCCCTTTTTAATGGTAGCAGCAGATGCTAGAGCAGCAGGTTTAGCAGATCAAGGAGTCGCAACTTCTGCCGACGTTTTCTCGCAACAGTGGAATCCTGCAAAATATGCCTTTTCAGAAGACGCACAAGGTCTTTCTATTAGTTACACTCCTTACCTGACCGATCTTGCCAATGATATTTCTTTAGGCCAATTAACTTATTACAACAAAATCAACGAAAAAAGTGCTTTTGCCACAAGTTTTCGCTATTTCGGATTTGGAGGAATCGAATTAAGATATACAGGAGATCCAAATGAAGCAGTACGTGAAGTTAGTCCAAATGAATTCGCATTAGACGGATCTTACTCATTAAAATTGAGCGAAAAATTCTCGATGGCGGTTGGAGCCCGTTTTATCAATTCAAATTTAAAGGTAGCATCTGAAGAAGTTGATGCAAGAGCTGCAAAATCTTTTGCAGTCGATGTTGCTGCTTTTTACCAATCTGAAGAAATTGCTTATCAAGATTTTAATGGTAGATGGAGAGCCGGGGTTAACTTTCAAAATTTAGGCCCAAAAATTAGCTACGACAATGATGACATTAGCTCTAACTTCTTACCGGCTAACTTAAGAGTTGGTGGAGGATTTGATTTCATTTTTGACGAATATAACAAACTTACCGTAAGTGCCGAACTTACAAAACTTTTAGTACCAACGCCTCCAGGCATTGGAACTCCAGTTGACGGAAATGGCGATGGTGACTTTGATGATCCTGAAGACATTTCACAAGCGCAAGCGACCAATAATGGCTACCAAAAATACAATGATATTGGTTGGTTTGAAGGAATCTTTAAGTCATTTGGCGATGCGCCAGGCGGATTTAAAGAAGAAATGAAAGAGGTAACTTATAGTCTCGGAGCCGAATATATGTACCAAGACTCGTTTGCAATGCGTTTAGGTTATTACCACGAAAGCCCAGAAAAAGGAGCAAAACAGTTTTTCTCATTGGGAGCAGGATTTAAATACAACATCATGAAAATAGATGTATCCTATTTGTTCTCAGCTTCGAAAATAAAAAATCCTTTAGAAAACACACTTCGTTTCTCTTTAACGTTTAACTTTGGAGACAAATACGATAACTATTAAAGAGTTTACATTAAAATAAAAATAAATCAATCCAAATTCCGGCATTTCAGGAATTTGGATTTTTTTTCCCATAAAAACAGATGAAAGAAATAAACATAACAACTTCATTTACGATTTACGATAACTTAAGTGAACTTTCAACCGAAATTCAAGACTTAATGAATCAAGCGGTTGAAGTTAGAAAAAAAGCGTACGCTCCTTATTCAAAATTCAGAGTTGGTGCGGCTTTACTTTTAGATAACGGAAAAGTTATTTTAGGTTCTAATCAGGAAAATGCAGCTTATCCATCTGGACTTTGTGCAGAACGAACAGCAATTTTCTATGCTGGAAGCGCATATCCAGAGGCAAAAATTCTAAAAATGGCTATTACCGCTGCTTCAGACACGAATCAAACCGCCGCTCCGATTCCACCTTGCGGATCTTGTCGACAATCGATTGCAGAGTACGAGATAAAACAAGATACACCAATTGAAATCTATTTTATGGGTGAAATTGGAGAGATTTATAAATCTTCTTCATTAAAAAATTTACTCCCTTTGATGTTCGATAAAAAGTTCTTGTAAAAAAAAGCCAAAAAGTAGTCATTAAATTTTAGTTCTTAAATGTAATGTCTTATTTTTGCATCCCGACCTTTCGGGCGCAAATTTGTGGGAGGAAACTATTTTGCGTTACAGGCACAATAATCGATAACACAAACAACTTTAGCAAAAGAAAGAATTCAGATGAAAGAAGTTACAAAAGAGGTATATTTAAAGTGGTATGAAGACATGCTACTTTGGAGAAAGTTTGAAGACAAACTTGCAGCATTATACATTCAACAAAAAGTTAGAGGTTTTCTACACCTATATAATGGTCAAGAAGCTGTATTAGCTGGCGCACTGCACGCTATGGATTTGACCAAAGATAAAATGATTACTGCTTACAGAAACCACGTTCAGCCAATTGGTATGGGAGTTGATCCTAGAAATGTAATGGCAGAACTTTTAGGAAAAGCAACAGGAACTTCTAAAGGTATGGGAGGTTCTATGCACATTTTCTCTAAAGAACACCGTTTTTACGGAGGACACGGAATCGTAGGTGGACAAATTCCTGTGGGAGCTGGTTTAGCTTTCGCAGATAAATATTTTAACACTGGTGGCGTTACTATGACTTACTTTGGTGATGGTGCTGCTAGACAAGGTTCTCTTCACGAAGCTTTCAACATGGCTATGTTGTGGAAACTTCCAGTTGTATTTATCGTTGAAAACAACGGCTATGCAATGGGAACTTCTGTAGAAAGAACTGCAAACCACACTGACATCTGGAAATTAGGTTTAGGTTACGAAATGCCTTGCGGACCAGTTGATGGAATGAACCCTGTAAAAGTTGCAGAAGCAATGCACGAAGCTATCGAAAGAGCGCGTCGCGGAGACGGACCAACTTTCCTTGAAATGAAAACGTACCGTTACAGAGGACACTCTATGTCTGATGCTCAATTATACCGTTCTAAAGAAGAGGTTGAAGAGTACAAAAAAATTGACCCAATTACACAAGTTCTTGATGTAATTATGGATCAAAAATATGCTACAGCAGAAGAAATTGAAGTAATTGACCAAAGAGTTAAAGACTTAGTTGAGGAATGTCAGAAATTCGCTGAAGAATCTCCATATCCAGACTTACAACAATTATACGATGTAGTATACGCACAAGAAGACTATCCATTTACACCTCATAAATTATAATATCATGGCGATTAAAGTAACAATGCCTCGTTTGAGCGATACTATGACTGAAGGAACGGTAGCGACTTGGTTAAAAAAAGTAGGCGACAAAATTAGCGAAGGAGATATCTTAGCTGAAATTGAAACAGACAAAGCAACTATGGAGTTCGAATCTTTTAACGAAGGAACTCTTTTACATATCGGAATACAAGCTGGAGAAACTGCTCCAGTTGATTCATTATTAGCAATCATTGGTAAAGAAGGAGAAGATATTTCTGCTCTTTTAGCTGGTGGTGATGCTCCTGCTGCTAGTTCCGAAGCTTCGGAACCAAAAGCGGATGCTCCTGCTGCCGAAGCAAAAACTGAAACTGCTGCTCCTGCAAAAGCTGCAACTGAATTACCAAAAGGTGTTGTAGTTGTAACTATGCCACGTCTGAGTGATACAATGACGGAAGGTACAGTAGCTACTTGGTTGAAAAAAGTAGGCGATACTGTAGCTGAAGGTGATATTTTAGCAGAAATTGAAACAGACAAAGCGACTATGGAGTTTGAGTCTTTCAATGCTGGAACATTATTATATATCGGAATTCAAGAAGGAAGCACTGCTCCTGTTGACAGCTTATTAGCTATCATCGGACCTGCAGGAACTGATATTGCTGGAATTGCTGAAAACTATACTGCCGGAGGTGCTGCACCTGCTGCCGAAGCTTCGGGACCTGCTTCTGAAGAAACAAAAGCTGCACCTGCTGCCGAAAAAGCTCCTGAAGCTACTGCTGAAACTTCAAACGGAAGAATTTTAGCTTCACCATTAGCTAAAAAAATCGCTTCTGACAAAGGAATTTCTTTAAACCAGGTTAAAGGATCTGGAGAAAACGGACGTATTGTGAAAAGCGATATCGAAAACTTTACTCCTGCTGCACAAGGACAAGCTGCTGCTTCTGCACCTGCTGCAAAACAAGAAGCTTCTGCTCCTGCTGCTCCAAAAGTATTTGTTCCTGCTGGTGAAGTTTACACAGAAGAGATCAAAAACTCTCAAATGCGTAAAATCATTGCTAAACGTTTGGCAGAATCTTTATTTACTGCACCTCACTACAACTTAGTGATTGAAGTTAGTATGGACGAAGCTATGCAAGCAAGAGCTGCTATCAACAGCGTTCCTGATACAAAAGTATCTTTCAACGATATGGTAATTAAAGCTTGTGCTTTAGCATTGAAAAAACATCCAAAAATCAACTCTCAGTGGAAAGAAGATGCTATCATCATCAACCACCACGTAAATATTGGTGTTGCTGTAGCTGTTGAAGACGGATTGGTTGTTCCTGTATTGAAATTTACAGATGCTATGAGTTTATCTCAAATTGGCGGTTCAGTAAGAGATCTTGCTGGAAGAGCTAAAAACAAAAAATTGGGACCACAAGAAATGGAAGGAAGTACTTTTACAGTATCTAACCTTGGAATGTTTGGTATTACTGAATTCAATTCAATTATCAACCAGCCAAACTCTGCAATCCTTTCTGTAGGTGCAATTGTTGAGAAACCAGTAGTTAAAAACGGTCAAATCGTAGTTGGAAACACAATGATGTTATCATTAGCTTGTGACCACAGAACAATTGACGGTGCAACTGGCGCTCAGTTCTTACAAACATTAAAACAATACATCGAAAGCCCAGTTACAATGTTGGCGTAATCGTTGTTAATTTTATAATTAAATCCCGTCCCGAAGTTTCGGGACGGGATTTTTTGTTTAATTTTCATCCTCAAATTCAAAACCTTATAAAATGAAGAAACTAATTCTTTTAGCTTTATTTCTGACAGTAATTGCCTGCCAGAAAAAAGAGCAAACAGAAAAACTAACAGCTGTTACAGACGAACATAGCTACTCTAAACCAGAACTTGCTGTTGCAAAACATCTTGACTTGGATATAAAAGTTGATTTTGAAACACAAACAATTTCTGGTAAAGCGTCTTGGACAATTGATAACATCAGCAAAGGAAACGAAATTATTTTCGATGAAAACACTTTAAATATTACTAAAGTAACTTTAGGCGATGATGAGAAAGAAACCAAATTTGAACTGGGAAAAGATGTTGAATTTCACGGAAAACCACTTCATATAACTATCGAACCTAATACTACCAAAGTAAATATTTACTACAGCACAACTAAAGATGCAGTTTCATTGCAATGGCTTAAACCAGAACAAACGGCAGACAAAAAGAAACCGTTTTTATTCTCTCAAGGAGAAAGCATTTGGTCTCGCACTTGGATTCCGTGTCAAGACTCTCCTGGAATTCGTTTTACTTATAATGCAAAAGTTACGGTTCCTAAAGATTTATTAGCCGTTATGAGCGCTGTAAATCCGCAAAAGAAAAATGATAGTGGAGTTTACACCTTCAAACAAGACAAAGCAATTCCGTCTTATTTAATGGCAATTGCCGTTGGAGATATTGAATTTCAAGCAATCGACAACAGAACTGGTGTTTATGCAGAACCCTCTATACTGAAAAAATCAGCTTATGAATTTGCTGAACTTGGAAAAATGGTAAATGCTGCCGAAAAATTATACGGACCTTACAGATGGGGTCGTTATGATGTTCTGGTTTTACCTCCAAGCTTTCCTTACGGCGGAATGGAAAATCCCAACTTGACTTTCTTAACTCCGGGAGTAATCGCTGGAGACCGTTCATTAACAAGCTTGTTAGCACACGAACTTGGTCACAGCTGGAGCGGAAATTTAGTTACAAACGCTACATGGGATGACATTTGGCTGAATGAAGGTTTTACAACTTATGTTGAACATAGAATTGGCGAGGCAATCTTTGGAAAGAAAGAATTTGACATGCAAAATGTGATCACTAATAAAGAATTAGTTGATAATGTAGCAGAATACGGAGACACAAGTCCAGACACAAGATTAAAAGTTAGCTTGACCGGAAGAAATCCGGACGATGGAATCAGCATGATTCCTTATGTTAAAGGTTATGCTTTTTTAAGAGTTATTGAAAATGCTGTTGGCCGCGCGAAATTCGATCCGTTTATCAAAAACTATTTTGATTCTCATGCCTTCAAGTCAATTACGACAGAAGATTTCGTTAAGTATATCAATGAAAATCTTATCAAAGGTGACAAAGCTTTAGCAGCTAAAATCAAATTAGAAGACTGGATTTACAAACCTGGAATTCCATCAAATATTCTTCCAGTAAGTTCAGCGGAATTTGATGCTATAGATGGCATTCAAAAAAGCTGGAGAGAAACTGGCGTAACAGGTTTAAGTAAAAAAATCACAACTACGGCAGAAAAACAGCACTTTATAGATCATCTTCCAACTGATATTACTGTAAAAGAAATGGAAGCAATTGATAAAGAATTTAACTTTACAAAGGGCGGGAATTTTATCATTAAACGTCAATGGTTTGTTCAGGCAATTCGTCATCAATACAAAGCTGCCAATCCTGCAATTGAGCAATTTTTAATTGGAATCAGCAGAACGGGTTCTGTAATGATGCTTTACAAAGAAATGGTTAAAACTCCTGAAGGAAAAGTTTGGGCAAAACAGGTTTTTGAGAAAGCAAAATCTGGTTATCATGCTACGACTATTCAAGCAGTTGAAGGTGTTTTGAAATAAAATATTTAAGAATATAGTTTATGACAGGTTTTCCTTAAGGAAAACCTGTTTTTTTTGCGCAATATTTGTCATTTCGAGGAACGAGAAATCGCACTAGAAATTCCGCAAAACTATCAACACAATCTTGTCATTTCGAGGAACGAGAAATCTTCGCAAGTAACTCCACACTGATAATCCAATCTTTGTCGAATCCCGCGGTGATTTCTCCTTTCAGTCGAAATGACAAACTGGATGGTAAAGCCATACAAAACATTCATAATCTTTGTCGAACTTCTTACGAAGATTTCTCCTTAGTCGAAATGACAAGATTGCTGAAGAGCTTTATCGCGAACTTTGTCAAAGTTTAAAACTTTGACAAAGTTAACTACCTGTAAAATCTATCATTTTTGACAAAATAAACGAAACATTCTTATGAAAACGATTGTCCTAGCCCAGATTGAAGTGGAAAGCCCGGAGCTCAAAAGCCTTATTTTTCTTGCCAGAAAACAGCGACCAACGGAAGCTCGTTTTATGGTTTAGAAAAACAGGCTTTTGAGCGAGGACTTGAAGCGGAAAGCTGGATTAGCTCCTGAAAAAATTGAGAGGGAAAATTATCCATCACATAGCGTACATTCTCCATGTTTTAAAATCTGCAATCGTCGCAACTTTGTAATGTCAAAAGACAACAACAAATAACAACTTTAAAAATTAAATAAGATGGCACGATTAACAGCATTAAACCCAGAAGAAGTTACAGGAAAAACTAAAGATTTATTCAACGCTGTACAAGCAAAATTAGGCGTTGTTCCAAACATGATGAGAACAATGGGAAATTCTCCTGCAGTTTTGGAAGGATATCTAAACTTAAGCGGCGCATTGAGCCACGGAAAATTAAGTGCAAAAACAGGTGAATTAATTGCATTGGCAGTTTCAGAAAGCAACTCTTGTGATTACTGTTTAGCAGCTCACACTTTTATTGGAGAAAAATTGGTAAAAGCAGATCCAGCAGTTTTACATGCGGCAAGAACAGGAAATTCAACTGACACTAAAACAGAAGCGATTCTACAATTGGCTAAAATCTTAATCAGCAAAGGTGGTTTAGTAAATGATGAAGATGTAAACAAAGCGAAAAATGCAGGAGTTTCTGATGCTGAAATTGCCGAAACTATTGCACATGTAGCTCTAAATGTTCTAACCAATTACTTTAATAACGTAGCAAATACAGAAATTGATTTTCCAGCAGTTTCTAACTTAGAATTGCACAACTAATACAAACAACAAAAAACATGCAATAGAGATAGTTGTGAATTTGTTTCATGACTATCTTTATATTTTTAAAAAATGAAACAGAATATGAGCTCTCAAAATGTTTTTACTTTAATAAATCCGCAGAATGGAAATCTGGCTTTCAAAATTCTTCCTTTTGAAGACAACAGCTATTTTGATCATTTACAGCGAAACAATTATTATTCCTTAATTTGGGTCACTAAAGGAAAAGGCAAAGTAAAAGCAGATTTTGCAGAACATCATTTTGAAGAAAATTCACTTCTCGCCTTTTCTCCTTACCAACCTTTCATGCTTTGCGTAAGCGAACCAATTGAAGGTATTGCCATTCATTTTCATTCTGATTTTTATTGCATCCATATGCATCAAAAAGAGGTTTCGTGTAATGGAGTTTTATTCAACAATATCTATCAGCCTCCGTATGTTCAGGTGACAGAACAAGCGTCACAGACATTTAAAATGGTGATTGACCAAATGAAAGCTGAAATTGAAAATGCTGAATTGGCACAATATGAATTACTTATTTCTTATTTGAAGATTTTTCTGATTACCGCTTCAAGATTAAAAACAGAACAATTAGAAGAAATGAAATCGGTTCCAGATTCTAAAGAACCTGTCATTCTTCAAAACTTGAAAGATGCCATTGAACTGAATTTCAAAACCAAACATTCAGCCGGAAATTATGCTGAATTACTAAATATTTCTCCAAAAGCATTGGCTAAAATATCTAAGAATTATTTCAACAAAACCTTAACAGATTTAATTTCGGAAAGAATTATAATTGAAGCCAAAAGAGAATTGTACATGACTAACAAAACCGTCAAAGAAATCGCTTACGAACTAGGTTATGACGACGAACATTATTTCAGTCGTTTCTTTAAAACCAATGCTGATGTTTCGCCGCAAATTTATCGTGAGACTGTTGGATTTGGAAAAATGGAAGCTTAGTTTAGAGTTTTCAGTTTTCAGTCACAGTTTTCAGTAATTATAGGTCTGAAAACTGAGATTGAAAACTGAGACTATTTATTCTTCGCTTCAATCCATTTAGACATATACATAGTGCTTTTATACGCGTGATGCTGCAATAAATTTCCCATAAAATTATGAAGACGATGACTTTCAGAATCTTTTAAAAGCGAATTTACCACTGAAAGAAGTTCATTTGAATAATCGCTTTTTTGGTAACATTCATTAATGATCTTAATTCCGTTTTTTTGAGATTCTTTCCAAAGGTTCTCATCTTGATAAAGTGCAATTGCTTTTTTTGCGAAAGCTTCGGGATTATCTTCAATAAAACCATTCCAAGGCAAATCTAAATGCATAGCTTCCGAGCCTACAGAAGTTGTCACACTTGGTGTTCCACATTGCATGGCTTCTAATAATTTCCCTTTTAAACCCGCACCAAAACGAATTGGCGCCAGAACAATTCTTGCTTTTTTCACTATTTCATTAGCATCATCTGCTCTTCCCATAATAAAAAAACCATTTTTAGGCTGATGCAATTGCAATACTTTTTGTGATGGATAAGCTCCATAGACTTCTAAAATTGCTTCTGGAAATTCTTTTTTAAGAAAAGGCCAAATCGATTCTTTTAAATGCTGAACAGTATTCCAATTCGGCTCGTGAAGAAAATTTCCAATAAAAACAAAGTTCTTTCGATCTTCAAAAAATGGTAATTTTAACAGATCATCTTCTTCCATTTTATCAACCAAAAAGGGAAGATAGAACAATAATTCCTCGTCAATTCTAAAAACATCTTTTAGAATTTTCATTTCAAATTGAGAAATAATCAGAGATAAATCACACCTTAAAATACTAGCAATTTCTCTTTTTGCTACATCTTCTGATAACAAATCCAAAAATTCAAAATTTCGGTTTTCTTTGAAAGCTTTTTGCCTTGCGGTTCTCAAACAATGCAAATCTTCGGTATCTAAAATCCTAATTGCTTTTGGACAATTTTCGATAACTCTCCATCCAAATTGTTCTTCAATCATAAATCGATCAAACAAGACAAAATCTGGATTTAATTCTTTTATAAAATCATCAAAACTCGAAGAATTGAGTTCTATGCCAACTTTTTGCACTCCAGATGCCGCTAAATCAACCATAAAATCACTGTCTTGCGCGGCGCTTGCAAATGTAATTTCGAATCCATTTTCTTTGAAAATAGAAATCAACTGCATCATTCTTCCGCCCGCTGCTGAGGAATTTGGCTCAGGCCAGACAAATCCAATAATTAAAAGTTTTTTTAGCTGATTCATGGTAATTGGTTTCAACTTACAAAATAATACTTTTTTGAGCGCAATCGCACGATATTTACTGATTTTTAGCAATAAAAAACACTAATTTTGCAGGAACTAAATGCTGGGAAATTATGTTGGGATTAAAATTAGCTACAGACCCTCGCTGGGTAAATATCGTTGAGTCAAATATCGAAGAAATTTTAACAGATCACGCTTGGTGCGAACAAAAAGCAGCTTCAAACGCTATTAGCATTGTAACTTACAATTCTGAAATAGAAGAACTTGTAACAGAAATGCTTGTTATTGCCAGAGAAGAACTCGAACATTTTCAAATGGTTCACGATATTATAAAACAACGCGGACTTACTTTAGGACGCGAGCGAAAAGACCATTATGTAAATGAGCTTTTTAAATTTATGAAAAAAGACGGAAGCAGAAGAGACGCCCTTTCCGACCGTTTATTATTTTCTGCTATGATTGAAGCTCGAAGCTGTGAGCGTTTTAAAGTACTTTCTGAAAACATTCAAGATCCAGAATTAGCTAAATTTTATCGCGATTTGATGATTTCTGAAGCTGGACATTACACCACATTTTTAGGATTTGCCAGAAAATACCAAGACAATATTGACATTGATAAACGATGGAAAGAATGGATTGAATATGAGGGTTCTATTATTACCAATTATGGTAAAAGTGAAACCGTACACGGATAAATTACACTCGTTTTTTTTGACTTTATTTATATACTTTAATATTACAATTCGTTATGCAAAAAAGTAAATCCAGATCAATCGTATTTAAGATTGCGAAGTATTTCGGAATAACTTTCGCTGTTATTTTAGGATTATTATTTTTAACGCCTATCGTTTTTGAAGATCAGATTAAAGAACAGATCAAAAAAACCGCTAACGAAAGACTGAGTGCAGAATTAAATTATTCTGATGTTTCCGTTTCGTTTTTTCGTCATTTTCCATCACTGACCTTAACCTTAGACAATTTGAGTCTTAATGGTTCTGCACCGTATAAAAATGAAAAATTCATTACTGCAAAAGAGGTTTCTTTTGGTATAAATGTAGCGAGTTTAATCTTTAGCAAATCGGTAAAAATCGATCAGATTTATTTGTCTGATTCTTTCATCAATGTAAAAGTAAATCCGAATGGAGAGGCCAATTATAACATTTACAAATCACAGGAACAAGCTTCTAAATCGAAAGACAGCAGCGATACCGCTTTAAAACTGGAACGAATTGAAATTTTAAACAGTAAAATTATTTATGATGATAAGTCGACAAAAGTTCATTTTGATGCTTTTGGATTTAATTATTTAGGAAAAGGAGATTTAAACAAAGCCGTTTTCGATCTATACTCGAAAGCTAAAATTGAAAAATTAAATATTGTCTATGAAGACGAACCGTATTTAATGAATAAAAAGATTGACGCCGATTTGATTACGAAAGTAAACATCAACTCGCTTTCATTCTTTTTCCAGCAGAACAATTTAAAAATCAATCAGCTTTTAGTCGATTTTAAAGGAAAATTTGACATCTTAAAAGACGGTTACAATATGGATTTTGTTATTAAATCGGATAACAGCAAGCTGTACGACGTTTTTACCGCTTTTCCTCCAAAATACATTACTTGGCTCTCTCAAACCGAATTAAAAGGAAATACCAACCTTCTTTTTACTTTGAAAGGCAAATATATTACATCACAAAATATAGCGCCAGACTTGAATTTGGATATAAAAATAAACGACGGATTTGTCAATTATAACAAAAGTGCATTTCCTGTTTCTAACTTAAATTTAGACATTAAAACTAAAGTTCCGTCTCTAAATCCAGATTTAGTGATGGTTGCCACTAAAAATTTATCATTAAACATTAATCAAGATTATTTGAAATCGAAGTTTATTGTTGAAGGCGTAAACACTCCTAATATTAATGGAGATTTTAAAGCTAAAATTGATCTTGAAAAATTGATTAATGCTCTTGGAATTCCAGACATAAAGCTTAAAGGAAATTTAGTTAGCGATATAAAAACCAACGGAGTATTCGACCAAAAAAACAAACGTTTTCCTGTAACGTATGGTACAATCAATTTGGAAAATGGTTATTTGAAAACGCCGTATTATCCAAATCCGATTACCAATATTACTATCAAATCTAAAATTGAAAATCAAAAAGGAACTTTTCAGGATTTGAAAGTAAATCTAAAACCAACTCAATTTACTTTTGAAGGAAAACCGGTTTTTGTTGAAGCTGATCTTAGCAATTTTGACGATTTAACTTATGATGTAAAGGCAAAAGGCGAATTAGACGTCAATAAAATCTATAAAGTATTCTCTCAAAAAGGACTTGATTTAGATGGTTTTGTAAAAGCCGATTTGGTTCTGAAAGGAAAACAAAGTGATGCTGAAAAAGGAAATTACAGCAAATTGCACAATAAAGGAACTCTTGAATTGAGAAATATCGGAATTGCTTCTGAATTTCTTCCAAAGAAGTTTGTGATTAAAGAAGGAATTTTTAAAATCAATCAGGATAAAATGTCGTTCAATAATTTCCTAGCGGCCTACGGACAGTCAGATTTTAAAATGAATGGTTATCTGCAGAATGTCATTAATTACGTAACAACCAATACGGGCGTTTTAAGAGGTAGTTTTAAAGTAACTTCAAGATATATCAATATCGACGAATTTATGTCTAACGCTCCAGAAAGTACACCTGTAACTCAAAATCAAAATCCTGCTCCTAAAAAAGAAACAGGAACAAACGAAACGGGAGTAATCGTAATTCCAACAAACTTAGACTTACAACTATTAGCAAATGTTCAGAAAGTCAATTTTGATAAACTGACTTTAAATAGCGCTGTTGGAAATTTAAAGATGAACAAAGGAAAACTGACGATGCAAAACACTGGTTTTGATTTAATTGGATGCAAAGTCGACATGAACGCTAACTACCAAGCAGTAACGACTAAAAAAGCCAATTTTGACTATGCCATAAAAGCTTCTGATTTTGATATTAAAAGAGCTTACAATGAAATTGAAGTTTTCAGAAAAATGGCAAGTGCAGCAGAAAAAGCTCAGGGAATTGTTTCTTTAGATTATAAACTGAAAGGACGCTTAAACTCGAAAATGGAACCAGTTTATCCTTCACTTGTGGGAGGAGGAACCCTTTCTGTCAAAGATGTAAAAGTCCGCGGACTGAAAATGTTTAATGCTGTAAGCAAACAGACCAGTTCTGAAAAAATGAAAAATCCAGATCTTTCTAAAGTAGACATTAAAACTACAGTTAAAAACAACATCATAACTGTAGACCGTTTTAAATTTAAATTTGCTGGCTTTAGACCAAGAATTGAAGGAACAACAAGCTTAGACGGAAAACTGAACTTAAAAATGCGTTTAGGACTTCCTCCTTTTGGTCTTTTCGGAATTCCATTAACTGTTACAGGAACTCAAGATAATCCTAAAGTAAAAGTTGGTCGCAAGACTGAGGATTTGAAAGAAACTGAAGATACTGAGGAATAAAAATTTTAAATTCCAAATCTTTAAAAACTCAAAATTCCAAATTTGGACAAAACTGATCAACCTTTGTCAAAGTTTTAAACTTTGACAAAGGTTTTTTTCGCAATCTTTTCATTGCGAGGAACGAAGCAACCGCACTAACAATGACGCGCAATTGATTTAGCACTTGAGATTGCTTCGTTCCTCGCAATGACCAATCTTTGTGGAGTTACTTACGAAGATCCCTCGTTCCTCGGGATGACAAAACTGTGGCTTTCATTACTCGCAATGATAAAAACAAAAAACCCGATCATTTCTGAACGGGTTTTTTATAAAAAATAATCTTAAATTATTAAGCCTCGAAAGGAATAATAGATACATAAGATTTGTTATCTCTTTTCTTTTGGAACTTAACAACTCCAGCTACTCTTGCGTGTAGTGTGTGATCTTTACTAATGTAAACATTTTCACCTGGATTGTGTTTTGAACCTCTTTGTCTAACGATGATGTTCCCAGCAATAGCAGCTTGTCCACCATAAATCTTAACGCCTAAACGTTTTGATTCTGATTCTCTACCATTCTTCGAACTACCGACACCTTTCTTGTGAGCCATGACGTATGAGTTTAAATATTGTTATTATTCTTTAGTAGCTTCTTTTTTTGCTTTTGGAGCTGCTTTTTTTGCTTTTGGAGCTTCTACTTCTTCAGTAGCTGCTTCTTCTGCTACAACTGCTTTTTTAGCCGCTGCTTTTTTAGTTCCTCCTGCTGCAGTAATACCTTCAATTACAATTTGTGTAAGATATTGTCTGTGACCATTTCTTTTTTTGTATCCTTTTCTTCTTTTCTTTTTGAAAACGATAACTTTATCACCTTTTAAGTGTTGTAACACTTTAGCTTCTACTGAAGCACCTTCTATAGCTGGGGCGCCTAAAGTTACATTTCCGTTATCATCTAATAAAAGAACTTTGTCAAAAGAAACTTTTGAACCTTCTTCATTAGCTAAACGGTGAACATAAACCTTTAAGTCTTTGCTTACTTTAAATTGTTGCCCTGCTATCTCTACGATTGCATACATACCAAATTGATTTATTGATTTTTAAGGTTGCAAATATACAACTAAAAATTTACTGTGCAATCCTTAAAAGCAAAAATATTTGATTCGCAAAAAACACTGTATATCAAGCACTTTTACAGTCAAAATTCATTTTATTTAAAGTAAAAGATTGTTAAAATACTATCTAATTACAAACAAACTGTAATTGATAATTAAAAAAAACTATTTTTGATGTAACTAAAATCAACTCTGGTCTACCTACTCTTGTTTGATATATAAAATTATTAATCTTTATGAAAAAATCAATAATGATGTTAAGTGCTGCATTAATGCTTGGCGGAGTAGCTCATGCTCAAAAAGTAGCTTTTGAAGAATACAATTTAGACAACGGCCTACATGTCATTCTGCACAATGATCCTTCTGCTCCAGTTGTTATTACATCTGTAATGTACCATGTTGGTTCAAAAGACGAACGCCCTGACAGAACTGGATTTGCTCACTTTTTTGAGCATCTATTATTCGAAGGAACTCAAAACATCAAACGCGGAGAATGGATGAAAATCGTTACCGCTAATGGAGGAGTAAATAATGCCAACACTTCTGATGACAGAACATATTATTACGAAGTTTTTCCTTCTAACAGCTTAGAACTTGGTTTATGGATGGAATCGGAAAGATTAATGCATCCTATTATTAATAAAATTGGTGTTGACACTCAAAACGAAGTTGTTAAGGAGGAGAAAAGAATGCGTTATGACAATCAGCCTTACGGAAACATTCTTTCAGAGGTTAAAAAGAATATGTTCAAAAAACATCCTTATAGATGGACTACAATTGGTTCAATGAAAGATTTGGATGCTGCAACTTTAGAAGAATTTCAAGCTTTCAATAAAAAATTCTATACTCCAAACAATGCCGTTTTGGTTGTTGCAGGAGATTTTGAAAAAACTAAAACTAAAGAATGGATTCAGAAATATTTTGGACCAATTCCTAAAGGTGAAGAAGTTAAAAAACAAACCTTTACAGAAGATCCAATTACACAGCCTATTAAAGCTACTTATGAAGATCCAAATATTCAAATCCCGATGGTTGTGGCTTCGTACAGAACACCTTCTATGAAAACTAGAGATGCTAGAGTTTTAGATTTGATTTCTTCTTATTTAAGCGATGGCAAAAGTTCTAAACTTTACAAAAAGATTGTTGACGATAAAAAAATGGCATTGCAGATCGGCGCGGTAGGTTTTAGCCAAGAAGATTACGGAACCTATATATTATATGGTTTGCCAATGGCACCGAACACAACTGCCGATATCTTAAAAGAAATGGACGAAGAGATTGTAAAAATTCAAACCGACTTAATTTCTGAAAAAGATTATGAAAAACTACAAAACAAATTCGATAATAATTATGTAAATGCCAATTCAAGTGTAGAAGGAATTGCTGAAAATCTTGCTTCTTATTATTTACTTTATGGCGACGTTAACTTAATCAATACTGAGATAGATATTTATCATTCTATTACGAGAGAAGAAATTAGAGAAGTTGCCAAGAAATATTTAAATCCGAATCAACGCTTAATTTTAGATTACATTCCTACGCCTAAATCTCAAAACTAAGAATATCGAATCATGAAAACAATATATACTTTTTTAATCCTTTTATTCGTAACTGGTATCATGCAAGCACAAGATCGTCCACAACCCAAACCAGGAAACGCCCCAGTAGTCAACATCAAAAAACCGCAGACTTTTGTTTTATCCAATGGAATGAAGGTTTTAGTTGTTGAAAACCATAAATTACCTAGAGTAAGCTTTACCCTTACTTTAGACAATGCGCCATTTACCGAGGGCAATAAAAAAGGGGTTGACGAATTAACAAGCAGCTTAATCGGAAACGGAAGCAAAAAAACAACCAAAGAAGCCTTTAATGAAGAAATTGATTTCTACGGAGCTAACATCAACTTTACTTCGCAAGGTGCCTATGCAAGTGCATTATCAAAATATTCTGGACGTGTTTTAGAACTTTTAGCCGAAGGAGCTTTACAGCCAAATTTTAGTCAAACAGAATTTGACAAAGAGAAAGCAAAACTTTTAGAAGGCCTTAAAGCCGACGAAAAAAGCGTTCCAGCTATCTCAAACAGAGTCGTAGATGTTTTAGCTTTTGGAAAAAACCATCCAACGGGAGAATATCTTTCGGAAGAAACTGTAAAAAACGTAACATTAGAAGACGTTCAAAACAATTACAAAACATATTTTGTTCCAGAAAATGCTTATTTAGTAGTTATTGGCGATGTTAAATTTAAGGAAGTAAAAAACGCTGTTGAAAAATTATTCAACGGATGGAAAAAACAAGTTGCTCCAAAAAACACCTATCCTGATCCTACAAATGTTTCTAAGTTACAGATCGATTTTGTAGACGTTCCAAATGCAGTTCAATCTGAAATCTCACTAGTAAATACGGTTAATTTAAAAATGAGCGATCCTGATTTTTTTCCTGCCGTAATTGCAAATCAGATTTTGGGTGGAGATTTCAATAGTTACTTAAACATGAATTTACGCGAGCAGCACGCTTGGACTTATGGCGCAAACTCAAGCATTGGAAGCGGAAAATACGTAACCAAATTTAAAGCCTCTTCTGCCGTTAGAAATACGGTTACAGATAGTGCTGTTGTTCAATTTATAAAGGAAATCAAACGCATTCGTACAGAAAGAGTTGATCCTGAAGTTTTACGAAATGTAAAAGCAGGTTATATCGGAAGATTTGTAATGCAGGTTGAAAAGCCTCAAGCTGTGGCTCGTTATGCCTTAAACATTGAAACGGAAAAACTTCCGGCTGACTTCTACGAAAAATACATTCAGACTATTAATAATGTTACTGCCGACGATATTTACCGTGTTGCCAACAAGTATTTCTTGTTAGACAATATGAGAATTGTAATTGTTGGAAAAGGCTCTGATGTTCTTACTAGTTTAGAAAAACTTCAAATCCCAATTTCTTATTTCGACAAATTCGGAAATCCAGTTGAAAAACCTTCTACAAAAAAAGAAGCTCCAAAAGAGATTACCGCAAAAACGGTTTTTGAAAATTACATCAAAGCAATTGGTGGAGAAAAAGCGGTTACTGCTGTTAAAACACTTTACATGGAAGGTTCAACAACTATTCCGCAAGCTCCTACCCCATTGACTTTTACATCTAAATTAGATTCAAAAGGGAAAATGATGGTTTCTCTTTCTATGGGAACTATGAATTTAATGAAACAAGTTGTAAATGAAAAAGGCGCTTATGTAGAGCAACAAGGACAAAGAAAAAACCTTGAAGGTGCCGATTTGGCCGAAATGAAAGCAAACGCAGCTCCTTTTGAGGAATTACAGCTTGTTAAAAGAACTGATCTGAAAGTAGAAGGAATTGAACCAATTAACGGAAGTGATGCTTATGTAATTAAAGACGGTAAAACCACTTATTATTACGACGTTAAATCTGGTTTAAAAACAGCAGAATCTAAAGTTCGCGAACAAGGCGGAAAATCTGCAACACAAATAACTAATTTTGGAGATTACAAAGAAGTAAAAGGCATTAAAGTTCCTTTTAATTTAGTTCAGAATGTTGGTTTCGAATTGGATATTAAAATGTCTGATATCAAAATTAATGAAGGAGTTTCTGAGAAAGATTTTCTTTAAAAGATGCAAATATACTAAGGTACTGAGGTTCTAAGATTTTAAGAGCTTTGTCAAAGTTTAAAACTTTGACAAAGCTTTTTTTATATCTATTAAATTTTGTCAGACTGAGCGAAGTCGAAGTTCCGTTCCAATTAGCGCGCCCTTCGACTTCGCTCAGGGTGACAAGCATTAAGCCTTATTTCTTTGCAGACAAATAAACTCCTATTAAAATAATAAAAGCGCCCACAGATTGAATTGGCGATAGCATTTCATTATCTAATAATCCCCAAAAGAATGCGACGATAGGAATTAAATAGGTTACAGATGTTGCAAATACAGGAGAAGACATTTGAATTAATTTAAAGAAAACGACATTTGCAATTCCCGTTCCTAAAACTCCCAAAATCATTACAAATAATATCGAATGCTGTGTTTCTTGAAAATGAAAAGTTTGACTAATATTTGTCGTACTTAAAATAATTAAAGCAGGCAAAAACAAAACCGCAAAATTTCCTGTTGTAATGCTAAGCGAATTTAAATCGTGTAAATATTTTTTAATCAGATTGACATTGATTGCATAACTAAGCGTTGCAATTACAACCAAAAGAACATAGATATAATTTTGACTTCCAGAAGCTGAATCGCCACTTAAAACCAAAAGCAAACAGCCAATCAAACCAACAAAAACACCAAATACTTGGCGTTTTTGAAACTGAATCCCAAAAGCTACAATTCCTAAAACCAATGTATTTAATGGCGTGAGCGAGTTTAAAATTGCTACAATTGAACTATCAACTTGCGTCTCTGCTATCGCAAAAAGATAAGCCGGCATAAAAGTTCCAAAAAATGAAGTTATTGCAACAAATTTCCATTGACGACGCGAAATTTTTCGAAGGCTTTTGAATCCTACAATTAACAAAAACAATGCAGCAAAAATAATTCGAAATGATCCGACCTGAATAGCAGTCAAACCTACTAATCCTTTTTTTATAAGAATAAAGGAACTTCCCCAAATAAGAGAAAGAATAGCTAGATATATCCACTTTAACTGTTTTGTTTCCATAAATCGTACTTTACTGCAAATTTGTAATTATTTTACGAACTGACCGCTCTCTTTTTACTAATTTTGCAAGAAAGTAATTCGCAATCTAAAATTCATATATAATGAAAATTTCAAAAATCTTAATCTCTGCCACAATCGCTGGTTTAGTATTTGTTGGATGTAAAAAAGAAGAAGACAAAAGCCTTCAAGTTGTAAATGCAGAAAAAAGTGCTCCAAAAGAACACAAAACAATCGCTGCTGAAAATCTTCAAACAGCAAGCTTTCAAATAGAGGGAATGACTTGCGCTGTTGGATGTGCAAAAACAATCGAAGAAGAATTAGCCAATCTTGACGGAGTTGATAAAGCAACTGTAGATTTTGATAAAAAAACGGCCACAGTAAGTTTTGACAAAACCATCCAAAACCCAGAATCTTTAACAAAAGTTGTCCAAGAAACGGGAGATGGAAAAACATATAAAGTTTCGAATTTTAAATCTTAACTTGAGATTAAACAATAAAAAAAGGATTCAAATTGAATCCTTTTTTTATTTCTTTTATTTCCATTTCAATGTCTCCATCAAACGCTGCATATCATTTTTAACATAACTTGCTGCAGGCATAATAGAATCAAAGTTAGGTTTTGCATAAAAATACACAGAACCTATCAAAAAGTGTTTTGTACTGTCAGTAACGTAAAACTGCGAATTTGTTGCCGCGTTTCCGTCTACTTGATAAAACATTCCGTAAACCTTTTTTTGCGGGTTTAAATACGGTTGTTCTAAAATATCATCTGCTTTAATTACATGTTCATAAGTCAGCTTTTGAGCATCTCTCAATAACTTATCAATGTTATTATTTACAGGTTTATAAGTCAAGTAAATTGTAGCTTTCATTTTAGGATACGTAATCGCAAAACCACATTCTTTTTCTCCTTTAATAATTGCATCTTCATTAATTTCGAAAGCAAAGGGACAATTGTTTTCAAAATTTACATATTTTGCTTCTGGATAATCCAACCGAAGAAAACTTGCCGGTTTTGGCAAAACATCGTTTTTACAGCTTATAACTGTTAGTGCAAGCAAAATTGCAGTTATTGAAAGTATTCTGTTTAACATTTTAATTTATGGTTACTTTTATTTGTTTTACTCGCTTTTTGTCAACTGTTTCAATGGTGAAAATACAGTTTTCAAAAGGTACTTTTTGATCTTTTTTCGGAAAATTTCCTAAAATTTCTAGAATAAATCCAGCCAATGTTTCTGCTTCTCCTTTGTTAGATTCGAAAGTATCTTCATCAACATCTACAATTCTGTAAAAATCTTTTAGATTTATTTTTCCTTCAAAAAGAAAATTATTCTCATCAATCTGTGAAAAGTTCAGATTTTCATCATCAAACTCATCGCTAATATCTCCTACTATCTCTTCAATTACATCTTCCAAAGAAACCAATCCTGAAGTTCCCCCATATTCATCTACAACAATTGCCAAATGACTTTTCAAACTCTGAAAATCTTTTAACAGATTGTCTAATTTCTTATTTTCAGGAACAAAGAAAACTTCTCTAATTAAAGATGCCCAATCAAATTCTTCTTTATCAATATGAGGCAATAAATCTTTTACGAAAAGCACGCCTTCAATCTGATCAATATTATCGCGATAAACTGGAATTCGAGAAAATCCAGTTTCAATTATTTTGGGATAAATTTCCGCAAACGTTTCTGATATTTCTAATGCAAAAATATCAATTCTTGGGCTCATTACCTGTTTTGTATCTGTATTTCCAAAAGAAACAATTCCTTCCAGAATTTTTTGTTCTTCAGTAGAAGTCCCTTCAGAATCAGTTAATTCCAAAGCCTGCGACAGCTGATTGATTGAAAAGTTATTCTTTTGTTTTCCTAATTTATGTTGCAAATATATAGTAAGCGCCCTCATTGGCAAGCTTATTGGCGAAAGCACTTTATCTAAAAACGCCAGCGGATAAGCAACTCCCTTTGCAAAACGGACACTGTTACGGTTTGCATAAACTTTTGGAAGTACTTCGCCAAATAACAAAATTAAAAAAGTAACTAAAATTACTTCAAACGTAAATTTGAGAGCCGCAGAACTAACATTAGCAAAAATATTGGGCCCCATGTAAGCAAACAAAATAACAACACCAATGTTGAAAAAATTATTAGCAACCAGCAAAGTGGCTAGAAGTTTTTTGGGTTTATCTAATAAATTGGAAATAATTCTGCCTTTAGCAAGATTTTCGTTTAAAGTGTCCTCTATATCTTTTTGTGATAAAGAAAAAAGAGCAACTTCAGCACCAGAAACTATCGCTGAAAGAAATAACAAAATGAAGATTGCGACGAAACCAATTATAAGATTACCGTCAAAATTTGTAGTAAAAAGTAAACTGGGCTCCGGGTCCAAATTGCATAAAATTAGTTAAACATCTTAGAAAGGCAAATCATTAATAGGAAGCCCTTCATTTGCAGCATCAAAGTTAGTGTTTTTTACTGACTCTGTATCTTGATTTTGTTTTGTATGTGCAGTTTCTTTTTTGGTAGTCAGGAAAGTAAACTCTGTAACTTGAATTTCTGTAGTATATTTCGTTGTACCATCTTCAGCCTGCCATTGACGAGATTTTATTCTTCCTTCCACATATATTTTATCTCCTTTAGAAAGATATTTTTCGCAGATTTCTGCCGCTTTATTGCGAACAACCAAATTATGCCATTCTGTTGAAGTAATCTTTTCGTTGGTTGTTTTATTTATATAAACTTCATTAGTTGCCAGCTGAAAGCGTCCGATACAGTTTCCTCCATCAAAATAATGCATCTTTACATCATCTCCTAAATGGCCAATAAGCATCACTTTATTTAATGTTCCGTTCATAGTTTAGGTGGTATTTCTACCAAAGATACATTTTTTTAGCAATTTATTTCTTGCTTTTCTATAAAATTATAAATCACAATCGGGAAAGGAAAAGTTTTTAATTTTTCGGCATCAATTCCATTTTCAATTTTTTCTTTGACCTTAATTTTCCAGAACTGTATATGAAGATGCTGGTGCGAAAGTTTATGTACTACAGTCGATTTATTAAAATCTTCTATACCTATAATAGTATAAGAAGGGAAAAATTCTTCTTTTGCCTTTTTTGCAACCAAATCAAAATCAACTATTGATTCTGTTTCTAAAAGAGGAAATTCATATAAATTATGCCAAATTCCTTTTGCCGTTCTTTTTTGAAGTACTGTATTTCCTAAAACATCTTCCAAAATCAGATAATTAAAAAAACGATTGGTCACTTTTACCTTTTTAGATTTTACAGGAAGCATATTCACTTTTCCTTTTTGCAATGCGGCACAGCTTGCGTTAAAATCACAGACAGAACAATCTGGACTTTTGGGCACACACTGCAAGGCGCCAAATTCCATTATGGCCTGATTAAAAATCGCAGGATTATCTTTTGGCATTAATTCTTGTGCCAAAGCAGCAAATTCTTTTTTAGTTGCCGGAAGCGCAATATCTGACTCAATATCAAAATAACGAGATAAGACACGGAATACATTTCCGTCTACAACTGGAACCGATTCATTATAAGAAAAAGAAGCAATTGCCGCCGCTGTATAGTCACCCACTCCCTTAAGTTTCAAAAGTTCTTTGTACGAATCAGGAAAAACTCCATTCAAATCATTACTGATATATTGAGCTGTTTTATGAAGATTACGGGCTCTTGAATAATAGCCTAAACCCTGCCAAAGTTTCAAAACCTTCTCTTCTGAGGCGTCTGCCAAATGTTTTACAGTAGGAAATTCCTTAGTAAAAGAGAAAAAATAAGGCATTCCTTGCGCAACTCTTGTCTGTTGAAGCATAATTTCTGAGAGCCAAATCTGGTACGGATCGACCGTTTTTCGCCACGGTAAATCACGCTTGTTTCGTAAATACCATTTTATCAATATGTTATGAAAATCCATTGCAAAATACTTAGAATACAAAAGTAAATGTTTATGTAATTAAAATTTAACGAATTAGCTTGATTAATTATTTTTTTAATTCCTATATTTGCAAACTCAAAAAAATAGTACACCATTTATAAAATAAAATAGGAAAGAAAATGACGAAAGCAGACATCGTAGCGAAAATTTCAGAGAAACTAGGTCTTGAAAAAGGAGACGTTCAAGCAACAGTTGAAACTTTTATGGAAGAAGTTAAAACTTCTTTAGAAACTGGAGACAATGTTTACCTTAGAGGTTTTGGTAGTTTTATCGTAAAAACTAGAGCTGAAAAGACTGGAAGAAACATTTCTAAAAACACTACAATTAAGATTCCAGCACACAACATTCCTGCGTTTAAACCTGCAAAAGTTTTTGTAGAAGGAGTTAAGACAAACAACGAAGCAAAATAATATTAATTAACATAAATCAGACACGATATGCCAAGTGGTAAAAAAAGAAAGAGACATAAGGTAGCGACTCACAAACGTAAAAAAAGAGCGAGAGCTAACCGTCACAAAAAGAAAAAGTAGTTTTAAACTACTTTTTTCTTTTTAAAAGTTCATTGAAATTTGGGAAATTTCAAAAATTCCAAAAAAGAAAATCCAAAATCCAAAAATTAAGAAATCAACACTGATTTCGATTGGAATTTGGAATTTAAAAATTGAAATTTAAATTTTCCCTCCGGGTTAATACCTGTTAAAAATATTGTTTAATCCATCCTTGTAGAAGTTGATGATTTTTGGTTTTTGGTTTTTGGTTTTGTACACCAAACAACTATCAACAGACAACCGACAACCTATTCACGGATAAAAATTTACAGTGTGAATAAAGAATTAATCATTAGATCTAGTTCTGAAGCCGTAGATTTTGCCTTATTAAAAGATGGAAAACTAATTGAATTACACAAAGAAGAAGAGAAAAGCAACTTTCAGGTTGGTGATATTTTTATTGCCAAAATCAGAAAACCAGTTGCGGGACTTAATGCTGCTTTTGTAAACGTAGGCTTCGAAAAAGATGCCTTTTTACATTATCATGATCTAGGTCCAAACTTAGCTTCTCAGCTGAAATTCATAAAACTTGTAAGCGCAGGTAAATTAAAAGATTTCTCCCTAAAAACCTTTCAGTTTGAAAAAGAGATTGACAAAGATGGCATCATTACTGATATTTTAAGTGCCAATCAATCTGTTTTAGTTCAAGTAGTTAAAGAACCTATATCGACCAAAGGTCCAAGAATAAGTGCTGAGCTTTCTCTTGCCGGAAGATTTATCGTTCTAGTTCCTTTTTCTGATCGTGTTTCTATTTCTCAAAAAATAGAAGACAAAAAAGAAAAGGATCGTCTAAAAAAACTTGTTCTATCGATCAAACCTAAAGGATTTGGTGTTATTGTTCGCACAGTAGCCGAAGGCAAAAACGTAGCCGAATTAGAAAAAGATTTGCAGAACCTGCTTGGCAGATGGTCTGCAATGTGTAAAAAATTACCAACTGCTCATCATCCATCAAAAGTATTAGGAGAGCTTAATAGAGCTTCTTCAATATTAAGAGATGTATTCAATGATACCTTCAGCGGTATTCAAATAGATGATGAAGAGTTGTTCCACCAAACGAAGGAATATCTGCAAGAAATTGCACCTTCGAAACAATCGATTGTTAAGTTTTATCAATCAAATGACACCCCCATTTTCGAGAAATACAATATAGAGAGACAAATCAAAACTTCATTTGGAAGAACTGTTTCCATGAGTAAAGGTGCTTATCTTATCATTGAACATACTGAAGCGCTGCACGTTATAGACGTAAACAGCGGTAACCGTTCAAACAAAGCAACCAACCAGGAAGATACGGCCATGGAAGTAAATATGATTGCCGCAGCAGAAATCGCAAGACAGTTACGTCTTCGAGATATGGGCGGAATTATAGTGGTTGATTTTATCGATATGTCTAATCCTGAAAACAGGAAAGTTTTGTTCGACTTCTTGCGAGAAGAAATGAGCGACGATAAAGCAAAGCATAAAATATTACCGCCGAGTAAGTTTGGTTTAGTCCAGATTACCAGACAGCGAGTAAGACCAGAAGTTAATATAAAAACTAGAGAAGAAGATCCAAATAAAGTTAATGGTGAAATTGAAGCACCAATATTAATAATTGACAAGATCACCTCTGATTTAGAAAGACTTTTAAAAACCCACAATAAAGTTGTGCTTAATACACATCCGTTTGTGGCTGCATACCTCAGCAAAGGTTTTCCATCATTACGTTCAAAATGGTTTTTTGAACATAAGAAATGGGTGAAAATCATACCTCGTGACGCTTACACGTACTTAGAATACCATTTCTATGATAAAAAAGGAAATGTTATTTCAGAATAAAAAAACAAAACCGCCTTTCGTGAGATTGGCGGTTTTTTTGTGTCTTTTTTTTCGCCACGAATTACACGAATTTGCACGAATTAATTTGTGTCAATTGGTGTAATTCGTGGCGGAAATTTATGTTCAAAAACTATATTTAAAAAGTAATTTGAATACTAATATCACCCTGAGCGTAGTCGAAGTTCACTCCAATTGACACGTGGGCTTCGACTACGCTCAGCCTGACAATCGGTTATCATTCTCTAACAATTTCTATCTTACGTCTTATTTCATTTCCAGATGCATCTACAACAGTAATATAATGTATTCCTGTAGTTGGCGTAATAGGTAATTCATGAAAAGTCTTTGTCGTGGCTTTATATACATCATCAACATACCAAAAAAGCTCTTTATCTCTTTCAGAATAAGCCACTTTAAGAATTACTGGCTGTACCTTGCTATTAAAATCCTTCGTTAGATAAATTTTACTGTTCGCTTTTGGATAAATAAAATCCATTGTTGTGGCTTGTGTTCCTTCGCATCCTTCTTTAAATGGAGGTAAAGGCAAATATTCAATGTGTTGACTTTTGTAATACCATGCCATTACAGGAGGCAATACAAACCAATTTTTAGTGACAATATTTTCGACACTTTCACAACTGCTGTTTACCTGAAATTGTTCTGTTTTATCTAAGTGAATAGTTCTATGATACGGGCAAACTTTCGTTGATTTTCCTTTTTTGGAAACCCATTGTTTTATTTTTGGGCAATTATCTTTTGCTAAATAGCCGCTCAAACGACAAACTTCAACTTCTGCTAAATCTTTATACGGCGTTTCAAACCATCTTTGTCTTGGCAATAAATTAAAAACGTCAAATAAAATTGGTGCAGCACTTGTAACTCCCGTTAAAGTCGGTCGTCCTTCACCAGTTGCATTTCCAACCCAAATTCCTACCACATATCTTGAATTTGTTCCAATTGCCCATGCATCACGATTTCCAAAACTTGTTCCCGTTTTCCATGCAATTTTTAACGAACTATCATAAAATTTCCAAGCTTCGTCTCCTTCGGGCCTGTTCACCTCTTCCATTGCGTTATAAGTCAACCAAATTGATCCTGCGCCTAGAATGTTCTTCTGATTAGTTTCTGAACCAAAATCGGGTTTAAAACCGTCTTTATAATTTAGTTCTGTAAACTCATTTGTTCGATATTTTCCTTGATTTTTAGAATAATAATTTAATGTTGACGAAAGATTTGCATACGTTCGGCACAAATCCCACAGATTACTTTCGGCTCCGCCCAAAATAAGTGACAAACCATAATGATCGGGTGTTTTATTAATATTCTTCAATTTGAATTTTTGAAGTTCTTCGTAAAATTTATTTACGGTAAATTCCTGAAGCATCAAAACAGCGGGAATATTCAATGAACGCGATAATGCACGATGCGCAGGAACAGCACCATCAAATGTTAAATTAAAATTTTGAGGCGTATAGCCCGAAATTTGCGTCGGAATATCAGCCACTAAAGTGTTGGGTAACAATTCGCCGTCATCTAACATTGCACCGTATAAAAGCGGCTTTAAAATACTTCCTGTACTTCGAGGAGCATCAATGATATCAACATCTTTTTGATGGTCTTTATCCGTTGGAGCATTTCCAACATAACTCATTATATTTCTGTTCTGGACATCAATTACCAAAATTGCCAGATTATGAACTTCATTCTGTTTGTACTGATTGTAATAATATCTTGCAATTTGATTTACACGGTTTTGCAAAGCATAATTAATCGTAGTTTTTACACGTGTTCCTTCTTCATTTTTGGCTACTCTCTGCAGTAAATGCGGTGCAATTTGAGGAAGATCATACGGTTTTTGAGGCAAAGGCTCTTCTATTGAAAGTTCGTACGTATGTTTGTCAATTATACCTTCTTGATGCAGCTTTAACAAAAGTCGGTTTCGTTTGTTTCGTAATTTTATCTGATTTTTTCCTGGATAAATTAAACTTGGCGCATTTGGTAAAACGGCCAAAACAGCATTTTCTGCCCAAGATAATTGATTGGACTGCACTCCAAAATAACGCCAAGAAGCCATTTCCAACCCCACCACATTTCCTCCAAATGGCGCATGAGCAGCGTACATTTCGAGAATTTCGTTTTTAGAATAACCTAATTCTAATCTCGTAGCCAAAATAATTTCTATTATTTTTTCGAAGTAAGTTCTGTTTTTCCCTTTTCGGGAAAGTCTGATTACTTGCTGTGTCAATGTACTTCCTCCTCTGACAACTTTTCCAGCTTTTTTATTCTGTTTGAAAGCATTAATCATCGCTCCGGGATTGAAGCCGGGATGTTTATAGAAATATTCATCTTCAAAATAAACGATACATTTTTTGAACTTGTACGGAACGCTGTCCTGCGCAGGAAATCGCCATTGTCCGTCTCGAGCAATTTTTGCTCCAAGTAATTCTCCCTCTTTGCTTTCTATAACTGTTGAATAGGGTTCTTTGAATAACGTTCGAGGTATCGAAAAATAGTAAATCAGCAAGAGCATAAATGCAATTGCTGATTTTATTTTGTTTCTTTTTATCCAATTTATGATACGTTGGAAAAGCGCTTTTAATTTATTTTTCAATCCTAATTATTTTACCTCAAAGTTTTTTTTGCACGCAGATTTGGCAGATTTTCTTTTTTGATCTGCTTAAATCTGCTAAATCTGCGTGAAACTTTATTTTACCACCTCAACCCAGAAACCTTTTGTTCTTGCCAGGAATGTATTGTCGTACATCGCTTCGCATTGTAATCCTGGTAAATAATAATTTCCTAAGTACGATGCATTTAGCAGAATTCGGAAAACTTTTGTTTCTCTTGCTTTCATTCCAAAATAGAAATTCGTTCTATCATCACGGATATCAATATAATCAGCAATGTTGTTTACAGCGTCTCCGTAATCGGTAAAACGTGTATTTACAATTTCAAAACCAGAAGGTAAAATTTGAGATAACGCCACATTTTGAATACTTTCTCCTCTTTGGTTTTTAATGGTAACTTCAGCAACAAATTCGGTTCCTTGATTGATCCTTGAAACATTGATTATACTTCCTTTTCTATTTTTGAAAACAATAGAAGCTGTAACATCGCTCTGAATTGCATTTTCTTCTCCAATTGGTAATATTCCAGTATTCAATACTCGAACATAAACCGTATTGGCTTTATTGTTTTTCAGTGTAATACTATTTGATCCAGAAGCAACAGACAAACTACGATCTGCAACCGATTTACTTGTGTTTATTGTCTCACCTTTTCCGTTTTTACTAAACTGAATATTGATTCCTTTTGGACCGTTGCTAACAGCAAATTTAGACATCGCATATAAACAGTAAGCTGTTGTCTGCGTACTCATCCATTGATTTGCAGACATTTCTTTAGCTAATTTAGTTGCTGTCACAAATGCTTTTTGCTTCTGATCTAAAAGTAACATGGTCTCTAACGCCATTGCTCTGTTTCTTTCACTTGAGCCATAATAGTAATAGCTATAACCATCTGAGCTTCCATCAATGCTAGTTTTCAAGAACAAACTTTGCCCAGCAGATTTTTGTCCCGCTAAAACATAAGCCGCTGCCAAACGAAGCATACTTTCATTAGAAATACCTTTTGTTTCGCGCAATCTATTCATAGCTGATAAATCGGCATTTCCAGATAAAGCTAATGTATACAGACGATAAGCCTGTGCTAAATCATTTCCATATTTTGGTTCAAAACGCCATTGTTTCGCTTCTTTCTGCTGATAAGAAAGCCATTTCGATTTGAAATTAATTGGTAAAACATATCCTTTTTTCTCTGCTTCAATTAAGAAATGTCCAGCGTAAGAGGTTCCCCAATCGTCTGCAATTGCATTTCCTTGCCAATAAGGCATTCCACCATTTGACAATTGGAAATTTCCTAATCTTGCAATTCCGGCTACAATATTTTTCTGGATCAGATCTTTTCGTTTACTATCAATATCAGCTACATCTCCTAAATACAATTGAGGAAAAACAGATGATGTGGTTTGCTCGACACAACCATGCGGATATTGAATTAAGAATTGTAATCTTCCGTTCAGATTCATTGATGGCATCGACGAAACTTCCAATCTTGCTTTGTTACTTCCGGCAATACCAAATGTTTTCCACGAAATTGTTTTAGAACTATTTGGCGTTAAAACCACATCTGTGAAAGTACTCGTAACCGGGTTTGGATTTGTCATATCAATTTCAACATCATAAACTGATTTCTCACTTCCAGATGTTGCGATTACCTGAACTTTTGCAATTCCTGTTGCAGCGCCCACAACCAAATTAAAATAAGCCATTTTTTCATCGGGCTGCGCAAAATTCAATCTTTGGACTGCACTTCCCATAACTTTCAATCCGTTGCTGGTTTTTACCTGAATCGAAACATTTTTAATTTTATTTTCAGTTGCAAAAACCGTTACTGGAAGTGTTACTTTTTCTGAAGGCGAAATTTTTCTTGGCAAAGATGCCAAAACCATCAACGGACTTTTGACTGGTGTTGCTTTTTCGACACTTCCGTAAGCACTCGTATTCGCATCTCCAGCCACAACCATAGTTCTTACCGAACCAATATATTTTGGCAATTTTAATTGATGTGATTTCGTTTCCCCTTTTCCTAATTTAAATGGCCCGTAATACAATACAACAGGTTTAAAACGATTGGCCTTTTTAGCTTTTCCGCCACCTAAATCCTGATCTCCACCAATACTAAAAATTTGATTTATTTTTCCTCCATAAGCTCCAATTACATCATCATAAATATCCCAAGTTTTTACGCCTAAAGCTTCACGAACATAGAAACTATCCCAAGCGTTTGGTGTTTTAAAACGTGTTAAATCTAAAAGTCCCTCATCTACAACTGCGATTGTATACGTCATTTCTTTTCCTGATTTTTCGCCTACTTTAACAGTAAACGCTTGCTCAGGTTTTAGCACATCTGGCATATTAAGAGTCGGTGCCAGAATAGTATTTTTATCCACGACTTCAATAGGAACAATTCCGTACATACGAATTGGCGAATCGTTTTTGGTCGAAGCATGAGGTTGTAACAAAGTAATATTAAAATATACGTTTGGTGCCATTTCACCAGTAATTGGAACCTCAACTTTTGTTTCTCCCTTTTTAGTTTCTGCCCAAATCGTTTTTACTACTCTAGATCCGTTTTCAATTGAAATTAACGCTCTTCCTCCTTCGCTTGACGGGAAAGAAATTTGCGCTTTTTCTCCAACAGCATAGTTTTTCTTATCGGTAGAAAACACTAACATATTGGCCGTAGAAGCATCTCTATTACGCGTTTTTCCGGACCAGATTGGCCAGTCGATATTTACCGTTAAAGAAGTTGCGTGACCATCTTGCGGATCTTCAACACGAACCAAATAACGCCCCCATTCTTCATCGGTCAAAGCAAATTGGAAACTTCCTCTTCCGCTTGCATCAGTATTAATCATTAATGATTTATAAGACGTTGTTGCATTCGATGAATTATAATTCGACAAATTATCACTTGACGAATCCCACCACCATCTCCAGTCTACTTTATAAATTCTTACTTCAAGATTTCGAACTGCTTTTGGTCTGCCATTTTCATCAACAGTTATGACTTCAAAACGATTATTGGTTCTGGTTTCAAGCATACTATACTTGTTCAATTCAGGTGTTTTAAGTCCAACATACGTTTTATAAGGAGAATATGTTGTTGACATAACATCAGTGCTAAAATCTCCACCCTCTTCATATACTTTTGTAATGAATGAAGCGCGAAGCATTCCTGGCGCCTGACCTTGTAATCTTGGCTGAATGTTTACCGAAGCTTTTCCATTTTCATTTAATTTACCTGAGAATATATTAATTTCTTCTGTACTAAATTGGCGCACCACATCATCAAAAGTAAATTTTTCATAACCTTTAAAAGTGGTGGCTTGCTGAGAGAATTTAGCCTGCATTTCTACATTCAAATTTTTAGCAATCGCACCATGTAGCCATGTTACTTCAAGATTGTCTGTATTTGGATAAGATGCTGATAGCGTTTTCCTGCTAAACGTATTTTTGATTTTTAAACGATTTGGCTTAATTGTTTCAATTTTAATGCTTTTATAAAACTTAGCCCCACCAACGCTTACCATTGCTTCCCAATTTCCTGTTGGTGCATCTGGATTAGTTGGCACTGTAAAAGCATAATGGTTTAAATCATTCGTTTTTTGAACTGTTTGATAAACTGTCTTACCATTCGGATCATTCAACCTAAATTTTATAGGATGCGATTTCGGAAGTTTATTTGCCGCATCATTCAAAATAAATGATAAATACAGATTATCTCCAGGGCGCCAAACGCCTCTTTCTCCATAAATAAATCCTTTCAGACCTTTTTGCAAAGTCTCACCAGCAACATCAAAATTACTTACAGACAATGAAAGTCCGTCATCCAATTTCACATAAGTAGACTGATCTCCCAGAGTAACAATCGCAAAATAAGCAAACTTATCCAATTGAAAAGAGGCAATTCCCTCACTGCTTGTGGCTTGTGTCGCTAATTTTTGCTGTTGAAAATTATACAAATCTACTCTAGCATTCGAAACAGGTTCTGTTGTAACAATATTGTTTACCGCAAATAGATACGATTTGTTTTCTCCTCTTTTTGCAATGACACCCAAATCTGTAGCTAAAATATTAGTGGCAATTTTTGCATTATAATAATACGAACCCGAACACGGATCTTGGCTTTCTCTCCACTCATAATCATCGTAATAATAATCATCATAAGAGTTACCACTGTAGTTTACATCATTTTCATCAACCTCTTCTTCCTCACTTTCGGTTTCATTATCATCTGATGTTTCACATTTGTAAAGTGAATATTTCTTTTTATATTCAAATTCAACTCTATAAATCGCTCCAGGTTCAGGTTTAATAATTTTAGATAAATCTAAAGCATAAGTATTCCATTTTGTTAGATTTACAAGCGTACTTTCTCTCAAATTTAAAGTAGTTTTGGCTATTGGCTGCGCAACTTTTTTGAGGTTTTGTCCTCCATTTAATTCATTATATTGAAGAAACTGTAAAATATTGTTTTTATAAATTTTATACACTTTTACATCAACGGCACTTAAATTTACAGCTTCAAAATTTAGTTTTAGGTTATTTGAACTTGGCAGGATTGTACCATTTTTAATAAAACGAACGCTTGGTTTTATTTGATCAAAAGAAATTTTTTCTGAATAATTTGCTTCTAATTTTTTACCGTATTGGCTTTCAATTCCCTGAAAAACTTCCAGTAGCAATTCACCGGTTATTACTTGTTCAGGTTCTTCATCTGGAACAACTGCAACTATATTTTCTACGGCTGTTGTATCAACTGCAACTGCCGATGAATCGACTACAACCGCAGCAGAATCTACAGCAACAGCAACAGGTTCTTCAACTACAGCGGGTGCAGAATCTTCTTTTTTGGTCGCATTCTGATTTGTAAAATATACTTTCAATAAATTCCCTTGGGTTGAAAACTTCAAATTATTGGTATTCTGAATAGAAACCAATCCGGCAAAATCCTGACCTTTTTCTAAAGGCTCAGAAAAATTGATTAAAACCTGTTGATTGTTTCCATCTGGAACTTCAACTTTAATAATTTTGAATTCATTAATACTTGTAACAGGAAAATCAATTTGTCCTTTTTGATCAATATCAAAATCGCTTCCGTCATAAATAATTTCCAAATTTGTTGCTTCTGACTGACGCTGAATGCTATCAATTATAAAACGAAATTCTTTTGCAGGACCGTTTGTTTTCTCAAATTTAATTTTAAGATTATTTCCATTGTGTTTGGCTTCAACAAGCTTTTTTGCGGTTTCCAAATCAATATTATCTGCCGTTTTTAAAACGCAGTTCAAATATTGACATTCTTTGCTATACGATTGTATATCGGCCGTATTTATGGTAAAATCCTGTTTTACGGTTTTAACTGTAAAATTAAATTTAGACAATTCCTTTTCTTTTTCTTTCGGAATTGCAGTCAGTTTATCTAAGTTTAAAGTAACCTGATATTCTGTACCTGGTTTTAGTTTTTTCTCTGGAATAAAAGCGATTGTATTAGTAGAAAGTGCAACTACTTTTCCGCTCACGCTTGGCGAAATATCAAACAAATCATTGTCTAATTCCTGATTGGGTTTCCAATCGTTTTTATCGAAAGCCAAAACCACGCGAATATCTGAATCCGAAGAAACGATTCCGCCAGTAAAACTGGTTATGTAATCTTTAAATAATGAAAAATCGGAGTTGAAATCTGCTGCTGATTTTCTGCCGCAGGATTGAAAAATAAAAAACACAAAAAATACGAGAACTAAACCTTTTACTTTCACTTTATCTAGAGTTAATTGGTTAACAAATGAAAAATTAATACGTTTTGCTGTCAAAAGCCTTACAGCAAAATACAAATTAAATCAAGATAAAAGTAAATTATTTTTTGGCTTATTTAAGAAGAAAATTCTTTAATTTTATTATTTAACGTTTGTTCAAGCTAACAAATTACTATAAGGGAGTTTTGGAAACTTATTTACGTCTTTCAATAAAAAAACGTTTCATTAAATCTGCCGCTTCATTTGCCATTACACCAGAGATCACAGTAGTTTTCGGGTGCAATTTTGTTCCCATATTTAAAAAACCACGTTGTTCGTCGCGTGCGCCAAAAACGATTTTAGAAATTTGACTCCAATACAAAGCGCCTGCGCACATTTGACAAGGTTCGAGCGTTACATAAAGTGTACAATCTTTTAAATATTTTCCGCCCAAGAAATTGGCGGCTGCAGTTATCGACTGCATCTCTGCATGAGCGGTAACATCATTTAGCAACTCGGTTAAATTATGACTTCTTGCAATTACTTTATCTGCAACGACAATTACAGCTCCAACAGGAATTTCGCCTTTTTCAAAAGCCATTTCAGCCTCCTGCAAAGCTTTTTTCATAAAATACTCGTCTGTGAAAGGATTTATCATAGTTGCAAAAATAGGATTTTAGAATGTATTTTTTATTACATTTAAATTTTGAAATTTGAATATGGAACAAAAATACAAATTGATTATTCCGGAACCTTGCCGAGAAAACTGGGACAAAATGACTCCTAAGGATAATGGTCGTTTTTGTATGAGTTGTTCTAAAACAGTTATAGATTTTTCTTCAATGTTGCCGGAAGAAATTCAGCATTTTTTCATTCAAAATCAAAATGAGCAAATTTGCGGGAGGTTTAGAAAATCGCAATTAGACACCATTACAATTCAAATTCCAAGTCGGGTTATATATACTCAAACCAATTATCATAAAATGTTTTTGTTGGCTTTATTTATTGCTATGGGATCGACTTTGTTTAGTTGCTCAGATAAAGGGGGAAACAAAACCAAGATTGATAAAATTGAAATTGTAGACAATGCAGATCAAGATGAAGATGAAGTTCCGCCTTCATGTTACGGCCATCAGATCGAATCTAAAAAAACAAAATATAAACAACCTGAAGAAAGATTTGTAGTAGGCGCCTTGCTACCTCCGAATCCTATTGAAACAGGAAATTTCAGGTATGACATTATATACCATTCAACAGATTTAGATGTTCCACCTGTTCCAGAAAATGGAATGAAAAAGTTTAATGCTTTTTTTACCCAAAATTATCTTACTCCAAAGACAGCAGAAGAATTTAGAGGGAGAGGTTTTATTATATTTGTTATCGAAAAAGATGGTAGTCTGAGTAATTTCAACATCGTTAAAAATACGCCGAAAGAAATAGGAGAAGAAGCTATTAGAGTTTTAAAAATAGCTCCAAATTGGATTCCCGGAAAACTGAAAAACCGTATTGTCAGATCAACTTATGTTTTACCTATTAGAATTAAATAAATGAAAAAGCATAAAATCAGTATTCCCGAACCTTGCCACGAAGACTGGAACACAATGAAGCCAAATGAAAATGGCCGTTTTTGTTTGAGCTGTTCTAAAACGGTTATTGATTTTACGTCGATGCTTCCAGAAGAAATTCAGCACTTTTTTATTCAAAATAAAAATGAAAAAATCTGTGGAAGATTCAAAAAATCACAATTAGACACCATTACCATTCAAATTCCTAATCGCGTTTTGTATTCACAAACTCATTATCGAAAAATATTCTTGCTGGCTTTGTTTGTAGCAATGGGGACAACGCTGTTTAGTTGCCAAAGAAAAGATGGAACTAAACAAAAGATTGAAAAAGTTGAAATTACAGATGATCCGCCCAAAATTGATAGTCCTATTGGAAAAGCTAAAATTCACAAAAATGATTCTACGTGTGATGTTCCGCCTCCGCCACCTCCGCCTTCCAAAGAGCATGATAACATTACAAATTCTGAAAAAAATACAAATAGAATCAGTGGTGAAGTAATTTTAGAAGATCAAAAAACAAAAAACAAAAATTCTTCTAAGCCCTCTTCAACAAAATCAGAGAAGAAAAATGATTCTCAGAATGAAGATGTTGTTTATAATGGGGGAATTGCTATTGAAACAAACGCAGAATTTCCTGGCGGAATTGAACAATTCTACAACTTTATCGAAAAAGAATTTAAAAAAACCGAAAATTCAGAAAGTGCAAATCTAAAAATCCGACTCTCTTTTGTAGTAGAAAGAAATGGATCTGTCACTTACCTCCGATCTGAACCAGCTATTGATGATGTTACTGAGAAAGAAATTGCTAGGGTTTTTAGTTTATGTCCGAAATGGCAACCAGGAGAAATTAATGGTAAAAAAGCTCGAAGACTATATTCTTTACCAATTGTATTACAATAGACTTCAATAATAAAATTTAAATTTAAAACCGTAAATTTGCTTTTTACCTTAATAATGAAAAGCGATTTACTCTCAAAAATATATAACCCTGCCGATTTACGTCTTTTAAGCGAAGAACAGCTTACTCAAGTTGCTCAGGAATTACGTCAGTTTATTATTGATGTGGTTTCCGTAAAAGAAGGGCATTTGGGTGCGAGTCTCGGCGTTATAGAACTTACTATTGCTCTGCATTATATTTTTAATACTCCAGAAGATTTATTGGTTTGGGATGTTGGCCACCAAGCTTACGGTCATAAAATCCTGACTGAAAGAAGAGAAAACTTCGATACGAACCGTCAAATAAACGGCATTTCTGGTTTCCCTAAAAGAAGCGAAAGTGTATACGATACTTTTGGCGTTGGGCATTCTTCTACTTCTATTTCTGCCGCTTTAGGAATGGCGATTGCTTCTAAATTAAAAGGCGATTTCGAAAAAGAACATATTGCCGTAATTGGCGATGCTTCTATTGCGAGCGGAATGGCTTTTGAAGGTTTAAATCACGCCGGAGTTACCGATGCCAATATTTTAGTTATTTTGAATGACAATGCAATCGGAATCGATCCGAGTGTAGGTGCTTTAAAAAAATACCTTACTTCGGTTAAAAACGGAAAAAATCCGAGACAGAATAACATGATTAAATCTTTGAATTTTGATTATTCTGGACCTATTGACGGTCATGATCTTCCTAAATTAATCAAAGAATTAAATCGTTTAAAAAAGATAAGAGGTCCAAAATTCCTTCATATTGTTACTACAAAAGGAAAAGGTCTGCAACAGGCAGAAGAAAATCAGGTGAAATATCATGCGCCTGGAAAATTTGATGCTTCAACTGGAGAAATTCATTTAAAATCTGAAGAAAATCTTCCGCCTAAATATCAGGATGTTTTTGGTTTAACGATTTTAGATTTGGCCAAAAAGAATGAAAAAATAATCGGAATTACGCCTGCAATGCCTTCTGGAAGTTCTTTAAAATTTATGATGGATGAACTCCCCGATCGCGCTTTTGATGTGGGAATTGCCGAACAGCATGCCGTAACGCTAGCCGCAGGAATGGCGACTCAAGGCATGATTGTGTATTGCAATATTTATTCGACTTTTTTACAGCGTGCCTACGATCAGGTTATTCATGACGTGGCATTGCAAAATTTACCTGTAATTTTTTGTTTGGACCGCGCAGGATTAGTTGGCGAAGATGGCGCAACGCATCACGGTGTTTTTGACATCGCTTATCTTCGTTCGATTCCAAATATGATGATTTATGCACCGCTTAACGAAATTGAACTTCAAAACATTTTGTACACCGCCCAATTAGGATTAGAGCATCCAATTGCGATTCGTTATCCTAGAGGACGTGGCGTTGTTTCAAATTGGGAAGTAGCAAATTTCGGACATTATGAAAAAACTGAAATCGGTTCTGCAAAATGTTTAAAAGATGGTACGAAAATTGCTGTTCTGTCGGCCGGAACGATTGGAAATAATGTTATAGCAGCTCTTAAAGAATCAACCAATTCTAACGAAATTGCACATTATAACTTTAGCTTTATTAAACCATTAGACATCAATACACTAAACCATATTTTTACCAACTTTGAAAGAATAATAACAATTGAAGATGGTGTTAAAAAAGGTGGTTTTGGAAGTGCTGTTTTAGAGTTTGCAGCATCTAATAATTTCAAAAACAATATTGAAATTTTAGGTGTTCCAGACGAATTTATTGAACATGGAACAGTAGAACAGCTACAACAATTATGTAATATTGACGTTAAAAGTCTAGTAAAACTTTTTTCTAACGATTCAAAATAAGTATTTTGCGACACCAAAACAATTACCAAATGAAATTATTACGTTCAACCCTTTTACTATTTTTACTGCTAAGTACATCTACTATTTTTGCCCAAATTATACAAACCACTTTAAGTCCAAATCAAGCGCCTAAACCGCCTTCCAATTGGTCAAAAAAGAATCAATTAGGTTTTGATATTTCTGAAATCGCATTTGTGAATTGGAGTGCCGGGGGAACAAGTTCTATTTCTGGTTTATTTAAAGGTGAATTTGGAAGAACGTATGCTAAGAAAAATCATAAATGGGTTAACGAGCTTATTGTAAAATATGGTCTAAACAAGCAAGACGGAACTGAGCTGAGAAAGACAGACGACGCTCTCCAGTTTAACTCGACTTACGGGTTTAGAAAAGATACAGCATCAAACTGGTATTATTCTTCAAAATTAAATTTCAATACGCAGTTTACAAACGGTTATAATTACCCAAACAGAGATGTTGCAATCTCTAAACCTTTTGCACCAGCTTATATCTTTCTGGGAGCTGGAGCCGAGAATGCCAATAAAGCTAAAAACAGGGTTTTCTATTTCTCTCCTATTACATTAAAAACAACTTTAGTATTAGATCAATATCTTGCTAATCAGGGTTCTTTCGGGGTTAAGAAGGCGATTTATGCGCCAGATCCGCTAGATCCTACACAGCAAATATTAATTGAAGAAGGTCAGAAAGTAAAAGCCGAATTTGGTATACTTTTTACAGCTTACATGAAAAATGAAATCTACAAAAACGTTTTTTACGAAAACAGATTAAGCTTATATACTGATTATTTAAACAAATTTGGAAATGTCGATATCGATTATGACACTCGATTAGACCTTGTAGTAAATGCTTATGTAAAAGCCAATATCGGAGTTCATCTAATTTATGATGACGATATCAAGACTAAAAAAGATGTTGTTGATCCGACTACTGGAACGAAAACTCAAGTAAATGACGGACCAAGAATGCAATTAAGACAAGTTCTCGGAGTTGGTTTAGTTTACGCCTTCAAATAAGAAATAAAAAAAGCTTCTTTCAGATTATTCTAAAAGAAGCTTTTTTTTATTTATACCTCAATGAGTTTAACGCTTTTTCTGTCCTTGAATTGTTTCGTATAATTCAAGTGCATTTCCATCTGTTAGAAGTGAAACATAATGGCAGATATGCAATAATCTTTCATATAAATTTCCTTTGTCTAAATGATGTTTTTCTGGCAGCATTTTCAAAATCAATTTATCATAATTAGAAGCAGTTCCTTCGTATTTATTATTGAATGCTGTTATGAATTTATCTAATAATGTTTGAATGATTTGATACCCGACTATTTCTTTCTCAATCACTTCACGGCTTTGGTAGATTTTCTCAACGCTTAGCTTGATGATATCATTCATCTGCGCTTTGTATTTACTTTTATCGGTTAATGCATACGGAAAATTTCCAGCAAGAATAGCTTCTTCATTTTCAATAAAAACATCGACTGCATCATTGATTAAAGAACCAATTGCAAGTGCGCGCAAATAGCTAATTCTATCTTCTTTCGTTTCTAATGTTTTATATTTTGCTACACCAATATTGTCTTTTACCAGTTTAATTAGATATTCTAAAGCATAATCTTCTGAAACTAAACCTAAATTTATACCGTCTTCAAAATCGATAATTGTGTAGCAAATATCATCTGCAGCTTCTACAAGATAAGCTAAAGGATGTCTTTCAAAACCAATATCATCACCAGATTTATTGGCAATCATTCCCATATCTTTGGCTACTTCTTCAAAAAATAATTTATCGGACTGAAAAAAACCATATTTTTTATCGGCAATATTATTGGTTGGCTTTTTCGGAAGGCTTTCTTTTGGATATTTCATAAAAGCTCCCAAAGTAGCGTACGAAATACGAAGTCCGCCTTCGATTCCCGGACGGCTTGCTGTTAATACGGAAAATCCATTTGCATTTCCTTCAAAATCAATTAAATCTTGCCATTGTTTATCGGTTAATTGACTTCTAAATTGTTGCCCTTTTCCAATAGAAAAATATTCTCCAATTGCTTTTTCACCAGAATGTCCGAAAGGTGGATTTCCGATATCATGTGCTAACGAAGCTGCCGCTACAATAGCACCAAAATCATTCATGTGATAACCGTGAATTTCTTTTAAATAGGGATATTTCTCAATTATTCTTTTCCCAACCAAACGTCCTAGCGAACGTCCAACAACCGAAACTTCTAAACTATGCGTTAAACGTGTATGAACGAAATCTGTTTTAGAAAGCGGAATAACTTGTGTTTTATCTTGTAAACTTCTAAAAGCGGCAGAAAAAATAATTCGGTCATAATCTACCTCAAAACCTAAACGTGTATCATCTTGTTCTACGCGTAATCTTTTGCTTGTATCTCCTTGACGTTTTAATGATAAAAGTTGTTCCCAGTTCATTTGATTTTAGATTGTTGATTAAAGATTTAGATTGCTGATCTAAATTGGTAATTTAAGATTTCAAAAATACGCTTTATTTTAGGATAAAATATGCCACAGATTAATTTGATTTAAAAGATTAGATTTTTTGTTTGCCACGAATTTCACGAATTAACACAAATTATTAGTGCTTACAGTAATTGGTGGAAATTCGTGAAATTCGTGGCAAAAAAATTAAAACATCAAGTATAAAAAATCATTTTAATCTGTGAAAATGACATCATCCAAAACATCGCAACAATCGAATGTTCACGATTTCAAGTTGGCATTGTTTTTTTTTAGGAGCAGAAGATTTTCAATTTCATAGACGTTTTGTCCCGCTATCCGCTATATCTTTTTTGTCTCGTTAGAAAAAAACGAGACACAAAAGGATGCCGCTCCTATCGGGGCTAAACCAGAACTTTTAGTTTTCATAAGAACTTTAGTCAAAAAAAAAGCACTTCAAATTGAAGTGCTTTATATATATTAAAAATCTAAAAATTAGAAGTTTTTAGAAATACCAATAGCAAATGACTGACCTAAATTAAACCCAAATGCTTTCGATTTATAGCTACTTCCAGAAGTAGTGTCATTATTTAAAGCGGTATAATTTATTCCACCAATATTAAAATTCAGACCAAAACCTTTTGAAATATTAATAAAAATTGCCGGTGTTATACTAGCATAAATTCCATCACTATCATTATAAAATTGACCTGTTGAGATTGTATTGGTTTCTTTTCTATTTTGGTAACCAACACCAAAATCTGCGTAAGCCGAAAAGATAGAACTTAAAGGTCGTGTGTAACGCAAAAATCCTCCAAATCCATAAACTCTGTCTTTGTATTTGCTTTCTTCCAAAAAGTTCTGATTAATACTTCTAAAATTACCTTCAACACCTGCTGTCCAGTTTTCGTGAAATTGATATCCAATTTTTGGTTGAATAGCAAAACCGGTTTGTTTGCTTTCTAAATTCAATCTTGAATCTGAATTTTTCTGAGAATCGAATGAAACACTTCCCATAACTAAAATAGATCCCTTTTGAGCATTTGCATAACTGCACAGAGCCAATGCAAGAATAAGTAACATTTTTTTCATAATTGATTTGTATTTAAATTCATACATATTTAACAACAACAATGCCATTATTTTTAATCATTCCAAGAAAAAACACAAAACAAACTGATTTACAATACTTTAAATTCATAAAAAAATATAATCTGATTCTCACAAAATAAAAAAGCACCCCGAATTGGAGTGCTTCCTGAAATTGAATATATAAAACTTAAGATTAAAAGTTTTTAGATATCCCGATGTTGAATGTTTGCCCGAAATTGAAGTAAAAACTACTAACATCTGCACCATTGTTATCGTAACTTAATGTTTCGTATCCTAAACCTCCAATGCTAAAGTTAAGACCAAAACCTTTTTTCATGTTAATGAAAAGAGCCGGAGTAACGCCAACATACATTCCGTCTGCTTTAGTTTTTGCATACGAATTTCCTGGACCGTATTCTTTAAATTTAGCATTTTGAAAACCAGCACCCATATCTGCAAAAACAGAAAAAGTTTGGCTTAATGGCATTGTGTAACGAACAAAAGCTCCTAATTTAAATGCATTGTTTTTTTCTTCAGTAATACCGTTATCGTCATTATAAGAACTAACAGTAAATTCACCTCCAACTGTCCAGTTTTCGTGAAATTGGTAACCAACTTTTGGAGAAAAACTAAATTCGTTTACTGTTCTTTCGCCAGCTTGAAATTCTGTTTTATCAGAAGTATATCCGATGTTACCTCCAACTAAGATTGTTCCTTTTTGCGCGTTTGCAAAACTGCAGATAGCTAGGGCAGCTACCACTAAAAAATTTTTCATGATTTGGGTTTATTTTAATTTTAGCATTTCTTTAACAACAACAATGCCGTGAATTCTGGGCGTTTCGATTTTTTTTATAAATACTTTAAAAGACAAATTGTAGCAATCGAAACTATTTCTCGTTACTTTTGTAGCAAATAAAAAGTCCATGTCGATAGAAGTAAACAACATATCAAAAAGTTACGGAACGCAAAAAGCATTAAATTCAATTTCTTTCTCAATTCAGAAAGGAGAAATTGTTGGATTTTTAGGTCCAAATGGAGCTGGAAAATCTACCTTAATGAAAATTTTGACTACCTATTTATTGGCAGATGAAGGCTCAGCCCTTGTAAACAGTCACGATGTCATGACGAATGCAAAAGAAGTGCAGCGTTCGATTGGTTATTTACCAGAGCATAATCCGTTATATTTGGATTTGTATGTTCGTGAATATTTGGCATTTAATGCAGATGTTTACAACGTGCCAAAATCTAGAATTGAAGAAGTAATTGAGCTGACAGGACTGACACCTGAAAGCCATAAAAAAATTGGCCAGCTGTCTAAAGGATACCGCCAGCGTGTTGGATTGGCAAACGCTTTATTGCACAATCCAGATGTCTTAATTTTAGATGAACCAACTACAGGTCTGGATCCGAATCAGTTAATGGAAATTCGTAATGTGATTAAAAATGCAGGAAAAGATAAAACAGTTTTTTTATCCACACACATCATGCAGGAGGTTGAAGCCATTTGCGATCGTGTCATAATTATTGACAAAGGACAGATTGTTGCCGACAATAAATTAGATCATTTGGTTACCGCAAATAAAGAGCAAGTTATTGAAGTAGAGTTTGATTACAAAGTAGAAGAACAGCTTTTAGCAAAATTAGAAAACATTTCTTCGTACAAAAATACACATGACATGACTTGGGAGCTGACTTTTGTTACCGAAAAAGATATGCGTCCTGCTATTTTTGACTTTGCCAACGAAAATGGTTTAAAAACACTACAATTGAACCAGAAAAATAAAAATCTAGAAGCTGTTTTTAGAGAAATTACAAAGTAAGTTTTTAGTTTTCAGTAACAGTTTTCAGTTAAAAAGCGGTTTGTTTTAAATAAAACAAACCGCTTTTTTTATTTTCAATTTAATTCTTTTCTCTAAAAATCAACAAATTAAGGCATTTTCTATAAAAAAGTTTTATTTTTATTTAGACTTGTTATAAATAGTGTTATCTTTGGCAAATCAAATTTTAAATGCCACGGTATGTTACCTATACTCCAGACCCTCAAAAAAATTATTTCTGTTGTTTTAAATCAGACCCTAAATCTTCGAAAAAGGTTTTCAGACAAGTTAGAACAAATTGTACTGCAATAAATTCTGATCCGAAAAAATTATGATTTAGATTCTGCCAAATAAAAACAACATGAAAAATATTATAACCTCCATAATGCTTACTTTTTCGGTGTATGGATTTTCTCAAACAGAAAAAGAAACAGATAGTATTGTAGAAACGATAACAGCTTTAGATGAAATTGTGATTAGCAAAAAGAAAGTACTTTACACTCAAAAATCGGATCGTCTTGTTTTTAATGTAGAAAACAGCATCGTTTCTGAAGGCGGAACTGCACTTGATGTTTTATCGCGTGCACCAGGCGTTGTCGTATCTCAAGACGGCGATTTGTCCATTCGCGGCCAGCAAGGTGTTGCTGTTATGATAAACGGAAAATTGACACAGCTTTCTCAGAAAGAATTGGCTAATTATTTAAAAGCTACAACATCATCAAACATCAAACAAATTGAAGTGATTACGAATCCTTCTTCTAAATATGATGCGGCAGGTAAAGCTGGAATTATCAATATTATCCTTAAAAAACCAAACGCTTCTGGCTTAAAAGGAACTGCTTTTGCAAGTTATGGAAGAGGCCGAAAAAACAGAACCAATTCTGGTTTCAATTTAAATTACAACAAAGACAAATGGGGTCTTTTTGGAAACTACAGCTACACATTTCGTGGTGAAGAAGAGAAAAAAGAATTCAATCAAGTTCAATATACGGATCAGACACGTCAGGAAATTGCATCTAAAAATCATCAGACTTCTATTACTGACGAACCTTTAACATCAAATAATTTCAAAATTGGAACGCAATATGAAGTGTCGCCAAAAACAAGTTTAGAATTTTATGTTGATGCCAAAATTGGCCGATACCAAAATATGGCCGATGGAACAAATAAAGTTGTAAACACAGCCAATCAGCCCATTTTTGATGCTGCGACTTATAACGATAGTAAAGAAAAATGGAACGATTATACGTATGCATTTTCTGGATTGCATAAGTTTAATAACGAAGGAAAAAATATGGCTTTCGATTTTGAGTATGAAACATCTAAATTCAGATCGAATCAATTTCAAAGTGCAGATAATACTGCAAATGCAACTGTTGTAAATGACCGTCGTGGTTATATTCCGTCTCAGTTAAAAGTATTTACTGGTAAAGTAGATTTTGTAAATCCGTTTAAGGAAAAACAATCTCTAGAATATGGTTTAAAAGCCAGCATTAAAAATAATGATAATCCTTCTGTTTACGAATACTATGAAAATAATCAATGGTTAATAGATTTTAATTCGACCAATCATTTTGAATACAACGAACAGATTTATGCCGCTTATGTGAATTATAAATATCAACTGGAAAAATTGAACGTTCAAGTTGGTTTAAGATCAGAATATACCGCTATCAATATTGATCAAAAAACCTTAAATGAAGAACATAAAGATGACTATTTAAAATGGTTTCCCAGTCTTTCTTTAAAATACGAATTCACAAATAACCATTCTGCGCACGCTTCTTACAGTAAAAGAATCAATAGACCGAGCCAGTTTGACTTGAATCCATTCCGTTTTTATGATGATTCATTCAATTATTCGCAGGGAAATCCGAACTTGATTCCGGAGATTACGCATGCAATGGAAATTGGTTACGCATGGAAAAGTAATTTTATGGCTTCTGTTTATTTCAACAGCACAAAAGATGTTTTTACAGAAGTTTACAATTACAATCCAGACACGAATACAACGGTTACCACACAAATAAATGTTGACAAATCATACAATTATGGCATCAACATTACTAATACAGTAGAATTTTATAAATGGTGGTCTTTTAATACCTTATTCAATGTTTTTGAAAATAAATTTATGGGGAATGTTTTAAACAGCAATACCATAGATCCGATTATGACTTTGAATTTAAGCGTTCAAAACTCGTTTACGATAAGCGAAACTTGGAAAGCGGAAGGAAATGCTCAATATCAATCTAAATCTAATCTTGGCGTTTACCAAAGAGACGGTTTCTTTGATTTCAGTATCGGTGTTTCAAAACAAATTTTAGCTAAAAAGGGAAACATCAAATTGAATTTTACCGATGTTTTTAATACCAATAACTTCTACATTAAATCTGTCGTTGCGCAAACGGGAATAGACAAAAGATATGATCTAGACAATCGTATTGCGACAATTGCATTTACATACCGCATTTAAAATTCGTTCTTTAAATACCTAGTTTTTTGTTTTTTTTTGTGTTAGTTAAGAGCCTGTTCCTTCAAACAGGCTCTTCTGTTTTTAGATCATTATATTTCCTGAAAAACTTCAATCATTTCCTGAATTACAATTCTTACATCTTCTTCTGTCGTTCGCCAATTGACAAAAGAAGCTCTGATTCCTTTTCGGTTTTGATAGATGGTTGGCGTCATAAATACTTTTCCACTATCGTTCAACTTCGTTAAAAATTGAGATACTTTATCTTGATTTTCATTTCCTTTTAAAGTAAAACAAACATTGTTTAAACGAATTGGAGCAAGCAACTCAAAATATTCCTGTTCGATTAAAGCATTAGCAAAATGCAACGCAAGCGAAGTACTATTTTCAATTATAGATCTGTAACCTTCTTTTCCATATGCTTTCAGCGAAAACCAAGCTGGCAGCGCACGAAGTCGGCGTGAATTTTCAGGAAGAACATTCAAATAATTAAAATTTTCCAGTGGATTTCCTAGATAAGGTGCATTAGAATTTTGGAATGTTTCTATTTGTAAATTAATGTGCTCTTTTTTAATTAGATAGAAAGCGCTTTCGTAAGGTACATTCAACCATTTATGACAATCAATTGTGATACTGTCTGCTCCTTCCCAACCCGCAACAAGATGTTTGTATTTTTCTGAAACAGCAGCAAATCCACCAAATGCGGCGTCAATATGCCACCAAAATTTATATTTTTTTCTAAGTTCAGAAATAGCTTCAAAATCATCAAAATCGGCAGTATTTACAGTTCCCGCACTAGAAATTAAAATGAAAGGTTTCCCATTTAAACTGGCAATATTATTTTCTAAATCAGTAATATCAATCGCTTCTCTATTTCCTTCAACAGTTTTTACTAAAGTATAATTCTGGCTTCCAACTCCAAGCATTGAGAGGGATTTTACAGAAGAAGAATGTGGTGTTGCAGTTAGAATATTCATTTTTTCTGAAATTCCGTGTTTGGCAAAATCTTTTCCAAACTGCGCTCCAAACCACTGTCTTGCAACACCCAGATTGGTAAAATTGGACATCGTTGCCCCCGTAACAAATCCGCCTGAAAAATGATCTGGCAACTCTAGAAGTTCTAATAAAAGATTGATGGTTTCTGCCTCAATTAAAGCCGATACACCTCCCTGACTGCTAAAAGCTTGTGGATTTTGATCGTAAACCGCAGCCAACCAATCTCCAACTATAGATGCCGGAGTAGAACCCCCAGTGACAAATCCCCAGTATCTAGGCCCAGGTGAAGAAACCATTAAAGGCGCTAATCTTTGATTGAATTCTTCTAAAGCTCCTAATGAACCTAATCCAAGTTCATTTAGTTCTTTTTGAGGATCAATCGAATATTTATTTGAAGTTGGAATATCTTCCAAGTTACTCAGAAAATCAATTCCTGTCTGTTGTGTTTTATCTAAAATATTTTGGAAATTGTTTAGATCGTGTTGTAATATTGAATTCATGCTATAGAATATTAGATTTCATGCTGATCGATTCAGATGAAAACAGATTTTATAAAATTTTTATTAAATGAACTACTCGCTAAGTTTCAGTAAGAATATGCAGATAACGCAGATTTGAAATTTTAAAATTCTTTTATTAAACTACCATTTAGTTTTATCCGAAAATCGTGAAACCATCATCGAACAAATTACATCTCCGTTTGCATTTAGCAGAGTAGCAATCGGATCAACTAGAGTTCCTAAAATCATGGCGACTGGCAAAGCTTGTTCCATAGGAAAACCGTAAACTGTTATGGCTAAGATTTCTCCAATATAACCTCCGTTTGGAATTCCTCCTTCGACAATCGAAACTATTACAGTAATTCCCAACGCTAAAAGAATGGTCATTGGATCTGTAAAATCTTTCCCAAACATGGCAAACAAAAAAGTAATTTTTAAGATTGATGACATACTCGAACCATCTTTGTGCAAAGGCGCACCAAGCGGAATAACCAAATTACGTACATGTGCTGGAATTCCCATTTTTTGTGCTGCATCTAAATTTGCCGGAATTGTTGCAATGCTGCTGCAAGTTCCAATAGCTGTCAACGATGGAGTAATATTGTTGCTCCAAAAAACTTTAAAAGCTCTTTTTCCGCCAGCGACAAGTGCATACAAACTAAAAAACACAAAGAAATAAAAGATACAAGCAGCATAGTAAACCGCCATAGGTTTTGCATAAACGCCAAACAATTGCGGTCCAAAAATTCCAACCTGATATGCAAAGTAAGCGCCTAAACCAATTGGCGCAAATTTCATTATGATGTTCAAAAGCTGTTTCATTACTTCATTTCCAGAATCTAGAAAACTCTTGAAAGCATTTCCTTTTTCTCCAGATTGCAATGTGGCAAATCCAATTAAAAAAGAAAAAATAATCAACGCCAGCATGCTTTTTCGCGAAAGCAATTCGAAGAAATCATTTGCCGTGAGCAGTTTAGCAATTTGATCTCCAGTAGATCCTGATTGGACTTCTTCAAACGGAACTTTCGTAATGGCTATATCTTGATGAATCGGAAAAAGATAAACAGCAAAAATCATAACAATCGCCGAAATAAGAATCGTCGCCAGAAAGACTAATATCATTATGACAAACAACTTTCCTAGTTTTTCTGTTCTTTCCAAATTAGCAATTGAAGAACCAATTGTAAAAAAGATAAGTGGAATAATGGCTGTAAAAAGTAAATTCAGGAAAATATCACCAAGTGGTTTTATGACTAAAACTTTTTCTCCGAAAACTAATCCAAAAATACTTCCGATTATAATTCCGCCTAGAAGCAAAAGTATACTGCTGTAATTCTGCAAAAAATTGATTTTCTTAACTTCCATAATGATACAAGGGTTTAGAATTCAGCAACCTTTATTTTTTAACACATAGAAACATAGTTCTCTTTGTGTATAAGGGCATTTCACTTATTTAAACAAACATAGCTATGCGTAAAAAATGTATTTTTCTTTTAATTCTTCTAAACTAAAACTAAGAAAAATCTATGTTTTTATGTGTTTAAAAATTTCAACTACTTCTCCAGAACAATCGTTGTAAAAGCTCTATCAACCAATTCGCCAGTTTTACTTTTTACTTTTTCTGTTTGAGTTTCTGTATAAACGATTTTAAAAGGCGTTTTCTTAATCAATTCCTGCGCTTTTTCTGTGCTGTAAAGCTCAAACTCAAATTGCGTAAACGGAAGTTTCTTCATGAAATCTTCTTCGGCAAATGTTAGACAGAAATTTCCATTTGGTTTTAAAACTCTGTAGATTTCTAAAAGTAATTCTTCAGGTTTCTGCCAGAAATAAATGGTATTTACGGTAAAAATTTTATCGAATAATTCATCTTCAAACGGAATTGTATTTCCATCATAAAGTGAAAAGAAAGCTTGTTTTTGAGAAACGAAATTTCGATTAATTTGGCGTGCTTCCTGAAACATCAATTCCGACATTTCCAGTCCGTAGTATTTTAATTTTTCAACTTGTTCAAACAAAAATTCAACATGACCAGCATTTCCGTGGCCTAGTTCTAGAATTCTATTTTCGTTTGAAATATTTAGATTCTGAATCGAATGTTTGGTCATATTGATGTTCGTTTCGTTCATCATATTGCCCATTTCGATTCCTTTTTCTCCCGACGGATTTTTTAATTGAGAGGCTATGGCTTGTAGTTCTTCTTGTTTCATGATGGTTATGTTTAAATTCCAAATTAAAAAAATCCAAATTCCAAGCCTCGTTTGTCATTGCGAGGAACGAAGCAACCTCACTAACGGATTCAATGTCATTTTTGTCATTCCTAGGAACGAGGAATCTCCGCAAGAAACTCGACAAAGATTGGCGATTCACTGGATGGAGCTACTTGCGGAGATTCCTCGTTCCTCGGAATGACAAAACTATATGAAATTACCTGAAATAAGATAAAACCCTTAAAAAACCTGACTTGCAATCTGACGAATATTCTCCGATTTTCCCATTGAATAATAATGCAAAAAAGGAACTCCCGCTGCTTTTAATTCTAATGACTGTTGAATCGCCCATTCGATTCCGACTTGTTTGATTTCAGCGTTGTTTTTGCATTTATCAACCGCATCAATTAAATCTTCAGGTAAATCGATTCTAAAAATCTGTGGTAAAACCTGTAAATGTCTTTGAACCGCAATTGGTTTGATTCCAGGGATAATTGGAATTGTGATGCCTATTTCTCTTGCTTTTTCTACAAAGGCAAAATATTTCGAGTTGTCAAAAAACATTTGTGTTACCACGTAATCTGCTCCTGCGTCTACTTTTTCTTTTAATCTTTTTAAATCCGATTGTAAGGATGGTGATTCTAAATGTTTTTCAGGATAACCTGCAACACCAATACAGAAGTCAGCTTTATTGTCAACATCCATTACCTCGTGAAGATATTTTCCGCAATTTAGATCATTAATTTGGCGAACCAAATCAATTGCATAATGATTTCCACCCGCTTTAGGAACAAAAGATTGTTCGTCTTTCATTGCATCACCACGAAGTGCCATTACATTGTTGATTCCTAAATATTGGCAATCAACCAACATATATTCGGTTTCTTCTTGTGTAAATCCACCGCAAAGCAAATGCGGAACGGTATCTACATTGTATTTATGTTTAATAGAAGCGCAAATTCCAAGGGTTCCTGGACGCATACGAGTCAGTTTTTTATCCAAAAGTCCATTACCGCGATCAATATAAATATACTCTTCACGAGAAGTAGTTACATCAATAAACGGTGGTTTAAACTCCATTAACGGATCAATATTATCGTATAATTCCTGAATGCTTTTCCCCTTCTGCGGCGGAATAATTTCAAATGAGAATAATGTTTTTCCTTTGGCGTTTTCTATATGTTCTGTTACTTTCATTATTTTTTAGTTGATAGTTTTTGGTTGATGGTTGATGGTTCTTATGAACTCAACAATTACAACTTCAACTACATTAATTTTTTATAGTAGTTAATAAAACCGTTTAATAACTTTTTACAAGTTTGAATTTGTGCCAATACAATATTAAATGTACTCTCATCAATATATTTTTGATCCAATGCTAAATAATATTGTGTTTCTAATTCATATAATGATCCTCGTGAAATATGAAGAAAGTGTATTGTGTCTTTTGATGTTTGACGCCCACAACCTTCCGCTATATTTGAAGGAATTGAGATTGCTACTCTTCTCATCTGATTTGTCAATCCAAATAATTCTTCCTTTGGAAACAGTTTAGAAGAGTCATACAATAAATTCACCAACTTCCGCGCTTCAATCCAAACTTCCAATTTACTGTATTCCATTTTTATTAGTTGTTTGTTGATGATTGACAGTTGTTGGTTCTTCTATAGTAATCTATCAACCAAAAACCATCAACCATCAACTATTCTAGTCTGCTATATTAGGATTTAACCATTTCATGGCATAATCAGTAGGAACATTACGTCGTTTGGCGTAATCTACTACCTGATCTTCTTTTATTTTTCCGAGTCCAAAATATCGGCTTTTTGGATTTCCAAAATAATATCCTGAAACTGAAGAAGCTGGCCACATTGCCATGCTTTCTGTCAAGGTAACTCCAATTTCTTCGGCTACATTTAAAAGTTTCCAAATAGTTGGTTTTTCCAAGTGATCAGGACAAGCCGGATAACCTGGCGCCGGACGAATTCCTTTATAATTTTCTTTAATCAATTCTTCATTGGTCAGAGATTCTTCTGCATCATAACCCCAGAAATCTTTACGAACTCTCTCGTGAAGATATTCGGCGAAAGCCTCAGCGAAACGATCTGCAAGAGCCTTCACCATAATCGAATTATAATCGTCTAGATTTTTTTCGTATTCCGCAGCCCATTCATCTACACCAAAACCTGTGGTTACACAAAAAGCTCCCATATAATCTTCAATTCCGCTTTCTTTTGGCAGAATAAAATCGGCTAAAGCAATGTTTGGAGCACCTTTTGTTTTTTGTGACTGCTGACGAAGCGTTAAGAATTTCTCCAAAACTTTTCCGTTTTCATCACGCAATTCGATATCGTCATCATCAACCTGATTCGCAGGGAAAATTCCGTAAATACCTTTTGCTTTTAATTTTTTCTCTTCTAAAATCACTTTTAACATTGCCTGAGCATCGTTAAAAACAGAAGTCGCTTGTTCTCCCACAACCTCATCGGTTAAAATCGCAGGATATTTACCGTACAATTCCCAAGTCTGAAAAAATGGCGTCCAGTCGATATATGGAACCAAAACATCCAATTCTATTTCGATGGTTTGTGCTCCAATTACTTTTGGTTTGGTCGGTGTGTATTCCGACCAATCTAATGGTAATTTGTTTTTACGCGCATCTTCAATCGTCAGGAAGTTTTTATCTCTTGAACGATTTAAGAATGTTTCTCTAAACGAATCGTATTCTGCACGAATATCTGCCGCATATATTTTTCGGTTATGATCTAACAGATTTCCTGCAACGGTAACGGCTCTCGAAGCATCGTTTACGTGAATTACAGTTTCTCTATATTGTGGTGCAATTTTCACGGCAGTATGCGCACGAGAAGTTGTTGCCCCGCCAATCATAATCGGGATTTTAATATTTTGTTTGTCTAATTCTTTGGCCAAATACACCATTTCGTCAAGCGAAGGCGTGATCAGTCCGCTTAATCCAATAATATCAACTTCATGTTCGATTGCCGCTGCAATGATTTTCTCTGGAGGAACCATTACACCTAAGTCTACAATCTCATAATTATTACAAGCCAAAACTACCGAAACGATGTTTTTACCTATATCGTGAACGTCACCTTTTACGGTTGCCATTAGGATTTTTCCGTTTCCTTGTTTGTCTCCTGCTTGTTTGCTCGCTTCGATAAAAGGCAGTAAATATGCAACCGCTTTTTTCATTACACGAGCCGATTTTACCACCTGAGGCAGGAACATTTTTCCGCTTCCGAATAAATCTCCAACGACATTCATTCCCGTCATCAAATTGATCTCGATAACTTCGATTGGTTTTGTTGCAGCCAAACGTGCTTCTTCAACATCTTCTTCAATAAAAGCATCAATTCCTTTTACTAATGAATGCGTAATACGCTCCTGAACGGTTCCAAAACGCCATTCTTGAACAACTTTTTCATCGCTTTTTGCTTCGCCTTTTACATTTTCTGCAAAATCCAAAAGTCGTTCTGTCGCATCGTCGCGTCTATCTAAAATTACGTCTTCAACGTGTTCTAATAAGTCTTTCGGAATATCATCGTAAATCGTCAACATTTCAGGATTAACGATTCCCATCGTCATTCCGTTCTTGATCGCGTGATATAAAAACACCGAGTGCATCGCTTCACGAACCGTATCGTTTCCTCTAAAAGAGAACGAAACGTTACTTACTCCCCCGCTGATATGAGCGTGAGGCAGGTTTTCACGAACCCATTTTGTACCTCTAAAGAAGTCCAAAGCGTTCAATCTATGCTCTTCCATTCCCGTTGCAACTGGGAAAATATTCAAATCGAAAATAATATCCTGTGGAGGAAACCCAACTTTGTTTACCAAAATATCATACGAACGCTGACAAATCTCTACTCTACGATCGTAATTATCCGCCTGACCAACTTCGTCAAAAGCCATGATAATTGCCGCCGCACCGTAACGTTTGATTAATCGAGCATGATGAATAAATGCTTCTTCGCCTTCTTTTAACGAAATCGAGTTTACAACGCTTTTTCCTTGTACTACTTTCAGACCCGCTTCGATGATTTCCCATTTCGAACTGTCGATCATGATCGGCACTCTTGAAATGTCTGGTTCTGCAGCGATTAAATTCAAAAATTTAGTCATTGCAGTAACACCGTCAAGCATTCCTTCATCCATATTAATATCGATGATCTGTGCTCCTCCTTCTACCTGCTGTCTTGCAATATCAAGCGCCTCGTCATATTTCTCTTCCTTGATTAATCTCAAGAATTTTCTTGAACCTGTTACATTCGTACGCTCACCAACATTCACGAAAACACTTTCGGGCGTAATAATCAACGGTTCTAATCCTGATAATACAAGGTCTCTTCTTTTTTCTGTCATTTCTTTCTAAGTTACTAAGATTCTAAGATGCTTAGATTCTAAGTTTTTTTTATTCTATTTTCTTTCCTCCGAGGTTTTTAAAACCTTGTAGGTATTTATGTTTATTATTTTGGGCGTGTCCTTCGGCCGGGCTATCCGTTACAAGTCCTCGCTCTTCCTTCGTCAGGCTGTGGGCTTTTCACTTCTATCCCTCACGCAAACTCGGTTTCATAAGAAATTCATTCTCTTTGATTTTCTCAATTATCTCCTTTATATTCAATTCGCCAGTTAAGACTATCCAATTTCTCAAGAGTGATAAAATATTTTTTACTGTAAATATTGTTGGCAAATATTGTTTTCCATCCATATTTATCTACACTATCCTTTTCTACTATAAATAGCCTTGCTTTTTTATCTTCTAATCTTTGAAAATAATTATTCCAATATCTCGGTCTATCGCTATTAGTAATCATTTTTCCGCTCATAATTTCCTCGAAAACAAATGGAGCATCATAATCTCCTCTTTTACTTTCATTAAAATCATCTTGATATTCATAATAAAAGCCTGAATCATTCATACTATCATTTTCGGATAGAATACTATATATTATTTTATCAGAACTATTTTTAACAATAAGTTCTCTTGTATCTAATTTATCACAAGAACAAAAATTAAGTAAAATAAAAATCAAAAGAATTTTACTTGCTTTTAGCATAATTTTTATTTGTACAAAATTTTCTAAATTATTCAAAAACCGGCGCAACTCTAGGTTTATAATCCTTCGCAACCTCAGCCATCAATCGAATATGATCTGGAGTTGTTCCGCAACAGCCTCCAATGATATTAATCAAATTGTCTTCTAAATATTCTTTAATAAATGCTTGTGTCTGTTCTGGTGTTTCATCATATTGTCCGAAAGCATTTGGCAGTCCTGCATTTGGATGTGCTGAAACATTAAAACTTGTATTATGTGCTAATGTTTTTAAATACGGTTTCAACAAATCGGCACCAAGGGCGCAATTGAAACCTACGCTTAATAACGGAATATGCGAAACTGAAATCAAAAATGCTTCTACAGTTTGTCCTGAAAGTGTTCTTCCAGAGGCATCTGTAATCGTTCCTGAAACCATGATTGGGATATCTAGATTTCGTTCTTCTTTTACTTCTTCAATTGCAAAAAGTGCCGCTTTAGCATTTAGTGTATCGAAAATTGTTTCTACTAAAAGCAAATCGCAACCACCATCCATTAAAGCCTCTGCTTGTTGTTTGTACGCAATTCGCAAATCGTCAAACGTAACGGCTCTGTAACCTGGATCATTTACGTCTGGTGACATACTTGCCGTTCTGTTTGTCGGTCCGATTGAACCTGCTACGAAACGTGGTTTTTCTGGATTTTTTGCAGTAAACTCATCGGCTACTTGTCTTGCAATTTTTGCCGATTCATAATTTAACTCGTAAACCAAATCTTCCATGTGATAATCGGCCATACCGATTGTCGTTCCTGAGAATGTATTGGTTTCTACGATATCTGCACCAGCTTCGTAATAAGCAGCATGAACATCGCGGATCGCTTGCGGTTGTGTTAAGGATAGTAAATCGTTGTTTCCTTTTAAAGGATGCGGAAAATCTTTGAAACGCTCTCCTCTGAAATCTTCTTCTGAGAAATTATAGCGTTGCAACATTGTTCCCATTGCTCCGTCAAGGATTAGGATATTTTTTTTTATTGCTTCTTGAATTGTTATTGCCATGTCGTTTTGCCGCAAAGACGCTAAGGCGCCAAGCTTTTTTATTCTATTATTTAAAACATACCTAACAGGTTTTGAAAACCTGTTAGGATACGCATTTTTATTCACATTAATTCCAAAAGTGCGCTATTGCTGGCTCATTAGCCCCGATTGAAGTGGAAATTATTTTGCTTTTTTCTTTAAAAAGCAAAATGATTGCAACGAAAAGCGGGAACTACTGACTGCAAAAATGCGCCAATGATTCGCTCCTGATACAGAATCTGTTTCAGTATATTGTATGTTGTCTGGAAAAGTTTTGAGAAATACGAGTTTGTATTTGTGTTATCTATCTTGAATACTAAAAATATTGTATAAAAGTAGAATTTAGCACCTTCTTTATGATAAAGGGTTGCTAAGGTTTCATCGGGTCTATCCCTCCGCCTTTCGTGATAACTGACAATAATTTTAAGAACAGTGCAAAGGTATGAAATAGGGTTTCGATTTGCAAATGTTTTTTTTCTAAGGTTCTGAGGGACTAAGATGCTAAGATTCTAAGGTTTTATCTTTTACGTGATTTAGCTCCAGAGGAGCATAATATTTATAGAAAAAAGACAAGCACAACACAAGAGCTCCAGCGGAGCGAAATATATTTCGCTCCGCTGGAGCTCTTGCCCAAACGAATAATTTCTTTTCTATAAATATGTCATCCCTCTGGGATAATAAAAAAGCTAAACCTGTTTTTCTAATATAGCCCGTGGTTTCAACCACGGGAAACGTATTGTGATAATCCGTTTTGTTTTGTTATCATGTAAATTGATTGTGCGTTGTGTCTATACGTTGTGTTCCAGTGGTTGAAACCACTGGCTATGTTTGAATATGTTTTATAAAAAAAAGCTCAAACTTTTTTAAAGTTTGAGCTTCATATATAAAATCTTAGTGTCTTAGAAACTAAGAATCTTAGCAACTTAAACAATCGCTTTCACAACCGCTTTTGGCGCTTCTTTACGAGTTCCGTCGAAACCGTCTACTCCTGAAACTGTTGTATATTTCAATACGTATTTTTTACCTGGATTGATGATTCCGTATGCAGCTTGGCACATTAAAGTCGCTTCGTGGAAACCGCAAAGGATTAATTTTAATTTTCCTGGGTAAGTATTGATATCTCCAATAGCAAAGATTCCCGGAATGTTAGTTTGGTAATCTAATGCATTGTTTACTTTAATCGCGTTTTTCTCGATTTCTAGTCCCCAATCTCCAATTGGACCTAATTTTGGTGTTAATCCGAAAAGTGGAATGAAATAGTCACATTCGATTTTACGGTGTGCTCCGTTTTCTTCGATATCTAATGATTCAACGTGTTCAGCACCGTTGATTCCTATAACCTCTGCTGGAGTAACTAATTTGATTTTTCCAGCTGATTTTAATTCCTGTACTTTTTCTACAGAATCTAAAGCACCTCTAAATTCGTTTCTTCTGTGAATTAAAGTTACTTCTGAAGCTACGTTTGCTAAAAAAATTGACCAGTCTAATGCTGAATCTCCTCCTCCTGCAATTACAACTCTTTTATCTCTGAATTTCTCAGGATTTTTGATGAAATATTTTACTCCTTTATCTTCATAAAACTCGATATCTTCTATAAGTGGTTTACGAGGCTCAAAACTTCCTAAACCTCCAGCGATTGCAATAACTGGCGCGTGAAATTTAGTTCCTTTATTTGAAGTTACAATGAATGTTCCGTCTTCTTGTTTATCGATAGTTTCTGCACGCTCTCCTAAAGTAAAACCTGGCTCAAATTGTTTAATTTGCTCCATTAGTCCGTCTACAAGGTCTCCGGCTAAAACTTCTGGAAATCCAGGAATATCATAAATTGGCTTTTTTGGATATAATTCTGAAAGCTGTCCGCCTGGCTGTGGTAAAGCATCTAAGATGTGGCATTTCAATTTTAATAATCCTGCCTCGAATACGGCAAATAAACCTGTTGGTCCTGCTCCAATTATAAGTATATCTGTTTTAATCATTATGGTGTTGTTTATAATCATTCTTAATAACGCAAAGAAACAAATAAATCCTTGTACTTTCAATGATTTTTGTCATTTATTTCTTTTACGAAACTTTTTTACTCTTTATTTTTCAATGAATCGGTTATCTCATTCATTCGTTTAACCTTTTCTTCAAAATTGCCTTTTAAGGTTTTTCGATATTCGTTAAGATTCTCAACCATTTGGTTGATATCCTCAGGAATTACTTCTTCAAAAAACTCCCGAAGCCTTTTGGCTGTTGTTGGTGATTTTCCGTTGGTTGAAATGGCAATTTTTACATTTCCTTTTGTTACGATTCCGCCTAAATAATAATCACATAAATCTGGTGTATCTGCTATATTGCAAATCAGATAACGCTTTCTTGCTAAATCGTATACTTTTTTATTTACTTTCAAATCGTCTGTACAGGCAATTACCATGTGACGTTTTTTGAGCATTTTCTTTTTAAACTTCTTTTCCGTCAATTTAACTGAAGGATGTTTTTCGGCTAAAACTTTAATATTCAAATGAAAATCCGGCGCCACAACCTCGACATTTGCATTTGGACTTGACTTTAGCAAAAAAGAAAGTTTTTCTAATCCAACATTTCCTCCGCCCACAATTAAAACATTCAGATTGTGAAGTTTTAAAAATATTGGGTATAATTCGTTCTGTTCCATTTTAATTTTTTGTTTCGTCGAAATTAATGAATTCTGACGTTACAATATTCATCAGATTAAAATCCGATTTTATATACTATGCGTTCCCAGGGTTGAAACCTTGGGCTATGTTTTCCAATCTTTTGATTCTTTGGATTAAAATCCAGCGCTACAATATGAGTCGTTCCTTCGGAACGGTTAAATCCAACGTCATTCCTATACGTACATCGGGTTAAAACCCGACCCTACAATACGAATCGTTCCTTTGGAACTTTATCTTGAAACTTCTTTCGATAGAAATTCTTCGTAAAATCCTTTTAATTTATTGCTTTCTCTTACAACTTCTCCAAGAACAATAATGGCTGGAGAACCTAATTCTTTTTGTTTTACAACTTCTAAAATTGAATCTACTGTTCCAACTCCTACTTTTTCTTCTGCTGTTGTTCCATTTTGAATGATGGCAACGGGTAAATTTCCTTTATCCTCCTTTTGAAACAAATCGATTATTTGAGGCAATTTGTGCATTCCCATCAAGATTACAACCGTTGCAGAAGATTGCGCGGCCAAAGCTATATCTGAAGATAATTTTCTATCGGATGTTGTTCCAGTAATCGCCCAAAAGCTTTCTGAAACGCCTCTTTTTGTAATCGAAATTCCCTGACTTGCAGGAACGGCAACTACTGATGAAATTCCAGGAACTACAATCGTTTCAATTCCGAAACTTTCTGCAAATTCCACTTCTTCGCTTCCTCTTCCAAAAATAAACGGATCTCCACCTTTTAATCGAACTACGTGTCCGTAAGTTAAAGCATTATCCACAATCAATTGATTGATTTGATCTTGCGTGTAAGCATGATTTCCGATTCTCTTTCCAACAAAAATTCGAATAGCATTTTTAGGCGCATAATCTAGAATTTCTTCATTGGCCAAAGCGTCGTACAAAACCACATTAGCTTCAGCCAATGCCTTTACAGCTTTCAGCGTAAGTAAATCAGGATCGCCCGGACCTGCACCGACTAAAGTTATTTTGGGTTTTATATTAAGCATTTTCTAATTCCTGAGCTCTGAAAGTTTCGATTTTATCAAAGAAAACTACTGCCTGAGCAATATAATCTTTAGCGAAAGCTTCTGATGGTTCATTTTTATTGATTTGGTAAACCAAGTCTTTAAAAGTTGAGTTTAATTCAATTTTATTATTTTCAACAAAAACAGTATCAAACAAATCTACAATTCCTGCGTGGTGATTTGTTTTTTGGTTTTCTGACAATAACAATGCTTTTGCTCCATTTACAAATCCTGCGTAAGCATGGTAAATAGCATCTGACCATTTTTTCTCATCGAAAGATTCTTGAGCTAAAAACAATTTTTCTTTTGCCTCAAACAATAATGTCGCTACTAAATCAATCACAACTCCCGCGCATTCTCCAACTCCAACTGCTTTTACATAATTGTCAGCATTACCCCAATCTACAAAATCAGCTTCTGTTAAATTGGTTACATCTGCGAAAGGTTTTAAGATTTCGTAGAAATATTTTTCTCCTTTCAGATCGTAATAGTTTAGGAATTTTTCTCCGTTTGCATTCGCATCAAAATCATTTAAGATGGTACGCAAAGCATCTGGTCCTCTACGGCTTGGAATTTTAATTACTTTATCAGCAAAACGTCCCGCTCCGTTTCCTAATCTTCCTCCACCTAATAAAACCTGCAATGCTGGAGCAACTAGTTTTCCTGAGTTGATAGACATACCTTGAAATCCAATTGCAGACATATTGTGCTGTCCGCAGGCATTCATACAACCTGAAATTTTAATTTCGATTTCGCGGTTGTTTAAATACTGAGGATATTCTGCCGTTAAAACTCTTTCTAATTCTTCTGCAATACCTGTACTGCTTGCAATTCCTAAATTACAAGTATCTGTACCTGGACATGCCGTAATATCTCCAACTGAATTATATCCTAATTGAACAAAATCCAACTTCGCTAATTCTTGATAAAAGAAAGGTAAATTCTCTTCTTTTATGTGACGTATTACAATATTTTGACGCAATGAAAAACGTAATTCATTTGCTCCGTAATTTTTAATTAAATCGGCTAATAATCGAGCTTTATCAGTATAAAAATCACCTAATAAAACTTTGATCCCGATAGCATAATAACCGTCTTGTTTCTGTTTGATTACATTCGATTTTTTCCAAGCTTCATAAGCTGCAGTATCTTCGATTGTAACTTGCGGAACTTCTAATAATGGTTCTGGAATTGGTCCGTCAAAAGCAGTTGTATCAATTTCGTATGTTTCAAAAGCGATGGCTTTTTTCTCTTTTTCAACCAAATCAAGGAAAGCATCTTTCCCCATTTCTTTGATTAAGAATTTCATACGTGCTTTCATTCTTTTTGCACGTTCTCCGTATCTATCGAAAATACGGATGATTCCTTCTGCTGTTGGAATGATTTCATTTACCGGAACGAATTCTGAAAGTAATTCCGCATGTGCTGGTTGAGATCCTAAACCTCCACCAAACATGATTTTGAAACCTTTTTGTCCGTCTTTAATTTTCGGAATAAATCCTAAATCGTGTAAATAACTTAACGCCGTATCTTCATCTGAAGACGAGAACGAAATTTTGAATTTACGTCCCATTTCCTGACAGATTGGGTTTCTTAACAAATATTGAAAAAGTCCGTGTGCATAAGGCGAAACATCAAATGGTTCGTTTACGTCAACTCCAGCCAACTCGCTTCCTGTTATATTTCTTACTGTGTTTCCACAAGCTTCACGAAGCGTGATATCGTCTTTAGCCAAATCTGCCCAAAGTTCTGGTGTTCTGTCTAAGCTCACATAGTGAATCTGGATATCCTGACGTGTCGTAATGTGCAAACGCCCCGTAGAATATTCATCAGAAACTTGTGTGATACGCACTAATTGCTCGCTGGTAACTTTACCATAAGGCAATTTGATACGAATCATTTGAACACCTTCCTGACGCTGCCCGTAGATTCCACGCGCTAAACGAAGACTACGAAAACGCTCATCATCAATTTTTCCTCCACGGAATAAATGAATCTTTTTTTCTAATTCGATAATCTCCTTCTGAACTACCGGATTTTCTATTTCTGTTCTAAAACTTTCCATTTCTCTTTTGAGTTTTTGGTTGTCGGTTGCTTGTTGTTGGTTGTTGGCTCTAAAAAACCATCAACTATCAACTAAAAACCATCAACTATCTGATGAATCCTACTCCTGCTGTTGTGTTTGTTGCTGTATCAATTAAGATAAAAGCTCCGTTTGATTTGTTTTCGTTGTAAGCGTCAAAATATAAAGGCTTGCTTAATTTGATGCTTACTTCTCCGATTTCGTTGATTGCTAATTGTGAAGCTTCTTTTGTTCCAGAATAGTCTGTTGAGATGGTATTTTTGATACTTTCTACTTTTGCTAAAACTGAATTTGTATTGTGCTGTACAATGTATTTTGTTCCTGCAACCAATTTCTTGCTGTCCATCCAACAAACTGTTGTTGTGATTTCTTTTTCAATTTTTGGAAGTTCTGATGATTTTACAATCATATCACCTCTCGTTACATTGATATCATTTTCTAATTCGATTGTGATTGACGAACCTGCAACGGCTTCGTCAAATGTTTTATCGAAAAAGTGAATTTTTGATACTTTTGATTCTGTTAAAGAAGGAAGAACCGTTACAGCATCTCCAACTTTGATTGAGTTTCCGTATAATTTTCCAGCATAACCTCTAAAATCGTGGTATTCTTCTGTTTTTGGACGAATTACGGTTTGAACTGGGAAACGTGCTTTTCCTGCTTCAAAAACATCAGAAGCATGTAATCCTTCTAAATGTTCTAAAACCGTTTGTCCATCATACCAAGGCATATTTTCAGATTTGTCAACAACATTTCCGCCGTTGATTGCACTTAACGGAATATAACTTACGTTTTGTTCCTTGAAAGTACTTTTTGCATTTAATGCCTGAAAATCAGCTTTGATTTTATTGAAAACTTCTTCAGAATAATCAACTAAATCCATTTTATTAATCGCAACAATTACTTCTTTTACTCGCAATAAATTATTGATAAAAAAGTGACGGTACGTTTGCTCGATTACGCCTTTTCTGGCATCAATTAAAATAATAGAAACCTGAGAAGTCGAAGCTCCTGTAACCATGTTTCTTGTATATTCTACGTGACCCGGAGTATCGGCAATAATGTAACTTTTCTTTGCAGTCGAAAAATAAATGTGTGCAACATCAATCGTGATTCCTTGTTCTCTTTCTGCTACTAAACCATCAGTTGCCAGAGAAAAATCAAGATAATCATATCCTTTTTGTTTACTGCTTTTTTCGATTGCTTCTATTTTGTCAGTCGTCAATGATTTTGTATCGTACAATAATCTTCCGATCAAAGTACTTTTTCCGTCATCTACACTTCCTGCTGTTGCTATTTTTAAAACGTCCATCTTATATATTGTTTCAGGTTTAAAGTTTCAAGTTTCATGTTCTCTCGAAACTTATAAATCTGTATGTTTTTGTTTTCTTGATTCTAACTTTTAATTTTTAATTCTAAATTTTTAATTGAATTAAAAGTATCCTTGTTGTTTTCTCTTTTCCATTGCAGCTTCAGAACGTTTATCATCGATTCTGGCTCCTCTTTCAGAAATAGTTGATTCTCTAATTTCGCCTACAACTTCTTCAATTGTTGCTGCGTAAGATTCAACTGCTGCTGTACAACTCATATCTCCAACGGTTCTGAAGCGAACAATTCGTTCTTCGATTTGTTCGTCTTCTTCTTGGTACACAAAAGGAGAATGTGACCAGATTAAACCGTCTCTCAAAAAAACTTTTCTTTTATGTGAAAAATAGATTGATGGAATCTCGATGTGTTCTTTTTCGATATAACTCCAAACATCTAATTCTGTCCAGTTTGAAATTGGGAAAACACGAACGTTTTGTCCATTTTCAATTTTTCCATTCAAAATATCAAACAACTCAGGTCTTTGATTTTTTTCGTCCCATTGTCCGAAATCATCACGAACAGAGAAAATACGTTCTTTAGCTCTTGCTTTTTCTTCATCACGACGTGCGCCTCCAATACAAGCATCAAACTTAAATTCTTCAATTGCATCCAAAAGTGTTGTCGTTTGCAAGCTGTTTCTACTTGAGTATTTACCAGTTTCTTCAACCACTTTTCCTTCATCAATAGCATCCTGAACATTACGAACGATCAACTCTAAACCTAATTCTTCTACCAATTTATCTCTGAAAGCAATGGTTTCAGGGAAATTGTGTCCCGTATCAACGTGCAATAGAGGAAACGGAATCTTAGCAGGAAAAAATGCTTTTTGCGCTAAGCGCACTAATGTGATAGAATCTTTTCCTCCTGAGAAAAGTAAAACCGGTTTGTCAAACTGTGAAATTACTTCTCTGAAAATGTATATCGCTTCACTCTCTAAAGCGTTTGTTTTTAATACTGAACTCATTGTTTTTTTGTTTGATATTTTTTAGTTTCAAGTTTTAGATTTCAGGTCTGTTACCTCATCTAAAAATTTCAACTTTTCATTCTATTCTCTTTATTCTCTCTTCAACGGATAAAAATCTATTTTTTTTATCCACATCTCCCCGGATTAATCCCGAAGCCTCGGGACGGCGCTACAATATGAATCGTTCCTTCGGAACTTTAAATCTATATTCTTTATTCTATTTTCTTGCCTCTTGCTTCTTTATTCTTTTTTGGCACTGTGAAGCCCGCACTCTTTATGGCTTGATTCCCACCACCATCTTCCGGCTCTGATATCTTCGCCTGGAAAAATGGCTCTTGTACAAGGTGCGCATCCAATACTTACGAAACCTTGTTTGTGCAATGCATTTTGAGGAACATTGTTTTCAGATAGATACGTTTCAACTTCTTCTAAAGTCCATTTTAATAACGGATTGAATTTTATGATTTCGAAGTTTCCATCATATTCAAACAGATGTAAATCCTGTCTGTTTTCTGATTGTTCTGCTCTTAAACCTGTAATCCAAACTGAGTTTCCTGCCAAAGCTTTTCGTAACGGAACCACTTTTCGAATAAAACAACATTCTTTTCTGTTTTCAACCGAATCGTAAAAACTGTTTGGGCCTTTTGTTTTCAGAAGATTTTCCACCGAAGCAGCTTCTGGAAAAAAAACTTCGATTGGTCTTTTGTATTTTTTTAATGTTTTATGAAAAACATCGTAAGTTTCCTGAAATAATCTTCCGGTATCTAAAGTAAAAACGGTAATATCCGTATTGCTCTTCGCAATAAAATCCGTAATTACCTGATCTTCTTGACCGAAAGAAGTTGAAAAAATAACTTTTCCCGGAAATTCTTTTGTTAAATAAACTAAGGTTTCGTCAAGCGAAAAAGCTGCAGTTTTCTCTAATAATTCTTGTACAATAATCGCACTCATAATCTCTTTCTCCGTATCTAAAGAATTACAATAATTTAGATAATGTTTTTAAACTCAATAATATAATTAGCACTCCAACCGCAACCATCATTGGTTTTCTTTTGATTTTGTTTACCAAATATGCTGCTAATGGCGCTGAAATAACTCCTCCTAAAATCAATCCTATAATAACTTGCCAGCCAATGATTCCTCCGAAAAGCATGAAGGTTATACCACTTGCAAATGAAATCGCAAACTCAGCTGCATTTACAGATCCGATTGTATATCTCGGATTTCTTCCTCTTCCTAATAAAGTTGAAGTTACAATCGGTCCCCAGCCTCCACCTCCAACAGAATCCATAAATCCGCCAAAAACTGCTAAAGCACTTAATTTTTTGGTTTTCTTTTTTACGATGCTTTTTTTCAATGCTTTCTTGATAATAACTATCGCCAGAATAATCATATAAACCGCAATAAAGGGTTTGATTATATCGCCATTAATTACATCAGACAATAAATAAGCTCCTGTTATTGAACCTAAAACCCCAGGAATCAATAAATGTTTGACCAATTTTTTATTGATATTTCCGAAACGGTGATGCGAAAGTGCAGACGCTCCAGTTGTAAACATTTCTGAAACGTGAACCGCTGTACTACTCACAACTGGCGGCACTCCATAAGCCAACAAAAATGAAGTTGAAGTTGCTCCGTAACCCATTCCTAATGTTCCATCAACTAGTTGAGCAAAAACTCCAATAGCAAAAAACACTAAAAATTCCTGATTGAATCCTGCTACAAATCCGTCCCAGGAAAATTCAGCGTGATGATTATATATTAATACAGATAAAAGACCTACTAACAAAACAACAGGTATCACAACCCATAAATTTTCCTTTGATAAAGTATTTGACTTTATCTCTATATTGTTTAATTTAAGTTCATTTTCCATAATTTAAGAATGTGTTTTTTTCTTAAAAAAATCCATTACCCTATCGGCTTAGTAGATTACTTTGCAAAAGTACTATATATTTTGAAATATCAAAACAATATATTTACTTTTTTGTAAAAGCTATTGCTCTAAAAACATGATAAAAGAATTTTAATAAAAGATTAATAATTTATTTAACAAATTATACGCGTCTTCATCAGAGTTTAACAGCGTACTTTAATTTTGTGATTTGTAAAAATACACATTTAATCTCTACCAAATCTATAGGATAATTATAAAATTGTTATTATTTTAGCGCCAAACTTTTTTTATGGATTTTCAGATTGGTCTTGTAATTGCGGGGTTAGCAGTTGGTTTTATTGTAGGATTAACAGGTGTTGGAGGCGGTTCTTTAATGACTCCTATTTTATTGTATTTTGGCATTTCTCCAACAACCGCAGTAGGAACCGATTTACTTTACGCAGCCTTTACCAAAGCTGGAGGCGTATTTGTACACAATAAAAAAGGAAACATCAACTGGAAAATTACGGGTTGGCTTACTCTTGGCAGTGTGCCTGCCTCTTTGATAACTTTATGGATCTTACACAGTATTAAAACTGATATTGAAACCATAAATCGTGTTATTAAATATAGTTTAGGGTGGGCTTTATTGTTTACCTCAATCGCTATTATATTCAAAAACAAAATTTTAAAATATTCTCAGAAACACGCTGGAGATAAATTCCATAGCGAAAGCACAACTCAAAATATGCTGACTATTGCTATTGGAATATTACTTGGTGCAACTGTAACTTTAACTTCTATTGGCGCTGGAGCATTAGGAACTGTAACTTTATTTTTCCTTTATCCATTATTGCCAACTCCCCGCTTGGTTGGAACTGAAATTGCTCATGCTGTTCCTTTAACTTTAGTTGCTGGAATTGGACATGCTTCAATGGGTAATTTGGATTTAGGCTTATTAGGACAATTATTAATGGGATCGCTTCCTGGCATATATATGGGAAGTATGCTAAGCGGAAAAGTACCAGATCAATTTCTTAGAAATGCAATTGCTGTAATGCTTTTCCTTGCTGGATATAAATTGATTTTTTAAGAAGCATATTTTTCACCATATAAGTAATATAAGTTCATTTTAGTAGAGGCACACAGCAGTGCGTCTAAATTTAAACGATGATAAATTAAATGAACTTATATGGTGAAAAATTAAAATGCTATATCTGCTAAAGAATTGCTTTCTAATATTTTAAGTGTATTATCTCTAACTTCTGTCATTAGTCTGCGCGCCGCACAGCTCGCTTCGTCGTCACAATCATCACATCTTTCGTAGAAATTGTGACTTGCACAAGGCAATAACGCGATTGGCCCTTCTAAAATACGATAGACTTTAGCCATGCTGATTTCTTTCGGATCTTTGATTAGGTAATAACCGCCACCTTTTCCTTTTTTTGCCCCAAGAAATCCTGAATTTCTTAACAGCAGTAAAATGCTTTCTAAAAATTTTATCGAAATATGTTCACTTTTTGCAATTTCAGCTATTTGAACCGGTTCGTTATTTTCTCTTCTGGCTAAATAGGTTAAAGCTTTAATTCCGTATTTTGTTTTCTTTGAAAGCACTAATGTAAATTTTAGATTGTAGCGTTTAGATTCTTTCGATTCAAACCTTTACAAATTATTAAACAACAAAAGTATGCTTTTTGTTTGAACTATCACAAAAGAATAAAGTTAAATTCTACTAAATCCATCAAATTACTTGGTTAATTCTTTTCGATTCAAGCAAAAATAGGCTTTTTATAAGAATGAAGACTAAAAAAAAGACGATTTTAAACAGCAAATGAATTACCGTCAAAATCGTCTTTAAAGTATTTGAAAATTGAAATATATAATTAACCTAATGCTTGTTTTAAATCTGAAATTACATCTTCTACCGTTTCTAAACCAACAGAAACACGTACTAACCCTTGTGTGATTCCAACCGCTAATTGATCTTCTTCAGATAATTTGCTGTGTGTTGTAGAAGCTGGGTGTGTTACAATCGTTTTTACATCGCCAATATTTGCCGAAAGAGAGCATAATTTAATTTTATCCAAAAATTTTCTTCCAGCCTCAAGACCACCTTTAATCTCGATAGCAATAATATTACCACCTAAACGCATTTGTTTTTTGGCAATTTCATATTTTGGATGTGATTTCAAGAATGGATATTTCACACTTTGTACATTTGGGTGGCTCTCTAAAAATTCTGCCACTTTTAAAGCATTTTCGCAATGCTTGTCTACGCGAACAGCCAAAGTTTCTAAACTTTTTGACAAAACCCATGCGTTAAACGGTGAAAGTGCTGGCCCTGTATTTCTTGAAAACAAATAAATTTTGCGAATCAACTCTGCTTCTCCAACTGCAACTCCTCCTAAAACACGGCCTTGTCCATCCATTAATTTTGTTGCTGAATGTACTACAATATGAGCTCCGTATTTAATAGGCTGTTGAATATATGGGGTAGCAAAGCAGTTGTCAATTATTAAAATCAAATTGTGTTTTTTTGCAATCGCTCCTAGTAATTCCAAATCGATTACATCTACACCTGGATTTGTTGGCGTTTCAGCATAAAGAATTTTAGTATTTGGCTGAATAAAACTTTCAATTGTTTCTGGCTTATTAATATCAAAATAAGAAGTTTCGATTTTCCATTTTGGAAAATAAGTCATGAATAACGCGTGAGTTGATCCAAAAACACTTCCTGCCGAAACAATGTGATCACCTGATTCTAATAATGCAGCAAACGTAGAATAGATTGCAGCCATTCCTGTTGCGAAAGCATAACCCGCTTCTGCACCTTCCATTGCGCAAACTTTGTCAACAAATTCCGTTGTATTTGGATTGCTGAAACGAGAATAAATATTACGAACTTTTTCTTCTGTAAAAGAAGCTCTCATATCCTCTGCGTCTTCAAATATAAAACTTGAAGATAAGTACAAAGGTGTTGAATGTTCCTGAAACTGTGTTTTTTCTAAATGTGTTCTAATGGCTTGTGTTTCAAAACCAAATTCTTCTGTATTCATTGTGTTGTTGTTTATTGTTTTTTGTTTCAAGTTTGAGGTTTCAAGTTTCAAGTTTCAAGTTTTAAAAACTGAAGTCTAAACTAAAACAAGTCAATTATTTATGCTCAATCTGAACATTTTCAAATTATCTAATTGACTAATTATCTAATTTTATAAAGCTTCGTTGTTTAAAACCACTTTGTATTTAATTGTTGCTGTTGGCTCTACCGTTTTGGCAACTGAACAATATTTCTCGAAAGAAAGTTGCGCCGCTTTTTTTGCTTTTTCTGGATTGATTTCTCCTTCTAAATAAAAAACCACATCAATTTCTTTAAAAGGTTTTGCCTCACCAACCTGAACACGAAGTCCTTCAACCTCAGCATCAAAAGAAGTGATTTCCTGACGTTGTTTTTTTAAGATCGAAATCATATCAATAGCACTGCATCCTGCAACACCCATTAATACCAATTCCATTGGACTTGCACCTAAATCGCTTCCGCCAAATTCGGCTCTGCTGTCAACGTCAACTACGTGTCCGCGTTCATTTTTTACTTTAAAATGAAATGCGTCGTTTACTCTGTTTAAAGTTACTTTCATTGTGTTGTTGTTTTTTTTGTTTTTGTTTTATTAGTGTAATTTCCACAATCTTGTCATTTCGACGTAAGGAGAAATCACACTAGTTTGTTGACAAAGATCAAAGCTTTGCTTTATGGAGTTTCGTGTGTGATTTCTACTTACGTCGAAATGCCAAACTAAGCTCAATCTAAAATCTACATTCTAAAATCTAAAATTAATTATCCCTTGTCAGACAATCTCAAAATATCTCCAAAAACTCCTCTTGCTGTTACTGCAGAACCTGCACCAGCTCCCTGAATAACAATTGGACGATCTCCGTAAGATTCTGTGTAAATTTCGAAGAAAGAATCAGAACCTTTTAATCCACCTAGAGCAGTGTCTGAAGGAACTGAAACTAATTTTACTTCTAAATTTCCTTTGTCATTTTGTAAATCTCCTGACAATTCACCAATATATCTCAAAACGTGATTGGGCTGTTGTTCTGCTTTTATTTTAGCATAAATTGGGTCAAATTCTTTTAATTTCGTTAAGAAATCGGCAGCGCTTCCTTCACGTAAGTGTTCTGGAATTAAATTCTGAATTGAAATTTCTTCAAATTCATTTTGTAAATCTAATTCTCTCGCTAGAATCAATAATTTTCTTCCAACGTCATTTCCGCCTAAATCCTCACGCGGATCTGGTTCTGTGTATCCATTATCGATTGCTTCTTGAAGAATTTCACTAAACGGTGCATCTTTAGCAGAGAAATTATTAAATAAATAACTCAATGTTCCAGAGAAAACTCCTTTAATTTTAGTGATATTTTCACCAGAAAGGTGTAATAATTTAATTGTATCAATCAACGGCAATCCTGCACCAACATTGGTTTCGTACAAATAATTCTTCTGATTTTCTTCTAAAGCACTTCTCAATTCTTTATAAAAACCATAACTTAATGTATTGGCCACTTTATTCGAAGAAATCAAATCGAAACTGTTTTCTACAAGCGGAATATAATTCTCTACAAAACTTGCACTTGCCGTATTATCTACTGCAATTAAGTTTTCTAAATGATTTTCATTCGCGTAAGCAATAATATCATTTATAGTGTACGCTTCTCCTTTTGTATCAATTTCGTTTTTCCAGTTATCAGCAACACCATATTTGTTTAAAAGCACTTTTTTAGAATTCGCAATAGCGAAAACATTCAGCTTAATTCCTTTACGTTTTTCAATAGCTGAAGCCGATTCTAAGATTTGATTGATTAAAGTTCCGCCTACCAAACCGTGACCGATAATCGCGATGTTGATCTTTTTAGAAACTCCAAAAATCTCACCGTGAATTACATTTAACGCTTTATTCAGTTCTGATTTCTTAACAACCAAACTCACGTTTTTACCTGTAACGGTGTTGTTGAACAAAATCGGAACAATTTTATTTCTGATTAAAGCCGTGTAAGGTTTGTGGAACGTACTCAAATCCTGCCCGATAATCGAAATTACCGATACATTATCTGTAACCGTAATTTGATTTACATCTTTAGAATAAAAGTCATTTTCAAATTCTTTTTCTAATTCCACGACCGCTGTTGTTGCTTTATCTGTAGCCACCACAAGTCCGATTCCTCTTTCTGAAGAACCTTGAGAAATGATACTTACACTGATATTATGATCGCCCATTACTTTAAAAATACGAGCATCAACTCCAGCTTTTCCAAGCAATCCGCGTCCTTCAAGATTTACAAGAGAAACATTTTCTAATACAGAAAGCGTTTTTATCCCTTCTTTCGTAGAATCTGAAGTAATTAATGTTCCACGATTTTCATGATTGAAAGTATTTAAAATACGTAGCGGAATATTTTTTTCTAATAAAGGGATAATCGTTTTGGCATGCAAAATCGTTGCTCCAAAATTAGCCAGTTCGTTTGCTTCATTAAACGATAAATATTCAATTTTTTTAGCATCAGCCACTAAATCTGGGTTTGCGGTATAAATTCCGTCAACGTGCGTGAAGTTTTGTAATTCTTCGGCATTTAAATAATTAGCGATTAACGAAGCGGTATAGTTACTTCCATTTCTACCTAAAGTAGTTGTGTCGTTGTTGTTGTTTGAACCAATGAAACCTGTAACTATATTAACCGTTTCGCCATTATGTGTTTTGAAATAATTGACTACATTTTTCTTTGAAAGCTGTTCTAAAGGCTGTGCATCTCCAAATTTAGAATCGGTTTTTAGCAATTCTCTTGTATCTACAAAGTTGGCTGGAATTCCTTTTTCTAATAAAATAGCCGTCAATAATTTAGCAGAAAGCAATTCTCCTTTTGATAAAATCTGATCTTTGATTTTTTTGCTGTAATCTCCAATTAAGCTTACACCTTCAAAAAGTTTGTCTAAAACATTAAATTCTTCAGACAAATCTACCTGCGGATAATCTGAGATTTGATATTTTTTAAAATTCTCTAATAATTCTTTATAACTGCCATTTTTTGCAGCAATGCTTAAGATAAATTCCAATTCGTCTGTAGCGTTTCCGCGTGCAGAAACTACAACGGCAATTTTTTCACCTTGACTTACTTTATCAGAAATGATAGAAACAACTTTGTTAAGTCCTTCTCCGTTTGCTAATGATTTACCTCCAAATTTTAATACTTTCATTTTATTTCTTTATTGTTTCTGCCTTAAAAATGTCGGCAAGTAAATGATCTAATTGTTTGTACTCGATTAAAAAAGCGTCATGTCCGTGAACCGAAACAATTTCGCTGTAGAAAACATTGTCTTTAAACTTCTTTAATTCTTCGTAAGTTTCTACGTTTTCTTTTGCTGTAAAAAACAAATCTGAATTGATTCCGACGATATGAATTGAAGCGTTAGTTTTAGACAATAAATTCTCGAAACTTTCACTATTTCTAGTAATATCAATTGTTTTAAGCAACTGATTCATTAATTTATAAGAAGACAATTGGAATCTTTGCTGCAATTTTTTTCCATGATGCGCTAACCAGCTTTCGATATTAAAAATTAATAAATCTTGATTAATGGTACGCTGAAATTTTTCTTTGAAAGATTCTGGGGAACGGTAACACAACATAGCGTGTATTCTTGCATCTTCAATTGGTTTTGAAGAATTGTTTAAGATTTGTTCTTGCAGGAAACAATTGGCAATAAGCCAGTCTGTAGATTTCCAATCGCTCGCAATCGGAATAAGATTTTCGGTGATGTTTGGTTCTAAAGCCAAGATTTCCCAAGCGATTCCACCGCCAACAGAACCTCCGATAATGGCAAAAAGCTTTTCGATTTGTAACGCTTTTATTCCTTCAATAAAAATTCGAGCAACATCTCTAGCCGTAAAATCAAGATAATTTTCAACTAAAAAAGAATTGCTTCCATTTCCTGGAATATCAAAAGCTAAAATGGTGTAAACAGAAGTGTCAATGGTTTTACCTTCTCCAATTAAATCATTCCACCAGCCATTTTCTCCCGTAACTTGAGAGTTTCCTGTTAAGGCATGATTTACCAAAACGATAGGCGCACTATGCAAGGACTGGCCAGCGATAGTAAAACTTAAAGGCAATGTATGATAAAACGCACCATTTTCTGTGGTGAAATTTTGTATGCTAATAGGGTTTGGTATATTTTCCAATTTCAAATCTGTTGTATTATCTGATTTGTATGTGGAAATATTAGAAAGAAAAAACTAGTTTAAACTAGAAAAATCTCGTTGTTATCTTTCCACGTTGGGCGTGGTAGAATGCAGCACCTTCTTCGAATTAACGAAGGGTTGCTAAGGATTCATCGGGTCTAATCCCTCGTCCTTTCTTTATAACATTTCAATACTTTTTTGAACTTAACGGTGCAAATTAACTACTAATTTCTTTAACAAACAAATTTATTATAAAACAGTTTGTTAAATTTCTTGAACAACTCTCAGCAAAAACTATTATACGCAAAAAATTACCGAACAGGAATGCCCAGTAAAATTAAGCAGGTGTTACCCTAGTTTATGTCACTTTTCAATTTAGATGAAAAGCGTTTCATTCTCTTTTGAATACATTAAAAACATTAAAGAATTCGGTGCTTTTTTCTCTGCATTTTTATCAGCCTCTGTTATTCCGAATCTTGGGTGAGCCAATTCATTCGTAGGCGGTGGCGGATTGTTATTTTTTGTCCTTCTGTTTTTCAATTTTGAAATTTTTTCTGCTAAGTAGTTCAATGTGCTCATGATATTAAGTTTTAGTTCAGTTGTTTTATAATCTTTATTTCTCTTTTATTTTTTTGTTAATTCCCTTGAAAGAATAAAAAAACCCTTTTGGATTTTTAGATACCAAAAGGGTTTAAGTTATTAAACTCATTTATACTTTTTAGTATCAACAGACCAGTACGCAAATAAGCGCGACAGCAAACATCTTAGTGTCCATCTGTAAGGATTTATTCATCTGTGATTTATATTGTATTTTTAAATTATTCATTTGTGTAAAATTAAAAAGCCTCCCAATATTTTTTTGGGAGGCTTTTACTATATATTGTTTTCTTACAATTTTTAAGCAATAGACAACCCAGCCTCGGTTATAACCGAAATGGCACAAAACATTTTGTTGACTTTTAAGTTCATTTGATTTCTAGTAGTTTTTGGGTATCACAAATATGCAACTATTTTTCTAATTACACAAATGAAAATCAAGAATTTAATTACAAAAATCGTTAAAAAAACGTCTTTTTAACGTTAAAAAATGTCTTACAAAGATAAAAACAGAATAACACAAGTAAAAAACCTACAAAAATAAGCTTTTATTAATTTCTAACTCCACTTGACAAATCAGTTTATCAAAGAACTTTAAACTTTCTTTTTTCTTTTTCTAAGAAATTTAAAGCCAGACAGCCTCTTTATTTCTTATTCTTTCAGCAATTTTTAAAATATCGGTTATAATTCCTCTCGAAATTGCTTGCTTGCATGGCGATGCGCTTTGAATTACGATGGGAACATTGGCATAGGATTTTGTGAAAATTTCGAAAATAGTATCCGAGCCTTTCAATTGTCCGATTGCTGAATGTGTCGGTTCCGAAATCAATTTGACTTCTAAACTGCCTTTTTCTACATCAAATTCGCCAACATATCTCAAAACATGATTTTCTGATTGCGTGATTTTTGCAATTTTGAATGCTTTATCAACCGCATCTTTATTCAGTACGCCATTTTTTTCTAAATGTTGTTCTGTAATAAAAGGTCTGATTTTAATATCTGATAGCTCAAAATCTTTTCCTATTTCTCTGGCTAATATCAAAAGTTTTCTCGCGGTATCATTACCCGACAAATCTTCTTTGAAAGTAGATTTCATCAAACCTAAAAGACTCGCATCTTTTAAAACAGAAGAAAATGTAACCTCTTCTGCCGAAAATCGATTAAAAACATAACTAAGATTATCCGAGAATACTCCTCTAATTTTTGTTATTTTTTCTCCCGAATAATACAAATCTCTTAAAGTTTGTAAAACTGGAATTCCTGTATCAACCGACGTTTCATACAAAAACTCTTTGTCATGTTTCTTTAGGTTCACTCGCAATTCTTTATACAAGTCAATCGGAAGTGTATTTGCTTTTTTATTTACTGCCACAATATTGAATCCGTTTTCGATAAGCGTATTGTAATGCTTTACCAGTTCGTCACTTGCAGTAGCATCGACAGCAATCAAATTCTCAAATTCGTTTTCTTTGGCAAATTCTATAATATCTTCCACTTTAAATGGAACAGCCAATTGTAAAAAATTGGTTTCCCAAGCATAACCGACACCTTCTTTTTCAAAAAAAGCAACCGTCGAATTGGTTATAATCGGAAAATGAAAATCGACATTCTTACTTTCCAGAAAAAATTCCTGACTTTCAATTATTTGATTGATCAAAGTGCTTCCGATATTTCCAATTCCGAAAAGGATGATGTTTATTTTAAGCTTTGACATAATTTTTGTTTTTTAACCATATAAGTTATATAAGTTCATTTAAATATTATTATCTAAAAATTAGACGTTTTCTATTCGTCTTTACTAAAATGAACTTATATCACTTATATGGTTTAATTTTTATAATGATGCTTTTCATAAAAAATTACCTTTAGCAAAACCAATCGCTAAAGGCAATCTTTCAAACAAAAAACAAAAAAACCTAGTTTTTATTAATGCTGTATTGCGAAAGCTTAACACTTTCAAAAACAGCCTGAAGATCTGCAATCAAATCTTCGATATCTTCGATCCCGACAGACAAACGAACCAAGTCTTTAGAAACTCCTGTTTCTGCTTGTTCTTCTTCTGTCAATTGTTGATGCGTAGTACTTGCTGGGTGAATAATTAATGATTTTGTATCACCAATATTGGCTAGCAATGAGAATAATTTAGTTTCATCTACTACTTTTTTAGCCGCATCAAAACCTCCTTTTAATCCGAAAGTGATAATTCCGCTTTGACCTTCTGGTAAATATTGCTGAGCCAAGTCATGATATTTACTTGATTTTAGTCCTGGATAATTTACCCACACCACCTCATCTTGTTTTTCTAGCCATTCCGCCAGAGCCAAAGCATTTTCACTATGTTTCTTAATTCGGATCGGAAGCGTTTCTAATCCCTGAATGATCTGAAAAGCATTAAACGGACTCAAAGCAGAACCGAAATCACGTAATCCTTCAATTCTTGCTTTTGCAATAAAAGCAGCATTTCCTAAAGCTTCATGATATACTAATCCGTGGTATCCTGCAGATGGTTCGGTAAATTCTGGAAATTTCCCGTTTGCCCAGTCAAAGTTTCCAGCATCAATGATAACGCCTCCTAACGAAGTTCCGTTTCCTGCGATATATTTAGTTAAGGAATGAATTACAATATCGGCACCATATTTAATTGGGTTTAATAAATAAGGTGTCGCAACTGTATTGTCTACTATAAATGGCACTTTGAATGCTTTGGCTTCTGCCGAAATTGCTTTTAAGTCCAATATATCTAATTTTGGATTCCCGAGAGATTCAACAAAGAAAGCTCGTGTATTTTCTTTTGCAGCTTTTGTAAAATTTTCTGGTTTTGAAGGATCAACGAAAGTTGTCGTAATTCCTAATCGAGGTAAAGTCACTTTTAAAAGGTTATAAGTTCCTCCGTATAAACTGTTTGAAGCCACAATATGATCGCCAGCTCGCAATAAAGTCAATAATGTTGTAGAAATTGCTGATGCTCCAGAGGCGGTTACAACAGCCCCAATTCCACCTTCAAGTGCGGCTAACCGTTGTTCTAAAACATCGTTGGTTGGGTTATTTAATCTAGTGTAAATAAATCCAGCTTCGGCAAGACCAAATAAATTGGCTGCGTGATCAGCGTTATTAAATACATATGATGAAGTTTGGTAAATCGGCACTGCCCTAGTTGATCCATTTTTAGTAACATCATGTCCAGCGTGTAATGCGTTTGTTGCAAATTTTTGAGTACTCATGATTTCTTAGTTTTTTAATATTGTTAATATGTTATATATTGATATTGTATTTGATATTGTATTTGATTTAAGCTAAAATATCTTCCGCTTCCTCTTCAAGATCGTATAAATGAAACAGCAATGATTTTTGAGCTTTTATCTTCTTTGCTGGATCATATTGTAGTGTTTCAGTTGATAATTCTTCCGAATTATTATTTCTTAATAAGTATTGAAATGCGATTGTATTGATATCTAATGTCTTCATGATTTTAAAATTTAAATGGTTGAAATAAAAAAGCCCTTTCGGATGGCGACCAAAAGGGCTTATAGCTTAACTATAACAAAGATTTTATCTTTCACTTTTGGCAACAGCAATGAGGGATGCACATTTGCATCATTCCACAACACATCATATTTCTTTTTGCTATTGCTTTCATATTATTTTATAATTAATCTTATTTTTTAAACTCGACTATTTCTATAGATTAAAAGTAGTAAGTATTTATTTAACCACCAAATTTAAAATCGAAATTTTGTATTATTTTTTTGATTTTTTCATTCAAGCCTTTGTTTTCAAGGCTTGAATGAAAAAAAATATTTTAGAATTTAAAGCTCAAACGAGCAAAACCAAATCTTCCGTTTAGTCCAAATTGAGAAACTGCTCTCGAATAAGCAAACTGATTGGCATTGGTCAAATCTGTACTTGGCGCAGGAGACAAGGTCGGAGTTGTATTTGTAAATGCTGGAGTAGAAGGATTATTTCTATCTGGATAAACATCTCCTATATTATTAAACCCAATTGTTGCTCTAAAATGTTCATTGATCTGATATCCTAAAGATAAGTCGGTAACCAATTTTGCGCTGTATTCTGGATGTTCGTAAACAGAAGAAAATCCGTCTAAATTAACATCTGTTGCTCCTGGATCTGTAACTTTTCCGAAATAACTGTTTCTCAAATAAATATCCAATTTTTTAATACTGAAAGTCGTCATTAAATTGGCTTTCAACTTCGGAATTGCTTCTTCTAAATAAACACGGCTTGATTCTGGAAAGAAAGAATAAATATATGGATCTCCACCAGCATCAATTATCGATTTTGGCACGTGCAAATCGCCTACTCTTTTGGTTTCATTAAAACTTAAAGCAAAATCATTTCTGATTACAAAGTCTTGAATTACATCGTATTTTTGAGAAATTACCAAATCGATACCTTTTGTTTCAGAATCGATTCCGTTGGTCCAGAAAGAAGCCCTTTCAACACCTTTTAAATCAAATGCTTCTTGGAATAAAGTTAAAGCTTGGGCTTGTTCTGGAGAAGTTGCTGCTCCGATTTGTGCATCTGTCGGTCTTGAATATTGTCCAGAAAGTACAATTCTATCGTTTATTCTTGTAAAATAAGCATCGGTTGCAATGGTTATATTAGCTTCAGGAATTTTAAATGTAAATCCTGTACTGATGCTTTTTGATTTTTCTGGTTTTAAGCTCTCAATTCCGATACTTTTTGCAGCTTGCGAATCATTTGTAAAATAACCTACTTGATATGGCGCACCATTGATAAATTGAGTTGAACTTGCTTCAAAATATCTTTGCTGTAGCGAAGGCGCTCTAAAACCAGTTTGTCCAGAAATCCTCCAATTGATGTTGTCTGTTAGTTTTAAAAGAGAAGCCAATTTGAAAGTAACGGTATTCCCAAAATCGGAATAATTTTCATAACGAGCCGCTCCATTAATTAACCATTTTTCTGTGGCATTCAACTCTAAATCAATATAAGCCGCGCCACTTTTTCTGTCTCTTTCTTTAGCATCTGAAGGTTGAAATCCAGAAAATCCTTGCGCTCCTGCCCCACGCTTGTTTCCAAAAAAATCAGTAACAATTAAGGGCGAAGTTGTAGGTAAAACTCCTGATACAAAATTACCGTTTACATCATATAATCCGTAAGAAGCTTGTTCTCCAGCTTTAATTTGGTAATTTTCATATCGGAACTCACCACCAAAAGCCACATTCAATCCTGAAAGAACGTCTAGTTTTTTACTGAAATCTAGATTGGTTGTACTTTGCAAAAAGGAAACTTTTCCAGCATCAAAACTAAAAGGAGAATTGGTTCCTAAAGTAGCATTGATCGTATTATTAACATCATAATTAAATGAGTTTGAACCTAAAGTTGAACTTAAATCGGTATCAAATCCAAACAATTCTGTAGTTACTCCAACCGCCGCAGAAGCATCTAAAATTTTAGATTCGATTTCTGGCAAAAATCCGTTTTCGTACACTTGCGTGAATGTTCCTGAGCCATTTGGCAATCTGTTGAAAGCATACGACTGACCGTTTCTATATGATATTCCACCAAAAGAATATAATGAAGTCGTTTCTGTTAAAGGATATTTAGCATTATAATACGCTTGTCCCGAAGCCAATTCTGACTGGCCAACACTCATATTATAATCACTTCTCTGCTGACCTCTATAAGCCAATTCGTTATTTGTGACATCAAAATTCAAAGCGGTCTGCATTTGTGCAATGGTTGTTGCAGACGAAATCGCATTTTGTTGTGCAGTTGTAAAATAACTTACCTGCGGCGCATATTGTTTTAATGATGATAAAATTTGTGCTGAGTTTGGAGTAGCATTAATATTACTAAACAATGAATTGATTTCAACACCATTTTGTGCAGCTCTATTTTCAACTGCATTGTAGGCGTTAAAAATGGCATTATTTCTAATTCCTGCTCTACTTGTAGCTTGCCTTGTCACGGCGCTACCTGTAATATTGAAGAAACTTCCTGGTTTTCCTAAAGAAGTTCCGTAGTTTAAATCGACTTGCACGGTTTGTCCGTCAGATCCGCCTTTAAAATTATTAGATCCAGAAGATAAATTCGTTCCGTATTGAATTCCTCCAGTTAAATAATTGGGGTTCTTTTTCAATACGATATTAATTACTCCTGCAATAGCATCAGAACCATATTGTGCTGCAGCTCCATCTCTCAAAACTTCAATTCTTTCTATTGCAAAAGATGGAATTGCGTTTAAATCTGTTCCAACCGAACCTCTTCCTGGAGATCCATTTATATTTACTAAAGCACTCGTATGCCTTCTTTTTCCATTTACTAAAATTAAAACCTGATCTGGCCCTAACCCTCTTAACTGCGCTGGATCAACGTGATCTGTTGCATCTGCCGTAGATGTTGCGTTACTTGTAAACGACGGCGCTACATAATTTAAAATCTGAGTTACACTAGTTTGCGGTGCTCCTTTAGTTATTTCAGTAACATTAAAAACATCGACCGGAACCGGCACATCTGTCTTTACTCTGTTTTTACTTCTTGATCCAATAATAGTAACTTCTGATAATTCATTATTTTTTAAACTATCCTGCTCTTTTTTATTTTCTTGAGCATAAACGCCCGAAAATGTCAAAAGACCTAAAACGATGAGTGCATTTTTCTTCATTTCTTTTTACTGATTAATTAGTTTTTGGCTTTAGAAAAAATCCTATAGTTTTCTTTTTTGAACAAAAAAAAACCTCTGCGGTCTGCAGAGGTTCTATATATCGTTGAAAAAAAACTACAATAGAGTCTCTGCGGAAAATTCCGGCATCTTACAAGACATCATATTGCAAACTGTAAATTTCATTTGGTTATGTTATTTTAACGAGGCAAATGTGCGAACTATTTTTTAACCAGCCAAACAAAAACCAAAATAATTTCTATTACCCTATCAATTTAGTATGTTTTTGTTAAATTTCTACTTAAAAAATTAAAAAAAGTTGAACTTTAATTTGCAAATCAAAATGGTTTTATACCTTTGCACCCGAAACAGAGGAAAAATTTGAACTGATTGCAACCTCTTCATAATGAAATGATTTCGTTATGAATGCTGAAAAATTCCTTTCAGTAGTAAAAAATGCTAAAGCAGAAACTCTCCTTTAGCCCTTTTTAGCAATTATTTTTCTCGATTAATTTTAAATTTAATACATTATTATGGCTTATTTATTTACGTCAGAATCTGTTAGTGAAGGGCATCCAGACAAAGTTGCAGATCAAATTTCGGATGCATTAATTGACAACTTTTTGGCATTTGATGCTGACTCAAAAGTAGCATGTGAAACTTTAGTTACGACAGGTCAGGTAATTTTGGCTGGTGAAGTAAAATCGAATACTTATCTTGATGTTCAGCAAATTGCACGCGAAGTAATCCGTAAAATTGGATATACTAAAAGCGAGTACATGTTTGAAGCAAATTCTTGTGGAATTCTTTCTGCTATTCACGAACAATCTGCTGATATCAATCAGGGAGTTGACAGAGCTAAGCCAGAAGAACAAGGTGCTGGAGATCAAGGAATGATGTTTGGTTACGCTACAAACGAAACTGAAAACTTCATGCCATTAGCGCTTGATTTATCTCATAAATTATTACAAGAGTTAGCTATTTTAAGACGTGAAAACAAAGAAATCACTTATTTACGTCCAGATGCTAAATCTCAGGTAACTTTAGAATATAGTGACGATAATAAACCAACTCGTATTGATGCAATTGTAATTTCTACGCAACACGACGATTTTGATGAAGAAGCTGCAATGTTGGCTAAAATCAAAAAAGATATTATCGAAATCTTGATTCCTAGAATTATCGCTAAAAATCCTGAGCACGCTCATTTATTTAACGATAAAATCAACTACCATATTAACCCAACAGGAAAATTCGTTATTGGAGGACCTCACGGAGATACTGGTTTAACAGGAAGAAAAATTATCGTTGATACTTACGGTGGAAAAGGTGCTCACGGTGGTGGTGCATTCTCTGGAAAAGATCCAAGTAAAGTGGATAGAAGTGCTGCTTACGCAACTCGTCATATCGCTAAAAACTTAGTTGCTGCTGGTGTTGCTGATGAAATCTTAGTTCAGGTTTCTTATGCAATTGGAGTTGCTGAACCAATGGGAATTTTCATTGAAACTTACGGAACTTCTAAAGTAAACTTAACAAACGGTGAAATCGCTAAAAAAGTAGAAGCTATCTTCGATATGCGTCCTTACTTTATCGAACAACGTTTAAAATTAAGAAACCCAATCTATAGTGAAACTGCTGCTTACGGACACATGGGACGTAAACCAGAAACAGTAACTAAAACTTTCTCTGCTCCAGGCGGAAACGAAAAAACAGTTACAGTTGAATTATTTACATGGGAAAAACTTGATTTTGTTGACCAAGTTAAAACTGCATTTGGATTGTAATTCAATATAAAATATTTACATATTAAAATGGCTGTCTAATTGGACAGCCATTTTGTTTCATTTTCATTGATGAACAGGAAACAAATAGCAAACCAAATATTGTTGCTACTATTTTTCTCATAACTTTCAATTATTTTCAACTCTTATCTTTGACATAAATAATTAAAGCGGTCAAATACCTTGGTCATACGCATATTTTTATAATCCTCGAATAAACTAAAAAAACACATATGAATCGTCTGGTGCATTAATGCTATAATTGCCCAATATCTAGGCTATGTTTTTTTGCTTAAATCAATTAATTGACTTTGAATTAGTATAACTGTTTTGTTCTTCCCATTTTCCATTTATTTTTTTCAATAAAACAGCTCTTTCATCACCCCCTCCAAATCCCACAGCAAATGGACGGTAAAATAAAAATGCATATTTTTCATCTAAACTGATTAAAGGTTTTGACAAATAAATCCCATTAGAACCTACCTTAGGACAATCTGGTCTTCTTAAAATCTGATATGGATAAATCTGGAATTTTGGGTTTTTAAAATCAGATGTTTTCCAATAATAAACTAGTGTATCATTTTTATATTTTTTCTTTAAAAGATTAATTTCTACAGAATCAATTTCCCATTTGTAAGGAGGAGGACCTAATGGCGCAAAACGAATTTCTCCAAAATAGAGATTTCTCTCACTATAAGCTTTTTCGTAATACTCTAAAGCTTTTATTTTGGGTATAGCTTCTTCTACTAAAACACTTACATGTTTATCCGTTAAAAATTCTTTATCCAAAAAATCGTTTATAATTTGTTTTTCCAACTGTGATGATGAGCATGAACAAATTAAAACTCCTAAAATTAATACAGCTACATTTTTCATAATTGCTTATTTACATCGTTTCCCTTTAGGTTGATAGTTTGGATCATTACTTTCTCCATTTTTCTCAGAAATATAATTATTAATTATTCTTCTTTTTCCTTCACTTCCATCAGGAAATTTATCGTCAAAAGTTTTAGTTCTCATCAAAGTACCCATAATAATATCTTGATAAAATTGATTTGGAGTGTCTGTTATATTACCTGTAGCATATTCCTCTAGCGCTGACGACATAATATTTATGTAACTTTTCCAAATTTGTGCATGCTGTGCATTATCCTGTCCTTTATCAATGTAAGTATTGTTTACATATTTTTGATACAAAATATCATAATTATCAAGTGCATGAGCCATACCGCTATTAACTTTGTCATCAAACACACTAAAAAAATAAACATGAACCATTTCGTGTATCATTACTGCAGCAATTGCTAAATCTGTAGGCGGTGTATTTTTACTAGTACCATTTAGGCCATAAACAAAATCATTATCCAATACTGTTGTATAACAATTATAAGAGGTTTGTTTTGTACCTGCAACATCATTACCTTCCACTTCTCCAAACTCAATAGACAACACATAAATATCCGAATCTCCTCCTAGTTTTCTAAAAATACTAGCAATATCATTTTGAGTTAAGGTTTTTAGTTTATCTAATATTGCTTTTACACATGGATCAAGTTTACTTCCGTCAATTTTCTTTTGTATTGCTTTAGCTACTTGTGCTCTAGTAGCTGCTGTAGGGGCACCATCACCACCTCCTCCGCTTACATAACTAAAATAATTACTTGCGGGACCTCCACCAATTACAACCGTTGAACCTGTAGGAATTCCAGAAGGGTTTCCAGGTCCTGGAGCTGTTACAACAACTTCATCTAGCTCTATAGGCCCTTTTTTGCTAAATATACTGCTTGCAGATTTAGGATTATCTGTATCTACAACCTCCCTTCCCTCTTGACCTGAAACAAACTTATTTCCTTTAATAAACCCTTCAACCAAATCCCATTTAAGAATATATCCGTTAAAAGTATCTAAATTAATAACACTTAATTCTTCTTCATATTCTTTGCTTGGTATAATTTCAAACAATGCAGCATCATATTTGTTTTGCTCTATCTTATAAAGATATAGAAATGTTGAGCCTTTGTAATCAAGCTGCACATTTTTAATTGATACAGGCACTACAATTGTTTTCGAACCATCTGGCAATACCGTTTCTTTGGCCGCTTCCCAATGATAACTCAAATCTTTAAATCGTGTATAAAGCGATATATTTGATTTAAAATCATCAAACCATACGTGAGCTCTACCAATACTATCGTTTGGAGTATTGTGTTCATCCGAATTACATCCGAAAAAAGTAAGAACTATTAAAGTATAAAAATAAATGCTAATTTTTTTAAACATGGCGTCAATTTTTGAATGTTATTTTTGGTTATATCTTTTAAATATATTCAAAAACATTTTAAAATTGCAAATATTTTACTACAATAAAATACAATATAACACCTAATTTTCTTTAAAATATTAACCTTATCTTTCTAATTGTACATTCGGCAATGTTTTTGGGCGATTGACATCGTTTGATAAAATCCACCCTGTGCGGTACATCCATTCGGTCATTTTACGCAATTTTACGTAATCAATATTTTCAGATTCATCCATTGGCGTATGGTATTGACTATGCAGCACGCTGGTAAAAAAAACTGCAGGAATTCCTTTTTTTGCATATGGTAAATGATCCGAACGGAAGTAAAAATACTCTGGATGTTCTGGTCTGTCCCAAAGCTTATCCAAATCAAATTTTGGCCCTTCATCATTAGCTCTTTTCGCAATTGCTACTAAATCTGAAGAATTTTCATGTGGAGAACTAGATCCTAATAATGCTGCTTGATTGACATTATTTCTTCCAATCATATCACCATTTAAAACCGCTATAATATCTTTTTCAGGAACAGTCGGATGCGATGCATACCATCTAGAACCTAACAAACCACGCTCTTCAGAACCGTGAAATACAAACAGTGCCGTTCTTTTTCCAGGTTGTTTTTTATAAGCTCTTGCAATCGCTAACATTGCTACACACGTACTGGCATTATCATCGGCTCCATTATAAATAGAATCTTGCCCGTATTTTTGACGCACTCCATCATGATCTTGGTGTCCGCTAAAAAGTACATATTCACTTTTTAGTTTTGCATCAGTTCCTGCAATCGTACCTACAACATTTACCGAAGGATATTTGTATGTTTCAGAAACCACTTCTGCTGACAATACATCTTTCGTCGATTTCAAATATTCTAGCTGATTTCCATGTACCCAAAAAACAGGCATTGTCGAACCAATTTTATCGCGAACACCCTCAATTCCGTATAATCCTCTCGTCATTTGCGGTTCAACCTGAGACCAGCTTTGCTCTGCCAATTCATCTGCAACCATAATAAGTGCTATAGCACCTTTTTTAACAACTAGATCGTAATACTTATTTCTTACTAAACCCGGATAACGTCTGTCAAATAGCGAAATATCATCGGCAATTCCTTCTTTTGATGCCAATAAAACAACTGCTTTTCCTTTTATATCAGCTTTTTCAATTTCTTCTTTTGTTGCTGCTCCCAAATATATTAGAGAACCTTCAACTTTTATGTTAGTGGTTTCTGCAACCAAAACATCTTTCCATAATTTATAATCCTTTTGTCCAATTTTAAATTTAGAATTTGACGTAACTTGATGTCTGTACAAATCAAAAAACTGGAAATAGGTTCCATCATCACCTGCTGGAGCCATTCCAGCTTCTTTAGCTTTATTTGCCAGCCACATCGAGACTTTTAGTTCATCTAAAGTTCCAGCTTCACGACCGTTAAAATGGTCGCCAGCCATTTGATACATATCTGTTCTAAGATCTTTATCCGTTATGGCTGAAACTAATGGTTTTTTAACTGCTTGTGCAAAAGTCATTGCACCACAAGCAAGTAAAACAAGAGTCATTTTGTTTTTCATACATTTTAATTTTACTTTATAAATTTAATCATTTCATGGAAAAATTTTAATTTTTTCCTACCAAAATCAGATATTACCCGTAAAAAATCAAATAAAAATGGCTGTCTACTCAGACAGCCATTATATTTTTTAGGATTATTTTATTTTAGTAAGTTCCGTTCTGCATTTTAGTTAAAACTTCTTTAATCTCTTGTGCGGTTACTTCGTCTGTACTTGCATCTAAATATTTTACCGCTAGTGCTTGAGTTTCTATTGCTTTTTGTTTTTGCCCATCTTTATAATACAGCTGAGCAAGTGTATCTAAATAATATGGATTATTTTTAGTTACTGCCAAACTATATTCAGACCATTTTATAGCATCTTTCAAATAGTTTGCATTCATTGGATTTTCTACAACTGTCCAAGCTGCAGAATTGGCTGTACTAGAATGATATTCTTTAAACGAATTCCATCCATCATAAGAATAACTTGAACTAGAATCTAAACCAGAAAACATTGCATCTAATTTTTCAATTGGGCTCCCGCCTGCAAGAGCTGAATCAAAATAAGTATTAAATTCTTTTAAATACGTTGTATTAGAACCGTCATTTTCTTGAAGTTGACTTAGATAGTAAAAGTAATTTCTGTAAGCATCAAAGTTTCCTTTTCCAGATGCAATGATCTTTTTATAGACAGAATTGATTTTATCCTTATTTACATCTCCCGTTAAACCATCTTGAGAAGCGTAAAGATTCTGCTGTAAAGCATTAGAAACTTCTGAAACTGCATTATTAAGAGCATGAATTTCTCCTTGTTTACTATTAAATGCTGTGCGGTTGTTTTCTATTTCTTCAGAATGTTTCAACAGATAATCAATCGCCAAGAAATCGGTGTCATTTAAGATTTTATCTTCATTAAAAAGCTGCTTTGTAAAACCTAAATTCTTGATTTCTTTAACAATAGTTTCTGCCAAATACATGTTTACCTGCTTATCTTTTTGATGTGCTTCGATTAACTTTTTCCAAGCCTGTGAGACTTCTTTTTTGTCTAAAGCTGTTTTTGTAATGACAAATTCGGTCGAATTGCTAGCATCTACACTATATTCAGCGTCATAATCATAAGCAGATTCTAACGCTGCCGCTTTGTTAAAGGCATTAATTAAATCTGCATCTGAAGCTTTTTTATTCTTTAACGCGTTATTTAAAGAAACAAAAGCATTTGCTCTGAGAAGTTTACGATAGAAATCGCCATAATAGTTAAATTGATATTTTTGCGTTTCTAAGTCAGATTTTGCAATAGCCAATATATTTCCCTGTCCGTTTACAACAACAACACTTGGATTATTTGCAATTGCATTGTTTTTTAGCCATTTTTTATCATCGGCTCCAGCCAAATAATAATTAAAAACATCATAAATAGGATTATAGCCATCGTACATACTATAACCTGTTTGCGTTTCCTGATCTTTCACAAAAAAATCAAAACTTTCTTTTGCGTTTTTTTTACTATCTACGTAAACTCCCAAAAACTTAGTAGTATTCGATTTTTTAGTTTCTGAAATAGCCTTGTTTAAATTACTTTCAATCTTTAATTTAAAATTATATTGATTGTAGGCTGGTGGAGCTATTGTAAGATCTGTAGCAGTTGCAACACTATCAACAACCACTCCTGCTCCATAATCATAACTTGAAGTTTCTTTTCCTGGATAAGTCCAATTTGAAACGGATTTGCTTTCAAGCGGAATTACTTTTGAAGTTTTCTTAACTGGCTGAGGATCTTTTTCGTTGGTAAAAACCAAAGGATTTACTCCTGATTTCTCTGAAATTCGCAGCTCATTCGCATTTTTATCAAAGAAGCCGGAAATTTTTAAATCTCCTAAAACAGCTAATTCATAAGTAATAGTAACTTCTGAAACATCTTTTGGAAGTTCATATTTATAAACATCACTTTTTCCATCATATTCTTCATAGACTAAATACAAAAAGTCTGTTTTTTCAATCTCAAACTCTAAATTATTTTTGACCCATTCTGGATCTTGTTTGGAACGAATATCAGTAAGCCTTTGATACTTAACCTCTTCTTTTCCTTTTTGTGTTCCAACATAAAATGAATAGTACGATGGATCTACAAAATTTACTTTTATATTTTTAGCTTTTTTATCTATTTTAAAAGCTAGATCGAAACTATTTCCTGATGGAGTATTTTTAATAAATAATAACGAGTCTCCTTTTATTGCATATTCTCCTGAATAAAATACCAGTTCATATTTGTTATCGTCTAATAAATTCAGCTTAATTTTTTGACCTTTATTGTTTGACAAGTAAGTACCTTTTTCGATGCCTTTTGTTTGAGAAAAAGACGTAAAAACTGCCAAAGTAAATAGCAGTAGACTCCAAATAAAATTGCGCATAATATAAAAATTTGGCTGTTAATATTGATGTAAAGATATTCCATTCATTCCAAAATCATATGTCTTTATTTCAAAAATCAGCCAAATGTCTTATAAATTGTATTTCATTGAAAAGATAATATAACGAGGCTGAACTGTATATTGCGAAACTCTTGTAGAGAATTGCGTAAAGTTATCATCGTTAAGATATCTTGTATTTAATAAATTGGTTGCCGCCAATTTGTATTCCCATTTACTATTTTTCTTTTGATAGATTAAACTGGCACTTAAGAAATCATATTCATTATCAACCGATTTATCTCCATTGTAATAATGATAAAATTCGTACTCAGATACAAAAGAAAAACTATCTAAAAAATAGTAATCCAATCTTGCAAAAGGTTTATCGGTGTAAAAAGTAGAACCACTATATTTATTAATCAAAAGGTTGTATCCAAATTCAATATTTGGCAGTTTTTTGTAATTTGTCGAAGCCCTTACTGTATAACTCTGTACAAAACTTTCTGTTGTTCTTTGTTCGTTATCTTGAATGTTGTTGAATTTTGACCAGTTTACACTTCCATTTACAGAAGCTTTATAGTTTTTCAAAAATGAACGTCCGTAAGCTCCCATTCCAGAAAAAGTTTCATCGGCTAAATTGGAATTATAAGGAACCGAAGACTGATTAATTCCATCAAAATCTGCTTTCGTTTTAATGGCATCCACTTTTCTTGTATAAGTTGCATTGGCAAAAATATTTTCAAAATTGAACATATTGTACTTGAAATAACGAAGCGAATGAACCTGTGAAGTTGCATTTTCCAAATAACGATTTCCTCTAAATAAACTACTGTAATTAGACAAAACATAACCCGCTGCCAGCTGATTAATATCGGTAAAATCATTTGTTAAAGAGAAATTATATGTCAATGTCTCTGATTTTTTGATTTGATATAAAGCAAAGAAATCTGGCAGTATTTTAGTGAAATTTTGAGAATAATCTGTTCCTAGCTGTCCGTTCGCCATTTGATAAGTATGCAGACTTACACCTGGTGTCAACGTAAATTTTCCTGTGAGTATTTTATAATGGAAACCTACGAAAGCATCATTAAATCTGTAATCTACATCATTATTGTTTTGGGGATCATTCAGATCGTTTCTATCTCCATTATCTAACATCTGAAAAATATGAGAATTGAAATTTTGATAAGAATACGTATTTCCTAATGTAATATTGAAATTACTTTTTGGCGTTACCATATAATAGTAATCCAATTTTGCATCCAACTTATTAGTTTTTACAAAACGATTCTGATTGTAATCATTTCTATTTTGATTTGGAGTAAACCCTGATAAAACATCCTCATCAAAAGGAGCTGTCTGCAGATTGGCATTATAAAACGGATTTTCGTCCTGATATAAGTGCTGCATTTCAAAAGCAAAGATATTTTTAGCGCTTTGGGTATAATACAAACTCAAATTCTGATTAACAGAAGTCGGATCTTGCTTTTTAGTTGTAAAAATATCTTCTGAAGTGGCGACATTCTTCACAATCTGTTCTCTAAACAAATCTGAATATTCTTCTTGTTTAGTCAATTTGGTTAAGATATCATAATCAAACTGAAATTTGTCATTGGGCTTGTAAGTTGAACTTAACTTAAAAAGTCCCAAATTATTTTTCTGGCTCGTATTTTCGTTACGATTGTCCTTATTGCCAGAATCCAAAATGGTAGTCTGCGATTTGGTTTCTAATTGTGTTTTTGAGGTAGAAAGAATTCCAAAACCGCTTAAATTCCAAGCTTTATTGACCGAATAAGCAAAGTTTGTTGCACCAAATTTGGTTTCAATTTCTTTTGCTCGATTATTTCGAAGCAGCGAAATTCCTAAATCGTTAGAAGATACATTAAAGCTGCTTCCTCCTTTTTTCATCATATTTTTAAATCCGCCTGTAAACTTAAAATAATCTTGTGCAGTCAACGGCAATTCACCAATATTATTAAAATTGGTAATTAAATTGATACTGTATTTCGGACTGTAATAAAATAGCTTCGGGTTAATGATGTAGCGGCTATCCAATTCTGCAACACCAATTCCTGCCGTTACATCTCCAAACCAAAAGTTCTTTTTACCTTCCTTCAATTTAATGTTCATTGCCACATTATCCTGATCGTTCTCAAGGCCTTTTAGTTGGCTTACTTCATTGTAATTTCGTAAAACCTGAATTTTATCAATAGCATCTGCAGGAATATTTTTGACCCCTAATTTGGTATCTCCATCAAAAAAATCTTTGCCTTCCACCATCAATTTACTCACTTTTTTTCCTTCTACCTCAATTTCTCCATCAGCATTTACCTCGACACCTGGAAGTTTTTTCAAAACATCTTCTAACTTCTTTTCTGTTCCAGATTTAAAAGAATCAGCATTGTAAACAATTGTATCTCCTTTGATTGAAACAGGCATTTCACGAACAATTTCAACACCTTCAAGCTCAATTCCTGCGCCATCTAAAACAATATTTTGGGTCATGTTTTCAGATTTTGTGGCAACCGGAATTTCTTTAGATTTCATTCCGAGATAACTAACCTTAATCGTATAAGCCGTATTTGGTTTTAAGGTCAGCTGAAACTTTCCTTTATCGTTGGTAATTCCGTAAGAATCCATAGCTTTTGTACCATTGTTAATCGCCATAATATTGGCCATTTCCAATGGATTTTTTTGTTCATCTCGAATAAAACCATCAAAACGAACACTTTGAGAAAAGCATAAAGAAGTAAAAAGTAAGGCAAAAATAAAAAGCGTTTTATTCATTATCAGAATATTGGAGTTTGGCATTTAAACTTTGAAATTTTAGAATTTTATCTTCCCATTGGTGGCGGTCCACCAGCACGGCCACGATTCATCTCTCTAAATTCCTCCAATTTTTTAATAACCGTCTCGTCATATTCTTTCTGAGAAATTACTTTTCCTTTCTTAGAAGGTTTTATTTCTACTTTATCTTTTGCGTTCAAAACTACTTTAGAACATAAAATAGTTGTTGTTCCATCGTTAATTTCTAAAATTAAACCAGGAAGTCCCCAATAATTTTCTGGCCCTTGATTAACCGGAATTTCGGGAGTGTACCAAGCGGTTACCACGATTTCCTTTGGAATTTCAAAATTGTCTGTAAAATTGGTTTTGGTATCTCCAGAAGTTTTTTTCGCTTCATCTTTCTTATCGTCGTTGTTTTTAGGCCTGAAATTTCTGAAATCGGATTTACTAGCTACTTTTACTGCAGTTGCTTTATAACAATTATAACCGCCGATTTGTTTCGTTTCTTGTTCTAATTTCCAATTTAATTTTGGCAGAGAATCGACAACAAGAAATTCCTTGCCCATAAATTCTTTATCAACTGTATACGATTTTGTTTTAACATCTTTATAAAACGTTCCGCCACCGCCTGTTAATGAACCAAACATTACACGAAAACCACCTTGCTGTTGACCTGGCGCTTCTAATTTTTCTTCTTCTTTATAAATAGAGGCCGATTTATCAAAGTTTAAAACGAACGTTTTTTCGAGCATTTTTTTCATACGCTCTTCCATGCTTTTCTGCATTTCTGGGGTAATGTCTCTGTTTCCGCGCATTCCTTCAAACTTTGGCGCCTGCGTTTTTGACTCATAAACAGCCATTCCTTGAAAATCTTTTTGAGCCTGAATTTGTAGAGAAACAAGCATCAATGTCATATAAAAAAATAATTTCTTCATTTCATTTTCTTTAAAGTGAGTAAATCCGAGAAAACTTACATTCAAATGTATTACTAATTTTAAAATCCTAAAAATTAAATATATTAACTGCTAAAGGATATAGATAGAACCGACTATTTTTTAGACTATTAGAATAAAAAAAGGTTTAAGCGTCAAAATTGATTTTCTAATAAAGGTTTTTTGTAATTTGGTACTCTTATAAATCCATTTTCTAATGTCTAAAAAAGTGCAAAAGCTTATATTTTCTTTTCTTATTTTCTGCACTATAAATGCGGTTTCTGCCCAGAATTCAAGCATAAGCCCTACTTTACTTTCGCATTTTAAAAATAACTCAGATGAATTTTTAGGCTTTGATGCATTTGGATATTCTTATCAAATTAAAAACAATGTTTTTAGCAAAGTAAAAGACAGCGAACTTTTTGAGTATAAAAATGTTTCTTTAGGAAAAATTACCAAAGTCGATTTACAAAATCCATTAAAAATAGTATTGTTTTACGAAGATTTTAATAGTGTTGTTTTATTAGATAATCAGCTAAATAAAATGACTGAAATTAATTTCTCTCAAAATCCAACACCAATTGTAGTTACAGCAATCGGAATGTCAACGCAAAATCAGATTTGGATTTATAACACTTTAAATCAACAAATTAGTCTTTTTGATTATTTAAAAAACGAATACAAGACCGTTTCCATACCATTAACAGAGCCTATTAAATATTATCAAACTGACTTTAATACTTTCATTTGGATTGATAAAAAAAACAACTGGTACTCTTGTGATATTTTTGGAAAAATAAGTTTATTAGGCAAAATAGCTGATTTTGATAAAATTGCAATTGTTAGTTCTTCAGAATATCTTTTTGCTAAAGATAATTTATTGTTTTTTAGGGGAATTGACAAATCAAATCCAAGCACGGTTTCTGAGATTAAAATTTTAGAAAAAACCTTTGACAATTTTTATTACAAAGACCAAATTTTATCTATTTTTACAACTACAGATATATCAAATTATAAAATCGTAACACCGTAATGCACATAGCAATAGCAGGAAACATAGGCGCAGGAAAGACTACTCTGACCAAATTATTAGCGAAACATTTCAAATGGGAACCTCATTATGAAGATGTAGTTGATAATCCGTACTTAGATGATTTTTACCATCAAATGGAGCGCTGGTCATTTAATCTTCAAATTTATTTCCTGAACAGCCGTTTTCGTCAAGTGCAGCAAATCCGTGAAAGCGGTAAAAAAATCATTCAAGACAGAACGATTTATGAAGATGCGCATATTTTCGCTCCGAACTTATATGCAATGGGATTAATGACAAGTCGTGATTTTGAGAACTATACTTCTCTTTTTGAATTGATGGAATCGTTGGTAAAAGCTCCAGATTTGTTGATTTATTTAAGAAGCTCTATTCCAAATTTAGTAGGGCAAATTCATAAACGCGGACGCGAATATGAGAACTCGATTTCTATCGATTATTTAAGCCGTTTGAACGAAAGATACGAAGCGTGGATTCAGACTTATGCTAAAGGAAAATTATTGATTATTGATGTTGACAATATTAATTTTGTTGACAATCCTGAAGATTTAGGAGACATCATTAATAGAATTGATGCTGAATTAAACGGTTTGTTTTAAAACACGAATTACACAGATTTACACGAAATAAAAAAATGCCTCTAAAATTATTTAGAGGCATTTTTGTTTTAAGAAACTTTATCAAAATTTAATCTTTAAAAAGTTATTTTATTGTGCAGCGTTAATTTTTGCTTGAACTTCTTCTTCAGTTCCTTCATAAACTTCTGTAGTAGTTTTACCATTTTCAGTTTTGGTAATCGTTCCCGTAGCTTTGCCGTTTATATTTTTAACCTCAACACGAACAGATTTTTTCTCATATTTGCTGGTATCAAAACAATCTGTTTTTTGATAAGGTTTTCCATTTTCATCAAAGTGAGCTAAACATTTAGCCGTTTCTTCTGGAGAACAGCCTTTTTCTTTACACATTTTAATACATTCTTCTTTTGTTATTTTAGACAGATCGCCACATTTAGAAACTCCTCCTGCATGTAATTCTGTTTTAGCACAGCAAGAAGTTTTTCCTGCAATATCAGAAGGTGTTTTTCCTTCACCCAAAATTGGCGCAATTACCAATCCTATCAAACAAGTTAATTTGATTAAAATGTTCATTGAAGGTCCAGATGTATCTTTAAATGGATCTCCAACTGTATCACCTGTTACGGCAGCTTTATGTGCATCAGAACCTTTATAAGTCATTTCACCATTGATCATAACTCCAGCTTCAAAAGACTTTTTAGCATTATCCCAAGCACCTCCAGCATTGTTTTGAAAAACTGCCCAAAGTACACCAGAAACGGTAACTCCAGCCATATAACCTCCTAGCATTTCAGCAATCAACTGATTATTATCGGAGTAGACTAATTTGCCTAAAAGAACAATTAAAATAGGAAATCCAATTGTCAAAATTCCTGGAAGCATCATTTCGCGTAAAGCGGCTTTTGTAGAAATTTCAACACATTTTCCATATTCAGGTTTTCCTGTTCCTTCCATAATTCCAGGAATTTCCTTGAACTGACGACGCACTTCGTACACCATATCCATCGCTGCTTTTCCAACAGAATTCATCGCTAAAGCGGAGAAAACCACAGGAATCATTCCACCGACAAATAACATTGCTAAAACTGGCGCTTTAAAAATATTAATACCGTCAATTCCAGTAAACGTTACATACGCAGCAAATAAAGCTAAAGAAGTTAAAGCTGCAGAAGCAATTGCAAATCCTTTTCCGGTTGCTGCAGTTGTATTTCCTACTGAATCTAAAATATCGGTTCTGGTACGAACTTCTTTTGGTAATTCGCTCATTTCTGCGATTCCTCCAGCGTTATCAGAGATTGGTCCAAAAGCATCTATTGCTAATTGCATCGCAGTTGTTGCCATCATTGCAGAAGCCGCTAATGCAACCCCATAAAACCCTGCCAAAGCATAAGAAATCCAGATTGCTACAGCAAATAAAATTACTGTTGGAAATGTAGAAATCATTCCTGTTGCTAAACCTGCAATAACGTTTGTTCCTGCTCCTGTTGAAGATTTTTGAACAATTGCCAAAACGGGTTTTGTCCCTAATCCTGTATAATATTCTGTTACTGATGAAATAGCTCCACCAACAACCAATCCGACTAAAGTTGCATAAAAAACACGCATTGAGGAAATGGCTTTTGATCCTTCACCAAAAAAACTCATCTGCATGGTTTCTGGAAGCATATATTGTACTAAGAAGAAACAAGCGACAGCCGTTAATAAGATAGAAGCCCAGTTTCCAATATTTAATGCTTTTTGCACTTGCGCTTCTTTTGCATTATCGTCTGAAATTTTCACTAAAAGTGTTCCTATAATCGAGAATATAATTCCGAAACCAGCAATTGCCATTGGAAGTAAAATTGGACCAATCCCGCCAAAAGCATCATTAATATTTCCGCCCATATCTTTTATGACATAGTTTCCAAGCACCATTGCGGCTAAAACCGTTGCTACATAAGAACCAAATAAGTCAGCGCCCATACCTGCAACGTCTCCAACATTGTCTCCAACATTATCTGCAATTGTTGCTGGATTACGAGGATCATCTTCTGGAATTCCAGCTTCTACTTTACCCACTAAATCGGCTCCAACGTCAGCGGCTTTTGTGTAAATTCCACCTCCAACTCTAGCAAATAAAGCGATTGATTCTGCTCCTAACGAAAAGCCCGCTAAGGTCTCTAAAACAACCGTCATAGTCTCGGTATCTTTCCAAACTCCGTCAGAAAATAAATGAAAGAAAATAATAAAGAATGATGTTAGACCCAAAACGGCTAAACCTGCAACGCCTAAACCCATAACTGTTCCTCCTCCAAAAGAAACTTTTAACGCTTGCGGTAAACTTGTACGAGCAGCCTGAGTTGTTCTTACGTTTGTTTTAGTTGCTATTTTCATCCCAATATTTCCAGCATAAGCTGAAAATAAAGCACCAAAAATAAAGGCAATTACGATTAATAAATGTGTTTTAACTCCTGGAATAAATGTAATTCCTGCCAAAGCTAAACTGGCAATAATTACGAAAATGGTTAGTAATTTATATTCTGCTTTTAGAAAGGCTAAGGCTCCTTCGTAAATGTAATCTGAAATCTCTTTCATCTTACCGTCTCCAGCGTCTTGTTTTAAAACCCAAGTCCTTTTTATTCCCATGAAGAATAATCCTAAAACTGCCATAACAATTGGCAGGTAAATCATAAATGCATTCATAATATTTTAATGGTTTTGGTTAATAGTCAACAATCTAACTGAAACGAATTTAAACAAAAAAGCAATACTCCTGACGGCAGTATTGCTTTTTTTATAATAGAAAAGGGTATAAATTATTTAATACTAAATAATCCCTCTGGTTTATTTTCAATATCGTTAAAACGTTTTGTACATTCTGCAATAATTGCGAATGCCTCGTTAACGTCTCCCCAACCTTCAACATCTACTTGCTTGTTTTCAAGATCTTTGTATACTTGGAAGAAATGCTCGATTTCTTTCAATAAGTGTCCATTAATATCTGAAAGGTCATTTAATGAATTCCAGATTGGATCTGAAACTGGTACACAAATGATTTTTTCGTCTGGTCCTTTATCATCTGCCATATGGAAAACACCAATTGGTTTTACTTCAATAACACATCCAGGAAAAGTTGGTTCGTTTATTAAAACCAATACATCAAGAGGATCACCATCAAGAGCTAAAGTTTCTGGAATAAATCCGTAATCTGCTGGGTACATCATTGAAGAGAATAACATTCTGTCGAAACGCATTCTTTTAATTTCAAAATCGTACTCGTATTTATTTCTGCTTCCTCTTGGTATTTCGATTAATACATCGAAAGTCGTTAATTTGTCTGCGGTCATTTTCGTTTTTTATTGTTTCTATAATTTCGGTTGCAAAAATAACTAAAGAATCCAGTTTTACAATAAAAAACAAGGTTAAATTATCCGCATTAGAGTTTAAAAAACAAGCATTTAATAAGTTATTGTTCGATTTCTTTTCTTGAGGTAATAATGCCAGAGCAAATAAGTTGCATAAGATCGATACGGACTCCATTGTTCAGCATGAATTTGCATTTCTTGCTTATCATGAATATCAAGCAATTCTTTTATGGTATTAATTACTGCAATATCTCCCAACGGAATTAAATCGGACTCTTCAAGACAGAACATTAAATAGATATCAATAGTCCAATTTCCGATACCTTTTAGTTTAATTAGTTCTTCTCGAACTTGCTTTGCAGATTTTAAAGCTAAACTTTCAATATCTAATTCTTTACTTAAAATTGCCTCTGCTAAAATCTTAATATATTTTGTTTTTTGACGGCTTACTCCGAGATTTCTAAATTCTTCATCTGAAAGAACAGCCATTGTCTCAGGATTGCAAGTGGTATACGATTTTATTTTTAAAAATGTAGCTTTCGCCGAATCGATAGAAACTTGCTGTTCCAGAATTAATAACACTAAAGTTTCAAAACCCTGCGGACGCTTTGGAATGGGCGGCAATCCATACTTTTCGATTATTTCCCGAAATATGGAATTTTTATTGGTTAAGAAATCGATAGCTTCTTGCATTACTTTCGTTTTTAAATCTATTTCAAAATTAAATAAAAAAGTATTTAGTAAATGATAGTTTTGGTTTCACGCAGATTTTACAGATTTAAGCTGATAAACGCAGATTAAATAATTTAAAATTGTAAAAATAAATCTGCTTAAATCTGCAAAATCTGCGTGAAAAAAAATAAGTATAAAAAAAGTCGCAAAGAATATAAACCTTTGCGACTTTGTAATTTTGAATCTTTGTGCCTTTTCTAACTAGAAATAAAACCCGAAAGATCCTTTTATGGCAAATTTATGTGCATCTGGCATATCTAAATAGTTTCCTCTCCATGAAAAATCAAGACGGAAAACTTTGAATATATTTCCAATTCCAGCGTTATATTCCCAATACACTTTTTCTGGAGCATTATATGGCAATCCCGAAGCATTAATGGCACGGTTAGCATCAGAAATAGTTCCATGAACTGCTCTAACTCCAATAAATTCTCTCCAATTCAATTTTCTCATAAATGGAATTCTAGCGAACAATCTTCCACCAAAATCATGATTCCATTGCAAAGTTGTATATTGATCGGTAACGAACTCGTAGAAATTCAAGTTACTAAACGTATTTTCAATTGTAAAATAAGTCTGGTTACCCGGAATCACACTCATTAAACCTAACGGAATTGTTCCGAAAGTTTTTCCTGTTTCCAAAATAATATTAGATCTTCCTAAAGGTCCGATTATAATAGGTTGTTTGTAAAAGATCTGAATTTTTTCGTAAGCAAAATCACTGTCCATAACTCCTTTTAGACCGTAACTAAAATTAACAAAGAAATGACTAAAAGGACTATCAACTAAATCTCTTTCAACACCATAACCAATGGTTTTTCGGTTTGGCATATACTCAAACTGAATATTTGCTTCGGACTGTTTTACATCACTTTTTATAACTCCCGTAGGATTTGTAGCGCTTGGCAAAGTCGTATAATAATCTAAGCTAAAAGTTTTTGACGCCGATTCTAACGTTCGATATGAAAGTCCTGCCGAAACTACAAAGTTCTTTTTGACTTCCATTTCAACAGAAACGTTACTCAAATTAATGTTGGTTAGCTTTCCATTACTTCCCGTAGTGAATAAAGCGGAAGATGCAAAACTTCGTCCCAAGACGTCATTTGTTGTGGTTAAGCTAGCTCCAATTTGTTCGATATCACGCCTATTTCCTCCAGAGATAATAACTCGATTTTTCTTATCGACCATCCATTTTCCAGAAACTCCGTATTTGAATTTATTATCATCAAATCCATAAGCCGTATAAGCTTGTATACGCCAAGGATCATTTGGACCGAAATATGTTCTTCCTCCAACTCTCAATCGCAAACCTTCTACTTCATTATAACCAAAAGTAGAGAAAATTGGTCCGTAATCGAAGTTTTTAAATTCGACATAACCACTGCCTAAAATGGAGACGAGATTATACAGCTGCTTAAATCGCTTGACGGTTTGCAATGTATCGAGCATTTTATAAATACCCGCTTCGTCTTTATTTAGTTTTTCAAAACGATTTTCTTCCCAGAATTCAGGCGGTCGATCATAGACGGCATTATCTATAAAATTGACTTCTTCCTTATAAAATTTATCAGGTTTCTGAATATTGAATTTATGATTACGATACAGTGTCGTTCGTTTTCCGTAAACTCCTTTTGATTTTTCTTTTTTATTTAAAGCAAAATCAGACATCATATAATCGCGCGTTAAAAGGAAAACTGAATCGTTTTCTACTTCAAACTCCTGTTCGATATAAATATCTTTTACCCAGTTAATATTGGCACTTTTAGTAACGCCCATATTAATTTTCTTGATGGCAAAAGTGGTATCGTTAACCCAAAAATCTCCTTTAAAAGTTAATTCGTTTTTACGTCTTGGATAAAAAACAATATTAAAACACCATTTTTTGTCGATATACGCACTGTCTTTTAAGACATAATTATAGACGTCGATTCCGGTTTTAGAAAGCGGACTTGTAAAACTTTTATCAAAAAATTTAAGGTGATTGTCGTAAATATTATAATCTGAATAAAGGTCTTTTACGAAAGATAAAATCTGCTGATTTCCATTAAAACCAGACATTTTATTTCCTGTCAAGTTTTCTTTTACCTTCTTTAATTTATTATCTCCGTAAACATCATAAACAGATTCGTTAATGAAAATTGGAAGATATGTTTTTCCCGTAACATCTGAAGTATCAACATGATTGAAGACAAATTCCATTCCTTTGAAAAGTTTGTTTTTCATGAAGGCACTATCAATAGTATTCATGTCAAACTCTACTTTTTCATACTTCTGCATTTGATATTGATTGAATTGGTAAAGTCCGTTTTTACGCTTTCTTTCCCATATTTTTCTCAAAATATCTAATGCTGGATTGTTCTTTTTAGAAGTCTTTCCTGTAAAAATTACAACTTCATTCAATGCTTCGGCTTCACCTAAAACAATTTTGAAATTATAATTAACTGCTTTTTCTAAGGGAATTTCTTTATCTGAAAATCCTGCCGAAGTAACAATTAAAGCCGTATACGTATTTGGCGATTCTAAGTAAAAACGACCGTCTTCATTAGAAACAATTCCAATATTTGAACCTTTAAAAACAACATTTGCAAAAGGTATTGGTTGATTAGACTTGTCCAAAACAATTCCACTCACTTTCGTTTGTGCAGTAGCAATAGTCGCAAATGCGAATACAAAAAATAGGCTGAGTAAAATTATTCTTTTCATTGTCTGGACAAAAAAAAACTTCATCAATTAACTATGAATGATGAAGTTTTGTGAGTATTTTAAATATGTATTATTTGTATAATACTTTTTTAACTGCTTTTACTACATCACCAGCATTTGGCAACCAGTCTTTTAGTAATACTGGCGAGTAAGGCGCTGGAGTATCTGCAGTTGTAATACGTTGAATTGGCGCATCAAGGAAGTCAAAAGCTTGCTCTTGAACGATATAAGTAATTTCAGAAGAAATACTTGCAAATGGCCAAGCTTCTTCAAGAATTACTAAACGGTTTGTTTTTTTAACAGATTTAAGAATCGCATCTTTATCCATAGGACGAACAGTTCTTAAGTCGATAATTTCACAAGAAATTCCTTCTTTAGCTAATTCATCAGCAGCGATAAAAGCTTCTTTGATGATTTTTCCGAAAGAAACAATAGTTACATCTGTTCCTTCACGTTTGATGTCAGCAACTCCTAATGGAATAGTGTATTCTCCGTCTGGCACTTCACCTTTATCACCATACATTTGCTCAGATTCCATAAAAATAACTGGATCATTATCACGAATTGCAGATTTTAAAAGTCCTTTTGCATCGTAAGGTGTTGAAGGCACAACCACTTTAAGACCTGGAGTATTAGCAAACCAGTTTTCTAAAGCTTGAGAGTGAGTTGCTCCTAATTGACCAGCAGAAGCTGTTGGTCCGCGGAAAACGATAGGCACATTAAATTGTCCACCTGTCATTTGACGCATTTTAGCAGCGTTATTTATAATTTGATCAATACCAACTAAACAGAAGTTGAAAGTCATATATTCTACAATTGGTCGGTTACCATTCATTGCAGAACCTACTGCAATTCCTGTAAAACCAAGCTCAGCAATTGGAGTATCGATTACTCTTTTTTCTCCAAACTCAGCAAGCATTCCTTTTGAAGCTTTGTATGCTCCATTGTATTCTGCAACCTCTTCGCCCATTAAATATATGGATTCATCGTGACGCATTTCTTCGCTCATCGCTTCACAAATGGCCTCTCTAAATTGTATTGTTCTCATATTTTATATTGTATGTTGAATTTTCTGAAGAGCAAAAATAAATATTTTAAATAACTTAAAAGCATAAATTGAATTTAAAATCGCACTAACTTCAATCTCGTTTTGGGTTTTAACTTTTTAAACTTAATTGTGATATTTACGAAAACGATATAATAACGTGCAATTCACACTTATCAGCTTAAAACTTTTTTTTACAAACTTTAATTTATTTGTTTAATTCCTGTTCTTTCAAAATTCCTTCATAAAAACGTAAAAAATCAAATTTTAGTATTTATCAGACAAAAAACAATTGCCTTAATTGTCGTCAAATATTGCAAAATTCCTAATAATCAGATTAAATGAATGATTTTTTATTTTTACTTTCCGATTAAAACCATCTAAAACTACACAATTTGCGAAATCGTAATAGTTTTAAAAAATATTATGCATGCATAGTATAATTATTCCAAATAATATTCTAAATTTGTAAAAGCATATTATAAATTCAAAATATATACTTATGAAAATACTAGTTTGCATCAGCCATGTGCCTGATACTACTTCAAAAATTAACTTTACAAACGGCGATTCAGAATTTGATACAGCCGGCGTACAATATGTAATTAATCCTAACGACGAATTCGGTCTTACACGCGCTATCTGGTTCCAAGAGCAACAAGGTGCAAATGTAACAGTTGTAAACGTTGGAGGTCCAGATACAGAACCAACATTGCGTAAAGCTTTGGCAATTGGTGCTAATGAAGCAATTCGTGTAAACGCAAATCCAACTGATGGTTTTTTCGTTGCAAAACAATTAGCAGAAGTAATTAAAAACGGCGGTTACGATCTTGTTATTGCAGGAAAAGAATCTCTTGATTATAATGGTGGAATGGTTCCTGGAATGATTGCAGGAATTTTAGGTTCTAACTTTTTAAATTCTTGTACTTCTTTAACTGTTGATGGAAATAATGTAAAAGCGGTTCGTGAAATTGACGGCGGAAAAGAAACAGTAAGCACTACTCTACCTTTAATTATTGGTGGTCAAAAAGGTCTTGTTGAAGAAAAAGATTTACGTATTCCGAACATGAGAGGAATTATGACTGCAAGAACTAAAGCGCTTACAATTTTAGAGCCAGTTGATGCAGCTGTAAATACAAAAGCAGTGAAATTTGAAAAACCAGCTCCAAAATCAGCAGTAAAATTAGTTTCTGCAGATAATTTAGATGAGTTAATCAATTTATTACACAACGAGGCTAAAGTGATTTAAGATTGTAGATTTTAGATTGCAGATCGCAATACTAAATCTAAAATCAACATTTGATTCACTTCAAAATCTAAAATCAATAATCTTTTTAGATTTCAATTTTAAAAATCTGAAATCTAAAATCTAAAATCTAAAATTATTATGTCAATATTAATATATGCAGAATCTGCAGAAGGAAAATTTAAAAAAGTAGCTTTCGAATTAGCTTCTTATGCAAAAAAAGTAGCCGAAAGTTTAGGAACAACTGTTACTGCTTTAACAGTAAACATTAGCGACGTAAGCGAACTAGGCAAATATGGAGTTGATAAAGTTTTAAAAGTAAGCAATGATAAATTAGCTGGTTTTACTGCTAAAGCTTATGCTGATGTAATTAAACAAGCTGCTGAAAAAGAAGGCACAAAAGTAGTTTTACTTTCTTCTACAACAGACAGCATTTATCTTTCATCATTAGTTGCAGTAGCTTTAAATGCTGGTTTTGCATCAAATGTTGTCGGATTGCCAGTGAGCACTTCTCCATTTCAAGTAAAAAGAAATGCTTTTTCAAACAAAGCTTTCAACATTACACAAATCGATACCGATGTAAAAGTTCTCGGTTTGGCTAAAAACTCTTACGGAATTTTCGAAAGTGCAGGATCTGCAACTGAAGAAGATTTTAACCCAACAATCGGAGATAACGATTTTGGTGTAAAAGTAGAATCTGTAGAAAAAGTTTCTGGAAAAGTTTCTATCGCTGATGCTGATATTGTAGTTTCTGGCGGACGCGGATTAAAAGGCCCTGAAAACTGGGGATTAATTGAAGATCTTGCTGCTGTTTTAGGTGCTGCAACTGCATGTTCTAAACCAGTTTCAGATTTAGGATGGAGACCTCATAGCGAGCACGTTGGACAAACAGGAAAACCAGTTGCAACCAACTTGTATATCGCAGTTGGAATCTCTGGAGCTATTCAGCATATTGCTGGAATCAACTCTTCGAAGGTAAAAGTAGTAATCAATAATGATCCAGAAGCACCTTTCTTTAAAGTTGCTGATTATGGTGTAGTTGGAGATGCTTTTGAAATCATACCGCAATTAACAGAGAAATTAAAAGCTTTTAAAGCTCAGCATTCTTAATTCAAGAATTCTCTTCAAAATATTTGCTGCCTAAAAACAAGATATTGTATCTTTGTTTATAGGCAGCTTTTTTGTTCCATATTTTTTGACTAAAATTGCAGCTTTATTTTTCAAACACAAAAAGTATTAAAATGCGGTGCTAAGTGCCCGTTTTACAAACATATATGAGTCTAGTAAAATTATCCATAAAAGGAATTTCATACAGTCAAACTCAAAATGGCGCTTATGCCTTAATTTTGAATGAAGTTGATGGCGAAAGAAAACTACCTATTGTTATCGGTGCTTTCGAAGCCCAGTCAATCGCTATTGCTTTAGAAAAAGAGATTAAGCCACCTCGCCCATTAACGCACGATTTATTTAAAAATTTCGCTGAAAGATTTGACATAGTAGTAAAACAAGTTATCATTCATAAATTGGTTGATGGTGTTTTTTATTCAAGTTTAATCTGCGAAAGAGATAAAATTGAAGAAATTATTGATGCCAGAACTTCTGATGCAATTGCTTTAGCATTGCGATTTAATGCTCCTATTTTTACTTATAAGAACATTTTAGATAAAGCTGGTATTTATTTAAAATCTAATACTGCTGAAACAGATTCTGGAGCTCAGGAAATTGACGATGTGCTTTCTAATCCAGAAACTTTTGGACGCGAAGAAGAAAGCAATCAATCTGGCGACGTCTATTCTAAACACAGTTTACAAGAATTAAACGACCTTCTTGATCAGGCAGTTTCTCAGGAAGATTACGAGAAAGCCGCTAAAATTAGAGATGAAATCTCGAAAAGATAAAATTATTGTTTAATCGTTGATTTGTTTATTCGTTAAATCGATTAAACAATTAAACGAATAACCGAATAAACAAAACATGAAACAATACTTAGATTTAGTAAAACACGTTTTAGAAAACGGCAATCAAAAAGGAGATCGTACAGGAACTGGAACAAAAAGCGTTTTCGGATATCAAATGCGTTTTGATTTAAGTGAAGGTTTCCCAATGGTTACGACCAAAAAATTACATTTAAAATCGATTATTTACGAATTGCTTTGGTTTTTAAAAGGCGATACGAATATCAAATATCTTCAGGAAAATGGAGTTAAAATCTGGGATGAATGGGCAGATTCTAACGGTGATTTAGGTCCTGTTTACGGACATCAATGGAGAAATTGGAACAGCGAAGAAATCGATCAGATTACGGAATTAATTACAGAATTAAAGACAAATCCGAACAGCCGTAGAATGTTGGTTTCTGCATGGAATCCTTCTGTTTTACCTGATACTAAAAAATCATTTGAGGAAAATGTCGCTAATAATAAAGCCGCTTTGCCTCCATGTCATGCCTTTTTTCAGTTTTATGTTGCCTCACCAGATTTAGAAAAAGGTGAAACTAAAGGAAAATTGTCTTGTCAGTTATATCAAAGAAGTGCTGATATCTTTTTAGGTGTTCCTTTTAATATTGCATCTTATGCATTATTAACGATGATGATTGCACAAGTCTGCGATTTAGAAGCAGGAGATTTTATTCACACTTTTGGTGACGCGCATATTTACAATAATCATTTTGAGCAGTTAGAACTGCAATTAACACGCGAACCAAAACCATTACCAAAAATGATTTTAAATCCAGAGATTAAAAACATTTTTGATTTTGATTTCAATGATTTTACATTAGTTGATTATGATCCGCATCCTGCTATAAAAGGAAGTGTTGCCGTATAAAAAACAAAAATCCGCTTAATAAGCGGATTTTTTTATACAACTAATACACTGTTTTCACTTCCAGCATAATCATTCCATTTGTAAAAGTCTGCTTCAGGATCATTAACATAGATTCCGTCAATCACGTATTTAAATTCATAAATAGCATCTTTAACCAAATCATAAGTTGCTTTAAAAGTACCGTTTTTCAACTTACTTAAAGTTCCTTCCTCAACATTCCAATTATTAAAATCTCCAACGACTGCTGCCGAATCAGCATCTTTGGCATCTATAGAAAATGTAACTTTACATACGGGTTTCGTTTTTACGAATTGCTTCTTTAAAGACATAACTATTTAGTTTTTAGATTTATAGAATTAAAATTAATCAAATTCAACGAAACCCTCACTAACCCGCTTACCGATTTATCATAATATTAAAAACAGCGTCTTATTTTAGCTTTATATGTAATTTAAAGCACTTAAAATTTTGTTTTTCAAATTCATCTTGTTTTTAAAGGCAAATATTCTGTAGCCAAAATATTGACTTTCAAAAATAAATTTTAACTTTATAATCTCATTTTTATCTTATGGAAAAAGAAGTGCACGAACAATACGAATACGCCAGACGACGATTAAGACAAAAAAAAGTTTTATATCTTCATTTTGTTCTTTTCCTGCTTGGAAGTTTATTTTTATTTATTGCCAATAGATTTTTTGGTTTTGGAGAAGTCACAACTCAAAATTGGTGCATTTGGGGTATCACGATCTGGCTTTTTATTTTTATCCTGCACTTTATTAAAGTGTACATAACTGACCGTTTTATGAATAAAAAATGGGAAAGAGAACAAATTGACCGACTAGTTGCTTTACAGCAAAAAAGAATCAGTCAGCTTGAATCTTCTATCAGCGAAGAGAATCAAAATAAAATTTAGTACAGCATACCATGATTATAATGATAGCGGCTGCAGCCGAAAATAATGCGCTTGGAAAAAACAATGAATTAGTATGGCATTTGCCAAACGATTTTAAACGATTCAAATCACTTACCACTGGTCATCATATCATTATGGGAAGAAAAACTTTTGAGAGTTTTCCGAAACCATTACCAGATCGAGTGCATATTGTTATCACGCGTCAAGAAAATTATAAACCAGAAGGATGCATTGTTGTAGACAGTATTGAGAAAGCAATAGCGATTTGTCCTGAAAATGAAGATAATTATATTATTGGAGGAGGTGAAATTTACAACCTAGCACTTCCTTTTACAGATATAATAGAACTAACTAAAGTTCATCATACTTTTGAAGCTGATACTTTTTTTCCAAAACTTAATAAAAGTGAATGGGTTTTGGTAGAATCTGAAGAAAATTTTAAAGACGAAAAACATCTTTACGATTATACTTACGAAACATACATTAGAAAATAAAAAACATCCTCTTTTCAGAGGATGTTTTTAAAACGATTAGTTATTGAACCGGACTCGCTCAAGAATTAGTTTTGTTAAAAATCACAAATGTTTAAAACATTTGAAATAACTGAATAACATTTAATGTTAATTTGAGACCTACATCTCAAAAAGCCTCTAATAACAAATACCACTAAGATATTAAAGGCAGAAAATTAAAATTTCCAAAAACAAATTTAATCCTAAGAACGTATTTTGCACTTTAAAATTAGTATTTCCCCCCAAAGAACAATACTTTTCAAAACCTTTTCAAGAACAGATAAAATACCAGCGCAAAAAAGTAATTACCTGCTTTAAGTCATTTTGGCTCTACCAATCATTTAAAACTTAATCATTTTTACTTTAGCAAAGTTGTTCAAAATAGGAACATTGCACAATACCAGTTTTTAGTGATTTTATTAAAATACCTAGATTTAGGGATGCTTTAAAAACTTAAAGCCAATCGTCTTAAAACATTTAATTACTAAGTAAAAAACTCAATTACAGTTAAACTAGATTGTTTATATTTGCCCAAATAAAAAAAATGTCTGAAAAAATAACTCCGTATAAAGACTCTTCTTTAGGAAAAAAAGAGCAAGTAACCCAAATGTTTGACACCATTTCTGGGAATTACGATAATTTGAATCGTGTCATTTCATTTGGAATTGATGTGAAATGGCGTAAAAAAGTATTAAAAATAGTCTCAGACAAAAAACCAAAAATTGTTTTAGATATTGCAACTGGAACTGGCGATTTAGCTATTTTATTAACACAGACAAAAGCTGAAAAAATTATCGGTTTAGACATTTCTGCCGGAATGCTTGAAGTTGGAAAAAAGAAAGTGGAAGAAAAAAACCTTTCTAACATTATTGAATTAGTTCTAGGCGATTCTGAAAATATGCCTTTTGAAGATAATTATTTTGATGCCATAACAGTAGGTTTTGGTGTAAGAAACTTTGAACATCTTGAAAAAGGTTTTGCAGAAATCTTAAGAGTTTTAAAACCGAACGGGGTATTTGTAATATTAGAAACTTCTGTTCCAGACAAATTTCCTTACAAACAAGGTTACAATTTTTACAGCAAAAATATACTTCCTTTAATCGGAAAATTATTTTCTAAAGACAATGACGCTTATGGCTATTTATCTGAATCTGCTGCTGCTTTTCCGTATGGAGAAGCCTTAAACAATATTTTGAGAAAAACTGGGTTTATAGATGTTGTGGCAATGCCTCAAACTTTTGGAGTCGCAACAATTTATTCTGCATCTAAAAAATAGTATGAAAAAAGCTGTAATCTTATTTTTATTAGTCTTAACGACAAAAGGGCATTCGCAATTTGCTAAAAATTTGTTTAGCAAAGACCCTATTATTAATCTTGAAAACTGGCAAAAGCAGCGTGTCTACTTTGGCTATTATTTAGGTTTTAACAGTTTTGACTTTAAATTTGATTATAAAACTCCTGTACCGCAAGATATTCAGGTTAAAAAAACTACTGGTTTTAATGTTGGTGTTGTAGCCGATTTGAGACTTCAGGAATATATTAATCTTCGTTTTGAACCTGGTTTGTATTATACAAAACGCGATTTATACTTTAATGGTGTAGGAAATTCGGAAAGTGATTACTTAAGAGAAGTAAACAGTACTTACATTCACTTTCCTTTATTACTAAAATTTTCTGCCTTGAGAACAGGAAACATCCGTCCTTATTTAGTTGGCGGTATGTCTACGACTCTAAATTTATCGAGCAATGCGAAATCTCAGGATGATAATTACCAGCAGAAATTTAGAGTAAAACAATGGACAGCTGCTTACGAACTAGGTGTAGGAATTGATATTTTTACCGAATATTTCATCTTTTCTCCTTCGATAAGAGGAATGTTCGGCATCACAGACGAATTAATTCGAGACAATACTTCGCCAAGTGCTTATACAGACAATATCGATTCGATGAAATCTAGAGCGATTTTAATAAATTTCACTTTTCATTAAAACAAAATCTTAACTATTTCGTTTAAATTCACTAAGAATAATTGCTGTTGCGGTAGCTACATTTAAACTTTCAGTTTTTTGCAGTTCTCCAAATCTAGGAATTGTTAGACGAGAGGTTACTAATTTTTCGATTTCAGATGATATTCCATTGGCTTCATTACCCATAATAATGATTCCGTCTTGGGGCAAAATGGATTGATAAATGTTTTCTCCGTCCATAAAAGTTCCAAAAACAGACAGTTTAGTTTGAGCCAGGAAAAGATTCAAATCGACATAGTTAACATTGACTCTAGAAATAGATCCCATTGTAGCTTGCACCACTTTTGGATTGTAAATATCTACTGTTTCTTTTGAACAAATTACCTGTTTAATGCCAAACCAATCGCACAGACGCAAAATAGTTCCTAGATTTCCAGGATCTCTAATATCGTCTAAAGCTAAAATTAAACCCGAATCGATTATTTTCTTTTCGGTTGGAATTTTAAAAACTGCCAAACAGGTATTTGGAGTAGACAAAGCACTTATTTTTTTAAGCTCTTGTTCATTGATTAAAGTTCGTTTTGAAGTTTCAACAGCTTCAAAATCATTTAAAGTCGTGTATAAATGTTCTAATTCAAAATTGGATTGCAGCAATTCTTGAATTACTTTTACTCCTTCGGCAAAAAATAATTGATTAACAAAACGCTGCTTTTTTTGATGTAAGCCTGAGATAAGCTTTATTTGGTTTTTACTAACCATAAAATAATGTACTTTTGAATTAAATATTTAACAACACTTGAAAAATAATTCCACAAAAATAATAGCATTTCTTCTAATTGCAATATTAATTTGCGCTTGTAATGCCGTAAAAAGAGTTCCAGATGGAAAAAACCTTCTTGTAAGAAACAATATTTTAGTAAATGGAAAGTCAACAAACGACGAAACGGCTTCTAATCAAATGTATCAAAAACCGAATGGAAAACTATTAGGTTATAAACTTCGTTTGAATTTATACAATTTAGCCAATTTAAATCCAGATTCGACTTATCAGGCAAAGTTCAAAAACAATCCAGGAAAGTATGAACGCATGTCTAAAATATTTTCAGCAAAACAAGTTGATCGTCTTGGGCAATCTTTTTATTATAAAGGAATCCATGAGTTTTTAAAAAGTACCGGTGAGCCACCTGTAATTGTCGATACAGCAAAAACTAAAAAATCATTATTACGTTTGAAGTATTATTATTTCAATAATGGTTATTTTAACGTTCTGACAGATTACACTATTGATACTGTTGGCCGTAAAAGAGCTGCAATTAATTACAACATTACAACAGGGCCTGCTTATAAATTAGACACCATTAGAACCAACATCAAAACTCCTGCGTTAGATTCTTTATATAGAACTAATCCCGAACCTTCATTATTAAAATCTGGCAATCAATACAAAACAACAGATTTTGAAGACGAAAAAAATCGTATCACAACCTATTTTAGAAATCACGGTGCTTATTATTTCCAGCCAACTTATGTAACTTTTGACATTGATACCATAGGCAAAAAAGCCAAAGCCGATGTGACTTTAAAAGTTAGTGACAATACTATTCAAGGAAGAGATTCGAGCCGTACAGAACCTTTTAAACTTTACACTATTAGCGATGTAAATATTTATACCGATTATTCGGCTGCAAATGCAAAGAAGAAGCCAACGGATAGTACAACGTACAACAATTTCAATCTTTACAGTTATAATAAATTAAAATACAAACCGCGTGCTATTACAGATGCTATCTTTATAACCAAAGGAAGTACTTTTGCCGATTTTAGAACTACATTATCGTCAAGATATTTAAACAATTTAAGGGTTTTTAATTACCCTTCTATTCAATATGAAGTTGACAAGAGAGATTCTACCGCTCAATCTCTTATTGCAAATGTTTATCTGACACCTCGAAAAAAATATAGTTTTGGAGCTACCCTCGATTTAACCCATTCCAATATTCAAGATTTTGGTATTGGAGCCAGTATCTCAGAAACTATTAGAAACGTATTTAACCGTGCGGAAACTTTAGAAATTTCAGCTCGTTTAAATGTTGGTTCCTCAAGAGACATGGCCAATCCGAATGATAATTTCTTCAATGTTTCGGAATATGGTTTAGATTTAAAGCTGAATTTCCCAAGAATTTTATTGCCTTTTGGAACAGAGAAAATTATTCCGAAAAGCATGATACCTTACACTTCTATAACATCTGGTTTTTCTAAACAGCGAAATATTGGTTTGGATAAAGAGAATTTCACGGGAGGTATTTCATATAACTGGACCCCAAAACGCCATAATACAGCGAAACTGGAGTTATTGAATGCGCAATTTGTTCGTAATTTAAATCCAGGAAATTATTTTAGAGTTTATACTTCTTCTTATGATGATTTAAATAACATTGGTAAAGATTATAATCAAACACTTAATAACTGGGGATTAACACCAGAAGAACAAGCTAATAAAAACCTAACAATACCTACAGGAACAGCAGGATTTACCAATGATGTTTTAACTAATACCACCGCTTTACAACCTGGTGATCCGCAATATCAAGAAGTGGCGAGTATAGAAGAAAGAAGAGTTCGTTTGACTGAAAATGACTTTATTTTAGCGACTAGTTATACTTTCACCAAAACCACTAAAAAAGATCTGGCTGACAATAACTTTTATCAATTCAGAACAAAGATTGAATCAGCGGGAACTTTACTAACGTTGGTTTCTGAAGTTGGTAATCTGCAGAAAAACACTAGAGGAAATTACGAAATTTTCAATTTAGAATATTCCGAATACATTAAGACTGAATTTGATTACATCAAACATTGGGATTTTGGGAAAGAAAAGGTTTTGGCTGTTAGAACTTTCTTCGGAATTGCTATTCCGTTTGGAAATTCAAACTACATTCCGTTTTCACGAAGTTATTATGGCGGAGGTTCAAATGACAACCGTGCATGGCAACCCTATGCTTTAGGTCCCGGAAGCACAAATGCAGTAAACGACTTTAACGAGGCCAACATGAAAATTGCGGCAAGTGCAGAATTCCGTTTCAAAATTTTCGGAGATGTTAAAGGAGCTTTCTTCGCAGATGCCGGAAATATCTGGAATGTACTCGATAATGTTGTAGATCCGAAAGCAAAATTTGACAACTTAAACGATTTAGAAGAAATTGCTTTGGGTACAGGATTCGGTTTACGATACGATTTAAGCTTTTTTGTTATTCGTTTAGATTTAGGCTTTAAGACCTATAATCCCTCGCATGACAAAGGAGATAGATGGTTTAAAGAATACAATTTTGGGCACTCGGTTTTAAATTTTGGAATAAATTATCCATTCTAATGCTAATTAATTCTTATTTTTGCAACCTAAAAACTAAAAACAACTATAAAAAAAATTACAATGGCACATAACATTAAACCAGGAGTAGCTACAGGAGATCAAGTACAAGAGATCTTTAATTATGCTAAAGAGAAGGGGTTTGCTCTTCCAGCAGTAAACGTTACTGGATCAAGCACAATTAACGGAGTTCTTGAAACTGCAGCGAAACTAAACGCGCCAGTTATCATTCAATTTTCTAACGGAGGAGCACAATTCAACGCTGGAAAAGGATTATCTAATGCAGGTGAAAAAGCAGCAATCGCGGGAGGAATCGCAGGAGCAAAACATATTCACACTTTGGCAGAAGCTTACGGTGCAACTGTAATCTTACACACTGACCACTGTGCAAAAAAACTTTTACCTTGGATTGATGGTTTATTAGATGCTTCTGAAAAACATTTCGCAGAAACAGGAAAACCATTATTCAGTTCTCACATGATCGATTTGTCTGAGGAGCCTATCGAAGAAAACATCGAGATCTGTAAAGAATATTTAGCTAGAATGAGCAAAATGGGTATGACATTGGAAATCGAACTTGGTATTACAGGTGGTGAAGAAGATGGTGTTGATAACTCTGATGTTGACAGCTCAAAATTATATACTCAACCAGAAGAAGTAGCTTACGCTTACGAAGAATTATCTAAAGTAAGTCCTAAATTTACAATTGCTGCTGCTTTTGGAAACGTTCACGGTGTTTACAAACCAGGAAACGTAAAATTAACTCCAAAAATCTTAAAAAATTCTCAGGATTTCGTACAAAACAAATTCAACACAGGACATAATCCAGTTGATTTCGTTTTCCACGGAGGTTCAGGTTCTACACTTGAAGAAATCAGAGAAGGAATTAGCTACGGAGTTATCAAAATGAATATCGATACAGATTTACAATTTGCATACACTGAAGGAATCCGTGATTATATGGTTAAAAACCTTGACTATTTAAAATCTCAAATTGGTAACCCAGAAGGTGCTGATGTTCCTAACAAAAAATATTATGACCCAAGAAGATGGGTTCGTGAAAGCGAAGTAACATTCAACGCAAGACTTGAACAAGCTTTTGCAGACTTAAATAACGTAAATACGCTTTAAATTTTAGATTTTTGAATTTAGATTTCAGATTTCTAATGAAGCCTGAAATTTAAATTTTGAATTCAGATTGAAAAATCTAAAATTTAAAATCTACATTCTAAAATTAAAAAAATGGCTTGGTTTAAAAGACAAGAAAAAGGGATTACAACCGCGACAGAAGACAAGATGGACGTTCCGAAAGGATTGTGGTACAAATCTCCTACTGGAAAAATTATTGATGCAGACGAATTAGCGAGAAATTTATTCGTTAGCCCTGAAGATGATTTTCACGTTCGAATTGGAAGCGCAACCTATTTTGAAATTTTATTCGACAACAATGAATTTGTTGAGTTAGATAAAAACATGACTTCTAAAGATCCTCTGCATTTTGTGGATACAAAAAAATATGCAGAGCGTTTGAAAGATGTAATGGAAAAAACTCATCTTAAAGACGCTGTACGCACGGGAGTAGGAAAATCTAAAGGAAGAGAACTTGTAATCTGCTGTATGGATTTTGCCTTTATTGGTGGATCTATGGGAGCAGTTGTAGGTGAAAAAATTGCAAGAGGAATTGATCATGCGATCAAAAACAAATTGCCTTTTGTAATGATTTCTAAATCTGGTGGAGCACGTATGATGGAAGCTGCTTATTCTTTAATGCAATTGGCAAAAACTTCTGTGAAATTGGCTCAATTAGCGGAAGCTAAATTACCATACATCTCTCTTTGTACAGACCCAACAACTGGAGGAACAACTGCATCTTACGCTATGTTAGGAGACATTAATATCTCTGAGCCGGGTGCTTTGATTGGTTTCGCTGGACCTCGTGTTGTTCGTGACACTACAGGAAAAGATTTACCAGAAGGTTTCCAAACTGCTGAGTTCTTATTAGAGCACGGTTTCTTAGACTTTATCACGCCTAGAAAAGAATTGAAAGATAAGATCAACTTATATATCGATTTGATTCAAAATAATGATATTAGAAAATAGTTTTAAGACTATTTAAAACACAAAATCCCAAGAAATTACTTCTTGGGATTTTTTTATATCTTTATTTTAAATCTGATTTTTATGAAAAGAATTTTTATTGGTTTTATAATTTGTTTCTTCTTTTTGAATTGTGAAAAGAAAAAAGAAGAAACTGCCGTAAAAAATAAAGATTACATTATTTCTTATGAAGACAGAAAACTTCAAAACTATATTGATTCCTTGAAAAAAAGCAACAGTAAAACTGTAGTATTTCTTAGAAAAGGTTTTTATTGCCAAAATCAAATTTTAATAGACAAAAAAGGAAACCTTTTCTTTTATCAAATAGAATACATTCCGAGAATATGCAGAACTACAATCGAAACTGATACTATTCCATACCTATTAAAATTAGAACCTATAGATTTAATCAAACTCCCACCTTCAAATGTAAATGATTTTCTTTCTCTAAACATTCTTAGTAAAGAAAAAAATAAACAAAGATTAATTATTGCATCTCAAAATGACACAATAAAAAATACATCAATTCTTAATTTTGCAAATAAACTAGAAGCTTACAAAATTAGAAGAACAACACAAGAAGAAGATACCGTTCTAAAATACAAGAAGAGAAATGAGTACTATAATTATGAAGATATAAAATGGAATGAAGACAGAATCACACTTCCCTTTATAAAACCAAAACTTCAAAAAAATGAGCTATAAAAATTCGACTAAAGTCTCTTTCTAATCTTAAAATAATTCTCCAGCAAAAGCTAGAGGCAATTCATTAAAAATTCCAAATTTAGTTGAAACAGCACCAAAGCTTAAAAACCTTTGCAACTTTGTTTCTCTGAACCTTTGTCACTAAAAACCTTAGAATCTTAGCACCTCAGAACCTTTGTATCTTAAACAACTACATTCCCGTTCTAATCGCCTCTACGGGATCAAGTTTTGCTGCAGAAACTGCGGGAAGAATTCCAGACACCAAACCAATAAATGCCGCTAAACCAGTACCTAAAAGGATATTACTTAAACTTAGAACAAATTCAAAGTCCAATAACTTTGTTAGCAGAAAAGCAATTCCCCAAACCATTAAAAGACCAATAATTCCTCCAATAACAGACAAGATTACTGCTTCAAACAAAAATTGGAATAAGATAAATTTATTTTTTGCGCCAAGTGATTTTTGAATTCCGATAAGATTAGTCCTTTCTTTAACCGAAACAAACATAATATTTGCAATTCCGAAACCACCAACAAGAAGAGAAAATCCGCTGATGATCCATCCTACTACATTCATCTGACCTAAAATACCGTCTATGAAATCGGTAAATCCAGAAAGAACATTGATAAAGAAATTATCCATTTCTCCTGCTTTCATTCCGCGTATTGCTCTTAATTTTTGTGCTACTTCTGCTTTGTACGCCTCCATATCAACCCCTTTTTCAGGCTTCAAGACAATTACAGGCGTCATCGCATCGCTATCGCCATACATTCTTCTTAAAAAATTAGCAGGAAGATAAACAGAAGTATCATTACTGTCTCCAAAGAAACCTGCACCCTGCTTTGCCATTACACCAATTACAGTAAAACGCTGTCCGTATAAACGAATATTTTTCCCAATCGGATCGCTTGTCCCGAAAAGTCCGTCAGCTATATCATATCCTAAGACAATAACTGGAGTTCCCGAATTAGATTCAGATTCATTGTAAAATCTTCCTTTATCAAAACTCAACCCATCGATATCGACCATTTCGTTTGAAGACGGAATAATATTTACATCGCTGACTGTTTTAGAATCGTACTTTAAACTTTCTCTATTTACAAAAAGCTGGTATCCGACTTGATCGGTATTATTCATCGAATTTTTCAAGCCTATATATTCGTCGTACTTTACATTTGGAAATTGTTCGCGTTTCCATTGCGGAATATTAGATGGTCCGAAGCAGAACTTCATTAAATAAATTGTATTTTTATCTAAACTGCTTAGATCTTTCGAAATCTTTTTATCTAAAGAATCAACTGCCGCCAAGACCGCAATAATTGAAAAAATACCAATAGTCACGCCTAATAAAGACAACAAAGTTCTCAATTTATTATTTCGCAAAGCATTAATGGCGAAACTCAAACTTTCTTTTAATAATCTAAGATAAACAAGCATATTTTCGTATTTTTCAATAAAGTAAAATTCAATAATTTAAATTCAAAAACCTAATAAAAGTTAACTTACTCATCAGTAGATTTTTTTAGCATAATGTTACATTAATTTCTTTAAAATAATATATAAAAAAACTACTTTTGCAGTCTCAAAATCATAACTACACAATGAGCACAACAAAAAAAATACAATCAGCATTAATTTCTGTTTTTTCTAAAGATGGATTAGAACCAATTGTTAGAAAATTACACGAACAAAATGTAACACTTTACTCAACTGGAGGAACAGAAGATTTTATTAAAAACCTTGGAATTCCAGTAGTTCCTGTTGAAGATATTACTTCATTTCCTGAAATTCTTGGAGGAAGAGTAAAAACTTTACATCCAAAGATTTTTGGTGGAATTTTAAATCGTCAGGACAACGAAAGCGATGTTCAGCAAATGAAAGAATTTGACATTCCTCAAATTGATTTAGTAATTGTTGATTTGTATCCTTTTGAAAAAACGGTTGCTTCTGGTGCAAGTGAACAAGATATTATCGAAAAAATTGATATCGGTGGAATTTCATTAATTCGTGCTGGTGCTAAAAATTTCAAAGACACTGTAATTGTTGCTTCTGTTAATGAGTACAGCTTGCTTTTAGATTTAATCACAGAACAAGACGGAGCAACAACTCTAGAAAACAGAAGATTGTTGGCTACTAAAGCATTCCATGTTTCATCTCACTATGATGGAGCTATTTTTAATTATTTCAATACAGACGAAACTATCTACAAAGAAAGTATTGCAGATGGTCAAGTTTTAAGATATGGTGAAAACCCTCACCAAAAAGGATTCTTCTTTGGAGATTTTGACGCAATGTTCAAAAAAGTTCACGGAAAAGAATTATCATACAACAACTTATTAGATGTTGACGCTGCAGTAAATTTAATTGCTGAATTTAAAACTGACGGACCAACATTTGCGATTCTAAAACACAATAATGCTTGCGGATTGGCTTCTAGAAAAACAATCAGCGAGGCTTACTTAGCAGCTTTAGCTTGTGATCCAACTTCTGCTTTTGGCGGAGTGTTAATTTCTAATACCAAAATTGATTTAGAAACAGCTCAGGAAATCAACAAATTATTCTGCGAAGTAGTAATTGCTCCATCTTATGATAATGAGGCTATCAACGTTTTACAAGAGAAAAAGAACAGAATTATTCTTGTTCAAAACGAAGTTGAATTACCAGCTCGTCAAGTAAGAACTTGTCTTAATGGTTTGTTAATTCAAGACAGAAATAATATTACGGATAATAAAGAGCATTTAAAAACCGTTACAATTACAGAACCTACTGCTCAAGAGATCGAAGATTTGATCTTTGCTTCTAAAATCTGCAAGAATACAAAATCAAACACTATTGTATTTGCTAAAAACGGAACATTGATTTCTTCTGGTACAGGTCAGACTTCAAGAGTTGACGCTTTAATACAAGCTGTCGACAAAGCAAAAGCTTTTGGATTTGATTTGAACGGTGCTTCAATGGCAAGTGATGCATTTTTCCCATTTCCGGATTGTGTAGAATTGGCTAAAAAAGCAGGAATTACAGCTGTAATTCAGCCAGGAGGTTCAATAAAAGACGAATTAAGCATAAATTATTGCAATGAAAATAATCTTGCAATGGTATTTACTGGAACTCGTCATTTTAAACATTAATTTGTTTAACTTTGTTCGATAAATAATTTATAACATTTTAAACCCCTAAAAAACTTATGGGATTTTTTGATTTCATGACCGAGGATATTGCAATAGACCTTGGTACCGCAAACACTTTAATCATCCACAATGATAAAGTTGTTATTGACAGCCCCTCTATCGTAGCACGCGACAGAGTATCAGGCAAAATCATCGCTGTTGGTAAAGAAGCCAACATGATGCAAGGTAAAACGCATGAAAACATCAAGACCATAAGGCCTTTGAAAGATGGTGTAATTGCCGATTTTGACGCGTCTGAAAAAATGATCAATATGTTCATTAAAAGCATTCCTGCGTTAAAAAAGAGAATGTTTACTCCAGCATTAAGAATGGTAGTTTGTATTCCTTCTGGAATTACTGAGGTTGAAATGCGTGCAGTAAAAGAATCTTGTGAAAGAGTAAATGGAAAAGAAGTTTACTTAATTCACGAACCAATGGCCGCAGCAATCGGTATTGGAATTGACATCATGCAACCAAAAGGAAACATGATTGTTGATATCGGAGGTGGTACAACTGAAATTGCTGTAATCGCATTAGGAGGTATTGTTTGCGACAAATCTGTAAAAATTGCAGGTGACGTTTTCACAAATGATATTGTGTACTATATGCGTACACAACACAATTTATTTGTTGGAGAAAGCACTGCTGAGAAAATTAAAATTCAAATTGGAGCGGCTATCGAAGATTTAGACGGACCGCCAGAAGATATGTCAGTTCAAGGTAGAGATTTACTTACTGGAAAACCAAAACAAGTTGATGTTTCTTACCGCGAAATTGCGAAAGCGTTAGACAAATCTATTCAGCGTATCGAGGATGCAGTAATGGAAACATTATCTCAGACTCCACCAGAGTTAGCAGCAGATATCTACAATACTGGTATTTATTTAGCTGGTGGTGGATCTATGTTAAGAGGTCTTGACAAACGTATCTCTCAAAAAACAGATTTACCTGTTTATATTGCAGAAGATCCATTAAGAGCTGTTGTTCGCGGTACAGGGATGGCACTTAAAAATATTGCAAAATTTAAAAGTATCTTAATCAAATAAGATTCAAAATAACAATCAATTTACTTTTATAAGGGTTGAATTTTTAATATTTGACCCTTGTAAAACTTGAAACCTTAAAGCATATCCTGAAACAAAATAACCAGACAAGAAATGCAGCAAATATTTAATTTCATTATAAGAAACAGTAATCGATTGCTGTTTTTGCTGCTTTTAGGTATTTCGTTAGGACTCACTATTCAGTCCCATTCCTTTCACAGAAGCAGAGTAATAAATTCAGCTAATTTTTTAAGCGGCGGAGTTTATGAAAAAATCAATCGTGTTAATGAATACTTGAATTTAAGAGCTGAAAACGACGAACTTGTACTTGAGAACGCAAGATTAAAAAGTCTTTTATTCAATAAAGAAGACACTACAAAATTACCTTTACCTGATACTATCAAAGGTGTAAAACCTGCTGATATCATTGTTTCAAAAGTAATTCATAACACATACAGCACGCACGAAAACTTTATTACTTTAAACTCTGGTTCTAACGAAGGAGTAAAACCAGATATGGGAGTAATAAACAGTTTAGGAATTGTTGGTATTGTGGACAATACATCACCAAGATATTCTACTGTCATCAGTATTCTGAATATGAAATCTCAGATTAATGCCAAGTTAAAAAAATCAAATCATTTTGGTTCTTTGACGTGGGATGGAGCTAGCACAGGTTTTGTACAACTTAAAGACGTTCCAAGATTAGCTTCTGTTAGAAAAGGTGACACTATTGTAACTGGTGGACAATCTGTAATTTTCCCAGAAGGGATTAATATCGGAACTGTTGAAACCATTTACAAAGAAACGCAAACAAGTTTTTATGTTATAAAAGTCAAGCTATTTAATGACATGACAAACTTAGGACACGTTTATATTATCAAAAGCAAGGACAGAGAAGAACTTATTAATTTAGAAAAAAAAGGAAAAGATGAATAGCGCAGTGTTACTCAATATTTTTCGATTTATTATACTGCTAGCAATTCAGATTGTTATTTTCAACAATATGAATTTCTTAGGATACATAAGTCCTTTTCCGTATATTTTATACATTATTCTTTATCCTGTAAACAGTAATAAAGCCGGTCTGATTCTTTCGAGTTTTTTACTTGGATTAACAATGGATATGTTTTGTAATTCGGGCGGAATACACGCGACTGCCTGTGTTATCTTAGCTTACTATAGGCCTTATATTTTTAAATTTTCGTTTGGATTAAGTTATGAATACCAGACTATTAAACTGAATGACTCTTTAACGCCAGAACGATTTTCATTTATATTGGTTTCGGTTTTAATGCATCACATTGTTTTATTTGTACTACTAGCCTTCCAGTTCAATTTTATTTGGGACATTTTACTCCGAACGTTATTTAGCTCTATTTTCACGATAATTACCTCTATAATAATAATTTATCTTATTAAGCCCAATAAACGATGAGAAAAGTTCTGCTGCCCACTATAATTATTATTGCAGCATCTTTGCTAGTGATCAGAATCTTCTACCTTCAAGTTATCGATGATTCTTTCAAATTGAAATCGGAAAATAACGCGATCAAAAAAGTGTATGATTATCCTGAAAGAGGATATATTTATGATCGTAACGGCAAACTTCTTGTTGCAAATCAGGCTTCATATGATATTATGGTTATTCCGAGGGAAATAAAAAAAGACCTTAATATTGCAGAGTTTTGCGCACTTTTAAACATAACTCAAGAAGAATACCATAAACGAATCGAAAAGGCAAAAGTTTACAGCCCTAGACTTCCTTCTGTATTTTTATCTCAGTTAAATAAAAATGAATTTGCCGCTTTTCAAGAAAAAATAAGAAAATATGAAGGTTTCTATTTTCAAAAAAGATCATTGCGTGATTATGAGGTAGACTATGGTGCAAACATTTTTGGCTTCATTACTCAGGTTAATGAAAAATTAATTGCCAAAAATCCATACTATAACAGCGGAGATTTAATTGGAAAACAAGGTGTAGAACAAAGCTACGAAGAAACTTTACGGGGAATTAAAGGTGTAAAATATATTCAGAAAGATAAATACAACCGAGAAATAGGCCCTTACAAAGAAGGAAAATACGATACTATTGCTGTTGCTGGAGAAGACATTAATTTGACCATTGATGCTGAACTTCAAAAATATGGCGAAGAATTAATGATCAATAAAAGAGGTGGAATTGTTGCTATCGAACCTAAATCTGGCGAAATTTTAGCACTTGTAACCGCTCCTTCTTACGATCCCGGAATTCTTGTTGGACGCCAAAGATCTAAGAATTACACGCTTTTATATTACGATTCTATTGCAAAACCATTATATGACAGAGGTCTTTTAGCAGAATATCCTCCAGGTTCTCCTTTTAAAATCCTAACTGGTTTAATTGCTCTTCAAGAAGGTGTTGTAAATGAACAAACGACTTTTATGTGTCATCATGGTTTTAGTTATGGTGGTGGCCGATTTATGAAATGTCACGGTTTTGGACCACATCAATTGCATAACGGAATTTATAACTCTTGTAACACCTATTTTGGTCAAGCTTATATGCTTACGATCAATAAGTATAAAGATCCAGGCAAAGCCGTAGATGTTTGGAGTGATCACGTAAAAAGTTTTGGTTTAGGACAATTTATGGGTTATGATTTACCTATTGGAAAAAGAGGTAATATTCCAACTTCAAAAACATATAAGAGAATTTATCCTAACGGAGGATGGAGAAGCTCCACCATTGTATCGAATGCAATTGGTCAGGGAGAGGTTTTGATGACGCCTATTCAGCTAGCTAATATGATGGCAACTGTTGCCAATCAAGGTTATTACTATACTCCTCATATCATTAAAAAAATTGAAGGAGAAAAAATAGATGAAAAGTTCACAACAAAACATGTGACTTCAATTGATCAAAAATATTTCCCGCCAGTTATTAGCGGATTATTTGATGTATACAATAAAGGTACAGCTTACGCGCTTAGAGTAGAAGGAATTGATATTTGCGGAAAAACAGGAACCGCAGAGAATTATGCTAAAATAAACGGCAAAAGAGAAAAACTAAAGGATCACTCTATTTTTGTGGCTTTTGCACCAAAAGATAATCCAAAGATTGCAATTGCTGTTATGATTGAAAATGGAGGTTTTGGAGCAACAGTTGCAGGTCCTATTGCGAGTTTGATGATTGAAAAATATTTGAGAAAGAAAATTACGAGAACTGATTTGGAAGTAAGAGTCTTAAACAAAAGTTTACTTTCTGAATATGCGAAACTAGGCGGAATAAGCGCTGCTCTTAAAATTGAATCTGTGCCAAAAGACTCTGCTTTACAAGCTAAAATTGTAAAACCAAAAGCGCCAATTACAACCGCACCAAAAACTGAAGTTAAAAAAACAGCGGTAGACACTACTAAGAAAAACTAAGAAAGATTATTTCAAATGAAGAATCAAAGTGTAAAAAATAATATTGATTGGATAAGTGTCTTTATCTACATTGCGCTGGTAACTTTAGGTTGGCTGAATATTTATTCGTCTTCTCTTTTATCTACAGATGGAACTTATCAAAAGCAATTAATCTTTATTTGCTGTACCATTCCTTTGATATTTGTTGTACTTTTTGTTGATGGTAAATTTTACGAAAAGTACGCCAGTATCATATTTGGAGTCTCTTTACTTTCTCTTGCAGGGTTGTTTCTTTTTGGAAAAACAATTGCAGGACAGCGATGCTGGTATGCGATAGGAAGTTTTACTTTACAGCCTTCAGAGTTTGCTAAAGCCGCAACTTCATTGGCTCTAGCCAAATACTTAAGTGATACTCAAATTAATCTAAAAGAAACAAATAGACAAATTCAGGCGCTGGCAATTATGCTTTTGCCTGTAATCTTAATTTTACCTCAGCCGGATCCTGGAAGTGCTTTAATTTACAGCGTTTTTATTCTTGTTCTATACAGAGAAGGATTGCCTTCTTGGTATGTTTGGACGGCTTTTATAACTATTGTGCTTTTCGTTCTTACATTGGTTTTAGAGCCTTATGTAGTTATCGGGATCGCTTTTATTGTTTTGGCAATTATACATTTCAAGGGAAGAGTTGTTGATCGAAACTTGTTATTAAGTGCAATTTTATTGGCTTTAATGTCTGGTTTTGTGTTTTCTGTAGATTATGTTTTTGATAATGTTTTCAAACAGCATCATAGAGACCGTTTCAATATTTTACTAGGTAAAACAGTCGATATGAAAGGTATTGGATATAATACCAACCAATCTGAAATTGCAATTGGATCTGGCGGATGGATTGGAAAAGGTTTTCTTGAAGGAACACAAACCAAAGGCGGATTTGTACCTGAGCAACATACCGATTATATCTTTACAACAGTTGGTGAAGAATGGGGATTTGCTGGTTCATTAACCGTTGTTGCCCTTTTCGTGGGACTATTACTAAGAGTAATTTATTTAGCCGAAAGACAGAAAACCAAATTCAGCCGAGTCTATGGCTATTGCGTCGCTGGAATTCTCTTTATTCACTTCTTCGTAAATATTGCTATGGTAATTGGAATTTTCCCTACTATTGGAGTGCCTCTGCCCTTCTTTTCATACGGAGGATCTGGACTTTGGGGCTTTACCATATTGCTGTTTATTTTCCTTAAAATGGATGCTAATAAAGTAAATGAATGGTAATTTTAATAATTGTTGATTGTTAATTGTTAATTGTAACAACTACAACTTTAAAATTCCTTTATCAAAACTAATATACAAAAATTAACTCATCCAATTCCATTGTAAAAATATAGCCTGAGGTTTCAACCGCAGGAATACGATATAGTATCATCACAATTTGTTTACAAACAAAATCAGAGCTTTCTAAATAGAACAAAAAAATCCGAAGCTTAAAAATGAACTGCCCCCAAAAAGTTAGACACTATTTGGGGGCATTTTTATGGAAAGAAAAATCAAGTACAATTATGAGTTTAAACTTCTGTGCGTAAATGAAGTTTTAAATAGACATCGTTCAG
>NZ_JAJGZV010000004.1 GCF_020805785.1 Flavobacterium chungbukense | reverse complement strand
TTGACGTTGTATATCCGATTCTTCCTGGGTAAAAGACCTTCTTTGCCATACTTCTGGTAAAACTTAACCCATTTTCTAAGATTTGACTCGTCAAAATTATTTTCATTCGCAACTGAATTAACTGAACGATGTCTATTTAAAACTTCATTTACGCACAGAAGTTTAAACTCATAATTGTACTTGATTTTTCTTTCCATAAAAATGCCCCCAAATAGTGTCTAACTTTTTGGGGGCAGTTCATTTTAGACTGCTTTCTTTATTTGAGTCCATTTACTGAAACGTTTACTGTCCCGTTTATTTTGATGAAAGCGATAATGGCTTGATTAGTCAATTGAATTTTATCAAATTGAATGTCTTCCATTTTTCCGTTCACGAATACTCCAGGCATCGGAGAATAATTCTTTAAATAACCCGCCATATTTTTTTTGCCTTCTTCTAAATTGGTTTGAATAGAATATCGACAGCTTTCTTCCATTTTTCTTAAAACATATCCTTGAGCCAGCCAGTTAGCCGTTCTCATTAGTTTGCTTTTGGTGTCTAAAACATAATCTAATTTATCGAAATAGATTTCTTTACTCTGCGGATTGTATTGAGGAAATCCATTTAAATAAAGTGTTCCGTTTATAGAGCCTAAAACGTCTAGTGCAATAACCATTTTTCCATTTTTGTGCCAGATAGATACATTTTTTACGGTTACTTTTTTGCCTCCGGATCCAAATTCTTGTCCAGCAAAATTCTTAGTCATAATTTTAGAAGCATCAACATAGCTTGAAATAGCTGCAATATTGGCTGAAATTTGATTTGGAATTTTCGAAACCGGCTTTAATACAATTTTATTGGCATTGAATTTAGATTCGGGCTGTTTACCAACAATTGTTTCCATATTGCATTTCATTCCCATATCCAATAAAAAAGAATCGTTTTTAAGTTTGGCGTTTGTAGAATAGATTTCAATAGGAACAATTCGAAGCCAACTTTCATAAGTATCGCTCATTTGAAAAGGAGTACAAATTTTTTCAACAGCCTGAAGAACATTTGGTTTAAAATCCATTGATTTTTCAATAGCTTCATCTATTTTCTTTTCCAATTTGTTTTTGAAAATAGAGATTGCAGGATTAATTAAGTAGGTAATTGGCATATTTTTGCCAAAAACGTTCATTGTTGGACTTTCACTCCATTCAATAGATTTAAATTCAGTTTTGGTGGTAAGTTTCCAATTTGTCAAAGCGGCTTCGCTAGACAATGTGATAGTTCCGTTTAGGTTAAATTCTCTAACATCGTACAATTCTACACCTAATTTTTTAGTGCCTATGCGATATTTAATATTGGCTTTGAGAGGTAAAATTGTTTTAAGTTTTTTATCGGGATTTGAAGGGTCGTTTTGAATTTTAATTGGAGCTTGTTTCCAAATTTTCATTTCGATATCGTCGTCGTCAATAGTATTGTCTTCATAAATCAATCCATTTAAAACAGCATTGGTTTGATTCTCAATGTCAGTTAATTTTATAGTAATGGGCAGATTAATAAACGAAGGATTAATATCGTAAATCAGCGGACTTGCATCGTCTGGTTCTGGTTTTAATGTATCTAATTTTTGAGAAGATGAACAGCCTGTAAGTAAGGTGAAGGCTGTAAATATTGAAATGACTGAAGTAAGTTTCATTAATATGAATTTTTAATACTGGAGTAAAATTACAAAAACAATCATATTTTCTTAAAAAAGTGTAACAATTAGTAAATATTGAAGTCTTATACAGAAATGGTAACGAAAGTATTAACTTTTTATTATCATAAATTACTTAATAAAAATGTTATTATTGTCTAAAAATTTAACAATACCATGATTGAAATTAAAGATTTACACAAGTCATACAAAATGGGCAGTTCTGAATTGCATGTATTAAAGGGTATTAATTTTAATATTGAAGAAGGTGAATTGGTTGCAATCATGGGGTCATCTGGTTCTGGTAAGTCGACACTCCTAAATATTTTAGGAATTTTGGACGAAGCAGATTCAGGAAGTTATATTTTGGATAAAACGCCTATTAAAAAGTTAAACGAAACCATAGCTTCAAGATATCGTAATAAATTCTTAGGTTTTGTTTTTCAATCTTTTAATTTAATTAATTATAAAAGTGCACTTGATAACGTTGCAATGCCTCTATATTACCAAGGTATAAAAAGGAAAGAACGTTATGAAATTGCAATGAAATATTTAGAAAAAGTAGGTTTAGGAAGTCATTCGCATCATTTACCTAGTGAGCTTTCTGGAGGACAAAAACAACGTGTAGCTATTGCGAGAGCATTAGCTTCTAATCCGAAAGTTTTGTTGGCAGATGAGCCTACTGGAGCTCTTGATACGAAAACTTCTTATGAAGTAATGGAGCTTATTCAAGGAATTAATGATGAAGGGAAAACGATCCTAATTGTTACACACGAACCTGATATTGCAGCAATGTGCAAAAGAAACGTAGTCCTAAAAGATGGGCTAATTATTGACGATAAAAAAGTAGAACAAGTTAGAGCTTCGTCTTATGTTTAATATCGAGCGTTGGCAGGAAATATTTGAAGCCATTTCTAAAAACCGTTTAAGAACATTCTTAACCGGAATTTCTGTGGCTTCTGGAATTTTTATTTTGGTGATTTTACTTGGTGCGGGAAAAGGTCTTCAAAACGGAATTGAAAAACAGTTTGAACGTGATGCTGCCGGAATTATTGAGGTTTGGACAGGAACAACAACTAAAGAATACAAAGGATTAAATCCTGGCCGTCAAATTCAGTTTCGAAATAGCGACTACAATCAATCTATTCAAAAGTTTGAAGACAAATTAGATTTGAGAGCTTCAACACAGAATTATTGGGGACAGTCTTTTGCTTATGGTAAAGAGTCTGGTAATTATCAGTATCGAGGAGTAAATCCAGATTATGGAGGTATTGAAAATTTAACCATAGTTCAGGGGCGTTATGTAAATGCTAAAGACTTGGAAAGCAATGCGAAAGTGGCTGTTATCGGAATGAAATTAAAAACCGATTTGCTTAAAGATAAAAATGCTATTGGAGAAGAAATCTTAATCAACAATATTAGTTTTAAAGTAATTGGAGTTTTTACTGATCCAGGAGGAGAAAGAGAAGAAACCCGTGCTTATTTGCCATTAACTACTGTTCAGAAAACTTTTGGTGCTGGCGATAAAATTAGCAATATGTTTTTTACCTTAAAAAAGACAGATAATTATGATGAAGCATTAGCGCAATCTGAAAAGTTTACTCAAGATTTAAAGAACCTGTTAAAAAGCAAAAATCTAGTTGCTCCTGAAGATGATAGTGGTATAGGGGCTTATAATTCAGTTAAAGACGCTAAGCAGTTTTATGATTTGAATTTATATATTAGACTGTTTTTCTGGTGGGTTGGTATTTGTACTATTATTGCTGGAGTTGTAGGAGTAAGTAATATTATGCTTATTATAGTGAAAGAGCGTACGAAAGAAATTGGCATTAGAAAAGCTCTTGGTGCATCGCCATTTTCAATCATTTCTATGATTCTTCACGAATCAATATTTATTACAACAATTGCTGGTTTTGTTGGTTTACTTGGAAGTCTTCTTTTGTTAGAATTTGTTGGGCCAATGGTTCAGAGCGAATTTTTTAGAAATCCGGAAGTAGATTTTAGTGTGGCATTGACCACCTTAGTTTTGCTCGTTTTTGCCGGAGCCATGGCTGGATTTTTCCCAGCTTACAGAGCTGCCAAAATTAAACCTATTGTAGCACTTAGAGACGAATAATTATGTTTAGTAAAGATAATTGGGACGAAATTTTACAGGCTTTAACAGCAAATGTATTCAGAACTATACTGACTGCTTTTGGTGTGTTTTGGGGGATATTTATATTAGTGATATTACTTGCTGCTGGAAACGGTCTCGAAAATGGTGTAAAAAAAGGATTTGATGGAATAGCAACCAATACAATGTTTATGTGGAGTCAAACGACTTCAAAAGCCTATAAAGGTCTGCCAAAAACACGCCGTTATGATTTTAGAAATAGTGATGTGGCAGCATTAAAACAAGCTATACCAGATTTATTGTATGTTTCGCCTAGAAATCAACTTGGAGATTTTAACGGAACAAATAATGTTGTAAGAGGAACTAAAACTTCAGCCTTTACAATTTACGGAGATTATCCAGAGCTGATTAAACAGCAGCCAATGGATATTATTAAAGGACGTTTTGTAAATCAGCAGGATATTAATGAACGAAGAAAAGTTGCGGTAATTGGAAAAGGTGTAATCAGCGAACTATACGGAAAAGCCGAAGAAGCTGTAGGAACTTATATAAAGATTAACGGCATTAATTTTATGGTGGTTGGAGTTTATACCTCTAAACAGCAAGGAGGAAATGCTGAACAAGAACAAAAAAATATTTTTATCCCGTTTACTACCTTTCAGCAAGCTTTTAATTATGGTGATAAAGTAGGCTGGATGGCATTAACGGCAAATGATGAAGCTTCGATTACAGAACTAAAGCCAAAAATTTTAGAAATTATAAAAGCGCTCCATTCAGTTAATCCTACGGATGATCGTGCAGTCGGAAATTTTGACTTATATGAACAATTTAATAAAGTCCAAAGTTTATTTAATATTCTAAAAGTGATTGCTTATTTTGTTGGAACCTTAGTTTTGATTTCAGGAGTAATAGGTATTTCTAACATCATGCTTATTGTGGTTAAAGAGCGTACAAAAGAAATTGGAATTAGAAGAGCTTTAGGGGCAACACCAGGAAATATTAGAGCACAAATATTATCAGAATCTATATTTTTAACCATTATTTCAGGTATGCTCGGAATAGCGGTCGCAACAGGAATCATAGCATTATTAAATATCGCATTAGATGCCATGCCCCCCGGCGGCAATACCATGTTTGCCAATCCTAGTGTAGATTTAACAGTAGTGTTTGTGGCTTTATTAATATTGGTCGGCTCAGGATTGCTTGCAGGATTTATTCCCGCTCAGACTGCGATTAATGTTAAGCCAGTAGATGCTTTAAGAACAGAATAAAATTATCAATCAAAATAAATCGATTAAACCAAAAAACAAATGAAAAAAGGAGTAACCGTAACCATTTTAATATTTATTGCAATTGTTTTTTTTGGCGCACTTTATTATTTGTATGCTAAAAATCAAGAACCACCAGTTGTATTTAAAACGGAGAAAGCAGAAATTAAGACTATCGTAAAGAATACTATTGCGACAGGAAATATTCAGCCTGATGAGGAAGTTCTAATCAAACCAAATATTTCAGGGATTATTGAAGAGGTATACATTAAAGCTGGTGAAAAAATCAAAGCTGGCGATATGATTGCTAAAATTAGAGTTGTAGCAAATGTTTCTAATGTAAGCAGTACTCAAAATCAAGTTACAACGGCTAAAATTGCTTTAGACAATCAAGAAAAACTGTACAAGAGACAAAAAACATTATTTGAGAAAGATGTAATTTCTGCAAATGATTTTGATGCAGCTCAAGTTGCTTACAATCAGGCAAAACAAACTTATTTGGCGGCAAAACAAAGTTTGGATATTGTAAAAACAGGAACTACTTCGTCATTAGGAACTTATGCAAATACATTGATTCGTTCGACGGTAAACGGGATGGTTTTAGATGTTCCGGTAAAAGTTGGAAATCAGGTAATTGAAAGTAATAATTTTAATGAAGGAACAACAATAGCAAGTGTTGCAGATGTTGGAAGAATGATTTTTATTGGGAAAATCGATGAATCTGAAGTTGGAAAAATCAAAGAAAAAATGCCAATTGAAATCACAATTGGAGCTATCGAAAACAAAAAATTTGAAGCAGTTTTAAATTATATTGCACCAAAAGGGGTAACCGAAAACGGAGCAATTCAATTTGAAATAAAAGCGCAAATGATCAATAGAGACGATACTTTTATCAGAGCTGGATTGAGTGCAAATGCTTCTATTATTTTAGAAAAAGCAGATAAAATCTTAGCTATTAAAGAATCGTTAGTTCAGTTTGACAAAAAAACACAAAAACCTTATGTGGAGATTGAAACCGCTCCACAAAAATTTCAGAGAAAAGATCTGGTACTTGGAGTTAGCGACGGAATCTATGTTCAAGTTAAAAGCGGTATAAAAGATACAGATAAAATAAAAATCTGGAATCAGGGCTTGATTAATGAGGGAGATAAAGAAAAAAAATAAACTAATTTAAAAGTTTAAGGATCTTTTTGGTTTTAAAAAATGTTAAATTTGCGCGGTTCGATTTACTGCGCTTTCATTAAAAAAATATGAAAATAAACAAATATAATAGTCTCGTTTTTGCAATGTTATTCGGTTTCGGATTAACGAGCCAAGCGCAATCAAAACAATGGACTTTAGAAGAATGCGTTAGATACGCATTAGAAAATAATATTACGATAAAGTTGACAGAGCTTGATTTAAAAACGGCTGCAATCGATAAAAAGGGTGCAATTGGAAATTATCTGCCATCTGTAAATGCAAATGCATCGCACTCTTGGAACATTGGTTTGAACCAGAATATTACAACAGGTTTGCTTGAAAACCAAACTACACAATATTCTTCTGTAGGAGCTTCTGTAGGAGTCGATATTTACAAAGGACTTCAAAATCAAAATAATTTAAGAAGAGCTAATCTTTCTATTGTAGCTGCAAAATACCAATTGTTAAAAATGCAGGAAGATATTTCTTTGAATGTTGCCAGCGCATTTTTACAAATTTTATCTAATAAAGAAGATCTTAAAGTTAAAAAAGAACAATTGGCAATTGATGAAAAACGCTTTGCCCGTTCTGAAGAAATGGTAAATGCTGGAACAATTCCGCGTGGAGATTTATTTGATTTAAAAGCAACTGTTGCTACAGATAAGCAAAATATTGCCGTTTCTGAAAATAATTTATTAATATCTAAATTAAGTTTAGCACAACTTTTACAATTAAAAGAATTTGCTGATTTTGATGTTGTTGATGATAATAAATTGGAAGATCAGAACAATATTTTGGCACAATCTCCAATTGAAATTTATGATAAAGCTAAAGAAATAAGAACAGACTTAAAATTAGCACAAACCAACCTTGAAATTGCCGAGAAGAATGTAGTTATCGCTAAAGGAGCTTATCAGCCAACTTTAAGTGCTTTTTACAATTTTAATACCAGAGCTAGTTATTCTGATATTATAACTGGTTCTACCTTAAATACTGCAAATCCAACTTCTCAGATTGGATATGTGCAAGGAACAAATCAACCCGTTTTAAGAGACAATTATTCATCTGTTTTAGGTAATGCACAACCTATTTTTGATCAGTTTAATGACAATAAAGGACAGTCTTTCGGATTGCAACTTTCTGTGCCGATTTTTAATGGTTTTTCTGCTAGAAATAATGTAGAAAGAAATAAAGTAAATTTAGAAAAATCTAAAATAGATTTAGAGCAAAAAAGTTTAGATTTACAGCGTAATGTTTATACTGCATTTACAGATGCAAAAGCAGCTTTAAACACTTATGAAGCTTCGACTGTTACTTTGGAAGCAAGACAGCAAGCTTACAATTATGCAAAAGAAAAATATGATGTAGGTTTGATGAATTCTTTTGATTTTACACAAGCTCAAACATTGTTGACTAATGCACAATCAGATGTAATTCGAACAAAATACGATTACATGTTTAAAATTAAAATACTTGAATTTTATTTCGGAATTCCAATTGTTCCAATTATTACAAAATAATTTATTATGTCAAAAAAAACAATTTATTTCTTAGTAGGTGGTGCAATAGTGCTCATTATAGCTTTAATCGGTCTTTCAAAGGCTGGGGTAATAGGAAATAAGGAAGAAGGAAAAGAAGTAGAAACAGCAAAAGTAATGGCTTCAACAATTGTTGAAACCGTTTCGGCAACAGGTAAAATTCAACCAGAAATTGAAGTGAAAATTTCGCCGGAAGTTTCGGGAGAAATTATTTTGCTAAATGTAAAAGAAGGCCAAGTTGTTAAAAAAGGAGATTTGTTGGTAAAAATTAATCCTGATTTATATACCTCTAGTTATAATCGTTCAGTTTCTAATTTGTCTGGTTCTAAAGCTGGTTTAACACAGTCAGAAGCAAGTTTTAAGGAAGCTAAAGCTAATTATGAACGTAATAAAACATTATACGATAAAGGTGTAATTTCGAGATCAGATTGGGATAAAGCAATTGCATCTTTTGAAGTAGCAAAAGCAACAAAACAAAATTCTTATTATAATGTTCAAAGTGCTTCGGCTTCTGTGAACGAAGCTAGAGATAACTTAGGCAGAACTACAATTTATTCTCCTGCAGACGGAACAATTTCTGTTTTAAATGTGGAATTAGGTGAAAGAGTTTTAGGAACGCAGCAAATGGCAGGAACAGAACTTTTACGTGTTGCAAACCTTAATAATATGGAGGTTGAAGTAGACGTAAATGAAAATGACATTGTAAAAATTAAGATAGGAGACGAGGCAAATGTCGAGGTAGATGCTTACTTAAAAAAGAAGTTTAAAGGAATTGTAACTAGCATTTCTAACTCTGCCAGTACAACACTTACTTCAGATCAGGTAACTAATTTTAAAGTAAAGGTTCGTATAGTAAAAGAGTCTTATCAAGATTTGTTGGAAGGGAAACCAAATACTTATTCTCCGTTCAGACCAGGAATGACTGCAACGGTGGATATTATTACAACAATAAAAGCAAATGTTTTGGCAGTGCCAATTAGTTCTGTTGTGGTTAAATCGGATACTACAGCTGTAAAAGAAATTAAGATAGAGGCTCCAGATGAAGAGAAAAAAACAGCACCAAAGAATGATAAAAAATTCGAATGTGTTTTTGTGAAAGTGGGTGATAAAGCTCAAATAAGAGTAATTAAAACAGGAATTCAGGACGATTCGAATATCGAAGTAATGTCTGGATTAAAAGCTGGGGATGTTGTAATTACTGGACCTTATACTACAGTTTCTAAGGATCTTAATTCTGGAGATAAGGTGAAGCTTAAAAAAGTAGAAGCTCCAAAAAAATAATAAAAAGAATTCAATAATATTTTAAATTTTAATACTTTGTCTTTTATTCTCAACATCGAAACGGCTACTAAAAATTGTTCTGTATCTGTCGCAAAAGATGGAAAAACAATTGCTTGCAATGAGCTTGCAGACGAAGGATATTCGCATGCTGAAAAACTTCATGTTTTTATAGAAGAAGTAATTGCAAAAGCAGGAATTTCAGTTCAAGATTTAGCAGCAATTGCTGTAAGTCAAGGTCCAGGATCTTATACTGGATTAAGAATTGGCGTTTCGGCTGCTAAGGGGCTGTGTTATGCTTTGAATATACCTCTAATTGCTGTTGATACACTTCAAACTTTAGCTTCTCAGGCCGAAGTGATTGATGGGAAAATTATTCCGATGTTAGATGCACGAAGAATGGAAGTTTACAGTGCCATTTTTAATTCAGATTTGACAATCGACAGAGCTATTAAAGCGGAGATTATTGACGAAAATTCATTTCAAGAATATCATGATAAAATATATTTTGTTGGAGATTGTGCGGACAAATGTAAAGCTGTCTTAACAAAACAGAATTTTGTGTTTTTAGAAGATGTAAAATACCCTTCAGCAAACGCTATGAGTAAAATCAGTTATGATAAGTATCAAATAAGCGACACTGTAGATGTCGCTTATTTTGAACCTTATTATTTAAAAGATTTTATGATTGCTCCTCCAAAAAAGCAATAATATTTTATTTCTGTATCGTATACGGCTGGATTGAAATTCCAGCTTCATCCAAAGCAGTTTTACAGTTTTCTAACGTTTCAGAAAAAACAGCTCCGTAATTAGCATTTTTAGCCCAAGGGCGAACTGCAAAATCTATTGAACTTGCCGATAAATTCTTTACGAAAACTTCTGGTGCAGGCGTTTTCAATATTTTTGGATTGTTATTTAAAACATCCAAAAGAATATCTTTAGCCTTTTTAATATCAGAATCGTATGAAATTGAAAAAGTCAAATCAGCTCTTCTTTCTCCCTGCATCGAATAATTGATAATATTTCCGTTTGATAAAGCACCATTTGGAACAAAAACAGTTTGGTTATTTCCAGTCAGCATCTTGGTTACAAAAATCTGAATTTCAAGAACTGTCGCAATAACGCCTTGCGCTTCTATGGTATCTCCAACTTTAAATGGTTTAAAAACAATGATAAGCATTCCGCCTGCAAAGTTAGAAAGCGAACCTTGCAATGATAAACCAACTGCAAGTCCCATTGCTCCTAAAATAGCTACGAAAGATGAAGTTTCAATGCCTAATTTAGAAATAAAAGTTACAAACAATAATATTCGTAATGCCCAAAGTAAAATATCAGCTAAGAATTTTGTTAATGTCGGATCCAGATTTCGCTGAATCATTACTTTTCTCATAATGCGATTAATCAATCTGATGGCGTACAAACCAACAAATAAGATGATGAATGCAGAGATTAATTTTGGTGAATAATCAACTAAAATATCAATAAATCGGCTAATGTATTTACTGACTTGTTCGGGATTAAGATTCATGATTTTAAAATAAAAAAAACCTTCTCAAAAGAGAAGGTACATTAGAGATGCAAATATAGAAATATTTACATTATTAGAAAATCGTGTTTACGCTTTACCGTCATCTTCGTCACCAATTTCGCTGGCATCCACTACGGTTTCTGTTATAAGTTCTGGACTTTCATCACTTGTTAGAGCTGCGGTTTTTTCTTTAACAGAATCAATTACGTCGCTTATAGCTTCTGATGCTTTATCTGCATATTCGCTTACTGTTTCTTTTGCTTTATCAGCATAATCAGAGGCGCGGTCAATAATCGGTTCTGAAACTTCTTTTACTTTATCAATAGTTTCTTCTGCAAAAGTTTCTACTTTTTCGATGTACGGAGCAGTCGCTTCTTTTGCTTGTTCAAAAGTATTTTCGGCACTAGTAGCCAATTCTGAAGCAGACTCTTTTGTTGAGCCAAATAGATTTTTAAAAAATGAAGTTAATCCCATGGTTTTTAATTAATTGGTTATAAATACAATATTAACTAATTTTATAGAATTACTGGTTTTTTTATTGGTAAATAATTGATATTAAGTGATTAAAAATAAAAAAAAGCGTCTCATTGAGACGCTTTTTAATATAATTTAAATAAGATTAAGCATTAGAAGCTTCAACTTTAATAGCCTCATCATTCAACATGCTTTTAAGCATATTTTCGATACCGCTTTTTAAAGTGAAAGTTGAAGAAGGACAACCGCTGCATGCACCTTGTAAAAGCACTTTTACTGTTTTGTCCTCTTCGTTATAAGATTCAAAAGCAATATTTCCACCATCTGCGGCTACAGCTGGTTTTACATATTCTTCTAAGATATTAATGATTTGTTGAGAAGTAACATCTAATTTATCGAAAGCTTCATCTTTGGTAACTTCATTTTTGGTAGTAGTCTGAATTAGACTTTCATCTAAAACAGTTCCGCCGTTTTCGATAAATTGTTTAATGAAAGTTCTTAATTCTAATGTAATTTCAGACCAGTCATTGATTTCATATTTAGTAACAGAAATATAGTTTTCGTCAATGAAAATTTCTTTTACATACGGAAATTTAAATAATTCCTGAGCCAATGGAGAAGAAACAGTTTGATCGATATTTTTATATTCTACTGCGTTGCGAGTTAGCATTCTGCTTACCACAAATTTTAAAGCTGAAGGATTTGGAGTTGTTTCTCCGTAAACAGTAATGGGTTGTTTTTTTGCTTTGTTCTCATCAACTTTAATAATTACACCGCCTTTTTCAACAAAAGCACTAATTTGTTCCGCAACAGCATCTTTAACGTCATCCCAATCCACAATACTATATCTTTCTATAGCTATAAAATTTCCAGAGATGTAAACTGTTTTAACAAATGGTAAATAAAATAATTGCTGTGCTAAAGGAGAAGCTTCTGCTTCATCAATGTTTTTAAATTCGAAATTTTGATTCTGTGTAATAAAGTCTTCAAACTCAAACTTTAAAATGGTTGGATTTTGAGTCTCTTTTATAGTGATTTTTGTCATGATTGTATATTTTTTGCAAATTTACTAAAGTTATTTTCTACTAATAACTATATTTGATTTTTTAATGAAATAATTAAGACTCTTCTCATAGAAATCGTGTTAAATTGCAGGAGTGAAAATTATATAGATACAAAATTGCCTTTATGAAATTTAAAATCAGGGTTTTATTAATTTTTCTCATTATCAGTTTTCATTCTTATTCTCAAGAAGGAATACCTGTGTATTCTGATTACTTGTCCGATAATTACTATTTAATTCATCCGTCAATGGCTGGTGCGGCTAACTGTGCTAAAATTAGATTGACGGCAAGAAAGCAGTGGTTTGGGCAAGAAGACGCACCGACTTTGCAGACCTTAAGTTTTAACGGAAGACTAGGAGAACGTTCTGGAGCTGGTATAATTGTTTTTAATGACAAAAATGGATATCATTCTCAAAAGGGAGTAAAAGTAACCTACGCACACCATATAATGTTTTCGAGAGACGAAATAGATTTGAATCAGTTGTCTTTTGGAATTAGCGGAGGTTTAATACAAAATCAATTGGATGAAACGAAATTTGGAGGAACTTTTGATCCTACTGTTTTCGGTTCAATTCAAAAAGATTCTTATTTTAATGTAGATGTAGGAGCCTCTTATAACTATCTGGATTTTTATGCTCATGCAACTGTTCAGGGGTTATTAGAAACTAGAAGAGAATTATATACAGATTATGAAAGCGATAATCTAAGAAAGTTTTTATTGAGTGCAGGTTATGTTTTTGGTAAAAATGATAATTGGACCTGGGAACCTTCTATTCTTTTTCAGCTATTCGATCAAACGAAAGAAAAAACACTCGACTTGAATATGAAAGCCTACAAAAATATGGATTTTGGAAGTCTTTGGGCTGCTTTATCTTATAGAAGAAGTTTTGATGGTGCTCAGTATCTTTCGGGAAGCGGAGTTGCTTCTCAAAAATTACAATATTTTACGCCAATTGTTGGAGTTAATTTTAAGAACTTTATGTTTGCTTATACTTATTCTCAAGTAACAGGAGATGTGAAATTCGACACTGGTGGCTACCATCAAATTACTTTAGGAGTCAATTTATTCTGTAGAAAAGCACGTTACGATTGTAACTGTCCAGCAATTAATTAAATTTTATTTTATGCTGATTAAATCTGTAAACGGAAAATCACCGTTAATTCCAGAAGATTGTTATGTTGCCGAGAATGCAACTATAGTTGGTGATGTAACTTTTGGAACAACTTGCAGTGTTTGGTTTAATGCGGTTATTCGAGGAGATGTTCATTTTATTAAAATTGGTAATAAAGTAAATATTCAAGACGGCGCTGTTATTCATTGTACGTATCAAAAACATCCTACTATTATAGGAAATAATGTTTCTATCGGACACAACGCTATTGTACATGGTTGCACAATTCACGATAATGTTTTAATAGGAATGGGTGCCATCGTAATGGATAATTGTGTTATTGAAAGTAATGCTATTATTGCTGCAGGAGCTGTAGTAACTCAAAATACTGTTGTGCCTTCAGGAAGTATTTACGCTGGTGTTCCGGCTAAAAAAGTAAAAGATATTGATCAGTCTAATTTTGCAGGCGAAATAGAACGTATTTCAAATAATTATGTCATGTACTCGAGCTGGTTTAAAAACGAAGAATAAATTATAAAAATCACAATAAAAAATCCAAATTTCAAAAAGTTTAGACTCTTGAAATTTGGATTTTTTATTGAATTTAAAAACTAAAGATTGATTTTTTCAAAGAAAGTGCTTTTATAACTTTCACTGATTGGAATTCTCTTATCGCTTATTAAAACCTTATTTTTCTGAATAGATTTCACATGCTTGATGTTGATAATATAGGATCTATGTATTCGTGCAAAACCTTTACTAGAAAGTAAATTTTCAAGTTTAATCAAACTGATTAAAGTGAGGGTAAATTTATTATCGGTCGTATAAATTTTTACATAATCCTTTAATCCTTCAATAAAAAGGATATCTGCAAAGTTTAATTTTACATTTTCATATTCAGCTCTAACAAACATGAAATCCTGTTCGATTTCGGGTGTATTTGTATTCTCGGAAATAGCTTGAGGCGGAACTGGGTTAAGAACCTGCTGTGCTCTAACAACTGCTTTTAAAAAGCGATGAAAAGGAATTGGCTTTACTAAATAATCGACTGCTCCAAGATTAAATCCTTCAACAGCATAATCAGAATAAGCAGTTGTGAAAATCACCAAAGGTTTTTTTTCAATTGTGTTTAAAAAATCAATTCCAGAAAAGTGAGGCATCTGTATGTCTAAAAAAATCAAATCAACATTATTCTGATTGATAAATGAAACGGCATCGATTGCATTATTAAAAGAATTAATCAATTCTAATGAGTCTACTTTCTTGACAAAATCCTGCAATAGTTCTACTGCTAAAGGTTCGTCATCAATAATTACACATTTCATTTTTTCAGAATTAGGTTTATAATTTGTTTCGGCATTCAAAAGTAATTTTAAACCAGTGAATTAAGTTTTAAAATTTTCCTAAAATACGGAATAAGAAATAAAAAATATACGGTTGAAGATAATAGTTTTAGTCAGTGCCCGTAATTCACTTTATTAATGCATTGCGGTTTTTATTTCGTCTAATTTTAAATTTAAATGAACTCGGTAGTAGGCATTATCCTGGGTTATGGTTAGGTCGTGTGCGTTTGGATAAAGCAGATCAAGACGGTTTTGGATATTGACTAATCCAATTCCTGAATTTTCAGGATCCTTAACATAATTTTCGATAGAATTTTCAATCCAGAAATCAAGATTGTTATTTGTAATCAAAATTTTAATTCTTACGTGTGCTGCACCTTTATAATCAGTTCCATATTTAAAAGCGTTTTCGACAAAAGAAATTAGTAATAATGGTTCAATAAATTTATTTTTAGTGTCGCCATGTACATTGATTACAATGTCTTCAATATTGTTTAATCGGAGCTTTTGTAACTCTATATAATTCTGAATATAATTGACCTCTTTTTCTAAAGCCACCGTTCTGTTATCTGTCTCATACAGCATGTAGCGCATAAGTTCAGATAAGGTCACGATGGCATCAGGGACCAAATCAGATTTTTTGTGTGCCAAAGAATAAATACTGTTTAAAGAATTGAACAAAAAATGCGGATTGGTTTGTTTTCGCAGATAAATCAATTCAGTATTTGTTCTGTGCGTTTCGGCAATCAGTTTATTTTGCTGATTATTATAAAATTCGGTTAGTGTTCTAATAATGGCAGAAATAGTGATAACCAAAATGTAGAAAAATGACGGGCCAATTTTAAAGAAAAGTGGTTGTCGCATTTCGATTCTTCTGTGCGGACCGCTATCAAAAATCCTCACATCGTTGGGCATCATTCTTGGCGTTATGTTTTCCGGTCTTAAATGTCTAAATTCTGGAATGAAATAATTCAAACGAATAATCATAAAGAAACTAATTAGAATAAAGACAAACGTAAAGTAAAACCAATATTTTTTTTGCAGTAAATAATTAGGAACCAAATAAAAATAGTTCAGATAGAACAATATAATTCCTGTTGACCATTGCGCGTAGAAGTCATTGTTTATCTTAAACGGACTTTCATAAAACTGAATTAAGGAAGTCAAAATAAAGAAAATCCATATTGCACAATGGAACAAGATTTTGTTATAGCCTGTATTTTTAATGGTATCGACCTGCATTTACAATTTTATTTTTAATAAAATTAATTCATTTTTAGTTACCGTGGGAGATAAGTTTTGTTTGAGTTTCTGCTTTACAAAATCTGCTACTTTTAGTGCGTCGCTTTCTGTCGCAAAACTTTTATTATCGCTTATTACGGGAATAATGGACTGCTTAATGAGAACTTTTTCTTTGTAGGAAATGGTATATCCCCATCCTGAATCTGTTTTAAAAACAGCAGTGGTCAAAACTTCTTTTTTTGTGCAAGCTGCAAAAAAAAGAAGAATTACAAAAAGCATTAAATTCTTCTGGAGGTTAATCCAGAAGAATTGTTTAATTTTAGTTGTCATCGTCATTTTGTTCCTCTAATGGTTTAAATTCCCATGCATCATCAAAGTAAGTAGAACCAACTCTTCCTAACATATAAAAACCACGATTATTGATTGCAAAACCAACGGCATCTGTTCTTGTAGCACCTTCCATTGGAGTTCTTTCAGTCCATAAGTCAGTTGTTGGATTATATTCCCAAACAGTTTTGATATTCTCTCCACCAACAATATAACCTAAACCGCTCATAGAAAAACTTGAAGCATTTGCACGTACAATCGCATATTCGTCATTGTAAGTGTAATCGTCGTCAGTATCTTTGTCAACATCTCTTTTTCTTGTCCAAGTATCATTTGAAGGGTCAAATTCCCAGAAATCTTCTTGATAAGTTCCATTGTTTACACCAGTTACCAAATAGGCTTTGTCTGCAATTACAAAAACAGTAGCGTTACGTCTTTTATTTCCGCTAAAGCCGTTTACAAGTGTCCAAGTATTGGCTTGATCATCATATTGATAAAAATCTTTAAGATAATTTCCGTCATAACCAGTTCCAAAATATGCTTTTCCTCCAACTTGAAAACCAACAGCAGCATAACGAGCTGTTCCTCCAAAATCAGCTTTTTGTGTCCAGCTGTTAGCAGATGGATCGTACTGAAAGAAATCTTTTAATTTGTTTGTTCCGTCATAACCAAGACCCACATAACCTTTGTCGTTTAAAGCAAAACTAGAAGCAGAACTTCTTCCTACTCCAGTAAAATCGGCTTTTTGTTCCCAGTAATCGCCATTTGAATTGTAAATCCATAAATCTTTTAAGTATACATCTCCCGTATAACCACCAACAATGTAGGCATAGTCTCCAATAACAAAACTTGTAGCACTAGATCTTGCCGGGCCATCAAAAGCTGATTTTTTTATCCAGTTCCCAATTAAATCATCGTCATCGTCATCATTGCTGCAGCTTACAAAAAAGAGGCACGAAAAAAGCGCTGTGAATAAAATTCCTTTTTTTAGATTAATCATAGTGTATTTAATATTTATTGTTTGTATTTGATCCCTATCCCTAAAACGTAACCATTTCCTGTATTGTAGTCGTAAACTTTATGGTCATTACGATCTAACAAGTTGTATTTTTTATTAAAATCATAACCAGCTTTAAAATCCAAAAACCAATTATTGCTGACATTTCTTTCGTATTCAAGTGCTGACGTCATTTGCGATAAAACAACTTTCTCCGCTTTATCGCTATTGTTGGTTTCATCTAGATGATAAAAATTACCATTAAAACTATTTGTCAAACTGAACTTATTTCTCTCATTATTAGAGTAAGAAACTTTAGAATCTGGAAATCCAATTCTAAAATTCGTTTTCTCATTCATTTTATAATCAAAAGCTGCAATTGGAGTAAATTTCGGTGCGCCAAAAATGGATGTTCTTCCTGCTCCAATTATTACCTTTGATTTAGAACTTAATTGTTGTTCAATTTCTAGATTTCCTAAAACGGTTATAGCTTCAAAATCTAGATTTTCCTGAAAATTTGCTGTTGGTAGAACAGAGATTCCCAGTTTTGTTTTTTCTAATATTTGATTCGAATACTGAAAGTTGTTCTGAATTTGATTGAATCGTTCTTGGTCTGCATAATAATTATGCTGATTTAATTCATAATTTACTTTCAGACTGGAATATTCTAATGTATTCGAAATTTGGTTTTTTGTTCCCAGTTTTTTTTGATAAAAAACACCAACGTTGGTTTCACTGAAATTTATTTTTTCTGTCGGCTCGATTTTGATGTTCGCGTAAGCGGCAAAATTTTCCTGAGCGTTCATACTTAAGATAGAAATCAAAAAAAGAGAACAAATTAAAAACCTTACTTTCATTATTTATTTTATTGGCTCAAAATTAGGTGTATGACCGTCTTAAAAAAAAGAAGATATATGTATGACGTGTTTTGATAGACAAAATCGACGTTTTTAAGGTCGAATTAAATTTTATCAACGTCATTGGTTTCATAGATTGTTTTCTTCGATTTATAGCTCGAAATCGGGCGATAGTATATGTTATAGTGTGCCACCAAACCTTGCATTTTATATTTGCTCAAAAAATAAATTATGCACAAGTTTATATTGATATTGCTTTTTGTACTAACACTATTTTCATGTGGTACAGATACGGATACAGGTGAGTTTACTGTTGGGTCAGATTATTTGGCGTTAAGCAATAAAGTTATTATGATCGATACCGTTACAGTCGAGATGTCAACTATTAATTTTGATTCGCTTGTAACATCGAACAAAAGTAGAATTTTGATTGGAAATTATGAGGATCCTATTTTTGGGAAAGTGAAATCAGATAGTTATTTCCAGCTTTCTACAACCACTTATGCCTTAAATAATACTGGTTCAGATACACAAGCTGTAAATTATGTTTTCGATTCAATCTCAATGATTCTAAAATATGATAATTATTATTATGGAGATACAACAAGAGTGCAAACTTTCAATATTCATCGATTAACGCAGAAAGTTAAGCCTAATACCGATGATAGCAATTTTTACAATAATTCAACTTTAGCATACGATTCTCAAAGTTTAGGAACAATATCTCTTAAACCTAGACCTACAGAGAAAGATTCGATTAATATTAGAATGAATGATGAATTTGGATCTGCTCTTTTCCAAAAAATCAAAAAAAGGGAAATTACCGATTTTGATAGTTTTACCGAATATTTAAAGGGATTGGTTTTAGTGCCAGACACGTCTAATTCTGCTAATGTTATTGGGTTTAATGTTTCTACAAGTAAAGTTAGAATGTACTATTCAAAATATCAGGCTGAAGCAGATGAGGTTCCGTACATAATTGATTTTACGATTGCAGATGTAGCAAAGCAGTTCAATTCGATTTCTCTAGATAGGACAGGAACGATTCTTCAAAATCTTCCCATTTCGAGCAGCAAATTATCCAGCACATTGACCAATAATCAAGGATTTATTCAATCTGGAACAGGTGTAGCGTGTAAAATAGATTTTCCGAACATTAAGCAGTTTAAAAATATATCAACTAATGGAGCCATAGTTGATGCGCAATTAATTCTGAAGCCTGTAAATAATTCCTACTCCGAAAAATATCCTTTAGCAGACTCTTTAAGTGTTTATGTTGGAGACAACTTAAATAGGATAAGTTCAACATTAGTAAACTCTGCGAATTCTACAGTTTATGGAATATTAAATAAAAAGAGTGATGAATTTAATGAAAACATCGGATACACAATTCCGATTGGAAGTTTTCTGCAGAAAGAAATGCTTAAACAGTCAGATTCAAGGTCTTCACTCATATTAACCTTGCCTACAATTTCTAAATCGGTCAATAGAATTGTTTTAGGCGATCAGAAGCATTTGAACAATAAAATTCAGCTCAAAATTTATTACATCTCTTACTAAATGAAAAATAAAATTCTTTTATGGAGCTGCTTCATTTTAATGTCGCTGACTTCGTTTTCTCAAAGTATTTCCAGTTCACCTTATTCTTTGTATGGTGTCGGAAGTTTATACGATTCAAATTTTGGCTATTTGTCTTCAACAAGTTCTTCTGGAATGGCTTTGCCTTCGGATAGTTTTATTAATAATTTAAATCCAGCATCGCTTGGGTTTATGTATCAAAATCATTTTCTTTTTGATATTGGAGGAAAGGCTATCGCAACCACTTATCAAAGTAGTTCACGCACAGAAAAACGCAATAATTTTCAGTTTTCGCATATAGCTTTGGCATTTCCAGTAACTAAAAACTCTGGTTTCAGTTTTTCACTTCAGCCTTATTCTAGTTCTGTTTTTAAGATTTCAAATTTAAAATTGCCAATCGCAGATAGTCAGGAATATTATTATGTAAGTGCACAAGGTTCCGGTGGATTGAATAATTTGGATTTTTCATATGGTTATCGATTTGGAAAAAAACTAAGTTTAGGAGTAACGGCAACGGCACTTTTTGGGAATACTGTTGATGAGCGTTCGTTTTTAATTTCAAACGCAATTACTACAATAAATAAGAAAACAAACTATTCAGGAGTTCGTGCTACATTAGGGGCACAATTTAAAGTAGATTCAACCTTTATTATTGCGTCTACATTTAAGGTTCCAACAAGAGTAAAAGCATCAAAAATTCAATCGGTAACCAGTATTGCTGATGAAGTAGAATCAACTATCGAATCTGAACAAGCTTCAGATACCGACGATTATTATATGCCTCTTGAAATCGGTTTTGGAGTTAGCAAAAGATTCAAAAATAATTTAAATGCAACTCTAGATTATGAGAAAAGTTTCTGGAACGATACCAAGCAATCTGAGTTGTATGGTAATTTTGTAAATCAAGATCGTTTTGCGCTTGGATTTACTTATAGTGCTAAAAAGAATGTTCGTAAATATTGGGATAGGGTAGGATATGCCGCAGGTATAAGTTACGATACAGGATATCTTGAAGTGAATAAAGAACGTATCAATAATGCTTCATTTTCGATTGGACTTAATCTGCCAATTGACAACACTTTTTCTTCTCTAAATGTTTCTTATTCTTATGGACAAAAAGGAAGAATAGCCAATGATTTAATAAAAGAAAATTATCATAAAATATCACTCAATTTATCTTTAGACGGAATTTGGTTCGTCAAGCGAAAAATTGAATAATATTTTAAAAGTCTTTTTTGATTACGGGATATTTATATTCTAAAATTGATTCTAAAACAGCGGGATTAGAATTGACATAGAAAACGGGATCATTTTCTAAACTATCTGAAAACCCAACATTATCTCGAAGTAAATTTTTAGTTTGTCTAGCAACAGCTTCTCCTGAATCTATTATTTTAATATGATCTGGGAGAATTTTTTTTATCTGTGGAATTAGATAAGGATAATGACTGCATCCTAAAACAAGATAATCGATATTGGCATCAATCATTGGCTGTAAGTAGGATTCTAACAATTGTGTCATTTCTGTAGAATACAGATTTCCATCTTCAATAAGCTGTACAAGTCCATGACCCACTTGCTCAATAATTGTGGTGTTTTGAAACATTTCTGCAGTCTTGTTAAATAACTCACTGTTCAAAGTTCCTTTTGTTGCTAAAATTCCGATTACTTGTGTTTGCGAATTGTTTGCTGCAGGTTTTATTGCAGGTTCAATTCCGACAAATGGAATGTCATAATCGGCACGCAGTTCTCGTATTGCATTTGTTGTAGCTGTATTACAAGCGACAACAATTATTTTACAGTTATTATCGAGTAAAAACTCTACATTTTTTTTACTCAAAGCAACAATCTCATCTTTACTTTTTTGGCCATATGGTGCATTTTTGCTGTCAGCCAGATATATAGTTTTTTCGTTAGGAAGCAGGTCATGAATGGCGCTCCATATGGAAGTTCCTCCAATACCAGAATCAAAAACGCCTATAGGATTGTTGTTTGTCATAAAGCAAATTTAATATTTTTTACTATAATTTTTTACTCTAAGTTAATTCAAAAATTGAAATATTATTGTAGCTAAGTTTTAATTTTTTGTAAAAAAAAACTGCTCAAATTATAAAATTGAGCAGTTTAATTATGAGGATTGAATTTCTTAGAATCCTAAATCTTTTTTAACATCAGCAGTAATGTTTGGACCATCAGCTAACAATAAAGTAGAACCATCTAAAACATATTGGAAACCTTTAGCTTTTCCAACTTTTTGGATAGAAGCTCTAACTTTTTCCATTAAAGGTTTTACGATATCAGTTTCTTTTTGTTGTAGTTCTTTTTGTGCATTGTCTCTGTAATCAACAATTCTTTTTTGCATGTCTTGAACTTCTTTAGAACGATCAGTATTTACTGCATCAGTTACAGTTGTAGCTTCAGCTTCGTATTTTTTAATTTTTACTTGGTACTCATCAACCATTTTTTTGTATTCAGCATCGTATGTACCACTTAATTTTTGCAGTTGATTTTGAGCATCTAGCATAGCTGGCATTTTCGACATGATCTCGCTTACATCAACATGAGCTACCTTCGCTTGTGCGTTCATTGTGTTACTTGCTCCTAAAATAAGAATTGCAGCAATTAGTAAAGTTTTGATTTGTTTCATCATTTTTAAAATATTAATTAATTATTGGTCGTATTTGTTTTTTGTGTTTCGGCTTCTTTTGCTTTTTTAGCCGCTTCTCTTTCTTCTAAAATTTTCTTTCTTTTCTCTTCCAATTCTTTTTTACGCTGTTCATAAAGCATCTGTCTTTCTTCTGCTTTAGTCATTGTTGGTTCAGCGGTTGGCGTTTGCTCTGTTCCGGTTGCTGCAGGTTTAGCAGTAGTGCTTGTTTTTGCAGCTTCGGTTCCTGTTTGTGTTTCTGTCGTTGTTTTAGCTGTTCCAGAAACCGTGCCATTTTTTTTAGCTTCTCTTTCGGCTGCTAAAGCATTTCTTCTGTCTTCATATTCTTTCCTCTTCGCTTCTTGTTCTAACTTTCTATCCTGAATTAATTTCTCTCTTGCCGCCTTTTTCTCATCAAGTGCTTTTTGACGATCTGCCATTGCTGGATTTTCATCAATTGCATTTTCAAGATTTTCTTTTGCTTCCTGATCTTTAAGCTGTTTTTTTGTAAGCTGTTCACGTTTTTCAGAACGATTAAGAACTCTTAAAACTTGATCGCTGATATCAAATCTTTTATTGCTAAAAAGCATAGTCAAATCTGATGATTTATCAAAAATGAAATCGTAATTTTTAGCTTCAGCAATGTCTTGAACAGCTGTGAAAACTTGATCTTGAACTGGTTTAGCTAAAGCTGCTTTTTGTCTCATTAAATTACCATCAGAACCAAATTGTTTCTGCTGATAATCCATCATTTCCTGTTCAAGAAACTTGATTTCAGTTTCTCTTTCTTCTATTAATTCTTTAGTAAGTAAAGCTTTTTCGGTCTTTAAGCTTTCCTTTAGTGTATTTATATTTAATTTTTTAGCTTCAACTTCTTGCTTCCACTTTTGAGCTTTTTGCTCTAATTGTGATTTAGCTTCTTTATAATCGGAAACATTTTCTAAAATATATTCCATGTCGATGTAGCCAATTCTAGTCGTCTTACCTTGTGCCTGACTTGTATTTGCTACAATCAAGGCTAAAAATATAAATAAAAATTGTTTTCTCATAACATAACTTTATTTGATGATTTTTAACCAAACGTTATTTCTTTAAAATTGTTGTCCAATAATAAAGTGTGTTTCCCAGCCATTAGCTTTTGTTTGTCCAGGAAGAGCATCAAATCCGTAACCAAAGTCAATTCCTAATAATCCAAACGCAGGCATGAATACACGTAAACCAGCACCAGCAGAACGATTTAGATCAAATGGGTTATAATCTTTAAAATTAGCGTATGATGAACCTGCTTCTAAGAATGTTAATGCGAAAATAGAAGCCGATGCTTTTAATGTAATTGGATAACGAAGCTCCATTGAGAACTTATTATAAATAGTTGCTCCAATTGCATCTCCTGCTGTATTTACCGGAGTCAAAGAGTTGTTTGGATAACCTCTCAACTGAATCGTCTCTCTACCATCCATTGAGTAATTTGCCATACCATCACCTCCTAAGTAAAAACGTTCAAAAGGAATAACACCTCTTTCTTGATTGTAAGCTCCTAAGAAACCAAATTCTGTTAGGGTTCTCAAGACTAATTTTCCATAAACTTTAGTATACCAGTCTCCTTTAAATTTAATTTTATAATACTCCAGCCAATTGTATTTCTTCTGATCGACTTTTGCAACATCTGTATCCGCACTTGAAAAATCCGATCCTACACTTACAGATCCAGACTGGCCATTTACAGTTTCACTCTTAATATAATCACCTGGATTAATTGCTTGTCCGTCAATACCAGTGGTTGTAGTTGTTCCTGTATACTGTGTTTTGTATTCTTTTTGGTTCTGTAAATCGCCATAATCAATTCCGTTAAACAATGAATAAGGAGCTGTAACTTTAGCAGAAATACTGAATTCAGAACCGTAAGTAGGGAATATTGGATTTACCCCTTTGTTACTTCTTGAAAGTCCAATAGTATAAGCTAAGTTTCTAGACGCACCATTACCAAAAGTAAATAGACCTGTGTTATAGTTATTTAAGTCATAATGCTGATAACTTAAAGATTGTGATAATACGAAATAATCATCAGGCACAGTTAACCTTTTTGCTAAACCAACTTGTACTGTAAAAATATTAAAACTTTTGCTTTTATCGACAGTTCTAGTGATGTAATTGTTAAGAAATTGCTTACTGTATGAGATAGATGAACTAAATTGTACCGGTTTTTTTCCTCCAAACCAAGGTTCTGAGAACGATACACTATAGGTCTGGAAATAAGTACTTCCTTGTAAACGAAGTGCTACTTTTTGTCCGTCTCCCATTGGTAAAGGTTTGTATGCTTCTTTATCGAATAGTTTCCTTGCCGAGAAATTGTTAAACGAAAGCCCTAAGGTTCCTATGAAACCTCCACCGCCATAACCTCCTTGAAGCTCGACCTGGCTAGATCCTTTTTCTACAACATTATATTCGATATCAACAGTTCCTGCCGCAGCATCAACATTTTTGAATTTTGGATCAATTGCCTCTGGGTCAAAGAAACCTAATTGTCCAATCTCACGAATGGTTCTTACCAATTGTTCTTTACTGTATTTTTCTCCTGGTTTTGTTCTTAACTCACGATAAATTACGTGGTCGTTTGTTTTATCATTTCCAACAACAGTGATTTTGTTGAAATAAGCAATCGGACCTTCTGTAACTCTAATTTCAAAATCGATTGTATCATTTACCGTTTTTACCTCTACAGCATTGATGTTTGAGAATAAATATCCATTGTTTTGGTATAAATTCGTAATATCTTCTGCATCAGGTTTTGATTTGTCAGCAATTCTTTTTTCTAATAAAACTCCGTTGTAAGTTTCTCCTTTTTTAATACCTAAATAACGGCTTAAAAGCTGATCTGAATAAACGGTATTTCCTAAGAATTTAATGTTTCCGAAGTAATATTTGTTTCCTTCTTCTACATTAATTTTAATAGCAAGAGTGTTCTTTTGTTTGTTGTATTTAACTGAATCGTAGATAATACGTGCATCACGATATCCTTTTTCTTTGTAAGACGCAACAACTTTTTCTAAATCCGTTTTATATTTTTCCGGAATAAATTTAGAAGCCTTAAATACACGAATAAAGTTTTTTTGCTTAGTATCTTTCATTGCAGCACGTAATTGGCTGTCAGTGAGTTGTTTGTTTCCTGTGAAATCGATACTGCTGATTTTGACTTTATCTCCTTTATCTATCCTCACAAGCATATTAACTTGATGTCCATTGATAGTATCTGGAGTATTAGTTATGGTAACTTTTGTATTATAAAAACCTTCTTTTTTGTATTTATTTTCAATGTAGTTTTTTGTCGTAGTAATTAAGTTTTCGTTAACAATCTTGTTCTTTGTCAGGTTGTTGTCTTTAATTAAGCCTTCGATTTTGCTTTTCTTAACTCCCACGATTTTAACTTCGTTTAATTTTGGAAGTTCAACAATATCTAGGTCTAAATAGATACTGTCATTTTCTACTTTATTAACGTAAAAAGAGATTTCGTCAAAGAGTCCTAATTTACCTAATTTTTTAATTGCACTACTAATTTCTTCTCCAGGAACGGTAATTTCTTGACCTTTTTGTAGACCAGAAAACGTTACAACCGTTTGTTCGTTAAAACTTATTTTACCAACAACAGAAACTTTTGCTAGAATATATTTTTTCCCTTGATCAAAAGGAACTCTTTCTTGTGCTTTAATTTGTGAAAAACTACCCAAAAGTAAAAGGGTAAGGACTATTTGTATTTTTTTTTGCAACACTAAAAAATTATTTAATTTGTTCACTGGTTTTTCCAAATCTACGTTCTCTTTTTTGATAACTAATAATAGCCTCATATAAATCTTGGTCTTTAAAGTCTGGCCACAAGACATTAGTAAAATACAATTCTGCATAAGCGATCTGCCACAGCAAAAAATTACTTATTCTATGTTCTCCACTTGTTCGTATTAATAAATCTACGTCTGGTAAATTTTGCGTGTAAAGATGCTCATTTATAATTGAATCGTCAATAGTGTCTATTGAAATTATATTATTTTTAACTTTATCGCTGATGATTTTCACGGCATTTACCAATTCTTCTCGTGATCCGTAACTTAAAGCCAGTGTTAGTGTTAATCTCGTATTATTTTTGGTTTTTTCCATCACATCCAAAAGTTCTTTTTGGGCTGTTTTTGGTAATTTGTCAAGATTTCCAATTGCATTTAGTCTTATATTGTTTTCTTGAAGTGTAGTTAGCTCTTTTTTTAATGAATTAATCAATATTTTCATCAAAGCCTGAACTTCTAATTTTGGACGATTCCAATTTTCTGTAGAAAAAGCATATAGGGTTAAGTATTCAATTCCTAGCCTGGCTGAGGTTTTGATTATTTCTTTTACAGATTTTGTTCCATTTTCATGGCCAAACGCGCGCAAAAAGCCTTGCTGTTTTGCCCATCGTCCGTTACCGTCCATAATAATGGCTAGGTGTTTAGGTAAGTTTGTGTGATCTATTGATTCTAGTAAATTCATTTTATTCTGCGCAATAGCAAGGTTTTTTTCCAAAGGTATACGTTAAGGTGACACCCGAAAAAACATACCAGTCATTATTATTTAGATTTCCAAATTTTAAAATATCCGTATTACTCGAGTTAGGATTACTTCCATCTATGTTGTCTGTAAAAGTGTAACGAACTCCTGCTTCGGCCGCTAAAATAAGACGCGGTGTTATATTCGATTTTATACCTAATATAATAGGTATAGCAAATGAATGCACATTTTTTTGAGCATATATAGTATTTGGAGCTGTGTCGTATCGGTATAAATTGTCATAGAGAAAGAAGTTTAATCCAGAGAATATATAAGGTGTTATTTTTTGATGATAATCGTGTAAATTAAAATCGAAAAAGTTAAATTCTAATCCTGCAGAAAGCTCTTTAATGTCATTGTCAAAACGGTATCCTCTTTGATTTCTTCCCGTTTCATCTGATTTAAAATCATTACCACTAACATTTGACTGTGTGTAAGAGAAACGCCATGAGTGTCTCGGACTTCTATTCCATTTGTAAAGAACACCAAAAGCAAGTTTTTCTGGGGCAATGTAAGTTGTTTTACCTACATCACCAACAAAGTTGCTTCCGCCAAGAAAAACACCTATCTCGTTGATTTGAGCAGTAAGTGTAATAAAGGGGAAAAAACATAACAGTAAATTAAAAATTTTCTTCATTTAATTCAAAATTGCGTGCAAATATAATAATTATCAATACGAATCAAAGTTCCTTTGGTTAAATGTGCTTTTTTTTCAATTTATAAAATGATTTTGAGCCATTTACTGATGATTCACTACAAGCAGAACGAGAAAATGTGGTATTATCGTATAGTGGGGAATCAGAAAAGAGTTTAATTTCTTTTGTCCTCTCCCCAGAGCAATTTATTTCTTAGTGTTTTTAGGAAAGTTTCGCCTGGTATTTCGACCATTTTGATTTTGTAATCTGTTTTTTTAATTTTTAAAATAGATTCGTTTTTTACCGAAGAAATTCTAGAATCTAAAGAAACTAAATATTGGTCTTCTCTTCCTGTTACACGTAAAGTAATCTCAGTGTCATCCGGAATAACAAGTGGTCTGGCGGTTAGATTATGAGGTGCAATAGGAGTAATTACTAAACTTTTTACATCTGGAGTTAATATGGGGCCGCCGCAGCTTAAAGAATATCCCGTAGAACCCGTTGGCGTAGAAATTATCAGACCATCTGCCCAATATGAATTTAAATATTCATTGTTTAAATAAGTTTCAACAGTAATCATCGAGGTTGTGTCTTTTCTGCTCACTGTAACTTCATTCATAGCAAAATTAAGTTCCTCAAAAGCTTCATTTTTTGGTTCAGCGGTTAAACCTAATAAAGTGCGCTCAGAAGTAGTATAGTTTTGATCGATGACATATTGTAATAGAATATCGATATTTTCTTTTTGCACTTTAGCAAGAAAGCCTAGTCTTCCCGCATTAATACCTAATAATGGAACGCCCGAATTGCGAACGAAAGCTGCTGCTCTCAAAATCGTACCATCGCCGCCAATACTTATCAACATTTCAAAACTATTATCTAAAGCAGTATTAGCAGGAAAGGTTTTGTATTCTTTTTTAACTAACTGTTTTTCGTAAAGCATTTTCAAAAAGTTTTCTTCAATTACCATTTCAACATTATTGGAATTGAAAAACTTGAAAATGTCTTTTATAATTGGTTCAGTACTATTTTGATAATATTGTCCGTAAATGGCTATTTTCATTCTTAATTAAATTAGATAATATGGCAATTAGATAATGTGGCAATTTTGAAAATTAGATAATGCCAGTTAGGATAAAAATTTTCTAATTGACATATGAACTAATTATCTAATTTATATATTCAGGTATTTGTCTAAATAATCTGAACGTTCTTTTAAACTATTAATATAGTTGTCTTCCTGATGTTCTGAAATAATTTCATATCCATATCTTCTATAGGTCTGAATAATTTCATTTATAGCTCCTAAACCGATTTTTACAGTTATCTGAACATTTTCGGTGTCTGCTTCAGATACAAAACAGCCTAAAACTTTACCATTATTGCTTTCTACAATCTGGTTTACTTCGCTCATAGAATAATCTAAAAGACCTTTCTGAACAATTATAATAGCTCCAGGTTCTTTTAAAAATGGAGTTTCCTGAAAAAATTTCATGATGTCTTCCATTTCGTAGTATCCTACATAAATATTATTTTCGTCAAGAACCGGAATTGTATTGGTATGGTTTTTTGAGAAAACCTCCAAAACGTCTAGCCAAATCATAGATTTTCTAGCAAAAAAACGTTCCAAAGTGTATTTGTAGTCAATTGCTTTTTTGTCGATATCAAATGTTTCAACATCATCAGAAGAAATACTTCCAATAAAAATCCCATCTTCTAAAATCGGGAAATGAGAAAAATTTACATCAATAAAAAAGTCCTGAATCGAGGCTATCGTTTCCTGACTATCAATCGCTCTGAAATCGTTTGTGATATAGTTCGTAATTTCTGTCATAAATCAATTGAAGATATTTAGATGCAAAATAATCAAAAAATACCGAAAACTGCTCTGTTTTACTTTGTATTTTTGTCGTAACAAATATAATGTTACTAGAATTAATTATCTATTTATATGACAAAGTTAAGTGTAAATATCAATAAAATTGCAACCCTTAGAAATGCTCGCGGAGGAAATGTCCCTGATTTATTAAAAGTAGCTAAAGATATTCAGCGTTTTGGAGGACAAGGTATCACCATACATCCACGTCCAGATGAACGCCATATTCGTTATCAGGATGCTCGCGATTTAAAAGCAATTGTTACAACAGAATATAATATTGAAGGAAATCCTCAGCATAATTTTATTGATTTGGTTTTAGAATGCAAACCAGATCAGGTAACATTGGTTCCAGATGCAATTGGTGCAATCACATCTTCTGCAGGTTGGGATACCATTAAAAATCAAGAATATTTAACAGAAGTAATTCAGGAATTTCAAAGAAACGGAATCAGAACTTCTATTTTTGTTGATCCAGTTTTAGAAGTTATTGAAGGAGCAAAAAAAACAGGAACGGACCGAATTGAGTTGTATACCGAAGCCTTTGCCCATCAATATGATTTAGGGAATAAAAATGGAATTGATCCTTATATAAAGGCTGCTGAGTTGGCAAACGAATTAGGTTTAGGAATTAATGCAGGCCATGATTTAAGTTTAGATAATATTCAGTTTTTTAAGCAAAATATTCCTGGACTATTAGAAGTATCAATAGGGCATGCTTTAATTTCAGAAGCACTTTATCTTGGTTTAGACAATGTGGTAAATATGTATTTAAATAAATTGAAGTAATTCTTCGGACTAAAAAATAAAATATGCTTTATTCAAAAATAGAAGGTGAAGGAAAGCCATTTGTCATCATGCATGGATTTCTTGGAATGTCGGACAACTGGAAAACACTAGCAGGTCAATATGTAGAAGCTGGGTTTCAAGTTCATATTTTAGATTTAAGAAATCACGGGCGCAGTTTTCATTCTGACGAATGGAGTTATGAAGCTATGGTTCAAGATGTATATGAGTATTGTCAGGCGAATAATTTAACTAGAATTGATATTCTTGGTCATTCGATGGGAGGAAAAGTAGCCATGCTTTTTGCAACTACACATCCAGAATTAGTTGATAAATTAATTGTGGCAGATATTGGTCCAAAATTCTATAAACAGCATCATCAGGAAATTTTGTCAGGATTGAACGCTGTTGATTTTTCTGTAAAACCAAGTCGAAATGATGTTGAAGAAATAGTATCACAGTATGTTTCTGATTTTGGAACACGTCAGTTTTTGTTGAAGAATTTATACTGGAAAGAGCCAGGGCAATTAGCTTTTAGATTTAACCTTGAAGCTTTTAACGCTAATTTAGATGCAATTGGAAAGCCCTTGCCAGACAATTTAGTTTTTGATAAGCCAACTTTATTTATAAGAGGCGGAAATTCTGGTTATGTTCAAGATGCTGATATTGATTCAATTCGTCAACATTTTCCAAATTTAAAATTAGAAACCATTCCAAATGCTGGTCATTGGCTCCATGCAGAAAATCCAAAAATGTTCTTCGAGCTCACAACAGAGTTTTTAAAAGAATAAGTACCTTATTGAAAAATTTATTACTTTTAAATAAATTTTAAAACCTGAAAAACTATGAAATTATTACTTAGACTCCTTGTTACCGCTGCTTTAGTTCTGTTGCTGTCTAACCTTTTAACTGGGGTTCACGTGGCAAGTTTTGGTACTGCAGTAATTGTGGCAGTAGTTTTAGGATTACTGAATATTTTTATAAAACCAATTTTAGTGTTGTTAACCTTACCGGTTACCTTTGTAACGCTTGGATTGTTTTTGTTGGTAATCAATGCCATAATTATTTTGTTATGTACTAAAATCGTTGGAGGTTTTGAGGTCAATTCTTTCTGGACGGCATTGATTTTTAGTGTTATTTTGTCGGTTCTACAATCTATTACCTATAAAATACTGGGAGACGATAAATAAAACAAATGGAGCAGATTAAAACTGGTTCAAATACAATAGATTAAAAACTTGGTTGGGTTGCAAAAATTTTATAATTTTGCGACCCAATTTTATTATGTAAATTAAAGAAGAAGATGGATATTAAAAGAGTAGCAATAGACGCTGTAAACGAGACAATTGTTATGAACGTTGTTCATATGGATTATAAAGGTCAAGTAGCCAAAAGAATTAACGAAAAAATGCCTTTAGCGCAAGTAAAAGGATTTAGAAAAGGCGCTGTGCCTAAAGATCTTGTTGAAAAACAATACGGAAAAGGTATTAAACAAGAAGAGATTAAAAAAGTAGTTGATTTGGCTTTAGAGCGTTATATTCAATCTGAAAGATTAAATCTTTTAGGAACTCCTCTTGCTAAAGTAAACGAAAACTTTGATTGGGATGCTGAAGAATTAACTTTCGAATACGAAATTGGTTTAGTGCCAAACTTCGAAATTGATCTTGAAGCTAAAAATAATATCGTAAAATATATCGTTACTGCTGACGATAAATTAATCGACGGACAAGTTGAGCGTATCCAAAAACAATTTGGTAAAGCAATTCCTCAAGAAGTATCTGATGCAAAATCTGACTTAACTGGAACTTTTTCTAACGAAGCAAGCGGAATCAATAATACAACTACAATTTCTGTAGATGCATTTAGCAAAAAAGCTCAAAAACAATTCGTAGGTAAAAAAGTTGGAGATGTTGTTACAGTAAGCACAAAAGGTTTATTTGATGACGATCACCAATTAATGGATTACTTAAAAGTAGGTCACGAAGGTGTTCACGGTTTAGATGTTGAAGTAAACTTTACTATCGAAGCAATTAACGGTTCTGAGCCAGCTGAATTAAACCAAGAATTATTTGATAAACTTTTTGGTGAAGGAAAAGTAGCTTCTTTAGATGATTTAAAAGCTAAAATTAAAGAAGATGCTGAAGCACAATTCGCACAGCAAGCTGACCAAAAATTATTATTAGATGTTCAAGATTTCTTGATCGAAAACACTAAATTCGATTTACCAGCTGAATTCCTTAAAAAATGGCTACAAACTGTTGGAGAGAAAAAACTTTCTGCAGAAGAAGCTGAAGTTGAATACGCAAGATCTGAAAAAGGTTTACGTTTCCAATTAATCGAAGGAAAAGCATTAGCTCAAAGCAATATTCAAATTAATTTTGAAGATTTAAAAGAGTTTACATCAGGCGCAATCAGACAACAAATGGCTCAATTTGGTCAAACAAATCCAACTGAAGAAGAAGTTCAAGGAATTGTGGCTAGAGTTTTATCTAATCAAGATGAAGTAAAAAGACTTTCTGAGCAAGTTGTAGCAGCTAAAATGTTAGATATTTTCAAAGAAAAAGCAAACCCTACAACTAAAGAGGTTACTTACGAAGAATTTATTGCTGCTTCTTACGGAGAATAAATTTTAATCTGAAAGTCTAAGGTTATAAAGTCGAAAGTTTAAGAAGTATACTTTTTAAAAATTAAGATTTTATTACAGAAACTGAAAGATAAAAATAATTATATTTGAACGTCAATGGATTTTTATTCTGTTGACGTTCTTTTTTTTTGTTTTAGGTTCAAATTGGGAAACGTTTCGTAATAAAAAAAACTTAGAATCTTAGTGCCTTAGAATCTTGGCATCTTAAAAAAAAGAAGACAAATTGGCATCCTTTATAAAAAGGTATGAACTTTGTCTTATCCGTTTAAGTCACTTGCTGACTTTAGACTTTTCAACTTTAAACTAAAAATATGAACTACGGTAAAGAATTCAAAAATTTTGCTACAAAGCACCACGGAGTAAATAGCTTATATTATGATAAAATCATCAGCGCAATGACGCCGACGAATTTAACTCCAAATATTATCGAAGAACGTCAATTAAATGTTTCAATCTTAGACGTTTTCTCAAGATTAATGATGGATAGAATCATCTTTTTAGGAACTGGTATCGATGACCAGATTGCAAATGTTGTACAGGCGCAGTTATTATTCTTAGAAAGTGCAGATGCATCAAAAGACATTCAGATTTATTTAAACTCTCCAGGAGGAAGTGTTTATGCAGGTTTAGGAATTTACGATACTATGCAATATATTAAACCAGACGTTGCTACAATTTGTACAGGAATGGCAGCTTCTATGGGGGCAGTTTTATTATGTGCAGGAGCAGCAGGAAAACGTTCTGCTCTACCACATTCTCGCGTAATGATTCACCAGCCATCTGGAGGTGCACAAGGTGTTGCGACAGATATGGAAATCAACTTACGTGAAATGTTGAAACTAAAAGACGAGTTATACCATATTATTTCACAACATTCTGGCCAGTCTTTCGAAAGAGTTCACAAAGACAGTGAGCGTGATTACTGGATGATTGCTGACGAAGCAAAAGAATACGGAATGATTGATGAAGTATTAAGAAGAGGATAATTTTTTAGCTTCTAAGTTGCTAAGACACTATCCCAAAGCTTCGGGACTAAGTGTTCTTTGTGATTTTAAAATCAAATAAAAAATAAAAATATTAAGCTGTAAAGAAGTTAAGTTTTTAAGTTTTAGATTAAAAAGCTTAGAAACTTAGTATCTTTGCAGCTTAGTAACTTAAATAAAGAATGGCAAAAGTAGTATTAGAATGTTCGTTTTGTGGAAGAAAGAAGCCAGAAACTAATTTATTAATTGCAGGTATCAATGCCCATATTTGTGATAAGTGTATTGAGCAGGCGCACGGAATTGTTTTAGAAGAATTAAAATCTAGCGGAAGCACAAAATTGGTTGGTGACTTAATCTTGAAGAAGCCAAAAGAAATTAGAGCTTTCCTAGATCAATATGTTATTGGTCAGGATCAGACTAAAAAAGTGATGTCGGTTGCGGTTTACAATCACTACAAACGTTTAATGCAACAGCAGTTAGACGACGAAGTTGAGATTGAAAAAAGTAACATCATCATGGTTGGTCAAACCGGAACAGGAAAAACATTGGTAGCAAAAACTATTGCTAAAATGTTAGATGTTCCTTTAGCAATTGTTGATGCAACAGTATTAACAGAAGCAGGTTATGTTGGAGAAGATGTTGAAAGTATCTTAACTCGTTTGCTTCAAGCTGCAGATTATGACGTAGCTAAAGCAGAAAGAGGAATCGTATTTATTGATGAAATTGATAAAATTGCTCGTAAAAGCGATAATCCATCAATTACACGTGACGTTTCTGGAGAAGGAGTTCAACAAGCTTTACTTAAATTATTAGAAGGAACAGTTGTAAATGTACCGCCAAAAGGAGGACGTAAACATCCAGACCAGAAATTTGTTGAGGTAAATACTCAAAACATCTTGTTTATTGCAGGTGGAGCTTTTGATGGAGTTGAGCGTATTATTTCAAAACGTTTAAACCGTCAGGCAGTTGGTTATTCGACTTCTAAAAATGTAGATAATATTGACAAAGACAATTTACTGCAATATATCATTCCAAAAGATATTAAAGATTTCGGATTGATTCCAGAGATTATTGGTCGTTTGCCAGTGTTAACGCACATGGATCCTTTAGATAAAGAAACACTTCGTGCTATCTTAACGCAACCTAAAAATGCATTAGTAAAACAATATCAAAAATTATTTTTAATGGATGATGTTGAATTTGTTATTACAGACGAAGCTTTAGATTTTATTGTAGATAAAGCTTTAGAATACAAATTAGGAGCGCGTGGATTACGTTCGTTATGTGAAGCTATCTTAACAGATGCAATGTACGAATTACCAAGTTCTGACGATACAACTTTGTCAATTGATAAAGAATACGCAGAACATACTTTGAGTAAAAACTTATTGAAGCGTATGGAGATTGCTTCTTAAATTATAAAACGCTTTACTTTGTAAAAGAGTTTTAATTATAGAAAACCTATTCATTATTTGAATAGGTTTTTTTATACTTTTTAAGTTCGATTTTCGTTTCTCTTTTATGTAAATGTAAACATGAAAAAAATGATTTTTATAATTTGTCTGTCTCTGATTTTTTCTTGTAATAAAGAAAAAAAAGAAGCTGATGTTTTTAAAAATGAAAATAAAAAAGAAATAGTTTCAACAGCAGATTCCCGTGTAGAAATCAATTACAATGACTATTATAAAGAAGCACAACAATACTGCAAAACAAAAAATCTCAATCTGAATAAATTTATTTTAATTGATTTAGGATTGCATTCCGGTTATAAAAGATTTTTTGTTTACGATTTTAAAAAGAAAGCGGTTTGTAAATCCTATATGGTAAGCCACGGTTGTGGCGATAATCAATGGGGAAGAACTTCATCAAAAGAAAAACCACAGATTAGTAACGAATTTGATTCGCATTGTTCGTCGCTTGGAAAATATGTGATTTTAGATCGCGGTGTAAGTCAGTGGGGAATAAAAGTTAATTATGTTTTGCAGGGAAAAGACAAAACAAATTCTAATGCTAGAAGCCGTGCCATTGTTTTGCACTCTTGGGATGCAATTCCAAATAATGAAGTTTATCCTGAAGGAACTCCAGAAGGTTGGGGTTGTCCGGCTGTTTCAAATGAAGCAATGAAAGAAATTGATGAATTACTGAAAACCAACAAAAAAATGCTGATGTGGGTTATTAAATCCTAAGTGTTTTCTGCGTCACTACAGTAAAAATTATTGCACTCTAAATTTCTCTCTATATTCAATTGGTTTCATGCCAACCATTTTGTAAAAGACTTTTCTAAAAGCTTTCGGATCATTGTAACCTGTTTTTTCGATAATTTCTGAAATCGAAAGTTGTGTTTGTTCCAAATATTTCTTGGAACTTTCAACTCTTATATTTTGTAGATATTCAATTGGCGGAATTCCTGTCACTTGTTTAAAACGTCTTGTCATGTTTCTGGCGCTCGTCGGAATGTCTTTAGTAATTTCTTCAAGCTTTTCTATAGAATGATACTGGCTTTCAATTTTTTGCTGCAGCATAGCAACTAGAGAATCATTGTGTAAGTGATTGGGTCTGAAAGTGCTGAAATAGCTTTGTTTATAACGATTTAAATCGATAGAGAAAATTTTAGCAATATTAACTGCCATTTCGTTTCCACAGAATTTTTGAACCAAAAGAATCAATAAATGAAAAGTTGAGGTTGATCCTCCGCTGGTATATAAGCTTCCATCGGCTGTCAAGGTTTCCTCAGCTTTCAATTTTACCAACGGAAATGCCTTTGTAAAAGCACTGCAAGCATCGACATGTGTTGTGGCTAATTTTTCGTTCAACAAACCAGAAGCGGCAAACAAAAAAGCTCCAGTACAAAAACTTGCCAATTCGGCTCCGTTTTGATGCTGCTTTTGCAACCATGGAATGAAGTTTCTGTTTTTTTTAATCATTTCTCCCATATTATCAGTTGTAAAAGCTGGGATCAAAATCAGGTCTAAAATAATATCTGAAGTTTCAACATGGTTAGAAGTGTAACCAAAAATATTTCCCTGATCAGACTGTTCTTTGGATTGAAAAAGCATGATTTCGAATGGTTTTTCAGTTCCAGAACTCAATTTATTGGTAGTTTCGAATACTTCTAAAATAGCTGCAATACTTAATAATTTGTAGTCGTGAGGCACTATTAATCCTAATTTCTTGCTCATGATTTTGATTGTTTTTGAAGGTTTATTGCCTAACAAAAATAAGTATTTTGTCTCAAATGCCCCTAAAAATGACTTTTATTAGCATTTTAAACTAATCTTAAAAAATTAAATTTGTTTTAATTAATTCGTAATTTTATAAAGATGAAAACAAAAATCTTCTTAAATCTTGCCGTAAAAGATTTAAACAAGGCAGTGTCTTTTTACAACGGACTTGGTTTTTCGACCAATCCAAAATTCACAAACGAAAAGGGAGCTTGCATAGTTATTGACGAAAATATATTTGTAATGATTTTGGTAGAAGAGTTTTATAAAACCTTTACCTATAAGCAGATTTGTGATTCTACCACAACAAGTGAAGTTCTTATTTCAATTTCTCTAGATTCTCGTGAACAAGTTGATGAAATGATTGATAAAGCAGTAAAAACTGGTGGAACAGATTACATTCCTGCAAAAGATTATGGATGGATGTATCAAAGAACTTTTCTTGATTTAGATGGACATCATTGGGAAGTCTTCTATATGAATGAAAGTCAGATTCCAAATGAGATGTAAAAATTAAATTCAATACTAAATTATTAAAAGATATAAAAATGATAACAATAAAAAGCACCATAAAGGCATCGCTAGACAAAGTTTGGAATTTCTGGAATACGCCTGAACATATTACAAAATGGAGTTTTGCTTCACCAGATTGGCATACGCCTTATGCAGAAGCTGATTTAAGAGAAGGAGGAAAATTCAAATCGACTATGGCGGCTAAGGACGGCAGCATGAGTTTTGACTTTGAAGGCGAATTTACTTTGGTAAAACCAAATGAAGCGCTTTCGTACGTTATGGCAGACGGAAGAAAGGTTGAAATTACTTTTAATGAAACTTCGGGCGGAGTGGAAATAATTGAAAGTTTTGATCCAGAATCGCAAAATCCAGAAGAAATGCAACGCGCAGGCTGGCAAGCGATTTTAGATAATTTTAAAAATTACGTAGAGAATAACTAAGATTCTAAGGTGCAAAGAAACAAAGTGACAAAGGTTAAAAGATTAAAAACTTAAAATAGCTTACATTACTTATATGGTTTAAAAAAGAAAAAAATAAATATCTAACCCAACAAAAAAACAAAAAATGACAAAGCAAATATGGTTGAATCTTCCTGTAAAGGATGTGGCAAAAGCGAAAGATTTTTTCTGGAAAATTGGTTTTTCGTTTAATGAACAGCATGACACGCCAAGTTCGACGTGCATGGTTGTAGGCGAAGGGCATTTTGTTGTAATGCTTTTTGAGGAAATGCTTTTTTCGAGTTTTTCTCAAAACGGTCTTACTGATACAAAATCTAACTCTGAACTACTGATTTCTATTGATGCAGAAAACAGAGAAGAAGTAGACGAATTGGCTAAAAAAGTGGAGGAAGCCGGCGGAACTATTTTTGCACCTCCTGCCGAAAGTCAAGGCTGGATGTACGGTTGCGGTTTTGCCGATTTGGATGGTCATCGTTGGAATGTTTTATTTATGGACTTTAGTAAATTACCGAGTTAAGATGGAAAAATTAGTATTCAATATTGATATTAAAGCTTCTAAAGAAAAGATTTGGAAAGTTTTATGGGATGACGAAACATACAGAAAGTGGACAAGTGCTTTTTGTGAAGGGAGCTACGTTGAAACGAATTGGAAAGAAGGAGATAAAATTTATTTTTTAGGCCCGACAGGAGAAGGAATGAATAGTATTATTGAAACTAAAATTCCAAATGAGTACATGGCATTTAAGCATATGGGTGAAATTAAAGATTTTAAAGAAGTTCCGCCAAATGAAGAAACGCAGAAATGGGTGGGAGCAATGGAAACCTATAGACTGACTCAAAAAGGAGATGAGATAGATCTTCAAGCAGAAGTTGATGTAATTGAAAAACATATCGACTATTTCAAAGAAGCGTTTCCTAAAGGGCTGGAAAAAATTAAAGAATTGTCTGAAGAATAGAATACGAAGGCATTAACAATTTATAATCAACAATTAACAATTAAAAAAATGGCAGCAATTAATCCTTATTTAATGTTTAACGGAACTTGCGAAGAGGCATTTTTGTTTTACAAGTCAGTTTTTGGTGGAGATTTTCCATACATTGGAAAATATAAAGATGCACCCGCAGAAGAAGGAGAAGTACTTTCTGAGGAAGCGTTAAATCGAATTATGCATGTTTCGCTTCCTATTGGAAATACTATTTTAATGGGAAGTGACAGTCATCCGAGATACGGAGATGTAGGTTTTGGAGATAATTTTTCAATTTCCATTAATACAGAAAGCAGAGAAGAAGCAGATAAAATCTTTAGTGGACTTTCGGCTGGAGGACATGTAGAGATGGCAATGAACGATACTTTCTGGGGATCTTATTTCGGCATGTTTAAAGACAAATTCGGAGTGAACTGGATGGTAAGTTTTGATAAAAACCCGCCAGTAGGAGAATTTTAAAGTTAAGTTATTTTAATACTAAAGTATAATTGTTAAATTACTCAAAAAAGCACATGAAAATGTGCTTTTTCGTTTTAAAAAAACAATGATTATTCTTTTTTATCAACAATAGATTGTCGATTTTTGTCGCTTCAAAATTCAAGAAAGAAAATGGCAGCAGAAGATAAAGAAATAATTTTATTAAAAGTTTCAGGACACGATAAAATTGGAGTTACAGCAGGTTTAACAGCTGTTTTGGCAACATACGATGCCAATATATTAGATATTGGTCAAGCCGATATTCATGATACACTTTCTTTAGGAATTTTGTTCGAAATTGCCGCAGGTTCTTCGTCAGCGCCAGTTTTAAAAGATTTATTGTTTAAAGCCTACGAATTAGAAATAAAAGTAAAATTTATTCCGATTTCTATTGAAGATTATGAAAAGTGGGTAAAATCACAATCTAAACAACGTTACATCATCAATATTTTAGGCGAAAAGTTGGCGGCTTCTCAACTGTCTGCAGTGACCCAAATAATGTCAGATCAAAATCTAAATATTGATTCGATTATTCGTTTAACGGGAAGAACTTCTGTTGTTGATAAAGAAGAATATCCTCGCTCTTGTATTCAATTGTCTGTAACTGGAGAAATTGTAAACAAAATTATTATGACAGCAAGCTTTATGGAAATTTCCAGAACGCTTAATGTTGACATTTCTTTCCAAGAAGATAATATTTATAGAAGAAACCGCCGTTTGGTTTGCTTTGATATGGATTCAACTTTAATCCAAACTGAGGTAATCGACGAATTGGCAGAATTGAATGGAGTAGGAGAACAAGTTAGAGCAATTACAGAATCTGCTATGAATGGTGAAATTGATTTCAACGAAAGTTTCAAAAAACGTATGGCTTTGCTTGAAGGTTTAAGCGAAGAAGTTTTGCAAAATGTTGCCATCAATTTGCCAATTACGCAAGGCGCACATCGTTTAATGAAAGCCTTAAAATATTACGGTTATAAAACCGCAATTCTTTCAGGAGGATTTACCTATTTTGGAGAATACTTGCAAAAAGAACTAGGAATAGATTACGTTCACGCCAATCAGCTGGAAATTATAGACGGTAAATTAACCGGTAAATATTTAGGTGATATTGTAGACGGTCAGAAAAAAGCAGAATACTTAAAAGCAATTGCCGAAAAAGAAGGAATTCACATCAACCAAACCATCGCAGTTGGAGACGGCGCAAACGATTTGCCAATGCTAAACTTAGCTGGTCTTGGAATCGCCTTCCACGCCAAACCAAAAGTAAAAGAAAGCGCTTCAACGTCTATCTCAAGTTTAGGTCTTGATGGTGTTCTATATCTTTTAGGATACCACGACAGATATATTGATATGATGTAAAATCTAGTTTGTCACCCTGAGCGAAGTCGAAGAGTTCAACACAATATTGTCATTTCGACGAAGGAGAAATCTCCACAAGAAACTCGACAATCAAAATAAAAACAAAAACCTCCGTCTTTTAAAAGAGCTGAGGTTTTTTTTATGGGCATGTCCCTCCGGGTCGGGCTATCCGTTCCAATCTTTTTGTTTTTAAAGAAAAAACAAAAAGGATTTCCACTTCTATCCCTCATGCGAGTTTAGTGGAATTATCTATTCCAAAAGAAAAATGAAATTTAAAAAGAAGTTTTAATTGAATTGCCTCCTGCTTTAGCTGGAGGAAAATTGATTGAAATTGATTTTCGGCTTTAGCCAAATTAACAATCAAAGCGAATTTTATCTAAAGCCAACAGCAATTGTATTTATAACCACTAGCTAAAGCTAGAGGCAATTCAAGTTGTGAATCGTTTTATTTCAGTAAATTTTAATTGCTATTTCCTCGATTCCAATTCCTTCTTAATCTCCTTTAAATTACTAATATTCAAAAATAGAATAGGTAACAAAGCAATCGGAACAACATTCATAGCACTAAAACCTTTGTTGAAAACAATGAAAATATTGAGAGCAAAAAGCATAAATAACACCACAGCAAAAATAGTATTAACTGTTTTCAATGTTTTCTGATTTTTAATGAGTTCTTCGGTACTCATATCGCTGAATTTTGTATTCTTCATGTTTCTAATAATATAATAAATTAACACATTTCCTTCAATTGCTCCAAATAATCTCTCTGATTAGAAAGTCTTGGAATCTTATGCTGACCGCCTAATTTATCTCTTTCTTTCAACCAATCATAAAATAAATTCTCACGCGCAACATTAATCACCAAAGGATTTAAAGTCATATTATTGTAGCGCTTAGCTTCGTAATCAGAATTTAAAGTTTGTAGCGTTTCGTCCAGAACTTTTTGGAAAAGACCAACATCGGCAGGATGTTTCTTAAATTCAATCATCCATTCGTGTGCACCTTTTTCCTTGTCTTGCATAAAAATTGGAGCAACCGTGTAATCAATTACTTCTGTTTGAGTTACCTGACATGCTTTTGCAATTGCCTGATCGGTATTTTCCACCATTAATTCTTCACCAAAAACATTGATATGATGTTTGGTTCTTCCTGTGACTCTAATTCGATACGGATTTAAAGATGTAAAACGAACCGTATCACCAATTAAATAACGCCATAAACCAGAATTGGTTGTAATAACAATTGCGTAGTTTTTATTTAATTCAACATCTGCTAAACGAACAACTTTTTGATTAGGAGTTCCATAAGTATCCATCGGAATAAATTCGTAGAAAATTCCATAGTCTAGCATCAGCAATAAATCACTGGAGTAGTTCAAATCCTGGATGGCAAAAAAACCTTCAGAAGCATTGTAAATTTCGTAGTATTTAAAATCTGAACTTGGTAGAATTTTTTTGTATTGTTCTTTGTATGGAGAAAAACTTACACCTCCATGAAAATACACCTCAAGATTTGGCCAAAGTTCCAATAAATTTTGTTTGCCTGTATTTTCTAAAACCTTATTCATTAAAACTAGCATCCAAGAAGGAACACCGGCAAAACTCGTAACGTTTTCATTTTTAGTTTCGTTAATAATTGCGGCCATTTTAGTTTCCCATTCGCTCATTAACGAAGTTTTACTGCTTGGGGTACTGCTAAATTCGGCCCAAATAGGCATATTTTCAATTAAAATTGCCGATAAATCCCCAAAGAAAGTATTGTTGTTTTCGTAAATTTGAGAACTTCCGCCCAATCGAAGACTTTTTCCTAAAAACAATTCAGAATCTTCATTGTTGTTCAAATAAAGACATAATAAATCTTTACTTCCTTTATAATGACAATCTTCTAAGGCTTCATTACTTACAGGAATAAATTTGCTTTTTGCATTGGTTGTGCCACTAGATTTTGCAAACCATTTAATTGGAGTCTCCCAAAAAACGTTTTGTTCGCCCAAACGCGTACGTTCTATAAGTGGCTGTAGTTCTTCATAAGTTGATATTGGAACTCTTTCTGAAAATGTCTGATAGGAGTTGATGCTGGCAAAATCATATTGTTTACCAATAATCGTATTTTCAGATGCCGTCAATAAGTTGTGCAATAATTCTTCCTGAACTTCATTTGGGTATTTTAAAAAAAGTTCTATTTGATGAATTCTTTGTTTAAGAACCCAAGATGCAAACGAATTGATTATAGATAAAGGCATGAATTTGTTTTTTAGTTAACTGATTTTAGGTTTTAAGTTACGCAATTAACGTAAAAACAGAAAACTTAAAATTTGAATATCGAGAGACAAATAGTAACTTTGTCTTCATATCAAAAATAGTGTTTTTTTGTAAAAAACCATTCGATTTGAGGTAAAGATTCTAACTAATAACCCGAATTTTAACACAAAAAAATAATTCTTTTGATAAATCTAAATCAGCAATAATAAATAAAAATACGAATGCAATATCAAGGTGTCCTGACAAAAATGCAAACCGAACTTGGAAGTCCAATTCAATATTATTTGGTTTTCGAAGATAGTTTTTTAAATGTCAATCAATTATTGGATAAAGAAATTGAAATTAACTTTATAGGTTATCAGTGTTTGAATTGCAGTAAAAAGAAAAAAATCTACCGACAAGGTTTTTGTTACGATTGTTTTTACTCTAGTCCCGCGGTTGGTGACTGGATTATGCGACCAGAATTGAGTACGGCACATTTAGGAGTTGCTGATAGAGATTTAGAATACGAATCTAAAGTCCAATTGCAACCACACGTTGTTTATCTGGCTTTATCAAGTGAAATCAAAGTTGGGGTTACCCGTAAAACCCAAGTTCCGACGAGATGGATTGACCAAGGAGCAACACAGGCCATTGCAATTGTTGAGGTTCCAAATCGATATTTGGCTGGAATTACTGAGGTAGCGCTAAAAGATCATTATGCAGATAAAACCAATTGGCGCAAAATGTTGCAATGTACGGCTGAAGGTTGTGATTTAATTCTTGAGAAATCAAAAGTGGAGAATTTAATTCCTGCTGAGGTTAAAGATTATTTTTACGCTCAAAAAAATGATGTTTATGAGCTAAATTATCCTGTTTTGAGTTATCCTCCAAAAGTAAATAGTTTAAATTTGGATAAAACACCTTCTTTCAGCGGAAAACTAACTGGAATTAAAGGGCAATACTTATTGTTTGAAAATGGTACTGTATTTAATGTGCGTGGTTCTGAAGGGTACGTTGTAACGATAAATGTGTAAGGTTTTATTATTAAATTGTTATCTTTTTTTAGATTAAAATTATTTTAATTTAAAAATTACAATTTATTTGATCGTTTTGTGTTAATTAATTGATGAAATAATTATAGCTTTGGTATGCTAAAGCAAATTAACGTTTCAAAAACAATTAGTACAAAACAAATACCACATGAGTAGCAAAAAAAAAGTCAACGCTTTTAGGCGTTCTCTAATGCAGAGTTTAACCAAGAATGTTGGAAATTTAGACATTAGAAATATTGAGCCAATTGATAAAAGCAAGATTAAAAAAGTTCTGATCTGCAGACCAAACGGAAGATTGGGAAATATGCTTTTGATTACTCCATTGGTTGAAGAAGTAACTAAAACTTTTCCTGGATGTAAAATTGATGTGTTTGTAAAAGGCACTCTTGCGCCAATTGTTTTTGAAAACTACGATAATGTAGATAAGATTATTCATCTTCCTAAAAAACCTTTTAAAGAATTAATAAAGTACTTTAAAGTTTGGACTTTAATTAGAAAACAAAATTATGATCTCGCCATAAATGTAGATCAGAATTCTTCATCCGGAAGACTTGGCGTAAAATTTTCAACTGCAAAATATAAATTTTTCGGAAATCTGCCTGAAGGAGTTAATTTAAATCATTCAGATTACGAACACATTGCAAAATATCCAGTTTACAATTTCAGACATTTTTTAAGTCAGGTTGGAGTTGAAGATAAAAGTGAACCTGTTGCGCTAATTGATTTGAAATTATCAAAAGACGAAATAGCAAACGGAAAGCAAACTCTAGATAAAATTATTGATCCGAACAAAAGAACAATTGCAATTTTTACCTTTGCTACAGGAGAGAAATGCTACAGTACTGATTGGTGGGCAGAATTTTATACCGTTTTGAAAAACGAATTTCCAGACGAGAATATTTTTGAAGTTTTACCAGTAGAAAATGTTTCTCAAATCAATTTTGAAGCGCCTACTTTTTATAGTAAAGATATTAGAGAAATTGGATCTGTTTTAGCCAATGTAGATGTTTTTGTTGGAGCAGACAGTGGCATTATGCATTTGTCAAGTGCTGCAAAAGCGCCTACATTAGGTTTGTTTTCTGGTTCGAATATGAAAAAATATGAGCCTTACGGAAACGGAAGTTTGGGTTTAGATACAAACGTTTTAGGTGTTCCAGATTTTATAAAAGCAATAAAAAAAGTTCTAAAAAAGTAGAATTACGATATATAAAAAAGAAAATCCTGTTCTTACGAACAGGATTTTTTATGATAATAAAACCTTAGCGCCTCAGTCCCTTAGAACCTTAGCATCTTAAAAATTACGGATTCTTTTTCTTAAAAAGACCATTCAATAAATCACTTGCTTTTTTAGTAACTTCTTGAGTTTTTTGTTCTTTTTCTGCTTTTGCAGCTTGCGTTGTATCTTTAGCTTTTGTGTTTTTATTGATTAAATCTGTAAGCGCTGAAGTACCTTTTTGAGTCAGTTTTTCTTTCTGCTGATTTACCAATTGCGTGGTCAAATTACTTACAGCAGTTTTCATATCAGTATTTATTTTAGGATTCGAAAAGTTTCCAGTCAAAGTTGCGTTAATTGGAATGTTATCTAATTTTGATGCATCAGCAGGAGATAATTTAGCGATTAAATTGTTGGCTTCCGTTCCTAAATATTTAGCTGGTACATCAAATTTTAAGTTATAATTCATTGTTTGGTCAAAACCGTGAGTTCCGCCAACTGTTACTTTAATGTCTTGGTATTTAATATCAAAAGGTTTGATGTTTACTTTTCCATTATCAAAAGTCAAAGCGGCTTTAATATCATTCAAATTGACCTTATTTAAATCAACAAATTTCACATTAGAACTTAAAGCTTTAAGTAAAGTTGAATTTTGAGAATTTACCGTTGTAGAAAGCAACTGGCCAATTAAATCTCCAGAAATTGATTTTAAATCTGGTGTTAATTCTTTTGCATCCAAATTTCCATTCAATTTAATAGTCGAATTCAATTTTCCGTTAATGATTCCAGCAATCGGAGCGATTTTTTTCATCATATCCAATTGTGTAAAAGTCTGTGCAATATCAACTTGATTGAAACCTAAATTCATATCAAAAGTTGGCACTTTTTCTTTTGTAGAAACTGCTCCGTTAAGACCAATTGATCCTCCAAAAATATTGGTTTTGAAATTTTCTAAAGTTGCTTTTTCGTCTTTAATCAACAATCTTCCAGAAACATCTTTTAATTTTAAATTGTCATATAAAACAGTTGTTGCTTTTGCATTCAAAGTACAGTTTAAGAAAGCAGGAATCTTCATGGCTTCAGCTGGTTTAGCCGCTGTTTTCGTTTCTGCTTTTGAAGGTTCTCCAGAAGTCATAAAATCATCAACCGCCAATTGATTTGAACTCATGTTGAAGTTTCCTCTCAGTTCTTGCTTTTTAAACATAAAACCATAGAAATTCTCCAAAACTCCATTAATGCTAATGTCACTTTTTCCAGTTGTAGCATCAAATTGTTTTAAGTTGATTCTGCTCGGATTGAATTCTACTAAAGCAGTGCTGATGTTCATTGATTTATTGTTTTCATCAGTATATTTAAATCCTGACAAACTCATTGTACCCGCATTTTTGATGTTTTGGTATTGACTTTTTTCAACAGAAGCCATATCAAAATTGGTAGTAACATCGGCTTTTAAAATCCCTGCCAAAGGTTTATCCATTTTAATTGGATACGCTTTTGAAAGATTAGCCAAGTTGATTGTTCCTTTTAATGCTGCATCAATTATTGGATTTACAGTTATGTTTTTGATATTCGCTTTAGCATTAAAAATATCTTGATCGATTCTAAAAGACAGCTTATCTAAATTCACGTAAGTGTCGTTTAAAATTCCTGTTTCATTAATGATTTTAGTATCAATAACAATATTCTGAACTGATTTCGGAAGATTTGGATATTGGAAAGAGGCGTTGTTTGACGCAATTTCGACATTAAATTTAGGAACCGTAGTTTCTGTTAATTCTCCTTTTGCAAAACCTTTTACGGTAAAATCGCCGGTGGTTTTTACACCGTCTAAACTAGAAGCATATGCAGACGGAATTAAACCTAAGAAGTTTGTAAAAGAAGAAGTCGGGGTTTTAAATTTTAAATCATAAATCTGTTTGTTCTCAGCCATTTGAATAAAACCGTCAAACTCTAAAGGCAATTGATTGATTAAAGCTTTATTTTCTTTAAAAGTATATTTGCTTTTATCTAAATCAATTCCGAGGATGGCATCTAAAGTAAGTTTTACATTTTTCATGTAATTCATTTTATCCAGATCCAATGAAACTTTAGCAGTTGTTTTGGTATTCAAATCTAATTTTGAATTGGTAAAATCTCCAGTTCCTTCGTGATTTAAACTGTCAATTACCATTTTAATTTTAGAACCTTGATCGATATATCTAAAAGTAAAATTTTCGATTTTGTAATTTTGGATTTTTAAAGAAAGCGGTTTGCTTGCTTCATCTTTTTTATCCTCTTTCTTATCTTTTAACGCGATATCAAAGTTTCCAACGCCGTCTTTGTTGAAAATAATATTTACTAATCCGTTTGTAGAACTAATTCCTTGAATGTTTAATGGTTCGTCTTTTCCTTTAAAAAGTTCTTTAACACTCATTTTTAAATTTAATTCGCCAAGCGAAACCAAAGTGTCACCTTCAAAAGGTGCTTTGTTAATAATAACCAGTTTTTCAATCCCAACAGTTGCGTTCGGGAAATTTTTAAATAAACTTAAATCAGCATCTGTAAAACTAACTTTCGCATCAACACTTTCGTTAATAGCTTCGACAATTTTGGCTTTGATCTGATCTTTAAATAAAAAAGGCAAGGCAAATAATGCAGCAACAAATATCACAATAACGATGGCACTTATTTTTAAAACTTTCTTTAGCATATAATTAGATTTGAGGGTTTCTTAAAATCGACCTTGCAAAAATAGTTTTTTTTACAAGAGTCTCAAGATAAAGTTTTCTTAAATTGTAAGAATAACTCTATGTTTTATTAAATAAAAAATCCGTTCGAAACTACTTCAAACGGATTTTAGATCTTGTTTATTTTAATTATTTCTGAATAAATGAAACAATTTTCTCGACGAGTGTTTCCGATAACGGAAGTGTTTCGTTGTTATAGCTTGCCATATTTGCATTTTGATCACCATCAATGATTTTCATCATGTGATTCATTTTGTCAATAATCGCCATTTCAGCACTTTTATTGGCTTTAGATAAATTTTCGGCATCCTTAACTGCAATTTGCAAATCATTGTTTCCTTGTAAAATTAAAACCGGAATTGTCAGTTTGCTTATTTCCGTTTGCGGATTGTATTTGAACCACGAAATTAAATAGGGTTGAACACTTGGTCTGAAAAGTGCATTTAACATTGGGTCTACCTTTTTAACCTGAAATCCATTTTTTAAACTATCAATAATTGGAAAAGTCATGTCGTCCAATTGTTTCATTTTTTTTGCAGCAATCTGTGTTTTTATAATTTGATCTGCTGGTTCTCCAGCGCCTGCAATTGAAACAAACTTATCTGCCTTTGTACTGGCAACCATTCCGATTAAGGAACCTTCGCTATGACCAATGATAATGATTTTAGAAAAACGTTTATCTTGTTTTAAATAGTTTATCCAGCTTTTTGCGTCTTGAATATAATTTTCAAAAACCAAACTGCTCTCTGAACCTCCAGCAGCTTTACTTTCTCCGATGGCTCTTTTATCATATCGTAAAGATGCAATTCCGTCTTTTGCCAGCGCCTCTGCTAACATTTTCAATGAATTGTTTTTCATCATCGGATTATTTCCGTTTCTGTCTGTTGGTCCAGAACCCGCAATAATCAACGCAACTGGAACTTTCTTGGTTAAATCTGGCGTAGTCAACGTTCCGTAAATTTGGTCGTTGTTGATTTTAAGTATCGCCGGACTTTCCTTAAAAGTAATTTCTTTTTTGGTTTGAGCATTTAAAACACTCAAAAACAAAACCGTTAAAAAAAGAATTATTTTGTTCATTTCTTCATCTAATTAGTAAATGTTGATTCCGTAAGGCATAATTGCTTGAACGCCTTTTTGTTTTTGAAATTTCTTTACTTGCTCAATAAGAAGATAGTTTTCTTCTCCAATTTCTTCTTTTAAGAAAGCTTCTTTAGATTTTGCAAAAGGTAAACCTGAAATTAAGTCATTAAAAGTCTTTTCGTATTCAGGATAATTTTGAGTGCTATATGTTTTTATTTTGGCAATTCGGGCTGCTTCTGCAATGGCATCATTCAATCCGCCAATTTTGTCCACTAATCCTAATTTTTTAGCTTCTGTTCCAGACCAAACTCTACCTTGAGCAATTGCGTCAACTTGTTCGAAAGTCATTTTTCTGCCTTCCGCTACATGCGTAACAAAAGTGTTGTATATTTTCTCAACTCCTTCTAAAGTAAAAGCTTTAAATTTTTCGTCAACAGGCACAAACGGACTGTAATTTGATGAATTCTCATGAGTTTTAACTTGTTCAGAATTGATTCCTAATCTATTCGCAAGCGGACTAAAGTTCGGAAGCATTCCGAAAACTCCAATAGAACCTGTAATTGTGTTGTTTTCGGCAAAAATTGTATTGGCATTACAAGCAATATAATAACCTCCAGAAGCCGCATAATTTCCCATAGAAACCACAACTGGTTTTACTTTTTTAGTAATTTCAATTTCTCTCCAGATTAAATCAGAAGTTAGAGCACTTCCTCCTGGACTGTCAATTCTTAGAACAATTGCTTTAACATCGTCATTCTTTCTAGCTTCTTGCAAAGAACGACGCATAGAACCTTCACCAATAGTATTTACATCACCTTCACCGCTGCCAATTTCGCCTTGTGCGTAAATAATTGCAATCTCATCTGTTGCGGTATTAGCTAAAGCAGTGGTAACGTTGTTTTGAGTGTAATCTGAAATTGAAATTTTGTTGTAATCTTCGTCTCCTTTTACTTTCAACGCTTTTTTAATAGCATTGTGGTAAACATCTTCGTAAGCAACAACATCAACTAAATGTTGTTGTTTTGCCATTTCGGGCGTTCTAGCTAAAAGACCGTTTGCGATTTCGTTTAATTTCGGTAACGGAATATTTCTACTTTTTGAAATATCAGTTGAAACAGTTGTCCAGATAGAGTTTAATAGCGCGGTCATTTGTTCTCTATTGGCATCACTCATTTTGTTTTCTAAGAAAGGTTCAACCGCACTTTTGTATTTTCCGTGGCGAATGACTTCCATATGAATACCCGATTTATCCTGAAAATCTTTGAAAAACATTACTTCAGAAGAAAGACCTTTAAAGTCTAAATCTCCCGCTGGATTGATGTAGACTGTATTAGCAACAGAATTTAAATAATATTCTTTCTGAGAATACGTATTCGCATAAGCCCAAACAAATTTTCCCGATTTTTTAAATCTTTCAAGAGCATTTCTTAAGTCTTTATATTGTGCAAGACCTAGTGAAGATTCGTCATTTAAAATAGAAATTCCTTTGATGTTGTCATCAGTTTTTGCAGCATCAATAGCATTGATTACGTCGGTTAAACCAATTCCTTTTTTGTCTGAGAAGACACTTACCCAAGGATCTTTATATTTTCCTGCGTAATCATTTTTGATTTCTTTTAAATTCAATTCGATAACCGAATCAGATTTAACAGAAACGGTATTGTCACTGCCAAAAAGAGCGCCAATAAAAATTACTCCAAAAAAGAAGAGCATCATAAATACAAAAATACCAATAACGGTGGCAAGTACATTTCCTAAAAACTTCATGTGTATATTTTTTTAATAAGTAGCAAAAAAGTGCAAAGTGTTACAAATTAGAAATCTAAAATTTATGATTAAATCCAGATGTCGTTTCACAAATATATTGGTTAATTCTAAAATAGTTTTAGTTAATTTGCATTAATTATGAAATTACAGCATCAAGTCGTTTTATCGATAGGCAGCAACCAAGGCAGCAGACTAGAAAATATCCAAAATTGTATTGATTTAATCCATCAAAAAGTTGGGTCTGTTATCAAAGTTTCAAAACTTTATGAAACTCCTGCATGGGGTTTTGAAAGTGATGCTTTTTATAATTGTGCACTTCTTTTATACACGAATTCATCTGCACAAAAGATTTTAAATCAGATTTTAAAAGTTGAAAAGGAGCTAGGAAGAATCCGTTCGAATCAAGAAGGTTATCAATCTAGAATTATAGATGTTGATTTGATTGTTTTTGATGATGAAATTATTGATTCAGAAAAACTTCAGGTTCCGCATCCTTTAATGCAGAACAGAAATTTTGTATTACTTCCGATACAGGATTTGAAATTAAATTGGAAACATCCAATCCTTCAAAAAACAATTTCTGAATTAATTGCTACTACACCAGATGACAGTGTTTGTACAGTAGTGCAAGATTTGAAAAGCCCGCTTGATGAAATTTCGTTAAACCAATTTAATTATGTTGCTTTTGAAGGCAATATTGGTGCTGGAAAAACTACTTTAGTTCATAAGATAGCAGAAGATTTTAACGGAAAAACAGTTTTAGAAAGATTTGCTGATAATCCGTTTTTGCCTAAATTTTATAAGGATCAAAACCGATATGCTTTTCCTTTAGAAATGTCTTTTCTGGCCGACCGTTACCAGCAATTATCAGATGATTTGGCGCAATTTGATTTGTTTAAAGATTTTATTGTAGCCGATTATCATATTTTCAAGTCATTGATTTTTGCGAAAATTACGTTGCAGGAAGATGAATATCGTCTTTATAGAAATTTATTCGATATTATTTACAAAGAAATGCCAAAACCAGATCTATATGTTTATCTGTATCAGAATACCGAACGCCTTTTGCAAAACATCAAAAAACGCGGGCGTGCTTACGAACAAAATATAAAGGCTTCTTATTTAGAAAAAATCAATAATGGTTATTTAGAATACATAAAATCGCAAACAGATTTGAATGTTTTGATTGTGGATGTTTCTGATCGTGATTTTGTAAAAAGACACGAAGACTATATTTTTATTTTAAACGAAATCAAGAAAAAGCTACGCTAATGTGTCAATTAGAAAATTAGAAAATTTGATAATTATTTTTGCATTTTTTAAAATTATCTAATTATCAAATTGATATATTCTCTCATTAAAAACTATCTTTTCAAAGTAAAATGCCCTTTTAAAATTGGCATTGTATCATCTATTTTTAAAGCATACCAATAATCTGAAGAAGGAAGAGGAGTTTGGTTAAAAGTACCGTCCCAGGTCATTTTAGATTTACTTAATTGCGCTACCAGCTTTCCATATCGATCATAAATGGTTACTTGTGCTTGCGGATAATTTTCCATTCCGGTTACTTCCCAAACATCATTATAAGTATCATTGTTTGGAGTAAAGAAAGGAGGGAAAACAAGTACTACAAATTGTTTGGTGTGTTCGCCGCAACCGCTTTTTTCTCGTATATATGCAGTATGTAATCCAGCAGGAACATCGTAGAAAATGTTAGAAGCTTGATAATTAATTCCGTCTACCGAATATTCAAAATAATCTTCTGCTTTAACAGGGAAAATAATGGCTCTTGTTCCTTCTACATTTACACGGTCTATTTGCGGAATTTTGTGTTCTTCAACAACGATTGTTTTTTTGCTTGTACAATTTTCTGGTGCTGGGCTTGTTACATCAACGGTATAAGTTCCTCCTGTATTTACGGTAGTAGTTTGAGTTGTCGTTCCGTTAGACCATAAATAATTCATTCCAGAAATTCCAGCATCAAGAGTTATGGTTTCAAATTGGCATAAAGTCAAAGTTTCGTCGGTAACAACTGGCGGTGCATAAATAATAATGTCGATAGCGGTTCTATTAGGATTTATACATCCATTGCTCGAAGCTTCGGCATAATAAGTTGTATTGGAAGAAATAGAAGGAGTTATGAAATTGCTTCCTGTAAAGATACTTGTTCCTCCAGTTGAAGCAGTAAACCAATTGATTGTTCCAATATTTGATAAAGCTTCAAGAGTTACCGTTCCTGCACCGCATCTAGAAACGGTTGTGTTAGTAGCAGTTGGGTTATTTGGAGTTTGATTTATAGTAGCAATAACAGGTTTACGATTTACTTCGCAGCCAGCATCTACATAATAAGTTGTTGTTGTGTTTATTGTTGGAGTTGTATAAGTATTTCCAGTTCCTAATAAATTTCCTCCAGTTGCGGCGTCATACCAACTAATTGTTGCTCCAGCAGTCGCAGTTGCGCTAAAATTAAAGCTTCCAAAATCACAAAGCGGACTCGGATTTGCAGCAGGCGTTGCAACTGGAATTGTGATTTTGGTGCTCGCGGCAATTTTTACCGGAGCTTCGCCAGGCATTCCTCCAAACTCAACAACGTAGCCTTTTGGCTGGTAATTACCAGTAGGATCTCCTGTGTTTGAGATGTCGTTCCAAGAGCCTTTAATTCCAACTCCTGGTTGTGTAATATGGGCATAATCTTCATCGCCTCTCTGATTTGGCTCTCCAGTATTCCAAAAGGCAAAATTGGGAGTTGAACCATTTGCATTTCCATTCCAAAAAATAGTTCCAGCTTCAGGACCTGTAACCCATTTCCAAACACCTTCAGTTTCGGCATCACTTCCGCCAATCCATCCAGTTCCAGAAGCTTGTTCTCCAACTAATTTTGCTTCGTCCGCAGATAAAATTGTGGCCAAATATCCTTTAAGTCCATAATATACAAGAGTTTCTGCTTCTGCTTTTGCAGTAGACCATCTAATGCCAGCGATAGGAATGTACATGTAAAAGTGACCTGTAGAGGCCAAAAAATTAGCTTTTCCAATTGTTATTGAAAAAGTTTTTGTGCCAGATATTGTTGCAGAAGGATTTGAAAATACAATGTCTTTTATAATCGATTCTAAATCAGAGTATAAAATCTCGCTTCCGTTTGATTTGGTAATTGTTAGTTTTCCAGCTACATCATCCCATTGCGTTACGATTGTTGGATACGCAGTTGAATTTGAAAGCAGAAGCTGATCTCCGCTAGAATAACCAGAAGAAATTTGAACATAACCAGCTGTTGTTCCTGTTTCGTTTGGATCGTGCGCAATTGAAAATGTTTCTACTATCTTTATTTCAGAACCTGGACAGTAAGTTTGGTCTCCTGTTGCGTTTAATTCTGGTATGCTGTAAATAACTTTGCTGCAATCGTTAGAATAAAAAGCGCTTCCATCTTTATAAGTTGACCAATTTGTCATCGAATAAATCTCGTTATCAACATCTATGCAGGTGAGGGAACTATTTATTTTAAAATTACCAATAGAAAGCAAAGTGTTTTTACCGTTTCTTAAATCCAATTTAGTAAGCTGGTTGTCATCTATTAATAAACGTTCAATAGCTATGTTTTTGGAGAAATCTAATGCAGTTATTTGGTTGTGGCTACAATAAATATTAATTAAAGCAGGATTGTTTGTAACATCTAAGCTTGATAATTTATTATTACTACATTCTAAATTGGTTAAAATCGCACTAGAACTTAAGTTAAGACTCGTTATTAGATTATCACCACAATTTAAATGATTTAAAACAGTACAAGTCGAAACATCTAAGGTAGTTATTTGGTTTTTGTTACATTGAACAAAATCTAGCAGTGTATTTTTAGATAAATCTAAAATCGTTAATTTATTCTCAGCGCAATATAGTTTTGTAAGTGCAATATTTTTAGAAAGATCCAAACTGGTTAAATTGGTCTTTTCACATTCAAATTCTTTTAAAGCAACATTTTTAGAAAGATCTAAACTAGACAACTGAGTTAGGCTGCAACTCAAATTGGTCAAAGCGATATTTTTGGAAAGATCTAAAGTAAATATTGGGTTTTGAACACAATACAATTCTTTTAAAGAAACAAAATCTTCTATACCACTTAAGTTTGTAATTCCTCTGTTGGAAATATTTAAACTAATTACGCTTACAGCACTTGATGTTAAAACCTGGCCATCTCTAGGACCAACGTCAATCCCGAAATCAATCAAAGCTTGTTCGAAGTTAGGATCAGGAATGGAAGTATATTGTGCAAATCCGGTAGAACCGGAAAGCAGTAAAATAAATAAAATTGATATTTTTAAGAAAATGTATTTTTTCATTTTATAAAAGTATCAATTTTATAATAATAAAAAAATATTTTTATATTTCTAACATTTAATGCGTTAGAAATATGTTAAAATCACATTTATAATGTGAAAATATTCTTTAATTGTTATTTGGCCAGTTTATTTTTTGAAACAAATCCCAAACTACAATTCCGGCACTTACAGAAATATTAAGAGAATGTTTAGTTCCGAGTTGTGGAATTTCAATACATCCATCGCAAATAGCAACGGCTTCTTGAGAAACTCCAAAAACTTCATTTCCAAAAACTAAAGCATATTTTTGATCTTTTTTAATTTCGAAATCCTGAAGAAAAATAGAACTTTCAACTTGTTCAATAGCCATAGTTAAAATATTCTCTTTTTTTAAGTTTTCAATAACTTCCAAAACATTTTCATGATGTTCCCACGTTACCGTTTCGGTTGCGCCAAGAGCAGTTTTGTGAATTTCTTTATTTGGCGGAGTTGCAGTAATTCCGCATAAGATTATTTTTTCAATCAGAAACGCATCGGCAGTTCTAAAAACAGAACCAATATTATGCAGACTTCTAATATCGTCTAAAACTAATATTAGAGGTGTTTTTTCAGATTTCTTAAAATCTTCAATTGATTTGCGGTCTAGTTCACTGTTTTCGAGTTTTCTCATTTGTTTTAAATTCAAGTCATAAAAAAAGCTTCCAAAGGTAAGGAAGCTTTTTGATTATTTTAAATGTTTTTCAGATTAGCTTTTTACTGGATCTGGTAAAACAGTACCTTTAATAGTAAGGATTTTTGTAGGTTGTCCTTCTGCATTAGAAGTTACAGTTACTGTTTTTGTAAATGCACCAACTCTATCTGTAGCATACTTAACACCAATAACACCTTTAGCTCCTGGAGCAATTGGCTCTTTTGGAGTAGTTGGAACAGTACATCCGCAAGATCCTTGAGTGTTTGTAATGATTAATGGTTTTGTTCCGTTGTTTACAAAAACAAATTCACGTTTTCCATCAGCATTATGAGCGATAGTTCCGTAATCGATAGTTTCAGTTTCAAAAGCCATTCCAGCTCCTTCTACTTTAGCAACTTTAGTAGCTTTAGCTTTTTTAGTTGTTTGTGCATTAGTAGCCGTGATACCAGCAACAGCTAACATAGCAAATAAGATTATTTTTTTCATCTTTAAGGGTCTTTTTTTAATGATAAACAAAGCTATGTAAAAAACTTAAATCAGAACCTAAAAATATCTTAAAATATTTTAATTTTTGAAGCTTTTCATATGCCACCAAAAAATCATAAATTCGCTGTCTTAATTTTTCATTTAAAACATAATAATTTGGCAGCTAAAGAGAAAGTGGTGAAGGAAACACCCTTAATGAAACAGTACAACGAAATCAAGGCTAAATATCCTGATGCATGTCTGCTTTTCAGAGTAGGAGATTTTTATGAAACCTTTGGAGAAGATGCCATTAGAGCTTCTAAAATCTTAGGAATCACTTTAACTAAAAGAGGAGCGGGCTCTGATACAGAAACGGCTTTGGCTGGATTTCCGCATCATTCTGTAAATACTTATTTGCCAAAATTGGTGAAAGCTGGACTTCGTGTTGCTATCTGTGATCAGTTGGAAGATCCAAAAATGACCAAAACAATTGTAAAAAGAGGTGTAACGGAGCTTGTAACTCCGGGAGTTTCTTTGAACGATGAGGTTTTGCAATCCAAATCAAATAACTTTTTAGCATCGGTTTATTTTGCTAATAAAAATATCGGAATTTCTTTTTTAGATGTTTCTACGGGAGAGTTTTTAACGGCTCAGGGAAATGCAGAATACATTGATAAATTATTGCAGAATTTTAACCCGAGCGAAGTCTTGGTTCCAAAGAATAATAAAAGTGATTTTAAAGCTGCTTTTGGAGAAGATTTTCATAGTTTTTATTTAGAAGATTGGATTTATAAGGAAGATTATGCTTTAGAAACATTGACTAAGCATTTTCAAACGGTTTCTTTAAAAGGATTTGGCGTCGAAGAACTGAAAGAAGGAATCATTGCTTCTGGTGCAATTTTGTATTATCTGTCAGAAACACAGCATAATCGTGTGCAACATATTACGGCAATTCAGCGTATTGCAGAAGATGCTTATGTTTGGATGGACCGTTTTACGATTAGAAACTTAGAATTATATCACAGTTATAATCCGAATGCGGTTACGCTTTTGGATGTTATTGATGAAACGCTTTCTCCAATGGGAGGACGTTTATTGAAACGTTGGTTGGCTCTGCCTTTAAAAGATGCGAACAAAATTAAAGGTCGTCATGAGGTTGTGGCCTATTTAAAATCAAATCCTGAAATTCTGCATAACATTCAATATCAAATCAAGCAGATCTCAGATTTAGAACGCTTGATTTCTAAAATTGCAGCAGGAAAAGTTTCGCCTCGTGAAATAGTTTATTTGAAAGAATCTCTTGATGCAATTATTCCAATAAAAACATTGGCGCTTCAAAGTCCGCAGGAAGCTGTTAAAGTAATTGGAGACAGTTTACACGCTTGTGATTTGCTTCGTGAAAAAATTAAAACCACTTTAAATCAAGATGCGCCTGTTGCGATTTCAAAAGGAAATGCCATTGCAAAAGGAATTAGTGAAGAATTAGACGAATTACGAGCAATTTCGACTTCTGGAAAAGAATTTTTGGAAGGAATTGAAAAAAGAGAATCAGAAAGAACAGGAATTTCTTCATTGAAAATTTCTTTCAATAATGTTTTCGGCTATTATATTGAAGTTCGAAATACACATAAAGACAAAGTTCCAGAAGAATGGATTCGTAAGCAGACTTTAGTGAATGCAGAGCGTTACATTACAGAAGAATTAAAAGAATACGAAACCAAAATTTTAGGCGCTGAGGAAAAAATATATAAAATAGAAAGCGAACTTTTTGAGCAATTAGTCGCTTGGATCTCTACTTATATTAAGCCTGTTCAAATGAATGCATATTTAGTTGCGCAACTAGATTGTTTGTGTTCATTTACACAAATGGCTGTAGAAAATCAGTACGTGCAGCCTGAAATTGACGAGACATTTGAGTTGGATATCAAAAACGGACGACACCCTGTAATTGAAAAACAACTGCCGGTTGGAACTCCTTATATTGCTAATGATGTTTTCTTGGATAGAGAAGCGCAACAAATTATTATGATTACCGGGCCAAACATGTCGGGTAAATCGGCTATTTTAAGACAAACAGCGTTAATTGTGCTTTTGGCTCAAATGGGAAGTTTTGTACCTGCTGATAGCGTTAGAATGGGAATTGTAGATAAGATTTTTACCAGAGTTGGAGCTTCAGATAATATTTCGATGGGCGAATCTACTTTTATGGTCGAAATGAACGAAACGGCTTCTATTTTGAATAATATTTCAGACCGCAGTTTGGTGCTTTTGGATGAGATTGGAAGAGGAACGAGTACTTATGATGGAATTTCGATTGCATGGGCAATTGCTGAATTTTTGCATGAACATCCTGGAAGAGCAAAAACACTTTTTGCAACGCATTATCATGAATTAAATGAAATGACAGAATCATTGCCGAGAATTCAGAACTTTAATGTGGCAGTTAAAGAATTAAAAGACACTGTTTTGTTTGTTAGAAAACTGGTAAAAGGAGGAAGCGCACATAGTTTTGGAATTCACGTGGCTAAAATGGCCGGAATGCCTCAACTGGTTATTTCAAAAGCGCAGAAACTTTTAAAGAAATTGGAGAAGAATCATTCAAGTGATGCCTTAAACGGTATAAAAGCGGCAAATGATGAAATGCAAATGAGTTTCTTTAATTTGGATGATCCTTTGTTGGAAGAAATAAAAGAGGAAATCTTAAGTCTCGATATTAATGCAATTACGCCTGTTGAAGCGTTAATGAAACTGAATGAGATTAAAAGAATGCTCGTTAAAAAGTAAATTCAAGAAAAATTAAATTTTAAAGTTTAGGTTATCAGAATGTTATAAAATAAGTCGATTTTTTTTTCGAAAAATACTTGTTTAATTGAATAAATGTCCTAAATTTGCACTCGCAATACGAAACAAATCAAGTGTTGCGAGTTCTTTTTAAGATTTGAAATGCGAAAATAGCTCAGTTGGTAGAGCGCGACCTTGCCAAGGTCGAGGTCGCGGGTTCGAGCCCCGTTTTTCGCTCAAAACCATATAATGCTCGGATGGTGAAATTGGTAGACACGCTGGACTTAAAATCCAGTGAACAGCAATGTTCGTGCGGGTTCAAGTCCCGCTCTGAGTACTAAAGCCTCTTCTTTTGAAGAGGCTTTTTTTATTATGTAAACTTTTAAAAGGTGCTAAGGTGTTGAGATTCTAAGGTTCTGAGGGTTTAAAAGCGACAATCTAAAATCAACAATCTAAAATCTAAAATTCAAATATGGGTGCTTTTGTAATTAGCAAGCGATTTAATGATGAATATAAATTTACTTTTACTTCGCGTAGAGGGAAAGTTATTTTTACAAGTTTGAGTTATGAGTTGAGGTTTGAGTGTGAAGAGGATATTGAGAAGTTTAAAAAGAACATTGAGCTGGCGAGGTTTTTAAAATTTAAAGGCTCTGGAGGGAAGTATTTTTTTAAACTGATGTTGGGTGAGGTTCACTTTGCTACAAGTCGAAAATATAGTACGGAATTGCTTTTGCAAAAAGGAATAAAAGAGATTGTGACTTATTCTTCTAAGTCGGAAATTTTGGATTTCTCTTCGAGTGAATCTATTTTTGGAGATGAAGAAGAAAATGAAGATGAGGCTGCAGAATAACAATAAAAAAAGCGTTTACAATTTGTAAACGCTTTTTTTTTTATTGAAGTAGATTAATATTAAAATTAATCATAAAAAAAACCATCTAAATGATGGTTTTAAAATCGTTAGAACTTAGGTTCTAATTATTTTTTTACTTCTTCTACTTTAGCAGCAGCTGAATCAACTTTAGCAGCAGCAGAATCAACAGTTGCAGCAGCTGAATCAACAACAGCAGCAGCTGAATCAACAGTAACAGCAGTAGAATCTACAGCAGCTTCTGAAGCAGCAGCGTCAGCTTTTTTACAAGATACAACAGTTAAAACAGCAACAACAGCTAAACTTAAAAATACTTTTTTCATCTTACTTTATTATAAAAGGTTAATTATTAATTCGTGGCAAAGATATAAATTTTTTAATATGTAAAATATTTTTTCACTTTTTTTTTAAAATATTTTCCTTACTCACGATTATGTTATTTATCAAATAATATGCCAAAATAGTAAAAATAAATTATATTACGGTATGTTTTGTCTATTTTATTTTTTGTTGAAAATTCTGTTGCTATTTTGGCTCTTTTAATTAGGTTTGTTGTAGTTTGTTTTGTTTTTTAAGGATTATTTCGATTTGTAAATAGTTGTAAAATTATAGTTTTGTGTTCTTTTTGTATAATAAAACTTCATTTTGTGAATTAAAATGATGCGATTTGAAGGATTTAAGAAACAATTTTCATAATGGTTTCTGTGGCGCCTTTGTTGTTTTGAATGAATGAACTGCAGATTTTGCTCTTTTCTTCAAAGAAAGAACGGTCTAATAAAAGCTTATCAAATGCATTTTTAAGTTCTTCTGCATTAGAAATAACATTGCAGCCCTTTAATTGTACGAGCGAAACGGCTTCTGCGAAATTAGAATAATTAGGGCCAATTACAATTGGAATTCCAAAAGTGGCAGGTTCTAAAATATTATGTATTCCAGGATTTCCAAAACCACCACCCACGTAAGCGATCGTTCCGTAGCTGTAAATTTTGGTTAATAAGCCGACTGTATCTACAATTAATACATTGTATTTAGATAAATCAATGTTTTCTTTTTCAGAATATAATATAGTTGATTTTGTAATCTGAGATTTAAGGTTTTCAATTTGATCAGCTTTAATATTGTGCGGAGCAATAATGAATTTTACATTTTCGGAAGCTTGATTGATATAGTCTGCAAGTATAACTTCGTCCTTTGGCCAAGAACTCCCAATTACAATAACAGGTTCATTGTTCTTGAAGTTTTCTATAAAATCTAAAGAGTTGTCACGTTGTAAAATGGCATTTACACGATCAAATCTAGTGTCGCCAGAAACAATTACATTATTAAAGCCTAAGCTTTTTATTTTTTGCTTTGATTTTTCGTTTTGAACAAAGAAGTAGGTAAAAGCTTTCAATGCTTTTCTGTAAAATCCGCCATACCATTTAAAGAACATTTGGTTGTCTCTAAAAATTCCTGAAATTAAATAAGTAGGGATTTTGTTTGTTTCTAACTCTTTTAGATAATTCAGCCAAAATTCATATTTGATAAAAAAAGCAAGTTCTGGATGAACAAGTTTGATGAATTTTTTAGCATTTGCTTTTGTGTCCAAAGGAAGATAAAGCGTTAGATCTGCCACTGTGTTATTTTTACGCACTTCGTATCCAGAAGGTGAAAAAAAAGTTACAATTATTTTATGGGAAGGATATTTTTCTTTGATTTTTTCTATAACCGGAAGTCCTTGTTCATATTCACCCAATGAAGCTGAATGAAACCAAATCGTTTTGTCGTCTGCTTTTATTTTTTCTTTTAAAATTGAAAATACATTTTTTCTGCCTTCAACAAAAAGCTTAATTTTCGGACTAAATAAGGCGATGATTCTTAAGAAAAATCCTGCGATATGTATGAGTAGATTGTATAAAAAAAGCATGTAATTTTTTTTGCAGCTAAATTACATTTCTTTCGACTATTTTCATTGGTTTGAAGTGATTAATAACTATTTTTGTTGCTCCCTTTAGAGATTTCTGTGTGAAAACAGCTTCTTTAATTTTAAAATAAATTCAAAAATGAAAAAAATTCAAATGGTTGACTTAAAAAGTCAATATGAAAAAATAAAATCTACTGTAGATGCTTCTATTCAAGAAGTTTTGGATACAAATACTTATATCAACGGGCCTTTAGTTCACCAGTTTCAAAAGAATCTTGAGGATTATTTGGGCGCAAAACATGTTATTCCTTGTGCGAACGGAACTGATGCATTGCAGATAGCTATGATGGGTTTAGGTCTTCAGCCAGGAGATGAGGTTATTACTGCCGATTTTACTTTTGCAGCTACGGTTGAGGTTATTGCTTTGCTACAATTGACTCCAGTTTTGGTTGATGTTGATATGACTAATATGAATATCGATATTGATGCTGTAAAAAAAGCAATTACTCCAAAAACAAGAGCAATTGTTCCGGTGCATTTATTTGGACGAGCTGCGAATATGGATGCGATTATGGAAATTGCAGCGCAATATAATTTATATGTAATTGAAGATAATGCGCAAGCCATTGGTGCTGATTATATTTCTAAATCAGGAACAAAATCAAAAGTAGGTACAATTGGTCATGTTGCCGCGACTTCTTTCTTTCCATCTAAAAATTTAGGTTGTTATGGAGATGGAGGAGCAATTTTTACAAATGATGATAAATTGGCTCATATCATCCGCGGAATCGTAAATCACGGAATGTACGAGCGTTATCATCATGATGTTGTGGGAGTAAATTCACGTTTAGATAGTATTCAGGCTGGAGTTTTAAATGCAAAATTGCCTCTTTTAGATGAATACAATCAGGCACGTCGTTTAGCAGCAACAAAATATAACGCAGCTTTCACTGGGAATCCACATATCGTTACACCAGATTTTGATGAAAACGAAAATGATCACGTTTTTCATCAATATGTATTAAGAATTTTAGATGCAGACAGAAATGCTTTAATGCAGCATTTATTGGATAAAGGAATTCCATGTGCGATTTATTATCCAATTCCGTTGCACTCTCAAAAAGCTTATTTGGATCCTCGCTATAAAGAAGAGCAGTTTCCTGTAACGAACCAACTAGTACAAGAAGTAATCGCTCTGCCAATGCATACAGAACTTGATGATGAGCAGATTAAATTTATTACTGACTCTGTTTTAGAATTTTTAAATAAATAAAAATTTAAACTATAATAACCGCGAAAAACAACCACAAAATGAAAGTATTAGTAACAGGAGGATTAGGGTTTATAGGTTCTCACACGGTAGTCGAATTGCAAAATGAAGGCTACGAAGTAGTGATAATTGACAATCTTTCCAATTCTTCAGAAGATGTTTTAAAAGGAATTACGTCCATTACGGGAAAAACGCCTTTATTCGAAAAAATTGATTTAAGAGAAAAAAGTTCCGTTCAGGATTTCTTTAAAAAACATAATGATGTTACTGGGGTAATTCATTTTGCGGCTTCAAAAGCAGTTGGTGAAAGTGTTGAACAGCCTTTATTGTATTATGAAAACAATATTAGCAGTTTAATATATCTTTTGCAGGAATTACAACAAAAACCTGAAGCGAGTTTTATTTTTAGTTCGTCTTGTACAGTTTATGGTCAAGCCGAAAAAATGCCAATTACAGAAGATGCTCCTGTTCAAACGGCAATGTCTCCGTATGGAAATACAAAACAGATTGGAGAAGAAATTATTACAGATACAGCAAAAGTTACGAATATCAGTGCTATTTTACTGCGTTACTTTAATCCGGTTGGAGCGCATTCGTCAACAGAAATTGGCGAATTGCCTTTAGGTGTTCCTCAAAATTTAGTTCCGTTTATTACGCAAACAGGAGCAGGATTGCGCCAGGAATTATCTGTTTTTGGGAATGATTATCCAACACCAGACGGAACTGCTGTTCGTGATTATATTCATGTGGTTGATTTAGCAAAAGCACACGTAATTGCTTTACAGCGTTTATTGAATAAAAAGAATTTAGCGAAAGTTGAAACTTTTAATTTAGGAACAGGAACAGGAAGTTCGGTTCTAGAAGTCATTCATAGCTTTGAGAAAGTAAGCGATAAAAAACTTCCGTATGTAATTAAACCACGTCGCGAAGGTGATATCACAGAAGCTTATGCAAATACAGATAAGGCAAATAATGTCTTAGGGTGGAAGGCTGAGTTAAGCTTAGACGAAGCAATGTCGAGCGCTTGGAAATGGGAACAAAAGGTGAGGAATAAATAATTTTTTAAATAAAATTATAAATTTTTAAAGTCCCAGATTATAGCAATATAATTTGGGATTTTTTTTAAAGAGATTTTTATGAAACAAAATTTAGATTATAAATTAATTTTTGCTCTCGCAGCGGTTGGAATTATTTGGGGAACAACATTTTTAGGAATTCGTGTTGCGGTTGAAACGATTCCGCCTTGGTTTGTAACTTCAATTCGTCAGGGATTGGCGGGAATAATCATGATGATTATTTTATTGTTTAAAAAAGAATTGAAATGGATTGGCTGGGAAAATTTAAAACATCAGCTCGTTCCTTCTATTTTGATGATCGTAGTAGCGAATGGTTTTACAACCGTTGCTGAACAGACTGTGCCAAGCGGACTAGCTTCGGTAATCAGTGCTATGGCTCCTATACTTATTTTTTTGGGCAGTATTTTGTTTAAATTACAAAAGCCAAGTTTAAGAGGATTTATTGGGGTTGTAATAGGATTTTCGGGAGTTGTTTTTATATTTAAAGATGGATTAGGATCTTTTTTAGATGCCGATTACAGAATCGGAATGATGTTTATGGGATTTGCAATTACCGCTTGGGCAGCCGGAACAATTTATACCAAAATTCATGGGAATAAATCTAAAAATATAGTTCTTAATTTATTTTACCAGTTTACAATGGCTTCATGCATTCAGATTGTTTTGGCATTTATTTTTTCGCCCACTATTGATGTGAATTTATGGAGTACTAAAAGTATTTTAGCAGCATTGTATTTGTCGGTTTTTGGATCTGTAATTGCTTTTTTTAGCTATAATTATGCTCTGAAACACGTTACTCCAGTTCAGGTTTCTATTTTAGCCTATATAAACACTATAATTGCGGTGTTTTTTGGTTGGCTTATTTTGGATGAAAAAATTACCGTTGATTTTATAATTGCAACAATCCTGATCATTTTGGGAGTTTTTATTATTAATTACAAAAAGAAGGAAAAGAAAGTTTTGTAATGTAAATTCTAAAAGTATATGTCTTTTTTGCTTTCCTTTTAGTATGTTATTTCGACGGAGGAGAAATCTTCGCAAGTAGCTCGGCAAAGTTTTTGGACTTTCTATGTAGAGTTTCTTGCGAAGATTTCTCCTCCGTCGAATGACAAAAAGCTCTGAAAAATCTATTTTTCAGAGCTTTTTTATGTGTGTAGTTTTTAACTGAAAACTGTCACTGCGACTGAACACTTAAAAATTAAGCATTAGCAACAGCAGCTTCTTTGTTTATTTTATTAATCAATCCAGTTAAAACTTTTCCTGGCCCAACTTCAGTAAATAATGTAGCTCCATCAGCGATCATTTGCTGTACAGATTGTGTCCATTTTACTGGCGCAGTCAATTGAATGATTAAGTTCTTTTTAATTTCGTTTGCATCAGAAACAGCACTTGCAGTTACATTTTGATACACTGGACAGATAGGAGTAGAGAAATTAGTTGCTTCAATTGCAGCAGCCAATTCTTCTCTTGCTGGCTCCATCATTGGTGAGTGAAAAGCTCCACCAACAGGCAAAATTAAAGCGCGTTTTGCACCCGCAGCTTTCATAGCTTCACAAGCTTTTTCAACAGCTGAAGTTTCGCCCGAAATAACTAATTGTCCAGGACAGTTATAATTTGCAGCAACCACAACTCCATCAATAGAAGCGCAAACTTCTTCGACAACATTATCAGCTAATCCTAAAACTGCAGCCATTGTAGACGGTGTAATTTCGCAGGCTTTCTGCATAGCTAAAGCGCGTTGAGAAACTAATTTTAAACCATCTTCAAAAGATAAAGTTCCGTTAGCAACCAAAGCTGAAAATTCTCCTAATGAATGTCCTGCAACCATTTCTGGTTTGAAATCTTCTAAAGTTTTAGCTAAAATAACAGAGTGTAAAAATACAGCCGGCTGTGTAACTTTAGTTTCTTTTAGTTCTTCGGCAGTGCCTTCAAACATGATATCTGTAATTCTAAAACCTAAAATTTCATTGGCTTTTTCGAATAATTCTTTGGCTAAAGCCGAATTTTCATATAAGTCTTTGCCCATTCCTGTAAATTGCGCGCCTTGACCTGGAAATACGTATGCTTTCATTTGTCTAATTTAATTTTTACTTTTTTTTAAAATTGAAAATTAGTTTCAATTGGAACGCAAAAGTAATATTTTTTTAGCTCGTATAACCTTTAAACATATAAATCCATGCTAACCTTGAAAATCTGAGATTAAACGGAGTGAATAAAGTAATGGTTATAGCAATAATGGGAAGAATTCTCAAATCAAAATTTTTCTCAAAGAAAAATTGGGCAATACAATATGTTGCAATTCCCTGAGCAACTGTTAATCCGTAGTTTACGTACATTGCGCCAAAGAAATAACCAGGCTCTTTTTGGAATTTATAATTACAGTGACTGCAATGTTCATTCATTTTAGGGAAACTGAAATTTAAAAAGATATTCTTGTCAGTAAAAACTTTTCCTTTATGACAAACAGGACATTCGTTTTTTAAAATATGTGTTAATGCGCTTGACATGATATTGTTGATTTTTGTTTATACAAAGGTAATTTGTAATGAATTAAAAGTCTTTTTTATATCTTCGCTTATTATAGCACAAAAAAGACATTTTTGATTTAAATTTTAAAAAACAAATTCCAAATTACAAAATGGAAAACGGTGATTTTTATAATCAAAAAAATAAATAATACTTATTTATGAAACGATATCCCATTTATAGTGTTCAGAATTTCAGCTGTAATGATATCCATCGCGATTTTTACGTTAATACTTTTACAGAACACTTAAAAAGTCACAGTTTTGTCGAAGAACCGCATCGTCATGATTCGTATTTAATGGTATTTTTTACAAAAGGTTCGGGATTTCACGAAGTCGATTTTGATCAATTCGAAATCAAAAGAGGAAGTTTATTTGTTTTGCAGCCGGGGCAAATGCATCATTGGAATCTATCTGAAGATATTGAAGGCTTTGTAATTATCTTTTCGCAGGAATTGTACAATTTATATTTTGGACAGAAAAAAATTAATGATTATAATTTTTACCATTCCATTCAAAACCGACCAGAAATGGTTTTTGAAGAAAAAGAAATCTCGAAAATTCAGCCTTATTTTGATTTGCTCATTCAGGAAAACATTCAAGATAATAAATATCAATTGGATAAATTATTGAATTTGCTTGATTGCATTCATATCGAAGTCGCAAGAAAATATAGCGAAACCTATTCGCATCAAACACATTCGTACAACATTAAAATCAATAAGTTTGAGTCGCTTTTAGAAGAATATTTCAGAACTCAAAAATTGCCTTCTTTTTATGCGGAAAAACTAAATATAACGCTGAAACATTTAAACAGAATCTGCAACGAAATTCTCCAAAAAACAGCCACAGAAGTGATTACAGATCGCGTAATTCTGGAAATAAAAAGAATGTTGATCGACAAACAATTAGCGGTAAACGAAGTAGCATTCAAAGTAGGCTACGATGACTATTCGTATTTCTCCAGATTCTTCAAAAAACAAACAGGAATGTCTCCGACGGAATTTCGAAATGCTTTGCGTTGATTTTTTTTTTTTTTTTTTGCCACAGATTAAAAGGATTAAAAAGATTTTTTTTTCTGCATTGCTACGAATAAATAATCAGTGAAAATCCTTTTAATCTGTGGCCAAAAAAAATTTCCAGTTGGGAAAGAAAAAAAATAGTGAAAATTAGTGTAATTAGTGGCAAACCAAAAAAAAAGCCTGCACTCCGAGAAAAAGTGCAGGCTCTTTAGCCAACCAAATTAAAACCTATTTTTAAAAATTAAGCTTGTTTTACAAATTGTAATTCAATGTTTAATTTTACTTCTTCGCCAACTAAAACACCACCAGTTTCAAGAGCTGAGTTCCAGTTTAGACCCCAATCTTTACGATTGATTTTTCCTTCTATGCTTAAACCTACTTTTGTATTTCCCCAAGGATCAGTTAAGATTCCGCTATATTCTACAGGAAAAGTTACACTTTTAGAAACACCTTTAATGTTTAAATCTCCAGTAATTTCATAGCTTCCTTCATTGATTTTTTTGAAAGAAGAAGCTTTGAAAGTCAATTTTGGATGATTCTCAGCATCAAAGAAATCTCCGCTTCTTAAATGTCCGTCTCTGTCTGCGTTTGCAGTATCTACTGAAGCGATATCAGCAGAAAATTCGATAGTAGCATTTTCGAAGTTGTCTCCGTCTGTAGTGATTGTAGCGTCGTAAGTTCCAAATTTTCCTGAAACATTTGTAAACATCATGTGTTTAACTTTAAAACCAATTTCTGAGTGGGTTGGGTCAATTGACCATTTTGTAGTTGCCATAATTTTATTTTTTTAATAATTAATTTATTTCATTTTGATAGGACAAAGTTACGGTGACAGTTGTCCTGAAGCACTTAACCTAGATTAAGAAATGAAAGATTTAGATTTCTTTAAAAGAAACTTATACTTATAAATTTAAGTGTTCTTTTTTGGTTGAGTGTAAAGTTTATGTAAAAAAAGAAACGATAACAATCTGATTAATAGATTCGTTATCGTTTCGGCATACAGGTATTAATTGTTTTTTGTTTTCGAATTAATAATTCATCGGAACGTCCATTAATAAAATTTCAGCGTCTGTATTTGCTTTGATGTTTAAAATATCTGTGCCTGAAATTCCAACTGCATCACGGCTGTTTAATTCCTGACCGTTTACGGTTACATTTCCTTTTAAAACGAAAGCGTAAACTCCGTTTCCTTCTTTTTTGATTTTATATTCAGTAGTAAATCCAGAATCGAAATTACCCATATTAAACCAGGCATCTTGGTGAATCCAAACGCCTTCATCATCTGCATTTGGAGATAAAATCTGAGACAATTTATTATGTCTGTCAGCAACGTCTAAAGTGATTTGTTGGTAGCGTGGCGCAACGTTTCTTTTATTTGGAAACAACCAGATTTGCAACAATTTAGTCTGCTGATCTTCATTCGGGTTAAATTCACTGTGCTGTACTCCAGTTCCAGCGCTCATAACCTGAATATCACCATTTTTGATGATTTCAGTATTTCCCATGCTATCTTTATGCGCCAAATCTCCTTCAAGTGGAATCGTAATAATTTCCATATTATCGTGCGGGTGTGTTCCAAATCCCATTCCCGCAGCAATCGTATCATCATTCAAAACACGAAGCGCTCCAAACTGAATTCTATCTGGATTGTACCAGCTTGCAAAACTAAAACTGTGATAAGCGTTAAGCCATCCATGATTTGCGTTTCCTCTTGTGTCTGCTTTATGTAATACTATATTTTCCATGATTTGTCCTTTTGTTAATTTTATAGTACAAAGATACGGTCGATGTAGAGGAAAAGCACTTAACCTAGATTAAGAAAAGGTGCTAAGGTTCTAAGATGCTGAGATGCTAAGTTTTTTCTGGAGCAGAAATTTTAGTTTTCAAAAGACGTTTAGTCCCGCTATCCGTTGCAATCTTTTGTGTCTCGTTAAAGAAACGAGACACAAAAGGATTTCCACTTCTATCGGGGCTAATTTAGAAGTTTTTGTTTTCAGAAGTTGAATAGACGAAAAGGGAAAACGTTCCGAAGGAACAAAACATATTGTAGGGATGGATTTTAATCCATTCTTCAAAGTGGGGCAACAAAGATTGGCGATTATTGAATCAGAGTTTCTAGTGTGATCTCTCCTTCGTCGAGATGACAAGATTGTTTCGAATTATTTAATCCTAATCAATTTTCCTTTCCCAACAACTTCATCAAGATAATTCGCAGCAGAACTTTTCTTATCATGCATAAAAAAAGGAATTGTATCTTTTGTAATCTGGTCTTTCGGAATGCTTATAATCAAATCAGTATTGATAAAATTATCTAGTAGTATTACATTTCCATAAGAAACTTTTCCTTTTGGCAAGTATTTGTTGTCAAAAGCAAAAATGCTGTCCCTGAAAGTAATTTTATCTTTTTGGATATAAGAATTGTCGTTTTCTATCAAATAATTGTAACGTCCGGTAAGTTTGTCCGTTTTTTGAATGAAGTTAATAGAAAGTAAGGTGATAAGTAAAGCAAAATATTTCATAAAATTCTAACTGTATTGATTAATAAACTGCTGCACAACCATGTCCGTATTCTCATGTCGTTTCTTTCTTTCTAGAATAATTGGAGGAGCAGCTCTTTCTAGGCAATCGTGAACAGCGCAGGTTTCGCAAGTAACGCCAACAATTCGTTTAACTAAAGGTTTGCCTTCAATAAATTTAAATTTCTTTTTCATTGCTGGATTAATCAAAATCCCAACAGAAATACTTCTAATGGTATCATGCGAAAAAGGATCTTTTGTAGCCGATGAAAAAACCAAATATTCGTTTCCGCTATTCGCGTAGCTGGATATTTGAGCATCGAAAAAATGAGATTTATTTTGTTTGATGGCCTCGTCAATGGTTTTTACCGAAACCCATCTTCTGCAATAATGCTCATTGGTTTCGTTGGCATGTGGTTCCTGCTGATGCGTAATGTGTAATTCTTTATTTATCTGATAAAAATCGGAACCTATTTTATGTGATAATCTTAAAAAAAATAAATTTTTCAGCTGAAAATCTTTCGGTAGTAAATTGGTCAGCCTTTGGTAAAACGATTCTGGTGAGACTTCAAAACTTTCAATCAATGAAACAAATTCTTGCGGTTTTGGTTTTTCGTTTTCTAAAAAAGAATTGATTTTATCTACAACCAATTTTCTAGGCAATAATAAAGCGCCAGCAAAATAAGAAGCATAAAAGTTGTGCAAAACTTGATCGAAATTTTCAAACTTAATCCAACTGAAAGTCAATAAGCGATCGGAAATTTTTAGATAATTATAAGCAATTTCTTTTGCTAAAATAAAAGCTTTCTGCGGAGAATCTAGTTCGGTCGAAAGTAATAAAGTCTTGCTTTTGGGAACATAAATCGAACGCAAATCGCCCAAAGCTTCTTGATCTGTAAAAGCAATTTCTTTAATGACGTATTCGTATTCTTCTTTTAAAATGGCTTCCAGTTCTTCAACGCTGATTTTAGAATCGAGGTTAATCTGGAAAGATTTTGAAAATGCAATTACCTTTTCCTCTAAGTCTTCAAAGTAATTGCTATGTGCTTCCTGATAAGAGCGTAATGAAGCCAAAAAGAAGCTTTCACGGCTTAAATTATAATGTTGGGCAATTTCAAAAATGGTACTGATAAAAGCATTGACTTTTGCAGGAGCATTGGCAATAATATCAATTAAATCAGTTTCTTGAATTCCGAACAATTCTAAAGGAATCTCTTTTAAAATTCCTGATTTTAGAATTTCGCCAATCGGAGCGAGGTTGTTATCCAGTTTTAATGATACCATTTGGTCGTAAGTCACATCCAAATGTTCACATAGAAGCAAAATTTTGTCTGTTTTTGGATATTTTTTTCCCTTTTCAATCTCGTTTAAGTACGATTTTGAAAGATTTGTCAATTTGGCCAAGCCAAAAAGAGACAGATTTTTTTGCGTTCTGACTTGCTTCAATTTTAGTCCGAAGATCAGCTTTATATAGTCTTTTTCAATATCCATGAACCAAATATAGTTATTCTAGAAATAATCGCCAAAAAATTATTTTTCATTTTTAGCGAACGTTCGCTTGTTTTGTAAAAAACTTTTTGCTAATATTGTGGTGTAGAAAATATTAGTTATCAGTTTGTTATGATTTGATGTTTTGAAAAACACAAAGATGATTCAATTGTTTCTAATAAAAATTAAAAACCACAGCTATGAGAAACCAAACTGAAATTATCGAAACGGCAATGGAATTTTTAGCCGAAAAGAAGCTTCGTTATCCAAAAATTTGGACAGAAGAAGCGATTGTTTTTATAACCGAATTGCACAGAAAATTCGAATTACAGCGTAAGTTGCTTCTTTTGCAGCGCGAACAAAAACAAGTCAATTTTGATCAGGGAATTATGCCGGTTTTTATTCCAGAAACAAAAAGTATTCGAGAAGGAAACTGGACAGCAGGAGAAATTCCGAAAGACTTATTGGATCGCAGAGTAGAAATTACAGGTCCGGTTGATCGCAAAATGATTATTAATGCTTTGAATTCAGGAGCAAAAACTTTTATGGCCGATTTTGAAGACAGTACTTCGCCAACTTGGCAAAATCTAATGGATGGACAAGTGAATTTGATTGATGCTGTTAACAAAACGATTACGTTTACCGATTTGGCAAAGCAAAAGTCCTATCATTTAAATGAAAAAATCGCAACGCTAATTGTTCGCCCAAGAGGTTTACACTTGCCAGAAAAGCATATTTTAATTGAAGGTCATGAGGTTTCTGGATCTTTGGTAGATTTTGGCTTGTATGTATTTCATAATCATAAAAAACTTTTAGAAAATAATTCAGGGCCATATTTCTACATTCCGAAACTAGAACATTATTTAGAGGCGAGATGGTGGAATAATGTAATTGATTTTACTGAGGATTATTTGAATCTAAAAAGATGTACCATAAAAGTGACGGTCTTAATTGAAACCATAACGGCGAGTTTTCAGCTGGATGAAATCATTTACGAGTTAAAAGAACATATTGTTGGTTTAAATTGTGGGCGTTGGGATTACATTTTTTCTTATATCAAAAAGTTTAGAAAGAATCCAAAATTCATTGTTCCAGATCGTGATCAGGTAAATATGACTTCGCCTTTTATGAATGCCTATTCAAATCTAGTAATTCAGAGATGTCACAAACGAGGAATCCATGCGATTGGCGGGATGGCTGCACAGATTCCGATTAGAAATAATGAAGAAGCAAATGCAGCAGCTTTCGCGAAAGTGAAAACCGATAAAGAACGTGAAGTTCGAAACGGCCACGACGGAACTTGGGTAGCACATCCAGATTTGGTTGCCGTGGCAAAAGAGATTTTTGATAAAGGAATGCCAACTCCAAATCAGATTCACGTAAAAAGAGAGCATCGAAGAATTACAGAAGCAGATTTGATTGAACCACCAATCGGATTGATTACAGAAAATGGTGTTCGAAAAAATATCAATGTTGCGGTTTTGTATCTCGCTTCATGGCTAAACGGACAAGGTGCAGCTGCTTTGCATAATTTGATGGAAGATGCGGCGACAGCAGAAATTTCGAGATCACAACTGTGGCAATGGCTTCAGAATAAAGTAATTCTAGATAATGGTAAAAAGCTTGATTTGGCATATTATCATAAACTTGCTTTTGATGAATTTCAAAAGATCAAAGAAGAATTAGGAGAGGAAAATCACGAAAAACAGCAATTTCCATTAGCTGAAAAAATGTTGGAAAGACTGGTTGTAAATCTACATTTTGTTGATTTTCTAACGATTCCGTGCTACAAATACCTCTAAACAATTAAAAATTGAGAATTAAAAATTAAAAAAAAATCAGCAAGATTTAGCAGATAACAAAGATTTTTGATTTTTAATTCTCAATTTTTAATTGAATGAAATGCTTTACTAACCACTTTAACTAAACTATTTATGAAAACAACAGAAGACAGAATTCAGGAATTGATTAACGATTGGATCACGAACCCAAGATGGAAAGGCGTTGAGCGTCCTTATACTGCGAGTGAAGTAGTAACGCTACAGGGATCGTATAAAATCGAACATTCTATTGCTAAAATAGGTGCAGAGAAATTATGGAGAAAGTTAAAAAATCAGGATTATGTAGCGGGTTTGGGAGCATTGACTGGAAATCAGGCAATTCAGGAAGTCGATGCAGGTTTAGAGGCGATTTATTTAAGCGGTTGGCAGGTTGCTGCTGATGCAAATCTGGCGGGGGAAATGTATCCTGACCAATCGCTTTATCCTGTAAACAGCGTTCCGATGGTTGTTAGAAAAATCAATAATGCGTTGTTACGTGCCGATCAGATTCAGACGGTTAACAATATTGAAGATAGAAAAGATTATTTAGTGCCAATTGTAGCTGACGCCGAAGCAGGTTTTGGAGGAAATTTAAATGCTTTCGAATTAATGAAATCGATGATTGAAGCGGGAGCTTCTGGAGTTCATTTTGAAGATCAATTAAGTTCTGCTAAAAAGTGCGGACACTTGGGCGGAAAGGTTTTGGTTCCAACACAAGAAGCAATTAATAAACTGATTGCTGCGCGACTGGCTTCAGATGTTATGGGCGTTTCGACTTTAATCGTTGCTAGAACAGATGCTGATGCAGCAAATTTATTAACAAGCGACGCCGATCCAAGAGATAGAAAGTTTTTAACTGGCGAAAAAACGGCTGAAGGTTTCTTTTATGTAAATAACGGAATCGATCAAGGAATTGCAAGAGGTTTGAGTTACGCACCTTACGCTGATTTAATTTGGATGGAAACCAGTAATCCGGATCTGGATTATGCAAGAAAGTTTGCAACGGCTATGAAAAAAGAATTCCCAGATAAGATGCTGGCATACAATTGTTCTCCATCTTTCAATTGGGCAGCAAAATTATCAATTGCCGAAATGGAAACCTTTAGAGAAGATTTAGCTGCAATGGGCTATAAATTCCAATTTATCACTTTAGCAGGATTCCATGCTTTGAATACCAGTATGTTCGAATTGTCTAAAGCCTATAAAGAACGTGGAATGGCAGGATATTCTGAATTGCAGGAACGCGAATTCGCTTTACAAAAAAACGGATTCAGAGCAGTAAAACATCAGGTTTTTGTGGGAACTTCTTATTTCGACGCTGTACAGAATACGGTTATGTTAGGAAAATCGGCAATAACAGCGATGAAACATTCTACTGAGGTTGAGCAATTTTAATTCAAAAGAAAAGCCAGTTCATTGAACTGGCTTTATTTTTTTGCCACAGATTAAAAGGATTAAAAGGATTTTTTTTTTCGCCACTAATTACACAAATTTCCACGAATTTTATTTTAATTTTTAAATCAATTAATTCGTGGAAATTTGTGTAATTCGTGGCAATATTTTTTTAATCTATTTAATCCTTTTAATCTGTGGCAAAAAAAACTATTTCTTCAAAAGCCTGGCTTTCATTTTGCTGAAAAATTCTGGTGTTACACCAATGAAAGAAGCGATTTGTTTTTGAGGAACTTTGTGAACTAATGTTCCATATTTTTTAGTGAATTTTTCAAAGCGTTCTTCGGCAGGTAAACTTAAGTTATCCATTAATCGCTGTTGATTGGCAACCAATGAATTTTCAATTAAAATCCTGAAAAAGCGTTCCAGTTTTGGAATTTCAAGATATAACTGTTCCTGATTTTCTTTTGATAAAGAAACAACTTCGGCTTCTTCCAGAACTTCAATAAAAAGTTGTCCTGGTTTTTGTGAAAAAAAGCTATACATATCGCTCATCCACCAGCCTTCGCAGGCAAACGATAAGACATGTTCAACAATATTGTCGTTGATATTGAAACTTCTTAAAATTCCAGAGTTTACAAAATACGAATGTTTGCAGACTTCGCCGGCGTTTAATAAAAGCGTTTTGGCTTTGTAAGTGTTGGTTTCTAGTTTAGATAAAAAAAGCGCCTGTTCTTCTGGTGTCAGAGAAACGTGTTTGGCAATGTTTTCGAGAATTAATGCCATTATTTTTTATCGTCGATTAAGGTAAATGAAGTTGCTTTAAATCTATCTCCTTTGATTTCTCCTGTAACTAAAGCTTTACTGATTGCATTACAAAAACCTTTTTCAGCGTGTGCATCTCCATGATCGTGAATGGTTGTTCCGTCAACGAAATAAGATTTTCCGTCAATACGTACGGCTAAATCACAGCTTTTGCCTTTCATTCCAAATTGGCATTCTCCGCATGAAGCCTCAACGACTGTTGGCTTGTCAAATTTCTTTTTGTCTTGTGCTTGTACTGCGATTCCGATAAAAATGAAAGTCGCTAAAAGTATATTTTTCATAGTTAAGAATTTACAGTTATTAATTTTGCCGTTTCTTTGGCACGTTCTATTACTTCGTTAATTGGAGTTGAAAGTGTATCGTGGCTTAAAACCACACCCATTCTTCGGTAGGGTCTTGACGTCGGTTTTCCAAAAATCCTGAAATCGGTTTTGGGTAAAGCGGCTACTTTTTCTATTCCGCTGAAAGTTGGATTGGCTGAATCTTCTGATGCTAAAATTACAGCACTTGCGCCAGCTTTTTCTAAAGTAATTTCAAAAATCGGAAGACTTAAAATCGCTCTCAAATGCAATTCAAATTCGTTAAAATTCTGCGTTCCTGCTAAAGTTACCATTCCGGTATCATGCGGGCGGGGAGAAAGCTCAGAGAAATAAACGCCTTCTTTCGTTAGGAAAAATTCAACACCAAAAAGTCCGGCACCGCCAAGCGCTTCCGTAATTTTTTCGGCCATATCCTGAGCTTCATATAAATCCTTTTCTGATACCAAAGCCGGTTGCCAGCTTTCCTGATAATCACCTCTTTCTTGTCTGTGACCAATTGGAGCGCAAAACAAAGTTGGGTTGTTATTTTGAGTAATCGTTAAAAGCGTAATTTCTGAATGAAAATCGACAAAAGCTTCAACAATCACTTCGATAACATCGCCACGCGAACCAGCAACGGCATATTGCCATGCTTTTTCTATATCGTTTTCTGTTTTGATTGTTGATTGTCCTTTTCCTGATGATGACATTAAAGGTTTTACTACACACGGAATTCCAACTTCTTGAACAGCTTTTTGAAGTTCTTCTGCTGAAGTTGCGTATTCGTATTTTGCAGTTCTCAAACCAAGTTCTTTTGCTGCTAAATCACGAATGGCTTTGCGATTCATGGTAAAATTTGCCGCTTTCGCTGAAGGAACAACGGTAATTCCTTGTTTTTCGTAATCATAAAAACGTTCGGTGCGAATGGCTTCTATTTCTGGAACGATAAAATCGGGTTGGTGTTTGGTTACGATTCGGTCCAGCGCTTCGCCGTCGAGCATATTGATGACTTCAAAAACGTGTGCAACCTGCATGGCGGGAGCATTTTCGTAACTGTCAACTGCAATTATGGTTTGTCCGATTCGTTGTGCGGCAATGACAAATTCTTTGCCTAATTCGCCTGAACCTAGGAGTAGTATTTTCATTTTGTTTGATTTAAAGTTTGGGTATTTTGGCTTGCTTTTACAATTATTAAACTGCTTATAAAAGTTAAAATCATTAATACAAATGATAGGAATAAAATCATTAGTATCGAAAACAGAATGATATCTGGAATTTGTGATTTTAATACAACAGACAGTCCATTAACCAATTGTCCGATTATGTAAATTGTAAAAAGTGATATTATAAGTTTAGAACTTACTCCAAAAGAAAACTGGGAGCAATCTTGAAAATAAGTTGTTTGATCTAACGAGTAGTTTAATTTTCTAGCAGTATTCCAAAAGAGAAAAATAATAAATAGTGGGAATAAAATTCCCCAAAATATAGGGTTCCAAAAAACACCAAAATCACATATTTGTATACATAAGTCGATGAAAAGGCTTTTTGAAAAAATTAAAAGTGGAAAAAAAGAGGTCACAAAAAAACCAGCAATAATTGCATGTTTTTGAATGTTGTTTTTTGATTCCATTTAAAATTATTTTGAGAGTAAAGATAAATAAAATGAAATTTATTCTCACGTAGATTTTGGAGATTCGACGGATTTAATTTAATAACCGATTTGTTTTTTAAATAAAGTAATTATTATAGTTTGTCATTTCGAGGAACGAGAAATCACACTAGATGCTCGATAAAGATTGGCGCTTTACTTTGCGGAATCCCGCGTGCGATTTCTCGTTCCTCGAAATGACAAGGTTGAGGGTGTTACAAACGTAAAAGTTCTTATAAGCCCGTTCGCGTGAGGGATAGAAGTGGAAAGCCCACAGTCGTGAGGAACGAACAGGCGAGGACTTGTAACGGATAGCCCGACCCGGAGGGGCACGCCCAAAATAAAAAACCGATACTTCTTTTAAAAGTATCGGTTTGTATATTAATGAAAATGATCTTCTTCGATCTCAAATTCAGCATCTTTTTCCCAGATTTCCATTTCGCAGGGTTTGCAGTTGAATTTTAGTTTATATTCAAGTTCTCCCTGTTTTAAAACCAATGGTTCTTTTACTTTAACACCCACTATGTCTTTTTGATGTATCGGGCATTTTTTCAATTCGTATTTGATACAATATTTTGTTGTCATTACACGCGATTTTCCTGGATCCCATTGCAATTCGAATGCTTTTTCGATTTCGGTAACACCATGACGTTCGTAGAATTTACGAGCCGTTTTGTTCGAAACATTGTACATGAAATCCAATTTGGTTTCAGGATATGGATGTGACGTTTTTACCATTTGGTGCTCTTCACGTTTGTAGTTTGCCAAACGAATTTCTGTCAACTGATCGTAAACGGTTCTTCGCATTTCGTTAATTTTTGAAATAGGAAGGAACCAGTTTTGCGAAAACATAATGTTGATTTCATTAGCAGTATAAGGTGTAAAACCTGTTTTTGCCAATTGTGTTTTAATGTTTTCTTCTATTGATTCGCCAGTTTTGGTCTGTTCTTTTGCATGTTCTAAATTAACGATACTTACATTTCCGTCTTCATCAGTTGCGATTAATTCAAAACCAGTTTCTGTTTCTGTAAGTAACAAAGTGGTGCTTAATTTACGAACAGCGCTGTCTTCTCTCTCCACAATTTTGATGAAAGCAGCGTCGTTATTTCTGTAGATGAAAGTTCCGTCTTTTACTTCTTTTAAAACGTTCGGGTAAATTTTACCATTTTCGGCTTTGTTTACGTAAATTCCATCGGCTTCATTATTTTCGTTGATGAAGCAAAGTCCGTCACCGTTGTTTAATAATTCGCCGTTTTCAATTTCGTAAGCATTTCCAACAGTTCTAATTAATTTTCCAATATATTGTCCTTTTGATTTTGGACTTTCCCAAGAACCAATAGAACTGTGTCTTTCGTTTACGAAATAATCCGTATAACCACGGTTGAAGGTTCTGCTTAAAGAAGAATCAAAAGTATATGTACAAGTTCCAGAAGAAGCTTTCATGTATTTTTCGCTTCCTGCGCCTTCTAAATAACTATCTAGTTTTTGACGTAAGTAAGACACGTTGTTTTTTACGTAAACAACATCTTTCAATCGGCCTTCAATTTTAAAGGAAACAATTCCAGCTTCAATCAAATTTGGGATTTGCTCAGAAATATCTAAATCTTTAATCGAAAGTAAGTGACTGTTTCTGATTAAAGTTTCTCCGTTTCCATCAATTAAGTTATAAGGTAAACGACAATTTTGTGCACAAGAACCACGGTTGGCGCTGCGTTCTCCGTTAGCCACACTCATATAACAGTTTCCACTAAATGAAACACATAAGGCTCCGGTTACGAAAAACTCTAGTTCAACATCAGCTTCGTCGTAAATCGTTTTAATTTGATGCAAGTTCAATTCGCGCGCTAAAACCACACGTTTAATTCCGGCATCTTTAAGAAATTTAATTTTATCGGCATCACGATTATTAGCTTGTGTACTGGCGTGAAGTACGATAGGAGGCAAGTCCATTTCCATAATCGCCATATCCTGAATAATCAGAGCATCTACACCAATATCGTATAATTCCCAAATCATTGAACGGCAAGTTTCTAATTCGTTGTCATACAAAATGGTATTCATAACAACAAAAACCTGAGCGTTAAACAAGTGCGCATATTGTACCAAAGCAGCAACATCTTCAATAGAATTGTTGGCATTAGAGCGCGCTCCAAATTGTGGTGCACCAATATATACTGCATCTGCGCCACTATTTATGGCCGCCATTCCTCCAATTAAATCTTTAGCAGGAGCTAATATTTCGATTTTCTTCTTCATTTCTAAAACTTTAGACTTTTGTGGTATTCCCGAAAAAAAGTGTGCAAAGGTCTTATAAATTATTTGAGTTTGCTAATGCTGAAGCGATTTTTTTGAATTTGTTAACTTAATATGGAATGATGATAAATGAAATTTTTAGTCTAGAGGAAAAGTATATCCAGCCGTAAAACCTCCGAAAGATTGTTCGGTTGATAAATTGGAGTAAAAAGAAATTCCAAGTTCTATATTATTTTTTCGGCCAACAGCAAGTCCAAAGCTAATTGGGATGTGAGCTACAACGCCACTTTTTTTCTCATTGACATATTCTGTATAGGTTTCGAAAGAGCCAATAGAAGCACCAATACCCGTTTCTATAAAAGGAGCAACCCACGGAATTGGAGCGCAAAAACGAACTTTTCCGCCTAGAAAAAAAGCTTTAGTTTCTACTTTATAATTTTGCGGATTTCTTATTTTATCTTCGTCAGTAGAGGTTATAATTAATCCGGCATAAGGCCTGACACTAAACCATTTTTTTATTCCAATTATATATTCTCCTTGTGTATAAAAACCAAAACCGTCTATAATTTCAGGATTTTCTTCTTCATAATGTGAGGTGCTTGATCCAAATCCGATAGAAGCTTTAATGAATTTGCCTTCTGTTTGTCCTTGAATTAAAGAAGAAAAAAAGCAAGTAAATAACATAATTATAAAACTGCGTAAATTTAGGTTCATATTGGTTTTACTTTGGTTAAAAATTGGTTAAGGCGAATGTAAGTATTATTGCTTTATTTTAGCAAATAAAAAAACTGCTCAATCCGAAGACCGAGCAGTTCTCAAAAAAAAAGCATGAATCGATCGATCGATTAATTCGCTCTCATTTTAATTTGTGATAAAGTATTTTGAATACTGTTTAATTGTTTAGAAACAACTGAAACTTGGTTGTGTTCTAGATGGTTTTCTTCGAGTGCCGTTTTATATTTTTCAATTGCAGCTTCTTCACCTGTAATACATGCATTAATAATTGCTTCTGTATCTCCGCCTGTGAAAGATGATTTAATATCAATCCATGTGCGGTGTAAAGCACCAAGTGGTCCACCTCCTGAAGTGTCTGTTGATTTTCCTAATTTGTTGATTTCGTCTTGTAGTTCTACAATAAATAGGGCTCTTTCTCTCGCATATTCTAGGAAATCGGTTTTCATTGCAGGGTTTTCTACGTGTTCTGCTGCATTTGTATATCCTAGTTTTCCATCTTCAAGAATTGAAATTAATCCTTCTAAAGTTTTAACTGCTTCTTTTGTGGTTTCATCTGTATGTATCATGACTAATAGTTTTTAAATTAATACATTACAAAGTTGGCGATTTATAAAGTGGTATGTTTTACAGGATTACGAGCGAAGTTTTACAATATTGTAGAATGGGAATTTTGAAACTGTTTTTTGTTTCACGCAGATTTGGCAGATTTTAGCAGATTTTTTCTTTGGAAACGAAAGCTTCTCGTTTTGTGCTTTGCGTGAGAGATAGAAGTGGAAAACCCACAGCCTGACGAAGGAAGTGCGAGTACTTGCAACGGATAGCCTCCCGATAGCTATCGGGACAGGGGCACGCCCAAAATAACGTTATAAAAAAACAGCTTAAAGTATAAAAGTGATGAAACTTTTGAACCTTAAGCCGTTTTTATAAAAACTTAGAATATTGTTATGCAGTCAAAGCTTCTTTGATTCTGCGTAATGCTTCTTTTAAAATATCGTTGCTTGTTGCGTAAGAGAAACGAATACAGTTCGGATTTCCGAAAGCGTCACCCGTTACTGTTGCAACGTTTGCTTCAGCTAAAAGATACATCGAAACATCGTTTGCATCTTTAATTTCAGTTCCTTTTAAAGTTTTTCCGAAGAAAGACGAAACGTCTGGGAATACGTAAAATGCACCTTCTGGAACGTTGATTTTTACTCCTGGAATTTCTTTTAATAATCCAACAACTAAATCTCTACGACCGTGGAAAGCCTGAACCATTTCGTTTAATACGCTTGGATCTGCATCTACAGCTGTAATTGTAGCTCTTTGTGCAACTGAATTTGCTCCAGAAGTTACTTGTCCTTGAATTTTTGTACACGCTTTTGCGATAAATTCTGGCGCTCCAATATATCCAATTCTGTATCCTGTCATGGCAAATGCTTTTGCAACTCCGTTTACAGTAATAGTTCTTTCTAACATTCCTGGAATTGAACCGATACTGCAGAAAGTTCCAGAGAAATTGATGTGCTCATAAATTTCGTCTGCAACTACGTAAATATTTGGGTGTTTTTCTAACACTTTTGCTAAAGCTGTTAATTCTTCTCTGCTGTAAACAGATCCTGAAGGATTACATGGAGAAGAGAACCACATCATTTTTGTTTTTGGCGTGATTGCAGCTTCTAATTGTTCTGGTGTGATTTTGAAATCTGTTTCTACAGAAGTTGGAACTTCAACAGGAACTCCGCCAGAAAGTTTTACGATTTCAAAATAAGAAACCCAGTATGGTGCTGGTAAAATAACTTCGTCACCATCGTTTAACATTACTTGCGCAATGTTGTATAGAGATTGTTTTGCTCCTGTAGAAACTACAATTTGAGATGGTTTGTACTCTAAATCGTTGTCTCTTTTGAATTTTCTGCAGATAGCTTCTTTTAAATCTTGGTATCCATCAACAGGAGAATATGTACTGTAATTATCATCGATTGCTTTTTTAGCAGCTTCTTTAATAAAGTCTGGTGTATTAAAATCTGGTTCACCTAAACTTAAACTGATAATGTCTTTTCCTTGTGCTTTTAATTCGCGTGCTAAAGCAGCCATTGCTAAAGTTTGTGAAGTCGCTAAGTTGTTGATTCTGTCCGAAAGAATATGGTTCATTATAAAATTTTTGAATGTCCTTAATTTGCTGTACCGATTAAGGAAGGTTATTATTAATAGATTTTTTTTAGTTTTAAACTGATAATTCAGGTTTTACTCCCAATTCACGTAAATGCTTGAAGTGAGCTACAATAGCACCTCTCATTGTTTTGTATTCGTAATAAGGTAAATTGCATTCTTTTGCAGTTTCTTTTACAATTTTTGCAATTTTGCCATAATGAATGTGACTGATATGAGGAAAAATATGATGCTCGATTTGATGATTTAACCCGCCAGTATACCAATTTACAATTGCATTTTTTGGTGCAAAATTAGTTGTAGTGTACAATTGGTGAATTGCCCAAGTATTATCCATTTCTCCTAATTCATTAGGTGTTGGGTTTGTAGTATGTTCTACTACGTGTGCCAACTGGAATACAATACTCAAAATTAATCCTGTTGTATAATGCATTACAAAGAACCCAAGAAGTACTTTCCACCATGTAATTCCAATTACCATTGGTAACACAATCCAGATAGACGCGTAAATGATTTTTGTAATAATTAAAGTTGTCCAAAGAATTTTTGGGCTTTTTGGTTCTCCATAAGATAATTTTCTTTTTAAGTAACTACGCATTTGTTTAAAATCTGTAGTAATTGCCCAATTGAAAGTTAATAATCCATATAAGAAAACAGAATAATAATGTTGAAAACGGTGAAAACTATGCCATTCAGCATGTTCAGTAAAGCGAATAATTCTTCCCGCATCCAAATCCTCATCATGGCCATGAATATTGGTATAAGTGTGATGCAGTACGTTATGTTGTACTTGCCAGTTATAAACGTTTCCGGCTAGAACGTATATGGTACCACCCATAAATTTATTGATCCAGTTTTTGTTAGAATAGGAACCGTGATTACCGTCGTGCATTACGTTCATTCCGACGCCCGCCATTCCAACTCCCATTACTATTGATAATAATAACATTACCCAAAAAGGCATGTTTAGTGTTAGAATTAAAAAGTAAGGAGTAAGGAAAATAGCAAAAAGAATAACCGCTTTTAGATGTAACTTCCAGTTTCCAGTTTTCTGAATGTTGTTCTCCTTGAAGTAATTGTTTACTCGAGAGTTAAGTGTTCTGAAAAACTTCAGATTGTCTTGCCTTGCAAAAATTGGAGCGTTGTTATTCATAATTAATTTAAATAGTTTTCAAAGGTAATTATTATAAATTTTCAATTTGCAAAATTGAGTTAAATATTTCAATCGTAAAGTAGTACTTTTGTTAAAAATTTACAGCAATGGATGAGATATTGAAATATTTTCCCAATTTGACCGATCTTCAAATCGAACAATTTCAAAAATTAGACTTTTTATACCACGATTGGAATGAAAAAATCAACGTTATTTCGCGAAAAGACATTGATTCTTTATATACAAAACATATTTTGCATTCACTAGGGATCGCTAAAATTATGAAGTTTGAACCAGGAGCAACAGTTTTAGATGTTGGAACTGGAGGCGGTTTTCCTGGAATTCCGTTGGCGATTCTCTTTCCTGAAACCCGTTTTTACTTAATTGATGTTATTGCAAAAAAAATAAAAGTGGTTCAAGGTGTCTCTGAGGCTTTAGAATTGAAAAATGTAAAAGCGGAACAAAAGCGTGCAGAATTGGTAAAAGGTGATTTTGATTTTATTGTAAGCCGTGCCGTAACGAACATGCCAGATTTTGTTTCTTGGGTTAAAGATAAGATTAAGAAACAGCATAAGCACAAGTTGAAAAATGGAATTCTATATTTAAAAGGTGGAGATTTGAGCGAAGAACTAAAAGATTTTCCAAATGCTACTTTATATGATTTGTCTGAAATATTTGAAGATGAGTTTTTTGAAACTAAAAAAGTAGTGCATTTGCCTTTGAAATTTAAAGCTTAGATAAAAGTAAATAACCCAATCAATAATTATTTGATCGGGTTATTTTTTTAATTGAAAATACTATTAAGAGGCTTTTTTAGAGAAATTTAGAAAAGCATTTGTTTTGTGATTTAAATTATCAATGAAGTTATGAAGGGCATTTTCTGAAGCTTCGATTGTATAGGTAAACGCCGAGTCAAAGAAATATTCGCGAGAGATTACGGGTTCATTTGAAGAATCATAAACTGCTTCATCACTTTCATCTAGCTTATTATTTTTGTACGGATTAGGATGAGTGTATATTAATTGAGTAGTGATTTTATTAAACCAATTATCAAATTTTTTCTTTTTGGGTGTAATATGTCTTGCCAATAAAACTAAGCCGACAAGTTCATTTTGTAAAAAATAAGAACCTTTTCGATATCTTACATCAATCATTCTTACATTCATTAATGCGATCCATAAAGCGCCATTGACAGAACCTGAAGCTGCTGTTTGAAAATCTATATCAAATAGCAAAGGATTCGTTTGTTCTTTATTGTTAATTAAACACCAAATTGCCTCAATACGTTTCTGAGTGTCACTTGTTGCTTGAGTGTAACCTGTGAAGCGCCAGTAAATCCATTCTAATAAAGCAGCGGTAAGTCCTAATGATCCTTTGTGGTTAATCTGCGTTAAAATGTTTTCGAGTTCATCATTTCCAAAAACTGGATCTAACATTTTATCAATTTTCTTTTTTGTCCATTTGTAGTCTATTGAATGGCCTATGCTTTTTGATTCCATTATGATCTTAGGAACATTATTCAAATTTCTCATGCTTATGCTATTTATCTTAATTATATGCTTTAATGCTGTTTAATATTGAAAACAAATTTAAATTGATGCTTCTTTTTTGATAGGAACAAAAAGTTTTTAAAATGTTAGAATAAGACAATTAAAAATATTAAAGTGCTGATTTTTAAATAAATAAGAAAAATATTACAAAATAAAATGATGTTTAAATGAAATATAAAAGCAAAAAGCCGAATCTCATAAAGATTCGGCTTTTGTATGTGGACAGGTCACAAAACTTGAAACCTGAAATTTGAAACGAATTAACCTAAGAAAGGATATCTGTAATCTTCTGGAGTTACAAAAGTTTCTTTGATAGTTCTTGGAGAAGCCCAACGCAATAAGTTTAATGCAGAACCTGCTTTATCGTTAGTTCCTGAAGCTCTTGCTCCACCAAATGGCTGCATTCCAACAACCGCTCCAGTTGGTTTGTCGTTGATGTAGAAGTTACCAGCTGAGTTTTGCAATTTTGTAGTTGCTACTTCAATAGCATAACGATCTTGGCTAAAAACAGCTCCAGTTAAAGCATATTCAGAAGTAGTATCAACTAATTCTAAAGTTTCTTCCCATTTAGCATCTTCATAAACATAAATTGTGATAACTGGTCCGAACAACTCAGTTTCCATTGTAGTGTATTTTGGGTTTGTAGTTACAATAACGGTTGGCTCAACAAAGTATCCAACAGATTTGTCGTAATTTCCTCCAATAATAATTTCTGCGTCAGCATCTTTTTTAGCTTGGTCGATATAACTTGCTAATTTATCAAAAGAACCTTCGTGAATAACTGCAGTGATAAAGTTTCCGAAATCTTCTGGAGAACCCATTTTCATAGATTTTACATCAGTAATCAATTGTTCTTTTACAGCTGGCCATAAACTTTGTGGAATATAAGCTCTAGATGCAGCAGAACATTTTTGTCCTTGAAATTCAAAAGCTCCACGAGTAATTCCTGTAACTACTTGTTTTACGTTTGCGCTTGGGTGAGCAATGATAAAATCTTTACCACCAGTTTCACCAACGATTCTTGGGTATGTTTTATAATTGTGAATGTTAGCTCCAATTTTTGCCCAGATATCTTTAAATACATGAGTTGATCCTGTAAAATGAACTCCAGCAAAATCACGGCTCGCTAAAACAGTATCTGTAATCATTAACGCGTCTCCAAAAACTACGTTGATAACTCCATCAGGAACTCCAGCTTCTTTGAAAACATCCAAAATGATTTTTGTAGAAAATACTTGGCTATCACTTGGTTTCCAAATTACAACGTTACCCATCATAGCAGCACTTGCAGGAAGGTTTGCAGCGATAGCAGTAAAGTTAAAAGGAGTAATAGCGTAAACAAAACCTTCTAATGGTCTGTATTCTACACGGTTCCAAACAGATGAATCTGATTTTGGCTGATCGTTGTAGATTTGAGTCATAAACTCAACGTTGTAGCGTAAAAAGTCAATTAATTCACAAGAAGCATCAATTTCTGCTTGGTGAATATTTTTAGACTGACCGATCATTGTTGCTGCATTAATACGAGCTCTATAAGGCCCTGCAATAAGTTCAGCAGCTTTTAAGAAAATAGCAGCACGTTGTTCCCATGCCATATTTGCCCATGCTTTTCTTGATTCAAGTGCATTTGCAATTGCTTTTTCAATATGTTGTTTTTCAGCCAAATGATATTTTCCAACAACATGCTGGTGATCATGTGGCGCCGTAATGTTTCTTGTGTTTCCAGTTCTAATTTCTTCGTTTCCAATATGTAATGGAACGTCAATTTGAGAATTCCACATTGTGGTGTAAGCTGCCTGAACAGCTGCTTTTTCTGGCGAGTTCGGTGCGTAGCTTTTTACAGGCTCGTTTACCGCTTTTGGTACATGAAAGAATCCTTTTAACATGGGATAAATTATTTTAAAATTACGATTTGTTTAATTTTTTACAAAAGTACAAATGATAATTTGAATATATCACAATACAATATTAAAAAGTTGTATTTTATTGTAGAACAAGTTTCGCTTAGTGATAAATTAACAAAATGGCGATATAAAATCACAGTAATTTATTAAAACTGCTGTAACAAAAGAAAAAATAAAAAGAAACTATTGCTTAATTGCAAATTAGTTTAAAGCAAAAGGAGCACACATTCTAAAAGTAGGCACTATTACTTTGAATATTTTTGTAGTAGTAAAATTGATCATATTAAAGTGACCTTTCATTGCTCCATATGGAGATGATAATAAACAGCCAGAACTGTAAGTATGATTTTCTCCTGGTTTTAAAACTGGTTTTTTGCCAATTACACCTTCGCCGTCTACCACTTCTAAATCGTTAAGAGAATCAAAAATTTCCCAATGACGTGAAGTAAGTTGAACAGAATCTTTACTATGGTTTTCGATTGTAACTACATAACTAAAAGCAAAATGAATCTTGTAGTTCTTGAAGTAAGTACCTTCAAAACTAGTCAAAACAGATATTTTTATGCCTCTTGTTATCTGAGAAACCATACTAACGCAGTATATATGTGAGTGTTATAGTGGCAAAGCTACAAAAAAAAATCATTTAATCTAGAACCTTAACATTTGTTTTAGTTGACTATATTGATAGAGTTTGCATTTCCTTTTCCGATTACGCGCTGGTAGCGGTCTGTTGCCTCTTTATAATAGACTAAAATGGTGTATTCATTTTCAGTTTGATAGAAGTTTCCATCAATAGCATTTTCATAATCAATAACTCCTTTTTTGTCGGCAACTGTGTACTGAAAATTGGTAAAACCTTGTTTGATCATGATTGCTTTTTCAAAAACGCCCTTGTCTGTATTGTAATCCATTTTGTATTCTGGCGAAAGGCTGTAATTGTTAAACATTCCCGTAATATAAATGTCTTTGTTCAATCTGAAAGCGGGAGCCGATAAAGTAAAATAAACCCAAGCATAATCAGCTTCAATATCGTTGTTTGAACCGTTAATGTTTTTGACTACAAAATTTCCATTTACATCTTCATACAATGTATAGATCTGATTTCCTCGTGCGGCATTGGTATATAGATACGCATTGTAGATGTCATTATTTGAGCCTATGCGCGCAACAAAATTATTTGCAGCACGAATGTCTTTGTTTTCAAAATATAAAAATTCATTACCAGCCCAAAACTGTGTTTCTTTATCATATTTATAAATTAGCTGATTGCCGATTGTATATTGTGGAACAATATTTTTTATCGCCGTATTGAAGTTTCCGTTTTGCAGTAAAAGCACTTTTACATTTTGTAAAGGGGTTTGAAAATTTATATCATTTGAAGCAATCGCAAAATCAAGATTTTGCTTAAAATCAATATTGCTTAAGTTTCGGCTTCTTTTTACTTGAGCTGAAACGGTCGATTGATTTTCATGTAAAATAAATTTTCTTGAAAAAATGACTTCTCTATCTTCATTAAGAATTCGAAGCATGTAATTTCCTGAAAGGCGTAATTGCGTTGTAAATTGATTTGGAAAAGAAAGATTGTAATGAGAGTAAAGCTGCAAAGTGTTAAACGAATTAGAATAATCTGTAATTCGCTGATTATCCTGGCCATAAATATAATCTGTTTTCGGAATCTCAGTTGGTTTCCAGTTATAATCACAATGAATTACCTCAAAATAATAATTTGCTTCGCTTCCAAATAGATCATCAAATTGAAACGTGAAAGTAGAACCTAATTCGAAAATAGGAACAGCGTTACTGCCATTCTGAACAAAAGAAACGGTTTTAATATTATAAGGCGGATCAATTTCTTTTTCTTGTGCTTTCGCGAAAGTGAAAATAAAAAGAAAAATAAAGCTTGTATATAAAAATTTCGGCATCTTATTACGTTGAAAGATTGTAAATATAACAAATTTATATAACGAAAAATAGCCCAATCTATTGGCTTTAACTCTTAAGATCCTAAAATATATTCTAAATTGCCCTCAATTTCATCGTTGATATAACTTTCTTCTAAAAGAGAATCAGATAACAATTTTTTGTTTTCCTGCAGTTTAATGATTTTTTCCTCAACGGTGTTTTTAGAAATAAAACGAATCACGTTTACTTTATTCATTTGTCCAATTCTGTGTGCACGTCCAACTCCTTGTTTTTCTGCGAAAGGATTCCACCAAGGATCCAAGAACAATACATAAGAAGCTTTTGTAATATTCAAACCAACCCCACCAGCTTTTAACGAAATAAAAAATAGCAACGTATTTTCTTTTTCCTGAAAACGTTTTACTTCTTGTTCTCGTTTGCTTGCCGGAGTTTCTCCAGTAATTTCGCAAAATTCTATTTTATTTTCTTTACACCAATCCGTGTAAAAATTTAAATTGGTTACAAATGAACTGAAAATGATCGCTTTTTGTTTTCCTTTTACCAAACTTTCCAGATAATGGGTAACCGCAATATATTTTCCTGAATCAATTTCTGAAGCTGAATCGACCATTTTAGGATGATTACTTAATTGACGTAACTTCATCAATGTATTAATAATACTGATTTTGGCCGGACCAGATCCATCTGTTTTAAGTAAAAAGTTACGAGCTTTAGATTTCTCTTTTTCGTATAATTTTTCCTGTTCAGGATCCATATCGCAATAATAAATCTGTTCGGTTAATTCGGGTAAATCTTTTAAAACCTGTTCTTTGGTTCTTCGTAAAATATAAGGGGCAATGAGATTTTTTAATTCGCTTAAAACTTCTTCATTCTGTTTTTTCTCAATCGGATTTTTGAAATTTTCCATAAAAAAAGCATAACTGCCCAAGATGTCCGGATTGATAAATTGCATTTGCGACCATAAATCGTCAAGCGAATTTTCGATTGGCGTACCACTTAGCGCAATTTTATGACCTGTACTTATTTTATTTATGGCCTTAAAAATCTTAGAATTTTTATTTTTGATGTATTGACTTTCGTCTAAAATCAAATAACGGAAATCGTATTTTTCTAGAATAGAAATATCACGGTGAACAATACTGTAACTTGTAAAAATTAAATCGGTCGAATCTAATCTGCTGGCCAATAATTTTCGGTCATTGCCCACATATTGCATTTTAGAAAAGTGTGGTGTAAACTTTCCAGCTTCGTTAAACCAGTTAAAAACTAAAGAAGAAGGTAAAACGATTAAAGCTTTAAGCGGTTCTCTTTCAATAGTAGTTTCATTTGCAAACAAATCAAAATTGGTGGTTTTGGTGGTAAAACCTAATTGTTCTTGTACTGAAACTAGAACGGCTAAAGTTTGCAAGGTTTTTCCAAGTCCCATATCGTCAGCAAGGCAAGCTCCAAGATTGGAGTTGAAATGACCTAAAAGCCATTTTACGCCATCAATTTGATAAGGTCTTAAAGTTGCTTTTAGTAAATCGGAAGCCTTAAACTCAGCTTTATGGATTTGGTCTAAATCATTACTGATTTCAGAAATACCGTCTAAAGCAGTAAAATTGCTTTTTCTTAAAAGTAATGCTCCATTTTCTGTTTTAGCCAATTTTGCCAAAGAACCATATTTACTGAACCATTCTAACGGAATTAAAAAATAGTTTCCGTCGGGCAGCTGGAAAAGTCTTTCTTTGCTTTTTATGTTCGGAATAATTTCGCTGAAATTGATTTTATAATTACCAATTGTAATGATAATTTTAATATCAAACCAATCTGCTTTTGTTTCTTTTGCAATCGAAATTGTATTGCTTTCGGTAATGATTTCTTTACTTTCTAATTTTAACTTTTGAATTGTAAATCCTAAACTTTCAAGTTTCTCTTTATGGTCAATAATCAATTGAATATTGACATAAGGATCAGAAGTTTCTAGATCAGAATTCAATCCGAATAATTCGTTTTTGATTTTTTCTAAACCAATTTCAGCTAATTTTTCGATATATGAATTTTCTTCAGCATTTCTTTTAAACTGAATAATTCTAGGTTCATTCGCCACACTAAAATCTACAAAAGAATGTGTTTTTTTGGTTTTGCTTGCGTCAAAAATATAGCCATTATAATCAAAATAAAGATTGAGATAGTAACAGTTTTTAAAGAAATCAAAAATAGGTTGAATAGTACAGGAAACAATTTGGTCGCGAAGTTCAATTTCAAAACCATTTGCTTCGATATCAATTTTTTTAGCTATTGCTGGTATGAAATTTTTAAAATAATCATCGACTAATTTTGAAGGAATTTCAATAGATTTTTTCTTCAAAAAAGGAGTTAGTTTTTTGGCATTCAGTTCTTTTAATCGTCCTAATTTCTTGTCGATAATTAACCAGCCAGGTTCGTCTAAAAGAATATCAGCAGTTTTATTCATTGGAAGAAATGTAGTTTCATTTTCTTTTAATAAAAGGGTATAAGCGATTCCTTCAGCATGTTTGTCAAATTGAATCTGAGGTTCAAAATCCAGCGGATCGATGCTAATTCTAGAGCGATAAAAATCTTTTTCAGGTCCTAAATTTAGCGACAGCAGAAATTGTTCTCTAACAATCAAATCGTAAAAGGTACTTAGATTAAGTTGTAAATGCTGGCGAATCGCAAAATCAATTTTAGAATCTTTCTGCAAATCTGCAATTGTTTTGGCTGATTTGATTTTTGCACCAAATTTTTTGAAAATAAATTCAGGTTTTAAAGATTCACAGATCGTTATTATTTTTTTTGAATTGGGATCTAAATTTTCAAAATCAATTCCGAAACTTTCAAGCACGCCTTTTGTTGCTTTTTTGTCTAGATATTTGATTTCGCTAGTATTTTCAACAATATAGGCTGTAGGAATATAGGCATTCAGATTTTTTTCAAAACTGATGTCAAAACAGAACTGAAATGATTTTGTAGGTTGCAAAATATTGGGATTTGGTTAGGCTTATAATTTAGGTTTGGGCAAAAAATAAAAGGAGTTTTCAAAATAATAATAATTTGAAAACTCCTTTTTAAATGAAATTATATCATTTATATGTTGAAAAAATTAGTTTTCCTGTTTAAAGCAAAGCGGAATAATTTCGCCTTTTGCTAAACAGTATTTTTCTACCAATTCTGGTGCAATTTTGTTAGTATAATCTTCTTCAATTACAATAAAACCAATGCTTCTTAATTTGTCGAAATAGTCGCGTCCGTAAACACGAACGTGATCGTATTGTCCGAAAATTTTAGCGCGTTCTTTTTGATCTGTAATCGAATCATCTGCAAAAGTAACTTCGCGCGATAAATCTTGTGGAATTTGCAAAATTGCCATTCCGCCAGGTTTTAAAACACGATATAATTCTTGCATCGCTTTTGTATCGTCTGGAATATGTTCTAAAACGTGATTACATAAAATAACGTCATATTCATTGTCTTTGAAAGGTAAATTACAGATGTCTGCTTTTACATCGGCCAAAGGCGAAAGTAAATCGGTTGTGGTGTAATCAAGATTTTTCTGTTTGCGAAATCTTTTGTAAAAAGCTTGTTCTGGAGCAAAATGCAATACTTTTTTTGGTGCAGTAAAAAAATCGGTCTGATCTTTTAAATATAACCAAAGTAAACGGTGTCTCTCTAAAGAAAGTGTACTTGGTGAAAGTACATTATTGCGTTGTTTTCCGTATCCGTAAGGTAAAAAAGATCTAAAACTTCTCCCGTCAATAGGATCAGTATATTTGTTTCCTTTCAGAGATAATGCTAAAATCGGACGCGCCACATAACTCAATCGAATTAATAATGGACGTGGAATTGTATTAAGTACTAATTTAAAAAGTTTCTTCACAGTTAAATAAATTTGAACACGAATTTCACAAATTTACACGGATTAATATTGTGGTGAAATTTCACGAACTTTTGATTTGGGTTAAAGTATTATTCTTTTGTATTTAAGGCTGTCTTCTCCAAAATTGACTAATAAGCCTAATTTATTTTTTGATGCCGCTAAATAATTTAATGTTTGCTTGATTTCTCCTGTTGTTAATGTTGCAATTGCTTTTAGTTCTAATATAATTTCACCAAAAATAACAAAGTCTGCAAAATAATAACTTGGTAATATGATGTCTTTGTAGGCAATATTATATCTTAATTCTCTATTATATGGAATATGATTTCGTTGAAATTCATATTCTAAAGCGTCGCCATAAACTTTTTCACTATGTCCTTTTCCTAATATTTTATGGACTTCCATACAAATCCCAATAATTTTATAGGACTCTTCTCTTAAATACAATTCACTCATTATTTTTATTTCGTTTTAGTGTAATTTTTACTGTAACACTAATCCGTGATAATTCGTGAAATTAGTGTTAGAGAATAAGTGGTATTTGTCTGAATTCGTCTTCTTCATTACTTTCGATTCCTAAAGCTTTGTAGATATATTGGAAAGTCGATAATAATTCTGGTTTTCCATCGATTAAAGCTACATCGTGCTCGAAATGCGCGCTTGGTTTTCCATCAGCGGTCAGAATAGTCCAGCCGTCTTTTAGTTGTTTGATGTTTCTTGTTCCCATGTTAATCATAGGTTCGATGGCAACAACCATTCCTTCAACAAACATTTTTCCACGTCCGCGTTTTCCGTAGTTTGGCATTTCTGGTTCTTCGTGCATTTTTTGCCCAACACCGTGTCCAACCAATTCACGAACAACTCCGTAACCGTGAGCTTCTGTATATTTTTGAATCGCATTTCCAACATCTTCTACGCGATTTCCAGCTTTAAATTCTCTAATTCCAACGTAAAGAGATTCTTTAGTAATGCGTAAAAGTTTTTTAACTTCTGGTGCAACTTCTCCAATTTCGAAACTGTATGCGTGATCTCCGTGGAAACCATTTTTAAAAGCACCACAGTCAACCGAAATAACGTCGCCATTCTTAAGAGGTGTGTTATTAGGAATACCGTGAACAACCTGAGCATTTGGACTCATACAAAGGGAATTCGGAAAATCGTACAATCCAAGAAAACTTGGTACAGCACCATGATCGCGAATAAATTCTTCCGCTAATTTGTCAAGATATAATGTGGTTACTCCTTCTTTAATTTCAGAAGCAATCATTCCTAATGTTTTTGATACGATTAAAGCACTTTCGCGCATTAATTCGATTTCCTCTCTAGTTTTTTGGATAATCATATTTTTCCCATTTTCAGTTCGCAAAAGTACAATTTTTTATCTAAATTTTTTAGCCACGAATTCTCGAATTAATATATATATAAATTTTCTAAAATTGAATTTCAGCAATTTCAATTTTTAGAGCTAAAAAAAGAAAAAATTCATCAATTGAAGGCTATTAAACATTTAATAGAGTTAAGAATTTTGATAAAAAAGCCATAAATTAGATGTACAAATGCTTTTAATTATGGAAACAATTACAGATCAAGATATAGCAAAAGTAAAGGCTCTCAAGAAAATGAAGAGAAATGCTTTTGCACTTTTAGGTTTTGCAGTGCTGTTGTTTGTCATTGCTATTTATTTTAAAATCCCGATGCTTCAAGCTTTTAGCGAAGCAGCAATGGTAGGAGGAATCGCTGATTGGTTTGCTGTTGTAGCATTGTTTCGCCATCCGATGGGAATTCCGATTTGGCATACCGCAATTATTCCAACAAAGAAAAACGAAATTGGAGAAAATCTGGGAAATTTTGTTTCTGAGGAATTTCTTGATCGTGAAAAATTAGAAATTAAATTAGACGAATTCAATTTTGCAACTAAAGCTTCAGACTGGCTTTCGCAAAAAGAAAATGCCGATAAGATTGCGGATGCCGTCGCAATAAATATTATTCCAGGAATTTTAAGAACCATAAAAGATGAAGATGTTAAGAGGTTTATTCAGGTTCAGTTCAAAGAAAAAATGGAAGGAATAAACTTTGGAAATTGGGTTGCCGTTGCGTTAGAACCTTTGCAAAAAGGTGATTTGAAAAATCAAATGCTAACCAACCTTCTTGAAGTAATGAGTGCCGAATTGACTAGCAATAAGGATTTAATAAGACAGAAAGTAAAAGCATCTACTCCGTTATTGAGTTTTGGATTGGCTGATAAAAAAATCACGGAAGGAGTTTTTAATGGTTTGCAGGATTTTTTGAATGAAGCTAAAAAGCCTGAAAGCGCCGTTCGTTTAAAGATTGATGAATATATTTTTAATTTTTTGGAGAAAGTAAAAAACTCAGAAGAAATGAGAATTAAAATCAACGATATGATTTTAGGTTTTGTTGGAAAAAAAGAAGTTCAGGATTACATCAACGGAATTTGGGACGAAATAAAACTTTCGATTACAAACGATATTAATAAAGGAGATGATTCTTCCATCAAAAATAATATTGCCAATTTAATTCAAGGTTTTGGAAACGGACTTAAAGAAGATTCCGTAATGGTTGATAAAATCAATAATTTCATTAAAAACGATTTGCTTTCGGTTCTTTTGAACAATAAAAAAGTAATTGGAGATTTAATTTCTTCCACCGTAAAAAGCTGGGACGGAAAAGAAGTCTCAGAAAAACTGGAATTGGAAATCGGAAAAGATCTTCAATATATAAGGATTAATGGAACTTTGGTTGGAGGTTTTATCGGACTTGTGATTTATGGAGTTGAACAGCTTTATCATTATGTTTTTTAAACCATATAAGTGATATAAGTAAATATAAATTCGTAGTTTTTTCTTTGCGAAAATAAAATCACAAAAGAAATATATGGGACTCGAACATTTTTAAGCTTTACAATCTGCTACAAAATAGTTCTCGCAAAGTCGCAGAGACGCAAAGTTTATAAATTTCTTTGCGACTTAGCGTCTTTGCGAGATTTTTTTAAGTTCTATTTAAATGAACTTATATCACTTATATGGTTTGAAAAATTATAATAAAGAATGACAAGTCATTGCATTTGGCTGCTGAACGTCCATTAATTCTAAAATTGTTGGAGCGATATCACCTAATACACCATCTTGAATGCTTTTCAATTGTTTGTCAACTAAAATAATAGGCACTGGGTTTGTTGTGTGTGCGGTATTTGGTGATCCGTCAGGATTAATCATAGTTTCACAATTTCCGTGATCGGCAATTACGATTGTAGTATAATCATTTGCAAGTGCAGCTTCAATAACTTGTTTTACACAAGCATCAACAGCTTCACAAGCTTTAATTGCTGCTTCCATAATTCCGGTGTGGCCAACCATATCTCCGTTTGCGAAATTCAAACAAACAAAATCAACTTCACCTTTATTCAATTCAGGAACAAGAGCATCAGTAAGTTCGTAAGCGCTCATTTCTGGTTTTAAATCGTAAGTTGCTACTTTTGGAGAGTTTCTCAAAATTCTTGATTCGCCCACAAAAGGAACTTCTCTTCCTCCAGAGAAAAAGAAAGTTACGTGAGGATATTTCTCAGTTTCAGCAATTCTAATTTGTGTTTTACCCGCTTTTTCTAAAACCTCACCAAGAGTTTCTGTAATATTATCTTTATTGTAAACTACTTTTACGTTTTGGTACGTTTCGTCGTAGTTTGTCAATGTTACATAATATAGGTTCAATTTATGCATGTTTTGCTCGTGGAAATCCTGTTGAGAAAGCGCTTCTGTAAGTTCACGACCTCTGTCAGTTCTAAAATTGAAGAAAATTACAACATCACCTTCAACAATTGTAGCAAGTGGTTTTGCATATTCATCAACAATAACAACAGGTTCGATAAACTCATCAGTTACATCTTTTGCATAGCTGTCTAAAACACTCGCAACAGCATTGGTTGATGGAGTTCCAACACCGTTTACTACTAAATCGTAAGCAAGTTTTACACGTTCCCAACGTTTGTCGCGGTCCATTGCATAATAACGTCCAATGATAGAAGCAATTTTTACTGGAGTATCTTTAATATAATCTTGTAAATCGTGAATGTATTTTCCTCCTGATTTAGGATCAACGTCACGTCCGTCTGTAAAAGCATGAACATAAACCTGATCTAAACCGTATTCTTGAGAAGCATCGATTAATCCGCGAAGGTGTGAAGTATGTGAGTGAACACCACCATCTGAAACTAATCCTAAAAAGTGTACTTTTTTATTGTTGTTTTTAGCGTAAGTAAAAGCATCAATTAACACTTTCTCTTTTGCTAATGTTTTATGCTCTACAGCTAAGTTTATTTTGGCTAAATCCTGATATACAATTCTTCCAGCACCAAGGTTCATGTGTCCAACCTCGCTGTTTCCCATTTGACCTTCAGGTAAACCAACATTCAATCCGTCGGTTCTAAGTTGAGCGCTTGGGTAATTTTTGTAAAGACTGTTTATAAAAGGAACATTTGCATTGTCTATTGCAGATACTTTAGGGTCAGGAGATTTTCCCCAACCGTCTAAAATCATAAGGATAACTTTTTTGTTCATTACTTTTTGTTTTCTACAAAGATAAGTCATTTCTAAAATAGGCAAGAAAGCTTTGTTACATTTATGTTTTATAAAATGAAGCTCGACAAAAAATATTAATTTAATTACAGAAGTCTTTATTTTTTAAAATTTATTCACGCTAAGCTCTTTTTCTGACTTTATTTTTGACAGCATTATAGTCAATAAAATATTTTACACTAATAGAAAAAATGTGTTTTAAGGCGTCATTATTTAAAAGTCCAGAAACATTGTGTTTGAAATCTTTATCTATAATACGTTCAAAATTAGAAGCATTATTTCTGTATAATGCAGAAAGCTGACTTCCAGGCGCAAACCACCAAGAGAATGATAAATCAGCATTCCAGGAATAAAAACTTGAATTCTTATTGATTGTATATTGCGGATAAGGACTTAAATCTCCGTCTGGTTCCAGTAAAAGAATATTTTTATTGTCTGCATAAGACCAATATTGACGAACAGCAAGATTAATCGTAATCGCACTATTTACTGCATACTTTCCTCCTAAAGTATTAGAATAAGTAATCACATTACGATTTGCAAAAACTATTTCATTGGGTGAATTAGAGTTGTTATCATCATCAATTTGGTCAATATAGCCTTTGTTGTTGTTTCTTCTAAGATAGCTGAAGAAATAGGTCAATAATAATTTGTCGCTAAAACGGTATCTCGGACCAATATCAAATCCATATGAAATTCTCTCAGATTCATCAAAAACATTAAATGTTCCATTTAAGTCAATTGCAAATTTATGATTGTAATTGGTTGAAATACTTCCCCAAGTTTCTATTCTTCTCGGAATTGCAACATATCTGTTTTCTGCGCGAGGTTCATAATAATCATATATTTCTAAAGGATAAAAAGTAATTCCTGTTCCATAATAATTATTTTTTATTGTGGTTAAATTCAGATTCGCATTAATGCTGTTGTCTTGTAATTTTCCAGATTCTTTATTGAATTCTGTATACATATTATAGTTTACCCGAAACGTATTAAAACGTTTGGTTGGATTAAGAATTCTATAGTTGGCATTTCCATAAAAATTGTAATAATTGGTGTAGAAATTAATTCCCAAATCATTCGGATCGAAATCTTTAGTTACGAAATCTGTACCAAAACTATATCTGTAATTTCCGCTGGTTTCTGCAAAAGTTACTGTAGAATATAGACCAGTTTTATCTTCAATATCATTAATGAAACTATATTTTACGTTTCCAAACAAACTATAAGTGTTGGCTTTTGTGTTTAAATCCCAAGCCAAACCAGTTACGTTTGCATCTCTAAAATGACCGTTTCGACTAACATTTGTATTAATTAAAGTAACTGAAGAATTTTTTCTAAAACGTTGATCTAAAACCAAAACATTGTAATTGGTAAGTGGTTCTACAATTTCTCTTCTGGTTTCTCCGGAAACAGTGTCTTTTATAACGGCAAAAGTTTTTTCGGTCACAGCATTTAAAATCCCAATTCCTAATCCGCCTTTGGTTCTGCCTGATACTTTTAAAGCGTTTAAAAGATTAACAGCAGACGGAATTTCGCTGATTTCTTCGTTTTCATTTAATTCTGGTTCGGTAGATGGAGCGCCGCCAATTCTTCTGGAATAGAACATTTTTCCTTTGTTAAACAAATCAGTTCCTTCTGTAAAAAAAGCTCTGTTTTCATTAAACTGTTGTTCAAAAGGACCGAGATTTAATATTTGATCATCGTATTTTGTCTGTCCAAAATCTGGAATTAAAATCGCATCTACGGTAAAAGCATCATTTATTCCGTATTTAATATCTATACCTCCTTTAATAGTTCCGTATGTTTTTTGACCTTCAGCAGCGTTTAAATAATACGAGGCGTAAGGCATCAAAAACAATCGAGTAGGAGGTTTTATGTTTTCGATTCCTTCCAGAATTCCTGCTTGTTGTGTAAAACTGCCTATTTTTCCATCTACAAAATTCCAGGTATACTTATAACGTTCACGTTTTATTTCTCTAAAAAAGTTGATTCCCCAAGTTTGCTTATTTTCTGGCGAAAAACGCAAAGCAGAATATGGGATTTTTATTTCCACGATCCATCCTTTTTCCGTTAAAGAAGCTTTACTGATCCAAACGGCATCCCAGGAATAATCTTCGCCATTCGCATCTGTCATAATACAATCTCCTTGAACGTCTGCAGCAGAAACATAAAACATAAAATCTTGCTGTCCGTCATTAAATCCGTTTATAAAAACGCCAAACAAATCGGCTGTACCAAAATTGTCCCGTTGCGAAATTTCTTTTAAAATTTTTGAAGGCTCATTATCATACATTGTAGCACCAATATAAATGGCGTCATCATCATAAAGAACTCTAACTTCTGTTCTCTTTTCATGCGGAATCGCTTTTCCATTGTCTGGTTCCAACATAACAAAATCTGTGGCAATCGGCACATTTTCCCAAGCGCTTTCGTCCAGTTTTCCGTCAATAGTAATGCTTTGAGGAGCTAACTGAGCATGAATTGTTTTTTTCTGCCCGTAACTCCAGGTTGTAAATAATATAAAACCGAATAAAATTACTTTTTTCATTAATGTTTTGGATGCAAAATGCCCTTTAGAGTACAAGAATTTATGAATTATAGACACGTATTTGTTCTATTTGTTACAGTTTAAGTTTCAAAATTCCCACTTTTTTTTGATTTTTTTAGGAAAATTCGTCAAAATGTTAAGTTTTTAACCATAAGAAAAAATCTTACAGAATCGGCGCATTTATGTTAATAATGTTAAAGTTTAAGCAAAAAACGCCTGAAAATCAGGGTTGTATTTTGCAAGGAATGAAATTTTTATACTTTTGCCTTACCCAAATTTTTTGTTTAACCTAAAGAAATTCAATGATTTACAAGATCTATCCGTTATTCGTGTTTTTGCTATTGTCTTTTACAAAAGATTCTAAAAACACAGCCGACCTGAAAAAGAACGCTGCTGAAAAAACGATTGCTAAAGTTGAAAAAGTAACTGTTGATTCAAAAATCGAAAGCGTTTACAGTGCCCTTAATTCAAACAATTACAAAATGCCTGAACTGAAGACTTTTTCGGAAGCTTTAAAGGGATTTTATTTGTTGAAAGACAAAGGTGTTATCAAGAAAAATATCTTGACCCTTATTGATTTTAGTTTGTCATCAAATACAAAACGTCTGTGGGTTATTGATTTGACAACCAATACTATTTTGTATAATTCACTTGTTGCACACGGAAGAAATACAGGAGAAGAATTTGCTTCAGCATTTTCAAATCTTAATTCTTCTTTTAAAAGCAGTTTAGGATTTTACGCTACTGGAGAAATTTACCAAGGAAAACATGGTGCATCTCTTCGTTTAGATGGTTTAGAAAATGGTGTAAATGATAATGCTCGCGAAAGAGGTGTTGTAATGCATGGTGCAGATTATGTTTCTGAATCTTTCATTAGAGATCATAAAAGATTAGGAAGAAGCCAAGGTTGTCCTGCTCTTCCTGTTGAATTGACAAATGAAATCATTCAATTAATAAAAGAAAAATCGTGTTTATATATTTATCATCCATCAAGAAGCTTCGCGATGGAAGAGAGGCTAATTTCTTAATTTAGCATATAAATCCGAATCTAGATTATAAATATCAGCTCTGAATAGGAGCTGATTTTTTTTGCTCCAAGCGGTCCAATACCACTGATAGAGTGCGTATTTTTTAGTGATTTTGAAACTCATTGTTTTCTTAGTTGCAATGATGGTGTCAATTCTATCTTGAGGCCAATTTCCATCTACATCCAAAATATGCTGCGCCAGTTCGAGCGGATTTTCAACGCGTACACAGCCTGAACTCATCGAACGATTATTTCTTCCAAAAATATTACGGTGATTAGTATCGTGCAAATAAACGCTATGATGATTTGGGAATAAAATTTTCATTAAACCCAAGGAGTTATAATATCCAGGGCTTTGTACATAGCGGTAATTGTTCGGTTTGTTTTCATTCCAATTAACGGGATCAACAACATTTCCTGACGAATCGTAAATAGTGATGTTCTTTTTGGCTAAATAATTTCGATTTCTTTTCATTGCCGGAACAACGTCTTCTTTTAAAATTGTGGGAGGAACAGTCCAAGTCGGATTAAAAACCACTGTTTTTAAAACAGAAGTAATAATCGGGGTTCTTCTTTTGCTTGTTCCAACTACCACATTTCTAACTAAAGTAGTATCTTGATTTTCGACCACATTTAAACTGTAATCGGGAATATTTATAATGAAATAATTCTCTGCAAATTCACTTGGATACCATCTCCAGCGTTCTAAATTGGCTATAATTTGCTCTTTTCTTTGTTCTTTAGAATAATTCAGAGCTTTGATTGTTCCTACGCCAATTACGCCATCTGCTGCTAAACCATGTCTTTCTTGAAACCTTTTAATGGCTTCAAAAGTTTTACTGTCGTATATCTTTGTTAGGCTATCTCTTCCTGTTAGATCATTCCAATAGCGTAATCTTTTCTTAATATTGATCAAAGCTGTATTGGTGTCATTCAAAACAATTTTTTCTACTGATTCGATTGTTTTGATCTCGTCGTTAGGAAAAGTATTGATGATTTCAAGGGCTTTTAATAGCTGTTTGTAAGTTTGAGTTTTTGGTTGGATATTGTCAACAATGCTGTCTAATTTATTCTTATTGAAAGCTTTAATTAAAACATTATTTACATCAAATACCTTTTCGTCAAGATCCCAGTTGCCATAAAGTTTTTTAGGGTCTAGTTTACCTTTGTATAAATCATTTAGATACTTTTCAAAATTATAAGTCAGCAAAATATCATACGTAGCTAAATCTTTATCGCTCAGTGAGCCTATTTTGGTTTCAAACTTTTTCAGTTGAGATGCCTTGTAATCTTCTGGATTTAAACCTAATTTGTCTGATTTTTCTAATTGAGATAAGACATATTTTCTTTTTTGAAGATTTCCCCAAACCGTTTGGTTTTCAGAAGCAATATAAAATTGTTTTAGTGTTTCGCTCTTATAAGAGCCAATTATAGCGGTATCAATATCAACTTTTCTTTCATCAGTAAGTATGATTGCTGGTGCTTTTTTTGGAGCAGCAGGAACAGGTTTGGGCATATCTTTTTTACAGCCCGCAATAATACATATTACCAATAAAAAGTAAAGTTTTTTCATTCTCGTAAATTTTTAAACATCAAATAATGTTCGCCAACGTCTTTAATATCAAAAGATTCACCTAGGGGTTGGTAATTCAGTTTTTGATAAAAGCCAACGGCTGCCGTTCTGGCATTAAACCAAATCAAATCGACTTTGTTTGCATTGCAGTAGGTTTCACAATGTTTAACCAAAGCCTCTCCAAATCCCATTTTTTGATGTGTTTCTAAAACAGCCATCCCACGAATTTGTGCTTGATTTTGCTCGGCAAATATAGTGTTGATTTTTTGAAATAAGGAAATAATTCCTATTAATTCTTTATCAACAAATAATCCAAAATGATGTGTTGTTTCCAAATCATCTCCTTCGAAGATACAGCTTTCTATTGGTTTTCCCGCTCTTAAAACTGGCTGACGAACGGTAAAAGTTTCTTTTGATGTAATTTCTTTAATTGTAATCATGATTTTTTTAAAAAATATTGCTTTTATAACTTTTTAATTTTAAATAAGTTATAAATAATTGTTGTTTTTTATTGAATTTTTTTGCGAAAAAGCTTGTTTTGAACTGAACTTTCTTTTTATATTTGCACCACCAATGCGAAAGTAGCTCAGTTGGTAGAGCTCCAGCCTTCCAAGCTGGTTGTCGCGAGTTCGAGCCTCGTCTTTCGCTCTAAAAATAAATAATTTTTAGATTTTTATTTTTTTAAAGATTAAAATTATTTATATTTGCACCCTAGTAATGCGAAAGTAGCTCAGTTGGTAGAGCTCCAGCCTTCCAAGCTGGTTGTCGCGAGTTCGAGCCTCGTCTTTCGCTCTTCAGAAGCCTCAAACATTGTTTGAGGCTTTTTTGTTTTTTATCATTTTTAAACCATATAAGTGATATAAGAAAATTTAAGTTTTTTATTCAAGTATTTTTAAATGAACTTATATCGCTTATATGATAAACTATTTTTACTTTAAAGTGCTTAAGTCGCTTTCTGGTTCTAATTCTTGAGCTTCTTGATTTTGTTTGAATAATCTAGCTGATAGATTTCCTTTTAAAGTAATTTGCTCTCCTTTTACCTCAAGCCAACTTCCTTCTCTTAAACCTAAAACCGGAATGGAATTGAAAGCATGAAATTCTTTAATTCTAGTTTCGCGGGTTTCTCCCATGTGTTTAGACTGCAAATGGGTATCTAGGTAATGTGGATTTAAATTGAAAGGAATTAATCCTAAAGTCTGGAAACTTGGCGGATAAATTATAGGCATGTCGTTTGTAGTCTGCATCGATAATCCACAGATATTGCTTCCAGCGCTTGATCCTAAATATGGTGTGCCGCTTTTTACCGTTTCAGAGACCAACTGCATAATATTGTTTTTGTAAAGCTGGGTTACTAATAAAAAAGTATTTCCGCCGCCTGTAAATATTCCTTCGGCATTTTTTACAGCATCCTGCGGATTCTCATATTCATGAATTCCTTTAACGTCAATATTTATTTTAGCAAATGCTTCTTTGGCTTTCTGTGTGTATTCGTCGTGTGAAATACCACTCGGACGAGCATAAGGAATAAATAATAAGGTTTTACAATTTTTAAAATGCGTTTGCAAAACGGGTAAAATGTATTCTAAATAGCCTCCTCCGTGTAAAGTTGAGGTGCTTGCGATGATAATGCTTTTCATGATTTATTAACTGGTAATTTGTTTGTTAAAGGTATTAAAAAGTATGTTTTCATGTAAATTTTAAAATTTTTAATTAACATTTTTTTACCAAGTCGTTAATATTAAATTTGGAGCGTATTGAGATATTTTTACCGTTTTAAGAATATTTTTAATTTATTTCATTTTGATTCAGAAAATTACTTTCTTTTTAGTTGTTTTATTAGCGCAAACTTGTATTTCTCAAGCGCAAGATCGATCTGTTATAAATGGAAAAGTCGAATCAAATACTTCAGATTTGAGCGGTATATATGTAATTAATGCTCAGACAGAAGAAACTGTTACAACAGATACTTCTGGATCTTTTTCTATTTTGGCAAAACCAGATGATGTGCTGGTTTTTTCTTCTATCAGTTATAAAGAAAAAAGAATTTTATTGAAGGCAGAAAATTTTTCGAATCTTAATTTTGCTGTCAAACTAAATATGGTGATGTATCAGCTGCAAGAAGTAGTAATTAAAAAATACGACAATATCAATGCAGAAAGTTTGGGTGTAATTCCTTACGGTCAGAAAAAATATACTGAAGCAGAAAGGAAATTGCATACGGCAACAGCGCTAAATGCCACAGCCAATGGAGGAGGAATGGTTGGCGGATCTATTTCTGCAGATCCTTTGCTTAACTTTTTCTCAGGAAGAACAGCGATGCTGAAAAAGGAGGTTGCAGTAGAAAAAAAGGAATTTTTCATGAAACTTTTGGAAAATATGTTTAGTGTGGAGCATTTTATTGAAAGATTAAAAATTCCTGCAGAATATGTAAAAGGATTTGAATATTATGCAATAGAAAATGACAAGTTTACGGTAATTTTAAATTCGAAAAATAAAACTTCTACAGAATTTTTGTTAGGCGAATTGGCAGTAAAATATAAAGAATTGCTTGCTCTTGGAGAAAAGTAAAACCATATCTGCTGTGTTTTTTCTGTTTTTTGTCCAAACTGGTTTTGGGCAAACCGAATTAAAACAATTGTATGGAAAGGTGGTCGTGAATTCGAAACCTATTGAAGGCGTTAATATAACCAATACTAATTCGCAAATAACTGTGGTTTCAGATGTGGAAGGTAGTTTTTCAATTCAGGTAAAAGAAAGTGAGATCTTGGTTTTTTCAGCAGTTAATTTAAATCCTGTAAAAAAGAGAATTACGAAAGATCATTTGACATCTGAGGAATTGCTGTTAATTGAAATGACAATAAAAGAACTGGAATTAAAAGAAGTTATTATAAATGAAAATGCTAATATAACGGCCGAAAATTTAGGAATAATTCCGCGAGGGCAGAAAAAATATACTCAGGCAGAAAGGCAATTAGCGACAGCGGGAGACTTTAAACCTATAATGTTGTTGGGACTTTTGGGCGGGTCGATGCAGCTTGATCCGTTAATTAATAAAATTAATGGAAGAACAAAGCAATTAAAAGCAAATGTAGAGATTGAGAAAAAGGAAAAAAATCTTCTAAAATTAGGTTATTTATTTGACGATGTCTATTTTGTCCAAAAGTTGCAAATACGAGAAGAAAATGTAAATGAATTTAAGCTTTTTGTGATTGAAAATGCAGAGTTTTGCAACGTTCTAAATTCAAAAAATAAAACTTCGGCAGAATTTCTTTTAGGAGAATTGGCGGCCAAGTATAAAGAGATAATTTCTAGTGAAAATAAATAAAAACATATTCATAATCGTTCTTGCGTTTTTTGTTCAAATTAGTTTTGGACAAAAAAATGATTTTAAGCAATTAATTGGAAAAGTAGTCGAGCATTCCACTCCAATTGAAGGTATTAATATCATCAATAATGCAACTCAAGTAGCAACCGTTTCAGATTCTGAAGGTAATTTTGCAATGCAGGTTAAAGAAGGAGATGTTTTGGTTTTGTCTGCTGTGAATCTTGAGCCGCTAAAGCATAGAGTTGTCTCAGGCGATTTTTACCCTAATATTTTAGTCATTAAAATGACCGCGAAAGAAGTGGAGTTGAAAGAGGTAGTGGTAAACGAAAATGCTAATATAACGGCAGAAAATTTAGGAATAATCCCTTACGGACAAAAAAAATATACTCCCGCCGAAAGAAAAGTTTACACCGCAACGTCAACTTCGGTAGATAAGCTTTTGAATGCCATTTCAGGCCGAACTACTATGCTGAAAAAGGAAGTAAATGTGGAGAAAAAAGAAGCGCTTTTTAGAAAACTAGAATATCTTTTCGAGCAGAATTATTATACAGATAGATTGAAGATTCCGGTTGATGATATAAAAGGATTTCAATTATTTTGTGTGGAAGATGCCGATTTTGCTGTATCTTTGAATAGTAAAAACAAAACAATGAGTATGTTTTTAATCACAGATCTAGCAAGAAAATATCTAACAATTCTCGAAAATGAAAAATAAATTAGGAGTACTCGTTGTCTGCTTATTTTGTCAAATTGTATTAGGACAAAACGGTTCAAGGAAGCCATTACACGGTCAGGTTTTAAATGACTTTTTAGCCATTGAAAGTGGTTATGTTATGAATATCAATGCCAATGTCAGAACTTTTATTGGTTCAGGCGGTTTGTTTGATATCATGGCGCGTCCAAAAGATACTTTGCTATTTTCTGGTCTGGCATTTCAATCAAAAAAAATCATTTTAACGGAGAAAGATTGTTCAGAAGTGCTTTTTAAGGTAAAATTAGATTTAGTAAATAATCAGCTTAAAGAAGTTGTTGTTCATAAGGAATTAAAAGTTAAAGCGCTTGGAGGCGGTCCGCAAGGTATTGTTGATATGCAGTTTGAAGATGATAAACAGTCTACGGCAAAAAATACCGCGATGCTTTCAGATCAAACGATAAAATACGGAATGGATTTCGTTCGTATTTTTAAAGATGTTAAAAAACTGCTTAGGAAAAAAGACGACATAAAAGACGAAGAAATTACGGATATTGCTTTTGTGGAATATGCTAAAGATAATTTTACAAAAGATTTCTACACCAACACATTAAATCTTAAAGATGATGAAATCGAATTGTTTTTAATGTATTGTTCAAACGATCCGCATTCAAAGCAAATGGTAAATCCAGATCAGAAATTTCAGTTAATAGATTTCATGATTAATAAGAATAAAGAATTTAAGAAAGCTGCTGCTGTTCAAAAATGAAAAATAAATTAGTTTACTGTTTTCTGGCGGTTGTATTTGTATTGTCTTCTGCATTTAGTTTCCATAAATTTTATGTTGGAGTTTTTCAGGTAAATTATACGGCCGAAAAAAAGATGATTCAGATAACTTCACGCATTTTTATTGATGATTTGAATAATGCAATGGAAAAAAAGTACCATAAAAAAACTTTTGTAGGTACCGAAAAAGAAACGCAAGCAGATTTAGATTTATTCGAAAAATATCTTTCAGAAAACTTTTTGATAAAAGTAAACGGTCAATCAAAAAAAATAACTTTTTTATCTAAAGAAGTCGAAGCTGGCGATGTTTTGGTTTGTTATTCTAGAATTAAGGATATTGATAAGTTTAAAACAATAGAAATTTCGAATACAATCTTAGTGGATTGGAACTCAGAACAGCAAAACATTACACATATTTCAGCATTTGATACTAAAAAGAGTGTTCTTTTTACACAATCTTCAAGGAAAGAAGTGTTAAAATACTAAATGAAGTCGTGAAATTATGTATTAATTATTATTTTCACAGCCTGACAAATTACCTTTAAACTTTTTATGAAAAAACTTTCATTATTATTGCTTTTTCCAGCAATGTTAATTGCACAAGAAAAAGAAACCGCTCCTGTTAGGCAACAAGGAAAATACGATACCAACAAATTTAGCCAGATGTACGATCTATTGGCTACTCCAAATATGTTTCGTACTGCTTCTGGTGCTCCAGGGCCAGCTTATTATCAGCAACAAGCAGATTATAAAATTGATATTGAATTGGATGATAAAAATTCAAAATTAAGCGGGTCTGAAGTTATAACATATAGCAATAATTCTCCTGATTCTTTGGAGTATTTATGGATACAGTTAGATCAAAACCAAGCTAAAGCTAATACGCAAACTTCATTAGCTGAAAGCGATAAAATAAGTCAGGTTTTAGCGCTTGATGGTTTTTCTTCTAAATATTTGAAAAAAGATTTGGAACGTGGTTTTAATATCGAGCAGGTAAAAGATGCAAAAGGTAATGCGATGTCGTATACGATCAACGAAACGATGATGCGTATTAATTTGACTTCGCCTTTAAAACCTGGAGAAAAAATTTCTTTTTCAATAAAATGGTGGTACAATATCAATAATTACAGAAAAGAAGGCGGTCGTTCAGGATATGAATTATTCGAGAAAGACGGTAATAAATTATATGTGATTGCTCAATTTTATCCAAGAATGGCAGTTTACAATGATGTAGAAGGGTGGCAGAATATGCAGTTTTGGGGAAGTGGTGAATTTGCTCTTCCTTTCGGAAATTTTGACGTAAACATTACAGTTCCTGCGGATCACGTAATCGATGCAACTGGGGAATTAACAAATAGAAGCGAAGTTTTTACAGCAGAACAAGTAAAAAGATACGAACAAGCTCAGAAATCATTTGATAAACCTGTGGTTATTGTAACACAGGCAGAAGCAGAGGCAGCTGAAAAAGGTTTTTCTGAAAAGAAAAAAACATGGAAATTTAGTGCTAAAAATGTTCGTGATTTCGGAATTGCGTCTTCTAGAAAATTTATTTACGATGCAATGGCCGTAAAAATCGGAAACAGAACTGTGATGGCAGAATCTGTTTATCCAAAAGAATCAAATCCGCTTTGGGGAGAAACTTCTACAATGGTCGTGGCACATACATTGAAAAGCTATTCATCTCATACTTTTGATTATCCATATCCAAAAGCAGTTTCAGTTTCTGCAGAAGATCAAGGAATGGAATATCCAATGATTTGCTGGAATTATGGTCGCCCAGACGAAAATGGCGTAACGAGTAAAGAAGTTAAAAACGGAATGATTGGCGTTGTTATTCATGAAGTTGGACATACTTTCTTTCCTATGATTGTAAATTCAGATGAGCGTCAATGGACTTGGATGGATGAAGGTTTAAATTCATTTTTAGAATATTTGGCAGAGCAAGAATTGGATTCTAATTTTCCATCAAGAAGAGGGCCAGCAAAAAATATCGTTCCTTACATGAGTGGTGATCAGAAGTTTTTAGAACCAATTATGTCGAATTCAGAAACAATTCACCAATTTGGAAATAATGCTTACGGAAAACCAGCTACTGGTCTTAATATTTTGAGAGAAGTGGTTATGGGAAGAGAATTGTTTGATCATGCTTTTAAAACATATGCAAACAGATGGAAGTTCAAACACCCAACTCCAGAAGATTTCTTTAGAACGATGGAAGATGCTTCGGCAGTAGATTTGGATTGGTTTTTCAGAGGATGGTTTTACTCAACAGATTTTGTAGATATCGGAATTAAAGAAGTAAAACAATATTATGTTTCAGAAACTCCAACTGCAGATCTTAAAAATGTTAAAGTAAGAAAAGGTCGTTTCGGATTTGAAAAAGGACCTTTCGTTTACTTAGTTGCTGGAGATAATGCAGAAGTAAAAGCGTCTTCTAAAAAAGCTTTGCAAGTAGAAGAATTTAGAACTTTGGCAGATTATGTAAATCAGACTTTTACAGCTGAAGAAAAAGCAAGCATCAAAACGCCTAAATATTTCTATGAAGTAGAATTTAATAAGCCAGGCGGAATGATTATGCCGATTTTAGTTGAAATTACATACGAAGACGGTTCAAAAGATAATTACAAATATCCAGCGCAGATTTGGAGAAAAGGTAATGAGTCGGCTAGAAAAGTATACGCTACTACTAAAGCAATTAAAAGTATTCAGGTCGATCCAAAATTGCTTACAGCAGATATTGATGTAACCAATAATTCTTGGCCAAAAGTAGAAACGAAGTCGAAATTTGACTAAATAAATAAAAAGTTAGAGAAAAGTTCATTGGGTATAAAAGCCTAATGAACTTTTTTCTTTTTCTAATAAATGCATTTTAAAGGACTTTTTAAGTTAATTTTAAAACTCTAAGGTGCAAAATTTAATATCTTTGCGTCAACAAAAATAAAAGTTATGTTTGGTATAGGAGGAGGAGAATTAGTTTTTATACTGTTTATAGTACTAATGCTTTTTGGTTCAGATAAAGTTCCGGAAATTGCTCGTACAATGGGAAAAGCTATGGCTCAGTTAAAAAATGCAACTAATGATATTAAAAGTGAAATTCAAAAAGGAGCTGAGGCCAACGGTCTTGATTCTAAATCTTTGACTGATATCACCGGAAATATTAATGCAGAAATTAATAATGCAAAATCTAATTTACTCGGAGATACAGGAAATCTTTTAGGAGATACCACAAACGAGATCGAAAAAGTAAAAGAAGATATTGACACACTTTCTGGACCTATTAAACGCCAAAGATAATGCTTGAAACAATAAAGGAATTAGATAAAAATCTCTTAATATATCTTAACGGATTAGGTTCTGAAACTTATGATAAACTTTGGCTGATTATTACTCAGCAGTTGTATTGGACACCATTTTTTCTATTGCTTTTTTATCTTATTTATAAAAAAATAGGAGGTAAGCAGACTCTATATTTATTACTTTTTATAGCGGTTTTGATTGCTTTTACAGATCAGACTTGTAATTTATTTAAGCATACTTTTCAGCGTTTGCGCCCTTGCAATGACCCAGAAGTGAATACAATTATCAGAGTTGTTCAGGTTAGAAAATCATTTAGCTTTTTCTCTGGACATGCTGCAAATACAATGGCAGTTGCAACTTTCTTATTTTGGGTTTTAAGACGTTATTTTAAATATATTGGCTTCTTATTTTTGTGGCCTTTAATATTCGCTTACAGCCGAATTTATTTAGGATTGCACTTTCCAGGCGATATTCTTGCTGGATATTTCTTTGGAGCACTTTTTGGTTCGCTTCTTTATTTAGTGTACAAAAAATTGAAACCGCAATATTTTCCTGGGTAGGTTTTTTTTTAAAAGGTGCTAAGGTTCTGAGATGCTAAGATTCTAAGGTTTTTATATAATAAAATATTAAAAGGCTTTATCCAAATACTAGTTTAGATTTTGGCTAAAGCTTTTTAGTTTAAAGTCATTTTTTCACTCCATTCTAGTCCATTTGGGAGTTCTTGTCTGCTAAATTCAATATGGATAACTCTTCTTCGTTCGTTATTTGTGGTCTTATTAGAGGCATGAAATAAAAGAGGTTTCATAATCATTACGCCGCCTTTTTCGACTTCGCAAATAGTTTCTTTTTCGCTTTCAAAATCAAGATTTTCAATTCTTAAAATTCCTTTTGAATGCGAATTATTGATAACTTTTAAAGCTCCGTTATCTTTGGTGGTCTTGTCAATATGAATTCTTATTGTAAAATTGTTTTCTAATATTTCTGTGGGAGGCTGAACTGCAAACTGATTTTGTTTTACTGTCCAGTTTTCAAAATTTTCTAACTCAATTTTTTGATTGACAGAGATAGTCAAATCTTGATGATAAGCTACGAACCAATTTGATTTTTCTGGTTTATCAAAATAAATAGATTTGGTTATGAAATACCCTTTTCCAAAATTAGATTCGATAATTTCTTTTAAATTCTCATTGAAAATAAAATCTAAAGTTTCAGGTATTTCTTTATGAAATTGTCTTATTGCAAATAAGTCTTGAGATTTTCTGAAAGTAGCATTTTCTTGATTATTAGCAGTATTGTTTTCAATTAATGCAATTATATTTTCAATTTCTTTTTCTGTGAAAACATCATTTATTATTGCAAAGCCTTCAGACCTTATTTCGGTGTTATAATTCATGATTAAAATGCTTGTTGATTTTTTTTTATTGAAGTTAACGTCCGATTGTCATTTCGACGAAAGGAGAAATCACACCGGAAATCCAAAAAGAAAATCGCCAATCTTTGTCGAGCCACTAGTGCGATTTCTCCTTTCGTCGAAATGACAAAAAATGAGATTAAAGAACCCTACTAACCGTCAATCCATCGCGAATAGGCAGTAAAACTGTCTCAACTCTAGGGTCATCTTTCAAAAGCTGATTGTATTCTAAAAGTACTTTTGTGCTAACGTCATTTGGGTGAACTGGTTCAAGAATTTTTCCGCTCCATAAAACATTATCCGACAAAATAATTCCGCCTTTATTCATTTTTGGAACAATCATTTCCCAATAATTGAGATAGTTTTCTTTATCAGCATCAATAAATACCAAGTCAAATTTTACATCCAAATCAGGAATAATATTTACAGCTTCACCTAAATGCTGAAAAATTTGTTTGCCCCAAGGTGATGCATCAAAATATTTTCGCTGGAAATCAACTAATTCTTCTTTGATATCAATTGTGTGTAATTGTCCGTTTTCCTGCATTCCTTCACATAAACACAATGCTGCGTAACCTGTGTAAGTTCCGATCTCCAAAATATTGACAGGACGAATTAATTTAGACAACATACTCAAAACACGACCTTGGAAATGACCACTTAACATTCTTGGCAAAAGTATTTTTTGATAAGTTTCTTTATTGAGTTTTGCCAACAATTCTGGTTCGTTTTCAGAGTGCTGTTCGATATAATCTTCTAGTTCTTGTGATATAAAATGCATGTTGAAGTATCTTGTAATTTGAAAACAAAAATACAAAAAAATTATGCTAACTATTTGGCATAAAAAAACCATTCGTTTTTGGCGAATGGTTTCTTTTCAATGTTTAAATGAAACTTATTTTTTCAAAGCTTCATTAACTTCTTTTGCTGTTTTTACTGTTCCGTCTTTTGCTGCTTTTGCTGCATTTTCAACTTTTTCAGCGCCTTTTTTAGTCGCGTCTTTTACGTCTGTTGCTGTTTTTTTAGCAGCGTTTTCTACATCGTTTGCAGCTTTTTTAGTAGCGTCTTTTACATCTTCGGCTGCAGTTTTAGTTGCATCTTTTGCTTTTGCAGCAGCACCTTCAGCTTTGCTAACAGCGCTATCCGTTACTTCTTCGATGTCTGTCGTTAGAGAATCAACCTTGTTTCCAAGAGTTAATTCATCTTCTGCAGGTTTCGTTTCTTTCTTCTCGCATGATTGAACAGCGAATGCTAATAAAGCAATTACAGCTAAACTTAAAATCTGTTTTTTCATAATTTCAATTTTTTTTTAGGTTGATAACACTTAAAGGTTAATGGCTGAAAAATAAAAATACAAATTTTAAAATGATTGAGCTCTTTGTAAGATTATTTTTCTTTCGAGAGCAAGACAATTCTTATGCCAAAAATTATCAATTTTGAAATGTGATGCTAATTTTTTTAGTTTTTATATAAGCTGAAATTTATAATGATATCGTCTTTCACTTTTATCAATCCAGCCATCTTTACCGGAGCTTCTAATTCGATATCAGAGAATTTTAAATTTAGCGTTCCCTGAATTTTATCATCAGAATTGTATAAAATGAAATCTTTGTATTTCAGCGTTTTATCTGTGATGTAAAAGTTTAGTTTGCATTTGTAATTTTTACCGTCTTTTTTGATGTCAGTAATACTTACTGTGCTGTTTGGAAATTTTTTTACTTTCACAGTTCCTTGCAAATCCTTTGTCATGATTTTGTTGCCGCAATCAAAATTTGACATTTTAATATCGGTATTGAAAGTGTTTTTTTTAGCACAATTTACATAAACCGTATCTTTTATATTAAAGGTATTAGAGCAATTGTACTTTCCAACTGTAGATAGTCCTGTGATTTCTATTTTAATTTTGTTTATTACCACAGCGTTATCTTCTGGAAAAAAAGTGGGTTTAGCACTTCCTAATAAAAAGAAAATTGCTAAACCCATCATTAATATTGAAAATCTCGTTTTCATTTTTTTATATATTAGAATGCAATTACTGCTTCGAATACTAAACCGTTAAATTTACCACCATAAAAGTTATTTACGTTTCCAGTAGCAGGATCTCCTGTAAATTGTGAGTAATTTTTATAGTTTTGATTGACATAGTTTAGTTTAGCTAAAATGTTTTTAGTCATAAACCAACCAGCACTTGCTTCAAATTTATCTACGGTAACTTCTTTAGCATCAGCATTAGATAATTTTCCAGATACTGTATTGTATTTTCCTCCTAGATAGAATTGTTCTGTTTTTCCAAATCTGTATATAAGCTCTGAAGCATATTGATTAGCAGTACGTTTGTCGTCAGTACCAGCTTTATCTCCTCCTGAAGCTAATTCGATTGTTCCGAAGAATTCAAGTCCTTTATATTTTATAAAAGGGTTAATCATGTATGTAGTAGCCCAGTTTTTGAAATTAGGATTAAACGTTGCTTCTGGAGTAGATGTTTTACTAAAACTAGTAGCAACATCAGTAGTAGTTGTAGAAATAACAGTACCATTGGCATCGGTCTTAGTAATAGTATTTTTATAAGCATTATTATTCAAGATACCCCAATAACCAAATCCTGATCTATTAGCAGAATATATGTTTGCATTACCAAGATTTGAATTATGATAATAAGAACCAGTTAATCTTATTCTTAAATCTTCGTTAAGCTGTTTGTCATAACCCAATTTAGCTAAGATTGAAGGACTATGCGTTGTGTTTGTGTTCGGTCCAGCAGTGTAAAAAACTTGTTCATTACTTTGATTTAAATTACCGTTTGTAACACCTAGCATACTTACCAGTCCATTTCTGTTATAGTAAACCTCCATACCCATTTCTGTAGTAAAAGAATACATGATATTGTTTCCAACAAACGCATTTTTGATTGTGTTTCCATTATCAGAACCTCTGAAGTGTGCATCACCAAAATTGTTTTCCATTTGCCCAATTTTAATTGTAGCATATTTCATTACATCAGCCAAGAAGTCTTTTTTGATGAAGTCTAATTTGTCAATTTGCAAGTATCCACCTTTTACATAAGAATCATTGTGGTGTCTTGAAGCTAAATAAATATCTAAATTTACTCGTACTCCGTCAAACAATTGAGCGCCAATATACATATCAGCAGCAGGAAGAGTAAAATTGTTTTCCGTATTCATTAAACGATATCCAGTAATTGATCTAGTAGTAGTTCCCGCAGCTGTAGTTGTTGTAGTCGTAATGTTAGTTGGTTGGTCGTTAAATGAATTGGTTGCTTGAAAATCCATATTGAAAGCGCCGCCAAGGTCGATACTTAAACCTTTGAATTCTCTAGTGTCTTTCTGCACGTCGAAAACGTTAATACCGTCTTTCCCTCTAGAGATTTGGTTTTGCATGTTTCCAAAACTTACTTGTGCTTGAATAGTGTATGTACTTATTAATGTAATAAATAGGATATAAATCTTCTTCATGGCGGTTATAAATTAAAGTTTAAATTAAATTTTAAGGTTAGGTCTTGACCAGTTTTGATGGTGCCAAGCATTGCAGTTGGCGATTTCATTCCGAATTCTGTAAAAGTGATTTTATTTGATCCTTGCAGGTTTAAACCATCTTTTGTGACAGTTGTTTTTACAGTAGTTTTATATACTTTGCTTACTCCAGCAATAGTATAAGTTCCTGTAAGTTCCCAAGTAGTTTCATTTACTTTTTCAGCAGATTTTAGAACGTATTTGATGTTTTTGTTTTTGTCTGTTTTTAAAGTTTCATACGCTACTTTATCCATGCTTTTTTTCTCACTTTTTATAGTTTCTGCCGGAAGGGTTATTGTTAATGCATCGATATCAGTTAGTTTGCCGTTTGCGATATTTAAAGATGCAGTTCCAGTTCCAGAAGCCGATTTCATTTCCCAGTCATGGAGTGTTGAAGTTCCTGCGACAGAAAAAGTAGATTTACTTTCTAAATTGTATGACTTTTGTGCTGAACCGATTGAAGTCATTCCTAAAAATGCGGCTGCTAATGCGAAAAATTTTAATGTATTTGTTTTCATGTTTGTCATGTTTTTATTGTAAAAAAATTAAGTTAATGTGTCGGCCAGTTTCTATTTAGTACTAAGAATGTTGTTTTTAACTTGTATCAAAGATCCTTCTATATATCAGGGAAATACCTGATAAAAATCATTGTTAAAATTTTATTAAATAGGTATTTAATAACTACAACGTTTTCATTTTCTACGAAATCGATCACTAAGGCAAAAAAGAGTATTGAGTTTTATTAAATCCTGAATTTTTAAGATTTATGAAGTAGGAATTTTAGAAAAAAAAATTAGTTGATTATTAACACGTGAGTTAGCTTAAAATAATATTGAATATCACGGTAAGATCTTTTCCAGCTTTAACTACTCCAAGTGCCGCTTTTGGAGGAGCCATTTCAAAATCGCCAAAAGTAAGTTGATTGGAACCTTGTAAAATAAAAGTTCCATTACTGGCAGTTACTCTTACTTGAGTTACAAATTCTTTGCTCACGCCTGCAATTGTATAAACTCCTGTTAAGTTCCAAGTTGTTTCGTCTACCTTGACCGCAGATTTCAAAACATATTCAATGGTTTGATGATTTTCAGTGTCAAGAGCTTCATAAGCGACTTTATCCATACTGGTTTTGTAGCTTTTTAAACTTTCGGCTAATAATGATATGTTTAAGCTGTTAATTCCAGCAAGCTTAGAATCTTTCACAGTTAAATTCGCTGTGCCGGTTCCTTCTGAAGATTTCATTACCCAATCGTGAACTGTTGAAGTTCCTGAAACTTCAAATGTCGAGTTCGCATTTATATTAAAACTTCTTTGAGCATTTATTTGTAATGAAGCAGTTGTAAAGATTACTGTTAGTAGGATTGATGTAAGTGTTCTCATTTTAATTTGTGTATAGGTTAATTTTAATCGGGAGAGTTCTATAGTGTGGTTGCGAACTACGTTATTTCTTGGATCAAATTTATGCCTGACATAAAAGAAATGGAATGATAAAAATCATGGCTAAAGTTTTATTAAATTTTTATTGTAAAGAATAAATAGCTCGATTAAGCTTGATTTTAAAGCGGTTTGAAGAAATCTTGTTATTGTAAATATTTGTTTTTTATTGAGTTGCGTGTTTTTTGCGAAAGCCGTAATGATTTGTCTTTTTTCAAGTAGATTTTAAGAATGTATTTAAAAAACAAAGAAAAATGACAAAAGTGATTAACTTTGCAGCATGCAAATGGAGAAAAAAGACATACGCGCCTTATCAAAAGACCAACTACGTGATTTTTTTGTAGAAAATGGAGATAAAGCTTTTCGCGGAAATCAGGTTTATGAGTGGCTATGGAGCAAAGGGGCTCACAGTTTTGAAGATATGACAAATGTAGCAAAGACTACAAGGTCTATGCTTGAAAACAATTTTGTAATCAATCATATTAAGGTTGATACTATGCAGAAAAGTACTGACGGAACGGTAAAAAATGCCGTTAGACTTCATGACGGACTTGTGGTTGAATCTGTTTTAATTCCAACTGATACACGAACGACAGCTTGTGTTTCGAGTCAGGTAGGATGCAGTTTAGATTGTAATTTCTGTGCGACTGCAAGATTAAAAAGAATGCGTAATCTAGAACCAGGCGAAATTTACGATCAGGTTTTAGCTATCGATAAAGAAAGCCGATTGTATTACAATCACCCGCTTTCGAATATCGTTTTTATGGGAATGGGAGAGCCTTTGATGAATTATAATAATGTCATTAAAGCAATCGATATGATTACTTCGGAAGAAGGTTTAGGAATGTCTCCAAAACGAATCATGGTTTCGACTTCTGGAATTCCGAAAATGATCAAAAAAATGGCAGATGATGATGTAAAGTTCAAACTAGCCGTTTCTTTACATTCAGCCATAGACGAAACTCGTGCTCGCATTATGCCTTTCAGTAAAAACTTTCCTTTAAAAGATTTACGAGAAGCATTAGAATATTGGTACAGAAAAACAAAAAGCAAAATTTCATACGAATATGTAGTTTGGAAAGGAATCAACGACGATAAAGCTTCAGTTGATGCCTTGGTTAAATTCTGTAAATACGTACCATGTAAAGTCAATTTAATTGAATATAACCCAATTGATGACGGCGAATTCCAGCAAGCTTCAGAAGAGTCAATTATGGCGTATATAAAAGCATTGGAAAATATCGGGATAGTGGTAAAAGTAAGACGAAGCAGAGGAAAAGACATCGACGCCGCATGCGGACAATTAGCGAACAAAGAAGCAGAATAAATACTCCGTTAGGAAGTTTAAAAGTATAAGTTCGGCAGAAAAATTATCAGAATATATTCCGTTAGGAATATCTCGTCGGTAGAAAAAAAATATTGACAATTATGAATTTGTCCCTTCGGGACATTTGAAAATAAACAAAATAAAAAAAGCATTACAAACCAGAAATTTTCTCGTTTTTAATGCTTTTTTTCTTGGGCAAAAAGGATATTATTTTTTCAAATCTATTTCTTCAGTAACTCCATCTTTTGTTACTTTAGCAAGTGTATCGCATTCTCCGTTTCCGTAATCAATAGTTGCTTTAGCTTCATTTTTAGTAATAGAAACAATTCCTTTTACGGCAAAAGATTTTCTGCAAGAAGCGTTAAATTCCAAAGGAGTCGTAATCTCTGCAGAGAAAGTATCTCCATTAGGAAAAGTAGTAGAGCCACTTCCGGTTACTATAAAAGCATTATCATCCCAATCAAACCAAGTGTCATAACCAGAAGTCATTTCCTTTACAAGAGTTCCTTTTCTAGTATAAACGCCTCCATCATCAAAAGTAATCGTTAAATCTATAGTAGCGGTTAAAACAGGATGTGCTGTAACTAATATATTGGTTTCTTTAATTGTTCTCACAATGCTTTTACTGCCCTGAATTTTTTTACCGTTGTGATAAAATCCTTCAAAAGTATAACTGATTGTCTGAGTAGAAGAATTAAAGTCGTTTGAAAAAGAAATTACCATTTTTCCTTTTACGGTATTTCCATTATTTAAAGTACAGCCCTCAACACCAAAATCAACTGTTTTTGTCCAAGTGTTATTGGTTAAAACTGTTGTAATTGTTGCACAGCTTGGCAAGAAATTTTTGATTGGTCCGCCTGGTTTTGCATTTACATTGAGTTGTGCACTAAATTGATCTTCAGCAATATTTGTCACATCTTCTACAGAAGCGTCGATTTTGGAATTGGTTATAATTTCTTCGTTCGTAATCGCTTTTCCTGATCCATCATTTGTTTTTTCATCAGAACTACAGCCGATAAAAAAAGACATAGTAATAAAAGTACCAATTAATAAAAATTTTGTTTTCATATAATAAATAGTTTGGGTTAATGAATTCAAATCAGTATTAGTTAGAACTATTTTTGGTATTTTTTTCAGGTTAAAGCATAAATTATTTAAATCCTAACCTAAAATACACAACGTTTTTTTATTTAAAATAGTATATTTGGTGTTTAAATGAATATTACGTCTCAAATAAAGCAGCCTATTTTTAACGAAATGGAACTTTTCGAAAAAAAGTTCCATGAATCGATGACTTCAAAGGTTGCATTACTAAACCGAATCACTTATTACATCGTAAACCGCAAGGGAAAACAAATGCGTCCAATGTTTGTTTTTCTTACTGCAAAAATGGTTTCTGGCGGTATTGTAAACGAAAGAACCTATCGCGGAGCTTCGGTAATCGAATTGATTCATACCGCAACTTTAGTTCATGATGACGTAGTAGACGATAGTAATCGCCGTCGCGGATTTTTCTCTATCAACGCGCTTTGGAAAAATAAAATTGCTGTTTTAGTTGGAGATTATTTACTTTCAAAAGGTTTATTGCTTTCTATAGATAATGGCGATTTCGATTTATTGAGAATCATTTCTGTTGCCGTTCGTGAAATGAGCGAGGGAGAATTGCTTCAAATAGAAAAAGCAAGAAGACTCGATATTACCGAAGACGTTTATTACGAAATCATCAGGAAGAAAACGGCAACGCTTATTGCTGCTTGTTGTGCGCTTGGCGCGAAAGCCGTAATTGAAGATGATATTCAGGTAGAAAACATGCGAAAGTTTGGTGAATTGATCGGAATGGCATTTCAAATCAAAGACGATTTATTTGATTATAGCGAAGAAGCCATTGGAAAACCAACCGGAATAGATATTAAAGAGCAAAAAATGACTTTGCCTTTAATTCACGTTTTAAATACTTGTACTCCGCAAGAAAAAAAGTGGCTGATAAACTCCATCAAAAACCACAATAAAGACAAAAAACGTGTTAAAGAAGTTATTGCCTTTGTAAAAAACAATAATGGTTTGGCTTACGCCGAAAACAAAATGGTGCAATTCCAGCAGGAAGCACTTTCTCTTCTAGAAAATTACCCAGATTCTGAGTTCAAAGATGCTTTGACTTTGATGGTAAACTACGTAATCGAAAGAAAAAAATAATTAGATAATCAGAAAATCAGAAAATCAGAAAATTTGTCAATTAGATAACTGGTTATACTTTGTTGTGAATCAATTATCTAATTGGCTAATTTTCTAATTGTTTAATTATTTTTTTTCTCCCATGCAACCATTTCAAATCGACAATCGTCTATGCTAATAGAAGTCTGTTTCTAAAACCAAAACCGAAAAGCTTATTAATGAAAATTATTCAGTTACATCAAGAAGAAACCAAAATCATAAAGTTGGCTGTCGAAAATAATCGTCAGGCCCAGCAGCAGATTTATAGCAAGTTTTCTTCAAAAATGTTGAGTGTTTGTCGACAATATATAAAAGACATTCAATTGGCAGAAGATGTAATGATAACCGCTTTCATGAAAGTGTTTACGAATTTGAAAAACTTCGAACACAAAGGAAGCTTTGAAGGCTGGATCCGCCGAATTATGGTTAACGAATGCATTTCGTATTTAAGAGTTCAGAAAAAAGTAAAATTTGCCGAAGATGAATTTTTTGTTGAAGAAAGCTTCAACGAAATTGACAGCCAGTTTACCGTAGAACAGATTCAGTATTTAATTGATGCTTTGCCCGATGGTTACAAAATGATTTTTAATTTGTACGCAATCGAAGGTTACAAACACAATGAAATCGCAAAGATGTTGGGTATTAATGAAGGAACATCAAAATCGCAATTATCGCACGCTAGAAAAATGCTGCAAACACAAATTACTATTCTAAAAAAACAAGATAATGGAACCGAATAATTTTGAAAAGGATTTCCGTGAAAAACTAAACGAACGTAAAATTGAACCAAGCAACAAAGCTTGGGATCGATTGGACGCGATGTTGAGTGTAGCCGAAGAAAAAAAGCCAATTAAACTTGATTCGAAAAAATCAAAAAGAAAATGGCTTTATATCGCCGCAAGTTTTATCGGTTTTTTATTGGTTGGAACTATTTTTTTCAATCAAAATAAAAATACTGCAGAACCAACAAAAACAATCGTTGTTGAAAAGGAAATCGAAAAACAATCAGCGACTAAACCAATTTTAAACTATGTTGATTCGAAAAAAAACAAAACTGTTGTTGCTGAAAAAACTTCGGAAGAAACTTTAAATAAAAAAGAAAAAGTAAGTAACCAATTTTCAAATAAATCTATAAAAAATGAATCAAATCAAATAGCGGAGTCTTCAGTCATCATCAAAAACAATCAAGAAAAACAATCATCAAATAATGAAACTGTAATTGCAGAAAATTCTAAAAAAGAAAATGTCGATCAATTATTAGAAAAAGCTGAAGAAAAAGTTTTAGCTCAAGGCACAGCTAAAAAATCAAAAATAAAAATCAACGCTAATGAGTTGCTGAATCAAGTAGATGGTGAACTTGAACTTTCTTTTAGAGAAAAAATGATCACAAAAGTCAACAAAAACCTTCAAGAGGTTAAGGTCGCTTTGTCTAACAGAAATAAGCAAGAGTGAGAATTAGAGTCTAGATTTTAAGTTCCGAAGGAATGATCCACATCGTACCGTGCGGTTTTAACCCTATGATTATCGAATCAGCCATCAACCATTAGCAATTAAAAAATCATCAATCAATAATCAAATATTTTAAAACAATCAATCATGAAAAATTTTACCATTTACACCATACTTTTCTTTTTTTTATTGGTAAGTAAAGTAGTAGGTCAGGAGACTTTTGAATCTGAAACAAAAAGAATCGCCAATAAAATCGAAAAGATTACAAAAGAAGAAAAAGAAGCTTTAAAAGAAGAAGTTGAAGCAGTAAATGTTCAATTATCTGAAGGGAAAATTACGCAAGAACAGGCCGAAAAGCGTAAAAAGGAATTAGCAGAAGCAAGAGCTGTAATTATGGAAGAAAAAATTACTTTAGCTCAAAACGAACTAAATGATTTGGTTCAGAAAAAAGTGGACGGAAAAATAAAAGAAGATTCTGCAAAGGTATATATGATTCGCTGGAAGTCTTATAAACACCATAAAGATTCTATTCGTGGCGAAAAAAGAACAACATCTCAATTTGTATTTGCAATGGGATTGAATAATATCATGACCGATGGAAAACTTCAAGATTCAAATTATCGTTTCATGGGTTCGCATTTTTACGAATGGGGGTTTACTTATAATTCGAGATTAATGAAAAACGATAACTTGCTTCATGCTAAATACGGTCTTTCGTTAATGTATAATAACATTCGTCCGACAGATAATAGAAGTTTTGTGGTCGATGGAGATCAAACAAACCTTGAAGTTAATCCAGTTAATTTAAGCGAATCTCGTTTTAGAAATGTTTATTTGGTTGCACCTGTACATTTAGAATTTGATTTTTCTAGACCAATAGAAAGTGATGGCAAAAAATATTTCAAGACCCATAAAAGTTTCCGTTTCGGAATTGGAGGTTATGCAGGAGTAAACGTAAAATCGAAACAGATTTTAAAATTTGAAGAAGACGATTTAAAATATAAAACCACTATAAAAGGCGATTACAATGTAAATAATTTTGTTTACGGTCTGAGTTCGTATATCGGTTATAGAGAATTGAGTTTATATTTTAAATATGATTTAAACCCATTGTTTCAGAATAATCTAGTGAAAGAGAATAATGTTTCGTTAGGACTTCGAGTAGATTTAAACTAAAATACTGGTCGTTTAGTTAGTGAAAAAGGCATCTCCATTGAGATGCTTTTTTGTTTTAAAAAGCAGCAAAATTACGATTGGATTTACGTATTTTTGCAAGCTCTCAACTTTTAAAACCGCACACAAATTGATTTCACAAAATACCATAGATTCTGTTTTTGAAACTGCTCGAGTAGAGGAGGTTATTGGCGATTTCGTGAATTTGAAACGTGCGGGAAGTAATTTTAAAGGTCTGAGTCCATTCTCCGATGAGCGTTCTCCTTCGTTCATGGTTTCGCCCGCAAAAGGAATCTGGAAAGATTTTAGTACTGGTAAAGGAGGAAACTCGGTTAAGTTCTTAATGGAACATTCACAATTTACTTATCCAGAAGCCATTCGATATTTAGCCAAAAAATATAATATCGAAATAGAAGAAACGGAACAATCGGAAGCAGAAAAAGCCAATACAGATATTCGTGAAAGTATGTATCTGGTTTCTGAATTTGCTGCCAAGTATTTTCAAGATGTTTTGGTTAATTCTGAAGAAGGAAAAGCAATTGGATTGTCTTATTTTAAAGAAAGAGGATTTACGAATGAAACCATCAAGAAATTTAATTTAGGATATTCTCCCGAAACTTGGGATGCTCTGACAAAAGAAGCGTTAGGGAAAGGCTATAAATTAGAATTTTTAGAAAGTACAGGTTTAACAATTCCAAGAGAAGATCGCCCGTTTGACCGATTTAAAGGCCGTGTGATGTTCCCAATTCAAAGTATGTCTGGCCGCGTTTTAGGTTTTGGAGGCCGTATTTTAACTAATGATAAAAAAGCGGCAAAATATCTGAATTCGCCAGAAAGTGACATCTATCATAAAAGTAAAGTACTTTACGGAATATATCATGCGAAACAATCTATTGCCAAACAAAACAACTGTTATTTGGTAGAAGGTTATACCGATGTTATTCAGTTCAGTCAAGCCGGAATTGAAAATGTTGTAGCTTCTTCTGGAACAGCTTTGACACCAGATCAAATTCGTTTGATTAATCGTCTAACGAGAAATATTACTGTTCTTTTTGATGGAGATGCGGCTGGTTTACGAGCTTCTATTCGTGGAATCGATTTGATTTTGGAAGAAGGTATGAATGTTAGAGTTTGTTCTTTTCCTGATGGAGAAGATCCTGATAGTTTTGCTCGAAAAAATTCGCATGACGATTTAGTTGCCTATTTAGAAAATAACAGTAAAGATTTTATACAGTTTAAAGCTTCGATTTTAATGGGCGAAGCTAAAAACGATCCGATTAAAAAAGCGGATTTGATTCGCGATATGGTTACGAGTATTTCTAAAATACCAGATCGTATTCAGCGTGAAGTTTACATACAAGAATGTGCTCGAATCATGGAAATTTCGGAGCAGGTCTTGACGAGTACTTTGGCGCAATTGATTCAGAAAGATATTGCTGAAGCGAGTAAAAAACAGAAACAAGAACAAAGACCTTTCGAAGTCCATAGAAATCAGCCTCCGCAAGCAGGTACATTTTCTGGAGGAGATCCAGAAGATCCAAGAAATGGTCCGCCAGATGATTATCCAGGCGATCCAGGATTTTATCCGCAAGAGCAATCTCAAAAAGTAGATATTTTATATGGTTTTGAAAGGAAAGTTATTGAAATTCTTCTTTTGTATGGAAATGTTGTTGAAAATTTTGAAGATGTTTTTCTAAAAGCAGATGAAGAAGGAAATGTAAAAGAAGTTTCCGAAAAACGAGAATATAAGGTTTTCCAGAAAATATATTTGAGTTTACAAGAAGATGAGATTCAATTATCGAATGTTTTATTTCAAAATATCTATAATAATATTATCAATTTTTATAATCAAAATGAGACTTTTAGTTTAGACAAGTATTTAATGCATTTAGAGCCTGATTTTGCTCAAGAAGTAACCAATATTTTGATGGAAGATGAAAGATTAACCGTTCATAATTGGGAAGGGCAGAATATATTTCCAAAACACAAAAGCGAAACTATAGAGCAGAATGTTTCTGAGACTATTTTTTCTCTTAGGTGGTATTTGGTTTCTGGTATCATTGCAGAATTAAAAAATTCTCTTATGACAGATCCGCAAGAAGATAATTCGGAAGTTTTGAGTATGGTTATAGATTATTCAAAATTACTAAATAATTTTTCTAGGAAATTAGGTCGTGTAGTTGTTCCGTATCACTAAAAAGGAAAAAACTCTATCTTATCTGATAAATCAAAAAAGATAGAGTTTTATAGTTTCTCGAATTTCTTAAAGATTAAGATTTTCGAATTGTAATTAAATAATTTCTAAAGTCTTCGCTTTGTTAACCAAGTCAACTAAATTAGTAACATTCAATTTAGTTAATAATCTCAGTTTGTAAGTACTGATCGTTTTTTCGTTCAGATTTAAGATTTTAGAGATTTCATTGTTTTTCTTACCATCACTTAAATAACGTAAAACCTCGATTTCACGGTTAGAAAGTTTTCTGTACAGACGCTCGCTTTTGCTTTGTTTAGCAATAAGTGCCATGTTTTTGCGTACTGTTTCGTTGATGATAATTTTTCCTTCGTGTACTTTAATAATAGAATGACCTAATGTTTCAAGTTTTTCTGTTTTGTGTACATACCCAGAAACTCCTGCTTTAATTGCGTTTGGAGCGTACATTTGCTCAGCAAGATCACTGAAAATAACAATTTTTGTTTTTGGGAAATTTTTCAAGATTGATTTAATTTCGAAGATACTTGAAAGACCTTCTAACTCTAAATCTAAGATTAGAATGTCGATTTCCTTCGTCTGAAGAATATCTCTAACCATTGAAAAATTGCCTACGTTGGCAACAATTGAAATTTGATCGTGGTCTTTGAAATAAGACTTAACGCCAAAGTGCGTAACAGGATGATTGTCTGCTAGACATACTTTAATCATAATTTTTACCTTTTTTAGAATTGTTCATGTTTTTGGAGTGGTAAAATTAATAAATAAATTCTGTAATATCTTTCTTAGAATGTTAAAATCTTTTATTTTAACGTTTTTGGTATCAAACAAACCGGAATTGGATCCATTTTGTGCTTGTTACTGGTGTTTAATCGTTTATAGATTTCAAAGACAGATTTTTCTCTCCCGTCGAAGTCAGATGCCGTATTTCCTGACTCTGCAGCCAACATGGCCCATTCCAATTCGTCATAACTTGCTCCTAATTGGTCTTCATCAGTACGGTTATCTCCAAATAATCCATCAGTAGGTGCGGCTGTTAAAATTGATTGCGGAATTTGCAAAAATTCTCCTAAAGCATACACATCAGATTTCATTAAATCTGCAATCGGACTCAAATCTACACCTCCATCTCCATATTTGGTGTAAAAACCTACGCCGAAATCTTCAACTTTATTTCCTGTTCCCGCAACAAGCAAACCATGAATTCCAGCTAAATAATATAGAGAAGTCATTCTGATGCGCGCACGAGTATTGGCTAATGCTAAATTTACTTTCGCTTCATCATCTGTTTTAGGAACAGCACTTTTGAAAGATTCAAAAACAGCAGTTAGATCTGTTTGAACATCAGAAACATTAGGAAAACGCTTTTTCAGCTGATCAATATGTTCTTTTGCTCTGCTAACTTGGCTTTCTGCTTGATGAATAGGCATTTCAACACATAAAACTTTCAGTCCTGTCTGCGCGCATAAAGTTGAAGTTACAGCAGAATCAACTCCTCCTGAGATTCCTATTACAAAACCGTTTACTTTTGCATTGTTAGCGTAATTTTTTAGCCACTCTACAATATGCGTATTTACTTTTTCTGTCTGAATTGTGCTTTTTTTAGCCATAATAGTTTAAGTTTTAAAGTACAGGGATGTATATTTGCAGAATTATTTTTAGTATGCAAATACTTTAAAATTCTGATAACACAAATCTAATTAAAATAAAATGAAAATTTATCGCTTTGCAGTGGTTCTATGCCTGTTTTTTTTGTCCTGCAATCAAAAAAGTAAGGTCGAAAAAGCAGTAGAAGAAATCCCTGTTGATATTAAAGTAGAGCGTTTTGATAAGGTGTTTTTCGAAACTAAACCCCAAGACCTCGCACAGGTAAAAAAACAATATCCATTCTTTTTTCCTGCGGGTAATGATGATAATGTCTGGTTGCAAAAAATGAACGATCCAATTTGGAAAGAAGTTTATGATGAAGTACAGAAAAAGTATGGTAATTTTGAACCTGTTCATAAAGAATTTGATGCTCTTTTTCAGCACGTAAAATATTACTTTCCTAAAACTAAAATTCCAAAAGTAATTACCGTAATTGGAGAAATGGATTATAATGCAAAAGCAATTTATGCTGATAGCCTTGTAATTGTGGCGCTGGAGCTGTATTTGGGGAAAGAACATAAGTTTTATGAATTTCCAAATTATTTGAAGAAGAACTTCGAAGAAAGACAGATTATGCCAGACGTGGTTTCTAGTTTTTCTTATCGAAATATTCCTGATTCTCCAGATAGAAGTCTGGTGGCTCAAATGGTTTTTGAAGGAAAACAGCTTTACGCAAAAGACTTATTGCTTCCAGATTACACAGATGCAGAAAGAATGGGATATACTCCAGAACAAATAAAATGGTGTGAAGAAAATGAAGCTTACATCTGGAGGTATTTTATAGAAAACGAAATGCTGTACAGTGATGATCCTAAATTGAGAACTCGATTTATGACACCTGCACCTTTTTCTAAATTCTTTTTAGAAATTGATAACGATTCTCCTGGCCGAATTGGAGCTTGGATTGGCTGGCAGATGGTACGTTCTTACATGAAAAATAATAGTGAGGTTTCTTTAGCAGAATTATTCAAAATAGATGCAAAAGAAATCTTCGAAAAATCAAAATATAAACCTAAGAAATAATGGCAAATATAAACTCAGAGATTAGATTCAATATAGAATTAGATGAAAACCGTGTTCCAGAAAAATTGACATGGAGCGCACAAGATGGCGGTGTTCAGGCAGAAGAAGCAAAAGCAATTATGCTGTCAATTTGGGATAGCAAAGCGAAAGAAACAATGCGTATCGATTTATGGACAAAAGATATGCCCGTAGACGAAATGAAAATTTTCTTCCACCAAACTTTAGTAGCAATGGCAGACACTTTTAAACGTGCAACAGATGATGAAAAAATGTCTGATACTATGAAAGATTTCTGTGACTACTTCGCAGAAAAATTAGAGCTTACAAAGTAAGAAGAAGCTTAAAAATCAATAAAAAAAGTCCCAAATTTCATTCTTAAAAGTGAGATTTGGGATTTTTGTTTTTTATTTGCAGTATCATCCCCAAAATTAATAACATGCTATTTCCTTTTCTGGTAAGCCTCGTCGGATTGTTTTTTTTACTTGCTAATGCAATTAGGTTTTGTATTACTTGCAAAAAGAGAGATGTGCTATATCGCATTGTTACAGCATATTTGGTTCTTTTGTTTTGTGTAGAATTATTTTGCAACATCATTGGGTTTCTCTATCCTAACTCCAATTTTTTTCTGTCTCACTATTATTTCAATTTTCAGTTTATTTCGCTAAGCTTGTTTTTTTATAATTCTTTTTCAAAGAAAATATTAAAGAAAGTTGTGTTATTGGTTCTGATTTCTGTTTTATTGTTTTTAAGTATTCAATATTACCGCACTCCATCACTTTATTGGGAATTTAATTTAATTGAAATAGCAATAACTTCTATTCCGTTGTTGCTTTATGCTTTTTATTACATCGTTTCAAATTTAAAAAACGTTAAGCACGACTATTTCTATTTTTGCAATGGATTAATTATTTACTTAACAAGCAGCGCGAGTATTTTTTTATCTGGAAATACTGATTCGGTAATTTTTACGGAACCATTTATACTTGATTTGTGGTTTTTTAATTCTCTGTTTTATATTCTATATCAAATTTTGATTTATAAAGAGTGGAAAGCTTTAAATTTTAGAAGAACAGCAAAGAAAAGTATTGAAAGTAAAATGACAGAGTAAGAAATGTCTAAAAATTAAAAATCCCAAATTCCACTTGTTACAGTTGGAATTTGGGATTTTTGTATTGATTTTTTATTTTTTAAAATCCTGAATTGTTTTTGAATACTTCCTGATTTACCTGATCGATATAAGATAAAAGTTCTTCTTTTCCGATTGATTCTGTAGATGAGGTTACAAAATATTGCGGCATTTCTGCCCAGTTGTTGGCGTACATTTGTTTTTTGTAAGCAGCAATATGAGAGTCAATTTTTACTTTACTGATTTTGTCTGCTTTTGTAAAAATAATGCAAAACGGAATTTCACTTTCTCCCATATAAGACATAAATTCAATGTCTATTTTTTGAGCTTCATGGCGAATGTCAATTAGAACAAAAGCGCACACAAGCTGTTCTCTGTTTTCAAAATAATCAGTAATAAATTGCTGGAAAACAGATTTTGTTTTCTTAGAAACTTTAGCGTATCCATAGCCAGGCAAATCGACCAAAAACCAATTGTTATTAATTTTAAAGTGATTTATTAATTGTGTTTTCCCTGGTCTTCCAGATGTTTTTGCTAAATTTTTATGATTGGTAATCATATTAATCAAAGATGATTTACCAACATTAGATCGGCCTATAAATGCGTATTCCGGCAGAAACTCGGTCGGGCATTTTGAAGCATCAGAATTACTGATAATAAATTCGGCGCTATTAATTTTCATGTATTTTATTTTTTAAAACCTTCTTAAAATCGAAAGTTAGAGGCTATAATTTCTGCTCTGTGAGCCATTTTTCCAGAATTTCATTAAATTCATCTGGATGTTCCATCATAGCTGCGTGTCCACATTTGTCAATCCAATATAAAGTTGAATTTGGCAATAATTTATCAAATTCTTCTGCTACATTTGGCGGTGTTACCGAGTCATTTTTACCCCAAATGATGCAGGTTTCTACATCCATTTTTGGTAAATCTTTGGCCATATTATGACGAATTGCGCTTTTGGCAATTGTCAAAGTTTTAATTAATTTGATACGGTCATTTGCAGTTGCGTAAACTTCATCAATCAATTCGGGAGTTGCAATTTTTGGGTCATAAAAGACATCTTCAGCTTTCTTTTTGATGTATTCGTAATCACCTCTTCTTGGATAGCTGTCTCCCATTGCGCTTTCATAAAGTCCAGAACTTCCGGTAATTACAAGTCCAGCAACTTTCTCAGGATAAAGTTTTGTATGGTACAAAGCAATATGTCCTCCAAGAGAATTTCCTAAAAGAATTACTTTGTCAAAACCTTTAAAAGTGATAAAATCCTTTACATACTTGGCAAAACTTTTTACGTTCGTTTTTAAAATGCTTTGAGTGTATATTGGCAAATCTGGGATAACGACTTTATATCCTTTTGTTGGGAAATATTGTGCTACACCATCAAAGTTACTTAGACCTCCCATTAATCCGTGCAGAATGACGATAGGTGTACCTTCTCCAGCTTCAAAATAGCTGTATTTGCCTTCTTTTTTGTAGTGTTTGTCCATCTAATCTAATGCCAATTTCAATTTCGACAAATATAGGGTTAAATAAATAAAAATGAATTTTTGCTGCCATTTTTTAACTAGATAATTTCAGTAGAATATATAAATGACTAAAAATCAGTAATTAATGTTCTAATTGGTAAATTATGCAAATGTTAAGAAATCTGAGGAATAATCAATTTTTTAAGAAAATTAGCGCATTATTTTTTTGAATGATTAGTGTATTTATAAATCTGTTAATTTATAGTTAAGGTATTGATTGATTGTGAATTATAGAAAGTGGTAGCAAAGTGGTTAAACTTATTAACAAAGTGGTATAAAGTGGTAATATGTGGTATTTTTTTTTATATTTTTGCTGTATAACATGTTAACTAGTTTTTTTGAACACAATTGTTGGAACATATGAGTGTAAAGTCGATGCTAAAGGGAGGCTAATGATGCCTGCGCCTTTAAAAAAGCAATTGACTGCTTCTCTTCAAAGCGGATTCGTTTTGAAGCGTTCTGTTTTTCAGCAGTGTTTAGAATTATATCCTATGGAAGAATGGGATTTAATGATGAAAAAAATCAACAAGCTTAATCGCTTTGTAAAAAAGAACAACGATTTCATTAGAAGGTTTACGGCTGGTGTTAAAGTGGTTGAGGTTGATGCATTAGGAAGATTGCTGGTTCCAAAAGATTTGGTAACGTTTGCGAGTATTTCTAAAGATGTAGTTTTTTCATCTGCGGTTAATATAGTAGAGATCTGGGATAAGGATTTATACGAAAAATCAATAAGTGGCGAAGATATGGATTTTGCAGATTTAGCCGAAGAAGTAATGGGAAATATTAATGACGACGAAGATGGAATATCATAATCCGGTTTTGCTTCATCCAACTGTAGATGGTTTAAATATTAAACCTGATGGTGTGTATGTAGATGTTACGTTTGGAGGCGGTGGTCATTCAAAGGAGATTTTAAAAAGATTAGGGACAAACGGAAGACTGTTTGCATTTGATCAAGACGAAGATGCGCTTGCAAATGCATTGCCAGACGAAAGGTTTACTTTAATAAATGAGAATTTTAGGTTCATAAAAAGATTTTTACGTTTTCACGGAGTAAAATCTGTTGACGGAATCTTGGCAGATTTAGGAGTTTCTTCACATCAGTTCGATGTTCCGGAAAGAGGTTTTTCAACCCGATTCGATGCCGAATTAGATATGCGGATGAGTCAGAAAAATGATTTAAATGCTTATCGTGTGGTTAACGAATATGAGGAACAGGATTTACGTCGTGTTTTTTTTGATTATGGGGAGCTGAAAAATGCACCGGTTTTGGCAAGAACAATTGTTGAGGCAAGAAAGGATTCTCCGATCAAAACAACAGATGAATTAAAAGAAGTTTTGAAGAAGTTTTTGCCAGAGAAAGTTCGAAATAAAGTATTGGCTCAGATTTATCAGGCAATTAGAATCGAGGTAAATCAAGAAATGGATGTTTTGAAAGAGTTTATCGAGCAGTCTTTAGAAATTTTGAAACCAGGCGGAAGATTCTCTGTTATCTCCTATCATTCTTTAGAAGACCGTTTGGTAAAAAGATTTATTAAAAACGGAATGTTTGAAGGAGAGCCAGAAAGAGATTTTTACGGAAATTTTTCAGTTCCATTCAAAACAATAGGAAAATTGATTGTTCCAGATAATGAAGAAATCAAAATAAACAATAGAGCAAGAAGTGCCAAATTAAGGATAGCTGAAAAGGTATAATATATATTAAGGTAGGAAAAAATGAAAAGTGGTGTATTTGGCATATTAAAAGCAAGGTTCCTGATTCATGAAGATGCAGTAAAAAACTGGCGATTTATCGTCTTTATAATTCTGCTGGCCATTTTGATGATTGCCAATACACAGCGATACGAACAGAAGGTTTTTGAAATCGCGAAGTTGAATAATGAAACAAAAGAATTAAGATCTGAATTTGTAGATCGACGTTCAGAATTAATGAAGCTAAAAATGGAGTCAACCATTTCGGATAAAATGTTAGAAAAACAAATTTTTCCGTCGACAGTTCCTCCAGTGAAAATAGAAGTTAAAAAAGAAGAAGAAAAAAGTTTCTTTAAAAGAATATGGCAGTAGAAGATAAGCATATATCCTACAGAATTTACCTCGTAGCAGTTTTCATCTTTGTGATGGCAATTGCTATTGTCGTTAAATTGACCAATATTCAATGGGTTGAAGGTGATTATTATAGAAAACTGGCGAAACAGCGTACCGTTAGAAATTTTGTAATTCCTGCCAATAAAGGAAATATCTATTCTGCTGACGGAAGTTTGCTTGCAACTTCAATTCCGAATTACGAGATTCGTTTTGATGCGAAAGCGCCAAAATCAGAAACGTTTGAAAAGTATGTAAAACCATTGTCAGATTCATTGGCTACTGTTTTAGATAAACCTAGCGGTTATTTTCAAAAAGAATTAAGAAAAGCGCGTGAGAATAAAAATCGTTATTATTTGATCGCTCGTAAACTGAGTTACACTGAATATGTAAAAATAAAAAGTTTTCCATTATTCAATTTAGGCGCTTTTAAAGGTGGAATTATAGTTGAACAAGAAACGGTTAGAAAGCATCCGATTGGAAAAATTGCCGAAAGAACTATTGGTTACGACAAAATCGATCCAGCAACTGGAGTAGAAGTTGGAAAAGGAATTGAATGGGCTTTTAAAAATTACCTAAATGGAAAAGATGGTAAAATTCTAAAGCAAAAAATTGCAAAAGGACAATGGAAGCCAATTCGTGATGTAAACGAAGTAGATCCAATTGACGGTTATGATGTGATTTCTACCATAGATGTTTTTATTCAGGATATTGCACATCATGCTTTGTTGAAACAATTGCAGGATTATGGAGCAGATCATGGTTGCGTGGTTGTGATGGAAACGGAAACGGGACATGTAAAAGCGATTTCGAATTTAGGAAGAGCAGAAGATGGGTCTTATTACGAAACAACAAATTACGCAATTGCAGAATCTCATGAGCCGGGATCGACTTTTAAGTTAGTTGATTTGATGGCGATTTTAGAGGATAAAGTTGCTGATACAAGTACAGTTTATGATAGTCATAACGGTGTGGTAAAATATTATGGAAGATCAGTACGTGATTCGCATAATGGCGGTTACGGAAAAGTTTCTTTAGCCCGCGGATTTGAACTTTCGTCAAATACAGTTATGGTTCAGGCGGTTTATGAAGGGTATAAAAGTAATCCTTCTAAGTTTGTTAATCATATTAATGCATTAGGATTAAATAAGACATTAGGATTACATTTTAAAGGAGAAGGTAGACCTTATATTCCTCAGCCTGGAGATAAACATTGGTCAGGAACTACACTTCCTTGGATGGCTTTTGGATATAACGTTTCGGTGACACCAATGCAGACTTTAACCTTATATAATGCAGTTGCTAATAATGGTGTAATGGTAAAGCCACAATTTGTATCAGAAATTAAAGAATGGAATAAAACAATTAAAAAGTTTGATACAGAAATAATTAATCCAAAGGTTTGCTCGCCTGAAACACTTAAAAAAGTAAAAGCAGTTTTGGCGAATGTGGTAAAGAAAGGAACAGGTTCTAAGCTGTATTCGAAAGATTTTTCAATGGCAGGAAAAACAGGAACTGCTATGGTGAATTATGGTAACGCAGGAAGAGAAGGAATGTATTATGCTTCATCATTTGCAGGTTATTTTCCAGCCGATCATCCTAAATATTCTTGTATTGTAGTGGTTCATAAACCTAATACAGCAAAAAATAATTATTACGGAGCAGATGTTGCCGGACCGGTTTTTAAAAGAATTGCTCAAAAGATTTTTACAGATGCGCCTTCAACAAACAAAATAAAACAACTTGATTCTAAGATTGCAAAGCAAGAAAGCAGTTATGATAAATATACTGTAGAAGCAAATAAAAAAATGAATCAGATTCCGAATTTAAAAGGAATGCCAGGAATGGATGCGATTGCTTTGCTTGAAAACTTAGGTTTGAAAGTAAAAGTAAATGGAATGGGGAAAGTGAAGAATCAATCAATTCAAGCTGGAACTAGTATAAGCAAAAACACAACAATTGTATTAGAATTATCGTGAAAGTATTAAAAGACATATTATATAAAGTAGCTATCGAATCTGTAAAAGGTTCGACAGATGTTGCTATTTCTAAAATTGAATTTGATTCACGTAAAGTAGAAGCAAATGATGTTTTTGTAGCTATTCGCGGTTCACTTTCAGATGGACATAATTACATTGGAAAAGCAATTCAGCTTGGAGCAAAAGCAATTATCTGTGATACGCTTCCTGAAAATACAGAAAATGAAATAACGTATATACAGGTAAAAGATACCAATGCGGCTTTGGCTTTTATGTCAGCTAATTATTTTGAAGATCCGTCTGCGAAATTGAAATTAGTTGGTGTAACGGGTACAAACGGAAAAACAACAATTGCATCATTGTTGTTTCAATTGTTTCAAAAGGCAGGTTTTAAAGTTGGATTGTTGTCAACTGTAAAAATTGTAGTAGATCAAACAGAATATCCTGCAACGCATACAACCCCAGATTCTTTAACAATCAATCATTATTTAAATGAAATGGTTGAAGCTGGAGTTACGCATTGTTTTATGGAAGTAAGTTCACACGGAATTCATCAAAAACGTACAGAAGCTTTGCATTTTGTGGGCGGAATTTTTACGAATCTTTCACACGATCATTTGGATTACCATCCAACATTTGCAGAATACAGAGATGTTAAAAAATCGTTTTTTGATTCATTACCAAAATCGGCATTTGTTTTAACAAACATTGATGATAAAAATGGATCGGTAATGTTGCAAAATACAGTTGCTAAAAAACTGACGTATGCCTTAAAATCGTATGCAGATTATAGAGCTCAGATTTTAGAAAGTCAATTATCGGGATTGTTATTAAAAATTAATGACAATGAAGTGTGGGTAAAACTAATTGGTACTTTCAACGCATACAATGTTTTAGCGATTTACGGAACAGCAGTAGAGCTTGGAATTGATAGTCTTGAAGCGTTGCGTTTACTGTCTGATTTAGAAAGTGTTTCAGGTCGTTTTCAGTATATCGTATCAGATGGAGGAATTACCGCTGTCGTAGATTACGCACATACACCGGATGCGCTTGAAAACGTCTTAAAAACAATAACTGATATTCGTACCAAAAATGAGCAATTAATAACTGTTGTAGGCTGTGGCGGAAACCGTGATAAAACGAAACGTCCAATTATGGCGAAAATTGCTTCAGATTTAAGTGATAAAGCAGTTTTGACTTCTGACAATCCGAGAAATGAAGATCCAGAAGTTATTTTGGATGAAATGGAACAAGGTGTGGAGCCACAGAATTATAAGAAATTGCTTCGAATTACAGATCGAAAACAAGCTATTAAAACGGCTTGCCAATTGGCTCAGCCTAAAGATATCATTCTAATCGCAGGAAAAGGACACGAAACGTATCAGGAAATAAATGGTGTTCGCCATCATTTTGATGATATGGAAACAATAAAAGAAATTTTAGAACAATTAAAAAAATAATAATAAAATTTTAGGTTCAAATACCACAGAATTGGAATTTGGAATTTCAAAATTGGAATTTAAAAAACAAGAAATATGCTGTACTATTTATTCGAATATTTTGATAAAACATTGGATCTTCCAGGAACGGGAGTTTTCCAGTACATCACATTTAGATCAGCTTTGGCATTTATGCTTTCATTGCTTTTGTCGACTATTTATGGTAAAAGGATAATTAACTTTTTGCGTCGTCAACAAGTAGGAGAAACTGTTAGAGAACTTGGTCTTGCAGGTCAAAATGAAAAAGCTGGTACACCAACAATGGGTGGATTAATTATCATTTTTGCAACCTTACTACCTGTTTTGTTGTTTGCTAGATTGCATAATATCTATATCGTATTGCTTATAGTAACAACATTATGGATGGGAACAATTGGTTTTGTTGATGATTATATCAAGATATTCAAAAAGGATAAACAAGGATTAAAAGGAATTTTTAAAGTAATTGGTCAAGTTGGTTTAGGAATCATCGTTGGTGCAGTTCTTTATTTTAATCCCGCTGTTACAGTGAGAACAGATACAGGTCGTACAGATGTTTTTAAATCAGCAAACACTACAGTTGTGCTTCCTGCGCCAGTTGAAGAAAAGTCTACAGCAACTACAATTCCATTCGTAAAAAACAACGAATTTGATTATGCTGAAGTTTTATCTTTTATGGGGGATGGATATGAAAAATGGGCTTGGTTAATATTTATCCCAGTGGTAATTTTTATTATCACAGCAGTTTCAAACGGAGCAAATTTAACAGACGGAATCGACGGACTAGCAGCAGGAACCTCTGCAATATCGGTCCTCGCGCTCGGAATTTTTACCTTTGTTTCTGGTAATATTATTTTTTCGAATTATCTGAATATTATGTATATCCCTAATTCGGGAGAAATGACGGTTTTTATTTCAGCATTTGTTGGAGCTCTAATCGGTTTTCTCTGGTACAATTCTTATCCCGCATCTGTGTTTATGGGAGATACAGGAAGTTTGACAATTGGAGGGATTATAGCGGTTTTAGCAATTGCAGTTCGTAAAGAAATCTTAATTGTTTTATTCTGTGGAATTTTCTTAGCAGAAAGTGCTTCAGTCGTTATACAGGTGTTTTATTTTAAATATACAAAGAAACGTTTTGGTGAAGGAAGAAGAATCTTTTTAATGGCACCTCTTCATCACCATTACCAGAAAAAAGGATATCACGAAAGTAAAATCGTAACTCGTTTTTGGATTGTTGCCGTGATGTTAGCCATTTTATCAATTATTACTTTAAAATTAAGATAAAGCTCAATTAAAAATTAAGAATTAAAAATTAAAAGATTACACGTTCTTATAAAATGAAAGAAAATATTATTCGACATAAATCATTTGATTTTGCTGTTAGGATTGTCAATTTATACAAATACTTAACAGAAACGAAAAAAGAATATGTTTTGAGTAAACAAGTTCTAAGATCTGGAACTTCAATAGGAGCAAATATTGAAGAATCGATTGGAGGACGATCCGATAAGGAGTTTTTATTTAAGCTTGAGATTTCATATAAAGAAGCAAGAGAAACAATTTATTGGTTAAAATTATTAAAAGCAACAGATTATATTTCTTCAAATGAATTCGATAGCATCTTTAATGAGGCTGATGAAGTTTGTAGAATATTAGCAAAAATTATATTAACCCTAAAAGGAAATAAGAATTCATTAAAAGTCACAGCTGATTTTTAATTTTTAATTCTCAATTTTTAATTAAATAAAGTATGAGGCTAGTAGTTTTAGGTGGAGGAGAAAGCGGAATTGGAACCGCAATCCTCGGTAAAAAACAAGGATATGAAGTTTTTGTATCTGATTTTGGAAAGATAAAAGAGAGTTACAAAGAAGTTCTTATCATTAATAAAATTGCCTGGGAAGAAGAGCAGCATACAGAAGATTTAATCTTGAATGCTGATGTGGTGATGAAAAGTCCAGGAATTCCAGATAAGTCTCCGATAGTAAAAAAACTTATTGCAGCAGGGGTAAAAGTGATTTCTGAAATTGAATTTGCAATTCCTTACACAGAAGCCATGACAATCGGAATAACTGGAAGTAACGGCAAAACTACTACAACGATGCTAACACATCATTTGCTGAAATATGCAGGATTAAATGTTGGCTTGGGAGGTAATATTGGAAAAAGCTTCGCTTGGCAGGTTGCAGAAAATAAATTTGATGTTTACGTTCTCGAATTGAGCAGTTTTCAGTTGGATGGAATTGTAAATTATAGGCCTGATATCGCTATCATAACAAATATTAGTCCAGATCATTTAGATCGATATGATTATAAATATGAAAATTACATCAATTCGAAATTTCGAATAACGATGAACCAGACGGAAAGCGATTATCTTATTTACGATGCAGATGATGAAGCAAGTACAGAATGGTTACAAAAGAATAAAACAAAAGCAAAATTAATTCCTTTTTCATTGACAAAATCATTCGATGAAGGGGCTTCTATAAATAACAACAAAATGGAAATTAAGATCAACCAAGAAGAGTTTACAATGGACACAGAACACATTGCGTTAGAAGGAAAACATAACATGAAAAATGCAATGGCAGCAAGCTCTGTAGCGAAACTGATGCAAATTAGAAATGCAACAATTCGCGAAAGTTTATCTAATTTTCAAGGTGTTGAACACCGTTTAGAAAAAGTATTAAAAATACAAAACGTACAATATATCAACGATTCAAAAGCAACAAACGTAAATGCGACTTTCTTTGCTTTGGATAGTATGAATGTTCCAACAGTTTGGATTGTTGGTGGTGTTGATAAAGGAAATGATTACAACGAATTAATGTCATTAGTTCGCGAAAAAGTAAAAGCAATTATTTGTTTAGGTGTTGACAATCGCAAAATTATCGATGCTTTCGGAAATGTTGTTGATATCATGGTTGAAGTAAACAATATGAGCGATGCTGTAAAAACAGCTCAAAGATTAACAGAAAAAGGTGATGCCGTTTTATTGTCTCCAGCTTGCGCAAGTTTCGATTTATTCGAAAACTACGAAGATCGTGGAAAACAATTTAAGCAAGCGGTGCATAACTTGTAGAGAAATAAGTTTCAAGTTTCACGTTAAGCGGAACTTGAAACCTGAAACAAAATAAAACCTGAAACAAAAAATATGAAAGAACTAGTTAACAAATTAAAAGGAGATAGGGTAATATGGTCATTCGTGGCTTTATTGGCGTTATTTTCGTTTATGCCTGTTTTTAGTGCGAGTAGTAATTTGGCATATATTGGTCACGGAACAGGAAATACCTTAGGATATTTATTAAAACATTTGGCACATATCTGTATTGGTTTTTTAATTATTTATTGGGTTCACAGAGTGCCTTATCATTATTTTAGAGCAATCTCTAAAATTGCATTGCCTATCGTTTGGTTCTTGTTGCTTTATACATTATTGAAAGGAACTGTAATTGCTGGGGCAAATGCAAGTCGATGGATTCAGGTTCCATTTATTGGAATCACGTTTCAGACATCAACTTTGGCGGCTATTGTTTTGTTTATCTATGTGGCAAGATATTTATCAAAAACTAAAGAAGAAAATGAACCTTTTCAAACTTCATTAATTCAACTTTGGATTCCAGTATTTATAACGTTAATACTGATTTTGCCAGCAAACTTTTCAACTACAGCGTTGATTTTTGCAATGGTTTTAATGTTAACGTTCATTGGGAAATATCCTTTAAAATATATCGGATTTATTATTGGTTCGGGAATTGCAATGCTGGCATTTTTCCTTTTGGTAGCCAAAGCCTTTCCAGATTCGAGATTCTTTAGCAGGGTTTCAACTTGGGAAAGTCGTATTACCAACTTTACAACCGATAAGCCTGATGAAGATGACTATCAGATTGAAAAAGCAAAAATTGCAATTGCTTCAGGAAGATTAGGAGGATTAGGACCGGGGAAAAGCGTTCAAAAAAACTTTTTGCCACAATCTTCTTCCGATTTTATTTATGCCATAATTGTAGAAGAATATGGTTTGGTTGGAGGAGTTTCAATTGTAGTTCTGTATTTGTTGCTTTTATTTCGATTTGTAATTGCTTCTCATAAAGCGCCAACAATATTCGGAAAACTAGTCGTCGTTGGTGTTGGGTTTCCAATGATATTTCAAGCAATGATTAATATGGCAGTTGCAGTTGAACTACTGCCCGTAACAGGACAAACATTACCATTGATAAGTAGTGGAGGAAGTTCGATCTGGATGACTTGTTTAGGACTAGGAATCATTATTAGTGTGACTAGAAAAGAAGAAGAAATTGCTGAAGAGAAAGAAGAAAAGGCAAAACGAAAGGAAGCTTTGCAGCGATTAATAGATAAAGAATTGGCAGAAGATGATGTTGTTCCGGAAGGAATATATGAGGAAGAACCAATTTATTCCATTGAGGATAATTCAAAAAATCCGATGAATGCAGTTTTAAACAAATAGTTAAAATATAAAAGTTTTTTAAAAAGTTGTAATTTTTAGAAAGATGACAAAGTATAAATTCATACTTAGCGGAGGAGGAACAGGAGGACACATTTATCCTGCGATTGCGATTGCAAATGAATTGAAATTACAATTCCCAGATGCAGAATTTCTTTTTGTTGGTGCCAAAGACAAAATGGAAATGCAAAAAGTGCCTCAGGCTGGTTACGAAATAAAAGGTCTTTGGATTGCTGGTTTACAACGAAAATTGACATTGCAAAACTTAATGTTTCCACTAAAATTGGCAAGCAGTTTATTGGAATCAAAAAGAATAATTAAAAAATTTAAACCGAATGTAGTAATTGGAACAGGTGGTTTTGCCAGCGGACCATTATTGCAGGCGGCAGGTTCAGCAGGAATTCCGACAGTGGTTCAAGAACAGAATTCTTTTCCTGGAATAACCAATAAACTGCTGAGCAAAAAAGCAAATGCAATTTGTGTGGCCTATCAGAATTTAGAGCGTTTTTTTCCGAAGGAGAAAATCGTTTTAACAGGAAATCCAGTTCGTCAGGATTTAATTGATATCGACAGCAAACGTGATGAAGCAATTGCTTTTTATGGATTAGATCCAAATAAAAAAACGTTATTGGTTTTAGGAGGAAGTTTAGGCGCAAGAAGAATCAATCAGTTAATTGAAAAAGAATTGCAAAATTTCCTTTCTCAAGATGTTCAGGTAATCTGGCAATGTGGAAAGTTATATTTTGAGGATTATAAAAAATACAATCAGACCAATGTAAAAGTGGTTGATTTTATTGAAAGAATGGATTTTGTTTACGCAGCATCAGATGTGATTATTTCACGCGCAGGAGCTTCATCAGTATCAGAATTATGCATTGTTGGAAAACCAGTGATTTTTATTCCGTCTCCGAATGTAGCTGAAGATCATCAAACAAAAAATGCACAGGCAATTGTAGATGCGAAAGGCGCCATTTTGTTGAAAGAATCTGAGCTGAACGAACAATTTAGTATCGTTTTTGAAGCGCTGCTGAAAGATTCAGGAAAACAAAAACAATTAAGTGATAATATTAAAAAGCTAGCAAGACCAAAGGCGACACAAGATATTGTAGCGCAGATTGTGAAGTTGATTAAATAATATGAAGTATGTTTTAATTATTTTTTTTCTGTTCGTTATTTTAATAGGTGTTGCTTATTATTACGATTATAAGAAGGATAAAAAGTATTTCAAAAAATCAATAAAAGATATTGCATTCCTTATGCTGATTATAGTGGGAATTTATATTATTTCAGAGTTAGGAGATAAAGTGTTAGAATGTTTTTATAAATAAAGAAAATGAATTTAAATCAAATACAAAACGTTTATTTTATTGGTATCGGAGGAATCGGAATGAGTGCCTTGGCTCGTTACTTCAAGTTTATTGGAAAACAAGTTTCAGGTTACGATAAAACGCCTTCAATGCTGACTAATGAATTGATTGAAAGTGGTATTGATATTCATTTTGAAGATAATATTGGCTTAATTCCGACTGATTATTACGTAGAGAATACGTTGGTGATTTATACGCCGGCTGTTCCAAAAACACATTCTGAGTGGAATTATTTCATAGAAAGACAATACGAGGTTAAAAAACGTGCTGAAGTTCTTGGAATTATAAGCAAAGATACTTTTTGCTTTGCCGTTGCAGGAACGCACGGAAAAACGACAACCTCTAGTATTTTGGGGCATATTTTGTTTCAAAGTGGTGCTGATGTAACAGCTTTCATCGGAGGAATTGTAGAAAATTACAATTCAAACTTAATTGGAAGCGGTAAAACAGTAACGGTTGTTGAAGCGGATGAATTTGACAGGTCGTTTTTGCATTTGCGCCCAGATATCGCATGTGTAACTTCGATGGATGCAGATCATTTGGATATTTATGGAACAAGTGATGCAATTGAAGCTTCTTTTAGAGAATTTGCTTCAAAAGTTGAGGATAAGAATAATCTCTTCATTACAAAAGAATTGCCTTTAGAGGGAGTTCAATGTGCTGTAAATGAAGATGCTGTTTATAAGGCTTTTAATGTTCGCATTGAGGATGGGGCTTATGTTTTTGATGTGCAGACGCCATCAGAAATTATGAAGGATTTGCGTTTTGGATTGCCAGGAAGACACAATTTAATGAATGGATTGATGGCTATTGCAATGGCTAAGACATTCGGCACCCCAACCGATTCTATTGCAAAAGCCATTGCTTCATTCAACGGGATTAGAAGACGCTTTTCGTATCAGATTAAGAGCGAAAATTTAGTATATATTGATGATTATGCACACCATCCGACAGAAATAAATGCTGTTCATCAAGCAGTTAGTGAATTGTATCCAGGGCGTAAAGTTTTGGCAATTTTCCAGCCGCATTTATTCAGCAGAACAAGAGATTTTGTTGACGGGTTTGCGGCAAGCTTATCACAGTTTGATGAAGTGTTTTTGATGGATATTTACCCAGCAAGAGAGCTTCCAATGGAAGGAGTAACTTCTGAGTGGCTTTTGGGTAAAATGACAAATTCGAACAAAAAAATTGTTTCAAAAGAAGATTTATTAGGTGAAATCAAAGCCAGTGATGCACCTATTATTGTAACAATTGGAGCTGGTGATCTTGGAGAGATGGTTCCGTCAATTAAAAAGGTTTTAAATGAAAATATTTAACTGGACAAATATTCGATTAGTACTCATTTTCGGACTGGTTTTGTTTCTATATTCCTTCGCACAGCACCGTAACGGCGATCGAAAATTGAAAAAATCGATGGTTGTTTTTGTAGGAGAAAATACGCTTTTTGTGAAGCCAGAAACGGTTAATAAATTGTTGATAGAAAATAAAAGAGACGCTTCCAGTATTAGAAAAGATGAACTAGATTTGAATAAGATAGAGAAAACCCTCGATACACAAGAGATGATTGAGAAGTCAAATGTTTTTGTAAGTATCGATGGAGTTCTAAAAGCAGTAGTAAAACAGAAGACGCCCATAGCAAGAGTTTATGATGGCGGTGCTTCTTTTTATATTGATTACGAGGGCAATAAAATGCCTTTGTCGGACAATTTCACTGCGAGAGTTCCTCTTGTTTCAGGGGCAATTAATGAAAAAAATAACGAAGATTTAGCCACTTTATTTCGCACAATTTATGACGATGCGTTTTTGAAAAAAAACATCATTGCAATCGAGATTATGCCGAATGGAAGCTTAAAAATGTTTAATCGTAACTATGATTACTTCATAGATTTCGGAAGAACAATGAATGTTGATAAGAAATTCAGAAACTATAAAGCGTTTTTTCAAAAAGCAGTTTTAGATAGTTCGTTATACAAATACAAAAAAATTGACCTTAGGTTTACGGAACAAGTAGTTTGCACTAAATAATAGAAAATGGAAAAAGATAATATTGCAGTAGGTCTAGATATTGGAACAACCAAAATCGTTGCCATGATCGGCAAGAAAAATGAGTATGGTAAGTTGGAGATTTTGGGCATTGGCAAATCCAAGAGTTTGGGTGTTGCCAGAGGAGTAGTAAACAACATTACGCAGACGATTCAATCGATACAACAAGCGATAATCGAAGCAGAAAATAATTCAGGTTACAAAATAAAGGATGTTGTTGTTGGTATTGCTGGACAGCACATCAGAAGTATTCAGCATACAGATTACATCAGCAGAAATAATCCTGAAGAAGTAATTGGTGAAAATGACATTCAACTCCTAATCGATCAGGTAAATAAACTTGCGATGTTACCAGGAGAAGAAATCATTCACGTTTTACCGCAAGAATTTAAAATTGACGGGCAGTCTGAAATTAAAGAGCCAATTGGAATGTACGGCGGAAGATTAGAATCTAGTTTTCACGTTGTGGTAGGTCAGGCGTCTTCAATCAGAAATGTTGGTAGATGTATTCAGAGTTCAGGAATTGAATTGTCTGGATTGACATTAGAACCATTAGCTTCAGCAGATGCGGTTTTAAGTCAGGAAGAAAAAGAAGCTGGTGTAGCGCTTATCGATATTGGTGGCGGTACAACAGATTTGGCCATTTTTAAAGACGGAATAATTCGTCATACAGCTGTAATTCCTTTCGGTGGAAATGTAATTACAGATGATATCAAAGAAGGTTGTTCGATTATTGAAAAACAGGCAGAGCTTTTGAAAATCAAATTTGGATCAGCTTGGCCGGGAGAAAATAAAGACAACGAGATTGTTTCTATTCCAGGTTTAAGAGGAAGAGAACCAAAAGAGATTTCATTAAAAAATCTATCAAAAATTATCCACGCTCGTGTTGTGGAAATTGTTGAGCAGGTTTTTGCAGAAATAAAAGCATACGGTCACGAAGATCCTCGCAAAAAGCTAATTGCAGGTATTGTATTAACAGGTGGTGGTGCGCAATTGAAGCACATCAAACAATTGGTAGAATACATTACTGGAATGGATACTAGAATTGGATATCCAAACGAGCATTTGGCAGGTAATTCTGGCGAAGAAATTTCTAGTCCATTGTTTGCAACAGCGGTTGGATTGGTAATGAACAGTATCGAAAACAGTTCGCAAAGTGCTGTTAGAATGGAATTGGTTAACGAACAGCCAAAAGTTGTTTATAGAAATGCACCAACTCCTGTACAGAGATACGAAGTTGAAGAAAACTACGTTGAAAAAGTAGAAACAATTGAAGAAGAAAGACAACTTGTAAGCCAAAAAGCTTCTAAAGATGAATCTACAGAAACAAAAATAAGAAGATCATTTTTTGATCGTTATGTCGACAAAATCAAAGAATTTTTAGACAACGCAGAATAAAGAGAATAATAAGAGAAGGATATTACTTTTTGCCCCAAGTCAAGAAGTAAAAAATGTACTAAATAAGAATTTCAAAAACCAAAAAGATGATGAGCAACTCAGAATTTGGAAGTATTTCATTTGATTTACCAAAAAATCAATCAAATGTAATCAAAGTCATAGGTGTTGGTGGAGGCGGTAGTAACGCAATTAACCACATGTTTAAACAAGGTATTAAAGGCGTAGATTTTATCGTTTGTAATACCGATTCACAAGCGCTTCAAAATAGTTCAGTGCCAAATAAAATCCAATTAGGGGTTAATTTGACTGAAGGATTAGGAGCGGGAGCAAACCCAGATGTTGGACAGCAATCTGCTATCGAAAGTATTTCTGACATTGAAAAAATGTTGGATAGAAATACTAAGATGGTATTTATTACTGCCGGTATGGGTGGAGGAACTGGAACTGGTGCAGCTCCTGTAATTGCTCAATTAGCAAAAGAAAGAGAAATATTGACTGTTGGTATCGTGACAATTCCGTTTCAATTTGAAGGCAAAGTACGTCAGGAGCAGGCAATTATTGGAATTGAGAAATTGCGTAAGCAGGTAGATTCTTTAATTGTAATCAATAATAATAAATTAAGAGAAGTATATGGAAATCTTGGTTTTAAAGCTGGATTTTCTAAAGCGGATGAAGTTTTGGCAACTGCCTCTAGAGGTATTGCTGAAGTAATTACGCACCATTATACTCAAAATATCGATTTACGTGACGCAAAAACTGTTTTGTCAAACAGTGGAACTGCGATTATGGGATCTTCTGTAGCAACAGGTGAAAGCAGAGCAAAAGAAGCGATTGTTTCGGCTTTAGATTCTCCGTTGTTAAACGATAATAAAATTACAGGTGCCAAAAACGTATTGTTGCTTATCGTTTCTGGAACTAACGAGATTACTCTTGATGAAATCGGAGAAATCAACGATCACATTCAAGCCGAAGCGGGTTACAATGCAAATATCATCATGGGAGTTGGTGAAGACGAAACTCTTGGTGAAGCAATCGCTGTAACAATTATTGCAACAGGATTTGATGTGGAACAACAAAATGAAATTGTAAATACAGAACCTAAAAAAATCATTCATACGTTAGAAGATGAGCAAAGAAGTGTTCATAATTTAACAAACAAACCACTTTCTTCTTTCGACTTAACAGTTGATACGCCAACAACAAAACCTGAAGCGAAAGTAGTTTTTGATTTAACGGATGATGAAGACGAAACATTTGCTCCAACTCCGGTTCAAGCTGTTGCTCCAGCAATCAATCAGGAAGAATTGGTAGTAATGTCTGAATTTATCAAAAATCTAGATGTAACTTTCGAAATTGTTTCGCCAATTACAGATATCGATTTTACAATTTCTGCTCCAGAAGTGCCTGTTCAGCAAATGCAACAGCCAGTGCAACAACAAAGAGTATTTGAAAAAGAAGAACAAACAACGTTTTCTTTTGATCTTCCTTTGTTTAAACAAGAGCCTGCAAAAAGAGAGCCAGTTGTAGAAGATAATAGAGTTTTATTTGAATTAACAAACGAAACTCGTGAGATAAAAGTTAATGATCCTGTGCAGTTTGTACCTGTAACAGAAGTTTCAGATAACGGAATCGTTAAATACTCTCTTGAAGAATACATGGAGGTAGAAAATGATTTATTGGCTTCTAAACCAGTTGAGAAAGTGGTTGAAGATGTTATTCCAGAAGAATTAAACATCACTTTGAAACCAAGAGTTGATTTTGCTAGCCAACCTGATTTTTCTACAACTTCTGAAGTTTCTCCTTTAGAATTGACTATTGAAGAAACTTTACGTTTAAGAGCTGAAGAAAGAAGAAAGAAACTAAAAGAGTTTAACTATAAATTCCATAATAATGTTTCTAGAATTGACGAGTTGGAAAAAGAGCCAGCTTACAAAAGATTAGGAATTGACTTGTCTAATTCGCAGTCTAATAATGCAAATTCTAGAATTTCTGTTGGAACAGATAGTAACAACGATTTACAAATACGTTCAAACAATTCATTTTTGCACGATAACGTAGATTAATTTTAGCATCATAATATTAGGATAGCCCGAAAATTGGATTTAATTTTCGGGTTATTTTTTTTATCTTCGCACAGAATTTAAAATTTGACTTTTAAAATAGTATTTTAAAGACAATATTGTCACCCTCAAGTCAAGGGTTTCTTGTCTGAAAGAGGCTTCGACTTCGCTCAGCCTGACAAAGAATTACTCTTAAAAGTAATGAGTACTTTCGATATAAATATCAATTAATAAGCATCAGCTTATTCAAATAAAATATAATAAACATGAGTTTACAAACACAGATCATGGACGAGATCAAAACGGCCATGAAAGCAAAAGATACAGTAGCATTAGAAGCTTTAAGAGCAGTAAAATCTGAATTATTATTGGCTTCTACAGCGTCAGGTTCTAAAGAAGATTTATCAGAAGACGAAGAAATTAAATTACTTCAAAGATTGGTTAAAACTCGTAAAGAGAGCGCAAGAATCTTTACAGAACAAAACCGTCCTGATTTGGCTGAACCAGAATTGGCTCAGGTTGCGGTAATCGAGAAGTTTTTACCAGCTCAATTAAGCGAAGAAGAAGTAGAAGCTGTAATCGCAAAAATCATTGCTGAAACAGGTGCTTCAGGAATCGCTTCAATGGGTAAAGTAATGGGATTAGCATCTGCTCAATTAGGTGGAACTGCTGAAGGAAAAACAATCTCAGCAATTGTAAAGAAACTTTTAGTTTAAATTCCAATTGGAAACTCCAATATATAAATTCCAAATTCCAATGCTAAAATTGGAATTTGGAATTTAAAAAATTGAATTTTAAATATTAGACCTCGTAGTTCAACTGGATAGAATATCAGATTTCGGCTCTGAGGGTTGGGGGTTCGAACCCCTCCGGGGTCACATTACAAAAAGCGCAAGCCTTATTTTATAGGCTTGCGCTTTTTGATTTATATAATTCCCGTATGTTTCTTGAGAATATTAAAACAAATGAAAAAACTTTACTTACTATATTTTTCAAAGAGTTTAATAGCTTCTGTTTTTAAGTCACTATAATTTAAATCATCATTAAATCCTATTCCTGAGTTGTAATGTGTGTTTCCTTTACTGGCGCAAAGGAGATATTTTGTTCCGCCCAATTCAATAGAAACTGGTGAAAACTCCGTTTGTACTCTCAAGACAATTTGACCTGAATTGTCAATTAAATAAAAGACATGTTTATTGTAAATATTTCCTTTGTTTTTATTTTCGTAGTGTTCAAATGCTTGAACCTGATAGCCATTCCATTTAAATTGATCATAACAAAACATATCTTTTAAATTGTCTTTTAATTCTCCCTTTGCATATGCCTCATAGAGCTTATCCTTATAAGGTTTTGCTTTTTCATATTCTTTTCTATAGTAATAAATTTGAATAAGTTTTGCATAGGAATGATAATCAGTCGGTTCTAATTGAATGAGTTCGATAAAAATGGGTTCTGCTTTTTCGTAATTTCCTTTTAAAGATTCTAAAAGTCCAATGTTAAATAAGATATTTATATATGAATCAGACTCTTTTGATATTTTTGATTTCGCTGTATAATATGCTTCTAGTGCTTTATCATTTTCTTTTTGTTCGTAATAAATTTGAGCTAACATTAAATAAGGTCTGTTTGGACATTCCTTTTGCAGTGTTGCTTTCTTATAATTTTCAAGTGATAAATTAACCTCTTTGGTTTGATAATAAGAATCCCCAAGTCCACTATAAGATTCTGCGTCATTTGGATTTAAATTGATTGCGTTTTGAAAATAAGTTATAGCTTCATTGTATTTACCCATATAGTTTAATGTAGAAGCTTTTATATAAGCGGGCGCAGGATCTTTGCTGTCTTTATTTATAGATAAATCCATGAATTTAATACAATTTGAATCGTCTTCTTTCATATAATAAGCAAGTCCAATATAATAGAGGGATTTTGCTGATAAATCTTTGTATTCAGAAGTGTATTGACTAATTATTTTGTCAAATTGCTGAGTGTCTGATAAGTTTTTCAGTTCATTTGTTACTTTATCCTGAGCGAGAATCACTAAGCTGAAAAAGATTAAAATGAATGTTAAGGTACTTTTCTTCATATATATTAGATTATCGCATTCCCAGTTTTAATTTCCCCATTTCGGATATAATTAGCTAAAATTACTCCCGTTGTAGTGACAGTACTTTCAATTAAAGAAAATGCAGACGGATTAGCTTTATCATCAAAAAGCTTCTTTCCTTTTCCGAGTAACAAAGGATGAATCTTTAAGCGAAGTTCGTCAACTAAATTATTTTTTAATAATAAATGAATGAGCTCGCTGCTGCCCCAAACGTGAATATCTAAACCATCAGAATCTTTCAATTTCTCTATTTCAGCAAGGCTTTCTATGAAAATAGAATTTTTCCAATCTGATTTTTTTCTGGTTTTAGAGAGAACATATTTATTTCCGTTATTAATTTCAGGCCAAAATTCAGAATGATCAGGCCAATAATTTTCCCAGATTTCAAATGTTTTTCTTCCTAAAAGATAATCTGCGGGTTTTAATTCTTTTTGAACGGCATCATCATAAGCTTTATCGCCGTACGGAACAGTCCAGCCCCCAAATTCAAAACCGTCAGACGTGTCTTCTTCTGGACCACCAGGAGCTTGCATTACGCCATCTAATGAAATCATTGACAAAACAATTATTTTTCTCATAATATCTAGTTTTGTTTTTTATAAGTTTAGATTTAGGCCTTTTCTGTCTTTATACAACTTCAAATAACAAACTCATTTGTTTTATTATTCGATAATCTATTGATATGGTTCTTTTGGAAATTCATATAAAATTATGTTCTCTTTTTTAGTTTGATGCTTGAGCTGCTTTTGTAAAAAACAGTTTTATTTTTTAGCTCTTTTTGTGAAGTTTTTAATTAGAACAAAAATTGAAAATACAAAAACTATAATATAAACAATTGCCAATGCAGGTTTTTCGAATGTTAACGTATTAAAATCGAATTGTTTATACAGCACTACGCCTAAAATGATTGCTACAATACTAAAAGTAAATACTGGTACATTATTTTTATTCTCCATGTTATAAATGTTTTATAGAATTAAAGGATTTTGAAAATCGTTATATTAAAATTTATAATTTATCTTGTTCTTCACGCAGCATTTCTGCAATATTTTCGTTTTTGAAGTTTTCCATAAATATATGAATTAAAGGCACAGTCGGGCTGTTTGGGTATTTTTTTAGAAAACGGTTAAACTCCTGAATATTTTCTGGATAAATGTACTTTTCGTCTGCTGCCCTTTCATAAGTTGGCGTATTATCTTCTCCGATTAAATAATCTAATTGATACATTTTGTACTCATCTTTTACAGATTTCATTAATGTTGAGTTCGGATATTTATTCATGAAAATTTCCCATGAAACTACTCGGTCTCCTAAATCTTTAAAACTAATAATTAGTCCTGCATCTGCAGAATAAGGCTGTTTGTTTTCTTCGCTTTGCAAAAGCAAATATTCTTTGTAATCTGGCGTCACATAGTTTTTAAAAATCGAATAATAAAAATCTGGTTTTGTGGTAATTTCAACAATCCCTTCGCCTAATTCGTCAAATTGCAATTGATGTTTTACCAGTTTATCATTTAAAAGTTTGATTTCCTTTTTATCAGCGTCTTTTTCACTATAAAAATTTTGTAGTAAACGATCTTCTTTTTCATCTATCTGATGCAGTAAATAACCGTTTTCTTCGTGATATTTTTCATATAAAGCATTGGCTTCTTCGGCAGAAATAGATTTTAATTTTAGGATAATTTCGTCTTTTCTTTTAGTGAATAAATCCAAAAGAGCGCCAGAATCTGATTTTATGGCTGTTGCCGAATGATTAGCAGAAGTGCTATCGGTTTTTGTTACTGCGTTATTTGAAACTGTGTTATTTTCGGATTTTTTGCAGGCAGAAGCTAAAATGGTTATGACTATTAATGTGATTAGTTTTCTCATTTATTATAAATTAATACGGATTGATAATGAATTTTGGCTACAAAAAGAATAGGTTTACATTTAAAAAAAGGACAAAAAAGATAGAATTCTTTTTGTCCTTTTAGAATCTGTTTGAAGGAAAAATGTAAAATCTATTTAGGTTTAAATTCTTTCATTCCTCTATATTGTTTAAATTCTGAATATAGCTCAATTCCTAGAATTTTCCATTTTCTGTTGCCGGTGACTGAATATTGATAGCTATCTTTTTTTTCCAATTTATTTACAAAGATATTATGAGTTTGCCATTCTGTACCGCTAACAAAACCACTTCTGGTAACAACTGCTGAAATTGCATTTTCATCATCATAAAGAACGCTCAACTCCATTTTTGTTGCCAAATCGTCTTCTAGAGTAATCTCTGAGAAATGCGTGTTACGATTTATTTTTTGGCTTACTTTCTTATTTTCAAATTCAAATTTTTTATACTCTGAGCTATTACCAGGTTTTGTAATAAAAGACAAAGCAAAAAATGAAAAAAGAACAGCAACAAAAATTCCCATTTTTTGACGGATTTCAACTGCTTTTTTCCAGCAAAAAGCAATAAGTGCAAAAAATGTAACAATGTTTAATATTCCCCAAATAAGCTGTATCATAAATCTAATTTTGATATATCAAAAGTACATTTTTTTGTTTTAAAAATAAGAGAATACTTATTTTAATTGCTCTTCAATAAGCTCAGCTATATTAGTATTTGAGTTATCATAAGCTAGAATACTGCCATTTTTATCAATTACAATACGTGTTGGAATAGCTTCAATCTTATAATTGGTAACCACTTCTTGTTTAGAATCAAAAATAACATTAAAGTCAAATTTTTTCTCGGCGATATAACCTGTCACGTTTTTAAATATTTCGTCTTCTTTGCCATTTTCCCAAGTATTTACAAATAAGAAAGCGACGTCTTTTCCTTTATATTTGGTAACTAAATCCTGCATTTTAGGAAAAGATGCTTTGCATGGCCCGCACCACGTAGCCCAAAAATCAAGTACAACAATTTTGCCTTTATAATCTGAAAGTTTAATTTCTTTTCCTTCCATATTTTTAAGAGTAAAATCGTAAGCAGTTGCGCTTCCAAATTTTGAAAGAAGATCTTTGCTCTTGTTTTCTTTTGCTAATAAATCTGTCTTTTGTTTTATCGCATCATATTCAGCAAGAGGTAATTTTTTTTCTATGTAAACTTCTTTAAGTTTAGAAAGAAATGCAGGTGATGTATTGACTTTACTGATTTCGTCTTCAATATAAGCTTTTACTTCATCTTTACTTTTTAATTTATCTAACATTGCTAAATAGCGCTCTTTCCCACCAGCATCCAATCCGTTTAGTGCTTTCACTCCGCTTTGGTATTTAAAAGCTTCTTCATATTTACCTTGTTTATAAAGCAGAATCGCATAAGTATCGGCAAACATATTGAATTTGCCATTATAATCAGGAGTGTAACATTCTTTTCGTTTTGCTTCAAGAATGTCTAATGATCGTTTAGAAACTTTAGTGACAAAATCAATATCTTTTACAGGCATTGTTAAATCACCGCCTGATTGACCCCAAGCAAAATTATTATAGGAGTCTGCTGGAAGATTTATATAAGGTTCGCAGGCAATAGCCTTTTCTAATTCTCCTTTATCTAGATATATAGGCACCAAAGCGGAATAAAAATAGCTTAGAGACCTTTTAGAAGTATCGTTAGAATATTTTGTTTTAAAAGTAGTAAGGCTTTCTAAAATAGAAGCTTCTGTTTTATTAGGCTGATCATAGAATTTTCGAATAAATCCATTGCATCAATTCTATTTGCAGGATACTTTTCTGAAATTTCTTTTCTCAATTTTAGAGCTTTATCTTGCGTATCATTATTAGAACTATAGATATTATAAGCAGCAGTCAAATATTCTTCGGTATTTTTTTGTACACCTATATCGGCAAAAGCTAGAAGGTCTTTCTCTCCTTGTTCTCTGTTGAGAGATTTTTTAGTGTATAAATATTCTAAAGAAACGATATCATCTCTTAATTTCGGATATTTTGCGAATATGGCATCATATTCAGCAATTAAATCTTCTCTTTTTGGATCTGATTTTAGTCTTAAAAAGTAACTTCCATTACTTCTAACATAAATTTCGTTTATCAAACTCTTTCCCAATTCAATATCATTTTGTGTTTTTAAAAGTACAGAATAACCTTTTTCATTATTGCTGTCTGCAATTTTTTGTGAATCGTTTATTGTTACTAGAATTACTCTGACAGAATCAGGAACCTTTGCTGTAAACTCATAACGTTTTCCACTTCTTTTCAGCGGACTAATGTCAGAAGAAAAATCAGTAGGCGTGATGTAAAGAAAATTTGCTTTCGCGTTGTCTTTTATTGCGAGACCTTGAGGAGGTTCATAAACATACGTATTGGGTTTGCCAATGTTGAATTTTGAATTTTTTAGATAGATTTTTCCGTTTTGAGAGAATAGATTGCTAACAACGGCAAAGAATAACAAAAGGTAGATTTTTTTCATCTGTTTGTGGTTTTTTATTTGTTTATTTCTTAATTGTTTAACGAATTGTAAAAGTTTATATTATACCGTTCGTTGTTTTTTTATTAAGAAAATATTAGCAAAAACCACAAAATTATTTTGAAGATTTTATATAGTAAGAATATCTTTTAAATAGCTTACTTTTTTACACCAATCGCAGTTCTGTAAAATTCATAACCTTTTTCAGATCGGTTTTCGAGAAATTTTTCACGATATTCATTGGCGCCCAAATCTTCTAAAAGTTCAATATCAAATTGCTTTAAATAATTTTGAAGCTCTTCTGGCATAAAACCAAATGTCCAATGTTCTTCTAGGTTTTTAAGATCTTCCAGAAGTTTTTTACCGCCCAAAAAAGATTCTGGCTTTAAAAGAATATTTTTATGTACGTAAGTAAAAATAATATGGCTGTCAGCAGCGAATTTTGAAATAAAAGCAAAAGTGCTTTTTACAGCATTTTCCGTTAGATAATTTGTTACACCTTCCCAAATTATTGCAGTTGGTTTAGAAAAGTCTACATTGTTTTCTAATGCTAATTGATCTAGATTTTGTTTATTAAAATCAATTTGAAGAAAAAGTATGTTTTGAGGAATTTGCCCAATCCTGTTTTTATAAACTTCAGCTTTGAAATTTGATGTATTCGGATGATCAATTTCTATTACAGGAATATTTTTTAGAAAATCGAGACGTACTGCTCTTGTGTCAAATCCCGCGCCCAAAATTATAACTTGTTGTATGCCATTTGAAACCGCATTTTTAAGTAAATCATCAATATATTTTGTTCTTGCAATTCCAGAAGACAAAGCTCCTGGAATCTTTTTTTGTATAATATTATCAATATATTTTGCAACAACCGGATATTTATACAATTGAGCTGCAAGTCTTAATTTTGAGTCTATAAAATTGATGGCATAAGGATCTGAAAACAATCTTTCTTTACGTTGTGTTTCCAATGCTCGAAAGAACGCCATGTATTGTGCCGTTCTACTTGTTTTTTCTGCTTTCATTTTAGTTCTATTTTCTAGAAAACAAATTTTCTACAACCCAAGCTGGCCCAATTAATAAAAACTGAAGATCTTTAAGGAAAGATGGTTTTTTTCCTTCAATATTATGTCCGTAAAATTGTCCAATCCAGGCAATAATAAATGCGCCGATTGAGAAAGCCCATAACGGAACTAATTTTCCGATGTAGTAATTTATAACCAAACAAAGCATAGAAAAAATAGCAATTTTAATAGCCATTGCAATTGATAATCTGATATAGAAAACAAGAACAAAAAGCAAAACGATAAAAGCCCAATTTTCGATAATTGGCGCATTTAGTTTTAACGTACTTGAAATAATTGAACTCGGAATGCTCATTAACAATCCGACAATAGAAAAGAAAATGGCTGGTACACAAATGTAGTGTATGGCTTTGTTTTTAGGGTTTTGGTGACTTACAGCATACTCTGCAAACCATTGGTCTAAGGTTCTCATTTTTGTGGTTTTATAGTTAGGTTGCAGTAAATCTAATGAAATTTCTCTTACGTTAATCGGAAGGCAATAAACTGCAAAATAAAAATAACAAACCTATTTTTGGTTATACTCAAAAACATTATCCCACAATTCATCAATTGTAATTAAGGCATCGTTTGACGGAATTACGCTCCATTTTCCATTGTTTTCTAAACCTAGTCCAATGCTTTTTAATTTCAGCAAAGCATCATGTATGTCAAAATCTAGATCGGTATTTAATTTTGTTTTAAACCAAGATTCGATTTGGTCGTCGAGTTCTTCTGCGGTTAATGGATTTTGACTTTCGTGTAAAAAAGTATAAGCTAGAATGGTTTCTTTTAAAGCTTCTTCTTCAGATGAATTTAAAAGAGAATAGAATGCACCGCTGTTGTTTCCGACATTTTTAAAATATAAACTGTCAGAGAGTGTTTTGGAGTATCTAATTTTTTTGTTTATAAAATTATTGTATTGACGAAAGCAATAAACAGCCAAAATTCCTAAAGCGATTAAACCTTGATTTAAGGAAGTTTTACTGTTGAGTAAATCGATAGTTTCTCCAGTCTGATACGCATCATACATATTAATCAGAGCTGGAATTACTTTAGCGCTTAATAACGAAATTCCACCAAAAACTGCTGGAATCCAAAGCAGCATTTTGTCTTTTAAAGACATTTTCGGAATCGCATTCGGAAAAATCGTTTCAAGATCGTTTTTAGGAACTCGTTTGAAAATTTTCAATCCAATGGAGCCAGGATCAATTGGCATTTTTCCTAATTTGACTTTTTTGCTTTTAAGATAATCGGCATCGCTGTAATTCAAATAAATTAAGATACGATCGTAATATTCAATTTCGACTTCTTTTGTCCAGAAAAAGTATTTTTTGATTTTTTCTTTACTTTTATGATGGCCTCTTGCGTAGAGTTCGAAATCTTTAAAAGCATTAAAATCGATAGAAAGATTTAAGCCAATCAAATCAGATTCCTTAAAAGCTTTATCCAAAGCATTCTGATCAATTCTGTAATAATTTCCGCGTTCTAAAACTTTCAAAAGCGTTTCTTTAAAAACAGGAAAATCACTTTTATTGATAAACTGCTCGCGTTCTTTTTCGCTTAAATCTGGATCGTAAAGCGCATAATTTTGCTTTAGATTTCGATTTAAATTAAAAGATTCATAGTGATAATAATGTTCGATAATATCGAAAAGTTTCTTAAAATCTTCCGCTTTTTTAGCATCTTCCGCAAAGACGGCAATTTGCTGTTCGAGTAAAAACTCTTTATTAAACGGAATATAATGTTCTCGTATCATATCGATTTCTGGGCTTTAATTTCGTGGCGTTTACAGAATGCAAAAATAAGGCTTTTTTTTTAGGGTCAAAAGCGGCAGATTTGAAAGAAAGAAGAGAAAAGAATCGAGCGATCGTATTTTATGACTTTGTACATATTTGAGGATACTTATAAAATAAAAAAGTGAAATTTCATATCGGTACCAGCGATTTGAAATTCCACTTCTGTGTTCCAAAAAAAGTGACAAAAAATTTAAAAGCCTTCTAGAAGAAAACCTTATTCTAAACTAAAAATTATTCACAGCAAGTTTACGCCAAAATAAAATTGTGGCTATACGTATTTATACCTGTTTTTTGTTTTTAAGATGCAGAGGTATAAAGTGGCAAAGTTGTAAAGGTTGTTTAGTTTAAAGTCGACTTTTTGAGATTGATAACGCCTTGAATGTATTTTATTAATTCTTCTCGTGTTGCAGAAAAAGGGGCATTTTCGGCTTCGTTGCTTAAATATAAGTTTGCAATGCTTTCGGCATCCATATTTTGAGTTACATAATGATGCTCTGCATATTGTATTAAAGAATCTACAAAAAGTTCGCGTTGTTTGCCTTTTTCAATTGTTTCCAGATCGCCTTCTTTTATTTTATCTAGTACAGATTCTGGCAAATCGATGGTGAGATACATGCAATCTACGTCAACCATAGAAAGCATCTTTTTTTCGACTTTTCCTTTTGCATTACAATAAGCGCAAGGAGCGGGAACCCATTTTAATTGCCTGTTTAAACGATTAATATCTTCCCAAGAGACAAAACCTTTTCCAAGACATCTCGGACATTTTATATCTGATCGTTTAAATAAATTAAAAATGCTCATTGGTTATAAAATAATCTAAATAGTTGTGTCGTGCGAATTTAAATAATTAAGTAGGAAAAATTATCCAGATAAGTATATTTTTTAAGAAAATAATTCGCGAAATTGCGTATAAGTATATTTTTATTTGGTTTAAATTAACGACATATAACGTTTTCGTAAAAGTAAGATTTCCTGTAATTATTGGGTATGCAGGAGTTTGAGATTGTGTTAGATTTAGTACAAAATGATTTTGATTTTTTGAATTTTATATTGTAAGAAAAATAATTCTTTTGTTTTGATTAAAAAAAAAGTTTACTTTTCTGTTTAGTTTAATTAAAGAAAAGCTAAACAAAATAAGAGAAAAATCATCTCAATTATTTAATCAGCAAATTGTCCAACAAAATCTGATACTTTCTTCCCACCGGAATGATTTCTCCATTACTCATTGTTAAAGTTTTATTGATAGCCGAAGTTATTTCTCGGGTATTTACAATAAACGAGCGATGTACCTGAACAAAATGAGAACAGTCAATCTCAGTGGCAATGCTGGCAAGAGAACCGTAAATGATGATTGGAGATTTCAATTTTCGGCTGTATAATTTCATATAATTGCCAAGACTTTCAACGTATAAAATATCAATTAGTGGAGTTTCAATTATTTGCCCGTTAGAGCGACAAGAAAGTATTTTTTCGTTGCTGCTATCTTCCTTTTTAAGATTATTTCCAGAATGAAAGGTTTTTGCCTTTTCTATTGCTTTAGCAAATTTATCTGGCGAAATGGGTTTTAAAAGGTAATCAATTGCATCATTTTGGTAGGCAGAAAGTGCAAAATCAGAATAAGCCGTTGTGACAATCGTAAGCGGACGATTCGGTTGTAATTCCATTAATTCTACGCCAGAAATTACAGGCATATTAATGTCTAAAAAAATAATGTCGTATTGGTTTTCGTTTAGCAGTTTTATGGCTTCCATACCATTAAAAGCGCTACCGGAATGCTCCAGTTCGTCAAATTTAGAAATATGCGAAATCAAGGCTTTGTGTGCCGGTGATTCGTCATCAATTATGAGACAGCGGTAGGTAAATGCCATATGCATAATTTTACGGTAAACATATTTTTCTCTTTTTTACAGCTCAAACGGTGTTTTAGACCGTAAACTTCTAAACGTCTTTTTAGGTTTTCAATTCCAATTCCGGTGCTCGAAAGACGCGATTCCGAATCCAGACAATTGTTTTTTATGGTAAAAATAATACCGCGGCATTTTACTTTTAAATCTAAATTAATAAAAGGTTCTGTAGTTTCGGCAGAAAATTTAACGGCATTTTCTACCAAAGGTAAAAAGAACAAAGGGGGAATTTCAATCTCGTCATGAACACCTTCAAATTTTTGCTTTGCCATAAGTCTTTCATTTCTAAAGGTGTAATATTCGATATATTTTTTAATAAACGCAATTTCTTCTTCCAATAAAACATAATCTTTTTTAGAAGCTTCAATCTGGTAACGCAGCATATCTGAAAGATTTAGAATGCGATCCGGAACTTTGTCGGGTTCAGCCAATGCTTCTCCGTAAAGATTATTCATCGCATTCAACAAAAAATGCGGATTCAATTGTTGTTTTAAAAATGAAAGTTCCGATTTAAAATTCATAATATCTTTATCCGCATCCATGATTTTTTTCGTAATCACAACATGAATAAAATAGAAAAACATTCCGTTAATAATCAACGATAATATTTGCAGGGTTTTAAAATTTCCTAAACCAACAAGAGGAAAAAACCAGTTCATAAAAAAGTAAAAACCAGTCCAATAAGCTGCAAGAAGCACAAAGAATGTTTTGACTTTTTTCTTGAATAAAACAGGTTTGATAATGCAGATATTGAAAATGGTAATCCAAACAATACACGGGAAATATCCAACGGCAATTTTACTTAAAATATAAGACCAGCTGTGTCCGTCTAGTTTTATTTCGTCGTAAACACAGGCTAAAATGACTAAATAAACAAGTGTATTTACGAATAGATTTCGCAGGAAAAAGTTTTGATAAAGTTTGGAGATAGTCATAACGGCAAAAATAATATAATCGTATAGTTTTTAGCCCTTTGTAAAGGATAAATTATACTAACGCCGTTCGTATAAATCATACGCCGTTGGTATAAAAATACTGTTATAATAAGTATGGCTCATTTACTTTTGGATCCAGTTTCAATGTATCCCAAAATAAATTTTACATCACTTAATTTATGAAATCCAAAATCATCTCCGTTTTAGTTGTCTTTATTTCTTTAAAAACCATGGCACAGGAAAAGGAGCCGGGCATGAAAACCTTAGGAAAAGCCATAGTAGATAAGTTTCCGACCACTAGAACTTTTGATGTGCAGTACGAACAGCTTGGGCCATCGAATTACAATTCGGAATTGTTCGGGAATAAATTTGAAAGAGGAAGATTTGAGAGTCACAGCCGATTCAAAGCGGCGTTTAATCTGCCTTTTTATGCTACAAAATCAAAACGTTTTGTTTTAGCTGCTTCGCTTCGTTACAAATATGAGAACTATGAGTTTGGCGATATTTACAATTATGGCACTGGCGAAAGTTATAGGAGAGAAAATGCCGATATTCATTATTGGGCAGGCGCAATAACAGCAACTTATATGGCATCGCTTTTTGGAAAAACAGCTATTTACAGTGCAACCGCAACCGTAGATGGTAACGAAGAAAGACTGCAGCGTTTAAAAGGTTTTGCCTCTGGAGTTTTGGTGCTTAAAAGAACGCCTTCGACGACTATTACAGCTGGGGTTTTACTACTGCTCGATCCATCTTCTATTGTGCCAATGACACCGCTTTTGTCTGTTAATCATAAGTTTAAAAACTCAAAATGGGATATGGATTTTATTCTGCCGCAACGAATTTTGTTTAGAAGAGAGCTTTTAGAAAACGGAAGAATTTCATTAGGAACAGAATTAAATACTGAAAGTTTTTACTTAAATTTAAATAGCGCAAATTTAAAAGGAGTTTATGAACTGAACCAGTTGGAGCTAAAATCTGGGATTACATACGAGTATAGTTTTACTCCAAAATTGATTGCATTTGCAAAAGGCGGTATCAACAATGTTGTGAGCGCCCGAATTACGGAACGAGGCGAACGAACCAACCGTTATATTTATGATCAAAAAGAAGATGCGCAGGGTTACGTTAGGTTTGGAATATCGTATAATTTTTTTAATCGAAAATAATAATGATTACGTTGAAAGAACTAAAAGAGAACGTTATGATTGTGGAGATATTTAAAACAAATGTTCAGAAAGAGTCAGAAAGAGATTATGTCGTTGCCATTATACAGATTCAATTTCCTGACTATAAAATTAATTTTGATCTGGAAGACTGCGATAAAATCTTGAGAGTTGAAGGAATGGATTTGCAGTGCGATAATATTATGGATTATATGCACTGTTTAGGATATACTTGTATAAGGTTAGATTAAAAGCAGGTGTAAATACGCAGTTGTTTTTAATGTTTTTGTAAGTATTTTTGCTAAATAATTTTATCCCAAAAAACAATAACCAAGATGATAGGCTTTATTCTTTCGATTTTAATTTTTCTTTTAGAACAGCTGCGTTAGTACATTTGTTCCATTTATCGATTTCTTCCCTCCTCTTTTTCTTCTTGAAAAGGGTTATTCTTTTTTTGCATATAATTTTTCTAATTTTGTGCCTATGAAAAAAGCATTCCAACTCTTCGATTTCTCCCAAAAAGTCAATTACAAAAATGAAATTTTAGCCGGTTTAACAGTAGCTATGACCATGATTCCCGAATCTTTGTCATTTGCAATTCTGGCTGGATTTCCACCTTTAGTCGGATTATATGCCGCTTTTATTGCAGGATTGGTGACAGCTATTTTTGGAGGAAGACCAGGAATGATTTCGGGCGGGGCAGGAGCGACAGTAATTGTTTTGATCGCTCTGATGAAATCGCACGGAATAGAATATGTTTTTGCTGCCGTTGCGCTTGGCGGAATAGTTCAGATTTGCATAGGACTTTTTAAACTCGGAAAGTTTATAAGACTTGTTCCTCAACCCGTAATGTTTGGTTTCGTTAACGGATTGGCAGTTGTAATTTTCATGTCGCAGTTAGAACAGTTTAAAACCGTAATTAACGGTCAGGTTTCTTGGCTTCAAGGAACACCGTTATATATTATGTTGGGTTTGGTAGCGTTAACAGTTTCCATCGTTTTGATTTTTCCTAAAATCACAAAAACAGTTCCAGCTTCTTTAGTTGCGATTATGGTTGTTTTTGCTTTGGTAATTATCTTCAATATTGAAACCAAAACCGTAGAAGATATTGCTTCGGTTCAAGGAGGTTTTCCTCCATTTCATATTCCGAATATTCCATTTTCTTTTGAAACCCTAAAAGTGATTTTCCCTTATTCCGTAATTGTTGCGGCAGTTGGATTAACGGAAGGTTTGCTTACGCTGAATCTAGTCGACGAAATTACCGGAACTCGCGGAAACAGTAATCGCGAATGTATTGCGCAAGGAAGTTCAAACATTCTAAACGGTTTTTTCTACGGAATGGGCGGCTGCCCAATGATTGCACAAACTTTGGTTAATCTTGGTGCGGGCTCACGAGCAAGACTTTCTGGAATTATTGCTTCTCTGACCATTTTGATTATTATACTTTTTGGAGCGCCCGTAATTGGAAAACTGCCAATGGCTGCTTTAGTGGGGGTAATGATGATGGTTGCCATTACGACTTTTGAATGGGCGAGTTTTAGGATTATCAATAAAATGCCAAGGCACGATATTTTTGTTGGGATTTTGGTGGCGTTAATTACCATTGTATTGCACAATCTAGCTTTGGCGGTTTTAATTGGTGTGATTATTTCGGCTTTGGTTTTTGCTTGGGAAAGTGCTAAACGAATTCGCGCAAGAAATTATATAGATGAAAACGGAGTAAAACATTACGAAATTTATGGCCCATTATTCTTTGGTTCAACAGCTGCTTTTTTAGAAAAATTTGACATTCAAAACGATCCAAACCACATTATAATCGATTTTAAAGAAAGCAGGGTTTCAGATATGTCTGCAATTGAAGCTTTAAATAATCTGACAAAAAAATACAATCAGCTAAATAAAACAGTAGAGTTGGAGCATTTAAGCCCAGACTGCAGGCAATTACTCAAAAATGCAGATGCGGTTATTAATGTCAATGTTATTGAAGATCCTACTTATAAAGTGGTCAGTTAATTTGATAATGTGTCAATTTGATAATTAGATAATTTGAGAATGTGTCCATTATATAATTAGATAATGATTTTGGAAACGTGTATCTGTAGAGACGCACTGCAGTGCGTCTACACAATGTATACAAACCCGACAGGTTTTAAAACCTGTCGGGTTTGTTGTTTTGTCAGGCTGAGCGAAGTCGAAGCCCGCGTGCTAATTGGAGCGCCCTTCGACTTCGCTCAGGGTGACAATCAGTTAATCATCAAATTTTCTAATTATCAAATTGACACATTCTCAAATTATCTAATTAACTAAAGATTGATTTTCGTAACTTTGCCAAATGAAACTGACAGAAACTTTAGAAGATTTTTACACCGTAAAAATAAAAGGAATGCCCGAAAATCTTAAAAAAGAAATCGGACATTTTAATGTTTTTAAATTGGATGACTATATTGGTAGTACTTGTAATCCATTGCCTTATACTCGAAAAGACTTTTATAAAATAAGTTTAATCATTGGCAAAAACAAAGTGCATTATGCAGATAAAGTTGTAGCGATCGAAGATCAGGCTTTATTCTTTGCAAATCCTCAAATTCCGTACAGCTGGGAACATATTGATGAAAGTCAGACTGGGTTTTTCTGTATTTTTACAGATGCTTTTTTTAGTCAGTTTGGGAATTTAAAAGAGTATCCATTATTTCAGCCCGGCGGAAATCCAGTGGTTCCCGTTTCAGTAGAATTAGCTGAATCTTTGAAATCAGTTTATTTGCGAATGCTGGATGAAATCAATTCAGATTATGTGTTTAAATATGATGTAATCCGAAATTTGGTTTTCGAGATTATTCACCTTGCGCTTAAAACCCAGACTGTAACTACTTCATTATACAGTAAATCAAATGCGACGATTCGAATTTCTTCTTTGTTTTTGGAATTGTTAGAGCGTCAATTTCCGATTGAATCGATTTCGCAGCAAATCAATTTTCGTTCACCTTCGGAATACGCCAATCAGTTAAATGTACATGTCAATCATTTGAATAAAGCTTTAAAAGAAACGACTGGAAAAACCACTTCTCAGATTATTTCTGAAAGAATTGTTCAAGAAGCGATGATTTTATTGAAACAAACCAATTGGAATATTAATGAAATTGCCTGGTGTTTAGGTTTCGAAGAATTATCTCATTTTATTAATTTCTTCAAGAAAAATGTTCAGGTTTCGCCTAAAAACTATCGTTTGACTGAAATTGTTTGATTTTTGCAACTTCTTGTTTGATTGCTTCAATATTTAAGAGGCACTTCGCCAATACCTTTGTCCTGTAATTAAAATGTAAAAAATTAAAATCATGGAAAATAACAAAGTTTGGTTTATCACAGGTGCTTCAAAAGGACTTGGATTAGAATTAGCTAAAAAATTATTAGCAGAAGGTTATAAAGTAGCTGCAACATCAAGAAATGAATCTTCTTTAATTGAAGCATTAGGAAACACATCTGATAGTTTTCTGCCTCTTGAAATGGATTTGATTAATGAAGAAAGTGTAAAAAAGGCAATTGATAAAGCGGTAAATCATTTTAAAACAATTGATGTTTTAGTTAATAATGCTGGTTACGGATTACTAGGTGCATTAGAAGAATTAACTGATGCTGAAGCCAGAAAAAATTACGAAGTAAATGTTTTCGGATTATTAAATGTAATTAGAAACACAATGCCAATTCTTCGCGCGAATCAGTCGGGTCATATTTTTAATATCTCTTCTGTTGGAGGTTATTACGGAGAATTTCCAGGCTGGGGAATTTACTGTTCTACAAAATTTGCTGTTGCTGGTTTAACAGAATCTTTGGCAGCTGAAGTAAAATCATTTGGAGTTCACGCTACAATTGTTTATCCTGGTTATTTTAGAACCGATTTCTTAAAAGACAGTTCGTTATTATTACCTCAAAATCCGATTCCAGATTATAAAGAAGTGAGACAATCTGAAAACGCTCACAAAGAGGATATTAACGAAAATCAGCCGGGAGATCCGGTAAAATTAGCAGAAGCTTTAATTAAAGCGAGCCACGATCAAAATCCTCCATTGCATTTGTTTTTAGGTGAAGATGCTTATAATATGGCAAACCAAAAAATAGCGAGTGTTCAAAAGGAATTGGAGGGATGGAAATCGGTTTCTATTTCAACTGGGTTTTAATGTGTCAATTTGATAATTTGTCAATTAGAAAATGATTTGACATGATGTATATCTGTAGAGACGCACCGCAGTGCGTCTGCGTTTCATGCATCAAAAATTGTGGTTACGTTGCGTTAGACGCACTGCGGTGCGTCTCTACAGATTAAAATGGAAATAATTATCTAATTTTCTAATTGACAAATTCTCTAATTAGCGAAGCATCGATTTAACATCGCTTAACTTCCCATCAATCTCGCCAACTTGTAACCCTAAAATGTGAGCAATTAAAGGATATACGGAAATATTTGGAAAAGTTTTTACCGTTTTGTCTACTTTAAAAGCAGGACCTTTTGCATAAAAAATAGCATGCATGTCTTTGTTATCATTGTCATAACCATGGGTTCCGCCTTTAATATGGGTGCTTTCTTTGCTTACTAAACTCCATCCTTTTTCGGCCTCAATCACAAAATCATGTGCACGCGGATTTGTTCCGTAATGCAATCTTTTTGGAACTTCATTCGATTTCCAAAATTTAATATGAGGTACCTTTTTCAAAGCATTGGCAATAGAATCTTTAAAGCCGTTTTTTGCTTGTAAACTCATAATTGGGTTAATTACGTCTTTGTAACCTAACCATTCTGGTTGTAAGTAATCTAAAACGGCTACTTTTTTATCATTAGAAATATCAGCCATTCCGTGATCTGAAACAATGATTAGATTAACTTGTTTTCCGATTGGCAATTGATCTAATCTTCTAGATAGTTCCCCCATAATTGAATCCATTTTGATTGCGGCTTTTTTAGTTTGTGGCGAAAGCGGACCAAAATTATGTCCTGAATGATCAGGTTCATCAAAATACAAAGTTACCAGATGAGGTCTTTGTTTTTCTGGAAGCTGAAGCCATTTCATAACCGTATCAATTCTGGCTTCGTACGGAATTTTTCCATTGTAATTTTTAAAATAGCTGGGATTTCTTTTGTCAATATCAGAACCCGGCCAGAAAAAAGAAGCCGTTTTTACACCTTGCTGTTCTGCTAAATTCCAAATCGGATTTCCGCCATAAAAACGAGAATCATTTTTTGCTTCGCTTGATAATGAGAAAGATTGATTTAATTCTGCATCATAAAAAACATTATTTATAATTCCGTGATGATCAGGATAAAGACCTGTTACGATAGTATAATGATTAGGAAACGTTTTTGTTGGATATGAAGGTTTCATTGATTTGGCATGAACGCCTTCTTTTTCAATTTGTTTTAGGTTTGGAAGATTAAATTGCTTGCCATAATCCCAGCGAAAGCCATCCATAGAAACTAAAACAACATAATTGTCTTTATTGTTTTGGGCTTGTAAAACGAATGAAAGTGAAAGAAAAATTAATGATAGGAGTGAGGTAAAATGCTTTTTCATTTTTGATATTATTATGAAGCAGCAAAGATATTGATAACAGATTTTTTAAAGAAAAAGAGAATGTTAAATAAAAAAGTTTGTCACGACCCGAGCGATAGCGAACAGGCGAAGCAATTACATAAATTTCCACGAATTGTTTTACTGTTAAATTTGCCACAGATTAAAAAGATTTCCACAGATTTTAATCTTTATAATCCTTTAATCTGTGGCTAAAAAAGTAATTCGTGGAAATTCGAGCAATTCGTGGCAAAAGAAAATCCTTTTAATCAGTGAAATCTGTGGCAAAAAAAAGCGTCAGATGAAAATCTGACGCTTTAAGTTTTAAGAAGAGAATGAATTACATCATTCCTGGCATTCCGCCTCCCATTGGCATTCCGCCACCGGCATTTTCTTCTTTAATATCAATTAATGCACATTCTGTAGTTAAGATCATTCCAGAAACAGAGGCAGCATTTTCTAATGCAACACGAGTTACTTTTTTAGGATCGATAATTCCTGCACTTAACATGTCTACATATTCGTCAGTTTTTGCATTGTATCCAAAATCACCTGAACCTTCAGAAACTTTAGCTACAACAACAGAACCTTCAAGACCAGCGTTTTCAACGATAGTTCTTAATGGAGATTCAACAGCGCGAGAAACGATTTGGATTCCAGTTGCTTCATCAGCGTTATCCGCTTTTAAGTCAGCTAAAGCAAGTTTTGCTCTTAATAAAGCAACACCTCCACCAGCAACGATTCCTTCTTCAACAGCTGCACGAGTTGCGTGTAAAGCATCGTCAACTCTGTCTTTTTTCTCTTTCATTTCAACTTCAGAAGCAGCACCAACATAAAGAACAGCAACTCCACCAGCTAATTTAGCCAAACGCTCTTGCAATTTTTCTTTATCATAATCAGATGTAGTAGTTTCCATCTGACCTTTAATTTGGTTTACTCTGTTTTTGATAATATCAGCTTCACCAGCACCGCTTACAATAGTAGTATTATCTTTATCGATAGAAACTCTTTTTGCGTTTCCTAACATTTCGATAGTTGTATTTTCTAAAGTATAACCTCTTTCTTCAGAAATTACAGTTCCACCAGTTAAGATTGCGATATCTTCTAACATTGCTTTTCTTCTGTCTCCAAAACCAGGAGCTTTTACAGCAGCAATTTTAAGAGCACCTCTTAATTTGTTTACTACTAATGTAGATAGAGCTTCTCCGTCAACATCTTCAGCAATAATCAATAATGGTTTTCCTGATTGAGCAACTGGCTCTAAAACTGGAAGTAATTCTTTTAAAGAAGATACTTTTTTGTCGTATAATAAGATGTATGGAGAGTCTAGTTCCACTTCCATTTTCTCTGGGTTAGTTACGAAGTAAGGAGAAAGGTAACCTCTGTCAAACTGCATTCCTTCAACAACGTCAACAAAAGTATCAGTTCCTTTAGCTTCTTCAACAGTAATAACACCTTCTTTTCCAACTTTAGCGAAAGCAGTAGCGATTAATTCACCAATAACTTCGTCATTATTAGCAGAGATAGAAGCAATTTGTTTGATTTTGTCAGAATCACTTCCAACCACTTTAGCTTGTTTTGCTAAGTCAGCAACAATAGTTTCAACCGCTTTATCAATACCACGTTTCAAATCCATTGGATTTGCACCAGCAGCAACGTTTTTAAGACCTTCTTTTACGATAGCCTGAGCTAAAACTGTAGCAGTTGTAGTTCCGTCTCCAGCTAAATCATTAGTTTTAGAAGCAACTTCTTTAACCATTTGAGCGCCCATATTTTCTAATGGGTCTTTTAATTCGATTTCTTTTGCAACAGAAACACCATCTTTAGTAACAGTTGGTCCACCAAATGATTTTCCGATGATTACGTTACGACCTTTTGGTCCAAGAGTTACTTTTACAGCATTTGCTAATGCATCAACACCACGTTTTAATCCGTCACGTGCTTCAATATCAAATTTTATATCTTTTGCCATTTTAATTTTTGTTTAAAGTTTGATTTGTTTCAAGTTTATGAAGTTCTTAATTAGTACTTCTTACTCAATACAATATTTTTTTTTAGATAATTGCAAGAATATCATCCTCGCGCATAATCAAATAATCAGTTCCTTCTAATTTTAATTCTGTTCCTGCGTATTTACCGTAAAGAACAGTATCACCAACTTTTACAGTCATAGTATGATCTTTAGATCCGTTTCCTACTGCAACTACAGTTCCTTTTTGTGGTTTTTCTTTGGCAGTATCTGGAATAAAAATACCTGAGGCAGTTTTGGTTTCAGCTGCAACAGGCTCAATAAGTACGCGATCTGAAAGCGGTTTAATGTTTAAAGCCATGATTTTATATTATTATAAGTTATACATTTTTTTATGTTCTATAAACTTTCAGAAATTATGCCATGCTGGTAAAACTGACATTATTTCTTAAAAAAAATGCCAGCTTTGACAGGCTGGCATTAGATTTCTATATTGAAATAAGATTATTTAGTTGCAGGTGCTGCTGGAGCAGGAGTAGTTCCTTGAGCAGGAGCCGCTGGTGTATTTACAGGAGCTTCTGTTTTATCAATAAGTTTAGAATCTGTATCGCTTAAAGCTCCAGAAAAACTTAAACTAGAAAGTAAAATTAACACAATTAGAACAGTAGCTAAAGTCCAAGTACTTTTATCTAAAAAGTCAGTTGTTTTTTGTACTCCACCTAACATCTGCGTTCCGCTGATAGTAGAAGACAATCCGCCTCCTTTAGGGTTTTGTACCATGATTACGATGATCAATAGAAAACAAACTATTGTAATTAAAACTAAAAAAATTGAAAATGTGCTCATTACTTAATTATTGTTATTGTTATTTTGTTGTAAAATCTTTATATCCGATATGCGGTCTGCAAAGAAAGTAATTTTTTCTGGATATTTCAAAATTAATATTTCATATGCTTGAATTGCTTTTGTATATTTCTTTTGTTCCAGATAAACTCTAGCTAAAGTCTCTGTCATCAGATAAGAATTGTCATCAGAATTGCTTTCAATTTGGACTACTGGAGCACTTGTGCCAGGCTTTATTGGAGAGATTTTAGGATTAGTTTCGATAAATTTATTGATAATTTCAGCCTTTTTTTGTCTCTCCTCTAAAATTGACTGTTCTTCTTTTTCAATTTCAACGGTTGTTTTAGTGTCTGTTTCTTCCGAAATTTCGTTAGAACGATCAATTGGTTCTGTTCTAGATAATTGCAGCCACTCTTGAAAAGAATGTTTTTCACTAAGAGAAAAATCTAAAGGCATTCCGATTTCTAAATGCTCTGTCGCCATTTTTACAGATTCATCGGTATCTTGAACTTGTAATTCAATTATTTCTTCAGTTTCGGACTCAGTTTCTGGTGATGTTTTATTTAGGATTTCTTCCTGAATCTCTTCTTTTGGCTGTTCAGGAATAACAGTTTCTGATTCTTTAATAGAAGAAAGAATAGATCTTTCAACTGGATTCATTTTAAACTCCGGAATTATCATTTCTTCGATAACACTGTCGTCTTCTTCTTCATCAGCAGAATTTAAAACAGGTTGTTCCGCAATTTCAATTTTAGATTCTTCTATTTTAGGTTCGTCAGGAGTTGATGCTTCTGCTTCTTTAATAGAATTAAGAATTGAACGTTCGATCGCAGCATCAATTTTTGGTTCTTCAACTTTTACTGGTTCTGGTAAAAAAGGCGTTTCAGAAACCTTTATCGAACTTAAGATAGAATTTTCAATACGATCAATTTTAGTTTCTTCGGTTTTTGTAGTGTCGGTAAATGATACAGTTTCTGATTCTTTTATTTCTGAAACAGGCTCTTCAGCAGTTATATTTTTATTTTCTTCTGCTAAAGCTGGTTTTTCATAAGTTACCGATTGTGCTTCTTTGATGGCGTTAAAAATAGATTCATCGATTACAGGAAGTGTTTTTGGTTCTTCCGTTTTTATCGGTTTTTCAAAAGTTATAGCTTGAGATTCTTTTATGGCAAGAAAAATAGTTGGATCTATTTCCGGAACACTTTTTAGCTTTTCCGTTTTAACAGGTTCTTCAGCAATAATAGTTTCAGCTACTTTGTTAGCTTCTAAGACCGGCTGTTTTTCATTTTCTGTTTTTACTTCAATGGCTTTTCTAATTTGTTCTGGTGAAATTATTTCACTTTCAAAAACAGTAATTTCAAGAAGATCTCTTAGTTTTTGTTCGTAAAAATCGTTTTGAATAGAAGTAAAGATTTCCGAAGTAATAAAGTCAAATAAGATAGATCGATCAGATGTGTGTGCCGCCGTAACTTTTAAGGCATAATTATACTTAAAGCTGTTTTGATTGTAAAGTCCTTTTAATCGTAATGCGCGTGCACTTTGAAAATACGGAAATTCATTCAAAACACTTCCTAATGCATCCGCCTGCTTTTCTGTAATAGCATCGGGTTTGTTCATTAAGTAGGTATAATCGGTAACGTTCATTTTTTTTGTTTAATCGGTTAATTGTTTAATCGTTTATTGTTTTACTTTTTTCGTTTAAACGTTTCAATGTCTAAAAGAGTTCAGTAAAATAAACATTTTACCATTTTGCCAATGATTCATTAAAGATGTCCTGTGTGATTCTTTCGAAAATAGTTTTTATAGCATCGTTTAAAACTGTTCCTGTTGGAAGTTGCTGCCCTGAAAAGTCATAATAGAATTCGAAAGATTTTTCAAAATCGTCTGTTTCTTTCTTTTTATTGATAAATCTAACATTAACACGAACAGTCAAACGGTTTTGAGCTGCACCAACCTCGCCATTAGATCCGACAGCTGTTGCCGTCATTGGAGTGGTTCTGTAATCTATAATTTCTCCTTCATAAACTAAATCTCCTCCATTTGGAACCAGGTTTAAATTGGTCTGGTTCATAATCAAATCCTGCAAAGCCAATGTAAAGGTTCTGTCAATTCCAGGCTCAACTAAGTCTGCATTATTTTGGAAGAAATTAACCTGAAATGTTTTGGCATCAATTTTTCCAGTTCCAGTAAAATTGTAAACCGAACAGCCACTCAACATAAAAAGGCTTAAAAATGCAAAAAGAGAATATATTTTTTTCATAATGTTTATTAATCAAATTCCAAGTATTTTGAAATTCCAAATTCCAAATCTTGCCAAATATACTAATTTGGGATTTGGAATTTAAATATTGAGATTTATTATAAGTCGAATTGTTTGATTTTACGGTATAAAGTTCTTTCAGAAATACCCAATTCATCCGCCGCAGCTTTACGTTTTCCCTTGTTTTTTTCTAATGATTTTTTGATCATTTCGATTTCTTTCTGTTCTAAACGTAAAATTTCTTCTTCTTCAATTGTTTCAGCAAACAAATAATTGTCTTCTGGAATTTGATAGTTTTCTTCACGAACGGCTGGTGTTGTCATAACAGCGGTTCTTGGTTCTTCTTCAAAATCAATTTCACTATCATTTTGCTGATTTCCGTATATTTTCTGAATTAAATTCGGATTAATGTCTTGTACTTTAGAAGTACCATTTTTCATTAATTCTAAAGTCAGTTTTTTCAAATCATTTAAGTCACTTTTCATATCAAAAAGTACCTTATATAATATGTCTCTTTCTGTACTAAAGTCACTTTCCTTTTTACTGTCGCTGATTACAGAAGGTAAGTTGCTTCCTTCCGCAGGCAAATACGATTTTAAAGTTGCCAGCGTGATATCTCTATTGGTTTCTAAAACAGAAATTTGTTCCGCAACATTTCGAAGCTGACGAATATTACCGCTCCATCTGAATTTTTGTAAAAGCTGTACCGCGTCATCGTCCAATCTTAAAGGAGGCATTTTGTATTTGTGAGCAAAATCGGCAACAAATTTTCTAAATAACAGATGAATGTCGTCGTTTCTTTCCCTTAAAGGAGGTAAGGTAATTTCGACTGTGCTTAAACGATAGTACAAATCTTCACGGAATTTACCTTTTTCAATAGCATTAAATAAATTCACGTTGGTTGCCGCAACAATACGGACATTTGTTTTTTGAACTTGAGAAGAACCTACTTTAATAAATTCACCGTTTTCAAGAACACGAAGTAATCTTACTTGAGTTGTCAATGGCAATTCACCAACTTCATCCAAAAATATTGTTCCGCCGTCAGCAACTTCAAAATATCCTTCACGTGTGCTAGTTGCACCTGTAAAAGCTCCTTTTTCGTGACCAAAAAGCTCACTATCAATTGTTCCTTCCGGAATTGCACCGCAGTTTACGGCAATATATTTACCATGCTTTCTGTGCGAAAGCGAATGTATAATTCTAGGAATGTTTTCTTTACCAACACCACTTTCTCCAGTTACCATAACCGAAATATCAGTTGGAGCAACCTGAATGGCTTTTTCGATAGCACGATTTAATTTCGGATCATTACCAATAATCTCAAATCGCTGTTTTATTGCTTGAACTGTTTCCATGTAAATTTTTGTTTCAAGTTTTATTTTGTTTCAGGTTTCAAGTTTTTAAAACCTTAACTTTTTAAACTCTTTTTTATATCTATCGAATTAAAAAGCTGTTTTAATTCGTTGTATTGATTGTCTTTTAGGTCTGTTTTTTGTAAAAGCATAGCACTGTTTTTGCCTATATAGAACAAAAACATATCTTTTTTCTCAACAATTTTTATAATGTTTTTCCAAAAATGCTTTACTTCAAATGTTTCTCCCTTTTCTTGAAAATATTCGATGTTAAAAATATATTTTATATCTTCTTTTATACGTGGGTTGTTATTTATTTGTTTTTTGACAGCTTTATAAGTTAATAAATAAATAAAAAAAGGAAGCAAAATAATAACCAAACCAAAAAATGGAAAGTCACGATTTGTTTTATTCGTACTGCCTAATATGTTAAAAAAATAATCCGATAAGCCAAAAATTGCAGATGCCAATAAAAAAGATAAAATAACGATATTTAATGGTTTGTATAAGATATAGTAGGTCCCTTTCATTGAACTCCTCACACTGAAACTAGGTTTTAAAATAATTTCTTTATCCATTCTTGCTTTTTTTAACTTGAGGCTTTAATATTTTAAATTAATCTATTTCAAATTTCAAGTTACGTAAATAACCTGAAACTTGAAACCTGAAACAATTTAATTCATTTCAGAATATTCAACCGCTTCACCCTTAAGTGTTCCAGAAGTGCAGCTTGTGATTTTTACATTTACAAAATCTCCAATCTTATAATTCTCTTTAGGGAAAACAACCGTAATACTTTGAGAATTTCTTCCTGAGAATTCTTCGGTTGATTTTTTAGAAACTTTTTCTACCAAAACTTCAACAGTTTTTCCAACAAATTCTTCACTTCTAAACCAAGCGTGTTTTTGCTGTAAATCAACAATTTCTTGTAATCTTCGGGCTTTTGTTTCTTCCTCGACATCATCTTTCATTTTTCTTCCAGCCAAAGTTCCAGGACGTTCAGAATACGAATACATATAACCGAAATTATATTTTACATATTCCATTAAACTCATTGTGTCTTGATGATCTTCTTCAGTTTCTGTTGGGAAACCAGCAATCATATCTTGTGAAATTGAAGCATCTGGAACAATTGCTCTAATTTTGTCAATCAAAGCCATATATTCTTCGCGAGAATGCAGACGATTCATTTCTTTTAGAATTCGGTTACTTCCAGATTGAACCGGCAAGTGAATGTGTTTGCAGATATTTGGATATTTTGCCATAACGTGCAAAATGCTCTCATGCATATCTTGTGGATTTGAAGTTGAAAAACGGATACGCATTTTAGGAAAACCAACCGCAACCATTTCTAACAATTGATCAAAATCAACTGCTGTAGCTTTTTGCATTTCAGAAGCGTTTACGAAATCTTTTTTCAAACCGCCGCCGTACCAAAGGTAACTGTCAACGTTTTGTCCCAAAAGGGTGATTTCTTTAAAACCTTTGCTCCATAAATCCTGAATTTCAGTCATGATACTTTGTGGTTCACGGCTGCGCTCGCGTCCGCGTGTAAAAGGAACAACGCAGAACGTACACATATTGTCGCAACCACGAGTGATGGAAACCAAAGCGGTAATTCCGTTACTCATTAAACGAACTGGCGAAATATCACCGTAAGTTTCTTCTTTTGATAAAATTACATTGATTGCATCACGGCCTTCTTCAACTTCTGCCAATAAATTTGGAAGATCTTTGTATGCATCAGGACCAACAACAAGATCAACTATTTTTTCTTCTTCTAAAAATTGACTTTTCAAACGTTCCGCCATACAGCCCAAAACGCCCACTTTCATTTTTGGATTGGTACGTTTGACAGCATTATATTTCTCAAGACGCTTACGAATGGTTTGTTCGGCCTTGTCTCTAATGGAGCAAGTATTTACTAAAACCAAATCGGCTTCTTCTAAAACTGAAGTGGTATTATATCCTCCATCAGATAAAATGGAAGCTACGACTTCGCTATCCGAAAAATTCATTGCACAGCCGTAACTTTCTATAAAAAGTTTTTTAGTATTCTCAGGTTTATTTTCTAAAACAAGACTTTCGCCTTGTTTGCTTTCTTCAATAATCTTTTCCATTGTAAAATTTCAAAGTGCAAAGATAGCGTAATTGAATCTAATATGACAAGATGTCAGATAAAGAATTAACAATGTTTTAAAAATTCTAGGTTGCAGATTTGAGATGGTACATTATGCAATGTTTTTTAAATTGATATGAAGAAAGTTTAAATTCAACGGCAAAAAATCTAAAATCTAAAATCTGCAATCTAAAATTAAAAGGGATTTCTCGCTCAGAAATCATTAAAAGTTATACCTATATATATAATAGAGAATATTACAGATAAATCTGCAATTTTAAGTTTCATAATATCAAAATACTTCAAAAATGAATTCGTAAGGTTAATATTTAAAAAAAATAAATACTTTTGTTGCAGAAAAATAGAGCAATGGCAAAGAATTTAGTAATAGTGGAGTCACCTGCAAAGGCGAAAACAATCGAGAAATTTCTTGGGAGTGATTTTCAGGTGGAGTCAAGTTATGGTCACATAGCAGACTTACCATCAAAGGAAATAGGAGTAGATGTAGAAAATGGTTTTAAACCTAAGTATGAAGTTTCTCCGGATAAAAAAGCCTTGGTAACGAAACTAAAATCACTTTCTAAGAATGCCGAAACGGTTTGGTTAGCATCCGATGAGGACCGCGAGGGAGAGGCTATTTCATGGCACTTGGCGGAAGAATTAAAATTAGACAAAAAAAAGACCAAACGAATTGTTTTTCACGAGATTACAAAATCTGCGATTCTTAAAGCAATCGATAATCCAAGAGAAATTGATTATAATTTAGTAAATGCACAACAAGCGAGAAGAGTATTAGATCGTCTAGTGGGTTACGAATTGTCTCCAGTTTTATGGAGAAAAATCAAAGGCGGACTTTCAGCTGGACGTGTTCAGTCTGTTTCTGTACGTTTAATTGTAGAGAGAGAACGTGAAATCCAAAGTTTTAATGCAGTGGCAACTTATTCGATTGTTGCTGAATTTGTAAATGAAGCTGGAAAAGCTTTCAAAGCAAAACTGCCTAAAAACTTCAATACTAAAAAAGAAGCCGAAGATTTCTTAAATCAAAACATCGGTTCTAAATATAAAGTAGCAGATTTAGAAACTAAACCTACCAAAAAATCTCCAACAGCACCTTTTACAACTTCTACGTTACAACAGGAAGCTGCAAGAAAATTATACTTGCCAGTTGGGATCACCATGCAATTAGCACAGCGTTTATACGAAGCAGGACTTATTACTTACATGAGAACCGATTCGGTAAACCTTTCAAAAGAGGCGATGGATGCTGCAGAGGCAGAGATTATCAAATCTTACGGAAAAGAATTTTCAAAACCGAGAGTTTTTGCTAATAAAAATAAAGGAGCACAAGAAGCGCACGAAGCAATTCGTCCGACAGATATGTCACGTCATACGGTAAATATAGACCGTGACCAAGCTCGTTTATACGATTTGATCTGGAAAAGAACTTTAGCTTCGCAAATGAGCGACGCACAGTTAGAAAGAACAAACGTAAAAATTGAAGCCGATAACCACAGCGAAATTTTTACTGCTTCAGGAGAGGTTTTGCTTTTTGAAGGTTTCTTGAAAGTTTATTTGGAAGGTCACGATGATGACGAAGAAGAACAAGAAGGAATGCTTCCGGCTTTAAAAGTAAATGAAAAACTAGCTAATAATTATATTACTGCTACAGAAAGGTATTCTAGACCGCCAGCACGTTACACGGAGGCTTCTTTGGTTAAAAAATTAGAGGAGCTTGGAATCGGGCGTCCTTCTACTTATGCACCAACCATTTCAACCATTATCAATAGAAATTATGTTGAAAAAGGAACTTTAGAAGGTCAAGAACGTAACTACACGCAACTTACTTTGCAAAACAGTAAAGTTGGAGAGAAGCTGTTAAAAGAAAATACGGGTTCTGATAAAGGAAAATTAGTTCCAACTGATATCGGAACAATTGTTACTGATTTCTTAGTAAAGAATTTCGGAAACATTTTAGATTACAATTTTACTGCAAAAGTAGAGCAGGATTTCGATGAAATTGCCGAAGGAAATATAGATTGGGCAAAAATGATGCAGGATTTTTACAATCAGTTTCATCCAAATGTAAAAGAAGTTGAAGCAAATGCGGAACGCGAAAGCGGAGAAAGAATTCTTGGTAAAGATGCAGATGGAAGACAAGTTTCTGTTCGTTTAGGAAAATTTGGACCAATGGCTCAAATTGGAGAAGCAGACGATGAAGATAAGAAATTCGCCAGTTTAATGGCAGATCAAAATATTGGAAATATTACACTTGAGGAAGCTTTAAATTTATTTTTACTTCCAAAAAGTTTAGGTGAATATAAAGGAGAAGAAGTGGAAGTGAATAATGGCCGTTACGGTCCTTATGTACGTCACGGAAGTGTGTTTATTTCATTGCCGAGAGGAGAAGACCCTTTAGGTGTTTCTAAAGAGAGAGCTCAAGAACTAATTGATGAAAAAGCACTTGCTGATGCACCGATTGCTGTCTATAAAGGAGAAGGTGTTCAAAAAGGAGTAGGTCGTTTTGGACCATTCATTAAGTGGAATGGGCTTTTTGTGAATGTAAGTAAGAAATACAACTTTGACAATTTATCACAAACAGATGTAGAAGAGCTTATTGAAGATAAGCTTCAGAAAAACATTGATAAAGTGCTTCATAATTGGGAAGAAGAAGGAATTGTAGTGGAAAAAGCCCGTTGGGGACGTTCTGTGATTTTAAAAGGAAAAATCAAAATTGAATTAAGCAAAGATGTTGATGCTACGCAATTAACATTGGCGCAAGTTCAAGAAATGATTGCGGCTAAAACACCTGCAAAGAAAACGGCAGCTAAAAAAACAACAACGGCTAAAAAAGCTCCAGCTAAAAAAACGGCTGCTAAAAAGAAATAAAATAGATGGAATTTGATTTTCTAGAACCAGTTAATGATGCGATTGTAAAATTCGTTGGAGGACTGTCTTCGCAAGAGCTTGGAAGTAAAATTGTTTTTCATACGCAAGAACAATTTCCGGATATAGAGCAAATTAACATTGCTATAATTGGTGTTTTGGAAGATCGTACAAACATCAATATGGTTAATGAAGTTAATCTTACTGCTGTTCGTAAAAAATTATATAGTATGTTTCCAGGTAATTGGGATGCCTCAATTGCTGATCTTGGAGACATACTTGCCGGTGACTCTGTTGAGGATACTTACTTTGCTTTGAAGAAAGTTACCGCATCGTTAATTAAGAATAAAGTCATTCCTATAGTCCTGGGAGGTTCTCAGGATTTAACCTATGCTTTGTATCGTGCTTATGATGATTTAGAGCAAATGGTAAATTTGGTTGCTGTTGATAATAAATTTGATTTTGGAAAAGAGAATGAGTCGGTTTCGGCTAATTCTTATTTAACCAAAATAATTATAGATGAGCCAAATAATCTCTTCAATTACTGTAATATAGGATATCAGACCTACTATAATTCTCAAGAAGAAATTGATTTGATCGAAAAATTATTTTTCGACGCTTACCGATTGGGTGAGATATCGAACAAAATTACTTTGGCTGAGCCAGTTTTCAGAGATGCAGATTTAGTAAGTATTGATTTAAATTCTGTTAAGTCTTCGGCTTCTGGAAATACAGTGACATTTGAGCCTAATGGGTTTAATGGTAAAGAGGTCTGTTCTTTAGCAAGATACGCAGGTATTAGTGATAAGGTTTCTTCTTTTGGAGTTTTTAATCATAATAGCACCTTGGCAGAATCTGTGATTATTTCGCAGATTGTATGGTATTTTATTGAAGGCTTTCATTATCGCTCGAAAGAATATCCTTTCGGTAGCCGTGCAAATTATTTAAAGTATATAGTGCCACTTGAAGATGAGGAACTTATATTTTACAAAAGCGATAAAACTGATCGTTGGTGGATAGAAATTCCGTTTGAATCAAACGGCAGCAATAAATTAAAAAGAAATACGTTATTACCGTGTTCTTACGATGAATATCTTGCGGCTTGCAATCAAGAATTGCCAGAAAGATGGTGGAAAGCACAACGTAAAAATGCTCTATAATTCAAAAGTTTAAGGTAAATCTTAGTTTTTAAAAAAATAGAAAAAATAGTTAAATTAAATTAGTAGGAAAATAATTATATATTATAAAAATTAACGTTTTACATCGATTTTTTGACACAGTTTATCGATAAAATATTTTTTTTTTATTTTATTTAACATTATTTTTGAACGGTAAAATAAATTTCGCAAGTAGTATTGTTTTTTAGATAAATAATAAATACGTTTACGGACTTTTAATAATGAATAGATAATCCAAATTTATATGAAGAAGTTTATTGCATTTGCAGCAATGTTAACACTGGTAATTGGCTGTGGTAAGTCAGGTGACAAAGGTGAATTAGTTGGTGTTACAGGAGGGAAATGGCACCCTGAAAAACCTTATGGAATGACTTTGGTTCCGGGTGGGTCTTTTATTATGGGTAAATCTGATGCGGATTTAGCTAATGTAGAAGATGCTCCAACTAAAACGGTAACTGTTCGTTCATTTTATATGGATGAGACTGAAATTACAAATAGTGAGTATCGTCAATTTGTAGAGTGGGTAAAAGATTCTACAATGAGAGTTCGTTTAGCAATCTTAGCAGATGAAACTGGACAAAAAAGTACTGGAGATAAAGGTAAAAAAGGCGGAAGTATTGCTGATTATGCTTTTAATGATTCTGATCCAGAAAAAATGACAGCTTATGATAAATACATGTACGACAACTACTATAGCGTTGGTACAAAAGACGATCCATATGCTGGAAGAAAATTAAACAAAAAAGTAAAATTAATTAAAGATACTAAAGCATATCCAGATGAATATTACACTGAAGTAATGGATTCTATGTATTTGCCAATTGAAGAATCATACAATGGTTTAAGAACAATTGACGTAAATAAATTGAAATTCCGTTATTCTTGGATGGATATTCAAGCTGCTGCAAAAGCTAAAGTTGGAAAAAGAAGTGACTTCGTAAAAACAGAGCAGGTAAATGTATATCCTGATACTGCAGTTTGGATTAAAGATTTTGCTTATTCATATAATGAACCAATGCATAATGACTATTTCTGGCACAAAGCTTATGGAGAATATCCTGTAGTTGGTGTGACTTGGAAACAAGCAAAAGCATTCTGTGCTTGGAGAACTTTAAACAAAAACAGTTATATCAAATCTAAGAAAAAAGGTCGTGACCTAGTAAATGCTTTCAGATTACCAACTGAAGCAGAATGGGAATATGCGGCTAGAGGTGGTCTAGAATCTGCTACTTACCCTTGGGGAGGTCCTTACACAAAAAGTGATAGAGGTTGTTTCTTAGCAAACTTTAAACCAAGCAGAGGTGATTATGCTGCTGATGAAGCTTTATATACTGTTGAAGCAAAATCATATGAAGTAAACGGTTACGGATTATACAATATGGCAGGAAACGTTTCAGAATGGACAGATTCAGCTTATAACCCAAATGCTTACGAATATGTTTCTACAATGAATCCAAACGTAATTGACGGTAAAAACCAAAGAAAAGTGGTTCGTGGAGGTTCTTGGAAAGACGTTGCTTATTTCCTACAGGTAAGTACTCGTGACCACGAATATGCTGATTCAGCTAGAAGTTATATTGGTTTCAGAACTGTACAAGATTACATGGGAACTCAAGTAACAGGTGGCGGTAACGGAAGCAAAAGAAAGTAATTTTATAATTTTATCAATATCCAACAAATCTATTTAAAACCTAAAAAAAAGTATTATGGCATTATTAAGTAAAAAAGCAATGAATTTCGCTTATGGTATGGGAGCGGCAGTGGTAATTATTGGAGCATTATTCAAAATTACTCACTTTGAGCTTGGACCTTTAACAGGAACAGTTATGCTTTCAATTGGATTGGTTACTGAGGCATTAATTTTTGCTCTTTCTGCTTTCGAACCAGTTGAAGACGAATTAGATTGGACTTTAGTTTACCCAGAGTTAGCTAACGGACAAGCTAGAAAAAAAGAAGTTAAAGCTGAAAACCCAACTGAAGCTCAAGGATTATTATCTCAAAAATTAGATTCATTATTAAAAGAAGCTAAAATTGACGGTGAATTAATGTCAAGTTTAGGTAATAGCATCAAAAACTTCGAATCTGCTGCTAAAGGAATTGCTCCTACTGTAGATTCAATTGCAGGACAAAAGAAATATTCTGAAGAATTATCTGTTGCTGCAGCTCAAATGGAATCACTAAATAGTTTATATAAAGTTCAATTAGAAAGCGCTTCTAGAAACGCTGAAGCTAACAAAGAAATCGCTGAAAACGCTTCTAAATTAAAAGAACAAATGGCATCTATGACTGCTAATATTGCTTCTTTAAACAGTGTTTATGGTGGTATGCTTTCTGCAATGAGTAACAAAGGATAATTAGTTTTTAACTAAATATTAAATTTATTAATAAAGAACTAATTAGAAAAAAATGGCAGGAGGAAAATTAACCCCTAGACAGAAGATGATTAACCTGATGTACCTGGTTTTCATCGCGATGTTAGCAATGAACGTATCAAAAGAAGTTATTTCTGCTTTTGGTTTGATGAATGAAAAATTCGAAGCAGCAAACACTTCTTCAGTTACAACAAATGCAAAATTATTAGAAACTTTAAATTTAAAAGCTTCTGAATCAAAAGGAGAATTTGCTGAAGCTTCAGTAATTGCTCATAAAGTGCAAACTATTTCTAAAGATTTTTATACTTATATCGCAGGTCTAAAAACTCAAGCCATTAGCGGTTTTGAAGTAGATAGTGAAACAGGGAAACTACCTTATGAGTCTATGGACAGAGGTGATAATATCGATGATTGGTTTACAGGAGACGGTTACACTGCAAAAGGTAATGAAATTATCGCAAAAATTGAGAAATATAAAGCGGATATGAAAGCTGCTTTAGGGCCAAAATATGCTGATATATCAAACGAGGTTTCTAAGAAATTTGATGTTTCTGATGTGAAAAATAAAGATGGTATTAAAGAAAAATATCTAGCATATCACTTTAAAGGTTTTCCTGCGATTGCTTCAGCTGCGAAACTTTCTACATGGCAAAATGATGTTCAAAAAATTGAAGCCGATGTTTACAACCGTGCTTTAGGAAAAGCAGCTGTAGATGAAGCATCATACAGCAAATTTGAAGCTATTGTAGTTTTAGATAAAAATGCTTACTTCCAAGGTGAAAAAGTTACTGGTAAAGTAGTTTTAGGTAAATATGATCCTAATGCTCAATTTAGTGGTTTTCAAGGTCCTGGTAAATTAGTTAATGGTCAAGCTGTATTAGAAATGACTGCTGGTGGTGTAGGAGAACAAAAAATTGGAGGTTCATTTAACTTTATGGAAAATGGTAAACCAATTAAATTACCTTTTAATGGTACATACGTTGTAGTTCCAAGACCAAACTCTGCTACAATTTCTGCTGATAAAATGAACGTTGTATATAGAGGTGTTGTTAACCCTATCTCTGTATCATTCGCTGGTGTTGCTGATAATAAAGTTGTAGCTAGTGCTCCAGGATTATCTTCAGCTGGTAAACCAGGAAAATATAACATGAACCCAGGTTCAGGTACTGAGGCTACAATTTCTGTTACTGGTACATTACCAAATGGAGATAAAGTTTCAGACAAGAAAACATTCAGAATTAAAGGTATTCCTGGTCCAACAGGAACAATCAGAGGAGAAATGGGAGTTGTTAAAGGTCCTAAATCTAACTTAGAGATTGCTACTATTGGCGCTAAATTACTTGATTTTGATTTTGAAGTTGGTTTAGATGTTGTTGGATTTAATATGAAGATTGCTGGACAACCTACTGTTGTTGTTACAGGAAACAAAATGAATGCACAATGTAAACAAGTACTTTCAAGAGCAGGTAAAGGAGACCAAGTTACTATTTCTGAAATTAAAACTAAACTTGTTGGAGCTGGTAGTTATTTATTGCCAAGAACTGCTCCGGTAATTTACGAAATACAATAATAAAGTAGTGAAAGCTACATTCAATATCTTATAATGATACCACGATGAAAGTAAGAAATTTTTTAATAGCTATTGTTTCTATCGCTGGAGGTTTTGCTTCTAATGCGCAATCAAATTTGCTTAATGCAAAAACACCAGCTCAGATTGGACTTAAAACTCCTGCTCAATTAATATCTGATAATGATAAGCCTTTGGCTTATGGTTATGTAGATGATAGAGATATTTTGATGGGGAAAACCACTTGGGAAATCATTGACTTAAATGAGAAAATCAATTTTCCATTATATTTTCCGGTAGATACAGCTAATATTGGTTCTAACAGACGTTCTTTATATGACGTTTTGACTAAAGCTATTAAAGGTGGAAAAATCACTGAAGTGTATACTGATAGTTATTTCAACACTAAAAAATCTATGAAAGACATCGAAGGATCTTTATCTCGTATTGATACAACTGATGCTGGTAGAGAGTTAATAAACCAATATCCCGATGACTACAAATCACGTGTTGTGAAGAAAAAAGTGGTTTCTGGTAAAGGAAAAAACAAAAGTGTATCTTATGTTGAAGAAACAGTTGGACCAACAAGAACAGTTCCTGCTGAATATATTTTGAAACAAGATTTAACTGCAGCAGATGTTACTCAGTATAAAGTAAAAGGATACTGGTATTTTGATAAACGTCAAAGTGAATTGAAATATCGTTTACTAGGTATTTGCCCTGTTACTCCAGACGTTTATACTATGAATAGTGATGAAAAGGATTATATTGAATTATTTTGGGTTTTCTTCCCAAATGCTAGAGAAGCATTGCATGAAGCAAAAGCTTTCAATGATAACAATTCAGCTCTTCCAATTTCATTTGATCAGATTTTGAACTCAAGACGTTTTAATGCTGTTGTTTACAAAGAGGAAAACCTTTATGGAGATAGAGCAATTAGCGACTACATGAAAGACAATGCACAAAATCAATTGTTAGAATCTGAAAGAGTGAAAGAAAAAATTCGCAATTTCGAACAAGATATGTGGAACTACTAAGTTGATACATAACATAATAATTATAAAAACTCTTGCTACCTTTGTAGTAAGAGTTTTTTTTGTTTAAAAAATCGCCCCAATTTTAATCATCGTTTTAAATTATTTAGTATTATTTTTTATGTAGGAAAAAGCACACAATATATTTTAAAAAGTTACGTTTAATTTCTTGTAATATAAATCATGATGAAAATAAAAGTTTTTTTAATAGCTATTGTTTCTGTTTTTGGGAGCTATACTTCTAAAGCACAGTCTAATTTACTTAATGCTAAAACTGCTGACCAAATTGGAATCAAAACGGCAGCACAGTTAGTATCGGATAATGATAAACCATTGGCTTATGGCTATGTAAACGATAGAGATATTTTGATGGGAAAAACGGTTTGGGAGATTATTGACTTAAATGAAAAAATCAATTTTCCTTTATATTTTCCTGTAGATACCGCGAATATCGGTCCTGATAGACGGTCACTTTATGATGTTTTAACAAAAGGAATAAAAGATGGTAAGATAACAGAAGTTTATACGGATAGTTATTTTAATACAAAAAAATCTTTGAAGGATATTCAAGGAGCTTTGTCTCGTGTGGACACAACTGATGCGGGTAGAGAATTAATCAATCAATATCCGGATGATTATAGATCACGTGTTGTGAAGAAAAAAGTAGTAACTGGAAAAGGAAAGAATAAGAGTGTATCTTACGTTGAAGAAACGGTTGGACCAACAAGAACTGTTCCTGCTGAATATATTTTGAAACAGGATTTAACTGCTGCAGATGTTAGTCAATACAAGATTAAAGGATTTTGGTATTTTGATAAACGAGAAAGCGAATTGAAATATCGTTTGTTAGGAATTTGCCCTGTTACTCCAGATGTCTACACAATGAATAGTGACGAAAAAGATTATATCGAGCTTTTTTGGGTTTTCTTTCCCAATGCGCGTGAAGTTCTTCATGAAGCAAAGGCTTTTAATGATCAAAATTCAGCACTTCCAATCTCATTTGATCAGATTTTGAACTCCAGAAGATTTAACAGTGTCATTTACAAAGAAGAAAACGTATATGGAGATAGAGAGATAAAAGATTACATCCGTGATGATGCGCAAAGTCAATTATGGGAATCTGAAAGAGTAAAAGAGAAGATTCGTAATTTTGAAGAAGATATGTGGAATTACTAAGACAGTAACCAAATTATAATCAAAACTCTTGCTACCTTTGTAGTAAGAGTTTTTTATTTTACTTATACACTTCAAAATGCTTGATTATTTAATCGTTGGATCTGGATTGGCTGGAATTTCTTTTGCTGAAGTTGCCCTTAAAAACAACAAATCAATTTTACTCTTGGATGATAAATCTCAGAATTCGTCAAGAGTTGCTGGTGGCTTATATAATCCGGTTATTCTGAAACGTTTCAGCGAAGTTTGGAATGCAAAAGAACATTTAGTTCTAATGAACGAGTTCTACAACCAAGTTGAAGATAAATTGCAGGAGAAGTTCAATTATAAAATGCCTATTCTTAGAAAGTTTTTTTCAATTGAAGAACAGAATAATTGGTTTGCAGCTTCTGATAAAATAAACTTAGCACCTTTTTTATCAACGAAGCTAATTACTAAAAAGTATCAGGGTATTGATTCTCCTCACGATTATGGTGAAGTTCTGCATACCGGATATGTTAAAACTAGACAATTATTAGAAAGTTACAGAGCTTATTTAAAGGAAAATAATTTACTTCTAGAAGAATCTTTCCATAGTTCTTTCTTGGAGATTCTTGATTCAGGAATTCAGTATAAAAATATTAAAGCACGCCATATCATATTTGCAGAAGGTTTTGGTTTGCATAAAAATCCCTATTTTAATTATCTTCCTTTGGATGGAACAAAGGGAGAACTATTTTTGATAAAAGCACCTGATCTGAAATTGGATTTAATTGTTAATACCAGTGTTTTTATTTTACCAGTAGGAGGCAATTTGTTTAAAGTTGGCGCTACTTATAATTGGTCTGATAAAACAGACCTTCCGACAGAAGAAGGAAAACAGGAACTTTTAGAGCGCATTAGAGAAATTATTACCTGCGATTTTGAGATCATAAAACATTTTGCTGGTGTAAGACCAACAGTGGCCGATAGGAGACCCTTGATAGGTACACATGAAGCATATAGTTCTATTCACGTTCTTAACGGATTAGGAACGCGAGGTGTTATGCTCGGGCCAGCGTTGGCAAAAATGTTATATGAAAATATTGAAAATGGAATACCTCTAGATCGTGAAGCGGATATTAAGCGATTTCATAAAAGATATTTAAAATCTCTTACTCCCGACCGGCATTAGGATCATAAGAAACAAACATATTAATATAAAGATTTCTTGAAAGGCGAAGAACTAAAGGAAATAAAACTACTAACGTTAAAATTATAGTTAGAAATGATTGTTCTATAGTCGCACCAAAAAAAACAAAAGAAACTATAAAAGCTGCAATTCCGACAGCTACATTTAGTCCATAGCTTACATACATTGCTCCATAAAAAAAGGAAGGTTCAATTTGATATTTGAATCCGCAATGGCTGCAATTTTCATTCATTTTTAGAACTTTAGTCAAATGAAGCGGATTTTTGTCTTCATACATGCTTTCTTTTTGGCATTTTGGACAACTTCCTGTTAAAATGCTATTTAGTTTCGATCCTTTTTTTAACATTTGCAAAAATTTTATCAAAGGTACATTTTTACGCCTTTATTTCTTGTAACAACAGTCACAAATTATGCTTAATATACACAATCTTTCGGTTTCTTTTGGAGGAACATATTTATTTGAAGAAGTTACTTTCCGTTTAGGAGCTGGAGACCGAGTTGGTCTTGTTGGTAAAAACGGAGCGGGTAAATCTACAATGCTAAAAATGCTGGCCGGAGATTTTAAACCAGACTCTGGGGTTATTTCTCAAGAAAAAGATATTAGAATGGGTTTTCTTCGTCAGGATATTGATTTTGAACAAGGAAGAACTGTTTTGGAAGAAGCATACGAGGCTTTTACAGAAATAAAAGTTGTAGAAAAAAAACTGGAAGAAATCAATCATCAATTGGTTACTAGAACCGATTACGAAAGTGAAGAATACGGACAAATCATTGAAGATTTATCTGATTACACACATCGTTTTGAACTTCTAGGTGGTTACAATTACATAGGAGACACAGAGAAAATCCTTTTAGGTTTAGGTTTTAAAAGAGAGGTTTTCAATAATCAAACTGAAACATTTTCTGGAGGTTGGAGAATGCGTATAGAGCTTGCAAAGCTTTTATTGCAATCTAATGATGTATTGCTTCTGGATGAGCCAACCAACCACTTAGATATTGAAAGTATTATTTGGTTAGAAAGCTTTCTTAGAAATTATCCAGGAGTTGTGGTAATCGTGTCACACGATAAGATGTTTTTGGATAACGTTACTAATAGAACAATCGAAATCTCATTAGGGAAAGCATACGACTTCAATAAACCATATTCTCAATATTTAGAATTACGTCACGAAATTCGAGAGAAGCAATTAGCAACTCAAAAAAATCAACAGAAAAAGATTGAAGAAACAGAAAAATTAATTGAGAAATTCCGTGCCAAGGCTTCAAAGGCTTCCATGGCACAATCTTTAATTAAAAAATTAGATAAAGTAGAAAGAATCGAAGTTGACGAAGATGACAATTCAGTAATGAATATTTCTTTTCCTGTTTCGAAAGAACCTGGAAAAGTAGTAATTGAAGCAGAAAATGTTACCAAAGCTTACGGTGACAAAACGATTTTAAAAGATATTAATTTATTGGTTGAACGTGGAAGTAAAATTGCTTTTGTTGGACAAAACGGACAAGGAAAATCGACTTTCATTAAAGCTTTAGTAAATGAGTTTGAGTATACTGGAAATATCAAATTAGGACACAATGTGCAGTTAGGATATTTTGCTCAAAATCAAGCAGAATATTTAGATGGAGAAATTACTTTGCTTCAAACAATGGAAGATGCGGCGACTGATACAAATCGTATGAAAGTACGTGATATGTTAGGTTCATTCTTGTTTCGCGGAGATGATGTAGAGAAAAAAGTAAAAGTGCTTTCTGGAGGAGAACGTAACCGTTTGGCACTTTGTAAATTGTTGTTACAGCCAATCAACGTATTGCTGATGGATGAGCCTACGAACCACTTAGATATTAAATCTAAAAATGTGCTAAAGGCTGCGCTTCAAAAATTCGGAGGAACATTATTATTGGTTTCTCACGACAGGGATTTTCTTCAAGGAATGTCAAACATCGTTTACGAATTTAAAGATCAAAAAATTAAAGAGTATTTGGGTGATATTAATTTCTTTTTAGAACAGCGCAACCTTGAAAATATGCGCGAAGTAGAGAAGAAAGATGTTGTAAAAGCTACTGCGACAAAAGAAAACACGAAAACTTCTTACGAAGATCAGAAAAAAGGAAAAACACTTCAGAATAGATTGAGTAAAATTGAAAGTCAAATTCAACAATTAGAAAAGCAAATTCAGCACGACGATAAAATGTTGGAGAGCAATTATGATAAACATATAGAAGACGCTTCATTCTTTACCGCTTACAACAAAAAGAAAGCTGATTTAGACCAATTGTTAACCGACTGGGAAATCGTGCAGGAAGAGATTGATAATTTTAATGCTTAAAAATTTTAAGTTTCAAGTTGTAATCTTGACGAGCAATTTTAACGCAAAGCACGCCAAGTTTTTTAAAGTTTACATTTACAATGTGCAAAGTTCGCAAAGCTTTTATAGATAAAGCTTTGCGAACTTTGTGTTTTTAGAAAACCACGCAAGTCAAAAAAACTTGGCGTTAAAATATAATTCAGTTCAAAACTTGAAACAAGCTACTTAATGATTCCAATAGACCTAGAGTGTTCAATTGCCTTGCTGCTATCTTTAAAATAGCAAACTGAAACATTTAGACTTTCTAGATTTTTTAGAATCTTTTTTACTTCTTTTTTTTGAGATTTACCAGTTTGTCTAATATAAACTGCTATAACGGTAACAGGAAATATTTTGCAGATGCGCTCGTATAATATGGGATCGTGCTGCGAATCGTCTCCCATTAAAACATACTGTAGAGTAGGATAAAATTCTAAAACATGTTTTATTTTTTCAAATTTATGATCATGGTTTCCTCTGCCGCTCATAAAAAAATCGGTAATTCCTCTTTTAATATCTTTCAGTAGGAAAACAGCCTTTGGTAATTTGTGTATTTTGGTAAATTTCGCAATAAATCGATATAAGTTCCATTCGCTGCTTGAAATGTAGAAAAAAGCATTCACTTCTTCTGTATTCTGACGTCCTGCAGAACTCAATGCTTGATAATGCGAAACCACATCTTTAAAAACTTTCCTATCGTTTACATTTCTAAACAGTAAAATATAAATTTTTCTGAAAAAGTTATTGGTATGCGAAATCAAAAAAGTATCATCAATATCAGATATGATTCCAAGTTTTCCTTTATGAGGTCTAATAAAACTGCCTTTGCAAGTGGTGGTTTCGTTTTGGTATTTCAAGCTCACTTCGTACGGCATCCATCCAAAATGGGTTTCTTTTTCTAACGGAATACAAAAATTGAAATAACCGTCGTCTAAAGTTTTAGTATGAATTGTTTGGTCATTATAATGAAGGTAAACATCAAAGTTCTTAATGGTCTTAATTCTGAATAATTTGAGAATTGAGGTGGCATTTTTTAAGTTTCTTTTCTGAAAATCGTAATTGTGTTCTCTCTTTAAAACGTGCCCCATTACAATTAATTCTTGCTGATTAGCATAACCTCGATATAATTGTAGAATTGGTTTCATTTACGTACATTTATGTATACTGTAATTTACTTAATTTAAATTGTTTTTAAAAATAAAATTTTGAAAAAAAATATCCTATTTGTTGTCAATCCGATATCGGGAGACCTTGATAAATCCGATTTAATTGGTGCTGTCGAAGAATTTGCAATCACAAATCATTTTGATCTAGAAGTTTATGAAACGACTGGAAAAAATGATATTAAAAATATTCAGCTCCGTTATGATGAACTCCTGCCAGAACGAATTATTGTAGCAGGTGGAGATGGGACCATCAAAATGGTTGCTGAAGCAATGGAAGAGCATGATGTTATAATAGGGATTTTGCCGGCAGGTTCTGCAAACGGACTTTCGGTAGACTTAAATCTTCCTGAGGGAATTGAAGAGAATCTAAAAGTTGCCTTTTTAAATCATTACATCGAAATGGATATGATTTGTATTAACGGCAAAAAAAGCATTCACTTAAGCGATCTTGGGTTAAATGCCAACTTGGTTAAAAACTACGAAGAAAGCGATGTTAGAGGCTTTTGGGGGTATGCTCTGCAGGCGTTTACAACTCTTAAAGAATCAGAAGAGCCTTTTGTAGCAACTATTTCTGCCAATAATAAAGTTGTAGAACATACGGCAAGGATGATTGTGGTTGCAAATTCGCAAAAGTACGGAACAGGCGTAATCATAAATCCAAATGGTTCTATGAACGATGGAAAGTTTGAATTGGTGATTTTAAAAAGCCTTGATCTGCTGTTAATCGGAAAAATTATTACTGGGAATATGCCAATTGATTCAGATGATATTATCATTATTTCGACAGACAAAGCAGAAATAACGACCGATTATCCCGTAAATTTTCAAATTGATGGTGAATATTGCGGAGCGCAGAAATCTTTAGAAATTCATATTTTACACAAACAAATGAAAATCGCTGTTCCTTAGATTTTTTATTTAAATGGATTTCTTTCTTGCCATTCTGTTTTTGGCTCTAGATAACTAAAAAACCTAGAAATGTTATGGTTAATTAATGCATTACTGTGCGTAATTAAACCATACATTTTTATTGGTTTTGCTCCAACAGAACTTTTAATTTCTAGCGCAGTTCTAGCAAAAACTATTTCTCGAAATCCCTTTTTTATCGAATAGGCGATCATATCGTACAGCATGTTTAAATAAAGCATTTTTTCGCGCTGAACACTTTCATCATAACCTAAAAAATAGGTATCCATTACATTGCCATTTTTTATCAGAGTATTGAAACCGATTAATTTTTCATCTAAAAAATAGCCATACAGAAGAAAATCTTCTCCCATAATTTCTTTGAAAAAACTAAAGTGGTTTCTAGCTAGAAAAAAAGTATTAAAAGGAGCATTCTTTGCCACATGAAAATACAAATCATAAATAATATCTTCATATTGTTTAATGTCTGTAAGTGTCATTTGTTGTTTTACAATTCCTTCCGATTTTTTTCTGGCACGTTTGTATTGGTCGCGGTATTTTTTGGATAAGGCATCAATGTAATCTTGTTCTGTTTTCCAGTTTTCATTGATTTCAAAAACCATGTTGGGCTGAGTCGAAAAGGTATAATTGTTTTTAAATTCAGCTTGTAAAGGTTCGATTTCTTTTGCAGTAAAATCTTTTATACTGGTAATATGAACTTTCTTTCCACTTTCTTTTAGATCTTTCTTCAGCTGATTAATGGCTTTATGAAGTGTTTTAATAGCTTTTGACTGCTTGACAGCTGCATCAAAAACAAAAGCATTTTGACCTGTAAGCATATTATTTCCGACAAATAAAACATGTGAAGCAAAATTCTTTAGAGCGAAATTACGAACCGATGTTTTTAAACATTTATCGCGCTCTCCAAAAGATTCGAGTTTTTCTGCAAATAAAAATTGCGTTAAAACAATTCCAACCAGCTTTGTTTCTTCAAAAATTCCGATAAAACGACAAGTCATGTTTACTGGAGAAGAGTTTTCCAGTACTTCGAGATATTCTCTTGTCAAAAAGATATTGTTTTCAGCAAGCGAATTCCATTCTGAAGGCAGCAGAGAAGCGCTTTTGTAAATTTGGAAAGAAAAAGTTGTGTTCAAGAGAGTCGACTAATTTCGTCAAAATTAGATAATAATTGTAATAACTAACTTTCTTTAAGTTATTATTAAGAAAAACTCGTTCGATTCTTAAACCAAACGAGTTTCTATAATTAGTTTATGCGAAAGCACAGATAATTCCACCCATTAAGGTCAGTGAAACCATCCAATATCCTGCGTGAATGAAGATGTATTTCCAAGATTTTCTTTCGAATAATCCATTAATTCCGATAAGCGGAAAAGCAAAAAACAATCCGGACATAAATCCGTGTAAAGCGCCATGTTTAAATGTTCTGTAAGCCGTGCCATAATCTGCCATAAAAGCAGCAAAAGAAGGTTTGGCGCTTGCTATCAATGGCGGTCCGCCAACCATTCCGACTGCTCCAGACTGATGAATTGTCAACGACATTAAAGTCATTGAAATCATTAAAGCAAAAATGTAAGTAAACCCAAAAATCTTGAGCATATTTCCATTTTTAAGATCTTCCTGAGTAAAGTTGTTTTCTTTCATCCAGATTGTTCCAAACACTTTTGGATTGTACCAGATAAAACCAACGACAAGTGTTACAACAGCCGAAATTAGGAATGCGTAGAAGTTAATTTCCATAATGTGAGGTTTTTAGAATTAGTTAGTCAAATGTAATTAAAAATAGATTAATAAAAATAGGTTTAAAAAGTAATGTAATATGTGTTAAAAAAATATTTATTAACAGATTGTCGACATTATGAGTATTATATCTATGAAATCCATAATTTAGCCTGCGAAATAAGAGACAAAATCGATTGGTAAAAATTTCGATTGCTTTTTGTTAGCAATAACAATTAAAATTTGTCTTTTTTTAGCATCAACATAACCAAAACATAAATTACAATTGTTACCCAAAATTAATCGTGCTTATGAATGAATTTTACACTCGTTAAAAAAGTTGATTAAATATATTTAGTTAATTGCAAAACCGTAATTCGTTTACGGTTTTTTGTTTTTTATAGCATAAGATATTTCGAAAAAATAACATTTAATTTAGAAAGGATTTTTTATGTTTGTCTAAAAATTTTATAACTTTAATATGAGTATTTAAAGGATAAAAAGCTGAGCGATCGGCTGTATTACTAACCAATTAAAAATAGAAATTATGACACTACAATATCAAGGTGAACAATACGGAAAGTCAACAACTTTTACAATTAGAATTATTGGTAATAACTTGTCAAAAAGCAGTTCAAATTATCAGATTGATCTTTTGGTAAATGACAAAAAAGTACCAACTTTTACAACTGAAATTCACCAAAGCCTTTCTAATTGTTTAAAAGAGATTTATTTGTTTAGAAAACACAACGGAATCAAATTTGACGAATCAACTGAGAAGATTGTTTCGCTTTATGTTCCTTACGATAAAGTTTTGTTCAACCACAATAAATATGCTTTATTCAGAGCATAATTTTTCTCAAAATAAGATAAAAAAGACCATTTTTGAAATGGTCTTTTTTTCTTTAGTTAAAATGCATTGCCAAAAAATCTAACTTTTTGATTTTATTCTTGAAGATGCATAGGTTTGTAAGGCAACCGAACTTATGATGAAAAGCATACCAATGTAAAAAGAGCTATTTACAGATTTGCTTTCATTAAAGAAAAGGAAAGCAACTACAATTGCATATATTGGTTCTAGGTTAAAAGTCAAGTTAACCGTAAAAGCGGGAATCTTTTTCAATACTTCTGCAAATAAAATATACAATCCAACTGTACAGAATAACGATAAAAAAATAAGATAAATAGTATCGCTTAAACTAGGAAAAATAGTTTCTACAGGAAAAAAGTAAAGATATAAAGGCATTAAAAATATCAAAAAAATAGAACCATAAATCATCTGGTAGTAGTTGATAAGCTTGCTATCGTAAAATTGTACCAAACGTTCGTTATAAATGGTATAAAGTGCTGCAAATGCAGATGAAATTACTCCAAGTATAATGCCTAATTGATAAGAAGTGTCAAAATGAAATATTAGACTAATTCCTGCCAATGTAAGTGCGCTAAGTAATAATTCGGTAAATTTAAATTTCGACTTTTGAATAATTGGTTTGAACACTGCTGTGAAAAAACTAGTTAGACAGTAGCAGATTACACCAATCGAAATGTTAGAATATTTAATACTGGCGTAAAAAAATATCCAGTGAATGGTAATTAATATTCCAATTTTTCCGATTGATTTTTTTTCAGTGTTATTAATTTTATTGCCAAATTTCAAAAATCGGGTTATAGCAAATAGTAATATTGCCGAAAAGAGCACTCGGTAAAATGTTAATAAACCTTCATTAAGAGTTATAAGTTTACCAAATACACCTGTGAATCCTGCTAGAAATACAGCAAGATGTAATAAGAAATAAGAATTTTTCATGAATTTTTGTGCCGAATAAGGCAGATTTTAATATTATCAAATAAGCATATTGAGTTATTCGGCAGTAGTACCGAAAATATGCTCCATTAAATCAAGAGACAATATTAAAACCTTGGAGGAGGAAGACAGCCTTTTCTATTCATAGATACAAATATAGTATTATATTTTTGAACTTAAAATAAAGGAGTATGATTAAACGAGTAGATATAAAAAATGCTCCAGATTTCTCTGAAGCATTTTTTATAAAATGGAAAAAGATTATACTTAAAAATTAGTATTTACTTTTTTAGAACGATCTGCGATATAAGAAATCAACCAAGTAACTTGACCGTCTTTTACAAAGTATACTTTCTTTGCATTTAAATTTGGAATACCTTCAAGACAAGTTGTCAAAATATTGTTTGCCGAAATAAGATATGCCTGATCATACGTTTTTAAAACTCTTTCTGCTTCTTTATTCGTTTTAGCAAGGTTGGTAAACTTGCTAAAATTATTCTTTAAAATAGCATCATAATTAATGATGTCTTCCATTGTTAAAGTAATATAATGTTCTTTTACGTTTTCATTATAATACAACGTTGAAAAAGCCCAAACAGCTCCACCAGATAAATATACTTTATCTTTTTTAGCCAAAGGCGGATTTGCATCAATAAGTTCTTTTACTTTTTTGCGAAGAATCGGATTATAGTCAAAAGATTTTTCTTGATACGTAGACATATCATTTGCCTGATTTGGGTTTGCTACCGTTTTCTTTACAGCATCTGTAAGCGTCATTGTTCCGAAATCTAGTTCTAAGGGAATAAACTCTAATTTGTTATCCTCAAGTTCATCAATATAACCACCTTTTGTAGTTTGAGCTCCAATGTCTAAAAGGAAAGCATTAGCATAATCAACTGGAGGCATAGCGCCTTTTACTAGTGTTTTAGCTTCTTCATTAACATTCAAAACGTCAAGATTTTTGTCTGTCAACATTTTGATTTTGTTTTTTAAAACATCAACATTGCTTGCAGAAGCAAAAACGGGTGCCGCAACGATAAAGATATTTTCGTCAAGAATTTTATAATCTGTTCTAATTTTCTTCAATTGATCTACAACAATAACACTTGTTTTGTTGATGTCCTCTGGAGTCAATTGACCGTTAGCACCAATGTGGTCAGCAAACGGAATTCGCTCTGTCCAGAACGAAAGAATTTTATAATCGGCTTTTCTGATATTATTTACATCAAGAACAGAAACTTTTATAGCTCTACGTCCGATTTCAATTCCAGCATAAATGCTTTTTTGAGAGAATGAATGGATAGAAACAAAGAAACTTGCTAGAATAAAAAGTAAAATTTGGGGTTTGTTTTTTGTAAGCATTGTGTTATAATATAATTTAAAATAAAGAATGTTCAGTAGGTATTTGCGAGCGCAAAGATACTCATACCAAATCATTTTTTAAATGCTCCTTTTTTAAAATAGCGCAAAAAGTTTGCGATTTCTCTGAAACTTAACATTGAAGAATGAAAAATCAAAAAAATCATGTTCGATTATGGAAGTTTTTTTATGAAATTTGTGATGTGAGTTAAGTAGATTCTGAAGTTAATGTTTATTTGTAAATTAACTTGATGCAAATAATGTATTGTTTAATAAACAAATGAAGGTGTAATAATTATGCAAACAATCAAGAAATACTCGGTTTTGATAGGTATGGTCATTTCAATTATTTTGATAGTAATAGCCGCTTCACTTTATCCAGGAGGTTCATTAGTCGACAAAAATTCTATTGGATTTGGCTGGTCAAAAAATTATGTTAGCAATTTGTTTGCGGCAAAAGCCATAAATGGTATAGAAAATCCTGGTAGAATTTGGGCGATTATCGGAATGGCTTTTCAGTCTATTGGTTATGGCATTTTTTTTATTCATATGTCAAAAAAAATAGCTTCAAGCTGGGCTAATCTTTTAAAATATATAGGTTTTGCCAACATCTTATTTATTTTTTTAATAGCAACACCTTTGCACGACGTAGGAACAATATCGATTGTTTTAACTTTGATAGGCTTATTTATAATTACTATACTTATGCTAAAGTCAAAACTTCATTTTCTTAAATTTTGCTGCATTATTTGCTTATTGACTTTTTACTGTTTCTTTATCTTATTTGGATTTGGTTATATGGCTTGGGCTATCATGATGCAGAAAGTATATAATGCAAGTGCCATACTTTTAGTTTTAGGATTAGAGTATTTTACTAAATCTGAAGATTTTGTACAAATAAAAGCGACAGATCATAAATTGAAGTAACAAAGCATACGCTAGCGCGAGCGTCCCGCTCGTGAACGCAAAGTATTTTTAATATAAAATTACAATAATTTATTTTCTGTGCGCGCACGAGCGGGACGCTCGCGCCAGCAGAGGAGAATCTTAATTTTCTCTTGGGATAATTTCTAATTCTTTTAAGTTTAAATAAATTTTCATTTTTTAATGTAATTCATAGTTTGAAATTTCCTGAACAACAATCCACTTATTTTTCGCTTTTTTCATTACTATGACTTTTGAATTAGAAAACCCAAAAAAAGGAGTTCGTGTGACATGAAATTGAAACACTAAATATTTTTTGTCATATATAATCGGTTCAGATATGCCAAAAACAGGTAAAAAATTAGGTAAATTATTTATTTCTACATCATCTGCATTATTTGAATTGGCAGCAAAACGAACATATGATATGAATTTTATTTTATCAAACTCAAGATCAGTTTTTGTCCATAGTTTGTCGGTGATGTCTGGTAAAATATATTTCTTGCTATCATAAAAATTATTTTTCATAATCTTAAAAGCCCTATCATTAAATAAAGGTCTTGTAGCCCCACCATATAATACATTATAGTCAGACTTTTCATTTTCGGGTCTAGGAAATTGTCCTTCAAAAATTTTTAAAGTTACATTAGGGTTTAATTTTTCACTAATTACTATAATTTCACTTGTTTTATCTTTGATTTTCGAATTTAAATATTGGTTTATTACGCTAAAAGAATCAGTTTTATTTAATGTTTTAGTTGTATCTTTTTGGGCATATGTTAAGCTATAATAAAAAGTTACTAATAATATAAAGATATTTTTCACTATCATCCTTTTATTAATTACATTGTTTGGCAACAAGCTTTTGTGATTAGAAAATTAGTTGTAAATGTAATCTCCAACTATTTTGACAACTTCCCATTTGTTTTTGTTTTTTTTTATAATAACAACTTGAGAAGTTCCACTGCTTTCAAAATATATTTTTAGATAATAAATAATACATTGGTTCTGAAAGGATAATCATTTCATTAATTCTACTATCCTTATACTTTCTTAGAAAAGATTCTTTTAAAGTTAAACCAGTTCCTTTTTCTAAAATGAAATTGTAATGAGGAAAATCTTCCTTTTTCCAATATTTCTTTATAGTATCACCAGCATATTCTTTATACATTTTCTTCCAGTGTTTTTCGACAAATAAACCGTCTGTATAGTCTATGGAATCTGTTGGATAAGTAATATGTTGATTCCCTTCACCGCTATTAAAAATTCTTAAAGCCTGTAAATTTAATTCCTTATCGCTTTGTAAGATATACTCTCTACGTTTGTCCAGATTTTGTGTGTCTAAAAATGCATTTATTGGATCATAGTTTTCCACATATAATCTGCTAGAACAAGATATAAGGAAAGAAGGAATCACTAAAAATATTTTTTTTAGGTATGTCATATATTTACTTTTTGCAAGGTGTACCTATTGGCGCATTTTTGCCATATTATAAATACCAGCTTTCTGAAGAGTGCCTTATGAAAAGCTGTGCGAATGTCTCCGACTTCGCACCCGTAATCTGCATCAAACTTAAGTAAAAATCTAAGACAAAAAGCTCCATATTTCTCTGAAGCTTTTACTTAGTAGCCTAACGGGACAATTTTCGAACCATTTTTAGGATGACTTATATAAAATAAATATCAAATAATATTAAATTAGGTTCGAATATTATTCAAGTAATAGGATGATTTTTTTATTATCTTTTATAAGAGTTAATGTGTCACTATTTTTATTTTTATAAATTTCAAAAGGAGCAGAAATGTCGGATATACTAGGTATGTATTTTTTATTTGTAGGTCTCCAAATAGCCTTGTCTTTAGATATCGAATAGTCATTTCCTAAAATATAAGTAGCGCTACGGACAAAAAACTTATCATTTAAAATATAGATTCCTCGTTCATTGTATGCAACTTTTATTTTCATTTTGACACTAGTTGCAGTATTAATTTCAATTAATTCCTTTTGTGATTTTGAATCAACTGAGAAAAAATATATTGAGAAAATAAGTCCCAATATCATCATTATAATTACAATCTTACTATTTTTCATAGTCTATTATCGTATTTGTTTATTTCCTTTGCTCGCTTGAGCGTCCCGCTCGTGAGCAGATTGAAATCATGATTGTTAAGATAAACAAAAAAAGCCCCGCTCTTCGAGGAGTTCAATGAAAGCGCTGTGCGAATGTCTCCGACTTCGCACTCGCAATCTGCATCAAACTTAAGTAAATCTAAGATAAACAAAAAAAGCTCCAGATTTCTCTGAAGCTTTTACTTAGTAGCGGGAACAGGACTCGAACCTGTGACCTTCGGGTTATGAGCCCGACGAGCTGCCTACTGCTCTATCCCGCGATGTTTCGGGTGCAAAGATACACACTAAATGTGGTTTTGCAAGTTATTTTTGTAATTTATTTTTTTGACCAGCTGAAAAACGTGATTTTTATTAGACTTTATAATCTAATAATTCTTCGTAAACATTTCCGTTTAAGCCTAGTAGCAAACCAAAAGCAGGCTCGGTTTTTATGCCATTTTCTTTTAATTTAATGACTTCTAATCGGAACTTTTCGCCTTTTGAATGAAGAATTTGAGCTTCAATAAGCATATGTCTGTAACCATTTTGTGCCTGAGTAGGAATATTTTGTCCGAAAATTTCAATTTCAAAATCATCAATATGGAAATTTGCAATAACAGATTCCTGATTGTTTATTAGATTTTCTCGAATGCTAAAATTGTTTTGTGGTGCAAATAAAACTTTAATTTTTTCTATGAATTCAACCTTGTCTTTCCAATAACAGATAATATCCAAATCACTATTTTCTATGTCGATATTTATCGGAATTGTACCAACTAAAATAGGATCAAAATCTGTAAGATTTTCTAAAACACGGTATTTCGTTAAAACTGCAAATGCCGATTGCTGTTTCTGATTTCCTGTTTTTAAATAAGAGATATTTGTAAAATCAGTCATTCACTATCTTTTATAATTTTTCTCTTCTTTGATTTCTTGTTCCAATCGTTTGTTGATGTCGATTTTAGCATTCGTAAAAACAAAAATTGTCGTTCCGTATTCTCTTGCATATTGGTTTGTAATCTGACCGCCAATAAAGGCTTTTTCAAAATAAGGACCAGTTTCTTTCAATTCTTCGTTCGTTTCATCAAATTCTTTTACACGAATCAGGTTTTTGTATTGAATTTTAAGATTGAACCAATTTACATAATCGGCATTGAACGAAACCGCTTTAATTCCTTTTTTTGAATAATAATTGATCGCGCCGGCTTGTCCGTAATTATCACAAATTACTATAGTCTCTTTTTGGTTTGGAAGTAAAGCATACAAAGAATCTGTTTTTCTTGCCAATTCTTTCCAGCCCAGCATATCGGCAAAATCTTGAGGAATTTGATGGTCTTTTCCGTCTTCCCATCGCAGCATTCCTAGTTTTTGATATTTCTCGGAATGTGCCACGATATATTCGGGACTTTTATTAGGAAAAGCAATATCGTACATCGGAATAAAAAGTAAAATCGGAATTACAATAAAAACAGGTTTGAGATAACGTTTCCATCCATCATTCAAAACTTCAGATAAAAACACGGCGCCAAAAGCAAGATAAATTGGGTATAGGCCAATTACGTAATACGCTTTTGCTTTGAAGTAAATAAAAATGAAAAGGGTAAAAACAAACGAAGCAAAAAACACTTGGTATTTTTTGAGAGGTTTGTAGAAAATCAGCGCATAAAGTCCAGCTAAAATGACCAATAAGCCACCAATAAAAAATAGAATTTGATCTTTTATAAAATCTGCTAAATTAACATTTACCAATTGAGTTTCGGCTAGTTCTCGCATATGATGCACAATCGGAAACTGGTTTCTAAACTGCCAAACCAGATTAGGAAGAATGAGCATTAGACCAAAAATTAAGGCAAAATAAAACTGCTTTTTTAGGAGCATTTTTCTTTGACGAGAAAGTATGATAGCAGGAAATAATCCAAATAATAAAAATACGATGTTGTATTTGTTTAAAAAACCAAAAGCAAAAATAATGGCTCCAAAGTAAATCCATTTTGTGTCTTCTGAAGTAATGTACTGAATCAAGACATAATAAACCGCAGTCCAGCATAAAACATCCAAAGAGTTAGGCTGATACAACATATTTAGCCGTAACAAACATGAAAACAATATGCATAACGCACCTAAAATTAAAGCGTAAAGATTTCCTTTTAAAAGTTCGATTGTTTTCCAAACGAGCAAAAGAGTCAATGCGCCAAATAGGGCAGGGAAGAACTTAATCCAAAAAAAGGAATTTCCAAGCAGTAGAATAATGCAGGAAAACCAAGAAGTTACCGGCGGAACCGATAAAAACCCCCAAGCAGTGTGATACGCTTGATCGAGATGCAGATATTCATCGCGCTGTAAATCGTATTCGGGACTTATTAAAACATATTGCAGAATAAATTTTAAAAGAATAAACCCAATTAAAATTAGTGTCTTTTTGGTCATGAAGTGGTTGGTTTTGCAGTAAGTGGTTTTAAGTCAGTTTAATGGTGTTACGAATATAAGGTTTATTTTGATTTGAAAAACGAGGACTCCATTGTTAGGAACAAATAAAAAAAGCTTCAGATTTCTCTGAAGCTTTTGTGAATTTTTATTCTTCTGTAGCTGTTTCAAATTCCATGTGATCGACAACTTCTTCATCTGGTCTTTCTGGTTTAGAAGCTTTCAGAGCGTTAAATCTTTCTAGCATTTCTGTTTCACCTTCTTCACCGCTGAAATAAGGGAAAACATCCATAATCGGTGATTCTGAAATCGCCGGAATCGAATATTCGCCCATTGTATTTTTCATTACATGAATCGTGTTGTCAAAAGCCTCACGAACATCATTGGCTTGAATAAGCATATACATGCTTGTCTTACGTTCTTTACCGCTTTCTTCATCGTAAGCAATTAGAGAAACCTTAGATTTAAACCATCTGTCAGCATTTTCAAACGGATGAATTTCTGCATAATTTGCCACTTTAATATTCGTGATTTTGAATTCTTCACTAATATAAGCAGCCATTTCCTCATTAATCCTTTTTTCAGCTTCTGTATAAGACAAGGCATCAACCAAATACGGTTCTGTCAACACTTTTTGTCCGCCAGTTTCATCTGTTTTTCTATATTTTACTTTGCATTCGTACCAAACTACGCTCATCTCTTTTTAATTTTTAAGGATGCCAAAGATAAATTTTACAGGAAAATAAATAGTTAAATATCGAAATAGATATTCACAATTTTGATAGATTTTGGGTAATGTTTTGAGATTGTGAAAGTTGTGTTTTTTTTTATTGAAAATGTTTTGTAATCGCATTCATTCCTTTTGCTGTAAAAAAGTGCTGCTTTTTTTTACTCATAAATATTTGTAATTCAATGGTTTGTTTTTCTTTCAATTTTAATCTCAAAAAAAATGATTTTTTCTTAAAACCAAATATTCAAATTGAACGTAAGTGTGGGAATACAATGGTTGGGAATGAGGCAAATTCAAAAGATAGTAGTTTTTGGAAGAACAGAATCTTACCGCATTCCTAGCGATTGTTTTTTATAATTACAGTTATATGACAGGAAAATTAAACGTTCAAAAGTTAAAGGAAACTTTAAATTATCTGGAAGCAAAACAACGCGAATTAAAAAGACAATCTCATACAGATACGCGTAGTTTAGAATCGATGATAAAATATTTGAAAAAAGACATGATCGATCGATACAATCTCGCAGATCATCATTTGACTATAAAACAAGAAATTAAAGATACTGAAGCTTTTATTGAGCACGTAAACAGTATAATTGAAGTCAATTTTTAAAATCGTTTTTTTAGATTAGAACTTTAGTTTATTCCAGCTTAAATTATAAAAAGTTGTTTTCAATTTTATAGCTAATTCTTGTTTTGGTTTAAATGGATTCCATTTATTAAAGCAACAATCAATTTTAAACAGAGATATCCAGTTAAAGGAATATGACAGAAAGATTAATGATTTTGGCTCTTTCAAGATCAAAAAAATCAGTGGCTTCAAAAAGTTTTTCTGGTTCTGTTTCTAATGTTTGAGCAATGCTTTTTAAAGTAAATCCCTTCAAGATATTTCCTGCTTCAATGCGCTGAATCGTTCTTAGAGAAAGTCCAGATTTTTCGGCAAGTTCATTTTGAGTCATATTTTTTTCTTCTCTCAAAAATTTAACTTTATTCTTCATTGCTTTTTAGATGTGGTTTTCAAATCGAACTTATCAAAGTTTTAATCAAATTGTTCCATTAAAAAATGTTTGTTTTTGGCAACGAATTCGTAGCTTTAATAAAAAATTAAGTTTTTTTCTTTAACAAAAATTAGTAACTTGTTTTAGAATATGTGATTTAGATAATATAATTTCCTTAAAAAAAACGCCACTATGCGAGTATCAGTAGTTCGAAAAAGTATAAAATTTACACCAGATTCAAGAAGAGTTGTTGCAAGATATTTCATGAATGGTATTGAACGAACCCAGCAAATGGTACTTCGTATAATGACACTGGAAGAAAAAGAAGTTTTGCAGACTTTAGAGCAAACGCTTCGTGAATTTGCAAGACGCCATAGAAACATCTCAGCTGTTTTTTTTAGACATTGTGAAAGAATCAGACCTATAATAGAAGAAATGCAAATTGATTTTGATTCGCTTTCTTTAGATCGAAAAATGCTTATCGGTTCTTATTGTACAATGGAATATGCGATTGAATCAGCTGCGATTTTTAATCCTTCAATTGTAGAAGATTTTGACCAGACAGGTTTAGAAGCGGGCGAAAAACGCGTTGTAATTTCTTTTCGTGCCACTGGCGAAGGCCATATTTCGTCTATTGTTTTTAGGAGAGGAATTTTAGATCGAGACAATAATCTGCAAATAATGAAAATCGGAAATCATATTGATAAAGCCGAAATTGAACATAAAACCTTATTTAATAAAGAGCGTTTTCTGACGAAATTATCAGAGATGCATACAACGGACAAATACATTGTCCAAATTATGCAAGATCTTCCAGAAGAATTTGAATTTGCAGTTTTGAAAAATATGCTGACTACAGCTTTGAGTGATCCAGCAATTCGTGAAGAAAGAAAAACGGCTTTGCAGGAAATATTATGGCTAGCGAATTCTTTTTATGATTTACAGTTTAAACACGATTCGGATATTACAGAACGTGTTATTTTTCCAATTTCTGATTCAGAAAGCCGAGGAATCGAAGATGCCCGTTTCGTTCGTTTTGTAGACGATGATGATTCGGTACGTGTTATGGCAACATATACCGCATACAACGGACATACGATTTTGCCTAAATTAATTTCTACCGAAGATTTTTATAGTTTTAGAGTGATGCCGCTTCATGGTGAAGGTGCGCAAAATAAAAATTTAGCTTTATTTCCTCGAAAAATAAAAGGTAAATATGCTATGCTGGCAAGAATTGACGGCGTTAACAATTACATCATGTATTCGGATCGAGCGACACAATGGAATACGCCAATTCTTTTGCAGCAGCCGAGATTTACTTGGGAATTGACCCAAATTGGAAATTGCGGTTCTCCACTTTGGACAGAAGAAGGCTGGCTAGTTATTACACACGGTGTGGGCACAATGAGACGTTATTGCATTGGTGCTTCGTTATTTGATTTGGATGATCCTTCAAAAGAAATTGGGCGACTTTCTGAGCCTTTACTTTCTCCGTTAGAAGATGAACGTGAAGGTTATGTGCCTAATGTTGTATATTCTTGCGGGGCAATTATTCACAACAATAGTTTGATTTTGCCTTACGCCGTTTCAGATTATTCTTCAACTTATGGAGTAGTGGATATGGTAGAATTATTAGATGCTTTGAAAAAAAGTTACAAGAAATAAAGTGCTATTTTTTGAGTTCAGGTATTTTTTCAATTAAATTTTTCCAATATCGTTTTGGCATATGCTGTACGTGAAGTTTGGTGTTTTTTCTGGATTCAATATTGACGCTTTTGAAATAATTTCTCCATAAATTCTGAAAAAATTCTTCGCCTTCATCTGAGATTTCAGCTAGAAATTTAGAAGATGAAGGATTGGAATCGAAAGTCAATTCGACAACAGAAACATTTTCAAGATCATAGTAAATGCCGTATTTGCGTTTGGTATCGTAAATTAACCAGCGTTGATCGGCATAACGATTTTTGAAATGCTTTTGAATAAGCGGTAGCACATTGCAATCAGGTTCAACGATGGCATAATATAAATTGTCTTTTGTTAATTTGAAACGCACAAAAGCTTTCATTCGGTGACTTTCTTTTCCAGTTAAATGAGCAGCTTTCTGAATGTTTAAAACGTCATTATTGCTTAAATCTCCTTCTATGTTTTTTGAACTCGAAAAAACATAGGTGGCAAAACGAAATAAACTCTCTTCAATTTGATTCAATTCGGAGAAAAAAGCGTGGTACATGTTGGTAATTCCGCTTGGCGAAAGACGTTGTTTTAAGCCTTTTAAAACTCGATTTGCTTTTACATCATCAGTTTCGATAAGGTGATTTTTTGAAAATAGTAAAGCGTTTGAAATTTCGTCTTTTGCAAAAACAACATCTTGGAGTTTGTACTCGTAAATTTCAAAAACAGCTGTAAGCCAGCCTTCAAAAGTGCCGTCGTAGATTATAAGTGTCATTATTGAAATAAAGAAAGCTGATTAGAAAAATTGTTTTGATACTTGCTGTTTTGAATATTCAAAATTTGCTCTTTTATCTGCATAGAAGTCAAATCTTTCTGTAAATAAAAAGGCGAAGAAAAAGCTAGAAAAAATTTTGAACGATTGTAGGCAATTCCTAGTTTTTTCAAATCTTCAGGCTGTAATCTTTTGAATTTTCGCGCGGAGATAATTTTTTTGGCGCTCGTAACTCCGATTCCTGGAATGCGCAGGATTAATTCTAAATCTGCAGAATTAATATCAACAGGAAACTGATGTAAATTTCGCAATGCCCATCCTAATTTCGGATCAATATCCAAATCTAAATTGGGCTGATCGAAACCGACAATTTCATTGACATTAAAACCGTAAAAACGAATTAACCAATCGGCTTGATACAAACGATTTTCACGTATCATTGGAACTGGAGTTCCAATTGCAGGAAGTCGGTTGTCGTAGCTTATCGGCACATAGCCAGAATAATAGACACGACGCATATTCATCTGTTCGTAAAAATAATTTGCCATTCCAAGAATTTCAAGATCATTTTCTTGTGTGGCACCAATTACCATTTGCGTGCTTTGTCCAGCCGGAGCAAAAAGCGGCGCTTTAAAATTGGCTTTTTTTTCTTCTTTATAACCAACAATTTCATTTTTCAGGTATTCCATTGGCTTAATTACATCAGCATGATTTTTTTCAGGTGCTAATAATTTTAAGCTTTTTTCGGTTGGCATTTCAACATTTACACTTAAACGATCTGCATACATTCCAGCTTCTTTTATGAGCTCGTCACTTGCGCCTGGAATTGCTTTTAGATGAATATAACCATTAAAGTTTTCTTCTAATCGTAATTTCTTTGCAATTCGAACCAAACGCTCCATGGTAAAATCCGGATTATCAAAAATTCCTGAACTTAAAAATAACCCTTCGATATAATTTCTTCTGTAAAAACCAATGGTAAGATCGACAACTTCTTGTACGGTAAAGGCAGTACGTTTAATGTCGTTGCTTTTTCTGCTGACGCAATAAGCACAGTCAAAAATGCAGTGATTGGTCAATAGTATTTTTAAGAGCGAAACACAGCGTCCGTCTTCGGTGTAGGCGTGACAAATTCCATTTCCCGTGTCGCCCAATCCTTTGTTTTGATTTTTTCGCTTGTTCTGACCAGCAGAAGACGAACAAGAAACATCATATTTGGCTGCATCTGCTAAAATTGCCAGTTTTTCCATCACTCTTTCATGTATCATTTTGCCTGAATTTTAGTTGTTTTTTGAAAAGGATTATCCTTCATTCAAAACTACTCATTTGGCCAAAAAAAGAATTGAAAAGGGCTGTTCTAAATTGTATCAAATTTTTCTATAAGTAAAAAAAGTGAGCTTCCAAAATTTTAACTTTTCAAAATGTAAAAACAGGTATAAATACGGGGTACTGAATTTTGCAATATTTCTATATTGCACCTCTAAAGAAAAAATTGATTAACCCCCCTTAAAATCGATTTTGTCTTATTAGCATTTGCAACCATTATTTAACTGAAAAAGCTAAAACGATGAAATTTTTAAAAGGACAAGATGTAACCTACGTTGCATTGAGTGGTAGATCTTACACTGCCACAGTGGTAGAAAGAAAAATGGATTTTAAAAAGGGGCTTATAATAAAATCTGCGACTAAGGAGAGAGATTTTCATTATTTGATCGAAATTCAAAAAAATGGTACAAAAGAGCATATTCTTTGTGCCGAAAATCAGCTTAGAATTTTAGAGTGTAAAAAAAGAATGGCAAAGAAGGCAGCTTAAAAGCTTTGGCTTTTCTATTACAAATACTGGGAGCTTCTTTATGAGGCATAACTCTGTATTGGAATAATGTGTTTTTCTAATACCATCATTATTTATAAAATTAAAAAGCTTCTGATAAACAGAAGCTTTCTTATATAGTTGAGCATTACTATTTATCGAATTATCTTTAAATAAGCGCTATATGGATTGTCTGCAAGAGAAGTTCTCATATAATACATATTTTCGTCTTTCTCATTCAAATCAAATTGAATTAATCCAGCGTCGCAATAATAGTACAATAAATTGTCTTCTTTTGGAAATTCAAAATTTGAAATAGGAAGTGTTGTCAATTTGGCTTCAAATGCGATTTCGCCATTGGTTAAATCCAATTCGAAAAGCTTTTTTTTGCGAGTATAACCCCAAATGTTCTCGTTTTCTTTAACAATGTATTCGATATTATCGTCTTTAAAATCTGTTTTCCAAAGCTGAGTTCCAGTTTTTGAGTCAATTGCATACAAAGAAGAAACTTGAGAACCTTGAGCACCAGCATATATTTTATTGTCTTTGCACAAGATGCGTTCTTTAATGTTGTTTTGATTTTCATCCAATTTAAACTGCCAAACAATGTCCAGGTTATTCGGATTTAAAGCAAAAAGAGTATTTTTTTTACTTGCCATAAATACATTTTGTCCATCGGTTACAGCGTTTCCTGTAATTAGTTCTTCAAAGTTTTTCTGGCTAAGAATTTTACCTGTATTGGCTTCAAAAATATAGACATTTGATCCGCCTTGGGTAATAATTTTATTGTCAAAAAAAAGTGGTGTTGTGTCATTAACCGCAGTATCAAATTTGAAGTTCCATGCTAAACTTCCATCTTTTAAGTCAAGAGCGTATAGATTGCTGTTCTGATTTTGATTTTGAGCAATAATGAATAACTTTCCATTTTTTACAATTGGAGTTTGGTCTTTTAAAACAATTTGATCTGTAATAGAACCTAATCTTGATTTCCAAAAAATCGCACCAGTTTGATTGTCTATTGCAAAAATTTCGCCGTTAACAAACGGAACATAAACTACACCATCCTGTAATGTTATTTTATTGGCGCACATTTCTGTACTAGCATCTGTAGCCTTTACAGTCCAAACAATTGTTTCCGCTTCTAGATCCCATGAAAAAAGAGAGCCGTCGTAATCGTAAATCAACATTGACGCTTCGTCTAAAGGAACTTTTTTAAGCGGTTTTAAGGCTTTATTAGTTACCATATCTGCTGTAGTCAAAGTTTTGTTTGAATAATTAGTTGTGCTGGCCGGCACTTGGCCAAACATATTTATAACAGTAAATACAATTAAAAGTGTTGTAAGTTTTTGTTTCATTATAAGATTTGGTTTCAGTATTGTTTTATAATATTTTTTCTCAAACATTTTAGGCGGAGTAAATATAAACAAAAAAAGCTCCAGATTTCTCTGAAGCTTTTGCCTTTGATAAGTAGTCCGTGGGGGAATCGAACCCCCCTTACCAGGATGAAAACCTGGCGTCCTAACCGATAGACGAACGGACCTGCTTTTGTAATGCGGGTGCAAAATTATAATTAATATTGAATTATACAAGAGACTTTCAAGAAAAACTTTTTTTGAATATTTTGAAAATATCATTTTTGAAGAAAATTATCAACAAAGAAATGGAGCTGTGTAAAATGTATTTGTTTGATTAGTAATTAATTTGTTTTACTTTTCTTAAAAATAATAAAGAAAAATTTTGCATCTTTTTATTGATAAAAATTTTTAATAAAATTGAAAATTTTTGGTTTTTAAAGAAAAATCTTTCTTATTTTTTTGCTTTATTTAAAATCCGAAGTAAGAAAATATGTTTTTAAAAGTCCCAAAGTTATTTCATAAACCTTTTTTTGCCTCACTTTGGCAAGCAACCAAGATAAAAAACTCATAATAAAAATATCTTTAGGTCCGTTTTGTGCTGCAATTATGAAATCTTCAATTGCTTTTTGAAATTTTTGTGTTTGTATAATTTCTGGTTTCATTACATATTGCTCAACGAATAGAATATAATTTACAACACGTTCCTCATTTACGGTTAAGAGATATTTTTTATAACGTCTTTTAAAACTCTTTATTCGAGACAAAGCCAGTTCTGCATTTTCTTGTTGTGTTTGCAGAAGGATTTCAACTATGCATTTTTTTATGGTCCAGTCCATTCCCATTTTTTTTTCGTACCAGCTGTCGGTATGGTTTAATTTTGCCATTTCTTTTGCTGCATTTCGTCCCGCATTTTGCTGCACATAAAAAACAATAAGCATTAATCGGATGTCGTTGCTTTCGTTAGGATCTGTTTTCTTGTTTGAAGAAAGAGCTTTTTCAGCAATTTCTATTGCCTTTTCAGGATTGCCAATATAATTTTCATTAAATGCTAATAATAAAAAATACCTGAGGCAGAAACGCTGATAATATTTGCCAGATTGTTTCTGTAGTTCTGTAAACATCAAACTCAGATAATTCAAAGACTCGGTGAACTGACCATTGCGAAAATAGAAATTAGCTATAAAATACAATATGTATATGTGGTAATATAAATGCCTGTCTTTGAGTTCGTTTTTATGATTAATAAATCGATAGCTTTTAATAACAAAAGGCTGTATAAGCACATAATTGTTGTTTATAGATGCATATTCGTTGGCAATAAATAATATTTGATACAGAGATTTAAAAGTTAATCCTTGTTTTAAAGATATTCCATGTGTTTCAATCGTATTTTTTATCAGTGCTTGAAAGTCTACTATTCGTCCTTCATGATATATTGCAGTAAGTTCGCGGCGCAGAACAGCGTAACCTAAATTGAGCTGTTCCTCATATTCGAGTCGTTTTTTATTTGCTTTAAATTTTGCTATTATTTTTTCAATTGGTTCAGACAGATTAAAATGCGCAAATTGTATCTGAGTCAAATAGATCTCATTGAGAAGGCTGAACTGCTCAATATTTAAAGCGATCTCTTCGGCTTTTGCCAGACATTTGAAAGCTGTTTTTATCAGTTGATGTTCAAAAAATAAACGGCTTACAACAATAAGGCGCAATATGGTATTTTCTTGCGAAGTATCGTTTTCAAAACTTTGATTCGCCATGAAATCAATCATACTGTCATAAAGCCTTTTCCTTAAAGCATGATAGGCATCGGTGCTTTTTTTGTCTTTTAAATACTTTTTTTTATGATTTATATCGTCAGTTTTTAATGAATTGAATAGTTCTATATTGCCAACGTCTTTACGCTTATTTTTTTTTGATAGATAAAGTATGAATGCCTTTTTGTCTGATTCATTCATTATGTTTGCTATTTCTTGAAGTGCATTCATAAATGGTGATTTTATTTGAATAAAAATAATAAAATGAATCTTTATATCATCAGTTTTTTGAATAAATTGATTTTTATAACTTCTAATTCCTGCTGACATTTGCCTCATAATTATAAAACATAAAAAATTATGGAACCGCTAAAATCAAATGAATTAAACAACAATTCAGAATCAAAAAATGCAAAATTAAATAATGGGTCTAATCCTTTAAAACCCAGCGCTGCTTTTGTAGGCGCATCTTGGATGACGTTGCTTATAGGAATGACTTCTTATTGTATTGGTCTTTACAATTCGGCCATGGCTTACAATGAAAAAGGATACTATTTTACTATTCTTCTTTTTGGTCTTTTTTCTGTAATATCAGTACAAAAAAGTGTAAGAGATAGGCTAGAAGGTATACCAGTAACCGACTTGTATTATAGTATAAGTTGGTTTAGTACCATAGCTTCAATAGTATTGCTCATAATTGGTCTTTGGAATGCAGATTTGCTGCTCAGTGAAAAAGGATTTTTCGGAATGTCATTTGTACTTGGACTTTTTTCTGCTCTTGCCGTACAAAAAAAATACCAGAGATTTGAAGCAATTTGAATCGGCTAACATATAGTTTTTAGCGGGCCTCATTACTGTCACAAATTGTGCAGTTTTGAGGTTTTCTAAATTTAATCCAAATGTTTGTTTTTATTTTAGAGCTGATTTTTGAAGATTTGGTAATGGAATTAAAATGTTGTTTTATAGTGTATTAGTTGCTATTTTGTGTAACTTAACGTGCAAAAGAATTTAAGTTATTAAATTTGGTTATATCTCACTGATTGAAAACTAAAACAAAGAAAGCAATGCAAAAATTACAGTTTAAAAAAGAAATTAACGCATGGGCTCAAAAGGTATACGAAACGATGTTGGGCTTAAAGGATAAAGCCACTTACGAATATTGGGTTTCCACTTTTAATCCGACTTCTACCTACGAAGGCAGTTGGGACAAAGGAAGCAAAATCCTCTTTGTAGGAGAAGATGAAAATGGTAAAAAAGGAGGAATGATTTCTGAAATTGCAGAACACAAACCAGCTGATTTTGTTTCCATCCGTCATTACGGATTTTTGGATGGAGATACGGAAGTAACCACAGGCGAAGAGGTTGAAAAATGGGCAGGAGGGCATGAGAATTATACCTTTCAGGAAAATAACGGTATTACAACCTTAACAGTCGATATGGATACAATTGATGAATATTTGGATTACTTTCAAAACACCTATCCAAAAGCTTTAGATAAATTAAAAGAAATTTCAGAAAAATAAGAAAACTGCGCAAATGTCTCCCATTTTGCGCAGTTTTTATATGAAGTTGAATGATTAGTTTTAGAAAAAGAAGTAACCAACAGATACTTGAAATACTCCATTTCTATTGTCAGTATCAACCTTAGTTATTCCCAAATTATATCTTGCACTAAAATTAAGTCCGTTTTCTAGTTTATAGCCTAAGCCAAAATTAGCGCCAAAATCAAAAGTGGTAAATGAGTTTGTTACTTTTACGCCTTCATTTTTAGCAGAAAGTAAAAAGCCTATTTGTGGTCCAGCTTCAACACTTAATCCTTTTGTTACATAATATTTTCCCATTAAAGGAATGTTCAGATAATTCATAGCAACTACATCATTATTGAAGCTATAACCCTGACGAGAATACATTAGTTCAGGTTGAAAAGAAAATTTTTCAGAAATTGGAATTTCCGATACAACGCCAACATGATAGGATGTTACATAATCAATGTTATTGGTGTTACTTCCGTTGACCGTTGAAAAGTTTAAACCCGCTTTAGCTCCAAATTTAATTTCTTGGGCATTTACATTCATAAATCCTAAAACTGTAAAAACAGCTAGCAATAAAATTTTTTTCATAAAAATTGATTTGAATTATTTGAAGCCAAAATTCGTGTAAGAAAAATTAGAAAAGGTTTCAAAAGCTTAAAACTTTACAAATCGGCACTTATTTGATTGCGTTTTTATACTCATTTGGTGTTTGGCCGGTAACTTTTTTAAAGGCTTTGTAAAAAGTTGTTTTTGAAGTAAAGCCAGATTCTAATCCCATTGCTAGCAAATTATAATTTTCATATTCAGAATTTGAAATCATTTCCTTCACAGCTTCAACTCTGTAATTATTTATATAATTAGCAAAGTTGTCGCCCGTTATTGTGTTTACAATTTGCGATAGATATCCTGCACTTATACCTAATTTCTCTGCAACTTTTTCTCTGTTCAAAGTACTGTCAGTGTAAATGTGCTGTTCTTTGCAAAGATGTTCCAGTTTTTGAAAATAAAGATTAATAGACGTGATAGATTCGCTATATTCTTGTGAGATATCATTTTCTACAATTTGAAAATTGGCAGGTGCGATCGCTAAATCTTTATTTAAAAAATTGTAAACAGCATCTGTGTCTTTTGCCAATTTGTATTTGTAAATACCTATATAGGCTGTCCAATGAATAATAAATGTTGCAAATAAAGCCACCAGACTCATGGGAAAAGAAATGTCTGATTTAAAAAACAGACCGACTATATAAGTAGTTAGCCATACTAATAACACCAAATACATGAAATTTAATAACGTAAGTACCCATTTTTTCTCTTGAGGGTTTTTTAAATATCTTATCATAAAATAAGAGTAAAGAGGTAAACACACAATGATGATAACGACCAATAAAAGCTGAATCAGTCTAAAAATATTGATTAGGAATGTGTAAGATTCAGGAATTTTATAAAGTCCTACTACAATTTCAAAATAGGCTGAAAGATTAAGAATAGTGGCATAGAAAAATGGGATATAATACAAATAAGTTTTTTGTCTGTTTTTTACCGTATCATCAATGCGGTTTGTAATAAACAAAAATGTAAAAACAGGTAATAGAAATATCCAATCGATCTCGTCTATAAAACGTAATAAAGGATATGATATAAAAACCTCTTCAAGTTCAAAAACGTAATTCAGTAAAATAATTGAAAGTGCAAATAATAAGTATGCGAGATATTTATTGGAATTACTATTGAATAAGGAAGACTTTAGAATAATAAAGCCTAAAAGTGTTCCCTGAAAAACCGCAATATTTAAAAGTGTTGTATAAATCAATTTTTTAAGATAAAAGTTGGTTTAAGATTTTTTGGGATATTATGGTATTTTATAAAACGTAGCTTATTTCATATCAAATGGCTTGGCGAATTTATAGTAATAAGAATGAATTTTTTTACAGATTAAGAAATGATTAACTAAAAACAGTAATCATTTTGGTAAGCGGTTCTTCTAAGAAAAACTTTATAATTTGAAACTGAATTCTTATATTGTTGTGCTAAATAAATTATGCCAAGCATATTCATTTTAATAGAAATCATTTAGATTATGAAAAAAATATTAGTACTGTTGATTGTGTTTTTAGCTTTTACAGCGTGTTCAAAGCACGAAAGGAAAAAAAATATTGCTATCACTGGAATAGATTCTACATTACGTCCGGGAGATGATTTTTTTAAATACGTAAATGGCAAATGGTACGATTCTGTATCAATACCTTCGTCTCAAGCCGGAGTAGGAGCCTATATGTTTATGAATTTTCCGCAGCGAATTCGCTTGCGAGGAATATTAGACAGTATTTCGCAAAGCAAGAATCCAGCAGGAAGTATTGCGCAAAAAGTAGGAGACTTTTATGCATCTGGTATGGATACTGTAGCTATTGATAAACGCGGTTTTGAACCTATAAAACCCCTGCTTGCCAAAATTGAAGCAATTAACGATTTACCATCCTTGATGCACTTTGTAGTGAATGAAGAAAAAGCAGGAAATTCTTCTATAATAGCTTTCGGAGTTTCACCCGATCAAAAGAACAGCAGTATGAACATTGCGGAAATCTATCAAACAGGTATTGGTTTGCCTGACAGGGATTATTATTTCAAATCAGATTCATCAACTGTTGCGATACAGAAAGCATACAAAAAATATCTTGCTGCATTATTTCAGCAAACAGGTAGCAATGCCGAAGTGTCTAAAAAGAATGCTGATTTGGTTTACAGTATTGACAAACAAATCGCCGTTGCTCATAAAACAAAAGTAGAACTTCGAGATGTGCAGGCAAATTACAATAAAATCGCTGTGACAGATCTTGTAAAAAGGCATTCTAATATAGACTGGACTACTTTTTTGACAAAATTAGGAGCAAAAACGGATTCTATTAATGTGTCTCAACCGGCCTATTATGATGCTCTTAATAAGTTATTAAAAACAATCCCGATCAATAATTGGAAAATTTATCTGAAAGCAAATTCTTTAGAAAGATATGCAGATGATTTAAGTAAACCTTTTGTAGATGCTACATTTGAGTACACCAAAGTGCTTTCTGGTCAAGCTGTTCAAAAATCGCGTGGCGAAATAATGGCCAATGCAGTTGATACTTATTTAGGCGAAGCATTGGGTGAATTGTATGTAAAGAAATATTTTTCAGAAGATGCCAAAAAACGTATGTTGACACTAGTAAATAATTTGCAAAAAGCATATGGCAAAAGGATTGATAAACTGGAATGGATGAGTCCTGTTACAAAACAAAAGGCCAAAGAAAAATTGTTTGCCATTACTAAAAAAATAGGATATCCAGATAAATGGAGGGATTATAGCAATGTAAATATAGCCAGGGATACCTATTTTGAAAATATGGTTTCTGCCGCTACAGCTGCATATCAATTTCAATTGGCAAAATTGGGCAAACTAGTCGATAAATCAGAATGGTATACTACGCCTCCAACAGTTACGGCATACAATAATCCTACTGCAAATGAAATCGTTTTTCCTGCAGGTATTTTGCAAGCCCCATATTTTGATAATGATGCAGATGATGCACTTAATTATGGAGGTATCGGAATGGTTATAGGCCACGAAATAACCCATACTTTTGATGATCAAGGCGCTCAATATGATAAAGATGGCAACCTAAAAAACTGGTGGACAAAAGAAGATTATGCACAGTTTAAGTCAAGAATACAACAGGTTATCAATTTGTATAGTACTTATACCGTTTTAGGCGATCTACACATTAATGGTGCAATGACAGTTGGCGAAAACACGGCAGATATTGCTGGAATTGCGGTTGCTTATGATGCTTTTAAAATGACAGACCAAGGAAAAGGAAATACTAAAATCGACGGATTTACTCCAGATCAACGCTTCTTTATTTCTATAGCTAAAATATGGAGAGTAAAAATGAAAGACGAGTTCCTGCGTTTGTGGATTAACAATAACCCACATTCTCCACCAAATTGGCGTGTTAATGGTCCTTTAATGAATACGACACCTTTTTATGATGCATTTAATGTAAAATCTGGAGATAAAATGTATTTACCAGAAAAAGATAGAATAACGATTTGGTAATGCTTAAATTCTCAGAAGTGTTTGAAAAGAAAAAAAAAGCGCAAATGTCTCCGACTTTGCGCTTTTTTTTACGTTTTGTTACGATAAAGTCACAAAGTCAAAGATATTTAGGTATCGTGTTAGTGCTATTTGAAAATATTCTTAGGAACGAAGGTAAATGAAAAGAAACTTATTTTAAATAATGAGGAATGCCGTAAAAAAGAGTAATACTAATAATTTATTTTTACAAACCAAGTTTCAATATTGTTTTAAAAAAACTGGTGAGAATTTTTATGAACAACTATAACATAAATAGACTAAAAATATGACTTTCATTAAAACAGTTTCTGCATTTTTAATTACATTTTTAATTGTAACCGCAACTTTTGGACAGGAAGCGAAGCATAAGACTAAGATCTTGTTAATTGGAACAATTCATTTTGAAAATCCGCATACAGATCAATTTGAATTAAAAACGGATGATTTTTTTAGTGCTAAACGTCAAAGTGAGTTGGAAGATTTGACAAATGTTCTGTCTCAAACGAAAGCAACTAAAGTGATGATTGAAAGATCATTTGAAAATCAACGTTCTAATGACAGTTTGTATAATTTATATTTGAAAGGCCAGTATAAGCTTCCAGTCTCAGAACGAGAACAAATTGGCTTTAGGTTAGCTAAAAAATTAAAATTAAATCAAGTAAACTGTGTAGATAAATTCTACGGAATGACACACGATAGCTTAATGGCCGCAACCGCAAAAGAAAATAATCAACTTTATTTGTTGAAAGATTTGGGAACCCAAGCAAATGCAATGATTAAGGATTTTGATGCTAAATTGAAAAACGGGACAATTCTCGAAGTCTTGAAATACATCAATAAACCAGAAGAATTAAAAAGAAATTTATCAATTTATCTAAAATTTATAGCAAAAGTTGGAGCGGGTAAAAATTATGCAGGAGCACAATCTGTGTCTGATTGGTATTTGAGAAATCTAGCTATCTATTCAAATATTATGAATCAAATAAATGCAGATGACAAATACGTTATTCTAATATTTGGTCAAGGACATATTCCCATATTAAAACATCTGTTGCAAAATAATGACGATTTTGAAATCGTTGAGGCAGATAGCGTATTGAAATAAGCGACGGTTAACAATAGTTTGGAGATTAAAAAACACAATAAAATAATCAAAAATGAAAATTCAAAACTTACTATTCTTACTTTTAGTTATTGTAACATTTTCGTGTAATAAAGATGAGAATCGAGAAGAAGTCCTAAATTGCAAACCAACAAGCATATCAATGGTTGTTAACGGCAAACCTCAAACTTTCCAAGCATTAGGCTATGGAATCGATCTTAGGTCAGAAGGATATGAATTGCATTTAAACGGGGATAGAAGAAGTAATGATCCTTTTAGAGAACAGGGAATTGCTGTTATTTTACCTTATAAGAAAACGGGTAAAAATATAATTCAAAAATTTCTTTACCATCAATATATTGACAATGTATCATTTGATGGAGATTTTATTAAAGGTGAATTTGAATGTGACGTCATAATAAATAGAAATTCCTGCTTTTACGCTACATTTTCAGGAAAACTAAATGACGGCAATCAGGAAGTTATGATAACAGACGGAATTATTAGTTATCAATACGATGACGCTTTTGATAATTAAAAAAAACACCGCTTTGCGAATGTCTCTGACTTCGCACCCGCAATCTAAATCACATATTATTATTAAACAAAAAAAAAGCTCCAGATTTCTCTAAAGCTTTTACCTCGTACTGGAAAGCATTCAATATATAACAAGAGCATTGAGGATTATTGTGTTTACAAGATTCGCCTTTTAATGATTTATAATGAAAATATAATTTTTATCACATATATCTTCAATAATTTGGATAGCTTTGTATGTTTGTTGTGTGTAATTAGTTGTTAGATAGTTTATTAGGTTTCTGAATTGTCAACTCATAAAACAAAAGAATTAAAAAAACTGAAAAATGAAAAAGATAATTCCCCGCTTTTCGAAGAGTTAAATGGAGGCGCTGTGCGAATATCTCTGACTTCGCACCCACAATCTAAATCAAATTTTTGAAACAAAAAAAGCTCCAGATTTCTCTGAAGCTTTTACTTAGTAGCGGGAACAGGACTCGAACCTGTGACCTTCGGGTTATGAGCCCGACGAGCTGCCTACTGCTCTATCCCGCGATGTTTCGGGTGCAAAGATACGCCGTTTTTTGAGAAATCCAACGAAAACTTTAAAAAATGTTTTATTTTCTGTATTGACTTGATATGACTACCTTTGCAAAATAAATAAAACAAAAAATGTCACATAAAGCAGGTTTCGTAAACATTATCGGAAATCCAAATGTTGGAAAATCAACATTGATGAACGCTTTCGTTGGAGAGCGATTGTCTATCATTACATCAAAAGCACAAACTACGCGTCATAGAATTTTAGGAATTGTAAACGGAGAAGACTTTCAATTGGTTTTGTCTGATACGCCTGGAATTATCAAACCAGCGTATGAAATGCAGGAATCGATGATGAACTTCGTAAAATCGGCTTTTGAAGATGCTGATATTTTAATTTACATGGTCGAAATAGGAGAGCAGGATCTAAAAGACGAAGCTTTCTTTAATAAAATCATTCATGCTAAAATTCCTGTTTTATTACTTTTAAATAAAATCGACAATTCGAATCAGGAACAATTAGAAGAGCAAGTTTCTTTTTGGAAAGAAAAAGTGCCAAATGCAGAAATTTTCCCAATTTCGGCTTTGCAGAATTTCAATGTTCCAGAAGTTTTCGGAAGAATTATCGAATTATTGCCAGAATCTCCGGCTTATTATCCAAAAGATCAGTTAACAGATAAACCAGAACGTTTCTTTGTAAACGAAACCATTCGTGAGAAAATCTTATTGAATTACAGTAAAGAAATTCCATACGCAGTTGAAATCGTAACAGAAGAATTTTTTGAAGACGAAAAAATCATCAGAATCCGTTCGATTATTATGGTAGAACGCGAAACTCAAAAAGGAATTGTTATCGGACATAAAGGTGCTGCTCTTAAAAAAGTTGGAACCGATGCCCGCGCCGATTTAGAGAAATTCTTCGGAAAACAAATTCACATTGAACTAGTCGTAAAAGTGAATAAAAATTGGAGAAGCAATGCTAATATGCTGAAAAGATTTGGTTACAATCAGTAGTTTTTTTGTTTAATCGGTTAATCGTTGATTTGTTTAATCGTTTAACGAAAGGTTCATTTGAAAATGAGTGCCCTAGCCCAGATAGGAGCGGTATCCTTTTTCTGGCTTCTTTAGCCAGGAAAAGATATAGCGGATAGCTGGATTAGCTCCTGAAAATTATACAAAAAAACAATAAAAACTTAGGTACTTAGAAACTTAGCATCTTAGCAACTTTTTTTAACTACCTTTGCAAAAAATTTAAATAAAGCATTTTAGATTACAAGTGATTGGATTTTTTAGGAAACTAAGAAACTAAAATCTAAAGTCTAAAATCAAAAATTCAATAAAATGAGTAATAACATTGTTGCGATAGTAGGAAGACCTAATGTAGGGAAATCAACCCTTTTTAATAGGCTGATACAAAGAAGAGAAGCTATTGTAGATTCAGTATCTGGGGTTACCCGTGATAGAAACTATGGTAAAAGCGAGTGGAACGGAAAAGAGTTTTCTGTTATTGATACGGGTGGATACGTTCGCGGATCTGATGACGTATTTGAAGGTGAAATCCGTAAACAAGTAGAATTGGCTATCGACGAAGCCGATGTTATTATTTTTGTTGTTGATGTTGAAGAGGGAATTACACCAATGGACGAAACGGTTGCTAAATTGTTGCGTAAAGTAACAAAACCAGTTTTATTGGCTGTAAATAAAGTAGATAACGCAATGCGCGAAAAAGATGCGATTGAGTTTTACAATCTTGGTTTAGGAGATTATTATACTTTCGCAAGTATTTCTGGAAGTGGAACAGGAGATTTATTAGATGCTTTGATTGATGCTTTTCCTGAGAAACCAGAAGTTGAGGTTAAAGAAGATTTACCTCGTTTTGCTGTTGTAGGTCGTCCGAATGCTGGAAAATCTAGTTTTATCAATGCCTTAATTGGTAAAGATCGTTATATTGTTACAGATATTGCAGGAACAACTCGTGATGCAATTGATACTAAATTTGACCGTTTTGGTTTCGAATTTAACTTGGTAGATACTGCCGGAATTCGTCGTAAAGCAAAAGTAAAAGAAGATTTAGAATTTTATTCTGTAATGCGTTCAGTTCGTGCAATCGAGCATGCAGATATTTGTATATTGGTTATTGATGCAACTCGCGGATTTGAAGGTCAGGATCAGAGTATTTTCTGGCTGGCTGAGAAAAACCGTAAAGGTGTTGTAATCTTGGTAAACAAATGGGATTTGGTAGAAAAAGATACCATGTCTACACGTGATTATGAAGAAAAAATCAAGAAAGAATTAATGCCATTTACAGATGTGCCAATTTTATTCGTTTCTGCTTTAACCAAACAGCGTTTGTTGAAAGCGCTTGAAGCTACAGTTCAGGTTTTCGAAAACAGAAAACAAAGAATCGCAACTTCAAAATTCAACGAATATATGTTGAAAGTTATTGAAGCTTATCCGCCACCAGCAACAAAAGGTAAATACGTTAAAATTAAATATTGTATGCAATTGCCAACACAAACGCCTCAGTTTGTATTTTTTGCCAATTTGCCTCAATACGTAAAAGAACCTTATAAGAGATATCTGGAAAATAAAATTAGAGAAAATTGGGATTTTGCAGGAGTTCCAATTGATATTTATATCAGAGAAAAATAAAATTAAAATAAGATAGAATTAAATAGAAAAGTCTCCGCAATAGGGGACTTTTTTGTTTTTTGTGTCTCTATAATTATGAGATCAATTTTTTATTGGCATTATATTTGGATAAATGTAAAAAATACAATTAAACCTTTTGCAATTATTTAAGTCTTACTGATCAAACTAACCTAATTTTATGACCAAAATTTATTCATTTTTATTGTTTTTAGCTTTTGTTTACTCGGCAAATGCCCAAAATAATATCGTTATTAAAGGAACAGTGGTTGATATAAATTCACAGCTTCCACTTGAACTTGCCACCGTTTATTTTACAACCGTAAAAGATTCTACTATCATTGAATATGCGACAACAGATAAAAACGGAAATTTCCTCATTAATACTAAAAAGTATGATAAACCCGTATTTTTGAAAGTAAACTATACAGGATATCAGGCTTATTTTGAAGAACAAAAAGGACTTACAGAAAGTAAAGACTTTGGAAAATTGTATATGATTGAAAATGCAAATGTTCTTAACGAGGTAATCGTAAAATCTGAAGCACCGCCAATTACCATTAAAAAAGACACTTTAGAGTTTAATGCTCCTTCATACAAAGTCCGTCCAGATGCAAATGTCGAAGCTTTATTAAAGCAATTGCCAGGATTTGACGTTGATAATTCTGGAAAAATAACGGTCAATGGGCGAGAAGTCAATCAGGTTTTAGTCAACGGAAAAGCATTTTTTGATAAAGATGGAGCGATTGCTATTAAAAATCTTCCTGCTGATATTATCAAAAAAGTTCAGGTTTCTGATTTTAAAACGAAAAAAGAAGAACTGGCAAAACAAGAATCTACATCGGATTATTCGAGTATAAATATCACGATCGACGAAAAGAAAAACAAAGGATATTTTGGAAAAGTCCTCGGAGGATATGGATCAGACGAGCATTATGAAACCAGTTTGATGATGAACTTCTTTAAAAATAAACAAAAAATCAGTGTTTTGGCTTCTTCAAATAATATCAACTCAACAGGTTTTTCTATGGATGAGGTTTTTGATAATATGGGAGGAGGAAGAAATTCAAAAGGCGGTCAGGGCGCCAGCAGCGGAGGTAAAGGAATTACGCAATCTACTTTGGCTGGAATCAATTATTCTGACGACTGGAACAAAGATTTGGAGTTTATGAGCAGTTATAATTTTACAAATGCTGTGACTAAAAATGATAGTAAATCAAATCAGGTTAGTTTTTTACCTACAGGAAATATTGTAACTGAAGCTGATTCTAAAACTAAAAATGAAAATACGGGAAACAATGCCAATTTTCAATTAGAGTACAAAATCGATCCGACAATGCGTCTGGTTGTGGCTCCGAACATAAATCAGTCTAATTCGAACAATACTAATTCTTCGTTTACTTCTTCGGTAGATGAAAATGGCGAAGCGCTAAACGAAAGCACATCAAGTTCTTATACAAAAGGATCTAATACGAATTTTGCGAACAGCATTAATTTCAATAAAGTATTCGAAAAGAAGTCACGAAATCTGAGTGTTGTTTTTAATAACAATAACTCTAAAAATGATTCGAACGGAATTAATATTTCTGAAACTATTTTTCATCAGGATGGAAAACCGAATGATGAAAGAAATCAGAATGCAAAAAATAATTCAAAAAGTGATTCTTATGCAATTGATTTAGAATATACAGAACCAATTACAGATTCACTTCGTGTTCGTTTCGGAACTGATTTCAATTGGCAGAATTCCATCAACGATCAAAAGACTTTTGATTTTGATGAAACTACAGATCAGTATTCAAATTTAAATGAATCTTTGACAAATTACACTTCATCAAAGCAAAATTCGATAACGCCTAAGGTTGGAATTACATTGCAGAAAAGTAAATTTACGCTGAATTTAAATTCAAGAACTTCGATTGTAGAGTTTGACAATCATTCTTTTTATTTGAATCAAGCGACTGATTTGAACAAAAGATATATGCTTCCATATGGAAATGCGCAACTTAGATACAAATTCAACCGTTCAAAGAATTTGACTTTTAAATATGATTATTCTAATGCGCTTCCATCAGCAACTCAATTAATGCCGGTAGCCAATTTAAATAACCCATTAAATAGTGTAATTGGAAACCCAGATTTAAATCCGATTGAGAAAAATAGTGCAGGTATCGATTTCAAGAATTTTGATTTTAGAACTCGTTCTGGTTATAGCGTTTATCTTCGTGGAGATTATTATAATAATGATGTGGTTTCAACTTCAATTTACGATGATAGCGGAAAACGTAATACAACTTACGTAAATATATCTGGAACGTACTCGGCTTCGATTGGAGGAAACTGGAATCAGCAAGTTAAAAAAGATGCGCATACTTTAAGATACGGTGTACGCTTAAGCGGTAATTATAATTTCGATAAAGGATTTACCAATGCTCAATTGTATAATGCAAAATCAATTGTAGTAACACCTAGTGTTTATGCTTCTTACGATTATGGAGAGGTACTTTCTATTGCGCCGTCTTATAGTTTGTCTTATAATGAAACGAAATATGAAAACTTTTCGCGAGATGCCACTTCAAATGTGATTCATAGAATTAATTTGCAGACAACATCTTATTGGCCAGCTAATTTGATTTTTGGTAATGATTTCGGATATACATACAACTCCAATATTTCAGATGATTTTAAAAAGGATTTCTTCCTTTGGAATACCAGTTTATCTTATGGTTTTATGGATAAAAAATTATACGCCAAAGTAAAAGTTTACGATGTTTTAAATCAGAACCAAAGTGCAACAAGAACTATTTCATCTACTTCGATTCGTGATGAAGAAAATACAGTTTTAAAGCGTTATGTAATGTTTTCTTTAGCTTACAAAATCGGAAACTTTTCTGAAGGGAAAAAAGGAGGAAAGAGACAGAGGGGATCGTGATTTTTTTAAAGGGTCTAAGATTCTAAGATGCTAAGGTTCTAAGATCCAAAATGACAAATAAAAAAACGGCAAATCAAATTTTTGATTTGCCGTTTTTTTATAGAAAAATCTAAAATCTAAAATCTAAAATCTAAAATCTAAAATCTAAAATCTAAAATCTAAAATCTAAAATCTAAAATCTAAAATCTAAAATCTAAAATCTAAAATTTTCTATCAATTCTATGATAAACAGTAAATCTAATAATATCACGATCATAGAAATCCACACCGCTGGCGCGTCTTTGAAAGTTCTTTAAATATCCCAATTCTAAGCCAATATTGGGATTAAAATGATAACGTAGCGCAACATAAAAACGATTTTGATCGAAAGTATTATTGCGGTTATCTTTTCCTTGATTGAATAAAATTTCATCAGAAATAGTTCCTTTTATACTTCGCCTTTCTTTTTCCCAGATGGTAAACATAGATTGTAAACGATATCTAAATCGAAATGCAAAAGAGAATTCATTTAAACGTCTTGTGTTGTCTGCTTTTTGAATAAAACGTTCTTCAACTTGAAAACGGTTATGAAAGGTAATCTTTAAAATGTCATTAATAAAAGTGAGATCTTGCTGTGCTCGATATTCGGGAACAGAAAAATCAACATCTGTTTTTTCGTTCTGAGTATTGACATTAAAATAAGCAAATCCGCCACCAAAATCCATTATTTTATTGGCACGAAATCGAATCTGTGATCTTATTACAAAAAGATTTTCGTGAACAGGATTTACAAAACTTCGGTTATCAAATTCAGAATGAATCGCCCATTTCTCAGATAGTGGAAAAATATTGTAGTATCGAATCCAAGTTAATGTTTGCTGGTCGATATTCTTTTGATTTTGCCCATTAATAAATTGGCAAGCAAAAATTATAATAAAAAGTAACCTGGAAAAAATGTTCAATTATGATAAATTCAGGCTGCGAATTTATGTAAATGATCTTATTTCTATTAATTTAAAAATTTGCTTTTTTATTTTTTTTGTGATTTGAACAAAAAAACGAGATGCATTTCAAATGCATCTCGTTTTTAAGACTAAAACTAATTAACCGCTTACAATGAATACTTAAGCGTAACACCGTAAGTTCTTTGATCACCTAATACCCCGGCATATTGACCTGTATTTCCTCCTGCAGGCAATAATTGCTCGTAGTAATCTTTATTTAAAAGGTTACGTCCCCAGAAGTGAACAGATAAACCTTGTGAAGCACGGAAACCTAAACGAGCATTGAAAATCGCATAACCTTGAACCACTAAGTATTTAGAAGCTGAAGGACTTGATGAAAATTCAGAACGAGCATAAGAATCAACTGCTAAGAAAATTTTTCCTGCATTTCCAAAGAATTTTGCATTATCTGAAAGCTCTCCGCCCAAAGATCCTGCCCATCTAGACGCACCTGGCAAAGCAGATCCAGAAACATCTTTAAAAGATACTGGAGCTCCAGTTTCTTCTAATGGAAGTGGTGCGTTTGTAAATTTTATATATTTACCATCTGTGTAAGTTACAGCACCATTTACTGTTAGGTGTGAGCTAACAACAAAACTTGCGTCAACTTCGACACCTTGTACACGTACTTTATCAGCATTTGCAAGATATCCACGATTTACACCCAACTCAGCAGCTTGAACGTTTGTTTGGAAATCGTTAATGTCTGTTTGAAATAATGCTAAGTTAAAAATCGAGTTTCTAAATGGAGAAGTTTTTACTCCAACTTCATAATGGTATACTTTCTCAGGTTTAATAACTGCCAAATCAAGTAGCGGCTGTCCAGCAGAGTTTGTTGGAAGTCCAGCAACGTTTACACCAACTGGTTTATAACTTTTTGCGAACGTTCCGTAAGCATTGATTTTATCCGAAGCTTTAACTGTAACAGTAATATTTCCAGAAAAGTCTGTATTGTCAATAGCTGAATCAAATGCCTGATCAGAATAAACTTGTCTTTTCAGAGCCAATAATGCCGGATCAGTAGTTTGCAAACCTCCGTATGTTGTGCGAGCGTAGTGCGCGTCTTTTTTATCAAAGTTATATCTTAAACCTGGTAAAACGTGTAACCAATCTGTAATTGCCCAGTCGATTTGTCCAAATACCGCAGCACTAGAAGCTCTAATTCTTGCATCTGTTTTGATTCCATATCCTTCAAAAAGTCCTGGTGTTTTCCATAAAGCACTTGTTGAACTTTGAGCAAATCTCCATTGAGCACTTCCAGACTCTTCTGTACCGTCAGTTTGTGATGTTTGATCGATAAAGAATACACCGGCAACACCACTGATTCTAGAAGTTAATTGACCAGCATAACGTACTTCCTGAGTAATTTGAGTTTGTCTTGTTGGGTTTTGAGATTTAGCCAAAACCTGTAATCCTGTAAAATCTCTATCATTTGATGGATCCCAGTTCCAGAATCTCCATGCAGTTGTAGAAGTTAATGTTCCTCCGCCAATTTTAGTGTCAACGTTTAAAGAGAAACCTCCCATATCTTGATTAGAGCGCCAAGGCGTGTCATGATCTATTTTACGATCAAAAGCATTCAAGCTTGGCAATTGATAATTTAGATCCTTAATGATAGCATCAAATTGACGGTAAGCCGCTCTTTGTGTTGGCGCTACTCCCGCAACAACCTGCGCATATCCGTCAGGGCGTTGTGTTGTAATATCTGCCGCAAAAATAACATTTGTATTTACTGTCGGAGTCCAAAGCAATTGTCCTCTAATTCCTTGGTTGTTTAAAGTATTTGTAGCTCTTCCTGTTGCCACATTATCTACTAAACCATCACGAGATGTACCAGAGAAAGATATTCTTCCTGCTACTTTTTTTCCTAAAGCACCAGTTAAAGAAGCTTTTGCTTGTAAGAAAGAATAATTTCCGTAGCTTACTTCAAAGTCAGCGCCTGAAGTAAAACTTGGTTTACGAGTAGTAATGTTAAAAGCACCAGAAGTAGTGTTTTTTCCAAATAAAGAACCTTGCGGACCACGTAAAACCTCAATTTGTTCTACATCTATAAAGTCAAGTGTTGTAGCAGCTGGACGTGCGTAGTAAACACCGTCAACATAAAATCCAACACCTGGATCAATTCCGTCATTTGTCAATCCGAATGGAGAACCTAAACTACGGATGTTGATACCTGTATTTCTTGGGTTAGAAGAATAAAGCTGTACTGAAGGTACTAATTCTTTGATACGATTTACGTTGAAAGCTCCAGTTTGTTCTGCTTGTTTTCCTGTAATAACAGAAATAGCAATTGGCACATCTTGTACTTTCTCGATACGGCGTCTTGAAGAAACTACGACTTCAACAAGCTCGTTTTCTTCTTTAAGTGCAACCTGAATCGGATTTGCAGGTATTGAACTTAATTCAAGTTCAACTGTTTTGTATCCTACGTACTGAATTAAAAGAGTTAAGGGTAATCTTCCTTTCGAGTCAATAACGAATTTACCGCTGTTATCTGTAATCGTACTGTTTGTTGTTCCTTTAATTACTACGTTTACCGCTTCTAAAGGTGTGTTTTCAGTTGTTGATACAACACCTTCGATATTTTGTGCAAATGAGATTGAAAAGGTTAAAAAGAATAATATTGTAAGTATATTTTGTATTGATGTTTTCATTTTTATATTAAGTATATGTGATTAGTAGAATTTAAAAGAAAAAATATTTTTTTAAAATCAACACATACACATCATAGATGAATTTCGTATTACAGAAGTGGAGAGACTTCTTTGTTTGTTTTGCAAAATTTTTGATACACCCGATCGACTAAAATGTACTTTCATGTTAAAACTTTTGTAAATGGTTAGTTAATTATTTTGTGCAAATATAAATATTAATTCTATCGATTTACTAGGAATTAGAAAATATTTTTTTATTTATTCACAAGTGAAGCTATTGTGATGCCTTCCATTGCCTTTAAAGTTTTGTCTCTAATAAGCATCAAACCGTGACGTAGACTGCATTCAGACTCTGTTTTGCAATCTGCACAAGGTTCGTAAAAATTTAAAGAAGCGCATGGCAAAAGTGCAATTGCACCGTCAAATAATCGGTGAATTTCTGCCAAAGTGATATCATTTTTGGATTTTATCAGATAATAACCGCCAAATTTTCCCTGTTTACTGCTCACAAAACGACCGCGTTTCAAGTCTAATAATATCTGTTCTAAAAACTTTTTAGGAATATTAGCTCCTTCAGCAATTTCCACAGTTCTGGAAATGTGATTTTCATCTTGTTCTGCTAAATAAAGTAAGGCCTTAAGGGCGTATTTTGCTTTATGTGATAACATTTATTCCTTGTTAAATTTTACAATATTCTATTATTAATTCTTGTGCCGGTAAATACCCAAAATTAAACGCTTTTTTTAAATCTGAGCAATAATTTCCTTTTATTTTAAAATTAATGAAATAAAGTGCTCTATTAAAATAAGTTTCGGCATTTTCTGGTGCCAAATTTACTGCTGCGTCAAAATCTAGTAAAGCATCTTTTGCATGAATCATGGCTTTAGAAACGGCTCTATTTTGAAATGCATCAACCGATTTTGGATCTACTCTGATTACTTGGTCAAAGTCTGCAATGGCTTCCTTATGCAAATTTAGTTCTTTTCTCAGTAAACCGCGATTTTGATAAGCCGCTACATTGTCTGGTTTTAGCGCAATGCTTTTGGAATAATCTTCGATGGCTCCTGTACGATTAAAAATTTTTCTATTGGCAAAAGCTCTATTAAAATAAGCTTTCTGTGAATTTCCATCTAATGCAATACATTTCGAAAAATCATCAATTGCATTTTGATACTCTTTTAATTTTAGAAATAAATTTCCTCTGCTAAAATAAATATTAAAATCATTTGGGTTTAATGATACCGCTTTGTCATAGTCATAAATTGCATCGACCAAATTATCGTTTAAGAAATTATAATATCCTCTGTAATAATAATTTTCAGAACTTGGATCTGTAGCAATAGAACTGTTTAAGTCCTCAATAACTTTATCGTTTTGTACTTTATCAGTTTCAAAATATTCCTGAGAATAAGAAGTGAAATAAGAACAAAGAATAAACAGATAAAAACTAATTTTCATAAGCAACAGAATCCTAAAACGTGAAACAAATAAATTTACCAGCTTCCTCCAGAACCTCCTCCAGAGAATCCGCCGCCGCCAAATCCGCCACCGAATCCGCCGCCACCGCCAGATGATCCACCGCCGAAACCTCCAAATCCGCCGCCACCGCCGCTTCTTCCAAGATTACTCAGAATAATAACATCTAACAAGCTCGGTCCTCCACCGCTGTTACCTGAATTGCCACCTCCACCTTTTTTATTTCGGGAAAGTAAAATTAATACAATTACAACAATTACGATAAAAGGCAGTATTGGAAAATCTTTTTGTTTGTTTTGTTTACGTTCGCCTTTGTATTTTCCTTTAAAAACATCAAAAAGAGCATCTGCTCCTTTGTCAAGTCCATTATAATAGCTTCCTGCTTTGAATTCTGGAATAATAATATTTCTCGTGATTTCTCCTCCGATACCAGCAGTCAAACGATCTTCAAGTCCGTATCCAGGCGAAATCCAAATTTTTCTTTCGGTTTTTGCTAATAAAATTAGGACTCCATTATATTCATTTTTTTGTCCAATTCCCCATTCTTGCGCCCATTTTGGAGTAAGAATTCCGATATCTTCTCCTTTTAGGCTTTCTATAGTAATGACAACAATTTGCGTAGAAGTTGAATCAGAATACCGAATTAGTTTTTCTTCTAACTGTGTTTTTTCGGAAGCACTTAAAACATTTGCATAGTCGTAAACAGAAGTTTGGAAATCAGGTTTTTTAGGAATATCAAATTGAGCAAAAATGATATTGCAGGTAAAAAATGTGATAAACAAAAGAGTAAACTGAAAAATCCTTTTAGAATTTGAGATTTTATTTTTGGAATTTTTCATCATTTATCCTTTTGAGATTTCGTTAGATAGTTCGTTAGTATCATCTTCCAGAGAGGGAAAATATTTTTTAAGCTGTTGTCCGGCATTTAGAATTCCGTCAACAATTCCTTGTTTAAAATTGCCCGATTTAAAATGATTGCTCATCACATCTTTGGTGCAATCCCAAAAATCATTAGAGACTAAATCATTAATTCCTTTATCACCGCAAATCACGAAGTTTTTGTCTTCAACTGCAAAATAAAGTAATACGCCATTCTGCAATTTAGTTTCATCCATGCGTAATTCATGAAAAACTTCTAAAGCTCTATCATAATGAGCTTTAGAAGTTGTTTTTTCTATATGAACTCTAATTTCGCCAGAAGTGTTATTTTCGGCCATACGAATAGCTTCAACAATTTCTTGCTCTTCTTCTTTGGTTAAAAAATCTTCTACTTTTGACATGAAAATGATTTTAGTCCCGATAGCTATCGGGATAGATTGTAGATTTTAGAATTTTACTTCAACAGGTTTGTCTGCTCCAGTAGAAGCCTCAAAGTATGGTTTTTCTTTGTATTCGCTCAAGAACCAATTGTTTGGAATTTTCAAAACATATCCGTTATAAACTTGTACAGCTTCGTTAAAACGAGTTCTAGCTGTTAAAATCTGATTTTCAGTACTTGCCAATTCATCTTGAAGTTTTAAGAAATTCTCGTTAGCCTTTAAAGTTGGGTATTGCTCAACAGAAACCAATAATCTTGATAATGATGAACTTACGCCGCTTTGAGCTTGATTAAATGCAGCTAATTGCTCTGGAGTTACATTACTAGGATCAATTGTTACAGATGTAGCTTTAGCACGAGCTTCGATTACCGCTGTTAGAGTTCCTTTTTCAAAATCTGCAGCACCCTTTACAGTGTTTACTAAATTCCCAATAAGATCATTACGTCTTTGGTAAGCCGTTTGAACATTTCCCCATTCTTTATTTACAGCTTGGCTGTGTTGCAAAGCAGTATTTTTAATACCAATCGACCAAAATGCGATAATAGCAATAAGTGCTATAATAATTCCTACAGGGATTAACCACTTTTTCATATTTGTTTTGATTTAAGTTTATTTCTAGTTTTAATTACAATTCGTTTTTGATGTCGTTCAGTTGCGTTTTTATCGACTCTAATTTACGTATTATTTCGAATTTATCTAACGTTTTCTTCTGACCTTCTTTTAAATGTATTTTGGCACCTTCAAGCGTAAAACCTCGTTCTTTAACCAGATGGTAAATTAATTGCAGGTTTGTAACATCTTCAGGAGTGAACATTCTGTTTCCTTTTGCATTTTTCTTGGGTTTTAGAATATCAAATTCACTATCCCAAAATCGTATCAAAGAGGCATTGACATTAAAAGCTTTGGCTACTTCGCCAATACTGTAATATCTTTTGTCTTTAGAAAGTTCAATATGCATGATTTGTTTTTTTCTATATTTATTTCAAAAATACTACTTTTTTGTAATATTAATCTAATGATTGATTTTCTTGATTCGCCATTTGTGAAATCGCCACATATTCTACAGCGGAAATATTTCCATAGTAAAAATTCAACGGATTGACCACTTTTCCATCTTTATGAACTTCATAATGACAATGCGGACCTTCAGATCTACCTGTACTCCCTACGTAACCAATCACATCGCCACGTTTTACGTGCTGTCCGGGGCGGCAGTTGTATTTGCTTAAATGAGCGTAAAGACTTTCATATCCAAAACCGTGCCTGATTACTATATGATTACCATAGCCAGAAGCAGTATTGTCAGCTCTTTCTACTACGCCGTCTCCTGTTGCGTAAATGGGAGCGCCTGTATTAGCGGTAAAGTCCATTCCGTTATGCATTTTTCGTACTTTCGTGAAAGGATCGATCCTATATCCAAAACCTGACGCAACACGTTTTAAATTTTCATTTCGAACTGGCTGAATGGCAGGAATTGCTAATAATAAACTTTCTTTTGCTCCTGCTAATTTTAAAATATCATCCAAAGATTGAGATTGGATTGCCAGTTGTTTGGCAAGTTTGTCTACTCTTTTTGTGGTGTTCAAAACCAATTGCGAATTGTTGTAACCTTCTAATACTTTGTATTTTTCAGAATTTCTAAAACCAGCTTTTCTGATAGAATCTGGAATTTCAGTTTTATTAAAATAAACACGATAAATATTATTGTCACGTTCTTCTAATGCTTCCGCCGCTTCATCAATTTCGTCCAGTTTTTTATTCAAGATAGCATATTGAATTTTTAAATTTTCAATTTCACGTGCTTGCAAACGATCTTTTGGCGTTTCAAAATAAGGCGTATTTATTAAAAGAACGAAAACTAAAAAACCGAACAGTGCCGAGGCTACTAAAAACAGCAATGCGTAACCAATTTTTATTCTTTTTCTGGTTTTTATTTTCGTATAAGCCAGATTTTCTGAGTCGTAATAATATTTTACTTTCGCCATATTTTAAAATACGCTATTTTTGCAGCTTGTAAAATGAATTAGACGAACAAAGCTCTAAAATGTTTCAGCAGTTCGGCGTTTTTTTACAAGAAGAGGTTAATTAGATAATTGGGGCAAATTAGATAATTAGATAATGCGCAAAATAAGGAATTTATTGTTTTAAATAATAAGTTTTTTAATTTCGATTTCGAAAATGATGCATTGTCAAATTGGCAAATTATCTAATTATCTAGTTTTCAAATTGACACATTAAATTGACACATTTTCTAATTAAAATATGAAATCACAAGACGTACGTAAACAATTTTTAGATTTTTTTGAGAGTAAAGGGCATACTATTGTTCCTTCGGCTCCTATTGTCCTTAAAGACGACCCAACCTTAATGTTCAATAACTCGGGAATGGCCCAGTTTAAAGAATTTTTCTTAGGGAACGGAACTCCAAAAAGTCCAAGAATAGCCGATACGCAAAAATGTCTTCGTGTTTCTGGAAAACATAACGATCTTGAAGAGGTGGGTATTGATACCTACCACCACACTATGTTTGAAATGTTAGGAAACTGGTCTTTTGGTGATTACTTTAAAAAAGAAGCAATCAACTGGGCTTGGGAATTATTGACAGAAGTGTATAAAATTCCAAAAGAAAATCTTTATGTTTCTGTTTTTGAAGGAAGTAAAGAAGATAATGTTCCATTTGACCAAGAAGCTTGGGATATTTGGAAAACATTAATAGACGAAGACAGAATTATTCTTGGAAACAAAAAAGATAATTTCTGGGAAATGGGAGATCAAGGCCCATGCGGACCATGTTCTGAAATTCACGTTGATTTGCGTTCTGCTGAAGAAAAAGCATTAGTTTCTGGAAAAAGCTTAGTAAACAATGATCACCCGCAAGTAGTTGAAATCTGGAATAATGTATTCATGGAATTTAACCGTAAAGCGGATGGTTCTCTTGAAAAACTTCCTGCACAACACGTAGATACCGGAATGGGATTTGAGCGTTTGTGTATGGCTTTGCAAGGAAAAACATCAAACTATGATACTGATGTTTTCATGCCTTTGATTAGAGAAATTGAAACCATTACAGGTGCAAAATATACAACTAATGAGGTAACAGACATTAGTGAAGAACAAAACAAAATGAATATCGCTATTCGTGTTGTGGCAGATCACGTTCGTGCCGTAGCATTTGCTATTGCTGACGGTCAGTTGCCTTCTAACACGGGTGCAGGATATGTTATTCGTAGAATTTTGCGTCGTGCAATTCGTTACGGATTTACTTTCTTAGGGACTAAAGAGCCATTTATTTTTAAATTGGTTGAAACTTTAAGCGAGCAAATGGGAGATTCTTTCCCAGAAATCAGAACACAAAAAGCACTTTGTTCGAATGTTATTCGTGAAGAAGAGAATTCTTTCTTAAGAACATTAGATCAAGGCTTAGTGCTTTTAGACGCTGTAATTTTAAACAATAACGGAGATACAATCGATGGTAAAAAAGCTTTCGAATTGTATGATACATATGGGTTTCCAATCGATTTAACCGCTTTGATTCTTTCAGAAAAAGGATTGAAGTTGGATGAAGCTGGATTCCAGGAACAATTGCAATTGCAAAAAGAAAGATCTCGTGCAGCTTCTAAAGTTACTGCTGGAGACTGGAATGTAATTGTTGAAGACGATATTCAAGAATTTATTGGTTATGACAGATTATCACACCAAGTAAAAATCACTAAATACCGTAGAGTTGATAGTGTAAAAGATGGTGAAATCTACCAATTGGTTTTCAATGCTACTCCATTTTACGGAGAAAGCGGAGGACAAACGGGTGATAAAGGATATTTAGAATCTCAAAACGGAGATATTATTTATATCATTGATACTAAAAAAGAAAACAACCAAACGATCCATTTAACACAATCGTTGCCAGAAAATATTACGGCAACATTTAATGCGGTTGTTGATGCAAACCAAAGAGCTAAAACTTCATCAAACCACTCGGCTACGCATTTATTGCACCAAGGTTTGCGTAAGATTTTAGGAACTCATATTGAGCAAAAAGGTTCGATGGTAAGAAATGCTTCATTACGTTTTGACTTTTCTCATTTTGCTAAAGTAACTGATGAAGAATTAGTTGAAGTGGAAAACTTTGTAAATGCAAGAATTCGTGAAAGTCTTCCATTAATTGAAAAAAGAGGAATTCCAAAAGAGCAGGCACTTGAAGACGGTGCAATTGCTTTGTTTGGTGAAAAATACGGTGATTTAGTTCGTACCATTAAGTTTGGTGACTCTGTCGAATTATGCGGAGGAACACACGTTGCAAATACATCTGATATCTGGCATTTTAAAATTGTTTCTGAAGGAGCAGTTGCTGCTGGAATTAGAAGAATTGAAGCGATTACAAGTGAAGCTGCAAAAGAATATTTTGAGTCTCAAGCAGTTTCGTTAAGTGAAATTAAAGAAGCTCTTAAGAATGCTCAAGATCCTGTAAAATCGATTTTAGCATTACAAGACGAAAATGCGCAGTTGAAAAAGCAATTGGAAGTTTTATTGAAAGATAAAGCTAAAAACATGAAAGCTGATTTGGCTAAAGAATTGCAAGAAATCAACGGAGTTCAGTTCTTAGCAAAACAAGTAGATTTGAATCCAGAAGGAGCAAAAGATTTGGCTTACGAATTAGGTAATTCGTATAATAATCTATTTGTAGTTTTCGCTACAGCTCAAGAAGGAAAACCAATGTTAACGTGCTATATTTCTAAAGAAATTGTAGCTGAGAAAAACCTAAACGCTGGACAAGTTGTTCGTGAATTAGGGAAATACATCCAAGGTGGTGGAGGAGGCCAACCTTTCTTCGCAACCGCAGGAGGTAAAAATGTTGACGGAATTGCTGAGGCTTTGGCTAAAGCGGTGGATTTCGTGAAGTAATTAAAGATGCTAAGGTTCTAAGATACTAAGGGACTAAGTTTTTAGAATATTCAAAAAATAAACCCGACAGATTTTTTAAAATTTGTCGGGTTTTGTATTTATAGTATTTTGTCATTTCGACTGAAAGGAGAAATCACACGCGGAAATCCGCAAAGGAAGTCGCCACTCTTTGTCGATATACTAGTGTGATTTCTCCTTTCAGTCGAAATGACAAATAGTACGTTTAATTATTCGAATAAAAAACTTAGAACCTTAGCAACTTAGTATCTTAGAACCTCAAAAAACTACTTACGCTCGCCAATTTGCTGGCGCCACATAGCATAATAGAGTCCTTTCTCCACAATTAAATCTTCGTGTTTACCTTGCTCGATGATTTTTCCTTGTTCTAAAACAAAAATCCTATCAGCGTGCATAACAGTCGATAAACGGTGCGCAATTAAAACGGTGATTCTGTTTTTGTCTGAAATATTTCGAATGGTAGCATTAATTTCTTCTTCGGTAATAGAATCCAACGCAGAAGTTGCTTCATCAAAAATCAATAAATTAGGGTTTCTCAAAATAGCTCTTGCGATAGACAAACGCTGTTTTTCACCACCAGAAACCTTTATTCCGCCTTCGCCAATTGTAGTGTTTAAACCATCTTCGGCACGTCTTAAAAGTTTATCACAACTTGCACGTTTTAGAGCGTCGTATAAATCCTCGTCGGTTGCGTTTGGTTTTACAAATAATAAATTTTCACGAATTGTTCCTGAGAATAATTGTGCATCTTGCGTTACAAAACCTAATTGTTTTCTTAAATCGAGTAAATCAATATCTGTAGAATCAATATCATTGTAGAGAATTTCTCCCTCTGCAGGTGTGTACAAACCAACTAACAATTTAACCAAAGTTGTTTTACCAGAACCAGATGGCCCAACAAAAGCAACAGTTTGCCCTTGTTTAATTTCGAAATTAATATTCTCTACTGCTTTAAATTTAGCAGTTCTATGTTGGAAACTAACATTCGAAAAAAGCAATTTCTGTATAGCACCAACATGCTTTGGTGTTTTAGGGCGAAATTCTTTTGGTGCATTTAATAAGGTTTTAAAATTCTCCATTGAAACTTTGGTTTCATTCAAAGCAATAATAAAGTTTCCTAATTCTTGCAAAGGCCCAAAGATGAAAAAAGTAAAAAATACCATTGTCAATAAATCTCCGACAATTATTTTTCCTCCGAATAAGAAATAATACAATGCAAAAACCACACAAGTTCTTAAAAAGTGAACCGTTGTTCCTTGAATAAAACTCAAACTTCTTATAAACCGAATTTTTTGTAATTCTAATTGAAGAATTTTAAACGTATTTAAATTAAGACGTTTTTCTTCTTGATAGGTTAAACCAAGGCTTTTTACCAATTCGATATTTCTTAAACTTTCGGTTGTAGAACCAGCCAGTGCATTAGTTTGATTAACAATTTTTCTAGAAACAATTTTGATCTTTTTTCCTAAATACAAACTCACCAAAGCAATAATTGGAGCTGTAATTAAAAAGATAATCGAAATGCGAAGATCAATTCGAGCTACATAAACGATTACGAAAATGAAACCAATAATAGTCTGGAAAATTAAAGAGATAGAAAGCGTAATTAGTTTTTCTGAATCAATTCTAACTTTGGTCAATTTGCTTAAAGTTTCGCCGCTTCGCTGATCTTCAAATTCGGCATACGGAAGGTCAAGTGATTTTTTGATTCCATCCGTATACATTTGAGCACCAGTTCTCTGAATTACAACATTGGTGAAGTAATCCTGAAAGTTTTTGGTAATTCTGGAAATCATTGCTGCGCCAAGAGAAAGACCAAGCCAGAAAGCTAAAGATTTAATAAAACCTATTTCGTTTCCTTTATATTTTGCAAGTCCAACACCACAATCTTGCATTAATTTTCCTGTGATTACAGAGTCTGATAAACTGAAACAGATGTTGATAGTAGCCATTATCAAAGCAAAAAATAAAAGCATTTTGTGTTTGATGATGTAAGTATATAATAATTTCATAAGTGATTTAAAAAAATGGAAGATGCAAAAGTAAGCAATTGTTTTAGTTTGTGAAGTTGAATTCTGTTATTAAAAATGTAATTTTTTTACAGGTGAATTTACTGATGGAGTTTTCAATTTTTTCACGCACAAATAAAATAGGTCATAAAAGCAGATTGTGTTTAAGATCTATGTCTTTTTAGAAAATTTTCTTATCAAGTGATCCTTTATATTTTGAAGATAGGATGTCTTAAAATATGCCTTAAAGTATCATAAGCTAGTCTTTTACGGGTAGCAAATGGAATAGTAAAATCTTCTTTTTGTGTTTAAACTATTTAATTAAAAAAGAAATGAAAAAGAAATTTTGTTATTTGTTATTTATTATTACTGGAGTTATATCTTCATGTTCAAATGAAGTAGAAACAAAGAAACCACAAGAACCAGTTCAAGAAGTTTTACCTAAAACTATATCTTTTCAACCGAAAAGTTCTAATGAAAAAGAAAAATTACAAACAAGTACTTTTGTTTATAATGGCAATAAAATAGTTAGCGTATCTTGTGTAGCTTATAATAAAATCATGAAAACTGTTTTTACATATGAAGGAAATTTTATTACCAAAACTGAAGGATTTATGGATAATCAGTTAATTACGACAATTAAATATACGTATAATAATGATAAACTAAAAGAATCAATTTTGACACTTCCAAGTGCTAATTCAGACAGTGACTTTTATGTAAAAGACGTTTTTACCCATAATCCAGATGGAACTGTTTCTTATGTAAGATTTCGTGAGCATAAGCCTGATACTGCCGAGGATGAGAAAATTTTGTCATTCAGCAACAGCAATCTCGATAAAATAACAACCAAATATAATGGAGAGGCACCATATTATAAATATTCTTATCAATATAAGTACGATAATAAAAACAATCCTTTAAAAAATATTACAGGATTAAATCTGATAATGCTAGAGGGAACTCTGTACAATGGTCATGATATGCCAAATGGAGATTTTGGTATAAATGATTTTGGTCTAAATAATATTACTGAAAAAATAACAAGTATAAGTAGTAAAAATGATACCAGTACTTATGTAGAAAAATTTAATTACACATATGATAAAAATGGTTATCCGTTAACCAAATCTTCCGATGAATCTGAATACAATATAATTTATACGTATTGATTTTTTAGACTAAAAAAGCCAGAAGCAAAAAAACTTCTGGCTTTTTTGTTTGTAAAAAATAACCGAAATTTACGGAAAAGAATATTATGCAATTCAGAACTCAAATTCCAATTTCAAAAAGTAATAATCCAATCGATTATAATTCGAAAATACTTTCTATTGGATCTTGTTTTGCAGAAAACATGGCGGAGAAGTTTGATTATTTTAAATTTCAAAATGAGATCAATCCGTTTGGAATTATATTTAACTCCGTTTCAATTGAGAAATTATTTAAAAGAGTTTGTAAAGAAGAATTGTTTGAAGAAAAAGATGTTTTTTTTCATAATGAACGCTGGCATAGTTTTGAAGTCCATTCCGATTTAAGCAATTCAGACAGACAAGAATTACTGGAAACACTGAATAAAGCGGTTACAGAAACGCATAAAAAATTAAAAGAAGCCACTCATATTATAATCACTTTAGGAACTTCCTGGATTTATAGAAATATGGAAAGCGATGAAGTAGTCGCCAATTGTCATAAAGTACCTCAAAAACAATTTTCAAAAGAATTATTATCGGTTGATGAAATCCAAAAAAGTATTCAAAATACAATTGAATCTATCGAGGCCTTAAGCCCCAATATCAATTTCATTTTTACGATTTCTCCCGTTCGTCATATCAAAGATGGTTTTGTAGAAAATCAGTTAAGTAAATCGCATTTATTTACAGCTTTACATCAAGTTTTAAAAACTCATAACTCAAAACTCAAAACTCATAACTATTTCCCGTCATACGAAATCATGATGGATGAACTTCGTGATTATCGTTTTTATAACGAAGATATGCTGCATCCAAACCAAATTGCAATCGATTATATTTGGAAACTTTTTAGCGAGAATTATATATCGCAAGATAGTTTTTCACTTATGCTGGAAGTTGATGAAATTCAGAAAAGTCTGCTTCACAGAAGTTTTAATCCAGAATCGGATCAACATCAAAAATTTCTCGCTAAGTTGCAGCAGAAAATTAGCATTTTAGAAAATAAGATTTCACATATCAAATTCTAAGAAAAAAAACTTCGCGCCTTAGTGCCTTTGTGGCAGACAAAACAACGATTTGCAGTAAAATTTTAGAATAATTCCTCATAATTATGTAAATTGTTAAGGTTTAAATTTTACACTTTTGTAAAATGTGTAATCTTGCTTTTTTCAGAAGCAATTAATCTAATCGATTTTATTGACGTATGAATAAGAAACCCGTTTATTTTCTTAAAAAAACTCTTCGTGTACTGCTTTGGTGCGTGGTTTCTGTGATTACACTTTTATTGCTTATAATCATTTTAATTCAAGTTCCATCAGTTCAAAATTTCGTTAAAGATAAAGCGATAACTTACCTTGAAGGAAAGATAAAAACTAAAGTTGCATTAGATCATATTTCCATAAAATTCCCTAAAGATGTAGTTCTGGAAGGTTTTTATTTTGAAGATCAAAAAAAAGATACTTTGCTGGCAGGTAAACGATTAGAAGTAGATGTTGATCTTTTTAAACTGGTTAGTAGCGAACTTGAAATCAATTCGGTTTCGCTTGAAAATGTAAAAGCCAATATCTCAAGAAACAAAGACGGCGTTTTTAACTTCGATTACATCATAAAAGCATTTGAATCGAAAGAGCCAAAAGTAGAAGATCCCAATGCGAAACCTTTCAAAATTTCGGTAGTAAAAGTAAATCTCGATCAAGTTAAATTCAACTTTAAAGATGATTTTGCTAAAAATGATATTCGCTTAAATCTGACGCATTTTGATACCAAATTCAAGAAATTCGATTTGGATCAGATGGATTTCAATATTCCAACAATCAATTTAAACGGATTGAAAGTAGTTTTGGATCAAGATGTTGTCGAAAAAATTGCTGAAGTTTCGGTTAAAACAGTCGATACGATTTCGAAGCGCCCAGATTTCAAACTGGCATTAGATAAAATAGCGTTGTCTAAAATTGATATTTTATACGATAATAAAGATTCAAAACTCAATTCGGGCATTCGTTTAGGAAACTTAAATTTAGATGTAAATGAAATTGACCTAAACAAGCAGCTTTTGGATTTCGATACTTTCGAAGTAAAAAATCTGAGCGGGAATTTACGACTTGGTGCAAAAGACAAACAAATTCAAACTCCAAAATTAGATTCAACAGCCATTAAACAAGCGGGGTGGAAAGTAAAATTAAAAGATACAAATCTAGAAAATATAGCTTTCAAATTTGATGATATGCAATCAAAACCTAAAACCAAAGGTTTAGATTATGCGCATTTAGATTTGAGTAAATTCAATTTTCAAGCCGAGAAATTGTATTATGGAAACGATACCATTTCTGGAAATATAAAAACGCTTAACGTAAACGAAAAAAGCGGTTTGCAGATTCAGGCTTTAAAAACCGATTTCTTTTACGGACCAAAAAATGCTTCGCTGGATAATTTATATTTAAAAACGCCTCAAACGCTTGTACAAGATAAAGTTAAGGCAGAATATAAATCGCTTGAATCACTTCAAAAAGATTTAGGAAATCTAGCAATTGATGCTAACTTGAAACAATCAAAAATTGGTTTCAAAGACATTTTGTTGTTTGTACCAGATTTACAAAATACTAATCCGTTTAAAAGTAATCCAAACGCAATTTTGTACGTAGACAGCCGTGTGAGCGGAAAAGTAAAAGATTTGACTATTTCCAAATTTGAAATGAGCGGAATTGGTGCTACAAAAGTTTCTCTTTCGGGGAAAATCGCCGGATTGCCCGATGCACAAAAAGCGTATTACGATTTGGATATTAAAAACATTTCGAGCACTGCAAAAGATATTAATATGTTTGTGCCGGCTGGAACAATTCCAAAAAACATTCAAATTCCTTCGCAGTTAAATTTGCAAGGAAAATTTAAAGGTTCGGTTCAAAATTTTAAAACCAATTTAGCTTTAAAAAGTAGTTTCGGAAATGCAAAAGTCGATGCTTTATTTGATCAGCGCATTAAAAAAAGAGAAAAATACGATGCGACCGTTTATTTGCTGGATTTCGATTTGGGTCGATTAATCAAAAACGATTCGATTGGAAAAATTACGCTTAAAGCGAAAGTTAAAGGAAACGGTTTAGATCCAAAAACAGCAAATGCAGCAATTGATGGTTTGGTGCAGAAAGCAGTTTTTAATCGCTACACGTATAAAGATTTAGCTTTAAAAGGAAATATCGAAAACGGATCTTTTGCAGTAAAATCTGGAATGAAAGATCCAAATTTAAATTTCGATTTGACAGCTTCAGGCGATACAAAAGATAAATATCCAACTGTAAAATTAAAACTGAATTTAGATATTGCCGATTTAGAAAAACTGAACCTTCATGCTGGTCCAATGAAACTTCGCGGTAATATTGATGCAGATATTACCAATAGTAATCCAGATTATTTAAACGGAAAAGTGTTTCTTTCGAATGTGCAGATTTTACAAGACAAAGAACCAATCGTTTTAGATTCGGTTCGCGTAATTGCATTTTCAGATGATACACGAAATAATATTAAAGTTTCTTCTCAGTTTTTAAAGGCCGAAGTAGACGGAAAATACAAATTGACGACACTTGCTGCAGCGATGAAAAAATCGTTGTCAAAATATATCGATTTGAAAAATCCAAAAGCAAATGGAGAATCAGATGAGCAAAGACTGTCTTTTACATTAACTGTAGATAACGATCCGATTTTGTTTAAGTTGGTTCCGAAACTAACAGGTTTAGAGCCAATTAAAATCACAGGAAAATACAATAATATAACAGATTCTTTAGAAGTTCGAGGCACGATTCCGAGAATTACTTACGCGGAAAATACTATTTCTGACGGAAAAATAAATATCGAAGCAAAAGAAAATGCTTTAGAATATTCTATTTCTATCGCGACGATTGAAAGTGGTTCTCTAAAAATTCCGTTTACAAGTTTAACTGGACAAGTGCAAAATAATATTTTGACTTATGCACTTGATGTTCAAGATGCCAAACAAAAACAGCAATATTATATTGCAGGTGAGTTTAAAGCAGAAGATTCTAAAAACATCTTAAAATTAGATGCTGAAAATTTCGTCTTAAACTACGATAAATGGACGGTTGATCCAGAAAATGCAATTGAATTTGGAGACAAAAGACTTTATATCAACAAATTTAATTTAAGTAATAGTGGAAATGAATTAAAAGTTCAGTCTCAGGGAACTCAAGATAATGCGCCTTTGCAAGTTGATTTTGTAAACTTCAAAATCGAAACCATTATGAATATGGTTAAAAAAGATGAACTTTTAATGCAAGGGTTAATTAACGGAAATGCATTGGTTGAAAACGTAATGACCAATCCAACTTTTACATCCGATTTAAAAATAGATGATTTTACTTTTAAAGGTGAAAAAGTAGGTGATTTAGAAATCAAAGTAGACAATAAAACAGCCAATACTTTAGCCGCAAATGTAGCTTTAAGTGACGAAGGAAATGATCTTAAGCTGACAGGGGATTATCAGATCGATGCTGGAAATTTTGATTTTGATGTCGATATTAATAAGTTGAATATTAAGAGCATTCAAGGTTTCAGCATGGATAACATTACCGAAGGTAAAGGATATTTATCAGGGAATTTTAAAATAACGGGAAATACAACAACTCCAAAAATTGACGGAGAACTAAATTTTAATGATGCCGCTTTTAGAGTAACGCAGTTGAATTCTTATTTTAAAATTGGAAAAGAAAAAATCACGTTTAATAACGAAACGATTTCATTTGATAAATTCTCTCTTTTTGATGAAAATGATAATGAATTGTACGTAAACGGAAATATCAAATCGGCAGATTTTAGAAAATACAATTTCGATTTATTGGTTGAAGCAAACGATTTTAGAGCGATCAATTCAAAAGCAAAAGACAATGATTTATTCTACGGAGATTTATTTTTAGACACAAAACTAAATATCAAAGGAGATTTGGACAGTCCAACAATTGATGGAACGCTTAAAATCAATAAAGAAACCAAATTTACGGTTGTAATGCCACAGTCTGATCCTTCTATTGCAGATCGTGAAGGAATTGTAGAATTTGTGGATGAAGATAATGCTTATCTAAAACAAACCGTAGATATGCAGAATAAATTGAATCAATCGGAATTGAAAGGAATGAACGTAAATGTTGCCATTTCAATTGATAAAGAAGCAGAATTAACTTTGCTGATTGATAAGTCAAACGGCGATTATTTAAATTTGAAAGGAGAAGCAGAATTGGTTGGCGGAATCGATCAATCTGGAAAAACAACTTTGACTGGAAAGTATGAGTTTTCGGAGGGTGCTTACCAAATGAATTTCAACGGAATCAAAAGAAAGTTCGATATTCAGAAAGGAAGTTTTATTACTTGGAATGGAGAACCGACAATGGCAACTTTGAATATTACAGCTATTTATAAAGTAGAAACGGCTCCAATTGACTTGTTAGGAAATCAATTGAAAGGTGAATCTCAAACGGTGCAAAATACATACAAACAGAAACTTCCTTTTCAGACTTTACTGAAAATGAATGGAGAATTATTGAAACCAGAAATATCTTTTGGAATTGTACTTCCTGAAGGCAACTATAATGTTTCTTCGGATGTTGTAGAACTTACTCAGGCCAAATTAAAACAATTAGAACAAGATCCAGCAGAATTAAATAAACAGGTTTTTGCTCTTTTATTATTGAACAGATTTGTGGGCGAAAATCCGTTTTCGAGCGAAAGCGGCGGTACAAACGCAGAATCTTTTGCAAGACAAAGTGTGAGCAAGATTCTTTCGCAACAATTAAATAATCTTGCAGGAGATTTAATTACAGGATTTGAAGTCAATTTCGATTTAGAATCAACCGAAGATTATACGACAGGTACTATGCAAAATAGGACCGACCTGAATGTTGAGGTTTCTAAAAAATTACTAGACGATCGATTGAAAGTTACCGTTGGAAGCAGTTTTGGAGTTGAAGGTCAAGAACGTGCCAACGAAGAAAGCACCAATATTGCAGGAGACGTAGCGTTAGATTATCAGCTAACAAAAGACGGCAGATATATGGTTCGTGCGTATCGTAAAAATCAATATCAGGTTGCAGTTGAAGGTCAGGTAGTAGAAACTGGCGTTGCTTTTGTAATTACCATGAGCTACAATAAATTCAGAGAGCTTTTTCATCGTACGGAAGAAGAAAAGGAATTAATTAGAGAAGAAAAAATTCGCAAGGAAAAAGAAAAGAAAAAGAAGCAAGAGGCTAAAGAAAAAGAAAAACTGCAGGAGAACGAAGAAGAAAATCAAATTAAAGGAAATGAGCAAAAAACATAAATATATAAAGGCATCTTATGTAAAGTGTATCGTTCTGCTTTCTTTGTTTTTTGTTGTCGGATGCAGTAATACAAAATATCTTCCAGAGGGCGATTTACTTTACACAGGAGGTTCAGTTACCATAAAAGATTCGATTATGAAAAAGAAAGATCGAAAAGCTTTAGAAACTGAACTGGAAGGTTTATTGCGTCCAAAACCAAATAAGCAGATTTTTGGTTTGCGCCCGAAATTATTGATTTACAATCTTGCTGGAGAACCTAAAAAAGAAAAGGGAACAAGATATTGGCTGCGCAATAAAGTTGGAGAAGCGCCTGTGCTTTTCAGTCAAGTTGATTTAGATTATAATGCTTCGGTTTTGCGAAACTTTGCCGAAAACAGAGGTTATTTTAAAGTCAGAGTTAGTGCCGATTCAACTGTTAGTAATAAAAGAGTTAAAGCAGAATACACTGTTACGCCAAGAAAACAATACATTATAAAAAGTGTGATTTTTCCAGATGATTCTTTGAAAATGTCTAAGATTATTGCAAAGAGTCACAGAAGAAGTTTGCTTAAAGTTGGAAATCCTTATGATTTGGATGTTATCAAAGCAGAGAGAGAACGAATTGATGCTCGATTAAAAGAAAAAGGATATTTCTACTTTAACCCAGATTATATTTTGGCAAAGGTGGATAGCAGTAAAGGCGATCATGAAGTAAAAATCAGATTGGTCATAAAAGATGATACACCAGTTAAGGCAATGACAGCTTATAAAATTGATAAAATTTTCGTGTATCCAAATTATTCTCTTACCAATGACAGCGCAGTTTACAGAAAAAAGAATATTACGCAATACAAAGATTTTACGATAATTGATACCGCAGATACTTTTAAACCAAGAATTTATGACCGAACGATTTACTTTAAAAAAGGGGATGTTTACAATCGAAAAGATCATAATTTGACTTTAAATCGATTTGTAAATCTTGGAACTTTCAGTTTTGTAAAGAATGAATTTAAACCTTCAGATTCTATTCCGAATGCTTTAAATTCTTATTATTATCTGACACTTTTACCTAAAAAGTTTATTCGTGTTGAAGTGATCGGAAAAACCAATTCGGCGAGTTATACAGGAACAGAATTAAATGTTAACTGGAATAATCGAAACTTTTTTAAAGGAGCGGAATTGTTCACGGCTTCGGTTTTTGGTGGTGCCGATTTTCAGTTGGGAGGAGCAAACAAAGGCAAAAATATTTATAAACTAGGAGGAGAAGTTAGTTTGACTTGGCCTCGATTTATTTCACCTTTTAATATTGAAGGAAACAGCGAATTTGTACCGAGAACGAAAGCAACAATTCGTTATGAATATCAAAAAAGAACACAGTTATATGCTTTGAATTCTTTTAATACTTCGTTTGGTTATTTGTGGAAAGAAAATATTCGTAAAGAACATCAATTGAATGTGATTGACATTACTTATGTAAGTCCAAACCATGTTACAGAAGAATATCTAGCAGATATTCAAAAAGATCCTGCTTTGGAACGGGTAATTGAAAAACAATTGATTTTTGGTCCGACTTATAATTATACATACACCAATACAATGCAAAAACGTCGAAAAAACACCATCTATTTTAATGGTGAATTGGATTTGGCAGGAAATATTACCGGTTTGGTTACAGGAGCAGATTATCCTAATAATGTTAAAAATATATTTGATGTTCCTTTCAGCCAATATGTAAAAATTAAAACTGATTTTAGACATTATTTAAAACTAGGAAAAGAAAGCGAACTAGCGAGCAGATTAATTGTGGGAGCTGGATTTGCTTATGGAAATTCGAATGTGTTGCCAACTTCAAAACAGTTTGTTGTGGGAGGAACCAATAGTATTCGTGCTTTTAGAGCAAGAACTTTAGGACCAGGAAGCTATGTTATTCCGCCACCAACAAATAATAATTTTACTCCAGATCAATCTGCCGATTTAAAATTAGAATTCAATACAGAATATCGCGCTAAATTATTTAGCATAGTTAGAGGAGCTGTATTTATAGATGCCGGAAATATTTGGCTTCTTCACGCCGATCCTAATAAACCTGGAGCTGAAATCTCAAAAGATTTTATGAAAGAATTGGCTGTTGGAGCGGGAGCAGGTTTACGTTTCGATTTGTCATTTTTGGTTTTAAGAACAGATTTGGCAATTCCGCTTAGAAATCCTTCTTTACCAGACGGACAACGCTGGGTAATTGATGATATTAATTTTGGAAGCAGTTCTTGGAGAAAAGACAATCTTATTTTGAATATTGCGATTGGATATCCGTTCTAGTCTTATTTAGCCACGACTCGAGCGATAGCGAACAGGCGAAGCAATTCACGAATTTTCACAAATTCACTATGCTGTATTTATTGATTAATTTCAATTTGAATTTCAAAAAAATTAGTGGAAATTCGTGTAATTCGTGGCGAAAGAAACAAAAAAAGAAGTAAATTGGTCTTTAAATATTTTAAGGAATGCAAAACTTGATCAAAAGAATTATTGGAGTTGGTATAATAGTTTTATTAATTGTTTTGGCTTTTAAATATTGCCAGTTCAAAAAAGAAGACGATTCAGATATCCAGTATAATACCAATTTAATTCAGCAGCAGATTCTTAATGTTGGAAAATTGGTTGTAACCGAAGGACATTTTTCAGAAGTGATCACTTATAAAAATCAGCAGAAATATTTGATGGATATGGTTTCTTTTGAAAAGAAAGCATTGGTTGTAGTTAATGCAAATGTTACAGTTGCCTACGATTTGCATCAAATGAAATATGATATTGATGAAAAAAATAAAACGATCACGATTTTAAATATTCCAAAAGAAGAAATAACGATCAACCCAGATATTCAATTTTATGATGTTGAACAAAGTAAACTGAATCCATTTACGGGAGATGACTACAATAAGATTAATAAATCGGTAAAGGCGAATCTGGCTAAAAAAATCGAAAAATCGACCTTAAAAACAAATGCCCAAAATAGATTAATCAGTGAATTGTCTAAGATTTTAATCATGACAAATTCAATGGGCTGGAAACTCCAATACAATGGAAAAACTATTGAGTCAGAGACAGAATTGAACCAAGATTTGAAATTATAGTTTTTAGGTTCAAAGAGGCAAAGGTTCAAAGAGGCAAAGGTTTTTTCGCAATCTTGTCATTTCGACGAAGGAGAAATCACACACGTATATCGACAAGAATTGGTGTTTTTCTTTGTAGAATTTCTAGTGTGATTTCTCCTTCGTCGAAATGACAAATAATTGTTTAGTGAAAACTTCGCATCTTAGTGTCTTTGTGGCAAATTATCAAAAATCAAATCCAAACCGCCAGCAATTAAATGTGCAATTTCAGGGCGTTTTATTTTCAATTGATCTAGATGAACCAACACTTCCTGTAAAAGTTGTTTTTCATCAGAATCTTTTAAAAGTTCAGCAATTTCAATACTTAAAAGCCAATCATTAGCATGGTTGTTTTTTAGTTTCTCAAAAACAGGCTGCAGTTCAGTTTTAGATTCTTTAGAGTTTCTGATATTACGAACAGATGCATATAAAATCTCCAATTCATCACGTTCATCAGTATGTTTTGCTTTAATTGTTTTAGTAGTTGGAACGATATTAATCAAGTCAAAACTATTCACATCGGCTGGACCGGAAAAAGCAGAAACTACTTTTTTACCAATTGCCATATCGTAATTTCCCCACTCAGGCTGAAATAAAACCGTTTCGCCATGAGTCACGGTACAATTTTTAAAACTAATTAAAATAATTTCTCCGTGAAGGTTTCTAGAACCTGTAATAATTTCACCTTCCACAATAATATTGCCTTCAAATTCCAGCTTTACTGTTTCATTTTCGACAATGCTGTAAGCCTGTAAATCTTTCGGACTCATGTCTTCAATCGCGAGATTAAAGCCTTTCAGTTTCCCAATCGGACTTCCAAATCCGTGCGGATGTGTCAAAGTTCCGTGACCAACCAATTCTTTTTCGCGATTAGAAAGTGCCGTTTTTCCAGTAGTTTGAATATAAACTGGTTTTCCTTCTTCTTCAATAACATTGGTGAAAACGCCAGAAATTTGCAAACCTGTACTCAATTCAATTGTTCCTAGTGCATTCGATTGAATTAGTTTCTGAATTCCTGAAAGTCCTCCAGTTCTCAAAGCCATTTTATTAGCAAATTCTTCTAAAATTAAACTCAAATGAGAAAAAGTTGGCGTTACATAAAGCTGAGGCTGTAATTGCGTAATATCAAAATTCTGATTCGCAGCCGAAATATCATAAGGTATTTTCTTCACATTATCGGTCATACATTGCGCGCTTTCTCCAATTGATGAAAGCAATCCAGCACCATATATTTTTGGGTTTTCAACCGTTCCAATCAAGCCGTATTCCACTGTCCACCAATGCAGGTTTCGAATTTGCGCCATTTCAGACAATTCTCCCATATCGTTTTGCAAATCGGCAACTGCTTTTTCGGCTTCATCAATTTTTTCCTTTGGAGTATCTTCTGCTTCCTTCAAAATAGAAAGTAGACGGATCGCTTCGTACATCTGATAATCTTTGTGAGAAGAAATGGCTTTACAGCCAATTTCACCAAAACGTCTTAAATATTCTGCATATTCTGGATTGGCAATAATGGGAGCGTGGCCAGCACCTTCGTGAATAATATCTGGAGCGGGCGTATATTCAATATGTTCTAATTGTCTAATGTCTGAAGCAATAACCAAAACATTGTAAGCCTGAAATTCCATAAAAGCATTCGGCGGAATAAATCCGTCAACGGCAACTGCCGCCCAGCCAATTTCGCTTAGAATACGGTTCATACCGTACATACTCGGAATAGAATCAACTTCGATTCCTGTTTTGCGTAAGCCTTCCAAATACGAATGATGGGCAACTTTAGAAAGATAATCTACGTTTTTACGCATCACATATCGCCAAACCGCTTGATTGATAGGAGTGTAATCGCTATAATCTTGTGGCTTAATAAATTGCTGTAAATGTTTTGGCAATCGATCTAAAAGCGGATTAGTTTCAATATTTGGATTCATTTCGAAAACGTTCTAGGTTAAAATGTAAAATTACGAATTTAAGCCACCTTTTTTGTGATAATAATCACAAAAGTTTTGTTCGAAATGATATTTTTTGCTTTTTTCTAATTTAGTTTACTGTTTTTCAATATTTCTAAAATATTCTATTTTATGACTAAACATAAAAGCCATATTGGTCGCACGCATTTTTGCTTCTTCAGTAATAGGTCCCTCAAACTGTGAATCTATAGTAGAATTAAAAATGGCAATCCAACGATCAAAATGAGTTTTGTCTACTGGTAATTGCTTGTGCGGTGGAAATGGTGTTCCCGAATAGGCGCGCACATCAAACAGAATAGTTTGCCAAAAATTATACATTTTTTGTAAATGAGGTTCCCAGCGATCTTGCAGTTTATCATTAAAAATAGGACCAATAAGATCGTCTTTTCTAACATTGCCATAAAAGCTGTCAACCATTTGTTTTATGTCTTCTATTGTTGAAATATCTTTAAGAGCTGCCATTGTTTTTAAGTATTAAAGTAAAATGCAAAAATACGATAACTTCTTTTTTGTTTTCTGATATTTATCATGAAGACAATTATTATCCAATTAACTGGGTAAATAAATCTTGATTGTCATTTAAATATTGAAACTCAAATCCATTTTCTGTCATTTTTAATTTGATAGGCATGATGTCATTTTTGTTTTTTAATTCTAAACCTACCACTACAGAACCTACTTCACGACTGTTTTTCTTCGCAAACTGAAAATAAGTGATGTCATCATCTGGTCCTAAAATATTATTAACGAATTCTTTTAAAGCTCCCGGACGTTGTGGAAACTGAATCATAAAATAATGCATTAAACCTTCGTACAATAAAGAACGTTCTTTTATTTCGGCCGTTCTTTCAATATCATTATTACTTCCACTTACAATACAAACGACATTTTTACCTTTAATTTTATCCTTATAAAAATCCAAAGCCGCAATGGTCAATGCGCCCGCAGGTTCTACAACCATCGCTTCCTCATTATATAATCGTAGAATTGTGGTGCATACTTTTCCTTCGGGAACCAAAATAATATCTTCGAGATTGTAACGGCAGATTTCAAAAGTCTTGTCGCCAACTTGTTTTACCGCAGCTCCGTCAACAAATTTGTCTATTGTTTTTAGTGGTGTATTCTGATTTTCTTCAATTGAAGTTTTCATCGAAGGAGCACCTTTTGGTTCAACTCCAATAATTTTGGTGTGCGGACTTAAATGTCTGAAAACTTCAGAAAGACCAGAAGCCAGTCCGCCGCCACCAATTGGAACAAAAACGTAATCTATAGGTTCTTTAAAACTCTCTAAAATTTCTAAACCAACAGTTCCTTGACCAGCAATTACTTTTTCGTCGTCAAAAGGATGAATAAAAGTTTTATGATTTTTGATAGCATCTGCCGTTGCCGAAGCATAAGCGTCATCAAAAGTATCTCCAATTAAAACAATTTCAACAAATGATTTTCCGAACAATTGAACTTGTTTAACTTTTTGTTTTGGAGTAGTTTTCGGCATATAGATTTTGCCATTTATTTTAAGGAGATTACAAGAATAAGCAACGCCTTGCGCGTGATTACCTGCACTGGCGCAAACAATCCCGTTTGCTTTTTCTTTTTCATTTAAAGAAGAAATCTTATTATAAGCGCCTCTAATTTTATACGAACGAACAATTTGTAAATCTTCTCTCTTTAATAAAATAGTCGATTCAAATTCGTCTGAAAGGTTTAGATTTTGTGTTAGAGGAGTCGCTGCAACTACATCTTCCAGTTGCTTTTTGGCATTAAGTACTTCGTTAAATAAACTCATATTGTTGTTTGTTTTTGCCACGAATTTCACGAATTTCCACTAATTTTTATTTAGAAGCTATCCAAAAGTATTTCGTGATAATTTGTGTAATTGGGGGCTATTTAAAATCTTTTTTAAAATAAAAAACCTCCCGATGTGGGAGGTTCTTATAAATTATATTTTACAAACTTATATAACACCTCGCCATCATTGCTCAATTGCAATAATGCTAATAATAGCGATAATAATGTTGTTAAAGTTTTTCATTTTTTTAGCTGATTGAATAGCAAAAGTATTAATTTTTTTTGAAAAGTTCACAGCTATTTAAAGTTTTATATAAAGCTAAAAACTGTCACTGCGAATGATAACTATTTTTTAACCGGCGGATATTGAGCTAAAATTTTGTTTACGAACTCACCGATTTTTTCATCTTTTTTATCAATGTTTCGCGTTAGCGTTCCCTGACCTTCACCTTGCCAAATCATTTCTTTCTTTTTAGCATCGATCAAATCGATATATAAAGTGCCTTCAGTAGAAGTTGAAACGGTAGTTTGGTTTCCTCCGTACATCATCCACGGATTCCATCCCCAACCCCAACCGTAGCCCCAGCCAGCGCTAAATTGGTTTACATTTACTTGCTCTCTAGATTTAGTGAAAATATTTACCAATAAATCAGGATTTTCGCTTTTTGTAAGACCTTTGGCTTGCATTTCAGCATCGATTGCTTTAAGGATACGTCTTTTATCCAAATCAGAAATTTCTACTTTATCAATTCCGGGCTTAAAGAAAGCATAAGTCTTGTAAGGCGCAAAATCGACAGTTTTGTCGTAATCAGAATATACAGTAACACTGCTGCATGAAGAAAGAATCAAAAGCAGTAAAATCGGAATTAACTTGAATGTTTTCATATTATTGGAAATTTAATGTTCTTTTTAATTTTCTAAAGCAAGTCTTCATCTACAAAGTTAGGTAAAGTTACTTTAAGTAATGGCTCAACTTCCATTGCTCTTTTTATGGCAAAAACAGCACCTTCGTTTCGAGCCCAGCTTCGTCTTGAAATTCCGTTGTTTACATCCCAGAAAAGCATTGAGGCTAAACGTTTTGAAGCTTCTTTAGAACCATCAAGAACCATACCAAATCCGCCATTTATAACCTCTCCCCAGCCAACTCCGCCACCATTATGAATGGATACCCAAGTTGCTCCTCTAAAACTATCACCAATTACGTTGTGAATTGCCATATCGGCTGTAAAACGAGAACCATCGTAAATGTTTGAAGTCTCTCTGTAAGGAGAATCAGTTCCTGAAACGTCATGATGATCGCGTCCTAAAACGACAGCGCCAATTTCGCCTTTTGCAATCGCTTGGTTAAAAGCTTCAGCAATTTTGGTTCTTCCTTCGGCATCGGCATAAAGAATTCTGGCTTGAGAACCTACAACCAATTTATTTTCCTGTGCGCCTTTAATCCATTTGATGTTATCCTGCATTTGCTGCTGAATTTCATTTGGAGCCGTTTTCGACATTTCTTCTAAAACCTGACTTGCAATTAAATCGGTTTTTTGTAAATCTTCTGGTTTTCCCGAAGTACAAACCCAACGGAAAGGGCCAAATCCGTAATCAAAACACATTGGTCCCATAATATCCTGAACGTAACTAGGATATTTAAAATCGATATTATTTGCTGCCATTACATCTGCGCCAGCGCGTGAAGCTTCTAATAAAAAGGCATTTCCGTAATCGAAAAAGTAAGTTCCTTTTGCGGTGTGTTTGTTAATCGCATCTGCATGACGACGCAACGTTTCCTGAACTTTTTCTTTGAATAATTCCGGATTATTTGCCATCAAATCATTGGCTTCTTCAAAAGAAATTCCAACCGGATAATAACCTCCAGCCCACGGATTGTGAAGTGAAGTCTGATCTGAACCTAAATCAATTTTGATGTTTTCCTGATCAAAACGTTCCCAAACATCAACTACATTTCCTAAATAAGCAATTGAAACGGCTTCTTTATTGGCTTTCGCCGAAGTGACTCTGGCAACCAATTCATCTGTAGAAGTCACCACTTCGTTAATCCATCCTTGTTCGTGGCGAATTTTAGTAATTTTCGGATTTACTTCGGCGCAGACCGTAATACAACCTGCAATATTTCCGGCTTTTGGCTGTGCACCCGACATTCCGCCAAGACCAGAAGTTACAAATAAACTTCCCTCTGGATTTTGTTTTATTTTTCTAAAACCGTTTAAAACAGTGATTGTAGTACCATGTACAATTCCTTGAGGACCAATGTACATATAACTTCCTGCCGTCATTTGTCCGTATTGAGAAACCCCAAGTGCATTCATTTTTTCCCAATCATCAGGTTTTGAATAGTTAGGAATTACCATTCCGTTTGTTACAACAACTCTTGGCGCTTCTTTATGAGAAGGAAATAATCCCATCGGATGTCCAGAATACATCGTTAAAGTCTGCTCATCTGTCATTTCAGACAAATACTGCATCGTCAATAAATATTGCGCCCAGTTTTGAAAAACAGCTCCGTTTCCGCCATACGTAATCAATTCGTGCGGATGTTGTGCCACAGCATAATCTAAGTTGTTTTGAATCATGTGCATAATCGCTTTTGCCTGCAATGATTTTCCTGGATATTCGTCAATCGGACGCGCGTACATTCTGTAATTCGGGCGAAGACGATACATATAAATACGCCCGTATTTTTCTAATTCTTCTGAAAATTCAGTAATTAATTCGGCGTGATGTTTTGAATCGAAATAACGCAATGCATTTTTCAAAGCCAGTTTTTTCTCTTCTGCCGAAAGAATTTCTTTTCGTTTTGGCGCGTGATTTATAGTTGGATCGTATGCTTGCTTTGGAGGCAATATAGAAGGGATCCCTTGTTGTATTTGTTCTTTGAAAGTCATTTTTTTTAGAGATGCTAAGTTGCTAAGGTTCTAAGATGCTAAGATATTTTAGTTAGATTAACAACAGATTAATTTTTTGTTTTTTAATTATGTCGCCCCGCTGGGGCTTAAATGTGACAAATGTTTAAATGATTTCTATAAATATGTCGCTCCTCTGAAGCTGATATAATAAAGCCTTACCAAGACGTAATATGTACAGAAAATAATAATCACCCAATACACAAGCTCCAGTGGAGCGGAATATTGGCCGACGAAATTGCAATTTAAAATTTAGATTTTATTTTAATTATCTCATTTTCAAATTGACTCATTTTCAAATTGACTCATTGGAAAATTGTCACATTTTCTAATTAAAAAAACTAGGGATAACGGATATCCGACCTATGATAAGATTTGTGGATCGTAATCCTAAATTTTCTCGAACGAATATCCATGTATGATATTTTAGATTAAAGATTGGTGATTTTAGATTTTCAAAAATTATCTAATGGACTAATTATCTCATTTTCTAATTAAGAATAAACTTCTTCATTAACACAAAACGGCATTTTCTTTCCTTCAATAACAGCAATTACATTTTGTGCTGCACAGACTGCCATTCCGTTTCTGGCTTCGTATGTTGCTGAACCTACGTGTGGTAAAACACAACAATTTGGCAAAGATAATAACGGATTGTCTTGTTTCATTGGTTCCGGATTGGTAACATCAAGTCCCGCGCCCCAGATTATATCATTCGTTAAGGCATGAAATAAATCCTCTTCGTTATGAAATTTTCCTCTCGCTGTATTGATGAAAATCGAATTGCTTTTCATTTTTGCGAAAGTGTTTTTATTGAAAAGTTCATTGTTTTCTGCACTGTAATTAGCATGAATACTCAAAACATCACTTTCAGCAAGTAACGTTTCAAAATCTACCAATTTTGCATCCAATTCTTTTTCAGCATTTTCATTATGAGAACGATTGTGGTAAATGATATTCATTCCGAAAGCAGCTTTACATTTTTGCGCCATTTCAAAACCAATTCTTCCCAAACCGAAAACTCCCAATGTTTTGCCATAAAGTTCTTGTCCTAAATTGGCTAACGGATCAAAACTTCCCCAATCATTGTTTAAAATTCTTTTATGATTATAGAAAGATTTTCTAGCAACACTTTGCATCAAAAGAAAAGCGACATCAGAAGTTGCTCTGCTTAAAACATCAGGGGTATTTCCAACAGGAATTTTTCTGCTGTTTGCCGATGGAATATGAACTGAATCAAATCCGACAGAAAACAAAGCAATTCCTTTTAAATTGGGACATTGCTGAAAAAAATCTTCATCTAAATTATTTGTTCCAACATTTAAAAGAACATCATTTTTCTGGCAGATTTCTATAAATTCCTTTCTTGACAATATATTCTCTGTTGGATTTATTGTTAAGTTGATTCCTTTTTCTTGAAGCAATAAAAGACCTGCTTCTGGTATATTTTTATTTATAAAAACGTTCATTTTTTTTAGGTCTAATTTTTATTTATTCGTCCTGTTTTTTTATCATATCCGTAAGGACAATGGCGGCAGCCGCTTTTGCAGCAATACCCTCTTTTTAAATGATGTTTTTCGGTAAAGCATTTGTAACCTTCGGGCGTATAATAAAAATCTTCGCCTTCGATTAATTTATTTTCATTACTTTGCTCTTTCATAAATCTGCGTCGCGTTCGGTTTTAATAAACTTTAAAATCAAAAATATAATATTTGATTGTGATTTTATCGAAATCGAACAATTTTATAGCTACAAATTTATAAATTTTACAGCCAATGTTTCTGATTGTTGCCAAATATTTAATTCCGAAAGGATATCGTGGAATGGCATTATTTCCGTTCGTTTTGGTAAAATATGATTTTGACAAAACCAATGGCGTTTTCGTAAATCATGAGAAAATTCATTTGAGACAGCAATTAGAGCTTTTAATAATTCCGTTTTTTATTTGGTATTTTTTAGAATATTTAATTCGTTTGATTCAATATAAAAATGCAGGTTTAGCGTATCGGAATATCAGTTTTGAAAGAGAAGCTTACGATAAAGAGTCCGATCTAAATTATTTAAAAAACCGATCTTTTTTTCAGTTTTTACATTACATTAAAATAGGCTATAAGCAATAAGCAATAGGCTTTAAGCTTAAAAAAAATATAGGTATGAATTATCACTTTCTACTTTTGAATTTCGACTTTGAACTTTAAATTAAAATGAATCCAGTTTTCAATCAAAATATAAATATTCAATTTCCGAATAATGTTTCCTTGACCATAAAGCGTGAAGATCTAATTCATCCTTTCGTTTCAGGAAATAAATTCAGAAAATTAAAGTACAATTTACTTCAGGCGAAAGCCGAAAACAAAGACACTTTATTGACTTTTGGTGGCGCTTTTTCCAATCATATTGCGGCTGTGGCGTATGCAGGAAAAGAGCAAGGTTTAAAAACAATCGGAATCATTCGCGGAGATGAACTTTTTGATAAAATTGAAGAAAATCCAACTTTGAAATTTGCGCAAGAAAACGGAATGAAGTTTGAATTTGTTTCTCGCGAAGAGTATCGTTTAAAGAGCGAAACTTCATTTATAGAAAAGTTGAAAAACAAGTTTGGCGATTTTTATTTAGTTCCCGAAGGCGGCACAAATGAACTCGCTGTAAAAGGCTGTGAAGAGATTTTAACTGATGAAGATTCGGTTTTTAATTACGTTTGCTGTGCTGTAGGAACGGGTGGAACTATTTCGGGATTAATAAATAGTGCATTGCCAAATCAGAAAATTTTAGGATTTCCGGCGTTAAAAGGTGACTTTTTAACCGATGAAATTCGTATTTTTGCCCAAAAAGATAACTGGAATTTAATTTCTGACTATCATTTTGGAGGTTATGGCAAGATAAATTTGGAATTAATCGAATTTATAAACGCTTTTTTTGAAGAAAATAAAGTGCCCTTAGATCCAATTTATACAGGAAAGATGGTTTTTGGCGTTATAGATTTAATCAGCAAAAATTATTTTCCTACAAATTCAAAAATTTTACTCATTCACACCGGTGGATTACAGGGAATTGATGGAATGAATATAAAGTTGAAGCAGAAAAAATTACCAATACTCAAAACCAATGATTAAAAAAATTGTATTACTCTTCGTAATATTAGCTTTAGCAAGCTGCTCCTCTAGTAAGCCTGCCATCGCGACGACTAAAAAAGCGGCAGCAATTCAAACAAGAACAGCTTCAACTAAAAAAGGTGCTCCAGTAAAACCAATCGGCAAAAATTATCCTTCTACAAATAATACAACTGAGGTTATTCAATCTACTTCTAAAACAGTTGTAACTAGCGATTTAATCAATAATTATGTTTTGCAGTATAAAGATATTGCAGTTGGAAACATGAAAACGTACGGAATTCCTGCAAGTATTATTCTAGCACAAGGAATTTTAGAATCGGGTGCTGGAAGAGGAGATTTGGCTTTAGAGGCTAATAATCATTTCGGAATTAAATGTCATAAAGATTGGTTGGGAGAAAGTGTTCGTCACGATGATGATTCAGCTCAAGAATGTTTTAGAAAATATCCGCAAGCCTCAGAATCTTACAGAGATCATGCTTTGTTTTTGGTGGGTAAAAAGAGATATGCAACTTTGTTCACTTATGAAAAAGACGATTACAAAGCTTGGGCAAAGGGATTACGTGCTGCAGGTTATGCTACAGATCCTAATTATCCAGACAAATTAATCAGTTATATAGAACGATATAATCTGCATCAATATGATTGTCAGGTTACGGGAAAAAATTATGTTCCGATTAATAAAACAGTTCCAGCAAAAAGTTCTTCTTCTGTAGCGAATTCTGATCTCAAAATAAATAGAAATGAATACGATCCGAATTTGTACGAAGTTCAAAAAGGAGATACTTTATATTCAATTTCAAAGAAATTCAATTTGTTGGTTGAAGATTTGAAGAAAAAAAATAATCTAACCGATAATGCCATTTCGATTGGACAAAGGCTGAAAGTGAAATAATTATCAATTGATAATTGACAATTAACAATTATCAAGAAATCTAAAATAAAAAATGTTATATAAAAGAAGTAGTCAGCTTTTTGCTGAAGCAGAAAAAGTAATTCCAGGAGGAGTAAATTCACCAGTAAGAGCATTTAAAGCAGTTGGCGGAACTCCGATTTTTGTAAAAAGTGCCAAAGGTGCTTATTTATATGATGAAGATGGAAACAAATTAATAGATTATATCAACTCTTGGGGACCAATGGTTTTAGGTCACGCTTATCAACCAGTTGTAGATGCGGTGATCGAAAAAGCAAAATTGGGAACTTCATTTGGAATGCCAACAGAATTGGAAACAGAAATTGCAGCTTTGGCTGTTTCTATGGTTCCGAATATTGATAAAATACGTTTTGTAAATTCTGGTACAGAAGCTTGTATGAGCGCAATTCGTCTGGCTCGGGGATTTACAAAAAGAGATAAAATTGTAAAATTTGCAGGCTGTTATCACGGACATTCTGATTCATTTTTGATTCAGGCAGGAAGTGGAGCTGTTACTTTTGGTTCGCCAAACAGTCCAGGAGTTACAGAAGGAACTGCAAAGGATACTTTATTAGCAAAATACAATGATTTAGAAAATGTAAAAACATTAGTTGAAGCTAATAAAGGAGAAATTGCTGCTATCATTATTGAAGCCGTTGCTGGAAATATGGGATGTATTCCACCTGCAAAAGGTTTTCTTGAAGGTTTAAGAGAATTATGTACAGCAAACGGAATTTTGCTGATTTTTGATGAGGTAATGACAGGTTTCCGTTTGGCTAGAGGTGGAGTTCAAGAGTTGTATGGAATTGATGCTGATATTGTAACTTTCGGAAAAGTAATTGGCGGAGGACTTCCAGTTGGCGCTTTTGCTGCTCGTGAAGAAATTATGAATCATTTAGCGCCGCTTGGACCAGTTTACCAGGCAGGAACATTATCTGGAAATCCGTTGGCTATGGCAGCGGGATTGGCAATGTTGAAAGCTCTTGATAATGATAGAGAAATCTTTACTCGATTAGAAGAAAAAACAGCATATTTAGAAGCAGGAATTGATAGAGTTTTAAAAGCAAACAATGTTGTGTTTACAATCAACAGAGTTGGTTCAATGATTTCAGTTCATTTTGATGCAAATCCAGTTACTGATTTTCAAACGGCAGCAAAAGGTGATAACGAAACATTTAAAAAATTCTTCCACGGATTACTGCAAGAAGGCATTTACATTGCACCATCCGCATACGAAACTTGGTTTATTACAGATGCATTAACTTATGAAGATTTAGATTTTACAATTAATGCAATTGATAAAGTTTCGAAGACATTTTAATTCATAAAAATGATATCAAAGGCTCACTTTCTCTAAAGCTGAGCCTTTTTTATGGCTAAAATAAATTAGTTAATAAAAAGTTAATGCAAATAGCTTTTGTTGTATCATTCTAAGTAAAATTTATTTTTGTTTGTCAAATAATTAACTAAACCTACAATAAATGAATAAATTTTTCATTTTATCAGCAATAGCTGTCTTTGCGCTATTTCCTTCTAAACAATTTGCACAGAGTAAAAAGAAAGATCAAAAAGAAGTTCCGGCTGTTGCACCAGAAAAGAAACCAGAATCTTCCATTAAAGATTATAATAAAGTAATTACGAAAGATGCTGTTTCAGACGAAGGACTTTTTACAGTTCATAAAGTAGATAAAAAATACTATTTCGAGATTCCGAATAAGTATTTAAACAAAGACATGCTTTTAGTGAGTCGCTTGGCAAAATTGCCTTCTAATTTGGGCGGAGGTTATGTAAATGCTGGTTCTGAAACCAATGAACAGTTAATTGTATGGCAGCGTTTTCAAGATAAAATTTTAATCAAATCAAAATCGTATAATTCGGTTGCCAATGACAGCCTGCCTATTAGTATTTCGGTAAAAGCGAATAATTATGAACCTACATTATTTGCTTTTGATATCGTTGCTTTTAGTAAAGATTCTGCTAACACTGTTATTGATGTGACTAAATTTTACAATACAGATGTTAAAGCAATTAGCGGAATTTCTCCAGAAATGCGTGAAACCTATAAAGTTAAAGGTTTAGATGATTCAAGAAGTTTTATTACTGCGATGAAAAGCTTTCCGATGAATATTGAAGTAATTCAGGATTTTACTTATAATGCATCGAAACCATCGATATTAGAAGAATCAGAATCGATAAGTATTCAAATGAATCAATCGATGATTTTACTGCCAGAAGTGCCGATGAAACCAAGATTAGCAGATTCACGCGTGGGATGGTTTACGACAAGTCAGTACGATTATGGAAGTAATGAATTAAAATCGGATTTGAAAACCTACATCAGACGCTGGAGATTAGAACCAAAAGATCTCGAAGCGTATAACAGAGGTGAATTGGTCGAACCGATAAAACCAATCGTTTATTACTTGGATCCTGCGACTCCTGAAAAACTAAAAAAATACATCAAACAAGGAATTGAAGAATGGCAGAAACCTTTTGAATCAGCAGGATTTAAAAATGCTATTATTGCAAAAGACGCGCCAACGAAAGAAGAAGATCCAGATTTTAGTCCAGAAGATGTGCGTTATTCAGTAATTCGATATGTAGCAAGTACTACACGAAATGCAGTTGGACCAAGCGTTTCTGATCCAAGAACAGGAGAAATTATAGAAAGTGATGTAATTTGGTATCACAATCATTTACGTTCGTACAGAAACAGATATTTATTAGAAACGGGAGCAGCAAATCCGTCAGCGAGAACGTTACAAACTAGCGATGAAGAAATGGGCGAAATGATGCGAATGGTTATTGCTCACGAAGTAGGACATGCATTAGGATTTCCGCATAATATGGGAGCAAGTTGTGCTTTTGATGTAGAAAGTTACAGAAACGGAGCTTTTACACAAGAAAATGGAATTTCAGCGAGTATTATGGATTATGCTCGTTTCAATTACATTGCACAGCCTGGAGATCAAAATATTCGATTTATTCGTAAAATGGGAGCTTATGATCATTATGCTTTAAATTGGGGCTACAGAGTTATTCCGACCGCGAAGTCTCCTGAAGCTGAAGTGCCAACTTTAGACAAATGGATTTTAGAAAAAGCAGGAAATCCGATTTATAAATTTGGAAAACAAAGCAGCGCTTTTGATCCTTCTTCACAAACGGAAGATATTGGGAATAATTCAATGAAAGCAAGTTCATATGGACTTAAAAATTTAGAATATGTAGCAGGTCATTTAAGTGAATGGACCAGTAATGCGACTAATAACTATGAAGATTTAGACGAATTATACAAAGAATTATTGGATTGCTGGAGTCGTTATGTTGGACACGTTGTTACCAATGTCGGTGGTATTTATGAAAATACTAAAAAACCAAATCAAAAAGGAAGTGTGTACGAAGTTGTACCAAAAGCCAAACAAATTGAAGCGATGAACTGGCTTCAGAAAAATGCTTTTGAATCGCCAACGTGGATTGTCAATACGAAAACATTGCAAAATACGGAATTTGCAGGTTACACAGAGAAGTTTAGAAATCTGCAAGTGAGACAGTTGAATAATCTGATGACTTTAGGAAGAATTGGAAGATTGATGGACAACGAAATTTTGAGCGGCGACAACTACAAAGCTTTAGATTTCTTTAAAGACATTCGAAAAGGAATCTGGAAAGAATCGGCTACTGCGTCAAGCGTAACGGTATATCGCAGAAATTTACAGCGTGCTTATATTGACAGAATGGGTTTTTTAATGATAGAAGAAATTAAACCGACAGATAGGTCTACAATTTTCTATAATGTTTCGCAATCAGATTTGAGAGCTTTAGTTCGTGGAGAATTAAATGCCTTAAGAAAATCACTTGTTGCAGGAAAAGCTGGAGCAATAAATACAGAAACAAAATACCATTATGAAGATTGTATCAAAAGAATAGATTTGATATTGAATCCGATAAAATAATAAAAACAAAAAAGAGGCTTAACTAGCCTCTTTTTTTTGCATCAAATTAGATTTTTTCTTTTCTGTGCTCTTTCATTTTATCTTTTTTCTCTTCCTGTAAAGTTTTCCATTTGGTATATTGGTCAGCTTTTAAGATCGATTTCATTTTAGCGTCGTTTGCAGCTACTTCGTCTTCCATTTGTTTTTTGAAAGCAGCTTTTTCTTCAGCAGTTGGTTTAGTGTTGCTGTCTTTTTTATCTTTTCGAGCTTCTCTAAATTTTTCAGCTTTAGCGCTTCTGTCTGCTAAAAGTTGTTTAACCTGAGCTTGCTGACTAGCATCTAAACTTAATTCTGTCGTTAATTTTTGAAGTTGTTTTTCATTACGCTGTTCTGGAGTCATTCTTTCTCTTGGTTCGCGTGATGGTTTTTGATCTGCATCTTGTGCAAAACTTGCTATTCCAACGAATAACATAGCTGCGATAAATAATTTTTTCATATCTAAGTTTTTTTATTGTTTTATAGTAATAAGACTTTTTGAAATTAAATTGGTTTAATCGGATTGTCAGAATTATACTTTATTTAACAAAACTAAAAGCAGTTGCTTAAAATTGTTTAACTTAGTAAAACTGTATGTGTTCAAATCTAAATCAGCATTAATTATGAGTTTAAATAGTATTATAGCGAATCGAAAAATTGCCTTCTTTTCGACTCAGCCTTATGACAAAACGTTTTTCAATAAATATAATTCTGATTTTGGCTTTGAATTAGATTTCTTTGAAACGCAATTAAATCCGCAAACAGTAATCTTAATTGAAAAAGCTGAAATTGTCTGTGTTTTTGTTAATGACATTGTAAACGATACAGTTATCAAACAATTGGCAGAAAAAAACGTAAAAATTATTGCCTTGCGTTGCGCCGGATTTAATAATGTCGATTTAGAAGCTGCGAAAAAGCATAACATAAAAGTATGCCGAGTTCCTGCTTACTCTCCGCAAGCTGTTGCCGAACATGCAATGGCGATGATTTTGACTTTAAACCGAAAAACACATAAAGCATATAACAGAGTTCGCGAACAAAATTTTTCTCTAAACGGATTATTAGGTTTTGATTTATTTGGAAAGACAATCGGAATTATTGGAACTGGAAATATCGGAAAAGCATTTTCTAAAATTGCATTGGGTTTTGGCTGTAAAGTTTTGGCCTATGATATTGTTGAAAGCGAAGAAATGAAGAAAGATGGCGTTTCTTTTGTGAGTTTAGAAGAGATATTTAAATCTAGCGATATTATTTCGCTTCATTGTCCACTAAATGATCAAACAAAACACGTTATCAACAAAACGTCAATTTCTTTTATGAAAGAAAGCGTGATGATTATCAATACAAGTCGTGGTGGATTAATCGAAACATCATCGGTTATTGAAGGTTTAAAAGAAGGTAAAATTGGTTATTTAGGAATTGACGTTTACGAACAAGAAGAAAAATTATTCTTTCGAGATTTATCGGCAGATATCATTCAAGACGATGCCATTCAGCGTTTAATGAGTTTTCCGAATGTTTTGGTAACAGCACATCAAGCATTTTTTACAAATGAAGCTTTGACACAGATTGCGCTAGTAACTTTTAATAATATAAAATCATTGCTGACGCGAGATGATATTGAAAATAAAGCGGCGCTTTTAGTTTAGAATTTAAACCTGTCAGGTTTGAGAAATCCTTAAATTAAATTATTATGAAAAATAAAATTCTAATTCTAATCGGAATCTTGGCATTTTATTCCTGTCAAAATAAAGAGAATTCAAAAAATATTGTCAAAACGATTGTGCAGGATACATTATCGAAAACAATAGGAGGAACGGCAGATTTAAGCGATGCGCCGCCAAGAGATGATAAAGCAGTGGAACTCATCAGAAAACAATTAAATGTTTTGTTGAAAAGTGATTTGCTAGCATTAACAAAAGACGATCGTTATTTTTATTATGAAGAATTTGATTTAAATAACGATAAGAAAAACGAATATTTTATTGGTTTCTCCAACTCTTATTTCTGCGGAAGCGGAGGCTGTTCAGGCTACATTTTAAATAACGGCGGAAGTGTAATCAACAAATTTACTGTAACCGATTTTCCAATTTATGTAACGACTTCAGTTACTGAAAAATTTTATGATTTGATATTTGAAAGCGGAGGAAAATTTCATCTTTTAAAAATGAAAGGCGGAAAATATCCTTCTAATCCTTCTGTTCAGGAAGTTGTAAAAGTTACAAAAGAAAGCACTAAGGTTTTGGATATTCAAGGAAAGAAATTGGAAAAATATTCGTTTTAAATTCCAATTTTAATTTATTTAAACTGGACTGAAGTCCAGCTCTACAATATGATTTGTTCCTTCGGAACTAGAAAAGAGCTTCAGCTCGATTTATATTGTATGGCCGGACTTCAGTCCGGTTGATGGTTGGAAATATAGATTCTAAATAAAAACCCGATAGGTTTATAGCCTATCGGGTTTGAAATATTATAAAATTCAATTTAAAATTTACCCCACCAATTCCACAAATTTAAACTCACCTTCAACAGCAACTTTAGTCAAACCATGTTTCGATAAATTTTTCATAGACGCATCCCATTTTTTACCGCTTAAGTTAGCAGAAACTTTAAGTTGCCCCAAATCCATTTTATTTTCATTTCCTTTCAATAAAGTAATGATTACTTTTTCTTCTTCTGTCAATTCAATTTGAGCTTGTTTTTTCTCAGGACGCATTTGTGGGAACAATAAAACTTCCTGAATAGAAGCATTGTTTGTTAAATACATAATCAAACGATCCATTCCAATTCCCATTCCAGAAGTAGGAGGCATACCGTACTCAAGAGCTCTTAAGAAATCTTCGTCGATAATTCCGTTTGCTTCATCATCACCTTTTGCGGCCAAACGCATTTGATCTTCAAAACGTTCTCTTTGATCAATTGGGTCGTTCAATTCAGAATACGCATTTGCAATTTCTTTACCACAAACCATTAATTCAAAACGCTCAGTCAAATCCGGATTATCACGGTGCTCTTTACAAAGCGGCGACATTTCTTTTGGATAATCAGTAATGAAAGTTGGCTGAATGTAATTTCCTTCGCATTTAGCTCCAAAAATCTCATCAATCAATTTTCCTTTACCCATCGTTTCGTCAACCTCGATTCCCATTCCGCGTGCGGCTTCGAACAATTCTTGTTCAGTTTTGCCAGAGATATCAAAACCAGTAAAATGTTTGATAGAATCTGTCATTGTAACACGTGCATAAGGCGCTTTAAAATTGATTGTATGCTCGCCAAAAGTAACTTCACTAGTTCCATTAACTGCAATTGCACAATGTTCCAATAAACCTTCAGCAAATTCCATCATCCAATTGTAGTCTTTGTAGGCTACATATATTTCCATTGCAGTAAATTCAGGATTATGCGTTCTGTCCATTCCTTCGTTACGGAAATTTCTAGAAAACTCATAAACACCTTCAAATCCACCAACAATTAATCTTTTTAAATATAACTCATTTGCAATACGCATGTAAAGCGGAATATCAAGCGAATTATGATGCGTAATAAACGGACGTGCCGAAGCACCACCAGGAATTGATTGTAAAACCGGAGTGTCAACTTCTAAATATCCAGCGTCGTTAAAATAACCACGCATTGCAGTAAATAATTTGGTGCGTTTAATGAAAGTTTCTTTAACCTGCGGATTTACAGTTAAATCTACATAACGCATTCTGTAACGTAATTCAGCATCATTAAATGCATCGTGTACATTTCCTTCTTCGTCAACTTTCGGTAACGGAAGCGGACGTAATGTTTTACTCAAGAAAGTAAATCCACTTACGCGAATACATTTTGCACCAACTTGTGTAGTAAATAATTCACCTTCAATACCAATAAAATCTCCTAAATCGGTTAATTTTTTAAATACTTGGTTGTATAAAGTTTTATCGTCACCTTCACACAAAACATCACGATTCACATACAATTGAATACGTCCTTCACTGTCTTGTAATTCAGCAAAACAAGCTTTACCCTGATCACGAACACTCATCAAACGTCCCGCAACGATAACCTTCTTACCTTCCTCAAAAGTTTCCTTTATCTGCTTCGAAGTATGATTTACAGGAAAAAGATTAGCTGGATAAGGATTGATTCCCAGATTGCGTAAATTTTGAAGTTTTTCTCTTCTGATGATTTCTTGTTCTGATAATGCCATTTTGTGCTTTTTTTTAAGTGTGCAAAGATAAAATTTTTGTTTCAAGTTTCAACTCAAAGTGTTAAGGTTTTTTGCAGCAGAAATTTATCGTTTTTTCATGAACGTTTTGTCCCGCTATCCGCTTGTATCTTTTTCTGGCTAAAGAAGCCAAAAAAAGGATACCGCTTCTATCGGGGCTAGATTAGAGGTTTTGGTTTTCATAAGACGTTTTGGTTGCGATGTTTGTTATTTTGAGTAAAATATTCCTGTAAGAAATAAACGAAAAAAAACGTAGTATCTTAGCTTCTTCGAACCAATCTCTCTTTAAAATAAAATGAAACATCTAGTACTCTTATTGCTTATATTTTTATTTGCAAGCTGTCAAATTACCGAAACACTTTCCATTAATTCAGACGGGAGCGGCACCATAAAACTAGAACAGTTTCGAGATGAAAACAGTTATATGCAATTGGCTGGAGAAGAATATTCAAAAGAAAATGTTTTTCAGGATACCACTTACATTTTTAAAGAATATATCGATAAATACAATGAAAATTTCACAAAATATACCGCTGAAGAACAGCAGTTATTTCAAAAATATTCGAATGTAAAAGTGCATCTTAAGAAAAGCTCTTTCGAAAAAGAATATAAAAATGAGTTTTCGCTTCAATTTCATAAAGTCTCAGAAATTCCAGATTTATTTAAGACAGAAAATTATGCCTCAGATATTCAGCATAATTATGCATTGACGGCAGAAAATAATTATTTCACGATTGGGTATTTTTTTAATGGAAAAATTTTTAAACGCTCGGTATCCATTATCAATACAAGCGAATTGGAAAAAGCAAAAGGAGAATCAGAAAAATTTGTTTCTAAATATGGCTCTTCAAAACTGGTTCAAAATTATATCTTAAAGTATCATTTTCCTTTTAAGATAAAATCAGTTTCTAATTCAAATGCGGTTGTCAGTCCAGACAAAAAATCTCTAACCTTAGAATTTTTGCTTTCAGATTTTTCAGGAAATCCCGCAAGTACAAATCTAGAAGTGGTTTTAGAATAATAAAGTTTGTTGGCTTCAGCATTTATGAACTTAGCAACTTAGTAGCTTAGAATCTCAGAATCTAAAAAGTTCGTATCTTTGATAAAAAATTGTACTACGATGAAATTATACAAATTACTTAGTTTTTGTTTTTTAATAGCGACATTAACAAGTTGCACTTTTACTGAAAATATTTATATCAACGATAACGGAACCGGAAAATTCTCTGTAGATATGGATGGGTCTTCTTTAATGGAAATGGCTGGAGACCAAATAGCGGGTCAAATGGGTGAAGATGCCAAAAAAGATATCGATTCGACTTTTACATTCAAGCAATTATTTGAACAGAAAAAAGACAGTATTTCAAAATTGTCTCCAGAAACTCAAAAAGAACTTAAAAAACTAGAAAACTTTGTTGTAATGACCAAAATGAGTTCGACTAAAAAACAGTTTTTAATGACTTTAGGAACCGATTTTAAAAATGTAAATGAACTTCAGGATATCTTACAGACCTTGAGTACGTTTCAAAAATTAGAAGGCGGAGCGGGAGCAAGTCCGTTAGGAAGTGGTTTTGGAGATAATAACAGTAAATTAAGTTATACTTACGACGGAAAAAAATTTGCAAGAAAAGCCGTAATCGATCAGCAAAAACTGGCAGCAAAACCTAAAGATTCTGCTGGAGATATGTCTAAAATGATGTTTGCATCTTCTAATTATATTGTAAAATATCACTTTCCAAAAAAAATAAAAAAAGTCTCTAATCCGAATGCTTTATTTAGCGACGACCGAAAATCACTTACAATTCAATACTCTTTTACGGATTATATGGAGAATCCTGACAAACTTAACTTTGATGTTGAGTTTGAAAAATAATTAAAATGAACAAAAAAATCCAACTTCAAGATCTGGGAAAAAGAGATTATAAGTCGACTTGGGAATATCAAGAAGAAATTTTTAAAGATATAGTCGATTTAAAAATCAAGAACAGAAGAGAAGAACTTGATTTGCCAACACCAAATTATTTATTGTTTGTTGAGCATCCACACGTGTATACTTTAGGTAAAAGCGGTGATTTAGAAAACTTATTATTAAACGAAAAGCAATTAGAAGCCAAAGGAGCGACTTTTTACAAAATTAATCGTGGTGGTGATATAACGTATCATGGACCAGGACAGATTGTAGGTTATCCGATACTTGATTTAGAAAATTTCTTTACCGATATTCATAAATATTTACGTTTTCTCGAAGAATCTATTATTTTAACTCTCGCAGAATATGGCTTAGAATCGGGTAGAAGCGAAGGAGAAACTGGAGTTTGGCTTGGCGTGGGAACTCCATTTGCACGTAAAATTTGCGCAATGGGCGTTCGTGCCTCGAGATGGGTCACCATGCATGGATTTGCTTTAAATGTAAATGTAGATTTAGGGTATTTTGATAACATAATTCCATGCGGTATTCGCGGAAAAGGCGTAACTTCTTTACATGTTGAACTTGGCGTAGAAAAGGTTGATGAAGAAGAAGTAAAGGCTAAAATTATTAAACATTTAAAAGCTTTATTTGAAGCAGAATTTATTTAAAATAGACTGCTAATCGTATAAACCGCTTCAATTTTTTGAAGCGGTTTTTTTGTTTTTTCTTGTAAATACTCCATAATTTCAATCTAATCTAGTCTCTTTTTAAACACCAAAAGAGTTTGTATAATTAAATAGAAAGCTGTTTTTTATAAAAATACATTCAAAAAAAATGAAAAAGTAAGGGACAAAAGTTAAGATTTTGAAAGGATGCTAAATTATATAACTTATGTAATTCTGTAGTGTATTTGTGCTAAATTTGAAAACATCGCAAGTAAAGTTTAATCAAATCTAACCAAATTCCTTATGAGAAAAATCTACTTATTATGTTTTCTGTTTATTCTTAATGGTCTTTTTGCTCAGAAGAAAGATAAATTATATGCCATTACTGCCTACGAAAAAGTTTGGCAAGAAAAAAACAGCGATTCCAGATTGAAATTGATTAAAACAATTTGGCTGGAAGACAGCACTTTTGAAGATCCTTCTGCATCTGTAAAAGGAACTGCAGCATTTAATAACGTGATAAATGAATTTTATAAAAAAAATCCAGATGCAATCTTAACATCAGGACCAAAGATTGTAAAAGACAATTATGTAACTTGGGAGTGGAAAATTGTCGATTCAAAGAATAATCTGATTATGGGCGGTCGAGATTTTGCCCGATTAAACGGAAAAGGTCAAGTCAGTAAAATTATTGGATTTTGGGACAAAGATGCCGCTTTGTCTGAGGCTGATGTGTTAAAAAATCTTGAAGTTGACAATCTAAAAGTAGTTGCAAAATATTATGAATGTCTTTTTAAAACGAGAGATTTTGATGCATTGGGCACTTTGATAGCTGATGGAGCCATTTATAATCAAGCAACTGGTTTGCCGTATGGAGGAACTTTTATTGGTTTTAGCGAATGGAATAAAATGTTTGCTAAATCAACAGAATTTTTTGAATTGCAAATAGAAAAAGAACCAACTTATTTTAGTGATGCTTCTAAAAATGAAGTTATTATTTATTTTACAATTAGTTGTAAATCTAAAAAATCAGGTAAAACGATGTCAATGCCTATATCTGAACATTTTGATTTAAAAAATGGAAAAATTACAGCAGTAAGACCTTTTTATTACGACACAAAACAATTTGCCGAATTTTTGAAAAGTAAGAAGTAATTAGTAAAAAGTAAATAGTAATTAGTTTAAAACAAAACGACCTAAAGGGTCGTTTTGTTTTTTTATTCAAAAAAATTAAGTTCTAGTTGTTCTGGCAAAAGCCTAAAGCTCATTCTATGGTATTTTGTAGTTCCATATTTTTTAATTGCTTCTCGATGCTCTTTGGTCGGATAACCTTTATTTTTTTTCCAATTGTACATAGGGAATTCTTCATGGATTTGATCCATGTATTCGTCACGATATGTTTTGGCTAATACAGAAGCCGCTGCAATACTCAAATATTTACCATCTCCTTTTATAATACTTTGATTCGGAATTGATTTAAGTAACGAAATTTCTTCAGGAGTAAATTGTTTTCCAAAGGTGTTTTTAAGACCAAGTTTCGCGTTTATGGCACGGTTTCCGTCCACGATAATATATTCTGGAACATGCTTGAGTTTTAAAATGCATTCTTGCATTCCTTTCATTGAAGCATTTAAAATATTTATTTCATCAATTTCATCTGGAAATAAATGTGTAACCGCAAAACACAAAGCTTCTTGTTCTATGATAGGTCTTAAAAGAGCTCTTGTTTTCTCAGACAATTGTTTACTATCATTCAATATTTGATTTTCAAAATGTTCTGGTAAAATTATCGCGGCTGCCGTAACAGGACCAGCTAGGCATCCTCGGCCAGCTTCATCAGTTCCGGTTTCTAAAATTAATCCTGAGAAATTTTTTTCGAGCATTTCTTATTCTTTTGAATCGCAAATATTGCAATTTTTTGAAAATTGACCTAAAAAATGAAGTTCTAAAAATGAGATCAAAGTTTTTGAGAAAACTTATTTGCAAGAAAAAAACACCTGTTTTTTATGATTTTGTTCTTTAACTCTGAAATTAGTTTTCTTTTTTTTTTAAATCTGAAAATCAGATTAAATGGGTGTTTTTTTCTGTTAACAAGAAGAGAATAAATTATTCTTTTTCAATAAATGAATGAAATGAATCGACGAACATGACAGAAAACAAGATTAAAAAGTTTTTTGCATTAACTTTTTGTTAAGATATTATTTATGAAAATGATGTTTTAGACTAAAAAAAAAGTGATTTGTTACATTTTAAAGTGTTAATTATTTGTTAAAATTAAAAAGTGATAAAAAAAGCATTTTTAACCGTTTTGTTAAATATAACTAGGTCTAAGCGTGAAATTGTTGCTTTATTAATTATAAGTGTTAATGAAACATTAAAATAACATTAGAAAGTGTTAATAAACGGCTTGGTATTTTAAGAAATAATTATGATGTTTGCGAAATACTAATTCAAAATAACTTAAAATGAAATTAAAATTAAAATGGATTTCGACGCTGCTTGTAGCGTTATCTATGCAGTTTTCTTTTGCTCAGGAGAGAACTGTAACTGGAAAGGTATCTGATAAAACAGGTGTTATTCCAGGGGTAAATGTCCTTGTGAAAGGATCTAAAACAAGTACTCAGACAGATTTTGACGGAAGCTACTCTATCAAAGCAAAAACTGGTGATGTTTTGATTTTTTCATACGTAGGTATGAATAATAAAAATGTCACTGTAGGAACATCTAATACAATTAGCGTTGAATTAGAGTCTGAAGCACAATTAATGAATGAAGTTGTGGTTGTTGGTTACGGTGTACAGAAAAGAAAAGAGGTAACTGGATCTATCTCTAAAATTGCTGGAAAAGACATTTCTAACTTAGTTACTCCGTCTTTCGAAGGTGTTTTAGCTGGTAGAGCAACAGGGGTTCAAGTCTTAACGAACACAGGTCTTCTTGGTGCTGCACCAAAAATTAGAATTAGAGGTATCGGATCTATTTCTGGTAGTACAGAGCCTTTAATTGTTGTAGATGGTGTGCCAATTTACTCAGGTGATATTGGAGGTGTTTCTGCTACAAATGGTTTGGCAGATATTAATCCAGAGGATATTGAGTCTTTTGACGTGTTAAAAGATGGTGCTGCAACAGCTATTTATGGATCTCGTGCTGCTAATGGGGTAATTTTAATTACAACTAAAAGCGGTAAAAAAGGTGCTTTAAAAGTGAGTTATTCAAGTGTTTTTGGTGTTGCAAGTGCTGCTAAAAAATATGACTTGTTAGAAACTCCTGATTTCTTAGTGATTTCTAACGAAAAAAGAACTAATGCAGGACAAACTCCTTGGGCAGTTGGAAATACATATAACACAGATTGGCAGGGAGCTGTTTTAAGAAATGCTCCACAAGTAACGCATAATCTTAATTTTAGCGGAGGATCTGAAAAAACTAAATACTATTTGTCTTTAGGTCTTTCTGATATGGATGGTATCAACTTGGCTAATAGTATGAAAAAATACTCTATTAGAGCAAACATTGATCAGAATATAAACAAATGGTTAAGTATCGGAACAAACTTAGCGGTAAGTAGAACAGAGTATGATGGATTGAACAGTAATGCTAGTGGTCTTTCTGGAAATATCTTTAATACAATCAGACAATTGCCTAATACGCCAATTTACGATGCTTTAGATCCAACAGGTTACAACCTATCAGCAAATAATGCTACAGTTGGTCAGTGGGATAACACGGCAGCTGTTGGAGATAATATTACAAACATTTTGTATGTTTTGGATCACAACAAATACAAGTCTACAACAACAAGAATTATCGCAAGTGCTTATGCAAATGCGCAAATTACTTCAGACTTAAGTTATAAATTACAGGTAAGTGCTGATAACGCAATGACTGACGGTTTTCAATATTGGAACCCTATTCATGGTGATGGACGTGGATCTAATGGTTTAGTTTACCAAGATAACAGAAACCTTTTAAGATGGAACTGGCAAAATATCTTGAACTACAAACATACTTTTGCTGAAAACCACAACATTGGTTTAACAGGAGTTGCTGAATACCAAAAATCTAGAGATAAATTGTTATGGGGTCAAGGAAGTGACATCATTAGTGATTTCTTTGATGAGAATCTTGTAACAAATACATTCAATACTAAAGATGCAGGTGGTGGTATTACAGAAAAAGGTATTATTTCTTACTTAGGTCGTTTCACTTACAACTTTAAAGAAAAATACTTCTTACAGGCGTCTCTTAGACGTGACGGAATTTCACAATTCGAATCTGATGTTAGATACCACAACTTCCCTGGAGTTTCTGCAGGTTGGACAGTATCTAAAGAAAGTTTTATGGAAGGAATCAGCGGTGTAGTTTCTGATTTGAAATTCAGAGGTTCTTATTCTGAAGTAGGTAACGTTGATGTATTAAATGGTGCAGCTTATCCTTCAAAAGACCTTACAATTGGTTCTCCTTATGGTCCATCAAACGGAATTGGATACTACCAGTTTAGTAATCCTTTATTGCAGTGGGAAACTTCTACTAAAGTTGACTTTGGTGTAGATTTAGGATTCTTAAACAACCGTTTGACATTAGCTTTTGATTATTTCAAAAATGATATTGATAACTTAGTTTTAGCAGCTCCAACTTCTCCTTCTATCGGTATTCCAAATAATACGGTTAACCAAAACGTTGGTAAAATGTACAACCAAGGATATGAGTTCTCTCTTAACTTTAAGGCAATCAATACTCAAAATTTCTCTTGGGATATTTCTTCTAACTTAACGTTAACTAAAAACAAAGTTACGGCTCTTTACAATGGACAATCTATTGTAGGTGGTTCTTCTACAGATACAAATATTGCCCCAAACATTATTATTGCTGAAGGTGAGTCGATTAACTCTTTATATGGTTTCCAATATTGGGGAGTTAACTCTGCAAATGGTAACCCAGTTTATTACAAAGCTGATGGAAGTTTAGTGCAAGGTAACTTGAATACACAGACTTATTTCAAGTTTGATCCAAGTAACCCAGGCGGTCCAATGGATACAACAACAGCAGCTACTTTAAGTACAGCTGATAAGAAAATATTAGGAAACACATTACCAACATATTACGGTTCTGTATCTTCTAATATGAAATATAAAAACATCGATTTTGGTTTCATGTTCAGATTTAGTGGAGGAAATGAAATTTTCAACTCAACAAGAAGAGAGTTGTTGAATCAAAACTTCAACAATAACGGAACTGAAATCTTAGGAAGATGGCAAAGTGCTGCTAATCCTGGAGATGGATGGACACCAAGATTATATGCAAGTTCAAATACATTTACTAACCTTTCTGGAAGTGCTAGTACACGTTTTGTTGAAAAAGGAGATTTTATCTCACTTGATAACATTACTTTAGGTTATACATTGCCTAAAGTATTATTAGACAAAATTGGTGTAGATACATTTAGACTTTTTGTTCAAGGCCAAAATATCTGGTTAATTTCAGATTATAAAGGTTTAAATCCTGAAATGGAAACTTCTGGGGTAGATATTAATGGTACTCCACGTGCTAAAGTTGTATCAATTGGATTAAATGTAAGTTTATAATAAAGAAATATGAAAAATATAATAAAAACAATTTTACTTTCTGCAGTGGTACTTGGGATGAGTTCATGTACAGAAGAAAAAATAATAGATCTAAAGCCTGTCAACAATATTTTAAGTCCTGACGCTTTTACTACTCCTACATTAATATCTACATATATGAATGGGGTTTATAATGCGGCTGCAATTGGACAATATAACGCTGCACCAACTAGTCCAAACGGTGGTCGTGGTTATGTATGGGGAGCTGCTTATGTTGAACAAGGAGAGGCTAGAGGAGAAGATGTTGTAAATATGGCAACTTTCTATGAGTTAACTTATAGAGGTACTTACGATCCAACAACGGCTAACAACGTTTACTACTGGGTTGATGGTTACAGATTAATCAACAGATGTAATCTTATGATTGAAGGTACTAACGAAGCTGTAGCAAAAGGTATTATTACAAAAGCAATCGGTGATAATTACATCGGGCAATCTAAATTCTTAAGAGCAATTACGCACTTAGAGTTGTTAACTTATTTTGCAAGACCTTATCACTTTACTGCTGGCGCAACTCACCCTGGTATTCCTTACAGAACAGTTGGAGTTAACACATTTGAAGAAATTGATTCTGAATCTGCAAAACCAAGAAATACTGTAGCAGATTGTTATGATAAAATTTTAGCAGATTTAAACGATGCTGAGACTTTGATTACTTCAGGAAGCAGTACTGCTTTTGCATCTAGACCGGTTGGAAGAGCTTCTAAATGGGCTGCAATCGCTTTCAAAACTAGACTTTATCTTCAAAAAAGAGATTGGGCAAATGTTTTGGTTGAAGGAGCTAAATTAAACGGAGCTTTCGCTTTAACTGCAGATCCATATGCACCTTTCCAAAATACTACAGGAGTTAATGCTAGTAACTCAGAGTCTATTTTCTCTATTCAGCATTCAGCTACAGCTAATCCAGGTGTAAATGCTGCTTTAGCTAGTATTTTAAAAGATAGAGCTTTAGTTTGTATTAGTCCAATTATCTGGAGAGATGCACAATGGTTAGCTGATGATAAACGTAGAGAAGATGGTAAGTTTATCTACACAGCTTCTGGTATTAAATATACTAATAAATATACTGATGTTACGAACAGAACTGATGCTGCTCCAATTATCAGATATGCTGAAGTAGTATTAAATATGGCTGAGGCTCAAGCTCGTCAATCTAATTTGCCAGCTGCTTTAACTTTATTAAATTCTGTTAGAAATAGATCTTTGGCAAACCCAACTACTCAGGCTTACACAGCTGCTTCTTTTACAACAGATGCAGCAATGGTTGCAGCTATTCTTAAAGAAAGAAGAATTGAGTTTTTACAAGAAGGACGTAGATGGACCGATATTCACAGATTACAAGGAGATCCAATAGCATCAGTTGCTACAAGTGGTATTCCAGCTAAAATGGCAAATGCTGCACCTACAGCTGCTGCATTCGTTTTAGGAAATACTTATGTTATTGCCACTCCTATTGCGGCTATTCCTTCAGCTGACCGTAGATTTTTATGGCCAATACCTCAATTAGAAATGAATACAAATCCAGGTTTAGGACAAAATCCTGATTGGTAATAGGTAATTATTTTGAATTTTTTTTGGAAGCCCCGTATACTTTTGTATACGGGGTTTTCGTTTCAAAATAGTGAGACAATTTTCACTTTATATTATATATTATGTTTTTTCGTTAATACGTTTTTATCTTTACCTTTGCTCAACAAATTCTGTCAAAAAATAAATTTATATAAAGCCATCAAATGAGAATATTCATTTTCCTATATCTATTAGTTGTACCAACTTTATTGTTTTCTCAAGAAAAAAAAGCCGCTCCTAAAAAGGATTTAGATATGAATACGGAATATTCTAGTATTACAGATACCGTAAAGAAGAAAAAAGCTAAAATTGCAACTATCGATCAATATAAGATTATTACCCTAGAACATGATACTATATATGCAGATACTTCGCTTACAATAAAAAGTGCTTACAGGCAAAATCATCTTAGAAAAGATCTTTTTGGACTTTTAGAATTTTCAAATATTGGCCAGCCATTAAATACCTTGCAATATAGTTTGACAAGTTTTTCTCCGTATCCTGAAATTGGATTTACAGGAAAGCATTCTAATTATATACAGGCAGATCAAATTCGATATTATTCAGCCGCAACACCTTTTACAGAGCTGTTTTTTAATACAACAATTAATAAAGGACAAAATGTAGATTCTTTTATTACTCTGAATACATCTAAAAACCTCAATTTTTCAATCGCTTACAGAGGTCTAAGGTCTGAAGGAGATTACATTAATCAATTGGTTAGTGCGGGTAATTTTAGATTTACAACGAGTTATGCTACAACCAGCAGACGTTATGCAATAAATGCGCATTTTGCCAATCAAGATATAATGAACGAAGAAAATGGAGGAATTACAAATGTTTCTAACTTCGAAAGTAATGATCCAGATTTTAAAAACCGACAAAGATTACAAGTCTATTTGACGGATGCAGAAACGCTTTTGAAGGGAAGAAGATTGTTTTTTGACCATGCTTTTAGAGTAAATCCAAAAGATGGGAATAATAATTTATATCTAACACATCAATTTAATTACGAGTATAAAAATTACCAGTATAAACAGCCAACAGTTGCTTCTTCTATTACAGATAATAACAACGTAACGACAACAGTAAATCGTTTTGGAGATTCTTATGTAGCAAGTAGTATCAACGATGAAACAAAATATGAAAGGCTTTATAATAAAGTGGGAGCTGCCTATGAAAACTCGCTTTTAGGTAAGTTTAACTTTTTTATAGATGATTACAGATCAAATTATAAATATGAAAGAGTAATAGTAGATTCTTTAGGAAGTGCTGTTCCTGCCAATTTATATCTGCAATTTAATAATGTGGGTGGGCAGTATGAATACCAAAAAAACAAATGGAACGGTAGATTTTTGTATTCAAGATCAATAACCAATCAATCACTTTCAGATTTGGATGCTAAATTACGATACGACTTAAATGAAAAAATTAAGTTCGATTTTAGATATCGTAATATCAATAAACTGCCAAATAATAATTATAATTTATATCAGAGTAGTTGGATTTCATATAATTGGTCGCATAATTTTAAGAATGAAAAAATAAATTCGTTAAGTGCCGAAATAACAACTCCTTGGTTAACAGGACAAGTTCAATATACAGTACTGAAAGATCATTTGTATTTTACTGATGATGCAACAGATGTAGAAAAAGAAGGAAATGTTCAAATAGTTAGGCCGTTCCAATATGGTAATGTGATCAATTATTTAGAAATAAAAGCAAGTCGTGAATTTAAATTTGGTCCTTTTGCATTAGACAATACACTTTTATATCAAAAAGTAGATCAATCAGATTTGATTCTGAATGTTCCTGATTTTGTGACAAGAAATACCTTTTATTATTCAAATCATTTCTTCAAAAAAGCATTGTTTATGCAAACGGGTATTGTCTTTAATTATATGACAAAATATTATGGAGATGATTACAATCCTGTTATTGCAGAATTCTTTGTGCAGCAAGAAAAAAAGACGGGTGGCTTCGCTACTTTCGATGTTTTCGTAAATGCCAGAATTCGTCAAACACGTTTTTATTTAAAAGCAGAACATTTAAACGCGCTTTTTTCACAAAGCAATTATTACTCGGCGCCTAATAATCCTTATCGTGATTTTGTATTGCGTTTTGGTTTAGTTTGGAATTTCTTCCAATAAAAAGCCTAATTTAATTAGAACCACTATATTAAACTTAAATAAAATGGACTTTTCAAAAAATATTTTAGAAACAATTGGTAACACACCATTGGTAAAGCTCAATAAAATTGTTGCTGAAATTGATGCGTTAGTATTGGCAAAAGTCGAAACCTTTAATCCTGGTAATTCTGTAAAAGACAGGATGGCTGTAAAAATGATTGAAGATGCAGAGGCTGATGGCCGATTGAAACCGGGAGGAACTATTATTGAAGGAACTTCTGGAAATACAGGAATGGGACTTGCACTTGTTGCAATCGTAAAAGGATACAAATTAATTTGTGTAATCTCGGATAAGCAATCAAAAGAAAAAATGGATATTCTTCGTGCTGTAGGAGCAAAAGTTGTTGTTTGCCCAACAGATGTAGAACCTACAGATCCTCGTTCTTATTATTCAGTTTCAAAACGTTTGGCAGAAGAAACACCAAATTCTTGGTATGTTAATCAATATGATAATATGTCAAATTCATTGGCACATTATGAGCAGACGGGACCAGAAATTTGGAAACAAACAGAAGGTAAAATCACGCACTTTGTTGTAGGTGTCGGAACTGGAGGAACAATCTCTGGTGTTGGGAAATATTTAAAAGAAAAAAATCCAAATATTAAAATTTGGGGAATTGATACTTATGGTTCTGTTTTTAAAAAATACCACGAAACTGGAATTTTTGATGAAAACGAAATTTACTCTTATATAACAGAAGGAATTGGTGAAGATATCTTGCCTAAAAATGTCGATTTTTCTTTAATTGACGGATTCACAAAGGTAACGGATAAAGATGCTGCAGTTTATACTAGAAAAATTGCTTTAGAAGAAGCTATTTTTGTTGGGAATTCTGCTGGGGCTTGTATAAAAGGTCTTTTGCAATTGAAAGAGCATTTTAAGCCAGACGATGTGGTTGTTGTTCTTTTTCACGATTCTGGAAGCCGTTATGTAGGTAAAATGTTCAATGATGATTGGATGCGCGAGCGTGGGTTTTTAGAAGAAAATATAACGAAGGCAGAAGACGTTATTAAAGATCATATTGATAAAGAATTAATTGTTGTTCGAACAGAAGAATTGGTTTCGCACGCAATTGAGCGTATGCGTAAATATAAAATTTCGCAGATTCCAGTTGTAGATATTAACGGATTTGTTGGTTCTGTTGATGAAACAGATTTGTTTAGAAGTTATGTAGCAGATAAAAATGTAGCCGAAAAACCTATTAAAGAAGTAATGGGAAAACCTTTTCCAATTGTAAAATTAGGAACACCAATCGAAGAAGTATCAAAACTTTTCTCAAAAGAAAATGATGCTGTTTTGGTCGATTTAGGAAATGGACATCATCATATTATTACTAAATATGATATAATTGGTGCAATAAAATAAGCATTTACAAATATAACTTATCCATAAATCTAATTGTTGTACAATTGGATTTGTGGATTTTTCTTTTAAAAATATAATATGAATTTTACGGCAATTGATTTTGAAACAGCAACTGGGCATCATCCATGTTCAGTCGGAATTGTTACTGTTCAAAACGGAATAATAGTAGATGAATTTGTGTCTTTAATCAAACCTCCAAACAATGAATACAATCCATTTACGATTCGTGTTCATGGCATTTATCCGAAAGATACCATTAATGCAAAATCTTTTTTTCAGGTTTATCCAGAAATCGAAAAGAGATTAAAGAACCGCGTTGTAGTAGCTCATAACGAAAGTTTTGATCGAAATGTTTTGATGAAAACAATGCTGCTTCACGGTTTAAATTATGAAGATTTGAATATTGCACCAAAATGGGAATGCACAGTTAAAATTTATAAAGCAAAGGGTTTAAAACCGACAAAGTTAAGCGATTGTTGCCGTGAAATGAATATTCAACTCAATCACCATGAAGCTTTATCAGACGCAAGAGCTTGTGCTAAACTTTATATGTTGCGTTAAATAATTTATTTTTGTAAGAATAGTATTAAAATTTTATTATTTTTAGACCTTTAAAATTTTTTATAAGGTCTAAAAATGAAAGAAGATTTTCTTCATTATCTCTGGAAATTCAAGAAGTTTGACACTTTGAATTTAAAAAGTGCTCAAGGAGAGATAATTACCATTTTAAAAATAGGTGATTATTTGGAGCTTTCGGGACCAGATTTTTTTAACGCCCATATAGAAATTGGACATCAAAAATGGGCTGGCAATGTAGAGATTCATTTAAAATCTTCAGATTGGTATCTTCACAATCACGAAAATGATCCAGCATATCAAAATGTCATTCTGCATGTGGTGTGGGAAAATGATACTGCTATTTTTAGAGAAGATAATACAGAAATTCCTGTTTTGATTCTTAAAGATTATGTGAGTAAAGAAATAATTCATAACTACACTGCATTAATAACTCCTAAAACTTGGATTTCATGTGAGAAACAAATTCAAGACACGAATCAATTTGTTTTTAAGAGTTGGCAGGAAAGATTGTTTTTAGAACGTTTAGAGCGTAAATCTAAATTTATTTATGATTTATTAGAAGAAACAAACCAAGATTGGGAAGCAGTCTTATTTTGTCTTCTAGCAAAAAATTTTGGTTTAAATACGAATGGGAATTCTTTTCTGCAAATAGCTAAATCAATTCCATTTTCTATTATTAGGAAAGAAAGTTTTGAGAACGAAAACCTCGAAGCATTATTTTTCGGAAATGCCGGTTTGTTGAATGCCGAAAAAGAAGATGTCTATTTTAAAGATTTAAATTTTAGATATTTTTATTTACTGCATAAGTATCAGTTAGAGAGAACATTTGTAGATCCGGTACAATTTTTTAAGCTCCGTCCAGATAATTTTCCAACAATTAGACTTTCTCAGTTGGCAGGCTTATATCATAAATATCAAAACTTGTTTTCTAAAATATGTCATTTAAAATCTCTTGAAAGTGTGTATGAATTATTTGATATTTCGGCGAGTAATTATTGGCTGAACCATTATCAATTTGATAAAGAAAGTCCAAAGAAAGCAAAATCATTATCGAAATCGTTTCTAGATTTGATCGTAATAAATACTATTATTCCTATCCAATTTGCTTATTCAGCTACATTAGGCGAACCAGATATCGAAAGTTTAATTGATTTTATGAATGAAGTAGCGCCAGAGAAAAATGCTATAATTGATAAATTTATTTCCTTCGGAATAAAATCTAAAAACGCATTTGAAAGTCAGACTTTATTAGAACTTAAAAATGAATATTGTAATAATAAATCATGTCTGAAATGCGCGATAGGTATAGATCTTCTAAAAAACAATTAGATAATTTTGTATTTTTGAAATCCAGATAACCATACGGATATAAAATCTGAAGTCTAAAATCTAAAATAATAAAATGTCAGCTATTTTAAAACTTAAATTCTTTTTCGAAAAATATGGATTCCATGTTTCTTCAAGATTAGCGGATAAACTTGGAATGCGCGTAACAAACGTAAGATTATTTTTTATCTATATCTCTTTTGTTACAGCAGGTTTAGGATTTGGCGTGTATTTGACTCTTGCTTTTTGGATTAGATTGAAAGATTTAATTCGATCAAAAAGAACTTCAGTATTTGATTTATAAAAAAAAGCTCCAAATGAAAATTTGGAGCTTTTTTGTGAAATATTATATAGTATATTATTCTTCAGTTTTGTTGTTCAATTTTGATCTTTGTTTACTATATCCGAAGTAAACCAAAATACCAATTGCAAGCCACCCAAGTGATAACAATTGAGCATCAATACTCAAATTAATAATTAAATAAGTGTTGATTGCAATTCCTAAAACAGCAATAACAGGTAAAGCAGGAACTTTAAAAGTTCTGTTTAAACCAGGCTGTTTAACTCTTAAAATCCAAACCGCGATACAAACCATTGTAAAGGCAAATAAAGTACCGAAACTTGTCATATCGGCTAATTTATTGATTGGAGTAAAAGCAGCAACTGTTGCGATAATACCTCCTAAAATCATTAAGTTAGTTTTTGGAGTTCCAGAAATAGGATTTACTTTAGAGAAAACAGGTGGAATTAAGCCGTCTTTAGACATTCCAAGGAAAATTCTTGATTGCCCCATAATCATAACCATTAATACAGATACTAAACCAATTGTAGCAGCAATAGTAATAATAAATCCAGCCCAGCCTTGTCCTGCAATATCAAAAGCATATGCAACAGGAGCTTTAATTGCTTCTGGATATTTTCCTAGTGGATTAAAATCTTGATAATTCATCATTCCTGTCAATACTAAAGAAACAAGAATGTATAAAGTTGTACAAACCAATAATGAAGCAATAATAGCAAAAGGAACATCTTTTTTAGGATTGATAGCTTCTCCAGCCTGTGTAGAAACGGCATCGAAACCAACATAAGCAAAGAAAATTGCCGCAGCTCCAGAAACGATACCTCCGATTCCGTAAGCATTGTGTGTTGTTTCTTTTTCGATAATTTGTGTAGCTTCAGGAATAAACGGACTCCAGTTTGCTGTATTAATGAAGAAAAGACCAGCAACAATTACAAAAATTACAGCAGAAACTTTAAGAATAACAATAGCGTTATTTGCTTTTGCAGCACTTTTTGTTCCTTTTATAAGTAATGAAATAACTAATATAACAATTAGGAAAGCTGGAAGATTCATTGAGAATCCTTCTCCAGTATAACTTGCAGGGTCTGTGGTAAGCCATTCAGGGAGTTGGATATGAAATATTTTAAGTAATTTATTAAAATATCCTGACCAGGAAACGGCGACGGTCATAGAGCCCATTGCATATTCTAGAATAAGTCCCCAGCCAATTATCCAGGCAAAAATTTCTCCAATAGTACCATAAGCATATGCGTAAGCAGATCCCTCAACAGGTAAGATCGAAGCAAATTCAGAATAGCAAAGAGCCGCAAATACACAGGCAATACCTGCAATAATAAACGAAATTGCTAATGCTGGACCTGCATGATAATAAGCTCCAGTACCTGTAAGTACAAAAATTCCACCACCGATAATGGCACCAACGCCAATGGCAGTAAGACTCCATTTTCCTAGAACTCTCTTTAAATCACTTTTTTTCATATCGGCCTCAAAGGCAGATATCGGTTTAACTCTCCAGATTGACATACTATTTTATTGGTTTATTTGTTATTAAGTGCCAAATGTATTGTTTTTTGTAAAAAATAAAAACATTTATCATGTTTTAAGTTATAAAAACTTTAATTTTTTTACAGTACTCTCAAGGATGTTTCTTTAACTATTGATATTCATTAAATTAATTGCTTATTTATAAAATATTCAATAATTTTTTAAAAACTACTTTTCTTACTAATTTAATCAATAAATTTGAAGGATTTTTCTTTCTTTTTGATTTGATTTTAAAATTGGAGTTTATTTTAGATTATGAATTTTACACATTTTAATAAGCACTTCCGCTTCTCGAAACAACAGCGAAAAGGCATTTTTATTCTTTTCGTCTTAATGATTGCATTACAGATTTTTTATCTATTAGCGGATTTTGATGTTTTAGATAAAGAAGATGCAAACAAAGAAAAATGGATGGCCTATCAGTCTGAAATTGATCAGCAGAAAACGGAGAGCAAGAGTGAGAAAATTATCAATTATCTATTTAATCCTAATTTTATTTCTGATTATAAAGGTTATAAATTAGGAATGACTGTTGAAGAAATTGATCGTTTAATGAAATTTCGTAAAGAAAATAAATATATAAACTCGGCTGATGAGTTTCAAAAAGTTACAGGTATTTCAGATTCATTATTAAATAAAATGGCTCCTCTTTTTAAATTTCCCAGTTGGGTACAGCAAAAAGCTGATTACAAATCCAAACAAATAGATTTTTTTAAAAAGGATTTTCCAAAGAAAGAAAAGATAGCAGTATTAGATATTAATCAAGCAAGTCAGGAAGATTTAATGAAATTGTATGGAATTGGTGAAGGATTATCAGGCAGAATACTAAGACAAAAAGAAGTCTTGGGCTGTTTTGTTTCAATGGAACAAATGAAAGATATCTGGGGACTTTCTCCTGAAGTTATAGTGGAATTAAATAGTCATTTTAAAGCTGTAGTTCCTCCGTCCCTCAAAAAAATAAATGTCAACGATGCGTCATTAAAGGAGCTTTCGCAATTTTTCTATTTCAAATATGCCTTAGCAAAACAGATTGTTACTTATAGAAGTATGAATGGAAATTTTAATAATATTGAGGATTTAGCAAAAATTAAAGATTTTCCTGTAGAAAAAGCAAAAATAATTAGTTTATATTTGGAGTTCTAAAAAGAACATAACTAATGAACTTTGATTACAACGAAACGCAAATAATGATTGCTCAGTCTATAAAAGACTTTGCAGAAAAAAATATCAAGCCACATATAATGGAATGGGATGAAGCTCAAATTTTTCCAGTCCCTTTGTTTAAACAGCTTGGAGAAATGGGATTTATGGGGGTTTTAGTTCCCGAAGAGTACGGAGGATCAGGCTTAGGGTATCATGAATATGTAACTATAATTGAAGAAATTTCAAAAGTGGATCCGTCAATAGGGTTGTCTGTTGCGGCTCATAATTCTTTGTGTACCAATCATATTTTAACTTTTGGAAACGAAGAACAGAAGAAGAAATGGCTTCCAAAATTAGCTACAGCAGAATATATTGGTGCTTGGGGTTTAACGGAACATAATACAGGTTCAGATGCGGGAGGAATGAGTACAACCGCTGTAAAAGATGGAGATTATTGGATCGTTAATGGTGCTAAAAACTTTATTACGCATGCTATTTCTGGAGATATTGCTGTAGTTATTGTACGTACTGGGGAAAAAGGAGATTCTAAAGGAATGACAGCTTTTGTTTTTGAAAAAGGAATGGAAGGTTTTTCATCTGGTAAAAAAGAAAATAAGCTAGGAATGAGAGCGAGTGAAACAGCTGAATTAGTTTTTGATAATTGCCGAGTTCCGGATGCAAACAGATTAGGGGAAGTAGGGCAAGGGTTTATCCAAGCGATGAAAATCTTAGATGGAGGAAGGATATCAATTGGTGCTCTTTCCTTAGGAATTGCAAAAGGAGCATATGAGGCCGCATTGAAGTATTCAAAAGAAAGATATCAATTTGGGCAGCCAATTAGTAGTTTTCAAGGAATTTCTTTTAAGTTGGCAGATATGGCTACAGAAATAGAAGCTTCTGAGCTATTGTTGCATAAAGCGGCTTTTTTAAAACAAAAACATAGAGAAGTTACAACATCAGGAGCAATGGCAAAAATGTATGCATCTGAAGCGTGTGTGAAAGTTGCAAATGATGCAGTTCAAATTCATGGAGGATATGGTTACACTAAAGACTTTCCAGTAGAAAAATTCTATAGAGATTCTAAATTATGTACAATAGGAGAAGGGACAACTGAGATTCAAAAATTAGTTATTTCTAGGAATTTGTTGAAAGAATAAAGAATAAAGAATAAAGAATAAAGAATAAAGAATAAAGAATAAAGAATAAAGAATAAAGAATAAAGAATAAAGAATAAAGAATAAAGAATAAAGAATAAAGAATAAAGAATAAAGAATTATATCTATTATCTCTTCTCTATACTCTTTCCTCTTTCCTCTTTCCTCTTTTTTAAAAATAATTCAAAATTTATAATTCATAATTCATAATTAATATATACATTTGCAGCCTTAACGAGAGGAGGTGTCTATATTATGTTAATTATACCAATTAAAGACGGAGAAAATATCGATAGAGCATTAAAGCGCTATAAAAGAAAATTTGATAAAACAGGAACTGTTCGTCAATTAAGAGCACGTACTGCTTTTATTAAGCCTTCTGTTGTCAAAAGAGCTCAAATTCAAAAAGCTGCTTATATTCAAGGTTTGAAAGATAGCTTAGAAAGTTAATATTTAGCTTTTCAAAAATAATTACCGTTAGTGGTCAAAATGTTATAATTTTGATGCTAACGGTTTTTTTATGGATAATTTTGAGATATTTAAATTTTTATGAAAACGAATAAAGAGGCTTTTTGTGATTATTTGATGTTAGAGAAAAAGTATTCTTCTCATACTGTTACTGCTTATTTGAGTGATTTGACTGCTTTTGAGGTTTTTCTTAAAGAAGAGTTTGGGCAGGATGGTATTGATTTGGTAAATTATGGTCAGATAAGAAGTTGGATTGTTTCTTTGGTTGATTACAATGTTTCAAATGTTTCGGTCAATAGGAAAATGGCTTCGTTAAAAGCTTTTTATAAATTTCTTTTAAAAATAAAACAGATTGAAATTAATCCAATGTTAAAGCACAAGTCTTTGAAAACGCCGAAAATAGTTCAGATTCCTTTTTCTGAAAAAGAGATGGAAGAAGTGTTGGTGCAAATTGATGTACCTGTCGGTTTTGAGGAGGTTCGGGATAAGTTGATTGTTGAGATGTTTTATGTTACTGGAATGCGTCGTGCGGAGTTGATTCATTTAATGTTGAAAAATGTAGATCGTTCGGCAGGTTTGATAAAGGTTTTGGGGAAAAGAAATAAAGAGCGTCTTATTCCTATATTGCCAATTATAGCTGATCAGATAGCTTCATATATTAAGGAGCGTGATGATTTGGAAAAAGATATTGATTCGGAGTATTTTTTTGTTTCGAAAAAAGGGTTAAAATTGAGTGAATCTTTTGTTTATCGTTTAATAAATTCATACTTTAGTAGAGTCTCAGAAAAGGTGAAAAAAAGTCCGCATGTGCTTCGTCATACTTTTGCAACTCACTTGTTAAATAATGGGGCAGATTTGAATTCAGTTAAGGAGTTATTAGGGCATTCTAGTTTGGCGTCTACACAGGTTTATACTCATAATAGTTTGGCGGAGCTTAAAAAGGTATATATAGGTGCGCATCCAAGGAATAAATAATAATTCTAAAATGTTAATCCTAAAATTTTTATTATGAAGGTAGATGTTCATGCAGTTAACTTTACTGTTGACAGAAAATTGGTCGATTTTATTCAGGAAAGAATGGATAAGTTAGAAAAATACTACGATCGCGTAGTTTCGTCAGATGTTTTTTTGAAAGTTGAAAGAACAAGTGATAAAGAAAATAAGGCGGTCGAGATTAAGATTAATGTTCCTGGGGATGATTTTTTGGTTAAAAAACAGTGTAAGACATTTGAAGAGGCGGTTGAGCTTTCGGCAGAATCTTTAGAACGTTTACTTGTAAAAAGGAAAGAAAAAATAAGAGCACACATTTAATTGAAATTTTTTTTAAAAAATGTTTTGATTAAAAGATAAAATACCTACATTTGCAGTCCGTTAGAAATAGCGGACTTTTTTATTGCATTCGCCGATGTAGCTCAGCTGGCTAGAGCAGCTGATTTGTAATCAGCAGGTCGTGGGTTCGAGTCCCTCTATCGGCTCAAAATAATTCAAATGCGATTTGAATTTGTTCATTAAAATAATGAGATTTTAAAACTAGGGGAGATACTCAAGCGGCCAACGAGGGCAGACTGTAAATCTGCTGTGTGAACTTCGCAGGTTCGAATCCTGCTCTCCCCACAAAAAAAAGAGGTTGAGATTTGGAGTTTTAGATTAAATCTAAAATCTGAATTCAAAAATCTAAAATCAGAACTCTCTGCCGGTGTAGCTCAGGGGTAGAGTGCTTCCTTGGTAAGGAAGAGGTCTCGGGTTCAAATCCCGACATTGGCTCAAGTAAGTAGGAAATTGAAAATTAATATATAACTAAGATTAAAAATTAAGTAAAATGGCAAAGGAGAATTTTAATCGTTCCAAACCGCACTTAAACATAGGTACAATTGGACACGTAGATCACGGAAAAACTACATTAACTGCTGCAATTACAAAAGTATTGTCAGATGCTGGTTACTGTCAAGCAAAGTCGTTTGATCAAATCGATAACGCTCCAGAGGAGAAAGAAAGAGGTATTACTATTAATACATCACACGTAGAGTATGAAACAGCTAACCGTCACTACGCTCACGTTGACTGTCCAGGTCACGCGGATTACGTAAAGAACATGGTTACTGGAGCTGCTCAAATGGACGGAGCTATCTTAGTAGTTGCTGCTACAGATGGTCCAATGCCACAAACTCGTGAGCACATCCTTTTAGGTCGTCAGGTTGGTATTCCAAGAATCGTTGTTTTCATGAACAAAGTGGATATGGTTGATGATGCTGAGTTATTAGAGCTTGTTGAAATGGAAATTAGAGATTTATTATCTTTCTACGAATATGATGGAGATAATGGTCCTGTAGTTCAAGGTTCTGCTTTAGGAGGGTTAAACAATGATCCAAACTGGGTGCCTAAAATTATCGAATTAATGGAAGCTGTTGATGCTTGGATTGAAGAGCCAGTGCGTGACGTTGCTAAACCATTCTTGATGCCAGTTGAGGACGTATTTACAATTACAGGTCGTGGAACTGTTGCTACAGGTCGTATCGAAACTGGAGTTGCTAACACTGGAGATCCTGTTGAAATCATTGGTATGGGAGCTGAAAAATTAACTTCTACTATTACAGGAGTTGAGATGTTCCGTAAAATCCTTGATAGAGGTGAAGCTGGAGATAACGTAGGTTTATTGTTAAGAGGTATTGATAAAGCTGATATCAAAAGAGGTATGGTTATTATTAAGCCAGGTTCAGTAAAACCACACGCTAAATTCAAAGCTGAGGTTTATATCTTGAAAAAAGAAGAAGGTGGACGTCATACTCCATTCCACAATAACTACCGTCCACAGTTCTACGTACGTACAACTGATGTAACAGGAGTTATTTCTTTACCAGCAGGTGTAGAGATGGTAATGCCAGGTGATAACTTAACTATTGAAGTTGCTTTATTAAGCCCAATCGCTATGAACGTAGGTTTACGTTTTGCTATCCGTGAAGGTGGTAGAACAGTTGGTGCTGGTCAGGTTACTGAAATCGTAGAGTAATTCTATCAAAATAAATAAAAAAGCCAGTTGATATTTAATTATCACTGGCTTTAATTACGGGCGTAGTTCAAGGGTAGAATAGCGGTCTCCAAAACCGTTGATGGGGGTTCGAATCCCTCCGCCCGTGCAATAAAAAATATATCAAATGACAAAAGTTACTAATTATTTATCAGAGGCTTTCGAGGAGTTAAAGTCAAATGTTACTTGGCCAGCTTGGGCTGAGGTTCAAAAATTGACAATTGTCGTGGCTGTATTTTCGATTTTATTCGCTTTGGCAACTTGGGGAGTAGACGAATTTTTTGCAAAAGCTTTGGCTGGATTTTTTAACTGGTTAAAAGGATAATTTTTTTGTGATGGCAGATAATAATGTGAAAAAATGGTACGTAGTTAGAGCGGTTAGTGGTCAAGAGAATAAAGTGAAAGCTTATATCGAGACTGAGATTGCTAGACTAGGTATGGAGGATTATGTTTCTCAGGTTTTGGTTCCTACTGAAAAAGTAGTTACTGTAAAAGATGGGAAAAAATCGTCTAAGGATAAAGTTTACTTTCCTGGATATGTTATGATTGAAGCTAACTTAGTTGGTGAAATCCCTCATATTATTAAGTCAATTACTAGTGTTATTGGATTTTTAGGAGAGATTAAAGGCGGAGAACCTGTTCCTTTAAGGCTTTCAGAAGTAAACCGTATGTTAGGTAAAGTTGATGAACTTGCTGTAAATACAGATACTAGGTCGATACCATTTAGTATTGGAGAGACTGTTAAGGTTATTGATGGTCCTTTCAACGGATTTAATGGTTCGGTTGAAAAAATCAATGAAGAAAAGCGTAAACTTGAGGTTATGGTTAAGATTTTCGGAAGAAAGACTCCATTAGAATTAAGTTTTATGCAAGTAGAAAAAGTATAATTTTTTGTTACACTATAATAAACCATTGTAATCGCTTCCATTGATTGCAGTGTTAAATTTTTTAAAAATGGCTAAAGAAATTAGTAAGGTAGTTAAACTACAAGTTAAGGGAGGTGCTGCGAATCCGTCGCCACCGGTTGGACCTGCTTTAGGAGCTGCTGGGGTTAATATCATGGAGTTTTGTAAGCAATTTAATGCTAGAACTCAGGATAAACCTGGCAAAATTTGTCCAGTGCAAATCACTGTGTACAAAGACAAATCATTTGATTTTGTTGTTAAGACTCCTCCAGCAGCAGTTCAGTTAATGGAAGCTGCAAAGCTAAAATCTGGTTCTGGTGAGCCTAATCGTAAAAAAGTAGCTAGCGTTACTTGGGAACAAATTAGAACTATTGCTGAAGACAAAATGCCGGACTTAAATGCTTTCACTATTGAGAAAGCTATGAGTATGGTTGCTGGAACAGCTAGATCTATGGGTATAACTGTATCAGGAGATGCTCCTTTTTAATTAAGAAAAAGAAATGGCAAAATTAACAAAAAAGCAAAAAGAGGCTGCTTCAAAAATTGAAAAGAACAAATTATACTCTCTAAAAGATGCTGCGGCATTATTGAAAGTTGTTGCTTCTGCAAAATTTGACGAGTCTGTTGATATCGCAGTTCGTTTGGGTGTTGATCCAAGAAAAGCGAATCAAATGGTAAGAGGTGTAGTTACATTACCTCACGGAACTGGTAAAGATGTTAAAGTATTAGCATTAGTTACTCCAGATAAAGAAGCGGAAGCTAAAGAAGCTGGTGCAGACTATGTAGGTCTTGACGATTATTTACAAAAAATTAAAGATGGTTGGACAGATGTTGATGTTATCATCACTATGCCAGCTGTTATGGGTAAATTAGGTCCATTAGGTCGTATTTTAGGACCTAGAGGTTTAATGCCAAACCCTAAAACAGGTACTGTAACTATGGATGTTGCAAAAGCTGTTGCAGAGGTTAAAGCTGGTAAAATTGACTTTAAAGTTGATAAAACTGGTATCGTACACGCAGGAATTGGTAAAGTTTCTTTTGGAGCTGAGCAAATTGTTGACAACGCACACGAAATTATTCAAACATTAATAAAACTTAAACCAACTGCTGCTAAAGGTACATACATTAAAGGTATTCACCTTACAAGCACTATGAGTCCTGCTATTGCATTAGACCCAAAAGCAGTATAATTGGTAGTTAAAAATTTTTAGTATGACTAGAGAAGAAAAATCAATCGCGATTGAAAATTTAACTGCGCAGTTAGCTGGTACAAATATCATTTATGTATCTGATATTTCTGGTTTAAACGCAGAAACAACTTCAAACTTACGTAGAGCTTGTTTTAAAGCAGGTATCAAATTAGAAGTTGTAAAGAACACTTTGCTTGCAAAAGCAATGGAAGCTTCTGCAAATGATTATGGTGATTTACCTACAGTTTTAACTGGTAATAGTGCTATCTTCATTTCTGATGTAGCTAACGCTCCTGGAAAAATTATTAAAGATTTCCGTAAGAAATCTGATAAACCAGTTTTAAAAGGTGCTTTCATTAATAATGAAATCTACATTGGAGATAATCAATTAGATGCATTAGCAACTATTAAATCTAAAGAAGAGTTACTTGGAGAACTTATTGGATTATTACAATCTCCAGCTCAAAGAATTATTTCTGCTTTACAAAACAAATTCGCAGGTAGCGAAGAAGAAACGGAAGCATAATAATCGAAGCAGGGAAGCTTGCTTCCTTGTTGCTTAATTAGCGCACAATAAATAAATTATATTTTTTACAAATCATTTTAAACGATAGAGAAAATGGCAGATTTGAAACAATTCGCAGAACAATTAGTTAACTTAACAGTTAAAGAAGTTAACGAATTAGCAACAATATTAAAAGACGAGTATGGTATCGAGCCTGCTGCTGCAGCTGTAGTAGTTGCTGCTGGTGGTGGAGAAGGTGCTGCTGAAGAAGCACAAACTGAATTTACAGTTGTATTAAAAGAAGCTGGTGCTTCTAAATTAGCAGTTGTAAAATTAGTTAAAGAACTTACAGGTTTAGGTCTTAAAGAAGCTAAAGATGTAGTTGATGGTGCTCCAAGTACTGTTAAAGAAGGTGTTTCTAAAGAAGAGGCTGAAGGTCTTAAAAAATCATTAGAAGAAGCTGGAGCTGTTGTTGAGTTAAAATAACAAAACACAGTTTAGAACTAGGTTTAGACCTTGGATGTAACCATCCAAGGGTCTAAACCATTTTTCGTATAATAAAATATATCAAGTTTTATTATCAAATAGTTTAAAATACGAAAAAGTTTTTGATCAATACGAAGAAAAAAAATTGAACTTCATTTACGGTTTATTTTTAAAGATGTATTGATTATAATAAGAAAGTATAGATTAAACAGTGTGTCTTACACAAAAAAATTACTTTTTTTTAATCAAAATTTTGTCCATTGATGATAACAAATCAGACTGAAAGATTGAATTTTGCCTCTACAAAAAATATCCCTGATTATCCAGATTTTCTAGATGTTCAGGTTAAATCTTTTAAAGATTTCTTTCAATTAGAAACGAAATCTGACGAAAGAGGCAACGAAGGGTTATACAACACCTTCATGGAAAACTTCCCAATTACAGATACAAGAAACAACTTTGTATTGGAATTCCTAGATTATTTTGTTGATCCGCCACGTTATACAATTCAAGAATGTATAGAGAGAGGTCTTACTTATAGTGTGCCTTTAAAAGCTAGGTTAAAACTATACTGTACAGATCCAGAACACGAAGATTTTGAAACAATTGTACAAGATGTTTATCTTGGAACAATACCTTACATGACTCCAAGTGGTACTTTTGTAATCAATGGTGCCGAGCGTGTTGTAGTATCACAATTACACCGTTCTCCTGGGGTTTTCTTTGGACAGTCATTCCACGCAAATGGAACCAAACTTTATTCTGCAAGAGTAATTCCTTTTAAAGGATCTTGGATAGAATTCTCTACCGATATCAACAGCGTAATGTACGCTTATATCGATAGAAAGAAAAAATTACCTGTAACAACTTTATTCCGTGCTATTGGTTTCGAAAGAGATAAGGATATCCTTGAAATTTTCGACTTAGCTGAAGAAATTAAAGTTTCTAAAACAGGAATTAAAAAATATATTGGAAGAAGACTTGCTGCACGTGTATTGAACACATGGCACGAGGATTTCGTTGATGAAGATACTGGAGAGGTAGTTTCTATCGAACGTAACGAAATCATCCTTGATCGTGACACTATTATCGACAAAGATAATGTTGAAGAGATCATCGATTCTAACGTTAAATCTATTTTGTTACACAAAGAGGATAACAATCAAGCAGATTATGCTATTATCCACAACACGTTACAAAAAGATCCAACAAACTCTGAAAAAGAAGCTGTAGAGCACATTTACCGTCAGTTGCGTAACGCTGAACCGCCTGATGAGGAAACTGCTCGTGGTATTATAGATAAATTGTTCTTCTCTGATCAACGTTATAACTTAGGTGAAGTTGGTCGTTACAGAATGAACAAAAAATTAGATTTAGATATCCCTATGGATAAGCAAGTGCTTACCAAAGAAGATATCATTACAATCGTAAAATATTTGATCGAGTTGATCAACTCTAAAGCAGAGATTGATGATATTGATCACTTATCAAACCGTCGTGTTAGAACAGTTGGTGAACAATTGTCTCAACAATTCGGTGTAGGTTTAGCACGTATGGCTAGAACTATTAGAGAGCGTATGAACGTTAGAGATAACGAGGTGTTTACACCAATTGATTTGATCAATGCTAAAACATTGTCATCAGTTATCAACTCTTTCTTTGGAACTAACCAGTTATCTCAATTTATGGATCAAACGAATCCATTAGCTGAGATTACACACAAAAGAAGACTTTCTGCACTTGGACCAGGTGGACTTTCGAGAGAGAGAGCTGGTTTCGAGGTTCGTGACGTTCACTATACGCACTATGGTCGTTTATGTCCGATTGAAACTCCTGAGGGACCAAACATTGGTTTGATTTCATCTCTTGGTGTTTATGCAAAAGTAAACGGAATGGGATTCATCGAAACTCCATACCGTAAAGTAACTAATGGTGTAGTTGATTTAGAAAGTACTCCAATTTACTTAAGTGCTGAAGAAGAAGAAGGTAAAATGATTGCTCAGGCAAACATTGAAATGGACGAAACTGGTAAAATTACAGCTAGCAATGTTATTGCTCGTGAGGAAGGTGACTTCCCAGTTGTTGAACCATCTGTAGTTCATTATACAGACGTTGCACCTAACCAGATTGCATCGATTTCTGCTTCATTGATTCCTTTCTTGGAACATGATGATGCGAACCGTGCGTTGATGGGATCAAACATGATGCGTCAGGCAGTTCCTTTGATCCGTCCTGAAGCACCAATTGTAGGTACAGGTTTAGAACGTCAGGTAGCTTCAGATTCAAGAGTATTAATCAATGCTGAAGGGCATGGAACTGTTGAATATGTTGATGCAAATATCATTACTATTAAATACGATCGTACAGAAGACGAGAGAATGGTTAGTTTTGATGCTGATGAGAAAACATACAACCTTATTAAATTTAGAAAAACCAATCAAGGTACAAGTATTAACTTGAAACCAATCGTAAGAAAAGGTGATAGAGTTATTCCTGGACAAGTATTATCAGAAGGATATGCTACTCAAAATGGAGAATTAGCTTTAGGTAGAAACTTAAAAGTTGCGTTCATGCCATGGAAAGGGTACAACTTCGAGGATGCGATTGTAATTTCTGAAAAAGTAGTTCGTGATGATATTTTTACATCTATCCACGTTGATGATTATTCATTAGAGGTTAGAGATACTAAGTTAGGAAATGAAGAGTTAACAAACGATATTCCTAACGTTTCTGAAGAAGCTACTAAAGATTTAGATGAAAACGGTATGATTAGAATTGGAGCAGAGGTTAAACCTGGCGACATTTTGATCGGAAAAATTACACCAAAAGGAGAATCAGATCCTACTCCAGAGGAGAAATTGCTTCGTGCAATCTTCGGGGATAAAGCAGGTGATGTAAAAGATGCTTCATTAAAAGCTTCTCCATCTTTACATGGTGTAGTTCTTGACAAAAAATTATTTGCAAGAGCCGTAAAAGATAAACGTAAACGTACTCAAGATAAAGATGCTTTGGGCGCTTTAGAAATGGAATTCGAAACTAAATTTGTTGAATTAAAAGACAGATTAGTAGAGAAATTATTCTTAATCGTTAACGGAAAAACATCTCAAGGTGTAATGAATGATTTGGGTGAAGAAGTTTTACCAAAAGGTAAAAAATATACTCAAAAGATGCTTTACGCAGTAGAAGATTTTGCTCACTTAAGCAAAGGTCAATGGGTTGCTGATGATGCTACTAATAAAATGGTTAATGATTTAATTCATAACTATAAAATTAAGCTGAACGACTTACAAGGATCTTTAAGAAGAGAAAAATTCACTATTACAGTTGGAGATGAATTACCATCTGGAATCTTGAAATTGGCTAAAATCTATATCGCTAAAAAACGTAAGTTAAAAGTTGGTGATAAAATGGCGGGACGTCACGGTAACAAAGGTATTGTTGCTAGAATCGTTCGTCATGAAGATATGCCTTTCTTAGAAGATGGAACACCGGTAGATATCGTATTGAATCCACTTGGGGTACCTTCACGTATGAACATTGGTCAGATTTATGAAACTGTTCTTGGATGGGCTGGTATGAACTTGGGTAGAAAATTTGCTACTCCAATCTTCGACGGTGCTTCTCTAGACGAGATCAACGCTTTGACTGATGAAGCTAACGTGCCACGTTTCGGACATACTTATCTTTATGATGGTGGAACTGGAGAGCGTTTTGCACAAAAGGCAACTGTGGGTGTAATTTACATGCTTAAATTAGGACACATGGTTGATGATAAGATGCACGCACGTTCTATCGGACCATACTCATTGATTACGCAGCAACCACTTGGAGGTAAGGCTCAATTTGGAGGTCAGCGTTTTGGAGAGATGGAGGTTTGGGCACTTGAGGCTTATGGAGCTTCTAGTACACTACGTGAAATCTTAACTGTTAAGTCTGATGACGTTATTGGTAGAGCTAAAACTTACGAAGCTATCGTTAAGGGAGAAACTATGCCAGAACCAGGTTTACCAGAATCATTCAATGTATTAATGCACGAATTGAAAGGTCTAGGATTAGATCTTCGTTTGGAAGAATAAATAAAAAATTTCAGTCACAGTCTCAGTATTCAGTTTAGCACTGAAAACTGGGACTGAGATTGTTTACTAAATGTTACAAGTTTTTAAAGATTTATACCCGTAACCCGTTCCGATTTTTTATAACAATGCAATGCATTTTATAACTAGCACTTCAAATTTAATTTTGAGGTTTAGAGAAGTAATCCGAGGTAGTAGCTGAATGATTAACTCTTTAGTTTTTAGAGAGTAGATTATAAATCTAAATTCAATTTTTTAATTGCAAATAAATCAATAGTAAAAACTATGATGAATAACAGAAACAATAAAGATAAAAATCCTGTAAAAAGATTTAACAAAATTTCTATTGGATTGGCTTCGCCAGAATCTATCTTGAAAGAATCAAGAGGAGAGGTTTTAAAGCCAGAAACTATTAACTATAGAACGCACAAACCAGAACGTGACGGACTTTTCTGCGAAAGAATTTTCGGACCAGTAAAAGATTTCGAATGTGCTTGCGGTAAGTATAAAAGAATTCGTTACAAAGGTATCATCTGTGACCGTTGTGGTGTTGAAGTTACTGAGAAAAAAGTACGTCGTGATAGAGTAGGACACATCAACCTTGTTGTGCCAATTGCTCATATCTGGTACTTCCGTTCTCTTCCAAACAAAATTGGTTATATCCTTGGTCTTCCATCTAAGAAATTAGATATGATTATTTACTACGAAAGATACGTAGTAATCCAAGCTGGTATTGCTAAAAATGCAGATGGAGAATCATTACAAAGATTAGATTTCTTAACTGAAGAAGAATACTTAAACATTTTAGATACTCTTCCGCAAGAAAATCAATATTTAGATGATTTAGATCCTAATAAATTTGTTGCCAAAATGGGAGCAGAGTGTATTATGGATTTATTAGCTCGTATTGACTTAGATGCTTTATCTTATGAATTAAGACACAGCGCTAACAACGAAACATCTAAACAACGTAAAACTGAAGCTTTAAAAAGATTACAAGTTGTTGAGTCTTTCCGTGAGTCTAACGAAAACCGCGAAAACCGTCCAGAATGGATGATCATGAAAGTGGTTCCAGTTATCCCACCAGAATTACGTCCTCTTGTGCCACTTGATGGAGGTCGTTTTGCAACTTCAGATTTGAACGACCTATACCGTCGTGTAATCATCCGTAACAACCGTTTGAAAAGATTAATGGAGATTAAAGCTCCAGAAGTTATCTTAAGAAACGAGAAACGTATGTTACAAGAATCTGTAGATTCGTTATTTGATAACACTCGTAAAGCTTCTGCTGTTAAAACAGAATCTAACAGACCATTAAAATCATTATCTGACTCATTAAAAGGTAAACAAGGACGTTTCCGTCAAAACTTACTTGGAAAACGTGTGGATTATTCTGCTCGTTCGGTAATTGTTGTTGGTCCTGAGTTAAAATTATTCGAATGTGGATTGCCAAAAGATATGGCTTCTGAATTATACAAACCTTTCGTTATCCGTAAATTGATTGAAAGAGGTATTGTGAAAACAGTAAAATCCGCTAAGAAAATCATAGACAAAAAAGAGCCGGTAGTTTGGGATATTTTAGAAAATGTAATTAAAGGACACCCAGTATTACTGAACCGTGCTCCTACTTTGCACAGACTTGGTATTCAGGCTTTCCAACCAAAATTAATTGAAGGAAAAGCGATCCAGTTACACCCATTAGTATGTACGGCTTTCAACGCCGATTTCGATGGTGACCAGATGGCGGTTCATTTACCATTAGGACCAGAAGCTATTTTAGAGGCACAATTATTAATGTTGGCTTCTCACAATATCTTGAACCCTGCAAATGGTGCTCCAATTACTGTACCTTCTCAAGACATGGTCTTGGGTCTATATTATATGACCAAAGAGCGTATTTCTACAGAAGATCACATTATTTTAGGTCAGGATTTGACTTTCTATTCTGCTGAAGAAGTAAACATTGCATTAAACGAAGGAAGATTAGAATTGAATGCTCGTGTGAAAATTAGAGCAAAAGATTTTAATGATGCTGGAGAATTAGTGTACAAAATTATTCAAACAACTGCAGGACGTGTATTATTTAACGAAGTAGTACCTGAAGCAGCTGGATATATCAATGACGTATTGACTAAGAAAAACCTTAGAGATATTATCGGACACATTTTAAGTGTGACTGATGTACCTACAACGGCAGCTTTCTTGGACAATATGAAAGATATGGGTTATAAATTCGCATTTAGAGGAGGTTTATCGTTCTCTTTAGGTGATATTAGAATCCCAGAACAAAAAACGAAGTTAATTGCAGATGCTAGAGAGCAAGTTGAAGGTATCTCAACTAACTATAATATGGGTCTTATTACAAATAACGAGCGTTACAACCAAGTTATTGACGTATGGACTTCAGCAAATGCTCAGTTAACAGAATTAGCAATGAAAAATATTAGAGAAGACCAACAAGGTTTCAACTCTGTATATATGATGCTTGACTCTGGGGCGAGGGGTTCTAAAGAACAGATTCGTCAGTTAACTGGTATGCGTGGTTTGATGGCTAAGCCTAAAAAATCTACTGCTGGTGGTGGTGAGATTATTGAAAACCCGATTCTTTCTAACTTTAAGGAAGGTCTTTCGATTCTTGAGTACTTCATTTCTACTCACGGTGCTCGTAAAGGTCTTGCGGATACGGCTCTTAAAACGGCCGATGCCGGTTACTTGACAAGAAGGCTTCATGACGTTTCTCAAGATGTTATTGTTAACATCGAAGATTGTGGAACTTTAAGAGGTGTTGAAGTTTCTGCATTGAAGAAAAATGAGGAAATCGTTGAATCATTAGGAGAAAGAATTTTAGGACGTGTTGCATTGCAAGATGTTATAAACCCACTTACTAATGAAGTAATGGTTCAATCTGGCCAACAAATTACTGAAGCAATTATGAGAACTATCGAAGCTTCTCCAATTGAAAAAGTAGAGGTTAGATCTCCATTAACTTGTGAGGCTTTAAAAGGTATTTGTGCTAAATGTTACGGTAGAAACTTAGCTACTGGTAAGATGACACAAAGAGGTGAAGCTGTCGGAGTTATTGCAGCTCAGTCTATTGGAGAGCCAGGTACACAGTTAACACTTCGTACGTTCCACGTTGGAGGGGTTGCTGGAGGTATTTCTGAAGAGTCTAGCATTGTTACAAGATTCGCAGGTAGACTTGAAATTGAAGATTTAAAAACAGTTAAAGGAGAAGACGGAGAAGGTAACTCTGTTGATATCGTAGTTTCACGTTCAACTGAGTTGAAATTAGTTGACGAGAAAACTGGAATTGTTTTAAATACACATAACATTCCTTACGGATCTAGTATTTTTGTTAATGATGGAGATACTGTTGCTAAAGGAACTGTAATCTGTAAATGGGATCCATATAACGGTGTAATTGTTTCTGAGTTTACTGGTAAAATTGCTTACGAGGATTTAGAGCAAGGACAATCGTTCATGGTTGAGATCGATGAGCAGACTGGTTTCCAAGAAAAAGTAATTTCTGAGGCTAGAAACAAAAAATTAATCCCAACTTTATTAGTTTATGGTAAAGAAGGTGAATTGATTCGTTCTTACAACTTACCAGTAGGTGCACACTTAATGGTTGAAAATGGTGAGAAAATTAAAGCAGGTAAAGTATTAGTGAAAATCCCACGTCGTTCTTCTAAAGCAGGCGATATCACGGGAGGTTTACCAAGAATTACTGAGTTGCTTGAGGCTCGTAACCCTTCAAACCCAGCAGTTGTATCTGAAATTGATGGTGTTGTATCTTTTGGAAAAATTAAGAGAGGTAACCGTGAGATCGTTATCGAGTCTAAATTTGGAGAGATTAAAAAGTATTTAGTTAAACTTTCTAGCCAAATCTTAGTACAAGAAAATGACTTCGTAAGAGCGGGAGTTCCATTGTCTGACGGTGCAATTACACCAGATGATATCTTAAGAATTCAAGGGCCAGCTGCTGTTCAACAGTACTTGGTAAATGAAATTCAAGAGGTTTACCGTTTACAAGGGGTAAAAATTAATGATAAGCACTTTGAGGTAGTTATTCGTCAAATGATGCGTAAAGTAAGAGTTCAGGATCCAGGTGATACTTTATTCTTAGAAGACCAATTAATTCACACTAAAGATTTCATCGTTCAAAACGATAAATTATACGGTATGAAAGTGGTTGAAGATGCTGGAGATTCTTCAGTATTGAAACCAGGTCAGATCATTACACCTCGTGAGTTACGTGATGAAAATTCATTATTGAAACGTACAGATAAAAATCTTGTTGTAGCAAGAGATGTAATCACTGCAACTGCAACGCCAGTTTTACAAGGTATTACAAGAGCTTCGTTACAAACTAAATCATTCATTTCTGCGGCTTCATTCCAGGAGACGACGAAAGTACTTAACGAAGCAGCAGTAGCTGGTAAAGTAGATGATTTAGAAGGATTGAAAGAAAATGTAATTGTTGGACACAGAATTCCTGCGGGAACTGGTATGAGAGAGTACGATCATACTATCGTAGGATCTAAAGACGATTACAATGAAATGATGGCTAATAAAGAAGAATATATTTATTAATTAGGAAACTATGAGTAATCCGAAACAACAACAAGAGCAAATTAATATTGAGTTAGACGAAACTATTGCAGAGGGAATTTATTCTAATCTTGCGATTATTAATCACTCATCATCAGAGTTTGTTTTAGATTTTGTGAGCATTATGCCCGGTATTCCTAAAGCCAAGGTAAAGTCAAGAATTGTCTTGACACCACAACATGCTAAAAGATTATTGAAGGCAATAGGTGAAAACATCCATAGATTTGAGGCAGCTCATGGCGAAATCAAAGAAACGGAACAGGCGCCAATTCCGCTTAATTTTGGTCCAACAGGACAAGCATAAATTTTAAAGCCCCTTTTTAAGGGGCTTTTTTTATGACTATATTTTTTTAAAGTGTAGTTAAACAGATTTAGCTTTACTTTCATCGGCTATTTTTTTCTTTGGACAGATATTGATATACTTTAGTAGCTGTTCTTAATAATAGAAGTTTCCAGAATAAATATATGATTTAGTAAGGTTGAATTAATTCGAATAAAAAAAAAGCGCTAATTTTATATTAGCGCTTTTTTTTATATTTAAGTTTTTTACTTAGTCGAACTCAGATGTAAAGTATAATTTTACAGTTGGATATTTACTTTGAGTCATTTGAATTGTAAAATCAGAGTCAGCAAGAAATACTAACTGACCGTACTTATCATGAGCCAAGAATTTTTGTTTGATACGCTTAAATTCTTTGAATTCCTCATTTTTAGCATCATCAGGTTTTACCCAACAAGCTTTATGTACAGGGAAATTTTCATAAGTACATTTTGCTCCATATTCGTGTTCTAAACGGTATTGAATTACCTCGTATTGAAGTGCTCCAACCGTTCCAATTACTTTACGATTATTCATTTCTAAAGTAAACAACTGCGCAACACCTTCATCCATCAATTGGTCAACACCTTTTTCTAATTGCTTAGCTTTCATCGGATCAGCATTATTGATGTATCTAAAGTGCTCTGGAGAGAAACTTGGAATTCCTTTGAAACTCATTACTTCACCTTCAGTTAAAGTATCTCCAATTTTAAAGTTTCCAGTATCGTGTAAACCAACAATATCTCCCGGATAAGAAATATCAACGATTTCTTTTTTCTCCGCAAAAAAGGCATTCGGACTAGAAAATTTTAAATTTTTCTTTTGGCGAACGTGGTAATAGGGTTTGTTTCTTTCAAAAGTTCCAGAAACAATTTTGATAAAAGCCAAACGGTCACGGTGTTTTGGATCCATGTTAGCATGAATTTTAAAAACAAAACCAGACATTTTTTCTTCTGCTGGATCAACCAAACGAGTTTCAGAATCTTTAGGTCTTGGAGACGGAGCGATAGTAACGAAACAATCTAATAATTCACGAACTCCAAAGTTATTTAAAGCTGAACCAAAAAATACAGGCTGAATTTTTCCATCCAAATAATCTTGACGTTCAAATTTAGGATACACTTCATCAATTAATTCTAATTCTTCACGAAGTTTTTCTGCCGCTTTCTGGCCAACAATTTTATCTAATTCAGGATTATTTTGTACATCAGAAAAAGCAATAGTTTCTTCGATATTTTTACGGCTGTCTCCGCTGAAAAGATTGATGTTTTCTTCCCATAAATTGTAAATTCCTTGGAAATCGTAACCCATTCCAATAGGGAAACTTAGTGGCGTAACTTTTAATCCTAATTTTTGTTCCACTTCATCCATCAAATCGAAAGCATCTTTACCTTCACGGTCTAACTTGTTGATGAAAACAATCATCGGAATGTTGCGCATTCTACAAACAGATACTAATTTTTCAGTTTGTTCCTCAACCCCTTTTGCAACGTCAATTACTACAATTACGCTATCAACCGCAGTTAAAGTTCTAAATGTATCTTCAGCAAAATCCTTGTGTCCTGGAGTATCAAGGATATTGATTTTTTTATCTTTATAATTAAAAGCAAGCACAGAAGTCGAAACCGAAATACCTCTTTGGCGTTCGATTTCCATGAAGTCACTCGTTGCTCCTTTTTTAATTTTGTTATTCTTTACAGCACCGGCTTCTTGAATAGCACCTCCAAATAATAATAATTTCTCTGTTAATGTAGTTTTACCAGCATCGGGATGCGATATAATTCCGAATGTTCTTCTGCGTTGTATTTCTTTTAAAAAGCTCATATTTCGTATAAATAGGTTGCAAAAATACTATTAATTACGGCTTAATAAAAATATTCACTTCTTAATTTGAAAGAGATAATTTTCGTGCGATACTTTTATAAAAGAATAAGGCTGTTATACAACAGCCTTATCATAGTCATTTTAAATTACTGATTAATTGACCAAATCGAATATCCTTTAGGAGGACATTGTATTTTTACCCATTTATCCGCTTGAGTTGTTGGATACCATGTTGAGTTTCCTGTAAAATCTTTAATCTGCGTATTTGCCCAGTTAGTTTGTATCCATCTTTCCTGCCAAACATCAGAATTATTTATATAAACCACTAAGCCTGGATTTCCGTTATATCCATTTCTTCTTGCCAAATATTCATCATTGTCAGCATATAATATCGAAGTTGTTCCAGTTGCTTTATTGTTGTGAATCCAGATCAGATTATTCAATTTATTTTTATCTAACCATTCTTCGTAATCTCTGTAAAAAATTGTTGGATAACCTTCGTGAGTTAATATGTAGGAGTAAGCCAGCATTTTGCTCCAAATTTCGTCAGTATCATGATTGGTTACAAAAGTTACCGCTTTGTACGGATTTCTTTTCCACATCATGTCATCATTCAATAAAGCTAGATTGTTTCCGTCAAATGCATCGTTCATTTTATAATAGCAAGCAAAATCAAATACAGAACTATTAGCTGCGTTTGCCCAATCATTTAAAACATTTACATTCGAATCCCATAATTCTCCAACCGAAAATCCTCCAACATTGGCATTCCATGCATTTACAACCCAAGCGCCAAAACCTTTTACATAGTCAAATCTCCACCCGTCAAATTTCATGGTGTTTTTGTAGTATTTACCAACTCCATCAGCACGAAGCCACAACCAATCTTTTACATAAGGATCTGCATGACATAAATCCGGAAATCCTCCAAAAGAGCCTTCATCATTATTGCCAAAACTATTTTTATAAAAGTTAGCATAAGTTCTCTTAAATTTTCCCGAAGCAATTCCATTAAAATTAGTCCAGGTATTTGTTCCTGTAAACGGATTTGCTTCAGATTGTCCTCCACTGTTGTGGTTAATTACAATATCAGCGTATACTTTAATATTTTGAGTATGTGCATTTGTGATCAGACTTACTAATTCACTTTTTGATCCAAATCTTGTTTCGGTAGTTCCATTCTGATTGTAATCTCCAAAATCAAAATAATCGGTAGGGTCATAACCCATTGAAAATGCTCCATTCTGTGCTTTAGAAGCTGGTGGAAGCCAGATTGATCCAATTCCAGCATTTCCCCAGGCAGTTACTTTATTGCTAATTGTATTCCACCAGTTTCCTCCAGCAGGAACATCCCAATAAAAAGCTTGCATCATAACACCACCGCCAGGATTGTCTACATATTTAGCGGTCGAAGAAGAACTAGAAGTTCCTGTGCTAAAAGGTTTTCCGTCGTGATGAGTGACTTCAATAATTTTAAATTGCTCACTTTCTGCTTTTGAATCGAGTTCGTTGATTTCGTTTGTTGAACAGGAAAATAATAATCCTGTAAACGCAGTAATACAGAAGATTTTTAAAATAGGTTTTTTCATAATAGATGTGGTTGAGTTAAATAGTTTTTTGTAATTGTTGATTTAATGCCAATAAAATTGAAATATTGTTTTTATAGGTATAGGTAAATTATCAATTACGCATCTAAAGTATGTTTTTTTTGATTTAATTGTATTTTGTAAGAAAATATATTATCACGAAAACGTTATAGTGTTAAGAACTTTTTTTATTTAGCTAATTATAAGCTTTTAATTAACGCTCAAAATGTAATGATTGAAGCGATTTTCTGGTCTTTATTAATAATATGGAAAGAGAGAAGAAAATAATCTTTAAAAGAGATTGAAAAAAGCTATCCTATAATTTTTTGTTAATAGTATATCGGATAGTTGTATTATGTAATTGAATTGTTATTTTTGTTCGTTATAAGTTATATAAGAGCTTTACTAATTATTTATGTTTCAGTAAGTATTTTAAAAAATATAAATAACTTTGGCGAGTTATCTAAAGCAGGCTTTACATTCAAATAAAATTTAAAATAATGTTATTAAAAAAATTACAGCTAAAAACAATTGATTACAAGTTTGTTCTAACAGTTTGTTTTTTTCTTTTTTTTGCTCCAATTGTTGCAGCACAAGAAATAATTCCTGATGTTGTTGCTGAAAAACCTGCTGAGAAACCTTCGGGAGGTAAATTGAAAATCGATGGTATTATCGCCACAGTAGGAGATTATATTGTATTAGATTCGGATATTGATAAAGGATTTTTAGAAATTACTGCCCAAGGAGGATCTGTTAAAGATATTACAAGATGCCAAATGCTTGGAAAACTTCTAGAAGATAAATTATATGCCCACCAAGCCATACAAGATAGTATTATTGTAAGTGATGCTGAAGTTAGAAGTATGATGGAGGAGCGTTTAAACTATATGACACAGCAAGTTGGTGGAGACATCAATAAAGTTGTTGAATACTATAAAAAGAGCTCTGTTGAAGAATTCAAAACTTATTTTGCGGATATATTAAAAGAGCAAAAATTAGCATCGGAGATGAGAGATAAAATCGTTAAAGATGTTGAAATTACTCCAGAGGAAGTTCGTAATTTCTTTAAGAAAATTCCAAAAGATGAATTACCAACTTTTGGTGCAGAAATGGAAGTTGCACAAATTGTTGTTGAGCCTAAGGTTTCTAAAGAAGACAAACAAAAAGTTATTGATAGGCTAAATGCTATAAGACAAGATGTTTTGGAAGGTTCTAGCTTTGCAACTAAAGCGGTTTTATATTCTCAAGATCCAGGTTCTGCCCCAAATGGAGGGTATTACAAAATGACAAGAAAAACACCTTTTGTAAAAGAATTTAAAGATGTTGCTTTTAGTTTACAAGCTGGAGAGATTTCTGCGCCGTTTGAAACTAATTTTGGTTACCATATTATAATGGTAGAAAAGATAAAAGGACAAGAAGTAGAGCTTCGTCACATTTTAATTTCTCCAACTGTTTCAGACGCAGCTTTAAAGGAAGCTAAGGAAAGAATTACCAATATCAGAAATAAAATTGTTGGAAATGAAGTTTCATTTGCTGACGCTGCTAGAACAGAATCTGATGAGAAAGAAACCAGAGCAAATGGAGGAACTTTAATGAATCCTACAACTCAAGATACTCGTTTTGAATTGACAAAAATGGATCCAACGTTATATAGCCAAGTTTCTAATTTAAAAGGAAACGAAGTTTCTCAGCCACTTTTAAATACAGATGATAAAGGAAAAAAGACTTATAAGTTAATTACAGTTACCAATAGAATCGAAGATCACACGGCTGACTACGCTAAAGATTACACAAAAATTAAAGAATTAGCATTAAAAGAAAAGCAGATTAATGCCATTGCAAAATGGTTTGATACAAAGATTAAAGATACTTACATCAAAATTATTGGAGAGTATAAAGAATGTGCTTTCGCAAACAACTGGTTAAAAAAATAATTTTTATTAAATAATAAAAAGAGTTAGTTTTATGAATTCGTAGAACTAACTCTTTTTAATTTAAATATATTCATAAATGTCTGACGTAACAGCAATTCACAATTTAGTTCAAAAAAGAAATGAACTAAAAAAAGAAATAGCGAAAATCATTGTAGGGCAGGACGCCGTTGTAGATCAAATTTTACTTTGCATATTTTCTGGAGGACATGCTCTTTTAATAGGGGTTCCAGGTTTGGCAAAAACCTTAATGATAAATACATTGTCTCAGGCTTTAGGTTTAGATTTTAAAAGAATTCAGTTTACGCCAGATTTGATGCCTTCTGATATTTTAGGAAGTGAAATTTTGGATGAAAACAGGAATTTCAAATTCATAAAAGGTCCAATTTTTTCTAATATTATCCTTGCAGACGAGATTAATAGAACGCCACCTAAAACGCAGGCTGCTTTACTTGAAGCTATGCAGGAAAGATCGGTAACTATTGCAGGTCAGCATCACAAATTAGATTTGCCTTATTTTGTTTTAGCAACTCAAAACCCAATTGAACAAGAAGGAACTTATCCTTTACCAGAAGCGCAATTAGACCGTTTTATGTTTGCGGTTAAATTAGAATATCCAACTTTTGAAGAAGAAGTTCAAGTTGTAAAACGAACTACTTCTGATGAGAAAACGGTGATTAATCCTTTGTTTAGCGCACAGGAAATTATCGATTTTCAGCATTTAATTCGTAGAATTCCTGTTGCAGATAACGTTATTGAATATGCGGTAACTTTGGTTAGTAAAACAAGACCAGATAATTCATTATCAAATGATTTTGTGAAAAACTATTTAGATTGGGGAGCAGGACCAAGAGCTTCGCAGAATTTGATTTTAGCAGCCAAAGCTCATGCAGCATTCAATGGTAAGTTTTCTCCAGATATTGAAGATGTTAAAGCTGTAGCAACTGGAATTTTAAGACATAGAATTATTAAAAACTATAAAGCAGATGCCGAAGGTATAACAGAAGAAGTTATAATTCAAAAACTGTTGTAAAAAATACTATTATATTGATAAAGATCCTGATAAGTTATTATCAGGATTTTTGTTTTTTATACGTTAGATAATCTTGTAGAAATGACGTTTGATATTTCAACTATAACGTTATAATTGCTTATTTAGAAATGTTCTTAGTGAAAATAGAGGTAAAATCTCACTTACTTTATAACATTGAATTTCGACTTTGTTAAAGAAAAGATTTTTAAATATTAATAATTCATTATTTTAATTTAAAATTGATTTTTTGACAAAAACAAGCAGTGAAAATCGTTTTTTAGCAATAATAATTTTTGAAAAGGCTACTTCTATTATATTTTTTTTAATTATCGGGTTTAATGCTTAAATTTGCCTCAAAAAAATAAATCCGCTTTTATTATGAATATTTATCAGGATTACATTCAAGAAATTGAAGAAAGAAAAAATCAAGGGTTACACCCTAAACCAATTGATGGAGCTGAATTATTAAGCGAAATCATTGCTCAAATTAAAGATGTTGATAACGCGCATCGCGAAGATTCTCTTAAGTTTTTTATTTACAATACTTTACCTGGTACAACAAGTGCTGCAGGTGAAAAAGCAAAGTTCTTAAAAGAGATTATTTTAGGTCAATCTGAAGTAAAAGAAATCACTCCAGTTTTTGCTTTCGAATTATTGTCACACATGAAAGGAGGACCTTCTATTGAAGTGTTACTTGATTTAGCTTTAGGAAATGATGTTGCAATCGCAAAACAGGCAGCAGATGTTCTTAAGACACAAGTTTTTCTTTACGAAGCTGATACTGATCGTTTAAAAGAGGCATTTAAAAATGATAATGCAGTTGCAAAAGAAATTCTTGAAAGCTATGCACAAGCGGAATTTTTTACTAAACTTCCAGAAATAGCTGAAGAAATTAAGGTTGTTACTTATATTGCTGGTGAAGGAGATATTTCTACGGATTTGCTTTCTCCAGGAAACCAAGCACACTCTCGTTCTGACCGTGAACTTCACGGAAAATGTATGATTACTCCAGAAGCTCAAAAAGAAATTCAAGCGCTTCAGGCAAAACATCCAGATGCAAGTGTGATGTTAATTGCAGAAAAAGGAACAATGGGTGTTGGTTCTTCTAGAATGTCAGGTGTAAATAACGTGGCACTTTGGACAGGAAAACAGGCAAGTCCATATGTTCCATTCGTAAATATTGCTCCAATTGTTGGAGGAACAAATGGTATTTCTCCTATTTTCTTAACTACAGTTGATGTTACTGGAGGTATTGGAATTGACCTTAAAAACTGGGTTAAAAAAGTAGACGCAGACGGAAATATTCTTCGTAACGAAAATAACGAACCAATTCTTGAAGAAGCATATTCTGTTGCAACAGGAACTGTTCTTACGATTAATACACAGACTAAAAAGTTATATAATGGTGATCAAGAATTAATTGATATTTCTAGATCATTTACGCCTCAGAAAAAAGAGTTCATTAGAGCTGGAGGATCGTATGCAATTGTATTCGGTAAAAAATTACAGACTTTTGCAGCTAAAGTATTAGATGTTGAAGCTCCGAATGTGTTTGCTCCATCTAAAGAAATTTCTAATGAAGGTCAAGGTCTTACTGCGGTTGAAAAAATCTTCAACAAAAATGCTGTAGGTATCGCTCCAGGTAAAGTTTTACATGCTGGTTCAGATGTTCGTGTAGAAGTAAATATTGTAGGTTCTCAAGATACTACAGGTCTTATGACTGCTCAAGAATTAGAATCTATGGCGGCTACAGTGATTTCTCCGATCGTTGACGGTGCTTATCAATCAGGTTGTCATACAGCTTCTGTTTGGGATAAAAAAGCTCAGGCTAATATTCCTAAATTAATGAAATTTATGAACAATTTCGGATTGATCACAGCTCGTGACCCAAAAGGAGTTTATCATTCAATGACAGACGTTATTCATAAAGTACTTAACGATATAACAATTGACGAATGGGCAATCATTATCGGTGGTGACTCTCATACAAGAATGTCTAAAGGTGTTGCTTTTGGTGCTGACTCTGGAACAGTTGCTCTTGCATTGGCTACAGGTGAGGCTTCTATGCCAATTCCAGAATCTGTAAAAGTTACTTTCGTAGGAGATATGAAAGGGTATATGGATTTCCGTGATGTGGTTCATGCAACTCAAGCGCAAATGCTTCAAAAATTTGGTGGTGAAAATGTATTCCAAGGAAGAATCATTGAGGTTCATATTGGAACATTAACTGCTGACCAAGCCTTTACATTTACGGATTGGACTGCAGAAATGAAAGCGAAGGCTTCTATCTGTATTTCTGAAGATGATACTTTAATCGAATCATTGGAAATTGCAAAAGGAAGAATCCAGATTATGATCGATAAAGGAATGGACAACGAAAAACAAGTTCTTCAAGGATTGATCAATAAGGCAGATAAGAGAATCGCAGAAATTAAATCTGCTGAAAAACCAGCTCTTACTCCAGATGCAAACGCTAAATATTATGCTGAAGTGGTAGTAGATTTGGATCTTATTGCAGAACCAATGATTGCTGACCCAGACGTAAATAATAAAGATGTTTCTAAACGTTATACTCATGATACAATCAGACCTTTATCTTTCTATGGTGGAGAGAAAAAAGTAGATCTTGGATTTATTGGTTCTTGTATGGTTCATAAAGGAGATATGAAAATCCTTGCTCAGATGTTGAAAAATGTTGAAGCGCAAAAAGGAAAAGTTGAGTTTAATGCTCCTCTTGTAGTTGCTCCTCCAACTTACAATATCGTAGATGAATTGAAAGCAGAAGGTGACTGGGAAGTTTTACAAAAATACTCAGGTTTTGAATTTGACGATAATGCTCCAAAAGGTGCAGCTCGTACTGAATATGAAAACATGTTGTACTTAGAACGTCCAGGATGTAACCTTTGTATGGGTAACCAAGAAAAGGCTGCAAAAGGAGATACTGTAATGGCAACTTCAACGCGTCTTTTTCAAGGAAGAGTTGTAGAAGATACAGAAGGTAAAAAAGGAGAATCATTGCTTTCGTCTACGCCAGTTGTGGTTCTTTCTACTATTTTAGGAAGAACTCCTACTATGGATGAATATACAGCTGCAGTAGAAGGTATCAACTTAACTAAGTTTGCGCCATCTAACAAACAGTTGGTTATGTAATCAATAGATTTTTTTCAATATAATTCAAGAGCCCGAGTCATAATACTCGGGCTTTTTTTGTAATAATTGCTCTATTTTTTGTAACTTGTGATGTTCAAAAAAGAATAATAAAAACAAAAAATCTATGGCTTTTGATATCGAAATGATTAAAAAAGTGTACGAGAATATGCCTGCGCGTGTTGATAAAGCGCGCGAAATTGTTGGTCGTCCACTTACTTTAACAGAGAAAATTTTATACAATCACCTTTGGGATGGAAATCCAACTAAGGCGTTTGGAAGAGGAGTTGATTACGTTGACTTCGCACCAGATCGCGTTGCTTGTCAAGATGCAACGGCGCAAATGGCGTTATTACAGTTTATGCATGCGGGAAAATCTAAAGTGGCGGTACCTACAACGGTTCACTGTGATCACTTGATTCAAGCAAAAGTAGATGCCGTAACTGATTTGGCCAGAGCAAAAACTCAAAGTAATGAAGTTTTTGACTTTTTGTCGTCTGTTTCTAATAAATATGGAATCGGCTTCTGGAAACCTGGAGCAGGAATTATTCACCAAGTAGTATTGGAGAATTATGCTTTCCCTGGTGGAATGATGATTGGTACCGATTCGCACACTGTAAATGCAGGTGGTTTAGGAATGGTTGCCATTGGTGTTGGTGGTGCAGATGCTGTAGATGTTATGTCTGGTATGGCTTGGGAATTGAAATTTCCTAAACTAATTGGAGTGAAATTAACTGGAAAATTATCAGGATGGACAGCTCCTAAAGATGTTATTCTAAAAGTTGCTGGTATTCTTACTGTAAAAGGTGGTACTGGTGCAATTGTTGAGTATTTTGGTGAAGGTGCAACGGCTATGTCATGTACGGGTAAAGGAACAATTTGTAACATGGGAGCTGAAATTGGAGCTACAACTTCAACTTTTGGGTATGATGATTCTATGAGTCGTTACCTGCGCTCTACAAATAGAGCAGATGTTGCTGACGCGGCAGATAAGGTAGCTTCTTATTTAACAGGAGATCCAGAAGTATATGCAAATCCAGAACAATATTTTGATCAAGTAATTGAAATTAACTTATCAACTTTAGAACCTCATTTAAATGGTCCTTTTACGCCAGATTTAGCAACTCCGATTTCTAAAATGAAAGAAGAGGCAATTAAAAATAATTGGCCATTACAAATTCAAGTTGGTTTAATTGGTTCTTGTACAAACTCTTCTTATGAAGATATATCTCGTGCAGCATCTTTAGCAAGACAAGTTGCAGATAAAAACTTAAAAACTAAATCTCAATTTACGATTACACCAGGTTCTGAAGTAGTTCGTTCTACAATTGAAAGAGATGGTTTTATTGATACTTTCCATAAAATTGGAGCAACGGTTTTTGCCAATGCCTGCGGACCATGTATTGGTATGTGGGATAGAGAAGGAGCAGAAAAAGAAGAAAGAAATACTATTGTACACTCTTTCAACCGTAACTTCTCAAAAAGAGCAGATGGTAATCCAAATACTTTGGCTTTTGTTGGTTCTCCAGAATTAGTAACGGCTTTGGCTATCGCGGGTGATTTAAGTTTTAATCCATTAACAGATACATTGATCAATGAAGATGGGGAAGAAGTAAGATTAGATGCTCCAACGGGAGATGAACTTCCTGCTAAAGGTTTCTACGCAGAAGATCCAGGATTTCAAGCTCCAGCAGCAGATGGATCAGGAGTTCAGGTTGTAGTTAGTCCTACATCAGAACGTTTACAATTATTGGCTCCATTTATTGCTTGGGATGGTAAAAATATCACTGGTGCTAAATTGTTAATTAAAGCATTTGGAAAATGTACTACCGATCATATTTCTATGGCTGGACCATGGTTGCGTTTCCGTGGACATTTAGATAATATTTCTAATAATATGCTGATTGGTGCGGTAAATGCTTACAACCAAAAAACAAATTCTGTTAAAAATCAATTAACTGGAGAGTATGATGCTGTTCCTGCTGTTGCTCGTGCATATAAAGCAGCTGGTGTTCCGTCTATTGTTGTCGGTGATCATAACTATGGTGAAGGTTCCTCTCGTGAGCACGCTGCAATGGAGCCACGTTTCTTAGGTGTTAAAGCGGTTTTGGTGAAATCTTTCGCACGTATCCATGAAACTAACCTTAAAAAACAAGGTCTTTTAGGGTTGACTTTTGCGAATGAAGCTGATTATGATAAAATTCAGGAAGATGATACTATCAACTTTTTAGATTTAACTGAATTTGCTCCAGGTAAACCATTGACATTAGAATTTGTTCATGCGGATGGAACAAAAGATATAATCTTAGCAAATCATACTTACAACGCTGGTCAGATAGGCTGGTTTGTTGCAGGTTCTGCATTAAACTTAATTGCAGCCGGAAAAGCTTAATAGTAAGATTTTATATATTCAAATCAAAAATGCCCTGTTGTTTTTTCAGGGCATTTTTTTTATGATCTAGCATTTTTATAAATATTTGCTACAGCTGAAAATTTATCTTATATATTTTGAGTAATTGAAAAATAGAATAAATGAATGTTTTTTTTGAAAGTTAAATCAACATTAAATCTTAATTTACGGTAATTGTTTAAAAAACTGCATTTCAAAAAGTTGGATCGATTTTTATTCTCAAAGTCTTAATTTAGATGAAATTAATTGTTAAAAATTATGGATTTTATTGTTTTTAGAGTTAAATTCGCCTTTGAGGTAATATATTTATAATTTTTAAGTTTAATTATGTAACTAAACTTAAAAAAAAAGGGATACTAACTTAAGAAGTGATTATGGTTTTTAGATTTATAATAGTTTTGATTTTTTGTAGTGTTGGAGCTTTTGCACAAGACAATTTCACCAAACATAAAATTTCGCAAGGTGAAAACCTTTCTATTATAGCTAAAAAATATGGGGTAAAAGTAAAGGATATTAACGATGCAAACCCAAATGCTCCTAAGATTCTAAAATTAAATTCAATACTTTTAATTCCTTCTAAAAACAAAGAGATTGCCAAAGGGAAAAATAAATCAGAAGCTAAAACGGAATCAAAATCCGAAGCAATTGTAAAGGATAATTCTGGTTCTCACGAAGTTCTGTCAAAAGAAACACTTTGGGGAATTTCAAAAAAATACAATGTAACGGTTGATGAATTGAAGAAAGCAAATCCGCTTTTGGAAACGGAAGGTTTAAAAATCGGCCAGAAAATAGTAATTCCTTCGGCTAATTCATTGCCAAACGACAAACCAGTTATACAAGAAATTGCATCTTCGGAGGTAGAACTTTTCAGAGAAGTTAAAGCGAAAGAAACTAAATACGGTATTTCGAAAGAATATGGAATTACAGTTGCAGAATTAGAACGTCAAAATCCATCCATAAAAGGGAAAGTTCCAGTTGGTTATCTTCTTAAAATTCGAGTTCCAAAAGAAAAAGCAGATGCAATTCAATCAGCTAAAGTACTTGAAGAATCGCAAAAAGCAGTAGTAAATGCACCAGTGCAAATTGCAGAAGCGGCGGAGATTAAAAGAGATTCTACATTTGTAAAAATGGCAACAGGAAGCCATTCAGAATTAATAGACCAGCTAATTGCAAATGCGACCGAGAATATCGGAATTAGATATCGATCGGGAGGAACAACAAAAGCAGGTTTTGATTGCTCAGGTTTAATGATTTGTACTTTTAATAATTTTGATATTAAACTTCCTAGAAGTTCCATAGAACAATCGCGTATTGGAACAAAAGTAACTACAGATGAAGCTCAAAAAGGGGATTTAATATTCTTTAGAACAAACGGAAGACGCCATATTAATCATGTTGGGATGATTGTTGAGGTGGTCGATGGAGAAATTAAATTTGTGCATTCTTCTACTCACGGTGGCGTAATGATTTCTTCTACAAAAGAGCCATACTATACAAGAGCTTTTTCTCAAGTAAATCGAGTTTTAGAATAATATTAAAGAAAAGTATTTTTTAATATTTCTAATCGAAAAGGTTTGCTCCAAAAATCAGTTACATATTTGTTTTCTTTCACTTTTCTAATTTCATCTGTATCTAGTGTAGAAGAAAGAACAAAAATTTCTACTTTGCCATTTATTTTTTCAGCAAGTTTGGCGAATTCATCTAAAAATTCAAATCCATTCATAATTGGCATCTGAATGTCTAAAAGGATAATTAAAGAGCTATGGTTTAAATTCTTTAACAGCCATTCAATTCCTTCTTTACCATTGTTAGCAATAAACAGCGGATTAATATTTAATCCTTTTTTAAGCAGTTTTTTAGTTACAAATTGATCAATTAAATTATCTTCTATTAGTAAAAAGTCAGTTTTAGATGGCATGTGAAGGTGGTATTGTTACTATAAATTTACTTCCGACAGTACTTTCCGAAATAACAGAAATATTTCCTTTAATGTTTTCTACGGCTTCTTTTACAATATAAAGACCTAATCCAGATCCTTTATTTTTGTTAGTTCCAAAGTACATTTCAAAGATGTTTTCTTTGTCTTTATCATTAATTCCTATTCCGTTATCTGTAACTTCAATTTTGTTTAAACCATCACTAAAATAGGTTTTTATAGAGATAAACATTTCTTGTTTGTTTGTGTCAGAATATTTAATAGCATTCGAAATTAAATTGTTAATAATGATTTTTAAACGAAGGCCATCACTTTCAATTTGATCAACTAAATGTTCTTGTGTAAATTTTATTCTGCTGGCATTTTCAATGTGCATCAATTGAAGAATAGCTTCATTAAATAGCTCTTTTAGGCTTACAGGTTCCATGATTATTTCTTTCCTTTTATTTTTAGAATAATCTATGATATCACTGATAAATTGATCTTGTCTCGCCAGACTATGCTGCATCATTTGGAGATAATTTCGAATTTGAGTTACATCATCTTCTAAAGTTGTAATTTCGATAAGACCTTTTAGAGAGGTTATTGGAGATCTCAAATCGTGAGATGCACTATAAACAAATCGATCTAATTCGCGATTTACGATGATTAAGTTTTCATTTTTTGCCTCGGTTTCTTTTTTAGAAATAAGTAATCTTTTAACCATAATAGAATAATACAAGCAAACGCTGCAGATTATAACTAGAACAAAAAAGACATTTGTAAAAATCAGCAGGTCTTTTATTTTTCTAGTTCCTTCACCTAAAAGATTAGAGAAATTACGCTCGTTAATAGTTAAACTATCACTGATGGAACTAATCTCTTTTAAAAATTTCTTTTGATCTTCTGCAGTTAAGAGATTACGATTGATTTTGGCATTAATTTGTTCGCCAATTACAAATAATTTAAAAATTAGTTTGTCGCCTTTTCCCCATTCTTCTATTGCTTTGGATAAAAAAGAAACCTCTTTGAAGTTGTCAAAAAGCCAAATAATATCATTTAAATCTTCTTCGTGGTTTCGTCCAGTAAGGAGACCTTTTCGAGCTATTTCATTATCTCCAGCTTTTAAAAGTGTAATACGAGCAATACCATCGCCTTGAGGAACTTTCAATTCCTCGCAATACAATTTCCATTGATTAGGATTTTTGGTATATAGATAAGTAATCAGATGTCTAGAGGCGTCTTTCTGACTTTTTGAATAATGAGATTCTCCATTTATATAAGCTCTATTTGCAGATAAGATTTTAATGGTGAAGAAATTGATGCAAATCAGTAAAGCGCAGGAGATAAAAATGATCAATATAAGAACAAAAACATTCGGAAAACGAAAGTTTTTTAAAGCTTGCAACTTAGACATAAATTTAAAATTAGTAGGTTAATGATAAAGTGCCTTTTGCGTATTTGATTAATTTGTAAACCAACTTTGGGGAAAGATTGTTTTATGTTTTTAATTAAACACTTGTTAAAGATTTTAAGATTATAAAAATGTTATTAGAATGATTTTTTCAAATGTAGTAAAAATTACCTTATGTATTTTTCAAAAAAAAGAAGTTAATTTTGAAAAGTATATTTTTTGTTTAAACTATTATAAAGTAAATGTTGAATGTGTTTTTTTGAATACGATGATGAATTTAACTAAAATCTTGCATAAAGAATTAATCGTCTAAAGGCATAAATAGAAGGAACGATAGGAAAATATTTGTTTATTCGGATTTTAAATTCAGTAGCTAATTCTTTGAATTCATCTTCTTTTAAACGCTCCTCATAAACTGTAAGTGCAGAACCAGAAATGAAATCAAAAAAATCATTTTTTGAAGATGAAATCTGAGGATATACTTTTTCATAGATAATAAGATCTCTTCCTCCATTTTCAAAAAAGATTTTGGCATATTCGTCTAAAGTTAAAACAGGAGAAGGACGTGTCCAATTATTTAAATAAGTAGCAAAAGGTTCTTCTTGAACTAAGTTTAAAAGTATTCTGTTCAGAATATTTTCATTTTGCTGCGGCATTTGAACAGCCAATTGACCACCTGGATTTAAACAATCGATAATTTTAGGAAATAGTTCGCCATGATTATCAATCCACTGCAATGCGGCATTTGAAAAAATGACATCCCATTTCGTTTCTTCTTTTAATTGATCTAAAATAGGTAATTCTTTAAATGTCAAATTTTTAGAAATAGGAGCTTTTGCCAGCATTTCAGCAGAATTATCTATTCCTAAGATAGTTGAATTTGGGAGTTTTTCAGAAAGTTTTTTGGTGAGTTCGCCTGTTCCGCATCCTAAATCGATAACTTTTAGATTTGGAAGCGCCACAATATGACTTACTAGATCATCAAAAGGTTTGGTACGCTCTGTTTTAAATTCGTTGTATTTTTTTGGATCCCAAGTCATAATCTATTGTTTTATTTAAAGATAAGAAAAATACAAGATTATATTAGTTGTATTATCAAATTTACATAGTAACTGTAAGTTATAAGAGAATATAAAAAATACAAGACTGCAAATTTTTATCTGCAGTCTTGTGTTTATTTCGCTTAAACTTTTAGAATAAAATCAAGCTTATTTTATTTTGTATTCTCTCGCAGTTCCAATTACATTTCCATTAATGTCGTATGCAGTGAGAGGATAATTACCGTCAATTCGTTCTTTAATTACGATTCTATCATTTTCATAATATGACGTACTTAAACTAAGATCCGTAAAATAAGTCTTTAAGTTTCTGTCGTACATGGTAGTACCTTCCGAGCTACCGTCATTTGGTACTTTTCTTTCTTTAATGAAAAAATATTCTTTTGAAGTTGTAGCATTTTTTAATTGGAAACTATATGCATCTACAACAGAAGAATATTGTTTGACTACTTTATTTTGGGCAAGGTCGAAGATAAAAGATGATTTTTTTTCATAATTAGTATAAAGCGCCAGATTGTCTGCTAACCTCTCAATGCTAGTTGCTTCTTCTGGAGTTTTAACAATTTCATTTTTTACAGTATTGTAAAGCTGTTGAATTTTATTTTTTTCATATTTCCAAAAGGTTTGATCTAAGGGAGTCGCTTTATCTAAAGAAATGTTATTTTGAAAAACCATTTTTTTATTTTTCACATCATAATAATTTCTGTCGCGAGTTGTTTTAGAATTATTTTTGCCTTCTATATAAACGGATTTGTTAAAGATAAAAGCGGTTTGAATTTCTTCGAAAGGAAAAGGAGCAATTTCTTTCTTTGTTTTAAAATCTAAAATGGTTACTCGATTATTTTTAGAAACAAAATAACCGATTGTATCATTCTGATCGATTAAAGGTATATCTCCAATTTTATCGTATTCAAAGGGAACAACAACTTTATTCGTCACTACATTTACCATACCATAATGCTTTTCATCAATACTGCAGATTACATTATTGTTTATAATATTGTATTTGTATTTTCTATCAGGTGTATATCCATAATAAATATTCATATCGTCGCTGTTAGATTTGTATTTTTCTGTTAGCAGAGGTTCTCCTTTTGTATTGATAACTTGAAGATCAGTTCCAAAAAAAGTAATGGCTTGCCCTTTTGAATTAAAATCGTTTATATGGACATAAGTTGCTGGAAGAATTATGTCGCCATTTGTAGTCATTAATCCTACTCTGTTATTTGTTCCAACAAAACAGTGTATATGAGGGAAGTTTTCATTTTTATCTCCCATAGTTAGCTCTAATTTATAAGGAGCCAATTCTTTTTCTTTAATCACTTTTCCATTAATATCTACCACTTTCAGGTTGTCAAAAACTAGTGTAACTCGATTTGTGGTTTTTGCATTGATTGCAGTTAAAAAAGTTCCTTCAGGTGATTGTTTTGAAACGTATTCATATTTCTTTTTTAATTTTTCGATTTTTTTTGCATCATCTTGCTGAGAAGAAGCTTTCATTGCAGTGAGAAAAAATAATAAAAGAAAAAACAGCTTTTTGGTGGTAGGATTTTGTTTAGTCATAGTTCTTTAAAAATAAGTTTACTTTAAATGGGAAAATTTTTGGTTTAGATAATTACAAATGTAACTGGGTAAAATTGTATAAACTTACGTGAAGACGTAAAACAGATTTTTATTTGCTTGCATGATGATAAAAATAACAGCCCTTTTATATGATTTGACTTTTTCTAATTGAATTAAAAAGGTGATTGTATTGTTTGTATAAGGGCTTTTATGTAAGGAAACTGGAATAAAAGATATAGCCGAAAGCCCGGCTCGTAGGGATAGGTTCAAAATATTGCGAATTTAGAATTAAAAGATTTGTATTTCCAAAAAAAGTATATCTTTAACTAACCCAAAACCAATAAAAATGCAAGAAAACGAACAAGAACATTTTAAAAGAGAACTCGGATTATTAGACGGAACTATGCTTGTAGTAGGTTCTATGATAGGATCTGGGATATTTATTGTAAGCGCCGATATCGCAAGACGTGTAGGATCTGCAGGATGGCTCACCTTGATTTGGCTTATTTCAGGATTGATTACAATAATCGCTGCCGTAAGTTATGGCGAATTGAGCTCTATGTTTCCAAAAGCTGGAGGGCAATATGTATATCTTAAAGAAGCATATAATAAATTAATTGCTTTTTTATACGGATGGAGCTTTTTTGCTGTAATACAAACGGGAACAATTGCAGCAGTGGGTGTAGCATTTTCTAAGTTTGCTGCTTATTTATACGAACCTTTCAGCGATGAAAATATTCTTTATGAAATCGGTTTTTTTAAACTTAATGCAGCACAGCTTGTTTCGATTTTTACGATAATTTTATTGACTTATATAAATAGCCGTGGCGTAAAAAACGGAAAGATTCTGCAAACCGTTCTTACCATTATCAAAATTTTATCGTTGCTTGGATTGATTGTCTTCGGATTAACATTGGCGGCAAAAGCTTCTGTTTGGGATGCTAACTGGACAGATGCTTGGAGTACTCGTGCGTTTGATACAGAAAGCGGAACATGGTTGCCAATTGGCGGAACGGCGTTGATAACAGGAATTTCAGCCGCAATGGTCGGGTCATTATTCTCTAGTGATGCCTGGAATGGTGTTACTTTTATTGCGGGTGAAATTAAGAATCCGCAGCGAAATGTTGGTTTGAGTTTATTTCTGGGAACTTTTATCGTAACCATTATTTATGTATTAACTAATATTATGTATCTGGCCGTAATTCCATTGGATGAAATTGCAACAGCCAAGTCTGATCGTGTTGCAGTTGTAGCATCGCAATACATTTTTGGAAATATTGGAACGCTTATTATTGCAATTATGATTATGATTTCGACTTTTGCTTGTAATAACGGATTAATTATGGCCGGAGCACGAGTATATTATACAATGGCAAAAGATGGTTTGTTTTTTAAAAAAGCAGCTGTTTTAAACGAATCAAGTGTACCAGCATGGGCACTTTGGGCGCAATGTGTCTGGGCATCGGCTCTTTGTCTTACGGGTAAGTACGGCGATTTACTAGACTTTGTGATCATCATCGTTTTGATTTTCTATATCCTTACAATTTATGGGATTTTTATTTTACGTAAAAAAATGCCTGATGCTGAAAGACCTTATAAAGCTTTTGGATATCCATTTCTGCCAATGTTGTACATTGTTGTTGCAAGTGCGATTTGTATTTCTTTATTGATAACTAAATTCTCAACTTGTGGTTGGGGTGTGTTGATTATGTTAACAGGAATTCCAGTTTATTATTTAACGAAACCGAAAGAAAACTAAATTTGACTAAGGTTTTAGTTGAAAAAGAATTATAAAAAAAGCGTCTTGTAACTATCAAGACGCTTTTTTTATTATGATTCTAATAAGATTTAGAAGTTATTGTCAGATAAATCATTTTTAATTCTTTCTTCAGTTGGTCTTAAGAAAATAAGATAAACGATAATAAGAAAACCAAATAAAATATAGTCTGGTTTTAAAAATAAAAGAATAAAAGCGGCACCTTCAAGAATAGCCCATCGCATGATAGAAGCTGCTTGATAAAAAGGTAGTTTGTCTTCGAGTTTTAGTTTAGGATCAATTTGTTTGATTTGTGATCGGAATAAAAAAGTACTTATAATATAAGCCAAAATCGGAATTAGAGTATAAATAATGGAGAGAGTGCTAACGTCAGGAATTTTTAATTTTTCAAGAGAAATTTCACCAACAAAAAAGTACGCAAGAATGGTTCCAGCACAAATAGCAAGATGAATAATTTGTAATGTTTTGATTTTTTCGGTCATAATGTGGTTTAGGTTTGAGGTTGAATTTATGCAAGTTAGGACTAATTCCTTTAAATTGAATAATTTCTACTAAACATTGATTATTTACGAAACGATAATTCAAAAAAAAAAGGCACTGCAATTAAGCAATGCCTTTTGATGTAACAATCAAAAATAGAGTGTATCGATTAAACGACAACTGGCTCAGTAGATGATTTTATAGTTGAATTAATAATAGACAAAGTCAACGGATCTTTTTCTCCCGAAAAGAAAGCTTCTAAAATTTCCTGAAATATCGGATTTGCATTTTCTACCACTGAAAATAAAGTCATGCACGAACGTAATTTTCGAGCATCTAAATCTCCGAAAATTCCATCAGCCGATTTTCTTTTAAAAGTCAATAAAAGCTCTGAAATTTCGATTAAATGTTTCCCAAGAATTGGATGTCCCAAGTAATCTGTAGCTTCTTTTAAATCGTTAATGGCATAAAGATTAGCTGTATCGCTTTTGCCTAAACCTTTAATTTGCGGAAAAATAAACCACATCCAATGTGTTTCTTTTTTCCCTTTACTGATTTCAGAAAGAGCGGTAAGATAAAGTTTGTTTTGCGCATCTAAAAAACGCGATAAATCGTTGTTTGAATAAGCCATTACGGTATTATATATTTTTAAAAGGTTGCAAAAATAGTAAAAAAGGAGGGTTCAGCCTAATAAAACGTTCATACAATCAGTATTTTAACTTTTTTCGACAGAATTTTCCTCATCGGTATTGAGCTAATAAATCAGCTAGTTTTTAGTTCCTAATGACTTACGTATTACGTTGCGTTTGCCTAAAAGTTAAATTAATTCTAGGTAAAACTTTACGTGCCGTTTTAGGAACGTGGTGTTGCCAAAAACTATTGGTAGTTCCCGCCATTAGTAAGAAAGAACCATGATGAAGCGGTATTTCGACCAACGGAATATCTTTCCTAAATTTATGACGAAGTTTAAACATTCTTGTTTCTCCAAAAGTCACAGAAGCAATAATTGGGTCTTTGCCAGATTTGTCTTCCCTATCGCTGTGCCAGCCTACGCCGTCTTTTCCGTTTCGGTATAAATTTAACAGCAGACTATTAAAATCAAGCTTGGTTTCTTTCTCTACACGGCTTCTGATTTTTAATAATTCATACGTCCAGTCAGGTCCGTTTGGATCTGCGCCAGGATTATCTTTGTCTTCGTACCATGATATCATGCGGGGAACAGTATACGTTTTATCATAAACTTCCATTTCATATTCTTTCCATTTAGTTTTGCGCAGTATTCTTTCATAGAAAGCATCTGATTCTTCTTTGCTAAAAAAATTATCAATCAGAATCAGGTCACAGTCCGGAAGATCAAATATTTTTTTACCTGCGTGTCCAGTCGTAAATAATTCGGTGTCGCTAAATAGTGTCATAATTTTGATTTTTTATAGCTCTATTTTTCTCTAACTTGATTTTAGGTTAAGAAATGCTTTTTAAAATATACTTTTCCAGGATGTTTTTCTGCGTAGGTAAAAATCAACTGTTCTATATACTGATTGCTTTTATAAGGCGTAACATAATTTTTTACTTCTGAAGCTTCATGAATGGAAATGTCAGAAGGCAGATATCCCATGCCATAAAAATGTCCGTTTTCAATCCAGACACAACTGCGTTCTTCTTTTGATTTTCCTTTGTCGATAATAGCAAAAGAAGGTCTGTTGTTTAACAAATAATCAATTGCGTTATCGACTTGTGCATTATGGGATATAACGTCAGGCAGACTTTTTACTTCATTATTATAGAATAATTCTCCTTCTTCAGTTTTTGAATATTTGCAGAAGCGATGATCTATTTCAAATCGTTCTGCCAGACTTCGAAGTAAATTGATACCTTCGTATAAAGTGCTAAATTCATGAATGCAAACCTGAAATTTACTTACTTTTCCAATGGCAAGATATTTATAACCATTTCGGGCTTCATATTGGTAAATACCGAATTTTGCTTCAAAACGTTTTAAGGCTCTGTTGTAAGTCGGCCATAATTTTTTGATTTCGGTGCATTCTAGTAAAAGCGCCATTAATTCGGTTGCACAGACTTCAAAAGAGATTCCGTGAATATCTCGCAAAAAATGCTGTCTTTGCGGATTAATATTATTTCCAGTGAAATGAGAAGTGACACGTTTTTTTAAATTAATCGCTTTTCCAACGTAAATTACTTTTTTCGCTTGATTATAAAAATAATAGACTCCCGGTTTTTCGGGCAAATTATTAAAATCATCAGGAGGCAGGTTAGGAGGCAAACGCTGATCTTGTGCCGTTTTTTTGATCATTTTTTCAATTTCTCCTGCATCGTCCCATTCCATTAAGAGAGAAAAAAGCATTGCAGTCGCATCTGCATCTCCGCCGGCGCGATGTCTGTTTTCTAAAGAAATATTCAAAGAGTTGCAAAGATTTCCTAAGCTGTAAGAACCTAATCCGGGTCTGATTTTTCTGGCTGCACGAACAGTACAGAGTTTTTTGGCAGACCATTTAAAGCCGGCTTGTTCTAACTGATGATGGACAAATGAATAATCGAAATTGACATTATGCGCAACAAAAATACGATCAGTCAGCATTTCGAGAACTTTCTCCGAAATATCATCAAAAATTGGCGCATTGGCTACCATTTCGTTATTAATGCCTGTTAAACCAAAAATAGAAAGTGGTATTTCTTTCTCTGGATTTACAAGTGTTTCATAACGATCCAGCACATTTTTGCCATCATGAATAATAATTGCAATTTCTGTAATGCGGCTGCCACTTGCATTTCCGCCTGTGGTTTCAATATCGACTATAGCATATTCCGTATTTTTCATCTTTATATAACGTAGGTTCTTCTTTAGTTATTTTTTTTAGTTTTCAGTTTTAAGTCGCAGTTCTCAGTCTCAGTGTTTTACTGAATACTGCGACTGAGACTGAACACTAAAACTTCATTCTATGTCTCGGCAAATTAATCTCATGTTCAGACGGATAAGGTTTTCTATGGGTTAGGCTTATATCTTCTTTAATCTGATTTTGTGTTCTATATTGATCTTTTGAATCCATATAACGTGGATCTGGAATAAAAGGCATTTTTGCCATTTTAATAATTGTAATTGTTGGAAAATGATAATCGACTTCGACATTTCCTAACAATAGATAACAGCCGCCACCTTGAAAAGGATGTTGCTCTAAACTATCTGGAAAGTGTGCTGTATCAAAATAAGTGCCTTCATGATCGATCCAAGTTCCAAAATACATCGTACCTTTTTTAGTCGGAACATGTTTTCTGGAAATTAAATATGCCAGCATTCTAACCTGTTTTTTATGGTGTTTTACTAAATCTTTCGCCATCACATCACCGCGATATTTGGTTTGTAAAATGTCAAAAACAGTACACGAAACAGGAAAACTTAACAATTCGATTTCGTCAAATGCATCTTCAAAAACAGAACGTTCCAAGGTTGGCAATTTGTATTCTTTAACAGGTTCCTGCAAAAGTTTTAAGGCTCTATTTTCAGGTTTAAAATTGTTTAAAAGCAAACTTGCAATAACCAAAAGCTGATTTTTAGTTTTTTCTGTAAAACGGAAAGCACCCATAAATATCAAAGTTTTAATGCTTTCAATTCCTATTGGAATTCGATTGATAAAATCTTCCAACGAAATATAATCGCCATTTTTATTTCGGTCTTCTTCAATTAAATGTGCCGTTTTCGATTCAAGACTTTGAATGTGCATAAAACCGAGATAAATATCGGTACCGTATAAAGTAGTTTGGTATTCGCTTTTATTCACACACGGATTATGAACTGTTCCGCCAGACATTCGTGCTTCATGTACATACACTTCAGTTCTATAAAACCCGCCCTGATTATTGATTACAGCGGTCATAAATTCGACAGGAAAATTTACTTTCAAATACAAACTTTGATAACTCTCAACCGCATAAGAAGCCGAGTGCGCTTTGCAGAAAGAATATCCAGCAAAAGATTCGATCTGACGGTAAATTTCCTGACTTAATTCTAACGGATGCCCTTTTTGAGCACAGCTGGCAAAGAAATTATCTTTTACTTTTTGCAGCGCCTCTAGAGATCTTCCTTTTCCAGACATGGCGCGACGTAAAATATCACCGTCAGCAGCGGGAAGTCCGCCGTAATGCTGGGCAATTTTAATCACATCTTCTTGATAGACCATAATGCCGTAAGTTTCTCCCAGATGTTCTTTGAAAACCTCATGAAAATACTCAAATTGTGTTGGATTATTATGGCGAAAGATATACTCTTTCATCATTCCAGATTGCGCAACTCCGGGACGAATAATCGACGAAGCAGCCACTAGAATTTTATAATTATCACAATTCAAACGGCGTAATAAACCACGCATCGCGGGACTTTCAATATAAAAACAGCCAATTGTATGGCCTTTTGCTAAATAAGAATTGCAAACCGCTTCGTCTTTAGAAATCGAAGTGTTGCGAATATCCACTTTTATCCCTCGGTTTTTCATAATCAGTTTTACGCTGTCATCAATATGACCGATTCCTCGTTGACTCAGAATATCGAATTTTTCAAAACCAATTTCTTCTGCAATATGCATGTCAAAAAGCACGATTGGAAATCCTTTTGGAGGCATTTCTAAAGGCGTGTAATTGGTAATTGGTTCTTCAGAAATCAGAATTCCACACGCATGCATACTACGTTGGTTTGGATATTTTTCCATCATTTTTCCGTATTGTTGAACCATCCTCACTACTTTGTTTGTAGGATGAAGTTCTTGCGGATTTTTGGCTAAAATGTCTAATTCTTCTTTTGGAAGTCCAAAAACTTTACCCACTTCTCTATAAATAGATCGGTACTTGAACTCGACATTCGTGCCACAAAAAGCAACATGATCTTTACCGTATTTTTTAAATATATATTCTAGAATTACGTTGCGCTCCTGCCAGCTCCAGTCAATGTCAAAATCGGGAGGAGTTTTACGGTTGAGGTTTAAAAAACGTTCAAAATATAAATCGAGTTCGATTGGACAGATATCCGTAATTCCGAGACAATAAGCTATAATGCTGTTGGCTCCGCTTCCGCGCCCGATGTGCATAAATCCTTGACTGTTGCTGTATTGAATGATATCCCAAGTAATTAAAAAATAACCGCTGAATTCCAATTCATCAATCACTTTTAATTCTTTTTCTACACGGGCTTTTGCTTCTGGATTTTCGTTTCCATAACGTTTTTCAAATCCTTCCCAAGCCAATTCGGTCAACTTTTCTAAATCTTCCTGACGGCTTTCGGTATAGAATTTTTTATTTCTTGGAATACCAAATTCATATTCAAAATGGCAGGAATCAATGATTTTCTGGGTATTGATTATAATTTCAGGATATTTTTCATAAAAAGGCAAAAGAGACTCTACAGGTTGCATTACATCAGAAATCTTGCAGTGATCAGATTCTGTGAGTTTGGATAAAATAATATTGGTATCAATAGCTCGAAGAATTTTATGCAGATTGTATTCTGTTTTGGTTCTAAAAGTTACAGGCTGTAAAACCACCATTTGGGAGGTTTTATTTTTATGTTCCGATGTAAAAAGCCTCGAAACTTCTTCAGGACGAATGCCGATAAATTCATTTTCGCGAAGCACTTTTGGAGCATTTTCTAAAGTATAAATCACAAAAACCGACTTAAATTTGGGAGCAATCAATGGCAAAGTTTCTCCACTGAAATTATGTTCAGTTAGAAAAACATTCATTTCGGCCAAACCCTCTGCATTTTGAGCCAAACCAATATATCGAAATTGATGATTGCATCGAAATTCCATTCCGATTAGAGGTTTAATTTCTTTTTCTTGGCATGCTTTTATAAAATCATAAATTCCGGTAACGGTATTAATATCCGTCAATGCCATTGTTTTTACACCATACGAGACAGCTTCAGCAATCAATTCCTGAAGCGGAATTGTGCCGTAACGTAATGAATGGTAAGAATGACAATTGAGATACATTATTTTTTACGTTTTAAAATTTCGTCTTTAGTATTGGGTTTAAAAGAAGCTCCTGCACAGCGCATTACAGCATCAAAACCATAACGGCTTTTCATCTTGTCCATCGCTTCATAAAGGGATAACATTTCCTGAGTATCTTCAAAAAGATCAATTTGATAAGTACCTCGAACCAATCCGCTAAAGCGAACACCAATCAAGCGCAGACGCATACGACGCTGATAGACTTTTTCAAAAAGCTCTATTACATTTTTCGTCAAAACATGATCTGCTGAAGTATAAGCCACTCGGCATTGTTTGGTTTCGGTATCAAAATTAGCGTAACGTATTTTAACGGTAACGGTTGAGGTTAACCATTGTTCAGCACGAAGCTGAAAAGCCAGTTTCTCGACCATTCCTAATAATATTCTTCTCAATTTGGCAAGATCGATAGTGTCCTGAGAAAAAGTAGTTTCGGTAGAAATTGATTTTCTTTCTGTGTAAGGTTCAACAGGTGTGTGATCAATTCCGTGTGCTTTTTTCCAAAGTTCTAGACCATTTTTACCAATCATCTGTTGTAAAACTTCAGCAGGCATTTCGGCCAAAGTCTGAATTTTACGAACACCAATTCGAGACAAAAGCTGAAAAGTAACAGCTCCGACCATTGGAATTTTCTGAATCGATAACGGATTTAAAAAATCTTGCACACCTTGCTCCGGAATTTGAAGGTTTCCGACAGGTTTGCCTTCTCCAGTCGCAATTTTAGAAACGGTTTTATTGATGGATAATGAAAAACTAATCGGAAGTCCTGTTTCTTTAATCACTTTTTGAGCCAGTTCATTGGTCCATTTATAACTGCCGTGAAATTTATCCATTCCGGTAATATCCAGATAAAATTCGTCGACACTTGCTTTTTCTAAAACGGGTGCTTTTTCCTGAAGAATTTCGGTAACATCATGAGAGAGTTGCGAGTACAATTCCATGTCGCCTTTCATCACTTTTGCGTCAGGACAAAGTTTTAATGCCATACGAATTGGCATGGCAGAACGTACTCCAAATTTACGGGCTTCATAAGAGCAAGAAGCCACAACACCACGATCTCCGCCACCTATAATAAGCGGAATTCCGTTGAGTTCAGAGTTTGTGCGTCTTTCGCAGGATACAAAAAAGGTATCCAGATCCATATGTACAATTGCCCGTGCCATTTTCCTTTTGTTTTTGTATGGAACAAAATTAGCACAGACAAGAACATTTTTTTGTATATTTGCTGTTCCAAATTATAACAAATTAATTATGTCCTTATTTTCAGATAACATCAGAGCATTGAGGGTTAAGCATAAAATATCACAAGAGAAATTAGCTGGAAACCTGAGTATTACAAGAGGAAGATACGTTAAATACGAAGACGGAACTTCGGAAGCACCGTATGACATTTTAAAGAAGATTGCATTATATTTTCATATGAGTATCGATTTGATATTATCTGTCGATATCCGTAAAATTGATGTGCAAAATTTGATAAAACTAGAAGGTAACCGACTTATTTTACCCATTCAAGTGGATAGTTTTGGAGAAAATTTTATTGAAATTGTATCTCAAAAAGCAAAAGCAGGTTATCTAAACGGATATGCTGATCCAGAATATATTGAAAGTTTACAGCAAATTACACTCCCTTTTTTAGGACCTGGAAAACACCGCGGATTTCCCGTTGAAGGCGATTCAATGCCTCCACACGAAGACGGTTCTATTATTATTGGTCGTTATGTGGAAAAACTAGGAGAGGTGATGGACGGCAAAACCTATATTCTTATTACTAAAAATGAAGGAATGGTGTATAAGCGTCTCAATAAAAACAAAAAGAACGCTTTGGTTCTAGAATCAGATAATAGTTTTTATCCGAATTATGAAGTGAAAGCTTCTGATATTTTAGAGATTTGGGAATACGAATGTAATATCGGCCGTTCGGATAAAAAACAAGAAATAACAGAAACTGGAGCAATGAAAGATTTGCTTTTGGAATTGAAAAGGGAAGTTCGAGAGATTAAGAATAATACGTCGAATACATAAAAGAGATGGCCACTCCCGATAGCTATCGGGATGCACAGATTAAAAGGATTATTTTTTTGCCACGAATTACACAAATTTGCACTAATTTTTTATCAAATATAATTCGTGGAAATTTGTGTAATTGCTTCGCCTGTTCGCTATCGCTCGGGTCGTGGCGGATAAATCAAAACCATTTAAAATCCTTTTAATCTGTGAAATCTGTGGCTTAAAAAACTTTGTGACTTAGCGCCTTTGTGGCTAAAAAAAAACTAAAAGACTTTCGCAAATCCCAAACCATATTGCTGCCCATTATAAAAAGGCATTATCATAGAAGTTGATTTGCTTTCAGCTGATGATTTGAATAACTTTTTAGTGATATAAGGATTTATCCAATAAGCAATTTTGGTACTCAGAATTCCGATTCCAGCTCCTGCCGCAACATCAGTAAGCCAATGACGGTTGTTGTAAATTCTAAATAATCCTGTTCCTGTGGCAATGGCATAACCAGCAATTCCGTACCAAATCGATTTGTCTTTATATTCTTGATATAAAAATTCGGCACCCATAAATGCAGTTGCAGTGTGTCCAGAAGGAAAAGAATTGTTTGAACTTCCATCAGGTCTTTCTACATGTGAAATCGATTTTAAACCCAAAACTGTTGAAGCCATAATAACATACGAAGTCAAGAATATTATCGAACGATCTCGCATATTATTTTTGCCTTTTACGCCAAAAGCATTCAATGCGTAGACAGATGCAGCAGGTGCGTATTGCGAGAAATCATCAATAGTCACTTTCTCGTCAATGTCTTCAGTAACTTCCGCCTTAATTTGATGATTGAAACTCAAAAGCTGATCACTTTCTAAACCAATTACACCATAACCAATTAGAACTGATGGAATAATTAATTGTTTGTAATTGAATTTTAAATGATGTGAAGTACTGTCAATTTTTGTAATCGAATCATTTTGTGCATTCGCAGAAAATAATCCGAACAGAAATACAAGGAAAATCGTTTTACTGAACATTGTTTGTAGTTATATTTTGCAATAGTAACGAATGTTCAAAATTTGTATTTTGCTCTTAATTGAACCTTAAGCGAACTTTAATTTGTTAGTTTTAAATGAGGTAGTTGAATTAAGATTGGCTAAAATTTCTAGATTTAAAGTCCCGTAGGGACGATTCATATTGTAGGGCTGGATTTCAATCCAGTCTATTAATGATTAAGCCAACGGCTCTTTTTGTATTACGGAATTTCTTTGTCAACTGGATTAAAATCCAGCCCTACAATATGGTTCGAGCCAACGGCTCTTTTTCAATAATTCGTGAAGATTTGTGGTAGAAAAATCTAAACCTTCAAAGAAAACCAAAACGTACTTCCCAATCCCAAATTACTCTCAACTCCAACACTTCCATTCTGTGCTTCAATAAACTCTTTACTAATAGCCAAACCTAATCCAGTTCCAGATTTCTGACTTCCTGGAACTTGAAAATATTTATCAAAAACTCGGTCTTTATATCGTGTGTCAATTCCTTTTCCAGTGTCGATAACCTGAAATACGATTTGATTCTTTTCTTTTTTTAATTTGATGATAATCGTGCTTTTTTCAGAAGAATATCTTATTGCATTCGACAAATAATTAATCAAAACCCAGCCTGTTTTTTCGCTGTCCGCTTTTACGTCTTGAAGGTTTTCATCAGCATCAATTAAAAGCTTGATTTGCTTTTGATCAGCCTGAACTTTTACCGCTTCAACGGCATAATTTACAATTTGATGCGGATTGCTTTTTTCCATATTCAGCTGAATATTGCCAGTTTCCAATTGTGATAAATTAAGCAATTCACCAGTAATTTTAAGCAATCGCTGACTGTCATCTTTTATGCTTTCGACCAATTGTTTCTGATCATCGTTCATTTCGCCTGTTTTATTGTTTTCAAGCAATTGAAGACTTAATTTTATAGACGCAATAGGAGTTTTTAATTCGTGTGAAACCGTTGCAATAAAATTGGTTTTCGCAAAATCAAGTTCTTTAAAAAGCGTAATGTTTCTCAGAATAATAACATCTCCAATATTAATTTCTTTTTCTTCACCGGTTGGAATTATGGTAATATTCAGAATTTCTTTTTCAAAATAACTTTCTTTTCCATGCGCATAAATTTTAAGCGGTTGCTTTTTAAGAGAATCTGATTCATCTTTCAAAATCAAAGAACGAATTAAATCATTCGACAAGGCTAGAGTAGAAGCCGATTTCCCAATAACATCTTCCAATTTCAGACCAATAATTTTCAAGGCTTCATCATTAGCAAACAATACAATTCCTTCATTATCTAATCCAATAATAGGATCGTTCATATTATTGATTAAAGTTTCCAGTCGTTTCTTTTCAAAAAAGAGTTTGTACAAATTACTATCGTTATATTCCTGAAGTTTCTGCGCCATCGTATTAAACGATTTGGCCAAATCTCCAAATTCGCTATGACTCGTAAAATGAACACGTTCTGAATAGTTTTTATTGGCAATTTCCTTAATACTCAGCGTTAATTCCTTAATCGGATTGGCAATGTTATTAGGTAAATTGACCAGTAAATTAAAAGCAATCAAAAAGCATAAACTTCCCACAATGGCAATCCATAAATTAGCATTTTCGGCAGTTAGTTTTGCAATGTCGCTTTTCTGTTTTATGGCATCCAGATTCAATTTCATAATGGCAAAAATATCCTGTCTGATCTGTGCTTTTATGGCTTCGTTGGCACCATTTTGTTCTAAAAGCGTAAAACTTTTTTCCAGATTTGCAGTCGCTTCTTTTTCTCCAGGTTCGGTGACATTTTGTGTTTGTTTTTCAAGATATTCCTTGAAAACATGAATCTTGCTATCAGGACTGGCTTTAATTTCATCCAAAGACAAAATCATATTTCGCGAATATTCCAGCGTATTATAATTCGCTTTCAGAATATTCTCAGTATCTGCTTTTATTAAAAAAACAGAATAGCCGCTAACTAATGAAAGTATAATGATCATTAAAAATAACAATCCAACTCCCAGATTCAATTTGGTTTTAATTCTCATTTTATAAAACATTTAATTTTTTTTGAACCATATAAGTGATATAAGGAAATATTAGAGTTTCTTTTTTTAACCGCAAAGACGCTAAGGTTTCGCAAAGCACGCAAAGATTTTTTTCATAGTACAGACAAAAAAACTTTGCGCCCTTGCGACTTTGCGATCAAAAACTCTAGTGAACTTTGCGTAAAACTTAACGCCTTTGCGGTTAAACTTCAACGCCCCGAATTTAAATGAACTTATATAACTTATATGGTTTAAAAATCTTTCAAGACAAAATAACAAGATCAACATTTGATAAAGACAGTTTGTTTAGCAAACGCCTAAAAATTGTTGTAGACAAAATTACTTTAAATAAATTCAAATGCGGTTTTCCTATGCAGACAGTTGTAATTTGTTTTTCTTCTGCCGTAATCAAAATTGCATCGGCAATATTTTTGTTTTCTAATTTAATAACTTCGGCACCTAATTGTACGGCGATTTTAAAGTTATTAATTAAATGTCTCTGTTTATCTAAAGCAATTTTCGTACTGCTTTCCTGCGGTGTTTCTACATACAAAACATACCACGATCCGTTATAATAACTAGCCAGTCGTGCCGCTTTTCTAATTACAATTTTGGCCGTTTTATCATTACTGCTAATACAGGCCAACAATTTTTCATGTCGTAAAGCATGAAGATTCGGAACTTCATTTTCAACTTTTCGAACGACCTGACTCGCTACTTCTTTCAAAGCCAATTCTCGAAGTTGTAAAATCTGTTCCGATTTAAAAAAGTTCGTTAAAGCCGTCTGAATTTTATCCGGAGTATAAATTTTTCCTTCCTTCAGACGCGCAATCAAATCTTCAGATGTTAAATCGATATTCACGACTTCATCCGCCAATCGCAAAACATTATCCGGAATTCTTTCCTGAACATCAATATTTGTAATGCGTTTTACAGCTGAATTTAAACTCTCAATATGCTGAATATTCACCGCCGAAATCACATTAATTCCAGCTTCCAAAATTTCTAAAACATCTTGCCAGCGTTTTTCATTTTTACTTCCTTCAACATTTGTATGCGCCAATTCGTCAACAATAACCACTTCTGGTCTAAGGTTGATTATGGCTTGAACATCCAATTCTTCAAGTTCTTTTCCTTTATAGAAAATGGTCCGTCTCGGAATTATAGGCAAACCTGCTAATAATTCATGCGTTTCCTTTCGCATGTGCGTTTCGATGTAGCCAATTTTTACATCGATTCCGTTTTTCAATAACGAATGCGCTTCCTGAAGCATACGAAAAGTCTTGCCCACACCGGCACTCATTCCAATGTAGATTTTGAACTTTCCCTTTCGTGATTTCTGAATTAAATCGAGAAAGTGCTGTGCATTATTTTCTTTTTCTTCTTTCATGTTTTTTGCCACAAAGTGCTAAGTCGCCAAGTTTTTTGTTTCACGCAGATTTTAAAAGATTTAAGCAGATATTCGCAGATTATTTAATTAAAAATCCATTTAAATCTGCTTTAATCTGTAGAATCTGCGTGAAATAAATTTTAATCAATAAGATCTTTTTCTAGAAACTAATAGCTAATGCTGTTGTTACAAATGTATTTGTGTCCGTTGGCAAATTGTTTTTGGTAAAAATTTCATCTTTACTCGAAAGATTTCTGGCTTCAATTCTAAACATAACATTATCAGTAACTAAGTAATCAAAGTTAGCTGAAAATCCGTAAGTTTTAAAACCGTTTGGTGTTTCTTTTGAGATGATTACACCTTTTTCATCACTATAATATTCACCTCGTACCCCAAGCTGAATCTTGTCAACTGGTTTATATTGCAGAATTAAAACGGGCGAAAACCAAGTATCATATTTATCACTTCCTTTAGCCGATTGCTGAGATCCAATATCAAAACCAGCAGTAATATTTGTCTTTTCCGTTACTTTAAATTGTCCGTAAAAGTTGTTGAAATAACGCCATTTTTTATCAATATCCGGCTGTTCATTTCCAACATACGTACTCCAGTTCAAAGCAATCCGATCAGATGGTTTGTAGGTAACTTGAGTTCCAAAAGCAGGCGTTTGATTGCCTTCCACTTTCTCAATTCTCTGCCAGCCATTTAAGTACATTCCCGCTAAATACCATTCTCCAGATTCAGATGTATAACCAATTTTAACTCCCGTTTCATAATAAGGAGAATTCTCAGCCAGAATACTTCTCGTTAAAGTCTGACAGTCTTTTCCAATCGCACTTTCAAAACCAATATGCGAAGGCATGATTCCCGCATCAATCCATAAATTATGACTTTTTGAAATCTTTACACCAACATTAGCTTCGTAAACATTTTTCAATAAACCTTGCTCGGCAGCCATATTATATTCGGCATAAGTTCCCGCCATTAAGGCAAAATTCCCCCGAATATTTTCTTTCGAATAATTCACTTTTGCCATTCCTAAATTCAGGTTTACCTCGTTGCTTTTATTATAACTGTAAAAAAATCCCGGGCGCATATGATCTTCCGGTTTTGCAAAATCATAACTATAATAAGCGTCTATATATCCTGAAAACGTAAACGGACTTTTTGATTCTTCTTGTGCGTGTAAATTGCTAAAACCAAAAGCGATTAAAGCAGTAAGTATTATTTTTTTCATTTTTGTGGTATTCAATTATTTATTAGTAGATTTTTTAGGATCTAATCCCGCTCCCGAAGCTTCGGGACGTTTCAATCTTTTCCTGGTTAAAGAAGCCAGAAAAAGGATTTCCACTACTATCGGGGCTAGGGCATTTGGGGTAAAAAGGCGTTTTGTATTTTAATGTTTTCATATCCTAACAGGTTTCCAAAACCTGTTAGGTATTATTGTAAGTTTAGTTTTTCTATTTCAATTCCCGCCATAGTTTGTCATTTCGACGAAGGAGAAATCTTCGTTGCTAGATCGCCACAGATTTGACATTCTTTGTGGAGCTTCTTGTGAAGATTTCTCCTTCGTCGAAATGACAAGAATGCGCATAGAAAAACTTAGAATCTCAGTATCTTAGTCCCAAAGCCTCGGGATAGCATCTTAGCGAAGCGCATCCAGCGCCACATTCAATTCCAAAACATTCACCGTTTCAGGCCCAACAACAGCCGTATTAATTTTAGATTCAACCAAAGCTTTTACTTTAGCTTCAGCTAAATTTCTTTCTTTAGCAATTCGTTTCACCTGAATCAAAGCCCCTTGCGGAGAAATATTCGGGTCTAAACCACTTCCTGAAGCCGTAACCATATCGGATGGAATATCAGATTTCTTCAAATACGGATGAACCAATAAAAGGGTATCAATTCTTTTTTGAACCAAAGCCAAATAATCGGCGTTGCTTGGCCCTTTGTTGCTGCCGGCACTTCCGGCAGCATTATAATCAACAGCCGAAGGTCTTCCCCAGAAATAATTCGACTTATCGAATTTCTGACCAATTTTTTGATAACCAACAACTTTTCCGTTAACCGAAATAATTTCCCCTTTTCCTTGATTCGGAGCCAATTGTGCGATTCCGTAAATCGCTAAAGGATAAATAACCGCAAACAAAATCAAAGTAAATACGGTAAGTTTTAATAGTGAAAATAGATTTTTCATTTTTTTGAGATTCTAAGGGACTAAGTTGCTAAGGTTCTAAGTTTTTTCTTTGAAGCTTAGTAATCTAAAGTCTATGTTTTTATTGAGTTTTTGTAAACCTGTCAGGTTTGATTTTTACATAAATAAGGCAACCAGTAAATCAATAACTTTTATTCCTATAAAAGGAACAATTAATCCGCCAAGACCATAAATTAAAAGATTTCTTTTTAAGATGGCACTCGCTCCAATTGGTCGGTAATCAACACCTTTCAGCGCAAGCGGAATCAATATCGGAATGATAATCGCATTGAAAATTACAGCCGATAAAATCGCACTTTCAGGACTATGCAAATGCATAATATTTAAACCTTGAAGCGCAGGAATCGCAGTAATAAAAAGAGCAGGAACAATAGCAAAATATTTCGCAACGTCATTTGCAATAGAAAAAGTAGTTAAAGTACCTCGAGTCATTAAAAGCTGTTTCCCAATTTCAACAATCTCAATTAGTTTGGTTGGGTCATTGTCAAGATCGACCATGTTTCCGGCTTCTTTTGCCGCTTGAGTTCCGCTGTTCATGGCAACTCCAACATTAGCTTGGGCAAGGGCAGGAGCATCATTTGTTCCGTCACCCATCATAGCAACCAATCTTCCTTCTGCTTGTTCTTTTCTAATGTAATTCATTTTGTCCTCAGGTTTAGCTTCGGCAATAAAATCATCAACACCAGCTGCTTCAGCAATAAATTTTGCAGTAAGCGGATTATCACCAGTAACCATAACCGTTTTGATTCCCATTCTGCGCAAGCGCTCAAAACGTTCTTTCATTCCGGTTTTGATAATATCCTGAAGTTCTATAACACCTTGAACTTCATTGTTTTTGATTACTACTAATGGAGTTCCTCCGTTAGACGAAATTGTGATTACTTGTTGCGCAGTATCTTCAGGAAAAGAATTTCCGGCTTGCTGCGCAATGTTTTTTGCAGCGTCTTGTGCTCCTTTTCTAATGTTGGTTCCGTCTTTTAATACGACTCCAGAAGTTCTGGTTTCGGCAGTAAATTTGATGGTATGCGCGATGTCAGAAGTAGTTTGTAAAAAGCTCGCTTTCGTTTCATTTTTTACATCTAACATTTCACTTAATTCGAGAATACTTTTCCCTTCCGGAGTATCATCAGCAAGCGAACTCAAAACAGCCGATTTAACGAAATCATCAAAAGAGATTCCTTTTGTTGGGTAAAAATTGGTTGCTTTTCTGTTTCCAATGGTAATGGTTCCCGTTTTATCCAAAAGCAAAACATCAATATCTCCAGCAGTTTCAACCGCTTTACCCGATTTTGTAATTACGTTAGCTCGTAAAGCTCTGTCCATTCCCGCAATACCAATAGCAGAAAGTAATCCTCCAATTGTAGTTGGAATTAAACATACAAACAAGGCAATAAAAGCCGCAATCGTGATGGGTGCGTTGGCATAGTCGGCAAACGGTTTTAGCGTAACGCACACAATCACGAAAATTAAAGTAAATGCGGCTAATAAAATGGTTAAGGCAATTTCGTTTGGTGTTTTCTGACGGCTTGCACCTTCAACCAAAGCAATCATTTTATCTAAAAAGCTTTCGCCTGGTTCAGAAGTTACTTTTACTTTAATTTTATCAGATAATACTTTTGTTCCTCCGGTTACTGAAGATTTATCTCCACCAGCTTCTCTAATTACAGGAGCACTTTCTCCGGTAATGGCACTTTCGTCGATTGTAGCCAGACCTTCGATAATTTCACCATCGGCAGCAATTAAATCGCCAGCTTCACAAACGAAAATATCGTCTTTTTTTAATGCCGAAGAACTAATGTTTTTTATTTCTCCGTTTGGAAGAATTTGTCTTGCAGGAGTTTCTTCTCTTGTTTTTCGCAAACTATCGGCTTGTGCTTTTCCTCTTGCTTCAGCAATTGCTTCGGCGAAATTGGCAAATAAAAGCGTTGCCAGTAAAATTAAAAACACAATTAAATTATAAATAAAACTACCTTGGTCAGTTGCTCCCATTAAAATGGAAATACAAACGGCAAACATAATGGCAGTTCCAATTTCTACGGTAAACATTACCGGATTTTTGATCATCATTTTTGGGTTCAGCTTCACAAAAGACTGCGCTAAGGCTTCTTTTACCTGTTTACTTTCAAACAATGATGTGGATTTATTAGTTGTCATTTTTTATATTATTTTGTTTAACTGATTTTTTTTAAACACATAGAGACATAGATTTTTACTTTGTGGTAAAGGCGTTTCACTTGCATACATTCACATAGCTATGTGTTAGAAACTAGTTTCTTTTGATTTTCTTTTTTAGATAAAGAAAAGACTATGTTTCTATGTGTTTAAAATGTTTTCAGCATTGAAAAATGAATTGTTATTTTAAAGTAAAGAATTCTGCCAATGGACCTAAAGCCAACGCTGGGAAGAATGATAAAGCAGCGATAATTGCGATTACGGCAAAAGTCATGATTCCGAAAATTGAGGTATCTGTTTTTAAAGTTCCTGCACTTTCTGGAATGTATTTTTTACCTGCCAATAAACCTGCAATTGCCAATGGACCAATGATTGGAATAAAACGGCTTAGCAGTAACACAATTCCCGTAGTGATATTCCAAAACGGATTATTATCTCCCAATCCTTCAAAACCAGAACCGTTATTGGCAGCACTGGAAGTGTATTCGTATAACATTTCTGAAAATCCGTGATTACCGGGATTGTTTAACCAGCCTGTTGCATTTCCGTTAAACCAATAACCCATTGCAGTGTCATGCGCAGCAAAATAAGATGCTAAAGCAGTTCCGGCTAATATTAATAAAGGATGAAGAATGGCGATAAAAGCAGCAATTTTTACTTCCCGCGCTTCGATTTTCTTTCCTAAAAATTCAGGAGTTCGACCAACCATTAAACCGGAGATAAATACAGCCAGAATAATGAAAATATAATAGTTTAGAATACCAACACCGCAACCGCCATAAAAGGCATTTACCATCATAGATAATAGCTGCATAGCGCCAGACATTGGCATTGAACTATCGTGCATACTGTTTACAGAACCTGTAGAAATTACGGTTGTAGCAATACTCCAGAAACCTGACATTGCTGGGCCAAACCGAACTTCTTTTCCTTCCATCGCTCCGGTTACCTGCGCAATACCCATTTTTTCGATAGCAGGATTTCCGTTGATTTCGCTTATAACTGTTGGAATAACCAAGAGTAAGAAACCAACCGTCATTACACCAAATATGATATTCGACAGTTTTCTTTTGTTTAGGAAAAATCCAAGAGCAAAAATCATTGCAAACGGAATAATCATCTGCGCCCAAAGTTCAACTCCATTCGTAAAATAAGTTGGGTTTTCTAATGGATGCGCTGAGTTGGCTCCAAAAAATCCACCGCCATTTGTACCAATATGTTTGATAGCAATAAATGCTGCGGCTGGCCCGCGAGAAACTTCTACATGATCACCTTGAAGTGTTGTAATAGCATTTTTACCTTCAAAAGTCATTGGAGTTCCGCTAAATACTAGCGAAACAGCTACAATTGCAGAAAGGGGTAATAAAATACGAGTACAGCTTTTGATGAAATAATTATAAAAATTACCCAATTTTTCTGTTGTTCTTTCTTTCATTGCTGTAAAAATCATAGCGGCAGCAGCCATTCCGATACCAGCAGAAACAAATTGAAGAAACATCAAGACGATTTGTGAAAGGTAAGAAACTCCGCTTTCGCCTGAATAATGCTGTAAGTTACAATTGACTAAAAATGAAATAGCCGTATTAAAAGCCAGATCAGGCGTCAGAGAGGGATTATTATCCGGGTTAAGAGGTAAAGATCCTTGAAACAATAAGACAAAAAAGCAAAGAAAAAACCAAACCATATTGATACTTAAAAGTGCTTTTAAGTGCTGTTTCCAGTTCATTTCTTCAGTGGAATTAATACCGCTGATTTTAAAGATAAATTTTTCAATTGGATTGAAAATCGGGTCAAGAAGTGTTTTATCTCCCAAATAAACTTTAGCAATATATTTTCCTAAAGGAATCGCTAAAACAATGGTTAGGATAAAAATACCAATGACGCCTAATAATTCTGTGTTCATATATTTAATATTAGATTGTTGATTTTAGATTTTAGATTTCTTTGAGACAATCTTAAATTCTAAAAATTCATATTTTAAAATTTTTCGGGTTTGATTAGTACATAAACCAAATACACGAAAACGGCGATTGAAATAATAAATAGTGCGGTCATGATTTATATTTTTTCAAAAAATTCAACAGAGAGAAAACAAATGGCAAAGAGCACAACGGCTAGCCCGAGTAAAAGAAAAGTGATCATAGGATTTATTTTAGATTTTAGTCCCGAAGCATCGGGACAGATTTTAGATTGTTTTGGAGCGATTAAACGATTAAACAGTTAACCGATTAAACTTTTTAGACTCCCGAAGCATTAACCTGCTTGATATATTCCGCTTTAAGTGTTTGTGGAAAAAGATGTGAAATATTGCAGTGACGCACTTCCATAAAAGAAGAAACCGAAAAAACATACACATTAGAAATGGCATTTTTAGTTTCGATGCTTCCGGTTATAAATAGACGTTCAGCAAGTGCCAAGCATTTTTTTGCTCGAACGATGTTTCCAGAAATAATAGATTTTTTGGTTATCTCAGCAAACCGTTCGGCTTGTTTGTAGATTGAGGTTACTTGATTTTTCATTTGGAATGAATTTTTAATGTTCTTCCTCCTTATGCCAAAATATGTTCCGAAAAAGTTAAGTTATAGCTAAAGTGCTGTCAATAAAAGGAATGTGGTTTTGTGCCAAAAATCAAGCATAAAAAAAGCCTATCATTTTGATAAGCTTTTCTCGTTTTGATATGTTATTTAAGCTTCGGAGAAGCGACATATTTATAGAAAAATAATGAAACCATGTTATCAGAACCCCAGCGGGGTGACATATTTTTTTAGATTGTGTGGGTGTCGCTCCGCTGGAGCTTTTAATCAATGCGGTTAAATTATTTTTCTATAAATATGTCGCTTCTCCGAAGCTTTTAAAAATCGATATTGAAATTGCCATTGAAATTGAAATTTAATTTTTTTCAATCCCATATTCTTCCAACTTTCTATACAAAGTCGCAATTCCAATTTCTAATAATCTCGCTGTTTCCGCCTTATTTCCTTTTGTATAATTTAAAACTTTCTGGATATGCAGTTTTTCAACACTCTGCATCGAGAAAGCCGACATTGATTTGGTAGTTTTCTCCACTTGATGCTGCATTTCATAAGGTAAAACATCTGAAGTTAAAGTATCTCCATTACTCAAAATAACCGATCTTTCGATAATATTTTTAAGTTCACGGATATTTCCTGGCCAAGAATAGTTTTCTAATTTCTGCAGAAAATCTTCGCTGATTGTTAATGTTTTTTTATTTGTTTTTTCAGAAAACTGTTTAACGAAATAATTTGTCAATACAGGAATATCTTTAATTCTTTCTCGTAATGAAGGCAGTTTAATTTCGAAAATATTCAAACGAAAATATAAATCTGAACGAAAACGGTGTGCTTCACTTTCTTCCTTTAAATCTCGATTTGTAGCCGCAATTAATCTAAAATTTGACTTTTTTGGAGTCGTATCTCCAACAGGAATATATTCTGAAGTTTCTAAAACACGCAATAATTTCGCCTGAAGATCAATCGGCATTTCTCCAATTTCGTCCAGAAATAAAGTACCGCCATTGGCTTCTTCAATAAAACCTTTTTTATCTTTTAAAGCTCCGGTAAAAGCACCTTGTTTATGACCAAAAAGTTCACTTTCTAAAATTTCCTTGCTGAAGGTGCTGCAGTTTAATGCCACAAAAGATTTTCCAACACGATTGCTGTTTTCATGAATAGCCTGCGCAAAAACTTCTTTTCCAGTTCCAGTTTCACCTGTCAATAAAACAGTCGAATCGGTTTGGGCTACTTTTTGAGCTAAATCAATAACCTGTTCAATTCCTTTTGATTTTCCGATAATGGTACTAAAAGAATATTTGTCATTAATGCGTTTTTCAAGTTGTTCTACTTTCTTTTGCAAATGCACTTTTTCAACAGCTTTATAAAGAAGCGGAATAATTTTATCGTTATCGTCACCTTTTACAATATAATCAAAAGCACCATTTTTCATTGCTTGAACGCCATCAGGAATATTCCCGAAAGCGGTTAAAAGAATAACTTCTGTTAAAGGAAAACTTCCTTTTATGTTTTGTAGAAAATCAACACCATTTCCGTCCGGAAGTTTAACATCACATAAGACAACATCAATTTCGGTTTGTTCTAATTTCTTAAAACCTGATTTTAAATCTTTTGCTTCGATAACTTCAAATCCTTCCGATTTTATAATGCGTGCCAGCAGACTTCTCAGTTTTTCTTCGTCGTCTATAATTAAAATTTTGTGTGTCATTTTTACAGTTAAGCTAAAACCAAATTTGATGTACAAATTTAGGTTTTAAATTAGTTCGCTTTTTTGATTCGGAACAAATTATTTTTAATGGTATATTCAGTTTTAAAATTTTGTTTTCAAAAAGAAATGTATTTTTAAATCGAAAATAAACCGCTAAAAATTATGTCTAAACGAATTATCCTTTTAATAACTGCTGTAATAATTGGTAGTTTTACTAGTTTTTCAAACGAAATTATTAAAAAAGATTCTTCCAAATCGAAAACTATTTCATTCAAAATAAAACTAAAGTCGACAGACAAAATCAAAATTGCAGTTTCTCCTTTAAAGTACAACAAACATTTCGCGTATAGTTTTACTCTCGACGATGGGTACAGGTCGGCTTATTTGACTGCATTTCCATTATTGAATGGCGGTAAGATAAGTAGCTCTTCTATTAATGAGTGGAAAATCGATCAAGGAGGAGACGGAACAATTTCAGAAGGACTATTTTATTCAGATGGAATGGGGAATAAAATTCCGTTCAAATTAGGATTAGCAATCAACGGAGCTTCTATTGGTGATCTGCCAAAGAATCGAGGGCATCTTTCTTGGTCAGAGGTAAAAGAAATGTACAATGCTGGATGGGATATTTTAAATCATAGTTTTCATCATTTCACAAAACCTGGAACCAATTTCTTAACAGAGGTAACCGAAAATACAGCTTCTATTAAACACAATCTAGATTTTACTATGTCTCATTTTGTGGTTCCTGGAGGAGAAGGAGACCCAAATTACCGTTACGAATATGAGAAAAATGCATTAGCAAACGGTCATTTGTCTGTAGCATCTTACACAGGTGTTGGTCCAATTTTAAAAGTATATTCAAAAATAGATTTAGCTAAAATGATTACCGCTCGAACTTTTGTGTTGAGTTCAAAAGATACAACGACTTTTAAGACCATGGATCGTTTTCTAAAAACCGTAGATTCAATTGCAAAATTGCCTAACCCAATTTGGTATAATGAATTTACACATGGAACAGGAAACGGAAACTTGTGGAATCTTAGTATGCGTTTCCCAGAGTTTAAATATTATATGACTACACTTCAAAATAAATATGGATTAAAAGGAAACGATTCAATTTGGATGGCGCCATGGCAAGAAGTTTATGAATATATTTGGCTGAGAGATCGAATTAAAATCAATTTCAAACAAAAGAACAAAGAAGTAATCGTAACAATTCAGCTTCCTGATATTCCTGAAATTTTTAGAAATCGAGATATTTCATTAAATGTTGAAACCTCTTCTAGATTTGAAATCGAATCGAATAAAGAACTTTCAATAAAAGATGACGGCAAATCGAATCATAAATTGATTTTTATACAATTGTAGTGGTGATAGTTGTAGTTACAAATATTATAAATCTCTTAACAGAAGAAAGTGGAATGCATTCATATAAATGACTTAATTTTGCATTTTAGCCTTAATTTATATGAAAAAACCAATTTCAGTCTCAATATTAGAACTTGCCATTATCAATCAAGATAGTGATGCAACAAAAACATTTCAAAAAACAAAAGACATTGCGCAATTAGCCGACAAATTAGAATATAAAAGAATTTGGTTGGCAGAACATCACAATATGGCACATGTTGCGAGTACGGCAACAGTTGTTTTGATTGGTTATATAGCTAGTCAAACCCATAATATTCGCGTAGGTTCAGGAGGAATTATGTTGCCAAATCATTCTCCTTTAGTAGTAGCAGAACAATTTGGAACTCTAGAAACACTTTATCCAAATAGAATTGACTTGGGTTTAGGAAGAGCACCAGGAACAGATCAGCCAACTGCCGAAGCTATTAGAAAAGACTTTTTTGAACAAGCACAGCGTTTTCCACAAAACGTGAGTAAGCTTCAAGAGTATTTTTCAAGTGAAAACGCAACAGGAAAAGTACGTGCTTTCCCAGCCGAAGGCTTAAAAGTTCCAATATGGATTCTGGGATCGAGTATGGACAGTGCCGCTTTGGCTGCCGCTTATGGATTGCCTTACGCTTTCGCCGGACACTTTGCGCCAAAGCTCATGATTCAGGCATTTGAATTTTACCGCGAAAACTTCCAGCCTTCAGAATTTTTAGACAAACCAAAAACAATGGCTTGTCTGAATATTATAGCAGCAGATACCAATGAAGAAGCAGAATTATTATCTACAAGCTTGTATCAAATGTTTTTAAATTTAATTAGAAACGATCGTAAAGGATTACAGCCTCCAGTTCCATCATTAGATGATATTATGAATGAGACAGAACGTTTCCACGTAAATCAAATGACAGGTGGAACAATTACAGGAAACAAAGAACAATTAATAACAGATTTGAGAAAGTTTATTAACTATGCACAAATCGACGAACTTATGGTAACGAGCCCAATTTTCAACCATGAAGCAAAATTGAAAAGCATTCAGATCACAAAAGAAGTAATCGATAGCTTAAATCAAAGTATACATATATAAGTATATTATATATAAGATTAAATTTCATTCGACTAACCCGACAGTTTATCAAAACCTGTCGGGTTTGTTTTTGCACATATATGTAGAGAATAATAATTCCCCAATTTTCGGTAGAGACGCACTGCAGTGCGTCTCATGCTTACCTTATGTTTCTTATATATAATAAGGAGCTGTTTCCCGCTATCCGCTTCACACGAGCGATAGCGAACTGACGAAGTAATCTTTTTGCGGCGGACCCCGCCACAAAAAGGATTTCCGCTTCTATCTGGGCTAGGAGAGTTGTTTTCAGAAGGGGTTTCAGAAAAAAAAAAGACGTTTTGGGCAGGAAGAGCAGCCCTGAAAGGGGGAAAAAACAGTTTTTCCGCATCGCTTGGAGATCAAAACGGCAGTAAGCTGTCTTTGCTAAAGGTGAATTTTCTTCAGAAAACAGCCCTGAATACAGGAAATCCCATAAAACGGGCATCCGAAAAAGCCTTGAAATTGGCAAAACCGCGCCTCGATTCAGAAAAAACCTACGGAACATCAAAAAAATCTGCTTTGTAAAGAATCCGTTATCAGGGAGTTAAGAAATAATCCGGAAAAACATCAAAAAAAGAGGCTTGAAAAGCTTGTTTAACTGGATAAAGGTGCTACTTTTGCACCCGCAACAACGAAAGACGTTCACTGAAATACTGACAGGCATACGAATTGAAACTGAAAATTTTTTTTTCAAAAAAGATTCAAAAAAGCTTGTGAGATTTGAAAATGGATGTTACATTTGCACCCCGCAAAACACGGAAAGTTCATTGATAGATTGGTAGATTTGGAGAAGAAATGAGAATGAAAATTTTTCTAAAAAAAACTTCAAAAAACATTTGCCATTTAGAAATAAGTTTTCTACTTTTGCACCCGCTTTGAAACACAGGCGAAGACAAAAAGAAATAC
>NZ_JAJGZV010000003.1:583729-851609 GCF_020805785.1 Flavobacterium chungbukense | reverse complement strand
CCCATTTTTGATTAGGCATTGTTGCTGTGAAATTACGTTTCAATATATTGGGAGCTATTTTTCCATGTTCTCCTCTATATGATTTGTATTTTTTTACTCTAATTAAACTTTTTAAACCTAAAAACCTCATTAACCTGAGCACCGTTTTATGATTAATCAAAATACCTTTGTTTTTTATTTCCAAAGTGATACGCCTATAACCAAATCGACCTTTATGATGATGGTAAATTTGCTCAATCAGCTCTTTAATATCCTTGTATTTATCTGTGGCTTGATGTTTCTTCTCGTAGTAATAATAACTGCTTCTTGCCATATTCATATGATCTAGCATGATGCCCAGATCATAATCATGCCTTAATTCTATTATGGCTTGTGCTTTTTGCTTTGCTTGGCTTCTTCGGCTTGAACTAAGGCATTGAACTTTTTTAAGAGAGCATTTTCACATCGCAATGATTCTATCTCAAGTAAAAGTTCTTCTTCTCTTGTCAAGGGTTTGTTCGATTTCTTTTTAGCTCTTTTGAAGTTCATAGATTTAGGTCTTCCTTTAGGTTGATCTTTTAAGCCTAAGATACCTTGATCTTCATATCTTTTTTGCCATTGAATAATAATAGATTCGCTAGGAATATTAAATTCAAGACAGGCTTCTCTCAAAGATAAAGACTTCTTATTAATTTTTAGCAATACATTTTGCTTAAACTTGACGTTGTATATCCGATTCTTCCTGGGTAAAAGACCTTCTTTGCCATACTTCTGGTAAAACTTAACCCATTTTCTAAGATTTGACTCGTCAAAATTATTTTCATTCGCAACTGAATTAACTGAACGATGTCTATTTAAAACTTCATTTACGCACAGAAGTTTAAACTCATAATTGTACTTGATTTTTCTTTCCATAAAAATGCCCCCAAATAGTGTCTAACTTTTTGGGGGCAGTTCATGATGTTTCGGTTTTTTGTTTTATATACACATAGTTTTGTCATCCTGAGCGAAGTCGAAAGACACGTTAGTAGCTCTGCAAAGATTGTTAATTTTGCATGCGGAGTTGCTCGCGCGTTCTTCGACTTCGCCCAAGATGACAAGATTGTGAACAAAAAAACCTTTACCAAAGTGTAAAACTTTGACAAAGGTCCCAAGACAAAGAAATAATTCTCTAATTATCAAATTGACTAATTTTCTAATTAAAGCCTTAATCCTTCTTATGCTGTTCCGTATAATTCTGATTTCCTTTAATTCGGGTATCTTCGGTATGCATTCCGTTTGCCATTCCTAGCATAAAGGCAGTCATTATAATTATAAATTTCCTCTTTATCCAATGAAGAAGTGGTCGTTTAGATTGCTCTAAGCGAGTATTTTTATTTTGTTTATACATTTTGAAAACGATAAATGATTAGACATTATTGATCATCTATGCCTAGAAATAATTTTCTTAAGCGTTGTATAAACTTGTAGTGAAGTGTTTGGAATTGATTATTTCATTTATAAAAACAGATTGATTTATAAATGAAGTTAGTTTTTGATGAAGCAGATTTTGAACTTTCAACAGTTTTTCAATTTGAAAAGTAAAGACATTTTCAGTTTTAATAAAATTCAAAACAATTAAAAATCCTGTTTTCTTGAAAGAAGTAACTTTTCCGAATTTGTACAAACGAGTACTTTTAAGCTCTATTTCTTTTTTTGAAACAACAAATGAAGATTGAAAATACTCTGCCGATTTAGGTTGAGAATATAAAGTACCATCGCTTGCAATTACTACAAAAGCCAGAAAGAGTGCGATTAGATATTTTAGATGTTTTTTCAAATCTTCTTATTATGATTATGCAACGAAAATACGAATTTCAAATAAAAAACTGAAGCGAATGTTTCCTTTTTCTATTTTCATCGAATTGTCATCCTGAGCGAAGTCGAAGGACACGTAAGTTGTTCGACAAAGATTGGACTATTGTCGCGGAGCTACTTGCGTGTCCTTCGACTTCGCTCAGGATGACAAACTTTGTACTTAAACCTTTGTCAAAGTTTAAAACTTTGACAAAGGTCGTGACACATAAAGCAATAATCCCAATCCAAAAACAAAAATGAAACAACTCAAAAACATAAAAACTCCATTTTTCAAAACAAAAAAAGAAACTCCCACAGCAACCGAACCAAGAATTACCATTAAAGATTTCAAGGTTTCTGTTTTTATAAAAGTAAATGCATGCAAAGCCAAACCGAGAAAAAGCAAAGACGGACCAACAACCACAAATGGATACAAAATACTTGGCGAATTACTGATTTGATGACTTAATGCCTCTTTTGCAATTTCGTTATTTCCGTAACTCGACATTATAAAATCGATTGTACAAAGTCCGATGTGTGCAATGACGCCTAAAGTTAACAATAAAGAAGCAACTGCATTTATTCTGTTTTTAGGAAATATATCATTAAACGACAATAAAAAACAAGCTCCAATCAAATTAAACCAATGCGCAAAATCTATCGAAGTATTTAAACTTGGTAAAAGGTTAGAAAATAATAAATAACTGGCTAAGAAAAATAGTAATCCAATTTGGCAAAAATGTTTTGTTTTCATAATTAGTTTTAAAATTTATTGAAGCAAAACTAAAATGAAAATCCAGCCGAAAGTGCAGTTTTATTGACATAGGTACGAAATGCAGTGTTTTAGGTATGAAATTTACAAAGTCAATAAAGCCTCTTTGTAATTTCTAGAAACAGGAAGTTCAATTTGAGTCAAAATAATAGTATTTGCATTTCTCCAAGATTTAAAATGAATCGGATTTATGAGATGCGAACGATGAATTTGAATCAAAAACCCGAAATCATCCTGCACTTTTTTGAGAGAAGACCGAATGAGTTTTGCCTGAAGTTTATCATTTTCGAGATAAAAAATCTCAACGTAATTCTGTGCATTCGAAATACAGACTAAATCGGATTTATTGATTTTTAGAATATCTAATCTGTTTTCTCCTCTAATTATTAAAACATCCTCTTTTATTGGAATTAGTTTAATTAAATATCGTCTTGAGAGAATAATTATTGGAGTAACAATTAAAACGACTTTTATAAATATTACCGAAAAGAATTCAGAGAAAGCATAACCGCCATTTAAAATTGGACTTTTATAGAAGGCAAAAACTCCAATTAGATATAGCAAATGAAAGAGCAAAATGGCTGTTATTTCTAAACTGATATTCCATTTTCCTATTTTTTGATAAAAGCTTTTTTGAATAATTGCCAAAAGACCATAGCATAAAAACGCCATAAAACTAAAGCTAAAACTTAGAAAAAACCATGCTCTTAAATTTATCGTTCCGTCATCAAAAGGTTTAATGATGAAAGCAAAAACAAAAAGCCATAAAGCAATCAGTAAACCGACTACAAGATTATGTTTTATGGAAATATTAAGCTGTTTCACTTTTTAGTATGGATTTTAAAGTTTCAGCTATAATCTTGTCATTTCGACCGAAGGGAGAAATCACACAAGAAACTCCGCAAGCAAAATCGCCAATCTTTGTCGAATTACTATTGTGATTTCTCCCTTCGGTCGAAATGACAAACTACACTGAAAGCTCAATAATTATTTATAAATCGTAAACTTATTATGACTCAAACTAAAACCAAGATTTTCATAAATCGCTACATTCTCTACTCGCTTTTTGTTTGTCGTTACTTCGATGCTTTTTAAATTATTATTTTCTGAATAATTTAAAATCTCATTTATCAATATTCTTCCAACATCTTGGCCTCGATATTTTTGATGAATGAAAAACTCCTGAATTTCTCCTACCAATCCGCAATGATGCAAAAGATTTTGGATATGAAAGCTAATAAATCCTAACCCTTCTGTTTCGTTTTCGGCAATGAGATAAAGATTTTTTGGGTTTGAAATATTTTCAATGAATATGGTTTTAAAAACTTCAAAATCTAAAAGTTCATTTTCGAGTTCGCAGATTGATTTGTAGATGAAATCTAGATCTTGGTTTTTGATTTTTCTGATTTTGATTTTAGAGTTCATGAATTTTAGATCAATTTAAACTGACAGCCATTCTAAAGTTATAAATTTATCACAATCATCTTTCATATCAGAAGCCCAATCAATAAGTATTGCAGCGCCACCTTTTCTAATTTCATTTCTAACTATATTGTAGTTTTCTTTTGCATCAAAAGGTCCTAATCCAGCTAACTCAAAAACGATATATTTTGTTTTAGAAAATGTTGCGTATAATGAAAGTAATCTTTTAGAACTCCAGTAAAGTTCATTTATTTTAGTCTTTTTATTAATCCATGGAATTTCGTAAATTTTTTGGATAAATTCACTTTCTAGATTTGAACTTTTCTGTAAATATTCACCAACTCTAACTGGAAAAAACAAATTTCTAAATTTTGATTCTTTAAAATAATCAACATAAGTCAAGGACTTAGTAACAATCACATTTTCATTTTTTATTTTTCCAGTAAAAACATTAACCAATTCCGTTTTGATGTCTTGAAAATGAGGCCCTCCATATAAATACAAAATAACTACCTCTCCTTCTTTTAACTCAAACGGTGGTATAAAATACTGATCTGTTTTTATTCCATTACTTTCAATTAATAGTTCTTTCATTTTTACCCAAGTAATTCATCACAAGATACAAAATTGGATAATTAAACCTTATTTAACCATTAAATTTCTTTTGAAACTCTAAGCGTGAGGGATAGAGGCGGTATCCTTTTATGAAGCGGAGCGGAATAAAAGATATAGCCGAAAGCCCGACCCGGAGGGGCACGCCCAAATTAAGATTCTGAGATTCTAAGGTTCTAAGTTGCTAAGATTTTTCCAATCTTTGTAGAGTTACTTCCGAAGATTTCTCGTTCCTCGAAATGACAAGATTAGGTAGAAGCTTTGCGAACCTTGCGTAAAACCTTAGCGCTCTTTGCGGTTAAATAAACACTCAAAAAATAGAACCAAAACAAATAAGAAAACTTTAATAAAATCAATTATACGTCATTACTTCAAATTCACTAATTTTGAAATTCGAAGTTCAAAAACGAAATAATTATGAAATATCATCAAATAAACAGCGCACTTTTTGTAAAAAACCGCAGAAAGTTCATGGCTGAAATGAAACCTAATTCTGTTGCCGTATTCAACTCAAACGACATTTACCCAATTAGTGCCGACAGTACTTTGCCGTTTGCACAACATAGAGATATTTTTTATCTGAGCGGTGTAGATCAGGAAGAAAGCGTTTTGCTTTTGTTTCCAGATGCGCCTTACGAAAGTCAAAGAGAAATTCTTTTTTTAAGAGAAACTAACGATCATATTGCAGTTTGGGAAGGCGAAAAACTGACTAAAGAACGTGCTTTTCAGGTTTCTGGAATTAGAACGGTTTATTGGTTGCAAGATTTTCATAAAGTTTTGAACGAAATGATGACGTATGCTGAAACGATGTACATTAATACAAACGAACATTACCGTGCGACTGTTGAAACAGAAACTCGCGAGGCTCGTTTTGTAAAATGGTGGAAAGAACGTTATCCAGCGCACAATGTTGCGAAAAGCAACCCAATTTTACAAAGACTTCGTTCTGTAAAAGAAAGCGAAGAAATCGATTTGATTCAGCACGCTTGTGATATTACAGAAAAAGGTTTCCGCAGATTATTAGGTTTTGTAAAACCAAATGTTACCGAATATGAAATCGAAGCCGAATTGGCTCACGAATTTATTCGTAACCGTTCTAAAGGTTTTGCTTACACACCAATTATCGCTTCTGGAAATAATGCAAATGTTTTACATTATATCGAAAACAATCAGCAATGTAAAGCTGGAGATTTAATTTTATTAGACGTTGCGGCAGAATATGCTAATTATTCTAGCGATATGACGAGAACGATTCCGGTTTCAGGACGTTTTTCTGAGCGTCAGAAAGCGGTTTACAATGCTGTTTTGAGAGTTAAAAACGAAGCAACTAAAATGCTTACTCCTGGAACACTTTGGAAACAATATCATATTGAAGTGGGTAAAATCATGACTTCTGAATTGTTAGGTTTAGGCTTATTGGACAAAGCCGATGTTCAGAACGAAAATCCAGAATGGCCAGCATATAAAAAATATTTCATGCACGGAACGTCTCACCACATGGGATTGGACACGCACGATTATGGTTTGCTTCACGAACCAATGAAACCTAATATGGTTTTTACAGTTGAACCAGGAATCTACATTCCTAATGAGAAGTTCGGAATTCGTTTAGAAGATAATGTTGTGGTTCAGGAAAAAGGAGAACCTTTTAACTTAATGAGAAATATTCCTGTTGAAGTTGACGAGATCGAAACTTTGATGAATGAATAGATAAAAAGAAAGCCCTTAATAAATTATTAAGGGCTTTTTTAAATTTATAAATCGGTTATTTATCCGATTTTTGCTATTTGCACATCCAATTGGAATTTTCCATCAGCTGCATTTTCGTTAATCAAGTCAAAAAGCTCTAAAGCTCTTCTTGCGTTTTTCTCTTCTTCTCTCTGCTCAGCTACATACCACATCATAAAATCTTCTGTAGCATAATCATTTTCTGCTCTACATTTAGCGATTACTTTATTGATTGCTTGAGTAACAGCAATTTCGTTTTGCAAAGCAATTTCGAATACTTCTCTCAAAGAAGCAAACTCTTGCTGTACTTCTGGAATAGATGGCGTAACTGCAATCCCTCCCATATCTGTAATATATTTGAAAACTTTTAGAAAATGCTCTCTTTCTTCTTCTGCTTGCTTGTACAAATAAGATGCTGTATTTGCATAACCGTTTCTATCCAACCATGCAGCCATAGCCAAATATTTATTAGAAGCATCACTTTCTAATTTTGCTTGTAAGTTCAATATATTTTCGATTCCTTCAACTAATGAAGTACGTGTTCTTAGTAAATCTTTCATAACCTTTAATTTTTTATATATGTAAAATTACAAAAATTAAAGACGGCAACTGTAAACCCTTGAAAATTTGGATTTAATCTAAGTAAGAATCTAAATAAGCTCGACGTTTACAATATTGCAAAGCATAGAATGTAGGGTGAGGGTAAATTTAGTTCCGTTTAATAAATCTCTTAACTGCACTATTTCACAGATAGTAAGATTTCTGGAAAAATTTCTTTTGGTAGTTTCTATCAACTGTGCGTCTGACTGATCTGATAAGTCATAAAGCATATTCAAAATGTCAACGCTATTAACCTTTCTTTGAAAAATCAAAAAATCGTGAATCTTATAACTTGACACTGTATCAACAAAATTGATGATTATACTATTGGTCAAATCACATTGATAACTGTATCCTTTTTCGGTTTCAAATAATACTTTGGTGGTCAAATCACTAACTAATGCCATTCTGATAAAATATAATAACGGTGCAAAAATATAGAATTTAAAGCAATTAAACACATAATTAAGACTAATTTAAAATAACAAAATTACTTAATGTTTTTAAAAACAGCTGAAACACACTAAACTCTGTAACATTTGGCAGAATCATTAGTCTAATTTTAAAAAACAAAATTTAAAAATTATGCAAGCGCACGAAATAGATTATCAGATTTTTGGAGAAGAAATGCAATATGTCGAAATAGAATTGGATCCGCAGGAAATTGTAATTGCCGAAGCGGGCAGTTTTATGATGATGGAAAACAACATTCAGATGGAAACCATATTTGGAGATGGTTCTCAGCAACAGGGATCAGGTTTGTTTGGCAAACTTTTAAATGCGGGCAAAAGAGTTCTTACTGGCGAAAGCTTGTTTATGACCGCATTTTTAAATCAAGGCAACAGCAAAAGCAAAGTTTCATTTGCATCGCCCTATCCTGGAAAAATCCTTCCAATTGATTTAACGGAATTTCAAGGTAAATTTATCTGTCAAAAAAGTTCATTTTTATGCGCTGCCAAAGGCGTTTCTGTTGGAATTGAATTCTCTCAGAAACTTGGACGCGGTTTATTTGGCGGTGAAGGTTTTATCATGCAGAAAATTGAAGGAGACGGAATGGCATTTGTACATTCTGGAGGTACAATGGCTAAAAAAGTATTAGGTCATGGCGAAATCCTAAAAGTAGATACAGGATGTATTATTGGTTTTACCAAAGATGTAGATTATGACATCGAATTTATTGGCGGCATCAAGAATTCTATTTTTGGTGGCGAAGGATTATTTTATGCTACTTTAAAAGGTCCAGGAACGGTTTACATTCAGTCGCTTCCTTTCTCTAGATTGGCTGACCGGATTATTGCATCGGCACCAAGATCTGGCGGTAACAGTCGTGATGAAGGTAGTCTTCTTGGCGGATTAGGAAATCTTTTGGATGGTGATAACCGATTTTAATTTACAAAATGGCTTTCAGAAATGGAAGCCATTTTTATTTTGAAGTATACAGGTCATTGTAAATTCATTAAAATTATCGCAAATAAATAATATTCTTAACTTGATTGAACTTATATTTCTTATATGATTTCACCTTTTTTATCTTTGCACTATATACTATAAAAAAAATGTTTTGAAAAATATTCTATATAAAAACACCCAAATATCTTTTACTGATTCTGGCGAAGGAAATGCAATAGTTTTACTTCATGGCTTCTTGGAAAACAAAAAAATGTGGACAGAATACGCCGATCTTTTTTCGAAAAAACATCGCGTTATTACTATTGATTTATTAGGTCATGGCGAATCTGATTCTTTAGGCTACGTTCATGAAATGGAAGAAAATGCCAATGCCGTTAATGAAGTTTTGGAATTTCTAAAAATCGAAAAAGCAATAATTTTAGGACATTCAATGGGCGGTTATGTTGGTTTGGCTTTCGCCGAATTATATCCAAAAAAAATCCAAAAATTAGTTTTACAGAATTCAACTTCTAAAGAAGATAGCGAGGAAAAAAAGACAAACAGAACACGCGCCATTAAAGCCGTAAAACAAAATTATATCAGTTTTGTGAGTTTAGCCATTGCAAATTTATTTAGCGAAAACAACAGAACTCGATTGGCCAAAGAAATAGAAAAAGTAAAAGCTGAAGCTTTAAAAACACCTTTACAAGGAATTGTAGCTTCTTTAGAAGGGATGAAAATACGAAAAGACAGAGAATGGCTTTTACAAGAAAACAGATTTCCAGTCTTACTGATTTTAGGCAAAAAAGATCCCGTTTTAAATTATGAAGAAAGTCTTGCTCAAATTGAAGATACTACGGCTGAACTTATTTCTTTTGAAGATGGGCACATGAGCCACATCGAAAATAAAGAAGAACTGAAAACCATTTTACTGAATTTCTTCGAATAAACGACTTATAAAATCAAAAAAGGCCATTTCTAACCTAGGTTGAAATAGCCTTTTTCTCATTTTTGGGGGCAAATGTTATTATAATTTAGATGTAATATCTTTTTTGTATTTAGATAAAGTTGCTCTTGTTAAACCAAGATTTGCTTTTGTAGAATCTACAGCTAAATAAATAAAATATCTTCCATCTTCGGATAAATCAATAATATGAATCTGATCTGTCAATGTGATCAAAATATCATTAATTTTTTGCTCTAATCCTAAAGCTCTAATCGCGTTCAATTTAGCTTTCACAACTTCTAAATTGTAAGCAGAAGCCAATTCTGGATCAAAATCGGGTTTAACAGTTAAGGAGCAATAAGACATTCCTGTTTCAACTTCAGTCACCGAAACAGCAATAAATCCGTTTACATTATCTCTTAAATCGTTTTGAAAATTTTGTAAAAAGTCTGACATGTGTATTTTAATATTGGTTAAATTTAATTATTGAAAACAGAATCCATTCTACGAAGTAATAGTCCCATTTTACTTAGATCTTTAGAAAGAAGCGCAATGCAGTTATCATCTTGATTTTTTGTTGCTACCACGATCCCGTCATTATTCTTAATCATAACTTGTTTAAGATCGCCATTGTTTACGTCTTCAGACATTTCTAAGCACATTTTCAAGATCATTCCGATCATTGCTGCAACATTTCCGTCGTATTCTAAATTAACAGACTCATTTAAGATTCCATCAATATTAAAACTCAAGCCAGATTCTGCCCCAGTCTCTTCTACTAGTGTTTGTAAATCAATCATATTCTATTATTTTGTCATGTTTTTGGAAGCGCCAAAGATATTTTTAATCTCAAGATTAGTCAGCTAAACACTTGTTAAAAAAACAGGCGATCTAAGTTCCCGAATAACTTTTATTTATCACACAATTAAACCTATTTTTTTGCAAATATTCTGCAACAAAAATTAATATAAAAAGCATATAATATTAAAAACACAACTTTTCTTTTCATTAATTTCATTTCTAAAATTAACATTTACAGAATGTTGCATTTACAGAAAGTTTTTCTATAGCTTTGCAAAAAATTGTATAAATGAAAACTGTTGACGAATTACGCTTTGACTTAAATGTAAAACTGCTGAAGTTTAGAAGATTTCGTATTGAAAACGGACCTATCAACACTACGAGTTCTGAAGGAAGTTCTAAAAAAGGTTTCTTCAAAAAAATATTTAGCTAAAAGCAATCAAAAAAAATAGCCGGACTTACAAGATCATTTTCTTAAATAAGTTCGGCTTTTTTATTTTCTGACTTCGTTTTGTTTAACTATAAACAAATAAAAGTATTTTATTAATGATCCATTTACTTTGAATTGACTGATTTTTATAAAGATAGCTATTTCATCATTAAACCTTTTCTTCGAAAGGAATAGAACTGTCAAAAATCTCACTTAGTAAATTAGCAATTTCCTCCAAATAAGAAGCCAATATTTCTGATGTTACAATACTATCTAAATCTTTTTCTGGCTTAAATCCAAAAGGCAAAAAACCTGATTTCAAATTTTTAAAAGAAATAATACCAACCTCTATCGGCAGATTTCCTGCTTCTTTCTCAAACATAAAGGCATACGCCAGTACTTGAATAATTTTATCATTTTTAAGCTCCTGTGTTAACCCGTTCCAAGTTTTTAACACAACATCCGTTTTTTCTACTTTCCCTGTCTTGTAGTCAATAATTCTTATTTTCCCGTCGCGCTGCTCTATACGATCGACATTTCCTTTTATCAAAACAGGAAAAGGCAATTTCGGATGAATAAATTGTCTTTCAAATGTCTGCTCCAACGCTATAATTTTTATCGCTTCATCATTTTTTATCGACTCCAATTCCATTCGCAAGAAGTTCGAAACGTTTCTTTTCGCAACTTCAAAAGCCAAGAGATTTCTTCCTTTCTTTATTTCTCCTTCTTTATAAACTAATTTGAATTGCTTCAAAACTTCATCATCCAAGAGTTTAAAGCAATTTAAAATATCATTTTCTGAAATAAATTTTCCAATAAAAGGATCGTATAAAGTTTTTAACGTTTCGTGAATAATAGTCCCTAAAGTATTTAAAGCAATATTTTCCTCTACTTCTTCAACTTCACGAATCCTTAATATTTTTTGAAAATAAAACTCTATCGGATTTCTAATATAAGAAGTCAATGCAGATGGAGAAAAACCAGTTTCAGCAATTTCTTTTAAACGTGCCATAACTGGTTCAGATTTCGAAACGGAAATAGGCTCATAAGCTGTATTGGGCAAGGCTGGATTATAAATATCAAAACTAATATTATGATTCGATTTTTTTTCTACTTCCAATTGCGTAATAAAACGGCTCCTCTCACCAGCATCCAATCCATCATTTTCGGTATTATAAATCAAATAAATATTTTTCGCCCTTTGCAGTAAGTGATAAAAATGATAGGTATAAATTGCATCTTTTTCTTTGAACGTAGGAAGTCCTAATTCCTTTTTAACATCGTAAGGAATAAATGAATTTTGCGATTTTCCAGCAGGAAACTTTCCTTCATTCATAGAAGTTATAATAACCGTTTCAAAATCCAGAACACGGCTTTCTAAAACTCCCATAATCTGCAAACCACGCAATGGCTCTCCTTCAAAAGAGACTTCCGCCAAATCAATAATTTGCTTATAAATAGCGTGAAGCGTATCAATATTATCAATATGATGATGTTTAGAATAATAATTTATCAGCTTATTAATCACTTTAAAAACACCGTAAACAAATGCCTTCGCAATTTTTTCTTCTTCATTATCATTGCTAAAATGCTGTTTAATTAAAAGCAGTAAAGAAGAAATATTTTTCAAAACAGCAATAGAACCATTCTCCCATTTTTCAAATAACAAAATAAAAAACGTAGAATACTCTGGATGAAGTTCTAAAATTTTCTGGTGAGTAATAAAAGTGTAATTATTCTCTTTGATAATTTTTACCAATTTTTCGGCATGAGCATAAGGCTCAACCAATGGATGGGTCAAAATATCAAGCACATCTTTATAATAAAAAACATAACTGCCGCCTTTTCGAGAAAGTGCATTAGTATGCATTTTAAACAATTTAGCAACAAAAATCTGCGACGGATTATTCTTTCCAGAATACCCCATTGTAATATTTAAAGCTCCAACAGAAGAAGGCAACGAATATAAAACCGGAACTAATAAATTTTCTTCACCAAGCACAACTGCAACTTTATCTAAAGACGCAGTAGGGTTTTGATCAATTAAATTTTCAATAATACTTCCCGCCAGCTTTGCCTGTCCAATTGTTTTTGGAGTTCCTATAATCTGAATGTTTTTTGACTGTGAAAAATCATCTACAATCCAATCAAAAACATTTGTCTTGTAATATTTCCAGCTTTCTTTAAAACGACTTAGAAAAAGTCCTGCATCATGATAAGGATCATTTAAAAATGCTCGATCTGCATCCCAATAAATCTTCGCTTGATCTAAAGCTAACAAATGCTGCACTATTTTTTCCTCAGCAGCATTTAAAGCATTAAATCCTGCAAAAACAAAAATTCGCTTGCCAATTGTATTCGAAAAATGATTTAAATTATTAACCGCTTCTCTGTAAATTAACCCTTGGTAACCTATAGATTTAAACAATAAATGATTGTAAAGCGAATCGTAATAAAGAGGAAGTAATTTCCAAAAATCAATATAATTTTCTAGAAGTTTGGTTTTCTGATCTACTTCTAAGCCCCATTTTTTTATATCCTCAATATCTTTAAGATAAGACAATACGTGCGATGAATCTAAAAGATATCGATCAATTTCATTAAAATCTTGCAGAAGTGTTTTTGCCCAATTTGCAAATAACTCAAAAGACTGCTGATTCTTTTTTTCTGTAATAGACAAATAAACCTCATAAAACTCAAACAATAATTCAATTGAATCAATAGATCGAATTGACGCAACGTCTTGAACAAAATCCTCAATACTTGTAATTTCGGGAGCAATAATAGTTTTATCAATCTCTTTTTTGAGCGCTTCGATCAAAAAAACTTTTGCTCTTTTATTCGGAAGAATTATGGTTATTTCCGAAAGTTTATCTGCATAATCCCGAATTACAACTGAAGCAATTTTTTGAAGAAAAGAAATATTTACCATAGAGTAAAAATAAAAAAAGCCATTCAATTAAGAATGGCTTTTAAAATTTATTTAAAAACTAAATTATAGTTTTCCTTGGTATTTAGAACCAATGTGTCTAATTTCAGTTCTTCTGTTTTGAGCTTTTCCTGCAGCAGTTTTGTTGCTTGCAACTGGCTGAGAAGATCCAAATCCTTTAGCTTCTAAGTTTTCTGGATTAACTCCTCTTTCAACTAAAGCGTTTAATACCGCGTTAGCTCTATCTTGAGAAAGTTTATCGTTGATTTTAGCAGAACCTGTACTATCTGTGTGTCCTTCAATAGAGAATTTCGCGTTTGGATAGTTTTTAAGGATTTCTTTAATAGCATCTAATCTAGCTGGAGTTTCTTTGTCACCAGTTTTGAAAGTAGCTTTTCCTGAGTTGAAGTAGATTGCTCTAGCTTGAACTTTAAGATCTTCTAATGCAGCAGAAGTTACTTCTGGACATCCTCTGTTACTTGCAGGACCTGGAACTGTAGGACAGTCATCATCTTTATCAGCAACACCATCTTTATCAGCGTCTAAGAATGGACAACCACCGTTTTCTTTAGGACCAGCAACTGTAGGACATTTGTCATCTTTATCAGCGATTCCGTCTCCGTCAGTATCAGGACAACCTTTTAAAGCAGCTAAACCAGCAACATCTGGACAAGCATCATCTTTATCAGCGATTCCGTCTCCGTCTGTATCAGGACATCCGTTTAATGCAGCTAAACCAAATACATCTGGACAAGCGTCAGAAGCATCAACGATTCCGTCACCGTCAGTATCAGGACATCCGTTGAATTGTTTTAAACCAGCAACATCTGGACAAGCATCATCTTTGTCATAGATTCCGTCTCCGTCAGTATCTTTACCTCCGAATTTGAAAACTAAACCTGCAGTGTGTTGGAAAACTGATCTGTCAAGAGGTTTAGCCTCGTTAGCAGCTACAGCCCATTTGTATCTTGTAGCTAACTCAAGACCAATAGCATCTGTAAACCAGAAAGTAATACCAGCACCTGGATTAACAGTTCCAAAACTGTTATCTCCGAAGAAAGTATAACCTCCACCAACAGATAACGAAGGATCAATCACTTTAGATTTGATTAATTCTTGGAAGCTGTATTTAATAGTAGCATCAATTCCGTAGTACATTAAATCACCAGGATTAGTTACAACGTTACCTCTACCATCGTGACCTGGAGCAGCTGGATTAAAAGTAACAAGTTTATCAATTTTGTTTACAGAACCTTGTAAACCAACAGAGAAACCGCTACCTACATATCTATTTACACCAATGTAAGATAGAGAAGGAAGAATATTCCAGTTGTCTTTTACTGCGAATGGCTGAGAGAAGTGTTGATCAAAAAACCCATGACCAGCTCCAGAACTTGTTCTAGTATCCACAGCATTAACCCCGAAAGAGATAGCCCATGGATTGTTACTGTCTTGCGCGTGAGCATTTAAACCCATCGCCATCAATACAGCAACTAAAAGTTTGTTAAGATGTTTCATACTTAATTTTTTTAATTACAATTTAGTTAATTACAAGCAAAAGTAACACCAAATTTTTTAAATACAAAATGAAATGTTAAAAAAAACCTACAAAAATTTGACCAAAGTGGTAATTATATAACTTTTAACATTTTACCGACAACTGTGAATGCATCTACAGCCTTGTCCAAGTGCTCTTTATCATGCGCTGCAGATAGCTGAACGCGTATTCTGGCTTTATCTTTTGGCACTACAGGAAAGAAAAATCCAATAACATAAATTCCCTGTTTTAAAAGTTCATTTGCCATTGTTTGAGACAATTTCGCATCATATAACATTACTGGTACAATTGCCGAATCTCCATCTATAATATCGAAACCCGCATTTTTCATACCTTCTTTAAAATAATTTGTATTCCACTCCAGTTTGTCACGAAGTTGAGTATCTTTTTCAAGCAATTCAAAGACTTTTACTGAAGCTCCAACAATTGCAGGTGCTAATGAATTTGAAAAAAGATAAGGTCTAGATCTTTGACGCAATAATTCTATAATCTCTTTTTTTGCCGTTGTATAACCACCCATAGCCCCACCTAAAGCTTTACCTAATGTACCTGTAATGATATCAACTCTCCCCATCACTCCTTTTGCTTCAAGAGTACCTTTCCCTGTTGCACCAATAAAACCTGCTGCGTGGCATTCGTCAACCATAACCATTGCATCGTATTTGTCAGCCAAATCACAAATTTTGTCCAAAGGCGCAACTAAACCATCCATAGAGAAAACACCATCCGTAACAATTAATTTAAAACGAGCCCCTGCTTCATTTGCTTTAATCAGCTGTTGTTCTAAATCTTCCATATTACTATTTTCATAACGGTATCTCGCCGCTTTACAAAGACGAACTCCGTCAATAATAGAAGCATGGTTTAGACTATCCGAAATAATCGCATCATTCTCTCCAAGCAGAGGTTCAAAAACTCCCCCGTTTGCATCAAAAGCTGCTGCGTATAAGATAGTATCTTCTGTACCGTAAAAATCGGCAATCTTTTTCTCTAATGTTTTATGAATATCTTGGGTTCCGCAGATAAAACGTACAGATGACATTCCGAAACCGTGCGTATCCAAGGCATCTTTAGCCGCTTGAATTACTTCTGGATGAGAAGAAAGTCCTAAATAATTATTAGCACAAAAATTTAAAACCGTTTCTCCTGTCGAAATAGTAATTTCTGCTCCTTGAGGAGAAGTTATAATTCGCTCCTTTTTAAAAATTCCATTTTCTTCGATTGTCTGCAGCTCGCTTTGCAGATGTTCTTTTATTTTACCGTACATTTTTTATTTATTTAAAACGTTAAAAATTAACAAGTTAACAATATTTAAGCTTCGTTATTTCTTTAACATCTGATTAATTTTTTCACAAATTTACCACTTCAATTTCCGCTCCAATATACACCAAAGCCTTTTTTAACACTTTGTATCCTAAATCCTCAATTGCATCTTGATATTCCTGAATTTGATGTTGATATTTAGCATTTATAGCTCCTGTTTTATAATCGAGTAAAAGCGCTTCTTTATTTTCTAAAAAAACAACCCGATCCGGCTTTAAAATCCTTCCTTCTTTTTGAACAATTGTCTGCTCATTCAAGACAGTATCATTTCCATTAAAACAGACCGTCAGTTCAGGATGATTCACAATTTCCTTCAAAGTCTGGAGCACTTGGTCAACTTGATCGTAAGTTATTAAACCATTTTCCAATGATTTTGCAACCGCCAAGTCGATATCTGATTTATCTTTAACGAAAGCCAAAATCTCATGCACTATATTCCCATACGAAATTGCTTCTTGCTGATGCGTTCCCCACATCAAAGCTTCTCGTTGGGCAATTTTAATATTTTTCGGATTCAAAACTTCTCTCACAATCGGAATTGTTTTTACTAAATCTAGTGTCTTTGAAACTTTCGAAAGTCTTGTTTTGTTTCCAAATTCATAATTCAGTTTCTCTTCATCATAAACTCCTTCATTAATCAAAAATTTAATAAAAAAGGAAGCCATATTATTGGGATATTCTCCATCGTTTTTTGCTTTCAAAGATTGAGAAATAACATACAATTGCTCTTCTGCACGGGTCAGTGCCACGTACAAAACATTGATATTATCTAAAAGCTCTTCCTGTTTTTTTAGATTAAAAACAGCCGAAGCACTTTCACCGAAACCTTCAACCGCACTACTATTATCAACCAATGCTTTTGGAACACCTAAATCAATCTCCTCTGTATCGAGCCATAATTTATCTTTTGGTTTTCGATTATAATCTTCATCTGCGAAAGGCATAATTACAACCGGAAATTCTAATCCTTTTGATTTATGAATGGTCATAATTCGAACAGCATTATTTCCTTCGGGAGACGGAATACTAAATTTCTCTGCATTTTTATCCCAAAAAACCAAGAAATCAGAAACTCCTGCCTGATTTCGAATATCTCTTTCTAAAACTATATCCAAAAAGAATTGCACATAGGCATTTCCATCAGAAGGAAGAATAAATTTAGAAATGATAATTTCTACAGCTTCATAAAGTGATTTTTTACGAACATCTTCAAAAGAAAAAGAAACATCAAAAGTTAAAAGCCAATTTTCAAATTCTTTTTCCAATTTATAGCTCATTCCTAAAGCTATAAAATCATGAACCGGCATTGACAACTCTTTATTTGAAGCCAAATAATGCAAAAAATTAGCCTTCGATTCTAAATTGGCGCTATTATTTAAGTAACGAAGCAAATGAACAATAAAACGGACTTCTGCCGCATTTTGAATCATTAACGTTTCCGAAGACAAAAGCGGAATTCCTTGTTCAGTTAAATAATTAGCTATCGCAATTCCCTGGTCTCTTTTTCTAGTTAGAATTACAATGTCTTTGTATTCAAAACCTTGCTTAACTACCTCTTGAATGGTATTTAAAGTAGCCAAAACATATAAATCGGACTTCTCAACGACCTCATCTTCATCGGCAAACTCATTCTTATCCACTATTGGAAGGAAAGAAATATTGACGTAACCTCCTCTTTTTGAATTGGTATTTTGAAAACTATGATTTTCATACAAATCTTTATAATCTTCATTTGAAAATTCTGCCGAAATCAGCTTAAAAAAAGCATTATTAAATTCAATAACTTCACTATAACTTCGGTAATTGGTATTTAGATGTTTAAGCTGTTTATCTGGATTGTTAAATGGATTTACATCTTTACTTAATTCGATAAATTGTTCTGCTTTTCCTCCGCGCCAGCGATAAATGGATTGTTTTGGATCGCCCACAATCATCAAAGTTCCTTTATTTCCAAAATCGTCTAAGCCAGAAAGAGAATTATCAATCAGCGGAATCAAATTCTGCCATTGCATTTCTGAAGTATCTTGAAATTCGTCAATAAAAAAATTACGATAACGTTCTCCCAAACGCTCATAAATAAATGGCGCTGGTTGGTTTTGAATTTCACGATGAATTATGGCATTGAATTCTGAAATTGACAATACATTTTGTTCCGATTGAATTTTAGCCAATTCATTACTTACCGTATTCAACAAAGAAAGTGGTGTTATATTTTTCAAAAAGGCTTTATAAAAATCTCTTTTTTCAAAATTTTGATAGACCGCTTTCAATATTTGAAGCAATTCCGGAATAATATTTTCAATTAACGCTCGGTCTTTTGCCGTTTTATTAATAGCAATATCATCAAACTCATGAAAAGTTTTGTTTTTGGGATTGAATTTTCCGTTTTTGATACTCTCCAAATGATTAGGGAAAGTTCCTCTGGAAAATGATTTTGAGTCAATTCCATTTTTATCGATTAGCTCAATTGCTTTAATCGCCAATTCTTCATTTGCCTTTTCTAATTCTTTACAGAGCGCCTGCATCTTTGCCTTTATCTCAACAAACTCTCCTATTGTTTTATCTTGAAAATGAAGAATTTCATTTCTATTATTTTCATTCAAAATCAACCTTCCTGTATCCAAAATTTCTCTTGAAACATCCCAGCTTTTATCGTCATCGGTTTTTTCCATTGTAAAATCGATGAGCAATTTGGTCAGCGTTTCATCCTCTCCAGCTTGTGCGATTATAGCATCAACAGCTTCAACCAATAAATTTTCGGTATCTAAAGTCACCTCAAAAGTCATGGGTAGATTTAGATCATGAGCAAAGGCACGAATAACTTTATGAGTAAATTTATCAATTGTAGAAATATCAAAAGCTGCATAATTATGAATTAAGTGCTTTATAATTTGCTGTGATTTAGTTTTGATCTTAACAACCGAAAGACCAGTATCTCGAGAGATATCCTCCATTAAGTCATATGCTTTTGCCGACGGTTCGTCTTTGGCAAACTCAGATAAACTTCCAACGATACGGCTTTTCATTTCGTGAACAGCCTTATTGGTAAAGGTAATTGCTAAAATATTTCGATATGCATCATTTTTTGGAGAAGAAAGAATGATTTTTAAATATTCTTTAACCAATGTATAAGTCTTTCCTGACCCTGCAGAAGCATCATAAATAGAGAAAGACGGACTTTGCATAGCTTGATTTTTTGTATCGTAAAAATAACACAATAATATTAAACCTCAATAACCAAAAATTCCAAATTCCAATATCTGCCTGCAATAAATGCTTAGATATTAGAATTTGGAATTTTAAAATTTTGAAATTGTTTAAACCTATTCGTGTTTTGGAAAAGCTCTCTTATTGAAAACCAAAAGTATACCAACTCCTGTAGAAATTGCTACATCGGCAACATTGAAAATTGCATTGAAAAAAGCAAAATGTTTTCCACCAAAAATCGGCAACCAAGCCGGAAGATTTCCTTCCCAGATAGGAAAGTAAAACATATCTACAACCAAACCATGAAACCACGTTCCGTAAGGTTCTGGAGAAAATAGTGTTGCTAAATTGTTAGTGCTATCATCGAAAATAACTCCGTAGAAAATAGAATCAATAATATTTCCGGCAGCACCGGCAAAAATTAAAGCTATCGCCACTATCAAATAATCAGAATGACGTTTTTTAACGCTATCAGCAAGCCACCATCCGATTCCGAATACCGCAAAAATCCTAAAAACAGTCAAAATTAATTTTCCGTATTCTCCAGGAATTTTTGTTCCCCACGCCATTCCTTCATTTTCTATGAAATGAATTTTGAACCACTCAGCCCCCATCACTTTTATCTCGTCACCAAGAACAAAGTTTGTTTTTACATAAATTTTAGAAAGCTGATCAACTATTAAAACTAGAAATATAAGGAAATACGCTTTTCGTAATGACATTTTAAGATTTTTTGATGGGCAAAAATAGCAATTTAATCAAAAAAAACGCTCCTAATGGAGCGTTAATTGTTTTCTAATAAACTAAACTGAGTTTAAGCGCTAATCTAAACCTCATAAAGTTTATTTTTTCACAGGGACATTTGCTGGTTTTTTCGGACTGTCGGAGAAAAAATCTGAAATCGATTTAAATATCCCTTTACTTTCTTTTCCGGCAGCCAATTTTTTAGCTTCTCCCTTTTTAACGTCGGCTTTAAACTTAATGCGCAGTTTTTCAAAATCTTTCATTCTACGCTCCACGTCAGAGTTTACTTCTTTGAATTTCAGTACTTTAGCCATAATGTAAGTTTTTTACAGTAAATAATTTAAATTATTAATGATTTGGTATTACAATGATACATAATTTAATTTATATTTGTTAATGAAAATTAACACTTGTTTAGGTTGATTCAACATTAATTTTCAAAAACAAATCCAAAACAAACTGAATTTAACAATTCTCCCAAAATCCTACAAAATCATGAATGAAATTACTACTACACTAAATGACTTTCTAGTCAGCACAAAATCAACTGCTGCTTTAATTTTAAATGGTAAAGGAAAACTAATCACTTCCTTAAACTTAGACTACGGAGACAGCATTGCCACTATGAGCGCAGCTATTTTATCAATGAGCGAAAAATTCTTGATAGATTTAGAAAAAGGCTCTCTTAAACAATTATACCTTAAAAGCGCAGAAGGTGTTATCGTTGGAAACAAAATAAGCGGTTCTAATTTTATTGTTGCTTTTTCTAAAGAAGGAAGCAATCTTGCCTTATTAATGCGTTCTACAGAAGAAGTCTCTGCAGAGTTAAGCAAAAATTCCCTACTGAAATAAAAAATAAATTCTATTAACAATCAAACCCAAATGAACTATGAGCAATGACTTTTTAAACGTGTTTTTAAATGAAATGAAAACAAACGTAAACGGCTTTATCGCTGTCGCTGTAACAGAAATTGAATCTGGATTAAGCTTCGGAAATTTAACTGTTGACCCAGCTTTCGACCCAGAACTTGCTGCCGCTTACAACCTAGAAGTTGTAAAAGCGAAGCTTAATGCCGTTAAAGCTTTAAATTTAAACCAGGATATCGAAGATATTTTGATTACACTTTCTAATCAAATACACATTATCGACATTTCGCCAAACAAAAAATTCATGATCTACTTAGCTGCAGATGCTTCAAAAGCTAATTTAGGAATGACTAGAGCTATTTTAAGAAAACACAAAGCTGACGTTGAAAAAAACCTAGCATAATTATTTTAAAATTTTATGAAATCAAAACCGCTTTACTAAGGCGGTTTTTTCATTTAACAATAAACCAAAACCACAGTTAATCAGTCATTTCGCTTCTTACAAAAAAACTTTTTTCATTTAAAGCTTATTTTAACTAATTATAAATAATTTCTTTCAAAGAAAAAATCCAACAACAGAAACCAAAACCGTTAAACATTAAACAAAAAAAATGCACCCTTTAAAGAGTGCATTTTAATTAGATATTTTTTGTGAATTTATCTTTGCAAGTTTTTAGCTTCGATACTCATTGTTGCATGAGGAACGATTTTAAGCCTTTCTTTGCTAATTAATTTACCTGTTACTTTGCAAATACCATATGTTTTGTTTTCAACACGGAATAACGCGTTTTTTAAGTCACGAATAAACTTCTCTTGTCTAATAGCCAATTGAGAGTTTGCTTCTTTAGACATAGTTTCACTTCCTTCTTCAAAAGCTTTGAAAGTTGGAGATGTATCGTCTGTTCCGTTATTTAAATCATTCATATAAGCACTTTTGATCAAATCAAGATCTGCTTGTGCTTTTTGTATTTTTGCTTGAATTATCTCTTTGAACTCTGCTAAGTCAGCATCAGAGTACCTTGTAATTTCATCTATCATTTTCTAACTATTTTGAAATTAATATAATGGTTTTAATGTCATCAAACTCAATTTCTGTGCCGTTTTCTAAAACGTCTACAAAAACTAGTTCATCTGTTAATGTTTCAGACTTGATATAGTCCTCATTTTTTGAAACAGCATTTTCTAAAATACCGTCTCTTTTTATTTGTACTTTGATCTTATCAGTAACCTCAAATCCTGAATCTTTACGGATATTCTGAATTCTATTTACCAATTCTCTCGCGATACCTTCATTTTTTAATTCTTCAGATATTGTAATGTCTAGCGCTACTGTAATTCCGTTTGAATTTGCAACCAGCCATCCTTCGATATCTTGCGATGTTATTTCGACGTCTTCTAAGGATAAAGTTACATTATTTCCAGAAATAACAATATCTAGCGTTCCTTGCTTGTCTAACTGATTAATCTGATCTGCAGAAAAATTCTGTATCTCCTTAGAAATCAACCCCATATCCTTTCCAAAACGTGGTCCAAGAGCCTTAAAATTAGGTTTGATCTGTTTCACCAAAATACCAGAAGCATCGTCTAAAAGTTCAATTTCTTTAACGTTTACCTCGGCTTTTACAAGGTCAGAAATGGCTTCGATTTCAGCTCTCTGATTCTCGTCAAGTACTGGAATCATTACCTTTTGCAGAGGTTGACGCACTTTAATCATCTCTTTTTTACGTAGTGATAAAACTAGAGAAGAGATGGTCTGCGCCTTCTGCATTTTGCTTTCCAACGTTTTATTAACAAAGTTTTCGACAAATTTTGGGAATTCAGCCAAGTGAACACTAGCAAAATCCTCGGTTCCCGTAGAAGCAGTTAAATCGCGATACAATTTATCCATGAAAAATGGCGCGACAGGAGCACTTAATTTACTGATTGTAACCAAACAAGTGTAAAGCGTTTGGTAAGCTGCAATTTTATCTTTAGCATATTCACCTTTCCAGAAACGACGACGGCATAAACGAACGTACCAGTTACTTAAGTTTTCCTGAACGAAGTCAGAAATAGCTCTTGTCGCTTTTGTTGGCTCGTAATCTTCATAACATTCGTCAACAAATTTGATTAACGTATGCAATTCAGAAATAATCCATTGATCGATTTCTGGTCTTTCGTTTAAAGGAATTTCAGCTTCAGCATATTTAAATCCGTCGATGTTAGCATATAACGAGAAGAATGAATACGTATTATATAACGTTCCAAAGAATTTACGGCGAACCTCAGCAATTCCTTCAAGGTCAAACTTCAAGTTATCCCACGGATTTGCATTCATGATCATATACCAGCGTGTGGCATCTGGACCAAATTCTGCAATGGTTTTAAATGGGTCTATAGTATTTCCTTTACTCTTAGACATTTTAATTCCATTTTTGTCTAAAACCAAACCGTTAGAAACTACGTTTTTATACGCTACTTTATCAAAAACCAAAGTTCCGATTGCGTGCAATGTATAAAACCATCCACGTGTTTGATCTACTCCTTCTGCAATGAAATTTGCAGGGAAGTCTTTATTCCCATCAATTTTATCTTGGTTTTCGAAAGGATAATGCCATTGTGCATAAGGCATTGCTCCAGAATCGAACCAAACGTCAATCAAATCGCTTTCGCGTTTCATTGGCTGGCCTGAAGCCGAAACCAAAGTAATTTGATCAACAACATTCTTGTGCAAATCAATTAAATCATAATTTGATTCAGACATGTTTCCGATTTCGAAACCTTTAAATGGGTTTTCTTTTTGAAAACCAGCTTCGATAGATTTCTCGATCGCATTGTATAATTCTTCAACAGAACCAATAAGAACTTCTTCTTTTTTATCTTCAGTTCTCCAAATTGGCAACGGAATTCCCCAATATCTAGAACGAGATAAGTTCCAGTCGTTGGCATTTTTAAGCCAGTTTCCAAAACGTCCTTCACCAGTAGATTTAGGTTTCCAATTGATAGTTTCGTTCAGGTCGAACATTCTATCTTTTACATCGGTTACTTTGATGAACCATGAATCTAGGGGATAATATAACAACGGCTCGTCGGTTCTCCAGCTGTGTGGGTAACTGTGCACGTATTTTTCAACTTTAAAAGCTTTATTTTCTTCTTTTAAACGAATAGCCATTTCAACATCTACAGATTTCTCTGGAGCTTGCCCTGCATCATAATACTCGTTTTTAACATATTTACCTGCTAAATCACCCAAATGAGAAGTGAATTTCCCTTGTAAATCTACTAATGGAACTGCATTTCCTTCTTCATCCAAGACCAACATTGGCGGCACTTCTGGTTTTGCTTCTTTTGCTACTTTAGCATCATCTGCACCAAAAGTTGGAGCGGTATGTACAATTCCTGTTCCGTCTTCTGTTGTAACGAAATCTCCAGCAATTACTCTAAATGCATTTTCAGCATTTTGATATGGCAATACATATGGCAATAATTGTTCGTAACGAATTTCTACTAAATCTGCTCCTTTTGCTTCGGTTAAGATTTTGTATGGAAGTTTCTTATCACCGTTTTTAACGTTGTCAAAATCAGCATCGTCTTCGCTTAAGAAAAATCCTTTTCCGAATTGTTTTCCAACTAAGTTTTTCGCCAAAACAACATTGATTGGCTCAAAAGTATATTGATTGAATGTTTTTACTAAAACATAGTCGATTTTTGGTCCAACTGTTAAAGCGGTATTCGACGGAAGCGTCCAAGGAGTTGTCGTCCAAGCTAAAATGTGAATATCTCCAAAACCTTGTAAAAAGCTCGGAAGAGTTTCTGGTAAAGTCTTGAATTGCGCTACAATTGTAGTATCTGTAACATCACGATAAGCTCCAGGCTGATTTACTTCGTGAGAAGATAATCCTGTTCCTGCTTTTGGAGAATACGGCTGAATCGTGTAACCTTTGTACAACAAACCTTTATCATAGATTTGTTTCAAAAGCCACCAAACCGATTCCATATATTTTGGTTTATAAGTTACATATGGATCTTCCATATCTACCCAATATCCCATTTTTTCGGTCAAATCATTCCATACATCCGTATAACGCATCACGGTTTTTTTACATGCTTCGTTATATTCTTCGATAGAAATTGTTTTGCCAATATCTTCTTTTGTAATTCCTAATTCTTTTTCGGTACCCAATTCTACAGGCAAACCGTGAGTATCCCAACCGGCTTTTCTTTTAACCTGAAAACCTTTTTGAGTTTTATATCTGCAAAAAATATCTTTAATCGCACGCGCCATTACGTGGTGAATTCCTGGTAATCCGTTTGCTGAAGGCGGACCTTCAAAAAATACGAAAGGCTCAGCACCTTCGCGAGTTGTTACACTCTTTTCAAATATATTTTCTTTCTTCCAAAAATCAAGAACTTCAGTAGCTACAGTTGGCAAGTCAAGTCCTTTGTATTCAGTAAATTTTGTACTCATTTTATCCTTTTCTTAAACGAGGTGCGAAAGTAAGAAATTTTGAACTATTGACCACCAATTTCTTTAAATTTCACAAACTTTTGTTGGGATAATAGGTACAAAAACAGAAGAATTGGTTACTTTCTGATATTATTCTCATTTTTTTGAGCTAATCAATCAAAAAATAACCAATTCTAAAAACAGCTGTTAACCTGTTTTATATCTTATTTAAAACCGCCGAAATAAACTTCTTTCATAAAAATTCGATTTCCAAAGACAGGATTTATTTCTACTTTTTCACGAATCTCCTGATACAAAGTTTCACCGTTAAAATCTTCAATTTCGTAATTAATCTTATGCGGAATTTTTCCAGAATTCAAACTTGCAACAGGTCGATAATCGCCAAATAATTTTCTCTCGAAAAAACTTTTGTTACCATTGTCAAATTCTGTTTTTTCGGTAGAAACAATATTGAAGTTTTCTTTATCAATAAAAACGTGATAATCTGTTTTAGGAATTGTTCTGTTTCCTGAGCTTAATGTTTTTTCAAAGTAATTTAAATGATAACACATTTTTCCTTCGTACATTTCATCTCCCAGAACCTCAAAATTATTCCATAAATCAAGTCTTAAATCGGTAAGAAAGTTTACTAAATCAACATTCTTAGATAAATTGCCATAATCGTAGGCTGTTAATTTTGCCCATTTAGCATTTATTCCTGTTTCACGATCGTCATGGCTCCAAGCTTCTGCTCCGTTTACGATTTCATAATAAGTTTCTGGCATTTTTTTCTTAAGAAGATAATGCGATGTTGTCGCCCATCTTTCTTCCGTTTGAGGAATATTTGTTCCTTCTATCGAAATTTTAGAAAACAAATGTGCTTTTTCGACTTTTTTTAATGCTTGACTTCCTCCAAGATTTTCAACCACTTTAGCCAAAAGATTTGCATTTAGCTGATAAGGTATGGAATCTAGTAAATTAAATCTTTGCGTTTTAATTTTTTCTAAATACGCTTCACGATTGGATTTTTCAGTTTCCCATTCTGCTTCTTGCTGTTGAATCTTTTCAAAAAAAGCTAACCTTTTTTCTTCTTTTTCTTCTGCAATTTTAAGCCCCAACTTTTTAAGTTCAGCAAAACGAGGCGTATGAGCTCTTAATCTTTTATCTGCAAAATTGGTTTTATTTATTCGATCAATAATTGCAGTTCCGCGCGAATCCTGTTTGTCGTTTTCTACAAGTAAATTTGCGTACAATAATGCTTTTTCCTTATTTTCTAGCAAAAGATAGGTTTCAGCCAAATTATTTGTAACAATAAATCGAATGTTAACATTTGTAGGCGAAGCTGGATATTTTACTAATAAACTTTCAAGATATTGCAAATGTGGCGTCAGTAATTTTTCGTCTAGACCTTTCTCAAGTGTTATCTTCTGCATCTGAGTTGTAATTTCGTTCTCAAATGCCAACATTTGATTATATTCAGAATGTCCTTTTGAGGTTACAAATTCGAATCTAATCTTTGCTTCACTAGTGGTATAACCCAATTTATAATTTAAAAACTCCTGAATTCTTAACGCTGTTTTATAAATAGCATTGTCAAATCCAAGTCCAACATCGCTGTAATCTGAATCCTTAACGGCTGTTCTAATTTTTTTGTCATGTTCTGAAGCAGCAACTTTAACAGCGCCAAGACTATTTCCAACAGTCATTGAATACGATTCTGAACCTCCAAAATCTTTTGATAATATAATTTTATCCCCAACTTTAACATCTAGTTTTACATTTGTAATGTAATTAGAATGTGCACCATAACTCCACTTGTTTTCTTTTTTATCATAAACACTATCAATTTGTGTTTCAGTATATCTTGGCAGTGCAAATGTCAAATAAAGTTTTAACTTACCATTAGCAGGATCGGATATATACCCGTCAATATTAAAAAAATGTTTCTTGAGATTAGATTCTTCTTCTTGTAGCGATTTATCCATTTGATAAAAAGCAGTTTGCGTTAAGACATTATCAAGAACAGGGTATTCTGAATACTTGATTACAGGTATGTAAAACTTCTTTTTTTTCGAGCTTATTTTTTCTTGTGCTTGGATTGAACCAATTACAAGAATAGCTAATAAGAGTATTATTTTTTTCATAGGCAAAAAAAAGCCATCAGAATCAGATCCTGATGGCTTTGGATTTTGTTATATTCTTATTTCTTATTGAAGATCTGAATTGACTTATCAGAAACATAAAAAATATTCTGAGTAGCTGGATCAATCTCATAAAGAGGTTTATTGTTAGTGAAGATGATTTTATCAATCTCTTTTCCTTCAGCTTTACTAACTTTAACTAAAACTTTTTCTCCTGTATCTGCTTTTGCAAAAATATAGGAGAAATCTCTGTTTTGTTTCATTGCATTAAAACGAGAATTAAATTTAGCAGCTACAACACCAAGCGCTGCTGATCCTGCCGCATAATTTTTAGCCTGATCCATATTCTTCTTATCTTCTGGTACTAAAACACTAGTTCTCATATTTCCATTAGAGTCGCGGTATGTCATCGTTACTTCAGAACCTTTAAATTCGCTTACACCTGCTCCGACACCTAAACCAATACTTCCTACAATTGCAGCACTTTTAATTAAACGTCTTCCTGTTTCACCTGGTTGATTGTAAGTCAAATGGTATTTTATAGTACCATCCATATTAACTCCCATCACTTCAAGTGGACCTGAAAGCACAACTCCCCAAGGAAACTGCTCGATACTGTTTAATTCTTTTTCTCTTTTGATATTTACTTTAGCAAACGGCTCTGGTTTATCATTGATGCTTGGATCAAATTTGTATAATTTCTCATCATTATACACTAAGTAAGAATTTGTAGCTTCGTCATAAGTTGGTAAAACTGGACGGCTTTTTTCAAACTTAATATTACGTTTCCAAAGTTTAACTCCAGTTTTGTAATCTACCATATTTCCGTAAGTTCCTGTAAGGTACATTACTTTTTCTCCAACTTTTCCTAAGTAGTAAATTGGATCTTCTTTATCATCAGAAATTTCGATAAATTTTTTCCAAAGCTTTTCTCCATCTTTGTTGATCAACATCATTTCATTTTCTGCAACATATAAGAAATCTTGATCAATTGGAATTACTCTTTTCAAACCGCTTCCACGAGCATCTTTTTTCCAGATTTTCTCTCCTGTTTTTAAGTCAAAAAAATTGAACCCACTATCATGAGCAATTAATAATTTTGTTCCCCAATCTTCTAAGTAAACAACGTATTTAGTTTTAATAGATTCTTTCCAGATACTTTTCCCATCTTCTGTACTCAAAACATTAATATATTCTTTAGTTGAAAGAAGTCCAGCAGAATTAATTACCACAATATTTTTATCATTTTGTGTTTCGTAAAATCTTGTGTAATCTTCGTCTGCTTTCCAGTTTAATTTTCCATTTTCTTTATTAAAAGAGTACAGTTTTCCATAAAGCAAATAATAAACTGTGTTACCATTGATCTTTGCTTTGTTTGTTAAACTTGAAGCTTTAGTTGAAAAACTTATTAACGATTTTGCTTTATCAACCGTTGTATTCCATTTAATTTCTCCAGTTGCCATATCCAACAATGCAACTGCCATTTCTCCGTCTTTTTTAAGAGTAAGAAGATATTCGTTACTTTCAGGAATAAAATCTGATTGAAAAACCCAAAATGATTCTTTTGAAGAGTTGTAAACAATTTTACCTGAATCGGTATTAATAATCAAATATTTTGAATTGATGTATGCCTCAACATACGGACTTCCTGGAACTGTAGACAAATCTCTTTTTTCTTTAAAAAGATTTCCAAAATCAGGATCTTTTAAGACATCTTTTGAAGTAAGAGTTCCAAAATCATCTTTTGTTAAGGTCCAAATAACTTTTTTTGTTTCGGGATCTAAACCCTTTACTGTTCCGCCTTCTTTAAAGACAATAACTCCTGTGATTTCGTTCTGAACCAAATCTTGAACAGCATTTTCTGTTGTAACTATTTCATCATATTTTCTTTGGGCAATTGATGAAACCGTTACCGACAGAAGCAAAATAATCGAAAACGTAATTTTCTTCATGGTAGATTTTTTTTTAATAATTGGTATTAGATATTAATGAGAATTTGCATTCCTAACCAAAAATACGGGGGACTTTTTAGTACAAAAATACTGAGCAAATATATAAAAATAGAAATGTGATTATGAAAAAATTTCTTTCAAAATATCCAACGATTTTGGTCTTTTAAAACCCTCTAAATGAGAAGAATAAAAATCAATGAGGATTTTCAGCAGTATTTGTCTTTCGATGACATGGAAGATTTTTTGACTATTGTCAAACTTTAAATCGATAAGTTTTTTAAACAAGCTGGTTTCATGTTCGGATAGTGCCGTCGAAGTGTGGAAAACCGTAAAAATTCCTTCATTCATTTCAAAAAAAGGAAGATCAATGTCTGAAAGATCTGGATAGAAACCGAGATATTTTGTGATTTCTAAAAGTAATATTAAATGAAAATTTGAAATTTCGTCATGATGATCCAGCCAAGTCAGCGCTGTTTCTAAAAACAGGAAAAGCTGTTCGTTTTTTTCTTCTTCTTGAATCGAATGATGAAGCATTTCAGATAAAAACATTACCATTGTACTTTTTACAATATCAGTATGAATACTCTGAAAAGGAACTGCGCTTTTAATCTCTTTAAAATTTTCTAAAGTGCCTTTGTTTTTATGAACCGCTTCTATTTCTAAAATGGAAAATGGCTGAAAATAAGCAATTTTCTGGCTGGCTTTTCGACTCGAAAAAGCATCACGAACAAAATAAGACTTCAGCCCGCTAGAAAGCGTAAAGCATTTCACAATCAAGCTTTTTTCTTGAAATTTTAGAGATGAAATTACTATGGCTTTGGTTTTGACTAACAATTTTAGATTTTAGTTTTAGATTTTAGATTTTTTTGAATCCTAAAATCTGATTTCATTTTTAACTGAATACCGAAACTGAGACTGAATACTTAACGAATAATCATTATTTTTTTGACTTTGGTTTCGCCTCCATCTTGTGCGGAAATAAATACCATGTAAACTCCAGAAGCCACTTTATACTTACCAAATGCAGTTGTATCCCATTCTATAGTTCCACCAGAAGAGGTTATTTCGTAAACCAGATTACCTTCAATGTCCGTTATTTTAACATTGGCTTTATCAATTAATCCGGCAACTTTTACAGTTCCTGAATAATTTGGACGAACAGGATTTGGATAAACATAAGCATTACTCAAATCGTCATTTGCTGCCGTTGCCACTCCATTAAAAGATATCATTCCTTTATTGGTAGCTATAAAAACTTCACCCGTTTTACTATTTATTTTTATATCATTGACAACATTACTTGGCAATGGCGAATTATTGATTGTAAAATGGTATTTGGTTTCCTGACCATTTGGCGAAACCATAAAAACACCAGAATCTGCTGTTCCAATCCACTTATTATTAGCACCGTCAACCACAATAGAAGTAATAAATTGCTCATACATTAATTCTTGAGCCAAATTATCTTCCATTATAATAATCGGATTGGCCTTTAATTGACTTTCTCCTTGAAAACTCGCAACATTAGACAAGACTCTTAAACCTTTGATAGTTCCGATCCAAAGCTGGTTTTTCGTATCTAAAGCGATACTTCTAACATCTGCAACAGGAAGATTTCCTGCGTCAGTACCGAAAGTCATTTTTTTGAAGGTATTAGTCGTTTCATTAAAAGCTACTACTCCATCTCTATTTGTTCCAATCCATTTTACATTATTACGGTCTACAACTATACTAGAAAAACTAACCGCTTCTGCATTATCCAAAATTGAGGTCATAGCATAACTACCCCATTGTCCGTTAGATTTTAAAACTTTCAAACCATTTTTAATTCGGCTATTGGTGACCCAAAGATTGCCAGTTTTATCAAAAGCGGTTGCATTAATACGAACGTCTATGTAATTTGGACCTTCTGTTGTAATAGATTCTAAACCACTATTTTTTTCATTATATAATAAAGTCGGAACGTCATTTTCAATTTTTAGTAATCCCGAAAAGAAAGAACTGGCATAAACTAGTTTTTCATTGGTTGGATTAACAATAATTCGCGTAATTGATTTTGCATCAAAAACCTCAGAGTAAGGAATGTTTAACCAGCCAGAAGTATTGTATTTGCTAATTCCATAACTATCTAAATTGTAAGGATCATAGGAAGTATCGTAATCTCCATAAACAGTCCACAAAACATTTGGAGTTGCGTCTAAAGAAAAAATATTATTACGTAATGGTCCCGCTGGCGTTATATTTTCAAAAGCAGATGATGTACTTAGTGAAGAAATAAACAATCCTTTTTCTTTTGTTCCGATAAAAAGCTGCGCTCCAACAGCAGTTGCGCAACTAAAATTTAAAGTATTATCTAAAACTTGAGTATTTGTAATTTGCCTGTTTAGAACCAGCTGATTATTATAAACGTAAACTGTATTTGCTGTTGTAATAAATAAATTATGATTTTTTGCCCTCATATCTACCGCAGCTTGCGGCAATTGAGAAAAACCTATAAAGGCATTTGAGTTAAATCTATGGATATATCCGGAATCATTTATTGCCAAAAGTTCGGTATCCAAGGCTTCAACACTTGACCAATTTCCTGGATTTACAACTGTCCACTGATTATAATCGATTAAATTAGCATTTGTGCTATCTGCTCTTCTTATTCCGCTTGAAGTCGCGGCAAAAATAAATCCGTTAAAAAATGCTGTTTGCTTAACACTGATTTCAGCGCCATTATCTCCAATAAAATACGTATCGCCGAATTTTGAAGTATTCAAATTAAACTGTACAATTCCAAAATCGCATGAAACATAAACCAAACCGTTATATTCCATAAAATGATTGATTTTCTTCAAATTTGCCGGAAGCTGTTTATTAATAATATCAACAACTTTCAAAATACTTCCGTCTGTTTCATTCACCAAAATCATTAATCCGTTTTCGTAACCAATTATTGTTTTCTTAAAAGTTTCACTGTAATAAACAGCTGAAATGGTCTGACCTGATAAGCCGTCAACGGTTGTAGTGGTTTTAAGAACGTTGGTTGTTGCATTTTTAGAAAACAAAGCATTTTCTGAAGCGGCAAAAACTGTTGTCGATGATTCAGAAATATCTTTAATTTCATTAAACGAAAAATAGCCCTGCCATGACAATTTATTCTGTGCCTGACTAAATTGAAATAGCAATAAAAATAAAACGTAGAAAAATGTTTTTTTCATCATTTAAAATATTCTGATTGACAAATATACTACAAACGGGATTATTTACTTTTTCATACAAATAAAAAAGCCTCCAAATTATCTTCAAAAGACAAATAGAGGCTATTCTATATTAAATAAATAAAACTTTATACAACTCCTTGTGCCAGCATAGCATCTGCTACCTTAACAAATCCGGCTATGTTTGCTCCTTTTACGTAGTTTACATATCCGTCTTCTTCGGCACCATATTTTTTACATTGGTTATGAATTCCGATCATAATTTCTTTCAATCTCAAATCTACCTCTTCACTCGTCCAGTTTAGACGAATAGAGTTCTGTGTCATTTCTAGTCCAGAAGCTGCAACACCACCAGCATTTGCCGCTTTTCCTGGAGCAAACAATACTTTATTGTCTAAGAAAAGTTTAATTGCATCTAAAGTAGAAGGCATATTTGCGGCCTCAGTTACACATAAAACTCCGTTATCAATAAGTTTTTGTGCATCATCTCCATTCAATTCGTTTTGCGTAGCGCATGGAATTGCAATATCTACTTTTACTTCCCATGGACTTTTTCCTTTGTGGAAAACAGCATTTGGATATTTCTCTAAATATCTTTCTGCTCTATTATCACCTGTCGCTCTCATCTCTAATAAGTGATCAATTTTCTCTCCAGAAATTCCTTCTTCATCATAAATATAACCATCAGGTCCAGAAATAGTAACTACTGTACCTCCTAATTCATTTACTTTTAAAGCTACTCCCCAAGCCACATTTCCGAATCCAGAAATTGCAACTCTTTTTCCTTTAATTTCATGACCAATAGTACGAAGCATTTGATCTGTAAAATACACTACACCATATCCGGTAGCTTCAGGTCTAATTAATGAACCTCCGTAAGCCAAACCTTTTCCAGTTAAAACTCCTGTAAATTCATTTCTAATTCTTTTGTACTGACCAAACAAATAACCAATTTCTCTTGCCCCAACACCAATATCTCCTGCAGGCACGTCAAGATCTGGACCAATATGACGACATAATTCTGTCATGAATGATTGGCAGAAACGCATAATTTCGCCATCAGATTTTCCTTCTGGATCAAAATCAGAACCTCCTTTTCCACCACCCATTGGAAGTGTAGTTAAGCTGTTCTTGAAAACTTGTTCGAAAGCAAGGAATTTTAAAACAGATAAATTTACGGTATGGTGAAATCTAATTCCTCCTTTATAAGGTCCGATTGCAGAGTTCATTTGAATTCTAAAACCTCTATTCACAATAATTTCTCCTTTATCGTCTACCCACGGAACTCTGAATATTATTGATCTTTCTGGTTCAGCGATTCTTAAAAGGATATTCTTTCCATCATATTTTTTACGCTCAGATATAAATGGAATTACTGTTTCTGCAAATTCTCTAACAGCTTGAAGAAATTCTGGCTCGTTTGGATTTTTGGACTCAATAAGAGCCATAAATTCATTTATTTTTTGTTCCATATTTGAAATAAATTATTCAGATAAGTTGATTTATTTTTTGCTTTTAAATTAAGAAATCACGTTTAAGAAAACGTTTTCGTTTCAACAAGCAAAGATATATCAAATTCTTATTCGTTGTTATATTTTTCACTTTTTTGAGTCGATTTATACATTTTTCAAACAAACCAAAAAATTACATTTTACATGTAGGGGTTTACACGCAAATAACTCCGTAAATGTTAGCAAATTAAGTATTTTGTTACTTATTTTTTAATAGAATGATTTAATATTTTGAATCGAATATGTTTTTTATATATTTGCCAAGATTTGTAAGCCCAACAAAATGTCTAAGCACCTCTTTATCACATTATTTGCCATCTTTAGTATATCAAATACGGTATCTGCACAGTCAGACCTAGCTCAAGAGATAGGAATATTTGCAGGACCAGTAACTTTACAGTCGGATTTTGGCGAAAGAAACAACTTTGACACCAATGCAGGAAACACAGGTTTCGGTATTGGAATTATGCATTTTATCAATTTTTCTGCTGCTAATAATAGAGAAAGTTATTTCACAGAACACTTCAAAGTTAGATCAGAACTGTCTTTTAGTAAAACTACTTTAAAACATTTTGGAGAATGGGTTGAAAGAAAACCTGATGGGGTATTCGCTCAGCAATTAAGAAACATGCATGCAAGTTCTTCTATAGTAAATTTGGGTGCGCAGCTAGAATTTTCTCCTTTTATGAAAATTCACGATTTTGAGAATACAATTGGTAGCTTTAGTCCGTATGGAAGTTTAGGTTTTCAGATCAGTTATTATTCGACAAAAGTTGGTTCTCGTTTAGGAGACATAACACTTCCTACTGTTACGCCAGGAAAATATTTAACTCCATCTGATGGACGAGCGCACGGTTTTTCTACTGAAACTGGCGTTGTTTTGTCTGCTACTGCAGCGGTTGGTGTGCATTACAAATTAACAAAAATGAGCGATTTAATGTTTGAAACTCGTTTTCAAATGTACAACTCAGACTGGATTGACGGATTAAACCCTAACAAAACCATTTACACAGAAAATAGAAATAATGACTGGCAGGTTTGGTTTAACTTTGGTTACATCTACTACTTAGAGTTTTAAAACTAAAATTTACAATATAAAAAATCCCAAATTCCAATTTAATCATTTTGGAGTTTGGGATTTTTATTTTTTTGGAATTTATCCTAAGCTAAAGCCTGTTCTAAATCGGCAATTAAATCTTCTGCATCTTCAATACCGACGCTTAATCGAACTAAATCATCTGTAATTCCAACTTCTGCTCTTTTATCTGCCGGAATAGAGGCGTGTGTCATTAAAGCAGGATGATTGGCTAATGATTCAACTCCTCCTAAAGATTCTGCCAGAGTAAATACTTTTAGTTTTTCTAAAAATGCGATAGAATCTTCTTTTTTACCCGATTTAAAATCGAAAGAAACCATTCCGCCAAACGCTTTCATTTGCTTTTTAGCAATTTCATGAAACGGATGATTTTTTAAACCTGGATAATAAACCGTTTTTATCTTTGGATGATTATTTAAATATTCTACCACTTTCTCTCCGTTTTCACAATGTCTCTGCACTCTTAAAGCTAAAGTTTTGATTCCTCTTAAAACCAAAAAGCTATCCATTGGTCCGAGTGTTGCTCCAGTTGCAAACTGCTGAAAATGCAATTGTTCTCCCAGTGCTGCATCTTTTACGATTAACGCTCCAGCGATAACATCAGAATGTCCTCCTAAATATTTTGTTGCCGAATGCATTACAATGTCAGCTCCTAAATCAAGAGGTTTTTGTAAATATGGTGTTGCAAAAGTATTGTCAACAGCTAAAAGAATATTTTTTTCTTTAGTGATTTTTGCTATTTCCTGAATATCCGCCAATTTCATTAATGGATTTGTTGGCGTTTCTACCCAGATTAATTTGGTATTTTCATTGATTAGACTTTTCAATTTTTCGATATTAGTCATATCAACAAAATGAAATTTAATTCCTGAATCTTTATAAACACGAGCAAACATTCTGTATGTTCCACCGTACAAATCGTCCATTGCAATAATTTCATCACCCGCTTTAAAAGATCTTAAAACACAATCTGTCGCCGCAAGACCAGATGAAAATGCCAATCCGCGAGTTCCGTTTTCAATACTAGCCAAAGCTTCTTCTAAAGCTGTACGCGTTGGGTTCGAGGCTCTACTATATTCGTAATCTGCCAAAGGTTTTCCTGGACTTGTCTGAATAAAAGTTGACGTTTGATACACCGGCGGCATAACAGCCCCTGTACTTGGATCATGATGCTGTCCACCGTGAATTACTTTTGTATTGAATTTCATATAGTTATAAATTTTAATTCTATAATTGTTTTACAAATTTACCGCTTAATTTATTTTATCGGGTTACAACTTCTTACCTTTGTAGATAATTAACACTTTTTGATATGAAAAATTACATATTTATAATCTTTTTGTGTTTGATTTTTACAAGTTGCAAAAAAGAGCTCTCATTTGAAAATGAAAAGTTTGAAGATAAGTCTACTATTCCATGCAAAAGCGATTGCCCGCAAATCACAATAGAAGTTCCGATTGCCAAAAATGGACGAGTAATATCAGACAGCATTAATAAAAAAGTCTTTGCCGTAATAAAAGAAATTGTTTTTTTTGGAGAAGATTCAACTAAAGTCGATGATTATAAATCATTGTCAAAATCTTTCATTGAATCTTATGAAGAAATGCGTCAAAAATTTCCAAATGATACTTTTGGCTGGGAAGCAAAAATAATCGGAGATAAAGAATTCGAATCGGATCAGATTTTAAACCTAAAAATTGATCATTATACTTTTACTGGAGGAGCGCACGGCTATCAAGGCTATCGTTCTTTATTATTCAATAAAAAAACGGGAAAAGTAATTTTTAATAACCAGCTATTTAAAAATGAAAAAGAGTTTAAAACATTGGCTGAAAAAACCTTCCGAGCAAAATACAAAATTCCAGAAAAGACAAATATAAATGCGACAGGCTTAATGTTTGAGAATGATAAATTTCAACTACCGCAGAATATTTTTTATACTTCACAAGGATTGCTTTTATATTACAACTCTTATGAAGCCGCGTCTTACGCAGACGGTCCAAAAGAAATTATATTTCCATATAATGAAGTCAGCAAATATTTGAATTTTCAATAAATTTAAATTGAATCTTTGTCGATATGTTGGATGTAGACGCACTGCAGTGCGTCTCTACAGAAAACCTTTGTCACTTTGAACCTCTGAACCTTTGTAACTTTACTACGTCTCAACAGAAAAAACCTCAAAACCTTAGCATCTCAGAACCTCAGCACCTTAGAACCTTTTTTTTACTGAACATCATATTTCATTTTACGCAAAATTCGTAATGCTTCTTTAAAAGAAGAATAAATCTGTTTATAAGGTTTCAAAAGCAGTTTTGCATCAATTAATTTCTGTCTAGCATCTTCAAAACCATTCAAATAACAAATCATAAAAGTAGAAGGCAGATTTTCTAAATCTTTCATTTCTCTTTCAGATAATGCAATTTCTTTTTGAAGTTTGCTCAATAATGCCACATTCGAATTGTAAATATGATAAAGCATCTTTCGATTGAATTCTGGCGGCTGAAAAAGCATTTGACGATCTATTTTATAATAACCATTATCAAAAAAATGAATAGTCTGCTCTTCTAACGGATAGTAACTCGTTTTATCATTCAAACCCAAAGGAACATATTCTGTAATGGTAAAAGTATCATCATTATATTCTATCGTAACAACATCTTGCGCAGAATAAAAAAGTTTAATTTGTTCGTTGATTAATTCGATATCAACACGCGAAAGAAAGGTTTTATCCCGCATTGTTTTAGGAACTCCAGCCCAACAGATTACAAACAATTCTTTAAAGACATAATACTTAGGCGACATGTCTTTATGCCTGAAATTCATAAAATCGATAACGCCATCTAAAGTATATTGAATACTGTTTCTTGAACTGTTTTCAATCCCAATAACGGTTTCGGTATTTTGATTACTTTTTTCTACTTCCTCATGGTCTTCTAGCGGAATCGAATTACTGCCGCGTCTGATAAAGATGCTATTGGCTAAAATAGTATGAATTCCTTTTTTAAAATAAGAGATTTTACTTTTAGGTTTAATAGTAACCAGACCGATTACTTTGTCTTTTGGAAGATTGGGAAAAGGAACATTTTCGTATTGAATTTTAGGCGGATTTTCTAAAAAAGCGTTGACCAGATTCTGAATTCGACTATCATCGAAGAAGTCATCGCCGACAATTTCGTTATCTTGGTCTTCTACTCCAACTACGATATAAGAATTATTGTTTGGATTGGAATTGGATAATGCGCAAATGTGTTTTAAGAATTTGCCTTTCCCTTCGCGAGAATGAAGATTCAGCTGCCTTTTTTTATCATAAAAACTGCTTTCGTCATTATGTGCGAGAAGATTTTTAATTAAAAGGCGCTTATTAATCATGTCGATTTTATTTTGCCACGAATTACACTAATTCGCACTAATTTAATTTATTAAACCTTAAAATTAAAAAAAAGACGCACTACTGTGCGTCTCTACAATCAATTTTATTTAAATATTTTTCTTGACAATCGTAGAAGATGCCTGAGCGGTACTCATAACAACCAGATCAGCAATATTTACATGATAAGGTCTTGAAACTACGAAATGAATAATATCTGCAATATCTTCAGCCTGCAACGGATCAAATCCTTTGTAGACATTTGAAGCTCTTTCCACATCTCCTTTAAAACGAACTTCACTGAATTCTGTAGCAACCATTCCTGGATGAATACCTCCCACTCTAATTCCAAACGGATTTAAGTCGATTCGCATTCCCGCAGTAATCGCATCAACAGCATGTTTAGAACCACAGTATACATTTCCGTTTGGATAAACTTCTTTCGCAGCAGTTGAACCAATATTGATAATATGTCCCGACTGTCTTTCCACCATTTGCGGAATTATCGCTTTTGAAACATACAAAAGTCCTTTTACATTAATATCGATCATGTCATCCCAATCGTCTAAATCTCCGTTTTGAATCGGATCTAAACCGTGAGCATTTCCTGCATTATTTATCAAAACATCGATTATAGCAAAATCATTCGGCAAAGAACTTATTTTTTCTAACACATCTTGTTTATCACGAACATCAAAAGCCAAAGAATGCACTTCTGTAAAAGCTGAAAGTTCTTTTTCAAGTTCTTCCAAACGGTCTTTACGTCTTCCGCAAAGCACTACTTTATAATTGTTTTTTGCCAAAGTCTGAGCGGTTGCTTTTCCAATTCCGCTTGTGGCGCCAGTAATTAAAACTGTTTTTTTCATTGTTAACTATTTTGTTTTAACACATAGATACATAGTTCAGCTTTGCTTTAAAAAGGTATTTCATTTACATCAACACACATAGCTATGTGTAAGTGAAACGCTAAAATCTTCTTTTTAAAAGAAAAAAATCTATGTCTCTATGTGTTTAAATTTTGATTCAGATAAAACTGAGCACTTAAAACTGCGACTGAACACTAAAATTTAAGGCACATCATCACCCATACTTTCTGTCCAGATGGCGAACCAGTCTTCTGTGTCCATATCCAATTCAATTGCTTTTGACAAAGATTGAATTCTAGCAATATTTACAGTTCCTGCAATTGGAATTATTTTTGCCGGATGTTTTAAAATCCATGACAATAAAAGTGTGTCTGCTCCTAAATGATATTTCTCTAATAAAGTAGAAAACAGTTTTTTCAAACGGCGCGTTTGTTTTGTATCTTCTCTAAAAACAGTTCCAAGCGGATTCCATGATAATGGGCGAATTCCGTTAGTCTGCATGTAATCTAAACTTCCGTCAGTCATTGCTTCATAATGCGTTGCCGAAAATTGCACTTGATTGTAGCTAACTTCAGTTTTCTGACGAATTAATTCAGTTTGCGAACTGGTAAAGTTTGAAAGTCCAAAATCAATGATTTTTCCTTCTGCTTTTAATTTCTCAACCGCTTCTGCAATTTCGTCTGCCTGCATTAACGGACTCGGTCTGTGCAATAAAAAAACATCAACATAGTCCGTTTTTAAGTTTTTTAAAGAACCTTCAACCGACTTAATAATATAGTCTTTAGAATAATCGTAATGTTTAATTTTGTTTTCAGGGCGTTTATCAGCAATCATCTGAATGCCACACTTGGTAATTAATTGTAATTTTTCACGGTCAATTTTACTAGCGTGAAAGGCTTTTCCAAAATCGGCTTCGGTCGTATACGAACCGTAAATATCCGCGTGATCAAAAGTCGTAATTTTGTTTTCGATACTCACTTGTATCATGTTTTCCATTTCTTTGGTTGTAAGGTTTTTATCCCAAACTCCCCAATTCATAGTGCCCGAAATTATAGGCGATAAGACTGTTTTGCTCATAATTGTTATGCGTTATTTTTGGTAATAATTATGCTTTAAAAAAACATAATCATCAAAGTTCTTAAAAATATAAAAATAGATTCACAATTAGTCCTTAAAATTAGGTCATTGGTCGAAGTTTTAACCATTCTTTAACATCTTACTTCTTAAAAAATATTCAATTTGCACTCTCAAAAATAAGGCGTAAAAATCAAGGTTTTAAAAATATTTATATGGAAGAAAATACAACGACTTTAGACATTAGAGCGATAAATGAAAAAATTGAAAGAGAAAGTGCTTTTATAGACCTTCTTACAATGGAAATGAACAAAGTTATTGTGGGCCAGAAACATATGGTCGAGCGTTTATTAATCGGATTGCTTGGACAAGGACATATTTTACTGGAAGGAGTTCCAGGTCTTGCAAAAACTTTGGCTATTAATACGCTTTCTCAAGCGGTTCAAGGTTCGTTCAGCCGTATTCAGTTTACGCCCGATTTATTACCTGCCGATGTTATCGGAACCATGATTTACAATATTAAAGCAAACGAGTTCTCTATTAAAAAGGGACCAATTTTCGCCAATTTCGTACTTGCCGATGAGATTAACCGTGCTCCAGCAAAGGTTCAATCAGCATTATTAGAGGCAATGCAGGAAAAACAAGTTACTATTGGCGACACTACTTTCAAATTAGATCGTCCGTTTTTAGTATTAGCAACACAAAACCCGGTTGAGCAAGAAGGAACATACCAACTTCCTGAAGCACAAGTGGATCGTTTTATGTTGAAAACCGTAATTGACTACCCAAAAATTGATGAAGAGCGTTTCGTAATTCGTCAAAACTTAAAAGGATCTTACGAAAAAGTAAATCCAGTAGTTTCTGTTGAGCAAATATTACGCGCGCAAGAAGCGGTTCGTGAAGTTTATATGGACGAAAAAATTGAAAAATACATCTTAGATATTATTTTCGCTACACGTTACCCAGAAAAATACAAATTAGCCGATTTAAAACCGCTTATCAGTTTTGGAGCTTCTCCTCGTGGAAGTATCAACTTGGCTAATGCTGCAAAATGTTATGCTTTTATCAAACGTCGTGGTTATGTAATTCCAGAAGACGTTCGTGCCGTTGTTCACGATGTGCTACGTCACAGAGTTGGAATCACTTACGAAGCAGAAGCAGAAAACATTACTTCTGTAGACATTATCAACAAAATCGTTAACGAGATTGAGGTACCTTAAAAGTTGATGGTTGATAGTTTTTTGTTGATGGTATTATGCCATTAACCAACAACCACAAACCATAAACCAAACAAAAAATGGATACAAAAGAGCTTTTAAAAAAAGTACGGAAAATAGAAATCAAAACGAAGAGACTGAGTAATCATATCTTTTCGGGAGAATACCACTCTTCATTTAAAGGACGAGGAATGACGTTTAGCGAGGTGCGTCAATACCAATACGGAGATGATATTCGTAACATCGATTGGAATGTAACCGCACGCTACAACGAAGCTCACGTTAAGGTATTTGAAGAAGAACGCGAATTGACCATGGTTTTAATGGTTGATATTTCGGGTTCTGAATCCTTTGGTTCTAAAAATCAATTCAAGAAAGACATCGTAACCGAAATCGCGGCAACGATGGCTTTTTCGGCTACACAAAACAATGACAAAATTGGTTTAATCTTATTTTCTGATACAGTAGAATTATATATTCCGCCAAAAAAAGGGCGTTCGCACGTGCTTCGCATAATTCGTGAATTGATCGAATTTGAACCAAAAAGTCATAAAACAGACATCGCTCAAGCTTTGAAGTTTTTATCTGGAACTCAAAAAAAGAAAGCTATTATTTTTATGATTTCAGATTTTATGTCTGATTCTTACGAGCAAACTTTAAAAATTGCATCTAAAAAACATGATATTACAGGCGTTCGCGTTTACGATATGCGCGAAGAAAAAATTCCAAATTTAGGAATGGTTTCTATGCTGGATTCTGAAACAGGAAAAATACAGTTGGTTGATACAAGTTCTAAAACAGTTCGATTGAATTATGAGAAACATTATCAAGAAAAATTGAATTATTTTAAAGATACATTCCGTAAATCTGGAGCAGGTATTGTCAACACCAGAGTTGACGAAAATTACGTTACTAAACTATTAGGCTATTTCAAAGCACGATAAAAATTTGGCAATTTTGATTAACAAATCAAAAATCGTTAATCTAAAATCAACAATCGTTACTCAAATGAAATTTAAACTTTATATATTTTTATTGCTTTTTTCTACTATGATTTTTGCGCAGCAGAAACAGGTAGAAACAAGTATTGACACCACCAAAAATAAGATTGGTGCCGAGTTCAAACTAACGCTTAAAACGGTGGTTACTTCAACATCTAAAGTTGAATTTCCGAAACTTAAAAACATTGGGCCGTTAGAAGTTATTCAATCATATCCGATTGATACCGTTAAAAAGGACGGAACTTACGAACTTATAAAAAAATATGGTTTAACACAGTTTGATTCTGGTCGCTATACTATTCCGAGTGTCAAAATTTTAATAGATAAAAAACCTTTCTTTTCTGATTCTATCAAAGTTGAAGTTGCAAACGTAAAAGTCGATACTTTACAGCAAAAAATGTACGACATCAAAGATATTTCTTCTGTTGATGAAGGAATGGGAAATTGGTGGATTTATGTTTTGATTGTTTTAGCTATTATCGGAATTGGCGCAATCGTTTACTGGTATGTTAAAAAACGTCAACTGAAAAAAATCGAAGAAGAAGTTTATAAAACTCCAATCGAAAAAGCAACAAGTTTATTGAATAATCTGGAACAAAAAGAACTTGTTCAAAAAGGAGAAATTAAAGAATATTATAGTGAATTAACCGATATTGCAAGAAATTATATTGAAGAAGCGATTCACATTCCAGCAATGGAAAGCACAACTTCTGAGTTAATTACAGCTATTAGAGAAGCATCGACCAAAAAGAAAATGACGCTGACTCCAGAAACCGTTGAGAATTTAGAACGTGTTTTACGTCAGGCCGATTTAGTAAAATTTGCGAAATCGAAACCACTTGATTTTGAGATTACAGAAGACAGAAATAAAATTCAAAAAGTTATTTTAACGCTTGATAATGCTATTCCGACTGAAGCTCCAGAAGATATCGAAGATCAGTTATTGAATGAGGCTCAAAGACAAAAACAAATTAAGGAACAACTTCGCAAAAAACGCAATGCCAGAATTGGTTATTCTATTGCAGCTGTAATCTTAGTGTTGTTTGTAACTACAACTTATTTTGTGGTAACAAAAGGTTTCACTTACGTGAAAGACAATTTAATCGGTCATCCTTCTAAAGAATTATTAGAAGGAGAATGGGTAAAAAGTGCTTACGGAAGTCCAGCTGTTTTGATTGAAACTCCAAAAGTTTTAAAAAGAATGGACACTGAAAAAGTCCTTCCAAAAGAAACAATGGCTTTAATTAAAGAAATGCAGCTTTTCACATACGGAAGTATGATTGATAATTTCTATATCACTGTTTCTACTGCCAAGTTTAAACAGCCAACTGATATTGATTTAGCAAAAGCTCTTGAAGGATCTTTAAAAGTAATGGAAGCTCAAGGAGCACAAAATATTATTGTAAAACAAGAAGATTTTCAAACAAACGAAGGTATTCAGGGTGTAAAAGGTTATGGAACAATGACTATTCTAAATCCTGCAACTAAAACAAGTACAAAAGCATATTACGAATTGTTGCTTTTCAAACAAGATCAAGGTTTGCAACAAATCATGATTTTGCATGAAGAAGGCGACACGTATGCCAACGACATTACAGCCCGAGTATTAAATTCTGTTGAACTTCAAAGAGCAAGCAACTAATGAGTAAGATGAGTTTTTTAAATCCAGAATTTCTTTGGTTGTTTCTATTGATTCCAATTGCCATAGGTTGGTATTTCTGGAAACGCAATCAGCAGTCGGCTACTTTAAAAATGAGCTCAACTGCAGGTTTTCAAAACAGCGAATCATTTTGGACAAAGTTCAAACCTGCTTTATACGTTTTCAGAATCCTTGCTTTATGTTCTTTGATTATTGCTTTGGCTCGACCAAGAACGGTAGATATTAGCAATCAAACCAAAACAACAAAAGGGATTGATATTGTAATGGCAATTGACGTTTCTGGATCTATGTTGGCAAAAGATTTAAAACCAAATCGTATGGAAGCTTTAAAAAGAGTTGCCGCCGATTTCGTTGAAGAAAGACCAAACGATAGAATCGGATTGGTTTTATATGCATCTGAAGCGTACACAAAAACTCCAGTTACGAGCGATAAAGCGATTATTTTGGAAGCAATAAAAGGCATTAAATACGATACAACGTTACAAGACGGAACTGGAATCGGAATGGGATTGGCAACTGCTGTAAACCGCCTTAAAGACAGTAAAGCGAAAAGCCGAGTAATTATTTTAATGACTGATGGAGTTAATAATGCTGGTTTTATCGAACCAGAAACGGCTTCTGACATTGCAAAACAATACGGAATTAAAGTATATACAATCGGTATTGGAACAAACGGAATGGCAGAATCTCCGTATCAATACGCTCCAAACGGAAGTTTAATGTTCAAAATGCAGAAAGTTGAAATTGACGAAAAGTTGATGAGAAGCATCGCTCAAAAAACAGATGGAACGTATTTTAGAGCAACAAGTAACGACAAATTAGCTCAAATATATAATTCGATTAATAAGCTGGAAACAACAGAAATCCAAGAATTAAAATTCTACGATTATGATGAAAAGTACAGAATTTTTGTTTTGTTTGCAGCCTTTTTATTATTACTTGAAGTTGGATTAAGAAATACGGTTTACAGAAGCTTTATTTAAATATTTTAGTCGCAGTCTCAGTTCTCAGTTTACAGCTGGAAACTGTGACAGAAAACTGGAAACTAGAATTAAAAAATGGAATTAGACGAAAAAAAATATTTATATCTCTTACTACTGATCCCAATTGTGGTGTGTATTTTTCTTTTCAATATGTATTGGAAAAGAAGAACACAACGCGAGTTTGGTGATTTGGAAATGGTGAAAAGATTGAGTCCTGAGAAATCGGTTTTTAAACCTGTTTTAAAAATTGTGGTGATTCTCTTGGCGCTTACCTGCTTGATTATCGGTTTGGTAAATCCGAAAATCGGAACCAAAATGGAAACCGTAAAACGAGAAGGTATCGATATTGTTTTTGCTGTCGACGTTTCGAAAAGTATGCTTGCTGAAGATGTGGTACCAAGCCGTTTGGATAAAAGTAAACAATTGGTTTCTCAAATTATCAATAACTTAGGAAGCGACCGAATTGGTATTGTGGCGTATGCAGGAAGCGCTTTTCCTGTTTTACCTATCACATCAGATTACAGCGTTGCTAAAATGTTTTTGCAAAGTATGAGTCCTGGAATGGTTTCTTCTCAAGGAACATCTTTGGATGAAGCAATAAAATTATCTTCAACTTATTTTGATGAAAAAAGCAAAACCAGCAAATTATTAATCCTGATTTCTGATGGAGAAGACCATTCTGAAGGCGCGACTGCTGCGGCAGAAGAAGCGAATAAATTAGGAATGAAAATCATTACAATTGGTGTTGGAACAGAAAAAGGAGGAACAATTCCGTTAAAAGAAAATGGTGTTGTCAGAGGATATCAAAAAGATCAAAACGGAGAAACGGTAATCACGAAATTAAATCAAGAAGGCTTAAAAACGATTGCCAAAGCAACAAAAGGCGGTTATGTTTATGGCGGAAGTACCAAAGAAGTTTTAGAATATATAAAAAATGCTTTGAACAATATTCAAAAAACAGAATTTGAAGCAACACAAATGGCAGAGTTTCAATCGCAATTTCAATGGTTTATCGGATTTGCTTTTTTACTGTTGTTTATTGATATTTTCTTATTAGAAAGAAAAACAAACTGGATCAAAGAGTTGGATTTATTTAACGAAAAGAAATAAATGCTCAGATGAAATTCAGAACAGAAAACAAAATTAGAATGAAAAATTTACTTCTTTATATCTTATTAACGGTTTCTTTTGCAGTTTCTGCACAAGAAAAAGACAAAACATTGCCTGCTGCGAATGAAGAATATAAACAGAATAAATTTGTTGATGCTGAGGCAAACTATAGAATTTCGGAATCTAAATTTCCAAAACGATCTGCGGCGCCATATAATTTAGGAAACACTATTTACAGGCAAAATCAAATTTCGGAAGCTAAATTCGCTTACGCGAAAGCGATAAAAAATGCCAAAACAAGACCTGAAAAACATAAAGCTTTTCACAATCTTGGAAACGTTTTCATGAAGGAGAAAGATTATACGCAGGCGGTTGAAGCTTACAAACAAGCTTTGCGCAATGACCCAACAGATGAGGAAACGCGTTATAATTACGCATATGCAAAACAAAAACTAAAAGAAAATCCTCCGAAAAACGATAACAAAGACAAGAATAAGGATAAAGACAAAGACAAGGATAAAAATAAAGATAAGAACAAGGACAACAATAAAGACAAAGATAAAGACAAGGACAAGAAAGACGACAAAGGCGATAAAGACAAGGATAAAAAAGATGGTAAAAACGATCCGAAGAAAGATGACAAATCTGACAATAAAGGAGAGCCAAAACCACAGCCTGGAGGAATATCAAAAGAGCGCGTTCAGAACTTGTTAGATGCTGTTAATAATGAAGAGAAGAAAATTCAGGATAAAGTTAACGCACAAAAAGTAAAAGGTAGTCCTAAAAAATCTGAAAAAGACTGGTAAAATTTTGGTTAATCGTTTAACCGTTAATTTGTTTATTTGATCCAAACAAAACGATTAAACAAAATGACGGTTAAACGATTAAACATTAAAAAACGATTAAACATTAAATGAAAAGATATTTAATTCTATTTCTAATCACATTTCAAGGACTTATGGCTCAAGTACAATTTGAAGCCAGAGTCAGCAAAAACACACTTGGAGTAAACGAAAGACTTCGTATAGATTTCATTATGAATGTTGACGGAGACAACTTCGAACAGCCTTCTTTTGACGGGTTTAGAATGGTTGCAGGGCCAAGCCAGCAGATTAGCCAATCTTGGGTAAATGGCCGAAGCTCTTTTCAAAAAATATATTCTTACATTTTACAGCCTGAAAGAAAAGGAGTTGTAATGATTAAACAGGCCGCTATAGAATACAACGGTCAAGTTTACAAAACCAATCCGATAAAAGTTACGGTTACCAATGCCGTTGCCCAAGAAAGAGATCCAAACGACAGGCCTCCAGGATCTCCTAATGAATTATTGACTTTAGTTGCAGAAATTTCTAAAACAAATCCGTATCTAAACGAACCAATTACAGTAGTTTACAAACTATACTTCAATAATATTGGAGTAAATCGTTTTAAAGAGCTTGCAAAACCTAAATACAATGATTTCTGGAATCAGAATATCGACATTAAACAATTACAGATTGAAGAAGGAAGTTATCAAGGTCAGAGATGTTATTCTGTAATCTTGAAAAAAACCATTTTATATCCGCAAAAATCGGGAAGATTAACAATCGAACCTCTTTCATTAGATATTGAAGTAGAAATGGCTTCTAATCGTCGTGATATGTTTGGTCAAATGATTACAACAGAAGGCAATAAAGTAGTTTCTGCTGGAGCAAAAACAATTAATGTAAAACCACTTCCAGAAAGCAGCAAACCAGAAGGATTTACCGGAGCTGTTGGAAAATTTAATTTTACAGTTACTCCTTCAAAAACAACACTTAAAAATGGTGAAGGACTAGACTTAATTGTGAGCGCGCAAGGAACTGGAAACATGAAGTTATTTACACTTCCAAAACCAGTTGTTCCAAACGCATTAGAAATGTACGATCCTGTTCATGATGAAAGCGTAACCACTTCTCTGACTGGAATGTCTGGAAGAATTACTGATAAATATACTATTGTTCCGCAATACAGAGGAAAATATGCCATCAAACCAATGCAGTTCTCTTATTTTGATTTAAGTACAGGTTCATACAAAACCATTACTTCAAAAGAAATTATGATTGACGTTTTAGATGGACCAACGCCTGCAGAAGCAAATACAGGATCGGCATCTAAAAATGCAGTTGCACAAACAGATCATTTCAAAAACATTAAATCTAAAACAGCTTTAATTCCAATTGCTAAAAAAGAGTTTTACGGTTCTAATTTGTATTTAGGATTATTATTTGCTCCTTTTATCATTATTCCGTTAATCATTTTAGCTAAGAAAAGAAAAGAAGCTATTGACAGTGATGTTACTGGAAATAGAATTAGAATGAACAATAAACTGGCGAAAAAATATTTATCGCAAGCGAAGAAACATCTTAATAACAAAGAGCCTTTCTATATTGCATTAGAAAAAGCGATGCATAATTTCTTAAAAGCCAAACTGCATATTGAAACTTCAGAAATGAGTAAAGACAATATCAGAGAATTATTATTGTCAAGAAATGCAAATGCAGAAACAGTTCAGAACTTTATTAATTTGACAGAAAACTGTGAATTTGCACGTTACGCACCAGCGTCGAGCGCTTCGATTCAACAAGATTACGACAAAGCAGTTTTGATTATTTCTGAATTGGAAAAACAGATTGTCTAATTTTTTTAACGCAATCCCGATAGCTATCGGGAGCTAAGAAATAATGATCTAGCTTTCGCTGAATTTTAAGTCCGCAAAGTGAAAATTTATATATCATAAAAATGAAAAATACACTCTATCTCTTTTTATTAATCTCGCAGGTTATCTTTGCTCAAGGACGCTTTGAATCGGCAAATGCACTTTATCAGAAAGGGCAGTATAAAGAAGCGGTTCAGGTTTACGAAAACATAGTGAAAGAAGATAAATTACATTCTGCAGAATTGTATTTTAATCTTGGTAATTGCTATTATAAATTAAATCAAGTTGCGCCTTCGATTTATAATTATGAAAAAGCTTTAGTATTAAAACCAAACGATACTGAGACTTTAAATAATTTAAAATTTGCCAAAAAACTGACTATTGATGAAATTAAAGAAGTTCCAAAAGTTGGTTTTGCAAAACTGATTCAAAACTTTACTTCTATTTTTGATTATAATGAATGGGCAAAAATTGCCGTTGCAATTGGTTTTATTTTTTTACTAAGTTTCATCGGATACTATTTTTCAAAAGCTACACTTGCAAAAAGAATCTACTTTGTCGGAATGTTTATCTTTTTAGTTGCATTTGCTTTAAGCATATCTGCTGCTGTATCTGAAAAACGTCATTTTGATAACGATCGTGTTGCCATCGTTTTTTCTGAAATGAGTCAAGTTCGTGCAAAACCAGAAAAATCTGCAAATGGTATTATTTTATTGCATGAAGGAGCAAAAGTATATGTTTTAGAAAGTGTTGCCGGCTGGAGAAAAGTAGAATTAACAGACGGAACCCAAGGCTGGATTGATTCTTTGACAATTAAAGAAGTTAAGTAAAAGTTCAAAATATTTAAATAAAGAAATCCCAAATTCCAAAACTTAAATTGGAATTTGGGATTTTCATTTTTTGGAATTTAAGATTAATTCACTGCATCAACTAATCTTATAAATTCAGATCGATAACCTTCTTCATCATTAGATAATCCTGATTTTGCCAAATTTTTAATGTCAGAACTTGAGCTGTTTGCAATATATTTTGATTCGCGTAATTTTAGTCCGAACCAAGAAACGGCAGTTGTAAATTTGAAATCTGGCGAACTATTTTTCAGTTCTGTTTTCTTATCTGCAATAACATTTATTATTTCATTGCTTTTATTGCCATTAGGTTTTTTATATCTAAATTTCACCGTTGCCAGTTCATCGCTATAATTTCCCTCGTTTTTCTGTGTTTTGGTGTATTTCAAATCTGAAGGTGTATAATCGCTTTCAACACCTGTCGGAATAACTTCATACAAAGCCGTAACCGAATGTCCGCTTCCTAATTCTCCTGCGTCAATTTTATCATTTTTAAAATCTTCTGCATTTAGTTTTCGGTTTTCATAACCAATTAATCGATAGGCCTGAACATGTTTCGGATTAAATTCGATTTGAATTTTTACATCTTTCGCGATAGCAAACATTGAGCCTTTAAATTCTTTTCCAAGAAAACGATTTGCTTCTTGAATATTATCGATATAAGCGTAATTTCCATTTCCTTTATCGGCTAGAATTTCCATTTTACTGTCTTTATAATTACCCATTCCAAAACCTAAAACGGTTAAGAAAACGCCAGATTCTCTTTTTTGTTCAATCAATTTCAACATATCATCGTCGCTTGAAGCGCCAACATTAAAGTCACCATCAGTAGCTATCACTACTCTATTATTTCCTCCTTTAATAAAGTTTTCTTGTGCTAGTCTATAAGCTAATTCGATTCCTTCACCGCCCGCCGTGCTTCCGCCTGCGTGCAAATCGTCAAAAGCATCCATAATTTCGTCTTTATTATCTCCAGAAGTTGGTTCTAAGACTACTCCAGCCGAACCTGCATAAACTACAATTGAAACTCGGTCTGTACTGCGAAGCTCTTTTACCAAAATTTTCATTGATTCTTTTAATAACGGTAATTTATTTGGTTCATCCATCGAACCCGAAACATCGACCAAAAAAACCAAATTAGTAGCCGGCAAATTGGCCATTGGAACATCTTTTCCCTGCAAACCAATTTTTAGCAATCGGCTTTTTTTATTCCACGGACAGTCGCTGTATTCGGTATTAATAGAAAACGGATGCTGGCCATCTGGCTGTGGATATTTGTATTTAAAAAAGTTGATCATTTCTTCTACTCGAACGGCATCTTTAGGAACTTTTTGCCCTTCATTTATAAATCGGCGAATATTGGTATAAGATGCATTATCAACATCAATAGAAAAAGTCGAAAGTGGCGTTTTAAGCGGAGATTCAAATGGATTTTCTTCCAATCCTGCATAACTTTCTGAATTGGTTTCAGGAATGTAATTTTCTTCTTCAACCAAATCGGTTGTTGTTACTGCGATTTCGGTCGAATCTGCAGCTTCGTCTGGTGCATACGCTTTCTTACAGCTGAAAATAGTAAGTACGAGGAATGCCATCATAAAGAAATTAAGATTTCTCATAAAGTAAATTTTTAAATATTAATAAATAGGTTATTGGCTTCAAATAAGGACTAGCATTCCGGATGTACTAGAAGTGATTATTTGCAATTTTCGAGTACGCAAAATCGTGCCAAAAACTTTACAAATATTTTTCTTACGAGAAAATAAAATTAGAAACCTTGATTTTAAAGGGATTTGATGCGGAAGATTTTTTTAAATGCGAAGATTTTTTTGCCACTCCCGATAGCTATCGGGATAAAATGATTAAATAGATTAATCTTTTTGAATCCTTTAATCTGTGGCATTAATTTTTTATGCATTTGAATTGTAGAGACGCACTGCAGTGCGTCTACGTCTAGCATATCGACAAAGATTGTGTTAGACACACTGCAGTGCGTCTCTACATAATATTGGAATGTAAAAATTAAATGTGTTTTTTGCCACAGATTAAAAGAATTAAATGGATTATTTTTTTGAAATCATTTTAATCCTTTTAATCTGTGGCATTAATTTTATTCAAACTGATAAATTTTCTCCGGCGTAACACAGAAATCTAGTTTGATATCCGATTCAAAAACATCATCGATTTGATTTACGGGTTGAAAAAATGAAAGCCCGATTTTAATGGTTTCAGGTTTACATTCTGAAAGGAATTTATCATAAAAACCTTTTCCATAACCAATACGATTTCCGAAAATATCAAATGCTAGAAGCGGAACAAAAACTACTTCGACTTTAGAAGAAGGAACTTCAATTCCGTCAACAGGTTCTGGAATATTATATTCGTTTTTTTTAATTTTAGTATTATCCGTCAATAAAAAATGAGTCATTTTTCTGCTATTGAAATCACTTTTCGAAATCAGGATTTCTTTGTCTTTTCCAGAAAGTAAATGAAGAACAAACTCTGTATTTACTTCTTTTTGCTCTTCAATAGGAAGAAAAACATGATAATAGATTTTATCCCAAATTGGCATTTGGATTAGCTGATTTGCAATTGCTAAACTTTTTTCTTCTACTTCATCGAAAGAAAGTGCTTTACGGAGATTTTTATATTCTATGCGAAGTTCTTTTTTACTCGTCGGCATTGTCGGGCGTTTTAGATAAATGGTAAATAGCATCGCCTTCGTAAACAATTGGCGAATGATTAGCATTAATTACAAAACCATCGTGCGGCGCTTTGACTTTTTGTTCAAACTTTCCGAAAGGATCTGTAATTATGGCTAAGATAGTGCCTTTGGTAACAAATTTTCCCACCAAATTAAAATCATGAAGCAGACCCGAACATTTTGCGCGAAGCCAAACTGATTGTTTAATATAAATGGAAGGCTGCGCTGCTGGCTCAACTAACTGTTTAGGATCTAACATATTCAAATAATGCAATAACCGTTTTGTACCCAAAACACCTTCATTTGCAATTTCGTTATTAATGTCCAATGATTTTCCACCTTCAAAAAGAAGCATTTTTACATTGGCTTTTTCAGAAGTATTTCTAAAAGAACCATTTATGTTTTTAGAATAAAGTGTAAATGGCGCATTAAAAATATCAGCTAGAATCTTCAACTCGGGATTGTTTTCGGTAATTCTGATTTGCGGTGCATTGAATCGGCTCGCTCCACCTGCATGAAAATCGACCGCGTAGTCTAAAATCGGCAAAATTTCTTCTACAATATGATAAGCAAATCGGCTGGCAAGTGAGCCTTTTTTGCTTCCTGGAAAAACACGATTTAAATCGCGCCCGTCTGGAAACTCACGAGATTTATTGACAAAACCATACATATTGATGACAGGAATGCAGATTATGGTTCCGCGAGAAGGCCGATTTATTTTCTTGCTGATAATCTGGCGAACAACTTCAACACCGTTAATTTCGTCGCCATGAATTCCGGCAGAAAATAAAATTGTTGGACCGTCATGCTTGGAACGGCGCACGATTACAGGAATATTCAACTTGGTTGTAGTATGCAGCCGAGCAATTTCGACGTTTATGGTTCTGTGTTCTCCCGGCAAAATCGATTCGCCAAAAATAACCAATGGAGTACTATTTTTCATGTAGAATTATAAAATCTAAATATAGAAATTATTCTTTTGATTTCGTAAATTTGAAACTAATTCAATGTTAAGCTTCATTTAGAAATCGGAATGGTTTTTGAAAAGCTTCTCGAACATCTTCAGAAACAATAAAGAATGCAAAAGCCGGCCTTAGACCTTCAAATTTTAACCTTGCCAGACAATCCAGGTGTTTATCAATATTACGATAAAGACGGGAAAATCTTGTACGTCGGAAAAGCAAAAAACCTAAAAAAAAGAGTTTCTTCTTATTTCAATAAAATTCACGACACCGCAAAAACCAATGTTTTGGTAAAAAAAATCGTGACTATAAAACACATCGTTGTTCCCACAGAAACCGATGCCCTTTTATTAGAAAACAATTTAATTAAAACCCTTCAGCCGAGATACAATGTATTGCTGCGCGATGATAAAACCTATCCTTGGATTTGTATTAAGAAAGAACCTTTTTCTAGAATATTTTTAACGAGACGAATGGTTAAAGATGGTTCTGAATATTTTGGACCGTACACTAATTTCAAAATGGTGCATACGATTTTGGATTTGATTAAAGAATTGTATCCGCTTCGAACTTGCAATTATGATTTGAGCGAATCGAATATTAATTCTGGGAAATTTAAAGTTTGTCTGGAATATCACATTGGCAATTGTAAAGGACCTTGCGAAGGTTTAGAACCTTTAGAAGAATACCAAAGACAAGTCAACGCTATTCGCGAAATCTTGAAAGGAAATTTTAAAGAAAGTTTAAAAGATTTCAAAAAATTGATGAATACTTATGCGCAGAATTTACAGTTTGAAGAAGCGCAAAAAATTAAAGAAAAGATTGAAGTTTTAGAGAATTATCAATCCAGATCAACGATCATCAATCCGAAAATTACCAATATTGACGTTTTCTCAATTGTTTCTGATGAAAATGCAGCTTATGTCAACTTTCTTCAGATTTCTCATGGTTCGATTATTCGTTCGCATACTTTAGATATAAAGAAAAAGCTGGACGAAAGCGATGAAGAATTATTAGAATTAGCGATTGTAGAATTGCGTGAGCGTTTTCAATTGTTATCCAAAGAAATCATTGTTCCTTTTGAATTGGATTTGGGCGAAAACATTAAAGTGACCGTTCCGCAGCTTGGCGATAAAAAACAGATTTTAGATTTATCGATTCGAAATGCCAAATTTTATCGCATTGAACAGTTGAAACAATTGCAAATTGTAGATCCAGATCGTCACGTAAACCGAATTATGGCGCAAATGCAAAAAGATTTACGTCTTCCTTCTGAGCCTCGACATATTGAATGTTTTGATAACTCGAATATTCAGGGAACAAATCCGGTTGCGGCTTGTGTTGTTTTTAAAGATGGAAAACCAAGCAAAAAAGATTATCGTCATTTTAATGTCAAAACGGTTATTGGTCCAGATGACTTTGCTTCGATGACCGAAATTGTGTACCGACGTTACAGAAGATTGCTCGATGAAAATGAACCTTTGCCTCAATTAATTATTATTGACGGTGGAAAAGGACAGCTTTCTGCCGCATTAAAAAGTATCGACGAATTAGGCTTACGCGGAAAAGTGGCCATTATCGGAATTGCAAAACGTCTCGAAGAACTTTTTTATCCTGGAGATTCTATTCCGTTATATTTAGACAAAAAATCAGAGACTTTAAAAGTAATTCAGCAATTACGAAATGAAGCGCACAGATTTGGAATCACTTTTCATAGAGATAAAAGAAGTAAATCGGCTCTTAATTCTTCTGTGGAAAGTATTCCTGGAATTGGCGAAAAAACAATGCTCGCTTTAATCCAACATTTTAAAAGTGTTAAAAGATTAAAACTGGCTACTGAAAAAGAAATTTCAGATGTTGTAGGAGTTTCCAGAGCCAAGAAAATTGTTGCATTTTATCATCCAAAAGAAAACTAATTCATTTTGAAAAAAGGCCTTTTACATATTATTATCTGTTTGTTTTTTTCTATTTCGTATAGTCAAAACGACATTTCTTTTGTACAAAAAGACAAAAGCAAAATCGAGATAAGTTTTAAAAATAAAATTGGAACGAGCGAAGAAGAGTACGAACAAGCGGTCGAAATAAAAAATACACAAACTGGAAAAACTCAAATTATAAACAACATAGAAGTTTCGATTACAGGAAAACCATCCCATTTAGAAATAAACGATTATAATTTTGATGGTTACACCGATTTTGCAAGTTTTCATACCGATGACGGAATGGGAGTTTACACGATTTATCAGATTTTTATTTTTAATCCAAAGACCAAAAATTTTGAAAATTTAGAATTTCCAACCCATTATAATCCGAAATGTGACATGTTTTGCGATGTTAAAATTGATAAAATTAAAAAGACACTTACCTCAAGCTGTCGCGGCGGCGCTAAGACTCATAACGACATTTGGAAGTACGATCAAAATAAAAAATTAATACTTTTAAAAACAACATCATATTAGGAATAAACCCGAAAAAATTGCCGACTTTTACAAAACTAACTTGCAGATTTTTATGCGCCAAAATCCATTTTCAATTTTAAATATCAAATCAAAAGGGTTCTCTCCAAATACAGTTTGGAAAGCAATTTCTATGATATTTATATTGCTGATGCTGTTTTCGCAAAATTCTTTTTCGCAAGAAACAAAAAAAGACAGCATTAAAAGGCCAAAAATTGGTTTGGTTTTGAGTGGCGGTGGTGCCAAAGGTTTTGCGCACATTGGTGTTTTAAAAGTTTTGGAAGAAGCCGGAATCAAAATTGATTATATAGGCGGAACCAGCATGGGATCTGTCATTGGCGGACTTTATGCCTCTGGTTACAATGCTTCTCAAATCGATTCTATTTTTAAGAAAACCAATTTCGACGAATTGATTAACGATTATATACCAAGATCTTCTAAGAATTTTTACGGCAAGAAAAATGACGAATTGTACGCAATCGTTTTACCGTTTAGTAATTTTAGAGTCGGCATTCCAGAAGCGCTTTCAAAAGGAATGTACAATTATAATTTATTGAGCAGTTTAACTCGAAACGTGCGTCACATTCGTGATTTCAATAAACTGCCAACTCCATTTTTATGTATTGGTACCAATATTGAAACCGGAGAAGAAGTTTTATTGAATAAAGGAAATCTCGTTCAAGCTATGATGGCGAGTGCTGCTTTTCCTTCCCTATTTACTCCAGTAGAAATTGACGGGAATTTATTGGTTGATGGCGGTGTTGTAAACAATTATCCTATTGAAGAAGTACGAAAGCTTGGAGCCGATATTATTATTGGAGTTGACGTTCAGGACGATTTAATGAAGAGAAAAAACCTGAAAAATGCTACCCGAATTTTGGTTCAGATTACCAATCTTCAGTCGATCGACAAAATGAAAAACAAAATAAAAAACACCGATGTTTACATAAAACCTGACATTCGTGACTTTGGTGTCATTTCATTTGATAGAGGCGAAGAAATTATCCGAAAAGGAGAAGAAGCGGCTTTTGCCGTTTACGAAAAAATCAAAGCATTAACTGACGAAACCACTTTTTACAAAAAACCAAAACTAAAAGTTGCGACGGACACGATTCAAATTCAAAAAATAAACACCGATCAATTAGATAATTATACTAAAGAATATATTCGCGGCAAACTTCGCTTTAAACCAGGTAGCACTATTACTTACGATGGTCTTAAAGCTGGAATTAACAATTTAAATGCCACACAAAACTTTAGCACTATTTCGTATTGTTTGCAACCAGATGGCGAAAAAGATGATTTAGATTTGGTTTTAAAAGAAAACCCAACACAGACTTTCTTAAAACTTGGACTCCATTATGATGGACTTTATAAAAGCGGCATTTTATTAAATCTTACTCACAAAAAAACATTTTTAAAAAATGATGTTACTTCGCTTGATATAATTTTAGGAGACAATTTCAGATATGATTTGAATTATTATGTTGAAAATGGTTTTAATATCAGCTTTGGTTTCCGTTCGAGATTAAATCAATTTAATCGAAATGTAACTACAAGTTTGAGTAATTTGGTTACACAAAATCCGAACTTCAACTTAATCAATGTTGATTTTATGGATGTTAGCAATCAAGCTTATTTTCAGACTATTTTTGTTCAGAAGTTTTTAATGGGCGGTGGTTTAGAATATAAATATTTAAAAATAAATTCTCCAACACTTGCCAATGAAGATAATATCATTGACAAAAGTAATTATTTCAGTGCCTTTGCTTATCTAAAATACGATTCGTTTGATGACAAATATTACCCAAGTTCAGGATTGTATTTCTCTACAGATTTGCAAACCTACTTGGCATCTTCAGATTATACCAAAAATTTTAAACCTTTTTCGATTGCAAAAGCAGAAGTGTCTTTTGTGAATACTTTATTTAATAGAGCTACTTTTAAAATTGATGCCGACGCAGGTTTTACTTTCGGAAACTCAAGTGTTCCGTTCTTTGATTTCATTTTAGGAGGATACGGTTACAGCAAAATAAACAATTTCAATTATTTTTATGGGTATGATTTCTTGAGCATTGCAGGTAATAGCTACATCAAAACAGGAATTACTTTGGATTACGAAATCTTAAGAAAAAACCACATTAATCTTTCTGCCAATTTTGCCAATCTTGGAAACGATATCTTTTCTACTGTAGATTGGGTTTCAATGCCAAAATATACTGGTTACGCAGTAGGATACGGATTAGAAACCATTATTGGTCCAATTGAAATAAAGCAATCTTGGTCTCCAGAAATATCTAGAAGCTTTACTTGGTTTAGCATCGGATTTTTGTTTTAGGATTTTATCAAAGAATAGTTCAATAAAATCGTACTATTTTTTTGCTTTGTAAAAATTATATCAAAAAAATTAAAACATCTTGTAGTTATAATTAATATAATTTTTATTTTTACTCGCAAAAATTTACGACATTTGTTATAATGAAAACAAAATGGACAGGTTTATTAGAGTATCTTCAATTCCTCATCAAGAGAAATCCTGAGTAAGCTATCGAATTGAGATAATTTAGATCATTTAAGAACGAATGATCAGATTATCTGTTCAAACAATTCAATTTTCGAATTATCTAATTGAAAAGCCATGCCATTATATCACAAACTCGGAGATTTTCCGCAAAAGCGACACACCCAGTTCGAAAAACCAAACGGAGGTTTTTATTATGAACAGTTATTTGGAACAGAAGGTTTTCATGGACATTCGTCATTGTCTTATCATGTTCACAGACCAACGCAGGTTAAAGAAATTTTAAACTCTTATCCGGTTGAGCCCAAAATTGCAATCGGAAAAAATATAAAATCATTACTTTTTAAAGGTTTTGAATTAAAACCTGAAAACGACTTTTTAGACAGCCGAAAAGCAATGTTAGTCAACAAAGACTGTATTATTGGTTTGGCTGCGCCGAAAGAATCGCTTCGAAATTATTTCTACAAAAATGCCGATGCCGATGAAATGCTTTTCATCCATAAAGGAAAAGGAAAATTAAGAACCATGTTAGGAAATATTCCGTTTGAATATGGCGATTACTTGATTATTCCGCGTGGCATTATTTACCAAATCGAATTTGAAACGGAAGAAAACCGACTATTTTACGTAGAATCGTATTCTCCATTTTACACTCCAAAACGATATAAAAACCAATCAGGTCAGCATTTAGAACATTCTCCATTTTGCGAGCGTGATTTTATTTTGCCAAGCGAATTGGAAACACACGACGAAAAAGGTGATTTTTTAATTAAAATCAAAAAAGAAGGCATGATTCACGAAGTGGTTTATGCAACGCATCCTTTTGACGTTGTGGGCTGGGACGGCTATAACTTCCCATACGGATTTTCAATTCACAATTTCGAACCTATAACTGGGCGTGTTCACCAACCGCCGCCAGTACATCAAACTTTTGAAACGGCCACTTTTGTCGTTTGTTCATTCTGCCCAAGACTTTACGATTATCATCCGAAAGCAATTCCGGCGCCTTATAATCACAGCAATATAGATTCTGACGAAGTGCTGTATTATGTAGATGGCGATTTTATGAGCCGTAACAATATTGAACAAGGTCATATCACTTTACACCCAAAGGGAATTCCGCATGGACCAGCGCCAGGCGCAATGGAACGCAGTATTGGTCACAAAGAAACTCAGGAATTAGCTGTTATGGTCGATACTTTCAGACCATTAATGGTTACGGAAGAAGCTATGGGTCTTGATGATGGGCAGTATTATAAATCCTGGACGGAGTAATTTTTTAATGTGGCAATATGCCAATTAGATAATTTTCAATTAGAAAATGTGGCAATTAGAAAATTAGAGAATTAAATACTGTAATTTTAAACTTACAAAATAAATTATCTCATTATCAAATTTCCTAATTAACTAATTCAACAAATGACTTTCAACGAGAAATATAGAGACAACGCTCTTTTACTTAAAACATTCAATTTTGCATTAAACATAATTGATTACACTAGTGAACTTCAGGAACAAAAGAAATTCGTAATTGCAAATCAGTTATTAAAAAGTGGAACGTCAATTGGAGCAAATTCAAAAGAATCACAAAACGCAGAAAGTAAAGCAGATTTTATTCATAAATTAAAAATTGCAATTAAAGAGGCAGACGAAACTGAGTATTGGTTGTTTTTATGTGATGCTCATAGAGAATATCCAAATTGCAAACGTTTATTAAATGATCTTTCAGAAATTTTAAAAATTTTAAATAAAATAATATCAACATCAAAGAGGAATTAGAAAATTAGAAAATGTGTCAATTAGAAAATTAATGCATTTCAAGAATTATCTCATTTTCTCATTATCAAATTATCTAATTATGAGCAAAGAAGTAAAATCAGTAGAATACGGATTAGAAAAAATCTTTGAAGGAGCACAAGATTTCCTTCCTTTATTAGGAACCGATTATGTAGAATTTTATGTAGGGAATGCAAAACAATCTGCACATTATTATAAAACTGCTTTCGGATATCAGTCATTGGCTTATGCTGGATTAGAAACGGGAGTAAAAGACAAAGCGTCTTATGTTTTGAAACAAGATAAAATCAGAATTGTTTTAACTACGCCTTTAACAGCAGATTCTCCAATCAACGAACACTTGAAAAAACACGGCGACGGAGTTAAAGTTGCAGCACTTTGGGTTGAAGATGCTACAAAATCTTACGAAGAAACTATGAAACGCGGTGCACGTTCTTTTATGGAACCAACCGTTGAAGAAGATGAATTTGGTCAAGTTATTCGTTCTGGAATTTACACTTACGGAGAAACGGTTCACATTTTTGTAGAAAGAAAAAACTATAACGGAGTTTTCTTGCCTGGATATAAAGAATGGAAATCAGACTATAATCCAGAACCAACAGGATTAAAATACATTGATCACATGGTTGGAAATGTGGGTTGGAACGAAATGAATACTTGGGTAAAATTCTATGAAGATGTAATGGGATTTGTAAATTTCCTTTCTTTTGATGACAAACAAATTACTACAGAATATTCTGCGTTGATGAGTAAAGTAATGTCAAACGGAAACGGAAGAATTAAATTTCCTATCAACGAACCAGCCGAAGGAAAGAAAAAATCGCAAATTGAAGAATATTTAGATTTTTATGGCGGACCTGGAATTCAGCATATCGCAATTGCAACTGATGATATTATAAAAACTGTATCACAATTAAGAGCTCGCGGTGTTGAATTTTTATCTGCTCCTCCTCATACTTATTATGAAGCAATTCCAGAAAGATTGGGTGTTCATATGGATATGATGAAAGAAGACATTAATGAAATTGAAAAATTAGCCATCATGGTCGATGCCGACGAAGATGGTTACCTTTTACAAATTTTTACAAAGCCAGTTCAGGACAGGCCGACGCTTTTCTTCGAAATTATCCAAAGAATGGGTGCAAAAGGATTCGGTGCAGGTAACTTTAAAGCTCTTTTTGAGTCGATTGAAAGAGAGCAAGAATTGAGAGGAACGCTATAAAACGTTAATTTTCATACACAAAACAGCATAATTCTCTAAAAAACGATGCTTTTTTTGTAAATGTTATGTTAAACTTGACTTTGGCTATTTGTTTTTTGAACTTTCTATCTATCTTTGCACTCGCAAATAAGGAAGGGGTGGTTTCCTTCCGAATTGATATAAATTTCATAATTTATAGTTTTTTGGTTAGTTAATAGCATAAAAACTCAGTCATCCTTTGACTGAGTTTTTTTGTTTTGGTACATTTGGAATAGAATTTGCATTTATTTATCTTTATAATGAAATGTAAAAATTGTACTATGAAAAAGCTTATCCTCATCATATTAGCACTAACAACACTGGCGTTCGACACTCAAAAAGAAGACGCTTTCGATACTGGAGAATATTTTAAATTTAGAATTCATTACGGAATTGTAAATGCAGGTTACGCTACTCTCGAAGTAAAAGACGCCATAATCAATAACAAAAAAGTATATCACTCTGTTGGAAAAGGTTACACTACCGGAATGTCTAAATTTTTCTTCAAAGTAGAAGATTTATACGAAAGCTATTTTGACAAAGAAACTGGAAAACCATATCGATATGTTCGAAAAATTGACGAAGGCGGTTACACCAAAAATCAAGAAGGTTTTTTCAATCAAGCAGAAAATAGAGTTTTAGTAAAAGACTATAAAAGAAAATCAGAAAAAACGATTATTGTTACCGAAGAAGTGCAAGACATTGTTTCTGCATTTTACTATTTAAGAAACCATCCCAATATTGACAAATTAAAATCGGGCGAAGCAATCACAATAGACATGTTTTTTGATGATGAAATCACAAAATTTAAGTTAAAATATGTAGGCCGTCAAGATATTACAACTAAATTTGGAACCGTTTCTACAATGGTCTTCAAACCATTGGTGCAAACAGGAAGAGTATTTAAAGAAAAGGAAAGTTTAACACTCTGGATAACAGACGACGACAACAAAGTTCCAATTAGAATTAAAGCAGATCTAGCAGTTGGCTCGCTAAAAGCAGATCTCGATGAATATAAAGGATTGAAAAGTCCGCTTAAAGTAAAAAAGAAATGAATTTAACTGATAATTCAGAAGCAATTTTAAAAGAAATTGATCAAAAATTTCAAGCCATTAATCAAAAAACTGATGTTCAGTTAGAAGGATTGCTTTGGGCTAAACCAATCACTTATTGGGATTACATTCAGACTGACGCTCTTTTAAATTTACAAATACAACGCACCACACTTCCTGACGAAATGGTTTTTATCATGTATCATCAGGTAAACGAATTAATCTTTAAAATGATTTTGTGGGAAATTGACCAGATTGCCGAGAAAGAAAACATTCAAGTAGATTTCTTTAGCGAAAGATTATCTAGAATAACACGTTATTTTGATATGCTTACCAACTCTTTCAGCATTATGGAAAATGGTATGGAAGTAGATCAATACATGAAATTCAGAAACACGCTTACACCTGCAAGCGGTTTTCAAAGTGCACAATACAGAATGATTGAATTTGCTTCGACAGATGTCATTAATTTAACCGACAGAAGATACAAAGCAAACTTTGACGAAAACACCGATCTAGAAACCAGCTTCGAACATTTATATTGGCAAGCTGCGGGAAAAGATTATCATACAGGAGAAAAATCATATTTGCTGCAAGAATTTGAGAAAAAATACAAAGAGCAATTTTTGAGACAAATGGCTTCTTTTAAAACCAAAAACATTTGGCAAAAATTCACACAATTACCTGCTGAAGACCAACAAAATACAGAACTAATTACTGCCATGCGTCATTACGATGAAACAGTCAATATTACTTGGGTGATGCAGCATCTTAATACGGCGAGAAAATATATTTTAGAAAGCGGAAAAGGAAATGGCGAAGCTACCGGCGGAAGTGACTGGCAAAAATATATGCATCCAAAATACCAAAGACGCATCTTTTTTCCTAAATTGTGGACCGAAGAAGAATTGTCGAATTGGGGAAATGAAACCGTAGCATAATTTCACCACAAAAAAACAAAAAGTTTGAAAAAAGCAGTCGTAATTTTAATTGTCTTGTTTTCTATTTTTTCATGTAAAAAAGCAGAAGAAAAAGTAGAAACCAAAATTACTAAACCAGCAACCAAAAAAATAGAATTCGGTTTTAATTACGCAGATTTCAATGTTGTTAACGATACAATTTCAAAAGGAGATTCATTTGGCTCCATTATTCAAGGTCAGACTATTGGCGACAAAAAAGTTTTTGACATTGTAGAACAAGTTAAAGATTCTTTTAATGTAAGAAGTATTCGTTACGGCAAACCTTTCACTTTACTTCGATCAAAAAATAAAACCAACAATTTACAGGTTTTTATTTATCAGCCAGACGCTTTAAGTTATTATGTTATTGATTTAAGAGACAGTATTGCAAAGGCTTATAAAAAAATAAAACCAGTAACTTTAAAAAGAAAAATTATTGGCGGTGTTTTAAAAAGTTCACTTTCTGAAACTTTAGGAAATGAAAGTGTAGAAACAGCATTGGCCAGCAGAATCACAAAAGTATTTTCATGGTCTATCGATTTCTTTAAACTTAAAAAAGGAGATCGCTACGGATTAATTTTCACAGAACGTTTTATCAACGGAAAAACGTATGATGGTGTAGAAGAACTGGAAGCGGCATTTTTTGAATATAAAGGTAAAATTGTTTATGCTTTCCCTTTTGAAAGAGATACCACTTCAGGAAAAGTAGAATATTATGATGATGAAGGAAAAACACTTAAAAATTTCTTCTTGAAAACACCAATCAAATTCAGCCGAATCACTTCAAGATTCACAATGAATAGATTCCACCCAGTACAACACACCTGGAAAGCCCACAAAGGAACCGATTATGCCGCTCCAACAGGAACTCCGATTTCAACGACTGCTTCTGGAGTTGTAGAAACCACAGGATATACCGCTGGAAACGGAAACTTTGTCAAAGTAAAACACAACGGAACCTACTCTACTCAATATTTACATATGTCTAAAATCTTGGTTCGCCGTGGACAACGCGTTACACAAGGACAGACAATTGGTTTGGTTGGAAGTACCGGTTTAGCTTCAGGACCTCACGTTTGTTACCGCTTTTGGAAAAATGGCGTCCAAGTAGATGCCTTACGATTGAATCTTCCGACTGGAGAATCTTTGACTGGAAATGACAGAACTCGTTTCATGAAGCAAATTGAACCTTTGAAGAGAGAATTGGATAGTATTGGAAATTTGTAAATAATTCACTTATAAATTTTAGATTTCAAATCGAAAAACATGAAAAATTCGCGTCTTAAAACCATGTATCATGAAACTTTTTCGGGTTTAAAATTATTTTACAGAGACACCAATTTCTCTGATAATTTAATTTCAAATTATAAAATTGGTCAAATCATTCAAGAAAAAGGTTTTACGGATATGAGTTCAATGAGCGGAGGTCTTTCGGGAAACTTCAGGTATTTAATTGCAAGTGCTCACGCCAAAGATTTATCAAAATTTAATCCTGATTCGGCAAAAATTGGTCATTTTCTTTTAGATTCGATTGCGTATTTTAAAGTATTGGATATTCAGAAAATTGAAAACAAGACACAGGTTTTTCTTTTAAATATACCAGACAATTCGATTTCACTTTTCAAAAATTCAACTTCAAATTTAGAAGATGAAATTATAGAAAAAGCTCAAAAACGCTTTCGCGAAAAAATCGATTTACCGTTAATTCCAGAATTACAAACTGAAAACTGGAAAGAGAGAACAAAATCTCCGCTTGGAATGAGTGATAATGGCGAATTATTTTTTGATGATTCTAAAATAAAAACAGAATCTCCAAAAAGAATTGATGTTGATATTACAAAGAAAGTTATTGAAATCAACAAAAAGCCTTGGTGGAAAATTTGGTAAACTTAAATTATGAAATCCATTTTATTAGTATCAATTTCTATTATCTTAATTGGATGTTCTAAACCGAAAGCTTTTGTTTTAAATGATACCAAAGAAAATAAATATTTTGTTTTAGAATTCATCAATAAAGCTTTTAAAGAAAATCAGATAGGAAAGTCTCCATTAATTGTAATTGATGGAATTCCCTTTAAATATGACAAAAGCAAAGACACTATTAGATTACCCTTTAAAAGATCAGACATTAGCAGTTTAAATTTTTTAAATGAAAATAGCAGTCGTATTATATACAATGAAAAAGAAAACAATGGCGCTATTATCATAAGTACAAAAATCCAAACTCAGAATCCATAAAACGTTTTCGTAACTAATTGTTATATAATCGTGAACCGTTCCCCTTTTAAAAGTTATTTCAGTATTTTTGTGTTTCAAAGAACAAACTCAATTATAGATAAAAATGGCTTTAAACACAACAAACCCAACTGGGACTGAAGCGTGGAAAAATCTGCAAAACCACTATAACGCAATTCACGAAACCACCATACAAGAATTGTTTCAACAAGATAGTGCCCGCGCTGAAAAATTCAATTTGCAATGGAAAGATTTCCTTGTAGATTATTCTAAAAACAATATCAGTCAGGAAACTATTTCGCTTTTATTAGAATTAGCAAATTCAATCGGATTAAAAGATGCAATCGCTGATTATTTTGGAGGTGAATTAATTAACAAAACAGAGAATCGTGCAGTTCTTCATACGGCTTTACGCGCTCCAGAATCGGCAGTAATTAAAGTGGATGGAGAAAATGTAATTCCAGAAGTTTACGAAGTAAAAAATAAAATTAAAAAATTTACTGAAGAAGTAATTTCAGGACAAAGAAAAGGATATACCGGAAAAGCTTTTACTGATGTTGTAAATATCGGAATTGGTGGTTCTGACCTTGGTCCAGTTATGGCGGTTGAAGCTTTACAGTTTTACAAAAACCACTTAAATCTGCATTTCGTTTCAAACGTTGACGGAGATCACGTAAACGAAATCATCAAGAAATTAAATCCTGAAACGACTTTATTTGTAATTGTTTCTAAAACATTTACAACGCAAGAAACGCTTTCAAACTCGGAAACAATTAAAGAATGGTTTTTAAAATCGGCTTCTCAGGAAGATATTGCAAAACACTTTGCAGCGGTTTCTACAAACATTAAAAATGTAACAGAATTCGGAATTAATCCAGACAACGTTTTCCCTATGTGGGATTGGGTTGGAGGGAGATTTTCTCTTTGGAGTGCTGTTGGTTTAAGTATCGCTTTGGCCATTGGATTTGAAAACTACAACCAATTATTAGTTGGAGCAAACGAAATGGACGAGCATTTCAAATCAACAGAACTAGACCAAAACATTCCGGTAATTTTAGCTTTATTAAGTGTTTGGTACAATAATTTTTATGGTGCTGAAAGTGAAGCGTTGATTCCTTATACACAATATTTATCAAAATTAGCTCCTTATTTGCAACAAGCAACTATGGAAAGCAACGGAAAAAGTGTTGGCCGCGACGGAAAACCAGTTAATTACCAAACGGGAACTATTATCTGGGGAGAACCAGGAACAAATTCGCAACATGCTTTCTTCCAATTAATTCACCAAGGAACAAAAAGAATTCCAACAGATTTTATCGGTTTTGTAAAACCTCTTTACGGAAACGAAGATCATCATGATAAATTGATGTCGAACTTTTTTGCTCAAACAGAAGCTTTAATGAACGGAAAAACTCCAGCGCAAGTTCAAGCAGAATTTGACAAACAAGGACTTTCAGCCGAAAAAGCATCTTATTTATTGCCTTTTAAAGTTTTTACAGGAAACAAACCAACCAATACAATCCTAATTCAAAAACTAACTCCAAAAAGTTTAGGATCGTTAATTGCTTTATACGAACATAAAATTTTCACTCAGGGAATCATTTGGAACATTTTCAGTTTTGATCAATGGGGAGTTGAATTAGGAAAACAATTGGCTAATTCTATCTTAGATGAGATTAATTCTAAAACTGTTAAAACACATGACAGTTCGACTTCTTTCTTGCTAAATCACTTTTTGAAAAATAAGTAAAAAGTAAAATTTACAAATTTCATAACACTTTGGAACGTCTTAATTTAACCTAAATTAAGACGTTTTTTTTCATAAAATACCGACAAAAACATGAAAAATATCGGCAATTTGCACGTTTAAGCTTACAACATAATTCAAATAATTACATAATTAACAAAAAAGCTTTACATAAATTCAAAAAAACAACGTTTTTTTTATGTAAAAAAGAAAAATTCATTTTAATGCGCAACACAAAAGACAAAAGTTATTTTTCTTAACATTTCGATAACATTATCTGAGTTAATTGTTATAATTTTGCCAAAAACAAATAACAAAACAGATGAAAAAATTGTCAAAGTTTCTCTTACTGCTTTTAGCGTTTATTTATGCAGGAGATATTTATGCGCAAGGTAATACAACATCTTCTATTAATGGTGTTGTATATGATTCGCAAAACAAGTCCCTTCCAGGAGCAACGATTCTTGCAGTTCATGAGGCTTCAGGTAGCCGTTACTCAACCACAACGGATTTTGATGGTCACTTTAGAATCTCTAACATGCGTGTTGGTGGTCCTTACAAAATTGAAGTAACCTTTATTGGTTTCACAACCTACACAGAATCAGGAGTTTATTTACAACTTGGTGATTCAAAAAATTTAAAAGTTGTTTTAAAAGACGAAACAAGCCAACTTAGCGAGGTTGTAGTTGTTGCTAAAAAAGATCCAACTTTTAACTCTAAAAAGACTGGAGCTCAAACAATTATTGATCACGACAAGATCAACGAATTGCCATCTTTATCAAGAAATATTGCTGACTTTGCAAGACTTACACCACAAGCACAATTACGTGGAGATGATGTAATCTCAATCGGCGGACAAAATAACAGATTCAATGCAATTTATATTGATGGAGCTGTAAACAATGACGTTTTCGGATTAGCTGCAAACGGAACAAACGGTGGACAAACAGGAGTTTCTCCAATTTCATTAGATGCGATTGAGCAATTTCAAGTGAGTGTTTCTCCTTACGACGTAAAATTATCAGGATTCGCTGGAGGAGCAATTAGTGCTATTACACGTTCTGGAACAAATAACTTTGATGGTTCTGCTTATTTCTTATACAGAGACCAATCTTTGGCAGGAAAGACTCCAACACGCAGCGGAAGCGGTGTCGAGAGAAAACGATTGGGTGATTTTACAGCACAAACATATGGTGTTAGAGCTGGAGGAGCAATTTTAAAAGATAAATTATTCTATTTCATTAACTATGAAAAACAGGAGAATGATACACCACAGCCTTTTGATATTGCAAATTACACAGGAACTACAAAAGCTGCAGGGTTAGAGACTTTAAGTAATTTTTTAATAAATACATATGGTTACAACCCTGGAACATATCAAAATAATAAATTATCATTGACAAGTGATAAGTTAATTGCTAAAATTGACTGGAACATTAATGATAACAATAAATTATCTGTTAAAAACAGTTATGTAAAAGCTACAAACTTTTCTCCATTCCGTTCTTCAAACACTGCAATTAATTTCTTGAACGGTGCTCAATCTTTTGAGTCTGTTACAAATTCAGCATCGTTAGAATTAAACACTAGATTCAATAATAAATTTTCGAATAACTTAGTTGTTGGATACACAACTGTAAATGATGATAGAGATGCGTCTGGAGATCCATTCCCAACGGTAACTATTAGAGATGGTGTTGGTGCAACGATTTATTTTGGATCTGAAGCAAGTTCGACAGCAAACTTATTAAATCAAAGAGTCTTAACTATCACTGATAACTTTGAAATTAATTTGGGTAAACATAATATTTTAATTGGTACTCACAATGAATTATCTCACGCTAAAAACGTATTTATCAATAGAAACTACGGAGCGTATGATTTCAATAGCGTAAGCGATTTCATGGGTGGAGTTAAGGCATACCGTTACCGTTTAGGATATTCATTATATGGTGGTTCAGGAGATGATTCTAAAGGAGCTGCTGATTTCAATATGAATCAATTTGGTTTATATGTTCAGGACAATATTAGAATATCTGACAACTTTCGCTTAAATGTTGGCGTAAGAGCTGATATGCCAGTATGGTATGATGGACTTGTGAATGAAGATTTTAATACAAGAACAATTGGCCTATTGGAAGCTAAAGGAAAAGATTTAAAAGGAGCAAAAGTTGGTCAGCCAATTAAAAGCACTGTTCACTTCTCTCCAAGAATCGGATTCAACTACGACGTAAACGGAGATAAAGAAACTCAGGTTAGAGGAGGTATTGGTGTTTTTACATCAAGAGTTCCATTAGTATGGCCTGGTGGAGCATACAATAATAACGGTATTTCTCAAAACAGTATCCTGATAAACAATTCTACTGCTACTCCTACACCAAACTTCAATCCTAACACTAATATTGATAGCCAATTAAGTGGTGTTCCTTCAGCTCCATTACCTGGAAGTGGACAAGTGGGTGGAAATATCGATTTATTTGCTAAAGATTTTAAACTTCCACAAGTTTTAAAAACTAGCTTAGCTTTCGATCGTAAATTAGGTGCTGGCTGGATACTATCTGCTGAGGCAATTTGGAATGAAAACCTTAACTCAATCCAATACCAAAACTTAAACATTGATGCACCTGTAACTAATTTAACAGGAGCAGACAACAGACCAAGATACAATGGAAATGTTCGTATCGATAATACTTACCAAGGTATTTATTTAGCATCTAATAAAAAAGCAGGAAGTTCATGGAACACAAACTTTACCGTATCTAAGAACTTCACATCAGATTTTATTGACGCAAATATTTCAGCAACTTATGCTTATGGAGAGTCATATGTTTGGATGGATGCAACAAGTTCTCAAAACAGTTCACAATGGCAATTCATCGAAACTGTTAATGGTTCAAATGCAATTTCTGGAGTATCTAGATCGGATTTTGATCAAGGATCAAGAGTACTTGCTAATTCTTCTATAAAATTCAAATGGAATAAATCAATTAAAACTACGATTGGTCTTTATTACGAAGGTACTCAAGGAACTCCTTTTAGCTATGTTTATGATGACGCTGGTAACTTATTGCGTGATACTTTTGCAGCTTCAGCATTAATCTATGTTCCTGCTAACAAAAACGAAATAGTTTTCACTCCTACTGCAACAATGACAGCAGATCAACAATGGGAAGCTTTTAATAGTTTTATCTCTAATGATAAATATTTAAACAGCAGAAGAGGTAAATATGCAGAACGTAACGGAGATCGTTTAGACTGGAGTCATGTTATAGATGTGAAAATTGCTCAGGAATTCTCAATCAATGTTAACAAGAAAAGCCATAAATTAGAATTTACAGCTGATATCTTTAACTTTACAAATTTGTTAAACAAAAACTGGGGAAGAAGATACTTTATGTCAAACGATCAGATCTTAGTTCTTAGACACAGTGGATTCTTACCAAACGGAACAACCCCAACATTTACTTATAATCCAAATACTACAAGTACTGTTAAAAATCAAATTGATGACGTAGGTTTACAATCATCAAGATGGCAAATGCAAGTTGGAGCTAGATATTCTTTCAACTAATAAAGAACCATCCTAAATAATAAAAACGGCATTGACTTTTAAGTTTAATGCCGTTTTTTTTTAGTCATTTTTGCTATATTTGTTTCAAACAAAAAACAAGGTTTATGTATAATTTTCTACAAAAATTTCACTCTGGCTGGGCATACTTAGCATTGCTTCTTTTGCTAGTTGCAGTGGTAAATGCCATCATCGGAGTAACATCAAAAAAAGAGTTTACAGCTAAAGATCGAAAAATTGCTTTATTTGCTTTAATTGGAACTCACACTCAGCTATTAATTGGTTTAATACTATATTTTGTTTCTCCGTTAGGGAAAGCTGCTTTTGGTCAAATGTCAAATGCAGAACTTAGATTAACATCATTAGAGCACCCACTTATTAATCTTATTGCAATTGTCCTAATTACTATTGGATGGTCTAAACATAAAAAATTAATCAACAGCGAAGCTAAATTTAAAACCTTTGCTATTTTTTACGGATTAGGATTATTACTTATTTTAAGTAGAATTCCTTGGAACCTTTGGTTCTAAAAACCAATTAAGAGCCCTTTCAACAGGGCTTTTTTTATCTCGGCATATTATTTGTACAAACTCCCCCCAAGTCTGAAAAACAATAACCCATGAGAAATAAAAAAATTATTTTATTCGCCACAATCGCTTTCACATTAATTAGCGGCTTTACTTATGTCATAAGCCAAACCAAGCCTACTACAGACCCAAAAATCACCCAAGACACTTTAAAAAATGCAAGACCAAATATTATTGCATTACCAATAGACTCGGTATTTACAGACAAAGGCTTAAAACTTAGACCATACAAAAAAAATGCTCATGCCTCCTACTATGCAGATCGTTTTAATGGAAAAAGAACCGCTAACGGAAGCAGATTCAACAACAACAGTTATACAGCAGCTCATAAAAAACTTCCTTTCGGAACTAGAGTAAAAGTAACCAACGAAGCAAACGGAAAGTTTGTTATTGTAAAAATTACCGACCGCGGTCCGTTTGTAAAAACCCGCGAGATCGATTTATCTAAAAGAGCTTTTATGGATATCACCAAAAATAAGGGTGCCGGAGCAATGAAAGTTACAATCGAAACTATAGTAGAATAAAAAAATCCCGCTTTAAAAAGCGGGATTTTTATTTTAAACCAATTTTCTTAAAGTCATCACGATTCCGGTATGAATTCCTTCGTGATAATTATTAAAATCTAATGCGTCTTGAACGCTGCTTAATGTAAATCCCATACTGGTGGTATATTCATTATAATCTACAAAAAGACCGCTTTCAAAATCATTTTTTGTTTTTTCAAATGTGCTTAAAAGCAAAGTCTTAATTTCATTTACTTCTTCTTCAGAAACATCTCCTTCTGGTTTTGTTCCTTTTCGGTATTTCAAAATAAATTCTTCTGAAACCATGGTCGGAAGACCTGATAATTTGTACACCAATGTCTGCTGCGCAGCGACACAATGCCCTACATTCCAAATAATATTATTATTAAAACCTTGCGGAATTTTGTTTAATTGTTCTAAAGAATGTCCATCTAAGATTTTTAAGAGAATTTCTCTAATTGTTTTTTGCGTTTCAAAAACCGAACTCATATTATTATTTTTTTTCTAAAATTAATCATTTTTAAGTTTCAAATGATTTTTCTTTGTAGTCTAATACAATTCAAAAATCATGGACAAAATATATTATTTAGCTTCTTGCGATACATGCAGAAAAATTATCAAAAGCTTACCCGAAAACAATTTAGTTTTTCAAGATATCAGACAAGATCCAATTACAGAAGATCAGTTGGAAGAAATGTACCAACTTTCAGGAAGTTATGAAGCTTTATTTAGTAAAAAAGCACAGTTGTACAAATCAATGGATTTAAAAAACAAATCTCTGACTGAAGCTGATTTTAAAAAATACATTTTAGAACATTATACTTTCTTAAGCCGTCCTGTTTTTATTATTGATGGCAAAATTTATATTGGAAACAGTCAAAATAATGTTACCGAAGTCATAAAAGCATTATCGTAAGAATCGTCTTGAAATATTTGTACGAAACTGATTTACAATTTACAACGCAAAGCAGCAAACTTTTAATTATCTTTGCGCCTTTATACTCAATTCTATGATACAATCTATGACAGGGTTTGGCAAAGCTTCTTTGCAATTGCCTACAAAAAAAATTACAGTTGAAGTAAAGTCCTTAAACAGCAAAGGTTTAGATCTAAATGTAAGAATGCCATCGCTTTACCGCGAAATGGAATTAGGATTACGCACTCAGATTTCGACTAAATTAGAGCGAGGAAAAATTGATTTTGCGATTTACATCGAAAACACCGCAGAACAAACTACAACTAAAGTAAATGTACCTGTTGTAAAATACTATATTGCACAGTTAAAAGAAGTCAATCCCGATGCTGACGAAACTGAATTAATGAAAATGGCGGTTCGTATGCCTGATACATTAAAAACAGAACGTGAAGAAATTGACGAAGATGATTGGGAACAAATTCAGGTTATCATTGACGAAGCACTCCAAAACATCTTGAATTTCAGAAAAGACGAAGGTCAATCTTTGGAAAAAGAATTCAATCTGAGAATTGGAAATATTCGCCAATTTATGAATGATACTTTAGCACTTGATCCAGAACGCGTTCAAGCAATCAAAGATCGTTTACAAAATGCAATTTCAGAATTACAAGTAAATGTAGACGAAAACCGTTTTGAGCAGGAATTGATCTATTATTTAGAAAAATTAGATATTACTGAAGAAAAAGTTCGTTTAGGAAATCATTTAGATTACTTTTTAGAAACTTTAAATGGTTCTGAAGCTAATGGTAGAAAACTTGGTTTTATCACTCAGGAAATGGGTCGTGAAATCAATACAATGGGTTCAAAATCTAACCATGCTCAAATGCAGAAATTGGTTGTGATGATGAAAGATGAATTGGAGAAGATTAAGGAACAAGTTTTGAATGTGCTTTAAACATGAAACATTGTTTCATATTATTATTTTTTATAGTTTTTAATTGTTTTGGTCAAGAAGTTTCTGAAATAAATAAAGTTTTAGAAATACCTGACACATTAGGATTTCAAGAGGAAATCCGCATTTATAAAAATTACTCAATTACAGAAAGCATTGATTTTTTAAGAATGTTTAAAAACGAAAAAAATGAATGGGTGGCTCAAAAATTTTGGTATTCTAAAAATTTTAAAACCGTAACCAAAATTGATGTAATAAGTTTTTCAAAAGAAACCATTGGTAAATTAAAACCAAAAGATCCAGAATTAATTTGGCTTAATTTACTTATTACAAATATTGAATTTCTTCCAAACATGGAAGCCATTAAATACAAATTTGGTAAACCACAAATTGATTTAGATAGAGGTAAGCGAGGAATCTCTAGAATAAAAAAACATGTTGTAGACGGAGTTGGATACAAAGTATATGTTAGAAATGGAAAAACCAAAAACAGTTTCTATTTTGACAATCCTAAAACTTACTTAAAGTATTATCCAACGGTTGATGAATTAATTTCATATAATGAATTACTATCTGTTCTAGAAAAAGAATTTAGCTTTTAAAAACAGATTACACATATACACACAATGAACAAAGGAAAATTAATTGTTTTTTCGGCACCGTCCGGATCAGGAAAAACAACTATCGTAAAACATTTGTTAGGTCAAGAAGATTTAAACTTAGAATTTTCGATCTCAGCAGCTTCGCGTGACCCACGTGGAGAAGAAGTTCACGGAAAAGATTATTATTTTATTTCGCTGGAAGAATTCAAAAAACACATTAAAGCGGAAGATTTCCTTGAATGGGAAGAAGTTTACCGTGATAATTTCTACGGAACTTTAAAATCAGAAATTGAAAGAATCTGGGCTTTAGGAAAAAACGTCATTTTTGACATTGATGTTGCGGGCGGACTTCGTATTAAACATAAATTTCCTGAACAAACTTTAGCCGTTTTTGTAAAACCACCAAGTGTAGACGAACTTAAACGTAGATTAAAAGAACGCTCTACAGAAAGCGAAGACAAAATCAATATGAGAATTGCAAAAGCATCTGTAGAATTGGCCACTGCTCCACAATTTGATGTAATTATCAAAAATTATGATTTGCCCGTAGCATTGGAAGAAGCACATCAATTGGTTAAGGATTTTGTTTCTAAATAGTGATTAGTAAAGAGTAATTAGTAAATAGCGTAAAAAATGAGCGAAATAAGATCTTATAAAGATTTACTGATTTGGCAAAAAGGAATTAAAATCGTTTCTCTGATTTATCAATTAGTAAAATCATTCCCAAAAGAAGAATTATTTGCTTTAACCAGTCAGTTGAAGAGAGCTTCTGTGTCTATTCCATCAAATATAGCAGAAGGTTATGGCAGAAATACCGACAAATCTTTTGGACATTTTTTAAACATTTCAAGAGGATCTTTATTCGAAATTGAAACTCAATTACTTATTGCAAATGATCTTGGCTTTATAACTAGTGAAACTCTTTACAAAGAAATTTTAAATCAAATTGAAGAAGAATCAAAAATGATTAATGCTTTTTGTAAAACATTAAAAGACTAATCACTTTTTACTAATCACTATTTACTTCAATTTATGAAAGTAGGTCTTTATTTCGGAACATATAATCCTATCCACGTTGGTCATTTAATCATTGCCAATCATATGGCAGAATTTGCCGATTTAGATCAGATTTGGATGGTCGTTACGCCACATAATCCGTTAAAGAAAAAAGCGACTTTATTAGACGATCAGCAGCGTTTGCAAATGGTTTTTCTGGCAACAGAAGATTATCCAAAAATCAAGCCTTCTGATATTGAATTTAAACTGCCTCAGCCGAGTTATACAGTAATTACATTGGCACATTTACAAGAAAAATATCCTACTCATGAATTTTCATTAATTATGGGCGAGGATAATCTGAAAACGCTTCATAAATGGAAAAACTATGAGGTGATTTTAGAAAACCATGATATTTATGTCTATCCGCGTATTTCTGATGAACCAGAAAATGTAGAATTAAAATCGCATCCTAAAATTCATGTAATTGATGCACCAATTGTAGAAATTTCTTCGACTTTTATTCGAAATAATATTAAAGAAGGAAAAAACATTCAGCCTTTATTACCACCAAAAGTCTGGGAATATATTGATCATAATAATTTTTATAAGAAGTAAATGCTTTTTTCTGCTTCAATTTTTATTCCTGAAAAACCTAAATTCTTTAATTTAACCCTTTCAGAAAAATTATCATATTTGTCTATTGGAACAGTTATTTTGTATGGTTTAATATTACTTCTGATTGAACGATTTTTAGGTTATAAACTATCTCAGTACTTTTACTACCCTTTAGCACTTCTTTTGCTCTTTCATTTAGCTGGAACTTTTATTAGGCTTGCAGAATTTGAAAATTTCAATGGATATTTAAAAGGGAAAATTTCATTTGACGAAGATTTTCTCGTAGTAAATGAGATAGAATACAACTATTCAAATCTACAAGATCTTGTGATTTATGGAAATTCTTTCTCAGGAGAAAAAACACAAAACTATAAATCTGGTCCCATGTATGGAAATGGCACTAAAAACCTTATTTCGTTTACTTGTGATGGGATTAAAGTTGAAAAGTATTTTCAGTTAAACTCAGAAAGGCATCTTGACGAATTACAAGAGGTTTTAATTCATATTTTAACAACTGAAAAACTTCCTTATAAAAGAGAATATCTAGATTTTATAAATGATGAACATCGTTCATTTTTACTTTTCGAATTATTTATTGGAAAATTAATCCGAGAAAAACGAATGGAATGCAAAGAAGGAATTAATTTAATCGGTCTTAATTCTAAAGATGCAGCAGAGTTTAGATTAAAGTATTGTTCTTAAAATAAAAAACCTGAATTTAAATTCAGGCTTTTCTTTTATAATTATGCTTCGATACTTACTTCACTTTTTACTCTTGTTCTAATCTCACTAAGTGATTGATCGACTAAAAGTTTTCCATCTCTAAAAACCTCTTTCAATTCACCTTGTTTTTCTTCTTCCCAAGAAACATTATCAGTCAAATGATACTTTCCGTCAATCAAATCAATTTTCATTAATCCCTTGGCAGATTTTTTAGTTCCGTCGTCAGTGATTGGATCTTTAAAGATAGCTCTTCCCTCTCCGTTCACTTCTCCGTAAGTTGCTTTCATCGCAAATCCGAAAGTATCTCTGGTATTGTATTGATAAGTAAAAGATCCAATTCCTAATACGACATTCGTAGAAGCAAATCCCTTAGCTTTTAATCGTTCGCAGATTTGAGTTGCTCTTGCCACGGTGATACTATCTCCATAAATCGCACCAATTTGAGGCACTAATTCTTTAAACCCTTTTGTATTTGTAGAACCTCCAAAAACATCCCAAAGAAATTCAATAACACCTTTCTTTTCTTGTTCTGTTTTTCCGTTCGGATTTCCGCAGATAATATCAACTGGATCACCGCTATCAGGACGAATTACTACTTTTCCTTCTCTAGAAACAATTTCTTCTTTTAATCTTGGCAGATAATCTGTTAGTACTTTCCACAGATCCCAAGTATCAGAAACGATAGAAACGATTCCTTTTGGATAAACTTGCGTAATCAATCTTTTGAACGTTTCGTATTCGCCTTCTGTGGTTCCCATACACATTACAGAATGTTCTGTTGCAGCTACTGAACCCGCTACAAGTTCCAAATCTGAATTGGCATTGTAATATTCTTCTAAGAAATCGATAGCTGGAATAGTGTCAGAACCTGTAAAACTTAATAAATGTCCCGCTGCAGAAGTCAAAGCCGCTTCAATTCCGCCCATTCCTCTCATTGAGAAATCGTGCGCCTGCCAATCTACAAATTCTGGTACTGAAGAAGTTTCTGCTGCATATCTGTCTAAAACTTTTCTGTATTGTTTTGCCAAAGTCGCAGAATTACAAGGAAGCCAAACCACTGCAGAAAGTAACGTTTCGAAATAATTTGTCAACCAGAAAAATTCAGGAATGGTGTTGTACATCGTAAACATCGGCACACGCAATGGAACACTTGCTCCTTCCGGCAACGCTTTGAAAACCATCGGAATATAACCTAAATCATGTAAATCTTCGATATGTTTTGTTCCGACTAAATTTTCACCTAGATAGTTATTGATTCTTTTCGCGTATTTATTAACGACTTCTTCTTTTGGTTTCTTAAAGAAATACTCCTCAAAATCATGAATGATATATTTTTTAATGAAATATTGCAATCCGAAAAACACAACTTCGTCTAGCTCTTCAATTCTAGATTTTCTTGGTGTCCAGTTAGAATAAACAATGGTTGTTCCGTCTGGGTATTGTCTTCTGTGGTCAACTTTGTAACCGTCGGTTAATAGTAGTGGGTTCATATATTTTTATTTATATTTTAATTATTTCAATTCATCTCTAACTTCCATCAAAGCAAAACCTAAAAGATTTAAGCCTTGCCATTTTTCAGGGATTGTTGCATCCGTATGATCGCTTGCCAATCCGATTCCCCAAATAGGATCTACTGGACTTGCTTCGACTAAAACTCGGTTTTTTGTATTCAATAAAAACGTTTTTAAATCGAGGTTTTGGCTAAACTTATGAAAATTTCCTTGTTTTACAATTTCAAATCTATTGGCTAACCAAAGCTGATCATCATAATTTTTTACTTCACGCCCTAACTTTTTTGCTTCGGCTGGAGAATCGGCTAACAGAATTTTTTCTAAAATTTCTTTATCCTGAAACAATTCTGCCTTTTTGGCCATCATCCAATGCTCTGCTGTTTTGTATAGTATGCCTTCAACTTCAAAAGAACTTAACCACCATTGACTAAAACAGGTTTTTGTAATTTTCCCGTCTTCATTTGCCTGGTGTCCCCAGAAAAATAAAAACTTACTTTCTGGAGCTATTGTTGCTATATCGTATTTCATTTTGTTTGATTTTTTGTTTGCTTCAAGTTTCACGTTTCTAAAGAACTTGAAATCTGAAACTTGAAACTTTTTAAACTAATTGATCCAGTCCAATTACCTGAACATTTTCGCCTTCAAAATCTTTAAAAGAATTGGTAGTGAAAATTCCATCAAAGCAGTTTAAAACCTCAAAACCTTTATTGAAAATTCCGTGGCTTACCGCTAAGTACAATTTTCCGGCATTTTTCTTTTTCAATTCCTCAGCCAAACCGACAAAAGTACCGCCACCGTCGCAGATATCATCTACAATTAAGCAATCCATTACTTGCAAATCCTCTTCATAAACTTTAAAACCAGATAATTTTCCTGTTTTCACATCGCGGCTTTTACTGCATTCTACTACTTCTACTCCGCCTAAAAACTCAGATACTTTGTAGATTTTTTTCAAAGCGCCTCCATCTGGAGAAATTAATTTTACGTTTTGACCAATTCTATTTAAAACTTCTTTAATAAAAGTATAGTTCGGGATTACGGTACAATTGTTCAACAAAGCTGGAGTAACTTCTGAATGCGCATCGAAAACAAAAACTTTGCTCAATTGCAATGCATTGATAATATCAGCATAAACTTTTACAGACAAAGGTTCTCCAGGAATCATAACACGATCTTGTCTTGCTGCTGGAAAATATGGAATAAAAAGATCGATAATTTTAACGTCCATTCTTCGTAGGGCATCAACTGTGATACACAATAAGCCTAAATCGTTGAATGAATTTAATCGATGCGTGATTGTGATTTTTCTTTTTGGATCAAAATCTGGACTGATTTTAATATGGGGTTCTCCACCAGAAAATGTAAAACTTTGAAATTTGATTTCTTCCTGATTTTGGAAAGGAGCGAATTTTGGATCAAGATTTAGTATCATAGCTTTTTAGTTTGCGTTAATTATACGCAAATGTAAAATTTAATTTTGAATAAACAATTTATTTTGTGTAAAAATTACGCAAACTTTATTTCGAAGTGAAAACCTTCCTTAATTAACTCTCTGTATTTTAACTTATTAAACCTAAAAAGTTTAGCTGGACGCCCACTTTTTACGGGAGAAATATTATCTGTTTGTTCTAAAATATCAAAGCTGAATATTTTTTTTCGGAAATTACGGCGGTCAATTTCTTTTTCTAAAATGGTACAATAAAGGTTTTCAAGATCCGAAAACAAGAATTCTTCTGGTAGTAAATCGAAACCGATTGGCTCATAAGTTAATTTGGCTTTTAATCTTTCTATTCCTTTTTGTAAAATTAAATTATGATCAAAAGCTAGAGACGGAATTTCATCTATTTTGAACCATTGCACTCTTTCTGCATCTGTGCTAGCTTTAATTTCTAATGTAGAAGCATCTACTAACGCGTAATAGGCAACCGAAATAACTCGATTTCTAGAATCTCGCTGAATATCATCGCCAAACGTATATAATTGTTCCATAAAGGTCAATTGCACATTAGTTTCTTCGTGCAATTCACGAATAACAGCATCGCTCAAAGATTCGTCGTCTTTGACTAAACCGCCAGGCAAAGCCCAATATTTATCAGAAGAACCGAATTGCTGTTCAATCAATAACGCATACAAACCACTGCTTTTATATCCAAAAACAATTGCATCGACAGCAATTCTAATATTTTGTAATTTTTCCATAATCAAAAATCGTATCGAACAAATATAACGAATGAGGACCAACTTTGTAATCTATGCTTGTGCAATAAATTACAAAGTTGGTCCTCATTACTATTTTTTACTTGTGGTATTTTAGTTCACTGTTACACTTTTCTTTGGACTAACAGTACAGCTTCCTCCACCTTTTGAAAGTGTTACATCAGCTTTAACCTCAAATGTTCCCGCAGCGCTATACGTATGAGAAACTTCGCCAGTAGCGCTACTTACAGTTTGCGCAGGAGTTCCGTCGCCAAAAGTCCATTTTACAGAGGTTACAGTATTGCTTCCACTGTATTGAATGGAGTACTTAATAATCTTAGAATTTGTTCCGTCTGCCGAATGTTTTAATTCAGTTAAGATTGAATCACCAAAACAATCAACTATTGCAGCATCATCGCTTTTACTGCAAGAAAAGGACAAAAAAGCCATAATAACAATTCCAGAAATTCTTTTAATATTTTTCATAAATAATTGATTTAATATTAGTTATACACAAAAATAAATCTTTTTCTCACATAAAAAACAAAATGCAGGACTTTACTTATTACAATCTATTCCCAAAAAAGAGTTTTAATTCTTTAGCAATAATTTCGAAAAACGAATTGGTATTAGTGTTTTTGGATGTCAATAAATACACAAATTCTTCTGGAACATGAAAACTATTCCAAACCAGCTGCAATTTATTTTCTTTTATCAATTTTCTAGCATTACAATTCCAAGTTGCTGCAACACCTTCATTTTTAGCCAGAAGTCTAAGCATTTCAAATTCGGAAGGAATAATATAATTGGGCACCATCGAAGGTCTTTTTTTATTAAAAGCATGTAGCCAAAATACCTTTATGTGCGGAATACGCGCATCATGGCTGTACCATTTTTGACCATTAAGCCATTGCTCTATTTCTGTGTAATTGTCTGCTTTTAATCTTTGGCGAAATTCTGTTATATCTAGACTTGTTGGAGCGACCAATATCAATTTAATTTTTCCAACAATTTCGTAAGTAGTATCAAAAGTATCGAACCTTTTTGTTGTAATCGCAAAATCAAGTTTTTTAGCATCTACCAAGGCAAAAAGCTCCTCATTTTCTGCGAAAGTAAAATCGATTAAATCAAATTTAGAAATAAGAATATCGCCAACACAGTCAAAAAGATGTTTTGAAATTCCAACCGAAATTAATCGATTGGCATCTTCAGCTTTTGTTCTAAAGCTAGTTTCCACATTTTCAAGCCTTTCCAATGCGTCTATTATTAAATTATTTAGTAACTTAGCATATTCAGTCGGCTCAACTCCTTTCGACTTTCGGTTAAATAATTTATTTCCAACGTGTGCCTCAAGCATTGAAATTTGCTGACTAACCGCGGGCTGACTCATAAATAATTCCTTCGCAGCCACTGAAAAATTACCGTTTTTGTAAACTGCTTTAAAAGTTCTGTACCATTCTAGATTTACCATGATATAAATTTATTTATAACAAACATAGTTTATTTTATTTTTACTGATATCACATAAGCCGTAAATTTGTTGAAAATTTAATCTTATGAAGAAAATAACACTATTCGCAATAACTGCATTTACAGCCGTAAGCTTTTCAGCTGAGGCTCAAAAGTCTAATAAAAAAAGTATGAAAAAGGTCTTATTTGTTGTTACCAGCAATGATAAACTGGGCAATACAGGAGAAAAAACAGGATTTTGGTCAGAAGAACTTGCTGCACCTTATTATGAATTACTAGATCAAGGCGTTGAAATCACAATTGCCTCTCCGCTTGGAGGACAACCGCCAATTGATCCAAAAAGTGCCGATCCAGCTTCGGCAACAGAAGATACCAAACGTTTTGATGCTGATAAAGTATTACAGGAAAAATTAAAAAATACTTTAAAACTTTCGACGGTTGATCAAAAAGATTATGACGCAGTATTTTATCCAGGAGGTCATGGTCCGCTTTGGGATTTGGTTGAAGACAGGAGTTCAATTGCTTTAATTGAATCTTTTTATACTCATAACAAACCAGTTGCATTTGTTTGTCACGCTCCTGCCGTCTTGAAAAATGTAAAAGTAAATGGTCAATATTTGGTAAAAGGTAAAAAAATTACTGGTTTTACTAATGATGAGGAAGAAGCTGTTGGTTTAACAAAAGTAGTTCCGTTTTTATTGGAAGATTCTTTGGCATCAAACGGAGGAATTTTTTCTAAAGGACCAAACTGGCAACCGTATGCTGTTGAAGACGGACTTCTAATTACAGGACAAAACCCTGCATCTTCTAAATTGGTAGCTGGAAAATTGCTAAAGAAATTGAATTAAAAAGGCACTAAGGGACTGAGTTGCTAAGGTACTAAGGTTTTCTCTTTGTACTTAAAAACTCAATCTCTTATCCATTAATTAATAAAAAAATTAAATAACAACGATGCTAAGTTTACTAAATAAGTTCAAAAAAAAACTTAGAACGTCAGTCCCGAAGTTTCGGGATAGCATCTTAGAACCTTAAAAAAAATGCTAAACTTTGAATTATACAATCCGACGAATTTGATCTTCGGAAAAGGACAAATTGAAAAACTTCCGACTTTAGTTCCAAAAAATGCTAAAATATTGTTGGCTTATGGCGGTGGAAGTATTTTCAAAAACGGAATTTACGATCAGGTAATCCAAAATTTAAAAGGTTTTGAAATTGTAGAATTTGGTGGAATCGAACCGAATCCAAGATTCGAAACTTTGATGAAAGCTGTTGAAGTTATCAAAACAGAAAAAATCGATTTTATTCTAGCAGTTGGTGGTGGATCTGTAATTGACGGTGTTAAATTTATTTCTGGAGCTGTTAATTTTGAAGGAAATCCGATTGATATCCTTCAAAAAAGATTATTAATTAAAGAAAACGCTTTACCGTTCGGAACTATTTTAACACTTCCAGCAACAGGAAGCGAAATGAATTCTGGATATGTAGTAACGATTGAGGCAACTCAAGAAAAATTATCTTCTGGCGGAAGCGCTCTGTTTCCACAATTCTCAATTTGTGATCCAACAGTAATTGCTTCTTTACCCAAAAGACAACTTGAAAATGGTGTTGTAGATGCGTACACGCACGTTATGGAACAATATTTAACCTATCCAACCGATGCTTTTTTGCAAGACAGAATTGCAGAAGGAATTTTGCAGACTTTAATTCAAGTTGGTCCTGGAGTTGTACAAGATCCGACAAATTATACTTTGGCCTCTAATTTTATGTGGAGCTGTACCATGGCTTTGAACGGATTAATTCAGAAAGGTGTTCCTAGCGATTGGGCAACACACATGATTGGTCATGAATTAACTGCTCTATACGAAATTGATCATGCTAGAACTTTGGCTATTATTGGTCCAAGTTTGTATACTGTAATGTTCGAAACCAAAAAAGGAAAATTAGCGCAATACGGAAGACGTATTTTTAACTTAACCGGTTCTGATGACGAAGTTGCAAAAGAAGCAATTAACAAAACCGTTGAATTTTTCCATACAATGGGAATGGATACCAAACTTTCTCAATATACAAAAGACTATTCGAATACAGCAGATTTTATCGTAAATCGCTTTGATGAAAGAGGCTGGAAAGGTTTAGGAGAAAATCAATTAGTAACTTTAGATAAAGTAAAATCTATTGTGGAACTTAGTTATTAAAAGATAAATTCCAAATTTTTAAAATTCCAAATTCCAATCTTAGTATATTGGAATTTGGAATTTTTTTATTGGAATTTCATAAAAAAAGGCGTTCTTAATAAATTTAGGAACGCCTTTTTAAAATACTAAAACAAAACTAACTAACTCAATTCCTTCTAAATTCATTAAAACTCTAATTTATAAAGTGTTATAACGTAAGCGAAATGATTTTATTGTGAGCCATTGCAAAATATATTTTAAATCTCCAAAACTCTTGAAAGCCACTGTATTTTAAGGGTTTTTTCAAAATTCTTAAATGAGGTTTTGCTTTATTAGCACATTATTAAGTACTTTTGTTTTAAATTATTAAAATAATGAGCGAAAAATTAAAATTTGCAGTGATTGGTGGTGGAAGCTGGGCAACGGCAATTGCGAAAATGTTATGCGTTAATCTTTCAGAAATTGCTTGGTACATGCGTAATGATTCGGCAATCGAACATATTCAGAAATACAAACACAATCCAAACTATTTAAGTTCGGTTGAATTTGACACCAATAAACTCAAATTAACTAATAATATAAACGAAGCGATAGAATATGCAGATTACATCATTTTTGCGATTCCATCTGCTTTCTTAGATGCCGAATTAAAAAATATGACGGTTTCTTTAGCAGATAAAATTATTTTTTCTGCCATTAAGGGAATTGTTCCTGAAACTAGTTTAATTGTTGGCGAACATTTTCATATCGAATATGATATTCCATACTACAATATCGGAGTAATTACTGGTCCATGTCACGCAGAAGAAGTGGCATTAGAAAGACTTTCTTATCTAACTATTGCTTGCGGCGATCCAGATAAAGCAAAAATGGTGGCTAAAACACTTTCTGGAAATTATATTAAAGCAAAAATTTCAGACGATATTATCGGAACTGAATATGCTGCAATGCTAAAAAATATTTATTCTATCGCTGCCGGAATTGCTCATGGTTTAGGTTATGGCGATAACTTTCAATCCGTTTTGATGAGTAATGCGATTCGCGAAATGAAGAAATTCATTAGAAAAGTACATAAAATGAAGCGTAACATTAACGATTCGGCTTATTTGGGCGATTTATTAGTGACAGGATATTCTGTTTTCTCTAGAAATAGAATGTTCGGAAATATGATCGGAAAAGGCTACACCGTAAAAAGTGCCATGATGGAAATGAGTATGGTTGCAGAAGGTTATTATGCTACAAAAAGTGCTTATAAACTAAATCAAGGATACGGAGCTAAAACGCCAATTATCGACGCAGTTTATGCTGTTCTGTATGAAGGAAAAGATGCAAAATCTGTTTTCAGAAAGTTGACTGAATCTTTGGATTAAGTTTTTTTAGTAAAAAGAGACAAGAAGCAAGAAAAAAGACTTCTGTATTGAGATAAAAAAAGAGCCAAACTGAATTTCAGTTTTGGCTCTTTCTTCTTTATTATTTAAATCTAGGCTTTCCTCTTGCTTCTTTCCTCTTTAAAACTCTACTTCACCATAACCCCATCCACAAACAAAATCGGCACTTCTTCCGTTTTATTTTCGTCAAGCGAATTGGCTTTAAAAATAAACTTCTTATCGTATAAAGTATTTCCGATGAAGAAAGTTACCATAAACTCATTATTAAGCGGTAAAAGGCTTTTTTCGACCAATTCTATTTTCACAACAGAAACAGAAGGAACCTCAACAAATGCATGACGCAAGATTGAAGTCTTTTTCATTTCTCCATCAATAGTTCCAAATGCTTTTGAAACTACCATAACGCTATCTAGATTAAAATCACTGTCATTTACTAAATAAGCGTACCACACTTTTTCCATAAAATCGTCGCTCCATTCCTGCACTGCAGCAAGAAATACATTTTCGACTTCTGGAATTACTATATCTTTTTTCATAATCTTAGTAATTAGTAAAAAGTAAATAGTGATTAGAAAGAAAGCTTCTCACTAATCACTATTTACTAATAACTTTATTTTTAAATATTTGCTTTAAACTGCTCTAAGAAACGAACATCGTTTTCATAAAACATACGAATATCTCCAATTTGGTATAAAAGCATTGCAATACGTTCTACTCCCATTCCAAAAGCAAAACCATTATATTCATCAGGATTAATATCACAGTTTTTCAAAACGTTTGGATCTACCATTCCGCAACCTCCAATTTCTAACCAGCCTGTTCCTTTAGTGATACGGTAATCGGTTTCAGTTTTTAAACCCCAATAAATATCAATTTCGGCACTTGGTTCTGTAAATGGAAAATAAGATGGACGAAGACGAATCTTAGATTTTCCAAACATTTCTTTAGTGAAATAAAGCAAAGTCTGTTTTAAATCGGCGAAAGACACATCTTTGTCAATGTACAATCCTTCCACTTGATGGAAAATACAATGCGAACGAGATGAAATCGCTTCATTACGAAACACACGTCCTGGAGAAATCGTACGAATTGGCGGTTTATGATTTTCCATATAACGCACCTGAACTGATGATGTATGCGTACGCAACAAAACATCTGGATTGGTTTGAATGAAAAACGTATCCTGCATATCACGTGCCGGATGATATTCTGGCAAATTCAATGCTGTAAAATTATGCCAGTCATCTTCGATTTCTGGTCCTTCAGAAACGTTGAATCCGATATTGGCAAAAATATCTATAATCTGATTTTTAACGATAGAAATTGGATGACGAGAACCAATAATCACTGGTTCTGCCGCACGAGTTAGGTCTCCAAAAATTCCTTTTGACTCTTCTTTGCTTTCTAGTTCTTCCTGAATAACTCTAACTTTTTCTTCAGCAACCGCTTTTAAAGTATTGATTACTTGTCCAAAATCTTTTTTCTGGTCATTTGGAATATTTTTAAATTCAGTAAAAAGTTCTTTCAGCAAACCTTTACTTCCTAAATATTTAATACGGAATTGTTCTAACGATTCTTTATTTTTCTCATTAAAGGCTTTAGCTTCCTCTATATGTTGTTTTATCTTATCTATCATTTTCCTTCGATAATTGAGAGTACAAATTTAGTGTTTTTAGTTGAAAGTGTACGGTCACCGTCGCAGTTTTAGGTTTTCTGTAAATTATTTTATCAGATTTAACTTTTCTTCAACTTGTTTAACCTTTACATGCCAATAATCTAAACCTTCCTGATTGGTTACTATTTCTTTTTTGTAATTAGGAGAAATACTGCTTAATTTATGCCAGTTTTTATTTAAATCCCGTTCTCGTTCTTGTTTATTTGTTGGTTCAATTCTACTGCGCCAAAACCCCATATTTTCAAGATATCTTTTTTTTATCCCTTCAAAATACTCCACTAATTTTTCTTTTGAATTTGGAATATAGCCCGGCCCACTACAACCGCAGGAGTGAAACGTAATACCTACAGAAAATAAACTTTTAATATGTTCCCACTTTTTGACATCGTCTTTCTTAGGCGATTCAAAATCTAGTCCCATATTGGCCATAAATTCACCGCATTGCGGACATTTGGCTTCAAAAACCGATGTTTCTCCTTTTTTCACATCAACCATCAATCTTCTTTTAAAGGTCTTTCGACAATTAAAACAAGCATAATGAGGTTTATAAGATGTCATAGCGTATCTGCACATTTTTTTAGTGGTCTGTGGTCAGGTTTTTAGTGTTCAGTATTCCGTTTACAGCGCTGAACACTAGTCAACTGAATACTGAACACTTAAAAAAAAATCTATTCAATAAGTTTTCTTTCTAAAAAATAACTCACAATCGCTTCTTTCATTAAAACCGATTGTTCACCGGCTTTTAACGGCGGTAAATTTTCTTTTACTTTGTAATGAGGCCAGCCTTCATCGTCGAAATATTCGAATTCATAAAATCCGTATGGTTCTAGCAATCGACAGATTGCAATGTGCATTAAATTCAGTTTTTCGTCTTTTTTGTATTCGCGGTGCACTTTTCCGTATTCTTGAACTCCGATTAGGTAAATTATGGCATCCAAATCTAGATCTTCGCCTTGCGAAAATTGATTGGAAAGTATATCAACGAGCTTTTCCCATCGCTCTTTTAATTGTGTATCTCTAGACATTATATGATTTTAGATTGTTGCTTTAGATTTTAGATTGCTGAAAATCCAATTCTGAAGGGGGCAGAATCGCAATCTGAACTCTAAATTTTGATTTGCAAAGATACATAGTTCAATACATTACACCTAAAAATAAATACACAGAAAAAAGAAAGCCCTAAAAACCTTTGTCTCTTTGTCACTTTGAATCTCTGAACCTCAAAAAAAACATATCTTTGCGCCTCATTAAACATTAAACCAAACATGAGTTTTTTTGATATTATTGTTGCCGCGCTTTTGGCTTTTAGTTTATACAAAGGCATTAAAAATGGACTTTTTGTGGAAGTCGCTTCTTTTGTTTCGTTGTTATTAGGAATTTATCTTGCTATTAAATTTTCTTCGTTAATGACAGGAATAATTTCAAAACATGTTTCTTGGAACCCAACTAATATTCAGATTACGGCTTTTATATTGACTTTTATTTTAGTGGTGATTGGAGTTTATTTCCTTGCCAAAATATTAACCGGAATTGCAGATTTTGCCATGCTGGGATGGATGAATAAACTCGGAGGCGGATTTTTCAGAGTTTTAAAAACGATTCTTATTCTAAGTATTTTTATCGCTTTATTTGAGAAAATCAATTTCAATAATACTTTCGCTAAAGAGGAAACTTTAGATAGTTACATTTTTTATAATCCAGTAAAGAAAGTTGCTGCATTTGTATATCCGTCGATTGAAAAATGGTACTATACTTTTAAAAAAGAACATACTCAAAAAGATGAAGAAAAAGAAACTTCTGAATCTGAAAAAAAATAAATTCAAATATAAAAAAGCTTCGGAGAAGCGAAATATTTATAGAAAAAAAACAAGCGTTCAAGATATAAAAGAGCTCCAGCGGAGCGACATATTTAGATTTTAAATCATTTATATGTCGCTCCGCTGGAGCTCTTTTTGTTTTGATTATTAAATTTCTATAAATATTTCGCTTCTCCGAAGCTTTTCTAAAACTTGATTTCTATACTTTCTCCTTTTTTCAAAACAATTTCTTGTTTTTTATCGCCGAAAATCAAAGTTGTTTTTCCTCCATTTTTAGAGGAAATAATCACTTTTTCAGGTTTTTTATCATTCCACGTCATTTCAATTTCAAATCCCCCTCTTGCACATATTCCTTTTACAGAACCTTCTGACCAAGCGTCTGGTAAAGCAGGAAGTAATCGAATTTCATTTTCATTTGACTGAACCAGCATTTCAGCAACGGCTGCAGCTCCTCCAAAATTGCCATCAATTTGAAATGGCGGATGCGCGTCGAATAAATTTGGATATGTTCCTCCTCCTCTTCTTGGTTTATCTGTTTTCTTTCCGTCGGGATCAACGTAGCGAAGTAATTCTCGGAACATTTTATAAGCGCGGTTTCCGTCCCAAAGTCTTGCCCAAAGATTGATCCTCCATCCTTTTGACCAGCCAGTAGTTTCGTCGCCTTTTATTTCTAAAGTTTTCTTTGAAGCTTCCGCTAAATCATGCGTTTTTAAAGGCGTAATATGATCGCCAGGGAAAAGTCCGAATAACTGTGATTGATGTCTATGTTTCGGGTCTTTATCATCCCAATCAAAATACCATTCCTGCAGATTTCCTTTTTTACCAATTTGATACGGATACAATTTTGAAAGTGCTGTTTCCAGTTTTTTTCTGAAATCGGCATCAGTATTCAGCACTTTTGACGCTTTTATGGTTTTATCAAAACATTCGCGGATCATGGCCAAATCAGCAGTTCCGCCATAAAGTGTTGCACCTACAAAACCATCTGCCAATTTATATTGATTTTCTGGCGAAGTCGATGGCGATGTAATTAAATTCCCGTTTTTATCGGTAACCAACCAGCCCAAACAAAATTCAGACGCACCTTTCATTAATGGATAACCTTCTTTTTTTAAATAAGATAAATCTTGACTAAAAATATAATGTTCCCAAATATGAGTACTCAGCCAAGCGCCTGCCAACGGCCAGCAAGCCCACATTGGATCTTCTTTTCCAAACTGTCCAACCGGATTGGTCATTGCCCAGATATCTGAATTGTGCGCTGCCGCCCACCCTTTATCAACTCCGTAAAAAGTCTTTGCTGTAACTTTTCCGGTTACCGAAAGATTTTTAATAAAGCTCAAAAGTGACGAATGCATTTCGGAGAGATTGGTGTTTTCTGCGAGCCAATAATTTTCTTCCAGATTGATATTCATTGTATAATTACTGCTCCAAGGCGGATTTAAATGCGGATTCCAAAGTCCTTGTAAATTGGCCGGAACGCCCAAAGTTCTGGAAGAACTAATTAATAAATAACGTCCGTAATTGAAATAGAGAATTTCGAGATTTTTATCTTCTTTTCCGTCGGCGTAACGCAATAAACGTTCATCCGTTGGAAAATCTGGAGCGGTTGTTTTTCCTAAATCTAAATGGACACGATTGAAGAATTTTTGATAATCGGCAATGTGAGATTCTTTAAGTTTATCGAATGGTTTTGCGTAGGCATTGTTCAAATTTTGTAAAGCAATTGAAACATCGTCTAAACCTTCTGATGCTGGATTTTTATCAAAACCATTAAAACTTGTTGCAACAGAAACAAAAATAATCGCTTCGGTCGCATCTTTTAAAGTTAAGGTTTCTCTGGAACTCGTAATTTTTCCGTCTGTTTTTTTAATTTGTACTAAACCTGTAAATCGTGTTCCTCTATCTTTTAAATTCAGGTATTTTGGCACAACATTATATCCTGCGTTTTCATGAATTGGCGCAGAACCTTTAATTACCAAAATATTATTTCGCACTTCAACATTTGATTGTAAAAGGCTTTTTAGATTAATATCGAAATTTAAAGCTCCTTTTTGATCGGCAGTCAATTTGATAATCATAACCTTATCTGGAGCTGAAACGAAATATTCTCGTGTATATTTGATACCCGCCATTTCGTAACTTACTTTTGAAATAGCGTTTGAAATATCTAATTCTCTATGATAATTTACCGCTTTTCCTTTTTCGGAATTATTGATTTCTAATGTTCCTAAAGGCGCGTACGATTCGGAATTTTTCCCCTGAACTTTTTTATTGAGTTCTTCTGCCAGTTTGTAGTTTTCGTTTTGTAAAGCTTCACGAATTGCTGGAATGTTTTTGTATGCTTCTGGGTTCATATTGGCATTTACGGGTTCGCCCGACCAAAGCGTAATGTCATTCAAATAAATTTTGTCTGAATTGGAACCTCCAAAAACCGTCGCTCCCATTTTTCCGTTTCCTAAAACCAAGCTTTCTTCAAAGAATTCTGCGGGTTGTTTGTACCATAAAACATTTTTGGACTGCGCCGAAATGGTTGTATAGTAAGATGTGAGAAGTAAGAAGAGAAATGTTTTTTTTATGAGAGCTGAATTCATTTTGATGCCTTTTTTGTTACCGATCAAATGTTCCAATGGAACATAATTACAATGTTGATTTTTTATCAACGGATTGCATCCGTTGCTACCGACGAATTGTTCCTAACGGAACATTTTTAATTTATTTTACATCCAAACAAGTTTCGAAAACCGTTTAAATTACCTTTTACTTCACCATTTAAAAACTAGTTACTAAGGACTAATTACTATTCACTAAGAACTAAAACTATTTACTCACTTTATACTTCTCATTCGCCGTTAGCATTTCCCAATTATCGGTTCTAAATGGCGATGCGGGAAATTTTTCTTTATTGAAAAGATTAATTGCCGTATCATCGTCTGCCCAGCCGTAATGCACTGCTACAGGATTTTGAACTTTATCGCTTGAAACAATTATTTTGTTGTCTTTAATTATGGCTTTCGCGGAATGAAAAACTTTGTCAGCGCCTGCAATTTCAAAACCTTTTAATTCAACGTTATTTGGAGTTGATAATCCGCTTCCGATATTATCGAAAGTGAGGATAATTTGGTTTCCTTTTATTTCCTGAGATTTATAAGTCGGACCGCTGTAAACTTGTTTTTTGCCGTAAATATTGTTTAACGCTGTTGCTGCCAAACGCAAACCAATATCTTGTTTATTGGTTGGGTGAATGTCTTTTGCGTTACCAATATCTGTAGTAACGGCCATTCCTGTATTCTTTAGTTTAAGCGTTTCAGATTGTGCTTCGCGAAGTTCTGCCCAACGGCTTCCTTTTTGGCTGTTTCCTCCAAATTCGTCGAAAGTCGATAATTGAACGAAATAGAAAGGAAAGTCTCCTTGTTTGAATTTGGTTCTCCAATCGTTGATCATTAATGGAAATGACTTTTTGTATTCTGCCGCTCTCCAAACATTCGCTTCACCTTGATACCACAAAACGCCTTGCATCGCATATGGAACTAAAGGGTTAACCATGGCATTGTACAGTAATGATGGATAACTGTTTGGTGAAACTTCGATTCTTACTTTGATAACGTTGAATTTCCAAAGCCCTTCTAACGGTAAATTTGAATCTTTAAAATCAATTTTTAAATCGGCTGCATCACCGTAAATTCCGCCGCCGCCACTGTAATCTGTAATTCTCACTGCGATTACGTTTGTTCCTTCTTTTAAGACATTTGCAGGAATTTTATAAACTCTTTTAGCATCCCAAAAATTGTTAGTTCCAACTTCAACACCATTCACATAAGTTTTGTCTTCGTCATCGACTTTTGCTAAATGCAAAGTGGCTTCTTTTTTGGCTTGTTCTGCGGTTAAAATAATGGTTTTGCGCATCCAGACAATTCCGTCGATATTGCCAATTTGCTGGTTTTCCCAAAGTGAAGGCACTTTTATTTCTGGCCAGTTTTTATCTTGGAAGTTTGGGTTTTTAAATTGCTCTTCGTTTTCCATCGAAACATCAAAACCTTGTACTTTTTTCAAATTGTCTAAAACCGATTTTTTATAGGTTTCAAAAATAGCATTGATATCTACGGTTGGAACGTCGGCAATCATGGCTTTAAAATCGGAACTGTTTTCAAAAGCTTCACGGCTTGTCCAAGTTTCTACATTGGTTCCGCCCCAAGAAGTATTGATGATTCCGATTGGGATTTTTAGTTCTGAATATAGTTTTCTGGCAAAATAATAGCCAACTGCTGTAAAATTGCCTACATTTTCTTTGTTGGCCACTTCCCATTTTCCTTGTTTTAAATCGTCTTTTGGAGTGCCACTTAAATCTTGGGCAACACCAAAATGACGAATCATTGGGTAATCTGCGCTGCTGATTTCTTTTTCAGAATTCATCGTTTTGAAAACCTGAAATTCCATATTCGATTGTCCGCTGCAAATCCAAACTTCGCCAACCAAAACATTTTTGATGGTAATTTTATTTTTTCCGATGATAACCAATTCAAATGGTCCGCTTGCTTTTTCTGGACTTAAATTTACCGTCCATTTTCCGTTTTTATCGGCTTGCGTTTTCTTAATTTGTTTGTTGAAATGAACTTCTACACTTTCATTAGCATCCGCAAAACCCCAAACTGGAATTTCTTTGTTGCGTTGCAATACCATTCCGTCAGAGAATATTAAAGGCATTCTCACATTAGCATTAGCTAAAACACTAATAAATAGAAAAATAAACAATAAACTTTTTTTCATTTTTTCTAATTTAATTATTTTTAAACCATATAAGTGATATAAGTTATTTTAAGTTTTTATTCCGCATTGTGCTTAAATTTACTTATATCACTTATATGGTTTTAACCTTATTTTTTTACTTTAATCCATCTATTAAAGCGTTTAAAGCTTGTGTATCGAAGACGGTATTATTGGTTCTATTTATGATTCCGAAACCGTTGTTTCCTAGACTTCCTTCGTCCCAATAAAAAGGTAATAGTCCGTTTGCTTTTGCCGTTTTGACTACCGTTTTTAAATAATAGGCTCTTGAGTTTAAATGTAAAGTTAAAGCATCTCCCGTTAAAGTTGTTCTTCTTATTGCTCCAAATTCTCCCAATAAAACCGGAATTCCTTTGTCTACAAATTGGGTTTTCATCAATTTGAAATTCTTTTCTAAATCGGCCTCTTCTCCCCAAGTTGCATTTCGTTCTGTATCGGTTGTAGAATGAAATCCTGCTCCCCAATAATAGAACATTTTACCCCAAGTTTCGTCTTTGGTTAAACCAGCAAAATTCCAAGGAGAATAATAATGTACTTCGACCATCATTCTGCCTGTAACTTTATCTGTTGGCAATGTAGTCATTAATTTGTTTGTTTTTTCTATATCTGTTGTTGGTCCTTGAACTACTAAAACACGTGTTGCATTTTTTCCTCCTGTAGAACGCACGGCATCAATAAAAGTCTGGTGATAAGAAGTTAAAACGGCCATTTGAGCAGCATCTTCAACCGCTGGTTCGTTGGCGCTTGCAAAAAGTAAATGTTCATCGAAACCTCTTAAATGTGTTGCAATTTGTTCCCAGAATGCTTTTTGTTTCGCATTGTTTTCTACTTTTTTGGCTTCGGTAATATTGTTTTCCAGCCAGCCGCCGTCCCAGTGAATGTTTACTACAACATACATATCATTGTCTACACAATATTGTACTACTTCTTTCACTCGGTTCAACCAATCTACTTTGATTTTTGCTGTTGCAGCATTTTCAAGATTCTGATTCCAAGAACACGGAATTCTGATCGCATTAAATCCGTTTGCTTTTACCGCATCAATTAAAGCTTTTGTTACTTTTGGATTTCCCCAAGCAGTTTCGCCTCCAGTTGCTTCCAACGTATTTCCGATATTCCAGCCTAATTTAATTTTTGCTGCCAATTCAACTGCAGAACTTCCCATTCCGGAAGCATCGGCCGCAATTGGATTGGTATTGTAACTCGGATACAAACTTGTCGCTAAAGCCGCCGCTTGTGAAACTTTAATTTCGGAAGCATTTCCTTCAGTAGAAGTTAAAGTCAATACGGCATTTCGTACTGCAGTATTTGCGTTTTCTGAAGCAGTAATTTTAACAATTGTACTTCCAGAAGTTCCAACCGCTTGACTCAATTTTATCCAGCTTGCTGGATTGCTTAAAGTCCAATTTGTTGCATTCGAAGTAATGGTTATTTCAATTGTATTTTCCTTACTCTCAAAATCGATTTTATTTGTACTGGCAGCAAGCGTTTTTATACTTACTGGAGTTTCTTCTTTGTCTGAACTGCATGCTAAAACGCCTAAAAAAGCAAAACATAAAACGATAGACAAGAGGTAATCTTTGATTGTTTTTTTCATTTGGTTTGGTTTAAGTTAACTGTAAGTTTTTAAAATCAACGCCAGCTTTGAATGGCTGGCGTTGGTGGTTTGGTTATTTTATAGCAATAACAATTATTTAATTGTTACCTGAATTTCCTTTTTAATATCTCTAGAAGAAGTTCCTAACTTAATAGTATATTTTCCAGGTTCAACTGTCCATTTTTTAGCAGCAACATCGTAGTAAGCCAATTCTTTTACTGGTACTTTGATCGTTACTTTTTCTGAACTTCCCGCTTTTACATCTGCTTTTTTGAAACCTTTTAGTTCTTGCGCTGCACGAGTAATTTTAGAATCAGATTTTGAAGTATACAATTGAACTACTTCTTTTCCATCTACTTTTCCAGTGTTTTTAACGTCAACTGTAACTTCGATTACATCGTTTTGAGCGTACGAATCTTTATTTGCTTTTGCATTATCAAGCGCGAAAGTCGTGTATGATAATCCGTAACCAAAAGGATATAATGGCGCAACATTTTTAGTATCAAACCAACGGTATCCAATTAAGATTCCTTCAGCATAATTTACCGCTTTTTCTCCAGGGAAACTGTTTGTTGCATGCGCAGGTGAATCTTTCAATTGTTTAGGCATTGTCCAAGGTAATTTCCCTGACGGATTTACTTTTCCTAAAATCACATCAGCCAAAGCATTTCCACCTTCAGAACCGTTGAACCAGCTCCAAACTAAAGCAGAAGATTTCTGGCTAACTTCATTAATATCAAAAGGAGCCCCAGCAATCATTACTACAATAGTTTTTGGATTTGCAGCTGTTACTTTTCTAATTAATTCTTCTTGTCCAAAAGGCAAGTGTAAATCTCTACGGTCAGAAGCTTCTGTTTCGTAATCACGGTTGGATCCCGCAAAAATGATTGCAACATCTGAATTTTTAGCGGCATCAACTGCTTCCTGAACTTTTGCTGGATCTAATTCGTCAATTGTAACTGGACCATTAGCTGTAATATTTCCTAAGTTTCCTCTGTTTTTCTTATCGTAACGCTCTAAATATCCTTCTGCATAATTGATTTTAACTGATGAAGGCAATCTGTTTTTAAGACCTTCAAGAGGTGTAACTTCTCTCTTTGTTTTTACACCCGCTCCAAATCCGCCAAGAGCATTTTTCTTTGTTGCATTGTTTCCGATAACAGCAATAGATTTTACTCCTTCTAATTTTAAAGGCAATGCATTGTTTTCGTTTTTCAACAAAACAATTGCTTCTGCTGCAATTTTGTAAGCATCTTGGTAATGTGCTTCGGTTGCGATGCTTCCTTTTGCACGTGTCCCGCCGCCCATTGCTTTTACCTGAAATAATGTTCTTAAAATTCGTTTCACATGCAAATCAATTTCTTTTTCTGAAACTTCTCCAGATTTAACAGCAGCAATTAATTTATCGGCTAAGAAAAATTCGTTGAATGGTTTTGGTGTTCCCATTTCAATATCTAAACCATTTTTCAAAGATTTTGCTGTAGAATGCACCGCAGCCCAGTCAGAAACTACGATTCCTTTAAATCCCCATTCATCACGAAGGATTTTATTCAGCATATAATCGTTTTCACATAAATATTCGCCTCTGAACTTATTGTAAGCCCCCATTATACTGTATGCTTTTGCCTCTTTTACTGAAGCTTCAAAAGCTGGAAGATAAATTTCGCGAAGTGTACGCTCGTCAATTTGTACATCTACAAAATCACGATTTGTTTCCTGATTGTTTGCTGCGTAATGTTTTACACACGCCATTACATCTTTTTCTTGTAAACCAACGATCAAAGGCACCGCGATTTTTTTGTTCAAAAATGGATCTTCAGACATGTATTCGTAAGTTCTTCCTCCAAGCGGTGTTCTAACCATATTGATAGCTGGCGAAAGTAACATGTCTTTGTCTCTTGCACGTAATTCTTCTCCTAAACTGGTGCCGAAAGTATGAGCCATTTCTGCGTTCCAAGTTGCTGCCAAAGCACCTCCTGCTGGATAATACGTTGCAAAATCGTTTGTCCATCCAGCTGGAGCCCAATTATCTCTAGAGATTTCTTCACGAACTCCCAAAGGACCATCGGCCATTTTTAATTCTGGAATTCCTAAACGTTTTACGCCTGCATTTGCAAACATACTGTTCCCGTGAAGCATTCCGATTTTTTCTTCTAATGTCATTTGCGAAATCAACTTGTCGATTTCAGCATCATGTTCTGTTCCTATTTCTTTTCCAACGTATTCTTCTGTCTGCGCCGAATTTGACGCTAAAGTTTGTGCATCATTTTTACATGAAGTAAACAATGCAAAAACCAAAGCCGATGAAAGGAATATCATTTTGTTTTTCATAGATAGTTAGGTGTTTTTTGATTTAAAGATTTTTGATTCCTCACACATCGTCTTTAAATACCATTAATACTTTTTTTATGCTAGTGGTTTTTCTCTCTATTATTGTTTAATTAAATTCAGCATGACAACATCATTTTCATTGATTTTAAATTCTCTGCTGAAAGTTCCTTTTGCGTCAATTGTAATTTTTTCTGTTGAAATTGGCGCTCCATTATTTTTATCTTTTATGGATTTTACTTGTTCACGGGTTAGCTGACTTGGTTTATTCATCGCCAAATAATCTGCGTAAGCGTCATTTACTTTATAACCCACTTTGTAAATTTCTAAAAGATATTTTCCTTTCTGAATCCCATCAATCTCCACTTTTACTTTTCCTTTTTCTTTTGATGGAAGATCCTGAATGTAATAAGTTTGGTTCCAAACTTTATCGCCTGGGTGCGTATTCGTAAAATCCCATAATAAAACTTGTACATCGCCTTTTGCATTTTTGGAAGTCCACGAAGCTTTATCTGAATTTTGAAGTTCTGTTTCTCCTAATTTATTCATTAAATAATAAGAGAAATAAGCTGGCTTTTTGATTCCCTGCGTATTCAACAATCCAAAACCACCGTGAAAAGGGGTAAATCTTGGTCCTGGTTCTTCAAAAATATCGGTAAAAACCCAGTATGACATCGAGTTTGCCGCATTGCCAACTTGCTTGAGTTTTTGCAGAATGTAAGCTGCCGAATGATAACTGTCGTGAATGGGATCTGCAGGCGTGTAAGAAGAACTCCATTCTGTATAATGCAATTCTAAATTTGCTTTAGCCGAATTGGTAATCTGCTTACGCGAATTTATAACATCTCCGTTGATACTATTCACGTCTGGACTCAAAACTGTTCCAGAAGTTCCGAATTCATCCAAATATCCTTGATTTACGCCATAAGTATGTGTCGAAATAAAATCCAATGGCACATTATTTTTCACACAAAAATCAATTGTTTCCGGAACCCATCCAGCACCCGCCGTTGCTGGTCCGCCAACTTTATATGCAGGATTTACAGCTTTTACACCGCGGGCTGCATAATCGTATAGTTTAAAATATTCTTGCTGCGTTCCTGTCCAGAAACCTGGTGATAAGTTAGGCTCATTCCAAACTTCAAAGTACCATGTTTTTACTTCGTCATCTCCGTAACGTTCTTTAAAATGAGCAGTTAGATTTTTAATCAAATCTTCCCATTTTTTATAATCTTTTGGAGGTGTTACGTTTCCTTTCCACCAAAAAATCGTTTCTTTTCCGCTTGCCAATGCATTTGGCATAAAACCTAATTCTACAAAAGGTTTCATTTTAAGACTCACAATATAATCGAACAAAACGTCTACATATTGGTAGTTGTATTCTGGATTTCCTTTGTTGTCTTCACGATAAACCGCCATATCATCTGACAATAAACCATGAAAGCGGATGTATTTAAAATCGCATTCTCTTTTTACCAATTCTAATTGTTGCTGCCAGTCGGCTCGCAAACCTTCGTTTGCTCTTCCGGCACCAATGCATTCTTTGAACATGGTGTTTAATTTTCCTGCTTCTTTTTTGAAATCTACTTTTATGATTCGGTTTTCAGCATTATTGTTTTGTCCAATGATTTGAATTGAATGAATTAAAATCAATAATATTAAAATTCTTTTCATCTGAAAATGGTTTTGGTTATCCTAACAGGTTTCGAAAACCTGTTAGGATACTAAAATCTAATAGTTATATTTTTTTGAATCTTACTGCTCCACCGCCAGCTCCACCTAATTTCAATTGTAATTTATCTGAAGCTTTTACTGTTTTCTTAGAAATTGCTACTGCTTCTGGATTATGCGTTTGATCTGTTCCTTCAGCATCTACATAAATCTGTGCTTCGTAAGTCGCTTTTGGATCTAAAAATGATAATGAAACCTCAACATTTCTTGGTTTTTCATTTGTCAAAGTTCCTAAATACCAGTCGGCGCTGTTTCTATCTTTTCTTGCTGTTGTAATGTATTCGCCAATTTTTCCTTCTAAGATTTTAGTGTCTTCCCAATCTGTTGGAACATCTTTTAAGAATTGTAAAGCTGGTTTTCCTTCGTAATTTTCTGGAAGATCGGCTAACATTTGAATTGGAGAATAAATCGTAACGTACAATGCCAATTGCTGTCCAACTGTTCCCTGAATTCTTTTTCCTGGATAACCTTGTTTGACCTCAACATCAAAAATTCCAGGTGTAAAATCCATTGGTCCAGAAAGTAATCTTGTAAACGGAATTATACTTAAATGGTTTGGCGGATTTCCTTCGCTCCAAGCATTATATTCTTGTCCGCGCGCTGCTTCTCTAGAAACCATGTTTGGAAAAGTTCTTCTTTCTCCCGTATCTTTTATAGATTCATGGTATAAAACGGCTAAATCGTATTGCGCTGCTTTTTCTAAAATATATCTGAAATAGTTTACTCCAAACTGTCCGAAGTGCATTTGTTTCATATTCAATTTAGAACCTACGTGACCAATTTTTACGGTATGAATTCCTAGTTTTTTGTATAAAGCAAAACCTTCGTCAACTTCTTTTAAGTAGTTAATTAAGTTTGAACCTGTTTCGTGGTATCCGATTAATTCGATGTTCTTTTTCTTTCCATATTCCACTACTTTTTCTAAATCGAAATTATCGGCACTTTTCGTGAAGCTGAACATGTGCATACGGTTTTCGTACCAACCCGGCGTCCAACCTTTGTTCCATCCTTCGATTAATAAATGGTTGAAACCTTCTTTTGCTGTAAAGTCAATATACGTTTCTGCATTTTTGGTTGTTGCACCTTGTTTGTCACTTTCCCAGAAAGTGTATTTCCCAATATGCATTCCCCACCAGATTCCTAAATATTTATAAGGTTTGAAATAGCTGTTTGTATTTTTTAATTTGTTTGGTTCGTTTAAGTTTAAAACCAAATATGAAGTAATTAATTCTCCCGGATTTTCTCCAATTTGAAGTGTTCTCCAAGAAGAAGTGAAAGTATCTTTTACACGAACTTTTATTCCATCTGCCCAAGGCACTAAATCTGATTTTAGTTCTGTTCCTTTTGTGTTTACCAAAGTCATACTTGCAAAATCGATCAAGTTTGCTTCGTGAAAACTCAACGCTAATCCGCTTTTGCTTTCAATTGTTAATGGAGTTAAAACGGTATCCAAAGTACTTACCGGCGCATCTTTAAAAAGATATTCGTCACGGTTTTCTCTGTTTGCCGGAATCCACCAAGCTTTTCCGTCTTCTTTTAAGTTGAAAGTCGTTTTTTCATCCATGATGAAAATGCTGTCTTTTACAATTTGTTTTGGATAAACGTATCTAAAAGCCACTCCGTCATCAAAAGCGCGAAACTGAATTTGTAATTTTCTTTTGTTTCCAGTCTTTTGCTGTAAATCAACTACCAATTGATTGTAGTGATTTCTGATGTTTTTCTTTTCTCCCCAAACTTGTTCCCAAGTTTCGTCAAACGTAGAAGTTTTTGCTCCTTTTATTTCAAAGTTTGAACTTAAATCTTCGTTTCCTTTTAAAACAAATCCCATATCTGACGGAGAAATTACTTCTGTCTTTCCGTGAGAAACTGCGTATTTTGGAGCATTTTTTACCAGCTCAAATTTGATTTTATTCTTTCCGTTTGGCGATGCCAATTCGTAAGCACTTTTCGTTTTTTGACTGTAGCCTATTGCTATCGAAAACAATACGGCTGGGAGAATTAGATAGTTTTTCATGTTTTTTGGTATTATATTTTTTTTGCCACAGATTAAAAGGATTTTTTTGTTTGCGGATTTTTTTCTCGCAGATTTGGCAGATTTTTGCAGATTTATTTTAATCTTTTTAATCCTTTAATCTGTGGCTTAAACTTTTTTAAACACATAGAATCATAGCTTATTGGAAACTTAAAAAAAGGCGTTTCACTTGTTTAAACAAACATAGTTTCTATGTATGAGAAACTAGTTTCTTTCCATTTTCCTTTTATTCACAAACAAAAACCTATGTTTCTATGTGTTTAAATATTTTATTTTTTGCCACGAATTGCACCAATTATCACCAATTCAATTCGTGGAAATTCGTGTAATTAGTGGCTATTTTATTTATTTAATCCACTCGGTTTTAAAAGTGGTTTTTCCGTTTAGTGGATTTGCAGCTACTTCAAAATTGTTGCCAGTTTTATTCACTTTTATTTCTTGTACTGCATCGCCTTCTGGTAAAAATACTTTGGCTGTTGCCGAAGTGGTTTTATCACTTGCATACACTTTCAAAGTCAATTTGCTCCAATCCATATCTTTTGTAGACTGCGCTAAACCGATATGGGGAATTGCAGTTCCGTCTTTAATTAAAACGATAATTGGCACTTCGCCCGCTTTAATTTTATGCCAGCCCGATTGGTACACTTTTTTAGTTTGGTAATCGATCCACGTTCCTTCTGGAAGATAAACGTCTCTTTCTTCAACTTCTTCAAAAAGCGGTGCAACCAACATGCTTGATCCAAATAAATATTGATTGTCGACTAACCAAGCGCCCGGATCGTTTGGATATTCTACAAAAAGAGCACGCATCATTGGCAAACCTTTTTGAGAACTTTCTTTTGCCTGAGCGTAGATATATGGCATTAATTCGTAACGCATATTATCAGCTTTTCTAAATCCTTCTAAGAAATCTTTGCTGTACAACCAAGGTTCACGAGGCGGTTCTCCGTGGCTTCTTACGTGTGAAGTTAACATTCCGAAAGGTGTCCATCTTCTGTAAATGTTCTCAGGAGATTTAGTTGCGAAACCTCCAACATCATGACTCCAAAAACTGAATCCGCTTAATCCTAAAGAAAGTCCACCACGTAATTCTGCCGACATCGCTCCGTTTGTAGTTTCAGAGTCTCCTCCCCAATGTAAAGGGTAACGTTGTGATCCTGCCCATGTACTTCTTGCCCAGATTAAAGTATATCCTTTTTCTTTTTGAGTGATTTCTGCAACTGCTTTATTGTATCGTAACGGATATAAATTATGTTCGTAGAAACCTGTTCTACCAGAATGATAAATTCCGTCTGGCGGAGCAGCTTCTCCAAAATCTACTTTGAAAACTGCAACGCCTTCATCAAATAATTTTTTCAATTTTCCTTGGTACCAAGTTACCGTTTCAGGATTTGAGAAATCTAAAACAGCATCTTCATATGGAAGATTTCCTTTTCTGTCTCTTACCGCTAAGTTTTTATCCATGATTTCTGGGAACAAAGTATTCTTTGGCGTGAAATAAGGCAACTGCCAAAGACAAACTTGGAAACCGTCTTTCTTCAAATCAGACATCATTTTTGTAGCGTCTGGGAAACGAGATTTTGCAAACTCGTAGTTGTTTCTCCAATCTACATCAAACCAGCCTGTATCAAAGTGAATAACATCGGTTGGGATTTTGTATTTACGCAAATCTCTGGCTACTTCTCTTCCTTCTTTTTCAGAAAAATAAGTAATTCTACTCATCCAGAAACCGAAAGACCAAAGTGGTGGCATAGCCGCTTTTCCAGTCAAATTCGTGTATTGGTCTAAGATATCTTTTGGTTCTCCGATGAAGAAAAACAAATCGGCTTCGTCGTCTCCAATGTACATTTCGTTGGCACTTGAAAAGTATTTCCCGAAATCCACTGTAATTGGTGTTGAATGGTGCATGAAAACGCCATAACCACGGCTGCTCATGTAAAACGGAATAGGTTTGTACATCGTTTCATTTTGGATTCCGTTGGCGTCATCTGTCCATAAAACTACTTTTTGTCCGCGTTTGTTGAATTGCGTGAATGATTCTCCGCAGCCAAATATTTTTTCATCTGGTTCTAAGCTGAAAGCCGCGCCCATACTTCTTGAATAATCGCTGTTTCTGCGAACGTAAGAAAAGGGAAGTGTTGGTGTGTATGTGTTTTTAAAATCGGTATCGTGAAGTGTACTTGTCAGCAGTTTTCCCTTTTCATCGTAGATTTTTACGTGCCAAGGTTTTGTCAAAATTTCAACTTTCCCGTGTTTGCTTGTATAACTGTGACCGCCTTCGATTTTAGCATATTTCCATAATTCTGGGTGATTTGGCGCAACACCGTCAATCAACATCAATGATTCTTTTTCTGGGTGAAATTGCGGTCCAGAAGTAGTTTTGATTCTAACCGTTCGATCTGAAACAAACTGAATTTCGAATGGCAAAACAGGAGATTCTGCATATTCTGTTGTTGGAAATTCGTTTGCTTTTTCCACATCAGGTTTCATCATCATGTTGTTGAAAGCCTGACGTGTTTTATAATTGTATCGCAGATATTTAATGGTTCCTTTTCCCGTTGCAGGATCAAAAGAAGCCAATTCGTCTGCGAAATAAAAAGTGTTCAGATAATTCTGAAAATCCTTACTGATATCTATTGGAGCATTTAATACGTCTGCATTTTGGATTTGTGCATTAGCATTTGGAACTGCCAAAAATCCAAACATAAGAGCAGAAAATAATGCGGTTAGTTTTGAGTTTTTCATTGGTTAATAATCTAGATGTTAGTTATCCTAACAGGTTTCAAAAACCTGTTAGGTATTTTATTTATTTTAATATCTTAATTAAATATATTGATACCTAACAGGTTTTGAAAACCTGTTAGGATAGCGCAACTTATCATTCGGTTGTAATTACAATTGTTGCTTGTTTTAAGCCGTTTGCTTTTGCGGTCAATTCTAATCTTCCTGATTGATCTCCAGATTGTACAATTACCAAACATTTTCCAGCCAAAGCGGTGTGTTTATTTCCTTTGTATGATTCGTGACTTACTGGATCTCCGCTGCAAACGCCAACAATTTTTCCGTTTCCTTTTAAAGAGAAATTAATTTCGTTATTCGCATTTGGAACGAAAGTTCCTTTATCATCTAAAATATCAACTGTGATAAATGACAAATCGCTTTTATCTGCTTTGATGGTACTTCTGTCTGCTGTCAATTTTAATTGAGATGGATTTCCAGCCGTTTTAATTTCTTTTTCTAAAACCACTTTTCCACCTTTACGAGAAATGGCTTTTAAAGTTCCTGCTTCAAAAGGAATTCTCCATATTACATGCAAATCGTCTCCTTTTTTACTTCTTTTTCCAACAGATTTTCCGTTTACAAAAAGTTCCACCTCATCGGCTTTATTGTAATAGGCCCAAACATCGACAGTTTGTCCCGCTTTCCAATTCCAATGCGGGAAAATATGAAGAACGGTTTTATCTGTCCATTCGCTTTGGTACATATAATAAACGTCTTTCGGGAAACCGGCTAGATCTACAATTCCGAAATAAGAACTGATTGACGGCCATTCGTAAGGCGTTGGTTCTCCGATATAATCGAAACCTGTCCAAATGTACATTCCAGAAAGAAAATCGTGTTTTTTAATGACTTTCCAAGTCGCTTCGTGCGTAGAACCCCACGGCGTCTGAACCTGATCATAAGCTGAAACCGTATTTCCTGGATTTCCTTCTGTGAATTTTAAATCCCATCTTACCGGCCATTTTTTGATAGTGTCTGAAACCGCATCATAATAACCTCTTGTCTGTAAACCTGAAGTGGTTTCGGTTGCAATGAAAGGCGTGTTTGGAAAGTTTTTTAAATGATGTTCATACGTTTGATGCGCATAATTGTATCCGATTAAATCTAAAACTCCTGATCCTGCAAGCGGATTAATTGATACGTCTTTTTTCTCAAACTGTAAAGTCACCGCATCAATATTCATATTTACCGGCGGATTCATCGCTGCGGTTAACGGACGCGTTTTGTCGTATTGACGCGTAATTGCCGCTAATTCTTTGGCAATTTCAACCCCTTTTTCATTCCATTGTTCTGGAATTTCATTTCCGATGCTCCAAACAAAAATACTTGGATGATTTCGGTCGCGAAGCAATTGATCAATTAAGTCTTTTTTATGCCATTTGTCCCAGTCGTTTCCGTAATCGTATTTGGTTTTGGTTTGTTTCCACATGTCGAAAGCTTCATCCATGACAATGAAACCCATTTTATCACAAAGATCTAAAAGTTCTGGTGCAGGCGGATTATGAGAAGTTCTAATTCCGTTTACACCCATTTCTTTCATGATTTCCAATTGTCGTTCGATTGCACGCGTATTAATCGCAGCACCTAATGGACCTAAATCGTGATGCAGACAAACACCTTTTATTTTGACCTGTTTTCCATTCAAAATAAAACCTTTGTTTAAGTCAAATTTAAAATCTCTGATTCCGAAATTGGTTTTGTATTGATCGATGATTTTATCGTCAAGCGAAATTTCAGTAACTGCTGTGTACAATTCTGGTTTTTCAACCGACCATAAAATCGGAGTTTCAACTTCTGCCGATTGTTTTAGGGTTTGATTGGCATTGGCGCCAATTGTTATATTTTGAGTAACCGATGTTACTTTGGTATCTTCTTTAAAAATAGTAGTGGTTATAACAGCCTTTTTTTCTTCAGCATATTGATTTTGAATAGTTGTTTCAAAATTAACGGAAGCTTTTTCTGCAGTAACCTTTGGAGTTGTAATATACGTTCCCCATTGTCCTACATGAAGTTTATCTGTGGTTTCGATCCAGACATTTCTAAAAATTCCTGAACCCGAATACCAACGTGAATTGGGTTGTTTTGAATTGTCAACCTTAACAATGATTTCGTTGTTTTTTTCTCCGTAATTTAAGTACGGTGACATATCATACTGAAAACCAATATATCCGTTTGGACGTTTTCCTAAATAATGTCCATTTACCCAGACTTCGCTGTCTTTGTAAACACCATCAAAAATAACAGAAGTTACTTTGCTACTGTCTGCGGCATTTACTTTGAATGATTTTTTGTACCAGCCTAAACCTCCGTTTAATGCTCCGCCTCCATAACCTGCAGGGCTTTTTTCGTCAAATTTTCCTTCGATGCTCCAATCGTGCGGAACATCTAAAGTTCTCCATTTTGTAGTATTTCCGATTGTATCTTTATCAACAATACTATCATTAAGATAAAAACTCCAATCTGAATTAAAAGAAACTTTTCTATTTGTAAATGCATCCTCTTTTTTAGCGCAGGAATTAAATAAAATTAATCCGGATGCGACAGCCAATAAACTTATGCTTTTTATAGTTTTTGTAATTTGCATAGGTACTTTTTGTGTTTTTGGAAATGGAAGATAGAAATAAAAAATGATTTCGAATATTTCTTCTTAAAATAATTTAAGTCTCAGTCTTAAAGCACATTATAAATGTATTTAAAACTGAGACTTCAAAACTAACTAACTTATGATTTTGGAACTAAATGATAAATTAAATAATCACCATCTGCTCTAATTCCGATAAAGCATAAACTTGTCTCTGTAAGTTCAACAATTTTTACATTTGTAAAACTGAAAGAAGGACTAAAATAACTCGGCTCGTTTGGATGCAGCATTTCTGTTCCTCCGTTAAACGAAATTCTATCATTTGTTTCTCCAGTTGTAAGACTAAAATTGAATGTTCCTACTTTGGTTGTTTTTTGTGTATTTCCTAAAGCTGGATTGGTTTGTGTTACCGAAACATTATACCCTCCATCAAGATCAAATGTAATTTCTCCCCAGTCTTTATTTTCTAGACCAGCCCAAGAAATATCTGAAAGATTTGGCCACCAACCTGGACCGCTCACTGCTCTGTTTACATAACTAGGCGTGTTTCCAATAAATTCTAATGGAGCAGTCATATATAAAACCCAAGTTTTTCCCTCTTGTCCATTAGTTAGTTTGTTCCATCTAGGGTCGCTAAAGAAAGCATCATCATTTTCTGGAACATCTACGGTTACTGGAGCAGCTTCAACAGAACCTCCTCTTACAAAAGCTGTGTAAAAAATAGTGTACTTCCCTGCAAAAGGAAAATTTACTTTATCGTCACTTTTATTAGAATGGCCCAGTTCGTTTCCGTTACCATCAACATATCTCCAAAATGGAATTACAGTTGGATCATCATTTTTTAAAACTACTTCATTCTTTTTTGCTGTATTTTGAGTTATGGAAAACTCAAGTGTTTCTGGAGTCAGCGTTACTGCTGGCAGACTTTCACGATCTTCAACAGGCTCGCAAGAGAATAAGAACGAACTGATTGATACAGCCGCTAATACTATATATAATATACGTTTCATAATCAATTTGTTTTAGAGTTAATTCCAGCCTGGATTTTGAGTAATAGTTCCGTTAGAAAGAATTATTTGCGATTGTGGCAAAGCAAACCATCCTTGAGTTTCTGTTCTAAAAGTTACAGCAAACTGAGAATCTCCCGTGTTATCTATAGCTGCTTTCATTGCAGGCATTCCTTGTCTGATTAAATCAAAATAGCGTAATCCTTCCAATGCAAATTCTAAACGACGTTCTTCCATAATACGAGCTTGAGTTATAGGAAGTCTGTGCAATGTATTTTTGAAAGCGCGATCACGAACTCTGTCATAATCTGTTTGCGCCAACGCTGCATTTGTTGTTAAGTTTAGTTCGGCAGCCATTAATAATACATCTGAAAAACGAATAATAGCGTAATCCTGATAATTATCAATTTGGAAGTTTCCTCCGTTAGCTTCTACAACTGCTGTTCCTGCTTCATTTGTAATCGGACAATATTTTTTCCAAGAATAACCAGTGTATTGACGTTGTTCTCTAGCCTGAGCATCAAAATTTAAGCCTTCGCCAACGTAATCAATAAATGATGCAGCTTTTCTAGTATCGGCATTATCATAAGCTGCAACCAATTTAGGATTTACAGTTGCTCCTCCCCATCCTGTTGCATATCTTCCGATTGCTCCACCACGAGGTGCAATGTTTACTTGGAAACGGTTTCCTTCGTGAAGATCCCAGTTTCCTTTTCCTGAACCGTTGAAACGAACTGCCCAAACCATTTCAGTATTATCTTCTCCCACAAAATTGGCAAAAGAAGCCGCTAGCCAAAGATTAGCAAAATCAGCAACCAATCCGTGCCCGCTGTTGTTAACAGCATCATTAATGTAAGTTACTGCCTGAGCTTTAGTGACTACTCCAGCTAAATCTGTTTTACCATAAGCTCCAGTATAGAACAAAAACGTTCTAGCCAAATAAGCTTCTGCAGCCCATTTTGTAATACGTCCGTAATTGGCATTTCCTGCTTGCGAATAGTTTTCTGGCCCTAAATTATCTGCAGCAAATTTTAAATCGTTTGCAATTAAAGCATAAGTAACTTCTGGTGCTTGTCTTGGCAACTCAAATTCGCTTGTAGTCACAGTGTGATCTAACGGAATAATATCTCCAAACATTTTTGCTGCCTGAAAATGAAAGTGAGCTCTTAAGAAACGAGCTTCTGCTTCGTATCTCGTTTTTAAAGCGGTGTCTGAACCCCAGTTTACTTTGTCTAAGTTTTCTAATAAAACGTTAGCTCTGTAAATACCAAGATAAGAGTTTGTCCAAGTTAGGGCATTCATATCTTTATCTGTAGTATACTGAAAGCGGTCCCATTGTAAATCTACCGTTGGATCTGCAATACCAAATCCGCCAAAACAGTTATCAGAAGCTTGTTCACTCACAATCAATTGTGTTCCGTAAGCTTCTCTCTGCAATACGTCGTAAACGGCTACCAAACCTTCAAAAGCATCAGAAGGAGTTTTATAAAAATTCTCTGTTACTTTATCTGTGTAGGGTTCGTTTTCTAAAAAATCTTCCGAACAAGAACCTAAAACAAGTAAGCTTGAAAGGGCAAATAATTTTATATATGTTTTCATCGTTTTCAAAATTTAAAAGTTAACATTTAAACCCATCATGTAGGTTCTTGGCTGTGGGTAATATCCAACATCAATTCCTTTAGCCCAAGATTGATTTACGTTTCCGAAACCAATTTCCGGATCCATTCCTTTGTATTTAGTGAATGTGTAAATGTTATTTCCAGCAACGTAAACTCTGAATTTAGAGAAGAATTTTAATTTGTCTGTTAACTTCGTTAAATCACATCCGATTGTAGCATTTTTAATTCTGAAGAAATCTGAATCCTGAATGTACAAATCAGAGAATTTAGTGTAGTTACCATTATCATCAGTTCCGTAAGTTACTCTTGGAATTCTGTTTGAAGTTCCTTCGCTTGTCCATCTGTTTAATACATCTGTTGTGTTGTTTGTGTATGCACGAGTGTAATCGTGAATTCCGAAAACGTTTTGTCCTCCAGCTGTACCGTAAGTATTAATTGTCAAATCAAAAGCTTTGTATGAAATATCCAAATTGATACCGTAGTTAAAATCTGGATTTGGATCTCCCACTTGTGTTTTATCATTAGCATCAATTTTGCCATCTCCATTTAAATCTACGAAACGTACATCTCCAGGCTGTGCATTTGGCTGAACTCCCGCTGCAACTTCAGCTGCATTTTGGAAGATTCCTGCTGTTTTCAAACCGTAGAAATAACCCATTGGTTTTCCAACCTCAACACGGTTCATCTCGTCTAAACCTTGGAATAAAACGTTAGATTCTCCGTGAATAATTCCTTCGTTGTTAGCAATTCTCAAGACTTCATTTTTATTTTTAGAAAGGTTGGCATTAATACCAAAATTCCAGTCTTTTCCAAAATGTGTTCTATATGCTAAACCAATTTCAAAACCTTTATTGCTTACGTCACCACCATTAATATAAGGTGCTGTTGCTCCAGCATAAGTTGGAATTGACGCCAACACTAACCAGTCTTTAGTTTTCTTATCGTAGTAATCAAAAGTTAAAGTAAAATTGGTAAACAAAGTAGCATCAAAACCTAAATCTAACTGCTCAGAAGTTTCCCATTTTAAGTTGCGGTTTGCCAACTGATCAGGGCTTGAACCTACTAAAAGAGTTTCATCTCCAGTTCCGAAATGATATGTTTTGTCTGTTGAATTCACAGTAGACATATAAGCAAATCTTCTCGCAAATTGATCGTTACCATTTTGTCCCCAGCTCGCTCTTATTTTGAAAGTATTTAAAACTTTATTTTCTTTAAAGAAAGCTTCTTTATCTAAATTCCAACCCGCAGAGAATGAAGGAAAAATGGCATATTTGTTATCTGGACCAAATTCTGATGAACCATCACGACGAACTGTTGCAGAGAATAAATATTTGTTGTTGTAATCGTATAATAAACGTCCGAAGTAAGACTGAATCGCATAATCTCTGCGATTTCCTTTTACCACATTTGATGTCGGATCTTTTGCATTATCTAAATAAGCATGCTCAAAATCATCAAAAATTAAGTTTCTTCCTTGTCCTTCCATATAATCAGAAGTATTCTTTTTAGCAGAAGTACCCACTAAAAAATCGAAATTATGAGAAGATGCTAGATTGAATTTGTATTGAAGCGTATTCTCAAAAATCCATCCTAGAGATTTTGTAGAACTTTGTGTAACGCTAGAAACCGTATTATTATCATTTGAAGAAAGAGAATAAACGGGTCTGAAAGAACGATAGTTGCTGTCTGTCATATCAACACCGAAACTAGTTCTGAAAGTCAAATCTTTTATGATTTTTAATTCGGCAAAAATGTTACCTACATAACGGTTTGTTTTTGTCTGATTAAAGTTGTTGTAATACAAAGATCCCACAGGATTTGTAACGTCATTTGAGATAATTGAACGAGCAAAATCTCCATTTTCGTCATAAGCCTGATCAATTGGAGCAGCATTTAAGAATGCTCTAATAGCATTACTATAAATACCATCATCTGCAATACCACTCGATTTTACGTTTGAAAATGTAAAGTTTTCTCCAATTTTCAAATAATCTTTAATCACTTCTGAAGTAGAGTTTACTGAAAAAGTTACACGATCGTATTTTGACTGGCTAGTAGAACCACCAATCATACCTTCTTGTCCGTAGTAAGACAAACCAGTTGCAATAGTCGATTTTTGATCGCCGCCTGTAATTAATAAAGAGTGGTTTTGTTTTATTGCACCTTCATTAAACAAGTCGCTTTGCCAATCGTGGTTTGGAAATGCTGCTATTTGAGCTTTACTGTATAATGGAGAATATCCAGAATTTACGCGAGCTTCGTTAATAATTGTGGTGTACTCTTGTGTATTCATCAAATCTAGCCTCTTAGCAATCTGCTGAAAACCTGTATAAGAATTGAAAGACACATTCATTTTACCATCTTTTCCTTTTTTTGTTGTAACCAAGATAACCCCATTTGCCGCTCTAGCTCCATAGATAGAAGCTGCAGAAGCATCTTTTAAAACGTCAACCCTTTCAATTACAGAAGGATCTAAATATCCGATTCCGTTATCTACGACAACACCGTCTACAACATAAAGCGGATCACTGTTTCCTGCTGTACCGGCACCACGAATATTTACCACCATATTCGCACCTGGCTGACCAGAAGATGAAGTTACAGATACTCCAGAAGCTTGACCTTGCAAAGCATTTGTAACATCAAGACTCGCAACTTGCTGAATGTCTTTTCCTGATACCAAAGAAGTTGCAGCAGTATTTACTTTCTTCTTCTGAGTACCATAACCAATTACAACAATTTCCTTAAGTTCTGAAGTTTCTGGTTGTAAAACTACATTGACAACTTTTTCGGTGCCAACTTTAATATTTTGTGTTTTAAATCCCACGAAAGTGATCACTAAAACATCTCCTGTTTTGGCTTCCACTTTATATTTTCCATCAAAATCGGTAACAGTACTCGATTTTGTTCCCTGTACAAGTACAGTTGCTCCCGGAACTCCTAGCCCGTCTTCTGACGAAGTGATTGTTCCACTTACAGTTTTAGATTCTTGTGCCAATCCAAACTGCATCATAAATACGCTAAGCAGCACCGTCATAAAGTATGACAGCTTTGTTGTTTTAATACAATTTTTGCTTTTCATAATAAGAATTGATTAAGTTTAAGTTATAGTTAGTAAATCTTACCTTAAGAGAACCCTGGAAAATTTCCCAAGCAGTTCATGTCAAAAATGAGGGCCTGAATCTCATTTCCAACATTTAGTACTTGCAGACTATAAGCATCAAAATCAATTCGAAAATCAATTTCTCAAAAAACAATTGTGGTAAGTTTAAGTTAAGTTGTAGCTTTGCCTTTTTTACTTATAGTCAATTTGAATTTATCTTATGGTAAATTTGACTACAAGTGTAAAACAAATTTTCTATATTAACAAAATATTAGGGTTAATTTTTTTCAATTCTAATAATTTCTGTTTCATTTTTATGAATGCCATAAAATTTGAATTAGATTTGAAATAAAAAATACAGAAAAATCAAGCTTTTATAAAATTGACAATCAGCTATTTAAGAATCAGTCTAATTAAAGGTGTTTTTTTAAGCTTTTTTAATATGCTGATTATCAATTTTTTGTTTCGTTAAAAAAAAATATAAAGCTTTTAAAAAGCATCTTAATCAATTTATTTATTTAATTTGTCAAAATTTATCTCGAGTATGATTGAAAATGTAGATGATAAACCTGCAGCAAAAAACGAGCAAAGTGCTATGAACGCCATCACGATTGACTGCGTTATTTTTGGTTTTGATCAGGGAAGTTTGGAAGTACTTTTGGTACAGCACGGCGAGGGTATCAGTAAGGGAAAATGGGGATTGCCTGGAGGATGGATTTATAAAAAAGAAAGTACTGATGCCGCAGCTCATCGTTTGTTAAATGAACTTACAGGTCTTGACAATATTTATCTAGAACAGTTGAAAGCATTTGGTGATCCAGATCGTTTTCCGCTACGACGTGTTATTACCATTGGTTATTATGCTTTGGTAAAAAGAGAAGATTATAATATTAAAGCCGGTTTTACCGCTGCTGATGCAAAATGGTATAAAATCAACGAAATTCCAGATTTGATTTACGATCATAATGAAATTTTAGATTATAGCATAAAACATCTTAGAAATAAAGTTCGCCAGACGCCAATTGGTTTTAATCTATTGCCCGAAAAATTTACTTTATTGCAATTGATGCATTTGTACGGAGAAATTTTAGGAATTGAAATGGACAAACCAAATTTCAGACGAAAGATCCTTCATATGAAATTATTGGTTGCTTTAGACGAAAAACAACAAGACGTATCGCACAGAGCCGCTCAGTTGTATAAATTTGACCCTGAAATTTATACCAGATTAACAGAAAAGGGATTTAATTTTGAATTTTAATGTTCTTCTAAAATCAATTAAAATTCTTTTTTGAACTTCGAAACAACACAATACATTGACAGAAATAATTACTCAACATCATAAACCAGCCGTAGACGGAATCACGATTGACTGCGTTTTCTTCGGTTTTAACAAAGAGAGTCTCGAAGTTCTCTTGGTTCAGCACGCTCAAGGCGAAAGTAAAGGAAAATGGGGCCTTCTTGGTGGATGGCTTCAGTTAGATGAAAGTGCCGATGATGCCGCACAACGCATTTTACAAGAACTTACTGGTCTTGAAGACATTTATTTGGAACAGTTGAAAGCCTTTACAAACCCTAAACGTGTTCTCGAAAGACGCGTTGTAACTATTGGCTATTATACTTTGGTCAATCGAGAAGATTATAACATCAAAGCGAGTTTAAAAGTTATAGAAGCAAAATGGTATAAAATCAACGAAATTCCAGAGTTGATTTTTGATCATAATGAAATATTAGATTTCAGTTTATTGCAATTGAGAAATCGCGTCCGTCAGGCACCAATTGGTTTTAATTTATTACCTGAAAAATTCACATTATTGCAACTAATGCATTTGTATGAAGAAATTTTAGGAATCGAATTGGATAAATCTAATTTCAGAAGAAAAGTACTTCATATGAAACTGCTTCAAGCATTAGACGAAAAACAAAAAGACGTTTCGCACAGAGCGGCCAAACTTTATAAATTTGATGCCGAAATCTATAAAAAATTAACAGAAAAGGGATTTAATTTTGAATTCTAACCCCAATTTTAATTCTTTACTGTCAACTATCGAACGTCAAGATTCCAGAATCCAAAACTTTGCGCTATCTTTGCGCCTTAATAACCTGCTTTAAAGCGATTGCTTTGGCATTATTTATACCCAAAAATTACTAAAACTCGTTTAGAGAACTGATATATTAAAATGAAGAAGATACGTAACTTTTGCATTATTGCACACATTGACCACGGTAAAAGTACATTGGCGGACAGATTACTAGGCGCAACACAAACCGTTACAGCTCGTGAAGAAAAAGCACAATTGCTTGACAACATGGATCTGGAGCGCGAGCGTGGAATCACCATTAAGAGTCACGCCATTCAGATGGAATACAAATATAAAGGTGAGGAATATATCTTAAACTTAATTGATACTCCCGGCCACGTAGATTTTTCGTATGAAGTTTCTAGATCAATCGCTGCCTGCGAAGGTGCACTTTTGATTGTTGATGCTGCTCAAAGTATTCAGGCACAAACGATTTCAAACTTATATTTAGCTCTTGAAAACGACTTGGAAATTATTCCGGTTTTAAATAAAGTTGACTTACCAAGTGCTAATCCAGAAGAAGTTAGTGATGATATTATCGATTTATTAGGATGTAAATTAGAAGATATTATTCACGCATCTGGAAAAACTGGTTTTGGTGTTGAAAACATCTTAGCCGCTATTATTGAAAAAATTCCTGCTCCAAAAGGAAATCCAGAAGAACCATTACAAGCTTTGATTTTTGACTCGGTTTACAATCCGTTTCGTGGAATTGAAGTAATCTTTAGAGTTGTAAATGGTGAAATCAAAAAAGGCCAGAAAATTAAATTCATGGCTACAGGTAATGAATATTTTGCTGATGAAATTGGAACTTTAAAATTAAATCAAGTTCCTAAAAATGTAATTTCTACTGGAGATGTTGGTTATTTAATTTCTGGAATTAAAGAAGCAAAAGAAGTTAAAGTTGGAGATACCTTGACTGATGCCAAAGTACCAACAACGAATATGATTACAGGTTTTGAAGATGTAAAACCAATGGTATTTGCTGGGATTTATCCTGTTGATACTGAAGATTATGAAGATTTGCGTTCTTCTATGGAAAAACTGCAATTGAATGATGCTTCGCTAGTTTTTACACCAGAAAGTTCTGCGGCGTTAGGATTTGGTTTCCGTTGCGGATTCTTAGGAATGCTTCACATGGAAATTATTCAAGAACGTTTAGAACGTGAGTTCGATATGACTGTAATTACAACGGTTCCTAACGTTTCGTATTTGGCTTATACCAAAAAAGATCCTGAAACTGCATTTGTAGTAAACAATCCTTCTGATTTGCCTGAACCTTCTCGTTTAGATAGAGTTGAAGAACCTTTTATAAAAGCAACAATTATTACAAAAGCTGATTTCGTAGGAAACGTAATGAGTTTGTGTATTGAAAAACGTGGTCAAATTACCAATCAAACGTATTTGACGACAGAACGAGTTGAATTAAACTTTGATATGCCTTTGGCGGAAATTGTATTCGATTTTTACGATCGTTTAAAAACGGTTTCTAAAGGTTATGCTTCTTTCGATTATTCTCCAATCGGTATGAGAACTTCGAAATTGGTTAAATTGGACGTTCTTTTGAATGCCCAAACAGTTGATGCGCTTTCTGCATTGATTCACGAAGATAACGCGTATAACATCGGTAAAAAAATGACCGAGAAATTGCGTGAATTGATTCCGAGACAGCAATTTGATATTCCAATTCAAGCTGCAATTGGAGCAAAAATTATCGCTCGTGAAACCATTAAAGCACTTCGTAAAGACGTTACCGCAAAATGTTATGGTGGAGATATTTCGCGTAAGCGTAAATTGCTAGAAAAACAGAAAAAAGGTAAAAAACGTATGCGCCAGGTAGGAAACGTAGAGATTCCGCAAGAGGCGTTTATGGCTGTTTTGAAATTGAATGACTAGATTTTTTTATTTTAGAAAATAGAAGAAAGAACAAAAAATATAGACTAACCCAATGACGAAAGTTGTTGGGTTATTTTTTTACGTTGTGTATTTTGATTGCGTAAGACGCACTGCGGTGCGTCTCTACGATTCTATGTCTATAAACGATACTATTTCTCAATCTATATCTGTAGAACGCACCGCAGTGCGTCTACACAAAGTATATCGACAAAATCAAAAATCGAATTCCCTTTTACATCAAAATAGAACATGAAGTAATGTATTTATGTAGTTCGAATGCTTAAATTCGTTTGTTTTTAATTTAATTTACTTATAAATTAAAAAGATAAAACCTACAAATTTATCAGAATATTAACCTGATTGATTCAATTTTAACGCGATAAATCAAATTTTTGGCTTGTATTATTATTGCAAAGTACATTTAATCTTACAAACAATTAAATTTTTAAGATTATGAAAACTAAACTATCAGTTATTTTGGCACTTTTTACCTTTTGTTTCGCAAACGCACAAGAAGATCAAGCTGAAGCTGAAATGAATTCTGCAAAAGGGGTGACTTTTCAACAAGGAGATATGTTTCTCGAAGGTTCTATAAAAATCAGTACAGGAGGTGAAGAAGATTATTATGGTTTTAGTCCAAAATTTGGCTACTTCCTGAATGATAAATTTGCTGTTGGAGCAAAACTAAACTATGCGAGTATTAAACAAGAAACTCCCTATGAGAAAACAAATGTATTTGGAGCTGGAGCATTTGCACGTTATTATTTCTTAGAATTAGATAAAAAACGTTTTAAAACTTATGCTGAGGTAGGTTTAGGATTTGGAAGAAATAAATATGAAAGCGATCTTATTAACGACACTACAAATAGCGTTACTGCAGATGTAAATGTTGGCTTAAACTACTTTATTACTAAAAATGTTGCAGTAACATTTGTATTAGCAAATATGCTTTCTTACAATAGCGTTGCTCCAGAAAACGGACCTTCATCAGATACTTTTCAATTGAATATTAATTTATTTGAAAACATCTTTGATCAACCACAATTCGGATTGTTATATAGATTTTAATCAACTAATAATCGTGCTTAAAAAACCCCAAATATTTATTTGGGGTTTTTTCTTAAGACAACAATGTTCCGCATATTCCCAATCCGATAAGTAAATATAGTGCGCCTATAATAAAGCAAACTTTTGCTCCATTAGGATGGTTTTTCTTCACTGCAAAACCAATGATTGTCATTAAAATTGGAGGTACGATCATAATCGCTACAAAAAAAGCGACTAAACCACCTAAATTACCTACTTCTAGCGCTGTCATATTCTTTATATGTTGGTTCTTAATTCTTCTAATCTTTTTACTTTATCATCTCTATAAAACAAATTCATAGTTTCAAAAGGAATTATTTTATTATCCTTATTGACAATATGTACACATGATTTTTTTATTGCTCTCACATCGAAATTATAGGCATCAATAAACTGCATGATAATAATTCTGAACAGATTATCATATCCTAATTCTGGCGCATCAATATTAGGAAGACAGCATAATATCGATTTCAAGTTTTCTTGTGCTACTTCTACAGAATTTCCTGTACTAAACAAATCTATCATTTTACCTCGAAGTACTTCGTCCTGCTCATAAATAATAGTGTTTTTACTATTGTCCAATAGATCATTTGGATTTATATATCGTGTCAACGGAAAAACTTCTTCTCCTAACTTCAACGCGTAACCCATTACTAAAGCATCAGGATTACACGGAACAGGAAGTAAATCATCTGAATTGAAAACTGTAGTTTGCTCCAGAATTTTTCTTCTTACTTCTGTTAATGTCATCCGATCGGTTTCTAAGTTAAAATTCTCCAGTCGGCCTGCAATTTGAGTCGGTTGAAATGTAACGCCTCGAACGCATTTTTGCTTTAGTGCAAACTCAACAATTTTACCGATTTCATGATCGTTTAATCCTTTCTGAAGTGTAACAACCAAAGTGGTCGATAAATTAACTTCATTTAGATTTTCTAAAGCCTGTTTTCTTATTTCACTTAAATCGGCTCCACGCAATTCCTGTAATACACTATCTTCAAAAGAATCAAACTGAAGATAGATTTCAAAATCTGGAGCATAGCTTTTTAGCCTCTGAACAAATTCTTTGTCTTTTGCAATTTTAATTCCGTTTGTATTCAGCATTAAGTGCTTTATTGGAGTTGACTTTGCATAATCTAAAATTTCAAAAAACTCAGGATGTATGGTTGGTTCTCCTCCACTAATCTGCACGACATCAGGTTCTTTTTCATTTTTAACAACGGTATCGAGCATTGCTTTTATTTCTTCAAGAGTTCTGTGTCGGCCATAATTAGGTGACGAACCTGCATAACAAGTCGGACATGTCAGATTACAGCGATCTGTAACCTCAATAACTGTCAAACAGGAATGCTGTTCATGGTCTGGACATAAACCACAATCGTACGGACAACCATAATGCGTTTTTGTATTAAAAGTATACGGCATCTCAGATGGTTTATTATAGTTTCGAATATTCTTGTAATACTGAATATCATCGGCTATTAAAACCTTAGAATTTCCGTGTTCCGGACATCTTTTGAGCATGTAGACATTCTCATCTTCAAAAACAATTTTGGCATCAATTCTCTTTAAGCATTCTGGACAAAGGCTTAATGTAAAGTCATAATATGTATATTTTCTAACCGGCATTTTTTACAAATAAATTTAAAATTGTTTTTTTATAATAAATCAGACAAATCAAGCATAAAATCTGAATTGAACTAATTCCTAAAATCAGGAAATAATTTGGTTTTAAAAACTCAACAAAAAAACGAAAACCAAAATAGGCAATCATAAAATACTGAAATAACAATCCATTTTTAAGATTTCTCGTTTTTAATTTCTTCAAAACAAAAAACAAAAAAATCAGAAATAGTAATTCGTATAAAGCAATTGGATGTCTTATAATGTTATCACCAAGATTCATACCTAAAAAAAAGGTCGTTTGTTTTCCATAAGTAAACTCATTTGTGCCAGATAAAAAACAGCCAATTCTCCCTATAAAAATTCCTAGAATAATCGGAAAGGTAAACAGATCGCCAGATGATTCTTTTTCTCCAATAATCTTCTTCGCAATTTCAACGCCTAACAGTCCGCCAAACAATCCTCCCATAATTGTTTTTGCATTAAAGAGATCTAAAATTGATTTTGCATCAAGATGAAAAACAGGATTTTCGAGAAAACCCATAATTCTAGAACCCAAAAAAGCTCCAATTGCAGCTCCCAATATGATTGATAATCTGTTAGAAGAAACAATAGTATCATTCGTTCTTTTTCTTAAAAAAACATAATATCGATATCCTAAAAAAAATGCCAAATATTCTAAAACTAAATGGATATTTATTTCATAACCATAAACAACTGGCTCAAAGGGAATCTTCATTCTTTATATCAGAATTTAATACTATAATTCTGTAAAGATGCAAAAAAATGTTTAAATTCATTCCACTTAATAAAGTAAAAGCTGTTTCAATTTGGAACAGCTTTTTTATTTCGAAAAACATTTAACCTTTGTAACTTTGGCTTTTTAAAATCAAGAAAAAAACTTAGAACCTCAGCAGCTTAGAACCTTAGAATCTTAAAAACAAATGCTCGACGAAACTCCAAAACGATTTGACCGAATTGTTGCCATTCTTATTCAATTGCAATCTAAAAAGATTGTAAAAGCACAAGAATTAGCCGATCGTTTTGATTGCAGTTTGCGAACTATTTACAGAGATATTAGAACGCTAGAGGCTTCTGGAGTTCCAATTTACAGTGAAGCCGGAGTTGGTTATGCTTTAATGGATGGTTATCGACTTCCGCCTGTCATGTTTACACGCGAAGAAGTCAGCAGTTTTATTGCCGCGGAAAAACTAATGCAGAAATTTACAGATCCGTCTTTGGGTACGCATTACGCATCGGCAATGTTCAAGCTAAAATCGGTTTTAAGAAGTACAGATAAAGATTATCTTTCGAATATAGAATCGAGAGTCGTTATGCAAACTGCAGAACCTATGTTCAATGATAATTCTCCCAATACATTGGCTGTTCTTTTTGAAGGAATTGCAGAGAAAAAACAAATTCTCTTAACGTATAAAACTTTTAATAAAGAGGAAACAACGCAACGAAATCTAGAACCAGTTGGCGTTTTTCATGATAATAACAATTGGTATTTTCTAGGTTATTGCCATTTACGAAAAGATTACCGCCAGTTTAGAACCGACCGTATTCAGGAAATCAAAAAAACTGAATTTGATTTTACAATCGAACACGATGCGTTGGAAACTTATTTGACTAAAACAGAAACTTGTCCTACAACTAAAGTGCGAATTTTGATTGAAAAGAAAATCGCAAGATATCTTACTTACGAAAGAAAATATCACGGCTTTGTATCTGAAAAAGAAGTAGGTGACAAAATCGAAATGAATTTTATGTGCCGCGATATCGAGAGTGGTTTTCCTCGTTGGTTTTTGATGTTTGGAGATTATGCAGAAATTCTGGAACCCGCCATATTAAAAACTAAAGTGCTAGAACTTCTAGAAATAAACAAAAAGAGGCTTTTATAAAAAAAAAACTCCTGAGAGCAATTATCATCAGGAGTTTTTTTATTTTCACTTTTTATCTTTCCCAGAAAAATGGTGGTTCGATATTTAAAGCTCTTAAATATACATAAGCTTGTCCGCGGTGATGCACTTCATTATCAATAAAATACAAGATGTTTTGTATTACTGGAAATTCATATTGACCGAAAAGATTGAATGTTTCGTTAAAATCTTCAATTGATAATTGTTCCCAATACTTATTAATTTCTGCCGTAGCTTCGTCCCATTTTTCCAAATATTGCGCTTTGAAAATCAAATTGTCTTTTCCTTCTGAAAATGCTTCAGTTTGTTTAGTCACAATTCCTTTTAGCCCTGGAACTGCAATAGCCAAAAGTTCATCTACCAATTTCGCAAAAGGACGCATTCCTCCGATTGAAAATTCAAAAAAATCCTTTTCAGGAAAAAGCTCAATCAAACGACGTGTTAATGCTCTATGTCCTTGCCAATGTTTCAATAAATCTTCTGAACTGATTACTTGCGCTTCTAATGTTTTCATGATTTTAAGGTTTTAAATTTCTATACATCAAAAGTAAAATGGGCCGGTGACAACAGTTTGTCAGCAGGAAAAAATATTTTTTGTAAATATTTTTTTTTTTCGTTAACCATCACAAAAACAACTAATTTCTCTTATTAGTTTGATATCGTTTTAGAATTTAACAAAAAAATACTTGTAATTCATTTTTCCTCAAATAAAACCTAAAAAATCATAAAATACTGACAATCATAATTTTAATAAGAATTAATTTCGTAATTTTAAGTAACCCAACTAATAAAAATATGAAATATGAGAGTGTCTCTACTTCTACTTTTATTATTTTATTCGGCCATATCTTCATCACAGGGAATCATAGTCGACACTACAACTTTGGGCATACCTGAACTGGTTCGAGCAGAATTGATGCAAAATGGCTGTTCAAACGAAAGTAATTTCAAGTTCTCTTCCCATCAAGGTATCGGTAAATTCACCAATACAAATCCTAACTTTCCTATTTCAAGCGGAATCATTATTCGAAACGGAATTGCCAAATATTCGGAAGGTTCCTATACAGGCAATAATGAAAGCAGTAAACTAAATGATGCTACAGATGCTGATCTACAGGTTATCAGCGACAACAATGGACAAGTAGTACCAGTTACAGATGTGAGTTTTCTTCAATTTGATTTTACACCTTTGTCGAGCAATTTTAGCTTTGATTTTCTTTTTGCTTCCAATGAATATGGCGAATTTCAATGCGGATTCAGCGATGTTTTTGCATTCATATTAACCGATTTAACAACGGGAATTTCTACAAATCTTGCCGTAGTTCCTGGAACAAATACGCCTGTATCGGTCAAGAATATTAGAGATCAGCAATATAATTCGTCCTGTTTATCTGCCAATGCGAATTTATTTGATCATTATAATGTGACGAATCCTGCTCAGTCGGCCATCAATATGAGAGGTGAAACTAAGGTTTTAACTGCTTCTTCAACGGTAATCCCAAACCGAACTTACCGCATAAAATTAGCAATTGGAGATTATAATGACAGCAATTATGATTCGGCAGTTTTTATAAAAGGCGGCAGTTTTATGACCACTATGGATTTAGGTCCTGACAGAACTATTTGCCAAGGCGAAAAAATAACACTTCAATCTGATCTTGTCGGTAATTACAGTTACGTTTGGACCTTAAATGGAGCCGTAATTTCAAATGAAACCAGCAATTCTTTGACAGTCGATAAAGCTGGAACTTATGGAGTGACCGCAACACTTTCTGGCTGTGTGGTTAAAGACGAGGTTGTAATTCAAGATCTGATTATCAAATCTCCAAAAAACTTAACTGCCTGCTACAGCACAACTGGAACTTATCAATATGATTTAACCCAAAACAACTTAACCGAATTAGGAATTGATCCCGCTAATTTTGCTATTTATTATTTTGATTCTTTAGCTTCAGCCAATGCAAACGGACCTACAATACCCGAAAATCAATTAAAATCTTATGTAAGTTCCGGCAATCAAACCATATACATAAAAGCAGTTCCTGTGGATAATAAAACCTTCTTTTGCAACAATTTAATTTCATTTAATTTACTGATAACCGATCCCATCAATGTTGTAAAACCACTAGACCTCAGTGCCTGTGAAAACATTTTTAAAAATGCACAGGTTGATTTAACTGTTCAGGAAACCATAATCTTAAACGGATTGAATCCTTCTAACTATTCAATCAAATATTATAGCAGCGAAATAGATGCTAATAATGGTAGAAACAGTATTGCAGATCCAAAAGCATTTATTACCAATTTGCAACAATCACCGAAAACAATTTGGGTTCGTGTTGAAAACATTTCGAACACCTTTTGTTACACAACAGTAAATTTCAATATCATTGTTAATCCGCTTCCGCCAGTTGATACTATTCCGAATGTTATTGCCTGCAACAGCTATACTTTGCCGCCCATTTCAAACGGTGAATACAACACATCAATAAATGGAACAGGAACAAAACTTAATCCTGGATATGTGGTTACTAAAAGTGGTACTTACTATATTTATCAAGGTCCGACCACAAACAATTGTAGCAACGAAACTAGTTTTAATGTAACCTTGGTCTACGAAATTGGTTTTAAAAAAGAATCTTGCGGTCAATACATAGTTCCTCGGGTGGCTGCAGGCGGCTTCTTTACGCAGCCAGGAGGACGAGGAGATTCTATCGCGGAAGGAACAGCATTTACAACCAGCCAGACTATTTATTATTATGCCGTAATAAATGGAGCAGTTTGTCGTGATATACCAGTGCCGTTTACGGTTTATCCTTTGCCTGAAGTAGATAAACCTGAAAATGTTGTGACTTGTGATTCTTACACACTGCCTCCCTTAGCAAACGGAAATTATTTCACATCATCTGGAGGTTTAGGTAAACCGTTAAATGCCGGAGACAAGATAACGTCAAGCCAGACTGTATTTATTTTTGCAAATGATGGAAGATGCACCAATGAACATTCTTTTAAAATCGACATCGTGAATACTCCTATTTTTATTCCAATTTCGAGATGTGGAAGTTTTACTTTGCCTCCTATTACCATTGGCGGTTATTTCGAAAGTCCAGGCGGTCAGGGTAAAAGTATACCAGCCGGCACTGTGATTACCAATTCGCAAACCGTATACTATTTTGCTGCAACTACAACTTCGCCGAATTGTACTGAAAATCTAAAATATGTCATTACCATAAAACCGCTGCCATTAGTAGATAAACCCGTCAATAGACTGGAATGTGCGCGTTATGTTTTACCGCCATTGCTAAATGGTAATTATTTTACAAAAACCAACGGTGGAGGAACAGCATTAAAAGCAGGTGACGTTATCACTTCCACACAAACTATTTATGTTTATGCTGTTGGAACTGAATGTACAAATGAGCATAGTTTTGCTGTTGAAATCAGACCTCTTCCTCCCGTTGACAGTTTTACAGATGTAGTTACTTGCACAGCATTTCCACTTCCAAAACTTAAAAATGGAAAATATTATACCGCTACAGGAGGACCAAACGGTTCAGGAACTCAACTTGCAGAAGGAATAGCCATTAACACAACACAAACCATTTATATTTACAATGAATGGCCCGACTTTAAGTCCTGCAGTAATGAAACTTTTTTTAAGGTTAATTACAACGGAATAGATGTTGGCAATTTTAGCAATATAAATGTTTGTGACAGCTATATGTTGCCACCGCTAAATTTGGGTAATTATTATGGACAGCCAGGAGGAAAAGGTCCTATAATTCCGGTCGGAACTATTTTACAAACCTCACAAACCATATATGTTTATGCCGTTTCAGGTAATCGTCTGACATGCGTTAGCGAAAAGAGTTTTTCAGTTACAATTTCCAAAACTCCCGTATTAGCAGACACTCCAGATGTTGCTATTTGCGAAAGCTACACTTTACCACCTTTAAACGTCGGAAGTTATTACAGCGGACCTAATGGAACAGGAACTCCATATGTGGCAGGACAAAAAATAAACACCAGCCAAAAAATGTATATATATGCCGTAGCGCCTACAAATTCGAGTTGTTTTGTTCAAGATGATTTTTACATTACCATTTATCCTTTAAAAAATTTCACAGTACAGAACGGAGTTATTTGTGTTGATTATCAAACGGGAACTTTACAGCATTCGGTAGAATTAAATTCAGGAATTAACTCCCCAGATTATACTATCGAATGGTATTTAAACAATACAAAAATGGGGACAGGCACAACTTATACCGCTGTTCAAGACGGAACTTATACAGTTGTCCCTATTAAAAACGTGCCCGATGTGGGTAACGACTGCGGATATAATCCAGCCACTGTGATCGTCGGAAAATCAAGTCCGGCAATTGCTACAGTAACTGTGTCGGGTGAATTTGAAGACACTGTGGATATTATCGTAAACCTCACAAATGGTTTCGGGAATTATGAATATCAGCTCGATGATGGAGATTTTCAGACCAACAATGTATTTCAGAATGTTGATTCGGGAGAACATGCTATTACAATAAAAGACACAAAAGCCAATTGCGACAATCTTATTTTGTTTGCCAAGGTGCTCAAATATCCTAAATTTTTTACTCCAAACAACGATGGCTACCACGATACTTGGAATATTCCAGACCTCGCTGATCAGCCAAATGCTGTCATCACTATTTTTGACCGTTACGGAAAACTCATAACAATGATAAAACCTTCTGGTGCTGGTTGGGATGGTAATTTTAATGGCAGTCCGCTTCCTTCTACAGATTATTGGTTTCACGTTACCTATACCCAAAATGGTGTAATTCAGGAATTCAAAGCTCATTTTAGTATGAAACGATGATTTTCAAAAGGAAAAAAAATTTTGTTAATAGTTATTCAATCATCAACTTTGTAAATTTACTAAAGTAAAAATCTTGTTTCTGAATATTATTTTTACAACCTTAACACTAATATCAAATTAAATATCAGAACTAAAAACTCATTTTTAAACTAACTATACTTAAATAATGATTTTTAAACCCCAAACTGCCAAGCAAAAAAATATTTTAAAAACCCTGGCATTTTATTTAATTTATATCTTAATCGCAGTAATCTTTTTTTACATTTTTCCGAGTGGAATGTGCGCACCAGGTCCAAATGCAGTATTAATTTTGTTAGCACCATTTATAGTTGGAATTTTTGCAATAGTCAATTTGATAAAAACATTCATAAATAATGAACATTTAGGTTCGTTAATAATCCATTTTGCTGTTTTAATAATTTTACTCATTTTGATATTTTAATCTAAGTTTAATAAACTTCATTTCATCAAAAGCAGAATAATACAATCAAAAAGCTAAATCTTTCTACTCTAAATCAATAATCGAACATCGTTTATAGTTATTCAAATCTCAACTTTGTACCTTTGCACCTTAAAACCTTTGTACCTTAGAAAAAATGATAGAAGATAAAAATCAGCAGAGAACTAGTATAGCACAGTTGGGAGAATTTGGTTTAATTGAGCATTTAACCCGAAACTTTGATGTTACGCAAGAATCGACTTTAAAAAGTATTGGTGATGATGCCGCTGTTCTTGATTTTAAAGACAAAAAAGTAGTCGTTTCTACCGATTTATTAATTGAAGGAGTTCATTTTGATTTGGCTTATATGCCTTTGAAGCATTTAGGTTACAAATCTGTTGTCGTAAATGTATCTGATATTTGTGCGATGAATGCGAAACCAACACAAATTACGGTTTCGGTGGCAGTTTCAAATCGTTTTCCCCTTGAAGCTTTAGATGAATTATTTGAAGGAATTACACATGCAGCAAAAGAATATAAAGTTGACGTTATTGGCGGTGACACAACCTCATCTCAAAAAGGATTAATTATCAGTATTACTGCCATTGGTGAAGCTGATGAAGATGAATTAGTTTACAGAAACGGAGCAAAACAAACCGATTTATTAGTGGTTACAGGAGATATTGGAGCCGCTTATATGGGATTGCAAGTTTTAGAACGCGAAAAACAAGTTTTCCAAGTTAATCCAAACAATCAGCCGGATTTAGACCCTTATACATATTTAGTAGAGCGTCAATTGAAACCAGAAGCGCGCAAAGATGTTCGTACTTTACTTCACGCATTAGATATTAAACCGACAGCTATGATTGACATTTCAGATGGATTATCTTCAGAGATTATTCACATCTGTAAACAATCTAAAGTTGGCTGTAATTTATATGAAGACAAACTGCCTTTAGATCCGCAATTTATTTCGACTTGCGAAGAATTTAATATTGATAGTACAACTGTTGCTATAAACGGAGGTGAAGATTATGAGCTTCTATTTACAATCGACATTAATGATTTTGACAAAATAAAAGGAAATCCGAATTTCTCTATTATAGGTCATATGGCAGAAGAAAATGAAGGAATTCATCTTGTAACGCGTGCAAATACAAAAATTGCTTTAAAAGCACGTGGTTGGGACGCATTGAGCGAGTAAATTTTAAAAAATCCAAATAAAAAATTCCAAATTCCAACTGTTACTTTAGTGATTGGAATTTGGAATTTATTTTTTATTGGAATTTTTATTTTAAAATAGCCCCTTACTTTTTGCTTCTTTCAGCAAATCATCGTCAGAATCGTTTTTAATTTTTAATAATTCTTTTAAATGTTTTTTTCTTTTCTCAATTGCATTTAAAGAAATTGGAATATGATGAAGCATATCATGATTTGAAATTCCTTTTGATAAATGTACTAATATCTGTTTATCGTACTGATCAATTTCAATAGCATTGTGAGTAGACTGATTCAGCATTTTTACGACCGACTGGCTGTAATATTTTTCGTTTTTCATTACTTTATCAAAAGCAAGAAGCAATTCATCAAAAGTAAGATCGTTTTTTATAATTAAACCATTTGGTTGAATAGTTCTGATAATTGTTTTGATTTTCAGCAATTCGGTATACATGGTTAAAAGGATAATCTTGCACGAAGGCATTCTTTTAAGCAAAAGTGCAGCCAAATCTTCACCAGAAAAAATTTCTTTTTCCTCGTAAGGAGGCATACTGATATCTAAAAAAGCAATATCAAATTGAGGTGAATTATGATTTTCAATTATTTCATAACCCGATCTACAATCTTGTGCCTGAAAAATCGAAAATTCGTATTGATGGGGATTGTACCGCGTAATGGCATTCTTATATCCTTCAATAATAAATGGATGATCATCTACTATTAAAATATTTTTTTTAACTAATTGCGAGTCGGAGGCTGTTAAATCAAATGTCATTATTATGCTGGTAAATATTAGGAATTATTGGGATTCTTACAGTGAGCTTAGTTCCTTCTCCTTTAACAGATTTTATCGTAACTGTTCCTTTACATTCTTTCGCTCTATATTCTATATTGTGCAAACCAATTCCATTTTTGGTCTTCTTGGTATTAAATCCTATTCCGTCATCTTCGATAGAGAAAATCAAAACATTGTTAACATTTTTAAGTTCCACTTTAATAAAATCTGCATTAGCATATTTATTGCAATTCTGAAGACCTTCCTGAATAATTCGATATAAATTAATTTTAACCATATTGCTTATCTGCTCCCATTTTATATTGGGATCAAAAGAGGTAATTAATTTTGAATTATATGTATTTATTTGATTTTCAAATAGTTTATTCAAAATTGCAATAAAATTATTAATTAATTCCGATTTTTCTCGATTTAAATCATGAGAAATTTCTCGAATGTCTTGTTCTATATTTTTTAGCTCTGCGAGGTATTTTTTTCTTTTAGAAGCTGCCTCTGCTTCATCGAGTTTATCCAAACTATCCAAACTAATTCTAATTCCGAACATGCGGCCCAAAACTCCATCATGCAATTCCTGCGCTACATTTTTCTTTTCTCTAATTCTGGTAAGTTCAATTTCATTTTGCTGAGAAATCATCAAATTGTAAATATCTTCGTTTGCAATCTGCTGTTGCTGCTTAAATAAAAGTTCGCGGTTCTTAGCCTGCTGTGTTTTATAAACATAGAAAAACAATCCAAGCAAAGTACAAATACTAAAAACATAAACCAAAGTTTTATTTTTCTCCTGAAGATTGGAGTTTTGGTCTTTTATTTCGTTGGTTTCGTAGGCGATTCTAGAGAATTTTTCTCCCATTTTTCGCTCGTCTTTCAACATTTTATCGTTAAGCTTTATGTATTCTCTAGAATAAATCGAAGCATTTCTCGGATCAACGCTTGCCGTTTGTTTTAAGGCTTCTAATGTATTTATATATTTTGCCGTAGTTCTCGAAAGAGCCAGTGCCTGTTTGGATAATTCTAATGCTTTGGCCGTGTCTCTATTAAAAGCGTAATATTGAGATAAATGAATTTTACTGGATACGATTCCAGAAACCAAATCAAGCTTCTCTCTAATCTCTAAAGATTTATAAAACAAATCCGGCAATTCATATGTGTCATTCATCTTGAATCTAGAATATCCTAAATTATCTAATAAAATTGCATATAAAGTAGCTCTCTGTTCGAAAAGGTTTTTTTGTTTAAGCCCCTCTTCAAAATATTTTTCCGCCGCTTTATAATCATCCATATTCATATATATGAAACCGATATTGTTTAAAGAGGCTGCCTTATATTGAAATTCTGAAGCTATATCTTTATCTTCGAGAATTTGCAAAGCTTTGTTTTGAAACTCCAAAGCTTTTTGATATTCCTCTCTTTCATTGTATAAAACACCGAGTAAATTGTAGCTTTCATACAGAATTTCATTGACATTTTTTTCTTTTTTTAAGATACTCAAAGTCTTAAAAACATTTATTTCACTTTCAAAAAAATCTCCTTCATTATATTGTAAATTGGCTTTACTCAAAAATGTTTTCGCCAAATTGATTTGATCTTTTATTTTCAAATAGGTCTTTTCTGCTTTAAAATAATTCATAAAGGCACTATCAGAAACAGATTGAGAAACATAGTAATCTCCTAAATAAGTATAAGCCTTGGCCATATTAACAGAATCTCTCGACTTCTCTGAGCGCTCTAAAATTAACTTAGTGGTGTTCAAATAAGATTTCCAGTTGCTCATGTTATAGTAACGATTGGCAACTTTAAAAAGATTTACTTTATTTATAGAGTCGTCTTTCTGGTTTAAAATGATATTTAAAGCCTTAAGATTGTAATTTTGTCTGAATTTGAGAGGAATACTGTCCTCGTTTGCAAGAGAAAGATATACGGGAAGACTATCTACTGAAGAAATTGTATTATTATCTAGCCCTGTTTTCTTGGTACAACCCAACAAAACCAAGAGTATAAGGAATACTATTTTGCTTGCGTCTTTCAATTATGTTTTTGGAATTTTACCAAAAATAGTAAAAAACTTGAGACACAAAAAAAAAGCTGTCATTTCTGACAGCTTAAATATATATTTCGATTGTAGATTAGTCTACTTTTTTATCATTTCCGATAGATTGATTAACACTAGCGAAGTTTAAATTTCTAGAGTTCATTTCAGATGCATTAACATCTCTTTTTCTGATAATTCCACCTGCTGCACCACCATCGATTGGCAACATTGCAACATCTCTTTTTCTGATAATTCCACCAGCAGCGCCACCATCAATTGGCATAAATGCAACATCTTTTTTTCTGATAATTCCACCTGCAGCACCACCGTCAATTGGAGCGCTAAAAGAAGTTGCTAATACTACTAAAGAAAATAATCCGATTGTCAAAGCTGTTTTTTTCATGACCTGAGGTTTTAAATGTTTGTTTATATTTTTGGAGATTGACCGCTTTTGGTTGCGAATCATGGTGTAAAACTAACACGAAGGCCGAAGAAAATTTATACGAAAAATTGAGTTTGTGGTAGATGATACCCAATTGATAGTCAATGGGTAGCAAATCCGAGTAAACGTCTACTTTTTAGATTTCTAGATAATTACCCGCTGCGAAATCAGCAATAATCTGATCTACATTAGCTTTGTAGGTCTTTGAAAACGGGATTTTCTTTGAAGAATTTTTAAGATAACAAATGGCATTTCCGCTATGAATTCTAGAAATGTAATTTCGATTGATTACATAACTATTATGAATACGAATAAACGGATAGGTTAAAATGCTTTCAAAATGCTTTAATGTTTTAAATGCTGTAATCATTTCACCAGTATTCAAATAAATATCTGTAGAATTGTTATCTGCTTGAAAATAACAGATATCGGCTGCATTTAAATACCGATAATCACCATAAGATTTGATGCAGATCGTAAGCGGTCTTTCTACATTTTGAGGAATTCCTGCTGTATCATTATCAATTACGATAGAAACGGGTTCTTGTTCTAGCGAAGTATTTTTTGATCCCAGATCAGCCTTATTTAGCTTTAAAATAGTCTTTCGAAGATCTATTTGCATAACTGGTTTTAAAAGATAATCGTAGACACCATACTGAATGGCATCAAAAGCTTTTTCTTTATGTTTTGTCGTGACAATAATTTTAGGAATTTCTTGAAAAAAACGATGCAGTTCGCTTATAAAGGTCAAAGACAACTGACTTGAAGTGTTTTTAGGGTCTATTTCGAGAAAAACTAATTCTGGTTTATATTCTAAAACCAAATTCAAACCATCCTGAAAATTTGATGCCGACGCGATAAAAGATAATTCTGAAAATCCTGCAGCGGTTGTTTTGGTTTTCAAAATACTTTCAGCATCATCATCAACAATAATATACGAATATTTCCTCAAGTTTTGGTTTTGTTGATTTCCTCCATACGCAATTTCAATCAAAAATTGGATCTTTGATTGACTGGACTGGCGAAAAATTGGTTTTGGCTTTTACCCGAATTTAAAAATACGGATTTAAACATTTTAAGCCGTTCATTGTTAACACATTACACCCAAATGTTAATACAAAATGATGAAATGCAAAAATCATCGATAAAATGCGTGTTTTTTAAAATCAAAAATCCCAAACTCCTAACGGAATTTGGGATCAATACTATAATTGGTAAAGATTACATTTTCATTAACCAGTTTTTCATCGAAACTTCATTTTCGATAATTCCTCTTAATTCTGTAATTTTTACACGATCTTGTTTCATGGTATCTCTATGACGAATCGTTACTGTTTCATCTTCCAAAGTTTGATGATCTACCGTAATACAGAAAGGCGTTCCTAAAGCATCTTGTCTTCTGTAACGGCGTCCTACAGCATCTTTTTCATCATAAGCAACATTGAAATCCCATTTCAAATCTTCAATGATTTTTCTTGAAATTTCTGGCAAACCATCTTTTTTAACTAATGGTAATACTGCTGCTTTCGTTGGCGCTAAAACTGCTGGCAATTCTAAAACTGTTCTTGTAGAACCGTCTTCTAATGTTTCTTCTTTTAAAGAAGTTGCAAAAACCGCCAAGAACATACGATCTAAACCAACTGAAGTTTCTACTACATAAGGAACATAGTTTTCATTTAATTCAGGATCAAAATATTGTAATTTTCTTCCAGAATATTCTTCGTGTGCTTTCAAATCAAAATCTGTACGAGAGTGAATTCCTTCCAATTCTTTAAATCCGAAAGGGAAATTGAATTCGATATCAGCTGCTGCATTTGCATAGTGAGCTAATTTTTCGTGATCGTGAAAACGGTAATTTTCTTTTCCTAATCCTAAAGACAAATGCCATTTCAAACGAGTATCTTTCCAATGGTGATACCATTTCATTTCTTCTCCAGGACGTACAAAAAATTGCATTTCCATTTGTTCGAATTCACGCATACGGAAAATAAATTGTCTTGCAACAATTTCGTTTCTGAATGCTTTACCCGTTTGAGCAATTCCAAAAGGAACTTTCATACGACCCGATTTCTGAACGTTTAAAAAGTTAACGAAAATACCTTGCGCCGTTTCCGGACGTAAATATAAATCCATTGCAGATTCTGCAGAAGCTCCAAGTTTAGTTCCAAACATTAAGTTGAACTGTTTTACATCAGTCCAGTTTTTAGAACCCGTTTCTGGATCGGCAATTCCTAATTCTTCAATTAACGCTTTCACATCCTGAAGATCATCAGTCATACCTTTTGCAAGCCTTTCCAGAATTTCTTTTCTTTTTGAAAGATATTCTACAACGCGCGCATTTGTTGTAATAAATTCTTCTTCATTAAAAGCATCACCAAAACGAGCTTTTGCTTTTTCGATTTCTTTTTGAGCTTTTTGATTAATCTTTTCAGCGAATTCTTCAACTAAAACGTCAGCTCTATATCTTTTTTTAGAATCTTTATTATCAATTAATGGATCATTAAATGCATCAACGTGACCTGAAGCCTTCCAAGTTGTTGGATGCATTAATATTGCAGCATCAAGGCCGACAATATTTTCATTCATCTGAACCATTGATTTCCACCAATATTCACGGATATTCTTTTTTAACTCGACTCCATTTTGTGCATAATCGTAGACTGCACTTAATCCGTCGTAAACTTCGCTTGACGGAAAAATAAATCCGTACTCTTTTGCGTGCGAAACCACATTCTTAAATATATCTTCTTGTTTTGCCATAGTGATGCAAAAATATAAAAAGTACCTTTAAAAAAAAGAAAAATAATAAAGTTTGAAGCAATGATTTTACTTAATTTGTAAATAAAATCTTTCTTTTTATGATTAATTATCTAATAAATCTGTTTTTCCCTAAAGTCTGTGACGGATGCCGCGGAATTTTACTTCAAAATGAAAATGTTTTCTGCACGGTTTGCCGACATGAAATGCCTCTAACTCAATATCATTTAGATTCAAAAAATGAAGCTATAAAAAAATTTTACGGCAAAGTCGATATTCAATTTGCCGCTACATTTTTATATTTTAATAAAAAAGGAATGGTTCAGGAACTGATTCACAATCTCAAATACAAAGGTCATGAAGAAATTGGAACCGTTCTGGGAAACTGGTACGTGGAAGATTTAAAAGAAGTTTGTTTTGAACTCCCGTTTGATGCTGTAATTCCAGTTCCGCTTCATAAAAGAAAATTGAAGGAACGAGGCTATAATCAGGTCACTAATTTCGGGAAAGCAATTGCTGAAGGTTTGGGTATTTCGTTTAATGAAACCCTTTTATTACGAAAAGTATATTCTAAAACACAATCTAAAAAAAATCTTTTAGGAAGATCCGAAAATATTGAAAGCATCTTTGATGTTGAATTTACGAAAACAGATCACAACAAACACTTTTTGATTGTCGACGATGTTCTTACCACAGGCGCAACCATTGAAGCTTGCTCACGTGCTTTGTTGAAAATTCCAGGCGCCAGAATAAGTACCATCTGTATTGCAATGGCGCATTAGAAATTTAGTTTAACCTGATGGATGAAATTTTTAAAAAAAAGTTTTAACACATAGAAACATAGATTTTGTTATTTAAAAGGAAATCAAAAGAAACCAGTTTCCACACATAGCAAAACTATGAGCTTTTAAATTAGTGAAACGCCTTTTTAAATCATCTAGAAACTATGTTTCTATGTGTTGAAAATAACTAAAGCTATAAGTTAATTAACTATTATTTTTCTTACTGTTCTTTTCTCCCCATCAGTAATGGTCACAAAATAAACTCCCGATGGCACTCCTGGCAATTGTATATCTTGAATAAAATATCCAGAACCTTGAAATGTTTTATCGTACACATATTTTCCTAAGATATCATGAACAAAAACTCTAATATCTTTAAGTGAATCTCGTTGAAACTGAATCGTAAAATTTCCTTTATTCGGATTTGGATACAATGTAAAGTCTACATTTTGAAAATCTCCAGTATCTAATGTATACGTCTTGTTACAAATATTTACTGAAGCCGAATTTATAGTTCCTAACATTCCTAGAACAGCATCACGAACTCTAAAAGTCCAAACTCCTTGCGGATTTTCGCCATTAAAGGCACTTAACGCGCTGGCAGGAATTACAATTTGGCTAGTGGTTGCATTACAGTTTAAAGCAGTTCCACTATCATCAAACTGAAGTGCAAGTGTCGAACTGGTACTGCCACAGCTTTTATTAAAGAGACTAACTACTGTTCCGCTTGGGCTCACAATCTGCATTTCAAGATCAGAAAACCTTGTATGAGTTACATTTACAGACACATTTACATCCGAAATTGTTCCTGTTGAAGATGGCACAGTTACAGTTTTACTTATATAGGTAGAACTGTTGCCTGTTGAATAACCTCCTTCAAAATTGTAAGTATTGCAACTTGTAGAAACAGCATAACCAATGGCAAAAGGACTTTTATTTAAAGCATAATATATATTATTGACTGGCTCAATTAAAAGTCTGCAATTTGTTGACGGAGTAATTCCGGACGGAATCAAAACAGTTTCTGACCCATCATTTAATGTATTTGAAGCTAAAATGGTAGGAAACGTCAAACCACCATCTAAAGATAATTTGATGTTAACGTTTGATGATCCTGAAAGTGTATTCGTATTATTAACACTCCATGTAATAGTTTGTGCAGAACCTCTTTCCCAAGAAATATTATCTGTATTTTGTGAAGTTACAGCAAATGGTCCTGCAGCAGCAGTTACTGTAACAACCATCGCATCTGTATAAGTTTGCGCTGTTCCTTCTGTTGTAATATCTCTTCCTGTCAAAGTAAAATTCATCGTTTTGGCAATTGAAGAAACAGATTCCCAAGTTGTCGTTAGCTGATTGTTGAGAACAGAACTGAAAGCTGGCATATAACGAACCGGAGATGCCGTTGGCGGAAATGATCTAAACATTGGACCATCTGGTTTTGTTGCGTAGGCAATACTATTTGCTCCTGTTGTAGTAATTGCGCTGTCAAATTGTTCCCAAGTATATGTTATAGAATTTCCCTCAGGATCTGAACCTGTACCAGTTAAGATAAACGGTGTACTAATTGGAATAGTATAATCTAATCCTGCATTGATTACAGGAGGATTATTTGTTATAGGTGTCGTTACAGCACAATTTTTTCCGGCTAAATTATTCTGAATCTGATTAATACTTCCGTATGAAAAATAATCATCTGAATTACTTTGAATGTCATAATCTTCTGTTACTCCAGCATACGCCATAATGGTAGAACCACTTCCTGGTTCATAATGTGTGCCCGACCCTTCTGCTTTATAAGAGAAAGTATGAGTTCCTCCAAGCTGATGCCCCATTTCATGAGCTACAAAATCAATATCGAAGGTATCCCCAAGCGGTCTTCTATCTGATGGCGAAGTATAAGCACTTCCTTTTCCAAGCGGAACACCAGCAGTTGGATCTACACAAACACAGCCAATACAGCCTGCATTTCCGCCTCCGCCTGAAGCTCCAAATAAATGCCCAATATCATAATTAGCATTTCCAATTACATTGGTTAATGTTGTCTGCACTTCCTGCCCCCAAGTACCGCCAGGATCTGCAGTTCCTTGAGCAGCATTAGAATAAGGATCTGTAGTTGCATCAGTATAAATTATTGCATCATTATTGGCAATTAAAATCAATTTTACAGAAAGATCTTTATCAAAAACTCCGTTTACTCTCGTAAGAGTGGCATTCATTCCTGCTAATGCTCCCGCTTTTGTACCTCCAAAAAAGGTAGTATATTCTCCTGTACAAGATAATGCCAGACGGAATGTCTTATATTGTTTGGCACTTGAAGCCGTTTTTCCTGTAATTGAAGATTTATTCTCAGCAACTAAATCGGTTGTGTTGCAGTTCAGACGCATCTTTGAAGCTGCATTATCTGCCGATTTAAACACTACATATTCAGAACTATCATCAGGATTTTGCTCAATATATTCTGTTTGTTTTTCTAAACGAAAAACCATGGTTTGCATTCCGATTGGAGCAACACTAAAATAAATTTTAGCATTTTTATCGTCTATTCCGATTCCTTGATAAGCTCTAATTTCTGGATATTTAGCCTGCAATTCTGGATCAAAATTAGAAGATTCCCAAACCGAAAAGCGTTCTAAATTTCCTTCCGAATTCGGAATTGTTATTTCGACATTATTGCTTTTTACGGTTTTACTGGTTGCAGAAACTAATTTTGAACTAAGTAGATCAGCATTTAATTTATAATATAATTTATTTGATTCTGAAGCACTTGCCTTTTGCGTAAGCGAGGAAGATGAATTTACTTTTTGCCACAAAACAGTATTCTGTCCTTTGACACTAACACAGCAAAAAATAAAAAATATATAGAGTAATTGTTTTTTCATATTCGATCGGGATATAGTATCAAAATTAATTCAATTAATTTGAAATTATACAAGATATAAGACAATTAACGCTTTTTAATCGACGAGTTGGCTTGTTTTTACAAAAAGAAATCTAAGGAATAGTTAAAATTCGATTTAGCCAGTATTAAATTTAAGACAGAATAGTATAAATTTGCAGCATCTTAAATAATTTGTTTTGAAGCTCTTTCATTCTATAACCGATTTTCAGTCAACCAAGAAAACTATTTTAACTCTTGGTACTTTTGACGGCGTACATATTGGTCACAAAAAAATTCTGGAAAGAATTACCCAAAATACTGAAAATGGGAAATATGAAAGTCTGGTTCTTACCTTTTTTCCGCATCCGCGAATGGTTCTTCAGGAAAAATCAGAAATAAAATTATTAAACACTATCAGCGAAAAAACAAAACTGCTGGAAGCAACCGGAATCGAAAATTTAGTGGTTCATCCTTTTAACGAAAGTTTTTCAAGACTGACTGCCGAAGAATTTGTTCATACTATTTTAGTCGATAAATTTCAAATTCAAAAAATTATTATTGGGCACGATCATCGTTTTGGACGCAACCGAACAGCAAACATTGACGATTTAATTGCTTTTGGAATTGAATATGGTTTTGAAGTTGAACAAATTTCAGCACAAGAAATACAAGATGTTTCAGTAAGCTCAACCAAAATCAGAAAAGCGTTAAACGACGGTAATATGGCTTTAGCAAACGAATATTTGGGATACGACTATTTCTTAAATGGTACGATTGTTAAAGGAAAACAATTAGGAAGAACGATTGGTTTTCCTACTGCAAACATTCACATTGAAGAAGATTATAAACTAATTCCAAAAATTGGTGTTTATGTTGTAAAAGCTGTCGTAAACAAAGAAACTGTTTTTGGCATGATGAATATTGGTTTTAATCCAACTGTGAATGGCGAGAAACAAACCATTGAAGTGCATCTTTTTGATTTTGATAAAGATATTTATAACCAAAATATTGAAGTTTCACTTTTGCATTATATTCGCGAAGAGCAAAAATTTAGTTCTGTCGATGCCTTAAAAGAGCAACTTAATAACGATAAAAAAGTTGCTGTGAATTATATAAATCTTCTGTAGAAAATCGCAATACAGTTTTTCCTCGTTTTTAAATCATTGTAGTTATTTTTTTAGTAAATTTGATAGAACACTGTTTTTCAAATATTTACTATTATCTTCTAAAAAATAACCACTATGAAATTACCTAAAGAAATTACCAACGGTTTTTTGATTTTTCTCGGAATAGGCATTTATTTTTTATTAATGAATGTATTAGGTTTGGCAGATTTGTTTTATTTAAGAACGCTCAATGTTTTCTTTATTTTCTACGGAGTTAATAGAACAATGCAGATGAATCTTCATGAGGGAGAAACCAATTTTGTTACTAATGCCGTTTCTGCCATGACTACTTCTGTAGTCGGCGTATCAATGAGCGTATTTGGCTTGTTAGTTTACAGTTATGCCCGAGGCGGAGATGCGTATGTTAGAACGCTATCTGAAGCTTTTATGTTTGGAGGAAATCCATCGGTGCCAACTTATTGTATTTGTTTATTATTTGAAGGACTTGCTTCTTCAGTAATTGTTACTTTAATGATGATGCTGTATTGGAATAATAAATATGCTGCGGACTAATTTTTAAGAGTTTCGCAGATTACATCATTTTAAATTCGATTAAATCAAAAATTTAGTTAAAAGAGCTCAATAATCTCGATAAATATTTTTAAATTGCTTATAGCTCAGTGCTATAAGCAATTTTTTTATTCAGCAAAATGAAATTAAAACAAATCGAAAGGGTAAAAAAAATCTCTAAAGATGATTTTATTTCCCAATATGTAAAAAAACAAATTCCTGTTGTTATTGAAGAACTGACCGAAGATTGGCCCGCTTATAACAAATGGAATTTATCCTATATCAGAGAAATCTCAGGCGACGCCATTGTTCCTTTGTACGATGACAGACCTGTAAATCATGAAGATGGCTTCAATGAAGCTCATACTAAAATGAAAATGAGCGATTACATTGATTTATTAGAAGAAAAACCTACCAATTATCGCATTTTTCTTTACAATTTGATGAAACAAGTGCCATCATTAAAAGACGACTTTTTATGGCCTGACATTGGTCTGAAATTAGTCAAACAAATGCCGATGCTATTTTTTGGAGGCGAAAGCTCGAGAGTCTTTATGCATTACGACATTGATTATTCTAATATTCTTCATTTCCATTTTCATGGAGAAAAACAATGTATGCTTTTTGCTCCAGATCAGTCAAAATATATGTATAAAGTCCCTCACGCTCTAATTTCGAGAGAAGATATTGATTTTGACAATCCAGATTACGAAAAATTTCCTGCCCTCAAAAATGCAGAAGGATATATCACTAATCTGAAACACGGAGAAATGCTGTACATGCCTGAAGGTTATTGGCATTATATGAAATATCTAACACCAGGTTTTTCAATGAGTTTGAGATCCTTCCCAAAAAACATTGTTAATTTATCAAAAGCCGCCTATAATGTTTTTATAATGCGCCATTTCGATATTATGATGCGAAAAATTCAGGGCCAAAAATGGATTGATTACAAAAATGAAAAAGCGATAACTAAAACTAATGAAAATCTACAGCGTACATTCTAAATAAAAAAAGCGGTTGAATTAATATTCAACCGCTTTTTTTTAGAATCTAGAAGACTATTTTCTTAGTAGTTGTGTATCCATTATCCAATGTTATTTTTACCAAAAGCACCTGATGTACTGGCGGTAAATTTGTAATCAATAATTCTTTATTATTAATATTCTCTTTTTGATATAGCAACTTCCCGCCGACATCATAAATAGCTGTTTCTTTAAGATTTTCAGTATCCGATACTGCTTGCAGTTTGATGTTTTTATCTTTAACAGAAACAAATACATTTTTATCAAGACTGGCAAAATTATTCGTTTCTAAATTTTTATTGGTGTAGCGCAATACGAAACGTTCATTAAAAACCCCTATCGCAGTAGTAAATGTATAAGCTCCTGCTTTAAGATCTTGTATCTTATTTGTGGCCTTATCTTCCAGATATATTGTCTGTGTACTCAAGTTGCCATCTGTACGTTCTATTGCAATGGTAAAATCTCCTGCAATTGAAGATCTATATCCCAACGGAACTGTATCCGATTCTTCAAAAGGTATTGCCCGGCCTTGAATTAACAATTTAATCGTTCCATTTATGCTATAAAAATCAAGTAAAGGATTTGAATTTAAAGTTTCCGCATCGTAGTTATCATCCCATAAATTGGTTGCACCCTCTATATAACCAATTAATATTTGTTTAAAGGCTCCTTGCGTATTCGTAAAATTTAGCCAGACACGATGTCTTTCAAATTCACTTTGACCAGATTTAAAAAACTGACTATTATTACCAGATACTCGCATTAAATTTGTAAAAACAGCTCTTTGCCCAGTTTTTGATCTTGCAAAAAATCCTTGTCCAGCCGCAATATAGCCTAATGGCGGAGCTTGGTTTCCTGGAGTTGTAGCTCCTGTACCTGTCATTGATCCAGCATTTGTATTTCCTGAAAGATTATAAACCGCAAAATCATTATTATTATAGTAATATTTAGAATCAGCCGGGTTGTATACTGGAAGCGAATTATGTGTCCAAAAATACAAGGTCCCATAATAATTTGCCGCATTATCAACAATAAACCTATCAGCATAAATTGCTGAAGGATACGGATTTCCAAGAAGATTTCCTTTTGTAGCCACAGCAGTAGGGCCTAAAATAGTTCCGTTATTTGGTACACCAATAAATACACCACCATAGATTGCATTTGGAATGGTAGTATCAAAAGATTGAGGCGCCCGAATATTGTAACCATTTCCTTTAACCATTTCTTCCGTTCCATTTAAAATGATTGTCCAACCATTATTGGGATCGAATCTATAATACTTGTCTAATAAAGTGAATGGAGAAAATTCTTGTAATGTAAAGGCTGGCACGCGGGTGACTGGAGAAGACCAATATGTTGCATCATAACGTCTTACTGGTTTCGAATCTCTTTTATAGGTAATATTACCACTATTAACGGCTTCAGATATCTGTACTAAACTTGAGTTATTTTCAAAAACAAAAGAACCTGTTCCTAATACATTTACTTCATTGGTAACGGTTAAGGTATTACTGCTTTGAACAATTAAAGAACCATTATTCTGTATCGTAATTCGATTTGCAAAAAACGTCCCATTTGTTCCAGAAATAATTGGATTTGTTGTCATCGGCGGAATAGTAACGCAATCTGATGCTAAAGGAACTCCAGTTGGAGTCCAATTTGCTGGTGTTGCCCAATTAGCACTACTGCTGCCGTTCCAAATTTTAGCTACTACTGGATTTATAGTAACCGCAGTCGATGGTGACTGACAAAGAGTAGAATTATTTCTAACACTTACATTGTATGGTCCTGTCGTCAAATTGGCAAACACTCCAGTAGTATTAGTAAAAGTAGTTCCATCAATACTATATGAAAAACCTGTCCCAGATGCAGGAGATGTTACCGTTATAGTTCCTGTATTCACAGCGCAAGTTGGTTGTTGAGTTGCAGAAGCTGTTGGCGCAACAGGCAAAGCATTTACAACTACCGAAATTGGATAGTTAATTGATACGCAACCTGCATTACTTACAGTCAGCGTTCCTGTGTAGGTTGTTGCACCTGTTCCAGCAGGAACTGCAATACTTATCTGACTTGCAGGCAAAGTTGCGTTGTTAACTGCTACAAAATTATTTGCAGGAGACGCATTCCAAGCAATACTGTAATTTGTTGGTACATTCGTTGTTGCGGTGTAAGGCAAATTTACATTTTGTGAATTTGTACTTCTACATACTCCTGGAATAGCACTAAGCGCTATTGTTGGACGAGCAGTAACTGCAATTGTAACTACGTTATTTGCCGTAATTGTTGAAGAACAATCCATTGATGCTAAAGTTGTAATTGTAATTGTGCTATTTCCAACAGTATTTAATCCTGAAGCTGTAAAACTTCCAACACCAGCAGTTCCAACCGTAAAATTAGCAATTTGACCTGTCGCGCTGCTTGTATTGTAAGTAGCCACATAATTTCCTTTAGGTAAGCTCGTTGGTGTACCTGTAAACTCGACTAATGATGTCCCAGTAGTGGTACAAGCGGTAGATGCTTTTATTGTACTTAAACTATATGTTTTACAGCTATATGTAATTATTAGATGACCACGTGCACCTGTCCCTCCGTTGTGAGAAGCTCCCAATGAAGCTAGACCTCCGCTACCACCACCTCCATAAGTCTTTCCATCATTACCTACACTATTTCCTAATAACAAACTTGAAATTGCATCTCCACCTCTACCGCCGCCGCCAGCTATATTCCCAGCGTCTCCACCAGCACCAGCACCAAAGACAGCTAATAAGGATAGAACTCCAGAAGACCCGTCTTTACCTGGCAGTCCTGCCTCTGAACCTGTGCCACCTATCGTTGTACCTCCTAGACCTCCAGTTGGCGTCCCTCCATTATTTGCAAGACCACCTGTACCTCCCGCAGCATTAAATACAGAAGTGTATGATGCAATGTATGATGCGCCGCCAGATGCCCCATTACCAACTGCACCGGTCGTTGCTTTCCCTACAAATATACTTAACGTTTGAGGCGTGCTTGTTGTAATTTTACCTTTTGCATAGGCTCCTCCGCCGCCGCCGCCGCCGCCTCTTCCTACCAAAACAGTTGAGGTTGCACCTCCGCCTGCTCCGCCTGCTCCCCAAGCTTCTACATTTACTTCATCTATACCAGCAGGAAGTTCTATAGAGCCATCTGCAGGAAATGGATGTGTTTTCGTTTGCGCTTTTGTGGAAGTGTAGAATAATGATATAATTAAAATCAGAATAAATTTTAAATTGAAAGAGCAGCTCAATTGCAATCGTTCTTTAAAAAAAAATAAAGTCGAAAAGCTGAACTGGATAGGTAATTTTCTTTTCATCTTGTGGTATTTTTAGTAGTTGAAAAATAATTCAAATGCTAATCAAGATTAATTGCAAAATTGAGAATGAAGGAGTTTATGTAAATCTTATATTTTAGTCAATTTTTTGAAACACATAAAAAATACTTTAATCGGCAATACTATACATTTAATCGATTAAATACTATAACAAGGTACGATTTTATTTACACATAAATATCGTTTGTAGTATTAAACTTTAAAATTTAACACTTAAAACATGATTTACATAAAAAATAAGAAAAAACTGTTAAAATGGAAATTTAACACACGTAATAAGTTGTTATAATGGTTCTTAACAAAGAAAAAAAGCCTTTTGCATACGTTAGCAAAAGGCTTCAATAAGTTGTTAATATATAGTTTAGAAGAGTATCTTCTTAGAACTACCATTTCCATTTTCTAAAATTATTTTCACAAATAATACTTGATTTGAAACGCCTAAATTTTCAATAGACATTCTCTTATTTTCAATTCCTTCTTTTTTGTATAATTGATTTCCTAAAACATCATATACACAAACTTCTTTAAGATTTTCATTTAATGAGTCTATCTAAATAATATGCTTTTTTACCGAAACCAAAACTTCTTCTAAATTCTTTGAATGGTCATTATTTTCTAGTTTTTTATTCGTAAAAACAACTACAAAACGATCATCAACAATTCCGTTTCCAGATTCAAACTCGTAGAATCCTTCACTGAGATTATGAAGTTTGTGCAATACCTTATCCATTAAGAAAATATTCTTTCCAATAAAAAAATTGTCATAATGATCTATTTCTAGAACTAAAGAGCTTTTTTTCGCCAAATTATATCCTAAGACAATTGAATCACTTTCAACAAAAGGCAACTCTCGTCCTTGAATTACAAGTTTTCCATTTCCTACAACGCTATAAAAATCCATCCTGGGATTGGAATTAAGAGTTTGCGCATCGTAAATAGGATCTAGATCATTTGATGCTCCATCAGCATAACCAAGTAGAATTTGTTTAAAAATTCCTTCTTGATTTTTAAGATTCAGCCACAAACGATATTTTTCAATTTTACTTTTGGTCACTTCATCTTTTGAAGGTTTAAAAAAAGAGCTGTTACCACCTGTAATTCTCATACTATTATTAAACTCAAGAGTACCTGCTGCGCTTGATCTGACAAAGAAAGCCTGACCAGATGCAATAGTTCCATCAGGTGCGGAGTTACTTACTCCAGAACTTAAAGCAGAACTTGTGCCAACACCTCCTAAAAGATTGTACACCGCAAAATCATCATTGTTATAATAGTAATTTATAGGAGGTGTATTGTGTGTCCAAAAATATAAGGCGGTTTTAATTGTCGATAAATTATTTCTAATAAAAACATCGGCATCAATTGCACTTGGATATGGATTACCAACAAGATAAGAACTATTTGCAAATGGCATGTCTACATTAATCTTACCATTATTAGGAACTCCTTTAAAAGTTCCTTCAAAAATTGATCTTTCATTCATCGAATAACTCTGTGGCGCCCTAATACTGTAACCTTGCCCAGGATTCATTACCATCGTACCATATAGACTTATATTCCAACTTGTAACTGGATCGTACCAATAAAATTTATCTAGTAGTGTTTCTGGAGAAAAATCGAACATTTTCTGGTCTTTTACTGGTGAAGACCAATAGGTTGTATCATATCGAATAACTGGATTTGTTTTTCTTTTCAAATGAACAATTCCTGTGTTGATCATTTCGTCATCAGATTGGCACAAACTAGCACTATCTTCTAAAATCAAAGTACCAAATCCTGTATAGGCAAACTCAATATTTAGAGTATTTTTCTCTAGGAGTGTTACCATTTTATCCTGAGCAATATTGCATCCACAGACATTCGCGCTTGTTAAATTCGGATAATTTTCTTTAAAATAAACGTCTTTGCCAGCCGATGGAAAACCAGCTGACCAAGAAATTCCATCCCAAATTGTAGTATTTACACAAAGTTTCAAACGCGCAATTCTATGTTTTGAAATTCCAGATACCGAGTTGAAGATCCCGCCAATTAACAATCGATAATCTTCTGTGAAGTTCATAGCAAAAATCGTGTTATTTAAAGATGCCAAAAAAGAGTCATCAAAAGATCCCGATGGCATTAAGCGAACTAACCTTAATGACGGAACATTTTTATAAGTTCCTGAAAATGCTCCTCCAACTAAAATTCTATCGTCTGGTTGAACTAAAATTGTACGAACATCTCCTTTACTAAAAGCTGTTCCCGAATCAAAAGTCGTATCCAAACTTCCATTAGGATTTAAACGAACGATTCTTTTTTGTGAGGTTCCATCAAATGTTACAAATGACCCTCCCACAATAATCTTTTGATCCGATTGTAATGCAATTGCATAAACATATTTATCAAAACCTTCACTAATCGTAAAACTTGTATCAATTGTTCCGTCAGCATTTAAACGAACTAGCCCTGCAAATGGCAATCCATTAAATGTTTTAAAATGCCCTCCAACAAGGATTTTCCCATCAGATTGCAAAACCACACATTCCACAGTACCATCTGCGCCTGAACTGATATTAAAATTTGGATCTTTCGAACCATCTGAAAGCAACCTGACAATTCTATTTGCATTAACCACTGAACCGTTGTATTTTGTAAATGCTCCAGCAGCGATAATCTTTTGATCGGACTGAATTGATAAGGCATAAACCTGACCATTAAAACCTTCTCCACAAGAAAATGAATAATCAATTTGTCCGTCCTGAAAAATCCGTACAATTCGATTATTGCTTACATCGTTGTATTTAGTAAAACTGCCTCCAATAATTACTTTCTGATCGTATTGCAAAACGGCCGCTTTTACCAGATTATTTGCTCCAGTATTTTCAGCATTAAACGAAGTATCAATAGCTCCATTTTCTAAAAGACAGCTAATTTTAGCAACTAAATTTCCATTAAATTTTTTAAAATTACCTCCAATAATAGTTTTCTTATTTGGAAGAGGCAAAATGGTTAAAACAGAATTGTCAAAACCAATGCCTGAAGATAAGTAAGCAGTATCGGGCTCTCCATCAATATTAATTTTAACCAACCTTCCTTGATTTTGTCCATTAAAAATGGCAAAAGATCCTCCAGCATACCAAGAAGTTTCTTCGTCAAATTCTAAAGCAAAAACAGAAGCTGATGCCGGTCCAGAACCAATATCAAAATCTGTTTTTAGTGTCCCATCTGAGTTAAGATAAATTAATCGATTTACTGGGTTATCATGGTATAAACCCGTAAAAGATCCCCCAACCATAATATCGCCAGATTGAGTGATTCTAATTACTTCTACTCCTTCTTTAGAAAAACCTGATTCTGTCAAGAAACTTTCATCTCTTGTTCCATCTTCATTTAAACGGATAATCCGATTGGCTGTATTCGAATTATAAGTCGTAAAATTACCGCCCAAAACAATTTTTCCGTCTGCTTGTAAAGCAATAGCCTTTACATCATCATTAAAACCAGTTCCTGAGTTGAAACTTGCATCATAAGTTCCATTGTTGTTCAACCGAATAATTCTATTTGCGACTGTACCGTTGAAAACAGTAAAATTTCCGGTAAGTATTATTTTTTCGTTTGGTAAGACTTTTACATGTGTGATATTTACCGCAGAGCCCGAATTGGTAAGAAAAAAAGAATCTACTGCTCCATTTGGAAGTAAACGTGCTACACGATTTACCGTAATTGCATTGTACTTTGTAAAACTGCCAACAATGATAATTTTTCCATCTGATTGCTTTGCAATATCATAAATAATTCCTGACGTTGCTCCTATAGTACTATTAAAACTATTATCATAAGATCCATCTGCGTTCAAGCGGATAATTCTTCCTGCACTAATTCCATTATAAATAGTAAAACTTCCGCCAACAATTATTTTACCGTCTTCTTGCAAATAAGAGGAGTAGATTTTTCCATTAAATCCAGTTCCAGTATCAAAACTTTCGTCTATCGATCCGTCTGGATTTAATCGGGTAAGGTACGAAACAGGGCTTCCGTTTAGGCTTACATAATTTCCTCCCACAATTAAATTCCCGTCTTTTTGAATTTGAAGTGTTCGCACGGCATTATTAAATCCGTCACCAAACTCTCCATTATCAATAGTATTAAACGAATTATCAACCTTTCCTTGCTGAGCAAGCAGTAATGTCTTTAAAGGAAGTAAGACCAAGATTATTAAATACAGTACTTTTTTAATCAAAACAATATAATTTAAATTAAAACAAAAAAAATTAAGCTAAAATTATAGAGGCTTAACAAATAGCACAATACCTAGATTTAGGGATATTTTAAATAAAAAAGCCCATTCTAAAAAGAATGGGCTTACAAATTTATTTACTGTCGATTATAAGGCAGAATAGACAACTTTTTTAGTTAAGGTATGTCCGTTTTCTAAAGTTATTTTTACTAGTAAAACCTGGCTACCTGAATTTAGATTCGAAATCTGTAATTCTGACAAATTGATGTTATCTTTACTATACAAGATTTGCGCTCCGATATTGTAAATGTTTACATTCTTTATCGTTTCTTTTGACGACGTGATTTTTACCACTTTATTTTTCACAGAAACCACCACACTATTTTCTAGATCTTCAAACTCGCCTGTTCCCAGTGTTTTAGAAGTATAACGAAGATTGAAACGATTTGCAAAAGTTCCAGCTTCAGTAGCAAACTTATAATTTTCAGTTCGTAAGTTGACTATTTTAGCTTTCAATAAATCCTCTAAATACACTTCCTGCTTATCAAAAAATCCGTCTGCATGGTCAATTGAAATGGTGTAATCTCCAGCAGTACTAGCCTTATAGCCTAATGGAATTATTTCTTTATTATCAAAAGGAAGTGCACGCCCTTGAATTGTCATATTGTTCGATTCATTGATACTGTAAAAATCAGCGCTAGTATTAGAACCTAACGTATTAGCATCATAATTAATATCAAAACTATTCGTTGCTCCTTCTATGTAACCAATTAAAGCCTGTTTGAATGCTCCATAATCGTTAGACAAATTAAGCCACAAACGGTTTTGTTCTAATTCAGCTGATTCATCAGTTTTGTAAAACTGTGTATTACTACCGTTTCTACGCATAGTGTTGGTAAAACTAAGTGTTCCTGTTTTTGGTTTAGCCAAGAATCCCTGTCCTGCTGCAATATATCCTTGGAAAGGCTGTCCATTTAGTGTTTCTCCTGAACTTGTTTCAGTAGATCCTGTAAGGTTAAATGCTGCAAAATCGGCATTATTATAATAATATTTCGAGTCCGCCGGGTTGTATACTGGATATGAATTATGAGTCCAAAAATATAGTGTACCTAAGTTTGTATTTCCATTAATCAAAGCCACTGCGCTAATTGCAGAAGGATAAGGATTACCTACTAAGTTGTATTTATCTTGTACCACAACAGCATTAATATTACCATTATTCGGAACACCTTTAAATACTCCTGTAAATGGTGCGGCTATATCAGCATCAAAAGGCTGAGGAGCTCTTATGCTGTAACCTTTTCCGGTTTCCATTACCATTGTTCCATAAGGATCGATAACCCATGACGCATTAGGATTGTAATACAGATACTTGTCAAACAGCGTATCAGGAGATAAAGTATTCATTCTAAAGCTTGAATTCGTAACTGGTGAAGACCAATACGTTGCATCATAACGTCTTACAGTTGCTATTCTTTCGTAATCAATCTGACCACTGTTTGCAACATTTGTTGTTTGTACTAAACTTGAACCACTTCTAAATGTTAACTGCCCATTTGTAGTTACCGCATTAGTGATTACTAATGTCACACCGCTAGAAACGATAGCAGTAAAACCTGCATTAACCGTTAATGAACAGCCGTTAACAACTGGTGTGCTAGCAGGGAAAGGCGTACCATTGCTTGAATTAATAATGATTCTTTTTGTACTATCTGGAGCACCGCCGTCCCAAGATAAACCATTCCATGTAGCGGAAGGAGAATCATCAATAACAACCGTTGCAGAAGAAGCTGAAACACAAGAAGTTGTTGTTTGAACCGTGAAAGTATAAGATCCAGCGACTAAACCAGTTACTTGATATGAAGTTCCTGTGCCATTTATAGTTGCTGATGCCTGTCCTGATTGGTTAATTTGCCAACTTCCTGAAGGAAGACTTCCTATAGTTACTTTTCCTAATTCTGCACAAGTAACATTAATTTTACCACTTGTTGACGGAGTAGTCTGTATTGGGTTAACGGTAACCGTTACTGTAAATGGTACTCCTGTACAAGTTCCAGAAACAGGAGTAACTGTATAAGTAGCCGTTTGTGGTGTTGTTGTTCCTGTATTTAAAGTTAGTACTCCCGTTGCGATACTGTTCGGATTTCCTGAACTTGCTGCTCCTCCAGATAATCCTGCTGTCCTAACTGGAACTGGCCATGTATAGGTTGTACCTGTTGGAACTGTATTTCCTGTGATAGTTGCAGGATTTATAGTAAGTGATGCAGCTCCGCTACAAGTTGTTGCAGTAATCGGACTAATTGTTGCCGATGTTACATCAACCATTACTGGTATTGAATAATTAGTTGTTGAGCCACACGTTACCATTACGCGATAAAATGTTTTAACTGTTTGTGTAGTTGTAAATGTTGGACCTGCCCCAACTGGATCAACATATCTAATTAATAGATTATCTATTAAATGTCTGTCATTTGAACCTCCTGTTCTTGCTGAAAACTTAAATCTCCAGTTTGATTTAACTGCTAAAAGATATGCCCCTGGCAATGCTAAATCTGCTACAACTACTGAGTTGTTTACGGTTAGACTTAGTCTTCCTCTTGCATCTACTTTTATAATAACTGGAGTATTTCCAGTAGTCGGTCTCAAAACCGGTTCATTAATTGCAGTATTGTAAATAGTATTACCTGCATATTTTATTCTAATACGGCTACCTGCTTGAACTCCTTCATTATCGTAGGTATCAAATTGTACAATTATTCCAGTTCCTGAACCATCTTCTCCTCCAGTAGCATCATTTGCAACATCACTAGCGTAACTTAAACTAAAACCATCTGCCCCCCCTGTAGTCGGAATCTGATAATCAAAGTTTACATTAAAGGCATCATAATTTACACCTGGTGTCTTCTGAATTACATAAGCACCATACAAACTATTTACTGCTCTTGTTAACTGCAGTTGTCCACCAACCAAAACAGCATCTCCATATAGATTTGCCTGCGCATTTGCAGCATCAAAAGTTTCAAGACCAAAAAAGTTAGTAGTTGGAGTTGAAGCAGTACTCCAAGATCCTGTTCCATCAGGTGAAGTTTGCCAAGTATAGGTTACTCCATCTTGCAATGTGTTCTGTAACGACAACGTAAATGGAGTGTAAGGACAAACAGTAGTTGCTGTACTCAAAGTATTCCCTGGAGTTAGATTACCTGTACAAGGATCTTGCAACGTAATACTATGGTCTTCTATCTGTCCTGTATTCCCTAAAGATGCACATGGATTATTGTTATAGTTACCTGTACGGCTCATAACTCTCACTTTTATCGTACCTGTAAAAGCACCTGTAGGCACTGTCACATATACTGATGCTGATTTACCATCTGCTGTAGTTCCTACTGAATTTCTGATTGTTCCTATTTTAACATACTCCGAAGCCTCAAATGTTCCATTATTATTCCAATCAAAATAAGCATCATAATACGCATTTTGATCACCACCTGTATTACCTCTTACAACCAAAGCATAACTTTGTCCTTTTACAACTGACGTTAAAACTGGCGAAGTAAGATCTTCATAATTTCCAGTTCCTGAGCTTGGTCGCGTTTGGTTATTGTAGGAAACACTTGTAATTGGTACACCAGCATTAAAATTAGTACAGGTGCTTGATGAAACATTTACAATTCCGGTAGTTGCCGTAAAAAAAGTATCATCCTTACGCAAAGACGGAGAAATTGTATTCCCCCATGAACTAGGAACAACTTGATTTGCACCTAAAGTCAGTGTAGCTGCTGAATGAGTTAATCCTGTGCCTAAATTTGCATTTACGTTTGTATTTATGGTTAAGGCATTTGTTATTGTTGTTGTTCCAATAAATGTTTTTGTTCCTCCGGTAGAAAACAAAAGATTATAATAACTAAACGCATTAAAAGACTGATTTGTTCCATTTAATTCTACTCTACCTGTTGAAGGGATAAGCGAACCTCCTCCATTTGAGAAGAAATCTCCCCCAACTCTTAAAAGACCAGCCCCAGTAAATTCAATTCTAGCACTTACATCATTAGAACTTGTAGATAAGTTGCCAGAAACCATTACAGTACCTGTAGAAATAAGAATTCTATGTCTCACAGTATTTCCAGTAGTAGGGAAGTCAATACTTCCGGCATTCAAAGTTCCTGTTCCTACATTAATTTGGTTTAAAGAGCTTCCTCCTGCTCTAGGAATTAAAATATTTCCTGAAACATTTAAAGTAAAACCGTTCAGCACAATCGAGTTACTATTATTTGTTGTAGGAAAATCAATCGATGCGCAGGCTGCGTTTGCCGTTAAAGTAACTACATCACCACCTTCTATATGAACAATATCTCCAGCAATAGGAAAAACTCCCATTCCAACTCTACCACCTCCTGAACTTGTTGACCAAGTATCTCTACTTGTCCAATTTCCATTAGCAATAGAAAAATACTCAGCCGCATTAGATGTTGTGACAACTAAAAACATGATCAAGCTAAGAAATCCTAAACTCGGATTAAAAATCTTTTTTGAAAAAAGATTAAAAATTCTTAAAAATAAAAAGCGAATAAACAAAAGTAGTTTTCGTTTCATATCAATGTGGTATTTATTTTAAATTTGTTTTTGGTTGCTAAAAAGCAAAAAGGGCATTCCTAATCTGAAAAAAACATTTTTTTGTGAATTTTCAGTCCATTTTGAATGTTAAAATCCTGTTTTACAGCAAGATTATAAATCTGTTAAATTATCGTACAAAAATATTGAAATTCAGCACATACACAACATTTAACAATGTTTCTTTTTCGTTAATATTAACAAATTTTAGAAGTTTTTTGCAAGTAAATGCCAGTTTTTGAATTTAATCGTTAAAAAGCATGAAAACCCCGACGAAATACACCTTTACCATAAAAGAAGCTTTACAAAAATTAGAACACTTTTGTGCTTATCAAGAACGTTGTCATGAAGAAGTTGTTTCGAAATTATACAGCTTAAAAATGACTTCGGACGAAATTGACACCATCATTGTAAAACTTATTGAAGACAACTTTCTAAACGAAACTCGTTTCGCTTGCAGTTTTGCACGCGGTAAACATCGCATTAAAAATTGGGGAAAAATTAGAATTACAAATGAGCTTAAAGCAAGACAAATTTCATCTGCTAATATCAATTTGGCTCTGAAGGAAATTTCTACAGAAGAGTATTTCGAAACTTTCGAAAATCTTGCAGAAAGATGCTGGAATAATTTATCAGAAAGTAACTCATTGAAAAAACGTAAAAAATTTTGTGATTATATGCTTCGAAGAGGTTATGAAAACAATTTAGTTTACGAAAAAGTAAAAGAATTAGAACTAAGCTAATTTCTTAAAAATCTAAAATTATAATCTTTTCACAATCATCACTTAGAATTCAGATTGTGCTAAAATCCACACAAAAATCGCTCATAACTTATGGTTGTAAATTATTCCGATTTTGATGATTTTATTGCTAAACTCGCGTTTTTTAGTCCAAAAATTGAAAATCACCTCAAAAAAAACACCATTTCTTGCGATTATTCTTATAATATTTTTTAGTATTTTATAAGAATATCCGTAAAATGTATTTTTTTTTCATGCATTTCGTCGAGTATTTTAACAATTCGTCGATTATATAGAGGTATTGAAAACCCTCTTTATTTCTAGCTCGTAGATGTACATATCTTTGCTCCGGCTGAAAAGTCCTATGCCAGCATAACAAACTGATAGAAAACATTTAAGCATGAAAAAAACTTTACTTTTATTTTTATTGTTACCATTTTTTGGATTCGCTCAACAATTGAGTGGCGATATTGTTATTAGCTCTGCAAATACTGATGCGAACTTCAGGACTCTTGCACTTGCAATAGACCAAATATATGCGCGTGGAGTTAGTGGCCCTGTTAGGTTTTTGCTTGATGAAAACCAGAACTTAACTTCTTTACTTACAATCAATGCCATACCAAATACAAGTCCAACGAATACCTTCACCATTAAACCAAATACTGGCAAGAACATCACTATTACCACTACAATGGCTAGTGCATCAAGCGGTATTCCAGCAGTTATTAGATTTAATGGTACCAACAACGTAATCATAGACGGAAGTAATTCAACGTTAAACACAAAAAATTTAACTTTGATAAATACCGATAATTTAGGCTATACAGCAAGATCAGTCATTTGGATTGCGAGTAATGGCTCAACCGGTTCAACAAATATCACTGTTAAAAACACCAACCTAAGATTTGTAAATCGTAATGATGGTATTACTCTTTTAACTGGAGTGTACTCTGGAGGCAACGGTCTTGGAGCAAATAACAGCCTTGGCGAAAACGATAATAACGGTGCCAATTCCAATATTTCAATTATCAACAATGAGACATTTAATGTTAAAGACGGTGTTAACATTAACGGAAATGCTAGTACTTCTCCAACAGGTTGGAAAATTCAAGGAAACAAAATTGGAACTACAACTGCAGCTGAAAAACCAATTAGAGCAATATTCTTGTCTAACGCTTTAAACTATGAAATTTCAGGAAACACACTATCTGGAATTAGAAATACCGTTAATGTTAATAACGATTGTGCCGCAATTGTTTTGTTAGGAAATAGCACGGGAAGTGTCTCAGGTAATTATATTAATGATATTGTTAATACGCAACATAACAATGCTAAATATTCGGCAGGTATTCTTGTAAAAACGAGTGGAACTACAAACATTACTAATAATATTATCAGTAATGTTTATAATACTACTGCAGATTCAAATAATTATAACTATTACAACAGAGCACATAGCATTTTCATTTATTCAGGAAGTGCAACAAATGTATATTATAACACTCTTATTGCGAGCGGAGCACCGACAGGAACAACAAGTGCTTCTTGTTTATATACTGAAGGAGGTTCTGGAATCAATATAAAAAACAACATTTTTGTTAATTTACAATCTAATGAGCAATATGCTATATTCTTAAACGGAGGAACATTAAGTCAAATTAGCAATAATGATTATTACGTTAATAGTAGCACTAATAAATTCTTAAACAGAATATCTGGTACTCTATATGCGGCAACAACAGCAGGAACAGTTCCTACTAACTGGAATTCGGCAGTAGGAGATTCAAATTCTCAGACTTTTCTACCAACATTTGTTACACCAGGGACAGACTATCACATACAAGATGTTGCGGTCAATAATAATTTAAGCGGAGTAGCAATAGCAGGTATTACCACAGATATCGATGGAGATGCAAGAGTAAAACCTTATATGGGTGCTGATGAAGTTGTAAAATGTATACCTGCCGGAGATCAAACTTCTTTCGGTTCTGAATCTTGGATTGGATATGTTTACAGCTTTACAGGAAATACTGCTCCAAACCCAACATACAATACTTTACCAACTGGAACAACTTATTTAGGAACTGTTACAGAAGCAACGAGAAATTTTGACAGAAATGTTGCGGATGGTGCAGTAAATGGCGCTACAAGAAATTTTTGTGATGCAGCGCCTTCAGACAGATTCTTTGTAAGATATAAAATGACTGCCAATATAGCCGAAACTGGTCAATACAATTTCATGCTTGGAAGTGATGACGGAATTAGACTTTATATTGATGGGATTAAAGTTTTTGAACGTTGGAATCAGCATAGTTACATAGTTGACTCATTTTTATACAACTTTACTACAACAGGTAATCACCAATTTATTTTAGAATATTTTGAACTAGATGGTTCGTCTCGTGCTGCAATTTCATTTGGTGCTATAAAAGGAGACCAAGCGCTTCCTTACGGAATTAATTCTTGGAACGTTTATGGCTTAACCAAAAACGATTTAAATCTAAGCAATACAGTATATGCTGGATACTATGTAGATTCTAATGTGAATGTGGATTCAAGAAATTATTGGCCTGTTACCAAATCACCTTACGCCGCAACAAACTGGCAAGGCGCACCAATGCCTGATGATAATTTCACGGTTTCTTACAGACGTCAAGGTTTTCCTTGCGGAACTTACAGAATAGAGCTTGCAAACTCTGATGATGCCACTCAAATTTATATGAATGATAGTGCAACTCCACTATTTACTCAATCTGGATATACAAACACTGCTGCATACATAAACGGTGGAGCGACATATGTTTTAAACAGCACTTCTAAAATTGAAGTTCGTTTAAGAGAAGACGGAGGAAATGCTAACGTTGCAGTTAATTTTGTACGAGTGCTAACACCTTATACAGGAAGCGAAACTATTGGACCAAATACTTCAATCGTAATTAGTTCACCAACTGTAACTTTGGGTTCAGACATTCAAGTTTGTTCATGTACAGTAAATTCTGGATCTACTTTTAATGTTCCAAGCGATAGAACTTTAACTGTTGATGAAGATATTAATATACTTGGAACAGGAAAACTAGTAATACTAAGCGGAGGCTCACTTTTGCAAACTTCAACGAGCAAAACAATGTTTTCTGGAAATATAGCAACTTCTTTTCAAGTTCAAAGAATTGCGACTGTAAGACGCTATGATGCTACTTACTGGTCATCTCCAGTTACGAATTCAAGTTTTACCTTGAATACTTTATCGCCTGACACGCTTTTTGACAAGTATCTGTATTACAATCCTAATGCGTCATGGGTTATCGACCCTTATGGAACAATGGTTATGGAAACTGGAAAAGGTTACAGCGTAAGAGCTCCTCAGCCTTTTGATGCTAATACAGCTGCACCATTTACAGCAGTATTTAAAGGAACTCCTAATAATGGTGATATAGCTCATGTTGTGGTCGCTAATAAATTCAACTTAGTAGGTAATCCATATCCTTCAGCAATTAGCGCGACGGCATTGATTAATGGAAATACAAACTTAGGTACGTTATATTTTTGGACTCATAATTCATCTCCGGTATACAACCCTGCAGATTCAAAATATTATTATAACAATGCCGACTTTGCAGCATTTAACCTTACAGGATTTATTGGAACAAGCTCTGGAGCAACGCTTAACGGACAACCTTTTGAAGGATATATCGCAGCAGGACAGGGATTCTTGGCTAAACCAAAAACAGGAACGTTAAACTTCAACAATACAATGCGTATTGCTGCTAAAAACAAACAATTCTACAAATCTAATGAATCAGGTGAATTAGAAAAAAATCGTTTGTGGCTTAATTTCTCTAATGAGCTAGGAGCATTCAAACAGGCTTTAGTAGGTTACATTGAAGGTGCAACGAATAGTTTTGATATTAATTATGATGCCAATACATTAGGTTCCAATACAAGCGCTGATTTTTACAGTATCAACGAATCGAACAACATGACTATTCAAGGACGTGCACTTCCTTTTGATGATAAAGATATTGTTCCTTTAGGCTACAAGACTGCAACGGCTGGAGAGTATACTATTGCAATTGACCATGCAGACGGCTTTTTTGATACTCAAAACGTTTATCTAGAAGATTTGACAATTGGTAAAACAATAAACTTACGTACTGAAAATTATAAGTTTACTACAGAGGCGGGAACTTTTACAAATCGTTTTAATCTTCGTTACACTTCTAAAACATTAGGTACAGGAGATTTTGAAAATGCAGAAAACACCCTTATGGTTTCTGTAAAATCAAAAATAGTAAAAGTTACTGCAACTAAAGAAAACATAAAAGAAGTACAGATTTATAATATTGGCGGTCAATTAGTTTACACTAAAAACAAAGTTGATTCTAACGAATTACAGATTTCAAATTTACCATCTGGTAATCAAGTTTTATTAGTTAAAGTTGTTTTGGAAAACGGCTCAGAAGTTTCTAAGAAAATTATCTTTAATTAATATTTATAAAGCAAAAACCCCATCTTAATAGATGGGGTTTTGTTTTTTATTCTTCTTTCAATTCATCGATTACTTTCTTGATTTCTTTAGCATATCTTCCATAAGAATAGTGAACCGTCCATTCCATTGCCAGTCCCATAAATAAAATAGAAGTTGCAATGCCTGCAAAAGCACTTATTAGCTGCCTATTAGTAAAGTTAGCGACATCAAAACCTGGATGTTGCGAAATTTTATTGTACCAAACACCAATTATAAACAGCACCATAAATGGAGTTAAAGCAAAGCCGAAAGTTTTATACAACTCCATATTAAGCCGTATGTCAAAGTACGTTTCATACAAACTGTCTTTTGTTTTCAAAGTAATCTTATTCAATCTCTTATAAAAGAAATAAAGTTTGAGCAAATAATAAACCGACACAGCAAAAGCTATACTGTAAAACAAGTAAAAAGACAAAATCCATTTCTCAGGAAAATGAAAGATATAAGGGGTTAACCCAATAAATAGTACAGCAACCGTCTGTCCTATAAGTTCATTTCTCAGATTCTTTCTAATCTTGTCCAAAGGTGTGTTGGCCGATTGTATCCTTTCTAAATTATCTGGAAGAACTACATTATCGGTCTTTTCGTTATTCCATGCGTTTTGTATATCGTTAAAATCCATATCCCTGATTTTTAATTATTTCCTTTAATTTTTCTTTTGCTCGATTTAATTTCACTCTTGCATTTCCTTCAGAAATCCCTAGATTCTCACCAATTTCCTTGTGAGAGAAACCTTCTAACTGATAAAATATAATTGCTTTATCAATTTTTTCAAGTTTTTGTACTGCTTTATAAAAATGATCCAGCTGGCTTTCTTTTATATGCGAATCGCCTTCTTCCTCTTTAATGTTTTCTGAAGCAATCTCATATTTGTCTACCTTTCGTTTCTCTTTTCTGAGAAAAACGATAGCCGTATTTACCGCAACACGATACATCCAGGTTGAAAACTGACTTTCATTTCGAAATGTTTCGTACGATTTCCAAAGCTGACAAACAATTTCCTGAAACAAATCTTGCTGATCATCATGATTATCCATGTACATTTTTGAAACTTTGTACAGAATACCTTTATGGCTTTCTATCCGATTTAAAAACTCTTGTTCTTTTTCTTTCAAAATAGTTTTAATTCGTTACTGGTTTTACAATATATCCTGCTTTTTTTAATAAATTAATTACTCCAAACTCACCTCCTAAATGTCCTGCTCCAACTGCAAAAAACACACTTTCTGTTTTCATCATCTGCGGCATTTCTTTAATCCAGTTCAAATTTCTCTGATCTAGAATCATTTTTTTTGTTTTTTCGCTTGTAAACCTTTTATCGGTTACGTTATTATACAACTCATCAATGTTTTCACTTTTATATGACGTTACTAATTTAGCCGTTTCACTTTTATTTGATTCGCTTAACATCTTAATCATTTCATCATCTGTATAGGCATTTTCAAGAATCGAAAGTTGTGACTTAACCGTTTCTAAACCGCCAACCTGAATGTTTCTTTTTTTAGCCATCTCAATAAATTCCATTTCATAAAGCTTCAGTTCTGCACATCCAAAAGTTTTCATAGAGATTAGACTCATTACAGTCATCAAACTAAAACTGTCTACTTGCTTTACGGTCATTCCAGTTGTGTTTTTTAAGATCTCATCCAATTTTGACAAATGTTCTGGACTTAATGATTTGCTTAAAGGTTCTTTTCCCATTGCCATTTTTTGCATGTCTGTCATTTCTGCTGGATCCGCAAAATTGATTTCTAAAACCAATTTATTAGAAGCGTCGAATGCTTTTTTTGTTTTTTCCGAAAGAAAATAATCGGGCTTGCAAATCATATGAACGGTTCCGTATAAATAAGATGGTTTTTCTAAACCGTTTCCTGAAATTTCCCAAAGAAGAGAATTTTCAAGTTTTGGAGATTTATTTTGCGCCTGAGCAAAAGAGCTGCATACAATTGCGATTACTGCTATAACTGATTGAATTAGATTTTTCATTTTGTTGATTGATTAAGTTAATAATTGATTAATGATTTTTTTGATTGATTTTTTATTGATGACCGAAACTCCTTTTTTTATTTGCTCCATTTTTTTCGCTGCCAAGAAGCAACAGAAGCTATAAACAAACAAAGCATAACTAAAAGGAATTCTTTATTTGGCTTTTCTAAAAAGAAGTGATTTACTAATGAATAACCTAGACCGGCTGAACCTAGAAATAAAAATAAAAAGTTGAAAATTTTTTCGCTTATTGATATTGACTGTGTTTTCATAATTGTTTTGGTTTATTTGATTACGACTCGTAAGTGACCAAAGATTCAAAACGTTACAAAAAATTTTACACTTTTTTGAAAATGTAAGTAAATACAGGCTATGGGAGAAGAAAAAAAATTAAACTTTATATAAATTCAGAAGTAAAAAGCTTAAAATTCTTCAAATCAAATGCTAGAAAAGAAGATCTCGAACCAACTCTAAAACCTGATTAATTTCTTCTTCTGAATTGTAACTGTGAATACAAAAACGTAAACGCTCTTGACCTTCTGGAACTCTTGGCGAAAGAATTGCCTGCACATCAAATCCTTTATCTTGAAGTTCCTGAGCTAACTTTTTTACATTTTCATTTCCAGGAACAATAGCAGAATGTATGGCAGATTTACTATGAACAAACATAGGCTTTAAACCCAGTAAGTTTTTCTGCTGATTAAAAGAGATGATGTTTTGACGTAGTTTTTCAATAGCCTCAATTCCATTTTCTAATTCTCGATACGCCGTCAAAATAGTTGCTACCGAATGAGGAGATAAAGCTGTCGTATACAAAAAGCTGTGAGCAAAATTGATCAAGTAATTTCTAAGTCCATTAGATCCTAAAATTGCTGCTCCTTGACAACCCAAGCCCTTTCCAAAGGTTACAATTCGTGCAAAAATTCTATTGTGCAATTGCAGATATTGAATAAGACCCTCGCCTCTATCTCCAAAAACACCTAAACTGTGTGCCTCATCAACAATTAAATAACAATTATATTTTTCTGAAAGCAAAACCAGCTCTTCTAAATTCGGACTATCTCCATCCATAGAAAAAATGGTTTCAGTTACGACGTAAATAGTTGTATTTGGGAATTTAAGAATAAGACGCTCTAAATCTTCAAAATCATTATGAATAAAAGGCTTTGATTTGGCAGTAGATAATAAGATCCCATCTTTTATAGAAGCATGACATAACTCATCATATAAAATAAGGTCGTTTTCTTGCGGTACAGCACTAAAAAAACCAATATTAGCATCGTAACCTGAATTAAAAATTAACGCCGCTTCTGAGTCATGAAATTCAGCAATAAAATTCTCTGTAATCTGATAAAGTGAATGATTTCCAGAAATCAACCTAGAACCTGTTGATCCATTATACAAGATTTCATTTTCAAGCAAATAAGCATGAGTATGTTTAAATATAGACTCAGATTTTGAAAATCCGATATAATCATTCGAAGAAAAATCTATCAAATTATTAAACACAGGCAGCTTTCTAAAGAGTTCTTTCTGTTTATAATTTTCAATTTTTTGGTTTAGATGTTCAGGTAATTCCATAAAAACAAAGTTAGAAAACAAAAATTTGCTGCCTCAAATTTCTTTCGCTAAGTGTACGATTTTCTTCATAATATAAAATCAAAAAATCCTAAAAAGAAAAAATTATTGTTTTATATCATTTTATTATCGTTTATCAATAATTTTTATATATTTACACCGAACTAAAAATCAAATTTTATGAAAACCAATAGCAGAATAATTAGCGTACTTTATATTGTATCCAGACTTACGTTTAGATTTTCACAGCTTATATTATTATTTATTCTAGTTTTTGAATGCATACCAAGCGGTACTTTAGGAAGTTGGAGCTCAAGTATTCATCATACAAAAGGATACAAAATAAATACCCAAATTCAATTAAGCGTTCCCGACAGTCTAATTATATACAAAAGCAAAATAAATAAAGGTTCTGGTTTTGTTTCTAAATCAGAAACAAAAAAAATCAATGATCATTTTAATAGAGTAAAAAAGGACACTACATTAAAAAAAACATATCAAATAAATACTTATGAAATCTACAATAAAAATTTTGTCGATGTAAAACAAGAATTTAAAAATCTAAATATTCAAGGCACAGATTCAACTCTAGAAATTATAATCAATCCTAAAGATTACTTTTTTAAATCAATTTTGATACTCAAAAACTACCTATATTTAATTGTACTTTTATTTGTTAGCTATCAATGCATGCGTTTATTTAATCAATTAAGAGATAATTTTGCATTTGATATGGCACTAACTCAAAGAATTCAAAAAATAGGATATTCGCTTATTGCTTATCCAGTTATAAACCTGATCTTTTGCTATATTATAATGCAGTATTTCTCCAGAATTAATTACTATCATTATACCAATTCAATCTACATTCAGGGATTTAATTTTATGAATCTAACTCCTGTTTTAGAATATAATTTGCAAACTCTTTTTCTTGGATTAAGTTTAGTAGTTTTAGGCAAACTATTAAATCACGGATACAATCTTCAGAACGAAAATGACTTAACAATATAATTATGCCAATCATTGTAAATCTAGATGTAATGCTCGCCAAAAGAAAGATGCGTTCGAATGAATTAGCAGAGCGAATTGGCATTACAACAGCGAATCTTTCGATACTGAAAACAGGAAAGGCCAAAGCTATTCGATTTTCTACTTTAGAACTTATTTGCGAAATCCTCGAATGCCAGCCAGGAGATATCATGGAGTTTGTGAAAGAAGAGGAATAAACAATCGAATTTTTAGAAAACAAACAGCGGATTAATCAATCCGCTGTTTTAAATTTAATTTTATAAATTACTAATAAAAGGCGATTGTCTGTTGTATTTAGATTCGATCATTTCTTTAATCATAAATTTTGAAATGTCCTTAGCAGTAATTTTATCTCCCAAACAATCTTCTATATTTACTACTATTTCAGAACTTTTATCTGTAAACTCAATAAAAGGAACACGAATCTGCGTCCAATTCACATTGCTATTTTCCAAAAGTTTATAAGCTTTTTGACGATCTTCCTGAATGAGTGGAAAATTACTTTTCATCCAATCTGTTGCCATAAGCGTTTTTGGACTTTTCTTGTCGAATCGAGTATCAATATTAAGTCCAGCAATTAAGACATAACGATCTATCCCATATTCATTCATCACATTCATAACTTGCTTTGTCACCTGACTTGCAACTAAAGGCTCATCTTTTCTTTGGCCAATGGTGCTCAAAACAGCATGACAATCTTTTAGCAATGCTTTTATAGATTCAAAATCAAGTGCATCACCTTGAATAATTTCAATATTAGAGTTTTCAATATGAAATTTTTCAGGATTTCTCAGTAGAAGTTTTAAATGAAATCCTTCTTTTAATAAGTGCTTTACAAGATAATTTCCTGTTTTACCGCCTCCGCCTAGCACGGCAATTTTTGATATATTTTTCATAAGTATTCTTCATAAAATTTGACATAAATAAGTAACGCTTTATTGAACTAATAAAGCGAAAAAGATAAAAGCTTACTGAGCTTTTGTCACTTTATCAATATTTTATGAAGAGATTTTAATACTTCAAAAGTAGAAAAATAAAAAAAGCCAGACAAATATTGTCTGGCTTTTTCATTATTCTTAAATTGTCTTAGTCAACTAATACAATTATCTTATTGTCTTTCATCTCGATTGTTCCTGACTTAATCTCTAAAGTATAAGTTTGGTCATTTACTCTCGTGAATTTATCAGCTACCTCTTTAGAAAAATTGAAGCTAGGAGCTGCAATTTTAATTGTTCCTTCTTCTAAAATAGAAACAATTGGTGCGTGATGATTTAAAATCTGAAAGCTTCCATCAACTCCTGGCAAAGTAACCGAAGTAACTTCTCCTGAAAATAATTTTGCCTCTGGTGATACTATTTCTAAAATCATATTTTTTTTAGTTAATAGTTGATGGTTGATGGTTGATGGTTGTTTCTAACAACTGACAACTAACAACTAACAACCAATATTATTATGCTTCAGCTAACATTTTTTCTCCAGCTTCGATTGCATCTTGAATAGAACCTTTCAAGTTGAAAGCAGCTTCTGGAAGGTGATCTAGCTCACCATCGATAATCATGTTAAATCCTTTGATAGTATCTTTAATATCAACTAATACTCCTGGGATACCTGTAAATTGCTCTGCTACGTGGAATGGCTGAGACAAGAAACGTTGTACACGACGTGCTCTAGATACAGAAAGTTTATCCTCTTCAGATAACTCTTCCATACCAAGAATCGCGATGATATCTTGAAGTTGTTTGTATTTTTGAAGAATTTCTTTTACTCTTTGTGCACAGTTGTAGTGCTCATCTCCTAAGATATGTGGAGTTAAAATTCTTGAAGTAGAATCTAACGGGTCAACCGCAGGATAGATACCTAACTCAGCAATTTTACGAGACAATACAGTTGTTGCATCTAAGTGAGCAAACGTTGTTGCTGGCGCCGGGTCAGTTAAGTCATCCGCAGGAACGTAAACCGCTTGTACAGATGTAATAGATCCTTTGTTTGTAGATGTAATACGCTCTTGCATAGCTCCCATCTCAGTTGCCAATGTTGGTTGGTAACCTACCGCAGATGGCATACGTCCTAAAAGTGCTGATACCTCAGAACCTGCTTGTGTAAAACGGAAGATATTATCAACGAAGAATAATACATCTTTACCTTGATCAGATCCAGCTCCATCACGGAAATACTCAGCGATAGATAATCCTGAAAGTGCCACACGTGCACGAGCTCCAGGTGGCTCATTCATTTGTCCGAAAACGAAAGTAGCTTTAGACTCTCTCATTCCTGGCATATCTACTTTAGATAAATCCCATCCTCCATTTTCCATAGAGTGCATGAAATCATCACCGTATTTAATAATTCCTGACTCTAACATCTCACGAAGCAAGTCATTTCCTTCACGTGTTCTTTCACCTACTCCAGCGAATACTGAAAGTCCACCGTGACCTTTTGCAATATTGTTGATCAACTCCTGAATCAATACTGTTTTACCTACTCCAGCACCACCAAACAATCCAATTTTACCTCCTTTTGCGTAAGGCTCGATCAAATCGATTACTTTAATACCTGTAAATAAAACTTCAGATGAAGTTGATAAATCTTCGAATTTAGGAGCTTGTCTGTGAATTGGCAAACCGTTCTCTCCAGTTTTAGGCAAATCACCTAAACCGTCAATGGCATCTCCAACAACATTAAATAAACGTCCATATACGTCTGGACCGATTGGCATTTGGATTGGATTTCCAGTTCCAACTACTTCATATCCTCTGCTTAAACCATCTGTTGAATCCATAGAAATGGTACGAACAGTGTTTTCACCAATATGAGATTGTACTTCTAGAACTAAGATTGTTCCATCTTTTTTTGTGATTTCTAGTGAATCATAAATTTTTGGAAGTTCAACATCTTTACCGTTGAAAACTACGTCTACTACTGGTCCAATGATTTGAGCAACTTTTCCTATTACTTTTGACATTACTTATGTATTTATTAAATAGCTATTTAGGTTTATCGAAAATACCTCTTTTTTCAGAGCGCAAAGATAATTTTTTAAAATATAAAATCAATTTTTTTTTCATAAAAAATAGCATGATTTTGTTTGATTCATAAAACTTGGCAAAAAAACAACCAAAACATTCATTTTTTAGTTAAAAGAAAAAACCGCTGCATTCTAAAAATGAGCGGCTTTCTTGTACTTTTCTCAAAACATTAAGGAAGTGTCTCTGGATATTGAATTGGATAAATACCCAAATCAACATGTCTCAATGTCGAGGTGTATTTTGCATTTATGGCATCTATAAAAATATTAGCAATTAAGCCATATCCTCTGGCACTTGGATGAACTCCGTCTAGAGAGAAGGCTCCTCCAGTTGCAAAAGAAGAACTCATTGTAAAATTCCCAAATCGGATTCCGCCACTTGCTAATTGTGTTAAAGTTGCTTTTGTATCAACAAACGCCAATCCTTTTTCTGTAGCTACCGCTTGAATTGTTGCATTATAGGCATCTGTAGCTTTTTTAATTTCTGCAATTTCAGTTGGAATCAACACGTGTTTGTCTTGTAAAGGATACGATATCCCAAATGCATTTAGTGGAGCTGGCGGTGCAATTCCAATTCCAGAATTTGCTGCTGTTGGTGCAGCACCAATATCTGCTCTCGCTGTTAGCACTACTAAATCAGTAGCTTTACTTTGTCTTGCCTGTCCGAAAACAGCACCATAGAAAGCCGCAGTCTGCGCACCTAATGTAGGCGTAAATGCCGCAGTTAATTGAGCAGACAAATTAGCTAAGCTCTCGTCTTTTATCAATAATGGACTTGCACCAGTCTCAGAAAGCAAATTAATTCTATCCCCTGCATTAAATGCAGTTAATGCTTGTTTTAAAGGCCCATATAATTGTGCATTAAGCGCTTTTATAGTAGCTACACCTACTGCTTCATTATTTTTTCCGATTACTTTAGCACTAAGCGGATTATAAGGAACAGTCGTAAAATGAGGTAAAGCTGTAATATAAGGTAAGTTTGCCACAACACCTTTTGCTCCTTTTGCAGTTAAAGCAGTAACCAAATTGGTATATACACTTGCAAAAACTGTTGGATCCGTGATGTCATTTCCGCCATAAGTTGCCGGATTAGGGTTTCCTGTCTGATCTTTACCCGTTCCTCCAGAAGTCGCATACGCCAAAACATCATTTCCTCCTATAAACAAAGAGAAAAAAGTTGGATTCTGAGCAACCGCATCAGCCAAAACAGTTGTTGAAGCCGTACTTGCAAATCTTGCAAAATAAGGATTAGCCGCACCTGTTGCCACACCAGCAACATTACCATAATTTGCAGCCAATAAATGAAAACTTTTTGCTCCTGGAACACCTAAATTACCAAATGTTCCACTAAGATGAGCTGTAACTTCTGTAGTTGGCTTGCCTATAACATTTGTTGGTGTCTGAGTTTGTCCAACAAAATAAAGACGCGTCCCTGCAATTATATTTCCTCCTAAAAGCAAACCACCAATATTATCATTCATAAGCGGCTGTGTAAAAGCGCCGCCACCTGCAGCAGCAAATTGCTGCGATAATATATTTGGATACGAGTTTTCTTGTCCTTTTTTAAACAATGCATTATCACTATATCCTGCCGCAAAAGAATCTCCAAGCGCAATATATTTCGTAAAAACCGCCGTACCAGGAACAACTGGCACTTCAACTGGCGTATCATTATCATCACTATTACATGAGGCCATAATGGTTAAAGAAACCAAAAACAACCATTTTATATTTTTTTTCATCTTAATACTTTTTTAAAATTATTACCACTTTCTCTCTCTCAATCAATCATCATTATGGATTAATTGTCCAAGAAGCAAACCACATTTGACCAATCATACCCGCTCCAATAACCTGAAGATAATCTGATCCGAAAAGATTGGTAGCTCCTACTTTAATAACAGATTTCCATTTTGGAAGTGCATAATTTATCTGAGCATCAAGAACAGTATTTTCCGGAATCATGCCATCTCCAAAAGAAGACTCCCACAAATATTCTGAATTCCATCTTACGTTTACATTAAAACCTAAGTTTTTAATCACTTTTGCATTTCCTAAAGAAGCTTTAATTCTATGTTTTGGAGTATTGAAGCCAGCCACAAAATCAGGATCATCAGCTTGATCGAAATTAAATTGTGCATAGTTATAGTTTACACCTACCTCAAAATCTTTATATACTTTCTTAGACAAACCAGCCCCAAAACCAAATGAAGAAATTTGAGCAGTTGTATTAGTATACACCTGATACACTCTTCTATCTCCAAATGCAAGAGCTTGATAAGATTCAGGTGTTCCAACTGTTCCATAGTAAGGAGAGATAACTCTCGCCGTATTCATAAAATCATTATAAATGTTATAATAAGCATTTAAATCTACTGATAAATCATTCTGAACTACTGTGCGATAACCCGCTTCAAATGCTTGAACTTGCTCCGGTTTTACCAATCCAATATTAGCTACTTGAAGATCTCCAGGATTTGCTGAAGCCGCAAAAGCCTGAACCGACGCTACTGTATAAGCATTTCGGTACGCATTTTGCCCTGACATATTAACTGTTGCTGGCTGCCCTAAAGCCTGTCCAGCCGCACTAACATTTACAGTTTCCTGAAAACGATCTAAATTTTCTGGCGCTGATCCAATTAATGCAAAAGGCCCTAAATCTAAACCAATATATTGATCCTGTGTGGTTGGATTACGGAAACCAGTTTGGTAAGACAATCTGAAATTGTGATTTTTAGAAGCACCTGCAGAATAAACAAAAGAAACTCTAGGTGAAATGTTTCCATCAAAATTCTGGCTTTTATCATAACGTAAAGATCCTGTAAATTTCAATCTATCATCTAAGAATTTTTTCTGAAGCTGCGCATAAGCACCATATTCTTTGTATTCGATTGGACCATCATAATCCGTGAAAATTGTTCCTTCAGAATCCATTACGTATTTTCTCCAAGAACCTCCAACTTGAACTTCAGCCCATTTTATAATATCTCTAAAATTATAATTTACATCTGAGTGATATAATTTAGAATGATCAATAAACTTCGCTCCTTGAGTCAAATCTGGGTTTGCAGTAACACTTGACAATGCCTGATTAAACTGAGGGCTTCCTGGTTCAAATCTTGCCGATCCTGTTGGTTTAGGAATAAACGATATCTGAGCCGGCAATACATTATAATCTGCAAAGTTTCTAGCAATAGCCGCAGATTCATTAGCATTTGTTCCCATAACCGCACCTGCATATTGATAAGCCGTTGCATAATTTGTAAACCACTCTACATCAGATTTTGCTGCTCTGTTAACATTCCATGCCGCAAACCTCATATCATAAGAATTTCCAGCATCTTCACTTGTAAAATAAACTCTTCCGAAAAAGTTTTTCCCTTTTACCTCAAACTTACCTTGCTGCATTAAGAAATCTTTCAAAGCATATCTGTTTGCACCCTGATAAATAGTACTTCCTGTACCAATTTTATATTGCAATATAAATTCTGTATCGTTTGCCCAAGGTTTAATATGCGCACTAAAATCTGCTTTCATACTCTGAACTTTGTTATCTGTCAAATCTTGTTCGCGATACCCTGTTCTACTAACTTGCCCTACGTTCGGAATAAATGTTGTAACCTCGTCACCGTAAATATTTAATCCGTCATAATTTTGATTCACTGCGTGACTATCTCCTCCAGCCGTCATACTTCTTTTATCATTCGCAATCCATTCGCTAGCTTCCATGTAAGTGAAATTCGCTTTCATTGCAAAATGTTTAGTAAAAGCTTTTGCTGCTCTAATTCCAAAATCATTATAATCATTTGTACCCGCAGCATTTTGACTCGTTTGTCCGTATTTGTAGTAAACGCTAATTCCTTCATTTGTAAAAGGACTTTTACTAGTCATAAACATAATACCATTGAAAGCATTTGCTCCATAAAGAGCTGAAGAAGCTCCTGGAAGTAACTCTACACTAGCAACATCAATATCCGAAACACCAATAAGATTTCCTAAAACAAAGTTTAAAGCCGGAGATGAATTATCCATTCCGTCCACCAATTGCATGAAACGAGTATTTGCGACAGTAGCAAAACCTCTTGTATTTATTGATTTAAAAGAAATACTGCTTGTATTAAAATTTACTTCTTTCAAATTTTCTAAACCATCATAGAAAGTCGCCGCTGTAGTATTTTTAATCTCCTGAAGTCCCATGCGTTCAATAGTTACTGGCGATTCAATAACTCTTTCAGGTGTTCTCGAAGCAGAAACTACAATTTCATCCAATTTAGTTTCTTCATCTTTTAAAATTACATTCAATTTTTGATTTGCAGCAGTAACATTAATTGTTTTCGATTCAAAACCGATTGCCGAGACCTTTACAGAAAAAGGCAATTTTGCATTGGTAGATAATTTAAACGATCCGTCAAAATCTGTAGACGCACCGGTACTTTCGCCAACAACAACAATATTAGCACCAGGAATAGATTGTTTGTTACCATCTGTAACCGAACCTGTTATTGTATTCTGCGCAAAAGATATTCCGCTGAAGAACAACAACATAATTAGCAAGTAGACTCTCATTTGGGTTTAGTTTTTTCGTTAGTATATAGCCAAAATACATAAATATTTTAATATGCATAAAAAAACGTTAAATAAAATTCATATTTAGCATCATTTTTTACAATATTTTAACTATTTCTTAATTCAATTTATTAAACTAAAATCAAAGAAAACAAGAAGAAAAACCAATATACTATGCATACATATAAATTTTCACTAAAAAATTGAAAATTTCATAAAAATACATATGCAGAAAAAAAAATTTGACAATAAAAAAAAGCGAGACCTAAATCTCGCTTTTTTAACATATTTGTAACTAAAAATAAAATCTATTCTACCGTAACTGACTTAGCTAAGTTACGCGGTTGATCTACATTACAACCTCTCATAACTGCAATATAATAAGAAAGCAATTGCAATGGAATAGTTGTAACCAATGGAGATAAAGCATCTGAAGTTTCTGGAATCTCGATTACATAATCTGCCAATTCACGAACTTGAATATCTCCTTTTGTAACTACAGCGATAATTTTACCACTTCTAGATTTAATTTCCTGAATGTTACTCACAATCTTATCGTAATGCCCTTGTTTCGGAGCAATTACAATAACCGGCATATGTTCATCAATTAAAGCAATCGGGCCGTGTTTCATCTCAGCAGCCGGATAACCTTCTGCGTGGATATATGAGATTTCTTTTAATTTTAAAGCTCCTTCTAAAGCAACAGGGAAATTATATCCTCTACCTAAATAAAGACAGTTAGGCGAATCTTTAAAAGCCGCTGCAATTTCTTTTGCTTTGTCATTAGTTTCTAAAGCTTCAGCCACTTTTTCAGGAATAATTTCTAACTCTTGAAGATAAGTATGGAAATCTGTATTTGACAATGTTCCTTTTGCTTTTCCTAATTTTAACGCAATCATCGTTAAAACGGTAATCTGAGTAGTAAAAGCTTTTGTTGAAGCTACACCAATTTCTGGACCAGCGTGTGTATAAGCACCTGCATGACTTTCTCTTGATATAGAAGACCCAACAACATTACAAACACCAAATACGAAAGCTCCATTTTCTTTTGCTAATTTAATAGCCGCCATTGTATCTGCAGTTTCTCCTGATTGCGAAATAGCAATTACAACATCATCTTTATTGATGATTGGGTTTCTGTATCTGAATTCAGAAGCATATTCTACTTCAACTGGAATACGTGTAAATTCCTCAAAAATATATTCTGCAACTAAACCTGCGTGCCAAGAAGTTCCGCAAGCTACAATTAGAATACGTTTTGCATTTAAGAATTTTTCCAGATTATCCTCAACACCAGCCATTTGAACGATTCCTTCATTTGCATGAAGTCTTCCTCTGTAAGTATCTTTAATTACACTTGGCTGCTCGTAGATTTCTTTCAACATAAAATGATCGTAACCCCCTTTCTCAATCTGCTCCAAATTCATCTGAAGTTCTTGAATATAAGGATCAACTAACGAGTCATCTTTAATTTTTCTGATTTTAATAGCTTTATGCAATCTGATATTCGCCATTTCGCCATCTTCCAAATACACTGCATTAGAAGTATATTCGATAAATGGTGACGCATCAGAAGCTACAAAGTATTCACCTTCTCCAACACCAATTGCCAACGGACTTCCTAATCTAGCCGCAACAAGTTCGTTTGGATTTTTTTTATCAAAAACAGCAATTGCATAAGCCCCAACCACTTGGTTAAGTGCAATCTGAACAGCTTTTCCTAATTTAATATTTTCTTTCTTTTGAACTTCTTCTATTAAATTAACTAAAACCTCAGTATCCGTATCTGATTTAAAAGTATAACCTCTTTTGATAAGTTCTTCTTTTAATGGAGCGTAATTTTCTATAATTCCGTTATGAATAATTACTAAATCTCCAGAATTAGAAACATGAGGATGTGAATTGACATCATTAGGAACACCATGTGTTGCCCAACGTGTATGCCCAATTCCAATATTTCCCTTTACAGTAAAACCTTCATTGGCTTTAGCTTCAAGATCTGAAACCTTGCCTTTTGTTTTACAAACTTTTACGCCAGACTCTTCGTCATACAACATAACGCCGGCACTATCATATCCTCTGTACTCAAGACGCTTTAATCCTTTGACAACAATAGGATACGCATCTCTATGACCGATATATCCAACAATTCCACACATATATATTTATTAATTTGGTTTCGTGTAGTAGACTTCAAGTCTCAATCTTTTGTCGTCTGGAACAGTAGACTTTCCTCCATACAAGATTGTACCTAAAGTACTCATAATAGACCCTCTTGGTACTTGTGAAAAATACTTTACAGGATCATCTTGAATTTGAATCTTATTTTTCAAAACATTTGATGCAACCGAAGCAGTTCCTGTTGATTGTGAAACAACAATTCCTAAATCAACATTTTTAACTGTTGCATCTTTAATAAGATTTCGAATATGATTTGTAATTCTAAATTTATATGTCTTTCCTCTTTTATCAGTACCTTTAGTAATTACCCCTCCATAAGATTCTGTCGAATAATCTGCTAAAACCGTATTATTATCTAAATCATACAAGTATAACCTAATTGGTTCGTCAGCACTAGTCATTTTTTCAGCATCTATATAAAAAACAAGATTGGCTTCATTTACTTTCCAGCCCTTATCTCTAATTGTTGCCAATTGAGAAGCAAAACCACTTAAACGAATAACTCCAGCAGAACCTTTTCCGCCTTTTAAATACAATCTTTCGTCTCCTTCTGTTTTATTTACATTGGTAGTTATAGCGGCTTCATAATCTGGCTTTCGAATTTCATCGAGCAAACTAGCTGTAGCAGCCGGATTTACTGCACTTCCAGTAGTAAGATTCAAAACAATCTGTTTATCTTCTGTCAAATTAGGATCATCAGTTGTAGAGGCGGTTTTTGCTTTATATTTTATAGTTATTTTTCCTTCTGCAAAATTCAAAAGAGCTAAATTACTTGGACTTGTTCCAGATTTTGCAACATTAAAATATAATCCTCTAAAATATTCCTGAAAAACATCATCAGACGCAAGTTTTGAAGCGGGAGCATTTAATATTTTTTGTTGAAAAAATGATTTGTTTAAGTTTAAACGCATTTCCGGTTTTACTCTGCTAAGCGTTTTTTTACCATCTGTAGTAATACTATCCTTGTATTCGGCAGCACTAAAAACAAATTGTGTATTTTCAGAAGCAGTGTTACTGTCATTTAAAAAGGCACCAATTTTTTTATTATCAAATTCAGTATTTTGATCTGTATAATAAAATTGTGTCAATTGAGAACCACCATTAAAATAGCTATTTCTCATCTGAATACCCGATTCGTAAATCTTCAAGTCAAGTTTTCCATCTTTACTTCCATAAATAGAATCCAGCACATATGTATTATCTCCTTCTGCTGAAGTTGCTGTTACATGGCTAAAATAAGGAATATTCAAAGTAACACTTTCAATAACAGGCGACTCACCAATAGTTGGAGCATAAGATGACATTACTACCTGCGTCACAAAATTTGCAGTTGTAGTTCCAAAAACTGGATTATCATAAATACCCAAAGCATTTGTAGGTAAAAAATTTGATTGAACAGGCGTAATTTCCTGATTAAAAGCTAAAACATCATATTTTTCAGGCTCAAGCCCAAAATGATCATCTCCAATTAAACCATCACCAATTGCATTAAAATCTTTATCGCAAGAATATAAAAAAACTACAGTTAAAGCTAAAAGAAATTTCTTAATAAAAGAAGTATTAATCATGTTTTATAATAAGTTAAAATTTTAAAGTCCAAATGTTCTATAGAAATTTGTATAAGCGTCAGCAAATGCATCTTTCGCGGCGAAAGGTAAAAAAGGTTTTCCTGAAGATTCTATAAATTTTGTTAAACTTGGAGAAACATTTTCAGATGCAATTATTACACCATCAGAATGTAAAATGCTAGCTTTTAAAACATTCTCGTAATTTGGAACCTCTAAATCTGAAACAGCTTCATGAGGAACACCGTCAAATTTAACTTTATTGATCATTTCCAAATCTAAATTTTCATCAAAAGACTGTCCGTAAACAGAGGTGATAATTTTAGTTTCAGAAAATAATGCTTCATTTTTGTAATAATGTTTCATATAGATCGGCAGCATTGCCGCCAGCCATCCATGAACATGAATGATATCTGGAACCCAGTTCAATTTTTTCACTGTTTCTACGACACCTTTAGCAAAGAAAATTGCTCTTTCATCATTATCTGGATACAAAACACCTTCTTCATCAGCGAAAGTTGCTTTGCGTTTAAAGTATTCGTCATTATCAATAAAGTAAACCTGAATTCTTTCCTTCGGAATTGACGCTACTTTAATAATCAATGGCATATCTAAGTCATTCACTACCAAATTCATTCCGGAAAGTCTAATCACTTCATGCAATTGATGTCTTCTTTCATTGATATTCCCGTATCTTGGCATGAAAATTCTTATCTGACCGCCTTGATCATTAATCATTTTCGGAACGTCATAAGACATTAAAGAAACCTCATTTTCAGCCAAATAAGGCACGACTTCAGATGATACATATAATATCCTCTTATCTTTCATAATAGTATTTTACTTAATTTTGGTAATAAAAACGTCGCAAAATTACAAAATTTTATGCAGTTTATAACTAATATATTATGTTTGCACTAAATTTTAATAATACCTCAATGCATATTTTCTACAGTAAAGCAGCGTTGATAGCTTATCTTAAAACTATCAAAACCGCAAATTCAACCATCGGATTTGTACCTACAATGGGCGCTTTACACCAAGGCCATTTGGCTTTAATGCAACGTTCGTTAAAAGAAAACGACGATACAGTTGTGAGCATTTTTGTCAATCCAACTCAATTTAATAATCCCGAAGATTTAGCAAAATATCCAAGAACTCTTGAAGAAGATGTTAAGAAAATGCGTACATTAAGTGATAAAATTATTTTATATGCACCTTCGGTCGAAGATATTTATGAAGGAAATACGATTTCTCAGACTTTTGATTTCGACGGATTGGAAAATCAAATGGAAGGAAAATTTAGGCCAGGCCATTTTAACGGAGTTGGAACAATTGTAAAAAGGTTATTTGAAATTGTAACTCCAACCAACGCCTATTTTGGAGAGAAAGATTTTCAACAGCTTCAAATTGTTAAAAAACTAGTAGAAAAAACAAATTTACCTGTAAATATTGTTGGCTGTCCTATTTTTAGAGAAGAAAACCAGCTGGCAATGAGTTCTCGTAATGAACGTTTGACTAGCGAAGAAAGAAAAAATGCTTCGATTATTTATAAAACGCTAACTGAAGCTAAAGAGATTTTCCAGAATAACTCTCCGCAAGAAACAATTGAATTTGTAGAAAATTCTTTTAAAGACAATAAAGACTTCGAACTGGAATATTTTGTCATTGCTGACGAATCAACACTTTTACCTATTAATCAAAAAGAGAATGATAAAAACTATCGTGCTTTTATAGCAGTATTTGTTAATTCTATAAGACTGATAGACACCATTTCATTTAATTAATCTAACTTTGCAACATGCAAATTCAAGTTATAAAATCAAAAATTCATCGCGTTAAAGTAACGGGTGCCGATTTAAATTATATTGGCAGCATTACTATTGATGAAACTCTACTGGAAGCTTCAAATATTATTGAAGGCGAAAAGGTATCTATTGTTAACATTAATAATGGCGAGCGTTTTGAAACTTACGCTATTAAAGGTGAAAAAAATTCAGGCGAAATTACTTTGAATGGTCCTGCAGCAAGAAAAGTACAGAAAGATGATATCATTATTATTATTTCTTACGCTACTTTGGATTTTGAAGAAGCTAAAACCTTCAAGCCATGGATTATTTTCCCTAATGAAAATGACAATTCTTTAACTTAAGATTTTCCTTTTCTTATCGAATTCTCTTACTTTGTCAAAAGTCCATTTTGTACAAAAAGGCCTCCTTTTGCCTAAATTTGAAAAGATTTTAGGCTTGTAAATCTTTGCTTCAATTTTAAAAACCAACTTCATAAAGAAGCAAATAAAATAGTATATTGCTACCCTATTTTCAATACTTTTTAATTCACTGAAATCCCTCAAATCATGAAAAAAGTTTACCTACTAATTCTTTTTATTTCATTTTCGTCGTTCGCACAAAAAACGTTCGACAATATTAAATCGGAAAAACTAGGAGAAGAACGAAGAATCACCATCGGACTTCCTGCTTCTTATGAAGCCAACAAAGACAAAAAATATCCTGTTCTATATTTATTAGATGGAGATTATTTATTTGATCCATTTTCTGGAGCTGTAAGTTATGGTAATTATTGGGATGATATTCCGGAGATGATCATTATCGGAATTCACCAAAATAAAGATGGAGAACGTTTTGACGATACAACAATCGATCAAAATACTGGGCTTCCTTTTGAGAAAGGTGCTAAATTTTTCGAATTTATTGGAGCAGAATTAATTCCATATATCGAAAAAAAATACAGAACTTCTCCGTTTAGAATTATTGCAGGACATGATTTAACAGCAGGTTTTGCTAATTTTTATTTGTATAAAGAAACCTCAATTTTTAATGCTTATATCTGTTTAAGTCCAGAATTAGCACCTAAAATGGAAGTTCGAATTCCAGAAAAGTTTGCAAAAGTAAAAGAACCTATTTTCTTTTACTTATCGGCTGCTGATGGAGATATCAAAAAAATTAAAGAACCGATAGATAAATTGAACAGCAATATTAAAATTGCAAATAATCCGTTAGTAAATTATAAATATGAAGTTTTTAAAGGCACTACACATTATACAGAAGTGCTGCATTCTATTCCGAGTGCCCTTTATCAGATATTTGAAGTTTATAGACCGATAAATTCTGCAGAATACAATGATAAAATTGCCGTTCTTCAATCTGGATATGCAGAATATTTGGAGAATAAATACAATGCAATGTCACAAGTTTTAGGAGTTCAAATTCCTGTTAGAATGAGTGATTTTAAAGTAATTGAAAATATTATTTTAAGAAACAACGCTTACAGCGAATTAGGAAAAATGGCTGAAATAGGAAATGTAAATTATCCAAAAGCCATGTTGGGAGAATATGAATTAGGTTTAATGTACGAAAAGCAAGGCGATCCGAAACATGCTTCAAAGAAATATCAAAACGCTTCGCAAATGGAACCGATTGGTGATTTGAATAAAGATTTGATGTATGAGAAAATCGATGAAATGAATACGCTTGCGAAAAAAAATAGATAATGTCAAAAGTTAAAACTTCCTTTTTTTGTCAGAACTGCGGAACTCAATATGCCAAATGGCAAGGACAATGCAATGCCTGCAAAGAATGGAATACGATTGCCGAAGAAATCATTCAAAAACAGGATAAAGTAGCTTGGAAAAGCGAATCTGCTCCAACTGGAAAAGCACCAAGACCTTTAAAAATTAACGAAATTGATTCTGCTCAGGAAGTCCGAATGGACACCACAGACAGTGAATTGAATCGTGTTTTAGGAGGCGGACTTGTTCCTGGATCTTTAACGCTTTTGGGCGGAGAACCCGGCATCGGAAAAAGTACACTTTTGCTGCAAGTTTCTTTAAAATTACCTTATAAAACCTTGTATGTTTCTGGAGAAGAAAGTCAGAAACAAATTAAAATGCGCGCGGAAAGAATTACGCCAAATAGCGAAAACTGTTATATTCTAACCGAAACCAAAACGCAAAATATCTTTAAACAAATTGAGACTATTCAGCCTGAAGTTGTTATTATTGACTCGATTCAGACTTTACATACAGATTATATCGAATCAACAGCGGGAAGTATTTCTCAAATTCGAGAAACCACTGCAGAATTGATCAAATTTGCCAAAGAAAGTAATATTCCAGTTATTTTAATTGGACATATTACCAAAGACGGAAATATCGCTGGTCCAAAAATTTTGGAACATATGGTTGATACCGTTTTACAATTTGAAGGTGATCGAAACCATGTATATCGCATTTTGCGTTCCTTGAAAAACCGTTTCGGGTCGACTGCTGAATTGGGAATTTACGAAATGCTCGGAAGCGGTTTGCGTGAAGTAAATAATCCTTCTGAAATTCTAATTTCACACAAAGACGAAGAACTTTCAGGAACAGCAATTGCTACAACACTTGAAGGGATGCGTCCACTGATGATTGAAATCCAATCTTTAGTAAGCACAGCTGTTTACGGAACGCCTCAAAGAAGCACAACGGGTTATAACGCAAAAAGACTAAATATGATTTTGGCTGTTTTAGAAAAAAGAGCCGGTTTCCGTTTAGGTGCCAAAGACGTTTTTCTGAATGTTACTGGCGGAATTTCGGTTGACGATCCAGCAATTGATTTAGCGGTTGTTGCGGCCATTTTATCATCAAACGAAGATATTCCGGTTGGAAAAGGCTTCTGTTTTGCTGGTGAAGTCGGACTTTCTGGAGAAATTCGTCCTGTTAATCGTGTGGATCAGCGCATTCAAGAAGCTGAAAAATTAGGTTTTGATACTATCTTTGTTTCTAAATACAACAAAATTGCTTTAAAAAATACAGGAATCAAAATCGAATTGGTTGCTAAAATTGAAGATGTTGCCAGCATTCTTTTTGGTTGATTTCTGATAAAAATACCACTATGAATTTTCCAAAACAAAAAATATACAAAGCATTAAAAATATTAGGAATACTATTGGTTTTGCTTTGCATTGCGCTTTACTACTTTCGTGACTCGCTTTTAAAACAGGCAATTGCAAAAGTAACTCATAAAATGGCAGTCGAATACAACAGTAATTTCTCTGTAAAATCGGCCTCATTTGATGGTTTATCCACCATACATTTGACCGATGTTGTACTGGCACCGATAAATGCGGATACGCTTTGTAAAATCAAAAACGTGGAGACCAGCATCAGTTTAAGCAATTTATTAATTGGAGATGTTCAGATTGGAACTTTAAAAATTGATAACGGCTACATTCAATTAGTCAAAAAAGGTAAAAAACGAAATTTTGATGCCTTTCTAAAAAGAAATCGTGAAGAAACAGATTCGAATGAAAAGCGCAAATATGCTTCATTTGCTTACCGAATTATTTCTAAAGTATTGAATCTGGTTCCTACCGATATGGATTTGAAAAACTTTAAATTCAAAATCGATGACAACGGAAAACTAACATCTATCGACGTAAACAAACTAGTTTTAAACAATAAACAATTAGAAACCAATCTTCATGTTCAGGCAAAAGATTTTGATCAGCGTTGGAACATTAAGGGATTTGCAGATCCGAGAAATCAAAAAGCAGATATTCGATTTTTTAATTTAGACACTGGCGCCATTCGCGTTCCTTATCTGGATCAGCGTTACAACTTAAAAGCAAGTTTTGATTCGATTCGTTTAAATGTTCAAAACATTGATAAAAGTGGCAGCGAATTGCATATTGACGGCTTTACTTCTATTGCTAATCTTACAATCAATCACCCAAAAATTGCCAGCAAAGATGTTGTTATAAAAAACGCCCGTTTTGATTACCGTTTTTTACTGGGAGACAATTTTATTTCGATCGACAGCACTTCAACAATGCAATTGAACAAAATTAAAGTTCGTCCTTACGTTTCATACGATACCGAAAAAGACACGGTTTACACTTTGAAAGTTGATATTCCGAAAATGAAAGCGCAGGATTTTATCGTTTCGCTTCCTGATGGATTATTTACGCATTTTCAAGGCATGCAGGCAACTGGAAATTTTGATTATAAATTGGATTTCAAATTCAATAAAAATAAACCCAACACACTCGTTTTTGACAGTAAGTTAAACAAAGAAGATTTAAAAATTACCAAATATGGCGAAGCCGATTTAAATAAATTAAACGGAGAATTTGTTTATCGTGCAATTATTCAAAACGTTTTGCAAAGACCTGTTTTGGTTGGAAATGCGAATCCGAATTATACGCCTTTAGACCAGATTTCTCCTTATTTAAGAAAATGTGTTTTAACGACAGAAGATCCATCATTTTTCTCGCATCGCGGATTTATAAATGAAGCTTTCAAGCAATCGATTCTTAAGAATATCAGAACCAAGAAATTTTCTCGTGGCGCCAGTACAATCAGTATGCAGTTGATTAAGAATGTCTTTTTAACGCGTGAAAAAACACTTTCGCGAAAGCTCGAAGAAATTTTATTGGTTTATATTTTAGAAAACAATCGAATTGTTAGCAAAGAAAGAATGCTGGAAGTGTATTTCAACATAATTGAATGGGGACCAAACGTTTACGGAATTGGCGAAGCGAGTCATTTTTATTTCCAAAAAAGCCCAGCCGATTTAAATGTTGACGAATGTCTTTATTTGGCAACGATTATTCCGAAGCCGAGAAAATTTATGTATCAGTTTAACGATCAAGGCAATTTGAAAGATTATGCGATTAAAAACCAAAAATTCTTAAAGAATTTAATGTTTAGAAGAGGGCTTTTGGTACCTGAAGATACAATTGGGATATTACCAGTTTATATTTCTGGAAATGCTCGTTCTTTAATCAAAATTAAAGTTCCGGATTCTACAGCAGTTAAAAATGATTCTTTGTCTGTTGGAGATGAATTTGATTTATAGTTATTTTCTGCCACGAAGGCACTGAGACGCTAAGTTTTTTTTGTTTTTAATCTCTCAAAGACGCAGAGTCGCAAAGTTTTTTCAATAGCCCCTAGCTAAAGCTAGGGGGAAAATCGAAATAGAAAAAGAGCTTTAGCCAAACTTTACTAGTTTGGCTAAAGCTCTTTGATTTGCGTTTATATTTTCTTTCATCCAGCTAACGCTGGACATTATTGAGCTTAAAAAAATAACTTTGCGACTCTGCGTCTTTGCGAGATTAAAATAAACCTTCGAGCCTTAGTGCCTTCGTGGCAAAAAAACTTAAGGTGCTGGATCAGGAATTATAGCTTGAACAGCATCAATTTCTGCTAAGATTTGTTTAGAAAGTGTCACGTCAATAGTATCAATATTTTCTTTTAATTGCTCTAAAGTCGTTGCTCCAATAATTGCACTTGTCAAAAACGGCTGCTGTAATACAAATCCCATTGCGAGCTGCGTTAATGTTAAACCATGTTTTTTAGCGATTTCCTGATATAATTTTGTTGCTTGGGTACATTGGTCGCTATTGTAACGTTTGTATTGCGGAAAAAGATTTACTCTCGCTTTTGGATGAGGCTCTCCAGTCAAGAATTTTCCAGTTAAAACACCAAATGCTAAAGGAGAATATCCTAGCAATCCAACATTTTCATATTTTGAAACTTCAGCAGAATTCACTTCAAACAAACGGTTCAATAAAGAATACGGATTCTGAACTGTTTTAATTCTTGGCAGATTATTGCATTTGCTTTCTTCCAAAAGACGCATCATTCCCCATGCATTTTCATTAGAAACGCCAATGTGTTTGATTTTACCTTCTTTGATTAGTCCATCGAAAGTTTCCAGAATTTCTCTAAAATTATCTTCCCAAACATCATCATGTCCGTGAAAAGCACGCTGTCCGAAATTATTGGTTTTTCTTTCTGGCCAATGCATTTGATACAAATCGATGTAATCTGTTTGAAGTCTTTTTAAACTATTTTCAACAGCATATTTAATACTTGCAGGTGAAAAATCTAGTTTCTCACGCATGTATCCAAAATTCGGATTTGGACCTGCAATTTTTGAGGCTAAAATTACTTTATCTCTATTTCCTGATTTCTTAAACCACGTACCGATAATCTTTTCGGTACTTCCGTAAGTCGCTTCGCTTGCTGGAACTGAATACATTTCGGCTGTATCAAAGAAATTTACGCCTCTTTCCAAGGCATAATCCATTTGTTGGTGTCCTTCTGCTTCCGTATTCTGTTGCCCGAAAGTCATTGTTCCAAGACATATTTTACTAACTTTTATATCGGTGTTGGGTAATGTAGTGTATTTCATTTTTTCTTTAAAGGTTCTAAGGTACTGAGTTGCTAAGATTCTAAGGTTTCTTATTTTACGTATTAAAGCTTCAAAGTTACAAACTGATTGTACAAAGCGAAAGAAGACAATAGTTAAAAAAAGAATAAGATTCTTTTTTTAACTCCTAAGCGACTAAGGTTTCTTTTTTGAAACAAAAAAGGCTCAAAGTAAAACTTTGAACCTTTTTAAAACCTTAGCAACTTAGACCCTCAGAGCCTTAGCACCTTTAATTAATACTATTAAGCATCTCCGCAATCTCATCTAATCTTGGAGTCAAGATGATTTCAATTCTACGGTTTTTCGCTTTTCCTTCTGGAGTCGCGTTGCTTGCTAAAGGAGAAAACTCGCTTCTTCCGGCTGCTGTTAGTTTTTGTTTGTTGATTTTTGGATTTTCACTTAAAATAGCCACGATTGCTGTTGCTCTTTTAGTCGATAAATCCCAGTTATTGGCAATTGGCCCAGAACCAGCGTACGGATCATCATCTGTGTGACCTTCAATAAGAACCGAAAGATCCGGATTATCTCCTAAAACTTTTCCAAGTTCTACAACTGCTCTTTTTCCTTCTGATCCAACAGCCCAGCTTCCTGAATTGAAAAGCAATTTGTTTTCCATAGAAACATATACTTTACCATTTTTATGTTCAACGGTTAAACCTTTACCTTCAAAACCAGTTAAGGCTTTCGATAAAGTTTCTTTTAGTTTACGCATTGCTTCTTCTTTAGCCGCAATCATATCTTCTAGTTCTTTCAAACGGTTTGCCGTTTTATCTAAACGAGCTTGTTCCTCTGCAAGGGCTTTCCCTTTTGCTTCTAATTGAGCCAGCAATTCACGGTTTTTAGCCATGTTTTTCTCCAAAGCATCGTTGCTGTTTTTCTCTAAAGCATTGTATGAATCCTGTAGGACTTTAAATTTCTTTTGTTCTGCAACAAGATCAGCTTTTTGCTTTGCTAAATCATCTTTTGTGCTTGCAAGATCTTTTGTTAATTTATCACGATCTAATTCTAACTGATTTTTTGCTTTTTTCAAATTATCGTTTTCATCAGTAATAGAACGATTCTCTTTCTTCAAATCTGAATATTTTGTTTCTAAATCATTATAAATTTTCTTAGAAACACATGACGTTGCGGACAAGGCTAATACAAGCAATCCGATGGAGGCTTTTTTAATCATCTTCTTTATTGGTTATTTTTTGGGCGTTTAATACTTAATTACTATCAAAATTCAATGCCAATTGCACAATCAATTTTGAAACTGAAATTTTCTCAGCAAGAACAATACCAAAAATTAGTCAATTTCGACTAAAACCGGACAATGATCTGAATGCATTGCATCTGGTAGTATAACCGCCCTTTTTAATCTGTTTTCTAATGATTCGCTTACTAGATTGTAATCGATACGCCAGCCTTTATTATTTCCTCTTGCTCCAGCACGGTAACTCCACCAAGAATAATGATGCGGATCTTTATTAAAATGACGGAAACTATCAATAAAGCCAGATTTCATAAATCCGTCTAGCCAAGCGCGTTCTGCAGGCAAAAATCCAGAAACTGTTTTATTACGCACAGGATCATGAATATCAATTGCTTCGTGGCAAATGTTATAATCTCCGCAGATAATTAAGTTTGGTATAGTCAGTTTTAATTCATTAATATAAGTTTGAAAATCATCCATAAACATAAATTTATGATCCAATCTTTCAATATTTGTTCCAGACGGAAGATATAAACTCATCACAGAGACATCATCAAAATCTGCACGAAGATTTCGTCCTTCAAAATCCATATGATGAATTCCTGTGCCAAAAACTATATTATTTGGTTTAGTTTTAGAAAGAATGGCAACTCCGCTGTATCCTTTTTTTGTTGCAGGATAGTAATATTGAAACGGATAGCCCGCTGCTGTAATATCGTCAACTGGTATTTGATCTTGTGTTGCCTTTATTTCCTGAAGACAGATTACATCAGGATTTGCTTGTTGCAGCCACTCGATAAAACCTTTGTTTATTGCCGCTCTAATTCCGTTTACATTATAAGAAATAATTTTCATCAGTGATTTTTTTAGGATTTCAAATGTAATAAAAAAGTGCAAAGTTTATCTTGGAAACAATGAAAAGTAGACTTTTTTGTTATCTTTGTTCGCTGTTCTAATAAATTAAAAGTACTACATGGGTTTAGTTACCGCGAAAGAAGTTGCAAAGGCAATAAATGTTGAAAAGTACGGAGTTTTCGGTACGTTTTCTGGCTGGATTCTTATGAAGGTTCTTAAGATCTCAACCCTTAATAAAATTTACGATCGTAATAAACATTTGGAAGACCTTGCGTTTTTGAACGGAATTTTGGATGAGATGGAAATCAAATTTGAAATTCCTGAAGAAGATTTAAAACGTCTGCCGAAAGACGGTGCCTATATTACTATTTCCAATCATCCGCTTGGTGGAATTGATGGAATTTTATTATTGAAATTAATGCTTGAGAGAGAGCCAAATTTCAAAATCATTGCCAACTTCTTGTTACACAGAATTGTTCCAATGAAAAAATACATTATGCCGGTTAATCCTTTTGAAAATCATAAGGATGCGAAATCGAGCGTAATTGGTATTAAAGAAACTTTACGTCATTTAAGCGACGGTAAACCTTTAGGGATTTTTCCTGCTGGGGAAGTTTCGACTTATAAAGACGGTAAATTAGTAGTAGACAAACCTTGGGAAGAAGGCGCTCTAAAATTAATCAGAAAAGCAAAAGTTCCTGTAGTTCCAATTTACTTTCATGCCAAAAACAGTAAATTATTTTACTGGCTTTCTAAAATTGATGATACTTTACGTACTGCAAAATTACCTTCTGAACTTTTAACGCAGAAAGACCGTGTAATTAAAGTTCGTATTGGAAAACCAATTTCTGTAAACGAACAAAACGAAATTGAATCTTTTGAAGAATATTCAGAATTCTTAAGAAAGAAAACCTATATGTTGGCAAATCCTTTTGAAAAGGACACGAAGCTGATTGATACGGCAACTGCAAGCCTTAAAATCACAAAAGCGCCTAAAAAAATTGTGACCGCTGCTAACGAATCAAAATTGATTGATGAAGTTCAGGCTTTAAGAAACAGCGACAGCCGTTTTTTACAAAGTAAAAACTACGAAGTTTTCTTTGCAAGTGCGAAAGAAATTCCGAACATTTTACATGAAATAGGACGTTTACGTGAAATCACTTTTCGTGAAGTTGGTGAAGGAACAAACGAATCTATTGACTTAGACGAATACGATCAATATTATCACCATATGTTTTTATGGGATGATGAAACGAAAAAAATCGCAGGAGCTTACCGAATGGGATTAGGTTCTGAGATTTATCCGAAATACGGAATTGAAGGTTTTTACCTGACCGATCTTTTTAGATTTGAGCCAGAACTTCACGACATGATGCACAAATCAATTGAAATGGGTCGTGCATTTATTGTAAAAGAATATCAGCAAAAACCAATGCCTTTGTTCTTGTTATGGAAAGGAATTATCCATACTACTCTGCGTCATCCTGAACACAAATATTTGGTTGGCGGTGTAAGTATCAGTAATCAATTTTCTGATTTCTCTAAATCTCTTATGATTGAGTTTATGAAATCAAACTATTACGATCCATATATTGCACAATACATTCATCCGAAAAAAGCGTACAAAGTTAAACTGAAAGACGCCGATAAAGATTTTATCTTCGACGAAGCAGAATCTGACTTGAACAAGTTTGATAAAATCATTGACGAATTGGAACCAGGAAATTTACGTTTACCGGTTTTAATTAAGAAATACATCAAACAAAATGCGAGAGTAGTTGCTTTTAACGTAGATCCTTTATTTAATAATGCTATCGATGGTTTAATGTATATTAGAATTGCAGATATTCCAGAAAGCACGATGAAACCTGTTATCGAAGAGTTTCAAATTGAATTAGAAAAGAAATTAGCTGAGAAAGAAGACTAATCAATTCTTATAAATAAAAAAAATCCCATTCATTTCTGAATGGGATTTTTTTTAACTTTTAAAACCAGGCTTTCTTTCCTACTTGATAAGTCTGATAAAAATCCTCATCTGATTTAGTTAAGTAGATTATACCTTCTACAAATCCAATTATACCTCCAAAACCAAAAGTTACCAAAGTAATTATTATCTGAATGATTCCTTCTTTTTGGTATCCTAAGTAAAACTTATGCACGCCTAAGCATCCTATAAGTATTGCTAAAACTCCTGCAGTTACTTTTTTATTCTCTACCTTACTTGAACTTGTGTTTTCCATTTTTTGAATTATAAATTTAAATATTACAATGAGAAGAGTAATAATTTTTGCACTCCTCTCTAAGTTTGCAATATTACCTACTAAAAAATGCCACAATAGGCCTTAAAAAACATTATTATATCAGAAAGAGACATTTTAAAGCATAAAAAATCCCATCTGCTGCCGCGATGGGATCTTTTTATAATAATATTTGACTAAAACCAGCCTCTGTAACCAATCTGATACGTTTCGTAAAATTCTTGATCCGATTTTGTCAGGTAGATAATTCCTTCTATAATTCCGATAATACCGCCAAGTCCAAAAAAAAGACCTAAAAGAAGCTGAATTATTCCCTCTTTTGTGTAACCCAAATAGAACTTATGAATTCCTAAATAGCCAACTAATATCGCTAGAATTCCAGCAATTATTTTTTTATTTTCTTGCTGGTGTCGCGGGTTATTCCAGTCTTCTCTTTTTGTATTCTCCATTTTTTATTCCCTTTATAGTTAATAATAGTATTTTGAAAATTACACAAATTTCAAATTAAACAACAAGTATCTAATTTAAAGCATAACAATATTATTAAAAATTAAGAAATAAATCTAATTTAACACATTGGAGTTTTATAAATTAATAAAGACAGCAACAAAAAATTTATTTGTTATTTATTATAAACCGCTTTTATCTTATCTACAATTACTTGTGCCAAACGTTCGTGACTTTCAAATGTCCATCCTGCAATATGAGGCGTCAGCAAAACATTTTTGGCTTCTAAAAGATATTGAAATGCTTCAGGCGTATTTTTATCCTGAAAAAGAGTTTCAAATGAAAGTTTTTCATATTCTAAAACATCTAAACCTGCGCCGAGAACTTTTTTTGCTTTCATAGCTTCCACCAAATCAGCCGTAACTATATTTTTACCACGAGAAGTATTTATAATCCAAAATGGTTTCTTAAACGCTTCAATAAAGCCTTTGTTGACCATTTTATCCGTTTCTGGTGTCCAAGGAAGATGAAGACTTAAAACATCTGTCTTTTCTTGTAATTCTGCTAAAGAAACTTGTTTCGCATTTTCGTCTCCAACATTATCTAAAATATCATAACATAAAACTTCTGTATCAAAACCTTTTAATTTTTTAGCAAAGGCTTTTCCCATATTTCCATAGCCGATAATTCCGACGGTTTTTAAATCTAACTCATGTCCGCGGTTGCTTTCTCGGTTCCACTGCCCTGCTTTTACTTCTGCATCGGCTTGGTTTAAATTATTAAATAATGATAAAATTACGCCAAGAGAATGTTCTGCAACAGCGTTGCGATTACCTTCTGGAGCCGCGATAAGATGAATTCCTTTTGAAGAAGCATACTCACAATCAATACTTTCCAAACCTGCGCCAACTCTTGAAATAAATTGCAACTTTGTTGCAGCGTCTAAAAATGTCTTGTCGATCTTGAAACGACTGCGTATTACGATTCCGTTATAGTCATGAATTTTGGTTTCTATTTCTTCTTTTGAAGATTTAAAATCAGCGTGATTTTCGAATCCAGCTTCTTCCAATTGATTCCAAAGAATTGGATTATTACTGTCGATATGAAGAATTTTTATGCTCATTTGTGTTGAATTTTATAAATACAAAAATACAGCAATTCTTTTTAAGATTCTGTTTTAAGCTTTCCATTTAATCTCGAATAGTCGTGAAGTTCCCAAGAAAATATAAGCAATACAAAAGATAAAAAACCTAGAGTCTTGGCGCCTTTTGGGCAAATCCTTTTTTATTGCCCATATTTTTTTTAACTTTGAAAGTATCCGGATGAATCAAATCCGTTTCTCTAAATCCTCACAAACCTCCACAATGAAACTAACCAAGACTTTTAAAGCCTTTTTTGAAAATGAAAAATCAGGAGGAATTATTTTGCTTGCTGTAACACTCTTATCTCTTTATCTCGCCAATTCTTCTTTTCAATTGCCTTATGTTGCTTTTTGGGAAAAAGAAATTGCTGGACATACTGTAACCCATTGGATCAATGATGGCTTAATGACAATTTTCTTCCTATTAATCGGATTAGAATTGGAACGCGAAATTTATCACGGAGAATTATCTAATTTCAAAAATGCATCATTGCCGATAATGGCGGCTTTTGGCGGAATGCTAGTTCCTGCTGCAATTTTTCTAGTTTTAAACTACGGAACGACAACACAAAATGGAGCTGGAATTCCGATGGCAACTGACATTGCTTTTGCAATCGGAATTTTATCGCTTTTAGGAAATAAAGTTCCAGCTTCTCTAAAAGTATTTTTAACCGCTTTAGCCGTTATTGATGATTTAGGCGCTATAATTGTCATTGCAGTTTTTTACACGACTTCAATATCGTTTCTCAATCTTGGAATTGCTCTTGGAATCTGGATTATTTTATTTGTTTTAAACCGAATGAAAATTCATAATCTCATTCCGTATTTGATTGGCGGAAGTATTATGTGGTATTTTATGCTTAATTCTGGAGTTCATGCAACAATAACTGGAGTAATTTTAGCCTTTGTTATTCCGTTTGGTGATGGCGGAGAGAAAACTTCTTCTTATAAATTACAGCATTATCTGCATAAGCCAGTTGCCTTCTTTATATTGCCTTTGTTTGCCGTTGCCAATACAGCCTTGACAATCGAATCAAACTGGCATGAAGGTCTAAATCATTCAAATACGTATGGAATTATTCTTGGACTTGTTGTTGGAAAACCGCTCGGAATATTACTTTTTTCTTCTGTTGGCGTGACATCAGGATTATGCATACTTCCAAAAAACTTAAAATGGGCGCATATTTTAGGTGCAGGAATGTTGGGCGGAATCGGTTTTACAATGTCGATTTTCATTACTGTTCTAGCATTTAAAAACCCGGAAGTCATCGTATTCTCGAAGATTGCCATTCTTATTGCTTCTTTCTTGGCTGGACTTTTAGGATTTGTCTTTCTGAAATATGTTTTAAATAAAAAGCATAATGATTTACTTGAATTATGAATAAAACGCACTTCTTACTTTTTTTCTCTTATCTGATTTTAACTGCTTGCAATCAAAAAGCTGAAGTTACTTCTGTTATTAAAAATCCGAAAAAAGAAATTACTGCCGAAACGTATTCAAAAGATGAAATCGAAGGAACTTATAACGCTGATGGTTGTGATCTTTCTTTAATCATTTCAAAAATAAAAAACGATTATCAATATGTTTTTAAAACAAATGTTCGCACTTTGAAAGGAAAAGCGACATATTCTAAAAACAGTTCAGGTGAAGAATATATTACTTTAGAAGGAATTCAATGGGACGAATACGAAGGAGATATTAGCAATGAAAATAATTCAACTTCGCAAAAAGAGCTAGAAATTCCTATTGGAATTTATGCTTTGTACACAAGAGATACTTTGACAATTCAAAATTATGGTAATGCAATGAATTCGTATACGAAGATTTCGGAATGTGGGTTGAAGTATATTCAGCTTACTAAATCAAATTCCAAAAAATAAAAATTCCAAATTCCAATTATTGTGGAGCTTCTTGCGAAGATTCCTCGTTCCTCGGAATTGACAAAACTGTACGCTAACTTTATAAAACAAAAAAATTCCAAACCCCAGCAAATTGGAATTTGGAATTTATAATATTGAAGTTTTAAGCAATTAGCCCTTGATTTGTTTTAAAGAAGTTTTAATCCCTTTGATTAATGACGAACTGAAACCATTGTGCTCCATTTCGTTTAAGCCGACAATTGTACAACCTTGTGGCGTTGTTACACGGTCGATTAATTGTTCTGGGTGTACTCTTTCTTCCAGAAGCATTTTTGCTGCTCCTTTTACCGTTTGAGCCGCAATGGCCAAAGCAGTATTAGAATCAAATCCAATCTCGATTCCTGCCTGCATAGAGGCGCGAATATAACGCAATGCATATGCAGTTCCGCATGCACCTAAAACTGTTGCTGCATCCATTAATTTTTCGTCGATTACAGGAGCAGTTCCTAAATCTTGGAATAAATCAACAATCGGTGATGCATTTGCTGCATACTTTTCAGGAAAAGAAATACAAGTTGCCGATTCTCCAAACTGAGCTGCGATATTTGGCATAATGCGAACTACTGGATATTCGAAGTTGGTTTTGGTCTGAAGCACATCTAAAGACAATCCGCTTACTGCAGAAGCAATTGTTTTGTTCTGAATAACGGGAAGAATTTCAGCTAAAACAGTATCAACTTGATACGGTTTTATGGTTAAAATTACCACATCAGCTTCTTGAATATGGTGTGTATTATCGTTAGAAACCGTAATTCCGTATTCCGTTAAATATTGAATACTTCCTATATTTCTTCTTGTGACAGTAACTTGGTTGTTTTTCGAGAATTTAGCAATTCCCAAGGCAATAGAAACTCCGAGGTTTCCTCCTCCAATAATGTGTACTTTCATTCTGGTTGGCTTTAATTATTTGTGACTGTAAAACAGCATTTTTTCCGCCTGTAAATTACGTAGATTTTAGAGATTTTAAATCACTCTTATCTGCTAATTTGTGGCAAAAATCTAAAATCCAAGAATTAAGTTTGCTACTCCAAAGTAGAGCATAATTCCAAACACATCGTTGGTTGTCGTGATAAACGGACCAGTTGCAATTGCGGGGTCAATTTTATTCTTGTTAAGAAAAAGCGGTACTAAAGTTCCTAAAGTTGCAGCAAAAAGAATCACCACTATCATAGAGATCGAAATGGCAAATCCAACCAAATATTGTTGATACATAATGGAATGATAGCCCAGCAAAAGGAGTGAAATAATACTTCCAGAAATCATCGAAACCGTAATTTCTTTGGTAAAATAAGCACGGCTGAATTCCTTTAAAGTACCATTTGCAAGACCTTGTACCACAATTGCCGAAGCTTGAACTCCAATATTTCCCGCTGTAGCGGAAAGTAAAGGCACAAAAATGATTAAAGTTGAATATTTCTGAAACGTTGCTTCGTTTCCTTTTAAAACAAAAGAAGCCACAATTTCGATCACCATTCCGATTAAAAGCCAAGGTAAACGTGCTTTTGTTAATTCGTAAACGCTGTCATTCGATTCAACGTCTTGTGTAATACCTGCCGCTAACTGATAATCTTTATCTGCCTCTTCCTTGATTACGTCTACAATGTCATCGATGGTAATTCTTCCTACCAAACGACCTAATTCGTCCACTACCGGAATTGCCTCTAAATCGTACTTCTGCATGATACGAGCAACCTCAACATCTTCTGTATCGACGTTTACAAAATTTAATTTTCTGATATAAACTTCACCAATCTGAGTTTTGGTCGAAGAAGTCAATAAATCTTTTAGAGAAAGTCTTCCTTTTAATCGGTTTTCATCATCAACTACATAAATAGAATGCACTCTAGAAACATTTTCTGCCTGAATTCTCATTTCTTTCACGCAGGTTAAAACATTCCAGTTTTCATTCACTTTTACAAGCTCTTTTCCCATCAAACCACCAGCCGTATTTTCGTCATAGCGCAAAAGATCAACAATATCCTTCGCATGCTCAACGTCTAATATTTCTGAGATTACCTCTGCTTTTATTTCCTGCGAAAGTTCTGCGATAATATCGGCAGCATCGTTGGTTTCAAGCTCATCAAGCTCTTCCGCAATTTCTTTTGGAGAAAGTCGGCTTAAGATGTTCTCACGCAAATCTTCTTCTAATTCTAGAAGAATTTCGGCTGTTTTATCACTATCTAAAACCTTAAAGATATAAGTTGCCTCGTCAAAATCTAATTCATCTAAGATTTCGGCAATATCGGCATGGTGCAAATCATTAAGTAAAACTTCCAGTTCATTGTCGTTTTTCTTATTGATTAGATCTTCTAACTGATGTATAAATTCTTTACTAACTTTGAACTCCATCGGCTTCTATTTTTTGAGTTAGTTCAATAAATTCATCAACACTTAACTGCTCGGGACGTTTATCAAAGATAGTGTCTTCTCGCAAATTGTCTGATAAATTTAATGTTTTCAAACTGTTACGTAATGTTTTTCGTCTTTGCTGAAAAGCCGTTTTTACAACAGTAAAAAACAACTTTTCACCGCAAGGAAGGCTATAATCTTCCTTTCGGGTCATTTTCATCACACCCGATTTCACCTTGGGCGGAGGAATAAAAACATTTTCGTTCACAGTAAACAAATACTCAGTATCATAGAAAGCCTGTGCTAGGACAGACAAAATTCCGTATGCTTTTGATCCTTTTTTCTCGCAGATTCGTTCTGCAACTTCCTTCTGAAACATTCCAGAAAACTCCGGAATCTGATCTCTAAACTCCAATGTTCTAAAAACAATTTGTGTGGAGATGTTATAAGGAAAGTTACCAATAATAGCGAATTGCTTATTTTCGTAAACTTGATTTATATTGTATTTCAGGAAGTCTTCTGAAATAATTTTATCTTTTAATTTTGGATAATTCGCGTCCAAATACGCAACAGATTCCGTATCAATCTCGATTACCCTTGTCGTAACAGATTTTTCAAGTAAATATTTAGTAAGCACACCCATCCCTGGTCCTATTTCTAAAACCTCCTCGTAACCTTTAAGACTCAAAGTATCTGCAATCGCTTTTGCGATACTTTCATCCTTAAGAAAGTGCTGTCCTAAATGTTTTTTTGCTTTTACTTTTTCCATAATCGTTATTTGCTTACTGCCTTAATTAACTTACTGATGTAATATTTAATGAGCAGATCCCATAATCGTATTCATGAACATATATTGAAAATGAATAACTTCAAATTGCATTTTTTCTAAACTTGTCAACAGCCCAACATTTGCTTTATAGCCGAAATTAAAGTCTAAAAAATTCACTTTTTTATTTTCCTTATTTACAAAGGTCTTATTGGTATCAAATCTTTCATTGTACTTATTCAAATGAGCAAATGATTTTGAAGAAGCGACAATTACTTTATTTTGCTTGTAAAAGTTGTCTATTTTATTTTTTAAAACGGCATACTTTTGTTTTACAAAGGCATTATAAAGCAGAGTGTTATTTGTTACAAAACAATCTTCTTCGGTGATTCCCGACTTGATTTCATCAATATAATCGTTAATTTCGTTACCGTTAGAATATATCTTCGTTGCAAAACCTGTTAGTTCTCCAAATAATTCAGGCTGATCTTCGTTTTTTATCTTGATCACTTCGTATTTAGAAAATGCGATATTTTTTAAGATTTCCTTCGAAGTTTCTTCAATTTCTCTAAATTCATTAAGTCTTGAAATAACAGCAGTTGAATTTTCTTTTTCAACTTTCAATTCCTCTTCTACTTTTAATTGTTTCTCATTGCTGCTTTGGCAACAAACATTTAGACTTAGCAATAAAAATAAAACAAGTTTTGTTTGCAGGTATTTCATAAACCAATTTGGTGGACTAGCACAATTTTAATTAGAAATTATTTTTTGCAAATATACTTCTTTTAGGTATTCAGAATGACCTAATCCTTTTAATCTCTAATATTGTTATATCTAGCAGATTGACCAATTTAAAACCAATTTTATTCGTTTTTCTAACTAAAGAAAACAGCCCAAAACTAGTGCTCAGAAATAACTTCTAACTCCGTTCTAAAAGAAAGCATCTTATCTGCAAATAAACCCAAAGCTTCTCTGTGAAATTCTGGTTCATCTTCAATATAAAATTTATCTAGCGTTTCTTTGCTATCGGTAACATATTGTGTAGAATAAGTGATTCCGCCCATTTCTTCTTCAACTAAAACTTTTACAATTCTTGCCGAAGAAAATTTATTAGTAGCCAGAATTTCTGGTATGTGTTTTTCCTGCATCCATTTTAACCATTGGTCGTGAACGCTCTCGTGTATGTTTGTGGTAACGTTGTAAATAATCATTTTTTCTAAGGTTCTGAGATACTAAGATTCTAAGGTTCTGAGTTTTTTTCTCTTATCACTTAAATCTTTTCAAATCATCATTTTACTAATTTTTATTCTTTGGAATTTGGAATTTGCTTTTTGAAATTTACAAATTCTTATCCCCTCTTAACTCGCGGTATTTTTTTCTGGCATCGACAAAGTAAATACTGTCTTGATGATTAAAAATTACCTTTTCATATAAAGGCTTTGCCTTTTCTGTGTCTTTTAGTTCGTCGTTGTAAATTTCGGCTGAGAAAAACAGCGCTTCATCTACGTAAATTCCGTCGCTATGATTGTCAATGATTTGCTGATATTGGCTTAAAGCCGAAGCAAAATCTTTCTGACTTTCGTACACTTTTCCTAAACGAAGTAATGTTACCGCTTCTATTTCCTGACCCTTAAAGGTTTTTAAAATATTCTGAAACTGTGCGATCGCTTCTTGTTTTTTATTCTGATAAATTAAAAAATCGCCTTTTGCAAATGCTTTTAAAGCAACTTGAGTTGAATCTGCGGCGGTATTATCATTAATTAAAAGAAAATATTCTAGAGCATCATTCGCAATTAATTGCGTGTTGGCAGCTTTTAATTCTTTAAACTGTTTATTTGCCCATTCAAAATCGCCTTTGTAATAACTTGTTTTTGCGGCTTTCAAACTGGCTTCGTGCGCCATGACATCATTCTTTAAATCCAATTGAATCTGCGAATAATAAATCAATGCTTGATTGTATTTTTCTTCCAAAAGCAAAATATCGGCCAATTCCATTTTAGCATCGGCCTTTTGATATTCGTTTAAGTTTAATTCTAAAGCTCTTTTTACTACTGCCTTTCCTTCTTCTGTTTTTTTCAAATTAAACGCCAGAAAATGGGCTTGAATAAGCTGCAAAGATAAGCTAAAAGGATTTATTTCGTAAGTGGCCAGCAATTGCTGCAATTCTTGATTGATAGCAGGATAATCTTTTTCGGGTGCATTATCAATCTTAATTTGCATTAAATACGCATTAGATTGGATCAATAAATCTAAATCTTTTGTGTTTTGAAGAATGAAATTCAGAATTTCTACAGCAGTTTCGTCATCATCTTCATTCATCGCAAACTGACTCAAATTGACAATACTCATCAGCGATTCTGGTTCTCGCTTGTAAATGGCTTTTTCTTGAATAAAAGCTTTTCCGAATTCTTTTTGCTGTACATAAAACCAGCTCAGATAATGATTCCAGAAAACATCTTGGTCTTTTTGAGTTTTAAGAATTAATGCTTTTCGCATCGCATCTTTAAATGCCGTATTATCGGTTTCACCATTCATAAAACGCGATAATTGTGTCTGGATCAAACTGGTGTTCTGCGGATTTGTAAAAGATTCTGTCAGTAGCAAATCAATCATCAAATCGGTTTTACCCAATTGTCCGTACAACATTCCGATTTGAAAATTGAAATTAAAAGTCGGCTGGATCTGCATTGCTGTTTGATACGCTTTCAGAGCATATTCTAACAATACTTTTTTCTCGAAAGAATTGGCAATTCCGTAAACATCGTTCGGACTTACTTTTATTTTTTCGATTGCCTGCTCGTAGTAATTTTTGGCTTTCGAATCGTTTTTCTGCAATTGAAAATTATATCCTAATTCTACTAAAAAGACACCTTGCTTGTAACGGTTGAAACGTTCTTGAATTGCTTTTTCAGCATTTGCAAATTGCTGCAATTGCTGATAACAGTCGACAGTACGTAAAAAGTACTGTGTATTGGAAGGTGCATTTTTTAAAAGTTCCTCATAACTGATTTTAGCTTTCTCGAAATCTCCCTTATCATAATAATATTGAGCCAGCTGCTCGTTTTGACCAAATGCAAAACCAGAATATAATAAAACGATATAAATAAATATGTTTTTCATATCTTTTAGTTTTCAGTCGCAGTCGCAGTTTTCAGTCTTACTAATTGTAAACTGTGACTGTAAACTGTGACTTTTTTTCAGTTACTGTAAACTGTCACTTTTTTACTTTTCCAAAAAATCAATCCTAAACCAATTAAAATAAACGGAATACTTAAAATCTGTCCCATGTTAATCAGCATATCATTCTCAAAAGCCTCTTGATTTTCTTTGAAAAATTCAATTATAAAACGAGCTGCGAATAATAAAGTTAAGAAAGTTCCAAAGATTAATCCCTGTGCATTTCTAATTTTTTCTGATTTATACATATAAAACAAAATTCCGAAAATCAATAAATAAGCAAAAGCTTCATATAATTGTGTTGGATGTCTCGGAATTAAATCGTCTCTTTCAAAAACAACTCCCCAGTTTCCATTGGTTGGTTTTCCATAAATTTCAGAATTCATAAAATTTCCCATTCTGATAAAAGCACCCGTTACAGGAACTGCAACCGCCATTTTATCCAAAAGTCCCAAGAATTGCACTTTGTATTTGCGACAATATAAAATCATTGCCGTAATTACTCCAATTGAACCTCCGTGACTTGCAAGACCTTGATACCCGACAAATTCGTACGAACCTTTAATTTTCTGAATTGGCAAAAGAATCTCTATTGGATGTTTTAGAAAATAATCTGCTTCATAAAAAAAACAATGTCCAAGTCTGGCTCCTAAAACGGTTCCAACAATAACATAAATTAGTAAGCTGTCGAGATTGTCTAAAGAAAGGTTTTCCTTTTTATAAATATTTCTAACAATATAAAAGCCTAAAAGAAGTCCGCAGGCAAAAAGAGCTCCGTAATATTTTAACGGAAAACTATCCGTGATCCAGAAAATGACAGGATCTACGTTCCAATTTAATATTCCGTTTTTCATGCTCCGTTTTTTAATTTCTATAAATTAAGAAAACCTAACAGGTTTTAAAAACCTGTTAGGTTTGTATCTTAAAAACTATTTTTTTTAGTTTATAATATCAAATCCACAGTAAGGACGTAAAACTTCTGGTATTACGATTCCTTCTGGAGTTTGGTAATTTTCAATAATTCCGGCTAAAACACGTGGAAGTGCTAATGAACTTCCGTTAAGTGTATGTGCCAATTGATTTTTTCCGTCTTTGTCTTTGAAACGCAATTTCAAGCGGTTGGCCTGAAAAGTTTCAAAATTAGAAACAGAACTGATTTCTAACCAGCGGTCTTGAGCTGTAGAAAACACTTCAAAATCATACGTTAATGCAGAAGTGAATCCCATATCGCCACCGCAAAGACGTAAAACTCTGTATGGTAATTTCAGTTCTTGAAGAATTTCTTTTACATGTTCTACCATTCCGTCAAGCGCAGCATAAGAATTATCCGGATGCTCCACACGCACAATTTCAACTTTATCAAATTGGTGTAAACGGTTTAATCCGCGAACGTGTGCTCCGTAAGAACCTGCTTCACGACGGAAACATGGCGTATACGCTGTATGTAAAACTGGTAGTTCACTTTCGTTTAAAATAACATCGCGGAATAAATTCGTAACCGGAACCTCAGCAGTTGGAATCAAATATAAATCATCAATTGTAGAATGATACATTTGTCCTTCTTTGTCTGGCAATTGTCCAGTTCCAAAACCTGAAGCTTCGTTTACCAAATGCGGCACCTGAACTTCGTTATATCCTGCAGCTGTATTTTTGTCTAAAAAGTAATTGATTAAAGCACGCTGTAAACGAGCTCCTTTTCCTTTATAAACAGGAAATCCTGCTCCAGTAATTTTTACACCCAATTCAAAATCGATGATATCGTATTTCTTTACCAATTCCCAGTGCGGCTGTGCGCCTTCGTGCAAAACTGGAATATCTCCTTCTTGGAAAACATTTAAGTTATCATCTGGCGTTTTTCCTTCTGGAACAATATCTGCTGGAAGGTTTGGTAAAGTATATAATTTATTGGTTAACTCAACAGCCAAAGCTTCTGCTTTTTCGCTCAGTTCTTTACTTTTTTCTTTTAGTGAAACTGTTTTTTCTTTTAAGATTGCTGCTTTAGCTTTCTCTCCAGCTTTCATCAATTCACCAATATCTTTGGACAATTTATTAGATTCTGATAAAGTATTGTCTAATTCCACCTGTGCAGCACGACGATTTTCGTCTAATTGAACCACTTCTTCCACAACGCTTTTAGCATCTATATTTCGTTTTGCTAAAGCTTTGATTACTTTCTCTTGATTTTCTCTAATAAATGCAATTTGTAACATAGCTTGATTTTTATAACTATTGTATTTTTTATAACGGAAGCAAATTTAAGGAAATGTTTGTTAACATAAGGACAAAGTTTAAAAGGAAAACTTAAAACTCTTAGAAACAGCAAAAGCACTTAAAAAGTGCTTTTGCGATTGTTTTAAATTTATAACGCTTATTCCAGAAAACGATGTCTGTCATCGCGGTGAAAAGCATATTCTTTGCCATTAAATTTAAGCTTTTCGGCTTCTTTTTTGGTTTTCACTTCCTTATTTTCTTCCATATCATTTTCTAAACTATCTTCAACAGCCTCTTCATAGGAAAACTTTTTAGTTACAATTAAATCAAAAAAGCCATTTGTTTTGTCATCTCCCAAACTCATGCCCGTTTCCAGCGTTTCAATTTGATATGTACCGCTTCCATTTGAATCTCCGTTGGTTAGACGAATTGGATATTCGTACAAAACTTTCCTGATTTCATTATCTGCCAAAGTAAGTAAGGTGAATTTTTGTTCTGAATACAAAACAATTCGACTGCTTGCAGTGGCTTCTGTATAAAAACCAATAGCAGGAGTAGTTTCGTTTAGATAAACCAGGTTTTTCAAAATATGCGACTTAGAAAACCGAATTGCTTCATTATGATAGTATCCTAAATTAGCGTCAAATTCTTCTGCAATGATACTGCCGCTTTCTCGGTCTACAAACAAATATTTTCGCTGAAAATAATTGCCTAAATCTTCAAAATCGTCAGATTTTTTCTTTTTCTTATTACGCTCTACAATCGTTAAAACAAAAAAGGCTGTCTTGTCATCGTAGTTAATAGAACTAGTCTCTTCAATTTTAATGTTTGAATATTTAATTTTTAGATTGGATGCGACTTTTGAAAGAAGCGGAAGATTCAATTCTTCAGAATCTTCTATGCTACCTAGGTTTCTAAAAATGAGTTTCTTAAACTCTTTTCTATTCACATTTGCATCTGTTTTTATCAGTGAAAGCAATTCCTGATTCTGAATTTCTGCTTCGTTCTTCGGTTTTTCACTTTTACCGCAAGCGAATAAAAATAGCAAAACCCCACTAAAGAGTATAATTTTTTTCATAGGCATTAATTTTTTAGTAGCATTTTTTGGGATGTCCAAATATATACTTTTCTTACAAAACATTACACAAAAATTAAAATCTTCAATCAATATTCTTAAAAACATTGATTAATCCTATATAAAATGCATTTTCTGCTAAAACTTAATCTCTTTTTATCTCACGCCCCAAAAATTCTTCTAAAACAGCAAACATCTCTTCTACTGAAAGCACTTCTGTATCGGGATGCGATTTTAAAAACGCTGCATTTAATTCGACTATATTTTCATCCAATTCAAAATAAGCATTATTATTCAGAACATCACGGAAAGCATTTGGAGTATTCGATCTTTCTTTTAGAAATTTCCCTAATTTAATGTTGCTCTGAAGACGCAGTTTTCGGCATTGTTCTTTAAATAATTCTAAATGTTTTTCGGCACCAATTAGAGCTAATCCTTCTTCGATCAATTCGTTCAATTCTTTGTTCCAGCCTGAATCGTGTACAAATTGAGAAAAATTTCCTTCTGCGTATTTTGAAGCATAAAAATCTAGATAATAACTTAATAAAGCATCTTCATGAATTAAATCGTCATCTATTTTTTCTTCGCGCATTAAATTGATTACTGAAATATTCGAATTCACAACGTCTTGAGGATTTTCGCTATTTGCCGCCGTTTCTGAAATAATGATTTTACCGAATTCCATTTGAAATTTGTTTAAAGGATTGTTTTGCAAAGTTGGGTAAATAATTGAAAAAATCCTTTTTAATTTGAATTAAAAAGAGAGTTCTAATGCAACAATAAAATATATTTCCAAATTGTCTTTAACTAGAAATGAAGGCTTTTTCTGTCTATAACCCTTTATTTTCCAACAATAATCCTTTTAGTTCATTAGTTTTCAAATACGCCGCAAAACGCCCAGAAAGCAGTAACATTTCTTTTTCTTCGGGCGTGATTTTGAGTTTGGTTTCTACATGCGAAGCATATTCATAAAGCATCAAAAGTTCGCTGGCGCCAAAATCTTTAAACTTTTCTCTGTCTAAACTGGCAAGCTGCAATTCGCTATTTTTGTCTTTTTTAAAACTTTCTTCACCAAATTTTGAAATCAATTGCGCTCTAAAATCATCATGCAGTTTAAGCCACGTTGCCGCTTCATCATCACTATTTTTTAATTCTTTAACCAAATCTTCGTATTTCTGGTCTTTATTCAAATTTGATAAATGATGCCTCAAAGTGGTGAAACCAATTATCTGATAATTTGAAGCCGGAATTTTATAGCGTTCCAAAGCATTTTCGACATCTCTTTCAAAAGTCATATAACGAGTTTGCACGGTATATAGAGAAGCCGTTTCTAACAACGAAAGCAATCTAATTTTTACATCGTTTATATAAGGAGACTTTTTTCCTTGTCCCAAGCAATCAATAAAAAGTGCTTTTTTGTTTTTGTCTTTTACTTTATTGTCGTTATGAAGAAGTTCTATCAAGGTTTCATAACCCATATTATCGGATGCACCGCCATCGATCACGCACAAGATTTTTTCCTGATTTTTGATTCCGAATTTGGTTTTAGGCAAAACGCCTGGAAAAGCAGAACTTGCAGTAATGGCATAGGTAAGTGGAAAATTATAACCATTATTAATTTGATTTTCGTCAAGCGAAAGTGACGCTTTATTGGGAGCTAAAGAAGAATTGATTTTTAAGGCACGAATAATGTGTGGCATAAAAGGGAAACGCTCTCCATTGTTATAAGCCGTTCCGTTAGCAACCATGATTGGCAATTGCGGATTTTGCTTGCTGTCTTTTGGGATAAAAAAATCAGACAAAAGCATTTGAGTCTTAAACTTATTCTGATTTTCTGGATTGGTGCTATCGTATTGCAAAACTTCCAAATCTAATCTTTGCGCCATAGAGACTTTTTCTCCTTTTTCGTTTCTGCTATTATTTAAAAGAGACAAAAGCGTAGCCGATTTATTGACATCTGATTTAAAAGCATCTGCTTTAGAAAAATAAAATTCGTTAAACGTACAATTGTCATATTGGAGCTTGTTTTTCTGAATCGTCAAATAATATCCAGCCGAATAACAGCCTCCAGAAACTGTTGAGAAATAATCAATTTCATTTAAAAAATTACGATTTGAATTGTCCTCTTGAATTTCTTCCAAACCCAGAAGAACGCCCAAACTGAAGAACTGCGCCCTCGATCCGCCGCCAGAAATTCCAACACCCAATGCAATACTCGGATTCTGAAATCGAGTATCTCGTTCCTGAACCGATTTATATTCGTTTAAACTTACGGCAAGAATTGAGTTGTAATTGATTTCCGAAAACAGATTTACTTTATTTTGAGCAATTCCTTCATTTGCTAAAAGAACCAAAAAGAATCCTATAATAAGTTTTTTAAATATCATAAACCGAAAACATTATTTGATGCAGATAAAATTAAAGGAATTAATTCAAAATGAAATACTTGTATTTTATTTTTTCAAAATAATGACATAAAAAAAACCGCATCTTAAAAATGCGGTTTCATTTATTTGAAAAACTAAAAATCTTAGTTTGTTTTCATTGGCGGCAAATCAAACGCAACAGAATCGTGTTCGAAGTTGTTTCGGTGTCCTCCATCGCAGAATGGTTTGTTTGCAGATAATCCGCAACGGCAAAGTCCAAGCGCTGCTCTTCCTTGTAAACCATAAAGTGTTCCTTCTGGATCCATGATTTCAAAATCTCCTTCGATTTTAATAGATCCGTTTTTATTGATGATTAATTTTGTCTTGCTCATAAACTTGTTTTTTTCGAGTGCAAAGATTGCGAAATATATTCTCATTTATAAGTGTCTAGCGTAGTTTAAACTGGTTCTATTTTATTTGGAATTCCACAGAGAAACGCGAAGGTTTTACGCAGAGATTCACAAAGGTTATTGCTATTTTGAAATAATCTCGCAAAGACGCTAAGGCGCAAAGTTTTTTATTCTTTTGTCAGACTGAGCGAAGTCGAAGTCCCGCAAAGATTAGCTTAAATTACTCTAAAGTTTTATAAACAAAATTCTTAAACTTCACACTTCCTTTTCCAATCGAACAAAGACCAATTCTTAAACCTAAAAATCCGCTTAAGACATTATGATTGTATCCTGAAACTTCTACAGAGTTTTCAATTTTTTTCCAATCTTTTCCGTCAACACTGTAAAACATATCGACCGTATTTTTGATGTTTTTAAGTCGAAGAAAGACTTTTCGCGTATGCGTATTTTTCTCCGTAGGAAATTGCCATCCTCTTAAATTCGCCAAAATGTTATTTTGATCTGCTAATATTCCTGAGTAATATTTGTTATCGTAAAAAAGTACCAAACCGCCTAATGCATCACCTTCCATTTCAACTTCAACTTCAGCTGAATACGAATGTCCGCCAGGAACAACGACAAGAGGTGAACTGTTTCCTACGCCATCCCCTTTTCCTTCAATTATCAATGTATTATTAGCTACTTTAAATCTTGATTTTTCTACTCCATTATAAAACTTCCATTGCGGTTTTAAAGCTGTTCCTCCAAAATTATCGCTCAAAGAAAATTCAGGAAGCGTTTTGCCTTCTGGCTTCGCAATTGGTTTGTCTGTTTGAATGTTATCTGGAATTTTATACCAGCCGTCTTTTGTCCATTCAACAGGTTGCAATAAAGTCTGTCTTCCTAAATTGTAATAGTCTTTTTCGTAACCATGAAAAATCATCCACCATTTTCCGTTTCCATCTTCAAAAACGGTGCTGTGCCCTTTCGACCACCAAGTTTCAGAACTGCTGTTGGTTCGCACAATCGGATTGTGAGGAGAGTTTTCCCAAGGTCCCAAAGGTGATTTTGATCTAGCCGAAATTACCATATGACTTGTTGCTGGGCCCGCAGTTCCGCCTTCTGCAACGGTTAAATAATAATATTCTCCTCGCTTAAACAGTTTTGGCCCTTCCATGCAAAAGCATTCAATACTCCATTCGCGCGGAATTTTCCAGCCGTCATAAACATGTTTTAATTCGCTTGTTACCGAAAGTCCGTCTTTAGACAAAGCAACGTAACCTCCGTTGCTGAAATACAAAAATCGGTTTCCTTTATCATCTGTAACATGACCCGGATCGATATTTCCAATTTTCAAGTCTACTGGTTCACTCCAAGGTCCGTTAATAGAATCGGCTGAAACTACGAAATTGGTATTATTTGCAGGGAAATAAATGTAATATTTATTGTTATACTTAATTAAATCGGGCGCCCAAACGGCTCCAACATATTTAGAAAGTGCATTTGTAACAGGCTGCCAATTCATTAAATCAGTCGAATGCCAAATTAAAAGTCCAGGATAATAATCGAATGAAGAATGAACGACATAATAATCTTTTCCATCGCGAAGCAAACTCGGATCAGGATAATCGCCCGCAAAAATGGGATTTGAATATTGTCCTTGTTTTAAACTCTTTTCCGGCTGTGATTGAGAATAACCGCAATACGAAAACAAAACTAAAATGGTTAGATATATTTTATTCATGATGTACGTTTTGATATTTTTTTCAAATATAGTCAAAAGGACTATAAGGTTTTAATGGAGCGAAAATTTGTTAGGTTTTTACGCAGAGATGCACCAAGAATTCGCAGTGATACAAAGTTTTTAGGTGTAATTCGTCGATTGGCTAGATAGAAAACATATTTGCAGGAAGACAAAGTGCAGAAATGGTATCTGATTTTGAATTAATTACACAATAGCTTTGAGACATTATTTTGTAGATTTGAGAAATCGTTTTTATCCAAATTATCTAAACCACTTATGAAAAAATATTCCATTCTGATAGCATTTGCTTTTCTGTTTACTTTGACTTCAGCAACTAATGACAAAAACGGTTTCGAAGATGGCTGGATAAATTTACTGGATAAAAACCTCAGCAAATGGGACATGTATCTAAGTTACAAACATCAGAACGGATATTCGGGCAAAATACCTACGGATGTTAATGGAAACGAAATAGCACCTATTGGATACAACAAAAATGTAAACAATATGTTTACCGTGATTCAGGAGAACAATGAAAATGTCCTTAAAGTGTCCGGGGAATATTATGGCTGTGTCTTTACCAAAGAAACCTTTAAAAACTATCGCCTGAAGCTAAAAGTTAAATTTGGAAATAAAAAATGGGAACCCAGAACCGACAAGCTTATGGATGCTGGTGTGCTTTATCATTCGCAGGGAAAAGCGGGAGTAGATTATTGGCGTGCCTGGATGTTATCTCAAGAATTTCAAATAATGGAAGGCCATTTTGGTGATTATTGGAACATTGCAAATGCGGCAATTGACATCAGAGCTTATCTTCCTGAAGGAGGAATGAATGCCGTAGCCGATGAGGATCAGCAATTTATTCCGTTTGGAACACATACTGAAAATACTGGATTTTGCATGCGAAAAATGAGAGCTGAAACGCCTAATAACGGTTGGACAGAAATAGAGTTGGTTTGTATCGAAGGAAAAAGTCTTCATATCATTAACGGCAAAGTAGTCATGGTTTTGCAAAATTCCCGCTATTTTGATGGTGAAAAATTTATGCCTTTAATTGAAGGGAAAATACAATTGCAAAGTGAAGCTGCCGAAGTTTACTATAAAGACATCAAAATAAAACCGATAAGCAAAATGCCTACTGAGTTTCAAAATTATTTTAAATAAAGGAATCCTAGCCTAAATTATTTCAATTAAATCCGTCTAAACTGTGGCTAAAATTAAAAAAACTTTGCGCCTTCGCGTCTTTGCGAGATTAAAAACGCAATGAAAACTTTAGCGAATCTCCGCGTAATATTAAAATCTCAATTCTATTGCTTATTTTTGCACTCAATAAAATTGAATTATGATACAAGATCCAAAGAGATATACGATCACGGCGGCATTGCCTTACACCAATGGACCAATCCATATTGGGCATTTGGCGGGGGTTTACGTACCTGCAGATATATATTCTAGATATTTAAGATTGCAAGGAAAAGATGTTGCATTTATCTGCGGAAGCGATGAACACGGCGTTGCAATTTCTATGAAAGCCAAAAAAGAAGGAATTACACCACAAGAAGTTATTGATAAATATGATGGAATTATCCGTAAATCGTTTGCAGATTTCGGAATTTCATTCAACAATTATTCTAGAACTTCGGCAAAAATTCATCATGATACAGCTTCGGAATTCTTTAGAACTTTGTATGATAAAGGTGATTTTATTGAAGAAGTTACAGAACAATTGTACGACGCAAAAGCAAATCAGTTTTTAGCAGACCGTTTTGTAGTTGGAACTTGCCCTAAATGTGGCAATGAAGGAGCTTACGGAGATCAGTGTGAAAATTGCGGTTCTACTTTGAACGCAACCGATCTGATTAATCCAAAGTCGACAATCACAGGTGAAACTCCAGTTTTAAAAGAAACAAAACACTGGTTTTTACCTTTAGATAGATACTCTGATTTCTTAACAAAATGGATTTTAGAAGGTCATAAAAACGATTGGAAAACGAACGTTTACGGACAAGTAAAATCTTGGATCGATGCAGGATTAGAACCTCGTGCTGTAACGCGTGACTTAGACTGGGGAATTGACGTTCCGGTTGAAGGTGCTGAAGGCAAAAAATTATACGTTTGGTTTGATGCGCCAATTGGTTACATTTCTTCTACAAAAGAATGGGCAGCGCGCGAAGGAAAAGATTGGGAACCGTATTGGAAAGATGAAGAAACGAAACTGGTTCACTTTATCGGAAAAGACAATATCGTTTTTCACTGTATCATTTTCCCAGCAATGTTAAAAGCTGAAGGGAGTTATATTTTACCAGATAACGTTCCGGCAAATGAGTTTTTAAATTTGGAAGGAAACAAACTTTCTACTTCTAAAAACTGGGCAGTTTGGTTACACGAATATTTAGAAGAGTTTCCAGACAAACAAGATGTTTTGCGTTATGCTTTAACATCTAACGCTCCGGAAACAAAAGATAACGATTTTACATGGAAAGATTTCCAAGCTAGAAATAACAACGAATTAGTTGCTGTTTTCGGAAACTTTGTAAATCGTGTGGTAGTTTTAACGAACAAATATTATGAGGGAGTTATCCCAACGCCAAACGAATTTTCAGAAGTTGACGAACAAACTTTAGCAGAATTAAAAGCGTATCCAGCCGTGATTTCAAGTTCGGTGGAGCGTTACAGATTCCGTGAAGCTTTGGGCGAATTGATGAATGTAGCTCGTTTAGGAAATAAATACCTTGCAGACGAAGAGCCTTGGAAAGTGATGAAAGACAATCCAGAGCGTGTAAAAACTCAAATGTATGTGGCATTGCAAATCGCTGCGGCGTTGAGCGTTTTGGCTGAGCCGTTTTTACCTTTTACAGCTGCGAAACTTTCTAAAATCTTGAATTTGGCTGATCTTAAAGAGCAATTTGCTGGATTTAGTAAATTCTTGAAAGAGAAAGACCGTGATGCAAAAGACATTTTTCTTGATAAAACATTAGGTTGGAATGATATTTCTGAAAACTCCGATTTAATTCCGGCAGGACATAAAATTGGTGAAGCAGAATTGCTTTTCGCCAAAATCGAAGACGAAGAAATACAAAAACAAATAGATAAATTGGAAGCTACAAAAACAGCGAATCTTGCTGAAAATAAACAACCAGAGCCGCAAAAAGATTTAATTCAGTTTGAGGATTTTGCGAAAATGGATATCCGTATCGGAACTATTTTGGAGGCTGAAAAAATGCCAAAAGCAAACAAACTTTTAGTGCTAAAAGTAGATACAGGAATTGATGTTCGTACGATTGTTTCAGGAATTGCAGAAAGTTTTTCTCCAGAAGAAATCATCGGAAAACGTGTTTCTGTATTAGCAAACCTTGCTCCAAGAGCTTTACGCGGTGTTGAAAGTCAAGGAATGATCTTGATGACAACAAATGCAGAAGGTAAATTGGTTTTTGTAAATCCGGATGCTGATGCGCCAAATGGATCGACTGTGAATTAAAGTTAGAAACCGTATTTTAAAACTAAGCGTGAAATTCTTGTATGATTTCACGCTTTTTGCTTTTAAAGTATTTATTTTCTAAACTATCTTTGAAAAATAATACAATTAATACAATGAAAATTACTAAACCAAGATTAGCCTTAATCTGCGGTATACTTTGCATATCGATTTTTCCAATATTGGTAAAATTACGTTTAACTCCAGGATTAATTTCGGCTTTTTACCGTATGTTTTTTGCTGTTATTCTTTTGTTGCCTTATGTCATTTTTAGTAAAAATTTTAAACTTCCGAGTTTAAAATTTGCACTTTTGGCGGCACTTTGCGGCGTTTTATTTTCTTCTGATGTTGCCGTTTGGAATATTGCTATTCAAGATTCGAGCGCAACGCAGGCATCTTTATTGACAAATTTATCTCCGGTTTGGGTTGGTATTGGTTCTTTCTTGTTTTTAAAATCAAAACCTGCGACTAATTTCTGGATTGGCACAATCGTTTCTTTATTCGGAATGGTAACTTTAGTTGGTTTTGAGTTTTTTATTGATTTAAACTTTAATCAAGCTTTTCTATTTGCAGTTTTATCTGGAATTCTATATTCGATTTATCTTCTGGTCAGTAAAAATGTGCTTTCAGAAGTAGATGTTCTTTCGTTTATGACTATCAGTTTAACCGCTTCGAGTATTTATTTGGGAATTCTTTGTTATTCTTTAGACCAGCCATTTAGCGGTTTTTCAGATATGGGATGGTTTGTACTGTTGCTTCAAGCTGTAATTTGCCAATTGTGCGCCTGGCTTTCGATTAGTTATGCTACACAGCATATGCGTGCAACTCGAGTTTCTTTGAGTTTATTGAGTCAAGCTGTAATTACATCGATTTTAGCTTGGTTGTTTTTAGAAGAAAAAATAACTTTACAGATGGTTTTCGGCGGAATCGTTTTACTTTTCGGAATCCGAATTACGTTTTACGATAAAACCATTTCTTTGAAAAGGCTTTTTTCTAAGAATTAAGATAAAAGGTTTCACGCAAATTTGAGCAGATTTGAGCAAATTAAGCAGATTTATTTTTTTACTTTAATAGAAAGTATTCGGGGAAAAAATTTGGGTTAATTTGTGAAATTTGTGGCGAAAAAAAATTACGCAGATTTAGCAGATAAGAAATCCTTTTTAATCCTTTCAATCTGTGACAAAAAAACCTAAAACCTGACTCGAGGCTGAAAGCCGAACTAACGAAGTCAACAAAAAACACTTGAAACAAAAAACATTATGTTACATAAAACTAAAATACCAAACCTAAAAGTAATCGCATTTGATGCCGATGATACTTTATTTGTAAACGAACCTTATTTTCAGGAAACCGAACATAAATTTTGTGCTTTGATGGAAGATTATCTCTCACATCAAGGAATTTCGCAAGAATTATTCAAAATCGAAATTGCCAATCTTCCTCTTTACGGTTACGGAATTAAAGGTTACATTCTTTCGATGATTGAAGCAGCAATGAACATTTCAAACAATACAATTCCTGTTGTAGTCATTGAAAAAATCATTCAATACGGAAAAGAATTACTAGAAAAACCAATCGAACTGCTGGATGGAATTGAAGAAACGCTGCAAGCATTAAAAGGTAAATACAAATTAGTTGTGGCCACAAAAGGCGACTTGAAAGATCAGCACAGCAAATTGCACCGTTCGGGTTTAGGACATTATTTTCACCATATTGAAGTAATGTCAGACAAACAGGAAATTGATTATCAGAAACTTTTAGGCCGTTTAGATATTCAGGCACATGAATTTTTGATGATCGGAAATTCGTTAAAATCAGATGTTCTGCCTGTTTTAGGAATTGGCGGTTATGCCGTTCACATTCCGTTTCACACCACTTGGGAACACGAAAAAATTAATCATACCATAGAACACGAGCATTTTAGTTCATTTGAAACTATTGCAGAAGTTGTTCCGAATTTATTATAATGAAAACACTTTTAGACTTAGAAAATTGGAATAGAAAAGAACATTTTGCCCATTTCAAACAAATGGAAGAACCTTTTTTTGGTGTAACAGTAGCAATTGACTGCACCAAAGCGTATCAAACCGCAAAAAGTATAAATGCTTCTTTTTTTATTTTCTATTTACATAAAACATTAGCTGCGGTAAACGCAATTGAAAATTTTAGATACCGAATTTCCGAAAACCAGATTTACATCAACGAACGAGTTGACGCATCAGCCACAATTGGCCGCGAAGATGGCACTTTCGGATTTTCATTAATTGAATATCATCCAAATTTTAAAACATTCGAACAAACTGCATTAACTGAAATCGAGCGTATTCAGAACACAACCGGACTTTTTACAAGATCATTTGATGATGATAGCCTCATTCATTTTTCAGCAATTCCGTGGTTAAATTTCAGTTCCATTACACACGCGCGCAGTTTCACCTATCAAGACAGCTGCCCGAAAATTTCATTTGGAAAAATGATGACGGACGAAACAGGAAAGAAAACCATGTCTATGGCCGTTTTTGTACATCACGGTTTAATAGACGGAATGCATGTTGGTCAATTTGTCGATTATTTTCAAGAACTTATGAATCAGTAGTTTAAAAACGGAATAATTCTTGTTGTCCTAAAAACATGAAACAAATCTTCCTTTTTTTGTCTTTACTTTTCAGCACTGTTTTGCTTAGCCAGACGGTACTGACTTCTTACGCAATAGATTTAAAAAATAAGAAAGAAAGAAGTGATATTTTAAATGTAGAAAACACCGCAACACATGATATTTTTGTTTTTTTAGCATCAGACAGCCTTTCCATACTAAAATACAACAGTGCTTTATTTTTAAAACAAAAAGTAGTAACATCAAGAAAATTTACCGAAGGCAAATCCTTAATTGGCTGCAGTTTCAGTGAAGATGGCAATCCTACTTTGTATTGGTTTTCTCCAATAGAAAAAAATATCGTTCTGATTAAATATTATTTGGAAACCAATACCAATCGTGCTTTAAAATTTCAAATTCCGCTTGACGAAAAATCAGTTTTGACTTATTATCAAAAAGATAACAACTTCTACTTACTGATGAAGGATCATGCGAAACAAGGTTTAACGGCTTTTATTTTTAAGAATGGAATAGCAGAAGAAAAATATCTCGACTTCTCTCCTTTTGTATTTCGCGACCGAAAAACCCAACAAAAATCATTCAATCAGATTTTAATGGAAAACCCGATTGAAAAAATGGATTCTGGAGAATACAATCCGCTGTTTAAAGTGACTTCAAAAAGTAAATTATATACGCTTCCCAATCGTTTGATTCTGACTTTAGATCAAAGTCTTAGAAAAACCCAATTGTTCGATATTAATTTGGATAACTTAGAAATTAAAGAGAAAACTTTTTTACAGCCTAGTACTCAAAAAAACGCTAAAAAGTCTAATTCTTATTACCACGAAAACAAATTGTATCAAATCAGTGTGAATGCTGAGCAGCTTGCATTAGATATTAAAGATTATGAATCGGGAGAATCGTTGAAAACATTTTCCGTTTCAAAAAAGGATACGATTCAATTTAAAAATTCTCCTTTATTGATGCAAATCAATGACAAAAAACCAAGAGAATTAAAAAACACAGGCAAATTTCTTCAAGAATTAGCAACAACAGATGTCGGTATTTCTGTTTTCAAAAACAAGCAAAATCTCCTTTTAACCTTGGGCGGAACGGGAATGCAATCAAAATCGATTGCGGCGCCCTTCGGCATGATGTCTGACTTCTATGAAGATTTCATACCTCCGAGCTATTACGGTATAGATACATATTATTCTGTATTTTTTGAAAGTGTCTGGACTAAAAAACTCCAAACTACCAATCAAAGTCAAGAACCTCTTGCAGGAGATAAAATTTATGCATTTCTAGACCATCATAAAACGGTTTTACTTCCAAAGGTTCTAAAATTAAGCAACTACAGCATTTTAGGATATTATGATTTTGATTCTAAAGAATATGTTTTGCGAAAATTTACAGACGGTTTTAATTAAAAAACTCAAAACCAAACACTTGTACAATTACCGAATTATTTCGCCATCCAAATAACCTTATTTTGATATCTTTTTGACTTTTAAAGGAAGTATTTACTTACAATTAGTTGTTGTTTTGAGCCAAATTTAAAATCTCAAATAACAATGAAAAAAGTTGTAATTACTCTTGCATTTGCCCTGGCCTTAACGGGAGTACATGCGCAAACAGAAAACAATAACGGGTATAATAAATGGTCTATCGACTTAGGTGCAGGAATTAATAAACCGCAACGACCATTTAATGACGGATATTCGACTAACACTTTGAGTCCGTGGACTGGAGATCTAGGTGTTCGTTACATGTTTAATAACAAATTTGGTTTGAAGGCAGATTTTGGATACAACAGTCTTACTGCAAAAGGCAGCTCTATCGATTTTGACTCAAAATACTACAGAGTAGATTTACAAGCTGTTGCCAACTTAGGTCGCATCATGAATTTTGAAACTTGGACTAACACTTTTGGTTTATTGGGACATGCTGGTTTTGGATATGCTCAATTAAGAAGTGATAGTTTTAAAGGAGCAGATGAAATGGGTAACTTTATTGCTGGTGTAACTGGACAAATAAGATTATCAAATAGAGTTGCTTTAACTGGTGATTTCTCAACTATTTTGAATGCATCACAAGATCGTACTTTTGATGGAGCATACGTTGCAGGAAATAGAGGCTTTTCTGGATTACTGTTCAATGGTACAGTTGGTTTAAATGTGTATTTAGGAAAAAATACTAAACATGCCGATTGGACTGTAACTTCAAATGATATTATTGACACTTCAGCTCTAGAAAACAAAATAGCAGATCTTGAAGCACAAATCAAAAAAATTCCTGCTCAAAAAGAAGTAGTGATTGAAAAACAAGTTAATAATCCGCAGCCAACTGATAATGATTTGATCAAAAGAATGATTAATGACAAGTATTACAGTGTGTATTTTGACTTCAATAAAACAACTCCAATCGAAAACTCAACCGCGGCTATCGATGTTGTTTTAAATTATTTAAGAAAAAATCCTTCTGCTTCTCTAGATTTAGTTGGTTACGCTGATCAAGTTGGAAAAGCAGAATACAACGAAAAATTATCTAATACAAGAGCAACTAACGTAAAAACTATTTTTGAAAAAGCAGGAATTGCTTCATCTCGTTTAAATGTTATCGCTAATGGAGCAGATACTTCAATCCAAAAAGATTCTGACGAAGCTAGAAGATTAGCTAGAAGAGTTACTTTTATTGTAAAATAATCTCTTTTCAAAATTGTAAATAAAAAGTCCTTAAGAAAATATCTTAAGGACTTTTTTATTGCTTAAATTTAATACCATAAAAGGTTCTATTTTTTGGAATAAATTTTGATGATTTTAGCGATATGAAAAAACTACTTTTCCTTTTTCTTTTGTTTTTCAAAACGGCTCTGTTTAGTCAAACGGTATTAAATTCTTTGCCTTTAAATCTTAATAATTTAAATCAGACCCAAATTCTAAATATTGAAGATGAGGCAAATCAAGATATTTATGCTTTTGCTTGGGACAATAAAAACATAAATATTTTAAAGTATAATAAGTTCTTCTTTCTTAAAAATCAATTTACAGATTCTATAAAACAGGAAAAGAGCAGAAATCTAATGGGAGCAATAATTACTGAGGAAAAAAAACCAACATTGTACTGGATTTCTCAAAATTACAAAAATCTCGTAGTGAGCACTTATGATTTTGAAAAGAAGACTTCAGAATCCTTAAATTTTGTTTTTCCCGAAAGTCACGATTACATTATAACTTCTTTCCAACAGCAAACTACTTTTTATATTCTTGCGAAAGAAAAAGAATCTGATCATTTGCTTCTTTATAAATTTAAAGATGGAAAGTGTGAGATCAAAATGTTCGATTTCTCTAATTTTATTTTTAAAAATGAAAGAAATGTAGCGTTTTCTTTCAGCGCGCTTATTAAACGTTTTCCAATTACAAAAATGGAACAGGATATTCTTAATCCTATAGATTTGGCTTCTAAAATAAATAAATTATATGTCCTTAAAGACCGTATTCTTTTGACATTTGATTATAACACAATAAAAACCCAAGTCTTTGATCTTAATACCAATACCGGAGAAGTTGAAGAAAAAAATTTTAATCAGCCGCTTTCAAAAACTGCATCAAGGAACTCCAATTCATTTTATTACGACAAAAAACTTTTTCAACTAAAAGCTAATAAAGACGAATTTTTATTTGATGTAAAAGATTTTGACTCAGAAAAAACCATAAAAACCTATTCGTTTTTAAAAAATGATACTATTGCATTTAAAAGATCACCCTTTTTTATGCAAATTGATAACAATAGACCTCAGCAGTTGAAAACCACTGCAAAATTCCTAAAAAATTTAGATGGACTTTCTACTGGTATTTCAGTTATTAAAAACAAGAAAAATACTTTTATTACTTTCAGTGGTTTTGGCGAATATTTCGACTTTTATTACAGCTCCAATTCTTTCGATGATTTTGGAGAACGTATACCTTATTCTTTAAGTAAAATGGTTTATTTTGATGCGCTTCTAAATGAAAATATGGATGCCGCAAAAGACGAACAGACTGAACCATTGGCAATTGATAATTTGTTTTATTTTTTAAATAACAATAAAAACATCTCGCTATTCGATGCCCTAAAATTAAAGGAATATTATATTTTAAGTTACTTTGACAGCGGTTCTAAACAGTTTATTATGCGAAGATTCACAGATGGTTTTATGATGGAAAACAATGGAAATCCGATTATGAATAAAGCACAATTTTCTAGGCCCGCTTCTTTTGGAAGTATAAGTTCTTATTAAATCTACTGAAAATTAAGCCAAATGCCTAATGTTTTGGCGGTTTCAAAAAAACGAAATGAATTATTTTTCTTAATTTTACAAAAAAGACATCTATTATGCTATCAAAAAATATTGAATCGGCTTTAAATAAGCAAATCAGAATAGAAGCAGAATCTTCGCAAACTTATTTATCTATGGCTTGTTGGGCTGAAGTACACGGATTAGAGGGAATTGCTCAATTTATGTACACACAGTCAGATGAAGAGCGTGCTCATATGCTTAAATTGGTTAAGTATGTAAACGAACGCGGAGGACATGCTCAAATTACAGACCTAAAAGCACCTAGAATAACATATTCTACTTTCAAAGAAATGTTTGAGGAGCTTTACAATCATGAAATTTTTGTTTCGCAATCTATCAATGAATTGGTACATATTACTTTTGAGGAAAAAGATTATGCAACACATAATTTCTTACAATGGTATGTTTCTGAACAAATCGAAGAAGAAGCAACAGCTAAATCTATTTTAGACAAAATCAATTTGATTGGCGAAGACAAAGGCGGACTTTACTTGTTCGACCGTGATATTCAGCAGTTAACAGTTACTAGCTCAATTGCTATTAATCCAAAATAAAAATTAGTTAAAGTTTATTTAGAATATTTAAAGATAACTTTTTTCGTTTATATTTGTCTCTGTTTTTATAATACAGAGGAAAATTGGGCAAGAAAGAAAAAGACAAAGAGAAGAAAAAGGATAAGAAAAACAAAAAAAATAAAGTTATCCTTGAGAAAATCAAGAAGATTGAAAACTGTAAATCTTCTTGTTGTGAGAAATATAAAAAAAGCGAGAAGAAGCGTTGCTCACGTTGTCCTATGTTTGATTTATTCAAAAAAACTGCTTAACAAAATATAGAAAAACCCATCAGATTTCTCTGGTGGGTTTTTTAGTTTTAAATTGCAGTCAACTTCTGATTTTTAATTCAATTATGGAAAACCACGTTACAATACCTAAATCGAGTCTTGATTTTTTGGTACAACTGAAAGAAAACAACAACAAACCTTGGTTTGAAGCTAATAAACCGCAATATTTAACCGAATTAAATCACATTGAGAATTTTGCTGGCGCTTTACTAAAAGAACTTTCCAAAACTGATGTTTTAGAAAATACTTCAGGCAAAAAAAGTGTTTATAGAATATATCGTGATATTCGTTTTTCTAAAGACAAAACTCCTTTTAAACATTATTGGGGCGGCAGTTACACCCGCGCAACAGCAGCAAGACGTGGTGGTTATTATTTTCATTTGGAAAAGGGAAATAGTTTTTTTGCTGGCGGTTTTTGGGGTCCAAATGCGACCGATTTGAAACGAATAAGAGCAGAATTTGCGCAAGATCCTGAAACTTTCCAGAAAATTTTAAATTCGAAATCTTTTATAAAGAACTTTGGAACTTTGCAAGGCGAGCAGCTTAAAACGAAACCAAAAGGTTTTGAGCTAGACCATCCAGCGATTGATTTACTGCGTTTTAAACAGTTTTTAGTTATAAAACGCTTTACAGATGAAGAAGTTTTAAGTCCAAAATTTTTGGAACTGGCAGTAGATGCTTTCAAAAATATGAGACCGTTTTTTGATTATATGAGCGAGGTTTTGACGACTGACAGTAATGGAGTTTCTATTTTATAAAAACTCATTTTCTGAAAATATAAAACCCGATAGGTTTTGAAGACCTGTCGGGTTTAACTAAATATTTGTTGACTTCCGAAAAAATCATTCCGTAGGAATGTTTCGTCGGTAGAATTAAAATATGAATGAAGATTAGACGATCCGTAAGAACGTTTGATTCATAAGAAAAATATCCATTTTCGTCAATCAGGTGTCCTTACAGGACACTATCAAAAACAAATTTTATTATTTTCTACCGACGAGATATTCCTAACGGAATATTTAATATTATTTACTAAGCAGTAAAATTTCATTTACCACAACTTCAGTTACATAACGTTTTTCTCCATTTTTATCATCATAACTTCGGTGTGTTAGTTTGCCTTCAAAAGCTATTTCTTTTCCTTTTACAACATATTTTTCTATAAGTTCTGCTGTTTTTCCCCAAGCTACAACGCGATGCCATTCTGTTTGTTCTACTTTTTCGCCTCTGTCATTAGTATATCTTTCATGTGTTGCAATTGTTAACTGCGCATTTTTTTTACCATTATCAAAATTCTTAATTTCTGGATCGTTACCTACATTACCGATTAATTGTACTTTGTTTCTCATTGCATTCATGGCGTATATTACTTTTATGTTATTATAAATTGAAAATGTTTCTCATATTCAACACTGCAAAGATGTATTATCCCAGCATTCATAGTCGGTTATTAACTATTTACTACCGATTATAACTATTTGTAAGCGTTTGTAATTGGAAATTGTTTTTTGTATATTTGAGATAAATCTTACTATATGCAGGCAAAAATTAATAAAGTCGAGTTACGAAATTTAGAAATTGAAGACTATAAACAGCTGAAAAAATCAATGATTGAATCGTATCCTGAAATGGCCGATTCGTATTGGGGTTCTGACGATATTGAAAGATTGCTTTCGATTTTTCCAGAAGGACAATTGGTTATTTTGGTTGATGGAAAAGTGGTTGGTTCTGCATTATCTCTTATCGTTGATGAAAAACTAGTAGAAAAAAGGCATAATTATCAGCAGATTAGTGGTGACTATACCTTCTCTACTCATAATCCAAATGCTGAAATTTTATACGGAATAGACGTTTTTATTCATCCAAATTATCGAGGTTTGCGTTTAGGGCGTCGATTGTATGATGCAAGAAAAGAACTTTGCGAACAACTGAACTTAAAAGCTATTGTTTTTGCGGGCCGAATTCCGAGTTATAGAGAACATGCCAAAAAAATGACTCCAAAGAATTATATTGAAAAAGTAAGAACCAAAGAATTATACGATCCGGTTCTTTCTTTTCAGTTGAGCAATGATTTTCACGTTTTGAGAGTCATCAAAAATTATTTGGAAGGCGATGAAGAATCGAAAGAATTTGCAGTTTTACTAGAATGGAATAATATTTATTACGAGGACAGTCCAAAACTAATTAATCTTAAAAAAAATATTATTCGATTAGGATTAATTCAGTGGCAAATGCGTCCGTTGAATAATGTTGAAGCTCTTTTCGAACAAGCTGAATTCTTTATCGATGCCGTATCTGGTTATGGCTCCGACTTTGCTTTATTTCCAGAATTGTTTATTGCACCATTAATGGCAGATTACAATCATTTGTCTGAAGCAGAAGCAATTCGAGAACTGGCACGCCATTCAGATCCAATTAGAAAGCGTTTTCAGGAATTTGCCATTTCTTATAATATCAATATCATCACAGGAAGTATGCCTTATATGGAAGGCGGAAATCTGTATAATGTTGGTTTTTTATGCAAAAGAGATGGAACATCAGAAATGTACACCAAAATTCATATTACACCAAACGAGGTAATTCATTGGGGAATGAAAGGCGGATCGCAGTTTAAAACTTTTGATACCGATTGTGGTAAAATTGGTATTCTAATTTGTTATGATGTCGAATTCCCTGAACTTTCTAGACTTTTAGCAGATGAGGGAATGAATATTTTGTTCGTACCATTTTTAACAGATACTCAAAACGGATATACTCGCGTAAAACATTGTTCGCAGGCACGCGCCATCGAAAATGAGTGTTATGTAGCCATAGCAGGTTGTGTTGGAAATCTTCCGAAAGTAAATAATATGGATATTCAATACGCGCAATCTTCTGTATTTACACCTTCCGATTTTGCTTTTCCAAGTAATGGAATCAAAGCAGAAGCAACTCCAAACACAGAAATGACCTTGATTGTAGATGTAGATTTGAACTTATTGAAAGAACTGCATGAACATGGTAGTGTCAAAACGTTAAAGGATCGTAGATCTGATTTGTATGAAATTAAAAAATTGAATTCATAAAAAATTCAAAGTAGTAAAAATGGCCATCATCAGAAAAAATCCTTTCTTCGAAATTTATTTTGAAGATGGTCATTTAATAATAAATAATACTGATTACAGGAAAGATAACAGCGTAATTGACATTGAAAACATTCAAAGTTTAGAGCTAATAAGACATTTATCTCTCTTGAATAAAATTATAGAAGTGACGTTTGGTCTGAATTTTCCAGCAAAATCTTATGAATTGAGAATAAATATGGAAAACGGTTTTAAAGATATTATTCTAACCGACTGTAATATCAGCCAAGTTGAACTCTTTATATATGATATTAATCAAATAATTAACAAAAAACCTGATTTTCAATAAATTAAAAATAATTTCATGAAAATATGTCCTGAATGTTCCGCTAAAATTGTTGGCCGTGAAGACAAAAAATTCTGTTCTGATAGCTGCCGCAATGCCTTTAATAACAAAATGAATAAAGATAGTACGAATTTCATGCGAAATATAAACAACAAGTTACGCAAAAATTACCGTATTTTGGCAGAGCTAAATGTAGATGGAAAATCGAAGGCTACTCGAGACAAAATGCTAAACAAAGGCTTTGATTTTGAGTTCTTTACAAATATATTACAAACCAAGACAGGAAATACCTATTATTTTCTGTATGATCAAGGTTATCGATCCTTGGACAATGATTATTTTATGCTTGTTAAAAAAGAAATATAGATAGTATTATTCACCATGAGAAAAAACCAAACCTCAATTCTAGCCATAGCCTGTGTTTTAGCCTTACTCGGCATTGTATACGCCACGATGATGCCACAAGGGATTTCTAAAGATGATGAAGCACTTGCAGAATTCTCGACCGAAAGAGCCTTAAACCAAGTTGAGATTATAGCACAGAAACCTCACTATGTCGGATCAACTAATCACGAGCTGGTTGCTAATTATCTAAAACTAGAATTGAACAGAATTGGCCTTGAAACGAGTATTCAGGAAGGTTTTACTCTTAATGACAGAGGTCTTTTGGTAAAGTCAAAAAATATTTTGGCTAGAATAAAAGGAACAAATAACACCAAAGCGCTTTTACTTCTTTCCCATTATGACAGCGCTCCGCATTCTTTTTCAAAAGGTGCCAGCGACGATGCTTCTGGTGTTGCAACTATTCTAGAAGGAGTTCGCGCTTTTTTATACTCCAAACATCCTCAAAAAAATGACATCATTATACTATTTTCTGACGCTGAAGAATTAGGTTTAAATGGTGCGGCATTGTTTGTAAATAAGCATCCTTGGGCAAAAGACGTTGGTTTAGTTTTAAACTTTGAAGCTCGCGGAACTTCTGGTCCAAGTTATATGTTAATGGAAACCAATAAAGGAAACGAAGCTATGGTTAAAGCATTTTCTGATGCTAAAACTTCTTATCCGGTATCCAACTCATTGATGTACAGCATTTATAAAATGCTTCCAAACGATACCGATTTAACAGTTTTTAGAGAACAGGGAAATATTCAGGGTTTCAATTTTGCTTTTATTGACGGTCATTTCAATTATCATACACAGCAAGATGATGTCCAGCATTTAAATAAAACAACTTTAGCGCATCAAGGAACTTATTTGATGCCGTTGTTGAGATACCTGACTAATATTGATTTGACTAAAACAGAAGCTACAGAAGATAACGTTTACTTTAGTGCTCCATTTTCTTTCATCAATTATCCTTTTTCTTGGGTAATGCCAATGACATTAGTTGCTTTTGGATTATTGGTCTTATTTCTTTTTGTTGGAAAAGTAAAAAGAATTATCTCGTTCAGAGAAGTTTTTAAAGGTTTCGTTCCGCTTTTAGGTTCTATTATTATATCTGGTTTAGTAACCTTTTTAGGATGGAAACTTATTCTTGAAATTTATCCGCAATACTCTGACCTTCTAAACGGATTTACCTATAATGGCCATGCCTACATTGGGGCTTTTGTAACTTTGAGTATCGCCATTTGTTTTGCTTTCTATCATCATTTTTCTGAAGCAAAAATTACAATGAACCATTTTGTAGCGCCTTTGCTACTCTGGATTATCATTAATGCTTATTTAGCCAATAGTTTAACGGGTGCTGGTTTCTTGATTATTCCTGTTTATTTCGGAATTTTATTATTCGGAATATTCGTTTTCACACAGCATTACAGTTTAGGAGTGAATCTTCTTTTTAGTATTCCAGCATTAGCGATCATAGCGCCATTTATTGTAATGTTTCCGATTGGTTTAGGACTTAAAATTTTATTTGGAAGCGCTGTTCTAACCGTTTTACTCTTCGGATTAATGTTGCCTATCTTTGGAGCATTTGCTAGAAAAGGTGCCTGGATTGTAGTTTTCTTTCTAGCTTCTATTTCATTTTTCGTTTACGCAGGTTATCATTCAGGCTATGAATATGGCAAAGCAAAATCCAATAGTTTATTATACGTTTTAAATGGCGACAACAATTCTGCTGCCTGGACAACTTACGACACAAATTTAGACGAATGGACAAAATCGTATTTAGGAGAAAAAACTCAAAAAGCGGTTGGTTTAAATACACTTCCACTTGCTAGTAAGTACAATTCGACTTTTACATACAGCGCGATAGCGCCTGTTGTTGATGTTCCAAAGCCGACCGTTCAGTTTTTAAGAGACAGTGTTATTGGAAATAATAGATATTTAAAAATCAAAATTACTCCGAACAGAAAAGTAAATCGTTACGATATTTACGCTAATCCAAAAATGACGTTTTATAATTTCAAAGCAAATGGAGTGGCTACTTCTGGAGAAAAAGGAAACCGTTTGCAAAGAGAAGACAGCAAAATCCTGTGCTATTATGTTGTGGGCAACGAACCGCTTGTGATGGATTTCTACATTCAAAAATCATCTCTTTTTGATATGGATTTAATTGAAAGTTCATTTGATTTGATGAGCAATCCGCTGTTAAATGTTAAACCAAGAGAAAATTGGATGATGCCGACGCCTTTTGTTCTTAATGATGCCGTTTTAATTCATCAGAAAATAAAAAGATACACCGCTCCACTAAAACCAATTGTACCTGTAGTTGTCAAAGACAGTTTGAATGTGTTAAAAGACACAATAAAACCGGCTATTAAATCAGAATAGAAGTTCAGCATTTTAACCTTAATCTCTAAAAGTACATGGAAAAAAAATTCATTCTTTTTTTAACTTTTGCAAGCTTTTCAATACTTCATTCACAAACTATTGAAGAAAAAATTGCAGCCAAAACATGTGAATGTTTGCAAAAAACCTCAAACATTACCAATGAAATTTTTAGAGATTGCTTGACAAAACCAATGGGCGAACTGGTTATGACTGATAAAGACCCAAAAGTGCGAGAATCTTTTAATACTGTAGAAGGCATTCAGACCATGCTTCTTAGAGTTCAAGCAATTGTTTCAAAAGAATGTCCAAAGTTAGTACCCGCGATTATTGAGAATAAAGATGACATTTATTACGGAAAATCTAAAAATGAGAGCGCTCAAAACTCTTATATAATTGGACAAGATTTCATGGATCAAAAGAACTTTAAATTGGCGATTGAAAGTTTTCAATTAGCTTTAAAAGCAGATCCAAATTTTGTTCTTGCCCTTGACGACATGGCGGTTTCTTACAGACAATTAAATGATTACGATAACGCGATAAAATATTATAAAAAATCGCTGGAAATTTATCCTGAAGGAAATTTTGCCTTAATGAATATTGGAGTTGCCTATACTTTTAAATCTGATTATAAAACTGCTATCAGTTATTACCAAAAATTAATTGAATACCATCCTGATAATGCCGAAGGCTATTTTGGTGCTGGAAAAAATTATTTTATGCTAAAAGACGACGAAAAAGCACTGGATAATATGTTTATGGCTCACAGAATTTACACCGATTCCAAATCAGATTATGCAAAAGACTCCGAACAATTTATAGGGGCTATTTATCAAAAAATGAAATCGGAAAACAAAGAAGATCTTTTCAAAAAAATTGCGAAGAAAAACAATATTCAAATAGATTAAACAACAGAAAATATTTCGATTATAAAAAAGGCAGACTTTCAACGAAGTTCTGCCTTTTCTTTTTTAGTCAATATTCCTCTTTAATATGACGCTAAAAACCTTTAGAACTCTGTACCTTTGTTACTTTGAACCTTAAAAAAATGAAAAAAATAAGCATATTAGGTTGTGGTTGGTTAGGATTTCCGTTGGCTAAAAAACTAATCGAAAAAGGAAATTCAATAAAAGGCTCAACAACTTCAGAAAACAAACTTTCGATTTTTGAAAATGCTGGAATAAGTCCATTTCTTGTCAATCTAAGCGAAGACGAAGAAACGCTTGAAAGCGAAAGTATAAATAACTTTTTAGCAGAAAGTGAAATTTTAATTATCGACATTCCGCCAAAATTAAGAACAGCTGATCCTAATTCAGAAAAGAAAATTTTTGTCGAAAAAATTGAAAATCTTATTCCGTTTATAGAAAAATCAAGTGTAAAAAAGGTTCTTTTTGTAAGTTCAACTTCTGTTTATGGCGATGCTAATACTTTAATTACCGAAGAAACTATTCCAAATCCGGAAACCGAAAGTGGTAAACAATTGTTTTTAGTTGAAAATCTTCTTCAAAAAGATAAAAATTTTGAAACTACAATTCTTAGATTCGGCGGACTTATTGGCGAAGATCGTCATCCGGTAAAATTTCTGGCAGGAAAAGAGAATTTAGAAAATCCAGACGCTCCCGTAAATTTAATTCATCAAAATGATTGTATTTCTATTATTGAAGAAATTATAAATCAATCGAAATGGAATGATGTTTTTAATGCCGTAGCGCCTTTTCATCCGACAAGAGCGGAATATTATACCCAAAAAGCAATTGAAAAAAGTTTGATTTTACCGAAATTCAGTTTTCAAAAATCGAATATCAAAAAGGTGATTTCTAGCAAAAAAATTGAAAACGATCTTAGCTATCAATTCAAGTTGGAGCATTATTAAACCATGTAAGTCATAAAAGTTCATTTAATAAAGTTGCAAAACTTTGCGGACTTTAAAAAACAACAAAACTCAAATTACTTATATCGTTAAAAAAAACTTTGCTCCCGATAACTATCGGGATTGCGAAACCTTCCTATCTTTGTGATAACTAAAAAATCATGGAAACAGTTTACATCAATTCGCCTTTAGGAATCACCAAAATAATTGGAGATCAAGATGGTATTGCTGTAATTTCGGTATCTGATGTTGGTACCAATGATGTTTCTAAAGAAATTCCAGAAATCTTACAAGATGCTGTTTTGCAGTTAAATGAATATTTTGAAGGCAAAAGAACGGATTTCAATCTGAAACTAAACCCAAAAGGAACTGAGTTTCAACAAAAAGTATGGAAATCTTTATTGGAAATTCCATTCGGGAAAACGGTTAGTTATATGGATCAAACCAAGAAATTGGGCGATGTAAAAGCGATTCGTGCCGTGGCATCAGCAAATGGTAAAAATCCGCTTTGGATTGTTGTTCCCTGCCACCGCGTTATCGGTACAAACGGATCTTTAACTGGATATGCAGGCGGATTGTCACGCAAAAAGTGGCTTTTAGAACATGAAAACCCTTCTACACAACAAAGTTTGTTCTAGTTTTTGCCACTAATTTTATTAATTTGCACGAATTAGATTTTAACTATCAAAATCTAGATATATTTTCCTGTATTAAAATACTTACTTTAAAATCAAATATGTACATTTATTCTAAATAAAAAATTAGTGTAAATTCGAGTAATTCGTGGCTAAAAAATATGATTGAAAAGATAAACCTTAACAATATTCTCTTTCTTGATATAGAAACTGTACCTGAAGAAGAGAATTTCAATTCGCTTGACGCAGAAATGCAATCACTTTGGGATTTAAAAACGCAATATCAGCGAAAAGACGAATTTAGTCCTGAAGAATTTTACGAACGCGCCGGAATCTGGGCAGAGTTTGGCAAAATCATCTGTATTTCGGTTGGTTTTTTTACAATCAAAGGAGATATCAGAAATTTTAGGGTAACTTCTTTTTTTGGCGAAGAAAAACAAATCTTAAAAGACTTTTCGAATCTGATCAACAATCATTTCAATCAGCCTCAGCATTTGATGTGCGGACATAATTCGAAAGAATTTGATATTCCGTTTATTGCACGTAGAATGATTATCAATCAGATGCCAATTCCAGACAAGATGAATTTATTTGGCAAAAAACCATGGGAAATTCCGCATTTAGATACTTTAGAACTATGGAAATTTGGAGATTATAAGCATTTTACTTCTTTAAAGTTACTAACCAAAATTCTTGGAGTTCCATCTCCAAAAGGCGATATTGATGGAAGTCAGGTTGCTCATGTGTTTTATGTCGAAAAAGATATTGATCGAATTGTAACCTATTGTGAAAAAGATACTATTGCTGTTGCACAGGTTTTTCTTCGTTTGCGACGAGAAGATTTGTTGATAGATGATGAAATTATTCATGTTTAGTTCTTTTTAAGATGCTAAGGTTCTAAGTTTCTGAGATACTAAGATTTTTCTATTTATGGTTTAAAATAATTTTGAATATGATTCATTCTGAAATTTCACATCATCGAATGGTTGCTCAAAAATTGTTTAAGGCAACTTCATCTTCTCCTCAAGAAGTTGTTAAGCATTTTGGTGCAATGCAAGCACAGGATTACGCAATGGCAAAATGGGCAATTGGCTCACGGTGCGATTCTACCGAAAAAGAAATTGAAGAAGCGATTAATTCAGGCAAAATTATCAGAACTCATATTCTGCGTCCAACTTGGCATTTTGTTGCTGCTGATGATATTTATTGGATGTTGGAACTTTCTGCACCACAAGTAAAGCGCCTCTTTGCAACAATGGCTATACAACATGGCTTTGATGAAAAGAAATTTGATCAAGTCAATTCTAAAATAGAAAAACTTCTTGCGGGAAACAATCATTTAACTCGAGAAGAAATCATGAAAGAGCTTAACATTGAAAAAAGTGCAGGCGATTTATCTCCAGTTATTGTAATGATGAATGCCGAATTAGATGGCTTAGTCTGCAATGGAAGAATGAAAGGCAAACAAATTACTTATGCTTTGCTTGAAGAACGCGTTGCAAAACCTAAAGCCAAATTAACTAAAGAAGAAGCTTTAGCCAAACTAGCTCTTCGTTATTTTGAAAGTCATGGTCCAGCAACGGTGTCCGATTTTTCATGGTGGTCAGGATTTCCTGTTACAATCTGTAAAAAAACAGTTAACGCAATTGAGTTGCAATTAAATAATATTACTATTGATAATCAGCAATATTGGTTTAAAAAGGATCTTATTAATGAAGGGAATTTCCGCGAAAGCGTGCATTTTCTTCCCGCTTTTGATGAGATTTTAATTGCTTATAAAACGCGAGAAGCTTCCTTTTTAGCAGCAAATCAATCGAAAGTTTTTACCAATAATGGCATTTTCAAACCCATAATTTTAGAAAATGGAAAAGTGATTGGCATCTGGAAAAGAACTTTCAAAAAAGATCATGCTAAAATAGAAACGGAGTTTTTTAATGAAACTGAAAAGCACAAAAAAGAAATTCTCTTTGAAGGAATTAAGTCTTTTGAAACTTATTTGCAAACCAAAGTTGTGATTGGATAATCAATTTTCCAAAAACGGATAATTAGATTTCGCCCCTCTGGGGCTTTTAATTATAGTCTAACTGATTTCTATAGATATTTCGCTCTTCCAGAGCTTTTTCATTTACATATAATTTTGTTTTCTTAAGTTTAAAATAGCTATGGAAGAGCGTCATATTTATAGCAAATTTAATTTCCCCAACATCCAAAAGCTCCAGCGGAGCGACATATAAACATTTTGAAACAGCTTAAAATCTAAATGTGCAATAGTTTTTATGATTTTTAACTACAAATTCCAGTTTCGTTACTTAAATCTTTATGCGTATTATTGCTAAATAATTACATTTATAAAAAAAATTAGAATTATGGTATTGAGCAGATTTTGGCTAACGATTTTTATTTCTTCGATTGTTTTTATTGTATTCAGCTTGTTTACTGCCAATACTTACACAATTGATTCTGTTTTGAATGGAAAGAAAGACGATCCTGTCTTAGTTTCTGAAAAATACATCGAAGAACTTCCCGCTTTCATTAAAGACAGTATAAAAAAAGCGCCAGATCAAACTATGATCATCAATCGTGACACGCTTAATGCCGATACAACTTACGTTTACAAAAACAAAACCGTAAAAGTTTTCAGCGGACTTCAAAAATCTGATGGTTTACTGCCAACTTGCAAAAGCACTTTAGTTGATTTAATTTTGCCTTTAATTGCCTATTTAGCCTTTTTCTGCGGATTAATGGAACTTTTAATCATTTCTGGAGCTTCTGGAAAACTAGCGAAAGGTTTAAGTCCCGTTTTTGTAAAAGTATTTCCAAGTATTCCTAAAAATCACCCTTCAATATCTTATATGACATTGAATTTTGCTGCCAATTTCTTGGGATTAGATTCAGCAGCAACACCATTCGGATTGAAAGCAATGGAAAGCTTACAAGAGATAAATCCAGACAAGGACAAAGCCAGTGACGCACAAATCATGTTTATGTGTCTTCATGCTTCTGGATTAACTTTGATTGCAACTTCTATCATCGGATATCGCGCAGCGGCTAATGCCAGTAATCCAGCCGATGTTATGCTGCCGTGTATTATAACTTCGTTTATTGGTACCATTGCGGCTTTCTTAATTGTTGGAATTAAGCAAAAAATCAACTTCAGAAGTGCCTCTCTTCTTATTGGTTTAATGGTTTTAATTGCTGCCATTGTTGGTTTATTGATGTATGTGAATCACTTGGATTTAATTGGAAAAAACTATTTCACTTCTAATCTTTCAGGATTAATATTATTGGCTATTATTGCTTTTACCCTGATTTTTTCTTTCAGACACGAACAAAAATTTAAAGATGCAAATACTACCGTTTTTGACACTTTTGTTGTGGGCGCTAATAACGGGGTTAAAACAGGAGTAACTATTTTTCCTTATGTTTTAGGAATGCTGGTGGCAATTTCACTATTCAGAAACAGTGGGTTATTTGAAATTATAAGTGATGGAATCGGATTTGTATTTTCGAATCTAGGCGTAAGCAAAGAAATCACAAATGCACTACCAGTTGCAATGTTACGCCCTTTTAGTTCTGCCGGATCAAGAGGATTTTTAATTGATTCTATGAATACTTTTGGAGCAGACTCTTTAACGGCGAGATTAAGCAGTATTTTTCAATGCAGTGCTGAAAGTACCTTTTATGTAATTGCTGTTTATTTTGGCTCTGTAAACATCAAAAATACGCGTTATGCTTTGGGCACAATGCTTTTGGTCGATTTAATCTGTGTAATTACGGCTATTTTTGTGGCGACTTGGTTTTTTTAAAAATATCATTTTACAACATAAACTGGACTGAAGTCCAGCCCTACAATATGGATTGAGCCTTTGGCTCTTTTTCCTGTATTTGTAGAGCTGGACTTTGTTGATTTACATAATATTATCAAGATACCAAATGTAAAGTTCCGAAGGAACGATTCATTTTGTAGGGCTGGACTTTTTTGATTTACGCAATATTATCAAGATACCAAATGTAAAGTTCCGAAGGAACGATTCATTTTGTAGGGCTGGACTTCAGTCCAGTTAAATATACAATATTAAGATTGTTTTTTGTAAGAAAATTTATATATTTATAACGGATTTTTAATCGTTAATAATTTATACATGTCAAACACCTTTCACCAAGTTTACATACAAGCCGTTTTTGCAGTTAAATACAGAGAAGCACTAATCACAAATGAATGCAAATCAAAAATATTAAGCGTAATAGGAAATTTAATAAATGAAACGGGTTGCAAAACCATAATAGTAAACGGTACCGAAGATCATGTCCATTGTCTTCTAACTCTTAAACCAACGATTTCTGTTTCCGATTTAATGAAAGTTGTAAAAGGAAAATCATCAAAATATATCAATGACAATAAGCTGACAAAATACAAATTTGAATGGCAGGAAGGTTATGGTGTCTTTTCATATAGTAAATCGCACATTGATGCTATCTATAAATATATTGAAAATCAAGAAGAACATCATAAAAAGCAAAACTTCAAAGATGAATATTCTTCTTTTCTAAAAAAATACGATACTAAATTTGATGAACGATGTATTTTTGAAAACTTGATATGATTCTACTATATCAATATAAACTGGACTGAAGTCCAGCCCTACAAAATAAATCGTTCCTTCGGAACTTATATATTGAATTATCATATGCTAGATGAAATTAAATGCATAGTTTCTTCGGAACTGGAAAAAAAGAGCCAAAGGCTCGAATCATATTGTAGAGCTGGACTTCAGTCCAGTTTAAATTGGTTTCAAATTATAAACACACAACCCTTATTCAAATTCTTTCTTAGGTAAATAATTTCTAAATTTGTAAAAAAAACAAAGCAATGATTGATTTTATATACCAAGATCCTTATCCGATCTTAAAGGACGATACGCAGTATCGCAAAATCACCTCAGATTTTGTGAAAGTAGAACAATTTGGAGAACGCGAAGTTTTAACCGTTGATCCAAAAGGTTTGGAATTATTAGCTGAAGAAGCTTTAACAGATGTTTCGTTTATGTTGAGAACGACACATTTGCAAAAACTAAGAAAAATTCTTGATGATCCAGAAGCCACAGACAACGATCGTTTTGTAGCTTACAATTTGCTTCAAAATGCATCAGTTGCTGCTGAAGGTCAGTTGCCAAGCTGTCAAGATACCGGAACGGCAATTGTAATGGCAAAAAAAGGCGAAAGCATTTTTACCGGTGCTGATGATGCGGAATGGTTGAGCCGTGGTATATTCAATACGTATCAAAAAAGAAATTTACGTTATTCGCAGATTGTTCCGATTTCGATGTTTGAAGAAAAGAATTCAGGATCAAATCTTCCAGCACAAATTGACATTTATGCTAAAAAAGGCACTTCTTATGACTTTTTGTTTATGGCAAAAGGTGGTGGATCTGCCAATAAAACCTATTTATACCAACAGACGAAATCTTTATTGAATGAGAAATCTCTTGATGAGTTCATTCGCACAAAAATCAAAGATTTAGGAACTTCTGCTTGTCCTCCATACCACTTAGCTTTGGTAATTGGCGGAACTTCTGCAGAAGCAAATCTAAGCGCTGTTAAAAAAGCATCTGCAGGATATTATGACCATCTTCCAACTTCTGGAAACATGTCTGGTCAGGCTTTCCGTGATTTTGAATGGGAAGAAAGAGTTCAGAAAATCTGTCAGGAAAGTGCTATTGGAGCTCAGTTTGGAGGAAAATATTTTACGCATGACGTTCGTGTCATTCGTTTGCCTCGTCACGCCGCTTCTTGTCCGGTTGGATTAGGAGTTTCTTGTTCTGCCGATAGAAATATTAAAGGAAAAATTACCAAAGACGGAATTTTTGTTGAGCAATTAGAAGTTAATCCGAAGCAATTTTTACCGGAAACTGCTCCGCATTTAGAGGCTCCTGTAGAAATTGATTTAGATCAGCCAATGGCTGATATTTTGGCAAAATTGTCTCAATATCCAGTAAAAACTCGTTTAAAACTGAACGGAACAGTAATTGTTGCAAGAGATATTGCTCACGCAAAAATCAAAGAATTATTAGACGCTGGAAAACCAATGCCTGATTATTTCAAAAACCACCCTGTTTATTATGCTGGTCCTGCAAAAACCCCAGACGGAATGGCTTCTGGAAGTTTCGGACCAACAACCGCTGGACGTATGGATGTTTATGTAGACGAATTCCAGAAAAATGGTGGAAGTATGATTATGCTTGCAAAAGGAAATCGTACCAAACAAGTTACAGACGCTTGCCACAAATACGGCGGATTCTATTTAGGTTCTATCGGAGGTCCAGCTGCAATTTTAGCTCAAGACAATATTCTTAAAGTTGAAGTAGTTGATTTTGAAGAATTAGGAATGGAAGCTGTTCGTAAAATTACAGTGAAAGATTTCCCAGCATTCATTATTACTGATGATAAAGGAAATGATTTCTTTGCTAATTTGTAATTTTCTTAACCCCAAGGAGCGCAAAGATTTACGCAAGGTACCACTTACATTAAAAACAAAAAACCGCCTAAATAGGCGGTTTTACTTTTATATCCTTTGCGAACTTAGCGTAAATCTTTGCGCTCTTTGCGGTTAAACTCATCACGCACTTAAATCTTCTTTTTCAAAAGCCATAAAATGAGACAATTCACCTTTTAAATTATAAACTGGGGTTGCCTCTATTTTACATTTATAAGTTTTTCCATTCTTTCTATAATTTTCAATTGTTTTCACAAAAGAAACCCTCTTTTTTATTGCTTCTCTAATTTCTTTTAAATCTTTCTTAGAAGTTGCTGGTCCTTGGAACATCTTTGGTGTTTTACCTAGAATTTCTTCCTCTTTAAAACCAGTCATTTTTTTTATTCCGCTTGACGCAAAAACTATTTTCAACTCCAAATCAGTGATGACTACTACTTCTTCCTTAATCCTTTCCTGAATATTCAGTTTTTTTTTATCCCAAGTAAATTTACTTGCAATTTCATTTAGTTTTTCCAGATCAATTGTCAGCGCTTTGAGTTCATTAACAAACTCATAATGAAAATCCCAGGCCATAATTGGAACTGAATTTCGTTGTAAAAAATCGTCAGAGCTAGTATTTTTCATAGTAAACTTTTTAGATATCCAACAAACCTTTACTCAAAGATAGAAGAAAAATCTTGTTATTGAATATAGGAACGCTTAATTTAGATGCTAATCTTGTTATCAAAATGTAAATTTTAGTTGCACCGCTACTGCTTTTTTAATTTCATTATTCAAATTACTCAAAGAAATACCCAACAATCTAACCGAGTCTTTCATTTTTTCCTGGTATAATAATTCTTTAATATTCTCCATAATCAAACTCTTATCTGAGATAAAATAAGGAAGTGTTTTACTTCGAGTCTGCTGAGAGAAATCACTATATTTTATTTTTAAAGTAATCGTTTTACCTGAAAGTTTATGGCGCTCCAAACGTTTTTCTAATGATGCCGCGATTCTCTCCAATTGTTCTATCATAAAAATTTCAGATGATAAATTCACATCAAAAGTATGCTCTGTCGCAACCGACTTCGTAATTCTCGAAGACTTCACTTCGCTATTATGAATACCACGAACTACATTGTAATAAAAAGTACCCGATTTTCCGAAGTTTTTTTCAAGAAATTCAAGCGACTTACTTTTCAAATCGGTTCCTGTAAAAATTCCCAACTGATACATTTTTTCCGTTGTTACTTTTCCAACTCCATAAAATTTACGAATAGGTAATTCTTCAAGAAAAGCTTCAACTTCATCCGGATTAACTGTCTTTTGCCCGTTTGGTTTATTGTAATCGCTGGCTATTTTGGCAACAAATTTATTGATTGAAATTCCAGCAGAGGCAGTCAAACCTACTTCATTAAAAATCCTTAATCGAATTTCCTCAGCTAGCAAACTTGCACTCGGATTTCCTTTTTTATTTTTAGTAACATCCAAATAAGCTTCGTCAAGCGAAAGAGGTTCGACTAAATCTGTATATTCATTGAAAATTTTATGAATTTTAGAAGAAATCTCTTTGTAACGATCAAATCGAGGTCTTACAAAAATAATGTCCGGGCAATATTTTTTAGCCAAAACACCGCTGATGGCACTCCGAACTCCAAACTTGCGCGCCTCATAACTTGCCGCAGAAACCACTCCTCTATTTTCTGATCCTCCAACAGCAACAGGCTTTCCGCGCAATTCAGGATTGTCCATCTGCTCTACCGACGCGTAAAAAGCATCCATATCGATATGAATAATTTTGCGATATGTTGGTGTTTCAGACATTTTGCAAATTTACAGCGGAAAGAGCTAAAAAAGCCTTTCTAATGGTTATAAATAGTATCAATTTTTAAAGAATATAAATTAGGTGAGTGCAAACCAATAATTCTTTTTATTTTTGTTCTTCTACTCGAAAAATTAAATAATGCGAACATTTGTTATAGGGGACATTCATGGCGGATTACTTGCACTAGAACAAGTGTTGAAAAGAGCCGAAGTTACTAGCGAAGATACTCTAATCTTTTTGGGCGATTATGTAGACGGCTGGAGCCAGTCTGTTGAAGTAATTGACTATCTGATTGATTTAAAAAGCAAACAAAACTGCATCTGCATAAGAGGAAATCACGATCAGCTGGCATTAGACTGGCTGGAAAACAGACACGATGATTTTGACGAAGAAATGTGGTACAAACATGGCGGAAAAGCAACTGTTGAAGGTTATGCTAAAATTTCCGGCGAAAAGAAAAAAGCACATATCGCTTTTCTAGAAAACCTTCAAGATTATCACTTAGACGAGCAAAACCGTTTGTTTGTTCATGCAGGTTTTACCAATTTAAATGGTGTTAAATGGGAATATTTTTCTAAACTATTTTATTGGGATAGAACACTTTGGGAAACCGCTCTTTCATTAGACCCAAAATTAAAAGAAGATGATTTAAACTATCCGAAAAGATTTACCGTTTATAAAGAAGTTTACATAGGTCATACTCCTGTTACTAGAATCGGGCAGACTGTTCCTGTAAACAAAGCCTGTGTCTGGAATGTCGATACCGGCGCAGCATTTAGAGGTCCGCTTACTATTTTAGATGTCGACACCAAAAAATACTGGCAGAGCGAGCCATTAAACGAATTGTATTTTAACGAAAAAGGTAGGAATTAATTTATTTAAATTTTTATTTTTGCCTTCAAATAATTAATATTTAAAATTTATGAAAAAGGTTATTACACTTTTGTTTTTAGTTTCATTCGGATTTATTAATGCACAAAGTGCCTTTACAGGAAAAGGAGATACTAGAGTTAACGTTGGTGCTAATTTACAAGATGGTGGTTCTGGAATTCAAGGTTCTATAGATTTTGGTTTGGGAGAAAACTTCTCTTTTGGTTTTGTTGCGAATTATTTATTAGGAGTTGATAATTTTAATGGTTTTTACCACGGAGGCACAACTGATTATAATGATGCAACACCAGATTTCGGAGACCGTTTTGATGCTAAAGCAAGAATTAACGCTAATTTATCTAGTGTAATTGGTGTAGAACAATTAGACGTTTACCCTGGATTAAGTTTAGGTTTACATAATTTTGGAGGTCACGTTGGTGGTCGTTATTTCTTCACAGACGGATTTGGTGTTTTCACAGAAATCGGATTTCCAATTGCAAAATACGGTTCAAACAATGATCCTTTTTATCATTTAAATAATCAAGCTACTTTTAGTTTAGGAGCTTCTTTCAATTTGTAATTTTTTGAGGTGCAAAGTTGCAAAGTATAAAAAGAAAAAACCGCTATAGAGCGGTTTTTTCTTTTTATACTTGATTTGAAGTTTAGGTCTGCTAAACTTTCTTTTTAATGTGGCAATAAACTCATTGAGTGTAATTCCACTATATTCGTTTGATTCATCTTTTATAAATAATTCTGGCAGATCTTCTTTAATAAAAGGATGCGAAATAAAAGAGTTAGAGCTATGTATTCTAGATTCTTCTATTACCCCAAAAAAGAGAAAGTAGACACCAATTATTCTAGTAAAAATAAAGAATTTTCGAAATCCTTTACTTAAACCGTATTTTTTGTTCTCTTTTAAAGCTTTAGTAGTAAAATATATTAATTGAACGATAAAAACTAGTATAAGAATATTTGACAAATATCTTAAACTATTATAGTCAACTAACAATATTAAAAGTGATATTACGATTGAAGCTGCCACATTTGTTATAAACAAATAACTTCCCCATTTAATATCGATTTCAAACTTTTCCAAAGGCGCGTATTTTTTTAAATCACAACAAATATAGAGAAAAAGATTACATTTTTATTATACGCTCTAACAGAAAACAAAAAGAGAACTCCATTAATGAAGTTCTCTCTATCTAAATCATTGTAAAGCTTTGAATCTTTGCCCCTCTCTAATTAAAAATTAAAAAATCGACATTTCTGGAATTTCTCCTTCAATAATCAAATCCGCTTCAGTCGAGGCGATGATGTGATCAACTGACACACCTGGCGCGCGTTCTAAGAGCTTAAAACCTTTTTCTGTCACTTCGAGAACTGCAAGCTCGGTTACAACCTTTTTAACGCATCCTACGCCTGTTAATGGCAAAGTACATCTTTTTAAGATTTTTGACTCACCAGCTTTATTGACATGCATCATGGCAACGATGATATTCTCTGCCGAAGCCACTAAATCCATAGCTCCTCCCATTCCTTTTACCATTTTACCTGGAATTTTCCAATTGGCAATATCCCCATTTTCAGAAACTTCCATCGCACCTAAAATCGTTAAATCGACTTTTTGGCTGCGGATCATTCCAAAACTAAAAGCTGAATCAAAAAAACTTGCTCCAGGCAATGTCGTTATAGTTTGTTTTCCTGCGTTAATAATGTCAGCATCCTCTTCACCAGCGAAAGGAAAAGGCCCCATTCCAAGAACTCCGTTTTCACTCTGAAATTCAACCGCAATATCTTCTCTCACGTAATTGGCAACCAAAGTCGGAATTCCGATTCCTAGATTGACGAAATAACGATCTTTTACTTCTTTTGCAATTCGTTTTGCTATATCTTCTTTATTAAGTGCCATATCTTTAAATGTGTCAATTAGAGAATTTGATAATTAGATAATGCAAATAATTATCTAATTGTCTCATTATCTCAATTATCTAATTCTTAACTCTCACCGTGCGTTGTTCAATTCTTTTTTCAAACTTTTCTCCTTGAAAAATACGCTGCACCATAATTCCCGGAATATGAATTTGATTTGGATCTAAAGTCCCAACTGGAACCAATTCTTCAACTTCTGCAATAGTTATTTTTCCTGCACCCGCCATACAAGCGTTGAAGTTTCTAGCTGTACCTTTAAAAATTAAATTTCCAGCTTCATCACCTTTCCAAGCTTTAACAATGGCAAAATCTGCTTTAAAAGCTTCTTCCATAATGTGCATTTTCCCATTGAATTCTCTAGCTTCTTTTCCCTCCGCAACTTCAGTTCCGTATCCGGCTGGAGTAAAGAAAGCTGGAATTCCAGCCTGAGCCGCACGACAGCGTTCTGCTAAAGTTCCTTGCGGTGTGAGCTCTACTTCTAACTCACCAGAAAGCATTTGGCGTTCGAACTCAGCATTTTCTCCCACATAAGAAGAAATCATTTTTTTTATTTGCTTTTTCTGCAATAATAGTCCCAAACCAAAATCATCAACACCCGCATTATTCGAGATGCAAGTCAAATCTGAAATTGTTGTTTTTACTAAAGCCGCAATTGTATTTTCAGGAATTCCGCACAATCCAAAACCGCCAAACATGATTGTCATTCCGCTTTCAATTCCTTGAATGGCATCCTGAACATTATTAACTTTTTTTGTTATCATAACAAACTGTCTTTATTACTGTATATTTTTGATAAAAATAAGATTTCTAGATTGAATTATAACGATTTCGTAAAAATAAAAGCATCTATAATCCAAAAAAATATCCTTTTGTATTCTTCATTGAATATGAAGTTACAAAAGGATATTTATATTTTAAAAGATAACAAACTACAATTCGAATTCGTCTGTATTTTGTTCCGTTGCTGTAGTATCTTTTACTATCGCAGGTCTGGCGTAACAATCTACCTTTATAGAAAGATTGGCCGGACGTTCAAACTCAGATTTTGAAACTTGAAGCGATGGATCTGCATAACATTTTTTCATAAAATAACCCCATACCGGAAGCGCAGCGGTTGCTCCTTGTCCGTAAGTTAAACTTTTGAAACGAGCTGAACGATCTTCACATCCAACCCAAACTCCAGTTACCAAGTTTGGAACCATTCCCATAAACCAACCATCTGATTGATTTTGTGTAGTTCCTGTTTTACCTGCAATTGCATTTTTGAACATATAAGGATAACCTGTCCAACGATTGTCTCCGCTTCCACCGCCTGAAGTACGCAAACGAGCTCCTGAACCAGTTTCTGTTACTCCTTGCAGTAATTTGATTACAGCAAATGCAATATCTTTATTTAAAACGTCGTGAGATTCTGGAATCGGTTCATAAATAACTTCTCCACTTTTGTTCTCAATACGGCTTAAAAATTGAGGTTTAACATAAACTCCTTGGTTGGCAAATGTACTGTAAGCCGCAACCATATCTTCAACCGTAATATCTACCGCTCCTAACGCAATGGAAGGCTGAACCGGAATTTCAGTTTTTACACCTAATTTTCTAGTCAAATCTACAACTGCTTCTGGACTTGTTCTATCGATCAATTTAGCAGAAACTGTATTGATAGAAGCCGCTAAAGCTTGTTTTAAAGTAACCATTCCGCGGTATCTGTTATCTGAGTTTCTTGGTTCCCAGTCCTCAGTCACGTGGTGACGTCCTTTATGAATCATAAAAGGTCCATCAAGAATAGAATCGCAAGGAGACATGTTTAATTCTTCAATAGCTGTTGCATATACAAAAGGTTTGAATGTTGAACCAACTTGTCTTGCGCCTTGTCCTACGTGATCGTACTGAAAATATTTATAATTAATACCTCCAACCCAAGCTTTAATTGCTCCTGTTTGAGGTTCCATTGCCATTAAACCAGATTGCAAAAAGTGTTTGTAGTAACGAATAGAATCAAGCGGCGTCATAACAGTGTCGCGTTCACCTTTCCAAGTAAAGACACGCATTTTTGTTTTCACTTTAAATGAAGCAATAATATCATCTTCACTTTTGTCCATTTCTTTCATTTGTGCCCAGCGAACAGAGTTTTTCATTGCTTGCATCATGATTCGATCTGTTTCAGCTTGAGTAATATTTACGAAAGGCGCATTTTTATTGGTTTTCATTTCAATAAAAAACTGTTGCTGCAAATTTTGCATGTGTGCAGAAACTGCTTCTTCTGCATACATCTGCATTCTTGAATCGATTGTGGTATAAATTTTTAAACCATCTTTGTAAATATCATAATCAGAACCGTCTGGTTTTTTGTTTTCTGTAACCCATTTTTTCATGTAATCACGAAGATACTCTCTAAAATAAGTTGCTATACCTTCACGGTGACTTTCTAACTTAAATTTCAGAGTAATAGGCAGTTGCTGAAGTCTTTCTTTTTCTGCTTCAGAAATCATTTTTGCTTTTGCCATTTGTGACAAAACCACATTACGGCGATTTTTTACTCCTTCTGGGTTTCTTACCGGATTGTATAATCCTGAATTCTTGAACATTCCAACCAAAATAGCCGATTCATCTACTGTTAAATCTTTTGGATCTTTAGAAAAATAAGTTTGAGCGGCAGAACTTACCCCAACAGAATAATTTCCAAAATCGTACACGTTGCAGTACATCGCTAAGATTTCATTTTTGGTATATTGTCTTTCTAGGCGAATAGCAATAATCCACTCTTTTATTTTTTGCACAATCCTAAAAGGCAGAAATTTAGAACCTTCACCGTGAAACAATTGTTTTGCAAGCTGTTGTGTCAATGTACTTGCACCTCCATTTGTTCCTAAACTGAAAACTGCTCTTAGCGTTCCGCGCCCGTCAATTCCTGAATGCTCATAGAAACGCGCATCTTCAGTTGCGACCAATGCCTCAACTAAGTTTTTAGGCAAATCAGAATATTTCAATTGAGAACGATTGGTTTTGAAATATTTACCAATTACAACTCCATCAGAAGAAATAATTTCTGTGGCAAGGTTTGAATCTGGATTTTCTAAGTCCTCAAATGAGGGCATAGAACCAAATAATCCCCATGAAGCAAATAAAAAGAAGGCTAAAATTCCTAGTAATGTGTAGGCAAAAACACGCCAGAATTTCTTCTTATAATAATTAATATCCTTGTTTGATTGATTGTTTTTCTTAGTAGCAGCCATAACTATTTATCTAATCTTTTTGTTCTATTCTAAAACCAACGTCTGTAATTCCTTCTAAAGCTTCAACTCCAGGAATTTTTCCTGATTGTCTAACTGCTTGCTTAATGTGAACTTTATATTTTCCTGTAAATTTCACATCTTCTTTGTAATACAGCTTACTTTCTTTAATATCAGTGAATCCGTTTCCAAGTAAAGTACCATCTGGCGCGGCCATTTGATATTGCAAAGTATCCACTTTTGTAAATCCGCTTGGCGTTTCAATAGCCACAATCAAAAACAAATTATTAAACGGATAATTGTTGTTGTCTCTAATGTTTACAAACAGATTATATTTTTTCGTAGAATCTAAAACCGGCAGATCGAAGCTTACAATACTGTCTTTGTGCCAAGCACTTCCAACAGATTTATACTCATCAAATACTCTTTTTTTATCACACGAAAAAAGAAGTATTGCTACCAAAAGAAGAATTCCGCTATTTTTTATTCTCATTTTTAGTAATAATTATTGGTTTTCTAGGTTCAGCAGATTTATTTTCATTTGAATTTTGCTTATTCGAATTCGGATTACTCTGTTTATTCGGATTCTGCTTGTTCTTATGATTTTGCTTGTTTGGATTATTCGGTTTGCTCTGCTGATTCGAATTTCCGCCTGAAGGTTTATTATTTCCGACAGGTTTTGGATTATTATTGGTGTTTTTTTCCTGTTGTGGTTTTTGCGGAGTTGCAACACCAGCAGGTTCAGCATTTTTACGTTTGCGATTTGGTTTTTTCTTTCTTTTTGGCTGATCGAAACGAGTTAAACTCTCTTGTCCCATTGCATTATTGAAGTCTTTTTCTGGTTCTGCAATTACTTCAACAGCAAAATCTTCTAAAGAAGAAACCTTATTTTTTTGTTTATTTTCGGCTATAATTTCTTTTACCTGATCAATTTTTAAAACGTGCCAGTTTGCAAAATTATTCGTGTAAGCAAACCACATTAATCCTTTAAAAATATCTTGTTTTTGGCAGACTGCATCTCCTTTTTCTGTTACTAATTTCGTATCATAATCAGGAAAATCTTTCAGCGCGTCCATGTAAGTGTCTAACTCATAGTTCAAACAACATTTCAATTTTCCGCATTGACCCGCTAATTTTTGCGGATTCAATGACAATTGCTGATAACGAGCAGCAGAAGTATTCACACTTCTAAAATCTGTTAACCAAGTCGAACAGCAAAGTTCACGTCCGCAAGAACCAACTCCACCTAAACGAGCCGCTTCCTGACGGAAACCAACTTGTTTCATCTCCACTCTTGTACTGAATTCTTTAGCAAAATCTTTAATCAGCATTCTAAAATCGACACGATCATTTGCCGTGTAGTAAAAAGTAGCTTTAGATCCGTCTCCTTGAAATTCAATATCAGAAATTTTCATTTCCAGTTTATGCTGAATTGCCAATTCACGAGCACGAACTTTCATTGGCTCTTCGCGATCACGGGCTACAGACCAGATATCGATATCTTTTTGAGAGGCTTTTCTATAGATTTTAGGAACATCATTACTTTCGTAATTGGCTCCTTTTTTTTTCATTTGAATTCTTACCAATTCTCCGGTAAGCGTTACAATTCCAATATCGTGTCCTGGTGATGCAACAGTTGCTACAATATCACCAATACTTAAAGTTAATTTCTCTGAATTTCTAAAAAATTCCTTGCGTCCGTTTTTAAAACGAACCTCAACACAATCAAAAATTGCCTCTCCAGTAGATGGGCTCATGTTCGAAAGCCAGTCAAAAACCGTCAATTTATTGCAGCTATCGGTGCCGCAAGTCCCATTATTTTTACAACCCTTTGGTGCGCCGCCATCTGAGGTTGAACAACTTGTACATGCCATAATTATATATGTAGTGCCGCTAAACTGCAGCTTAAGTTCATAAACGTTTAATCGGTAAAGATAGTATTTTTTTTATTTTGCTTTGTATCGATTAAAACTAATGGTTTGTTAAATAAAATATATTCTTTTTTACATCAAATTTTTCCTAATTCTACGGCTAATTTCCTTACGATTTATAATATTTTCACTTAAAAACTGTAATCTGCTTGTTTTAGAGGTTAAAATGTCTTTTTTACTTTTTATCCTGAAATATATTTCTGATTTTTATGTTTTATCTTACAGCATGGTTTGTAAAGTCAATAATTACAAACAAAAAACGGAACTTAAACTTATCTTTCATTTTTAAATATATTCAAATGCAAACACAAAACCAGATTGAAAATTTCCTTTTTCAGGGAAAATTTGACGAGGCCAGAGAATGCCTAAATAACGGAGAAAATTTTAATGAACAATACCTTAAAAACAATTTTTCTCAAATCGCAGCCAAAATTATTGAAGCCAAAGAAATTGATTTTACAGAAAAATTAATAAAAGCCGGTTTTATTGAAACCGATATTTATGAATTAGACAGTTTTGACAAATCTATATTCAACGCACTTTCGCGAAATATAAAAAATAATGATGCATCTCTTTCTTTCTTCAGAGAAATAATGTCGAAAACAGACAATGTTAATGACGAAATCAGCGATCAGACTTTATTGGGATATTGCATCGAAAAAGAAGCAGTTCCTGAAGTCATTAAAATTTTAATTGAAGATTTTGGCTGTAATGCCCAATACAAAAATAATGCTCAGGAAAATCTAATTCATAAAATCGTAAACAATTATGCTTTAAATGCCGATAAAGGTAAAGAATACATAAGTATACTTATTGAAAACGGAGTCGACATCAATGAGAAAAATGTGGTTGGTACTACGCCTCTTATGTACGCCGTTAAAAGAAACAAAAAAGAATACATTCCGATGCTGCTAGAAAATGGCGCAGATCCTAACGAAACAGACAATCAGGAAAATAGTGCTTTTTATTATGCCGTTGGCGAGCAATTTTCAATTCCGATGTATGAACTTTTAGCCGCATCATCATCGGCAAATTTTAACAGCATCAATAAAGACGGAAGAACTTTATTAACCGAATTTATCCGAATGATGTCTGATTCTGAGAATGATCTAAATTCTTTACAAAGATTATTATCTGATGGTGCCGACTTAAATCATGCTGCGCAATATTACGGAAATCCAAAATCAGGGATAGATTATATTGCTGAGAAAAAATCGGGAATTCTAAAATCGGTTCTAGACAACGGAGCAATTGATGTTAACGAACAGGACAATCAAGGAAATACAATTTTGCACAAAGTTTGTGCTTATAATGTAAATTACGATGCTGAAGCAGCAAAAGAAATTTACAGAAAAGTAAAAGTACTTCTCGAAAATGGAGCCGATAAAGATGTTACCAACGACAAGGACGAAACCGCTCTTAGACTTGCATCTACAGACAATTTGAAAATAAAAACAGTTGAGCTTTTAATGAAAGCTTAAATCATAAAAAACTACTATTCTATGTCAATGTCATTTATAATTGCCTGTGAAAACGGCAACAGAAAAATAGCTGAATTACTGCTTCAAAATAAAGAAGTAGATGTAAAATATACTGACGAAAGAGGAAGAACTGCTATTCATTATGCCGCGCACAGAGGTTATTTGGATATTGTAAAAATCTTAACCGAAGACGGAGCTGATATTAACTATGAAGATCATCAGGGGGAAACACCTTTATTCTTTGCTTGTTTGCAAAAACAGAAACAAACTGCTCTTTATCTTTTAGAAAATGGTGCCGAAATTACCAAAAATGATAAATACGGAAATAGTCTCTTACATTTGGTCGCTCAAACCGCTCAAATTGAAATTGCAACAAAGTTGCTTGAAGCAGGAATTGACGTTAATCTTCTGAATAACAATGGAGAAACTCCACTCTTACTGGCTTCTGCAAAATTAAACAGAGAGATTATTCAATTACTTTTAGACAAAGGCGCTGATATTAATGTAACAGACAAACAAGGAAATACACCGTTGATTTATGCCTGTTACACCAAATCAATTCCGATGGTAACTTTACTTTTGGATAATGGCGCTAATGTTAATCACGCAAATCATTCGGGAGAAAACGCGCTTTTGATTGCGTGTTATGAAACCAACAGAATGCTGGCTAAATTATTAGTCGAAAGAGGCGCTGATGTTTTCACTTCAAACAACAACGGTTACTCTCCAATTTGGTATGCTTGCGCGAATAATCAAAAGGAAATTGTGTCTTTGTTTCTGGAAAATGGTGTCGATGTGAATTACAGCAAACCAGTCGCTGGAGAAACTTCATCTATGAACGATTATTTGGATTGGATTGTGAGCGCGACAAATATTGCAAACGATTCTAGTTTTACACTAAACAACACTTACACTTACGGCGGAGAAAGTCTTTTGCATGTGGCAACCAAAAAAGGCAATTTAAGCATGGTAAAATTGTTGATCGAAGCTGGAGCGAACATCAACATTCAAGATGAATCTGGAAACACACCTTTGCATTACAGTGCCGCAAACGGAAAAAAAGATGTGGTGAAATATTTATTGGATAATAAAGCCGATGCTTCAATAGTAAATGTAAAAGAACAGAAAGCCATTGATTATTCAAATGTAAAAGGGTTTAATGAAATTACAGAATTGATTCTGAAATACGCTCCTTCGGGAACCGTTGTAACTCCGATTCAAAAAGAAGAACCACCAAAAGCAGATTCTGGAAATGCAATGGAAGGCAAGAAAAAAGCATTATTAGATTTGAAAGAACTTCTAGATGCCGGAATTTTAACTTCGGAAGAATTTGAAAGTGAAAAAAGTAAAATTTTAAAAGGATAAATAATAAACAAACTTAAAAATGAAAAACAATTTAAATAAAACCATTCTGTTATTTGTATTAATCGCTACAAGTATAATTTCTACTTCATGTAACAATCTTTCACCAGACAAAACTTTTGATATAGCTGTTTTAAATTCAAATTTACTCTCTCGCTTTGGCGGAAAAGAAATCAGTGACAAACTGCAAACTGAAGCTCAAGTTTATGATGAAAGCCAAAAAAAGATGATTCCGTCATCTTACTATGATTCTTTCAAATACGATATAACGAATTTAGAAACTCGCTTTCAAACTATTAAAGACATCGCTGAAGATGAAGATAACAAAGAAATTCTTCAAGCATCAAAAGACTTGTTTTCTTATGTAATTTCGAAACAAAAAGAAGGTTATTTGCCGATTGCCAAAATGAAAGATGAAAAAGCTTCTCCAGAACAAATACAAAAAGCGATAGTTGATTTTGACACTTCAACTCAAAACGAAGTTGATGCCAAGTTTAACAAACTGATGACTGCAGGAAAAGCTTACGCTGAAAAACATAATATCGACGCCAAATTCGGTATTTAAAAATGAATTAAATATTATCAAAAAATCAGGCAGCTCTTGCCTGATTTTTTAACCTTAAATTGGTTCAATTGAGAAAATTTCACAATACAACTTTCTAAAAAAACCTAAATATGGCAAAGAAATACTTTTCAATTATTGGAACAATTTTACTGCTCTCTATCATTTTCAGCTGTAAAGATTCCAAAACCAACGAAAAAGAATCAAATACAGAAGTCACAGAACTAAAAGATATTCCCGAAGTAGAAGAATCAAATGTCGTAATCAAAAAAGATCTCGCTGACTTTATACCTAAAAATTATATTCCTTTTGATACCATCAAAGGTGATTTAAACAAAGATGGAAAAGAAGATATAATTCTAATCATTAAAGGAACAGACAAGAGTAAAGTAATTCAGCATGAATATCGCGGCGAATTAGACCGAAATCGAAGAGGAATTATAGCATTATTAAACAAAAATGGCGGTTATGAATTAGCCGTTAAAAATTACGATTGCTTTTCTTCTGAAAATGAAGAAGGCGGAGTTTATTATGCACCAGAACTTGATTTTGAAATAAAAAATGGAAAATTATACGTGAACTACGCTCACGGAAGATACGGATATTGGAGTTATACTTTCAGATATCAAAATTCAGATTTGGAACTAATTGGTTACGATGCGAGCAGTAATCACGGACCAATTGTTCTTACGGAAACCAGTATCAATTTTTTGACCCGAAAAAAGATTGTAAATCACAACATCAACGAGAATACCTATGACGGTGATGAAGTTTTTGAAAAAACCGAAAGCAAAATCAGTAAAAACAAACTGATTAAATTATCAGAAATTAAAGATTTTGACGAACTTGAGTTTTCAGAAGAATAAAATCAAAAAACCTATTCTGTAGCAATGCAAATAGGTTTTTTTATGTTTTTTAAGTTTCCTTAACCGTAATAATCTTCACTGGACAAGCTCTTGCTGCCAATTCGCAACTTTCTGCAATAGTATGATTGGGTGATTTTAAGGTGAAAAATCCTTTAGAATTTACAGAATGAATCAAAACTGACTTTCCATCTTTTTTTGACATTTGAAAATGAATCGGATCCATCTCAACACAATAATTACAGCCAATGCATTTATCTCTTTGTAATGTTACAATAACCATTATGCTTCAACAATTTTATAAAGTTTATCAGACATTCTGATTCTGAATGGCAATTTAAAACTGCAATCATCGCCTTTCGTTGCTTTTTCTCCCGCGGCATCATTTACAAACATTTCGTCTATCACCATTTCCTGCGCCCCCGTGTTTGGTCCTGTTACTAAGATTTTATCTCCTATTTTTATATCATAAGCTTCAATCTTAAATTGTCCGACTTCAGCTTTTGGGAAATAATGAGTTCCTCTTCCCACATAAACTTTTTTCTGCGTCGCTGCAGATCCTGGAATATCGCTCCAATCGCCTAATTCTTGTCCTAGATAATAGCCTGACCAGAATCCGCGGTTATAAACGGTTTCTAGAGCTTTCATCCAAACTGCTGTTTTTTCTTTTGAAAAAGTTCCTTCATAATAAGCATTAATCCCTTCTCGATAAGTTTTAGTTACTGTTCCTACATATTCAGGGGCACGTCCTCGACCTTCGATTTTTAAAACTTTAATTCCGGAATCAATGACTTGATCTAAGAAATCCAATGTACACAAATCTTTTGGTGACATCATGTATTCGTTATCCAATTCGATTTCGAAACCAGTTTCCTGATCGATAACGGTATATTTTTTTCGGCAGTTTTGTTTGCATGCGCCCCGATTCGCAGATGAATTATTGGAGTGTAAGCTCAAATAACATTTCCCTGAAACGGCCATACACAAAGCTCCGTGACCGAAGATTTCGATTTCGATTAAATTCCCATTTGGACCTTTGATCTGCTCTTTTTCAATTTGATCGGTAATATTCTTTACTTGGCGCAAGCTTAATTCGCGGCTTAAAACCATAGTATCGGCAAATAAGCTGTAGAATTTTATAGTTTCAATATTCGTTACATTCAGTTGAGTTGAAATGTGAACTTCCATTCCAATTGATCTTGCCATCGCAATTACAGCTTGATCTGAAGCAATTACCGCTGTAATGTTTGCTTCTTTAGCTTTCGTCAATAATGTTTTTACGACTGATAAATCATGATCGTAAATAATCGTGTTTAAAGTCAAATAGCTTCGAACATTTTTTTCCTCGCATCGACTGGCAATTTCTTTTAAATCATCAATCGTAAAATTCACGGTAGAACGTGCACGCATATTAAGTTGTTCCACACCAAAATATACAGAATCACAGCCATTGTCTAAAGCAGCTTGAAGCGACTCAAAATCTCCAGCTGGAGACATGAGTTCGATTTTGTTTGTAATAGTCATTTTTGATTTATTATTCCAATGACAAAAATAATGTGGGTATAGGTTAGATTTCTATGATTTATATCATAGTCTATATTTTAAAATTATTTGTAAAGCGTTACACAATCTTTATTAAACATAGCCCACGGTTTCAACCGTGGGTACACAATGCGAATCTTCAACGTTACGCAACAATACGTTTACCACGGTTGAAACCGTGGGCTATATATTGTGGTATTTTTTTGGTGTATCTTTATGGTGTATTTAATCCATGCAATTTTACAAATTCATCAAATTCATCTTGACCATTTTTTTTAAGATGATGTTGTTTTTGATTTTTAATGTAATTGTAAACAGCATCTAACTGAGATTCGCTTACTGCAAAAGCTGCGTAACCAGTTTGCCATGCGAATTTTTCAGGAATTAGATTTACTCCATTTATACAATGAGAAGATCCTCCTTTCGCTTGACGAATTACATCTGAGAGAGGTTTTTTCGGATTTAATAAAAATAAAACATGTATATGGTCGGGCATTCCGTTAATGATTCTAACAGGGCAATCCAAGTCAATTAATTCATCGTGAATATAATCATGCACGTTTTTCTCAATTGAATAATCAATTAATTCCGTACGATTTTTTGTTGCCCAAATTGCGTGAATCCATAATTTGGTAAAAGAATGTGACATTGTAAATTAGGGTTTAAAAACCGCTAATTTACAATTTTATACAATTTATCTGACAAACGAATACGAAAAGGAACCTCAAAAGTAACCTTATCCCCAATTTTAGCAGTTTGGGTTTCTGCTCCGTTAACAATGATTCTATTCAAAACCATTTCCTGATCGCCTGTAGTTGGACCAGAAATTAAGATTTTATCACCGCTGTTTAACTCTTGGTTTTCTATAGTAAATTGTCCAACCTGTGCTTTTACATAATAATGTTCCGCTTTTCCAAGAAGAACTTTTTTAACTTTTATTTTCTGACGAATATCTGCTGTTTTTTGTGCTGTAGCCAAAGCAGTTTCTGGAAGTTCGCCTGAGTGTTTGAATTTTAGATTTTCAGATTTTCCTTTTCTGAAGACTTTATTTCCAACTTGTTTTCCAGTTCTTAAGCGAACCTGGTCAACCAAAGGCATATGAATAATCTCTAAACATTCTGTAGAACAGCAGTTATCCATTGCAGCTTTACATTCATCGCACTGAATAAACAATAAATGACAGCCGTCATTTTCGCAGTTTGTGTGGTTATCGCAAGGTTTTCCGCATTGGTGGCATTGCGAAATAATATCGTCTGTAATTCTTTCGCCCAGACGATTATCAAATACGAAGTTTTTACCAATGAATTTACTTTCTAAACCTTCTTCTTTCAATTGTTTAGCGTAATTAATAATTCCGCCTTCCAATTGATAAACATTTTTAAAACCTTGGTGTTTAAAGTAAGCACTTGCTTTTTCACAGCGAATACCTCCAGTACAATACATTACCAGATTTTTATCGTCTTTGTGATCTTTAAGCTGCTCGTTGATGATTGGCAAACTCTCTCTGAAAGTTTCCACATCTGGAGTAATAGCACCTTTAAAATGCCCAACTTCACTTTCGTAGTGATTTCTAAAATCAACTACAATAGTGTTTGGATCATCAAGTATTTCGTTGAATTCTTTGGCTTTTAAGTGAACGCCAATATTAGTTACATCAAAAGTTTCATCATTTAAACCGTCGGCAACGATTTTGTGACGCACTTTGATGGTCAATTTTAAAAAGGAATGATCGTCTTGTTCTACGGCAACATTCAATCGTATGTCTTTCATAAAATCATAAGCTTCCAGCGTTTCTCTAAAAGCTTCAAAATTTTCAGCAGGAACACTCATTTGAGCATTAATTCCTTCATGGGCAACATAAATTCTTCCTAAAGCATCGAGTGCATTCCAGGCAATGAATAAATCGTTACGAAATTTTTGTGGATCTTGAATTTTGGCATACGCATAGAAAGACAACGTTAGTCGTTGTTTACCGGCATCATCGATCATGATGGCTCTTTCTTCTGCGCTTAAAGTGTTATACAGTTGCATGCTATAAACAATTTTAAGTTAAGAATAAATTAATTTCGAATCTATAAATGGAATAAATTCGGGTGCAAAGATAAGTCTTTCTTTTCAATTTCAAAAACAATAAAAGCGCTTGGCTTTTCTAACCATATAAGAAATGTAAGTTCATTTAAATTCATAATTAAAGCGATTTTTTTTACGCAATAAAGTTGCTTTAGCAAAAAAGAACCTCTGTTTATCAATTCGTTATAAAATTTTCTTAAATTTATGTGGTATAATTTTAACATTTATGATTATGAATGCTTTAAAACTACCAAAACCAATCCTTCCCCTCTTCTTTCTTTTAACCTTTTTAACTTCCTGCAAAAAAGAACAGCCCAAAGCGCCGCCACCCATGCAAGCGCCTTTTGTTACGGTCAAAAGTGAAGATGTCCCCATTTACAAAGATTTTGCGGGACAGACTTTTGGAGATTTAGACATTGAATTAATCGCAAGAGTCGATGGTATTTTGACCGGCATTCATTTTAAAGAAGGTCAGAGAGTCAAAAAAGGACAGCTTTTATACACCATCGACCCGTTAGAATATGATACCAAAGTAGATCAGGTCCGCGGACAAGTTGCTGCTGCTCAAAGTAATTTGGTAAATGCTGAAGAAGAATTAAAAAGAATTCGACCTCTTGCAGATATGAATGCCGTCAGCAAGCGTGAATTGGATGCGGCTGTAGCCAAAGACAAAGCCGCTAAATCGAACTTAAACAGTGTGCAAGCCAGCTTAAGAAATCAACAGATCGAGAGAAGTTACTGCGATATTCGATCTCCGATTGATGGCGTAATCGGACTTTCGAACGCCCGATTGGGAGATTATATTACCCGAATAGGAAACGACTCTAAACTAAACACTGTTTCAAAACTAGAAAAAGTAAGAGTCCAATTTACAGTTAGCGAATCCGATTATTTACGATATCAAAAGCAGGTCAAAGCCGGAGAACGTATTACTGATCTTGCTTTAATACTTTCTGATGGAAGTACCCATTCGGAAAAAGGAAGTCTTAATTTTTCTGACACTAAAATTGATCCAACAACGGGAACTGTAACTATCGAAGCGCAATTTCCCAATCCAGACGGCACTTTACGATCTGGTCAGTTTGCAAAAGTCCGTGTTTTACTGCGAACCCAAAAAGATGCTATAGTAGTGCCGCAGAAAGCGGTAACCGAAATTCAGGGACTTTTTCAGGTTTCAATTATAGATAATAAAAATACGATCCAAACCAGAATGGTCGAAGTCGGACAAAAAATTGGTGTCGACTGGATTATCACTAAAGGTTTAAAACCCGACGAAAAGGTCGCTATTATTGGCAATCAGTTTATTCAGCCCGGATCAACTGTTGTTCCAGTTCCTTATGTTGCCGACAAAGATAAAAAGCAGATTGCATCATCTCTAAACAACTAGATTATGGATAATTTCTTTGTACGCAGACCAATCGTTGCTATTGTTCTCTCCATTTTCATTGTGTTAATTGGAGGTCTTTCTGTCCTTTCAACACCTATTGCTCAATATCCTGAAATTGCGCCACCTTTGGTACAAGTTTCAACGAGTTATCGTGGTGCAAATGCCTTAAACGTTGAGCAGGCGGTTGCCACACCGATTGAACAAAAGGTAAACGGAGTTGAAAACATGCTTTACATGCAGTCTACAAATACAGGTGATGGGAGTATGACGTTAAATATTACGTTTGATATGGGAACGGATTTGGATAATGCTACCATGCTGACCCAGAACCGTGTTAATGAAGCAACCAACAAACTTCCAAATGATGTTAAAACGACGGGAGTTACCACAAAAAAATCACTCTCAATGCCGATGTTGATTTTGTCCTTGTATTCTCCCAACAAAATCTTCGACGGAAATTTTCTAACCAATTATGCCAATATCAACATTGTAGATGCTTTGGCACGTATTAAAGGAGTTGGAGAAGTTACGCTTTACGGAGGAAGTAATTACGCCATGCGAATTTGGGTCAAGCCCGATATTATGGCTAAATATAATTTGACCGTTCCCGATATTATACGATCGATTCAGGATCAAAATGCCATTGCACCGGGAGGAAAGTTTGGCGCTCCGCCTGCGACCGAAAACAACGAGTTTACTTATAATGTAATGCTGAAAGACCGCTTGGTCAATCCTGAAGACTTTGAAAATATCATTTTAAAATCAAATATCAGCAATCAGCAGGTTCGTTTGAAAGATATTGGAAGGGTAACTTTAGGAACAGAAAGTTATGCTTCGATTGCAAAATTGAATGGAAATCCAGCGGGAACTATCGGAATCAAACAAATGCCGGGTTCAAATGCTCTAGAAGTGGCTGAAAACGTAAAAAACACGATCGAAAGACTCAGTAAAAGATTTCCGCAGGATTTGAAATATCGTGTTTCATTAGACACTACTCTCGCCATTTCGGAAGGAATTAACGAAATCATGCACACTTTGGTCGAAGCCATTATTCTGGTAATTATTGTGGTTTTTATCTTTCTTCAAAACTGGCGTGCGACTTTAATTCCACTTTTAACCGTTCCTGTTTCGTTAGTTGGGGTTTTTATGCTCTTTCCAATACTCGGATTTTCCATAAATGTACTTTCGCTTTTAGGATTAGTTTTGGCGATTGGAATTGTCGTCGATGATGCCATTGTCGTTGTCGAAGCCGTAATGCATCATATTGAACACGGAATGACACCGCGAGAAGCTACCAATCAGGCCATGAAAGAAGTTTCTGGTCCTGTAATTGCGATCGCAATTGTATTGACCGCCGTGTTTATTCCAGTAGCCTTAACACCCGGAATTACAGGAAGATTGTATCAGCAGTTTGCTATTACGATTGCCATATCTGTGATTTTCTCAGCTTTAAGTGCTTTAACTTTAAGTCCAGCTTTATGTTCTCTTTTATTAAAACCAAATCAAGAAGCAAAAGGCTGGCTCGGGAAATTCTTTGCTTGGTTCAATGATAAATTCGGGAAATTCACTAATAAATACACTGGTTTTTCTGGTTTTCTAATTAAAAAAACGGCACGAAGCTTAATCTTTATCGGAATTGTCGTTGGGGCGATTATTCTCTTGGGAGGAAAAATTCCGGGCGGTTTTGTACCCGAAGAAGATCAGGGTTATATGTTTGTAAACATTGAACTTCCGGGTGCTTCTTCATTAGAACGAACAGGAAAAGTTATTCAAAAAGTAGAACATATTCTTTCACAAAATCAAGGTGTTGAATATTACACTTCGGTTGCTGGATTTAGTTTAATCAAAAACTCTGTGGCAACCAACAACGGATTCTTCTTTGTTGCTTTAAAAGAATGGAAAGAACGCGAACAAGACGTTTTTCAGATTCTAAAAGAAGTCAACGGAAAAGTAGTTTTCGGAATTCCCGAAGCAACCGTTTTTGCATTCGGTCCTCCGCCGATTACCGGAATTGGAAATGCTGCAGGATTCTCCATGATGCTTCAAGATCGGGAAGGAAATACACCGCAGTATCTTTTTGAAAATGCACAGCAATTTATGGCCGAAGCCAAAAAGAGGCCTGAAATTGGAACGATTCGAACGACTTTTAATCCAAATGTGCCACAAATTAGCTTGGACATTGATAGAGAAAAAGTAACAGAACTTAATCTTTCTTTATCGGATGTGAATATCGCCATTGGCGCCAGTTTAGGAGGACAATATATTAATGAGTTCAACAAATTTGGACGACAATATATCGTACTGCTTCAGGCAGATCCAAGTTATACCGTAAACCCCGAGGACATAAATAAGATATTTGTTCGGAGCAAAGACAATAAAATGATTCCGATTTCGAGTATTGCCACAATCCGCAAAGTAAGCGGTCCCGAATTTACCACTCGTTTCAATTTGTATCGAGCTGCAGAAATTGGCGGAACGCCCGCTCCAGGATTTACTTCGGCGCAAGCCATGAATGCTTTACAGGAAACGGCAGCTAAAGTCCTTCCTGCAGGAATGGGCTACGAATGGGCAAACATGAGTTATCAAGAAAAACAAGCCGAAGGAAAAGGAAATACCGTTTTTATCATGGCATTGCTTTTCGTGTTCTTAATTCTCGCCGCGCAATACGAAAGCTGGAAACTGCCTTTCAGCGTTTTGCTCGGAACACCTTTTGCGGTTTTCGGCGCGTTTCTCGGATTATATATTTGTCGATTGCTGAGTCCAGATTATGTAAATAACGTTTTTGCCCAGATTGGTTTGGTCATGTTAATTGGACTTGCTGCCAAAAATGCCATTCTGATTGTAGAATTTGCAAAAGAAGAATATGAAAAAGGAATGCCTGCAAAAGATGCCGCTTTATATGCTGCAAAATTGCGTTTCCGTCCTATTTTAATGACGGCTTTTGCTTTCATTTTGGGAGTTGTTCCGCTGTTGACAGCAACCGGTGCAGGAGCCCAGGCCAGAAAAGTTATGGGAATGACTGTTTTTAGCGGTATGCTTGTCGCCACCATTTTGGGAGTCTGTTTAATTCCTGTATTGTTTGTATTTATTGAAACATTTGGAAAGAAAAAAACCGATGAAACCGATGAACCTAAAAAGGACGAACAATGAAAACTCTAAAAATACTTCTAGCGATATTTTTGATAGCTGTTTTCCCTTACGGATGTATGGTTGGACCAAAATATGCCAAACCAGAACAGCCTCAAACAGATTCTTTCCGATACAGCAATCAGCCTGCAGATAGCACAAAATCGGTTACGACTATAAAATGGTCAACCATTTTTAATGATGCTGTTTTAATTGGTTTGATTGAAAAAGGAATCCAGAACAATTACGATCTTAAAATTGCCATTGCTCGTTTACAACAAGTACAGGCTAACCTTGGCATGGCAAAAGCCGATTTATTTCCTGCCTTTCAATATTCTGGCCAGGTTAACAGTGCTCAGACCTTCATGCAGCCGTCGTCTGTATTTGCCAATATGTCTTGGGAACTTGATTTTTGGGGAAAATACCGTCATCAAACTAAAGCTTTACAAAATGAACTTTTAGCTTCTGATGAAGCCCGAAAAGTAGTGCTGTCCAATATTGTCAGTGCAATTGCGACTTCTTATTTTGAACTGAGGGATTTTGATAATCAGCTCGAAATTACCATTCATACTTTAGAAACTAGACAAAAAGCTTACGATATTATTAATGAACGTTTTATAAGCGGTTATGTTGCCGAATTAGATAAAGTGCAAATCGAACAGCAAGTAGCTATTGCCGAAGCGAATATTCCATTAATTAAAAGACAGATTACGGCTTTAGAAAATTCAATTTCAATTCTGGTTGGACAAGTTCCACAACCGATTCAAAGAGGAAAAACCAACAGCGAATTATTGATTTTAACAGAATTTCCAACTTCTGTTCCATCCGCTTTATTAGAAAACAGACCCGATGTAAAACGTCAGGAGTATATATACAAAGCGGCTTTTGAAAGAATTGGTGTTGCACAAGCTTTGCGATATCCTTCATTTAACATTGGAGCGCTGGCTGGTTTTGCGAGTATTACGGTTGGAGATTTATTTAATGATGGTTCTTATACACAAAATGTTGGCGCTGGAGTTGCGGGTCCGATTTTCAACTTCGGAAAAAACAAACGCCGCGTTGAAGTGAACCGGCAAATTGCGGAAGAAGCGAAATTTACTTTCCAAAAAACGTATTTAACCGCTATTTCTGAGGTCGAGAACTCGCTTCAAAATGTGGCGATGTTTAAAGAAGAATGGACTGCCAGAAACCGACAAGTCGTTGCTGCTCAAAAAAACTACGATCTTTCAAATGCCAGATATTACAACGGTTATGTTTCGTACCTGGAAGTTCTCGATGCACAAAGATCTTTGTTTGAAGCACAATTAAGCCTTTCGCAATTAACCCAAAAACAGTTAAGTTCAATGGTTCAGTTGTATAAAGCGCTTGGCGGGGGATGGAGCTTTTAAAGGTTCTGAGTTGCTAAGATACTAAGGTTCTAAGATTTTTACTTTGAGTTATCATTCTGGATGTTTGACATTTATGATTATTAAAATGATACAGAAATCAAACGTTCCTACGGAACGTAAAATATTATAACAATACAATTTTTCTACCGACGAGATGTTCCTACGGAACAAAGAAATATTAAAATCAAAAAGGTCTGTTTCAAAAATTGAAACAGACCTTTTTTAATCTTTGTAACTCTGTACCTTTGCTACTTTGAGCCTAAAAAACTTAGAATCTTAGTATCTCAGTCCCGAGACTTCGGGATAGTCCCTTAATTAGCAAAACTCGTTAAACGCATCTTGCAAATTCTCAGCAATTAATTCAGCTGGACGGCCTTCGATGTGGTGACGCTCTAACATGTGAACCAATTCTCCGTTTTTGAACAAAGCCATTGATGGCGATGATGGAGGAAAAGGAAACATGTGTTGTCTTGCAGCATCAACTGCTTCTTTGTCAACACCTGCGAAAACTGTAATAAGGTGATCTGGTTTTTTAGCGCCTTCTAAACTCATTTTTGCTCCTGGACGTGCATTTCTAGCAGCACAACCGCAAACAGAGTTTACAACAACTAATGTGGTACCTTCAGCTTTGATAGCATTCTCAACAGCTTCGGCACTATGTAAATCTTGAAACCCAGCAGCTGTTAATTCAGCTTCCATTGGTTTTACCATATCTAGTGGATACATATTCTTGTCTTTTAAATTTTACTTTTGAACTGCAAAGTTACAAAGTTTACTGGCAACTAGTTAATTTGAAGTATAAAGTTTTGTTATAGTTCTATTGATTTAGTCTAAAGTTGAAAACTCCTCAAGTCGAAAGCCTCTATTCAATGTGATTTCATTTGAAAATTACACGAAATAAAGCCTTTATAAATGGAATTTTTGGGCATCTTAAAATCACCTGAAAATCTTCTATTAAATTGGTTTCTTCGTCTAAGAATTTAAAAATCAAGGCTGGATTTCCCTTTTTGAATAAAGAAGAAAAAATAGAGCTTCCCAATTCGTTATGACGATACAGAATATCCAAAAGCAATAAATCGTAAAACCAAAATCGGCTTTTTTTATGAAAAGCACTCATATTCAAAGAACCTAAAGGAGCACTTTGAAGAAATTCGACAAGTTTTGACGATTTTTTATCTGAGTTTTTAAAAGTATAGCCCGTACTGGCTTTTGTCCATCCGCCGGCTGTTCCAATATTCAAAACCCGCTTGGTATTTTTTTTCCAAAAAGGATAACACGTCATTGGAATACTTCCCTGCTCCTTTTCTATTATTTTATAATTTTCAATTTTCAGATTCTTCAAATAAATTTCGATTGCCTTTTCATATTCTTCTTTTGGAAGCAGTTTCTCCGAAAACAAGGTGTACTCAACTAAAGCTTCGGTTTTAGAAGTTGGCAGAACATACATAAATCGTGTGTTTCTTTTTTGTTCTACCGAAAAATCCATGAAAATAGCTTCGTCAGGATTGAACTTTTCTGTTTCTGTTTCCACAAACCAACCAGTAAAATGCTGTTGTAAAACCGGATATTTAGATTGACTTTCCGTTAAAGATTTCGTATAAATACTATTGAAAAGATAATCCGAAGTATATCGATTTTCTTCTGTTCCAACAAAAACATGGGTTTCTAGTTCATTAATATCTGTTACTTTTTCGTTTAAAAATGTAATATTTGAATGTTTTGAAATTGCTTCAAAAACAAAATCATAAAAGTCAATTCCTCTGATCTGATTGTATTTGTACGGTTTCAAAGTCAAACTGCGTTTAAAACTTTCGTTGGCAAACCGAGCGGTATCCCATTTTTTAGAAACAATAGCCTTCCAGACAGATTCTTCTTTTTCCCAAAAACACCAAGTTCTATCATTAATTTTCTTTAAATCCTGATCTAGCAATAAAATAGATTTATCTGTAAGTTTTCCAGATACTATCATTTTATAAACTGTCATTAAAGCTGCCAGTCCGCTTCCCGTAAAAATGTAGTCGAAATGTTTGATTTGCGAAGAATTCATTCTCAAAAATAAGAAAATTTAATTTTCTATATTATCCAAAAGTAATTTTAAATCTTTTGCAGATAAATAACTGGAGTACTGAAAGATGATTTCATTTTTATCATTTAGAACACACAAAACCGGATAAACAATTTGATTGTTTTGAGTTCCCAATTGTAACGCCAGCTCATGAACGCCGACATTGTATCCCGAAGGTTGGTATTTAAAAGAATGATGATTGAATGTAATAGTTCGTTGTTCTTCGGCATTGAAACTGATGAAATAAAAATCCGAATTCAGTTTTTCAATAATTTCCTGATTTTTAAAGGTTGTTGCATTCATTCTTTGACAAAACTGACACCAATCGGTATGAATGAAAACCACAATCTTTCGTTTTTGAATTTGCTGTAAAGCAGCTATTTCTTCAAAAGAATAGCTTTTCAGCTGACAGAAACCTGCTGCTGAAAATCCGAAGAAGAAGATTATTAGAAATAGCTTTTTCATTGTTTATTGTTTTTTGCCACAGATTATAAACCTTTCATAAGCTAAACTGGACTGAAGTCCAGTTTAATGATTAATTGGCATTATTTCAATTTATATTGTTACAAATGTGGGGTATAAATTTATCTAAACGTATATCGCAATCCCAAAAAACCACGAATTGTTTGGTTTTGTCCGTAAACATACGTTGTGTCAAAAGTCAAACCATACGGGTTATCTGGTGTAACCATCACTTTTCCAGCTGGATCGTATTGCACATTTTTATCAAACGGATCGTTGGTTCTCGAAATCAAAAACGGATTATTTTGTTTGGGAGTAAAGTTCAAGAGGTTTTTGATTCCGCCATACAACTCAAAATCTTTCCAGCCCGAATATGTAAATTGAATGTTCTGAATGCTATACCAAGGCGATTTTGGACTTCTTGGATCAGTTTCGCTCAGCAAAGGCAAATTCATTGGACTGTAAACATTTCCTGTATAATCCAATGATAAATTCCAAGGCTGAATTTTATATGAAATACTCCAAGTTCCTGTAAAATTCTCTGTTAGAAAAGGCCTCTGCGAAATTCCGTTTTCTACATTTTTATTATCTAAGACCGTTGCTCCGACAATAAATTTTAATCCTGATGGAAAATTCAGATCAACATTGGTACTAATTCCTTGACTGATTGCATAACCATCGATATTATCATAAATGATTTTATTTGGATCTGTCTCGTAATCTGAAATAATTTTATTACTGAATCTTGTGTAGAAAGCTGTAGTTTCAATTCCCATAAAAGTTCCATTTCCGAAATTGATTTTCTGGATGTAATTCAAATTGACATTTATAGATTGTTCCGGATTTAAATTATTGGCAATTACAACATCTCGCGAACCCGTTAAAGCGGCATGATCTTCGGTAAACAAATTCACAACACGAAAACCAGTTCCAGCATTTAAGCGGAAAATGGTGTTTTCATTTGCTTTAAAACGATAGGCAAATCTTGGTGTAAAAATAGAACCATGAATAGAATTATAATCGTAACGCATTCCTAACAAGACCTGACTTTTTGGAGAAAATGTTATTTCATCCTGCACAAAAATTCCTGGAAGCCAAGTATTTTCAGCTTCTTTAGTTGCCGGCGTATTATCGTCGTAATAAGTATAACGACTTGCAATTCCGGCTAATAAATCATTTCTTCCGATTTTTTTATCCCAAGTCAATTGCAAAAATCCAATTTTCTGATTGGCGATATAAGATGTTGTTCCGTAGCGACTATCTTGATAATGCACGTTTCCAGAAAAAGAAAGCATCAGTTTTTCTTCAAATGGCAATTGATAACTTCCAATTAATTCGGCTCTTTTGGTGTAAATGCTTTCGCCGTATATTTCGTCGCCGCCTCTGTATTTTTTCTCCCAACGAATATCTCCGCCCCAGCGATCTTCGTACATTCCGCGTGCTGCAATTGTAAAAAGACGATTATGATTTCGTTTAAAACTCCATTTATTAAAAACCGAAATTCGTTCAGAAAGCGTAACATCGGTAAAATTATCTTTGTCTTTATCGATTTTTTGATCATAATTAAAATAATTAATCCCGATAATAGAGGTTGCTTTTTTTCCAACATTAAACTTCGTTCCCAAATCGAGATTGCTTTCAAAGTAAGAAGTCGTAAAATAATCCGCAGAAAAAGTAGGCGCGCTAGTTGGATTTTTAGTAATAATATTAATCAGACCTCCAACCGCTTCACTTCCGTAAAGTGAGGAAGCGGGACCTTTTACAATCTCAATTCTTTCCACCAAAGAATTCGGAATTCCAGACAAACCATAAACCGTCGAAAGACTGCTTACAATTGGCATTCCATCAATCATAACTAAAGTATACGGACCTTCTAATCCGTTTATGTGGATATCTCCCGTATTACAAACTCCACAATTCAACTGCGGACGAACGCCGTTGATGTTTTGAAGCGCATCGTAAATACTAGGTGTTGGATTTTTCTTGAAGAAAGTTGGCGAATAAACCTCAACAGGAACGGCGCTTTCTAATCTTTTTACGGGTTTTAAAGTTCCCGAAACTACGACTTCATTCAATTCATTTTGATCTTCCTTTAATTCAAAATCAAGATTTAAATTTTCATTTTCTAAAACAGTAATCTTTTGAGTTATGGTTTTGAATCCATTCGAGTTTACTACTATTTTATAAGAACCGCTTGGAACATTTTCTAATTTATAAAAACCAAGCGAATCGGTTTGTGTTTTAAAGTTTGTATTTAATAAACGAACATTAATTTCTTGGATAGATGGAATATCTGCTTCCACTTTTCCAGAGATATTTTGAGCATAGAAATTTGCAGTTGAAAGTATTAATATTGTCAAAAATAAATATTTCATTATTATAAAATTAAATTTAGACAAAACTAAAAATTATATTTGACAAATAATTATTCTTAGTTTAAAATTTTTAAACTGATTTCATTCAAGATGTTAGATTTTTACTTAAACACATAGAATCATAGATTTTTATTGAATTTCAATTGAGATTACTAAAAAAGCAAGCTTTCATACACAGCACTATGTTTGTTAATGCAAAGTGAAACGCCTTTTTGACAACTTTTAAAACTATATTTCTATGTGTTTAAATTTATATTAAAGAAAATCTTCTTCAATAAGTTCTTTGTTTATTACGGCTCCAGCGAAAGAACCGCTAGAAATCGCAATTGCTACAGAACGCATTGGCGTTGTACAGTCTCCGCTTGCAAAAATTCCCGTAACATTTGTTTTTTGCATCGCATCGACTTTCAATAAACCTTGTTCGTTGATTTCACAACCTAATTTTTCAGGAATTGGACAATGCTGTTCAAATGGCGGTCTAGAATAAATCGCTTTTACAGCAATTTTCTCTTGGTTTTTGAAGATAATATTTTGAATATATCCATCTTGATGTTCAAAAGAATCAATTTCTTCTTCAAAAATTAAAACTCCGTGATTTTTTAAAATTTGGGTTTGTTCCAGAGTCAATTCTGATTTTCCATTGGTACACAAACGTAAATCTTTTGTCCAGTTCGAAATCAATTTAGCATATTCAAAACCCATTTCTCCGTTGGCAATAATTGCCGTTTTTTCGCTTTTGACTTCATAACCATGACAATATGGACAATGTAAAATTGAAATTCCCCAACAATCTGAAAACCCTTTAATTTCTGGAAGCAAATCTTTAACGCCAGTCGCAAATACTATTTTCCTCGAAATAAAAACATCTCCCGAATCAGTTGAAACTTCAAATCTATTTTCTCGTTTCACGGCTTTTATAGCAAGTCCGTTATAAAATTGAACCGTTTTATAAATAGAAACTTGGAGTTTGGCTTTTGCCGAAATAACAGCGGGCTTTTCACCATCTTGCGTAATAAAATTATGAGAATAAGGTGTTTGTTTATTACAAGGCAAGCCGCTGTCAATAACCAAAACCTGACGCAGTGATCTTCCTAAACTCATTGCGGCTGAGAGACCGCTGTAACTTCCTCCAACAATAATCACATCAAAATTCTTCTGTTTCATATCTTAATGATTTGGTTTTTTATGTAATTTGTAATTAATTAAATGTCCGATAATCATTCCGATACCTCCGAAATAGATTAAATCGAGATGAATTTCGAATAACAATTCGCTCAAAACACTCATCCAGATTAAAACCATTGAAACAATCAAAATGGAAGAGACCAAAAGAGATGATTTTTTTATAATTTTGAGAATTGCAAATAAGCCTACTGAAGCAAACAGCAAATCTATAAATGGATTGTGACTTAATCCTAAAGGAAGGATCGTTAATAAGGGAAAAATCAAACAGTGAACCAGACAAACGGTCGCACTTGAAATTCCCAAAATATCGTAAAAGGACGTGGTTATTTTCTTCATTTCGTGTACATTTGCTTATTGCAATTAAGTTGCAAATATAAACAATTTTATCAATCGCAACATTGTTGCATTAATTTTTTAAGCTGTAAATAATGAAAACTACACGTAATACCGCAGCAAAAACGGCTGTTTTAGAAGTTCTAGAAAAATCTAAGACTGCTTTATCTCATACAGAAATTCACAAACAATTAAATGATTTGTGCGATCGTGTCACTATCTACAGAATTTTAGATCGTCTGATTAATGAAGATATTATACATAAAATATCAAATCTTGACGGAACAGTAAAATACGCCAAATGCCATCATTTGCATCAGCGTGTGCATATTCATAACCACGCTCATTTTAGCTGTGAGAATTGCCACGAAATAACTTGTTTAGAAAATGTAAAGCCAAGTTACATTATGCCTCATAATTATAAAGTCAATGAAATCAACTTTACTTTGTCTGGTCTATGTCCAAATTGTTTAAATTCTAACATTTAAGTTTTAGACTAGTCTAAAAATATTGTTTCGCGAATATAATTTTTATCTATATTTGTGAAAACAATACTTTTACAATGACTAAATCTTTAGAAGAAGTCCACGAATCGGTTTCTACCGACAACAAAAAAAAAGGTTTTAGAAAAATTTTAGCCTTCTTAGGCCCTGCATATTTAGTAAGCGTTGGCTATATGGACCCAGGAAACTGGGCAACCGACATAGCCGGCGGAAGCCAATTCGGTTACACTTTAGTTTGGGTTTTATTGATGAGTAATTTAATGGCTTTGCTTTTGCAGAGCTTAAGTGCCCGCCTCGGAATTGTAACGCAGCGCGACCTTGCTCAGGCATCGAGAGAAACGTACTCCAAATACATTAACTACATTTTATATTTCTTAGCCGAGATTGCAATTGCTGCCTGCGATTTGGCAGAAGTTCTTGGAATGGCAATTGGAATTAACCTTCTTTTTGGAATTCCCTTACTCGAAGCGGTCTTAATTACCGTTTTAGACACCTTTTTACTGCTCTTCTTGATTAATAAAGGCATTCGCAAGATGGAAGCCTTCATTATTGCTTTGGTTGCCATTATTGGCTTTTCTTTCATTTTTGAAATGATTTTTGCAGAACCTGAAATGCATAAAGTATTGGCTGGACTTATTCCTTCTATTCCAAACTCAGCGGCATTGTATATTGCAATCGGGATTATTGGAGCAACGGTAATGCCTCATAATTTATATCTGCATTCCTCTTTGGTTCAGACCAGAAAATTCGATCGAACTCCAGCCGGAATCAAACAAGCTTTAAAATATAACTTTATAGATTCTACCATTGCGTTAAATCTTGCCTTTTTTGTAAATGCCGCGATCTTAATTCTTGCTGCCGCCACATTTCATAAAAACGGAATGTATGAAGTTGCTGAAATTCAGGATGCGCACAAATTTTTAGAACCGCTACTGGGTACAAAATGGGCACCCGCTTTATTTGCAATTGCACTAATTGCTGCCGGACAAAGTTCTACCGTAACTGGAACACTCGCTGGACAAATCGTAATGGAAGGTTATCTGCATTTTAGAATTCAGCCTTGGGTTCGTAGAATTATTACGCGTCTAATTGCTATTATTCCTGCCGTAATCGTAATTTTAATTTATGGTGAAAGCGTAACAGGAAAACTTCTGATCCTGAGTCAGGTAATTTTGAGTTTGCAATTAGGTTTTGCTATTATTCCTTTGATTCATTTTGTGAGCGATAAATCGAAAATGAAAGGTTTTCACATTTCCAAAACCACTCAGATTGTTTCCTGGATTATTGCCGCTATTATTGTTTCTCTGAATGCGAAATTGGTTTATGACGAAATCACTTCTTGGCTAGCAAATTCCGATCATCCGATGATTCTCTGGCTTACTGTCGTTCCTTTGGCGTTTGGTTTTTTAGGTTTATTGCTTTACATTATTTTCAATCCTTTTATTGCAAAAGCAAAAAACAAAAACATCAATCATTCGCCTCACAATCTTAAATTGAAGTTTTCGCCAAAAGAAAGTCAGAGCATTCAAAACATTGCTGTTTCTGTCGATTTTTCAAATGCCGACGAAGCAGCTTTGAATAAAGCCTTCGAATTGGGTGGTATTGACACTGAATATACACTTATTCACATTGTAGAAACTGTTGGCGCTTTAATGTACGGGGTTCATGTACACGATCATGAAACTACTATTGATGAGAAATTATTATTGAAGTATAAAGAAATGCTTTCCGATAAAGGATTCAAGATCAAAACAGAACTTGGATTTGGAAAACCAAACAAAGTAATTCCGAAAATTATAAATGAAGGAAATTTTGACATTCTCGTTATGGGAACCCACGGCCACACTGGATTGAAAGATATTCTTTTCGGCACAACCGTAGACAAATTGAGACATAAAATTTCGATACCTTTGTTGATTGTTAAATAAAAGGTGCTGAGGCACTGAGTCGCTAAGGTTCTAAGGTTTCTCTCGAAAACTTTAAAACAAAACCTTAGAACCTCAGCCCCTTAGAATCTTAGAACCTTAAAAGAAATGACTTTTTCAGAAGAAAACTATCTAAAATCGATATATCATTTAACTGCTGCTTTAGAAACGGAAGTAAGTACAAATGCGATTGCGGAAATTATGGAAACGAAAGCTTCGTCGGTAACGGATATGCTTAAAAAGCTGGCGGAAAAAGATTTGGTTAATTACAAAAAATACCAAGGTGTATCGTTGACCGAAAATGGAAAATTGGCTGCTAAAATGATTGTTAGAAAACACCGTTTATGGGAAGTGTTTTTGGTGGAAAAACTAAATTTCAGCTGGGATGAGGTTCACGATATTGCAGAACAGTTGGAACACATTAAATCCGAGCAATTGATCAATCGTTTGGATGATTTTCTTGGAAATCCGACTGAAGATCCGCATGGCGATCCTATTCCGGATGCAAACGGCCGAATTATTAAAATAGAAAAACAGCTTTTGTCTGAATTGGAAGAAAATCAAATTGGAGTTTGCGTTGGAGTTAAAGACACTTCCTCAGAATTCTTGAAATATCTCGACAAACAAGGAATTGCATTAGGTTCTAAAATCGAGTTTATTTCCAAAGAATCTTTTGATTTATCTGTCAAAATTAAAGTCAATGATAAAGAATTGTCTATTTCGAATAAAATTGCTTCTAACCTATTTGTAAAATTGGTTTAAAATAAAAAATCCCAAAACTGAAGTTTTGGGATTTTTTATTTAGTCTTTTATGCTGTAGAGAATTTTCTGAAAATCTCCTTTAAATTTATCTTTGTTTTCCTTTGCAGACCATGAAAGCACTTTATAAAATGCTTTTTTCGTTTCCACAACTCCAATTAAATAATAAATTTCCATATTGGCCTCTTTATCAAAAGTATGAACATCAGTTTCTATAACAGTAATATCATTAATCTTTTTTGAAACCGGATCTGAAATAGACTTTTTCTCGTCTTCTTTTAAAAAGTCTTTCATAAAACCGTCGTAAAACTCTTTTGCCGAATTGAAGTTTAATTCAACCAACTTCAAATCTTCTTTTAAATCATAAATAACAAAACCATAAAGCTCTTTTACTTCACTTTCATATTCTATTGCAGAATCTTCGTTTAAACCAACCGTTTTATTCATATAATCTGGCAAACTAATATCAAAGACATGACCCGCTTTGTAGGGCTTCATCTTAGTTTGAGCCACAGCTGTTGCAGAAAGCAATGTAATTAGAAGAAGTGTAATTATTTTTTTCATTTTGAAATGTTTTAGGGTTTTATATCGTCGTTAATTTGTTTATCGATAAACTTAATTATCGTTTTACTATTTGTCATGATTAAATAACCTGAAAGCGCTTCTAAAAAGTAAAAGATGAGCCAAGAAGTTCCTGAATAATCTTTAATTAATTCTTTCTGCTTTACAAATTCATAAATTGTGGAACAAAGTGTTGGAATTGCCTCAACAAAAACTAAAGCACCGATAACAATTACGGCAATAGAGAGAACATTTTTATATGGAAGGTTTATATCAATTCTATTTTCTGTAAAGTTTTGATCCAGTCTTAAAATCCTAACAATCCATTCTGTTTTAAAAAGGAAAAAAACTGTAATTAATAGGTATACAGCGAGTGTACCGAATATTATAAACCAAACGCTGATTAAATTTTCCCAATTCAAACCTCCAGATTCAATGAAAGAAAATGAAGAAGCAAATTGTGGAATAACATAAATACTATTTATTAAAAGCCACAGACCGATTCCTTTTATAATAATTCTCCAGAAGGTTCTTATTTCCATAAAGTTTTGGTTTACTAAATAATTCCTTTTTCAATCATTTCCAACATAACTGGTGAAGCATTTTTAAACGTCGGTGCCTGCTCAATAATACTTCCAGCATTCTTTTTATTGACTTTAAAAGTAACATCATCGTTTGTTGTAAATAAAAGTGCCGTTAAAAAAGGATTTTTAATATGAGATCCTAAAATCAATAAAGCTTCATCAAGAGTGTGAATGCTTTCAATTTCTTCTGTTTTATATCGAAAAGTTAATGAAATCGAGAAGGTATTATCTTCGTTCAGAACCAATCGGAAATAAACATTTTTAAGTTCTGTATCTCCCATTGTTTTGGCTAAAGTTAATTTAGCGAAAGTTCCGCTTTGAATACTTTCTTTAACTCGTTCACAAAAAAGAGCAAATATTGGTTCGTACATTTTTTTAAGGTTCTAAGTTGCTGAGATACTAAGGTTCTAAGTTTTTAAAAACCTTTGCCTTTTTGTTTTTCTGCAAAGCTACACAAAGATTTATATAATTTTTTCTTTGTGAATCTCTGTGAAACCTTAGCGAAACTCTGCGGTATAATTATTATTTTCCTGTAAATTCAGCTTTACGTTTTTCTAAGAATGCTGTCGTTCCTTCTTTAAAATCTTGTGTTCCGAAGCATTTTCCGAAAGATTTTATTTCGACATCAAAGCCATTTTTACCGTCTGTAAAATTAGCATTGATTGCTTTTATAGCTTTTCCGATAGCGAAAGGAGCATTTTTAATGATTTTCTGAGCAATTACATTTGTAAATGACAAAAGTTCGGCCTGAGAAACTACATGGTTTACTAAACCAAATTGTTTGGCTTCATCTGCAGAAATCATTGCTGCGGTCATAATCATTTCCATAGCTCTGCCTTTACCCACTAATTGCGGCAAACGCTGTGTTCCTCCATAACCTGGAATCAATCCTAAAGTAACTTCTGGAAGCCCCATTTTTGCATTGTCAGAAGCAATTCTGAAATGACAAGCCATTGCCAATTCTAATCCGCCTCCAAGAGCAAAACCGTTAATTGCAGCAATAACTGGTTTTTTAAGCCCCTCGATAAAATCAAAAAGTGATTCTTGTCCTTCAGCGGCCAATTGAGCACCTTCGACAATATTATAATTGGCAAATTCAGAAATATCAGCTCCAGCAACAAATGCTTTTTCGCCACTTCCGGTCAAAATAATAACGCGGACATCATCATTTTTACCCAATAATTTAATCGCTTTACTCAAATCGCTAATTGTTGCTTTGTTTAAAGCATTCAATTTTGTCGGTCTGTTTATCGTAATGGTTGCGATATTTTCTTCAATTGTAATTAAAAGATTCTCGTAGTTCATGACGCTTTTTTTAGGAGTTGGTTATAGGTAAAGAAACTCTAAATGTGGTTCCTTTTCCGTAAGTTGACTCAAAGGTAATTGTTCCTTTGTAATTTTCGATAATGTTTTTAATAATTCCTAATCCGAGTCCCATACCGCTGGTTTTCGTGGTAAACTTAGGCTCGAAAATTCGCCCGATATCTTGTTTTTGAATTCCGATTCCGTTGTCTTTTACCGCAATTTCAACATTACCATTTCGTCTTTTTACCGTAACTTCAATTGATTTCTGAAACTGACTTTCTGAAATCGCCTGAGTTGCATTTTTTACCAAATTGGTAATAACACGTATCAATTGTGTACGATCCATTGTAGAAATAATTTCTTGTTCATCACTATGAAAAGAAATATAATCTTCGTTGAAAATATCCAAAGCCAACTCGACAACCTCAACAACATTTAGTGTTTCATTTTGCTGCGCTGGCATCGAAGCAAAGTTAGAAAATGCCGAAGCCACGGAAGTCATGGTATCAATCTGTTGAATTAAAGTTTCGGAGTAATCGTTCATCTTCTGTTTCACATCTGGATCATTCGGATCAAATTTTCTTTGAAAACTCTGAACGGTCAATCGCATTGGCGTAAGCGGATTTTTAATCTCGTGAGCAACTTGTTTTGCCATTTCGCGCCACGCTTCTTCACGTTCACTTTGTGCTAGTTTAATAGCACTGGTTTCCAGTTTGTCCACCATTCCATTATAGGCTTTTATCAAGAAATTGACTTCCTTGCTATTCGCTTCTAAAACAATCTTTTCATTTTTCTGATCTAAATTGGTTTCTTCCAAACGATCAGAAATGGTTTTTAGTGATTTTGTGATGTAGGTGGAAAGGAAATATGCCAAGGCAAAAGCCACAATCAGCATGAAAGAATACACCTGACTTAAGCGAATCAAGAAAGTGTTCAGCTCATTGTCGTAATAACCGTCGTCTTCTAAATACGGAAGATTTAGAATTCCGAGTGGTTTGAATTTTTCGTCTTTTATTAAACTGTACGAAGATCTGTTCTTAACTCCGTCGATGGTTTTAATGTCTACAAAACGTTTTTCGATGGAAGAACGAACCAGTTTAAGAATGTATTCTGGAATTGGCGGAGCGATTTTATCTACAGCGAAAGATTCTTTGGAAGATTTCAACAGTTTTCCGTCCAAACTGTAAATATTGATTTCAATTTTATGAATCTGCGCTAATTCGTGAATTTTATCTTTGAAAATTAAATCTAAATTCGCTGTTTTAAGCGGATAAGTTGTTGTAGAAAGCACGTAATTGATGTGTTCTTTTACCGCATTTTCTTTTCTCTCTAAACGTTCTTGATGGTATTCTTTGGCCTCAGTTTTAAACTGAATAATCGAAATCGAAGCCAATAAAAAAGATGCCACAACAATCAATACAATCATCGACAGGAAAATCCTGGTACGAAGTGAAAGCATTGTCATTTTGATGTTTAGCATGTTTTTAGTAATTAGTGAATAGTAATTAGTGAATAGTAATTAGTGAATAGTAATTAGTGAATAGTAATTAGTGAATAGTAATTAGTGAATAGTAATTAGTGAATAGTAATTAGTGAATAGTAATTAGTGAATAGTAATTAGTGAATAGT
>NZ_JAJGZV010000003.1:0-583631 GCF_020805785.1 Flavobacterium chungbukense | reverse complement strand
GTAAAAGATTGAAACTAATTACTATTCACTTTTTACTAATTACTTTTTTTCTCTTATTCTTTTATAAAATCGAAATCCCAGCATTATCAAAACCGAAAATAAAATAATTCCGATTACACCGAAAATCCAGTTGATGGCACTTTTTAAAACTACTAAAAAAACGACGGCAAACAAAATAATCGTTGCGCCTTCATTCCATAAACGCATAAAATTATTGGAATATTTTACCTCATCATTTTGCAATTGTTTGAATATTTGATGACATTTTCCGTGATATAAATACAAAAGGAAAACGAAACATAATTTTACGTGCATCCACGGCATTTTAATCCAAACACTTCCTGCATCGGTAAAAAACAGCATCCAAAAAGCAAAAACACTTGCCAAAACTGCCGACGGCCATGTAATAATATACCACAAACGGTAGGCCATTATTTTGTATTGCGCCTGCAAAATTTCTTTTTCTGGCGAAGGTTTTTCATTGGCCTCAATTTGATACACAAACAAACGCACAATATAAAACAAACCCGCAAACCAAGTTATGACAAAAATAAGGTGCAGCGATTTCAGATAGTTATAATATTCCATAAAGTCTTTTTTCTTTACTCTTGCCTCTTTCTTCTATTTCGCCCAATCATTAATCCAATTCGAAACCGTTTGGCACCACTCGTCATCATCGTTCAAACATGGAATTGCCAAGAATTCTTCTCCTCCATTTGCTTCAAAATCTTCTTTTGCACGCATCGCGATTTCTTCCAAAGTTTCTAAACAATCTGAAACGAAAGCTGGTGTTACAACTGCCAATTTCTTGATTCCTTTTGCTGGCATATTGTCAATTTCAACATCCGTGTAAGGTTCTAACCATTTATCTCCCGCCAAACGCGATTGAAATGTCAAACTGTATTTGTCTTCTGGAAGTCCCAATAATTTTATGACTTGTCTTGTGGTTTCGTAACATTGGTGACGGTAGCAAAATTCATGTGCCGGAGATGGCGTATTACAACAAGAACCATCAATTTTACAATGCGATTTAGTTACATCGGTTTTGCGAATGTGACGTTCTGGAATTCCGTGATACGAAAACAACAAATGATCGTAATCAAAACCAACTAAATGCTTTTGAATTGAATCGGCTAAATTCTTGATATAATCTGGTTTATTGTAAAATGCTGGAACATCTGTAAATTTCATGTGTGGGAATTTCTTCTTGCGAATTTCTTCTGCTTTTACTAAAATAGTCAAAGTGGAAGCCATTGCGTATTGCGGATATAAAGGAAAAAGCATTACATCTGTAACTCCTTTATCACTCAATTCTTGAAGTCCTTTTTCGATTGTCATGCTTCCGTAACGCATTGCTAAGGAAACAGGAACATTTACAAGAGGCTGAACCTTTTTCTGCATTCTTTCTGACAGCACAACTAATGGTGAACCTTCTTCCCACCAGATCTTTGCGTAAGCATGGGCAGATTCTTCTGGTCTTTTTCTTAAAATAATACCGCGAACTAATAATGCTCTTAATAAATACGGAACATCGATCACGTATTTATCCATTAAAAATTCATCTAAATAAGGTTTTACATCTTTTGGTGTTGGACTTTCTGGAGATCCAAGATTTACTAATAATACGCCTTTCATTATTGTTTTTTGCTTTAAGCTTTTTTGTTTTTAAAAATTTCGTCAAAAGTAGAACTTGCTGCTTTTTAGAAATATGATAATTATTACTTTTTAATTATTGTTGAATATTCAAAATTGATTCTAGTTATTCGAGAAATTTTTCACGCAGATTTACACAGATTAAAGCAGATTTTTATTTTGTGTTAATTCGTGATCCCGATAGCTATCGGGAGTGCGAAAAAAAAAATTAAACATTCGCATTAATCGACATTAAATACTTCTTTGGAGTTGTAGCAAACTTTTTCTTGAATGCCGCGATGAAATGACTTCCCGTGCTATAGCCAATTTTCAAACCAACTTCGTTTACATTATAAGAACCGCTGTCTAAAAGCTTTCTCGCAAAATCCATTTTGTAATCGAAAAGGAAACCGTAAACCGTGTCGCCGTAAATCTGTTTGAAACCCATTTTGAGTTTCTTCAAATTCAAACCAATTTCATCTGCCAATTCTTGTAATCCAGGCGGTTCGGCCATATTAGCAATAATGATTTCTTTGGCTTTTCTGATTTTTAAAACATTATCTTCATCAATTAAAAACGGACATTGTTCTGCATTTGGATCTTCGGTTCTATTAAAATACAAACTCAACAATTCGTATCCTTTTCCTTTGTAATAAAGGTTTTTTATAGATGGATGAAGGTTATAATGAAAAAGCTGACTCAAAACAATCGCCATTGACGGACTGATATTTCCTTCGTTATAATACTTTTTATCTTTATTGTCTGCACTCAAAAAAGTGATATAATCGGCTTCGGCAGAAAATAAAGCGTGAAATTTCTTTATTGATACAATTACAGAAATCACCCAAGAATTTGGTGCCAATTCTAGATTAAGCGGTAATTGTTTCTGCGGATTGTACAACAGCAGTGATTTTTCTTCTTTCAAATCTAAAGCATAATTGCCTTGATTAAAGAGAAGTTTGGCATTTCCTTTTAACCCAAAATGAAACTGTATCAGGCCGGTACCAATTTCGTGCTGCGCAACAAAAGGTTCCAGACTATCGTTTTGAAACCTGATTAGTGTAAACTCATCTTCGATTTTTATTTCTTCCTCCATCTTTGATTTACTTTATCCAAGTTATTATATCATTTTATAAGAAACGAATAATTTGACATTTCAAAATTAAATCTTTTTGATGGTTTATCGTTTACTTGCTTCTAAATTTATAAATTCTTTATTGTTTTTAATCTTATAAATAGAATTTTTCAACTATTTCTGTCAAAACTACTCCAGATTTAGAACGGTTCTCTTTTAAACAACCATCGTATCTTAAACTAAATACATACAAACTATCATTACAACAGGACATAAAAACTTAGAATTAATTATAAATTTAATTTACAACGCAAATTTTCCTTTTTTTGCGCTACTCTTCTGAATTCCAACCCATAATTATTTAAAACAAATCTAAACTGCCGAATTACTACTTTTTTACAAAACCTATTTTATAAAGTACTCGTAAGTATCAAAAAAACTTAACTAATTTTTAAGATACCGCTATGCAAATTAACAAAACAATAAAAAAAGTACTTTGGGGAGTAATGCTAACTTTTGTGTTATTTTTTGGCATTTTAATTTTTCACATTATTACTGCAAAACCTGCCGTTTACGAAAGTCCAAATCTACAAGTAAGCAGAATTGACTTTAAAGAAAACATCGATTCTGTAGCTGCAAAAAAAATCTGCGCCGATTTAAGATCTATTAAAGGATTAACTTCTGATTCTATAATTGTAAAAAGAAATGTTGTGGTTTATTTCCACAATAATAAGATCACCGATTCTAAAAAAGTATATGACGAATTGATGACTAAGGGGAACTATAGCGCTGAGCGATACATCCTGCCTGCAAATTTAGCAAGCAAAGAAGTTTGTCCTGTAGACCAAAATAGCTTTAGCTATAAAATGTCTCAAAAAATAAATCGTTTTTTTAATTAACCTTTAAATATTTTACAATGAAAAATTTTTCAAAAATTACACTTAGTGTATTAATTGCTGCTTCGGCAACTTTAACTTCTTGCAGTAATGATGATAATGATAAACCAGCTGAAAAAGAGTCAATTTATGTAAGACTGGGAGGAACTACAATGGTTTCAGATCCAGATAATTCAGGACAAATGATCGAAAAAGGTCGTTTGAGCTTTCGTAAAGTGGTAAACTCAACTATCGGATTAATTGTTGCTGATATTCAATCAAATGCATCTGGTAATTTACAAGCCCATTTTGCTCCGCTTTTGGCAGAAACAGGTAATACTCAAGCTACTAATATTGCAAAATTATCAGACAATTTAACCGATTTCTTCTCTTTTAATACAGGAGGAACTAATGCAGTAAATACTTATTCTGGTTTAAATATGGTTGCTGCACATGATCCTGCAAAAAACCCACGTATGGGAACAAAAGCTAGTAATGCTGATTATACAAAATTTGAAGGTTATGTTGGTGCTGCTGCAAATGCAAACGGTGTTGCTTCTAACACAGAACTATACACAGATATCGTTGCAGTATTAGAATCTTTGAGAACTCCTATTGTTCAAAAATAATATCTTTTCTTTTAAGCGCTATTTTAACAAATTTAAAATAGCGCTTTTAATTCAATAATTAGATGAGTTAAAATAACGCCAATCTCAAAATTAAATAATTTCGAAATCCTGTAATTTAATTTTGAACTCTGAGCGATATTTTTTTTTGATTTTTTTTTACTGATTTGTTCTTAGTTATTTAGAACCACTCTAAACAAAACATTTCAAACGACTTGATTTTACTGAAAAAGTACTGATTTCTACCCAAATAGGTCTACTAACAATTAAAAAAACATGCAGCGACATAAAAAGTACTTTTAGCGTTATTTTTATCGATGGTATAGTAATAATTTTGTTGCACTTTTATGAAAGTGAATTTATGGAAAACAATAACGTACCGAAACACCTTTATTTTTACTCAGTTGGTCTGAGTTATAAAAAAGCTGATGCTGAGGTTAGAGGTCAATTTAGTTTGGATGCCGTTGCTAAAACGCGATTGCTGGAACAAGCTAAAAACGATGGAATAGAAAGTTTAATAGTTACTTCAACTTGCAACAGAACTGAAATCTACGGTTTTGCTGAACACCCATTTCAATTAATAAAATTAATCTGCGATAATAGTAACGGATCTGTTGATGCTTTTCAGAAAGTAGGTTTCGTTTACAAAAATCAAGAAGCAATCAATCACTTATTTCGCGTAGGAACTGGTTTAGACAGTCAGATTTTAGGTGATTTCGAAATTATATCTCAAATTAAAACTTCTTTTATTCATTCAAAATCAATGAATTTAGCCAACGCTTTTATGGAAAGATTGGTAAATGCAGTGATTCAAGCAAGTAAAAGAATTAAAACGGAAACAGAAATTAGTTCTGGAGCAACTTCGGTTTCTTTTGCTTCAGTACAATATATTTTGAAGAATGTTGAAGATATCAGCAACAAAAACATTTTACTTTTTGGAACTGGTAAAATCGGAAGAAATACTTGTGAAAATTTAGTAAAACATACTAAAAACGAACACATTACTTTAATCAATAGAACAAAAGACAAAGCGGAGAAATTAGCTGGAAAACTAAATCTGATTGTTAAAGATTATTCTGAATTACATTTAGAACTTCAAAAAGCCGATGTTGTCGTTGTTGCAACAGGAGCGCAAAACCCAACGGTTGATAAAGCAATTTTGAATCTTAAAAAACCTTTATTGATTCTGGATTTGTCAATTCCGAAAAATGTTCATGAAAATGTAGAGGAATTAGAAGGCGTAACTTTAATTCACATGGATTATTTGTCTCAATTGACAGATGAAACTTTGGAAAACAGAAAATTACACATTCCAGCTGCAGAAGCAATCATTGAAGAAATTAAAGAAGAATTTGTTGTTTGGATGAAAGGCAGAAAATTTGCGCCAACCATAAATGCTTTAAAAGACAAATTGAATGCTATAAAAGTTTCTGAATTGGATTTTCAAAGCAAAAAAATCGCTGATTTTAATGAAGCGCAAGCAGAAATCATCAGTAACCGAATCATTCAAAAAATCACTACTCATTTTGCCAATCACTTAAAAGACGATGATACCATGGTCGATGAAAGCATCGAATGGATCGAAAAAGTCTTTAAAATAAAAGCATCTTAATAAAATCAAATTTTAAACCATATAAGTTATATAAGTTCATTTCAAAACTGTGTTTTACCCAAACTCCTTAAATTTACTTCTATAACTTATATGGTTTAAAAAAACAAAAGTTATATCAAACTATTTAAACTGTGTTTTACTAAAACCGCTTAAATTTACTTATATAACTTATATGGTTCAAAAAACAAAACATGGCTGAAAAGACAATCAGAATTGGAACGCGCGATAGCGAATTAGCACTTTGGCAAGCACACACTGTAGAGAAAAAACTTAACGATTTAGGTTATAAAACCTCAATTGTTGCGGTTAAATCGCAAGGTGATATTATTCTGGATAAACCTCTTTACGAATTAGGAATTACAGGAATTTTTACCAAAACGCTAGATATTGCCATGATCAATGGCGATATTGATATTGCGGTGCATTCGATGAAAGATGTTCCTACAGCTTTGCCAAAAGGAATTGTTCAGGCTGCAGTTTTACCAAGAGCGAATGTTCTGGATATTCTGGTTCACAAAGGAAATCCTGATTTTACAAATCCAAGTACAATTGCAACTGGAAGTTTACGTCGTCAGGCCCAATGGTTTAACAAATACCCAAATCATACCGTAGTTGATTTACGCGGAAACGTGAATACGCGTATGCAGAAATTGCAAGACAATGATTGGGACGGAGCTGTTTTTGCAGCTGCAGGTTTAGAGCGAATTAACTTAAAACCTGAAAATTATATCAATTTAGATTGGATGATTCCCGCGCCTGCACAAGGAGCAATGCTTGTTGTAGCAATGGAAAACGATAATTATACTTTGGATGCGCTTTCGCAGTTAAATGATATAGAAACTGAAATTTGCACGTATATCGAACGTCAGTTTTTGAGAACGCTTGAAGGCGGATGTACAGCACCAATCGGATCTTTGGTTACTTATAACGAGGACGAAGACACACTGCATTTTCAAGGTGTTTTATTATCTATTGATGGAAAACAAAAATTGGAGATCAACAAAACGGTTGATATTTCTGAATGGAAAAAACTAGGTTTTCATTCAGCTCAGGAGATTTTGAATAATGGTGGAACAGAATTAATGCAAAAGATTAAAGAATCCCTGAAAAAATAATGGCAAAATCAATTCAGATATTATCTACTAAAATATTATCTCCTCTTCAGAAAGAAGAGTTGATAAAAGTTGGCATAGAAGTAATCCAAGCTGATTTTATCAAAACTGAAAACAAACCTTTCGAACTTAAAAACCTCAACGAAAGTTTAATTTTCACAAGTCAAAATGCCGTTCATAGCGTTTTATCGAATCCAAAATCGGAAGAACTTAAAAGCAAAAACGTGTATTGCGTTGGCTTAAAAACAAAAAATCTTTTATCGGATAACGGATTCAATGTTGTGGCTTATACGGGCTACGCTTCAGATCTTGCAGAAATTATTACTTTAATTTATGGAAGTGAAAGCTTCACTTTTTTCAGCGGAAATCTTAGACGAGATACTTTACCAAACGCTTTGAAAGAAGCCGAAATAAAATTCAATGAAATTCAGGTTTATGATACTTCTTTACAACCTCAAAAAATAAAAACTCCTGTTGATGCCATTTTATTTTTTAGTCCGTCTGGCGTTGAGAGTTATTTAAAAGAAAATACAATCAAAAAAGAAATCTGTTTCTGCATTGGAGAAACCACCGCCGAAGCTTTATCAAAAATCACAAAAAACATCATCATTGCAGATCAGCCAACAGTTGAAGACGTGATCGAAGATGTAATTCAAGAATACAAATAAATTAAAGCAATAAGCTTTAGGCAGTAAGCCGTAAGCAAAAAAATCATAGTTAAAAACAAGCTTAAAGCCTAAAGCTTAAAGCCTAAAGCAAGAAAAAATGTTAAAAAACGACCTATTTTTAAGAGCATTAAAAGGAGAAACAGTACAGCGTCCGCCAGTATGGATGATGCGTCAGGCAGGAAGATATTTACCTGAATTTAGAGAACTTCGTGATAAATATGATTTTTTCACACGTTGTGAAACTCCAGAATTAGCTGCTGAAATTACCGTACAGCCAATTCGCAGAATTGCTCCAGATGCGGCAATTTTATTCTCAGATATTTTGGTCGTTCCTCGCGCTATGGGAATTCACGTAGAATTGAAAGATAATTTGGGACCTATAATTCCAAATCCGATTCGTTCTTTGGCAGATGTTCACAAAGTATACGTTCCAGATGTAAATGAAACTTTAGGTTATGTTTTTGATGCTGTAAAATTGACTAAGGAAATGTTGAACGACGAAGTACCATTAATTGGTTTCGCGGGTTCGCCTTGGACAATTTTCTGTTATGCTGTTGAAGGAAAAGGTTCTAAAAGTTTTGATACTGCAAAAGGTTTCTGTTTTTCAAATCCTGCTGCAGCTCATACATTATTGCAAAAAATCACTGATACGACTATTTTATACTTAAAAGAAAAAGTGAAATCTGGTGTTAATGCCGTTCAGATTTTTGATTCTTGGGGAGGAATGCTTTCTCCTGTTGATTATCAAGAATTTTCATGGAAATACATTAACCAGATCGTAGATGCTTTAGCAGATATTACACCAGTTATTGTTTTCGGAAAAGGATGCTGGTTTGCTCTTGGCGAAATGGGTAAAAGTAAAGCTTCTGCATTAGGAGTTGACTGGACTTGTTCGGCTAGAAATGCTCGTTATTTGTCTGGCGGTAACATTACTTTACAAGGAAATTTTGATCCATCAAGATTACTTTCTCCAATTCCTACTATCAAGAAAATGGTTCACGAAATGATCGACGAGTTCGGAAAAGACAAATATATCGTAAATTTAGGTCACGGAATTTTACCAAATATTCCTGTAGATCACGCAAAAGCTTTTATTGACGCTGTGAAGGAATACGGGCAATAATAGTTGATAGTTTTTGGTTGATGGTTGTTGGAAATAGAACTATCAACCAAAAACCATCAACCATCAACTTAAAAAAAATGCTAAACAAAGGTTTAAGAGACGAAGAAAAAATTAGGATTGATAACGTTCTCAAAACGTTACGAACCCTTATTTTTGTGCCTTATCCTTTAAGTCATTTACAAAAATCAGATATCGAAAATCAATTAAAAGAATTTGGACTAAATATTCAAACATTAATCGATTACTCCAACGAAGAATTAATTACCTTATTAGCTCGTCTTCATTTTGACTGGGAACAATTAGAACAATTTGGTGATATTTTAATAGAATTCTCAAAAGAAGAAAATCATAATTTTACAGCTAAAGCTTTGGCAGTTTATCAATATATCCAGCAGGAAAGCAAGGTTTTTTCTTTTGGAATAAACAATAAAATCGCTTTGTTAAAATTTAAATGAGTTATTTAGAAAAAATTTTAAACGATATTGCTGATTTTAATTTTGAAAAATTGAATCCATTATACCAAGGTTTTTTTGTAATGGTGTTTTTTGCGGTATTTGTTAGTACTTGTTCTTATTTTTCAAATGAAGCCAAAATTAGTAAAGAAGCATATAAGGAAATGTTTCATGAAAATTTTTCTGGGATAATTGTGAAAAAATTTCTAGATAAACATAACCATATGTCTCAAAAATTTATTCTAAAAGATTCGACTCCAATATATGTTTATCCTGTTCTTTGGGAAAAAGCTGAAATAGGAGATTCGCTATTTAAAAAAGTAAATTCAAGATTTGTAAAAATCTTTAAAAAAGATACTACAATAGTAATTGATATGAATGTTGCATTCAAGTATCATGATACTATACCAGAAAATGAAAATTAAGACATGAAAGATAAATTTTACGCCTACATACAACAATTACAAGATCAAATCTGCACTGGATTAGAAACTGTTGACGGAACAGCAAAATTCCGTGAAGATTTATGGAAACGTCCAGAAGGCGGTGGCGGAAGAACTCGCGTTATTGAAAACGGAACTGTTTTCGAAAAAGGCGGTGTAAACATTTCTGCTGTTCACGGAAAACTTCCGGAAACGATGCAAAAAATGTTTGGTGTTGGCGAAGCCGATTTTTTTGCCTGCGGATTAAGTTTGGTCATTCATCCGAAAAACCCAATGGTTCCAACTGTTCATGCCAATTGGCGTTATTTTGAAATGTATGATGAAGCTGGAAATGTCATTCAGCAATGGTTCGGCGGCGGACAGGATTTAACGCCTTATTATTTGTTTGAAGAAGATGCAAAACACTTTCATCAAACTTGTAAAACAGCTTGCGATAAACACAATCCAGAGTTTTATCCGAAATATAAAAAACAATGTGATTCGTATTTTTGGAACGCACATCGTAATGAAGCCCGCGGACTTGGCGGTTTATTCTTTGATTATTGCAAAGCAAATGATGAAATGTCAATGGAAAATTGGTATGACTTTGTAACCGAAGTTGGCAATAGTTTTTTGCAAGCCTATGTTCCGATTGTGGAAAGAAGAAAAAATTTAGATTATACTCCAGAACAAAGAACATGGCAGGAAATTCGTCGTGGTCGCTATGTTGAATTTAATTTGGTTCATGATAAAGGAACTTTATTCGGCTTAAAAACCAATGGAAGAATCGAGAGTATTTTAATGAGTTTGCCTCCGCATGTGCAATGGGTTTATGATCATCACCCAGAAGCAGGAAGTGAAGAAGAGAAATTGGTAAAAGCATTGCAGAACCCGATTGATTGGGTTTAGTTTATTCTAAATTGTTTTCCATATAATATTATATGTTGCTCCGCTGGAGCTTTTGAACATATTATAAATATTCAGCTTCTTCGAAGCTGTTTTTTTTATCTTGAAATTTCCTAAAATAATCTCATTAGATAAGGAAACAAACAAAACCGAATTTTAATATCCTATTTCGCTCCGCTGGAGCTTCGAAACCTCAATATAATTTTTTGCTATAAATATTTGGCTTCTCCGAAGCCATTTTTTTTAATCTACATTGGCTTCGGAGAAGCCAAATATTTATAGCATGATTTAACACCAACCAAGATAGAGCCCCAGAGGGGCGGCATATTTATCTCACATAAAAAAGAAATATTTATCTTACAATTTAAATTTATTAACTAGATTTACTTTTTAATAATTTTAATTAAAAATATGGCTGATACTTATTCTCAATTGTACATTCAAATCGTTTTTGCTGTAAAAGGAAGACAAAACCTAATTTCTAAAATATGGAAAGATGAAATTTACAAATACATTACTGGAATTATTACCAATCAAAAACAAAAATTGATTGCAATTAACGGAATGCCAGATCATATTCATATCTTAGTTGGAATAAAACCTAATATTTCACTATCTGATTTAGTAAGAGATATTAAATCAAGTTCATCTAAATTCATAAATGAACAAAAATGGATAAATGGAAAATTTGAATGGCAGACAGGTTTTGGTGCTTTTTCCTATAGTCATTCACAATTAACCAACGTTATCAAATATATTGAAAATCAGGAACAACATCATAAAACAAAAACGTTCAAAGAAGAGTATATCACATTTTTAAAATTATTCAATATTGATTTCAAAAATGAATATCTTTTTGAAGAAGTTTAAATTTGTGCCGCTCCGCTGGAGCTTTAATCTTATTCGGTCATTTAATTGCTATAAATATTTTGCTTCTCCGAAGCATTTTTTAAATAAAACATGGCTTTAAAACTCATTTATATCACATTCTTCATCAGCATTTTTGGGTGTTTCGCCCAAAATGATTCCTTGCAAAATACTTATTTTAAATCCTACAGCGATAAAATTACGGCAAGCGTTTATTATTTAGACACTTCCAATAGTTTTCAGATTGCTTCGGATAATCCGGAAAACGAAATGTATTTTAACCTAATTCCGAATCGAAGAGAACAGATTGGTTTCAACTTAAATTATAAAATCATTGATGTGGGTATTGGTTTTGCTCCCAAATTTCTGAGTCAGAATAAAGGCGATTCGCATTCCAAACATTTTAATTTTAATACCCGTTTTTATTTCAAAAAATGGATGCAGTCGTTCACTTTCATCAATCAAAAGGGCTTTTATATAAGCGAAGATAATTTTACGGCACAGCTGCCAGATATGCGGACTATGAAAATCGGCGGATCTACAGCTTACGTTTTCAATGATAAATTTTCTTTTAAAACATTGGTAAGTCAAAACGAATGGCAGACCAAAAGTTCTGGAAGTTTTATTCCGACCTTCTCATTTTATTACACGAATTTGGATGTAAACACAAAAGATTCATCGCCTGGAGACATTTATGTATTCACACTCGCTCCCTCCTATTTTTATAATTTCGTTATCAGTGATCGGGTTTTGATTGGAGCAGGACTTGCTTTAGGCGCCGGATTAAATGTGATTGATAAAGAAACTTCAGCTTTGTATCAGGCAGATTTCAATTTAAAATTAGCTTATAATAAAGACCGATTCTTTGCTTTTGCAACGCTAAATACCATAAGTTTTGCGCAAGATGACAAAGTTGATCCCAGATTAAATGATCATATTGCAACCTTAAAACTTTCTGCTGGCTATAGATTTGATCCTCCCAAAAAAGTAAAAGAAGTCTACGATAAAGTAAATGAGAAAATTGGACTATAAGAAATCTACAGACTCATAATCAATAAGTTGTGAAAATTGCTTAAATTAGATGGATTTACAAAAACTAAAATTCATTATTATGGCAAATGTGAACAAAGAGCAATTAGATCGAATGCATTTTGGAAAAGGATTTATCGCAGCATTGGATCAAAGTGGCGGAAGTACACCAAAAGCATTATCACAATACGGCGTTGAAGAAAACAGCTATTCTAACGATGAAGAAATGTACACGCTTGTGCATGAAATGAGAACCAGAATTATTAAAAGTCCAGCTTTTGACCCCGAATATATTCTTGGCGCTATTTTGTTTGAAAACACAATGGACCGCAAAATTGACAATCAATGGACTGCTGATTATTTATGGGAAAAGAAAAATATTGTTCCTTTCTTAAAAGTAGACAAAGGATTAGCTGATGTCGCCAGCGGCGTTCAATTGATGAAACCTATTCCAAATTTAGACGAATTACTAAACAGAGCCGTAGAAAGAAATGTTTTTGGAACTAAAATGCGTTCTGTAATTAAAGAAGCCAATCCTGACGGAATTCGTGATATTGTAGAACAGCAATTTAGGGTCGGTCTGCAAATTTTCGAAAAAGGATTGATTCCGATTATTGAACCTGAAGTTGATATTTATAGTGCTGATAAAGAAAAATCAGAACAAATTCTCAAAGAAGAAATCATAAAACAACTCCATTCTCTAGACAAAGATGTCAGAGTAATGCTGAAATTGTCTATTCCGACTGTCAATAATTTTTACAGCCAATTAATCACAGATCCGCATGTGGTTCGGGTTGTGGCATTGTCTGGCGGATATTCTCGAGAAGAAGCAAACATCAAATTGGCTCAGAACAACGGCTTAATTGCTAGTTTTTCTAGAGCACTTTCAGAAGGTCTTAGCGCTGGTCAATCTGATAGCGATTTTAATGCTGTCCTTGGCGAAACTATTAAAGATATTTATAAAGCTTCGATTACTTAAAAAATGCTTTCTTACTGCATAAAAAAATCCCCAAAATGTAGATTTCGGGGATTTTGCCTTTTAAATTTCTTTATTTTGAATTCATCATTTCGTCTGCTAAATCTAATGTTTGTAAAATAATATTTTTATCAGACTTTAAAGAGTTTAACTTCAAGACAAATTTAAATTTATTGTCAATTAACTTTTTAGGCGCTTCCATTGCTATGTCTGAAAACTGAGTTGAAATTCTATTGAATCGTTTCAAATCTTCTTCTTTTGCATTCTGACCAAACGCTTTTACCGTTTGTGCAATACTGAGTTTTCCGTATAAGCTGTTTTTGCTCAAATCTTTTTTCGTTTCACTTACAAAAGAGCCATTTCCAGATTTAAAATAATCTTTTGTATTCGATACCACTACAACATCTTTTTCTTTTAGAATAAAAAGATCGCCATATTCTTTTGGTCCAATAATCTGATAATAGTTTCCATTTTGAACTAATACTTTTTTGCGAACGCCCAATTGCAAAAGTTTATCTCCGAATGTCGGATGAGTTGAAGTGAAAATTACAGAAAATAACGGAATTGATTTTTTTACTTTCTCCTCAGTTACTTTTTCTTCGTAATTTTCATCATAACCGTACTTTTTGGTCATAACCTCAACATCTTTCACATCATATAAAAAAGCGCTTAAATCACCATCAAAAAGTTTTGCAGTTGCTTCTTCATCAACTATAGTAGAAATTAAATCGGTAATTACTGTTACATCTTCTTTTCCGAAACTGGGATTCTGAAACATTTCGCTCATTAATGACGGAATGTTTTCAAGAGCTGCTTTTGTATTAATGTGATAAGACATATATCCCAATGGTTTTTCTGATGGAAAATAATTGAAAATGTTTTTGTTGATTTTTCTATTCCCAATTTTGCTTACTACGTCTGCAATCTCTTTAGAATATTCAACCACTTCTTCAATTCTGGCATTATCATTATCAAAATAAAAATCTAGATTTATTCCTTTTACAAAATTCCCGAAATTCTTCTGCATCGGAAGAAATTTATTATACCCGCCGAATATCGAAAAAGGATAATTATACATGGAATACAAACTTGAAATTGCACCGCCATAATCTACCCAAATCGAAATATCTGCCTGCTCATTTATTTTTGCAGAATTTGGTGCAGTAAAACCATTTTCAAATAAGCTTTTAATAATTTCACTTTGTTGCTGAGCTAATTTTCTATCAAATTCTATCTGCTCTGCTGTATGTTCCGCAAAAGGGTTTCCATCATACAAATAGTCCTCCTCACCAGCATCTATTGGCACTGCAGGCACATCAGCCATTATTGGTTCATTGTGCTTGGCAGATGGCTCTGTTATTTTTGGCGAATTTGGTACTTCTGGAACTCCATACACCTGTGGAGCTTCTACTACAACTGCTTCTTCATAAGTACTTTCAACTGGAAGTGTATCATTATCTACCGAATAATCTGCAAGATCATACGATTTGTGAGGAAGTCTTTTTGTTAATTCAAAGACCACTAAATAACCATCATTCCAGGCAAAAGTTTTTTTAACATCTTTTGGAGTAAAAACAGCATATTTTCCAAAATCCTTAATTAACCCCGTTTCAATCGAATCTGCCTTTTCTTTTGCGCCAAGTTTTTCAACCAAATATTGTCTAACGGCTTCTTTATTTTTTATCGGAATGGTAACTTGATAATAGGGAACACTGTCTAAGAAATTTCCACTAATGGTAATTTTCTGGTCTAATTTTATAATTGAATTGTATTTACGAAGATCAAAATCTGGTTTTTTACTAATGTATTTCGTAATAATTGGATGATTTAAAACGGCATCAATGCCGACTTTTTTTGAAAGCTGACTTCCGTTAAACTGCACAAAGTAATCGTATTTGTTTGGACTTGCCTGACCAAAACTCAAGAAGAAAGCAAGTAATAAAAAAAGAGTATAAAATTGTTTCATAATTAAGGCGTTAATTGGATGGTATTATTCATTAAAGCCGATTTTTTAAAAACACTATACATGCTTTGTTTTAAAAAAACGGTCTTCTTATTTTTTGAAATTTTACTGTTTACATTATCAACAGCCAAAATATCTTTATCGAAAGTGTAAATAGAAATAATATTGGCTTCTTCCAGATCTTTCTTTTTCTTTGGGTCATTTACAACTTTTTCTGGAATAGGATAAGAAGCGATTCGTTGAAAATTTTTATCGCTTCCGCTAAAGTGAATCTGATCGCGCTGATTGTTGATGGTGTTTACAACCGCGTTTAATGCTTTCAGGTTCGCATAATTAAGTTTGATAATGAAAACATAATTGCTAAAATCGGTTTTGGTTGTCACGTTTGAAATACCGTCAATTTTTAAAGCTTTACTTTTAAAATCTTCCAATTTTTGAGTAATTTCCTGTTCGTTCGGAATTTTAACGCCATCGACTTCTTCTAAAAAAATAGCTGATTTAGTCTTAAACCAAGACTTCGAAAAATCGACCATCAAAGTATATTCACCACTTTGGTCGTCGTGATGTTTGATTCTTTCTGTAATCTCAAAACAACTCGTTAAGATCAGAGAGCAAAATAAAGCGAGAATTTTCTTCATTTCACAAATTTAGATGGAAATATTTTAAAAACCATATTTTGATTAAACTCAATAAATAAAATAAATTTTTAGATAATATTAACGGATTCTCTGCTAAGCTAAACGCCTTATTCTGTTCGTTTTTCTTTAACTTTGCAGCACTTATCAAAAAAGTAGAAAAAACAAAATACAACTTCATTTTTAGATACAAAGATCAATCAATCTAAAATCTAAAATCTAAAATCTAAATCTATATGTTTCCATTACAAAGAAATCGCCGTTTAAGAACCAATGAATCTATCCGTTCTTTAGTTCGCGAAACCAGTTTAAGTCCACAAGATTTTATGCTTCCTATGTTTGTTGCAGAAGGAAAAGATGTAAAATCGGCTATTCCATCAATGCCTGGAATTTATCGCCATTCTTTAGACAACACGATTAAAGAAGTAAAAGAAGCTTGGGATTTAGGAATTAGAGCGGTAAATATTTACGTAAAAGTTTCTGATCATTTAAAAGATAATAAAGGAACAGAAGCTTGGAACAAAGACGGTTTGATGCAGCAGACAATTCGAGCGATTAAAGATGCAGTTCCGGAAATGATTGTGATGCCAGATGTAGCTTTAGATCCGTATTCGATTTATGGCCACGACGGAATCATCGAAAAAGGTCAATTATTAAACGACCCAACTGTTGATGCTCTTACAAGAATGAGTTTAAGCCATGCAGAAGCTGGAGCCGATTTTGTAGCACCAAGCGATATGATGGATGGACGTGTTTTGGCAATAAGAAAAGCATTAGAAGAAAACGGACACCATAATGTTGGAATTATGAGTTATAGTGCTAAATATGCTTCGGCATTTTACGGTCCTTTCCGAGATGCATTAGATTCTGCTCCAGTGGACTCTAAAGATATTCCGAAGGATAAAAAAACATATCAAATGGATTATGCTAACCGAATCGAAGGAATTCGTGAAGCATTATTAGATGTCGAAGAAGGTGCAGATATTGTAATGGTAAAACCAGGAATTGCGTATTTGGATATTGTTCGTGAAATAAAAGATAAAGTGAATGTTCCTGTATCTGTTTACCAAGTTTCTGGCGAATATGCAATGGTAAAAGCGGCTGCAGAACGCGGATGGTTAGATCACGACAAAATCATGATAGAGCAGTTATACTGCATCAAACGTGCTGGTGCTAGCATCATAACCACTTATTTTGCAAAAGAAGCCGCAATATTTTTAAATAAGTAATTAATTACAAAAAAAACATATATTTTAGCGCAACAAATCTAAACTATAATATATGAAAAATCTATTACTTTCTTTAATGATGGTTACTGGCTTAACCTCAGTGGCACAAGACATTAAATTTAAAAAAGACAAAATTAGCATTGATGGAACCGAGGTTGCCATTCTGGACAAAGTAAAAGTAAATTACAAAATCTTGTCTTTAGACAGCAGACCTATCTTTTCAATTGAAAGAAAAAGTGCTTTAATGCTTGACGGGTCTACTCTTTACTGGTCTGTACTTACTGATTTAAGCAACAGTAAAACAAATGAAGTAATTGACTATGGTAAAGATCAAGGTTTAAGTTTTCAAAAAACAATTGTTGCCAGTGTTTGTAACGACAAATATAAATTTATCAGTTCTGCAGGAATTGATGAAAAAGGCGTTTTAGAATTTATAAACGGAACACCAACTGATATTCAAAAAGTAATTGCAGATGCCAATCAAAAAACGGTTGATCAGTTAAAAATTGAAGCGGATGCTATGGCAGCTTTAAAAATAAAAGTAACAGACGGAGTTATTTACCAAAAACAGGAAGTTTTAAAAGAAAACGGAATGGCTGAAGATTATGTAAGAATTGGAAATGTAGTAAAACAAAATATTACATTTATGCCTAACTGGCCGCCAAGTTTAGTTTACATGGTAAATTCAGTATTTACAACTATAGATAATAACAATAGAGAACAAGTAAAAACAAGAGAAGTTGGCGGATGGTATGCTACTAAAACAGGTTATGCTAATCCTAAAACGGGTAAAAACATTAAAGACGAAATAATTACAGCAGATAATAAATATTTCCCTTTAAAAGGAACTCTTACTGACACTGAAAAAATTAATCTTTCATTTTCTAAAGGAGATAAAGATTTACTAGAAAAACAAATTGTAGCAAAATTACTATTCAATGGCTACAAATTTGAAGCCATGAAATAATAAATAAAATATGAATAAAGCAGTATTTTTAGCTGCTGTTTTAGCTTTTGCCTCTTGTAAAAAAGAGGGTTCTGAAAAAACAGATCAGACAAACGAAACATATTCTGAAGGAGAATCGGCGAAAGCCAAAACACCAGAAGAATTAGGAAAACAACTTTTTGAAGGAACAGGAAATTGCTTTGCATGCCATCAGCCAGATCAAAAAGTGATTGGGCCAAGCATTAAAGAAATTGCCAAAATCTATAAAGATAAAAATGGTAATATGGTTAATTTCTTAAAAGGAAATGCCGAACCAATTGTAGATCCGAGTCAATTTGCAGTAATGCAGACCAATTTTGCCATTACAAAAGAAATGTCTGATGAAGAATTGAAAGCTATTGAAACTTACATTTATAGTCACTTAAAATAATTGGCTTTTACAATATAAAAGGGCTGTCTCAGTTTGAGACAGCCCTTTTTGCTGTGTATTATTTATTGTTTCGCATTTGATTTTCAGTCCGTAGGAATGTTTCGTGGGTAGGTAAAAATAATATCCAGCAGATTTACGTTCCGTAGGAACGTTTGAGGCAAATTAGATTATAAAAAAAAATATCAAAATCAAACGTTACTACAGAACGTAAACGGGAAACAAATATGATTTTATGCTACCGACGAAATGTTCCTTCGGAACAAAAAATGTATTAAATAAAAAAGGCTGTCTCAACTTTGTGAAACAGCCTTTTTTTATAATTCATTAAAAATTACCAGATTTTAACCCTTTTTTCAGGTTCTAAATACATCGGATCTCCTTTTTTGATTCCGAAAGCTTGGTAAAAAGAATCTAAGTTTTTAATTGGCACAACCGCTCTGTACATTCCTGGAGAGTGCGGATCTGTTTTAACTTGACTTTTAATAGCTTCGTCACGAGATTTTGTTCTCCAAACCGTTGCCCAAGAAATAAAGAAACGCTGTTCTGGAGTAAATCCGTCAATTAGACCTGGATTTCCGTGTTTTTTCAAATACAATTGTAAACCATCGTAAGCAGCATTAGTACCACCTAAATCTCCGATGTTTTCACCTAATGTAAATTTACCGTCTACAAAGATCCCTGGAAGCGGTTCTAAAGCGCTGTATTGCGCAGCCAACTGTCCTCCAAGAGCTGTAAATTGTTTTAAGTCTTCTGGTGTCCACCAATCAACTAAATTTCCGTCAGCATTGTAACGCGCTCCAGAATCATCAAAACCGTGAGAGATTTCGTGTCCGATTACAGCTCCAATTCCACCATAATTTACCGCTTCGTCAGCTTGATAATTGTAGAAAGGCGGTTGCAAAATCGCTGCAGGGAATACAATTTCGTTGTAAGAAGGATTGAAATAAGCATTAACCGTTTGCGGTGACATTCCCCACTCTGTTTTATCAACTGGTTTACCTAATTTAGCCAAGTTTTCTGCATACGCCCATTTTGATAGATTTTTCATATTATCAAAATAAGTACCGCCTTCATTTACATTTTTAAGTTCTAATTTAGAATAATCTTTCCATTTATCCGGATAACCAATCTTAACGGTCAATTTGTTTAGTTTCTCAATAGCTTTCGTTTTTGTCTCTTTAGACATCCAAGGTAAAGCATTGATTCTGTTTTCATAAGCTAGCATTACATTCGCAATCATGTCTTTTGCCTTTGCTTTTGCTTCAGCAGGAAATAATTTTTCTACATATAATTTTCCTAAAGCTTCTCCTGTTGCTCCGTTGATTACTTGTAAAGCTACTTCTTCACGAGGACGCTGTTTTAAAGCTCCTGTTAATGTTTTTCCGTAAAAATCGAAGTTTGCATTTTCAATATCTGTCGTTAAAGTTGAAGCCGTTTTATTTAAAAGCGACCATTTCAAATATTCTTTCCAAGCTTCTACTTTCTTTTCTGTAAAAGTCTTTTCTAAAGCAATCATATAACGAGGCTGTGCAACGTTTACAGTATCTAATTTTGCCATTCCAATTCCTGTGAAATATTTTTCCCATTGAATAGAAGGTGTGTTTTTTTTCAAATCAGCAACAGCTGTTGGATTGTATTGTTTTCTTCTGTCTCTTCTCTCCACACGGTCTAATCTTGGTGCAGACATTTCAACTTCTAAAGCTAAGATCTGTTTCGCACTTTCTTTTGCTTTTGCAGGCGATTCTCCAATGTATTGTAACATTCTTGCAACGTGTTCTTCATATTTTTCACGTTTTTCTTTAGAATCTTTGTCGTCTGAGTTGTAATAATCTTTATCCGATAATCCTAAACCACCTGGACTTAATGTTACCGAATTTTTATTACTGTTTTTAGCATCAGCTCCTACATATACTCCAAAGAAACCAGAACCACCAGCAAGCTGCATTTCAGTAATATAATTCTGAAGATCTGCAACATTTTTAATAGCATCGATTTTCTTCAAATAAGGCTGAAGCGGTGCAACTCCTCTTTTATTTCTTCCAACAGTATCTAAAATAGTATTGAATAAAGCAATTGCTTTACCCTGATCTGTATTTGATTTATACTTCGGATCTTTTGAAGCGGCTTTTAAAATAGCAAGCGCATCATTATCGGTCTTTTGACGAAGTTCATTAAAACTTCCCCAAGAATTACGGTCACTTGGAATTTCTGTTTTATCTAACCAAGAACCGTTTACATAACGGAAAAAATCCTGATTTGCACTAACTTTAGGATCCATGTTAGAAACATTAATTCCCGGTTCCTTTGGCTTTGCATTTTGTGCTTGTACTGCTGTTAACGAAAACATTGCAGAAACCACACAAAACATAGGTTTAGAAAGCTTTTTAATCATTTTTATTTAGTGTTTTAGTATATTTACAAACATATTGTTATTATTTCTAACTCTATGTTAAAATTTTCGAATAATTAATCTAAAAAAATATTAGACATTTTTTATCGAATTGCCAGAAATCAAAAAACGACGCTAAATAAGCGCCGTTTTTATATTTTATATTTTGATTACCAGATTTTAACTCGTTTTTCTGGTTCAACATACATTTTATCACCTTTCTTAATATTGAAAGCATTGTAGAAAGCATCGACATTCTGAATTGGCACATAAGCTCTGTACATTCCAGGAGAGTGCGGATCTGTTTTTACTTGATTTTTGATAGCTTCATCTCTAGTTTTTGTTCTCCAAACCGTCGCCCACGAAATAAAGAAACGCTGTTCAGGTGTAAATCCATCAATTAAACCTGGATTTCCTTTTTCTTTTAAGTACAATTGCAGACCATCGTAAGCTGCATTAATTCCACCTAAATCTCCAATGTTTTCACCTAAAGTAAAATTACCGTCAACGTGTACTCCTGGCAATGGCTCAAGTGCACTGTATTGATTTGCTAAAGCAGTTCCTAAAGCTGTAAATTGTTTTAAGTCCTCTTCTGTCCACCAGTCAACTAAATTTCCATCAGCATTGTAACGAGCTCCAGAATCGTCAAAACCGTGAGAGATTTCGTGTCCGATTACGGCTCCGATTCCACCATAATTAACCGCTTCGTCAGCTTGATAATTGTAGAAAGGCGGTTGTAAGATTGCAGCTGGAAATACAATTTCGTTGTAAGACGGATTGTAATAAGCATTTACCGTTTGAGGAGACATATGCCATTCTGTTTTATCAACTGGTTTAGGCAATTTATCCACGCTTTTCTTAAAGTTCCATTTGGCTAAGTTTTTAGTGTTTTCAAAATAGCTTCCACCTTCTGCAACACTTTTAATCTCAAGAGCCGAGTAGTCTTTCCATTTATCAGGATATCCCACTTTAATCGTAATCTTGTTCAGCTTTTCAATTGCTTTTGCCTTAGTATCTTTAGACATCCAGCTTAAATTGTTAATACGGTTTTGGTACGCCGTAATCACATTATGAATCATGTCAACAGCCTTAGTTTTAGCTTCAGCAGGAAAAACTTTTTCAACATACAGTTTTCCAAGAGCCTCACCAACTGTTCCGTTAACCACATTTAATGCTCTTTCTTCAGCAGGAAGCTGTTTAATTGCGCCTCTTAATGTTTTGCTATAAAAATCGAAATTAGCTTGATCAAGATCTGTTGTTAATTGGCTAGCAGCACCATTAAGCAAATCCCACTTTAAATATTCTTTCCATTGTTCTACTTTGTTTTCTGAGAAAACAGTTTGTAGCGCTGTCATATATTTAGGTTCAGAAACAATCACTTCATTTACTTTAGCGATTCCTAAACCTGCAAAATATTCGTTCCATTTAATTGCCGGAGTCAATTTCTGAATTTCAGCAATTGTCATCGGATTGTATTGCAAACGGCTGTCTCTTCTTTCAACTCTGTTCAATCTTGGTTTAGATAATTCTGTTTCTAAAGCTAAAATTGAAGCCGCACTTTGTTTTGCTTTTTCTGGAGATTCTCCAATAAATTGAAGCATTCTTGCTACGTGCAATTCATATTTAGCACGTTTTTCTTTAGAATCCTTATCATCAGAAATGTAATAATCTTTATCTGAAAGTCCAAGACTGCTTGGAGCAAGGTTTATAGAATTTTTAGAACTGTTTTTGTCGTCAGCGCCAATGTAAATTCCGAAAAATCCACCACCACCTTCTTTTTCCATTTCTACTAAATATTTCTGAACATCAGCAATATTTTTAATAGCATCGATTTTTTTCAAGTACGGTTTTAAAGGCTCAATTCCTCTTTTATTTCTTCCAACAGAATCTAAATAAGTATTGAATAAATTAACCGCTTTTCCCTGATCTGTATTCGATTTGTATTTCGGGTTTTTAGAAGCTTCTTTTAAAACTGCCATTACATCTTTGTCCGTTCTTTTGATCAGTTCATTAAAACTTCCCCAAGTTGTTCTATCGCTAGGAATTTCAGTTTTATCCAACCAAGTTCCGTTTACATATTTAAAAAAGTCCTCACTTGGTTTTACTTTTGTATCCATGTAAGATACATTGATACCTGGTTCTTTAGGAGCGTTTTGTGCCTGAGCTACTGTCAACGAAAACATTGCAGATAAAACACCAAACACAGGTTTAGCAAATTGTTTTTTCATAAAAATTTAGTGTTTAAGGGAAAATACAAACATATTGTTATTATCTTGAAATTATGTTAAAATTCTAACTGTAAAGTCAAAAAGACGTACAAATTTCACAATTCGAAATTTAAAATTAAATCATTAGACAACTATTCGATGTAAATGTTACAAAAGGCTGTTAAAAAAATATTCCAGTAAAGTTTTTAAAATCTGCTTTTTGTATTTTTGCGCCAAATTATTTTTATGAAATCGCTTTTATACAAGTACCGTAAATTCTTTATTGTTTTAATAGTATTTTCGGTTGTTACGATATCTCTGTTTTATTCTGCATTAAAACCTAAAAAGACACTTCCTATTTACAATCCAGCCGATGTAAATCCTGAATTAGTGGATAGTACCGTTCAATATAAAAGCAAATACCACACAATTGCAGATTTTTCATTTGTTAACCAAAATGGCGATACCATTACACAGAAAAATTACGAAGGGAAGATCTATGTTGCAGATTTCTTCTTTACAACCTGCGGATCGATCTGCCCAAAAATGTCAACCAATTTAGTTGATGTTCAGAAGGCAGTTTTAAATAATCCTAAAGTAATGCTGCTTTCTCATACCGTTTTTCCTGAAGTAGACAGTGTTTCCGTTTTAAAAGCATATGCCATTAAATATGGCGTTGTAGATAGTAAATGGAATTTGGTTACGGGAGATAAAAAAGAAATCTATTCAATGGCTAGAAAATCGTATTTGGCTGTTAAATTAGGAAGACCAGATCAGCTTTATGATATGGTACATACGGAGAATTTTGTTTTAGTCGATCAAAAACGCCGTGTTCGAGGTTTTTACGACGGAACAAATAAAGAAGATATAAAACGTCTTTTAGAAGATATTGATTTCCTTTCTCAAGAGTAAAATCCCTTTCCTATCTCATTTAAAACATAGTAAGGATAAATTAAAAACAATTCTTAATGTTTTTTTGTATAATTGTGCGATTTTTTTTATAATTTTAAATTTTGATTTATAATGTAAAACGGCAACGTAGCATTACTAACTAAAACATTAAAATTATGAAATCGCTATTTCTAACCATTTTATTTTCCTGTTTATTTATTAGTTGTGATCGCGACGAAAATTCCATTAAAAATACTTCGATTATAGGCACTTGGAGATTAACTCAAGCCAAAATCAGTGATGGCGGACTTGATACAAAATGGAAATTAGTAAAAAACGGCGAACAATACACTTTTAATGCCGATAGTACTTTTACCTCAACGCAATTTTCAGAATGCTCTACAGGCCACTTTACAACAGATGGAAATATATTAGAGCTGGACTATGATTGCGACAATTTTAACACAGGCCTTGAAAATTCTGCAGGCAAACTGACAAGATATTTTCGAGTAGAAAACAATACTCTTTTTCTCAATCCGAGTAATTGTATTGAAGAATGCACTTATAAATTAAAAAAAATCAAATAGTTTTTAAAGCATTATTTATTAGAAATCTATTTTTGAAATCTTTAACACGGATAGCTTATTTTCTAAATTAAGATTTTAAAACTGCCTTTTCTTTGGTTAATCCCTTATTTTTAGAAACATTTAGCATTTGTGTAAGCATTAAATGCCCATAAATATATAATAATTACCTATTTTTGCAATCTAAATTCAATCTAAATAAGCTTGCAAAATACAATACACACTCTGAAAAAAGGCGAAAAAGCCATTATCAAAGATTTTGATATCGATCTTATTCCACTTAAATTATTAGAAATGGGTTGTCTGCCGGGTAGCTTAGTTGAATTGCTGCAGGTTGCTCCTTTTGGCGATCCTTTATATTTAGACATAAACGGTTCGCATGTTGCAATTCGTATTGAAACGGCTCGTGAAATTGAAGTTGAACTTATCCAAAACAATTTATAATGAGCGTTCAGAATATTAATGTTGCCCTTATCGGAAACCCAAATACCGGAAAAACTTCTGTTTTTAATCAATTAACGGGTCTTAATCAGCAAGTTGGAAATTATCCTGGAATTACGGTTGAAAAGAAAATGGGTTTCTGTAAATTACCCAATAACGTAAAAGCAAATATTCTTGATTTACCTGGAACGTATAGTTTGAATGCAAGTTCGATGGACGAAAGCGTTGTTATTGAACTTTTATTAAATAAAAACGATAAATTATATCCGGATGTAGCAGTTGTAGTAACAGATGTTGAAAATCTGAAAAGAAACTTACTGATTTACACCCAAATAAAAGATCTTGAAATTCCGACGATTTTAGTGATTAATATGTCGGATCGTATGGAAAGAAAAGGAATTACCCTTGACATTCCGTACTTAGAAGAAAAATTAAAAACTAAAATTGCTTTAGTAAGTTCAAGAAAAGGTTTAGGAATTGATCAATTAAAAGAACTTATTGTTTCTTATAAAACCATTCCGCACGAACCATGTCTAAATGCTTCTGTAATTGATCCTGAATATTTTCAGAAGTTACAGCACGCTTTTCCAAATCAATTAATGTACAAATTGTGGCTTGTTATTACGCAAGATGTCAATTTTTCTAATTTGGATCGAAATGAAGTTCGAAGCACATTTACCAAATCACATTCAGAATTAAAGCGCTTACAGCAAAAAGAAACCATCAAAAGATATCAATTTATAAATGATGTTTTAAAAGAAGGTTTAAAGATTGATGCCTCAATGGCAAAAGACATTCGTGCTAAACTAGATCGCGTTTTAACTCATAAAGTTTTTGGTTACCTTATTTTCTTTGCGATTTTATTTTTAATATTCCAATCGATTTTTAGCTGGTCAACGATTCCAATGGATTTCATCGACAGTACTTTTGCTTCATTAAGCAGCTGGGTTGCAGAAGAATTGCCGAGTGGAATTTTGACTGATTTACTTTCGCAGGGAATTATTCCAGGAATTGGCGGAGTTGTTATTTTCATTCCACAAATTGCCGTGTTGTTCTTGTTTATTTCGATTTTGGAAGAAAGTGGTTATATGAGTCGCGTGGTCTTTTTAATGGATAAAATCATGCGCCGATTTGGGCTTTCAGGAAAAAGCGTCGTGCCATTAATTTCAGGAACTGCATGTGCAATTCCTGCAATCATGGCAACAAGAAATATAGAAAACTGGAAAGAACGTCTGATTACTATTTTAGTAACGCCGTTCACCACTTGTTCTGCAAGATTACCCGTTTATGCTATTATAATTTCTCTTGTTGTTCCTAGCAAACGCATTTTTGGATTTCTGAATGTTCAAGGTTTGACCTTAATGGCTTTGTATGTTTTAGGCTTTTTTGCAGCAATTTTATCTGCTTATATTTTAAATAAAGTTCTAAAATTGGAATCTAAGACCTATTTTGTGGTTGAAATGCCAAGTTATAAAATGCCGCTTTTTAAAAATGTCGGAATCAATGTAGTAGAAAAAACGAAAGCATTTATTGCTGGAGCTGGAAAGATCATTCTTGCAATTTCCATTATTCTTTGGTTTTTAGCTTCTTACGGTCCTGGAAAAGAATTTAATGATGCCGAAAATATCGTAAAAGAGAGATTTGCAAATACAACTTTAGATGAAACTCAGTTTGAAAATGAAGTCAATTCTCAAAAACTAGAAAATTCATATATAGGATTAATGGGGCACGCCATAGAACCAGTTATTGAGCCTCTCGGTTACGATTGGAAAATTGGTATTGCGCTAATTAGTTCGTTTGCAGCACGTGAAGTTTTTGTTGGAACTTTGGCAACTATTTATAGTGTCGGAGATTCTGATAATGAATCAACCATAAAAAGTAAAATGCAGGCAGAAGTTCACCCAGAAACAGGAAAGAAAGTCTTTGATTTTCCAACAGGAATTTCTCTTTTGTTATTTTATGCTTTTGCGATGCAATGTGCAAGTACATTAGCAATTACTAAAAAAGAAACCAATTCATGGAAATGGCCAGCAATGCAGTTAGTTTTCATGAGCGGATTGGCTTATTTTGCTGCATTAATTGCGTATCAACTTTTAAAATAAAAAGTTATGTTTCAAGAAATTATAGCCTTTATAATATTAGGACTAGCCGTTGCTTTTTTGATTAAAAAGTTTTTCTTTAAATCGAAAAAGAAAAAAGACTGCGGTAATGGAACTGATTGTGGATGTTCTTAGTTGCAAGGTTCTAAGGTGCTGAGATTCTGAGGTATTAAGGTTTAAAAATACCAATAAAAAAGCTTCACATGAATTTTAAATTCGTGTGAAGCTTTTTTATTCTTCAAAAAATGTCTTTTTATGTTATTTTTTAAACCTAGATAGATTATTTGTATATTTTTTGAAAGCTACTTTTGATGCCTAAAATTAATTGAAATGGCCAATAGAAATAAAACAGAAATAATTCGAGACAATAGAGTTGCCCGATTATTATGGTTTACATTAGGTTTTACAAGTGCTTCCTTACTGGTTTACTTTATGATGAAATACCATTAAGATTATTCCACCCCTTCCCATTCTGCATAAAACTGAGCTAGAAAAGATTCCATAAAACGGTGTCTTTCGGCAGCGATTTCTTTTCCTTTTTCGGTATTCATTTTATCTTTTAAAAGTAAGAGCTTTTCATAGAAATGATTAATCGTTGGTGCATTGTTCTTTTTATACTCTTCTTTTGTCATATTGGTAACCGGCGCAATTTCTGGATTATATAAAGCCCTGTTTTTAAATCCGCCATAATTAAACGCTCTTGCGACTCCAATTGCTCCAATTGCATCCAAACGATCCGCATCTTGTACAATATCCAATTCGACAGAAGAGAACTTCTTTTCGAAATTTCCGCCTTTATAAGAGATATTTTCAATGATATTGACCACATGAGCTATTATATCCTCACAAACATTTTGAGCTTCTAAAAAAGCTCTTGCTGTTTTTGGCCCAATAGTTTCATCACCGTTATGAAATTTACTGTCTGCAATATCATGCAGTAAAGCGCCCAATTGCACAACTGTAGTGTCGCAGTCCGTATCTTTTGCAATCAAAAGTGCGTTTTTATAAACACGTTCGATATGAAACCAATCGTGTCCGCCTTCGGCATCGTTTAGTTTTTCTTTTACGAAAACAATTGTTTTAATAATTAATTCTGAAGCACTCATCCAATTATTTTTAATTACATTTTATAAAAAAATGTTGATTATCAAAGACTTAAAGCCTTCAACAATCAACAAATATATTTTAATTTATACTAAAGCAACATTGTTGCTTTTAATGAAAAATCTAAAATTTCAAATTCTCGTTTTTATGTCTTCCTGAGCGAAGTCGAAGGACATATAGTATTGATTTAGCATGAGATCCTTCGACTTCGCTCAGGAGGACAAGCTTCACAAATCACATACCTAAACTCTAAAATCAGAAATCTAAAATCTACAATCTAGCTGGTTCAACCCATTTAAAGATGTGCGATTCTTGCGGAATTACAATTCTTTCTGAGATTTTAGCCATACGAGCTGGTAATTTCATTAAGTAATCACGTGCTTTTTCTGCTTCATCAGTCAAATTGGTGATTTTATCAACTTCCCATTTAGTGATTAATTTCTGCATAATATCAACATAATCATTAGCTGTATAAACTCCGATACGTTGCGCTGAATCTGAGAATTGCTCAAAAGCAGTGCTTATTTTTTGTCCAGATTCTCTCAAGAAGTGCGCTGGCATCACGATTTTCTGCTTCATCATATATTGAAAAGCCAACATCATTTCGCTTGGATCAACTTGGAAAATTCTAGTAACAAATTCGCTGTATGCGTGGTGATGACGCATTTCATCACCTGCAATCATTTTACACATTTTAGACAACTTGTTATCGCCAAATTTCTTTGCGATCTGCGAAACTCTATTGTGAGAAACGTAAGTTGCTAATTCCTGAAAACTAGTGTATACAAAGTTTTTGTATGGGTCAGATCCAGTTCCAATATCAAAACCGTCGTTGATTAAGTGCTGTGTTGTCATTTCGATTTCACGCATATTCACACGACCAGACAAATACAAGTATTTATTCAAAAGATCTCCGTGGCGGTTTTCTTCTCCGGTCCATTGACGGATCCATTTAGACCAACCGTTTCCACCATTTTCTACTTGGTTTACGCCTTCGACATCCATTAACCAAGATTCATATGTAGGTAAAGCCTCTTCAGTGATTGTATCACCAACAAGTGTAACCCAGAAATCATATGGAAGTTCTTTAGCAATTTCGCGTAATTCTTTTACCTCTTCAAAGAAATTTTCTCCTTCAGAATTAGGTAGAAAATCCGACGGCTGCCAAATTTTTTCCACTGGAATTAAATACTGTTCAACGAAGCTATCCACGTTTTTCTCCAAAAACTGCATTACTTCTAATCTAATGTTTTTTATAGACATTACTTATTATAGATTTGGGTTGTACGTTTTAGCTCGCACCAAAACTTAAACCTGTTTATACTCATTTATTCCTTCTTTAACTGCTTTTTCAGTAATCTCCATCAGCTCATCAAATTTATAATCTTTGACAGCCAAGGCTTTATGCGCTGTAAATTTCAGGTGATTTCCTAAACCAACAGGAAAAAAACCAAATTTTACCATTTTCCAAGAATTATTAATACTTACCGGTACAACATATGCAGATGGCGCATATTTGCATAGAATTTTTAAGCCGCTTTGAGCGAATTCTTTTGGTTTTCCTGTCTTACTTCTTGTTCCTTCTGGAAAAATAACGGCAGATCTTGTGTTTTTTTCGATATATTCAGACAAGCCTTTGATAACTGGTATCGCTTGTTTAGGGTCTTTTCGGTCAATTAAGACAGATCCGCCGTATTTCAAATTAAAAGAAACACTCGGAATTCCGCTGCCTAATTCCTTCTTACTTACAAATTTACAATGAAAACGTCTAAAGTACCAAATCATTGCCACGATATCGTACATACTTTGATGATTTGCCACGAAAATGATTGGAACTCCTTGCGGAATAGTCTCTCGATTTTCAATTGTATACCTTGTTCCAACAAGATTTGTACATTTTAATAGGCAGAAGTTTAAATAATCAACACTTTTTTTGTGAGCCTGGTAACCAAAAACATTTAAACAAATCCATTGAATGGGATGAAAAACAGCCAAACACAAACCAAATAATAAATAGTAAATTACCGATATTGGATAAGATATAATTTTTTCCATGCTTCAAAAATTAATGCGCAAAAGTAATAAATATATTTTTAGACTTATTAAAATTAAAAACAATAACCGTTTTTCTGGTTTAATTGTACCTTTGTAGCAAAATTTGCAAATTTTTTCTGAATTAAATGAACTTCAATTACCCTAAAAACGAGCGTTTAAAAAGCAAAACCATTATTGGATTATTATTTTCTGATGGTAAATCGGTATCTAAATATCCGCTTCGTTTGGTTTACCGTCAAGCGGAAGAAAATTCAGAAGAAGGAACCAAGATTGGCGTTTCGGTTTCGAAGAAATATTTCAAGAAAGCAGTTGATCGAAATTACTTCAAAAGGGTTTTGAGAGAAACCTATCGTTTAAACAAACATTTACTTTTGGATAATCTCGATCAAAACTATTCGATAATGCTTTTTTATCAGACCAAAGACCGATTATCTTACGAAGAAATCAATACCAAAATGATTCAATTGTTTGAGAAATTTTCACTTCAAATCAATAAAACTCCCGATTCTGAACAGAAAATAGAATCGTAAAACTCAAAACGTAAGATTAATAATCAAATTAGACAAAAAAATCGTAGTTTTAGATTTAAATTGAAATTTTATGCGATCTATTTTCTTCTTGTCCATTTTCTTTTTATTTATTTCAGCTTGCACTAAAAGTGAAGCTTCCGCTGAAGCAAAAGCTGAAAATCTGGGTATCACGATGGCACAAATAACTCCTGCTAATAAAAGCGCAGGTTTAGATCTGCCAAACGTACCGAAGAAAATAATTAAAAATGCTTCTATTAAATTTGAAACGGATGATCTCGAAAAGACTTTTGAACAAATCCAAAACGCAATTAAAGCAAATCAAGGCAGTATCTTAAATGATTCTGAAGGAAAAGATTATAATACTTTATACAGAAATATTACGGTTAAAGTTCCAAGTCAAAATTTCGATCTATTTATAAATGCCATTTCGAAAGGAGTTTCGTTTTTTGAACGTAAAGACATTTCTGCTACCGATGTTACGGCGCAATATATTGATCTCACCTCCAGATTAAAAACAAAGAAAAAACTAGAAGATCGTTATATTGAAATTTTACAAAAAGCCAGTAAAGTCAGTGAGATTTTAGAGATTGAAAAACAGATTTCAGCGATTCGAGAAGAAATTGAAGCCAAAGAAGGGGAATTAAAATATTTAGAAAATCAAGTTTCTTTGAGCACCGTTACCATTGAATTTTATAAAACAATTGCCCAAAAAGAAGGCGTTAAAATATCATATGGTTCCAAACTTTGGACCGCCATTAAATCTGGATTTTTCAGTTTATCCGATTTATTTATTTCATTATTAAGCGTTTGGCCATTTGTCATCCTGTTTTTTGTATTCGCCTATTTTATTAGAAAAAGATTAAAAAGAAAAAAAGAATAATCATGTATCCGTATTTCAAAAAGAAATTTATTATACCTGTGGCTGCTGCGGGAATGTTGTTTGTTGGAACCAGTTTTAAAGAAGATTTTTTTGAAATTGCCAAACAGATCGAAATTTTTACGACTTTGTTTAAAGCTGTAAACACTAATTATGTAGATGAAACCAATCCGGGCGATTTGATGGATAAAGCCATCAAAAGCATGCTGGGAAGTTTAGATCCGTACACGGTTTACTTTAACGAGCAGGATGTTGTTAACTTCAAAATCAATAATACTGGAGAATATACCGGAATTGGCGCTTTAATTTCTAGAAAAAAAGACCGTTTAATTGTTCGTGAACCTTATAAAAATTATCCAGCCGATAAAGCGGGATTAAAAGCGGGTGATGAAATTATTCAAATTGGCGACATTTTAATTGCCGATTTTAAAGACGATGCTTCTCAATTACTAAAAGGAACAAAAAACACTAAAATCAATATCAAATATCTTCGTCAAGGAAAACCATTTACGACGGTTTTGGTTTTGGATGAAGTGGATATCAAGTCGGTTCCTTTCTACGGAAAAATCGATGAAAAAACGGGATATATTGTTTTGGCACATTTTAGCAGAAAAGCTTCATACGAAGTAAAAGAAGCACTTGAAAAACTAAAAGCTGACGGCGCAACGCAAATCGTTTTAGATTTACGAGGAAATCCTGGAGGTTTATTAAACGAAGCGATTGACATTTGTAATTTGTTTGTACCTAAAAACGAAGTTATTGTAACAACTAAATCTCGCATCGAAAAACACAATAATACTTATAAAACTCAGAAAGAACCAGTTGATACTCAAATTCCATTGGCTATTTTAGTAAACGGAAGAAGTGCTTCGGCATCTGAAATTGTTTCGGGCGCTTTACAAGATTTGGATCGTGCCGTTGTTCTTGGAAGCAGAAGTTTCGGAAAAGGTTTGGTGCAACGTTCTGTAGATTTGACTTATGGAACTCAATTAAAAGTAACAATTTCAAGATATTATACACCTTCTGGAAGATGTATCCAAGCTTTGGACTATGCGCATAAAGACAAAAATGGAATTGCTCAAAAGACCGATGCGAAGAATTTCAATGCTTTTAAAACTAGAAAAGGAAGAACGGTTTATGATGGCGGAGGTGTTTTACCAGATATTGAACTAGAAGAAACGAAAACTAGTCCGATTGCTACGGCTTTAATTAAAAACGATGGTGTTTTTGATTATGCAACGACTTATTATTACAAAAACCCGAATTTGGGAGATAAGATTCCCACTATTTCAGATGCAGATTATACTGCTTTCAAACAATTTTTGAAAACCAATAAAATCTCTTTTGATACCGAAACTGAAGTGGCGCTGAGAAATACTTTAGCGGCAGCAAAAAATGAAAAAATTGATGAAACTATTGCTCCAGAATATCAGCAATTATTGGCAGCTTTAGAAAAAAGTGAAACTACTTTATTGGATAAAAACCAAAAAGAAATCAAAAACATGATTCAGGAAGAATTGATTAAAAGATATCAATATCAAGAAGGTTTGTATCAGTTTTACATCAAAAACAATTCGGAAATCAAAAGAGCAGTTAGTGTATTAAATAACCAAACAGAATATAAAACGATTTTAAAAATGTAGTGAATGAAGTTAAATCTTGCCATACTTCTTTTCTCATTTTATACAGTATCGGCGCAACAAAAACCTGTTGAAACCATTTATTTTGAATTTGACAGGTATGATTTAACAGACAAACAGATAAATGTTGTTTCGGACTTTATAAAAAACATAGACACCTCTCAGGTACAGTCTATACAGATTTATGGCTATTGCGATGACCGAGGAACAGATCAGTACAATTTTAGATTATCGAATAAACGAGCCAATAAAATCCAGAATCTTTTAGTTGGTTATGGATTCAAAAAAAGTAAAATCCTAATTCTCGAGGGAAGAGGACGAATTGTTTTACAGCATGATACGGTAGCAAATCTTAACGAAACCCGTTTACTTAATCGGCGGGTCGATTTAATAGTTGTTAAGAAAGATCCATTAGGAAAAGGAGTTGTTGCGTCCTTTAAAGACCAATTAAAAGTTGGAGATCGAGTTTATCTGGAATCCATTCTTTTTAATATTGGAAGTGCCAAACTAACTCAAATTGCAAAGAAAGAACTGGACAAAGTTGCCGTAACACTTCAAAAATATCAAAATCTAAAGTTTGAAATTCGTGGACATGTCTGCTGTACCCCAGAAATTTACAGCGATGGCATCGACCGAGATACAAAAGAAAGAAGACTTTCTTGGAATCGAGCCAAAACGGTTTTTCATTATTTAATTTCCAAAAAAATCTCCAAAAGCCGTATGACCTATATTGGATGTGGGAATAAATATCCGCTGAAAAAAGGTAATAAGTATGATCGGCGGGTAGAATTTCTGATTACTGCTATCTAGAACTTTTTTAGCCTCGTATCATCTCAATGTGTTCAATATCATCCTCTAAATACATTTCGCTCGTCTGCACAAAACCGTGGCTTTCGTAGAATTTCTTTAAATACAATTGCGCTCCAATTGTTATTTTATCTTTTCCAAAATTGGATTTAATTTCAGCAATTGCGACTTGCATTAATTCATGTCCCCATTTTTTGTCTCTGTAATTCGCGTCGACAACCACCCTTCCGATTGAAGCGTTATCAAAACTAATTCCTGCATCGAATAAACGCGAATACGCAACAATTTTGCCTTCATATTCTCCCATTAGGTGTAAAGCTTTTTTGTCTTTGCCATCAAGATCCAAATAAACACAGTTTTGCTCCACTACAAAGATTTCACTTCTAAGTTTGAGCAAATCATATAGCTCATTTACATTTAATGCCTCAAACGGCTTTATTTTCCATTCTAATTCCATTCTTCCTTGTTTTTTGCCACAAAGGCACGAAGATACTAAGTTATATTATTTTTTAGCTGTGATAAAGTTTTTTACATAAATCGAAAAGACACAAATCTATATCTCTTAGAAATAAGCCTTTGTGCCTTTGCAACTTTGTTTCTTTGTTTCTTTGTTTCTTTGTTTCTAAATAGAAAACTATTTTTTTGTCATTACAATTTCCATGCTTTTATATTCTGAGCCATTTTTGACATCGTACATTTCCATTTTTCTTGTTTTTGGATCAACAATCGTATACACTTCTCGGTAAGGTGTTTTTTTACCATTAACGGGATTTACCATTTCTCCTTTGAATTCCATACTCTTTTTACTTTCATCGTATTTTCCCATGGCAACCATCATTCCAGTTCCCATATTGTCTATAAAAGTTGTGGTATATTCTTCGCTGGCATTGTTGTAGGCTAAAGTACTTTTTCCTTCAAAAGGCTGTCCCATCATGGTTCCTTTATAATCTGATTCTTGATAACGACCTCCTAAAATCATTCTGATAACGGCTACAGAATTTGCTTTTTCTGGTTTTCCATTTGGTTCATACCAGAAAGTCATATCGCAGTTCCAAGTCCCAACTTCGTCTGCCATCATTTTATGCGGATTTCCAGGCGTTGCGTATTCTTGCCAAGCTTTCATTTGTGCTGCAGAATCTACCGGTTCTTCAATAAGTGGTTCTTCCGTTTTAACGGCAACAGAATCTGCAACGGTTGTAACTTCGGTCTTTACTTCTTTTTTACAGGAAATAAAACACAACGTTATCATTGCTAATGCGGTGGTTACTTTTTTCATAACTAATTGTTTTTATGTTTGTTACGAATAAAGTTACGGATTTTTTTGTTTCAAGTTTCAGGTTTTATATACTTTGCTATTTAACCGCAAAGTTCACAAAGGATTACGAGAAGAACGCTATTATCTTATAGATCAACTTGAAACTTCAAACTCGAAACAAGATTTCTTATCGTTTATCGATTTTGACTGTTTTGATGATTGCTTCAAGCTGCAACATTAAGTCACGTTCTTGATGTGAAGGAGAATAGCAGAATCCTTCGATTACTAAAACTCGATTGAAGGTTTCGTCTAAGATGGCATAATTAATAAAAGGTCCTGTCATAAAATCATTTTTTAATTCCCAAGTTCCTTTTGTTTCATACGCTTCTTTGTTGTCTAATTCTACTTTTGAAAAATACGGTGCATACGCTTCACTGGTGATCATTTGTGTATTTTGTTCGCGCCCTTGAATGTATTTTCCAACCGAATCGCGCATTTTTACAATAGCATTTATGACATCTTTTTTCTTTTTAAAGTTGTTAAGAGGAATCTGATACAGCAATAAACTAGTGTTTCCACTAATGATTTCTTTTTTCAGCCAAATAAATTTCTTTTTGTGAAGCATATATTCGTAACCCGTCGGTATTTGAATATTAATATGAAATTTATTCTTTATGATGGCTTTATTCAGTAACGAAGTACTATTGTCTTCTTGAATTTTTTGGATTTCTGCGTCGTGAATTTCTTTTATAATTTGAGCAGAATTTAATTCGATACTACAGATAAGATCATCTACAGATTTTCCGTAAATGCGAAAAGTATTGTGCGGCAAAGCTTTGTTTCGAATGATTTCGAATTTATCGACTGGTGCTTTTTTTACCACAATAATGCTTCGGCTATCGGTAACAAAGCCTTCTAATAGCCTAGCAGGATATTGATTGATGGTAAAAAGTGGTTCTTCCTGTGTAAGTCCAAGAACTGGCGAAGCAAATTTATTTCGAATACTATCACCCACTTCACCATACCACAACTGATCATCAATTATGACCGAAATAGTATTTGTTTTTCCTGAAACCGTTTCGTTTTGTTTTTCGCCTTTAAAGCACGAAATCAGAAAAAATGGAAGCAATAGCAATAAAAAATGGGTTTTATTCATTTTCTTAATTTATGAAATAAAACCCAAATTTAAATAAGATTTTGTATTTATCCGTTTATTTTAAGTTTCATTCCCGGTTTAATATCTTCATCTTTAATACCATTCCATTTTTTAATATCTGAAATTGTTACTCCAGGATATTTTTTAGAAATACTGTATAAAGAGTCTCCTTTTTTAACGTAATAATCTTCTCCAACGTTTTTAGAAACTGCTTTTTTCTTAAATGAATCAACCGAGTTTGATGCAATTGCTGTTGTTACTGTAGCAGGTTCTTCAATAATTATCGCTGCTTTCGAAATAATAAGAGTTTTTCCTAAACCAATATTATTTGAAGTTAGATTATTAAGTTCTTTTAACTCCGCAATAGTCGTACCGAATTTCTTTGCGATGCTACCTAAATTATCTCCAGCTGTCACAACGTAATCCATATCAACAGCTCCTGGCTTTGATTTTTCATCTGCTGCTGCAATAGCTTCTTCTCTTTTATCAATGATTGAAGTAGATTTAACATGAGTTTCTTCGTCAGTTTTAATTTTCAGATTTCTTCCAATCGCAACAGAATTTGTTTTTAAATTATTCCATTTTTTTAGTTCTGCCGTGCTTACATTGTATTTAGAAGCAATTGCTCCTAAATTATCTCCTTTTCTAACTTTATAAAATTCGAAATCACTGTTCTCGATAGCTGCAGGTTTTGCTGTTGCAGGTTTTGCTTTTGGAGCATATTTTACTGCTAATCTTGATGAAGTAGATTTCATTTCAGAATCGTGCTTAACATAAGCATAAATCTGAGGTTCATTAGAAACAAATGTTGCTACTTTATCTTTTGGAAGACGAATGAAATGCTGTTCTCCTTGATAAAACGGAACAACTCCCATTTTATAAGAAGGATTTAAAAGCTGAATTTGAGATTGTGGCATATCTAATAAATCGGCAATCTGTTTGAAAGACATTTGATTTTTTACACAAACCGTATCCGTTTCGAAGTTTTTGACAACCGCTCTTTCCGGATTGATTCCGTGTTCTTTGTGGTATTCGAAAAGGTACATTGTTGCCAAGAAAGCCGGCACATAACCTTGAGTTTCTTTTGGAAGATAATTACGAATATCCCAGTATTTTGTTTTTCCGCCAGAGCGACGAATTGCTTTGGTAACATTTCCTGGTCCTGAATTGTAAGAAGCTAAAACCAGTTCCCAGTCGCCAAAAATATTGTACATTTTGGTCATGTATTCAGAACATGCAGCTGTAGCTTTAAGAGGATCGCTTCTTTCATCGATATATGAATCGATTTTTAAAGCGTATTGTTTTCCGGTTCCGTACATAAATTGCCAAAGTCCCGTGGCGCCCATTCTAGAAACTGCTTTAGGATTTAAAGCAGATTCTACAACAGCTAAATATTTTATTTCCAAAGGAACATTTTGTTTGGCAAAAGCTTCCTCAAAGATTGGGAAATAATATTCTGATAAAGCCATTAATCGAGAAAACGATTTTTTACGGTTCTTAAGAAATGACTTTATTATATTTTCTAAACCTTGATTGTATTCAATCTCAAAAGGTGATTTCTCATTCATTGCTGCCAAACGCTGTTTTAGTAATTCTGTTGGCAATTCTTCATCAACCGTAACGTCTTTGTTGATAGTTTGAATGTCTTTGGTCAGGTCTTCATATATATCTAGACTTACTAATTCGTTCATCCATAAACTATCTACTTTTGAAGCTAGTTCATTTTTTTTGAATGTACTTTTTATAGAGTCTAAATATGTTACCTTAACTTCGGGCTTACTTTCAAAATTCGATGCTGTTTCTTGTGAAAAGGCAGCCATCGTAAAGAAAGCAGAAACCACTAATGATAATTTCCTTACAATCATATAACATTTTTTTAAAATTCTGTAATTCAAATAATTACAAGAAGTGTACTTTTGCAAAAATAAGTTCTTTATCGAAGAAAACTAATTAAAAAAATGTTAATTGTGATATTTTAGTCTAAAATCGCTTGAATTCCAGGTAAAATTCTTCCCTCTAACATTTCTAGCATTGCCCCACCACCAGTAGAAACATAGCTCATTTTATCTTCAAATCCGAACTGTTTTACAGCCGCAACAGAATCTCCACCTCCAACTAATGAAAATGCTCCATTTTCTGTCGCTTCTGCAATATAATCTCCTAAAGCGATTGTTCCTTTAGAGAAAGTTTCCATTTCAAAGACACCTAATGGACCATTCCAAAGAATTGTTTTTGACTCTAAAATTACTTTTTTGAAGTTTTCTAAAGATTTTGGACCTGCATCTAAACCTTGCCATCCGTCAGGAATTGCAGTTACATCAACAACCTGAGTATTTGCAGTGTTTGAGAAATCGTCAGCAGCAATAACATCAACTGGAATATGAACTTGTACTCCTTTTTCTTTTGCTAATCTTAAGATTTCTAAAGCTAAATCTAATTTGTCATCTTCACAGATAGACTCACCGATTTTTCCACCTTGCGCTTTAATGAAAGTAAATGTCATTCCTCCACCAATAATCATGTGATCTACTTTATCTAAGATATTTTCGATAACCGTAATTTTTGAAGAAACTTTAGAACCACCAAGAACCGCAGTTACAGGTTTTTCGCTGTTTTTTAGTACTTTATTTAAACTTTCAATTTCTTTAGCTAATAATGTTCCAAAAGTTTTATCGTTTGGAAAAAATTGTGCGATAATTGTAGTCGAAGCGTGCGCTCTGTGAGCAGTACCAAATGCATCGTTTACATAAATATCTCCAAGAGAAGCTAATTCTTTAGCGAAAGCTACATCTCCAGCTTCTTCTTCAGCATGAAAACGTAAATTTTCTAATAATAAAACTTCACCTGGTTTTAAATCTTTTGCTGCTGCTTGAGCTGCTTCTCCAACGCAGTTTTCAGCAAATTTTACTGGAACTCCTAAAATATCAGAAGCTGTACTTAAAATATGTTTTAGAGAATATTTCTCTTCTGCTCCTTTTGGTCTTCCTAAATGCGACATTAAAATTACGCTTCCGCCTTGTGCTAAGATAGCATCAATTGTAGGTTTAGCTGCTTCAATACGTGTCGTATCAGTTACATTAAAATTCTCATCCAACGGCACATTAAAGTCTACACGGATAATTGCTTTTTTATTTTTAAAATCGAAATCGTTTAAAGTTTTCATCTTTGATATTTTTTAGTTTTTTTAGAAAGAAAAACAAATATAAGACTTTTAGACTTCTAATAAATTCGGATAAACTAAAAAAGAAGCCATAAAAAGAACGAAAACGTTATAAATTTACAAAAAAATTGATTTATTTAAGATTAAAAGCAATTTTTGGATAGAGATTCTATATTCTCTTACATAAAAAAACCTTTTCTGTCAACAGAAAAACAGAAAAGGTAAAAAATGAAATAGATTATTTTTTGTTTTTGGAGGTTCAATTACTATTCTGTCTGAATATAACAGATAGATAAATTATGCTGAACGGGAAACATAAGAGTTTCATATTCGTTTTTGTTTTCAATGTTTTTAGAAACCAAATAGTTTCCTTCGATAATTCCGAAATAATGTAATAAAGGCGAATAAAAAGTGATGCCGATTTTATGTTTTGACGAATCTGTTATGTCTGTGTTTATGATATCTAACTGATAGTTGACAAATGGGAAATAGTTGTTTCCCAACACGTCTGCAACGCGATGAAAGTTGCCTTTTAACTGCTCTACATAACCGCTTGCGGCAATTCCGGTTAAGAAATGCAGTTGATTGGCTTTTTCGTTTTCGCTCAGTAATTCTCTAAAAGTATTCTTCGAATTTGCAGCTGAATTGAACTGCTGACTCTGCATTTGATATTCTTTAAAAGTATCTTCAAAGACATATTTATCCCATAGAAATGAAGACGATTTATCGATTACAATGCGATATGCTAGCTTTATTTTAGTAATCTTCATGAATTAAGTGCTTTTAATGGAACTTCAATCATCATTAGAATTGCATTTTCTGAAAGAGCTTCCCATTCGATTTTTTCTGTTTCTTTTAAAGCTAATCCATCTTTGGCTTCTAAGAGTCTGTTTTCTATTTCAAAAGCTCCATTGAGCACAAATACGAAAAGTCCGTTTTTGGAATTTCTCAACGTAAATGTTCCTTCTTTTCTTCCATCATAAAATCCGATAAATCCTAAAGCTCTTTCGACTTCAAATAAAGAATGAAGTTTATTATGTGAGCTAAAATCGAATTTATATTGTTGAAAATAGTTTTTGAAATATTGTCTTCCCATATCAAATTCAATTTCCAAATAACTCACGTTTTCATTTTCGTACGGATTAAAAATTTCAACTGTGAGGTCATCATCCGCTGCGAGAACACGAATTTGATCTATACACAGAAACTCATCATTACCAATGCTATCTTTGTATTCTATTGCGCCAAACAAAGGCAGAATAATCACATTTGTATTCGATTTTATCCATCTAGTAATACGCTGCTGCGGAGCAAGTATGACTTCGTTCAAAATCTTTAATGATCCAAATGCATTTCTTGATAAATCTTGATATTGTTCAAAATTAAAAGTGGCAAAACAATTGTGCTTTTCTGAATTGAAAATGCCTCTTGAATCTGACTTATAAATTTGTGCTGGAATCTGCGCTATCATGGTAAAATAATTTTTAAGAGAACTAACTTGATACGTTGATGGTATGCGTTAAAACATAACCTTCACTCAAACTTCCGGTAACGGCTCCTAATTCGTTAGCCACTGAATCTGAAAACACATTATCTGAAGCATTATAAGTATAACCAGACAATCCTTTTGTGTAACCATTTGCAGTTGATGCGTTTACTGTTGCAACGGCACTATTTGTTCCTTCTGGGAACGCAATTTGTGTTACCAATAATGAAGTTCCGCTCGCGTTATAAATATGAACGTGAATATGAGTTGCGCGACCAGAATACCATCCTGGAAAAATAGACGTGAAAGTAACTAATCCGTTTTCGTCTGTAGTTTGTCTTCCTCTCAAAAAGTGATAAGACGTGTAATTTACAGATTGCATCGAGGTTCCACCGTATTCTGAATAATAACCATCTTTGTCGCAATGCCAGATATCTACAATAGCATCTTTTAGCGCAGCACAACTTGCTTTGGTGTTTTTAATTGTGATTTTAATAGTAAAAGCCACGCCTGTTCTATCCATCACTATATTTGATTTTACTAAAGATGATGGTGTAATAGTTGGAAACGGTCCTGCTGTTTCTGATGGTGTAACGGAACAGCTTCCTGAAGATGACCCTGAACCAGAACTTGAACCTGTGTCAGAACCAGAATTGGTTCCTACTGAAGAATCTGATGTATCATCATCTTTGCTGCATGAGTTTATGATTGGAATTGCCAAAGTACCAATGCCTACTAAACCCAAACCTCTTAAAAATTCTTTTCTTTCCATTTTTTTGCTTTTTTAAATGTTATTCAATTAAATGATTAACAGCTATTTTGAAGTAAAATTATTGGAAATTGAGGCGATGTAAAAAGTTTGAGGTAAACGATATTATTTATGCGGTAAACTGGTAAAATTTATTTTTTTGTAATAAAATTCAGTTAAAAAATATTTTCGTTTTTTCTTTGTATTGTTGGTAATATGCTTCGGAGAAGCGAAATATTTACAGCAATTAAATTGTTTTAATGTAAAAGAGCTCCAGAGGAGCGAAATCTACAATAATTGTAAAAAAAGATGTCGCTCCGCTGGAGCTTTAATATTGATAATCAAACGATTTCTATAAATATTTAGCTTCTCAGAAGCTTAACAAAAAGAAATAAAACAAAAAAGATTGTTTAATATTGAAAAGCTAGATTAAATATATAATCGATATTATATCACTTTCCATCCAAAAGAGCAAAGAAAGCTTCTTCGTAACTGGCACTTATTGGAATTTCTGTCTGATCTATAAAAATGATTTTGTTTCTAATTTTCGAAACTTTTGAAACCGGAATTATAAATGAACGATGCACACGCACAAATTCTGTTTCTGGCAGCTTTTGAAGAATTGCCTTCAATGTCATGCGGGCCACAACCGTTTTTTGGTTTTGGATGTGAATTTTTAGATAATCGTCTAATCCTTCTATAAACAGTATATCTGAAAATAGAATTTTAATAAGACTGTAATCGGCACGGATAAAAAGATACTGCTGTTCTATGTTTTGATTTTGTAGTTTCCATTGCGAATAGGCTTTTTCAGTCGCTTGTTGGAATCTTGAAAGTGAAATGGGTTTGAGCAAATAATCTGTTGCGCTTAATGTAAAACCTTCAACAGCAAATTCGGAATAAGCGGTTGTAAAAATCACCATTGTTTTGTGAGGCAGTTTTTTATAAAAATCCAATCCTGAAATTGATGGCATATTGATATCCAAAAACAATAAGTCTACTGGGTATTTTTTTAAATATTTGAATGCTTCATCAGACTTTGTAAACGTTTTCTCCAGTTGTATGTATTCAATCGTATCACATAAACTTTGAAGAATTTCTAATGCCAATGGCTCGTCATCTAATGCTATCGCTTTTATCATCGTATTTTAATACTCAAATTTACAATATATTTTTCTGCAGAATCTTCAATCATTAAAGCATGTTTATTAGGATAAACCAGCTTCAGTCTTTCAATTGTATTTTGAAGTCCAATTCCGGAATCTGACTGAACAGAAAATGTCTTTTTATTAGAAACGTATAAAGTTAGTATTTCTTCTTCAATATCAATTTTAATATAAATTTCTGAAGTCTGATCAGGATTGACTCCGTATTTAAATGCATTTTCGATAAAAGAAATCAGGATAAGAGGTGTTATGGCTTTACCAGAAGTATGTCCAATTACAGAATAAATAATGTTTACCGTATTTCCTAAACGTGTTTTCTGCAATGAAATATAATTATTAATGTAATTCATTTCTTTGCTTAATTCGATAACCTCATCATTGGAATTCGTCATAATGTAACGCATTAACTCAGACAACTGAACCACTGCATCTGGAGTTTTATCGTCTTTTTTTAACGCCAATGCGTAAATACTGTTTAGCGTATTAAACAAAAAATGCGGATTGATTTGTGCTTTAAGAAAAGCCAGTTCTGATTTTACTTTTTCTTTTTCTACACTTTGCAATCTTCCTGTAATAGCAAAGAGTAAACTAGATATTACGCCTATTAAATATACTAAAGTTGTATGTCCGTATTGTGTTGGTGGTCCGCCGTTAAATTCAAAAGCCATTGGATGATCTCCGTGCGGAGGCGGAGGAAATCTTGCATCAAATGGTTTTGGATGAACTGGAAACTTTCCAGAATGGTATTCAAAATCTAAAAAATTGCGGCTTGGGTGATCTAAAACAGTTGAAATCCAGAGAAAGAATAATAGAAAAACAATGATAATTAAGTAATATAAAAACTTTTTATCTGAGAAGTACAGTTTTGGAATTAAATAATAATAATTGAAATAAAAGAAAGAAAGCAGTGTGAAATAAATGAACAAGTAAATTCGATCATGTGCGTTTGTATACAAATCCGGTAATGAAAAAACGTTATTTGTTGACGTAAATGCATACGGCAAAAATAAAAAAGCGAGGCACAAAACTATGTGTTTCGCATAAAGTGAAAATTTTGCTTTCATGAATCAAATTTGATTTATACTCTTTTGAAAAACAAAAGGATATCTTTTCAAATTTAATATTATTAGAAGTTTATTTCAAATTATTGCGGTAAAAACACCTAATGTTGCGGCTCGCTTTAAAAATAGTGCTCTTTCGAGCGTTATATTAATCGTGAACTGGACTCTGCGTACAAGGACAGTTACTGATAGATTGTAAGAAATCGAATCCAATGGTGATGGAATGTGTTCCTGAATTGTAACTTCCAAGTCCGTTAAACATCATCTGGTAAGAATAAGCAAAATAGAATTTTGATTTCATGAAACCAGCCATCGGTCCTGCTGCTAATGGTTTTGGAAATTGATCGTTTAAGAAACGATATGAAACTCCAATCCAATAATAATCTTCGTAACGGTTGTAACGTCTGTATTTAAAGTTGAAATCGGTTGTAGAACGTGAGTCACTCGCAAAATACTGCAAGAAAACCGATGGTTCGTATTCTATACGTCTGTTTTCGCCGTCTTTGAAAGTAAATCCAGAATAAACCTGAAAGTTTGAAAGTAAATCTGGTTCGTTGGTTCTTTCCTTAGTCAAGTTTTTCTTTAAAACGTTGTTCGCATTAAAACTCAAATAAAAACCTTTATAACGGTACAATGCACTAATATCAAAGTTGTTGTTTGATGTTTGTCTGTTGTCTGTTACCGTTGGATCTATCGGTCCGCCGGGAGCATTTACATCTCCAATAAAATTACCCGTTTCTAAACGAAAGCTATTGAAGTTATACGAAATACCAAATGATAAATATTGCTCTGAATAATAATCTAAAATAAGGTGATGCGCAAACGAAACCTTTGCTCCAGTTTGTCTTGTATTTCCGTTGCTATCATTGTACAATGACAAACCAACACCTGAACGGTCTAAAACACGAAAATCGGCATACAATGATTGGTTATCTGGTGCATCTTTAATTCCGACCCACTGCGTAAGACCGTTGGCTCTAATACGAAGATTATCTCCAATACCGGCATAAGCAGGCGAAAGAATAAAAGGGTTATCAGCTAAATACTGAGTAAACACTGGTAGGTTTAACTCTTGGCTGTAACTTGTTGTTACAGCCATGAGTACTAGGGATAGAATAAACTTTTTCATTGTATTAATTTTTTTAGATAACATCATTGGGGCTATAATTTTGTTATCTGTATAAAGTAAAGTGTCCAACAAACTCTCTTGGATCTTTCGGGTCATTTAACTTAAGAACGTACCAGTAATCACCTGTTGGCAATTCATTACCATTGTATTTACCATCCCATTTCTGACCAACGCGGTATTTCGCTACTACTCTACCGTATCTGTCGAAAATATCGAATGTTAATTGTTTGTATGCTAATGCACCACAGTCAGGACCAATTGATGTATTTGAACCCGTTCCGTTTGGTGTGAAATAGTTCGGCATACAGAAGTCATAGAAAATACCATGAACAATTATTGTTGCCTCACAACCATTTTTATCTCTTACTGTTACTGGATAATCACCAGTTTTATAGATTCTATAAGTATTAGATGATGAGAATGGCTCTCCGTTGAAACTGTACTGATAAGGAGCAATTCCTCCAAAAGCTTTCACTTCTAGAACATTGATGTCTTTACTTGCACTTGTTACATCTACTAAACCAACTTCTGCAACAGCATCAATAGTAAACGGTACTGTTTGTTTTCTACAATCGTTAGTATGTCTTGCAACGATGAAGTGAGGTCCAGGAGACACATTTGTAAAGATGTTGCTAGGCTGGAATGTTCCGTTATCATCTAAAGAGTAATCAACATCTGCAGGGTTTGTATTAGAAGCATCAATCGTTACGACAACCATATTGGCTTGAGCGTTATTAACACAGTCATACGTTACCTCAGCAGTTGGATTAAGAATTACGGCTTTATCCATAATTACTCCAACACTAATAAGACATGTCGCATCTTTAATAAATACATTATGCTCACCTCCTTTTAGGTTAGTGAAAGTATACTGATTCGCAGCATCAACTGGTAAATATGTACCATTTTCGTTATCAAGGCTAACAGTGTATGGCGGTCTACCTCCTGATACTTGAATAGTGAATGATCCATCATTATCTCCATCACAAATTTCTTGCGTGATAGGACCAACCACTTTACCTTCTAAAACAGCCGGTTCATTAACTGTAAGAGTTAAATGCTCAAAACAAGAATTTTCATCTTGAACCAATACTTCGTATACACCTGGTGTTAAACGATCGAAAACAAATTTATCATCAAACAAAGCTAAGTTTGGTGAAATTGCATATTTAATAACACCTGTACCTCCAGTTGCAGTGATTTCTATTTTACCATCATTAGCACCAAAACAAGTTGCATCTGTTACTGTAGGTATTACAGATAATGACGTACTTGGTTCATCAATTGTGATGGTAGCAGAATCATATTGACAATCACCGCTATCAACACGAACTACATAAACTCCTTTAGGAAGCAGATCAAAATATCCTTCTGGTTGTGCTGGTCTAAAAATAATTCCAGCATCGTTCAATAATGTATATGAATAGTTTCCTAAACCTCCTGTTGCTGTCGCATCAATTATTGCTGTTGCACTTCCTTTACAATATACCTCAGCATTAGATAAATCAATTTTTAAATCTAATGGTGTAATTGGGTAAACTGTTATGTTATTAGAAACAATACCAACACATCCTTTAGAATCTCTAACATAATATTGGTGATCTCCTAAACCTACAGGGAATGTCACAGATGTTCCGAATGAACCAGCAATAGTTGTGAAATTTTGATCTACGCTATATTCATATGGTCCGCCGTCTCCGCCCTCTGCACTTAGTGTTAATGTTGCATCTGTTTTACAAGTTACTCTTGTTGCAAGAACTAATGCTGCTGTCACTTTTGATGGCTCAGATATTTCTATTTCCGCGCTAGGCTGAGAAACACAATTAATTCCATCAATTACTGTCACAGAGTATCTACCTGCTGGCAGACCAGAGAAAACAGGACTAGTTTGCGCATCAGTAGAAACAATTGGGTCACTAGTTAAGTAGTTCAAAATATATGAATAATTACTTTCCTGACCTCCGGTTGGAAGATCTACAGTAATTTCTCCCGTGGCCTCTCCATTACATTGTAAAACACCTACTGTTGCATTAGCCGTAAATACAATTGGATCTGGAACTTTAAGTGTTACAGTAGTTGTTTCTACGCAACCATTCACATCCATTACATTTATAGTATAAACACCCGCAGTTAGGTTTTCAAAGTATGATTGAGTCGAATATGGCATACTTATCGGTCCTACCAATTCATATTGATAGTCGCCGTTTGTCCATCCGCCATGAGCGCTTGCCGTAATTGTTCCATCGTTAGCAGGATCACAAGAAATTGGCGTATGTGCCTCAGCAATCTGTAATGCTGATAATGGCTGTTCTATTGTGAAACCTGTTTCAACTTGACAAGTTGGCGTTCCTACTAAAGTAGCAGTAACTTGATAAACTCCCTCAGGTAAATTTGGAATATTAATTGTCGTACCAGATGATCTTCCACTTAGGTTAACTGGTCCTGTAATTGTATAATCAAAAATTCCCGCGTCATCTGTTGGATCAACCTTATTATCAACAAAAGTCAAATCAACACTTCCTGTCGCTGTTCCATAACAAGAAACATTTTTAGTATTTTGTGCTACAATATCAAATGTGTTTGGTTCGTCTACGTAATGAATTGTTTTTAATATACATCCAGTAACAGTGTTTGTTACAGTAATTGTATAAGTTCCAACCGTTAAATCTGTAAACTGACCGTTAGCATTTGTTACTGAAGGATAAGCCACAGCATTACTAGTTGCAGCTACTATTGTATACTGAAGAGGTACAGCTGGACCACCAGTAAATGTAACATTAACCTGAATATCTTCTCTATTGATACAAGTAATTGGTCTTGTAATTGTTATAGCAGGATTAGCAAAATCAATAGCAATAAACGGATTGATTGTTGCTGTTGTAGTTCCTACGCATCCTTTGTCGTCATATACATTAATTACGTAGCTTCCTCCTAATAAATCTGATTCAGTGAAAACAGGGCTATCTCCTCTTTGAACTGCTACAGGGTTTCCATTTCTCAAGAATTCATACACGGTATAATTTCCAGAACCACCTGTTGGCATGTTTACTGTAATTGTCGCATTATTCTCTTTGTTACCAGCTGTACATCCGTAATCTGCTACAACTACATCTGATACTATTATAATTGGCGGCTCGGTTACTATTGTAGTTTGATCAACCGGACATCCTTTTCCAGAAGTTACTGTAACTGTATAAGTACCTTGAGGAAGGTTTGTAAATACGTTACCAACTAATACCATTCCCATTGGAGATGGATTAATCGAATAAGTATAAACTGGATTGTTATTTACTGTCGCTGTTGAAGGTGCCAATCTTACTGTAATTGATCCTGTACTTCCTCCATTACAAACTACTGGAGTTGGTTCTAGAGTTAAATCAATCGCAGTATTCGGTATATCAATAGTGACATCAACAGTTTTTGTACATCCTGTTCCTGTATCTCTAACTGTAAAGATATAGTTACCAGGAGTTAAATTGTTAAACACTGCAGATGGACCAAAATTAGTACCATCTTGGCTAAACTCATAACTAGGTGTTACTGTACCTCCCGAAGGCAATAATGTAACTACTCCTTGGTTTCCATTACAAATTGGAGATGTAGTTAATTCATATTGCAATTGTAACGGTGTTAAGATAGTAACCGGAGCTTCTACCACACATAGATTAGCATCTCTAACATATACTGTGTAATCGCCTGGTGAAGTAACTACTAAAACATTGTTATTAAGCTGCCAAGTATTTTTGTCTAAACTATATTCTAAGTCTGAAGTAAATCCAGAAGCTGTTACAGTAATTTCATAACCTGTTGCTGTAGCACAATGTGTTGGTGTCACCGCAGTTATAGCAGGTAAGGAATCTACAATGATATTGATTGGAGAAGAAGCCTCACAACCATGTGAATCTTTAGCCCATAATACCCATGTAAATGCTGGATCTAGAACTGCTGTATCAAATACATCGTAAACTACTGGATCACCCGCTTTAACGAAAGCATACATGTAATCAGGAGTTCCATCATGAGCAGTTGCTTTGATTTTGAATCCTTCTGTACAGTTTGCATTTTTAAGTGGTATGTAATCTACTGTTAATGTTTCAGGTTCAGGAACATTTACTGTAACTGTAGCCGTACAATTTGTTACGTTATCTGTTACATTAATAGTATAATCACCTGTCGCTAAATTAGTCAACACAAAAGTATCTGTTCCTACTGGCGTTACAACTCCTGGTGCGTTAACTCCAGTAATTGTATGGCTAAATCCTGTATTGAATCCAGAAACTTTAAATGTTACTTTTCCGTTTTCTTCGCCTTTACAAGCTACTCCATTATCTAGATTTCCATCAACAGCAATATTTACAAGTTCTTTTACTGTGTAAACATCTTGGAATGTACAACCGTTGGCATCTTTCACTTGGAAAGTATAATTACCTGGAATTAATCCTGGGAAACTTGCTGGAACTGCAGAACTTGGAGTTGTTATCGGTCCAAATAATGCTGGAGAAGTTGCTGTATTCGTTGCAATAATGCTAAATTCTAGCGCACCAACACCATTTCTTGCTGTAACCTCAACTGTACTAACATTTTCACCTGGATTACAAGTTATTAATGTAGCATTAAAATCTAATTTATTTGGCTTGTTTAATGGATTAACATCAATTGATTGAGGCGCCGTTGTACAACCATTTGCATCTTTAACAGAATACCAGATTGTTTGTACAGATCCATTATCATCAATTGAAATTGTATTTCCTGCATCATAAGACACACCATTATCAAAACTAAATAAGTAACCTAAAGCATTTCCTGTAATTGGTGTACCTCCGCCTCCTAAAACTGTAATTACTGTAGTATTGCTACATGTAGTATTTACAGGGAAATCAGCACTAGCTGTTAATATTGATGGCTCATTAATTTCAATTGGAGGTGTAACTCCAGATGTACAGCCGTAGCTATCTGTAACCACAATTGTGTAAGAACCCGCAGCTAAGCCAGTATATAATCCTGAAGCATCTCCAGTATTATTTGCAGGTGTAGCTCCGCTTAAAGCGAAAGTATAAGGACCAACACCTCCTGAAGGCGTTACTTTGATTGTTCCTGTGCTACCTCCATTACATTTTACGTCAGCTTTAAATGTTGTAAATGCAGGATTTACAGGAGGGTTTATAGTAATTACGTCGCTTTCAACCTGGCAATTATTACTATCAGTAACTCTGAATACATAAGTTCCAATCACGCTAGTTGTATAAGGAGAAGTAATATTGTTAAATACTCCGTTGTTGATATTCACTGCAAAAGTGTAACCTGGATTTCCATCTGCAGCAGTCAATGTAAATTGAGCAGCTGTAGTTGTAGTTGAAGTTGTAGGAAGAGGAACACAAGTAATATCTTTATCTTGAACTACACTGAAAGTTAACGGTTTATAAACTGTTGTTGAAGTTGTACTTGTCGAAGTACAACCATTTGCATCTTTAACAGTAACCGTATAAGCTTGTGAAGCTACTATAGGAGCTGGTACTGTAAATTCGTACGTTGTTCCTGTGCTTTCAAAATAATCTGTACCATCAATACTGAAACTCAATGGTCCAACACCAGTACCTGTAGCTGTGAAAGTATAATTTCCAACAGCTGTACATTGGTTACTTGCCAAAGTTGGAGCTGTAACTGTAGGTAAATCTTGTTTAGTAATTGTTACTGTTGTCATTGCAGTACAATTATTTGAATCGATGATGTGAACATCTACTGACCAAGTCATTCCTAAACCATTTGGAGTTGCTACACCATTTGTCAATGTAGTAGTATCAATAGAAGTTTTTGTAGAATAAGCTCCAACTCCTTGACCACTTTGTACAATAGAATATCTATATGTTGGCGTTCCTCCTACTGGACTCATTGTAAGTTGAGAAATAGGTTCATTACAATGTACATCACTTGCTGTAGCAGTTATTGATAAAGCCGTTGCTGGCTGAGAAATATCTACTGATTTAGTTACCGTACAAAGTGTTGTATTATCTGTAAATGTTACTTCATAGTGTCCACTTACCATATCAGTTAAAGTAACAACATCTCCTGTTTTACTATGATTGAAAGCTAATGATGCTGGAGTTGTTACTATATTATAAGTAAATGCTCCTCCAGAAGCCGTGAAATCACTTGCTGTAAATGTTGCGCTACCTGTTGCATTTCCGATACAATCTACATTTGCAGTAACTTGTTCTTGCATTTGTAAAGTTGGCAATGCTGGTACAGTAAATAAATCTTCATCTGTACAGTTATTAGCATCTGTAACTCTAAATACATAATCTCCAGCAGGTAATCCTGTATAAATACCTGTTGCATCTCCTGTATGGTTAGTCGTTACGGGACCTGAAACAATCATAAATGTTTTGGTACCAATACCATTTGAAGTAGTAATTGTTACATCACTTACTAATCCTGGACAAGTCATTTGAGAATTAGTAATAACAGTGATAACTGGTGGATCTAATGCATCGATAACTGCTGGTATTGCTACAGTACAACCATTAGCATCTTTAACTACAACATTGTAGGTATCCGCAGTTGTTGTTTCTAAAAAGTTATCAGCTCTGAATGTACTTCCATTATCGAAACTATACTCAAATCCTCCTGCACCACCAGTAGCATTTACGGTAATTCTAGCCGTTGTTGGAAGATTTCCGCCACCGCAAAGCATTTGTATTCTATCAATACTTGTAACTACTAAAGGTGTTGGATCTGTAACTATAACATCGATTGTTTCAACACAGTCGTTGCTGTCTTTAACATAATACGTTACTGTTCCTTCTGCAGCTGTCTGCGTGAAAATATTATTCGTTTGTGTAGGCAATGTAGGAACAGCACCTTTTCCGTAAGTATAAGCGCCTTTTCCGCCTGTTGCGGTAATCTCCACGTTTGCAGCCTCGCCAACACATAAAGGTGTACCAACAATTCTACTTGGAATAATTGGAGTTAAAGCATCAATTGTAGCTGTTGTTGTTGCAGTACAAGTTCCGTCGCTAACTTGGAAAGTATAAGTACCGGCAGCTAAATCTGTAAATTTACCATCGCTTGCACCAGTAGTATTTACTGTTGGTCCTGCTGTGATTGTGTATGTGTAACTACCAGGAGTTGTAATTCCACCATCAGCTTGCACTGTTACACCTCCGTTTGGAGCTGGTGACTTACAATCCAATTCTTTTTTATCTGTTACAGAAAGGCTTAATACCTCTCTTACCACATAAGGCGCAGTTGATGTACATCCATTAGCATCTCTTACACCAATTGTATATGTTTTAGCCGCTGATATAGTGGCCGTTGAAGTAGTTAAATCTACTCCGTCTAATGTATAAATTGGAGTACCAACAGTTACATCAAAATATTGGCTTAAGTCTACTGTAAATGCAATTCCTGTAAAACATGGTACTGCTGGACCAACTTTTAAAGTTGGGGCCAAATCTTTGTCAATAGTCACATCAACTTTAGCAGTACATCCATTAGCATCTTTTACCCAAATATCCCAATCTGCACCAGCTTCGTAATTAATAACTAACGGATTTGTTGAAGAATAACCAGTAGTTGGTTCTGGATCTCCATCAGCAACGAATGTATATTGATAAGTTCCTGTTCCTCCAGTTCCTTTCACGGTTACACGAGCATCTGCGTTACAATTATCTTTGGTTTGACTTACAACACTTACACTTACTGGCTGTACTGGTTGTTTTATTTCAAATGTCGTTGAAGTAGAACATTCCGTACCTCCAATTTCTTTAACCACTAAAGTATAAGAACCTACTGGTAAACTAGCAAAACCATAGCTTACTGGGTTAGGATAGTTAGTAGGTACATTAAATGCAATTGGTGGTACAAAAGATGTATTTGAAAATTGATCTACAACTTCAAAACGTAAATGTGTCGCCCCAGAACTATAATTAGAAGCAGTAGCATTTACAGTACCGTTTGAAAGTGCTGGCGTACTGTTACAAGTAACATTCGTTGTAGAAATAGCCGTAATATCAATACTTGACAATTTAGGAATTGCAACCTCTAAAACAGATACACACGCATTATTATCTTGAACTTGGAAAAAGTAGGTTTGACCAAAATTCAATCCTGTAAACTGATATGTTGTATTTGAAGTTGGAAGAGAAACAGAACTCGGATCCCCAACTATTGAATAGATATAATTTGGAGCACTTGGGAAAGTTGGATCCAAGAATAAATCTACAGTAGCACCAGCAGAGCAAGTACCTGTTATAACAACTGGTAAAAACTTAAGACGCGGTTCTGTCGATATTCTTAATTTTGGACTTACTGTTTGACATCCATTAATATCTACAATCGATACGGTATAATCTCCAAATACTAAATTATTTGGAAACAAATATGTTCTATTATTAGTCGCTGTACTTGTGTGAATTGCTGCACCTGTTTTATCGTATAAAGAATAAATAAATGGAGCTACACCATTTGCTACAGCAGTAACTTCTATAGATCCTGGCACATTCGCATCACATTTAATATCAAGCGGAAGATATGTCCCTACAATTGCACTTGGCTCATTGATTGTTATTGTATTAACATCTTGGCAACCTCTAGCGTCTTCAATAGTATAACTGTAAGTTCCAGCCGCTAAACCTCCAAAAGAAGTATTATAATCCAATGGACTTCCATCAAAACTAATTCTATAAGGCGCTTTACCACCACTTGGATTAAATGTTACTGAACCATCACTGCTATTATTACAGTTTGCATCAATAATAGACGCATTTGCAAGAACAGTACCTGTTGCTGTTAACAATACTCCATTTGTTCTCACAGGACATCCATTAGCATCTGTAACTACAAAATTATAATTTCCTGGAGTTGTAAAAGTTTCCGTAAAAGTATTCGTTGCTATACCTGTAACTAATGAACCAACTGTTGTCGTTCCATCATAGGCTTGGTAACTAAATGGCGCTGTTCCATTTATGATAGTTACTGTAATTACAGAACCCATAGGTGTAGAACAAGTAAGATCTTTATCTGGAAGCGCACTAGCAAATATTTGTTTCTCTACAACATAATCTTTAAAATTAGTACAGCCGTTAGCATCTCTTACACCTAATTTGTAAGTTCCAGCAGCTCTAATTGTAAAAGGGCTAGTTGCAACTGCACCATTTACTGTATACGTTAAAGTTCCTGTCCCTGTTCCAGAAAGAACTATATCAAATGGTGTTCCTGTAAAACATTGCTGTGCAGGAAGATTTACAACTGCATCTGGATCTTTAGCAATCGTAATTTGCAATGATTGCTCACAACCATTTGCATCTTTTACCCAAGCATACCAAGTTGTAATTGCTGGATCTAAATCTGCTGTATTTGCATTTAAAACATAATCACCTGTTGCAGGATTTCCTGTTGTGCTTCTGAAAGCATAGCTGTAAGGTAATTTTCCTCCTCCAGCTGTAACTGAAACTTTCGATAAAGGTTGATCACAATTCGCATTTTTATTTGATCCTAATGTCAATGTTACAACCGTTGGTTGAGTAATCGTAAAGTTTACATCTTTGAAACAATCTGTAACATCATCTGTTACTGTTAAAGTATAAGATCCCGCTACTAAACCTGTTACATTTACAGTGCTTCCAGTTATATTTACTGTTCCTGTTCCTGCCGTTAATACCGCAGTATAAGTAGTTGAATATGCAGAAACTGTGATAGATGCAGAACCTGTAGCCCCAGCATTACAAGCAACATTATTTTGAGATGCCAATGTAGCTGCAATACTTACTAATGGTTTAACTTCATAATGTTCTACATCGCTACAACCATTTGTATCTGTCACTTTGAAAACATAATTTCCAGCAGGTAATCCTTTGAATTTTCCGTCTGTAGCTCCAGTTGTATTCGTTGTTGTTGGACCAGAAACAATTACATAAGCTAAAGATCCAACTCCGTTACTTACTGTTATGTCTACATTACTAGTAGATTCTCCTGTTTTACATGTAATAAGAGAACCATTTACATTTGTAATTGTTGGACCGTTTAAAGCATCAAAAGTTTGTGTCCCTAAAGACTGAGTACACTTATTGCTATCTCTCATTACTACAGTTACCGATAATGCCGTAGTACTGTAAGTATTTGTAGCAGCAAAAGCTCCTCCGTTAAAACTATATTCATAACCACCAGATCCTCCATCTGGATTCGTCACAGTAATCGTTGCTTGTTTTGTTGTATTATCTGTATTACATGCTAAAGGTGTAGATTGTACTGTAGCACTTAACGCAACTGGATCACTCAATGTAATTGAAGTTGAGAAAGTACAACCTTTTGCATCTGTTAAAAGAACAGTATAAACTCCAGCTTGCAAATTATTAGCAGTTGCTGTTGTCGAAACTGTTGTCGCTCCGTTTCTAATTAAATAAGTAAACGGTTGTAATCCTGTTGGATTCGTAATATTAATTTCACCATCAGCAGCGCCAATACAAGTTGGCTGTTTTTCATTATGTGAAAATGACGGTGTAGTTTTTGGCGTAATTGTAATTATGTTTGATAACCCTTGACAACCTGCATTATCCGTAACTCTAAATTGGTACGTACCAGAATTTGCCGTAGTAAATGGTGATGTTACCGGATTCCAAGCTCCAGCACCATTAAATTGTACTTCGTAAGTAGAATAAGTGTTTGAACCGCCATTAGCAGTAAAAGTAATTTCTGCATCATTATCACAAGTTAAATCTTTTACTCTCGTTGCTAAAATCGTCAATTCTGGATTAACGATATACGTTGCTGTTGCAGTACATCCATTAGCATCTCTTACAACAATAGTATAAGTACCGCTTGCTGTAATGTTATAAGCCGCTGGATTAGTAACTGCTACTGTATTTACAGTATAAGTATGTGTACCTGTTCCAAGATTAAAGAATGTTCTAAGATCTTTTGTTGTTGTCGAAGGTGCTTTGAAACAGAATGTTGCTGGAGCCGGAGATTTTACAGATGGAGAAGCCTCTCTCAGAATATCTAAATTAAATGGCCCTGCTGTACAATCATTTTGATCCATTACATACACATCCCACAATAAATTAGATTGTGTTGCACCTGTATTAATTGTTGTATTTGTATCTGAGAAAGCAGAAGCCGCTGGCATTCCTGCACCTCTCAATACGTAAGCATATTTATAGTTTGGTACACCGCCAGTAGCAGTAACCACAATGTTTGAAATAGAATTTCCACAATTTACATTAGAAGCCGTTGCAGCTGTAATTGTAATTGCTATTGCTTGATTTATCGTAACTGATGTTTCATTAGAAAGACAGTTTGTAGATCTATCTCTAACCTGTAATTTATATGTTCCTACGCCTAAGCCAGTAACTCTAACTTCATCATTTACTACAGTAACTGTACCAGAAGCTGGAGTTAGTACATACGTAAAATTACCAACTGAACTTGCTCCTGTAACAGTAAAAGTTGCTGTACCGTTTGTTTGTCCAACACACTTAATATCTGTCTTTTTACCTGATACTGCAATAGTCGGTGCACCGTCAATAGTAATACCTCCTGTTGTTTTACAACCATTTGCATCTGTAAGTTCGAAAGTGTAAGCTCCTGCAGTTAATCCAGAGAAAACTCCAGTAGTATTAGAAGCTCCCGATCCAGTTCCAGAAGTCATTAAATAAGTAAATGGCGCAACTCCTCCAACTGTTGGAGTTAAAGTTACGCTAGTTGTTGTTTTACCAGTTTCGCATGTAATTGCTGCTGGAGTACTGAATGTGATTCCTGCTGGTGGATTATATGCTGGTACTGTTATTGTTTTTGTAACGGTACAATCATTTGCATCTTTTACTGAATATGTAATAACTTGAGTTGAAGAGGTAAGATTTACCGTTAACGTATTTACTCCTGTATAAGTTGTACTTCCGTTAAAACTATATCCTAAAGTACCTGTTCCGCCACCGCCTGTAACGGTAACAACAACAGATGAACTACAATTAGTGTTTGCTGGGAAATTAGCTGTAGCTGTAACTGCTGGCGGATTTGTCAACGTTACATTGATACTTTGTACACACTTATTCTTGTCTTTTACATAAAAAGTATAAGCTCCTGCAGCCAATCCATTGATAACTGAATTACCATTAAATGTAATATTATCTCTACTATAAGTAAATTCTCCCGCACCTCCAGATGGCAATAATTCTACACTTCCTGTAGCTGCTCCCACACATTTTGGGTTTTTATTATCTGAATTTAAAACAATCGCAGTTAAAGGAGCGACTGTAGCTTTAACACTAGTCACAGAACAATTTCCTGAATCTGTAACTCTAAAAGTATAATCTCCTGCTACTGCAGTTGCATAAGTAAATGTATTTCCTGTTGCAGTAGGTTGTACTAAAGTACCAGTAGTATTTCCTGAAGCCAATGTAACAACAAAAGGTCCTTTTCCACCAGAAACAGTACCTGTAATTACTGCTCTGTTGTTTGGAGCAACATTACAGCTTAGACCTGTTGTAACAGGAACCTCAACAGTTAATTTCTCATTTATAACTTGAGTCTTAGGATCTGACTCACAACCATAACTATCTTTAACCTTAAAAATGTAAGAACCAGATGAATTAGCTACATAAGTAAAAGTTGGACCGTCAAAAGGTGCACTAGGAGCACTTTCAGTACCACCATTAAATTGTGTTGTATAAGTATATTTCCCAACTCCACCAGTAATTCTCACTATTATTTCAGCCGAACTATTAAAGCATAAGTTTGAAGTATCAAATGCAATCTGAGGAGGAACTGCAGCAACAACATCTACAGATGCCAGAACAGCTGTCTGACATGAATTTAAATCTCTCGCTATAACTTTGTAGTTGCCAACTTTTTTGATATCTAAAAATTCTCCTGACGACTGAAAAGGTTTTACAACTGTTACACCATCACTCTCTCTTAATTCGTATTCATAACCTGGGGTTCCATCACTTGCCTCTGCTTTTATAGTAGCTCCTATTTCGCATGTAGCAACTTGATCTACCCAAGCTCTAACCTTTAACTCTTTAGGCATTTTGATTTCCTGAGCTAATGGAAAAGTACAGCTATTAGCAGAATTATCGTAGCGAATCTGAATATTATAAGTACCCGCTTGTAGATTATTTAAAGTTATACTTCCACTAGAAGCTGCAGGAACTGGAATGTAAGTTCTCCAACCTGCTGGATCTCCGGCCACAAAATATTGAAATCCTTTTGCCGGATCAAAATTTTTGGCAGATAATGTAATTTCTCCATTTTGTTGTCCACTACATTGTATATTTTTAAATCCAGTTATACCAGCAGAGAAAGCTTTACTTCCATCAACATAAATAGGAAAATCAGCAACTGTATTACATGATTTTGGAATTTGACGTACCCAAATATCATCGATAAGTACATCATTACCATTGAACTGGTTACTATAAGAACGAATAACAAAACTCAGGTTTTTGTATGCTCCTGGATTTAACATCAACTCTTTATATTCCCACTTTTCTGATTTAGGAACAACCCAAGGATTTGCAGTATCAGTTGTTGCAACGATTGTTTCAGTACCGCCAACTCCATTTAAGTTATTAACTAACTGAATCGTTAATTTTGGATCATCATGTGTAGTTGATGTCTTAACAATTAAATTTTCAGCCCATAATGAAATTATTACATCTTGGTTTTCAATAACATCTTTAATCGGTTTGCTATATAAAATACCACCGATACCTGCAGTTCCACCTACGTTTACCACAAGAAACCTTCCAAGTGCATCTGTTGGAGTAGTATGGTCTTTTGCAACTATCCAAGAATTATTAAATCTTGTTCTAATCTTACTTGCAACTGCATATTCTCCATCATTAATCCATTCATCTCTATTACATGCATATCCTGGCAAAAGATGCGTAAATGCTTCATCTTCGTAGCAATATGCAGGATTAATTCCTGGAGTTGTAGTAAAACCACCTTTTCCAAAATCTTCCTGCAATAAGTTACTGTAAGTAGAAACTTTTAATACGTTATATTTTACTGTTACGGTATGATCACCTTGCGTTACGTTCCTGAAAACGTTTGTTGGAATAGATGTATTTAAAACACCATCCATATAATAATCATAAGCGTATTTTGGATCTCCAGAACCGCTATTTGTAACTGTTACTGTAGTTGTAGCCGATCCGTCGCAATTAAAAACAGGATCTAAGACTTTTATCGTTGGAGGATCTGGTTTTTTATCAATAGTAATTCCACCCATGGCATATTCACATCCGGCAGCATCTTTTATATAAACCGTGTAAGGTCCACCATAATTCATGTATTGAGAATTATTATTTGTCCATGATGCTTTACCATCGAAACTATATTGATAAGGAGATGCTCCTGGAAAAGGAGTTCCCCCTTGAGGATTTATAATTCTTACCAATCCATAAAGTTCTTTTCCAACAGGACCACAACCAGATAATTCACCAACACCAGCTGAAGCTGTCAAAGCCACAGATGGACCGACAGTTATTATGCTTGCAGGTTCAGTACAGAAAGAACCATTACCACCAACATTTTTTCTATATCGTACAACTACTCGGTAACTACCTTCATTTGGAATATCGAATACTGTTGTACTAGGTGAAAAATTAGCTCCATTATCAATACTATACTCTATAAGATTGTATGTGTTACTGTTAGTTACGTTAAGTGAAATTTTACCTACATTTCCTAAACAATCCCCATCTATCTTATTAATCTGATAAATTGGCTTGGTAACCGCAGGGACATTAACTGTAACATTATTAGCAGCGCTACAACCGTTAGCATCTTCTACACGAATCACATAACTTCCTGGTTGTGTTACTACAATAATATTTGTTGGGTTTTCTGCAAAACCAGCACCGTTAGTATTTACAAAATATTTATAAGGAGCTGTTCCTCCACTTCTAGTAATTGTGATTTGACCTGAACTACATGCTTGTAATGCTGTAGTTATACTTGCTCCTGACGTTATTGGATTAGGCGCCGTAGCAATAGTAATGGTATTTTTTTCAGGTGCACAAGAAGAACCTCTTACAGAAGTTAATATTGTATAAGTTCCAGAAGATAACCCATTAAAAGTTACAGTTGGATTTTCTGTCGGACCCACCTGATTCAAATATGCCCCGTTTGTATTTGTTCCACTATATATTGTATAAGTATACTCCTGATTAATATCATTTGTAATTACTTGTACACTACCTGTAGCTCCACTACATTTTGGAGAAGCAATAGAAGTGGTTACCGCAAAACTTACATTTTTTATTTCAAGGTTAATAACTTTAAACTCACATGAACCTACAACTCCTTTTATTCTTATATAAGCAGTATAATTGCCAGGAGTACTTGTTGTAAAAACATTACTGTCTTGCCATGAACCTGAAGAACCTGTTGTTGTAAAACTATATTCGTATCCAGGTGCAAAACCACCAACGGTAATTTTACCATTAAGTTGACAAGTTCCTGCGCTATTTCTTATAATATCGCTTTTTGTGGTGGCTGTGGGTATTAAAGTATTTTGATAAACATTAAAATAGAAAATATACGGAGTTCCAGTTGCGTCAATTATTCTAACACGGAATTGTCCTGCTGAATTTGCAAGATAATCTTTTCCAGTACCTACTTGATTCCAGCATGTAGATGCCGCAGTTTCATTTGCACAATCGCTATTTGAAACCGTTACACAACTTCCTCCAGAAACAAATCTTTCCCAAATGATAGATTGCGCATCTGTTATTTTTGTATCAATCAGTCGTGAATCATTTCCACCACACAAAAATAATTTTGGAAGTAATTTACCATCGTTCGGACATTGCGACACTTGTCCAGCGTAAGGCAATTGTGCATATGGAATCACTGGGTTCGTTAAAGGTGCAACTGTTTTTTTTGCTACATCATCACGAGTAGTTAAATTAAATTGATTCTCAAACTGACTATTTGTTTTTAAGAATAAATTCTCATTTGAACTCAGATTAGGCTTAGAATTAAATGCAATTCCATTTTGTGCATAAGTGACAAAATTGAATAGCAAAGCTAAAGCAAAAATCAGCGTTCTTAAAGTAGTAGGTTTTTTCATAATCATTTTTTTGTTACTTCTATCTTATAGCTAAGGGGCATTAGTCTATAAAAGCATTTGTTTTTGATAACATTTATTTCAACGTCTCTCTCCGAATTGAAGAGAGACTATTTATTCTTTCTTTCTAATTCTCCACTTTTACGATGGCCATTCTTCCGTTGTAAGGCTTATTACCTTTGGCTTCCAATGCTTTTGTAGCTTCCTGTAAACCATCATATTTCTCGTAGTAGATATAATACTTACTTGTTGTCACATTATAAAAGAAATTAATATCTGTACGTCCGGCAGCCACAGCTTTAGTTAAGAACTCATCACGTTTTTGAACACTATTGTGAACCGCAAGAATTAAATAATAACCACTATCAGAATTTTTAATATTCTTAATAATCTGCATGTTTGACTGCTCTTCACCAAAATCAAAATCATTTGCTGTCAATGGCGTATTACTAACTTTAGTTGTCTCTTTTATGCGTTTAAGAGCCGCAACGTCCTGTGCATATCTTCCTTGATCATTCTCATAAGCTGCACGTTTAATTCTACGTTTACGCTCAATTTCAGTTTCTGCTTTAATACGCTCCAAATCTGCTATTAAAGCCGCACCTTGTTGTTCCATTCTCAACTGAGCAGCTTTCAGCTCGTTTATCTTCTCTAAATAAGCCTTGTTTAAAGGATCATTTTTAGGGAATTTTTTAAGTCTGTCATTGTATAGATTAGTCAACTTAGCGATTTCATTTTTCATGCTGGTATTTGCATCAGCAATCTGCAATTTCAATGCTTCGATTTGGCTATTCTCTGCCGCTACACTTTTGAAAGGTTTTGGCTCTCTATAAATTCCTTTTTCACTTAAATCATTCTCCTCTTTCAAGTCATTTAAGTCTTTTTGTTTATTAGCAACTGTCGCTGTAAATTGTGCCAATAACTCATTTTGCATTTTACTTGTATTAGCAATCGAAGCTGTTAATTCTTCAATAGCTTTTGCTGTTGCGTCTTTGTTTGCTGCTTCTGCTGCCAATCTTGCTTTTTCTGCTTCGGCATCTGCTTTTGCTTTAGCTTCAGCTGCTAATCTTTCTTGACGAGCTTGCTCTTCCAATCTTGCTTTTTCCTCCGCAGCTTGTTGTAATTTCAACGCTTCAGCATCTGCTTTGGCTTTCGCTTCTGCTGCTAATCTTGTTTTTTCTGCTTCAGCATCTGCTTTTACTTTTGCGTCTGCAGCCAATTTAGCCTGACGAGCCTCTTCTGCCAATCTTACTTTTTCTTCAGCAGCTTGTTTTACTTTCAATGCGTCTGCATCTGCTTTTGCTTTAGCTTCCGCTGCCAATCTCGCTTTCTCTGCTTCGGCATCCGCTTTGGCTTTTGCATCTGCTGCTAATTTAGCCTGACGTGCTTCTTCTGCCAATCTTGCTTTCTCATCTGCAGCTTGTTTTACTTTCAATGCTTCAGCATCTGCTTTCGCTTTTGCATCTGCAGCCAATTTAGCCTGACGTGCATTTTCCTCTTCTTGTAATCTTTTCGTTTCTGCGTCAGCTTTTGCTTTTGCAGTCGCCTCAGCATCTGCTTTAACTTTCGCGTCTGCTAATAATTTTGCTTGTAAAGCCGCCATGTCTGCTTTTGCTTTTGCGTCAGCTACTAATTTTGCTTCTAAAGCTTCTGCATCTGCCTTAGCTTTAGCATCAGCAGCCAATTTAGCCTGACGAGCCTCTTCTGCTTGTTTCGCTTTCAACGCCTCAGCATCAGCTTTCGCTTTTGCATCAGCAGTCAATTTAGCCTGACGAGCCTCTTCTGCCAATCTAGCTTTTTCATCTGCAGCTTGTTTCACTTTCAAAGCTTCTGCATCTGCTTTCGCTTTTGCGTCTGCCGCTAATTTTGCTTGAAGTGCCTCTGCATCTACCTTAGCTTTTGCATCTGCTGCCAATTTAGCCTGACGAGCCTCTTCTGCCAATCTAGCTTTTTCATCTGCAGCTTGTTTCGCTCTCAAAGCTTCTGCATCTGCTTTTGCTTTTGCATCCGCCGCTAATTTTGCCTGAAGTGCTTCTGCATCTGCCTTAGCTTTTGCATCTGCTGCCAATTTAACCTGACGTGCTTCTTCTGCTTCTTGTAATTTTTTAGCTTCTGCATCCGCTTTTGCTTTTGCAGTAGCTTCAGCATCTGCTTTAACTCTTGCGTCTGCTATTAGTTTAGCTTGTAAAGCTTCCATATCTGCTTTCGCTTTTGCATCTGCTGCCAATCTTGCTTTCTCTGCTTCGGCATCTGCTTTTGCTTTTGTTTCAGCAGCCAATCTTGCTTTTTCGGCTTCCGCATCTGCTGCTAATTTTGCTTTTGCAGCAGTTTCAGCATCTGCTTTAGCTTTTGCATCTGCAACCAATTTCGCTTGAAGCGCTTCTGCATCTGCCTTCGCTTTTGCGTCTGCAGCTAATTTAGCCTGACGTGCTTCTTCTGCTTGTTTTATTTTTAACGCTTCTGCGTCCGCTTTTGCTTTTGCTTCAGCTGCGATTAGAGCTTGTCTAGCTTCTTCGTCTGCTTTTGCTTTCGCTTCGGCTGCTAATCTTTCTTTTTGCGCTGCTTCTTCAGCTGCTTTTGCTTTCGCATCCGCAGCAAGTTTTGCTTTATTTGCTGCATCAATAGATACTTTAGTTTTTGCTTCTGCCGCTGCTTTCGCTTTCGCTTCAGCTGCTAATCTTGCTTGTAAAGCATCAGAATCTGCTTTCGCTTTTGCATCTGCAGCCAAAATAGACTGCATATCCGCTTCTGCTGCTTTTGCTTTTGCATCGGCTTTACGTTTCGCTTCTGCAGCATCAGCTTTTGCTTTATTATCTGCGATAAGTTTAATTCTTGCAGCTTCAGCATCTGCTTTGGCTTTTTCTGCAGCTGCCAATCTCGCTTGTCTTGCGGCTTCGGCATCAGCTTTTGCTTTATCAGCTGCTAATTGTGCAGCTGTTTTTTGCGGCGCCGGAGCTGGAGCTGGTTTTGGAACTTCAGCTTTCGCTTTTGCAGCGGCTTCAGCATCGGCTTTTGCTTTAGCATCTGCAGCTAATTTCAATTTCATAGCTTCTGCATCTGCTTTCGCTTTGTCAGCTGCTAATTGTGCTTGTGTTTTTGGTGCAGTTGAAGCAACAACTGGTTTATTTGCTACTGGCTTATTCGCTGCTGCTTGTGCTCTTGCGGCTGCGGCTGCATCTACCCTTGCTTTATTGTCTGCAGCCAATTTAATTCTGCGTTCTTCTGCATCAGCTCTAGCTTTGTCTGCTGCCAATTGCGCTTGTGTTTTTTGAGTTGTAGCAACAGCTCTATTTGCGGTTGCAGTCTGTGCTCTTGCTGCAGCTGCTGCATCTGCTTTGGCTTTAGCATCGGCTGCTAGTTTTATTTTAACAGCTTCAGCATCTGCTTTAGCTTTATTATCTGCATCTAATTTTGCTTTTGCCGCAGCTTCTGCATCGGCCTTAACTTTTTCTGAAGCGGCAAGTCTTGCTTGTCTTGCTTCTGCATCGGCTTTCGCTTTCGCTTCAGCGGCCAATCTAGCTTTTTCAGCTCCATCTTCTCTGGTTACTTTTGCAGCTGTAGAAGGTTTGGCCATTACTGCTTTTGGTTTTGCTGGATCTATTAATGATCCTTCATCTTCATCTGCGTAATAGTAATTTCTGTTTTTGAATTTGTAGGCAATGGCAAATTCATGTGAACCGCCTAGATTAGAGAAATTGCCCATTCCTCTTTCGTAATTATATTCAATAGCAATACTGGGAGAAATATTTACCCCAAGTCCTGCTGAAACTCCGTATAAAGTATTGTAACCCGCTTGCGCCCAAATTCCTTGCTGTAATGTCAGCATACCAAGACCAGAAATAACTGTTTTATCTTTTTTAATTTCTGTTCTAACAATACCTGAAAATCTACTTCTGTCAAAGAATCCGTAACTGTCAATATATCCAGTATACATGGCGTGTAGTTGAATTGCTCTTTCAGGATCTTCTTTTACCATACCTGCACCAAAATTGTACAATACTAAATTATTGATCGACAATCCGAAATCTAAAAAAGCAGTACCATAATTAATTCCAGGATTAACGGTAAGCAAAGTGCTTGAAGGATATTCGCCAATTAAGATATCAGAATCATCAGAAATAATTTTTCCTTTGTTTAAACCACTTTGATAAGCACCTACGTTTAAACCAAAAGTCAAATTGCTGTCTTGATCCAAAACGATATTGTGAGCAAAATTGGCAATTCCACCAAAGACAGTCATCAACCCATAATTCTGTTGAAACAAGCCAATTGCAAAAGCATCATTTTCTCTAATACGTCCAGAATAATTGGCTAAATAAGTTTGTGGGGCATCATCAAATTGAACCCATTGTCTTTTGTTATAAAAACTTACATACGGATTTGCTTCTCGAACAAAACTGAATGTTGGGTTAATTAAGTATCTATTAAATTTTAAAGAATTTCTAATAGGTAATGAAAACGAAACAACTCCATCCTCAGAAGCATTTTGAGAATAGAGTACATTTGAAAAGCCGTAAAATAAAGTGATGAATAGTAGGATTTTCTTCATATTATTTTATAACAGTTATTGATCCTTTTTTTTCACCGGTGTCTGATTGAATGACATAGTAATAAACGGGATTTACATTTTTAAAATCTATATTGCTTTGGGGCCAATCGCCTTGATAGTTTACCACATCAAGGACTTTATCTCCGTTTGAACTAATGATTATAACCTTAGTCGTCGCGTTTTTATATTCGTCTGGAATATTCCAGTATGGATTCATTCCGCTCAATTTTATAATATTCGGAATAACACTTGCTGGACCAGAATCACCATTAATTTTAAATGAAAACTCTTTAGTCGCTACACAACCCGATGCCTGAGAAATTTTTACTTTATAATTACCTTTCACAGAAACAGTGTATGAACTTCCAGTTTCTCCAGAAATTAAATTATTATTTAAATACCACTCAAAAGTCGGAGCCGCAGCATCTGTTGTAACATTTACACTTAAGGTTTCACCTTCACTCAGCTTATATCCATCTTGAACATCAATACTGGCATCAAAGCCATTACTTTGAAGATTGATTGTTCCTGTAGCACTACATCCACCAAAATCAACTTCTACAGAATATAAGCCAGATTCATTGGTAGAATAAGTTCTATTTGTTGCGCCATTAATCACTGCGCCATCTTTTTTCCATTGGTATTTGTTTCCAGAAGTTGCTGTTAAAACAGTTCCTGTACCACTAGCACAAAATGGGTTTCCTAAACTTGAACTAATTGTAACAGCCCCGCTTGAAGATGAATTTCCAACCGTAACATGATTAGAACTAAAATTGGCATCTGTACATGATCCATAATCAATAGTTGCGAAATAATCTCCCGCTGCATTTACCGTTAACGTTTTACCACTTTGTCCTGCAATAACAACATTGTCTTTATACCAGATATATTTAAGATTTGGGTAGTTTACTGGCGAAGAAGCAGGAACACCTGTTGTGCCGCTGTCTACCGATAAAGTAATGTTTCCTCCCGCACAAATTGTAGCGTTAGTATCTTTGTTGTTGATTGAAAATGTAGTTTCGTAAACTTTAAAATAAGCTGGGAAAGAAGTGTTCCCAGCAGAATTTCTAAATCTAGTACTCGTAGTAGTTCCCGAACTTTTGACTCTTAAGCCATATGTTTCAGAGCCTACCAAGGTAGTCGGAACAGCAAATTTAATAGTCTTTTGTGTTGCTGATACGTCTATAGTTTGAAGCAAAGTCGTACCAATTGGATTGTTTGAACTATCTAAAAGTTCAATTGTAAAGGTTGTTCCTTCAGGAAAATTAACATAACTAAAGGTTGCAAAAAATTCATTAAAAGAGCTACCTGCACACAATTTATCTAAGCCATCTAATTGCGCTGGCACGATAGTTTGGGCATGCAGGTTTCCTTTAGCAAAAAACATAATGCTAATTAAAAAGAAAACTTTAAAGAAAGATAAAGTAGTTTTTTGAATCATATAGTGCGTGTTCTTGCTAGGTCGATACGCTCAAAAAACAAAATATCAATGAATGTTTCTGAGAAGTCATACTTATAGTTTTCGATGATGTCTTTAGCAAGAATCGAAGTTGCTGTAAGCGATGTATTCTCTTTACAATCGTTAGATACTGTATGGGTTTCAGCAACTATAGTAAGGCTGTCCTTGGGGTTGGACATCCCTACTATAAACTGATTAAATTTGTCTGAATTGCTGTTTTCTATCACAGCATTAGTACTTTTTTGGTTAGCATTACCCAAAGTTAAACTGCACGCAGAATCAGCAGCCTGTGTAGGTTTTCCTGCTGTATTCTGTGCATATAGAGTTAACGAAATAGGCGAAACCAAAAATATAATATATAAAAAATATTTTTTCGTAGATACCATTATGTCTTGATCTTTATTTGGGGTCCTTTAACGATACATAAATTGTGTCTGGGGACTTTATTAATAAAATTTACGCGAGGAATAAAAATCGAAACTATTTATCTATTTACCGCTTGAAGCTGTGATTTTTCCTAATTGTAATCTGAAATCTGGTTTCTTAGGATTGAAGATATCAATAAACGTTTCTTTGTTGTCACTTTGAGAGTAAACATTAAAGAAAATACTATTTCCATACCAGCTTTCTAAATCTTCATTATTCGAATTGTATTCAGTAAAGATGTTTCCATTACATAAATTGAAATACATTTCTTCAAACTTAATTTTTTTAAGGTTGGCGTCATTGATTTCTGTTTTGCTGTCTAATAATACCGCTGGGTTAAATCCAGAGATTACACTTCTTTTCATTTCAAGAGAAGCATTTTCTGCAACGTAAACAGCTTCTTTTACTAAACCTGCTTGAATATCAGCTTTAATATTTTCACTGTCATTAACCATTGTAATATTACTTGCAACAACTAAAGTTTGTTTTTTAGTAAAATCTGTTTCACTTTTCTTTTCAAAAGATCTAACCTCCATACAACGAGATCCGTCTTTAGTACTAGAGAAATAAGAAGATCTTACTGCTAAAGAATTAAAGAAACGACATTGTACACCTTGAGAAAATTTGAAATCGTCATTAACCGATTTATAAGAAACAAATTTTGTAGCGCTTAAGTCACCGCCTAAGATTCCGAAAGAATCTCCGCCAGCATAGCTAACCATGATGTTTTCTAGAACTGTTTTGTTTCCAACACCAGCAAGAGTTAAACCATTGAAAGTATCTACACCTTTAACTTTTTTACCAGCAAATTCAATTCTTACGAATCTTAAAATACCAGAATTTGAAGCTACATTATCTCCACCGTAGGTAGTAAGAGTTGGATCAAGATCAAGGTTATAAGAACCTACATTTCCAAATTTGTTAATTGGAGCATCTCCAAGAACTACGATTCCACCCCAATCTCCAGCTTTTTTCATGCTGCGGTTTGAAGTAAATACAATTGGATCTGTTTCTAAACCATCTGCAACTAATTGAGCACCTTTTGTAACTACCAACGTTCCTTTAGTTTCAAAGTCACCAATAATTACTGTACCTGGTTCAATAGTCAAAACAGCATTGTTTGTAACGTATACGTTTCCTTGTAAAACGTAGATGTTTCTTTTCAGCAATTTAGTATTAACAGAAATATTTCCTGCTAAAATTTGGTTTGCTTCTCCATAGTCTACTTTGTTAGGCTTAAATTCGGTCCAGTTGTTTAACCAATTAGTGTAGCCCATAATTCCTTTCTCTTGTTGAGCACTCATACTCGTAACTGTCAAAAGAACGCAGATTAATTGAGTAATTTTTTTCATGATAAGGGGGTATTACGGTTAATAATAAATTTGGGTATGCGTAAACGAAAAAACTCCTCTCGAATTTTCCGAAATTTCAGAACCTTCGAGAATGAGTTTTTTTTTATTTTGTTTTTCGAAAGCATTCCACTTAGATCTTTTCCATCTACGTAAACACTTCGAAAAAGGTTTTAAAAAAAATTAATCATTTATTACATTTCATTCAAATCGTTGAACTCGTGTAATGATTTCAATGTACTTTCGTAAAATAAAATTGCAGCGATAAGATTCCCTTTATCAGAATAAGGCATCATTTTTCTTTGAAACTCTACAGTAGTATCCAAAAAAGTTGAAGTACCAACTGCCTGAGCATCTAAGATTTTTTTGTGATCACCATCGTCTGGAATACCTAAGTCTGCCATTGTAACACCTGGTTTAGTAACCAAAGCAATGTAAGGGAGAGTTTTTACTAAAACTTTAATACGCTCAATGTATAATTCTAGAAGCTCACCTTTTTGCATACCACTCAATTCTTTTTGATCATGGTATTTACGGATAAGAGCCGTTGTACTGATAATACTTCTAGGAGCATTCTTTGCCTGTGCCGAAACAGCAGCAGTAGTTAAGATAAAAAAAGCACTTAATAGAGTAATTTTCCCTTTCATAGATTCTTATTTTATAATTGGTTGTTGATAAAAACAAAAATATAGAAATTAACTTAATTAACAACTCTAAAGGATTTTTTTTTCAAAATATTTTCTTAAAAAAAGCTTAAAAACCAGCGTTATGTCGAGAAAATGTGCGTTTTAACGCTCTTTTTGTTAAAAATGTTAAGACTCAAAAAGTAAGGTATTCGCCATAAAATATAAAAATTACAATCTTTAAATAATCAAAAAAACCTTACGTTTAGCGTTTTTTGAAAAAAAATATTAACAAAAACATCTTGATAAACGCTCAGTTTGAGATGTTTATTAACAAAATAGAATTAAAAACAAGATAAAAATTAGATGTTTTAAGCCTGCAATTTGAAAATCATGATTAAGTAAGAAAGTTTATCCCTAAAATTTTTGACTACATCATTTTCTGCTATCTTTGCTCCATGCAATTTTCTCAAATTTTAGGTCAAGATCACATCAAAAGCCACTTGACAAAAAGTGCTGCATCTGGTAGAATTCCACATGCACAATTATTTGTTGGTCCAGAAGGAAGCGGAACATTAATTACTGCAATTGCTTACGCCCAATACATTTTATGCGGTAATAGCGGCAACGAAAACTCGAACGGAAATGATTCCTGCAATCTTAAATTCGATAACATTTCTCACCCGGATTTGCATTTTATTTATCCGACTGTTACAACCGAAGACGTTAAAACAAAACCAAAAAGTTTAGATTTTATTCAAGACTGGCGAAGTTTCATTCAAGAAATGCCTTATGGCGGTTTATTCGATTGGTACAAAATTCTTGGCGTGCAGAATAAACAGGGAGAAATTCGAGTAGAAGATGCTCAGGAAGTTCTAAAATCGCTTGCGCTGAAATCTTACGAAGGTGGCTACAAGATTATGATTATCTGGATGGCCGATAAAATGAATATTGCGGCTTCAAATAAATTGCTGAAACTTCTGGAAGAACCCTCAGACAAAACCATGTTTATTCTGATTTCTGAAAATGAAGAAGATATTATTCAGACCATACGTTCTCGTTGTCAGGTAATTCACTTTAATGCACTTCCAGAAAAAGTTATTGCAGAAGCTTTGGTTTCACAAGAAAATGTAGATTCGAATTTAGCCAAAAAAATTGCACATCAGGCTCAGGGTAATTTTAGTAAAGCATTGCATTTGCTTAAAGAAGATGACGATGAATTTCCTTTTGAGCAATGGTTTGTCAATTGGGTTCGCGCTGCTTTTAGAGCAAAAGGAAATGCAGCAGCCATTCAAGATTTAATTACCTGGAGTGAGCAAATTGCTGCCCTAGGACGCGAAAGCCAGAAAAAATTTATTCAATATTGTATCGAAATGTTCCGACAAGCACTGATGCTAAATTATCAAACACCGAGTTTAGTTTATATCGAACCTAAGGTTGATAAATTTAAACTAGAAAATTTTGCTCCTTTCGTCAATGGAAATAATATTCATGAAATTTTCAAAGAGCTTTCAGATGCGATGTATCACATTGAAAGAAACGGAAATGCAAAAATAATTTTAACCGACTTATCCATCAAATTAACTCGTTTAATTCATAAAAAATAGATTTCAATGAATAACGTTGCTTCCATTCTGCTTTTAGCATTTTTAGCTTTAACCTTCTTACAATCAGGTTACGAAAAAATTTTTTATTGGAAAGATAATGTGGCTTGGCTAAAAGAGCATTTTGCCAAAACACCTCTAAAAAACCAAGTGCCGCTTGCACTTTTGCATTTATTAATTTTAGAATTAATTTCAGGAATTTTATGTGTTGTCGGAGGCATTCAGCTTTTAACAAATAACGGAAGAGAATTTGGCTTTTACGGAGCAATCTTTTCTTGCATTTGTTTGTTAATGATGCTTTTCGGACAAAGATTAGCCAAAGATTACGATGGTGCGAGAACCATAGTTATATATTTTATTCCAGCTGTAATGGCTGTTTATTGGTTGAATTAATTCAACCGCAATTTTAAATAAAGTTAGCCACAGATTTCAAAGATTTTCACAGATTTATTTAATCATTTTAATCTGTGGCAAAAAATAAAAACTGTTCGCTTTTGCGAAGCGCAAATAAAATTTATCATTAAAAAAATGAATCCAAAACATCCTTCAGAATCCCTAACTATTTTAACTGATTTAGTTTTACCGAGCGAGACAAATCCTTTAAACAATCTTTTTGGTGGCGAATTATTAGCCAGAATGGATCGCGCTGCCAGTATCGCTGCTCGCAGACATTCACGCCGAATTGTAGTAACAGCTTCTGTAAATCACGTTGCTTTTAACAGAGCCATTTCGCTTGGAAGCGTTGTAACGGTAGAAGCAAAAGTCTCAAGATCATTCAAAAGTTCAATGGAAGTTTTTATTGATGTTTGGGTAGAAGACCGCGAATCTGGAAATAGAACAAAAGCAAACGAAGCAATCTACACTTTTGTTGCCGTTGATGATACAGGACGACCTGTCGAAGTTCCAGCTATTGTACCAGAAACAGAACTTGAAATTCAGCGATTCGACGCGGCATTACGTCGTAAACAGCTGAGTTTACTGCTTGCAGGAAAAATAAAACCGTCTGACGCAACAGAATTAAAAGCTTTATTTTTATAGTGAAATTTGTGACAATTTGGAACAATTTGTCGCAATCAAACTCGAGAAAAAAGAACTAATTTTACAATCTCTAAAGTAGCTTTAAATTAATAAAGAAGTTTTTTCTTACATTTGTTTGAATGGCTAAAAAAATAACAATTAAGATAATTAATATAAAAGATGAGTTCAGAAAAAGAAGCCAAATTAAAAGCGTTACAATTAACGCTTGATAAACTTGACAAAACCTACGGAAAAGGAACCGTAATGAAAATGGGCGACAAAGCCATTGTAGAAGTAGAAACGATTTCTTCTGGCTCACTTGGCGTTGATTTAGCACTTGGTGTAAACGGATATCCAAAAGGAAGAATTATCGAAATATATGGTCCAGAATCTTCTGGAAAAACTACTTTGACACTTCACGCTATTGCTGAAGCTCAAAAAGCAGGTGGTATTGCTGCCTTTATCGATGCGGAACACGCATTTGATAGAAACTATGCAGAAAAATTAAATGTTGACATTGAGAATTTAATTATTTCTCAACCAGACAATGGAGAACAAGCTTTAGAAATTGCTGAAAACTTAATTCGTTCTGGGGCCATCGATATTGTAGTAATTGACTCGGTTGCTGCCTTAACTCCAAAAAGTGAAATTGAAGGTGAAATGGGAGATTCTAAAATGGGTCTTCATGCACGTTTAATGTCTCAAGCTTTAAGAAAACTTACTGGAACTATCAGTAAGACAAATTGTACTGTTTTCTTTATCAACCAGCTACGTGAAAAAATTGGTGTAATGTTCGGAAATCCAGAAACTACAACCGGAGGTAATGCACTTAAATTTTACGCTTCTGTACGTTTAGATATTCGTCGTTCTGCTCAAATTAAAGATGGTGAAAATGTAATCGGTAACAGAACTAAAGTTAAAATTGTTAAAAACAAAGTGGCGCCGCCTTTTAGAACTGCCGAATTCGACATTATGTACGGAGAAGGAGTTTCTAAAACTGGTGAAATTCTAGATTTAGCTGTAGAATTTGATATCGTGAAAAAAGCAGGATCTTGGTTCAGCTATGGCGATACTAAATTAGGGCAAGGTCGTGATGCAGTTAAAACTTTAATTAAAGACAATCCAGAACTTGCTGATGAACTGGAAGTTAAAATTAAAGAACACATCAAAGAATTAGCAAACGCTTAACTTAATAAAGTCAAAAAAGACTTATTCAAAGCCCTGACGATTGTCAGGGCTTTTTATTTTCAAAAAAAAATATTTTAGACGCAACCTTTTCAACAATTCATCATCTATACAAAAAAGCACTCTGCTATATTGATACTGCCATATATCAATTTGCAGGTTTTTTTAGAATTTACATTGGTTGGTTATTTGAGTTAAAATCCGTTAGTTGTTTGGTGCTAACGGATTTTTATTCCATCATTTATTTTTTTTTCGCTTTAGACGCAACCTTTTTTATTTTTCTTCATCTATAATAATGTGACGTTAACTTGAGTTATAACTTTAAACTCTTTATTATCAACCATTAATATTTTTAACCATGAAAGAAAAAATAGAATTGTTGTACAATAAAAACCGAAGAAAAACCAAATTGAAATTTAAAAAAGTATTGCGTTTTATCTCCGAAAAGATAATTCATAGATAAATTTTGAATAAAAATGGGGGTTTTTAATTCAAAATAAAAGCCGGTAGATTTAAGTAGATCTACCGGCTTTTCTGTTTTTTTTCATTCAAATTACTTTTTATCAAAAGCAATTAAGGCATTGTATATAATGTTTCTAACGCGATCCTTCAGTTCTTTTCTGTGATCAATTGTTAAGCCTTCAGTTTCTATAAATGGCAAAATTCGAGCGCGCATTTTACCTGGACTTCCACTTAAAAATGTATAGGAAAAACGTTCTTTATTATCTGGAAAAACAATAGGCACAATTGGAATCTGATGATCAATAGCCAATCTAAAAGCGCCGTCTTTAAACTCATCAAGCAAAACACTTTCGTCATCAGGAACACCGCCTTCGGGAAAAATACAAATACTTAATCCTTGGTTTAAACGGCTTTGGGCTCTTTTAAAAACTTCATTTTTACTTCTTGATGAATTTCTATCAACTAAAATGCAGGTTCTTTTGTAGAAGAATCCAAATAGCGGAATCTTGACTAATTCTTTCTTACCAACAAAAACAAACGGATTTTTAATTAAAGCCAGCATAAGCATGATATCAGTCATTGAGGTATGATTGGCTACAATCATATAACTTTTGCCTTTAATAAGCTTCTGTTCGCGTTTTACGATATAATAGAAACCCATTCCGAAAAGGATAAATTTAGCCCATACACGAGCCATTTTGAAAAAATAAGGATAACCTTTCTCTGAAATAATAGAAATCAGTAAAAATGGTAACATAATTATAATGGGGATTGCCATTACAACGTAAAACCAAACACGCCAAATAATCCAAAAAGCAATTTTTAATATTTTCATAGTTTCAAATGTAATAAAACAGATGGTAATTCTCGAAAAAAGAAATAATTGGCTTTAAAAGTTTTTTTATAACGCAGAGCCCAAAGAGTTTTTCGCAGAGATTGGGAAGTTTTTTTTTTGAGATAAATCCTAGGCAAGAAGTTCTCAAAGCTTACTTATAAAAAAATGCATTTTGTAAACTTAATTAAATAATTCTATATTTATACGAAAATATGTATTAAAAAATTACACAATGACTGAAAATGAAATTTCAACAATTATAATTGGCCTTGCAATTGATATTCATAGAAAACTTGGACCAGGATTACTAAAAAATGTTTATAAAGAATGTTTGTTTTATAAAATAAAACAGCGTGGTCTTATTGTAGAAAAAGAAAAACCAATGCCTTTAGTTTTTGAAGAAATAAAATTAGACTGTGGGTACCGTATTGATTTATTAGTCGAAAACAAATTCATAGTTGAAATAAAAGCAGTTGAGTGTCTAACAATAAATCATTTAGCACAAACTTTAACTTATTTGAAACTAGGAAAACATAAACTTGGTTTACTTATAAATTTTAATGAAAGTCTGTTAAAAAATGGAATTAGAAGAGTAATAAACGATTTCTAAAAAAACATAAAAACGATGCGAACTTAAAAAAGCTCAAAAAACTTCCCAATCTCTGCGAAAAACTCTGTGAACTCTGCGCTAAAAAAACGAACTTTGCATTTAAAGAATAAGAAAAATCTAGAATGGCAAAAATACTTACTGGTGTTCAAAGTACAGGAACACCGCATTTAGGAAATTTATTAGGGGCAATTATTCCAGCAATCGAATTATCAAACAATCCGGCAAACGAGTCCTATTTGTTTATTGCTGATTTGCATTCAATCACTCAAATTAAAGATGGAAAAACTTTAAGAGAAAACACCTATAGTACTGCAGCAGCTTGGCTTGCATGTGGTTTAAATCCTGAAAAAGTTACGTTTTACAGACAATCTGATGTAGTGCAAACTACAGAATTGACTTGGTACTTAAGCTGTTTTTTTCCGTTTCAAAGATTGACTTTGGCACATTCTTTCAAAGATAAAGCAGATCGTTTAGACGACGTTAATGCTGGACTTTTTACTTATCCGATGTTAATGGCGGCGGATATTTTATTGTATGATGCTGAATTTGTTCCTGTTGGAAAAGATCAGTTACAGCATTTAGAAATTACTCGCGATGTAGCAGCACGTTTCAATCATCAAATGGGTGAAACATTTGTTCTTCCAGAAGCAAAAATAGAAGAGAACATCATGCTGATTCCGGGAACAAACGGCGGAAAAATGAGTAAATCTGCAAACAACATCATCAATATTTTCTTAGATGACAAAACGTTACGCAAGCAGGTAATGAGCATTGAAACAGACAGTACTCCACTAGAAGATCCAAAAAATCCTGATACTTGTAATGCTTTTGCTATTTATTCTTTGTTAGCAAATGAGGAACAAACTGCGCAAATGAGAGCCAATTATTTAGGTGGAAATTACGGTTACGGTCATGCTAAACAAGCTTTGTTTGAATTGATTACAGAAAAATTTAAAACGGAAAGAGAAAAATATAATTATTACATCAACAATCTAGAAGAAGTTGATGCTTTATTAAAAAAAGGTGCAGCAAAAGCTTCAGTAATTGCTGACGGAGTCTTAGCAAAAGTTAGAGAAGTACTTGGATTCGGGAAATAGAATTCAAACTTTATAATTTAAAACGTTGTTCAGTTTCACAATTGAGCAACGTTTTTTTTATCATTTATATTTATTTTTTTTTTGTAACTTGATCTTTATTAATCTTTTAAAAATAGAAAGATGGATAAATATATAGAAGATTACGATGTACCGCCTTACTTATTTCAAATTCTGAACATCCTTTTTGGGTTATTGCTCATTTTTATTCTTTACAAAATATACAAACATTTTAGAAAAAAATAATAACAAGATTTTCTGCGTTAAATTACTTCAAAAAGTTTTCCCGGAAGTGGTCTTATAACACCTTTTAATTCCATATTTACCAGAATTCCAGACATTCTAAAAACAGGAAATTCGCATTGAACTGCAATAATGTCCAATAATTCCTTTCCATTCTTTTGCAGAAAATCATACACTTTCTGTTCATTCGGATCGAGTTCAATAAAAAGCTGTTTCTGAATATTTTTTGGTTTTTCCTTAATATCCCAATTCAGCATATAAATTAAATCAGCCGCATTAGTCAATACATTTGCTTTCTGTGTTTTAATCAAATTATTACAGCCTTGACTATATTTATCCGTAACTCTTCCAGGCACGGCAAACACATCACGATTGTATTCATTGGCCATATTTGCCGTAATCAACGAACCTCCTTTATCAGCAGATTCAATCACAATTGTGGCTTCAGTCATTCCAGCAACAATTCGGTTTCGGCGAACAAATTTTTCTTTATCTGGATTGGAGTCGCTCCAAAATTCAGTAATAAAGCCACCGTTCTCTTCCATTTTTGCCATATACTTTTTATGCGTTCTCGGATAAATCTGGCTCAATCCATGAGCCAAAACCCCAATTGTCTGAAGGTTATAATCCATTGCAGCTTGATGTGCAACGATATCAACTCCGTAGGCAAAACCGCTTACAATTAGGGGATCGAGCGGTGCAAGGTCTTCAATTAATTTTCGGCAGAAATCTGTACCATACGAAGTGATCTGACGTGTACCAACAATACTGATCATTTTCTTTTTTTCAAAATCTATATTTCCAACAGTAAAAATTAAAATAGGCGAATCAAAACAATGCTTAAGTCTTTCGGGATAATTTTGATCCTGAAAAAAAGAAACATTTACATTGTTTTTCTTAATGTAATCTAACTCTTTTTCAGCCTTTTGAAAGATGGTTTTATCTTTTAATTTTTTTAATAATACCGATCCAATTCCATCAACTAAAGCTAATTGAGTGTTTTTTGCTTTAAAAATAGCCGATGCATTTCCAAAAGAATGAAGTAATTTTTTACCCACTACATCTCCAACCCCATCAACTTTAAGCAGAGCTAATAAATTAAACAAATTTTGATCGTCCATATTTTTTTACATTATGTAAAATAGAAAGTCATGATTCTATTTTTAAAAGCGCAAATATCAGTAAAAAAGAAGTAATTTCTTAATAATTTTTTTAATGAAAAATAAGTCAATCATAAAAACATGGAGATCGTGAGAGATAAAATATTGATATTGAATTGTATAAAAATATATCTGAATTGTTAATAAAAATTGTGAATAAAATTTTGATAACTATAAGTGTTGCATAACTTTGTTACTATGAAAATCGAAGTATATATCTCACAGTTATTGTATCGTTATCAGTGTGTAACGGTTCCAGGATTTGGTGCATTTTTAACCGAAACTCATTCTGCTCAGCTTAATGAAAGCACTAATTCGTTTTTTCCTCCAAAAAAGACTATCTCTTTCAACAGTCGTATAAAAAATAATGACGGTTTGTTAGCCAATCATATTGCTCAAGCAGAAAAAACATCTTACGGATTTGCTGTTAGTGCGATTGCTTTTGAAATTACAAATTGGAAAAAATCTTTGGAAGAAGACGGAGTAATCTCTTTAAAAAACATTGGTGAATTGCGTTTGAATTCTGAAAGCAATATCATTTTTACTCCAAACGATCAAACAAATTATTTAGCTACTTCTTTTGGATTAAGTCCGTTTGTTTCTCCAATGGTGAAAAAAGAAATTTTCGAGAAAAAAATCGAGAAGATTGCAGCAAAAGAAAAAGAAGTTGTTTTATTGCATGATAATGAAGAACAAACCAAATCTTCAAATCCGTTCTTAAGATATGCTGCTATTTTGGTTTTAGGACTTGGAATTTCTGGAAGTATTGGATATCCTTTATATCAGAATCAAATTGAAAATCAAACCCTTTTAGTGGAACAAGCTGTTCAGAAAAAAGTACAGAATAAAATTCAGGAGGCAACATTTTTAATAAAAAATCCACTTCCGGCTGTAACACTTACTGTCGATTCTGCCAATGTAGAAATTGCTGAACCAACAATGCCTTACCACATTATGGCGGGCGCATTTAGAAGCGAACAAAATGCAAAGAAAGCTTACAATCAATTAATTAAAGATGGTTTTAAAGCTAGAATGCTAAAAGAAAACAAACACGGTTTATTTCCTGTTCTTTACGGAAGTTACGCTACAATGAGAGAAGCAGAACAAGCCCAAAAAGAAATACAAAAAGGCGAAAATCCGCAAGCTTGGATTCTGGTCGAAAACTTATAAATATTTGAAAATCCCGTTCTTTAGAATGGGATTTTTTTTGTCTTATTCTATTGTTTTAAAAAATTCGTCGGGTAATGTTTGAAAATTTCTTCGAATAAATTCGTTATAAAAATTTAAAACTATGATGAACAAAATCTTCACAACACTAGTATTCTTATTATTGCTGAACTCACAGTCATTTTTTGCACAACAAATTTCTAACACGTCAAAAGAATTAGAACGCCAAAAAATAGAAGCTGAAACACAAAAAACGCTAAAAGAAAATCATAAATTTCTTGATGATAAAATTGATCAGCTGAAGAAAGAGCAAAAGGTGCTGGAAAGTAAAAAGAAGAGTCTTTCAAAATCTGAAAACGATTTAAAATCAACTAAAGATAAAATTACTAAACTTGAACTTGCCAATCAGAAAATTGAAAACAAAATAACAACCTCTTCCATTTCTGATGAAGAAATTCAAAAGCAAAGAATTAAGACGAAAGAAAATGAAGTCAATATTCAGAAGCTCAAACTGACACAGATATCTCAGGAAAAAGAACTTGAAAAAGTGATGTCAAACATTTAAAGAACAGGTCGTAACAAAAAGAAATCTCTTTTTTTCTAGCTTCGGAGAAGCGAAATTTTTATAGCCAAAATAATCATTTCCAATATAAATCTCCAGCGGAGCGACATAAAGAATATGTCGCTCCGCTGGAGATTTTTTTCATTTATCTTATTAAAATTCTATAAATATTTTACCCGCTAGGGTTTTAAATGTTCATCGTGAAACAATTTTAGCGTCTTGCGAAAGAATTTTTTTGCTAGATTGATAGACAATCAACGCCGCAGGCGGCGAATTTTTTTCGCCCAAAACGATAAAATGGCATTCATATCTAAAATCACCCTTCTTAAATTCGTAATGATGATTTCCGCCTGTACCATCTGCAGAAAAAATTCCGTTTTCCATTATCAAATCTGGTTTATCAGTCATTTTGTTTTTGATAGACCAAGAAGCGTAACGGTATTTATTATTTCCTAAATCATCAATTCTGATTCTAAATTTTGAAGTTTCTAAAATGGCAACAGGCTCTTTAAAATTTGAAATAGAACTGTTTACATTTTTCTTTTGAGAAGCAATCAGAGAATTTTTTAGTTTTTCTTCTGCTTTAGATTGATAATTTACAGCGGTAATTTTTCCATCAGTATCGATCCACAAATCGCCTTGATTGAGCATAATACCTCTCCAACCCATTTCTGACCAATCTTTTGCCGGATTGGATTTTGTTATTTTTTCAATCAAAACATTATCAAAAATTTGATTGTATCTTTTCAAAAAATCGGCTTTATTTTTTACCGAAGGAATTGGATTCTCCCTTTTTAACGGAAATTTTATTCGTTTTGAAATGGCCTCTTTATCCCCATTTTTCACTTCTGAAATAAATTCCGAAATGAATTTTTGGTACTCAGGTTTCAGATCTTGAGCGTTCACAACGTGCGAACAAAAAATCAGACCAACTAAAAATGATTTAAATATTTTCATGTCAAAAATGCTTTAATACGTTATAAATTAATTTGTTGAAAAACGAAAAGCATTGTTTCACGTGGGACGTTCAAAGAATTAATTAATGCTCGCCTTAAACATCTTCAGTTCATCCCAAGTAAATTCGTCGCCATGTTTTTCTTTCAAACCACTCAAAGATTCTTCTTGATAAAACTGAAATGCATCGCGCAAAGCCAAAATCTTGTCATAAGGCAAAACGTCTGTTATTTCGATTTTTTTGGCTTGAATAAGTCTTATCAAATGTCCTTCGATAGTTTGAACATTCAATTTACGCATTCTTGCAATATCTTCGACAGAATTTTTTTCTAACCACAAATCGTACGTTTCTTCAACCGTAGTTTTTTTAGCCGTTTTAAGCTCGTTTTTCTCTGCTTTAGTTGACTTATATCGAACAACGGGTTCTTCTGTTCTAAAAATGTCTGTATTGGTTGTTTTAAGCTCTTCTCGAATTCGTTCCACTTTACTGATTTTATAATTTCTAATTACGGGCGAGGTTAACTTTTCTTTGGAAATGGCTTCACCAGAAACCATAACATCAATCAGTAATTTGGCTTTCATCAATCTCAAAACCGCTTTTGTCTGAAGATCTTCTAAAAAATTAAGTTCTTCATAAAACTCTTTTACTTTTTTAAATTTTTGAATTTCAGCTATTTTATAAATCAAATCATCCACCAATTTGTCCATTGGTTTAAAAAAATAATCGTAGGCTGCTTCTACCCTTTCTTTCACAAAAAACAAATCGACAGTTTCCTTAACGAAAATTTTGTTCAATTGTGTGATGAATTTCTGCGAAGGATCTAAAAGCTGTTCCATCGTGTCCATACGTTTATGCGCCCAAACCGAATGTTTTGATTTTTCGGAACCAGCCGCATTTTCGTTGTAACTAAAGCGATGGTTTCGCCATTCTTGCGCTAATTCTGTCCAATTAAAACTGTTTATCAAATAGTTATGAATAAAATTTTTGGTTTCAAAATGAAGTGATTTTTCTAAAACTTCTTCTGTTGCTTTATTCAAAGCATAATCCATTACATCTTGATCGTTAGAAATACCATTCATTTGCATCGGAGAAAGCAAAATAAGCCCGTTTAACGAACGCAAACGCGAAAGTGCAACATAGGCTTGTCCAGGCAGAAAAACTTGCGATACATCGAGCGCAGCTTTGTCAAACGTTAAACCTTGGCTTTTGTGAACGGTAATCGCCCAAGCCAGCTTTATCGGATAATGCGCAAAAGTTCCTAAAACTTCTTCCTCGATGTCTTTCGTTTGTTCGTTGACTTTGTATCGGATATTTTTCCATTCGTACTTTTCAACTTCCAGTGTCATGTTCTCTTCTGGAAAATGCACAAATATCTCTTCGTCAGAAAGTGATTTGATTACGCCCATTTTTCCGTTGAAATATCGCTTTTCAAAAGATAAATCGTTTTTAACAAACATAATCTGCGCGCCGACTTTTAATTTTAATTCTTCTTCGACGGGAAAAATCTTTTCAGGAAAGTCACCCACTACAAATGGCGTATAAACATACTCTTTTTCATCTAAATCATTGATTGCTTGTGAGTTAATAGAATCAGCCTTAGCATTATGCGTTGTCAGGGTGATATAACCTTTGTTTTCTTTAAAGTCAAAATCTGGCTTAACATATTGATTTAGAATGGAAATGTCTTCTGGAGTAATCTGATTATTTCTCAAATTATTTAAAACCGAGATAAAAGCATCGTCGGTTTGGCGGTAGATTTTTGATAATTCAATATAAATCGGCGGATACGTTTGTAAAACGTGAGAATGAAAAAAGAATTTTCCGCGATAATAATTTTTCAGCGTTCGCCATTCTTCATCACGAATAACAGGCGGCAATTGCAGTAAATCTCCAATAAACAAAACCTGAACTCCACCAAACGGTTGCGTATTTCTGCGAACAGTCTGCATCATAAAATCGACAGCGTCCAAAAGATCTCCGCGCAACATACTGACTTCGTCAATAACCAGAAGTTCCATGTTCTTAATCACATTTCGCTTCACATTATTCATTTTGAAATGACGGCGCAACGTTTCTTTATTTTCAAATTTCACTGTTTCTGTAAACTGTGCATTCGCATCGTAAGACGGTATAAAAGCAGAAAACGGCAATTGAAACATCGAGTGAATGGTTACACCGCCAGCATTCAAAGCAGCAATTCCGGTTGGCGCAACAACAACTGTATTTTTATGTGTCGTCGCAATAATTTCGCGTAAAAGCGTAGTCTTTCCCGTTCCCGCTTTTCCAGTTAGAAAAATAGATTTTTGAGTTTGATTAATGAATTGTAAAGTGTAAGCTGCCGCTTCTGAAACGTTTTGCATTAGGGTTGTATTAAAGAATAAAATTACCGCATTTTTATAAAAAGAAAAAACCTAAATCTTTGTGGATTTAGGTTTTCAGTAATTTAGTTAGTTTGGGTAGTTTTTATTTTTTTGCTTCACCTTCTTTAGTTTCAGCTGCTGGTTTTGCATCTGCTTTTGGAGAAGCTTTGTATTTATCATTTAATTCTTTAATGATATCTTTTGTGATATCGAATTTATCTTCAGCATACAAAATAGATGCTGCATCTCCAGTTCCGTAGATATAAGCGTAACCGTTTTTCTTTCCGTAATCTTTAATGAATTTTTTAACACCACTAACAAGAGAATCCATTTCTACTCCGCTTTCTTGTTGTAGTTGCTGTGCCAACGCTTGTTGTGCGTAGCCTAATTGCTGCTCTCTTTTTTGCAATTCAGCACCTCTTTGCTGTGCCCAAGCCTGACCATTTGCCTGTGCTTGACTTTGAAAATTAGCAGCGTCTTGTTTAAAACGTGAAATTTCAGCTTGTAATTGTCTTCCTTTTTCTTCCGCTTGAGCTTTGTACTTTGCCTCTAAATCTTTTGCCTCAGTGTATTCTTTCATCAAAACCGAAGTATCCACGTAAGCTGTTTTTACTTCCTTTACCTCTGCTGTTTTGTTACAAGAAACTGCGAAAACTGAAAGTGCGATAATAACTAATGCTTTTTTCATTTTTTTAAATTCTATTTTTTTAAGTATGAAAGACAAAAATATAAAAAAATCAATAGGATTAACATAAAGTTTATAAAATGCGTAAATTTTATGATATTGTTTTTATTTATAGAAAAAATAATAGCAATAACCTCTCTTTATTACTCTGAAATCTAGATCTTTCTAGTTTTTTCCAATAAAAAAAGCTACTTTATCATACTCTGACAAAGTAGCTTAATATGCTCTATTTAACCTTTTATTTATTTTTCAAAACATAAATATGCGAAGAATATTCTTTTGAGCTTTTTGCTTTCCAATTTGATTTCAAACCAACAAAAAAAGCTTTAATATAGTTCATTTTCCCCGTTTTGTATTTTTCAGACAAAAGACTCACGTAAAATGAATCGAACTTCATTGGAAGCACTTTTTCTAATTTCATATCGACTCTCTCAAAAAGCACTTGAATCGATTTTTTAGAAAAATGCCAAAAATGAATTGGTACATCAAATGCAGCCCAAAATGCCTGATAATGATTTGCATCAAATGATTTATAATTTGGAACCGCAACAATTAATGTTCCAGTTGGTTTTAGTAAACGCTTCAATTCTTGGATTTGATGCTCTAAATCTGGCACGTGTTCTAAAACGTGCCACATTGTAATCACGTCTAAAGAATGATTTTCTAAAGTACTAATTTCTTCTACAAAAGAAATTCCTTTTTGCTTTGCAATATTTTTTGCTTTGTCGCTTGGTTCTACTCCAATTGTTTCCCAGCCGTTATTTTTTGCTGTTAATAGAAAATCTCCAGTTCCAGCTCCAATATCCAAAAGTTTCCCTTTTTGAGGTTGTTCTGTATTTATTAAATTCAATTTATTTTGAAGCGCTATATTTTTTACAAAATGATACGCTTTTTCGAATAAGGAACGTTTGTTGTCTGTATGCGAAATATAATCTTCACTTTCGTAATATTTTCCCAGATTTTGAAGTTCTGGTTGTGGAGAAGTAATCAGCATATCTAATTCTTCATCATAGTACAAATCAAAAATTTCTTTTGAAACAGAATGGTCTTTTACAGTAAGAAAGTGTCTTTTATTTAAAACGTCCATTTTTTAATTCTAGATATTTGGTTTAATTTATAGCAAATCCTAAAAACGAAAATTTCATTCTTAGGATTTTTAATCTTTTTTATTTGTTATTTTTCCAGTTTATCTTCACTGCTGATATCTTTTCATTTTCTAATCTAATATCTTTCAAAACAGAAAAACCATTGGAAATATAAAATTTCAATGGCGATTTATATTTTTCTTTATTTGATTTGATATCATTTTCATGATCAATTACCCAACCGTTCAAGTTCTGATTATTCTTTTTTATTTCTTCTAATAAAATCTTTCCGTAGCCTTTTCCTTGAATTTGATAATTCAACATTATTGCAAACCAAATTTCGTTATCGCGAAAAAAGGTATAGGCCCAACCTTGAATCTCTTTTTTAGCATCAATCAAAAGATAATTTTTCATTTCTAAAATTGCATTCACATACGCTTCAAATTCATGAAATGTTTCATGACCAAATTGAATTGGATATTCATTATTTCGAAGTTGCATTAATGCCTTTTTCTCTTCTAATGAAAAATTTTCTTTTTTAACAACTTTCATCAAAATTTAATTCAATGTTTCACGTGGAACAATAATTTTAGATTTCAGACTTAAGATTTCATATTCTTTAAAAGTAGAAACAAACAATCTAAAATCTAAAATATTTTTATCTTCCCATATAAATCAAAAGCACGGAAATATCACTTGGTGATACCCCACTTATTCTTGAAGCCTGTGAAATAGTTACAGGACGAATCTTGCCTAATTTCTGTTTTGCTTCAATCGACATTGATTTAATTTTATTATAATCGAAATTCTCTGGAATCTTTACTTCTTCTAAACGATTCAGTTTATCAGCATTGTTTCTTTCTTTTTCGATATAACCAGAATATTTTACTTGAATTACTGCTTGTTCAACAATTTCTTCATCTAATTCATTTTCCTCAATATAAGCTGAAACTTTTTCAAATTTCACCATATCTTCTAATTCCACTTGCGGACGCGAAAAAATCTTAAACATTTTATCTCCTTGAGTAATCGGTGCAGATTCTTTTGCTTCCAAAATCGGATTCGTTTCTGCAACACTTACACTTGTTTCTTTGAAGAATGAAACCATCTTTTCAGATTCGTTTAGTTTTCTTTCCATTCTTCTCAAACGAGCTTCAGAAGCTAAACCAATTTCATATGACATTGGCGTCAATCTGAAATCGGCATTATCTTGACGCAACAAAGTTCTATATTCTGCTCTTGATGTAAACATACGATATGGCTCTTCTGTTCCTTTCGTAATCAAGTCATCAATTAAAACTCCGATATAGGCTTCATCACGTTTTAAAATCAATGGCTCTTTTTCATGTACTTTTAAATGCGCATTTATTCCTGCCATCAATCCTTGTGATGCTGCTTCTTCATATCCAGTTGTTCCGTTTATTTGTCCAGCAAAATATAAACCTTCAATTAACTTTGTCTCCAAAGTATGTTTTAATTGTGTCGGCGGGAAATAATCATATTCTATTGCATAGCCTGGACGAAAGAATTTCACTTTCTCAAAACCTGCAACAGAACTCAACGCTTTAAATTGAATATCTTCTGGAAGTGAAGTCGAAAATCCGTTTACATAAACTTCACAAGTATTCCAACCTTCCGGTTCAACAAAAAGCTGATGACGTTCTTTATCTGCAAAACGATTTATTTTATCTTCAATCGACGGACAATATCTTGGTCCCAAACTTTTGATTCTTCCGTTGAACATTGGAGAACGATCAAAACCTTCTCTCAAAATATCATGCACATCTAATGAAGTATATGTCATATGACAAGAACGCTGATGCGTTAACGGAGAAGTCACATCTGAATAAGAAAATTTATCTGGCTTCGCATCTCCTTTTTCTTCATTCATTTTAGAATAATCTAAAGAACGTCCATCTACTCGAGGTGGCGTTCCTGTTTTCATTCTTCCAGCTTCAAAACCAAATTTTATCAAATCTTCGGTAATTCCAGTCGCAGCACTTTCTCCTGCTCTACCTCCACCGAATTGTTTTTCTCCGATATGAATCAAACCATTCAAAAAAGTTCCGTTTGTCAAAACAACAGATTTGGAACGAATTTCCACACCAAGCGAAGTTCTAATTCCTTTTATCTTTCCATCTTCGATTATCAACCCTTTTACCATCTCTTGATAAAAATCAAGATTTGGAGTTCCCTCCAGCATCATTCTCCATTCTTCAGCAAAACGCATTCTATCACTTTGAACTCTCGGAGACCACATTGCAGGTCCTTTCGATTTATTCAACATCTTGAATTGAATCGCAGTTCTATCCGAAACGATTCCCGAATATCCACCAAGCGCATCAATCTCTCGAACGATCTGTCCTTTTGCAATTCCGCCCATCGCGGGATTACATGACATCTGTGCTATGTTTTGCAAACTCATTGTAACCAACAAAGTTTTTGATCCCAAATTTGCAGCCGCAGCCGCAGCTTCAGAACCAGCATGGCCTGCACCAACCACAATAACATCGTATTCTTCTAAAAACATTTTGTTTTATTATTCTCCAAAAACCGCTAACGCGGTTTTCAGAATTACATTTATTTTTTTCTTGTTCCACGTGGAACGCAATTCTAAAATTTCAATTTTACAAATTCCAAACTCCAAAAACTCAACGTTCCACGTGAAACACTTTTATATTCTTTAAATAGATCTTTCAAAATCTTGTTCCACGTGAAACATTTTTAATTTCTTTTCATATTCAAAAAAAAAGATAAATTGTTCCACGTGGAACAATTTATTGTGTTTGTTTTTTTTTTAATCTTTGTTTCACGTGGAACATATTTTGATAGTCTTTATAAAAACGTTTCACGTGGAACATATATTTTAAAAAGACTAAGAAATTTAATTACTGTTTCACGTGAAACATCTTCATCTTTTCCTCTTCCTTTGTTCTCATTAATTTAGCATCTTCATCTGTTTTATCCTTGTATCCACAATAATGAAGTATACCGTGAGAAAGTACTCTTTTCAATTCTTCCGCAAATAAAACATTGTAGTCTTTTGCATTATCTGCAACACGTTCTACAGAAACAAAAATATCGCCATTTAACTCGTTACCAACAGTATAATCAAAACTAATAATATCGGTTAGAGTATCATGATCTAGGTACTCAACATTAATCTTGTGAAGATATTCATCGTCACAAAATATATAATTGATTTCACCTTCATTTTTATTTTCAGAAACAATTACAGCACTAAGCCAGTCAGTAAAAGCCTGCTCGTCTCCTAAAGTAAAATCAGTTTCGTAATTAAAATTTATCATTTTGTATTAAAGTATTCTTGAACTTTTTGATTAAAATTCGAGCGCAAAGGTAGTGATTGTCTGTTTAATATCTCTACACTGTTTAAATATTCCAACAAGGAGCTTGGTAAAGCATTTGAACGATTTGTAAAATCAGCTTTATTTGTTTCAGATTGTCTTTTTGTATCTTGTCCTTGCTGCTGAACTGCATTATTTAGTTTCCATAATTCTTGCTGGATATTTAGTATACGTTGCAGGTTCTCATTCTTAAAACCCTTATTCAAAATCTGCTTTTCAGATTGTTTCATTTGGTCTATTACAGATTTACCTTGAGAGTCCAAACCTTTCTTTGCTAACTCTTTTTGAAGTGCTTCTCTCAGCTTAACTTGCTCTTTGTATATCTCCATAATAGCTTCTGCATCTCCTTCTCCACCTTCACCTTCATTGCCATTTTTTTCTCCTTTTCCGCTCTTACCATCTTTACCAGAAGAACCTTTATCACCACTGTTGTTACCTTGTCCATCCTTGCCTTGACCATCTTTACCTTGCCCGCTTTGTCCTTGTCCAGACTTTCCATCTTTTCCTTCTCCAGGTTTGTCTCCAGGCTTTTGTCCAGATTGCATTCCCTCCTTCATCTTATCAGCAAGACCTTTTTGTTTTTGAATAATATCTGGCAATTGCATTCCTTGTCCGTCACCTGGTTTAGGTTTTCCATCTCCTGGTTTAGAGATAGACATCTGCATGTTGTTCAATAAATCACTTAAGAAATCTGCTAACTTATTGGCAGAAGAAACGGCATATTGTTGGTGTGAAACTCCTCTTGGAATCTGTACATCAGTTAAGGTTTCTATAGCCTTGTCCATGCTGTATTGTACATTTCCAATTTCTTTAGTTACGTCTTCTGCTACCTTTGGGTTACGTAATGAAAGCGCAAACAAACTATCATCAACATGTCTAAACTGTTGTTTCAAATTCTGCTGAATCTTGATATTCTTCGTGAATGCAGAAGAACCCAATTTCATAGATTTAAACTGTTTCATTACATCTTCCTGAGATAAAGAATAAGCCAAAAGGTTGTCCAAAATCTGACGAAGCATTGCTACATCTTCTTCTAATTGTTCCTGTTCGCCACCTTCCATTTCACTCTGCATTTCCTGAGCCATAGACTTCATTTTCTTTGCAGCACTTTTCTGTTTCGGTTTAGCCGAAGAAGTATTCTTTTTACTTAATTCTTCCGATGCTTTTTTTAGATCATTATCAACATCTTTTTCTTTTGAAGCATCAGACGGAATGTCTAAAGGTTTCTTCAAAGTCTTATTTTCCTCTTTTAAATCTTTTAAATCTCCTTGAATCTTATCAAAAGATTTATTGATTTCGTCCTGCTTTTCTTTAGTGTTTTCTTTCTCTTTGTTTGATAACTGTTCCTCTTGTTCTGACAGTTTATTTAGTTTCTCAGCAACTTGTTCTGCTTTCTTTGAAACATAAAAACGCTTGGTCAACTCAACCAATTGCTCTAAATTACGAGATTGGTTTTTACTGATTTGTTTGAACTTTTCCATCTTATCAAACAGTTCTTCGCTGTTTAATTTATCGTTTAAGTTCTTCAATTCGTCTAATAATTTCTGATTCTTTTCTAAATCTTTCTGAGCATTATCTAAACGCTTTTGTAAATCATCGGCAGTTTGATCTTTCTTTTCAGACTTGAACTTGTCTAAGTTTTGATTCATTTTCTCAGAAAACTGTTTCATCATTTCGTCTTGCTGCTTCTGACGTTTGATAAAATCATTGATCTTCTGTTGATCTTTAAACTCTAAATTATCTTTTTCTTTTCCTGTATTTTGAAGCTTATCCATTTCTGAAATTTGCTTGGTTTGGTTCTTCAAAGACTTAGATAAACTATTAATATTTTGATTTTGCTGTTGCAATTCTTGATCCTGAATTTCATCTATTGTAGCAACACGATCTGAAAACGTAGAAGACTTTGTACTCTTAAATCCATGTGGTGCATCGTTATCAAAAACTTCAAAATAGTATTCGTATGAAACTCCTTCTTCTACTGGAAGGTTACTTGGAAAATTAAAAACAAACTGATCAAATACTCCAGACTTTACAGGAATGTTTCCACGCTTGGCAGACTGTGGTTTGTTTCGTTGGTAGTATACAATTTGTAATTTAGAAAGTCCGTAATCATCACCCAATCTTCCTAAAATATAGTTCTTATCCAGTTTCAAACTATCAGGTGCAGGACCCACATTGATCGTTGGAAACTGATCTCTGATTACAGACAGCTGATAATCTAGTTTTTCGTAGTTTTTAACCTTATCATTTGACGTAATAATTTGATATTCTGTGTTTTGACTAATATTTTTAGCCAATTTAAACTCATTTTCTGCCTTATTGAACTTAAATACTTCCTTATCTCTTTTCCAAACTACTTCTTGTGTAGACTTAGTATTCATTCTCCACGTTACCGTTGTTCCTTCTGGTACAATTGCATTTCCAGTTCCTTGAATTATCTCTGATTTTTTCTTTAGATAAGAAGGAAAATTCAAAACCATTTCGAAGTTTGCGATCGATGGAACCGTGATTACTTTTAATTCATAATCCTCTGAAACAACTGAATTTCCTTCGAAAGAAAATTGAATATCTTCAGAAGGTTTTTCAATTTTAAATTCAAACTTTCCAGGTTGTGAAGATTCCATAAAATAGCTTTCATCACCAATGTGAATCATCACATTTTCTGGAACCACGTTTCCAACAGATTCCATTTTAATCACAAAATCTTTGTTTTGTTCTGCTTGCAAATTAGAATTCAAAACCACAAATTTGAAAGGAGCTGGCGGTAAAAATGCCGAATTGAAATGTACTACTCTATTCAAACTTTGAGAAATAATATTGCTATTTCCAGAAATATAAAATACAGCAAAAAGCAAAATTGGAACTAATGCTAATGGCAGATATTTTTTATTCGCTTTAAAATTAACAGCATTTCCAAAAGGAATTGGTTGTAAAGAATCTGCTTTTTGTTCAATCGAAGCCAAAACCAATTCAGAACTTTCACTATTATTTTCAGAAGACAATTGCAAAAAGTTTGTCAGCTTGTCACTTACTTCTGTGAAATGATTTCCAATAATTTTAGAAGCTTGAGTATAATCAATTCCTTTTTTAAGTTTGAATAATTTAAACAATGGAAAAACAATTAAACGAACCAAAAGGAAAACTTCAACACCGACAAATAACCAAAATAGAAAAGTTCTTCCCGTTGGTTTCAACCAAAGAAAGTACTCTACAAAAAGCGTAAACAAAAAATACAACAAACCAAAACCAGTAAAAAGTAATATCCCTTTTATCAATTCATTGGTATAATATTTTTTAATAAAAGCCTCTAACTTTTGATATATTGCAGATGTTGTTTTCAAAATAAAATCTCTTATGATTATAACCTATAAAAGTAATAATTATTAATTAGATAATGATCAATTAGAAAATTAGTCAACTAAGCTTAACACGACGAATTTTCTAATTTTCTCATTATCTGATTTTCTAATTCAGAGTCGTATCTTTGCAACAAAATTTTAAACAAATGTCAAAGCAAGTTCGTGTGCGTTTTGCACCAAGTCCGACTGGACCATTACATATTGGCGGAGTTCGTACTGCCCTATTTAATTATTTATTTGCAAAGAAACATAACGGTGTTTTTTATCTGAGAATTGAAGATACAGATCAGACACGTTTTGTTCCTGGTGCAGAGGCTTACATTATGGAAGCGCTGGAATGGTTAGGAATTGCTCCTGAAGAAACAGTTGGAAAAAATGAAAAATTTGGTCCGTACAGACAAAGCGAACGTAAACATTTATACCAGCAATATGCTGATCAGCTGATCAATTCTGGTTGGGCATATTATGCTTTTGATACTCCAGAATCTTTGGATGCTTTGAGAAAAGAACAAGAAGCTGAAGGAAAAACATTTATTTACAATCATACTAATCGTGAAAAGTTAGATACATCATTGGTAACTTCTGCTGATGAAGTTTCGAAAAGAATTGAAAATGGAGAACATTATGTGATTCGTTTTAAAACTCCGGTTGATGAAACTTTGCATTTGAAAGATATCATTCGTGGAGATGTCAAGTTTGAAACTAATCTTTTGGATGATAAAGTTTTATTTAAAAGTGACGGAATGCCGACTTACCATTTAGCAAATATTGTCGATGATCATTTGATGGAAACTTCACATGTAATTCGTGGAGAAGAATGGTTGCCTTCTATGCCACTTCACGTTTTATTATACAAAGCATTTGGTTGGGAAGCTCCAGAATTTGCTCATTTACCTTTGATTTTAAAACCAGTTGGAAATGGAAAATTATCAAAAAGAGATGGAGACAAATTGGGATTTCCTGTATTTCCTTTAGAATGGAAAACTGCAGAAGGCGTTTCATCAGGATATAGAGAAAATGGATTTTTTCCAGAAGCCGTTGTAAACTTTTTAGCTTTACTTGGATGGAATGATGGAACTGAAAAAGAAATATTTTCTTTAGAAGAATTAGCAGCATCTTTTGACTTAAATCGAGTGCATAAAGCAGGAGCTAAATTTGATCCAGAAAAAAACAAATGGTTCAATCACCAATATTTAATCAAACAAAATGATGTGGATTTAGCGAAAAGCTTCTCTCCTATTTTAGAAGAAAAAGGCATTGATGTTTCTAAATATGATTTAACAAGAATTGTTTCTTTGATTAAAGAAAGAGCAAACTTTGTTTCTGAATTTTGGGATTTAACTGATTTCTTTTTCCAAGCTCCAACATCTTATGATGAAAAAGCAAGTAAAAACTGGAAGGAAGAAACTCCAGCTTTAATGCAAGAATTGATTTCGACTCTTGAATATATTGATGGTTTTGATTCTGCAAATATCGAAGCAATCGTAAAAGATTGGTTAACCAAAAACGAAATCGGAATGGGGAAAGTTATGCAACCTTTCCGCTTGAGTTTGGTTGGAGCTTTAAAAGGTCCTCACCTATTTGACATTGTTGAAATCATTGGAAAAGAAGAAACTATTGCTAGAATTCAAAAAGCAATTTCAACTTTATAAATAAAATTTAATTCTAAATACAAACGCTAAGCAACATCTTCAAAATGTTCTTAGCGTTTTTTTAATGTCTAATAATTTTATTTTAGAAGAATTTTCGTAATTTACCAGATCATAAATATAAATCATATAACCATGAACACAGCATTTATTATCTTTTTAGTATTGGCATTCTTCATTTTCATGTCGTCTTTCTTTACAGTAAAACAGCAATCCTCTGTAATTATCGAGAGATTTGGAAAATTTCAGAGTGTTAGAAATTCAGGATTACAACTTAAAATTCCGTTGGTTGATAGATTGGCCGGACGTGTAAATCTTAAAATCCAGCAGTTAGATGTTATCATCGAAACCAAAACCAGAGACAACGTTTTTATCAAAATGAAAGTTTCGGTTCAGTTTAAAGTAATTCAAGAAAAAGTATACGAAGCATTTTACAAACTAGAATATCCACACGATCAGATCACTTCTTACGTATTTGACGTTGTTCGTGCCGAAGTTCCTAAACTAAAATTGGATGATGTTTTTGAAAGAAAAGATGATATTGCTGTTGCAGTAAAACGAGAATTGAACGAAGCAATGTCTACTTACGGATACGATATTATCAATACTTTGGTTACCGATATTGATCCAGATATCCAGGTAAAAAATGCAATGAACAGAATTAATGCTGCTGACAGAGAAAAAACGGCTGCTGAATTTGAAGCAGAAAGTTCAAGAATTAGAATCGTTGCTAAAGCAAAAGCCGAAGCAGAAAGTAAACGTTTACAAGGTCAAGGTATTGCAGATCAACGTCGTGAAATTGCAAGAGGTTTGGTTGAAAGTGTTGAAGTTTTAAACAATGTTGGAATTAATTCTCAAGAAGCTTCTGCCTTAATCGTGGTTACTCAGCATTATGATACTTTACAAGCAATTGGTGCCGATGCCAATTCTAATTTGATACTATTACCAAACTCTCCACAAGCTGGAAGTGATATGTTGAATAATATGGTGGCATCATTTACAGCTTCAAACCAAGTTGGTGAAATGATGAAAAAACACAATAAAAAAGTGGAAAAACCAAAACAAGCTCCAAAACAATCGGGTTATGAAGATGACATTCAACCAGATGTTCAACAATAATTACAAAATAAAAAGAGGCTTAATTGCCTCTTTTTTTATTTATAAACCAATTGATAACAAATGGTGCAATAGATTGTAAAATCTGCGGAAACGATTCTTTTACATAACCGGTATAAGATGAAACAAATCCGTTTACAATATTTTGTGGTGTTATACTTTCTTTAGTTTTCTGAAAACTCAAAATCAATTTCTGATGATTGATCTCTTTTTCTAGTTTTAAGATTTCTAAATCTCTATCAATTTCTGCATAAGAAGAGTATTTTTTCTTTTCCATAATACTTAGTCGTTAAAAAATATTTCTGAAAATTTCTCCAAAATTGGACCTTCAACCATTTTATCTTTAATAAAGAAAAGCAAAATAGTAAAGAAAAGATAGATTGCTCCTACTGCTAAAAATCCAAGTGCGTTACTTTCAAATAATGCACCAAAAGCGTATGCTGCTGCAAAAGATCCAAATATTAAAACCATTGTAAAACAAACCAAAATCAAGGTAAACTTAAAAATTAAAGTAGTCGATTTCATTGCTACTTTAAAACCCCAAAGCTTATAATAAGCTAAATGACTGTCTATATAAATTTTAGTTTGCTCTTGAATTTTTTCGGTATTTTCTTTTAATTCTTCGAAGGCCATAATCGGAATTTTAAAAAATAAAAAAGCACAAACTTCCTTATAAAATAAGCAAGTATGTGCTCTTTAAAAATGTTTATTATTTTTGAAGTTTAGCGTTTTGCGCTTTTAATTCAGCTAATTTAGATTCTAAAAAAGTGATTACTTCTTCCGTTTTATGACTTACGTTTGAAAGCAAATCATTCAAAGTTCCATCAAGATTATGAGTAGCACTTGTAAATTTTTCACGAAGAACTTCAGAGCTGGCATCAAAAGAATCTTTTAGATTATGTTTAGCATCATCTATACCTTCTTTAAGTTTTGCTCGAGTTTTTGATCCTTTATCTGGAGCAAATAAAATTCCGATAGCTGCTCCCGCTGCTGCCGCTGCTAAAATGGCTGCAGCTGTATTTAAATTCTTAGACATGATGTTACAATTTTTAAATTATTAATAAAGATACTCATTTTTAAAATGATAAAACTTTGATTAATTGTTATTTATAAAAAATTAATACTATAATTAATACACATAAGTGACTGCTTCATATTTACCATCGCCTTTTTCAACAATGCTCACAAAAGGAGAACCATTTGAAGCTGACTTGGTTTTAATTCTCATAGCAGTTTGTTTCTGGTTTGCAATTGGCGGTTCACCTTTTGTCCTTGTCGAGACACCAGTAAAACTAGCTGCTTGCTTCAGTCCTATTGTCTTCTCTTGAGGCAGAACAGTTACCATTTTGTAATCGTCTTTTGAATCTACTACTATTTTATCAGAAACTTTTTGTGTTGTTTTTGTTTGTTTGTTTGTAATAGAAGAAACAGCATGTTTGCTAATTTTAACTTCTTCAGAACTTCCGTTTAAAGAATAGTAAATTAAACCATTTTCGTTTTTTATGAAATTAACATCAAGTTGTTCACCATTGTGTTTTGTAATTTGATGTGTTTGTGAAATTGCAACATTTGCAAGTAACATCGCTAATGTAAAATATAAAATTTTCATGATAATTAGATTTAAAATTAAAAATTGTCAGATTTTGAAATTTAAAAACTAAACTTTCACTCAAATTCAACATTATGGAATTTTGTATATTATGATACAATTTGAAAAATATCTTTTTACGGTAAATATTATCAAAAAATACATCACAATAAAAATGAGAACATAAAATTGTCTTTTTGGGAAATCAGTTTTGAAAATCTATTGTCATAAAAATTACGAGTTTCTAATAACAATAAATTTCAATTTAGATTCTTTATGGCAAATTTTAATTTTTTACAAAAATCATCTCTGACTTTTTGTACTGAGTTAAAAATAGCAGTTTTATAAACAATTGTGTGTTAAAAAGCCGTTAAACTGACTAAAATAACAGCTAAAACTAAAATAAAGACTTTAATTAAACAATAATTTAAAAAATCAGTTATGTGTCATGTTGTTTTAAAAATTGCTTTAAAATTCATTTATTACAGTCAATTTTAATATATAAAAACTATAAAATTTAAAATTTTAATCGATTAAATTAATTATCAATATAAATTATAATTTTAAAAATTCAATAAGATAAATTTATTTAAATAAAAAACAAAATTTGCAAGTGTAGATATGAAAACAGTGTCTAAAAAGATCAAAATCAGAATAAAAAAAGATAAAACTTAAAATTAGCGGAAATTTTAAATGATTTTAAGAAATAGGATTACTTAGATGGAAGATTTAAAAAAATGCTTTAAAAGTAATTTATGAAAGTCATTTTTAATTATTAAAATTTATAATTTTTTAAGTATTAATCAATTTTATAAATAATTAATACAAACTATATAATTATAAATTACAATAAACATTTGGTATAATAAATTTTTTAGAAGAGAAAAATGAAGGAAGATTTCGTTTTAAATCTTTCAAACGAAAAATCTAACTTAAAATGGAAGTAAAAAACTAAAAACTTAAAATAAAAGCAGCTAATAGAAGATATTTTAAAATAAGATTAATGAGTTAAAATAAATTTAAAAATGCTTTAAAATCAATTTATGAAAGCTGTTTTTAATCTATAAAAATTATAAAAAAATACATTTTAATAAATTTAATATATAATAAAAAAGCGCTTTTAAAAAGCGCTTTTCCATAGATTTTAATTATTTTATTTCTTTACCATTTCGGCAAGAATTTCATTTTCTCTCTCCGAAGCATTTTTTGGAGGATTTGAATATAATTTTAAAATTTCATCATCATATTGATTTTTGAAACTTTCACTTTCAATATCTCTTAAATTTAAAAGCGCTTTTGATCGAACATAAGTTGATTCACTTTTCAAAGACATTGAATATAATTTCTTCACATCATCTTCCTCAAAATCTGTAGATTTCCAAGTTGAATATTTCAAAATAAATTGAGAAAACAATAGCGAAGCCTTATTATTGTTGATATTTTTCTTTAATGAATTTTGTAATAAAGAAAAACTAGAAACATTTTTGATGTTCTCCCCTATTGCACTTTCAATTGCAATACGTTCTGGTTTTGTTTCAACTTTAAAATATTTGTTGATTTCTTTTAAAGAATTATTAATGCTGTTTTCCTCTTTTTTACCTTTTTCTTCCCAAGCATCTTTCAATCCAACCGTTTTGTTAAATACTAATTTTGAAGCAGTTGAATCTTTATCAACAGTAAAATAACCTAAACGTTGAAACTGAAATTTGTCTTCATTTTGAGCTGTTGATAAACTTGGTTCAACAAATCCGGTTACAATTTCTAACGAATTTGGATTCACAAAATCTAGGAAATTTTTGTCTTTATAACTGTCCGGAGCTTCATCTGTAAACAAACGATCGTACAAACGAACTTCTGCTTCTAATGCATGCTGAATAGAAACCCAATGCAATGTTCCAGATACTTTTCTTTGACTTGCTTCTGTCCCGCTTCCGCTTAAAGAATCCGTATCATAAGTTACGTGAATTTCAGTAATATTTCCTTCAGCATCTTTTACAACAGATTCACCTTTGATAATATAAGCATTTTTAAGACGAACTTCTTTACCTAAAGTCAAACGGAAAAATTTAGCTGGAGCTTCTTCTAAAAAATCTTCTCTTTCGATGTATAATTCACGAGAAAAAGGTACTTTTCTGAATCCTGCAGTTTCATCTTCCTGATTATTTTCAGCTTCTAACCATTCTTCTTTTCCTTCAGGATAATTTGTAATTACCAATTTTACAGGATCTAAAACAGCCATTACACGAGGTGCAATTTTGTTCAAATCTTCACGAATACAGAATTCTAAAACTGATACATTGATTAAATTATCACGTTTTGCAATACCAATTGTATTGGCGAAATTACGTAAAGATGCAGCGGTATAACCACGTCTTCTTAATCCAGAAATCGTTGACATTCTTGGATCATCCCAACCGTTAACATGCTTTTCTTTAACTAGTTGCTGTAATTTTCTTTTACTAACAACGGTATGTGATAAGTTACGTCTTGCAAATTCTCTTTGCTTTGGACGCAGTTTATTTTCGTCTAAAATTTGATCTAAAAACCAATCGTATAATTCACGGTGAGGCAAGAATTCAAGTGTACAAAATGAGTGCGAAATTTGCTCTAAATAATCACTTTGTCCGTGTGCCCAATCGTACATTGGATAGATTTTCCAGGCATCTCCAGTTCTATGATGATGTTTATGTAAAATTCTGTACATGATAGGATCACGCATTAACATGTTTGTTGATTTCATGTCAATTTTTGCACGAAGAATATGTGTACCAGCCTCAAATTCACCATTTTTCATTCTTTCGAATAAATCTAAATTTTCTTCAACAGAACGATTTCTATACGGAGAATCGGTTCCCGTTGTAGATGGAGTTCCTTTTTGAATCGCCATATCTTCAGAAGATTGACTATCAACATACGCTTTATCTTTTTTAATTAATAAAACTGCCCAATCATACAATTGCTGAAAATAATCTGATGCATAACGTTCTTCAGACCAAGTGTAACCCAGCCATTCTACATCTTTTTTAATAGCATCAACAAATTCCTGTTCTTCTTTTTCAGGGTTTGTATCATCAAAACGTAAATTCACAGGAGATTGATAATCAATTCCTAAACCAAAATTTAATGCAATAGAACTCGCATGTCCAATGTGTAAATATCCATTTGGTTCTGGTGGAAAACGAAAGCGAAGTTTAGTATTTGAAAGACCTGATTTTACATCTTCCTCTATGATTTGTTCAATAAAATTGAGTGATTTCTCTTCTGATGCCATTATTTTATAGTAATTTTAGCAAAGATAAAAAAAAGGTTTAAGGTTTAAGGTTTAAAGTTATTTAAGTGGCAGAAAACCTGAAACTTTAAACATGAAACAATATAAAAATGGGAGTTATTAAACTAAAAAACATTCGTACTTTTTCTTACCATGGATGTTTAATTGAAGAAGGAAAAATAGGATCTGATTATACTGTCGATCTAAAAATTAAAACAAATCTTCAGAAATCGGCAGAAACAGATCACCTTTTAGACACCGTTGACTATGTTCATTTGAACAAAATTGTTGCTGAAGAAATGGCAATTCGTTCGCATTTATTAGAACATGTGGCTAAAAGAATCAATATTCGTGTACTTGCAGAGATAGAAACGGTAGAAAAAACAACAGTTTGGGTTTCTAAAATAAATCCACCTATTGGCGGTGATGTTGAATCAGTTACCATTAAAATGACGGAAATTAGAAAGTAATTTTTCTATTTAAAAACTTAAAATTTTAAAATAGTTCATTCGAAACTTTTGAAATTTAAAGATTTTAGTTACTTTTGCCATCCGTTCAAGCAATGGCGTCGTGGCCGAGCGGCTAGGCTGGGCTCTGCAAAAGCTCCTACTCCGGTTCGAATCCGGACGATGCCTCTAAAAGAGATACAGAAATGTGTCTCTTTTTTTTTTTGCTTAAATTTTTAGAAAAAATTAGATAAAGATTTACGTTCGAATCTGGACGATGCCTCTAAAACCTTCAAAGCAATTTGGAGTTTTTTTTATGTTTGATTTTTCCACAATTTGTCATTTCGACCGAAGGGAGAAATCGCACAAGTAATTCCGTTACTATCATTACTAATCTTTGTCACATTCTAGTGTGATTTCTCCCTTCGGTCGAAATGACAAAACTTTGTTTGAATAACTTCGTAAGATTGCTTCGTTCCTCTCAATGACTTATAAACACAAAAAAACCTCTGAAATTCAGAGGTTTAATTTTATATTTTTGAGTTATTAACAACTACTTATTCTCAATTTTTTCGAAAGCATTTTTAACCATTTCTTTCTCTTTTGGAAACCAGCCTTGAACCATTAAAGCAACTCCAAAAACCATTAAAACAATACTGATACCTTTTTTTATTTTAAGAATATTAGTCGGTGTCATTTTAGACTTTAATTGTTTGGCTAATATTATTTTAAGGCAGTCAACCAGTAAATAAGTTATAATTACTGCCGCAAAAAAAGTGATCATTCTAGAGTTTTGCATTTCTAATTTTGGTCCAATTGAAATAATTACAGCTAACCAAAAACCAAGAACTCCGATGTTAATAACGTTGAGTAAAAAGCCTTTTATGAATAAACTTCCGTAATTTCTTTTAATAATATCGCGGTCGATTTCTTCATCATCGATTTTTTCTTCATTTTTTAATCTTACAAAAGAGATTATACCATAAGCCAACATTATAATCCCTCCGAAAATAAAGAGTGCTGGTTTATCTTTTAAACTAGAAATTAGTCTGTAACTTCCTAAATAAGCGATAGCTATAAAAAAAATATCACCTAATACTACACCAAAATCAAAAACAATTGCTGCTCTGAATCCTTTTGTAATACTGGTTTCAAGTAATATAAAAAATACTGGACCTACCATAAAGCTTAGAAAAAGTCCCCATGGCAGTCCAGCCAGAATATCATTTATCATCAAGTACCAATTATTATTTTACTTCTTCGATTTTACCACCAAAGACTGTTTTCTGGTTGATTTGTTTTGGTTTTCCATAAATGTAAATAGAGCCTCCTGCGCTTACTTTTGCATCGACAAGGGTCGAAGCATTAACATCGGCTTTTCCGCCCGCAGAAACGCTTACTTTGGTCTGAGAAGTGGCTAATTTACTTCCAAGGAAATATCCGCCGGCTCCTAAACTTGCATCTAGATTATCTGCTTTACCAGTTGCAGTGATTTCTCCACCAGAAACTGAGCTTACTTTTAGCTTATCAACATTTAAATCTACATTAATTTTTCCACCTTCTTGTGCACTAACTTTAAATGAAGTGGCTTTTAAGGTTTCTTTGCTTGTTACTTCTGCTCCTTCATTAACATCAATCAGTTCGATATGTTTATAATACAAAGTAACTTCAAGATCATTTCCAGACAGTAATTTAGGAAATGGCATTCTTAATTTTAAAACACCATTTTTATTAACAGCTTCTAATTCTTTTTCTCTTGCACCTTTTATAACAACCTTATTTTCTGAAGATTGAACTAGTTTTACACTTAATTTGTCGTAAACTTTTACGGTATCAAATTCACCTAATTCTTTGGTAACTTGACCAAAAGACATTTGTACAAATAAAATTGCTGCTCCAATAATTAGCTTTTTCATACTTTTATTTTTTTAATTAATACTTTACTCTGCTCTTCGCAAAAAATGAAAATCCAGTTGTTTTTTAACCAAATCTGCATTTTTTACCTTAACGTATATTTCATCTCCCAATTGCAATAAACTGTTTGAAGTAGCTCCAACCAAGGCATATTGTTTTTCATCGAAAGTATAATAATCATCTTTTATTTCTCTGATTCTTACCATTCCTTCGCATTTATTAGAAACGATTTCAACATAAATTCCCCATTCTGTAACACCGGAAATAACACCAAGGAATTCTTCATCCTGATGATCCTGCATGTATTTAACCTGCATGTATTTGATACTATCTCGTTCAGCGTTAGTTGCTAAACTTTCCATGTTTGAACAATGCAGACATTTTGTTTCGTATGTTTCTTCATCTACAGAAGCTCCACCATCCAAGTAAAACTGTAACAAACGATGTACCATAACGTCTGGATAACGACGAATTGGCGATGTAAAATGGCTGTAATAATCAAAAGCTAAACCATAATGTCCAATATTATCTGTCGAATATTTGGCTTTACTCATACTTCTAATCGCAAGAGTATCAATTAAATTTTGCTCTTTTTTACCATTTACTTCTTCCATCAATGCATTCAATGATTTCGAAATATCTCCTTTGTTACGGAAATCAATTTTATAACCAAATTTAGCAATTACGGTTTGCATCGCAATTAATTTGTCTTCGTTTGGTTCGTCGTGAATACGGTAAACAAAGGTTTTCTTCTGTTTTCCAATATATTCAGCTACTTTTCTATTCGCTAAAAGCATGAATTCTTCAATCAAATGATTGGCATCTTTTGATACTTTGAAGTAAACGCCTTCAGGTTCTCCTGCTTCATCTAGATTGAATTTTACTTCTACTTTATCAAAAGAAATAGCACCATTCTGCATTCTTTTCTTTCTTAAAATCTTAGCTAATTCATCTAATTTTAAAGTCGCTTCAACAATTTCATCTGAAACTACATAAGATTCTCCAGTAATAGAAATATCTACAGGAATGGTATTATCTTTTGTTTCAATGATATATTGCGCTTCTTCATAAGCAAAACGCTGATCTGAATAAATTACTGTTCTTCCAAACCATTGGTTGATAACTTGCGAAGTTGGCGAAACTTCAAATACAGCTGAGAATGTATATTTCTCTTCATTTGGACGAAGTGAACAAGCAAAATTTGACAACACTTCAGGAAGCATTGGCACTACTCTATCCACTAAATAAACTGAAGTTGCACGTTGATACGCTTCATCATCTAGAATTGTTCCTTCTTCCAGATAATACGAAACATCGGCAATATGAATTCCAATTTCGAAGTTCCCATTTTCTAACTTTTTGAAAGACAAAGCATCATCAAAATCTTTTGCATCTTTTGGATCTATCGTAAATGTAAGCGTATCACGCATATCACGACGTTTTGCAATTTCTGATTCCTGAATTGAAGTATCTAATTTTTGTGCAAAAACCTCTACTTCTACTGGGAAATCTGCTGGCAATCCATATTCTGCTAAAATAGCGTGAATCTCTGTATTGTGTTCTCCAGGTTTTCCTAAAACTTTAATTACAGATCCAAACGGACTATCAGCTCTTTTTGGCCAGTCTTCAATCTTAACTAAAACAACATCACCATTTTCTGCTTCACCAATTTTATCTTTTGGAATAAAAATATCGGTATACATTTTAGGATTTGCAGTAGAAACAAAAGCAAAGTTTGGCTGCATATCAATTACACCAACAAATTCTGTTTTATCTCTTTCTAAAACTTCAATTACTTCACCTTCAGGTCTTTTTCCTTTTCTACGGTTATAAACGTAAACTTTTACTTTGTCTTTGTCTAAGGCACGATTCAAATTATTGGTCGGAATAAAAACATCTTCTGCAAAATCTGGACAAATAAAATAAGCCGTTTTTCTGCTCGTCATATCTATCGTTCCTTCGTAATATTCCTGGCTTTCAGCTTTTACTAAATATTTTCCAGGTTCAGACTCTATAATTTTCTTTTGCGAAGCTAGAATTTTTAATTCTTTTATAATCTGATTTCTACTATTGGTATCATCAAGTTCAAGCTTTGCTCCTATCTGTTTATAATTGAATGGTTTATTAGCATTTTGCGATAAAATCTTTATTATTTTTCCAGAGAAATCTTTCTCTTTTTTTATCGGCTTTCTAATTTTCTTACTCATATATCTTTTCTTATAAGGTTTAAAATTACAAATAAGAAATCAGATAATACTTTTTAACAAATAGAATTATTAAAAATATAACTTTTCGTACATTTACAAAAACACCTCATATGGAAAGCTTTAAGACGATCGCCGTATTCAATTATCAGCACGAAACAGTGGTTCTCAAACACTTACTGGAACAAGAAGAAATACCTTATTTTTTCGAGAACGAAATAACACTTTCGGTCGCACCAATGTATTCTGCAGCACTTGGCGGAATCAAACTTAAAGTTCATCCAAACGATTTCGAAGAAGTACAGCAAATTTTAGACAATCTCAATAATCCTCTCAAAATCGTTTAAACAGATTCTTTTTTCAAAATAAATTCAATTTTTTTCTTTTAAAACTTTTTTAGTTTTCAACATATATTAAATACAACAAAAAAGATTTTTAAAAATTTAAAAAAATTTGTTGGTTATTATAGTGTGTTAATATGTCGAATAAATTTATTTTTAAAACTATTGAAATGAAGTTTCTCTTAGTTATTGCGAGTTATTAACATACTTATTTTTAGCTAAAAGATTAGTTTATAAGACTTTTTGTAATTTAATTAACAACGGTTGACAACCAAAATTGAATTCATTTTGTAGATAAGTTCATATGTTGATTTCTGTTGAAAATGATGTTTTTGATATTGATAACTTTTCCAAAAATTCATGAAACTTTATTAGGATTTTTAATTCCAGTTTTGGATTAGGTTTTTTTTCGACACAACCAAAAAAAACTTCTAATTTTCTATCCGAACTTATTAACATTTTCTGTTAATTTAAAGTTAACTGAATATCAACGAATTACGAAGTCCTATTAACACTTCAAAATTTTAACAAATATTCTGATTATTATTTATTGATTACTAGATACTTATGAAGTTATCAAAATTGTTAATAACTGATAAGGTTTTGACAGTAAGACAGTTGTAAAATAAAGTTTTTTCAGAATGCATTATGCAAATGTATAGTAATGTTTAGATTGTGTTTATAAAGAAAATAATTTGTGAAAATTGATGTAATTCGTGGCCAACATTTATTAATTGAGTAAATTTGTATTGCACAACTTAATAGTATAGAAAAAATGAAAATTTCGATAGGAAACGACCACGCAGGCCCTGAATATAAAAAAGCAATTGTTGAAATGCTGCAAGCAAGAGGATATGAAGTAACAAATTATGGAACAGATACAGATGCGTCTGTAGATTATCCTGATTTTGGGCATCCGGTTGCGAATGATGTATCTGAAGGAAAAGCTGATTTTGGAATCGTAATCTGCGGAAGCGGTAACGGAATTGCAATGACTGTTAATAAACATCCAAAAGTAAGAGCTGGCTTATGTTGGACTAAAGAAATTGCTTATTTAACTCGTTTACACAATGATGCAAATATTGTGAGTATTCCAGCGAGGTTTACGTCTATTCATCAAGCTGTTGAAATTGTTGAAACGTTTTTAGATACTGCTTTTGAAGGTGGAAGACACAAAAATAGAGTAAATAAGATTGCTTGCTCTTAATAGAAAAAAAATTCGGTGCAAAGCACCATTTATTTAATAAACACACCGGAGGGATTTTTATAATTCATCCGGTTTTTTATGTTTTTAAGTAGTTGATTTTAAAATAATTATATTTAAAATTTAGACTTATTAACATTATTAATATCTAAATATGATGATTTAGTTTTAGATAAATTACCACAATTTGAACTATAATAACATAAGAGAACTTCATAATAAATGTGATTTTGCTCGTTTTATGTCTAAAGAAAAGCATTGCCGTAAGTAAACCAATTGTTCCTCCAACAAAAGCGAGTACAAATAGTATAAATTCTGGAATTCGCCTTTTATGCCTTCTAGCTTGAAATTTATCATAGCCAGTAAGGAGAAACGTGAAGCAGTTTAAGAGTAAAAAATAGAGTAATAAAATTTTCATAGGGCAAAAATTACAAACAAAGATATTATTTTAGCAAAATTATTGATCTATATACTTCGTTTTTTAACAAGTAAAATATATCATTTTAAATTTAAGAATTTATTTCATTAAAAATATGACTAATATTCAATTCATTGCCAAGTCAGTTCAAGCGCCGGCAGTAAGCATTCAAAACACAGTAAAATTATTAGAAGAAGATTGTACGATTCCGTTTATTTCCCGTTACCGAAAAGATGCGACTGGTAATCTGGATGAAACTGTTATTGAACAGATTGCAAAACTTCAGAAAGATTATGATACACTGATAAAACGTAAAGAAGCAGTTTTAAAATCGATTGAAGAACAAAAAGCGCTTACGCCAGAATTGAAGAAAAAAATTGAAGAAAGTTTTGATCTGCAAGAAATTGAAGATTTTTACCTTCCATACAAAAAGAAGAAAAAAACAAAGGCCGATGTAGCGCGCGAATTTGGTTTAGAGCCTTTGGCAAAAATTATTATGTCTGAAAGTGATGTTGATGTAGATTTCCTTTCGACACAATATCTGAATGAAAATGTTGTGAATGAAGAGGCGGCAATGCAAGGCGCGCGAGATATTGTTGCAGAGTGGATAAACGAAAACATTTATGTTCGTAAACAGCTTCGAAGACTGTATCAGCGAAAAGCCACGATCGGAACGAAAGTAGTAAAAAAGAAAGCGGAAGAGGAAGGAGCACAAAAATTCAATCAGTATTTTGATTGGGAAGAACCTTTGACAAAAGCGCCAGCGCACCGTTTATTAGCAATGCTTCGTGCAGAAAATGAAGGTTTTATCAAATTGAAAATTGATGTTGATATCGATGAAGCTTACGATGTGATTGACGAAATCATCATTAAAAAACAAAATAATACAACGGCTCATCTTCAGTTAGCAATTGAGGATAGTTATAAACGTTTATTAAATCCTGCAATTGGAAATGAAACTTTGCAAGAAGCAAAGGCAAAAGCCGATGCCAATTCTATTCAGGTTTTTGCAAACAATCTAGGGCAGTTATTATTGGCTCCGCCTTTGGGAGAGAAACGAATTCTGGCAATCGATCCTGGATTTAGAAGTGGCTGTAAAGTAGTTTGCCTGGACGAAAAAGGCGATTTATTATATAATGAAACCATTTATCCGCACGCGCCTCAAAAAGAGGAAACAATGGCGATAAAAAAAATCCGTTCTATGGTTAATGCGTATCAAATTGATGCCATTTCTATCGGAAACGGAACAGCTTCAAGAGAAACAGAGTTTTTTATCAAAAAAATCGCGTTTGACAAACCAGTGCAGGTATTTATTGTTTCTGAGGCTGGAGCTTCAGTATATTCGGCTTCAAAAATTGCTAGAGAAGAATTTCCAAATTATGATGTCACGGTTCGTGGTTCGGTTTCTATCGGGAGACGACTTTCAGATCCGTTGGCCGAATTGGTAAAAATTGATCCGAAAGCAATTGGAGTTGGACAATATCAACACGATGTTGACCAGACGAAACTTAAAGAAGAATTGGACAGTACGGTAATTCGTTGCGTAAACTCGGTTGGAATTAATATCAACACGGCGAGTAAACATTTACTAAGCTATGTGAGTGGAATAGGAGAGAAGCTGGCTGAAAATATTGTACAATATCGTTCTGAAAACGGACCTTTTGAAGATAGAAAGCAGTTGAAAAAAGTACCGCGTTTGGGAGATAAAGCGTATCAGCAAGGTGCGGCCTTTATTAGAATCACAAATGCTAAGAATCCGCTTGATAATTCGGCGGTGCATCCAGAAGCTTATCCAGTTGTTGAAAAGATGGCGAAAGATTTGAAAATTTCGGTAAACGACTTAATTGCAAATAAAGAGAAAACAGCGCTTATTAAGCCTGAAAAGTATGTAACACCAGAAATTGGTTTACTAACCCTAAAAGACATCATAAAAGAGCTTGAAAAGCCTGGATTAGATCCAAGAAAGTTGGCGAAGGTTTTTGAGTTTGATGCCAATGTGAAATCAATCAAAGATTTGAAAACAGGAATGATTCTTCCAGGAATTGTGAATAACATTACCAACTTTGGCTGTTTTGTTGATATTGGAATCAAAGAAAGCGGATTGGTTCATATTTCGCAATTGAAAGCTGGTTTTGTGAGTGATGTAAACGAAGTGGTCAAATTGCATCAGCATGTTGATGTGAAAGTTACTGAGGTTGATGAAGATAGAAAGAGAATTCAGTTGACGATGGTTTTGTAGAAGAAATTCAAATATCCATAATCTTGTCATTTCGAGGAACGAGAAATCACACTAGAAACTATACAAAGATTTTGCGATTCTGTTTTCGGAGATACTAGTGCGATTTCTCCCTTTAGTCGAAATTGACAGAATTTTATAAAAACAAAAAAATCCCAGACTACAATTGTAATCTGGGATTTTTTTAAATAAGATTTTCGAATTATTATTTCGTTTCTTCTTCTTGTTTTTTAGAAGCAGCAGGTTGATCGTCTTTAGCAGCGTTTTTAAATTCCTTAATTCCGCTTCCTAAACCTTTCATTAATTCTGGAATTTTTTTACCTCCAAAAAGTAATATCACAATACCTACGATAACAAGGATTTCTGTAAGACCTAATCTTCCCATGACTATTATATTTAATGCCGAAGCAAATTGTTTTCTAAATTATCCCGCAAAGGTATATAGAAATATACGAAATAGAAGTATTTTTAGTTTAAAATATTTGTCTGCAACCGCGTTAAATATTTTATAAAATCGTAAATTATAGCATTTCATAGCATTTTTCAGATCATTATCATAACGATTAATTACTATATTTGCTAGCATAATGAAGTACAATGGCTAAAAAAAAGAAAAAGAATTTAAGAAAAAAATTATTCATTAAAAACAGATTGGTAATCTTAAATGAAGACACTTTTGAAGAAATCTTTTCCTTTAGGCTTACTTTAATGAATGTCTTTGTAACGTTTACTTTAGGAGGTATTTTTTTAATTTTGGTCACTACTTTCATTATTGCCTTTACGCCTCTTCGCGAATTTATTCCAGGATATTCTTCAACAGAATTGAAGAAAAATGCAACGCGATTGGCTATAAAATCAGATTCTTTAGAAACAGCTTTACGTCAAAATGAAGTGTATATAAAAGGAATTCAAAAAGTTTTAAAAGGAGAATTAGAATATTCAAAATTTAATAAAGATTCTATTTTATCAGAAACAGCCGAAAATCCTTCAGATTTAAATATGAAAGCTTCTGACGCTGAAATAAAATTAAGAGAAGAAGTCGCAAAAACTGAAAAAGAATTGCAGACAAAACCCCAGGACAAAAAGAAAAGGGACAAAAAATAATACCATAAAAAATGTCAATTAAAGCTTTAGCAGCAAAAATATTTGCCAGAAAAATATATAGTAAAACACAGGCTTGGGTTCAAAAACCAATCGAAACGCAAGAAAAGGTCTTTCAGAAATTAATTAAGAGCGCAACGCAAACCAGTTTTGGAAAAGACCATTATTTTGATCAAATAAAAACGGTCGAAGATTTTCAAAAAAACGTTCCTGTAAGAGATTACGAAGATTTGAAACCTTATATTGAAAAGGTGGTTAAAGGCGAAGAAAATATTCTTTGGAAAGGAAAACCACTTTATTTTGCAAAAACTTCTGGAACAACTTCTGGGGCAAAATTTATTCCATTGACCAAAGAATCAATGCCGTTTCATATTGAAGCTGCTAGAAATGCGATTTTGCATTATGTTCACGAAACAGGAAATGCGGAGTTTGTTGACGGAAAAATGATTTTTTTGCAAGGAAGTCCCATTCTAACCGAAAAATACGGAATCAAATTTGGACGACTTTCCGGAATCGTCGCCCATTTTGTTCCTAAATATCTCCAGAAAAACAGAATGCCGTCTTGGGAAACCAATTGTATTGAAGATTGGGAAACTAAAGTAGACGCAATTGTAGACGAAACCATAAAAGAAGATATGGCTGTTATATCTGGAATTCCATCTTGGGTTCAGATGTATTTTGAGCGTTTACAGCAAAAAAGTGGCGGAAAAAAGATTGGCGACATATTCAAAAACTTCAATTTGTTTATTTACGGTGGTGTTAATTACGAACCGTATCGCGCCAAGTTCGAAAAAATGATTGGCAGAAAAGTAGATAGTATCGAGTTATTTCCTGCCTCAGAAGGCTTTTTTGCATATCAGGATTCTCAGAAAGAAAAAGGAATGCTTTTATTGTTGAATTCGGGAATTTTCTATGAGTTTATAAAAGCAGATGAATTTTTTGAAGAAAACCCAAAAGCGTTAACAATTGCCGAAGTTGAAATTGGTGTAAACTACGTTTTAATCATTTCTACAAATGCGGGACTTTGGCGTTATAATATTGGCGATACGGTTCAGTTTACTTCTGTTTTTCCACATCGTCTGATAGTTTCCGGACGTATCAAACATTATATTTCGGCTTTTGGCGAACACGTAATTGCCAACGAAGTAGAAAATGCGATGAAAGAAGCTGTTGCGTCTACTAATATTGTAATTAACGAATTTACGGTCGCGCCACAAATTAATCCGTCAAGCGGATTGCCTTATCACGAATGGTTTGTAGAATTTGAAAATGAACCTGAAAATATGGATCTTTTTGCAGAAACAATCGACAATTCTATGCGAAAGCAAAATATTTATTACGACGATCTGATTACTGGAAATGTGCTGCAGAAAGTGGTGGTAACTAAAGTTTCTAAAAACGGATTTCAAGATTATATGAAATCGCAAGGCAAATTAGGCGGACAGAATAAGATTCCGAGATTGTCGAATGATAGAAATATTGCGGATAATCTTACAAAAGTTATATAATATTTCCAACATTAAGAAGTTATTTATCCAATGAATTTAGATGGATACGTAAATGAAAATTAATGAGTCAAGGAAAATTTAAAAATAAATAGCGTATTTCTTCAATAAGAGCGCAATGGTGGGATTATTGTTGGAATGGAGCCTATTTTATAACAATTTGTACACAAAACAGAAAACATTATTTTGGAGAAATTCAAAATAATAAAATGATTTTATCGCATGTCGGAATTATTGCCGATTTATTGTGGCATCAAATTCCAACGCACCACAAAAATGTTGAATTGGGCGATTTTGTGGTGATGCCAAATCATATTCACGGCATTTTGATTATTAATAAACCATTGAATAACGCAAATGACGTGGGAATGGATCACGTACAGACAGGGCATGCCCTGTCTCCACGATTTCAAAACATTGGAAAAAATACAATTTCGTCAATTGTTGGATCCTATAAATCTGCGGTAACAAAACACGCTAATAGATTGGAATATCCGCATCAATGGCAAAAATTATTTTATGATAATATCATTAAAGACAATAATCAATATCAAAGAATTTCTGATTACATTGTTTCAAATCCAGAAAATTGAGTAAAGGATAAATTTAAAACAGAAAATAAATCAAAATAAAAAGGATTTTTTTAAAAATAATGTTGTAGATACACGGTATGCCGTGTATTTAACTAAATTTGATTTTCAAAATAAAAAAAAGCATGAAAGAAACCAAACATATATCAAGATCTAGAGCGCAGGAATCGTCTGCGGCTATAGAAAAAATGTACATTACAATGCGCCATTTGTTTAACCGTGGTTTTTACAAACCGATGGGAGTTTCTGGCGACAGCTTACGCGAATCATTATTGGCTTTACGTCCTGAAATCTACGGAAATATTGCCGAAGAAAAAGTAGAACTTAACGGACTTTTATACGTTATAGAGCGTCTTCCAATCGGAATTGAACAATGTCGTTTTATCAATTTGACTTCGGACGAAGGATATTCTAAATCACATTTTCAAGCAATTGTTCCTCCAAAAAGAAGAAGAAATTGCTACCGAATTGACGAAGAACAAATGAACGTAGAAATCACGCGTGGACGTTCAGATATTTATGATATTCTAACGCATTTGACTTTCATTTTCATCGAATCTCATAAAATTAAAAATAGAGTTTTAATTGATGACGGAGGCGAAGTTTCTCGCGATTGGCAGAAATTGGAACAAGCAGTAATGCAAACCAAAAAGCTGACACAGATTGAAAAGGAAAAAGCAATCTCGCACGTTGCCAATATTTTAGCCAGAACTTTTGAAGAAGTTTTAGATATTTATGACGCTTTTGGTTCAGAAAATGCACCAGATCGTTTCTTGCACGTTATTTATTGGTTAGGAAAATTAGCGATCGAAGAAATTGTTGAAAACAATAAAAGAACCATTACTTTTAGTCCAGTTTTACGAGAACGTTTAGGGCATCACATTCATGGAGAAATCTGGGCGACAAATATAAAAGAAGTTCTAAAAGCAAACGATTTATTGAAAAGACCGATTCACGTTATTAGTGCAAACATGCATAGCGTAATGAATTCGATTTTTGCAACGCCATTGCTTAAAACTAAATTTAAAGGAAAAACAGATTTCTTTATTTATGAAGAATTAAGCAGTTCGGGTTCAAAAGAAATTAGAAGTCAGGTAGAAGAATTAGCATTTAAAAACGGAATGATTTCTTTACCAGATACTTCAGGAACAAACATTGATGTTCAGATTTTTGATACCGCACAAATTGACTGGTCAAAAACAGCATTTTCACATGCGAATGTGGGCGAAGAAAAACCAGTAATTATTGTAATGGATTATGCATTTGGTGAACAGGCTTACGAAACAATTGATGAGCTTTTGAAACCATTCAAAAAAGAAACTTTACTAAACGTAAAATCGGTTTCGATTATGGGTAAAGCCGGAATTTTGGAAGGCGGAAAAGGTGATATTATGATTCCATCGGCACATATCAATGAAGGAACAGCGGATAATTATTTTTTCGAAAATGAATTGACAGGCGCTATGTTTGAAGGAAATGATATTGATATTTACGAAGGTGCAATGGTTACGGTTCTTGGAACTTCATTACAAAACAGAGATTTGTTGAAATTTTTCCACGAATCGACTTGGGGTGTAATTGGTCTGGAAATGGAAGGATCTTATTATCAGAAAGCGATTCAATCGGCATCTAAAATTAGAAAAAGTGTACCGCACGATATTAAAGTTCGTTATGCTTATTATGCTTCAGATAATCCGTTGGAAACAGGAAGTACTTTGGCTTCAGGCGGATTAGGAACAACAGGTGTAAAACCAACTTATTTGATTACGATTAAAATTTTAGAACAGATTTTTAATATAAAAGCACCAGTATAAATGAGTACAAAAGTACCACAAAACCAAGAAGATCAGGAAATTGATTTGGTTCAGATTTCTAAAAAGATTAGTAATTTTTTTGAGAGATTGAATCGTTCTATTTTTGGCAGCATTCAATTCTTTCTGAGAAACTGGATTATAGTTTTAGTATTGATTGTGACTGGTTTTGCAATAGGCTGGTATTTAGACACTGTCAGAAAATCATACAGTAATCAGATTATTGTAGAGCCAAATTTTGAAAGTGTTGATTATTTGTATTCAAAAATTGATTTGCTGCAGTCAAAAGTAATTTCAAATGATACTATTTTTCTAAAAAATGTTGTGGGAATTAAAAAGCCAAAACTGATAAAAAGAATTCAAATCAGACCAATTGTTGAAGCTTATAAGTTTGTCGAAAACAAGGAGCGAAATTTTCAATTGTTGGAGCTTATGGCTGAAAACGGAGATATCAACAAAATTTTGGTAGATACTATAACAAGCAAAAATTACAGATATCATACGATTTCATTCACAACAAGTGAAGTAGGAATTGATAAAGAATTTGCTGCACCGATTTTAAGTTTTTTAAATGACTCGAAATATTTTAATACTGTTCAGAAAATTGAATTAAAAAATTTACAGTCAAAGATTGTTCAAAACGACTCCATCATAAAACAGATCAATACAGTTTTAAGTAATTTTTCTAGTGTAACAAAAGGGGCTCAAAAGAATGATAAACTGGTTTATTATAATGAAAATACGCAGTTAAATGACCTTATAAAAACCAAACAGTATTTGATTGAAGATCAAGGAAGAAACAGGCTTAAATTGATCAGTTTCGATAAAACAATCAAAGAAATTAGCAGTACAATCAATGTAGAAAGTAAAAAATCGATTAATAGTAAACTCAAATTCTATCTGCCGCTTTTCTTTATTTTGTTTTTTGTGTTATTAAATTCATTTAAAGCATTTTACAAAAAGCAGCTTTTACTAGAAGAAAAAGAAAAGAACAACTAATATAATTTTTTTAAAATGAAATTAAAAGTCATTTCAACATGCTTTCTAATTGCTTTATTGATCTCATCTTGCGGAAAAAAGGAAGAAAACCAAACCAAGAAAAAAGATCTTTTTACAGTTACTATAGAAGGCATCTTTGCTAAAAATGATAAACTGCAGGTTTTTTATTTAGTTGAAGGCGGAGAATGGAAAGATGAAAACTCTGTTTTTAGATCAGTTTATGCCTCAAGCGAAATGCAAAAAATTGTAATCAATTTTCCAGAAAAAGTTTTTCCTGAAAATATTAGAGTAGATTTAGGTTATAATACGACACAGCAAAATGTTACGATTAAAAATATCTCTATACAACATAATTCAAAAGTAATAAACGGCGATTTTGATGCTTACAAAAAGTACTTTTATACTAATGAATTTGTGACTTGGGATCCCAATTATTACGGTTATAAATTAAGTGTCATCAACAATCAGTACGATCCTTTTTTAATGGGTAGCAATGAACTAAAGGATGAACTTCAAAGACTTAAATATTAAATAATTACCAAGAAAAAAGAATATAAGAAAGATGCGTTTTAATTTTAAACTTATTTTGAATAACGAAAAAATTAGAGAGTATCTTTTTTTTATTGGACTGCTATTTTTGGTTTATCTGCCAAAAGGAGGATTCAAAATAGCAGGAATACCTTTTACTTGGGGCTATCTCTATTTAGGATTTCTTTTTCTGCTTTTAATTACCATAATACTCCAAAAAAAGACCTTTTTTGTACAGTCCAAACATCTTATTTGTTATTTAGCAACGCTGCCGTTTGTTTTGTATTTTTCTATAAATCTGATTTTTAGAGGATATTCGGGTTCACTTGGAAATCTTGTGGCTTTCTATGTCAGTTTTGCATTTTTACCGCTATTTTTTTACTTGTTTCTAAGTCCTTTTTTAAAGAAAATAGAATATGGATTTATCGAAAAAAAGATAGTTCAAGCAGTATTTCTGGTTTCTTTATACGGCGTTTTACTTTTTATTTTCAAACAAGTTACAGGGCATTATATTGAAATTCCTTATGTTACAGTAAACGCAGACGATTTGGGAACATTAGAAGGAAAATACAATATGAGAGGTTCGCTTTATAAGCTGATTTCTACCTATAATAACGGAAATATTTTTGGAGTCTGTATTTTAATGCTGTTTCCAATCTTTCATCAAAAAAACACTTCTAAGATAAAATTGATGATTGTAATTTTGGCATTAATACTCACATTGTCAAGAACTGTTTGGCTTGGTTTACTATTTTATTTTATACTGATTTACAAAGACAGCATTTTCAGACTGATTAGAATTTACGCTTTGCTGGGATTAATTTTGATTGTTATCGGGACATTTTTCATGAATCGCTATTTTCAATACGGATCATTATCTGGATTTATTTTAGATTCAAAACTAGGAGGAAGAATCGAGCAAATCAGACAATTGAGCGGTTTAAGTTTTTTCGGGAGCCAAACTTTTAAATTTATTGAAGAAATTGTGTATTTGTCTATCTTTAAACAACTTGGCTTTGTTGGGATACTATTGTTTTGTCTTTCTTTTTTTATGCCGGTTTATATTGCCATAACAACCAAAAACAACAATTACTTGTATTTAATTGGCTGTATGCTTTATTTGTTTGTTTGCTGCAGCGATGGCTGTATGTTGTATATACCAACATTAGTATTTTTCTACTTCGTTTCCACTATGATTTTTATTTCCAAGAATAGAGCCGAGAAACAAAACGTCACATAAAAAATAACTGTACATTCCGTATTGTCTTACCAGAATATTTTCTGTTATAAACGAAATTACAAATAAGATAGTTAGCGATAAATAGAGATAATTATGGTTTCTAAGGGCGTACTTTATTTTTATAAATAAGGTCGATACAAAAGCCAGAAGCATTAAAATTCCGCCTTTTAGCAAGAAATCAAGATATTGATTGTGGGAGTTAATTTTAAATTTTGTTAATTCCAAACTATGAAAAGGAACATAACATTCGTTTAATTTTTCCTGAATCAGATTAAAATCCATTCCTAAAAAATTAGAATCGTAAATTAATTGTGCGCTGCAAGACCAAGCGGCATAACGAGTCGAGTTTTTAAACGAATTTTCGAATAAAAAACCAATATCGTCTACATAACGTCTCGATAACAAAATAACGGCTATAACGGCAAATAAGATTAGGAAAAGTACCTTTTTTGAAATCTTTTTGTTCTGTTTTTTCAATAAGAAATATCTAATTCCAGAAATTATAATAAGTCCAACAATAATATTTCTAGAATTGTAAATAATTAAGCCTGAAAATAAAAGGGCGAACATTACACCAAACAAAGCCTTTTTAGACCAAGAAAAAAGTTTAAATTCTGAGGTAAGATCTGCAAGAAATAAAATAGCAATTGCAATCCATAAACAGATATACGTGCCATGTATTTTATTGTAAAATTCTAAATTATAGCGCGCAAAATACCAATCGAAATGATGATTTGGAATATCATAAATATAGAATCCCACAAAATACAAACACAACAAACTCAAAGAAATACTGTAAGCAAATTGTATTTGTTTTAAGTCTTTTGCAAACGTTTTATCTTGATATAAATAAACGCTTAGTAGCGGAATAACAAACAACAGCAAACTTTCGGCAATAAGCTTGATACTTTTAGAACTAAAAAACAGCGTGTAGTAAAAAGCTAAAATGACAAAAGAAAATAGAAAAGGAGCATTTTTATTTGAAATTTTGAAATCTCCCAATTTAGCAAAACTTAATAATAGCAAAGCCGTAGCAATCATCATAATAGATTGAAAAGCTTCAACAAAATAGATTAGAGTAGAAGCTACGAACAAATAAAATACGGGCTTAATAAGCTCTTTGTAAAAATTCATTTTAGACAATTTTATTCTTGAAAAAGTTTAACTCATCGCTTTTAACTATGGCAGAATTTAGATACGCGGTTATAAATATTTCCGTTAAAACTAAAGAAATTATAACACCATAGACTTTCAGAAAATAACACAATACAAAAGAAAGAACGATATTAATAATAAGTCCGTAAAGATGCGCATTAAAATAGATGCTTTTTTTATGATGAAGCAACAACGACATATACGCCGATTGGCTTAAAGCGCCAATAAGCGGAATTGGAGCAAGGTAAATCAAATAAAGAGACGAATTTGAGGTATACTCAGAACTTAATAAATTAATAATCAGATTTGGAAAAATGACTAATAAAAGACCTCCAAAACCATACATTAAAAAATAAACCCAAAATACAGATTTTAAAAAATGGTTGAGCTGTTTGATTTTTTCAGTGCCAATTTCGCAAGCCTTAAAGTAAACCCCTTGAAATAAAACGCTAATGGATTGTTTGCAAAGCATGATGATTTTTTCTGCCACATTGTAGATTCCTACAATAGTATTGTCAAAAAACACACTTAGAATTATGGTGCTCGAATTCATCAGCGCACATATCGTGAGGTTGGTTAAAAACAATTTATGACCAAAAACAAGTTCCTCCCAAATTTCTGAAAATGAAGTTATTTTATATTTAAAACCATTTTTTTGGATTAAATATAAAGTTGAAAAAATGAAAATTAAAATATCAGATATTCCCAGATAGTAAAAAACAAACTGATAATCACTTTTTTCAACTAAAGTTATAAAAATCAAGGCAATACATCCAATTTTTACAATTGAATTAATGATGAAATAAGGAAACACTTTATCTAATCCGATAAAAAAACAGAGGTTGTTCTGAGATCTGGAAAATAGAAAAACCAACAGAGATAAAGAAAAAATCAGATTGTATCTTATTTCAGAACATAAGACAAAAACGAGCAATAGAAGCAGAGAAGGCAAAAAGACCACAATCTTGCAGTTGATAATTTTCGAAATATACTGATTGATTAAACTCGAGTCGTTTTTTACTTTTTGAATCTCTATTGGCGCAAAAGCATACCAGGAATAATCATATAAAACAGAAACAATATTGATAAATGCCATTGATACCGCAATCAAACCGTAAGTATCAATTCCGTATGTTTTGATGAAAAATGGAATTAATAACAATGGAAATAATAAATTAATAAAATTTATTCCAAAGCTCAATGATATGTTTTTAAGCACTATATAGTTTGTTGTTAAATTTAAAACACAAAGTTGATTTTTTATTTCAAGCAAATACAAATTAAAATTATATTTTTGATAAAATCAGAAAATGTAAGGTTTTTTAATATAAAAATGACACAAGGATATAGTATCGCAATTCCCGCTTACGGCAGACCAAATGAGTTTGAAGATTTATTAAAATCTATTAATGAGATGGATATGCTTCCAAATGAAGTTATAATTTGCGAAGATTTCTCGAAAGAAAGAACTGAAATACGTGCTGTTACAGAAAAGTATCAGGTCATTTTTAATGCTAAAAACGTAGTTGTTTCTTATATAGAAAATGAAAAAAACTTAGGCTACGATGCCAATATCCGTAAATTGATTGATTTAGCCCTTTATAAATGGGTGATACTGATTGGTAACGACGATTTGTTTTTGAAAAACGGTTTAAATGAAATTGACGATTTTTGTAAAAGAAATGAATCTATTGCCATGATTTCAAGACCTTTTATTCGGTTTGAAAAAGACATAAATAAACCACTCGGCGTTTCTAGAATTTTGCCAAATGAAGCTATTATTGGGAAAAATGATTCGGCGAAACTCATTTTCAGAATGTGCGGTTTTGTTGGAGGATTAGTTATTAATAAAGAATGGGCAAAAAACCTAGCCAAAGATAAATACGACGGAACTTTGTTTTATCAAATTTACTTGGCAGCAAATGCTTTTTGTACAACAGGAATTGGTTATTTAGGAAATCCTTCGGTAGGAGGAAGAGCTGGAAACCCGCCTTTATTTGGAAATTCTGAAAAGGATGGAAACCTTCACATTCCTGGATCTTATTCAGCAAAAGGAAGAGCTTCAATGTGGAAAGGAGTTCTAGATATTGGGAAAGATGTTGGTAATGAATATAATATAGAAATTCGGGAAGAATTGCGACAAGAATTAATGATCAGACAATCTTTCCATGTTTTTGAAATGAATGTAGGAGTTTCTAAAGAAACTTTAAAAGAGCTCAAATCTGAATTAAAAAAATTAGATTTGTTCCATCATTGGATTCCTAAAACTTTATACTTTTTAAATATTACTTTTGGTAAAAACGCCTATTACGTTTATTATCTCACAAGAAAAATAATGCAATAAAAATGAAAAAAGCCCTAATCAGCGATTGGTATTATGTAAATGGAGGAGCCGAAAAAGTGATTCATTCTATAAATTCTATCTGGAATGATTTCGATCATTTTGCACTTATTGATTTTTTGAATGATGACGATCGCAAATTTATTTTAAATGGAAAAAAAGCAAAAACAAGCTTTATCCAAAAACTACCTACAGTAAAGAAAAATCACCGTAAATTTTTGCAGTTATTTCCAATTGCAATTGAACAATTTGATTTAAGAGATTTTGATTTAATAATAAGTTCTTCTTCTGCCGTTGCAAAAGGAATCAGAACAACCGAAAATCAGCTTCATATTTGTTATTGCCACTCTCCAATGCGTTACGCTTGGGATTTGCGAGAACAATATTTAAAAGACGCTGGCTTAACCAAAGGTCTAAAAGGTTTGTATGCGAAATCGGTTTTAGATAAAATGCAAAAATGGGATCTTTCCAATTCGGAAAATGTCGATTATTTTATTGCCAATTCTAACCACATTGCGCAGAGAATTAAAAAAACGTACAATAAAGAATCTGTTGTAATTTATCCGCCAGTCGATGTTGATTTTTTTAGTTTAGAAGAAACAAAAGAAGAGTATTATTTGACCGCTTCCAGAATGGTTCCGTACAAAAAAACGCAATTAATTGTAGAAGCTTTCAACGAATTGCCGCACCTAAAATTAATTGTTGCCGGAGAAGGACCAGAACTGGAAAAACTTCAAAAAATAGCCAAAAAGAATGTTGAATTTGTTGGTTTCGTCGAGAATAAAAAACTGCGCAGTTTAATGCAGAAAGCTAGAGGTTTTGTCTTTGCAGCCGAAGAAGATTTTGGAATCATTCCTGTCGAAGCACAAGCTTGTGGAACTCCTGTTATTGCTTTAAAGAAGGGCGGAACACTTGAAACAGTTATAGAAAATGAAACCGGAATTTTCTTTGAAGAACAATCTGCTGAAAAAATAAGAGAGGCTATACTTTATTTCCAAACCAAAACTTTCGATCCAAAAGTTATTCGTGCACATGCGGTTAAATTTTCAAAAGATCGATTTGAAAAAGAAATTAAGGAATTTGTCGAAACTAAGTTTAAAGCGCATCAGCAAACATTAGAAGAAAGATAAGAATATAAGAAAAAATAGTTTTCAAATCAACTACATTTGCGTTGAATAAACAATCATCATGAAAAGAATACTTATCACCGGAGCAGCAGGATTTTTAGGATCACATTTATGTGACAGATTTATCAAAGAAGGTTATTTCGTAATTGGAATGGATAATTTGATTACAGGAGATCTTAAAAATATCGAACATTTATTCAAACTAGAAAACTTCGAGTTTTATCACCATGATATTACCAAGTTTGTTCATGTTCCAGGTGATTTAGATTATATCTTGCATTTCGCTTCTCCTGCAAGTCCGATCGATTATTTGAAAATTCCAATTCAGACTTTAAAAGTTGGGTCTTTAGGAACTCATAATTTATTAGGATTAGCGAGAGTTAAAAAAGCCAGAATTTTGATTGCTTCAACTTCAGAAGTTTATGGAGATCCGTTAGTACATCCGCAAACCGAAGAATATTATGGAAACGTAAATACGATTGGACCACGCGGTGTTTATGATGAAGCCAAACGTTTTCAAGAATCTATAACAATGGCATATCATACTTTTCACGGTGTAGAAACCAGAATCGTGCGTATTTTTAATACCTACGGACCAAGAATGCGATTAAACGACGGAAGAGTAATTCCGGCATTTATTGGACAAGCACTTCGTGGAGAAGATTTAACGATTTTTGGAGACGGAATGCAAACACGTTCTTTCTGTTATGTAGACGATCAGGTTGAAGGTATTTTTAGATTATTGCATTCTGATTATGTTTATCCAGTAAATATTGGAAATCCTGACGAAATCACAATTAAAGATTTTGCAGAAGAAATCATTAAATTGACAGGAACAAACCAAAAGGTAGTATATCATCCTTTACCAGTAAATGATCCTTTACAGCGCCAACCAGACACGACAAAAGCAAAAGAATTGTTAGGTTGGGAAGCCAAAGTAAATCGAGCAGAAGGAATGAAAATTACGTATGAGTATTTTAAATCATTGTCTCCAGAAGAATTAGCGAAAGAAGAACACAAAGATTTTTCAAGTTATATCAAATAATAAAAAAGGGAAAATATTCTAGAATATTTTCCCTTTCTTTTTTAACGAAAACAATTTAAAAAGCATCATTTTCAATTAAATCCTTCATTTGTTTATCAAGATTAAAATTTTGTTTTGCATGAATAAAAATTGTTTTTTTCATGGCTTGAATTTCATTTTTATCTATTTCTGAAATCTGTTTTAAAGCAGCATTTAAACCATTAAAATCTTCAACAGGAACAACCCAACCCAGATTATTTTCTTCCACAATATTTTCTCCTTCACCTCCGCCAAAATACAAAACAGGAAATCCTAAAGCGCTGTATTCGAATATTTTTGAAGGAACAGAACCGTAAATTCTTGTTTTTAAAGGAACTAATGCAATATCTAAATTTTGTAAAGTTTGGTGAAGTACATTTCGTTCTAGCATTCCGTGAAAAATAATTTTCTGCATCGGATTTTGATTCATATAATCGACAATTTGTGCTTTTTCTGCACCATCGCCAAAAATATGTAATTCGACATTTAAATGTTCTAAATCTAACTTTTGAATAAGTTCGAAAACTCCTTGTGCAACGCCTAATAATCCAGCGTAAAACAATTTTATTGGTTCGTTAGAATTTTCATTTTCATGGATATTATTTTCCACAAAATGATCAGGATAATTACGATATAAAAAGCATTTTTTTTCTGGAAAAATAGAATGAATGTGATCTATAATTTCATTGGATTGACCAAAAATATGCGTTGCTTTTTTGTAAATGAAACGTTCTATAAAAAGCAGCATTTTATGCGAAATACTGTTTTTCTTTAAAACGCCAAGTTCAATTGCTGCAGTAGGCCAAAGATCTGAAACGTTCAAAATTATTGCCTTTCTTTTGATCCAAAGAGCAAAAACAGCTGTAAAAGACAATAATAAAGGAGGAGATTGTACAATTACTTTCTTTGGTGTTTTGGCAAACAGCAAATAGAAAAATAAAATAGTGGAGAAAGAGAATGTAGAAACAATTCTTTTGAAAATGTTAGGACTGTTGCTAGGATAAATCCAAAGCCGTTTTAAAGTAATATTTTGAATTTTTTCTGTCACCGAGAATTTACCTTTGTATTCAGGAAAAAGTTCTCCTTTCGGATAATTTGGCAACGGAGAAATGACCGAAACATTATATCCGTTTTGATCTAATTTTAAGGCCAATTGCTCAATTCGATTGGCAGCGGCACCTTTTTCTGGCGGATAATAATTAGATATAATTAAAATGTCTTTCATTATTTACCCAATAAAATTGAAACAATTCTTTCCGATGCTTTTCCGTCCCATAATTCTGGAATACCGCTTTTTCTAGCGCCATTTTGTAAAAACGAACCAAAAACTTTTTTCAGATTTTCAAAAGAAGTTCCCACAATTGTGTTTGTTCCAATAGTTTCTGTTTCAGGTCTTTCTGTGTTATCACGCATCGTAAAACATGGAATTCCAAGAACAGTTGTTTCTTCAGAAATTCCGCCGCTGTCTGTAATAACCGCAAAACTATTTTTGATTAAATACATGAAATTTAAATAACCTTGAGGAGAAACAAAAAGGATGTTTTTAAATTCGATTTTGCTTTCGCTTAAAATTGCCTGTGTTCTTGGGTGAATGGGGAAAATTATTTTTTTGTCATTTACTAAAGAATCAATTCCGTGAAGTAAATTGATGAGAGATGAAACTTCGTCAACATTTGCCGGACGATGTAAAGTCAGAATGATATAATTTTTTTCTTTTAATTGGTGTTCATTCCAAAAATCTGGTGCAGAACTTCTATCGATATTCTGGTGTAAAGTATCGATCATGACATTCCCCACAAAATGAACATTTTCTGGATTTGAGCCTAATTTCAGTAAATTTTCTGAAGCTGATGTTGAGGTTGTAAAAAAGTAATCGGTAATGCTGTCTGTCAACATTCGGTTGATTTCTTCGGGCATTGTTAAATCTCCAGAGCGAATTCCGGCTTCAACATGCGCCACTTTTGTATGGCATTTTTTGGCGACAATAGAGCATGCCATTGTTGAATTAACATCGCCAACAACCAAAACCAAATCGCACGGATTTTGAAGTAATTCTTTTTCAAAGGCAATCATAATTGCAGCAGTTTGTTCTGCCTGAGAACCACTTTTTACTTCCAAATTTACATCTGGTTGCGGAATATTTAATTCCTCAAAAAAAGTATCGCTTAAGTTTTTATCATAATGCTGACCGGTGTGCACCAAACGAAATGAAATATCGAAACCTTCATTTTGCTTGCTTTTGATAGCATTAATAATAGGCGCTATTTTTATAAAGTTTGGTCTTGCACCTGCAATTATGGTAATTTTCATAAATTCTTTCTAAAAACTTTCTTTGGCAAAAGTAAAGTTTAAATTGTAATCTCCATAAATTGGAAGATTTAGTTATGTTTAAAATTCAAATTTTGAAAAGGATTATAAAAGCTTGAAGATTGGAGATCACAATTTGTGATCTCCAATCTTTAAGGTCGCAATTTGCGACCTTGAAGAATTGCATCATTTTCAATAAGTTGAAATATAAACTTGATGTCACAAATTGTGACATCAAGTTTTCAAGGTCGCAAATTACGACCTTGAGGATTTAGAAAGTTATTTTTTATAACCAATTTTCACTCTTTCAGATTCGTTTTCTTTTTTCTCTGTCAGTTCATCCAAATAAGAAAAAACCAACTCAATGTTTTTATCGTGATTTTCTAACTTCTTTTGAATCTGGAGTATATCAACTTTAATTTCAGTTGTGTCCAAAAGCATTTGTCTCACTTTCGTGAAAATCCTCATAATTTGAATATTGGTTTGAATGGCTTTGTCGCTTTTTAAGACACTTGAAAGCATTAGTACACCATGTTCTGTAAAAACAGAAGGTAGTTTTCGAATTCCTCCCCAACTTGATATCACAAATTGTGATTTCAAGTTTGCAAATTCACTTTGGGATAATTTAAACATGAAATCTTCAGGAAATCTTGAAATGTTTCTTTTTACTGCCTGTTTTAAAACTCGTGTTTCAATTTCATAGAGGTCTGCTAAATCAATGTCAAGCATCACTTTTTGACCACGTATGTAATATATTTTATTAGAAATTGTTTCTTCAGAAAGTAAAGATTGATCGTTCATAAGTTTTAATTAAAAAAAACAAATGTAAGATTTTATTTATATTTATAAATAAGATTGAAACTGTTTTAATTTCCCTCGATTGGTTCTTTCTAAAACAATTTTTCTAGTAAAAGTGAAGTTTAAATTGGGTTCTAAATACAAATCTATAGCTTCTTTTATTTTTTGAATTTGTTCTGAAACTAATTCTTTTTCAGAGATATATTCAATTTCAAAAGTGTCTATTTTGTTTTGTTTGATGATAAATTCTTTTACATTTCCATCATCTTCAATAATACTTTTGGTTACATAATAAAAAGTCAATCCAGGCGATTTTTTGCCACTTGGTAAAATAGCAACGTCATTGGTTCTGCCGATTAATTTTTTGAGAATAGGTTTTTGCGGTGTACTTTTTTCATCGAGAATTCCGATGTCGCCAATTTCGTATCGAATAAATGGATTGGCTTTATTAAATAAGGAAGTAATCACAATTTTTCCTTCTGTTCCATGTGGAACAGGATTATTATTCTCGTCTAAAATTTCAACAAACAGCGTTTCTGAGTTTACTTGCCATTTACCTTCAGGATTTTCAAAAGCAATCAAATCCAATTCAGATGCACCATATTCTCGTATAATTGGAATTCCAAATTGTTTTTCGAGTAGTTTTTTATCCGATTCAAAAAGCATTTCAGAAGTAACAAAACACGCTTTTAAGGTTGGACAAACTTCGTTCAAAATTATATTTTTCTGTTGTAAAAATTTAGCAAATAAAACGATAGAACTTGTATAACCATTGATGTATTCGAATTTTTTGGTTTTGAATTTCTGTAGAAATTTTTCTAAAACTGCATCAGATAAATCAAAAACAGGAAAACGAAAGCGATTCGTTAGAAAATCTTTGAAACGTTCTTTTTGATATCCAATAAAATCTAATGGAATTCCGTAAAATCGCGCTTGATACGATTTGTTAAAATCAATTCCAAACCATCCAAACCGCATTATAATCGAAGTCCAAGTTAAGGCATGAGAATATTTATCTTTTGCAAAAACAAACGGAGTTCCGCTAGATCCAGAAGTTTTGTTGAGATAAATGTTTTTCTTGGAATAACCTTTTGAAAGTCTTTCTTCAAGAGGTTTTTGTAAATTTTGTTTGTTTAGTATTGGAAGATTTTCCCAGTTTTCATCAGTTTTATCTCCAACTAAATCTTTGTAAAAGAAATTATGATTAAGATGAAAATCGACGATTTCTTTCTTTTTGTTTTCAAGAAAAGTGATAAATTCTTCTTCAGATAAATGAATAATTTTCTCCAATTCAGATTTGGCTTTCTTTAACGGAAAACCATTTAATTGTAGAGAAAAATCAAAGAGACGAATCATTAAACTGCTTCTTTTAAATCGTAACGTTTTATTGATTTTAATTCCTGACCTTTATTTGACTCTTCTTCTTCAATGTCAAAATCGTCCTGAAGTCCAAGCCAAAATTTTGCTGAATTTCCAAAATAATGACTCAATCGTAAAGCGGTATCGGCAGTAATTCTTCTATTTCCTTTAATAATTTCAGAAATTCTGGTTTGTGGAATTTTCAAATCTTTCGATAAACGATAAGGCGTAATGTTTAGAGGAATTAAAAATTCTTCCGATAAAATTTCTCCAGGATGTATATTTTTTAATTTTTCCATTTTTAATTCTTTTTTAATGATAATCAACAATTTCAACATTTGAGGCATTTCCATTTTCCCAAATAAAAATGATACGCCATTGATTATTGATCCTAATGCTATAAAATTCCTTTAGATTACCACTTAATTTTTCAAGACGATTTGAAGGCGGAATTCTTAAATCGGTTAAATTTTGAGAATTATGAAGCATTCTGAGTTTTCTCCTGCCAATTTGCTGTATTTCAATTGATGGTTTTTTGACAGCGATACCATTCCAAATTTTTTCAGTTTCTTTCGACCCAAATGAGATTATCATACCTTTCGCATTACTAACGTCAAAAGTAAGTAAAAAAAATTATTATTTAAGCTCAAAAGCGACTATTTTTGCACCACAACTAAAATACAACAACACCATGACAATTTTATTATTGGGATCAGGCGGAAGAGAGCATGCATTTGCATGGAAAATGACTCAGAGTCCGCTTTGCGAAAAACTTTTTGTAGTACCTGGAAATGCGGGAACAGCTGCAATTGCTGAAAATGTGGCAATATCTGCGACAGATTTTGAAGCCGTAAAAGCTTTAGTACTTAAAGAAAATATAAGTTTAGTAGTTGTAGGACCTGAAGATCCATTGGTAAAAGGTATTTACGATTATTTTAAAAACGACGAAAGTTTAAAACATATTCCAGTCATTGGACCATCTAAATTAGGTGCTCAATTAGAAGGAAGCAAAGAATTTGCAAAAGAATTCTTGATGAAACATAATATTCCAACAGCTGCTTACGATAGTTTTACTGCCGAAACAGTAGAGAAAGGATGTGATTTCTTAGAAACTTTACAACCACCTTACGTTTTAAAAGCAGACGGTTTAGCTGCAGGAAAAGGAGTTTTGATTATTCAAGATCTTGAAGAAGCAAAAACAGAATTAAGAAACATGTTGGTTCACGAGAAATTTGGAGCAGCAAGTTCTAAAGTTGTTATTGAAGAATTTTTAGACGGAATCGAATTAAGCTGTTTCGTTTTAACTGACGGAAAAAACTATAAAATTCTGCCAACGGCAAAAGATTACAAAAGAATTGGTGAAGGAGATACAGGTTTAAACACAGGTGGAATGGGAGCAGTTTCTCCAGTTCCTTATGTGGATGCTGTTTTAATGGAAAAAATTGAAACTCGTATCGTAAAACCAACAATCGAAGGTTTCCAAAAAGACGGAATCGAATATAAAGGTTTTGTTTTTATTGGTTTAATCAACGTTAAAAACGAACCAATCGTTATTGAATACAACGTGAGAATGGGAGATCCTGAAACTGAAGTTGTGGTTCCGAGATTAAAATCTGATTTAGTTGAATTGTTTTTGTCTGTTGCAGATCAGAAATTAGGAGATTTTAATTTAGAAGTTGATCCAAGAAGCGCTACAACTGTTATGGTTGTTTCTGGTGGATATCCTGAAGATTTTGAAAAAGGAAAATTAATTTCTGGATTAGAAAATATTGAAGAATCTATCGTTTTTCATGCAGGAACAAAATTAGATAACGGAAATGTCGTTACTAATGGAGGACGTGTAATTGCAGTAACATCTTACGGAGATAATTTCCAAGAGGCCATAAAAAAATCTTACCAAAACATAGATAAACTAAGCTTTGATAAGATGTATTTTAGAAAAGATATCGGTTTCGATTTAATTTAAAAATAAAAATGACCAACCCTTTTAATTAAGGGTTTGGTTTTTATTTTAAAAATGAATGAGCTGTTGTATCTTGGTTTTCTGTTCCAGCATCATCAAAAATACGTAATTGTTTGATCCAATAAACGATTGCAGCAGAGCAGATGATCATGAAAATCCAGTTAATAGTGTTTGCACCAAACCATGTAATTAATTCCAAACGACGTAAAAAGTCAAGAGGAGCAAACAAAATGTTAACGAATAAGTATTGAATTCCTTCGAAAAAAGCTTTCATAATTTAAAAAATTATATGTTATTTATTGTTGTGTAATGCTTTGAAGATAAAATTCGGCAAACCAAATCTTTTTTCTACTTGTTAGGTTTTTCCTTTTAAACAAGTATTATCTTTACAATCACAAAAGTATAAAATATCCTTATGATAACAAGTGTTTTTAAAAAATCTACGCCATTAAATTATTCATTGGTTGTAATTTTAATACTGGTTTTCTTTTTTATGTTCCAAATTAAAGACCCAACTTGGGTTAGTTCTTATTTTTTGGCATTTCAAAAAGTGAGTTTATTATGCTTTATTTTGGCTTCATTTTTTATGATCAATTTTATCGTAAAAAAGAACGGACTCAGTAAAGACAATGGTTACGCGATACTTTTCTACTTGTTATTTCTTTTGTTTTTTCCAACCATATTTAATAATGCAAATGTTGTTTATGCCAACTTCTTTATTTTATTGTCACTTCGAAGATTGGTTTCTTTACAATCTCTAAAAGCTTCAAAAGAAAAAATATTTGATGCCGCATTTTGGATTTTTGTAGCTTCTTTATTTCAATTTTGGAGTATTTTGTTTCTTTTATTGGTCTACATATCTATTATTTTTCACGTTTCACGCGATTATAGAAACTGGGTTTTGCCATTTATTGCTTTTTTGGCGGTGGCCATTTTATTCTATATGATTTCATTAATTTTTAATATCGATGCATTGGCCTTTATTCAGGAACGTGCTGTCCTTGATTTTAAAATTGATTATTTTAAGAATAATTATGAAAATGCTGCGCTTTCAATATATACTGCAGTGACCTTATTCTTTGTTACCTCGATGTTAATGACTTTGTCAAATAGACCTCAGATTGTTCATTCATCATACAAAAAAATTGTAGCCTACTTTTTCATTGCTGTTTTGGTTTTCCTTATTTCTCCAAATAAAAGCAATGATTTACTATTATTCAGTATTGCTCCATTAACCATTATGGCGGCAAGTCATGTAGAATATATGCAGCAAAAGCTCAATAACGAAATTGTATATTATGTGCTGATCGTATGTAGTTTATTTACCTTTTTCTCACAATTATAATTTACTTCCGTAAGCAAGATCTCCAGCGTCACCAAGGCCAGGAACAATATAGTTTTTCTCATTTAGTTTTTCATCCAAAGAAGCAACCCATAAATGGCAATTTTCTGGAAGATTTTCTTCAAGATGAGCAATTCCTTCTGGAGCAGCAATAACCACAACAATATGAAATTCTGTTGGAGTAGCATTTTCCATTAACTTTTTATGAACAGCAACAATAGATTGTCCAGTTGCCAGCATTGGATCTAGAAGTAAAACAGTTTTATTGTTTAAGTTTGAAATCGCTTGATATTCAACTAAAATTTCAAATTCATCATCATTGTTTGGATGGTATCTGCAAGCCGAAACAAAGCTATTTTCGGCATGATCAAAATAATTCAGAAAACCGTTATGAAGTGGCAACCCAGCTCTTAGAATGGGACATAAAACCAAATCGGTTTCAATTTGTGTTGTTTTTTTTATGCCTAGCGGTGTTTGAATTTCAACATCTTTATAAGGTAAAATTTTGCTTAATTCGTAAGCCATGATTTCTCCAATACGTTCAATATTTCGTCTGAACCGCATGCTATCATTCTGAACATCAACATTTCTAATTTGTCCTAAAAAATGATTTAAAACACTGTTTTTTTCAGATATATAATGAATTTTCATGATGAAATAGTAATTTATTAACGATTAAAGATAAGAAAAGGAAAAATAATTGGTTTTTTTCGCAGCATAAAAGTATAAAAAGTATCTTTGTAACTCTAAAAAAATAAATACATGTTTTCAAAATTAGCATATTCTGTTTTCGAGCAAAGTATCAAAGATTATCATCAATTTGATAATGTTGATCAGCCGATTAATAATCCTTATCCGAAAGATAAGTTCGAGCATTTGTTATATCTAAAAAATTGGATTGATACCGTTCAATGGCATTTTGAAGATATTATCCGTGATCCGCAAATTGATCCTGTTGCCGCTTTAACTTTAAAAAGAAGAATCGATGCATCAAATCAAGAACGTACAGACATGGTAGAATACATCGATAGCTATTTTTTGCAGAAATATAGCAATATACAAGCTAAAGATGGAGCAAAAATCAATTCTGAAAGTCCAGCTTGGGCATTTGATAGATTGTCAATTTTGGCATTAAAAATTTATCACATGCACGAAGAGGCAACTCGTCCAGAAGCTTCTCAAGAACATAGAGATAAATGTCAGGAAAAATTAAATATACTTTTAGAACAAAGAACAGATTTATCTACAGCAATCGAAGAATTATTGACAGATATTGAAAATGGAGATAAATTCATGAAAGTGTACAAGCAAATGAAAATGTACAACGACGACGAATTGAACCCAGTATTGTATCAAAATAAAAAATAATTTGGCAGACTTGTCTAGCAAAATTAAGCATATAGCCGTCATGAGACTATCCGCAATGGGAGATGTCGCCATGACGGTTCCTGTTTTACGAGCTTTTGTAAAACAGTATCCAACGGTAAAATTGACCGTTATTTCACGCCCATTTTTCAAACCATTTTTTGATGGAATTCCAAATCTTGAATTTTTTGCTTTTGATGAAAAAGAAAGACATAAAGGATTTCTAGGACTTTTACGTTTATATAAAGATGTAAAAAAACATAAAATCGATGCTTTTGCTGATCTTCATAATGTTTTAAGATCTAAGATTGTGAGTTTGCTTTTCGCTTTAAGCGGAAAAAAAAGAGCTACAGTAGATAAAGGCCGTGAAGGAAAAAAAGAATTAACTCGTGCTGAAAATAAAGTTTTTGCGCCATTGCCAACGATGTTCGAAAGACACTCAAAAGTATTTGAACAACTTGGTTTTCCTTTAGACTTGTCATCCCGAAGCGTCGGGACTACATTTCCGGAAAAAGCAGTTTTAAGTGCTGAAATTCTTGAAATTATAGGAAATGAAAATTCAAAATTAATTGGAATTGCGCCTTTTGCACAATACGATTCTAAGGTTTATCCTTTAGATTTAATGCAAGAAGTGATTGCAAAATTAGCTGAGAATTCTTCATACAAAATTTTGCTTTTTGGCGGAGGAAAAAAAGAAATCGAAATTTTAAATTCGATTTCAGAGCCATTTGAAAACGTGATTAATATGGCTGGGAAAATTAAATTTCAGCAGGAATTACAATTAATTAGCAATCTCGACGTAATGCTTTCTATGGATTCTGGAAATGCGCATATCGCTGCTATGTTGGGCGTTAAAGTAGTTACACTTTGGGGCGCAACGCATCCGTACGCAGGATTTTTACCTTTCAATCAAACGTTAGAAAATGCTTTGACTTCAGACAGAAATCAATATCCAAAACTGCCAACATCGGTTTATGGAAATAAAGAGGTTGAAGGTTATGAAGATGCGATGAGAACGATTTTGCCGCAACAGGTTTTTGACAAAGTTGTAGAACAGCTTTCATAAAAGATTAAAAAGCTAAAAAGAATAGTTTTTCTAAGCTTCGGAGAAGCGAAATATTTATAGCAAAAATATTTATAGCAAAGAATATCATCTACAATATTAAAGCTCAAGCGGAGTGGCATATTTTTTATAATATATGCCACTCCGCTGGAGCTTTTATTCTTTTGTTTTATTGTGATTCTATAAATATTTTACCCCGTTGGGATTATTTCCCAATAATAAACTTTAGGCAATATTGCTTCTCAATTCATATTTTTCATCAGAATCAAGAATAGAATATCCTATTGTTTTTTTTCTTTTTTTGTTAACTATAATCGTAACAAAGTTGTTTTTGTCTTCGGTTGATAGTAGAATATGTTCAAACTTTTCTGTTGAATCTCTGTAAATCTTGTAGACTAAATCATTGTCTTTTACTTTTTTAGATAAAACTTTAGCCGATTTAAGTTTACTTACATAAGGCCAAATATTAAAGATATTAGAATCGGTATCTTTTACTTCTACCATTTTTTCGGTCATAGTCGCATTGTATTTTTCCCTTTCAAGCAACTTAGGACCTTTTCTATTTTTCATTTTTATAATAACTGCAAGAACACATAGCGAAGCAGTTACAAGAAGCATAATAAATAGATATAGATGAAAGTGTTGTACGTGAGCTGTCATGATATTTAATGTTTAAATGTATTGACAAATTTGATTTAGCTCTACAAATCGAAGATTTTGCGATTGCCATAATTTCACCTCTAATATAATAAAAAATAAGCAAATTTTTGGCTTAATTTTGTTTTTATTGCAATGACAACTTTAACAAAAAGTTTCGCTTAATGAAAAAAAAATTCCAAATCCCAATGGAAAGCTTGGAATTTGGAATTTTTAATATTGGAATTTAAAAGACTATACGTCGTCGTAATCAACATAAATAGTTTCAGAAGTTGGATGTGCTTGACAAGTCAAGATTAATCCTTCTGCGATTTCGCTGTCTGTTAAAATAGAATTTTTTGTCATTTCTGCGCTTCCTTTTGTAACACGCCCTAAACAGCTGCTGCAGATTCCGCCTTGGCAAGAATAAGGAGCATCAACTCCTTGTTTTAAAGCAGCATCAAGAATAGTTTGTTTTTTAGACATTTCAAAAGTAGTCTCTTCATCATCAACCAAAACCGTAATTTTTGTATGGCCTTCTTGAGAACCTTGAATTACGTTTTCTTCAGTAGAAGAGGTAAAAAGCTCAAACTTAATGGCTGATTCTTTTACATTTTTCTCTTTTAAAACATTAGAAACAGTGTTGATCATTTCTTCTGGTCCGCACAAGAAGAATTTATCAAATTGCAGTTCTTTGTGTTTGTTATTCAATACAAAATTAACTGCCGATTTTTCAATTCTTCCAAACAAAGCATTTTCAGCTTTTGCCTGGCTGAATACATAATGCACAAAAAATCTTCCTACGTATTGCAATTGCAGATCGTGAAGTTCTTGATGAAAAATAGTATTTTCTGGAGTTTTATTTCCGTAAACCAATACAAATGAACTCTTTGGTTCGTTTTTTAAAACCGATTTTATAATAGAAAGAACAGGTGTAATTCCGCTTCCTGCTACAAAAGCTGCGTAGTTTTTTTGTCTCTCAGCATCTGGCTCAAAAGTAAATTTACCTTCTGGCTGACCTACTTCAAGAACATCACCCGCTTTTAATCTTGTATTGGCAAATTGAGAAAAAAGACCATTCTTTACTCCTTTAACAGCGATTCTTAATTCGCCACTATCTGGAGCAGAACAAATAGAATATGCACGTCTAATTTCTTGATTGTCAAGTGTTAATTTTAAATTTATATATTGACCAGCTATAAATTTGTAGTCTGGTTTAAGTTCTTCGGGAACATTAAAAAGTACAGAAACAGCATCTGCAGTTTCGCGTTTAACCTCTTTAATTATAAGTTTTAAGAATGAAGGCATGATAGAATTTTTATGCAAAAGTAGCAAACCACTATTAAAAGATTAGCACGAAATTATTTTTTTTAACTTTTTTTGTAACGTTTTCCTACATTTGATCTCTTACTACAAAAATACTAAAACCATAAACCATGATTAAGAAGTTTATTTACCTCGAATGGAAAGCTTTTATTCGATCGGCATCATTTGGTAAAAACCTGGCAATGAAAATTCTAATAGGTTTTTTTATGATCTATTTTTCGGTAATTTTTATCGGAATGGGAGTTGGAGCATTTTATGTTCTAAAGGATATGAAATTAGAACCTTTGATAACAATCAACAAATTTCTAGTTTATTATTTTCTTTTCGATCTGGTAATCCGATTGCTGCTGCAATCCATACCGGTTTTAAATATTAAACCATTATTAGTACTGCCTTTTAAAAAACCGACTATTGTTCATTTCTCATTAGGAAAAACAATGTTGTCTTTTTTTAATTGGGTTCACGCTTTATTTTTTATTCCGTTTTCAGTCGTGTTAATTTTAAACGGATATGATGTTGTTGGGATTGTTTTCTGGCATTTAGGAATAATGGCATTCATTTATATCAATAATTTCTTGAATATTATTTTAAGCAATATTGACAAATTGTTTGCCGTATTTGTTGTTCTGATTATTGCTTTTGCGGGAGCACAATATTATAAATTGTTTGATATCACGCTGTTTACGACTCCGTTTTTCCAAAACTTTTACGATATAGAAGGTGTATTTTTAATACCAATATTAGTATTAATCGGACTTCATATTTATACTTTTAAATATTTTAAAAAGAATTTATATTTAGATGCAGGGCTTTCTGTAAAACAAGATGAGGCATCAACAGAAAATCTTGCTTGGCTGAATCAGTTCGGAACTTTGGGAACATTCCTTAAAAACGACATTAAACTTATTAAAAGAAATAAAAGATCGAAAACGACAATTATCATGAGTGTTCTCTTTTTATTCTACGGATTGATTTTCTTTGGAAACTCTCATCAGCCAGCTATGATGCATATTTTTGCCGGAATATTTGTTTCAGGCGGATTTTTATTTGTTTTTGGTCAATTTGTTCCGAGTTGGGATAGTTCTTATTACCAATTAATGATGACGCAAAATATTCCGTATAGAAATTATATCACTTCAAAATGGTGGCTTATTGTTATTGCAACATTTATTTCTACCATTTTAGCATCCTTTTATCTTTTTTACGGATGGCAAGTTTATCTAACAGTTGTAGTTGGTGCGATTTACAATATAGGAGTCAATTCTCATTTGGTTCTTTTAGGTGGTGCTTTCACTAAAACACCAATTGATTTGAGTAATGCAGGTGGTGCTTTTGGAGATAAAAAAGCGTTTAATGTAAATGCTATGCTACTGTCTTTACCTAAAATTTTACTGCCAGTTGGCTTATATGCTTTAGGAATTTATTTTGGAGACAAAATGATTGGTTTAGCTTTAGTTGCCGGCGCAGGTATTCTCGGATTTATATTTAAAGAAAAGGTATTTTCTTTAATTGAAAAGAGATACAAAATTGAAAAATACAGTACGATAAGTGCCTACAAACAAAAGAACTAATTAGAGAATGTGCCAATTTGAGAATGAGATAATTTCATTCTTTGGAAATCTAAAATCTAAAATCAACAATCTAAAATCAACAATTACCATGATACAAGTAAATCAACTTTCAAAAACATATAACGGAACAACAGTTTTAAACATTAGCAATCTTGATATTCCAAAAGGACAAAGCTTTGGATTGGTTGGAAATAACGGAGCAGGAAAAACGACATTTTTTAGTTTGCTTTTAGATCTTATTCAGCCTTCAACTGGATATATAAAAAGTAATGACATTCAGGTAAATAATAGTGAAAATTGGAAATCTTTCACGGGTTCATTTTTAGATGAAAATTTCCTTATCGGATATTTAACACCAGAAGAATATTTCTATTTTATTGGAGATTTACGTAATCAGAACAAAGCGGATGTAGATGCTTTATTGGCAAAACATGAAGAGTTTTTTAACGGAGAGATTTTAAAAAATAAAAAATACCTTCGTGATTTATCAAAAGGAAACCAGAAAAAAGTTGGAATTATTGCGACACTTATTGGAAATCCAGAAGTTGTAATATTAGATGAGCCTTTTGCAAATTTAGATCCGACAACTGTTAGCAGATTGAAAAAAATTATAAAAGAGCTGGCAGAAAATCCAAATGTAACGGTTTTAGTTTCAAGTCATGATTTGCAGCACACTGTTGAGGTTTGCGATCGAATTGTAGCACTAAATAAAGGAGAAATTGTAAAAGATATTCAAACTTCAAAAGAGACCTTGCAGGAACTAGAATTGTTTTTTGCGGTATAGCATTTCTATATTTCAAAAAGAAGCGTATTTTTACAAATGAATATACTAAAACTGATTTTTAGTAGTTATCTGTTTTAAACTCTTTTCTATTGAAAAAGAATACTCTTAAATATAGTTTTACTCTTGTTTTTTTCTTGTTTTTGATAGCTTGTTCTACCAAAAAAAATACATTTTTGGCTAGAAGTTCACACTCTATTGGAACCAAATATAATATTTTGTATAATGGAGGAATTGGTCTCGAAAAAGGCCTTCAGTCTATTCACGCCAATAATGAAGATAATTTTTGGAAAATTCTGCCAATAGAGAAAATGCAGTTTGATGAAAATTTTTCTGAAGGAGAAAAAGCTAAAAATCCTGATTTTGAGCGAGCAGAAACAAAAGCTACAAAAGCCATTCAGAAACACTCCATGAATATTGGAGGAAGAGAGAGAAACTGGCAGATTGACGAGGCATATCTTATGTTGGGGAAGGCCAGGTATTATGATCAGCGTTTTATTCCCGCAATTGAGGCATTCAATTATATTCTGTACAAATATCCCGAAAGCAATAATATTTATACTGCAAAAATTTGGAGAGAAAAGACCAATATGCGTTTAGGCAACGATGCAATTGCTCTTAAAAACATTAAAATTTTACTTAAAAAAACAGATTTAGACAAACAGACTTTTGCTGATGCAAATGCGCTTATGGCTGAAGCATTTCTGAATTTGGAAGAAAAAGACAGTGTTGTTGCCAAACTTAGAATTGCAGAACAGTTTACAAGAAAAAATGAGGAACGCGCTAGATATCGTTTTATTTTGGGACAGATGTACCAAGCAGAAGGAAAAAGAGACAGCGCTATTTATTTTTATGATGCCGTTATTGATTTAAACAGGAAAGCAGATCGTAAATATATGATGCATGCTTATGCAAAAAAAGCACAAATGTTTGATTATGAAAATGGAAATCAGGAATTGTTTCTCAAAATGTACAACGAATTGGTGCAAGACAGAGAAAATCGTCCCTATTATGATATTCTTTTTTATGAGATGGGCGTATTTTTCGACAAAAATAAAGACCAAACAAATGCTTTAAGTTTCTATAATAAATCTTTGAGAAGAAAATCGAAAGATCCGTATTTAATGGCTTCTGCCTATAGAAATATTGGAAACATGTATTTTAAGAATACAGATTATATAATGGCGGCAAAGTATTACGACAGTACTTTAGTTAAGCTGGATCCTAAAACTAGAGAATACGCCTATATAGAAAAAAACAGAAAAAACCTTGATGAAGTAATAAAATACGAAGCAATCGCAAAACGAAATGATAGTATCATTAAGGTTTATAATTTGCCTGCAGCAGAAAAGAAAATTTATTTTGAAAATTATATTGCAGAGCTAAAAAAGAAAGACGAAGCTAAAAAACTTATAGAAGAAAAGGAAAGAGAGAGATTAGCCAATATTGATTTAAATTCTCAGGCCGAAATTTCTGGAAACGGAGCTGTTAATCCGCAGTCTTTAGGTCAGCCTTCAGTACCAGAAATAGTTGGCGTGCCTAGCGATAATATAAGTACATTCTATTTCTATAATCCAACAACAGTTGCTTACGGAAAACTGCAATTCAAAAAAATGTGGGGAACCAGAACTTTGGGTGGTAACTGGAGATTAGCTGGAGTAAAATCTGCTAATGATGCGGCATTAAACGATACGATTAAAAATCAAGAAATTGCAAATGCAATTGTAGATACCGTTGTTGTAGAAAAATACACTGTAGCTTATTATGTCAAACAGCTTCCAACCACGCAGCTTGCAATTGATAGTATAGGTAAAGAACGTAATTTTTCTTATTACCAACTAGGACTTATATATAAGGAGAAGTTTAAAGAAAACAAATTGGCCAGCGATAAACTGGAGCAGTTATTAAAGAACAGTCCCGAAGAAAAGTTAGTCTTGCCTTCGATGTATAATTTGTATAAAATCTATCAAATTACAAATCGCGCAAAAGCAGAAGCGATAAAAGCAGAAATATCATCCAAATATCCGGATTCGAGATATGCTCAGATTTTAAACAATAAAACAGACGATTCAAATTCGAGTCCTGATAAAGAGTATTATAAATGGTATAAACTTTTTGAAGAAGAAAAATTTGATGAAGTCTTAGCCAATATTGACAATTTAATCAATCAATATTCAGGAGATGAAATTGTTTCTAAATACGAATTGTTAAAAGCCAATACTTTAGGAAAAGTAAATGGTTTGGAGGCCTATAAAAAAGGTCTAGAAAACGTTGCCGATAATTATCCGAATAGTGAAGAAGGTAAAAGTGCCAGAGAAAATTTAGAAAAACAAGTTCCGGTTTTAGAAAAATTAGCTTTTACAGATGTTGACAACAAAAATTGGAAGATTTTATATAAAGTTGCTAATACGGATACAAAAACGGTTAAAAAAATCGAAGAAGCAATTAGAGTCTTTTTATTAGTAGAAAATTACGAGAGACTAACAACATCTTTAGACAAATACAATAAAACGGAAAGTTTCGTAGTTATTCATGGTTTAAAGTCAGAAGCTTACGCTAAAGATATTGCAGGCGTTTTTAGAGATGATAAAAAATATAAAATTGCAGATCCGGCTATAATTATATCAACAGATAACTATAAAATTGTACAGATCAAAAAGAATTTAGACGCATACTTGACCCCAAAAGCCCCTTAAATCTTAACCGCCATGTTTGAAAAAGTAAAAAAAAACGGAACTGAACAATTAGGAAAAACGAATAGAATAGTAGAAGGAACATCAATAATAGGAGACATAGTTTCTAAAGCCGATTTTAGACTAGACGGCGAATTGATTGGAAATTTTACTTCGCAAGGCAAAATCGTGATTGGAGCCAAGGGATCTGTAAAAGGAGAAATAATCTGTAACAATGCCGATATAGAAGGAGAGTTTCACGGAAAAATAAAAGTTCTCGAAATTCTTAATATTAAATCGACTGCTCAAATTCATGGAGAAGTGGCAGTTGGAAAATTATCAATAGAACCAGGGGCAGACTTCACAGCAACCTGCACGATGCTTGCCCATTTAAACCAAGTTATAATGTTAGAAGATGGAAAAGGAACCGAATAAAAGTAGAAGAAATAAATGGCTGGCATTTATAAATATTCCTTTTCAGATGGGAGTAATTATTTTTCTGTTTTCTTATTTCGGAACTTGGCTTGATGAAAATCATCCAAGTCCTAAAGTTTACTACAATACTATTTTTGTAATGCTTGGTGTCGGATTGGCATTATATAATGTAATCCGACAGGTAAACGACATTAATAAAACAAAGTAGATTTTAAGTAAAAAGACCTTGAGATAAAAGTTGCATCTTTGCAGCAAAATTATTTCAAATGCTTTCAAAAAATTACAAACCAGTATTTTATTTATTTTGTTTTGCTTTAGTTGCGTATGTGCTTCATAAAGCAATTTTCTATTTTTTAGAAATCAATACTCAAAACTTCCATTACAGTTTAGAAATACCCTATTTATTCTTCTTTGGAATTTCTGCTCTATTATACCTTATATTATTAATAATAAAGAAGAAGAATTTTGAAATCGTTGGAATGGCATTTTTATTTGGAACTTTTACACAAATGTTATTTGCGTATTTAGTTTTACAACCAATCTTAAAAAGCAAAACAGGAGAAAGTAGTGTTGAGAAAATTAGTTTTTTTATAACATTTGTGTTGTTTTTGTTATTTCAGACGCTTTTAACTGCCCGATTATTAAATGAAAAGCGTTAAAATAACAATTCTTTAAAACAAGGTTTAAAAATAATTTTTCATATCCTTTTGAATATTAATAAAAAATGTACCTTTGCACCAAATTTTAGAAACGTAAAAAAATAAGATTTTCCACGATATGGTGATTTCAAACAAACCACTCAGCTTTATTCTTGCCGCTTTTGTAGCTTCTCTACCAATTATGGGTTTTGCAAACTCAGAGAATGACTCAACGCATGTTCAAACTGAAACAGCTCATGAAGAGAAAGTAATTTCACACAATGCTCCATCGGAAGGAGAGCACGTCGCTCTTGATCCAAAAGCAAAAGTGGATGCTTTTATTGATCACCACTTACAAGATTCTCACGACTTTGTTTTCTTTCAAGATGAGAAAGAACATAAAAGCTATGGTTTTTCATTACCAGTTATATTAATTGATGGAGGATTGAAAATTTTCTCTTCTTCAAAATTACACCACGGTGAAGCTGTTGCAGAGGTTGACGGAAACTTCTACAAATTAGTTCACGGTAAAATTTACAAAACAGATGCAGCCGGAACAATTAACTTTAATGAGCACGGACATCCTGAAAACGAAAAACCTCTAGATTTTTCTATTACAAAAAATGTTGTTTCAATGCTTTTTGTTTCAGTATTATTATTCTTAATGTTTACTGGTTTAGCAAAATCATATAAAAAAGGACCAATCCCAACAGGATTTGGTAGAGTTTTAGAACCACTTATTATTTTCATCAGAGACGAAATTGCGGTTCCAAATATTGGAGAAAAGAAATACCGTAAATATATGGGGTATCTTTTAACTGTATTTTTCTTTGTTTGGTTGTTAAACTTATTAGGAATGACTCCTCTAGGAATTAACGTTACAGGAAATATTGCTATTACGGTTTGTTTAGCAGCATTCACTTTCTTAATTACACAATTTAGTGCTAACAAAGATTATTGGGGACACATTTTCTGGATGCCAGGAGTTCCAGTTCCAATGAAAATTATATTAGCTCCAATTGAAATTTTAGGAACACTAACAAAACCATTTGCATTATTAATTCGTTTGTATGCAAATATTACTGCAGGTCACGTAGTAATTATGAGTTTGATTGCGATGATTTTTGTGGGTAAAAATTTAGCAGCAGATTTACCAATATCATTAGGATTGACATTATTTATCTCTGTTATTGAAGTTTTAGTTGCATTCTTACAAGCATTTATCTTTACAATGTTATCATCATTGTTTATTGGTATGGCAGTTCAAGATCATCACCACGATGATCACGGACACGAAGAGAATGTAATTATCTAATTAGAAGTTTAATTTTATATATATAAATACTTATGGGAACAATTCCAACTTTAGTAGGTGCTGGTTTAGTAGTAATCGGTGCAGGTTTAGGTTTAGGTAAAATCGGTGGATCTGCTATGGACGCTATTGCTCGTCAGCCAGAAGCTGCTGGTAAAATCCAAACTGCGATGATTATTATCGCTGCTTTATTAGAAGGTTTAGCATTCGCTGCTTTAATCTTAGGAAAATAATAAAGAAAGAAATAACAACATCTTTAACGGTTGGTTAAAGGTGTTGTTACTTTAAAAAAAGAAATTAAATATTTAATATAGTTATATAAAATGGATAAGTTAATTAACGATTTTTCATTCGGTTTATTCTTTTGGCAAGCTTTAATCTTGTTAGTATTAATTTTGCTTTTGGTGAAATTTGCATGGAAACCAATTATGGAATCTATTACTGCAAGAGAAGAGGGTATCAAAAATGCATTGCTTTCTGCTGAAAATGCAAAAAGAGAAATGGAAAATTTACAAGCGGATAATCAAAGAATTTTGAATGAAGCTCGTGCAGAACGTGATGCGATGTTGAAAGAAGCTCGCGAAATGAAAGAGAAAATGATTGCTGATTCTAAAAACGAAGCACAAGAGGCAGGTCAAAAAATGATCGAGCAAGCGAAAGCTGCTATCGAAAGTGAAAAAAATGCTGCAATGGCTGAAGTAAAAGCTCAAGTTTCGACTTTATCATTGACTATTGCTGAAAAATTATTGAAAGAAGAATTATCTAATAAAGAATCTCAAACTAAATTAGTTGAGAAAATGTTAGGTGACGTAAAGTTAAACTAAGATTATGGCAAGTACAAGAGCAGCAATTCGTTATGCAAAAGCAATTCTAGACTTAGCAAACTCTAAAGGTGTTGCCGAAGCTGTAAATAACGATATGAAATCAATTGCTTCTGCAATTGAAACAAATTCAGAATTGAGTACCTTTATTGAAAACCCAACTACAAAAGTTGAAGTTAAAGAAAGTGCTCTTTTAGAAGTTTTCTCGGATGCAAATGGAGTAACTATAGGTTTATTTCATTTATTATTCGAGAACAAAAGATTTGAAATTCTAGATGCAATTGCTTTAGAATACAATAAATTATTTGATGAAAGTAATGGTGTGGAAGTAGCAAAAGTTACTACAGCTATTCCTATGGATGCTACTTTAGAGGCTAAAGTTCTAGAAAAAGTGACAACCTTATCTGATAAAAAAATTACAATAGAAAATATAGTAGATCCTTCAATCATTGGTGGATTTATTTTAAGAATAGGTGACAAGCAATACAACGCTTCTGTTGCAAACAGATTACAAGTATTAAAAAGAGAGTTAAGTAATTAGTTTTTATAACACAAAAAAGTGTCTAAATTATAAATTAAGATGGCGGAAATCAAACCTGCTGAAATTTCAGCAATATTAAGAAAGCAAGTAGAAGGTTTTGAATCTGGTGCTACGCTAGAGGAAGTAGGAACAATACTTCAAGTTGGAGACGGTATTGCTCGTGTTTACGGGCTATCTAATGTACAATATGGAGAGTTAGTAGAATTTGATAACGGTATGGAAGGTATCGTATTGAATCTTGAAGAGGATAATGTTGGGGTTGTACTTTTAGGACCATCAACAGGACTTAAAGAAGGATCTACTGCAAAAAGAACTCAACGTATTGCTTCTCTTAAAGTAGGTGAACAAATGGTAGGACGTGTTGTTAACACACTTGGTTTTCCAATTGATGGAAAAGGACCAATCGGTGGTGACTTATACGAAATGCCTTTGGAAAGAAAAGCACCTGGTGTTATCTTCCGTCAGCCAGTAACTGAGCCATTACAAACAGGTATTAAAGCGGTTGATGCTATGATTCCAGTTGGTCGTGGACAACGTGAGCTTGTTATTGGTGACCGTCAAACAGGTAAATCAACTGTTTGTATCGATACAATCTTAAATCAAAAAGAATTTTACGATGCAGGAAAACCTGTATTCTGTATATATGTTGCAATTGGGCAAAAAGCTTCAACTGTAGCAGGAATCGCTAAAATGTTAGAAGAAAAAGGTGCAATGGCTTATACAGTTATTGTTGCAGCTAATGCTTCTGATCCAGCTCCAATGCAAGTTTACGCTCCATTCGCTGGTGCTGCAATTGGAGAGTACTTTAGAGATTCAGGTCGTCCTGCACTTATTGTGTATGATGATTTATCTAAACAAGCTGTTGCTTACCGTGAGGTTTCTCTTTTATTGAGAAGACCACCGGGACGTGAGGCTTACCCTGGAGACGTTTTCTACTTACACTCTCGTTTATTAGAGCGTGCTTGTAAAGTAATTGCTGATGATGGTATCGCTAAAAACATGAACGATTTACCAGATTCTATCAAATCTATCGTAAAAGGTGGTGGTTCATTGACTGCTTTACCAATTATCGAAACTCAAGCTGGTGACGTTTCTGCATATATTCCAACAAACGTAATCTCGATTACAGATGGTCAGATTTTCCTTGACGGAGATTTGTTCAACTCTGGGGTTCGTCCTGCTATCAACGTAGGTATCTCTGTATCTCGTGTTGGAGGTAATGCTCAAATTAAATCTATGAAGAAAGTTTCGGGAACTTTAAAATTAGACCAAGCTCAATTCCGTGAATTAGAAGCTTTTGCTAAATTTGGTTCTGACTTAGATTCTGTTACTTTAAACGTAATTGAAAAAGGTAAAAGAAACGTTGAGATCTTGAAACAAGGTTTAAATGATCCTTATACAGTTGAAAACCAAGTAGCTATTATCTACGCTGGTTCTAAAAACTTATTAAGAAACGTTCCTGTAGAAAAAGTAAAAGAATTTGAAGCTGATTTCTTAGCTTACTTAAACAGTAAACATAGAGATACGCTTAACGCGTTGAAAGCTGGTAAATTAGATGACACTATTACAGATGTTATCGAAAAAGCAGCAAAAGAAATCTCAGCAAAATATAACTAATTAGATAATTCGTTAATTAGATAATTAGAAAATGTAAAACATTATTCTAATTATCTAATTTTCAAATTGTCACATTTTCTAATTAATAGATGGCAAATTTAAAGGAAATCCGTAATAGAATTACTTCCGTTTCATCGACGATGCAGATTACATCGGCTATGAAAATGGTTTCTGCTGCAAAGCTTAAGAAAGCACAAGATGCAATCACTGCAATGCGTCCTTATGCCGAGAAATTAACGGAGTTATTGCAAGATCTTTCTTCTACACTTGAAGGTGAAGTTGGAGGAGATTACACTACACAACGTGAAGTAAAAAAAGTATTGTTAGTAGCTATAACTTCGAACAGAGGTTTATGCGGTGCTTTCAATTCAAATATTATTAAAGAGATTAAAAACCGTACACAGTTTTACGCTGGAAAGCAAGTTGATATTTTTGCTATTGGTAAAAAAGGAAATGACGCTTTAAGCAAAACTCATAAAGTTCACGGTCATCATAATGCAATTTTTGATCATTTAACTTTTGAAAATGTTGCTGGAATTGCAGATAATTTGACTGAGAAATTTTTATCTGGAGAATACGATAGAATTGAGTTAATTTACAATCAATTTAAAAATGCTGCTACGCAAATTGTTCAAACAGAACAGTTTTTACCGTTGGCTCCAATTAAATCTGAGGTAAAAGCTTCTGCTGGAGATTATATTTTTGAACCTTCAAAAGAAGAAATTATTTTAACTTTAATTCCTAAGTCTTTAAAAACGCAATTGTATAAAGGTATCCGCGATTCATTTGCTTCTGAGCATGGAGCGCGTATGACTGCAATGCACAAAGCAACAGATAACGCAACTGAATTAAGAAACCAATTGAAATTGACTTACAACAAAGCTCGTCAGGCTGCGATTACAAGTGAGATTTTGGAAATTGTTGGTGGAGCAGAAGCTTTAAATGGGTAATTTACTCCATAATATATAAAATAAAAAGCCAGCATTTGCTGGCTTTTTATTTATTGGAAGTTTTTCTTTTTTAAAAATAACTTTATAAAATGGTGATTCTCAAATTATTCAAAAGTTGAGAATCACTACCATTTTATAAAAATAGACAGATAACTCTGTGTGCTTTGTCTTTCATGGGAACAAACTAGCTTTATTAATCCCAATGCTCTGTTTTTTTGAGGGTTACATTTCAGCAGAATCAATCCCTTTTGCTTTGTCTTTTATGGGAACAAACAAGCTTTATTAGTCCCAGTGCTCTGTTTTTTTAGGGTTACTACAGCTGAATCAATCCCTTATGCTTTGTCTTTTATGGGAACAAACAAGCTTTATCAGTCCCAGTGCTTCCTTTTTTATAAGGGTTGTATCTAGCTTTCTCAATCCCTGTGAAACAAATTTAGGAAAAGACTGTCTAAAAAAAGTTACATAATTTTCATGTCTAATTTATATATTTCACATGTCTTTGATTTTTAATTATATAACTATTAACTAATAAATTAATTATTTTTGATTATATTATACTAAAATACTATGGAACAGCTACTTATAAAAGAACTCACTACAATTTCAGAAATGTTATCGCATATAGAAACAATCAAGTTTCTCTACCCTAATTTGAGTAAAGAAAAATATGAATCGTATCTTTTGGAGATGATACCGCATAACTATACACAAATTGCTGTTTTTGAAAAGGAAGTTTGTTTGGGACTTACTGGCTGTTGGTCTGCAACAAAATTATGGACAGGAAAATATTTGGAAATTGATAATTTCGTAGTAAATCCTGATTATCGTTCTAGGGGAATTGGAAAATTACTTACCGATTATGTTGAGAAAAAAGCACTAGATCTAAATTGCAGCAGTATTGTTTTAGATGCTTTTACCGGAAATTTTGGAGCACATAGATTTTACTACAATCAAGGTTACGCACCAAAAGGATTTCATTTCGTAAAAATCTTAGACGAAAAGAAACTGACTGTTTAAAAACTGTCAGAACTTTTCTTTATTGCGTCTACAAAAGCAGTATTAAACAAAAGAAATAGTTATTTTTGTCTTACAAACATTATTAGAATTATATTTTGGGATTATATAAAAATCTATTTAAGCAAACGGCAATTTATGGACTGGCAACAGTTTTACCTAGAATGCTGAGTTTTTTATTAGTGAGATTGTACACAGGAATTTTGCCTACTGCAGAGTACGGAGAAGTTTCGATTGTTTTGTCTTGGATGGTTTTCTTCAACGTAGTTCTTTCTTACGGAATGGAAACTGCTTTTTTTAGATTTTACAGTGCCGAAGATGATAAGAAAAATGTAATTGCAACTTCTACAATTTCAATATTTTGGACTTCAATTATTTTTCTTTTTGTTGCTTTAATTTTTAGAAACACACTTGCAAATTTAGCCGAAGTCGATGTCCAATATATTACATACACGGTTTGGATTTTAGTTTTAGATGCATTGGTTTTAATTCCGTTTTCTAAACTAAGAGCCAATCAAAGACCAATGGTTTATGCTGCTATTAAGATTGGAAATGTAGTTATAAATCTTTTGCTAAATATCTTTTTCTTAATGTATCTGCCTACATTGGCGGAGTCGCATCCAGGTTCTGTTTGGGACAATTTATATGTCGAAAACTTTCAAATAGCCTATATTTTCATTGCCAATCTTTTGGCGAGCTTAGCAACGTTTATAGTTCTTTCACCAAACTATCTTTCGCTTGGACGAAAATTCGATCCAGAACTTTGGAGAAGAATGATGAAGTATGGCCTTCCTATTTTAGTTGCCGGATTAGCTTTTGCTGTAAATGAACATTTTGATAAAATTTTATTAGGCTATTTGCTTCCTGAAAATTTAGCAAAGTCGGAAGTTGGAGCATATTCAGCCTGTTATAAGTTAGGATTGTTTATGGTTCTTTTCGCAACAGCTTTTAGATTAGGAATTGAGCCATTCTTTTTTAGTCATGCAAAAAATGAAAATGCACCTCAAACGTATGCAGTAATTACGAAATATTTTGTGATACTTGGATCGTTGATTTTACTAGGTGTTATCGTTTTTGCAGATGTTTTAAAATATCTTTTATTAGACAATAAATCATATTGGGAAGCTATGAAAGTGGTGCCGCTTATTATTTTAGCGAATTTCTTTCTTGGTATTTATAACAACTTATCGGTATGGTATAAACTAACAGATAAAACAAAAATTGGAGCTTATATTTCTATAGTAGGCGCTATTGTAACTTTGGTATTAAATTATCTTTTAATTCCAAAATATAGTTATTATGGTTCTGCAATTGCAACCATTTCGGCTTACGGAAGCATGATGCTTATTTCTTATGTTTTGGGAAATAAATATTATCCAATTCCATACGACATGAACAAAATTGGTGCTTATTTAGGTGTTTCTATATTGTTTTCAATTATTTCTTTTTACGGATTTAGAGAAAAATATTATGTTGGAATTCCCCTTCTTTTAATCTTTATGTATATGGTTTACCATTTCGAAAAAGATACTATAAAAGGAATATTAAAAAGAAAATAAGCGTTTAAAAAAATTATACTTACAAAATGAAAATACAAATAATCAATAAATCGCAACACGAATTACCAAATTACGAAACTATTGCTTCTGCAGGAATGGATTTACGTGCCAATATTTCGGAGACAATTACGTTAAAACCTTTAGAAAGAGCTATTGTAAAAACAGGACTTTTTATAGAATTGCCAATTGGCTATGAAGCTCAAGTAAGACCAAGAAGCGGTCTGGCAGCAAAAAAAGGTGTTACCGTTTTAAACTCACCAGGAACTATTGATGCAGATTATAGAGGAGAAATAGGAGTAATTTTAGTAAATTTATCTAATGACGATTTTGTAATTGAAAATGGCGAGAGAATTGCACAGTTGATTATTGCAAAACACGAAAGAGCAGAATGGATCGAAGTTGAAACGCTTTCTGAAACATCAAGAGGCGAAGGAGGATTCGGAAGCACTGGAGTAAAATAAATTTCTGAAGTAAACAGAAATAAGAAAAAGAAAAGACCAAACCCCATGAAGATTTTTTCAAATCTTCTATAAAATCAAATAAAGAATGAAAATAATTGTGCCAATGGCAGGCCGCGGATCAAGATTGAGGCCTCATACATTAACTGTTCCAAAACCATTAATTCCTGTTGCAGGCAAATCTATAGTGCATCGTTTAGTTGAAGATATTGCAAAAATATTAAAAGAACCTATCGAAGAGGTAGCTTTTATTTTAGGAGATGAAGCTTTTTTTGGAGATGATGTTGTAAAAAGTTTAGAAGATTTAGCGCAAGGCTTAGGTGCTAAAGCTTCAATTTATCGTCAAGATCAGCCTTTGGGAACTGGGCATGCTATCATGTGTGCTAAAGATTCTCTTTCTGGACCAGCGGTAATTGCTTATGCAGATACTTTGATTAGAGCAGATTTTGAGTTGGATCCAGAAGCAGATGCTGTAATTTGGGTAAAACAAGTTGAACAGCCAGAAGCTTTTGGTGTTGTAAAACTAAATCAAAATAATGAAATTGTAGAATTGGTTGAAAAGCCAAAAGAATTCGTAAGTGACTTAGCGGTTATCGGAATTTACTATTTTAAAGAAGTTGGAGTTTTAAGAAATGAACTTCAAAGTGTTTTAGATAATAATATTCAAAATGGCGGTGAATACCAGATTAACGACGGTATCAAAGCGATGATGTCAAACGGAAAAGTTTTCAAAACTGGAAGTGTTGACGAATGGATGGATTGCGGTAACAAAGATGTTACAGTTGAAACCAACACTAGAATGTTAGGTTTTCTGCACAATGACGGAGAACATTTAGTAGATTATGGAGTGAAATTAGAGAATGCTACCATTATTCCACCATGTTATATTGGCGAAAATGTTATTTTAAAAAACACGACAGTTGGACCAAATGTTTCGATTGGAAACGGATGCCATGTAACAGACAGTACAATTAAAAACAGTTTGATTCAAACGTATTCTCAAATTAAAAATGCTAACTTAGATAACGCGATGATTGGAAATCACGTTAGTTACGATGGTAAATTTACTAGCGTAAGTATCGGCGATTATTCAGTTTTAGAATAAAAAAATAAAAGGTTTTGTTTTTGTTTAAAATGCAATTTTTGATATGATCAAAAAAAGAGTTTTTACGGTTTTGTTTCTTGCTTTATTTAGCACTTCGTTTTCGGCTTTTGCACAGACAGAGCCCGAGGACATTGCTATGGCAACAGACGAATATCAGGACTCATTTTATGAATCATTAAAACAAAAAGGAATCGAAAATTACGATAAAGCAATTGTGTCATTGGAAAAATGTATCAAACTAAAACCCAATGATGCAGTCGCTTATTTTGAATTAGGGAAGAATTATCTAGCGCTTAAACAGTATCAAAATGCGCAAAATGCTTTTGAAAAAGCAACCCAGCTTGACCCAAAAAATAAATGGTTTTGGCTCGGAATTTACGATGTAAGTTATGAGACAAAAAATTATGCGTTAGCGATTGAAATCATTCAAAAAATTATTGTTTTTGATGAAGAATACAAAGACGATTTGATTTCGTTGTATATGATTACAAATCAGTATGACAAAGCATTGACAGCAATAAACGAAATGAATGATAAGTTTGGAAAATCTTCAGATCGTGAAATCTATAAGGCGCAGATTCTATCTCAAGGGAAATATCAAAATGCCGAAATTGACAACCTGATTCAACAGATTAAAAAAGATCCGAAAGAAGAATCCAATTATTTGAATCTTATACTATTGTATTCAAAAAATAATGAAAACGAGAAGTCTTTAGAGGTAGCCAAACAATTAGCAAAAGAAATTCCAACTTCAGAATGGGCTCAAGTGAGTTTATTCAAAACCTATTTGGATGCCAATCAGGCAGAGAAAGCTATAAAATCGATGAATGTAATTTTAGCAAGCTCAAAAATTGATTCAAAAATAAAACATAGAACTTTGAATGAATTTTTGATTTTTGTAAATAAAAATCCGCAATATTCAGCAGATTTAGAAAAAGCAATTTCTTATTTTGATAATGATAAAGAAGTAGATGTTGCTAAAGAAATTGGAAAATTCTACCATAGTAAAGGCCAGTTTGAAAACGCAATTAAATATTATGAAAAAGATTTAAAGGCACATTCAGACACCGATCTAGAAACCAATATGTTGTTGCTAGAAGCTTATTCTCAGGTTAAACAATACGATCCTATGACTAAAAGAGCCATGATGCTGATTGAAGTATATCCGAGTCAGGCACAGTTTTATTATTATGCTGGTTTAGGAAGCAATCAGATAAAACAGTTTAAAAATGCTAAAACCGTTTTAGAAATGGGTCTTGATTATGTTGTAGATGATATAAAATTGGAAGCAAATTTTAATATTCAATTAGGAGAAGCGTATAATGGATTGGGAGATGCAAAGAAAAAAGAGGAATACTTTTTGAAGGCAAATGAATTATTAAAAAAGAAAAAATAAAAGTAGAATTCAGATGAAAAAATATATATCGGTACTATTGCTGTGTATTGCTGTAATTTCATGTAAATCGAAAGCAGTTGCAGTACAAGGAAATAATACAAGCCAGACAGTTGCAGTAAAAGAAGACAAGAAAGTTGTAGAAAAGCACTATGAGAACAAGTTGGATTTTTCTACTTTATATATAAAAGCCAGTGCAAAATATGCTGATGAAAAACAAAGCCAGAATGTTACTGCCGAAATTAGAATTGAAAAAGACAAACAGATTTTAGTAAGCGTGCGTTTCTTAGGAATTACAATGGCAAAAGCTTTGATAACACCTTCTGCAGTAAGTTACTACGAAAAAATAAATGGTACTTATTATGAAGGAGATTTTACAAGTTTAAGTAAATGGCTAGGTACGGATTTAGATTACAGCAAAGTTCAGAACTTACTTGTTGGAGAAGCATTTGATGATTTAAGAAAGGGAAAATATACACAAACTATTGTAGATAATCTTTTTAGATTAGATGAAGAAAAAAATTCTAATTTGAAGAAGACCTTTTTCTTAGACAGCGAAAAATATTTGATTCAAAAGGAAGAGATTTCGCAACCGTCTGAAAATAGAAATTTACAGATTAATTATTCAGATAGTAAAGTTTTTAACCAAGGAACCTTGCCAACGAGTATCGAAATAAATGCCGTTCAGCCAAAAGGTAAGACGAGTATTAATTTAAATTATAACAACATTTCATTTAATGAAGAACTTTCTTTTCCATATAGTGTTCCAAGTGGCTATAAAAAAGTTACAATTCAGTAAATTTGCAAAATAAAAATAGAAACATGCCAAAATTTCTCCTAAGTCTAGTTTTAATATGTGCCACTACATTCGTATGGGCGCAGGATTCACAGCAAGAAAAACTGGAACAGCGTAAAGCTCAAATTCAACAGGAAATCAGAGACAATGAAAAAATGCTTCAGTCTGTTAGAAAAAAAGAGAAATCTGCTGTAAACGAATATTTAATTCAGGCAAACAAGATAAAACTTAAAGAGAAATTAATCAACACTACGGCTAAGCAAGAAAAGCTGATTAGTAATGATATGTATATCAATCAGGTTAAGGTTAATAAGCTTAAAAAAGAATTGAAAGTTCTAAAAGAAGATTATGCAGAAATGATTTTAAAATCATACAAAAGCCGTTCTGAACAAAGCCGAGCAATGTTTATTTTATCTTCTGAAAGTTTTTTACAAGCATACAAAAGAGCGCAATATTTGAAACAATACACAGCTTTTAGAAAAAATCAAGGACTTGAAATCCAAAGCAAAACAGCTCAATTAGTTGATTTTAATGCTAAACTAGATGGACAAAGGCAAGTGAAAAAGAAAATTATTGCTGAGAATCAAAAGGAGAAAGTAACCCTTGAAGTAGAGAAAAAAGAACAGCAAAAATTGGTTAATTCACTTAAAAAAGATAAAAATAAAATTGCGGCAGATATTCGATCTAAACAAAGTGAATCTAAAAGAATTGATAGACAAATTGATCGTTTAATTCGTGAAGCCATTGCTGAAGCCAATAGAAAAGCAGCGGCAGAAAGAGCAAAAGCAAATCCTGGTTCAAGCGAAGCTAAGGCTCCAGTTTCTTCTTCTAAAATTGCATTGACACCAGAAGATAAAGTTTTGGCAGCTGATTTTAAAGCGAACAGAGGAAGATTACCTTGGCCTGTAGAAAAAGGATTTATTTCTCTTGGTTACGGAGATCAGCCACACCCTTTGCATCCTTCAATTACGGTCCATAATTCGGGAGTTGAGATTACGACTGAAGATGGCGCGAGCGCAAGAGCTGTATTTGCAGGAGAAGTTTCTAAAGTTATCGTTTTATCTCCAGTAAATAAGGCAGTCGTAATTCAGCATGGAGATTATTTTACCGTATATCAAAACTTGAGTTCCGTTTCGGTTAGTCAAGGTGACAAAGTGACAATTAAACAAAACATTGGAAGAGTTAGAACAAGTGGAGATACAGGAAAGACCATCATAAAATTCCTGATTATGCAAAACACTTCAAATAATAATCCAGAAGGATGGCTGCAAAGCAGATAAAAAACTTAAGGGAGCAATTTAGCTCCCTTTTTTATTAATCATATTGTTCCAAAAGATATTTGACAACATCTGTTATGGTAACAATCCCTTTAAGTTCATCTTTCTCGTTTGCAGTTAATACTGTTTTGGTCATTATATGACTAATTCGTTCTCTTTTTTTCATGATAGATTAGTTTATATTTAGATCAAATATGTAGAATAATTCTCTCAATTACTATCATTTTTATCAGTTTCGAAACAAATAAAAGTAGCTTAGAAACCAGTAAAATTTAGTATTTTTGCACTATGGAAACAAATAGACAGAAAAAAATAGGTGGAGTTATTCAGAAAGATCTGGTTGATATTCTGCAAGGTGAAGTGAGAAAAAACGGGGTTACAAATTTGGTAATTTCAGTATCCAAAGTAAGTGTGACTACAGATTTATCTGTAGCAACAGTATATTTAAGTATTTTTCCACAAGAAAAAGCTAAAGAAACTTTAGAAGGAATCAAATCAAATACAACTTTAATCAAACATGATTTATCGCAACGCGTTCGTTTGCAACTACGCCGTGTTCCGAATTTAGTTTTCTTTATAGATGACTCTCTAGATTATATTGAGAAAATTGACAATGCGCTTGCAGGAAAAGAAAACCCAATAGAAAATCGTGATCTTTTAGAAAAAAGAAGAAAATCATAAATTGAATTTCCCCTTATACATAGCCAAACGTTATATTTTTAGCAGCAGTAAAAACAATGCTATCAATATCATTAATCGTATTGCCAGCATGGGAATCATTGTTGGTACGATGGCTTTGTTTGTGGTCTTATCCGTATTTAGCGGATTAAAAGTTTTTAGTCTTTCATTTACAAATGAAATAGATCCTGATTTAAAATTGACAAGCACATACGGAAAGTCATTTTTTATTACACCCAATCAGGAAAACGAGATTAAGAAAATAAATGGTGTCGCTTCGTACACTAAAATTATAGAAGAACGTGTTTTGTTTTTGTTTAAAGATAAACAGCAGGTTACGTTTCTTAAAGGAGTTGATAGTTCGTACACTGCTGTTAATGATATTAGAAAAAAACTTTTTAATGGTCAATGGCTTAAACCGGATACTTTTCAGGTTGTTATAGGTTATGGTTTAGCTCAGAATTTTTCGTTGGGAATTATGGATTTCGAAAATCCACTTCAGATTTTCGCTCCGAAACCAGGAAAAGGAGCAATTGAAAATCCAGAAGAAGCATTCAATAAAACAGATGTTTTACCAGTTGGAATTTATTCCATAAGTGAAGATTTAGATTCTAAATATGTATTCGCAGATTTAGGTTTAACGCAGGAATTGCTGATGTATAAACACAATCAGATTTCTGGAATTGAATTTAAACTAAACCCAAATGCTAATGAAAACGCAGTAAAGTCACAGCTAAATTCAATCTTTAAAAATAAAATCACATTAAAAAATAGAGCGCAGTTAAATGAGTCTTTATATAAAATGCTCAACACAGAAAATATTGCCGTTTATCTGATTTTTACTTTAGTGATTATAGTAGCACTTTTCAACTTAATTGGAGCCTTGATTATGATGATTTTAGAGAAGAAAGGAAATCTAAAAACCCTTTTTAATCTCGGAACAGACATCAGTCATCTTCGCAAAATATTTTTACTTCAAGGTACTTTGTTAAGTGTATTTGGCGGATTAATCGGACTTGTTCTAGGTGTAATACTGGTAGTTTTGCAGCAACAATTTGAGCTGATTTTGATAACGCCAACACTTGCGTATCCAGTTGTTTTTACAATGGAAAATGTACTGATTGTAATGACAACTATTGTTTGTTTAGGTTTTGTTGCGTCTTTAATAGCAAGCAGCCGAGTTAGTAAAAAGTTGCTGGATTAATTTTTGCTAAAAAATATTACTTATATTTACCGCCTTAAATAACTACAGCATATGATTGTTTCTGCCTAATCCTATTTTATTTTTTAGAATAATTAGGATACTTACGTTTACTTTTTTAGTTCAGATCATAGTGCATCTGGACCAATATTATTATTTATCCTAAAAATATCATGACAGAAACATCTATAAAGAAAAGTTTATTTTCTAAAATTTTCACCACTCTAAAACAAGCCTTAAATGGCGACGAATCATTTGATTATACTTCTGGAAGTATAAAGAAAGCCGTAATTCTATTAGCCATTCCGATGGTTTTAGAAATGATGATGGAATCGGTTTTTGCCTTAGTCGATTTGTATTTTGTTGGACATTTAGAACATAGTAGTTTTGCTATTCAAACCGTTGGCTTAACAGAATCTGTATTAACCGTAATATATTCTCTTGCAATCGGAATGAGTATGGCAGCAACAGCAGTTGTAGCAAGAAGAATTGGTGAGAAAGATCCCGTGGCCGCTGCAAAAGCAGGAATGCAAGCTATTATTATTGCAGTTGCAGTAAATGCTTTTATGAGCATTTTCGGAATTATCTATGCAAAAGATATTTTGATTTTGATGGGTTCGTCTTTAGAATCAGCCGAGCATGGTTACAGATTTACGCAAATTATGATTGGTTCGAGTTTGTGCATTATGCTTTTGTCTTTAATAAACGGAATTTTCCGCGGCGCTGGAAATGCAGCAATTGCAATGAAAAGTCTTTGGATTGCCAATATCTGTAATATTATTTTATGCCCAATTTTAATTAATGGTTTCGGACCAGTTCCAGCCTTTGGCTTAATTGGAGCAGCTTTAGCAACCACTATTGGTAGAAGTATTGGAGTTTTATATCAAGTTTATCATCTGTTTTTTGGAAATGGAATTTTGAAAATTAAGATTTCTTATTTCGCTCCAGATTTCCCGCAGATTAAAGCTTTGATAAAAATTGCAGCTCCTGGAATTTTACAATTCGTAATTGCATCCTGCAGCTGGATTTTTCTTGCACAATTAGTGGCAACAACTGGTGGAGATCACGGCTCTGCAGGATACCAAACCGCACTAAGAATTATGATGTTTTTCATACTTCCAGCTTGGGGATTGAGTAATGCAGCTGCCACTTTGGTTGGACAGAATTTAGGCGCAAAACAAATCGAGCGAGCAGAAAAATCGGTTTATACAACAGCCAGATACAATGTAATTTTCATGGCTTCGATTATGATTATTACTTTGGTTTTTGGACAATATATTATCTCATTTTTCACGAATGATGAACAAGTAAAAGCCGTTGCGATTGAAGCTTTGCAAATCATGAGCGTCGGATTTATTTTCTACGGAATCGGAATGGTTTTAATCAATACTTTCAATGGAGCAGGAGATACTTGGACACCAACTGGAATTAATTTCTTTGGTTTTTGGCTTTTTCAAATTCCATTAGCTTATGTATTGGCAAAACATTTTAATATGGGACCAACGGGAGTTTTCATCGCTATTCCTGTTGCTGAGACTGCCATAACTTTAGCCGGAATCTTTTTCTACAAAAGAGGAAAGTGGAAACGAGTTCAAGTGTAATAAAACGAAAAAAGACCTTCAAATATTTGAAGGTCTTTTTTGTTTCATCATTTTTATCATTTCGACGAAGGAGAAATCTCCGCGAGAAGCTCGACAAAGATTGGAATTTCGTTATGGAGTTACTTGTGGAGATTTCTCCTTCGTCGAAATTGACAATGAATGTGGTTAATTTTTGTTTAAAACTAAAGATTTATATTTTAAACAAACTCATATCCAGCATAAACCTGTTCAATTTCTTTCATGATCGCGAATAAATCTTCAGGCGCATCTGTTGTAACTAATTTTTGTTTGAATTCTTTGAAAGAATGAATTCCTTTGAAATAGTTGGTATAATGACGACGCATTTCTACAATTCCCAAACGTTCCCCTTTCCAATCCATTGACCATTGCAAATGATTTCTAGCAGCTTCAACACGATCAATAACTGTTGGAGCAGGTAAGTGTTCACCTGTTTTAAAGAAATGTTTTATTTCGTTAAAAATCCACGGATAACCAATCGCAGCACGACCAATCATAATTCCGTCAATTCCGTATTCGTTTTTATAATGTAATGCTTTTTCTGGACTGTCGATATCGCCGTTTCCGAAAATTGGCATTGTAATTCTTGGGTTGTTTTTTACACGAGCAATATGCGACCAATCAGAATGACCTTTATACATTTGCGCACGAGTTCTAGCGTGGATTGTTAGAGCTTGAACTCCAATATCTTGAAGTCTTTCTGCAACTTCATCAATATTAATCGAGTTTTCGTCCCAGCCCAAACGCGTTTTTACTGTGACCGGCAAATTAGTTCCTTTGATAACCGCTTGTGTCAGACGAACCATCAAATCGACATCTTTCAAAACTCCAGCACCAGCACCTTTGCAGACTACTTTTTTTACTGGACATCCAAAATTGATATCCACTAAATCTGGTTTTACGGTAGAAACAATTTTAGACGACATTTCCATTGCCTCTTCATCACCACCAAAAATCTGAATTCCGACTGGACGTTCATAATCAAAAATATCCAGCTTCATACGGCTTTTTATAGCGTCACGAATTAATCCTTCCGACGAAATAAATTCAGAATACATCATGTCAGCTCCATGCGTTTTGCATAATCTGCGAAACGGCGGATCACTAACATCTTCCATCGGAGCTAATAGTAAAGGAAATTCAGGTAATTCTATGTTGCCAATCTTGACCATCTTCGTAATTTTTTGCAAAATTACAACATTTAGTTCAATTCACAGCAAAACATTTAAGAAGCTGAAATTAAACCATATAAGTGATATAAGTTCATTTAATTAAAGTATTGTTATACGCAATCTTTTTTAAATGAACTTATATCACTTATATGGTGGAAAAATTTTATATGTTTCTGTAATCAAAAAATCGAATTGGTTTTCGACTCATTGGATTGAAAACGAGTGGATTTAAAACTTCTTTTGAGGCAAATTCTATTTTTGGAGTTACTCTCAGTTTCGCTCTAAAATGATCTTTTATTTCTTGTAGAAATTCAGGAGTTTGATTTTTGGAAGCAATTTTTATTAAGATTTCGTCTGTACCTAAATCGTTGGTTGAGATTTCAATCAAATGATTTTCGATAGTATCAAAACTGCTCAAAACATCGTTCATGGCAGGCGGATAAAGCGTTGTTCCTTTGTATTTTATCATTTGTTTTTTACGGCCGACAACTGGACCAACACGAAGTGTATTTCTTCCACAAGCGCAAGGTTCGTTATGAAGCTGTACAATATCGCCAGTTTTAAAACGTAATAAAGGCATTGCTTCAATTCCTAAAGTAGTGAAAGTCAGTTCGCCCGTTTCTCCATTTTTAACAGGCTGATTATTTTCGTCCAAAACTTCAATAATAATCAATTCTGGATGATGATGTCCGCCTTTTCCATGTTCGCATTCTGTAAAAGCAGTGCTCATTTCTGTCGAAGCGTAAGTCGAAAACAACTTAATATTCCATTTATCCGTGATTTTTTTGAATAGAATATTCATGGAGAAATCCTGTTCTCTCAGAGATTCTCCAATACAGATTGCACCTTTTATACTAGAATTATTATAATCGATTCCGTGAATTTCGGCATATTCAATTAATTTCAAAAGGAAAGAAGGAACCGTAATTAAATAACTCGGATTGTATTTTAAAATAGAATCCCATTGCATTTCTGGAATTCCAGCGCCAACACGAATTACGCCGACTTTCAATTTTCGAAGACCTAAAAAATAAGCCAAACCAGCCATAAATTTTCGATCAATTGTCGTCATTAATTGAACTACGTCACCTTCTGCAATTCCGGCACAGGCAAAAGAAATCGCTTCATTATATGCCAATCGATCTAAGTCAGAATCGGTTAAACCAAAAGTCACAGGATCTCCTAAAGTTCCCGATGTTGAAGCGTAGTCGATAATTTTATGTTGCGGAACACACAAAAAATCATCGTTGTATTGTTGTAAATCTTCTTTAGTGGTAACAGGTAAAAATTGTAGATCTTCAAGAGTTTTCACTTTCGAAATATCAATATTCTGTCCAGCAAAAAGTCTTTTGTAAAAAGGAGAATTTTGACTGATATAATCTAGAAGTTCAACTAATTTTTTTTCTTGAAAAATTTTAATTTCTTCTAAAGAACCTTTTTCTATTGCTGGAATCATTGTAATTTTCTTTTGACTTTTTTTAAATATTTTTCAATCTTTTCTTTATCAGGAACAGTAGTAATTTCAAGGTTTAAAGCTTTTTCAAAATTAAGCTTTGCCTGCGAGAATTCCTTTTTTTGGTAAAAGTACAATCCTGCCTTATAATATACAACCCAATAATCAGGGTTTAACGATTGATAAATTTTTATGAATTCTGGAGAAATGCTTTCTTTCTTTTCCAGAAACGCATCTATTTTATGATCTTCAATTTTAAACTTTTTAAAATTCTGAAAAGCAGTGGTTTCCAAAAAAGGATCTTTTGCAATATTTAGATTTTCTTTTTGAAATGATTTCGGATTATTTTTGCTTTCGCCGAAAATTAAATTCAAATCATAGCAAACAAATTCGCCCAATTGAAATGGATTTGCAGAAACCCAAACCAATTTTTCTTTTGGTTTAAAAATAATGCCATGATGCGCCATTAATTGATTCAGCGCTTTCTCATTTCCATAGCCTAAAGAAATGTTTTTTAAACCTTCTTTATTTCGAAGAATTTCAGAGGCAATTTCAGGATTTACTTTTGGATTTTCATTCAGCAACTCTTGCATTCTTTCCAATCGATATTCGGAATGACTGTTTGCAATTTGTTCTAGATTTCGTTTATCATCCTTAAAAGAATCTCCTTGAAAATGATTTGAACAAATTAATTGATTGTTGTTTGCAACATCATAAACATCCATTTTGTTTGGCGAAACTTCAATTAAAATGGCTTTGTTATCATTCGCGCTTCCAACCATAATAGATTCAGAAACAAACACTTTTCTATTTTTTGCAATGGAAATCGCTTCTTCTAGATTTTTGGCATGCTGTAAAATTTCACGAGTTAAAATCGAAATCGGCGTTTTCGCGCTAAGCGGAATTTTAGATTTTGATGCATTTATGGTTACCGTTAATCCTTCGTAATTCATTCCAGAAACAGCGCCGATCATTCCAGGCCAAGTGACCATCATAAATTTATAACCTTCTTTCGGATTTATAAAAGCGATAATTTTATTTTCCGCGAAAGCGTCATTCACATAAAAATCAAAATTTCGAGCCAAAATTAAATTTCCATCTTCCGATTTTTCGTTCCAAGCGGCAAAAGAAGAGCAGCCCACTAAAGCTAAATCTTGTAAAGCGTGCCCGATATCGTGCGCCGCATGCAAATATAAACTGCGTTGATACTGAGGCGCGATATTATCAAATTCGTTCGAAGTATATTGAGAAACGCCGTAAATTTCAGTCTGATATTCGTTTGGAACATTCAGATACAATTTACGATTGAACCATTTTAAAAACTGACGCAGTATTTTCTGCTGCAATTTTGAAGGAACAAAATCGGTTATTTTAGAGAAAAAAATACGCTGTTGGTTTTGTAAAAGTGAGTCTGTCAGAGCGCCAGTTGTTAAGCCAATTTCTAGCGGATCGCCTTCGACATATAATTCCCAAAGACCTTGTTTGTTTTTTAAAAATGAATTTTTTCCAGAGATAAAAACACTATCGGAAACTTTAGTAACTACAGGTTTTGAATTGTTAAAAGCAGTGAGATCTGGCTTGTGATGTTTTGATTTTGACGTACCGCAGGAAGTCAGCAAACTGAAAAAACCGATAAGGATGCAATAAATAACTCGGCTTTTCATGATTCAACTATTCAGATGCTTTTTTAATTTTTTCCAGCAGATATTCTCTTCCTACAATTTCAGAGCAGGTTACAACCGCTCCAACCGTAACACCCAAGACTCCGTGCATGTTAATACTTTGGCCTGTAAGATAAAGATTTTCTATCTTAGTTTTAGAAGGAATTAAAGTTTTCATCGGATTATTAGAATCTTTAACATATCCGTACATATTTCCGCCGTCGCCGCCAATATAATCGCGGTAAGAAAGTGGAGTAGAAGTATGAACTGACTTTATACAATCTCTAATTCCTGGAAATTTCTTTTCTACTTCGTTTAAAAATTTCGCTGCTTTTCTGGCTTTGAAATCCTCATAACTTTCGCCTCGATCATTTTCGTCAAAAGTGGTATTAAAAGTATTTTCCCAATCTTTAACTTCCTCATATTTCATATACGTCAAAAACGTCATTCCGTCTGCCCATTCTTCGTCTTTTTTTGACGGACTCATAGAAGCCATAAAAGTTTTTGGCCACGAATTTTCATCGTATTCATAAGAGCTCCAAACATCATTACTACTTTTAAAATGGTAAAAATTGTGATTGATGTATTTGAAAGTTTTAGGTTTAAAAACGATATAAAGGCTAAAAGCTGAAAGTACACTTTCGAGATTTTGAATTCTGCTGAAAAAGGGTTTTCTAAAATTTTCCTGACCAGCCAATTTCAAAGTCGTTTTGGGCTCGATATTAGAAATGAAATACGTTCCAGAAACTTCAGTTCCGTCTTTCATTTTTACGGAATTCACTTTATGATTTTCAACTTCAATTTTGGTAACTTCTTTATGTTTGAAGAATTCGCCACCAAATTTTTTAAGTTGTTTTAAAAGCTGTTTGGTAATCTGACTTCCGCCATTGATGCAGCGCCAAGAACTTTCGATATAAGAATTTACAATTAAGGCATGAACATAAAAAGGCGATTTATCTGCAATTCCGGCGTAGAGAAAATTGGAACCCGCCAAAACCGCTTTTAATTTTTCGTTTTTTGTAAAAGAATCGATTGTTTCTTTCGCGTTAAGCGTTAAAACTTCATCGTTATATCTGCCTTGCGATTCGAGATTATATAGTGGAAAAGCTTTGCAGACCTCTTTTATTTTTTGGCAATATTTGTCTAGATTTTCTTTTTCTTCAGGAAAAAAATGAGTCAGTTTTTCAATGAAATTTTCAAAACCTTGCGCATGCGGATATTCGATTTTATCATCATCAAAAGAAATAATATCAAAACCATTTTCGTCTAATTGTTTCAGATTCAAATGATCCATTATTCCAATGTATTTGAAATATTGATGAAGATTCTGGCCTTCGCCCAAACCTCCTATATAATGAATTCCGGTATCAAAAATGGTTTTATCTCTAACAAAAGTTTGTAGATTTCCGCCGTATTGATTGTTTTTTTCGAGCACACAAACGCTGTAGCCTTCTTTTGCCAGAATAACGGCAGAAACCAATCCGCCTAAACCGCTGCCAATAATGACTACATCGTACTCTTTTTTCATTATTTTTTCTTTAAAAGAAGCAAAGCATTTTCTTCAGCAATAATTTCAAAACTAGGATCAAATTTATTTTTCAAATTCGAACAATTCACTAAAATTACAAAAGAAAAATTTGAAGTGATTTTTTCTAAATCGTTTTGATAACTTTCATCAGAAATTAACAGAATATCAAACTCATTTTCAAAAGCCAATTCTAATTTGTCAACGTAAATAATTTTTCTCTTTTTAAGGAAATAATTCGTTTTGGCAACCAGCATTTTTTCTTCCTCATTTATAAAAGAAACTATTTTTCGCTGTGGTTCTTGCAACGCTAATAAAACATCCAATTGCCCATAATCATTGCCTAAATGCAGAATTTTTGCTTTTGGCTGAATGTGTTTGTTTAAGTTATAATAGACTTCCAGATTTTGTTTCAGATCTTTTTTGACGCTATTTCCGATTTCAATTTCTTTGTAATCATAACTGTTGATCAACATTGACTTAAAATAATCCGGTCCTTCGAGTTGTTCACGAATTTTATGATATTGGGCTTTAAAGAATGAACTGATTTGCTTGGTTCTTTCGGCGTAATTATTTCCGTACGAAAGATTTTCAGGTGAAATTCTTTCTAAAATAGTAACCGTTAGTGAGCTTTTATGAATGACAAAATCGCCTTTCGGAATTGCTTCTGAAGCACCGTGAATGACAACAGGAAGAATATCCAATTTAAATTCTTCTGCCAAAAAGAAAGCTCCTTTATGAAATCTTTTAATCACATTATTTTCTGAACGAGTTCCTTCAGGAAAAACCATTAGTGAATATCCTTCGTTTACTTTTTTACGCAAATGTTCAACGCCGCCTTCAATTCCTTCTGAAACAGGATAAAAACCTGCTTTTCTAACAATTCCACCAAAAATAGGAGAATTGTAAACCCAGTTACTTACCAGAAAAATAATTTTTGGATTCAGGCTTCCGATTGCCAAAATATCTATAAACGAAGAATGATTAGCAATAATTACGGCTGGTTTTTCGAAAGTTTCATTGTAATTATTGATGATTTTTTTACTTATAAAAGGATTTGAATACAAGACAGATTTCATCAATTTTGAAACTACATATCGAAAACCTTTCATTTTAGTTTTCGCGCTAAGCGGAATAATTGGCATTAATGTAAAACTGAAAATAGACATTACAATACCGCTCAAACCATAATAAGCAAATGAAATAACACCATGAATAAAAGTGCGCAATTGAAACGGCGGATTTCCTTTTTTAGATCGATTGGACAAAAATAATTTGAACAAAATCGGATAGAAAATAAAAGTAATAATCAACGCGGCAAAAACTCCGATCAACGAAACGGCTGATATAGATGTCAACGCTGGATGTTTGGCAAATATCATAGCGCCAATTCCTAAAATAGTGGTGATAACGGCTAGAATAATGGAAGTTCTATAAACTGCAATTTCATTAACTCCGGTCGAATATTCTTTTTGCAATGCGCTTGTCATGAAAATACTAAAATCGACTCCGTGACCAAAAATCAAAGTGCAGACAATCATGCTGAAAATATTCATTTGAATGCCAAAAATGCCCATAATTCCTGCCGTTACAATTCCTGTCAACGCGATTGGAATACAGCTGATAATAACCAATTCGATTCTTCGGAAAAAGAAAAATAGAATCAGAATTACGGCAACAAAAGAATAATTGACAAGCGAATTAAAATCGGTTTTTAAAGTGCTGAAAAACGTTTCGTTCATTTGCTGACGATCGATTGCAATTACATTTTCTTTTGCTGAGGCCGATTTTATAAAAGCATCACGTTGTTCCGGAGCCACTTTTACCAAAGTCGAGACGGTGTAAAAACCATTTTTCTCTGTGATGAATTCTTGTAATTGTAATGCTTTTATTTTTAAATAATCATCGGCAGAAATAGGTTTGAAGTCAAAATCTAAATGATCAAAAAACAAATTGTAAGTTGTCGGTTTAAAACCAAGTTGTGAACCTTCTGAAATCAATTCAGATTTTACAAATTGTTTTTTCTGCGAAGTCCAAAATGAATTCCACTTTTCAATTTTTTGTTGTTGTGCTGCCTGAGAAAGAACAATTCCGCCAACCGAACTGAAATTCAGAATTTTATCTTGATTTTTTTCTTTTGATAAATCAGAAAAAAGCTGGCTATTATGTTGCAAAGCTTCTTCCATGGTTTTTCCATAAGAAGCGACATAAATCGTTTTGGAAGTTAAACTCGTACTTTCTTCCAATTGTTTTTCGGCCGCTTTAATGTCTTTCGGAATAAAATTTAGCTGTGACAAATCGTTATTGAAACCAACATCATTATAAGTAAAACAACAGATAATCGTAATGATAACACAAAGTCCGATTAAGATTTTATTGTTGTGAAAAGAAAAATGAGCCATCTTATCAATGACATTTTTCTTGTGTTCTGTTGGGTTTTCTTTTGGTTTAAATAAATGCGGAACAATCAAAAGCGAGAAAACTCCAGTGGCCATAACAATAACGGCAGCGAAAATTCCAAGATCATTGAGTGCATCCGATTTTACAAAAAGCAGACATAAAAAGGCAACTGCCGTTGTAGAACTGCTCATGATTACGGGCATTGTAATGTCTTTGTACAAGGTTTTTACATCGCTATTATGTTTGTAATGCGTGAGAATATGAATCGAATAATCAATTGTAATTCCCAATAAAATAGAACCGATTCCTAATGAGATTGCTGAAATCTGTTCTCTAACAAAATATAAAAATGCTACAGCAAACAAACCTCCAAATACCGTTGGAAGAAAAATAATCAGCGGAATTAAAATTTTACGATAAAATAAAATCAGAATCAGCATTAAAGTAAACATCGCAATAGATGTTGTCAAGATAATATCGCCTTTAATTTGATTGGCATTTGCAACCGCAATTAAAGCAGAACCAAAATAACTAATGGAAGTTTTCCCTTTAAATTTCTGATTTAGATTTTCTTGAATAGATTTTAGTTTTTCGGCAAAAATGGTATTCTTCTCGGTTTCGCTCGAAGGAATGTTTGAAGTAATAAAAAGCAATAATTTCTTTTTGTCCTTCGTCATTACAAAACCATTTTCTAGCGTAAAATCATCGCCAATATTTAATTGTTGTAATTTTTTTAAAGCGATGAAAGAAATCCCAAAAGGATCTTGCAGAATAAAATCTTTCGTAACAAATCCAGATGGAGAAATGATCGATTTGTAATTTCCCTGAACAGTTTCGGCAATGCTATCTTTTTGCAGTTTTTGTTCGATGTTTTTATAATCTTGATCATCTAGAAAAAGAGGCAGATTATTGTAAACAAAATCGATAGTTTCCTGAATGTTTTCTTCGTCTATTTTTCCTTGAATTCCAGTTATATAAGGTTTGCAAGATTTAGAAACGCTGTCTGAAAAAAGGGTTGCCATTTCTTTTAAATCTTCAGCAGATCCATTTTTTTCTAGTTTGAAAATGACAGTAGTTTTATCGGCAAAGTTAAGTTGTTTGAGAACTTTGGCCGTAACATCGGTTTTATCGTTTGTTGGAATAAGTTTGGTAATGTCTTCTTCAAATTTTAATCTTGAAGCAAAAAATCCAAACACAATAAGCATCAAAACAGCCAAAAAAACCGATAAAGATTTTCTTCGATTTACAAATAAATGAATGGCGTAGAAGTATTGATGCATGATTTAGGTTTAAAATTTTTTTGCCACAGATTAAAAGATTAGCTTTAGTTTGTCACCCTGAGCGAAGTCGAAGGGCATTCCAATTGGACGTGGGCTTCGACTTCGCTCAGCCTGACAAATTGGATGTAAAAATCATTTTAATCCCTTTAATCTGTGGCAGACATAACTTAAATATTCGTTTTGTTTTTAGAACTAAAAGTCGTTAAAAGTAAATAACTTATAAGGCCAACTGATAGCGCTGAAACGGTTGCTAAAATAAGACTTCCGACGATATATTGAGCAGCATTTTTTTGAATATCCTCAAACGTCATCGAACTGCCTAAAATTAGCGGCGCGTCTGAAGTGACAAAATAACTTCCTATTTTTAAAGATCCATAAATTATAAACGGAATAAAAGGCGGGAAACTCACATTAGAAGTCAAATAAGCAATTACTTTATTCAATCGAAAAATAGCAGCAAAAGTAAAAAGTAGAATAGTTTGAAATCCCCAGAAAGGAGAAAGGCCAATAAAAATTCCCAAGGAAATTGCAGCAGATTTTTTAAAATTCGAATCGGAACTTTCTAAAATATCTTCTAGAAAGAATTTTTTAAAACCTTTTTTTTTTGCCCGGCGAAAGAAATCCCGAGGTTTTATATACAATAAAGCATTGGTTACCAAAACCGTATTTAAAATACTAATTCTGGTAAAATCTTGAAACGGACGAAAATGAGAAACTCTTTCAGCAGGATCATACAAAACCTGAATCGGAATGTTTTTTACCACAATTCCTTTCCATGCTGCGCGAACAATGACTTCGATTTCAAATTCAAATTTATTGGTATAAAAACGCTTTGGTAATAAGCGTAAAGGGTACAATCTAAATCCAGATTGTGTGTCGTAGAGTTTGATTCCGGTTTCGAACTTAAACCAGAAATTGGAGAATTTGTTTCCGAAACTGCTTTTCTTCGGCACATTTTCCTGAGTCATGTTTCGGCTTCCGATTAAAAGCGAATTTGGATTATTTTGAATTTCTTCCAAAAAAACCGGAATATCAGAAGCAAAATGCTGTCCGTCAGAATCGATGGTTATGGCGTATTCAAAATTCAATTCTAAAGCTTTTCTAAAACCATTTCGAAGCGCACGTCCTTTTCCTAAATTTTTAGGATGATGAATTTGTGTAAGCTGCGAATATTGTTTTAAAATTTCCGGAGTAGAATCGGTTGAACCGTCATTAATAATAATAATATCGGAAGTGAAATCTAAAATAGAATCCAATACTTTTTTCAGTGTTTTCGGGTTATTGTAAGTGGGTACAATAACGCAAAAGCTGATCGAATTAAGTAATTCCTGATGTGATTTCATGAGGTGTTTTTTGGGCTTACTTCAGGAATTGTTTCTCTTTTTCAGAGAAACTTTTTGATTGTAAAACGAAGTCTTTAAGATATTCTTTCAAAGCCGCACCTTGTCCTGCATAGTACGTTGTGATGAACTTTTTGTCTTCTTTAATGTTTTTTTTGTATCCCGTAATGGCAGGAACATCTTCTTGAACGCTTAAACGGATCATTCTCATTTCAATATTACTTGGATCACTTTTAATGGTTGCTTCAAGAAGCTTCGCACCTTCTTTAAAACGCTCAATTTTTTCGCCTAACTTTTTTTCAAATTTAGAATCTACTAAAATTGAAGCCGCTTTGTAAGCCACTAAAATTTTATCATCATTATGAGAAACGCTGGCAAGTTTAGCTACAAAATCTTTCGCATTTGTTTCTGATTTTGCAACATCAGAATACATTTTGCGGATAGAAGCCAAATCTGGCGTTCCGACAAAACTAATCCATAAAACTAATGTCATTAATACTTTCATAATTATATTTTTTTGAACACCGTGCTCAATTTAAGAGCAGTAGTGTCGTTAAAGTAAGTCGTGTTTTTCACTTTTACCAAATTATCTTCGGTAATTACTATATCTAATTCTAATCGTAATTCTGGCGTTGCCTCAGGATTAATGAGCGCCATGAATTTTACATTCGTCAATGTTTGAATCAACAAAGATTCGTTTGTAAATTTTTCTGTCAATTCTTTGATAATCTGAATCATGCAAACTCCTGGCATAATCGGATTTCCTGGAAAATGACCTTTAAAAACGTCATGTTTTTCATTAACCAAAATTGTAACATTGTATTTTGAATCGGAAACTTTTTCCTCCGATAGGACTTTGTAAAAATCTTTTAAAATCATATTTTTTATTTTCCGAATGAATAGGAAACTCCCAGCTGAAAATTGATATTGGTATTGTAATCTCCGAATAAATAATAATTATTCGAGTTGTTTTGATAATAATCACTGCTCAAAATATCAAGCAAACCTTTCTTAAATCTTGCTTCAAATGTTAGACCCGAAGGCAAAGCATAAGCAACTCCTAAAACTAAACCCAGATCATTCTGCGCTTTTCTAACGGCTAGATTATCATTCAATAAAATATCTAATGTAGGCCCAGCTTGAAATTGAATTCCCTGCGGTAAAGTAAATTTATTCATTACCGAAAGAGACAAATAATTTATTTCAAGATCCAGATGTTCAATTCGATCACTTTGCATGTTTTCATCATAATAATTACGGGCAACATTATTAGAACCTTGTCTAGTATAATTAAGTTCTGGCTGTAGCGCATAAATTTTTGTAATCTTAATTTCAGAAAAACCACCAACATAAAAATCAGTTTTATAATCGGCATGCATTTCAGAAATGGTCGAAAAACTAAAACCTCCTCTTAAACCTGGTTTAACACTTATTTGAGCTTGTAGATTTAAAACTGTAAAAACAGCAATAAAGAAAAGTACTCTTTTTGTCATGTGTTATTTTGTTTTAAAAGTATAACTGACTCCAATTTGAAAAACCTGATTTAAAATGGCATCATTTGTATAATATCCGTCGTTATCGTAATAATCGTAGCCATAAATATCTACCAATCCTTGTTTAATTCTCGCTTCAAATGTCAAACCATTTGGCAATGTATAACCAATACCTCCAACTATTGCCAAGTCAAAATCTTCAGGATTTGAATTGATATAATTATCACCAACTTTTAAATCTAAAGAAGGTCCTGCCAATAGGTGAAAACCGCCACCATTAAAGTTAAATTTAGCAACCGCTCCAAGTGTTATATAATTTAGTTCATATTTTACATAACGATAATTATTGCCGTTTCCAAAATACTCTCTTCCTTCATCACCTTGTCTTGAGTATGTTATCTCCGGCTGCAACGAAAAGAATTTATTAAATTTAATGTTTACTAATCCACCAACATAAAAATCTGTTTTTGAATTATTGTCGTCTATATTCGTTAATGTTGATACATTCAAACCGCCTCGAAGTCCTGGACTAACTCTTACTTGTGATTGAGAAGACTGAATTCCGATAAATAAAACGAATGCAATTAAGGTTATTTTTTTCATCTTGGGATTAGTTTAGTTTTATGGTTAGTTTAATTTTCTATTCTGATTTAAAATAATTCAGCTCGATTTTAAGCTTAATATTTTGATGAATAATCTGAATATTTTCAGCAAAAATATTGTTTTCTGAATTGAAAAACAGCGTAAATTTTTCTTTTGTTTGAGAAGAATGAACGATCTTTTCTAATTTATGATCTTTTTTGGAGATAAAAATATAATTATCACGCTTGCCGTCTGCCGATTTATAAATGTCAGCTGATTCGTTTTCAAACTGTTCTTGAAGCTGATATTCCTTTTTTAAAAGCAGTCTAAAATCTTCTTTTAAAGTATTGATCAAGATTTTTCGATCTAATTCTGAAACAATCGAATTGACTTTAAAGTCATTTTCAGAGATTTCAAAATCCATTAATTTATTTCCAAATTCTGTTGTAAAAACAATCCGGTGCGTTGTATCGTTTATTTTTTTGGCAATGAAAATTCCAGACAATTCATTTCCGTAAACTGAAATATTAGTTTTATAAACATAATCGGTTTTTGAATCTGAAAAATAAGGAACGGTATAAGACGTTTTGTCTAATTTTTTAGGCTTATAGTTTTTTGAAACCGAGCCGCAAGAAACCAAAACAATCGCCAAAAAGCAATTAATTAGTAAAAACTGAATCGTCGATTTTTGCATTGATCACTTTATTTTTAAGTACAATTCTGGTATAATCTTCAGATGATTCTAATAATTTTACCTGAACCACAGTTGCTTCTTCTTTATCAAAAGTCAGTTCAATTTGTTTGATGTATTTTTTCAGCGTCGCATCTTTCGGAACAAATTTCGCTAAGTTTAGACCTTTTAATTTGAAATACGAAATCGTAAATTCCTTATCGTCAAACATATTTCCGCTTACGCTTCCCACAATCAACTTATTGATTCGGGCAAAAATTTTGCTGTTGCCAATATCAACGGCGCTTTTCTTTCCTTCGTCATTAATCAGGATTTTGCCATTTTTGAAAGTAATGCTGTAATTGTATGGTTTTTTGTATTGCCATTGAAGCAAAGCAGGTTCTTTAAAAATCATTTTACCAGACGTTTCAATATCTTTCGATAAAAAATCTAAATGTTTATACTGAACAAAATCAGTCGTCAACGTCTTGATTTTTTTAGCCACCACATTTACATCTTGTTTGAAAGATGCAATTTCGGCATCGGTCATTTTTTGTTCTTGCGCCGATAAACTCAAACCGATTATTAAAAAAAAGAATAGATATATTTTAGTTTGCATAAGCTTTAAGATTCAAAAGTTCTTCGATTGAAACGACTTCATAATTATTTTGCTTTAAAAATTGCAAAAATTGTTCCAAGACAAAAACAGAATGTTTTCCCGTATCATGCAAAAGTACAATTCCGCCGGGAGAAACACGTTTAATAATTCGACTGAAAATTAATTCCTGATTTTTAGTTCCTCCATCAAGAGAACGAATATTCCAACCAATTGTTTTATGTCTGGTAATTTTTAAAGCTCTTCGAATCGAAGGAGTTGTCACTCCGTAAGGTGGACGAAAAAAGTTTATTTTTCTAGAAGTGAATTTTTCCAGAAGAGCGTCTGTTCTCTCAAGTTCTTCGGTTATTTTTTTAGCATTATAAAAATCAAAAAACTTAGAATGCGAATACGAATGATTTCCAACCAAATGACCTTCATCAATCACTTTTTGGAGAATTTCGGGATTCGTTTCAATGTTTTTTCCAATACAGAAAAAAGTCGCTTTGGCGTTGTATTTTTTCAAAAGTTCCAAAACTTCCAAAGTGTAAATACTTGGACCATCATCAAAAGTAAGCGCAATTTTTTTTTCTTTTTCTAAAGGATTATGGCAGAACGCTTTTACATGATAATTGGATGAAATTCTAGAGGAACCATAAGCGTTTATTCCAATCCAAAGAAAAATAACAGCAAGATAAAACCCTATATTTATTGGCATAATAAAGTTTACAAGAAACATTAAAAGCAATAAGAAGATAAAAAATATCGAGATGTTTTTATGCGTTATCATTTTGACAGCAACGTAAAACTATGGTTTTTTCCGTTTAATTGATTGTATAATAAAATCGTTTTGTATTCTGATTTTTCGACAGCATTTACTTTTGTAATTTCAGGAATTTCCTGAGTTTTCAAAATTTTAGCAGCCATCCAGAAAGCAAAAGCCGAAGCCGTATCATATTCACCGCTTAAATGTTTGTAATACAAAATAGGTGTTTGAGCAAAAGCATTTTCAGCCAAATTTCTATAATAATTTTCAAAATCGGCATTTCCGTCAAAACCTAAAACCAATGCATCAATATCTGAAATCGCTAAATTATTAGATTTCAAAAATGATTGAATTTCAGATTCAACTTCGTTTTCTTCTAAAGTATTTACAATAGAAATATCCACAAGTTCTGCGTAGGTAGTGTCTTTTCTTTCATTTTCTAAAACAAAAAAACTAGCACCTTCTCCATACACCGCTCCGCTTGTTGTAGAAGTTAAAACATCGTAAGGAGCAGAATTGTCTTTTTTGATTCGTCCGTTTAATTTAAAAAGGGCAGTGGTATATTCTCCGTTTTCATCAACGCCGCCTACTAAAATCGAATTAGCTTCGTCCTCTTCAATCTGCATTTTCGCATCCAAAAGCGCCGATTCAAAAGAAACCGCACCGTTTACGTATGTGAAATTATAACCTTTACATTGCTGTAAAAGAGCAATTTGCGCACCAACTGTATTGTGAGTAGATTGGATAAAAGAAGTCGGCGTTAAAAACTCTTCTTTATTATCTAAAATGCTTTTTAGGAATTTTTCAGAATCTTCGATACAGCCTAAACCAGTTCCAGTAATAATGGCATCTACCATTTCTACATTAGCATCTTTCATTGCCAAAGCCGAAGCAACAATTCCGTTTTTTACTCCTTTTGCCATTCTGCGGCTTGCAGCTGGCGAAATATACTCTTTGTACGCTGGCGGAACAATTGCCAGTACATTTTCATCGTGATTTACATTGGCTTCTTCCAAAAAAACAGTATCAAATGTTTTTTGAGTCGAAATACAGCCTACTCCATTTATATATGTTTTTTTCATTAGCTTTTTGAAAATATAAGGGTTGAACAATTTCCTCCAAACCCAAAAGAGTTAGATAAAACATGTTCGATGTTTTTATTTTTAATAGAAGTCTGCGGAGTCAAATCGAATTCTTCCATTTGTGTTTCAAAATTCAGATTCGGATAAACCACATTATTCTGAATGGCCAAAACACTGTAAACGGCTTCAATCGCCGCTGCTGCTGCTAAAGTGTGACCTGTAAATGGTTTTGTTGAACTAAAATCGGGAACTTTTTCCTCTTCGTAAATTCGTCTTAAAGCTCTTCCTTCCGATAAATCGTTATTTGGAGTTGCAGTTCCGTGAACGTTGATATAGTCAATTTCAGAAGGTTTTAAACCTGAAACTTCAAATGCTTTTTTCATGGCTAGATAAGCGCCGTCTCCGTTTTCAGAAGAAGCCGTTTGGTGAAAAGCGTCATTTGCATTTCCGTAACCTGAAACTCTTGCCAACACTTTTTTGTTTTGTTTGGCCACAATTTCATCCGATTCTAAAACTAAAAAAGCCGCAGCTTCTCCCAGATTCAATCCTTTTCTGTTATTGTCGAAAGGTTTGTTATAATCGTCAGATAGAATCATCAAAGTCTTAAATCCGTTGATGGTAAATTTTGCCAAAGCATCAGCTCCGCCCACAATTACACGATCTAATTTTCCGGTTTTAATTAATCTTGCGCCCAGCATAATCGAATTGGCAGCAGAAGAACAAGCTGTAGAAATAGTAGTTACCATTCCTTTTAAACCTAATTCTTCGGCAATTTTTTCAGCAACATCGCCGCCATCATGGCAGGTAATATATTTAACCAATTCTGGTTTTTCGAAATAATCGTAATAATGTTTCTCTGTCATGTCCATTCCGCCCACGCTAGTAGCCGCAATAAGTCCCGTTCTAAATTCATTGATTTCGGTAATGCCGGCGTTTTCAACAGCTTGTTTGGCTGCCAAAGTACCAATCATAGCGGTTCTGGAGAAATTATTATTCTCGTTTAATTTCAGTTCACTAACAAGAGCATAATTGTTTTTTTTGATTTCTCCAACTTTGATTATGTCCGCATGAACTGTCGAAATATTTTGAATGCGAGAAATGCCTATTTTATTTTCGATTAACGACTGATAGTTTTCCTCAACCGAATTACCGATTGCGGATATAATTCCCATTCCCGTTATTGCAACACCTTTTGCCATTTTAGATTTTAGAGTTTTGATTTTAGATTCTAGAACTTTGTCAAAGTTTTAAGCTTTGACAAAGTTGACGGATTTTAAAACATTTCAGATTTTAGATTAGAATAGGAAATCTATCCCGATAGCTATCGGGACTAAAGTCTAAAATCTGAAATCTATTTTGTTCTGTTAGCGCTTATATACGCTGCCATAGTTTCGATAGATTGGAAAATTGTTTTTCCTTCTTTCGGATCTACTAATTTAATTCCGTAATCTTTATCTAAAATCACGATCAATTCAAGTGCATCAATCGAGTCTAAACCTAAACCGTCTCCAAACAAAGGATCGTTATCAGCAATATCTTCAATTGCAATATCTTCAAGGTTTAAAGTAGTTATGATTTTATTTTTTAATTCTTCTTTTAATGCTTCCATGATTATTTATTGTATAATGTATTGATTGTTTCGTTTTTAAATTCGGTATTTTCTGCTGTACCAATTGTACAAAGAAAAGCTTTATAATTGTCATTAAAAAATTCTACCCATCCGCATAAAACTAGATCCGCCTTATTCGTATTCAGAAGAATGTTAGAATAATTGGACATAAATTCTGCGTTAAAGGATTCAAATATAAAGAAAGAATTCTCACTTTTGAGCTGATGACGAATACTTATCTCGCCCAAACAAATATTTGGCAGTGTATAGACAAAAACCGCAGGACTCGGAAAATAGTTTTCTTTGTCTGAAATAGATTCCTGATATTTTACATCGGTATCTAAACTTGAAGATTTATTGGCTAAAACCAAAGCGATATTGTTTTCCTGTTCAGAGGATGTTATCGGACTCAAAAGCAATTCTGAACCTAAAAAAGCCAGTTTGCTCAAAGCATCCATTTTGAAAAACTTCGGATATTGCATTTCAAAACTACGATACGCTTGTTTGGCAAAATCTGCAAAATCGGTTGGTTCGATTTTGAATACAGAATTTCCGTTGAGAACAATTTCGTTGTTTTCAATCGTACAATAATTTTGTATGTAAGTTTTATTTTGAGTCATCAGAACTACTGTTATTTGTTCGACGGAACAAAATTTAAATCGTTTTTCAGTTTATTTAATTTTTTTGCAGCTTCGTAAACTTCCTTTTCTGCAGTATTGCTTTTAGCAACTGGATCAGGAGAAAGGCGTGCGTTTAAGATTAAAAACTTAAATGTAATATCGCTTCCTGCTTTATTTTGATAAGAATCTGCATATTCTGGTTTGTCAATTTGGTTAATAGTTCTTGAAACCTCATTTCCTAAAACAGAATTTATCGGAGTGCCATAATTTTTATTCGTTTTCAGATCATTCAAATATAGCGTGTCTTTTCCTAAATATCTTAGTGTATAACTGCTCTTTGCATCTTGATAATTAAAGACGAAAGTGGGAGTTTTAATTTTTTCTACTTTTTTGACACAGCTCAATGAAGATATTGCCAAAAATAAAATGATTAAATTTTTCATTTAATGTTTTTATAAGTTGTTTTATGAAGTCCAAGTATGAATAATTTTATGGATTTTCCATTTACCAGTTTTGTTTTCAATTATTACAATGAAACCTCTTCCACATTTTCCACCGCCACATGAAGCACCAGCAGATAAAATTCCTGATTTTTTTGTTTTATCAAATTGAATTCTGGACATAAAAATAGTTCCAACAGGAATCACAGAATTACTTTTATCGTTTAAGTTCCATTCTTTTTCATGAAGATATTTGGAAGCTTTTTCAAAATGAAATTTTTTGTTGTTTTTAAAAGGTTTCAAATCAAAAGTATATTCTTCTGCTTCTTTTAAAGTATCATATTTATAGTCTAAAATATTAATTTCTTTTTGAATCATTTCTATTTCAAGAGAACTCATTTTTGTTATTTTATCATAAACACCAAGTAATATTCTTGTTTTATCTTTTTTGATGCTATCTTGATAACGCCAGTATTCTTTTAATTTTTTATGAAATCCTAAAGTATCTTCTTTATTGGTTTTAAAATCTCTTTCGGGCATTGGTGGAGGAGTAACGATTCTCCTATCCATATAAATAGAATCCACAATTTCTAAAAAAACGCTATTTAAAACGTCTTTTTCAAAATTAGATTCAGGTACTTCTTTCTTTTTGCATCCAAAAAAGGAAAGAAGAACGAGAATTATAAATATGGATTTTGATAATTTCATTTTTTCTTTCCGATTTGCTTAATTTCTTTGTCAAAATCTGAAATTATTTTTTGAGTTTTATTGAACTCATCATATTCTTTAATCGCTTTTTTATCCGCTTGGATTTTCGATATATTTCCTTTTCCCTCTAGAATTTTGTATTCATTGAAAGAAAGAAATTTATTTACACTTGTAGCCAATTGTTCCATAGTAAAAGTATTTTCTCTCTCAATTAAACCTTCTATGTAATCGAAATAACCAGTAACAGTTCTTTCTAATTGACTAATTTCTTTCTCCTGTAAATAGTTTTTAGCAATGATCACATCTGACTTTATAATTCTTCCTTCTGGAGCATTTTTCCAAGATGTAAGTCCCATATTATCTTTAGTTTTATCTGCATTTTTATGGATAATTTCTGCAGCGGTATTTCCAGTTATAGCAAAATGGAATTTATTTTGAACCATAGCATAGAAACTTTTAGTTATCTCCGAATTTTTATCATAATCAATACTACATTCAGCAAAAATATCACTTACTTGTTGGTAAATTCGACGTTCACTTGTACGAATAGAACGTACTCTGCGCAATAATTCTTTAAAGTAATCTTTGCCAAAAACGGTCTGTCCTTGTTTTAGACGTTCATCATCTAAAACAAAACCTTTAATTATATATTCTTTTAAAGTTTGAGTCGCCCAGATTCTAAATTGTGTAGCTTTTGTTGAATTTACTCTGTAACCGACAGATATTATTGCGTCAAGATTATAGAATTTTTGATTCCTAGAAACTTGACGATTGCCTTCAAGTTGAACTTGTAAAATTTCTTTACAAGTTGAATTTTCCTCTAATTCACCTGATCCAAAAATGTTTTTTAAATGCGTTGTAATATTTTGTGTTGTCGTATCAAACAATTCACTCATACCTTTTTGTGTGAGCCAAACTGTTTCATCTTGTACAAAGACATCAACCCGAACATTTCCGCTTGGGTGATTATAAATTATAAATTTAGTTTCGTTATTTTCCATTTCATTTTATTTTCTCAAAAACAACAGCCGTATTACAACCTCCAAATCCAGAAGCCGTTTTTAAAAAATAATCAATAGTTGCCTCTTCATTTTTCTCAATCACATTTATTGATTCGCTAACACCACTTTCATCAAACCCTCTCGATTCAAAAAGCATATTTCTATTCGCAGATTCAATCGCAATTACGGTTTCTAATAATCCTGAAGCGCCTAATGTATGACCGTAAAATCCTTTTAAACTATTAATAGGAACATTTTTTAAACACAAACGATTTAAAGCAATCGCTTCCATTTCATCGTTATAAAGAGTTGCAGTTCCGTGCGCTGAAATATAATCTAATTTATCCGCTTCAATTTGTGCTTCTTTCAAAGCATTTTGAATACTTCTAAACAAACCTTCACCTGTTCTTGACGGACCAGAAATATGATTCGCATCGTTTATAGAACTGTCGCCGATCACTTTTATTTTGGCGTTTTTGGCTTCCGCCGAAACTAAAACGGCAGCTGTTGCTTCGCCTAAACTTACTCCGGTTCTGTTTTTAGAATACGGTTTACAAGGCAGATCGCTCATGGCTTGAAAAGCATTAAAACCAGACAAAACAAATTCTGAAACTTCGTCGCCAGCCACCACAAAAACATTTTCGTAAAGTTCAGATTGAATCATTCTTTTGGCAATAGAAACGGCTAAAATTCCAGAAACACAGGCATTTGAAACTACAATTGGTTTTGTTTGAAATTTGAAAAAATCGGCAACGTTTTTGGCTAAAACATCTAAATGTGCGTTATTAAAACTTTCTTCAGAATCATTTGCTAGAGCTGTGACATTCCCTTTTGTGGTAGAAAGTATAAAAGCGGTTTTTGAATTTAATTCAACTCCTGAATTTTTGATAATCGGCTCTAAAGCCAAAATCATCATTCTCTCTAAGCGGGAATATTTTGTTTCAGTGCTGATTTTTGCAAAAGCACTGTTTATTTTTTCATTTGAAATAATGGAAGCATAAAATGAATTTGGCATTAAAGAAATGTCATTGTGAAGCTGAATGCCAGAATCTCCACGAAGAATCGCTTCAACATTTGATTCAACATCAAATCCTAAAGGCGTGATACAATTCGTTTTTGTTATGTATATTTCTTTTAACATTGTATGATTCTCGATTTCTCCTGCAAGGTTTTCAAAACCTTGTAGGTATGTTTTATTTTAAGCTTTGTCTGAAAAAAGGTTTCACGTAGATTCTGCAGATTTAAGCAGATTATACAGATTTTATTATTTTTAATTCGTGCAAATTCGTGAAATCCGTGTTTTATTTTAATAACCCAACTTTCCTTTTCCATTCTTCATAAAAAGGTGGATTCGTCAGCATTAAATTTCCTTCTTTATCTAAAAAAACCTGAGTTGTTTCTCCCGTGCAGGCAACTTCTCCTTTTTCATCAATAATTTTAAAACGATAAATCATTTTGGCTGCGGGTGTGTCTACAACCGTTGTTTCAATGGTCACAACATCGCCATAACGTAAAGACAATTTATGTTCGCAGGTCGATTTTACAATTGGCGTTGTGTAGCCTGTTGCCGCAATATCCAAATACGTAAGTCCGTGCTGACGTCCAAAAGCTTCACGTCCATCTTCGAAATAGGTAATATAATTGCCATGCCAAACAATTCCAAGCGGATCTGTTTCGTTAAAACGAATTCTGATTTCGTGTGAAACGGTCAAGTCTGTAGCCTCGTTAAACTGCTCTTTTCTTTTTATCATAAAATAATGCGATCGAAGTTGTAATAATGAAAAACAAAAATAATAAACTTATTTCTGGAATGATTTCTAGGAAAGAAACACTGCGCAATAAAACATCGTAAAAAGCTTCCAATCCCCAATTCATTGGAGAAGATTTTGCGATAAACTGCATGATTTTCGGCATCGCAAAAACAGGAACCCAAACACCTCCAACGGCAGCTAAAATGATAACACTTGTTGCGCCAAAAGGAGCAGATTGTTCTTGTGTGCTTGCAACAGTTCCTAATAGGATTCCGAAACCAATAGCGGCAAAACCTGAAAATAAAGCGACAACACTCATCATCAATAAATGTCCTTCAATATTTAAAGAAGGCAATCCGATAGATGGAAATAAGAATACCGCAACGGCAACCATCATATAAAACTGAATCATACAAATGATAGAGTAGGTGATGGTTTTTCCAATAATTACAACCAAATTAGAAACCGGATTGGTTCTTAATCGAACAAAAGTTCCTTGTGATTTTTCTTTTACAATATTGATCGATAACGGAATTACAATAAAAAAGATCGCAAAAAGCGTCCACGCCGGAACGTTGTGTTGCGTCGAGTTTGGCCGAACTTCTTTGTTATTAATCTTCGGAATTATTTCTTTAAAACTGATGAAATTTTTCTGTTCAAAATCGATTGTTTCTTCTCCCAATTGCTTTTGAAAAGTACTGTAAATCGATTTGGTTTCAATTTGCGAAATCATTTTGTCAATCGAACTCATGACCGCATTTTTAAAACTCATCTGAACCGCTGGATCAAAATACAGTTTTACTTCTTTTTCTTTTATAATGCGTTGAGGTTCTGCTGTTGCAGTGCTATCTGTCAAACCTAAATTGCTCACAATCTTTTCTACATTCTGATCTACTTTTGCCTGTAAATCGGAACTTAGGTTTTCTGGAATTACAATTGCCAATTGAAATTTTCCTTTGTAAACATTTTCTTTGGCAATTTCTTCTGTAACTGGCTTATTGTCAATTTTAGTTACAACAGTAAACAGATTACTTTTTTCTAAATTTTCAAAAACCGTTTTTGCAACAGAACCTTTGTCGTTATCCACAATAAGAATCTGAATTTTAGAATCGGTTACAGCTTTAAAAGTGCTGTCCTGAATTAAAGTCACGGTAATTACCAAAACCAAAGGCATGATAAATAATATAATCAATCCGCCTAAATCTCTTTTTAGCAAAAGAAATTCTTTTACCACCGACATCCAAATTTTATATATCATCTCTCAACGCTTTTCCGGTTAATGAAATAAAAACATCTTCGAGATTTCGAGCATCTTTTGTAGCTTCAATTAATGCCGATGGAGTATCTTGTGCATAAATCTGCCCCTGATCTAAAATAGCGATTTGTGTACAGAAATCTTCGGCTTCAGCCAAATGATGTGAGGTGTAAATAATGGTTGTTCCGTTTTGGTTTAAAACTTTCAGATAATCGATAATCGCAGCTTTAGAATGCACATCGACGCCAACCGTTGGTTCATCTAAAAATAACACTTTTGGTTGGTGCAGAATTCCAGCGATAAGATTAACACGGCGTTTCATTCCGCCAGAAAAAGTCTGAACTTGTTTATCGGCAAATTTCAATAAACCCAAAAGATCCAAAGCTTCAATTACTTTCTCTTTTAAATCAGAACCTTTCAAACCATACATGCTTCCAAAATAATGCAGATTTTCTCTTGCGGTCAAAGTCGGATATAACGCATATTCCTGAGGAACAACGCCTATTATTTTTTTAATTTTTGAAGCCTGATGCTGATAATCTAAACCATCAATTGAAAAATGTCCAGAAGTTGGCTTTACCAATCCGCAAAGCATGGAAATTAAAGTTGTTTTTCCAGCGCCGTTTGGACCTAATAAACCAAAAATCTGACCTTCATTTATGTTTAGCGAAACGTTGTTCAAAGAATACATTTCTGCATTTTTGTACTTTTTCGAAAGGGATTCTATTTGAATGATAGACTGCAAAATATAGTTTAGCTAATCGCTTTTTTTAGTTTTTTGAAAAAGATTTCTTCTCTATTGGCAATGTCCAAAAGTTCATCGGCAATAGTGTTGTAAGCATCTTCTTTGGCACTTCTATTTTTGTAAATTCGTGAAGCTTCAACAGCAAAATCACGCCATGAATCGCCAATTTTTGTCATTTCTTTAGAAAGTTCTTTCAGTTCTTCATTACCTAAAATAACCGAAGCTTCTTGTAAAAATGCCGCATAAATAAAGCGGAAACCACCGCCTCCAGTTCCAATTTCTTCCTGCATACGAACCATTTGCGCCAAATAATGATTGGCTTTTTTAGTTCCGTGTTTTATCGGCCATTTTCTAATTTGTTTCGAAACAAATTTGATTCCGCGAACGCCAACAATCGGCATTGGCGCCAACATATCACGACACGTATTTTTTATTCCTTTAATAATGGCACTTTTCAAATCGACATTTGAAGGAACCTGAATTGGATAATACATTTGTCCGCGCGGCGCAAAAGCACCTTTGGCAAAACGAACTTTGTCTAATTCTTCGTGCATTAAAGTTGTAACGGTTTCCATAACTGGATCGCTCACTAAATAATCAGTTTCAGTTTTTCCGTAAACCACTAAATTGTGTGCGTTGAAATGAAAACGATATTCATCTGGAAAATAACTTAAATTGTAAACCCCAACTTGTAATCCTGTTGGAATATTATTTTTTAAATTTTCGTCTAATGCTTTAGTTGCATTTGAAACAGAAGAAAATTTTTGTCTTTTTATTTTTAAATTTAAACGAGTGGCAACCTTATTAAAAATCTGTCCAGGCAAAGTTCTGTAACTAATTGCTGGAGCATAATTGACTTTTATAAAAGGCAGATATACAAAAAATAATCCTGAGCCAATACCAAAAACCATCGGTTCGCTGATGTTTAGTCCACTATTTTTTAGCAGATTCGACGCTACTCCATTCTCGCAATGAGCAGACTGATGATGTGTGAAAGTTAATTCCATTATTTGGTAATGCTATTTTTTAATTCTTCAATTGAAATTTCAAAAGTATTGGCGTATTTCTGTAAAATTTTGTCGCTTAATGTCGCAAAAACACTAGGTTTAAAATGTCTTTTTACACGCCATTTCCAAAATCCTACATAACTTGCTAAAATGGTAAGATCCATTTTATTGACTTCCATAAAATACACAATCGGACTTACTTCGCCATTTAAGACTTGTTGTTTGGCTTCGGCAATACGTTCGTTTATTTCGTCTATAGAATTAGAAAGCGCGATTGTTTTTGGTTCCCAGCCGGTGCTTAAGGTTGTGGTGTAATTGCCATTTTCATCTGTAGCGTACAAAAGCTCTTTAACGTTGTTTTTAGTTAAGTTGCTTTTATCCTGAGGTACATTATCTTTTTCCATTACCTAGTTATATTTTCAAGTGGAATTATTACGAAACCGAAACTGTTTTTTGAATGAACAAATTAATTTCGCATTCTAAGAGTATTTGGTCTTCAACAGAACTGTTACAGCTCATCGTGCATAAAGTGTAATCGTCACCAGCAAATTTTGAAACTAAATTTGCTTTGGTAATTATGGTATCGCCAACTTTTGGCAACGAGTGAATTTTTACATTTTTTAAGGCACTGATAAATCCAATTACATTTACGTTCTCATTTTCTGTTCCGTCTTCGTCAAAAAAATATTTTTTTCCAACAATAGACGAACAAGTCTGCGCCGTGTTTTCAATTAAACCTGCTTCAATAAAAACATTATTTTGTACAAAAATATTGTCTTCTTTTATCAAAAAAATGGTTTCTACAAAGTTGGCATCGATATCCAAAATTAAATCAACCATAAGCATTGGTGCTCGGTGCGGCAAATAATTTTGTATGTCAACTCCCTTATTCAAAATCATATATTATTTGGCTAAAACGGTTTTCATTTGTCCGTTTGCAATTTCTTCGTTATTTAATGTTGTTACGATATTCACTAAAGTGATTCCAGCAAATTCCTGTAAAATAGTTACTTCAGACTGAATATTGTCATTTAATTTCGGCAAATTTTTAATTTCAATTTCTTTAATAGAACCAATATAACCCGTTGGAGCAGTTTCGTTTCTTAAAAAATATTGATATCCCGTATGCAACGCGACAGACTGTGCCATGTGTTCGATTAAACCTGCTTCTAGAAAAATATCGTTTTTTAAGAAAATATTATCCTGCTGAATTTTTAATCCAGAAACCAAAGAAGTTTCGGTATAAGAATGCATAGCATCGACCATCACAAAAGGAAACTTTTGAGGCAGTAAATTTTCGACCATTTCTTTTTCTAAAAGCGCCATTGTTTCCATTAGCAAACTGTTAAATACGCATACGCGAAAGAAAACCTTCCGCTTTCTGGAACTGATAAAAGAATTTTATCTCCTTTTTTCAAATTTCCTGAATTCATTAATTCTTCTAAAGCTAAATAAATTGATGCAGAACCAACATTTCCAACTCGAGAAAGATTCATGAACCATTTATCATCAGACATTCCGATTCCTTTTTCGGTTAATCCTTTTTTCAGTCCTTCCACAAAAAAGTTAGAAGAAACGTGAGGAATAAAATAGGTAATATCGTCAGATTTGACATTGTTTTTTTCCATCGCATCTCTCATGCTTTCGGCACCTTTTGACAAAATAAATTCATCTAAAAGTTTAACGTCTTGTTTAATGGAGAAAACAGATTCGTTCAACCATTGTTCTGGCGCATAATCACTCCATGATTTTATTTCTCCGTTTTCCAATTTATCACCTCCAGCATACATGCAGGTTTCTAATTCGTACGCATATGAAAAAGCTTCCATCCATTCTATTTTTAGAGAAATTGGGCCTCTTGGTTTGTTTTCTAATAAGAAAGCACCAGCGCCGTCAGATAACATCCAGCGTAAAAAATCTTTTTTGAAAGCAATAATGGGTTGTTCTTCCAGACTTTTTAAATTATCTGCTTCGTGATTGTATTTTTGAGCGTTCAGCCAGGTTGAAACTTTTTCTGATCCTGTACAGATTGCATTTTTTGAATTTCCAGAACGTACCGAAAGAAAACCAAATTTAAGAGAATTCATTCCAGCGCAGCAAACTCCAGTTGAAGAGTTTAATTCTACCGATTTGTTTTTTAGCAAACCATGAACCATCGCGGCATGCGAAGGCAGAAAAATATCTGGAGTTGAAGTTCCGCATGAAAGCACTTCTAAATCTTGCGGCGTAAAATCGTTGTCGAATAACGGTAAAATAGCATTTTTTGTTAATTCGGCATTGCTGTGTGTGCTTTTTCCATCTTTATCAACAGCGTAATATCGGCTTGTAATTTTATTGTTGCGCAAAATAATACGTCTTGCTTTTGAAGCGGTATCGTTGATAAGACCTAAATAGGCTTCCATTTCATCGTTAGAAACAGCTTCGTTTGGCAAATATTTTGCAGCTTTTGTAATATATACTTCAAACATAATTTAAATTTCGTCTTCTAAACTCCCTGATAATATTGAGTTTCCTTTTTTATAGATTTTAACTTAAGCGGATAGGTAATAAGGTGCAATATATACACTATTGGTGAAATTAACCATATCGCAAGGAATAAATAAACATTAAATACTTTAAGCAACTGTTTTCGGTTTTTTTGATTTTTAGAAATGATGTTCGACCATTTGGTAAAAATTTTATTGGCCGTTTTGTCAACAGTTACTAAATATGAACTTATTTTTACTGCGCCAGCGTTTACTAATTTTGGCTGTAATTCGGTAAAATTATTTTTTTGCAAAGAATCCAACATGATTTCTCCAAATCGATCTGATTCTTGTATGTCTTTTTCTGAAACTCCTGGAAGCGGAAAAATACCTAAATACTTTTTCTTAACCCCAGAAAACATCCATTCTACAATGGTGATAACGCTGATTAAATTTCCAACGCGGTCTACCAAAGCTACATTTCCAACCAAATCTGCGTTTGCTTCTTTAAGTAAAACTTTGATTTTTTCCTGAGCCATGATCCACATGTTTCTAGAACCGCTGATCGTAATTACAGGTGTATTATTTAATATCTTATTAGCTTCGTCGCTTTTCAAAAATGAATTAATCGGAATTGAAGGAGACAAATACCATACTTGATAATGAAAAAGTACCAAATCAAATTTTGTATTTAAAATTTCTTCAGGAACTGGTTTTAATGCAGTTGGAATCTGTAAAAAAGATTCTGGAAAAGCATCAAAGAATGAATCTTTATTCCATGGAAAAGGAAATGGTTTTTCTAATTGTATTTCGTGAAAAGTGAGATTTATATCCTCTGAGTTTAGAAATGGTTTTGCAATATTTCGTGCAATAGATTCCAGCTGTCCCGACTGAGAATAATAAATTATGAGAACATTTTTCATTTTAGGTTTTCTGGCTTTGGTGGTTAGCAAAAATAGGTAAATTTATTTAAACGAATTTTCTTATTTCGACCAACGTTTTTTAATTAGCCACGAATTCACGAATTATTCGAAATACGGTGACGATGACTGATTTTGTTTAAATTATAACTACAAATAATTTCACAAATTATCATTCGTGCAAAAGTTATGATTTTACAAAAAACAGATTAATGAAATTGGTGAAATTCACAGCTAAAATTTAGTTCCAAATGATTAGTGAAAATTCGTGAATTGCTTCACCTGTTCACTATTGGTCGGGTTGTGGCGAAAAAATTATCACAGTAAAAAAACTATGATTTTATATCGTTCCAAAAATCAAAATAATTGAACCATTGTAATGGATAGCGATTCAAGATGCTTTCGACACTTTTTATATATTCTTTCAAAAGTGCTTTTTCATCGCGATGTTTTACTTCAGCTTCTCTTGCGTACAAATGATAATGCAGGTTTGGTTCTTTCATTACATAAACAAAAACCACAGGAACTTTTAATCTTGAAGCAATTAAAAATGGACCAGCTGGAAAGTTAGCTTCTTTTCCTAAAAGATTTTCAGATAAAGATTTTGTGCCTTCAAAATAACGATCGCCTGTAAAACACACTAATTCGTTATTGGCTAAAGCCGCATTGATCTCAAAAATATGCGATAAATCTTCTCTGATGATGATAAATTTTACGGTAGGTTTTTTAGAAACGCTTTCCAGATAATTCTTTATTGCAGAATGTTCTAAATCGGTAGTCACTAAATTGATTTGAAAATCCAGATCAATTTCTCCGAAAAAATGTTCGGCGATTTCAAAATTTCCAACATGCGCACTGATTAAAACACCACCTTTTTTTTCGGCAAGCAGTTTTTTGAGTGTTTCGATTCCGTCAAATTCATAAGTGAATTTATTTCGCAGACCAGCAGAAATCGAAATTTTATCAATAATAGTTTGTCCAAAAGTGTAGTAACTTTTGAAAACCATTTTTTTGGATTTGAAATAGGAGTATTGCAGCCTTTCTTTAAAGTAATAGAAAATAGCTCTGTTGCTTTTTCTTAGAAATAAAAAATAATAAGAAGCAACAAAATAAAGTAAACCATAAGCAGCTTTGACACCCGCTTTCTGAATCAAAAAAACGAATATTCTATATCCTAAAACAGTTCCTTTGGATTTACCATCCCATTGACTCATTTAAGCTGATTTGGCTTTTATTTTGGTTTCGATAAGATCGTAGAAACTTTGAAAATCAGAAATTCCAACAAAATCTGCTTCAACCAGTTTTACACCAAAGTTTGCTTCAATTGAAACAACCAAGTCTACATAATCCAGACTATCTAACCCAAGTGTATCTTTTAAATTAGCATTTGGTTCAATGTCGTCATTATCAACTTCAAATTCATCAACTAAAAAACCATTTATTCTTGCTATAATCTCTTCTTTATTCATCGTTTAATTTAAACTTTTTAACCACCAACGCAGAGTTGGTTCCTCCGAACCCGAAAGAATTGGACAAAAATATGTCAAATTTTTTGTTTAACGTAGTTTTAACTAAATTTAATTTTGAAGCATCTTCATCAGGATTTTCCAAATTGATGTTTGGCGCAATGAAATCGTTCTGCATCATTAAGATAGAGTAAATAATTTCGCTTGCTCCAGCCATCCAGCATTCGTGGCCTGTCATCGATTTTGTTGAACTTATGTAAGGATTTCTTTCACCAAAAACTTCAAAAATGGCTTTGGCTTCGTTAGCATCGCCCACTGGAGTTGAGGTTGCATGAGCATTTATGTATTCAATATCTGAAGCGTTTAGATTTGCGTCATCCAATGCGCGTTTCATAGCTGTGGCCGGTCCTTCAACGTTTGGAGTAGAAATATGTCCGCCGTTTGAAGAAAATCCATAACCGGCTACTTCTGCAATAATAGTTGCGCCTCTAGCAATGGCAGATTCGTAACTTTCTAAAATTAATGTTGCACCGCCGCCACTCGGAATTAATCCGTCACGACCAGCATCAAAAGGTCTCGAAGCTTTTTCAGGATCACTTTCTCTGTTAGAAAAAACACCTAATCCGTCAAAACTGCTCATTGCATATTTATTAATTTCCTGAGCACCGCCAGTAATTACGATATCTTGAAAACCGCTTTTTATTAAAAAATAAGCCAATCCAATAGAGTGTGAACCGCTAGCACAAGCCGCACTTACAGTAAGATTGATTCCTCGTAATTTAAAAATCGTTGAAAGATTCATGGTTACCGTAGAATTCATCGATTTAAAAATCGCGCCAGAACCAATAAGGGCAGTGTCTTTTTTCTCGCGTACAATATCTGTAGCGTCAATGATAGCTTTAGAAACGCTGTCATTTCCGTACATAATTCCAACTTCGTGTTCATCAAAAAATGCATCATCGATGTTGGCATTTTTCAATGCTTCGATAGTTGCCAAATAAGCATACTCGGTCTCTTCGCCGATGCTCATACGTTGTCTTCGCGTCAATAAATTTTTAAGATCGGCTTTCGGAACCATTCCTGTTAAGGCTGATTGAAAACCAAATTCTTTACGTTCAGAATCAAACTGAATACCAGATTTTCCTTCGTATAACGAATCTTTTACTTCGTCTAAAGAAGTTCCGATACAAGAATAAATTCCCATTCCAGTAATTACAACTCTTCTATTCATCGTCTTTCAAAGTAATTTTTTATCCTTAAAGTGTTTTTTTAAACACATAGAGACATAGTTTTTGTAAACTTAAAAAAGGCGTTTCACTTATTTTAAATAAACATAGCTCTCTATGTGAAAGAAATGTATTTCTCTTACGTATTCTTTATTGACACATAGAAATCTATGTTTATATGTGTTTAAAAAATTTTAAGAATATATTCCGCCGTTAATATTGATAATTTCTCCTGTAATATAACTTGCTTTTTTAGAAATCAAAAAGCTTACCAAATCTGCTACTTCTTCCGCTTCGCCAAAACGATTTACAGGAATAAGCTTTAATAATTCTTTTTCATCCAATTCGCTTGTCATATCAGTTCTGATGAAACCTGGAGCGACAGCATTTACAGTAATATTTCGTTTTGCCACTTCTTGTGCCAATGCTTTTGTAGCGGCAACAATTGCTCCTTTTGCAGCCGAATAGTTAGTTTGTCCTGCAGTTCCTTTTACTCCAGAAACCGAAACTATATTTACAATTCGGCCATATTTATTGCGAAGCATTTTTTGAATAAAAAATTGTGTAACATTAAAGAAACCGTTTGCACTAGTATTCATTACGCTATTCCAGTCTTGCGGTGTCATCCACATAAAAAGGCCGTCTTTTGTGATTCCGGCATTGTTTACAATTGCTTCAACCAATTTTTCAGGATTAGCTTCCTGCCATTGCGTAAGAACGTTTTGTACTTGTTCAAAATTGGCAACATCAAAACCTAAAATTTCTCCTGTTGCACCTAATTTTTGTATTTCTTGTAATGTTTCTTCGGCAGATGTTTGATTCGAATGATAATTAATCAGAATATGATAATCAGATTCTACGGCTAATTTTTTACAAATTGCACTTCCAATTCCTCTAGAACCGCCTGTTACTAATACACACTTCATAAGTGAAATTTATTTCTTTTTCTTAGCTGCTGGTTTCGGTGTTGATTTCGCAGCTGGTTTGGTTGTTTTTGTTTCTTGTTTTGGAGCTTCTGCAGGAGCTGCAACTGGTTGAGGTTTTTCTGATTTTGAAAATAATTCAGCATTTTCAAACCATTGGTTTGCCAAAACGGTTCCATCTGGTTTTAGAAATCCCCATTTTCCTTCGTTTTTTACTCGGGCAACGCCATCAATAAATCCTTTATCTTGTTGTACAAACATCGCGATAATGGCATTTGTAGTGATTCCGTATTGCGTTGGAATTACCAGTTTTCCAGATTCGTTGATGAAACCCCAATTGCTTTCTTTTACTGGAGCTAGACCGTTTGTACTGAAAACTTCGGCATCGCTGTAAGTTGGTTCAATTACAAATTTTCCTTCTGGATTAATGAATCCCCATTTTTTTCCAACTAAAACTGGCGCTAGATTTTTGGAGAATGCTTTTCCTTTATCATAAATAGGAAGAATTGCCCAATTTCCTTTTAAATCGATATAACCGATTTTTCCGTTTTTCTTAGCAAAGGTCAAATCTTGAGTTTCAAAATCCCAGATTTTTTCAGCTCCGTCAACTGGAGTAAATTTTCCACCAATTACTAATCCGAAAGTTTTATCTTTTCGTGCCCAAGTTGTGTTTTTGAAATAATTTCCAATTTCCGAGTAAGAAGGTTCAACTAATTCTTTTCCGTTAGTATCAATAATTCCCCAGTTTTTGTTCAGTTCAACTCTGGCGTAGCCATTTTCAAAAGGTTTAATCTGATCGTATTTTGGTTCTAAAACAACAGTCATTTTGTTGTTGATTAAACCCACTTTATTGTTTTGTCTGAAGAAAGCAACACCGTCATTAAAATCAAATACTTTGTCAGTAGTTGGCCCTTTTTGGATTTCTCCCTTTGTATTAATGTAAACCCATTCCTTATCTTTTTGTACAACCGCAATTCCGTTGTTAAAGTCTTTTGCATCTTTAAAATCGGCTGGAATTACCCAAGTTCCTTTAGCATCAATAAATCCCCATTTTCCGCCATTTTCTACAGCAGCTAATCCTTCAGAAAAACTTCTGGCAGATTTGTATTGCGGTTCGATTTTAAAAGATCCGTCTTTAGTAATATATCCAATTTTGGAATTCTTTTTTACTAATGCTAATTCTTGACTATTAACAAATTGAATACTTGCCAGCAGCAAAAAAATAAGTGTCTTTTTCATGATTTTAAAATTCAATGTTTAAGGATTAAAAAACTAAAACTCTTTGGGACAAATTTGTATATCAATTTTTAACTGTTGATCAAATAATCTTTAACTTTTTGAACAAAAGGATACATTACCTGATCTTCTTTGAATGTTGGAATTATATTTCGAACGTCGTCATACCATTTTCTAGTAACAGATGAAATTTTATCTTTTTGATCTAAATAATCAATTGCCTGAACGATTGTAATTAATTCGATTGCCAAAACCTCAAAAGAATTCTCGATTACTTTTGATGTAATTACTGCCGCATTTGTTCCCATACTTACAATGTCTTGATTGTCATTGTTGTTTGGAATACTGTGCACGTACATTGGGTTAGACAACATTTGGTTTTCGGCAGTTGTTGAAGTCGCAACAAATTGAACGCCTTGCATTCCGAAATTAAATCCTAATGTTCCTAAGTTTACAAACGGAGGAAGAAGTTCATTAATTTTTGAATTCAATAAATAATTCAATTGACGTTCTGCCAGCATCGTTAATTTGGTAATAACGATTTTCAGTTTATCCATTTCTAGCGAAATATAATCTCCGTGGAAATTTCCTCCGTGATAAACGTGTTTGTTTTTTACGTCGATAATTGGGTTATCGTTTGCCGAGTTAAATTCGTCTTCCAAAATAGAAGCGACATTATTTATAGTTTCTAAAACGGGTCCTAAAATTTGAGGAACACATCTTAGTGAATAATATTCTTGAACTTTTTCTTTGAAGATTTCTTCGGTGTTTTCACCAGAATATAAATGGTCTTCTCTTTTACGGATTAAAGTACTGTCAGAAAGATTTTTTCGCATTCTTTCAGCAACTTCCTGCTGTCCTTTATGACGTTTGGTTTGATTTAATTCTGCAGAAAAATGATCATCATACGCTTGAACCAATTCGTTGATTGCACAAGAAGCTTTTAACGACCAGTCTAATAATTTTCGAGCATAATGCACATTTACAACTCCAATTCCTGTCATTACAGAAGTTCCGTTGATTAACGCTAAACCTTCTCTAATTTCTACCTGAATTGGTTTTAAACCTTCGATTTCAAAAACTTCTGGAGTTGCACGTCTTTCACCTTTATAAAAAACTTCGCCTTCGCCAATTAAAACCAAAGCTAAATGAGATAATTGAACTAAGTCACCGCTAGCACCAACACCACCGTGCTCGAAAATTAAAGGCGTAATATCTCTATTGATTAATTCTGCCATTAAATGAATTACAGAAGAATGAACTCCCGAATTTCCTAAAGACAATGTATTTAATCGCGCTAAAATTGCTGCTTTTGCACACTCTGCATTTAAAGGTTTTCCTGTTCCAGAAGAGTGGCTTCTAATTAAATTATATTGCAGTTGAATTTGATCAGACTCTTTAATTCTATATTGAGCCATTGGACCAAACCCAGTATTTACTCCGTAGATTACTTTGTTTCCTGAGAATTCTTTCAAGAAATTAAAACTTTCGTTTACTCGATCTAAAACCACATCGCTTATGGCAACTTTGTTTTTTCCAAAAATTATGGCTTCAAATTCTGCTAAACTTAAATATTCATTAATTGTATTCATTAAAACGATTTTGGTTGCGCTAATTTAATTTTATTTATCAAAATAAATGTAGTTATTTTGATGTAGGCAAATGTAGGTTAATTAATGATAATAATTCTAATATGATAAAGGAGTTTGTTGATGTTTTAGTGATTGGTGCAGGACCTTCTGGATGTGTATCTGCGTCGTATCTTTATAAAAACAACGTTAAAGTAAAAGTTGTAGAAAAAACAAAGTTTCCGAGACTGGTTGTTGGCGAAAGTCTTATTCCGCGTGTGATGGATCATTTTGCTGAGGCTGAATTGTTTGAAGCACTTGATGCAATGAACTTCGAAAAAAAATTAGGAGCTCGTTTTATCAGAGGCGAAGAAATCTGCACTTTTGATTTTAGTAAAAAATTTGGAGAAGGCTGGGATTGGACCTGGCAAGTTCCTCGTGCTGATTTTGACAATACAATGGCGCAGGAAATTGTGCGAAAAGGAATTGATCTAGAATTTGAAAGTGAAGTTTTGGAAGTTTCTTTTGAAGGAAAAAAATCAAAAACGATCGTAAAAGACAAAGACGGAAATCTAAAAGAAATTCACGCCAACTTTATAATTGATTCAAGTGGATATGGTCGCGTTTTACCGAGACTTTTAGATTTGGATACGCCTTCAAAACTAGATCCACATTCTTCTATTTTTACGCATGTAAAAGATATTAACAGACCAGAAGGTGAAGAAGGAACTCAGATTTCTTTTGACATTTTGGAAACTGAAGTGTGGCTTTGGGTGATTCCATTTTCGAACGGAAATACAAGTTTGGGAGTTGTTGGTCCAACAGATTTTATAAATTCACTTTCTGAAAATAAAGACAATGCAGAGGCTTTAAAAAATGCCATTCAGAAATCGGATTATTATATCAAAAGATTTGCCGGAACAGAATTTTTATTCGAACCCGTTAAATTAGAAAACTATTCAAGAGCAGTAAAAAGAATGTATGGCGACGGTTTTGCTTTGACAGGAAATAGCTCTGAATTTTTAGATCCAGTTTTCTCTTCGGGAGTAGCTTTTGCAACTGAATCTGGAATGCTCGCAGCAAAATTATATTTGAAAGAATCACAAGGAATTCCTGTTGATTGGGAAGTGGAGTTTACCCAATATATGAAACGCGGAATCGCTGTTTTCACGACTTATGTTCAAGAATGGTATACCGGAAATTTGCAGACTTTATTTTTCCATCAGCCAGAAAATCCAGATGTGAAAGAAAAAATATGTGCTGTTTTAGCAGGCTATGTTTGGAACGAGGAAAATTCGTTTGTCAAAAAACATGATCACGTAATAGCCAATATGGCGTATTTATTAAATATGCAGAAAGAACAAAGCCCCGAATAATCAGGCCTTTTTTATTGAGATTGTTGCTCCAGCGGAGCAAAATATTTATAGGAAATAAAATTTAAAAACGAAAGAAAGCTCCAGCGGAGTGATATATTTCAAAGCGTCGGGATATATGATTATGATTCGTATTCCCGTGGTTGAAACCACGGGCTATGTTTAGAATAGTAACGCAATAAAAAAGAGGGTTTTTGAAAATCCTCTTTTTTATTTTTTGAAATAAGAATAGAATTTTACAATTCAAAAATCTTATCCATTAAAATCCATTTTTGTCCTGGTTTTGCCCATGGTAAAGCTTGCTGGAATTTCCACATTAAGGTTTCCCATTCCTGAACTTTTTCATTTGCCGCATCAGCTTGATCTTTCTTTTCGAAAGTAAAATCAGCATCTGCTTCGATAATCATGAACAATCTGTTTCCAGTGCAATAAATATCCAAAACTTCAATTCCAGAATCTTGAATGCTTTTTTTAATTTCTGGCCAGACATTTTCATGCAGTTCTTTGTATTCTGCAATCAAATTGGCGTCGTCTTTTAAGTCTAACGCCAGATAGAATTTTTGAGTTGCCATAATTTTAGTTTTGTTGGTACGCTACAGCAGTTTGTTTACTTGTGCCTAAACCTTCAATTCCTAATTCGATTACGTCACCCGCTTTAATGTAAATTGGATCTGGTTTAATTCCTAATCCAACTCCTGGAGGCGTTCCAGTACTGATAACATCGCCAGGAAGCAAGGTCATAAACTGGCTTAAATAATGCACTAAAAACGGAATTTTAAAAATCAAGTTTGAAGTATTACTGTTTTGGAAAGTTTTTCCGTTTACAGTAAGCCACATTTTTAAGTTATTCACATCGCCAATTTCGTCTGGAGTTGCCATAATTGGTCCAAGAGGAGCGAAGGTATCAGAACCTTTTCCTTTTGCCCATTGTCCGCCGCGTTCGATTTGGAATGCTCTTTCGCTGTAATCATTCAAAAGGCAATATCCAGCAATATAATTTGGCGCATCTTCTTCAGAAACATAGCTTGCTTTTTTACCTACAACAAATGCCAATTCTACTTCCCAGTCTGTTTTTTCGCTGTTTTTTGGGATAATCAAATTGTCATTTGGTCCGCATAAAGAAGTGGTTGATTTAAAGAAAATAATTGGCTCTTCTGGAATTGCAGCGCCAGTTTCTTCACAGTGATCTACATAATTTAATCCGATGCAGATAATTTTTGAAGGACGCGCAACTGGCGAACCTAAACGTGCTGAATCGCTTACTTCTGGTAAAGATGGTTTATTTTTTAGAGCTTCTTCTAATTTTGCTAAACCGTCGTTTTCAAAAAAAGCTTCATTGTAATCTGTTACAATAGAAGAAACATCGTATCTTTTTTCATTTAGTAAAACTCCTGGTTTTTCCTTTCCTTCTTCTCCGAATCTAATAAGTTTCATATTTTAATTTTTTTAGTAATGTGTATTTTTTTTAGCCACAGATTAAAAGGATTAGAATGATTTATTTAGATTGTCACCCTGAGCGAAGTCGAAGGGCGTTCCAATTGGACGTGGGCTTCTCCCGAAGTCTCGGGACGCTCAGTCTGACAAAAACAAAATATAAAATTTGCTTAATCCTTTAATATGTTGCTTAATTTTTTTTGCCACGAATTGCACAAATTTTCTCGAATTAAAATTTGTGGAAATTCGTGAAATTCGTGGCTTATTTTTTTTGCACGCAGATTTTGCAGATCAAGCAGATTTTTTTAAATTTTTTAATCTTTTTAATCTGTGGCTAAATCAATATTTTAGTTGTTTAATTTGATAAATCCACCATCAATTGGGTAATCTGAACCTGTGATGAAAGACGATTCGTCACTGCATAAAAATAATGCCAATGTTGCGATTTCTTCTGGTTTTCCCATACGGCCGATTGGTTGCGATTGAGATAGTTTTTCGAAGATTTCTTCTTCTTTTCCAGGATAATTTTTAGCGATAAACCCGTCTACGAAAGGTGTGTGAACTCTCGCTGGAGAAATAGAATTACATCTAATTTTATCATTCAAATAATCTTTTGCAACCGATAAAGTCATTGCCATAACTGCTCCTTTTGCTGTAGAATAAGCAAAACGATCAGGAATTCCAACCCAGCAAGCGATTGAAGCCAAATTCAAAATGACACCTCCGCCAGAATTTCTTAGCGCTGGAATCGAAGCATGAAGACAGTTGTAAACTCCTTTTACGTTTACATTCATGATACGGTCAAAATCAGATTCGGAAGTTGTGTCTACTTTTCCAACGTGTGCAATTCCGGCGTTGTTTACCAGAATATTGATATTTCCAATTTTTTGGAAAGTTGAGTTTACTTGTTCGTGGTTCGAAACATCGCAAGCGTGAGCAAAAACATTTCCTCCAGCTGATTTTATTTCTTCAACCGTTTCTTTTGCGCTTTCTTCCGTCAATTCTAAAATATGAACTTCAGCTCCTTGTTTAGCAAATAAAACTGAAATCGCTCTTCCAATTCCGCTTCCTCCGCCAGTGATTATTGCTTTTTTGTTTTGTAATGAAAACATTTGATATAAATTTTTATGAGTTGTTTTTTAATAGTCTTTTACAAAGATACGCCACGTTTCCACGGAATAAAATCATCTTGGTTTAATTGAACTGCTTTCGGAATAATTTCGCCGCTTGCCGCTTTGATGCAGTATTCTAAAATTTCTTCGCCCATTTCTTCAATAGATTTTTCACCACTGATAATTGGTCCGCAGTCAATATCGATAATATCTTTCATTCTGGTTGCCAAAACAGAGTTTGTTGCCACTTTAATTACAGGGCAAACTGGGTTTCCTGTCGGAGTTCCCAATCCAGTTGTAAACAAAATTAAAGTTGCTCCAGAAGCCGCTTTTCCAGTTGTTGCTTCAACGTCATTTCCTGGCGTACAAACCAAACTTAAACCCGGTTTTGTAACCAATTCGGTATAATCTAAAACATCCACTACAGGAGAAGTACCGCCTTTTTTGGCCGCTCCAGCACTTTTGATCGCGTCGGTAATTAATCCGTCTTTGATATTTCCAGGAGACGGATTCATATGAAAACCTGAACCCACTTTATGTGCCAGTTCATCATAAGATTCCATTAAATTGATGAATTTTTTAGCCTTATCTTCCGTAATGCATCTGTCAATTAAATTCTGTTCGGCACCACATAATTCTGGAAATTCAGCCAAAAGAATTTTTCCGCCTAAAGCTACGACTAAATCTGAAGTATAACCCACAGCAGGATTTGCAGAAACACCGCTGAAACCATCGCTTCCTCCACATTTTACACCAATACATAAATCGCTTAAAGGTGCATCGGTTCTTTCATATTTGTTGATTTCGATTAAACCTTCAAATGTTTTTTTGATGGCATTGGTAATCAAAACTTCTTCGCTTTCGGTCTGCTGTTGTTCAAAAATAAACAACGGTTTGTCAAATTCTGGATTTTGTCTTTTTACATCGTTTACAAAATCTTGAACTTGTAAATGCTGGCATCCTAAACTCAAAAGTGTAATTCCGCCCACGTTTGGATGATTCGCATAAGAAGCCAATAAAGCGCTCAAAGTAGAAGCATCCTGACGTGTTCCGCCACAACCGCCTTGATGATTTAAGAATTTAATTCCGTCTACATTTTCAAAAACACGTTTGTTTTTTGGAGTCGGATTTAATTCAATATTGATATCGTTAATGTCATTTCCGTTCAAATAACCTTCCAATAATTCGTGCGTAAATTGGTTGTATTTGTCCGTTACTGCGTAACCCAATTGTTTGTGCAACGCTTCTTTGATAACATCTAAATTTCTGTTTTCACAAAAAACAGTCGGAACAAAAAGCCAGTAATTAGCTGTTCCAACGCGTCCGTCTTTTCTTTTGTAACCTTTGAAAGTTCTGTTTTTAAACTTAGAAACATCAGGCGCATTCCATTCGTATGAAGCGTTTCTGTACGCATAAGGATCCGCTGCATGTTTAAGATTTTCGGTCGTCATTAGACTTCCTTTTGCCAAATCGTTTTGCACTTTTCCAACCAAAACGCCGTACATATTTACTTCTTCTCCCTGCTTCATGTCCTGCATGTAGAATTTATGTTTGGCTTTGATGAGGTCTTGTAAAACGTAAGTTTCGTTTTCAAAAAGAATAGTTTCTCCTTTTTGTAAGTCGGTTAAAGCAACCAAGACATTATCGTCAGGATGTAATTTTACAACCAGTTTTTTTGTGTTATTCTCAGACATTGTGTTGTTTGTTTTTTCTTTTTTTTTTGATGTCACTGCTTTGGTTTTATAACAATTTAATCCTTTGATTTTGTATAGAATTCGGGCAGTTAACGAAAAATAAAATTAGTTTTTTTATAAATTCATTAATAGCCTAATATTATCCGTGTATAATCTTTAATTATCTTTGCAAGATGAAATTGGAACAAACTAAAATAGCTTCGTATCTCAACACCAAAGTTTCGGTGCTCAATCGTATTGAACCTTTTTTTCAGGCGCCTTTTCATTCGCATCCGGAATTGGAATTGGTATATGTAAAAGAGAGTTTTGGCAAGCGAATTATCGGAAATTCGGTTATGCCGTTTGAACCGGGGGATATGGTTTTTTTAGGTTCTGATATTCCTCATGTTTGGCTGAATGATGAAAAATATTATCACGGAATTGAGGATTTAAAAGCCAATTCGATTGTCGTATATTTTCATAAAGACATTTTCGGACCGACCTTTTATGAATTAAAAGAAACCCAAAAAATCAACGAACTTTTTTTTCAAGCCGGAAAAGGAATTTCGATTATCGGAAAAACAAATAAACAGATTGCTAAAAAACTGGAAAAATTAGTTTCTAAAAAAGACTTCGAAGTTATTGTAGGACTTTTTGAGATTTTGTCTATTCTTTCCGAAAGTCAGGATACGATTTATATCAATGACGAAATTTATTCTTTGATGCAGAAGGATTCAAATGTAGATCGTCTTTCGGAGGTTTTTCAATATGTCAATAAGAATTATAAAAAGAATATTTCATTAGAAGAAATTGCCGCTGTCGCGAATATGACTCGGACTTCTTTCTGCAGAATGTTCAGAGTTAAAACGAAGAAGAATTTTGTAGATTATCTGCACGAGATCAGAATTTCGAATGCTTGTAAGCTGTTATTGGAAACGGATAAAAGTATGTCTGAGATTGCGTATGAATGCGGTTATAAAACGGCTTCAAACTTTAATAAACTTTTCAAAAAAGTTAAGGGAATTACGCCTTCTGATTTTAAAAATAATGTGAAGGTTAGTTTTGCCATAGATTATAAAGATTAGAAGGATTTTTACTCTTTGGTATTAATTTTTAAACACATAGAATCATAGTTTTTCTTTGTCTAAAAGGCACTTCACTTATCTAAATTCACATAGCTCTATGTGTTCAAATCTATATTTTAAAAATAATGCGAAAGTTAGTTTTGCCACAGATTATAAAGATTAAAAAGGATTTTTTCGTCAAGTTTTGTCAGGCTGAGCGAAGTCGAAGCCCTCGTCCAATTGGAACGCCCTTCTCCCGAAGTCTCGGGACGCTCAGGGTGACAAACTAAACCGAATCATTTTAATCCTTTTAATCTGTGGCTAAAAAAAATTAAATAGAACGATCTAAATGTGTATAACCACCATCAACATAAATAATCTGTCCTGTTGTATGGCTTGATTTTTCAGACAATAAGAAAACAACCATATTCGCAATTTCTTCTGCGGTTGTCATTCTGTTTTCTAGCGGAATATTTTTAGTAATTGTAGCTAGTTTTTCTTCTTTGTTTTCAAAAGTATTGATCCACGTTTCATAAAGTGGCGTGTAACATTCAGCTACAATTACAGCGTTTACACGAATGCTATATTTTAATAATTCAACCGCCCATTCTCTGGTTAAAGCATTTCTTCCGCCGTTTGAAGCGGCATATGCTGAGGTGCCACCTTGACCTGTTTCGGCAGTTTTAGAACCGATGTTTACAATTGCTCCTTTTGATTCTTTCAAATATGGAAGCGCGTGCTGTGCCATTAGATAATAATGCACTAAATTTTTGTGAAGCGAAGCAGCGAAATCTTCATAATTTCCGTTTTCCAATCCAACTCCGTCGTTAACACCGGCATTGTTTACCAATCCGTCAATTCTGCCGAATTTTGTGATTACGGCTTCAACGGCTTTTTTGCAGTCTTCAGGTTTTGTCAAATCGGCAGCAACTTGATGCGCTTCTTTTCCAAGGGCTTTTAATTCTTCTACGGCTTTGATGTTGTCATTTTCGTTACGTCCAACGATAAACGGAATGGCATTTTCTTCAGCCAGAACCTTAACGATTCCTAAACCGATTCCTTTTGCGCCTCCCGTAACGATAATGATTTTTTGGGTTAATGATAACTGCATGGTATTTATATATTATAATTTAAAATTCTTGTTTTATGAATTAGATTGTCAGGCTGAGCGTCCCGAGACTTCGGGAGAAGCCCACGTCCAATTGGAGCGCCCTTCTCCCGAAGTCTCGGGACGCTCAGGCTGACAAAATAAAGCGAATCATTTTAATTCGTGGCTTTTATTTCTATTTTAAAACTTTTTTTAAAAATTTACAGCTGTTGTTCATGACAAACAACAGCTGTAAAGATAGAGAGAATAGAACTGATAATTTATTACCAGAACTTAACATAAAGAGCCACGATAATCAGTAATGTAATTACGATTAAGACCGTAGTCTGCGGCTTTACTTTGAACATTCCAGGTTCTGTCTCGAATGCTTTTGGGTTTACTTTTGGACCAGCAAAACTTATCAAAATCATCGCAATCATTGTGAATAAGAATGATAATCCCATACAAATGTGGAACGGAATTTCGAAAGCTCCTTTCCCGTTAGGATAAGCTGTGTATAAAAATGTGTCGGGTCCAAATAAAGCTGGAGCGTATTCGTTGAATAAAACAGATAATAAGAATCCTAAGATTACCCCAACGATTGCAGCTGTTCCAGTAGTTCTTTTCCAGAACATACCTAAGAAGAACATAGCAAAAACTCCAGGGCTGATAAATCCAGTGTATTTTTGGATGTATGTAAATCCTCCAACACCACCAATTCCTAAAACGTCATTCCAAGTAAATAAAACAGCTAAAAGCATTGCAGCAAAAACGGCAAGTCTACCAATATTTACTTGTTGTTTTTCGCCCGCTTCTTTTTGAATGTATTTTTTATGAATATCTAATGTGTAAATTGTAGAAATACTGTTTACTTTTCCAGCTAAAGACGCAACGATTGCAGCAGTTAAAGCAGCAACAGAAAGTCCTTTTAATCCTGTTGGAAGGAAAGTTAATACAGCAGAATAAGCACCATCTTTTCCTCCAACTAATTGAGGTAAATGTCCATTTGTATATAAAACGTAAGCAGCAATTCCAGGAAGCATTACGATAAGCGGCATTAATAATTTTAGCATACCAGCAAATAAAATACCTGTACGAGCGGTTTGTAAATCTGCTCCAAGTGCTCTCTGCGTAATGTATTGGTTACATCCCCAGTAGTTTAAGTTGATAATCCAGATACCAGCAGCATAAGATAACAATCCAGGGAAAGTTAAATATTTATCGATTTCAAGCTGAGAAGATGTTGCAGTTGGTTTTGGGATAATCATTTTGAAATGCTCTGGAGCTTCTCTCATTAAAACTTTGAAACCAGCAATTGCATTTTCGCCAACACCAAAATATTGTCCAACAGTTGTTAGAGCGATGTAAGAAGTTACCAAACCTCCAATAATTAATACAGCAACCTGAATAACGTCTGTGTAAGCCACAACTTTCATTCCTCCAAGAGAAATAAATAGAGCAAAAACAGCTAAACCAATCATAATTGCGTGAAGATATTCTCCTCCAGCAAGACCGTTAATAGCAACAGCTCCCAAATAAAGAATAGAAGTTAAGTTTACAAAAACATATAAAAACAACCAGAAAACCGCCATAATCAAAGCAGTAGATTCGTTGTAACGTGTTTTTAAGAACTGAGGCATGGTGTAAATCTTATTTTTGAGATATACAGGAATAAACCATACAGCCACAATAATAAGTGCAATAGCGGCAAGCCATTCGTAAGCAGCAACAGCGATTCCTAAAAAGAAACCTTCACCACTCATTCCGATGAATTGTTCTGCAGAGATGTTTGAAGCAATAAGAGAAGCTCCAATCGCCCACCATGTTAAATTTCCTTCAGCCAAAAAGTAAGCTTTAGCATCTTGTTCGTCTTGTTTACGTTTGCGGTAAACCGTGTAACCGTAGACAGAGACTACGATAAAATAGATAATAAAAACCGCATAATCTGCGAAAGCGAGGTTTTGGTTCATTGTTAGTAGTATTTTAAATAATTATTATAGGATTAAATTTGTTTATTTGGTTTGTAAATCAGCATTTATGTTTTATAATCTTGTAAAAAATGCAAGATGTGTTTTATTTTCGTTATTTTTTTATGAAAATAAAAGTGGAAGCCAAATGTAAAATAAAAATTTATAAATCAACCATCAGCAAATGTGTTTTTTACATTTATTTGAAGGTGATTCTGTTAAATTTTCATGTTTTTGACTTCATTCACGTTATAATCACTAAGCTTTAACCAGACTTTTATAATGCACTTCTGATAATTGTCTCAAAATTTCAGCACTTTTTTCAGGCGTAATATCACGCTGCGATTCGCCTAACATTTCGTACCCGACCATAAATTTCTTTACTGTTGCCGATCTTAATAAAGGCGGATAAAAATGCATATGGAAATGCCATTCTGGATGCTCTAAACCATCTGTTGGCGATTGATGAATTCCTGAAGAATATGGAAAAGAAGTATTGAATAAATTGTCGTACTTCGTAGTCAATTGTTTTAGAATTTTAGCAAAAGCAGCACTTTCTTCAGCAGTAAAATTCGTGATTTTGTTTACCGCTCTTTTGCTTACAATCATGGTTTCGTAAGGCCAAATTGCCCAAAAAGGAACAAGTGCAACAAAATGATCATTTTCAATTACGATTCTTTCTCCGGCTTTTAATTCAGCTTCAACATAATCTTCTAAAAGCGTTTTTTTGTTTTTATCGTAATACGATTTTAAGCTAATTTGTGTTTTTTCAACTTGAGTTGGAAGCGAAGACTGTGCCCAGATTTGTCCGTGCGGATGCGGATTGCTGCAGCCCATTACACTTCCTTTATTTTCAAAAATCTGAACGTGATTAATGTATTTTATATTTCCTAAATCAGTGTATTCTTTTTGCCAAGTTTTAATGATATTTTCGATATCGGCAATTTCCATTTCTGGCAAAGTCAAATCGTGACGTGGAGAAAAACAAACCACTCTCGAAATTCCTTGTTCTGGTTTAGCTTTAAAAAAAGTATGTTTGATATCGTCTTCAAAAATAATTTCATCCTGTTTCATGGCTGCAAAATCATTTTCAAAAACAAAACTGTTTTCGTATTCTGGGTTGTTTAATCCGTTGGCGCGAACATTTCCTGGACACAAATAACAAGTTGGGTCGTATTTTGGAAGTTCTTCTGTTGAAATAGTTTCATTTTGCCCTTGCCAAGGACGTTTTGCACGATGTGGCGAAACTAATACCCATTCGTTAATTAAGGGGTTGAAGCGTCTGTGCGGATCTTCGTTAATGTCAAAATTTTTCATTGTAGTGTGTTGTGGTGTTAAAGTAGTGTTGTTCCGTTTGAGATTTTTACATCATAGAATTTTAATTCAATTCCAAATGTATCTAAATAAAGTTTCGAAAACTTACTTTTTACCTCATTTTCATTTCCTTTTTTAACTAAGTTGATGGTGCAACCGCCGAATCCGCCACCCATTAGCCTCGAGCCAATAATTGCTTCATCTTCTTTTGCCGTATCAACCAGCATATCTAATTCTTCACAGCTTACCTCATATTCTTTAGATAAACCATAATGTGTTTCAAAAAGCAATTCGCCTAACAGTTCAATATTTCCTTGATCTAAAGCCTCGCACGCTTTTATTACGCGATTAATTTCTTTTACAACAAAATGAACTCGGTCAAAAACTTTCTCGCTCATTTTATCTTTTAAACTTAAAACCTGTTCTACAGAAGAGTCTCTGAAACTTTTTACTTCTGGAAAATGATTTTTTATGATAGATAAACCTTCTTCGCATTCAATTCTTCTTGTATTATATTCTGAAGTAAAAAGCGAGTGTTTTACATTCGAATCAAATAAAATCAGAGAATAATCTTTGAAATCGGCGTTGTGATATTCAAAGTCTAAAGTGTTGCAATCCAGTTTTATTACTTTGTTTTCAAGTCCATGAACGCTTGAAAACTGATCCATAATTCCGCAATTGATTCCAACCCAATGTTCTGCTTTTTGTCCTAATAAAGAAATGTCTACTTTCTCTAATTTTAAATCAAAAAGCGATTTGATTCCGAAAATCGTTCCGCATTCTAAAGCTGCAGAAGAAGATAATCCAGAACCAACCGGAATATTACTGCTGAAAACACAGTTGAAACCTTCAAAAGAAAAACCGTTATCTTGCAATTGTTTGATTACGCCACGAATGTAATTGGTCCAAACGACATCACTCAATTTTACTTCTTGAGTCAAATCGATTTCAAATTCTTCATTCAAATCGATAGCGATTATTTTAGAAGTTTTAGTGTTGTTTTTTGAAAAAGCAAAACAAATTACTTTGTCAATTGCTGCAGGTAAAACATAACCATCATTGTAGTCAATATGTTCTCCGATAATATTGATTCTACCTGGAGAAAGTACCGTTTTTTCTGGAGAAGAGCCGAAAGATTTCTCGAAAAAAGCAACGGTGTTTTGTATTAAAATATCATTCATTATATAGTTAGTTGTATTGTGGTTTTTGAATTTTATTAACTTAAATTTAAATCAGCGTATATCTGCTTTAATCTGTATAAATCTGCGTGAAAAAATCTTGATAAAAGTATTTCACGCAGATTTTAAAAGATTTCAGCAGATTCAAATAGATTTTATTTTATCTCATCCAACAATTATTATATTAATTTAAACTTTCAAATTTGTAAAGCGTTTTTTGCGTGTATTCTTCGCCTTTTTTCAAAACGGCATTCGGAAAATGAGCGTGATTTGGCGCGTCTGGAAAATTTTGTGTTTCAAAACAAATTCCGCTTTGTGCATTATAATCTACATTTTCTTTTCCTTTTAGTTTTCCGAAACAGTTTCCGCCCACATATATATGTACACTTGGCTGATCGGTGTAAACACTCATTCTTAAATTATTTTTTAAACTGATTAACTGCGCCACAATTTCAGTATTAGAATTTACTACGAAAGAATTGTCAATTGGAAACGGACAATTTTTTGGAGTTCTGAAATCAAAATCGTGATTCGTCAAGTCGGTATAATTTCCCGTTGGAATATTATCTGAATTGGTTTCCAGTATTTTATCCGATTTAATGAACATCTGCTGTTTCAAAACATTTGTATCATGTCCGTCAAGGTTAAAATAACTGTGATGAGTCAAATTGATAACAGTATCTTCTATTGATGTAGCTTTATATTCTAATTTTAATTCGTTTTCTTCTGTTAATGTATAAGTCAGATAAACCGTCATTTCTCCGGGAAAACCTTCGTCCAGATGTTCGCTTAAAAGACTAAAAGTAACAGATGGATTTTCTCCAGAAATTACGCTTGCTACATTCCAGATTTTTCTTCCAAACCCCATATCACCGCCGTGAAGCGCATTGCCATTATTATTTTCATCAAGTTTAAATTCGATGTCATCTAAACTAAAAGATGCTTTATGAATACGGCCGGCATAACGCCCAACAGTTGTACCAAAGTAAGGAGCGCTCGGCAAATTATAAGATTCTAAATACGCTTCTAAATTATCAAACCCCAATACAATATCGGTTAATTTTCCATTTACCGGAATTTGGATGGAAGTTATAGTTGCACCATAATTAATGATTTGCACTTTCATTCCGTTTTTATTTGCTAATTCAAAAGAATAAATTTCTTCTTTATTAGGCATTAAACCGAATAATTTGCAATTATGCATCTCATTTAAATGCGATATCTGTTTTATTTCCATATAATTTTTACCAAAAATGAAATCCAAAAGTAGAAACATTCTTTATATTTGCATACCAGTACCTACCAGTTTTTAATATTAATAGTCAAAATGACTTTAATTATGAACATCATTTCCATTCAAAATAATATTGGTCTTCCAAAATATAAGCAGATAATTCTTTCAATAGAAAAAGCGATTGAAGTAGGAAAATTAATAAAAGGCGATCGGCTTCCGTCGGTAAATAAAGTCTGTTTGGCGTTTTCTCTGTCTCGAGACACAGTATTATTAGCGTATGACGAACTGAAGAAAAGGGGTATTATTTATGCCATTCCTGGAAAAGGATATTATGTTAAAAGCATTGAAATTACTATAACTCAGAAGGTTTTCTTGCTTTTTGATGAGCTGAATATTTTCAAAGAAGATATTTATAATTCGTTTTTGCAAAATATTGGAAAAAATGTTCAGGTCGATATTTTTTTCCATCATTTTAATGTTCAAGTTTTTAAAAAACTGATCGACGACAGCAATGGAAATTATACGAAGTATATTATTATGCCAACGAACTTAAACGATATCGTTGATTCTATAAAAACCCTACCAGTAGGTGATGTAATTATTTTGGATCAGACCAATTCGGACTTAAAAATGTTTCCAGCCATTTACCAAAATCACCAGAGAGACATTTATGAAGGTTTAATAAAAGGGAAATCCAGATTATCAAAATACAAAAAACTGATTCTTATTTTTCCTGGTTTTAGAGAACCACCGGGAATGAAAATTGGTTTTGAATCTTTCTGTAAAGAATACAAATATGATTATGAAATTATTTCCGATTTCAGTAATCAGTCTATTGCTTTAGGAGATTTGTACATAATTCCGCACGATCGCGATTTGCTTTCGGTAATAGAAAATGCGATGGGAAGAAATTTGAAATTAGGAGAAGATTTTGGTATTATTTCTTATAATGAAACGCCGTTAAAAAAAATTGCGGCAAACGGAATTACAACCATTTCGACCAATTTTGAATTAATGGGAAAAATTTTAGCCGATATGGTTTTAAATGGAAAAAAAGAGCAGATCGAAAATAGATCTGCTCTTATATTAAGGAACTCTTTATAAATTTCTCCCACAGATTTAGCGGATTTTTTTTGATAATTGATCAGTCAAATCTAAATCTTCTAGAGAATAAACGAATTTTTATAAATTGAGTACAAAATTGTTTAATAATTTTTCTTCGTATTTCTCTTTGTTAAAGGTGTACAAATAAGAACCTTTTCGAGAAGACTGCATGTCTTTTTCGTCTAGTTTATTTAAGATTTCCAGAGAATTAATTTTACTTATGAAATTTCTTTTATCCAATTCTTTGCTTAAAATAGCTTCATATAATTCTAAAAGCTGGCGCATAGTGAATTTTTCAGGAAGCAATTCAAAACCAATTGGTTTGATAGAAGTTTTATATCGAAGTCGTTTAATAGCATTTTGAACCATTTCGTTATGGTCAAAAATCAGATTAGGCGCTTCATTAATTGGGAACCATTCTGCATGATAATTTTGAATTAATTCTTCATTATGGTTTTCGATATTAATCAAAGCAAAGTAAGAAACCGAAATGGTTCTTTCAACAGGGTCACGATCGATTTCACTGTACGCATACAATTGCTCCATATAAATATCATTCAGACCAGTATAGGTATTCAAAATTCTTGTTGCCGCAGCATCTAGCACTTCATCACGTTTTAGAAAACCTCCGATCAAAGACCATTTTCCTTTCTCAGGTTCAAAATCTCTTTGAATTAAAAGTATTTTCAGACCTTCGTGATCGAATCCGAAAATGATGCAGTCAACCGCCAATAAGACTTTATCAGCAGAGCTATAACTATTTAGCATATATAATTAATTTGGATGGTAAATATATAAACTTCTTAAAACGTATCATAATTTATTAATGTTGATTTTACACTTATGTTAAAATTGAAACAAATAAGAAGTTATCAATTGATTTATCTATTAAAATCAGGATATTTCTGTCGAAAATCTTTTCAATTTCAGATCAAAAATACGAGTCAAAGTTAGAAACATTTTCAAAAGCGCATTCTTCGGTTGCGTATAATTTCAAATTCAGTGTTTAAAAGTTACATTTTTTGTTACAAAGAGATGCTATATCTTATTTTTTTGTCAGTTTTTTGAGATATCAAATTTCCGTAAATTAAATAAAATTCCTTTGCTACTACTGCTTTTCAAATTTTTTGATTGCCAAATCCATTTTTTGCAACCAGTTGTTTTAAGATTTTAATTTTTTTATGAGACTTTTTTTTGTTTATATTTACAAATGTTAAACGTACACTTATAAAATCTAAAAATCACAAACCGTTATAAAATATGTAAACCACCGTATTTTTTAACAACCAAAAACCACAAAAAAACTTATGAAAAAACCATTTTTATTACTGGTGATGGCGCTTTGCATGCAAACCATAACCGCACAAAAAGAAACGGTACTTATTGCTGTCAAAAATGATGCTTCGGCACCAACTATCAATAAAAATATCTATGGGCATTTTGCAGAACATTTAGGACACTGTATTTATGGAGGATTTTTTGTTGGAGACACTTCCAAAATTCCAAATACAAACGGAGTTCGAAATGATATTGTCAAAGCCTTAAAAGAATTGAAAATTCCGAATCTAAGATGGCCTGGCGGATGTTTCGCAGATACTTACCATTGGAAAGATGGAATTGGCCCAAAAGAACAGCGTCCGACAATCGTAAACCAATGGTGGGGAGGAGTTACAGAAGACAATAGTTTTGGTACACACGATTTTTTAAATATGTGCGAATTGCTTGGAGCAGAACCGTATCTCTCTGGAAATGTTGGCAGCGGAACCGTTCAGGAACTAGCAGACTGGGTTCAGTACGCGAATTTCTCAGGAAAAAGCCCGATGAGTGATCTTAGAAAGAAAAACGGAAGAATAGAACCTTGGAAAGTAAAATATTGGGGAATTGGAAATGAAGCATGGGGCTGCGGGGGAAATATGACGGCAGATTATTATGCAAACGAATATAAAAAGTTTGCCACTTTTATGTCAGACTGGGGAAATACAGGAGGAATTACCAGAATTGCTTCTGGAGCTAATAGCTCAGATTACAATTGGACAGAAGTTTTAATGAAGAACATTCCTTTAGGTATGCTAGGCGGTGTTGGTGTTCATCATTATGCTGTAATCAACTGGAATAAGAAAGGTTCTGATGTTAATTTTACAGAAAAAGAATATTTCCTGACGATGCAGTCTGCTTTAAAAATGGAGGAATTGGTTACAAAACATGCCGCTGTTATGGATAAATACGATCCAGAGAAAAAAGTTGCTATGATTGTAGACGAATGGGGCGGTTGGTACGAGGTTCAGAAAGGAACAAATCCAGGATTTTTGTATCAGCAAAATACCATGAGAGATGCGGTTTTGGCTGGTGCAACTCTAAATATTTTCAATAATCATGCAGACCGAGTTCGTATGGCAAATTTGGCTCAATGTGTAAATGTGCTTCAAGCTGTTATTTTGACTGACAAAGCAAAAATGATTACTACACCGACTTACAGCGTAATGAAAATGTACAGCGTACATCAAGACGCAAAATTAATTCCAGTAGATTTCAAATCGCCTTCTTATACTTATGAAGGTCAAACGATTCCGGCAGTTTCGGCTTCTGTTTCGAAAGATAAAAGCGGATCTGTTCATATTTCATTGGTAAACATTGATGCTGTAAATAAAAACAAAATTGAAATTGACACAAAAGATTTGGAAGTTAAAAACTTTACAGGAAGTATCATCACCTCTCAAAAATTACAAGATTATAATTCTTTCGAAAATCCGAATAAAATTGTTCCTGTTGCTTTCAAAGGTTTTGAAAACAAAAATGGAAAGTTAACAATAACACTTCCGCCTTTTTCTGTATTGGTTTTAGAAGGAAAATAATTCAATAAAATGAAAAAGTATAGCTTTTATTTATTGATTTTTTGCATGCTAATTTTGATTTCCTGTAAAGAAACCAAAAACAATCTCATGCAATCTGATGAAAAAACTTCGGCATTAAAAGCTGGATATCAAATAGAACCAGTTAACATTCAAAATGTAAAACTGACTGATTCTTTTTGGCTTCCAATTATAAAAAGAGTTCAAGAAATCACAATTGCATATGCGATTAAAAAATGTGATGAAGAAGGTCGTTTTGAGAACTTTTTAATTGCAGGAAAACAAAAAACAGGAACAACAAGAGGCGAAATGCCTTTTGATGATACTGATGTTTATAAGATTATTGAAGGAGCATCGAATACATTGATCAGTGCGCCAAATCCGAAATTAGAAAGAGTTTTGGATTCGATGATTGGGATTGTAAAAATTGGTCAGGAAGCTGACGGATATATTACTACATGGAGAACGATAAATCCAGCGAAACCGCCTGCAAGCTGGGTTCCTGTGATTGAAGGAAAGCGCTGGGAATCGTTACAGATTAGTCACGAATTATATAATCCAGGACATTTAATCGAAGCGGCGATTGTGCATTATGAAGCTACTGGAAAAACTAATTTTCTAGAAATTGCTATAAAAGCAGCCGATATGCTGGTTCGAACTTTTGGCGATAATCCCGGTCAGGTAAAAGGTGTTCCGGGGCATCAAATTGTAGAAACAGGATTGTTGAAATTGTATCAAATTACAGGAAAAAAAGAATATCTGAATCTGGCAAAATACTATTTGGATAATCGAGGAAATCCGAACAATCATAAATTGTATGGCGAATACGCTCAAGATCATATACCAATTTTAGAACAAAAAGAAGCAGTTGGTCATGCGGTACGAGCGGTTTATATGTACGCGGGAATGACAGATATTGCGGCTTTAATGAAAGATAAAGGTTATGAAAGTGCCGTAAATAATCTGTGGGAAAACATGATAAACAAAAAAATGTATATCACAGGCGGCATCGGATCAAGACACGACGGCGAAGCTTTTGGGGCAAATTACGAACTGCCAAATTTAACCGCTTATAACGAAACTTGCGCCGCAATTGGCGATGTATATTGGAATCACAGATTGCATAATTTATACGGAGCTTCTAAATATTTTGATGTTATCGAAAGAACGATGTACAACGGATTAATATCGGGTATTTCGCTTGACGGAAAACAATTTTTCTACCCAAATGCGTTGGAAGCAGATGGCGTTTACAAATCAAATCGCGGTTCTTGCACGAGACAAGGATGGTTTGACTGTTCTTGCTGTCCAACCAATTTAATTCGTTTTATTCCATCAATTCCGGGATTGATTTATTCTAAAACTAATGATGTTTTGTATGTTAATTTATATGCTTCAAACAATGCTTCTTTTCAATTAGGAAAAACAGATTTACAGATTTCACAGCAGACTTCTTATCCTTGGAACGGAAAAATTGCGATTTCGGTAAATCCTAAAAAAGAAAGTCAGTTTACCATTAAACTTCGTGTTCCAGGATGGTCTAGAAATGAAGTTTTACCTGGAGATTTGTACAGTTATAAAAAGGCTTCAACTCAAAAGGCAACAGTTATTTTAAATGGAGAAACTTTAGTCATTCAGCCAGAAAATGGTTATTTCGTCATTAATAGAAAGTGGAAAAAAGGAGATAAAATTAATCTCAATCTCCCAATGGAAGTTCAGGAAGTGGTTACGAATCCAAAAGCTGGAATTAATACGAATAAGGTTTCTTTGGAATATGGGCCAATAGTTTATGCTGTTGAAGAAATTGATAATAAAACCAATTTTGATAAAATAAATGTAAAATCTTCGGATACTTTCAAAGTAAAAAAAGAAGCCAATTTATTGCAGGGCGTTAATGTGATTGAGAATTCAAAATGGAAAGCAATTCCATATTACTCTTGGTCAAACCGAGGAGTTGGAAAAATGAAAGTTTGGTTAGATTATAAGAATCAGTAAAAGTTCAAGAGCCACAGATTTCGCAGATTAAAAGGATTAAAAAATCATTTAAATTCTTTTAATCTGTGGCAAAAAAATAAGAATCAGTACGATTTTAAAGCGGGATTCAATAACGATTTGAGGATTAAGCTGAAATAATCGCAATGTTATAAATGTATTGTTAACATTTATTTTTTGATTGAAAGCTAAAATGCTGTTTTAATGCATTTATAGCAAAAATGAATTGTGTAATTTCAATTAAGTGTTTTTTGTACACTTATGAATTATTTATATCTATATTTGTCAATATTTTAAAATTAAAGTAGAATGAAAAATTATGTAATAGGATTGGACTACGGAACAGATTCTGTTCGCGCGGTGCTGATAGACGCTGAAAATGGACAAGAGTTGGCATCCAATGTTTCTCATTACAAAAGATGGAAGAACAAACAGTATTGTGATGCGGCTGCAAACCAATTTCGCCAGCATCCTTTGGACCATATCGAAGGATTGGAAACAACCATTCAAAATGTAGTTAAAGAAAGTAAAGTTGATCCTTCTTTAGTTAAAGGAATTTGTATTGATACAACGGGATCGTCTCCAGTTCCAGTTACAAAAGATGGAACGCCATTGGCATTGACAAAAGGTTTTGAAGAAAATCCAAATGCGATGATGGTTTTATGGAAAGATCATACTTCGATAAATGAAGCAAACGAAATCAATGAACTGGCAGTAAGCTGGGGCGGAGAAGACGTGACAAAATACGTTGGAGGAATTTATTCTTCAGAATGGTTTTGGGCAAAAATTCTTCACATTGCAAGAGAAGACGAAGCTGTTAGAAATGCAGCGTATACTTGGATGGAACATTGCGATTTAATGACGTATTTGCTAATCGAAGATAAAGATTTAAAAACGTTCAAAAGAAGCCGTTGCGCAGCAGGACACAAAGCCATGTGGCACGAAGACTGGAACGGATTGCCGCCAGTTGAATTCTTAGAAAAATTACATCCTTATTTGGCTCAACTTCGCGGAAACTTATATGATGAAACGTATACTTCAGATTTAGTTGCCGGAAATTTAAGCCAAGAATGGGCTAATCGTTTGGGACTTTCAACAGAAACCGTTGTGGCTGTTGGAACTTTCGATGCGCATTCTGGTGCAGTTGGAGCTAAAATCGAAGAGAATACTTTGGTTCGTGTTATGGGAACTTCAACTTGCGATATTCTAGTTGGTTCTTATGATGAGGTTGGAACAAAAACAGTTCGCGGAATCTGCGGACAAGTTGACGGATCTGTTATTCCAGGATTTATTGGTTTAGAAGCGGGACAATCTGCTTTTGGAGATTTATTGGCTTGGTACAAAGAATTATTAATGTGGCCGACAGAACATTTACTAGGTTCTTCGTCACTTTTAAATGATGCTCAAAAAGAACAGTTAAGAGAAGAATTCAGCGATAAATTAATTGTAGAATTAACAAAAGAAGCAGCCAAAATTCCAGTTTCAGAAAGTCTTCCCATTGCTTTAGACTGGATTAACGGACGTAGAACTCCAGATGCTAATCAGGAAGTAAAAAGTGCTATTTCGAACCTTTCTTTAGGAACAAAAGCACCGCATATTTTCAAAGCTTTGGTAAACGCAATCTGTTTTGGAGCAAAGAAAATTGTAGATCGTTTTGAAGAAGAAGGTGTAAAAATTGACAGCGTTATCGGAATTGGTGGTGTTGCTCGTAAATCTCCTTTCATCATGCAAACTTTGGCGAATGTTTTAAACAAGCCAATTAAAATTGCAGCTTCAGACCAAACACCTGCTTTGGGTGCGGCAATCTACGCAGCCGTTGCAGCCGGAATTTATCCAAACGTAATCGAAGCAAGCCAGAAAATCGGAAGTGATTTTGATGGAGAATATTTCCCTCAGACAGACAAAGTAGAAGCTTATCATAAACTGCTTTTAGCATATGAACAATTGAGTGCTTTTGCAGATCCAACTATTAAAATTTCTCAAAATGAGTTCTCTTTATAAAGATTTAAAACAAGAATGTTACGAAGCCAACATGCAATTAAATGCATTGAATTTGGTGGTATATACTTTTGGAAACGTTAGTGCCGTGGACAGAAAAAATGGTGTTTTTGCTATTAAACCAAGCGGTGTTCCTTACGAAGATTTAAAACCTGAAGATATCGTAATTGTCGATTTTGACAATAATGTAATCGAAGGAACAATGCGTCCGTCATCTGACACTAAAACGCATGCTTATTTATATAAAAACTGGCCAAATATTGGAGGAGTGGCACATACACACGCTACGTATTCGGTGGCTTGGGCGCAATCTCAGCAAGATATTCCAATTTTCGGAACCACGCATGCCGATCATTTAACAGCAGATATTCCGTGCGCGCCACCAATGGCAGATCATTTAATTGAAGGAAACTACGAACACAATACCGGAATTCAGATTCTAGATTGTTTCGAAGAAAAAAATCTTTCTTATGAAGAAGTAGAAATGATTTTAATTGGAAATCACGGTCCGTTTGCATGGGGAAAAAATGCAGCAAAAGCAGTTTATAATAGTAAAGTTTTAGAAGTAGTTGCCGAAATGGCGTACTTGACTTTACAAATAAACCCAAACGCACCAAGATTAAAAGATTCATTAATTAAGAAACATTACAATCGTAAACACGGAAAAGATTCGTATTACGGGCAGTAAAGGCTTTGTTTCAGGTTTCAGGTTTTTTTAGTTTCAAGTTGTTGGGACGTAAAATTTGGAATGTGAAACAAACAAAACAGAAACAATAATATAACAAATCGAGTTTTCAGATTCCAATAACGTGAAACCTGAAACTTGAAACAAAAAATAACAAAATGATAGACATTTCTCAAAAAGAAGTATGGTTTGTAGTAGGAAGCCAGGAATTATATGGTGAAGAAACGCTAAGAAAAGTAGCAGAACATTCACAAATTATTGCAAAAGGATTAGACGCTTCGTCTTCAATTCCAGTAAAAGTGGTTTATAAAGATGTGGTGAAATCTCCTTCGCAGATTTTAGATGTTTGTTTGGCAGCAAATTCTGCTAAAAACTGTATCGGAATTATTGCTTGGATGCATACTTTCTCTCCAGCAAAAATGTGGATTGGTGGATTGAATATCCTTAAAAAACCATTGTGTCATTTACATACACAATACAATGCTGAAATTCCATGGGGAAGCATCGATATGGATTTCATGAACTTAAACCAATCTGCTCACGGAGATCGTGAATTTGGTTTCATTATGTCTAGATTACGTAAAAAACGTAAAGTTGTAGTTGGACATTGGGAAGATCAAAGAGTTCAAAAACAATTAGGAATCTGGTCAAGAGTTGTCTTAGGATGGGACGAACTTCAAAACTTAAAAGTGGCTCGTATTGGAGACAATATGCGTGAAGTTGCTGTTACAGAAGGAGACAAAGTGGAAGCTCAAATTCGTTTCGGAATGTCTGTAAACGGATATGATTCTTCAGATGTTACGAAACATATCGAAAAAGTAACTGACAAGGAATTAAACGATTTATTAGCAGTTTACGAGCAATCATATACTTTAACCGATTCTTTAAAAGAAGGTGGAGCGCAAAGAAGTTCTTTAGTTGAAGCGGCAAAAATTGAATTAGGATTAAGAGCTTTCCTTGAAGAAGGAGGATTTGGAGCTTTTACAGATACGTTTGAAAACCTTGGAGTTTGGAAACAATTACCAGGAATTGCAACACAAAGATTAATGGCCGATGGTTATGGTTTTGGTGGAGAAGGAGACTGGAAAACAGCTGCAATGGTAAGAGCTTTAAAAGTAATGTGTATTGGTTTGGAAGGCGGAACTTCTTTCATGGAAGATTATACGTATCACTTTACACCACAAAAATCATATGTTTTAGGTTCTCACATGTTAGAAATTTGTCCTTCTATTGCTGATGGAAAACCTTCTTGCGAAGTGCATCCATTAGGAATTGGAGGAAAAGAAGATCCAGCTCGTTTGGTATTTAATTCGCCTGCAGGAGATGCGATCAATGTTTCTTTGGTTGATATGGGAACCCGTTTCCGTTTAATTGTAAACGAAGTTGAAGCAGTAAAACCAATGGCAGAATTACCAAAATTACCAGTTGCAAGAGTTTTATGGGATTGTAAACCAAATTTAGAGGTAGCAGCTACAGCTTGGATTTTAGCTGGAGGAGCGCACCACACGGTTTACAGCCAATCTATTACAACAGAATATATGGAAGATTTCGCTGATATTGCAGGAATCGAATTATTGGTTATTGATGAAAAAACTACGGTAAGAGATTTCAAAGATAAAATCAATGCCAACGAAGCGTATTTCCATTTGTTTCAACACGGATTGTAATTTTAGATACTAAATACTAAGTGGCTAAGGTTCTAAGTTTTTTTGCTACTTTTAGCTTTTAACATCTAACATTTTACTTTTTACAAACCAAAAAAAAAATATTTATGAATGTATTAAAACGTTGTGTTTTCGGATTAAGCCTTTTAAGTGTGGCTGCAGTTTCGGTTCAATGCAAAAACGATAAAAAAATGGATACAGAAAAAGTTGCGGCTGATCAAAAAGCTTTAGTTACAATTGATAAATCAGAATACGGAACAACTGCCAAAGGCGAAAAAGTTGAAAGTTATAAGCTGAAAAACCAAAATGGGATGGAAGTCGATATCATCACTTTTGGCGGAAGAATTACAGATTTAAAAGTACCAAATAAAGAAGGTGTTTCTGAAAATGTAGTAATCGGATTCAATTCGTTAGCGCAATACGAAAAACCGAATCCGTTTTTTGGAGCTTTAATCGGAAGATATGGAAACCGAATTGCAAAGGGCAAATTTTCATTAGATGGAAAAGAATATCAATTAGCAATTAATAATGCACCAAACGCTTTACACGGCGGGCCACAAGGATATTTCAATGTGGTTTGGAAAGCAGATGAGGTTAAATCTGGAGAAACCGCTACTTTAAAATTATCTTATGTAAGTAAAGATATGGAAGAAGGTTATCCAGGAACTTTGAAAGTTTTTGTGACGTATACATTGACGAACGACAATCAGTTGGAAGTGCTTTATGAAGCTACAACTGACAAGAAAACAGTAGTGAATTTGACACAACATTCATATTTCAATTTATCTGGAGATTTTACAAAAACAATCTTAGATCACGAATTGACATTAAATGCAGATAAATTAGTTCCAGTTGATGCAACTTTAATTCCAACAGGAAAATTAGATGATGTTGCTGGTACACCATTCGATTTTAGAACGCCAAAATTAATTGGAAAAGATATTGCAGTTAAAAATGAGCAGTTAGAAAGAGGAAAAGGTTACGACCACTGCTGGGTATTGAATAATCCTGAGAAAGGAAAAACAATCATTGCAAAAGTATATCATGCGGCAAGCGGAAGAGTGATGGAAATGACAACAGACGAACCTGGAGTTCAGTTCTATTCTGGAAATTTCCTTGACGGCACTTTACCAACGCCTAAAGGAGGAACTTTTGCTCACAGAACTGGATTGTGCCTTGAAACGGAACATTATCCAGATTCTCCAAATCAGAAAAATTTCCCAACAACGGTTTTAAATCCTGGAGAAAATTATAAAACGAAAACAACTTTTAAGTTTTCAGTGAAGAAATAATTTTTTAGAATTTGTTAATTAGTTTAGTTCTTTAAAAAACCTCGAAAGCATTACTTTCGAGGTTTTTTGTTTCGTAGAAGCGCCGGTTAAAACAAAGATTGAACTTAATCGGTGCGACTCTGTGACTTTGCGAAATTAATTTATTAGCAGTTTATAAAATCTTAACTTAGCATCAGTAAAAGCAAGAAAAATGAAACATCTATTCAAAGCGACACTAAATTGGACTTCAAACAAAAATCAAGATGATCCATCTTCAAGATTCTACAGTAAAACCCATCAAATTAAAATTGAAGGAAAAGCAGTTTTAGACGTTTCAGCAGCAAAAGCTTTCAAAGGCGATCCGTTATTATATAATCCAGAAGATTTGTTGTTGAGCAGTTTAGTTTCCTGTCATATGATGTCCTACTTATACATCTGTTCTCAAAACGGAATAGAAGTTTTGGAATATTCAGACAACGCGGAAGCAACACTTGAAGTAAATCCAGATGGAAGCGGTCGTTTTGTTGAGGCAAGATTATATCCGAAAGTGAAAATCTCAAAAATAGATAAAATAGAATTAGCTTTAGAATTGCATAAAAAAGCAAATCAATTGTGTTTTATTGCTAATTCGTGTAATTTTCCTGTTTTACATGAGGCGAGTTGTGAGGTTTTCACCATATAAGTTATATGTTCATTTAATATAGATTGATTTATCACACGGTTATATTTTCTTAAATCACTTATATGGTTTAAAAAAGACATAAAAAAACCTCTTCCGTTAAGAAGAGGTTTTTTATGTACCCGGAGCCGGAGTCGAACCGGCACGGTTTCCCACAGGTGTTTGAGACCAGCGCGTCTACCAATTCCGCCATCCGGGCTTAGCAGACGAAAAAACAATCAAAGAGATTATTTTAACGCAATAGAATGAAGTCATAAATGGCGTCATTCCTTTAACACGGTGCAAATGTAAAAAATAAAATTAAATCAACTACTAAAAATACTTAAATTTTTCCTTTCAGTGTCCAATAAATTTTATAAATTTGCACCTCGTTAAAACGAAGCACACACAACTAACTACATTCGAGGCATTTATAAGGTTTTTTATTTATCTGAAAAAATAAAGTTAAAATCACATTAGAAGCAACGGAGCAAAAACAACAATATAATGTCGCACCTAGAACCAGAAGCTAAAATTTTTGCTTGTTCACAAAGTGTTTATCTTGCAGAAAAAATTGCAAAAGAGTACGGAATTCCGTTAGGAAAAGTAACGATGTCAACGTATAGCGATGGAGAATTTCAGCCATCTTACGAAGAGTCAATTAGAGGTTTACGAGTATTCATCGTATGTTCAACTTTTCCAAGTGCAGATAATCTGATGGAATTGTTGTTAATGATTGATGCAGCAAAACGTGCATCAGCAAGACATATTACAGCTGTTATGCCTTATTTTGGTTGGGCAAGACAAGATAGAAAAGACAAACCAAGAGTGCCGATTGGGGCTAAGCTAGTAGCAAATTTACTAACAGCTGCAGGAGCAACAAGAATCATGACAATGGATTTGCACGCAGATCAAATTCAAGGATTCTTTGAAAAACCAGTAGATCATTTATTTGCCTCTACTATCTTTTTACCATATGTAGAAAGTTTAAAATTAGAAAATCTGACAATTGCATCTCCAGATATGGGAGGTTCAAAAAGAGCATATGCTTACTCTAAGTTTTTAGAATCAGATGTAGTAATCTGTTACAAACAAAGAAAAGCGGCCAACGTTATCGATACTATGGAGCTAATTGGTGAAGTAAAAGGACGTAACGTAATCTTAGTAGACGACATGATCGATACAGGAGGAACTTTAGCGAAAGCGGCAGACCTTATGATCGAAAAAGGAGCGCTAAGTGTAAGAGCAATTTGTACACACGCTATTTTATCTGGTGGGGCGTATGAAAAAATCGAAAACTCAAAATTAACTGAGTTAATCGTAACCGATTCTATTCCTTTAAAGAAAGAATCAAAGAAAATAAAAGTGGTAAGCTGTGCGCCTCTATTTGCTGAGGTTATGCAGATGGTTCATCACAACAATTCCATCAGTGGAAAATTCATTATGTAAAAGCAGTAAGCTGTAGGCTTTAAGCCTTAAGCTTATTCACTTTGCATAAAAAAAGCCTAAAGCATATTGCTTAAAGCTTACAGCAAATTAGAATATTTATATTAATAACTATATTTTTTTACAATGAAATCGATTACAATTAAAGGATCAGAAAGAGAAAGCGTGGGCAAAGTGTCAACTAAAGCCTTACGTAATGCTGGAGCGGTTCCTTGCGTGTTATACGGAGGAAATCAGGCAGTACACTTCTCAGCAGACGCTGCAGCGTTCAAAAACTTGGTTTACACTCCAAACGCACACACAGTTGTGATTGAGCTTGGAAAAGGAAAATCATTCAATGCAATTTTGCAAGATATCCAAGTTCACCCAGTATCAGACAAAATTTTACACATTGACTTCTTCCAATTATTTGATGATAAAGAAATCACAATGGAAGTTCCTGTGAAAATCGTTGGTACATCTAAAGGTGTTCTTGCAGGTGGTGTTTTACGTTTGAACCAACGTAAATTAAAAGTTAAAGCTTTACCAGCAAATCTTCCTGATTTTGTTGAAGCTGATATTACTCCACTTGAAATGGGTAACAAATTATATGTTACTAAAGTTGGTGCTCCAGAATACAAAATTATGCACCCAGACAACACTGTTGTTGCTCAAGTAAGAATTTCTCGTGCTGCTATGAAAGCTGCTCAAGAAGCTGCAAAAGCTGCAAAAGCTCCTGCAAAAGGAAAGAAAAAATAATTTTTTTCAGCTCAAAAAAAAAGCCTCAATCTTACGATTGGGGTTTTTTTTTTGAGGTTCTAAGATGCTGAGGTACTAAGGTTCTAAGTTTTTATTACTGGAGAGCTTCGACTACGCTTAGCCTAACAATAAAAAATCCGCTAAATCTGCGAGAGACATTTTCGTAGCGACCTTTGCGAACTTTGCGGTTAAATCTCGACCAGTAAATAATTATCTAATTGACACATTTTCTAATTGCCAAATTAACTCTATTTTTGCAAACATGATAAAATGGATAACAAAACTGTTTTCATCAACACAAAAAGAAGAGAACATAGATAATATGAAGAAATACTTAATAGTCGGTTTAGGGAATATCGGAGCCGAATACGTAAACACAAGACATAATATTGGGTTTAAAGTGCTTGATTTTTTGGCAAGAAAAGAAAGCCTTTCGTTTGAAACCGTAAAATTAGGATCGTTAGCAGAATATAAGTTTAAAGGAAGAACATTTTTTCTTTTAAAACCAAATACTTATATGAATTTAAGCGGTAAAGCAGTAAAATACTGGATGGACAAAGAAAATATTCCATTAGAAAATATTTTGGTCATTACAGACGATTTAAACCTGTCATTTGGAACAATAAGAATCAAACCAAAAGGAAGTGACGGTGGGCATAATGGACTTAAAAACATTAATCTTATTTTGAATACTCAAAATTATACCCGTTATAGATTTGGTATAAGTGATCAATTCAAAAAAGGGCAACAGATAGATTATGTTTTAGGAGAGTGGAATGCAGAAGAAGAAGCAAAACTAACAGAGCGCTTAGAAATTTCAGCAGAAATTATTAGAACTTTTGGAACCGCTGGTTTAGAAAATACAATGACAACTTTTAATGGAAAATAAAGATTTACAGTCGTTTATCTAATAAAAAAATAAATTATCAGTTAATTTAATCGAATTATAACGAAATAGTATTTTCAATTCCAAAGTTAAATGTCTAAATTTGGGATAAATTATTATAAACCATAAAAATTAGAAATATCATGGCTTTTGAATTACCACAATTACCTTATGCATACGATGCATTAGAACCACATATTGATGCGCGTACAATGGAAATCCATCATACAAAGCACCACAATGCATATACTACAAATCTAAATGCAGCAATTGCTGGAACAGATTTAGAAGGAAAAACAATCGAAAATATCTTAATCAACTTAGATAAATCTAACGCAGCTGTTCGTAACAATGGTGGAGGTTTTTACAACCACAATTTATTCTGGACTGTAATGTCTCCAAACGGAGGAGGATTGCCAACAGGTGATTTATTAGCAGCAATTGAATCTTCTTTCGGATCATTTGAAGAATTTAAAGCAAAATTTGCTAAAGCTGGAGCTACACAATTTGGTTCAGGATGGGCTTGGTTAACAGTTCAAAAAGGAGGAAGATTAGAAGTTGTAGGTACTCCAAATCAAGATAATCCATTAATGCCAGAAGTTGCTGGTAACGGTGGAACTCCAATCTTAGGAATGGATGTTTGGGAGCACGCTTACTACTTAAACTACCAAAACAGAAGACCAGATTATATTGAAGCTTTCTTCAGTGTAATTAACTGGACTGAAGTTGCTAGAAGATTTGCTTTAGACAAATAAGAAGATAAAGTAAAGAATAAAGAGAAAAGACGAGAACCTTTCGGTTACTCGTCTTTTTTTTTGTTTGTATATTTCGTCTATAATCTTTTTTCTATTTTCTTTCGTCTTTTCTCCAAAAAAAAGAAAATAAAAAAGGTGGAATCTCTTCCACCTTTTTTGCCCCAAATCTACCATAAACTTAACCTACTAATGTTATGGTTTAGTAAAGATAGTGATGGATGTTTCGGGTAAAAAACTTTTCAGATGAAGTGTATTAATATCCGATAAATGGATTATAATTGATTGTCTTGTCCTTTTGAAGGAAAAACGGGAATAAAATAGCCTTTTAGAGAATTGAATGAAGTGTTAAGTAAAAGAATAGGATAATAACAATAGGGAAGGATTGTTGTTTCAGACTTATTGGAATAAAATAAAAAAGGTGGAATCTCTTCCACCTTTTTTGCCCCAAATCTACCATAAACTTAACCTACTAATGTTATGGTTTAGTAAAAGTAGTGAAGGATATTTCGAATTGAAAAAAATTCAGATGAAATGTACTAATATCCGATAAATGGAATATAATTTATTGTCTCGTCCTGTTAAAGGAAAAATGGGAATAAAATAGCCTGTAGAGGGTAGAATAAGATATGTAAAATTAAGATATAAAAGGTCGTTGTCTTTTGTATTTATAAAAAAAGCTAAAATAAAAAAGGTGGAATCTCTTCCACCTTTTTTGCCCCAAATCTACCATAAACTTAACCTACTAATGTTATGGTTTAGTAAAAGTAATGAAGGATATTTCGATTTAAAAAAAATTCAGATGAATGGTAAGTATATCCGATTAAAAGAATATAATTTGTTGCTTATGAAATACTTGAGTTTATTCCAATAAAAAAGGTGGTATTTCTACCACCCTTTTTGCCCCAAATCTACCATAAACTTAACCTACTAATGTTATGGTATCTCAAAAGTATCATTGCTTTTCAATTTTACCAAACAAACAGGATGAACGGCAAAAAAAACCGATGAAATGCACAAATTAACCTTTTATTAATACTTTTTTAATAAGCTCTAGCGTCTTTTCCTTCGTAAAAATTCATAAAAGCACGATTTACAACGCGATTTCCACCTGGAGTAGGGTAGTCTCCAGTGAAATACCAATCACCTAAATTTTTAGGACATGCGATATGAAGATCTTCTACCGTTTGGAAAATGATTTTTACTTCAGCATTGATTTCTGGTGAGCTTAACATTTCTGCTATTTTATCTGATATTTCCTCATTTGTAAATTGATCGTAAATTTCTGTTACATAATTTACAACATCAGTATCTGAGAAATTTTCTTGTGCTTTACATTTTGCATAAACTTCATCTACAATATGATAAAGGTTTCTTTCTTTTAATAAAGCAAGTGCAGCTCTAAAAGCAACTAAACCTTCTAATTTCGCCATATCAATTCCGTAACAATCCGGGTAACGAATTTGCGGTGCAGATGAAACAATTACAATACGTTTTGGTTTTAGACGATCCATCATCTTAATGATGCTCATTTTCAGTGTAGTTCCACGAACAATACTATCGTCAATAATAACCAAATTGTCTTCTGGTTTAATTACGCCATATGTAACATCGTAAACGTGTGCAACTAAATCGTCACGGCTACTATCTTCAGTAATAAAGGTTCTAAGTTTAGCGTCTTTAATTGCCACTTTTTCTGTACGTATTTTTACAGCTAAAAGTTCCTGAAGTGTATCAGCAGTTAATATATTTCTGTTTTCTAAGATATAATTGTTTTTTCTTTGGTTTAAGAAATCCTGAGCAGCTTCAACCAAACCATAAAATGATGTTTCTGCTGTATTCGGAATATAAGAGAAAACAGTATTGTCTGTATCGCTGTCAATAGCTTTAAGAACAGCAGGTAAAATCAATTTACCTAAGTTTTTACGCTCTTGGTAAATTTCAGCATCACTTCCTCTTGAGAAATAAATTCTTTCAAACGAACACGCTTTTTTAACGGTTGGTTCCAAGATTTGTTTCATAGAAACATTTCCATTCTTTTTGATAATCAACGCATTTCCTGGATCGATTTCCTGAACACTTTCAAAAGGCACATTAAATACAGTCTGGATCACAGGTCTTTCTGAAGCTACAACAACTACTTCATCATCTTGATAAAAATAAGCTGGACGAATTCCTGCTGGATCTCTAAATACAAAAGCATCACCATGACCTAATAAACCAGCCATTGCGTAACCACCGTCTAAGTTTTTAGCCGAACGGCCTAATATTTTTGCAATATCCAAACGTTCTGCAATTACTGGAGAAGCTTCTCTTTTTGAGTAACCTTCAGCTTTACAGTCTTGGTACAATTGCATTACTTCTTTGTCTAAGAAGTGGCCAATTTTTTCCATTACTGTAACAGTATCGGCCATTTCTTTTGGGTGCTGTCCTAATTCAACTAAGTTTTCGAAAAGTTCTTTAACGTTTGTCATGTTAAAGTTTCCAGCTAAAATCAAATTACGGTGCATCCAGTTACTTTGACGTAAAAATGGGTGAACGCTTTCGATGCTGTTTTTTCCAAATGTTCCGTAACGAACGTGTCCTAAAAACAATTCGCCTACGTACGGAATTTGAGATTTTATTTTATTGATATCGTCACCAATCTCTGGATTCTCCTTCAATTCTTCGCTGATACGTTCGTTTATTTGTTTAAAAACATCTTGTATCGGTTGCGAGTGATTAGAACGAACTCTGCTAATATAGCGCTGTCCAGGTTCTACATCTAATTTAATGCTTGCAAAACCAGCACCGTCTTGTCCTCGGTTGTGCTGTTTTTCCATCATTAAATACATTTTCTGGATTCCGTAAAATGCAGTTCCGTATTTTTCTTTATAATATTCAAGCGGTTTTAGAAGTCTAACTAAGGCTATACCACATTCGTGTTTTAAAGCATCGCTCATTTTTTTGTTTTTTTGTGTGTTGTAAGTTGTGTGTATTAACGTAATAAAAAAGCCCCGTTTTATCGAGGCTTTTGCGCATTATATTTCTATGTCAAACTGAGTTAACGACTTAAATTGCTGTAATCGAATCGCCACCTCGGCTTTGCTTAATGTTTCCATTCGTTCTGTTCCAAATTTTTCTACGCAGAACGAAGCTAAATTTGAACCATAAATAATTGCATTTTTCATGTTGCTAAACGAGATATTTTCGCTTTGCGCAATAAATCCAGAGAAACCACCTGCGAAAGTGTCTCCTGCTCCAGTTGGATCAAAAACATCTTCTAATGGTAAAGCTGGTGCAAAGAATACTTCTCTGTTGTGGAATAAAAGTGCGCCGTGTTCTCCTTTTTTGATTACCACATATTTTGGTCCCATATCTTGGATTTTAGCTGCCGCTTTTACTAATGAATATTCTCCAGAAAGTTGTCTTGCTTCTTCGTCATTAATTGTAATAACATCTACACGTTTGATAACGTCCAATAATTCTGGAAGAGCGCAATCCATCCAAAAGTTCATAGTATCTAAAACTACTAATTTTGGTTTTTTCTCCATTTGATCTAAAACGCTGCTTTGTACTAAAGGATGTAAGTTTCCTAACATCACAACATCAGCATCTTTATAATTTTGAGGAACTTTTGGCTGAAAATCAGCTAAAACGTTCAACTCCGTTACAAGAGTGTCTCTAGAATTTAAATCGTTGTGGTATAAACCGCTCCAGAAAAAAGTTTTTCCTCCTTTTACAATTTCGATACCAGAGATATCGATATTTTTTGAAGTCAATAAATCTAAATGTTCTTGAGGAAAATCGTCTCCAACTACAGAAACAATAGCCGATTGCAAGTTAAAAAATGACGCTGATAATCCGATGTAAGTCGCAGCACCACCTAATATTTTATCTGTTTTTCCGAAAGGAGTTTCAATCGCGTCGAAAGCAACTGTTCCAACAATCAATAGTTTATTCATTTTATGAATTTCGAATTAGGGTGCAAAGATACTTCATAAGTTACAATCTTGCAATGGTTTGGGTTCTCAAAATTTTCTTAAAAAAAAGAGAACGATTGCGAAGTAAAACTATTGTAAATGAATTGGTTAAAATTGATTTTTTATAAAGCTTAAAATATGTTTTTCGGATTTAAGATGCAAGTTTTTTGAAAATAATTGCGAATATTTTACAACTGATACTTCTTATCAAAATAATTCTTCAAAACGCCAATCTGAATCAGAATCATAAAAGGAACAATTAAAATAGCGTACAATATCGTTTTTGAAATATGAATTCCAGAAATAATGGCTGAAATTTTATCGGTATATGACTTTCCTATTTCGAGATTGTTCTCAGTTCCAGCAAAAAACACATTGTAAACAATTAAAAGAGCCAGAGCAACTCCAATAAAAATCCATGTTGAAATAGAAATTAAAGGTTTATAAGGTTTGATTTTTGCTTTTTCAGCAACAAGAATTTGCGACATTAGGTTTGCAGTAAAGTCAGCAGATGGCGATTGCAAAGTGTTTTCGGTCATCATTTTCTCAATAAGATTTTCTATGTTTTTATCTTCCTCTTTCATAATACTCTACTATTTCAGGTTCTAACTGTTTTTTTAAAATGGTGGCTAATTTTTGTCGGCTTCTAAATAATTTTACCTTAACATTATTGGCATTTAGATTCATGATTTTTCCAATTTCCTCCAAATTCTGATCTTCAAAATAAAATAAAGTTAGAAGGAAATTGTCTTCTCTAGGTAACAAATTTAAACAATTTTGAATTGCCTGCTTTCGTTCTTGGTCTTCTAAAGCACTCAATGCGTTATCCATTGTTTTGACTAAATGCGATGAAAATTCATCTATAGAGATATTTAAATCTTCTTTTTTGTTTTTCTTTAAACGATCTAGACAAGTATTATAAGAGATTTTATAAATCCAAGTTGAGAATTTAGAATCTCCTTTAAACTTGCTTAAAGAATTAAATGCTTTAATAAAAGTGTCTTGCGCGGCTTCTTCGGCTTCTTCTCTATTTTTAACCATTTTGAGCGACAATGTAAAAATCATATCCTTATAACGATCAACCAGCACGGCAAACAAATTGGTCTCGCCATGCAGAATTCTATCGATATAATGTTGATCTGGTATTGTACTCATATTATATAGGACGACAGTTTGTTATTTTAGGTTACAACATTTTGAAAAAATAAATTCCATTTTTTTTAAATCCCAAATTCCAATTGTTGGATGGGGTAGAAATTTATCAAAGTTTAACCACAATATTGTTATCTCGACGCAGGAGAGACCACACTTGAAGCTCCGCAAAGCAAACCGCCAATCTTTGTCTATTTTCGCGTGTGATTTCTGCTCTGTCGAGATGACAAAAATGTCGGTACTGACTTAGCGTTTAAACTTTATTTACTTTTTTAAAAGAATTTTAAAATCAAATTTACTTGATTATCAGTGAGTTTTGGAATTTGGAATTTAAAAAATTGATTTTTTTTTCGAAATGTTGTAACCTCAAATTAAAAAGCCTCGTCCTATGGAGTATCAATCAATTATAAAAACATAAAAATTATGGGACCACAAGTTTTAGTACCAGTTAGTCTTTTCGCGATGATCTTTGGGATTGTCTATCTTTTTTACTCTACAAGAAATAGAGAGCGTTTGGCTCTTATAGAAAAAGGTGCAGATGCCAGTATATTTTTAAAAGGAAGAACTAAAGGAAATTCAGCATGGAAAATATTTGTTGTAAATCTGGCCTTCTTATTAATAGGAAGCGGTGTTGGAATTTTTCTTGCTTTGATTATCACAACTTATACCGCTCTTAATGATGGTGCGGTTTATCCTTCAATTATATTTATAATGGCAGGAATCGGACTTTTGGTTGGATTTAAAACAGCAAAAGATTTAGATAAAGAAGAATAGATTTTTTTTAAGTTAGAAATGAAAAACGCATCAAGTAATTGATGCGTTTTTTTTTATTCTTTAGAACCGATTTTTTCATAATATTCATCAACCGAAAGTTTCGGTTGCATGGATGCCATAACCGCGAGTTGATCGCAGCGTTCGTTTTGCGGATGATTGTTGTGGCCTTTTATCCACTTAAAATCTACTTGATGTTTTCGATACGCAATTAAAAAACGTTTCCATAAATCTGGATTTTTTCTTCCGGCAAATTTCTTTTTTTCCCAGCCCAATACCCATTTTTTTTCGACAGAATCAACCACGTATTTAGAATCTGAAATGACTAAAACCTTCATATTAGGATTCTTCAGTTTTTCTAAGCCTACAATTACAGCTAGAAGTTCCATTCTATTATTTGTTGTCAGGCGAAATCCTTCGTAGAATTCTTTTTTGTGAGGAGTTCCAACCAATTCCATAACCACGCCGTAACCACCATTTCCTGGATTTCCTTTTGCCGCGCCATCTGTATATATATGTACTTCGTGAGTCATTTGTTTATTTTTTCACCATATAAGTAATATGAGTTCATTTAAATAATGAGTTCTTATATTACTTTGTCAAATAGGATAATGATTATTTATTAGTAAACTTAAATTTTTGTCTTATATAAGTAATATGAGTTCATTTAAATAATGAGTTCTTATATTACTTTGTTAAATAGGATAATGATTATTTATTAGTAAACTTAAATTGTCTTATATGAGTAATGTGAGTTGATTTAAATAATGAGTTCTTATATTACTTTGTTAAATAGGATAATGATTATTTATTAGTAAACTTAAATTGTCTTATATAACTTATATGGTTTAAATTTTAGAATTTGAATCTTCTAATATTTTGTGAATTATTTCTGGAAAATGTTTTTGCTCCAATTCATGAATCTTTTCTGCAACTGTTTCGGGTGTGTCTTCTTCGGTTAAAGCAACATTTGCTTGGAAAATAATGCCGCCTTCATCATAATGTTCGTTTACATAATGAATAGAGATTCCTGTTTCTTTTTCCTTATTATTAACTATCGCTCTGTGTATATGCATTCCGTACATTCCTTTGCCTCCGTAATTAGGTAAAAGTGCTGGATGGATGTTTATAATTTTGTTAGGATACACCTCAATTATGTTCTCAGGAAATTTTAAAAGAAAACCAGCAAGAACTATCAAATCTGGGTCGATTTCTTGTATTTTTTGTAAGACATTACGCTCTAAAAGTTCGTTTTTTGAGAAGATTTCGACTGGAATTTGATGTTTTTTTGCTCTTTCGATCACTTTTGCTGAAGCATTATTTGTAAAAATAGAAACGACCTTTGCAATTTCGGTATTCGAAAAATATTTTATAATGTTCTCTGCGTTAGTTCCTGATCCTGAGGCAAAAACGATAATTTTTTTCATAAAGCTGTGTGTTTTGAGAGTGCAAAAAACGGAATAAAAATCGAAAATAAATAGCTTTGAAAGACCTTTCTTGAAATTAATTTTATAAATTAGTGTTACATTTATAAACTAAATAGTTGTTTTAAAATAAAGTTTTTTATTTTTGCCAACAAATTAAATTCTAAAATTAAAGATTATGTCAGACATTGCATCAAGAGTAAAAGCGATTATCGTAGACAAATTAGGTGTTGACGAAAACGAAGTTGTAACAGAAGCAAGCTTCACTAATGATTTGGGAGCTGACTCATTAGACACTGTTGAGCTTATTATGGAATTCGAAAAAGAATTTGATATTCAAATTCCAGACGATCAAGCAGAAAACATTGCTACTGTTGGTCAAGCTATTTCTTATATCGAGGAAGCTAAAAAATAATAATACCACACCCGATTTCTAAAAATCCCAATTTTTGAAATTCCAAATTCCAATTGGAATTTGATTTTTGAAATTTGAAATTTTTAAGAGTCGGGTGTTATTATTTTTTTAAAATTTAAATTTCGATTGATTTTCAATCAAAAAGATATATTTATATTGTAATGCCCATGGCTCTTAAGTAACAATACTGTTAAGAAAGCGTGGGTTTTATTTGTTTAAAGTACAAAATACATATTTATGGCATTAAGGCGAGTTGTTGTAACAGGATTAGGTGCACTTACTCCTATCGGGAATAATATCCAGGAATATTGGGATGCACTTGTGAATGGGGTTAGCGGAGCGGCTCCTATAACATATTATGATACAGAAAAGCATAAAACGAAATTTGCCTGCGAAGTGAAAAACTTCAATATTGAAGATTACATGGATCGCAAGGAATCTCGTCGATTAGATAAATTTGCACAATACGCTGTTGCTGCCAGTGATGAAGCTATTAAAGATGCTGGAATCACAAATGATAACGTAAACAAACAAAGAGTTGGTGTTATCTGGGGAGCTGGAATTGGAGGTTTAGAAACTTTTCAAGAAGAAGTTTTGTATTATGCAAAAGGTGATGGAACTCCAAAGTTCAATCCATTCTTTATTCCTAAAATGATTGCCGATATCGCTCCTGCGCATATTTCTATGCGTAACGGATATATGGGACCAAATTATACTACAGTTTCTGCATGTGCATCTTCTGCAAATGCATTAATTGATGCTTTCAATTACATTCGTTTAGGAATGTGCGATGTTATTGTTTCTGGTGGTTCTGAAGCTGCTGTAACAATTGCTGGTATGGGAGGATTTAGTTCTATGCACGCTTTATCTACAAGAAATGAAAGTCCAGAAACGGCTTCAAGACCTTTCGATGCAACCAGAGATGGTTTTGTTTTAGGAGAAGGAGCAGGAGCTTTAGTTCTTGAAGATTATGAGCATGCAAAAGCAAGAGGTGCTAAAATTTATTGTGAAGTTGGAGGTGGCGGAATGTCATCTGATGCTTACCACTTAACAGCACCGCATCCAGAAGGAATCGGAGTTATTGCCGTAATGGAAAATACTTTGAGAGACGCTGGAATGACTCCTGAACAAGTTGATCACATTAATACTCATGGAACTTCTACTCCGCTAGGAGATGTTGCTGAGTTAAAAGCGATTAGTAAAGTTTTTGGAGATCACGCTAAAAACATTAATATCAATTCAACAAAATCAATGACAGGACACTTACTTGGTGCTGCTGGTGCTATTGAAGCAATTGCTTCTATTTTGGCAATGAAGCACGGTATTGTTCCTCCAACGATTAATCATACAGTAGTTGACGAAAATATTGATCCATCTTTAAACCTTACTTTAAACAAACCTCAAAAAAGAGAGGTAAATGTTGCTATGAGTAATACATTTGGTTTTGGTGGACACAATGCTTGTGTATTGTTTAAAAAATTAGCTGACTAATTTCTGTATATGAATATTATCAAAAAAATATTTTCTAAATCCCGTTCTCTAGAAGACGGGATTTTTTTTGACACTATTCAGAAAATTCTTGGTTTTCAGCCAACAAATATTGATTTTTATAGAAGAGCATTTACACATCGCTCGTCTAATAAGTTAGATCAAAATGGCCAGCCTATCAATTACGAACGATTGGAATTTTTAGGAGACGCAATGTTAAGTGCCGTGATTGCAGCACATTTATTTAATAAAGCGCCAAATGGCGATGAAGGTTATTTAACCAAAATGCGTTCAAAAATTGTTAGCCGTGAGCATTTAAACGAACTAGGAAAGGATTTGAATTTAGTGCAGTTTGTAGAGAGTAAAGTGCCAATTCAACATTTTGGAGAAAACATACACGGAAACATCTTTGAATCTCTAATTGGGGCTATTTATTTAGATAAAGGATATTCTTTTTGCGAAAAATTTATTGAAAAAAGAGTTGTTACACCTTATGTCGATATAGCACGATTGGAAGGAAAAGTTATAAGTTATAAAAGTTTGGTTATCGAGTGGTGTCAGAAAGAAAAAAGAGTTTTTCATTATGATATTTTTGAAGATAACGGAATTGATGGACAACGCTTATTTGGCGTAAAGCTTAGTATTGATGATAAAGTTGTTGCAAGAGCGAGAGCAACTTCAAAAAAGAAAGCAGAAGAAAAAGCATCGCAAAGGGCTTATTTTGCATTTCAAGAAAAAATTGACAAGAAATAGCTGCAAAAATGTTGTAAGTATCACAAGGCTACATCGTTTTCGTTTATAATTTAACAAAACAACCATGTCATAACTGTTGATGCTCCGTTTAGAAATAGTATATTTACAACTTGATTTTTCAAGACATGGCTATTCATAAATTGGATTTAGACGAATTTGACGAAATTGATTATTATTTAATGGCAATTCATACTTCATTAGAAGATTACAGATTAGCCTATTTTATCAATAAAATCCTTCCGATAAACTTAAGTAAGAGCAAAAACGAGATCCATGCTCAAACTAAGGAAGGTGAAGCAAATTTTTCCAGATTCTATTATTATGATGAAGAAAAAGCTGTTTCCTGGAATTTAATTCAGAATAAAAACGAAATCATTTCTGTGAGTACAAATGATTTTCAGAATTTGTTTTCTAATGAAACAAGTGAGGTTTCTACAACAATTCATTTACTTCCTGAATTTAAAAAAGTCGATTTTTTCCTGAAAATTGATAATAGCGAAGAGGCGCTTAATTTTTCAGAAATTCAACAAAAATTAAAAACAATCGAAAGTATTGCAGCTATTTATGCTGTTGATACGGACAATATAAAATCAAAAAACAATCTAATTTTTTAAAAAAAATGCTAACAAACAAGAAAACCAAAATTGTTGCTACACTTGGTCCCGCATGTAGTACAAGAGAGATTATCAAAGATATGATCGATGCAGGGGTTAATGTGTTTAGAATCAATTTTTCGCATGCAGATTACGAAGGAGTAAAAGAAAAGATTAACATTATTAGAGGCCTAAACGAAGAGTTTGGTTACACTACAGCAATTTTAGGAGATTTGCAAGGACCAAAACTTAGAGTTGGTGTAATGGAAGAGGGTACTGTTGTAAACGATGGTGATGAAATCACTTTTACAACTGCAGAAGATATTGTTGGAAATGCTAAAAAAGCATTCATGAAATATCAAAATTTCCCAAATGATGTAAATGTTGGAGAGCGTATTTTGCTTGATGATGGTAAACTTATTTTTGAAATCGTTTCAACAGACAAAAAAACGGAAGTTGTTGCTAAAGTTATTCAAGGTGGAGAATTAAAATCTAAAAAAGGGGTTAATCTTCCAAATACAAAAATTTCTTTGCCAGCTTTAACTGAAAAAGATATTGCCGATGCGATTTTTGCAATCGAGCAAAAAGTAGACTGGATCGCACTTTCATTCGTGAAAACACCACGCGATTTACAAGATTTGCAAGAATTAATTGCGAAGCATTCAGACGTTAAAATTCCAATCGTTGCTAAAATTGAAATGCCAGAAGCTCTTGAGAATATGGATAAAATTGTAGCATATTGCGATGGTTTAATGGTGGCTCGTGGAGATCTTGGTGTTGAGCTTCCTGCTCATGAAGTACCATTAGTACAAAAAGATTTGATCCGCAGAGCAAAAACGGCTAGAATTCCTGTTATCGTTGCTACACAAATGATGGAAACGATGATTACAAGTCTAACTCCAACAAGAGCAGAGGTAAACGACGTTGCTAACTCAGTAATGGACGGTGCAGATGCGGTAATGTTGTCTGGAGAGACTGCTACAGGAAACTATCCAGTTCAAGTTATTCAAAGAATGACTCAAATTTGCGAAGCTGTAGAAAACTCTCCGCTTATTCAAGTTCCTCAAAATACACCACAAATCAAAACAAATCGTTTTGTAACTAAAACAGTTTGCCACCAAGCAGCTTTATTGGCTAACGAAATTGAAGCTAAAGCAATTTGTACTTTAACAAATAGTGGTTATACAGCTTTCCAAATTTCAGCTTGGAGACCATCAACAGCTCATATTTTAGTATTTACTTCAAACAGAAGAATCTTAACACAATTGAATTTATTATGGGGAGTTAAATCTTTCTACTATGATAATGACGAAAGTACAGATGATACAGTAACAGATGTAAATCAAATTGCATTTGAAAAAGGATATGCTCAAAAAGGTGATTATTTAATTAACCTTGCTGCAATGCCAATTAAAGATAAAGGAATGGTTAATACCATGAGAGTATCTCAAATAGAATAGTTTTCTTTTAAAAGTTCATCATATTTAAAAACCATCTGATTTATCAGATGGTTTTTTTTTGCTTATTACTTTTCTAGAAAAATCTCAATCTGTTTTTTTGAATAGAACAATTAAAATTCGTTTCAAATTTAAAAAAATGAAGATTGTGAATTGTAAAATGGAACCTTGTACAGCAATTTACATCATTTTTGATGTTGCAAATTATAATTTGCAACATCTTCATGGCATAAAAATAGGATAATTCGGGTTTTTACTCCTTAATTTTGAGATACTTAATAAAACGTTAAAACAATTTGTTGGAAGTTATCCCTGCCGTTTCAGCGTCAAAAGTTATAACACATTACTTTAATAAAGGTTGTATTCTTTTCGATTTTAAATAAAACCATAATAAAATGAATTATTACTAAATCTTATTACCATGAAACAAAGTAAAATTAGAAATGCCGTTATGCTTTTTGCATTAGTATGCTTCACAATTGTTCATGTGAAAGCTCAGAATAAAAAAGTCAACATCTTAGTATTATGGGGTGATGACATCGGAACCACGAATATAAGCGCTTACAGCGATGGACTTATGGGATATACAACCCCAAATATTGATCGTCTAGCCAATGAAGGATTGCGTTTTTTACATTATTATGGAGAACAGAGTTGTACTGCAGGACGTGCAGCTTTCTTAACTGGACAGCATGGTCTTAGAACCGGATTAACAAAAGTAGGTTTTCCAGGCGCGCCTATGGGAATGAGCCAATTGGATCCTTCTATTGGAGGAATCATGAAAAGTTTAGGCTATGTTACGGGACAATTTGGTAAAAATCACGTGGGTGACCGTAACGAAAGTTTACCAACAGTAAATGGTTTTGATGAGTTTTTCGGAAATCTGTATCATTTAAATGCGGAAGAGGAGCCAGAATTGCCAGATTATCCTAAAGATCCGGAATATTTGAAAAAATTTGGACCTAGAGGTGTTTTAAAATGTACAGCGACAAATGTTGATGATGCTACTACAGATCCTCGTTTTGGAAGAGTTGGAAAACAAAAAATAGAAGATACAGGAGCTCTTACTAAAAAAAGAATGGAAACAGTTGATGATGAAACTTCAGCTGCTGCTATTGATTTTATTAAAAGACAAAATGCAGCCGGCAAACCATTTTTCTGCTGGTTCAATGCTACTCGTATGCACTTGCGTACGCATGTTAGACCAGAACATAGAGGAAGATATACTCATGGAGACAGTGAATATATTGATGGTATGATAGAGCATGACGAAACGATTGGAAGCATTCTAAAAGCATTAGACGAGTTAGGAATTGCTGATAATACGATTGTTGTTTATTCTACAGATAACGGGCCACACATGAACACTTGGCCTGATGGAGCCATGACACCTTTCCGTTCAGAAAAAAATACGAATTGGGATGGAGCTTTCCGTGTACCATGTATTGTTCGTTGGCCTGGACACATTAAGCCAGGGGTAACTACTGAATTAATGAGCCATAACGACTGGATTCCAACTTTTGCTTCTATTGCAGGAGAAACAGACTTAACAAACAAACTTCTAAAAGGATACTCTGCAAACGGAAAAACCTATAAAGTGCATTTAGATGGCTTTGATCAGAGTAATTTTTTACTTGGAAAAACACAAAAAAGTGCCAGAGATAAATTCTTTTATACAGATGATGATGGTCTTTTAGTTGGTTTAAGAGAAGGAGATTATAAATATGTCTTCGCTGAACAACGTTTAGGAGGTACAATGGGTGTTTGGGCGGAGCCTTTTACAAAACTTCGTTTGCAAAAAATATTCAACCTTTATCAAGATCCTTTTGAAAGAGCCGATATAACTTCTAATTCATTTTGGGAATGGCAGTTAAATCATGTACAAATGATGTACGGTGCAATACAAGATGTAGTTGTATTTGCAGAAACATTCAAAGAGTATCCGCCAAGATCAATTCCGCCAAGCTTCTCTGCTTATACCATTATGGAAGAAGCTATGAGAGATATCAAAGCTCAAAAATATATAGAGAAAAATGTCATGCCGAAACTTAAAGAGGAAGAAACAGCTTCAAAAAAGAAAAAATAGAAAATAGTTAAAATAGAGCTTGGGTTCTTCATAATTCAAGCTTTATTAACTTAAAAAAATCAATATCATGTATAAAAAAATATATGTATTGTCTCTGTTTTTATTTTTGCTTGTTTCTTGTAAAAATAAATCAGAAGACACTACTACCATTAATTCTAAAGATAGTACGGCGGTAGTAGCAACAAACAGTGATCCGCTTCCAAGCTGGAATGATGGAACAGTTAAAAGTGACATTATTGCTTATGTAGAAAAAGTCACTAAAAAAGGAAGTCCGGATTTTATTCCGATAGAAGATAGAATAGCAACGTTTGATAATGATGGAACACTATGGGCCGAAAAACCTCTTGTTCAGGAATTATTTGCTTTTTATCGTGTCAAAAAAATGGTACAAGAAAAACCTGAATTAGCACAAAAACAACCTTTTAAAGCCGTAATCAAAAAAGACAAATCTTTTTTTGAAAAAGGAGGAGAGAAAGCAATTGTAGAATTGGTTGCCGCCACACACACAGGTATGACCGAAGATGAATTTGAAGCTGGAGCTAAAGAATTTTTTAACGTCGCGAAATATCCAGGTAAAAATGTTCCTTTAAAACAAATTAGATATCAGCCGCAACTAGAACTCCTAGATTATCTGCGTGCAAACGGATTTAAAACCTATATCGTATCAGGTGGAACTGTAGAGTTAATGCGCGCCATATCTCAGGATTTTTATGGAATTCCAAAAAATCAGGTGGTAGGAACTTCTTTCAAATATAAATTTGATGATGCAAAAGATGCCATTCAAAGGGAACCAGCTTTAGATCATTTTAACGACAAAGAAGGAAAACCTGCAGCAATACAATTACATATTGGGCAGCGACCTGTTTTTGCCTGCGGAAATGAGGGCGGAGCAGGAGATCTAGCAATGTTACGATATTCACAGGGAAGTAAATATCCTTCTTTTCAATTGATTGTAAATCATAATGATTCTATTAGAGAATACAGTTATCAGGAAAAAGATAATCTTTCACTGAGCACAGCTGCAAAAAATAAATACCACGTAATCAATATGAAAGAAGACTGGAAAAAAGTTTTTGCAGACTAAAAAGAGGATTATTTACCCATTACAGATTTGAGTTGTCTTTTAATTAATAAAACTAAGTCGTATGAAATATTCTTTTCTAATAATGATTCTGATGCTATCGGTTCATTTTACAATTTCAGCACAAGAAGACGCTCCAAAAACAGGAAACAGCGCGCAGGAATTAGCAGATAAACTAGCAAATCCTGTAGCAAGTTTAATCAGTGTGCCTTTACAGAACAATTTAAATTATGGAATTGGTCCCTTTAACGGATCAAAATATACTATAAATGTACAGCCGGTAATTCCGTTTAAATTAACAGACAATTTAAATTTAATTACCCGCTATATATTGCCAGTTGTTGACCAAAGAGATATTACTGGAGAGAACACACATCAATTTGGATTAAGCGACGCAACTGTTACTGCTTTTTTTGCTCCAAAAACCAAAGGAATTATTCTTGGAGTTGGACCTGCTTTTTTGGTGCCAACGGCTACAGATAAACTTTTAGGAACAGAAAAATTCGGTGTTGGACCAAGTGTCTTAGTAATGCATCAAGGAAAAGGACTTTCAGTAGGTTTCATCGCTAATCAAATTTGGTCTGTTGCGGGTAATGAAGACCGTACCGATTTTAATCAATTTTACACACAGATATTCCTGACACATAGTTACAAAAGTGGCGCGAGTTTAGGAGTCAGTTCAGAGATTACTCAAAACTGGGAAGGAAATACCACAATGATTTCGCTTGCTCCTAACATAGGAGCTGTTACCAAATTAGGAGATCAAGTGGTTCAATTTGCTATTATGCCATTGATCCCGATTGTTGGTCCGCGCGAGATAAAACCAGATTGGGGATTAAGAGCTGTTTTAGCTTTTGTATTTCCAGGTTCTTAAAACGTTTTTTAGGTATTCTTTTCATTAAAAAAATTAGATTATGAAATCAAAAATTTTACTTCTTGTAATAACAACCTTTTTGGTATCCTGCACAAAATCTACAACAAAAAATGAAACAACAGAAACTGCAGATTCAAAAACAGTTTCACAATCGGGGTCAGAAATAAAAATGGATGGTGATCTGCCATCAAAAGAATCGATTCCTTTATTATTTGACGAAATGGATTTTCAGCAGGCAACGCAATGTTATTTGTGGGCACTTCCAATCGTGGCTTTCGCCGAATGGCAGCAGCAACATTACAAAACGTTTAATGCTTCCAGTAATGATCTTGTATTGTATAACTCCTATCATGACAGATTAGGAATCTTAACGGCAAATGCCACAACTCCTTATGTCATGTCTTTTATAGATTTAAAGGCAAATGGTCCGACAGTTATAGAAATGCCTGCTGGAAGAACTGCTGGAGGACTAGCTGATTTCTGGCAGAGAGAGCAGGGTACAATTGGAGAAATGGGACCCGATAAAGGAAAAGGTGGAAAATATGTCTTGGTACCGCCCACTCTTAAAAACTTTAAAGCAGATGGTTATTTTATAATTCCTTGTAATACAGTAAATATGTTTTTTGGTTTTAGAACATTAGATCCAGATCCAAAAGTTACAGAAGAGCTTGTAAAAAAGGTAAAAATTTACCCTTATTCACAGAGGGCAAATCCAGTAGCAACAAAAATAGTCAGTCCGCCAGCAGATAAAAATTGGTACGGAATCCAGCCTTCAGGAATTAAATATTGGGAATGTCTTCACGCGATTTTACAAAATGAACCTGTAGAAGAACGTGATCGTTTTTTCATGGCGTGGCTTAAAAATTTGGGTATAGAAAAAGGAAAACCATTTGCTCCAGACGAACGTCAGAAGAAAATTTTAATTGCTGCTGTAGAGAAAGGACAGCAAATGGCAATGGCAAATTCTTTTGAGAAACGCTTTGCAGACGTCAAACATTGGCCAGATAAAAAATGGGATTATGTTCTGATTATGAAAAATGCATCGCAGCATGCGGATAATTATGATGAATTTTTTGAGAGAACTTCTTATTTCTACGAAGCAGTTACCTATTCGCAAGCGATGATGAGCAAGACACCAAATTTGGGTCAGGCGTATTTAGGAGCTTATTTTGATAAGGAAGGAAACTGGTTAGATGGAGGTAAAAATTATACTCTAAATGTTCCTGCAAATCCACCAGCGGTTAATTTCTGGTCAATAACAGTTTACGACTCGGCGACACGATGTTTGATTGATAATCCGCAGAAAAATGCTGATTTATCTTCTCGTAAAGATTTAATAAAAAATGCTGACGGATCAGTCGATTTATATTTTGGACCAAAAGCTCCAGCAGGAAAAGAGAAAAATTGGGTTCAGACTTTGCCAGGAAAACATTGGTTTACTTATATGCGTTTTTATGGCCCAACAACAGCCTATTTTGACAAAAGCTGGAAAATGGATGATATAAAAGAAGTGAAATAGAAAGTTTATTTACTAAGATTAAAACATTCAAGATGAAAAAAATTCTGTTTATAATGTTCGTTTTTATTGCTATTTTTTCTTGTAAAAAGAAAGAGACCGTAACTGCTGAAAAAGAAGGAGGAACAAATACAGCTATTACAAAATCAGCAGATTCTGCCAAAGCTATTGCAAAAGAAGCTTGGATATATATATTTCCGTTGGCAATGAATTACCGAACAATGCATTTATATGCGTTAGATAAAACTTATCCAGATTACGCGGGAGGCTTTAATAAATTTAAACATTACGATAAAATTTTTACACCAGCAGATACAGCAGTTGTCACACCAAATAATGACACACCTTATTCTTGGGCGATTTTAAATCTTTCAGATGAACCAATTGTCTTAGAATTGCCAGAGATTACAAATAGGTATTATTCATTTCAATTTGTTGATTTATATACATTCAATTTTGCATATGTCGGAAGTCGTGCAACAGGAGACAAAACAGGAAAATATCTAATCGCAGGACCTGATTGGAAAGGTGAAAAACCGAATGGAATTGATAAAGTAATTCAGTCAGAAACAAATCTAATTACTTTATTAGGAAGAACAGAATTAAAAATGGCATCAGGAGATATTGAAAACGTAAAAAAAATACAATCTCAATATAAACTAACTCCGTGGCATGAGTTTTCAAAAACTACTGCGCCTGCTCATAAGGAATATGCCTTGCCATTTCCAGCATTTAAACAAGCTGATTTAACTTCTGCAGAATTTATAGGTTTGGGAAGTAATTTACTTCAATATACATCTCCTAATAATGCAGAAACAGATTTGAGAGTAAAATTAGCCAAAATCGGACTTGTTCCAGGAAAAGAATTTGATGCTAAAAATTATTCGCCAGAAGTTTTAAAGGCAATTAATGAAGGCGTTGCAGAAGCAGGAAAAGAATTGGAAGATGGCGCAAACAAGCTCACAAATGCAACCGACTTATTTGGAACAAGAGAGGAACTAAATGGCGACTTTACCAAAAGAGCTCTAGGTGCCGCAGCAGGATTATATGGAAACACAAAACAAGAAGCCATTTATATTGGAACAAGAACAGACAAAGAGAATGCTATTTTATCTGGAAAAAATAAATATGTTATTCGATTCCCTAAAGGACAAACGCCGCCGGCAAAATATTTCTGGAGTATTACATTGTACGAATTGCCTAGCCGTTATCTGGTTAATAATCCAATAAATAGATATTCTATTGGAGACAGAACTACAGGTTTGAAATATGAGCCAAATGGAGACTTAAATATTTACATTCAAAATGAGGTGCCTAAGGGAAAAGAATCCAATTGGCTTCCTGCTCCTAAAAATGCTTTTTATTATTTAATTCGAATTTATGGACCTGATGAGTCTATATTAAAAGGGACATGGAAAGCGCCACAACCTGAATTGGTTAAATAAATTATTCTGATGATCGAAAAAGCAACAAATAGTAGCGATAGTCTCTTTGATCCTCTGGCATCAAAATCAGAACGTTACGACAAAGGTGCGGCGATTAGAAAAACAGTGCCTCGTTCTTCTCATCAAGAATGGGTGGCCGCAGAAGACCGTGAAGATCCTATTGCTATTTTGATAAGAACAAGTATAGGACGAATTGAAGATTTATTGCCAATTCGATATCGAAGAATGATCGAATCGCCTTTTGCATTTTATAGAGGAGCAGCAGCAATTATGGCCGCAGACTTAGCAAATACGCCAAACACAGGAATGCAATTACAGGTTTGCGGAGATTGTCATTTGATGAATTTTGGAGGATTTGCAACTCCCGAACGTAAACTGGTTTTTGATATTAATGATTTTGATGAAACTTTTCAAGGTCCTTGGGAATGGGATGTTAAAAGACTTGCTGTAAGTTTTGCCATTGCAGGAAAATGGAGAAAATTTTCTAATAAAGATTGTAAAGAATTTGCTTGGCATGCAGCAGATAGTTACAAAAGACATATGCTAGAATACAGCAAATTATCGGCTCTTCAAATTTGGTACGCAGATATTGATCTGGCTGAACTTATCGAATTGGGGAAAGATGAGGAATTAAAAGATTTTCAGCAAAAACGAATAAAAAAAGCCGCCGAATCTACTGCGCATGAAAAAGAGTTTGCAAAAATGACGTACCTGGATGGAGTTCGAGCCAAAATAAAAGACGATCCGCCTTTGATTTATCATCCTTCTGGAACCGATGAAAATTATACACTAAAAGAAGCAAAGCTCATTCATAAACGCTATGTAGAATCACTGCCAGAAGACAAACAGGTTTTGTTGAGCCGTTATAGCATACATGACTTTGCCATAAAAGTGGTAGGTGTGGGAAGTGTGGGAACATTGTGTGGCATTAGTTTGTTAATGTCGGCAACTGGCGAACCTATTTTTTTACAGTTTAAAGAAGCAAGAAAAAGTGTTTTAGAGTCCAATATAAAAAACAAACCCAAATACAGTCATCAAGGCGAGCGTATTGTAATGGGGCAAAAGTTAATGCAATCGGCTTCGGATATATTCTTAGGATGGACAAACGATGACAGAGGAAGGTTCTTTTATATCCGTCAGCTTCGAGATGCTAAAATAAAGCCGGTTATCGAAATAATGAAAGCAGATAATATGGCAGATTACGCCAAAGCTTGCGGCTGGGCACTTGCAAGAGCACATGCACGGTCTGGAGATCCCTCGATGTTGTCTGGTTATATTGGAAATAGTAATGAATTTGCAAATGCAATTTCTAAATTCTCAATTTCCTATGCACACCAAAATGAGCTGGATTATAATAAACTCGTTGAAGCAGTAAAAGAAGGAAGATTGCCCATTTCGGCAGAAATATAATTTGGTAATGATGAAAATATAATAAATATGAGTATAAAATCTAGGTATAAATCTTTATAATTGATGAAGAGTTAAAAATACAACTAAGTAAGATTTTATTTATTTTTTTACGTTAATTAAATAAAATCATTTATCTTTGATACTCACTTAAATAGTTGTTTGTTAGTAATTTATGTTAATTAAACAATTGTTAATACATTCTTCGCCTTTCAACCAAGATTTTCTAGATTTTAATACATTCGAGTTCAATAGATTTAATTATTAATTTAAATTTTAAAAGATGAATATTAAAAGAACAAATCTTCGAATAATCCCAATGTTATTTTTGGGTTTTCTTTACAGTTGTTCTCCAACTGTAAAAGTTACAAGTGATTATGATCATGCAGCAAATTTCGGTGAATACAAAACTTTTGCGGTTTACGATTTAAAAGCGCAAGAAGGTCAGGTTAATCAATTAAACGTTGATCGTGTAACAAAAGCAATTCGAAATGAAATGCTTGCAAAAGGGTTTACAGAATCTGATAATCCAGACTTAAAAGTTAATGCCGTTTCCATCTTAAAAAATAAAACTTCAGTAAGTTCCAATACCAATTTTTATGGTTATGGAGGAATGTATCGCCCTTATGGATATTGGGGAGGTGGTGCAATGATGGGCGGTGCCAATACCACATTCGACACTTATAATTATGTAGACGGATCTCTTGTAATTGATATTGTGTCTGCTAAAACAACAAAACTACTTTGGCAGGGAGTTGGTAATGCCGAAATTGACACCAAACCAGATAATCCGGAAGAATTTATTAATGAAGCCATAAAAAAAATCTTAGCCAATTTTCCTCCAGGATCAGAAAAGAAATAATCTGATAACAGTACAAACAAATGTGCTTGGTCTAATTAGCCTATAAGCACATTTGTTTTCTAGACGAAAGCCCCACTTTCGGAGTATTTTTTTAGAAAGTATAATAAACAAATTAAGCTAAAAAAAATGATCGATATTTTACTTTCGCTATTCTTCTTTATAGCTACAATTGCTGGTTTTGCCACCGCTTTAATGGTTCTTTTGTCTAGAAAAAACTATTCTAAAAGTTTCTTCTTGGGGATTTTCTTGCTGAGTTTGGCAGTAGTAAGTATTTATAATTTTTATTTATCTGCGAATATATTTAAGAACTTTCCAGATTTGATTACTATTACAAAAGCGTTTATTTTTCTAACGGCTCCTTGTTCTTTTCTTTATGTTAGAAATATTTTGTCTCTTAAAAAAAGTTTCAGAAAATATGACTGGATTCATTTTATGCCATTTGTCATCTATTTTGCATTGACTATAATTGTATATATTGGAAGTTATACTAATATAAAAGCGATTGATTACCTTGCTAGTGTAATCAAAAATCCCTTTTCGATTCTGACACTGACACTTTGGTTGTTTTATGTTTTTTTTCAAACCATGTTGATTTTAAACTATGATTTGAAAAAATTTAAAGGAAATCAATTCCATAGAAGCAAAGTAATCAATTGGATTAAGGTGTATAACCTGATGATTTTATTTCTGTTCTCGGCATTATTTGTTCATCATTTTCTTCTCAGAAAAGTCGTTGCTGTAGATATATCTTGTTACGTTTTAATTTCATCTGTTCTGTTTTTTACGGTCGGGTGGCTTTATTTTAGGCCGAATATTTTTCATGATGAAGAAGAAACTTTCGATTTTGTTGTTGATAATAGCACTATTGTAAAATCAAAAGAAACAAAAAATGTAATCACGATAACAAACGAATTAACTTCTGAAAAGAGAGAAGATTATCTCTTAAAACTGGATCATGTCTTGAATTCTAAAAACCTCTTTCTGAAAAAAGATTTCGTAATTCGAGATTTATCAGACGAAACAGGAATCTCTGTTCATCATTTATCTAATTTAATCAATTCAGAATTCGGACTTCATTTTCAGGATTATATAAACCTCAAAAGAATTGAATATTTTAAAGATAAAATAAATGATCCAGAATGGAAAGATCTATCGCTGGAAGGAATGGCTTGGGGTTCTGGTTTTAAATCGCGAACAACTTGCTTTAGAGCATTTATAAAACATACTGGAAAATCTCCTTCAGAATACTTCAAAACCATTAGAATAAATCCAGATCGTACAAACGCTTATTATTTTAAGTAGAAGTTGATACTTCAAAAATGAAGTGATGGGTTGCGATTGTAATGTCTTATTCATTTTAAAAATTTCAGCATGAAAGCAAAAAATACGAATTCGAAAAAAGTATTGCAATCCGCTTTAACAATGATAGTGCTATTCGTTTCTTTTATAGGAAATGCACAATTAAAAGGCGGTCATATTTTAGGCGCAATGGGATTACAATCAGGAACTCAAGCACCTGAAAATACTCTAAGTGTATATATTCCAGCATATATTTACACGGCAAATTGCCTGCGGAATGGAGATGGAGATAAAATTGGAAATCCTGACTTAACCATGTTTATAACAGGTGTTGGAGCCAATTATGTAAGCGATTTTAAAATTCTTGGAGCCAATTACGGAGCTACTATTTTATTGGCTGGAGCTTCAAATACTATTCAAGGAAGTTATATCGATTCTAAAAGCAATTTCGCCTTTACAGATATGTATGTGCAGCCCATCCAATTAGGCTGGCACAATAAAAAAGCCGATTTTGTTTTCAGTTACCAAATGTACATTCCCACCGGGAAATATGAATTGGGAGGAAGCGAAAACAGCGGTTTAGGAATGTTTATGAATGAAATTTCGGCAGGAACAACCTTGTTTTTTAACGACAAAAAAACATTCCATTTTTCAGCTTTAGCTGCCTATGAAATCAATGGAAAGAAAAAAGACACCGATATAAAAACGGGCGATATTTTTAGTCTTGAAGGTGGTTTAGGGAAAACATTCTATTGCATGAACGCTGAAAAAACGGCTCCAAAAGGAATATTGAACGCAGGATTAATTTATTACTTACAGTATAAAGTATCGGATGATAAAATTCCGGTGGGTAGCATTATAATTGAGCCAGACAAAGATCATGTAACGGCGCTTGGTGCTGAGGTTAATTATTTTCATATCGGAAGTATGACTCAGGCTGGTTTTAGATGGGTTTCAGAATTAGGAGCAGTCAATAGATTTCAGGGAAATACTTTTTTTATCACTTTAGCGCATGTTTTCAGTTTGAAGAAAAAGTGATTGGAGAGATTTAAGGGTTTAGAATAAGGTTAATTTTTAATGTAAAACGACTCAGATTCTCTTATATGGAAAATAAAAAAACAACTCAAAAAATTATCCTATTCTCACTTTGGTTTCTGTTATCATTTCAGGTAATAAATGCGCAGAAAAAGCATATAAGCGTAAAAGATTCGCTTGATGGTGCTCTCGATTTAAGCGACTACATTATTTATGCACACGGTTTTATTGTTGTCCCAACGGTTATTACAGAACCTGCATTAGGAGGAATTGGAGGAGCAATAGTGCCTGTTTTTCTTAAAAAACACGCACCCGTTGTAGATGAAAATGGAAAAAAACGTTTTATAAACCCAGATATAACAGGGGGAATTGGAATGTATACTGGAAATAAGAGCTGGATGGTAGGTGCTTTTCGTTCGGGCACATTGATAAAACCCAAAATATTGTACCGTGTCATGGCGGGTTACGGAGATATGAATTTATCATTTTATGCTAATAATCGTCCAAACCTTCCAGATCAGGAATTCAAACTCAACTTTAAGTCTACTATTTTTTATACGCAGTGGCTTAAACAATTTAATAATCCGAAATGGAGCGCAGGACCGCAATACCTTTTTTTAAACTCAAAAATAAACCTGCCCGATGTAAATCTTCCGCCACCTTTTGTACAGCCAAAAGATATCAAAAGCACCATAAGTCAGTTGGGAGCGGCGATACAGTTTGATGGACGCGACAATATATTTACACCAGATAAAGGAATTAGGCTTCAATCAGATTTTTTCTGGTCTGATAATATATTAGGAAGCGATTATGATGCCTGGCGCGTCAATTTATCTGCAATTGGATTTTATCCCTTAACTAAAAAATTAATTGGCGGGCTGAGGATTGAAGGGGAACAGGCGTTTGGGAACCCGCCTTTTTATCTTTTACCAGGAATCAATTTACGTGGAGTTCCAGCGGCGAGATATCAGGGAAAAACCAGTATTGTAACCGAAGCCGAATTAAGATGGGATTTTTACCGACGCTGGAGTATTATGGGTTATGGAGGTCTAGCTAGTGCCTTTAACGATTGGGATCAAGCTTTTGAAAAACCAGTTGTTTATAGTTACGGCACAGGTTTTAGATATTTGTTAGCCAGAAAGTTTAAACTCCGAATGGGTGTTGATGTTGCCAAAGGACCCGAAGATTGGGCTTATTATATCGTTTTTGGAAGCAATTGGCTTAGATAAAATGTTTATAAAAAAGTCAATTCCCGATAGTACTACCGGGAATTCTAAATGGTTTTTTTATAGTTGTTTTTTGGTTATAAGTTTTATCTCTTCCAATAAGGTTTGGTAATCCTATTTTTTTTATGGCACAACACCAACAATATTAACGTTGCTAGAGCACAAAAGACAATTGCTTGTATTGATCCTTCTGGCCCAAATGCTCCACCTGTAATAAATTCAGGCCCTTGTATTTGAGCTTCTACTAAGTTATTTGTTTTTTCATTTCCAGATGTAATCGCTCCATAAATTCCAGATTGAGTAAAATTCCAAGCAAAATGTATAGCAATTGGCAACCATAAACTACGACTGTACATAAACGCAGCTCCAAATAAAAAACCTGCAGTTGTAATACAAATTCCAGAAATCAAAGTACCATGAGGATTTGCCAAATGTAGAACTCCAAATAATACTGAAGAAATAGCTAGAGAAATGTAGCTTCCTAGTTTTTCTTCCATTAATCTAAAGATAATACCGCGAACCAAAATTTCTTCGATAATGGCAACGGTAAACATAATTGCAAACGGAATCAGGATAAATGAAACAGGATTGATTTTTACAATACTATAATTTCCGTTAAGGTACATGACCAAAATAGTTAAGGATTGTAAAACAAAACCAATCGAAATACCAATAAATAGATTTTTAGAAAGCCCTTTTACCGCAAATTCTGTTATGATTCTTTTATCATATTTTTTAAAGAAAAAGATATAACTAAAGATGCATGATGCCGAAACAAAAAGTCCTTTTAATAGATTTCTGTAATCTCTATCGAGTGCAGTCAAACCGAGTAATTTTGAAGCAATTTGTTGTCCGATAATAACAACGGCCATAAAAGTAAGTAAGGCAAGAATAATTTTGGTTATTGGAGAATTGAATGTTTTTTGTTTTAAAGTAAGCGTTTCCATTGGTTTGGTTTTAATGATTTGATTAAGCAAATGTATGTGTCATCAAAATCAAAAAATAGAATGAAATTTGCCTTTTTATAATTTTTGAAATTCTTTTGGAAGAAAGCCTGTTTGGGTTTTAAAAGTTCTGATAAAGTGACTTTGATCCGAAAATCCGCATTGAAGAGCTATTTCAGTCAAATTAGCTGGGCTGGATTGTATCAGCGAAAGCGAACGATTAATTTTAATTCGGCGCATATATTCGCCTAAAGTACAGCCAAAATATTTCGGAAAATGTTTAGAAATGGTAATTGGATTTAAATGTAAAAGCTGTGCCAGATCATTTAAATTTGGATTTTCATTCCAGCAATCATTTAATAATTCATTTAAGCTTTTTACCCAAAAAGGACTTTTTTCGAATCGTTCCAAATGATTATTAGAATTAAAAAGTTGCGAAAATAACATTCGAATAGTATCATTAGAAAAAGAATCAGCAGTTTGTGTTTCCTTAAAAATCTTTAGAATCAAAAATTTGGTAAGAGCTGTATTTTGAACCGATTTTTCTATAATGGTTTCATTAATTTCAAGTTCTTTAAGAAAATGTTCTTCAATCTCGATATTAATATTTCTTGAAGGAAAAAGAGTATTTTGGTTCAGATGCAGCTCATCACTATGATAAAAAAGTAGGGAACCTGGACCAACAGTTTCGCTAAAATTCTTGCGTTTTTCTGTTGTGCCTCCATTTAAAAAAAGTGTAATATGAGCATTATTATGCGAATGCCATCCCTCATAGACCTTATTTTGGTATTCGGTTTCTACCACCGCAAGTCCTTCATGGGTATTGAAGATGTTTTTGGTATTACCTAGATATTTCTCTTTTTCCAGTTCGTACATTTCCTATTATGGCGTGGTATTTACAGAGAACCAAAATACTACTTATTTGAGAATCATAAAATACAATTTAAATTTGATTATAAAACGGCTGCTGCTTTTGCATATTTTGTAATCTTTTACACCTTAACGGAAAGATTGTGAAAAAATTAACCCCTACATAGCAATAAATTACAAAAAAATTAATTGTTTTGTAACAAATTAGAAACATTGCAGACTAATTTTGTTAAATCTTAAACATAACTTATGAATACATTTTCATTCAAATCAGTGTTTGCAGCTTCAGTATTTTTGGCTGGAACAGCAGGCTGTTTTGCGCAAGACGTTTTAGTAAATTCACTTAAACTAAACGCTAGCGACAAAAGTAAAGAGAACTTCAAATTTACAGAAGTAATTAACTTAGGAACAACATCGGTAAAAACTCAAGGTTCATCTGGAACTTGCTGGAGTTATTCAACAAACTCATTCTTAGAGTCAGAAATGATTCGTTTAGGAAAACAGCCAGTTGAGTTATCTCAAATTTATTCTGCAAGAAATGTATATGTTGACAAAGGTGTAAACTACGTTCGTATGCACGGAGCAATTACTTTAGGTGATGGTGGAGCTTTGCATGATGTAATCAATATGTATAAAAAATACGGCACTGTTCCGAGAGAAGTTTACACAGGTTTAAACTACGGAACAGACAAAAATAAATTTGCTGAAATGGCAGCGCTTATTGAAGGTGTTTTGTCAGCGGTAGTTAAAAATCCAAACGGAGAATTAACACCAAACTGGCAAAAAGCTTATGCAGCGGTTATTGATTCTTATTTAGGAAAAGTGCCAGAAAACTTCAATTACAAAGGAAAAAACTACACACCACAAACTTTTGCTAAAGAAGTCGTTGGAATTAATCCAGATGAGTATGTAGAAATGTCTTCTTTTACAAACACGCCATACTACCAAAAAACAACTATGATGGTGCCAGACAACTGGTCATTGGATCAAGTTTACAACGTAAAATTGAACGATATGACAGATGTTATCGACAATGCTTTGAAAAAAGGATACACAGTAGCATGGGCAACAGATGTTAGCGAGAAAACGTTCAGCTGGAAAAATGGTGTGGCTTATGTAGCAACTAAAAAATTCGATGATATGACTGCAGAAGAAAAAGCAGACTTATTTAACGGACCAAAAGCAGAACCAGAAATTACTCCAGAAATGCGTCAGGCAGCGTTTGATAACTACACTACAACAGACGACCACGGAATGCACATTATTGGTTTAGCAAAAGACCAAACTGGAAAAGAATATTATATCGTAAAAAATTCTTGGGGAGAAACAAACGACTACAAAGGTTTCTTGTTTGTAACTAAGAACTTCGTAAAATATAAAACTACTGCATTACTAGTAAACAAAGGAGGAATTCCTGCTGAGATTGCTAAGAAATTAGGGGTTTAATTACTCTGGGTTTTTAAGAAAATAGAAAAGCGCTGCAATGAGAATTGCGGCGCTTTTTGATTTTAAGAATATCTAAGACAACAATTTAAGGACTCTTTCTCCCTAATCAGGAACGCTTTACAGAAAAAAAGCATTTTAACGTCTTTCCAAGTTGTTTGTGGAAAATATTAAACAAAACAGCATTAATGAGATATTTTTGATAAAATTTTAAGGCAAAACCTTAATTTTATTGAATTGTTTATGAAAAAGTACGAAAAGTTTTTAAGCATATTTTTATTGATAATTTCTCTTAATTGCTTTGCTCAACGCGCAGCAAATGCGGCTTCTTCAGTAAAAGGACAAACAATATTATTGACAGATAATAAATCAGACAGTGACTTAGTTATTAAATCTTATTATGTAGAAGAAAGAATCAATAAACTGTTTGGAGGAAGAATTATAACTTATGAAGTTTCCAAGCTTGATATGGTCGATACTTATGATTTAGGACCCAATAATGTTCGAACCATAATTCCAAAATATGTAAAAAGAAAACAAAAGATTACTGCGATAGCTGAAACAAAGCCTCAAGCGGGAAATCTAACTGCTTCTTTGCAACCCGTTAAAATCGATATCAAAGCTCCTGCTAAAGAAACGCAATATGCAAGTGTAGATGTAACGGGAACTTATGAAAAAGTATTAGAGAAAGGCTATAAATCGCCAGAAATGCTTCAAAAAGTAGCCGACCGACTTTATTTTGAAGGAAACCTTAATACAGCAGCAGGTTATTATGAACAGCTGTTTATTTTGGTAAAGGATCCAGATGTTATTTATTACTACAGATATGCTCAGTCTCTAAAAGCAATCAATCAAATCGACAAGGCTGCTATTTTGATGAAAAGGTTTAAAAGCGAGACTTTGGTAGCGAAGTAAAGGTTTAATTTCTTAAATTATATTGGGAATCAAAACACCTAAATAATCTGGAATCTTAGTTACATGTAAAACTTTTCCAGATTCGATTGATAAAATATGGGATGGTTTTTCTAAATATTGAGACGTGTCATATAGATCGACATAATCAAAATAGTCGAAAAAAGAATCTAAATTATTGTATCCTTCAAAATAACGTTTTTGGATTTCATTCTCAGGAACAAAATGCCCTCCATTTTCTACACGAATAGCAACTCTTTTTTTAGCTTCTTGAATTGAATCAAGACAAAGAAAAATTAAATGTAAATCATAGCCATTGTTTTTAAATAATTCTGGCCAATGAAGAGGAGTTGAGTTAAAATTTGTTTCGTAACAAAAGCTTAATCTGTTTTCAATAGCATTTTTAATTTGGCTTTCAAGTTCTTTAAAAGCCATTCGGTGTGCCATTAAGTCTCTTATGTCTGAATCCATTAAAGAATTATAAAATCTTAAAAATTCAAGATCATAATCAAAAGGAGTAAATTTGTCAGGTGAAAGAGGTGTAGAAAAAGTTGACTTCCCAGATCCATTACATCCTGCTACAACAAGTAAAAGAGGTTTAGACATTTTTGAATTGTGGAGCTATTGGCGGTTTCTTTTGATCTTTACCTAAAGCAATATTTTTTTCATAGACAGCAACTTGTTTTTTGACAATTGGCATTGTTTTTTCCATTTGCTTTAAAGCAAATTCAATTCTTTCGGCTGTATTTGAAATGTCCACCATAATGATGCAAATTTACAAAAAATATAAATTGAAAGTAAAAAACACTATTAAAAGAAAGAAAACCTTTTTTGATTGTTAAATAAGCATAAAAAAAATACCACTTACAATTTGTAAGTGGTATTTTTTAAGCTCCCCCTCTTGGGCTCGAACCAAGGACCCTCTGATTAACAGTCAGATGCTCTAACCAACTGAGCTAAGGAGGAATCACCTTAAAGGTAAATATGTTTGCTAAAAAAAGTTGCTCCCCCTCTTGGGCTCGAACCAAGGACCCTCTGATTAACAGTCAGATGCTCTAACCAACTGAGCTAAGGAGGAAGTTGTTGCTCTTTTTAGCGAGTGCAAATATAAAACTATTTTTAGTTTCTCAAAAACATTTTCACTCTTTTTTTGACTTTTTTTTACTTGCCTACAATGGCTTTGTAAATGTCGTTACCATTAGCAAATAGTAGTAGTGAAATAAGTAATACAAAACCAACCATTTGCGCATTCTCTAGGAATTTATCGCTCGGTTTTTTACCGCTAATCATTTCGTACAATAAAAACATTACGTGTCCGCCATCAAGTGCTGGAATTGGCAATAAATTCATAACTCCAAGCATAATTGACAACAAAGCAGTGATTGACCAGAATACTTCCCAGCTCCAAGAAGTAGGGAAAATATTGAAAATTGCCGCAAAACCACCCACTTGTTTGTACGCTTTAGTTTCTGGATTAAAAATCATTTTTAATTGTTTTCCGTAACCTACTAACTGATCTTTACCTTTTTCAAGACCAACCGGAATAGATTCGAAGAAACCATATTTTTTCGTACTGATTTTATAATACCCTAATTTCTCCAATGATTTCATATCTAAACCACCAGAAACAACACCCAATTTTCCGTCGTTAGTAACTTTTAAAGTAATTGGAGTTTCTTTCAAATCACGTAAAACTACAGCAGGAATTTGTTTTCCTTTGTTAGTTTCTAAAACCGCTTTTGCTTCATCAAAATATTTAATTTTTTGTCCGTTAAGAGAAAGAATTAAATCTTTTGGTTTTAAATTTTGGTTTGGAGAATCTTCTGCAATCTGACTAATTGCAAAAGGTCTGCGTATTCCAATAAGAAGACCCTTTTCTGTTTTAGAAAGCTGATCAACGAAATCAGTCGGCATTGTAATCGTCTGTTGTTTTCCATTTCTTTCAATCAAAACATGTTTTGCCATTATAACATTCATGTTCATGTCGCTGTCATAGTTTTCTACTGTTTTTCCATCAATAGAAATAATTTTATCACCAGTTTTAAAACCAGCTTTAAGCATAGCAGGATTTTCAATAGAAACGCCATCTTTTAGGTCAGCGTTAGCAATATATGTATCTCCGTAGGCAAAAGCCATACCTATATATATGATAAAAGCTAAAATAAAGTTTACTGTAACACCACCAAGCATAATAATTAAACGCTGCCAAGCTGGTTTAGTACGAAATTCCCAAGGCTGAGGAGCTTGAGCCATTTGCTCTTTGTCCATACTTTCGTCAATCATTCCAGAAATTTTCACATATCCTCCAAGCGGAAGCCATCCGATACCGTATTCTGTTTCTCCGATTTTCTTTTTGAAAAGTGAATATTTAACATCAAAAAACAAATAAAATTTTTCGACTCTTGTTTTAAATAATTTAGCAGGGATAAAATGCCCTAATTCATGAAGAATAATAAGTAAAGATAAACTCAATAGAAATTGAGAGAGTTTGATAACTATATCCATTTTTTATTTTTAGTTCGTATTTAACGCACAAAAGTAGCGTTTTATAATTTAATTTAAGACCGCAAGATAATGTTTAAGGTTTTAAATGTTTGTTAATAATTCCTCTTACTTTTAATAAATTAAATAATGTTCATTTTATTAGTAACGTAATGGTTAATTATGTTACAAATATGAAAACAAAGATTATTTAATGGAAAATTGATTACAATTCTAAAATATTTGTTTACTGTTCGTTTTAGAAAGTTAGTTTCTAAAGGAGATAACATTGCCGTACTTTTAATTGTACTGCTTTATTGGTTTACTGCATATTTAGTTTTTAAAAATTACCAGCATTTTCAAAACTATATTTTAATTTTTTTTCTAGATGTTGTTGGCTATCATTTGCAAAGATCTGATATCGAAATCTTGAAGCTCAGAAAAAATTATAAAGTGATATTGTTCTTAGAATATTTTGTTTATTCCTTGCCTTTTTATTTGGTCTTAGTATTTAAAGGAGAGTTTTTGCTCATTGCAGGAATATTAATTTTTAATGTCTTTTTAATAAACCTTCCAAAGTCAAATTTCAAAACACTAAAATATCCATTTGATTTATTTAATGTTTATTGGCACATCAATTTTAGAAAATACAAACTAATTTACCTCTTCCTTTTTTTACCAATATTGATTTACATTGCCGCAGAATATAAAAACCATAATCTCATTTATTTTGTATTACTGATTTTGTCATTAATAGCTTGTGCGCCTTCTTTTGAAAGAGAGAGAATAGAAGAAATTAAGCAAAACCCTTATGCAGCAGAAAAGTATTTGTGGTATCAATTAAAAAATACAACTCTCAATACTTTTTACATTACAATTCCAATAGCGATAATGCTCTGTGTTTTTCAAATGTGGGAAGAATTAATTTGGATTGGATTTGTATTTATTGCACCATTAGCCAATATCATTTTGAAATATTTATTCTTTAGAAATAACTTGATTCAACAGATTTTTTTCGTGCTATTTATTGCAACAAGTATTTTCCTTTTTGGATTCCCATTGATTATAACGCCTTTTATGTACAAAAAAGCAATTAAAAACTTAAACGCCATTAAATATGCTGAAGATTCAAATTGATCAAAAAAAATACGGCGATAAAATAATATTAGACGATATTAAAATCAATATCGATAAGCCTGGAATTTATGGCGTTATTGGTAAAAACGGACATGGAAAAACGACACTTTTTAAATGCATTTTGGGTCTTGAAAGATATAATGGAAGTTGTTTTCTAAATCAGGAAAAACTAATGCTGCAGAATGCAGGTTGGATTCCTACTGAACCTCCTATTTATGACGAATTAACGGCGAATGAATTTTATGATTTTTATGCCCATTTATTAGATTTGAAAACATTTGTTTTTAATGAAATTTTTGAAGTTCCAGAAAATCAGTTAATTCGTGAATTTTCAACAGGAATGAAAAAGAAAACCTATTTGAATGCCGTTTTTCAAAAAGACTTTCTAATCTATATTTTAGACGAACCTTTCAACGGATTGGATTTAGAATCGAATTATTTATTAATGAATTACATTCGAGAGCTTTCTAAGACCAGCATCGTTTTAATTTCATCTCATATTTTAGAAATTCTTTATAAGGACTGCGATAAAATTTTTCTGCTGAAAGATAAAAAAGTAACAGAATTTGAAAAAAAAGAATTTTCAGAAATAGAGAAAAACCTTTTTAGCTAATGTTCCCAAAAATAGATTTTAATTTAAATGTTTGTTAATTAATAAACATTTAAATATCTCGTTTTAACAAGATACTGTAACTTTACTTTTTGAACATTTACCTATACTAATTGGTAGTATAAAATCATTTAAAGTTACAATTATGGCTTCACAATTATTTTCTCCCTTAACTATAAAAAACATTACATTAAAAAATAGAATCGTCATTTCTCCTATGTGTCAATATTCGGCAGAAGATGGTTTTGCAAACAATTGGCATTTGGTTCATCTAGGAAGCCGAGCAAGCGGAGGCGCCGGGCTAATTATTCAGGAAGCCACAGCAGTTTCCCCAGAAGCCAGAATTTCGCCTTCAGATCTTGGAATTTGGAAAGACGAACATATCGAAAAACTAAAAGAAATCAACCAATTTATTGTTTCTCAAAATTCAATTCCAGGAATTCAGTTGGCACACGCAGGAAGAAAAGCCAGTGTATCTTCTCCTTGGGAGGGAAATAAAAAATTAGATTTCGCTCAAGGCGGATGGCAGACCGTTGCCCCTAGTGCGATTCCGTATCACGATAATGAGCCTTTTCTTCCAGAAGCTTTGGATCAAAACGGAATTCAGAAAGTAATTTCAGATTTTAAAACAGCAACAAAAAGAGTAGTCGAAGCAGGATATCAGGTTTTAGAAATCCATGCGGCGCACGGTTATTTATTGCATCAATTTCTTTCTCCATTAACAAATGTAAGAACCGATGAATATGGTGGAAGTTTTGAAAACCGAATTCGTTTTACTTTAGAAATTATCGAAGCAGTTCAGACAGAATGGCCTTCTAATTTGCCATTATTTGTTCGGATTTCAGCAACAGATTGGGCAGAAAACGGTTGGAATCCAGAAGAATCAGTACAGCTTTCGAAGATATTAAAAGAAAAAGGAGTAGATTTAATCGACGTTTCGTCAGGCGGATTAGTTTCGCATCAAAAAATAACACTTGGTCCAGGTTACCAAGTTCCTTTCGCAGAAAAGGTTAAAAAGGAAGCAAATATTTCAACTGGTGCCGTTGGTTTAATTACGGAGGCGAAACAAACCGAAGAAATTTTAAATAACGGTCAAGCCGATTTAATTCTGTTCGCGAGAGAATCTTTAAGAAACCCAAATCTTCCGTTGGATTTTGCGAAAGAACTAAACGACGATATTCAATGGCCAAAACAATACGAAAGAGCTAAACTTTAAATATTTTTATTAGCCACAGATTACACAGATTAAAATGATTTTTTTAATGTTTTTCGCCACCAATTACACAAATTTTCACGAATTTATTTAAGTTTTTTGAGCACTATGATTTGTGTAAATTTGTGTAATTAGTGGCAAACAGAAATCCTTTTAATCCATATAATCTGTGTCAAAAAAATCACAACAACATGCAAAAAATAAAAACAGCATTATTATCATACGGAATGTCGGGAAAAGTTTTCCACGCTCCATTTCTAGATATTCACCAAGGATTTGAATTATTAGGTTCTTGGGAAAGAAGCAAAAAGTTAATTCAAGAAGATTATCCATACGTAAAAAGTTATGCTTCTATAGATGAATTATTAAACGATGATGTCGATTTGGTAATTGTAAACACGCCAGTTGGAACGCATTACGAATATGCGAAAAAAGTACTTTTGGCAGGAAAACATGCCGTTGTAGAAAAAGCATTCACGACAACAGTTGCCGAGGCGAAAGAACTAGCATCAATCGCAAAAGAAAAAGGTTTAAAATTGGCAGTTTTTCAAAATAGAAGATGGGACAGTGATTTTAAAACCATCAAGAAAATTATTGACGAAGGAACACTTGGCGATTTAATCGAAGCAGAATTTCATTTTGATAGATACAATCCGTTATTGAGTCCGAAAGCGCATAAAGAAACAGCCAATGACGGCGCAGGAGTTCTAAAAGATTTAGGACCGCATTTAATAGATCAAGCCGTTAGTTTGTTTGGCTGTCCGAAAGCGGTATTTGGCGATATTCGAGTAACAAGAGAAAATTCTGTGGTAGACGATTGGATCGATTTAACCTTGTTTTATTCTAATTTCAGAGTTAGACTAAAAGCAGGATTTTTTGTGAGAGAAGCCAATCCAGCGTATACCATTCACGGAAAAAAAGGTTCTTTCTTAAAATCTCGTGGAGATGTTCAGGAAGACGATTTAAAAGTGGGAAAAAAACCAAACCTAGAATCTTGGGGAACAGAAGATGAAAATCTGCAAGGTCTTTTACATACAGAAATTGATGGTAAAATAGTAAGAGAAAAAATTCCGACACTTCAAGGTAATTATTTCAGTTTTTTTGATGGTGTTTACGATTCGATTGCTAACAATAAAGAAGAACCCGTTACGGCGCAAGATGGCGTAAAAGTAATGCAGGTTATAGAGGCTGCAATTGCAAGTAATGCACAACAAAAGGTAATAAGCATATAATAATACATTTCATAGGAATGTTTCGTTGGTAGAAAAAAAATAATGTTAATAATATAATTTTCTACCGACGAAATGTCCGTACGGAACACAGAAATATAGATAGAAAAGGAGCGGTGTCAAAATTTGAGACCGCTCCTTTTTTTTGCTTTAAGAAATTTTGCAATAAATTATAATATTAATGAACCCGAAAAATTGTAATTTTAATAAGAAGAAATCAATTGAAAACTTCTTAATTTATAAACAATAACGTTGTATATTGTGTATAACATTAGACTTTATAGGCTTTGAAGCACGTTTTTAGTATTTTTGAAAATATCACAAAATCAAAATCAATATGCTGATAAATTTTAATCCATTAGCGCTTTTTCAGACCAAAGGTAAAATCAAGAAAGTATTTAGAGAAGCAAAAGCTTCTTATTTAAATCGAGTTCGTTTTGCCGTTGGAATGTTTTATTTCGGAATGGGTTTGAGTTTCGCAACATGGGCCATTAGAATTCCAGATATTAAAACAGCTCTGCATTTAACCGAAGGCGATTTAGGTTCTATACTTTTTGCGCTTCCGGTTGGACAATTAGCGATTATGCCATTTTCAGGAAAAATGGTAACGAAATTTGGAAGCCATCGTATTTTGATTTTTTCTTTAATCATGTACGTTTTCTGCCTTATTAATTTAGGTTTAGCAACAACAGCATTACAATTATCTCTCGGCTTATTTTTGTTCGGTTTATTCGGAAATCTAGCCAATATTGCCGTAAATACACAAGGAGTTTATACCGAAGTTTTGTTTAAAAAAACAATCATGTCTGCATTTCACGGAATGTGGAGTTTTGCAGGATTTACTGGAGCATTAGTAGGTTTAGGAATGCTGACTTTAAATTTGAATCCGCTGCATCATTTTATAATTGTTGGAATAATTGTTTTACTGATGGTGGCATTTAACTTCAAGTTTTTAGTTAGAGCAAAAGAAAAAGCAAAACCAAAAGAAGAAAGAAAAAAACTATTTGTAAAACCAGACACGGCTTTACTTTGGCTTGGCGTTATCGGATTTTGCAGTATGGCAAGCGAGGGTGTTATGTTTGATTGGAGTGGTGTTTATTTTAAAGATATTGTACAAGCGCCAGGACCTTTAGTAGTTTTAGGCTATACTTCTTTTATGATTATGATGGCAGGCGGAAGATTTTTAGGAGACGGATTAATCAATAAATTTGGGCGTGAACGTGTTATGCAGATCAGCGGTGTTATGATCTCAGCAGGACTTTTTACAGCTGTTTTTCTTCCTTATATTATTCCGTGTACGATAGCATTTATGTTTGTAGGTTTGGGTGTCGCAACCATTGTTCCTACCGTTTACAGCATAGCGGGGAAAAACCCAACAGTTCCCGCAGGCGAAGCCTTGACGATTGTTTCCAGCGTAAGTTTCTTAGGTTTCTTAATGGGGCCTCCAGTAATTGGACATATTGCACAAAGTTTCGGACTACAGTTTTCTTTTGCCTTTATCGGAATTTTTGGTGTACTGATAGCTTTTATGGTTTCTAAAATTAGAACAACTTAATTTACGGGCTATATTAATTAATATTTTACTAAATCAAAATAAATTTGTAAGAATTAACTGTTATTTAAATATTTTATTTATATTTGAATTATAAGCACATTGCTTAAACATTAAAGTTTCTTTTCCAAAAACCAATTTTATCTTTTGAATAAAGGATTGCGATCCTAAAAATTATTTTCAAAATGAATTGGAACTTTTAATGGTAAAAAAGTACTTCACAGTTTTTATTCTAATGTCTTTTACTTTTGCGTTTGCGCAGCAGGAAATAACGGTTACAGGAATTGTTATTGATACCCGAACACAAAATCCGCTTGAAAATGTGGTGGTGACCGTACAAAACACAGCTGTAATGCAGCTAACATCAAAAGCGGGACAATTTGAACTTCATATATTCCCCAAAAAAGAGCAATTACTTTTGCTCAGAAGTCAGGGATACAAAGATTTTCTTTTAAAATTCCAATCTAATTCCGGACAGAATATAAATCTCGGAATATTACAATTAGAAGATACATACTCAGATGAGGTTCCGGCAGCATTAATCACTTTATCTGACAGTGATTTCTCCGATGATAATAGTTCGTCTGAAATGACTTCTGGACTTTTGCAATCGTCAAAAGATGCCTTTATGCAAGCTTCTGCATTCAATTGGGGGCAGGCTAGATTTCGAGTTCGAGGTTTAGACAGCGAAAACGGAACGATGATGTTAAACGGAATGATCATGAATAAAATCTATGATGGAAGACCACAATGGAGCAATTGGGGTGGCTTAAATAATGTACTTCGCAATCAGGAATTTTCAGTTGGTACAGCCGCTTCCAATTATACTTTTGGCGGAATATTAGGGACACAACAAATAACCACAAGAGCTTCATTATATAGAAAAGGAACATCGCTTACCTTTTCCGGAAGCAACACAACTTATACAGCAAGAGGAATTGCAACTTATGCATCTGGAATGAATAGGTCTGGATGGGCTTATGTATTTTCGGCTGGAAAAAGATGGGCTGATGAAGGTTATTTTGAAGGAACAAATTTCAATGCAGACTCTTTTTTTCTCAGTGTTGAGAAGAAACTAAACAATAGAAATTCTCTCAATTTTACGGGATTTTATACACCAAATTCACGCGGAAAAAATTCACCAAATACAAATGAAGTAGTGAATTTAATGGGTGAAAAATACAACTCCTATTGGGGATTTCAGAATGGAGAAAAAAGAAATGCAAGAATAAAAAATGTAGAAGAACCCTTATTGATTGTTAATCATTATTTTAAAATTGATGCTAAAACAAATCTGAATTCGAGTGTAATGTATCAGTTTGGAAAAGTGGGAAATAGTACTATTGATTATCAAAATGCAGACAGTCCAGATCCTGTTTATTATAAAAAAATGCCAAGTTATTTTAGTTCGTTATATGAAAAAGACAAAGGAGAATTTTCAGGAGAGTTTACTCCTGATTATGAAAATGCGGAAAAAAATAGAATTTCATTTTTAGCAAACCCACAGATTGATTGGAATGAATTGTATTTTGCAAATCAGAAACTGGGTCAAAATGGTTTTGAACCTGCAAAAAGCCATTATGTTCTATATGAAGACAGAACCGATGATCGAACTTTTGCAATAAATTCAAACCTGAATACGGAAATTACTCCAAATATTTCTTTTGACGGAGGGTTTACTTTTAGGAAATTAAAGTCACATAATTTTCAGTATTTATTAGATCTTTTAGGTGGAGCCTATTTTGAAGACATTGATGCGTTCTACAAAGGAAGTCTTTCACAGTCCGATTTGCAGCATCCAAATAGAGAAGTCAGAAAAGGGGATACTTACGGGTATAATTATAATTTACTGGCTAGTACTTTGGACGTTTTTACGCAATTTAAATTCATTTACAATAAAACAGAATTCTATCTGGCACAATCTTATTCGATGTCAGATTATCAGCGGGAAGGACTGTACCAAAACGGATTATATTCAACGACTTCTTTAGGAAAAAGTGACAAAGTCAATTTTGAGAATTTTGGTTTCAAAGGCGGATTTACCTATAAAATTTCAGGAAAACAATTGCTGTTTTTTAATGCTTCACATTTGACAAGAGCTCCATCTCTTCGAAATATTTTTTCAAATTCGAGATTAAATAATTCGATAGTTGACGGAATTGAAAGTGAAAATATCAGCACAGCCGAAGCCAATTATGTGTATCGTTCTCCAAAACTTAAACTGCGTTTTACGGCTTATTACACTTTAATTAAAAACACTTCAAAAAGTTCCTTTTTCTATGCCGAAGGAATTTTTGACAACGGAGCTGGCTACGATGCTACAGATGCGTTTGTGAGTCAAACTTTAACGCATTTGGATAAGAAAAATACAGGAGCAGAATTTAGTTTTGAATATCAACTTTCAGCAACATTCAAAGCGACTTTGTGTGCAGCATACGGAAATTATGTTTACAGCAGTAATCCGAATGTATCAATTACAAATGATGCAAATTTAGCAAAAGATGGAATGCAGACTACTTTTGACTTTGGCAGAGCATTGCTTAAAAATTACAAACAACCGGGAACTCCACAGCAAGCTTATTCGTTAGGATTGGAATATAGAGATCCGAAGTTTTGGTGGATTGCAGCAAATGTAAATTATGTAGCAGAAAGCTATATTGATGTTTCTCCAATTTCAAGAACTCCTCAATTTTATATTAATCCAGCAAATAATTTTCCTTTCTCTGAGGCGACTTTTGAGAGGGGAAATGAATTACTAAAACAAGAAAAATTCGATCCCATATCATTATTAAATATAAGCGGAGGAAAGTCTTGGCGTATTCATAAAAAGTATATAGGTGTTTTTGCCAGTGTTAACAATGTTTTCGATACAATGTATAAAACGGGAGGTTTTGAACAAGCCAGAAATGCCAATTTCAGAGCGCTAAATCAAGATGTTTCTAGCGGAACGCCTTCATTCGGACCAAAATATTATTACGGTTATGGAAGAACTTATTTTCTAAACCTTACAATTGGATTATAAATCAAAATTTATTGTCATGAAAAACATATTTTTAAACACATTGTTTGCAATATTATTATTCATAATTACTAGTTGCAGTACCGAGGTAGAAACTCCAAAATTGGCTTGTACGCAACCAGATTTCAAAGTAAATAGGACTGTAGAAAAAGTGTATGAGCTTTCGAGTAACACAGCGAAACAATATTTGTATGATGATGTAATCGAAGGATATGTCGTATCGAGCGATGAAGAAGGAAATTTTTTCAAAGCTATTTCATTGCAGACCAAAAGAACCGACAAAAATCCTGCAATTGGATTTAGTGTTCCCATTGATGCATCAAATACTTATATTGATTATCGCGTTGGAAATAAAGTCTATGTAAAACTTAAAAATCAATTTACAGATTTGTATTATGGAGGATTAAGAATTGGAAGCTTGTATGTTAGTAATGCTGGAGATCCAACAATTGGCAGAATTTCGCAAAATGAATATAAAAATGTACTAAATGCTTCTTGTAGTATAATTGATGAGAATCTGTTGGTTGAATCAATTTCTGTAGAAGAAGCACTCAATGATAATAAATTAAACACTTTAATAGAATTAAACGATGTTGAGTTTACAGAAGCAGCTTTAGGACATCATTATTTTGAAGAATCAAATAATGTTGGCGGATCTACAAATTGGAATTTACGAGATAAAACGGGAAATCAAATCATTTTTAGAACCAGCAGTTATGCAAAATTTGCAGATCATTTTGTGCCAGAAGGAAGCGGAAAAGTGAGAGGAATTCTAACAAAGTTCGGAACAGACTATCAATTGATGGTTCGCTCTGAAAGCGACATTGTAATGAATGGAAAAAGAAATACTCCATTTTTTTCAGAAGATTTTCAATCGGTTAAAAACAATGTCAATTTTGTTTTACCTGGATGGAGTAATATAGTTGAGAAAGCAGCGAAGTTATGGAAAAGCATGGTTTATGCAGGAAATGGCTATGCAGAATTTAATACTACAAGTACAACAGCGGCAGAAAATGTCGCTTGGCTGGTTTCTCCCAAAATTAATCTGACAGGTTATAAAAATGCAGTTCTTTCTTTTAGAAGTGCGCAACATGATTTAAAAGTCGATTCACCTTTAAATACTTTAGAAGTCTATGTTTCAAATAATTTTGACGGTTCAAGTGTAACCAAAGCAAAATGGATCAAACTTGAAGCAAAAGTTTCAAATCTTTCAACGCCTAGCCGCGAATTTATAAATTCAGGAGGAATTGATCTTTCTGCCTATTCCGGAAATATTAACATTGCTTTTAAGTACATTGGATCTGGAAAAGACAAAACTCTAAACGGTGCTTTTATGGTCGATGATATTAAGATATTTGGAGAAAAGTAAGTTTCAATTTTTAAAACGTGAATTAATCTGTTGATTTTTATGATTTTATTGAAAAGTTTGTAGTTTTTGTAGTCCAAATTCCTAAAATCTAATTGAATTTTGTATTTTGGTCATCCCAAATCAATACAAATATCACATGAAAACCTACTTAATTGCCATCTTAATGATGGTTTTTCCATGCGTAATACACAGTCAGGACGCTCCAGTACGACTGAAACAAATCAACATTGTAAAGACTAATTACCAAAATTCTAAAGACGGTGAAATTGTAAACAAAACATTTGTTTTTAAAGATGGTAAACTTCAGACAGTAACAACTTCAGATGTTGTACAGCATTTCTTTTACAATAAAAACGGCTTGCTGGATATGACCGTAAAAGATAAAGTGGGAAGCGATTGGAAAGAAGTTGTAAATTATACATACAATGCGGATAACAATATTATCAAATTTGTAAAAAAATATCAGGAAGGGCCAAATTATATTACAAAAACAGTTTCTTTTTTTTATGAAGGTGCACGAATAAAAGTAACTACTAAAAAAAGCACCAATCACCAGAATTTGGTTGATGATATTGAATATCTTGTGGAAAACGGTCTTATTGTAAGACGTACTTCACGCGATAGAAATAAAGCAATTATTGGAAAATTAGAATATGTTTATGTAAATGATAATGTATCTAAACATAAAGGATTGGTTGGAGACAAAATCTCGAAAACGTATACCTATGATGATAAAAAATCGGTTGACCAATTGATTGTACAAAGTCTGTTCGGAGATAATTATAAGGTTATTGTACCAATGATTTCATACCATGAAGAAGAATTTGATTTTGAATCTATTTCTTATAATAACGAAATGAATTTCAGTCCTTCGTCTACAGCTTTAGTTGCTGTTAGCAGAAAATACAAATACAACAAATTAAATTTTCCAATTTCTTGCTCTCAGATAGAAGAAAACGGAATTGTAAAAACAGAGAAAACATTTATTTACGAATAATTTTTTTTTAAAAAGACCATTTGGAGGTGGAATTTTGCTGAGGTAAATCTTGGCAGAATTCCATTTTTTTTATGTCGAACTTTTAGATATAAATTTAAAAACCAAATTGTGTAATTGATTGTAGCTGACAAATGATTAAATTTGCACCTTATTCAAGAATATGTTAGAAAAAGAAGTTATAAATTTTGAGAGAACGGTAATTGTTGGAATCGTTACTCAAAGTCAAAGTGAAGAAAAACTAAATGAATATTTAGACGAATTGGAGTTTTTGACTTTTACCGCTGGCGGTGAGGTGATAAAACGCTTTTCGCAGAAAATGGAACGCCCTAACCCGAAGACTTTTGTAGGTACAGGAAAAATTGATGAAATCAATCTTTTTGTAGTAGAAAACAAAATTTCTACTGTCATTTTTGATGATGAATTAACGCCTTCACAACAAAAAAATATTTCAAGAATTATAGATTGTAAAATTCTAGATCGAACCAATTTAATTCTGGATATTTTCGCGCAGAGAGCCGAAACGTCTTATGCAAGAACGCAGGTAGAATTGGCACAATGCCAGTATTTACTACCGCGACTTTCTGGTTTGTGGACACACCTTGAGCGTCAAAAAGGGGGTATTGGTATGCGTGGACCTGGGGAGACGGAGATTGAAACCGATAGACGTATTGTACGTGACAGAATTTCGTTATTGAAAGAGAAAATCAAAACGATTGATAAACAAATGGGTGTTCAGAGGAGTAATCGCGGCGCAATGGTTCGTGTAGCTTTGGTTGGATATACCAATGTTGGAAAATCGACTTTGATGAATGCGATAGGGAAAAGTGATGTTTTTGTTGAGAATAAATTATTTGCAACTTTAGATACAACAGTTAGAAAAGTGGTTATCAAAAACCTGCCATTTTTGCTTTCAGATACAGTTGGTTTTATTAGAAAATTACCAACACAATTGGTAGATTCTTTTAAAAGTACTTTGGATGAAGTTCGCGAAGCAGATTTGCTTTTGCACGTTGTAGATATTTCTCATCCCGATTTCGAAGACCATATTGAATCGGTTAACAAGATTTTGCAGGAAATTAAAAGCAATGATAAACCAACGATTATGGTTTTCAATAAAATCGATACCTATAAACATCTTACGATTGACGAAGACGATTTGATTACGGAAAGAACCCGTAAACATTATACTCTTAACGAATGGAAACAAACCTGGATGAGTAATGTTGGAGAAGATAAGGCATTGTTTATTTCGGCGAGACAAAAAGAGAATTTTGAAGAATTCAGAGAAAGAGTTTATGAAGCAGTTCGACAAATTCATATAACACGCTTTCCTTACAATAAATTCTTGTATCCTGATTATAAAGATGCAATCGAAAAAGAAGAAGAGCAGGAATAAATTAATTTAGCGCAAAGAACGCCAAAATTATATAAACAAAAAGTTCGCAAAGCTAAGATCATTATAGCTTTGCGAACTTTATCTTTATAGAAAACTAACGAATAAAAATCTTAGCGTTCTTTGCGTTAAAATTAATCAGGTTTCCAGCTTCAAATTAAAATCCAAAATTAACTCCTAAACCAAATACTTGTCTGGTTTGAAGTCCTCTGAAAGCATTATCATCATATATAGCTTGAAAAGCAAAATTTGCAGATAAGAATTTATTAATTTTCATAATGATATTCAAAGAATAATTGATATCAACATTTTGCGGATCTTCTAAATAATTTGAATAAAGGTTTAAAGTATTTTCTGCGGTTACGTTGGTCATAATCGCTAATTTATAATAAACAGATGCATAAAAACCCAGTTCATATCGCATGGTTTTACCTTCGTCAACTCCAAAATAATCCCCATCTACATATGGCAAACCTGTAAATCTATCAATTCCGCTTGTATAAGCATTGTCTACAAAAGTGAATTTTGAAGTTAGAGGAGCAAAGTTTATTTTCAAATTTTCGTCCTTAGACCAATAAATACCAGGTCCAGTTGTAAGATATCCAGGAGACATAAACTTAGTTTGTTCTGTTCTGATTTCTTTTCCATTGGCATCTTGACCATAAATATACCCCGTTGTAAATTGGGTTCTAAAATTTAGAAAGAAAGAATAATACCAATCGCCAAAAGCTCGTTTACCCAAAATAGAGTTGAATTCTAATCTATCGTCGGTTTTTTTGCTAAAATCGGTATTTTTAGTTTGCAGTAAACCGTAAGAGGCAAGGACTTTATTATCCCAAGTTACGTCGTCTTTTTTATAATTAAAATCATAATTGATTCCGAGTGTTCCTGAGAAACTGTCTTCTCCACCAGCAATCCAGTTGTTAAAACTCGACTGATTTAATAAAAGTGATACAATTCCTTTTGCCTTCCAGCCTTCTTTTTCAATAGTGTCATTGAGTTTTTTTACGGCTTTTTCAGTATTTTGAGCTAATTCTTTTTCAGTGTTTTGGGCTTGAACAAAAGTAAGATTTGCTAAAACGAAGAGTAATAAAAAGATCTTTCTCATGGTATCTAGTTTAAGTGTGTAATCAAATATACTAAAAACCAATTGAAAGATAAAGGTTGACTGCCTGTTATTGCAGGTTATTTCTTAGATTCCTTATATAAAGGTACTGCAGAACAAGCCTCACCATACATAATACTTCTGGCAAAGGGTTGCAAATACGTAGTAGCTAATATATAAGCACGCATTGGAACGGGTTTTCTAGAACAGCCTTTTACAATTACTGGTTTACTTTGATAAACGGAGTAATCTATTTTGCTTAAAATTTCTTCATACAAACTTCCGTCCAAATCTTCTATTGTTCCGTTCACTACTTTTTTGGCAAAAGGAGCTAAATGAACACTTACTAAAATTAATGCCCATGCCGGAATAATAGCGTCTGTACTGCAATGTACAGCGACATATTGGTCTTGATATTGCGACCAGTCATGATTTTTAAGATGTTCTCTAAAGTCTTTTTCTTTTAATAAAAAGCCTTCTAAAAGCCATTGCGAAATGTCAATCTGCACACGCATTCCTTTTGGATAATAATCTTCTAAATCAAAAACTTCCAAAGCACTATTGGCAACTTTGTTGATGATTTCTTCCATTATTTAAGTCTTAAAGTCAAAGGTCGAAAGTCATAAAGTCTTTTTACTTTGGACTTTATGACTTTCAACTTTATGACTATTTTTTAAAGCATTCCTAATTCTAATTTTGCTTCTTCGCTCATTAAATCTTTGCTCCAAGGCGGATCAAAAGTAATTTCTACTTCAACATCTTTAATGTGTTCGATTGTTTTTACCTTTTCTTCCACTTCTCTAGGTAAGCTTTCTGCAACTGGGCAGTTTGGAGATGTTAGAGTCATTAAGATTTTTACTTCGTAATCTGTGTTTACCATTACGTCATAAATTAATCCTAATTCATAAATATCTACAGGAATTTCAGGGTCGTAAATTCCTTTTAAGATTCTTACGATTGATTCTCCTAATTCGTTTGTGTCTATTTCTTGTTCCATTGTTTTTGTTTTTTCCACCATATAAGTAATTTAAGAAAATTTAAGTTTTGACTTGTACTACCTAAAATGTGTTTAATAATTGTTTTTTTAATCTTCTAGCCAGCGATATAATTCGTTGACATATGTTTTTTGACCTTCATGATAAATATTTGTTACATTAAAATTTATCATTAGCCCTATTGGGGACTCTAGAAGTTTCATATAAGACATTAGTTTGGCGACGTGTATTGGAATAATTTGATCAACTGCTTTTAATTCAAGAACTAAACAGTTTTCAATAAAAAGATCACATCTGAGATCTGATTCTAATTCTAACCCTTTGTATTCAACAGGAATCTTCAATTCTGATTGAAAATTAATTCCTCTTAATGAAAGTTCTTTAATCATGCATTGATGATAAATGCTTTCTAAAAGTCCTGCCCCAACTTTTCTATGAACTTCAATCGCCGCACCATTGACTTGATATATTAAATCAGTCAAATATTTCTTTGTAATCATTACTTTTTTCAGCAATAATAACAAATAAAAAAGAAAGATAAAACTTACTTTTTTTGTTTTTTCTCCATATAAGTAATCTAAGAAAATTTAAGTTTTGTTTTAAATGAACTTATATCACTTATATGGTTTAAAATTTCTTAATTTTTGTTTTTAGCATCAAAAGCCAAAGCGTACATCTTGATGTTTTTTATCATCGAAACCAAACCGTTGGCGCGTGTTGCAGATAAATGTTCTTTTAAACCAATTTCGTCTATAAAATCAGTATCAGCTTCCAAAATGTCTGTTGCTTTTTGATTGGAGAAAGCGCGAATTAAAATTGCGATTATTCCTTTAGTCAAAATGGCGTCGCTGTCTGCGGTAAAAACGATTTTATCATCGTTTTGCTCGCCTTGCAACCAAACTTTTGACTGGCAGCCTTTGATTAAATTTTCGTCTGTTTTGTATTCTTCTTTAATTAACGGAAGACTTTTTCCTAATTCAATGATGTATTCATAACGTTGCATCCAGTCATCGAACATTGAAAATTCGTCTATTATTTCGTTTTGTATCTCTTTTATTGTCATAATTATTCTTTAGCAAAATCAACTAATAAATTTACTAGTTTTTCAATTTCTTTTGGCGGAAAACCATTATCAAAACCTGGTGTTTCGTATGTCTTTCCATCTTTAGTTATTTTTAAATTTCCTATCGCGGCGCCATCATAAGTTCGTTTGTCTGTTGGTGCTTTTAATGAAGAAAGATTTTCTAAATTCACTTTTGAGTATGCAGCCACAATCTCGTTCCATTTTGCATCATCAATATTGATTTTAACAGGTTCTGCATTACGCTGCGCAGTAACCAAAATGGATTTGTTTTGCGCTACTATGGTCTTATAATAACCTCTAGAATGTGCTGAATATTCAATTTGAGTTGAAGTCATATCTGTTTTTTTCTGACTGCAGCATCCAGTTGCAATAAAAACGGTTAAAAGCAATAAAGACAATATTCTCATAAGATGTTTTTTTAGCTTAACATTGTTTGTGCTTTCTTAACGGCATCGACCATTTGATCAATTTCTTCTTTTGTATTGTAAAAAGAAAAAGAAGCACGAATTGTTCCCGGAATACAGAAGAAATTCATAATGGGTTGTGCACAATGATGTCCTGTTCTAACCGCAATTCCTAACTTATCTATAATAGAACCAACATCATACGGATGGATTCCATCAATATTAAACGAAATTACAGAAGCTTTATTTTTTCCTGTTCCGTAGATTCTTAAACCTTCAATTTCAGATAAACGTTTTGTAGCGTACTCTAAAAGTTCGTGTTCGTATTCTTGAATATTTTCAAAACCAATATTGTTTAAATAATCAATTGCAGTTCCTAAAACAATTCCGCCGGCAATATTTGGTGTTCCAGCTTCAAATTTATGAGGAAGATCCGCGTAAGTAGTTTTCTCGAAAGTAACTTCTTTGATCATTTCTCCTCCACCTTGGTAAGGAGGAAGTTTGTTTAACCATTCTTCTTTTCCATACAAAATTCCAGTTCCAGTTGGACCGCACATTTTATGTCCAGAAAAAGCATAAAAATCGCAATCTAATTCCTGAACATCTGGTTTTAAATGCGGAACTGCCTGCGCACCATCAATTAAAACTGCAGCGCCAACAGCGTGAGCTTTATCAATAATGTATTTTATCGGATTAATAATTCCGAGTGCGTTTGAAATATGATTAACCGTAACAACTTTTGTTTTTTCTGAAAGCAAAGCATCAAATTCTTCGATGATTAGTTCTCCATTTTCATTAATTGGAATCACTTTTAAAGTTGCTCCAGTTTTTTCGCATAACATTTGCCAAGGCACAATATTACTGTGATGTTCTAATGAAGAAACAATTACTTCGTCACCAGATTTTAAAATTGAAGCAAAACCATTTGTAACCAAGTTGATTCCGAAAGTTGTTCCCGAAGTAAAAAGAACTTCGTGAGCATGTTTTGCATTAATGTGTTCCTTTACTTTTCCACGAGAAATTTCGTAAGCATCAGTAGCTAACTGGCTTAATGTATGAACGCCACGATGAATGTTGGCATTAATTTCCTGATAATATTTAACTTCAGCATCAATTACAACTTGTGGCTTTTGCGAAGTAGCTCCGTTGTCGAAATATACTAATGGCTTTCCGTTTACAGTTTGTGAAAGTATCGGGAAATCAGCTCTTATTTTTTGAATATCTAGCATGTCTTATTTAGAAAAAATCTATTTACAAAAGTACTAAAACTAAATTTGTTTATACAGCAATTCTATAATTTCCTTTTATGATGCCATTGATTAAAGGCTTAAATGATGATTTTGTAAAAATCGGTTTGCTTTACTGAATTATCCGAATCAGATTTATAAATTGACTTCTAAAATCGTGAACATAAATTATTTATATTGCAGTAAAAATATCTAAATCATCATGAAAAAATTTCTCAAAGTACTTTTGCTTCTAGTGGTTCTTGCTTTTTTATATTTCGGATTTACAACTTATCCGAAATTGGATTTAATTTCTGGCTTTTCTGCCAAGAGCGTTGCATCTGGCCATTTTATTGACAATCGTCCATTAGATTTAATTGAAAAAACAGACAATGATATCGATATGATTGATTTGGCGAAAAATTCAATTGATGAAGCTGGGAAATTTGCGACTTCAAATGTTTATGGTTTAAAGGAAAGAAAAGCAATTTATCGTGAAGGTTTAGGTGCAGTTTTGATTAATGATGATTTTGATGTTTCAAAACCTTATCTGCTTCCAAAAAGAACAAAACTAGAAAACAATCTTCCGTTTCCATATGGGAATAATGAGCCAAAAGATACTTCGTTTTCGAATGTGGATTATTCAAAATTAAAAAAAGCGGTTGAAAATGCTTTTGACAATTCGGGTGGAAAAGCAAAAAGAACTCGTGCCGTTGTAGTTTTGTATAAAGACAAACTGATAGCTGAAAAATATGATACAGGTTTTAATAAAAACAGTAAAATTTTAGGCTGGTCAATGACAAAAAGTATCACAAGTTCTGCTTTTGGAGTTTTGGCAAAACAAGGAAAGATTGATATTTATAAACCAGCACCAATAAAAGAATGGCAAAATGACGATCGTAAAATTATTACGATCAATGATTTGCTTCACATGAATTCTGGTTTAGAATGGGAAGAAAATTACAGCACAATCTGCGACGCTACAAAAATGCTTTTTCAGGCAGAAGATATGGGAAAAGTACAACTGGATAAACCAGCTCAGTTTAAACCCAACACACATTGGAATTATTCGTCTGGAACTACAAACTTATTATCTCTAATTTTAAGAAGACAATTTAAAACGCAGCAGGAATATCTTGATTTTTGGTACAGCGCCGTAATCGACAAAATCGGAATGAACTCGATGATCGTCGAACAAGATATGTCAGGAACTTTCGTAGGTTCTTCCTACGGGTGGGCAACGCCGCGTGACTGGTCAAAATTTGGACTATTATATCTGCACAAAGGAAACTGGAACGGCGAGCAGATTCTGGACGAAAGCTGGGTAAAATATACAGCAACACCAACAAATACTTCTGAAGGTAAATACGGAGCGCAATTTTGGCTAAACGCCGGAGGGAAATTCCCGGATGTTCCTCGTGATATGTTTTATTGCAGCGGTTATCAAGGTCAAATGGTTGCGATTATTCCGTCTCTGGATATGGTTATTGTGAGAATGGGAGTTAGAGAAGGTGATAAAAGTTTTGACTTTAATGGGTTTTTGAAAGAGATAATTGAAAGTGTCAAGAAATAATAAATGGCGATTTTAAAAAGAATAGAAAATGATGAGCTTTATTTATATATGAATGGAGTTCTAATTTACAAACGTTGGTTAAATACTGGGAATTCTAAAATATTTGACATAATGGCTTATGACAAGTATACGTTAATGAGTTATACAGATTTACAGTATGAAAATTCAAATGAATTATTATCTGTCAAAGCAAAGATTAAATTAAAAGATACTGTTGAGGGAGGAAGGCGAACTGGAATTATAAGTGGTTATAGACCTAATCATGTTTTTGAGTATGGAATTGATGGGAAAATAAATCAAACTTTTATGGGAGATATTATTTTTGAAAATCAATTGACTATTGAACCGGGAGAAGAAAAAATAGTTACTGTCAGATTTTTACTTAATCAGCCAATTGAAAAATATCTTAATAAAGGACAGGTCTGGTGGATTCATGAAGGACCAAATTTGATTGGAAATGCAGAAATTTTATAAGTCTTACAGATAATTAACCGCAAAGACGCCAAGTAAAAAGCGCAAAGTTCGCAAAGTTTTTAATAAACCTTTGCGAACTTTGCGTAACCTTTGTGTCTTTGCGGTAAAACCTCGACTACAAATCAAATCCTAAATTCACACCAAGTTTCATGGCAATGATTTTAGTAATTCTTTGTTTTAATTCTGGTATTTTGATGCTTTCGATAACGGCATTTGAAAATGCGTACATCAATAAAGCTTTTGCTTCTTTTTTCGGGATTCCGCGTGATTGCATGTAGAACATTGCTGTTTCATCCAATTGTCCAACTGTACAACCGTGAGAACATTTTACGTCATCAGCAAAAATCTCCAATTGCGGTTTTGCGTTGATAGTTGCTTTATCACTCAATAAAATATTGTTGCTTTTTTGGAAAGCATTTGTTTTTTGAGCTTCTTTTTCTACTAAAACTTTTCCGTTGAAAACTCCAGTAGAACGATCAGAGAAAATTCCTTTATAATCTTGGAAACTTTCGCAGTTTGGCTGCGCGTGGTTTACCAAAGTATAATGATCTACGTGTTGTTTGTCATTTAAAATCGAAATTCCGTTTAACGTACTTGTCAATCTTTCACCAAAGTGATAAAAGTTTAAGTTGTTACGAGTTAAATTTCCACCAAACGAAAAAGTGTGCACGTAAGCGTGACTTTCTTGTTGTTGAGAAACGTAAGTATTGTCAACTAAATTCGCTTCGCTATTATCGTTTTGAATTTTATAATAATCAACAATCGCACGTTTTTGAGCAAAAATCTCTGTAACAGAGTTTGTTAAAACAGGATTTTCATTCAAACTTTGGTGACGCTCGATAATTTGAACATGTGAATTTTCACCCACAATAACCAAATTTCTTGGCTGAACCATTAAAGCAGCTTCATTTCCAGTTGAGAAATACATAATCTCAATTGGTTTATCTGCCACTTTTTTCTTCGGAATATTGATAAAAGCACCTTCAATAGCAAATGCAGTATTCAATGAAGTTAAACTATCATCTTTACTCGCAATTTGATTGAAATACGTATCAATAACCATTTTATATTTTGGTTTGGTCAATGCCGATGACATCAAACAAACATCGATTCCGTCATGAGTCGTAGAAGACAAATGCGAACTGAAAACACCATCAATAAATACTAATTTATAAGTATCGATTTCATGTAAAAAGTATTTTTTTACTTGATTGAATTCGATTGCATTTTCCTGTTTTGGAAAAACCGTAAAGTCATTTTTTAAGATGGCATTTAGCGATGTATATTTCCAAGCTTCTTCTTTTTTGGTTGGGAAACCTTTATTTTCGAAGTTTTTTAAAGCATTTGTGCGTATGTCATGTAAATCTGAATGTACATCGACACGCTCTTCAAAAGCCATAAAAGACGATACTAATTTTTCTTTTAAATCCATTGTTCTTTTGTTTCCTTCGGTGTTTCAGGTTTCAAGTTTCATGTTGCCTATTGAAACTTATTCCCCTTGAAATCTTTTTTATTTAGGTAAGTGATAAAGTTTTTTATTTTACCGCTTAAATTTTCATAATCTTTTTTTAAAGCTTCGAATTTTTCTTCTGAAATATATTCAAAATCAAAAACGCGATACAATTGAGATCTTGTTTCTCCGGCAGAACCTTTTGCGATAGATAAAAATTGTCGAAATTCTAAATTTCCATCTCTTTCAAATCCTTCAGCAATGTTATCCATTACTGAACCCGAAGAATCTTTTATTTGATTTTTAAACCTGAGATCGGATCTTAACTCTGTTTGAACGGCAATGAGATGAATTTCTTTTGCTAATCGTCGAGCCTCTTTCCAGATTTCTAAATCTTCAAATCGAGTAATTGTTGCCATAATTTCTGTTTTAAATAATTTAAGTTTAAACTTACAAAACGTAATTCAACTTGAAACTAAAAAAAACATGAAACATGAAACAAAAATTTAATTTTCTGCCTTAATCCAGTCGTATCCTTTTTCTTCTAATTCGTATGCTAGCTCTTTTCCGCCAGATTTTACGATTCTTCCGTTATAAAGAACGTGAACGAAATCAGGAACGATATAATCTAATAAACGTTGGTAGTGTGTGATAACAATAATTGCGTTTTTGTCGCTTTTTAATTTGTTAACTCCATTAGCAACAATTCTTAAAGCGTCGATATCAAGACCAGAATCAGTTTCATCAAGAATAGCTAATTTTGGCTCTAACATTGCCATTTGAAAAATTTCGTTTCTTTTTTTCTCTCCTCCAGAAAAACCTTCATTTAAAGAACGAGATAAAAATTTACGGTCAATTTCTAATAATTCAGATTTCTCACGAATTACTTTCAACATTTCGTTTGCCGGCATTTCTTCTTGTCCGTTTGCTTTGCGAGTTTCGTTGATTGCAGTTTTCATAAAGTTAGTTACACTAACTCCAGGAATTTCTACAGGATATTGAAACGAAAGAAAAACACCTTTATGCGCTCTTTCTTCTGGTGCCAAATCAGCAAGATCTTCTCCGTCAAGAACAACTTCTCCGTCTGTAACTTCATAGTTTTCGTTTCCTGCGATAACTGCAGAAAGTGTACTTTTTCCAGAACCGTTTGGTCCCATGATAGCATGTACTTCGCCAGCTTTAACTTCTATATTAATTCCTTTCAGGATTTCTTTATCACCAATTGAGGCGTGAAGGTTTTTTATTGATAACATTGTTTTTTTTATTTTATATAAATGTCAATTCTATTTTTGTTTGTTGGTTTAGGATGTTGGCATTAAAATGCGTGTGTCCTAAATATTCCATACCTAAATAATCGGCAGTTTTTTGAAACGGAATGTAAAAACTATCTTCAATAACATTGTCATGTGAATTTGTGATCACTCCGATTTTCTTTCCTCTTAGTTTTCTTCCAGTTTCTTTTTCAATTCGGATTAAATCTGAAATCCTATCGAAAAAGACCTTCATAATTCCGCTCATATTATACCAATAAATGGGCGTTGCAAAAATTAAAGTATCATATTTTTCGATAATTCCTCTTATCAGAGGCAAAAAATCATCGTCTATATTTTTGCTTTCGTAATCGTAATAGGAAATATTATAATCGCTTAGATTTATTACTTCTATTTCGTGTTCTTTAGAAATCTCGTCCACAATTTTTGTTGTGTTTCCATTTTTTCTTGATGAACCTAAAATGATTACTTTTTTATTTTCCATTAATACTTATTCGTAATGTCCTTTCAATGAAAGAATATTTAGTATTTCTATATTGTTTTCTTCTGTTATTCTGTAAATAATTCGATGTTCTTTATCAATTCTTCTTGACCATCTTCCAGATAATTCATATTTTAATTGTTCTGGTTTTCCAAGTCCTTCGTAAGGATGAAGTAAAATGTCTTCAATTAAAATTGTGATCTTTTTCATTATTGATTTGTTTCCGGACTTCTTCCAAAAAAGAATGTCTTTTTGTGCCTTTTCAGAATAAATTATTTCCACAAATCCTCAACTTTTATTTTAACTCCTTTTCCTTCTTCAATACTTTTTTCAGCATTAAGAATCTCTTTTACAAATTCTGGATTATATGGTTTCTCCGTTTCTTCAATAATTTCAAAACCAAGAGATTTTGCCAGTGATTTTAAAACTGGAAAATCTTTTTTCTTTACATTTTTTAAGATGATATCCATAATTGTTTGCTTTTTCTTATCCGACAGAACCTTCTAAAGAAATCTCTAATAGTTTTTGAGCTTCAACCGCAAATTCCATTGGCAATTTGTTCAAGACATCTTTACTGAAACCGTTTACAATTAAGGCAATCGCTTTTTCAGTTGGAATACCTCTTTGGTTGCAATAAAAAACCTGATCTTCTCCAATTTTACTTGTTGTTGCTTCGTGCTCAATTTTTGCTGATGGATTTTTACTTTCGATATAAGGGAAAGTATGCGCACCACAATTGTTACCCATTAGCAATGAATCACATTGCGAAAAGTTACGTGCATTCTCCGCTCTTGGCGAAATCTGCACTAAACCACGGTAACTGTTTTGCGATTTTCCAGCCGAAATACCTTTAGAAATAATAGTCGATTTAGTGTTTTTACCTAAATGGATCATTTTAGTCCCTGTGTCAGCTTGTTGGTAATTATTGGTTACAGCGATTGAATAAAATTCTCCTACTGAATTATCACCTTTTAATACACAAGAAGGATATTTCCAAGTAACAGCAGAACCTGTTTCAACTTGTGTCCAAGAAATTTTAGCGTTTGTTTCGCATAAACCTCTTTTCGTTACAAAGTTGTAAACTCCACCTTTACCTTCTTTATTTCCAGGAAACCAGTTTTGAACGGTAGAATATTTAATTTCTGCATCATCCAAAGCGATTAATTCAACCACAGCAGCGTGCAATTGATTTTCATCACGGCTTGGAGCAGTACATCCTTCAAGGTAAGAAACGTAACTTCCTGCATCAGCAATAACTAGAGTTCTTTCGAATTGTCCTGTTCCTGCTTGATTGATTCTGAAGTAAGTTGAAAGTTCCATCGGGCATTTTACGCCTTTTGGAATATAACAGAAACTTCCATCAGAGAAAACTGCTGAGTTTAATGCTGCGTAGAAGTTATCTTTTTGAGGTACAACTGTTCCTAAATATTTTTTTACTAATTCTGGATGTTCTTTAATAGCTTCAGAAATTGGACAGAAAATAATTCCTTTTTCGCCCAATGTTTTCTTAAAAGTAGTGGCAACAGAAACAGAGTCAACTACAATATCCATAGCGACATTGTTCATTTTTTTCTGTTCGTCTACTGAGATTCCTAACTTTTTGTACATCTCTAATAATTCTGGATCTACATCGTCTAAGGTTTTGTTAGGATCTACTTGTTTTGGAGCTGAATAATATGAAATAGCCTGAAAATCTGGTTTTTCATAATGTACATTTGCCCATTCTGGTTCGATCATTTCTTTCCATGCGCGGAAAGCTTCGATACGCCATTCAGTCATCCATTCAGGTTCTTCTTTTTTAAGAGAAATTGCTCTTACGATATCTTCGTTTAAGCCAATAGGGAAAGTCTCAGATTCTATATTAGTATAAAATCCGTACTCATATTCTTTAGTTTCCAGTTCGATTTTTAAATCGTCTTCGGTGTATTTGCTCATTGTTTTTTTATTGTCTAATAGTTTTAAAGTCCAAAGTTTGAAGTCAATTTAGTCTTTATGACTTTACGACTTTCGGCTTTTGACTAAAGAGAGAATGATTCTCCACATCCGCAAGTTCTACTTGCATTCGGATTATTGAAAACAAATCCTTTTCCGTTTAATCCTCCAGAAAATTCTAAAATTGTTCCGGCTAAATAAAGGAATGATTTTTTTTCAACTGCAATTTGTATATCGTTATCTACGAATATTTTATCGTCTTCTCCTTTGGTCTTGTCAAATTTTAAATCATATGACAAACCAGAGCATCCACCACTTTTTACTCCTACTCTTACGTAGTCATTTGCGGCGTCAAAACCATCATCAGTCATCAGGTCGATGATTTTCTTTTTGGCAGTATCTGAAACTTTTATCATTGTTCTTAGATGTTTAATTTAATGTGCATTTTTCTTCTGTAATGAAATTAGTACAGATTTAAAACGCTAATTTTCAATGTTAAATAGAAATTGTCTGCAAAGATACGACTTAAAAACCTTTTTCCATAACGGTTCACATTATTATAACAAATGTTAAAATAGATAATAGTTATTTTGATAAAATTTGGCTCCAAAAAGAGCCTATAAATGCTGAAAATGTTGCTTTTTTTTCGATTTTTTGCAATTTCATGTTTTAAATGTTAAAAACGAGTATTTCTACTGATGTAACTCTGTGATTATTTGGTATTTTTGCGAAAAATTGTGACTAATTATGAAAAAACAAAATACAATAAAGTGGTTTAAACCATTATTTGCTTTAATTTTTGTTTTAGGAATAGGCGCTACAGTATTGGTTTTTAGCAGCGAGCCTGAAAATGAGGAAAGTGAGATAAAAGAAGAAGTTGTTGCCAAATCAAATCCTGTTGTAAAGCGAGAGTTAAGCGAACAAATGAATATTCTGGATTCTTTAAATACTTTAAAGGAAGCATACGATGTAGCTATTCTTGAGAAAAATACGATGTCTAGAGAATTAGAACTGGAACGAAAGAATGTTGAAAATTTAATGCAGCTGATTAAAGTTTCTCAGAATCCGACCGCGGCTCAAATTAAAATATACAGAAATCAGCTTTTAGATTTAAAGAACTCTTTAGACATTAGAGTGCAGGAAATTAAAAAACTGAAATTTCAAAATAAAAACCTTTTAACAGAAATTGAAAGTCAAAATGTTGTGATGTACCAGCAGAAAGCAGAAAATGATACTTTAGTTTCAAAACAAAAAAGGCTGGAGTCGACTTTAAAAGATGCTTCGAAACTTTCTTTAAGTAATTTTAAAGTAATTGCACTTCGTGAAAAAAGCTCTGGAAAAGAACTGGAAACTACAAAATCGAAGAGTACAGATAAACTTAAAATCAGTTTTACAATTAATGGAAATGCGGTTGCAAAAACTGGAAAACGAGTATATTATGTTCAGGTATTAGATCAAAAAAACAGCGTTTTAGGAGATGATAAACTAATCGAATTCGGAAATAATAAAGCTTTAGTTTATAGTTTTATAGTGGCAGCAGATTTTCAAGGCAAGTCTGTCAATGTTTACGGAATCTTAAATGCAAATGAAGATCATTTTAAGAAAGGCACTTATTTTGTAAATTACTTCGACAAGCAAGAAATAATGGGAAGCACTTCAATCACATTAGAATAATACAAAAGTTTTTTAAGTAGAAATTTTAGTAAAAGGAGTCGGGATTTCCTAGCTTTGTTCTTTTACAAAACTACTCTCATGAAACTTTATCCTATAGAATCTGGAAATTTCAAATTAGATGGAGGCGCTATGTTTGGCGTTGTTCCTAAAACGATTTGGAATAAAACAAATCCAGCAGATGCTAATAACTTAATTGATATTGCAGCACGTTGTTTATTAATTGAAGACGGAAAACGTTTAATTTTAATTGACACCGGAATGGGGGATAAACAATCTGAAAAGTTCTTTGGATATTATTCGCTTTGGGGTTCTCATTCTATAGATAAATCGCTAGCAAAATATGGTTTTAGCCGTGATGATATTACGGATGTTTTTATGACGCATCTTCATTTTGATCATTGCGGAGGAAGTGTTCAGTGGAATTCGGATAAAACAGGTTACGAGCCTGCTTTTAAAAATGCCAAATTTTGGACAAATGAAAATCATTGGAAATGGGCAACTCAACCCAACGCACGTGAAAAAGCGTCTTTTTTGTCTGAAAATATTTTGCCAATGCAGGAAAGCGGACAATTAAATTTTATTGAAAGAACCGAAACTGATTTTGGTTTCTCAAAAGAATTGAATTTTGACATTTACTACGTTGACGGCCACACCGAAAAACAAATGATTCCGTACATAAAATACCAAGATAAAACCATTGTTTTTTGTGCCGATTTATTGGCTACAGCCGGGCATATTCCGCTGCCGTATGTTATGGGTTACGATACACGACCTTTGCTGACAATGCCAGAAAAATCAAAATTTTTGAATGCAGCAGCAGATCAGAATCATTATTTATTTTTAGAACATGATGCGCACAATCAAATTATAACTGTTGAACATACAGAAAAAGGTGTTCGTTTAAAAGATGTTTTTACTTCCGAAGATATTTTTTAAACAGAAAAAATTAAGCATAAAAAAATCCCATTTCAAATATTGAAAATGGGATTTTTTAGTTGAACTAAATTGTATGGTTTATTCTAGGATTATTTTTTTCGCAGAAGCGGCATCACCATTTATTAAGTATACATAATAAACACCTTTTGGCAAGCCAGACAAGTTTATTGTGTTACTGCTTTCGCCATTGCTGAAAGTGAACGATTTTACTAATTGTCCTAACGAATTGTAAACGGTTGCTTTTTCTACGCTCACATTTTCAATATATAATTCGCCTTTTGTTGGGTTTGGATGTACAACAGCTTGATTAAAAGTAGAATCTTCCGTTCCTAAAAAAGTACAGGTTGATGAATAGTTTGTTAAAGCATCTTTTCTTTGTGACCAATTTATATTTGAGTAATTCTCATCGTCTACTTGAATACATTTTAAATTTGGGTTGCTTTTAAATGATATACGATTATAAACTAGTAGCGTGTTTTTCCCGTTTTTAATATTTAAGTTATAAAGATTATTTGATTCACAATTTAGAGCTGTCAATGCTGTATGTTTAGAAAAATCTAAATTGACTAATTGATTTTGAGAGCAATTTAAATTAGTTAAACTGCTAAAATCTTCAATTCCTTTTAAATTTGCAATTGAGCTGGCAGAGACATCTAATGTGGTTATTGCGGAAATACTTGATGTAAGCACTTTTCCATCGGGCTGCCCTGCATCTATATTAAGAGCAATTAATTTTTTTTCAAAATTGGCATCAGGAATATCGGTATATTTTCCGTCGCATGTTGATGAATAAATGGCACTACCATTTTTTTTCTTCATCCAGTTTTTATTCCAGTATACAGGATCATCTACTATAATGCAAGACAAATTTGGATTTGATGTAAAACCTCCATTATCGGTGCCATTCCAATAAATAGCGGTATTATTACCATTTTTAATATTTAAATATGTTAACGCATTGCCGAAACAAGAAATATAATTTAAGCCAGTTTGTTTTGAAAGATCAAGACTGGTTATTTTATTGCTGTTACATCTTAAAGAAGTTATTTTTGTTTGTGCAGATAAATCAAGAGTAGTTAGATTGTTAGAACTACAATCAAGCTTAGTTAAAGCCGTGTTTTTAGATAAATCTAAGGTGGTTAAGTTGTTGTAAGAACAATTTAGAGAAGCCAACTCTGTAAAATCTTCAATTCCTGTTAAATCTTTAATTTCAAAAGTTGGAGTTTTTATCTCAGGTTCTAAATCCAAAGAAGTTAGTGTCTTTATCCAATAAGTTAGAACCAGCCCATTTATATCACCTACTTCAACGCCACGATCTCTTAATCTCATCTCAAAATCTCGATCAGGTATGTAGGTATATTCTTCGGTTCCTGCAACATATACCATAACTTCATCTATGGCAGCCAAAAATTCGTAGTTCTGATAACCTGACAAAGAAACACTTAAATCGTAAATTAGATCTTGGTCTGGTTTAAAAGAGCCTTCAAGTGTTCTCCATTCAGTATCAACATCCTTAATATTAAAATATTTTGACTCTCCATTATTAGCTATTCTTAATGTAACTCTTGGAAATCGAGAACTTTCGTAACCAGCACTTATAAATTTATATTTAAGTTTAATAGTATATGTTACTCCTGCCTTCATCGGAATTTGAGTAGTTATTTTCGGTAGAGTAGAAAAAGTAGAAAGCTGTACACTATTGAATCCTCTAAAATAACTTGTTGTGTTTTGTTTGACATTATTTTCAACAATCCAGTTTGTTGGTGTTGTACTGTTTGTCCATTTTTCAAATCCTCCGTTTTGAACTAGGTTGACTTGTGCATAAAAAGTGAAATGTGCTAATAATAAAATTAAAAGTAGTTTTGTTTTCATAGGCTTAATTTGAATTTTGGCAGTTTATTGATTTTTACTTTATTAAAAACTTTTAAAATCCCATTTTCAATAGTTTGAAAACAGGATTATTATTTTGACTCATTATTCTACAATTATTTTTTTCGCTGAAGCGGCATCTCCATTTATTAAATACACATAATACACGCCTCTTGGCAAACCAGATAGATTTACGGTGTTATTAGTTTCGGTATTGTTGAAAATGAAGGATTTTACTAATTGTCCTAACGAATTGTAAACGTTTGCTTTTTCTAAAACAATGTTATTAATATGAACCTCGCCTTTTGTTGGATTTGGATAAACAACTGCCTTGTCGAAAACAGAATCTTCTATTCCAAGTGCTTGACAATTTTCAGAATATGTTGTTTTACTTTCTTTAATTTTAGACCAATTGGCGTTAGAATAAGCTGCATTGTCAACATTAATGCAACTTAAAGTTGTAAGTCCTAAAAAGGTTGTTGCAACATTAGCATTGAACTGTTTTGCTGTTTCGGAAGCAAGAATGAAGTTGCTATTGTTTCCGTTTTTAATATTTAGATTCGTAAGCGGATTTGTTATTACATAAACAACATTAAGTTTAGTATTTCTAGACAAATCTAATGTTGTAATTTGATTAGAAGATGCATTTAATATCTCCAGATTAGCATTTTTACTAAGATCTAAAGTCGCTAAATTATTAGTACTGCTGTTTAAAGATTTTAATGCTGGAAAATTCTCAATACCTTTTAAATTTGTAATGTTACTGTTTGAAAGATCCAAATCAATAATAGTATTTATATTTTGATTTGCCACTTTACTATCTAGCACATCATCAATTCCTAAGTCAATTAATTTTTGCTCAAAATTATGATCTGGAATCATTGTGTAAGTATTTGCAATACCGCAATTTGTGCTAAATGTTGCAATGGCATCTTTTTTACCAGCCCAATTTGTATTCGAATACAGAATATCGTCAACTTGTATACAGTTTAAATATGGATTTGTTGCAAAATTTATTTCTTTACTATCCAGCAGATTATTTTTCCCGTTTTTTAAATTAAGTTCTGTTAATCTATTTTCATGGCATCTAAAGATTATTAATGCTGATTGATTCGTTAAATCTAGAGTAGTTAATAGATTCCCAGTGCATTGTAAATTAGTTAAAGCTTTGTTGTTAGAAACATCTAGACTAGTAAGCATATTATAATAACAATGCAATTCTTTTAAAGCTTTGTTGTTAGAAACATCAAGAGTTCTAAGCCTACTATCCCAGCAACTCAAATAAGTTAAAGCTAAATTATTAGAGATATCAATAGTTGTTAATCCTCTATTATGATGATTGTCGATATAGTCGCATTTTAATGTTTGTAAAGCTAAATTTTTAGAAATATCTATATTGGTTAAACGATTCGAACCACAGTCTAAATAGGTTAGTGAAAGGTTTTTTGACAAATCAATGGTTGTCAAATTATTGTCACTACAATCTAAATAGTTTAAATCTTCAAAATCTTGAATTCCGGTTAAATCTTCAATACTTTTAAGATACATGTCTAATCTTTTAATGGATTTTATATTTGCAGTTTCAACTTTTCCATCATGAAGTCCATTATAGGTTTTATCATATCCAGATCTAATTAGAAAATTCTCGAAATTTTGATCTGGAATAAGCGTGTATTGTGTACAAGCTGTTACACTGTATACAACATAATTATCTTTTGCGTTAAACCAGTTTGTATTTGAATACAAAAGATCATCTACCTGAATGCAGCTTAGTTTTGTATTCAGTTTAAAATTATAAGAAGATAATTTAATGTTATTAGCATTTTGAATATTCAGGTTAGCCAAATTGTTGCTGCTGCAGTTTAATGTGGTTAAATTTGGGTTTTTTGAAAAATCCAGTTTTTTAATTTGATTTGAATTACAATCTACAGTAACCAGCATTTTGTTTTTAGATACATCCAAATATTCTAAGTTATTCGAAGAACAATCTAAATTCTTTAAAGACGGATTTGAAGATAAATCCAATTTTGATAATAAATTGAATCCGCAATTTAAATTGATAAGATTAGGATTTCCAGAAACATCTAAAACCAGTAAAGGATTATGAGAAGAATTCAGTTCCTTAAGTTCTAAATTATCTGAAATGTTTAAGGTTGCTAAATTATTATTTTGACAATTTAAAATTTCTAAATTTTCAAAAGCCTCAATTCCTGTCAAACTACTTATTGAGCTGTAAGAAACATTTAATGAAATTACTTCTTTAATGCTAGAAGTTAGCACTTTTCCATTCTTACCATCTTTGTCAATTCCTAAATCGATTAGTTTATTTTCAAAATTTGAATCTGGAATTAAAGTATAATTAGAGAAACAATCTACGTTGTAATTAACCGAAGCATCTTTAGAATCCATCCAATTGCTGTTAGAATAATTGGCATCATCAACTGTAATGCAAGTCAAATTAGAATTGTTTTTAAAATTTGGTTTAATCAACTGCTTGTTATTTCCATTTTTTAAATTCAAAGTAGCCAAATTATTATCTTGACAATTAAGGCTTTTTAAATCAATATTTGGAGAAATGTCAAGAGAAGTTATTAGATTAGAATGACAATCTAAATTGGATAGGAATGCATTTTCTGAAATGTTTAAAACTGCAAGTTTATTAGAATTACAATTTAAATTTTTTAACGCTTTATTTTTTGAAACATTCAAATTTATTAATTGATTAGAGCTGCAGTCTAGATTAATTAAGGCAATATTTTTTGAAATGTTTAAACTTTTTAGCTGATTAGAATTACACTTTAAATCTTGTAGCGAAGTAAAATCTTGTATTCCAGATAAATCCGTGATATTACTTGATGATACATCTAAAGAAATAATTGTTGAAATTTTTGAAGTAAGTATTTTTCCATCTGGCGCTTCAGAATCTATACCCAAAGCAATTAATTTATTTTCGAAATTAATGTCAGGAATTGTTGTGTATAGTGTACAAGGCGTGTCGCTAAAAACAATATGCGAGTCTTTATTCTGAGACCATTTTGAAGTTGCATAAGCAGCATCATCGACTAAAATACAATTTAAATTAGGATTGTAATGAGACGTAATACTCACTATGCTTTTATTTGTACCATTTTTTAAATTAACATTTAACAGGTTTTTATTGCCTCCAAAATAAATTCGATCTAAAGAAACGTTATTTGAAAAATTTAAACCTGTCAGCAAATTGGAACCACAGTTTAACCAAGTCAAGTTTATGTTTTGAGAAAGATCTAATTGTGTTAATTTGTTTTGGTCACAAAAAAACCATCCAACATTTTTATTGTTAGAAATATCAATATCTGTTAATTGATTTTGAGAAACATCAAGTTCGTATGCCAGTAAATTTTTAGAAATATTAATATTGGTTAACTTATTTTTTTTACAATATATTCTTTCTAATAGAGAATTATTAGAAAGATCAAGAGATGTGAGTTCATTTTCGGAGCAATAAAGATCTACTAAAGCGCCATTTTTAGAGATATCGATTGTTGTTAATTTATTTCCATCAATGAACAATCCAGTTAAGGCTAAGTTTTGTGTAAGATTAATATCGCTTAAAAGGTTTCCATAACAGCGCATTTGCTTTAAAGCAAGGTTTTTGGAGAAATCTAAATTCGTTAAATAATTTTGAGAAGCATTAAAACTAGTAAGCTTTAGATTTTGAGAAATGTCAATTGTGCCAGCTATTAGATTAGAATAGGCTTCTAGTTTTTCTAAATTGATATTCTTAGTAATATCTAATGATTTTAATTTATTATTGCTACAGTCTAAAACTTTTAAAGATTTAAAATCCTGAATTCCTGTTAAATTTGTAATTGAACTTCCAGAAAGATCTAAAGATTTAATGTACACGATGTTCTGAGTTTGTATTTTTCCGTTTTTTCCATCAGTATCATATCCTAGAAAAATAAGTCTGTTTTCAAAATAAGGATCAGGAATAAGAGTATATTCTGGTGTACAAACCGTTTGATTAAAGCTTGTGTTAACATCTTTGTTTGTCCAGTTTGATGTCGAATATTCTGAATTATCAACTAATACGCATGACAACTTGGGATTCGATTTAATATTGACAGAAACCAAAGAAGTATTTTTTCCGTTTTGGAGATTTAAACTAGAAAGGTCGTTTTTTGAACAATCAAGAGAGTTCAGTTTTAAATTTTTAGTAATGTTTAAAGACTTGAGTAAATTTGAAGAACAATTCAATGATTCCAAATTAGGATAAATGGAAGAATCGAAATAAGGAATATCATTACCAGTAAAGTTTAAATTTTTTAGCGAAGCGAAATCTTCAAGCCCAGTTAAATCGTTGATACCGCTAAAGGATAAATCTAAACTAGTAACCGAATAAATGTCTGTGGTTATAACTTTTCCATTTTTTCCATCTTTATCGATGCCTAAGGATATTAATTTTTTTTCAAAATTTTCATCTCGAATGCTGGTATAAATGTAGCAAGCAACACTATTGAATTTAGTAAGAGCATCTGTTTTTTTTCTCCAATTTGAAGTCAACGCAACATCATCAACCAAAATACACTCTAAAGAATAATTGTAAGTTGTATTTAGTTCAAATGAGGTGGCTCTTTTTCCTGTTTTTAAATTAAGGCTGATTAATTTATTATCAGAACAGTCTAATCTATTTAAATTTGTGTTTTTAGAAAGATCAAGAATTTTTATTGCGTTTCCATAACAATTAAGGTATTGTAAGGAAGTAAAATCTTGAATTCCAGTTAAATCTGATATACTGCTTGTTGAAACACTTAGAGAGGTAACCTTAGCAACATCAGCAGTTAGAACTTGACCGTCTGCAGTACCCGAATCAATGCCGAGAGCTATTAATTTTTTTTCAAAATTAGCATCAGGAATTAAGGTATATTGAGCATGAAGAAAGAAATTTGATAATAAGAATAACAAGAGTAGTTTTGTTTTCATAGGCTATAATTTCAAAATTATGGGCAGTACAATAATACAGTATTTATTCTATAAATTGTATGAAAAATCCCGTTTTCTAAAAGTTGAAAACGGGATTTTTTATTTTAAATAATTATGATTATTCAACAATTATTTTTTTCGCAGAAGCGGCATCTCCGCTAATTAAATACACAAAATAAACTCCTCTCGGCAAACCAGATAAATTTATAGTATTACTAGTTTCGCCGTTATTTAAAACAAATGTTTTAACCAGTTGTCCTAAAGAATTGTAAACAGTTGCTTTTTCTAAAGAAACATTGTTAATGTTAACTTCACCTTTTGTCGGGTTCGGGTATAGTGTTGCTTTACTGAAAACAGAATCTTCAAGTCCTAATGTACAGGTTGCCGAATATGTCGCTGCTGTATCTTTAAAGAACACACCGCTTGAAGCAGCAAAAGATGGATTGTCAACTGTGATACAAGTTAAAGATGTATTTTTGTTTAGCAATGCACCTGTAAAATTGCTGTTGTTGCCATTTTTAAGGTTTAACGTTTTCAATGAATTCTCCGCAACATTCACATAAACCAATTTGGTGTTTTTAGATAAATCCAAAGCAGTCAGTTTGTTTTTGTTGGCATACAAAGTTGTAAGAGCAGTATTTGCAGATACGTCCAATGTTGTCAAATCATTTCCATGCGTGTACAATTCAATTAATTTTGAATTTTTAGATACATTCAAAGAAGTTAAAAGATTGAATTGGCAGTTTAAATATTCAAGAGATGTAAAATCTTGAATTCCTGTTAAATCTTTAATATCGCTCAATTGAACATTTAAGTCTTTAACAGTTGAAATAGTTGAGGTTAAAACTTTTCCGTTTTTACCATCAATATCAATTTTTAAGGCGATTAATTCATCTTCAAAATTGCTGTCCGGAATAAGCGTAAATGCGTTGCAATCTTCTGTAAAATAAGAAGTTTTGTCTAGTTTTCCGTTCCAGTTGTCATTAGAATATTTCGCATTATCAACCTGAATACAGCTTAAAGAAGCATTTTTTGTAAAATTCACACTAAACCAATCCATATTGGTATTGAAACCATTTTTTACATTCAAAGAATTTAAATTATTATTTGAAACATTTAATGCCGTCAATGCCTTGTTTTTGCTAACATCAAGAGTTGTTAAAGCATTGTAAGAAACATTTAATTCTGTTAATGAAAGATTGTTTGCAGGAGTTAAAGAAGTTAATTGGTTTGTACTACAATTTAAAACTTTCAAAGAAACAAAATCCTGAATTCCAGTAAGATCTTTAATAGAACTTGATGAAACGTCTAACGTCGTAACGACAGCAATGCTTGAAGTTAGTACTTTTCCATTTTTACCATCTTTATCAATTTGCAATGCAATCAATTTATCTTCAAATGCAGCATCAGGAATTAATGTGTATGATCTACAATCTAAATTGTAATTTGCTGTTGCATCTTTAATAGCTGACCAATTAGCGTTAGAAAATTCTACATTGTCAACTTGAATACATGAAAGATTCTTATTGTTTAAGAAATTACAAGCATCAATTACGGCTGCGGTTTTATTTGTTCCGCTTGTTGGAGGCAATATAAAGTTTTCATTATTTCCGTTTTGAAGATTTAATGTAGTTATAGGATTGAATCGTATTAAAACAAGCTCTAGAATAGGATTATGAGATAAGTCTAAAGATTTTAATAAGTTATTACTAACGTTTATTCTTTTTAAAAGAGTGTTATTGCTCACATCCAAAGTTGTCAACTGGGCATTGTCGAAATATAAATTTTCTAATTTTTTGTTTGTTGAAACATCAATTTGTGAAATTGAAGTAAAAGTACAATTTAATTGTAAAAGATTTGGTTGATGTGATACATCTAGGGCTGTCAAATTATTATCACCACAATATAGAGACTCTAGCTTTGTATTTGCAGATATGTTAAGACTGCTTAGTAAATTTCTATCCGCAGTTAAATGAACAAGAGCCTTGTTTTGTGATAAATCTATTGTTGAAATTTGATTTTTAGAAAACATTAAGTTGTATAAATTAACGTTTTTAGTAACATTTAAACTAGTTAATTTATTTTCGTGCAATGCTAGTTTAATTAGTAATTTATTATTACTAACGTCGATATTGCTAATGCTGTTATAATTAGCATCCAAATATGTTAACGATGTAAAATCTTGAATTCCTGTAAGATCTTTAATATTACTTGATTGAACATCTAATGAAGTTACATTAGCGATACTTGCAGTGGCGACTTTACCATTTTTACCATCTTTGTCAATTTGTAAAGCAATTAATTTATCTTCAAAATTTGAATCTGGAATCAAAGTATAAACAGTACAATCAATATTGTAAGAAGCACCAGAGTCTTTAATTGAAGTAGCCCAATTTGTATTAGAATATGTTACATCATCTACTAAAATACATTTTAAGCTTAAATTAGAAAAAAAGAATAAGTTAGCTTTGTCAAGCAATTTATTGTTTCCATTTTTTAGATTCAAACTTTCCAATTTGTTGATGGAACAGTCAAACATTTTCAGCAACGTATTTTGAGAAACATCTAAACTTTTTATTTTGTTTTGGGAACAAGATAAAGATATTAACGCTGTGTTTTTAGAAACATTTAAGGCTTCTAACTCATTTCTTTCACAAACAAATTCAGTTAATGCTAAATTGTTAGAAATATCCAAAGTTGGCAGTTTATTTCTTTGACACCATAAAGTTGTCAATTTACTGTTTTTAGATACATTTAAACTAGTTAAGACGTTATCGGTAATATATATTTTAGATAATTCAGTATTCGCAGAAAAATCTAAAGCAGTAAATAGGTTATTATTACCAGCAAAATAATCTAGAGCTATATTTTTTGAAGTATTTATAGACTTCAATTGGTTTTTGCTAACCGTTAATGTTTTTAGATTTACGTTTGTTGAAAGATCAAGTGTTGTTAAAGCATTTTCAGAACAATTTAAAATTGTAAGCGCAGTAAAATCCTGAATTCCTGTAAGCTCTGTAATATTGGCTTTAGTAACATTTAAAGTAGTTAAGTAAGAAATGCTAGAAGTCAATACTTTCCCATTTTTCCCATCTTTATCAATTCCTAAATCAATTAATTTTTGTTCAAAATTTGAATCTGGAATTAAGGTATAAGCTAAAGTAGCGCAATCTAAAGTATATTCGCCACCATCTATAAGAGTTGACCAATTTGTTTTAGAATAAGAAACGTTATCTACTAAAATACATGATAAGCTTGAATTGTTTTTAAAACTTGATTCTCGAGGACTGCCATTAATTCCTGTCCAATAAGTAAAAGATTTAAGTAAATTGGTATTTTGTCCATTTCGTAAATTCAATGTCTTTAAATTAGAATTGTCGTGACATTTTAAACCAATTAAAAGTTTATTCTTGCTCAAGTCAAGTTCGCTTAGCTTAGTATTATAAATTTCCAAAGCTTTTAAATTAATATTCGATTTTAAATCTATGTTTGCAATAGGATTAGAAGAAAAATTTAAATATTCTAGTTTCGTATTTGCACTTACGTCTAATGCTGTTAGCAAATTACTATCGCATGTAAGATTTACTAATTCTTTGTTTTCAGAGAGATTTAGGGTTGTAAATTTGTTGTCTCGAGCCCATAAAGAAATCAAAGACTTATTATTACTTAAGTCTATAGAAGGCATCCTACAGTCTATAATATTTAATCGACGAAGTAATTTTAAATTGCTTAGATCAACAGAAGTTATCTGACAATAATTAAAACTCAATTCCGTTATTAAAGGCGTAAAACTTAAATCTATAGAAGTAAGTTTATTAGTGTCAAAGCTTAAATTGGTTAATTTGGTATTTTTAGAAATATCAAGGGTTGTTAGACTGTTAGAGTCTACAGATAAACTTGTTAAACTGGTATTTTTAGAAATATTAAGGTTTGTTAGCTTATTCCCGTTTACAGATAAATTTGTTAAATTGGTATTGTTTGATACATCTATATTTGTCAATAGATTTTGACTAGCATCCAGGCGCTGTAGGCTTGTAAAGTCTTGTATTCCAGAAATATCTGCGATGTTTTTTCTGTATAGATATAGATTGGTTACAGTATAGACTTTAGAAGTTAAAACTTTTCCATCAGGAGCGCCAGAGTCTACACCTAATGCTATAAGTTCATTTTCAAAGTTTATATCTGGTATAAGTGTGTATTTTGGTCCAATATCTGCAACATCTACAATAGAAACGTTATCGACCAAAATTTGAGTTCCAGTTGTTCCTTTCACCCAAATACTAATTTCAGCATTTTGAGTAGTTGTGGCAATATAATCAAATTCGATTTTTTGCCAAGCAGAATTTACTGAAGTTGTTTCTTCCTTTTTTGTTATTGGTGTTTTAAAAACATCAGCTTTTGTTAAGCTTAACTCTACAGAAGTAATCGTTCCAGAAAAAAGTTTATGATACATCGTAACACGATACGTTTTTCCTGATTGAGTAGCAAAAGGACTGCTATTGATATAGTGAAAAGTCCCGCTTGTAATCTCCATTTTTGTACTTGAAGAGCCCTTTTGTGCATCAGAATCTTGATATAAGAGGCCATTTGAGAAACGGAACCAATCAGTTGGTTGAGAAAATGCGGTCCAAGTTTCAAAATCTCCGTTAGAGACTAAGTTTGTTTGCGCATAAATAGAAAAATTTGCTAATAATAGCAACAAGAGTAGTTTTGTTTTCATAGAAATGGTTTAGAATTAGGTCGCGCAAGTTTAATACTAATATTCGGAGATTCCTTACGTGATTCCGTAAGCGTATAAAAAATATTTTGTGGAAGAAAAATAATACGGAACCAGTCTATTGTTTTTTTAATCAGATTAGTTCTAAAAAATTGATTTCTAAAGAATTGTGTGGTCTTTGAGACGTGATAATTTTGGTCAAAATTTCATAACACATTGTTAACAGTTAGTTTTTTGTAACAAAAAATCATAATTTAGACCCATCTTTTAACTTTACTTATATTTATAGATAGATGAGTCATATAAAACCTCTTAAATTATCTGCTTTTGCATTACTTGTTTTAGCAGGCTGCAGCGCAAGTTTGCAAGCGCAAAATTCAGTGCCAAAACAGCCAATTGTTGCTCCGTTAGCAGTTGTAAAAAAAGCACCAGTTAGTGAAAATGAATTAAAAAGATGGAGTCACCTAGATTTGGTAAAAGATTCTATTCCGGGAATGAGTGTTGATAGAGCTTGGGCTGAATTACTTCAAGGAAAAAAAGGACAGAAAGTAATTGTAGGTATCGTAGACTCTGGTGTAGATATCGAGCACGAAGATCTTAAAGGAATGATCTGGACAAATACTAAAGAAATTCCAGGAAACGGAATCGACGATGATAAAAACGGATTTATCGATGACGTTCACGGATGGAATTTTCTTGGAGATGCAGTACACGAAAATCTTGAAATGACACGTGTTGTTAAAAAAGGTGATGACGGTTCTGCTCAATACAAAGAAGCTTTAGCGCAATATACTGAAAAGTATGAGGAAGCTTTACAAGATAAGAAGCAGGTAGATCGTTTATTAGATATTCATAATACTGTTAAAAAAGCTCTTAATAAAACAGATTATAAATTAGAAGATTTAAGTTCTATTAATTCTACTGATCCAAAAGTTTTAGAAAGCAAAAGAATTATGACTCAGATTTTTACAAATGCTGGTCCAACTTTCAATCCTGAAGCTGATTTTGGAGAATACAAAGATCAAGTTTACGATCAGTTAAATTACAATCTAAACAAAGATTTTGACGGAAGAAAAATCGTAGGTGATAATCCAGAAGATATTAAAAACACGAAATACGGAAATAACGTTGTTTTTGGTCCAGATAAAGAAAAAGCACTTCATGGAACTCACGTTGCCGGAATTATTGCTCAAATTAGAGGAAATAATTTAGGTGGAGACGGAGTTGCTTCTCCAAATGTTGAGATTTTAACAGTTAGAGCGGTGCCAGATGGAGACGAATATGATAAAGATATTGCATTGGCAATTCGTTATGCAGTAGATAATGGCGCAAAAGTAATTAACGGAAGTTTCGGAAAAAGCTTTTCTCCGCACAAACAATGGGTTTACGATGCTATTAAATATGCCGCTAAAAAAGACGTTTTAATCGTTCACGCAGCAGGAAATGACGGATACAATATTGATGAAACAAAAAACATTAATTATCCAAATGACTCAGAAGACAACGTAAAAGAATTTGCAGACAATGTAATTACCATTGGAGCAATTAATAAAGAATATGGCGAAACGGTTGTGGCACCATTTTCAAACTTTGGAAAAATCAACGTAGACGTTTTTGCACCAGGTGAAGAAATTTACGCAACAGTTCCAAACAACCAATACAAATATTTGCAAGGAACTTCAATGGCGTCTCCAAATGCGGCTGGTGTAGCAGCATTGATTCGTTCATACTATCCGAAATTAAAAGCAGCTCAAGTTAAAAAGATTTTAATGGATTCTGGAGTAGCGCTTCCTTCAAAGGTTGTTCTTGGAAAAAGTGAAAATCCGCAAGAAAAACCAGTTGCTGTTTCTTCAGCAGAATCATCAAAAACAGCAAAAATGGTAAATGCTTATAACGCTTTATTAATGGCTGAAAAGATGTCTAAAAAATAAAGAATAATACACTATTAACCTAATGGAAGAGTCAACGCTCTTCCATTTTCTATTACATATCTACAATGCGAAAAATTATTTTACTTTCTTTCCTAAGTTTGGGTTTTAGTTCCGCTTTTGCACAAAGTGCCCCATATTGGCAACAACATGCCGATTATAAAATGGAGGTTGCAATGGATGTAAAAAACTATCAATACAAAGGGAAACAAGAATTAGTTTATACCAATAATTCTCCGGATACTTTAAAAAAGGTATTCTATCATTTATTTCCAAATGCTTTCCAGCCAGGAAGCGAAATGGATGCTCGTTTGCACTTTATCAAAGATCCAGATGGTAGAATGGTAAACAAAGTAAAAGGTGCTGATGGAAAAGAAGTAAAACAAAGTCGTATTGAAACTTTAAAACCAAATGAAATTGGGTTCTTAAAAATTACAAATTTCAAACAAGATGGTGCTGCTGCTCAAACAAGAGTTTCGGGAACTATTTTGGAAGTGACTTTGGCGAAACCAATTTTACCAAATTCTAAATCTACTTTCACATTAGATTTCGACGGACAAGTGCCGGTTCAAGTTCGTCGTTCTGGAAGAAACAATAGTGAAGGAATTGAACTTTCAATGTCGCAATGGTATCCAAAATTAGCCGAATTTGATTTCGAAGGATGGCACGCAGATCCATATATTGCAAGAGAGTTTCACGGAGTTTGGGGTAATTTTGATGTAAAAATTACAATCGACAAAGAATACACGATTGGAGGTTCGGGATATTTACAAGACAAAAATGCAATCGGACACGGTTATGAAGATGAAGGCGTAACTGTTGCATATCCTAAAAAAGCAAAAACATTAACATGGCATTTTATTGCACCAAATGTTCACGATTTTACTTGGGCAGCAGACAAAGATTATGCACATGATATTGTAAAAGGACCAAACGATGTCGATTTGCATTTCTTCTACAAAAACACGCCAAAAGTAGCCGAAAACTGGAAACAGTTAGAGCCGCTAATGGTAAAAGTTATGGAGTATTACAACCAAAGAGTTGGAGCATATCCGTACAAACAATACTCATTTATTCAAGGCGGAGACGGTGGAATGGAGTATGCAATGTGTACTTTAATGTTAGGAAACGGAACTCTTGAAGGAATTCTTGGAACTGCAACTCACGAATTAGGACACTCTTGGTTTCAGCATATTTTGGCTTCAAACGAATCAAAACATCCTTGGATGGATGAAGGTTTTACAACGTACATCGAAGACAGTGCTTTGAATGAATTAAAAGGCGACAAAAAAGAAGTGAATCCGTTTAAAGGAAATTATGCGGCGTATTACAGTTTGGTAAATTCTGGTAAAGAGCAGCCGCAAAGCACGCACGGAGATCGCTATGACGAAAACCGTCCGTACAGTATTTCGTCTTACATTAAAGGAAGTCTTTTCCTTTCTCAATTAGAATATGTAATCGGGAAAGAAAATGTAGATGCAACTTTAAAAAGATATTTCAACGATTTCAAATTCAAGCATCCAACTCCAAATGATATCAAAAGATCTGCAGAAAGAGTTTCTGGCGCCGAGTTAGATTGGTATTTAACAGATTGGACACAAACATTAAATACGATCGATTACGGAATCAAAGATGTTGCGGATAATGCAGGAAAAACAACTGTAACTTTAGAAAGAATCGGAAGAATGCCGATGCCAATTGATTTAAAAGTAGATTATACAGACGGAACTTCTGAAACGTTTTATATTCCGTTAAGAATGATGAATTTCATTAAACCGAATCCAAATCCAAATACAAAAAGAACAGTTTTAGAAGATTGGGCTTGGGCACAACAAAACTATAGTTTTACAATTGACAAAAACAAAACAGCAATCAAAAAAATCACTATCGATCCAAGCGGATTAATGGCTGATGTAAAACAAGCAAATAATGTTTTTGAAGTGAAGTAATCTTTAAAAATAACAATTTAAAAAAGTCCCGTTTAAGAAATTGACGGGACTTTTTATTTTAATGATCAGGAGCACGACAAAATGCATTTTAATAAACATGGTTTCCCGCTCTCGGCTATATCTCGCTGTTGCCCGACGTCGGGCCAGCAAGGATACCGCCTCCATCGGGGCTAGATACAAACAATTGGCTTCTTTTAAAGATTTAGATTTAGGTTTTTGTTCAAAACATTCTATTCTTGTCATTTCGACTGAAAGGAGAAATCACACTCGTGAATCCGCAAAGAGAATCGTCAATCTTTGTCGAGTTTCTAGTGCGATTTCTCCTTTCAGTCGAAATGACAAACTAATAAAACTTTAATTGCCTCCAGTTTTAGCTGGAGGAATAATATTTGAATTGAAAAGGGCTTTAGCCAAACCGTGACAGTTTTAGCTAAAGCCCTTTTTGTTGAATTCATTTTTACATCCAGCTAAAGCTGGACGCTATTCAATTTTATTGATCTAACTCAAATGCTCAATCATATCTTTAGTCATAGATTCCAAATCAAATTTATGATTCCATCCCCAATCTTCTCTTGCAGAACTGTCATCAATACTTGCTGGCCAGCTGTCCGCAATTTTCTGACGGAAATCTGGATTATAAGTAATCTCGAATTCAGGAATATGTTTTTTAATTTCTGCAGCAATTTCAGTCGGAGTAAAACTCATCGCAGCTAAATTATAAGAAGAATGAATTTTGATTTCTTCAACAGGCGCTTTCATAATGTTTATTGTCGCATCAATCGCATCATCCATATACATCATCGGCATTTTAGTTTCTGATGATAAAAAGCATTCGTATTTTTTGTCAGCAATTGCTTTGTAGAAAATATCAACAGCATAATCTGTTGTTCCGCCGCCTGGAGGTGTAGACCAGCTAATTAAACCAGGGTAACGAATACTGCGTACATCAACGCCATAAATATTATGATAGTATTCGCACCATCTTTCTCCTGCTTGTTTACTAATTCCGTAAACAGTTGAAGGTTCCATTACGGTATATTGAGGCGTATTTTCTTTTGGGGTCGTTGGTCCGAAAACGGCAATACTCGATGGCCAGAAGATTTTCTTAATTTTTTTTGCTTTCGCTAAATTCAAGACATGAAAAAGCGAATTCATATTTAAATCCCAAGCAAATGCAGGATTTTTTTCGGCGGTAGCAGACAAAAGTGCCGCCATTAAATAAACATCTGTAATTTGATGTACTTCTACCAGATGTTCGATTTGATTAAAATCTAAAGCATTGACCACTTCAAAAGGTCCTGAGTTTACAACATCAGTATTTAATTTACGAATATCAGAAGCGATAACATTTTCTGTTCCGTATATTTTGCGCAGCTTTTGGGTCAGTTCTGTTCCAATTTGACCGCAAGCGCCAATGATCAATATTTTTGGATTCATTTCTTAATGATTTTTAGAGAAACAAATATAACGTTTTCGCAATTACGTATGCTTTTTTGAATCATAAATTATTAATTCAATAATGAAAAAGTTTGTTTGTTGGATAATTCTCTTTTAAGAGTGTGTCTTTGTGCCTTTTTTAAAATCCTTGAAAAAGCGCATTTTTATTGAGAAACTGCAAAAGAAAATAATTTTTAAAGTGTTTAAATTAAATCAAAAAAATAACAATCATTTACCGAATCTTTAGCAACAATCAGAATTCGTAATTGTAAATTTACTTTGTAACTTTGTAGCTTAATGTTTTTATCAAATGAAATATAAAATATCTCTTTTTCTGCTTTTGACAGCTGTATTGTTTTCTTGCCAAAATGAAGACGAAAAACGCCGTGCAGAAAATGCCAAAGAAGCTAAAAAGAAAGAAGCTATTTTTAATAATATAAATAAAGGCTGGACGTTTATAGATGAGCCGATTAATGAAATTTCAGAATCGCAATTAAATTCATGGACAGAATGGCGTGAATTTATGAAGGAAATCGGAGATAAGCCAAGAAAAACAATTGGAGCTTTTCAGAAGAAATCGGCAGCGATTTCTAAAAAAGCGATGGCTTTAAATAATAGTATTCCAACAGAATTTAGCCAGCCAGCTATAAAAAGCCGTATTTCCATTTTAATTACTAAAATCAAAATGCTGGATTTGTTTATCCATTTGAATAAAATTCCAGATGATAAAGTGGTTTTTTGGGTTCAAGAAATCAATAAAGAACTGATTTCATTAGAACGACAAATGGATAAAATTGTGGAAAGAGCTAAAGTTCCAAAAGAAGAAGGAGAAGAAGATTTTCTTCGAATGTTAGATACGGCACGCGCAATTCCAAATGCTGTTGCGCCGCCTCAAATAGATCAAAAAGTACCTAGACTTGAGTAAAAACGCCTTATATACAACCTACGATAATCTGCCGAAAGCGCAGCAGATTGCTACAAATTTACTGGAAGGAAATCAGATAAAAATGAACATCAGCGGATTGTTAGGATCTGCAGTTTCATTTATAATTCGTTCCGTTTTTAAGAAAACAGAATTGCCTTTTTTAATTGTTTTAGACAATAAAGAAGAGGCTGCCTATTACTTGAACGATTTGGAACAGATGATTGGAGAGCAAGATGTTTTGTTTTATCCTGCCTCATTTCGTCGTCCTTACCAAATTGGTGAAACCGATAATGCTAATGTGCTGCTTCGCGCTGAGGTTTTAAATAGAATCAATTCAAGAAAAAAACCGGCAGTTATTGTTACTTACCCTGAAGCGCTTTTTGAAAAAGTAGTTACCAGAAAAGAACTCGATAAAAACACTTTAAAAGTAGCTTTAAACGACAAAATTTCGATCGATTTTATCAACGAAGTTTTGTTCGAATACGAGTTTAAAAGAGTCGATTTTATTACGGAACCTGGCGAATTTTCGGTTCGTGGAGGAATTGTCGATGTATTCTCGTTTTCAAACGATCATCCTTACAGAATTGAGTTTTTTGGAAATGAAGTGGACAGTATCAGAACTTTTGATGTGGAAACGCAGTTATCGGTTCAGACTCATAAAAAAATTACGATTATTCCCAATGTGGAGAACAAGCTTTTTCAGGAAAATCGAGAGAGTTTTTTAGATTATATTGCCGAAAAAACAGTTGTTTTTATTCAAAATACCGAAGGACTTTTTAGTCAGTTAGACAAACAGTTTGCAAGGGCAGAAGAAGCTTTTGAGAAATTGTCGAAAGAAATAAAACATGCCAGGCCAGAACAATTGTTTTTAAATCAGGCATCATTTATAAAAAGATCTTTAGACTTTTCAGTTGTAGAATTGGCTTCAAGACCAGTTTATAAAACCACTAAAAAGTTTGAATTCCATATTCAGCCTCAGCCTTCTTTCAATAAACAATTTGATTTGCTGCTGAATAATTTAAGCGAAAATCATTTTAACGGATATGTTAATTATCTATTTTGTTCGAATGAAACGCAGGCTAAAAGGTTTCATGATATTTTTGAATCTCTAGACGAAGCAAATTCAGAAAATATTAGAAAACAATATCATACGATTGTATTGCCTCTTTATCAGGGTTTTATTGATGAAGAAAATCAAATAACAGCGTATACCGATCATCAGATTTTTGAACGTTATCATAAATTCAACATCAAAAATGGCTATTCTAAAAAGCAAAATATTACGCTTAAAGAATTAACGGCACTTTCGGTTGGCGATTATGTAACACACATCGATCACGGAATTGGAAAGTTTGGCGGATTGCAGAAAATTCAGGTAGAAGGAAAAATGCAGGAAGCCATAAAATTGGTTTATGCCGATAATGATATTGTGTATGTAAGTATTCACTCGCTTCATAAAATTTCAAAATACAACGGAAAAGACGGAACACCTCCAAAAATATACAAATTAGGATCGAACGCTTGGAAGATTTTAAAACAGAAAACCAAAGCGCGTGTTAAGCATATTGCGTTCAACTTGATTCAGTTGTATGCCAAACGAAGATTGGAAAAAGGTTTTCAATTTGCGCCTGATAGTTATCTTCAAAACGAATTAGAAAGTTCGTTTATTTACGAAGATACTCCCGATCAAACCAAATCGACAGCAGAAGTAAAAGCCGATATGGAAAGCGATCGTCCAATGGATCGTTTGGTTTGTGGCGACGTTGGTTTTGGAAAAACAGAAGTTGCCATTCGTGCCGCGTTTAAAGCGGTTGACAATAGTAAACAAGTTGCGGTTTTAGTTCCGACAACTATTTTGGCTTATCAGCATTATAGAACTTTCTCAGAACGTCTGAAAGATATGCCGGTTACAATTGGCTATTTAAACCGATTTAGGACTGCAAAACAAAAAACACAGACTTTAAAAGATTTAGCCGAAGGAAAACTGGATATTGTCATTGGAACACATCAATTGGTAAACAAAAATGTAGTTTTTAAAGACTTAGGTTTATTGATTGTCGATGAGGAACAAAAGTTTGGTGTTAACGTAAAAGATAAATTGAAAACTATTGCGGCCAATGTCGACACATTGACATTAACAGCAACGCCAATTCCGAGAACGCTTCAGTTTTCGTTAATGGCAGCTCGTGATTTATCTGTAATTACAACACCTCCACCAAACCGTTATCCTATTGAAACAAATGTGGTCGGTTTTAATGAAGAGATTATTCGTGATGCGATTTCGTATGAAATTCAAAGAAACGGACAGGTTTTCTTTATCAATAACCGAATCGAAAATATAAAAGAAGTCGCAGGAATGATTCAGCGTTTGGTTCCAAATGCAAGAGTCGGAATTGGTCACGGACAAATGGACGGTGCCAAACTAGAAGAATTGATGTTAGGTTTTATGAACGGAGATTTTGATGTTTTGGTTGCAACCACAATTATCGAAAGTGGTTTGGATGTTCCAAATGCCAACACGATTTTCATTAATAATGCGAATAATTTCGGACTTTCAGATTTGCACCAAATGCGCGGTCGAGTAGGGCGTAGCAATAAAAAAGCATTCTGTTACTTTATTTGTCCGCCGTATTCATCCATGACCGAAGATGCCAGAAAACGTATTCAGGCTTTGGAGCAATTCAGCGAATTAGGAAGCGGTTTCAACATTGCAATGAAAGATTTGGAGATTCGTGGAGCTGGAGATTTATTAGGTGGAGAACAAAGCGGTTTTATTAATGAAATCGGTTTTGATACGTACCAAAAAATCATGAATGAAGCGATTGAGGAATTGAAGGAAAACGAATTCAAAGATTTATATCCTGAAGAAAATGATATTGATACTAAAGAATACGTAAAAGACATTCAAATCGATGCCGATTTTGAGCTTTTATTCCCAGATGAATATATCAATAATGTTTCTGAACGTTTGGTTTTATACAACGAATTGGGAGCGATAAAAGACGAAGCTGGATTACAAGAATTCGAGAAAAAACTAATTGACCGTTTCGGACCATTACCAAAACAAGCGGTTTCTTTATTAAACAGTATCAGAATAAAATGGATCGCAACCAAAGTCGGAATCGAGAAATTGGTTTTGAAACAAGGTAAAATGATTGGCTATTTTGTATCCGATCAGCAATCTGATTATTACCAATCTTCTAAGTTTAGAAATGTTTTGAGTTTTATTCAAAAACATAGCAATCTTTGCAAAATGAAAGAAAAACAAACTGTAAACGGATTACGTTTGTTATTGACTTTTGAAAATGTGAAGTCGATTAAACGTGCGCTGGAATTGATGGAATTGTTTGAGGAGTAAAATTTATTTAGTTTTTTAAAATAATGAAACCGATATATAGAAGTATATCGGTTTTATCATTAATTGGAACTATGGCTTTTCTCCATCTAATGCATTCCTAATATTATTAAATGCTATTTTTATGTTTTCAATATTGCGATTATCTTTATGAAACATCAAAGAAGTATAAAGCTTAATCTTTTCATTATCAGAATCAAATTCTATAATATTATTAAGCTTTGTTATATGACCTGTCATTGAGCTATTATTGTACCATCTATCAAAAGCAGAAAATCTCTGAAAGGCTTTTTTGTCATTATCATCACAAATATAAATCAATGCATCTTCAATACTTTCAAAAAAAGAAATTATAATATTTTTGATTGTTTCTGAAACCTTTCTATCATAAAAAGCAGGTTTAGTGCCAATTTTATCAATCGTAATTTGATAGATATTTCCGAGTTTTTTGTCATCACTAATACATGATTCTAAAGTGAAATCCTCATAAAAGGCAACTCTGTATTCAATCTCCCTTATTGTAAAAAAACTATAATAACCAGAGTCAGCGTTAAAAGTATAATTATATCGTTTTAACAAGCTTGATACCTTTTGAAGTTAAGGTTTCGATCGATGCTGTTCCTTGTAAAAAAGAACGCACAGCAATTTTATCTTCTCTCATTTTGATAATTGCAGCTTTAATGACTTCTTTATTTACTGTTGTAGATTTCATAATGCAAAGTAACAGATTTAAGTTGAATATTGCAAAAATTGTAGTATTATTTTTATTTTTAATGCATATATGATTGAGTACTAGGCTAATTAAAAATTGGCTTTTATTTATCTATAATTTAAGAAAATTCTTAGAACTAAAAAGTTTTCTTTGAAACAAATATTTAAAAGAAAACTTTATATGCAGAATCAATTCATACTTCTATTATTATTTTTGGGATTAACTTCAGTATTTGCTCAAGAAAAAACACAAATCATTTTAAAAGACACTTTTAAATCGGAAGAAATTGATCCGCTTCGTCCTGCAAAAGCTGCATTTTATTCTGGAGTTCTTCCTGGTTTAGGACAGATTTATAATAAAAAATACTGGAAAGTTCCTTTGGTTTATGGTGCAATTGGTACAAGTGCCTATTTATACATTGATAATCAGAAAAATTATAATGTTTATAGGGATGAATATAAAAACAGATTGGAAGGAATCAAGAGTGATTCTCAATTTTTAGCAAATTTAAGTGAAAGCCAATTAATTTCTGCTCAAAAAATATATCAGAGAAATAGAGATTTATCAGCCTTATTTATCGTTGGATTTTATGTCTTAAATATTATAGATGCCAATATTGATGCGGCACTTTCACAATTTAATGTAGATGAAAAATTGGCATTTAAGCCTGCTGTCATTAAAAACGATATCACATTAAAGAATGATTTTGGGGTTGTGCTCAATTATTCTTTCTAAAAAAAATATTGCCACGAATTTCACGAATTTACACAAATTCATTTTAGAGAATTATAATTGGTGTAAATTAGTAAAATTCGTGGCAAAAAAATATTTATAATTTCTTCATTCCCTTTAACTCGGCAGCACTTCCTTCTTTAATACTAATGGCAACTCCACCGCCATAAGCTAAATACTGTTTCAATTTGCTTTTTGAGTTTACGATAACTTTAGAAACCGTATACTTTTGCGGATTTTGATTCCAATTAGCATCTTTTGCGTCAGCATAAATTGTGGCAACGAAATTTTTTCCTGCAGGTAAATAATCAAAAGAAATGTTGGCAGTTCTTGCATTTTCATCTGTAATTCCGCCAATAAACCATTCGTTTTTACCTTTTGCTTTACGGGCAATCGTGATATAATCTCCAGGTTCTGCTTCTAGAATATAACTATTATCCCAATCAATCGCTACGTCCTTAATGAACTGAAAAGCATCTGGAAAACGCTCGTAATTCCCAGGAATATCAGCCGCCATTTGCAACGGACTGTACATCGTAACATAATATGCCAATTGTTTTACCAAAGTAGTATTTACGCGTTGCGTACTTCCTGTTCCATAATACGAAAGATCAGTTTGGAAAATTCCAGGTGTGTAATCCATCGGACCTCCCATTAATCTTGTAAATGGCAAAATTGTCGTATGATCTGGCGCTAAACCTCCCATAGATTCGAACTCCGTTCCACGAGCAGATTCCTGAGCAATCCAGTTTGGAAAAGTACGGTTTAAACCCGTTGGGCGAACCGCTTCGTGACTATTCACCATAATTTTATAATCAGCAGCACGTTTGGCAACATTGATATAATGATTCACCATCCATTGTCCGTCATGATGTTCACCACGCGGAATAATCTGACCTACATAACCTGTTTTTACGGCATCATAACCATTATCATTCATAAACTGAAAGGCGCGATCTAAACGACGTTCGTAATTGGTTGCAGATCCTGATGTTTCGTGGTGCATAATAATTTTCACTCCTTTTGAAGCCGCATAAGCATGAACCGCTTTAACATCAAAATCTGGGTAAGCTGTTACATAATCAAAAACATCTTCTTTCCAGTTGCCAATCCAGTCTTCCCAGCCAATGTTCCATCCTTCGATAAGAATCGCATCAAAACCATTTTTAGAAGCAAAATCGATGTATTCTTTTGCACGTTCTGTAGTGGCTCCGTGTTTTCCGTTTGGTGTAAGTTTCGTAAAGTCATCCGTCATTTTTACGTTGTTTTCTTTTCCGAAAGCCCATGTGCTTTTTCCAGCAACAAAATATTCCCACCAAATTCCGATGTATTTCACAGGTTTAATCCAAGAAACATCTTTATAACTTGTTGGTTCATTAAGATTCAAAATTAATTTTGAAGCCAAAATATCAGTTGCTTTATCACTTACTACAATAGTTCTCCAAGGTGTTTGCGCATCGGTCTGCATATAACCTTTTGCGCCAACTGCATCTGGCGCTAAATGACTTACCATTTTATTGGTTTTAGCATCAACTTCAAGATACATTGCCGGATAATTGATTAACCCCGCTTCGTGAATGTTGATGTATAAACCGTCATCAGATTTCATCATTGAAGGCGTTTGCACAGAAAGTGCTGCGATTGGCTGCTGTGCATTAATTTCAATTGTTGCCTTTTTCATCAAAGAAGGAATTTCTGAAATCTTTGAAGTCGTATAAGCGTATTCATTAGTGTCATAATCTCCTGGAATCCAGAAAATTTTATGGTTTCCTGCCAATTGAAATTCTGTGCGTTCTTCTTTAATTACAAAATAACTCAGCTCATCTTGTTTTGGGAATTCATATCTAAATCCTAATCCGTCGTTGAATAAACGGAAACGAATACGAATAAATCTATTGTTGTTTTTCGCTTGCGCTAAAGTGACAACCAATTCGTTATAATGATTGCGAATTGTTTTTTCTTCTCCTAAAACCGGATTCCAATTTTCATCAACAGAAGTTTGTTTTGTGTTTGAAACGGTAAAACCATCCATAAACGAAGCTCTGTTTTGAAGTTCTAAACCTAATGAACTTGGCTTAATAACTGCTTTCTGTTTGTATGATAATTGGTAAGACGGAATGCCGCCCTTTTTTAATTCAAATTTTAAAGTTAGATTTTTGTCTGGCGAAGTTATTTCTTGTGCTTTAAGCGAAAATACACTTAGGACTACAAAAAATAAAAGCGCTGTTTTTTTGTTCAAACGCATTTGAAGCAATGATTTTTGGAATTGAAAATTCATGTTATTTTATTTTGTTGCAAATTTAGTCTTTAAAGTTGCTGTGAGAGTTAATTTTTCAATACTAAATATTGAAAAGGTTGAAGTGCTACATCAGAACCTACTGTGACTGTAGCACCTGTAAAAGCATCTTTCCAGTTTCCTTTTAATGTTGAAGGAATCAGATGTTTAACCGTTGAGCCTGTTAAATTAGAAAGAACAAAAACTTTTTCGGCATCTTTTATCATCGTGAAAGCACTTACGGCATTACTGCTGTAACCTGTAAATTCTCCTGTTTTAATTGCGTTGCTTGTGTTTCTGAAAGCAATGATTTTTTTGTATTCCGCCAGCATCGAAGCATCAGCAGTTGACCAATCGATTGGAGTTTTAGCGAAATAATTTAATCTTTTGTCGTAACCAATTTCCTGTCCGTTGTAAATCATTGGAATTGATTTTAAATAAGCCGCTACAACAAACATTGCTACAGATCCTTTTTTTCCTCCAAAAAGTTCTAGTGGAGTTCCGTCCGAAAGATTTACGTCGTGATTGCTTGTATAACGAACCACTTTATTTGATGGATCGTAAACGTTGGCATATTCTGTTGCGTTCGAATCCTGAATCGTTGTTGCAGGTTTATTTTCTTTAAAAAGCTGTTCGATTGTATAAAAGAAATTGAAACCAAAAGTAAAATCAAAACCTGAAGCAAAATGATTGTATTTTGAACCTTCAGCCAGCATTAAAATTTCTTGATTCTTTTTGATTTTTCTTAATTTGGTAATGGCATCTGACCAGAAATTGTTTGGGACAAAATCAGCATAATCGCATCTAAAACCATCAATATTGGCGTTGTAAACCCAATAAGACATAGCGTCGATCATAGCGTCTTTCATTTCAGTATTATTGAAATTTAATTGTGCAACGTCATTATAATTTGTTCCTGGAGGAATAATAATATTTCCGTTTGCATCTTGCTGATACCAGTTTTTATGCTGTGTAATCCAAGCATTATCCCAAGCGGTATGATTGGCAACCCAATCAAGAATAACAGCCATATTTTTTTTGTGCGCTTCTTCAACCAAAGTCTGAAGATCTTGTAAAGTTCCGAAATCTGGATTTACAGCTTTATAATCTTTTACGGCGTAAGGAGATCCTAATTCGCCAGTTGCTCTTTCTTTCCCAACAGGAAAAATAGGCATCAAATAAATGACATTTGCACCCAATTCTTGTATTTGAGTTAATCTATCCTGAACGCCTTTCAAATTTCCTGCTTGACTAAAAGCACGAATGTTTACCTGATAAATTATGGCATCTTCTTTCTTTGGCATTTTATCAAAAGGAGCGCCGTATTGTGTATAAGGAGATGGCGGAGTTTTGTTTTCGTCATCAGAAGAACTGCACGAAACAAAAGCTAAGGCAAGCAATAATCCGTAAACGATTTTTATATTGAATTTCATGATTTTACTTTTTTATGTTTTTAAATGGCTGAAAAGTAACCTGCCTTTCGAAGTAAAAAGGCAGGTAAACTCAAACCAAACTAAACTTAATTTTTATCTATTTTTTTGTGATGGTATACGTTAGCGTTTGAGGATATCCAAGACTTGCAGGATCTACATCATTGATCTTCATTGTGATTTCGTAAGTACCACCTTCACCAATATAGTGCGCTCCTGGATCATCTAAATAAGCGATTCCGTCTGTTGCATTCTTAGATCCGTAATTGATTGTCCAGCTATTGTTCAATCTGAATTTTACGTTTCCAGGAACTAAAACAGCAGTCACTTTCCAAGTTTTGGTCTGATGATCGTAATTCATTGGCGTACTGTTATCCCAGCTTCCAGAAGTTGCGTCACCTACAATTCCCCAAGAATAAGGAGTTGCAGTCCATTTTAAAGTATTTAAATTCACTTTAATCTGATAAGAACCAGTAGCAGGAAGTTGAAAATCAGTATCACTCATGTTTTTCAAGTCACTATTTGTAGCACCTGCGCCATAAAATTGTGCCCAGTTTCTCTCAGTATTCAATTTGAATCCAAGTCCAGCTCCAACAGCAGCCGTCATATAACCTTGGTAAACACCTTTTTGAATTGCAGTTAAAACCGCGGCAGTTTCAATTCCCCAGCCTTGATAACTTCCTGGCATATAAATTTCACCAAAAACAACACTTTTTTCATAAGGCGTAATAGTTAAAGTAATTGGGTTAGAAAACACTTTACGATCCATAGCCGCTTCAACGCGAACGACTAATTTTCCTTCAACATCAATTGGAAGTCCTAAATCGACAGCAATTTTATTTAATTCCTGACCAATTAAAGTTTTGCTTAAAACATCTGTTCCAACTTCAATTCGTTTAGCTTTTTGCCAAGCATTTGCACCGCTTGTATCTCCAACCAAATCAAATTGAAGCGCATACGTTACAGGAGCTTCGATAGGAAAAGTAACTTCAGGCCATGAAACCAGTAAAACTTGATCGTCTGCAGTATCTTCTGTTAGAACAATTTTGCTAGATGAAACAGTAATTTCTGAAGGGAAATTAACAGCCTCTAGCGTTGTTAATTCGGCATCGCTGTCGCAGGATGAACCCAAGAACAGCAAACTGCCTAGTATGAATAATTTATTGATATATTTTTTCATGATAGTTTTGTTTTTAGTAACCAGGGTTTTGTTTTAATCCACGATTAGCATCTAAAGCTGAGGTTGGAATTGGGAACAATTTTCTGAATGCAGGAGACGCAGGTCTGAATTCGTTTGCCAATAAAAATTTGTCAAAACGAATCATATCTTGTCTTCTGTGACCTTCCCAGCTTAATTCAAATCCTCTTTCGTTATAAATCTCATCAAGAGAAGGATTATGATCTAAAGCACTTAATCCAGCACGCTGTCTGATTTGATCTATAAAAGGTTTTGCAGCTGCAGCATTTCCTAAACGAGCGTTACATTCTGCCATCATTAAAATTACATCGGCATATCTAAAAATAGGGAAGTCGTTAGAAGCTCCTCCACCGGTTCTTGGTGCAACTGGATAAAATTTCACATTACGAACTCCCGCCTGCGGATCTGCTCCTGGATTATCAAGTGAAGCCACATCAAGTGTGTAATTGAAACCGCCTGGCTGCTCTCCAAATAGATATTGTTTTCTACGAATATCATTCGCATCATATTTTAAGAAAAATGCTTTAGGAACAATTGTACCATTCCAACCGCTGAAACCAAACAAATTCTGAGCATGCGGACCATATAAACTTCGAACAGCATAAACATTACGGGAAACGATATCTAGTGTTGCATAAATTGGAAGAATAGTTTCATCTTCTGGAAGAACATCTCCGAATAACTCAAAATACTTACTTCCTAACGGATTTGCAGCATCTGTAGCGCCAGAGTGAAGCGTAAATCCGCCTTCGGCAACTTTGTTACAAGCCGCTAAAGCTTCGTTCCATTTTGGAGTTCCAGTATAAACTTGTGCATTCAAATACACTTTTGCTAGCAAAGTATAACCTGCCCATTTATTGAATCTTCCGTAGTAATTTCCGCCTCTTGTTCCTGATAATAAATCAACGTTTTCAGTCAATTCTTTTACAATAAAATCATAAACTTCTTTACGGCTTGATTGTGGAATTTTATCAACTGTAATATTATTATCTGTGAAGAAAGGAACATCTCCATAATCATCAATTAATAAATAATAAAAGAATGCTCTCAAAGTCTTAGCTTCGGCAATTTTTGAAGCATCGGCATTTGCTTTTTGCAATAAATCTACCGCTAAATTGGCATTGAAAATAGATTTGTAAAGCCAGTTCCATGTATTATTAATGATAAAGTCTGTTGGAAGCCATTCGTGTTTGTGCAAACGTGCAAAATCCATTTGCCAGTCACCTGTATTTCTGTGCGGAATAACCTGTTCATCAGAAGACATACAGTTCATGTCGTACCAGCCATTATCTGCACCAGCATAACCAACGCCACTTGCGCCGTCTCTAATAAATTCTCCTGGAACTTGTGCATATACATTTGCAAGGGCAATATCAGCTCCAGCAGGTGTTCCGTAAAAATCTTCTGCGGGATATTTATCGTACACATTTTCTTCGATATCTGTACAACTAAAAAGTGTCAAGAAACAAATGCTTCCTGTCAATACTATATTTTTGATTTTCATTTCTTTTACTATTTAAATTTTACAGTCAAACCAAACGCCACGCTTCTGGTACGAGGGTAAATCCCTCTATCGCCACCGAAGTTATCACCACCACCGCTTACATTCAATTCTGGATCAATACCTGAATAATCTGTTATTAGGAACAAATTATTTCCTGTAAGTGAAAGTCTAATAGTATCAATATATTTATCTGTAAAACGGAAAGTATAACCCGCTGTAAGATTTTCTAAACGAACAAAAGAACCGTCTTCTAACCATAAATCAGAACCGTAAGGAGAAGTATAAATTCCTGTTTCTACAGCGCTCGCTAAAACATTCGATTTACCAATATTTTCCAATCTGCTTAAGTTAGAGCGTAATCCATTATAAATTTTATTTCCTCCAGAACCTCTCACTAACATAGAAGCATCGAAATTTTTATATCGGTAAGACGGATTAAAAGAGAAAGTGTAAGTAGGTAAAGCTGATCCTGCATAATAACGGTCTGGACTTTTAACTCCTTGATCGATTATGCCGTTTCCATCACGATCTAAAACAGTTTCAACATTGTTTTCGTTTTTGCCTGTATGTTCTAAAATATAAAACGCTCCAATTGGTTTTCCTTTTACTAAATAAGAGTTTGCTGCTCCCCACGGAACATAATCTGTATTTAAAGGAACTCCGTTAATGCTTCCGTTTAGATTAAGCACTTCGTTTTTCATAAAAGAAACATTTCCGCCTAAAGTAAGTGTGCTGTTTTGCGATTTAATCACATCATAAGCAAGCGAAACTTCGATACCTTTGTTTGAAATGCTTCCAACATTTGCCTTAATAGTATTGTAAGGATATGGAGGTTGAGGTACTGTATAATCAAACAATAAATCTTCTGTTTTTGAAGTATAAACGTCAACCGTTCCTCTTAGTCTATTGTTTAAAAGAGCGAAATCTAGACCTAAATTGGTTTGTTTTTTTGTTTCCCATTTCAAATCAGCATTTGAGTTTTGGTAAATGCTGTAATTGGTAATCGGCTGACCTCCAAAATATGTAATTCCTGAACTTCCGACCAATGAAAGTGATTGCTGAGGAAGAAGACCTTGCTGATTACCAGTTGCTCCATAACCAACGCGAACTTTTAACTCATTAAATAAATTTTGTTTCTGCATGAAAGGCTCTTTGTCGATTTGCCATGCAACAGATGCTGAAGGGAAATTCCCCCATTTGTTGTTTGCGCCAAATACAGACGAACCGTCACGACGAATACTCGCTGTTACTAAATAACGGTCTAATAAAGAGTAATTTACTCTCGCTAAAAAGGAAACTAACGTTCTGTCATTTTTATATGATTCAATATCTCCAGGTCGAATTTTAGTTAAATCTCCTAACTGAAGTGCATTAAACGTTGCCTGATCATTCATAAAACCTCTAACCTGTGCAAAATTTCCTTGATAAGCCTGATTTTGCCATTCGTACAACCCTAAAACATTTACGTTGTGTACGCCAAATGTCCTTTTGTAGTTTAAACTAAAGTTGGTTAGTTTTTCATTTTGTCTATTGTTTCTAACATTTCCATAACCATTTTGATCAATCGCATAAGCACTAGTAGAAACTACAGGAAGATAGTATCCTTCGGTTGTATTCGTTTTTCTCCAGCTTCCAAACCAGCTTGCCATTAAGCCTTTAGCTAAATCTAAATCTCCTTTTAAACTTGCAAATAAGTTGTCATTTTCACGTTCATTGGAAACTGTTTGTGCAGTTGCATATGGATTTAAATATTGAAATACGTTTGGATCTGTAAAATAAGTTCCATCTGTATTAAAAACTGGATCTGTTGGTCTAACTAAGTATGCATTTGTAATTAAATTTGAGGTATAAGCAGCCGTTCCAATACTTTGAATAATACTCGTTGTATTATTAATCCCTGTATTTAAATTAAAAGTCAATTTTAATTTATCATCCAAAGCCAATTGAGTTGCCTGAATGCGTCCGATATATTTTTTATTGTTTGAATTAATTACAACTCCATCTTGTAAAATTGCACTTAAAGAAGCTCGATAATTAAATTTATCTGTTCCTCCGCCAAAAGATAAAGTATGGGTTTGCGAAATTCCAGTTTGTGTTAAAAGTCCATACCAATCTGTATTTGAACCATGATTGGCAGATGCAGGAACACCAACACTTTGCGCCGCCGCCCACCATTCATCAGCATTTAACATATGTAATTTCTTTGGAATAAAATCTAAAGAAGTAGAACCAATATATTCCATTGTAGTTTTACCCGCTTTATTCTTTTTTGTCGTAATGATAAGCACACCAGGCGCACCGCGAGAACCATAAATTGCAGTTGCGGAAGCATCCTTTAAAATATCAAAACTTTCAATTTCGCTTGGCGGAACTTGATTTAATAAATCCATATTTCCTTGAATTCCATCTACAACTACCAAAGGATCACTTCCTCCAATTAAAGATGAAATTCCACGAATACGAACGCTTGGGCCATTACCTGGCTCACTTCCTAATTGCGTAATGTTAACTCCGGCTGCTTTTCCAGCAATTAATTGCAACGGATTCACAATCGCACCTTGATTCATATCTTTTGAAGCAATAGAAGAAACCGCACCCGTCACATCTCTTTTTGTAGATGTACCGTAACCCACTACTACAATTTCTTGTAAATCAGTCGCGTCTGGAAGAAGCTGAATATTGATTACACTTTGACTAGCGATAACTTTTTTCTCTTTATATCCCACAAAAGAAACTACAATAACAGATTGGCTGCTTTCAACAGTAAGTTTGTATTTACCGTCAAAGTCAGTTACCATTCCATTTTTCGTTCCTTCTTCAATCACAGAAGCTCCAGGCAAAGGCATTCCATTTTCATCCGTAATTACACCGGTTACGGTTTGTTTTTGAAATTCAATTACTTGTGTTTTAAGTTCTGGCTTTTTTAGAATAATTTGTGTATCACGAATTTTAAATTCGGTTGGGGTTCCTTTAAAAATTCGATCCAAAACAACATATATAGACTGATCTTTTACAGAAATTGAAACGGTTCGATCTAAGTCAATATCGTTCAATTTGTAAATAAATCTAAAGTCGGTTTTTTGCTCAATGGTCTCAATAACCTTTTCGATGGTTGAATTGTTTAATTCCAGAGTAACTTTTGTCTTTTGGGCATAAGTATTCCCTCTAATATTAAACATGGCGACCAAAATAAGTAGTGTAGTTAGTTTCAATTTTAGGTCTTTTTGGAACAATGAGTATAGAAACCCATTATTCTTAGATTTTTTTTTCATAATTTTGTTAATTGATTGTAGTTAATTCGTTATATTCAATCACTTAGTTAATCGGAAATTGTTCGCAGCTCTTTCCGATTTTTTTATTTAGCACTCTTTTTTCTTCATAATTTTGGGATGGTTTTAGTGGTTATTTAATTAGTATTTGATTGTTTTTTATGGTGTAATTGATGCCATGAATTTCGTTGAAATAACTCATCACATTGTCGATAGATTCTTCTTTAAAACTTGCGTTGAATTTTTCGTTAGCCAATTTTTCATTTTTATTGATAATCGTAACGTTGTAGCGTCTTTCCAGTTTGGTAATAATGTTTTTGAAAGTCATATTTCTAAAAGTCAATCCGCCATTTATCCATGAAGTATAGATTTCCGTAATAACTGGTTTTGTAAAGATTGAAGCATTTTCTTTGTTGAAACTTCCTCTATAACCGGGTTTCAAAATAGTATTTTTATTAGCATCAAATTCTTCGTTAGAACGGTACATTCCAACAGAACCTTCAACCAAAACAACGTCGGTAAGAGCATCTTCGGGATAATTAGAAACATTAAAATGAGTTCCTAAAACACGAACGTTTAATTCGTCAGCATTTACAATAAAAGGATGTTTTTTGTCTTTTGCGACATCAAAAAAAGCTTCGCCATCAAGAAATACTTGACGATTTTCTCCTGCAATAAATTTGACAGGATATCTCAAAGTGGTTCCAGAATTTAAATGAACCATAGTTCCGTCTGATAATTCTAAGCGAAATTTTTTGCCGTATGGAATTTTAAGTGTGTTGTAAACTAATTGATCAGAACCAGCTTCTTTTTCGTAAACCAATTTGTCTCCGTCTTGATTTCCAACAATATTTCCGTTTTTATCCTGAACTTTAACTTTGCCATTTTCAGAAATGATCTGAACAGTTCCATCCTCCATTTGTAAAACAATATCGGTACTTTTAAAATCGAAAGGAACTTCTGCAGGTTTATTCAAAAACACTTGTTTGTAAGCAAAACCAATTCCAAGTAAAACCAAAAGAGATGCAGCAATAGAAATGTATTTACGTCTATTCGATTTTTTAGGATGAAGTTCGATTACCGTTTCTTCTTTTGCAGTAGCTAAAATATTGTTGAAAATAGAATCTGCTTTTTGAGCCTCCATTTTTGGCATTTCGTTCAACAGCTTTTGAACGTCTTCTACAGTCGGAAAATCCTCCGTAAGATTAGTATTGCGGCAATAAGCAATTACTTGCTCAATTTCTTCGGCAGTACATTGATTGAGAATAAACTTTTGTAAAAGCGTTTTTATTTCAGAATTCGAATTCATTAAGAATGTTTTTAGGTTCTGTGTTTAGATAATACAGTTGAAAGAGATTTGAGTACTACTCAAACGTTGTAAATTTTTAAATTTTAACATTTTAGAAAAACAAAAAGACTTGTTAAGTGTTGATTTTGTGTGGATTAAAGTAAAAATATTGTTCAATTTTTAAACGAATTATTTTGTCATTTCGACCGAAGGGAGAAATCTCACTAGAAACTCCACAAAGAAATTGCCAATCTTTGTAGAAGTACGAGTGAGATTTCTCCCTTCGGTCGAAATGACAAAAATTTTGCGAAATTTAAAATGAGTACTAATCAAAAAAAAATCACTCCGAAGAGTGATTTTAATGGCATTATTGTGGTTTTGGTTAGATAATTTCATCGTGAAGTTGAAAAAAACCGCGCATCGATTCGAGCGCTTTACTCATCTGGTTCCGGACCGTATTTATTGAAATTCCTAGTTCCTTACTTATTTCTTCATAGCTCATTCCTTTTTTCCGGGACATCTTAAAAATCTGCCGTCGTTTTGGAGGAAGCCGCTTTATAGCTTGTTTTTGGAGTTTCTTGCAATCGGCTTCGCGAATGGAATAATCTCCGTATTCATGTGATTTCTGACTTTCATAAAAAACAGCTTCTTTTAAAAGAATTTCGTTTGCTGCTTTGTTCAAAACATTAAAAGCCTGATTTCTTGCAATGGTGAAAATATAGGCTTTAAATGACTGGTCTATATCTAAACTTTCGCGGTTGAGCCAAACCTTCATAAAAACATCCTGCACATTCTCTTCTGCCGCCTCTTTTGATTTTAAAAGACTAATGCTGTAACCATAAATATCTTGGTGGTATAAATCAAAAAGTTTTCGAAAAGCTTTTTCGTTTCCGTTTTTGAGTTCACTCACCAATAATTTTTCACTATGGTTTGCTGCTTCTAACAATTTAATTCGCTTTATTTAATTCTAATGGTATTAAACTATCAAAATAGAGGTCTGGTGTCTGACTTCTTGGCAAATATATAAAAATATTATTCGCAACAAATCATATATAAAAAAACTTAATTCATATTTTTTGTTAGTTTTTTAAATCAAACAGTCAAAAACAACTGGCAAGTGGCTTTTATACAAGTAAGTGTTATTATGACGCTTTACCTCAAGAAAATTTATTAAGAATTTGACTTTTGAGAATATTCTTATGTAAGAAATATGAAATTAAGATTTACGCTGCGTACATTCAAAAAAAAATCCTTTCGTCTTCCTAAAAAGAACAAAAGGATTTCAATATATATAACTCTGATTTTCGAATTAGTTTTTCAAGTCTTTAATTACTTTAAAAGCAACATCAACTTGATCTTCTCCAACTAAAATGGTAAATTCATTTGAAGTAGAAATAACTTCGTTTATAATAATTCCTTCCCAAGCTAAACGTTGGAAAATGAAGTAGTAAATACCAGGAACAACGATATTTTCTTTTGGTAATTTTACTGTAATTGAAGCTAAATTATCTAGTTTCTGAATCAATTTCTCTCTCATAAAATGTTTTTCAACTAAGTGATTCACACTGCTGCTGACAACGATATTAGTTTCGTTTACACCACGAGATGAGGTATAAAAAATGTCAGATAAAGCATTAATATCAGAAATTAAATCTGCTTGTTTGTTTAGAACAGTTTCAGAAGCTGCAAATGTGTAATCTGTAAGCTCAGAACGAACTGTAATTTCGCCGATGTTTTTGATTACTTTATTGATTTTGTGGTTTAATTTAAAATCTAGTTCTTCTGTCAGTCGTTTTAAAGACATTACTACAGCGCCTTGTTTTACTTCTTTTCCAAACTCACTTTCTAATTCGGTCATAATATTTCGCGAAAGTGAAGTCAGATTAATAATTCCGAGCGAGAGGGCATTTAATAAAAATGGTTTTGTTTTAATGTAGTTTTCTACAATAGAAGACACAGTTTTCATAATTTTTTTTTTTTTGTAATTCGGTTGGTTGTTAATTTAACATTGCGATGTTATAATTCTCTGCAAATATAAATAAAAAAACAAATTGTTACAATTATAACAATAGAAAATTATGTTAAAAATGATAAAAAGCATCAGTAAGATGTTCAATTGCAAATGATTCGCCATTTTTATGAATGCCAATGATGTCAAAACGGATTTCTAAATCATCTTTAAAATCCTTTTCCCTATCGTTTATGTAGGCATTTACTGCTTTTATGAGTAATTGAATTTTTTTTGGCTTCACAAAATCCTGCGGAGAACCAAAATCTAGGCTTGAACGTGTCTTTACTTCAACAATTGCTAAAATGGAATCTTTCTGCGCAATTATGTCTATTTCTGCCTTTTGGTAAACAAAGTTTCGATCTCTAATTGTGTATCCATTTTCTTCCAGATGTGCAACAGCCAAATCTTCTCCTAATTTCCCTAAATCATTATGTTCTGCCATGGTTTTTTGTTTCGAGTTTAAAGTTTCAAGTTTCAAGTTGTTCGCTTGATGTTTTTTGCACGCAAAGACGCGAAGTCGCAAAGTTTTAAGTACCCTTTGCGACTTCGCGTCTTTGCGAGATTTTAATATGTGGTATTTTAAGTTTCCTTAAAAAGGATTGTAGTTTTATCTTTTAAAAGTAAGCGTACTTCCAGTAGCAGTAACTTCCATCGTAACGGTATTTCCCATAATTAAAGCTCTGTTATCTCTAATATGACCAGCTGGGAAATTAAAAATTACAGGAATATTGTATTTTTTAGTAACGTCATCGATAATCTCTAAAGCATTTTTGCCCCACGGAACTTCATTGTCTTTCATGCTTGTCATGCCGCCAATAATAATTCCTTTTAGATTTTCGATGCATCCATTTCTTTTCAAATTCATCATCATACGATCAATATGATACAGATATTCATCTAAATCTTCAATAAATAATATTTTATCTCGACAGTCAATTGCAGACGGAGATCCTAATAAACTATATAAAATAGATAAATTACCTCCAACTAATTCGCCCGTAGCATTTCCAAAACGATTCATTGCAGTTGGGCTAATAGAATACGAAACTGGCTCTCCAAACAAACTTGCTTTTAAGGAACTTACAGCATCTGGCGTTGCTCTAGGAACCGTTACGGGCATAATTCCGTGAAGTGATTTGTAACCCATTGTATTCAGATGATTGTGCAAAACGGTAACATCACTAAATCCAATAACCCATTTTGGATGTTGTTTGAATTTAGTAAAATCTAATAAATCTAACATTCTCACCGTTCCATATCCACCCCTAACGCACCAAATTGCTTTAATGTTCGGATTGTCTAATTGCTTTTGAAAATCTGCAGCTCGTTGTTCGTCAGTTCCTGCCAATTGGTGATAATCTAATCCGATTGTTGATCCAACAATGGCTTCTAATCCCCAGCTATGCAATAAGTCAATAGTTGGTTTTAAGTTATCGTCGATATTTTTTCGAGCAGTTGCTAAAAGTGCAACAGTATCTCCTTTTTGTAAATAAGGCGGTGTTATCATGTTTTGTTGAGATTGACAAGTGAACGATTGAAAAGCAAAAATAAGAAATGCGACTTTATAATAGGGAAAGAGTTTTTTATTGAAGAAAGAGTTTTTCATTGCCATAAGTTGTTTGCTTTTTCATTTTGAATGAAAAACAAATATAGAAAATTTAGAGCTTAAAATTATTTGAATTTTCTTACAATTAAATAAAATGCTTAATATTGAAAGTTTTTTTTAAAGTAAAATATATGAAGTCGATTAGAATTAGTTTTTGCATCATAATGCTTGGCGTATTTCAAGCTTATTCGCAATCAAAAAAATACAAAATACATAGTATTGCCTTTTATAATCTTGAAAATTTATACGACACTGTAGATGATGCTTTTACAAACGATGATGAATGGACACCTAATGGAAGTCAGCATTGGACAACAGAAAAATACGAACAAAAATTAAAAAATCTAGCGAGAGTAATTTCTGAAATTGGAACGCCTGAAAATTCTAATGCACCGGTTTTATTAGGCTGTGCTGAAGTAGAAAATCGGGTCGTTTTAGAAGATTTAATTAAAGAACCAAAATTACAGCAATTTGATTTCGGAATTATTCATTTTGATTCGCCAGACAAACGCGGAATTGATGTGGCATTGCTTTATCAGAAAAAGTATTTCCGTCCGACTTCCTTTTCCAATATTCCTTTAATTATTTATAAAAAGAATATTCCAAAAGCAGAAGTACAGTCCGAAATTTTAGACGATGAAATAGAAATTAAAAAAGAAAATAAAAATCGTGTTTTTACACGAGATCAGCTTTTGGTTTCCGGTTTTTTAGAAAATGAAGAAATACATATTATTGTTAATCATTGGCCATCAAGATCTGGTGGCGAAAAAGCGACAACGCTATTTCGGGAAGCGGCTGGAAAATTAAACCGAAAAATTATTGATTCCTTACAGCAGATTAATCCAAAAGCAAAAGTGATGACAATGGGAGATTTTAATGACGGCCCGCTCAATAACAGCATAAAAATAGCTTTAGGAACAGAAGGAAGAAAGAATGAAGTATTAGAATTTGGTGTTTTTAATCCGTTTGAAGAAATGGCCAATAATGGAATGGGAACAATTGCTTTTCGGGATTCGTGGAATATTTTCGATCAAATTATGATGACTAAATCTTTTCTTGAATCAGATTTTTCGAATTTTAGTTTTTGGAAAGCAGGAATTTTTAAGGCTCCATATCTTATTGAGACTTCGGGACAATATAAAGGTTATCCGTTGCGAAATACTTTGGCGAAGGCAGGTTTTAGCGATCACTTTCCCGTTTATGTTTATTTGATAAAAGAATTTTAATGTAGAAACGCACCGCAGTGCGTCTAACTTTTTTCTCGAGATGAAATTAGAAACCTACAGACGCACTGCAGTGCGTCTCTACAAATTCATTACCTTAGCTTTTCATAAATTTTGAATAAAATGGCTATAGCAAAACCTTTCAACCTAACTAAATGGATTGACGAAAACCGTCATTTACTAAAACCACCAGTTGGAAATAAAAACCTTTATGTAGATTCTGGAGATTATATTGTAATGATTGTGGCGGGACCAAACGCTAGAAAAGATTATCATTACAACGAAACAGAAGAGCTTTTTTATCAATTAGAAGGCAGTATAAAAGTCGTTATTCAGGAAGATGGCGAGCGTAAAGAAATGGAACTCAATGCTGGCGATATGTATTTGCATCCGGCTAAAGTGCCACATTCTCCAGTTCGCTCAGAAGGCTCAATAGGTTTAGTTATTGAGCGTAAACGTGCAGGTCAAGGTTTTACAGATGGATTGCTTTGGCATTGCGATAATTGCAATCATAAACTTTACGAAGTATATTTTGAACTTCATAATATAGAAAAGGATTTTCTTCCTCACTTCGAACATTTTTACAATTCAGAAGAATTACGAACTTGCGATAATTGCGGAACCATGATGGAAAGTGATCCTAGGTTTGTGGCTAAAAAGTAATATATAATAACAGTATCGAACCCGACAAGTTTTTAAAACCTGTCGGGTTTACTTTTTTTGTTAAAAGAGATAATTTTGTATCATTTTTGATATATATTTGTATCATAAACGTTATTAAAAAGTAATATAAATGATACAAGAAATTATCGCATACAAAAATATAGTTGAAAATATTGAGAGTCTAATTGATAAATCAACTTATAAGAGAAACTATATTATTGAAAAAGTTGGTATTTCGAGTCCAACGTTTTATAGAAAATTGAAATCACATTCATTTACTCCTGATGAAATGTTTTCAATTGCAAAAATTCTTTCTCCAGAGGAAAATTTTAAAATACAATTAAAAGCCGACATTGCACAGGGGAAACTTGATTATATAAATGGAGATTATATAACTCATGAAGAAATGCTTGCAGAATTAAAAAGTAAAAATCTTATCTAAAAATTTTGCAGATTTAAAAAACTCAAAGGCTTTTGACGATTATTTGAGAAAGCTATTAATATTATGTCATCTTCGTTTATTTCATAATATAATTTAACCTGTTTTGAAAGAACAATTTCTCGGCATTCCAGTTTTGCATTGTATTTGCCCAATTCAGGATTATTTTCGAGTAAATTGATAATATGCAAAGAGTCCTTTATGAATTTTTGTAATATCGCTAAAGTCCAATATTGTTCTAAATAATATTGAATGTTATAAAATGTATAATTCGCTTTTTTTGACCAAACAATTCTCATTATAAAGTTTAGATTATCTGGTAAAAATATAAAAAATAACTTACAAAATAATTTCTATAACTCGAACTTTTTCCCTTGTTCCGGATAAATAATCTTCAACCCTAAATCATTTTGCGTTTTTAACTGATCTTTGATTTTGGCAATATTCTTTGCTGGGGGCTTCAAATGTGTAATAATGATTTTGAAGTTTTCTAAAGAACCTTTTCCTGCCAAATCTTCTAGAACATGAAGTTCTTTCATTAAATAATTTGGAGTTAAATGACCAAATAAAAATTTATCTGGTTGTTCATTTGGAAATGAAACTTCAATAAAAATTCCTTTCAATTGTTTTGCTTTAACTAATGGCGCAATTGCTGTCCATAAATCACGAAGATTATTGCTTTTTTCTACTTCATCTGGACCTGTATCTCCTAAATATAAAGCGTAATTGTTTTCGCTTTTAATTAAAAAAGCAGTACTCTCAAACGGATTGACATGACTTAAAGGAAAAGCTTTAACAGTCATAGTTGTGTTGGTAAGAGGAGTTTCTTCATTTAAATTTAAAGTCTGAAAATGATATTTTTTTAAAGGAAAACCTAGACCTGCATCTCCAAAATTTGCCCAAGTTTGATCGTTGAAATAGTGATTTTCCATCATTTCCATACATTTATTTGTAGCATAAACTGTCTTTGAAGAATCGGCGGGAGAATTAATAATCAAACCCGAAACATGATCTAAATGCGCATGAGAAATCAAATAGCCTTTTATGTATTTTTTTAAAACTTCGCTAACAGAAACTTTAAAAGTTTTCTTTTCGATTGCTTTTTCAATTCCGGCATTTATTGTTCCCGCATCCAAAGAAATAAAATCATTTGTGTTTGAAGGGGCAAGTAAATAAGCCGATAGATTTTTTTCGTCAATTCCGCCTTTTACTCCTAACGGAACTACTTGAAAAGAAGATTTGTCTTTTTGAGAAAAAACATTTGTAGAAATTAAAAGAAAGCAAAGTAGAAGTGAACCAAAAAATTTCATATTTTTTTATTTGAGAATGCAAATTTCATTAAATAAACTGAATAAATAGGAACTTTACTTCTCTTATTAGTATTAAATAACCTTAAATTTACTCTCATTTATGAATTAAGTTTCAATCAAAATTAATTTTAAAACAATATCTTTACAATAAAAATATAACAATTTTAACCAAAAAAGTTACAATGACAACAATAGCATCACAATTTGGAATGACGGAAGCTCTTGAAAAATTGGGCATCAAAACGATAAATGAAGGGACATCAACAGGGATAAATAACTTTTCTTCTGGAGAAATCTTAGAAAGTTATTCGCCAGTTGACGGCAAACTAATTGCTTCTGTAAAAATGTCTACAGCTCAAGATTATGAAAAAACAATCCAAAAGGCTGCTGAAGCTTTCAAGACTTTTAGATTGATTCCAGCGCCACAGCGTGGTGAAATTGTGCGTCAGTTTGGAGAAAAATTGCGTGAGAATAAAGAAGCATTAGGTAAATTGGTTTCTTACGAAATGGGAAAATCATTGCAGGAAGGATATGGAGAAGTTCAGGAAATGATTGATATCTGCGATTTTGCTGTTGGTTTATCTCGTCAATTGCACGGATTAACTATGCATTCTGAAAGACCAGGGCATCGTATGTATGAGCAATACCATTCTTTAGGAATTGTCGGAATTATTTCTGCCTTTAATTTCCCAGTTGCGGTTTGGTCTTGGAATACAGCGCTGGCTTGGATTTCTGGTGACGTTTGTGTTTGGAAACCTTCTGAAAAAACTCCCCTTTGCGGTATTGCATGTCAAAATATAATTGCTCAAGTTATTAAAGAAAATGATCTTCCAGAAGGAATTTCTTGTTTAATAAATGGAGATTTCAAAATCGGAGAATTAATGACTGCAGATACGCGTATTCCGCTTATTTCTGCAACGGGTTCAACTCGAATGGGAAAAATTGTTGCACAAGCCGTTGCCGGTAGATTAGGAAAATCACTTTTAGAATTAGGAGGAAACAATGCTATTATAGTAACTCCAGATGCAGATATAAAAATGACGGTTATTGGTGCTGTTTTTGGAGCTGTAGGAACGGCTGGACAACGCTGTACTTCTACTCGAAGATTGATTATTCATGAAAGTATTTATGATAAAGTGAAAGACGCTTTAGTAGCTGCATATAAACAATTACGAATCGGAAATCCGCTTGACGAAAATAATCACGTTGGACCGCTGATTGATACTCATGCTGTTGAAATGTATGCGGCAGCTTTGAATAAAGTTGTGGCTGAAGGCGGAAAAATTTTAGTTGAAGGCGGAGTGCTTTCGGGAGAAGGTTACGAAAGTGGTTGTTATGTAAAACCAGCAATCGCAGAAGCCGAAAATTCATTTGAAATTGTACAGCATGAAACCTTTGCTCCAGTTTTATATTTGATTAAATATTCTGGTGAAGTTGAAAATGCGATCGAAGTGCAGAATGGTGTTGCGCAAGGTTTATCTTCTGCAATCATGACGAATAATTTACGTGAAGCCGAAAGATTTTTATCTGTTACGGGTTCTGATTGTGGAATTGCAAACGTAAATATTGGAACTTCTGGTGCAGAAATCGGTGGTGCTTTTGGCGGAGAAAAAGAAACTGGAGGCGGACGCGAATCTGGTTCTGATGCATGGAAAATTTATATGAGACGCCAAACAAATACAATCAATTATACAACAAATCTTCCTTTAGCTCAGGGAATTAAATTTGATTTATAGGTTTAGATTATAAGAGAAAAAGGCTTCCAATTTTGGAAGCCTTTTTTAGTTTTTATTTTTTAATTAGTGTTTGGTTAAATGATCCGTCTGCTGTGTAAATTTTGGCTAGATAAGTTCCAGGAATTAGACTGCTGGTATCAATGCTTTCAGATTTTCCAGATGTAATTACCAAATTTCCAGAAATATTGTAAATAAGTATTTTTTCTACTTTTTGATTGGCATCAGATACATGTAAAGTGCTTGAAAAAGGATTTGGATACAATACGATTTTAGTATTTTCAATTACTACAGAATCTGTTACTGGTGCAACTTTTAAAGTAGTTCCTCCGCTGTAAGCTGTACTGATATAAAACAGATTAGCGACAGAACCTTTTGTTATAGTGTGCGAACCAGCAGCAATAGATGCAGTGACAATACCGGCAGAAGCTGTGTATGACACATTATCTACTTTGATAGTTCCTGTAAAATTAGAGTCAAAAACTAAAGTTAAAGTTGATGAACTTGTAGTTGTATATGTTATCGTTGTATTTGATTCAATTTTTAAGCGTTCTGTTAATGTTAATCCGTTATAAGTTACAGATCCAGTCGTAGAATTCATATTTCCAGTGATAGAGTAGAAGCTGCTCGTTTTACCTGAGGTAGTAAAATTATGAATTTCATTTCCTCCACCAGATCCTGTTGTAACTGTTATATTTCCTGATACTGTTACTGGAGAGCCTGCAGTTCCTGAAGTCGTTATAGAATAAGAAACATTTGCTGTTGGCGTACCAGAAATTGTAACCGTTTTTGATGTTGAATTTTTTACAAAAGTTAATCCAGAGGCAGGTAATCCTGTAACGGTTGCGTCAGTTGCATTTCCGCCCCAAGTAAATACAATAGAAGCAATTGCAGTTCCAGAAGAAACAGTTTGATTATTGTTTCCTGTAGAAGTTAAAGTTTGATTTCCAGCTGCAGTAACTGTCACCGTTCCTGAGCCAGAGGCAGGCGCACCACTAGTTCCAGAAGTTGCAATCGAGTACGAAATTGTTGCAGTTGGAGTTCCCGAAATAGTTATGGTCTTAGCTGTTGAATTTTTTACAAAAGTCAATCCAGAAGCTGGTAATCCTGTTACAGTTGCATCTGTTGCGTCTCCTCCCCAAGTAAATACAATTGCAGTAATTGAGGTACCGCTAACAACTGTTTGATTGTTGTTTGAAGAAGATGTTAAAGATAGCGTTTGGGTTCCAGCAGGCGGATTTCCTTCTCCTTGTACAGAAACTACTGTTCCAGTGTAGTTGGTAAGTGCCGATTTTAGTGCTGTAATAACTAATGAAGAAGTATCGTCAGTTGCGTTGTTGAAAGTCCATTGTAAATCTCCTCCAGTAATACGACCCGCATATTGCATGGTTTTGGTTTTAGCTGCAGCAGGCTGATCGATCACCAAGTTTTTTACATATAATGCAGCGTCAGTATCGAAGTTGTTATAAGTATTTGCACCAGATTTAGATTTTACAGTATTGCTAACTACTTCTCCTCTTGTAGCAGCTAGATAAGCATCGAAATCTGTTGTAGAACTAATTTTTCCAGATATATTATATAATGGATTTGTATCATTATAAGCCACAAAACGCATATTGTTTGTTCCATTTGAAGCATCAAATATATTGTTAAAGGCTTTTATGCTTCCGCCTGCTTCGCCAGAAAAAGTTCCCATTGTTCCAGCATTATTGACTTGATTGGTTTCATCCCAAATGTCAGAACCCTGAAGCGATGTTAGCATCGGATGTTTACTATTTCTAAAGTAATTTCCCTCAACAAAAAGAGAAGAACCCATTGTAGATCCTGCTCCGTATTTAGAAACACCATCATAATAATTATTATAAATGTGTGCTGAATAATAGCGAACGCGCGGATGACGAGAATCAGAATGATCAAACCAGTTGTGATGGTAAGTGATATATAATCCAGAAGTTGTTCCTTCACTTAAACACAATAAACTCGCTTTGCCATTATCCCAAAAGTGATTGTAAGAAAGTGTAATATACGTCGAAGTTTTATTGTCTAAAGCGCCATCACCTTTTATCTGGTCGGCATCACTTCCTGCATTTCCATAGAATAAATCACAGTTGTGAACCCAGATATGATCATTATCTTGTTGCATTCCAACATTGTCTCCCGCTGTACTGTCACAATTCATGAATCCGATGTTGTTTACTTCAATATTCGAAGCAGATTTAAGACGTACGCCCCAGCCATTTGCAACGGCATCATTACCAATACCTTCAAAAGTAACATAACTTGAAGCGTTGTTATTATTTTCTATAACGACGTCGCCACCTTCCATAACAGTCATATCGGTTATATTTCCAATTAAGCGAATGATAAACGGTCGAGTATCTTTTCCTTTTTTGATAGCATAAAGAATATTTTGTAAACCAATGCAAGGATTTGAACTTGCCCCATTAATATTCATGGAAATTGTGTTTTTTGTATTTTGCGTAATGTAAAGTATTACCGCATTATCCTTTGGAGTTCCATCGGCTTTATAACCTCCTGGAGTGCGGCCGCCTTCAAAAGCAAAGCCATTTCTATCGTGAGCAGATACTGTTAAAGTTCCTGTAGTAGCGCCAGTTCCTTCTGTTCCATTCACAACTGGTTTTACTTTCACAGTGTAAGATCCTGCTTTAAGACCCGGAATATCAGCACGGAAATAAGAACCATAACTTCTAATAAGCTGATCGTCTATTTTCTTGTCTGTAAATCCGTTACCAGTGTAATACACATTGTAAGTTTGTGCTCCACTGACAGGTTGCCATTTTACAAATGCGGTTTCTAACCAGCCCGATGCTTCATTAATTTGAATAGTTTGTGCCCATAGCTGTACGGTCATGAGAAAGACCGCTACGAAAAGTAGGTTTTTTTTCATAAGTGTTTGTTTAAGATAGTTAATAATAAGTAAGTGGCTTTACTTTCAACTACAAGTGATTTAATTGTAATCGATTACACAAAATTATATAATAATTTTTATTAATATAATTTTTTGTTGAATATTTAAATAATAATTTATTTATAAAGCTATTTGGTTGTTAAAAATGTAATAAATTGCATAAATTGTAATTTATTACATGGTTGTTTTTTTGCTAAAAACGTTATAGTCATTAGCTTTTAAGAATTTTACTGAATTAGGATCAATAATGTATTAAAATGATAATAAATTTTAATTACATAAATTACATTTTAATTTTTATAGGAAAAATATTCTGTTTTGTTTTTGAATAAAAGAATATTCTGAAATTTTTTTAGATAATTTGTATTGAAAATTAAAAATTTGAAAGAAAAAAAGCCTTTTTGATTTACTCAAAAAGGCTTTAGTTTTATTATTAAGAAAGAGTATTAGTCTTTGCTTGAAAGTTTTAATAGAAGTCTTAAGAATTCGATATACAACCAAACTAATGTAATCATTAATCCCATTGCTCCATACCATTCCATAAATTTTGGCATTCTTTCTCTTGCACCTTTTTCAATTAAATCAAAATCTAAGAATAAATTAAGAGCGGCAATAATAATAACAAAGACACTGATACCAATGCTTGCCATAGAATTTCCATAGTGTATAGGTTGAAAATTGAAAACCAATGAAGCAAGCCAAGAAAATAAATAGTAAGTTGCGATTGCTAATGTTGCAGCAACAACGACAGATTTAAATTGTTCTGTAACTTTAACGATTTTGAATTTGTATAATCCAAGACAAACTAAAAAAGTAACCAAAGTTGCTCCAACAGCATTGATAACAATTCCAGGAAATTTTAATTCAAAGATGGCAGAAATTCCTCCAATAAATAAACCTTCAAATAAAGCATATCCTGGTGCTAAATAAGGTGAAGCTTGAGGTTTAAAAGCAGAAACAATAACAAGTATGAAAGCAACAATTGCGCCTCCAATAGTTGGAAGCATTGGATTTATTTCATTGAATGCCATCCACCATGTTACCATAGCAGCTCCACATAAAATTAAAAATAAAATAGCAGTTTTGTTGATTGTTCCTGATACCGTCATTTCTTGATTGTAATCAATAATCTGAGCTTGGTGTACTTCAGTTCTAGGTTCAGCATTAGATGAAAAACGCTTACTGTTTAAGAATGGGTTTTTTGAATTAAAGTTCATAATATAATACATTTAATTGAACTCAAATATATGGAGATTTTTTGAAGTGCAATTCTGAGATAGAATTTTTTAACATGAATTTCTCTTCTTTATTTATCATAAAAAAAAATCCACCAAAATTAATTTGATGGATTTCCTTATAATGTTATATTTTATCTTATTGTAATAAATCTAAAACCAAAGAAGGGAATAAACCTAAAGCAATATTTAAAACAATTGATACTACAGCTGTAGCATAAATAAGGAATGGTCTTCCTGTTCTTTCTTGATTAGGTTCTTTAGAATACATTGCAATGATCAGTTTGAAATAATATCCAACACTAATGATAGAATTGATTACCGCAACGATTACTAAACCAATATATCCTGCTTGAATTGTTTGATTGAATAAGAACAACTTAGCAAAGAATCCAGAGAAAATAGGAATTCCAGCCATTGATAATAATGAAGCCGTTAAAACTGCAGCCAATAGCGGATTTGTTTTTCCTAAACCGTGGAAGTTTGTAATATCTTCATTATCTTGATCTCTGCATACATATAAAATCACACTGAAAGCTGCGATTCCCGCTAATGCATAAGCAGCAGTGTAGTACAATAAAACTCCAGCTGATGCTGAAACAGTTAACAATGTCATTAACATGAAACCTGCGTGAGAGATTCCAGAGAAAGCAAGCATACGTTTTACGTTTACTTGTCTAAGTGCCATAATATTACCAACAGACATTGAAGCAATAGAAATAATAACCACTATAACTTCAAAAGTATGCAATAGATCTTGATTTTCTAATGAAGAAATGAAGTTCATGCCAGCAATCAGTTTAAATAAAGTTGCAATTGCGACTACTTTTGCTAATGTACTCATTAAAGCAGTTGTTAGTGCAGGAGAACCTTCATAAACATCTGGAGCCCAGAAATGGAAAGGAACAGCAGCTACTTTAAATAACATTCCAACAACCATTAAAATCATTCCGATTGGAAACCAGATTGGTAACTCTGCAGACAAAGCACTTTCGTGAATTTCGCTGATATCAAAGCTTCCCATAGCGCCGTAGATCAAACAGATTCCGAATAATATAATTCCTGATGCGAAAGATCCCATTAAGAAATACTTCATACCTGCTTCGTTACTTTTAATATTCAAACGATCACTTGCAGCAAGTACATATAATGCAATAGATAAGATTTCAATTCCTAAAAAGAACATCGCTAAGTTTCCAAAAGAAACCATTGCTACAGCTCCAGCTAATAAGAATACTTTAATTGCAATGAAATCTGAAATTTTCGTTGGGTGATTTTGGTAAAAATTGTGACTTAACGCTACAAGGAAAATCGTCAAAACGATAAACAATGATGAAAAAGCTGTAGAAAACTTACTCACTGCTATCATATTGTTGTAATAACTTTGTTCTGTTCCAAATTCACAGTAATTAAGTGCCAATACGCCTATTAAACCCAAAATGGTAATAGGGACTATGGCCTTTCTTATATTAAGAATTTCAAACAATAGGCAGAAAATACCCAATCCTGTTATAGCTATTAATGTATTCATTTTTATCTTTTTGATTTAGGATTTCAATTTTTAAGTGGAATCCTAATTTATTTTTTGTTTAAAATATTAGTTCTTATTGATAACTTGTAAAATAGTTTCCAAGCTAGGTGTAATCAAATCTGTGATTGGTTTTGGATAGAAACCAAAGAATAATAAAACTGCAATGATTGCCGCAAATGAAACTCCTTCGTTAAGCGTAACATCAGAAAAAGTTTTAGAATTAGTTTCACCTAACATAACATGCTGGAACATTCTTAACATATAGTAAGCTCCTAAAATGATAGTTGTTCCGCCAAGAATAGCAAACCAAATATTGATTTGAGATAAACTGTACAATACGGTAAACTCTCCAACAAAGTTAAATGTACTTGGTAATGCAACAGAAGCTAATACTAAGATTAAAAACATTGATGTGAATTTTGGAGACTGAGTACGGATTCCGCCCATTTCTTCAATTTCTCTAGTTTCATATCTTCTGAAAATTACTTCAGCAGCAAAGAATAATCCCACTACAACGAAACCGTGAGCAATCATTTGCAAAACAGCTCCTCTTAAACCATCAAGAGTTAAGGTGTAAGATCCCGCAGCAATTAAACCAACGTGAGCAAGAGAAGAATAAGCCAATAATTTTTTCAAATCTTTTTGTCTCAATGCAACAATTGATCCGTAGATTACGCCAGCAATTCCTAAAGCAATAAAAATATTCATGTATTCTTTTGCAGCTAAAGGCGCAATTGGCAATTGCCAACGAAGTACACTGTATAATCCCATTTTTAACATGATACCAGATAAAAGCATTGTTCCAACAGTTGGTGCTTTTTGGTATACATTTGCTTGCCAAGTATGGAAAGGAATAATTGGAATTTTGATAGCATAAGCTAAGAAGAAAGCCAAGAAAATCCAGAATTGCTCGCAAGCAGATAAGTTTACTTTATATAAATCTTCGATTAAGAAAGAACCTGCTTTTTGATATAAATAAATAAATGCAGTTAACATGAATAACGAACCAGCAAGTGTGTAAATAAAGAATTTAACCACTGCTTTTCTGCGTTCTTCAGCGTCGCCATTACCCCAGATTAAAGCAATAAAGTAGATTGGAATAAGTGCTAATTCCCAGAAAATATAGTATAAAAGACCATCAGCTGCTAAGAAAGTCCCGACCATAGCAAATGCCATAAACAAGATTAGAGCATAAAAGCCTTTTGCATTTTTATATTCATTTCCGAAAGAAGAAAATATGATTATCGGAGTTAAAGCTGCGGTTAATAAAACCATTGCAAGCCCAAGTCCATCACCGTTTAAAGCGAATGAAATTTTAGGGTGATTAATCCAGCTGTTGATTAGGCTGATATTTTCGCCAGCGTTATAATTATTCAATAATACAATTGAACATCCTAAAGCAGCTAAACTAAAAAGTAAAGCAACTTTTGAAGCTAGTTTGTCACCAGAAAAGTAAGTGGCAAATGCACCAATTAAAAGTATAATTAATATAGTAGAAACGTTCATAGTAATAATATTATTGAGCTAAAAATATATAGGAAACAATTGCACAAAGTCCTAAAACAAAAACAAATAGATATAATCCTATACTTCCGGTTTGTAATTTTTTTCCTTGAAAAGCAATTTCGTTTGCTATTTTGCCTAATCCAAAAACAGCAGCAGATAATCCTGTCTCGATGTAATCTCTAAAGAATTTAGATAGACTATTAACAGGCGCTACAAATACAGCATCGTAAATTTCGTCTACATAATATTTGTTGTATAACACTTTGCTTAAACCAGTAATGTTTTCATTAGATTCTGGAACATTATCTTGTTTGAAGTATTTTACGTAAGCAATTAAAATTCCAAGTAATCCGCCTAATACTGCAACACCCATTAAAGTGTATTCCGTTGTGCCTAAATGATGTTCTTCGCCAGCCACTTTTGTGAAAAGAGGAGCAAGGTATTCATTTAACCAGCTGTTTCCAGGTAAACTAATTAATCCGCCGAAAGTTGCTAAAATAGCTAAGATGATAAGTGGAATAGTAATTAATGAGCCACTTTCGTGTAAATGATGCTTTTGCTCTTCAGTTCCTCTAAATTCTTTGAAGAAAGTCAAGAACATTAAACGGAACATATAGAAAGCTGTCATGATTGAAGCAATCGATCCAACAACGTATAATGGAATACTGTGGTGGAAAGCTGTCAATAAAATTTCATCTTTAGAAAAGAACCCAGAGAAAAATGGAACTCCTGAGATTGCCAATGAAGAAATCAACATGGTCCAGAACGTAATTGGCATTGCTTTACGCAATCCACCCATGTTACGCATATCTTGTTCTCCGTGTAATCCATGAATTACAGATCCAGATCCTAAGAATAAACAAGCTTTAAAGAAAGCGTGAGTTATTACGTGGAAAACCGCTACTTCGTAAGCTCCAAAACCTAATGCTAAGAACATTAAACCTAATTGTGAAACTGTAGAGTAAGCTAATACTTTTTTGATATCTGTTTGAACTAATCCGATTGTTGCTGCAACTAACGAAGTAATTGCTCCAATAATTGCAATTACACTTTGAACATCTGTTGCAAGGTCAAAAACAAAATTTAATCTTGTTACCATAAAGATACCAGCAGTTACCATCGTTGCCGCGTGGATTAATGCTGATACAGGAGTTGGTCCAGCCATCGCATCAGGTAACCAAGTGTATAACGGAATTTGAGCAGATTTACCACAAGCTCCAATAAACAAACATAAAGCTGCTAAAGAAAGTAAAGGTAAATTTAAGTTTGAAGCTCCAGCAATTGCCGTTTTTAAAGTTGCATAATCTAATGTAGAAAACATCGAACCAATGATGAACATTCCGATTAATAAACCTAAATCTCCAATTCTGTTCATGATAAAAGCTTTTTTCGCAGCATCATTGTAGTCTTGGTTTTTGTGCCAGAATCCAATTAATAGGTAAGAACAAAGTCCAACGCCTTCCCATCCGATGAAAAGAACTAATAAGTTGCTTCCAATTACAAGTGTAATCATGAAGAATACGAATAGATTTAAATAGGCAAAAAACTTATGCATATTTTCATCATCATGCATGTAACTGATAGAGTATAAGTGAATCAAAGATCCAATTCCAGTTACAAAAAGTAACCAAAGAACAGATAATTGATCTAATAAAAATCCAAGATTGATTTTTAAGTTGCTGATTTGAATCCAATCAAATAAAGTAACTTCGATTCCTTTTCCAGTTGAAGTTATTTGATTAAAAAGTAGAACAGAAACTACAAAAGAAATTGCTACGGCTATAGTTCCGATTGCGCCAGAAACTGTTTTTCCTAAGCTTTTTCCAAAAAAGACATTTACTAGAAAACCTAGTAAAGGAGTTAAAACTAAAATTAAAGCTAAATTGGTATCCATTTCTGATTATCCTTTTAAATTTTTTAAATTATCGATACTAATTGATCCGATATTTCTAAAGATAGAAACTAAAATGGCCAATCCTACCGCAACTTCGGCTGCAGCAACCGCCATCGAGAAGAATACAAAAACTTGTCCTTGCGCATCTTGATGATAAGTTGAAAAAGCAACAAATAAAAGGTTCACCGCATTCAACATAATTTCGATAGACATGAAAACGATAATTGCATTTCGTCTGTACAATACACCAAAAATACCAATACAGAAAAGTACAACACTTAAAAAGATGTAATTTTCAATACCTATTTGATTTAATATATTACCCATTATTTATTTAATTTTTCTTTTTTAGACAATAGAACTGTTCCAATCATAGCAACCAAAAGTAAGACAGAAGCAAATTCAAACGGAACCATATATTCGTCCAATAATATTTTACCTAAAACTTTAATTGATTGGAAATCTTCTCCAGTAGAATCGTATTCACCTACAATTGGTTTTGAGTTAATAAAGATTGTAATCAAAACGATCAATATTAAACAGAAAGAAACAATAGCTCCTAATCGTGTAATTCTAGGACGGTGAACTTCTCGTTGTTCGTTAAGGTTCATCAACATGATCGTAAATAGGAACAGAATCATAATAGCTCCAGAGTAGACTATTATATGAACAACAGCTAAGAATTGAGAATTTAATAGTAAATAATGACCAGCAATCGAGAAGAAACAAATTACTAAGTAAATCGCTGAGTGAATTGGGTTTCTGCTGAAAATAGTTAAGAAAGCTGTAATAACAGTAATAAACGCTAAAAAGCAAAAGATAACTTGTACAGTTGTTGCGTGTGCAAAATCAGGAATATGTATCATTTAGTTAGCGTTTTTAAGTTGAGCATTTTTCATGGCCATTTCTAAAGGCATTACTAATTTGTCTTTCCCGAAAATAAAATCTTCTCTTTCGTAACTAGCAGGAACTAATACTTTAGAAGTAGTTAAGTAAATAGCGTCTTTTGGACAAGCTTCCTCACATAAACCACAGAAAATACAACGAAGCATATTGATTTCGTAGATTTCTGCATATTTTTCTTCTCTATATAAATGTTTTTCATCAGGTTTGCGTTCAGCAGCTTTCATAGTAATTGCTTCTGCAGGACATGATAAAGCACATAATCCGCAAGCAGTACAGTTTTCACGGCCTTGCTCATCACGTTTCAGCATGTGCTGACCACGGTAAACTGGACTCATTTCGCGAACCTGCTCAGGATAGTGAATGGTAACTTTTTTTCTAAAAAGGTGTTTCACAGTAATAATCAAACCCTTTACAATCGCCACAAGATACAATCGCTCAATAAAAGTCATGTCCTTATTTGACACCACTTTTTTTCTACCCGATAATGATATAGTTTCTATTGACATTTTTACTAGTATAGTTTATGATTCAAAATTTGATTATTCAAATTCAAATCTATTTTGTTTTTTATTTAAAGCTAATTACGGTTCTTAGAATCCTAAGTAAGCTGCAATATCGTGTCTTAATATTACAATTCCAGTAATCATGATATTAATAATAGAAAGCGGAATTAAAATTCTCCAACCTAAGTTCATTAATTGATCATATCTAAATCTTGGAATTGTCCAACGAACCCACATGTAAAAGAATATGAAGAAACATATTTTTACAAATAGCGCTGCAATTCCTAATAAGTTAGCTGTGTTTACACCAACATTGTCTACCATCCATTGCATTCCTGGATAGTTGTATCCACCGAAGAATAAAACAGAAATAATAGTTGAAGAAATAAACATACTTGCGTATTCAGCAAACAAATAGAATCCCATTTTCATAGATGAATATTCTGTATGGTAACCTCCAATTAATTCGTTTTCACATTCTGCTAAGTCAAACGGAGTTCTGTTAGTTTCCGCAAAAGAACAGATTAAGAAAATTAAGAATGATAACGGCTGATAAAAAACATTCCAGTTCATTCCTTGTTGTTGTAATGAAATTTCTTTTAAACTCATTGTTCCAGTCATCATCAATAAAGCAATCATTGATAATCCCATGGCAACTTCATAAGAAACCATTTGAGATGCAGCACGAATAGCTCCCATCAATGAGAATTTATTATTAGAAGCCCATCCACCAATCATGATACCATAAACTCCAACAGATAAAACTCCAAAAATGTATAATAGAGCAATATTTACATCGGTTGCCTGAAGTATAATGTCTCTTCCGAAAAGGTGCAAACGATCTCCCCACGGTATTACAGCACTTGTCATTAAAGCTGTACTCATTGCAATTGCAGGACCTACAAAAAATAAAATTCTATTAGGAGTATTAGGCTCAAATTCTTCTTTAGAGAATAATTTCATACCGTCTGCAAGTGGCTGTAGTAAACCTCCCCATCCAGCGCGGTTTGGTCCAACACGGTCTTGCAAGAAAGCAGCAACTTTACGTTCAGCCCAAGTAGAATACATTGCCATAATCATTGTTACCGCAAAAACGACAACAATAACAACACTTTTTTCTATAATAAATGCACTTTCCATTTCTTATTTTTTATCGTTTGTATTTAATGGAATTGATGCCATACTAATTTTTTTACGGTCAATATCTCTACCTAAAAGGATATTCTTTTCAGTATCGATTTCAACTTTCTCTAATTTTTGAGTATAGTTATTTTGGTTGATAACAGAATCTTTTTCAAATTCTCTTGGTCCTTCAATAACCCAGTCTTTTACATCTTTGTGATCAAAACGACAGCTGTTGCAGATAAATTCTTCTACTTCGTGGTACTCATCTTTACGACCAGTTACACGCTGAATTTCTCCACCAAACATCCAAACAGTAGTTTTACCGCAGCATCCAGGAGTAGTACATTCTCTGTGTGCATTATAAGGTTTGTTAAACCAAACTCTTGATTTAAAACGGAAAGTTTTATCTGTTAAAGCTCCAACCGGACAAACATCAATCATGTTTCCAGAAAATTCATTGTCGATTGCTTTAGAAATACCAGTTGAAATATTAGCGTGATCTCCACGATCTAATACTCCGTGAACTCTATTGTCTGTTAATTGATCTGCAACTTGTACACATCTTTGGCATAAAATACAACGGTTCATATGCAGTTGAATATTTGGACCAATATTTTCTGGCTCAAATGTTCTTTTCTCCTCAATATAACGTGATTTCGGATTTCCGTGCTCAAAACTTAAGTTTTGAAGATCACATTCACCAGCCTGATCACAGATAGGGCAGTCTAATGGGTGGTTGATCAATAAAAATTCTGTTACAGATTTACGCGCTTCGGTAACTCTGGCAGAAGATTTACTATTTACTTCCATTCCGTCCATACATCCTGTTACGCAAGATGCCATTAATTTTGGCATTGGTCTTGGGTCAGCTTCACTACCTTTAGAAACTTCAACTAAACAACAACGGCATTTTCCACCGCTGCCTTTTAATTTTGAGTAATAGCACATGGCTGGCGGCACCAAATCTCCACCAATCATACGTGCAGCCTGCAGGATCGTTGTTCCTGGCTCTACGTCTATACTTTGACCGTCTATGGTTACTTTCATCTCTTTATGATTTGAATGTTGAAAGTCGGAATATTGAAAAGAATTGCTGTCCTTTTTAACATTATGAACTTTATAACTTTCTGCTTTTTATTTTTATACGATTACTTTACCGCCTACTAAATGCTTTACTTGTGAAAAAGGTTCAGCAACAAAGTGATCTCTATTTTTGATTTTTTCTGGGAAACGAACGTGATATTCGAACTCATCTCTAAAGTGACGAATTGCTGCAGCTACTGGCCAAGAAGCAGCGTCACCAAGCGGACAAATTGTGTTTCCTTCAATTTTACTTTGAATGCTCCACAATAATTCGATATCTTCTTCACGGCCTTGACCGTTTTCGATTCTCCATAAGATTTTTTCTAACCATCCTGTTCCTTCACGGCAAGGTGTACATTGTCCGCAAGATTCGTGGTGATAGAAACGAGCAAAGTTCCAAGTGTTTCTAACAACACAAGCTGTATCGTTATAAACAATAAATCCTCCAGAACCTAACATAGATCCAGTAGCAAAACCACCATCACTTAAAGATTCGTAAGTCATTAATCTGTCTTCGCCGTTTGCTGTTTTGAAAATCAATTCAGCTGGTAAAATCGGTACAGAAGAACCTCCTGGTACAAATGCTTTTAATGGACGGCTTGAAGACATTCCTCCTAAATATTCATCAGAATTCATGAATTCGTCAACACTTAAACCTAATTCAATTTCGTAAACACCTGGATTTTTGATGTGACCTGAAGCAGAAATTAATTTAGTTCCAGTAGAACGTCCAATACCAATTTTAGCATAATCATCTCCAGAATTGTTTACAATCCACGGCACAGTCGCAATTGTTTCAACATTGTTTACCACAGTTGGATTTGCCCAAAGACCAGAAACTGCTGGGAAAGGTGGTTTAATACGAGGGTTTCCTCTTTTACCTTCCAATGATTCGATTAATGCTGTCTCTTCTCCACAGATATACGCTCCAGCTCCACAATGAACGTGAAGTTCAAGATCATAACCTGTTCCTAATATATTTTTTCCTAACCATCCGGCAGCTTTTGCTTCGGCGATCGCTCTTTCTAAAATTTTGAAAACCCACATGTATTCTCCACGAATGTAGATGTAAGATAGGTTGGCACCCAAAGCGTAACTTGATGTAATCATTCCTTCGATCAATAAGTGAGGGATGTATTCCATCAAAAATCTATCTTTGAATGTTCCAGGCTCAGATTCGTCTGCGTTACAAACTAAGTGTCTCGGTCTTCCTGATTTTTTATCAATAAAACTCCATTTCATTCCGGCAGGGAAACCTGCACCACCACGACCACGTAATCCTGATTTTTTTACTTCTTCTGTAACTTCGTCTGGAGTAAGTGTTTTTAAAGCTTTTTCTACAGAAGCATATCCGCCATTTTGACGATAAACTTCGTAGGTTTTGATTCCAGGAATATTGATTTTATCTAATAATATTTTTTGTGACATCTTATTTATCGTGTAATATTATTTTATCCTCTTTACAATCAGCGATTAACCGATCGATCTTTTCTTCTGTCAATTTCTCTTTGTAGAAATCGCCCAACTGCATCATTGGAGCGTATCCACAAGCACCTAAGCACTCTACACCAGCAATGGTAAACATTCCGTCTGCGGTTGTTTCGCCCATTTTAATGCCTAATTTTTCAGAAGTGTAATCCATTAAATTTTCGGCTCCGTTTAAACAACAGCAAGAAGTCTGGCAAAATTCAAACATATACTTACCAATTGGCTTCTGGTTGAACATCGTGTAGAAAGTAACCACCTCATAAACCTCGATCGGTTTTATCTGAAGAATCTCGGCAACTTTATCTTGCAATTCAATACTAAGCCAGTTGTTGTGTGCATCCTGAACTTCGTGCAAAACAGGCAATAAAGCCGATTTTTGTTTGCCCTCAGGATAATGACTAATCAATTCATTGATGCGATTCATCAATGCCTCAGTCATGTTTATTTCTTGTTTGTAATGTTTTCTTTCCATTTTATTCTTGTTTTGCCACAAAGGCGCAAAGGCACAAATTTTTTAATCTAAATTTTATCTTCTAAAATCTAAATTTATTTTAGGCGTCTAGTTCTCCTGCAATTACATTCAAACTTGAAAGGATGATAATTGCATCTGAAAGCATCGCGCCTTTAATCATTTCTGGGAATGCTTGATAATAAATAAAGCATGGTCTTCTGAAATGTAATCTATATGGAGTTCTACTTCCGTCTGTTACTAAATAGAAACCGATTTCTCCATTTCCTCCTTCAACTGGGTGGTAGATTTCTGCAACTGGTACAGGAACTTCTCCCATTACAATCTTAAAGTGATAAATTAAAGATTCCATAGAAGTATAAACATCTTCTTTTGGAGGAAGGTAGTAATCTGGAACTTCAGCATGATATTCGTTTCCTGGAGGCATTTTTTCTAATGCCTGACGAATAATGCTTAAACTTTCCCAAACTTCAGCATTACGAACACAGAAACGATCGTAAGTATCTCCTGATTTTCCAACAGGAACAATAAAATCGAAATCTTCGTAAGATGAGTAAGGTTGTGCAACACGTACGTCATAATCAACTCCAGCGGCACGTAAGTTTGGACCTGTAAATCCGTAAGCCATAGCTTTTTCGGCAGTGATTCCACCTACATTTACAGTTCTATCAAGGAAAATTCTATTTCTCTCGAAAAGGTTTTGGAATTCTTCCCAAACTGGAGGGAATTCTTCTAGGAATTTATCTAGTTTTTTGAAAACTTCTGGAGACCAGTCTCTTTCAAAACCACCAATTCTTCCCATATTTGTAGTCAAACGAGCTCCACAAATTTCTTCGTAGATTTCGTAGATTTTTTCTCTAAATTGAAAAACGTATAAGAAACCAGTATACGCACCAGTATCAACACCTAAAATCCCGTTACAGATAATATGGTCGGTAATACGAGCCAGCTCCATAACGATAACTCTTAGATATTGCGCTCTTTTAGGAACTTCAACTCCTAATAGTTTTTCTACTGTCATCCACCATCCCATATTATTAATAGGAGAGGAGCAATAGTTCATACGATCTGTAAGAGGTGTAATTTGATAAAAAGGACGATTTTCGGCAATTTTTTCGAATGCTCTGTGGATGTAACCAATTGTGGGTTCAGCCTCAAGAATTTTCTCACCATCCATTAACAGGATATTTTGGAAAATACCGTGTGTAGCAGGGTGTGTCGGACCTAAATTCAGTACAGAAAGTTCGCTTCCGTCTTCGTTTAGTCTCTCCTTAATTATTTTAGCATAGCGATGCTCTGGTGGTAATAATAGTTCTGACATTTTATAATGTTGAATTATTTTTTAGCAATTTGTTGTTGTTCTTCCAAAGAATCTGTCGTCTTTGTCCGTTCTTCCGCTGTCTTCCATTGGGAATTCTTTTCTCATTGGGTGTGACTGCATTTCATCCATATTCAAAATACGTTTCAATTGAGGATGTCCAATAAAGTTAATCCCAAAAAAATCGAATGTTTCTCTTTCCATCCAGTTAGAAGACAAGAAAATATTTGAAACTGATTTAATTTCTGGTTTTTCACCATTTAAGAAAACTTTGATTTTTAATCTTTTGTTTTCGTACCAGTTATGCAAGTGGTAAACTACTGCAAACTGACGTTCACTCTCATTATCTGGGTAATGAATACCACATAAGTCAGTTAAGAAATGAAATTTTAATTCTGAATCATTTTTAAGAAATAGAATCAATGCTGTAATTTTATCAGCAGAAGCTTCTAAAGAAAAAATATCACTTTCTTGCTGGAAGTTGAAAACATCGTTATTAAATGTTTCAGTAAGTTTATCTTGAATCAGGGTGTTTTCTAAGGCCATCTTATGAGATATTATATGAAGCTAATAATTCTTGGTATTCTGGTGAGCTTCTGCGTCTCACAGATTCGCTTTTCACCAAGTCTTGAAGTCTCATTACTCCGTCTACAATTTGTTCTGGTCTTGGCGGGCAACCTGGTACATATACGTCAACAGGAATTACTTTGTCAATTCCTTGTAAAACAGAATAAGTATCAAAAATACCTCCTGAAGAAGCGCAAGCTCCAACAGCGATAACCCAGCGAGGTTCAGCCATTTGTTCGTAAACTTGTCTTAAAATCGGAGCCATTTTTTTTGAAATAGTTCCCATTACTAATAACATATCTGCCTGACGAGGAGAGAAACTCACACGCTCAGAACCAAATCGAGCTAAATCGTAATGAGATGCCATTGTTGCCATGAATTCGATACCACAGCATGAAGTCGCGAAAGGAAGCGGCCATAATGAGTTAGCTCTTGCTAAACCAACAACATCACTAAGTTTTGTAGCGAAGAAACCTTCACCAGTAACTCCTTCTGGCGGTGCAACCATATTTACTTTTGAATCGCTCATTTTATTTTAGATTTCTGATTTTAGATTTTAGATTTTTTGAAATCTTAAAAAGTAAAATCAATTTTTTAAATCAATTTTTTGTTGAGGATTAAATTTTAAATTTTAATTCTAAATCGGTTAAATCTAAAATCAGAAATCTAAAATCTAAAATCTCTAATTATTCCCACTCTAATGCCTTCTTTTTGATGATGTAGAAAAAACCAATCAAAAGTAAAGACATGAAAACGATCATTTTTAACATTCCTTCAATTCCTAAATCTTTGAAGTTTACTGCCCAAGGATAAAGGAAAATTACCTCTACGTCAAACAATACGAACAAAATGGCAACAAGGAAATATTTTACAGAAAAAGGAATACGGGCGTTACCAACAGATTCGATACCACATTCGAAGTTTTTATCTTTAACTTCAGAGTTTCTTTTAGGGCCTAATTTTCCAGAGATAATGATTGTTCCTACCACAAAACCAACAGCTAGAATAAACTGCATTAAAATAGGAATGTAACTGTATTGATCGGATTGCATAAACTTCGGTTTTATACTTAAAAAATGAGCCACAAAGATAACTTGGAACTCTGTAAAACACAAGCTAAAAAAGGTTTTAAGTAGGGTGCGAAACTGCGTTTATGCCTAATTTTTATTGATTATAAATAACATGAGGGTATTTTAATATTTTTTTAAGATTTGTCCAAAAAAAAACGTCCCGATACTTCGGGACGTCTTCTGAGACCATTCAGAGGCAAAAAAAATAAATTGCTATATTTTTCTTAGATTACTGCTACTTTAGCAGCAACTTTCCCTTTTCTTCCTTCTTCTTCTTCGTAGCTTACACGGTCACCTTCGCGTAATTCTTCCGCGTTAATTCCTGAAGCGTGAACGAAGATGTCCTTTCCTGTTTCTTCGTCTGTAATGAATCCATAACCTTTAGACTCATTGAAAAATTTTACTGTACCTGTACGCATTGTAATTGTAATAATAATTTATAATAAAACAAATGTAACATATAAAATCATACAAAAGACATGTACGTGTTAATTTTTTGTAAAAATTATTGATTTCCAGTGTTTTTACGTGGTTTATTGCATCAAATTTTATATGAAATACGATAATTTAAGAATCATTAATTGTAAGAATATTAAAAAATTTAATTTGTAGGAATTTCATATTGCGAAAAACGAAAATTTTAAGATTATTTCTTCATTTTTTGACAGAAAAAAAGCGACTGAGAATTTTCAGCCGCTTTTTTATACTTTTTTTTAAGATTTTATCTTAAATAGAATCGATTTTAATGTGCAATTCTTTTAATTGAGCATCATCAATTGCAGCTGGTGCATCAATCATAACATCACGCCCAGAATTGTTTTTTGGGAAAGCAATAAAATCTCTGATGGTTTCTTGACCGCCTAGAATAGCAACTAATCTGTCCAATCCAAATGCTAATCCTCCGTGTGGCGGAGCTCCAAATTGAAAAGCGTCCATTAAGAAACCAAATTGTGCTTTTGCTTCTTCTTCGGTAAATCCTAAATATTTGAACATTAATTGTTGTGTTGCTTTATCGTGAATACGAATTGATCCACCACCAATTTCATTTCCATTCAACACCATATCGTAAGCATTTGCACGAACTTTTCCTGGTTCTGTTTCTAACAAAGCCATGTCTTCTGGTTTTGGAGAAGTAAAGGGATGGTGCATAGCGTGATAACGGCCGCTTTCTTCGTCCAATTCCAATAACGGGAAATCTACAACCCATAATGGAGCAAATTCTTCAGGTTTACGTAATCCTAAACGAGTTGCTAATTCCATACGAAGTGCAGAAAGCTGTGCACGAGTTTTATTTGCAGGACCAGAAAGTACAAAAATCATATCGCCAGGATTTGCTTCTGTTGCTTTTGCCCAATTTGTCAAATCATCTTGATCGTAGAATTTATCTACAGATGATTTGTATGTTCCGTCTTCGTTGCATTTTACGTAGACCATTCCAGATGCTCCAACTTGCGGACGTTTTACCCAGTCAATTAATCCGTCAATTTCTTTACGAGTATAATTTCCTGCTCCAGGAACTGCGATTCCGACAACTAATTCTGCTGTATTGAAAACTGGGAATTCTTTGTGCTGTGCAAATTCGTTCAATTCGCCAAACTTCATTCCGAAACGAATGTCCGGTTTGTCATTTCCGTATGTTTTCATAGCATAGTCGTAAGTAATTCTTGGGAATTTATCTACTTCGATACCTTTGATTTCTTTCAATAAATGTCTTGTCAAACCTTCAAAAACATTCAAAATGTCTTCTTGTTCCACAAATGCCATTTCGCAGTCAATTTGAGTAAACTCAGGCTGACGGTCTGCACGCAAATCTTCATCACGGAAACATTTCACGATTTGGAAATATTTATCCATTCCACCAACCATCAAAAGTTGTTTGAAAGTTTGTGGAGATTGCGGTAATGCATAAAACTGACCTTCGTTCATACGACTTGGTACAACGAAATCTCTTGCTCCTTCTGGAGTCGATTTGATTAAATAAGGAGTTTCAACTTCGCAGAAATCTAAATCAGATAAATATTTACGAACTTCCATTGCCACTTTGTGACGGAATAATAAGCTATTTTTTACTGGATTTCTACGGATATCTAAATAACGATATTTCATTCTGATATCTTCACCACCGTCCGTTTCATCTTCAATAGTAAATGGAGGCGTTAAAGCGGTGTTTAGAATAGTCAATTCAGAAACTAAAATTTCGATTTCACCAGTAGAAATGTTTTTGTTTTTTGCTTCACGCTCAATAACAGTTCCTTTTACTTGAATTACAAATTCTCTTCCTAGAGTTTTTGCCAATTCAAAAACAGTTTTATCGGTACGGCTTTCGTCAAAAATAAGTTGTGTAATTCCGTAACGGTCACGTAAGTCAACCCAGTTCATAAATCCTTTATCGCGTGATTTTTGTACCCATCCCGCTAGTGTAACTTCCGTATTAATATTTGAGGCATTTAGTTCGCCGCAATTATGACTTCTATACATGATCTAAATTTTAGACTGCAAAAGTAAACACAAAATTCAAATTAATATAGTAAAGTGATAAGTTGATGCATAATAATTTCAAATAAATTGTTAATTGTGAAATTTCGAAGCTTTAATTTTTTAGTTTTGATTCTCTAAAAAACAAATAATAATATCCATGAAGAAACTTTTTGTTGCTGGTTTGGTAATTTTTAATGCTTTGAACGTTATAGGACAAAGCGCTAATTCGATTAAATTCACTGCTAAAATCGAAAATAGAAATAGTGATACGTTAACTATTAAAGGAAGAGATAATTTTAAACAAGTAATTCCAATTGATAAAAAAGGAATTTTTGCTGCAACTTTTGATGCTCCAAAGGGATTTTATATGTTTTCTGATGGAAAAGAATCTTCAAATCTTTATTTGAAACCAAATTCTGAAGTTAATCTAACAATGAATGCCAAAGAATTTGATGAAACGATTGTATATAAAGGTAAAGGTGTAAATGAAAGTAATTTTTTAGCGCAGCAAGCTTTAAGAGATGAAACTTTTCAGAATGATGCTTTCAAAAAAGAGGAAGGAGAGTTTGCGGTTTTATTGGATACGAAATTAAAAAAGGACACAGAAAGTCTTGAGAAAGGTGATTTCGATCCTGAATTTAAAGCTGCTTTAAAACGTAGCTTTGAAAGTTTCCACCAATATGCAACAGAAGATTATGAGAGAGTTGCTAAAGCAAATAAAATGATTGGAAAACCATCTCCTGGTTTTGACTATGAAAATTTTAAAGGCGGAAAAACAAAGCTTTCTGACTTGAAAGGAAAATATGTTTACATTGATCTTTGGGCTACTTGGTGCGCGCCTTGTAGAGCTGAAATTCCATACTTGCAAAAGATTGAAGAAAAATACCATGGAAAAAATATTGAATTCGTGAGTATTTCTATCGATAAGTTGAAAGACAATGAAAAATGGAAAAAATTTGTAACCGATAAGCATCTTGGCGGAATACAGCTTTTTGCTGATAAAGATTGGGAATCTGAATTTGTTATGAATTATGGCGTAACCGGAATTCCAAGATTTATTTTGATCGATCCACAAGGAAATATTGTTAAATCTGATGCTCCTAGACCATCTGATGCTGAGTTAGATAAACAACTTAGCGCTTTATTGAACTAAAATATTTACGAAATTTACAACGTTATCGTTAATTTCAGTTTTTTATAAAATACCAGTAAAACCAGTGCTTTAGCGCTGGTTTTTTCGTTTTATCTACTTTTCCAATGTTAAGTTTTTACTCAATGTTATCAAATTGTTAAGTAAAAGTTTTTTTAATGTAAACTATTAACTATATTTGATAACAATTTGATAACATTTAATACCTAAAGATATGAAAAAGTGTGTGATTTTAGCGGCTGTGTTATTCTCTGGAATTTTATCAGCACAAGAAGGTAAACCTGAGTTAGAAACTGTTGGAAATAAAGTAAAAGCTACTTATTATTATAACAATGGTAAAATACAACAGGAAGGCTTTTTTAAAGATGGGAAATTGGACGGTGTTTGGGTATCTTATGATGAAAGAGGGAATAAAACTGTAGAAGGTGAATATACTGAGGGATTAAAAACTGGAAAATGGATGTTTTTCAATGAAAAAAATCTTACCGAAGTAGCTTACGCTGACAGTAAAGTGAGTTCAGTTAAGAATATCCAAAAAAATGCTGTTGCCAACAGAAACTAATTAAGAATATTTCTTAGATAAATTAAACCGTTCTTTTAAGGACGGTTTTTTTATGCTTTAATTTTTTTGCTTTTGAAATTTCTTCCATACCAAATTATAAATCCTGTTACAGGAAGTGCCGCAGCAAATAAACTGACGATAAAAGCAATAATTTTTCCCGGTAAATCTAATACTTGACCAGTATGAATTCCATAATTCATTTCTACTACTTGCAAACCGAAACTTTTATTTTCAAAAGGTTGTTTCTGAAGTAGTTTTCCATCATTTGGATGAAAGTAATAATTGCTTTGATGATCATATCGTAACGTATGCGGATATGCGCCTGTACTGATAATATTACCTTTTTGCTGCGGAATTAAAACAAACATCATTTCTGCATTTGGTTGCAGTTTTTTAGTTTGAATAAATGCAAGATCAATTGCTTTTGTAGCATTTATTTTGAATTTTGTGGTGTCAACAACAGGAAGTTTAGTTTCCAAAGCTTTGTCTCCTCCAAAATTAACGGATTTATAAATTCCGTCCCCAACCCATTCGTACGTAAAGGTAAGCCCAGTTATGGCTAAAATTAAGGCAATAATGGAAATGTAAAAGCCAGAAGTATTATGCCAATCATAATTCACGCGACGCCATTTGGCGGACCATTTTATGGTAAAACTTCTTTTTAAATCAGATCTTTTTTTCGGCCACCATTGGACCATTCCAGAAATTAATAAAAGAATAAAAAGGATAGTCGCACCACCAATAATATGTTTTCCAATATAATCTGGAAGCAGTAAGTACAAATGAATGTATTCAACAATAATGAAAAAATCGGTTTTCGGATTTTCTGTTTTTAAATATTTTCCGGAGTACGGATTAAAATACAGATATAAGTTTTCAGAATCAGAATACGTGTAGACAATTGCAGAACGGTTTTTCCCATAATAAGAAACCATACTTACTTTATTCTTCGGAACAATTTCTTTTGCTTTTTCTTCTAAAACGGAAGGAAGAAGAAATGGTTTGTTTTGAGCTTCAACCAAACGCCATTCTTTTCGTGTAATGTCTTTTATTTCATCATGAAAACAGAAAATACAGCCCGTAACACTGATTATAAAAACAATTAGCCCAGAAATTAATCCGAGCCATTTATGCAGAAAACGTATTTTAGTTTTGAAACCCATTTTTTGATTAAAAGCGTAAAAGTATGCTCAAAATCTATATGGGACAAATTATTCTAAATAATTCGTGGGGCAATCATGAGAAAAGATTAAATGTAGAAAAATATAAATCTCGCAAAGACGCAAAGTCTCAAAGTTTTATTTTAAATAGTTCTTTGCGACTTTGCGTCTTTGCGAGATTAAAAAAATGTGCTTAGTGAAGAAAAACTTAATTAAGCAACCGCTTTTTTAGGTTTTAAATGATAGGCAACATATAATGAAATTGAAGCCAAGAAAATCCAAAAAACATCAATAAAGAAAATCTGAATTTTGTTGTTCATAAAAGAATTCCAAAACCAATCTCCAGAAACAATTCCGTTTGTAATTGGAATTAAGAAACCTAAAATACTACCAGAAATCAAGCAAGCTTTGTTGGTAAATGAATCGTTCTTTTTTATAATAAAGAAGATTGTTAGCAATAACCAGCCTCCGAAATAAAGTGTAAATAAATTGGATTGACTTAATGGATAGAAAATTTTGCTTCCGATAAAAGCCAAAGCCGTAATTGGGTACATACTCAAACAGATCGCCAAATAAATACGAACAACAGCTGCATTGAAACGTCTTTTCTTTTCAGGTATATTATTTTTCTGTCTGGCAACTAGCCAAATCATAACTCCAGAAATAATTACAAAACAGGTTATAATTCCTAAAATGAAACTTACGATTTTTAAAGCATAACCACCATAATCCCCAAAATGAATTCGATATAAAACATTTTTTACAACATCTAAATAACTCGTTTGTGCGATTGGATCTTTTTTTGCAATTTCTTTTCCATCAGAAATTCGATAAACTACTTTTCCGATTCCAGTAAATTTTTTATGACTTAATAATTCTCCTTCAACCAAAACGTGCATATTGGCATCGCCGTAGTTTTGAATGAAAACACGGGTAATTTCAAAATCAGACCAATTCTTTTTTGTTTTGGCAACCAGTTCGTCAATATTAAAAGGAGTAGCTAGTTTTTTATTTTCAAATTTAAAATCGGGATCGGTATATTCTAGTTCTTTATATAATTTATCTTGATCTCCATTGTACAAGGCCATTACTGCTGGCGCAACAATAAGAAGTTTTATCATAAAAAAAGCTCCTGTAACTGCGTAAACAAATTGAAAAGGCAGACCAATCATTCCTAATGCAGTGTGCGCATCTGTCCAAAGTGTTTTTAGTTTTTCTTTCGGACGGAAAATGTAAAAGTTTGAAACAATTTTATTCCAGTGCAATAAAACTCCAGTTACAATTGCAAACAAGAAAAACAAAGCAATAAAACCTGATAAATAATATCCAATTGGATAAGGAATTTGTGCCAAGAAATGTAATCGGTATAAAAGTTCACCTAGTGAATAAGATTCTTCGTAAGTAAAAGATTTATAGCTTTTAGGGTTTAAATAGAAAAACTGACCTTCTTTTTGTTTTGCTGGAGCCAAAGTATCTTTTGTTCCCTCCATATAAACGCCAACTCTTTCTTCTATAGAAGGTTTTGAGATGGTAATATTTCGACCGTGCAAAATATATTTTTTATCCAAATGCTGGAGAGCTTTGTCGTAGTCTAATTGAATTTCTCTTGTAATTGCGGTAGATTCACTTCTTTCCCAATTGATGATTTCATCTCTAAAAAAAGAAAAAGATCCAGCAAAGAAAATAACAAAAAGAACCACACTGATGACGATTCCGCTGACAGTATGAGTGTGAAAATAGATATTGTAATGACGGTTGTTCATAAAAATTATTTCGCCGTGTTATAAGTTTGACCCAAATAAATAAAAAGACAGAAAAGCAAAGTAAGAAGTATGTAAATTCCCCATATTTTCCAGCCGCTTTTGGCTAAAAAAGCAATTACCATTAGAGCTACCCAAAGAATAAAACCACTAAAAGCCATTGTTATAAGCACATCTGCACGATTAAACCAAGAAGCTAAAGCCAAATGAAAAGTAACAGAAACAAAGTATCCTCCTAAAATTGCGGCTGTAATTTTAGAAAAGCGTGGCCAAAAAGCAGGATTTAAATATTTTGAATTAGCTGGCATATTGTATTTTGAAAATGATATTAGTTATAGTAAAGTTCTAATAGCGCGACAAAAACAAGCAATGCTAAAAGTGCTTTGCTGTTTACTTTTTTTAATGGTTGAAGAATCACGATCAAACTTCCAATGGTCATTAATTGAATAAAAAACATTAAAGTGCCACAGCCTAGTGATTGTGTCACAAGCCACATTGCATAAGCGGTTACAAGAAGTGATAATCCGATGAGTTTAGTTGGTTTTGGATTATCTTTCATCCATTTTTCAAAACCTAAATCATACGACAATACAGCTCTTTTTGAAGTGTAATAAAGCGTGTAAAAAGCTAAAAAGACAATAAGACTGGCAATTGTAATCATAATCTTTTAAAATTTAAAAAACACCTTTCTTTTATTAGAAAAGTGTTTTTTATTGATTTTTTATTAGAATTTATAAGAGAAACTTGCAGCAAAAGTTCTAGGATCTTTAGGATGTATAGTTGACCATCCGTCATAGATTTCTTTATTTGCGATATTGTTTAGTTTTAATGTAATACCAAATCTTTCCGTATTATAAAATAAAGAAGAATTTAGCACGGTATATTCTGGAATTGTAAATGTCCCTGAAACTTTTCTATTCATGATTTTGTTATCTCCAACATAGTTTCCTCCAAATCCTAAACCAAAACCTCTCAAGGTTCCGCTAGTAAATTTGTAGCTAGCCCATAAGTTTGCCATATTGTAAGCTCCTGAGCTCTCAGGTCTGAATCCTACGAAATCAGCATCACCTTGAGTTAAAGTAGCGTCATTGTAGCTGTATCCAAGAATAATATTTAGACCTGTAACAGGGTTAGCAATAATTTCAGTTTCAAAACCTTTATTGTGCTGACCACCGTCTTGATAGTTTATTACGTCAGTTGCATTAGGTCTAACGCTATAAGCTTGATTAGAAACTTTAATGTCGTAGTAGCTTAAAGTAGCGTATATTTTGTCTCTAAAAATGTTCAATTTTGTTCCGAATTCGATTTGGTTAGCATGTTCAGGATCAAATGTAACAGGAGTTCTCACTGTTCCATTAACATTTTCGCCTGGTGCTACGTTTGAGAAACCATTCATATAGTTTGCGAAAATAGATACCTTATCAATTATAGGTTGATATACCAATCCAAATTTTGGAGAAAAAGAAGTTTGGTTATAATCATCAGCATCTGTCGAAACATCTCCGCTGTTCATGAAACGGTCGGCACGTAAACTTACCATTGCAGAAAAAGCTGGAGTAAAGTTAATTACATCAGAAAAGTAAGCGCTGTAAACTTCTTGTTTCGTTTTAGCGTTGTTTCTTGGAGCATTTCCTACTATTGCGTCAGACCCCGCTTTTGTTAGATCTCCTGTATCACCGTTTGATGGTCCGAAAATGGCATTGAATGATGCTAAATCGTCTCCAATATAAATATAACCATTACCAAAGTATCCTGTACCGCGATCAAGACCAACTCGATTGTAATAATCTAAACCAACAACAAGCCTATTTCTTAAGTTTCCGATTTTAAAATCACCAATAAAGTTTTGTTGAATATCAAATGTTGTGTTTTTGTTGTCTTGGTAATTAAAATATCTTGCCAAAACAATTCCATCTTGAATTGGCGTAGATGCTGTTCCTTCATATAGATAAGCGTAATTTCCAGTTGACTTGGCTTGACTAGTCGAGAAAATCGTTTGAGAAGTCCATTGGCTAGAAAGCTTATAGTTCATTTGTGCCTGAATATTGTAAGAAGGCGTTTTTATTGTTAATTCGTCGCTCGTATAAGAACGTTTGTTGTCGTATTTTAATTCAGCAATATTGTGAACTCTTAACGGATTTGCTCTATCTAAAAACAACATGGTTGGGTTTGTTGTTTCATTGCTCATGAATTCTGTATTAACTAAGAAAGATAATCTATCATTCACTTCATAAGATAAAGATGGCGCGATAAAATAAGATTCTCTAAAACCAGCATCCTGAAAAGTATTTTGTTTGTTGTAGGCAGAGTTAACTCTAAAATTAAGTGTTTTTTTGTCGTTAAGGCCTGTATTAAGATCTGCAGTTACACGGTTTAAGCCATAGCTTCCAACAGTATAATTTACTTCTCCTCCAAAACCTTTATAAGGTCTTTTTGTTGTAGTATTGATTAATCCTCCATAAGAAATTAAACTGCTTCCAAATAAAGTTCCAGATGGTCCTTTAATAATTTCAACTCTGTCAATGTTAGCAGGATCTAGACTACCGTTTGTTAGACCCGGTACACCATTAACGATAGTTGCCTGAACAGGAAATCCTCTTAAAGAGTAATAACTTGCTCCATCTCCTCCACGACCTGTAGCAGTCCAAAGTTGTGTAATTCCTGGAGCATTTTTTAATGCATCATCAAATGTTGTAACTACTTGTTCTTTTAGTACGCCTCCTGTAATGGTAGTATAAACTTGTGGATTTTCAAGATTTTTAAGTGGTAATCTTGAAACTTGTTGGTTGTCTTTGCGTGCAAAACTATTTTTACGGCCATTTACAACTATTTCTGTTAGTTCTTCTGAATTTGAAGTAATATTGAAATTTTCAGTTAATTCTTGTCCTTCAGCAATAGTAATCTTTTTTTCTATTGTGTTGTAACCGACAGCTGAAACTTTTAAGGTGTAAGTTCCAGGTTTAATATTTTTGATTTTATAATTACCTTCTTCGTCAGCAATTGTTCCAAATCTTGTGCCTTTCAATGCTAATGAAATTCCTTCAGGAGATTCGTTAGTATTTAAAGATATTTTACCTTTTACAGTTGCTTTTTCTTGAGCCACAGCAGATACGCAGGTCAATAAAGCAAAACAAAAACTCAAAAGAGAAATCGTAAATTTAAATTTCATTTTTATTTAGAATTGATTTTAATAGCGCAAATGTAATAGTTGAATGTTTATCACGCAAGCTTTATTTTTATTTATTCCAAATTAAATGCCTTAATTTTTGTTTAAAATTAACTTAATAAGAATAGGACTAAAAAAAGAAACCCCTACTCTGGAAAGAGCAGGGGTTTATGTAAGGAAAGTGTTTTAGAATTATAGTTCTAAAGCACGTTTAGCATCTCCATTCATTAATAATTCTACTGGATTTTCTAAAGCTTCTTTTACAGCAACTAAGAAACCAACAGACTCACGTCCGTCGATAATTCTGTGATCATAAGAAAGCGCAACGTACATCATTGGGTGAATTTCAACTTTTCCGTTTACAGCAATTGGACGCTCAATAATGTTGTGCATTCCTAAAATTCCTGATTGAGGAGGGTTGATAATTGGAGTAGATAACATACTTCCGAAAACTCCACCATTTGTAATTGTGAAAGTTCCTCCAGTCATATCGTCAACTGTAATTTGACCATCGCGAGCTCTTAAAGCTAATCTTTTGATTTCAGCTTCAATTCCGCGGAAAGTTAACAATTCAGCATTACGAACAACAGGAACCATTAATCCTTTTGGTCCAGAAACTGCGATTGAGATATCAGCAAAATCGTAAGCGATTTTGTAATCACCATCCATCATTGAGTTTACATCTGGATATAATTCTAAAGCTCTTGTAACTGCTTTTGTAAAGAATGACATGAAACCTAAACCTAAACCACCATGTTTAGCTTTGAAAGCATCTTTGTATTCGTTACGAATTTGGTTGATTGGCGTCATGTTTACTTCGTTGAAAGTAGTAAGCATAGCTGTTTCGTTTTTAGCCGAAACTAATCTTTCTGCTACTTTACGACGTAACATAGATAATTTTGTACGCTCAGTTCCACGGCTTCCACCAGTTGGAGTTCCCATAGAAGGTACTGCATTTACAGCATCGTCTTTAGTGATTCTTCCTCCTTTACCAGTTCCTGAAACTGTTGCCGGAGCTATATTTTTTTCATCTAATATTTTTCTTGCTGCAGGAGATGGAGTTCCAGCTGCATAACTTGTAGCTGCTGGAGCCTCAGCTTTTACTTCTGCCTTTGGAGCTTCAGCTTTCGGTGCTTCCGCTTTCGGTGCTTCCGCTTTTGGAGCCTCAGCTGCTGGAGCTGCTGCTGCGTCACCTGCCGGTTTTGCTGCATCAGTATCAATTAAACAAACTACAGCACCAACTGCTACTGTGTCACCTTCTTCAGCTTTTAGTGTAATTACACCGCTCATTTCAGCAGGTAATTCAAGAGTAGCTTTGTCTGAATCAACTTCAGCAATTGCCTGATCTTTTTCTACATAATCTCCGTCTTTTACTAACCAAGTTGCAATTTCAACTTCTTTTATTGATTCCCCTGGTGATGGGACTTTCATTTCTAAAATCATCTTGTTTTTGTTTAAGGTTTTTATGGTTTCAATCCCGATAGCTATCGGGATTGAAACTTGAAACAATTTTTTTAATTATCTAAATAAATTTTTATCGAATACCATTCTAATTGCATCTGCATGACGACGTTTTGCACGTGTATAACTTCCAGATGCTGGAGCAGCGTATGCTTTTAATGAAGCCAATCTCCATTTTACAAGATCAAAGTTCATTAACATAAAGCTATAAGCTCCCATGTTTTTAGGTTCTTCTTGCGCCCAAACGTAATCATCTGCATTTGGATATTGTGCAATAATTTCTTTGATTTGCTCAACTGGGAAAGGGAATAATTGTTCGATACGAACAACGGCAACATCATTTCTTCCGTTGTTTTCTCTTTCAGCAACAATGTCATAGTAGAATTTACCAGTAACAAAAACTAATGTTTTTACTTTCTTTTTATCTACTGTATTGTCATCAATTGTTTCTTGGAAACTTCCGTTTGCTAATTCTTCAACTGTAGATACGCATCTTGGATCACGTAATAAACTTTTTGGAGAGAAAACGACTAAAGGTTTACGGAAATTAGTTTTCATTTGTCTTCTTAACAAGTGAAAGAAGTTGGCTGGCGTTGTACAATCTGCAACATACATATTTTGTCTTGCACAAAGTTGTAAGTAACGCTCCATTCTTGCAGAAGAGTGTTCTGCACCTTGTCCTTCATATCCGTGAGGTAATAATAAAACAATACCATTTTGATTGTTCCATTTGTCTTCTCCACAAGAAATATATTGGTCAATCATGATTTGGGCTCCGTTAGAGAAATCTCCAAATTGTGCTTCCCAGATTGTTAAGGCTTTTGGATTTGCTAATGCATATCCGTAATCAAAACCAAGAACTCCGTACTCAGATAAAAGTGAATTGAATACGCCGAATTTTCCTTTTTTGTTTTCTATAGCATCTAATAGAATTACTTCTTCTTCAGAATCTTCTACTTTAACAACGGCATGACGGTGAGAGAAAGTTCCTCTTTCAACATCCTGACCAGAAATACGAACATCAAATCCTTCTGTTAAAAGCGAACCGTAAGCTAAAGCTTCTGCAGTTCCCCAATCAACAGTGTTATTATCGTAACCTGTTTTTCTATCGGTAACAATTTTAGTTATTTTATTGATAAACTTTTTGTCTTCTGGTAAAGTTGAGATTGTGTTGATAATAGAATCCAATCCTTCTTTAGCAAAAGTAGTATCCACTTTTTGAAGCATTTGTGTATCTGTTACCTGAACAAATCCGTCCCATTCGTTTTTCATGAATGGAGTAATGATTGTTAAATCTTTTTTACGAGAAGCTTCTAAGTTTTCTTCTAAAGCAGATTTGTATTGTTTTTCTAAACCATTTACATAAGATGCATCGATTACGCCTTCAGAAAGTAATTTTTCTGCGTAAATGTCTCTTGGGTTTTTATGTTTAGCAATGATTTTATATAAAACTGGTTGAGTGAAACGAGGTTCATCACCTTCGTTGTGACCGTATTTTCTGTAACCTAATAAGTCGATAAATACATCACGTCCAAATTGCATTCTGTAATCTAATGCAAAAGATACAGCATGTACAACAGCTTCAGCATCGTCAGCATTTACGTGTAATACTGGAGATAAAGTTACTTTAGCAACATCTGTACAATAAGTAGAAGAACGAGCGTCTAAGTAGTTTGTTGTAAATCCAACTTGGTTGTTGATTACAATATGGATTGTTCCTCCAGTTTTGTAACCATCAAGCTGTGCCATTTGAATGATTTCATATAAAATACCTTGACCTGCGATTGCAGCATCTCCGTGCACCGCGATTGGCAATACTTTAGAGAAATCATCAGCATAATATTTGTCTTGTTTTGCTCTTGTGATACCTTCAATTACAGCTCCAACCGTTTCTAGGTGAGAAGGGTTTGGTGCTAAATTGATGTTGATGCTTTTTCCTGATCTTGTTTTTTTGTCAGCCGTAAGACCTAAGTGGTATTTTACGTCACCGTCAAAATATTCCTGATCGTAATCTTTACCGTCAAACTCACCAAAAATATCTTGAGTTGATTTGTTAAAGATGTTTGCCAAAACGTTCAAACGGCCACGGTGAGCCATTCCCATTACGAATTGTTCAACACCTTTTTCAGCAGCTTGTTCGATTAAAGCATCTAAAGCTGGGATGATAGATTCACCACCTTCTAATGAGAAACGTTTTTGTCCAACATATTTAGTATGAAGGAAGTTCTCAAAAGAAACAGCTTCGTTTAATTTATTTAAGATTGTTTTCTTTTCTTCTGTAGAGAAATTTGGCTGATTTACATTTACAGCCAATTTATCTTGAATCCATTTTACAACGCCAGGATTTCTAATGTACATATACTCAATACCAATATGCTGGCAGTAAATAGCTTTTAGGCGATTTACGATATCTTGTAAAGAAGAAGGCGCTAAACCGATTGTTTGAGCAGCATCAAAAACAGTCGAAAGATCAGCTGAAGATAAACCGAAGTTTTCGATATCCAAAGTCGGAGATGAAGTTCTACGGTCACGAACTGGATTTGTTTTCGTGAATAAATGTCCGCGCGTACGGTATCCGTCAATTAATTTTAAAACGTTGAATTCTTTCTTTAGTTTTTCTGAAACTTGACTGTAATCTGTATTGTCGCTAGTCACGTACTCAACGATCGTTTGCACAGGGTTTTCGTCGTTATAAGTCGTTTGTCCAAAGTCAAAACCTTGAAAGAAACTTCTCCAGCTAGGCTCAACGCTGTCTGGGTTTACTAAATATTGATCGTATAATTGTGCAAAAAACTCGGTATGCGCTGCGTTTAAAAATGAAAACCTATCCATAATATGAGTGAATATACTTTTTGTTATATAGAAAGGCAAAAGTACAACAATCACATTTATTTAAATCTTTTTTTTACGTACTTTTACGTAAAAATTTGTTAAAATAAACGTTAACTATGAATAAAATTCATTTTTCAATCGATTGCAAATATTATTTTGTGATTTTGACCGTCTTTTTCTCAAGTTATTCCTTTGCACAGCAAAATTATGTCATAGACAACAGCAGCCATTTCTGGGATAAAGTTCAGTTTGGAGGTGGATTAGGTCTTGGATTTGGTTCTGGTTATACCGATATTTCTGTAATGCCCAGTGCAATTTACAATGTCAACGAAATAGTTGCGGTTGGTGTCGGTTTACAATTTGGTTACTTAAACTCAAGAAATTATTATGAATCGTACGTTTATGGAGGAAGTTTAATAACGCTTGTAAACCCGATTCCGGAAATTCAATTATCTGCCGAATTAGAGCAGGTTAGAGTGGATACCAGATACGAGTCCAATTTTAATAGACCTTCTTATTCTGATAGTTATTGGAATACTGCATTATATTTAGGTGCAGGTTACAGAACTGGAAGTGTAACAATCGGCGCACGTTACGACGTTTTGTATAATCCGAACAAAAGCCTCTACGGATCTGGATTTATGCCTTTTGTGAGAGTGTATTTCTAAAGATGCTAAGGTGCTGAGATACTAAGATTCTAAGTTTTTAAATTCTGAAAATTGAAGAAATTTATTTTTATACTTATTGGAATTATTGTATTAAGTTGTAATAATTCGGAGAAATCAAAAAACACTAATGAAAAGGTTGTAAAGAAAGAATTACGACCTTTTTTTGATTCTGATAAAATTGATCATTATTATTTGGCTTCTAGAAGCAATTTTGAGCATTCATCTCATGATGACAGTTTAAAGGAAGAAAAGAAAAAAGAATTTTCTAGCTTTTTTTATGGAAATTATCCGGAGACTCTTTCTAATAAAAATTTTGAAAATCTTTTATTGAAATACAATTATAACCAATCAAAACTTTCTGTTAAACAGCAAAAAGAAATTGAAAATGTATTCAGCGAAAAAGATTCATTAAAAAATGATGCTTGTGCTTGTATTGCTGAATATAGAGATATTTTTATCTTTAAAAAGAAAACAAAAACAGTAGGAATAGCAAAGATTTGTTTTAAAAATGCTCGTTTCCAGATTATAGGAAGTAAAATAGATACTGAAGGTTTTGGACTAATTAATGAATTAGATAAATTAGGAAGTATAGTTCGTTTTAATGATAAAAAACCTTAGAATCTTAGCATCTCAGAGCCTTAGAACCTTATTTGTAATAATTTCGAAACCAAACCTTCTGCCATTCTCTTTTTAGTACTAGAAAAGCAACTTGTTCAGCCAAAATAACCAAATCTGATCCGTCAAGTTTTTTAATGTCATTTTCAGGAACATCAATAATGTAAAGCAGATTCAAATATTCAGCAAATTTGTACTGAATCATTCTGTAGATTTTTTCGTGAAGCTGAATTTTTAGTTCTTCTGGCGAAATGCTCAACGGAAAATCAATTCCTTCATTGGCCAAATTAAAATCTTTATTAATTTGTTCAATTAGGTTTAAATATAGAGTCTCTGTTTGCGCTTGCGCTAATAAAGCTTCGGTATTTATGGGTGCTACAAACATGAGATTTTAGATTGCTGATTTATGATTTTAGATTGTTGCTGAAAACTAAACTGCGACTGAAAACTAAACTTTTCTTCCCATTAAATTCTCTCCGAAAGTTCTTAAAATGCCTTTCTTTTCAGAATTAATTTCCATTTTTTCTAAAGTTTCAAAAGCTTTAAAAGTATACATTTCGATAGCTTCTTGTGTCGCTTTTGAAGCGCCAGATTCATTAAAAATGGTTTTTGCAGTTTCTATTTTTTCGATATTATCTTCTAATTGTAAAGTAAATAATTGCTCTAATTCTGAAGCTTTTTCAGCAGAAGAAAATTCTAAAGCTTTTAGATATAAATACGTTTTTTTATTTTCTATAATATCGCCACCAACTTGTTTTCCAAAAGTTTCTGGATCTCCAAAAGCATCAAGATAATCATCTTGCAATTGAAAGGCCAAGCCTAAATTAAGTCCAAAATCGTAAATTAAATCAGCTTCTTTTTCTGAAGTTTTAGCTACAATTGCACCCATTTTCATTGCCGCGGCAACTAATACAGCTGTTTTATATTCAATCATTTTTAAGTACTCAGGAATCGTAACATCTTTGCGGGTTTCGAAATCAACATCCCATTGTTGTCCTTCGCAAACTTCAAGAGCTGTTTTGCTAAATAATTTAGCTAAATTTCTAAAAACAATTGGCTCATATTGTTCAAAATATTGGTAAGCCAAAATCAACATGGCATCTCCAGAAAGAATACCAGTATTTAAATTCCATTTTTCATGAACTGTAATTTGTCCTCTTCTCAAAGGAGCGTCATCCATTATATCATCATGTACAAGAGAAAAATTATGGAAAACTTCAACAGCCATTGCTGCAGGAAGAGCAGTAGTGTAATCAGTGTCAAAAACTTCGGCAGCCATTAAAGTTAAAACCGGACGGATGCGTTTTCCTCCAAGCCCTAAAATATATTCAATCGGCTCATAAAGGTTTACAGGCTCTTTGTGAATATTTTGCTTTTTTAAATAATCAATAAAAAAATCCTGGTACTGACTAATATCGTGCATAAAATGAAATTCTGATTTACGAGCCTCAAAGATACAATTCAATTATGAATTATTTCCTGATAAATATGAAATGCTGACAAACATTTAATCTTTCTTATTAAACCGTCTCAAAATTAAATCGTTAAAAAAATAAAAAAAAACTTGGAAACTTTTTTGGTATTCTTAGTTTCCTGTTTATATTTGCACCGTAAAATGGAAACTAAGAACACGCTAAAAGTTTCCGTATGAGATTGAGTAAATTTTAAACTCATTAAAATCAGTTAATTATGAAAACAACATGGACTTTAGATTCTACACAATCAGATGTTTTAATTAAAATGAGACATTCGATAATTGCTTATTTAGGAGGAACAACAAATAAATTTGGCGGTTATGTAAATATTGAAGACAACGAAATTGAAGATGCATCGGTAGAATTTTCATTTGACATTAATAACAAAAACGAAAGTTTCCAATCGATTGATACCAATTTGCAACTTCAAGATTTTTTTGATGTCGATGAACACCCGATTATCAGTTTTAAATCGACTTCATTTCAAAAAGTAAATAATAACATTAACTTCTTTAAAGGAGATTTAACGATAAAAGACGTTACGAGAGTAGTAGAACTTGATGCTGAATTTCTTGGAGTTAATAATTACAATGGAGAGCAAAAAGTTGCCTTTGAGATTAAAGGTGATATCAAACGCCAGGATTTTGGATTAGATTATAATTCTTTTCAGCATAACGGAGGTTTAGCGCTAGGAAAAGATATTAAATTAATTGCAAATTTAGAATTTAGCATATAATTCTTACTAAATCAATAAATTAATGTAAAATTATTACAAATAAAGCGGAAACTATTTTTTTTGATTTGAGTTTCCGAGGTATATTTGTAATGCAATTTGAGGAATTTAAGATGAAAGAGAAAATAATTTCAAAAGCAAGCGAGTTGTTTTTAAAGCTCGGTTTTAAGAGTGTTACTATGGATGATATTGCAAGTGAAATGTGTATTTCTAAAAAAACGATATATAAATATTTCTGCAATAAAGAAGTTTTGATTGAAGAAAGCACTTCTTTGGTTCATGGACAAGTTCACGAAATTATGGATACCATTATAGCCAAAAATTACAATGCTATCCATGAGAATTTTGAGATTAGAGAAATGTTTCGCGATATGTTTAAAAACAACATTGACACTTCTCCAATTTACCAGTTAAAAAAGCATTATCCTGAGATTTACCAAAATATCCTTTCGTTCGAAATTGAACAATGTACACAGTGTTTTAAAGATAATATTGAAAAAGGAATTCGAGAAGGGCTTTACAGAAATGATTTGAATGTGGAGGTTTATGTGAGGTTTTATTACACACTTGTTTTTCATATTAATGAAAATACAGTTTCTGAAAGTGAAGCGCAGAGAATTGAATTGGAAGCATTAGAATATCATACTCGAGCAATGGCTACTGAAAAAGGTGTCGAGGAATTAGAAAAGCAATTAAAAAGAATTAATAATTAACCATCCAAAATAGCGTCAATTTTCTGTGTGAGGATAAAGAAAAGAGACGGTTTTATCTCAAATTTTAAAAATAAATAATTAACACTTATGAAAAGAATCTTTCTTATAGTTTTGTGTACAATAGGCTTTTCTGCCGTCGCACAAACCACTACTTTAACTCTGAAAGACGCTGTGAACTACGCGCTTGTAAATAAAGCCGATGCGAAAAAGGCAAAACTTCAGGTTGAAAACAGCGAATATAAAATTCAGGAAGTACGTTCAAGAGCGTTACCGCAAATTTCTGCAAACGGAAACTTAACATATAATCCAGTTATTCAGACTACCGTTATCGATGGTGCTGGTTTTGGACAGCCAGGAACTACGATTCAAGCTGCATTTGGTCAAAAATGGACATCAACTGCAGGAGTTTCTTTAACTCAGGCGATCTTTGATCAATCTGTTTTTACTGGATTAAAAGCAGCAAAATCTACACGTGAGTTTTATCAAATTAATGATCAGTTAACTGAAGAACAAGTTATTGAGCGAGTTGCCAATAACTACTATTCCGTATACGTACAAAAAGAGAGACTAATTTTATTAGACAGCAATTACGTAAACACAACAAAAGTTCGTGATATCGTAAAAGGGCAGTTTGATAATGGTTTGGCTAAAAAGATTGACCTAGACCGAATTGTGGTAAAAATGTCAAATATTGATACAGAACGCCAGCAGATCAAAAACCAAATTGCTTTACAAGAAAATGCTCTTAAGTTTTACATGGGAATGCCAATTGAAACTCAAATTGATATGCCAAAAGAAGAATTTGAGGTTGTTCCAGCTGCTTTAACACAAGAGCCAAACATTGAGAATAGAACAGAATATCTGCTTTTGAAAAAGCAAGAAGAGCTTTTAGTATACAATAAAAAAGCAATGGAAGCAGGATATTATCCAACACTTTCATTAACTGCTGGTTACAATTATATCGGACAAGGACCTCAATTTCCTTGGTTTGCAAAACCTTCTTCAGGAGTTTATTGGTCAGATTTCTCTGCAATCGGGTTAAACTTACACGTACCAATCTTTACTGGTTTTGGTACTCGTGCAAAAGTAAGACAAGCTGATGTCGAAATTAGATCACTTCAAGAAGATATTAAAGACACTAAACTTTCTCTTGATTTGGATTATAAAAATGCAATTACGCAAATCAATAATAATCTTGTAACAATCGAGAATCAAAAAGAAAATATGCGTTTGGCAACAGAAATTCTTAGCAATACCAAAAACAATTATCTTCAAGGTCTAGCATCTTTAACCGATTTACTAGACGCAGAAAATGCTTCACTTGAGGCTCAAAATAATTATACTAGAGCAGTTTTAAATTATAAAATTGCCGAAATATCTCTAATCAAATCAAAAGGCGAACTAAAATCTCTTACTAAATAACAAATTATTACAATGAAAAAAATAATTATAACAATCGTAATCATAGTCGTGGCACTTGTCGGGATTAACTTCATTTTAAATAAGAATAAGGCTGAAAACGAAGGCAAAACCGCAATTGTAGCAGAAAAAAATGCGGCAGTTTCTGTAAAAGTAGCTACTGTAAAAACAGAAGATGTTAATCTTGGATTTACTGCAAACGGAAACTTCGCGCCAATTCAGGAATTGACTTTCTCTGCTGAAAAATCTGGAAAAGTAATCAGCGTTTTAGTAAAAGAAGGTGATTACGTAAGAGTAGGACAAACTCTTTTAACAGTAAGAGGTGATGTTATTAATGTAAGTGCACAACAAGCTCAAGCGGTGTATCAAAATGCAAAATCTGATTATGCTAGATACGAAAATGCTTTTAAAACTGGCGGTGTTACTAAGCAACAATTAGATCAGGCAAAATTGGCTATGACAAATGCACAATCTAATTTAACACAAGCTAATATTAATGTTGGAGATACTAAAGTAAAAGCGCCAATTAACGGTTACATCAATAAAAAATATATTGAGCCAGGATCTATTTTAGCTGGAATGCCTGCAACTGCTTTATTTGATATTGTAAACGTTTCTAAATTAAAATTGACAGTTACCGTAAACGAAAGTCAAGTAGCAAGTTTAAAATTAGGAAATACAGTAAACATTACTGCAAGTGTTTATCCTGACAAAACATTCTCTGGAAAAATTACTTTTATCGCTGCAAAAGCAGATGCTTCTTTAAACTTCCCTGTTGAAATCGAAATTACAAACAATGCTAACAATGACTTAAAAGCAGGTATGTACGGAACGGCAAACTTTGGTTCAAACAACCAAAAACAAAACTTAAAAGTGGTTCCTAGAAATGCTTTTGTTGGAAGTGTAAGCAGTAACGAAATTTTCGTAGTGGAGAATAATATTGCAAAATTGAAAAAAGTAGTTGCTGGAAGAATCTTAGGAGACAAAGTTGAAATCATCAATGGTTTGAATGACGGGGATGTAGTAATTACTACAGGTCAAATCAACTTACAAGACGGAAATACAGTAGAAATTATTAAATAATTTTAAGCTTTAAGCCTTAAGCAATAAGCTTTAAGACTTTGAAAAAAGCCTAAAGCCTACAGCGTATAGCCTATAGCAAAAAACAACAAATATGAAATTAGCCGAAATATCCATAAAACGTCCGTCGTTAGTAATTGTATTGTTTACAATTCTAATTCTAGGTGGATTGTTCAGCTACAGCCAGTTAGGCTATGAGCTGATCCCAAAATTCGAAACCAACGTTATTACGGTTTCAACTGTTTATCCAGGAGCTTCTCCAAGTGAGGTTGAAAATACGGTAACAAAGAAAATTGAGGATGCGATTGCGTCTCTTGAAAATATCAAAAAAATTGATTCTAAATCGTACGAGAGTTTATCTGTAGTATCCATCACATTGCTTTCTACTGCAAATGTTGATATTTCGATGAATGATGCTCAGCGTAAAATCAATGCGATTTTGAGTGATTTGCCAGATGATGCTGATCCGCCGTCATTGACTAAATTCTCTTTGAGTGATTTACCAATTATGACGCTTGGTGCGAATGGTAAAATGGACGAAGCCGCTTTTTATGATTTGATCGATAAAAAGATTGCACCAGTTTTATCTCGTGTACAAGGGGTTGCTCAGGTAAATATTATTGGTGGACAAGAGCGTGAAATTCAGGTCAATCTTGATGCAGTAAAAATGCAAGGTTACGGACTTTCAGTTCCTCAAGTTCAACAAACTATTTTGACTTCGAATCTGGATTTCCCAACCGGTAACATTCAAACTCGTAACCAAAAAATCTTAATCCGTTTAGCGGGTAAATATAAAAACGTTGAAGAATTAAGAAACTTAGTGGTTTCTTCTAAAGACGGAATTCAAGTTCGTTTAGGGGAAATTGCAGATGTTCAGGATACACAAAAAATCGCAGAGAAAATTGCGCGTGTAGATCAAAAAAGTGCGATTGTACTTCAAATTGTAAAACAATCAGATGCAAATGCCGTAGCGGTAAGTGAGCAGTTGGTTAAAACAATCAAGACATTAGAGACGGATTACAAATCGGCTCAATTGAAATTGGATGTCGCAAAAGATAGTACAGTATTTACGCTAGAAGCAGCAGATTCTGTTGTACACGATTTATTAATTGCCGTTATTTTGGTGGCATTTGTAATGTTGTTCTTCTTGCATAGTATTAGAAACTCGTTGATTGTAATGGTTTCTATTCCTGCATCTTTGATTGCAACATTTATCGGAATCTATTTATTAGGTTATACACTTAACTTAATGTCTTTACTTGGTTTATCTCTTGTTGTTGGTATTCTTGTGGATGATGCCATCGTTGTATTGGAGAACATTTACCGACACATGGAAATGGGTAAAAGCCGAATCCGTGCGTCTTATGATGGAACTGCCGAAATTGGAGGTACAGTAACTTCGATTACTTTAGTAATTGTGGTGGTGTTCTTGCCAATTGCAATGAGTACTGGGTTAGTATCGAACATTATTACACAATTCTGTGTTACGGTAATTATTTCTACAATGTTCTCTTTATTAGCTTCATTTACTATTATTCCTTGGTTGTCTTCACGTTTTGGAAAATTAGAGCATATTGAAGGTAAAAATTTATTTGGAAGAGTCATTCTTGGATTCGAAAGCTACTTAACTCGTTTTACCGATTGGATTTCAAACTTACTAAACTGGTGCTTAGATCATTATTTCAAAACAATCGGAGTTGTATTAGTATTGTTCTTTGGATCTATCTTCTGGTTAATGGGAGGTGGTTATATTGGAGGAGAGTTCTTCGCATCATCTGATAGTGGTGAGTTCTTAGTACAAATTGAGATGCCAAAAGACGCTTCTTTGGAACAAACGAACTTTATGACGCAAAAAGCAGAAGCTTTCTTAAAAGGAGAGAAATATGTTTTCAGTCAAATTACAACTGTAGGACAAACCAGTGAAGGTTTAGGAGCTGCACAGGCGACAGCTTACAAAGCGGAAATTGACGTTAAAATGATCGAGCAAAAAGATCGTACCGATGACGCCAACGTTTATGCTGCTAAAACAAAACGTAAATTAGAGAAGATTCTAGTTGGTGCTAAAGTAAAAACCGTTCCAGTAGGTATCTTAGGAACAGCAGAAGATGCAACTTTAGGTTTGATCGTAACAGGTCCAAACGTAGAAAGTGCAATGAAATTTGCTAAACTTGCAGAAGCTGAATTACGTACAATTCCTGGGACAACTGAGATTAAATTAACAGTTGAAGACGGAAACCCAGAGATCAACGTTCAGGTTGACAGAGATAAAATGGCGGCGTTAGGTTTAACTTTACAAACAGTAGGTTTAACAATGCAGACAGCTTATAGTGGTAATACTGACGGTAAGTTTAGAGCTGGTGAATACGAATACGACATCAATATCAAATACAACGAATTTGATAGAAAAAACATTACCGATGTTAGTAATTTGATTTTCATCAACAACGCTGGTCAGCAGATTAAATTAAACCAATTCGCGACTATTACAGAAGGTTCTGGACCAAGTAAATTAGAGCGTAGAGATAAAACCGCTTCTGTAACTGTACAAGGTCAGAACGTTGGGGTTCCAGCAGGAACAATCGTTACACAATGGCAAGAAAAATTAGATAAACTGAAAAAACCAGTTGGAGTTAACTACATCTGGGGAGGTGACCAAGAAAACCAATCAGAAGGTTTTGGTACTTTAGGAATCGCATTATTAGCCGCTATTATTTTGGTTTACCTTGTAATGGTTGGTTTGTATGATAGTTTCGTTCACCCGTTTGTTGTATTGTTCGCAATTCCGCTTTCGTTCATTGGGGTTTTATTTGCACTAGCGTTAACAAACAATACCTTAAATATCTTTACCATTTTAGGGGTCATCATGTTGATTGGTCTGGTGTGTAAGAATGCGATCATGCTCGTCGATTATACCAACCAACGTAGAGCTGCCGGAGAATCAATCAGAAATGCCTTGATCCAAGCAAACCACGCTCGTTTACGTCCGATCTTGATGACAACAATTGCGATGGTATTTGGTATGTTCCCGATTGCATTGGCATCTGGAGCTGGAGCAGAATGGAAAAACGGATTGGCTTGGGTAATTATTGGAGGTTTGATTTCTTCATTATTCCTAACGTTAATCGTAGTTCCTGTGATCTATGATATTATGGAGAAAATCATTAGAAAATTCTCTAAAGGAGAAAAAATCGATTACGAAGCTGAAATGGTTGCCGATTATGAACATACAGAATTAAGCGAAGACGGTTTTAATCCAAAACATACCCATTAATAGCTTTAATTTTTGATAGAAATTCCAAAGTCCGAATTTGGAATTTCAAAATGAAAAATCCCAGATTCCTTCAATTGGAATTTGGGATTTTTTTTGATTGAGAATAAATTTTTTTCACGCAGATTTAGCAGATTTAGGCAGATCAAATTAAAAAAATCTGCGTTTATCTGCTTAAATCTTTTTTTTAAATCTGCGTGAAAAATATACATATTAGCAATGCATTTAATATTAAAATAGTAAGTTCCTTCAATTGGAATTTGGGATTTTTTTGATTGAGAATAAATTTTTTTCATGAAGATTTAGCAGATTTAGGCAGATCAAATTAAAAAAAACTGCGTTTATCTGCTTAAATCTTTTTTTTAAATCTGCGTGAAAATATACAGATTAGCAATGCATTTAATATTAAAATAGTGAGTTCCTTCAATTGGAATTTGGGATTTTTTTTGATTGAGAATAAAAATTTTTTTCACGCAGATTTAGCAGATTTAAGCAGGTCAAATTAAAAAAAAATCTGCGTTTATCTGCTTAAATCTTTTTTTTAAATCTGCGTGAAAATATACAGATTAGCAATGCATTTAATATTAAAATAGTAAGTTCCTTCAATTGGAATTTGGGATTCTTTTGATTGAGAATAAATTTTTTTTCACGCAGATTTAGCAGATTTAGGCAGATCAAATTAAAAAAAACTACGCTTATCAGCTTAAATCTTTTTTTAAATCTGCAAGAAAAAAAACAGAAATTTCATTGGAATTTGGAATTTGAACTTTGGAATTTAGGAGTTGAGATTTGGGATTTTTTTATTCTTAATTGAAAAATCAGTTTATTTGTATCTTCTTACAAAAACAATTATGCTACAAAAAGATAAATCTGCAGCCATTGGTTTTATTTTCATAACCATGTTAATTGATATTACAGGATGGGGAATTATTATTCCTGTAATTCCGAAATTAATCGAAGAACTTATTCATGGTGACATCAGCGAAGCGGCAAAAATAGGCGGCTGGTTAACTTTCGCGTATGCGATAACTCAATTTGTTTTTGCTCCAGTAATTGGAAATTTAAGTGATAAATTCGGAAGAAGACCAATCATCTTAATTTCGCTTTTCGGGTTTTCATTAGATTATATTTTATTAGCATTTTCACCGACGATTATGTGGCTTTTTGCAGGAAGAATTATTGCAGGAATAACTGGTGCTAGTATCACAACAGCTTCAGCTTATATTGCCGATGTGAGTACAGCTGAAAATAGAGCAAAAAACTTCGGATTAATCGGCGCCGCTTTCGGATTAGGTTTTATTATTGGACCCGTTATCGGAGGATTATTAGGTCAGTACGGATCTAGAGTTCCGTTTTATGCTGCGGCAGTTTTGTGTATGCTGAACTTTCTATATGGATTTTTTATTTTACCAGAATCACTTAAAAAAGAAAACCGCAGAGCTTTTGACTGGAAACGCGCCAATCCAATAGGAGCGATTTTAGGACTTAGAAAACATCCGACTTTAATTGGATTAATAGCCGCAATATTTTTATTATATGTTGGATCTCATGCTGTACAGAGCAACTGGAGTTTCTTTACAATTTACCAATTTAATTGGGATGAAAGAATGATCGGAATCTCGTTAGGAATAATTGGTCTTTTGGTTGGAGTAGTACAAGGAGGATTAATTCGTTACATTAATCCAAAATTAGGAAACGAAAAAAGTATATACATCGGTTTGGCTTTATACACAATAGGAATGTTGTTATTTGCCTTCGCAACAGAAAGCTGGATGATGTTTGTCTTTTTAATTCCGTATTGCCTTGGCGGAATTGCCGGCCCTGCCTTACAATCTGTTGTAGCAAGCAAAGTAGATCCAACCGAACAAGGAGAAATTCAGGGAACTTTGACGAGTTTAATGAGTGCTTCATCTATTATTGGTCCGCCAATGATGGCGAATACATTTTACTTTTTCACACATAACGATGCGCCTTTTAAATTTGCTGGAGCGCCATTTATTTTGGGTGGAGTTTTAATGTTATTGAGTACTGTTGTGGCTTATTTTTCGTTTAAAAAACATGCTGCTCCTAAACGCAAATAGATAAAGATGAAATGATATAAAGCTAAAAAGTTGTCTGAAATAATTTATATGTCGCTCCGCTGGAGCTTTTAGATGCGGGGACTTTAATTTGCTATAAATATTTTGCTCCGCAGAGCAGTTTCAGAAAAAAAGGCTGTCTAAAATTTTGAGACAGCCTTTTTTGGAATTTGGAATTTTTTAATTGGAATTTCTACTTAAGGTACAAATAATGATTAAAATAGTCAATAATCGCTTTTCCTTCCAATAAAACGTCGGCACCAATAATGCCATGAACAGGTTTTGCTTTAAAAGATTCTAAAGCTTCATTTACATGCGAAAGATCAAAAATGACGATGCTGAAATCTTTATTTTTCCAGCTTCCTAACTGTAATTTATTTTGAGAAGAAATCTGTGTTGTCATTCCAGTTCCACCCGCACCAGAAGCTTTTGTTTTAGAATTTTTTGCAGACAATTCAAAACGTTCAATACTTTCAAAACCTACGCAGGTGTTAGATGCGCCCGTGTCTAAAATAAAATTGCCAGAAATGCCATTGATTTTGGCTTTTATCTGTAAATGCTGTGTTTTAGTGATTTTAAACTTTATTTTTTTATAATTCCCTTTTTTGAGAATTTCGTGAAGATTTTCCATTTCTGTACTGATTGAAACCCAAAAATAAGCCAATTACAATCAATAAACTAACGATATAAAAGATATAATTTGCTGATTTTTCTTCTGTAGAAATAGAACCATAATAAACAAAAGAACTCCAATAATAAGGAGATTTCTTAGCATTCGGAATTGATTTATCGTTTAAATAATCTCGCTTTGCATTTGCATTGGCTTCAAAATAAGAAACATTATTTTTAATGTTTTTATAAAAATCAGCCATAAAAACCGAAGTCGTAAAATCGTTTACTTTCCATAAAGAAAATAGTAAATTCTGCGCTCCAGCAAACTGAAAGCCTCTTGCAATACTCATCGCACCTTCTGCTTTGTACAATTTTCCTATACCAGTTTCGCAAGCACTTAAAACCACTAAATCTGGATTTATATGCAGATTATACAATTCAGAATACAAAATTTCCTGATCGTAAAATTTAATGCTTGCCGGAGTTTCAATATCGCCAGAAGAAGCGTGTGTACTAAAATGTAAAATTGAAAAATTGTGTGCGTTCTTTTTAAAGCTTGTAAAACTCGCTTGGGCATTTTCTAAATATTTCCCTTTAAAATTACTTCGAATCGATTCTAATTCTTTCTTAGAATAACGCAATTCAAAAGCTGATTTTTCGAAGACTGGAAAAACTCCCAAAACCGTTTTCTCTGATTTTGAAACAGGTTTTGAATTCAAATAAATATTTGCCGAAGTATTATAAGCGATTTTAAAATCGTTCATTAAATAATTCATTTTGGCAAAATTTGTAGTATTTGATTCCTGGGTGATCAAAGCTTCAAAAGGAAGAAAATTCAAAATACCGTCAGGAACAATGATGAGGTTTTGATTGACAGAATTGTTAGGTAACTTTAATACATCATAAGCTACTTTTGCATAATGATTATAACCAGAAATGTCATTTGTAATGGTTTCAGAATTATTAAAATAGTCTATAAATTGTACAATTTTTGGAATTGCAATATCTGTAATGTTAATATGATTGAGAGCAATTCGATTGTTTTGTAAAATGAAGAAATAGAGATTTTCAGATCCCATAAGATAATAAACCATCATCGCTTTGTCATTTTCGAGTTTCTTAAATAATGCTTTCAGATCGCATTTTTCAGCAATATAATCTGGATTTTTAGATTGTACTTTTTTAAGTGAAATCACCAATTCATTTTGCATTTTTATGAACTGATTAATTTTTAAAATATCAGCAGAATCTCCTTTTTGCTGTTCTTTTAAAATATTATTGTTTAAATTTTGAAGTTCTTGTAAAAGCTGTTTTTCTTCCGCGGAAGCGTTTTTAATATTCGAACGATAGCTTTTTAATATTCCAGATTTTGTACTTTCTGCCAATTGAAAAGCTTTTTCCAAATAAGCAGTTTTGCCTTCTTTTTTAAATAATCCATTATAAATCGAAATACATTTTTCGGTACGATTTCGAGATTGCAATTGCATTAAGATTTTAGAATTTTCATAAACTAAACCATTCATCACTAAATCTTCTATGTAAAAAGAAAGCTCAAAAGCTGAAATTGCCTTTTTGGGTTGATTGATTCTTAGAATTTCTCCGCACAAATCAAGCGCATCAACTAAAACAGTTTCTGCATACAATTGATTTTGGTTTGGAAGAATATGTTTCGAATTATAATTTGGAATCAATGTTTTAAAAACAACTGAAATTTGCTTCTTGCTTTCGTCATATTTTCTTTCATCAAAGAAAAGCAAAGCTTTTTCGTAATACAGTTTGGCTAGTTTTCGAGGCTGCTGATTTTTAGTTTGCAAAAATAGTTTTTCAGCTTTTTCCAGATAAGAATTTGTGGCTTCAAAATTTTGTCTTTGACGATTTAGCGTTGCCAAATTTCGATACGAATTCGATAAAGTTTCCGACTGACTTTTTTCGTTTTCAAGAATTTTGATAGAAGATTCAAATGCTTTTGTCGCACTTTGATGAGTTTCTGGTCTCATTAAATCTCCTGTTGAACTTAATAAATAATTATTTCCCAAATTATTCCATAAAATTCCCTTTTGTAAATTGGATAATTGCTCTGTTTTTAAAGTCTTTTCTAAAAGTTCCATTGCCAAAGAAACCTTTCCAGAACTCTGATAAACATTAGATAAATTTAGAATTGCGGCAAACTTTTGCTTTTGCGCTTCAGGATAATTTTTGTAAGTATTTACGATGAAAAAGTACTGTTTTATGGTATTTTCAGCGCTGTCATAATCGCCTAAAATAGTATATAAATTGCCTAAAGGTTTTAAACAGAATTCAATAATATCGTAATCGGTAAGTTTATTTTTCTGATAAATTTGCCACGCTTTTTCATAACTCGAAATGGCATTTTGAGTTTGTCCAAACTGGTTTTCATAATACGCTTTATTACAATTTAAAACAACAATCGCCAATAATTCGTCTTTGGTTTTTGGTCTGGCACTTTTCCAAAAATCACTTTCAATATTTCTGAGATTTTGTAATGCTTTCGCGGAAGGATTTGCAATAAAACCATCAACAGCATTATATATTTTATCCTCTTGACTTTGCCCGAAAACATTCAGACTCAGGAAAAGGAAAATAAAACCATATAAGTGATGTAAGTTCATATTAATTTGTTGCGCATATTTAAAGTTAAATTATAAAAGTGATATAAGCTTAATAAGTTGTTTATTCTGTTAATGTCAGTCTGAGCGAAGTCGAAGACCTTTTTCGTTATAAAGCCTTCGACTTCGTTCAGGATGACAGTTGTATTTCATAAGAAAATGTAGGTAATATGAACTTATATCACTTATATGGTGCAAAAAATCTTAAAACTTCCAAATTCCATACACCTGAATATAATTAAAATTCTGTTCAAAATTAATCACATAACGAGCGCCTAAACTCGGACCGATTCTAGCAAAACCAGCCGTCAAATCAAATAAAAGACCCGTGTTTACATTTGTAAAACTATTTTTTACTTTATTGGTAGTGGTGGTCGAACTAATTAAAAAGTTTTCTTTGTCACCTTCAAATAAATCCGTTTGAACGCTTTGATTTTGCTCGGAAGAAACATTAATATTTGCTTGAATTCCCGCGCCAACGCCAATGTAATTATTGATGTTGTAGCGAATTAAAACAGGAACTTCCCAATTGATATTTTTGTTTTCAATATTTGTTGTCGTACGCTGCAGCTGTCTCGTTCCGTTGGCGTTGGTTACAAATTGGTCAGCAACTGTAGTTTCGCTATTATATTGATTTAAAGCATTTACCCATTCAACCTGCCAATAAAAACGATACGATTTAAAAGGCGAAAGCGTTGCACCCACAAAATAACTCGTCGATTTATCTAAATCCGGATAAAAATTGTAACCCGCTTTTGCTCCAATCGAAATTCCGGGCATAAATCGAGTAGTGGCGTAGTTGGTAATTATCGGTTCGTTTTTATCAAAAATAATTGCCGTTCGGCTTTTGGTTTTTACTTTATGAAAATCTTCTCCAAACTTCATCGAGTATTTTACAAAACCTTTTGTCGAATCTTTTTCGTGTACATTTTTCTGTTCGCTTCCAGGCAAATATATATTTTTGAAAGTAAAAATAATTTGTTTTTGTTTGATAATAGTATCAAGACAACTCACAGTTGGTTCTTCGCCTTTTGGACAAATCGGACATTCGGGATACATACTTTCAATCTGGAAAGTTTTCTTGTCAAACATATCCGGAACATCGGTTTCTAAACGAATTTTTCTTGCCGGACCTTCACCATTATTCTGAAAACGGGTTTTAAAATAGACTCTTTTAAAATGCACTAATCTATAATTCATAAAACGTCCGTTTGAGCCCATTTTGTTCGGATCGTGAGACGTTACGATTTCCATTTCCAGATTTTTTACTTTATGATTTTTGTAGCTTCTGTTGGGAACAAAAATACCACGCATCGTAACTGTTGCGCTGGTATCTTTAATCATTTCTGGAGTGGTTTTGAAAGTATAAAAAACATTACGCGTTTCGCCTGGATTAGCATCGTCAAATTCTAAAACAGAAACATTATGATAGGTTTTATTGGCATCTAAAAGCGAAGCGTCAAGATCTTCTTCGGTTGTCGTATTTCGGTATTTTTTGGTTTTGAAATTCCCTTCGGCGGAAGCCAAAAAGGTATTTGAGTCGTTTAAATCGTCAACCGCAGCAACTAAATTTTCTTTCACTTTACGTTCACCTGCGTATGTTCTAAAATCGCTTAATTCAAAATTATTGTGTTTGAATTGCTTTTCATTATAAAACAAATAAAGCTTTCCGCTCGAAACATAACTTTCAAGATTTTGATAACTCACTACGACTACCATTTCTTGTTCTGGAATCGGATCACAGTTTTTAATAATCGCAAAACCATTCTGATCTGCAATCGATGCTATGTCTTTATAATTGTTGTCTGTAATATCGTTTACAGCCACTTTTTTAGGACGTGTTGCAGGCGGTTTTCCGTTGTCGTAATTATTCGTTACGGCAAGTCTTGCGGTATAAGTGCCTTTCTTTTTATAAACGTGTTTTGGTTCGGCTTCTTTGCTGTAATGTCCGTCTCCCAATTCCCATAAATAAGAATAACTAGGTTTTGGCGCACCCGCAATCGGAATTAAAGGAGGCGTTTCTGGTTTATAAGAAACCTGATTTCCGTTTTGAATAAAACTGATGTTGGCTCTTCGGGTTATGGTGTCTTTTACTTTGGTTTGACCTATTGAGAGAATAGAGAATAGAATAAAGAAAATAGACAATTGTGGTTTCATAACTAGATAGTTTTGGGCGTTAAAAGCTTCATAATGAATTTTAAAACAGGATTAAATGTAAAAAAAAGTGATGAGCAAATCATCACTTCTTCTTAAAAAAGCATTTGTAAGTTACTGAATGGCATTAATTGCAGCAACCAATTGAGCTTCGGTACCGACTGTTGTTTCGGCTAGTGTAAAGGTGTAAACGGCATTTGCGGTAGTCGTTACTCCTTTTATTGCATATCTCCAGTTACCATTGTCTTCGGTTGCAAAAATAATGTGGCAAGCAAGACCAACTGGAATTTGACCGTAGTGTTCGCTAAATAATCCTGCTGCAGTGTAAGTGTCTAATTTTGCAAGAGCATTATTTCCTTCACCATCATACGAAAGATATACAGCACTGTTAGTATTGTCATAACCTTCAGGAACATCAACTAAAATGGTTGTTTTTGGTCTTGGATCGCTGTAAAAACGGTCTACGTTTGTCCAACCGAAGTTTCCAAAAGTGACATAATAATTGTTTCCTTCGCCTTGTACGCCACCTTTTCCGTCTGCGCCTCTAGCATCTTTCCAGGCTAGTTCACCATCTTTATCAATAACTCCAGTCCATAAAGTCATTAAATTGTCGTAACCATCCGTTAAAGCTGTTGGAACAATCATGCTTAACGAACAAGATGTCTGCAATTCGACTCCCCCCTGAGTTGCTTTGATGAAGAATTCTCCGCCAGAAATTAAAAGGTTTTTCTTTCCGTCAGGCATAATTCCCATTGTTGGTTTGTTGGTTACCAACATATTTCCTTTGTCAAAAAGTTCTATAAATTCAATATCAACCTGACCTGTTACGGCATTTCCATTTTTAGTTAAACAGTCTCCGTTAATGTAAAGCTTTACACCCTTTGCTGACGTTAGGGTAACTAGACCGTTTCCAGCAGTCATGGTAAAATTTTGAGTGTTTCTTTTTACTCCTTTTTCATTAATACTTTTAAAAGCTGCTGCAGTTGGAGGAGAAAGTTTGATATCATCTCCATCTGTATTGTCGCAGCTTGCGAAAGTTGTCATTGCTAGTATTAAAAGTCCGATTTTTTTAAAATTTGTTTTCATAATTTCTAGTTTTTATAAATCTGGCTTGATTGTTTTCAAGTAGTTTTCAGATTTGGTTAATTACATTTATAGTTAAATCAATTTGGTTTTTATTTTGTTACCCCGTTTTCAAAAAATATTTTTAAAGGCTTTTATATCGTTATATCAATTGGCTTTAAAATTTGTTACCCTTCGTTTTTAATTTTTTTATTTAAGCAGAAAGACATTTATCTTCAAACAGATTTCCGTCTTCGTCAACAGCGACTAGAATGTCTTTTTTGCGGGAGAAATTCAGAATTAGATAAATCCAGACGATAATCCAAAATCCTAAAGTCATAAAACTGATGAATAAATGCAGTGCATGGTTTATTTCTTTCTTTTCTTTAGATAAAACCACATAAGGCAGTTTCTCATTATGTTCTGTTATGGTAAAACCATTTCGGGTTTTGGCAGCAATTATTTCGTAAAATCGATCCAAATTTTTTTCGTTGGTTAAGGAATAACTTTTCATTTCTTTTAATTTTTTATGAGTTTTTAAAAGACTTTTATTTTGATATATACAATTGATTGCAATATTGTTACCCTTTGTTTTTTAAATTTTGTGAGATACTTTTTTTAAATTAGCTGTAAAATGTCTTTTTTATGAGTCAAAATAAAATTCATCCTGATCAGAAATATATCGACGGGCTTGCCGCAAACGACTCGGTTGTTATTGAGATGATATACAAGAAATTTGCTCCAAAAGCAGTATTGTTTATAACCAATAATTCAGGCGATAAAGATCAGGCGCAAGACGTGATTCAAGAAGTCTTAATCTTGCTTTTTAATCAGGCGAAAGCCAAAACACTTCAATTAACTTGTCCGTTTGATGCGTATTTTTTCCTTTTGTGTAAAAGACGCTGGCTAAACGAATTAAAAAAATCATCTAATAAAGGGGTAACAATTTACGAGAATGTAGTATCTATTAATGAATCTGCCCACGAACTGATTGCACAAGCGGAAGAATTTGATGAAAAACAAAAGCTTTTCGATACTATGTTTCTGAAACTGGGAGAAAAATGTCAAGAAGTTTTGAAACTCAGTTTTACGTTAAAATCGATGGAAGAAGTGGCACAAAAACTTAATGTAACTTATGGTTATGTTAGAAAAAAGAAATCGTTGTGCGTAGGACAGCTAACAGAATGGATTCAGGAAGCGAAAAATTTTAACTCTTTAAAAAACAATTAGTCATGAACGAAGAACGCTACATACTATTTGACCAATATCTTCAAGGCGAACTGACCGTTGATGAAAAAAATAATTTTGAGAAACAATTAAATGAAGATGCAGAATTTGCCTCAGCATTTGAAAGTTTCAAAGAAATGCATTTTCAACTGGAGAATAAATTCGGACAAGAAGCAGAAAGAGAAATTTTTGCTGAAAACCTGACTCGAATTTCAGACAAATATTTCAACAATAAGAAAACCAAAGTCGTTTCGCTTAAGCCGTGGTATTTTGCGGTGGCAGCTTCTATCGCCATTATGTTTGGGTTGTTTTTCTTTGATTATAATCATTACCCCAATTTTGAAGATTACAATCATCCAGAAAGCGCTTATTTTACCGAAAGAGGTGTCTCTGAAGAAACTTTGAAAAAAGCCGAAGACAATTTTAACGGAAAAAGATATGAAAAGGCAATTCCGCTTTTTGAAAGTATTTTAAAGGAAAACAATTCACCAGAAATTCGTTATTTCTATGGCATTTCATTGTTGCAGGTTGGGAAATATGTAAAAGCAGAAGACATTTTTAAAGAATTAGAAACTGGAAATTCTGCCTACAAAGAAAAAGCAAAATGGAATCTGGCTTTATCTAAATTGAAACAAGGGAAATACGCGGAATGCAAGGAGATTCTGCAGACTATTTCTCAAGATTACGAAGATTATGATGAAGTAGAACGCCTATTAGAAGAGCTGGAATGATTTAATATTTAAAAAAAATTTTATCCCATTGTGGAAAACCTCAATCGAATTTGGAATTTTAGTTCTAAATTCGATTTTCTTTTTATAAGAATTGTCCCAAAACAATTGAAACTTAACCGAAATAAACTGATGCAAAAAATTATTTTATTAATTCTCATTTTGATGTCTCAAGTGATTTTTAGCGCAGCTAGAAATACCGAAACCCAAAGAATTGGCATCATTCCTGATATAGAAATAAAACCAACAATCAAAGGTATTCAAGAAGGAAAAGATGAGGTTTTAGACCGAGCTTTATTGTTTATTGAAACAGGCAAATAATATATTTTAAGTATGTCATCATAAGGAACGAAGGATCACACTAGCTAATTTGCGGAAAAAATGGGGGTTTTCTTTGCGAAGCTGCTTGTGAGGTTCTTCGTTCCTTAAGAGGACAAAATAAAAAGAAACGAAAAAAAAGTTTTTATCGTTTTCACAAAGTGAAACAATTAAATCTGCTTCGCGTAATCTCTACAAAATTGGTATTCTTTTAATATTGTCGTAATTTTGACAGCTTTAAAATTATATCATTGAATTCAACACCAATTATTACCGATACCCACACGCACTTATATTCTGAAGAATTTGATCAGGATCGTGACGAAATGATACAGCGCGCTATTAATGCTGGAGTAACTCGTTTCTTTATTCCTGCAATCGATGCTGCGGCGACACAATCTATGTATGATTTAGAGAAAAATTATCCCGATAATGTGTTTCTAATGATGGGTTTGCATCCCACTTACGTGAAAGATAATTATTTGGAAGAATTGACGCATGTAGAAACCGAATTGTCAAAGCGAAAATTCTACGCTGTAGGCGAAATCGGAATCGATCTGTATTGGGATAAAACACATTTAAAAGAACAGCAAATTGCTTTTAAAAGACAAATTCAGCTGGCAAAACAATACAAATTACCGATTGTAATTCATTGCCGAGAAGCATTTGATGAAATCTTTGAAGTTTTAGAAGGAGAAAAATCTGAAGATTTATTTGGGATTTTTCATTGTTTTTCAGGAACTTTATTACAAGCGCAGCAAGCCATTTCATATAATATGAAACTAGGAATTGGAGGAGTTGTCACTTTCAAGAACGGAAAAATCGATCAGTTTTTAAATCAGATCGATTTAAAACACATCGTTTTGGAGACAGATTCTCCTTATTTAGCGCCAATTCCGTACAGAGGAAAACGAAATGAAAGCAGTTATTTAGTCAATGTAATAGCTAAATTAAGCGATATTTATGGTGTTTCTGCAGAAGAAATTGCAGCAATAACCACACAGAATTCAAAAGACGTTTTTGGGATTTAACCCTAGCCTTACAAAACTTTAATTTTTTTTTTGTTCTTTTGCCCACTTAAACCCAAATAAATAATGCAGAGATTTGATGCCATTCGACCGTTTTATGATTCCGAAATAAATGAAGCACTTCATGGTGTGGTAAATCATCCTATGATGAAAACCATGATGAACTTTACTTTTCCGGACGTGGAAGATGAGGTTTGGAAGGAACAATTAAAGAAAACACATTCTATTCGTGATTTTCAATGCAATTTTATTTACAACACCATTCAGAAAGTTTTAGAAAAAAGCTCTGAAGGTCTTACAACTTCGGGTTTTGAAAAACTAGAACCTAATACTTCTTATTTGTTTATCTCCAATCATAGAGATATTCTTTTGGATACTACTTTATTAAATGTGTGTTTGTTCGAACATGGTTTAGTAATGACTGCTTCTGCAATTGGAGACAATTTAGTAAAGAAAGCTTTCTTGGCCACTTTAGCAAAATTGAACAGAAACTTTTTGGTTTTAAGAGGATTAACACCTCGTGAAATGCTGCAAAGTTCTAAACTGCTTGCAGAATATATGGGACAATTATTGCTTCGCGAAAATCGTTCGGTTTGGATTGCACAGAGAGAAGGAAGAACAAAAGACGGAAATGACGAAACCAATCCAGGCGTTCTGAAAATGATTGGAATGGGTTCTGATGAAGCTAATTTGATGGATTATTTCAAAAAATTGAAAATCGTCCCAGTTTCTATTTCATATGAATATGATCCAACGGATGTTTTGAAAATGCCACAATTAATGGCAGAAGCTAATAACGAAGTTTACGTAAAAGATAAAAATGAAGATTTCATGACCATTTTAAGTGGTATCATGGGAACTAAAAAAAGAATACACATTTCTGTCGGAGATGTTCTAGATACAGAAATCGATCAAATTGTGGCTGAAAACGACAATGTAAATAAGCAAGTTCAGGCTTTGGCACAAACAATTGATGATGTTGTTTTGAAAAACTATCAATTATGGCCGACTAATTTTATTGCTTACGACATTTTAAACGAAACAGATAAATTTGCTCACAAATACAAAGAAAGCGAAAAATCACTTTTTGAACGTCGTTTAGAGATGAGAATCGGAAGCGATAATCCTGTTACCAGACAAGGATTTTTGGCAATGTATGCTAATCCTGTTGTCAATAAATTGAAATACCAAGATGTCATCTAAAGCTAAAATATTACTGATTTATACCGGAGGAACTATCGGTATGAGCAAAGACTTTGAAACAGGGTCGCTTAAAGCGTTCAACTTTGGTAAATTAATTCAGAAAATTCCAGAAATCAAACAATTGGACTGTGAAATCGAATCGATTTCATTTGAACATCCAATTGATTCTTCTAATATGAATCCCGAAATGTGGACTAAAATTGCCACTATTATCGAGGAAAATTATGCTTCTTACGACGGATTTGTAGTGCTTCACGGATCAGATACCATGTCATATTCGGCTTCGGCATTAAGTTTTATGCTGGAGAATCTAGCTAAACCAGTTGTGTTTACAGGATCGCAATTGCCAATTGGAGATTTGCGTACCGATGCAAAAGAAAATTTAATTACAGCGATTCAGATTGCATCACTTTTAGAAAATGGAAAACCAGTTATCACAGAAGTTTGTTTGTACTTTGAATACAAATTATACCGCGGTAACCGAACTTCTAAAGTAAACGCAGAACATTTTAGAGCTTTTACAGCGCCAAATTATCCTGAATTGGTAGAATCTGGCGTTCATTTAAAATTGAATAAACATTTATTTCTTCCCATAAATAAAGACTCAAAACTCATCGTTCATAAAAACTTAGATAATCATGTTGCGATTATCAAAATGTTTCCAGGAATGAGCGAAATTGTTTTGGCTTCAATACTGGCAACTCAAGGTTTACGAGGAATTGTTCTAGAAACTTATGGTTCTGGAAATGCGCCAACCGAAGATTGGTTTTTAAACTTAATTGAAAAAGCCATCAAATCTGGAATGCATATTGTAAACGTAACACAATGTTCTGGCGGAAGCGTAAATATGGGACAATATGAAACGAGTACAGCTTTAAAATCTCTTGGAGTTATTTCTGGAAAAGACATTACTACAGAAGCCGCAATTACCAAATTAATGTATTTGCTTGGACATGATATTCCACAAAACGAGTTTAAAGATATTTTTGAAACTGCACTTCGAGGGGAAATTTCTTAAATCTAAATCACAATATTTAAAATCCCAAATTCCAATGCTTTGCCGTAAAGAACTTTGTCAAAGTTCAAAACTTTGACAAAGTTGAACACGTTTAGTTGTCATTTTGGAAATTGGAATTTAATTTTTGGAATTTCGATACGGAACCGGACAAGTTTCCAAATCTTCCTCAGTTTCTTTATGTTTTTTATAATATACATAAACCAACACAGAAAGAATACAAATAATTCCTTGAATCGCAACTGTAGTTCTTACGCCAAGCGAATGAGAAACGTAGCCAATTATTAAACTTCCAACAGGAATCATTCCTTGATAAGCCATCATAAAATAACTGATACTTCTAGAACGCATATTGACAGAACTGTGTGTTTGAATATAAATGTTAATAGAAGAAGTTTGTCCCATCATTCCGATTCCGCTTAGAGTCATACAAATCAAAGCAACCGTGATGCTGTTTGAAATGGCTAAAACAATTACACTACAACCAAGAAGTAAGCTGGCTGCAATCATTAATTTGCTCATGTTTTCTGCAGATTTTAGATTTGCTAAATAAATGGCAGATAAAACAGAGCCAATTCCGGCAGCACTTTCGAACCAGCTAAAGGTTTCGGCATTTCCACTAAAGATATCTTTGGCAAAAACAGGCATTAAGGTATTGAAAGAAATAACAAACAAACTGCTGCAAGTAAGCATCATTAGCATTCTTGCCATTTCGGTTTCTTTTTTAACGTAATCCAAACCTTCCAAAAGATCATCCACCATATTAAGTTTATTTTCAGCTTTAATATGTGGAGTCATTTTCATTAACAGTAATGAAATTAAAACAGGAATATAACTCAAGAAATTCCCAATAAAACAAATGTCTTCACCGTATTCGTGCAGAATAATTCCTGCAAGCGCTGGACCTGCAATACGCGCAAAATTGTTCATTGTCGAATTGAGTGCAACAGCATTTGGAAGATCTTCTTTATCGTTTACAATATCAATCATCATAGTTTGACGGCAAGTCATGTCAAAGGCATTGATAATTCCCTGAATAAGGCTCAAAGCCAAAATAAAATTGATATTGTATATTTTAAAATAAATCAGCAAAGCTAAAGTTGCCGCCTGAAGCATAGCAAGAGACTGTAAAAAAAGTAACGTTTTGTGTCTGTCGTATCTTCCGATTATACTTCCTGCCAAAGGAGCTAAAAACAAGGACGGAATCATACTCAAAAAAGTAGCCAATCCCAATAAAAAAACAGAACCCGTTATACTGTAAACCATCCAACTCACGGCTGTTTTCTGCATCCAGGTTCCGATAACTGAAACAGATTGACCATAAAAGAACAGTTTGAAATTTTTTGATTTTAAGGCTTTAAACATAACTCTAAATATTTTAATACAAAGGTCGGGATTATGATTTCATTAGAAAAATTAATAATTTTACTTGTAATAAGTAGTAAAACTTATCAATATGGAGATTTATCAATTACAGTATTTTATTAAAACCGCTGAGGTTTTGCACTTTACCAAAGCAGCAGAGTTGTGTTTTGTAACGCAATCGGGACTTTCGCAGCAAATAAAAAAATTAGAAGAAGAGCTTGGTCTGCCCTTGTTTAAACGAATTGGAAAAAAAGTACAGTTGACAGAAGCGGGTTCTGTGTTTTTAGTTCACGCTAAAAAAGTAGTTGAAAATATAGAAAATGGAAAACAGGCAATCGAAGATTTAAACGAAATGATTGGTGGCGAACTGCGAATTGGCGTTACCTATATTTTCGGATTATTGATTTTACCAATTGTTCATGCGTTTGCCAAACAATATCAAAATCTAAAAATTGTCGTGGAGTACGGAACAACAGAAGCATTAGAACAAAAACTTCTTAATAATGCATTGGATGTTGTTTTGGTTATTTCGTCCCATCCGATTGAACCTCCGATTCAGAAAGTGCCTTTGTTTATTTCGAACATGGTAATGGCAGTTTCCAAAACACATCCTTTGGCACATTTAGACAAAATAGCTTTCAAAAAAATGGATGAGATTGAGTTAGTTTTGCCCGGAAAAGGTTCTAATTCGAGAGAATTTGTAGAAGAGTTGTTTCAGAAATTTAATATGACGCCAAAAATCTCGATTGAACTACATTCTATTCATGCATTATTGCAAATGGTGGAAAATAGTGATTGGGCGACAATTGTTGCAGAAAAAGCTTTAAAAGGTTGGGATCAGCTCAAGGCGATACAAATTACTGGCGTTGCAACCAAAAGAGAATCTTTTATGCTGACAATTGGAGGTTACCAAAAGAAAGCGGTTAAATTATTCATGGAGGAATTTAGAAAAAGCATAAACGAATCTTAAAAGTTTACGTTGTAAAACTCATTTTTTTTATTGTTCTTTGCAGACCAAAATAGAAAGGTGTCCGAGTGGTTTAAGGAGCTAGCCTGGAAAGCTAGTATATGGGTAACTGTATCGAGGGTTCGAATCCCTTCCTTTCTGCAAATAAAACCCAAACCTACTGTACTTTAAGGTTTGGGTTTTTTCTTTCAAAAAACTATATCTAAAATACGGTTTCCCACATTATTTTGTTACAGAAAATATTATATATTTGACTCCTGTGTAATACAAATAATTTGATGGATTTACCTCCTTATTCGCCAGGACTGCATAAACTGGTTACTTTACATGTCGACGAAACTAGAAAGCTTACAGATAGTAAAGGTTTTGTTACGGTTACCAATTCCATTTTAGAAAAATACGAACTTGAGAAAGTTGGTGCTGTCGTACATGATTTTGATAATGATAGTTTTACGATTTCGTACTGTCTTAAAGAATCGCATATTTGTATACATACTTGGCCAGAATACAATCAGCTAACTTTAGATGTTTATTTGTGCAATTACCTTCAAGATAATTCAGAAAAAGTGCGAGCCGTGATGGCAGATTATATTGCTTATTTTGACGCAGAAATTATTAAAGATTTTGAAATTAACCGATAAAATATGAAGATTCCTTGTTACGACTGTAATACAGAAACCGAATTGGAGGTTGGTTTTGAAGTAGTAAATTTTGTTTGTCCGGTATGTCGCAGTTTATATGAGACTGACGATGATGGAAAATTTCGTAGAAAATCAAAGTATAAAGCAGAAACAGACGCATTTCCTTTAGTTATTGGCGATACAGGTTTCTTAAATGGAAGCGAATATAAAGTAACGGGTATTTTAAGAAAAAAAGTGCATCCTGATTACAGATGGACAGAATTTATTTTGCAAAATGAGGCAAAAGAGTTTTTGTATTTATCGGTTTCAAACGGACATTGGATGATGCTTACCAAAATGGAAAAGATTGCCGATCTGAAAAAAGGAGTTAAAGTTCTGGACTATGACGGTCAGGATTATGATCTTTTCGAACATTCTGATGCTGAAATAATCGATGCAAAAGGATTTTTTGATTTTCAGCTACCAAACAAAAAAACGCATTTAGCCGAATTTATAAATCCGCCATACATTGTTTCGGTAGAAAAACTGAATAATGTTCAGACTGCTTTTCATGGCGAATATGTCAGTAAAAGTAAAATCAAGAGAGCATTTCCAAAAATAACGTTGCCTTATCAGTTTGGAACAGGGATGATTCAGCCATCTCTTTTTAACCTTAAAAACACAGCTGTTATTTTCTGTCTTTTTGCTTTACTGATTATAACGGCAAATTGGTATATCTATAGAAATCAGTTTGAACAAACGGTTTTCTCTCAAACCATACAATTCAGTAAATTTGATAGTAAAGAAATTACCAGTCCAACTTTTGTGCTTAACGGAGCTTCGGCGCCGATGACGATTAACGTTTCTACAGACGTTGATAATTCGTGGGCGAATCTTAATATTGCGCTGATTAATGAAGAAACCAGCGATGAAATTTATGCCAATAAAGACATAGAATATTATTCGGGCTACTCTGACGGAGAATATTGGAGAGAAGGAAGCAGTTGTGAAACGTTTAATATCTGTGGTGTAAAGCCAGGAAAATACCATCTTGTAATTACACCTATGAAAGCACCTGAAGATGTTAAAAATAACGCCATGCGTATTAATGTAATTTGGAATGAACCTTCTAGTCGAAACGTCTGGCTGGTTATTATCAGCATGGTTGTGATTTTCTTTATCATACGTTTTTTTAAGAATCAATTTGAAAAAAATAGATGGGCAGATAGTTCCTATTCAACTTACGACTATGAATAAAATTTCTGATTTCTTTAGTAATAACTGGGCTTCATTAGCAATTGGATTCTTTTGCTTTGGAGTGTATATGTATTTTGCTCTTGCAGGAAACCGAATCTGCGATTGCGAAACAACCGAAAAATACAGCACGGCAGGAAGCCGAACATCTTATAACCGTTTTTATCACAAATAAAAAATCAATCAGTATGGAATTAATTCACGCTCAGCCAATAGTAAATTCGATTATTTATTCTCTTTTAGGAATTACAATTTTATTAATCGGTTATTTTATTATTGAAAAACTCACTCCAGAAAATACGTGGAAAGAAGTAGTAGAAAAAAATAACGTTGCTGTTGCGATTGTCCTGGCAGCATTTATCATTGGAATCTCAATGATTATTAGTGCCGCAATTCATGGGTAAAAAGTTTCTTAGGTTCGAATTTCTTTTACTTTTTGCTGTATTTATAATTGCCACTTGCGGACTTATTTATGAATTGGTTGCAGGAACTTTGGCGAGTTATTTATTAGGCGATTCGGTGAAGCAATTTTCATTTATTATTGGAGTGTACCTATTTTCTATGGGAATAGGTTCATTTTTTTCAAAGTTTTTTCACAAAAATCTGCTGAACACTTTCGTAGAAATCGAAATTCTAGTTGGACTTATCGGCGGATTAAGTTCGGTTGTATTATTTCTATTGTTCGAAAATATCGGCTCATTTCAGTTCATTTTATACTTATTTGTTTTTGTAACCGGTTTTTTGGTCGGATTAGAGATTCCGCTTTTAATGAATATTTTAAAAGACAGGGTTGAATTTAAAGATCTGGTTTCAAATGTTTTTACGTTTGATTACATTGGAGCTTTATTGGCTTCAATCTTATTCCCTTTAGTTTTAGTGCCAAAATTAGGCATCATGGGAACGTCGCTTTTCTTCGGAATGATCAATGTAAGTATTGCAATTGTATTGTGTTTTTTGCTTGAAAGAGAATTAAAAAAAGTCTATTTTCTAAAAGTAAAAGCCATTTCCTCTTTTGTAATATTACTGGCTGTTTTTGTTTTTTCGAATGATATTTTAGCATATTCTGAAGGGAAATTATATGGAGAAAACATTATTTATACCAATTCAACTCCTTATCAGCGTATTGTTTTAACGCATAATAAAAGCGATTACAGACTTTATTTAAATAATAATTTACAATTTAGTTCCGCAGACGAATATCGTTATCACGAAGCCTTAGTGCATCCTGCAATGTCTATGGCAAAAAGCGTCAAGAATGTTTTGGTTTTAGGAGGAGGAGACGGCTTAGCAGTTCGTGAAATCTTAAAATATAAAGATGTTGAGAAAGTAACTTTGGTAGATTTAGATCAAGGAATGACGAAGTTGTTTAAAACCAATATAGTTTTAACCAATTTCAATCAGAATTCATTGAATAGCCCTAAAGTTACTGTTATTAATACCGATGCTTATATTTGGGCAAAAAGCTGCGGCGAAAAATACGATGTAGCGATAATCGATTTTCCAGATCCGTCCAATTATAGTTTAGGGAAATTGTATTCGCTTAATTTTTATCAAACCATAAAAACCATTTTACAGCCAGATGCAACGGTTGTTATACAAACCACTTCGCCGTATTTTGCGCCAAAATCTTTTTGGTGTATCAATAAAACCGTAATGCAGGTTTTTCCTCAGGTAGATGCCTATCATGCTTATGTTCCGTCGTTTGGAGAATGGGGTTACACCATTGCAATTAACGGTTTCGGAACTACTTTTAATACTGTAAACCGAAAAGCAGATAAATTGAAATTCTATAATTATCAATTCGATCGTTTTAATTATTTCACCAATGATATGATTTCAAATCAAATTGAAATCAATCGTTTAGATAACCAAATTTTAGTACGCTATTTTGATGAAGAGTGGGGAAAACTGCAATAAATCCAGAAGAAGTTTCTTAAAAGTAGTTGGCGCGGCTTTAATTGCGGTTCCGTTTCTGCAGTTTTGTTCCGATAAAATTTCGGTTTTGATGATTCGTTTATCGGGCACTAAACATTTGCTTGGACATCGTCTATGGATAAAAGATTTTCCTAAACCAACTAAACAAATCCAGATTCCGTATTTGATTGTCGGCGGAGGAATTTCATGTTTAAGCGCAGCACGCCAATTTCATAAAAAAGGAATATCCGATTTTTTAATTGTGGAACTAGAAAATCATTTGGGAGGAAATTCTTCTAACGGAGAAAATAAATATTCGAAATATCCTTTAGGCGCGCATTATTTGCCTTTGCCGAATTTTCAAGACAAAGAATTGCTTCATTTTTTAGAAGAAGAAAAAATAATTTTGAGTTACGATTCAAAAGGATTTCCTGTTTTTGACGAATTGCAATTGACTTTTGCGCCAGACGAACGTTTATTTTATAAAAATAATTGGCAAGAAGGCGTAGTTCCGAAAGAAGGAAATTTGGTTTCTGATGATTTGGAGTTTGATAAATTCTTCAAACAAATGGATGTTTTCAGAACAGGAAAAGGAGAAGATCAGAAATATTTGTTTGATATTCCGCTTTATCTATCTTCTTCAGATCAAAAAACGAGAGCTTTAGATAAAATCACGATGAAAAAATGGTTTCAAGAAAATCATTTTACTTCTGAGCCTTTGTACAATTATATCGATTATTGCTGTAAAGACGATTTTGGTTTAGGAATAGAATACGTTTCGGCTTGGGCTGGAATTCATTATTTTGCGGGTAGAAAACAAGATTGCACGCCCGAAAAACACGACAGCGTTTTAACTTGGGCAGAAGGAAATTCTCGATTAGCCAATCATTTGAAAAAATATACCAAAGACAAGACGCTTAAAAATCATTTGGTTTACGAAGTCAAAGTTGAAAACAATAAAGTAATCGCAAAAGCTTTTGATGATGTCAATAAAACTTCTATCGAAATTATCGCAGATAAAGTTATCATGGCTTCACCGCAATTTGTAAATCAGTATTTGATTAAAGACAGAAAAGCATTTACCAAAGATTTTCATTATACGCCATGGCTTTTGGCAACTTTAGTTGTTAATGATTTGTTTGACAATTTTAGTTTTCCACTTTCGTGGGATAATGTAATTTACGATGCAAAAGGTTTAGGCTATGTTTACGATCAGCATCAGACTGTGAATCAGGTTCAGGACAAAAAGGTGATTACGTATTATTATAGTTTTTCGTCTGCCGATTTGAAGAAAACCAGAAAAGAGCTTTATAAAAAAGATAAAGAATATTGGAAACAGTTTGTTTTGAATGATTTAAAAGTCGCACATCCTGATATTGAAGAATATACAGAAGACATTGAAGTTTTTCTTTTAGGTCACGGAATGATTTCGCCTGCGCCAGGATTTATTTTTGGTGAAGCGAAAAAACAGGCAAAACAAAACATTGAAAGAAAGATTTATTTCGCACACAGCGATTTATCAGGAATCTCAATTTTTGAAGAAGCTTTTCATCAGGGAATTAATATTGTAAATGAAATTGTAGATGGAACAACCTTGGATTCATAAAGCCAAAACCGATTTAGCTTTTATAATTGGTCCGTCATTTTTTGTATTGGCGATAATCTTCTTGTTTCAGGATTATATTAGTGAAATTGAAGATCATTATTCTTTTTACACTTGGCTTTTTCTGATTGTTTTTATTGATGTAGCACACGTTTATGCCACTTTGTTTAAAACCTATTTTGTTGCAGACGAGTTTCAAAAACAAAAAAGAAGATTAATTCTGTTGCCGTTAATTTGTTTTGCAACCGGAATTGTGCTCTTCTCTTTTGGAAGTTTAGTTTTTTGGTCGTTTCTGGCTTATGTGGCTGTTTTTCATTTTATAAGGCAGCAATATGGTTTTATGAGATTGTATGCGAGAAAAGAAACGAAAACGAAGTTCTCGGTTTGGATTGACAATCTTGCGATTTATGCTTCGACTGGATATCCGATGTTATATTGGTTTTTTTCGTCTAAGCGAAAGTTCAACTGGTTTGTAGAAAATGAATTTTTTAGGTTTGAAAACCAGAAAATTCTTGAAATTCTGTTTTGGATTTATATCGGAATTTTGATTTTATATATTATTTATACAGCTATAAAATCGATTCAAAATCGGTTTTTTAATATTCCGAAAAATAGCATTATTCTGGGAACGGCTTTGTCTTGGTATTTCGGAATTGTATATTTTAATGATGATTTGATTTTTACTTTATTGAATGTCGTTTCGCACGGAATTCCCTATATGGCTTTGGTTTATTTTAAAGAAATTGATGGAAAATCAGCATCAGAATTGGGAAGTTTGTCTTTCTTAAAACAATATAAAGGTATTTTGATTTATATTGGAATTCTGCTGTTAATTGCTTTTTCTGAAGAATTTCTATGGGAATTTTTTGTCTGGAATGAAAATATCAGTGTAAGCAGTTTTGATTTTTCGAGCTGGCAGATTCTATTGGTTCCTTTGTTGAGCGTTCCGCAGTTTACGCATTATTTGCTGGATGGTTTTATTTGGAAATCTAAAAAGTAAGGTTGAATTATTTTAATAAATTCGGATAGATGAAAAAACAGATTATAGTGTTTAGTTTTCTTTTTCTATTTCTTTCTTGTGCTAAAAAAGAAAAGATAGAGACATTTCCATTTGATGACTTTGTTTTTGCTGGTGAAGCTTTGCATTCTGTTTTTTGTATAAAATTTACAAAGAGTGACACCGTTTATTATCAAAGAATATTTCCTAAACCTATAGCAACTTCTTATGCCGTTATCAATCTAGAAGAAAAAATAAAATTGAGCAGATTACTTCGGGAAACAAATTTTGAAAAATTTGATACAATTTATGCAAATCAAACTGTTGAAGATGCGCAAGCCTATCTTATCAATATTTCGAATCAAGGGAAAAGAAAATCAATATATCTATATGCAAGAGAAGCTCCAAAGGAATTAGATAGATTTATAAAATCTTTAGGCGAAATAAAAAAAAGGCTACATTTTGTTCCAACAAATAAACGTGTCGATTTTGGAGATCTGAAATCGATTTTGCCTCCGCCACCGCCACCGATGCCTGTTCGAAACATCAATTAAAATACAAAATTTCTAATCTAGCCCCGATAGGAACGATATCCTTTTGTTCTGGGGTTCAGAACAAAAGATATAGTGGATAGCGGGACTAAACGTTCATTTGAAAACGGATTTTTCTGCTTCTAAAAATTAGAAAAAGCTTAATTCTGAAGCGCTATTTTGACTTTCGGCATCATTCTATCTACAAATATTTTATAGGCGGATTCGGAAGGATGTAAACCATCTGAAGCCACAAGATTTGGATTATTAAGTCCTTCGCGTGTGATGTCTGTAATTGAGACAAAAGCGACTTGATTCGTATTACAATAATTTTCTGCAAAAGCATTGTATTTGGTTATTTCTGCTGAAATTTTGGCACTTTGATCGCCCGCAAGATTTTTGCCGTAAGGTGTATAGGCGTAATCTGGAATAGAAATAACGACTACATTTTTTTTATCGCCTTTTGCCAGCATAATGGCTTTGTTAACCAAATCTGGGAATTCTTTTTCGTAAACAGAAAAATCTCTGTGCTGATATTGATTGTTGACTCCGATTAAAAGTGTGACTAAATCGTAATTGGATTCTGGTTTTTGAGTATCGATTGCCGAGATTAGGTTGGAGGTTGTCCATCCGGTGGTAGCAATTATTTTGAGTGAGATCGTACTCGAATACATTGTTCTTAAACTCGATTTGAGTTGTTCTGGAAAACGGCAGGTTTCGCAAACGCTTTGCCCAATGGTATAACTGTCGCCTAAAGCCAAATAATTTATAGAACTTGGAATAGTTGTTGGCGGATTTACAACAGGCGGATTTACAACTGGTGGAGTAGTAGTAATTGGAGTAGAATTGTTTTCTTCGGCAGTACAGCTTAGAAGAAAAACAGAAAATATAACGGTAACTATTTGTTTAAAATGTGGTTTCATAATTTGTTTAAATTAGATTGATGGCTTTAAACAAATAGTTACGTTAAATATGTGGGTTTGGATTTTTAAACCATTTCAGTTTTCATCACGATTTCTTCTTCGATGGCATTCCAAAGTCCGATACGTTTTTCTAAAGCAAGAATAGAAACCTCTTCAACTTCTTTCCATTTTTGAGCATCTTCTTCACATAATTCTGTAATCATTTGCATAGCCATTGGACCGTGTTCGTCCGCGTCCAATTCGATATGTCTTTCAAAGTAATAAAGTAATTTTGTTAAATCGATGTCTGGAAGATTTTTCTGGAAGTTTTTCAGTATTTGTGTAAACATACTCGGAATCAAATCTTCTCTTCCAAAAGTAAATGCTGCCGCAATTTCATGTGGTTTGCCTTCTTCTATTACTCTAAAAGTAAAATCAAGAAAAGATTTTACATTAGGATGCAGGGCACTTTGTTTGATGGCAACAAATATATTATGTAGCGAATGCACTTCTGATAAAAAGCTTAAAATTCCAGTAGTATCAGCTCCGCATGCTTCCATTGCCTCCAAATACATTTCGTAATGGCTTTGTCTTCTTCCGTCTATTGCTAAATCGGTTTCTTCGGCAAGAACGATTTCATTTATTAAATATCGAGTTTCAGGATTTTTAGTCGCGAACCAAGGCGTTGTTGTGCAAGTAAGTTTGGCTTGTAAAGCTTTTAATAAAGACATAAAATCCCAAACAGCAAAAACGTGAGTTTCTAGAAAACTATGCAGGTCATCTATGTTTTGAATCTTATTATATAAGGTGTGATTTAATAGTTGGTCTTTTTGTGGTTGTATGCTTTTGTTTACCGCTTCGATATTCATTTTAAAAAATTTTGATGCAAATATAAAAAGCTTCTTTGTTACAAGAAGCTTTTTAGATTGATTTTGTATATATTTTAATAAATATCAATTATTTAAATGCGGGAATGCCAGTTACATCCATTCCGGTAATTAGTAAATGAATGTCGTGAGTTCCTTCATAAGTAATCACACTTTCAAGATTCATCATATGGCGCATTATGGAGTATTCGCCTGTTATTCCCATTCCTCCAAGCATTTGTCTAGCCTCGCGCGCAATGGTAATCGCCATATTGACATTATTACGTTTTGCCATCGAAATTTGAGCTGTTGTTGCTTTTCCTTCGTTTCTTAAAACACCTAAACGCCAAGTTAATAATTGTGCTTTTGTGATTTCTGTAATCATTTCGGCCAATTTTTTTTGTTGTAATTGCGTTCCTCCAATTGGTTTTCCGAACTGGATTCTCTCTTTAGAATAGCGTAAAGCGGTATCGTAGCAATCCATTGCGGCACCAATTGCACCCCAAGCAATTCCGTAACGAGCAGAATCTAAACAGCCAAGCGGAGCACCAAGACCAGATTTATTAGGAAGAAGATTTTCTTTAGGCACTTTTACATTATCAAAAATTAGTTCTCCTGTTGCAGATGCACGAAGCGACCATTTATTGTGAGTTTCTGGAGTTGAAAAGCCTTCCATACCGCGTTCTACAATTAAACCATGAATTCGGCCTTCTTCATTTTTAGCCCAAACAATAGCAATATCGGCAAAAGGTGCGTTTGAAATCCACATTTTGGCACCATTTAAAAGATAATGGTCACCCATATCTTTAAAGTTAGTAATCATGCTGCCTGGATCAGAACCGTGATCAGGCTCTGTTAAACCAAAACAACCGATAAATTCTCCGGTTGCCAATTTTGGAAGGTATTTCATTCTTTGTTCTTCGTTTCCGTATTTCCAAATAGGATACATTACCAAAGAGGACTGAACAGATGAGGTTGATCTTACGCCAGAGTCGCCTCTTTCAATTTCCTGCATAATTAAGCCATAAGAAATTTGGTCTAAACCAGCACCTCCATATTCAACAGGAATGTAGGGGCCAAAACCGCCAATTTCGCCAAGACCTTTTATAATTTGTTTAGGAAATTCTGCTTTTTGGGCATATTCTTCTATGATAGGAGAAACTTCTCTTTTAACCCATGCACGTGCTGATTCGCGAACTAATTTATGTTCATCGCTAAGCAAATCGTCTAAGTTATAGTAATCTGGAGATTGAAATAGGTCTGGTTTCATGTTTTTTAATTTTTAACAAACAAATTTACGTAATAAAAATATAACAAATGACCGTTAAATTGTTATATTTTTTCATAGTAAAAATAAAATTATTAGGAATTTGGCAAATTAATTGTAGTTTATTGATAATTTAAAGACTATTTTTGAATACCAAAAACTAAATTAAATGAGGCTGATCATCTCTTTTTTATTTTTCTTGATACTTAATACCGGTGTTGCTCAATCTAATAAGGGGCTATCCGAGCAAAAATATTTAGAATTGCAGGATAAGATCCGTTTCAGCATTAATGGGGGCAACTATGATCAAGGTTTAACATTTGTTAAAGAATTATTAAAATCAAATAATGAAGAGTATTTAACTTTTGCCCATGGTGCGGCTTCTTATCTCCATCAATTAAAAGGAGATACGGTTAAATCAGATCAAAGTTATGAAGAAGCCTTACTACATTTAAAAAAAATTCCAGAATCTAATAAAAAAGTAAAGATTCACTCCTATTTATGTAATTATCGCGGTCTTGTTTATTGGAAAAGGCATAATTACAGCCAAGCGTTAAGCGTTTACCAAGAAGGAATCAAACTCTCGTCTAAAATAAACGATGTTATTCAGATCTTAAAGTTCAAGGCCAATATGGCTTTATTAAATGAAAGCGTTGGGAATTTTCAATTGTCAATCAAGATTTTAAAACAAAATGATGCTTTCTTAGATAAAAATGAAAGTATATATGAAAAAGATCAATTTCAAAATGCTAAAAGTAATACCTATACTAATCTAGGAAATTCTTATGAAGGTTATTATGGCAAAAATCGCGATAAAATAAATTTATTAGATTCTGCAGAATACTTTTACAAGAAGGCAATATCTTACTCAGACAAATTTGAAGACAATAAAATTACCTCTAAACTAAGTTTAGGAAATATTTACTTGTTTAAAAAGGATTACAGTAATGCTGAAAAGATTTATTATGATATCTCTTTTTATTCAAAACAAACCAATAATGCTTTTTTATATCAAATTGCCAATTTTAATTTGGGAGATTTATATTTTACTCTAAAGAAATATGATCGTGCACTTATTTTTTTAAAGAAAGTAGATTCACTAAGTATAAAAAATAAAACAATAGACAATAGTTATTTTAAGTCCAATTATATTCAGGCAAAAATTTACAGTATCAAAAATGAACCTGAATTAGCTTACAAACACTCCAAATTATATTTAGATTCTTATGAAAAATATGAAGGGAATCTGAGAGAAGAAGCTCTAGAGGTAAATTATAAACTTGGTACAGCAGATCTTAGCGAAGAAATGTTAGACGTTCAAGAAAAATATAAATACGAGGTTTTTTGGAATAAAGCTTTAAAAGTGTTTTATGTAATTCTGGTAATTGGAATTGTTTTTTTCCTAATTAAAAGTATTAGAGATAAAAATAAAGCACATAAGAAAATGAATGCTTTAATAGAGGAATTTAAAGCTAATTTAGAGAAAAAAGAAATTGAAAATGTTGAAATTGATAAAGCTGAAATTGAAAAAGTCATTATTGAAGAACCAGAATTAGATGAAATTCAGCTGAAGAAAGAAAATGCAAATCTTAGTATTGATGAAGCAAAAGAGAATAAGATTGTAGAAAAATTATTGGCATTGGAAGAAAAACTAGAATATTTAAATGCCGATTTTACTCTTTCGTATGTTGCTAAGAAAATAAAGACCAATACGACTTATCTATCGTATGTAGTAAATAAAAGATTTGGAAAATCTTTCGGAGAATATTCTAACGAATTAAAAATAAATTATGTTATTAATCAAATGATTACCAATCATTTGTATCGAAAATATTCAACTCAAGCAATTGCAGAAAGTGTTGGTTTTAAGAATGCAGTTTCATTTGCAAAATCATTTCGCAAAAGAACTGGAGTATCTCCAGCTCAATTTGCGAGTAATATTTAAGATTGTTTTTGATCCGTTTCCGTTGCCATTACCACTTTAGGAGTTGGCTTCTATTCCCTTCTTTTGGTGGCTGACCACCTTAAATTCTTTTTTACTCTTTTTGGAAATTGTGTCTGACTGAAAATCTTTTATAATTTGGATTTTCACAATTTTTCGCTTTTAAATTCGGCTGTTTTATAATCATGGATTTCCGTTTCCACCTCCTTTTTTAGGATCTACCGGTTCTGTTGGACCTGGATTTACTGGAGGAATTCCATCACCTCCGCGGATCACTTTTAATTCTTTGGCCACTAATTGATCATTCTGGAAATCTTCGAAATTTGATTTATATTTTTTCATGATGTTTCTTTTTAGATGTCTTAATAATTGATTTTATGGATGCTTTTATATAGAAGGAATGATTTATGGATTTCCGTTTCCGCCACCTTTTTTAGGATCTACCTGATCAGTCGGGTCTGGATTAGCAGGAGGAATTCCGTCACCTCCGCGGATTACTTTTAATTCTGTTGCCACTAATTTGTCATTCTGGAAATCTCCGAAATTTGATTTATATTTTTTCATGATGTTTCTATTTTGATATCTTAATAATTGATTTTTATGGATGCTTTTATATAGTGAGGAATGGTTTATGGATTTCCGTTTCCGCCGCCTTTTTTAGGATCTACCTGATCAGTCGGGTCTGGATTAGCAGGAGGAATCCCGTCGCCTCCGCGGATTACTTTTAATTCTGTTGCCACTAATTGATCATTCTGGAAATCTTCGAAATTTGATTTATATTTTTTCATGATGTTTCTATTTTGATGTCTTAATAATTGATTTTTATGGATGCTTTTATATAGTGAGGAATGGTTTATGGATTTCCGTTTCCGCCGCCTTTTTTAGGATCTACCTGATCAGTCGGGTCTGGATTAGCAGGAGGAATCCCGTCTCCTCCTCGGATTACTTTTAATTCTGTTGCCACTAATTGATCATTCTGGAAATCTTCGAAATTTGATTTATATTTTTTCATGATGTTTCTATTTTGATGTCTTAATAATTGATTTATGGATGCTTTTATATAGGAAGGAATGGTTTATGGATTTCCGTTTCCGCCGCCTTTTTTAGGATCTACCTGATCAGTCGGGTCTGGATTTGCAGGAGGAATCCCGTCTCCTCCTCGGATCACTTTTAATTCTGTTGCCACTAATTGATCATTCTGGAAATCTTCGAAATTTGATTTATATTTTTTCATGATGTTTCTATTTTAGATGCCTTAATAATTGATTTATGGATGCTTTTATATAGAAGTAATGGTTTACGGATTTCCGTTTCCGCCTCCTTTTTTAGGATCTACTTGATCTGTTGGGTCTGGATTTGCAGGAGGAATTCCGTCGCCTCCACGAATCACTTTTAGTTCATTTTTAACTAACATTTCACTTTGGAAATCATCGAATTTTGAGTTTGTATTTTTCATTTTTCTTTCTTTTGATTGTTATATTTTAGTACTATAAATCTTTCATAAATATTTTTAAGCGATACTTTTAAAGGCGAAAAAATTCGGGTTTTTTAATTGGCTACGCTAAAAAATTTTGGGTTATTTTGGATAAAAAAAGCAATAAAATTAAACTTCAATGTATAAGTTAAATCGTACGATTCTGCGTTTGATTTTTGCTTTTTTTGAGAGGTAATTTGGTTCAATTGGGGGGACTTTTTTTGATCACTTTTTGAGTCTTTTTTTTACTCTATCTGACCACTTTTTTTCTATAAAATAGCGGCGTTTTTATCTCTTGTTTTTCATGTTTTTTGATGTTTGAATTATTTCTTTTCCAAAACTAGATAAAAACATAAACCGTTAATCGAAAATTGGCTTTTTAAGCTTTATAAAGAAAAATTTTAAGCGTAATATGTTGTTTTGCAATGCTTTAATATATATAGTATACTTGGTATAATTTATAAATTGTATGTGGTATAATTAATAAAATGTATGCGTGTATGCGATATTTATAAATAAAAACACCAATCTTTGCATTGTAATCATGATTTAAAAACGGTCGAAAACGATGTTAAAACTGGTCCAAAAATTTCTTCAAATTAACAAATACTCAGACATAAAAAATGAGTTTAAGGATCTGTTTTTGTCTCATCCAAATTATCCGAGTTTATTTGCGATTACAGACTCGTTCGATTTGCTTTCTGTAGAGAATGCAGCAGTACGAGTTTCAAAAGAACAAATCGTAGATCTGCCATCTAATTTTTTAGCCTATTTTAAAGACGAATTGATATTGGTCGAAAAGATAAAAGATGGTGTTCGAATTACGACAACAAAAAAAGGAAGCCAAAAATTATCATATGATAAATTTCTTTTAGACTGGAATGGAGTAATTGTTGCCATCGAACCAAACAATGTTGTTGCAAGAGAAAATTTGAAAGTAGAATACAATTGGTTAAAATATTTTCTGCCACTTATTCTTTTAATCGGATTATCATTTTTCTACAACAGCTTTGATTTATTTAGTGGCTCGTTTTTAATTACATCGATAATTGGTTTGGTAGTGAGCATATTTATTGTTCAGCAAAAATGGGGTGTTAAAAACACGGTTATTTCAAAATTTTGTAATTTAAGTTCTAACTCTTCTTGTCATTCAGTAATAAGTTTCAACGACGATATTGCAAATAAGTGGTTAAGCTTTTCAGATTTACCACTATTGTTCTTTAGCGCAAGCATTATCGCTATTTTAATACAGCCATTAAATTCTGCCATTTTTGTTGGTTTTTTAAGTCTGTTGTCGATTCCGTTAGTGGTTTGCTCTATTTGGATTCAAAAATTTGAAATTCAAAAATGGTGCGTAATGTGTATAGCAGTGTCATTTTTGATTTTAGTTCAGAGTATTGCATGGTTTTCATCAGACCTTTTTACTTTAAACTTCAGCTTGAATACTATTTTTCCTTATGTATTTTCTTTACTGCTTTTAATTCCAATTTGGGCGGCAGTGAAAGTAATGATTAAAAATATGTTGGATAATGAAAATTCATTAAAAGAGCTTAAAAAATTTAAAAGAAATTATTCTCTATTAAACTTCTTATCTAAAAAAGTAAAATACACTAAAGGATTTGAAGAATTGAGAGGTCTAAATTTTGGAAATAAAAATGCAGTAGTTCGACTTTCAATCATTTTAAGTCCAAGTTGCGGTCATTGTTACAAAACATTTCAAGAAGCTTTTGATTTGGTATTGAAGTTTCCAGACAAAATATATTTGAACGTTCTTTTTAATATTAATCCAGAAAACAACGACAATCCTTATAAAACGGTTGTTGAGAGATTGTTGACTATTAATAGAGTCACTCCCGGAAAAACTGTAGAAGCAATTTCTGATTGGTACATCAAAAGAATGGTACATAAAAAATGGCTGAAAAAATGGGCAGTAGATTCTGTTAGTATGATGATCAGTCAGGAAATTCAAAAACAATACGATTGGTGCTCGATGAATAATTTTAATTATACCCCAGTTAAAATTGTAAATGAGAGATTATTTCCAAATGAGTACGAATTGAATGAATTAAAATATTTCTTGAATGATTTTGTTGATGAAGTTCAAGTTTTAGAAAAAACAGCATAAACAGAAGATTCTGTTCATTAAAATAATAACCCCAAAAACCTGCAGTTATGTTAAAGAATATTTTGAAATTGAAAGGTGCAGTAGAATTGACTGCAAGTGAGCAAAAAACAATAAATGGAGGAAATGCTCCTATTTGTGATGACGGATTTAAAGCTAAAAGATGTACAGAATTTGGAACTGTTCCTGCATATTGGAACTGCTTGCCAAATAGCTATGTCGGAAGCTGTTAGCAGAAAAAACAAGTTTCAAGTTTTTACAGATTTGAAGCTTAAACCCAAAAAACGTAAATAACCAGTTATGTTAGAAAAAATTTTAAAAAGTAAAGAGACAAAGAAGCTGACAAAAAAAGAGCAGAAAAACATTTTAGGTGGCGAATCATCGGAACCAAATTGTTACAATGCCACAGCTGATAAATTTTATGCTTGCTAATTTGAATATTTAAATAGTAACAGAGTTTTTGCTCTGTTACTATTAAAAAACGGTATTAGTTATGTTGAAAGAAATTTTAAGTCTTAAAGATGCTCACAGAATAAATAAAAGTGAACAGAAAAACATGAAGGGAGGAATTCCTGAATGCTGGGTTTATGCCTTAGAAGCGGGATGCATTTTAATATCACCAGGCGAAACTTGTCCGATAAATACAACATCGGGTATTTGTAATACAAGTCGTCTTTGTTGTTAATTTTTTAACTTTTTTAAAGTAATACGATATAGCCTTATTTAGAATTTAGTCATGTTTTTTTTGAATGTATAGGCGCTCGATCGTGGAACATTGAGCATTTTCTTAGTATTGATGATTGGTACTAAGATTCTTAGGAGTTGGTCGCTGGGTTTGATTTTATTTGGTTAGGGTAAAACCGCGACCATGTCCTAAAGAAATTGTGTTGCTAAAAAATTTGTTTATGAATAGCCAAACAGAGAAGATTTATGTCTTCTCTGTTTTTTTATGGATTAACAAGAATTTTTTTTCTTAAATTGCTCTTGAATAAATCAAAATAAATTGAAAAAATTCACCCATTATAGACAAGCCGATAATAAAGATTGTGGGCCTACTTGCTTAAAAATTATAGCTAAATATTACGGTAAAACAATCAATATTCAGGAGTTGAGAGATTTTAGCGAAACAACTCGTGAAGGAAGTAATTTGCTTTTTTTGAGTGATGCCGCCGAAAAAATTGGTTTCAGGACTTTAGGCGTAAAATTGTCTGTAACAAGAATTGAAGAGGCGCCTCTACCTTGCATACTTCATTGGAATAAAGATCATTACGTTGTACTTTATAAAATAAAAAAAGGAAAATTTTATATATCTGATCCAGCTTTTGGACTTTTGGAATATAGTAAAGAAGAATTTGTCAAGTTTTGGATTGGCAATAATGCTGGCGACGAAACAAAAGAAGGAATCGCACTTTTGATTGAAGCGACTCCAAATTTCTTTCAATCCGATTTTGATAAGGAAGAAAATTCGGGTTTAGGTTTTAGATTTCTCTCGCAATATTTATTTCAATATAAATCATTTTTAATTCAGTTGGCAATTGGTCTTTTGGCGAGCAGTTTACTTAATTTAATTTTTCCGTTTTTAACCCAGAGTATTGTCGATGTCGGCATTCAGAATCAGAATATTAATTTTATTTACTTAATTCTTTTTGCAATGCTTTTTATTTTTGCGGGAAGAACAGGTTTAGAATTAATCAGAAGCTGGATTTTACTGCATTTATCTACAAGAATTAATATATCGCTGATTTCAGATTTCTTTATAAAATTAATGAATCTGCCCATTTCTTTTTTTGATGTCCGAATGACCGGAGACATTATGCAGCGAATTAATGATCATCGTCGAATCGAAAAAATTCTTACCACATCTTCTTTAAATGTGCTTTTTTCCGTCATTAATATGTTTGTTATGGGCGCAGTTCTGGCTTATTTCAATCTGCAGATATTTTTAGTCTTTTTTATCGGAAGTTTATTCTATTTCGGATGGATCACCTTGTTCTTAAAAAGAAGAGAAGTTTTAGATTATAAACGCTTTGCCGAAATTTCGAACGAACAGAATAAGGTAATGGAGCTTATAAACGGTATGCAGGAGATAAAACTTCATAATGCAGAAAAACAGAAACGCTGGGGATGGGAATATGTGCAGGCAAGGCTTTTTAGGGTTTCCATAAAAGGTTTGGTTTTAGAACAGTCTCAGACAATCGGTTCTTCTGTTATTAACGAATTAAAAAATATATTCATTATTCTTCTTTCAGCCAAATTAGTGATTGAAGGTTCAATTACGCTTGGTATCATGCTTGCTATCAGTGCCATCGTAGGGAGTTTAAATGGTCCAATTACACAATTAATAGAATTTGTGAGAGAACTTCAGGATGCTAAGATTTCGCTTGCAAGACTATCTGAAATTCATCAGAAAGAAGATGAACTGCAGCAGGAAGTCCATCAGACAAATGAGATACCTCATGACGCTGATATTGAAATTAAAAATCTTTCCTACCGATACTTGGGTGCCGATATCCCAGTTTTGGATAATTTGAATTTAACCATCCCAGCCAATAAAGTAACGGCAATTGTTGGTGTCAGCGGCAGCGGAAAAACTACTTTGATGAAACTGCTCCTAAAATTTTATGAGCCTGAAAAAGGAGAAGTCTGCATAGGAAATGCACAGCTTAAAAACATTTCGCAAAAAGCATGGAGATCAAATATAGGAGCTGTAATGCAGGAAGGATTTATTTTTAGTGATACAATTGCTAATAATATTGCTTTTGGCGCAGACCGAATTGACAAAGAAAGATTGGTCTACGCATCTGATGTCGCAAACATTAAAGAATATATTGCAGGACTGCCTCTAGGATATAATACAAAAATCGGTGCCGAAGGATTAGGAATGAGCACAGGACAAAAACAAAGACTGCTGATTGCAAGGGCCGTTTATAAAAATCCTGAAATTCTGTTTTTTGATGAAGCGACTTCCGCACTAGATGCCAATAATGAGAAGGAAATTATGAAAAAACTAGATGTTTTTTTCAAGGATAAAACAGTAGTTGTCATTGCGCATCGATTGAGTACTGTAATGAATGCCGATCAGATTGTGGTTTTAGATAAAGGAAAAATTATCGAAATGGGAAGCCACTCTGCATTGGTAGCTCAAAAAGGAAATTATTTTGAACTGGTAAGGAATCAATTACAATTAGGAAATTAATAATGAACGAAGATACATTTGAACTAAGAAGTGAAGAGGTTCAGGACATTTTAACCAAAGTACCGCATTGGATGATTCGTTGGGGAACGGTTCTGATATTTGCGATTATTGTCATGCTGTTTTTTGTTTCCTGGTTTGTCAAATATCCAGATGTAGTTAAAACAGAAATTGTAATTACAACCAATATTCCGCCAGAGAAAATCGTTTCAAAATCTTCTGGACGTATAGAAGCTATTTTAGTTAAAGACAAAACACCTGTTGCTAAAAACAGTACTCTGGCTATTATTGAAAATACGGCCAATTACAAAGATGTTTTTCTGCTGAAAAGTATTGTAGATAGTTATGATGTCAATAATTCGAAAAAGGCTTTTCCTTTTGCGTCTCTAAAAAACACGCAGTTAGGAGAAATTGAAAGCGCTTTTGCTGTTTTCCAGAAAGATTATCAAGCTCAGCAGCTCAATGAAAATCTGCATCCTTTTGAAATTGAAAGTAAAGCGCAAAGCTCTGAGAAAATTCAGCTTAAGGAAAGGTTAGACATTCTGCAGCAGCAAAAGGTGCTGAATGAAAGTGAACTGGAATTGCAGAAAAATGAAATTGCACGCTTTGAAACCTTATTCAATAAAGGAATTATTTCTGCGCAGGAAATGGAAGCTAAGAAACTTGGATACCTTCAGGCAATGAAGAGCTATAAGGGACTCTTGACTTCAATTTCTCAAATAAGGTCGTCTTTGATTGACAATACCAAATCGAGTCAGAATTCGCAGATAAACAGCACCAAAGAAGAGGTTAATCTAGGCAGAAGTATGGCGCAGTCTTTTTATCAGTTGAAAAAAGTTATAAAAGACTGGGAACTGGCTTATACACTCAAATCTTCTGTTAGCGGTGTGGTTACTTTTCTGCAGGTTTGGAATGAAAACCAGACTATAAATGTGGGAGATAATGTTTTTTCAATTATTCCTGATGCTAAAAATACATTTATTGGAAAAGTGAAAGCACCGGCTTTAAATTCAGGAAAAATAAAGGTAGGACAACGCGTAAATATTCGTCTAGCAAATTATCCAGATAGAGAATTCGGTGTTTTAAAAGGGGAAATTAAAAATTTATCATTAGTGCCGGATAAAGATGGAAACCTATTAGTAGATGTTGCTCTTCCAAACGGATTAAAAACATCTTATGATAAGCAAATTGTTTTTCAGCAGGAAATGAAAGGAAGCGCTGAAATTGTCACAGAAGATTTACGATTAATTGAAAGAATACTTTATCAGTTCAAAAGTATATTTGAACAGGTTTAAAAAATAATTGCAAATAATTAACCAACTAACTTTGATTTTTTTTTGATGAAAAAACATTTGCTAATTCTTATTCTATTATTATTTCAAAGTTCATTCTCAAAATCAATAACCGAAACTCAAAAGCTTGCCGCGACTTGCAAAGTTTGGGGATTTTTAAAATATTATCATCCAAATGTTGCGGATGGAAATTTTAATTGGGATGAACAGCTTTTTAAAATATTGCCAAAAATAGAAGAAGCAAAAACAGATGTAGAATTTTCAAATGTTCTAGAAAAATGGATCAACTCTTTAGGGAAAGTTAAACCTTATAAAGCCGAAATCTCAAACGATGAAATTGATTATTTTGACAAGAATTTTGATCTTTCATGGACACAGAATTCAGAATTGTTTTCTAAGAGTCTTTCGCAAAAGCTTAAATTTATTGAGCAAAATAAAATTCAAGAAAAACAATATTATGTTGAAAGGGGAACTGAATTTGTAAATGAAGTTGAATATGATCTATTTGATGACAAAGACAAAAACTTTCGACTTTTAGCACTGTTTCGTTTTTGGAATTATGTGGAATATTTTTTTCCATACAAATATCAAATGGATCAAAACTGGGATTTGACTCTAATTGAATTTTTACCAAGAACAATTAATCCTATTTCTGAAAATGATTACTTCTTATCATTAAAAGAAATTAGTGCTAAATTAAATGATACACACGCCTATTTTGGAGCAAATAAACTATTCGAAATTTATGGATGGAATTCCGTTCCTTTCGAATTTAAATTTATTGAGAATAAGGCAATTGTTACCGGTTTTAAAAATGAATCTTTGTCAGCTTTAAATGATATAAAAGTAGGCGATGTTATAACAAAAGTACAAGGTAAGACAATAGATATTCTCATAAAAGAAAATCTGAAATATGCTGAAGGAGCTAATTATCCTGCGCAATTAACTCGTTTAGAATGGCCAGTTTTTAGTCAAAAATCTAATGTTGCAGAAATTGAATTTTTGAGAGACGGCAAAATAGGCGTAAAAGAAATTAATTTTTACGATTATAAAGACTTAAAAATTAATTACGAGAACAAGAGCGAGAAATATAATTTCTTAGAAGATAATATTGGTTACGCTAATTTGGCTGTATTAACTCCAGATGAGGTTCCTGCTATGATGGAGAAGTTTAAAAATGCTAAAGCTATTATTTTCGACATTCGAAACTATTCTCAAGGAACTAATTTTGCAATTGCAGAATATTTAAATCCAGAACCGAGAAATTTTGTCAAATCTATGGATGCCGATTTAAGTTCGCCTGGACGTTATATTTGGAGAAAAGAAGATACGCCTTGCGGAAAAATGAATCCTGATTATTATAAAGGAAACGTTATTCTTTTAGTGAACGAAAAATCAATAAGCCATTCAGAATTTACTGCTATGACATTAAAAGTTGCTCCAAAAGCGACTGTAATTGGCAGTCAGACTGCAGGCTCAGATGGAAGAAGTTATAGATTTCAAATTATAAAAGGTCTTTGGACTTCCTTTACAACTTACGGTGTTTTTTATCCCGATAAAACAGAAGTGCAAAGAATTGGAATTGTTCCAGATATTGAAGTAAAACCAACCATTTTAGGTATTCAACAAGGAAGAGACGAAGTTCTGGAAAGGGCGATTCTTTTTGCTAAAAATGGAAAAAAGTAAATTATAATTCTTTGAAAAAGTTTAAAATTTATCAAAGATATTTTTACATTTTTAAATAAAAATCTTTTGTCAGTTCAATATATTCTGGAGTATAAACGTGTCTGTCAATTTCTATTACAAGTTCATCGATTTCAATTTCAAACTTTTCATTTCGGCTAAAAGCCAATAAACTGCGTTTGATTTCTGATTTTGGAGTTCCTTTTACACGAGTAATTTTGATGGGATAAAGTTCAAATTCTTTTGCTAAAGCAGTAAATTTTTCTTCTTCTTTAAAAGGAATAATAACAGCTAGAATTCCATTTTCTGAAAGGAGTAAATCAGCAGCTTCCACAATTTCTTCAAAAGGCATTGCATCTTGAAAACGTGCTAAATCTCTTTGTTCATTTTCAGTTTTATAATCTTCAGCATAAAAAGGCGGATTCGAAACAATCAAATCATATTCGTCTTCCGGCTCTTCAATAAATTCATCTAAACCAGCATGAAAACAAAATAAACGATCGCCCCAAGGAGAGCTTTCAAAATTTTCTACCGCTTGTTCATAAGCATCTTCATCAATTTCTAAAGCGTCAATTTGTTCTGCATGAGTTCGTTGTGCAAGCATCAAAGCGATAATGCCTGTTCCTGCGCCAATATCTAAAACACTAAAAGGATTATGATGAATCGGAGCCCAAGAACCAAGTAAAACACCATCAGTGCCCACTTTCATAGCGGTTTTATCTTGCTTTACTGAAAATTGCTTAAACTGAAACATAAATTAAAATACCAATTTTTAAAATACCAAATTCCAATCTAAGAGCAGAAATTCCAAAATGAAAATTCCAAATTCCAATTGAAGTTGATAGTTTTGTTGAGTTGCAAAAGTAAGATTAAATATTAATTTACTGCTTAGAAGTTTTGGTAATTATGGCAGAAAGAATTTTTCGTAACTCTTCAATTTCAAATAATAAAGATTCTGAAAGTGAATTTTGATCAGGATTTAAATCGTTTAAGAGCTGAAGCCAAAATTTAGATTCCTTAGCTTCTTTTCTAGCTATTTTAAGACGAAACAATAAATCTTTATCTCCAAGGTTTTCATTTGCTTCAATATAATTTGCTCCAACAGAACCAGATGAACGTACTAATTGTTTTCCGTCTTCAATATTAGATGTAGTTTTAGGTAAAGTACGAATATAAATTCTGCATTCTTTCGCAAACAAAAAGGTTCTTTCTTCTAGATTGTATGGTTTACTCATGGTTATTAAACTCCAATTTATTAAGCATAAATATAAATAAAAAGGTATAAAAAGAAAGTTTTTTCTTTCAAAACAAAAAAACTTTGATTTCCAGAATTTGGAATTTTGAAAAAATTGAAATTTAACCTTGATTAAGGTTTGGAACTTAAAGAATCGGTATTTAACCTAATTTAAGGTTTGGAATTTGGAATTTAAAAAAGTTGGAATTTAACCTTGTTTAAGTTTTCGAATTTGGAATTTCTAACTTTAAAGATACATCTCCACAAGACCTTCAGGAAGATCCATGATTACCTTTTTGTTCTCACGATCGATTTTTACAAGGAAATTATCAATCATTGGAACTAAGATTTCCACTTCGCCATTTAAAACTTCAAAAAGAGGCTGGGCAGTTGAATCGTTTATAGAAGTTATTTTTCCGAAAACACCTAAACGCTTGTCTTCGATTTCGAAGCCAATAACTTCGTGGAAATAAAATTTGTTACCGGTAAGTTTTGGCAACATAGTTAAGGGAAGATAAATGCCGTTTCCAAGTAAAGCATCTGCTTCTTCTTCGGTATTTACATCTTCAAAACGAACTCTAAGAAAATCGTTTTTGTGCAAAGAACTTGTTTCAATAAAAAAAGGAACCAAGTGTTTGTTGTGTTCAACAAACACTGATTCCAGATTTTCGTATAACTCAGGTTCGTCTGTGTCTAAATAGATCAGAACTTCACCTTTGAAACTAAATTTTTTAGCGATTTTACCTAAATAAAAACATTCTTCTTTACGCATTATCGCTAAATAAAATTATGCTTCAGTTGTTTCGTTATTCTCTTCAGCAGCAGGAGCTTCTTCAGTTGCAGCTTCAACTTCAGCAACTTCTTCTTCAACTGCAGGAGTTGCAGCAGCGATAGCGTCAGCTTCAGCTTGTGCAGCAGCAGCTACACGCTTAGCGTTAACTTCTTTCTCAGCTTTTAAAGCGTTAGCTTTAACATCTGCTTTTGCTTTAGATAAACCATCTTTTTTAGCATCAACTTTTCCAGCTTTAGACTCTAACCAAGCTGCTAATTTAGCGTCTGCTTGCTCTTGAGTTAAAGCTCCTTTGCGGATACCTCCATCAAGGTGGTGTTTCAATAAAGCACCTTTGTAAGAAAGGATAGCTCTTGCAGTATCAGTTGGTTGTGCACCATTGTGTAACCATTTAACTGCGCTGTCAAGGTTTAACTCAACAGTTGCTGGGTTAGTGTTTGGATTGTAAGTACCGATTTTCTCTAAGTATCTACCATCTCTTTTTGAGCGTGCATCTGCAGCTACTACCCAGTAAAAAGGTTTTCCTTTTTTACCGTGTCTTTGTAATCTAATTTTTACTGACATAATCTTATTGATTAAATTTTGAGGTACTCGACCTCTGTTAATTAAGGGCGCAAAGATATAATTTTTTTATGAATAATGCGTTTCGAAATGTATTAAATGTAAGCAAGATGAATTTTAGTCTTTTTTTTGGACTATTTGCTTTAATTTTGAAATGCTAATTAGTTGAAAAAACGGTAATTTTGCGTCAAATTCATTTTAAATATGAAAAAATACTTTTACTTTTTATCATTCTTACTGCTCATAACATCTTGTACTGAGGACATAAAATTTAATAATCCTGCTTTTCAAACTCTTAAAGATAATGCTTTTTGGAGAGGAAGCAGTTATCATGCTGAAACAGCAACTAACGGAGTTTTTGATATTGAAGGTTTTCTTGGGTACGAGAAAATAAGTTTTCAGCTTCCTAATCCAGAGGTGAAGACTTATATTTTAGGTGTAGACAATACTTCGAAAGCAACCTACAAAAACACGCTTTCTGGACAAGAATCAGAATTTACTACAGGGGAGGGAAGAGGAAGTGGCCAAATTATCATTACCGAATACAATACTGTTGACAAAACTATCTCTGGAACATTTAAGTTTAAAGCAGTGAATGTTGATGTAAATGCTCAAAAACAGGAAATTAATTTTACAGAAGGTGTTTTTTATAAAATTCCAGTTGGTCCAGGAGCTAAATTTATAATAGAGTAAGTACTTGATTGGTTTTATTTTACCAAATCAAAATAAAAACTTAAATAAATTAATAACATAGTAGATTACATAAAAATAAGATTACATTTGCGTATTATTATAAATAAATATCTATGAATATTTTTGTTGGAAGCCTTCCATTCAGTATTGAGGAAGCAGATTTAAGAGAGTCTTTTGAGGCTTATGGAACAGTTGACTCTGTTAAAGTTATTACTGATAAATTTACTGGAAGAAGTAAAGGCTTTGGTTTTGTTGAAATGCCAAATGATAGCGAAGCACAGAAAGCTATTGACGAATTGAACGGAGCTGTTGTTTCAGGACGTACAATTGTTGTTAACAAATCTGAGCCGAAACCAGAAGGCGAAAGAAGAAGTTTTAATAACAACCGTGGAGGAGATTCTCGCGGAGGTTACGGAAACAGCCGTGGAGGAAATGACCGCGGAAACAGAGGAGGATATTAATATTTTTTTTCTAAAATATAAAAGGGATCAACGAAAGTTGATCCCTTTTTTTATGTGGTAATTTTTCTGTAGAGACGCACTGCAGTGCGCCTCTACGATAAAAATAATTAGATATTTGCAGCTAGCCAGTCGCCAACTTCTTTAGTACCGTATGCTTTGCCTCCATCTGCTAAATCTTCAGTAACTACTCCAGCTTCTAAAGCTTTATTTACTGCATCTCTCATTGTTTTTCCTTCTTCCGTCAATCCGAAGTTTTCGAACATCATAGCGGCAGATAAAACGGTTGCCATTGGGTTTGCGATATTTAATCCAGTAGCTTGTGGGTAAGAACCGTGAATAGGTTCGAATAAAGATACTTCAGCTCCCATAGAGGCAGAAGGCATTAATCCCATTGAGCCTGAAATTACAGAAGCTTCATCTGTTAAGATATCTCCGAATAAATTTTCAGTAATTAATACATCATAAGAATTTGGCCATTGTACCAAACGCATTGCTACAGCATCAACAAATTCGTAGCTAACTTCAACCTCTGGATAATCTTTTTCCATTGCCTGAACTGTTTCTCTCCACAAACGAGACGTTTCCAAAACGTTTGCTTTATCAACACAACATAATTTTTTAGAACGTGTCATTGCTAATTCGAAACCTTTTTTAGCTAAACGCTGTACTTCTGCACGTGTGTAAACACAGTTGTCAAAAGCAGTATCTCCGTTGTCTTTTCTTCCTTTTTCTCCAAAGTAAATCCCACCAGTTAATTCTCTTAAGAAAACTAAATCAGTTCCTTCGATTCTTTCTCTTTTTAAAGGAGATTTATCTAACAAAGAAGGGAATGTAAAAGTTGGTCTTACGTTTGCGAACAAGCCTAATGCTTTACGCATTTTTAATAAACCTTGTTCTGGTCGCACTGGTGCTGAAGGATCGTTATCGTATTTAGGGTGACCAATTGCGCCAAAAAGAACGGCATCAGCATTTTTACAAACTTCATGTGTTGAATCTGGATAAGGTTCACCTACTGCATCAATTGCGGCAGCACCAGTTAAAGCTGGTTTCCAAGTAATTTCATGTCCGAATTTTTGTGCAATAGCATCTGATACTTTTACTGCTTGCTCAATTACTTCTGGTCCGATTCCGTCTCCGGCTAAAAGGGCTATGTTTAATTTCATTCTATATGTGTTATTAAGGTTCAAAGTGACAAAGTGACAAAGTGACAAAGTTTCAAAGTTTTTAAAAGCAGACTAAAATCTTTGTCACTTTGTTACTTTGAAACTTTGCAACTATATTAAGTTATAATATTAAGCATTTTCTGTGTTGCAATTATCGCTGCAACGGTTTGATCTGAGTCTAATCCGCGGGTTTTAAATTCTTTTCCGTTATTAACCCATGTAATAATGGTTTCGCACAATGCATCGGAACTACTTCCAGGAGGGATTCTTACTGCATAATCTATTAATTTTGGAAGCGTCAGTTTCTTGCTTTTGTAAATTTTAGATAAAGCATTCATAAAAGCATCAAATTGACCGTCTCCTTGCGCATTTTCTTCGATTATTTCTCCATTAAGATTTAATGATAAAGTAGTAGATGGACGCATTCCTTTAGAATGAACCAGCATATACGATTGAATAGTAATCTTTTCTTCGTAAGTATGGCTGTCCAAAACATCAGAAATAATGTATGGAAGATCTTCTTTCGTTACGGTTTCTTTTTTATCGCCCAATTCGATAATTCTTTGAGTAACCAATTTCAAATCTTCTTGATTTAGTTGTAAACCTAATTCCTGAAGGTTTTTTTCGATGTTGGCTTTTCCAGAGGTTTTTCCTAAAGCGTATTTTCTTTTTCTTCCAAAACGTTCTGGAAGTAAATCATTAAAATATAAATTATTTTTGTTGTCACCGTCAGCGTGAATTCCAGCTGTCTGTGTAAAAACATTATCACCGACAATTGGTTTGTTGGCAGGAATTCTATAACCTGTAAAAGTTTCAACCAATTTGCTTACAGAATATAAAGACGTTTCTTTGATGTTGATTTTTACTTCTGGAAGATAATCGTTGATTACGGCAACAGTACTTTCAAGAGGTGCATTTCCGGCACGTTCTCCCATTCCGTTTACAGTAACGTGAAGTCCATTTATACCCGCTTTTATAGCTTCCATCACATTGGCAACACTTAAATCGTAATCATTATGAGCATGAAAATCAAAATGAATCTGTGGATATTTTGTTTTAATTTTTGAAATAAATTCAAAAGTCAAAGATGGAATTAAAACGCCTAAAGTGTCAGGAAGTAAGATTCTTTTAATTGGCTGAGTCGATAAAAAATCTAGAAATTGAAAAACATAATCAGGAGAATTTCGCATTCCGTTGCTCCAGTCTTCCAGGTAAACATTCGTCTCAATGTCATTTTCTTTAGCTAAAGTAATGATTTGTGCAATTTCAGAAAAATGCTGTTCTGGAGTTTTTTTTAATTGATGTGTTAAGTGATTCATTGAACCTTTGGTCAATAAATTCTGCACTTTTGCACCAGATCTTTTCATCCAGTCGATTGATACACCACCGTCAACGAAAGTTAAAACTTCAATTCTGTTGGTATATCCTTTTAATTCAGCCCATGAAGTGATGCTTTTTACGGCATTAAATTCTCCTTCACTCACACGTGCCGATGCAATTTCAATTCTATCAATATTTAATTCCTCCAACAACAATTGTGCAATGGTCAGTTTTTCTGCAGCAGAAAATGATACTCCTGAGGTTTGTTCACCATCACGGAGTGTCGTATCCATTATTTCAATTTTTCTTTTTTCCATATTGATATTCTAAATTCCTTTTATAAGGTAAATTTTTGTTGTGTTGTCTTGGTTGTTTAACTTATAAAGACCCGACAAGTTTTAAAAACCTGTCGGGTCTCAAAGGACTAGACCTGATTTTTTTAGTAAGGAAGTTTATCAGCAAAAGCTTTGATATCTTCTTTCATATCTTGTAAATAGTCAATATCATCAAAACCATTGATCATATTGTTCTTTTTGTATCCGTTGATAGCAAAAGATTCTTGCTGACCAGTTGATAATAAAGTAATCGTTTGGTTTGGAAGATTGATTTCTAATTCTGTTTTTGGATCAGCTTCAATCGCTTTGAAAATAGTTTCAGCAAATTCTGGGCTGATTTGTACTGGCAAAACACCAATATTCAAACAGTTTCCTTTGAAGATATCCGCAAAGAAACTAGAAACTACAGCACGGAATCCGTAATCGTAAACTGCCCATGCAGCGTGCTCTCTTGAAGATCCAGAACCGAAGTTTTTTCCTCCAACCAAAATTTTTCCTGAATAAGTTGAATCGTTTAAAACGAAATCAGCTTTTGGAGTATCGTCTCCATTATATCTCCAGTCTCTAAAAAGGTTGTCTCCAAAACCTTCACGTTTTGTAGCTTTTAAGAAACGAGCTGGAATGATTTGATCTGTATCAACGTTCTCAATTGGCAGTGGCACTGCACTGCTGGTAAGTATAGTAAATTTATCGTATGCCATTGTTTTTTGCTTTAGGCTGTAGGCTGTAAGCTTTAGGCTTTTCCTACAGTGTATTATTATTTTTGCTTTAGGCAGTAAGCTATAAGCTCTAAGCCTTTTCAAGTTGCTGTAAAAAGCTTAAAGCCTATTGCTTAAAGCTTACAGCGGGAATTAGAATAATTCCCTAGGATCTGTTAGTTTTCCTGTGACAGCAGCAGCAGCAGCCATAATTGGACTTGCTAAAAGCGTTCTTGAACCAGGACCTTGACGACCTTCAAAGTTTCTGTTTGAAGTACTTACTGCATATTTTCCAGCAGGAACTTTATCATCGTTCATTGCTAAACAAGCTGAACAACCCGGCTGACGTAATACAAAACCAGCTTCAGTCAGGATGTCTAAAATTCCTTCTTCTTTAATCTGCGCTTCAACAACGTGAGAACCTGGAACTAACCAAGCGGTAACATTATCTGCTTTTTTTCTTCCTTTTACAATTTCAGCAAAAGCTCTAAAATCTTCAATACGTCCGTTTGTACAACTTCCCAAGAAAACATAATCGATTTGTTTTCCAATCATTACATCGTCTTCGTTGAAGCCCATGTAAGCTAAAGATTTTTTGTAAGTTTCTTCACCACCTTCAACTTGGTTGGCAGACGGAATATGTTTTGTGATACCAATTCCCATTCCAGGGTTTGTACCATAAGTAATCATTGGTTCGATGTCTTCAGCTTTGATATTTAATTCAGCATCAAAAACAGCATCAGCATCCGTTTTTAGTGTTTTCCAATATTCAACAGCTTTTGTCCAAGCTTCACCTTTTGGAGCGTATAATCTTCCTTCAAGGAAATCGAAAGTAGTTTGGTCAGGAGCAATCATTCCTCCACGAGCACCCATTTCGATACTTAAATTACAAACTGTCATACGACCTTCCATAGTCATGTTTTCAAAAACATCACCAGCATATTCAACAAAATATCCTGTTCCTCCAGAAGTAGTTAATTGCGCAATAATGTAAAGTGCAACGTCTTTTGGACCGACACCTTTACTTAATTGACCGTTTACGTTAATACGCATTTTCTTTGGTTTAGGCTGCATAATACATTGAGTAGACAAAACCATCTCAACCTCAGAAGTTCCTATACCAAAAGCGATAGCTCCAAAAGCACCGTGAGTAGACGTATGTGAATCTCCACATACAATAGTAGCACCTGGCAAAGTAATTCCGTTTTCAGGACCAACTACGTGTACAATTCCATTTTTTTGGTGACCTAATCCCCAGTGCGAAATTCCGTATTCATTTGCATTATCTTCAAGAGCTTGAAGCTGATTAGCAGAAAGCGGATCTTGAACTGGTAAATGTTGGTTTATGGTTGGTGTATTGTGGTCGGCAGTTGCAAAAGTACGCTGTGGGTATAAAACGTTAACGCCTCTTGATTTTAATCCTAAAAAAGCAACAGGACTCGTAACTTCATGAATGAAATGGCGATCAATAAAAAACACATCTGGCCCATCTTCAATTTTACGCACTACATGTGAATCCCATACTTTGTCAAATAATGTCTTACTCATTTTTTATTTTTTTTAATTGTAATTTCTATAACCACAGCAATTCCCTGTTCATTATAATAGCAAAACAAAAGTAAAAAAAGATAAAAAAGCGTCAATTTCGATATTTCATTATATACGATACCCAAACTAATTTACAAATTGCGAAACCGCTTTTGCAGACTAAAATTTGACAGAAAAATGATAAAGAAATTGATTTAATTTTTTCTTTTCGGCTTTAATTTTCCTTGTTTGTTTTTTGTTTTAATAGTTTGCAAATTTATCTCAAAATCACTATAAAATATAGGGTTTTATTTGAAAAAATCTAACAAAATGAATAAAAATAGTAATAATTGTTAGTTTTGGAATTTTTGCAAAAAGAATGCTTTTTCGTTTTTTTAAAGCTTTTAAAGGAGATTTTTGAACGTTATTTAGATTCAATAAAACATCAAAATACTACGACATCCAAGAAGTGTATTTTTATCAAATTTTATGAATTTTAAGAGAAAATCTAACGAATATATAAGAATGTTATTTTAAGAATTTATCCGTTTTCTATCTCCAAAAAAATCGTAAATTTGAATTCCTTCCATTTTTCATTTCGCATTTAGTTATGTTTCATGTTGTCAATGTTTTGCAATGTGAGTGAATTGGGATTTGGGACTTTAAAATTTGACTTTTACAACTCTATGTATTTAATATTCGATACCGAAACAACCGGATTACCAAAACGCTGGGATGCCCCAATAACCGATTCTGATAACTGGCCTCGCTGTATACAGATTGCGTGGCAGCTTCATGACGAAATGGGACAGCTTATTGAGCATCAGGATTATTTGGTAAAACCAGAAGGATTTAATATTCCGTATGATGCCGAACGTATTCACGGAATCTCGACTGAATTGGCTGAAGCCGATGGAATCTCGTTGGCCGAAGTTTTAGAAAAATTCAATATCGCTTTAAGCAAAACCAAATTTATCGTTGGACAGAATTTAGGTTTTGACGTTAATATTATGGGAGCTGAATTCCATAGAATGGGAGTGGAGTCTCAAATGAGTTCAATGCCTGTCTTGGATACTTGTACCGAAGTTACCGCTTCTTTATTACAGCTTCCTGGAGGTCGTGGAGGAAAATTCAAATTGCCAACGCTGACTGAATTACACAGCTATCTTTTCGACCAGCCATTCGCGGAAGCGCACAACGCAACTGCCGACGTTGAGGCAACTACACGTTGCTTTTTGGAATTGGTTAGAAGAGAAGTTTTTACCAAAGAAGAATTAGATGTTCCGAAGGAGTATTTCAAAGATTTTCAAGAAAGAAATGCGGAGCCATTTAAGCTGATTGGTTTAAAACACATCAACTTAAAAGCGGCTTCTGATAAAATCAGAGAACAGCTTAAAGCTTTGGCTGGAGAAGGGCAGCAAAATGTCGTTTCAGAAGAAGATAAAGCTGATTTTAAAGCAGCAAAATTTGCGCATTTACACAATCATACACAGTTTTCGGTACTTCAATCAACTATCGGAATTGGAAATATTGTTGCGGCTGCAGCCAAAAATGGAATGCCGGCCGTAGCCATGACCGATACTGGAAACATGATGGGAGCTTTTCACTTTGTGAGCGCCGTTATGAACCACAACAAAGCAGCTTCTGGAAAAAATAAAGCTTTAGTGGAAGCTGGAGAAGAACCAACTGAAACTGAAGTAAAACCAATTGTTGGCTGTGAATTTAATATCTGTGAAAACCATTTAGATAAAAGCAAAAAAGACAACGGTTATCAGGTTGTTTTAATGGCTAAAAATAAAGCTGGTTATCATAATCTGGCCAAAATGGCTTCGATTGCCTACACCGAAGGATTTTATTATGTACCGAGGATTGACAAAAAGATTGTCGAACAATACAAAGGTGATATTATGGTTTTGTCTGGGAATTTATACGGAGAAATTCCGAGTAAAATCCTGAACATTGGTGAAAACCAAGCCGAAGAAGCTTTAATTTGGTGGAAGGAACAATTTGGTGAAGATTTCTATCTGGAAGTGATGCGCCACAATCAGGAAGATGAAAATCGTGTCAACAAAACCCTGATTGAATTTTCGCAAAAGCACAACGTCAAATTAATTGCTACTAATAATACTTATTATTTAAATAAAGAAGATGCCAATGCGCACGATATTTTACTTTGTGTAAAAGACGGTGAAAAGCAGGCAACACCTATTGGACGTGGACGTGGTTATCGCTACGGACTTCCAAATCAGGAATACTATTTTAAATCGGAAGCAGAGATGAAAAAACTCTTTTCTGATTTACCCGAAGCGATTATCAACATTCAGGAGGTTATTGATAAGGTAGAAGGCTATTCACTTTACAGAGATGTATTGCTTCCGAAGTTTGATATCCCAGAAGAATTTGTTGATCCTGAGGATGAAAAAGACAATGGTGTTCGTGGTGAAAATGCGTATTTGCGTGATCTTACAATGCGAGGAGCTGAAAGAAGATATGGCGTAATAACCGAATCGATTCAGGAACGTTTGGATTTTGAATTGCTGACAATTTCGAATTCTGGATATCCAGGTTACTTTTTGATTGTACAGGATTTCATTGCCGAGGCTAGAAAAATGGACGTATCGGTAGGGCCAGGACGTGGATCTGCAGCGGGTTCTGCTGTTGCCTATTGTTTAGGAATTACCAATATTGACCCGATTAAATACGACTTACTTTTTGAGCGTTTCCTAAATCCTGACCGTGTATCGATGCCCGATATTGATATTGACTTTGATGACGAGGGTCGTGGACGTGTAATGGATTATGTAATCAACAAATATGGTCAAAAACAGGTGGCGCAGATTATCACTTATGGTAAAATGGCAACCAAATCGGCAATTCGTGATACGGCTCGTGTACTGGATTTACCGTTGTTCGAAGCCGATAGAATTGCAAAACTGATTCCAGGAATGATGCCGTCAAAATGGAATTTGGCGCGTTTTATTTCTGAGAGTGAAGATGAGGTTAAAAAAGCGCTTCGTTCTGACGAATTTGATAATGTAAAAGAATTAATCGCAATTGCCAATGAAGATGATTTGGCAGGAGAAACCATTCAGCAGGCAAAAATTCTGGAAGGATCGATGCGTAATACCGGAATTCACGCCTGTGGGGTAATTATTACGCCATCGGATATTACGAATTACGTTCCGGTTACAACTGCGAAAGATTCTGATTTATATGTAACACAGTTTGACAACTCGGTGGCAGAAAGTGCCGGATTGCTGAAAATGGACTTCTTGGGTCTGAAGACCCTTACGCTGATAAAAGACACCGTAAAACTGGTAAAATACAGAACAGGAAAAGATCTGGATCCAGACACTTTTCCAATCGATGATGAAGAAACGTATGCGCTTTTCCAAAGAGGTGAAACCGTTGGAATCTTCCAATACGAGTCACCTGGGATGCAGAAATACATGAAAGATCTGAAGCCAACGGTTTTTGGAGATTTAATTGCCATGAATGCACTGTATCGTCCGGGACCTTTGGAGTATATTCCGTCTTTCGTTCGAAGAAAAAATGGTGATGAAGAAATCAAATACGATTTAGATGCTTGTGCAGAATATTTATCTGAAACGTACGGAATTACGGTTTACCAAGAGCAGGTAATGCTTTTGTCTCAGTCTTTGGCAGGATTTACAAAGGGTGAGGCCGACGTCTTACGTAAAGCGATGGGTAAAAAACAAAAAGACGTACTAGATAAAATGAAACCTAAGTTTGTGGAGCAAGCGGCCGCAAAAGGTCACGATGCCAAAGTTCTGGAGAAAATCTGGAAAGACTGGGAAGCGTTTGCGAGTTATGCCTTCAACAAATCGCACTCGACTTGTTACGCTTGGATTGCCTATCAAACGGCTTATTTGAAAGCACATTACCCTGCAGAATATATGGCAGCAGTACTTTCGAATAACATGAACGATATCAAACAGGTATCTTTCTTCATGGAAGAATGTAAACGTATGGGATTACAGGTTTTGGGTCCAGACGTAAACGAATCCTACTATAAATTTACGGTAAACGATGATTATGCCGTTCGTTTCGGAATGGGCGCCATTAAAGGTGTTGGTTCTGGAGCTGTAGAAACGATTGTAGAAAACAGAAAAGACGGAAGATATAAATCGATTTTTGATTTGGCGAAGCGAATTGATCTTCGTGCTGCCAATAAAAAAGCGATTGAGAATTTAGCTTTGGCAGGAGGTTTTGATTCTTTTGAAGGAACAACCAGAGCACAATATTTCCACGATGATGGTGACGGAATTACATTTTACGAAAAAGCGATGCGTTATGGATCGAAGTTTCAGGAAAATGAAAATTCATCTCAAGTAAGTTTGTTCGGGGAAGCCAGTGAAGTGCAAATCGCGGAACCTGTTGTGCCTCCGTGCGAGGACTGGAGTACGATGGAAAAATTGGCAAAAGAAAAAGAAGTTGTTGGGATTTATATTTCTGGACATCCTTTAGACGATTTTAGATTTGAAATGAAATACTTCTGCAACGCCCGTTTGGAATCATTGAAGAGTATGAATGAGTATGTTGGGAAAAATCTACACTTTGCCGGAATTATCAATAATGTACAGCATCGTGTAGCTAAAAATGGAAAAGGCTGGGCGGCATTCAATTTAGAAGGTTATGATGAAAGTTATGAGTTTAAGATTTTTGGTGAAGAATATTTAAAATTCCGCCATTTCTTAATTCAGAACAATTTTGCCTTTTTAAAGATATTGATCAAAGACGGATGGGTTAATCATGACACTGGCAAAAAAACGGATCCGAGAATGCAGTTTGTTGAGATTCGTCAGCTGCAGGATATTTTAGAAGCTTTCGCTAAAAAATTAGTTGTTTTATTGAATATTAAAGATCTTCATCCTGAATTCATTCATAAATTAAGTCATTTATTTAATGAGAATAAAGGAGATAATTCGGTGACTTTCGAAATCATGGAATTAGAAAAAATAAAACGATTGGTAGAAGTAGAAACACCAGCAGATTTTGAAGCTGAAGATGCTGTTTTTGAAGGCGAAAATGAAAATGAAGACAGTGCTATAGAAGACACTAAGATTCAGGAGGTCAATGAAGTTGAAGAGATAAAAGTGGTTACTAAATTATCGATGCCTAGTCGTCGTTTAAAAATAAGGATTTCAACAGAGTTATTGCAGGAATTAGAAAAAATGCAGATTAATTTTAAATTGAACTAAAAAATTAACAGTTAAAATTTAAACACATGTTAATTTTTTATGTTAAAAATATGCATGCATAATACTTTTTTAGTAATATTGCCCGAAATTACAACGATTTCGTTCCAAGTCTAACTTTGCAAACTGTAAGAATGTGTTTAAATATTCTAAGTTTGTATAAATTAATTAAATCAGAATTATGAAAAAGAACCTATTTTTATTAGGATTATTAGTTTGCTCAATGACCATGATGGCGCAAACTGAACAAGTGGACAAACCAGAAAGCTGGTATTTTAAATTAGGAGGATCATATTTTCTTCAAACAGCAGCAACAGAATTTCCAATTGTAAACGGTCAATTGCCTAATACAGACGTTTATGGTCCTAATGGGACTACTTTAATTTCTAGAAAAACTAATCACGGTTCTTTTGGAGAAGGTTTCCGTTCTGGACTAACTGCTGGTTACCGTTTTTCTACACGTTTAGGTGTTGAAATGGGAATTAACTATTATTCTAGTGCTGATAAATTAATGGTTGAAACCACAAATCGTTTAGTTGCTACAACTCCAACAAATATTTTTGTGAGCGGAGATGCAGTAGGAAAAATTAGAGCTTGGGATTTATCACCATCGCTAGTATTGTTTTTAGGAGAAGCTAAAGGATTTGAACCTTATACAAAAGTAGGTGTTATTGTTCCTATACATGGAGATTTAACTATCGAAACCAATCGTCAATATTCGACTGCGCAAGGAGTATTGGCAACTACGTATTCAGAAGATGTTGTAAAACCTAATCCAACTATTGGATTTATGGCTGCAATAGGATCTTCTTATAAGTTGGGTAAAAAAATTGCTTTATTTGCTGAGATTGAATATAGAAATTTTACAGTTCACGGAAAAACTAAAGAAACTACTATATTTACTGAAAATGGAGTTGATAAATTACACACTCCTTCTACTTTTAGACAAGATGCTTCATATTCTGCAATCCATACTAATTATGTAAGTCAATTAACTACAGATTCTAACAGTAAAGTAACTAACGCTGCAGGTTTTGATGATTCAAGAGCTACTGATGATATTAGTTCTTTTGTGGGAATTTCAGGTATTGGTTTAACAATTGGTTTAAAATACAGCCTATAATTTATTCCATTATTATAGTTTATAAAAAAGAGGATATTCAAAATATATCCTCTTTTTTGTTTTTTGTCATTTCCAATAAAGAATTCTGTTAATCTTTGTAGATTCCCAAGTGAGATTTGTCCTTTCAGTCGAAATGACAAATACTACTTGCTCTTCGACTTCGCTCAGAGTGACAACGCTAAGATTCAGACTCTCTAAATTCTTTTAAAACTTGATCAATAACCCAAGTTGTTCTAGAACCAGAAACTCCTTTTGAAGCCGAAGCGCCTTCTTTTCCTAAAAGTTCTGCCATTACAGTTTCAATAAAAGGCTGTTGGATATGTAACGGGTTTTCTATTGTAATACTTTCTTTTTCTCCATTTGTATATTGAATATGAAGGGGATCATTTCCAAAAGTAGAGAAAGAAATTTTTCCTTTATCACCTACAATTTCGGTATTGTCGTAACGTTCAAAACTGGCGAAATTCCAAATTCCGGATCCGTGAATTCCGTTTTCAAACAAAAATGACATCGAAACTGCATCTTCCGAAGGATAAGCTTTTAACTGAGAAGTTGCATGTCCGCGCACAGATTTTATCGGACCTAAAACAAAATCTAGAAAATCTAAAGTATGACAGGCAAGATCAACAAAAATTCCGCCTCCAGAAATATGTGGAAGAACTGTCCAAGGAAGATTGATTTCATCATCATAACGCTTTTCGAACGGATGATACAAAACGCAATTTACATGTCGAATGTTTCCTAGTTTTCCTTCATCAATTATTTCTTTAATTTTTAAAAATCGAGGCAAAGCTCTTCTGTAATAAGCAACAAATAAAGGAACATTATGTTCTTTGCAGACACTGATCATTTCGTTGCATTCTTCAAAAGTTAAAGCCATCGGTTTTTCTACATAAACTGGTTTTCCGGCTTTCGCGCATAAAATAGTGTATTCTTTATGAGAGGATGGAGGAGTAGCAATGTAAACTGCATCAACTTCTGGATCGTTTATTAAATCTATAGCATTCGAATACCATTTAGGAACATTATGGCGTTTTGCGTAATCTTCGGCAAGCGCTGCATCTCTTCGCATAACAGCAACTAAAGCAGAATTTGGAGCTTTCTGAAAAGCTGGTCCGCTTTTTACTTCGGTTACATTACCGCACCCTATAATTCCCCATTTTATAATTTTCATGGTTTAAGTTTTAAGTTTTTCAAATTTAAAAAAGGTTTGCCACGAATTACACTAATCTCCACGAATTATTTTTTGAAGTTTGCCACAGATTAAAAGAATTTCCACAGATTACAAAAGTAACGCATAGATCTTAAAATCATTTTAAATCATTTTAATCTGTGGCAAAAAAATAACCACGAATTACACATTCCTCGCAATTTAAATTCGTGGAAATTAGTGCAATTCGTGGCTAAAAAAATCTAGTTTAAAATTTTACTTCTTAGGTAAAGCTTTAAAACCCATATTGTAAAGCGTGAAAGCTTGAATGTCTACATTTTCCTGAATTGTAGCCGCAACAGATTTTCCTGCGCCGTGACCTGCTTTAACATCAATTCTAATTAAAACTGGATTTTCTCCAGTTTGTTTTTCTTGCAATTCAGAAGCAAATTTAAAACTGTGTGCTGGGACAACACGATCATCATGATCTCCAGTTGTTACCATCGTAGCAGGATATTTAGTTCCTTTTTTAACATTGTGAACAGGAGAATAACCTTTTAAATATTCAAACATTTCTTTGTTGTCCTGAGCCGTTCCGTAATCAAATGCCCATCCAGCGCCCGCTGTAAAAGCATTGTAACGAAGCATATCCATAACTCCAACTGCTGGTAAAGCTACTTTCATCAAATCAGGACGCTGTGTCATTGTTGCACCAACTAATAAACCTCCATTAGAACCTCCGCGAATCGCTAAATAATCAGATGAAGTATATTTTTGAGCTATTAAATATTCAGCTGCAGCGATAAAATCATCAAAAACATTTTGCTTTTGCAATTTCGTTCCTGCATCATGCCATTTTTTTCCGTATTCACCACCACCTCTTAAATTGGCAACGGCATAAACGCCTCCGTTTTCCATCCAAACTGCATTTGCAATACTAAAACTAGGTGTTAAACTAACATTGAATCCACCGTAGCCATAAAGAATAGTTGGATTTTTGCCATCTAGTTTTGTTCCTTTTTTATAAGTAATAATCATAGGAACTTTCGTGCCGTCTTTTGAAGTATAGAATACTTGTTTAGACTCGTAATCGTCACTTTTGAAATCAACTTTTGGTTTTTGATACACTTCAGATTTACCAGATTTTGGTTCGAAAGAGTATATGCTTCCTGGAGTTGTATAATTTGTAAAACTGTAATACAAGATTTTGTCGTCTTTCTTTCCGCCAAATCCTCCTGCAGAACCAACAGCCGGAAGTTTAATTTCACGAACTAATTTTCCATTGTAATCATATTGTTGTACAAACGAAACAGCATCTTTGGTATAATTAGCAAAGAAATATCCGGCACCAGTTGCTGGAGCTAAAACATTGTCAGTTTCTTTGATAAAATCTTTCCAGTTTTCTACTTTTGGACTTGCCGCATCTACAGTAACAACGCGACCGTTTGGCGCATTATAATCAGTGTGAATGAATAATTTTGTTCCTTCATTTTCAATAATTGAATTCTCAGCATTAAAATTATCTACAATCGTAACAATTGGGCTATTTGGTTTCGTTAAGTCTTTAATGTAAAGTTCGTTTCCGTAAGTAGAGTTCGCCGCAGTAATAATCAAATAACGATCATCTTCAGTAACGTGACCCCCAACATATCTTCTTTTCTGATCTGCTCCAAAAATTACTTTATCGTCTTTTTGAGAAGTTCCTAATTTATGAAAATACAATTTGTGCTGATCTGTTTTAGCAGATAATTCGCTTCCTTTTGGTTTTTCATAACTAGAGTAATAGAAACCTTCATTTCCATGCCATGAAATCCCGCTGAACTTTACATCAACCAAAGTATCTTCTAAAACTTTTTTAGAAACAGCATCAATAATAATTACTTTTCTCCAGTCGCTTCCGCCTTCAGAGATGGCGTATGCAGCTTTGTTACCATCTTTAGAAAAATCTAAACCGCCAAGAGAAGTTGTTCCGTCTTTCGAAAAAGTATTCGGATCTAAGAAAACCTCTTCTTTTCCGTTTTTATCTTTTCTGTAAACAACAGATTGATTTTGAAGACCGTTATTTTTAGAAAAATATGTAAATTGTCCTTCTTTGTATGGAGCACCGATTTTTTCGTAATTCCAAAGTTTTTCCATTCGTTTTTTTAGTTCGTCACGAAATGGGATTTGATTTAAGTAGCCGTACGTTACTTCGTTTTCAGCTTTCACCCAAGCTCCAGTTTCAGCAGATTTGTCGTCTTCAAGCCAGCGGTAAGGATCGCTCACTTTTGTATCAAAATATACATCAACGGTTTCTCCTTTTTTAGTTTCAGGATATTTGATTTGTCCAAATGAAACTCCTGCAGTTGTAAGTGCCATTAATAAAAATGTTTTTTTCATAATTAGTTTTTGTCTGTTGTAACAAAAATAGAACTTTTTGTTGTAAAAGATAAATGATAAAATTAAACCATATAAGTAATATAAGTTCATTTAATATAAACAGATTATATTTACTTATAAGACTTATATGGTTTAAAAATGTTACAGGTTAAAATTAACTCCCAAAACGATGTTTCTTCCAATATTTGGAATTCCGTCTGTTTTCAATCTAGAAAGGTGTGCAATATATTTTTTATCAAATAAATTGTTTCCGTTTAGGTTAATATCGAAAGCCGTTTTCCCAAGTTTTACAGTACCTCCAAAACCTAAATTTACCAAAGTGTAACCTTTAGAAGCTGTTTCAAAACCACTCACATTATCTTGGCTGAAAGTCGAAGAAACGTTTAAGGAGGCAAAACCTTCGCTTAAAAAGTTTTTGATATTAAATTCTGTTCTAAGTGTATTATTCCAGTTGTTTGCAGGAATTAAAGGCAGATAATCGTTGTTGTCTTTTTTACCTGTTACCGTTTCAAAACTAGTTTCAAAATGCAACCAATCTAGGGGATGTGGGTGAAAATGCAGACCAACTTCACCACCATATAATTGTGCATTATCTTGTACATAGGCAAAAACGTCATTATCGTCACGAAGTTCTCCAGTTGGAGATGTGTAGATGTAATTATTTACATGATTGTAAAATCCGTTAACGAAGAACTCAAAATGTGTGTTTTTGTATTCTAAATTTAAATCGGTTTGAACATTTTGCTCTGTTTTCAAATTAGCATTTCCAATTTCATAACGGTTTGTTCCTTCATGAACACCATTTGAAGTCAATTCTGCTAAATTTGGCGCTCTAAATCCTGTAGCAACATTTAGTCGAAGCGTTAATGGTTCTGCCAATTTGGTTTTATAACCTAAAGAAGCATTAAAGCTGTCAAAAGATTTGTCAAGTGGCAAGAAATAACCTTCTTCGCCTTCATTTCCGTGCGCGATTGACGTAACATTTCTGTTGTCAAAACGTAATCCAGCTTGCAAAACGTTGCTGTTCCACTCGTAATTTGCAGTTCCAAAAACACCAAAATCGTTTGTTGTAGCATCTGGAATTAAATATTCTTCTCCAGAATTTTTATTGGTTTGATGCATTCCTTGAACTCCAACAATAGTTTCAATTTTTCCAAATTTTGGGAAATGGTATTTTGCGTTGTAATTGAAAGTGTTCAATTTCATGTGAAGAGAAGCTTCATTGCTGTCTTCAAATTCGCTTCTGTCGTTTGCGATATAACCTAAATCAACATCTAATTTTGAGTTTTCAAAAAAGATAACATTATTCAAACTCAACAAATGATTGAAAATTCCCTGTCTCGGAAATTGGGTGTCTTTGCTTGATGATTGTTCTGCAATTCCGTCTTCTGGAATTCCGATATCCAGTTTATTGTAGTTGTATCTTAAAACACTTGAGAAAGTTGAATTACTGTATCCAATTCCAGTTTTAAAATCGGTTTCATTATAACGTGAATTGGTTACACGGTCGCCGTCAGCAATTTTATAATCAGAGTGTGTGTTATAACTTCCGCGAGCCAAAAATTTCCAGTTTTCGGTAGAAGTTTTTAATCCTATTGAAGAATTGCTTCCTTGAGTATTCGTAAAATATTTTTGACTGAAATTAGCTTTAAAATCTCCAGCATCAGCAAACTTTTCAGGATTAAAATATAAGACTCCTCCCAAAGCATCAGAGCCATATAACAAAGAAGCTGGTCCTTTTATAACTTCAACACTTTCAATACCAGCGTCATTTAAACCTAAACCATGTTCGTCTCCAAACTGCTGATTTTCGATACGAACGCCTTGTGAATACACCAAAACACGATTTCCGCTAAGTCCGCGAATAACAGGTTTTCCGATTGAAGTTCCAGTTGAAATCTGCGAAACTCCAGGAATTGTAGCCAAACCTTCAATCAAAGTCGAGGTTCCTTTTTGCTGTAAAGTTTTAATGCTTTCGTGCTCAATCTTCATTACGTTTTGCGATTGCAATTTGTTGAAAGGCGTCGAAACTACGACTTCATCCATTTCTAAAATAGATTCTTCAAGCGTAACATCTAAAGTGTTTTGTTTTAATAATTTAGCAATTGTTTTGTTTTGATTGGCATATCCAACATAAGTAAAAGCAAGACGTAAAGCTCCGTTTGGAAGATTGTTCAATTCGTACTTTCCATTTGCGTCTGTTGTTGTTCCTTTATGTAATTCTGGTACGTAAACAGAAACGCCAGGTAAAGGTTGATTTTGGTTGTCGGTTACTGTTCCTGAAACCGAATTTTGAGCAGAAAGCATGCCCGAAAACCCTAAAATAAGGGCAATTATAAATTTTTTCATTTGAAAATGATGCTATAGTTAATTTGATTTTTTCTTTAGATGAAAAATCAAAAACCAACAATAAAGCATTCTAATCCTTTTTGATAAAAATAGGATTAGGAAACTCAATGTTATTTGAATTTAAATAAAAAGAAATTTGATTTTTTTCGAATAATCGAAACTTAAGATACTGTAATTGAAGGCGGACCTCGCAGCAAATACGAAGTAGTTGAAATAGAGAAAATCTTCTCTGAAAATGGTAAGAAATAAGGAATTTCTTTTTCAAAAGAATGAAATTGAAATTGAAAAATTTCTGGAACAATATAACTTCCAAGAGCAAAATTACAAACAAAACAAACCTCAAAATCATTATGCTGGTGTGTTATTTCACCACTTGGATCATTATAGTTATGATGGCATTGTTTTTCTGAAAGCTGTTTTACGATATGCTCATAACTATGTATGGACTGAAACAATATGGAAAATAATATTGTGACAGCAAAAGACAAACTTAATATGAGCTGTTTTCTTTTCATACTCCGCAAAGGTATAAAGATTAAATAGAAAATTAATTTATTTTTTGCCTTCTTAAGGTTGTTTATTGAAAAAAACGCAGCAATTAATTTTATACAACATAGAAAAGAGAATATTTTTGTTTCTTGACGCTACTAGAGAAACCATTATATTATATTTGTATTTGAAATAAATATACTTACAAAACGTTTATTTTAAATCTCTCTAAAACCAAACTTACGATATGCGAATTATTTTCAGCTGTTTATTTTTACTTAGTTTTTTAAACTCTTTTGCACAAGAAGAAGTTAAACCTGAAGTAAAACCAATAGTAAAAATAGATTCTTTGTATCGAGAGGATCAGTTTTATTTTTCTGTAACTTATAATATGTTTACCGATATTCCGGTTGATTTTAAACAAAATAAGTTTTCTCTAGGACTTTCGGGAGGCTTTCTTCGTGATATGCCGGTTAATAAATCGAGAACTATTGCAATAGCCACAGGTTTAGGTTTGAGCTATCAAAACTATTTTCAAAATTTAAACATCTCTCAAGATGCTTCAGGAGCAATTATTTATGGCGTAAACGATTCTGGACAATTTGTTTCTAATCGATATAAACAATATTCTATAGATCTTCCGATAGAGTTTAGATGGCGAAATTCAACTTACGAAAGCACCAAATTCTGGCGTATTTATGGTGGTGTCAAACTAAGCTATATATTTTCGAATTCTTCAATTTTAGACGATGGAGAAAAAACATATAGAATAAAAAATAATGCGGCAATCAATAAGTTTCAATATGGTCCATATATCGCTGCTGGATATAATACATGGAATGTTTATTTGTATTATGGCTTAAGTCCATTATTTAATTCGGCAACCACCCTTTCGGGCGAAAAAATCAATATGAAAACCTTAAATGCAGGATTGATTTTTTATATTTTATAACCATAAATATAGAAACAAAAGCTGTGGCATTATCCCAATAAAAAGTCCCATAAGTACTTCTCTTGAAGTGTGCGCATTCATTTCTAAACGAGAAGATGCTACAATTCCAGACAACAAAATCAGTAATGCCGGCCAATACGGATTATGCATTTGAAAGTGAATGTTTAGACCAATTACAAAAATGGCAAAACCACAAATAGCAACCATATGTAAGCTGGCCTTTTTCTTGAAAAGTACCAACAATAAAGCTAAAATAGTACTGAATAAAGCTCCCAAGAAAAAGAAATGAAGTTCAGGATAACGAGTAATTACTATACTTCTTTTTACTAATAAAATTGATAAAAAGCATTGCAGCAAAAGCGGAATCGTTCTTTCAGAAACCTGACTTAGCATTACAGATTTTACATATCCTGTTGATTTTAAAAGCAAATAAAACAAAACAGGAACAATTACATTGATCACTGAGATCTGAATTAAAACAAAATATTTTTCCTGCGTACTGAAAACATCTCCAGCTGCATACAAATAAAATAATGTGGCGTATACCGATATAAAAATCGGATGTAATATGTAAGAGAAAATAGGAAGTAAATTTTTCAAAAGGCTCAATTTTGTGGTATAAAAACAAATATACAGAAATATCAATAAGGAAGAACGGCGACTTTATTTTTTAAGAAAATCACAACTCTTTTCTATCTTTAATGTTTTAATTTTGAAAAAAAGAAATTTCTAAATGAGCATAAATTCAAAAGACCTAATCTCAGTTATAAATGCCAAATGGGCTGGCTCGAAAAGCGCTGTTTTAATTGATCATATTTCTATTGACAGCCGTTCGCTGCAAAATGGATCGCAAACTTTATTTTTTGCTTTGGCAGGCGTAAACAATGATGCTCATTTATTTATTCCTGATTTAATAGAAAAGGGCGTTCAGAATTTTGTGGTGCAGCATATACCCGAAAATTGTGCAGAGAAAGCTAATTTTTTAATTGTTGAAAATACGTTAAATGCGCTTCAGGAATTTGCAGGATATTATAGAAGTCTTTTTCATTTTCCAATTATCGGATTAACAGGAAGTAACGGAAAAACAATTGTAAAAGAATGGCTTAATTTTTTGTTGAGTCCAGATTATAATATTGTACGAAGTCCTAAAAGTTATAACTCTCAAGTCGGGGTTCCGCTTTCGGTAATTTCAATTAATCAAAATCATAATTTAGGGATTTTTGAAGCTGGAATTTCGACAGTAAACGAAATGGCTAAATTGGAGAAAATCATTAAACCTAATATTGGTGTTTTAACAAACATTGGTTCTGCACACGATGAAGGTTTTTTAAATTTAGTTCAGAAAATTGATGAGAAACTGCTATTATTTAAAGACTGTCCCGTTATTATTTATCAAAAGAATGAAATCGTAGATTCTTGTTTGTCTCAATTTGCAGCAGAATATATGATGCATCCGCGAAAACTTTTTTCATGGAGTTTTACAGATAAAAATGCAGATGTTTTTGTTTTAAAAAAAGAAATCAAAAATGATCACACACATATTGAATATCAATACAAAAAAGAAAAATTCCATTTAGAAATTCCATTTAGCGATTCTGCTTCGGTAGAAAATGCTATTTCTTGTTTATTAGTTTTACTGTATTTTAATTACGATCAGACCACGATTCAAAATCGAATCGAGATGCTTTATCCTGTTCAGATGCGTTTAGAAGTAAAGAACGGAATTAATAATTGCAGTATTATTGATGATAGTTACAGTTCTGATTTTCAGTCTTTAAAAATTGCTTTAGACTTTTTAGAAAGCCAGAAAAAGAACGCTTCTAAAACCGTTATTTTGTCGGATATTTTTCAAAGCGGATTTTCAAACGAAGAATTGTATTCAAAAGTTGCCGATTTAATTGCTTCCAATAAAATAAATCGCGTCATCGGAATTGGGGAAACGATTAGCGCTTTTGCAGCTAAATTTTCAAACATCATTATTTTTCAAACAAAAAATGAATTTATCGATGCCATTGAAAGTTTGAATTTCAACAATGAAACTATTTTGATAAAAGGAGCGAGATCATTTCATTTTGAAGAAATTGTGTCATTTCTGGAAGAGAAAACGCATGAAACGGTACTTGAAATAAATCTGGATGCCATTAGCCATAATTTCAATTATTTCAAATCAAAACTGGCTGCCAATGTTAAAATGATGGTTATGGTGAAAGCTTTTGGTTACGGAAATGGCGGTTTAGAAATTGCTAAATTATTAGAACATCATAAAGTTGATTATTTGGGTGTCGCTTTCGCGGATGAAGGAATTTCGTTGAAAAACGGCGGAATAAAATTGCCAATAATGGTCTTAAATCCCGAATCTACAAGTTTTCCATCTATAATTCAATATCAATTAGAACCTGAAATTTATAGCATAAAAGGATTGAATGCCTTTTTGAAAATCGCTCGCGAAAAGAACTTAAAAGATTTCCCAATTCATATTAAGATTGATACCGGAATGCATCGTTTAGGCTTTGAAGAAAATACAATTCAGGAATTAATTGATACTTTAAAAGGAAATTCGGCTGTTCGTGTTCAAAGTGTACTTTCGCATTTAGCAACCAGCGATGATCCGAAACATTATGATTTTGTAAATCATCAAATTGCATTGTTTGAGAAATTGTCTTCCAGATTGATTTCAGAATTACATATTAATCCGATCCGTCATATTTTAAATACTTCTGGAATTAGCAATTTTCCGAACGCACAATATAATATGGTGCGTTTAGGAATTGGTTTATACGGAGTTTCAAATGATCCGTCAGAACAAAAGTATTTGGAAAACGTAGGAACTTTAAAATCGATTATTTCTCAAGTTAGAACTATTCCTGCAGGCGATAGCGTAGGTTACGGAAGACGTTTTATGGCCGAAAAAGAAACTAAAATCGCCACAATTCCAATTGGTTATGCAGACGGAATTGCAAGATTATGGGGAAATGAGGTTGGTTTCGTTGTCATTAAAAATCAAAAAGCAAAAATTGTCGGAAGCGTCTGTATGGATATGCTGATGGTAAACGTAACCGAAATAGATTGCAAAGAAGGTGATTCTGTAATTATTTTCGGCGAAAGCCCAACTGTTATTGAGATGGCTGAGGCATTAAAAACGATTCCATACGAGATAATGACTAGTATTTCGCAACGTGTAAAGCGCGTATTTTTCAGATAATTTTTTAAACCATATAAGTTGTATCAGTTTATTTTAGTTGCACTCTTTTGTAACTATACATTATTAGCTAAGCAGAACTTATAATATCTTTTATGAATTATATGGTTTAAAAGTGAGTTATAATTGAGGTTTTTTAATGAAAATTACGTATTTTCGATATTCATTTATTATAAATATAAACACATCAGGTATGGGATTTTTTTCAGAATTTAAGGCATTTGCAATGAAAGGCAACGTAGTTGATCTTGCTGTTGCAGTAATTATTGGAGCTGCTTTTGGTAAAATTGTAAGTTCATTTATTGAAGATGTAATCACACCTTTAGTATTAAAACCAGCTCTAGATGCAGCTCATTTATCTAAAATTGAGGATTTAACAGCTTTTGGTGGCGTAAAGTACGGAATGTTTCTTTCAGCCGTTATCAACTTTTTGATTGTAGCATTTGTTTTGTTCTTGATTATCAAAGGAATAAATAGTCTTAAAAAGAAAGAAGAGCCAGCTCCAAATCAACCTGCAGCACCAACTCAGGAAGAATTGCTTACACAAATTAGAGATTTGTTGAAAAACAAACAATAAGATATAATACCGCTACACTAAGTCTAACTTAACCGCCTTCTAAAGAGGCGGTTTTTTTACAAAATGTTTGTTTTATAACATTTTGTTATTTTTTGTGAATCGCCTTGCAGAGACTTTTATTATACTTACTTTTGCCTTACTAAATTAGATTATTGAATTATTTAAAAATATAAAAATGAGAATTGCAGTTGTAGGAGCTACCGGAATGGTTGGCGAAGTAATGCTTAAAGTTTTAGCGGAAAGAAATTTTCCTGTTACAGAATTAATTCCTGTTGCGTCTGAGAGATCAGTAGGAAAAGAAATTGAATATAAAGGAACAAAATATAAAGTAGTTGGTTTGCAAACAGCAGTTGATATGAAAGCTGATATTGCTGTATTCTCAGCTGGTGGAGATACTTCATTAGAATGGGCACCAAAATTTGCTGCAGCTGGAACAACAGTTATCGACAACTCTTCTGCATGGAGAATGGATCCAACTAAGAAATTAGTAGTTCCAGAAATCAATGCTTCTGTTTTAACTAAAGAAGACAAAATTATTGCAAATCCAAACTGTTCTACAATTCAGATGGTATTGGCTTTGGCTCCTTTGCACAAAAAATACAACATTAAAAGAGTTATTGTTTCTACGTACCAATCTATCACAGGAACTGGTGTAAAAGCGGTAAAACAATTAGAAAATGAATACGCTGGAATTCAAGGTGAAATGGCGTACAAATATCCAATTCACAGAAATGCAATTCCTCATTGCGATAGTTTTGAAGAAAACGGATACACTAAAGAAGAAATGAAATTAGTTCGTGAAACTCAAAAAATTCTTGGTGATAATACTATCAGAGTTACAGCAACTGCAGTTCGTGTACCAGTTGTAGGCGGACATAGTGAAGCAGTAAATGTTGAGTTTACAAATGATTTTGAAGTAAATGAAGTTCGTGAAATCCTTCACAATACAGACGGAGTAACGGTACAAGATAATTTAGATACCTTTACTTACCCAATGCCATTGTACGCTGAAGGTAAAAATGATGTTTTTGTTGGAAGAATCCGTCGTGACGAAAGCCAGCCAAACACATTAAACCTTTGGATTGTTGCTGACAACTTAAGAAAAGGAGCTGCGACAAACACGATTCAAATCGCTGAATATTTAATTCAGGCAGGTTTGGTATAATTTAGAGATTAAAGAAAATTGTTATAAAGAGAAAGCCGTAATTGCATTTTGTAATTACGGCTTTTTTGATTTTGTTAGAAAATAGAAAACAAAAAAGCGAGAATTTTTAAGTTCTCGCTTTTTCTATATTTTTAGTATTCTGGAGCTAATTCTAACTCCAAACCTTCTAAATCTTCGGTAATTGGAATTTGGCACCCTAAACGACTATTAGATTTTACGTAAAATGCTTCAGAAAGCATTGCTTCTTCATCATCTCCCATTTCTGGTAATGCAACGTCATTCAGAACATAACATTGGCAAGAAGCACACATGGCCATTCCGCCGCAAGTTCCTTCAACAGGAAGTTCGTATGCTTTGCATAACTCCATTATATTCATTGCCATATCAGTAGGAGCCTGTAATTCGTGTATAACTCCTTCTCGATCTTTAATCTTTATTAATACATCCATTTTTAAGTATTGGAATTTTATTGTAGAATTTGAAAACGTGTTCAGATTCTGTAATTAATTTTTAACTTTTCGATTACTGTTTTTAGGCTTTTTAAATAATGCGATGATGATGGTAGAAGACATTTTGATGTGTATCAGAAATTCTTATCGATTCGCTGTAAAAACATTAGTCGAAAAAAACAATTTGGTTTATTACATGATATTTACCACGGTTTCAATTTGTGGAGCATATTTTTTGATTGTTGTTTCAACTCCTGCTTTCAGCGTCATTTGATTCACGCTGCAGCTAATACAAGCCCCTTCCAAACGAACTTTTACATGTTTATCGTCTTCGATAGAAATTAATGAAATATCTCCACCATCAGATTTTAAAAATGGTCTTATCTCGTCTAAGGCCAATAAAACATTATTTGTTAATTCTTCTGTTGTCATAATATAAATGTGTCAATTTAAAACAATGTGACAATTAGAAAATTTGTTAATTAGATAATTATTCAGATTATCTAATTGGCACATTATCTAATTATCTAATTTTTCTTAACTGCTGAACAGCCAGCCATTGTTGTAATTTTGATGGCTTCTGTTGCTGGTAAGCTTTCGTTTCTGTTTACTGTTTCCTGCACTACATTTCTTGTAATCTCTTCAAAAACTTTTTCTATTGGAGAAGCAGTCTGCAATGCAGCTGGACGACCGTAATCTCCTGCTTCACGAATAGACTGTACAATAGGAACTTCTCCTAAAAACGGAACGTCTAAATCTGCTGCCAAGTTTTTAGCGCCTTCTTGTCCAAAAATATAATATTTATTATTAGGCAATTCTTCTGGTGTAAAGTACGCCATATTTTCGATAATTCCCAAAACAGGAACATTGATATTATCCTGCATAAACATTGCAACTCCTTTTTTAGCATCTGCAAGTGCGACAGCTTGTGGAGTACTTACTACGACAGCTCCCGTAATTGGAAGGGACTGCATGATAGATAAGTGAATATCTCCAGTTCCAGGAGGTAAATCAAGTAACATAAAATCTAATTCTCCCCAATCTGCATCAAAAATCATTTGATTTAAAGCTTTTGCAGCCATTGGACCTCTCCAGATTACGGCTTGACTTGGAGCTGTAAAAAATCCGATTGAAAGCATTTTGATTTCATAGCTTTCAATAGGTTTCATTTTCGATTTTCCGTCAACCGTAATAGAAACTGGTTTTTCGTTTTCAACGTCAAACATAATTGGCATCGAAGGACCGTAAATATCGGCATCTAAAACACCAACTTTAAATCCCATTTTTGCAAGTGTAACAGCTAAATTTGCTGTAACAGTAGATTTTCCTACTCCTCCTTTTCCAGAGGCAACTGCAATAATATTTTTGATTCCAGGAATTGCACGACCTTTTATTTCAGGTTTCTCTGGAGATTCTACTTTAATATTTACTTTTACTTTTGCGTCTGGCGATATTAATTCGTGAATTGTCTTTTTAATATCATCTTCAGCTCTTTTTTTGATGTGCATTGCAGGCGTATGCAATACAAGGTCTACAACAGCTTCATCTCCAAATGTAATAACATTGGTTACAGCGCCGCTTTCAACCATATTTTTTCCTTCTCCAGCAATAGTGATTGATTCTAAAGCTTTAAGAATTTCTTTTCTATCTAATTTCATTGTAATGGGCTATTTTTTCTATTCTAAGAAACCGATTTTTAAAACGATGTTTCGTTAAACTGGTTTCAGGGTGCAAAGATAACAGATTAAGTTCGGAATTAAGCGTTTTTAAATTGTAATTATTGATAGAGAGATTATTCAAAATTATGCTGGATGATTTTTAAGGTAAATTTTGATGCTCAATTAATTATCAAATGAACAGTTTTTTAAAAATGAACCGAACCGTTTTGTCAAATTTTTCTATTTTTTAGCACTAAAATCTCACAAAACTTGTGTATATTTGATTGCCCAAATCGATGATTTTCAGATATAAAAAAGAATACGAAAACTTGTTTTTTCTAGAAGTGTTTTTTGGGTTTTCGATATTTTTTTGAAGTTATTTTCTTCCACTTAAACTTTAAAAATATGCGAAATTTTACTTTTTCAACCATTATTATTGCAATTAGCTTTTTTGTATTTTCATTTAAGTCAGTTCCAGACACAATTAAAAGCGAGGAAACGTCTAAATATGTTTCGATTATTACAATAGATGCAACATCTATAAACGCTTTTTTTAAAAAATATCCCAAACTGAAAAAGTACCAGAAAGATGTCGAGGATATTTACAAAAACAAACAGTATAAATCGATTTGGTATGATGATAAAAAAATCACCGAATTTGGAGCTTTGCTGTACCAGAAAGTAAACGTGCTGAAAGATCAGGGAATAGACAGTAAAATGCCTTATAAAGAAACAATCGATCAAGCCTTTAACGAAAGTGATAATATTGAACCTCCGCAAGTTGAGACAGAATTGTTGCTAACCAGTATGTATATTTTTTACGCCAGCAATGTTTATTCTGGTGTTGATTCTGCTACTTTAAAGAAAATTGGTTGGTATTTGCCGGCTAAAAGTATTTCGTATTCTAAAATTCTAGATTCTCTAATTGTAGATACCAATCGATTGAATGAAGATGATAATCTTTTATTCAGTCAATACTATAAATTGAAAGATGCTTTAAAAAAATATCGTAAAATAGAAACGGATAATCTTTGGCAAAAAATTACAATTGACAGTCTTAATTACAAAGATTTAAGACCTGATGATACAGCTGTAGCCATTAAACAAATTAGAAATCGTCTGTTTATTGTAGGAGATCTTAAAAGAGATTCTCAGAGCGATGTTTATGACGAAGAATTAATGGCTGGAGTATTAAATTATAAAAAGAGATACAATCTTAAGTTGAACTATGCCATTACAAGAGATCATATTATCCAAATGAACGAGCCTGTCAGCAAAAGCATTAAAACGATTATGCTTAACATGGAAAGATGCAGATGGATTCCGACCAATTTGTCTAAAGCAAGTGAATATGTGATGGTTAATATTCCGTCGTTTAGAATGTTTTACGTAAAAGATGGAAAATATGCACTTGTTTCGGATATTTTTGTTGGAAATCGACTCAGCGAAACCGTAATTTTTAGCGGAACAATGGATCGAATCGTTTTTAGTCCGTATTGGTATGTGCCGAACAGCATTATTCAAAATGAGTTAAAACTACAGATGGCTAGAGATAAAAATTATTTGGCAGAAAATAATATGGAGTGGAATGGAGGACGTGTGAGACAAAAACCTGGGCCAAAAAATTCATTAGGATTAGTAAAATTTATGTTCCCAAATCCGAATGATATTTATATGCACGATACGCCTGCAAAAAGTTTGTTCGAATTTGAAAAACGTACTTTCAGTCATGGCTGCATAAATGTAAAAGAAGCAAAGAATCTTGCGCTAGCAATTTTAAAAGACGATCCAGATTGGCCAGCAGATAAAATTGACAAAGCGATGAGCGGCGAAAAAGAAACGACTTGTATGCTTAAAAATAAAATTCCGGTTTATATTGGCTACTTTACGGCTTGGGTTCAGGACAATGGTGAAATTAATTTTTTTCCAGATGTTTACGATAGAGACGAAAGTTTAGATAAACTTCTGTATTCTGATGCTGTAACAATGAACTAAAAATAAAAGCCCAGCGGATTAAACTGAAATCTGCCGGGCTTCTTAAAAAAAAAATGGTCTACAAGCTTATTCGTATTTTAAATATTTTAAAACGTCTATTTTAGTTACTTGATATGCCTTTGTTAGTACAATTATTAATGTTAGAATTACTAACGAAATAAGTGCTACAGTAAATGGCACAACAGAAATATTAATTCTGAAAGCAAAATCCTCAAGCCATTTTTGCAATAAAATATAAGCAGGTAGTATTCCGATTGCGAATCCCATAAAACAAAAAATGATATATTGTTTTGATAATTCTTTTAGCAAAATATCAGTTTCTGCGCCCAGCGTTTTTCTAATTGCAATTTCTTTCAATCTTCTCTCCATCGAAAATGATGCCAAAGCGAATAAACCGAACACAGCAATTATAATTACAACCAAATTTAAGATAAAAAATAGGTTTTTTTGTTTGATTTGTTCTTGATAAGTCTTTGCGAATCCTTTATTAACAAATTCATAATCAAAAGGATAGTCTGGGTTTACATTTTTCCCCCAATAAATTTTCAATTTTTCTAACGTTTCTGTTAAATTATTTGGAGAAACCTTTACCAGAATGTTGTTGAAATTATTCCATTTTAAGGTTTTGATGTTTATAAAAACCATTGGTGGAACTTTATTTTGAAGTCCTGTAATATGGAAATCTTTCACAACACCCACAATTTTAAACTTCAAATTATTGCCATCTCCAATACTCCATCCTGAAGTCACAATCGTATTTATTGGTTTTTTCAAATTTAGCGTTTTAGCTAGCGTTTCATTAATAAGCATACTGCTTACGGTATCTGATGCAAATTCAGGTGATAGATCACGCCCTTCGACAATTTTTATTTTCATCATTTCAAGGAAGCCAAAATCGATTTCAGCATTTCTTGGTTGTACAAAAATACCATTGTGTGTAAATCCAGAACTTGAGTTGGTGCTGCCTCCAAAACTTCCTGCAAACGTGGTAACATCTACAACTCCAGGTATTTTTTTGATTTCAGATTTATCAACGCCATATTGTTGCACTCTTTTTTGCCTGTCTGGTTTGTTGTACGGAATTGAAATTACCTGATCGCCAGTGAATCCGAGATCTTTATTCATCATATAATCCACCTGAGAGTTGACAATCAAAGCGCCAATGATAAAAAATGCTGCGATTCCGAATTGAAAAATAAGCATCGAATTTCGAATCCAAATACCGCTTTTACTTCTAGAGAAATTACCTTTTAGAACTTTTAACGTCTCAAAATTTGAGATATAAATGGCAGGGAAAATACCCGCAAGAATGATTACTAATCCAAATATTAAAATGAGCTGCAGGTAAAATTCACTGCCATTCATAGTCAAATTTTTCTTTAAAAAGGTATTGTAATACGGTAAAGAAAGCTCTACAATTGCCAAAGAAAACAAAATAGCCAGTGTAACAATTATAGCTGTTTCAAAAATAAATTGTTTTATAATTTGATTCTTTGAAGCTCCTACAATTTTGCGAACTCCAACTTCTTTTGCTCTTTTTATTGCAGATGCAGTAGCTAAATTGATGTAATTGACCAATGATAAAACAAGAATTAAGATAGACAAGCCGCCCATGATGTAAAGCAATTTTAAATTTCCTACACCTTCTGGAAAATTTTGTCCTGCTGAACTTTTTGTTCCGTGCAAACGAGACATTTGCAATTGGTCAAGAATAACCGTGATTTCTCCATTTTCTTTTACATACTGTTCTACGGTCTGTCCACTTTCTTTAGCATCTTTCAAAGTTCGATTAACAAAATTTACATTTTGCATTTTCTTTAAAACTGCAACCGGATCAGCCCCTTTTTTAATCTTAACTAGCAAACCATAATTAAAGTTTCCCCAACTATTTTCATCACCTTCACGTTTTACACCACTAAAAACATAATTAGGTTCGATAGATGAAGGTTTAATAATACGGTAAACCGATTTTACCGTATAAGCTACCGTGTTGTAGATTATGGCTTTTCCAATAGGATCTTCGTCTTTAAAAATTAATTTTGCTTGTTCTTCAGAAATTGCAACGCTATTTTTCTCTTTTAGAATATTAGTTTTTGCTCCTTGTACAATTTCAAAAGGGAAAAAATCGAAGAAACTTTCATCACTTACAGTAATTTTTTTAGCCATCAATTTTTGACTCTGATATTTGATTATTTCGTCGTCGTACCAAGTATTGAAAAAACAGATTTTTTCGATTTCGGGTATTGATGCTTTACAAGTTTCTCCAAACGGAATAGAATTAGAACCCCAAGTATCTCCAGTAGCGCCAATTTTATTCAATACCATATAAGCATTTTCCTTATTTGGATTCCATTGATCATATGAATGTTCGTTATTCCAATAAAGAATGGCAAAAATGACAGTTGCAATCCCGATGCTTAAACCTAAAACATTTAAAAACGAAAACAATTTGCTTTGTCTTAAATGATAAATAAATATTTTAAACCAGTTAAAAATCATGGTGTTTGTTTTTAGTTAAATGAGTTTCAAATCGTAAAGATTTCTTTAAAGCATTGTAAAAATTTTGCACACAAATTCTACCAGAACTACAAGTGCAGTAACAATAATTTTGATCATGATTTTCTTATTTAGCGTCCATAAAAACATCTACATTTCTCTGATTTAATTTCTCAGAAAATATAACTCCGTCTTTCATATGAATGGTTCTTTGCGAAAAAGAAGCGTCATAATCAGAGTGGGTAACCATCAGGATTGTTGCACCTTTAGCGTGCAAATCTGTTAAAAGTTCCATTACTTCATTACCGTTTTTACTATCTAAGTTTCCGGTTGGCTCATCGGCCAAAATGATTTTCGGATCATTTACTAAAGCTCTTGCAACGGCAACTCTCTGCTGTTGTCCTCCAGAAAGCTGTTGCGGAAAATGTTTCAAACGATGAGAAATATTTAATTTTTCTGCAATAGCTTCAATTTTTTGTTTTCTTTCAGAAGCTTTTACGTTGTTGTAAAGAAGTGGCAATTCGATATTATCATAAACAGAAAGCTCGTCGATTAGGTTGAAGTTTTGAAAAATAAAACCAATGTTTTCTTTTCTCACTTGCGCTCTTCCTTTTTCTTTAAGACCAATCATTTCTTGATCTAACAGTTTGTAACTTCCGTCGTTTGCACTGTCTAAAAGTCCGATGATATTCAATAAAGTCGATTTTCCGCAACCAGAAGGTCCCATGATTGTTAAAAAATCTCCTTTTTTTATTTCTAAATTGATACCGCTCAAAGCAGCAGTTTCTATTTCTTCTGTTCTAAAAACTTTGGTTAAATTCTGAATTGTGATCATAATTTTTTAAGGTTTTGAAATGTTATTAAAAACGTTTTTTGATTGATGATTGAAACGATGATTTTATAATTGTGAATTGTATGAAAACTTTGACTGCGACTGAAAACTAATTATTCAAGCGAAAGCTCTTCAATATCTTTATAATCAGAATAAGAAGAAGTAATTACCGATTCGCCTTCTTTTAAGCCTTCTAGGATTTCATAATAAGAAGGATTTTCGCGTCCTAATTTGATGTTTCTTCTTTCTGCTTTATTTCCCTTTACTACAAAAATCCACTTGCCCGCAGCTTCTTGGTTGAAAGCTCCTCTTGGTATTACTAAAGTTTTATTTTTTTCAGATAAAATCAGTTTTACACCAAAACTAAGTCCGTCTTGCAATACAATGTTTTCTTTAGAAACGAAAGCCAGTTCTACTGTAAAACGGCCACTTTTAACTTCTGGAATTACTTTAGTAACAATTACTTCAAGATTTTTTCCTTTAAATTCAACTTGACCTTTTAAACCTTCTCTGATTTTTTCTAAGTAAAATTCATCAACTTCAGCAGCCAATTTGTAGCCTTTGTTAGAATCAATTTTTCCGATGCTGGCTCCAGCCTGAAAACTTTTTCCTAAAACTGGTTCAAAAGAAGTTAACCTTCCTGTTTCTGGCGCCGTAATTAAGAAGTTCTTTTTGTTATTTCTCAGAATATCCAAACTTTTTTCCATGGTTTGAATGGAGCGGTTAATTTGACCAATTTGAACTTGATTGCTTTGTTTTTCTTTTTGAACACTTTGCTGAATCGTTCTTTTTCGTTCTTCCTGAAAACGAAGACTTTCCTTAAAAGTGTTCCAGTCATTTTTAGAAATTACATCTTTCTCGTAAAGTTTCGCATTCATGTCGTATAATCGCTTAGCGTCGTTATAATCGTGTTCAATTAAAACTAAATCTTTGGTCAAGTTTAATTCTTGATTTCTGATGTTCAATTTCCCTGTATTTAAGTTATTGATTTGCTCAATAATAGCCGTTTCTTGGGTTAAGTAATTCAGCTCTGTATTCGGATTGTACAAACGCGCTAATGATTGTCCTTTGGTTACCATTGCGCCATTTTCTACAAAAATTTCTTTTACAGAGCCGCCTTCCGTAACATTTACCAGCATAACATTTAATGGCTCAACTTTTGCCTGAAAAACTACAAAATCTTCAAAAAAGGCTTTTTCTGCTTTTTGGATTACCAATTCGTTCGCTTTTACATTTAAAGTTCTTTTTGAATTGAAAGCAAAAGCAACGATAACAACCAAAACTAAAAAAACAGCAATTGCTATTGTGAGATATCTAATTTTTTTATTTTTACGAGGAATTATCTTGTCCATTTTTTTAATATTTTACTGATAATCAATAGGTAAATATTGTGCCAGTAAATTTATTATTTGTAAAGTATTGATTTTAAAGAAGCTTTCAAGACCACTATAAAAAAGTAGTGTTCGATAATGAACAGTTGACCGTTCGAAAGCGAACAAAAAAAGACCTCATGAGAAAAAAGCAAGCCCAAATATTAGTTGTTGACGATCAGGAAGAAATTCTTTTTTCGGCAAAAATGATTCTCAAAAAGCATTTTGAAACGATTTTTACAACTAGCAGTCCCAAAAAAATCATTTCAATTTTAAGTGAAAATGAAATAAATGTGGTGCTTTTAGATATGAATTACCGAATTGGTTTTGAAGACGGACGTGAAGGAATTCATTGGCTGAAAGAAATTAAAACACTTTCTCCAAATACAATTGTAATCTTAATGACGGCCTTTGGTAAAATTGAAACGGCAGTTGAAGGCATAAAAATAGGCGCTTTTGATTATGTTTTAAAGCCCTGGCATAATGAGAAACTTCTCGAAATTATTGAAAAAGCAGTTGTAGAAAGCAGAAAAAACAGCAAGAAAGCAGTTGCTGAAGAAGATAAAAACGAAAAAAGATATTTTGTAGGCACTTCAGCCAAAATAAAACAAGCTTATGCAATAGCCGAAAAAGTAGCCAGAACTGATGCAAATGTTCTGATTTTGGGCGAAAATGGAACAGGAAAGTATGTTTTTGCTGAATATATTCATAAACATTCTGAAAGAAAAAATCAGCCTTTTGTGCATGTCGATTTGGGTTCATTAAGTGATAATCTTTTCGAAAGCGAACTTTTTGGTTACGCAAAAGGAGCTTTTACAGATGCTAAAATCGATACTCCAGGGCGTTTTGAAAATGCATCAAACGGAACTATTTTTTTAGATGAAATCGGAAATATTCCGCTGCATCTTCAAGCTAAATTATTGCATGTTTTGCAAACCAAAACCGTAACGCGTTTAGGAGAAAGCAAACCAAGACCTCTGAACGTTCGCGTTATTGCGGCTACAAACAGCGACATTAAAACGGAAGTAAAAAATAAAATCTTTCGAGAAGATTTATTGTATCGAATTAATACAATGGAAATTAACCTGCCCTCTTTACGCGAAAGAAAGGACGATATTGTTCCGATGGCAAACTTTATTTTGGAACAGATTGCTGAAAAATACAATCAGGATCCCGAAGCCTCGGGATGGCATTTTGATAATAATGTGGCTCCTTATCTTGAAAAATATCCATGGAAAGGAAATGTTCGCGAAATGGAAAACAAAATTGAACGCGCTTTAATTTTAGCAGAAAACAACACGATTTCGGTTCTTGATTTAGACATTTTAGATTTTGAAGAAATTCAGGAAAATGACGAAAATCCTTTGTCTGAAATGGAAAAAAGCGCCATTGAAAAAGCATTGTTCAAACACAATGGAAATATCAGTAAAACTGCCGAAGAATTGGGTTTGTCACGTGCCGCTTTGTACCGCAGAATTGAGAAATACGATTTGAAGAATTAAAATCAAATGATAATGTTGCCACAGATTAAATGATTCAAAAGGATTTTTATTCAAATCTGTGGCAAGAAAAAAATAAACAATGAAGAATTGGAAGTTTTATAATGCTTTGTTTGTAAGAGTGGTGTTTGTCATGTCGCTTTTTCTTTGCAGTGCTTTATTGTTTTATAAAGGCTTTGAATACAATGCCATTTTGGTTGCCGCTTTTGTTTTGATTTTCCTTTTTGAAATGTATTTTTTTGTCAAAAATCAATTGCTGTTTTATGATAAAATGATAAATTCCATTTTGCACAACGATTTTTCTGCTCACTTTCCAGAAGAAAATCAAAAAGACAATTTTAATAGCTTGTATCGTTTATACGATACTTTAAAAGTGCAGAAACAGGAGCAAACTTCCAAAGAACTAATATATAGTTCGATATTGAACAGCATTGACACAGCGGCTCTGATTTTAGAAAAAGAAAAGGATACTTGGTCTATTTTTATCATGAATGACTGTTTTTCGGATTTATTTAAAGTGCCAAAAGTGAGTGATTGGAAATACCTTAAAAACTACATTCCCGGACTTTGCGAAGAAATTGAAAATCTTGATTTTGCTGAAGTTAAAACGGCTATTTCAATTAGAATTGAAGAGCAGGATTTGCAGACTTTTATGCTTCAAACTTCACATACACAAACCTACAATAAGGAATATTTTATTATTTTGTTGGATAGTATTCAGAGAGTTATTGAGAAAAAAGAAAAAGAAGCATGGATTAATTTAATGAAAATTATTTCGCATGAATTGATGAATTCTTTAACGCCGATTCGTGCGCTTTCTCAAAATTTGCTTCATATTGTAGATCAGGAACAATTAGAAGAAGATGATTTTGAGGATATTAAAAATAGTATTTCGACTATAATCAACAGAAGTGATCATTTACAATTTTTTGTAGAGAATTATCGAAAGCTGGCCATGTTGCCGACTCCAAACAAACAAATGACGCCAATTAATGCTTTGTTTGAAGATTGTCTTCGTATTATGAGTCCGATTTTGAAAGGAGAAGGAATTGAATTGATTAACGAAATTCATAGTTCACGCTCGATTCTTATTGATAAAAACCAAATGGAACAAGTAATCATTAATTTGATTACCAATAGTATTCATGCTTTAAAAGAGAAAGAAAATAAAAAACTGATTATTTCAAGTTATACGGAAAATGGACGTTTTTTTATTGTGATTTCAGATAACGGAAAAGGGGTAGATCCTGAAATTCGAGATAAAGTTTTCTTGCCTTTTTTCACCACTAGAAAAGATGGAGCAGGAATCGGATTAACGCTTTCTAAAAATATTATCGAAGCGCATGGAGGTTATTTAAGTTATCAGACTGATGAAGATCAAACGAGTTTTGTGATTTGCCTTATTTAAAAGTTTTTACCATATAAGTTATTAAGTTAATATTAAAGATAGCACATAAATCTCTAGCAAAGACGCGAAGTCGCAAAGTTTATTTATTTTTCTTTGCAACTTCGCGTCTTTGCGAGATTAAATTGTAAAGTAAATTATTTAGAATACTTAAAATGAAAATATATAACTTATATGGTAAAAAACTAAAATTCAACCTCAGGTTTCCAAAAGTGTTTTTCTAAATCTACAATCTGATTGTTTACCACTTTAATACCTTCGTTTTCTAAAAGCTGTTGCATTAGATTCGTTCCTTCAAAATGATGTTTTCCGGTCAAAAGCCCTTTTTGATTGACAACTCTATGCGCTGGAACATCATCCATATTATGAGAAGCATTCATTGCCCAGCCCACCATTCTTGCAGAACGAGCTGTTCCCAAAGCTTTTGCAATTGCTCCATAAGAAGTTACTTTTCCGTATGGAATCTGCCTTGCAACCGCATAAACTCTTTCGAAAAAATTTTCCTCAGCCATAATAGATAAAAAAAGAATAAAGCAATTTTACTAATGAAATTTTCACGCAGATTTAAGCAGATAAAATTAAATTAAAAATCTTTTTTAGATCTGTTTAAATCTGCAAAATCTGCGTGAAAAATATTTGCCACAAAGAAAATAATCCTTTTAATCTGCGGCTATAAAATTATCCGAAATAATAATTCAAGATATTAAAAAGCGTTACAAGAGCAACTAAACCAGTAATGCTTCCGATTATCGTATTCATGTTTCGCATGATGTAATCAGTCTTCTTTTCAATTCTTCCAAAGAAAGCGATATAACTGTATAAAACTGCAAATGAGCCCAAAACAGAACCTAAAACGAAAGTAAAAATAACTGTATTTTCAAATACAAAAAGGTTGTACGAAGCTAAAGTCACACTTACGACTACATAATAAGGAATCGGAAAAAAGTTTAGACCAGAAAGTAGCATTCCGAGAAAGAAACGGCTCTTCTTACTGCTTTTTTTAATTTTTGATTTCTTTTTACTTTTAGGCTCTTTAGCAATAAACAAAAAGTAAATCGTTAAAATAGAGAAAATTACAAAACCAATTTCGCGCATTAAAGTTATTACATCTGGTCGATTGTCTATTACGCGCGCAAATAAGACCGCAACATAGACTTGAAGAAAAATAACAAAAATGGCACCGATTACAAACCATAAGGCATTCTTTTTTCCTTCTTTCAGATTTATTTTGGCTGCTGTCATGTTGATTAATCCTGGTGGAATAATCCCAATTGCGGCGGCGATAAAGCCCGAAAGTAATGGAGCAAGATATACCATTCAGTAATTAAATCGGTTAAATAAAAGTTTTAAAATTAAGATTAATCCTTGATTTTAAAACGAATATACGTAATTGCCTTGTTAATTTCTAAATATTGTTTCTCATAAAATGTCTGAATAGAAGTCACCACTTCTGGACTTCCTTCATTTTTGTACACATTATGATTGGCATATAAAACTTCGTGACCTTCTCCGTGAAGTAAACCTAAAGTATACCCATGCATAAATTCGCTGTCGGTTTTTAGATTTACGACACCGTCTTTTTTCAGGATTTTTTTGTACAATTTCAAGAATTCAGAATTGGTCATTCTGTGTTTTGTTCTCTTGTATTTGATCTGCGGATCTGGGAAAGTAATCCAGATTTCGTCTACTTCATTTTCAGCAAAAATGTGATTGATCAATTCGATTTGAGTTCGAACAAAAGCAACATTGTGAAGACCGTCTTCAACAGCAGTTTTAGCACCACGCCAAAAACGCGCACCTTTAATGTCGATTCCAATAAAATTTTTGTCTGGGTATTTTTCAGCTAATCCAACAGAATATTCACCCTTTCCACATCCTAATTCTAAAACTAATGGATTATCATTTTTAAAGAAATCAGAATTCCATTTTCCTTTTAAAGGCATTAAGTCGCCTACAACTTCTTCTCTTGTTGGTTGAAAAACGTTTTGAAATGTTTCGTTTTCTCTGAATCTTTTTAGTTTATTTTTACTTCCCACTTTTACAAAAATTTTCCGCAAAATTAAGGAATATAAACGAATGGATAAGGCGTAAGTGAAGTTTAAATTTTTTTAGCCACGAATTAAACGAATTCTCACGAATCAATTTAACTGCATGGCAGAAAAAATTAGTGAAAATTAGTGTAATTCGTGGCTGAAAAAAATATTTTTTAACCGTAATGAGGTTCAGTAATGGGTTGTGCTTTTGGATCAAGAGATTCATCGTGTTGAGATAAATCCAATCCGATGTGCTCTGATTCTTCAGAAACTCTTAACGGAATAATGAAGTTGGTTACTTTGAATAAGAAATATGCTCCGAAGAAAGTAAATACAGAAACTAAAACCAAAGCCATCATGTGGTGTCCGAAAACACTCCATCCGCCGTGTAATAGACTTGCATTTTCACCATGAGCAAAAATAGCAGTTAGAATCATTCCCATAATTCCACCAACGCCGTGGCAGGCAAAAACGTCAAGCGTATCATCAAATCTTTTTGAATATTTACAATTTACAGCAGTATTTGAAACTAAAGCGGTTACAAAACCAAAAAACATACTTTCTGGCACCGAAACAAATCCTGCGGCTGGCGTAATAGCAACCAAACCTACAACGGCTCCGATACAAGCACCAAGTGCAGACACTTTTCTGCCGTTCATTCTATCAAAGAAAATCCAAGTTAACATGGCAGCAGCAGATGAAGTTGTGGTTGTTGCAAAAGCCATTGCGGCCGTTCCGTTAGCAGCAAGTGCAGAACCAGCGTTAAATCCAAACCATCCAAACCAAAGCATTCCAGTTCCTAATAATACAAAAGGAATATTGGTTGGAATATGCTGACTGTTTTTTCTTTTTCCTAAAACAATAACTCCGGCCAATGCTGCAAAACCAGAACTCATGTGGACTACAGTTCCTCCTGCAAAATCTTTTACTCCAAAGTAACTTCCTAAAACTCCAGTAGGATACCAAACGGCATGACACAAAGGAGCATAAATGAATATTGTAAATAAACTTATGAATACTAAATAAGAGATAAAACGAACACGTTCTGCAAACGAGCCCGTAATAATTGCAGGGCAAATGATAGCAAATTTCATTTGAAACAAAGCAAAAAGCATAAACGGAATCGTGTTTGCCAATTGTTTATGAGGCAGAACGCCTACATAATCCATAAAGGCAAAAGTAGTTGGATTTCCGAAGAAGCTATAAAAATGCTCTCCAGAACCAAAACCAACCGGATCACCAAAAGCCAAACTAAAAGCAACTGTAACCCATAAAAGTGTTACTACACCCAAGCAAATAAAACTTTGAAGCATAGTAGAAATTACATTCTTTTTGCCTACCATTCCACCATAAAAGAAAGATAATCCCGGTGTCATGATTAAAACCAGACAACTTGAAGTAAGCATCCAAGCAACATCGGCAGGAACAATATGATCTGTAGTTCCAAATTCTGATAAAACATAACTATTTTCTGTTACTGTTGGCCAAAATGCACCGATTGTGCAGACGACACTGATCATAATAAAGGAAATAATCCAGCGTTTTTCTATTTTCATTTTAAAATACTTGTTTAACCCTATTTTTTTTGGGGTCAAAGTTAAAAAAAAATAAAGATTCTTGTTTTGAAGGCTGTTAAATTAGAGGTTGTGTTTTTATTTTGGTTGATTTTTTAAAATTAGTCCTGTTTTTTTGAGAGTATTTTATTTTTCATATTCTAAAAGAAGCCGTTTTTGCTAAATATGTTATAATAAAATTGATATCTAAGTCTGTAAACGGCTCTAAAAGTTAGGATTATAAGAATATAATAGAAAAATGTTTATTTTTTTTGAAGCTTCGCAATGAGAGCGTCCTCAATTGGTGCTTTTATTTTAGTAATTGCATCTACTTCATCGTTCGGAATGGTCATTGACAAAACGTAATGCTGAATTTTCCATTCGTTGCCCACTTTTACCAAAACTCCAGAACCGCGGCAAATTTTCATTTGAGTATCCAATAATTCATCAAACCAAGCTATTTTTCCTGATCTATCAAAAAAGATGTGACGCTCTAAAGCTTTAAAGTTCCATGTCGTTTTTTTATCAAAATAAGGTTTTGCCCAAACTTGAAACTCTTTTTTGGTCCAATTTTCTGTTGCATCTGTTCCGATGTAAATCGCATCAGTATTTAATGCATTAAAATACGCGTCAAATTTTACATCGGCAGCCGCTTTGTGCCAAGCATCTAAAGTCTGATTGATTTTGTTTTTGTCGGTTTGTGCATTTGCAAAAGAAGCAACGAGTAAAAGAAGTAAAATTGTTTTTTTCATGAGATATAGTATTTGAGTTTAAAGGTATAAATTTTTTGAGATTTTAAGGTTTCACGCAGATTTGCAGATTTGAGCAGATTTTAATTAAAAAAATATCTGCTAAGATTTGCCTAAATCTGCAAATCTGCGTGAAATAAAGAAATATAGAATTTAAAAATCCTGTCTTTAATTATCATTAACATTCCTTATGTTATTTAATCCCTAAAAAACATTTATATTTGAGAGATTTTAAAATACCTCCCCAATGAATGCAAAAATACTTTTAAGTTCACTAGCTATAACTTCACTACTATTTGTTTCCTGTAAAAAAGAATTAGAACCTCAGGAAAGCACTGCAAATTCAGAATTAGTTAGGTTAGGGCTTGCAAAAGATACTATGAAAACAGCGCCGCCAGTGGTTCAAAATACGGCAGCCAATCAAAATACAGTTTTAGGCGACAGTAAAGGTTTGAATCCGGCGCACGGACAACCAGGGCATCGTTGCGATATTGCGGTTGGAGCACCTTTAAACTCAGCACCAGCACAAGGAAACGCCGCGCCACAGACGGTACAAGTTAATCAAGGTCAGCAGCAAGTGGTAACAACAACTACAACTCCAGTTAAAACAGCAAAAGGAATGAATCCGCCTCACGGACAACCGGGGCATCGTTGCGATATTGCCGTTGGAGCGCCTTTAAATTCTCCAGTAGCAAAAACTACAGCAGCAAACGCACAAAGCGGATCAACTTCTCAGAGTTTTACAGTTACTCCTCCGCCAACATCAAATGCAGTTCCTGCTTTGTTAAGTACAGAGGGTACAGAAGCGACAGTGGCTGACGGTATGAACCCACCACACGGAAAACCAGGCCATCGTTGTGATATTGCGGTAGGAGCGCCATTGCCGAAATCATAAACTTTGGGCAAATAAACCATATAAGTAATATAAGGGAATTTAAGATTTTCACTTCTGATCATATATAAAGAAAGCCGTAAAGTATTACTTTACGGCTTCGCTTTTTTTAAGATGTAAATTCAAAATGAACTTATATCTCTTATATGGTAAAAAAATTAATGTGCTTTTATTTTTTCGAAAGTGGTCGTCAACGATTTTTTGACTTTAGCCAATGCACCACTAAAAGCTTTTTCAAGCGTTTCGGCGTGTTCTATAACGGTTACAGGTTGTAATTTTACAGGACGGACTTCAATCACACATTTTTTGTCATGCAAGCTGAATTTTTCCCCATTTTCATCTCCAAAGTGAACTTCTACACGGGTAATTTTATCTTCAAAACGATCTAAGCTCTTTTCTATTTCTCCAGAAAAATAACTTTCTAATCTTGCGCTGCCTTCAATGTTTTTGTCGGTGTTGATTTGTACTTTCATAACGGATAATATTTAATGATTCATTCTCAAACTTATTTATTTTAAAGGGAAAAGACAAGTGAGTTAAGGAAATATTATGAAAATATTTTGGGGAGATTATAATATTGTGTTTTTGTTGAAAATTGTATCTAAATGATGTTCTAGAAATTCTTTTCTTGGCAAATATTTTTGAGCTTTAAGGATTTCTTGATTTTCAATTGAAGCAAAATATTTTTGAAAGTATTCGCTGTTTTTTTCTTTTTAAACGAATCTGAAAATATGATTTTATGATCAATATTAATTCCAATTAATCCCTTATCAAAAGCTTTGTCATAAAGTGCAGAAAAACAAATTCCGTTTTCAGGTTCTAATCGATATTTTTCATTTGCAGACCAAGGAACTATATGACTAGCAAATAATAATTCTGGAATATCAATTCCTGTGACTGCACATTTGTTTGAATAATTTGCTAAAACTATTTTTCTAAAAACACATTGATTCACCCTAGTTTTTACTTCTCGAACTACAGTTTCTCCCTTAAGATCTTTTAAATCATTAAGAATGTCTTTATATTTATCATTAACAGAAGTGTTTTCTTTTTCAGCTATAATTTCTTCACTTCGAAATAGTAGTTCTTCCTTATTATTGATAAATTCATTCCAAATAGGTTGCACTTGTTTTCTGCCATTTTCTAATCCTTTTACTCCTCTTTGTTTATGAAAAGGATCAATACTTGCAAAATTTGCTAATCTCATAGAAATTGAACCAGGTGTTCTATCTATAAGTTTACCTAACTGAATTACCTCAGGATTTTGATCATGAATTTTTCCATATTCAATTGTGAGGTATAAGTTGAAAGCAACGATTAATTCTTCACGCGTCCATAGTCTGCGTGTTGGTTGAGGTTGTGGCATTTTCGGATAATTTGTTCTTCAGTAAATGTAAAGAATAAATATTTAAGTCTAGTTTGTCATTCCGAGGAACGAGGAATCACACTAGAAACTCTGCAAACAAAATAGCAAATCTTTGTAGAATCCCGTCTGTGATTCCTCGTTCTTCGGAATGACAAAAAAGAAAAATTTTTACTACTCCTTATCCCTCTTCCCCCACTTAACCTTAATCTTCCCCTCATTATCATAAGCAATTAAATGCAGCACAATGCCACGCTCTCTAACAGCTTTACGTTCTTCTTTAGTCGCCAGATTGGCGTCGTTTTTAGAATTTCGAAGCGGAACAGTAAGCGCGAGATTTGTGCCTCGACCGAAAGAGTAAATTCCGTCTATGTCGAAGTTTAATACGCTGGAACTAATGGTTAATTTATTAATGTCTATTTGTTCGCCGCGAAGATTGAGCGAACCTGATAAATCGCTGAAAGTAATATTCTCTACATCGCGAAACGGAAAAGCAAATTTGCCGACTTTCATAATCGGTTCAAAGTCGAGTAAAGCGCCTTGGTTGACATTAAAATCTAGTTTTCCTCGCATCGAATTGACAATCAAATCGCCATTACTGCTCATTAAACCGGTAACATTGGCGTTGCTGCTCAATCGTCCTTTGATGTTTTTTGGACTGAAAGATCGGATTCCGAAATTGTTGAAAGATCTTAAAAAACTCGCAATATCTACTCGGTTTACCTGCGCCGTCGAACTAAAAATATATTGGTTTCCGCTTGGTAAAATAGCACCGTTAAACGCAATGCTTCCGCCAGAAGTTTGCAGCGTTCCGTTTTTGAGCAGTAATTTCGAATTCAGCATTTGCAAAGTTGCTTTGGTATTGGTTGCCGTAAGCGAACCGTAAGTAATTTTATCGGCTTTGAGATTGATTACAGCGGTACATTTCTCAATTACCGATTTCAGCTGATTTGTAAAATTGACATTATTCTTTTTAACTGTTTTTTTCTGAGCCGCTTTTTGAGCTGGCGAATTCTTTAAAACACCTAAAAATTGTTTTACGTCAATATACGGGCAATAAATATTCCAATTTACCACCATTTTTTCGGGTGCATCGTAATACAAATTTAAGAAATTATCTATTTTTCCGTCAATGCGGATGATGTTCTTTTTGTGTTTGTAAGCAATTTTTTTGATGTAAAGTGCTTGTTCTGTAAATGATAATTGTACAGCGGTTTTTTCGGCATGAAGATTCTTCGGAACATAATCAAATGTAGCATCAGAAATATCTACTTCGCCAGTAAAACGTGGTTTGTTGATATACAAATCGACAATATCAAACTGAAATCTTAAATTAGCTTTGGCATGTCCGCTTTCAAAATGCAGTATTTTTTCATTTGTCATTCCGTTTAATTTTGAAACATCAAAATCTGCATTTACAATTCCGGTGGCAATTGGTTTTTCGAGATTATCAATAACGGCTTGTGAAATCGTGAGCGGAATGGTTTCGTATTCGGCTTTAAAATGTGTCAAAACGATTGCCGAGTTCGGATCATTAAAACCTTTTTCGGGTTTAAAATTATTCGTAAAAATACCTTTGAAACTGCAATTGGTAAACAAACCATCAGGAATTGTAAGTTCATTATTTCGAATATCGGCTTGCACCACAATTTTCGGATCGCCTTCTGCATTCAAATCACCTTTAATATCACAATTTACCTTAATCGGTTTTTTCAAATCAAATTGATTCAATTTCGAACTGATATTTCCAGATAATAAATTAGAGGCATTTCGCCATAAAATATCCGTTCCGATATTGATTCCGAAAAGAGAATTGGTTTTTCCGATATTAAAAAAAGCGGTAATATCAAAAGCATCAGAACCAATTTTAAGTTTCTGGGTTTTAATGTCAATCTTTTGAGAAGCTTCGGAATACGAAATATCAAAATTGCCTTCGAGTACTTTTTCTTTCGCAAAACTTCCATGAACGGTATTAAATGCCAAACTGTTTATTTTGGTTTTCAAATACAGATTCGTCTGCCAATTCTCATCGTCATAATCGACTTTTGAATCTAAAGAAGCAACATCAAAATCAAACAATTTATGTCCCAAATGATTGTCAATAATTACGTGAACATTGTTGAGGTTTACTTCGTCGATGGTCGTTTCTGGTTTTTCTGTGCTGGTTTTAGGTTTCTTTTTTTTGGGTTTAAAGATATTTACATTCGAGTAACCGTTCTCTGCTTTGTAAATGTAAATCTGAGCATCATTGATTAAGATTTTATGAATATTGATTTCCTTTTGCAGTAAACTCCAAATATTTAAACGCGCCTCAATTTCTTTGGCTTTCAACAAAGTATGCTTGTGACTTGGCCATTGATTGTCTTTTATTTCTACATCATTTAAGGCCAAAGTGAAGTTTGGAAAACCAGTTAAAAACTTATAATGGAAATCGGTTACATGAAATTTTCCATTTATATTTTCATTGATTTTATGATTGACTTTTGCAATAATTTCGGCTTTATTCTGATTGAAATATACAGACAATGCACCGCAGGCAAGCAGCAGTAAGGCTACTAATCCTAGAATAAAAAATCCAAAACGTTTGGCGTATTTTTTAGAAGGATCAGATTTAAGAAAGTTCTTTATTTGAAGTAAAGTTTGCTGCATTTTAAATTAAATCTTTGGAGTATTAAAGATACTACAAAAAATATTAACATTTTATTGGTTTGGTTTTCAATTGAATATGTTGTAAATTGAGTTATTAAAAGCACTCTATACAGTTGATAATTAATGACAATACATTTATAATGAAAACTAATTTAGTAATCGTGTTTGATTTGTTTTAAATTTTTAAATTTGTACTGTAGTTTGAAAGTTAAACATTCAAACATAATTTTAATCTTAATATATTATGGCATTAGCAATAACAGATGCTACTTTTGATGAAGTAGTTTTGAAATCAGATAAACCAGTAATGGTAGATTTTTGGGCAGCATGGTGTGGTCCTTGTAGAATGGTTGGTCCAATCATTGACCAATTGAGCGAAGAGTACGCTGGTAAAGTAGTTGTTGGTAAAGTAGATGTAGATGCTAACCAAGAATTTGCTGCAAAATACGGTGTGCGTAACATACCAACCGTTTTGGTGTTTCAAAATGGTGAAGTAGTAGGAAAACAAGTAGGAGTAGCTCCGAAACAAGCCTACGCAGATAGCTTAGACGCTTTATTGTAATCTCAGATTACGATTGATATAAAAAAGGTTTGGCGAAAGTCAAGCCTTTTTTATTGGAATAAAATGAGATTAGTTTTTAAACACATAGAATCATAGATTTTGTAAGCTTAATAAAAGGCATTTCATTTATTTAAAACAAACATAGAATGTTTAACGGTATATTTAGACACTAGAAATTATGTTTACTTAAACAAGTAAAACGCCTTTACGCGTAAGGAAAAGCTATGATTTTATGTGTTTAAAAAATTATAGTAAAAGTAGTTCCAACTTCTGGTGTTGAACAGACTTTAATTTTACAATTAATTGCTGTCGCCAAATCACGAATTAGATGCAATCCTAAACCAGATTTGATTCCTATAACATGAGATTCGTCGTATAGCGCTTTAAATTTTTCTTGAGTTCCACCTGGACCATTGTCGGTGATGGAAAGATAATTTTTCTGATTTTCCTGCCACGCTTTCCACACAATTTTGGCATTTGGAGTTTTGCCTAAAGCTTTTATTGCATTTCCAGTAAGATTTCTAATGACGGTTTTTAGATAGTTTTCGTCTGTTTCTAAAATGATATTTTCAGGATTTTCAAAAACAATTTCGATATTTTCTATACTCGAAAAATGCTTTTTTGTTTCTTCAAATAAAACTCCAATTTCGGTTTTTCTAAATTGAGGTTTAAAATTCTCCATTTGTCCTTTGCTCCAAAGCAGAATATCTTCCATAGAAGACAATAAATTTTCGGCTCCAGTTGTAATTTTATGCTGCATTCGGATTGCCGTTTCTTCGTCAATCAACTCTGGATTTTCTTTTTGAAGATGCAGAAAATGAATCAGATTCGAAACGGGACTTCTCAAATCATGATTTAAAATACTAAAAAATCGCGCTTTAATTTTATTGGCTTCGTCCAATTCTTGGTTTAAAGCCTGAAGTTTCAAATTGGTTTTTTTTCTGTTTTGGCTTTGCTTCATCAACAACAATCCGATAATGCAAACCAAAGCAATTCCAGAAATTAAAAAAATACGCTGTATTTTGGCGTCTTCAATTTGGATGTTTTTGATGGTGTTTTCGGTCGAAAGATATTTGATTTTTTGCTGTTTGGTTTTGTTTTGATATCGGGCTTCTGCATTTGCAATACTTTGTTTAGCAGACTGTGCCATCATTTCGTCATTGTTTTTGCTGTAGATTTCGTTATAATAATACGCTTCTTTCCATTGTCCGAGCGCGGCATAACTTTCAGAAAGTTTTTTGTTAATGATCACAAAAGATTCTTTGTCATATTTTAAAGCCTTTTCAGATGCTTTTTTTAATACTTCGATGGCCTTTTTATGTTCGCCTTTTTCATTTAAAACCTTTCCGTAAATGGTATTGGCTTCCATTAAAATATCTGGATCATTTGATTTTTGCGCATATAAAACAGTTTTTTGGGCAAAAACATAAGCTTGATTTATTTTTCCTTCGTCTGCAAAATGCTCAGACATACTTCTATTCGCAAAACTCAAATTGATAAAAAGAGAATCTTTTTTGGTTGGATATGTATATACTAGATTGTAATATTTACGAATACTGTCTTTTTCTTTTAATGCAACATAGCTGTGAAGATAATAATTGCATAAAAAAGCGTTGACGTACGGAGATTTTTTTACATACGGTTTGGCTTCGTTAAAATACTCGATTGCCTTTTTGAACTGCTTCATTTTGGTGTAAGCACTTCCAATTTGAAGATAAGATATTCCTATATTTTCTAAGTTGGCTTTGTCTTTTTTGAGTAATTTTTTGTACGAAATGGCCTTTAATTGATAACCAATAAAAGTTTCATATTCAGCATTATTTTGATGGTATTCGGCCAAACTTCCGTTTAAAACAGCTTTGGTATAATTGCTTTTTGTGGTGTCAACGACTTGTTTAATATATTTCGCCAAAGACTTGCCCTTTGCCGTATCTTGAACTGAATAATACACATAATTAAGGCGCATCAAAATAGTAGTTTCATTTTTTAGATGCTTGGCTTTTCGAGCAAATTTCCATGCTTTTTCATAGTTTTCTAAAGCTTTTTGATATTGATTATTGCTGAATTCAAACGCCAATCCTTTCTGGATATAAAACCGACTTAAATACGCATTGTGATTTTTAGAAATAGAAATTCCTTTTTCTGAAGCCGTTAAAAGTTTGGCATAATCTTCGGCGTCTAAAAGCGTATTGGTATATTTTAGCCAGACTTTAAGTTTTTCTTTTGTAGAATTATAACGCGCTAAATTAGGTTCTTGCTGTGCAAAAGCATTAAAACTTAAAAGTAATAACAACAAGAACTTTACACTTCTCATGCAATTAGATTTAAGTTGTCTTTGTAGCTTCTTCCAATCGGAATTACAGCGTTATTATTCAAGATAATTTCACTCGAATTGATTTTTTGAACATATTGTTTCTGCACGGCAAAACTTCTGTGAATGCGCACAAAGGACTGAAAATGATCTTCTTTTAATAAATTTCCAATACTCGAAAGTACGCAATGCCTCTTACGGTCTGTTACGACCAAAGTATAATCTTTTAAAGCTTCTAAATATAAAATTTCGTGCAGTTTTACTTTCGTTTGTTCGTGTCCTTCTTTTATATAAATCGTATCGCCGCCAATACTCGCTTCAAATAAAGAAGCTTTGAGTTTGATCTCCATAAATTCCTCGATACGATTTACGGTTTGGGTAAAACGATCCAATTTCAAGGGTTTTACAATAAAATCTAACGTCTCGATCTGAAAACTTTCTACCGCATGTTCAGGATGTGCGGTTATAAAAACACAGACCGGAACATCTAAAGCTTGCTTTCTAAATTCGATTCCGTTTAAACCTGGCATATCAATATCTAAAAAAAGAATGTCGATTTTTTCTTTTTCTAAAAAAGGAACAGCATCCTCAGCTGATTCAAAAACGCCCAGAATATCTAAAACAGGAAATTTTTTGGCATACGAAACTGCCGTAAGTCTGTCTATTTCATCATCATCAATTATAATACAACTGTATTTTTTCATCCAAAATTGATTTTTTCAAATATAAAAAGCATAAAAACGGTTGTCTGTCTATTTAAAATGCTGTTCGTCTATTAGCGATTTTTTGCCAGAATTTATTCCGACAACTTTGTCATGTAATTAAATCACAAGGAAAGAAACTGCCTTACTGATAGTTGCAAAAATAATGTTATTGAATTAAATAAGAACCATTTGACCAATTTTTTAAAGACTAGAATTATTATGAAAACTTTTAAAGCCCTTTTTTCAATTTTTTTACTTGCAATTAGTACCATTTCATGCAGCGGTGATGATGGAGCTAACGGAACGGATGGAGTCGACGGTGCACCAGGAGCAGCAGGAACGGCAAATGTTATTTATAGCGCTTGGATTACAGCTCCAACAGCAGTTGCAGAAACTATAGACGGAACTTCAGGATTATCTACAACGATTAATGCTCCACAACTATCAGCAGATATTTTGGCAAAAGGAACCGTATTAGTATATATGTCTTTTAGCGGCACCGTTTATCAATTGCCTTATACATCAACAGCGGGTGGATTTGCGAATACAATCACTGCTATTTCAAGTACCCAGAAAATAAAACTTTTTCGCTTTAAACATGCTAATGACGGTACGACCGTATCTCTTCCGACATCGCTTAGCTGGAGATATATTTTGATTCCAGGCGGTGTTCAGGCAACTGCAAAAACAGCTAAACTGGATTATTCTAAAATGAGTTATGAAGAAGTTTGTGCACGTTTAAATATTCAACCTTAATTTCTAAAACAACCAATTTCAACCAATTTCAACCAATTTCAACCAAATAAAAACTATTAAAATTTTATATCATGAAAAAGTTTAAAACCATTTTTGCCATTTTATTGACTGCCATTTTAGCAATTTCTTGCAGTAGCGATAAAGACGATAAACCAACATATAAAACTGAAAATCCGCTAGAAGCTTATTACACTGCAACAGGTTTTACAACAGTATCTAATTTTATTAATTCTGGAGATTACGAATTCGGATTAGTATTTACGCCAACTGTAAAAGGGAAAATTAAAGCCATTACTTTAAAACTCCCAGCGACAAACCCATCTGTGCGTGTCACGATTTGGGACTATACGGCGAAATCTGTATTGCGTTCTGAAACCTTAAATGTTGCTACAGCTGATGTTCAGGTTGCTAAAGAAATTAGTGAATTGATTTTAGATAAAGACAAAAAATATATGATTACCATGAACTCAAATGATTGGTACAAAAAGAACAAAGCTGATAATTCGAATGTAACGTATCCTATAGTTGCCGGAAACATCACATTCAACGAATACAGATGGATTTCTGGAACTGCACAAATTTTCCCAACCAATGTTTCGGCAAATTACAATGCAGGAGATTTAAGCTTTGATTTTCAACAAACTGAATAATTCTTTTTTTGGATAGCTTTGAATTAGTTAGTGGAAAAGGTTTGGCTTTAGTCAAGCCTTTTTTTAAATCATAATTTCAGAAAAATAATAGTATATTTGATATTAATAAATTTAAATTATTGAAAATGAAAGCATTATATCTGTTTGTCTTCGTGTGCAGTGCCACAATTGGTTTCGCTCAAAATAAAGATGAAGTGTTGCAAAAAATTATCAAGAAGCAAGAAGTAGATTGGAATAAAAATGACATGAAATCTTTTTCGGAAGCATTTAGTGAAGATGCTGTTTTAATCAATTTTTTAGGAATGTACTGGAAAGGGAAAGAAGAAATAATCACGCAGTTTTCTCATATAAACGACTGCTGTATAAAACCCACAACGGTAAAATTGGATTGGATTGATTCTAAATTTTTATCTGAAAATGCAGCGGTTGCACATATTAAGGAAACCTTGACGGCGAAAGAAGATTATGCAGTTCCAGGCGGAATTGTTAAAAAAGGAACCGTCAACAGTAAATTTATTACGGCGGTTTTTGAAAAAAACAATGCGGTTTGGAAAATTGTCAGCATGCAGGTAACGCAGCTCAGCGCACCACCAAAATAATATCTAGAAAGTTTTAAAAACAAAAGACCTTACAGATTTTTAAATCTGTAAGGTCTTCTTTTATAAATCTAAGCTTCAAAAATTAACTAGTGGCTGTGGCTTTCACTATTTTCATACCCAATAACGGTAATCATATAAGGCGTAGCAGAAACTTTTGTTTTTTTAATTTCTGATGAAGAAAGATTAACCTGCAATAATTCTCCTGTTGTTGGCGAAGTAATGTAAGCAAATTTTTCTGTAACCGCCATTTGAGGTTTTAATGTTGCGTCTGTTGCAGTAGCAGAAGTTGCTTTAATTTCTTTCTCTACTTGCTGACTACTGATGTTGAAAATTTTGAAATCTCCTGAATGCAAAAGAACAGCCAGTTTTTTATGATCGTAACTTACTTTGCATTGCATAATTGTAGTGTTCGCAATAATTGGTTTTACTGTACCCGCAACAACATCAATTAAATAAGCGCCTTTTGCTGCAGTGTAACCAATAAATTTTCCAGCCGAAGCCGTTTCTAAAATACTTCCAAACCAAGCTGTTCCAAAATCGTCTGGATGATTGATTAATTTTTGGTTTCCGTTGCTTTCCACAACCAAGATTCCGCTTGCAGAACCGAAAACGGCATAAACACCATCTGAAGCATTTCCGTGAATTCCTTTTGTTGCAATTTTAGCATCGAATAGCGTTTTTCCGGTGTTGTCAATAATTTTTACTTTTTCAGGAAGTGTTCCTGTCACCGAATTATCTTTTACAGTAATCGCATAAGTTCCGTTTGTAAAAGTTGCCATTGCACCGTGATGCGCCAATAAACCTGCATTTATAGTTTTAAAAGTTGATCCAGCTTTATTAATTTCAGATTCTTTACCAACAGAAAGCGTTCCATCTCCGTCATTAAAAGTAAGTACTTCACCAATTTTACTTTTAAAATGCGTTGGTTTTTGAGCAGTTCCACTTAAGAAACCAAATTTCGGCACATCATCAACATCAATATGATCTCCATGTAATTCTAGTCCGCTGTCAAAAGTTTCGATTAAATTATTGTCTCTGTGAATAATTCCTGCGAAACGACCCGATTCTGTTGTGTACAAAGAAGACTTTGGAAATTTAGCCGTAAAAGAACTTATTTTATTCTCTGACGGATCAAAAAGCGTTAACTCGGTAGTTTTTTCGTCAGAAAGTAAAATTCTAACGTAAGTATGTTCTTCAGCATCATGGTCGTGATCGTGATCGTCATGATTGTCATCGTCGTTGCTGCACGAGACCGCAAAAAGCGATAATGTGAATAAAAATAGCACTTTGTAAAAATTGTTTTTCATTGTAATAAAGGATTAAAAATTTGTAAATAATTGATTTTTGAATGTTGGACTTATCGCGAAAACGAAAACGGAATTTTCATAGAAACAATAATATTTCTTCCCGCTTCCGGAAGTTCGATAAGTCGATAAAAGCTGGTGTGATTTAAATATTTAGTATTAAATAAATTCTGGATCTGAATATTGATGCTGATATCCTGTTTTCCTGTTTTTACTTTTGAACCAAAAGCCAGATTGAATACATGACTTTCAGCTGTTTTTTTCTCAGGCGGAACGATATTATTTTGCTGTGCCGTAAAACGATAATCAACAGAAAAATAGGGTTCTTTTAAAAAAGATATTTGTGGTTCATAATTCAATCCGAACAAAACAGAAGGCGGAGGCGAAAACGGAAGCGTATACCCTTTTTTGCTTCCTGATTTTTGTTCAGAATAAAGATATTCGGCACCGATTTCTGCACTTAAAGATTTTAGGAAATAGTATCTCGTCTGCAATTCTGCGCCATAGCGAAAGACTTTACTTTGTTCGTATTCAAAAACCTGATTTCCTGCTCCATAATAAATATCATGAGCTGAGGTTGGATTCAGATAAATGAAATTCGGGAAATAATTGGCAAACGGAGTAAATTGAAAAGTCCAGTTCTGTGTTTTCCATTCCATTCCTAAATCCAATTGATAGGAACGTTCTGCATTTAAATTCGGATTCCCTTTTTCGAATCTGAAATAATGATAATTTACTCCGTTTGAAGCGAGTTCTTTGGCAATCGGCATTCTAAAACTCGAACCCAAATTGGCTTTCAGCGAAAGTTTCCCCGGATTATAATTTGCGCCAATTGACCACGTAAAACTGTCAAAGGTTTTAGTCAAATCTTGAGAACGCTGTAAATATTCCAATTCCGTCTGATTGTTTTCAGAAACTGGACTTTGAAACCAATCGTAATACGATTTCATTTTAATTTTTCCGTAATCGTAACGAATAGCGCCGTTTAAAAACCATTTTTCGTTCAGTTCGATTTTGTCATAAGCAAATAAACCTGCATTAAATTGTGAAAAAGCGGGAATTAAAAAACTCCATCCGCCAATTTCGTTTTGCTGAAAAACTACATTAGAACCAACCGTAATTTGATGATTTTGAATTCTAAATTCGTCTTTAGCAGAAAACGACCAAACATCTTTATCATATTGACGTTCCAAATCTTGCGGAGCGTACATCTCTTCCGGATAAATTGGAGGCATATAACCGTGATTGACATAATGACTATATTCTCTTCTAAAATTATTCTGAAAACCAATCTGCGTCTCAAAAGCATGATTTCCGAATTGAAAAGAAGTCGTATTACTAACCTTTAAATGATTGACTTGCTGATACGGCATCAAAATATCACGACTTGATTTGTCGTGTAATTCGAGATCTACATTTCGGGGTTCGAGTCCGTGCGCATTCGCAAAAAAACCGCTTTTGGTATGCACATTACTGAAATAGAAAACCGATTTAAAATGTTCTTGGGAATAGCCTGTACTCAAGTGGAAATCAAGTTCTCGTCCTGCCGTATTTCGTAAATGATTTTTGTATAATGGAACAGCGTAACTATACACATGAACCACATCGGTCGGAACGCGATAATCGCCGTAATCCATTCTGGTTACTCGGGAATCAAAGAACCAATTTTCGTTTCTTCCAAATAAATTAAAAGAACTTCCAAATTGCGCATTGTTGCTTTTTCCGGTAAGATCTACGCTTCCACCAAAAGTGTTTTGAGAAGGAAGCGGCAAAGGTTTAATATTTACCGCACCGCCCACAGCATCAGATCCGTAAATAAATGAAGAAGGGCCTTTTATAATTTCTACCCTATTAACAGCATATTGATCGATTTCTAATCCGTGATCCGCGCCCCATTGCTGGCCTTCGTGTTTCAAACCGTTTTCGACCACAATAACCTGATTGAAACTCAAACCACGAATAAGTGGTTTTGAACCTCCCGAACCAATCGAAATAGTTTTAACGCCTGGCAATTTCTGTAAAGATTGCATTAGGCTTCCGCCGAGATTACGCTGAATGAAACTGTTGTTTACCGTTTCAACATTTACCGATTCTTCTTTTTTGCGTTTTTCGGTAGAATTTCCGTTCACTAAAACTTCATTAAGTTCTTTGATTTCTGGTTTTTTTTCTGATGGCTTATTTTGAGAAACAGCTTCCGCTGAAATCAATACGCTAATGAGTAAAAAACAATATTTCCAATAAATGGATAGGGCATTCTTCATTAATCTGATCTTATAAAATTTTAATACTTAAACCTTTAAGCGTCTGCCAGCCTTCTTTATCCGTCAAGCGGATCATAAAATGGTAATCTCCAGGATCAACGTCAGCAGGAATGCTGATTTGTGCCGTTGCTTCGTAACTTTTTACACCGTTTGGAATGGTGTAATTGTTGATGAAAAGCATTGGTTTTACAGGCTTTTTTACTGCTTCCATTTCACAGCTCGCTACTTCTGTACTGTGTGTGTGATGATCGAAATTGTGATGAATATCAAGGCTGTAAGAACCAAGCGCGACATTATCATTAAAAATGGCTTTAAAAGTGATAGTTTGACCGCGCTCGATTGTACTACATTGAATCGGAAAAGCATTTTGTGTGATGTCAATTACAGGATATTCGGTGTCGATTTCTGCATTATCGCTGGAGCAAGATGTTATAAAAGCAATTGTAAAAATGCCTAGGAGAAACTTTAAATTTTTCATTCTTTGTTGTTTTTAATTAAAGTGAAAATGGAAGCTCAAGTGACTGCGAAAAGTTGATGTTGTACGTCGTATTTTTATACAAAACCAAGAAAGTATAATTGCCAGTTGCCCATGATTTGTTAGCAACTAAATCTTGCGGAACAGGAATATTATTGTCTTTTGATGCACCAATAGTAAGTTTTGGCGTTTCTCTCAAAAACTTTGTGCCGTCCCACGGAATGTTAGAAAATTGACTAGCATCTGCCACGTTTTTATGTTCGAAAACATCATAAACAATCACTTTGCTGAAATCAATTTGATCCACACTTTCTGGATTGTGTTTCGTGTTTTTATTAATCAAAAGCAAATACATAATTCCATCGCCTTTTACACCTTCAAGAGTTACCTGAGAACTGAAAATATCGTTGTTCTTAAATTTGGCATCAGCATTAGAAAATTTGCCTTTTCGATACATAAAAGCATCATTTATAAAAACCGTAAATACCGAAACCACTGGATTTACTGGAATATTTTCTAATTTATAAATCGTTAGGTTTTTCTTCACTTCCAATGTACTTCCGTTTTGATCGTTTACGATGATGATAAAGTCGTATTTCCCTTCTGCAGCATCTTCAGGTATATCAAAATGTTTGTGTACGGTTGCATTTTTTGCGTCGGCATATTGTGTCCATGTAATTTCATGCGACCAGACTTTTGAGTAGGTTTCGCTGCTTTTTTGCACAATTTTTACCTGTACATTTTTAATTTTATCAGCGGCTGTGATTTCGGCATTAAAATGAAAATCGGCACCAATAGTTGCTGTTTCATTATTGCCAAGACCGAGTTCTATTTTGTCAATAGTTGGAATTGCCTGTTCTTTTTCCGAATCGTCATTGCTGCAGCTTGAAAAAGCAATTGCAGCAAAAAACGAAGCCAGAATGAGTTTTGTTGTTTTCATTTTTTCTGATTTGATTTTGATCATTTTATAAGGGATATTTGGGTTATCAATAAGTTCTGTTGCAGCAATGTTTGTAAGTCCAACAGGGACGAAATACTGGTAGAAATAGATTTGTCATTTTGAGTAAGTTCCAGCGGGACGAAAATATTTATAGAAAAGAATTTGTGACGTATGCAAAAGCCTCAGAGAGGTGACATATATCTTTTCTCTAGTCAAACAGCATAGCAATAACTAGAAACTTGAATAAGGATTTAGTTCTGAATGCGTTGATCGATAAAATGTTGAGGTTTTTTGTGTAGAAAAAGCTATTTCAATAATCAATATCAATATCAATATCAATATCAATATTTTGTATTAAATACTTAAAAGTGAATAAATAGCGGTTTGTTGTTTCAAGATTTTGCAATCATTAAAACAAATAAGCAATCGAATTGCCAAGACAAATCAATACACAAAAAAGACTAAAGTGTAAAAGGCGGTGCTCGAAGAGAAAATAGTGAGCCCTTAAAAAATGCAAAATTCGGTTTGCTGTAAAAACTAATGTGTTTTACAACAGGATTATTCTTGAAAAACTGAAAAACAGTAAATTCAAATGTTCCAAGAGCACTGAACTTAAAATCGCAAATCGAACATTTATGAAACGAATGTAGTTTGGCTTTAAATTGCGGTTTTTCAGAAACAGAAAATTCTAGTTTCTCCTTTGTCGAATGAGTATCTAAAATATGCTCATACGAATGGACAGCCGGAAACAGTATTGCGAACAATACTATTAGGGGCATCAGGAGATTTATAATTTTAAATTTCTTTTTCATTCGTAAAGATAACTTCTAGACGAGGTTTTTGGTATTATTAATGCAATAGTGTTGCAAATATAAAAATCTTATCTTTAAATGCAATGGTGTTGCGATAATTGTTTGTAAAAAATCAATGTATTTGTTATTTTAGCGAATCTTATATCCTCTCAAAAATGAAAATTTTCTACAGCTTTCTTGTCTTTTTAATGACAATTACAATCGGATTTTCCCAATCAAAAACAAAAGTAAATCTTATTGTAGAAAATGGTGTTTCAGAGCAGTTGGCTCAATTTAGAAAACACCAAATCTCAGACGTAACTTATAATCTTTCATTCGAAATTCCGAAACATAAAAGTGAAAATATTAATGCTCAATTGGCGTTAATTCTAACTTTATCCGATTTAAGTCAGTCTGTTTATCTTGATTTTAAAGAGAAATCTCAAAACATAAAATCGGTTTCAGCAAATGGAAAACAAATCGCAATGGTTCATGAAAAAGGACATATTGCGATTCCACCAGGAAGTTTAATTTCAGGAAAAAATACAATCGAAATTTCCTTTATTGCAGGAAATCTGTCTTTAAACAGAAACGACGATTTTCTCTACACATTATTAGTTCCAGACCGCGCAAGCACTTTATTTCCTTGTTTCGATCAGCCAGATATTAAGGCAACTTACAAATTAAGTCTTTCTGTGCCAAAAGAATGGTCGGTTTTGGCTGCAGCCGATGTAAAAGAGAAAGTTGAAAAAGGTGATTTTACGTCTTATACTTTTGGAGAATCTGATAAAATGAGTACGTATTTGTTTTCATTTGTCGCTGGAAAATTTAATAGTGTTACAAAAAAGCCAGGTTTAGAAATGACGTTTCTTTATCGTGAAAATGATAAAAACAAAATAGAAAGCAGCACCGATACTATTTTCAGTTTACATCAGCAATCGTTAGACTTTTTAGAAAAATATACCAATTATAAATTTCCATTTCAGAAATTGGATTTTGCCTCAATTCCAGTTTTTCAGTATGGCGGAATGGAACATGTTGGTGCAATTCAATACAGAGAATCGACCTTGTTTTTGGATAACAGCGCAACTGACAGCGAAAAATTAAACCGAGCAAAACTCATCGCACACGAAACTTCGCACATGTGGTTTGGCGATTTGGTTACAATGAAATGGTTTGACGACGTTTGGATGAAAGAAGTATTTGCCAACTTTATGGCAGACAAAATCATGAATCCGATTTTCCCGAAAGTCAATCATAATCTGCAATTTTTCACTGCGCATTATTCCAGCGCTTACGCGGAAGACCGATCTTTGGGCACGCATCCGATCAGACAGCATTTAGAAAATTTAAAAGATGCAGGATCGCTTTATGGCGCCATGATTTACAATAAGGCACCCATTATGATGCGTCAGTTAGAAGCGTCGATGGGGAAGGAACCGTTTCAAAAGGGAATTCAAAAATACATTCAGAAGTACGCCAACGATAATGCCGATTGGAATAATCTTGTAGAGATTCTAGATGCCGAAACGCCTTTGGATATGAAAAAGTGGAGCGAAGTCTGGGTGAACAAATCGGGAAGAGCCATTTTTACCGATAAAATCGAATACGATGCTAAAAATCGAATCAAGAAATTCGAAATTCAGCAGCAAGCTGAAGACAAATCTAATAATGTATGGCCTCAGATTTTTCAAATTGGACTTGTTTATGCCAACGAAATAAAGGTTTTAACAGCAAACATTACAGCCAAAAATCTAGCTGTAAAAGAAGCTTCTGGTCTTGCAAAACCGCTTGCTGTTGTTTACAATTATAATGGTTTTGGATACGGAGTTTTTCCGCTTGACGGAAATAATTTAGAGTATATTTCAACTTTAAAAGATGAAGTGGCAAGAGCAGCGAGTTATAGTAATCTTTTTGAAAATACATTGATCGGAAATGTTTCGGCAGATAAAGCGTTCAATTGCTTTTTAAAAGGAATTCAATCAGAAGAAAACGAATTGGTTCTACGAATTGTATCGGGAAATTTGAATACAATTTATTGGAGATTTTTTACTGAAGAACAGCAAAATAAGGTTCAAAAACAGCTTTTAGGTATTTTATATGAGCGTTTGCAAGCTAATTTGTCCGCAAATATCAAAAAGACTTTATTCGGATTGTTCAGTTCAGTTGCTTATTCAGATTCAGGAAAAGCAAGTTTGTACAAGATTTGGAATAGGGAAGTTTCTATTTCTGGATTGAAATTAAACGAAGACGATTATACCAATATGGCAATGAATCTGGCTATTTTTAAACATGAAAAAGCAGATGAAATTTTGGAAAAGACAAGAACTTCAATATCAAATCCTGACAAAAAGAAACGATTTGAATTCCTGCTTCCGTCTTTATCAAAAGACGAATCGGTTCGAAATGCTTTTATAGAATCTTTAAAAGATGATGCCAATCGGGAGAAAGAATCTTGGGTTTCCGTAGGTTTAGCAAATGTAAATCATCCGCTTCGTCAGGAAAATGCACAGAAATACATTAGATTTTCACTAGATTTGGTAGACGAAATTCAGCGTACGGGAGATATTTTCTTTCCGAAAGATTGGCTTGATAATACTATCGGGAAATATTCATCTAAATATGCTTTTGATGAGGTACAGCGATTCTTAAAAGAAAACCCTAATTTTAGTCCGATCTTGAAGCGTAAATTGTTTATGGCGACAGATTTGCTTTATAAAGCGCAAAACATAAAAAAAGAAACCGAATGAAAATCGAATCGGAAATAGAGAAAGTCTCCAGTTTTCAGCATCTCGAAATGCTGGCGAATCAGGTTGTGGAAGGTTTTATATCGGGAATGCACAAGAGTCCTTTTCATGGATTTTCAGCCGAATTTGCTGAACATAAAGTGTATAATGCGGGCGAAAGCACCAAACATATCGACTGGAAATTGTTTGCTAAAACCGATCGTTTATATACCAAACGTTTTGAGGAAGAGACCAACTTACGCTGTCATTTAATTGTTGATAATTCGTCTTCAATGCATTACCCGGAATTGAAATCGAATCAGCCTTTTTACGAAAAGAAGATTGGTTTTGCGGTTTTGGCTTCGGCAGTTTTAATGAATATTTTGAAGAAACAGCGCGATGCGGTTGGTTTGAGTGTCTTTTCAGATAAATATGAATATTACGCTCCAGAAAAAGGAAGCGATCGTCATCATAGAATGCTTTTGAACAAACTGGAAGAATTATTAGTGCTGCCAAAAGTCAAAAAAACGACCGATACAATTACGTACCTGCATCAGATAGCAGAGAAAATGCACCGCCGTTCGATGATTATTCTGTTTACAGATATGTTTCAAACGGAAGATGATGAAAAGCTTTTTAACGCTTTACAGCATCTTAAACACAATAAACACAAAGTTGTCTTATTTCATGTTGTTGAAAATCAAACAGAAATGAAATTTGATTTTGATAATACGCCAAGAAAATTTATCGACTTAGAATCGGGAGAAGAAGTTTCAATTTTTGCCGATAATGTAAAACAAGAATATGAAAAAAGGGTAGAAGCGTATTTTAAAAATCTGGCTTTAACCTGCGCAAAGAACCAAATTAAGTACGTTCCGGTAAATGTTGGCGATAATTTTGAAAAAATATTGACTACATATTTGGTTGAAAAACAAAACTTTGGATAATTTTTTAAAGAAATTTTTAATTTTTTTTATAAAAACACTTGCAGAAACGAAATTCTGTTATATCTTTGCAACCGCAATAACGCAGAGGTTTGGTAGTTCAGTTGGTTAGAATACATGCCTGTCACGCATGGGGTCGCGGGTTCGAGTCCCGTCCAGACCGCAATATTGGGAGAAGCCTTTCTTAACAGAAAGGCTTTTTTGCCCAAATACGGTATCTAAGATTAGTTGTGTTGTTTTGCTACGACTTTGTAACTCGTAGCTGGTTTAGTAGTTAGACCAATGAAAAGCTTTCCACTTTTGTGGATGGCTTTTTTGATTTATAACACTTTTGTTTTGTTTAAATCCGAAGAAATTCTACCGCAAAGAGCGCTATCCCGAAGCCTCGGGATACGCAATCCCGATAGCTATCGGGAGCAAAGATATTTTTTAAAGAATGCAAAGTCGCAAAGCTTAATCAATTTTAAGCTTTGCGATTTTTTTTGCGTAATTCTGATTTCAACGAACAGTTTGTCATTCTGAGGGACGAAGAATCTCCGCAAGTAAGTCCACAAAGATTTTCCATTTATATATTAAAATATAGACCTTGGTTTCAACCACGGGAAACGTATTGATTTACATTGTGTACACGTGGTTGAAACCACGGGCTATGTTTAATAAGAATGATAAATGTTTTCGTTCTAAAGGGGCAAAGTTTATTTAAGCTTTGCATCCTTTGTCGTTAAAAAGAAAGAAACTTCTTCTTTTTTGATTTCCTAGCCGATTTTTAAAATATTGGAATTTAACCAATTAAAAAATTCTCAAATTTTATTCGTAAAAACGCTTGCAGAAACGAAATTCTGTTGTATTTTTGCACTCGCAATAACGCAGGGTTTGGTAGTTCAGTTGGTTAGAATACATGCCTGTCACGCATGGGGTCGCGGGTTCGAGTCCCGTCCAGACCGCCTAAGTTGTTTAAAATACCTATCGTAATGATAGGTATTTTTTTTTGCCATTAAGTTTTGATTTATGTTTTACGTTTACATTATTTATTCTAAAACTTTTGATGTTTATTACAAAGGGTTTAGTGAAGATATTACTCAAAGGTTATTGTATCATAATGAAAATAGAAGCAGATATGCTTCGAATAAAGGACCTTGGGAGTTGGTTTATTCGAAAGTATTTGAAACTAAAAAAGAAGCTTTGATTGAAGAATTGAGATTGAAAAAGTTAAATAGAAAATCACTCGAAGCTTTAATTAAGGATCAAAAATAATAAAGGTTGAAATACACGACTGTCATCTCGTCTAGGGACGAGACGGGTTCGAGTCCTCTCGTTTTTAAGAACGAGACCAAGTTGTTAAAAGCCTTTCTTAACAGAAAGGCTTTTTTGTTTTTTGTATTTTAACTGCAAAGTTCGCAAAGTTTTTATTACTCGATTTAATTTGTCATTTCGACGAAGGAGAAATCACACTAGAAACTCCATAACAGTGCTTGAATCCCGCGTGAGATTCCTCGTTCCTCGGAATGACAAACTGTATGGAATCTGAAACTTATTTCTTTCTATCTTTATATTATGGAACCAGGAACTTTTAAAGTAGACAAATATTACATCAAGAAAGTAGATGCGGATAAAAAAAGCATTTACTGCCATCATGATATAATGGGAGAACTGCTTGTTCCGACGCACAAACATGAAAAAGCACAAATGTTATATGCGGAAGGCGATGTGGTTTTTGTAACAACTGAAACGAAATCTTATTTTTTGCCTGCAAGACATTTTATTTGGATTCCGGCTGGATTGGAACACAGCATCGAACCAAAATCGGAACATGTAATGATGCGAAATCTCTATTTTCCGGTTGAAAAAGATGAAAGTGAGTTTTATAAAAAGGAAGGCATTTATCCTGTCAATAATCTACTCTTGCAGATGATGCTTTTTACCAATCAGTGGAATGGAGATTTGAAAAAAGGTTCTCCAAACTTTACCATTGCAAAAGCGATAAAAGCGATTCTTCCTCAAATCTGTCATACTAATTTACCTTTGGAGCTTCCACAGCCAAAAGATGCACGTTTGGGTAAAATTTTGCGTCATGTAGAAAACAATCTTGGAGAAACAATTCTGTTTGCTGATGTGGCGCATGAATTTGGTTACAGCGAACGCTCTTTGTATCGTTTATTTCAAAAAGATCTCAAAATGTCATTCATTCAGTATTATACCATTCGAAGAATTTTAAAAGCAATTGAACTTTTGTTAGAAAGGAAACTTTCTGTAAAAGAGGTAGCTCAAGAAGTTGGTTATAATAGTGTTCCGACTTTTAGTAATACATTTTTCAAAATTTTAGGACAAAGACCTTCTGATTACTTAAATGGAGAAGAAATTTTGGAGCGTGGTAAATAGATATTTTTATTTCACGCAGATTTTAATAGATTTTAGCTGATTTTGCAGATTCTTTTTATTCCGTGCGAAAAAAAAATTCTCGCAGATTTGAGAGATTTTTTTAAATGCTTTATAATCTGCATGATCTGCCAAATCTGCGAGAGTAAAAAGAAAAATCTGCGTGCATCTGCTAAAATCTATTAAAATCTGCGTGAAAAATCACAATCCAAATAAATTTTGTAATAAATTGTTTTACAGTGTTTTAATATAACGTTTTCGGAAAATGGAATTTTAACATTTGTCCGAAATGAATATGTTATTGACTTTTTATAATCATCAGCCATCGAAAAAATGAAGGAACTTTGCAACATAAAATATTTATTTATTCATGTTCCTTAAAACAACAAACTCTAAAGAAGATTGTTTTCTCAAAAACGTATTGATATTTCTAATCCTATTAGCATTCAATAGTTTACAAGCTCAGGAAGTTCATTCGGTTTCTTTACAAGAAGCAATGAAGCTGGCAAAGGAAAACAATAAAAAAGTCCTAAAATCTCAACTTGAGATTACGCTCGCTGAGCAAAACATCAAAGAAAGAAAAGAACTTAGATTGCCAGATGTAGAATTAAACGGCATGTATTCTAGAATTACCAATATTACCGAATTTAAGGGAAATGGTTTTTTGAACGGAAAAGAAGTTACAAAAGCAATTCCTGAGATTTACGAGGTCAATTCTACCTTTAAAATGCCAATTTACGTTGGAAACAAAATCAACAACGCGATTAAAATTGCCAATCAGGAAAACGAAATTGCAAAAATAAAATCGGAAAAAACAGAAAATGATATTGAACTGGAAGTGGTAGCCAACTATCTGGCAATTTATAAAATGATGGAACTTCAGAAGATTTTTGAAGAAAACATCAAAGAAGAAAAAAGCCGATTGAAAGAAGTCCAATCACTTCAGAAACACGGAACGGTAACTAAAAATGAGGTTATACGTGCCGAATTACAGCTCTCAGATCGTGAATTGAATGCGCTTACAAACTCCAAAAACATTAAAATAGCGCTTCACGATCTGAAGACTTTAATTCAGATTCCAGAAAACGAAGAAATTGCAATTGATACAACAAGTAGTCTTGACGAAATGAACGGTTTAGATCCGTATGATTTTTACATGACTAAAGCGCTTCAGAATGAAGAAATGCGCGTTGCAAGCCAAGAATTGGATATTAGTAAGACCGAATTGAAAATGGTAAAAGCAAATTACCTGCCAAGCGTACATTTTTTCGGGAATTATGGATTTTATTATCCAAACTATAAATTCTTCCCGCCAAACCCATATTTGTACACTTTAGGGCAAGTAGGAATTGAAGCTTCTTTTGATCTTTCTTCTTTGTATAAAAACAAAACCAAGATGGATCAGGCAAACACTAAAATCAAATGGCAGGAAATGCAGTCTGAAATTATAAAAGACGAAATTCAAGATAAGCTGTATGCAGAACATACGCAATATCAGGAAATCCTTGAAAAATTTGTTGTAGTAGATAAAGCCTTGGATTTAGCAACTGAAAATTACCGAATCGTGAAGTTGAAATACTTGAATCAATTGGTTTTGATTACCGAAATGGTCGATGCTGATAATGCTTTGCTTCAAGCGAAATACAATAAAATTTCTACCCGATTGGATGCAATTCTTAAACATTATGAGTTGCTTCATACAGCAGGAATTATGCCTCAGAGTTAAAGGTTAGAGGTTAAGAGTTATGTGTTAGTTGTATTAAGAGGCATGAAGCAAGAGAATAGAGTAAAGAATATAGATTGATTTTGAGTTCCGAAGGAACGGTTCATATTGTAGCGCCGGATTTCAATCCGGGGAAGAAATATAAAGAATATAGATTTTCAGTTCCGAAGGAACGATTCATATTGTAGCACGGGATTTTAATCCTGGGGAAAATAGATAAAAGAATTAGAGAAAAAGATATGGTTAAGATAAAAAATGAAACTAGCAGAAATAGAACGTTTCATATACTAATAACAGTAATTGCGAGTGTGCTTGTAGTAAGCGGAGTTATTTTAGGGATTTGGTTTTATGTGTTTAACCGAAATCACGAAGAAACAAATGATGCTCAGATAGAGCAATATGTAACACCAATTATGTCGAGAATTACGGGCTACGTTCAGGAAGTTCGTTTTGAGGAAAATCAGTTTGTACATAAAGGCGATACTTTGGTGATCATTGATAACAGAGAATATCAATCGAAATTGAATGTGGCTCTTGCCGATGTTCAAAACGCGCAGCAAAACAACGTTGTGGCGCAAAAAAATGCAGTTACAACAGCAAGTGCAACGGCAATTAACGAATCGCAATTAGAAGCTGCAAAATCGAATCTTTGGAAAACGAAATTAGAATATGAAAGGTATAAAGCCTTGGTAAAAGACGAAGCGGCAACTTCTCAGCAATTAGAAAAAGTCCGCGCCGATTACGAATCGGCACAGGCGCATTTTCAAGAAATGAAAAACAGAATTCATTCGGCGACTTTAAGTACTTCTGTTGCCGAAGCCAATGTTCCGACTACGCAAACGAATATTGCATCGAAGCAAGCTGTTGCTGATAATGCAGCATTGTTTCTTTCGTACACCATTATTACTGCGCCTTATGACGGCTGGGTTGGAAAAAGAACTTTACAGCCTGGACAATTGGTAAAAGAAGGGCAGTCTTTGCTTTCTATTGTTAGTAAAGAAAAATGGATTACCGCAAATTTTAAAGAAACACAACTGCAGTATTTAACGGTTGGTCAAGAAGTAGAAATAAAAGCAGATGCCGTAAGCGACAAAACCTTTACGGGAACAATTGCTTCTTTATCTCCAGCGAGTGGTGCTAGATTTTCTTTGCTTCCTCCAGATAATGCGACTGGAAACTTCGTGAAAATAGAACAGAGAATTCCTGTTCGAATCCAATTAAAAGAACAAGACAAACAAACCGATTTTTTAAGAGCAGGAATGAACATTACGGTTGTTGCTGCACACAAATAAAATGGAAGATAAAAGTATATTTAAATCGTGGGTTCCAAAATGGGCGATCATTATTATTTTGTTCGTTTGTTTATTGCATTCCATGATTTTATTAGGAGTTTATACGTCAAACGTAACGTACGCAGCAAGTTTTCTGGATATTGAGCCCGAAGATTTGCAGTTTGCGATGTGTGTAACGTACGGAACTTTACTGGCAACCATTTTAATAGAAAGCCGATTTTCGAGTTTTTTCCCTGCAAAAAATTACCTGATGGCAGTTTATTCCTTAATCGGAATTACGATTGTGACATCGGCATATATAACCAATTTTTCGGTTTTTTTATTGATGAGAGTTGCGGAGGGAATTCTGATGGCGCTTCCGGTAATTACGATCAGACAGTTGCTCATCGAGCAGTTTAATTCTAAAAATGCCATTATCATCGGGTTTTCATTTTACTATGGTTCGTTGTTGTTGTCCACGCCCTTTATTATGAATATTGCCGTTTGGTTTCTAGATCATTACGACTGGAAATATATGTTGTATGTATCGGGAGGGCTTCAGGTTCTCAATGTGTTTTTAATCTTAGTTACTTTCAGAGGGCACCGAATTACAAAGAAGATTCCGTTGTATCAGATCGACTGGATGAGTTATTTTTTGGTTTTAATTTCTATTCTTTGCGGTGCCTATTTTTTTGTTTATGCTGAAAAAAAATATTGGTTCGAATCTTCAGAAATGGTTTTAATGTTAATAATTTCGCTAATAACAGGCGGATTATTCATATTTAAAGAACGTCTGGTAAAAAGACCAAGTTTTAATTTTGAAGTAATAAAATATGCCAATCTGCGCATCGGATTTTTATTGTTTTTCCTTTTTTACATCAGTAGAGCAACGCTGAGTTTATGCCATGCTGCGATGTTTTCTATCTGGAATTGGGATCCGTCACGTGTTGCGGGCGTGCAATATCTAAACGGTTTAGGAAATGTAATCGGACTTATTCTAGCCGCTTTTTTTCTGATGAAATCGGTTTCTACTAAAATCATTTTTATGATTGGTTTTACGCTGATTGCCATTTTTCATTTCTGGTTTACTTTTCTTTTTGTGCCTGATGTTGCATTGAGTGATATTATTGTTCCTTATATTTTACAAGGAATTGGTGTCGGATTTTTATTTGTTCCATTAATTTTATTTACCACATCTTCAGTTCCGTCCAAAATGGCTGTTTCTTCTGGAATTGTGGGGGTTTCGGGACGTTTTTGGGGAAGTACAATTGGTTTTTGCGTGATGCAGAATGCAATGGTATTTTTAAACAAAAAACACTTTTTAAAATTAAGTCAGTTTGTAACAGCTGAAAATTCCGAAGCACAGCAAACTATCGCTTCAACTGCACAAGGTTTTATAGCAAAAGGATATTCGGCAGATAATGCGAATGTTCTGGCTATGAAAAAGGTTTTTGGAACCATTAGTAAACAAGCGACTTTATTGGCTGATATGGAAATCTATACAGTCGTTGGCTACGGTTTGGTGGTTTTGATTATTCTGATTGCTTGTAACCAGCACTTAAGACAAACAATGACTTTGGTGAAAAGCAAGATTTGGATCGGCTAGAAAGCAAATTCCAATTTTTTAAATTCCAAATTCCAAAAGTCGCAAGGTTTATTTTAAAGCCATAGATTATTTAGATTAAAAGGATTTTATTTCACGCAGATTCGGCAGATTTTAGCAGATTTAATTTTTAACATTTTGGAAATAAATAATCTGCGCTATCTGCTTAAATCTTTCTAAATCTGCGTGAAATAAACTTTTGCGACTTAGCGTCTTTGCGAGATTAAAAACAAAATCTTAGCGAATCTACTGGAAAAACCTTTGTAAATCTCTGTGTAATGACCGCTTTATACGTTATCTTGCAACCGTTAAAAAACAAATAAAATATGAGCCAGCAATGTGTAATTTTTGATATGGATGGTGTGATTTGCCACACTAATCCGCATCATGTAGTCGCTTTTGAGGAATTTTTCAATAAATATAAAATTCCGTACACGCAGGAAGAATTCGAAGAGCATATGTACGGAAAACATAATAGTTATATCATGACGCATTTCTTCAAGCGTCCAATTACTGGAGACGAATTGATAAAACTGGAAGATGAAAAAGAAGGAATGTTTCGCGAGATTTACAAAGACAAAGTCGAAACAATTCCGAATTATATGGATTTTTTAAATGAATTAAAATCTCGTGGATTTAAAACTGCAGTTGCCACATCGGCGCCCCGTGCTAACTTGGATCTGATTGCTAATTTCCTAAAATTGGACGAAAAAATGGATTCGATGATGTCTAGTGAAGACGTTACCTACCACAAACCAAATCCCGAAGTATATCTAAAATCAGCAGAACGTGTAGGTGTTTCTCCATCTGATTGTGTGGTTTTTGAAGATTCATTTTCTGGCGTTACAGCTGGATTAAATGCGGGAATGAAAGTGGTTGGTGTTTTGAGCACGCATACCAAAGAAGAACTTCCGCCATGCGATTTTTATATTAATGATTACAGCGAAGTAAATGTAGATAAGATAATTGAGTTATTGGGGAGATAAAATCCAATAATTAGATTTCTAGCGATATTACGGACCTTTGTCAAAGTTTTAAACTTTGACAAAGGTTTTTTATCTTTTTCTAAGAAACAATCCGTTGTCTCCTATTGCAAATACAGCATTATCTTTAGTAATAATTTTAAAGATTCGTTCGGCAGGTTCGTTATAAACTATTTTCCAATTTAGGCCTGCGTCTTTTGTTTCTAAAATTTTCCCCTCGTATGTTGAAATGTATCCTATCTTTTCATTAATAAAACAAACAGATGATGGATAAACAGGCAAGGTTACTATTTTTGACCAAGTAGTAGCGCCGTTAATAGTTTTGTGTAATTCCGTTTTATTGTTGACATAATAGCCAATATTGTCAGAAATAAAAGAAACTGAAATAATATTTGAATCTGAATTTAAGGTTGTAACCCAAGTTTGACCACTGTCAGTTGTTTTAAGAATTTGACCATTATCTACCGCGTCAGAAGTATATCCGCCGTAAGCGTAAGCAACTAAATCTGAAGTTATTTCTAAATTACTTGAATTGGCAAGCTTATAGGTTTCGGTCCAATTATTTCCAGAATCGGTAGATCTAAAAATAGAACCACTTCTTATTAGTAATCCTTTGGTAGGATTAAAAAATTTGATTGCAAAAATAGTTAAAGTAACAGGAAGATTTTCATTTTTTTTAAACGTAGCACCAGAATTTGAAGTAGCGAACAGGTCAAGTCTTGCGGTATAGAAATTTTGTGCATTTACCATAAAAGCACTCATAAAGGTTTGGTTATCTCCCACATTTAAATGTGCCCATGTTTTTCCGCCGTTATTTGTTTTGGACAAAAAACCAAGAGAACCGCAAATTATTCCTTGATTTTTATTGATAAAGGAAATATCAGTTAAGCTTTGCGTAGTATTGGTGTTCATTTTCTCAAATGCATTTGCACTATTATCTGCATCAGAAGTGCAACCGAGAATTACTAAAGATAAAAACAGGAAACCAATCATTTTTTTCATAAGTATCTTTTTTTATATAGATATTTGAATATCAAAATGGTTGCGTGAATTTAGTAAGTTTTTTGTGTCTTTTTGTAAAATTCTGTAGTCGCAAGATATTGTCATTTCGAGGAACGAGAAATCACACTCGTATATCTATAAAAAATGGTGTCTTACTTTGCAGAATTTCTAGTGTGATTTCTCGTTCCTCGAAATGACAAACAAGAATGAAAATCAAATTAGTTGAATTGCCTCCTGTTTTAGCTGGAGGTCTTTTATGGCTTTAATAAAAGGCTTTAGCCGAAGTTTTTTCTTTATTCTTCCAACTTCAAATACTCGCGAGGAACATTTAAAAATTCTTGATAACACCAGCTATTTGGGCAATTTTCATTCATTTCAGAATGTTCAGCGATTCTGATTCTTATGGTTTCTTTTTCGTCATCAAGACCTTTAAAGGTTTCTCCGACTTTAAAAGTTCGTTCGCGCGTGCCAACCACGCCGCCAACAGTTATAGTTGTGGTGTACGGAGCGGTGAATTTAAAATTTTTGGTTGGTTTATCATCGTCAGAAGTACAACCAAGAATTCCTAAAGTCAGAATCAAAAAGTAAAAAAATCTTTTCATAACGCCTCTTTTTTTTTAGATATCTGAATATCAGGATGGTTGCGTGAAGTTACGAAGATTTTTTAATATTTCTTTAACAAATAACTAGAAATTATTGTCGTTCTTAACAGATTAAAAATCCATTTTCGAAATCATAATCATCATTTTTGTTAAATCTGCGAAATTCAAGGTTTTCTAAATAGAAAAACTTTCAATACTTCTCATTCAAAAAAGCAATCCAGCCTTTCTCAAATTCTTCAGAAGTAACGTTTAATGTTTTCTGAATATTGCCAAACGAAGCAATTAATTTTGGTAAAATATCTTTTCCCCATTTTTGAGTAAGATATTCTATAATTGTGTAACCAATATTGTAAATCTGATTGCTTTTGTTTAAATCTTCTAAAGTCAAATTTTTGCTTTTGGCGTATTTTACACTTAAAGTATTTACTTCTTTAGCTTCAAAAATACTAATCGATTCCCAGAGCCAGCGCGGATATTCGGCAGCAAATTTTTTATCGAATTCCTTTTCAAAAGTTCGTCTGTCTTGGGTAATAATCGTGTCTTTTGCTTTGTCAATTAAAATGTTCAATTGAACACAATGCGTAAATTCATGTAAAGCCGTTTTTAATGGATCGTCTGGAAAAATAGAATTAAACCAATTGGTATATATAAAATGAAATTCGTTCGGACCGCGACTTGTGCCTTTTGCTTTTTCTTTTAAACCCGTAGCATTCATAAACTTAAATTGCGAACCGTAAATAAAAACCTTTATGATGTCGTGTTTTACATCTTTTAGATTTTCTCTTATTGTAGCATAATTGTCTTCGAGATGTTTACTGACTTTTTCGGCTTCGCTTTTATAAATTCCGCTGTAAGAAACGATAAAATGTTCCGATTGAAGCGTTCGAGTTTCTTGTTTAACCGTAAAGCTTCGAGTTGCTCTTGCAAAATAAAAAAGGGCAATAATTCCTAAAAGAATGACTAATAATCTGTATTTCTTCATGTGTTCTAAATGGTTTTAGAGATTTAAAAACAAAATAAAATATGCAGATTTAGGTTTTTGGTATTTTAAAAATAAGGATTTTTAAAGATTTAAGAGCGAAATATTTAAAGAAATTTCTGAATTGTTTTTTTTGCATCGTAACCATTCAGTTTGTCATTCTGAGGAACGAAGAATCTCCACAAGTAACTCCGCAACGATAATCGCCAATCTTTGTCGAGCTTCTCGCGGAGATTTTCAGCGCCAATTCGTTATCGTTCGTGTATTCGGAATACTTTATATAGTTCAATTCTCGTGCATTAAAATTAATTATATATTAGCGACATTATGAAATGTCGTAGAAATGCCGTAAGAAAACCGTTATCAAAAAATGCTTTTCGAAATAATTTTGGGATAAAATTAAAAATACGAACCATGAGTTTTATAGGAAAAAAAATTAGTGAAACGAGAAAGCAAAAAGGCTTTACGCAAGAAGAACTTGCAGAATTGTCGAAAGTTAATTTGAGGACAATTCAAAGAATCGAAAACAGTAATAATGAACCGCGAGACAAAACGCTGGAATTAATTTGCGAAGTCCTTCAAATTGATAAAGCAGAATTACAAGATTTAAATAAAGTATCAGAAAATAATAAAATTGGAGCTTTCGTTGTCAATGCAATCTTTTTGATTCTTTTAAATCTTGCCGTAACACTTACTTTTAGTTATATGGTGACACCCATAGAAGCTAGTGCGAACAGTAAATTTGGAGCAGTTCTTTTGAGTTTTTTTATGCCCTTTACCATCTTTTATTATACGCAGCATATGAATGCTACTGAACGTATTTTTAAGTTTGGAATTTGCTGGATAATATATCTTTCGACTTTACTATATGCACAAGGTTTTCGTGGTGCGCTTGGTATTGGATTTAGAACATGGATTTTTCCCTGTATTTTAATCTATTTTGGTGTATTGTTTTATGGAAAGGTTTTGTTTAAATCGGAGAAATAAAAATATAAAAGACAATCTTTAAACTTCATTAAAGAATAAATGAATTGCCTCAAATTGGGGATAATTTTATTGGCTGAACAAATTGGCAGAAGTGCTTGATCCTTATTTGGATGCTAATTAATACAAATAAAATCTTCATCTCGACGAAAGGAGAAAGTAAAAGTAAACCGACAAAAATTGAGAGTGATTTCCGCAATTTTTTATGGTGTACAAACTGTTGGTTTTGCTGGAAAAACTCCTTTCGTTAAGGTTATAAAAGAGATAATTACTACAAAGTATTGTCATTTCGACGTAAGGAGAAATCGCACTTGTATATCAACTAGTATTGGCAATTTGCTTTGCATTATTTGTAAGAAAATAAATTGTTTTTTTGCTTTTAAAAATTATTTTTCGATAAATTACACAAGTAATTGTTTGGTTTGTAAGTATTTAGTTGCTTAGTAGTATTTGTTTGAAGTTAATTATATTTTGTATCTTTGCAGAATGGGAATGTATAGAAGCATAAATAACGAAAAAATTGGTAATATTTTAAATTATTTGTCATCAAATATTGAATATTTATCGATGACAAAGGCTTTAAAATTGCTTTACATTATAGATGAAACTTCTATTAAAGAAACAGGTTCTCCTATTACATGGCTTGACTATAAAGTTTGGGAAATGGGACCTGTAGCAGTTGATATTTATAATGAAATTAAAAGAAATGAGATTATTTGTTATCAAGGCAACGAACTAACTGTAGGTGAATATATTGATCTAAATATTATTGATAACGAAGGAAGGCAAGAAATATATTTAAAGCCTAAAACTAATTTTAACGATAAAATATTTAATCAATATGAATTAAATCTTCTTGAAATAACTGTTTTCAAATTTGGAAACTGGAATGCTCAAGATTTAATAAAATATCTTCATGAAGAAAACTCTTTATGGCATAAAACTGTAAAACAACATAATTTAGAAGAGTTTTTTGCCAAAGGACAAAGAAAAACAAATTACTCAATAGAATTTACAGAACTAATTCAAGATGATCCTATTTTGTCTTTGGCAAACAAAGCTGCGCAAGAAGCTCTAGAATTTCAACAACGTTTAGCGGATTATGGCGAAAAATGATACTTTTCAGGAACGCCATCTATTACGCATCGAAGATTATGAATTTCAAGACGGAAATGGTGTAAGGGATAAATATATGATTGTATTAAACAGAAACGAAGATTCTGCCTTTATAATTCATACTTTGACAACAAAACAAGCTCAGGGATTTAATCCGTTAAAAACAGGATGTTCTGCAATAAATAATTTTACATTCTTTTATATTTCAAAAGATGAAGTTATTGGTGAAAACGGTTTTTCTTTTGAATTAGATACTTTTATATTTTTTACCAATAATATAAGAAAGCAGTCTTTGCAATCATTACAAAAATATCCTGAAAAGAATGTAATTCTACAAGATGTTGTCAACAAGAAATTTTTGAAAGAACTTATTGATTGTATGCTCAACTCAATCTTTATAACCTCTGAACAAGCAGATAGTTTGCGAAAGTCCCGAATAAAATTATAGAAAACTCTAGTTAAAACTGGAGTTTTTTTATTTAAATAATGTAAATAGAAGTAAAACAAAAAAGCTTCTGAAAAAATATTCAGAAGCTTTTTTAGTGCGGATAATAGGACTCGAACCTACACGCCTTGCGGCACCAGATCCTAAGTCTGGCATGTCTACCAATTTCACCATATCCGCGGAATTGTGGGTGCAAAGATAAGCATAGTTTCCAATTATCAAAGACTTTTTTCAAAATTTTTTTTAATTCTCTTTTTTGTACATTTGGTTTTCTATAAAAATAATTTAAATGGAAAATATTAAGTCCTACGTTCAACAACATAAAGATCGGTTTATCAACGAATTGATCGAATTATTAAAAATTCCGTCGGTAAGTGCCGACACTGCATATTCTCAAGATGTTATTGACACAGCAGAGGCTGTAAAAGAAAGTTTATCAAAAGCAGGCTGTGATTTAGTTGAAGTTTGCGATACTCCGGGTTATCCAATTATTTATGGAGAAAAAATAATCGACCCAAATCTTCCAACGGTTTTAGTTTACGGACACTACGACGTACAACCGCCAGATCCATTAGAATTATGGACTTCGCCACCTTTTGAACCCGTTATAAAAACTACAGATATTCACCCAGAAGGCGCCATCTTCGCGCGTGGAGCGTGTGACGACAAAGGTCAGATGTACATGCACGTAAAAGCGTTAGAATATATGGTGCAGAACAATAATTTGCCTTGTAACGTAAAATTCATGATTGAAGGTGAAGAAGAAGTAGGTTCAGCAAGTTTGGCTTGGTTCGTTGAACGCAATCAGGAAAAACTGAAAAATGACGTAATCTTGATTTCAGATACAGGAATGATCTCTAACCAACAACCGTCGATCACGACAGGTTTAAGAGGTTTGAGTTATGTTGAAGTAGAAGTTACAGGTCCGAACCGCGATTTGCATTCAGGTTTATACGGTGGAGCAGTGGCGAATCCGATTAATATTTTAGCAAAAATGATTGCTTCGCTTCATGACGAAAACAATCATATCACGATTCCAGGATTCTACGATAAAGTTCAGGAATTATCTGCAGAAGAAAGAGCTGAAATGGCAAAAGCGCCTTTTAGTTTAGAAAAATATAAAAACGCTTTGAACATTGCTGATGTTTACGGCGAAAAAGGATATGTAACCAACGAACGCAATTCCATCCGTCCGACTTTAGACGTAAACGGAATCTGGGGCGGTTATACAGGTGAAGGAGCTAAAACGGTTATTGCAAGCAAAGCTTTTGCAAAAATCTCAATGCGTTTGGTTCCAAATCAGGAATGGGAAGAGATTACAGCGCTTTTTACCAAACATTTTACAAGCATTGCTCCAGCTGGAGTTACGGTAAAAGTAACGCCTCATCACGGTGGTCAAGGTTATGTTACGCCAATTGACAGTATTGGGTATCAGGCGGCAAATAAAGCGTATACAGAAACGTTTGGAGTTCCTGCAATTCCTGTTCGTTCTGGCGGAAGTATTCCGATTGTGGCTTTGTTTGAAAAAGAATTAAAAAGCAAAACGATTTTAATGGGATTTGGTTTGGATTCTGATGCCATTCACTCTCCAAACGAACATTTCGGAATCTTTAATTATTTAAAAGGAATTGAAACTATTCCGTTGTTTTACAAATATTTTGTGGAACTTTCTAAATAGTTTTTTTAATCGCAATCCCGATAGCTATCGGGAGCTAAGATTTTTTAGCAAGATTTATAAAAGTTCGCAAAGCTTGATCCTATAGCTTTGCGAACTTTGCGTTTATATGCTTCTCTTAGAAAATCTTTGCGGTTAAATTCTTCACAATATAAATCTGTTCAGAAATGGGCGGTTTTTTTTTATTTTAAACATTTAATTTTTTAATGTTCAATTTGTTGTTTATTAGATAATTTAAGTTAAATTTGAAATTATTGTCAAATATTATGTTTGTATATTGATAATAATCTTATTGTTTCAAATTTTCTAATGTTATTTTAATGTTGATTTTAATATTCGCCAATGAACATAATTCAAAAAAAAATTAGATTTTCGCCTATAGCTTATACAAGATATCTTAGAGGAATAAAAAAATCCCACGGCATGTTTCGGGAGGGAGAAATTTTACAAAGCCTATCTGTTAAATCATGGCGGATTGCTCCTGGAAATACCACTATTTCACCTAAAGCTTTTTTTTTGGAAGGTCAATTAGATCGAATTACGGGCACAGCTTACACAGATGATCCGTTTAAAGCCATGAATGGAGGCTTCGAGGTTGAGCACCAGGAAACGCGTGCATACAAACTCAAAGATATCTGGATGATTAATGGTTTTATTTATAAAGGACTTCACAATTTTAGACTTCATCCCACTTATCAGCTTTCTAATAAAATGAATTATTTTCCGCATGTCTTAATAGATACGGAAATAGATCATGCGGCACTTTACAGCACTTCTGAAGGCAATCAATATTTTGGTCTTTGGCTTACAGACGATTGTGCAAATTATGCTTTGGCTGCTGCCGAAGGAACTCCTGTAACCTCGAATATTATTCCATATTCTCACATGGCGGAATACGAATCGTTCTTAGAAATGAATCCGTTTCGAACGAATGCAGCGTATCTTAAAAATGCGATTTTATTTGATGATAATTGGGGAAATAACGAAAGCAAACACCTCCGATTTGCAGCAAACAGAGCTAAATTATTGGCTCGATTTCCAGCAAATTCTCATCCCGGCGTTTTTATTTTAAGACGCAATTCGGGAATCTCTCGCGTGATGCTAAATGAAATTGAAATTGCAGAAAAACTCCGCGAAAAATACGGTTTTAAAATCGTAGACGTAACTCAAAATATGGCATCAGAAATACTGTTGGCTTGTTCGGGCGCCAAAGTTCTTATTGGCATAGAAGGAAGTCATTTATTTCATGGTTTAATGATGCTCGAACCTGGATCTTCTGTTTTGGTTCTTCAGCCTCCAACTCGTTTCAGCGCGGTTATTAAAAATACAACAGACATGGAAAATATCAATTACAGTTTTGTTGTTGGAATTCAAAAAGAAGAAAACTTCTCTATTGATTTTGAAGAGGTTGAAAGGACTTTGGAGCTGCTTCCTTTTTAAGAGGTTCAAAGTGGCATAGTGGCAAAGGTTCAGAGGTCTTTATTGATGTTTTTAGGAACAATTTATTTTCTTTAATTTTCATTCTTATCGTTTTATATCAAATAGAAACATTTCTATTTGATTGGTTTTTTGGTTTTTAAATTAAAAAAAGAAAACTTTTTCTTGCTTTTTTGAAATTTAACTCTACATTTGTAGAGTTAAATCTATAATTGTAGAGGCGAAATGATTAAAAAAATACTTTTTGCTATAATCTTACTCTCATTTTTTGGATGTAAATTGAAGGTTATTAATCAGAAAATCGATAAAAAGAAAGAGGGGAAATGGGTTGAGGTTTATGTTCAGGATAGTATAGAATATAAATCTGTTGAATTTTATAAAAAGGATCTTGCAGTTAAAAAATGGAAAACTTTTATAAATGGAAAACTTTACAAATCAGAAAAATATAAAAACGGAATCTGTATTGTAAAAAGTTATTACGAAAACGGAAAACTGGAATCGAAAGGGAAAACCAAATTAGAAATAAACGAGGCAGAAACGCATTGGTTTTATTTTGGAGAATGGAAATTCTATTCGGATAAAGGAAAGCTGAAGGGAATCAAAAACTACGAAAAAGGCGAATTAATCTCAGAACATAATATAAAATAAACCATCAACTTTAATCTATGAAAAAATTACTTGCTTTCTTTTTTATTGTAACAAACTGTGTTTCTGCTCAAGCGCAAACTTATAAAGAATGGATTAAAAAAGGAGATTCCTGTTACAAAGTAGAAAATTATAAACTGTCTGTTGGCTATTACGAAAAAGCCTTTAAAATAGAAAAGAAAGATTCGGGTGATTTATACAATGCCGGATGTGCTGCGTCTTTGGCTTTAGAAAATAAAAAAGCATTCAAATGGCTGAATCTTGCAATTGATAAAGGCTATGAAAATAATACGCACATGCAAATAGACGGCGATTTGAAGCGTTTGCATGCAGAAAAAGAATGGAAAGAAATAATTGATAAATTGCAGAAGAAATTAGATATTCTTGGAGCTCATTACGATAAGCCTTTGCAAAAAGAGCTTTTAGAAATTTATGCAAATGATCAAGACATTCGCGGAATTGCTATGAAAATTTACAAAACAGAAGGAGCTGGCAGTAAATCTTTGGATAGTATTGGTAAAATAATGAGTTATAAAGACAGCATAAATCTAATTAAGGTTGTAAAAATATTAGATGAAAAAGGATGGATTGGGAAAGATGCTGTCGGATCTCAAGCTAGTGAGACATTGTTTTTGGTAATACAACACGCCGATTTAAAATACCAGCAAAAATATTTGCCAATGATGAGAGAAGCGGTTAAAAAAGGAAATGCTAAAGCAAGTTCTCTGGCCTTACTTGAAGACAGAGTTGCGTTAAGAGAAGGCAAAAAACAAATTTATGGAAGCCAGATTTCTAAACATCCCATGACTAAAAAGCCATTTGTATCTCCTCTCGAAGACCCTGATAATGTAGATAAAAGAAGAGCTTCAGTTGGATTAGGAACTTTATCAGATTATCTAAAAAATTGGGACGCAACTTGGGATGTGGAAGTATATAAAAAAGAACTTCCAGAATTTCAAAAATTACTGGACGAGAAAAAAAAGAAAATAGACAAAGGCTAAAAAAACTTAGCATCTTAGTCACTCAGAACCTTAGCACTTAAAAAATATGCAATTATCGAACGCAGAAGAACAATTAATGGAACATTTATGGAAGCTTGAAAAGGCTTTTATGAAAGATTTGCTCGAAGCTTATCCAGATCCAAAGCCGGCAACGACAACCGTGGCAACGCTTTTGAAGCGTATGATCGACAAAAAGTTTGTTGCTTATAATGAATTCGGAAATTCACGCGAATATTATCCGCTAGTTAAAAAAACGACCTATTTTTCTAAGCACGTAAACGGATTAATAAGTAACTTTTTTAATAATTCGGCATCGCAGTTTGCTTCGTTTTTTACAACGGAAACCAATTTGTCGGAATCGGAATTGGAAGATCTTAAAAAAATAATCGACTCAGAAATTCAAAAAAAGAAAAAATGATAACGTATCTTTTAAAATCAGGTTCATTACTTGTTGTGTTTTATTTAGTGTATAAAATGCTTTTGGAAAACGAAAAAATGTTTCGCTTTAATCGCGCTTATTTATTAACCAGTATTGTTTTTAGTTTGATAATTCCGTTGCAATTGTTTTCGATTGGAGCCTTTTTTTCAACTCCAATAAAAACGATTCAACTGGACGAAATTATGATTGTAACCGATAAAGCCGTTTTAAATAAAATAAATTACAGCGAAATTCTAACCTACTTTTTGAGTGTAATTTATCTTTTAATTACTGCAATTTTGATCGTTCGTTTGATCCGAAATATATATTCTTTTACGATTAGAAAGAAAAGAAGTAAAGTCGAATTTGTGAAAGGACAAAAAATTGTTTTGACTAAAGATCGAGTTCTGCCGCATTCTTTCTGGAACGCTATTTTTATCAATCAGGAAGATTTTAAAAATGGTAAAATTCCGCCAGAATTAATAGCGCACGAAAAGGCGCATTTAGAGCAGAGACATACTTTGGATATTTTGTTTGTGGAGGTTTTGCAGATTCTGTTTTGGTTTAATCCATTATTTGCACTATTTGAAAAAGAAATCAAACTCAATCATGAATTTTTGGCCGATGAAGCGGTAAATAAACAATTTGGCGAGATTAGAAATTATCAGAATCTTCTATTAGATTTTGCTTCGCATAAAAGTACCGTTTCTCTTGCCAGCACTATAAATTATTCCATCACTAAAAAACGTTTACTAATGATGACTAAAGAAGAATCTCCGATTAAAATGATTTTGAAAATTGGTTCTGTAACCGTTGTTTTTGTATTACTGCTTTTTGTTTTTAATGCAGAAGCAGTTGCTCAGCCAAGTAAAACAGAAAATCCAAAAGATTTAAGAATTAGTGATGTTAAGACAACTGTAAATGAACCGCAATTTCCTGGTGGAATTGAAAAGTTCTATATGTTCGTTGGTCAGAATTTTAAAATTCCTGCAGAATTTGATAAGCAAAAAATTGACGGAAAAATTTTTATGGAGTTTATGGTTGAGAAAGATGGGAGTTTATCTGAGTTTAAAGTGGTAAAAGATTTAGGATATGGTTTAGGCGATGAAGCAATTCGAGTATTAAAACTTTCTCCAAAATGGATTCCTGCTTCTGAAAATGGAGAAGCTGTTCGTGTAATGTATACGCTGCCAATTACAATTCAATCAGCTAAATAAATTTTTTTGAAAGGAACAAAGGTGCAGAGTAGCAAAGGTGCAAAGGGATTGAGGATTTTCTCTTTGTCAAAATTTTAAACTTTGACAAAGATTGAGTTCTACTCAAAACCTCTGCACCTTGGCACCTCTAAAAGAAAAAAAATCCGCTTCTATATGACTAGAAGCGGATAAAATTAAAAAACTAATTAAATAAAATTCTAAAAATAAAAATGCAGATCCAGCTTAAAATAAGTCTGGATTATATCCAAAATAGGGTACTTTTTGTTCGTTAAATATGACGCCATATTCTTCTAATTCTTTCAAAATAGGTTCGTAAACTTCTTTTTTAATCGGAAGCTGAACGCCAGGAGTTGTAATTTTTCCGTTTAGGATTAACAATGTGGCAATCGCAACTGGAAGTCCAACGGTTTTTGCCATTGCAGTATACGTTTGATCATCTCCAATGCAGACCATTTTTGAATCGATTTGTTTCTTTTCTCCATTCAATTCATAACCAAATTTATGATACATCACAATCATATCTTTATCGTCTGGTTCTAAAGCCCAACTATCGGTTAAGATTTTTTCTAGAATCTGAGCCGGAGTTGCATTCGGAAGATTTACTTTTTTGTTTGGGTTAAATAAATCCAGTTCCAGAAGTTTGTCCCACATAATATCGTCCTGATCGATTTTTAAGATCAATCGAGTTTTGATTTCTACAGAATCTGTTGGATGATAAGGTAGAAAAGAATTGATAAACTGACGGTAACTCATGTCTTCAGAACCTTCAATTACATAACTATCGTCTGTCATTCCGAGTTGCACAAACATATTCCAAGCCCGAGAATAACCAACTCTTCTGATTGTTCCTCTATATAAAGTCAGAATATCATCTAAACCATAAATAGAGCGGTATTTAAGAGAATCACGATTGGAATACGCTTCGAATTTTCCGTAACCTTCTACTTCCAGAAATTCTGTTCTGCGAAATAAAGCGCTATAGGGAATGTATTTATAAGTGCCTTCTTGAATAAATTTTGCTGCGCCGCCTTGTCCCGCCAGAACCACATTACGAGGTGCCCAAGTAAATTTATAATTCCATAAATTATTATCAGATTCAGGAGCTACAAGTCCGCCGCAAAAAGATTCAAACAAAAGCATTTTACCGCCTTTTGCCCGTATTTCATCAATAACTTTCATGGCGCTCATGTGATCAATTCCAGGATCAAGACCAATTTCGTTCATGAAGATTAGGTTGTTTTGTTTTGCATCTGTATCCATTGCCTGCATCGCATCACTTATATAGGAAGCGGTTACAAGATGTTTCTTGAATTCAATACAATCTTTTGCAATTTCGATGTGAAGATGCGCAGGAAGCATGGAAATTACGATTGAAGCACTTTCAATAGCATTACGTCTTTCATCCGTATCAAAAATATTTAAGGCAAGTGGAGTTGCATGAGGATGATGCTGTGTTTTAGCTTCCGCTAAAGACAAAGAGAGATCAGCTACAGTAATATGTAGATTCTCTTCAGTAGATTTAGATAATAAATATCGAATCAAAGACGATGCAGATCTTCCTGCTCCAATTATTAAAACGTTTCTCATGTTTTAAATATTTAACACAAATATATTTAAATGTTATAAATGTAACAATATAAATTAAATAAAAGAGAATTTATTTTTAGAATTGAAAGAAAAAATGGTTTGATTTTATTCTAAATAATATGGAAAGTTAAGCGATTTTTTAGATGCTTTGAAGTATTTTTGTGTCAAATTTCAAAAGATAAATCATGAAAAGAAAACTTGTTCTTACTGGAGCTTTTATAGGTATGTTAGCTATTATTTTGGGTGCTTTTGGAGCTCATTTATTAAAAAAATATCTTTCCGTTGATCAATTAAATACTTTTGAAGTAGGTGTTCGATACCAAATGTATCACGCTCTTTTTCTACTCTTTTTAGCTACTCAAAAAGATCTTGCAGAAAAGACCTTAAAAGCAATCTATAATTTTATAGTTGCCGGTGTTGTTCTTTTTAGCGGTTCAATCTATTTAGTGGCCACAAAAGACTATACTTTGTTTTATTCTAAAATTATAGTATTCGCAACTCCAATAGGTGGTTTTCTATTAATTATAGGTTGGGCGCTATTATTCTTTACGATTTTGAAGCGAAAATCATAAAATCCCGAAAAAAAAATTCTGTCTAAGAATTAATTTTTAATTTTGTCACATAAATAACATATAGCTTTATTTATGTGATTTTTTGTTGTTTTATGTTTTTAAATAAAAATAATATAACAAATATTGCGTATCAGGCTGAAAACAAACAAATTAAAGGCGCTTATTTTTTTGTTTTTATTTTTTTTAAAGTGAAATTTTACTTTTTTGATATAAATCAGAGTGAAATTTAAGTATTTTGAGTCAAATAAAAATTAATCTGTAATTTTGCTTTAAACAAAAACCACAACATAACTTAAATTTATGGACACTAACACAGTTTTCGCGCAATCGATTTCGTTAAAAGACTTAGGAATTGAAAATGCAAAAGTTCGTTACCAACTATCAGCAGATGAATTACATGCTATTACGTTGCAGTCAGGACAAGGTGTTGAGAATTCTACCGGAGCGTTAGCAATTAATACAGGTGAATTTACAGGTCGTTCTCCGCAGGATCGTTTTATCGTAAAAGACGATGTAACAAACGATCAAGTTTGGTGGGGAAATGTAAATATCCCGTTTGAACCTCAAGCTTTTGATAAGCTTTATAACAAGGTAACAGCATTTTTATCAGACAAAGAAGTTTTTGTTCGTGATTCTTATGTGTGTTCTGATGCAAATTATAGATTGAATGTACGTGTTGTAACCGAAACAGCTTGGTCAAATTTGTTTTGCTACAATATGTTCTTACGTCCAGAAGAATCGGAATTAGCTAATTTTTCTCCAGAATGGACAGTAGTTTGTGCTCCAAGTTTTATGGCAGATCCTGCAGTAGACGGAACACGCCAATCTAATTTTGCTATTTTAAATTTCACTAGAAAAATCGCTTTAATTGGCGGAACTGGTTATACAGGAGAAATGAAAAAAGGAATTTTTTCTGCATTGAACTTTATCCTTCCAGTTTTCAAAAATACGCTTCCAATGCACTGTAGTGCGAATGTTGGAGAAGAAGGAGATACAGCGATTTTCTTTGGTTTATCTGGAACAGGAAAAACAACTTTATCAGCAGATCCAGAACGTAAATTAATCGGAGACGATGAACACGGATGGACAAACGAAAATACGGTTTTCAATTTTGAAGGTGGATGTTACGCTAAAGTAATTAACTTAACTGAAGAGAACGAACCAGACATTTTTAGAGCAATCAAAAAAGGAGCGCTTTTAGAAAATGTAGTTTTCAAGGCTGGAACAAACGAAGTAGATTACGATGATGTTTCGATCACGCAAAATACTCGTGTAAGTTACCCAATAACACATATTGATAATGTTCAGCCAGGTTTGGTGGGACATAATCCTAAAAATATATTTTTCTTAACGGCTGATTCTTTCGGAATTCTGCCTCCAATTTCAAAATTAACTCCAGGTCAGGCAGCGTATCACTTTATTTCTGGATATACGGCAAAAGTTGCTGGAACAGAAGCAGGAGTTACAGAACCACAGCCTAATTTCTCTGCTTGTTTTGGAGCGCCATTTATGCCTTTGCACCCAACGCGTTATGCTGAAATGTTAAGCAAAAAAATGAAAGATGCGGGAGTGAAAGTTTGGTTAATCAACACAGGATGGACTGGTGGACCTTACGGAACAGGAAGCCGTATGAAATTGAAATATACTCGTGCGATGATTACCGCTGCATTAAAAGGAGAATTGGATAATGTAGAATATGTTAATCATACCGTTTTCGGAATTGCAAAACCACAATCTTGCCCGAATGTTCCAGAGGAAATTTTAAATCCTAGAAATACTTGGGAAGACAAAGATTTATACGATAAAAAAGCGTTAGAATTGGCTGGAAAATTCAAAGCTAATTTTGCGAAATTTGAAGAGTTTGCAAATGCTGAAATCTTAGCAGGAGCACCGATTACAGAATAAAAGGAATTCATTAATTCAAATAAAAAAAAGCTGTTCAGTTAATGAACAGCTTTTTTTGTTTGGTTTTCAATCGCAGTAAAAAAAATAAAAAAAAATAAATAGAACACTGAAAAACTGCGACTGAAAAACCTCAAAAAATAAATTACTTTTTCGCTTCGTTGATGCGTTTTTGCATTAAATCCCAAGCATAATAATGGAAAGTCATCCCGTTGCTCATCGCTACGAAAAGTCCGTTTTTGTATGCGCCGCCTAAGTTTATACTTGTTACATCTGCACCGTCGCATTCTACCGTAGAAGTCGGAATTTCAGCCAATAACGGATAACTGTTTGGATTTCCTTTTGCACCTTCTCTTGGGTAAACCATAAAAGTATTTGCTTGCTGATTGGAAACTAAGATATATCCTGTAGAATCGGTTTTTTTGTAGATGGCGATTCCTTCATTATCTGCTTTAAAATCTTTTTGCCCAAAAAGAGCCAATTCTTTATTATCGTTTAAAGCTGGATCTGCTTTGTATTTTCTAATTCCGAATTGTTCGTCACAATATAAAACTGTTCCTAATTCGTTGTCAACAGCAATGGCTTCGATTTCTTTTTTACCACTGTAATTACCGAATTTACGAACCACTTTTGCTGCAGCAAATTTTCCGTTTCCAGAAAGTTTATATTGCCATAAATAACTTCCTGAAGGTCCAGTTTTTCTTCCCACAATAGCAAAAATCTTTCCGTCAGTTTTACGCGTATATAAGGCAATTCCCATTGGATCGCGTTGTGCTTCTCCTTCAAAAACAGGAATTCCGCCGTTGTCGATTGGTTCTAAATCTGGTAAACTGAAAATTCTGATTTTATTTTCTTCACGTTCTGTAGTTACGGCAATGTCTACTTTTTTTCCGTCAATAATTAATCCATAAGCGATATCAACATTGTTTGGACGTTTTAAGGTAATTGATTTTTTAAGGATTTTTCCATTCAAATCAAAAGCATACAAACCTCCGTCTGTGTCTTTGTCTGTTCCAACAATAATACTTTTTGTAGCGTCTGTTGGATTAATCCAGATTGAAGGATCGTCTGTATCATGAGGCAAAGCTTCTGTAACCGCAGTTGGTTTAACAGCATTGGGCTGAACTGGTGCTAATTTGTCGTCTTTACAAGCTGTAAAAGAAATACTTAAAAGTAAAAGAGCAACTAAAGATTTATTTTTCATTTGTGTAATATATTTTAATGCAATTAGACAGAGCGGTTAAACTCTGTCTAATGTAAGAATTTTTAAAAGGGGTATGTTACAAGTCTAATTTCAATCCGAAGTTGTAACGCGCTTGGTAATATTCAGCTTGTTTTGTGTGAGCTGCAACTCCTTGGTAGTAACGTAACGGTTGATTTGTTAAGTTATTCGCTTCAGCAAAAACTCGTAATTGTTTTGTGATTTTATAAGAAGCATTTGCATCTAAGAAAAATTGCTTGTCGTAAAAACTATCTTTATAAGACTCAGAACCTAATTCATCTAAATAATCAGATGTAAAGTTGGTTGAGATTCTAGCAGAGAAACGTTTGTTTTCCCAAGATAAAGATCCGTTAAACATGTGTGGTGCAGTACCTGGAAGACTAATGTTGTTTCTTTCGTTTCCATCCTCATCAGCAATTCCACTTGCTTTAGATTTTGTGTACGTATAGTTCAAGTAGATACCAAAACCTTTTAGGAATTTACCAGGCAAGAAATCTAACTGGCGTTGTAATGCAACCTCAAATCCGTAAACATTAACATTGTCTCCGTTTCTTGACTGTAAGAAAGACCAGTTTTCTCCAGCTGGAATTGGATTTATTTGATTTGGGAAATCTGCAGCAAATTTCGCATCAGTATATTGATTGTCGCTGTAGTTATAAATGAAATCATTTAATCTTTTGTAGAAAACACCTCCCGAAATTAAACCAACAGATTTGAAATAGTTTTCTGCCATGAAATCATAGTTGTATGCATATGTAGCTTTAAGACCTGGATTTCCAGCTGTAATTTCTTTATCTGCAGCAATATTGTTTACATAAGGCGCAAGTGCATAATAGTTTGGTCTAGCCAAAGCTGTTGTAGCTGCAGCTCTTAAGATTAAATCTTTTGTTGCGTTGTATTGAAATGAAATACTTGGCAATACATTTGTGTATGAGTTTGTATTGTTGATTTTGCTTTCTAATTCTTCCTCGTCTAATACGCGGTTTCCTGTATAGTCAATATGAGTGTTTTCAACACGGATACCCATTACCATTGAAAGTTTGTCATTAAAATCCTGATCCCATCTTACGTATGCAGCAGAAATTCTTTCTTTAGCGTTATAGTTAACAGCCAAATATTCAGCTGGATCTGTTTCTTTTTCAAATAAAGTAGCGTTGTTTAAATCTAAACTTCCTAAATAATTTGCAGAAGCAAAAGTTCCTGGCACATATTTACTTCCTGGATTAAATCCTTGTCCATCAAAATAAGATGTAGGAACATCAGATAGTAGTTCCATATCATTATTTAATGGAGTATAAGAGTAAAACATATTGTTTCTTTCTTTCTCTTTCAAACGAAGTCTAAGACCTGTTCTCAATCTTCCTTTTTCTCCTGCAATTACAGAGAATGGAAAACGGATATTTACTTTTGCGCCAAATTCACTTTCGCTTGTTTCGTCTGTGTTTTCAGTAACAGAATCAAATTCAAATTGGTCATTTGCTTCACCAGCTGTTGTCATCAAAGGAAATCTTGGATCAGTTAAGTCTTGAAACATTTCTAAGCCTTTTTGACGGTATTCGATATAACGCTCACCTGGACGGTATTCTCTAGCTTTTGCATAGTTTGCAGACCAATCTAAATCTAACGTAGAATTGATTAAGTGCTCCCCGCGAAGAGAGTAATTTTGAACTCTTTGATCTTCTAATCTTCTGTTTTTGTTTCTATTATTGTCTAAACCACCTTTTGTCTGACGTTTTACACGACCTTCAAATCCTGTAATAGTTTCTCCATCATAAATAGCTTCGATATCATCATAAGTAGTTCTGAAACGGTTTTCTCTGTCATCTCTCCAGTTGTAGATGGCATTAGCAAAAATGGTGTTGTTTTCGTTAAATTTATAATCTAAAGCTACAGATCCGCTACGACGAATACGTTGTACATCGTATTTTCTGATTTCTGCTGCTTGTAAATAATCATTTCCAAATTCATCTCTTACCCATTCGTTTTCGATGTTATCAGAACCATAATCCACATTGTTGTAAGAACCACTCACAACAACTCCGAGTTTGTTGTCAACAAAACGATTACCATAAACGAAACCAGCCGTATAAGAAGCGTGGTCACGAATTGGCAAATATCCTCCAGCAAGTGTTGCAGAAATTCTTTCTCCGTTTGGAGTTGCTCTTGTAATTAAGTTTACAGAACCTCCAATTGCATCAGCATCCATATCTGATGTAAGGGTTTTGTTTACTTCGATTGTAGAAATCATATCAGACGGAATTAAATCCATTTGTACGTTTCTGTTATCACCTTCGGCAGACGGAATTCTATCTCCATTTAAAGTAACAGAGTTCAAAGACGGAGCCAAACCTCTAATAATAATATTACGAGCTTCACCTTGGTCATTTTGCATTGTGATACCAGGAACACGTTTCAAAGCGTCTCCTACGTTAGCATCTGGAAAACGTCCCATTTGATCAGAAGAAATAACGTTTCCGATATTTTTATTGTTTTTTTGCTGATTTAAAGCTTTTGCCTGACCTTTTAAGATGTCTCCAACAATAACTTCTTTCAATTCATTTTCAGAAGCTTTCAAGGTAAAATCAATTACGTTGTTTTTTCCTTGTTCAACTTTTATTTCTTGAGTTAAAGCGGTATATCCAATATATTTTACTTCAACTTTATAAGTTCCTTCGTTAATATTTAATAATTCAAAACGACCGTTGTAATCAGAAACGGTGTATTTTTTCTCTCCTACAATTTGAACCATAGCTCCAGGCAGAGGAAGTTTGTCATCAGCGTCTAATATCTTTCCAGATATAATCGCTTTCTGGGCAAAACCTGTAAAGGCGAATAAAAAGAATGCGGTTAATAAATAAAATTTTTTCATTGTGTGTGTTTAGTTTGATTTTTCGTTTGCGAAGCTAGAACCCTATTATTACTAAACTCTTGAAAAAAAATTAAGATAGTGTTACGATTGATATGCTGTTGTTGGAATTTATTAATCTTTAAATAACATCAAAAACATCAAATAATTGATTTACAATTAAAAAGAAAAAAATAATTTAATCGTAATTGAAAATTTGGCGTTAAATTTGCCGTATCAATCAATCAAAAATCATCAATCATGTTAAAACAATTTTTTATCCTATGTTCAGGAGTCGACCGAGATCTCTTGAAAGACTGCTCAGAAGGCGAACAAACCAAATATGTTGGTATTGGCGCCACAGTATTCTTTACAGCAGTTATGGCTTTCTTAGCCAGTGCTTATGCGCTTTTTACCGTTTTCGATTCTATTTATCCAGCTTTAATTTTCGGATTTGTTTGGAGTTTACTGATTTTTAATCTAGACCGTTTTATTGTTTCTACGATTAAGAAAAGAGATCGTTTTATGGACGAATTTCTGCAGGCAACTCCGCGTATTATATTGGCGGTTATTATTGCGATTGTAATTTCGAAACCTTTAGAGATTAAAATTTTCGAAAAAGAAATCAATACTGTTTTGTTGAAAGAGAAAAACGAAATGGAATTGGCGAATAAAAAACAAATTGGAACGTATTTCAAAACAGATTTAGATAAAAACAAAGCCGAAGTAGTCGCTTTAAAAGCTGATATTGTAAAGAAAGAAAAAGAGGTAAACGATTTGTATTCGACTTATATTACAGAAGCTGAAGGAACTGCAGGAACTAAAAAACTTGGAAAAGGTCCAGTTTACAAAGAAAAGCGAGAGAAACACGATGCCGCTTTAAAAGAATACGAAACGCTGAAAAAAGCAAACGAAGCTAAAATCGCCGAAAAAGAAAAAGCAGGCGTACAGCTTCAAGCCGATTTAGACAAAAAAGTTTCGCAAACACAGCCCATCATCGAAGGTTTCGACGGATTAATGGCGCGTATCAATGCATTAAATAAACTGCCTTGGCTTCCGTCATTTTTTATCATGCTGTTGTTTCTTGCCATTGAAACTTCTCCAATTATTGCCAAATTATTAGCTCCAAAAGGAGAATTCGATTTCAAACAAGAAGAAGCCGAAACCGCCATGAAAGCTACTTTGTCACAGAACAAATACCAACGCGAGTTATTGGTTAAAACCAGCGCCGAAATGCACGATAAAGTCTACGCTGACATTGCAGAAGACAAAAGTTTATTTGATTTACAGCGAAAAAATGCAAAGGAGTTATTGGAGTTGCAATCGCATAAATTTGTAGAAAAACAGAAAGCGACGCTTTAGTCTGAAAGTCGAAAGTCAAAAGTCTCAAAGTCAAATTGCAGACTTAAAAAGATAAAGCCAGAAATAGAATTTCTATTTCTGGCTTTTTTATTTTGACAAAGTAAAAAGACTTTATGACTTTCGACTTTCCAACTTTAAGACTAATTTACATGTAACTTAAAATCTCTTTTTTGTAAGCATCATATTCTCCTTGCATGATCAAACCATTATCAAGAAGTTTTTTGTAATTCTGTAATTTATCAAAAAGTTCTTCTTTAGATAAATCGCTTAATTTACGTTCTCCAGCTGGCTGCGTTGGAAGCGGTTCAAAAGTCTCCGTGTAAGTTGGTGCAGCAGGTAAAATTTCAGCAAAACTTGTTACTTCTTCCGTTTCTACTTCTTCAACTTCTTCTGCTTCTTCTTCATATTCTGGTTCAACAACTTCTTGGATTGGAGTTGCAGTTTGAACAGGATTTTTCAATAAATCCAATTGCTCTTTAGCGTAAGTATAAATTTTTCTAGCCTGAATTTTTGGAATATAATCTATAGAAACCGCTAAATCTGTTTTAGTGCCAAATGAAAATTCAGAACCTAAAATATTTTCTTTTACAAAAGTACTTGCAATATCATCCCAAGTATAATCTGTGAAATCCATCGAAAGACCTAAATTTTTAGGCTTGCAGATAATAATTCTTTTATTAGTTAATACAATACTATCTGGAAAAACAGTAATGGCAGGTTTTTTTTGTACTGCGATATATCCAACTTCTTCGCCTTTCATTAATAAATCAGTGAGTTTCGAAGTGATTTTTTCAATCGCTTTTGGATCTTGTTCTTCGTTCAGAAATTTTTTAAATTGTTCTTTCATTTTTTTAAGGTTCTAAGTTGCTAAGCTACTAAGTCGCTGAGTTTTTTACTGATGCTACAAATGTAATGCCTAATTTTCTAATTCGATAATTTCATTTTGAATTTTCTTTGTCAAACTTTTGAAAACCAATTCATAGGAATGATCAATCAGTTCTTTGACAAATTTCGCAGGTAAATTTCCATTTAATGCGACAGTATTCCAATGCACTTTGCTCATATGAAAACCTGGTTTTATTTCGTCATATTCGGCTCTGAGTTCCTCTGCACGGTCTGGATCACATTTTAAATTAACAGATTGTTCGTTTTTTTCCCATTGCGATAAAGAAGACAAAGCAAACATTTTGCCTCCTACTTTAAAAACCAAAGTATCTTCATCAAAAGGGAAATGTTCGCTGACACCTTTTTTAGAAAGACAATATTCGTAAAACGTTTCTAAATTCATAATTGTTTATTTACCAATTTCACCTAAATGTGTGTATTTAAAGCCTTTTTCATATTTTAATCCATAACCAAAAATACGATCCATTGCCGAATGTGAAAATAAAATAATTCCAGCTAACTGAATACTTTCAATGTTTAAATAACATCCTAAACCATAAATTAAAAGCGCAATTCCTTTATGATGAAAGATATTGTATAAAAATGCACCAGTTTTATTGCCAAAAGCATATCCAATCATAGATAAATCTGGAGCTAAAATTAAAACCAAAAACCACCACCAATCATAATTTAAACGATTAAAGAAAAATATTCCGAGAATAAATAAAGCTGTTTCTTCGAGTTTTAAGACTGTTTTCATTTTACTATTTTTTCCATCATCTTTTCAGGATGATTCAGTTTTGTAAATCCGAATTTTTCGTATAAAAAGTGAGCGTCGGTTGTGGCCAATCGCCAAATTTTTACTTCTTGGAGTTCTGGTTCTTTCATCATGGCATCAATTAAAATGGAGGAATATCCTTTTCCGCGATATTTTTCATCAATAAAAACATCCATTAAATAAGCAAAAACGACATAATCGGTTATGACACGTGCAAAACCAATTTGCTTGTCATCTAAATAAATTCCAAAACAAATCGAAGCGTCGATCGTTCTTTGGACTTCTTCAATAGTTCTTCCCGCGGCCCAATAAATATCTTTTAAAAAGTTCTGTATAAACGGAACGTCAAGTTTGGTTTTATCTGTTGAAACACTAATCATAGGATATTGTTTTTTTGCCACGAATTTCACGAATTTTCACTAATTTCTTTTTTTATCTGCCACAGATTAAAAAAAATTACACAGATTTAATCATTTTTAATCCTTTAATCTGTGGCAAAAAAGCAGGATTAATTCGTGAAAATTCGTGTAATTGCTTCGCCTGTTCGCTATCGCTCGGGTAGTGGCAAACTTTTAAATCTTATATAAAATAGGTTTTGATGGACTTGCATCATTTTCAAACGAAGCGATTTGAATATTTAGTATATAATTTCCATCTTCAATTTCGTCTGAAACATAAATCATTTCTGTAATTGTCGCATTGAACCGTGCATCTTGATTTAGATTGTGCGTGTCTTTTACATTCCAGAATGCTTTATGCGCCAATAATTTACCTTCGTCATGTTCTTTGTCAACGCTTGGCAAATCAATCAATAAATGTTGAATTTCGCTTTCGCGGATGAAAATCGCCGCTTCTTCAGACAAATAGGGCGGATTTGTGTTGGAATATTTTCTTGACTTTTTTTCTAGCTGATTTGGAAGAGTCCGAACTATTAAGGTTTCGTTTGTCACGCTGAGCGATCCCGAACCTTCGGGAGAAGCGCTCAATGTTTTTTGAACTTGTTCTTTTGTAATCACAAAATCATCACCAATTTTCTCAGGCTCAATCGTAATCAATTTGGCAAAAAAGAAAAACTGTTTCAGCGATTGATTAATGCTATAAAAATCATTCGTAATATGTCCTAAACATTCCGTGTGTGTTCCATGCCCATGTGGATTGAAGAATATATTATTAAAATTTGTAGAAGATTTTCCTTCCGAGACTTTCCCAATCCAATCACCAAAAACTACAGGTTCAATAACTGGTTTTTCGATATACCAAGCAATCGGATTTTCTTCTGTATTGGTTAATGGAATAGAGATATCAATGGGTTTTGATAAGTCGATTTCGAAGTTGTTGATTTTTGCTAACACAAATTTGGATTTTTATGCCGCAAAGACGCTAAGTCACAAAGTTTAATAAATTTGAGTCTTTGTGCCTTCGTGGCTAATTTTTATTCATCCAAATTTAGATAAAATAAATCTGAAGCAATTCCATCCGTTAAAAATTTTCCTTTTGGAGTTGGTTTAAGAATGTTTTTTTCGATGGAAAGTAAATCATCGTTTAAAAACTTTTGAGATTGTTTTTTCAAATAATTCAAATATTCCAAACCAAATTCCTTTTCAATTCTTTCTAAAGAAACGCCCCAAATCGTTCGTAAACCCGTCATAATATATTCATTATAACGATCTGAAACAGTTAGAGTTTCCGTTTCAATTGGAAGTTCATCGTTTTGAATTGCTTTTAAATACAAAGAATTATTGGCTATATTCCAGCCTCTTTTTTCGCCGTCATAACTATGCGCCGAAGGTCCGATTCCGATATATTTTTTGCCTAACCAATAAGCCGAATTGTTTTTGGAGAAATAATTTTCTTTCCCGAAATTGGATAATTCGTAATGAATAAAACCATTTTTCTGAAGCGTTTCAACCAAAATGATAAAATGATTGGAAGCCACTTCATCTTGCGGTTCAGCAATTTTTCCTGTTTGAATTAATTTGCTTAAAGCTGTTTTGGGTTCGACCGTCAAGGCATAACTTGAAATATGTGGAATGCCAAAATCTAAAGCAGTCTGAATGTTTTGTTTCCACATTTCATCGCTCATTCCAGGAATTCCATAAATCAAATCAAGCGAGATATTGTCAAAGTATTTGGTCGCTTCCTGCAAACATTTTATGGCTTCCGCCGAATTATGAGCGCGATTCATCATCCTTAAATCTTCTTCATAAAAAGACTGAATTCCGATACTTAATCGATTTATTGGACTTTTAGATAATTCCAGAATTCGTTCAGTAGATAAATCATCAGGATTAGCTTCGAGTGTAATTTCTGGATTTTCTACAACTTTATAATTTTTATAAACTTCAGAAATTAAAAAGTTTATTTCATCGTTCGATAAAACCGAAGGGGTTCCGCCACCAAAATAAATGGTTTCTATAACCTCATTGTCACTTCGAGCGGTCCCGAAACTTTGGGAGAGAAGCTCATTTTTACGCATGCCAATTTCTTTAGCCAAAGCCAAAACCATTTCGTCTTTCTTTTTCATTGAAGTAGAAAAATGAAAGTCGCAATAATGGCAAGCCTGCTTGCAAAAAGGAATATGGATGTAGATACCTGACATTTTTAATTAGATAATTAGTCAATTTGATAATGAGATAATTAATATGAAATGTTGAAAATTATACAATTAGTTATTCTCAATTCAAGAATTATCTAATTTTCTAATTGACACATTTTCTCATTTACGAATTTTGTCTTCATTCTGTTTTACAAAAGCATCCCAACCAGAATAACTTTTTCCTGCAACAACTTTCCCTGAATTAAAGTGATGACAAACCGCTGCTGCCAAGCCATCTGTAGAATCTAGATTTTTTGGTAATTCTTTTAAACCCAAAAGCTGTTGCAACATTTTGGCAACCTGCTCTTTACTGGCATTTCCGTTTCCGGTAATCGCCATTTTTATCTTTTTAGGTTCGTATTCTGTAATCGGAATATCTCTTGAAAGTCCTGCAGCCATTGCAACGCCTTGTGCGCGACCCAATTTCAGCATCGATTGAACGTTTTTCCCAAAGAAAGGCGCTTCAATCGCGATTTCATCAGGATGATGTGTTTCTATTAATTCGATGGTTCTTTCAAAAATGATTTTTAGTTTTTGGTAATGATTGTCGTATTTGGACAATTGCAATTCGTTTAACTGCAAAAACTCCATTTTTTTGTTGGTTACTTTAATCAAACCAAAACCCATAATTGTGGTTCCAGGGTCAATACCTAATATGATGCGTTCTTTTGTCAATTTTCAAGTTATTACGCCAAGTCGCACTAAGATTACACAGAGATTCACAAAGTTTTTTTTAAGATTCTCTGCGTGTCTTTGTGTTTGCTTTGAGAATCTTTGTGAAACATTATTACATACTTTATGTTACTTTTGCGGCATGATTTCAATTCCTCACAAAGCTAAGCAATTACTTGTTCTTCTGGTCAAACTTTTGATTGTTGCAGGCGCATTTTATTTTATTTACAATCAGCTGGCAAACAACGATAAGTTAGATTGGAAAAAATTCCTTGTTTTGTTTCAAAAGAATCAATCGGTTTTAGGAATTGGTTTTATCCTCCTTTTGAGTGTTTTAAATCGTTATTTTGAGATTTTAAAATGGCAAAATTTAGCGCAGGTTATTCACAAAATTTCAGGTTACGAAGCCACAAAGCAAGTTTTAGCGGCTTTAACTGCCGGAATTTTTACACCAAATGGAGTAGGAGAGTATGCCGGAAAAGCCTTGTATTATCCGAAATCGGAAGCTAAAAAAGTTGTTTTTTTAAACTTAATCTGCAACGGAATCCAGATGATTTTAACCATCATTTTTGGGATCTTCGGATTGCTTTATTTCAACGCTCAATTTAATGTTATTACAACCAAAACAGTTTTACTATTATTTGGCGGTTTTTTACTCATTCTGATTGTATTATTTTCAATCAAAAAAATAAAAGTAAAAGGCTATTCGATTGAAAAACTGATTCATAAAATCAATGAAATTCCGAAATCGGTTCACCAGAAAAATATCTTTTTAGGAATTTGCCGTTATTTGGTTTTTTCGCATCAGTATTATTTTCTGTTTTTAGGTTTTGATGTCGATTTGCCTTATTTAACATTGATGGCGGCAATTACTTCGGTTTACTTTTTGGCTTCGTCATTACCGACTTTTCAATTTTTAGATTTTGCAGTAAAAGGAAGTGTAGCCATTTATTTCTTCGGAATTTTGGGCGTAAACGAATGGATTGTCATTTTTATCAGCACTTTAATGTGGTTCCTAAATGTTGTTTTACCCGTAGTTTTGGGAAGTTATTTTGTGCTGAATTTTAAAACTAAAGCAACAGAATGATTTTTGGATTGTTTGCCATATTAGTAGTTTATGTTATTAGTATTGAGTTGCTTATTTATGGATTTTTCAAAGTAAAAAACTATCAAATTAAAGAGTTAGATCCAAAGACAAGTTTTACTATTATAGTTCCATTTCGCAACGAAAAAGAAAATCTTCCGATACTTTTAGAAAGTTTTTCAAATCTAAATTATCCTACTCATTTGTTTGAAGTTATTTTAGTTGATGATAATTCTATAGAAAAATTCCAAAGTTTAATTTCCAAATTCCAAATATCTGTAATTGATAATATTAGGAAATCCAGTTCGCCTAAAAAAGATGCGATTACAACCGCAATGCAACACGTAAAAACCGATTGGGTAATTACTACAGATGCTGATTGTATTGTTCCGCAAAACTGGCTTTTGACATTTGATAATTATATTCAAGAGAATAATGTTTCAATGCTTGCGGGCGCTGTAACTTATCAATACAAAAATTCATTTCTAGATCATTTTCAGCAGTTAGATTTAACAAGTTTGCAAGGCGGAACAATTGGAAGTTTCGGAATTCATAAGGGATTTATGTGCAACGGAGCCAATTTTGCCTATAAAAAAACATTATTTGAACGCTTAAATGGTTTTGATGGAAACGACAAAATTGCGAGCGGCGACGATGTTTTTCTGCTTCAAAAAGCAATCGAAAAATTCCCAGATAAAGTTCATTATTTAAAAGCTCAAGAAGCAATTGTAACAACAAAACCAACAGAAAACTGGAAATTATTATTTTATCAAAGAGTACGTTGGGCAGCAAAAACAAGTTCGTACAAAAGCACTTTCGGAAAATTATTAGGCTTGATTGTTTTCTTTGGAAATTTGAGTTTCGTAATTGGATTTCTCTTTCTTCTCTTCGGAATTTGGTCTTATCCAATTTTTGTGATTTTTGCTTTTTCTAAGTTTTTAGTGGATTATGTTTTACTCTATTTTACCAATAAATTTTTAACTCAAAGTAAAATTAAAAGCCTTTTGCTGAGTAGTTTACTGTATCCGTTTTTTAGTTCTACGGTGGCTTTGTACAGTTTATTTGGTTCTTATAAATGGAAAGATCGTCAGTTTAAAAAATAAACCTACTTTTCGTCTTTAGCTTTAAGAATAACCGGAAGAATAAATTGTGTTTTTACTGGAATTCCACGTTTTATAGCTGGATTAATTTTCGGAAAATCAACCAAACGTGCGTGCAGAATGCTATCAATTTTTATAGTATCATAAGCCACAGAATCTTTCGGAAACTGCGGTTCAAACTTCATAGTCGCATTTGGAAAAACCGTTACTTTTACTTCAATGGTGTCCAATTCTGGATATAAAATAGACAAAGTGTCAACGTTTAGTTTTTCTTCTATAAGGGTCGACATTACTTCAAAAAAACATTGCTGGCGGAGTTTACGATCAGTGATTTTCTCACAATTAGGCAACGACGGATATTCGTCAACTTCTTTCCAGTTGATTGATTTTAATTCCTTTTGAAGTAACTCTTTTTCAGACGGCACTTGCTTCTCAAAATATTGACAAGAATGGAAAAGGATACAGATAAAAAAAGGGAAAAACTGCCTCAAGATTTTAATATTGAATGAATAAACAAAAATACAATTATTTTTTTTGAGAAACTTTCTATTGCTTTGAATCTTCGCACTTTCAAGACCACATTTTTGAAAATTTGCGCAATAGAGATTAAAATGGTAATTTGTAATAACAAATTTATCAAAAATTATATGGATTTACTATTAGTTTTGCTAGGATTTATCTGCATGATTGTCGGGGTATTTGGCAGTTTTCTTCCGGTTTTGCCAGGATTGTCAAGTTGCTGGGTGGGTTTGCTTTTGCTATATCTCACAAAAGCAGTAGAAAATAATTATTGGGTTTTGGGAATTACTTTTGTTTTAATGGTCATTATCACCATTTTAGATTATGTGATTCCGTCTCAAGGAACTAAAAAATTTGGAGGGAGTTCTTATGGGGTCTGGGGAACAAACATTGGATTAATTATCGGCATTTTATCTCCTATTCCATTTGGAGTAATAATTGGCCCTTTTGTTGGAGCGTTTTTCGGTGAGCTATTGTATGATTCTAAAAATCATAAAAGAGCTCTAAAAGCAGCCACAGGATCAGTACTTGGATTTTTAGCTTCTAGTTTTATTAATTTTCTGTTTTCAATTGTCTATCTGGGTATTTTTATAAATGTTTTGTGGGAATATCGAAACATTTTATTTTAATTATGTAACAATTTTTGACTCGGATTATTGTCTTTCCAAAAAAAAATTGATTTTTTTTTAATTTTAATTTGATAATGAAAGGGTTGTGTTTACAGGCGCTCACAGATTTTCCTTGTTAAGAGACGGTTATTAATGGTCTATTTTTTTAACTTAATTTTTGGAAATGTTAAAATTTTTTATATTTTTATCACGATAAACGATAAAAAGCCTCACTTTGTCGATTATTTTAAACGAGTATAAATAATCATTTTTTTTAAGTTATGAGTATGACCCCCAACCTACAGATTGAACTTAGACGCTTTATTTCTTCAAATGTGGTCTCCAAGTTAAACAAGTTTTATTTTGAGAACGATGCACTTTTAATTAAAGGAATTGACGTTTCGATAGGAACAATTTTAATGGGACTCTATAACAAAGCCGAAGAATCTGATTTTTACTCCGAAATAGTGGCAATGGTAGAAGAAGATTCTACTTTTTATCAGGAAGTAGATTTTAATGCAGGCAGAATTTTATCAGTAGACGATTGTTATCGATTAGAAGGAAATGATTTACTGAAAGAATTGTTTTCAAATAAAAAAGGAAGAATTTCGGAGATGGTTTCCAACGAAGTCGGAATCAAAAGCGAAACAGCCAGAGAAATACTTAACTTTTCGGCACTTCTTGTTGTCTCTTATTTAAGATCTAATCTTCAGTTATTAGAGAGTTTAAAGCTTCTTCTAGAAGATCAAAAAAGAGATATTCTAAACAGTATTCCTCCTGGAATTAAAATTATCCTAGGCTTTTCAAACTACGAAACAGTAGAAGAAAAAAACCAATCAATCGGAAGATCAATCTTTACACTTTTCGGACATAACTTCTTTAGTTTCTAAAACAAAAAAAATCCCATTTTCAGAGAAAACAGGATTTACTATAATTTTAAATTTGAAAAAACGAACTAGATGTTTTTCAAATTGATAACTTCTTGATCGGTCAAAAAGCGCCAGTTTCCTCTCGGAAGATTCTTTTTGGTTAATCCAGCAAAAGCAACACGGTCAATACGTAATACGTTATATTCCAAGGATTCAAAAATAGAACGTACCACTTTTACATTTGCTGTACGCAATTTAAGACCCACTTCGCTTTTCGGTTCATTATCAATATAGCTTACTTCTTCAACAGAAACGCGGTGTCCGTCAAGAACTAAACCTTTGCTGATTTTTTCTAAATCCTCAAATTTCAAGTTTTTGTCTAAAGAAACCTGATAAATCTTAGACGATTTCTGATTCGGTAAAGTAAATTTACGAATCATATCGGTATCGTTTGTAAACAATAATAAACCAGTTGTATTTTTGTCCATTCTTCCGATAGCTCCAATTTTTGCATTTGTAGCACCACGAACAAGTTCTAGAACGTTACGAAATTCTTGACCTTCGTCAAATGCAGTCGTAAAGTTTTTAGGTTTATTCAATAAAATATATTCTTTCTTTTCTGGGTTCAAAGTAACACCATCAAAGTTTACAACATCATTAATTTTTACCAAATAACCCATTTCGGTAATCACATTTCCGTTAACTTTTACGTTTCCAGATTGGATATAAATGTCAGCATCGCGACGAGAACAAACACCAGAATTAGAGATGTATTTGTTCAAACGCATTTCATCAGCAGCTTTTTGTCTCTTCGGAGCCTGATTTTGTTTCTTTATTTTTTGTTCAGCAGCTTCCTTCGCCGCTTTAACCTCTGGCTTTTCTTTTTTCGGCCCTTGCGCGCGTTTTGCCATTGGTGGTTTTGGCTTGCTAGAGTTTGATCTTGAGCTATTTGGTCTCGATCCGCCTCTTTTATTATTGCCTTCCTTGTTGTTCATAAAATCATTAATTTGTGCAAAGATAGTTTTTTCCTGCTAATAAAAGGTAAGTTCAATGTGCTTAGATTGATAGCCATAACTTTTTGATGAATTTGAAGCATCACAATAGGCTTTTTTTCAGGCATGGATTCCCGTTTTCCGTTCCCAATTTTTTATTTTTTTAAAGAAAAAATAAAAAGATTTCCACTTCAAGCGGGGCTAAATTACAAACAATTGGCTTCTTTTAAAAAATTAGTTATTGCAAAAAGTTTTCAAAGTTTACGCAGAGCTCCACAGAATCAAAAATCTTAGCACATCTTCGCGTAGTCTTCGTGAATCTCTGCGGAATAAAGTGTTAATAATTAGAAATCAATTCTCTACCATGCCACAAAACACTTGGATTAATCAAAACGATACAGAAAACGCCCGAAACAATCAGAAATTTCAAAAGATTATGAAGTTTTAAAAACTGTTCTTTTGAGTTAGATTTCCATAAAAAAATCAAGAAAAAAAGTAAAACTCCAAAACAAACATAAAAGTAAATATCCATATATCCGACATCGTAAACATTAACCAAAATGTAAACTGGAAATATAGTAGAAACCGTCAAAGCAGTAATAATTTGCTTCGAGATATTTTCTCCGTAAATAACCGGAATTGTTCTATAATTGGTCACTAAATCGCCTTTTAGATTCTCTAAATCTTTGATCATCTCCCGAATCAGCAAAAGCAAAAATAAGAAAACAGCGTGAGCAGAAATCACCACAAAATGACTCATATGATTTTCTATATCTTCAAACGAAACCTTATTATAAAAATACAGCAAAATTGCAAAAAACGGAGTTACAGCAAGCAATGCCGACATTAGATTTCCGATAATCGGATACTTTTTAATTTTATGAGAATAAAACCAAATCAAGAAAATATAAGCAGAAAAGAATAAAAACGCACGCCAAGAAACAATTGAAGCCATTAAAACGGCTAAAAAGTTTAGGCTGAAATAAACCGTCAACTTCGTTTTCTGACTAATTAAACGATCCAACATCGATTTATTAGGTCTATTAATTAAATCTTTCTGGCTGTCATAAAAATTATTGATGATATAACCCGAAGCAATGGTAATTGCAGAAGCAAAAACAATTAAAAATAAGTAAAAATCAAGCAGAATATCTAAAGCTCTAATTTCTGGAGCCAGAATAAAAATTGCCGATAAATACTGAGCTAAAACAATGATTGGAATGTTGTAACCTCTAACCACAGAAAACAGACTTACAATTTTCATTATCAAAAGTTTGTGCTGTCTGCTTAACATAAATAGTGTTTTGTAAAGGTTTAGATAAGGGAAGTTAAAAGATATTTTTGGTTTTAAAAATTTAGAGTTTGTTTTTTAACAATTCTTTAGAGCCAAATCCTAATTTTCTAATGCATGCTAAAGCTTGTTTTTGAGTCATTTCGATTTCTTTAATATCCTTTTTCTCCACAAAAACCACAGACCCGCTCCACGGATTTGGAGCATCTGGAACAAAAACCGTAAAGTTATTATCGTCGATTTCTTCTATCAGAAAAGCAAATTGCCAGCCCGCATCGGTAGGAACTAAAATTACTTTTAAGTCTTCTTTAGATTCGAGTCCCATAATGTTTTCATTCATACTTTTCATAAACGAATAACCAGGAACGAAACTTAAAATACCGTCTTCTAATTTCTGAATAAGTTGTTGTGCTTTTGGAGTTCTTGCCAGTAAACCTGCCGCAAAACAAATAATAATGATAATTAATATTCCAATGAGTTCTTGAAGCGCGACTCCTAAAACATGAACCTTAGGCAGATTACTAACCAGCGGAAGCGTGATTTTTTGAATAATGCCAAATCCTTTTTCCAGAATAACAAGCAATACGACCAAAGGTGCTAAAAATAGAATTCCTCCTAAAAAAGTTGCTTTAATTATTTTTAAAATACTTTTCATAATAAAATGCTTTTAGGATGAAAAACTTATGAAAATCTACTCCATAATTTAGGCTTTTAAGAGAATTAAAACTGATAAACTACTTCTAATTTATAGTCTTTTAAAGCTGCTTTTGCACGTTCTAAATCTTCGGTAAAACCAAGAATATAACCGCCTCCGCCAGAACCGCAAAGTTTTAGGTAATAATCGTTAGTATCGATTCCGTGTTGCCAGATTCCGTGAAATTGTTCTGGAATCATTGGTTTAAAATGGTTTAAAACAACTTTAGAGAGTTTTTTGGTATTACCAATCAAAGATTTCATGTCTCCATGCAAAAAGTTGTCGATGCAGATATCTGTATATTTTACAAATTGATTTTTAAGCATTGAACGGAAACCTTTATCTTTTAAGCTTTCCATAAAAATGCTAATCATTGGGGCTGTTTCGCCGACAATTCCAGAATCTAACAAAAATACAGCGCCTTTTCCGTCAACACTTTGAGTAGGAATACCGGTTGTTTGAATATTATCTTTAGAATTGATTAAAATCGGAATGCTCAAATAGCTGTTTAAAGGATCTAAACCAGAACTTTTCCCGTGGAAAAAGCTTTCCATTTGAGAAAATATATTTTTTAGATGTAAAAGTTTTTCTCGGGTTAAATTTTCTAAAACCGTTATTTTGTTGTCTGCATATTTATCATAAATAGCTGCAACAAGCGCACCGCTGCTTCCAACACCGTACCCTTGCGGAATACTAGAATCGAAATACATTCCGGTTTCAACATCATTTTTTAAATTATCTAAATCAAAAGTAACCAATTCTGGCTGCTGTGTTTGTAAAACTTCAAGGTAAGAAGCAAAACTTCTTAAGCTTTTATTTGATGCAATGGCTTCATCAGAAGGTTCTTCGGATTTTTTCAAAGCGCCATTATAAAAGTTATAAGGAATAGCAAGCCCTTTTGAATCGCGGATAATTCCGTACTCTCCAAAAAGCAATATTTTTGAATAAAATAATGGTCCTTTCATGATTTATTTTATGTCTTTTTTCAAAATTTTAACTAAAGATACGGAAAATTATAATGCAATCGCGCCCGCTCCGATTTTGTCGCAAATGTACTGACGATTCTCACAAAATACAACTAATTCGTCCTGAATAAATTGTAATACTTTTTCGCTAACGTTTTCGGGATAAAGAACATGCACATTTGCCCCTGCATCAAGTGTAAAACAAACTGGAATTTGTGTTTCTTGTCTAAATTTCCAGATGGCATTTATGATTTGCAGCGTGTTTGGTTTCATTAAAATAAAGTACGGCATCGAAGTCATCATCATGGCGTGCAAAGTCAATGCTTCACTTTCTACAACTTTGATGAATTCGTCTAAATTTCCGCTTTCAAAAATGGCGATTAATTGATCCAAATTTTCATGCGCTTGTGCAAAACGTCTTTCTGCATATGGATGATTGTGCATTAAATCATGCCCAACTGTGCTCGAAACTTGTTTTTCGCCTTTATCAACTAATAAAATAGTGTCTTGGTAATTCTTGAAATTTTCATGAATTGTATACGGATATTCAACTCCAAACAAATCAGAACTTCCCTCAATGTTTGCCTGATTTCCCCAAACAACAACATTACCTTTTACACTTCTGCAAGCGCTTCCAGAACCTAAACGAGCTAAAAATGATGCTTTCTGATAGAAATAATCATCCGTCATGGCTGGATTTAACTTTTTTTCTAAACTCATAAAATTCATCGCCAAAGCCGCCATTCCAGACGCTGAAGAAGCAATTCCAGAACTGTGCGGAAAAGTATTTTGAGTGTCAATCGTAAAATGATACTCTTTTAGAAATGGCAGATAAATTTCAACTCTTTCTAAAAATTTCTGAATTTTCGGTTTGAAATCTTCCTTTGGTTTTCCTTCAAAAAGCAAATCAAATGAAAAACCATTTGTCACATTGTGCGATCCCGAGGCTTCTGGAGAAGCGTCTCTTTTTTCGAAACCTAATTTCGTGATCGTTTTACAATTATTCAAAGTAAAACTTACCGAAGGATTTGCCGGAATCTGGTTGTCTTTTTTTCCCCAATATTTTACTAAGGCAATATTGCTTGGAGCGCTCCACTCAAAGTTTCCGTTTTCGATTGTTGAATTATATGATGTTGGAATAAAATCAGCTGCTGTAAACATGAATTATAAAATTTTGGCAAAGATAGTTTTTTAACCATATAAGTAATATATGATAATATAAAATGGTTTTGCTAAAATGAACTTACATCACTTTTATGGTTTAAATTTTTCTTTTGACTATTTTTGAATTCAAATTTTAAAAAAATGAATAAATTCGTAAAAATCGCCATAGCTTTAATTATTTGTTTAACAGTAGGATATTCTGCAAGTTTGGTAACAAGGCCAAGTATTGAGACTTGGTATGTAGATTTAGAAAAACCAGTTTTTAATCCGCCAAACTGGATCTTTATGCCAGTTTGGACCCTTCTTTACATCTTTATGGCAATTGCGGCGGCTTTGGTTTGGGATAAAATTAAAGTACAAACAGAAAAAGTAAAAACAGCGCTTCTTTTCTTTTTAATTCAATTGACTTTAAATGCAATTTGGTCTTATTTATTCTTTGGTTTAAAGAATCCGATGCTGGCTTTAATTGAAATTGTGCTTTTATGGCTAATGATTTACGAAACGTATTTGAAATTCATTAAAATCAATAAAATTTCAGGTTATTTATTGATCCCTTATTTGGCTTGGGTTGGATTTGCAACAGTTTTAAATGCAAGTATTTGGTGGCTAAATAAGTAGATTTTTTAGTTTCCTTTGTTTCAGGTTTCAAGTTTAATTTTTTATGCATATACATTATGAGTAAATTTAAGGTTCTTGTTATTTTGGTTTTAATTTCATTTAAAACTTTTGCTTGTTTAAACGGTGAAACGAAGATTCTGAAAAATGAATTTATAGCCTATATGGATTATCGAGGACTTGTTCCTCATGGTCATAATTTTTTTCCTAAAGAATATCCAGCAGTAATAAAACAACTCGATAGTTTATATAAAAAGACAAAGGATCTTGATTATTTATCTGATAAAGGTTATCTCTTAATTGTACTGGGAAATTACAATGAAGCTGAGAATCTATACTTGAATATTGAAAGAATTGAACCTAATCGTTATTCGACAGCATCCAATCTAGGAACTCTTTATGAGTTGATGGGAGAAAACCAAAAAGCCTATAAATGGATTAAAAAATCAATAGAAATAAATCCAGAATCGCACAATAGTTCAGAATGGCTACATTTGAAAATTTTGGAAGCTAAAATTAAAAATTTGCAAAATGTTACTGGGCAGTTTTTAATAGGCACTAATTTTGGAACTGCGGGTAAGCCTAAGACGAAATTCTCAAAAGAAGAAATTGATAAACTAGCAAAAGCTATTTATTTTCAGGTAAATGAACGAATTTCGTTTATTGAACCTAAAGATAAGATTATCGCGATTTTGCTTTTTGAATTAGGAAATCTTGTACAGTTGAAAGGGGAACATGAAAATGCGCTTCAAATTTATAGAAGTGCCAGGACTTATGGTTACGATGGCGATTTGATCGTTGCAAGAATGGTAAATAGCGCACAAGGCAAAGGAGAATATTACAGAGAAAAAACCATAGAATTTGGCAGTAAGCTCCAGACATTAAGAGCAACCAAAAAAGGAATTGATTTGGATTATGTGTATCAAATTGAAACGGGTTTGATTATTTTGTCTGTAACTGCAATCATTTTGTTTCTTACATGTATTGTCTTTTTCTTTAAATGGAGAAAATTTAAAAGAGTTAATTCAAAGTCTTAAACTCTTCACTTTTAATATAAAGGAAATCCATTATTTCGAAATCATTTGATTTCTCTAAAAGGGTTTTAGATTTTGGATCGGCATTACAAAAGTTCAAGAAAATTTCTTTTTCTTCAGGTTTAAGGTTTAAATTTTTAATAAAAAAATCTGGAGGAAAAGAAGCGACGACAAGTTTTTTAAAGCGATCATCACGAGGCTCAATTTTTTTCTTCGGTTTATCAAAAATGGGATAACTGAAATCTAATCCATTTTTAATTCTACCGTCATAAACATTCACTCTTGAAGTTACTTCATCAAATTTCTTTCGAATTATAATCTTATTTATTTCTTCCTTATTATTGCCGATATTTTTAATTTCATTTTTATTAAAAACAGATCTAGAGACTACAACATTATCCAACTCTTCGGCTTTTGGAGTCATTTCAACAACCAGATTGTTTTTTTCTAAATCTTTCAACGTTACTTTTAATCTTGTAAATAAGTAATCCTTTGAAAAAAATAACAGACTGTCTTTCTGTTTTACTAAAATTGAAAACTCTCCCAATTCATTCGTTCTCGTGCTAATTTTGGCAGTTTTATTAATTACTTCAACTTTGTCAAGAGGAATGTATTGTGAAAGAACTTTTCCGTTCAATACTTTTTCGGTTTGAGAAATACTTAATTGATAAGTGAAAAAAGAAATTGTAGTGAGTAATTTTGCTTTCATTTAATAACTTTTAGTTTTGAACTCCAGAACTTAATTTTTTGAATTCTTTGTTTTTAGTATGTAAAAAATCCATAGTGTAAAGTAAGTTTTTCTGCTTTACCAAGATTTCAGCCTGAGGATCGGCGTCACAAAATTGTAGAAACAAATCTTTTTCTTCTGGTTTGATTTTTAAGTCATTAGTAAAGAAATCTAATGGAACTGTTGCTTCCGCTAATTTTTTGAAGTCCAACTCATTAAATTTAACTTTCTTGGCTTTTTTATCTTTTTTCATAAACAAACTTAAAATAGCGAACAGATCTGCCCCGTTAGTAATGCCTCCTGTGTATACGCCAGGATTAGATATGGCAGGTCTTGGTACTACAGTTGAATTTTCATCGGCTGCTTTAACCTTAGGAAATGAAATTTTGGTAATTAAAACTTCATCCAATTCTTCGGGTTTCAAAATCATATTGACAATGATATTGTTTTGGTCGATATTTTCGTGAGAAATTTTTAATCGTTTAAAGAAGTAATCTTTAGAGAAGAAAAGCAAACTATCTTTTGGACGGACCAGAATTGAGAATTCTCCCAGCTCATTTGTTCTCGTACTAGTTTTTGCCGTTTTATTAATTACTTCGACTTTACTAAGTGGTATATTTTGCGAAAGAACTTTTCCGTTTAATAATTTCTCAGATTGAAAAATGCTAAGCTGGTAAGTGAAAATAGAAATTGTGGTAAGTAATTTTACTCTCATACAGGATTAATTAGTTGAGAGTAAAATTATTAGAATACTCTTAATGAAAACTTACAGAATCTGTAAATTCTTGTTAATAAAATAGTTGAGTTTTATAAAATATCAATTAATTCCGAAGCATTATTAATAATTGCTTTTGCACCACTATTTTTTAATTCATCTTCGGTTCTGTAACCCCAAGTAACGCCAACTGGAAACATATTAGCATTAATTGCCGTTTTCATATCAATATCAGAATCTCCGACAAAAAGGATTTCTTCTGGTTTTAAATTCCAATTTTTACTGATTTCCACAGCTTCAAACGGATTTGGTTTTTTTAATTCTTCTGTGCTTAAACCAACCGCTGTGTCAAAAGAATTTGGAAATATTTCTGATGCTATTTTCTTAGTCAATTCATCGGCTTTATTCGAGAAAACAGCCATTTTGATGTTTTGTGAATTCAGGTTTTCCAACAATTCTAGAATACCTTCGTACGGTTTTGTTTTTACAGTACACATTTCACGATATTCGTTAACCATGCATTCAAAACAAATTTCAATCTGATCGTCTGAATTGTTTGTTGCAGGAAGTGCTTTGCTGACTAGATTTCGCAAACCGCTTCCTATAAAATATTGATACGTATCGTAAGTATGAGTTGGGTAATTTAGACCTTTCAGCACAGTGTTCATTGCATCTGAAATGTCTTCTAATGAATTGACTAGCGTTCCGTCTAAATCAAAAATAATTCCTTTAAATTTCATTCTATTAAATATTATTGGCTAAAATAAACCCGCTTGTCCAGGCATTTTGAAAATTAAAACCTCCAGTTATGGCATCGATATTGACAATTTCGCCAGCAAAATAAAGGTTTTCATGAATTTTACTTTGCATCGTTTTGAAGTTAATTTCTTTTAAATCGATTCCGCCAGCCGTTACAAATTCTTCCTTAAAAGTACTTTTTCCGTTTACTTTAAATTCTGCTTTGGTTAATTGTAAAGTCAGATTCTGCAATTGAATTTTAGATAAATCTGCCCACTTGGTCTCCGTTTCAATTCCAGAAGCTAAAACAAGACTTTCCCATAAACGATTCGGAAAGTCGAAAGGAGATTTTTTAGAAACGGCTTTTTTTGCGTGTTCTTGTTTTAGGTCTTTTAGAATTTTTTCGGCATCTTCAAAATCAACATCATTTAACCAATTGACAAAAATGGTAAACTGATAATTTTTATCGTGTAAAATACGTGCACCCCAAGCCGAAAGTTTCAGGATTGCGGGTCCACTCATTCCCCAATGTGTAATTAATAAAGGTCCTGTCGATTCTAATTTGGTGTCTTTGATATTAACAGTAACTTTTGCAGCAACGCCTGGTAATTCCTTAATTCGAGCATCTTTGATATTGAAAGTAAATAGGGAAGGAACGGGGCTCACGATAGCATGTCCGTGTTCCTGAAGCATTTCCCAAATTTTTGGATTGCTCCCTGTTGCCATTACCAATTTTTCCGTAGCGAAATTGTCGCTTTGTGTGTCAATTTTCCAGTGATTTTCTTTTTTGAAAATCGATTGTACGCTTTGTCCTGTAAGTACTTTTATGCCTAATTTTTCAGTTGCTTTTAGAAAACAATCAATTATCGTTTGGGAAGAATTAGAAACGGGAAACATTCTGCCGTCTTCTTCAATTTTTAATTCTACACCGTGTTTTTCAAACCATTCGATGGTGTCTCCCGAACAAAATTGATGGAAAGGTCCGCGAAGTTCTTTTTCGCCGCGAGGATAAAATTTTACTAATTCGTTGGGTTCAAAACAGGCGTGTGTTACGTTGCAACGTCCGCCACCAGAAACACGCACTTTAGAAAGCACTTCTTTTCCTCTTTCTAAAATGGCAATTTTAAGTTTCGGATTTTTCTCTGCAATATTAATTGCGGTAAAAAATCCTGCAGCGCCTCCGCCAACGATGATTATGTCGAAATTTTTGATCATATTTTTTTTGGTTTGGCACGAATTTGCTTCGCCTGTTCGCTATCGCTCGGGTCACGAATTGGCACTAATTTTTTTGCCACAGATTATACTGATTAAAAGGATTCTTTCTTTCGCCACGAATTTCACTAATCTCCACGAATTATTTATAATATTAAAATTTGTGTCAATTCGTGTAATTCGTGGCAAACAAATCTGTGGCTATATTTATATTTTGTCTGGATTATCAGAGATAATTCCGTTTACGTTGTAACTTTTTACCTTTTGAATGTCTTTTTCGGAGTTTACTGTCCAAGGTAAAACTAGAAAACCTTTTTCCTGAATTTGATGAACATTTTCTTCATTCAATAAATTAAAATCAGGATGAATGGCTTTTGCTTTTATTTTTTCGGCGAAAGCCAAAGGGGTATCCAGATTTTCTTCTGTTAAAACACCAATTGGAATATTTGGATTTAAATTGGATGTTTCCTGCAGCATATTCCAATCAAAACTTGAAATGATGAAATGATTGTAATTCCAGTTTTTTTCTGAAATATATTCCTCAATTAACGTCACAACTTTACTTGGAGTTCCTAAACCTTTTAATTCGATATTGATCAGACATTTTTTGTCAACCAAATCAAAAACTTCGTTTAAAGTTGGGATTTGGAATTTCCCATCAATCAAAAACGATTTTAATTCTGCTAAAGTAAAATCATTTACAAGACCTTTTCCATTGGTTGTTCGGTCTATGGTTTCGTCGTGAATTACGATAATATCTTCGTCAGCGCTTAAGTGAACATCAAGTTCAATTCCGTCTGAATTTAGGTCTAAGGCTTTTTGAAAAGCTTGTAAAGTATTTTCAGGTTCGTAGGCTTTGGCGCCTCGATGTGCAATCTTGAGCATGTGTTCTTTGTTTAACCGCAAAGGTCGCAAAGTTTTACGCAAAGGTCGCAAGGATTATAAAAAAAGTTAGCCACAGATTAAAGGATTAAAAGGATTTTTTCTTTCGCCACGAATTGCAAGAATTTTCACAAATTTAAATATGATAAATTAATTCGTGGAAATTCGTGGAATTTGTGGCAGACAAATCTGTGTTAATCTTAATAATCTGTGGCTAAAAAACTTTGCAGTTAAATCTTTTCCAGTAAAACAATATCAAAATCACTCTCAATAATCACTTTTCCATCAATTACTTCGACTTCTTGATTCGAGTATGTGTCTTTTAGTTTTGTTCCGTTTGGGAAGATATCGCCAATTGGAAGTTCTTTTCTGCCTTTTGGCAAATCTACTCCCATAACGACTTTATCTGTAAAAGAGCCTTTTGTAAATGTTCTGGAGAAAGTATAAGGATACGGATTAATCAGTTGGTGAACGCCCGCTCCAACTGCAGGGTGATTTCTTCTAAATTGCCCTAATTTCTGCCAATGCAAAAGTGTTTTCTGTGTTTCAGAATTGTTCTGAATATCATCCCAATTCATATTCGAACGTAGAGTGGCATCTCCATTTGTTCCTTCAATTACCAAAGAACGATTCGATTCATCACCATAATAAACTTGCGACATTCCCGGCGAAAGCAATAATTTGGTTCCAGCTTCAATACCTTTTACTCTAGTTGCATCAAAAGGCTGGCCGTCATCGTGCGAAGACATATAATTAAGGACAGAATATCCTTTTAATTCATTATTTAAAGCATTGGAATATTTAGAAAATAAACCTTCGTGATCGCTTTGAGCAGCATTCCATTTAAATTCAAAATTGATCATGCTGTTAAAACCGTTTTGGAAATAATTTACTTTTCTATCTCCAAAATCATAATCCTGACCGCCGCTGATTCCGTAACCGTAAACTTCTGCAATAGTGTAAAACGGATTTTGATCTAAAACCTGCATTGGATGGTGTTTTTTCCAAGTTTCAAATGCATAGTCACATTCTTTCTTGAAATCGGCCCAAACGCTTTCTTCGGTATGTTTTACGGTATCGGCACGATAACCGTCAATTCCGAATTCAAGAATATAATCGGTAAGCCATTTTATGATATAATATTTTGGACTTCTTGGATATCCTGTTCTTTTGAAGAATTCATCCAATGAAGCAATTTCTTTTTCATAACGGCCTTCTTTTTTCCATTTTTCGATTAAAAAAGGAGGCAATTCTACATTTTGAGTACTTTCGGTTTTTACATCTGGAAGATTTTCTACCAAAGTACACATTGTAGTATTTTCAAATGACTTGTAATCGCAGACAACGCCTGTTCTTACCCAGTCTGAAGGCCAAACGGGATCTTCTGGAGTTACGGGTCCTGTATGATTGATTACGCCGTCTAGAACTATTCTGATGCCTTTTTCGTGTGCCTTTTTAACCAAATTGGCTAAGTCTTCTTTGGTTCCGAAGTTTGGATCGAGAGCCGTCCAGTCTTTTGCCCAATAACCGTGAAAGCCATAACTCAATCCTGTTCCTTCGTCAACTCCATCGTGAATTTGCTCGACAATCGGCGTAAGCCAAATGGCATTTATTCCTAGTTTTTCAAAATATCCTGATTCTATTTTTTTGGTTATTCCGATGATATCTCCGCCTTCAAATCCACGTAGTTTTCCAGGAGTTTTGGTACGGTTAAAATTGACATCGTTTGAAGTATCTCCATTGTAAAAACGATCTGTAAGTAAAAAATAAACATTTGCCCCTTCCCAAACGAAAGGTGTTTTCGAAGTATTGTCTTTATTCATTGAAACTGATTTTGAGCCAGAACAACTCATTGTTAAGTATACTAAAGATAAAAAAAGGAAAGTGTATTTTTTCATTATTTTAGAATATTTTAGGATGCATTGTGTTGAAAAAAATAGCCACAGATTAAAAGATTTAAAAGGATTTTTTTCGTTTGCCACGAATTGCACAAATTTCCACGAATTATTATATACAAAATAAATTAGTGAAAATTCGGAAAATTGCTTCGCCAGTTCGCTTTCGCTCGTGTCGTGGAGAATAAAATCTGTGTTAATCGTATTAATCTGTGGCTAAAATCCTTTGCGTAGACGCACTGCAGTGCGCCTCTACGTTATATGCTGTGTGTTTAAAATTATTCCAATTCTAAAACCAAAGCTGATTTTGGTTCTAAAGTGATTTCGGTAGCTAAATCGAATGTTTTTCCTGTGATAACATCTTTTCCTGATTTAAAGTTTTTGATGCTTTCTTTAAAACGGTTTGTTTTTACAACCTGCTCTTTTGCATTGTTATTGAAAACTACCATTACCGTTTTAGTATCTGTATATCTGAAATACACATAAGTATTGTTTTCAGGAATATAATGCGTCATTTTTCCGAAATGAACTGCTTCATTCGATTTTCTCCAGTTGAATAATTTTGAACTGAAATCAAAGAAAGCTGCTTGTTCTTTAGTTCTTCCTTCTTTTGTAAAAGCGTTGTTTTTATCTCCAGCCCATCCTCCTGGGAAATCCTGACGAATATCAGCATCACCGCCTTTTCCTTTATCACCGCCCATTCCGATTTCTGAACCGTAATAGATTTGTGGAATTCCACGAACTGTTGCCAACAAAGTCATTGCTAGTTTATATTTTGGTAAATCATATTTAAACTTATCGTTCATACGATCGGTATCATGATTTTCGGAAAAAACCAAAATGTTATTGGTATTTGGATATAAAAAATCCATCGCAAAATTGTTGTAGAATTTGATCAATCCGTTGTCCCAGCTTGGTTCATTTTCGTTGAAAGCAGAAGTAATCTGACTTTGAAGTGTAAAATCCATTACACTTGGAAGATTTGAATTGTAGTTTTCAATCGCACCAACTTTACTGTCTTTTTGCCAAAAAGCTAAATTCGCCTGGTTGTGCATCCAGATTTCACCCACAATATTAAAATTTGGATATTCGTTTGTAATTGATTTTGCCCAATTTGCCATTGCCGTTTTATCCGAATAATTATAAGTATCAACTCTAAATCCGTCAAGATTCGCAAATTCAATCCACCAAATAGCGTTTTGAGTTAAGTATTTTGCAACCAAAGGATTTCTAAGATTTAAGTCTGGCATTGAAGGTACAAACCAACCGTCAACACAAACTTCCTGATCTATTTTAGAAGCGTGAATATCTGTAATTACTTCACGACGGTGATGTGTTTGTGTAAAAGTTTCGAATTGATTGAACCATGTTTTGGTTGGAATATCCTTCATCATCCAGTGTGTAATTCCCCAGTGATTCGTAACATAATCCATAACCAATTTCATATTCTTTTTGTGCATTTCTGACGATAGACGAGCGTAATCGTCGTTTGTTCCGTAACGTGGATCGATTTTGTAAACATCCGATTGTCCGTACGTATGATACGAATGCTGTTTGTCGTTGTCTTCACATAAAGGTGTACTCCAGATTGTAGTCGCACCAAGAGAAGAAATATAATCTAAGTTTTTAATAATTCCTTCGATATCGCCGCCGTGACGTCCGCTTGGATCTTGACGGTTTCCTTTTTCAGTTAAAGAAGCATCGCTGTCGTTTTTAGGATTTCCGTTAGCAAAACGATCTGGCATGATTAAGTACATCAAATCAGATGCGTCGTAACTCTTTCTGTCTGCCGAATTTGCTCTTCTTTCTTTTAGAGCATATTTTTGTTTAAAGGCAATTTTATTATTGTTTTTGAAAGAGAAAACCAATTCAGAAGCTTTTATGTCTTTTGTATCAATTGTTACGAATAGATAGTTTGGATTTTCTGTTTTTTCTACATTTTTAATCACAACATTATTCGAAACCGAAGCTTCATATTGTGCAATATTTTTTCCGTAGAACATAATCTGCAGTTCTGAATTTTTCATTCCAGCGTACCAAAATGGCGGTTCTACTTTTTGGATTTGCGCTTTCGCGGAAGCGGAAAACAACAAAACCAATAGAACTAATTTATAGATAAGTGATGTTTTTTGGGTTTTCATAGTAAAAATGAATTTAAACCATATAAGAAATGTAAGAACATTTAAGACAAAAATTGGGGGAGATTTCTATTTAAATGGACTTACATTTCTTATATGGTTTATTAATTATTTGTTTTCAATAATGCTTATCGCATAACCTCCTCCAGGAGCAGAAAACTGAGATAATTTTGATTTGTTTGTTACAGCAATTTTCTTGATTGTGTAAGCTTGCGGATTCGTTTTGTAATGCGCATCTTTTGCATCAGCATAAATGGTTGCTGTATATTTTTTACCTTTTTCAAGGAAACTGAAATCGATGTTTGAAGTACGTGGCGTTTCTCCGTTTACGTTTCCAACAAACCAGTTATTTGTTCCCTTTGCTTTACGAGCAACAGTGATAAAATCTCCTGGCTCAGCCTCAATATATTTACTTTCTGACCAATCTACAGCCACATCTTTAATAAATTGAAATGCATCTGGAAAACGGTTGTAGTTTTCTGGAGTATCAGCAGCCATTTGTAACGGACTGTACATCGTAACATATAATGCCAATTGATTTGCAATTGTACTGTTTACATGCGATTTGTTGTCTGGATTCATTTTACTGATATCCATTTCGAAGATTCCAGGCGTGTAATCCATTGGGCCACCAATTAAACGTGTAAATGGCAATACCGTTACGTGATTTGGTTTAGAACCTCCAAAAGCTTGGTATTCTGTTCCTCTTGCAGCTTCGTTTCCAATTAAGTTAGGATACGTTCTTGCAATTCCTGTTGGGCGAACTGCTTCATGAGCGTTCACCATAATTTTATAATCAGCTGCTTTTTCGATAGCGTATTGATAGTGGTTTACAATCCATTGGCTGTAGTGGTTTTCGCCTCTTGGCAAAATATCACCTACATAACCGCTTTTTACAGCATCGTATCCATTATCATTCATGAATTTGTAAGCAGCATCCATGTGACGCTCGTAGTTACGAACAGAACCTGAAGTTTCGTGGTGCATGATGATTTTTACACCTTTAGATTTTGCATATTCATGCAGACCTTTTACATCGAAATCTGGGTATGGAGTCAAGAAATCAAAAACATAATCTTTAGAATGTCCAAACCAGTCTTCCCAGCCTTCGTTCCAGCCTTCAACTAAAACAGCGTCGAAACCATGTTGTGCAGCAAAATCAATGTATTTTTTCACATTAGCATTGTTTGCTCCGTGCGTTCCGTTTGGTTTTGCTTTCGCGAAATCAGTAACTCCCAATTGTACTGTTGGGTAATCATTAGTATATGACCAAGAGCTTTTTCCTGTAATCATTTCCCACCAAACACCAATATATTTTACAGGTTTAATCCAAGAAGTATTGTCAATTTTTGATGGATCGTTTAAGTTATAAGTCATTTTTGAAGCTAAGATTTCTCTAGCATCATCGCTTACAATAATCGTTCTCCAAGGTGAATGATTTGGTGCTTGCATATGACCTTTGTCTCCTTTTGCATCTGGAGTTAACCAAGAGGTAAAAGTCATGTTTTTATCATCTAAATTCAAGTGCATACAAGAATAGTCAATTAAAGCCGCTTCGTGTAAGTTGATGTAGATTTCTTCATTTGTTTTTAACATCAAAGAAGTCTGAACTCCTGTTGGAGAAAAAGATTTTTGTGAAACGTTTGCTGTGTATGCTTTTTCAGATAAACCTCTAATTTCAGATAGTTTCGATTTTGTGTAATCGTATTCCTGAGTGTCATAATCTCCTGGAATCCAGAAAGCAGTATGATCTCCAGTCATGGCAAATTGAGATCTTTCTTCTTTAATAGTAAAGTAAGTAAGATTTTTTTGCGCTGGGAATTCATATCTAAATCCTAATCCATCATCAAATAAACGGAAACGAATTACGATTTGTCTGTCTGTTCCTTTTTGGTTTAAAGTGACAGCCAATTCATTATAATGATTTCTGATGTGATCTACTTCTCCCCAAACTGGTTTCCAAGTTTCATCAAAAGTCGAAGTTTTCGTATCAGCAATTGTAAAGTCATTTAATAAAGATTTTTTGTCATCTTTAAGTTCAAGACCCAATTTACTGGTTTTTACAACTTCTTTGTTTTTGTATTTTAAATTGTACGTTGGAGTTCCGTCGTTTTGAAGAGAAAATTCCATTACGAACTTGCCTTCGGGTGATTTTAATTGCTGCGCTTTTGCAACAGTGCTGAACGCAAACAAAATTAAACTTGCGAAAAATAAGTTTTTCATGTTTTTTAGATTTTTAGTGTATTGTAATTTAATTTATTTGTACAAATTTACTTGCAATTTCAGGTTTTCCGTTAACGATAATTGTTAAATCTTGATCGCCATCTACAGTAAATGTTGTTTCATTGTGATTTACAGCTACTTTTAAAATTTGATTTCTGAAATTAATTTTAAAAGAATACCCTTTCCATTCTTTTGGGATTTTTGGTGAGAAATGAAGCTGATCGTTTTTAACACGCATTCCTCCAAAGCCTTCCACGATACTCATCCATGTACCGGCCATTGACGTGATATGACAACCTTCTTCTACTTCTTTATTGTAATCGTCCAAATCCAAACGAGATGTTCTTAAATAAAATGTATATGCCATGTCCATTTTATCTAATGCCGCTGCCTGAATAGAGTGTACGCAAGGCGAAAGTGAACTTTCGTGAACAGTAAACGATTCGTAAAACTCGAAATTTCGTTTTAATTCGTCTTTCGAGAAATGATCTTCAAAGAAATAGAAACCTTGTAAAACGTCGGCTTGTTTAATATATGGCGAACGTAAAACACGATCCCAAGACCATTTTTGATTAATTGGACGCTGTGAACGATCCAAATCTTTTACGGGAACTAAATCTTTGTCTAAGAAACCGTCTTGCTGTAAATAGATTCCAAGTTCTTTTGAAATGGGGAAATACATATCATCGGCCACCTTTCTCCATTCTTTAATTTCTTCAGATGAAAGATTTACTTTGTCTAAAACGCGTTTGTGATCTGCAGGATATTCTGTAGCTACTTTTTCAATTTGTTCAGCCGCAAAATCGATACACCATTTTGCAATATAATTGGTGTAGAAATTATTGTTGATGTTGTTCTCGTATTCATTTGGACCTGTAACTCCTAAAATCACATATTGATTTTTATCTTTAGAAAATGAAGCTCTCTGATGCCAGAAACGTGCAATACCAATTAAAACTTCTAAACCTTTTTCTGGAATATAAGAGTAATCGCCCGTGAAACGGTAATAGTTGTAAATTGCAAAAGCAATCGCACCATTTCTATGGATTTCTTCGTGTGTGATTTCCCATTCGTTGTGACATTCTTCGCCATTCATGGTTACCATTGGATACAACGCCGCGCCGTTTTTGAAACCTAAATTATCCTTAGCATTTTCAATCGCTTTATCTAATTGATTGTAACGATACGTCAATAAGTTTCTTGCAACCTGCTGATCTTTTGTTGCCATGTAAAACGGAATACAATATGCCTCAGTGTCCCAATAAGTCGATCCACCATATTTTTCTCCAGTGAAACCTTTTGGTCCAATATTCAAACGAGAATCTTTTCCTGAATACGTTTGGTTTAATTGGAAAATGTTGAAACGAATTCCCTGTTGTGCCTTAACATCACCTTCAATGGTAATATCTGACATTTCCCAGATTTTAGCCCAAGCTTCAATTTGATTTTGAAGTAAAGCGTCATATCCTAAAGCAACAGCAGATTTTATTACTTTTTCGGCTCCAGCCAAAGTATTTTCATGGTTTAAAGAAACGGTATAGCCTCCAATTTTTTGGATTGATGAGGTTTGTCCTTTTGCGATAATCGTTCCGTATGTGTACTGAACTTTATCTGTTGTTGAATCGATTGTAGATGGCGAAACATGAATGTCTTCACCATTTGCCAAAATCGTATTGTGCATAAAAGTTGTAACTTTAAAATGCGTTTTAAACGTTTGAGCCGTTACAAAAGCTTCGTTTGTACCTTTTTTTACTTCAAGCGGTTCCCAGAATTTTTCTTCCCAGTTCGCATCTTCATTCGTTACACCAGCGTCCACGTAAGGTTTGTAAACGATTTTTGCATCTTTGTTTAAAGGTGTAATATCGTATTTAATGATTCCCGCTTCGTCTAAATCTAATGAAAGAAAACGACGAACGTTAACGGCAATTTCGGTTCCGTTTTTTAGAATTGCTTGAAAAGAACGATTGTACCATCCTTCTTTCATATTCAATTCTCTGCGGAAGTTTCTAACTTCGGTACACGTATTTAAATCAAGATTTTCTTCGTTGATTTCAATGTCAATTCCAATCCAGTTTGGAGCGTTAAGTACTTTGGCAAAATATTTCGGATAACCGTTTTTCCACCAGCCCACTTTTGTTTTGTCTGGATAGTAAATTCCAGCGATATAACTTCCTTGGAAAGTTTCTGCTGAATAGGATTCTTCAAAATTGGCGCGTTGTCCCATAGCACCGTTTCCGATACTAAATAGACTTTCAGACGATTTTACTCTTTCGACATCAAATCCTTCTTCAATTATGGACCAATTGTCTGGTTTTATATAATCTTGGTTCATCTCTTTTTAATTAGATAGTACGGCAATTTGATAATTAGATAATTGCCTTGGTTTTTAATAACTTTTTTACATTCATTAAGTAATTAAATAATTAGAAAATTTGCCAATTAGAGTAATTATCTCATTGACACATTTTCTAATTATCCAATTAACTTCTCAATAAAGCTTGGTTCGATTTGGGTAAAATCTTTAAAAATATGATCAGCCTCATGTAAAATTGTTTCCTCACCAATTCCCACACTTACCATTTCTGCAATATTTGCTGCTTGAATTCCGGCAACAGAATCTTCAAATACAATTGAATTTTTTGGATCAATATGTAATAATTGAGCCGCTTTTAAGAATACTTCAGGGTCTGGTTTTGCATTCGTAACGTCATTTCCGTCAACAATAACGTCGAAGTAAGACAGAACCCCTGTTTTTTCTAAAATTGGTCTTGCATTTTTACTGGCAGATCCTAATGCAATTCCTTGATTTTTCTCTTTTAATAGTTTTAGAATTTTTAAAACTCCTGGAAGAACCTCACTTTCGTCCATGTCAACTAGATAAGATAAATAATCTTCGTTTTTTTGAATCAGCCATTTGTCTTTGTCTTCTTGAGAAGCCTCAACATTTCCTAATCCAAGTATTATATCAAGAGAACGAACGCGGCTTACGCCTTTTAAAAGTTCATTGTCTTCATGCGTAAAATTTATGTTTAGAGATTGTGCAATTTTCTGCCAAGCTAAAAAGTGATATTTGGCGGTATCAACGATCACTCCGTCAAGATCGAAGATGAATGCTTTTTTATTATTCATGAATTTCAATTTTAGTTCTGCTATTTACTCTAAGTGTAAGTAATCCGGCAAATATCATCGATACACCTCCAATTATTAAGGCGTAAATAGGTTCATTGTGAAAGAATTGTTTAATTACAAATCCTAATATCGTAGCCGCTACAATTTGTGGTATTACAACAAAAAAGTTGAAAACTCCCATGTAATAACCCATTTTTGCAGCTGGTAAAGCTCCGGAAAGCATAGCGTAAGGCATGGATAAAATACTTGCCCATGCAATACCAACTCCTAACATCGGCAGAATCAGCATTTGCTTATCACCGATAAAATAAATCGAAATTAAACCAATACCTCCAGCACATAATGCTAATAAATGTGTAGCTCTAACGCCTACTTTTTTTGCAATGATTGGCAATAAGAAAGCTACTGCAGCAGCGATTCCGTTGTAAACTGTAAATAAAACAGAAACCCAATCGGCAGCATCATTATATACTTTTGAAGTTGTGTCTGTTGTGCCAAAAATGTGCTGCGTAACGGCTTGTGTGGTGTAAATCCACATGGAAAAAAGCGCAAACCAAGAGAAAAACTGAACCCATGCTAGTTTTTGCATTGTTTTTGGCATATTCAATAAATCGGTCATGATTATGGTAAAGCCATTTTGGACTTTCTTAGTTCGTAATTGAGATGCAATTACAAACAAAACACCCATAAAAATTAGTCCGATGAATAAAATATACAGCTCTTTAGCTAGACTGTTTTCAAAAATTAAAAATGAAATTAGTCCTCCAATAGCGGCAAAAACTAATCCTAAAAACAATTGTTTTTTTGTCGTAACACCAATTTCCGTATCAGGATTTAGGGCATCTTTATCTAAATCTTTTTTGCTGTTAGCTTCAAATGCATGAAGTTCTTCAGGAGTATATTCAGTTGATTTAAAAACAGTCCATAAAACTGAAAGCAGAAAAACAATTCCGCCAATATAAAAAGACCATTTTACCGCATCCGGAATAATTCCTTTTGGAGCAACGTTGCTAACATCGAAAACATTTGTAAAAAGATAAGGTAAAACAGAACCGACTACGGCTCCGGTACCAATAAAGAAACTCTGCATAACAAAACCTAGCGCACGCTGATGGTCGGGTAATTTATCACCAACAAAAGCGCGAAAAGGTTCCATTGAAACATTGATCGATGCATCCATTATCCATAAAGTTCCTGCTGCAATCCACAAAGTTGGAGAGTTCGGCATAACGAACAATGCGATGGAAGATAAAATAGCTCCAATCAAAAAATAGGGGCGACGCCTGCCTAAACGAGTCCAGGTTCTATCGCTGAAATAACCAATAACGGGCTGAATAATTAAACCTGAAACAGGTGCAGCAATCCATAAAATTGGAATATCATCTATTTTAGCACCAAGGGTTTCAAAAATTCTTGAAGTATTTGCGTTTTGCAGTGCAAAACCAAACTGTATTCCTAAAAAACCGAAACTCATGTTCCAAATTTCCCAGAAACTTAATTTACGCTTTTCCATTATCGTAATTTGAAAAAATTATACGATAAGCGCTTTGCTTATCAAAACTTACTGTTTTTTTCGAAGTAAAAGTAAAAGCCTTGACGGGCGTAAAAGTATAAATTATTTTTTTATTTAAGCTAATAAAAAAGCCATAAATATTTTCTATGGCTTTAGAAAAGGTTGATTTTAAGATTTTTAGTCAGTAGATTCTCTTTTTATAAGATGTGTTTCTATGACTTCTGTAGTATAGTTTTCGTTTTCTTCTTCATCGTCGTCGTGTTCGGCTTCGAGTCTTTCAATAAGCATTTTAGCTGCTTTATTTCCCATTTTTTCGCCACTCTGACTTACCGTTGTAATACTTGGAGTTGAGTATTTTGAAATAATTCCATCCGTAAATGCAATTACAGCCAAATCTTCTGGAACTTTTAATCCCATTTTAGAGGCAGTTTTGATAATTGTTACTGCAAAAAGTTCATTTACAGCAAAAACAGCGTCAAAAGCACGATCATGTAAAAGCTGGCTGATGGTTATTTCACAGGTTTCTACATCTTCAATTTTGATTATTAAATCTTCATTGAAAGGAATTCCGTTATCTAAAAGTGCTTTTTCGTAGCCATCGGTTCTAAGTTTTCCAACACTTACATAATCGACAGTTGTTACAAGAGCGATTTTTTTTCTTCCATTATCAATTAAGCTCTGAACGGCTTCATAAGCAGCTGCTTTATCATCAATAATCACTTTATCGCATAAAATATCATTGGTAACACGATCAAACATTACAACCGGCATTCCTTGATTGATAACTTCTGTAATGTGGTGAAAGTCACCTTTATACTGGGTTTCTTTAGAAAGAGACATGATAAAACCATCGATACTTCCGTTGGCCAGCATTTCCATATTCAGGACTTCTTTGTCAAAAGAATCATCCGATACGCAGATGACAACACTATAGCCATATTCATTTGCAACCTGCTCAATTCCGTTGATTACAGTTGAGAAAAAATAGTGTACAATTTCGGGGATAATGATACCAATACTTTTGGTTTTTCGGTTTTTTAAACTAAGCGCAATATTGTTTGGTTTATAGTTGTAAAACTTTGCAAAAGCCTGCACTTTTAATCGTGTTTCTTCTCCAATTTCAAGACTGTTTCTAAGTGATTTTGAGACAGTTGAAATAGAGACATCAAGCTCCTTTGCAATCTGTTTTAGGGTTATTTTACGTTTCATGGCGTGAATTGAAAAAAATCTAATTAATAATAAAGGTATCTGAAATTTTTATAATTGACAATTTTAACGCTAAAAGATTACAAAAAATAGAAAGTTTTCAACACTACCACGTTTTCGTAACTCAATAAAAATTGTCGTTCGTCGAGCATGTTAATAAATTCATAATTTTGAAATTCGAAGTAAAATTAAAAACTTAACTAACGTTCACAAACTCAAACTAATTTAAACAAAAAGTATGAAAACAATTTACAAAAAGTTGTTATTTTTATTCCTTCTGCTTCCGTTTACTGTGTTAGCTCAAAACACATTAAGTGGAACAGTAACTGATCTTGCCACAGGTCAGCCAATACCAGGAGTAAATGTAAATGTACAAGGTGCCCCAGGAGGTACATCTACTGATTTTGATGGTAAATTTCAATTGCCTAATCTAAAAAATGGAGACAAAATTTTGGTTTCATTTATTGGATACAAAACATCGACTATAGTATTCAATGGTCAAAAAAGCCTAACTGTATCTTTAGAAGAAGATACTAATCAATTGAAAGAAGTAGTTGTTCAGGTAGGTTATGGTACTGTTAAGAAAAAAGATGCAACTGGTTCGGTTTCTCAAATTTCTGCAAAAGAATTTAATAAAGGTATTAACGTAACTCCAGAAAGTTTAATTGGAGGACGTATTGCTGGTGTAAATGTTGTAGGTGGAGGAGCTCCAGGAGCAAAAGCAGATATTAGAATTCGTGGAGGATCTTCATTAAGTGCATCAAATGATCCATTGATTATTTTAGACGGACTTCCGTTGAGTAATGCTGTTCCAAGCGGTGCTACAAGTATTTTGTCTACTATTGATCCTAATGATATTGAGTCTTTTACAGTTCTTAAAGATGCTTCTGCGGCGGCAATTTATGGTTCTCGTGCAGCAAATGGTGTAATTGTAATTACGACTAAAAAAGGAACTAAAGGTGGTGTAAAAGTTAATTTCAGTTCTCAAGTTGGTGTTAACACTATTGCTAATACAGTTGATGTTTTAAGCGCAGATCAATTCCGAACTTTCGTAAATGAAAAAGGAACGGATGCTCAAAAAGCATTGATGGGTACTGCTAATACAAACTGGCAGAATGAAATTTTCAATACAGCTCTTACAACTAACAATAATATCTCTGTAAGCGGTGCTTTATTTAATAAATTACCAGTACGTTTATCTGTTGGAAATGTTAATAATCCTGGAATCTTAAGAAACACTTCTTTTGAAAGAACTACGACATCGATATCGTTAAATCCAGTTTTATTTGACAATCACTTAAAAATTGATATTAGCGGAAACTTGTCTTTTAGTAAAAATCAATTTCAAGATGAAGATGCTGTTATCGGATCAGCAATCAGTTTTGATCCTACACAGTCACCTTATCAAGCAGGTTCTCGTTACGGAGGTTATTTCGAATGGTTAGAGCCAAACGGAAATATCGCATTATTGCCTGCTAAAAATCCTGTAGCAAGATTAAATCAAGAAGATAAAAGATCTAAATCTACTAGAAAATGGGGTAATATTAGCTTAGACTACAAATTTCACTTCTTTGAAGATTTAAGAATCGTAGCTGAAGCTGGTATCGACAGATTTGACAGCAGCGGATACAACAGACAAAGTACTGAAAGTATTTTAGGATTTCAGCCAGTTCCTTTTTCTTCAGCAGGTTATGTAAACTTAGGAAACTATGATACTTATACTGATGATCTTCAAAATAAAAATTTAAATACCTATTTCGTTTATACTAAAAATTTAGGAAAACTGAAATTAGATGCTACTGCTGGTTATAACTATCAGTTGTTCCAGAAAGAAAAATACCAATCAGGAGCACTTACACAACCCGTTGAAACTAGAAATGAAGATGTTATCACTGATCCAGACATTAACTTACAATCGTACTTTGGTCGTTTGAACTTAGGTTGGGACAGTAAATATTTATTGACTTTAAACTATAGAAGAGACGGAACATCTCGTTTTTCTGAAGAAAACAGATGGGGTAACTTTATGGGAGGTGCTTTTGCATGGAATATTGCTGAAGAATCTTTCTTAAAAGATAACGAAACACTTTCTACTTTAAAATTAAGAGTTGGTTATGGTACAACTGGACAGCAGGATATTTCTGCTCAGTACGATTATTTGAGAAGGGTAACACTTGGAACTGTAAGTACTCAGTATGTATTTAATGGTGTTGTTTATAGAACTGCTAGACCAGAAGGTTACAACCAAAATATTAAATGGGAAGAGTTGGCAGAGATGAACGTTGGGGTTGATTTCGGATTCTTACAAGATAGAATTACAGGTTCTGTTAATTACTTTGATAAAAAATCAACAGATTTATTGGCAGACGTATTAGTACCGGATGGTGCTAACTTAAGAAACCAAGGATTTAATAATATTGGTAACTTGAGAACAAAAGGTCTTGAGTTCAGTTTACAATCTGATGTTGTTAAAAATGATAACTTAACTTGGAATGTTGCTGTTAATGCTACTTACTTAGATCAGAAAATTGAAAGCTTAGGACAAACTGTTGAAGGTTTTCAAGGTTATGAAGTGGGTGATAATATTAAAGGAGGAAATGGAAATAAAGTGTTGATTAATACTGTTGGATTCGCTCCAAATTCATTCTTCGTTTATGAGCAATTATACGATGCTAACAAAAAACCAATCGCTGGTGCTTACGTAGACAGAAATGGAGATGGTAAAATCGATGCGAATGATCGTTACAGATACAAAAAACCAACAGCAGATTATACTTTTGGACTTTTCTCTACTTTAAACTACAAAAAGTTTGATTTTACAATGAACTGGAGAGCAAGTTTAGGAAATTACATTTTTGATAACGTAAATTCTAACATGGGTTATTCTGATGCTGCTTTAAGAAGACAAACAGATTTATCTAACGTAAGTTCAGATTATTTAAATACTGGATTTACTTTCGAAGATAATGGAACACAGCGTTATTTATCTAACTATTATGTAAAAGATGCTTCTTTTATCAAATTAGACAACGTAACTCTTGGGTATACTTTAGATAAGTCTTTACTAAAAGATGTTTCTTTAAGATTCTCAGCAGGTGTTCAAAACGTTTTTGTACTTACAAAATATGATGGATTAGATCCGGAGAAATTCAACGGAATTGATGGTAACGTTTATCCTAGAGCAAGAACTTACTTGTTTGGAGTAAATGCAAGTTTCTAATAGTACATTGAAAAACAAATTTTAAAACATACAAAATGAAAATATCATTTAAATATATATCTTATTTTTTCCTATTTATTTTAGGAATTAGTATGACGTTTACCTCGTGTACTGACGATCTAAACGTGACACCAAAAGATGACGATGAATTTTTATCGGAAACTTTTTTCCAAGATCCAGCGTCTTACAAACAAGTTTTGGCCAAATTATATGCTGGTCTTTATGTTGGAGGTAATGATGGTGATGGGCAAGCAGATATTGCTGGTCTAAGCGGAGATTTTAGCAGTTACTTGCGTTTGCTTTTTGTAACTCAAGAATTACCTACAGATGAGGCAGTTATTGCTTGGGCAGATGGTACTTTACCAACATTAAATAGTCAAACTTGGTCTCCTGTAAATGAGTTTTTATACGGAACTTATTCTAGAGCATTTTATCATATTAGTTTGGCAAATGAGTTTTTAAGACAAACTACAGATGAGAAATTGACAGCAAGAGGTGTTGATGCAAGTCTAAAAACTGAAATCGCAACTTTTAGAGCAGAAGCACGTTTCTTAAGAGCTTTCTCTTATACGAATTTGATGGACTTGTTTGGTAATGTGCCAATTACAACAGAAGCTGATCCAGTAGGTTTCTTTTATCCAGTACAAAAATCAAGAGCAGAAGTTTTTGCTTTTGTAGAGTCTGAATTAAAAGATCTAGATAGCAGTCTTCCAAATGCAAGAGCAAATGAATATGGTAGAGTTGATAAAGTGGCAGCTAAGTTTTTGCTAGCACAAATTTATTTAAACTCTAAAGTATATACAGGTACAGAGAGATTTAATGAAACAGCGACTTTATGTTCTGAGATTATTAACTCTGGATATACATTTGCAAATGTTCCTTATCGTTATTTATTTTCTGCGGATAATGATAAAAATGGAGCGCAAACTGAATTTATTTTCCCAATTGTAAGTGATGGTGTTGCTATTAGAGCGACAGGTGGAGGAATGAGTTTTATTCTACATGCTGGTATTGGTGGAAGTATGGATGCTGCATCAAGAGGTATGGATGGTGGATGGCAGGGAATTAGAACTCGTAAAGAGTTTGTAGCACTTTTCCCTGACGCAACAGCTACTGGCGACAAAAGAGGAACATTCTATACAGACGGACAAGCTTTAGATATTACTAATGTATCAACATTTACAGATGGTTATGCTGTAACAAAATATATTAATAAAAAAGCAGACGGATCGGCAGCACAAAGAACTGATATTCCAGATACAGATTTTCCAATGTTTAGAGTTTCTGATGCTTACTTAATGTATGCTGAAGCAACGTTAAGAGGAGCATCAACAGGAAATGTGGGTACTGCACTAGGTTATGTAAATCAAATTAGAACAAGAGCTGGTGCACAAAATATTTCTACGGCACAAATGACACTTGATTTTATTTTAGATGAAAGAGGAAGAGAGTTATTTTGGGAATGCCACAGAAGAACAGATTTGATTCGTTTTGGAAAATTCTCAGGAGGATCTAAAATCTGGCAATGGAAAGGCGGAGTAATGAATGGTGCTTCTACAGAATCTTACAGAGATTTAATGCCAATTCCGTCTAAAACAATTCAGGCAAATCCAACTTTGAAACAAAATCCAGGATACTAACACCTAATAGAACTGTAAAATGAAAAATATATATAAAGTTTTAATCGCATTTATTGGTGTATTAGCGGTGTCATGTAATGCAGATGCTGTTGATGAAAGACCAATTCTTGATGCAGTTTCAACACCTGAAATTACTGCACCAACTACAGGACAAAACTATGTTTTAGATGTTGAAAAAGCAGCACAGGAAGTTGCTAAATTTAAATGGTCAGCTGCTGAGTATTCTACTACAGTTGCAGTTAAATACACTTTGTTAATTGATAAAAAAGGAGGTGATTTTAAAAATGCAAAAACACTTCAAACCACTACTAATAGTATTACAGAGGTTTCTGTATTAGCTAGAGAACTAAATCAGGTTGCGATTGATCTTGGCGGTACTCCAGAAGTTGCAGCGCAGTATGATGTTAAAATTACAGCTAATGTTTCAGGAGGAGTTGTTCAAGTTTCAAAAGGATTAATCTCGATTACTGTAACTCCATACGTTGGGAAAGTTCCTTACGATTTTGTAGAATGGTACTTAGTTGGAGATGCAACAGTTGCTGGTTGGGATAATAACAAAGGAAACCAGATATTATTCAGAAGTGCAACAAATTCTGATGAATATACCTTTACAGGATTCTTTAAGAAAGGGGCTTTTAAAACTATTCAAAATTTAGGAAGCTGGATACCAATGTTTGGTTACGGTTCAGAAACTGCTATGGCTTATAGAGGAACAGATGCTGATGCAGATCCACCAACATTTAACATTCCTGCAGATGGTTACTATAAATTTACGATGGATGTTGAAAAAAAGACTTACACATTGGCTCCGTACGCAGCTGGTGCTACAGCTCCAACGTATTCTACAGTAGGTATTATTGGTAGCGCAACTTCAAAAGGTTGGGATGCTTCAACACCAATGGTAAAATCTACTTTCAATGCACACGTTTGGACTTTGGGAGTAACATCTTTAAACGATGGAGAAATAAAATTCAGAGCAAATGATGCGTGGGATGTTTCATGGGGAGGAAAAACTCCTTTCTCAGGTGTTAGTACTGGTGACAACACTCCTGTGTCGAAATCAAAATATCTTATTTATTTCAATGATTTAGACGGAAGTTACTTAATGATTCCTAATCAATAAAAAACTTCAGTTAATAACTGAAAAAGGGCTATCTCGTGATAGCCCTTTTTTAATCAATCTAACTATTTAGCTAACCACTATTATTATGAAAAGAATTTTACTATTAACATTTTTATTGTTGTCGTTGATTGCTTCTGCCCAAGTGCAGACTGTCACGTACTCCATAAATCCGGCAACATTTGAAGACACTACACCAATAATGATTACAATAAATGGTAGTAGTGTTAATGAAACTTCATGGGGAATTAGCACAACTCATGCTTTATATCTTTGGTCATGGTCTTATGATGTAAACGATACCAATCAGGCAGATAGTCCTTCAAACGGATCTTGGACTGCATCAAACGAGGCAGCGAGATTTACGTATAATGCAGGAACAGATACATATACCAAAACTATTACGCCTTCTGTTTATTTTAATAGAAATGGAATAGGAGGAATTGGTTTTCTTGTTAAAACTAAAGATGGAACTGGCGATAAAAAATCACAAGATATTGTTGTCGAAGTAGGTTCTTTTCAAGCTTCTTTAACTTCGCCAGCAGAAAATAGTACTTCAATTATTGCCTCGGGTGCTAGTTTAAATATCACTGCGACAAATACAAACGGAGTGGCGAGTTATACTTTAAAAGCAAATGGAACCATAATCAATACCAATGCAAGTACTTCAAGTTATGCTTACAATCATACCAATATCACTGGAAATCAAAGTTATGAACTGACAATTACACAGGGAACTACTTCAATTGTGAAGAAGTTTTCAGTTGTGGTAAATCCGAATACCGTTTCTCAAGCTATGCCGGCTGGTTTAATAGATGGAATTAATTATAATACGGCAGACGCTACAAAAGCAACTTTGGTTTTAGATGCTCCGCTAAAAGATTTTGTTTACGTTGCAGGAAGTTTCAACAATTGGCAGCCAACATCGGCTTATGCCATGAAAAAAGATCCAACTTCAGGTAAATTTTGGTTAGAACTTACAGGATTAGTTTCAGGTGTAAATAATACATATCAATATTGGGTGGTAGATACAACACCATTGGCAAATTCGCCTTCAATGGTAAAAACAGCAGATCCTTATTCTACTTTGGTTTTATCGCCTTATGATGATAGTGGAATTCCTAGTTTAAAATATCCAAATATGCCAGCTTATCCAACTGGACAAAATTTTGAAGTTACGGTTTTAAAAACAGGAGAAACACCATACAATTGGCAGGTAACTAATTTTACTAAACCTGAAAAAGAAAAATTGGTAGTTTATGAAGTTTTGGTTCGTGATTTTGATGCGTCTAAAAGTTATCAAAGTTTGATTGATAGAATTGATTATTTTAAAAACCTTAAAATTAATGCGATCGAATTAATGCCTGTTATGGAATTTGAAGGCAATGAAAGCTGGGGTTATAATACCTCATTTCATATGGCTTTAGATAAATTCTACGGAACTTCAGATAAGCTAAAAGAGTTTATCGATTTATGCCATCAAAATGGAATAGCAGTTATTTTGGATGTGGCTTTAAACCATGCTTTTGGAAGAAATCCGATGGTAAGAATGTGGATGAACGATCCTGATGGTGATGGTTTTGGATCGCCAACGGCCGAAAATCCCTATTTTAATACAGTTGCAAAACACAGTTATAATGTAGGAGAAGATTTTAATCATCAGTCCGCAAAAACACAATATTATGTAGAACGTGTTGTTAAACAATGGATTCGGGAATATAAAATTGACGGTTTTCGCTGGGATTTGACTAAAGGATTTACACAAAATTGTACAGCGTCTGATAATTCATGTACAGATTCCTATCAGCAGGACAGAGTCGATATTCTGAAAAAATATGCAGATTATTCATGGAGTTTAGACCCAACACATTATACCATTTTTGAACACTTAGGTTCTGATGCCGAAGAAAAGCAATGGGCAGATTATAAAATTACAGAAACTCCAAGCAAAGGAATTATGATGTGGGGTAAAATGACCAATCAATATAATCAATTGTCTATGGGATATGCTGATGAAAGTAATATTTCGAGAATGACAAGTGCAAGCCGCGGTTTCGTAGCAAATAGATTAGTGGGATACGCTGAAAGTCATGACGAAGAACGTTTGATGTATAAAAATGTACAATACGGAGCTGTAAATGGTACTTATAATGTAAAAACATTAAATACAGCCTTATCTAGAATGTCGGCAATTGGCGCAGTTTCTTTATTGGTTCCGGGACCAAAAATGATCTGGCATTTTGGCGAATTAGGATGGGAAAGTTCGATTTTTACCTGTAATGACAATACAGTCAATACAGATTCAGATGCAATAGGTGGAGATTGTAAGTTAGATACTAAACCGCAACCGCAATGGGTAAATAATTGGCTGGGAAATTCAAATCGTAATAAGATTTACAACGATTGGGTAAAAATGATTACGCTAAAAACTGCAGAACCTGTGTTTTTAGGAACTGCTACAATGACAAATGCGAATTCTTTAAATGTAAATATTAAAATAACAAACGCGTCTTTAACTTCCACGCAATTAAAAGATGTCGTAATTCTTGCCAATTTTGATACTTCAGCACAAAATATAGCAACAGGTTTTCCATATTCAGGAACTTGGTATAATTTAATGGATAATACAACTATAAACGTTACAGATTTAAATGCTCCTATAAATCTGCCTCCAGGAGAATATAGAATATTTGGAAATAAAACCGCAAATCTTGCTATAGGCGAATTTGAAAAAGGAAGTTCCGTTAATTTATATCCAAATCCGGTTGCAGATTATTTTACATTAAATACAGCTTTTACAAAAGTTCAAATTTATTCTGTTTCTGGACAATTAGTTAAAAGCTTTGTTTCTAATGGAGATGCTGATTTTCAATTTAGCGTAAGCGAATTACAAACAGGAATATACATCGTAAAAGCTTCTGATGAAAATAATAAAACTCAGGTAATGAAGTTTATTAAAAGATAAACTAGAAATAGGTTAAAAATTAGGTTAGGTTAGTAATGAAAAAGGGCTGTCTGGAAACGGACAGCCTTTTTTTGGTTTTTAGGTTTGGGGTATTTTTTTTTGTTTATTTCTTTTTATCGCTGTATTCTCCAATTAGAGAATAATACCCAAATGTTCCCAATCCCATAGTGATTAGCGGAGTTAGTATAAAAAGGATAATGGCTCCAAATACTAAATCATCTTGCTGATCTGAAAGAAGTTTTGGCAAACCAAATTCAAACACACAGAAATAAGCAGCTGCCGCTGCTAAAGCAATCCATAAAGCCCCTAAAACTTGTTTGATCCCATTCATTTTTTTAAATTTTAAAGGTGATTAATTTTGTTTTTGTTGTCAATATATATCATTCCGATTACAAAACAGATTCCTGCAATTACTATAGGATACCATAATCCGTCAAGATAAAAATCAGTTTTTCCGTTTGCTTTGGCATGAGTTACAAAATAGGTGGAAATTGCAGGAAGCAATCCGCCAAAAATTCCGTTTCCAACATGATATGGAAGCGACATCGAAGTATATCTAATTTTAGTTGGAAACATTTCGACTAAAAACGCGGCAATTGGACCATATACCATAGTTACAAAGAGTACTTGAATAAAAACTAAGAAAATTAAAGTCCATTTATCACTTGAATTTATTGTTACAGAAATGCTGCTTTGCACTTCTTTTTTATTCATGTACGATTTTTTTTCAAACGCAGATGTGCCATCTGTATATTTTTTTTCGATAGTTACAATTGAGCTCCCATTATCTTTGTTTTCAGTAGTTTGTTTTTGAGATGCTGCAATTTCGGTTTTCCTGCTAATATTTGTTGTTTCGTACATTGCCTTATAAATCGGTCTGTACGATAATATAGCGATTAACATTCCGAACATCATAATATATTTACGCCCAATTTTATCGCTCAGCCATCCGAAAAAAATAAAAAATGGCGTTCCAATTAAAAGAGCAATTCCCAGTAATTCATCGACTTGCGAAGAATCAACATTCATTACTGTTTTCATGAAACTCATTGCATAAAATTGTCCAGTGTACCAAACAACGCCTTGTCCCATTGTGGCTCCAAATAGAGCTAATAAAACAAACTTTAAATTATATCTGTTTCCGAAACTCTCTTTTAAAGGGTTAGCACTTGTTGTTCCTTCTTTTTTAGCTTTTGCAAAAACTGGAGACTCGTCCATGTTTTTACGAATGAGATAAGACACGCCGACCATTACAACAGAAACCCAGAAAGGAACACGCCATCCCCATAAATCAAAATCTTCTGCAGAAAGCATATTTTTGGTTGCCAGAATGACCATTAAAGAAATAAATAAACCAACAGTGGCAGTAGTCTGAATCCAAGAAGTCCAATATCCTTTTTCACCTGCTGGAGCATGTTCAGCAACATAAGTGGCTGCTCCGCCATATTCGCCTCCTAAAGCAAGTCCTTGTAATAATCTCAAAATTAAAACTAGTAAAGGAGCTAGAAAACCTATAGTTTCATAACTCGGAATACAGCCAATTAAAAAAGTAGAACCGCCCATTAATAATAAGGTAGCCATAAAAGTATATTTACGGCCAATAATATCGCCAAGCCTTCCAAAAAATAAAGCTCCAAAAGGACGAACTACAAATCCAGCAGCAAAAGTGGCTAAAGTAGATAAGAATGCAGCAGTCGGATTGTCGCTTGGAAAGAATTTGGTTGAAATAACAACAGCAAGGCTGCCAAAAATATAAAAGTCGTACCATTCAATCATGGTGCCCATAGAAGAGGCTGAAATTACTTTCCAAATGCCTTTAGTCGAAGTTTCGCTCATAAAACTGCTTTGAGATCTTATTAATAAATGAAAGTTAAAATTATAGTTTTACGAATATAGAAGATATTTTTTTATTCAGTTAATACTTTTTTAACAAAAACTATTTATTTCTTGACTTTTTAGTTTAACCTTAAGAGAACAAAGAAAAAAACGCAAAGGTTCGCAAAGTTTAATTTAAAAACTTTGTGAACCTTTGCGTAGATCTTAGTGCACTTTGCGGTTAAAAATTAGAAAGCTATAAAAAACAAAAAACCCGAATATTTCTATTCGGGTTTTGTGGTACCTCCAGTCCCGAGGCTTCGGGAGAACCAGAGACACATTACAACTTTCTTTTAGATAAAATATCTTCTAAAATAGATGGGTTCGCTATTACTTTGTTATTAAAGATTTTGCTTTTCATTCTTTTTATAAAATTTTCCAGATATAGTGCATCATCTTTGGTGTTGCAACTAAAAGTGAGAACGACTTCCCAGTCATCAGCAATTTTGGTAAAAGAATTTGAATAAAAATGGTTTTGATGTTTAAAAATTCTTTCATGGATATTTTTAGTTTCTCCAATATAGAATTTTTGAGAAGAATTTGAATAAAGAATATATAAGTAATGCATTTTAAAAATGTTAAAAAACAAAAAACCCGAATATTTCTATTCGGGTTTTGTGGTACCTCCAGGGATCGAACCAGGGACACATGGATTTTCAGTCCATTGCTCTACCATCTGAGCTAAGGTACCGTGCTTGTTTGTTGCGGGTGCAAATATATAATCATTTTTGGTTTGAGCAAAACATTTTTTAGAAAAAATCTATTCGTATCTTCGCAAAAGCAAAAAAGTAAATATGATTTTAACAGTTGATATCGGAAACACCAGAATTAAAGCAGCTGTATTTGAGGGGAATAATGCGCTTGAAAATTTTATTTTTGACAAAAACGAGCTCGAAAAAAAAATCGAAAAAATTTTAAAAAAGTTTCCAAATTGCTCTGATTTGGTCGTAGCATCTGTAGGAAGTATAGAAAAACAATCTTTTTTGACTTTCGAAAATCGGCTGAAAGTCCACTTTTTTACACACGAAGACGTATTTCCATTTCAGAATAAATATGCAACTCCTAAAACTTTAGGAATCGACCGAATGATTTTGGCAGGAGGAGCAACCTTGCAATTTCCAAAACAAAACAGGCTTGTTATAGATGCTGGAACTTGTATAACCTACGATTTTATCGACGAAAACGACAATTATTTAGGAGGAGCAATCTCTCCAGGTCTTCGTTTGCGATATGAATCTCTCCATAATTTCACGGCAAGACTGCCTTTATTGACTTTAGAAGCACCCGATAATTATGTCGGGAACTCAACACCACAGGCGATCCATTCTGGTGTTGTCAATGGTTTCGTCTATGAGATTGACGGTTTTATCGATGAATATCGCAAGGAGTTTTCAAATTTTATCATAATTTTAACGGGAGGCGATGCAGAATTTTTGGCTAAACGATTAAAAAATACCATATTTGCCAATTCAAATTTCCTTCTAGAAAGTTTGAACCAAACATATCAATATAAAATCGACAATGATTAAAAAAGTAATAATAAGCGCTTGTTTGCTTATATCGTTCGTTTCATTCGCTCAACAAGGTACTGCTTCGCCATATTCTTTTTTCGGAATTGGTGATGTAAGATTCAAGGGAACTCTTGAAAACAGATCTATGGCAGGTGTTGCGGTCGAGCAAGATTCGATTCACTTAAATATAGAAAATCCTGCAAGTTATGCTAGTTTATTGCAAACTACTTTTACGGTTGGAGGAACTTTTGCTACTTCTAATTTAAAAACAAGTACTCAGTCTGAAAAAGCACAACGAACTACTTTTGATTATCTAGCTCTAGGAATTCCGATGGGGAAATTTGGAGCTTCTTTTGGTTTGATACCAGTATCGTCGGTTGGATATAAAATTTTGAATGATAATTCGGCAACAGAAGGAGCAATCAGCTCACAACTTGATGGAAAAGGTGGCGTAAATAAAGTTTATTTTGGTTTAGCGTACAAAATTACGCGTAACTGGAACATTGGGGCTGATGCACAATATAACTTTGGAAAAATTACAACAACAACTGTAGAAGGTATTACAGGTGTTGATAATAGTACTGCAGAAGTAAATACAGCAGAATTGTCTGGAGTAAATTTTAGCATCGGAACGATGTATCAGAAAAAAATATACAAGAAAATGAGCCTGTTTTCTAGTTTAAGTTACAAATTTGGAGGCGATTTAAATTCTGATAATAGAAGGGTAATTTCTGTACAAGGAGATCCTGATCCTTTTGTTTATCCAGTAGTTCCGAAAACATTAAAAATCCCGAGTAAATTGAGTATTGGTTTAGGAGTTGGTGAGGCAAGAAAATGGCTTATTGGAGCAAATATGGCTTTCCAAGATAAAGGAGACTTAGAAAATATCTACAACGCATCTGAAAGTGTGAAGTATGAAAGTTATTCTAAGTATGCACTTGGAGGTTATTATCTTCCTAATTATAACTCGTTTACTAGTTATATGAGCAGAATTACTTATAGAGCTGGTATAAAATATGAAAAAATTGGTCTTATAGTTAATAACGAATCTATTAAAGATATCGGAATGACTTTAGGAGCTGGGATTCCAATTCCTGGATCTTTTTCAAATGTGAATTTTGGAATTGAATTCGGTAAACGCGGTACTGTTTCTTCTAATTTAGTGCAAGAGAACTATGTGAATTTTAGTTTAAGCTTCTCTTTCAACGACAGATGGTTTGTTAAGAGTAAATTCCAATAAGATACTCTTTTAACTTTTCTAAGCTCATTACAATTTACTACATTTGGCAAATGAATTTACCAAAGAGATATAGTCTGATAGTGGTCACGGTTATTGCTGTGACACTGTTTTTTGGGTGCGAAAGTAATTTTAAAGAAGTTCAAAAAATTAACTTCTCAGAGTTTGTTCCCGCAACCGATGCAGACAATGCCAATATTAAATACACAGATTCTGGGCGCATTACGGGTATTTTAATGGCTCGTAAAATGCTAGATTATTCTAACCTTGATTTCCCATTTACAGAATTTCCAAAAGGAATCGATGTAACTTTGTATGATAAAAAGCAAAAACGTACTTTTATAAAAGCAAATTATGCAATTTCATATAAAAGCACTCAAATTATAGATCTCATTGGAAAAGTAGTAATTACTTCAGAAGCGGGACAGGTTTTAGAAACGGAACAGCTGTATTTCGATCAGAAAAACGAATGGTTTTATACCGAAAGAAAATTTAAACTTACTGATACAAAAGGAGTTTCTTTTGGTCAGGGAATAGATTTTAGTAAAGATTTTAAAGTGATTAATTCACAGCGTGTAAACGGTGAATTTGAATCATCAGAAGAAAAAATATAAATTATGGGTTATTTAAAATATACACAATACGTTTACATCCTTTTTGCACTTTTCTTTATTTATGATGGTGTAATAAAATTAAACTCAGGTGACGAGGGTTATCCGTTAAGCTTTGTAATTGCAGGAATGGCTATATTTATGTTTTTCTTTAGAAGAAGATTCCTGAATCGTAATAAAAAACAATAAAAATGGAAATTAGTATTATAATAATATGTTTAATACTAGCAGCCTTTTTTTCTGGAATGGAAATCGCTTTTATTTCCTCCAACAAAATTTATCTTGAAATAGAAAAAAAACAGGATGATTTCCTGTCACGTATCTTAACTAAGCTTACCGAAAATCCATCAAAGTTTATTGCTGCAATGCTCATTGGCAATAATGTAGCTTTGGTTATTTATGGTTTCTTTATGGGTGATCTGATTCTGAATTGGATGACTCAATTTGGGTTAGTTTTTTCGGATTGGTGGAATATCCTAATTCAGACTTTACTTGCAGCATTTATAGTTTTGGTAACTTCAGAGTTTTTTCCAAAAGTATTCTTTCAGATTTATGCCAATTCATTAATTAAGATTCTGGCGCTTCCAGCTTATTTGTTTTATCGCTTGTTTTATTATATTTCTACTTTCTTCATTTGGATTGTGGATTTTGCATTGAGTAAATTTTTTAGGACAGAAGGAAATCAAATTCAGTTATTCAGTAGAATTGAACTTGGAAATTATATCACAGAACAAATGAGTACTGTTGAAGAAAATGAAGAAGTAGATTCTGAAATTCAGATTTTTCAAAATGCCCTAGAATTTTCTGCTGTAAAAGCGCGTGATATTATGACGCCTAGAACAGAAATTGTATATGTAGATCTTTTTGATTCGGTAGACGATTTGAAAAAAATGTTTATTGAAACCGGATATTCTAAGATAATCATAAGCCAAAATTCTTTAGATGATATTGTAGGTTATGTGCATTCTTTCGATTTGTTCAAAAAGCCAGCAACAATCAAATCAGTTTTGATGACAGTAGAATTTGTTCCCGAAACAATATTGATTAAAGATGTTTTAGATCTGCTGATTAAAAAACGAAAAAACGTTGCTGTAGTGTTAGATGAATATGGAGGTACTTCTGGAATTATGACTCTAGAAGATATTGTCGAAGAGCTTTTTGGGGAAATTGAAGATGAACACGATTTAGAGGAAGAATTGGTAGAAGAAGAAATAGGCGAAGGTAAATATTTGTTTTCTACACGATTGGATGTGGAGTATTTGAACGAAACATACAAATTGATGATTCCTGAAGAAGACTCTTACGGAACTTTAGGAGGTTTTATTGTCAATCATACCAAAGAAATTCCGCAAAAAGGAGATAAAATTGTAATAGATAAGTATCATTTTTTTATAAAAGAGGCCTCAAATAAGAAAATAGAACTCGTCAAATTAACAATTAAAGAGTGATTTTTTAAATTAATGAAAAAAAATGTTGAAAATAAAACGCTAGTTGTATTGTTATTAACTAGATAATTGTATTTTCGCAAACTGAATATAAAATTAACGATAATAAAATGGCAGTTTTAGCAAAAATTAGACAGCGTTCCGCTTTATTGATAGGGGTTATTGCACTTGCATTATTTGCATTTATAATACAAGACTTAATCGGTAAAGGAACATTTAGTCAAAGTTCAAAAGATGTAGGAAGCATCGATGGAAAAGATATTTCATTTGAAGACTTTAGAATTAAAGTTAGTAATCTTGAAAAAAGTGGGCAAGGTATTACTTCCACTGAAGCTGCAAACAGAGTTTGGGATCAAGAAGTTTCAATCGCTTTATTGTCATCACAATTTGAGAAATTAGGATTGAGAGTAGGTGAGAAACACTTATTAGAAGTTTTAAAATCAGATCCGAATATTGGTAAAAACCCAATGTTCTTAAACGCAGCGGGAATTTTTGACGTAGTTAAATTTAAAGATTACTTCAAAGCAAATCCAGAAGCAGCACAATTTATCTCTGAAAAAGAAAAAGATGCAGAATTGAATGCTAAATTTCAAATCTATAACACTTTAATTAAATCTGGACTTTACACAACTGCTAGTGAAGGAAAATTAAAGTACGAAATGGAAGCAAACAAAGTAAGTTTTGCTTTCGCTGCAGCTCCATATTCTTCTATTAAAGATAGTGAAGTAAAAATTTCTGATTCAGAAATTGTAGACTACATGAAGAAAAACGAGAAAAAATTTAAAGCAGATGCAACTCGTGAAATTCAATACGTTTTAGTTGAAGATAAACCTTCTAAAGAAGATGAAGCTGAAATTAAAGGTAAATTAACTGCATTATTATCTGGAAGTGTTGTTTACAATGCAAAAACAGGTAAAAATGATACATTGCCTGGATTTAAAAATGCTGCAAACGTTGCTGAATTTGTAAATGCAAATTCTGATGTTCCTTACGATTCAACTTATGTTCCTAAAAATGCTTTACCTGCAGTTGACGCTGACAAATTGTTCAGTTTGCCTGCTGGAGCAATCTACGGACCATACGTTTACGGAAAATATTATGCTATCTCTAAATCTTTAGGTTTTAAAGCTGGAGTTAATGCAAAAGCAAGTCATATCTTAATTGGTTACGAAGGATCTCAAACTCCAAACCAAAAAGAAAAAAGAACTAAAGAAGAAGCTAAAGCTAAAGCTGAAGAAATTTTAGCTCAAGTACAAGCTAATCCAGATAGTTTTATGATGTTGGCTTTTACAAGTTCTGATGATTCATCTGCACAGCAAGGTGGTGATTTAGGATATTTTGGTCCAAACCAAATGGTAAAACCATTTAATGATTTTGTATTCAGCAACGGAATTGGTAAAGTTGGTTTAGTAGAAACTCCTTTTGGATTTCACGTAATCAAAATTACAGATAAACAAGACGGAATTCGATTAGCTACAATTGCTCAAAAAATCGAGCCTTCTGAAGCTACTTCTGATAAAGTATTTACATTAGCAACTAAATTTGAAATGGATGCTGCAAGCAAAGATTTTAATGCTGCTGCAAAAGAATTAGGTTTAAAAGTTGCTGCGCCAGTAGATGCTAAAGCTATGGATGAAGCGTTTGGACCATTAGGAAATCAACGTAACATCGTAAGATGGGCATTTGATAAAGAAACTAGTACTGGTGATGTTAAACGTTTTGAAATTGCAAATATTGGACACGTAATTGCACAGTATAAAGGAGAAAACAAATCAGGTTTAGTATCTGTTACAATGGCAAGACCTTATGTTGAGCCAATCTTGAAAAACAAGAAAAAAGCAGAATTATTAAAAGCTAAAATGACAGGTTCTAATCTTGAAGCTATCGCTAAAGCTGCTGGAGTTGCTGTTCAGCAAGCTGCAGATGTGACTTTAGATAATCCAGTTTTACCTGGAGGAGTTGGGCAAGAGCCAAAAGTTGTTGGAAACGCATTCGCTTTAACAGCAAATAAAGTTTCTGCTCCAATTGAAGGAAATACTGGAGTTTATGTTGTGAAAAACATTAAAACAGTAAAAGCGCCTGCAATTGCTAATCACGCTGCTTATGTTGAGAAAGTAAAAGCTCAAAGCGCTAATGATGCAACTAGAGTATTGCCAGCGTTGAAAAACAATGCTAAAATTGAAGATAACAGATTACAATTCAATTACTAAAAATTAGTAATTCATCTTATAAAACCCGAAACTTTCATTGAAAGTTTCGGGTTTCTTTTTTTGTGTAAAATGCACAATTTCAATTTGTAATATTTTTTAGTTAATTTTTTGATACTCTGTAAGTAAAATTGATATTTAATCTAAAAAATTTGTGATATTCAAATTATTACAGTTAATTTGTTCGATTTTATCGTTTAACGGGATTTTTCAGTGTAAAATAATCGACGAAATACATCAATAACAAATTGCTTTAATAATCAGATATTTGAATGTTTACTACTTTTAATTTTTTTAGAAAAAAGCCAAGAGTATATACCAAAATAGAAAGTCATATTTATGGTATTATTACGGAGCTTTTAAAAGTGAGCAGCACCGACATCAATGTGGATGAATTGGGTGGAAAATATTATTTGAGCAACGAGGAACAGCATTTTAAAGTAACAATTTTGAGCAATGATTATGTGATCAGATTAACGAATACACATGATTCTGTCGCAGAAAAATACGATAAGGTTTTTGTTGAAGATGTTTTGAAAGCTGTAAAAGAAGAAAAACATCGAAGAATGGAATTGGTTTATGATTCTATTACAAACAGCATTGAGAAAATGGCCGAACGTTTGCACAATCGACTTATAGAGTCAAATGAACAAGATCAGACGGTAAGACGTTTAGATGTAAAGCCAGTGAAAAAAAAGAGAGTTAATAACTTCTAATTTTCTTAATTTAAAATCATTTCGTCGTAGCTTAAAATTGTTTCATAACCTTTTTTTGCGAAATACTCTTTTGGATTTTCATTAGAAACTATCATTACAAAATCTCCTCCCCACGCACCGAGACTTTTTATAACACCATTAAAATCTGGAAAAACAGCTTCTTTAATAGTTTGCATTTCTAGAATATTACTCAAATGAATTTCGTGTCTTTGAACTGCAGAAGCAAATTCTTTTAGTGTTTTTGCATTTAGAATAGCATGAGTAATTTTATCGTTTTGGATAACGCTTTGTGCCAAATGATTGTTTTTGTGATTGTTGTAAGCGTATATAGCTGATTTGCTGTTTTGTTTTTTATTTAGATAAACAAAATAAATATGCTCCTTAAAATCAGGATTAAATTCAACTTGTTCTACAAAATTATCTTTGACACGATACAAAACTGGAGTATCATTTTGTGCGCAAGCAATATCATAACCGCTTCCGCCAAAACTATTATTTAATAATGTAAAAGCATTTACATCTGTCCATTGTGCAATATTATTGATCAATGTTGAAGAAGTTCCCAATCCCCAATTTCTTGGAAAAGTCAAATGGGTGCTAACTTTATAGCCGTTTGAATTGTCAATAAATTTAGGGTTTAAAACATAAGCTTCATGCAGAATATTTATAAGTGTCGACTTTACGGCATCAATGTGCGAATCAGAACCCTTTATTACTTCATCAAAAGAAAAGGTTTCTTCAAACCATAAATGTTTGTCAGAATCATAACTTTTCCATTCAATTTCTTTGTTTTCAAGATCTTCAATTACTAAATCTTGACCAAATTTTGTTGGTAATGCGAAAGCTTCTGCGCCGTCTAAAACCAAATATTCTCCTGCAATAAAAAGTTTTCCGTTACTGTAAAAGGTGTTTTTCATGCTTTAATTTTTTTAAAACTCCAATCCCGAAGCCTCGGGATAAATCCCAAATTCCAACTAAGATTGTGATTTGGTACTTTATTTAATGCTATAATTTTTTCGGAATTTTATTTATTTCTTAGATTCTCAATAAATTCTACCACAGCACTATGAGAAACGGCTGTTTTTTTGAAGTGAGTCTTAATTAATTGACGTTCTTCATCAGTGGCCTCAAATTGATTGATGATGTTGTTTAGATGCATTTTCATGTGACCTTCCTGAATTCCGGTTGTAGTGAGTGATCGCAGAGCAGCAAAATTCTGAGCTAAACCTGCAACGGCAACAATTTCCATTAATTCTTGAGCCGATGGTTTTTCTAAAATCTCTAAACATAATTTTACCAAAGGATGCAAAGAAGTTAGTCCGCCAACAGTTCCTAGTGCAAGCGGAATTTCAAGCCAAAAAGTAAAAATTCCATCTTCGATTTTGGCGTGAGATAAACTCGCATATTGTCCATTTTTGGCTGCATAAGCATGAACTCCGGCTTCCACGGCTCTAAAATCGTTTCCTGTAGCCAAGATTACCGCGTCAACCCCGTTCATGATTCCTTTATTGTGTGTTACGGCTCTAAAAGGTTCAACTTCGGCAATTTGTACCGCTTGTAAAAAACGTTCAGCAAATGCTGCTGGATTAGGAATATGTTTTTCGGCTAATTCTTCGATAGGGCAAGAAACTTCTGCTCTCACCAAGCAATTCGGAACGTAATTCGATAAAATACTCATTACAACTTCCAGAGTTTCTCCGTTCTCGCATAAATCAGAATTTTGAGCTTCTTCTTTTAAAGTAGAGGCAAACTGCTCTAAACAAGAATTGATGAAGTTCGCGCCCATGCTATCTTTGGTTTCAAAAGTGGCATGAAGCTGATAATAGTTCTCCAATAAACTTCTTTTGTCCTTTAATTTAATATCCAAAATCCCGCCGCCACGCTGTTGCATGTTTTTGGTAATATTCTGGGTTTCAGAAAAGAATTTAGGTTTTATTTCGTCGAAAAAAGTTTTTAGTTTTTCTGCATCTCCATTATAATTGAAATGAACCTGACCAATTTTTTCTGTATTAATGATGGTGGTTTTAAAACCGCCACGAGTAGACCAATATTTTGCTGCTTTTGAAGCTGCTGCAACTACAGAACTTTCTTCAATTGCCATCGGAATGGTTTTGTATTTTCCGTTGATTAAAAAGTTTGGAGCGACTCCAAGTGGGATATAGAGGTTTGTAATGGTGTTTTCGATAAATTCGTCATGCAATTGCTGAAGCTTTTCGTCTGAATTCCAGTAATTTCTTATAATATTTTTAGCCTCTTCAGGGTTTGAAAAATATTCATTTGCAATCCAGTTGATTTTTTCTTTTTTGGATAATTTAGAAAATCCGGCAACAGCGTTGTTCATTCTCAGTATATTAAATAATAATGTTGCGGCAAATATACCATTTTAAGAGATTTGTTTAAAATCTATTTTAAAAACTGTAATAGCGCAATCGTTATTTTTTTTAACATTTAACACTTAAAATGTGTATTATGTTTATTTTTTTCACTAAAATTGGGCTCTTTTTTATATTTAAATTAATTGTAATGAATACAAGTAAAATTACTGTAATACTTCTATTTCTAGTTGCAACCGTTTTTGGTCAACAAAAAATCACTATCGAAAATATTTACGGCGGCGCTTTCCGAGCAAAAGGAATGGATGAGCTGCAATCTCTTAAAAATACCGACCAATATACGGTGCTAAATATTGATAGAGCGAGCAGAAGTATGCAGATTGATTTATATGATTTTGCAACTCTAAAAAAAGTGTCGAATTTAATTGATACTAAAAATCATGCAGCATTATCGGAAGGTATTGATAGTTATACTTTTGATGCTTCAGAAAAGAAGATTTTAATTGCTTGTAATACCAATCAGATTTTCCGTCACTCTTTTACAGCAGATTATTACTTATATGATATCGCTTCTAAATCTCTAACGAAGCTTTTCGATTTTCAAGTTCAAGAACCAACTTTTTCTCCAGACGGATCTAAAATCGCTTACGCAAAAGAAAACAATTTATATGTATATGATGTAGCTTCAAAAAAATCTGTTGCAATTACAACTGACGGTAAAAAGAATGCCGTAATTAATGGTATTACGGACTGGGTTTACGAAGAAGAATTTGCATTTGTTCGCGCTTTTGATTGGAGTAAGGACAGTAAAAAAGTGGCTTACATTCGTTTTGACGAAAGCCAAGTTCCTGAGTTTTCAATGTCAATGTTTCACAAAGATTTGTATCCAACAATTGAGACTTTTAAATATCCAAAAGCAGGAGAAAAAAATTCAGAAGTTTCATTACATATATATGATGTAGCGGCTGCAGCAACTAAAAAAGTAGATTTAGGAAGATATAATGACTTCTATATTGCTAGATTGCAATGGACTAACGATGCAAATGTACTTTCTGCACAAGTGTTAAATCGTCATCAAGACAATTTAGATTTATTGTTTGTTGATGGAAACACAGCAACTGCAAAAGTAGTTTTAAATGAAAAAGATAAAGCTTACGTAGATGTAACAGATAATTTAACGTTCTTAAAAGACAACAGTTTTATTTGGACAAGCGAGAAAGACGGTTTCAATCATATTTATTTATATGATAAAACAGGGAAATTAAAAAATCAAGTTACAAAAGGAAACTGGGAAGTAACTTCATACTACGGTTTTGACGAAAAAACAAAAACTATTTTCTACCAATCTACAGAAAATGGTTCAATCAACAGAGATCTTTACAGAATCTCCTTAGACGGAAAAAATAAATTACGTTTATCAAAAAAAACAGGAACAAGCGCAGCAACTTTCAGCCCGAACTTCCAATATTTTATTACTACTTTTTCAAGTAATTTAGTGCCTACGACTTATACTTTAAATGAGTCAAAAACAGGAAAAGAAATTCAAGTTATCGAAAACAATCAAGCTCTTGCTGATAAATTAAAATCATATAACTTACCTTCAAAAGAATTTATTGTTTTAAAAACAGCAAAAGGAAACGAATTAAACGCTTGGATTTTAAAACCAAAAGATTTTGATCCTTCAAAAAAATATCCAGTTTTCATGTACCAATATTCTGGTCCAGGATCTCAGCAAGTAAACAACGATTGGAATAATACAGACGATTATTGGTTCTTGTCACTTACAGAGCAAGGTTACATCGTAGCTTGTGTTGATGGAAGAGGAACAGGTTTTAAAGGAGCAGATTTCAAAAAAGTTACTCAAAAAGAATTAGGGAAATATGAAGTAGAAGATCAAATCGATGCAGCAAAAGTAATCGGTTCTTACTCTTATGTTGATCCTTCAAGAATTGGAATTTTCGGATGGAGTTATGGAGGATTTATGGCTTCAAACTGTATTTTTCAAGGAAACGATGTTTTTAAAATGGCAATTGCAGTTGCTCCAGTAACAAACTGGCGTTTTTATGATAGCGTTTACACAGAGCGTTATATGCAGACGCCACAAGAAAATGCAAGCGGATACGATCAAAATTCGCCAATTAATCACGTAGATAAATTAAAAGGTAAGTTTTTATTAATTCATGGTTCTGGAGATGATAACGTTCACGTTCAGAATTCAATGCAGATGATGGAGGCTTTAATTCAAGCAAATAAACAATTTGATTCTCAAATTTATCCAGATAAAAATCACGGTATTTATGGCGGAGCTACTAGAATCCAGCTATACAATAAAATGACTAATTTTATCAAAGAAAATCTATAATCTAAATCTTTTAAACTTAATTAAATAAGCGAATAATATGGGAGAAACTCAAGTAAAAACTGCGCATCCAAAAGGACTTTGGGTATTGTTTGGAACGGAGATGTGGGAGCGGTTCAATTTTTATGGAATGCGAGCTTTATTGACTTTATTTCTTGTAAATTCATTATTAATGAAAGAAGAAGAAGCGTCATTAATTTATGGAGGTTTCTTAGGACTTTGTTATTTAACGCCAATGTTGGGAGGTTTTGTGGCAGACCGTTATTTAGGTAATAGAAATTGTATTTTATTAGGCGGATTGTTAATGGCAACTGGGCAAATGCTTTTGTTCACAAGCGGAAGTGTTTTTGAATCTAATTTAGATTTAGCTAAAATTATCATGTATTCTGCTTTGGGCGTAATTGTTTTTGGTAACGGATTCTTTAAACCAAACATTTCTAGTATGGTTGGAAGTTTATATCCAAAACAAGAAAAAACAAAATTAGATAGTGCTTTCACTATTTTTTATATGGGAATTAATATAGGGGCTTTTTTAGGTCAGTCTATTTGTCCTTTGTTAGGAGATGTTAAAGATGCAGGAGGTATTAGAGATATTCATGCTTTTAGATGGGGATTCATGGCGGCTTCTGTAGCTATGTTATTAGGAACACTACTTTTTTATTTTTTAAAGAACAAATATGTAGTTTCTCCGGAAGGAAGACCATTAGGAGGATTGCCATCAAAAAATGTAGCAGAAGATTTTGAAGAAGGAGAGGCACAGACAGCTAATTTTTCTAGTAAATCTCTAACAATTGCAGGAATTGCATTTATAGCTTTAGGTTTCTTTTTTCATTATGTTGTGGGGCAGAATTTAATTTACACATTAATTTATTCTAGTGGTATAGCATTAGCGGGATTGATTATATCGGATACTTCATTAACGAAAATTGAAAGAGACAGAATCATTGTAATTTACATTGTTTCATTTTTTATTATCTTCTTCTGGGCAGCTTTCGAGCAGGCAGGTTCTTCGTTGACATTTATTGCAGACAACCAAACAGATAGAAATTTCTTTGGCTGGCAAATGCCTCCTTCGATGGTTCAAATCTTTAACGGATTATTTGTTGTTCTATTGGCAGTTCCATTTAGTATACTTTGGGATACTTTAAGAGCAAAAGGAAAAGAACCAATCTCTCCAGTGAAATTGGCTGTTGGTTTAGTGGTAATCTCGATAAGTTTCTTTATGATTGCAACTCAGGTTTCTTATATCGGAACTTCTGGATTGTTATTGGTAAAATGGCTTATCCTGTTATATTTCTTAAATACATGTGCTGAGTTATGTTTGTCGCCAATCGGATTATCATTGGTAGGTAAATTATCTCCAAAACGTTTTGCATCTTTACTATATGGTGTGTTTTTCTTGTCTAATGCTTCTGGTTATGCTCTAGGTGGAACTTTGGGTTCTATTTTGCCTGCAACTGGAGATAAATTTGCAAAAGCAAAAGAATTAGGAATAGATCTTCAAGCAGTTTTAGATAATAAAATAGTGCCAACTGCAGAGCAATTGGCTCTTTTAGAGCAGCACCAAATTAGTGCTCATAATCACTTTTTTGCAGGATTTGAAATCCATAATTTATATGAGTTCTTTATGGTATTTGTGGTGCTTACTGGTATTGCAGCAATTATATTATTTGCGTTGACTCCATTCTTGAAAAAAATGATGCATGGTGTTAGATAAAATGGAGAAGACAATTACTTTAGAAGAAATTCAAAATTTTGAGGGCAAGTATCCAAAGCAATTATGGTATTTGTTTTTAGTTGAAATGTGGGAACGTTTTTGTTTCTACGGAATGAGAGGGGTTTTAGCAGTTTTCATGGTAGACCAATTAGGTCTGGTTGAAGGGAAAGCGAATCTTCAATATGGAGCTGTGCAGGCTTTTGTTTATGCTTTTACCTTTATTGGTGGAATTTTTGCCGATAAAGTTTTAGGATTTAAAAAATCGCTTCTTTTTGGAGGAATCGTTATGATTTTGGGTAATTTGCTAATTGCCGCAAATCCGCATGATTTCTTTTATTATGGAATAACGCTTTCTATTATTGGAACTGGTTTCTTTAAGCCAAATGTTTCTTCGATGGTTGGAGAGCTATATCATGAAAATGATGGTCGCCGTGACGCAGGTTACGGATTATTTTATGCCGGAATTAATATTGGAGGAATGCTTGGTGGTGCAATACCTATTTATTTAGGAAAAAATTATTCATGGAGCCTTTGTTTTCTTTCGGCGGCAATTGTTATGATAATTGGTGTTGTAACTTTTCTTTTAACGAAAAAACATTTAGCGCCTATTGGAAATTCTCCATTAGAAAATCATGCTCCTAAAAAACGAAATCTTTACGAGATAGCGGTTTATGTAGGTTCTTTTGCGGTAATTCCATTAGTTTACATGATGGTTATAAATTCTGATTTTACAGAGTATTTTATGTATACGATCGGAGTTTTGGCATTGGTATATTTTTTATATGAATTGATATTGATAAAAGAAAGAAAGCAGCGACTTAAGTTTTTGGCTGCCTTTATCTTTATTTTTGCCTATTTTATGTTTATGGCAATTTCTGAGCAATCAGGAGGTTCATTGTCATTATTTGCGAAAGATAATTTAACGAATAAACTGTTGTTCTTTAACATTGATCCAAATGTGGTTAATAATAGTATAAACTCACTTTACGTTATTGTTTTTAGTCCATTATTAGGCTTCTTGTGGATTTATATGTCTAAGCGAAAAATAGAGCCTAATACCGTTATTAAATTTGGTCTATCATTTATTTTACTGGCAGCAGGTTTCTTTATCTTTTATGCCGCTAGATATTTTGTAAACCAAGACGGATTGAGTTCTCTAGATGTATTTGCTTTAGGATATCTTTTGTATACGTTAGGTGAATTGTGTATTGGACCAATCGGAATGTCTGTAATAACAAAGTTGTCTCCAAAAAGATTATTTGGAATGATGATGGGATTATGGTTTCTTTCAAGCGCATTCGGTCAATTTGCTGCGGGTAAATTAGGAGCTGAAATGTCTGATGCAAATACTGGAACTACATTAATGTCTAAACTTATGGCCTACACAAGTGGATATTATCAATTAGCGGTTTATGCATTAGTTGCAGGAATTGCATTCATTGTTTTAACTCCGTTAATTAGAAGGTTAATGCAAGAAGTTAAATAATTATATTGTAATTAGTTTTTGCATAAATTTGTCAAAATTTCTCATTATGAAAAAAATAATACTTGTGACTTTCATTTTGCTTGGTGCTTTAAATCTTCAGGCACAAGAGTTAAAGTGGTATACAGATGTTAGAGAGGCAATTACGGTAAGTAATAAAGAACAAAAACCGATGTTAATGTTTTTTACAGGAAGTGATTGGTGCGGTTGGTGTATTCGCTTGCAAAATGAGGTTTTAAAGACGGAAGAATTTAAAAAGTGGGCAGCTACAAATGTGATTTTGGTAGAGTTAGATTATCCAAGAGCCGTTCCTCAAACGCCAGAACTTAAGAATCAGAATCTGGAATTGCAGCAAGCTTTTGCAATTCAAGGTTTTCCAACAATTTTTTTCACTAGCGCAGAATCTAAAGATGGAAAAGTTAATTTTAAAGGTCTTGGTAAAACAGGATATGTTGCTGGAGGTCCTTCTGCCTGGTTAACCGTTGCAGACGGAATTGTTCATCCTAAGAAATCATAAAATAAAATAATAAATTGTAAAAAGTCCTTTACTGTTGTAAAGGACTTTTTTTGTTTTGTAAGAAAAAAATTTCTTTTGCTCATTTGTATTGTGATTTTTGTATTTTATTGTTATTAAAAAAACATATAATGTATTTTTTGTGCTAATAAAAATTGGAAAATTAAAATATAATGTTAATTTCGTTTCGCTAATCTAACCAAAACCAATTTATATGACCAAAAAACTACTTATCCTACTGTTTTTTTTGGGTTCATTTTTTATGCAAGCGCAAAATCTAGCCTGGCGAACTAGTATGACAGACGCAATTGCAATTAGTAATGAGCAAAAAAAACCAATGTTGATTTTATTCACTGCCTCAGGTGTACCAGACAATCTTCAAAACGAAATTTTTAAAACTCCTGATTTTGCCGTCTGGTCACGCGATAATGTGATCTTAGTAAAATTAGATTTATCAGACATGAACGCTTCTGAGAGTGATCGTGAGCAAAATGTAAAATTAAAAAATGCATTTGGTGTAGAAGATCTGCCAGAAGTATGCTTTGCCATGGCATCAGTAAGAAAAAACAAAACAACATTCAGTGCCCTAGGGAAAATAGCTTACAAGCCTGGTGGGGCAAAAGCTTGGATTGCAGAATCGAATACGATTTTACACCCGCCTGAATAAAGATTTCATTTTAACTTTTATTTTAATTTTTTTTTTTGATACCTCTTTGTCCCCCGACGGAGAGGTATTTTTTTTGTCTAAAAAAAAATCAAAGGCAGAGAATTTGATTTTTTATGGTATTGTTTTTTAAAAAATTATTAAAATAAGATTCGTTTATTATCAATGTGATTTTAATTATTAAATCAGCATTTTTTGTTCGTTAAATAATTAGTTTAATTTGGTTTTTATATTATTTTCGTCATATTAACTTAACCAAAACCAATTTTATTATGCTCCAAAAACTACTTATTTTAGTGCTCTTTTTGAGCTCTTTTTTTGTGCGTTCTCAAGGTTTAGTTTGGAGAACCGATATTAATGATGCTGTTGCAGTAAGCTCAGAGCAAAGAAAACCATTGCTGATTTTTTTTACAGGTCAAGGTGTGGGACAGAAATTTCAAAATGAAATTTTTGCTACACGAGACTTTGAAGATTGGTCACGTAGAAATGTTATTTTAGTAAAACTCGATCTTTCTGATCCAACAGTTTCTGAAAACATAAAAGAACAAACTCTACGATTGAAAAATGCTTTTGGAGTTGAACAAATTCCTCAAGTTTGTCTGACCGAAGTTTATTTAAGAAAAGGAAAGACAAGCTTTAATAAGCTAGGTTTAATTTCGGATAATCAAGCGGGTATCAAATCTTGGATATCTGAATGCAATTCGATATTAAATAAGGAATAACCTAATTACAATTTATAGTATCCCTTTTCTTTCGTTGAATGAAAAGGGATATTTTTTTTCAAACAACTTTCTTTCCAGTATTTCTGAATAGAATTGGAGTTTGATCCGTCTGCTATTATCATTTTTGGCTGTATTTGGGTTAATAATCGGTCTAGATTTATCTTTGGGGTTTGAGTAAGAATTAAAAGATCTGGCGATAAATTGGGAGGGTAAATGCCCGAACTGTCAATTAAGAGTATTTTCTTGTTTTTAAAATACATTAGGTTTTTTAGGGGGTCAATTTTACTTAAAGAAGCCGAATTTCCTACTAGATAAGAATTCATAATTCTATCATTCGAATCATTTTTATAACTAGTATCTCTTTTATAAAACACTACAGTATTTCCTATACGGGTGGAAATTAATGAATTGTCTTTTTTGTTATAAACGATAAGTTCTTTTTCCTTCTCAATCTCAATTTTTGACAGAATAAAAGAGAGTTGTACTAAAATAACTGAACTCATAACGAATATTGTTTTAGTAAAATTTGGTTTTTTTAGCCATATAATGGAGCCAATTATTAAAAGATAAAATGTTAGTAAATAATACGAGTTAAAACTAATATTTTGAATAACAAATGAATCTACAGAAGCCACTGCATGTATCATAAGATTTAAAAGATAAATGCTTTTTTCAAAAATCACTATTATCCATAATGGCGGATTTGTAAAAATGGCAATAATCATTACGATAATTCCTGCAATCATTATAAAAGACAAAACAGGAAGAATTATGATATTGGTAACAAAAAATAAGCCCGGAAATTGATGAAAATAGTAAAGGCATAAAGGTAATGTGCCTATCTGAGCGGCAAATGAAACAGTTAAAGCCTCCCATATATAATTTGTCAATTTGTTTTTTGGTGTGTAAATGTTTTTTAGAAGCGGCTGTAACCAAAGAATGAAAAACAGCGCCAAATAGCTTAACTGAAATCCGACATCGAATAAAAAATAAGGTTCAAATAAAAGTATAATGAGAATTGAAACGAGTAACGTATGATAGATGTTTCCATTTCTTCGCAAGTGGTTTCCGATTGCAATGAAAGAAAACATAACAACCGATCTTAAAACTGAAGGTGATAAACCTGAAATGATGGCAAATCCTGATAAAGAGATTAAAATGGAAATCAGTTTTAAAAATGATCCTTTACTTGTATTTGGAATTGGTTTTAAAATAAAAGTAATAAAAAGCATTATAAAACCTACGTGTAAGCCAGAAACTGATAAAATGTGTGTTGCTCCAGAATATTGATAATCTTGAATAATATCCTGTGAAATTTCTTGCTGCTGGCCTAATATTAGTGCCAGAGCGACATTCATTTCTGATTTATTGAATTTTGATCTTTCAAGATTAGAAAGTATTCTTGAATGTAGTTTGGCGCAATAATACCAAATGTCTTTTTGAATCTGTTTATTGATAAATATTTCTTTTTTCTGGCAATAGATTTGAGCATAAATCTGTTTGTTGGCCAAATATTTACTGTAATCAAATTGATTCGGATTTTTATTGGATTGAGTGCGTTGTAAAATAGTTTGAATTTTAATGCTATTGCCAATTATCAGATTATTTTTAGCGCTATCTTTTTGAATATTGATGATAATTTTGCCTGAATAATTTTCCCCAGAAATAGATTTTATCAAACCTATGTAGCGATCGCTATAATCGTTCCCCTTTAGTTTTTCTCTGAGAAGTAAAGTTATCTGTTGCTTTTTCTCAAATGCTGGTTTGCAATGTGCATAATTGGTTTTTTGAAGACTTTCTGTATGGGTCAATAACGTTAGCGAGCCAATAAAAAAAGCAAGAAAATGGGCTGAAAATCCAAATGAGAAATCATTTCTGCGGTATTTTAAATTCCACAAATAAGAAAAACAAAATAGAGCAAATGATAGTGAAATCATTGCTAATGCAGCTGTAATTGAAAAATTAAGATAATAAGAGGAAATCAATCCAAATATAAAGGCAATTGTAATTTTTACTAACGGAAAATCTAATACTTTCATGGCTTAAAAGTATTAAATAATTTGTAAGAAAAATAATAAAAAAAATGATTTTACGGAAGTATTCGATTTACTTGTTCAAAGGCATTTTTATAATACGCTTCTTTAGTTGAAGAAATAATAACTCCTTTAGAAGTAGAAGAATGAACAAATTTTATTTCATCAGAATTCGCTTCTGTAATAAGTCCGACGTGATTGATTTGTCTGCTTTTATTGGTTTTAAAGAAAATTAAATCGCCTTTTCTGGCATCATTTAGCGGAATCACTTTTCCAATTTTTGCCTGCTCATAAGATGCCCTTGGCAGTGTTATATTTTCACTTTGAAAAGTAGTATAAACTAATCCTGAGCAATCAAAACCACTTCTTGTAGTTCCTCCAGCTTTATAACGAACACCAATATTGTCTGTTGCTTTTTCAATTAGAGTATTCACTAAAGCTCTATTTTCTTTTTTTGATTCGCTTTTAGTTGCTACCCCAGAAGTCGATTTACAAGAAGTAAAAGCAACGGCTAAAAACAGGAAAATGATGATTCTTTTCAAAACGTAAGTTTTAAGTTTATTTTTTTAAATCGGCTACAATCAATTCTGCAGTCTTTTTACTTGCTCCAACACCGCCTAATTTTGCTTCTAAAATATCATAATTCTGAAGTACTTTATGACGATATTGAGGCTCTAATAATTTCTGAAGTTCTTCTTTGATTCGTTTTTTATTGCATTCTCCTTGAATCAATTCTGTCACCACTTCTTGATCCATAATTAAATTGACAAGAGAAATATATTTTAGGGTAATAATACGTTTTGCAATTTGATACGAAACTTCGCTTCCTTTATAGCAAACTACTTCAGGAACTTTAAAAAGTGCCGTTTCAAGAGTTGCAGTTCCAGAAGTTACCAAAGCAGCTGTCGATGAACGAAGCAGATCGTAGGTTTTATTAGAAACAAATGCAATATTTTTATTTTTTAGAAACTGCTGATAAAACTCATATTCCTGACTTGGAGCGCCAGCAATCACAAATTCATAATCCTGAAAATCATCTACAACGCTTAGCATGACGCTTAGCATTTTGGTAATTTCCTGTTTACGGCTTCCTGGTAAAACGGCAATAATTGGTTTTTTGCCTAAATTGTTTTCTTTTCTAAATAAAGCTTCATCAAAAGCAGGCTGATTCTGAATGGCATCAATTAATGGATGTCCGACAAAATCTACTGGAAAATGGTGTTTGTCTTCGTAAAAGCTTTTTTCGAAAGGAAGAATAACAAACATCTTATCGACATCCTGTTTGATTGCATTAATACGATTCTCTTTCCATGCCCAAATTTGTGGAGAAATATAATAGTGTGTTTTGTATCCTAATTCTTTAGCCCATTTAGCAATTCGCATATTAAAACCTGGATAATCAATAAAAATGATTACATCTGGCTGAAATTCAGAAATGTCTTTTTTGCAGATTTTGATATTGTTTAAAATAGTTTTCAAATTAAAAACAACTTCAATAAATCCCATAAAAGCCAATTCACGATAGTGTTTAACTAAAGTTCCGCCCACTTTTTGCATTAAATCGCCGCCCCAAAATCTAATTTCTGCTTCAGGATCTTCAACGTATAATGCTTTCATTAAGTTCGAACCGTGCAAATCTCCAGAAGCTTCTCCTGCAATTATGTAATATTTCATGTTGGTTTTTTTGAATGTGCTAAAGTTGTAATTCCGTATTAATGGGAACTTAGCAAAGATAAGATTTTAAACAATTAATGTAGAAATTGCTAGTACAATCACCGCTAAAATTACGCCTCGAGCCATAAATTCTTTGTTTCTTTTTAATAAAATGGCAAAAACGGCAAGATCTAAAAGTGTTCCTAAAGTGATTATTTTTCCAAGATATCCCTGTTCTTTTATAATTTGAAGTCCAGAGGAAACATCAAAAGTGGTAAAAAAAGTAATGAATAAATAACTTCCTAAAAGTGCTGTAAAAATTCCGATTATAAAACCGATTGCTATTTCTTTAATCATTTAATTTCCAAGTATTAAGTTGTTGAATGGAGTGGTGTGCAGTTAAGTCAAATTGAACGGGAACTACCGAAACATAGCCGTTTTCTAAAGCCCATTCGTCGGTATCTTCACCTTTATCCTCGTTGATAAATTTTCCGGCAAGCCAATAATAGTCTTTTCCAAAAGGAGTTTGTCTTTTGTCAAATTTCTGCGCGTAGTATGCTTTCGCTTGACGGCAAACTTTAATGCCTTTTATTTCGGATTCTTTTAATTTTGGAAAATTCACATTTAAAACTACTCCTGGAGGCAATTTATTAGCCAAGGTTTCTAAAGTAATTTTCTTTACAAAAGATTTAATTTGTTCAAAATCGGCATTCCAGTCAAAATCTAATAGAGAGAAACCAATCGATTGAATGCCTTCAATTCCTGCTTCGACGGCAGCGCTCATTGTTCCCGAATAAATTACATTTATAGAAGAATTGGAGCCGTGATTAATACCAGAAACACACAAATCGGGTTTGCGTTTTAAGATTTCATTTACGGCCAATTTTACGCAATCTACAGGAGTTCCCGAGCAGCTGTATTCTGCAATTGGATCGCTTTCTTTTGAGATTTTATCTAAAAACAAGGTGTTGTTTATTGTAATCGCATGACCCATTGCGCTTTGAGGTTTGTCAGGAGCGACGACGATTACTTCGCCGATTGTTTCCATGACACTAATTAGTGCTCTAATTCCAGGAGCTAAAATACCGTCGTCATTAGTAACAAGTATTAGAGGTTTTTCGGCTTTCATTTTATGAATATTATGTGTAATTTTAACAATTGTAAGATTTTAAAAACAAATGTAGTGACAGATTCTTCGAGATAAGTCACAAATAATGTAAAATTTGTCAACTAAGTTAAAGAACTTTTTTGCGAATTAAACATTTTTATATCTTTAACAAAAAATTATCGTGACGTTAGCTATCGTGGCATAGTTTTTAACGTAACTTAGATTAAAAAATTGATGAATGCTATTATAAAGTTTATGAAAAGAAATTATAAGATAATTATAGCCGTGTTGTGCTTGTCGCTGACATTATTCGCTTTTAAGATGAATGCCGATAGGACAATTGATCCGGATCCGAACAGAGATAAAACACTTTTAGAATTATTAGCATTTGTTATTGAAAAAGGACATTATAGTCCAGCAGAAATAAATGACGAATTTTCAAAAGGTATTTTTAAAGATTATATTGATGCGTTAGATCCGTCAAAAAGATTCTTTCTTCAATCTGATATTGATGAATTTAAGCAGTACGAATTAATGCTTGATGATCAATTTTTGAATAAGGATATCACTTTCTTCAATCTTACTTACACTAGATTGATGAAACGTATGGAAGAAAGTAAAAAACGTTATAAAACGATTTTGGCTCAGCCTTTCAATTATAATGTTGACGAAACTTTTAATGCTGATTACGAGAATATTCCGTATGCGAAAAACTTAACGGAAATCAATGAAAGATGGAGAAAACAAATTAAATTATCTACACTTTCTTCATTGGTGACAAAACAAAAAATTGAAGAGGAAAAGAAGAAAAAAGATCCTGAATACAAGGAAAAAACTTTTGACGCTTTAGAAAAAGAAACACGCGAAAGTTCTTTAAAATCTTTAGATGATAACTTTAGTGTTATTAAGGATTTAAATAGAGAATATTGGTTTTCTGTGTATTTGAATTCAATTATGGCTCGTTTTGATCCGCATACAAGCTATTTTGCTCCTGAAGAAAAAGATCGTTTTGATGTAAACATCAGCGGTAAATTGGAAGGAATTGGAGCTCGTTTGACTAAGAAAAATGATTTCACTCAAATCGATGAATTGATTTCTGGAGGTCCAGCTTGGAAAGGAAAACAACTAGAAGCTGGAGATTTAATCTTGAAAGTAGCTCAAGGAAATGAGGAACCAGTTGATGTTGTTGGAATGCGTTTGGATGATGTTGTAAAGAAAATTAAAGGTCATAAAGGAACTGAGGTTAAACTGACAGTTAAAAAAGTAGATGGTTCTATCAAAGTAATTTCGATCATTCGTGATGTTGTAGAAATTGAGGAAACGTATGCGAAATCTAGTATAGTTGAGAAAAACGGTTTAAAATATGGGGTAATTTATCTTCCGAAATTCTATATCGATTTTGAAAACAAAGACGGACGTGATGCTGGAAAAGATATCGCGCTTGAAGTAGAAAGATTGAAAAAAGAAAACATTAACGGAATTGTTTTAGATGTTCGTGATGATGGAGGTGGATCTCTTTCTACAGTAGTTGACATTGCTGGTTTATTTATTGAAGAAGGACCAATTGTACAGGTAAAATCTGCTGGTAAAAAGAAAGAAGTTTTATATGATAAAGATAAAAAAATCGAATGGGATGGTCCGTTGGTAATTATGGTAAACAGTTTCTCTGCTTCGGCATCTGAGATTTTGGCAGCTGCAATTCAGGATTACAAACGTGGAGTAATTATCGGAAGTAAACAAACTTACGGAAAAGGAACTGTACAAAATGTACTAGATTTAAATCAATTCGTGCGTAATGCGAATTATGGAGATCTTGGAGCTTTGAAAATTACAGGGCAGAAATTTTACAGAATTAATGGAGGTTCAACTCAGTTAGAAGGTGTTCATAGTGATGTGGTGATGCCAGATCGTTATGCTTACCTAAAAATGGGAGAAAGAGATATTGATAATGCAATGCCTTGGGATAAAATTGACCCAGCAGATTACACTACTTGGACTTCTAGTGAAAACTTCAATAAAGCAATTTTAAACAGTAAAAATAGAATTGCTCAAAATGCTCAATTCAAATTAATTGATGATAATGCTAAATGGATCGATGTTAAAAACAAAGAAAATACATATAGCTTAAATATTAATAGTTTTAAAGCAACTCAGGAACAAGTTGAAAATGAAGGTAAAAAATACAAACCAATTTTAGATTACAAAAATAATCTGGTTTTCAAATCGCTTCCTTACGAAGAAGCGGAAACAAATAGCGATGCTTCTTTAAAAGAAAAAAGAGATGCTTGGCATCAAGCTTTGGCTAAAGATGTTTATGTAGAAGAAGCCTTAAATGTTTTGGATGATTTGCAAACAAAAGGATTGGTAAAAAATAACGTTTCTCCTAAAATGAAAAAGGATAAATTAGTGAAGTCTTAAGTTCAAAAGAATTTAATTTGTTTAAAAACGCTCTATAAATTTTAATTTATGGAGCGTTTTTTTTAAGTTTAACTTCTTAAAAGTGCTATTATGAAAAGTTATATCGGTCTAATGTTGTTGGGTTTTGTTCTGTTGTCTTGTAAAAAGGAAAAAGAAGAAATCGATGAAAATATAACTAGAGAAGAAGTTGTTTCGTTTAAGGGAAATAATAGTGCTAAGGATTCTATGTATACAGTTGCTTACCTGCCGACTTCGACAACAAAACAGGTTGTAAAGCATCATTATTATACGCTTTCTTACAATGAAAAATTTGAACAGGCTGAATGGGTTGCATACGAACTGAAAAAAGAATATTTAAAAAATAATGATTTTAAAAGACCTTATTTCATAGAAGACCCAAAAGTAACTACAGGTTCTGCTGATTGGAGAAATTATAAAAAATCTGGTTATGATAAAGGACATCTTTGTCCTGCCGGTGATATGGAATTTAGCAAGGAGGCTTATAACGATACTTTTTATACCTCAAATATTTCTCCGCAGAAAAAAGAATTTAATGCTGGAATTTGGAATAGAATAGAGCAAAAGACTCGTTATTGGGCAGAAAAATACAATGATATTTATGTGGTAACGGGTGGAATTGCCACAGATTCAGATAAAAAAATAGGAACAGAGAAAGTCGCTGTTCCTAAATATTTCTATAAAATTATTTTAGCTAAATCGGGTAAAGAACACAAGGCAATTGCTTTTTTAGTTCCAAACGAAAAAAGTGACCAATCAATTTATGATTTCGTTGTTCCCATCGAAACTTTAGAAAAAATGACAGGAATTGATTTTTTTCCGAATCTTAAAAACTTAAAAAGTAGTAAGGACTTTTAATTCTTCAATTGTTGCTGTTGGGTTTTGAGCTTTAAAGACAAAGCTTCCTGCGACTAAAATATCGGCGCCGGCTTCTACTAATTGTTTGGCGTTTTTACTGGTAACACCACCGTCAATTTCGATTAGTGTTGAAGCATTTTTACGCGTAATCAATGCTTTTAATTTTTTTACTTTATCATAAGTGTTTTCGATAAACGATTGCCCTCCAAATCCTGGATTCACACTCATGATGCAAACTACGTCAATATCATTTATGACATCTTCTAAGAGGTCGATATTGGTATGCGGGTTCATTGCTACTCCAGCTTTCATTCCTTCTGCTTTAATCGCCTGGAGCGTTCTGTGCAAATGCGTGCAAGCTTCATAGTGAACTGTTAATCCGTTTGCTCCTAAATCTGCAAAAGTTTTAATGTAACGATCAGGATCAATAATCATTAAATGTACATCGATATATTTGTTTGCGTGTTTAGAAATAGCTTCCAAAACTGGCATTCCAAAAGAGATATTCGGAACAAAAACTCCATCCATAATATCGATATGAAACCAATCAGCTTGGCTGTTATTAATCATTTCAATATCACGTTGTAAATTAGCAAAATCTGCTGCAAGAACTGAAGGAGCGATAAATGTATTTTTCATTATGTAGTTATGTGTTGTTTTTACAAAGATAATTTTTTTATGCTGTGTGCAGAAATTTAAACGCAAAGAGCGCTAAGATTTTACGCAAAGTTAGCTAAGTTTTTGTTTGAAATTAATTAAGAAAATGAAGTTCTCAAAGCTTTGTGTTTTCTGTGTGCTTTTAAAATTAACAACAAAAACTTAGCGAACTTTGGGTAGTCCTTTGTGTTCTTTGCGTTAAAAAAATTATGCGCAATATATTAAAAAAATTTTCGGCTAAAAATAAAAAACTCCGGTAATCAGCCGGAGTTTCAATCATCAATCAAAAAACGAACAGTCAATCAAACTGTTGTTTGCGGTAAAATTCCAAGTTTAAATTCCAAATCTCAATTAGATTGGAATTTGGTATCTTAAATATTGAAATTTAATATTGTTATCCTAAATAAGTTTTAAGGATTTTACTTCTAGAAGTGTGTTTCAATCTGCGGATTGCTTTTTCTTTAATCTGACGAACACGCTCACGAGTTAAGTCGAAAGTTTCTCCAATTTCTTCAAGAGTCATTGGGTGCTGATCGCCAAGACCAAAATACAAACGAACAACATCTGCCTCTCTTGGAGTTAATGTTTCTAAAGAACGCTCGATTTCAGTACGAAGAGATTCGTGAATTAATTCTCTATCTGGATTTGGAGATTCCCCAGAACGTAATACGTCATAAAGGTTAGAATCTTCTCCTTCAACAAGAGGAGCATCCATTGACAGGTGACGTCCAGAGTTTTTCATAGACTCTTTCACGTCATTTACAGTCATATCAAGTTCTTTTGCAATTTCTTCAGCAGAAGGCGGACGCTCATTAGATTGCTCTAATAACGCATACATTTTGTTGATTTTATTGATAGAACCAATTTTATTTAATGGTAAACGTACAATACGAGATTGTTCAGCTAAAGCTTGAAGAATCGATTGACGAATCCACCATACAGCGTAAGAAATGAATTTAAAACCACGAGTTTCATCAAAACGTTGAGCAGCCTTGATAAGACCTAAGTTTCCTTCATTAATTAAATCCGGAAGAGTTAATCCTTGATTTTGATATTGTTTAGCCACAGATACTACGAAACGTAGGTTGGCTTTTGTTAGTTTTTCTAAAGCTCTTTGATCACCAGCCTTTATTCTTTGTGCTAATTCTACCTCTTCATCAGCGGTAATTAGGTCAACTTTTCCAATTTCTTGTAGATATTTATCTAACGATGCAGTTTCACGATTCGTTACCTGCTTGGTGATTTTAAGTTGTCTCATGTTGTTGTCTCCCTATTTTTTTAAAGTGTACAAATGGTTATACGTAAAGAGTATCAAAAAAGTTACAATTAAATGAAAAAAAATAAAAAAAAAACTCCAATACATTCATGCACAGGAGTTTTTAGTGTTATTTATTTTTAATTTTAATTTGCAGAACTATCTTTTATTTCGATAAAATCTTTAATTGAAACAGGATTTCCTTTCTCAGTAAAACCTTCTAAGCTTATTTCGTATGTTCCAGAAAGATCTGAGGTGAAAAAAGTAATAGGTTTTCCATTGCTTAAATCTATTTCTGGGTTCCATAATAACTGACTTCTAAAATCTGGAATTCTTTCGTATTTAGTAGTGTCGGTATAATCTGTTTTATAATAAGACTTTTTTAGAGAAGGCCTTAGAAGCGCTGGTTTTAAGATGTAATTTTCTTTTTGTGGGCTGGTATAATTGCCATCTTCAGTGATAATGCTGATTATTCCATTAAAAACTTTTGGCCCCACATAATATCCTCCAGTTAAGACATTGATGCTGCGAACATTATTCATGTTGTAGGTAAAAAGTTCGTTTACATTTTGCAGCAGCAAACCATCAACAATAACTAATGCGGGTTCTGGTGACTGAAATTTTGTACTGTAATCTACAACATGTAAGCTATAATTACCGCCGTTTTGTTTGTAAGAAGCTGCGGTTGCGATTTCGATGATGGTTTCTTTTAAAGTAGGGAATCGAGTAAAGTCGTTAAGGTTGTATTCTTTAGCAATCGGAGAATAAAACGGGTCTATTTTCTCTGGTTTTACAAGGCTGTCTGTTTTATTTAAATAGTACGCATTTTCGATCTGACTTGCAATTGATCTTTCTAATAATGTTTCTTTAAATTCAATTGGTAATCTAAAACTAGGCTGAAAGGATAATTTACTATACTCTGGCTCGGTTGCTTTATCAAGTTCTATGGTAAAGCTTTCTTTTTGCTCTCCTAAAACCTGTAAAACAGTTTCGTTGCCGGTATAATTTTTATCTAAATTGAAAATGAAATGACCAACCTGATCTGTTTTTACCACTTTAAAGGCGAAAGATTTTCCTGTAATCGATAATGCTACATTGATATTTTGAATGCTTGTAGAATTGTCTTTTGGGATGATTTTACCAGAAATCGTTTCTCCACGAAGTTCAGGAAGAATTAGTTTTTCTTTTGTTTTTAAAGTCTCAATACTAGCTGTGTTTTTAGAAAATTCGCTAGCAGTCAACTGTTGTGCAAAAGTTAAATTATCTATTTTTCTAACAGAAAGAGAGTAGTTTCCTTTTTCAGCAGAAGACAGAGAAGCAATTTCTAAAACAACTTTTTCACGATTTGAAAAGTTTTTTTTGTTTAAGTTTATTTTGAAATTCTGGTCCAATAAATTTTCTTTATTGATAGGCGATGCTGTCAATACAACTGCTTTTTCTTCAGTAGTTTTTATTGAAGAATTTTTGTCCGCAGTGTTAGTTTCATTGACTTCATATGGATTTATGATTTTAATGTCAATTTGAAAAATTTTCGAAACAGACGAATTTAAAGTCCAAGCCGTATATCCTATAAGTTTGTAATTGCCTGTTTTTATTGTAGTAGGAATAAAGTAGTCTCCTGCAGCGGTACTGTTGTTTAGACGTAATTTGTTTTTAAAAATAACGTTGCTATTACTATCTACAAGTTCTGTGTAAGCTATTTTGCTAATTGCGCTTGGCGTTTTGTCTGTGCTTTTAAGGCAATAGATTTTATACAATAGAGTTTCGCCAGAAACAAATGTTGTTGCATTTGCATGGATAAATAAGGTTTCATTTAAAGAAACTTCTTGTTGGGCCGCGATTTGTTTGGTACTGATAAGCAATATCAATAATAAAATGTGTTTTAGTCTTTCCAAAATGAAGGTATTATATTAGACGCAAATGTTGTACAATCTCCGCATGCAGCCTCTACCATGGTGTAGGTTGCTGATCCTTCGCCGGCTATATAGGTAATGGCGTTGTTTTGTATGCCAGAAATTAATGCAGGTCCATCACAAGGAGGATTTGTATTAAGCTGAAAACAGTATCTAAATGAAATGTTTTCACACGGATTTAAATAAGCTGGGGTATTAGTCGGAGGAAATAAATCGGTGTAATTAAAAAAGATTCTTTGAGTCGATACGGATGTAACATCAAAATAACCTATAACTTTTTCATCAACATTGCTTGTACATCTAATATTACCAGAAAGTACTCCAGGCTGTTTTGGCGATAACACGCTTGAAGACGTAGCCATTTCTTTCATAATTTTATGAAAAGCATAAGCTTCTTGGTTTTCTACGTATTGTTTTACTAATATGCTATATCGCTGTGCCACAATGTAATCATCTTCTTTGATGAATCTAACTGGTAAATTGACGCGATCTTCTGTTAAATTGTTTGTAGAGGTGATAATGATGTCTGTTGATTTTTTTGTTGCATAACAGACTTTTTTGTTCGGATCATTATCTTCTTGTACCCTTATTCCTTGAGTACCTGTAACGATAGCTCTTTCAGAAGACCATTTTGGAGCTACAATTTTATAAGTTTCTTCATATTCATATCTATAATATTTTGAAGTTCTTGTTGGATCGTAACTGTTTACATTAATTTGAACGCCAAGTCCTTCCTTTTCTTTTGTAACAGCAGTTGGAACCACACTCGTGATTGGACTTACTGTTGTTAAAGTTTGATTAGATGATTCGTAAACTTTACCATCTTTAGTTCTCACTTCCAAATGATATTGTCTACCGGCAAGAGCTGCAAATTCTGTTTCAGAAACATATTTGTCAGACTGCTCCGCGAAAGAATATGTATTGTTTAGGTTGTCTTTTATTGTAACCGTTGCACCAGTTACAGTAGTTACTCCTTCATCTTCAAATCGAGCAGTTTTAGTAATCTTTATTTCTTGCTTTTTAAGTTCATTTGTTAGTGTAGCTTCAATAACGATTGCTTCCTCATAAGTGTTGGTTTGTAAATTATAAGTCTCTGTACAACTACTAATCAATAAGCTTAATAGAAGTAAAAGAATGATTTTACTCGAGTGTTTGATTTTTATAGCTTTTTGATACATTTTTTAAAATTTAAAATTATATGTTATACTTGGAACAGGAATTGAGAAAATAGATGTCTTGTACGCTTTTACCTGTCCGTTCTCTGTTGCAAAATAAATTGAATACGGATTGTTTCGGCCTAAGACATTATAAACAGAAATGTTCCAAAAACTATGCGCCAGTTTTTTAATTTTATGATTTCCTTCAATGTTAATTCCAATATCTAGACGAATGTAATCGGGAATTCGGTATTTGTTTCTGTCGCTATATAAAGTATATTCTGCATTTCCATATTGATAAGTCCCAATAGGATATGTAATTGGTCGTCCTGTTTGGTACATAAAGTTTGTAGACAAACTATAACGCTTAGTAAATTTATAATTTAAAACTGTGCTTAAATCATGTGGTTTATCAAAATTTGCAGGGAAAAAGTCACCATTATTAATTCTTTCAGAATCAAATTTACTATCCAGTTTAATAAAAGTTCTAGAATAGGTATATCCAATCCATCCGTTCAATCTTCCATATTGTTTTTTTAGTAAAAATTCAACACCGTAAGCTTTTCCATCTCCTTGCAATAATTGTGTTTCTATAGCTTCATTTAATAATAGATTTGCGCCAACTTTATAATCCATTATATTTTTAGATCTTTTATAATATCCTTCTAAGCTAAGTTCAATTTCATCGTCTAATATTGTTTTGTATAAACCTAGAGAATACTGTTTTCCACTCTGCGGTTTTACATTTGTATTCGATAATGTCCAGCTATCTGTAGGAGATTGAGTTGTATTGTTTGATAGTAGATGGATATATTGTCTTGTTTGATCAAAACTTGCTTTTACAGAAAAGTCTTTTGTGAAAAAATAACGAGCAGAAACTCGAGGCTCAATACCGCCGTAAGTTTTCATTACCTGATTATTTCCGTAGTGTTTTGTGTCAATAAGAGTTCCTTCATTTAAAGGAGCATCATCTTGATAAATATGTTCTGTTGCTTCTCCTAAAGCGGCATAAAAAGAATAACGTAATCCTAAATCTATTTCTAGTTTATCATTCAATTTAAAGTTATCTGCTATGAAAATAGCCGATTCTAGTCCTTTTTCTTTGTCAATATTAATTGGGGTTAATAATGATTCTGGATTTTTAGGATTTTGATAACCAGGACTTACATTATACAATTTACTTGACAGACCGTAGTTTATGCTATGTTTCTCATTATAAGCATAATTGAATTTCATCATCAATTGCGTTTCATTGATTTTGTATCCAAAATCAAAAGCATTTTCGTCATTGCTATCGTAGTCAATATTAAATTTGTATTCGCTATTAGAGAAGATTAAAGACGATTTATTTTTTTTGTTATACGTATGATCCCATTTTGCCGAAATAAGCCTGTTGCTGTATTTGTATAAAGAATCTGAACTAATTCTAAAACGATCTTTGCTGTAATATGCAGTGGCTTCAACAGCATTATTTTTGTTTATAGTGTTATTGTATTTTAAGAAAACATCATAAAATCCAGCTTCGCTATTTTTTAAATCTTCATCATCTAACGATTTCAAAATCCAATCAGAATAAGTTGCTCGTACTCCGGCAAGAATACTCGATTTGTTTTTTTCAATTGGCAATCCGACAGTAATATTAGTAGTTATTGGACCAATTGACCCTTCTCCAGAAACTTTTTCTGCATTACCATTTTTTGAACTAATATCAAAAACAGAAGACAAACGTCCTCCAAAATCGACAGGAATACTTCCTTTATAAATGTCTGCTTTTTTTGTAACATAAGGATTTATAGCCGAAAAGAATCCTAAGAAATGTTGTGGATTGTAAAGTACAGCATTGTTTAAAAGAATCAAGTTTTGATCTTCTTTACCACCTCGAACATTAAAACCTGCAGAACCTTCACCTGTAGTTTTGATTCCTGGAAAAGTAGTGGCAATTTTAAAAAGATCGCGTTCTCCTAATATTAGCGGAACATTTTTTACTGCTTCAATATCAATCGAAACTAAACCCGAAACAACAGTTTCTGTAACTCTCTTTCCTCTTTTTTTGATGACTACTTCATCTAGCAGATTAGTGTCTTCATGTATGTCAAGGTCAAGTGTTCCGTCGTTATAGACCATTACCGTTTGTACCTTCTTTTTGTAATTAAGCGATTTAATTTCTATCACATTAACTCCAAGAGGCATTTGGATGCTGTAATGACCTTCGTTGTCTGTAACAGTGCTGATGTTTTTGTTGCGTATTTTGATGTTAACATTAGCTTCAGGTTTATTGGTTGCTGCGTTTCTAATGTAGCCAGACAAGTTGCTTGTTTTTTTATCACTAATATCACTTTCTTTCCCAATAAATACAATGCTGTTATTTTTCTTAGTACTAACGCTGTTTAAAGAATCATACTGTTGATAAAACACAGGATTTTGCGCTCTTCTGCTGATCTGATTGGCAGGATCATTGGTTTCAGGGAAGTAATTTGCAGGTAATTTATCATGAATACTGCTATTGCTGGTTAAGATTACTTTCTTTTTTAGAATGTAAAAATTAAGATTTGTATTGGTGAAAATCTTGCCCAATATTTCTTCAATAGAAGCTTGATTATAACTAGCCGTGTATAGATTTTTGTTTGATTTTATCCACTCAGAATCAAAATAAAAGCGGTATGATGATGATTTTTCAATGGTTTGAATGACAGTCATCATGTCTGCATTTTTCAATTCAATGGATAGTTTTTCATCAGTATTTTGAGCAAAAAGAAGTTGATTAGAAATAAAGGCAAATAAAATAAGTAGAAATTTTCTCATATGGTTTATTTTTCTGTAAGTAATAGAGATGCATTGATGTGTTTAAGTAAATTGATCATAAATTGATCATAATCTGATTTTCTTATCTCTCTATTCATTGCATAAAAATCATTAATCTTTCTCTTTTGGTTTGGAAATATTTTTACAATTTCACTCTTGCTATTACTGGTATAAAAAGTGCCTTTATAAAAAATAAAATAAGTATTGTTTTCAATGAAATTGGAATATACTTTATTGTCTACTGTTTTATTTTCAAGCTTTTTAAAATGTTTGATATAAAAATTAAAATCCTCTCGAAGAGCAGTAACTTCATAATAACCAGTTGTCAGTTCTGGCAGTGGGGATAACTTTTTGTTTAAATTGACAAAGTTTCTGCCATTTAGGGTAAACGAGCTTGTCTTGTCCTGAATCAAAGAGATGGTAGAATATTTAGACTCTCCATGTGGAATCAGGATCAATTCATCTTTGTAGGTATTATATTTTAGATTGACATCATAATAGATTTGTCCGTCATAGACTACAGAACCCTTTCTGAAATCGTTCGAAACATAATACATGCTGTTGTTGTCAATTGTAGTATAAGTATCTTTGTACACGGGGCCGTTACTGATACCTAAATTTTCTATGCCAATGGTTTTGTCAAATAGATTGTAGATTGATTCTTCTTTATTATTTTGGCTGTATAAATTAGAAATGTTTAAGAATAATCCAAATACTAATATAAGGATGTTCTTTTTTTTGTGATTTTTCAAGGAATATTCTGTTTTTGGATTGATGATTCCAAATGTATTAAAAATATATTTTAAAAAACGGAGAGCAGGTGTTAAAATGTAATAAAAAGGTTATATAATAGAGTTTAAAAGCCTTGATTTTGCTTATAAGACAAGTAAAATACTACTAAATAATATTGGGTGCTGTTCTAGTTTTTAAAAAAATAAATCTACCTCAGAGTTTAATTTTTCCATGTAATAATCAATCTTCCTGAGAATGCGATTAAAGAAAAGATTTTGTTCTTTAATTCCAGATTGTCCCAAAGGTTTTGAATTTATGATTTGCTGTTTGAAAAACTGATGCACATTTTTGCAACTGTCTTTGTTATCGGTAATGAAATATCCTAAAAGAGTATAAGGAACAAACATGGTTAGTTTTTCTTCCGATTCGATAAGCATATTGTTATTTAATAGTATTAACTCATTATAATAAATGGCAAAATGGGTATTAGGAGTTTTGCACTTTTCCTGTATTACATTTATAATTCTCTTGAGATCATTGCATAAAGCTTGAGCAGATTTGAGATTGAGAAGACCAGCTTCATAAAAATATAAGATCTGCTGTAAACTACTGTTTATGGTGGTATCGTTCCATACTTCGTTCACAAAAGTGTTTTCATATATTTTTTTTAATTTTTGCATGTATTCTGTAAAAGATTCATCTACTACAAAATTTTCAAATTCTACTTTTTTCTGGTTGGAATTTAAAAGGTTAAGCCATACAAAAGCTTTGAATTTGGATAATATGGTACCGTCCATGAAATAAAACAAAGGAATGTCTTTGGCAGAATAAAAAAGTGTTGTTTTTTCACTTTTGGTTAGCGCTTCTATATTTTCTGCCGATGATTTGAAATACTGAAGCATATCTTTCAAATTTTCGATTTCGATTGTTTTTTCAACAATTACTTTTTCTTTATTCGAGAATAAATTATCCAGCGAAATATTAAAGTGGTTGGCTAGTTTGATTGTTTCGTCTATAGAAAACTTACTTTTTCCTGAGATTCTTCGATGTGAAGCATCATAGCTGATTTCCAAAACTCCTGCCATCTCATCAATAAGAGAAACTGATGGTGAAATTTTCTGTCTAATTGCTTTTAAAAATAACTCTTGTGATTTCATGTTTTTGCGATAATCACAAATATATAAAAATGCTTTATTAGTTTACGCAAATTTATATGCGATAAATGCAATAGGTTTGTCATGAAATTAAAAAAGAAAATTTATGAAAGCTAAATATTTTAATAAATCAGAAGACGAAAAACTTTTCTTTTCTGTTTTAAAAAAAAGAGTGCAGGAAAAACTTCAGAATAAAACTATTTCTTATGGAGATGCGCGGTTTTGGTTTAAAGGCTTGTTTTGGACATTAGTTTGTTATTTGTCTTATTCTTTGCTTTTTTTGGATTCCATCACTAAAATAGACTTTTGGGTTTTATATGTTATTTTTCAATTATCAGGCTTATTAATAGGATTTAGTTTTGGGCATGATGCTTCGCACAATACGGCATTCCAAAATAAAAAGGCAAATTCCGTTTTGCATTTTTTCAGTTTTCTTACTGTTGGAATTGATTCGATGCTTTGGGGATTAAGACATATTAGATCGCACCATTTATATGCAAATGTAGAAGGAAGTGATATAGATATAGATAAAAACCCTTTTTTGAGATTAAGCCCAACGCATCCTTGGAAACCGAAGCATAAATATCAGGCATATTACGCGCCATTTGTCTATATGTTTACTTTACTGCATTCTGTTTTTATGAGTGATTGGGTGTATTTATTTTCAGAAGACTACAACTGGATGAAAAGGGGTGTTCCTAAAGCGGCATTATATTTTAGATTTGTATTGTATAAAATATTTTATTTTTCTTTGGTACTGGTTCTTCCATTATTGTATTCTGATTTTTCATGGACATTTGTAGTTTTGAGTTATCTTACCGCCAGTGCATTTACATCCATGGTATTTATTATTATGCTTGTTGGGACCCATTTTTTTGATGGAGCAGATTATCCGCAGCCCGAGGGAGAGTTTTTAGAACACACTTGGGCGGTTCATCAGCTTTACACTAGCTGCGATTGGGATGCAGATAAAGGTTGGGCAAGATTTTTAAGTGGAGGTTCCAATTGTCATGCAGCCCATCATCTTTTTCCTAATATCTGTCATACAAATTATAGTGAAATAAATGAAATAATTAAAAAAACAACAAAAGAGTATAGGCAGCCTTATCATCATAAAACATTGTTTGAAATGATGTTTTCGCATTTTGTTCATTTGCATAAAATGGGAAATCCTGTAGTGAAGACAAAATAAAAACTTAAAAACCCCAATTCAATTAATGAATTGGGGTTTTCTATGAATAAACCTTTAGTAAACTAAGATCTGATTACTCTTTTTTCTCCTCACGTGGAGGTCTTGGAACAAGTGCTTTTTTAGACACTTTTTCTTTTTTAGTTTTAGGATCAACTCCTAAGTACTTCACTTGGAAAACATCTCCCATCTTAACTACATCAGCAACGTTTTCTGTACGTTCCCAAGCTAATTCAGATACGTGAAGCAATACTTCATTTCCTGGTGCAGCAGTATATTCTACGACAGCTCCAAAATCAAGCATTTTAATTACTTTAACTTCGTAAGCTTCTCCTAATACTGGTTTGAAAGTAATAGAAGCAATTTTTGCTAATACTGCTTCAATTCCAGCAGGATCTGTACCTAAGATTTCGATAACACCTTGCTCATCAACTTCATTAATAACGATAGTTGTTCCAGTAGCTTTTTGTAATTCTTGAATTACTTTTCCACCAGGTCCAATTAATGCTCCAATAAAGTTACCAGGAATAGTTCTAGTAATGATTTTTGGTGCATGTGCTTTTACTTCATTTCTTGGAGCAGCGATAGTCTCAGTTAATTTTCCTAAAATGTGTAAACGTCCATCACGAGCTTGAGCCAAAGCTTGCTCCATAATGTCATAACGTAAACCATCAATTTTGATGTCCATTTGACAAGCTGTAATACCGTCAGCAGTTCCAGTTACTTTAAAGTCCATATCTCCTAAGTGATCTTCATCACCTAAAATATCAGACAATACAGCAAATTTCTCTCCGTCAGTAATCAATCCCATAGCGATACCAGAAACTGGTTTCACCATTTGAACTCCAGCATCCATTAAGGCCATTGTTCCGGCACAAACTGTTGCCATAGAAGAAGAACCGTTAGATTCTAAAACTTCAGAAACAACACGAATTGTGTAAGGACAATCAGCAGGAATCATATTTTTTAACGCTCTTTGCGCTAAGTTACCGTGACCAACTTCTCTTCTTGAAGTTCCTCTTAATGGTTTTGCTTCACCAGTAGAGAAAGGAGGGAAGTTATAGTGTAAGTAGAATTTCTCTTCACCTTGTTCAGATGGAGAATCGATTTGGTTTGCTTCTCTAGAAGTTCCTAAAGTTACAGTTGCCAAAGCTTGAGTTTCTCCACGTGTAAATAAAGATGAACCGTGAACTCTTGGTAAATAATCAGTTTCACACCAGATTGGTCTGATATCTGTAGTTTTTCTACCATCTAAACGAACACCTAATTCTAAAACTACGTTACGAACAGCTTCTTTGTTTGTTTTGTAGAAATATTTAGAAACTAAATCACCGTCAGCAGCTAATTCTTCTTCAGTAAATAAAGCTTTTACTTCTTCTTTTACTTCAGCAAATGCAGCGCCTCTTTCGTGTTTAGCTGAACCAACTTTTGCAATAGCATAGATTTTATCGTATGCTGCAGCTTTTACTTTTGCATAAATTTCTTCATTTTCTCTTTCTCCTTCGTAAGTACGGATTTCTTTTTTACCAAAAGCTTCCTGTAAACGATATTGAGCCTGAATTTGAACTTTGATAGCCTCGTGAGCAAACTTAATAGCTTCAATCATTTCAGCTTCTGAAATTTCTTTCATCTCACCTTCAACCATGGCAACAGAATCCATAGAAGCACCAATCATCATATCGATGTCAGATTTTTCTAATTCTTCTCTGCTTGGGTTAATTACTAATTTTCCGTCGATACGTGCAACACGTACTTCAGAAATTAAGTTGTAAAATGGAATATCTGAAACAGCTAATGCTGCAGATGCTGCTAAACCAGCTAATGCATCTGGCATAACAGTTTCGTCATGAGACATTAATTGAATCATAACTTGTGTTTCAGCATGGTAATCGTCTGGGAAAAGTGGACGCAAAACACGGTCAACTAATCTCATTGTCAATACTTCGCTGTCGCTTGGACGTGCTTCTCTCTTAAAGAAACCTCCTGGGAAACGACCTGCTGCTGCAAATTTTTCGCGGTAATCTACCGTTAATGGTAAAAAGTCAACGCCTGGGTTTGATGTGCGAGCTGAAACTGCTGTTGCAAGAATCATTGTGTCGCCCATTCTTACTACTACAGAACCGTCAGCTTGTTTTGCTAGACGACCTGTCTCGATTGTGATGCTTCTGCCATCACCTAAATCGATTTTTTCTACAAATAATTGTGGAATCATAAATTTTTTCCTTATTGATTAAACAATGGGTTTTAGTTGTGTTGTAGTTGTTGTTATGTGTAGTTGTTGTTATCTAAAACCCAATGAAAAACCAAACTTTTTTTCTTGTATTATGCGTGCAATGTAAAAACAAAAAGAGGCACTTTCGCACCTCTTTTCTATATTGATTATTTTCTGATATTCAATACTTTGATAATCTCACGATATCTGTTGATCTCTTTCTTTTTCAAGTAATCAAGTAACGCTCTTCTTTTACCTACTAATAGTACAAGAGAACGCTCAGTGTTGTAATCGTGACGATTTTTTTTCAAGTGTTCAGTTAAGTGAGAAATTCTGTAAGTGAACAATGCAATTTGACCTTCTGCGCTTCCAGTGTTTGTTGCACCACCGTGTTGTGCGAAAATCTCTTCTTTCTTTTCTTTAGTTAAATACATTCCAATATTATTTAATGATTTTTATGTATGTCAATACAGCTTTTGTAAGACGGGTGCAAAATTAGATTAAAAAAACAAAAAAATCAAACAAAAATAAAAGAATCTTAAAAGAGAGTGCCGATTTTTATTTTTTGAGTAATTTACCGTCTTCTGGGTTTACTAATTTTATATTGTCAACGGTATCGAATATTGTACGCGAACAGGAACACCTCTTTGTTTTCCAGGAATCCAGTTTTCATAGCTGGTAATAACTCTTATAGCTTCTTCATCTAGACCATATCCTAGTGATTTGAGTATTTTAGGTTCTGTTATTTTGCCGTCTTTTTCAATTATAAATTGAATTATTAGTTTTCCTGATATTTTATTTGTTACCGCTTCTTTTGGCACCACAAAGTTTTTTCCAATAAATTGGTAGAAATCGTTTACTCCTTTTTTGGGTAGTGGTCTTGATTCTAGTTGGGTATATTCTCTTACTAGACCTTCAGCGTTTTTGCTTTTTCCGGAGATGAACTTTCCTTCCTTATAAATATCTATATATTGATATTTCGAATCTTTAAAAAGGCCTTTCCATTCTCCATCTTTAAATCCATTCTTTATATTTCCCTGAGCCAAAGAATTTTCTCCTTCATCTTCATACCATCCATTCCCTTTTTCAACGGTATGTTCGTTTTTAGAATTCCAAAAATCATAAATTTTTACATCTGAGTCAATTCCTGATCCAGAATCAACGTATTCTCCTTTTAATTTAGGATTGCCATTTTCATACCATTCTGAGAAATCGCCATTTAATCTTGCTTTAATGTAATTTTCAGTTTTTTTCTTTTTACCATTTTCATAATAGTAAACATATTGACCATCTTTAGATAAACCATCTTTTGTTTTGGAATTTCCTTCCATTTTTAAAGTACCCGATTTATAATAATCTTTAACTTGATAAGAATCTTTCTCTTTGCTAAAATCTTTTATAATTCTGTAAAAGACATAATTTTCTTTTGAAGCATCTTTTCCAATAGAATCAAAATAGATGATTTTGTCTGATGCATTTTGCGAAAAAAGAAATGCTGGAAATAATATTAGCAGTAAATAAAGCGTTTTTCTCATTGGTTTTTTTGTAGTAAAAATAGTGTTTTGTAAAATACTGTATCAATAAATTTATTTTGAATTAAGATTTTTTTTACCAGTTTGTTTCTCTATTAAAGAAGAATAAGAAGTCTTTATATTGTTTGCATCGATGCTAAACCCCGAAATTAATACACCTTTATCATAATTATCGGTAAACGAAATATTTTTAGAAGAATCATTTCCTTGCCAAACCCCTTGTTTTAACCCGTTTTTTATTTCGCCTTTTTGAGTTACAGATCCAACGGTTTCTTCAAATTCTCCGTTTCCATCAGTTACAGTCTGATTTTTATCAGCGTCCCAGCAATTCAGAATTAAGGTTTGAGATTTTTTTGTTTTAGAATCCCACAAATTCTGTTTCTCTGATTTCTTATTTTGATTCGTATACCAATTAATTTCTTTTCCAATTTTTCGGTCTTCCGAATAGTTTATAACCGATTCTTTAGCGCCATTTTTGAAATAATAAATAAACTCTCCATCTTTTTTCAAAATATCACGATTTAAGGTAGATCCGGTCATTTTCTTTCTTCCGTTTTTGTAATAATCTGTTACGACATAACGGACACTTTTTTGAGAGTAATTGGTAATGACTCTTGTGTAAGTATAATTTTCTGGCGCGCATTCTTGATATAACGAGTCTAAAAAGATTTTTTTAGAAACCATGCTGATTTGCGCAGAAAGTTGAACTGAAATAATCAGAAGCAAAAAGAGTAGGCTGTTTCCTTTCATTCAGTTCTATTTTTTATTATTAAAGATAATTTTTCTAAAATAATTTAGCAACCTCTTGATTTACAAATTCTAAAAATCTTTCGTCAGCTTCTGTAAAAGGATCGATAACATGGCTGTCAATATCAATTTGACCAATATTAATTCCATTTACAAAAAGAGGTACCACAATTTCTGATTTTACGGTCAAACTGCAGGCGATGTAATTGTCTTGCGCTTTAACATCTGGCACTACAAAATTAGCATTGCTTTCAGCTACTTGCCCGCAAATTCCCTTTCCAAAAGGAATAACGGTATGATCTGTTTCTGCTCCAACATACGGACCAAGATGTAATGTCTTAGCGTCGTGATTAGCGAAATAAAAACCAACCCAGTTGTAATAATCCACATTTTCGTTTAGAAGTTGGCAAACTGCTAATAGCTTTTCGTCTCTATTTTTTTGATTGTCAGCAATAATACTGCTTATTTTTGGTTGTAATTCTTGAAATGTCATAATATAAAATTTTATACAAAAGTATTTAAAGCTAAACTCAAAAAATATATAAATTTGAAAAAAAAATCTCTTGAAAAAATATTTCCTTCAATTTAAGCCTTTCTTGATTTTTGTAAGCGTCTTTTTTCTGACTTATATTGTCTTGACGATTCTATATAAATTCTATTTAAATGGTTATGAAGTCAATGATATTGACGATATTTCATTGTTTGTTGGCCAAAACGCTGAATCATTATTAAAGATTTTTGATTATAATATCATCATTCAAAAAAGTTCTCAAAATCCGTGGCTAGAAATTATTTTTAATAATTTATTTCTAGCAAGAATAATTGAAGGATGCAATGCTGTAAGTGTTATGATTCTGTTTGTTTCTTTTATTGCGGCTTTTTCCGGAAAATTAAAAAACACCCTTTTATTTATAGTATTTGGAATTGTGTCTATTTATATTTTAAATGTATTTCGAATTGCTTTGTTGGTAGTTCTTTTATATAATTTTCCAGAAAGCAACAAATTAGTTCATGACATTGTTTTCCCATTAATTATTTATGGGTATGTTTTTCTTTTATGGATTTTTTGGATCAATAGATTTTCAAAATATGCTAAATAAATTACTCGAAAATAAATTTAAACTGATTGCAGCAGTACTTATTGTGCTTGGTTTGGCATTGGTAAGAATGTTTGAATTGAAGTTGTTTTATGATCCATTTATAAATTATTTTCAGAATGACTTTAAGAATTTGCCCTATCCTCAAGTTGATAAGTTAAAACTTTTCTATAGTCTGTTTTTCAGATATATAATTAACTCGGCTTTGTCATTAAGTTTGATTTATGTCTTGTTCAAAAACCGAGATATTTTAAAGTTTAGTATAATAATGTACAGCTTGTTTTTAATAGTGCTATTAACGGCATTTTTTATTGTTTTAGACTTTTTTCCAACCGCAAGCTGGCTTCTTTTTTACGTGCGACGATTTATAATTCAGCCTATTTTAGTTCTGCTATTTATTCCTGGATTTTATTATCAATTTCAAAATTCCAAAAAATAACATTTGTTTAAGTTTTTTTATAAATCCTTTTTGAATAATTTTGCGGTATGAATATTAAAAAGTGTACAGGTCTATTTTTAGCTATCCTTTTATTGGTTTCCAATATTGGGTTTGCTCTTGATGTGCACTATTGCGGAGGAAAAATTGCTTCTATATCTTTAAATACAGTTGCAAAACCTGTAGTTGAAAAAAAATGTTGCGGTTCTAAAGAAAAAAAGAACTCTTGCTGTAAAGACAAACACGTTCAGATTGAGAAAAAATCGGATAACGCAACACTTAAGTTTTTCTTCTTTCAATTTGATTTTCCTGCCGTACTGCAAGAATACAAACCTTTAACTTTTTTAGCGCTTTCTAATTTTAAAAAGAAAGAAGTTCTTTCGTATTATTCTGATGCGAATGCGCCCCCCTTATTCAAATTATACCATCAGTATATTTTTTATTCCTGATTTTAATGTTAAGATGCTATGCAAGTCTTAGTAAAGACTTTGTATTTACATTTTGATTGTTTTTCTTTTTGAATAACCATCAAGAATGTAGTTCTATTTCAACATTAAAATCATTTTTTATGCAAAAAAAAATAATGCTTTTTGCGGCGTTTTTGCTTTCTGTTTCTATGTTTTCACAAGAAGATTTAGAGGAAGTAAAAATCAATAAAAAGCAAAAAGGGATTAAAAAATCCTTTACAGTAACAGCCAATACATCTCTAATTACAAGCAAAGAACTACTAAAAGCCGCTTGTTGTAATTTAGCCGAAAGTTTTGAAACCAATCCGTCAATCGATGTCAATTTTTCTGATGCCTTAACGGGTACGAAACAAATCAAAATGCTTGGTTTGACAAGTCCTTATTTGATGATAACAGAAGAAAATATTCCTTCGGTTCGAGGAGCTTCTCAAGCTTACGGTTTATCATTTACACCTGGAACTTGGATAGAAAGTGTTCAGATTACAAAAGGAGCAGGAAGCGTAATCAATGGCTACGAAAGTATTTCTGGTCAGATTAATACCGAGCTTTTAAAACCTTTGAGCGATATTCCGTTTTTTCTGAATGCTTACGGTTCAACCGATTCTCGATTTGAATTAAATACTCATTTCAATAAAAAGTTGTCAGACAAATGGGCGACAAGTTTATTTGTTCACGGAAATACACGTGTAGCAAAAAATGATATGAACAATGATGGATTTCTAGATAATCCATTAGGAAAACAAATCAATGTTTTAAACCGTTACCAATATTACAATCCGGAAAGCGGTTTGGTGAGTTTTATCAATTTCAGATATATGAATGATAAAAAGCAAACAGGAGAACTTGATTTTGATAAAGATCGTGATCGCGGAACAACAAATTATTGGGGTTCAGAAATTAATACAGAACGTTTTGATGTTTCGACTAAAATTGGATATGTATTCAAAGATATGCCCTATCAGAGTATTGGTTTTCAAAATGCTTTTAATAGTCATAAACAAGATTCTTATTTTGGTTTAAATCAATACGATATCAAACAGAACAGCTTTTATTCTAATTTGATTTTCAATTCGATTATAAGCAACACAATGCATAAGTTTACAACTGGATTGAATTTTAGTTATGATCAGTATCAAGAATTTGTAAACTTAACAGATGTAAGCAGAATAGATAATTCGGTTGGAGCTTTCTTTGAATATACCTACGATAATACTGATAATTTTAGTTTGATTTTAGGAGGAAGAGTAGATAATCATAACCGATTAGGATTTTTTGTTACTCCGAGATTGCACATGAGATACAATCCTTGGAAAAATGGTGTTGTTCGTTTTTCAGCAGGAAGAGGAAAACGTTCTGCTAATATTTTTGCTGAAAACCAGCAGCTTTTTGCTAGTTCAAGAACGTTTTCAGTTTTAGATTCTAATGGAAAAGTTTACGGACTAAATCCAGAAATTGCTTGGAATTATGGTGTAAGTTTTTCGCAGAAATTCAAAATTTTTGGTAAAAATGCCGATGCAGGTTTTGATTTGTATCGTACAGATTTTCAAAATCAGGCAGTTGTAGATTTGATGCAAAGTCCGCAGCAAGTTTTGTTTTATGATTTAGAAGGGAGTTCGTTTGCAAATAGCTTGCAAGTTGAGTTTAATTATGAGTTAATTCATAATTTAAATTTAAGAACGGCGTATAAATATTATGATATTCAAACCGATTATTTAAGAGGTTCGTTTCAGCGCCCTTTGCAGGCAAAACATCGTTTTTTGGGTAATTTAGAGTATGAAACAACTTTAAATAACGACAAACAATGGAGGTTTGATTTTACTTATAATTGGTCAGGAAAACAACAATTGCCTTATACGGCTTCAAATCCAGCGGAAGATCAATTTCCTGATTTTTCTCCAGCGTATGCAGTGGTAAATGCGCAGGTAACACGTGTTTTTTCTTCTGTTTTTGAGGTTTATATCGGAGGGGAAAATATTGGAAATTACAAACAAGAAAAAGCAATTTTAGGGGCAGATAATCCTTTTGGACCCAATTTTGATGCATCTGTTGCATATGCGCCAATTTTTGGACAAATGTATTATGCAGGATTGCGTTTTAAAATTAAATAACAATTTCAAAAATCAATTTCAATAACAATAAAAATAAATAAGTATGAAAAAATTAGTTTTAATAGTAATCATAGCTCTTTTTGGATTTTCAGCGCAGGCTCAAACTAAAAAGAACAAAAATTTAAAATATACTACAGAAGTAAACGGAAACTGCGAGCAATGCAAAAAACGAATTGAAAAAGCGGCTTATGGAGTTCCAGGTGTTAAAACAGCAAGTTGGGATATTAGTTCTCACCAGCTTTCTGTTATTTTAAACGAAGAGAAAACTACTCCTTCAGATTTAAACAAAGCAATTGCTAAAGTTGGTCACGATACTAAAGAGGTGAAAGCAACAGATGCAGATTACGATAATCTTCACAGCTGTTGCAAGTATGTAAGAGAATAATTATTCTTAAAGCCCAAGCATTCGTTTGGGCTTTTTTTAATAGTTAATTTATGTTTAAAATACCGTATTTTATTGCGGTTACAGTAAATTATTGTTACTTTCACAAACTATAAAAATAACCAACGTCGTTTTATGAATAAATTTGATTGGACCCAGTTAATAAACCCTGAATTTTATATTACTTTAAGTGTTGGAGGTTTTCAGATTGGGTTATTTATTGTGCTGTTTATAGTGTTTGCTGAAACAGGACTTTTTGCAGGTTTTTTTCTGCCTGGAGACAGTTTGCTTTTTTTGGCAGGTATTTACAGTCGTGATTTAATTGAGAATGTTTTATTTATTCCGAATGATTTTTTAAATGTCCTTTTGCTTGCAACTTCTGTAGCTATAATGGGAGTTTTAGGAAATATGACGGGTTATTGGTTTGGAGCTAAAAGCGGTTATTATCTATTTAAAAAAGAGGATTCATTTTGGTTCAAGAAAAAATACCTTCTTCAATCTAAAGACTTTTTCGAAAAATACGGAGGAAAAGCAATTATCTACGCGAGATTCCTTCCAATTTTTAGAACATTTGCTCCAATCGTTGCAGGAATTGTTTCAATGGACAAAAAGAAGTTTATGTTTTACAATATATTGAGTTCTTTCCTTTGGTCATTTATATTAATTTTTGCGGGACATTATTTATATGGTGTTTTCTTAAAACAAGGAATAGATTTGAAAAAACATATTGAATACATTATTGTAATTATCGTTATCATCTCAACTTTCCCAGTATTAGTAAAGCTGTTAAAAAAGAGACCAAACGAGCAGATATAAAAAAGATAACAAATAAAAAAATCCGAAGTTTTAGACTGCACCCAAAAGTTTGGACGAATTTATAATTAAATTTGATAATAATGAGCTCGATATTTTATCGGGCTCATTCCTTTTAAATTAAGTTTTATTCTTTCATTATTATAGTATTCTATAT
>NZ_JAJGZV010000002.1 GCF_020805785.1 Flavobacterium chungbukense | reverse complement strand
TGAAGATATCGATGCCAAAATCAGCGAAGTTGTGGCTAAAATTCAGAAAGATGGCGTAACCCAAGATGAAGTAAACCGTATTGTGGCAAAAATAAGCGCTCAGACTATTTTAGCCCGCGATGGATCTGGGGTAATTGCATCAGAATTAAACGAAGCTATTGCATCAGGAGACTGGACTGATTATGTTTTGGGTGTGGAAAGATTAAAAAAAGTAACTCCAGCTGATGTTCTTCGCGTTGCCAATAAATATCTGGTTGAAGACCAGAGCACAACAGGATATTTTATTCCAAAACAATCAGGTTCTCAGAATCAAAATCCTGCACAAGCAGAGAATTTTATGTTAGAAAATGGTCCGTTTTATTACAGACATCCTGAAAATGATCATTCTCATAACGAAAGTTCACCAACAGTTTTGTCTTCACCAAAAAGTACATTTGAAGAAAATAATCCATTAGAAACAGCAATCGAAAAATCAGCTTCAGCTTTCAAAAGAGAAAAAGTTGCTGGAATTGATGTGGTTTCAGTTAAAACTTCTGCGAAAGATTTTGTAACTGCTGCAGCGAGCATTTCATTAGGAAATTATGCAAGCGAAACTAAGAATGACATTATTCCAGCTTTAACGGCTTCGATGCTTTCAAAAGGAACAACTTTGAATGACAAATTCAAATTCTCAGAAAAACTGCAGAAATTAGGCGTTACCTTAAATGTAAATGCTTCCACTTTCAAAATCAACATCGGATTCAAATGTTTGAAGAAAGATCTGGATCAGGTAATTGCTTTATTGGCTGAGGAATTGAGAAATCCGCTTTTTGATGCCAAAGAATTCGAAAACCTAAAACAGCAGTTTATCGGAAACACGCAGCAAAGCCTGAACGATCCGGGCGAAAGAGGAGATATCGCTTTATCGCAGGCGATTTATCCAAAAACAAATCCGAATTACAGTTTAAGCGTTGAAGACAATATCGAAAACATCAAAAAAGCAACTTTGGAAGAAGTGAAAGCTTTCCACAAAAAATATTTCGGAACGGCTTCTATGCGTCTGGTAATTGTTGGCGATACAGATGGTGCCAATTTAAATGCTTCACTAAAAAAATCATTCAAAAATTGGAATGGCGGCGTTACAGAAAAACTGAAATTTGAGGAAGCTTCAAAATCAAATTCAAAAACAGAAGTGGTGACAATTCCAGAAAAGCCAAGCGCAGAATTATATATCGGACAGTTTACAGGTTTGAAAAGAGCCGATGCCGATTATATTCCGTTCTACATTGGAAATTACACTCTAGGCGCTGGATTTGCGGGACGTTTGATGCAGACTGTGCGTGATAATGACGGACTTACGTATAACATTTCATCTGGTTTGGGAGGCAATATCGAAACTGGTGGCTATTGGTTCGTAAATGCTTCTTTTAATCCTGCGTTATTTCAGAAAGGACTTGATGCTACTATGGTTCAGGTTGACAAATGGGTAAAAGAAGGAATTACTGCTACAGAATTAGAAAATAAGAAAACCAATTTGATCGGAAGTTTTAAAGTCGGAATGTCGACAACAAACGGAATGGCAAGAACGATTCTGAATTTTATTGAAAGAGGTTTAGAGCCAAATTATATCGAACAATATCCAAATGATATTCAGAAAGCAACTTTACAGCAGGTAAATGATGCTATTAAAAAATACGTTCAGTTGGATAAAATGGTTATCATCAAATCGGGTTCTTTAGATAAAGACGGAAATCCTTTAAAGTAAAGTTTTCAGTCGCAGTCTCAGTTTTCAGTTCCAGTCTAAAGCTGTGAACTGCGACTGTGACTGAATACTAAAAAAAGTCTTTTCATTTCATTTTAAAATCTGAATTAGTAAGCCAAATTTTATAGGAAAGACTTTCAAGAGCTGTCGGCAAGCAGCTCTTTTTTTTAATATCAAACTCAAAAAAATAATGAAAAAAACTATCATAATATTGCTGTTTTTGATCTCCGTAAGTATGTTTGGACAAATGTACAATCCGGTAAAATGGTCGACATCGGTAGAGAAAATCTCAGATAAAGAATATGTTTTAAAAGCGCAAGCAGTTATACAATCTGGCTGGCATTTGTACGGACAATACATTGAAGAAGGCGGACCTTCGAGAACTGCTTTCACTTTTAAAAATACGAAGAAAAACTTCGAATTAGTTGGAAAAACAACTGAAGAAAAAGGACATGAAGTGGTCGATAAAATCTTCGATATGAAAATTAAATATTTTGAAGATAAAGCACTTTTTACACAAAAAATAAAATTTACGTCAGATGTTATTTCTAATGTTGCGGGTGAAGTTGAGTTTATGGTTTGTGATGACAGCAATTGTTTACCGCCGACTTCGGAAGAATTAACGTTTAAAATTCCGACTGAAAAGAAATTGGCTTCCGCCGAAGAAACTGCCCTTGTAAAGGAAGATTCGACAATTACAGAAGAAAAAATAGTTGCTAAAACGGAAGAAAAAGCACCAAATAAAGAGGTTCATTCACCAAAGAAAAATGAATCACGAGGATTGTTGACGATATTTATTTTAGCTTTTTTATCGGGATTTGCGGCATTATTAACGCCTTGCGTTTTCCCAATGATTCCGATGACGGTAAGTTATTTTACCAAACAAAGTAAAACCAAAGCGGCAGGAATTAGAAACGCTATGATTTACGGAATTTCTATCGTAATCATTTATGTTTTACTAGGATCAATTGTAACGGCTGTTTTTGGAGCAGATTCGCTAAATGCACTTTCAACAAACGTTTGGTTCAATTTGATTTTCTTTATTTTATTAGTCGTTTTTGCCTGTTCATTTTTAGGTGCTTTTGAAATTGTACTGCCAAGTTCGCTAGCCAATAAAGTCGATTCGCAAGCCGATAGAGGAGGATTAATTGGGATTTTCTTCATGGCATTGGCATTGGCAATTGTATCGTTTTCTTGCACAGGACCAATTGTCGGAACTTTATTAGTCGAAGCGGCATCAAAAGGAGGAATAGCTCCAATTGTCGGTATGTTAGGATTTTCGATCGCCATTGCATTACCGTTTTCATTATTTGCAGCTTTTCCAGGTTGGCTAAATGCATTGCCAAAATCAGGCGGATGGCTGAATACAGTAAAAGTAGTTTTAGGATTTTTAGAACTGGCGTTGGCATTTAAATTTCTATCGAATGCCGATTTAGTTTTGCAATTGCACTGGTTAGAAAGAGAAGTTTTCTTAGCGATTTGGATTGCCGTTTTTGGAATTCTGGCTTTTTATTTATTTGGAAAAATTACTTTACCTCATGATTCTCCTTTAAATCATATTTCTGTCGGAAGATTAGGTTTCGGATTGCTGGTTTTAACTTTTACTATTTATCTAATTCCGGGACTTTGGGGCGCACCTTTAAAATTAATCAGCGGATTTCCTCCTCCAATGCATTACAGTGAATCTCCAGATGGATTGGGCGGTTCTAAAGTTTCAAATGAAAGTTCCAATTCAGCACTTCCTGAAGGAGCAGAACATGGTCCGCAAAACATTATTACTTTTCATGATTATGATAAAGGAATGGAATATGCAAAAAAAGAAGGAAAACCAGTTTTGCTAGATTTTACGGGATATGCCTGCGTGAACTGCCGAAAAATGGAAGAATTAGTTTGGTCTGATCCTAAAGTTTTAGGGGTTTTAAATAATGATGTGGTTTTGATTTCATTATATGTGGATGATAAAAAAGAATTGCCTGAAAGCGAACAATATACTTCTGAAACTACAGGCAAAAAGATTAAAACAATTGGTAATAAATGGAGCGATTTACAGATTAAAACGTATAAGGCAAACGCTCAGCCATTTTATGTAATTGTAGATCATAAAAGTGCTAGTTTAACAGAACCTTCAGCTTACAATCCAGATATTGAAGAGTATTACAACTGGCTTCAAAGTGGAATTAAGAATTTTAAAAAATAGGTTTTAAATGATAGATGAAATGGAAATTACTTTGAAACCAAGCAAGTTAGAACAATATTTCTCAAAATTTAGAGAAAATACAATTGGTGTCAATCATAGTTTTGAATCGATTTATGGAACTCAGAATTTATTGTACGCAGATTGGATTGCCAGTGGAAGGTTGTACTTTCCAATAGAAGAAGTAATGTTGCGTAAAATTGGGCCAATGATTGCCAATACACATTCTTTTTCAAGTCAGACCGGAAAAGCTTCAACTTACGCTTATCAGCATGCCAGACAATTAATTAAAAAACATGTTAACGCATCAGATACAGATTGTCTAGTGGCAACTGGAACAGGAATGACAGCAGCTCTAAATAAGTTGCAGCGCATCATGGGACTTCGTTCTGAAGATAATATTTACAATGTAAAATTGCATTTTGATGACGAAAGACCAGTAGTTTTTATCACCCATATGGAACATCATTCTAATCAGGTTCCATGGTACGAAACGATTGCTGACGTAGTCGTTTTGCCTTGCGGCGAAAACAATTTGGTAGACCCAGATATGCTTTCAGAGGAACTTAAAAAATATGAAAATAGAAAATTAAAAATTGGTTCATTTACTGCTTGTTCAAATGTAACTGGAATTATTACACCGTATCATGAATTGGCTAAAATAATGCATCAAAATGGCGGTTATTGTTTTATTGATTTTGCTGCGTCGGCGCCTTATGTTAAAATTGACATGCATCCAGAAGATCCTGAAAAACGATTAGATGCCATATTCTTTTCACCTCATAAATTTCTCGGCGGACCTGGCACTTGTGGAATATTAGTTTTTAATGAAAGCTTGTACAAAAGTAATTTTCCAGATAACCCGGGTGGAGGAAACGTGAAATGTACCAATCCTTGGGGAGAATATCATTACAGTGATGCAATAGAAGTAAAAGAAGATGGTGGAACTCCAGGATTTCTGCAAGTAATGCGAACGGCTTTATGTCTAGAATTAAAGGATAAAATGAATGTTGAAAACATGAAAAACAGGGAAAAAGAATTATTAAATCTTTGTTTTTCAGAATTGAAAAAAATAGAAGGACTGACTCTTTTAGGTGATTTAGAAACAGAAAGAATTGGCTGTGTTTCTTTTACTATAGAAAATATTCACTACAATCTGCTTGTTCGGTTATTAAATGACCGTTTCGGAATTCAGGTTCGAGGCGGTTGGTCTTGCGCCAGTACATACGCTCATTTTTTATGGAATATTGATCTGGAAAAGTCGGCTGCAATCACAAAAGGAATTCTACAGAAGGACTTGACCGAAAAACCGGGCTGGGTTAGAGTTTCGCTTCATCCCACAATGACTAATGAAGAGCTTTTGTTTATCTGCAATGCTGTTAAAGAGATTGTCACTAACATTGAAAATTGGAAGAAAGCATATCAATATAACCCTGAAACCAATGAGTTTGATAATCTTTTAAAAACAGAGACTATTGAAGACGATGTAAAAGAATGGTTTGCATTATAAATTAGATTTAAAAAGATAAACCTCCAATAAATGGAGGTTTATTTTTTTATGATTATTGTGTTTTAGACTTGAATACTAAATAGTCGTGCTTACATTATTGCTTTTTTGTAAAGGTTTAAGTCCTAGATTTTGAAACATTTGCATATCCTCAGATATTCCAGGATTTGGAGTTACCAATAAGGTTTCGCGCTCTCCGGTAAAAATAGAATTAGCACCCGCCATGAAACACCATGCTTGTTCTTCTTCAGTCATTTCAATTCGTCCCGCACTTAAACGAACTATAGAAGCGGGCATAATAATACGTGCCGTTGCAATCATCCTTACCATGTCCCAAATAGGCACTTTTGGGTTGTTTTCTAACGGTGTTCCTTTTACTCTTGCTAAGGCATTGACAGGCACAGATTCTGGGTGAATAGGCATAGTTGCTAAAGTGGTCAGCATAGAAACTCGATCAGCAGCAGTTTCACCAAGACCAATAATTCCGCCCGAACATACTGTAATTCCTGCTTTTCTCACGTTATGTATCGTATCGAGGCGCTGATCAAATTTACGTGTACTAATTATTTCATCGTAATAGCTTTCTGAAGTATCCAGATTGTGATTGTAAGCATGCAGCCCGGCTTCTTGAAGACGAATAGCTTGTTCTTCAGTAAGCATTCCTAAGGTACAGCAGACTTCTAATCCGAGATTGTTAACTCCTTTTACCATTTCAATAATGCGATCAAAATCTTTATTATTTCTTACTTCACGCCAAGCTGCGGCCATACAAAAGCGTGAAGAACCATTTTCTTTTGCTTTTTGGGCGTGCTCAATTACTGTTTCTGTAGGCAATAAAGATTGTACTTTAATATCCGTATGGTATCTTGCCGCTTGCCCGCAATAAGAGCAGTCTTCAGGACAGCCACCTGTTTTTACAGAAAGTAGCGTACATACTTGTATCTCTGAAGGTTTATGCCATTTGCGGTGAACTGTGGCAGCACTATAAACTAAGTCTAATAAAGGTCGATCGTAGATGGCTTTAATTTCTTCTTTACTCCAATCGTGTCTTATTTCGTTCATTTTTCTATTCTTTAATTTGAGATTTTTTTTAATCAAAGCTCATTCTAATATTGTATGTTGAATAAGTTTTTTGTTCTTGATCAAAAGTAGCCTCTTACTTTTTATTGAAAATGAACCACTTTTTATATTGTGGATAGTCCGGTTGGAATTTTAGCCTTTTTTAAATGAAACGCGACTTATGATTCTTAATTATCTTATTCTTTAGTGGATGGTTTTTCTTTGCTAACAAATTCCGATGGAGACATAGCAAAACTTTTTTGGAAATTTCTGCTAAAACTCGATTGAGAATTATAACCCACAATTTCGGCAATTTCATAAACTTTGTATTTTCCAGAAAGAAGTAATTCTGCAGCCTTCTTTAAACGCGCATTATTAATCAATTCGTTTGGACTTAAATTAGTAATGTCTTTAATTTTACGATACAAAGTAGAACGACTCATATGTAAAATATCCGCTAATGATTCGACACTTAGATTGGTATCAGTCATATTTTGATTTATAATGTCATCTAATTTTTTAATAAATTCCTCGTCGATTTTATTGTGCGCAATGGTCTTTAAATGCGATAAAGGAGAACTTGCATAATGCTCCATCAAATGTCTTCGATTGGATAATAAATTAGTGATTTGAGCCAAAATAAAATCCATTGAAAATGGTTTTGCGATATAGGCATCAGCACCCGATTCCAAGCCTTGAATTCGGGATTGCACTGCGGTCAAAGCCGTTAAAAGTATAACAGGAATATGACTTGTTTCTAGGTTAGACTTTATGCGATCGCACAATTCAATTCCGTCCATAATTGGCATTGTAATATCGCTTATTACAATATGAATGGTTTCGTTATGAATTACTTTCAAAGCTTCTTCGCCATTTGTAGCTTTAAAAATTTTATATTCTTTGCCGAGTTCTTTGCTCATAAAATTGAGCAGTTCCAAATTATCTTCAACAACAAGAATTTGCGTTCGAATATTTTTGGAGGTAACTTCATTTTCTAACTCTTCGTTGGTTTCTTTTAAAACATCTGAATTGTCTTTATACAAATGAAATTCACTCTGCTGACGAAGAGGCAATTTCAAAACAAAAGTGTTCATAGAATCATCTAAAAATTGCAATTTTAAAGTTCCATTGTGCAGTTCTGTTAAGGAATGTGCCAGTGACAATCCTATCCCTGTACCCGTTTGTGTTTCAGAACCTAAGATTCTAAAGAAAGGTTCGAAGATTTTATTTTTAAGACTTTTCGGAATCAAATTCCCATCATTTTTTACAATAAATTCCAAAGAATTTTCATCTCTAAATAAAGTAATAACCACTTCACTTTTAGCGTATTTTATAGCATTGCTAATCAAATTGCTCAAAATTTTTCGAATGGCTTCTTCATCAACAAAAGCATAAACGTCTTTTTCTCCCAGTTCCAATTTTACGTGAATGTTTTTTTCTTCACTTAAAGGAGTAAATTGTAATTGTAATTGCTTTACCAAAACAGAAATATTGGTTTCGACAAAAGTCAAACCTAATCCTTCCATTTCGGTCTTTCTAAAATCGAGCAATTCGTTAACCAGATTTAATAAACGAGACGTATTTTTCTCCATTAAAGATAAATTCGGAATAATATCTGGAGATTCGTAAGTTCTTTTTAATAAACTCTCTAACGGACTTTTGATCAAGGTTAAAGGCGTTCTAATTTCATGCGCGACATTGGTAAAAAATTCAATTTTGGCGTGATAAATTTCTTTCTCTTTCTCGTTATTAAGCGTTGCAATTTTTCGATTATTCTCTTTGATATTCATATGATGATATCTGCGTAAAAGCCAGTAAATACAACCAGCAATTAATAAGAAATAAAGAAAAAAAGCAAAATTACTAGCCCAAAATGGAGGTAAAATGGTAATTGCCACAACAGCTTCTTTACTCCAAATTCCGCCGGCGCTTAACGATTTTACTCTATATTTATAATCACCAGACGGAAGTTCGGTAAAAAAGACTTTATTGTTTTTATTCAAATAAACCCAATCGTCGCTGATACCGTCCAATTTATACCAATATTGCGTGAGTTCTGGAGCGGTGTAACTTAGCGCTGCAAAATCAATATTAAAATTGGATTGATCATTTTTTAAAGTAATTTTTTTGATGTAAGAAACAGATTCGTCAAGCGGTGAATCTTCATCATTTACGATAACTTCTTGATTATTAATTTGAAGTCCAGTAATATAAATCGGCGGATTGTATTTATACGAATTGAAGTTTTTAGCATTGAAACTAATCATTCCGTTAAGATTTCCGAAATACATATCTCCGTTCGAATCTTTAAAAGCCGAACTATAATTAAATTGATCGCTCAACAAACCATTTGCGGTCGTAAAAATTTTAACGGCTTTGGTTTTATAATTAAATTTCACCAACCCTTTTGAAGTGGTAATACACAAATTTCCATTTTCATCTTGCAAAATAGAATAAATAACGTTACTAGAAAATCCGTCTTTGGTGGTAAATTTTTTAAATTCTCTTTTTTTAACCTCTAATAAATTCAAACCATTTTCGGTTGCAATCCACAAATTGTTCTGTTTGTCTTGAAAAATAGACGTGATAAAATCATTGCTGATGCTTTTATCATCTTTAAAATCATGTCTGTAAACCGCTTTTTCTTTGGTTTTCGGATTGTAATAAAAAAGTCCATCGCGATACGATCCCGCCCAAAAATTGCCATCTTTATCTCTAAACATACAAGTAAAATGCGTGCTTTCTGAGAAATCGCTAGAAATGGTAAAACTATCTGTTTTATCATCATACAAATAAATTCCGACAGAAGTGATAACGTATAATTTCTTTTCGGGAGTTTCATAAAAAGAAACAATAAAATCGCTTTTAAAACTGCTTGTAGTATGATCGTAATGTTTGATAATTTTGCCCGAATTAGCATCCATAACATCTAAGCCGTGTTCAAAAGTTCCGAGCCAAATTTTATTTCCTCTTGGTAAAACGCCGTGTATATTGTAGAAAGAAAGTCCAGATTTCGTCCCGTCTGGTTTAAAATTAACGAATTTCTTAGTCTGTAAGTTGAATTTATTAACGCCTGCGTCTTCCGTTCCAATCCACAAATTCCCTGCATTGTCTTTATGGATTTCACGAACCGCACTTCCTACAATGGCATTCTCGCTTTTTCGCGGAAAATATTTCTTAAACTGATCGTATTGTTTTTGATGGTAATTTACACCTCCAAAATACGTTCCGATCCAGACTCCATTTTCTTTATCAATTGTAATGCAATACGCCGCATTATCTGAAATGGCATAAGGATCGCTAGGACTTTTACGCAAATTTCGAACGCTTTTGGATTGTAAATTATAAATGTAAACACCAGATTCGCTGGCAATCCATAAATCATTTTTATTTCTTTTAAACTGACGCACAAAAACAGGTTTTTCAATTCCGTTCATAAATGGAGTTGTTTTTCCGCTTGAAACATCATATTTATAAATGCCGTGATCGCGCGTTCCGATTAAAATAGAATTGGCATCTAAAGCGTAAATCGCCGAAATCGAAAAAGTGCTATTGGGCATTTGAACCGTAATTTTATCGAAACTTTGAGTTGCTTCAGAATAATGATATAAATCGTCGTAAGAAGAAACCCAGATTCCGCCCTTACTATCGCATGCAATCGAAGTCGCGTAGAACGAATTTCGTCCGTCAAACATTCTGGTTTCTTTAGTGTCAACATTGTATTTAATTAATGTTCCAATAGAAATAAACCATAAATTATTTTTGAAATCATTATCGATATCATTGATTCTATTGTTAATGGCCTCATTTATGAAAGTAAATTTTTCGAGTTTTTTATCATAAGAATACAAACCTTTATCGGTTCCGACCCAAATGTAATTTTTGAATTCGTGAAGCGATTGAATGTAATTGATTCCCAAAGATGTTTTAGGATCTTTTCCACTTCTAAATGTTTTAAAATGATACCCATCAAAACGATTTAAACCATCTTTGGTGGCAAACCATAAAAAACCATCTTTATCCTGAAGAGAAGCTAAAACAGTATTATTAGACATACCATTTTCTACTTTATAATGTTTGAAATAATATTCTTGGCTAAAAATTGTAGTTGAAAAAAACAAAAGATAAACGATTGTTCCAATTTTGAAAAATCTTTGCATGATAAAGGATTTAATAAAATTTAAAAAAAAGGGCTTGGCGACTTGTGTCATTAGCATGCATTTTGATTTGTGAGCTGTATTTTCAGTACTTTCAAGAGATAATTTGACCCATTTGAACACAATTGTGGTACGAAATGGGATTAAAATTATATTGTCAATATCCTATTTTGGTCAAAAATTAAAATGATATTTTTTTAATATATAATTTGTTGTATTGATAAAAAATTACAAAAATGTTTTGGTAGAATTCAAAATATGGACCAATACAGCGATTGCAATATTACTTATATTTTTAAAAATACAAATGAAATTTTAAAAAGTTATTTTTTAATGCTAGCAAACTAATCAGACCAAAAACCAAAATAAACTTGACACAAAGTGTTGCAAACCAAAACCTATGAACAATAAAAAATACAGCATAAAACAGGTATTAATTATCATTTTACTTTTTGTTGGAAATACTATTTTATTCGCACAAAAAACATTTACAAACCCCATTTTAGATTATGGACCAGATCCATACAGCACTTTCTACAATGGCTATTATTACTATACACATACTATGCAAGATCGTTTGGTTCTTTTTAAAACCAAAAATCTGGCAGATTTAAAAAATGCAGAAAAGAAAACCATTTGGATTGCACCAAAAAATACAGATTACGCCGCTGAAATCTGGGCGCCAGAATTTCATTTTATTGATGGAAAATGGTATGCCTATTTTGCGGCAGATAACGGCTCTAATCAAACACACAGAATGTATGTTTTAGAAAATAACTCCAAAGATCCAATGAAAGGTGAATGGATTTTTAAGGGAAAAATCGCTGCAGAGACTGATAAATGGGCAATTGACGGAAATATTTTCAGTTATAAAAAACAATTGTACATGATTTGGTCAGGTTGGGAAGGAGATACCAACGGACAGCAGAATATTTACATCGCCAAAATGAAAAATCCAACTCAAATTGACGGAGATCGAGTTCTCATTTCGAGTCCAACCCATTCTTGGGAATTGCACGGCGCCTTGCATGATGATGTAAACCCAGCGCAGGTAAATGTAAATGAAGGCCCACAATTCCTTTCGCACAATGAAAAAGTATTTATTGTTTTCTCTGCAAGCGGATGCTGGACAGATAATTACAGTTTGGGTTTGCTGACTTTTACAGGAAAAGATAATTTATTGGACGCCTCGTCTTGGGTAAAATCAGATCAGCCCATTTTACAGCAATCTGAGAAAAATAAAGTGTATGCACCAGGACATAATTCGTTTTTTAAATCTCCAAACGGCAAAGAAGATTGGATTTTATATCACGGAAATTCAAATCCGGGCGAAGGCTGCGGTGAAAAAAGATCTCCAAGAATGCAAAAACTAAAATGGGATAAAAAAGGAAATCCAGTAATTGGAACACCAGAATCTGCGGGAGTTCCACTAAGAATTCCTACCATCTAGAATTTCTTTTCAAGTTAAAATCACAAAATAAATCAACATTTTTATAAAAATACTAAATCGTTTTAGTAGTTTTGTTAGTGTTGATTTATAATAGTTTAATAACATTTCAATTTACTAACTAACCACAATGAATTTTAAAACCACCTTATTTTCCGTTCTCTTTATTTCACTTTCTTCCACCGTTATTAATGCTCAAGAAGTTGCTTTGCAAAAAACTTCATTGGTGGGAAATGGAATTGTTGAATTTATTCCGAAAGGATTTGATCAAAGTAAAACGCCTTCGCTAATACTTTCTTCAGAACCAAAATCAAAAGGAAAAATACCCGCAAATTGGACTTTGATTCCTGAGTTTTTATTTAAAAATAATAAAGCAAGTGCTGTTCTAAAACTTCAAGGAAACGTAAGTCTTTATGGAGGCGGAGAAGTGACAGGGCCACTTTTGCGCAACGGACAAGCTATAAAATTATGGAATACCGATACAGGAGCTTACAGTGTTGAAGGCGGAAAAAGATTGTATCAAACGCATCCGTGGGTTATGGGTGTGCGCGAAGACGGTTCTGCATTCGGAATTATTTTCGATAGTACTTGGAAAGCAGAATTAATTACCAATTCAGACGAGATTGTTTACAACTCTGAAGGCGCTTTATTTAGAGTTTATATTATCGATAGAAATTCTCCGCAAGAAGTTATAAAAGGACTTTCTGAGCTTACAGGAACAATAAAATTGCCACCTCGTTGGGCTTTAGGCTATCATCAATGCCGATTTTCTTATGACAGTGAAAAACGCGTTATGGAAATTGCAGACACTTTCAGAGAAAAGAAAATTCCCTGCGATGTAATTTGGATGGATATCGATTATATGCAAGGATATCGCGTTTTTACTTTTGATAGTATTCGATTTTCAAATCCTAAAAGATTAAATGACAATCTGCATCAAAAAGGTTTTCGTGCCGTATACATGATTGATCCTGGAGTAAAAGTAGATAAGGATTACAGCGTTTATCAATCAGGTTCGAAAGATAAGGTTTGGGTAATGAAAAATAACGGAGAAGAATATCACGGTAAAGTTTGGCCAGGAGATTGTGTTTTTCCTGATTTTACAGATCCAAAAACGAGAAATTGGTGGGGTACTCTTTACAAAGATTTCTTAAATACAGGAATTGACGGAGTTTGGAATGATATGAATGAACCTGCCGTAAACGATAATGATTTTCCAGAAGACAAACGTCTAGGAACAATGCCGTACGATACACCACACAAAGGAGGAGGAAATTTACCGAAAGGTTCGCATTTGCTTTATCATAATGCTTATGGACGTTTGATGGTAGAGGCATCTTACAATGGAATTTTAGAAACAAATCCAGAAAAACGACCTTTTCTGCTTACAAGATCCAATTTATTGGGAGGACAGCGCTATGCAGCAACTTGGACAGGCGATAATTTCGCAGGCTGGGATCATCTGAAACTTTCTGTTCCAATGTCGTTGACTTTAGGATTATCTGGTCAGCCTTTTAATGGGCCAGATATTGGAGGTTTCTTAGGAAATACAGATGGGGATTTATGGGCAAACTGGTTAAGTTTTGGCGCTTTTATGCCTTTCGCACGCGGACATGCCTGCGCAGGAACCAATGACAAAGAACCTTGGGCTTATGGATTAGAGATTGAGAAAACTTCTCGTATTGCCTTAGAACGCCGTTACCGTCTGTTGCCTTATTTATACACGCTTTTTTATGAGTCTTCTAAAACGGGACTTCCAGTAATGGCTCCTGTTTTTTTTGCCGATGTTAAAGATGCATGTTTGAGAGCAGAAGAACAAGCCTTTTTATTAGGAGAAAATCTTTTGGTTGTTCCTGCATTTGCAAAAGACCCAAAACTTCCAACTGGAATTTGGGAAGAATTAAATTTGATTGAAGGCGAAAAACAAGATAAATATCAAGCAAAACTGAAAATAAAAGGCGGTTCTATTATTCCCGCTGGAAAAATAATTCAAAATGCAGGAGAAAATTCTTTTGATCCGCTAAGTCTTTTTGTTTGCCTTAATGCAAAAAATACAGCAAATGGAGAATTGTATTTAGACTCAGGAGATGGTTTTGGATTTGAAAAAGGAGATTACGCTTTAATCACTTTTATTGCTGAAAAAAAGAATGATAAAGTTTTGGTGAAAGTGTCTCAAGTAGAAGGAAAAAGAAAAAACACTGAAATTCAAAAAATCAATGTGAGTTTATTGCTTGATGGCAAAACTTATAGTGCTTCAGGAAGTCTAAAAGATGGAATTACAATTGCTTTAAAATAATTGATCATGAAAAATACCTTTATAAAATCTTGCTTCATAACTGTTTTCTCTTTAATGACTAACGTCGCTTTAAGCCAGCAAACCGGAAAAAAATTATCCGATTATGTAAATCCAAATATTGGAACGGCACACAGCCGCTGGTTTTTTTATACACCAGCCGCAATGCCGTTTGGATTGGCAAAATTGGGACCTTCAACCAACGCACATTTGGGTAATAAAGACGGTTGGGAAGCCACAGGTTACGATGATAGAGATACGTCTATTGAAGGTTTTGCGTGTTTGCATGAATTTCAAGTAGGCGGAATTGTATTAGCACCTTCTGTTGGAAAATTACAAACGATACCAGGAAGTCTTGAAAATCCTGACGAAGGTTACCGATCTAGATTTGATCGAAAAGACGAATATGCTACGTCTGGATATTATTCGGTTTTATTAAAAGATTACAACATAAAAGCAGAACTTACAGCTACAAAAAGAGTCGGTTTTCAACGTTATACTTTTCCAAAATCTTCACAGTCTAATATCATTTTTGACATTGGAAACAGACAAGGCGAGAGCGGAGCCGTTAAAGAATCAAAAGTTACGATTACCAAAGACGGAAGAATTGAAGGTTATGTAATAACCATTCCAGAATATGTGAAGAAATACCAAACAGGCGCTGAGGTCGCGATGTATTTTTCGGCAGTTTTAGATAAAAAACCGACAAGTTCAGGAGTATTCAATAAAAAAGAAACTAAAGCGGGAGATAAAGAAATCAGTGGAGAAGGCGCGGGAGTTTATTTCACTTTTGATACTAAAGAAAATGAAAAGATCACCGTAAAAATCGGATTGTCGTATACTTCTATAGCTAATGCCAGATTAAATCTAGATACTGAAGCAAAAAATCTAAATTTTGATGAAGCCAAAAAACAAAACCAAACCGTTTGGAATGATTATTTGGGAAGAATAACCGTAGAAGGAAAAAATGAGAACGATAAAATTAAATTCTACACCGGTTTATACCACGCTTTATTAGGCCGCGGATTAGGAAGCGATGTAAACGGTGCCTATCCGATGAACAATGGTAAAGTCGGTCAAATTCCGTTAGATTCAAAAGGAAAACCGCAACACAATTATTACAATACAGATGCGATTTGGGGCGGTTTTTGGAATCTGACGCAACTTTGGGCTTTGGCTTATCCTGAATATTATGCAGATTGGGTTCAAGGACAATTGCTTGTTTATAAAGATGCTGGCTGGCTTGGTGACGGAATTGCAAATAGTAAATATGTTTCTGGAGTTGGAACCAATTTTACTGGACTTGCAATTGCATCGGCCTACAATTCTGGCATTCGAAATTTTGATGTTGAAAAAGGATATGAAGCAGCTTTAAAAAATGAATTAGAATGGGAAGACCGAATTGAAGGCGCAGGAAAAATGGATGTGAAGCAATTTGTAGATTTAGGTTATTCGCCATTTTTAGATAATATGGATTTCAAAACCAATACAGAAGGTTCTGGATTTTCCGCTTCTCACACTTTGGAATATTCGTACAGCGCCTATGCAGTTGCACAATTTGCAAAGGCATTAGGTAAAACTGCAGATTACGAAAAACTGATCAAACTGGCAGATGGCTGGAAATTGCTTTATGATAAAGAAACCACTTTTATAAGACCCAAATATGCTAACGGGAAATTTATACAAAACTTTAATCCGTCTGAACCTTGGCGCGGATTTCAGGAAGGAAATGCTTGGCAGTACACTTTTTATGTGCCTCACAATGTTCCAGAATTAGTTGCAACTTTAGGAAGAGATACTTTTAACGAACGTTTGAATGATATCTTTACAAAATCTCAAAAAAATGTATTTGGCGGCGGAACTAAAATCGATGCTTTCGCTGGATTATCAGGATTTTATAATCATGGAAATCAGCCGAACTTGCACATTTCCTGGCTTTTTAATTTTTCTGGAAAACCTTACTTAACTCAAAAATGGGTACATGCTATTTGTGACGAATTTTACGGAACAGAAGGAATTCACGGTTATGGTTACGGACAAGATGAAGATCAAGGTCAATTGGGAGCTTGGTACGTCATGTCTTCCATAGGTTTATTTGATGTGAAAGGTTTGACCGATATTAATCCGTCATTTCAAATTGGAAGTCCGTTGTTTGATAAAGTTACTATTAAACAATCGGATAAAACAAAAAATAAAATCTTTGTTATTGAGGTGAAAAACAACACCAAAAGCAATATTTATCTTCAAGAAGTTAAACTGAATGAAAAGAATGTAAATGTACTTTCAATTGATTTGGCAACTATTCGAAAAGGAGGAAATTTAAAAATGAAAGTAGACGCTCAACCTTCAAATAACTGGTCTAATTAATTGATTTAAGTATGAAAAATATATTTTATTTTCTTGTGGTTATTTCTTTTTCAAAAGCTATTGCTCAATCAGATTTGAATCAAACCAAAAACAATAATCCTATATTTAAAGGTTGGTACGCCGATCCAGAAGCCATTATTTTCGATAAAACATATTGGGTTTATCCCACTTTTTCGGCTCCTTATGAGAAACAGGTTTTTTTCGATGCTTTTTCTTCAAAAGATTTAGTGCATTGGACAAAACACGAAAAGATTTTAGATAGTTCAGCAGTAAAATGGGCGAAAAAAGCCATTTGGGCGCCTTCTATTATTAAACATAAAAATAAATATTTTCTCTTTTTTGGAGCAAATGATATTCAAAATGATAATGAAGTAGGTGGAATTGGCGTTGCTGTCGCTTCAAAACCCGAAGGTCCTTACAAAGATTATTTAGGAAAACCGTTAGTCGATAAATTCTATAATGGCGCGCAACCTATTGATCAATTTGTTTTTAAAGATAAAGACGGCCAATGTTATTTAATTTATGGCGGATGGAGACATTGTAATATTGCAAAATTAAAACCCGATTATACGGGTTTTATTCCTTTTGAAGATCAAACGGTTTTCAAAGAAATCACGCCAGAGAATTATGTCGAAGGTCCTTTTATGTTTATAAAAAACAACAAATACTACTTTATGTGGTCAGAAGGTGGTTGGATAGGTCCCGATTATTGTGTGGCTTACGCTATTGCAGATTCTCCGATGGGACCTTTTAAAAGAATTGGCAAAATATTAGAGCAAGATCCGAAAATTGCTGTAGGCGCGGGTCATCATTCTATTATAAAAATACCCAATTCTGAAAAATATTACATTGTGTACCACAGAAGACCGCTTACTGAAACTCATGCAAATTCGAGAGAAACTTGTATGGAAGAACTGCACTTTGATGAAAACGGTTTTATAAAACCTGTAACGATTACGAATGAAGGCGTAAAAGCACAATTCATTAAATAATGCAAAAGATATAGTTGTAAAACGTGAAGATGTAATTATTGCTTTTAATACTTATAATTTTTACCTGGAAATAATTTAAAGTAAAACATCTTTACTGTTTGCAGCTGCGTTTTCTCTTTTCTGATTCCATTTCAAATTCCATTTATAATTGAGGCGATAATCTATTGATTTACTGCTGTGATTTTTTATGAATTGATCTGAAGCATGAACTTTAGTCTAAAGGACATTTTTAAAATTAATCTTGAAAAGTCTTTTTAAAACAGAATTTTTTCATTTGCCTCTCATTTCGCTTTCAATTTGATTCATATTCCTTATTTCCAGTGTTTTCGGGTGCTCAATGAATCAATTGAACACAACTTTGAAACAAAATGGGATTAAAATAATGTTAGCATTACGCTAATTTGGTCAAAAAATAAAAAGATTTTTTTAAGAGATAAATTATGGTATCTGTAAAAAAAGGACATAATATTTTAGAATGTCTCAAAAAGTAATGCGATTCGTACCCAAACGATATTTGCATTATAAAGGAAACTAAAATGAAATAATAGAGAAATCTTTTTTATTTGAAACTAACTAATAACCAAACCAAAAAGTAAACCAAAATGAAAATTAAAACGACGTGGAAAATGTCATCCGATCATTTGAGCTTATTTGCCTGGAGTAAATTAAAGCTAAATGAAATCGGATTGATTTGCTTATTTTTTTTAATGCTCTGTGCAGGCACTACTCACGCTCAAACAGGCAATTCAAAAGATCTTATAAAGATAACGGGAACTGTTGTAGATTCAAAAGGACTTTCAATGCCAAGTGCAACCGTAATCGAAAAAGGAACTAAAAATGCGGTTTCAACAGACTTTGACGGAAGTTTTACCATTACCGTATCTTCTCAACAAGCCATTCTTGTATTTAAGTATATCGGAATGAAAGAGGTTGAGATACCTGTAAACAATTCAAAAAAGATAAATGTAACCCTCCAAGATGAAACCAGCGATCTTCAAGCTGTAGTTGTAGTAGGTTACGGAACTCAGAAAAAAGCATCGGTTGTAGGAGCGATTGCTACAATCAAGCCTTCGCTTTTACAAGTGGGAACGGCTCGTACTTTAGGAAACAATCTAGCGGGACAAGTTACGGGTATTATGGCGGTGCAAAGATCTGGAGAGCCAGGTTACGATCAATCGGATATCAAGATTCGTGGAATTTCTACTTTTAAAGGAGGAACAAATCCGTTGGTTTTGGTAGATGGAATTGAAAGAAATCTAAACGATCTTGATCCTTCAGAAATCGAATCTTTCTCTGTTTTAAAAGATGCGGCTGCAAGTGCGGTTTATGGAGTAAGAGGTGCAAACGGAGTAATTTTGATTAATACTAAAAGAGGTTTTGTGGGAACACCTACAATTCAGGTTCGAACAGAATATTCTATTCAAGAACCAACTAAGTTACCTGAGTTTATAAAAGCTGCTCCATATATGACGCTTTTAAATGAATTGGCAACAGAACAAGGAAGACCTCAATTGTTTTCAGATGATCGTATTGCGAGAACAGCCAGTAATTATGATCCAGATTTATATCCAGACGTAAATTGGATCGATGCTATAACTAAAAAATTTGCTTTTACTTCAAGAACTAATTTGAATGTTGCGGGTGGATCTGAGATTTTGAGATATGCTTTAACGGCTTCTTATTATAGTGAAAACGGTATTTTGGCAGCAGATCCCAATCAAACCTACGATTCTGAAACCAGATTAAATAGAGCAAATGTTCGTACCAATGTAGATGTAAACGTATCTAAAACGACTTTATTGAGAGTAAATATTGGGGGATTTTTACAAAACATTAATAAAGCAAATACAAGTACAGACTTTTTATTTGGTACTGCGTTCGAAACAACTCCTTTTGTACATCCAGCGATTTATTCTGACGGAAAAATTCCGAGAGTTTTTGCTAGAGAAAATCCTTGGGCTGTTGGTACACAACAAGGTTATTATAGACAGGGAGGTAGTAAAATTGAAAGTTTGGTATCATTAGAACAAGATTTAAAAGGAATTACTCCAGGACTTAAAGCAAAATTTACGTATTCATTTGACTCTTATTCAGAAAATAGAATCACTCGCGGAAAATCACCTGATTATTATAACGTTGCCACACAAAGAGATTTAGATGGAAGTTTAATTCACGGAACTGTTCAGGCATTTGGTCAAGAATATTTAGGATATAAAACAGATGCTGTATTTGGAAACAGGCGTATTTATCTGGAAGCCAATACGACATATAACCGTGCTTTTGGGAAACATGATTTAAGTGGACTTTTATTATACAATCAAGACAGTTATAATGATGGAACAGCGCCTCAAGCTTTTAAACATCAAGGTTTAGCGGGTAGAACTTCTTATACATTTGATAGAAAATACGTTGGAGAATTTAACTTTGGATACAACGGATCTGAAAATTTCGCAAAAGGAAACCGCTACGGATTTTTCCCTTCTGTAGCAATGGGATGGATTGCCTCTGAAGAAAAATTCATGGAACCTTATAAAGATGTTTTCAATAAACTAAAAATTCGTGGTTCTTACGGATTAGTTGGAAATGATAATATTGGAGGAAATAGAAGGTTTGCATACCTGACTACAATTAGTGACAATAACAATTCTGATTACTGGTTTGGAACAGGACAAGGAGTAAAATTTGAAGGAATTGAAGAAGGTCAAATCGGAGTAAATGATTTGACTTGGGAAAAAGTAGCTAAAGCAGATATTGGTATCGAATTAGGATTATTCAATATTATGGATTTGACGGTAGATGTATTTCAAGAAAAAAGAAAAGACATTTTTGTAGAAAGAAATACGGTTCCAACACAAGCAGGATTTATTAATGCACCTTGGGCCAACTTTGGAAAAATGGAAAACAAAGGTCTTGAAATTGGATTTAACTTTAATAAACAAATGACTGCCGATTTCTTTATGAGCTGGCGTTTCAACTTTACTTATGTTGAAAATAAAGTGACAGAAAGAGACGAAGCCGAAGCGGTAAAAGGAACCTACCGTTCTGGAACAGGTATTCAAAATAATACTTTATGGGGTTATATCGCAAAAGGACTTTACACAGATGAAGATTTTGCTTCACCGGGCGTACTTGCGCCAGGATTGCCAGTGCCAACTTTTGGAACATCACTTAGACCAGGAGATATTAAATATGAAGATAGAAATGGTGACGGAATCATCAGCGGTTTAGATGAAGGTTTCATTGGTGGAACAACAGATCCGCAAATTGTATATGGTTTTGGAAGTAATTTGAAATACAAACAATTCGATTTTAGCTTTTTCTTTCAAGGAATTGGAAAATCAGAAAGAATGATTGGAGGTTCTAATTTTATTCCAGGAAGTGGTACAGGTACTTTAGGAAATATTTATTCAAATTATGAAGACCGTTGGACAGAAGAAAATCCAAGTCAAGATGTGTTTTGGCCAAGATTGAGTTATGGACCAAATGCAAATAATGCCGTAGCTTCTACTTGGTGGAAAAAAGACATGAGTTTTGGACGTATGAAAACAATGGAAATTGGATATTCTCTAACAAAAGCAATGGCAGAAAAAATGTATTTACAAGGATTGAGAATTTATATCAGCGGAAACAATTTGTGGTATGTATCTAATTTTAAACTATGGGATCCAGAGTTGGATACAGGAAATGGTTTGAAGTATCCATCAACAAAATCAGTTCTTTTTGGATTATCAATTGGACTATAATTTAAAAATCAATTAAAATGAAAAATATATACATTAGAACAATATTCCTTTTTTTAGGATTATTATTATCCTCTTCGTGTTCTGATTATCTTGATAAAGAGAGTGATACCGAACTTACTTTAGACGGTGTTTTTGAAAGTAAAACTAAAACGGAGAACTGGCTGGCAGGTTGTTATTCTAGAATACCAGATCCGACTTGGGGTTATACGCGCAGTTTAGGATGGGAAATTTTTGGAGACGATATGACTCCTTCAGAAAGATGGCGTCAATACGACTGGCAAGTAATTCCATTTATTTTGGGAGATTGGTCAGTGGGTTCTCAATGGAGTCCAGGTTATTGGAATAGCCTTCCGCAAAGAATCAGAGAATGTAATTTATTGATCAAAAATATTAAACCTCTTCCAACTCAAAATTTAAACGAAGATGAGGTTCGATTAATGATTGCAGAATGTCGTTTTCTAAAAGCGTATTATTATTCTTTATTGCTTAATACCTATGGGCCAATTCCTTTTAGTCCAGATGAAATTACACCAGTAAATTACAATCTTTCAGACTTGCAAGTAGGTCAGACGCCCTACGACGAAATTGTAACATGGATTGATAAAGAACTTAGAGAAGTAGAACAGATTTTGCCGACATCATATTCTGATGGAAGAAAATTTGGACGTGCTACATCTATCATGTGTAAAGCGGTTAGAGCTAGAATGTTGCTTTTTGCTGCGAGTCCGTTGGTAAATGGAAATCCAGATTATGCAGGTCATGCAACCAAAGATGGAAAGGTGTTATTTAATCCTTCATACGATGCCAACAAATGGAGAATTGCTGCAGAAGCGAGCAAAGATTTGATTTTAAGCGCAGAAGCTGCTGGACATAAATTATATACAGAAATGAATTCGGCTGGAAAAATCGATCCATTTTTATCTTGTCAAAATTTGCATTTGGTAGAATCTAGTAAAGGAAATGCCGAAGTTTTATTTGCTCGCGTAAATGTAGAGTCAGGAGAATATGACAGACATACAGCGCCGGGTGGAGCTGGTGGAGCTGGAGGATACGGCGTAACACAATCTTTGGTAGATGCTTTTTTTACAGCAAATGGACTGCCAATAACTGATTCAAATTCTGGATATATAGAAGGTGGATATTCTGTTAATGACGGATATTGGACAAACGGTGTAACCAAATTTAATGAAGTGAAAAGTCCAGGGCTTGTAACGATGGCAGGAACTTACAATATGTATTGCAACCGTGAACCAAGATTTTATCTAGCAGTAAATTTTAATAACGCTTGGTATACAGATGGAGACAATGCAGGGAAAGATAAAGGAAGAAAACTAGAATTTTTTAACGGTGCAAAAGATAACAACAATACACATGATGCCCCTCAAAATGGATATTTAGCTAGAAAAAGAACAGATCCAACAAGAAATCCGACGATTGGTTATTTTGCTCCTCGTCACGGAATTTTATATCGATTAGGAGAAGCTTATTTAAATTATGCAGAAGCATTGAACGAAACAGATCCTGGAAATCCTGAAATATTAATCTACTTAAATAGAATTAGAGAAAGAGCGGGTATAAGACCGTATACATTGGGAGCAACCGATGCGCAAAATATTCATGTCGATAGTGATCAGGAAAGTCTGAGAAAAGTGATCAGAATGGAAAGACGAGTGGAACTTTGTACAGAAGGAATTCGTTATCACGATTTAAGAAGATGGAAACTAGCAGAAACGGTTCTGAATGGCCCTTTTTATGGAATGAATTTCAACGGAAAAACTGCTGCTGAATTTTATAAAAGAACAGCCTATCAAACCAGAGTGTATAGAAAATCATTTTATTGGTTTCCGATCTATCTGGCAGAAATTGAAAAAAATCCAAATTTAATTCAGGCTCCTTTCTGGGACAAATAACTAAAAATCAGAACAAAATGAAAAATATAAAAAATATTATCTCATTTCTAATAATGAGTTTGGTTTTGGTCTCTTGTACAGACAACGGACTCGAAAATGCGGATTGGCTTAAAGAACCTAATTTTCCCAATCCGATGACTTTAACGCTTTCAAGTAAAGAAGTGGTTTTGACTAAAGAAAAGGAAAGTGAAAATGCCATAACTTTTACTTGGACGAAAGGAAACGATAGAGGAGAAGGAACAACTTTAACCTACTTTTTCAGAATGGATATTGTAGGGAATAATTTTGGTGAAGGCGCCGCTCCAGGAACAAGTACAACCATTACAGAAGAAATTCCAGAAGGCGTTTTTACGAAATCGTATACCAATGCACAATTAAATTCTTTGTTATTGAAGAATTTTAAACGTCCTGGCGGAGTAATCACAAATCTTGAAGTTCAAATTATTGCGCAAGTTAATAATAGCAAACAGTATCAGCTTCCAGAAGTTTCTATTTCTAGTTTTGCCGTTACAAGTTACAGTCCAGGTCCATTACCGTTATTTATGGTTGGAGATGCAATAAGCGGAGGTTGGGATTACAATGCTGGAAAAAGCTTGCCTGAGAAAACCGAAAGAACAATTTACAATTTCATTGGAGATTTTTCAGTTGGTTCATTCAAAGTTATTGAAAAAGCAGGCAGCGAATTTCCATCATATGATCCGATCGCGGGGAACAAAATTGTGTACAACGAAACAAATCCTAAAACAGATGACAATGTATTCAAAGTTGCTGAATCAGGCCGTCATTCCTTCTATTTAGATATTGATCAAAAAATCTATGCCTTCGGATACGTTCCTTACGAAAATGTCTATATGGTCGGAAATGCGATAACAGGAATCGGATGGGATATTGGAAGAGCTAAACCTATGGTTTGGGATCCTAAAAACCCAGAGGTATTTACTTATAGAGGACAATTTGATGCAGGAGAATTCAAGCTTCCGTTAGAACTAGGAAACTGGAATGGTAAAAACTTAATGCCGCCATCAAATGGTACAGTCATTAAAGGACAGGCAAGTGATAACACGACAATGCAATTGATGCCAAATGGAAATCCAGATAATAAATGGATTATTGAAACTGCAGGACAATATGAATTAACTGTCAATCCAGCGAAAATGACCATCGTAATTAAAAAACTATAAAGATTTTAAAATAGAAGAAGACAAGACTTTTCAATCATTATCTATTGGAAAGTTTTGGATTCTTTTTTAGATTTTTTATAGAAAGAAAATAAGTTTTTAGAATGTTTTATAAAAAGAAAAGTTATGATACAATTTAAAATAAAAAGCTTCGGTCTTGCTGATAAAATAAGACTGCATTTTGCGTTATTGTTGGTATTCATAAGTTTTGCCAATTCAGCTCAAGCACAGACGAGTGGTAATCCTTTGTTTACAGGAGCAGATCCTGAAATTCATTACTTTAATAATAAATATTATATATATACTACTGCCATTTACGGCACGCAATTTCATGCCTATTCGTCAACTAATTTAACCAATTGGATAGACGAAGGACTTATTTTCGATCTTTTTCCAGACAGTCCTTGGTCGCAATATAACGGTTGGGCGCCTGCGGTAGTTTTTAGAAACAACAAATATTATTTCTATTACACTGCCGAAACCAAAATTGGAGTTGCTGTAGGAAATACACCAATTGGACCATTCACAGATATTGGCGCAGCGCTTATCGCAACAGATCCTTACACCGATGATATTATTGATGCCAATGTTTTTGTTGATGATGACGGACAAGCCTATATTTATTATGGAGGCTCAGGCAAAAGCAGAATGGTGGTTAGAAAACTAAATGCAGATATGGTTTCTTTAGCAACTGGACCAACCGATATTACACCTCAAAATTATACTGAAGGTCCCTATATGGTAAAGCGAAAAGGAATTTATTATATGATGTATTCTAACGGCGCTTGGTATAATGATACTTATAATGTGCAATATTCAACTTCTAATTCTCCTATGGGGCCTTGGACTTACAGGGGAAAAGTCTTAAGTTCTAATACCGAAGACAAAGGTCCAGGGCATCATGGGGTTTTAAAAATAGGCAATTGCGATGAGTATTATATCATTTATCATCGCTACGAAAATGGCACGTCGGGAGATAGAAAAATTGCCATTGACAGAATGTATTTCAACTCTAATGATTTGATTGAACCTGTTAATATGACCAATTATGGAGTTCCGCCAAGAGTTCCAGATCAATCGTGTCCAACGCAAAGTATTGTTTCGGGTGGGATTTATAAATTAACGCACAAAGGAACAAACCAATGTTTGGATGTTTATAATAATGGAAGTCAGTCGGGAACAAACGTACAGCAAAGTACAGACAACGGAAATGATGCACAACGCTGGATCGTTACACTCGAATCTGATGGTTTTTACAAACTAACACACAAAGGAACCAATCAATGTCTAGATGTTGTGAATAACAGTAATACGCAAGGTGCAAATGTACAACAGGCGACAGATAATAATAGCGATGCACAACGTTGGAAAATCGAATTAATGTCTGACGGTTATTGCAAACTGACACACAAAGGAACAACTCAGGTTTTGGATGTCGATAACAACAGCAGTCAGTCTGGCGCTAATGTACAGCAATGGTCAGATTTGGGTACCGATGCTCAAAGATGGAAAATGGATTTGATTGAAGTTCCAATTGTTTCAGGAGGTATTTACAGACTGACGCATAAAGGAACCAATCAAAGTTTAGATGTAAGCGGAGGAAGCACACAGCAAGGCGCAAATGTACAACAGCATACCAAAAACGAAACCGATGCACAGCGTTGGATCATTACAAAAGAATCTGATGGCTTCTATAAATTAACGCATCGAGGAACAACCCAAGTTTTAGATGTTGATAATAACAGCAGTCAGCCAGGAGCAAATGTGCAACAATGGTCAGATTTAGGTACAGATGCACAACGCTGGAAAATAGAATTGATGAGCGACGGTCATTTTAAACTGACTCATAAAAACACGAATCAATGTCTGGATGTGGTAAACAATCTTGCAGAACCTGGAACAAACGTGCATCAATATACCGATAATGGGAATGATGCGCAACGCTGGAAATTAGATTTAATAAAACTTTCAGGAACTTTAGGAACAAACAAAATCTCAAAATCTCAAATAGAAAACCAAAATGAGACATTAAATTCCATCAGTATTTATCCAAATCCAGTAAAAAACACACTTTTCTTTAGTTCAGATATGAAAGATGTTCAAGTTAGTATTTTCAATCAAACGGGAAGTGTAGTTATGCAACAGATAATTAAAGAAAATAGTTTGGATGTTTCAAATTTAACCACAGGAGTTTATTTGATTGTTTTTGAAAAAGATGGAACAAAAATTACCAAACAATTTATCAAAAAATAAAAGCAGAATAAATAGTAAATACTTCAAATAATCTCGTAAAAGTGATAGTTTTAGGAAATGATTTGAATATTTATTTAAGATTAATTTTAAAATAAAATATGAAAACAAAACAATTTTTAGTTGCAATTTTGAGTCTGGCGTCTTTGGTATTGGCAGCTCAGGAATACAAACCTGAAGCTAATCCGAAAGCAATTGTAGTAGCAGGAAATGCTCGATTTACAGTGCTTTCGCCACGCGTAATCCGTATGGAATGGAGTTCGGATGGTAAATTTACAGACAATGCTTCACTTACTTTTGTAAACAGAAATCTTCCCGTTCCGTCTTTTACCAAAAGAGAAAGTAAAGGTGAGCTTCAAATTGTAACTGATGTTGTAAAATTGAAATACAAAAAAGGTTCTGGCAGTTTTAACGACAAAAATTTAAGCGTAGATTTTATCGTAAATGGAAAAGCTACAACGTGGAAACCAGGTTTGGCAAATACTAAAAATCTTCTAGGAACTACACGTACTTTAGATGGAGTAGATGGTCCAGCCAAAGAATTAGAAAAAGGTATTATTTCTCGTGATGGATGGTATTTGGTAGACGACAGCGAGCGTCCGCTTTTTGATAATTCAGAATGGCCATGGGTTATGGCGCGTCCGGGAGAAAAACCGCAGGATTTATATCTTTTTGCCTATGATTCTGATTATAAAACAGCTTTAAAAGATTACACCGATATTGCTGGTAAAATTGCTATGCCACCACGTTTCGCGTTTGGTGCATGGTGGTCGAGATACAGAGAATATTCAGATACAGAATTTCGTGACCTTGTGGGCGAATTTAAAATGCATGATGTTCCGTTAGATGTTTTTGTAATCGATATGGACTGGCATATCAAATCGTTGCCTGAATTTTTCAAAAATGGACAAAGACAAAGAGATCAAGCTGGAGAAGATTCTGGTTGGACGGGTTTTACATGGAATAAAAATTTGTTTCCTTCGCCAGAAAAGTTTCTAAAATGGACAGACGAACAGCATCTTAAAACCTGTTTGAATCTGCATCCCGCTTCTGGAATTCAGCCTTTTGAAGAAGCTTACACTGAAATGGCAAAAGCAATGGGAATTGATCCATCAACTAAAAAATATGTTCCTTTTGATATTACCGATAAAAAGTTTGCAGAAAACTATATGAATCTGGTATTACGTCCAATAGAAAAAATGGGCGTAGATTTCTGGTGGCTGGATTGGCAGCAATGGGGAAATACCAAGATTCCGGGTGTTAATCCGACGATTTATTTGAATTATGTGCATTATAGCGATATGGAACGCCAGAATAAAGTGCGTCCACTAATTTTCCACCGTTGGGGCGGACTTGGAAATCACAGATATCAAATCGGATTTTCGGGCGATACACACGTTTCTTGGGAATCCTTAAATTATCAGCCTTATTTTACGTCAACTGCGGCAAACGTAGGTTTTGGTTATTGGAGTCACGACATTGGCGGACACCAGGGCGATGCAGGAACTCCAGAACTTTACACAAGATGGATTCAATGGGGCGTTTTTAGTCCGATATTTAGAACGCACGCAACCGCAGCGCCCCAACACGAAAGACGTATTTGGGCTTATCCGCTAGATAATTTCTTGATTATGAGAGAAGCGTATCAAATGCGATATGCTTTGGTTCCGTATTTATACAACGAAGCCCGAAATACTTACGAAACAGGAGTTTCTACCGTTCACCCTATCTATTACGATTATCCAAAAGATGAAAATTCATATTCAATTCCAAACCAATATATGTTTGGGCGCGATATGATTGTGCATCCAATCACAAAACCGATCGATAAAGGAAGTGTCTTTTTATCGCACGAAACTTGGCTTCCAGAAGGAAAATGGTACGAATGCAGCACAGGAAGTATTATAAACGGCGGAAAGAAAATTACAATGCCTTTTACTTTAGGAGATATTCCAGTTTTTGTAAAAGAAGGCGCAATTATTCCGATGCAGCCAAAAGTAGAAAGAACAGATGAGAAACCTTTGAACCCATTAATTTTGGCTTTTTATCCAGGTAAAAAAGGAAGCCTAAAATTATATGAAGACGAAGGAAATAACAACAATTTCAAGAAAGATGCTTTCAGTTTTACAACAGTAACTTCAGAACAAAAAGGAAACAAGACCAATATTGTGATCGGAGCTGCAGAAGGTTCATTTCCAGGAATGCTGACTGCAAGAGGTTACGAACTGCGTTTTCCATCTTCATTTCCTCCCACTTCGGTATCGGCAAACGGAAAAAATATTCCATACAGCGAAGAAGCCAAAGTTGGAAGCTGGTCTTATGCCGGAAATGATTTCGAAACCCGTATTTATTTACCAGAATCTCCAACCAATTCAAAAGTTAATGTTGAGGTACAATTTCCAGATTACGATCAGCAATTGCTTTCTGGTAAAAAAGGACAAATTAAATACATGAAAAATTTCGAAGCATTTCGTTTGTTAAATGATTGGAATGATGGATTATACAGTCCTTTCGAAATCATGTCACTTTCTCAATTTGGTCAAAATATTGAATATAATATTGGAGATATTAAAAAGCAAGTTGATGGATTTTCTAATCGTTGGAACAGCGCTTTGTTGACGATTCAATCTATTAGTGAAACCAATAAAGCATACAAACCGTATTACGAATTTCTGAAAATCTACGGAAAAATTGCTGAAAGACCTGAATTTGCAAATACTTCAGAAGAATTGCAATCTGATACAAAAGCAAGAGTAGAATTTGTTTCAAAAGGAACAGATAAAATATATTATACCACAGATGGTTCGGTTCCAACTTCAAAATCACAGCTTTACACCAAAGCGTTTGAGGTTACAGTTCCGGCGCGTGTCAATGCAATTGCCGTTCCATCGGGTGAAGGTTCTCAAAGCTCCGTAATTTCAAAGATATTTTACAATAAAAAGACGGGATTAAATTATAGTTTGTACAAAGGAAAATGGAGTAAAATTCCAGATTTCAGCGCATTAACTCCAGTTGAAAAAGGATTTGCTCCTGATTTTGATTTGAATAAAATTAAACACGATTCTAATAATTATGGTTTAGTTTACAACGGATTTATAAACATTCCAGAAGATGGAAAATATACATTTTATATCGCTTCAGACGATGGAAGTAAACTTTATATCGATAACAAATTACTTATTAACAATGATGGATTACACGGTTTTGATGAAAAGAAATCAGAAATAACTTTGAAAAAAGGATTGCTTCCAGTTCGTTTAGAATATTTTCAGGAAAGTTATGGAGAGGGACTTTCTGTTGAGTTTTCGTCGGAAAAAATGGCTAAAACCAGTTTGTTTCCGTCGATATAGTTTTTGAATTTTTTTAGATGTGGTTAAAAAGGATGGGTGTTTTGCTCATCCTTTTTTTTCTTATAAATAATGATTTTGAAATTTTTTATTAAATAGAAAAAGATATACTTTATTTAGTATACCCCCGATCGCGCAGATTTACTCTCAATCGTTAGCGCGGATTTGCAATCCGTACCCGCAAAGATTGGACACAATGCAAATCAAAAAAAATCAATTGTTGTTGATGTTTTCTAGAACGCAATAGATTTTTTTCAAAACAGATCTAACAAAACAACATCTAAATCATTCTCTAAGCCTGAATAATTCCTTGCCGAACTAAAATAATAATCTTCAGCAGAATTAACAGTTTTATCTTTTACGGGATTGCTATGGATGTAATCAATTTTTTGTTTAATAAATTTATTGCTGTAAATATGTTCCGCATGATAGCCATTTTGCCATACTTTATAAGTCTGGTTCTTTTTTAAATGTTCACATGACTTTTGAAAATATTCCAGCATCCATTCTCTTCTGCTTTCAGGTTCATCTATTATAGTCTGTATTATTTTTTTTGATGTAAATTTTTTAAAATCTCTAATAATATCAGATAATACAAAACCATTCGTTCCTTTGCAGAGCAAATGAATATGGCTGCTCATAATACAAAAGGCATAAATTTCTAAACCTTTATTTTCCTGACAATACTTTAAAGCATTTATTAAGATGTTTTTCTGATTTAGTCTTGTAAATATATCTATCCATCCTACAGCAGTTACAGTTATAAAATATGCTTCCTCATTGGTCCTTGCTTTATATTTTGTTGACACGTTCTTTTTTCCTATAAAAATAAAAAGTATAGCGGAAAATTTTACTTTTTATTTGTGGGGTTTTAAAGGAATTATTTTGCGGGCACGGATTGCAAATCCGTGCTATCGTTGCGGAGATAAATCCGCGCTATCGGGAGAAATTTTGTGGCACACTTTAAAAATCTTGACCTGCGCCACGAATGCGCCACGAAGATTTTGTCTGTTTTTGCAAATATTGAAAAGTGGTATAAAAGAAGAAACCCTGCAAATTGTTTAATTTGCAGGGTTTTCCGTGAATTTTAGCTTGTTTTATAAACTTTGAAAAGTTTCATTTTAAGCTCTCAGCGGAGGAAGAGGGATTCGAACCCCCGGACCTGTTACAGTCAACAGTTTTCAAGACTGCCGCATTCGACCGCTCTGCCATTCCTCCAGTATGTCTCAATCATTTTCTGATTGCGAGTGCATATATAAGGTGTTTTTTTAATTGTGAAAATTTTTTTGAAACTATTTTGCAAAGAAAATATGTTATAAAAAAAAGAAAACCCTTAACAAAGTTAAGGGTTTTAAATTCAGCGGAGAAAGAGGCTCTGCCACCTGTATCGTAAGCACCAGTAAACACTGGGTGTCATGTTATATCAAAAATAAATGGGCACTAATAGTGCACTCTTGAAATTCTTGGGTTTACTAACCTCTGTAAATGTAGGAAAAAAAATCGAGAAACAGCCGGGAAAAATTGAAAAACGTTGTGTTGTTTTTCAGCTATATGTTTAGTATTTCGATTATATTTGAAATTAATTTGATTCTTGAGGCAAGTCCTGATAAAGGTTCACATACAGATTGTATTCAGTTTTATAATTATCGTATGTCAATTGAAGCATTGTTTTTAATTCTTCCATGTTGCTGTTTTTATATTAAATATTTTCGGTTAACTTCATGATAATTGATTCTATTGTATCACCTTTTAATAGCTATAAAATCGCTTCATCATCTATATTTCAAATCACTTAACTCTCTATTTATGTCTTGTTTAAAATTAGAAACACAATCTTTAAATAATTCAATTCTAATTTTTGGTTTACTTGCATTTTTTTCTAAATCTTCAAGATTTTTTTCTATCGTTTGGCTTAAGTTATTTGAATATAATTTACTTATATTTTTAGAATTTATTTCTCTACGTTGCTCATCTCGTATTAAATTACTTAAATTCCGTATTGAAGATTCTGAAATGTATAAGTTGTCTATTTTGAAAAGTAGATTTTCTAAATGTATTTTTTTGTCTGCTTCTGTCATATTTCGATTTTGATAATGAAAACCTGCAATCTCGCTTAGTTTCTGTTATGCTATGTTTATATTTTTAAAATTCTTCTGCTTTTTTAAAAACATTATTTCTTTAGGTTTCTTGGAATGTTCAATCCTTTATCACATAAAAATATAAAACAGAAATCGATTTTGGATAAGGAGATGAAAACCAAAAAACTTCGGATTATGTTTGTTTTTCGGGATTTGTTTAATTCTCAAATAGATTAAAATTATATTATTTTTAATTCTTTTAAAATATCATATTTAAATTTGCTAAATGGTCTCCTATGAAAGTCGTTCGGATTAAGCTCTACCCCAAATATAAGTCTATATATTTCATTGTCTGTCAGATTTGCATCAGGAAAAGCACTTTTGAGATTTTTTAGATAATTTTCTGAATAAGTCTTTTTTATGGTTAACAAATCTTTAAGTTCAGGATGATGGGAATTATACATTTCTTCTATATAAAAATCTTTAAGAGTATTATTTATTCTGTTTTCCAATTCAGAATTATTGTTAATTCCTGTTAATTCAATTTTTAATGAATCAACAGATACTAAGTGCTTGTAGCTAAATATTACAGAATCGAGTATATTATCTTCATAAGGATGCGTATATCTTGCCAAATTTAACTCCTTTCTACCCTTTACAGAAGTATTACAAATTGAGCAACTAGGAATGAGATTGTAAAAAGATAAGGCTAATAAAGGATATTTCTCTTGTGGAAACCAATGATCAAATTGAGGGCGTATAAGTTTTCCTATTTTTCCAGAGCTTTCTGTCTTAAATTGAGAAACAATAAAGGTTCTATTGCAATAAACGCAAGAACGGATATCTAGATAAGTTGCAAGATGATAGGCGCTGTAATTGCTTGTTGGTTTATTAGCGACAAACCAACTTTCATAAGCAATAATGCCATTTAAAGTTTTGAAAACCTTTTTTATTAAAGATTTATAATTCTTTTCATCTTGATTTAATTTTTCTTCATCTTTATTAATAATTTCAACCCAATCTTGATACTTGAAATAAGGATGGATAATCTTCCAAAATTGTATATCAATGGATTGTAGTTCCAGAGGAGAGCCACAAATTAATTGTTTTAGAAAATTATCATCATTTAAGAATGAATAGATTTTTTGTGGAATATTTTTTATAGGCTCAATTTTTCCGTTACAAATACTACAAGTAGGAATTCCACAAGATCTCTTTTCTGCTAAATTATTTTTAGCATCTATTTTTTTCCATATCAAACATTTTACATTTTTGTAATGTTCTTCCATGGCAAATTTTATATCTGATTTTGTCTTGTCTATATATAGCATCTCCTTATTCTTTTATTACTTTATAGTTAAGCTTTTTAGCAAGCTCTAAGAATTCTTCTTCTTTACTTTTTTCATATGATTTCGGAAAAGTTTCGCTATACATTGCCATTAATTTATGTTTAAGTACAGGTTCTCCAATTATTTTAATAGTAGCGATACAATTACTTATATTAATTTGAAAATTTTGAGATATATATTGTTCTAATTTTTCGATTGTTTGAGACGTACTGTTTTTATTTTCAATATTGAATTCATCACTAGAGAATTTAGGAATAAAAACATTAATTTCAGATCGCAGCTTTTTACTTTGATCTTCTAGATAAGTAGCAGCTGGCTCTAACTCAATAGATTTATAGTCTAATTGTTTGAGTTTAGATATAATTTTATATATATTGAGAAATTGTATAATCTCATTAATTTTGTTTTTTGAAAATTCTCCCATAAAACCATTTTCAAGAAAGAAATCATTTGCAAGCAAATCGTGAATATTAGCGCCAAAAGTTTGTTCTGTATTGCTAATCGGAATTGATTTCTTAAACTCCATATCTAGGTTTAATCGTAGTATATTTGAAGAAGGAATATCGGATAATATAAAAGGAGAATGTGTGATAAACAAAATATTAATATTATGAATGTCATTTTCCAATTGAAGAGTTCTAATTCTGGACAATAAATTATTTATGTACGTTCTTTGCATCTCCGGATGAAAGTATAATTCAATTTCATCAAATACAATATTAATGTTGTTATATTTTAGAGTGTCCTTTTCGTACATTACAGATGAAATATTGTATAGGTGATAGGCAATTGTATTAATGGAAAATACTTGTTGTTTTTCACCAGAACTCAATTCATTGAAAGTGCCGCCATGATCAAACACGATATTTGTTTTGAAGAATGCTGGTGGTACAAGATCAATCGTAAGTAAACTAGCCTCCTCTTTAATTTCTCTAATTTTTCTAGATAATGGCAAAATCTCATTTTCTTTTTCCGGTGTGTAAATTCCATATTTTAGATAATTAATGGCTTGCCTTAGCTTGAAAGTGATGTGACTAGTTTCTTCAGATAATTTGATTAGGTACAATTCAAATTTTTTCTGATCAGAAGAAATCCAATGTGGTAAGTCTTTGAATTTTTTAAATTTAGGGTACTTATTAGCTATTTCTACTATTTTAAGAAAAAAGTATTCCTTGGCGTGATTTAAAAAAGCTAGGTCAGAATTTATCTCAAAACCAATATTATAAATTACTTTATCAATATGCTTTTGATGTAATCGCTTGTATAGTTGTTTGTATTTTTCTTTTTTTCGATTTATTTTGTCTATGTCAAATTCAAGTATAAGTTTTACAGGAATAGAATTTATTACTAATTCTGGGATGCTATTTGTTTCAAAATTAATTAAGTCTGGTTCCAAAATATTGGAGAGCATTCTTGATTTTGTCAATCCTTCCTCATTATTAACATCGATATTACCATTTTTTCTAAGAGGATTTAGAACAATAGGTGTTTGATAACTATCATTTTTGTGAAATAATGGATATATCCAATTGCCTATACTATTCGTATTTAGTGCATACAAGGAATAATTAACAACAATAGAATAACAAAAACTTTCGAGATCGAAAGTATCAAAAGTGCTCTTTGCTTCTTCCTTTTTAGTTTTTAAATGATAAGTATTATCATCTTTAAGTTCATATTCAAAAACCTCTATTGAGTCAGTGACAGAAATTTTATAAAGTTTATCCAATCTGATAAAAAGATCAGCAGAAATTTCTTCGTCAATAAGCTTTTCTGAAGTTTTTACCTTTTTTAAGAAGGCAATTTTATTAATTACTAGATATAAAAACTCCGCTATAGTGCTTTTGCCTGATCCGTTTTTTCCAACAATTGCTGATATTGAGATATTTAAATTTCCAAAACTATATAAATTAAGGTCTTCATCAGGATTATATGTAATTATATCATCACTTTTTTTATTGAATTTATAGGAATGGTAAAACTGATAAAGCTCACCTTCAGTCAGATTTTTTAAATGTTTTTGTTTAGAACTTTCTCCTTTGATCTTTTTATTTGGGCGTAAAGCAATGATTTGAAATCCTTTGATTCGCTCTTTCTGCTTTTGCTTTGCTATTATTTCTAAATTTTCAATTACGGAATCAGGTTCTATATGCGAAATAATTGAAATTGTACTCCCACTTAGTATCTCTCCTGTATATTCTTTGTTAGAGTATAAATAGGCATCCTTAACAATATTTCTAAAACTGTCGTCATTATAATATTTATCTGTGCTAAAAAATAATTTTTTGGTACATAGTTCAAAGTATTCTTTATATGTACGAGGTCTACTGTCTATTATATTGAAGGATTTTAGAAAATCGATTGTATTTCGATCCATTGGTAAAAACTCATTTGAATTGATCCAATACAAAAACATAGTAAAAGAGGCAATATCAATTCCTCTCCATTTTTTCATTAAAAGAAAATGCTTCTGCTTTAATCCCTTTATACCTTTTTCTGATATTTCTTCAAACGTTTTCCAAATTTGATTCTGTGAATCCCAACCTCTATACTGGATGATTTGAGTAATGATAGGAGAGGGACAACCTTCAAATGATGTATTATTGTCAACTCGTTTATCAGATTTAAATTCTTCCAAAAGGGAGTTAATTATATCAATGCGTTTATATCCTATTTTTGGATAATTGAAGGTTGCAAATATTTGTATAGGATCTAAGCCCCACTCAGATATTCTTGATAGCTGACTACGAAATAATCTTCCTTGATTTATCTCTGAAAATTTTGTTTTTTTAAGTCGGTTATAAAGCTCTTTTGCAGGGTTGTCAGGATACTGTTGATATGTATTTAGTAATAATTCGGCGATTAATTTATAAGCATCGTGCCAATTATTTACAAGAGAACTTTCAGTCATAATTTTTATTTTTCAAGCAGCTTAATTAAGCTTTTATGTCTATAAAATTAAGAATAAAATTCCTCTTAAAAAGTAATTTTTTATTTGATGCTCATTTATCGAATAAAAATTAAAATAAGTGAACATTGCTTTGAAAATGTAAGATATAATTATTTTTAAGCAAAAGTATCTAACTTTTCTTTTCTTTTTTCCCAGTCAGGCATCATGGCAGTCAATAAATTAAAAAAATCTGGATTATGATGTTTGTAAACTATATGACATAATTCATGCATAACTACGTATTCAACGCAACGTTTCGGCGTATGTATTAATTTGGGATTGAAAATAAGCTTGTTTTTAATAGTACAACTGCCCCAACGAGTAGGCATTTCCTGAAAGTATATATCAATTGGGGTTTCGTATTTTAAAGAGAACTTTTTAATTACAGGCTTTGCAATTTCGGTAATCTTCCAAATAGCTTTTTGTTGGAACCAATTTTCAAAGAGTTTTTGAGCATTTTCTTTTTTTTTGACTGAAATATGAAATAAATTTCCCTTATATCGTACTTCATCTTTTAGACCTTGTTCTACTACTAATTTATATTGCCTGCCTAAATAAATTACAGAGTACCCCGACTTAATAGTTAAATCAATATTAATGGTGTCAATACTAAGAAAAAAGGATTTCTTTTGTAAAATCCACATTGCTTTTTTAGATACTGATGCCTTAATTTTATCTATAGGTGTGTCTATAGGAGCTGTAATTATAACCGAGGTATCTGGTTGAACCTTAATCCCTAAAGATTTTCGATTAGCATACTTTAATTCGAAATCGATATGATGTCTCCCGAAAACAATTTGCTCTTTCATTTTACTCTTTATTTGCAATAGCGATTTCAATTGCTTTTTTTGTTAATTCATCCGCTTTTTCTAAAGATAAATCTATTACGTCCATTAAATAATCCCCAAATTCTAATTCAATTTTATTGATGATATCTACACGTTTATGCCAATCAACTATTTCATAATTAGATAGTATTTCATCAAACATCAACGTTATTTCTGTCTCTCTATCTTTCAATTCTATTTCTTCTCTTAGCAAGTGAAAAATAGCTACTTTTCTACGTTTGTCTTTAATTACTTCAGGCAGATCATTTGTTTCTCCTTGTAATGCTTGATCTTTCAAATTTTTTAGCTTTTTTAAGGCATCCAATTCAGAAAGACGATTAGCTCTCATATCAATAATAGTTTGTGTAATTAATTCTGATAGTTTTTTGAATAAAATGGGATCAGAATCAATATTTATGGAAAGATATTTGGAGGTAGCTGCTGCAATTTTTTCGGCTTTGGCTCTAGGGCCAATTAATTTTTCGACTTCTTCTTCAAAAGATTTTGAATCTAAAATATCAATTGGATCAACAAGTCTTATAACTTCTTCCGTAATTACGTGTTGATCTAGTAATTTTTGAAGTTGTTTTTCATATTGAGAAAAACTTACTGTATCTAAATAAGTACTATTAGCTGCAACTCTAATATCTGCAAATTTTTTAAGCTCATTTTTATATTGTTGTATTTCAGCAATAGAAGTATTATCGTGAAATTCAACTGTTGCTAACGCTATTTTTAGAATACGTGCAAAAACACTGAATTTATTATAGAACTCTTCTCGTAAAGCATCATCCGCTAAAAATGAAACATATTCATCAATATTATGTTTGTTTTTTATAGGTTTGAAGATTTCAATGACATCAGCATAAGCACGAGGCAGCTTATCAATTTCTTCTCCGATATTTTTCATTGAACCCTGTAAATCTTTAGGATCAAAACCATCGCTATCATTGGAATACGTTTCAATAGCTTCTTGCAATTCTTCCATTACTCCAGCATAATCTATGATATATCCAAACTCTTTTCCGGGATAAACTCTATTTACCCTTGCAACGGCCTGTAGTAAGGTGTGCTCGCGTAGTTTACGACATAAATACATTACAATAGTTTGTGGGACATCAAATCCGGTAAGTAACTTATCTATAACAATTAGTAATTCTATATTTTCCCCATATTCATATTGCTGAATAATCATTTTATCTATATCCTGACCATACTTTGTTTTAAGCAATTCGTAATATTGATTTACTTCAGGTGCTTCGGAACTGTGAACATCTTCATTGTTTTCTCTTGTATCGGGAGCAGACATGATGACTTCAGTGGTTACTTTAGCAATTAAATCAAACGCTTTTTTGTATTTCACAGCAGTTAATTTATCAGGACAAACCACCATGCCTCTAAAACCAGAATGCTCCCCAGTATTATCTTTTCCCCAATTGCTTTGAAAATGTATACTAATGTCCAATGCAGTTTGAAAAATATTTTGGTCTGTTTTAGAAATTAAACCAGCTTGACTCATTTTCTTTTTGAGGTCCACTTTATGATAGTCTTCTAAATTTTCAATGACCCTTTCAACACCTTTATCTAATGCTGTTTTATTTACATCTTGTATTGCTAACCTCCCTTCATACAAAATAGGTACAATGGCACCATCCTCAACAGCTTCTTTTATAGAATATTCGTCAATAATTCCTCCAAATTTATTAGCAGTATTTTTTTGTCTTTTCATTAAAGGTGTCCCAGTAAATACTATGAAACAAGCGTTAGGTAAAACTCTTTCCATGTTCACATTGAAAACCCCATGTTGTGTTCTATGTCCTTCATCAATAAGGACAAAAATATTTGGACTCTCTAATTGATTTTCGGACAGACTTTTAACAGCGGCATCAAACTTATTGATAATGGTTGTAATTACGAAATCGCCATTACCTCTTAAAAGACTTACTAATTGTTTTCCCGAGGTGGCATTAATGACGTCAATTTCTACTTTTCGTAAGGTCGCCGTAATTTGTCTATCTAAGTCAATTCTATCGGTTACTAAAATAATTTGTGGGTTTCTAATAGTATCTTTAATTTTCCGAGCAAGCATAGCCATGGTTAATGACTTACCACTTCCTTGTGTATGCCAAATTACACCGCCTTTTCTTTTTCCATTTCGAATAGGTTTTATACGATCGATAATTTTGTTTATAGAGAAGAATTGTTGAAAACGGGCTACTTTTTTAATTACACCAGCTTCAAATAATACAAAATCTTTAATAAACGGCAGTAAGCGTTGCTGGCTTAGAATACCATATATTAAAATGTCTTGTTCTGAGGGAGCTACGTACAGATCATATTTTTCTTTATAAGCAATATAATCAAATTTGGTTCTAATATCTGAGGTATCAAATAATTTGTATTCAGTCTCTTTATCCAATTTTTGGTTTACAAGATCCTCAATGCCTTCTCTGAATGAAATGTCCTTTTCCTTCCATACAGCCCAAAATTCTTCTTTTGTATTGGTAGTTGCATATTTTGCTTGTATTGATGAAGTTGCCATTAGCACTTGACTGTAGCAGTATAAATTTTGAATCCCAGTTTCTTGTTGGTTTCTAATATGTTGTGAGATAGCTTGTTTAATAGGTTCCTTAATTGTCGAACTTTTACATTCTATAATTACTATAGGGATACCATTTACAAATAATACTATGTCGGGGCGATAAGTATCTTTCCGTCCTATTCTCATTACTGAAAACTCTTCAGCAACATGAAAAACATTATTGTCCAGATTGTCCCAATCTATGTATTGGATAGTATGACTTTTTTTATCCCCATCAATTGATTGCTCTAAGGCTTGTCCATATATCAACAAGTTATAAGTATAATTGCTCGCATGAACTAGACCTTCAGCTAAAGGAACATCTTGAAGTTTTTGTACAGCCTTTTCAATATTATAAGCTTCAAACTTAATTTTTTTATTCCCTAGCTTAATCTCATTAATATACATTAAACGTTCACGAAGTATTTCTGTTAAAATGACATTACTTTCTCTACCACCACGAAATGATAATACTTCCTCTGAGGAAAGATATTTGTATCCTAAATTAATCAATAATTTAAGTGCTGGAATTTGTGATATATTATCCTCTGTAAATGCCATGATATGTTACTTTTTGTAAGTTTGGTTTTATTTGTTCATTTTTTAAATGAAAGATTTTATCAAAATAGATTATTTTCCAAAGTTTAAAACCTTTACTATATATTAAACCAACCTCACTTTACCTGTTAACAATTGCTGCATCAATCCTTTTTTCTGTTTTTGTAAATCGACTAATTTTAATTTTTCCATTTTGATTTCTTTTTCTGCTGTATTTAAAATTGCTACAATTGCATTTTGTTCTTCGAATGAAGGATATGGTATGTCTAATTCTAAAAAGTTAGAAAGATGTACTCTTTTTTTTTCATTTAATGATCCAATAGCAATTCTATCATAAAAATTAATAAAAAGAGGTGTTTTAAACAATGCTTCGTAGTAATTAATATCCACATTATTTATCTTTGTTTTTAAAGAATTGTAATAAGCCGAAACGGATACAATAATATTTAATGTAGATTTAGCTATGGAACCAAATCGCAAATTCATAGGGTTGAAAACTATGTCGTTGGGATAGACTAATTTATATAGATTAGATTCTTGATCACGAAGTAAAAAACTTCTTTCGTATCTGTCAGTTTTATTTGTTATTCCTTTTTCAATAGTTAAACTAAATAATGGAAATTTTAATTGATCATCTGAAGTTTCTTTTCTCTCTTCGAATAAATCTTTAACCTTAATTATTTTCCAATCGCATGGAATTTGTAAACCTAATTTGGTACTATGATTTCCTTTTTCCTTTTCAAATCCTTTAAGTCTTATTTTGCCAGTAAGCAACTGTTGCATTAGTGCTTTTCTACGCTCTTTTTTCGACTTAATTAACTTTGTTTGAATTTCTATTGATCTATCCCAAATAGAAAGACAATCGGCTATTACTTTTTGCTCAGAAAGAGGAGGGCAGATTACGTCTAATTTTTTTAGAATAGGCAAACCAATCCGCTGTCTTGTGCTTCCAGTACTAACTTTTTTTGCAGATTTTCTAAAAAATGATGAATTTATATAATCATGAACAAACTTACTGTCGAATGTCCTTTCATCAATTGATAATCTTATTCCATCTGAAGCCATAACATACCTATTATCAGTATTGGGTATAAAACAAGCTCTCGCTACTGGTTCTCCCATTTTAGATAAAATGATGTCACCAGGATATATATTACTACTTATTAGTTTATCTGCCTTTTGTATAGATGTAAAAATTTTATAATCATCTATAAAAGCACCATCTCCTATATTTTGTAATTGTATGATTCTAACGCCATTTTCTGCATAATCAGATGTTTTTAAATCTGATCCAAACGGCCCACCTGTTATAGACCATTTTTTGTGTCTGCTTGCGAAGTCGGTGAACTTTTTCACTACCCATTCTTCAGGTATCCATCCCAATTTCGTTTCCTTATATCCTTCTCTCATTTTTTTTATTTTAAATACTTTTCATTAATTTATAAGAATAAAAAAATTACTACTAAGCGATGTGTAAATTTTAATTACTTAATTTTATTAAATAAGATTTCTAATTGAAGAATTTCATGTATTTTTCCATTTCTGTTTTTACATTTGCTAGCTCTTTTTCTAGCTCTTCAATACGGATTTGGGTGACTATTAAATCAATTTCAGGTTCATCTTCATAGGTATCAACATAGCGAGGAATATTTAGGTTAAAATCATTTTCTGCTATTTCTGCTAGATCTGCAACATACGTAAACTTTTCTTCTGCTACCCCTTTGTTCATTACTTCATTGTGAAACTGTGAGTAAGCATCTACAATATGCTTGATATGATTTTCTCCTAAAACATTTTGATTTTTACCTGAATTAAAATTTTTACTAGCATCTATAAACAGAATTTTTTCTTTATTTATTTTCTGTTTATTAAAAATTATAATCGCTGCAGGGATACCTGTACCAAAGAATAAGTTAGACGGCAATCCAATTACTGCTTCAATTAAGTCCTCCTGTAAGGTTTTCGAACGAATTTTTCCTTCGGAAGCCCCTCTAAACAAAACTCCATGTGGAACCACTACACCCGCTTTACCCGAAGTATTGAGAGACTCTAACATGTGAGAAATAAAAGCCCAATCTCCTTTTGATTTTGGAGGTAATCCTCTCCAAAAACGGTTATATTTATCGGTTGCTAAATCGTCTGCCCCCCATTTGTCTAAAGAAAACGGCGGGTTGGCAACTACTGTATCAAATAGCATAAGTGCATCACCCTCTTTGTGTTTAGGATTCCTAAGAGTATCTCCCCAACGAATAATGGCGCTGTCGTAACCATGCAAATACATATTCATTACCGCTAATGCCCAAGTACTACCATTAGCTTCTTGGCCATAGAGCGAAAAATTGTTATTTTCTACTTCACGCCCTGCTTTAATTAAAAGAGATCCAGACCCACATGTAGGGTCGTATATACGAGATCCTGATTGAGATTTAGTTAATTTTGCCAGTAAAGTAGAAACTTCTGCTGGAGTAAAAAACTCTCCTGCTTTTTTTCCTGAATCTGAAGCAAAATTTGAAATTAGGAATTCATATGCTCCACCAATCACATCGTTGTTTTCTAAATGAGAAGACGAAAGATTTAAAGACTTGAAATCATTTAGTAAATTACGCAATCTAGCTACTTTTCCTTTTTCATCTCCCAAATTAGAACTGTTGAAATCTATATTTCTAAAAATATTAGAGCCATCTTGTCCACCCAATTTTTCCCTGTTGGCTTCTTCTAACTCTGCCAAAGCATGGTTTATTTTTTCGCCAATCTTAGGATTGCTGCGGTTGTCGTATAAATAATCAAAACTGGATTCATCTGGTACTACAAAGCGTTCACGCTCTAATGCTCTTTTTACACGCTCTTCATTCCCATCATATTTTATAGTATATTCTGCTTTTTTCTCGTTATATACGTCAGTTACATATTTAAGAAACAACATCGTTAAAATATAATCTTTGTATTGAGAAGGATCTATCGTACCACGAAAAGTGTCACAGGCTTTCCATACTGTATTATTGATATCCTTTTGAGTTACTTTAGTGCCCATTTTTTATTTTTTTATATGTTATTGCGTTTATATAATTTTCTTCAAGAGTAATTAATTCTTTTTGAAGTTTGATTTGTTTCTTTTTTAAAAGATCGAGTGCAACAATTTGTTTTTGTGTTTCAAATGTTGGAATTATTATTTCCAAGTCTCCTAATTCTTGTTTGGTTATAGAAGGCATTACTTGAGTTGACATTTTAGAATCGAATACCTTTAATGTTTCAGGATGATTCAGGTACCAAACTAAAAATTCTGGCAGAATTGAAATTTCTTCAATAGTTAAAACAAGAAAGGAAGCACTTGCAATTAAGGATTGGTATTCATTTGCAAATAAAAAAGCAAAGAAACGTCGTCCTTTTGCGTTAAAGACTACCTCACCTTGCTTTAAGTAGTTTTTCTCTATAGAAGGCTTGTATAAAACATTAGGTTCAAGATCATTTCTTAAGTTCCCGTCTTCATCAAAATCAGAAGTGCCGATCATTCTTACATAAGCATTTGTAAGTTGATTTTCGTCATTATTTGCTGTTTTAGACACTACCATACCTGAACGAATGGAAACGACATCTATTAATTTACAACTTTTTTTCATTGCTATATTTATTATAAAAAGCTCTTTGCTCTATGCAAAGAGCTTTTCAAATTTAATTAGAATTATGAGGATGTTCTGGTCCTATCCAAACTTTATGTTCAAGATATTTGTCATAATAATATACCCATTCTGAAATCCAGGGGATAACATCAATTAATTCTATGTACGGTCTACCTTTTAAATCCTTAATAGGATGGTATAAACAAAGTGTGCCATCAGCATTAAAATGCGTGTCGAAACTTTTTTTAAGATTTTTGGTTTCAACTGTTATTCGTTCAAACCGACCTTGTAAAAAAGGAGAACAAAAGATTGTAAAATCATATTTTCTATTATTCCATTCTAAAGTTCCTTTCCCTTCCAAACTTTTTCCATGCACTTCAAATTTTATCCATTTAAATTTTCTTTCGCATTCAATTAAAGTTTTATATAAAAAACCAGCCCAAAATTTTTGGGCTCGTTCTTTAGGACTGAGCATAAAATCCATGATTTCCATTTTTCACACCTGTTGAAGTATTAATGTTACCTCTTGGATCTGTATAAGCAGTTCCTGAAAGCAATGATGCTAATTTAGAATTTCCTTTTAATCTTTCTTCTAATTTAACTAGTCTTTGGATGTTTTCTTTATAATAGCCATTGCCAAATAACTCTTTATAATTTATTTCATTAGTATCTTCCCCGATAAATGCATTTAACTTTCTCTCAAAATCTTCTACAAAACCAATGAAACTTTGGTAATGTTTATCCTCCCAAGAATCGGTAAAATTTTCTCTTTTGTCTTTATCTTCATGATTGTCTACCGGATTATAAACTGCAAATTTTATTTTTCTAAATTTATAATCATTAGCTAATTTTTTCAACTTTACGACTGCATTTTTTAAAGCTTCCTGAATTGAAAAATTTCCTTCGTGAGATTGCGCCAATAAGGTGGTTAAAACAATACTAGATACTGCTGGTTCTTTTGAAGTGTCTTTATTTTGATAATATAAGTCGCGGTATCGCTTTACAATTTGAACAGTACGCTGTAGAGGAGTTTTCAAATAGACATCCAAAGGTAAATCCTCCGTTTCTATTTTTGCTTCCAACATTAAATTATATCGTTCCTGAAGTAAAAAACTAGATTTGTTTCTTTCCGCAATTTCTTTAAACCATTCGCCATATCCTTTAGGATGCGTACGTGACCAAGAAATTCTGCGGTTATCCTCAGGAATCATTAATCTATTGTTGTTTAAAGAAATCATGCACCCCGGTAAGATATCCATATGAAAATCGCTATTGTAATCAATACGTACACAACGATTTTTTTTCTTTAAAAGTGTTTTGTATGTATCATGATTACTTAAAACACGATATAATTCATCATAAATTTCTGCGGGTGTGTGGTTTAAATATGAGCTTTCAATGTGAAGTACAATATCTAAATCAAATTCCTTACCCGGAAGCGGTTTAATTGTAGTCCCTATTAATAAAGAACCTTGAGCATACACATTAATAGTGTAATCCTTAAAAAAATTCTCATCCTTAGACAGTACATCGTTTACAGCTCTGTAAGCCGATTCCATTTGTTGTTTTCGAGTCGCATCTAGCTCAAGGTTAGCTGCTATGATGGCTAAAAGCTCATCTTTTTTATATTCTTGTTCTGTATATTTTTTCATGTTATTTTTCATTGATTAGGTATTTGGCATGCGCCCCAATTTTAGCAATTTGTTCTTCGTTTTCCATTACTAACAGTCTTTCAATTTCGCTGATGTCTACTATCATAAAATCATCACTCAATTTACGAGGATTTTCTAATAGCTTTTTCAATTCAAATACTTGCTCTGCTGTTGGAAGAAATTCTACAATGTCATAAATAAGTACTTCATGACACTGATGAAAGGTACTATAACCAAATACCTTCATTACTTTTTGTACCTCTCTAAAAGATTTAGTGTAGAAGATGTTTGGATCGAATCCAAGGTCATCAATAAGTTCTTCATTAAACTCACGTTCATAAGTAGTTTCACGGTTTTTTCTTGACTCAAACCATTTAATAATATCTAAAGTATATTTCCCTTTGACCCTAAAGCGGAGGTCATTGTGGCTGACATCATCAGATTTGATTCCTTTCGTAGCACAGTCTTCTTTATATCCCCATTTCTCAAATTCTGAAAAGCTGTTCATTTTTTTGTAAACACCTCCAACAGGTTGAAGCTGGTCTTTGATACGATGACCACGAACTAGTAAAAACTTTGAAGTTCCAGGAATCTTAATCCTGATTAAATAACTTATTGAAAACCTAACATCTTCATGTTTGATTTTTGTAAAATTGGATTGTAAATAGGTATGTAAATGATTTTTATTATCTAGCAACGACTCTGTTGCTTTTTTTACGATAACTTTACCAGCAGCCATACCTAGGCCTTTTAAAATAGTTTCAACTACCATTCTTTAATTTTTTTTTAATTTATTATTATTTAAAATCGCATAAATGGGAGTGCTATAATCAATGAAAACTTGCATAAAAAAATTAGAATGCATAGTTTTGCAAAACATCAACGACTATAATACTCAAAATCATGGAGGTGACTAGCCTCTGTTTGTACTTTTAAGCGCAGTACAGTTTTTTTGTTAGTCAAAAATTAAATTTATATAAACCAGAAGCTATTGGAGTAGTTTTCTGGTTTTTTTTTATTCGCAGTAATACGATTACAAAGGTAAGATAGTTTTGCAAATAAACAAGTTTTATTTTAAATAAAAATTAAAGTACAAGAATTACAAAATTTAAAAAATGTATTTAAATTACTGTTTTTTAATCATTTGTATTTTATTTGTTAATGGGGTTTTATTTTAATTTATTTTGTAAAAAATCAATTTGTAAGAAAATAAATCTATTTTTTTTAATCAATATTTATTCTTAGCTTAAAAATGATATCTTTATTTAAAAATTCTTAATAGAGGATTTATTTTAATTTTTAATTATAACTGGAAGCGATCCTTCTCTTTTATTTAAATTTTATTCTGAATTGTTTTATCTTGCATTTACATAAGAATTTTGCAAAAAATGAATAAAACAACATTTAAAAGTATAAGAGAATATTTTTCCTCTGGAAATCAAAATTTTATAATTCCTAATTATCAACGAGGATTTAAATGGTCTGTAAAAAATAACGATGATTTATCTGCAGTTGAAAAACTCTGTGATGATTTAATTAATGCAGCGAAAGATCAAAATTATTTTTTACAAGGCGTTACAGTTTGTGAAGAGGGTGATCAAATTATTCTGATTGATGGACAACAGCGAACCACAACATTATACTTAATACTTTGGTTTTTGGAAGTTGATTTTTTTAATAAAATCACCCTAAAATATGATGTAAGAGAAAAGTCTAAAGAGTTTATATCAAAACTAAAAGAAACTGAATTTGATTATAAAAATTTTGATTCAAAAAATTCAAACCAAGATATTTTTTATTTCAAGAAAGCAATTGAACAAATAGAAAATAAGTTAGGTAATATTGAAAAAGATTTATTCACTCAATTTTTGCTTGAAAAAGTTAACGTTCTGTATATAACTATCAGTAAAGAAAAAGCAACAAAAACTTTTACAATGATGAATGGAGCAAAAGCAACTATGCTTCAGGAAGAACTCATTAAATCTGAAATTCTCAGGCAAATTTCTATTCCATTAATTAATCAAAAATCGATTTCTACATCTATTGATGAAAATTTAAGTGAGTTAAAAAATATTATTTCTATCGATTGGGAAACAAATGCAAAAAGAAGCAGATATGCGCGAGAATGGGATAAATGGTTGTATTGGTGGAATCAAAAAGAAGTTCAAATTTTCTTTAATACTGAAAAACCTCTAGGTTTTTTACTGCAATTTTATTTTTACAAAGACCAATTTATACATGCTGATACCACCTTCATTCAATTTAAAGAATTATTGAATAGTATGTCAGCTATTCAAATTTTTAAGAAATTACGCGATTTACAAAAATCCTTTGAAGATATCTTTAAAGAACCTAAAAGTCATAATTATCTTAAATTGTCTTTACTATGTTCTTCTGGATTATCTGATGTTTTTGATATTATTAATTTCTTCTTTTTGAATAAAGCAGAAAATGACAAGCTAAAAAGCTATGCTCAATGGCGACTTGTTGGTGCTACTCACAGAGAAATAACAAAAGAAAAAGAATTGGGAGAAGATGAGGAAAGAAAAGAGCAGAAAGCCCATATCGTGATGAATAATTTGTCTGATAGATTTCTCTACAATAATTTCTATGATATTGCCCTTAAGCAATTATTAAGATTAAATGTAGAAGAAGACAACAAACTGTTTAATGGAAAAGGAAGGAAATTTGATTTTAGTATCTATGGAAATAAATCATTAGAACATATACATCCTAAATCGAAAGTTTTTCATTCAAAGAAGGTTAATGAAAATGATTTAGAGAAAATCTTATATTATGATGGGAACAATAATCTTTTAAATGATAAACCTTATGAAAAGCAATGGTTAGATAGAGGTCTTTTGAAAGATTGTACTGAACATAGTATTGGAAATCTTGTTCTTTTAGATAAAAATGAAAATTCAAAATTCAATGATAAACCATTTGCCAAAAAAAAAGCTATATATTTTAATGTAAATGAGGGATTTAAAAGTCGAAATTTACTTCATTCAATAGCTGTTTTTGCTAAATCGAGTTGGATAAAAGAGGATATAGAAGATAATCAAAATAAATTTCTAACACGTTTTAAAAAAGATTATGGCATTTCAGAATAATACATTACAAAGTGGTAAAGAATATACATTGTCACAAATCTTTTCAAGCAATCACAAAATCATCATCCCAGATTTACAAAGAGATTACTGTTGGGGAGATAGGGCTTGGAATAAGGATGCCGATAAATACACCGAATTAGTTTCTGGATTTTTAGAAAGCCTTATAGAATCCTATAAAGAAAACAAAGCAAAAGATTTAACCTTAGGGCTGATTTATGGTTATGAAAGTCCAAAATATCACATCCAACTTTGTGACGGGCAGCAACGGATTACGACCTTGTTTCTGATTTTGGGAATTGTAAATCGTAAAACGGAGAATCACTTTCAAAATAATCTTATTTCAGTTGAGGAGCTAAATAGCGATAGAAGCCCTTATCTTCAATATGCGGTCAGAGAAAGCACTCTTTATTTTTTGAGTGATTTGGTTTGTGAATATTTTTTGAAATCAGAAAATCAGATCTCCTTCTCTATGATAGAAAATTCACCTTGGTTTTTCTCAGATTATAACCTGGATTCAAGTATTAAGAGTATGTTATCGGCTATAGTAACTATAGAAGATGCATTTGATAAATCCATGGAAATTAATTTTAAACAATTTGGATACTTCATTTTGAATAAACTCCAAATGTTATATTATGATATGGGGAACAGAATACAGGGAGAAGAAACTTTTGTTATTATAAATACAACAGGTGAGCCATTGTCTGCAAGTGAAAACTTGAAGCCAATTATTATAGGGAATATTATTGATGAACAAAAACGAAAAATAACTTCAGATGAATGGGAGGAACGAGAAGAATGGTTTTGGCAGAACAAAACGAAAGAAGAAACAACTTCTGACGATAGTATAAATCAGTTTTTTATTTGGTATTGGCAAGTTCGTCTTTTGCAAGAAAGAAGTTGGAAAAACAAAACTGGATATCCTTTAAATCCTCGCGAATTATTTACAAAAAAGCCAAAAACGGACGAAGAAAACGAAGAAAATCCGGAAACAGAAAGATGGGAAGAAAGCATTCAGACAATTACCATTCATAAGTATTTTAAAGCTTTTCAGAAACTAATTAATTTATGCAAAGATGAAAAATTTGTAAGTGTTTTGAAAACAATAAAAAATGAATCAATATCTGTTTCTTGGTTTCGAAATGCTGATTTGCATGTCGTTTTACCGTTGATTGCATATTTGGAGAAATTCCCAGAAGCTAATTTGTTTTACGAGTTTACCAGAAGAATCAGAAAAAACCATTTTGATGAAAAACGCAGAAGAGGAAACAATGTGGACTGGAGACATATCATACAAATTATAGAATTTTCTAAAGCTGAAGGAGAGGTTTTGGTTTTTAAAACAAAATCAAATAGAACAATTGAATTTAAGAGTATTTCAAATGTTGAACTAAAAGAATGGTTTACGCAGGATGAACAATTCAAAAATTCATTGAAAAAGCAATATAAGTCTGAAATTGAAAAATGGGAGGATCATGTTGATTTAATGGGAAATCTTTCACCTCTTTGGGAAGCGAATACAAGTAGAGAAAATAGTTATGCAAATTTGAAAGCTATTTATGATAATTTTGAATTGTTGTATAATAGTTATAATGAGAAGGAAGCAAAGGAGAATCCAATACTTTCTAATTATATTAGATTTTATCGAGTATTATTGCAAGAGGATGTTAGGATCGGACATATTGATAGGACTTCAGGTATGCTTGGAGCTTGGTTTTCTTGGAACAGCAACAATGATAATGCTTATCTAAAATATTTAAAAATTTCAGACTTTATTACTCTTTTTAGTATTGAAAAGGAAAATTTATTAAATGAAATTAAGCACAGGCTGAGAAAGAATTTTGTAAAAGATAATTTTGTCATATCATCAGCTAACTACTCAGCTAATCTACATTTAAAATGCTGGTTATTTTTAAAAACATTACAAGCGGAAAAGTATAATGTTTTACTCTCGCATTATGATGGTAATGGTATTGCTTCTTATTTTGATAATAAAAGGAATAAATTAAATAGTGAACTTGATTTTTCATTAGCAAATTCTATTTGTGGATATGGTATAAAAAATGGTTTTGGTGCAGGGAATGAAATAAGATATGCTAGTGATTATTGGGGAAGTCAACACTGTTTTGATACTCCGATAAGCAATTTTATTGCAAAAGAAGAATTTGTAAGTCGAGAAAATAAGCCAATTCAATATGAAAAAGTTGAAATGATAAATAATGAAATTCAGGAATTACTAAATAATTTTTATTCTGAAGATAATTTAATTATTTAAAACAATTTGATTAAGTACAAAAGACGAACATTTCATTTACCTAAAGATATCGCTGTCAAAAAAATCTTTTAGTGTTATTCCAAAAGCGGTACAGATTCTGCCAATAGAGTAAATAGATATTCCTCTTGTAATATCTAATTTTTCCCAAGCGTGAAAATTTTGTCTATCTACCTCAATATCATTTGCTAGGCCAGATTTATTTTGACTTGCTTTTTCTCTGAGCTCTTTAAGTCTTTTTTTTATCTGATCTCTTAAAATTATATCTTCTGCTCTAAGTTTACCCATACGGCAATTTTGATTATTTTTATGATTTTTATGTAATGCATTTGCATTACATATTTTTTTTATATACTTTTGATTTAGATTTATTATTTTTGCGATTCTTCATGTAAAAACATTTGAAGCATTCGCTTAGAATCTCGTTCCAAAAACTGGTAATTTTAGCACGCGAGATGATAAGTAAGATGCTCACGTCTCTTGGCGTGGGCTCACTTATTCGTGTGCGGGTATGCCAGTACCTTGGAGCGATATAAGCTGAGTTCTACGCCATTTTTTATCCTTATGGCACAATTCACCACTTAATATTCTTAGCGCTCCTTCTTCATTTTTCATAATCTCGCATTTAGATATTGTGTAACCAAAACTATCTGCTTATGAATTAACTATTAATGCAATTTTACTGCCTGCACTTTCATAATTTTCATTTTGAATTAGGCAATTATAAAGTTTGCAGGCTTTTAAACAAGGAAAATTGTTATGCTTATTTTAAGCAAAAAAAAGCCCTCTAACCGGTCGACAAACAAGTATAGAGGGCTGAATTAATACAAACTTTCGTTTTAAATTAACTAACCCAAAATTATGAAAACTATTTCATTGAACAAAGGGTTGGCTGCACTATGGTATCCGTTTATTTTCGGCTTCTACCTATTTTGCACTCCAGCCTTAGCGCGGAATACCTTGCGGTTCTCCATTTCACAACAGCAAACACAGGTGAGCGGTATTGTAACCGATGGCACAAACCCTCTTCCTGGTGTGAGTATTTCGGTTAAAAACCAGAGAAACACTGTCATCACGGATTTTGATGGTAAATTTACCATAACAGTATCACCTGATGCGAATCTAATTTTTACCTACATCGGTTTTAAAACAATTGAAATTCCAGTTGCCCGACGTTTAGTCATCAATGTTCAGATGAACCAAGACCAGACTACTCTTCAGGAAGTCAAAATTAATGCAGGATATTATTCTGTCAGGGATAGTGAACGCACTGGGAGCATTGCTAAAATTAAAGCGGCGGATATTGAAAAACAGCCTGTCAACAATCCACTAGCGGCAATGCAGGGACGTATGGCAGGAGTAAACATTACTCAAAACACTGGACTGCCGGGCGGAGGCTTTAATATTCAGATCCGAGGTCTTAACACTATTCGTGGAGACGGTAATGATCCCTTGTATATTGTAAACGGAGTTCCTTATTCTTCGCAGTCATTAGGAGATCCGACTGTTTCGGCAGCCGCTATCTCTGGCGTTACAAATCCACTGAACAATTTAAATGTATCCGACATAGAAAGCATCGAGGTATTGAAAGATGCAGATGCGACAGCAATTTACGGTTCTCGCGGGGCAAATGGTGTGGTACTGATCACGACAAAAAAAGGCAGGTCAGGAGAAACACGTTTTAATTTAAATGCATTTACTACTGTCGGGAAAGTGGCAAGAAAAATGGATTTAATGCAGACCAACCAGTATCTGTCGATGCGTGCAGAAGCTTTTGCTAATGATGGCATCACTGAATATCCTGAAGGCGCTTACGATATTAATGGCACTTGGGATCCAAATCGCAATACAGACTGGCAGAAGGAATTAATCGGAGGCACCTCGTACATTCAAAGTGTTCAGGCATCCATTTCAGGCGGTAATAAAAATACACAATTCCTATTAAGCGGTACTTATCACAAAGAAACAACGGTATTTCCAGGAGATTTTCATTATGGAAAGGGTTCTATAAACAGCAGTATTTCACACCAGTCCGATGATAAACGCTTCAGCCTTAATTTTTCAGCCGCTTATTCCGGCGATAAAAATACACTGCCGGGAAGGGATCTAACCTCGGGGGCTTATACTCTTGCTCCAAACGCACCGGAGCTTTATAACAGTGACGGCAGTCTTAACTGGGAAAACGGCACATTCATCAATCCTTTGTCATTTCTTAACGGCACATATCTAACCACAAGCCAAAACCTTATTGCAAATGCAGTAGTGTCTTATAATCTGTTTCCGGGCCTTGAGGCTAAAGCCAGCATCGGATATAACGATAATAGGTTGTCGCAAAACGTAACCAGCCCGCTGAGTATTTACAGCCCATATGATACAAGTGAACATGAATCAACTCTATTTGTGTCTACAGGTACTGGCAGATCCTATATTTTTGAACCGCAGTTAAGCTACCAAAAAGAATTGGGAGACATAGATATCAATTTCTTAGTGGGTACAACATTCCAGAACCAAAAAACGACAAAACTGGCACAATCTGCCTTTGGATTTGCAAGCGATGCCCTTATTAATAGTTTAGCTGCAGCCAATACGGTGACTGTATTGAATCATGAAGTAACCGAGTACAATTACAATGCATTATTTGGCAGACTTAACATCAACTGGCACAAAAAATACATCGTGAACTTGACAGGCCGCCGTGATGGTTCAAGCCGTTTTGGCCCCGATAATCGTTTCGCCAATTTTGGCGCTGTTGGCGCAGCCTGGCTGTTCTCTAATGAAGACATTATCAAAGAGCATAATTCTATAATCAGCTTTGGGAAGCTTCGCGGGAGTTATGGAATTACTGGTAATGACCAGATTGGAGATTACCAGTATCTGGATACCTATAAAGTTTCTCCTTATTTGTATGACGGGGTGGTAGGCCTTTTACCTTCGCGTCTTTACAATTCTAATTTTGGCTGGGAAACAAATAAAAAATTCGAACTAGCATTGGAACTCGGATTCTTAAAGGATAATATTTTCCTTTCTGCAGCTTGGTTCCGCAACCGCTCATCCAATCAATTGGTCGGGGTGCCGCTTCCCGGGACGACAGGGTTTTCTTCCATCCAGTCAAATTTTGATGCTACCGTAGAAAATACTGGTGTGGAACTGGAACTTCGCACCAACAATTTGAAAGGCAGGGATTTTTCATGGACAAGTACAGTAAACCTTACTGTACCAAAAAATAAACTCGTTTCTTTTCCAGGGCTTGAAAGTTCTACGTATGCTAACCAGCTTGTAGTAGGTGAATCACTTTTTATCAAGAAAGTTTTTAATTATACAGGAATTGATCCTCAAACTGGAGCCTACACTTTTCAGGATTTTAACGGCGATGGCCAGATAACCTATCAAGACGATCGCCAGACAATCGTCGATACTTCTCCAAAATACTATGGAGGGCTGAATAATCAGCTGGCATATAAAAATTGGTCTCTCGATTTTTTATTCCAGTTTGTAAAGCAGACTGGCAGGAATTATTTATACACGTCAGCCTTACCCGGTTCATTTGTAAATCAGCCTGCAGCTATGGCAAACCATTTCCCGCAGAACGGAACCACAGCTATATCACAGCAGTACACTACCGGCCAGAATAGTATATTACTCGAAGGACATTATAATCTGATTGACAGCAATGCAGCATACAGTGATGCATCTTTTGTGAGACTCAAGAGTCTGACTCTTGTTTATGCAATACCATCAGCTTGGTCAAAGACCTTTACAGGAAAAGTATATCTGCAGGGACAAAATTTATTAACCATCACTGATTTTCGCGGAGCTGATCCTGAAAACCAGTCTGCTTCGGCGCTTCCACCATTGCGACAGTTTACAATGGGCATTCAGCTTGGCTTTTAATTTAATCACTATCACATGAAAACAAGATTTTATACCATAAGAATAATCATTGGAGCTGTATTTATCAGTCTTACAGCCTGCGAAGGTTTTATCGAAGTAGATACGCCGCAATCACAGCTGACGACCCCCGCTGTATTTGAAAATGTTAAAACCGCTGATGCGGCTATGGCTGACATTTATGCCCGTCTTCGTGAGGAAGGAATGGTCGCGGGCACGCTGAACGGTTTGTCGAGTCTTTTGTCAAACTACTCTGACGAAATGCAGTATACAGGCTCAAGTGTCGAAATTATGCAGTTCAATAACCATACAATTACGCCTTCAAACAGTTTAATAACAGGATTATGGAACAGCACTTACAGTGAAATCTATGCCGTGAATCTGATGCTTGAAGGGCTGCAGAATTCAAAGTCATTAACAGAAAATGAGAAGGCGCGGTTATCAGGGGAAGCATTGTTTATCCGCGGGTATCTTCATTTTTATCTGGTCAACCTCTTTGGTGATGTTCCCTACATTAAAACTACGGATTACAGCGCGAATAAAGCAGTATCAAAAACAGGCCAAGAACAAGTGTGGGCTAATATTATAGCCGACGTAACTGAAGCTGAAAAATTATTATCTGCGGAATATTCTTCTCAAGAAAGAGTCAGGGTAAACAAAGCAGCTGCCTCCGCTTTTCTCGCAAGAATATTTCTTTATCGTGAAGACTGGATAAATGCTGCGGCTAAGGCGACAGCTGTAATTAATAATCCAAAGTATATATGGACTGATGATCTTTCAAAGGAATTTCTGCGCCAGTCCACTGCGGCAATATGGGCACTGCATCCGGGAACAGCCGGACTTAATACTAAAGATGCGCGTACTTTTATCTTTTCAAGCGGTCCGCCTTCCAAGCCGTCACTGTCTGCTTCATTTACAGCGGGTTTTGAATCTGGTGATCTGCGCCGCACTCAGTGGGTCCGCACCGTATCAAATGCAAATGGTTCCTGGTATTCATCATACAAATACAAACAGCCTTTAGGCACCGCCTCTTCACAGGAATACACTATTTTGTTTAGATTAGCCGAACAATACCTGATCCGTGCAGAAGCCAATGCTCATCTATCCAATATATCTGAGGCGAAGACAGATCTAAACAAAATTCGCCGCCGTGCGGGTCTTGCAGATACTGTCGCAGATACAGAAACACAATTATTGGAAGCAATCGCAGAGGAACGGCGCTTTGAACTTTTTACAGAACAGGGACACCGCTGGTTCGATCTGAAACGTACGGGAAAAGCAGCAGCTGTGCTGGGTACAATAAAACCGGGATGGGAAGACAGACAGATAATACTCCCTCTTCCGCAGTCAGAACTGCTGTTGAATAAAAATCTGCTCCCGCAAAATCCAGGGTACTAAAATGCGGGCGTTTTTCTTCAAAATCACATATTGGGTAGCGCTGTTATTTATGGCTGTACCATTGTATGCACAAAAGCGGGATATAAAGACTGCAGACTATGCAAAGTGGAGTTCATTGCAGTCAGAGAAAATATCTCCGGACGGCAGGTGGTTTTCTTATAATCTGCATTATGATTACGGCGTGGATACATTATTTGTTCAGAATATAAAATCTGCCAAGCGGCTGTCATTTCCTAAATGTTCTGATGCGCGTTTTAGCAGTGACGGGAGGTGGATCACATTTTTCGATCCGGAAAAAGGATTAGCTTTGAATGACCTTGCAACTGGTAATACACAGTATTTCAAGGACGCAATTCGCCACGAATTTAATGATGAAGAAAATTTCCTGGCTGTATTATGTAAAAATGGTTCGTCAGATTATTTAACGATAATTGCGTTGTCCAACAGCAAAAAATATATCTTTAATGATATTGCAGAGTTCAGTATAAGCAATAATGGTACTTTAGCTGTAAGTACCGGTTATGAAGTGCGTCTTTTAAATCCAAAACATAGATTTACCCAAAAGACAATTGCACAGGATGGGGATGCAGGATTTAAAAAACTATTCTGGAGCAAGAGCGGTGAATTTCTTTCTTTTCTTCAGGAGATTAAGAATCCAGAGGAAACTGCCAAAAATTACAGGATATTCTATCATGATGCAGCATCAGGTACAAATGCTGTTCTTGACAGCAGGGAAACAGAACTATTGGCGACGGAAAATGTAACCTTATACGGAGCAAGTTCTGCGCTGAGGTTTTCAGAAGATTGGAAAAGTGTATTTTTCAATTATATCAGCCCTGAGCAGGAGCAAAAAACTGCAGCGTATGAAATATGGGATTCTGCAACAGTACTGGAATTTGCCCAGAATAAAATGTTTGGAGATCCAAATCGACTGCCAAAAACGGCTGTCTGGACTCCTGCAAGCGGTGAAATTTTAAAAATCGGAACAATCGAGAATCCGAAAACAATCCTTACAGCTGATCGAAAACATGCATTGTGTTACAATCTGCTGAAATATGAACCGCAGTACGAGTATTACGCTCCGGCTGACATTTATGTGAAAGATACCCAAACAGGTACAGAGCATCTAATTTTAGTGAAGCAGTCAACAGCAGTGGGAATGCTTGGAAGTTCTCCCAAAGGAAATTTTATACATTATTTCCGCGATGGAAACTGGCATGCTTACAATATTGCTGAAAGACAGCACTTCAATCTAACTGAAGATATTCCAGTCTCTATGATTGACAGCATCCAAAACGATGCGGGCCCGCCTGCGCCATACGACAGTCCAGGCTGGTCCTCCGATGAGAAATATTTCATATTGTATGACCAATATGATATCTGGATGATTGATATCAGGTCAAGACAAGCCAGAAGAATTACCGATGGCAGAAAGCATAAGATTACCTACAGAATTTGTCTGGATCTTTATCCCGTTATCAAAAAGCCCAGCCAGGATGAATTTCTGATCAGAAAGTTTGATCTTTCTGCGGGTTTGGTTTTGCAGGCTCGTGGCAGAGATGGATCCAGCGGTTATTATAAATGGAATAACGACGGCAGTTTAGAAAAACTGGTGTTTGGACGTTGGGGAAACAGCAGGATGCAAAAAGCAAAAAATGCTGAACAGTACATCTACATCCGGCAGTCAGCTTCCAATGCCCCCAAATTAATGGCTGTTTCAGGAAAACTGAAAAGGAAACTGCTCTTCCAATCCAATACTCATGCTTCTAAATTCAAATGGGGAACAGCTGAACTGATCTCTTACAAAGATAAAAATGGCAATAATCTTAAGGGGATTCTATACAAACCTGCAGGATATATAGAGGGAAAGAAATATCCGATGGTTGTTCATGTATATGAAAGGCAGTCCCAGGAAATTAATAATTACTATATACCGACAGAATATGGACCGATGGGATTTACATCGTCCAACTATTTTCTGGATGGCTATCTGGTGCTGTTTCCGGATATACATTATAAATTGGGAGAGCCTGGAAGGTCTGCCCTTAACTGCGTGCTCAGCGCAGTGGACATTGTAAAACAGATGGGAATTGTCGAGGAAAATCATATCGGAATTATCGGCCATTCCTTTGGAGGTTATGAGACTTCATTTATCATTACCCAGACCGATGCTTTTGCCGCAGCCGTCTGCGGTTCGGGACTTATGAACACAATAAGCAGTTATTTTGTGCATTCAGCAGGCATACCGCGTTCCAATGCATGGCGGTTTGAATCGCAGCAGGGACGCATGCCGTTTTCACCTTTTGAGAATTGGAAAGCTTATGAACGAGACGCACCGTTTCCAAATGCGGCAAATTGCAGAACACCGCTGCTGAGCTGGGCCGGAAAAAAAGACCCGACTATTTTTTGGACACAGTCTGCCGAATTTCATATGGCACTTCGAAGACTTGGAAAAAGAAATATTTTTATTCTTTATGAAAATGAGGCGCATACAATTACCACACCTGAACTTCAAAAAGACCTGACTATAAAAACCAAGAACTGGTTTGACTATTATCTGAAAGAACAAAAGAAGGCACTTACAAACGGCATCCCTTAAATCATTAATTAGCAAAGCAGGAGATTAAGAACCTCCTGCTTTTTTTAAAATTAGATTAATTGATTTTTCTGTATAATTCGACGTTACATTCGGTCGGACTGCTCATATTGAACAACTGCTGTCCTCCAGAACTAACTCTACAAACATTAGGATTTTGTATGGTGCTACATTCTACTGTCGTAACATCACAATCCTCTAAAGGGTTATGCCCATAAACATCTATCAGCTTTCCTTCTTCAGGGACAGCTGAAAATGCAAAGGCCGCAAATACAGCAAATGCTATTGCTGATATTGAAAGCGCCGGTCTTAAAACTTTAGTATTCATAATATTAAAATTTAATGTTAACGGTCTACTCTTTTTCAGGTTTTCGACCTTCCCCTGGACTGTACAGTGTATTTTAAAAGCATAAATGCTGATCTTATCTTGATGGGTAAAAGGGCTTGTAATAGTTGGTTTTTAATTTTTCAATTGTGAGATGTCTTCCGTTCAGTGAAACAATTCTGTCGTTTAAAACTACAAATTCATCCATTGTCCGTCCTTCTATATTGTATACATAAAAACTAAAAGAGTAGGTGTTTTCCTTTACATTATATACATCTATTATAGAAGCCTGATTCCACATAATTTCGGGTTCGTATTTTCCAATAAGAGCTGCATTGACAAAAAGATAACTGCCGAAAGATGCAGTGAGTTTATTGACAAGTTTAGGCTGTCTGGCCAGAGTTTTAATGTTTTTTAACTTAATGCTGGCAACCGAAACCTGTGCATGAGAGATAGTGTCAATGGTATGTCCGGAAGTATGGCTGCCAAGTTTAGAATCAATTATCAGGAATTCATTTCGATAGGCGTACGTGTAAATTATCTTATCCAGCTGGGAATTGTAAAGCAGTGATCCGTCAGTGTCAAATACACCGTCAACCTGTTTCTGCAGCAGGCTTCCATTCAGCTTTAATGCTGTACTGCTGTTAAAAGTGAAGAGACCAAGCGTGTTGTTTTTTGTTTTGGAATCTATGGCTCGTATAACTGCTGTATTATTGTCAATCGGTTTTAGAATAGAAAAATATGCCTTACCCTTCATTTTAAGTTCTGCTTTCCAAGAGACAGTATCTCCAATAAAAATGCAGGGCACGTTCCCGTCGCTAAAATAAAAATAGGGAGGCTTTACAGCAAGACGCGGTACGGTATAAGAAAAATTATACTTTGGCAGATCGATACGAATTTTCTTTTTTTCAGCAAGACTCGTATCAAGAATAGTAACGGCCAGCGGTTCAGTCCGATTGCCTAAATAAATCTGTCCTTTATCATAACCGGCAATATAATATGCAGCATGTGGAAGCTGGATTGTTTTTTTGCCGGCAGTAGGGTGTTTGGGAAATCTGCGTACAAAATTATTGCGGTGGTGGATTATGTCTTCTGAAGCTGTAAACAGTAAAGTGACAATGCCGATGTTGAGTAACATCGTCACAGTAAAGGCACTGGCCATTGCAGCAGGTTTTGAAATAGGATGTACTTTTGGCACCATACCGGCCAGTATCAGTATACCTGCTGCGGCCAGGATCATGAAAACCAAATTAAAAATGAAATGTTCTTTCCATCCCATTTTTTCTAAAATTCCCCCGCAGGAACATGGAACAAATGGACTGTAATTTAAAATAATGAAAATGTATGCCGTAAAAACGGTCATTAAGCTGAATGCAGCCCACAGCGCCAAGAAACGTGTGGAAGAAAACAGCAGTAATCCAGCAATTAGCAGTTCTGTAATTGGCACAGCCCATGATACAATTCCTGCAAAGGAACCAACAAGCGGCGACTGTCCTAATTGCACCTGAAAATTTTCAAAGTCGAGCAGTTTACTTATTGCCGCATACACAAATAGCAGAACATATAGAAAACAAACTGCTTCTATAAAAATATACTTATGATGCGGGCTAAATTTCATGGCGATTTAATTAAAAATTTACAATGTAAAATTCTGTAAATTAATTGATTAAGCTGTTGTCGATTTTGGAATACAACTTGTCAATAATGGAGTAAATTCATATTACAGTCGACAATCTATAAAATCTTCTCTTTAATGATCCTCATTTTATCAGTTTTAATAGGTCTAGAATGATATAAATTGATTACGAAAAACGATCCAAAAATTATCATAAGCGATCAATTTTATACTCTTCTTAAATCTAAACGCAAATAAAAGGCTGACAGATTGCAGACTAACTGCCGGAAAAAATTGTCTGTTTATAATATTAGAAGTCCATAAATTGCTTTATTGAATATCAGATATTGAGAATCTGAAAGTATGTCCGTGTTTTATAACTATTTGAATATTAAACTTATAAAAGAAAGGGAATCCAAAAGAAGAAAAGTATACTGATAACTGATAAACGCCGACTTCGGAGGTGTTTTCCAGCCCCCGGCGGGGCAAGTTGTTTTGAGATGCGGAAAGTATTTCAAGCAGCTCAAAACACAACTTGCTATTTTCTCTCGAAAATATTATTGCAATAGTTTTAGTTGAAAGGGCTTCATGCCCTTTTTATTATTATGGCTGTAAGTAATTTATTTGAGTTGTAAAAGCAATACAGATCTGCAATACTTCACGAGTACAAGTAAGATTTTAAATAAAGCCGGCTGAGATATGGCTGTAATTAACTTACATGTGATTACCCGCCTATGAAGGCAGACAAGTCCTCAGGTATTCCTTCATTCAAGTATTCAAGTGTGCAGGTATCCATGTAATCATGCAATCATGTATTCCAGTGTGCATGTATGCATGTATGCGGGGGTTCATTCCTGCCTGCACGCAGTCACGCCTGCAAGCCTGCACACAGGTAAGCAGATGCTCAGGCAGTCCGGCATTACCAATAAGAAAAAAGATATTTTTCCAAAAGAAACAGAAAAAGGAAAAAAGAAAAAGAAAGCAATTAAATAGGACGGGATGCAGACAGACCAAAAGGAAACGGAATAAGTCCCGAAGGGTGTTTTGTAAGGGACGAGCAAAACATTATGCCGTAGTCTTTTGGCCGGGCTGATCCAGCACGTCCTACCTTGTTTTTCTTTTTTACCGTTCCTTTGGTTAAAATATAAAGTTAAATGTAAAAAACTATCAGTCTTTGTTTTGGGACATTTAATGCCAAATGCTTCCAGAGATTTCCAAATCTAAGCAGCGATGCTGATAATAATATATATTGTTTTTTTTAAAGTAATTATAAGTGCCAATACTTATGGAAAACAAAAATACAGCCAATCCACGCAAAGGAGGCAGGCATCCTAAAGCAGATCCTGCCGTCCACCGCTATTCGATCAGTCTTACAGCTGAGGAAAATGCAAGGTTTCTGACTCTTTTTGAAGAATCAGGCATGAATGTAATGGCGCATTTCATTACAGCGTGTATTTTTCAAAAAGGAATCAAGACAGTTAAGATCGATAAAGCAGCAATGGATTATTACATACTTCTGACTGCCTTATTCGGGCAGTTTCGCGCTGCTGGGGTTAATTACAACCAGGTTGTAAAGATTATGCACCGCAATTTTTCCGAAAAGAGAGCTCCCGCTTATCTCTACAAATTGATAAATCAAACAATGGAATTTGCCGTTTTAGCTCAAAAGATAATTCAGCTTACGACAGAATTTGAAGAAAAATATCTGAAAAAATGATAGCAAAAATAACAAGAGGCATTAGTCTGTACGGAGCAATAGCTTATAATTACAACAAACTTGAAAAAGGGAACGCACAGGTTTTATTTACCCAAAAGATAATCCAATCTCCTGACGGCAGTTATTCTGCAGGACAGCTTTCCCGTTCTTTTGAACTACACTTATTGGTTAATAGAAAAACAGAAAAACCGATACTTCATATCTCTTTAAATCCTGATCCGAAAGACAATGTAAGTGATACTGATTTTGAGAATATGGCACAAGTCTATATGAGGCAGATGGGCTATGGAAATCAGCCTTTTGTGGTATTCAAACATACTGATACTGGCCGTGCCCATATACATATAGTATCAGTCTGCGTTGACGAGCTTGGCAGGAAGATATCCGATAAATTTGAAAAAAGGCGTTCGATGGAAGTCTGCAGGACGCTGGAAAAAAAGTACAGCCTTGTATCAGCTGCAGATAAAAAACAAGAGTCAGGCAACCCAGGATTCAAGCCTGTGGATTTTAAGTCAGGAGATATAAAAAGCCAGATGGCTTCGGTGCTGCGACATCTGCCTAAATATTACCAGTTCCAAACTTTTGGGGCATATAATGCACTGCTTTCCCTTTTTAATATTACTGCCGAAGAAGTCAAAGGCGAGTATAATGGAATTCGAAAACAGGGAGTGGTATATTTTGCATTAAACAGGCAGGGAGAAAAAGCAGGCAGTCCCTTTAAGGCTTCGCTGTTTGGAAAAAATGCAGGATTAGCACAGCTGCAATCCCAATGTGACCAGAACAGAATAAAACTAAAAGATAGTACCGTTAAGGAATCACTTAAAGAGAGGATAGAATCAGTAATGCGGACAGCATCAAACGAATCCGAATTTAGTAAAAAACTAATACAGGAAGGGATCAATATTGTTGTAAGGCGAAATGCTGCAGGACGTATTTACGGTATCACTTTTATTGATCACAAATCCCGCAGCGTATGGAACGGATCAGAGCTGGCTAAAAACCTCTCGGCCAATTCATTTAACGACTGGTGGAATAATAATACGAAACCTGAAAATCCAGTACATAAAAGCAGTGTTTCCGAAAAAGATGTTATTATGAAACCAGAGACAGGCCAATCGCCTGACATGTTTGACTTATTAAGAAATGAAAATATGCACCATGCTTATGAACAAAACAGTTTTGACGTATTAGGCATTTTATTGCCGCATACGCAGGCAGAGGATTACCAGGAGCATGCATTTGACAAAAGGATGAAACGAAAGGTTAAACGCAGAAGATTGTAGCATGAATATGAGCTTCCTGCTCACCAAAGAACAAGCTGTATTAAAAAAGGCTGGTAAAATTTCCTATGATCAAGTATTTGATTAGTCTATGATCTCTGTTCATTTTTTATTTCAGCAGATAATCTGCCTTCAAGTATCACCTGAAAAACAAATTAGCAAAAACGTTATGTCATTGAAAGACAAAGAAAGCAAACAACGACTATTGTTTAAATGGCTTCAAAATGCATTTATATATTTGTCTTATAAATAGGAAAGCTGGATAGTTACAAATATCTTATGCACTTAAAAAGGAGTAAAAAAGTAGCAATATATATTTTCATTTATAGGATGGTGACTAAATTTTAGAAGCAATGAAAAGTAGTAATCTGATAAAGGACTTAAATGTTATATTAAAATTTGATGAAAGGCTACGGGTAGTAGAAAATCTAATTAGTGTAAGTGAACAGGAAAACAAAATGCAGTCCATTTTTTCAAATGAAAAATGTAAATCCTATTATAACAAAATTGACTTTGCCCAGCTGTTCTATATTTTGATGGATGAAGGTTTGTTATTCTTTGATGCAGCAGATGAAAAAAGCAATAGAAGCAAGTTCCAGTTTTTTCTCGAAAATAATTTCACCTATGCTGGCGATGAAGGCGGGCAGTCAAAAATTAAGTCAATCAACAGGCAGTTCTCAGAATGTAAAGGATATACTTATAAGGTGAAACAGATGAAATTTTTAGATGAGTTTATTGCATTAATGCAAGAACGTCGAAGAAGGCTGGAGATCTGGTAAAATGCAAAAGGAGGAAAAATTAATAATAAGAAAAAAATTATCAATCATGAAGAAAGAAAAGTGGGAATCTTATCTAATGAAAGTGAAGGAATTGATAGAGCCTGTAACAGCAAAACTAGAAACAATCGATTCAAAAGTCAGCCAGGGAAAAACCTTGAGACCTGAATATTACAGAAATGAAGATTTAAAAAAAATGTTTGGACTGTCCAACAACACCATTATAAAATACAGGCAGACTGGAATTCTTCCCTACACCAAACTAGGAGATATTTTTTTGTATGACAGCGGAAAGATCGATAAAATACTGAGAAGCAATGAATCATAATTCAGCATTTAATTAGTTACCCAGATTTGAAAAAAAGAGCTTAAAATAAAGGGGATCTAAAAAGGTAACTGTTTTTTCAAGCAGGGTTCGATACCATCTCAAATGAAAAAGCCTTTAAACACTGGTGTTTAAAGGCTTTTTGTTTTTAAAAGTCATTTTTCGGACTTTATCTGGCGGAGGAAGAGGGATTCGAACCCCCGGACCTGTTACAGTCAACAGTTTTCAAGACTGCCGCATTCGACCGCTCTGCCATTCCTCCAGTAAGACGCAATCATTTTCTCATTGCGGGTGCAAAGATAGAATGTTTTTTTGATTGCAGAAATTTTTTTTGAGATTATTATAAATAAAATAGACTCTATCAATCTCTATAATTTTAAATTAGGATCTCAATATTTTATCGCAGAAAAGAAAAAATTTCTTCTAAATCAAATTATTATTATTCTTTCAGTTGTAGAGTTTTTATTAAAGTAGTATAAAAAATACTGCAACTATAGTCCGATACCCGAACAGTTGTTAGGTAAGTTACCATTTAACTTTTAAATTTGAAAAATAAATTTAACAATTTTTAAATGGAAATTATTCAACATCGAAGATAGAATGATATAAGCAATGAAATAAAGGAATTGCTACTTTTATTTAAGTATTTAAAATTTTCAGTCGGCAAATATTTAAAAACTCATATAATATTAACTAGATTAAAGACTTAATAATTAGAAAAAAAAAATAATTAATTAGATTTTTTAAATACCAATATCGGGCTGATAATTAAAAATAATAAAAATTTTATTTTTTTTGACGATAAAAATTTGGTTAAACCATTAAAATAGATAATATTTGCTTAAAAAATAAACCTATAAGTTGATTTTTATGAGTAATAATCGTAAATTTAAACTTGAAGGTTTAATACCCGAAATATTATATTCCGTTAAATATGATGGGGAAAGCGAAAATGAATTTCAAAAACTGTTTAAACAATGGGGTGACCCACTATGGCTTTACAAATTTTTTTCAGCAAATGTTGCTGATCTAAAAAGTGAGGCTTGGGGTGGTATTACGATTCCAAAAGCTGTTTCCAACACGAATCAGCAGGCAAGAGAAATGCAAAGAACAATTTTGGCTATTGCTAATGGACAAAATGATAAATTCAAAATGCTCTCCGATTATTTTGTACCATTATCAAATGGTAAGATTGGAAAATTAGAATGGGACAAGGGCAAGGGCTTATTAAATCATAATTGGCTCAGAATTTATGCTATTCGATGTTCTAAAAACACCTATGTAATTACGGGTGGAGGTATTAAGCTAACAAGAGACATGTCTCCTCTGCATTTGCAGGAGGAGCTTTTAAAACTCAAACAGGCCGAGTTATATCTGCGGTCTGGTGAGGACGAAGAAATAGACCCCTGTAATATCGACTTATAATTAAAATGGAAGAAAAAAAATTAAAACAACTAATTGAAGAATCTACTTTGGACACTACGTGGAAAGAAAACTTTCAATATAACGTGGACAATGAAGAAGCAGAAAGCTATTATTTTGAGGTTTCTTTAAAAATTATTGAAAGACTTGAAGAGCTTGGTTGGAAAAAATCAGAATTGGCTGAAAAACTCGGTGTTTCAAAACAGTATATTTCGAAAATTCTAAGAACGATACAAAATCCTAGTATCACAACGATATTCAGAATTCAAAATGTCCTTGGAATAAAATTAATAGGAATTCCATATCAAGAGCCAGTTAATCAGTTAAAAACACTAGTAACAATAAAGTTATCTTCTCAAGAAAAAGTACTTGAGGATTATAACAACAGTTATTTTGGCGAAATTATTTATCCGAATCAAAAACACATAACATCAAAATGGCTAGAAAATCAAAAATCGAGCTTCCAGTGCGATTGTTAAAACTCAATACTGAACAGTTTTTCATCTCTGAAGATCTTGCTTCTTCATTTGCTAAAAATGAGTTATTAATGAGTAATTCAATTGAATTTGGTATTGACGTTACGAAATCCAATGCAGGATGCCGATTTAAGTTTGAAATATATGGAAAGAACGGAAGAGAAGGCAATGTTCTTTTAGTAATTGAGGCTGGTGCTCATTTTGGCCTTGATAAAGAAGCGCTTGACAAACTTTATAATAAAAAAAAGAATACCTTTACCCTCCCTATAGCTACAGCTACTTTAATGATTACGGTTGCGGTAGGTGCTGCCAGAGGAATTTTGCATGCAAAAACCGAGGGGACAGATATTAATGGAATTTTTATACCTCTTATTGATCCTATTGTGAATGATGATTTATTAATTGAACTCACAAATAGCAATGATAAAGAAAAGCAAATAAAGCAGAAATAATAATATACTTGACAATTCCCTTTTTATCAAAGGGAATTTGTTTTTATTAGCAGCCTATAGTCATTCTTAAGCATAGTACTTGCACCTCGAAAATAATGATAATTATTAGCATCATGGACAGAGTAATAATTGAATTTAGCTTTAGTGATATAACAATATCTAATAGCGTTTAAAATATCCGAATCTTAGACTTGTCCAATTGTTTAATACTTTTAGTAATTTAAAAGCCTCTTTTTTCTTGATTAGAAATAGATATTAAATATTTATATTTTGTCCAGCTAGATTGCGTCTAGACAGCGGGTACAATTGGAAAAGTACATGATTACTACTCAAAGAAATAAAAATTTGTACACGTATATTTATTTGACTATTCTATTTTATCATGATTCAATTAAATTTTGATGTCGAGGTAAAAGAAAACTTTAAATATACATTACCATCAAAATTATGATTACGGTCTTGAAAGCTGTTTTGGAAAATATTTTTGTTGCGGACCTTCAGACTCCGCAACATAAAGATAACTCGTTGAATTCCGTAAAAAAAAGGAAATATACAATCGGTAATGTTTGTGATAAACGCAGAGCGCAGGATTCGAACCTAAGACTTGAAACCTGCATATTCAAAAAGTAATATAAAAGTTGAATATGCAATGCGCGGATTAGATAAACCTTTAGGGGGTGTGACATATCAATTAGAACAACTTGTGAAAGAAAATGTAGACAAATTAATTGAATTCACTGAAAAATAATAGACAATTATGCAATTAGGCCCAAACTGCGGATACAATAGTGAAAACCAATTGTGCCGTCACTGTCGGCACAATTAGAAAGTTAATACCGAATCAACTTTGGGAAAATAAAGTTCAAGCATTATACAGCTAGTTAACAGGAAAATTGTCGTGACACTGTAACGACAATTGAGATCCATATTTTCAAACTCAGATAAAATCGTTAAAGATTACTGAAGCTAATACAGTTTAGAACCTAAGCTTCGAAGAATTTAATTTTACTGATTTTATCGTTCCCTAAGATTGTGGCAATTTCAAATGTTTTTTATAGCAGTGAAGCTATAAATGAAGCAAAAGGAATGATATCGCCTCCGGCACTTGCACTTTCTAGAGATGCCATATATTCGGCTCTTCTTTCGAGCGGGATAACGGTCCATGGATAGCCACCCGATGCCATCATGGAGTTCATTAGGAATCTGCCAATCCTTCCATTTCCGTCACTGTAAGGGTGTATAAAGACAAAAAAGAAATGTCCCAGCACAACTCGTACTCCTGCATTTTCTTCAGTTGCTAACAGATCAAAAAATGCTGGCATAAGATCTCTTACGGCTTCCATTGCAGGAGGAACATGTTTTGAGCCGCGTATGTAAATCGGCTGATTTCTGTAGCCGGCCAGATCAGATGGTTTTATAATACCAGCTGTTACGCTTGGTGCGAACATTTCTCTGTACCAAGTGGCATGATCATTATCTGCGGCAGTTCCCGGATTTGTACCACCCAGTATTGCTTCAATTGTTTTTTGAACCATTTGAAAAGCCTGCCAGTAGCCTCTGGCCGCCATTGCATCACGGGTCTGTCTGTCTTGTTCATTGATATCGGGCTGCCATGTGCCGCTGCGTACCCTTTCAATCAGTTCTGTATTAACTCGGTATCCTTCTATGGATAATGAGTTGTAGGCGTCATTGATGTAATTATCTTCAACTTGTTTTAGATACGCGGCTTGATTGGTTGGAAGACCTGGTGCGGGAGGGAAGACTTTTATGATTTCTTCTCGCATTTCGTTCCACATCAGTTCCATTCGGTTTACATGGGGTGAAATCTGGCGCTGTGAAAATATAATCGGGCTTTTGTGCGTAAAAGGGTCTAGTTCACGTACGTTATAATCTGCCGCTTTCATTCCATTTAGAATATCATTGGCAATTTTCGGACGATCAATGTTTCTGAATGCTCCGGCAATTCGTCCCGCAACTACACTCTTCCCGCCGTCGAGAAGCAATGCCAGTATTTCTGTGCCGTCTCGGAATGTCGAAAGAAGTGTTCTGGCATCAGTTGGATTCTGCTGGTAAAAGTTCTCGGGTAAATTTACTATACAGGCTGAAGTACTGTAAAGACGAAGTCCGTTTTTGTCTGTGATTGTCTGGTTTTCTTCGGGAAGATTTGACCTGACTTCAAGAATTGCAGTATTATGTAGCAGATTTGTTATCTGATTTCGTCCCTGCGGCGCTCGTACCAGTAGCTGAGCTGGAACTGTTAGGTTTGCTGCATGTATCTTGGCTGATTCTTCAGGAGAGAGACACCACTCCCTGCCAAATCGTTCCGTGAGGTAAGATCCGGCAAAATTCCAATACGAGGCATACCATGAGGTGCTTTCTCCGGGAGTTTCATCTGGTCGTGAAGGTATGTACCATCCCCTCATCACCTCACGCAGAAAACCTTTTTTTACAAGACGTTCTCTGTGCGTGCGTGTAATTAAACGCGAGGGAATTGCAATGATTCCAGTCTGCTGTAGTTCTTGGAGTACCTGTAAAGATGCTGCGAGATTTTCTGATGGTGTTGCCATTGTTTTTTTACAAAGATAATAATTAGCTTTTAATGTTGTTCCTATATTAGCTTTTAATGCTGTACTAATATTAGCTTTTAGCGATGTATCAATATTAGCTTTTAAAGTTGTGTTGATATTAGCTTTTAATGCTGATATAAATATAAGCTTATCTATATGCTGCTATTTTATTTAAATATGCTAATAAAGATAATGCAGGAACTGCTGTTTCTGATAGAAGTAGAACATCTGATAGATCTGCTGATTATTAAAAGAGCAGTTAAATTTCTTGTTCTAGGTTTAACACACCTTCATTCCACTTGTTTTCTGTCATAATAAACTGTTTACTTGTCGCTCTAGCTGGCGGTCTTATGTCTAATTGTTTTTTAAGGCTTTCAGCAATTTAGAGCTCTCTTTTTTCTTCATTATGAATAGATTGCAGGAGATTATATTGTGTGCAGCTAAATTGTGTCCGCATTGTGGACACAATTGGAAATGTTCTGTAAAATTTTCGATACCAATTTAATTGGCGGTATGAAAATCCAGTTCTATACTGACGCCGTTATTCTTCTGCAAGATATTTAATCAATTAAGTACCGTAAATCGGCTCTATCTTTTTCCTGTCGTTCAACTAGTACATGTAAACGTGTTTAAATTAGTAAACAGGATAAACTTTAAAAACTAAAAGACTATACTTTTTTGTGTCAATGTTAATTGCGTCCGCATTGCGGACGCAATTGGAAATGTACTGCAAAACATATAATGTGTTTCAGTTTACTTTTTTACTCTAAATGGATTAAAGCTCTTTAAGAGACTTAGATTCAGAAGTCTCTTGGTAAGCGTATGTCACCTAAACTTAGATTTCAGTTTCTCCATATCTTCCATAATGTTTACATCCAAAACTTTTGCATAATGCTGTGTCTGCTTGGTATTGGTATGTCCCATCATAGCTGATACGTTCTCCAGTCTTACTCCGTTTCCTAGAGTGACCGTGGTAGCAAATGTGTGTCTGGCAACATACCAGGTAAGATGTTTACTTATGCCGCAGACATCAGCGATTTCCTTAAGATAAGCATTCATTTTCTGATTGGAAATTTTCGGGATAAGACCTTTTTGTTGGTTTTTATATTTAGAAATAATTTTATCAACAGTAGGCAGTACTGGGACATTGGCTCTAATGGCAGTTTTGGCTCTGCTGGTCATAATCCATAAATTTCCTGTCGAATCTTCTGATAAGTTTCTTTCGGTCAGCTCCAAGGCATCGACAGGGGCATAACCTGTGTAGCAGCTGAAAAGGAATATATCCTTCACCTTTTCCAGACGGGGAGTTGGAAATATTTTGTTCTCGATTGTATTCAGTTCCTGCTGGGTTAGGAAAACAGCATCTTTTACGCTCAGCCTGCCGTCATAAATGTTGAATGGGTTTTTTATGATCAAGTCCATTTTAATGGCGTAATTGCAGGCAGTTTTATACATCTTCATATATTTTACCACCGAATTGTTTTTGATGCCTGTCTGATCTTTAAAACTGCTGTCATATTTAAGGAACTGCTCCAGTTTAAATACAAACGAGCTTGATAACTCAGATGCTAACATGTCTTCTTGTTTGTAGGTGCTGCTAATGAAGTTTAAAAGCAGATCTTTGGCTCTTTTGTATTTCTGCAGTGAGGCTGGAGCACGTTCTCCCGAGCTCACTCTTTTGGTGAAATATATATTGTATGTTTCCAAAATTTCAATTATGGTAGGCCCTTGTGGCTGTTCTATTTGGGCTTTGCCTGTAATTTCAGCCTTTAATAATTGAAGGTTAACCTCAGGATCAATTCTGAAGAGTTCAGTGAATTTTTTGGCTGCATTAAGCTGGAAAAGATCAAGTAGATTTTTGATTACTATTTCCTTTTCAATTTTAAGCTGGTTTCTAAGGTTATTAGTGCTGGCCCACCTTTCTTTTAAGATGGCTTGTCCGGTTGACATTGAAATTTGTCTGTCATTGTAACTCAAACGCGCATAGATGGGAGATTCGCCGTTCTTGTTTACTCTGTCGGATTTCTGGTAAAAAATTACTTTTAACATGTTATCTAGTTTTAAAATTAATAATCAAATTGAATTAAAAATTTTAAGAGAGCCCATTGATAGCAGGGAATTCCCGGGGAATTCTTTCTTTTTAGTTACCCATTTTTTAGAAAAAAGATTCAAAAAATGACTGGGTAACTAATAGGGTAACCGTTCTTTGATAAAACATGTGCTTTTTGAAAAGTGTGTAAAAACAAAAAAAGCCTTTAAACACTAGTGTTTAAAGGCTTTTGACTTTTAAAGTTTCTTCTGAAACTTCTACTGGCGGAGAAAGAGGGATTCGAACCCCCGGACCTGTTACAGTCAACAGTTTTCAAGACTGCCGCATTCGACCGCTCTGCCATTTCTCCAGTATGTCGCTATCAATGCCTGATTGCGGGTGCAAATATAAGACGGTTTTTCGGTTATAAAAACTTTTTTTAGACTTTTTTTTAAAGTTTTTTAAGATAATTTTCAACTGTCTAATTATCAGTATTTCCGAAAGTGAGTATTTTTAAAAAATTATTCTAAATCGTCCAAAATAGGGGTTGGTTTTTTGTTTTCATCAACTGCAACAAACGAAAAAGTTCCTGAAACTACTGTTTCGCGAAGCTCAGAATACATCTGTTCCATAAAAATATCGACATGAATTTTACAGCTTGTTCTTCCAACACTATCAACTTTTGCTACTAATTCGATTAAAGTTCCGGCTGGAATTGCTTTTTTAAAGTCAATCTGACCTGTAGATATTGTAACAACTTTTTTGCGGCTGAAACGTGTCGCACAAATAAATGCCACTTCATCCATTAAATGGAGGGCAGTTCCTCCAAATAAAGTATCATAATGATTTGTGGTACTAGGAAAAACGGCTTTAAAAATACGAGTTTCAGATTTCTGAATTCTTTCTTCTACTGTTCCCATATTAATAATTTACGTATTCTGTAATTTCAAGTCCATATCCAATCATACCAACGCGCTTTGTTTGCTCGGTATTTGAAACCAATCTTATTTTAGAAATATCTATATCATGGAGGATTTGAGCTCCAATTCCGTAATCTTTGCTGTCAATAATGACTTTTGGAGCTTTTAAAGTCCCGTTAGATTGCAATGCCTTAAGTTCAGAAATTCTATTTAAAAGATTTACTGCTGTCATATCTTGATTGATAAAGATAACAGCACCTTTTCCATTTTCATTAATTACCTTAAACATATCGTCCAATTGCTGTTCAGCATTATTGGTTAATGTTCCCAATAAATCATTATTTACTTGAGAAGAGTGTATTCTAGTTAAGATGGGTTCGCCAGAATTCCAAGTTCCTTTTGTTAAAGCAATATGAATTTGTTTGTTGGTTGTTTGCTCGTAAGCTCTTAATCTGAAAGTCCCAAAACGAGTTTCAATATCAAAATCTTCTTTTTTAACGATTAAACTATCATGTTGCATTCTGTAAGCAACTAAATCTTCAATTGAAACTAGTTTTAAATTGAATTTTTCAGCGACTTTAATCAATTCAGGAAGACGAGACATTGTTCCGTCTTCATTTAAGATTTCGCAGATTACTCCTGCGGGTTTAAATCCTGCTAAACGTGCAAAATCTATAGCTGCTTCGGTATGTCCAGTTCTTCTTAAAACACCGCCTTGTTTGGCTATTAAAGGAAAAATATGGCCAGGACGAGCTAAGTCGTGAGGTTTTGTATTTGGGTCAACTAAAGCTTCAACTGTTTTAGAACGATCGGCAGCTGAAATTCCAGTCGTAACACCATTTCCTTTTAAATCAACAGAAACAGTAAAAGCAGTTTCCATATGATCTGTATTGTTGGTAACCATAGCACGAAGATCCAATTCTTTGCATCTGCTTTCGGTTAATGGTGTGCAGATTAGACCGCGACCGTGAGTAGCCATAAAATTGATCATCTCTGGAGTTACTTTTTCAGCAGCAGCTAAAAAATCACCTTCGTTCTCACGATCTTCATCATCGACTACAATGATTACTTTACCTTGACGAATATCTTCAATAGCTTCTTCAATGGTATTCAGTTGTATTTTTGTTGTTGACATAATTATTCTTGCTTTTGAGCTGGAAAAAACCGCTCGGAAATTTTCTGAAATAGTTGTGAAATTGGGGTTGTAATTGCGTCAAAATTAATTAATCCATTGTCATTTGTCGCGCGATATGTTAAAAGAATCGCTAATGGTGATAGGATAAAAGATGACATCCATGAACCTACAAATGGAGACATACCGCCTTCTTGTGATAATCTTTTTCCGAAAGTATTAATGAAATGGAAAGTAATAAAGATTAAAACAGCAAATACAATTGGAAGTCCAAGACCTCCTTTTCTAATAATTGCACCAAGTGGAGCTCCAATAAAAAACATTAAAAAGCACGCAAAAGCAATTACAAATTTTTCATACAAAGCGCTTAAATGCTTATTGATTTCTCTTTGTTTATCTTTTAGGTCTTTTTGAGTGGTTTCTATCGAGTAAATATTGCTTGTAATATTACTTCCAGCCATTTTAAAAATATCAACTTGGTCTTTGTTAGAATACAAGGACATTAAGTTGTTTGGAAGTTGTTTTTTCTTTACTTGTTTATTCACGCTTGGCGGACCTCTTCTGATTCCAACTCGCTGATTGATGTTTTCCGAAAAAGATACAATTTCGTTATCTAAATTCTTGTTTAATGAATCTAAAGTATAGCGTAATTCATTAACATTTAACATTGCATTTGTTCCCGCAATGCTTTCTTTGCTGTCGTCAACTTTGTTTAATTCAGCCAAATCAATGTTGATAATCTGCTTCTTAAATTTTCCTTTTATAAAAGGTAATTTTGCACGATCTTCATATTTTTTGGGAGTAACATCTTGATAATAATATCCATCATTCAAAACTAATTGAAGAATACTAGATTTTTCACTGCTAATTAATTCGCCTGTTTTAGATTTAATAACAGTTTTGTTTTCGCCCATACTGCTGGGCTTTTCGTGAATTGTTACTCCAGTAAGATGGTTTCCGTTTTCTCCAGACTTTTTATTGACTTTAATGTTGTAAGTGCCAACATCGTTAAACTGTCCTTCGGCAATTGCCATTGCTGGTTTGGCTTGTGCGATGTTTTTTCTAAAGTTAACAAATTTATATTCGGCATATGGAATTACGTTATTTGCAAACCAAAAAGCGACAATACTCAAAACGAAAATAAAAATAATCAATACGCGCATAGCTCTTTGCAACGAAATACCAGAAGATTTCATGGCTGCGAATTCGTAATTTTCGGCCAGATTTCCAAAAGTCATAATCGAAGCCAGCAAAACTGATAAAGGTAAAACCAGCGGAATAATTCTAGGCATGGAGAAAAGCAAGAATTTAACCACTAGAATTAAATCCAAATCTTTACCTGCAAGTTCTGAAATAAACAGCCATACAGTCTGTAGTATGAATATAAAAAAAAGGATTACAAATACCGTAGCAAATGTAATCAGAAAAGTTTTTAGTAAGTATTTGTCTAAAATTTTCAACCTTGTAATTAATCTAATTTATTAATGTAGTATTTCGGGTATTTACTCGCTACAAATGTAAATTGATTTTTTGACAATGGCTGATTGGTTTTAAAAGAATTAACGGTTAAAGTTGTTTTTGTTCCGTTTTTTCCAGTTTCAATCAAATTATAGATGTGTTTTGTTTGGCTATCAATACCTAAAAGGATTTCTTTTCTTTGATCTTTTCCACTTGTTGGAATTAATTTTATGTACTGAATTTTTCTTCCTTTTACATTTTGAACAATGTCCATATTGTATTTGTATCCAGAATTGAAAAAAGTAAGCATTTTTGAAGGTGTAATAGCGTTATCGTCTTTCTCGTTAACTTTAGAAATTGTAACTTCTTCGTCTTCAGGAACAATTGTATATGTTTTTTGGCCGTCAAAAATTTTAGTAACACCCATGAAATTCAAAACATATTGATTTCCTTTCATTGTAACATTTCCTTTACTATCTTGATTAATATTCTCTTTTGCATTATTTAAAGAATATTTGAAATCAATTACAATATTATCGTAGCTTTTAATTTTAGAGGTTACTTCGTTCAATAGATCTTTTGCTTTCTTATCTTGAGCCTGAGCAGAAGTGAAGCTCAAAAGCAGAATAATTGCCATTTGAAAACACTTTTTGATCATGTTTGTGATAGAATTTTGGTTGATTTCTTGAATTTTTGCTTTCATGATTGGATTAATTTTGTTCATTATTAAAAAATTGATCAAGAGCACTTAAGTCTAAAATATTCACGCTTCTAGCTTTACTGCCTTCGAACGGACCAACAATACCTGCTGCCTCAAGTTGATCGATTAATCGACCTGCTCTGTTGTATCCTAATTTTAATTTTCGCTGCAATAAAGAAGCTGAACCTTGCTGTGCATTGACAATAATCTCTGCCGCTTCTCTAAATAAAGTATCTCTTTCAGAAATATCTATATCAAGATTAATGCCAGTTTCTTCTCCAACAAACTCTGGAAGCAAATATGCTGTGGCATATGCTTTTTGTGCACCGATAAAATCGGTAATTTTTTCAACTTCTGGTGTATCAATGAAAGCACACTGAACACGAATAACATCATTTCCGTTTGTGTATAACAAATCTCCACGACCAATTAACTGATCAGCTCCTTGCGTGTCCAAAATTGTTCTTGAGTCGATTTTTGAAGTAACTCTAAATGCAATTCTAGCAGGGAAATTGGCTTTAATTAAACCTGTAATTACATTTACAGAAGGTCTTTGTGTTGCAATAATCAGGTGAATACCGATTGCACGAGCTAACTGAGCCAAACGTGCAATTGGAACTTCGACTTCTTTTCCTGCAGTCATAATCAAGTCGGCGAACTCATCGACAACCAAAACAATGTAAGGTAAAAATCTGTGGCCAGCTTCAGGATTTAATTTTCTTGCTTTAAATTTATCGTTGTATTCTTTAATATTACGAACCATCGCATCTTTTAATAAAGAATAACGATTGTCCATTTCGGTACAAAGCGAATTTAATGTATTGACAACTTTTGCATTATCTGTAATAATAGCGTCTTCCGTATCTGGAAGTTTGGCTAAATAATGTCTTTCAATTTTGTTGAAAAGCGTAAGCTCTACTTTTTTCGGATCGACCAAAACAAATTTTACTTCTGCAGGATGTTTTTTGTATAATAATGAAGTTAAAACCGCATTTAATCCTACAGATTTTCCTTGTCCAGTTGCTCCTGCCATCAGCAAGTGAGGCATTTTAGCTAAATCGACTACGAAAGTTTCGTTAGAAATTGTTTTTCCTAACGCAATTGGAAGTTCCATTTCAGCTTCCTGAAATTTAGCGGCTCCAATGACACTTTTCATCGAAACCATCGTTGGGTTTTTGTTCGGAACCTCAATACCGATCGTACCTTTTCCTGGAATTGGCGCAATAATACGAATTCCTAATGCTGATAATGATAATGCGATATCATCTTCTAAGCTCTTGATTTTTGAAATTCTAATTCCTGCTTCAGGAACAATTTCATATAATGTAACCGATGGTCCAACGGTCGCTTTAATTTGTGCAATTTCAATTTTGTAGTTACGAAGTGTATCTACAATTTTGTTTTTATTTTCTTCTAACTCTTCCTGATTAATTGTAATTCCACCCGTAGAATATTCTTTTAATAAATCGATGGTTGGGAATTTGTAGTTTGATAAATCTAAAGTTGGATCAAATAATCCGAAATCGGCAACTAGGCGAGAAGCTAGATTTTCTTCAATAATATCTTCTTCTTCCGCTTTTTCGATTACAAAAGCTTCATCAGGAGAAACTAATGGTAATTCTTGTTTTGGAGTAATTGGCTTTAAAACTGGATTTAACTCAATCTCAGATGAATGAGAGATAGTTGGTTTTAATGCTTCTTTATTAATTTCAAATTGAGAATCAACAGTTTTTAGGTGAATATCATCCAGATCAGGATCGTTTTTAATTTCTTTTTCTTCTTTAATAGCAAATTCTTCCAGATTATAAGCACTTTCGGGCTGATTTGCTATTGGTTTTAAAGTGTTTAATTCTGATTTGAAATCTTTTTTAGTCGAATCAAAATACGTTTGGATTTTTTCTGGAGATAATTTTATTTTGAAAATAAGATAGACAATTAAACCGAAAAGCAATGTCAGTAAAGTTCCTGTTTTTCCGATATAATCTTGTAAAAATAAATTTAGTTCATAGCCAATTGTGCCTCCTAATTCAGGTGCAGAAGTGGCGAAGAAACCAAATAATACAGAAACAACGATAATAGCAAAAATATCCCAAAACCAAGTGTTTTTAAGCTTCTGTGTAGAAAGATCTAAAGCCAAAAACATTCCGGTTAAGAAAAATAAACGAACAAATAAAAAAGAGGCAAGTCCAAAACCTTTATAGATCACTAAATCGGATAGAAAAGCTCCGAATTTTCCAAGCCAGTTTTCAGCTACTTCAGTACGATCGCCAAGCTGGTTTACAACACTTTGATCGTTTTGCCATTGTCCGTTGACATAGAAAGAAATAAATGCTACTACTAAGGCAACAGAAAAAAGAACTAAAAGACATCCTAAAACAAATTTTTGTTGTTTAGATATCTTAAAAGATCTTTTGCTTCCTTCTTGTTTATCGTTTTTTTTATCTACAGTTTCTTTTTTATTTTTTGCCATTCTTGCGTTTTCCTTTGCCTAAATAAATTTTGGAATATAAATAATCAAACCTATTGCTATTGCAGTCATTGCGGCAAAAAATACCGCTCCGGCAGCAATATCTTTGATAAATCCGATTCGTTTGCTGTAATCAGGATGGATGAAATCGGCAATTTTTTCAACAGCCGTATTCAATCCTTCAATGCTTAAAACCAAACCGATGGCAAATGTTTGACATAGCCATTCGGTTTGTGAAATGTGAAAATAGAACCCAGCAATGGTCATGATAATTCCTAAAGAGAATTGAACCATAATACTGTGTTCCGTTTTAATCAATTTTACGGCTCCTTTAAAAGCATAAGTCATGCTTTTTAAACGGCCTGTAACAAAAGTATTGTCTTTTTGAAACTCCATCAGAGTATATTATAATGCTGCTAAAGCTGCTTCGTAGTTTGGTTCATTTGCAATTTCAGCAACTTGTTCTGTGTGAACGATTTTTCCATCAGCATCAACAACAATAATAGCTCTTGAATGTAAACCTTTCAATGGTCCGTCAAGAATTTCTAAACCGTTTGCTTTTCCGAAAGTACCTTCTTGAAAATCTGATAAGTTTACTACATTTTCTAAACCTTCAGAACCACAAAAACGTTTTTGTGCGAATGGTAAATCTCTAGAGATACATAAAACAGTTGTGTTTTCTAATCCGCTTGCACTTTGGTTGAATTTTCTAACAGATGCAGCACAAGTTCCTGTATCTACACTTGGGAAGATATTTAGAACTAATTTTTTGCCAGCAAAAGTACTTAATGAAGCAACTGATAAGTCATTTTGTACTAAATTGAAGTCGGCTAATTGCGTTCCAACTGCTGGTAATTCGCCTGATGTATGAACTGGATTTCCTCCTAATGTGATAGATGCCATGATTTTTGTTTAAAATTAATGAGGTTCAAAAGTAAGGATTAATATTTGAATCTAAAAGTATTTGTTGAGGGTTTAAGGAGAGATTAAGGTTGGTTTTTGGATGACCTTGAATTCAATAATTTGCAATTTATTCTGCGAAATTATTTCTATTGATAACTTTTATTTTGAGAGATTATTGTTGGATGCTTGTTTTAAGCAGATCTTATAGATTGGATAGAATTTAATCTCATTTTTTGTCAGGCTGAGCGTAGTCGAAGCCCACCTATGTAGCTCCGCAATCTTAGCTGCCAATCTTTGTAAAAAATGCTTTGTGGGGATTCGACTTCGCTCAGCCTGACAATTCGTTGTCAATCAATAGGAAACGTCAATTGAAACCGTTTACCAGCGAGAGGGATAGGAGCTAGCTACCGAAGTAGCGCGGATAGCCCGACAGGATTTGTGAAAGTGGGCGAATATAGATAAAGTATGTTTGCCCACTTTTACAAATCTTGTCTCGCCCTTATTATTTTAGATTTTAGAAGGTAGATTTTAGATTTTTTGCGCTTGTCAAGCTGGGCTAAGTCGAAGCCTGCAAAAGTAATTCCTCAATTTAAATTGATAATCTTTGTCGATTTGCTTTATGTGGGCTTCGACTTCGCTCAGCCTGACAAAGATTTCGAGAAACTACGACTGAACACTAAAAACTGTAAACAAAAAAAAGCGTCTCCAAATAGAAACGCTTCCTTCGTCATGTTTTTTTGTTTTCTTTGAAAGAGAGGCTCGATTTATTTATCGATTGAACCTAAAACACGTTTCATAAACGTATTTAAAGCTTCTTTTTTATCTGTTCCTTGCGCCACTAATTTTTGAACTTCTAGCGCACCGTACATATTTGAAATCAATTCTCCTATAACGTCTAATTCTTCATCTTTTAGGGAAGGAATTTCAGTCATCGCTTCTAGAACTTCGATTGTTTCAATGATATAATCCTGATCGTTTTCTTCGATGAATTGTGTTAAATGCTTTATTACTGGTAATTTCATGTTTTTTTGTTTAAGCGTTAAATCGTTTTTTTTGTTTAATCGATTAAACGAATAAACAAACAACCAATTAAACAATTGCGTTTACAAGATCGATTAAAACTTCTTGTTTGTTGGTTTGCGTTTCGCCAACTAATTGTCCGTTTACGAAAGTTGCAAATGTAGGCAAGTTGTTCACATTAGCTAATTTTCTTGATTCAGGAGCGTTTTCTGCATCAACCAAAACAAAAGTGATAGCTTCATTTTCTGCTGCTAATTTTTTGAATTTTGGTTTCATAATACGGCAGTTTCCACACCATGATGCTGAATATTGTACTACTACTTTTTCGTTTTTAGCAACTAAATCTGCTAACGTATCTTCGTTTAAGTCGATTAACATAGTTTTCTGTATTTAAATTCCAAGTTTATAAATTCCAAATTCCAAATCTTACGATTGAACTTAGAAAATCTAAATTTTGAAAATATTATTGATTTTTTGAGAGAGAAAAAATTCCAAATCCCAATTGGAATTTGGAATTTTAAAAATTTGGAATTTTTATTTCTTAATTAGCGCTTAAGTATTCAGCAGTACTGATTCTGTCTGCAGACATAGCTTCTTTACCAGCTTCCCAGTTTGCAGGACAAACTTCACCTTTAGTTTGGATGTGAGTGTAAGCATCAACCATTCTTAAGTATTCGTTTACGTTACGTCCTAATGGCATATCGTTTACACTTTCGTGGAAGATTTTTCCAGTTTCGTCAATAAGGTAAGTAGCTCTGTAAGTTACGTTTGAACCTTCAATGATAACTGAATCTGTATCTTCGCTGTAGCTTGTAGATTCGATATCAAGAATACCTAAAATGTTAGCTAAGTTACGATTTGTATCCGCTAAGATTGGGTAAGTAACACCTTCGATTCCACCATTGTTTTTTGGAGTATTCAACCAAGCGAAGTGAACTTCGTTTGTGTCACAAGAAGCACCAATTACGATAGTATTTCTTTGCTCAAATTCTGGTAATGCAGCTTGAAAGGCGTGTAATTCAGTTGGACATACAAAAGTAAAATCTTTTGGGTACCAAAATAAAAGTACTTTTTTATTGTTGTTTACTGCTTCTTCAAAAATGTTGATTTTTAAATTGTCACCCATTTCTGAGATAGCATCTACTGCAATACTTGGGAATTTTTTTCCTACTAAAGACATATTTTTCGTTTTATGTTAAAAATTTATTTCTGATGCAAAAGTAGGGTATAAGTACAGGTACTTACAATAAGATGTGATTATTAATATTTATAAGTTGATAAATTTTGATTATATTATGTTTTAACTTATTGAATTTCAATGTTTACTGGAAGAATGCCATCTGAACTAATTTTATCTAAAAATTGAATTCCTGCTGTTTTTTGAAATTCTTCAAAATCCTGATACGCTTGAACCAATCCTGAAGCCTTTTTAAGATTCGGAATTATAGGCAAAACATACGGATTTCCGAATACGTAAACGATACATCTTTTGGTTTGAAGTAAACTTGAAAGCAGTTCTAAAACTTCATTGTCAATTTCGAAATTGTTCATTGGCTTTGCTTTCGGAACAAATAATGAAATTAGAATCGTATCGAAATTTTCTAATTCTTTTTGAATAGTTGAAATATCCGAAACTTCTAAATTTTCAAAAGCAAATTCTGGAGAAGTCAGTTTTGAATTTAAAGTTTTGAAAAATGTATTTTCAGTATTTTTATACAAACTCAGCTTAGCTAATTTGTTGTTTTTATGAGCTTCAAAAGCTAATTCTGAATTTTCATTATCACTAATTGTCGTAAGGGCATTTTGAGCAATTTTCAGATTTAATTCTGATGTTTTTTCGAAATCCAAATTACCTGAAGCAAAAGTGTTTCCAGAAAGAATTCCTGCTTTTTCTTTGGCTTTCATGATTCTATTATAGCTTTCGAAAATACGATCTGGAGAAGCGTTTTTATAGATCTCTTCAATTCCTTCTGGAACATTTTCGGCAAAACATAAAACATCATTTCCTGCATTGAAAGCTTCCCATTCCAACTGACCTTTGGTTTCATACAATTTAGAAACACTGTGCATGTTTAAAGCATCAGAAATGACCAAACCGTCATAACCTAATTTGTCACGCAAAAGATCTTGAATTACGGCTTTTGATAAAGTTGCCGAGGTATCTTTTCCGTCATTTAAACTTGGAACAGCCAGATGCCCAATCATAATCGAATCGACATTATTTTCAATTCCTTTTATAAATGGGTACAATTCGTTTTCCATTAATTCTTCTAAAGTTTCCATTAAAACAGGCAATCCTAAGTGCGAATCGACATTGGTATTACCGTGTCCAGGGAAATGCTTCAGACAACCTAAAACTCCAACTTCCGACATTCCTTTTAAATATTCTACAGCAAAATCGGCTACTTTTTCTTTATTTTCACCAAAAGAGCGATAGCCAATTACGGGATTGTTTGGATTATTATTAATATCCGCCAAAGGCGATAAATTACATTGAATTCCGGCCGCTTTTAAATCTAAACCAATTTGTTTTCCAACTTCGTAAACTAAATTTGATTTGTCTTTTGGCAAAGCGCCAAGTGTGATCGCATACGGATATTGCGGTGTTTTTTCGATTCGCATTGCTAATCCCCATTCGGCATCAATACTGATTAAAAGTGGAGTAGAAGCTGCTTTTTGATAACGGGCAATTAAAACTTTGATTTTTTCGTAGCTGTCGTCATTAAAAACAACTTTTTTCTTGCTTTCATAATTGGTAGCGGCGCTCGCGCGACTATGAAAAAAAGTTAGTCCCCCAATATTATATTCTCTAATGAGGCGCTCTGTTTCTTGAATGTTTTCTTCGGTATCGTTGATAAATACGGCAGGAAAAAAGAATTGTCCTATTTTTTGTTTTAATGCTTCGGCAGTAATTTTCATTATTATAAAGTCTTTTTCATGCAGACACTATTATCCATTTTTTCATAAGGCGGATAATTTGGAATGATGGTATAATTTAATTTTTGATATAAGTTAATGGCTTCAGGCTGGTTTTTGCCTGTTTCTAGTATAGTATAGGTATAACCGACTTCTTTTGCCCAGATTTCTAATTCAGCTAAAATTTTTGAAGCAATTCCTTTTTTTCTATAATCAGGATGAACATACATTCGTTTAATTTCGGTTTTGTCGCTTTCTTTTTCTCGAAAAGCTCCACAGCCAACAGGAATGTCGTTTTCATAATAAACAATCGTATGTTTTATTTTGTCGGTTTTATTAAACTGATTGTAAAACGCATGATCCTCTCCATCTCTAATTGCCAAATCTTTATCTAATAAAGCCACTAGATTTATAAAATCAATATCATCTGAGTTTGTTCTTTTTAGTTTGGTCATGATCTGAAAAGTTTTTTTACCATTGAGATATTAAGTAAATTAAGCTAAACTAAACTTCATGAACTTAATCTCTTAATGGTAAAAAGAAAATTAAGCTTAATTTAATTTTAGTTATTTCAGTTTTGCCTTCTTTTGTTTGGCTAATTGTTTTTGAGTTTCAATAGCTTTTTCTAGTCGGTTTTTAAAACGGAAAAGTTTTGGAAGTCCTTCCAATCGGTCTACAATTGTGATTTCTTCGTAAACCAAAATAGCTTTTTCTAAAATCCTAATTTCATTGTCCAGATCATTTTGATTTTTGTAGATCGTAGCCAATCGATCATAAGGGTGATTTCCTTTAAAGCTTTCTGCGACATTTTCTTCATACAATTCAATAGCTTTTTCAAGATTTCCATTTTTCTCGAACTCAGCTCCTTTCAGATTTCGTTCGGCCTGCAAATTTTCATTGATTTCCATATGTAAGAGTTTGATTTGGGATTTAAACTTCTTCTGTTTTCTTCCCAAAATCTTTAGGGAAAATTAAAAATCGAGATAAAATAATTCCTGGAATTGTAGCTAGAAATACCCAAATAAAGAAATTTCCATAGCCTAAATAATTTTGGATATAACCACTGACCATTCCTGGAAGCATCATTCCCATTGCCATAAAACCAGTCGCAAGTGCATAATGTGCTGTTTTAGACTCGCCTTCTGCAACATAAATCAAGTACATCATAAAAGCAGCAAAGCCAAAACCATATCCAAACTGTTCTACAATAACAACAGCATAAATGTAATATATAGAAGCGGGATGAAAATGTGCCAGCAAAACAAAACCAATAATAGGTAAGTGCATGATTAAAATCATTGGGAGCATCCATTTTGTTAAGCCTTGTTTCGAAATTGCAATTCCGCCAAGAATTCCACCTAAAGTTAATGCAATCAAACCAAAGGTTCCGTAAATTAAACCAATGTCTTCTGTTGTAAGCCCCATACCACCTTTTTCAATCTCCTTCTGACTGCCTTTGCTTTCAATCAATTCTTTTACAAAAGTAATCCTCGCGATATTGGCGTTTTCGTATTCTTTTTCATCCGTTAGAAGCTTCTTATCTTTTGTTGTTACTTCGTCTAATAATTTTTTTCCTGTAAATGTTTCAACAAGAATAGGAAGTTTGGCATTTAGAAATTTTATTTCTGAGTCTGAAATTTTTTCTCCTTCTTTAACTTTTGAATTGTAAATGTTCAATGCTTTAACCTGATCTTCATTTGTAGCGGACTCTGTTAGTTCATATTTAACAGGATCGATTAAAAAGGGGGTAAGCATTTTAATTAACTGAGATTCACCTAATCGAAATAACAAAATAAAGGAAAGAACGATGAAAATTTGTTTTTTCTTGAAGAAACTGGCAAATACCGTAGCAAAGTTTTGTTTGTTACTTTCAGCAGATTTTACCCCTGCATTTATTTCTGTTTTCGGAGTTGCAAAAAAGTTATAAACTGTTATAAAAGTCATTAGTAGACCCACAAAAATCATAGTATACGACCAAGCTTTGGTATTGTCACTGTACTTTTGCTCTAGATAACCAGCAAAAAGTACAATTAGTCCGTTTCCTGCAAGCATTGAAAGTCTGTAAAAAGTGCTTCGGATTCCAATAAAAAAAGATTGTTTGTCTTCGGGTAAAACCAATAAATAAAAGCCATCGCTCGCAATATCATTTGAAGCAGAAGCAAAAGCTGCGACCCAAAATATTGCTAAAGTCATAAAGAAAAATCCATTGAGTGGAATGGTAAAACCGACTAATAAAAAGGCAATTGAAATTAATAATTGCATGGATAAGAACCACTTTCTTTTAGTTCCTGTCAACTCTATAAATGGACTCCATAAAGGTTTAATTACCCAAGGCAGATATAATAAACTGGTGTAGACTCCAATAGCTTCATTGGTAATTCCTAAATTTTTGTACATGATTACCGAAACTGAAATAATCACTGCATAGGGAAGTCCAGAAGCAAAATTAAGAAGCGGAATCCAAAACCAAGGTTTATTATCTATTTTCATTAGGTTGTGCAGGTATATAGTTTTTAAATGGTTTTTTTAGATCTATGGCAGTCGGTGTACTTTCGTTAGCATAATAATCAATAAAAGTCACGGCGCAGGCTTTGAAAAGATTCAGTTTTCCTGCAGCAATTGAAAAAGTAATTTTTCCATCAACTTCTTTTACCGCTATTTTTTCTACAATTTTGGTAGCATCGTTAATATCGATTTTTGAAATATGCTCTCCTCCGTAAACAACCATGTAGCGAACTTTGGTATTCAGCGGACTTTTGAATGTAAAATTATAACGAATGCTGTCTTTGTTGTATTCGATTACTTTTGGAGTATCGATAATTACATGTCGTAAATTTGGAACCGCCGCAGGAAGCGCAGGATATTTATATTGATTTTCTTCTAAATGACGAACGACATCGAAGTTTTTGCCCATGAACCATTTTGAGCTGAAATACGCACTTCCGGAAACATTTTTGAAACTTCTTGCAAAATCAATCTGTGTTGGAATTTCAGTCACAAAATTCCAGCTTTTATCTGAGTCGCCTCTAATTTTATAAGAAGCATGACCAATATAAACTGCTGTATTGTTAGAATTTTCAGACCACCATTTTACCAATTTCGAATAAGATGCTCTTGTATTGTTCATGCTCCAATACAATTGCGGCAGAATATAATCAATCCATTTTTGATCCATCCATAACATAGGATCAGCATATAAATCATCATAATTTGAAGTCGATTGCGTTTCAGAACCTCTCGGATCCTGAGATTTATTTCGCCAAACCCCAAATGGACTAATTCCGAATTGAACCCAAGGCTTGCTGTCTTTTATAGTTGTTGAAATAGTATGTACAAAATTGCTCACATTGGCACGACGCCAATCGGCACGGCTTAAACCAGCACCATATTTTTGGTAAGAAGCGTTGTCGTTAAATACTTTACCGGGAACGGCATACGGATAAAAATAATCATCAAAATGAATGGCATCGATATCATATTTGTCAACGACTTCTTTAACCACTTTTGTTAAATGTGCCTGAACTTCTGGTAAGGCTGGATCATAATAATATTTTCCACCATATTCAATCATCCATTCTGGGTGTTTAAAAAGATCGTGTCCAGGGCTTAAAAGATTTTTATTCAAATCGAAAGTCGCGCGATAAGGATTTAGCCAAGCGTGGAATTCAAATCCGCGATTATGTGCCTGTTCTATCATCCATTCTAACGCATCGTAATACGGATTTGGAGCCAAACCTTCTTTTCCAGTTAAAAAACGAGACCAAGGTGCAAATTCAGAAGGATAAATAGCATCACCTACACTTCGAACCTGTACAATTACGGCATTGTAATTCAGTTTTTTATAAGCTTCTAGGATTTCAAGATAATCAGCTTTTTCTTTTTCTACGTTATCGATACTTGTTTTTGGCCAGTCAATATTTACCACGGTGGCGATCCAAACACCTCGAAATTCATTTTTAGGATGCATTGTTTTTTCTTGAGCAGAAATCGTCGAAGCGAAAAATATAAATAGAAAAGAGAATATTAAATACTGATTTTTATGCATTTCAATGTTTTTTAACAAAAACCAAAAATAGTTTTTTTAGATGATTAAAGGAAATTTAAATTTCGCAATAATAGTACCATTCTTTTTGAAATACTAAACTTTGAATATCAGTTTCCTTTTATATAAAATCCATAAGATAATTGACCAGAAAAGAGCATAAGCCAGCGCATAAGCTAATGATGCATTCAAAGGATTTTCAAAAACAGGAACAATACCATATTGATACACATATGCTTGAAAACCAATTTCTTCACCAACAATTTCTGGATTTTGCATTTTTATTGAACTCATTACCCTTGGAATTATTCCAGAAAAGTAAAAAACAATCATTGGATTTACGCCCCAGATTAAAAACAATTTGGCCCACTTTTTATAATTTGCCACATCAATAACATAATACAGAAACGTCAAAGATAAAGTTGCAATACCACCAGTATACAAAACATAAGAGCTTGTCCAAAGTGATTTGTTAATCGGGAAAACAATATTCCAAAGTAATCCAGAGATAAGTAGAACAATTCCTGCTATTGCCAGTTTTTTTACAATTTCAATTTTGGTAACAGATAAATTTAAAATTTGTCCGATAAACATTCCCGTGATTCCAGTTGCGATAGCAGGTAAAGTACTCAAAATTCCTTCTGGATCCCAAGTTTTAGAAACACTCCAAAGATGCCCGTTTAAAAGTAAATTATCGAGCCATGCCGCTAGATTAGTTCCTTTTTCAAAATTAGCTTCTCCAATTCCAGGAACAGGAACAAAAGCCATCAAGAGATAATACCCAACTAGAATTGAAACTCCAGTTATTATTTGTGTTTTTAAATTGGTCTTTAAATATAATAGTGAGGTAAAGAAATAAACAATACCAATACGCTGTAAAACCCCTGGAATTCTAGTGTCTTCAAAGTGTTCTAAACCACTGTAAGCTAAAAATAATAACACAGCTAAGATTCCGAAAACAAGATAGGTTTTGACTTGTAAACTAAAATTTCCCAAAAGCGCATAGGCGATTCCAAAGAAAATAACGAGTCTTATTGCTAAAAGCGGAAATCCTTCCAGACCAAATAAATGTATTCTGCCGAAAAAAGCTAAAGAAAAGCCTAAACAGAAAATGCGAAGCGATCGAACTAAAATTTTATTAAAAACAGCACCATCAAGATGTTTAACTGGCATAGCAAAAGGAATAGCTGTTCCCATTATAAAAACGAAAAACGGGAAAACTAAATCGGTTGGGGTGCAGCCGTGCCATTCAGCATGTTCTAATGGCGGGTAAATAGAAGACCAGCTTCCGGGATTGTTAACTATCGTCATTAAAAAAATAGTAAATCCTCTAAATACGTCCAATGAGGTTAAACGTTCTTTTGTCATGGTTTCTGGTTATTAATAGTTTATTGGCTTTTGTTGGTTTTAAAAATTAATCAGGAAATGAAATTTTGCCCATAGTTACTGATGGAATTTTTACAGAATTGAATTTGAAATCGCCTCCAGCAACGGTTTCATTGGCAAGAACAGCAAAAAGAATCGCTTCTTTGGCATCGCTGTTTATTCCTAAATCATTGCTTTTGAAGAAAGAACAAGGCAATAATTCTTTTAGCCATTGTACAATTAATGGATTATTTGCGCCTCCGCCAGAAAGATAGATTTTAAAATCTTCAATTTTATAAGAAGAGTTTTCAATAGCAAATTGAATCGCTTCTGCAATAGTTTCAGCAGTAAAACGTGTTAAAGTAGCTAATAAATCGGGCGCTAAAATATCAGTAAGATTGCTTTTGGAAAGAGCCAATTCTACATATTCGGCATTAAATAATTCCTGTCCAATAGTTTTTGGGAATCCTTTTTTGAAGAAAGCATTGTCTTTCAGATTCTCCAATAAAACCTGATTTACAGTTCCTTGTTTGGCTATTTCAGCATCTTTGTCGTAACTTTTATCGAAGAAATATTTCTTTACAAAAAGATCAATCAAAGTATTTCCTGTTCCCGTATCGGTTACAAAAGTTTCTTCGGTTTTTAAAGCGGCCGGCAGATAAGTAAAATTGGCAATGCCCCCAATGTTAAGCATGATTCTGTTTTCGCCTTCTTTTCCAAATAAAAAATAATCGCCATAAACTGCTAAAGGAGCACCTTCACCGCCCGCAGCAACGTGTTTCTGTCTGAAATCAGATAAAGTGATAACTCTTGTTTTTACCGCAATATGATCGCCGTCTCCAATTTGTAAAGTAGCATTTGGAAATTTTTCCTGCTGATGTAAAAATTTTGGTGCATGTAAAACGGTTTGTCCATGAGAAGCAATTAAATCAATTGTTGATGCTGGAATATTCCATTTTTTTAAAGTATCATTTATCATTCCGGCATGAAGCAAGCCAATCCATTCGTTGAGCAAAGCCAAATGCTGAAAATCAATATTTTTTTGAGCAAAAACTTTACGAATTTCTGTTTTGATTTCTTCTGAATAACTAACCGTTTCAAATTGAGCCAGTTTTACATTCGTATTTACGCCAGATCCTGAAATTTCGCATAAGGCAATATCAAGTCCGTCGAGAGAAGTTCCCGACATTAGCCCAATTATGCGTTTCGTTTCTTTTTGAGCAATTTGATAAAGTGCTTCAATATTTTTGTTCATGAAAGTTATTTTAAAATGCGGCTAAAGTTAATCAGTTGGGAGCAATTAATTCTAACACATAGAAACATAGATTTAGATTTCTTAAAAAAGGCGTTTCACTTGTCTTAAACAAACATAGCGCTATGTGTTAGAAATTAGTTTTTTTAGTCAGCAGCTTCTCCGAAGCTACGATTTGTTTGCTTAATACTTTATTTATAGTTTCATTAAATGGATAATGGCGTTTTACTTCGTTATAGATTCATAAATTATTTTCTGAATATCTTCACGAATCTTTTCTTTCGCCAGTTTATTTCCCTCTTCGCCAACTTCAGGATACGTTCTATTCGATAAAAACACATAAACCGTTTCGTTTTCTGGATCAACCCAAGCCATGTTTCCAGTAAAACCGGTATGACCAAAGCTTGATTTTGAAGCACATTGACAAGTAGGGCCATCTTTTCCTAATCTTTTGTCGAAACCTAAACCTCTTTCAACTCCTTGATCACAGTAAAAACAGGTGTTAAAAGTATCAAATGTCGCTTCAGAAAAATAGCGTTGACCGCCATAACTTCCTTTTTGAAGAAACAATTGCATCATTTTGGCGACGTCCATAGCGTTCGAAAAAATTCCTGCATGTCCAGCAACTCCACCTTCCATTGCTGTAGCCATATCATGAACATATCCTTGTATCAATTGGTGTCTGAAATAATTATCAATTTCTGTTGGAGCAATGTCTTTTTTATCAAATTTCATTAAAGGATTATAAGTGGTATAATTCATTCCCAACGAATTGAAAAAGTTATTCTGACTTAAATCTTCCAGTTTTTGATGTGTGGCTCTTTCTAGATAATCTTTTAAAATGATAAAAGTAAAATCACTGTATTTGTATTCTTTTTTTAGTGAAATAGGAGAGTCGGCAATAAATTTCATGATCGTGTCATGATAATCATTTCGAATGTAAAGACTGTCGGCTACTTTAGTTGTGAAATTATTTTCTGCAACTTTTCGATAGTATTTATCAGAAGGAAAACCTTTCGCGTCTAGTGTCGATTTGTAGAACGGACTCCACGCAATTAATCCAGCATAATGATTTAATAGATCTTTAAACGAAATGTCTTTTTTGTTGGATTTAGCAAACAACGGAAGCATTGTTCCCAATTTGGTCTCTAATTCAACTTTATTTTTATCGTATAACTGCATTACGTTTGGAAGCGTAGAAATCATTTTTGAAATCGAAGCAACATCGTATAAATCGGTATTGGTAACTTTTAAAGTTTTATCGTAAGTCTGATATCCGTATGATTTCTGAAAAACGACATTTCCTTTTCTTGCGACTAAAACTTGCATTCCGGGAGCCATTTTTCCGTCAATTGCTTTTTGAGCAATCGCATCAATTTTAGAAAGAATTGCCGAACTCATTCCGACACTTTCTGGAGTTTCAAAACCCAGGCGATCGATTTTTTCGGTATCGATTCCGTCATTTACTTTGAAATGATCGTTTATGGAAACAGGTAATTTTCCTTTCGCACTTTTTGCTCCGAATAATATTTCGGCAGAAACAATCTGAGAAATCGTTGAATTTTGGTACGAAACCATTAATCCTTCAATGTTATCAAAATTTTGGATAGAAAGCAGCGAATAAGGTTTTGCAAAAACATCTAAAATCACTTTATTGTTTTCGGCAATTTTATTCAGGAAAAACAATTCATTTGAAGAGAAATCATGCTTTTCCCAAGCTTTATTCACTTTGTGATAACTTACAATAACCAAATCGTATTTCTTTAATTCTTTGTTTAAAGAATCAATATTAGTGTTTGAAACCTCGGTTATTTCAGTATATTTTTTTAAAGTAGAAACAAATGCGCTGTTTACATCTTCTCCCAGTTTTACGTAAGCAATTTTCTGATCCAAATTTTTGATCGGAAGAATGTCTTTTTTGTTTTTTAAAACCGTTGCAGCGTTTTCGAATAAAGAATATTGAAGTGCATCTTTATCAGGACTTGTTAGATTTTTTTGCAGATTTTTTAAATCAACTGGTTTGTATTTATTTAATCCCGCTTTGAATTTATAATGCAGGATTTTTTTAACCGAATGTGCCAAACGTTCTTCTGTAATTTGACCATTTGCATAAAATATTTTTAATTTTTCTAAAGCTGCAGGAACATCATCTGGACAAAGAAAAATATCATTTCCTGCTTGTAAAACAGCCAATTCTAAATCACCAACAGGTTTAAAATTGCTAGCGCCTTTCATGCCTAAACCATCTGTAAAAATCAAGCCTTCGAAGCCTAATTGTTTTTGCAGTAATTCAGTCACAACATTATAAGAAGCAGAAGAAGGAATGTTTTCGCCGGGTTCTAAACTCGGAATATTAAGATGGGCAACCATTACAGAAGCCAGACCTTCATCAAAAAGCTGTTTATAAGGGTATATTTCGACTTCATCTAAATGTTCTTTTGTAAAAGAAACGGTTGGAAGTGCTTTGTGTGAATCGACTGCCGTATCACCATGTCCGGGAAAATGTTTCCCTGTACATAAAACGCCTTGGCTCTGAATGCCTTTCATAATGGCCGAAGCGCGATTGGCTACATTTGTTTTGCTTTCGCCAAAAGAACGATTTCCAATAATTGGGTTTAACGGATTGGTATTAATATCTAAAACGGGAGCAAAGTTGAAATGAATGCCCATTCTTTTGCATTCGCTTCCCATTTGTCTTCCGACTTTTTCAATAAGATTTAAATCCTGAATCGCACCCAAAGTCATGTTCCAAGGATAAGCATAAGTAGAGTCTAAACGCATACTTAATCCCCATTCGGCATCAAGTCCAATGAATAAAGGAACTTTGGCTTTTGACTGATAGATGTTGGTTAATTTCGCTTGACGAACAGGTCCGCCCTGAAAGAAAATAATTCCGCCAATATTGTATTTTGAAACCAGTTCTTTTACTTTGTTAACATGTACAGAATCTTTATTAGAATAAGCATTTGCAAAAAATAATTGTCCTAGTTTTTCGTCCAGCGTCATTTTGCTGTAAATACTGTCTGTCCAACGATTTTCAGCATCACAATCTGGAACAAAAGGCTTTTTTTCGGACTTGCTTTTAGCAATGTAAACTTCTTTGTTTTCTGTCGAAATAGGCTGATTTGTTTCAACTCCTGTTTTAGTCTTTTTTGAAACGCCGCAATTGACAATTAAAAAAAGAACAGCTACAAAGAGACCTATTTTTATAATAGCATTTTTCATGAAATCATTTTTTTGTATTCAGATACAATTCTGAATTGCTTTATTTTGGCTTTTAAAAAGAGATTTTTTCTTCTGTGCGTTTACTGGTGAAATAAATACCGATATAGGTAAATAATCCGTTTATAATAATTAATTCGTTATCAAAAGTATAGCCGAATAATTGTGCTGAATTTTCGCTTAAGAAATAGGTGAATATTGGAGAAATGATACAGATAATCGGAATTAGTTTGTCGTTTACTAATCTTGATTTTTGCAATAATCCGAAAGCGTATAATCCTAATAAAGGTCCATATGTGTAAGATGCAGCTCTAAAAATTAAAGCTACAACAGAAGCATCGTTAAAGGAATTCAAAACAATAATTACCAGAAAAAGTAAGATTGAAAAGGCAAAATGCACCCAATGTCTAATTTTTACATTTTTACTATTGCCAAGATTTTCAGATTTATCCATTCCAAGAAAATCAACGCAGAAAGAAGTCGTTAAAGCCGTTAAAGCCGAATCGGTTGTGGCAAAAGTGGCGGCAATAATTCCTAAAAGGAAAACAAATGCTGGAACAATTGACAAATGATTTAAAGCAATTTCTGGAAAAAGTAAATCGGTTCTTGGTTTTCCTGTCGCTAAATCCAGCGGAATTTGAACATTATTTTTTGCAGCATAGATGTACAATAAAGCGCCTAAACTCAAGAAAATAATATTGATTAAAACAAAAATTCCTGTAAAAGTGAACATGTTTTTTTGTGCTTCGCCAATGTTTTTACAGCTGAGATTTTTTTGCATTAAATCTTGATCGAGCCCAACCATTGCTATAGTAACAAACATTCCTCCTAAAATTTGTTTTACAAAGTGGTACTTGCTTGTAAAGAAATCATCGAAGAAAAATATTTTAGAATAATTACTATTTTGAATGGTTGAAACCGACTCAAGAACAGTCAGGTTAAGACTGTCACAAACAAAATAAATGGTTATAAACACTGAACTAACTAAAAAAAACGTCTGTAAAGTATCGGTAATAATAATGGTTTTTAGACCGCTTCTAAAAGTGTATAAAAAGATAAGCGCCAAAGCCAAAAGTACCGTTACCGGAAATGGGATATGAAAATCATTGAAAACATATCGCTGTAAAACAATAACAACCAAATACAATCTAAAAGCAGAGCTAATTGTTCTGCTCACTAAAAATATAGAAGCTGCTGTTTTGTAACTTCTAATTCCCATTCTTTGTTCGATATAACTGTAAATCGAAGTCAGATTCATTCTGTAATAGAGTGGAAGCAGGACTTTTGCAATAATAATAAACCCAATTGCGTTTCCTAAAACGAATTGGAAATATTTGAATTGCTCTCCGTTTGGCGAACCAACTTCACCAGGAACAGAGATAAAAGTTACGCCAGAAAGCGCGGTTCCGATCATACCAAAAGCAACTAAATACCATTTAGAGTTTTTATTTGCTTTGAAAAAAGAATCATTGTCTTGTCCTTTTTTACTGATTACGTTTGAAATAAATAGTAAAAGACCAAAATAAACAAAGATAAAAATGAGAATTGTAGTAGAAGACATTTTGGTTTCGGTTTAGTTTTAGATTATTTTTTGCTGTTATGATCTAACAAAACAGCGCGTACACTTTTATGTTTTTGCAGTAATTCTTCGGCTAAATCATATTCAATTCCCAGTTCTTCCATAATCATTTTGATGCCTCGTTTTACCAGTTTTTCGTTAGACAACTGCATGTCGACCATTTTGTTGCCTTTTACTTTTCCAAGCTTAATCATCACTGAAGTCGAAATCATGTTCAAAGTCAGTTTTTGAGCTGTTCCCGCTTTCATCCTTGTGCTTCCTGTTAAGAATTCTGGACCAACAATTACTTCAATTGGAAAATCAGCTTCCTGTGCTATAAGTCCGTTGCTGATGCAGGAAATACTTCCTGTTTTGATATTATGTTCTTTCGCTTTTTTCAAAGCACCCAAAACATAAGGTGTATTTCCAGAAGCTGCAATTCCGATAATAAAATCTAAACTTGAAATCTCAAATTTAGCTAAATCTTTCCAAGCTTGTTCGGTATCGTCTTCTGCATTTTCAACAGCTTTACGAATCGCAGTATCTCCTCCAGCAATAATTCCGATAATCATATCATGCGGAACACCAAATGTTGGCGGACATTCAGAGGCGTCTAATATTCCGATACGTCCAGAAGTTCCAGCTCCGATATAAAATAATCGTCCTCCTAATTGCATTTTTTTTACGATTGCTTTTACGAGTTTTTCAATTTTAGGAATTTGTCCCTGTATAATTTGCGGAACTTTTTGATCTTCTGTATTAATGTTGGTTAAGAGTTCTTTTACGCTCATTTGGTCTAAATCTTTGTATAAAGATTCTTGTTCGGTTTCAGGGGTTTTATTCTTCATTTTTCTTTTCTTTTTTGGTTTTGAAACAGCGGATTATTTGATATTTATTATTTCGATTTTTTGTATAAGGATTCTCTATTTTTATAAAAAATAGTACGTTTTGGAAATTTTTGATTTTTGAAAAATGCCTTATTTAGTAGAGTAAATAAGGTTTTCTCATAATTTGAAAGGCTTGTAAATCTTTTTTCCAGCTTGCGCGAATTTCTTTTTCTGAAACTCCCGATTCTATTTGCTGCTGCAATTTTTTTGTTCCGGCAAGTTTGGTAAAAAAGGCATTGAAAAATTTAGATTTATCGGTGGTATTTTGATAGGCTTTTAAAAGCCATTTTAATTCTAATTGTTGGAGTTTTGGATATGATGTCAGATCTTCACCAAAACATTCTTTTCCATTATAAAGCGGATCTTTGGCTCCGAAATTAGGTTTTGGCGTAAAGCTGAAATTGGTTTTGGTCAAAAAAGGAGAGCCATAAATTTGAAATTGCTTCTCCGTTCCACGTCCCATGCTGACATTCGTTCCTTCAAAAAGGCATAAACTAGCGTACAGATTTATGGATTGATCGTTTGGTAAATTTGGCGAAGGCTTAACCAATAAACTGTATGCCATATTTCTGTTGTAATTTAAACACGGAATAACAGTTAGTTTGCATTGTACTCCGTTTTTAAGCCATTTTTGTCCGTTAACCATTTGCGCATATTCTCCAATTGTCATTCCGTGAAGGAGCGGAATAGGGTGCATGCCAACAAAACTGGCAAATTCTTTTTCTAAAAGCGGACCGTCAACAATACTTCCATTTGGGTTTGGTCTGTCTAAAATAATTAGTGGCAAATTATTTTCGGCGCAAGCTTCCATTACATAATGCAAAGAAGAAATATAGGTGTAAAAGCGAGCGCCAACATCTTGTAAATCGAAAATCATAATATCGATTCCGTTTAACTGTGCAGGTTTTGGTTTCTTATTATCTCCGTAAAGCGAGATGATGGATAAACCTGTTTTTGGATCTTTTCCGTCAACCACATGCTCGCCTGCATCGGCAGTTCCTCTAAAGCCGTGTTCTGGTGCAAAGATGGTTTGTACAGCAATTTTTTTCTCCAGTAAAAAATCAACTAAATGGGTTTTGTTAGATAAAATTCCCGTTTGATTAGTTACGATTCCTATTTTTTTGTCTTTTAAAAGTGGTAAATATTTCTCGTAATTATCTGCTCCTGTTTTAATTGCGGGAGGGTCAATTTCTGAAGCGCCGTAGTTTGCAACTGTTGAAAACGAATTGGAATATAAAGACGTAATAAACAGAGAAGCTACAAGAAAAACACTTTTTGAGATGAATTTTATCATTTTAATTACAATTAATAGTTAGGCAAAAATTGACTAATAAAATTAAGTTATTATTTGATTGGTTGTTGTTTATGAATGATGATGAGAAATGAATATCTGAAATTTCAGACAGAAGCTTTGTTGTTTTTTCTTCATTGATTTGGCAATGAAAAAGAGATTTTTAAATACTGCCTCTGGTTAGATTAGTTCCAGAGGCAGTTTTTTTTTATAAAGGGGCAAATAGTCTATTTATGAAAAGTGAATTACCAACCTGGATTTTGTTTCAATTCTACACCTTCCGCAGCGTATAAATTGATATCATTTGTTGGAATTGCACTCAAATAATTTTTTGGAGATACAAATAATCTTGAAACACCAGCTGCATAAGGAATTACATATCCTTGTGCGTTTACTTTTGTTTTAGTATTTCCTCCTATCAAAGCAGGAATTCTAGCTCCTAAAATAACATCAGGATTGGCATTAGTATCTAAATAATCTCCTTTTTTCCAACGCATAAGATCTTCTTTTCTCATTGTAGTCCAAGCCATAAACTCGATTCTGCGCTCACGGCGAATCTCCCAGATAATTGGATTAACAATTCCTGAAATCTGCTCTAATGCAGTTGTTCTTTGAGGATCGTTTATTTGTACTCCGTTAGCAGAAGCATTTGTACCATCTGTAGTCAAAGTAGCTATTCCTGCACGTGTACGAACTTTGTTAAGTGATAAATCAAGATCAATATTAGTAACTGCACCTAATTCTGCACATGCTTCGGCATAATTCAAATACACTTCACTTAATGTGAAAACTGGAGCATCAATTTGATTTTGTCCAATTGTTGAAACGTCTGTACCTGTTGTAGCAGGGTTATTATACAGTTGAAATACGTAACCAGTTATAGAGGTTAAACCATTGTAAGGTTTGTCAGAATAAGCATAATCTGCTGTGCTGAAAGCTTTAGCAAATCTTGGATCTCTGTTAGCAAAAGTATTAGCAATAGTGTTGTCTCCTAAAAATTGAGCATTACCAGTTTGTTTAATAGGTAATCCGTTAGTAGTTACATAACTTTCTGCCGCAAATTTTGTCAATCCGTTTTGAACTGTAGAGGTATTGGTATACGCTTGTACTGAATTTCCTAAAACACCTTTAATGTATCTTTTTGTCAAGATTATTTCAGTATTTCCTAGTAATTCAACAGAATTATAAAGTGCTTTCCAATCGGTGTTCAATTTGTAAGAGTTGTTATTCATTACAACTAAAGCCGCTTCTTTAGCTTTTTGAAGATAAGCACTTCCGTTCTGAGCCAAATTGTATTTTCTGTAAGTACCTTCGCCCAAACATACTCGGCTTAATAATGCGTAAGCTGTATATTTATTTACTGTAACATTGCTGTCATCAACGTTTAACAACAACGGAATCGCTTCTTCTAAATCTTTAATTACATTGTCTATAACTTCGGCTCTAGACAAAGCTGGTTTGTAAACATTTGCATCACTTTGAGCTAAATATTGGTCTGTATAAGGCACATTACCAAACTGTTGCGCTAAACGAAAATAAGTATGAGCTCTGAAAAATTTTGCAACACCGATATAGTGATTTTTCTTTGTTTGATCCATTGGCACATTAGGAACTCTTTCTAACATAAGATTGCAACGACGAATCAAAGTGTAATATTCGTTCCAGTTTGAACTAGTTGCATTTGGAGCTGTTAGAAAATTTGTAAAAACGTTCATCGCCAAGTTATCATCTATTAATCCTGTACCAGAAGCATGAAAATAAAAATCAGCTGTAATACCGGCATTATTTCCGTAACCATTAAACGTATTATAGTTTAGCCAAGAGTATGTTTTTACGTTATTTTCTGAAGTCCAAAAATTTTCGTCTGTGAATACATCTTCTGGAGGTGTATCCAAAAAATCTGAACAGCTAACAGTTAAACTTGCAAAAGTAAGCAAGGCAACTGATAGTTTTATCTTAGAGTTTATTATTAATTTTCTCATTTTGATTAATTTTTAATTTTTAAATACATTTTAAAACGCAAGTTGTATGCCAACTGACCATGTTTTAGAGTAAGGGAAAGTTCTTCCCCAAACTGCTTCACTTTCATTAATTTCAGGATCTACAGGTAATTTGCTGCTTTTCCAAGTAGCTAAGTTGAAGCCTGAAACATACGGTCTGATTTTATCAAATCCAGCTTTTTGAGCAATGCTTTTAGGGAAAGTATATCCAAGAGTCATAGATTTTAAACGTAAATAAGACATATCTAACAGATAACGTGATTGCGCGACAAAATTGTTTGATCCAGGTGCATAAGCTCCAAAAGCATTACCAGCATGTCCAGGATAAGGATTAGGGAAATACGCATCTGTATTTTGTGGTGTCCAGTAGTCATTTTGGTTTTCATACATAGCATCTGTTCTGTTGTAGAATGGTAATATTAGGTCAGAAGTTGCCCAGTAATCACGTTTTCCAACTCCTTGAAAGAAAGCGTCGATATCAAATCCGTATAAAGCGCCGCCTAAACGAACTCCATATTGATAACGAGGAGTATTATTACCTATAACTTTTAAATCTCCAGGTTTAAGAGCTGTTCCATCTCCTCTTGAAATAACTCCATCTCCATCTAAATCCTTGTACATTACATCTCCTGCGCCATATTTAAAAGCTCCAGTTCTAATGTTTTTATAATCAACACCATTTACTATTAATCCTGTAGCGTCAATTTGATCTGTTGATTGAATTAAACGATCTGTTTGTAATCCCCATATTTCACCCAATTTTTGACCTGCATAGAAAGATCCTAAAAGTTTAGAAGAGTTGTTCCATTCTGTTACTTTTGTTGTATTATCAGAAAGTGTAAGATCTGCATAAACGCTTACGTCTTTGTTTATTTGTTTATTAAAGTTAAGTGCAAGTTCCCAACCAGTTGTTCTTAAGTTTCCAGAGTTTGTATTGGCAGCAGTCTGACCAAATGAACCCGGAAGTGTTTTTCCTGGAGCTAACATTCCTTTAGTATCACGTTGATAATAATCAAACGTTAAACCTAACATGCTAAAGATACGGATATCAATACCAATATCTTGAGTGGTTACCTTTTCCCAAGTTAAATTTGGATCAACATTTGTTGGCTGATTAACAGTCGGAGGAATAGTTGTACCACTACCTATCCAATATGGGTTAGGATTAGTAGTAACGTTAGTCATAACTGGTAAAAAAGCATTGTTCGCAATATTTTGATTTCCAATTGAACCGACAGATCCACGAATTTTCAAATCATTTAACCAGCTTCTTGTTCCTTCCATGAAACTTTCTTCCGAAATTCTATATCCAACAGAAGCAGAAGGGAAGAATCCCCATTGTTCATTAGTAGGGAATTTTGACGAACCATCATAACGTCCGTTTATTTCCACTAAATATTTTCCTTTGTAATCGTAATTTACACGCGCAAAAAATCCTGCAATTGCATATCTTGATAAACCTGGATTTAAAATGTCATTACCAACAAGAGGCGAAGTAAATTGATCACCAATAGCTAAATTAAATTCTGGTTTGGTTTTGTCTAGAAGTGTGTTTCTACGAGCATATGTTCTTTCAAAATCATACCATTCCGTATTTAAACCCCCTAATACTTTAAAGTTATGGTTTTCTCCTAATGTTTTAGTGTAATTTCCAAAGATATTGGCTACATTTCTTGTGAAAGATGATTTAGCTTGTGCAACAAAATCATTAGCAGTTTCCATTGATGTAGGCTTTCCTGCAACTAAGTCAGCTGCACTTGTCCAAAAATCCCAAAGAGGCACTTGGCCACCGTTCATTTTTAGACTTGAAAAATTAGTATTAAAACTATATTCTCCAACGATGTTAAAGTCTTTTGTAATTTGAGCAGTAAGTCTTCCGCTTATCCTCATATCATTCGACTTGTTTTCATTTTGAGAAGCATTTGCCATATAACCTGGCGCATGTCTAAAGTAAGTTCCATTATAAGTTCCGTAAGGGAAATAAGAACCCCAACGCATATAGTATCCGAAATATCCGTTACCCGCTGTGTCAAGACCGCTATTGTAATAGTTAAACGGAGATTCATACTCTTGGAAAGTTCCCAATACCTTAAAATCACCAGTAAGCCAGCTTGCCAACTCTGTTGTCAAACCAAGATTAAGATTGAATCTTTGGTTGGTTTCGTTATTGATTTTCATTACACCTTCTTGATTTGCAAGTCCTAACGAAACAATAAATGAACTTTTTTCACTTAAAGAACCTTGGGCTGACAAATTGTGAAGTGTTTGTACTGCATTCTTTTTTAACATTTCATCATGCGGATTCCAAATTCTGTAGAAATATTCTTTTCCGCCAATAATGTCAAAATCTTGACCTAGAATCATATTTTTGTCATTTGGATTTCTTGTTGCAGCATATTTTTCTTTCCAGTTAATGATACCAGGCAATAATGTTTTGTAGTTCATACCAAAAGATTCTGGATTTGCATTTCCAGCTCTGGCTTGTGCCTCGATCATTGCAGGAAGTTCTACAGTAGGGTCGTTAAATTGTACTAGAGATATTGGGTTGCTCCAGCCTGTATTATTGCTATAAGCGAATCGTACTTTTCCTTTAGAATTTTTACCACTTTTTGTAGTAATTAATATAACTCCAAACGCAGCACGAGCACCATAAATAGAAGCAGAAGCCGCATCTTTAAGTACAGACATCGATTCTACGTCTTCTGCATTTAGCATTGACATATCACCAGGAACACCATCAACTAAAATAAGAGGAGAACCTGAAGCTTGGCCATTTACGATAGTTCCTGCTCCACGAATATTAACACTTGATCCTTTGCTTATATTCCCAGAATTAAAACTAATGTTAAGACCCGGTGTAGTTCCTTGTAAACCTCTTGTGATATCAGTAATAGGGACGCTTCCTAAAGCTTTTTTAACATCAACCTTTGCAACTGCTCCAGTTAGATTTGCTTTTTTCTGAGAAGCAAAACCTACAACAACTACTTCATCCAGTTTTGAAGTACTTGGAGAAAGGTCAATATTTACTTTTTGTTGCCCTTCAATTTTTACAGCTACAGTTTCAAAACCCATATAACTGAAGCTAAGGCTTTGTCCTGACGCTATACTGATACTGTAGTTACCGTCAAAATCAGTAGAAGTTCCATTGGATGTTCCCTGAATCATTACGCTGACACCAGGTATGGGGAATCCATCTGCTTTGTTTTTTACCGTTCCAGTGATTGTTTTTGTTTGCCCAAATGTTGCTTGAATGAACAAAACCAACAATGAAATAAGAAATAGTTTTTTCATGATTACTTGGTTTTTTTAATGGTTGTTAAAGCAAATATATTTATTTATTGCGTACAAATGCATTTTTATTGTTAATATTTTTAAAAAATCTTTCAAATAACGCAAAATAACGCATTTTTAAAAGATGTATTTTTGTGTTTTAGGTTTTTTAATCAAAACACGCAAAATAATGCAGATTTTGAATAGGCTTTTATATTTCAATAAAATTATTTGATATATTTGTCGTGAACTTAAATTTTTAATAAAATGCTAAAAGCCGAAAGACATAAATTTATTATGACCAAACTTGTTGAAGAACAGAAGGTTGTTACCACTGATTTGGCTTTGGCCCTAGATTTGTCTGAGGATACAATTAGAAGAGATTTAAACGAACTTGATAATAAAAAGCTGTTAGAAAAGGTTTATGGCGGAGCAATATTGGTAACGGAAAATACTTCAGATGTTTTTAATATCAATATATCTGGTGAAGAGGAAAAGAAACAGATTGTGGCAAAAGCTTTGTCTTTGCTTCATGATGATCAGGTTATTATAATGAGCGGAGGAAGTACAAATTTGGTTTTTGCAAAGTTGATTCCAGCAGATTTAAAAGCTACAATCTATACCTATAGTCTTCCGATTGCAATGCAGCTTTCACAACATCCAAATATTGATTTGATATTTATTGGGGGGAAAATGCAGAAAAATGCAATGGTAACAATTGGTATGGATGTGATTCAGGTTGTTTCTAAAATTAAAGCAGATATTTGTTTTATAGGAGCCAGTAGTATTAATGTAAAGCAAGGTTTGACGGAGATTGGATATGAGATTTCAATTGTTAAAAAAGCAATGATAGAGGCTTCAGATAGAGTAGTTTCAATGTTTTCTTCTGATAAATTAAATACAAAAATGCCTCACGTAGTTTGCGATTTAAAACAATTGGATACTATAGTTACTAATTTAGACCCTAGAGATCCAAGTCTTGAAGAATATAGAAAATCTGGCGTCTTTATTCTTTAATGAAGAGTTTTTTATAATTATTTATGCATGTTTTTGCGTGTTTTACGTTTTGTTTTGTTAAATAACGCAAAATAATGTATTTTGTTTGTTTTTTGTATATATTTGTTAAAACTATTTTCTAACAAAACCATTATATATGAAAAGCTATATTTTCTCTACTCAAAGCAGATTCCAAGAAAGTAGGAAAGCCTCATTTCAAAAAAAGCATAATATAAAGTTCCTGTATAGTTTATACTTACTTCTTTTATTTTTTTCTGCGAAAGCAGCGACAGTTGATACGATTCAAGTTTTCAGTCCTTCAATGAATAAGAATATAAAAAGCTGTGTGATATTTCCAGAAAGTTATAAAAAGAGCAGTAAAAATTTCCCAGTAGTTTATCTGCTTCACGGATATAGCGGGAATTATGGTTCTTGGGCAAAAGATTTTAAAGAACTAAAAAATCAGGTTGATCAATATAATTTTATTGTAGTCGGCGTAGACGGAAATTACTCAAGCTGGTATTTTGACAGTCCGATTGATCCAAGTTTTAAATATGAAACTTATGTTACAAAAGAATTAATTCCTTACATAGACCAAAAATATAAGACAATTGCGAATCGTGAAAATCGAGCAATTTCAGGTTTAAGTATGGGCGGACACGGAGCGTTGTATTTATCCTTTAAACATCAAGATATTTTCGGTGCGGCCGGAAGTATGAGTGGAGGTGTAGATTTTAGGCCGTTTCCTGATAATTGGGACATTAAAAAACGTCTGGGTTCCATAACAGAATTCCCTGAAAATTGGGAGAAAAACACCGTTGCCAATATGCTTGATTTGGTAAAAGACAATAATTTAAAGCTGATTATAGACTGCGGATTTGATGATTTTTTTATGGAAGTAAACAGACAGCTTCATGCTAAAATGCTAGCCCAGAAAATAAATCACGACTATATAGAACGTCCAGGAAAACACGATCTTAAATACTGGGAAAATTCTTTAAAGTTTCAGTTGTTGTTCTTTAACAACTTTTTCAACGACAAAATAAAAAATTAGATAAGTAATTGTGTGTTGCAATTTTACCCATAAAAAAAGTAATGCATAAATTTTGGTTGGTTACCTATCCTAACAGGTTTTCAAAACCTGTTAGGTATTTTTTAAACCATTTTTAATGGCCATAGATTAAAGGATTAAAATGATTTTTTTACGATTGTCGAGAATTGAATCTTCATGAAAAAAATGCATATTCCAATCCATCTTGATCACAATATAATTTAAATGAAGTTTCAATAAATAAAAAAACACCAATGAAAAATCTATTTTTAAGAATATTATTGCTTTTTATAATGGTTTCGGGTTTTTCTCAAAATCCAGAAAAATCAGAAAATATTAAGTTTGTGCAACTTACAGATCTGCATGTTTCAGTAGGAAACGACAATGATTTTTTATTGCAGAATATTATAAAAGAAATCAATAATTCTGATTTTGAATTTGCAATTGTAACGGGAGATTTAACCAATCGCGGTGCTGATGATGAATTAAAACAAGTTCATTCGATACTTTCTAAACTGAAAATTCCGTATTATGTAATTTCAGGAAATCATGAAACTAACTGGAGCGAAAGCGCTGGTCTGACTTATAAAAAAATATTTGGAGAAGATCGATTTGTTTTTTCAAAAGGAGATTATCTTTTTATCGGATTTCCGTGCGGACCTTATATGAAAATGGGAGACGGTTTTGTAAAACACGAAGATGTCCTTTGGCTGGATAAAACTCTTCAAGAAAAGCTTAAAAATGATAATAAAAAAGTACTGAATTTTGCTCATTATCCGTTAGATAACAGCGTGAGTAATTACAAAGAAGTACTTTCTGTTTTAAAAAAATATCCAACTGTTGCCACTTTTTGCGGTCACGGACATACTTTAAAAAAATATGATTTTTCTGGTTTGAGCGGTATAATGGGGACATCAATAACTTCGCTTGACAGAAAAACTAAAAGTTATAATCAAATAATTATAAGCAAAGATAGTATCAGTATCTATCAGAAAGAAATAGACAAACCGGGAGTTTTTAGATTTTCGGTTGCGACGGCACCTTCAAAAATTGAAATTCCGAAAGATAATTTGGTAATGCAATCTCCTTTTATTAAAGATGTTGCTTCGATTTACAGTCTTCCTGCATTCGATAAAAAGAATATTTATTTTACTAATTCGATTGGAGAAATAAAATCAATAAATCTGAAAAATAAAAATGTGAATTGGAAAACAGAAACAGGAAATTCCATTTATTTTTCACCAATAATTATTAAAAATACACTTGTAATTGGTACAATCGAAGGAAATTTACAAGGATTTGATACACAGTCTGGAAAACAAAAATGGACTATTCCTGTTGGTGGCGTTTTGGTAGGTTCGCCAATTGCGGAAAACAATAAAGTTTATACAGCAAGTTCTACAGCATTTATTTGTGCAGATGCTGCGACGGGTAAAGTGATTTGGCAGAATAATTTACCCGCGTCTTACTCACAAGGTGTTCCGTTGATACAAGGAGATAAAATAATTTTTGGAGTTTGGGATTCTTACGTTTATTGTTTGGACAAAAACACAGGAAATTTGATCTGGAAATGGAATAATGGAAATGATAAGCAAATCTTATATTCTGCTGGAAATGTCAATATGGTTTCGACAAAAAGCCGACTTTATTTTGTTACGCCTCAGCGTTTCTTAACCATTTTAGACATTGAAACCGGTAAAACGCTTTTAAGAACTCAAAAATGGAAAATTAGAGAATCAATGGGGAAAAGCCAAGACGGAAAATGGTTTTATGGAAAAACTATGGACGGAGAATTGGTAAGAGTACCATTGAATGATGCTATCGAATTGACAGAAGAAAGTTTTGTAAACCAAAGTAAGGTCCTCGATTTAAAATGGGGATATGAACACAATCCTGCAGGAATAATAGAAAAAAACAATAAAATTTATATCGGAAGCCGAAAAGGAGAAGTGGTAATTGTAGATGCTGTTAAATTTGAAATTATAAAACAAATTAATTTGGGAAGTTCAAGCATTAATGGTTTTACAGTTGATGATAAAGGACAAGTTTGGGCATCACTAATCGAAGGCGGAATTTTTTTGTTGGAATAACTTTATAATTTAGGTTCAAAGATTCAAAGATTCAAAGAGACAAAGGGACAAAGAGACAAAGAGACAAAGGGACAAAGGGACAAAGGTTTCTGTAGAGGGGAAGCAGTGCTTCTACGGTAAGATTATGATAATTTTAAAATAAAAAAAAAACTTTGCGACTCTGCTACTTTGCGAGAGAAAAATAAAACTTTGCGAACCTTGCGTAAATCTTAGCTCCCGATAGCTATCGGGATTGCGGTTAAATTATTCAAAAACAATTAGCTAACCAAAAATACAATCACATGAAAAGTCTAAAATTCATAATCCTAGTACTGCTCTTTCAAACGAAACTTTTCAGTCAGGAATCACCGAAAAGAGAAATGCGTGCAGCTTGGATTTCGACAGTAGACAATATCGACTGGCCATCAAAACCAGGATTATCAGACAAGCAGATGAAAGCTGAAATGATTAGCATTTTAGATAATTTGCGATCTAATAATTTAAACACCGTAATTTTTCAAATACGTCCAACTGCCGATGCGTATTACAAATCGACAAAAGAACCAGCTTCGCATTGGATTACCGGAACGCAAGGTGTCGCTCCAGGATTTGATCCGCTTCAAATGATGATTGATGAAGCCGGAAAAAGAGGAATGAATGTTCATGTTTGGCTAAATCCGTATCGCGTACAAAAAGATACTGTAAAAGATGTTTTGACTAAAACGCATTTGTTTTTTAAGAAACCAGAGCTGTTTTTGACATACGGAAAATCTAGATATTTTAATCCAGGTTATAAAGAAACCAGAGATTTTGTTTCTTCTGTAGTCGGCGAAATTGTTCGAAATTATGACATTCAAGCCGTTCATATGGACGATTATTTTTATCCATATAAAATTGAAGGGCAAGAGTTTCCTGATGAAAAAGCTTTCGCTAAAGAACCGCGTCAGTTTAAAGATAAAGATGATTGGAGAAGAGACAATGTCGATTTGATTATTAAACAAATTAGAGACACTATAATTGCAAATAAACCTGAAGTTGAATTCGGAATTTCACCTTTCGGCGTTTGGCGTAATATTGCTAAAGATTCTCAAGGTTCTAACACAAAGGCGGGAGCCACAAATTATGACGATTTGTATGCCAATATTTTAAAATGGCAAAAAGAAAATTGGATAGATTATGTAACACCACAATTGTATTGGCACATAGGTTTTGATAGAGCCAATTTTGAAGTTTTGGCAAAATGGTGGGCAGATCATAAATATGGTGCAAACGTTTATGTTGGTCACGGCGATTATAAAATTTCGACTAAAGCGAAAGAACCAGAATGGAGAAGTCCCGATCAGATTGTGAAACAAATTGAAATGATTCGCAAAATTCCTCAAATAGACGGCTCGATGCATTTTACTGCAAATTCATTCTTTAAAAAAGGAGATACACTTCGAAATGCTCTTATTGAAAAACCATATAAATATATTGCTTTAACTCCAGAAGCTAATAGAGTTACAAGAATAAAACCGCAAGCTCCAACAAATGCAATAATTGCTAAAAAAGGAGATAAAGCAATATTAAATTGGAAGGCTGAAATGTATGATAAGAAATATGTAATTTATAGATTTCCAAAAGGAAAAATTACTGATTTCTCTAATCCGGCAAATATTTATTACGTAACAACGCTAACAAAATTGGAAGTTCTAAATCCCGAATTAGAAAATTATGTCTATGCTGTTTCTGCTTTGAGTCAAACCCAGACAGAAAGTAGTCCAGTAGAATTTACAACAAAATAAAAATACAATAATGAAAAACAGAACGGCTAAAATTGTATTCGCATTTTTGATTCTTGTTGGAATCAGTGGTTATGCTCAGAAAAATTCTAAAAAATCTTTTGATGTAAAACAAAATGAAGTTTATATTGATTCGATGATGACGAATGCTTTAGAAAAAAGATTTTTTCCTGGAGCTCAAGTTATTGTTGGAAGTAATGATGCTGTTTTTATTTCGAAAAATTATGGTTTTCAAGATTACTCGAAAAAGGAACCCGTAACGAATGATGATGTTTACGATTTGGCTTCGATGTCTAAAGTTTTGGGTGCAACATTCGTAACCATGCGTTTGGTGGGAGAGGATAAAATAAAAGTTACCGATAAATTAGGCGATTCAGTTCCTTTTTTCAAAAGTACACCAATTGCCGATTTAACACTTTTTGAATTATTAACGCATACTTCAGGATTAAAAGCGAGTATTACTTTTTACCAAAGCCTGCTTTCAACTCCAGACGGTTCGCCTTTGTTGAGCAATCATAAATCAGCGGATTATCCAGAATTGTTTGATACAATGTATGTAAACAAGAATATTATTTACGATTCTAATTATCTTTCATTCTCACCTAAAGAAAATTGGATTCAGGTTTATAAAAAGATGTGGCTGAATCCTGAGTTTCAAAAAACGGTTTATGAGCAGATTGCCCATGCTAATGTAAACCAGCGAGGAAAATATGTGTACAGCGATTTGAATTTACTTTTAGTAAAAGAAATGATTGAAGCTAAAACGGGAAAGAAACTCGATCAATTGACAAAAGAAATTTATACCGAATTAGGAATTTCTAAAATTGGCTACAATCCATTAAAATGGACTTCTATTGAAAATGTAGCGCCAACAGAGTTAGATAATTTTTTTAGAAAAGATACTATTCGAGGATATGTTCATGATGAAGCGGCGGCTATTTTTGGAGGAGTTTCTGGAAATGCAGGTTTGTTTGCCAATTCACAATCGATTTCGATTATCTGCCAAATGTTGTTAAATGAGGGAAAATTTCAAGGGAAACAAATTCTAAAAGCAAAAGTGGTAAAAGAGTTTATACAATCGCCTTTAGCAAAAGAAGGAATCTACCGCGGACTTGGTTTTGATAAACGAAAACCAGACGAATTTTTTAGAGCAAATGATTTTGGACACACGGGATTTACAGGAACTTTTTTCTTTATGAATCCAGACAATAATATATTTATCGTTATTCTAACCAATCGCGTAAATCCAACGCGAACGAATAGATTAATGTATAAAGATGATTTCATGGCAAAAATCTGGAAGCAGATTAATAAGTAAAAAGTTTGCCGCAGATTTAAAGAATTAAGAAGATTTTTTCACGCAGATCCAGCAGATTTCAGCAGATTGAATTTTAGATAAAAAAGAATCTGCAATATCTGCTTAAATCTTTTTAAATCTGCGTGAAATAAAAAATAATCCTTTTAATCTGTGACAAAAAAAGAAACATAACTATTGAAATTACAGTAATTTTGTAATCCCATCAAAAAGAAATAAAAAATCAGTTTTAGACAACAAATCAGAATATAATGTCAAACCAAGAGTTACAGCAGTTATCAGAATCATTAGAAGGAACACTTTTGTATGATGATCTTCATAAAACACTTTATTCTACCGACGCTTCGGTTTACAGAATCAGGCCCAATGCTGTAGCGTTGCCAAAAACTACGGCAGATATCAGTAAATTAATTCGCTTTGCGGCGAAACATAATATTTCTGTAACGCCAAGAACAGCGGGAACTTCATTGGCTGGTCAAGCAGTTGGAGACGGATTGGTGATTGATGTTTCAAAACATTTTACAAAAATTTTAGGCTATGATGCTGAAAAAAGGACCGTTACTGTTCAACCAGGTGTAATTCGTGATGAATTGAATTTATTTCTAAAACCTTACAATGTGTTTTTTGCGCCAATTACTTCGACCTCAAACAGAGCAATGATTGGCGGAATGGTAGGAAATAATTCATCTGGAACCACTTCAATCCGTTATGGTGTAACTCGCGATAAAATTGTTGAGGTAAAAACGATTTTAAGTGATGGATCAGAAGTAGCTTTTGGCGAACTGACTTCAGCTGAATTTATTCAGAAAACGAAAGGAGATACTTTAGAAAATAAAATATATAAAAGTGTTTACGATGAACTTTCAGTAAAAGAAAATCAGGAAGAAATTATAAAAGAGTTTCCAAAACCAGAAATTCACAGACGAAATACGGGATATGCTGTTGATATTTTACTGAAATCTGAACTTTTTGGAGGAACAGAACCAACAATAAATATTGGGAAATTACTTTGCGGAAGTGAGGGAACTTTGGCTTTTACAACCGAAATCACTTTAAAAGTAGACGATTTACCGCCTGCGCATAATATTATGGTGGTTGCACATTATCATACAATTCAGGAATCGTTGGAATCTGTTGTAATAGCAATGAAACATCATTTGTACACTTGCGAAATGATCGACGATACGATTTTAGATTGTACTAAAACGAATCGTGAACACATTAAAAACCGCTTCTTTTTGGTTGGCGAACCAAAAGCAATTATGCTTTTTGAAGTGGCGTCACACAATTTAGAAGATGCAGAAAAACAAGCAGATGCGCTAATTGCAGATTTAGATAAACACAATTTTGGATACGCTAGTGTCAAAATTTACGGACCAGATATTGATAAAGCCAATGAACTGAGAAAAGCAGGTCTTGGACTTTTAGGAAGTATTGTAGGAGACGATAAAGCAGCCGATTCTATTGAAGATACTGCGGTAGAATTAAGTGATTTGCCAGCTTACATTGCAGAATTTTCAGCAATGATGTTACGTCATGGACAAGAAGCGATTTATTATGCGCATGCTGGTGCGGGAGAATTGCACCTTCGCCCTGTTTTGAATTTAAAGAAAACATCAGATTTAAAATTATTCAGAACCATTGCGACAGATGTAGCGCATTTGGTTAAAAAATACAGAGGTTCGTTAAGTGGTGAACATGGCGATGGAATTGTGCGCGGTGAGTTTATTCCGTTTATGATTGGTGATAAAAACTACGAGCTGCTAAAAAGATTAAAATTAGCTTTTGATCCTAATTCAGTTTTGAATATCGGAAAGATTGTCAATGCACTGAAAATGGATGAAAATCACCGTGTAATTTCTGGAAGAGTAGAACCGGATATTAAAACGTTTCAGGATTTTTCAGACAGTTTAGGGATTTTGCGCGCTGCCGAAAAATGTAATGGTTCTGGAGATTGCCGAAAAATGCCATCGGCAGGAGGAGCAATGTGTCCAAGTTATCGTGCAACCCGAAATGAGAAAGAAACGACTCGCGCCCGTGCAAATGCATTACGTGAATATCTGACGTATTCTGAAAAAGAAAACAAATTTGACCAAAAAGAATTATATGAAGTTTTTGAGTTGTGTGTAAGCTGTAAAGCCTGCGCGAGCGAATGTCCGAGTAATGTTGACGTTGCGACTCTTAAAGCTGAATTTTTATATCAATATCAAAAAGCAAACGGATTTTCGACCCGAAGTAAAATTTTTGCCAACAACGCCAAACTGAATAAAATGGGAAGCCTATTCCCGTCGATTACTAATTTTATTTCGAATCAGTCGTTGGTTAAAAAATCAATGGGAATTGCGCCTGAAAGACAAGTTCCGCTTTTGGCGAAAAAGACTTTCAGAAAATGGTATGCAAACAATAAACCGACTGGAACAGATTTTTCAAACGGAAGATTGTATTTGTTTGTGGATGAATTCACAAATTATTATGATGTCAATATCGGAATAGATGCTTTCGAATTATTAACCAAATTAGGGTATCAGGTTTTGGTTATAGAGCATGAAGAAAGTGGTAGAACGTATCTTTCGAAAGGATTTTTGGAAGAAGCCAAGAAAATTGCCAATCACAACGTAAATATCTTTAAAGATTTGGTTTTGGCGAATGCTCCTTTGATTGGAATCGAACCTTCGGCAATTTTGACTTTCAGGGACGAATATCTTCGTTTAGCTGATGATAAAGAAGCTGCCGAAAGATTATCAAGAAATGCTTTTACAATTGAAGAATTCTTTAAAAAAGAAATCATCGACGGAAAAATAACTCCAGATTCATTCTCTGAAGAAACCAAAGAAATTAAGATTCACGGACATTGTCATCAAAAGTCTTTAAGTTCTGTTGAGGCAACTTTTGCCATGCTAAATCTCCCTAAAAATAATACGGTTACGATTTATAACTCAGGTTGCTGCGGAATGGCAGGTTCTTTTGGTTATGAAAAAGAGCATTATAAAGTGAGTATGCAAATGGGAGAAGATACTTTATTTCCAAAAGTTCGTAATACTGCCGAAAATGTAAAAATTGCTGCTGCAGGAACGAGCTGTCGTCATCAAATTTATGATGGAACGAAACGTGAGGCACAACATCCGGTTAGTATTTTGAGAAGCTGTCTTAAATTTTAAATTTTAGATTTTAGAGTGTAGATATTAGATTTTTGTTTCACGCAGATTTTGCAGATAACAGCAGATTTTATTCTAGATTTAAATAAAAAATCTGCTGTTATCTGCTTAAATCATTTTAAATCTGCGTGAAAGATTATTTAGATAAAGATTGAAAAATCATTCTAATCCTTAAAGTTTGTCATTTCGACGAAGGAGAAATCTTCGCGAGAAGCTCGACAAAGATTGGACTCTCGCTGCGGAGTTACTTGTGGAGATTTCTCCTTCGTCGAAATGACATAAAATGCGAAAGAATTCTTGAAAATTCGTGAAATTACTCCGTCAGTTCGCTATCGCTCGTGTCGTGGAAAAAAAACTATTTCAAACTAACTTTCTTCCCAGTTTCAGCGGCTTTATAAATGGCGTTGATGATTCTAACATCTTTAATTCCTTCTTCGCCTGTAATATGATTTGGAAGTTTTTTGTTTGCTAAAATGACTTTACAAATCTCATCCATTTGGGTTTGCTGTTGGTTGATAACTGGGAAATTAAATGGTTTTCCATCAGATCTTTTTCCGATAAAAGGTCCATAGCTGACAGCTGGACTCATTTCGAAGAAACCTTCGTCTGCGGCAGCGTAAAAACGATCAATTCCAAAACCACACGAACTGCTGCAATTTGCAACGGCACCGCTCGGGAATTCCATTTGCCAAGTGATATTTTCTTCAACTTGAGAAAACATATTTTTGTTATTGACATGTCCAAATTGTGCAGTAACAGCAATTGGTTCTTCGCCTAAAACGTAACGTGAAACCTGAATGCAATAAATTCCTAAATTAATCAAACAACCGCCGCCGGCCCATTTTTTAGTCAGTCTCCATTCGTTGCGAGCGTTTAGATCAACAGGTTTATTTATGTCACGAACATCATAAGTACTGTAACCAAGACCAGTTTCGATATAACGAACCTGTCCTAAAACTTTTTCTTGTCCCAGTCGTTTTACTTCTAAATGATTAGGTTCGTAATGCAGACGATAACCCATTGCCAATTGTACATTGTTATCGTTGCAGACTTTTATCATTTCTTCGCAATCTTCTGCAGTAATCGCCATTGGTTTTTCGACAATAACGTGTTTTCCTGCCTTTGCAGCGCGAACAGTAAATTCTTTATGCAATGCGTTTGGAGTGACAACATATACTAAATCAATATCCTTGTTTTTTACGATTGAATCGAAATTTTCGTAGTTGTAAATATTCTTTTCAGGGATGTTATATTTCTTTTTCCAAGTTTCAGCTTTAGATGGCGTTCCAGTTACAATTCCTGTAAGCTGGCAATATTCAGAAACCTGAAGACCTTCGGCAAGTAATGAAGCATAGTTTCCTAAGCCGCATAACGCAATATTTAATTTTTTTCCAGTATAAGGTTTATGTACCTTTTCGGTTTCAGTTATAAAAGAAGGAAGTGAAGTCATAACAACGGAAGCGCCAACACCAATTCCAAATTTATTCACAAAAGAACGCCTTGTAATTTTTTCCATAAAAATGATTCTTTAAAATTAAATACTTCTTAATTAGTCAGTGCATTTTGAGAAATGTTACATTTGTAATAATCATTTAACCGCAATACCTATAGCTATCTGGAGCAAAGAGTTGTGCCAGGTTTACTATGAAATTTTTTAGCCACAGATTAAAAGGATTTAAAAGGTTTTTATTGTCTCGTAGATTGAGCAAATTTAATTTAAAGAAATCTGCGTAAATCTTTATGGCTTAATAAAAACCTGTATTATCTCCTAAATTTGCGTGAGAAAAAATATAGTTACAGATTAATATGTATTAAAAAAATCTGTGCTAATCTGCGAAATCGGTGACAAAAATAAATTAGAGAGAATTGGCGAATTCGTGGCAGAAAAAAAAATCACGTTTCATAAATTTGATTTAACGATAAAATTTGCATTATTTGCAAAATAAAACAAAAACGACTGAATTAAATTAATTTTATAACAGCAAAACATATATGGCATTTTCAAGTTTATTCCGAAAGAAAACAGTACAGGATATTCTGAAGCAGGTTGCTCAGAACGAATCAGATGGTCATAATGCACTGGGAAAACATTTGACTACTAGAGATTTAACTGCGTTCGGAATAGCTGCTATTGTTGGAGCGGGAATTTTCAGTACAATTGGAAAAGCCAGCGCAGACGGAGGACCAGCTGTTATTTTCTTGTTTTTATTTACCGCTTTGGCTTGTAGTTTTGCCGCTTTTGCTTACGCTGAATTTGCTTCGATGGTTCCGGTTTCTGGAAGTGCTTATACCTATTCGTACGTTGCTTTTGGAGAATTAATCGCCTGGATTATCGGTTGGGCATTAATTATGGAATATGCCGTTGGAAACATAACCGTCGCCATATCGTGGAGTGATTATTTTACAGGACTGCTCCAGAGTGGCGGTATTCATTTGCCACAATGGATTCAGATGGATTATCTAACTGCTTCAAACGGATTTAAAGATGCCGAAGCCTTAATGCGCGGCGGAAAATCATTCGAAAATTTAAGTGTCGCTTTACAACAGGCTCACACGGCTTGGATAACGGCACCAACAATAGGATCATTTCATTTTGTAACCGATTTACCAGCATTATTCATCATTATTTTGATTACAGCTTTGGTTTATAGAGGAATGAAAGAATCTCGTAATGCGAGTAACTTAATGGTTGTGGTGAAACTTTGTGTTGTGCTATTAGTAATTGCTGTTGGAGTTTTTTATGTAGATACAGCAAACTGGGATCCTTTTGCTCCAAATGGAGTTGGAGGAGTTTTAAAAGGAGTTTCAGCCGTTTTCTTTGCTTACATTGGTTTTGATGCTATTTCGACAACTGCGGAAGAATGTAAAAACCCACAGCGTGATTTACCACGCGGAATGATGTGGGCAATTATTATTTGTACTATTCTTTATATTGCTATTGCCTTGGTTTTAACCGGAATGGTAAAATATCACGAATTAAATGTTGGAGATCCTCTTGCATTTGTTTTCGATAAATTAGATTTAAAATGGATGTCGGGAATTATTGCCGTAAGTGCAGTAGTGGCAATGGCAAGCGTTTTATTAGTTTTTCAGATGGGACAACCTCGTATTTGGATGAGTATGAGTAGAGATGGTTTATTGCCAAAGAAGTTTTCTACGGTTCACCCAAAATTCAAAACACCATCTTTTGCTACAATTGTAACAGGTTTCGTGGTTGCAGTTCCAGCTTTGTTTTTGAACTTAACTATGGTAACCGATTTATGCAGTATCGGAACTTTGTTTGCCTTTGTATTGGTTTGTGCAGGAGTTTTAGTTTTACAGAATAAACCTGAAATTCCAAGAGGAAAATTCAAAACACCTTATGTAAATTCAAAATATATTCTGCCAGTTTTAATGATTGCTGGATTGTATTATGCTTTTGCATTCAACAATAAAGCGACAATGGCTTTTATTAATAATGAGCCGCAGATTTATGATGCCACTTCGATTGTAACTTCTTTAGATAAATCAGAATCAGAGCAGGTTTTTAAATATTTAGAAAGTATCGAAGTAAACAACAAAACTGCTGAAACATCTGATTTAGAGCATTTATTGGGACAGTATCAAGACAACGAAGCAAAATATGCTGAAGTTGTAAAAGGCTTGCCAATTGCAGATTCTGACAAATACGAATCAGGTTTTAGTTTATTCAAACACAAAATTCCAATGTGGATATTCTTATTTGTTTTGGTTGGATTAGCCGTTTGGGCTTTCAGAAAAAATCTGTCTTTAATTCCACTTTTAGGGTTAATTTGTTGTCTTTATATGATGGCCGAATTAAGCGTTTGGAACTGGATTTATTTTACAATTTGGTTGCTAATCGGATTATTGATTTACTTTACTTACAGTAGAAAAAATAGTAAACTTAATGTAGTTAAGTTATAAATTATAAATAGAAAAGCCGTTTTGAATTATCAAAACGGCTTTTTATTTGCCACAGATTAAGAGGATTAAAAAAAGTTTCACGCAGATTCCGCAGATTTAAGCAGATTTAAATGGATTTTTATAATCTTTATTAATAATTAATCTGCGATGATCTGCTTAAATCTTTTTAAATCTGCGTGAAAAAACTTTGCTTTCTACAGAAACTTAGCGAATCTCTGCAAAAACTCTTTGTGAATCTCCGTGAAATGAATCTTTCAAAATCCCAAGTTCCACCATACATTCCCTCATCATTTCGTAAGTACGCTGAATATCATTATCCAAACCAATAGAAAAACGAATTAAACCATCTGTCAGTCCCATTTCTTTTTGTTCTTCTAACGGAATTTCACTCGAAGTAGAAGTTCCCGGCGCGCTAAATAATGTTTTGTAAAAGCCTAAACTTACTGCTAAATAACCCAAGTTTCTTTCCTGCATCAACTCCATTAATTCATTGGCTTTTTCTAAAGTTCCAACATCAATTGTCAACATTCCGCCAAAACCATATTCTGGATTAATCATCGTTTTGTACAATTCATGACTCGGATGACTTTTTAATCCTGGATAAACCGTTTTTAAACCATCATTTTCAAATTGATCTGCCAGAAAATGCGCGTTATGACTGTGCTGTTTAATTCGGATATGAAGCGTACGAAGATTTTTCATCACACTTGCAGAACGCAAACTATCCATCGTTGGACCTAAAAGCATACTCGCACCAGAATTTACATTTTTCAAAGAGTTGATAAAATCTTTCGATGCACAAGTCACGCCGCCAACCGTATCACTACTTCCGTTAATGTATTTTGTCAAACTGTGAATCACGATATCAGCACCCAGTTTTGCAGGAGAAACCGATAATGGTGAAAACGTATTGTCTACAACCAATTTCAAATTATGTTTTTTCGCAATTTTAGCCAAACCACGAATGTCAGCAACTTCCAATAACGGATTACTAACCGTTTCACAATACAAAACTTTTGTATTTGGCGTAATTGCAGCTTCTACGACATCCAGTTTAGTAATGTCAACAAAGCTTGTTTCAATTCCGAATCTTGGTGTAAAGTTTTTTAAGAAAGCGTATGTTCCGCCATAAATAGTTCGGCTGGACACAATATGGTCGCCCGCACCGCAAAGCTGTAATAGAGTAGGCGTAATCGCTCCCATTCCCGAAGCCGAGACATTTGCTGTTTCTGTTCCTTCCATCGCTGCCAAAGCCTGATCTAGATACAAATTACTTGGCGACGAATGACGCGAATACAAATAACAGCCTTCCATATTTCCTTCAAAAGTGTCAAACATAGTTTTCGCCGAAAGAAAAGTATAAGTCGAAGAATCAGAAATCGACGGATTCACACCGCCAAATTCACCAAAATATTGCAAATCCTGAATTTTATCTGCTGGGTTAAAGTCTTTCATATTTTTGTCATTGCGAGGAACGAAGTAATCTTCCTCTGGTTATTATTATTGTTTAGGAGCTATTTCCAGCTTTACGTTTCAAGTCCTCGTAAAAAGCCCAAAGTTTCTAATGTTCTAAAAAGAGCTTCCGTTGGTCGCTTTTTTTAAACAAGAAACTTATGCCTTTTTTACTCCGGGCTTTCCACTTCAAATGAAATTCACTGAACTCCGATTAAAATAAAAGTATAGTGAAGTAATCAGGACTAGGGTTCTCGTTTTCAAAAGAAATTCTATTCAAAGTAAATCGTAATTAGAAAATTAATCAAGTATGTGATTATTAATTAGATTTTAAAACTATAAAAATGTATTTATAATGATTTTTAATCTAAATTTGAATTGATGAAATCCAATTAATAGATTTTCTTTCACTTCAATAAACTATCAACCATCAACCAAAAACCATCAACTAAAATGACTTTAGACGCCACAGATAAAAAACTCTTGGTTTTACTTCAAACCGACAGTAAAAAAACTAACAAAGAATTGTCTTTAAAACTCAATCTTTCGGTGACTGCGGTTTATGAAAGAATCAAAAAACTAGAACGTGAAGGCATAATTAAAAACTACGCAGCCTTACTCGATAAATCCAAAATCGAAAAAGGATTTGTTGTTTTCTGCCATTTAAAACTCATTCAGCACACAAAAGAATTCTTAACCAAATTTGAAAGTGAAGTCATCAAACTAAATGAAGTTTTAGAATGCCACCACGTAAGCGGCGATTACGATTATATCTTAAAAGTCTTGGTAAAAGATATGGAAGCTTATCGTGAATTTTTAGTAACCAAACTAACTTCGTTGCAACATATTGGCAGCACCCAAAGTATGTTTATGATTAGTGAAGTGAAGAACTCAACGGTGATTTCTTTTTAGAGGAACTAAGATTCTAAGTTGCTGAGGTTCTAAGGTTTTTTCTGTAGAGACGCACAGCAGTGCGTCTAACGTCCAGTTTGTCATTTCGACTGAAAGGAGAAATCGCACACGAAACTCCGCAAAGTATATTTCCAATCTTTGTCGATTCACTAGTGTGATTTCTCCTTTCAGTCGAAATGACATACTTTGTGAACTTAATAAAACAAAAACTTTGCGGTTCTGCGTCTTTGCGAGACTAAAAAAAAAAGAGAAACCTTTACGAACCTTCGCGTAATTCTTAGCTCCCGATAGCTATCGGGATTGCGGTAAAACTAATCCCAAAATTTCACACAAAAAACATTGAAAATTAAACTTCAAACAAAACTTTATTCCTTAATTTTGTAACCGCTAAAATAAAAACAAAATACTATGAGTTCATTTGACGTAGTCATTATAGGTTCAGGTCCTGGAGGATATGTATCAGCAATTCGTTGCGCACAATTAGGTTTTAAAACTGCAATTGTAGAAAAATATAATTCATTGGGCGGAACTTGCCTTAACGTAGGTTGTATTCCTTCAAAAGCATTATTATCTTCTTCTCATCATTATGCTGAAATTGCTCATTTTGCAGATCATGGAATTGAAGTTTCTGGAGATGTAAAAATCAATTTAGAGAAAATGATAGCGCGCAAGCAAGCCGTTGTAGATCAAACCGTAGGTGGAATCAACTACTTAATGGATAAAAATAAAATCACTGTTTTCAATGGTTTAGGTTCTTTCGTAGACGCAACGCACATTGCTGTTGCAAAAGCGGACGGAACATCAGAAACTATCGAAGCAAAATATACTGTAATTGCTACAGGATCAAAACCATCTTCTTTACCATTTATCAAAATTGATAAAGAAAGAATCATTACTTCTACAGAAGCTTTGGCTTTAAAAGAAGTTCCAAAACACTTAGTGATTATTGGTGGAGGAGTTATCGGAATCGAGCTTGGACAAGTTTACCTTCGTTTAGGAGCTCAGGTTTCTGTAGTTGAATTCATGGACAGAATTATTCCTGGAATGGACGGTTCTCTTTCTAAAGAATTAACTAAAGTGTTGAAAAAACAAGGAATGAAATTTTACGTTTCTCACAAAGTAAAATCAGTTGAAAGAAACGGCGATGCTGTTACAGTTCAGGCTGAAAATGCAAAAGGAGAAACGATTACTCTTGAAGGAGATTATTCATTAGTTTCTGTTGGTCGTCGTCCTTACACAGACGGATTAAACGCTGACAAAGCTGGAGTAAAAATTTCAGACAGAGGACAAGTTGAAGTAAACGATCATTTACAAACTAGCGTTCCTAATATCTACGCAATTGGTGACGTTGTTCGTGGGGCAATGTTGGCGCACAAAGCAGAGGAAGAAGGAGTAATGGTTGCTGAAATTTTAGCAGGTCAAAAACCACATATCGATTACAATTTAATTCCTGGTGTAGTGTACACTTGGCCAGAAGTTGCTGCAGTTGGACAAACTGAAGAGCAATTGAAAGCTGCTGGAGTTAAATACAAATCTGGAAGTTTCCCTTTCAAAGCGTTAGGACGTGCAAGAGCAAGTGCTGACTTAGACGGATTCGTAAAAATCCTTGCTGATGAAAAAACAGATGAGGTTTTAGGAGTTCATATGATCGGTGCTCGTACAGCAGATTTAATTGCTGAAGCGGTTACTGCAATGGAATTCAAAGCTTCTGCTGAAGATATTTCAAGAATGAGCCATGCGCACCCAACTTTCGCGGAAGCGGTAAAAGAAGCAGCATTAGCAGCTACTGAAAACAGAGCTTTACACGTATAAATTTTTACGTTAAATCATAATTAAAAAGTCAGTTCAGAAAACTCTGAGCTGACTTTTTTATTGTTTTAAAAGTTTGAAAGTATAGTAAGTTTCTTTGTTTTTTAAGTAAACTCTATAAGAATCAGGATCTTCGTCATAAATTTTATAAATATACTTGTCACCTTTAATACTCATGTTTTTTCTGGAAATGTTATCGCTTTCGATAAATTCTAATTCAAACTCACAATTGCTTTTTTCTTTAAAATGCAATTTTGAAATAGTATTATCGCTAAATTTTTCTGTCCATAGATTTTGAGACAAAGTGACTTCTACCTTGTTTCCGTCATTTTCAAAATAATGATACTTTGAATTTTTAGTCAGCTGATGGCATTGTTCTTTTGAAATGTTTTCGGTAGGTTTTTCATATTGTATTGCCCATCCTTCATCTGCTTTCGATTGTGGAAAAAGTGTTACAAATTCGTTGCAGTTTTTATGTAATCTAAAGAATATCAATTCAAAAGCTTTCTGCTGATTAATTGAATCCTTAAATTTTTTCATGTAAGGAATTATGTAAGAGTTGGTTATGGTATTAATTCTGATTTCATCATTTAAATTTTTATTTTGAATAAGTGCTTTGCATATTTCTATATTTAATGAATCCACAGCTTGAACAGTCTGAGATTGGGATAATGAGGTTAAAAAGAAAAGAATTAAAAGTAGGCTTGTTTTCATTTGTCAAATATAAATTTTTGGTAAGAACATTATGGTATTTTAATATCCTATTTTTTACTTTTTTTATTAGAAGAAAATATATAATTTTTCAAAATAATTTTGTAAATTAGATGAGTATTTCAGGTGCTATCTTTATGATAACTAAAAAGATAGTGTTATGAAAAATAGATATATAGTTCCAGTTTTGATTGGAGCAGGAATAGGTCTCGCATTGTACTCTTGCGGAGCAGGAATTCCAGATAAAGCAAAAGCTGTTACGAACTTTGACAGTGCAAAATATCTCGGAAAATGGTATGAAATCGCTAGATTAGATTACAAATGGGAAAGAGATTTAGATAATGTTACCGCCGAATATTCTTTAAACGAAGATAAAACTATAAAAGTCGATAATAAGGGCTATAATGTCAAAAAAGACAAATGGGAACAAAGTGTCGGGAAAGCTAGATTTGTCAAAAAAGACAATATTGGTATGCTGAAAGTCTCATTTTTTGGTCCTTTTTATTCAGGTTATAATGTCGTAGCAATCGATCCTGATTACAAATACGCACTTGTAGCTGGAGAAAGTTTAAAATACATGTGGATACTTTCTAGAGAAAAAACAATTCCGGAAAGTGTAAAAGCAGATTTTCTTATCAAAGCTCAAGAAATCGGATACAAAGTAACCGATTTAGTTTGGGTAAAACATGATAAAATGAATTAAAGAAAAACCCGATAGCAGTAAACTATCGGGTTTTTTATTTCTAAATTGAAAATAAATTATGGAGTAAATATGCTTTTATAATTATTCCAGTATCTGTAGATCAAAAATAAGTTTGCCAGAAATAATAAAATCGCAATCGGCAGTCCTTCTGGCGCAAGGAAATAATTGATAAACAAAATGTTTACCGTAATCGGTAAGATCAATATGTTTGCTAAAGTTACATAACGCCCTGTTACAAAAGCAATTCCGCAAAGCAGCTCAATAGATTTAGCTAAAGGCATTAAATAAGTCGAAGCCATCAAACCTACATTAAAAGCTTTAAAATTTCCTGTAGTTTCAGGCTCTGGCATTAAATGAAAAAAGTAACTGATAGAAGCAAAAAGTAACAAAAGACCAACTAAAACGCGGACAATAATTGTGGCAATTTTCATAATACTTAGGATTTTTTAAGGTTAAAAAATATAAATAAGCTATTGGAAAAGATGCAATTTTTTTTACAGCCTCAAAACATGAAACAAAATAAAATTTTGAACATGCTTTTGATAATCTTACAATCAAATCAATTTAATTTTAGGATTAAACTAATTGTATATCAAATATAACGAATTTTTTCTTATTAAACAGTTGTATTTTTAACAGTTTTAATAATTTTTATGGCATCGGCTTATCAAAAATTTTTGTCGTAATTTTGACGTTTAAAATTACCATTTTTGAGAGTTTCTATTCATAAAAATATTGCCAATCCAAAACTTTTTAGAGAGCAGCTTTTAAGTTGGGCACAGCAGTTTCGCGAAGTCGTTTTTTTAGACAGCAATTTGTATCCACAGCACTATTCTAACTTTGATTGTGTATTGGCCGTAGATGCATTTACTTCTTTAAAAACAGATTATTACAATGCATTTGAAGATTTGAAACAGTATCAGCAAAATACAAAAGACTGGCTTTTCGGATACCTTTCGTACGATTTGAAAAATGATATAGAAAAGCTGCATTCTAATAATTTTGATGGTTTAAACTTTCCAGACTTATTTTTCTTTCAGCCTAAAAAACTTTTTATTTTGAAAGGAAATCAACTTGAAATTCAATATTTAATGATGTGTGATGATGAAGTTGAAGAAGATTTTGATGTAATAGCAGAAATTCAAAACGAAACATTTGTCACACTGAGCGGTCCCGAGGTTTCGGGAGAAGTGAAGCAACGTATTTCTAAAGATTTATACATTCAGAAAGTAAATAAAATGCTGGAACATATTCATATTGGTAATATGTACGAAGCAAATTTCTGTATGGAATTTTACGCAGAAAATGCCATTATAAATCCGTTAGAGAAGTTTCAGAAACTGAATGAGATTTCGCAAGCGCCATTTGCTGTTTTCTTTAAAAACAATACACAATATTTACTTTCTGCTTCGCCAGAACGTTATATTACAAAAGTTGGAGACAAGATTATTTCGCAACCAATAAAAGGAACTTCGAAGCGATTTTCGGATCCTATTGAAGATGAAAAATCAAAAAATATTTTAACCACTGATATAAAAGAACGCGCTGAGAATATTATGATAACCGATTTGGTTCGTAACGATTTATCGCATACGGCACAGAAAGGTTCTGTAGAAGTTGAAGAACTTTGCGGCGTATACTCGTTTCTGCAAGTGCATCAAATGATTTCTACTGTAACTTCAAAATTAGATCCTCAATATTCTCCTGTTGATGTTTTGAAAACTACCTTTCCGATGGGAAGTATGACAGGGGCTCCGAAGATTTCTGTAATGGAAATCGTCGAAAATTTAGAAGAAACAAAAAGAGGTTTATATAGCGGTGCAATAGGTTATTTTACACCCGAAGGAGATTTTGATTTTAATGTTGTAATCAGAAGTATTTTATACAATCAGGAGAATAAATATGTATCATTTTCTGTTGGAAGTGCGATTACATCACTTTCAATCCCAGAAAAAGAGTATGAAGAATGCCTGTTGAAAGCGAAAGCAATGCACGAAGTTTTGCGATAATTTTTTCGCCACCAATTGCACGAATTTCCACTAATTTTTTCTTCAATTCGCTAAAAAAAATAGCCACAAATTAAAAAGATTAAAAATCTGTGTAAATCTTTTTAATCTGTGGCAAAAAAAAAAATTCGCGCAAATTCGTGTAATTCGTGGCAAAGAAACATCACTTAACATTTCATTTAAAAATAGATCGAATTTAATTTTTTACTTTTATCAGATGTTTTCAAAATTCCAAAATCATATCGTTTCAAGATTTCCTTTTTTAGCAGAAAAAAAGCTTTTTTTGGCTGTCAGCGGTGGATTAGATAGTATAGTTTTGCTGCATTTATTGAGTAGATTGCCTTACGAAATTGCGGTTTTGCATTGTAATTTTCAACTCCGAGGATTGGAAAGTTTTGGAGATCAGGAATTTATTCAGAACTATTGCGATCAAAATAATATTCCAATTTTCTCGACTCATTTTGATACTGAAGCTTTTGCTAAAGATTATAAATTGTCGACTCAGGTGGCGGCTAGAGAATTGCGCTACAATTGGTTTTATGAACTTTTAGAAGAAAAAAACTTCGATTATATTCTAACGGCGCATCATGCTGATGATAATTTGGAAACTTTCATCATCAATCTGACTCGCGGAACTGGTTTGGAAGGTTTAACCGGAATTCCGGAGCAAAACGATAAAATTATTCGTCCGCTTCTGCCTTTTTCAAGAGAAGAAATCTTGAAATATGCAGAAGAAAATAAAATTGAATGGCGTGAGGACAGCAGTAATGCTTCGACAAAATATTTAAGAAATAAAATTCGTCACAATTTGGTTCCGGTTTTAAAAGAAATCAATTCTAATTTTCTGGATGCTTTTCAAAAGACACAGTCTTTTTTGCAGGAATCAAAAGAAATGGTGGAAGATGCCTCGATTATGATTTATCAGCAAGTAGCGAAAGAAGCTGGAGATGATATTCATTTCGATTTAAATCAATTAAAAAAACTCCCAAATTATAAGTCCTATTTATATCAATGGTTAAATGAATTTGGTTTTTCGGCTTGGAATGATATTTATGATTTAGTTGAAGGACAGTCTGGAAAACAAGTATTTACTTCAGAATTCAGATTGTTGAAAAATAGAGAAACATTGATTTTAAGTCCATATTCTGAAACGTCAGAAAAAGAAGAATATGAGATTAATGAAAACGATACAGAAGTTAATTTTCCCTTAAAAATAAGTCTTTGTAACGTAGGTCACACAACTTATGATTCAAATAGAGTTATATTTGTCGACGCCGATAAAATCCGTTTCCCATTGTTGTTGCGTAAATGGAAAGAAGGAGATGTTTTTCAGCCATTTGGAATGCATGGTAAGTCAAAAAAAGTCAGTAAACTTTTTAAAGATGAGAAGCTTTCATTAATCGAAAAAGAAAAAACATGGATTTTGTGTTCTGATGATCAGATTGTATGGGTCGCAGGAATTAGACAAGATGAACGTTTTAAAATAGAAAAAGCCACAAATAAAATATATAAAATCGAATTACAATAATGAACTTTACTCAAAATCCTCAGACAAGTTTGTCAAGAAATATTTGGACTAAATCACTGTTACTGTTCTTGTTTTTCTTTGCTTTCGCAAAAGGAAATGCTCAAATTTTAGAACCAGTAAAATGGACTTCTAAAATTGAGAAAAAAGGAAATAATGCCGTTTTAATTTTTGATGCCGTTATTGAAAAAGACTGGCATATGTATTCGCAATTTACGCCAGAAGGCGGGCCTTTGGCATTAGAAATTACCTTTAAAAATCAAAAAGGGAATTACGAATTAGTTGGAAAAGCAAAAGAAGGAAAAACTCGAACAGCTTATAATGATGTTTTTGAAGTAAATGAAACTTTCTTTGAAGGAAAAGCACATATTGAACAAGAAATCAAAATTGTCAATCCGAATTTAAAAACGGTAGATGTAGATTTTGATTTTCAGGTTTGTAAAGAAGTTTGTATCAACTCCAGTAAAAAGTTCTCAATTGCAGTTCCTTCCACTTTTAAAATAGAAGAAGTTACTGTTGTTGCAGAAGCAAAAGTTGATGAAACAAAAGTAACAGGCATCGCAGTTGATACAGTTAAAAAAGAAGAAGCAGTTCAGACTAAAGTTGAGAAAAAAGCAGCTGTAGCAAAAGAAGAAATTCCTGCTCCGGCATCTTCAAGAAGTTTATGGTCAATCTTTTTTATTGCCTTTTTATCTGGATTTGCAGCTTTGTTAACGCCTTGCGTGTTCCCAATGATTCCGATGACGGTAAGTTTCTTTACCAAACAAAGTAAAAGTAGAGCAAAAGGAATTAGAAATGCTATCATTTATGGACTTTCAATTATCGCTATTTATGTGATTTTAGGTTTAATTGTAACTAAAATATTTGGTGCAGATGCATTAAATGCGCTATCTACTGATGTATGGTTTAACTTGATTTTCTTCGTAATCTTAATCATATTCGCTACTTCATTTTTGGGAGCTTTTGAAATTATGCTACCAAATTCATGGGCAAATAAAGCAGATCAGCAAGCCGATAAAGGAGGAATGATTGGTATTTTATTCATGGCTTTAGCATTGGCTATTGTATCATTTTCTTGTACGGGACCAATTGTTGGAACTTTATTAGTTGAAGCGGCATCAAACGGAGGAATTGCTCCAGTTGTCGGAATGTTAGGTTTTTCTTCTGCATTAGCACTTCCATTTATGTTGTTTGCAATGTTCCCAGGCTGGTTAAATTCGTTGCCAAAATCTGGAGGCTGGCTAAATACAGTAAAAGTAGTTTTAGGATTTGTGGAATTGGCTTTAGCTTTCAAATTTTTATCAAATGCTGATTTAGTTTTACAATTACATTTCTTAGAAAGAGAAGTTTTTATTGCTATCTGGATTGCTATTTTTGGAGCTTTGACTTTATATTTATTCGGAAAAATTACATTGCCTCATGATAGTCCAATGCAGCATATTTCAGTTGGAAGATTATATTTGGGATTACTTACTTTGGTATTTACAATGTATTTGATTCCTGGACTTTGGGGAGCGCCTTTGAAATTAATCAGCGCATTTCCGCCGCCTCCGCAATACAGTGAAAGCCCGCTAGGAGTTGGAGGTTCAGGGAAAGAAGCAGTATCTGCAGAAGCAGGAAAAGGTCTTCCAGAAGGAGCGGAGTTAGGTCCTCATGGAATTATGGTTTTCCATGATTATGAAGATGGCTTAGCTTACGCAAAAGAAATTAAAAAGCCGATTATGCTTGATTTTACAGGTTATGCTTGTGTAAATTGCAGAAAGATGGAAAATAATGTGTGGTCAGAGCCAACTATTTTACCAATTCTAAAAAATGATGTGGTTTTGATTTCGCTTTATGTTGATGATAAAAGAGAATTGCCAAAAGAGGAGCAATTTACCACGGCTTCAGGAGATAAAATAGTAACTGCTGGAGACAAATGGACAGATTTTATGATCTCTAAATATAAGACCAATACACAGCCTTTATACGTAATTACAGATTTAGAAGGAAACAATATGAATGCTTCCAAACCAACAATTAGTTATGTAAGTGCTGATGAATATTTGAAATGGTTGAAAGAAGGAATTTCGAATTTTAAATAAAAAAAAAATTAAGAATTTAAGAATTTTTAGCTTTAAATACTTTATCTAAAAAATACAATATATTTTTCTTGGGGGTTGAAATTAATTCAAACAAAAAGCGCTCTAATTAGTTTTAGAGCGCTTTTTTATTTCTATGTGTTAGAATATAAATCAGTATCGTTTTGTTGGTGAATATTTTTGTTTGTCAAGCTTTTGAATGGTTTTCTATGGCTAAGAATAAAATTGATTTCATTAAAAAAGCGCCCTAAAATTAATTAGAACGCTTCTTCTTTATCCAGTAACGAAAGTTAAAAATTAATTCTTATAAGAATTCTCCGTGTTGAGAAATATCTAATCCTAATTCTTCTTTTTCTTCAGTAACTCTTAGAGGAGTAATTTTATTAACGATGAAGAATAATGCGTAAGAAGCAACAAAAGCAAAAATCGAAACGATAACTAAAGCAGTTAATTGGTTGATGAACAATGTTGGAGTTCCGAAGATTAAACCTTGATTATCTCCAACTGCTGGGTTGATTGCTTTTGAAGCAAAAACACCAGTTAACAACATACCTACCATGCCACCAACACCGTGACAAGCAAATACATCTAAAGCATCGTCAATTTTTCCTTTAGGGAACTTACTAACCACAATGTTACTAACAATTGCAGAGAATAAACCAATAAAGATTGCGTGAGAAATACTTACGAAACCAGCAGCAGGTGTAATAGCAACAAGACCTACAACAGCTCCGATACAAGCTCCAAGAGCAGATAATTTGTGTCCTAAGATTTTATCAAGGAAAACCCATGCCATCGCAGCAGCAGCAGCAGCAACAGTTGTTGTTCCTAAAGCTTGAGTTGCAAGACCATTTGCTCCTAAAGCAGAACCAGCATTGAAACCAAACCATCCGAACCAAAGTAAACCTGTTCCTAATAATACATAAGTAATTCTAGCAGGGTTTGCTTTTTGTACTTTTCTTTTTCCTAAGAAAATAGCTCCAGCCAAAGCAGCCCATCCAGCACTCATGTGTACTACAGTTCCTCCAGCGAAGTCAAGAACTCCCATTTTGAAGAAAACTCCATCAGGATGCCAAGTCATGTGAGCTAGCGGAGCATATATTAAAATGATGAATAAAACCATAAATAACAAATACGCCCAGAAACGAATACGTTCTGCAAATGCACCTGTAATTAACGCAGGAGTAATGATGGCGAATTTTGCCTGAAATAATGCGAATAACATAAAAGGAATCGTTGGTGCAAGGCTCCAAGCAGTGTTTGTTCCAACACCTTCAAAGAATAAATTAGTAGATGGATTACCAATAATACCTCCAATAGTTGGTCCAAAAGCTAATCCGAAAGCAACAACAACCCATAAAATTGTAACAATTACCATTGCCATAAAACTTTGTAGCATAGTACTAATTACGTTCTTCTTACCTACCATACCTCCGTAGAAGAAACCTAATCCAGGTGTCATTAACAATACAAATGCAGTTGCAACGATCATCCAGGCAGTATCTCCCGTATCAAACTTTACAGCTTCTGCTGGAATTGGGTTATCTGCAATGATAAAGTTTGAAATAAAGGTTAGTACTAAAATCGTGATAAGAATCACACTTAAAATAATTTTTCGCATAGTTATTTAGTTTTAAAATTTTTGATAAAAGTATAAAATGATTTGATACCCCCTCAAAAAATATAGTCTACTGTTTAATTTTTGTTAATTTTTCATTTTAACCCCCTCTGTTTTGAGTGTATCTGTTAAAAATGACTTAAAATTTACAATTTCTTAATCAAAAAAACGAGTGCGATTGTGTTTTTAACGGCTTTTATGCCTTGTTTGAAAGCAATAATGAGGTCTTTTTAATTATTTGTTGAAGTATTCTTTGTGTTTTTCTAAAAACAATTATTTTTTTTAAAAGAAAATGGCACCAAACGCAATAATCGTCTGATGCCATTTTAATATGAAATTTTTAAATTATTTCTGGTTGTATTTCGCTTTGAATTTATCGTTAAGCTTCACTTGAAAAGTTTCTAAATTGATATTTCTTCCTTGTATAAATGCTGTAGTAAGTTTGTTTGTTCTCATATCCAGAGCATCACCCTCAGAAATAAATAAAGTCGCGTCTTTGCCTGTTTCTAAAGTACCGCAAATTGCATCAATACCTAATAATTTTGCCGTATTTGATGTGATTAATTGTACTGCTTTTTCTTTGTCTAAACCAAAAGCGGCACAAGTTCCAGCTAAGAACGGAAGATTTCTAGCACCCATACGTTCGTTATCACCGCTGTTTTCTAAACCTACAAGAATACCTTTGTCAGTTAATATTTTAGCCATTTTATAAGGTAAATTAACATCTTGATCTGCGCTAGTTGGCATGTCGTGAACACGTCTTAGTAATACACCAACATTATATTTCTGTAAAGTTGAAGCGGCTTTGTAAGCTTCAAAACCACCTACAATAGCAATTTTTTTAATGCCATTTTCGGAAGCCAATTGAATAGCATCTACAATCTGTTTTTCTTCATCTGCATGAATATATAAGGTCTGAGTTCCGTCAAATAATCCTTTTGTAGCCTCTAATACAATATTTCTTTCTTTAGAAGCAGTTTGATTATAAGCTTTAGCATTTATTAAAAAAGCATTAATTTCTTCAGATTGTTTTGGATAATCTTTATTGGCTTCAATAATTCCTGGTTCGAACCAATTTCCAGTTCTTCGAAAACTAGAGGGAAAGTTCAGATGTATTCCATCATTTTCTTTTAAAATTGCATCTTTCCAACTCCAGGCATCTAGTTGAACAACAGAAGATGTTCCAGAGATTCTGCCTCCTCTTGGAGTTACTTGTGCAATCAAAACGCCATTTGGACGAACTGTTTCTACTACTTTAGATTCAGAATTATAAGCAATAATACTTCTTACGTTTGGATTAAAACTTCCAATTTCTTCATCATCGTTTGAAGCTTTTACAGCATCAATTTCTACTAAGCCTAGAGTAGAATTTGGTGAAATAAATCCAGGATAAACATGTTTCCCAGCTGCATTGATTGTAGTATCGTATGCATTGTCTGCTAATCTTATGGTTGAAGCATCCGCCACTAATGTAAGTTTTCCGTCTTTAAATCCAATAGCGCTATTTTGAATTACAGTTCCATTTCCCAAATGTGCTGTAGCATTTAAGATTAAGACCGATTTGGATTGCTTGGGAGCTGGTATCTGCTGCGCATTTAGCTGAGCTGAAGCACAGAATAGTAAAAACAGCTTAAATATATTTTTGTGTGTCATCTTTTCTCTTTTAATCATTATGAATTTTAAAGTTTCTACCATTGTTCTAAAGTGTCGCAGTGGTATTCTTTCTTCTCTTTTCTAGTTGGCTGCTGCGTACTGTTTCCTTTATTCTTCTCTTGCAGCATTTGACCAATCAATTCATTTCTTTCTTTAGTTATTGCTGATTGTTTTTCAGCATCTTTTTCGATGTCAAAATAAACTACACCTTCAATAATAGTTTTTTCAGCTTTTGCATAAATAGATAACGGATTTTCGCTCCATAAAACAACATCTGCATCTTTGCCTACTTTTAAACTTCCTACTTTGTCATCAATATGTAACAATTTAGCAGGATTAAGCGTCACAAATTTCCAAGCATCTTCTTCAGAGATATTTCCATATTTTACTGCTTTCGCCGCTTCTTGGTTTAAACGTCTAGACATTTCAGCATCGTCAGAGTTGTATGCTACAACCAATCCTTCATTATGCATAATTGGCCCATTGAACGGAATAGCATCATTTACTTCAAATTTATAAGCCCACCAATCTGAGAAAGTGGAAGCGCCCACGCCATGTTCTTTCATTTTATCTGCCACTTTGTATCCTTCCAAAATGTGAGTGAATGTATTGACTCTGAAATTGAATTTTTCTGCAACATTCATTAACATTAAAATTTCAGATTCTATATAAGAGTGACAAGTAATAAAACGTTCTTTATTTAAGATTTCTGCCAAAGTCTGTAATTCTAAATCCACTCTTGGCGCTTTTCCTTTTTTGTTTCCTGAATTGAATTTTTTCCAATTTTCATCATATTCTTTTGCTAATTGGAAATAATCTGTAAAAACTTGTTCAACACCCATTCTGGTTTGTGGAAAACGAGTAGGATTGTCGATTCCCCAATTGGCTTGTTTTACATTTTCACCTAAAGCAAATTTGATAAATTTAGGCTGATTTTTATACAACATTTCTTCTGGAGAAGAACCCCATTTCCATTTTACAATTGCAGAACGGCCTCCAATTGGGTTTGCCGATCCGTGCAATAATTGCGAAATGGTTACACCACCGGCTAAATCTCTATAAATATTAATGTCTTCAGAATTCACAACATCTTGAATCGTTACTTCTGCAGTAGAATTATGTCCGCTTTCATTTACTCCTTTTGAAATAGCAATATGAGAATGCTCATCAATAATACCACTTGTAATATGTTTTCCTTTTGCATCAATTACAGTTGCGCCTGCATCAGAAAGATTTTTGCCAACAGCGGCAATTTTTCCATTTTTTATTAAGACATCGCTTTCCGTTAAGATTCCTTCTTTTTCGTTGGTCCATACAGTAGCATTTTTAAATAATAAAGTCTGAGCAATTTGTTTTTTTGTATCTCCAAAAGCCACGTTCGGATAGGTAACTGGTATTATCGGATTAGGTTTTTCAACTTTAGCGGTATCTTTTACAGCAACAAACGGACTCGTTTTTACTGCATTCCAAATCAATTCTTCTCCGCTTGATAAAGTAGCTTTTCCAGATAAATTTTGCGGATTTTCGATAAATCCAGTTAAACGAGTAAAGCTCGATTTGATTGTGTCCGCAGGTTTAATAATTAATGTAATCCAGTTTTTAGCAATTGAGAAAGTGCTTTTTATTTTTTTAGAATCTACAGTTGTAATCTCAGATTTTTGAGCTTCAGTAGTTCCGTCAATTTTCCATTTATAAGTATCCTTGCCAACTGTTAGGTCGTAATTGCCACGAATATCTTTAGCGTTAAGGTCATTCACAATAAATTTTGAACCTTGAACCCAGTTTTCGTATAAAACCGTTTTTTCGTCGAAGATTTCTCCAGAAGTAATGATGAAGTTGGCATAACTTCCTGTTTTTAAACTTCCTACTTCATTGCTTTTTCCTAAAAGTGCGGCAGGAACTGTGGTTAAAGCTTCCAAAGCCTTTGTTTTATCAAAACCATATTTAATAGCTTTTAATAAATTAGGCTTGAAATCTTCTATTTTTTTTAATTTGTCAGTTGTTAGAGCAAATACAACTCCGTTATCAGAAAGCACTTTTAAATTGGTTGGCGCCTGATTCCAAAAACGCATATCAGTCAATTCAATCTGATTAGAAAGATAAGGATTTGAAACATCGTAAGCTTCAGGAAAATTTATCGGAATAATGAATTTTGCATTCGTATTTTTTATTTCTTCAATTCTTTCAAATTCGTTTCCGCTTCCTTTCAATATATAATTCAGTCCAAATTCTTTTGCAATTTTTGAAGCTCTTAAACTGTTTAATTTGTCTTCTGTTGCAAATACCTGAATCAATTTTTCGTTTGCGGCAAGTGCCTCCAATGATAAATCTTTAGTTTCAGAATTTCCTTTTTTGTACCAATCCAAGTCTAAATACATTTGACGCAATAAAGCCATCATGCCCATTAAAGAACTTGGATACGCTTGACTTGTCAGCGCACTTTTAGTAAACGCAAAATGATTGGTAATTTTATTCGCAATAATTTGTTTGCTTTTGTCTTCATTGTTTAAAGCAACCAAAACACCGCTTCCTTGAGCAACTCCGTCAACAACATGAGTTCCTACAACTCCAAAACCTGCTTTTAATAATTCATCTGCTTTTGGCTGATAGTATTTAAAAGCTTCATAACCATTTACTTCTGGTCTAATACTTTCGTTCCAGTAGTAACCAGATTTTTTAGTATCGTAAATTTGATTTCGGTTTCTTCCTGGAGGAAGATTGCTTTTCGGAGTTTCAATTCCGAAATTGGTGTAGATGTCTATAAATGATGGGTAAATAGTTTTTCCTGTAAGATCAATAGAAATACTGTTTTTAGGAATAGTAATGTTAGTTCCGACAGAAATTACTTTTCCGTCCTGAATAAGTAAAGTTCCTTTTTCGATTTTTTGAGTTGGAGTGACATAAATCGTGGCATTAGTAAAAACAGTGTAATTTTTACTTTTATTATGCACACTTTCGTTAACAGGGAAATAGTCTTGAGCATGCATTTTTGTTAAAAAAAGGCTCAAAAAGAGTAATAGTAGGGCTTTTTTCATATGGTATTTACAATTTTGTTGCTAAAAATATGAAATATATGTTAGAACAGTTTTATTTTTTTGAAAATAGTTTTTAGCTTATTTTTAGCTATTTAATTAAACATGTTTATTAATAAAGCTGAATTTGACTAAATGAAAAAAGTAAATAATATAAAGTGGGGAATTATTGGTTTGGGAAATATTGCAAGCCAGTTTGCCGCAGATTTATTGTTGTTGGAAGATGCAGAACTTACAGCAGTTGCTTCAAGAGATATTGTAAAAGGGACGGAATTTGCCAAAAAATTTAATGCTCAAAAAGTTTACGATTCATACGATTTGATTTTCGAAGATCCGGAAGTTGAGATAATCTACATTGCAACGCCTCATAATTCTCACGCAGCACTTTCTATAAAAGCTTTAGAAAACGGAAAACATGTTTTATGCGAAAAACCAATGGCTTTGTCTTATAAAGATGCTCAGCGAATGATTGAAGCTTCTAAAAAGCACAATAAATTTTTTATGGAAGCTTTTTGGACACGATTTATTCCGTCGGTTCAAGACGTTTTACAGAAAATAAACAATAACGCAATTGGTCAAGTAAATTACATAAAAGCCGATTTTGCTTTTCACGGAAGTGAAACCGAAAACAAAAGATTGTTTGACAAAGAATTAGGCGGCGGCGCTCTCTTTGATATTGGCGTTTATCCATTATTTCTATCTTATATTCTTTTAGGAAATCCGAAAGAAATTATATCAACAGCCATAAAACATAAAAATGATGTTGATTTGCAGACTTCTATGATTTTGCAATATGAGTCGGCACAATCAGTTTTGCATGCTTCAATAGTTTCAGAATCTGATATGAAAGCGGTTATTTCGGGAACAAAAGGTAGAATTGAATTAAACGCGCCTTGGTACGTTGCCGATGGATATTCTTTATTTATAAATGAAGAAAAAGAAGCAACTTTTACTTTACCAACTTTAGGAAAAGGATATTCTCATGAAATTATGGAATGTCAAAATGGTATTAGAAATAATAAAATTGAAAGTGAACTTTGGTCACATCAAAATTGTTTGGATTTGAGTTTGATTGTGGAAGAGATTAAAAAACAAATAGATTTACCCTTTTAATATGTCATTTTATTTAACCTAATAAATGAGTTGCCAATAATTGATTAAACCTAAACGAAAATGTACAAGAAAATTAATAAAACCAGATATATTCCTTTTTTGATATTCATATTAGCAGTGATCTTTGTACTTGTGAATACATATTTTAAATCAAGAAATGTACATTTTAAAGAATACGATTTTGTAGTTACAAAAGTTATTAAAACTCCTACCGGTAGCGCTATTCCGTTTAATAAAGATATTAAAATGGATATGTGGCAATATAACTTTTATCCTGAAAAGATTATTAATATCGGTGATTCAATACATAAAGGGGCAGAAGAAAAATTCCTGTATATTTTCCGAAGAGACAAAAGTGAAAAATTTATTTTAGGGGACAGCATTCAGCCAACGGGAATGTATTCTTGGAAATATAAATCTTAGAGCATTTTTTTTGATTTAGTCGCAATCATAGTAAAATTCAAAAAACTCTATTCCTGAAATTTTATATTTTGAAATAAAAAACTTACAAATTAATTATTTTTTATTAGTTTTAGAAAAGATTTAATGAAAGTAATTTATGTTAGTAAAAGTTTACGGAAGTGCTGTTTTTGGAGTTGAAGCGACAACTATTACGGTTGAAGTTCATATGGATAAAGGGATTGGTTATCATTTAGTTGGATTGCCAGACAATGCAATAAAAGAAAGCAGTTACCGAATTGCTGCAGCCTTAAAAAACAACGGATTTAGTCTTCCTGGAAAGAAAATTACAATCAATATGGCGCCTGCCGATCTCAGAAAAGAAGGTTCTTCGTATGATTTGACTTTAGCTATGGGAATTCTGGTTGGTTCAGATCAGATAAAAGCTCCGGAAATTGAGCATTATATTATAATGGGAGAACTTTCTCTTGATGGAAGTCTGCAACCCATTCGCGGAGCTTTGCCAATTGCAATTAAAGCAAAAGAAGAAGGTTATAAAGGTTTTTTTCTTCCCATTCAAAACGTAAAAGAAGCAGCAATTGTTTCGGGTTTAGAAGTTTATGGTGTTGAAAATTTAAAAGAAATTATTGATTTTTTTTCAGGTAAAGGAACTTTACAGCCAACCGTAATTGATACAAGAGCCGAATTCTACAAAACATTAGATTTTCCTGAGTTTGATTTTTCAGATGTGCGCGGTCAAGAAAGCATCAAACGCTGTATGGAAATTGCGGCAGCTGGTGGTCACAATATAATTTTGATCGGTCCTCCTGGAGCAGGAAAAACCATGTTGGCAAAACGCGTTCCGAGTATTCTGCCGCCTATGACTTTGCGAGAAGCTTTAGAAACAACTAAAATTCACAGTGTTGCAGGAAAACTAAAAGAAGTTGGGCTAATGAATCAGCGTCCGTTTAGAAGTCCGCACCATACTATTTCCAATGTTGCGTTGGTTGGAGGCGGAAGTTATCCGCAACCTGGCGAAATTTCTATGGCGCACAATGGTGTTTTATTTTTGGATGAATTGCCAGAATTTAAAAGAGATGTTTTAGAGGTAATGCGTCAGCCATTAGAGGATCGAGAAGTCACTATTTCGCGTGCAAAATTTACGATTACCTATCCGTCTTCTTTTATGCTTGTAGCGAGTATGAATCCGAGTCCGAGCGGTTTTTTTAATGATCCAAGTATGCCAAATACTTCTTCGCCACATGAAATGCAACGTTACATGAGCAAGATTTCAGGACCGTTATTAGATCGAATAGATATACATATTGAAGTTACGCCTGTTCCTTTTGAAAAATTAGCCGATGACAGAAAAGCAGAAAGTAGTGTAGAAATCCGGAAACGTGTTACAGCGGCAAGAGAAATTCAAACCAAAAGATTTGAAATGGCTGAAAATGTTCACTATAATGCGCAAATGAGCAGTAAATTAATTAGAGAATATTGTGTTTTGGACGAAGCTTCAAAAGAGTTGCTGAAAACAGCAATGGAAAGATTAAATCTCTCTGCACGTGCGTATGACAGAATTTTAAAAGTTTCTAGAACTATTGCAGATTTAGACAATTCAGAAAATATTATTTCACATCATATTTCCGAAGCTATTCAATATAGAAGTCTGGATAGGGAAGGTTGGCTGGGATAAAATAGAAAATGTGAAATGTAAATTGTTGTTATTTACATTTCACATTTTTATATAAATTATTTCCACTTCCAATCATTTTCACTGTTGTATTTTACATTTAAACTGTTGGCAAGTTGTTTGAGAAATAGTATTATGCCATCGATATCCTGGATTTTATCTTTTGGTAAGATAAGTGAATTGCCAATATTTAACTTTATAAAAATTGAGGAGCTTATTTCATTTATTTCTTCAATTTCACTTGTAGCTATTTTAATCTCGCTTCCGGTAATGTCTTTTGAATACATAAAATCGTAACCAAATTCAATAATAACAACTTTGTTAAATCGATTTTGATAATTTTCTTTTATAAAGCCTTTATAGTGTCTAATGTAATGTCTTTTTTCCCAAAAAGGGTAAAGAAAAACCATAATATACCCATTACTAAAAATACAATCGCACTGTTTGTATTTCCTTTATAAAGATCAAAAGCTATAATTAGACCATAAATTATAGGTATTACAATTTTACTTTTTAATCTTTTCTTTTTAATTCTTTCCGATTTTGAAGCTGTATAAAGCTGATATTGTAGAAAATCATTTTCGTCAAGTTGATAACTGATAAGCATTATTATTTCAAGATTGGTTTATTTGCTTTATTTTTTATCTTTCGGATAAAAGAATTTAAAAGAATTCGCAACCGCAGGATGTAATATAGTTCCATGGTTTTCTTCAGGGAAATAATCGAAGTAAACTTTAATGCTTTTACTTTTTGAAAATTTTATTTTTTCAGCTAATAAATTTGCATCAACTTCCATGACACGAGGAATGGCTGTTGGAGTTAAGCCTTCCTTTCCTACTGCAATATAAATTTCAATTTTCTGGTTGAAATTATCTTTTAATATTTGAGAATCTAAATTTAACAATGAACCGTTATCCCACCATAAACTCGGACTAACGATAATATATTTATTAAAAAGAGAAGGTTTTTTAAGCAAGATTTCGGTTTCTAATAATCCGCCTAAAGACTGTCCAATAATCATTTTAGAGTCGTTTGTTTTATATTTTTTATCAATAAAAGGCTGTAATTCTTTTTCGATAAAAGCTATAAATTGCTCTGAATGGCCTGTAGTTGGAAAACGAGTTTTATCATTTTCTACAGTAGTTGGAAATGTAAAATCTCTTCGCCTGTCAACGGTAGCAATACCTACAACAATTGACTTAGGAACCTGATTGATCCATTCAAAACTATTAAATTGAACCAAACCGGTAATATGAATAAAATCTTCGTCGGCAGAACCGTCAAGTAAATAAATAACAGGGTATTTTGTAGCTTCAGCCGGATTATATCCTTCTGGAAGATAAATATTTAAAATTCTTTTTTCGTTTAATTCTTTCGATTGAATTTCGTCGATAACGCCTAATACAAAAGGCTTTGAAGTTTCTATGGTTTTAGTTTTATCCTTTTGGCTGAATGCTAAAGTAGAAGAAAAAAGCAAAAAGGCCAAAGCAAAAAATTTGTTCATTGATAGTAAAGTAAAAATGTTTATGTAAAAACGAAATTACAATTTTAATATCAGTAAATTCTTCTTTTGTTTTGACCTTTTTTATGTAATTGGATAATTATTTTGCTTTTTCTGCAAAAATAGCGTCCAAACCTTCCATTGCAATGGTAAAACCTTCTTTAAAGCCCATTTCGATTATTTTTTCTAGATCCGAAAATTTTTCATGTCTAATTGCAATATCCACGAAAGTTGTATTGCCATTTTCTGAAAAAGTAACATCCCAGCTTGAACGCGGAAAATCATTATTTATATTTCCTTCACTGTCTGAAAAAGCATCAGAATATTTGAAATTTGTTTTCGGACTAATCGATGTAAAATCGGCAATAGCCCAATGTTCTTCCCCTTGAGGGCCAACCATCGCATACAATCTGCGTCCACCTTCTTTAAATTCCATGCTTTTTGTTCTAGATTTCCAAGGAGCAGGTGCCCACCATTTGTCTAGAATTTCAGCTTCTGTCCAAGCAGACCAAACGTTTGCGAGTGAAGCGTTGAATTCGCGTTTAACATTTACAGTACTATTTTCTTTATCTACAGTAAAATTCATTAAAAGATTTGATTTCATTTTCTTTAGATTTTAATTCGTTACTAATTAATTGGATTGAAATGTTTTTATTTTCCAGACTCGAAGATTTTGTCTAAACCTTTGAGTGCAGAAGTAAATCCTTCTTTGAAACCCATTTCAATTATTTTTTGTAATTCTTCAAAACTGTCACGTCTGATATGAATATCAACAACAGTTAAATTGTCTTGTTCAGAAAAAGTAATATCCCAGTAAGAACTTCCAAATTCAGAATTCGGATTTCCGTCAGCATCACAAAAAGTAGCAGAGTGTTTAAAGTTTGTTTTCGGAGAAATCGAAGTATAATCAAAATAACTCCAACGTTCTGTGCCGTCAGGGCCAACCATTGCGTACAGTCTTTTTCCGCCTTCCTTAAATTCCATACTTTTGGTTTTAGATTGAAATGGGGCTGGTGCCCACCACAGATCCAGAATTTCAGGCTCAGTCCATGCAGACCAAACATTCGACAATGTCGCATCAAATTCGCGTCTTACATGTACGGCTTTATTTTCCTTGTCTACAGAAAAATTCATTAGCAAATCAGTTTTCATTTTCTTTAGATTTTAAGTTTATTAATACCTGATCCAATTGACTAAAACGCTGTTCCCAAATTGCTTTAAATTGTTCCAACCATTGGTCAACTTCTTTCATCTTATCTATTTTGAGCTGATAATAAATTTCTCTGCCCAATTTTTTTTCTTCCAATAAATCACACTCATTTAATATTTTGATGTGTTTAGAAACGGCTTGTCTCGTAGTTTGAAATTGCTCTGCAATCGCATTGGGTGTCAATGCAGTCGAAGAAACCAAAACTAAAATCGCTCTTCGCGTCGGATCGGCAATTGCCTGAAAAATATCTCGCTTCATCTTTATATTAAATTACGCAACTAATCAGTTGTAAATATATGCAACTTTTTGGTTGCGCAATAAAAAAAGAGATAATTTTTTAATTACAATAGAGACCGTAAACAAAAAAAAGCGCATTAAAATTGCGCCTTTTTTTTCATAATTCTGTTAAATAATTATCGTCTAATTTTATTCCTGACAATAATATCTTTTAATTTGGCTTTTAAGTCCTCGCCAGTATCAAAAACCATTTGTTCGTTGTTCGGAAACGGCACGGCACGTTTTGCAAAATATTGTACATAATTGTCATCGCAAGCATTTCGATCTCCTCTGTATTTGGAGTAAATATTCTCAAAAATATATTCGCTGCTTAACGGAAAAGTCTGAACCAGTTGGTTCGATTTCAAATCAACATAATCAACTTTAGCGGTTACCAAACAAGATTTAAATTGTCTGAATTCATAAACGGTAGCACGTATAATTTTATAATTATCTACTTTAATTTCTTTGCCTAAACTATCTTTTACTGGTCTTCCTCTGCTATCCAAAAGTGTTTTTACGCCATCTTTGATCTGTCTCTCCTTAATAAATTCTTTTTCTTTAATCTGTTCTGGAGAAATCGCGATTTGTCTAAAATTAAGAATCAGACTGTAATCGTAGGTCACATTTTTTTGTCTTGTGCTGTGGTAAACCGTCCATTTGTCATTTAAACCATAAGTTTTAAAATCCAATAAATCATTTTGAAGCATTTTCGGAATTACCATATCGGTTTCGTTTTTCGCGTAAACATCCACAAAATCAGTACCTTTAAAAAGTGCATCATCCATCAATTTTTTGGTGTTTTTATAGCCGGGATTGATACTTTCCAAATAAGCAAAATCATCGTACGCCTTTCTAAAATCCATTTTGTTATTCGATTTCAAAAGAGAAGAAGCGTTTTCGTACAAATATTTCGACAACGCATTTTTGCTGCTTACCAGTTCATTTGAATAATTATCAAACGGGAAATAAGCATTTTTTCCTTGCTTCAATAATTTCAAGGGCAAAATCGGACCAATTTTGTCCTGACGGCTATTTAGCTGTAAATAAGTATTGTAAATGCGTTCTGCATTAGCAGGATTACCTTCTTTATTCAGCATTTCCAGATTACGCAAATCTCTGTCTTTGGCTTTTGCAAAAGCCTCTTCCAGCAAATAGACATAATCTTGTTTTCCTTTAGCATCTTTATTGGTTCTCAAAGCTTCAACGGCGCGATCAATTGCACCGTCATAATTTCCATCACTGATCAGCGCCTGCGTTGTCTTTACGCCACATGACGAAAAAACCAAAAAAAGTATAGAAAGCAGTAAAGTAGTTTTTTGCATAGTGTTTCTTTTGAAGGTGTAAATATATTTCTTTTAACTTTCAACAACTATGCCTTTTTTGAGATTTTTTTGAGGAGTAGAAAACCCGTTTTCAAAAGAACGTGTAGTCCCGCTTTCGCCTTTATCTCTGCGAGGATATCGGCTCTATCGGGGCTAGATTAGAAGTTTTGTTTTTCAGAGAAAGTAAAAAACGAACCTAAATTATTCTCCCACTTTTTTATACTCAAAAGTACCAACTTCAGAATTGCTTATAACACGTTTCTGACTGTCAAAAGAATTTATGGTAAACACAACTGGCAGAATAACAGAAATAATGGTCAATTGAGAATTGTCTTTAGAGAGTTTCCATTTTGCTTTATGTGATTCTTCGCCAATAACGCTTTCAAAATCACCATTTTCTTTAAAAACCTGAAAAACCTGATCTGTTTTAAAACGTTTTTCAATACTTTTTTCTTTTCCGTTTTTAGTCCATTTCACCAATTGCCATTTTCCGATAAGTTCTTTAGAAGTTTGCGCAGAAGCTGATAAACCAATTAAAAACAGAAATGCTAAGATTAATTTTTTCATTTTTCTAAATTTTTAAAATTAAATTCTAATTATGATCTACTGTAATTTTTGGGCTCTGTTTTTAATAGTTTAGCTGTTTCTTTATAAAAACAATCTGTCCCAAATGATAATAACTATGCTCAATCATGGCTTCAATATTTCTTTTGTAGGTTCCGTATTTGGCATCAACAAAAACGGCATCGAGTTTTTCGTCGGGCATTTGTTCTGTTAGCAAAGCAAATTCTTCGGCGTCATTCCAGAATTTAATTAAAAAAGTTTCCCATTTTTCCTGCGAATGAATAGGAGGAAAGTCAAAACTAAACTGATCTTTAATATCCAAAGTTCCACCTTTAAAAACCTGATTGATTCCGTTAATATAATAATGAATATGTTGTGCCAAAGTAGCAATTGTATTTAAATCCTGAATCGGACTAACCGCAATTTTCCAATCGAGATTTTCGAGCTGATCTCTAAAATTGGTATTGGCAATCCAAGTGCCATTTAAAATAACTTCTCTAAAACGATTGGCAATTTCTAGTGCATTTTTCATTTTTCAATATTTTAGAATTTTAAATAGCAGAAAATTTATTCCTGCTGAATCCATTCATATTTTCCGTTTTTCAGATAAATAATTCCGCCTCCGCAGCTTTCTTCGGCATGAATAAAGATTCCGTCATTAGGCAGTTTTATTTTGTCTTCTTCTTTTATTTCGTCATCACCCATAATTTCACCATCATCGTTTACATTGTTCCAGATGATTTCTCCTTTTGGTGCTTTTTTAAATATTCCAACCCAATCAATTTCGTCAAAACCTTGATTTAAAACAGTATTTCCGAATCCGAAATAATCAGTTCTTTGGTTATTTCCAAAAGTTATTTTTAGGCCGCTTTTGTCACTTTTTGTACTTCTGATAATTTCTACGAGTTCGTTTTTTCCATCTCCGTCCAAATCACATTGAATTTGGTTAGTTTTATGCATTTTAGAAATTACCAATGTATCAGCTTCCTCAATATTAATTTCAGCATTAGTTTTAGGTTTTAATGCGACTTCTAAATTATCTTTTTGGGTAGTTGAGGGTGTTTCGGTTTTAGTTTCATTTTTACATGAAATTGCAAGTAGGGACAAAAGCAATAAAGTTTGGATTTTCATTGTTTTATTATTTTGGCTTTGAAAAATTCAAAGGCTAATATAAAAAAATACGTACAGAATCTAAAGTGTTTTTAGTAGTTCTAAAATGATGCAATGAATTTTATGCGCTGACTTTTGATGAATTTTAAATGTATTGTAGCCACCAATATTTATGTTCCGATTTATATTTTCCAAACCATTGGCAAGGTTTGTAAAGTAGGACAACAACAAAAATCCAAATAAGATAAATTAACCAAAGTGATAAACCGCTTTCTATGCCTTTTGGCCTTCCAAAAGTCCCAGATGCAAATTCAAATTGCGAAAAGCTGAAACCTTGTGCAAAAAGCATAAGAAGTGTTAGAAGATGAATAACATAAAAATGAACGACAAAATAGAACAAAGGCACTTTTCCGTAAACCAAAGTCACTTTCTGAATTCCGCTTGAAAATCTTTCTGCAAATGCCAGAAGCAAAAACATAATTCCTAAAGTAACCAAGCAAAATAGGAGCGAAGGTGGATATTTGGTTACATTCATAAAAGATAAAAAGGTAAAAACGGCATCTTTTTGTATGGTCCATAACGCAGAATCTCCATAAATATTTACAAAACGAATTATGATAAATAAGACTAAAGCGCTTAAACCAATTTTTGTAAATAGTTGTTTTCTTTTCTTTTCATTCCATTCAAAGAATTTACCAGTTGCAAAACCAACAAGCATAATTCCAAGCCACGGAATCGGCGGATAACCCATTATAAAAGCTCTTCCAGAAAACGGAAATACTATTGGACTAAATAGCGGTGCTAAAGCTGTTTTTAAAATCGAATTTTCTGCAAATGGAATAAGCGGTGTGAGGTTGTGAAAAAAGAGTATAAAAAGTCCAATAATTCCTAATGTCTGCGAACGTATTTTCAGTAATACACTTAAAATAATAAAACCAAAACCTATTGCAGCAATCACTTCAAACAAAAGAGAATGAAAACCAATATCGAAGAATAAACCAAAATTGACAATTGTAAATTCAAGGACAACTAACCAAATTCCTCTTTTGAGTAAAAACTTTCTGGTTTCAGAAACATTATTTTTGTTTTGAAGCGAAAGATAAACCGAAGTTCCAGCCAAAAAAACAAAAGTAGGTGCGCATAAATGGGTTATAAAACGCGTAAAAAATAGTAAAGGTGAAGTAGTTGTTAAATCGGTTGGACTTTGCGTAATAGAATCAACATGCATCAAATCTCGAACATGATCGAGCGCCATAATAATCATTACAATTCCGCGAACAATGTCGATTGATGGCTGTCGTTTCATGGGTTTGATTTTTAAATACTTAAGAGTAAAACTAAGAAATTATTTTTTAAGTATTTAAGCAATATTAGTAATTGTAAATAAATTGCCTCCAGCTTTAGCTGGAGGTGTTTTTGATAAAAGTAAAAAGGCTTTAGCCAAAAAAAAGATTTGGCTAAAGCCCTATGAGAAAGACTTCATTATTAACCTCCAGCTAAAGCTGTAGGCAAGTAAAAAATATTTATTTTGATTTTCTAATCTTTACCTGATAAACAATCTCCCAAAAAATAATTGATAAAATTGCATTCGCAAATATGGCAGTTTTAACCTGATACGGATCGTAATCTATAAGAAGATGCAAATTGGTAAATTGTAGCGCTAAATATAATGACAAGGCAGCAATTCCAATTGCAAAAATAATGTTTAATAACGGTTTCCACTTTAAAGCTAAAAAAGCATAAATAAGATTAAAAATGGCAAAACCACAACCTAAAGTGATGTATGGATCTGTTTTTAATTTTTGCCCTATCGAAAGAAAAAATGAAGTTGCAGTCAAGTATAAAAAGAATAAGATAGAGTAAAGGAGGATTCGTATTTGTGGTTTCATTTGTATTGTTTTTTATCGAACAAAATTAAGCATTTAAAATGAAGTTGTGATTAGGGATTTACTCCAAAATTGCCTCGATTTTTGTTTCCGATTTTTCTTTAACAGGGCTATCCGCGCGGAAACTCCAAATAATAAGAAACTTACCTTTTGCCAAATATTCTTCTGGATGTTCTTTTGTTGGCTGTCCGTCTTTTCCCCATAATAATCCTTGTAGAAATCGATCACATTTAAAAACGTGCTCAAATTCAAAATACATAATAGAGCCTTTGTCTCCTTTGTTTTTAAAACTTTGAATGGCTTTACTTTTTACAGTTCCAACAATATTGCTGTAGGTTTCTATATCAGTATAAAAATTACATGCTTGAGGATTTACACAAATATTACCATCGTTTGAAATGTAACCTTTCGGGATTTCTTTTGGTTTTAGTTTTAGATCTGTGAGGGTTTGGCTGAAGGAATTTGTTGTTAGTAGTAAAAATAGAATTAATAAAGGAATTGTAGGTTTCATAGGTTTTGGGGTTTGATTTGGTTCTACAAAAAAAGCACAAAATCATAAGATATTTGTGCTTTTGCAGAATTTTTATTGTTCAATTGCTAGCGCGAGCGTCTCGCTCGTACCCGCAAAGTTTTTTTGTTGGCATTAATCAAGCTAGTGTTCACGAGCGGGACGCTCGCGCCAGCGGGGATTTTTGAATTTAATTTTTACATCCATTTACTAAATTATATATAAGTAGACTTTAATTCTTACTGGCGATTAAATTAAGTATTTGTAGTTTCAATTCCAATTATCCACAATCTTGTCATTTCGACGAAGGAGAAATCTTCGCAAGTAGCTCTACAAAGAATAAAAATTTTGAATGTAGATCAATCAAATAAATAATTCAAAAAATCCAAATCAGGATTAATAGTCTTTATCAATTCTATTTTCTTTTCTCTACGCCAATCTTTTATTTCTTTTTCTCTAGCAATGGCTTCTTGAATCCATGTAAACTTTTCGTAGTACAACAAATAAGTAACATTGTATTTTGAGGTAAAGGTTCTATTACCAGTTGTATTATTTTCTTTGTGTTGGCTCAGACGGAATCTTAAATTATTTGTCACTCCTGTGTAGAAAACGGTTTTGTAGTTATTGGTTAGTATGTATATGTAGTAGGTGTGTTAGCCTTCTTGGTGTTGCATTTTTTTGATGATAAAGATAATATGTTTTGAAATTTTTCTTTCTTTTTTGTATGTTTTGTTTGATATGCTTTACGGAGCTACTTGCGAAGATTTGCTTCGCCAGTTCGCTATCGCTCGGGTCTCCTTCGTCGAAATGACAAATATTGTGGTTACTGTGCGTTAGCTTCGACTTCGCTCAGCCTGACAATCGGTTTTAAGAAAGTCTAAGAGGTCTAAAAATGTCTGAATAAAAAAATCCCGCCTCAATTAAGAAACGGGATTAACTAGATATTCTCTTTTTTTTTTATTTTTAAACTGTTGCAGCAACTTCTTCTGGCAACGGAATTTGATTTTTAAGTAAATCTTCAAATGTTTCAGCTTGGCGAATTAAGATTCCTTGACCGTTCATCCATAAAACTTCAGCTGGTTTGTATCTTGAATTGTAGTTGGATGACATTGAGAAACAATATGCTCCAGCGTTTCTGAAAGATAAAATATCGCCTTCAGTGATTTCTTGAATTCTACGGTTGTTTGCAAAAGTATCTGTTTCACAAATGTATCCTACAACAGAGTAAAAACGCTCTTTTCCTTTTGGGTTAGAGATATTTTCAATGTGGTGTGAAGATCCGTACAACATTGGACGAATTAAGTGGTTGAAACCACTATCTACTCCAGCGAAAACTGTTGAGGTTGTTTGTTTTACCACGTTTACTTTTACTAAGAAATGACCTGCTTCGCTCACCAAGAATTTTCCTGGTTCGAAAATCAGCGTTAAATTTCTTCCGTATTCTGAACAGAAAGCATTGAATCTTTTTGATAATTTTTTACCTAATTCTTCAATATCTGTTTCGATATCATCTTTTTTGTAAGGAACTTTGAATCCACTTCCGAAATCTAAGAATTGTAAATCTTTGAAATGTTTAGCAGTATCAAATAAGATTTCAGCAGCATACAAGAATACTTCAATATCTAAAATATCAGATCCTGTGTGCATGTGAATTCCAACAATGCTCATTTTTGTATTTTCAACAATTCGCAATATATGTGGAATTTGATGTACAGAAATTCCGAACTTACTATCGATATGTCCAACAGAAATATTAGCATTTCCGCCCGCCATTACGTGTGGATTGATACGAATACATACCGGGATATGGGGATGTTTTGTTCCGAATTGCTCTAAAATAGATAAATTGTCGATATTGATTTGTACACCCATTGCGGCAACTTCTTCGATTTCTTCAAGAGAAACTCCGTTTGGTGTAAAGAAAATTCTTTCGGGTTCATAGCCAGCGTGAAGTCCTAACTGAACTTCCTGAATTGATACAGTGTCTAAACCAGACCCCATGTTCTTTAATAGCTGAAGAATCGCAACGTTTGACAATGCCTTCATGGCGTAATTAACTCTTAAGTTTTCTACCTTAGAGAAAGCTTTAGTTAACCTATTGTACTGAGATTGGATTTTTTCGGCATCATAAACATATAATGGACTTCCAAATTGGTCTGCTAACTGCAGTAAATCTTTTGCTTGCATTTTTTAAATCATTTTGAGCAAAGTTATTACACTTTTAACTAACTGCAAATTATTTGTAGAAAAATAACAAATTGTAACAAATTGTTTGTTTTTAAACAAAAAGTTGCTTGTTTTTGGAATTTTGTAACGTTGTAGGAGGTTCAAAGATACAAAGTTTTTTAGCCACGAATTTCACAAATTACACTAATTTATAAATGCTGTTTAAAGTTTTTTGCCACAGATTATATAGATTAAAAGGATTTTTTATCCAGATTTTTAAAAGAAGCCAAATGTTTGAATTTAGCCACGATTACTTCACTAAAAATATATTTTAATTTGTGTTCAGTGAACTACGTTTGAGGCGGTATCCTCGCAGTGGAACGGAGAGATATAGCCGAAAGCGGGAACTATGTTTATAAAATGCCAATTGTGATGCTTCAAAATATTTTTTTTAGCCACGAATTACACGAATTTTATTTTCTATTTTTCTCAAAATGCTAAAATATAGCCCGTGGTTTCAACCACGGGAAACGTTACGGATTGGACGTGATCATATATTGTGTTCCCGTGGTTGAAACCACGGGCTATGCTTGAAATAGAAATCGCCCAGAAAAAAAAAGAAATTCGTGAAAATTCGTGTAATTAGTGGCAAACAAAAAATCATTTAAATCTGTGTTAATCTGTGGCTAAAAAAAAACAAAACCCCTGAATATAAATTCAAGGGTTTGTTAGTAGTTATGTTGTTTATTGGAATAAAGATTAAATAAAATGCAAGGAAAAAAAACTTAGCACCTTAGTATCTCAGAACCTTAAAAATTACAAGCTCGGTAAATCTCCTTTTCCTTTAGTAGGCAAGTTTGTAGATCCCATAAGGAACAAATCTACTTCTCTTGCTGCTTCGCGACCTTCTGAAATAGCCCACACGATTAATGATTGTCCTCTTCTCATATCACCAGCAGTGAAAATGTGAGGAACGTTTGTCTGATAGTTATGCGCTTTGTAGTTGCTTCTCATATCAGTTTCGATTCCTAATTGCTCGCTTAATGTTTTTTCTGGACCAGTAAATCCAAGAGCCAATAAAGCTAAATCGCAAGGCCAGATTTTCTCAGAACCTTCTTTTTCGATTAATTCAGGACGTTGACCTGGAGTCATTTTCCATGCAACTTCAACCGTTTTTAATCCAGTTAATTCGCCTTTATCGTTAGAAATGAATTCTTTCGTATTGATTAACCAGTTTCTGTCGCAACCTTCTTCGTGAGAAGAAGATGTTTTTAACTGCAACGGCCAGAAAGGCCAAGGAGTTGACTCGCTTCTTCCAACTGGAGGTTTTGGTAAAATCTCGAAGTTAGTTACCGATTTAGCACCGTGTCTGTTTGAAGTTCCAATACAGTCAGAACCAGTATCTCCACCACCAATAACGATTACATCTTTACCAGTTGCTTTAATTTGATCTGGAATTGATTCTCCAAATAAAACTTTAGTTTGTTGTGTTAAGAAATCCATTGCTTGAACAACACCTTTGCTCTCGATTCCTTTAGTTGGTAAGCTTCTTCTTTCCGTTGCTCCTCCACATAAAACGATAGAATCGAATGCGTTTAATTCTTCAACGCTGAAGTTTACACCAACATTTACATTTGTTTTGAAGGTGATTCCTTCTGCTTCAAGAACAACTACACGACGGTCGATAATTCCTTTTTCTAATTTGAAGTTTGGAATTCCGTAACGTAATAAACCTCCAATTGCGTTATCTCTTTCAAAAACAGTAACGGTGTGACCTGCTCTGTTTAATTGCTGAGCAGCTGCCAAACCCGCAGGTCCTGAACCAATAACAGCAACTGTTTTACCAGTTCTTGTTTTTGGTGGCTGAGGCTTAATCCATCCTTCAGCAAAACCTCTTTCGATGATGCTTTTTTCGATGTTTTCGATAGAAACCGGATCTTTGATGATTCCTAATACACATGATTTCTCACATGGAGCAGGGCATAAGCGTCCTGTAAATTCAGGGAAATTATTAGTAGATTGTAAAATCTCTAATGCGCTCTGCCATTCTTCCTGATGCACCATGTCGTTGAAGTCAGGAATTAAATTCCCTAACGGACAACCACTGTGGCAAAAAGGAATTCCACAGTCCATACATCTTGATCCTTGTTCTTTTAATTTATCTTTTGGTACCGGAATAGTAAATTCATTGTAGTTCGAAACACGTTCTGCTACTGCTAAATTACTTTCATCGGCTCTGTTATATTCTTTAAATCCGCCTATTTTACCCATGACTTTTTAAATTAAATTCCAATTTCTTTAAATTCCAAATTCCAATCCTTCTCCCGAAGTTTCGGGATTGCTCAGGACGACATTGCCATTAATATTGACATTGGAATTTGGGATTTTATTTTTTGAAATTGATTTTTATCCCGCTATTAATTCTTCTATTTGTTTTTCTTCTGCAATTCTTTTTAATGCTTTCTTGTAATCAGTTGGCATTACTTTTACGAAGTGCTGTTGTTGGTTTTCCCAGTCTGCTAAAATTCTTTTTGCTAATGGACTGCTTGTGTACAATGAATGATTTTTAATCAATTTTCTTAGTTTCGTAACGTCCTCTTCTTCCAACGGATCGAATGCAACCATTTCCATGTTACAAACTGTTGAGTCGAATTTTTTATTTGGATCGTAAACATAAGCCACACCACCGCTCATACCAGCTGCGAAGTTTCTTCCTGTTTTTCCTAAAACTACTACTGTACCACCGGTCATGTACTCGCATCCGTGATCTCCAATTCCTTCCACAACTGCTGTTGCTCCAGAATTTCTAACACAGAAACGCTCTCCGGCCATTCCATTAATATAAGCCTCTCCGGTAATAGCTCCGTAAAGGGCAACGTTTCCAATAATGATATTATCTTCAGGTTTGAAAGTTGCAGTAGGAGGTACTTTTACAATTAATTTTCCTCCAGAAAGACCTTTTCCTAAATAATCATTACAGTTTCCGTGAATTTTAAATGACAATCCGTTTGTTGCAAAAGCACCAAAACTTTGTCCAGCAGAACCTTCAAAATCAACTAAAATAGTGTCATCAGGTAATCCTTGTGCGCCGTAGATTTTTGAGATTTCGTTACTCAAAATCGCACCTACAGAACGGTCTGTATTTTTAATTTTAAAGGTTACTCTTGTTTTCTCTTTTCTATAGATAGACGGAATTGCTTCTTTGATGATGTCAAAATCCAATACATTTTCAAGTTGGTGATCTTGAGTAGTTGTATTATGATTTGGCTCTGTTTTCGCTTTTTCCGGTTTGTATAGAATTGATGACAAGTCTAAACCATTTGCTTTATAATGTTTGATAGCTTTGTTCACATTTAATTTTTGTGACTGACCTACCATTTCTTTTAAAGTTCTGAAACCTAATTGTGCCATGATTTCTCTTAACTCTTCAGCAATGAAATACATGAAGTTGATTACGTGCTCTGGAGTTCCTTTGAAATTTTTTCTCAATTCAGGATCCTGAGTTGCAATACCAACTGGGCAAGTATTTAAGTGACAAGCTCTCATCATGATACATCCAGAAGCTACAAGCGGCGCAGTTGCGAAACCAAATTCTTCAGCTCCTAATAAAGCAGCAATCGCAACGTCACGACCTGTTTTCAACTGTCCGTCACACTCTAAAACTACACGGCTTCTTAAATCGTTTAAGATCAAAGTTTGCTGTGCTTCAGCCAAACCAAGTTCCCAAGGAATACCTGTGTGCTGTAAAGATGTTAAAGGTGCAGCTCCCGTTCCTCCGTCGTAACCAGAAATTAAGATAACGTCAGCTTTTGCTTTGGCAACACCGGCAGCGATGGTTCCAACTCCAACTTCAGAAACTAATTTTACGTTAATACGAGCTTCACGGTTTGCATTTTTCAAATCGTAAATCAACTGAGATAGATCCTCAATTGAGTAAATATCGTGGTGAGGAGGAGGCGAAATCAAACCTACATAAGGCGTAGAGTTTCTAGTTTCAGCAATCCAAGGCACTACTTTTTCTCCAGGTAACTGTCCACCTTCACCAGGTTTTGCTCCCTGAGCCATTTTAATCTGGATTTCTTTAGCGTTTGTCAAATAGTTGATCGAAACACCAAAACGTCCTGATGCAACTTGTTTGATAGCAGAGTTTCTAGAATCTCCGTTAATTTCTTTCTGGAAACGTTTCGGATCTTCTCCACCTTCTCCAGAGTTACTTTTTCCACCGATTCTGTTCATTGCAATCGCTAAATTCTCGTGTGCTTCTCTAGAAATAGATCCGTAAGACATGGCACCCGTTTTGAATTTCTTCACAATTTCTGTCCAAGGTTCTACTTCGTCAATAGAAATTGGATCTAAGTTGTTGAATTCAAATAAACCTCTGATGGTCATTAAGTTTGAGCTTTGCTCGTTAACGGCATTTGAGTATTCTTTATAACTTTCTGGGCTGTTTAAACGAACCGCTTGTTGTAATTTAGAAATAGTGGTTGGGTTAAACATGTGTTTTTCTCCACCACGTCTCCATCTATAAATACCTCCAATTTCAAGAGAAAGCAAGTTTGCAATTTTTGAATTTGGGAAAGCTTTTTGGAAACGTTTTTTAACTTCTTTCTCTACTTCCATTAAACCGATTCCTTCAATTCTTGATGGCGTGTAAGGGAAATATTTAGAAGTAAATGTTTTGTTTAAACCTAAAATCTCGAAAATCTGAGCAGCTCTGTATGAATGTAAAGTAGAGATACCAATTTTGTTCATGATTTTAACGATTCCTTTTGCAATCGCTTTGTTGTAGTTTACAACAGCATAATCTGCTTTTACTTTTGTAATGAAACCTTTTTCAACTTGGTCGTAAATGATTTCGTTTACCATGTAAGGATTGATTGCACTTGCACCGTATCCGAACAATAAAGCAAAATGATGAGGTTCTCTTGGTTCAGCAGATTCAATAATGATTCCGAATTTAGAACGAACCTGTAAAATGTTTAATGAGTGGTGAATATAAGAACAAGCCAATAACATCGGAATTGGAGCGAATTCTTCACTAACACCTCTATCAGATAAGATAATGATGTTGCATCCTTCTTCAACTGCTTTAAAAGTAGCTTGAACACATTTTTCAAGCGCTCTTTCTAAACCATTAACTCCTTTTTCTATTTTATATAAAGTAGAAATAGTAGCCGATTTGAAATCTGGGTGATCTATGTTTCTAATTTTATCCAAATCCTCGTTAGAAACAACTGGGTTCTGGATTTTTAATTTTTTACATTGTTTAGATTCAATTTCGAAAATGTTGAAATCTCCACCAATCGCCAAACTGATATCAGTAATAATTTCTTCACGAATACCATCCAACGGCGGGTTTGTAACCTGAGCAAATAATTGTTTGAAGTAATTGTACAACAACTGAGGCTGATCTGAAAGAACTGCCAAAGGCGTATCGTTACCCATAGAACTAATCGCTTCAGCTCCGTCGCTACCCATTGGGTTGATGATTGTTTTTAAATCTTCAATTGTATAACCAAACAATTTTTGTCTTGTAACGAAATCTAATTTTTCAACAGGAGTAGGGTTGTTGGTGTAAGGAACTTTAGCTAATGGTAATAAGTTTGCGTCGATCCATTCCTGGTAAGGACGTTTTGTAACTATCGCTTTCTTAACTTCTTCATCTTCGATGATGCGACCTTCATTCATATCAACCAAGAACATTTTTCCGGGCTCTAAACGTCCGTGCTGAATTACATCTTCTGGATCGATGTCCAATACACCAATTTCAGATGACATAATTACGAATCCGCTTTTCGTTAAAGTATAACGAGAAGGACGCAATCCGTTTCTGTCTAGTAAAGCACCAATTACGTTACCATCTGTAAACGGAATAGAAGCTGGACCGTCCCAAGGTTCCATGATACAAGCATTGTATTCATAGAAAGCTCTTTTCTCTGGAGACATTGTCTGGTGTTTTTCCCAAGCTTCAGGAACCACCATCATCATTGCCTCTGGAAGCGAACGCCCAGTCATTAATAAAAGTTCAACCACCATATCCATAGAAGCAGAATCTGATTTTCCTTCTAAGATAATTGGGAATAATTTTTTGATATCATCGCCAAAAACTTTGCTTTGCATAAGCTCTTCACGAGCACGCATACGGCTTACGTTTCCACGAAGTGTATTGATCTCACCATTATGACACATATATCTAAATGGTTGAGCTAAGTCCCAAGATGGGAATGTATTTGTAGAGAAACGTTGGTGTACAAGCGCTAAACGAGTCACCAAGTCTGGATCTTTCAAATCTATATAATAACGGCTGATGTCTTCCGGCATCAATAGACCTTTATATATTATAGTAGTTGTCGATAAACTAGTAAAATAAAACATGTGGCTTTCTGAGGTTTTAGATCCTCTTACGGCATGTTCAGCAATTTTTCTAGCTGCAAAAAGTTTTGCATTAAATTCTTGTTCAGTTAATTCTTGACCGTTTTTAGAAACGAAAACTTGTTTAACTGTTGGTTCTTTTTCTGCGGCAATTTGCCCTAAATTTTCAACGTCAACTGGCACATCTCTCCAACCTAAAACTTTTAAGTTTTGGTCTTTAATAGTGGCCTCAAATGCATTAATACAGAAAGAAACTTGGTTTTTGCTTTTTGGTAAAAAAACCATTCCTACTGCATACTCACGCGCTTCAGGGATTTCAAAGTCACATACTTTCTTAAAAAAATCATGAGGAATGTCGAATAAAATTCCGGCTCCGTCACCAGTTCTTCCATCAGAACTTACGGCACCACGATGTTCTAATTTAATTAAGATGTCTAATGCTTTGTGAATAATATCATTTGACTTAATACCATTCAAATTACAAATAAATCCTGCACCACAATTGTCGTGTTCAAATTCAGGCAGATAAAGCCCTTGTTCTTTAACTCTCATTCTTGATATTTTTTCTACAAAAATAAAGATTTCGTTAAACATAATGTAGTGAATTTATATTTTCACTTTCATTTTTGTTGGAATATTAGAAAAAGGGTTCTTAAATGATAATATTATTAAAGAAAGCATTGCGAATTGTCAAAATCATAATTACGATTAAAATATATTAAGAAAAATCGTCTGTTAGGTATTGATATCAGTGAAATTTTTGTTAAATCTCAAACGTTTTAGTGTTTTTGTGTTAACATTTTCGATACAATTGTTTAATGATTTTTTTTCTTTGAATTTAATTAGGGCAAGAATCAATTAAGGAGCAGTTATTAATTCAAAAAAGATTTTACTATTAAGTTGTATTTTGTTACTTTTGTCGCACTTTTATTCTGAAATAAATTCAGGACCAGACAAATTCAATATTATGAACATACACGAATATCAAGGAAAAGAAATTTTAGCGAGTTACGGAGTACGCGTGCAACGCGGGATCGTGGCTAATAATGCAGTTGAAGCTGTGGCTGCTGCAAAACAATTAACTGCCGAAACTGGAACAGGATGGCATGTAATTAAAGCACAAATTCACGCAGGTGGTCGTGGAAAAGGTGGTGGAGTTAAGCTGGCAAAAAACTTACAACAAGTTGAAGAATTAGCAGAACAAATCATCGGAATGCAATTGATTACACCTCAGACTCCGCCTGAAGGTAAAAAAGTTAATAAAATATTAGTTGCTGAAGATGTTTACTATCCTGGAGAAAGCGAAACTTCTGAATTTTATGTTTCTGTTTTATTGAATAGAGGTACAGGACGCAACATGATTATGTATTCTACTGAAGGTGGAATGGATATTGAAGAAGTTGCTGAACATACTCCACACTTAATCTTTACTGAAGAAATTGATCCTTCTGTTGGATTACAAGGTTTCCAAGCTAGAAGAGTTGCTTTTAACTTAGGACTTTCTGGAAATGCTTTCAAAGAAATGGTAAAATTCATCGAGGCATTATACAATGCTTACATTGGTTCTGATGCTTCTATGTTTGAAATCAACCCAGTTTTAAAAACTTCTGATAACAAAATCTTAGCTGTTGATGCTAAAGTTAACATCGACGATAACGCTTTATACAGACAACCTAAATATGCTGAGATGAGAGATATCCGTGAGGAGAATCCAATCGAAGTTGAGGCTAAAGAAGTTGGTCTAAACTATGTGGATCTTGACGGTACTGTAGGATGTATGGTAAACGGAGCTGGTCTTGCAATGGCAACTATGGATTTAATTAAATATGCTGGTTTTGAGCCTGCTAACTTCCTTGACGTAGGAGGAACTGCTGATGCAAAACGTGTTGAAACAGCTTTCAGAATTATCTTGAAAGATCCAAACGTAAAAGCTATTTTAATTAACATCTTCGGAGGAATCGTTCGTTGTGATCGTGTTGCTCAAGGTGTTGTTGACGCTTACAAAAACATGGGAGATGCTATTAAAGTGCCAATTATCGTTCGTTTGCAAGGAACAAATGCTGAAATTGCAAAAGAATTAATTGACAACTCTGGTATGCCAATCTTATCTGCAGTTCAATTCCAAGAAGCTGCTGACCAAGTTAAAGCTGCTCTTTCTTAATTAAAATAAGAAATCAATTTATATAGAAAAATCCATTCCGAAAGGAGTGGATTTTTTTTGTTTTATGATGAAGTAGCGTATATCTGTAGAGACGCACTGTAGTGCGTCTACGCAAAGATGAGCACAGTTATGGTTACGTCAGGTAAGACGCACTGCAGTGCGTCTCTACAGTAATTTTGCAAAAAAAATATAGCCACAGATTAAAAAGATTAGAATGATTTTAAAAAATCTGTGTTAATCTTTTTAATCTGTGGCTAAAAAATATCTCAGCTCCCGATCGGGATTGCATTAAAATTATTTCTTATTCTTCCCGTTTTTGAAAACCACTTTTTCAACAACATCTGGTTTCCCATTTCCTTTTGGGAATGATTTCTTTTTAGGTTTTCCAGTTGATGAACCTGATTTTGAAGGACTTTTGTCACCTCGATATTTTTCTGAATCTTTTGGAGCGGCTTTAAATTCAGGTCTTTCTTTAGAGGTTTCTTTCTTCGGAATTTCTGCTTTATGTTTCGCTAAAACGTCAGTTGGGTTTTTAGGGTTTTCTTTTGTCCCTCTTAAATGAATTACCAATCCATTTAAAAAATTTCTCAAAACCTGATCACCACATTCCATGTAATTCGGATGGTCTTCGGCTCTAAAAAAAGCACCCAATTCTGATTTTGAAATTCTAAAATCAACTAATTCTAAAATCTCAACTATTTGGTCGTCACGGAGCATCAAAGCCACGCGAAGTTTTTTAAGTATATCGTTATTCGTCATCATTTATTTTTTACAAAGGTACGTTTTATTTTTAGAGCCACGAATTCACGAATTTTTATTCTCAGAGATTATCAAAAATAATTCATGAGTTCGTGGCTATTTTTTATTTAAAACACCAACCAATTTATCTAAATCTTCTTTTAGATGATTAGCCGTAATTACAATCCGATTTAAAGGCTCGGCTTCTTTTGTGTATTTAAAACTCGCAATAATAATCTTTTCTTGTTTTAATTTTTCGACTAAATCATTTGATAATAAATAAATTAGTGGGTAATTTTTGTCAAACTTAATATTCTCATTTTGAATTAAAATCGAATCAATATAATTCAGATTTTCTTTCAATTTTTGATGTTGGATCTTATAAATTTCTTTCCCATCAGAAAGCGTTTGAACAAAAGCAGGATTCATTCCAGCAGCACTTGTAAAAGTTTCTAATTCTTTTATTTCTCTAATGAATTCTGAATCTGAAGCAATTACTCCACCTGTTAATCCAAACGCTTTTCCTAAAGATGAAACCAGAATTTTTCTTTTAATTGGAAAATCAATTGTAGCATAAATTCCAGAACCATTTTTACCAATAATTCCTAATGAATGGGATTCATCAATAACTAATGTAATTTCCTTTTGTTTTGAAATTTCGTTTAAGAAAGACAAATCAACAGGTTCAGTTTGAAAGGAAGGAACGCCATCAGTCAAAATCGTTATTTTTTCTGATTTTGAATCCAGCAAACGATCATTCAATTTTTCATTTATAAAAACAGGCAGGCTATTTTCAATTTGGATAGCCGAATGAATTTCATTCAAATGATAAAAGCAATCCGTCTGTCTTTTTATTTTTTCCAAAACAATTTTTCCAGCAAGCATTCCAGAAGAAACGGTCAAAGTACTTTCAGAACCAATATGAGAAGCTAGAAAGCTTTCGCCTTCCTCGTAAGCTTTTAGCTGGATATTGGCCGTTCTAGAGCTTCCGTAAGTTGTTCCCCAATTCAAGATGTTCTGGATAACTAAATCCTGAAAAGGTTTATGGGTTGGAAGTCCCAAATAAGCTGTTCCTCCAAAATACAAATACTGTTTTTGGTCAATTTCAATAATACGGTCAGGAAATTTATTGACTATCATTTTACAAAAGTGTAACGCCAGTTCCGTTCAAATTAGAATAATTGATAACGCCGTCTGCAATCGTTACGCCCGTTGCAATATCTTCAGACAAAAGTAAAGCACCATCCATATCAACATAATCTAATTGTGGAAGTAAATGGGCAATAGCAGATATTCCAACTGTAGATTCCGTCATACAGCCGACCATTGTTTTTAATCCTAATTTTTTCGCTTCTTCAATCATACGTTTTCCAGGTGTTAGGCCGCCACATTTTACCAGTTTTACATTCACGCCATGAAAATGATTGAAGCATTTTGCTACATCTTCTTCAATGATGCAGCTTTCATCAGCAATTACGGGAAGAACAGAATGTTTAAAAACTTCTTTATGACCTTCCCAATTGTCTGCTTTCATTGGCTGTTCAAGAAATTCAACTCCTAACTTTTTTAATTCGACCGCATTATGAATGGTTTCGTCAACAGTCCATCCGCAATTAGCATCGATTCTAAAAATAGCATTGGTATGTTTTCTAAGTTCTTTTACAATCGCTATGTCTTCCTTTGTACCCAACTTAATTTTGTAAATAGGCCAAGGCAGCTCTTTCATTTTAAAAACCATTTTTTCAATCGTATCAATGCCGATTGTGTAATCTGTTAGCGGATTATGATCTGTTTTGTAATTCCATAATTCGTATAATTTTTTACCTTTTTTACGAGCGTACAAATCATTATAAGCTAAATCTAAAGCACATAATGCAAACATATCGTCTTTTAAATACGGATGCATTTTTGACCAAAATACTTCAGGAGTTTCGTCTTCGGTATTTTCAATAATGCTTCTGATTTTTTCTAAATCCTGCATCATCATAGGTACCGTTGTATTGTAATAAGGATTGGAAGTTGCTTCTCCAAAACCTGACAAACCATTGCTTTGCAATTCTACAATTAAAGATGGTTGAACATCAATAGACTCTCTCGAAATGGTGAAAGTGTGTTTTAGTTTGAGATTATACTCTCTTAAAATAAGTTTCATTTTTATAAATGTATTTTTTATTTCTAATTAATAACCCAGCCAAATAATTGCCTCAGCAAAATGATCACGCCAGAGTTTTTCATTATGTTCTCCGCCTTTTACAATTTTTATTTTTTCAAGATGAAGACAATAACAGCGTTTGGTGTCTAATAAACGTTTCATTTTAGTTAAATCGTTTACCATGTCATCACTTTCTTTATCGCCACACAAAAAATAGAATTTAGTTTTGATTTTAGGTTGTTTTTCTGTAAAGGTATAAATGTCGTTAGAAAACCAAAATGAAGGCGAAAAAACTCCTGCTTTTCCAAAAACTTCAGGATATTTTAAAGCACCGTAATACGAAACTAATCCGCCAAGTGAGCTTCCTAAAAGAATAGTATTTTTCGCTTTTGGTTTGGTTCTATATTTTTTGTCGATATAAGGTTTTAGTGTTTTTACAATAAATTCTAAGTAATTGTCTGCATTTCCACCGCCATATTTTTCATTTTTAAATGGAGTCAATTCGTCAATTCGTTTTTCATTTCCATGTTCAATGCCAACAACAATTATGGGAGCTTTTAAACTGTCTAATTTTTCATCAACATTCCATTCGCCAGAATACGAAGTTTTAGCATCAAACAGATTTTGAGCATCGTGCATATAAATTACACTGTACCGTTTTTGAGTTTGCTTAGAATAATCTGAAGGAAGATAAATCCAGATTTTTTTTGAGGTTTTAAGTTGAGGAGCTTCAATTGTAAAAGTAGTCACATTTTTTGAAGCCGTACTTTCTTGAGCCTTTCCGAGAAGAGTAAATAAAAATAAAATAGCTAAAAAAAAACTCTTCATTACTCGTGTTTTGTATTTATATCTAAAAGCAATATTTTAGCTAAAAATAATAAATTGATGAATACAGAAGCAGAAAAAAGAAGTTTACTTTTAGAAATGATTATGTTCGCCACTGTTGATGGACATTTGCATAAACGTGAGCATGATTTTTTACAATTGGTCGCTTTAGAACTGGGGATTAGCGATGCAGAATTTAAAGATTTGTTTCATCAGGAAATAAAACCAATCGCTATAAAATCTGAATTGCAGCGTGTTAATCAATTTTATAGATTGGCTTTATTAATGCATTGTGACGGTGTTTTGCACGAAAGGGAATTTAAAGCGATTCAGCAGATTGCTTTAGAAATGGGATTGAATCTTTCTGCGGTAAAACGTGTTTTAGAGATGATGAAAAAAGCACCCAATGCAATAATTAATCCAGTTGTTTTACTAGAAATTTTTCAGGAACAGCACAATTAGGCGAGCTGTTCCTGTAGTTTTTTAATTTCATCACGAAGTTTAGCTGCTTGTAAGAAATCTAATTCCTTAGCTGCTTTTTCCATCGTTTTACGTTTTTCGCGAATAATTTTTTCTAATTCAGTCTTAGATAAATAGGCAGTTTCTGGTTCGGCAGCAACCGGAATCGGATGTCCTAATTCATATTCGACCAATGGATTTTTCGTGAAAGCGCTATCTATTTTTTTATTTAAAGCTTGAGGAACCAAATTGTTTTCTACATTAAAATTGATTTGTTTGGTTCTTCTATAATTAGTTTCATCAATTGTTTTCTGCATACTTGCCGTAATTTTATCGGCATACATAATTGCTTTTCCATTTAAGTTTCTTGCCGCACGTCCAATCGTTTGTGTTAAAGATCTATGATTACGTAAAAAACCTTCTTTATCTGCATCTAAAATGGCAACAAGAGAAACTTCTGGTAAATCTAAACCTTCACGAAGTAAATTTACTCCAATCAAAACATCAAAAATACCTTTACGTAAATCCTGCATAATTTCGATACGCTCTAAAGTGTCTACTTCAGAATGAATGTAACGACAGCGAATATTGACTTTTGTCAGGTATTTTGCTAATTCTTCTGCCATTCTTTTGGTTAATGTGGTTACCAAAACTCTTTCATCCAATTCGCATCTAACCTGAATTTCTTCAATCAAATCATCAATCTGATTTAAACTCGGACGTACCTCAATCGTTGGATCCAATAATCCGGTTGGACGAATAATTTGTTCAACATAAATTCCATCCGATTTTTGCAGCTCATAATCTGCGGGAGTTGCAGAAACATAAATTACCTGATTTTGTAAGGCTTCAAACTCTTCAAATTTTAAAGGACGGTTGTCCATGGCAGCAGGTAAACGGAAGCCATATTCAACTAAGTTTTCTTTTCGGCTTCGGTCTCCTCCGTACATGGCATGAACTTGAGAAACCGTTACGTGACTTTCATCGACAACCATCAAATAATCGCTTGGAAAATAATCTAACAAGCAGAAAGGTCTTGTTCCTGCTTCACGTCCGTCCAAATATCTTGAGTAATTTTCAATTCCAGAACAATATCCTAATTCGCGAATCATTTCTAAATCGAAATTGGTTCTTTCCTCTAAACGTTTAGCTTCCAGATGCTTTCCGATTTCTTTAAAATAATCGACCTGTTTGACCAAATCTTGCTGAATCTGCCAAATAGCTCCTTGTAAAACCTCAGGTGAAGTCACAAACATATTAGCAGGATAAATGGTCAGCCTTTTAAATTTTTCTATTACATGTGACGTTTTAGCATCAAATGATTCGATTTCTTCTATTTCGTCCCCAAAGAAGTGAATTCTATAGGCATCATCTGCATAACTTGGATAAACTTCCACCGTATCTCCTTTTATCCTGAAAGTTCCTGGATTGAAATCGGCTTCTGTTCTAGCATATAAACTTTGAACTAAACTGTGCAATAATTTAGTTCTCGAAATAACTTGATCTCTCGTAATTTCAATTACATTTTTTTGAAATTCTACCGGGTTTCCGATACCGTATAAACAGGATACGGAAGCGACAACCAAAACATCACGTCTTCCTGAAAGAAGCGATGAAGTGGTGCTCAAACGCATTTTCTCCAATTCTTCATTGATAGATAAATCTTTTTCAATGAAAACTCCGGTAACGGGCATAAAAGCTTCAGGCTGATAATAGTCGTAATAAGAAACAAAATATTCAACCGCATTATTTGGAAAAAACTGTTTGAACTCAGAATACAATTGCGCAGCCAAAGTTTTATTATGAGCCAAAACTAAGGTTGGTCTTTGCACTTCTTGAATAACGTTGGCGACCGTAAATGTTTTTCCGGATCCCGTAACTCCTAATAAAGTTTGATATTTATCTCCGTCGACAATACCTTGTGCCAATTTTTGTATGGCTTGCGGCTGATCTCCTTTTGGACTATATTCTGAAGTAACTTGAAATTTCATTTTTGTATACTGAAAATTGGTTTTGTAAAGATACGAAGTTTGAATACTAATCTAAAAAATTAATCATCGCATCATTTACTGCTTTAGGTTGATCGATGGTTAAAAAATGACCAGCATCTTTGATAATTTTGGTTTTCGAGTTGACTAAATATTTATCAGCACGTTTCAGACTTTCTTCAGAATTAATAACGTCTTTATCGCCAATTAAAACCAATACAGGATTTTGTATTGATTGTAATTCTTTGTCTGAAAACGGATGCATTTTAAGCATGCTCGAATTTGATTTTGCATATTTATTAGCTAGATAAAACTGTCGTTTGTAAATGCGGCTTATATTTTCTGGATGAGTTGAAAAAGTGGTTAATGTTTTTCCAAATTTCTTTTCACTTGGAAATAGCTTTAACATTAGAGCAGAAGTTGTTTTCCCTAGCTTATCTATAAATTTAAAAGTCTGAGCCGGACTTAATAAAACTATTCTATCAATTGAATTTGGTTTTTGAGTTGCCAATAAGGTGGCAATCCAACCGCCTCGCGAAGCAGCTACAATGTCAAATTTCTTTAATTTATAATATGTGAAAATCTCATTGTACCAAATGGCAATTTCTTCTGATGAAAGAGATTTTGAAGCTAAATTAGATTTTCCGGGTTCCATTAAAAAATCAATGGCGTAAATGCGATGGTTTTTCGCCAGAGCTTTTATGTTCGGATACCACATCGTAGAACTGGCATCCATTCCGTGCAGTAAAACCAAGGCTTTTCCGTTTTTTGGTCCTGCAATGACTACATGAGCTGTTCCAAAACTTGTTTTGACATCTTCTTCAGTGTAAGGAATATTCCAAAGCTTTAAGGCCTTATCATATGCATTTTGATATTTTACTTCTTCAGTTTTAGTTTTAAAAACATAATCTTCAAATTTTGCCTTTTTTGAGGCACAACTTGAAACTAAAAATAATATAATGATGAGGCGGGAATAGTGTTTAAGCATAGTATAAAATTCATTTTCACCTTAAAGTTACGTTTTTAGCAAGCAAAAAGTGTATCAGAATTTTATCTGAAAACATCATAATTTTAAGATTTGTCGTTTTTGAAAGCTAGATAATAAATCTGTACAAATGCTAAAATTGCATTGGGAATAATTACGGGCCAAAGCCATTGATTAAAATCGCTGTAATCGTTTAGAAAGATGCCGTAGATTACAAAACAAATGCATCCAAACATATTAATAAATCGGATAGTTCTAAGATTTTTCAATAAAAAACCTCCGACAATAAAAACAGATGCAAGATAACCAATATATTCTGCCATAATCTTGATTTTAAATTGTTTACAATAAATGTAGCAAAAGCAAATTATAAAATCAAGGTTTAAAGTTGAAAATGAATCTATTAAAAGAAATGTTTTTGAGAATTTCCAGCTTCAAAAAATGTCCATGCCACAATGCGGCTGTTTTTTTGACCTTGCGACATTTCAATTGTTTTTACTGAAGAGGCATTTACTTTCTTTAAAGTTTTATATATCGAAGAAAGATTTTCTTTTTTAGAAACCAAAGTGCTAAACCACAAAACTTGCGAAGTATATTTGGCGCTTTCGTAAATCATTTGGGTAATAAATCCAATTTCTCCACCATTGCACCACAATTCAGCATTATGGCCTCCGAAATTTAAAACAGGATTTGTATTTCTTTTTTCTCTCGGATTAAGATTTGAAACCTTTCTCGAAGCACTTTTGTTTGCTTCTTCTGCAGATGCATGAAAAGGCGGATTACAGATCGTAAAAGCAAAACGATCTTCTGGCGTAATTATATTTTTAAAAATAAATCGAGGTTCTGTTTGCTGCTGTAAGCTTATAGAATCAATTAAATTGGGATTTGCTTCAATAATTTTACTGCAATTTTCAATAGATTTTTGATCAATATCTGTTCCGACAAAACTCCAGTTGTAAATCGAATTTCCTAGTATTGGATAAATTAAATTGGCTCCAGTTCCTATATCTAGACCTAAAACATGAGGTGTTTCAGGAATTTGATTGTTGTTGCTTTCAGCTAATAGATCGGCTATATAATGAATATAATCTGCTCGTCCTGGAATTGGCGGGCAAAGATAATTTTTAGGAATATCCCAATTCTGAATATCGTAATACGTTTGAAGCAAAGCTTTATTTAAAGTTTTTACTGCAAGCGGATTACTGAAATCAACCGTCTCTATTCCGTATTTATTAAGAGAAACAAAAGCTTTTAATTCAGGACAATTTGAAATCAGTTTTTCAAAATCATATTTCGAACGATGAAGGTTTCTTGGATGTAAATTGTCTTTTTGTGAATTGTTTTCTGCTTTCATTTTTCTTGATTTCTGTGCAAAGATAGGTATTCCTTTTTTGAAAGAAAGCTCCAGAGGAACGTAATATTATAGCGAGTTGATTTGTCATTAAAGAAAAAGCTCCAGCGGAGCGACATAAAAATATATCGCTCCGCTGGAGCTTTAATTAGATTATAACATTTTAATCTATCAATATTTCGTCCCGCTGGGACTTTTTTATTTTTTAATTTTTCTAATCAAAACATTCCATTAAAAGTAAATCTCCTTCGCGATGTGTAATCGTTACAATGCCATCTTTTTCAACAGAATTACTGCTTCCAGTTCTATAACCCATTGTAAGCGTATCATCGTTTAATTCGTATTTCAAATTGTTAGAATTAATTCCATTTACGACACCAATAGGTATTAGAGAAATGGGAGTTTTTGCAGTGTACCATTTCTCAAATTTTGAAGGCAAAAGAAATATTTTCGAATGATCGTCGAGAATTACAATCTTAATCAGATTACGATAACGAACAATATTGGTCAAATTTGTAATAGTATGATCGGCACGTCTTCCGGTTGCCCAAACGACATTTACGGCAGGAATTTTTCTTGCAATTAAATAATCAAAAGCTTTTTCTAAATCGGTTTTGTCTTGATCTGGAGTATGAACGATTTCTATTGGAAATTGAGACGTTTTATAGATTTCAGGATCAAAACCGCGATCAAAATCTCCCAAAAGAACATCGACTTTTATACCTAACTCAATTACTCTTTCGATAGCCGAATCTAAAACGACAACTAGCGGAGACCATTCTAATAATTGTCCTAAAAGTTCAGGATCGCAGGCAGCGCCATTTGCAATTATTAAAGCTGGTTCTTGATCGTCTCGGACTATATGGTGTGATGACATTTGAGTTTTTTTGAATGTGAAGCAAAGATACGGGTTAGAATTTTAGATTGCAGATTTTAGATTTTAGATTTTTTTCGACTTTTAAATAATCTACAATCTAAAATCAGAAATCTAATAATCTTCGGTGGTAATTTATTTGTCCTAAGTGATACGCTAAATGAGTAGAAAGATGAACTAAGAAAAATCCAGTTGTCATTTCTTTTTCAAAAACAATTTGCGGATACTTCTTTTTTAAATCTTCATCAGTTAAAGAATCTAAAGCATTATTTACGACTACAATTGTATTTTCTATTTTGGATATTAATTCCGATTTTGGAATATCTTTCGATGAAAATTCTAAAGGACGATCTCGAACATAATCCGTTTTTCCAATTTCTGCTCCAATATAAGTATTCAGATTACCAATTAAATGAAGACAAAGGTTTCCTGCCGAATTTGAAATGTTTTTATCGATAATCCAAAGTGAACTCTCGTTTTCATACGATTCGATTTCGAATTTAAGTTTATCTAAATCTCGATTGTAAAGTATTTTTAAGGTTTCGATTAGTGCCATTAATTTCTATTTTTTATCGGAATCCAGATTTCCTCCTCAGAAGTTGGATCGTCTTTTTTGTATTTTTCATTCATTACTGCAAAATGGGGTCTTTCGTCAACAATGTATGTGGAATTAGGAAGCCATTCAGCAAAAATATAATTGTAGGTTTTGTGAGCCTCAGTTGCTGGTCCTAAATGAAGAAACACGGCATATAGGCCACCTGAAACAACTAATGTCTTCATCTCAGACGGAAGATTCTCAAAACTTGAAACTTCTACTGCCGCCCATTTTTGAAAATCATTGCTCGGATTAAAGTTATCAAAGTAATTTTCTGGATAAACTTCAAGCGAATATAAATTGGCGTTGATAGTATTTTTAATTTCTTTCTTTTTCGGCATAAAACCATTCCATAATTGAAATGTCTTATTTTCAGTAAAAGACATTTCGATGAAATGTCCAGTAAGTTTTTTTTCGGCTAAAGTTTTGATTAGGGGCTGCATAAATTATTCAATTTTATATTTTTTATGATCGGTTTCGCTCAAAGAGAAATAACCGAGAGGGTAATTATTTTTATCAGTAGTATTAATTATGTTTCCTTTTACAGTTGCAGGTGGTGATTGAAACGGACCTCCAACGTTAGAGCCTGCAATGCTTACCAGAATATTCATGTAATTGTAATATTGTTTGGAAATTCCGTAATGCGTTACTTCGATTTCATCTCCAGCTTTTAAATCTTCATCTTCAGTGTTGCTGTAGATTTCATTTCCTTGATAAAATTTGTCCTCAGAAACATAAAAAGTCGAAGTTACTTTGCTAGAATAAACATACTTAAACAAATAATAGTTTTCTTCATCTGCTGGATCTGTATAAAAAGCCTTTATTTCAACTTCTTTTCCTGTAAAACCTCCATCGTTTTTTTGTTCAATTCGAGTTATCGGTGCAACAGATTTTAGTGTTTCAGTGGCAGTGTAAGTGTTTCCACCGCTAACGACCGTTAAAGTATAGGTTTCATTAAGGACAGGAATAAAATTGTTACAAATATACCGCCCTGATTTATTAAGTTCTGTAAAGTTAAATCTTTGATTTTTGCTATTGGTTACAAAAATTACCGCACCAGAAACTATAGGCACTAATTGATCAAAATAACCTGTAGTTGTAGTTAATTTAATCACTTGTTGTCTTCCTGTTGAGCCTTTTTCCCAATTAATTGCGGCTTCAATTACTAATTTTGGAGGAGCAGTATTTAGGTCAACATCAACAACATCTTCACAACTTGTAAAGGAAAGAAAAGTAAAAAATGCGATAAAATAAAATGCTTTTTTCATACGTATATTTTTAGTTCTTAACTTAATTTTTTTAGAATTTGAAGTTGTAGCTTACCGCCGTAACAACTCCGAATATAGACAATTGTACCGCTTCATTTACACCAGTATCAACATTTTGGCGAAAGTTAATCGATGCCGCATTCATTCGGTTATAAAGATTGTAAATACTGAAAACCCATTCTCCTTTCCAATTTCTATCTTTATTTTTTCTGGGTGTCAAAGTAGCCGAAATATCTAAATGATGATAAGCAGGAAGTCGATTTTCATTTCGTAATCCGTAACTCGGAACTGTAATTCCTAAATATTCATATTGTCCGTTTGGATACGTTACAGGCTGCCCCGACTGCAAGGCGAAATTAGCGCCAAAAGACCATTTTTCATTTAAATTGTAAGCAGATGTGATGGCCAAATTATGCGTTTTGTCATAAGCGGAATTATACCACTTGCCATTGTTGATTCCAGGTTCTTCGGCTGTTCTTCCTGGAGTTTGCTGTTCTGATTTTGATAAAGTATAAGAAACCCATCCATTAAATTTTCCTTTGTTTTTTTTGAACATAATTTCTAAACCATAAGATCGCATCTGGCCATTTAGAACAACTTGTTCAATCGCGTCGTTGGCTATTAAATCGGCTCCATCAATATAATCTAGTCTATTTTGAATTTCTTTATAATAGGTTTCAATTTCAAAAGAATAATCACCATTTCTAATGTTTCGAAAATATCCTAAAGCAACCTGATCTGCAAGTTGAGGTTTAATATAATTATCACTCGGCATCCAGACATCTAAAGGAGTGGGAGAGGAAGTATTTGAAATGAGCTGAAGATACTGCGCCATTCTGTTATAACTTGCTTTTAAAGCTTGATTTTCATTTAATTGATAAGAAACAGAAAATCTTGGTTCAAAATTATTATAGCTTTGAATGACTTTATTTTTTCCAAAATATTTTGTTGAAGTTGGTGTTCCTTTCTCATAGATCTGTAAATCGCTATTGAAGACAACTGATTGATTATTATTGTAATAATTAATCGTAGAAGCTCCCAATCGATAGAATAAACTATAGCGTAATCCGTAGGCAACGGTAATCTTGTTAGAAAGCTGACTTTCGGCATCTAAATAAGCTGAGGGTTCAAAAGCATATTTTTTATCTAATTGGTCAGGATTTATTCCAGAATCTGTTCCTGTGGGCTTTATGGTTCCAGGGTTAAATTCATAATATGTTCCATTTACTCCATAATTGAGTTTCAATTTATCTGAAAGATAATATTTGAAATCATATTTAATATTGTAATTCTTGATTCCAGAATCCCATTTAAAGCCTACAAAATCAAGGTCTAAACCATAATAATAATCGCTGTATATCAAAGAAAGATTAGAGAATAACTTATTAGAGTACAAATGATTCCATCTCAAATTTAAAATTGAATTTCCGTACGTATTAGTAAAGCTTTTATTAAGCCTAAAAACATCGCGACCAAAATAGCCGGAGAGATATAAACTGTTGTTGTCGTTTAGTTTGTAACTCAGTTTGGTATTTAAGTCATAAAAGTATGCTGCGTTATCTTTGTTGTCTTCTGAGAGTTTTAAGAATAAATGCGCATAAGAAGCTCTCCCTCCAATCAGAAAAGAACCTTTATCTTTAACAATCGGACCTTCAGCAAGTAATCGGCTTGAAATTAGGCCTATACCACCATTCATATGAAAATCTTTACTGCTTCCGTCTTTTTGATAAATATCCAAAACGGATGAAGCTCTGCCGCCGTAACGCGCAGGAATTCCTCCTTTGTATAATTTTAAATCTTTAATAGCATCGGGGTTAAAAACAGAGAAGAATCCAAAAACGTGAGAAGAATTAAATATTGTAGCTTCGTCTAAAAGAATCAAGTTTTGATCGGCACCACCGCCTCGGACATTAAATCCAGAAGCGCCTTCTCCTGCATTGGTAACTCCTGGGAGCAATAAAATAGATTTTAGAACGTCAACTTCACCTAAAACTACTGGCATTTTTTTAATAGTCGAAATAGAGAGTTTGTTGACACTCATTTCAGGTGACTTGATATTTATTTTGCCTTTATTCTCTGTGATAATAACTTCTTGAAGTTCTTGTGCATCGTTCTCGCTAAGGGAAAAATTGCTTTTTGTATTTTTATCTAAAACAATGTTTTTTAGAATCGTTTGATAACCAATGTAACTGATTTCAATTTCATATTCTCCTTTTGGTGCAGAAAGAGAATAGAATCCATATTCGTTTGTAGTAGTGCCAATTTTTAATAATGGAATATAAATAGTAACCCCAATTAGAGTTTCGTTGTTTTTGCTGTCGTTGATAGTTCCGCTTAAAGTGAATTTGTCCTGTGCAAATGAGGTAAAAATCGCTAAAATAAAAAGAAAAAATGTAAAAGTATTTTTTGTAATCATTGTATTGATTTTGATTTACATAGATAACAATTCTTGTTTATATATTCGGAAGAAACGACTGTTAAACATAAGTTAAGAAAAAAGGACAACCTTTCGAGTTGTCCTTTTTTATTTATGCAATAATACAATTGTATTCTGAATTATTTGATTTTAGCAATAATAGCGTTGAAAGTTTCGCTAGGACGCATTGCTTTGCTTACTAACTCTGGAGTTGGTTGGTAATAACCGCCAAGAGTTTGTGGTTTTCCTTGAGCGCCGATTAATTCTGCATCAATTTTAGCTTCGTTAGCTTCAAATTCAGCAGCAATCGGAGTAAAGATTGCTTTCAATTCAGCATCTTTATCTTGAGCAGCTAAAGCTTGAGCCCAATAGAAAGCCAAATAAAAGTGAGAACCACGGTTGTCAATTTGTCCAACTTTACGAGCTGGAGATTTATCGTTAGCTAAGAATTTATCGTTTGCTTGGTCTAAAGTTTCAGATAAAACAATTGATTTAGAGTTATCTAAAGTTTGTCCTAAATGTTCTAATGAAGCACCAAGAGCTAAAAATTCTCCTAATGAATCCCAACGTAAATATCCTTCTTCTGTAAATTGCTCAACGTGTTTTGGAGCAGAACCTCCAGCGCCAGTTTCGAACAATCCTCCACCGTTCATTAAAGGAACGATAGATAACATTTTAGCAGAAGTTCCAAGTTCTAAAATTGGGAATAAATCTGTTAAATAATCACGTAAAACGTTTCCAGTTACAGAGATAGTATCTAAACCTTTGATGATTCTGTCTAAAGTAAATTCAGTAGCAGCAATTGGGTTTAAAATACGGATATCTAAGTTTGTAGTATCGTAATCTTTAAGGTATTTTTGAACTTTTACGATTAATTCTCTATCGTGTGCTCTGTTTTCGTCTAACCAGAAAACAGCAGGCGTGTCAGATAAACGTGCTCTGTTTACAGCTAGCTTTACCCAGTCCTGAATCGGAGCATCTTTTGCTTGACACATTCTGAAAATATCATTTGCTTCAACGTTTTGTTCCATTAAAACATTTCCATTTGCATCAACTACACGAACAATACCATCACCTTTAATTTGGAAAGTTTTGTCGTGAGATCCGTATTCTTCAGCTTTTTGAGCCATTAATCCAACGTTTGGAACGCTTCCCATTGTTTTAGGATCAAAAGCACCATGTTTTTTACAGAAATCGATAGTTGCCGTGTAAACTCCAGCATAAGATCTATCAGGAATAACAGCAAATGTATCTTGTGCTTTACCTTCTTTATTCCACATTTGTCCAGAAGTACGAATCATTGCTGGCATAGAAGCATCAACAATTACGTCTGAAGGAACGTGTAAGTTTGTAATTCCTTTATCAGAGTTAACCATTGCCAAAGCTGGTCCGTTTTCTATCGCTGCATTAATTGCTGCTTCAACTTCTGCCTGCTCAGGTCTTCCTGCAATTTTAGCGTAAATATCGCCTAAACCGTTTCTTGTGTCAACGTTTAATTCAGCGAATAAAGCTTCGTATTTTTTGAAAACATCTGCAAAATATACTTCAACGATAGCGCCAAAGATAATTGGATCAGAAACTTTCATCATTGTCGCTTTTAAGTGTACAGAAAGTAAAACTCCTGCAGCTTTAGCTTCAGCAATTACATCAGCAGCAAAAGCTTTTAATTTACTTACGCTTAAAACAGAGCTATCAATAATTTCTCCAGCTTTTAGAGGAGTGCTTGCTTTTAATACAGTTGAAGTTCCGTCTTTAGCAACGAATTCGATTTTTACATCATTAGCTTCTGAAACAGTAAGAGATTTTTCGCTTCCGTAGAAATCACCTCCTGACATAGAAGCTACTTTAGTTTTTGAGTCAGCAGACCATGCGCCCATTGAGTGCGGGTTTGCTTTTGCAAAGTTTTTAACTGCTCTTGGAGCTCTACGGTCAGAATTTCCTTCACGTAAAACTGGGTTTACAGCAGAACCTAATACTTTTGCATATTTTGCTTTAATTTCCTTTTCAGCATCGTTTTGAGGATCTTCTGGGAAATTTGGTACGTTGTATCCGTGCGATTGTAATTCAGCAATTGCCGCTTTTAATTGCGGTACAGATGCAGAAATGTTTGGTAATTTGATAATGTTAGCTTCTGGCTGAGTTGCTAATTGGCCAAGTTCTGCCAATGCGTCTCCAGTTTTTTGAGCATCGGTTAAAGAATCTGGGAAATTTGATAAAATTCTTCCTGCCAGCGAAATATCTCTGGTTTCGATTTCAATTCCAGCTGTCGCTGTAAAAGCTTGAACAATTGGTAATAGAGAGTAAGTAGCCAATAACGGCGCCTCATCAGTTAAGGTGTAAAAAATTTTTGATTTTGTCATTTTCTTTTTTTTTTATAATCGTATCGTCAGGAGTTAACGATTTCAAAGATATATTCGGCTCAAAATGAGCGGAGCAAATATAATAAAATCACAACGAAATCGGTTGAGTTTTGATGAGAAAAGACGAAATTAACAGATTGTTATTTCATACTCATTATATTGCTAAATCGATGATTTTGCTATTAAAAAATTACGGTTTTGATAGTAATGAAAATAGAACATAAAAAAAACTCGTTTCAAACGATATGAAACGAGTTTTTTATAACATTTAGATAAATGATTATCTTCTTTTATCTTTAATCTTAGCTTTTTTACCAGTAAGTTGTCTGAAGTAGAAAATTCTAGCTCTACGAACAGCTCCTTTTTTGTTGATTTCAATTTTTTGTAAAGCTGGTAAGTTTACTGGGAAGATACGCTCAACACCAACAGATCCAGACATTTTACGAATAGTAAAAGTTTCTGTGTTACCAGAACCTCTTCTTTGAATTACAACTCCTTTAAAAAACTGAGTTCTTGTTTTTTCACCCTCTTTAATTTCGTAGAAAACTGTGATTGTGTCTCCAGCTCCGAATTCAGGGAAATCTTTTTTAGCAACGAATTCGTTTTGAACGAATTTTAATAAATCTGCCATGATAATCTAAATTATGGTTTTTATATCAGAACAACATTCACGGATCTCGCCAGAGGTTGATCAAATTCGGGTGCAAATGTAAGTAAAAAAATTAAAACTCCAATAAAAATAAATTCCAAATTCCAATTTGTTAACTGATTGATTAATTGGAATTTGCACACGAGCGATAGCGAACTGGCGAAGCAATTTTAAATATTTGGAATTTATTCCAGTAAATCTGGTCTTCTATTCTTTGTATGTTCAAAAGCCATGTCTTCGCGCCATTTGTCGATTTTAGCAAAATGTCCGCTGGTTAAAACTTCTGGAACTTTCCATCCTTTATAATCTGCAGGCCTTGTATATATAGGTCCAGAAAGCAGATTATCTTGAAAACTATCTGTTAATGCTGAGGTTTCGTCGCTTAAAACACCTGGAATTAATCGAATCAAGGCATCAGATAAAACAATAGCGCCTAATTCTCCGCCAGATAAAACATAATCTCCAATCGAAATTTCTTTTGTTATAAAATGATCTCGAACTCTCTGATCTACACCTTTATAATGTCCGCATAGAATAATAATGTTTTCATACATAGACATTTTATTGGCCATTTTTTGATTTAAAGTTTCGCCATCCGGTGACATGTAGATTATTTCATCGTATTCACGTTCGCTCTTCAAATGTGTAATACAATCGTCAATAGGCTGAATGGTCATCACCATACCAGCGCCACCCCCAAAAGGATAATCGTCTACACTTTTTTGCCTATTTGTGCTGTAGTCACGCAAATTGTGAAAATGTACTTCAACTAGACCTTTATCAATGGCACGTTTCATAATCGAAGCCTCAAATGGACTTCTTAGCAATTCAGGTAAAAGTGTAATAATATCAATTCGCATTTTCTATTCAATAATTTCTTGTCGGCAAAGATACAAAGTAAATTCTTGTCTATTTCTAAAGATTTGTAAAACGCTTATTTTGAGTTGATTTTTGAGATATAAAACCAAAAAGATGTATTTCGTCGTATATATTGTGACTTTTATCGGATTTAATATTATGATAAACTATGATATTGTTTATTTGAAATAATAGTGTTAAATTTATATAAACGCTACAGCTAAACTATAAAACTTGCCTTACACTTATGAAAAAAACTTTACTTTTAATAGCAATTATATTCTTGCAAATATCTTGTTCAACCAATAATGTCCATGATAGGTGGATTGGAGAATCGAAGCAAAAATTAATAAAAGTTTGGGGCCCGCCAATACGTGTTCTCCATGATGAAAAGAATAATGAGATATTGCTTTATGCCGATCAAATTTTTACAACAAATCACAGTAGTGAGATTTCGGGCAATGCGGGGCCATATTATTGGAAATATGACTATATGTATGTCGATAAATCGGGAAAAATTATTTCTTGGAGAAACGAAAAACAAAAATTTCCGCCTCAATCAGTTGATGTAAAAATGTTAAGTATGACTTCAGCAAGCAATACTTCCAGATAAAAGCATTTTGAGATTTTAATCTCTAAAAAAGTAGTATTTTTAAATGTTAATTTAGAAATACTACTTTTTTTATACAATAATGTCACCAAAAATAAAAATATTTGCTGTATCGGGCAGTACCAGAAAAGATTCGAGTAATTTTAAAATTCTTAAATATATTTCCCATCAATTAAAGTCAGAATTTGAATTGGAAATATTTGAAGATTTAGATAAACTTCCGCACTTTAATCCTGATTTAGATACAGATAAGGCGCCAGATGAAATTGTTTCGTTAAGAAATAAAATAAAAGAAGTGCAAGGAGTTATTATTTGTACTCCTGAATATGTATTTAGCCTTCCTGGAAGTTTGAAAAATGCTTTAGAATGGTTTGTTTCAACGACCGTTTTTTCAAATAAAAAAGTTGGTTTGGTAACAGCTTCGGCTTCGGGAGAAATGGCGCATGAGCAACTTTTGTTAATTATGAAAACTCTTGATGCGAGTTTTGATGATTCATTGCAGCTTTTAATTCAAGGAGTTCGAGGTAAAGTTAATGCGGAAGGCAAAATAATAGATCCAGAAACAGAAATTGCACTTCAAAACTTTGTAAAAAATCTTGCGAATCATTTTTTATGATAAATTTACTTTGAAATTATCTAACCACATGATTACAAGAAGAAATTTTATAGTAACCACAGGGCTTGCCACTACAGCTGTTTTGGCTCGGCCATCATTAGCATTTTCTATGAGTAAAAAAGAAATAGGTTTACAGTTATATACACTTCGAGATGAACTTCCGAAGGATGTAAAAGGAACTTTACAAAAAGTGGCAAAAGCTGGATATTCAACCGTTGAAACTTATGGTTTTTCAACAAAAGACCAATTTTGGGGATTTGCTCCAAAAGAATTAAAAAAGATTTTAGATGATAATGGTTTAAAAGCCGTAAGCGGACATTATAATTTAGGAAGCTTTTTGTACGATGGAAATACGGCAGAGGTATCTGCTGCAATCGAAGCGGCTAAAACTGTAGAAAGTGAGTTTTTAACGATTTCTTGGGTCGATGAGCCTTTTAGAAGAAACATTGAAGATTATAAAAAGATTGCTGAAAGATTAAATCAAGCAGCAAAAATGTGTAAAGAGGCGGGTTTAAAACTAGCTTATCATAATCATGATTTTGAATTTGAAAGACACAACGGCGTTACGGGGTTTCAAATTTTACTAAAAGAAACCGATAAGGATTTGGTCTTTTTTGAATTGGATTTATATTGGGTAATTCATTCCGGAAATGATCCTTTAAAGTTATTTAAGGAAAATCAAGGGCGTTTTAAAATGTGGCACGTGAAGGATAAGGATAAGAAAAATAATGATTTGAATACTGAAGTTGGTTCTGGAACAATCGATTTTAAGTCTTTATTTGCCGAAGCAAAACAATCAGGAATGGTTCATTTTTTTGTGGAACAGGAAAATAACTTCGCAATCAATTCCTTTGAATCTGTTAAATCTAGTTGCGATTTTATTTCAAAAAATCTAATCTAAATTTCTGCTTTAATATATGAAGAAACTTCTTTTATTGGCGTTTATGGTTCTTTTTTCTTGCCAAGAAAGTAAAAAAGAAACTAAAAGTTCCCATTCAAATCTAGAATTGCAATCAGATTCTCTGCAAAATGTGCCGCAAGAGCCTTATTATGTTGATATTAAAAGAAATGATCTTAAACTTGAAAAACCAGTTTACGGAGAATGGCGTTTTTTTAATAAAGAAAAAGGACAGAGTTTTAATCAATTTATAAAAACAAAACATGTAGTTCCAACTAAAGAAGAGAATATCATTTATTTAAAACCGATTGGAAAATTTAATGCTCTACAATTAAAACAAATTGAACTAGTTCGCCAGTATTTGCAAATATTTTTTCAACTAGAAACCGCTATTTTGCCTGGTGTTTCAAACGATATTATTCCAAACAATGCAAGAAGAAAGGGTAGTATGGAACAAGAACAGTTTTTAGCGGGTTATATTTTAAGAGAGGTGCTAAAAAAGGAAAAACCTAAAAAAGGAGTAGCTTTAATGGCTGTAACAGAAAAAGATTTGTATCCAAAACCAGAATGGAGCTATGTTTTTGGGCTCGCTTCTTACAAAGATAAAATTGCAGTAAGTTCTATGTATAGAATGCAAAAAGAAGCAGATTTTAATTTATGTTTAGAGCGATTGCTGAAAATTTGCTCACATGAAATTGGACATATGTTTGGTCTGCATCATTGTGTTGAAGCTCATTGCGTTATGAATGGTACCAATAGTATGTCAGAAACAGATAATCATTCTATTAGATTGTGTTCGCTTTGTCAAAGAAAATTAAATTCAGGATTTAAGTACGATAATCTTAAAAGGTTAAAAGAATTAGAAAAATATTTTAAGGAAAACAATTTAACTGAAGGATTACAGTTAATGGAAAGAGATCTTAAAAGCATTCAATAAATTAAAAAAAATATAATTATGAATATAGGAACTAGCAAAGAGTTTATAAAAGGAGACGAAATAGAGTGGGAAGTAGTTGGAGATGGAATTAAACGTAAGATTTTAGCTTTTGATGAAAGGGTAATGCTTGTAAATGTTCATTTTGAAAAAGGAGGAATTGGCGTTTTACACGAACATTATCACACGCAAGTTACCTATGTCGCGAGCGGAAAATTTGATGTAACTATAAACGGTGTTACAGAAACTCTAAAAGAAGGCGATAGCTTTTATATTCCGCCGCATGCAATTCATGGTGTTGTTTGTCTGGAGACTGGTATGCTGACAGATGTTTTTGGTCCTGCGAGAGAAGATTTTTTGAATTATTAAAAGCTTAAATAAACAACCATATAAGTGATTTAAGAAATTTAAGTTTTTTGGTTTTTGAGTTTATTCAAGCCATTAAAAATGAACTTATATGACTTATATGGTTTGAAAAATCTCAAAAATTATACTTTTTTTAAAGTTTCAATTAAGATTAGATTGGTATTTTTGCAAAATGAATTTATCAAAAACTAACGTACTGTTTATGGCAGTTTGCACTGGTCTTATAGTTGCAAATCTTTATTACTGCCAGCCTTTGATTGTTTTAATTGCCAACGAATTTAAAATTCCCGAGGCCAGCGCCGGAACCATAACGTACCTAACTCAGGCAGGATATGCTATTGGGTTATTTTTTATGGTGCCGCTAGGCGATAAATTAGAACGAAAAAAGCAAATTTTAATGACCACTTTTGCAACTGTAATAGCCTTGTTAATTGCTGCAACGGCCAAAAGTTTTCTGGTTTTGCAAATAGCATCTTTATTAATTGGAATCACGTCGATAGTGCCACAGCTTATTTTGCCATTAGCGGCCTCTTTAAGCGCGCCGGAAGAGCGAGGAAAAGTTGTTGGAACGATTATGAGCGGTCTTTTGGTAGGAATTTTATTGTCTCGAACTTTGAGTGGTTTTATTGGGCAAGTTTTAGGCTGGAGATCGATGTTTTATATCGCAGCTGGAATTTGTTTGCTGATCTTTTTTGTTATTCAAAGCAAATTTCCAGTTAATAAACCACAGTTTCAAGGAAGTTACGGTCAATTAATCAGGTCTTTATTTACACTTATAAAAACACAGCCTGTTTTGCGTGAGGCAACTGCGATCAATGTTTTCAGTTTCGCCCAATTTGGAGCGTTCTGGACTACAATGGTTTTGCTGCTTTCGGGTAAGCCATTTGAATTTAATAGTGCAACAATCGGATTATTTGGAATTGTAGGTGCTTCTGGAGCTTTGGCAGCGCCTTTGGTTGGGAAACTAGGAGATAAAGGAAATTCGAGAATTGCAGTTGGTTATGGCTGTTTATTGGTTTTAATCAGTTTTATCATTTTCTATTTTTCGATTGAAAGCGTAATCGGAATTGCAATCGGAATTGTATTTATTGATATCGGGATTCAAGGTGTTCATATTTCAAATCAAACACGAGTGTATTCGTTATTGCCTGAAGCAAGAAACCGATTAAATACCGTATTTATGTCGCTGACTTTTTTAGGAACTGCTGCAGGATCTGCTTATGGATTGTTGTTGTGGAAATTGGGCGGATGGCCTGCTGTAACAATTGGCTGCATGGTTCTGTCTCTAATATCAATACTGATTTACGGACTGACTTATAAACCATCCCGACGCATCGGGACTAAAAAATAAAAAGCGCAAATTGATTAAGAAATTAATTTGTAAATTTGCGTTCAAAATTAAAAATAACAACATGGAAAACGGAATATACGCTAAATTCAATACTAGCAAAGGTTCGATTTTAGTAAAATTGACACACGATTTAACACCGGGAACTGTAGGTAACTTTGTGGCTCTTGCAGAAGGAAATATGGAAAATAAAGTAAAACCTCAAGGACAAAAATTCTATGATGGTTTAAATTTTCACAGAGTAATTGCAGATTTCATGATTCAAGGTGGATGTCCTAAGGGAACAGGTACTGGAGATCCTGGATATAAATTTGATGATGAGTTTGTACCAAGTTTAAAACACGACCGTCCAGGAGTTTTATCTATGGCGAATTCTGGTCCAGGAAGCAATGGTTCTCAATTCTTCATTACACACGTTCCAACTCCTTGGTTAGATGGAAAACACACTGTATTTGGTCACGTTGTAGAAGGACAAGATGTTGTTGATGCTATTGCTCAAGGTGATGGATTAGAAACTTTGGAAATTATCAGAGTTGGTGATGAAGCTCAGAAATGGAATGCAATTGAAGCTTTTATTGGTTTAAAAGGTGCTCGTATGAAACGTGAAGCAGCTTTAAAAGCAGAATCTGAAGCAAAAATGGAACAATTAGCTGCTGGTTTTGATAGAACAGAAAGCGGTTTACGTTATAAAATGATTCAGAAAGGAGAAGGAAAGAGAGCTGAAGCAGGAAAAACAGTTTCTGTTCACTACGAAGGTTCTTTAGAAAATGGAAAAGTTTTTGATTCTTCTTACCCACGTAAAAAACCAATCGAATTCAAATTAGGAATTGGACAAGTTATCGAAGGATGGGACGAAGGTATCGCTTTATTGCAAGTAGGAGACAAAGCTCGTTTTGTAATTCCATCTGATTTAGGATACGGACCAGCTGGTGCAGGAGGAGTTATTCCACCAAACGCAACTTTGATTTTTGACGTTGAATTAATGGACGTAAAATAAGAATTTAGAAGCAACTTAGGATTGTTATAAATAGAATCCCATTCGAATCTCGAATGGGATTTTTTTATTTTTAAATAGATATAAAAAAAACACCGTCACAAAAGGAGGTGTTTAAAAAGTTTATGAATGATGTACTTCAGTATTGTCTACAGCAACTACTTTTAAAGTTTTAATACCTGTAGGCAATTCCCAATCTACTTGATCATTTTCTTTAAAACCAATAATAGCAACGCTTAATGGTGCTAGAATTGAGATTTTAGATTGTTTTACATCTGCGGCAGAAGGTAAAACGATTTGAATTTTCATTTGTTTATTCGCTTTTACATCTTCAATTGTTACAAAAGAGTTGATTCGGATAACAGAACTTGCAAGTTCACTCTCTTTACTTATTACTGCGCGATCCAATTCTTGAGAAAGCTGATTGGCTTCTTTGGTATTTGTTGAATTTTTACTTTTTAAAATCAATTCTCTTAGAAATTGATAATCTGATTTACAGAAAGTTGGAATAGGTTTCATATCTATTTGAATTTTATTATTATACATTATTATTATTTTTATATTGATTTCTTCTTTTTTGATTTGACAACGAATGATCTACCGATTTTAGTCGGTAAATTTTAAAAAAGGAAAACAAAAAAATACTTGATCAAAATGTAATTTTGTCAAATAAAGAAAAGTTTAAACTGATGTAAAATCCTCCGCCCGAAAGAAGAAATTGAAGTAGACGGAGGCCTAAAAAATAAAGGCCTTATTATGCGAAATAATTACAGCGCCAAACAGTCTTGCATTGCAAAACGTCTTTATAGAAGCTGTATGTGATATTATATTTCCCATAAGGAGAATTAAAATTGATCTGCAAAGATAGGTAATCTTTTTGAATTTAGTGAGATATTACTTCCATTTAATGCCGCAACCCAAACTTGGCTTTTGCGGTTCTCTTAAACTTCGGTTGTAAATTAAGGCATCAATAGCACCTCTTAAATCGCTTCCGCTCAACGGAATTCCGTTTCCTGGTCTAGAATCGTCTAGTTGTCCGCGGTAGAATAATTTGTTTTCATTATCAAATAAATAAAAATCAGGCGTACATGTTGCCTGATAAGCTTTGGCAGTTTCTTGGCTTTCATCATACAGATAAGGAAAATCAATTTTATTTTCTAAAGCAAAATCAGTCATTAATTCTGGAGCGTCAGCAGGATATTTCACGACATCATTGCTTGAAATGGCTATAATTCCTATTCCTTGTACACGATAATCATTAGAAATCATTACAAATTCTTTGATGACATGAAGTACAAACGGGCAATGATTACATATAAAAACCACTAAAGTGCCTTTTGAGCCTTTTAAATCTTCGAATGAGAAAGTGTCGTTAGAATTGGTGTCCTTTAAATAAAATTCAGGTGCAATCGTTCCTAAAGGAAGCATTGAAGATTCGGTTCGTGCCATTTTACAAGAAATTAGATTTTCAAAAATAAGTTTAAAAAACTGTAAATAAAAGAGCACAAGAATAAAAAAGTATCCAAAAAAGCAGTTAGCTTATTCAGCTTGCTTTTTTGGATACTTTTTTTAATTTTTTATGAATTTAAAAACTGAAGTAAATCTTCGTTTAGTTTTTCTCTATCGGTATAAAATAATCCGTGTGGAGCGCCTTCATATTCAATAAATGTATTGTTCTTAATGGCTTCAGCAGCTTTTCTAGAAGTTAGGTCTATCGGCACAATTTTATCATCGTTTCCATGAATGATAAGCGTCGGAACTTTTATGAAATCCAATTCGTCTCTAAAATCGGTAAAAGAAAATGATTCAGCACATTTTAAAGTGGCGCGCGGAGAAGCAGCCGAACACAACGCTCTGTAATATTCTAACAAAGGCGTACTTAAAGGTTTGTTGATGATATTTACACCGAAAAATGTTTTTCCGAAATTATCAATAAACCCGATTCTATCTTCTTTGATTGCTGCGGCAGTATTTTCGCTTTTCTCTTTTGGATGCCCGTCAGGGTTATCATTCGTTTTTAATAAAAAAGGAATAATTGAAGAAATTAAAGCAATTTTGCTAACGTTTTTTCCTCCATGACGACTGAAATAACGCACTACTTCACCACCACCCATTGAAAAGCCAACGAGTGTCACATTTTCTAATTCTAATTGTTCGATAATTTCCTGAAGGTCATCGGTTAAAGTGTCATAGTCGTATCCATCCCAAGGCTGAGAAGATTTTCCAAATCCGCGACGGTCGTAAGCGATAACACGGTAATTATTTTGCACTAAATGATCAATTTGATATTCCCACATTTCATTGGAAAGTGGCCAGCCATGTATTAGAATTACAGGTTTTCCTTGTCCATAATCTTTTACATACAGCCTTACATTTTGTGCTGTTTCTATATATTTATCAGTATGAATCTGTTTTAAATTAGATTCAAAATCCTTAATTGACAAGCATGCATTTGGTTCTGTATGTTCCATGTTATATATATTTTACGATGAATTTTAAATTTTTCTATCGTAAAATTAAAAGTTAAGCGAAAGAAAACGGTTACAGAATTAGGATGATTAATTACAAAATTAATAGGTTTGTATTTTAACACTATAGATATGGATTTAACTTGGAGCGAATTTGAAAGGACCGATATGCGAGTCGGAACAATTATAGAGGTAAATGATTTTCCAGAAGCCAGAAAACCAGCTTTTCAGCTTACAATTGATTTTGGATCAGCAATTGGAATAAGAAAATCATCTGCACAAATAACGAAAAGATATCAAAAAGTAGATTTGATAAACCGCCAGATTGTAGCGGTTGTTAATTTTCCAAAAAAACAAATCGGAAAATTTATGAGCGAATGTTTGGTTCTAGGTGCTGTAGGCGAGGAGGGAGACGTAATTTTATTGGCTCCCGATTTTAAGATAGAAAATGGTTTGCGTATCGGTTAGTTTCTAATCAATAAATTTTATCGCAAAGCACGCAAAGTTTTTTTTGCAAGTCACATTTTTAAGATAGGTTAAAGTTCGCAAAGCTTTGTGAACTTTAACTGACCAAATGCTTCTCTTAAAGTCTTGCGATCTTTGCGTAAATCTTTGTGATCTTTGCGGTTAAATTTAAAGGTTTATTTTTTCAATAAACTGTCTAAGAATCAACTGTCCTTCTTCCCAATATTTTAAATCAGAATCAGAATTAATGTGTCCTTGTTGACCAACGTTTACAAAATCACTTCCCCATTTTTCGGCTAAGATTTTTTTTCTTTCAAAAGAAGCGTAAGGATCATTTTCGCTCGCTACCACTACCGATGGAAAAGGTAATTTATAAATTGGTATTGGCGAAAAATTTCTTGTGCACTCAGGTGTATGTTCAGGTGAATCGACGTCTGCGGGAGCAACTAAAAACGCACCAATAATATGTTCGTTATTGTGTTTTTCTGCCCAATGTAAAACCAATGAAACGGCTAAACTGTGAGCTACTAAAATAGTTGGTTTGTTAAGTTTTAAAATATTTTCATTTAATCTTTCAAGCCATTCTTCTCGAATTGGTTCATCCCAATTATCTTGTACAACACGAATTGAATTTTCAAATTTTTCGTGCCAAAACGTCTGCCAATGTTTTTCTCCAGAATCTCCAAGTCCTGGTATGATTAATAATTGTGTCTCCATTGCCGTGGATTTTTATTTTTAGTGATTATTTTTTGCGTTCTTTTAAAATTCGGTTTACTTCATTAACCAAAAGCGGAAAACCAGGTTCTGTCATTCCGTGGCCGTAACCGTCTAATTCGTATAATTTAGTTTGTGTATGGCCAACCAGTTTCATCATTCTCGCCATATAAGCGTTTTCTTCGTAACGTCCCAGCATTTCTAATTCACGATCTCCAGTAATTAATAAAAGAGGCGGAGCATCGGCACGAACGTGATATAAAGGTGCAAATTGGTCAATTGTTGGCTGTTTTTCTGGAATTCCGTTTTCTCTTCTAATTTCAAAATGCGTAATACATTGTCCGCTAAACGGAATAAGTCCAGCAATTTGGTTAGCATCGATGTTTTCTTTTTGAAGATATTTTTTATCCAAACCGATCATTAAACCCAAATAACCTCCAGCAGAATGTCCAGAAACAAAAATCTGAGTTTTATCGCCTCCGTAATTTGCAATATTGTTAAAAGCCCAAGCAACTGCAGATGCGGCATCTTCAATAGCTTTTGCGGCTTTTACTTTTGGCGAAAGCCTGTAGTTTACGCCAATTATAGCAAAGCCTTTATTTTTTAAGGCTTCTGGAATTTCTTTACTTCCGCCTGTTAATCCGCCACCGTGAAACCAAACGATTGTCGCAAAACCAGTTTTATTTTTTGGGTAATAAATATCTAAAACGCATCTTTCGTTGATATATTTATCAGCTTTGTTCGCTGCTGTATTGTAATATTGAATGTTGTTTTTCGTTTCATATTCTAAATTCTGTGCAGAAAGAGAAATTGCAAAGAAGAAGAAACTTAAAAGAATTACTAATTTTTTCATTTTAAAAGTATTGAATTATTGTTTTGAATTTTAGCCGATTTGAGAAAATCTGAACTCTAAAATCTAAAATAAGAATTTATATATAAAAAAAGTCCAAAATGTAAAACAAATTGGACTCGCACTTTTGAAAAGTTTTATTTTGAATTAAATATCATCAAAATCAATGTCTGTAAAGCTAGATCTTTGTGTTTCAACTTTTTCAGAACTATATTCTTTCTTAAAATCTTTTTGATGTCTTTCAGAAATTACTTCTTCGCCTTTGTGGTTCAAAACGTATGAAGTCATTTCTTCTAATATTTCGGCAAAAGCACTAAAATCTTCTTTGTATAAGTAAATTTTGTGTTTTTTGAAGTGAAACGAACCGTCTTCTTCAGTAAATTTTTTGCTTTCGGTAATCGTGATATAATAATCATCAGCTTTGGTAGCTCTCACATCAAAGAAATAAGTTCTTCTTCCTGCTCGTAATACTTTAGAAAAAATCTCTTCTTTTTCTAACATGTCATTTTCTCTCATAATACGTTCTATCATTTTTGGAATTAATAGTACTCAAAAATCATAAAAAATTATCTATTACGCAACAATTAAAGTAATTCTTTTTCCGAAAGTTGTTTTAAATATAACGATGCATAATAACCCTCTTGATTTATTAATTGATTATGAGAGCCTTGTTGAATTATCTTACCATTTTCCAGTATAATAATTTTGTCTGCATTCTTAGCAGATGAAACTCGATGACTTACAATTATGGTTGTTTTATCCTTCGAAATTTCAAATAAATTATTCAGAATCATTTCTTCGGTTTCGGTATCCACAGCAGACAGGCAATCGTCAAAAAGTAAGATGGCAGGATTTTTAATAATTGCTCTTGCAATCGAAACACGTTGTTTCTGTCCGCCTGAAAGAGTAATTCCTCTTTCTCCTAAAATGGTATCGTACTGTTTGTTAAACGCAATAATATTGTCATGAACAACCGCATTTTTAGCGGCCGTGAATACTTCTTCGTCAGTTGCGTTTTGATTTCCGAATTTGATATTGTTTTTAATTGTATCTGAAAATAAGAAGGCATCTTGAGGAACAATTCCAATATTATTTCGAAGATCGTTGAGGTTTAACGAGCTGATTTCGTTTTCATCAATTTTCACTTCGCCATCTGTTACATCATATAATCTCGAAATCAAAGAAAGAATGGTTGATTTTCCTGAACCTGTTTTTCCTAAAATCGCTAATGTTTCTCCTTTTTTTACTGTAAAAGAGATATTTTTCAAAGCTTCAATATTGGTGTCTTTATAAGTAAAAGAAACATTTTTGAAACTAATATTCCCTTGAATGTCAGATGAATTTTCGTTGTTGTTTTTGATTTCTGGTTCAATTTTTAAAAATTCATTTAAACGTTTTTGAGAAGCTTCGGCTTCCTGAACCATAGACGAAACCCAGCCTAATGAAGCAACCGGCCATGTTAGCATATTTACATATAAAATAAATTCAGCGATAGTTCCGATGTTTGGAATGCTTCCGTTGATGTACATTACACCTCCAAAATAAATAACAACCAAATTACTAATTCCGATAAGCGCAATCATTAGCGGACCAAATAAAGATTGAACTCTTGCAAGACTTAAACTTTTCCTTTTGCTTTCTTCCGCTAGATCCACCATATTATTTTGATGTTGATTTTCTAACGAATAGGCTTTAATAACTCTAATTCCAGAAAATATTTCTTGTGTAAAACTTGAAACTTTAGAAAGATATTGCTGGAAAGTTGTACTTCTTTTATTGATTTCAGAACTTAATTTAAAAATACAATACGAAAGAATCGGTAACGGAAGAATAGTATATAAGGTAAGACGTGGCGATACATTGTACATATATAATATAACGATGGCAAAGCGGATGGCTGTATTTATAGTGTACATAACCGCAGGACCAACATACATTCTAACTTTTGAAACGTCTTCGCTAATGCGATTCATTAAATCGCCAGTTCGGTTTTGTTTGTAAAATGTTTGAGAAAGATTTTCGTATTGTCTGAAAACTTCATTTTTCAAGTCAAATTCGATATGACGCGACATAACAATTAAGGTTTGACGCATTAAGAACGTTAAAAATCCCGCAACAATCGTTGTTCCAATAATAAGTAACACATTATGAATGAGATCCGCACGAAAATTACCAATGATAATTTCTGATTTTTGATCTGCCGCTGATAGTTTGTCAAAATTCTCAATGGCATTTAAGGACTTGCTAATAAGTTTTGGAGTGTATAAAGAAAATATTTGTGCGATTATAGTTGTTAAAATACCTAAACAGAAACTGTATTTATATTTGATGAAATATTTGTTTAAATAGCTTAATTCTTTCATTTTTTTAAGAAATCTGATATTGAATTGATTTGTATTTAAGAATTATTATCAAATAAAATTATAATAATTTGCGATTTAATCAAAACAATTACATTGTAATATTGTTATTTTAAAGGTAAAAAATTAGCACATATGTATTTTTTAATTATGTTTGAGAAGTCTTTTTGACGAATTCATAATTTTAACTAATTTATACTAGCGCTATGGATGCAACTTTTGCAACTGGAAAGGAACTTCAAAAAATGGATCCTGTTTTTGGTCAGTTATCTTTTGATGATCACGAACAAATTGTATTTTGCAATGACAAAGATACGGGTTTAAAAGCAATTATTGGTATTCATAATTCGGTTATGGGACCTGCTTTAGGTGGAACCAGAATGTGGAATTACAACACAGAATGGGAAGCTTTAAATGATGTTTTACGTCTTTCGAGAGGTATGACTTTTAAATCGGCTATTACTGGACTGAATATTGGTGGAGGTAAAGCAGTTATTATTGGTGACGCGAAAACACAGAAAACACCTGAGTTGATGCGCAAGTTTGGTGAATTCGTTCACTCTTTAAGCGGAAGATATATTACAGCTGAAGATGTTGGAATGGAAACTAAAGACATGGATACTGTAAGAGATGTAACGCCTTACGTAACGGGTATTTCTGAAGAAAGAGGTGGTTCTGGAAATCCTTCTCCAATTACAGCTTACGGTGTTTATTTAGGTATGAAAGCTGCTGCTAAAAGTCAGTTTGGTTCTGATGTTTTAGATGGTAAAAAAGTTTTGGTACAAGGAATTGGACACGTGGGTGAAACTTTGGTAGAATATCTAACTAAAGAAGGAGCGCAAGTAACGATTTCTGATATTAACGAAGAAAAATTATACCAAGTTGCTTCAAAATACAACGCAACAATTTATACTGGCGAAGATTTATATACAGCAGATGTTGACATCTACGCGCCATGTGCAATGGGAGCAACAATCAATGACAATACAGTAGATAAAATTAAAGCTAAAGTTATTGCTGGTGCAGCCAATAATCAGTTGGCGGATGAAAATATTCACGGTGCAAGATTGCAAGAAAGAGGAATTTTATACGCTCCAGATTTCTTAATCAACGCAGGTGGAATTATCAATGTTTACGCTGAATTGGCAAACTACGGTAAAGCTGAAATCATGACTAAAACAGAAAATATCTATAATACAACTTTAGAAATTATTGATTTCGCAGCTAAAAATAATATTACAACGCATAAAGCGGCGCTAACAATTGCTCAAAACCGTATCGATCAAAGAAGAATCGAAAACGCGGCGAAGTAATTTTTTAAGTTTACAGTCTCAGTCTCAGTTTTCAGATCTACTGGAAACTGAGACTTTTTGTTTTTGCTAAATACTAAATGCTAAAAAGTGAGACTGCGACTGAAAACTAAATAAAAAAGACCACTAAAAAGAAGACTTTTTTACGAATTAATTTTAAAATATGCCTTAAAAGTTATACTTTTGCAGACTAATTTTTAAATGTTCTTACGAGGTGGTAAATAGAAGACACATACGCGTTAAAGTAATGCAATCCATTTATGCAATGCATCAAAGCGGTTCTGAAAATATGGAAAAAGAAGAAAAATTTCTTTTCTACAGCATTGATAATATTCAGGACTTATACCTTATAATGCTTTCTTCATTAATAGAAATTTGTAAAAAAGAATCTGTTTTTTTACATCTGTCAAGCAAAAAACACCTGGCAACTGCCGCAGAACGTAATCCAAACGAAAAATTTGTAAAAAACAAAATTTTTCAACTTCTTGCCGAAAGCAACTCTCTTAGCATCGCTTTAGAAAATCGTAAAATTAATAACTGGTCATTAAACGACGATTATATTATTTTGCTTTTAAATGATGTAAAAGCAAGCGATATTTACAAAAAATACATGAGCAACAATGTAAATACATTTGAAGAAGACAGACAATTTATTATTGATTTGTTTGAAAATGTAATTGTTCCTAATGAAAAATTATACGAGTATTTAGAAGATGATAAATTAACTTGGGTTGATGATATTCCTGTTGTAAATACACATATTGTAAAGCAATTAAAAGCAATCAAAACAGAAGATCCAGACGATTTTAGAGTGCCTAAATTGTACAAAGATGTTGAAGATAAAGATTTTGCAAAAGATTTGTTTAGAAGAACAGTTTTAAATGAAAGAGAATTTGCAAAAGAATATGACGATAAAACACCAAATTGGGACAGCGATCGTATTGCAGAAATTGATACTATTATTTTGAAAATGGCGATTTGCGAGTTTGTTAAATTCCCTTCAATTCCAGTAAAAGTAACACTTAACGAATATTTAGAAATTGCAAAAGAATATTCTACTCCAAAAAGTAGTATTTTTATCAACGGAATTTTAGATAATCTTGTAAAAGAACTTACCGCTAATAAAAAGATGGTAAAAGTAGGAAGAGGGTTAATGTAAATCTTGAACTTTCAATTTTTTAAATGCCAAATTCCAACTTCTTTGTCTCTTTGAGCAAAGTCGAAAAGCTAAAAAAAGAATATTAAATATAAATCAAAAACAAATTTAAATTATGGGACAATTAACTCAATTTGCGCCATTCCTTTTAATGTTTGTGGTAATCTACTTCTTCATGATTAGACCGCAACAAAAAAGAGCTAAAAACGAAAAAGAATTTGAAAGCGGCCTAAAAGTAGGTGATAAAATAATTACAAAAAGTGGTTTTCACGGTAAAGTTGTTGAGCTTGCTGAAACTTCAGTTATTATCGAAACAATGTCTGGAAAATTGAAAATCGAGCGCTCAGCAATTTCTATGGAAATGAGTGCTGCTTTGAATGCTAAAAAAGCATAATTTTTTAAAGTACAATATTTAAAATCCCAAATTCCAAAATGGAGTTTGGGATTTTTTTTGTTTATAACCAAATTCACTATAGTTTTGTCATTTTGACCGAAGGGAGAAATCACACTAGAAGTTCTATAAAATATATCTAATCTTTGTCGAGTTTCTAGTGTGATTTCTCGTTCCTCGAAATGACAAAAAAGAAAAAACCTTTGTCAAAGTTTTAAACTTTGACAAAGGCTCTTGTATGGTTTTGGAATTTGGAATTTGGATTTTAAATATTGTAATTTATTTATCGATATTTATCATTCAATCCAATATTTGCCAAAATCATCGGAATCACTTTTTCAATTCTTGATAGTTTTGTTTTATCCTGTTTAGCCGATTCAATATATTCTAAAAATTCATATTGTTTGTAAGGTTTGAATTTTTCAAAAGCTTCTTTTAGAGCAGGATTTAGTTCCATTTCTTTATTTAAAAGCACAGAAATGATGGCTTCTTTTTTAGAAGGTGCAATAACTTTTCCCTGCTTTTCATTTTCAATAGCTTCTTTGATGTATTCTAAAACGTCTTTCTCGTTTACTTCATCTTTAGACGTAAATCGCCATTGACGCATGGACTTTGTTTTATCTTCCTGAGCATTAATAAGTTTTTTCTTTTCGTCTTTTAGAAAAACTCCGTTAAGAAACCAAATGGCAAAATAATTTTTAAAACCGCCAATTCCAATAACGTTTCTTTTATTGTAAACGTAAATTGGCGCGCCCCATTTTATGGTTTCAACTAATTCGGTTTTTTCAATAATTGACTTAAGAAAAAGTAATTCTTCTTCCCAGTTATTGACTTTATCCCAAACGTGTTTTTTATCAGGATTTGATTCCACTATTTTGCCTTTTTAGATTTTTCAGGTGTATCAAAAATTCCTGGAATTGCTGTTAACTCTGCAATTTTTACAATAACATCTGTCGCTTTCTGAATGCTTTCTGCTGGAACATATTCGTATTTTCCATGAAAATTATGCCCACCCGCAAAGATATTTGGGCAAGGTAATCCCATAAAAGATAGTTGTGAGCCATCAGTTCCGCCGCGAATAGGTTTTATGATTGGTTTGATGTTTAATTCTCGCATCGCTTTTTCGGCAATATCAACAATATATTTTACAGGCAGAACCTTTTCTTTCATATTGTAATACTGATCTTTTACTTCAGCTATAACTATATCTTCACCGAACTTCTTTGCGAATTTTTTGTTGAATTTCTTTGCAATTTTATGAATGAGTTCCTTTCTGTTTTCGAACTTTTTCTTGTTATGATCACGAATAATTAGTTCTAAAACCGTCTCTTCGATATTTCCTTTGATGTGATGAACGTGGAAAAATCCTTCGTAACCTTTTGTTTCTTCTGGAGTTTCACCTTTCGGTAGTTCATTGATAAAATCATTTGCCAAAAGCATCGAATTGATCATTTTTCCTTTTGCATAACCTGGATGAACGCTTTTTCCTTTAAAAGTAATTTTAGCTCCGGCAGCATTAAAATTTTCATATTCTAATTCGCCAATCTGACTTCCGTCCATGGTGTAAGCCCATTTTGCTCCAAATTTTTCAACATCAAAATGATGCGCCCCGCGACCGATTTCTTCGTCTGGAGTAAAACCAATTCTGATTTTTCCGTGTTTAATTTCGGGATGCTGAATCAGGTATTCCATTGCAGAAACAATTTCTGTAATTCCAGCTTTATCATCGGCACCTAATAAAGTTGTTCCATCGGTTGTAATGATGGTCTGACCTTTATATTGCAGTAAATCTTTGAAGTAATTTGGAGATAAAACGATATTTTTTTCGGCATTCAGAATGATATCCTTTCCATCGTAATTTTCAATAATTTGAGGCTTTACATTCGCTCCACTAAAATCTGGAGAAGTGTCAAAATGAGAAACAAAACCAATTGTTGGCACTTCATGCTCCACATTACTTGGAAGTGTTGCCATTATATAAGCTTTGTCGTCTATGGTTACTTCTTCAAGACCAATTGCTTTTAGTTCGTCAACTAATTTATTGGCAAGATTCCATTGTTTTGGAGTACTTGGTGTTGTTTGTGAATGTGGATCTGATTCAGTGTCAATTGTTACGTAACTGATAAAACGATCTATGATATGTTGCATTTTTTTGAATTTTTAGCAAATATAGAAAAATTTTTCTGCGAAAGATTTTAGCTTTAAATATCTTGAATTAATAAAAAAAGGGACTCTAAACAGAATCCCTTTCGGTTATTTTGGTGCTTTTATTTGCTTTTTACACATCTAAAACCAACATGATTTGCGGCAGATCTTATTTCGCCTTTTCCTCTTGTTCCAACCATATAACGGGTACAATATTGATCGGTGCATAAAAACGAACCACCTCTATGTACACGTTTAATTTCTGTTGGATCGTTAGGATCATAATAGGCATCTGGTCCTTTAGGGTTTTTTACTGTTTTTCCGCTTTCAGCCAATGATTTGTAATAATCGACACTATACCAATCATTAACCCATTCCCATACATTTCCCGCCATATCGTATAGGCCATAGGCATTTGGAGCGTATTGTGCCGTTGGGGCGATTCCTTTAAATCCATCTTCACCTGTGTCGCCATCTTTTATTGGAAAATGACCTTGATAGATATTAGCTTGAAATTTCCCTTTAGGTTTTAAGTCATTTCCCCAAGCATAAAGATTTCCTGTTTTACCGCCACGAGCAGCAAATTCCCATTCAGCTTCTGTTGGAAGTCTTTTACCTGCCCATTTAGCGTAAGCAGCCGCGTCTTCGTAAACTACATGAACTACAGGGTATTTTTCTTTTCCTTTAATAGTGCTTTGCGGGCCTTCCGGATGTCTCCAATCTGCACCCGGCTCATAACGCCACCATTGCAGAAAATTATTCAGATTAACGGCAGAAGGAGTAGGGGTAAAAACCACAGATCCAGTAATTAAATCAGCGTCGCTTGCCGTTGGAAATTCCTCTTTGGTAGGTTTTTGCTCTGCAACAGTTACATAGCCAGTAGCTTTAACAAATTCTTCAAATTCTTCGTTCGTTACTTCAGTCTCATCCATATAATAGCCATCAAGATAAACACGATGAATAGGAGCGGCATCTTTAGTAACTCCTTTTATACTGCATAAACTTTCATCTTCGACATTTGTTCCCATAGAAAATTCGCCACCAGGAATCCAAACCATCCCCTTTGGTGCTTTTGTATCGGGTTTGAATTTGTTTTCGATAGTCGGTTTGAATTCAGATTCTACACTAACAGGAGTTTCATGACATTCAGCAACTGTTTTTTCTTCTTTATCTGCAAATTTGTTGTAACTGTACGCTATTGAAATGATGGATAATGTCAGTAGTGCAAATATCCAAAAGGTTTTGTTTTTCATGGTTTATTTTTTTGAACTGATAATGGTTGTAATAGATGGGATAAAATTATGAAAAAAAACTATACTATAGTAAATATATAGGATTAATAGTTTTATTTGTCTTCTTCGACAAGAACTACTTCATATTTGTCTTTTCCATCAACTTGAACAGGTTGATAATACGTTTCTCCAAATTTGATGTATTTTACATCTCCTATCGTAACTTCTTCTCCTCCTTCAGGAAGGCTTTCTACTACCGTACCTGCAGTAGGAGCAACTACTTTATACGAACTTCCATCTTTTTCATAGTAAGTACCGCCATAATAGTAATTGTTAACCGTTCCAGTGTTGACTGTTTGTGCTCCGCTAGGAATATTATTAACTGTTCCGCCAACGGGAGCAGGAACAGCAGTATAACCTCCGTTGGAAGGTGCATACCAAACTCCTTGGTCATAATGATATTGAGTGTTTTCTACGCTAACCACAATTGCCGTAACTGCCAAGGTTGCAACGAAAAATCCCCAAGGATGCCAAACTGGTCCCCAATAATAAGGTCTATATGGGTGATAATAATAAGGATGATATCCGTAATATCTGTATCCGCCGTGTACATAAGGAGGGCGAGTATAAACAACTGTATTTCTTCTTACTACGGTATTTCTATTGTTGTTGATGGTAATATCTCTGCTTCGATCGACATTTCTTGTATTACCACTAATATTGGTGTTTCTATTGCCAGAATTTCTGGTATTATTGGAATTGCGGTTTGTGGTATTTTTTCTGTTATTAATTTGGGTGTTTGAGCCATTGGTTGGTCTTGTGACTTTAGTTCCAGAGCCGTTAGAACCAGGTCTTGTTACTGAAGGTCTATTTGTTGATGGTTTGGTTACCGCTGGTCTAGATTGATTAGCTGGTCTTGTAGCAGAAGGTCTTGTTTGAGTGCCTCCAGCAGGTCTATGAACAGCTCCGCCTCGATGAGCCGCACCGCCGCCATGACGTTGTGCAAAGGTGTCTAATGAAATAAGGAAAAATGTTCCAATCAAACACAACAGTGCCGATTTTTTTACTGTTTTGGATATGTTTTTCATTTTCAGTTGTTTATGTGAATTAAAGTTATGAAAAAAAATGTCTCGTTTATCGGAATAGTTTAAAAGTTTGTATTGAAGATTACAAGGAAATATCCCATTGTATTCTAAAGCGCCATCCTTGTTCTAGAGGAAGCGTTTTATCTTGAAAACTAAAATAACTTACCTCAGAAGTTAGCTTGTTTTTGTGCCCTTTAAAAAACCAGTTAAACGCCAAAGTAGACTCAGCTTGTCTATTTTCTCTAATTGAATAATCAGGTCTATATGTAGCATGTCTTGCCGCCATCTCTAAATGTTCAGGCCACCACTTAAAAACGTTATGAAAGAAGTATCCAGCCTGAATATAATATCCTTTCATAACTGTCATGTAATCATTATTGTATTTGTCTATAATTTCTTTAGTATGCCATTCGCTCTGCCAAGAAAAACCGCGATACATGAAGGCGGTTTCCAAATTCCATTGATTCACTCTGTATTGTCCAGGCAATCCATCTTCAAATCCGTCTAATGAACCGCCACCAGCTTGCGAAAAACGAGTGTAAGGACTTCGGTTAGTGATGGCAGAAAAGGCAATAATTGGAGTTGGTTTTTCATGAAATTCTAAATCACAGCCTTCAAAATCTAAAAATCGACCTAAGAAATTCCATTGTGCTCTTCCAAAATACATAAGATGGTTATCGTCATTAGAAGTGCTGCCGCGTCCAGTTCCTGTTAAAGCTGCAAACCAATAATTAAAATCTGCAATGCCATTGCCTTTTAAATGGCCATAAACTTCAGCGCCCAATTCTCTGTCTACTGTAAAAGGCCGATTAATAAGAGATCTTTCCACCATTTGCTGTTCGCCACTGCTTATGAAACGTTCACGTGTAAATTCTGTTTTCCATTGTCCAACTTTAAAGCTTAACCAATCCCACTTTTCAATCATAATTCTAAAATCAAGTAAGTTGGACTGACTTAGTTCGTATTCCCAATAATATTTTAGCCAAGGTTCAAAGGCATGCCCGCCGATTTTTAGTCTGGCGCGATTTATTTTAAAAGTAGTTTTTGCATCTTGACTATAATCATCATAGGTTAAAGGATCAGTATCATAAGGTGTAGAAAAACGAAATTGCAGTCTGCTTTGTAATTGAAATAAAAATTTATTGTCTCTAGTTTGTAATTCAATTCCTTTGTTTCCATAACGAACATTCATCAGCTTGGAGGTGTCTTTTTCATGTTGTGAAAGCCCTTTAAAACTGACAAATAAAAATAATAGCATCAATAGATTTTGAGTAATATTATTTGCTTTTTTGTTGATGTACATAAGCTTAGATGGTTTATATCAAATTATTTACCTCCAAAGTTTTTAGCGATTCCTAAACCAATTCCCCAGCTGTCATAGGCATTCCATTTAAAATCATAACTGACAGTTCCGAAAATTTCCCAGTCTTTTGGAAGTTCGTATCCATATTCTACTCCAGCTCTGGTCAAGAAAAAATCTTCTTCTTTGGCAAATTCTCCTCCAAAACCTAAAAGAAAACTCCAATGTTCATTTGGTTTATAAATTCCCATTAAGGCAGGCGCAATTGGATAGCTTCGTTCTACAGTTTCTTTATCTTCTCCGCTGGAAAGATTTTTTTCGACCTTAAATTTTTCAATTATAAAATCAGTATGAAGACCAATTGCCCATTTTTTATGAAACTGAAAAGTATAATCTAATCCCCAAGCAGGCAGACTCAAAACTTCACGGTTTCCTTCGTCATCGCGACCTTCAAAAACATGAACGTGATTGATCGATATACCAATTTGATGATGCGGACTAAAAGTCTTTTCCTCATTTTCTTGAGCAGTAATTTTTGTAAAACAGGACAAATGAAAAAGAGTTGTCAGAAAAAGCATTTTTCCAAAGTGGATATCGTTTCTTGTTTTTGTTTCATTTCGCATGAATTCTAGTTTTTAAAGTGAAAAAAAGTAACAACAAGAATTTCTTTTAAATGTCTCAAAATTAGGTAATAAATAATCCTGAGGCGTTTGTTTAGATCCCTGAACTGGTTTCATTTTATAACTTGCAACCTTAAAAATTAAATTTTGGACTTTATCTTTTGAAGAATTGAACAAAATTGAAATTATTTGTTTTGGTAAAAAAGCACCTTTTTAAACTATAATATTTAAATTTGCAGCCAAATAACAACAACACAACTTTTATGTATAAATTGATAATTCGTCCGATACTTTTCTGGTTTGATCCTGAAGAAGTACATTACTTTACTTTTTCATTCGTTAAATTCATTTCAAAAATTCCAGGTGTTTCGGCGATTATAAGATCAATTTATGAGGTAAAAGATTCTAGATTAGAAAGAGAAGTTTTTGGAATCAAATTTAAAAATCCAGTTGGACTCGCAGCAGGTTTTGATAAAGATGCCAAACTATATAAAGAATTAGGAGATTTTGGTTTTGGTTTTATCGAAATCGGAACAGTAACGCCAGTTGGACAAGAAGGAAATCCTAAAAAACGTTTATTCCGTTTAAAAGAAGATCAGGCTATTATTAACCGAATGGGATTTAATAATGGAGGTGTTCTAGAAGCTGTAGAACGTTTGAAAAAGAATTCGGGCGTTTTGATTGGAGGAAATATCGGAAAGAATAAAGTAACCGATAATGAAGATGCTGTTAAAGATTATATCATTTGTTTTGACGCATTGTTTAATCATGTAGATTATTTTGTAGTAAATGTAAGTTCGCCAAATACGCCAAATTTGAGAGCTTTGCAAGATAAAGAACCGTTGACAGCTTTATTGCAGACATTGCAAAATAGAAATGTCGAAAAACAAAAGACTAGTACTCAAAAAGTAAAACCAATTCTTTTAAAGATTGCTCCAGACTTAACAGACGAGCAGTTATTGGATATTATTGATATTGTGAAAACAACTCAGATTGCGGGTGTAATTGCAACCAATACAACAATTTCTAGAGATGGTTTACAATCTGCAAATCAATCTGAAATGGGAGGTTTGTCTGGAAAACCATTAGCAAAACGTTCTACAGAAGTAATTCGTTTTCTTTCAGAAAAAAGCAATAAAGCATTTCCAATTATTGGAGTAGGAGGAATTCACTCTGCTGACGATGCTATCGAAAAACTAAATGCAGGAGCAAGTTTAGTGCAATTATACACGGGATTTATATATGAAGGTCCAGCCTTGATAAAAGCAATCAATAAAAAAGTTTTAGGGCAATTGTTAAAGAAGCGCCTGAATTGCTAATCCGGTTAAGATTGAAATTCCGAAACTCATTAGCGTTCCAATCATTACATATTCAGTAAGTTTTCGGTCTTTGGCTTCTTTTAAATCACCGAATCTAAAAATAGATTTTGTTGCCAATAAAAAACCGATTGCCTCAAAATGTCCTGTCAAAATAAAACAAACTACAAATAGACGTTCTAATATGCCAATGTAATTTCCTGCATTGGCAAGAGAATTGTCTTTATGGCTGTTCTGGCTTTCCGGACTCCAAATCGAAATAATGGTTTTGATGAAAATTGATGTAGGTTTTGTTACTAATAAAAACCCCGTTATTAAAATCCAAAATTCATTCATAACCAAAAAATGGATAAATCCATTGTCTTGATAAAGAAATGCAGTAATTCCAATTAAAATCAATACATGGGCAATTTGGTCTACTACAAACCAAGTGCGTTTGGTTTTTGGTTTCTGAAAATTCAGTTTGATTAAATCAATAATTCCATGAGTTACAGCAATAAAAATGGCGTACGGAATGAAACTGATTTGTCCTACTAAAACAGCTGCTAATACTCCATGAAGTAAAATATGAAGATATAGGTAAACACTTTTATGTTTATTTGCTTCTTTATGCGTTACCCAAGAATTGGGTTGCCAGATAAAATCGCCTAATAAATGCGCTAAAAGCAGTTTTATAAATAAAATCATAATGCTGAAAGTTGTTTTATTTGTGTTCTAAAATATTTGTCTAATTGCATGACCAAATCAAACTGAGCACGTTTCTGTCTTCGGCTCACTGCGGCTTGATTGATGCCTAGTTTTTGTCCTAATTCCTCTTGTGACAAGTTCGGGTTTTCTATTGCCAGCGCTACAAATTCTGCAGATTGCACCAGCCATGTGTCCATAAATGTCAATGCAAGCTGAATCATTAAATTTAGGTTTTCATCAAAATTTGAATTTCCCGTTCGCAAAGCTAATGTAACTTTCTGCTTTTTTAAGGTTTCAAACAATTCACCAGAATTAATAAATGCTGAGCCATTGCTTTGAGAGATTCTTTCCGAATGATGCGTTTTGTCTCCAAAACCAATACTCATACGAGCATCAGATTTTAATGTTCTCAAATGTGCCTTTACCAAAATAGCAACTAATAAGGCATCTTCTGGTTTGGCAACTTCAATTTGAAATTCATCTCCACGGTAAATCTCCCATTGACTTGGCGTTGGACCAAATGGTGTTAAAATTTTTTTTAAATCTTCAACCCAATGTTCAGATGGCTGCTGTCTTGAACCAATTATATCGCCGGTAATTACACTAGTCATAATCAAATATAATTAAAAAATCATCAACTTTCTATTACAAATATAAGTAATATTTTTTATTATTACGTTTTTGGGTAATATTTTTAATTATTACACTTTTTGGTAATTATTTTTGGTATTACACTATTTTGTAATACTTTCTGATTCGGCTAAAATTATCTTTTATTTCAATAAAAAAGAAACTAACTTAGCCTTTACAAATGAATAAGCTTTGAATAAAGAAATCAAGATTATCGAATGTCCAAGAGATGCCATGCAAGGCATCAAAACTTTTATTCCGACAAAAAATAAAGTGACATACATACAAGCATTGCTTCGTGTAGGATTTGATACAATTGATTTTGGAAGTTTTGTTTCTCCAAAAGCTATTCCGCAGATGCAGGATACAGCAGCTGTTTTAGAACAGCTTGATTTATCTCAAACAACGAGTAAACTGCTTTCAATTATTGCAAATACACAAGGCGCAATCACGTCTTCGGCGTACGAACAGATTCAGTATTTGGGTTTTCCTTTTTCTATTTCCGAGAATTTTCAAATGCGTAATACCCACAAGACGATTGCAGAATCTTTAATTACTTTAGAAGAAATTTTAGAAGTTGCAGATAAGAAAAACAAAGAAGTAGTAACTTATCTTTCTATGGGATTTGGAAATCCATATGGAGATCCATGGAATATTGAAATTGTTGCAGAGTGGACAGAAAAACTCGCTGAAATGGGCGTGAAGATTCTATCACTTTCTGATACTGTCGGAACTTCTACACCAGAAGTAATTACGTACTTGTTTTCAGATTTAATTCCGAAATATCCCAAAATCGAGTTTGGAGCACATCTTCATACAACGCCTGAAAGCTGGTTTGAAAAAATTGATGCAGCTGCAAAAGCAGGCTGTACTCGTTTTGATGGTGCGATCCAAGGTTTTGGAGGCTGTCCAATGGCAACAGATAAATTGACCGGAAATATGCCGACAGAAAAACTGGTTTCTTATTTTACGGCTAATAAAAAAATTACCGGTTTAAATTCTCTAAGCTTTGAAAGTGCTTATAATGAAGCTTCAAAATTGTTCGGAAAGTTCCATTAATAAATAGTTATATTTACTAACTTAGATAATGATTGTAAACATTAGACGTTACATTTATAGATATACTTTTGTCATGAAATCAAACTTCTTAAGTAAAGTTTTAAAAATAGTAATTATATCACTTTTATTTTCTTCATGTTCAAGTGATTTAGATTTCGATCAAATTAAGGATCTTAAGTTAGAGCCTGCTTTTTTGGCTAATCTTGCTTATTTTGATATTCCAGCCAATAAACTTGTAGACGATGGTGGAAACCATGTTGCTGATGATTCAAGAGGTTTTGATATTTTTAAAGATAAATTTTTTAACGAACACCTGCAAAAAGCCGAACTCAATTTTGAAATTGAAAACACCATCGATCGCGCTTTTTTAGTAAGCCTGCAATTATTAGATGCTAATAATCAAGTATTGCAAACGCTAACTTTCCCTGTTCCTGCTTATAGAGGAACCGCAAATGTTATTAAATTTCCAACAGAAGTTTTTGAAAATCAACGATTAGATCTCCTAAAAAAGACCGTAAAAATAGGTTTCAGAGTCGCAATTTCTGAAGGAACTCCACTAAACAGTCAGAGTTTAGGGAGTTTAAAATTAAAATCAAGTGCAACAGCTTACTTAATAATTGAATGAGAAAAATATATCTGATTGTCTGCCTCATTTTTCAGCTTTCTTGTTTTTCTCAAAATAAAGAATTACTGTATAATTTTACGTCTATTCCGCAATCTCTCATGGTAAATCCAGGAGCCGACGTTTCTTATAAATATTATTTTGGATTTCCAGTTTTATCTGGAATTTCAGCAAATGTTGGATCAAGCAGTTTTACCGCTTACGATTTGTTTGCTAACAACGGAGTCGATTTTAATCAAAAGGTTAGAAACGTAATTAATCAATCAACAAACAGAGATAAAGTTGTAACCAATCAACAATTGGAAGTGTTTTCTGGAGGATTTAGAATTGGTGGAAGAGAAAGTAAATCATACATTTCATTCGGATTGTATCAGGAATTTGACTTTTTCATGTTTGTTCCAAAAGATTTGGCCATATTAGCTTTAGATGGAAATCGAAATTACATCGGAAAATCGTTTAATCTTGGAGATCTAAGCATGAAAGCTGAGGTTCTTTCCGTTTGGCATGTTGGTTTTCATAAAAAAGTAAATGAAAAATTTGTTTACGGAGGCCGCGCCAAAATTTATTCAAGTGGCGCAAATGCAACATCAACAAAAAATGCAGGTTATATCTATACAGGACAGGATTCAGGAAATGCTAATCTTTACAATCAAATCATTTCGTCTGATTTAGAATTAAAAACGTCTGGACTTTCTAAATTCACAAAAGACGAATACGAAGGAAATGTAGTCAGAGATATCGCCAATAATACTTTCTTTAGCGGAAGTTTAGGTTTAGGTGTCGATGCTGGATTTACGTATTATATTAAAAAGAATTTGCAGTTAACGGCAAGTGTAGTAGATTTAGGTTTTATAAGACAATCAAAAGATATAGAAACACTTACTTACAAAGGAACTTATCAATATAATGGTGTAAATCCTGATTTTGCAGGAAATGACGAACCAGAAGATATTTTTGACGAATTCGATAAAGCCATACCAAGAGATACATTATACAATAAGTATACTACATGGCGTCCGACTAAGTTTTATTCTTCTATACAGTACTCTTTTGGAGAGGCTCGTCCTGATGACGAATGTAATTGTCGAGGAAAAATTAATACTTATTATAAGAATGCAGTCGGAGCACAATTATTTGCTATGTCAGCACCTCGTGAGCCTTTGGTAGCTTTAACAGCATTTTACAAAAGAAGTATTTTTAGAAAATTAGAAGCAAAAGCAACGTATACTTTTGATACATTTTCAAATAAAAATATCGGTTTAGGTTTAGCAGGAACACTCGGACCCGTAAATATTTATGCGCTATTTGGTAATGTTTTAGAATACAAAGATTTATCCAAAGCTAGCAGTGCGACTTTCCAACTCGGAATTAATTTTGTATTTCAAGACCATGATGATGAGTAATAAAAATTACTAGAATTAGGAGCTGACTACTTCGTCAGTCACTATCGCTCGTGTCCAGCTGTCCATTTCAAACACTCGAGGCAAAACACTTTTTTTCAAGGCTTAAAAAGAGCTTCCGTTGGTCGCTTTTTTAAACCAGAAAAAAATGTCTTTTGCCTTTTCGTGGCTTTCCATTTCCATCTGGGCTAGAGTTTATAATTTTGTAAGACGATTCGTGTAAGGATAAATTTATGAATAACTTAGTATTCAAGTTAGCAATTTATTCACTATATTTGCACGCAATTCAACTAGAAATTGCAACATGATAGCACACAACTCCAAGATTATCGGCGAAGGTTTAACTTACGACGATGTATTATTAGTACCTAACTACTCGAATGTGCTTCCTCGCGAAGTGAGTATCAAATCAAAATTCTCAAGAAACATCACATTAAACGTTCCAATCGTATCTGCTGCTATGGATACGGTAACAGAAAGTGCAATGGCAATCGCTATGGCGCAAGAAGGCGGAATTGGTGTTTTACATAAAAATATGACTATCGAACAACAAGCAGGAAAAGTTCGAAAAGTAAAACGTGCAGAAGCAGGAATGATTATCGATCCGGTAACATTACCAATGAATTCTACTATCGCTGATGCAAAAAATGCCATGAAAGAATTCGGAATCGGTGGTATTCCAATCGTTGACGAAAACAAAATCTTAAAAGGTATTGTAACGAATCGTGACTTACGTTTCGAGAAAAATGGCGCAAGACCAATCGCAGAAGTAATGACAAGCCAAAACTTAGTTACAGTTTCTGAAGGAACTTCACTAGAGCAGGCAGAAGTTGTTTTGCAAGGTCATAAAATTGAAAAATTACCAGTTGTAAACGATAAAAACGAATTAGTTGGTTTAATTACTTTTAGAGATATTACAAAATTAACTCAAAAGCCAATCGCTAATAAAGATTCTTTTGGACGTTTGAGAGTGGCAGCTGCAATTGGAGTTACTGGAGATGCAGTTCAAAGAGCTGAAGCTTTGGTAGCGGCTGGTGTAGATGCAATTATTATCGATACAGCTCACGGACATACTGAAGGTGTTGTAAATACATTGAAAGAAGTAAAAGCAAAATTCCCTCAAATAGATGTGATTGTAGGAAACATTGCAACGCCAGAAGCTGCTAAATATTTAGTAGAAAATGGTGCTGATGGTGTTAAAGTTGGAATCGGACCTGGTTCTATCTGTACTACACGTATTGTTGCAGGTGTTGGTTTTCCTCAATTTTCAGCAGTTTTAGAAGTTGCTGCAGCAATCAAAGGAACTGGAGTACCAGTTATTGCTGACGGTGGAATTCGTTATACAGGGGATATTCCTAAAGCAATTGCAGCAGGTGCTGACTGTGTAATGTTAGGTTCATTATTAGCAGGAACAAAAGAATCTCCAGGAGAAACTATCATTTTTGAAGGAAGAAAATTCAAATCTTATCGTGGAATGGGATCTGTTGAAGCGATGCAAACAGGTTCTAAAGATCGTTATTTCCAAGATGTTGAAGATGATGTTAAGAAATTAGTTCCAGAAGGAATCGTTGGACGTGTTCCTTACAAAGGGGAATTAAACGAAAGTATGCTTCAATTTATAGGTGGTCTTCGCGCAGGTATGGGATATTGCGGTTCAAAAGATATTCCTACTTTACAAGAGTCTGGACGATTTGTTAGAATCACATCAAGTGGAATTACTGAAAGTCACCCACACAACGTAACAATTACAAAAGAAGCTCCAAATTATTCTAGATAATTTTAGAGTTTTACTATAAAGCAAAAAGGCGCAAGATTTAATTCTGGCGCCTTTTTTTATTGTTTTAATTATTTTTTGATATTTGTGCTGTCTGTTTAAAATCACTTTTTGATTTTAATTGTATACTAAAATCGGTGTGTTTTAAATCGAGATTAAAATCCATTTTTAAGATATTTTCACTCATAAAATGATTTGGAATATCATAAACTAAATCCCCACTTCCCATTCCAGATCCGTTTGTTTCAAATCTTGTGTCAGACATTTTCATGGTATAAGTCTGTGTAATATCAAAGTACGCGTTTTTAGAAGTCATACTTTTTAATTTGTATGTAGTTGTGATCTGCATCTCAATATTAATGCCTGCAATTGGTAAAGTTAGCGGACTTTCCTGAACAAAAGATTCTCCTATTTTTAGTTTTTTCTGAGGCATAACAAGTTGCGAAAAAGTACTTTGAACCGTTTGAAAAATGACATTTTTTAGACTTTCTTCCATATCCTTTGCAACAATAGAATCCATTTTAGGCAAACTTGTCGATGAGGTTTTTCCGTACAGTAATGTACCGCTCGGAATTATTATTTTACCACTTCCATCTACAGCTTTTAAATACTCAATTGTTATGGGGAAAGTTCCATCTTTATCGGTCTTACCAGTTTTAGAAACGGTTTCTATGGTAATATTGCTTTTAATAGTAGTTGGGTTTGGTACTTGGTTTTTCTTTAGTGTTTCTAAAAAATTATCGTTTCCTGAATACATCACTTCATAGTCAGAAGAATTAATTGTTGTTTGGTTATAAACGGTTTGTGGAGAATAACCAGCTTTAAAATCTAAAATTTGATTAGACTGGCCGTAGTTTAAAAATGTTCCAGAAATAAAAAGAAGTAGAAATATTTTTTTCATAGTTGCTTTCAGTGTAATTTTTTTTTCACTTATTGAAGCGAATGTAAGGAATTAAAAGCAACTTTATCATTTTATTAAATAAGAATATTCGTTCACTACAAATACTTTTTGAGTTACTAAAATCGGCTGTTTAAAATATCTTCCGCGACGATATCAGAATGTAGCAGATCTTCCATTTTCTTTGTCATACGTTGTGCTTCTAGAGCGTAACCAAACATCTTTTTCTCGTAATCAGCAATGGCATCGTCAATCGTTTCAAATTTTCCGTTAGTTAGATTCTCGGTTAAATGAAAAGCGTCAAACAATCCCATATTAACTCCTTCGCCGGCAAACGGAGGCATTAAATGTGCTGCATCTCCAACAAGAGTAATGTTTGAATGCTCTTTCCAAGGTACTTCTAAAGAAAATAATCGTAACGGTAGACCAGAAAATTTAGTAGAAGCGGCAAAGAATTTTTTGTAATCGTCGCCCCAGTTTTTAAAAGTTTCATTTAAAAAGAAAGTCACAGCTTTGTCATCTTCAAAATCAATTCCGTGATTGGAAATCCAATTTTCATCGGCTTTAAAAGAAACTCCAAAATGTACAGAACCGTCACGCATAGTATGAGTGTAAAACATTTTATGCTCGCCCATTGCCATTACATTTCCATTTCCATATTTAGGTTTAAATTCAGGATAATCTTGTTCAGGATTTACAATTTCTCCCTGAATAATATAAGTTCCAGAAAGTTGTGGTTCCTGATTGCTCACAAATTTTCTAGCATTAGATCTGCCTCCATTTGCCACAATAACAAAGTCTGCAGTTTCTTTTTTGCCGTTTTTGAATTCCAAAATATAATGGTTTTCTGTTTTTTCGAGATTTATCAATTGGCTATCCCAAACAACAGTTTCATCTTGAAGATTATCTAGCATAATTTTTCTAAGATCGTTTCGATCAATTTCAGGACGAGAAAAGGCATTGTTTTCGTTGGGCATTTCGTCAGAAGTAATGTTGCCTTCAATATCGGCCATTTTTTCACCAGTCGGTCTTGCGTATTGCAGAAACACATCCATCAATTCTGCTTTTTGAATTGCATATTGACCTGAATCAGAATGAATATCTAAAGTACCACCAGAAGTTCTAGCTTCAGCATTAAAATCTCTCTCGTAAACTGTAATATCGGCGCCATTTATTTGTAAAATACGAGCAGTTGTTAATCCGACGGGGCCGCCGCCAATAATGGCTATTTTTTTATTTTCTATAATTGAATTTTTCATTGAATTGTAATTTTGTTGTAGCTCTTCGACTTCACTCAGAGTGATAAACTATTGTAATTGATTTTTGAAATTATAATTGTCATTAAAAATTAAGGTGTCAAAGCTTTTAAAACCAGATTAAAAGCTTCTTTTTTTAGTTCGTCAGTAAAGACAAACGGTTTTCCAGACATTGATTTTCCTTCTCGGTGAAGTTCCAAAAGAGAGTAGAGGGAACCGTAAGCAATACTCCAGAAAACCTCAAAAGTTACAGGAATGAGTTCTTTTTTTTCAATTGCCGAAAACATAAATTCTGACATGGTTTTCTTGAAATCGCCAGTAATTTCTTCTACAATGGCATCGCCGTGAGTAGATTGTTTTAAGATTTCAAAGCAGGTAGCTTGCTGTGTAAAATTTAAAGTAAAATAAATACGATTTTCCCATTGGTTTTTTAAACCATCTTTAAAAGACATATCTGAAGAAAAGCCATCTAGCATTTTTGCGAAGAAGTTTTGGCCAATTTCAATTCCGATTTTGCGAATTAAATCTTCTTTATCAGAATAATAAATATAAAGAGTAGCTACAGAGACGCCACATTCTTTTGCTAGACGATTCATTCCAAAACCTTCAACGCCTTGTTTGACAATCATATCGATCGCTTTTTGCTTTACAATATCTTCTTTAGTAGTGTCTCTTGTTCTCATGGTTTAACTAATTAAGGTACAAATTTATAAATAATAAATGAATGTTCGCTTATTTATGAAGTATATTTGATAACGAGATGTTTTGTAAAATAAAAAAACCCGCAAACACTAAGGTTTGCGAGCAAAAAAAAACAAAAATATTTTGAGTGAAATCTTAAATCTCAGAAGTTTGATTGGATTCTCTAAGATTTTGATTTTCTAAAATTTCCTTTAAGAAGGGTTTAGTGGCGGTTTCAATATCTCCTTCAGAAATATCGAGAGCTTTTGGATCTGATGCCAGCTGCAGCCAAGGTTTTTGGCCATCAAAAGGATAACTTCCAAAAACTACGACCGGAGTTCCTTTGACTTTTACATTTTCTTTGTCTTTTAAAATCCATTCATCAGCGAATTTATAAAGATATTTAGCGTCTTTTTCTAATAATCTAAGACAAGAATGTGAAGCAGGATAGCCAGGTAATTCATATTGATGAAAACCAACGCCTAATTTATTTTCGATGTTGAAATTCCATTTTAAATCCCATTCGTCATTAAAAGTGCTGGTAGTTTGTTCTGCTTTCCAATTCGTAAAAAACAATCCAGTAGGAGTTGGGTCTTTTTTTCTTCCCATATTTGTTGGACCTGTACGTACCAATTCGCCATTTTCGTAAGCGGCAAAAGTTTGCGTTGGATAAGAGAAAAGAATGATTTTTGAAACTTCCTCTAAAGCTGAAACATGCAGCGGAAACGGAAGATAATAAACTAAATCTCCACTGAAATCTGCAGGAATTACTACAGAATCTAGTTTTTTGAAATTGGCTTTATCAGTTCTATTTAAAGCGTACACGATATTCATTTTAGCACTATCGGCTTCGTTTAGCTTTAGCCATTCTTTTGTATTGGAAATTTGATAAGAAACCGTTTTTGGTTTTTTATATTCAATTACTTCTTTTTTATCTGTTTTGTTTTCTGTCAGCGTTATAGTATCGGTCTTTTTGCAAGAACCTAATAACACTAACATCAATAATAGTAATCCGTTTGCTGTGTAATATAACTTTTTCATAGGTCGTATATTTTATGAAAATAAAGTTATGATTATGATAGCTGAAAAGGGTTACATAATTTTTTGAATTGGTTTCGGGATTTACATTTTATAATAAATCTTTAATTCATTTAATATTATTAAAAAAAGCTAATACTTAAATCAATCCTTTAATTTTAGCATGTTGCAACAACATTATAGTTTTCGCATCAGTAATTTCTCTTGATTCAATCATAGCGTAAGCCTGATCAAATGTAAATTCTAAAACTTCAATATTTTCTTGTTCTGCATCCAATCCGCCACCTTCGCTTACTTTCATACTTTCATCGTATTCTCCAACAAAAAGATATAAAATCTCTGTTACTGCTCCTGGAGACATATAGGTTTCAAACACTTTTTCTACTTTAGAAATACGATAGCCCGTTTCTTCTTCTGTTTCACGAATAATTGCCGTTTCGGGATTGTCTTTGTCTAAAAGTCCTGCGCAAACTTCAATCATCATTCCATCTTTATTTCCGTTAAGAAAAGTTGGCAATCGAAACTGGCGTGTTAAAATGACTGTTTTTTTAGTTGAGTTATACAATAAAATACCAGCACCATTACCACGATCATAAACTTCTCGAGTATGAGTTTCAACCACTCCGTTTTCTTTTTTATAATCAAAAGTAACTCGGTTTAAGATATACCAATTGTCTGATAATAATTTTGTTTCCTTAATTTTAACTTCTGGGTTTTTCATAAATGAAATAATTTGTATAAAAAAACGCTCTGATTATCAGAGCGTTTAAATGTATTATTTTGTTATTGTTTGCTTTCTGTCTGGTCCAACCGATACAATTTTGATTGGTACTTCGATTTCTTTCTCAATAAACTCAATATATTCTTTTAGCTCAATTGGCAATTGATCGTAAGTTGTTAATCCAGTTAAGTCTTGTTTCCAACCTTTAAATTCTTTGTAAATAGGAGTAACGTTTTCTGGTTCAATGTTGTAAGGAAAGTGAGAAATGTTTTGTCCTTTGTAGTTGTACTCTGTACAAACTTTTAAAGTTTCAAAACCAGAAAGAACATCACCTTTCATCATCATTAATTGTGTAACTCCGTTAACTTGAACTGCATATTTTAACGCAACTAAGTCTAGCCATCCGCAACGTCTTTGTCTTCCTGTTACAGAACCAAATTCGTTACCTACTTTTGCCATTGTAGCACCAACTTCGTCAAAAAGTTCAGTAGGGAAAGGTCCGCTACCAACACGTGTAACGTAAGCTTTAAAAATTCCGTATACTTCTTTGATTTTGTTAGGAGCAATTCCTAAACCTGTACAAGCTCCAGCAGCAGTAGTATTTGATGAAGTTACGAAAGGATAAGTTCCGAAATCAACATCTAATAAAGATCCTTGAGCACCTTCACAAAGAATAGATTTACCCGCTTTTTGAGCTTGGTGAATGTATTCTTCACTGTCAATGAAATCTAATTTTTTAAGTTCTTCAATAGCTTCAAAAAATTCTTTTTCTAATTCAGCTAAATTATATTGAATAGCAACATCATAAAAAGCAATCATTGCCTCATGTTTGTCTGCTAAAGCTCTGTAACGCTCTTTAAAATCTTCTAATTCGATATCTCCAACACGCAAACCATTTCTACCTGTTTTGTCCATATAAGTTGGTCCAATTCCTTTTAGAGTAGAACCAATTTTTGCTTTTCCTTTAGAAGCTTCAGAAGCTGCATCAAGCAAACGGTGTGTTGGTAAAATTAAGTGTGCTTTTCTCGAAATGATTAATTTACTTTTGATATCAAGGTTGAATTTCTCTAAACCTTCAATTTCTTTTTGAAAAACTACAGGATCAATCACAACACCATTACCGATGATATTAATTGAATTTTTATGAAAAATTCCAGAAGGAATGGTTCTTAGTACGTGTTTAATTCCGTCAAATTCTAATGTATGTCCTGCATTTGGTCCTCCTTGAAAACGTGCAATAATATCATAATTTGAGGTAAGAACGTCAACAATTTTTCCTTTACCTTCATCTCCCCATTGTAATCCTAGTAATAAATCTACGGTCATTCTGTTTTAATTTGCGTTGGGACAATCAAAAGTTGTCCTACTGATTATGTAGTTAATTTTCTTTTTTTTTAATTTTTTTTGAATAAATCCTTTCTGCGGATTATTATTTCTGTTTTTTGTTTCCGTAGAAATAAAGTGAGTGATTCGTGATTTCGATATCAAATATTTCTTCGATTGTTTTTTTGATGGTCTGAATTCGTGGGTCACAAAATTCGATTACTTCTCCAGAATCAGTCATGATGATATGATCGTGCTGTTTGTCGAAATATGATTTTTCGTAGTAAGCTTGATTTTGCCCAAATTGATGTTTTCTAACCAAAGCGCAGTCCAACAATAATTCAATCGTGTTGTATAAAGTAGCTCTACTCACACGATAGTTCTTGTTTTTCATTTTGATATAAAGGTTTTCTATGTCAAAATGTTCTTCGCTGTCGTAAATTTCCTGAAGTATAGCATAACGCTCAGGAGTTTTGCGATGCCCTTTTTGTTCAAGATACATTGTAAAAACGTTTTTTACAATTTCTTGATTTCTAGTGTTGTCAGTTGAAATGAGTGTCATATCCGGCAAAGATAAATTTTTATTTTTAATCAATAAAAGTTTCGGGTTTAAAGTTTAGTTATAAAACCCTTATAGATAGGTTAAAAAGTTAGGTTCTGTATTCTCGGGTAACTTTATCAACACCATCAATCTTCTTAATAGCATTGATCATTTTCTTCAAAATCGTATTGTTTTTAACAATTACAGCAATCTGACCATGAAAAATTCCAGCATCTGTACTTAACGAAATACTTTGAATGTTTACACTCATATTGTTCGAAATGACCCTTGTTAATTGGTTGGTAAGTCCTAAAACGTCCATTCCTGTAATATTGATAATGGCTTTGAATTCTTCTTGTGAAGAGTCAATCCATTTGGCGCTCATAATTCTGTAGGCGTAATTAGACTGCATTCCGATTGCGTTTGGACAATCTTTTTTATGCACTTTGATTCCTTCATTAATCGTCACAAAACCAAATACATCATCACCAGGAATTGGATTACAGCATTGCGAAAGCTTATAATCCAGCTTGTCATGCTCCGTTCCAAAAACCAGCATGTCGTAATTGCTGCTGATAACCGGTTTGTGAATATCTTCGTCGGCTGTATCTTTATTTCTTTTGATTTTATTTTTAAAGAAATTGATGAATGAATTTCCTTTTTGCGCCGCATAATCTTTTAACTGCTGATTTTCGATTGCGCCAATTCCAACTCTATAAAATAAATCTAAACTTGTTTTTAATTTAAAGAAGTTAACTAACTCGTTTGTAACTTGTTCATTAAATGTAATTTTTAAATGTTTCAGTTTTCTAACCAATAATTCTTTTCCTTCCTCTGCAATTTTTTTAGTATTCTCGTTAAGAACGTTTTTGATCTTATTTTTGGCTCTTGAAGTGGTTACATATTCCAGCCAGTTTACCGTAGGTTTCTGATTGGCAGAAGTAATTACTTCAACCTGATCTCCACTTTTTAATTCGTAATTTAGTGGGACTAAACGTCCATTTACTCGAGTTCCACGAGTTTTAATTCCGATTTCTGAGTGAATACTGAAAGCAAAATCTAGCGAAGTTGCACCTTTAGGCAATGATTTAATTTCACCTTTTGGCGTAAATATGAAGATTTCTTTTGAATATAAATTCATTTTAAAATCTTCCACAAAATCAACAGCGTTTGTTTCTGGGTTTTCTAATGCTTCGCGAAGTAAATTCAGCCAAACATCTAAACCGCTTTCTTCAGTTGCGCCATTTTTATATTTGTAATGCGCAGCGTAACCTTTTTCGGCGATTTCATCCATACGTTCGCTTCGAACCTGAACTTCAACCCAACGTCCTTTTGGTCCCATAACCGTAATGTGGAGTGCTTCATAACCAGTTGATTTTGGTGATGAAATCCAATCTCGCAAACGGCTTGGACTTGGTCTATAATGATCTGTAACAATCGAATATATTTTCCAAGCAATAAATTTTTCTTCATGCGGATCAGATTTGTAAACGATTCTAAGCGCAAATTTGTCGTACACTTCATCAAAACTTACATTTTGAGCACGCATTTTTCTACGAATAGAATAAATAGATTTCGGACGGCCTTTTATAATATAATCAACGCCTTCATTATCCAAAGATTTTTTCAAAACATCTGATATATCTTTGATATAAGCGTCTTGTTCTTCTTTCGTTTCACGAATTCTGCTTACAATGTCATTGTAAACTGCAGGTTCGGTATATTTTAATCCTAAATCTTCTAGTTTGGTTTTAATATTATAAAGTCCCAAACGGTGGGCTAGAGGAGCATAGATATATAAAGTTTCAGAGGCAATTTTGGTCTGTTTGTATTCCGCCATCGAATCCATAGTCTGCATATTATGAAGACGATCGGCCAATTTGATTAGAATTACGCGGACATCATCATTCAAAGTCAGAATCATTTTTCTGAAATTTTCAGCCTGCATAGAAGCATTTAAGTCTTTTTGAACTAATGAAATCTTAGTTAAACCCTCAACCAACTGAGCCACTTTCGGATTAAATAAACGTTCAATATCTTCAACTGTAATTGGAGTGTCTTCTACAACGTCATGCAATAAGGCCGCAGCGATAGACGTCGCACCCAGACCAATTTCTGAGGCAACAATTTTTGCAACTGCAATAGGATGAAAGATATACGCCTCGCCAGATTTTCTTCTCTGTTCTTTGTGTGCATCAACGGCAACGTCAAAGGCTTTTCGAATTAATTTTTTGTCGGCTGGGCTTAAAGTTTGGTAACTTATTCGTAGTAATTCTTTGTATTCCTGCGCAATAGCTTTGTTTTCTTTTTCAATATCTATTTCTGTCATAACGGCATTGTTCAAGTACTAAAAATAAGAATTAGTTTCAATATACACAAGGCTTTATAATTGCTGATTTTAGTCCAGAATCCTCGGGATAGATTTTAGATTTTTTGCTTATAGAAATGGGCTTCGACTTCGCTCAACCTGATATTTTTTATAAATTATAAATTACGAATTAAAAATTAAAAAAAGCTGACTTTTATCTCTTAGAATCTCAGCTTCTCAGAACCTTAGAACCTCAGGTTTAAAATCCTCTCTGACGTTTCGCTTCAAAAATTAAAATTGCAGCGGCTACCGAAACATTCATGCTGTCGATTTCGCCTTGCATTGGGATAATAATATTTTGCGTTGCTTCGTCACGCCATTGTTGCGTTAAGCCAGTAGCTTCTGTTCCAACAACTAAAGCGGTTGGAGTAGTGAAGTTTTGCGTATGATAAGAAGTTGAGTTTTGCAAAGTGGCACTGTAGAAATTAATCTTTTTTTCTTTTAAAAAAGCAATAATTTCTTCTGATGTTCCCGTTGCAATTTGATTGGTAAAAAGACAGCCAACACTAGAACGGACAATATTCGGATTGTATAAGTCACTTTTTGGATTGGCAATTAAAACAGCGTCTAAATTTGCAGCATCAGCAGTTCGTAAAACAGCACCGATGTTTCCTGGTTTTTCTAAAGATTCAACAACAAGAATCAATGGATTATCGGATAATTTTAGATCTGATAATTGTAACGATTTGGTTTTCGCCACAGCCAAAATACCTTCGGTCGTATCGCGATAAGCCAGTTTTTGATAAACTTCCTTATTAATTTCTATAATTTGAAAGGAGTTTTGAATCAGTTTATTGATTTCTGATTCTGACACTAATTCTGGTAAAAATAAAACAGTTTCAATTTCGTAACCGCCTTTAATGGCTAATGAAATTTCACGTAATCCTTCAATCAAAAATGTTCCAGTTTGTTTTCTTGCTTTAGATTTTTCCTGAAGTAAAACCAAAGATTTTATAAACGGATTTTGAACAGAAGTAATTTGTTTCATTTTTTTAAAGGCTCAAAGTTACAGAGTGGCAAAGGTACAGAGTTTTTTTCTTCCTGCGAAGTTTTTAAAACCTGTAGGTTTGCTAAAATAAGGTTTGCCACGAATTTCACTAATTTACACTAATTTTTCCTCGTAGTAAAATAAAAAATAATTCGTGAAATTCGTGGCAAATAAAACTTTTACTCCTCTGTGGTATTATTATTTTCCTCTAAAAGAGCTGTTTCTTCAGCAGGTTTAGTAACCACTTGATCTTTGTTTCCAAAAAGAAATTTCTTTATTCCAGCGAAAGCTGCTATAATTCCGATTACGATAAATTTTCCGAATTTAGCTAAGATTGCAAAAAATCCAACTTTTGCCAGTACTTTCCCAGCTACAAGTCCGCCAATGGTCCAAGCGGCAACAGTATCAGTGTCAGCATCGAAATCCAGATATTTATTTCCATCGTTAAATTCAACACTTTTGATAATTCCTGGTATACTTGCTTTTACTTCTTCCAGCTGATCAACACCAGCAACAGCAGAAATATTATACATTCCTTTTCTTCCTAAAACCCTTAAGTCGTAATTTAAAGTGTGGTCTTTATCTTGCCCGAACTGTAGTTCTTTTGCCCAATGCAATACTTTTAAATTATTATCATAATAAGGTTTAGATGCCCATCCAATCAATTGAACTTCAGAATAACCTCCTTTTTTTCTTTCTTCGTTTTCAGCAGCAACATCTTCTTTCATTGTTTTTAAAAGGTCGTCATAATCTATGTCATCTGCATCATCATCCTTTACATAACCATCACCTTGGTAGCTAATTACAAACATCCAGCTGTTGTTATGAGTTACACCTTTTCCGTCTGGAACCAAAGAACCCAAAACGGTTTTATCTTCGGGATTTCCCCACAAATTGCTCAAAACATTTTGTGTTTGTTCGGCATTTAAAAACTTAAATCCTTTTGGTACATTTAATGTTCCATCACCTTCTTGGAGACTGATTTTTCCAGATTCATAATTAAAAGATTTTTCAATCTTGTCGTAGTAAGCGGTAAGTGTATCTGGTTTTTGTGCGCTGATTTTAGTAATTGCTGTCAGCGATAAAAAAAGAAAAAATAGTTTTTTTTTCATTTTGGGGTTGGTTTTAAAATGGTTAATTATTTATAGTTTTTGATTGTTTTCAAATAATTCTGAAATTTCTTTTTCTACAGGGTGTGATGTTTTAAAATCAAATCCTAAGACTTTAGCCAAAGTTTGGGCAAATTGTTTTTGATAGAATTGAGCTTCTGTTTTGATTTCTCCTTTTGAGGCAATTTCTGGCCCAATTGCAGCGAACCAAATTTGAGATGCACCAGGTACATCAGCACCATGATCGGTCCATTGTGATTTTACTTTGTCACCACGTCCATGATCTACGGTAATAAATAAAGTCGTTTTGTTTTTATATTGCGGATCGTTTTGGATAAAATTCCAGATTTCCTGAATCCATTTATCAACTTGATTTGCAGCATCTAGATAAGATCTATAGTCTCCATGATGCGCCCATTCGTCCGTTTCTCCGTAGGCAATATATAAGACTTTTGGTTTTTTTGTTTTGAGTTCATCTAATGCCTGATAATGTGTAAAAACATCTAGACATTCATCTTGATGAAAAGGTTTGAATGAATTATCACGCATTTCATTTAACAACTTTTGTGCTGCAGTTGGTTTATTTCCACCTACCTTGTCAAAAGCAGAAATGACAGGGAAACCGCTTCTTTCTTCATTCAAAATTCTATCAAATGCATCCCACGCACCAAAAGCAGCAACTTTTCCTTTAAATTTAGATTGCTGGTTTAGAAATTCTAAAACATTGACATTTGGATTGGCTTTATAACCATTTGAATTGACTTTTAAATCAACATTTCCAGTCATAATTTCGCTATATCCAGGATAACTAAACCAATACGGATTGGCAACATCAACTTTGTTTCCTAGATCTCTATTGCCATAAATCTGACCTTTTGATGCAATTTCAGACCAGAAAAAAGGCATTAGTTTTTTACGAGCTTCTTTTATGTCGGCATCAGCATATTTTTTGTAGATGTATGCACTATCGCCTTGATTGAACTTTTTGTCATTGGCAATTGCAGGATCAATTCCCTTAAAAACTTCTTGCCATCTAAAACCGTCTGTGGTTATGATAATGATGTTTTCTGTTTTTTGTGCTAAAGATTTACAGCTCAATAATATGAACAGAATTAAAATTGCTTTTTTCATTTCCTAATTAGTTTGAAATTGCATGGATTATTTTTTAATACAATTCAAAACTACTTAATTTATTTTAGCAATTTTTACGGGATAGTGTAATGTAACTATATATTAATAAAGGATTAAAAGAAACTTTTTATTCTGTACGCTTTAAGGAATTACCTTTTATAAAATTCCTCTCGATTTAATTTCCAAATATTTATTAATAGCGTCTAAAGTCAGATTTTCTGGTTGCGTTAAAACCGAATGAATCCCGTATTTTTTTAGTTCGTTTACAATTAATCGTTTTTCGAACATGAATTTTTCAGCGATTACCTTGTCATAAACTTCCTGAAGTGTATTTGTTTTTTTATTAATGATGCTGTTCAATTCAGTATTGCTAAAGAAAACGACAACCAATAAATGACTTTTTGCAATTCCTTTTAAGTAAGGTAATTGCCTGTTTAAGCCGTCCATTGTTTCAAAATTAGTGTACAGAATGATTAAACTTCTTTGATTGATGTTTTTCTTAATATCAGCATACAATCTGCTGTAATCACTTTCAAAAAAATCAGTTTTGATGTTGTACAAAGTCTCTAGAATTTTCTGCATCTGCGAACCTCTTCTTTCTGCAAAAACTCGATTTTCTACTTTTTTTGAAAAAGAAAAAAGTCCTGCTTTATCTTGTTTTTTGAGAATAACATTAGACAAAACTAAAGCCGAATTTATTGCATAATCCAACAAAGCCAATCCGTCAAAAGGCATTTGCATAACGCGTCCTTTGTCAATTGCCATGTAAACAGATTGCGATTTTTCGTCTTGAAACTGATTGACCATCAAAGCATTTTTCTTGGCAGTAGCTTTCCAATTTATTGTTCTTAAATCATCGCCTTGTACATATTCTTTAATTTGCTCAAATTCCATCGTGTGTCCAATTCGGCGTATTTTTTTTATTCCGTACTGAAACAGATTATTCGAAAAGGCTATTAAATCGTATTTTCTTAATTGGATGTATGATGGATACGTTGGAACCATCTGATTTTTGTCAAAAATAAATCTTCTAGAAATTAATTTTAAAGGAGAAGAAACATAAATATTTAAAGCACCAAAGAGATATTCGCCACGTTCTGTTGGACGCAGTTCGTAGTTAATTTCTTTTTGTGTTGCGGCGTTTATTTTTTTTAGAATCTTAAAATCGCGAACTTGAAATTGAAAAGGAATTTCGTCAATAATTTTAATAAGAATGGAGAAATTGTAATGATTCTTTAAAGTAATTTTAATCGGATTTAAATCTCCATTGGATAACTTCTCTGGTGTAATCCTTTCTGCTTCAATCCCTTTATTGATTGTGTATAGTAATAAAATATCAATTCCTAAAAAAGTCGCCAACCCTAAAACCAGAAGCCAAACAGCGTTGTACATATTTGGAAAAATAAAAGCACAAACAAAAAGCCCTATGATACCTATAAGCGCATAGAAGAATAAGTTATTAAGATATAGACTTTTAAAGAATTTCATTTTATTTTTCAAGTTTCAGGTTAATTCACAATTCACCATTATCTAGGTATTTCAACAGTTTCAATAATCTGTTTAATAATTTCCGAGCTGGTAATACCTTCCATTTCGCGTTCTGGAGTTACTATAACACGGTGTTGCAAAACCGGAGTTGCCGCTTCTTTAATATCTTCAGGCGTAACAAAATCACGTCCTCGAATCGCTGCAAAACCTTTAGCTGCATTTAAAATTGCAATGGAAGCACGAGGAGAAGCTCCTAAATATAAGAAAGCATTTTCGCGTGTATTGACAACAATTCTTGCAATATATTCTAATAGATTTTGCTCTATTCTAATTTGTTTTACCAAACCTTGATAATGTTTGATTTCTTCAGAAGAAAGAATCGTTTTAATTGCCTCGAGTTTATCATGGTTTTGCAAAGAATGCTCTCTCTGAATAATTAAAATTTCTTCATTTAATTTCGGATAATCAATACTTATTTTAAAAAGAAAACGATCTAATTGCGCTTCTGGTAAACGGTAAGTTCCTTCCTGCTCAATTGGATTTTGAGTAGCAATAACCAAAAATGGCGTTTCTAATTGATAGGCAGATCCATCAATTGTAATTTGACGTTCTTCCATAACTTCAAAAAGTGCAGCCTGGGTTTTTGCTGGTGCACGGTTGATTTCATCAATTAAAATCAAATTGGAGAAAATTGGTCCTTTTTTAAACTCAAATTCTGAGCTTTTCAAATTATAAATAGAAGTTCCCAAAATATCAGACGGCATCAAATCTGGCGTAAACTGTATTCTGCTGAAACCTATATTTAAAGTTTTAGACAATAATTTGGCTGTGATCGTTTTAGCGACTCCAGGAACACCTTCCAGAAGAACATGACCATTTGATAAAATGGCAACTAAAAGCTGATCAACCATTTTATGCTGGCCAACAATTACGGTTTCAATTTCTTTTTTAATTGTGTTTACATGGTCCAAAAGCGGGCCTAAATTAATTCGGGTTTCAAAATTCACATTGTCATTAGTGATTTCGTTTGCATTGGTATTGATATCGTCCATAACTTAGTCTGTTTTTTATTTTTATTTTGCTACAGATTAAGAGGATTAAAAATGATTTTTATAGAATGAATTAATCTGTGTTAATCATTTTAATCTGTGGCATATATTTTTAATTAGTGCAAAATCTTTTCAATTGCGGTATTTATTCGAAGCAAATCTTCTTCAAGACTTCCGTGGTAACTATTTCTATGATGGTTAATTAAAGAAACAAGTTCTTGAATATCTTTTTCGTCTTTTCCAGTTTTATAATGTAATTTTTTTATAAAATCGTCATCCAGTTTCGTGGTATCTATTAAAAAATCAGTTCTGATTTTTTCCAAAAAGTAAATGATTTTTTTGTCAATAATATTAGTGTGATCTCCTTCTTGATAATACAAGTTTCCTATTGTTTTGGTAAAATCGACAGTTAAATTTTCCAATGGTTTAATGATCGGCACTACACGCTGTTTTCGTTTTGCATTAAAAATCATAAAAATCAAAATACCAAATAAACCTAAAAACCAAGCAGATTTTAAAGGAGGCTGACTCATAATATAACGCAGCGGAGAACCAGAAATTCGTTCATCTTTAGGTCCTTTATTATACCAGAAAATAGCCCCTTTTGAAAAATAAGACAACACATTTTCTGCATATTGATAACGATCTTTTTTTAGTAAAGTATAATTCGTAAAAGCAACGGGCTGTGTATGCAAATAAACATATCCGTTTTTGTAAGGAACTTCAATAAAATTAATCTGTTTATTTTTTTTATTAATTTGATATCCTAAAACAGTTGTATTTAAAGTATCTATTTTCGAAAAATAATCATTTAACCCAGAGTTTAAAGTATATTTTTTACTACTTAATTTCTTGTTTGCCAGCCAAGTTACAACGCTATCTGCAGGCGGAAAATCGGTCTGTACCTGAATCTTTAAAGAATCAAGCAGTAAGGCAGGAAATTCTTTCATGCTCAAAAAAGCATTATTGCCATGTGAAACAAAATACAAAATCTCTTTCATTGACTGATCATCAATATTATTGACTTCAGAGATATTGATGAAATTTCCTTTCACTTTATAATTTTCAACACCTTCTGTGTCATCATATTGTGAATCTAAGTATTCGTAAGGCGTTTCAGTAGAAATTCTCTTTATTTTCTGATTCTTAAAAAAACGACTTGCTTCTTGATCAAAAACGTAGAGACCAAACGGAATTTTATCGTTAACGGAATACGTCGGAGTCCAATCAATAGGTTTTGGCTTTCCTTTATCTATTAGTAAAATAAAACCAAAAAGCAAAACCAGAAACGCAATGTATATTTTAATATTTCTATCCATTACCAAAGGTTTTTAAAGCTTTTTTAAATCTATTTTCTGTACTATTGAATCTAATATCATCAATTTCAAATTCACCGTACCAGATGTAATTGTATAAATAAGAGAGGTAGGTAAATTCTTCTTTATGAGCTGTTTGCTGTAATTCGTATAAATAATCAGAATTCGTTTTTTCAATATCCCATTCGATATAATTATGCTGTGCCATAACTTTTAAAAGCCAGAGATAATAGTATCGGATAGCGGCTCTTTTTTCGCCGTTTTCAATACTTTCTTTTATAAGTTTATCGAAATCTAAAAGATGAATGTTTTTTTCGGCATCAGAATAAAATATTGTTTTTTTATCTGATTTTCCAAAAATCCAGCGTCCTTCTTGATTGGATATATTTTTAGCGATAAAATAGATAACAATGACAATGACCAAAATGGCTATAATTCGGAATAAAATGACAACGAAATTTAATGAAGTCTGCGGACTTTCAAAATGAAAAAGGTTTCCAAATAATTTTGCGAGCCATTCTGTGAAAAGATCCCACCAGTTTTTTTCAGGAGTTTTATATTCATAAATAAATTCTGAACCAGTATATCTCTTTTTAAAATTTTTGTCAAAATGTTTGGCATCTATAACAGCAGCATCAACCTGAATGTCTTTTTCAGAAAACTTTATTCCAGCTACTTTTGGTGGCTCTTCGTATACAACCGTGCTGTCTTGAGCGGTCGAAATGACGCTGCAAAAAAGAAAAGATAAAATAAAGAAGAATCTTGTCATTACTTGGTCTTAAAGATTTTTAGCTGTTAAAGAATGAATTTTTTTGTGTACAATAAAAGGATAAATCAGGTAATAAAATGAAATTATGCTTAAAGTGATCAAGATGATAAAAATGCTTAACCAAGTAGGCATATCAAGAGAATATCTTGTGATAAAACCTTCTAAAAAACCTGCACTTATGGTAAAGGGAAAAGTACTTAAGAATATTTTGAAACTGTTTTTAAATCCAATTTTGAAAGAATTCATTCGGGAAAAAGTCTTTGGAAAAAGAATCGAAGCTCCTAAAATGAATCCAGTCGCAGTTTCGATTACAATGGCAAAAATTTCCATCGAACCATGAATCCAGATGCCTCGTACACTTTTCCAAAACACATTGTGCTCATAAAAAAAGTATTGAAAAGAACCCAGCATGATACAGTTTTGCAAAAAAATATAAAAAGTGCCAAGTCCGGCAAAGATGCCGTAGAAATAACATTTCGCACCTACAAATAAGTTGTTTACAGTAATTCGAATAAAACTTCCCCAATTGCTGCCAGAACCATAAACTGCCATTGGGTTTCCTTTTCTAATATTTGCAAGTGACATATTTACGTATTGATCGCCCATAATCAGTCTCACAAAATCTTGATCGTATCGAGCAGAAAGAACACCAATTGCAACAGTTATAAAAAATAAAGCAAAAGCGTAATATAAATACCTTCTGTATTCGTAAACCAATAAAGGAACTTCAATTTTAAAAAATTCAATAATCTGATTTCTATCCGTACGTTTGGTTTTGTAAATTTTTTGATAGATTTGAGAAGCTAGATGATTTAGGTAGACAACCGTTTTACTTTTAGGATAATACGTTTGGGCATAAGATAAATCATTCATCATTTGAATGTACAAATTAGCTAATTCATCAGGATTTTTTTTAGCTTTACCGAAAATTGCCAGCTCGAATTCGAGCCATTTTTCTTTGTTTTGTTTTATAAAAGCGATTTCTCTCATTGTTGGCTAAAATATAAAATATGTCAGAATTATCTATTAACACGACGCAAAATGTTAAAATAAATTTTATTGCCGCTACAGTTGGCGAGCGATTGGGGGCATTCTTTATTGATCTGTTCATTATGATCTCGTATGCTACCGTGCTTTCTATAATTCTTTTCAGCTGGTTAAATCTTGGCCCACTAATGAATAATTTGGACGATTGGTCAAGAGGTGCTATTTTGATTATTCTGTATTCGCCAATAATTGTTTATTCTTTGGTTCTCGAAAGCGTCTTTGAGGGGCAGTCATTAGGAAAGAAACTGGTAAAAATCAAAGTAGTAAAAATTGACGGTTATCAGGCGAGTTTTGGAGATTATCTGGTAAGATGGTTTTTTAGAGTAATCGATCTTTTTAGCCTTTTAGGTCTTCCAGGAATAATTGCTATAATTACCAGTAAAAATGCACAGCGTTTAGGTGATATGGCTGCAGGAACGGCAGTCATAACTTTGAATAATAAGATCAATATCAGCCATACTATTTTAGAAGAAATAGACGATGCTTATGTACCTGCTTATCCTTTGGTAATTAAACTTTCAGATAATGATATGCGAATTATAAAAGAAACTTTTCAAAAAGCGGAAGCCAAAAACGATCACGAAATTATTTATAAATTAGTTGCCAAAATTGAAAGTGTAACCGGAATTAAAAATCAATCAGGCAGCAACAGTGATTTTATTCGAGTTATTTTGAAAGATTATAATTTTTATACCCAACATATGTAAGCTTTTTTTTAGGATTCGATGATAATTTTTTATATTTAACATGTTATTATTTAGTATATTAATCTAAAAAAGTAAAACATGAGAACTTCAAAGGCTTTCTTTACCCTATTAATGTTGTTTACGGCTCTTTTTAATTTCGCTCAAGGCGGAAAAAAATTAGATAAAATTATAAAAAGAGATTATCAGATTATCGAATGTACGATTTCAAAAATGTCTGATAGCACTGTAGAATATTCACTTCCGGGAGAAACCCTTCAAATTTCAATTGACGTTTCTAAAATTGCCAGAATAGATTTCGCAAGCGGAAGATCTCAAACTTTTGATGTTTCTCAAAATTATAACGTTCAAGCTGTAAATCAAAGTATTAGCGCACAAGAAGTTAAGCCTAATACTATTGCGGTATTGCCAGTTCCGTATGTCAATTCTGATAATCAGGAAGCTTCTGAAGATATGGCAAAATTTGCTCAGAATGATTTATACAACAAACTCTTAGATAAGTCATCAAATATTTTTCCGCTAACGGTTCAGGACTTAAGAACCACAAATAGTTTACTCCACAAAGCAGGTATAGATTATAAAAATATTGATGAAACACCAATTGAAGATCTTGAAAAAATCTTGGGCGTTGATAATATTGTTGCAGCAAAAGTTTCGTACACAATTGGTACAACTTCAACAGCAACTACTTATAATAGTGGCAATGCAAAAGTGAGCGATAATAATAAAAAAGTAAAAACAAGCGACGTTTCAACCACGACAGCCAATAATCAAACCTATTATTACTATACGGTTTATTTTGATATGTACAAAAACAAGGATAAAATCTACTCTCAAACGCGCAAACCATTTTTAGCTATAAAAGACAGTTGGATGGAATCTGTTTCTTATTTATTAAAAAGAAGTCCGATTTACACTAAGAAATAATTCAGGAAAACTAAATGGAAAAATTCAAATCTAAAATTGACCTCTGGTTGGCATTTGTATTAATTGTAATTTTTGGATTAGCACTGATACAATTTGCTTATGAAAAAAAATGGATAGGTCTTTCTTTTATATTTTGTGTGATTAGTTTTATTGTCCATATGTTTACTACTACTTTTTATACAATAGAAAGAGGGAAACTAAGAATAAAATGTGGTTTTCTTATTGATTTTACAATTGAAATTAAAAATGTAAAAAAAATTTCTGAAACTTTCAATGTTTTAAGTTCACCAGCACTATCATTAGATAGACTAGAAATTGTTTATGGAAAATATGATACTGTTTTAATTTCTCCAAAAGACAAAAAAGGATTTTTAGAAGCCGTAAAAAGAATAAATCCTGAAATAGAAATAGTATTAAAAAAATAGGAAGAATACTAAAATCTCTGCACCTTTGTATCTTTACCTCTTTGTAATTTAAAAAAATGTTTCACTTACTAGATATTATTGGGACAATGGCTTTTGCCATGTCGGGCGCTCTAACGGCAATGCATAAAAAACTAGATCCATTTGGCGTTTTTATTATTGCTTTTGTAACGGCAGTTGGAGGAGGAACGCTGCGAGATGTTCTAATCGGAAGAACGCCAGTGGGCTGGATGCGCGATATGCAATATGTATATGTAATTATTTTAGGTTTTTTTCTAGCTATTATTTTTAGAAAAAGGTTTGATAAACTTAGAACGTCCTTGTTTTTATTTGATACTATTGGACTTGGAGTTTTTACTTTAATTGGTCTAGAAAGAGGAATTTTAACTGGTCTTCATCCGGCAATTTGTATTGCTTTAGGAACAATGACTGCTTGTTTTGGTGGAGTAATTCGTGATATTTTATGCAATGAGATTCCGAATGTTTTTAGAGAAGAAATTTATGCTACCATTTGCATTTTGGGCGGAATTATATTTTTTGGATTAAGACGTTTAAATTTAGATGACGATATATTATATTTAGTTACTTCCTTGATTATTATTGTAATTCGATTAATGGCGGTTAAATATAAATGGCATTTAAAAGCATTTGATCATAAATAAGCTAAAAATGTATACCATTAAAAAATACCAGCCAGAAGATTATTTAATCTGGAACGATTTTATCGCTCAAGCCAAAAATGCTACTTTTTTGTTTCATCGCGATTTTATGGAATATCATAAAGATCGTTTCGAAGATTTTTCTCTATTGATTTTTGAGGAAGATAAATTAAGAGCCGTTCTCCCTGCTAATAAAAGACACAATTCGGTTTATTCTCATCAAGGTTTAACGTATGGAGGTCTGGTGTTTTTATCCAAAATTAAAGCAGAAAAAGTCGAATCAATTTTAGATGAAATTTTACTTTTTTTGAAAAAAAATGAAATTGAAACTTTTTATTATAAACCAATTCCAGATTTTTATTTTAAAGAAGGAAATAAAGAAATGGACTTTTTTTTACTCAAAAGAGGAGCCGTTTTAGAAAAAAAAGAAATGAATTTGGCAGTTAATTTATCTGCTCCTTTGAAGATTTCTAAAAGTAAAATGAAGCACTTCAGAAGAATTGAAAATCTAGATTTAGATATTATAGAAGAAGAAAATTTTGACTCTTTTTGGGAAAAAGTTTTAGAACCAAGACTATTAGAAAAATTTGATGCAAAACCAGTTCATTCCAAAGAAGAAATGACATTTTTGAAATCTAAATTTCCTCAAAATATAAAGCAATATTCGGCGTACAGAAATGATGAAATTATTGCAGGAATAACAATTTTTGAAACCAAAAACGGAATCAAATCGCAATATGGTGCGACTTCTAAAGCAGGAGAAGAATTTAGGGCGTTAGATTTTTTGTTTGTTAATCTAATTCATAAATACAAAAGAAAAGGCAAGTGTTTTTTTGATATGGGAATCGTTAATTCTGATACTCAAGATTATAATGCTGGATTATTGAAGCAAAAAGAAGAATTGGCCTGTTCTGTTTACAATCAGGATTTTTATAAAATTGAAATAAAGTGATACCATTTTTAAACCTAAAAAAAATAAATGAACCGTATGAAATTGCTTTTCAGGAAAAACTGAAAACGATTTTAAATAACGGCTGGTATATTTTAGGAAAAGAATTGGAAACATTCGAAAACGCTTTTGCCGAATATTCTAATACAAAATACTGTATCGGAGTAGGAAATGGTTTCGATGCATTGGTTTTAATTTTTAAAGGTTACATTGAGCTCGGAATATTAAAAAAAGGAGACCAAGTTATAGTTCCGGCTAATACCTATATTGCAAGTATTTTATCGGTTCTGCAAGCCGATTTAGTTCCCGTTTTAGTCGAACCAAGATTAGAAACGTACAATATAAATCCAGAGTTAATTCAGGAAAAAATTACTTCAAAAACCAAAGCTATTTTAGCCGTTCACTTATATGGACAATTGGCAGAAATGGATAAAGTAAATGAAATTGCACAAAAAAATAATTTAGTTGTTGTAGAAGATTGCGCACAATCTCACGGTGCAAAAATAAATAAATCTCAAAGTCTAAATTCCAACTTCCAATTTCAGAATGTCAATCTTAGCGAAGTCGAAGAGTCGCAAAATGCATCCGCTTATAGTTTTTATCCTGGAAAAAATCTAGGTTGTCTTGGCGATGGTGGCGCTATTACAACAGACAATTCGAAGTTAGCAAAAGTGCTTTTTTCGCTTCGAAATTATGGTTCTGAAAAAAAATATCATAACGATTATGCTGGTGTAAACTCTAGATTAGACGAATTGCAAGCGGGATTTCTAAACTTGAAATTTCCGAATTTAGATGCTGATAATGAGAAAAGAAGAGAAATTGCGAAACGATATTTAGCAGAAATTAAAAACGATAAATTAGAATTGCCTTTTTGGGATTTTTCAAATAATCATGTTTTTCATTTGTTTGTTATTCGAACCAAAGAAAGAGAACATCTACAAGAATATTTAACTAAAAATAATATTCAAACCGTAATTCACTATCCAATTCCGCCATACAAACAGAAAGCATTTTTAGAATGGAATGATTGGTCGTTTCCGATAACAGAAAAGATTCATAAAGAAGTTTTGAGTTTACCAATGAGTCCAGTTTTAGAAAGTGCCGAAATTGATTTTATTATCAAAATTTTAAATCAATACTAATTGCATTTCTATAAAAAAATAATTCAAACCAGCTTGTTTAAGATTACTTCTTTAAACAGTTTTAGCGTTTTTCTAAAAATCGGAATTGGTTTGATAACTTCCAAAATATTAGCAATTTTCGTTGGACCAAGCGGAATGGCGTTGGTTGGAAATCTGCGTAATTTTTTAACTTCATTAGAGAATATTTCAACGTTAGGTTTTCAAAACGGAATCGTAAAATACACAGCAGAAAACGAAAAGAACAAAATCGAATTTCAAAAAGTAGTGACTACCGTCTTGATAACTTTAGTTTTTGTTGCATTACTTTTAAGCGGAATTCTATTTTTTACTGCTTCTTTCTGGAACGAAAAAATCTTTGGAAATAATTCAGAATATCTTCTCGTTTTTAAAGTTTTAGCTCTTGTTTTGCCAAGTTATGGGCTTTCTATTTTTTTGATTTCGGTAATTAACGGTTTAGGAAAATTTAAAAAAGTAATCTGGATCAATATTTTTGGTAATATAATAGGACTATTGACCTCCATTTTCCTCATTTTACAATTTAAAACCACAGGCGCTTTATTGGCAATTGTAATTGCTCCTGCTTTATTATTTTGTATCACGCTTTATTGGGTTCAAAACGAAATTCAATTTCTTCAATTCGTTAAATTCAGTTTATTTGATTTTAAAATTTTAAAAAATCTTTCGTCTTATTCCTTAATGGCTTTGGTTTCATCTGTTTTAGGGCCTTTCGTGTTTTTGGCTATCCGAAACCATATTATCCAAAAATTAGGAATAGAACAAGCAGGGTATTGGGAAACGATGAGCAGAATTTCTACTTATTATTTACTGTTTGTCAGCACCATTTTAAGTGTTTATTTTCTGCCAAGATTATCAAAAGCTCCAGATAATTTGAAAACTAAAAGTATTTTTTGGCAGTTTTACAAATTCATTCTCCCTGTTTTTGTTTTGGGTTTAACAGTCATTTATTTTGGAAGGTATTTTATCATTCAATTACTTTTTACAAAAGAATTTTTGCCCGTAACCGATTTGTTTTTCTGGCAGCTTTTAGGAGATGTTTTTAAAGTCTGCTCGCTCATTTTAGGACTTCAGTTTTTTGCAAAAAAAATGACTTCAGCTTTTATAATTTCCGAATTGTTTTCTCTCTCGGTTTTGTATTTTGCGAGTTTGTATTTTATAAAAGTATTTAATATTGAAGGCGTAGTAATTGCCTACGCTTTTCAGAATTTTGTCTACTTAATAGTTCTTTTTATCTATTTTAGAGAAAGTCTGTTTTAGTTTTCTGTCCATTTCTGAATGTAATTTTCGGCAATTTTTACATAATTGTGATGCTCTTCAATAAATGCTCTGGCGCGTTTTGCCATTGCGTTAATTTCGTTTGGACTTTCTATTAAAAAAGACAATTCTTTTACTAAATAAGCTACATCTGGAATGGCATTTACACACACTTTTTCAGATAGATTATAATGATTCACAAATTCAGTTTCAGCTCCTGTAAAAACGATTTTTCCTTTTGCCATAGCTTCTAGAGCATTGTAACCTTGGTCATAAGCGTAAACCATATCTAAGAAAATATGACAGCTATTGTACGAATTAATGTATTCCGAATAAGGAACACTTCTTACGGTTATAATTTCGATTTTTGAAGAATATTTTTGTTCAATAATTTTCAAAGCTTCCTCAAAATAATCATTTCCTTTTTTTAAATAATTATCGTTGTTTATACCATGAAAAATGACAATTTTATCTGTACTTTCTATAGGATGAAATGGAAGTTTTTCAATTTGAATTGGGTTCGGAATCAATCCTAAATGTTTTTTGTTTTCCCGAAGCGGAAGATGATAATCTAAATCTGAAGCAATGATTCCTCTGCAATTTTGATAAATAAATTGATGCAATCTCAAAAAGCTTTTTTCACGGAATTTCAGCACATTTCCAAAAGATTTTGAATCAATTTTATGATTAAGATATAATGGAATAACGGACTTAAAATCAGGATTTTCAAAACAATATTTCACATTCAAATAATCGTAACCGCAGCTTAATAAAAATAATTTTTGATTGTTTTTTAATAAATAAGAGATGATTTTTTTTTCGAAGTAAGGCGTGCAGTAAAAACTATTTTCGTTTATCAGTTGAACAATGTCAAAACCAGAACATTCCTTTTTGAATTTCAGGAACTGACGATAAGTTAAGTACGAACTGATATCAAAACCAGAAATCTTGAATACAGCAATTTTTATTTTTTTCAGCCAACCAGAATCCCATTTTTTTTGAATAGGAAAATCAACAGGAAAATTTTTAAAACCGTCGTTATGACCAATAATAAAAACTTCATGTCCTAAAGCCTTAAGGCCTTCTTTTAAAGAATTGTGCAAATGGCTGTATTCGCCTACCAATAAAACTTTCATTTATGTGTATATTTGACAAATATATTTACTTTTTCGGTCAAAAACATGAATAAAAAAAAAGTTGCTATTGTTTCAAATTCTTTAGGAAAAGGAGGAGCAGAACGTTTTGCAGCTTTGTTGACTTTTATGTTAGAAGACTCTGATTTTGAAGTGCATTCTATTATTGTGAATGATGCTGTAAATTACTCTTATACAGGTGCTTTGTTTAATTTGGAAAAAGAAAGTGCCAGCTCATATTCTTTCTGTAGAAAAATCAAAAAAGGTATAGAACTGAGGCGTTATTTGGTTCAAAATAATATTGAAATTGTTATTGACAGTAGAACTAGAAACGTTTTACTGCGAGAATTGATAACCAAATTTCTTTACCGAAACACAATAATCTTTTATATCGTACACAGCTATAATTTTGAAAATTATTTTCCTGCTTCAAAAATTTGGGCAAGAACAATTTACAAAAATGTAGAAGCTTTGGTTTGTGTGTCGAAGGCAATTGAAGAAAAAGTAAATCAATTATTTAAATTGCAAAATACAATAACAATTTACAATCCTTTTTTTATTCCTGAAACAGAAGTTAAAAATGATGTTTTCGAAACTCAAAAAGTGATTTTGTTTTTTGGAAGGTTTGATGAAAAAGTGAAAAACTTCAGCTTGTTATTAGAAGCATTTTCGCAATCTGAAGTTTTTTTGAAAGGATATAAACTTCATTTAATGGGTGAAGGAAGTGATTTGAGCTTTATTAAACAAAAAATAAAAAGTTTAAATTTAGAAAATTACATTGAAATTTTTCCTTTTAAAAGCAATCCTTACAAAGAAGTTAGAGAGGCTAAATTTACTATTCTGACAAGCAATTATGAAGGATTTCCGTTATCAATTGTAGAATCACTAGCTTTGGGAACACCAGTTATTGCAGTTGATTGTAATTCTGGCCCGAAAGAAATTATTCAAAATGAATACAATGGATTATTGGTTGAAAATCATAATTCTAAAGCCTTGGCAAAAGCAATAAACCGATTTGTCGACGACCATGATTTATATGATTTTTGTAAAAAGAACGCTGCTCAAAGTGTTCAGCATTTGACTTTAAATACTATTGCTCAACAATGGAAAAATCTTTTAAACAATCTAAAATGACAACTATTTCAGATATTCAATTAATTGAAATTCCTAAAATTCAGGATCGAAGAGGCAATCTTTCGGTTATTGAAGGAGATACTGTTCCGTTCGTTTCTAAAAGAGTATATTATTTATATGATGTGCCAAGCGGCAGCAAAAGAGGCGGACATGCGCATATAGAACAGCAAGAATTTTTAATTCCTCTTAGCGGTAGTTTTGATGTCGTTTTAAAAGACGGGAAAAATACAAAAACGGTAACATTAAATAAACCTAATGTTGGTTTGCTGATCGTTTCTGGGATTTGGCGTGAACTTAAGAATTTTTCTTCAGGAAGTATTTGCCTGGTCTTATCTTCAGATGAATTTAGCGAAGAAGATTATATCCGTGAATACAAAAATTTCAGATTATTTAAAAACAGATGAACCAATTCCAAGATTTGCTAAAAAAGTTTTAAAGGAAATTAAAAGGCGCAATAAAAAGGAAGGCAAAGTCAATAAAATCCTCTTTTTTAGCCCTATTTTTTTCAAATCAATTGGACTGTAATATTTGGTGAAAAGGGATTTATCTCCTGCTAGTTTGCTTTTAATTGCTAGCGAAAAACGATTTAAATCAAGAAATTTTTTCAAATCTAAATTGGTTTTTTCAGCTTCTTCAAATTTCGAAAAATCCATTTTTTCTGTAATGAATTTAGTGTTTTTGGAAAGACTTTTGGAATCGTAAACATAACGTGCCAATATTTTCCATGAAAATACCACAGGATAAATTAATCCAATTCTAATCCATAAATCGGTGTCTTGACCGCTTTTTATTTTGGTGTCAAAATTTCCTGCTTCTGTAAAAACAGATTTATGAAAAACAGCGCATGAAGTGCAAAGAACGGTTTCTTTTAAACTGGCTTTAAAATAATTTACAATTTCAAAACCGTCATTTGTTTTTGAAATTGAATATTGTGCTGGAATTGTTTTTTTAGACGTTTCAAATTCAATTGCAGCAGAAAATATTTTGTGTTCAGGTAACTTTTTTATAGTATGAAACATAGTTTCTAGAAAAGTTGGATACCAATAATCATCTGCGTCTAGAAATGTTATAAAATCAGTGCTGGCTTTTTCAATTCCGTAATTTCTAGCCGTCGAAGCGCCTTCGTTTTTTTTACTGAAATACTTGATTCTGGAGTCTTTAAATTGCAGTGTTTTTTCTTCGCTTTTGTCTGTAGATCCGTCATTTACAATGATAATTTCAAAATCATGAAAAGTCTGATCTAAAATACTTTGTATTGTATTTTGGATGAAATTTTCTTTGTTGTAAAGCGGAATTATTACAGAAAAAAAAGCCATTTATTTTGATTTTAAAGAGCAATAATAACCCAATTTATAAATATCAAACAGAAAAAGTGATGGATCTTTTGAAATCAAATTCCGTTCAATTTTGGATTCTGATTTTCGAAAAACAAAAGAAAAAATGGTCAGTAATTTTACTGTTTTTAAAAGCTCAAAAGAGGCAATAATTCTACTTTCATTTAGTGAAATCTTATTGGAATCATTTAGAAAAGCCAAGTTTTCTAATGCCGTTTTTATTTTGTTTAAAAATAGGGCAGAAGTCTCTAAATTTAAATGAAAAACAGGATTCTCAATATGCGTAATTTCTATAGAATTTAATTTTAAAACAGAGAAAAAAAGTAAATCTTCGTAACCGTATTTTGTAAGTGTTTCATCAAAAGGCAAACGATTTATGATTTCTTTTTTTATCAATAAATTAGAAACCAAAGCAAAATTAAAAGGGTTTTTAGTTCTTTCCGATAAATTTAATGCTTCTCGTTCTCTGCCATAAACCCAACGTAAAAGAAATTCTTTGGCAGGTTTTTGATCTTCATACAAAAGACCTCCAAAAACGACTTTTTTATTTTTATTTATCTCTGAAATATAATTCGCAATAAAATAATTATGGACAGGAATTACATCGGCGTCTAAATAAAGAAGATTTTCGAAAACTGCTTTTTTAGCCAATAGATTTCTTATGGCACTTCGTCCAATATTTTTTTGTAAAGAAACAAAGGAGCAATTTTGAAACTGATTTATTTTTTGATTTTCTGCTATAAAAAGGTTTGAAGCATCATCGTAGCAAAGGATTTCAAATTTAATTCCGCAAGAAATGCACTGTTTTTCAAGTTCGCTTACAAGCGTTAAAACAGCATAATTATAAACCGGAATTAAAATGGAAAGCATTACACGCTTTTTTGCACAACCTCGAAGATTCTTTCATCTTCGCATTTCAATGTTTTAGAAGGGAATTTCATTAACAAAGCATAATCGTGTGTTGCCATGATAATAGTTTTACCAGCGGCGTTGATTGCTTTTAATACTTCTAAAACTTCAGAACTAGTTTGCGGATCAAGGTTTCCAGTAGGTTCATCTGCCAAAATAAATTCTGGATCATTTAGTAACGCTCTTGCAATTGCCACACGTTGCTGTTCTCCTCCAGAAAGCTGGTGAGGCATTTTATTTACGAAGTCTTTCATGCCAACTTTATCCAAAACTTCATCAATTTTGTGTTGCATGGCTTCTTTTTCAACCCATCCTGTAGCTCTTAAAACAAAAAGCATATTGTCTTTGATAGAACGGTCTGGAAGTAGTTTAAAGTCTTGAAATACGATTCCGATTTTACGTCTTAAATACGGAATGTCGTTTTCTTTTAATGTTGCCAAATCAAACTCAACAATATGTCCTTCTCCTTCAACTAATGGTAAATCAGCGTATAAAGTTTTTAAGAAACTACTTTTTCCAGAACCTGTTTTTCCGATGATGTAAATAAATTCACCATGATTAACATCTAAATTAATATGAGATATAATTTTTCTTCCTTCTTGATATATAGTTACTTCTTTAAGAGACAGTACGGTTTGTGACATAATAAATTGATTTGAATGGTAAAAGTAATAAGATAACGTTTGTATTCAAAATAAATTTGAAAAATTAAACCATATAAGCTCTATAAGTTCATTTTAAAATAATTATGAATTAAGTTTTTCAACTTATAATACCGTAAATGCCTTATGTGGTTTTTTAAATTTATTATTTGAAAGTTTGAGTACCAATAATTTGAAGTTGATTAAACCGTAAAATCACAGCTATTTCTTAATTTGTTCATAATAAAACAGCGAAACGTTTCGTTATAAAGCGTATAAAATGATACATTTGAATACTAAATATTTTGAAAATGCGTAAACTTTCCTGGTTCTTTTTATTCCAAATTATCCTTATTTCGACCACAGTTTCGGCACAAAAATCAGCTATATATACTTACGATTTAAAGGATTTTGACAAAGCACTGGCTTTATATAATGATAAACAATATGCTTCGGCGCAACTTATTTTTGAAAAAGTTAAAAATAATGCTACAACTGAAGAAATTCAGTCGGACTGTGCCTATTACATTGCCAATTGCGCTATAAGAACCAACAAAGCAAATGCCGATGCTTTAATGGAAAAATTTGTTAGTGATTATCCAACCAGCACAAAACAAAATCAGGCTTATATTGAAGCTGCGCAATATTTTTTTGAACAAGGAAATTATCCAAAAGCATTGCAGTGGTTTGATAAAGTAGACGAAAGTTACATGAGTAAATCGGAGTCTGACAAGTTTAACTTTATGAAAGGCTACAGCTATTTTAATGCTAAAAAGAAAAAAGAAGCCACTTCTTATTTTAATAAAGTGGTAAATTCTAAAGAATATGGTTCTCAAGCCAAGTATTATTTAGGATTTATGGCGTATGAAGGTGACGATTATAAAGAAGCTACCAAATATTTTGACGAAGTTTCTGGAGAAGAAAAATACAAAGAAAAGCTTTCGTATTACCAAGCCGATATGAATTTCAAATTAGGAAATTTTCAAAAAGCAATTGATTTAGGTCAAACTGCAATGGCAAAATCGAATGCTTTAGAACAATCAGAACTGAACAAAATTATTGGTGAAAGTTATTTCAATTTAAAACAATACGACAAAGCCGTACCTTATCTGGAAAAATATGCCGGTAAAAAAGGAAAATGGAATAATACCGATTTTTATCAATTAGGTTATGCTTATTATGAGCAAAAAAACTATGAAAAAGCCATTTCTCAATTCAATAAAATTATCGAAGGAAAAGATTTCGTAGCTCAGAATGCGTATTACCATTTAGGTCTAAGTTATCTGAATATTGGTAAAAAACAAGAAGCTCTAAACGCTTTTAAAAATGCTTCTGAAATGGATTTTAATGCGCAGATTCAAGAAGATGCGGCTTTAAATTATGCTAAGTTGAGTTATGATATTGGAAATGCTTATCAGGCTGTTCCAGGAATTTTATTAGATTTTCTTAAAAAATATCCAAATAATTCTAGCCGTGCTGAAGTAGAAAAATTATTGGTTGATTCTTATATTTCTTCTAAAAACTACAAAGAGGCACTTTCTTTATTAGAAAAAAATAGAACTGCAGAAAACAAGGCAGCGTACCAAAAAGTACTTTTTTACCGTGGATTAGAATTGTATAATGAATCGAATTATCAAGAAGCAGGTAAAATGTTTAAAAGCGCTATTAGCGAACAAAAAACTCCTGAATTTACAGCACGTGCGACTTTTTGGAAAGCAGAAACAGAATATCTTAACGATGATATGCAGAATGCTTTACTGACGTACAAACAATTTGCGGGAATGGCAGCAGCAAAATCTACAGATGAATATAAGAACATCAATTATAATATTGGTTATACGTATTTTAAATTGAAAGAATACGATCAGGCAGCCAATTCATTTCAAGCTCAGATTGATAATTCGCCTTCAGATAAGGTTCGTTTAAACGATTCGTACTTGCGTTTGGGAGATTGTCGTTTTGTAACTTCAAAATACAGTGCCGCAAATGAGGCATACGCAAAAGCAATTGCTGCAAAAGGGGTTGATGCAGATTATGCACAATTCCAAAAAGCACTTTCTTACGGATTCATGTCAAATAATGCTAAGAAAGTAGATGAATTGAATAATTTCCTTCAGATGTACAAAAAGTCATCTTATCGTGATGATGCTTTGTTTGAATTAGGAAATACTTACGTTGCTGAAAAGAAAAATGAACAGGCTTTAAAGGCATATGATCAATTGATTTCAGAGTTCCAAAACGGATCTTTTACTTCAAAAGCAATCTTAAAACAAGGTCTAATTTACTACAACTCAGATCGTGATCAACAGGCTTTAACGAAATTCAAAAAAGTTGCAGCAGAATTTCCAAAGACTCCAGAAGCTTTAGAAGCAGTGGCAACAGCAAGATTAATTTATGTTGATTCAGGAAAAGTAGACGAATATGCAACTTGGGTAAGAACTTTAGATTTTGTAGCCGTTACAGATGCAGAATTGGATAACGATACTTACGACGCGGCGTTTAAGCAATACAGTCAAAACAATGCGAAAACGGCTATAACTGGTTTTACAGGTTATATTGCTAAGTTTTCTAACGGGATGCATGCACTTGAGGCTAATTTCTATTTGGCACAACTTTATTATGCAGAAGGTTCTGAAACTAAATCTATTGCTAATTACCAGTTTGTAATTGATCAGCCACGAAATGAATTTACGGAACAGGCACTAAACAGATTGGCTCAGATTTATTTAAAAACAAAAGATTGTGATAAAGCAATTCCAGTTTTAGTGCGTTTAGAAAGCGAAGCAGATTATCCTCAAAATAAGAATTTTGCTCAGGCAAACTTGATGAAATGCTATTATGACAAAAAAGATTATGATAATTCGGTTATAGCGGCAGATAAAGTTTTAGAAAATCCAAAATCAGACGCGGGCGTAAAAGCTGATGCACAGATTATTGTGGCGCGTGCAGCAATACAGACGGGAAATGAGGATAAAGCGAAAACAGCATACGCAAAATTAGCCACAACTTCTAAGGGAGAATTAGCTGCCGAAGCGTTGTATTATGATGCTTACTTTAAAACGAAAGAAGGAAAATATGAAGCTTCAAATACTGCTGTTCAGAAATTAGCAAAAAGTTATTCTGCTTATAAATATTACGGAGCAAAAGGTTTGGTCTTAATGGCGAAAAACTTCTACGGTTTAAAAGATAGTTATCAAGCAACATATATTTTAGATAACGTAATCAATAATTTCACCGATTATCCAGATGTTGTTGAAGAAGCTAAAAAAGAGTTGAGTGCTATTAAAACAGAAGAATCAAAAACGAATTCGTCGATTAATAGATAAGAAAGTTGTAGAAAAAAGAAGCAAGAAGCAAGATTGAAAGTCTTTCATCTTTCATCTTGGTTCTATTCTCTAAAGAAAAAAAGAAAGAAATGAGTTTACCTTTTTATATAGTTGATGTTTTTGCTGATAAAAAATATGCTGGAAATCAGCTGGCCGTTTTTTTAGAGGCAGAAAAGCTTAGTACAGAACAAATGCAGCAAATTGCACGCGAAATTAATTTTGCAGAAAGCACATTTGTGACAAAACTTGATAAAGAAAACAATAAAGCAGAAATTAGAATATTTACTCCAGCTCATGAAATGCAGTTTGCAGGACATCCGATAATCGGAACTTCATGGGTTTTAATGAATAAGATATTTGAAAATTCTCCAAATGAAATTAAACTGGAAGTTCCGATTGGACCAATTGGAATTCATAAATCGGATGATTTGATTTGGTTAAAAGCTGCTCAGCCAAAATTTTGGGATGTGTTTTCAAAAGAAGATTTTACATTTTTCAGCAATTTGAAAATAAGCGATTTTGAAAATCAATTTCCAGTTCAGGAAGTAACAACAGGAAGCGCATTTGTCATGGTTCCTTTAAGCAGCGAACGTGCTTTAGCGAATTTGGTTTTGGATAAAGATAAAGCAGACCAATGGATGAGACAGCATTGTAAAACAGATCATAGAGGCTTATATTTTTATTATTTAGAAGGTTCAAAACTAATGAGCCGATTGCTTTATATAGAACACAATCAGCTTTTAGAGGACGCTGCAACAGGAAGCGCGAGTACTTGTTTGCAAGCTTCTTTATTGAAATACAACACCAAAGAAATCGAATTGATTAATTATCAAGGGGATTATATGAACAGACCTTCTCAAATTTATTTTAAAGGAAAATTAGTTGACGACCATTATGATATTAATATCGGAGGGAAAGCTCAATTTGTTGCTAAAGGCGAATGGGAAGCTTAGGTTTTAGGAAAAAGAAGAAAGAATAAAGAAGAAAGAATTTAGATTTTAGAAAATAGAATAAAGAGTCAAGAAAAAAGATAAAGAAATTAAGGAGAAGAATGGGAGAGTCTATTCTCTTGCTTCTTTGCTCTATACTCTTAAAAAGAAAGAAATATGAAATTAAACTGCCGACATAAAATAATCATTTTGTTAGTGTTATTTACAGCTCAGTTTTCGATTGCGCAAAAGAAAAATGAAAGTATCGGAACGGAAACTGTAAACGTAGTAAAACCTTATTCGCCGACTATTTCAGATGCTTTTAAAGTGAAAGAAACTCCTTCGCTTGACGACAGCGGTAATCAGCCAAAGGAAGTTATTAAATACAGTATTTTGTCTGTTCCTGTAGCTTCAACTTTTACGCCTTCTAAAGGAAAAGCAGAAGGTGTTGAAAAGGCTAAAAAAGAGCGATTGTTTAATAATTATGCAACTTTAGGAATCGGAAACTACAGTACTTTAAACGCAGAATTGTTTGTAAATCAAGATTTAGGGAATAATGATTATGTTGCTGGAATATTTCGCCATCATTCTTCGCAAGGTGGAATTAAAGATGTGGAGTTAAACGATGAGTTTTACGATACTGCAATTAATATCGGTTATGGTCAGAATAACAGAGATAATAACTGGAATGTTGATTTAGGATATCAAAATCAAATTTACAATTGGTACGGACTTCCAGCTGAATTCGGTTCTACAATTCCAAATCAACGTTATGATTTGCTAAGTAGTATCAACCCAGATCACTCTTATAATACAATTTGGTTGGGCGGAAATGCAGAATTTACCGAAAGTATTTTTAGTAATCTTGCTGCAAAATTCACTCATTTTTCAGACAGTTATTCTTCATCAGAAAATAGATTTTATGTAAAACCGACTTTTACTGTTGATATAATGGATCAGGCAATTAAAACAAATGTAATTGTAGATCACGTAAGCGGTTCTTTCAAAAATAATTATTTACAGACTAATACAGAAGCTGTAAAATATGGTTTTACAAATGTGGGGATTGAACCAAGTTTTGTAATTCACGAAAATGACTGGACTTTAGAGTTAGGAGCGGGAGTTTTCTACAGTGGAGATTCTGAAAATAGCGGAAACAAATTTTATTTATATCCAAAAGTAAATGCATCTTATAAATTAGTTGGCGATTTAATGATTTTTTACACAGGAGTAAATGGAGGTTTGAATCAGAATTCTTATGCTGATTTTGTGACTGAAACCCCATTTTTGTCACCGACTTTAAATATGCGTCCATCTAGTACTCAATATAATGTATTTGCTGGTTTGAAAGGAAAATTAGCTAATAATGTAAATTATAATGTGACGGGTTCATATTTGAATGAAAAAGATAAAGCATTATTTAAAGCCAATGATTATACAGAAGTAATTACGAATGAAGATTATGCCTTCGGGAATTCCTTCGGAGTAGTTTATGAAGATATTAGAACATTACGATTTTATGCAGAGTTAAAAGCAGATTTCTCTCAGAATGTAACATTTGGAATAAACGGAACTTTTAATAATTATAATACAGATAATGCGGTTGAAGCATGGAATTTGCCAACAATGAAATTAAGTTCAACTTTGGACGTTAATATTACTAAGCAATGGTATGCTGGATTGAATGTGTTTTACGTAGGTGAAAGAAAAGATATGCAGGTAAACACATCTTTGGCAGCAAATTATGCTCCAATAACATTAAAAAGTTATTTTGATGCCAATGCTCATTTAGGTTATAAATTCAGCGAACGTTTAACGTTTTTCTTGAAATTAAATAACATTGGAAATCAAGCTTACGAAAAATGGTTAAATTATCCTGTACAAGGATTTCAAGTTTTAGGAGGTGCCAATTATAAATTTGATTTTTAAAGATACAGCCACAAAGACACTAGGGCACAAAGATTATATAAAATAATAGAGTGCCTTTTTTTTTCAGCCATGAACTCATGAATTTTTTGGAGTAGATTCGTGAATTCGTGGCTGTTTTTTTTCTGACTAGAGAAAAACCTTTGCATCTTTGCACCTCAGAACCTCAGTACCTCAAAAAAATGACTTTTAAAGAAAAAATATATTCCCATTATACACAAATGGTTCAAGATAGAATTGATGTTTTTAAAGACATGATTTCAAACTTGACTGAAGATTCTAAAAACGATGCCAAAGGTTCTGCTGGCGACAAACACGAAACCGCTTTGTCGATGATGCATATTGAACAGGAAAAATTGACTACTAAACTCAAAGAAGCAATCGAGCAAAAAACGATTTTAGATAAAATTGACCCACTTAAAACTACTGAAAATATAGTTTTAGGAAGTTTGGTAAAAGCAAATGGAATCTATTTATATGTTAGCGTTGCGCTTCCTAAAATTACAATTGACGGAATTAATGTAATTGCACTTTCACCTCAATCTCCGCTTGGAAATCATTTAATGGGAAATAAAGCTGGGTTTCAGTTTGAGATAAATAAGACGCATTATACTATTGAAAGCGTTGAGTAAATTTTCATTCCATTATATAGGATCAATTTCAATCCGTTGAAACGCAAAGTTTGTCATTTCGAGGAACGAGAAATCACACACGTTGCTCGCCAAAGATTGGTGACTTATTTTGTGGAGTTTCTAGCGTGATTTCTCGTTCCTCGAAATGACAAATAGTGCGTTTAATTGTTGCTGATTTTTTCGGATAGATACAAGTATATTGTATAAACAATAATTCGTGAACAACTTTCAATCTGTTCTTTACGAATTTTTCATTGATACTAAAATAACTCAAAATTTTATTCAAAGAATTACATCAAACTTTCAATTTTAAACCTTTTTTTAGTTCCAAATTAAAATTTTCAAGTTTCGAGCTAATTTTTACTTCTAAATTTTACATTTTATATGTAAATTGAATTTTTTGATTGATATTTGTAATTGATATTGAGGTTTGTGTTTTTCAATTGTAACTAATACTTCATCTTTGCCTTATCAAATTAAAATTTAAAAATAAAAATATAGAATATTATGTGTGGAATTGTATGTGCCTTTGATCTTAAACAAAAAGCCGAAGCGTTAAGACCTCAAGTATTAGAAATGTCTAAAATCATTCGTCACCGTGGACCAGACTGGAGCGGAATTTATAGCAATGATAAAGCAATTCTTTCTCATGAGCGTTTGGCAATTGTGGATCCAGCTTCAGGAAAACAACCTTTATTTACAGAAGATAAAAAATTGGTTTTGGCTGCAAACGGTGAAATTTACAATCACAGAGAATTGCGTAAACAATTTGAGGGAAAATATAACTTTCAAACAGAAAGTGACTGCGAAGTTATTTTAGCTTTATACAGAGAAAAAGGAGTAAGCTTTGTTGATGAATTAAACGGAATCTTCGGATTTGCGATTTATGATGTTGATAAAGATGAGTATTTTGTAGCTCGTGACCACATGGGAATTATTCCATTATACATTGGTTGGGATCAACACGGAACTTTCTATGTAGCTTCAGAATTAAAAGCTTTAGAAGGATACTGCACAAAAATCGAATTATTTCCTCCAGGACATTACTTATCAAGTAAAGATGGTGAATTTGTACAATGGTACAAAAGAGACTGGACAGAGTACGATGCAGTTAAAGATAACGAAACTAGCATTCCTGAGATCAAAAAAGCTTTGGAAGCAGCAGTTCACAGACAATTAATGAGTGATGTTCCTTACGGAGTTTTACTTTCAGGAGGTTTAGATTCTTCTATTACTTCGGCTGTAGCTAAAAAATTTGCTCAAAAAAGAATTGAGTCTGATGATACAACAGATGCTTGGTATCCGCAATTGCACTCTTTCTCAGTTGGATTAGAAGGTTCGCCAGATTTAGCAGCAGCTAGAAAAGTAGCAGATCATATCGGAACGATTCACCATGAAATTAAATTTACAATCCAAGAAGGTTTAGATGCTGTTCGCGATGTAATTTACAACCTTGAAACTTATGATGTAACTACAGTAAGAGCTTCAACTCCAATGTGGTTAATGGCGAGAGTTATCAAATCAATGGGAATCAAAATGGTTCTTTCAGGTGAAGGTGCAGATGAGTTATTTGGAGGATATTTATATTTCCACAAGGCACCAAACGCAAGAGAATTTCACGAAGAAAACGTTCGTAAATTAGGTAAACTTCATATGTATGACTGTTTGCGTGCTAACAAAAGTTTAGCAGCATGGGGAATTGAAGGTCGTGTTCCTTTCTTAGACAAAGAATTTATGGATGTTGCCATGCGCATCAATCCACAAGATAAAATGATCAACAAAGAACACCCAATGGAAAAATGGGTTGTTCGTAAAGCTTTTGAAGATATGCTTCCAGAAAGTGTTGCATGGAGACAAAAAGAGCAATTTTCTGATGGAGTTGGGTACAGCTGGATTGATACTTTGAAAGAAGTGGTAGCTAGAGAAGTTTCGGATGAACAATTGGAAAATGCAAGATTTAAATTTCCATTGCAAACACCAACTTCAAAAGAAGAATATTACTATCGTTCTATTTTTACAGAACATTTTCCAAGTGATGCAGCAGCGTTATGCGTGCCTCAGGAAGCAAGTGTGGCTTGTAGTACAAAAATCGCTTTGGAGTGGGATGAAGCTTTCAAAAACATGAACGATCCATCAGGAAGAGCGGTTGCAAGTGTGCACGATGATGCTTATGTTAAAGCCTAAATAAGTTTAATTTTTAGAATTAGTATATATTATATTTTTGAAAAAACGTTCTCTTTACAGGGAGCGTTTTTCTTGTCTTAGACTGTTAATTTCTTTAGTTTTCAAACGATTGTAAATCAAGGATTGCATTTATTTAACTTTCTTTTAATATATTTGAAACCCCGCATTATTATCGTTAAATGCTAAATATTTTAATGATTTTAATGACCGAAAGCAAAAATTAATATTTAGTTTTGCTTTGAATGAAAAATTTTAATGATTTTTTAATGTTCAATTTAAGTGAACTGCACTGAATATAGAATTATAAAATAAAAGATTATGTCTGGATTATTGGCCGTAATTGGTAAAGGAAAAGCCCCACAACTCGTAAAAGAACTTTCTGAAAGAATGTCGCATCGCGGCCCAGACGAAAGTGATATTCATATTATGGAAAACGGAAGTGTGCTTTGTCATGAAAGCTTATCTATTATTGATCTTAATTCTGGCAAACAGCCAATTCAAGGAACTAATAAGGCTTGGATGATTCACGATGGTGAAATCTATAATTATCAGGAACTTAAAGAAACGGTTTTACAACATCATACTTTTAGAACTGCGTCAGATTCTGAGGTAATTGTGCATCTTTATGAGGAATTTGGATATGATTTCTGTAATAAATTAGATGGTGATTTTGCATTCGTTGTCATTGATGGAGATAAATATATTGCAGGTCGTGATCCGATTGGAGTAAAACCTTTGTATTATGGTTTAGATGAAAGAGGAAGAATTTATTTTTCATCAGAAATGAAATCTATTGCAGATCAATGTAAATCATTTTCGACTTTTCCTCCAGGACATTATTATACAGCCAAAACGGGTTTTGTAAAATATTATCATCCAGAATATGAGGATCATAAAAAAGCAACTCAAGCGTTAGATTTAGGACTTATACGTGAAAGCTTAGAGGAGTCAACTCGTAAGCGCTTATTAGCAGAAGTGCCTTTGGGAGTTGTGTTGTCAGGAGGTTTGGATACTTCTTTGATTTCTGCTGTCACTTCAAGATTATTAAAAGAAAAAGGAGAAAAACTGCATTCATTTTCTATCGGATTAAATGCAGATTCACCAGATAATGTTGCGGCCAGAAAAGCAGCCCAATTTTTAGGGACGGAACATCATGAAGTTCATTTTTCTGTTGAAGAAGGAGTTAAGATTTTAGAAAAAGTGATTTATCATATTGAAACGTATGATATTATTTCTGTAAGATCTGGAGTTCCGATGTATTTGCTTTCTAAAGAAATTGCTAACCAAGGAATAAAGGTAGTGCTGTCGGGAGAAGGAGCGGATGAAGTTTTTGGAGGTCATCTGTATTTTAGAAATGCGCCTTCAGAAGAAGAATTTCAGGATGAAACAATTGAGAGAGTTCAAAAGTTGTTTACGGCAGATTTACTTCGCGCCGATAAAACAACAATGGCACATGGTTTAGAAGTTAGATTTCCATTTTTGGATACTACTTTTTTAGATACTACTATTCGAATTAAAACGGAAGAAAAACAACCGAAGACTTACGATGGAATCGAAAAATATATTTTGAGAAAAGCTTTTGATGTTCCTGAAAATCAATATTTGCCTTCAGAAATTTTATGGCGTCAAAAAGAACAGTTTTCAGATGGAGTTGGGTACAATTGGGTAGACGAATTAATTGAATATTGTGGTTCACAAGTTACAGATGAGCAATTAGCTGGAGCAAATGTAGAATTTCCGTATAATTCACCTACAACTAAAGAGGCTTATTTATACCGATCAATTTTTCATAAATATTATCCGCAAGTCAGCGCGGCACAAACTGTTCGTAAGTGGATTCCAAAATGGCAGGAAAACCTAGACCCAAGTGGAAGAGCAAATGCAGCGCATTTAAATGGAAATTTTGAAAACGTAAAATCTGGAATTACAGTTTAAAAAAAATAAGTTATAAAAGAAAAACCGAAACGATATGTAATGTATAGTTTCGGTTTTTCTTTTTTGTACTATTTGTAAAATTCAAGGTGATTGTTTTACGTCTTTCCGTAAAGTATTAAAAGTAAGTTAACAAGGATTTTAGGTTTAAGAAAAATACTATATTTGATCACAAAGGAATGTTTTTAAATTCTAAATGATACAAACAAAATCTATGAGAAAACTATTACTAAGTGGAATTTTATGCTGCTCATTAATTTCTGTGAGCTCAGTTTACGCACAAAAATCAGAAGTGCCAAAATTTATTACAAATGTTGAGGGCGTTAAAGAATATTCTTTAAATAATGGATTAAAAGTTCTTTTGATTCCTGATGCTTCTCAAAGTAATATGGTGGTCAATATTGTTTATAATGTTGGTTCTAGAAATGAAGGCTATGGCGAAAAAGGAATGGCGCATTTATTAGAACACATGCTTTTTAAAAGCACTAAAAATTTGGGCGACATCAAAAAAATGCTTTCAGACAAAGGAGGAAATGCCAACGGAACCACATGGCTTGACCGAACAAATTATTATGAAGTTTTTCCGTCGAGTGATGAAAATCTGAAATGGAGTATTGAAATGGAAGCAGACAGAATGATAAATGCTACTATTCTGCAAACCGATTTGGATAAAGAGTTTTCTGTAGTAAGAAACGAATTTGAAATTGGCGAAAATAGACCCGATAGAGTTTTACAAGAGAGAATCGTTTCTACTGCTTACTTGTGGCATAATTACGGAAATAGCACGATTGGTAGTAAAGAAGATATCGAGCGTGTAAAAGCAAATACGCTTAGAGTTTTTTATGAAAAATATTATCAGCCAGACAATGCAACTTTGGTTGTAGCAGGTAAGTTTGATGAACAAAAAGCATTACAATATATTGGTCAGTATTTTGGAGTTGTTCCAAGACCTAAAAGAGTTTTAGATAAAACGTATACAATTGAACCTTCACAAGATGGTGAAAAATTTGTAGAATTAAAAAGAGCAGGAGACAGCAAAAACATGGGAGCGTTGTACCATACGGTTTCTTATGCAGATAAAGATTACGCTGCTCTTGATGCATTAGGAGAAGTTTTGACTGCAGATCCGTCGGGGTATTTGTACAAAGCATTGGTAGAAACTCAGAAAGTCTCTAGCTTATATTTTTGGCAGCCAACTGTAAGAGATGCAAGTTATATGTATTTCGGATTTTCTGTAGCTAACGATAAAGATATTAAAGCAACTCAAGATGTTGTACGAGCAGAATTAGATAAAATTACAACAGTAAAATATACAGATCAGGATGTAGCCAGAGCAAAAGCAAAAATCATCAAAGAAATAGAATCGATTAAAAATAATACCATTTCTTATGCTATTAATCTGACTGAAATTATTGGTGCTGGCGATTATAGATTAGGTTATTTGTATCGAGATGCAGTTGAAAAATTAACAAAAGAAGATATTCAGCGTGTTGCAGAAAAGTATTTCAGAAGTAATAATAGAACAGTGGGAATATTCATTCCTTCAAAAGATGAACAAAGAATAAAACCTATAGAATATACAGATGAACAAATTGTTGCGCTTACAAAAGATTACAAAGGAAAAGCTTTAGAAAAAGAGGTTGCAAATTTTGAAGCTTCAATTAAAAATTTAAAACAAAATTTGACAGAAGGAAAGCTGACAAATGGTCTTAAATATGGCGTAATTAAAAAAGAGATAAAAGGAGGTAAAGTTCAGGCTACTTTTAATTTTCCTGTGAGTAATGAAAAAGATCTTGCCGGAAAATCGAATGTTGGAAGTATTATGGCAGAACTGCTTAAAACAGGAACAAAAACAAGAAGCAAAGAGCAGATTCAGGATCGTTTAGATCAGTTAAAATCGAGCGTTTATTTCAGTTTTAATCAACAAACATTGTCTGTTTATATATCAACTTACAAAGAAAGCTTTAAAGAAGTAATGGAGATTTTAGGAGATGTATTGGTTAATTCGACTTTCCCTCAAAATGAGTTAACTAAAACAATCAGTGAGTACAGTACTTATTTAGAATCAAGGTTAAATGATCCGCAGGCAGTTGCTTTTACTGAGATTATAAGACAAACAAATTCTTATCCAAAAGAAAGTATTTTTTACACTTCTACGACTCAAGAACAAATTGATGCGTTTAAAAAGATAAAACAATCTGAGTTAATTGATTTTTACAAAAATATTTTAGGCGGAAATAATGGCGTTGGAAGTATTGTTGGGGATTTAGATTCTAAAGAAACAGCAAAAATCTTAGAAAATACTTTTGGAAAATGGAATTCAAAATCAAAATATGAAATTGCGAAACCACTCTTTTTTGAAACTAAAAAATTAGATAAAGATTATTTAACGCCAGACAAAGAAAACGCTGTTGCGCTTGGAAGAGTAAGTTTTAAAATGGATAGAAATAGCCCAGATTATCCAGCTTTTATAATGGCTAATGAAATATTAGGAAGTGGAGGGTTTTTGAGTGCTAGAATTCCGATGAGATTACGCGAAAAAGAAGGAATAAGTTATGGAGCGGGAGCATCCCTAAATGTTCCGATTACCAATGATGTAGCATACTGGCAATATTTTGCCCTTTTAAATCCAACTAAAAAGAGCGCGGTTGAAACAGCAGCTAAAGAGGAAATTTCTAAAGCACTAAAAGATGGTTTTACAGCCGAAGAATTGAAATCAAATTTAGGAAGCTGGCAGAACGGTAGAAAAACAAGATTAGGAAACGATAATACTTTAATCGGATTGGTGAATACTTATTTGCAATATGGAATTCCGCTAGAAGATTATGATGATTTAGAAACCAAAGTAAAAGCGCTTAAATTAGAAGATATTAATGCTGTTATTAGAAAATACTTGAGTTTAGAAAAGATGACTTCAATCTATGCAGGAGATTTTAATAAAAAACAATAAAGCTTAGAAAAATTCAAAATAAAAACTCCAAATTCCAATTTTTGAAATACCAAATTTCAATTTAAAGGAATGAAAAATTTAAAAACCGAAATGCATTTTATAATGTTATTTCGGTTTTTTTATTCTCTGCTTTTAACCTTGGAATTTTGAATTTTAAAAATTGGAATTTCAATTTAAGAATTAGCAATTTAAGAAAATTCAAATTTAATTATTCTTTTAAGCATATTTTTAGGTTTTTCAAACAATTGTGTTGATAACTTAAGTGCTTTAACTACTATTTTACTGGATATATAGCTTGCGTTTTTATATATTTGCCTGTTAGACAATAATTACATTTTTTAGAATAAATTATATGAGCGAAGAAATCAAGAAGAACAATTATTCAGCAGATAGTATTCAGGCATTAGAAGGGATGGAGCACGTAAGAATGCGTCCGTCTATGTATATTGGTGATGTAGGGGTTCGAGGACTCCACCATCTGGTTTACGAGGTTGTTGATAACTCTATTGATGAGGCGATGGGAGGACATTGTGATACAATTGGTGTTGCAATAAACGAAGATGGTTCTATTACAGTTGAAGATAACGGTCGTGGTATTCCAGTTGATTTACATAAAAAAGAAGGAGTTTCTGCACTTGAAGTTGTAATGACTAAAATTGGTGCTGGAGGTAAATTTGATAAAGATTCTTATAAAGTTTCTGGAGGACTTCACGGGGTTGGGGTTTCTGTAGTAAATGCACTTTCAGTTCACATGAAGTCTACTGTTTTTAGAGAAGGAAAAATCTACGAACAAGAATACGAAAGAGGAAAATCATTATATCCGGTTAAACAAATCGGAGAAACAGATAAGAGAGGTACTCGTCAGACTTTTTACCCTGATGATACTATTTTTACTCAAACTACCGAGTTTTCATACGATACGCTTTCAGCTCGTATGCGTGAACTTTCTTTCTTGAATAAAGGAATTACAATCACGTTTACAGACAAGAGAGAAGTGGATGAAAAAGGCGAATTTAAAAGTGAAGTATTTCATTCTGATGAAGGTCTTAAAGAGTACATTCGTTATTTAGATGGTAATCGTGAGCCAATTGTTTCTCATGTTATCAGTATGGATAATGATAAAGGTGAAATTCCAGTTGAAGTTGCCTTAATTTATAATACAAGTTATACGGAGAATATTTTTTCTTACGTAAATAATATTAATACTCACGAAGGAGGAACGCATTTACAAGGTTTTAGAAGTGGTTTGACAAGAACACTTAAAAAATATGCTGATGCTTCAGGGTTGTTAGATAAATTAAAATTCGAAATTGCTGGGGATGATTTCCGTGAAGGATTAACGGCTATTATTTCCGTAAAAGTATCTGAGCCTCAATTTGAAGGTCAGACAAAAACAAAGCTTGGAAACAGAGAAGTTGTTTCTCCGGTTTCTCAGGCAGTTGGGGAAATGTTAGAGAATTATTTGGAAGAAAATCCAAATGACGCAAAATTAATTATCCAGAAAGTAATCTTAGCAGCTCAGGCACGTCACGCAGCAAAAAAAGCACGTGAAATGGTTCAGCGTAAAACCGTAATGGGCGGTGGCGGATTACCAGGAAAATTATCTGACTGTTCAGAGCAAGATCCAGCAAGATGTGAGGTTTACCTTGTCGAGGGAGATTCGGCTGGTGGAACAGCAAAACAAGGACGTGATCGTAATTTTCAAGCGATTTTACCATTACGTGGTAAAATCTTGAATGTGGAGAAAGCGATGCATCACAAAGTATTCGAAAACGAAGAGATCCGTAATATTTTTACTGCTTTAGGCGTTACAGTTGGAACTGCAGAAGATAGTAAAGCATTAAATCTTGAAAAACTAAGATATCATAAAGTAATAATCATGTGTGATGCCGATGTCGATGGTAGTCACATTTCTACTTTAATATTAACGTTTTTCTTCCGTTTCATGAAAGAGTTAATTGAAGAAGGTCACGTATACATTGCAGCACCGCCATTGTACTTGGTTAAAAAAGGACAAAAGAAAGAATATGCTTGGAATGATGTTCAGCGTGATCAGGCTAACGAAAGAATGGGAGGAAGTGCCGCTATACAGCGTTATAAAGGTCTTGGAGAGATGAACGCGGAGCAATTATGGGAAACTACAATGGATCCGAATTTCAGAACACTACGCCAGGTTAATATTGATAGTTTGGCAGAGGCTGACCAGGTTTTTTCTATGTTAATGGGTGATGAAGTACCGCCTCGTAGAGAGTTTATCGAGAAAAATGCAGTTTATGCAAATATCGACGCATAAAATGAAAAATTAATAATTTCAATTCGTTTAATTGTTTAAATTTACTAGACAATTAAGCGAATTGTCTTTTTAAGGAGTAGACAATAAATTAATAACCGATAAAGTGAAAAATATGAAAGTTACCATTGTAGGAGCAGGAAATGTTGGAGCTACATGTGCAGATGTTATTTCTTATAGAGGAATTGCAAGCGAAGTAGTATTGTTGGATATTAAAGAAGGTTTTGCCGAAGGTAAAGCGTTGGATATTGCACAATGTGCTACAAACACAGGTTTTAATACTAAAGTATCTGGCGTTACCAATGATTATTCTAAAACTGCTGGAAGTGATGTTGTAGTAATAACATCGGGTATTCCAAGAAAACCAGGAATGACAAGAGAAGAGTTAATAGGTATAAACGCAGGAATTGTAAAAGGAGTTGCTGAAAATGTACTGAAATACTCTCCTGATACAATAATAGTTGTAGTTTCTAACCCAATGGATACTATGACTTATTTAGCTTTAAAAGCGACTGGTTTGCCAAAAAATAGAATTATAGGTATGGGGGGCGCTTTAGATAGTTCTCGTTTTAGAACCTATCTTTCACTAGCTTTAGATAAGCCTGCAAATGATATTTCGGCAATGGTAATTGGAGGGCATGGTGATACGACTATGATTCCTTTGACACGTCTGGCATCTTACAACGGAATTCCAGTTTCTCAATTCCTTTCTGAAGAAGTATTGCAAAAAGTTGCAGCAGATACTATGGTGGGAGGAGCAACGCTTACAGGCTTGCTGGGTACTTCAGCTTGGTATGCGCCAGGAGCTTCTGTAGCCTATTTAGTAGATAGTATTTTGAATGATCAAAAGAAAATGATTGCATGTTCTGTCTTTGTAGAAGGAGAATATGGTCAAAATGATATCTGTATCGGTGTGCCTTGCATAATAGGTAAGAATGGCGTAGAAGAAATTTTAGACATTAAATTAAACGATCAAGAAAAAGCATTATTTGCGAAAAGTGCAGATGCAGTTCGTAGCATGAATGATGCTCTAAAAACGATTTTAGTATAATAAAAACGGCAAAAAATAGAAAAGGCTGCACTTTTGCAGCTTTTTTTTTGAGATTAATCAATAAATAAATTGGTTAATATTTTCGTTAATTATATATTTGCTCGGTTTAAAAAAAAATTGGTAATTCGTGATCTCGTATTTTTGTTTTAAAAAATCATGTCAGGGCTTATTTTATGGGACTTTAAAACAAAAACAAAAATAAAACATAATTAATTTTTAGTAATAATGCAGAATAAAGGACTTATTAAATTTTTCGCAATTCTATTTGCATTGGTAAGTATTTACCAACTATCATTCACTTTTGTGGCAAATGGTGTCAAAAGTGAAGCTAAAGCTTTTGCAGGGGACAATCCTGATAAAGAGCTGAAATATTTAGATTCTATTGGTAAAGAAAAAGTATTAAATCTTGGTTTTACTGATTTCACTTACAATGAAGTGAAAAACAAGCAGCTTAATAAAGGTCTTGACTTAGAAGGAGGAATCAACGTTATTCTTCAAATTTCTATTAAAGACGTATTGAAAGGTTTGGCTAATAATTCTAAAAATCCAGTTTTTAATAAATCATTAGCTGATGCATCTGCAAATTTAGAAGGAAACAAAACATATTTAAATAAGTTTTTTGAAGCTTTCGAAGCAAATTCTAAAGGTTCTGTAAAATTGGCTTCGCCAGATATTTTTGCTAACAGAAGTCTTCAAGGAGAGGGTGGAGTAGACTTTCAAATGTCTGATGCTCAGGTTCAAAAAGTTATCAAAAGAAAAGTTGATGAGTCTGTAGAAAGTGCTTTTAAAGTATTAAGAGAACGTATTGACAAATTTGGTGTTACGCAACCAAACATCCAAAAATTAGGAGAAACAGGAAGAATCTTAGTTGAGCTTCCAGGTGCTAAGGATGTGGATAGAATTAAAAAATTATTAGGTGGAAAAGCTCAATTAGAGTTCTGGGAAACCTATAAAATGGAAGAAATTGGAAATTTCTTAGTTGCTGCTAACGAAGCTTTAAAGAAAACTGAAGTTTCTAAAGTAGAAACAAAAACTGTTGCTAAAGATTCATTGAATGCTTTATTGACAGACACTAAAGATTCTGCTGATGTTAAGAAAGGAAATAATCCTTTATTTGATAAAATCGTTGGTCAAGGTGGTGGACCAGTTTTAGGTTACTTTGCTACAAAAGATACTGCTGCTATTAATGGTTATTTAAAAAGACCAGAAATTAGAGTTTTATTAGCTGCTGACCAGCATTATGCTAAATTTGTTTGGAGTAAACCAACTACAATTAAAGATCAGAAAGCAAAAGATTTAGCAACGGCAAAAGATCTTGAAGTTGTTGAATTATATGCTTTAAAAGGAAATAGAGATAATAACCCAGCGATGAGCGGTGGTGTTGTTACTGATGCAAAAGATACTTTTGACCAAATGGGTAAACCTGCTGTTTCTATGCAAATGAACAGTCAAGGTGCTAAAGTTTGGGAAGAACTTACAGGTAGAGCTTTTGCTCAAAAAAGTTATATTGCTATTGTTTTAGATGATATCGTGTATTCTGCTCCAGGTGTAACAAGTGGTCCTATTGCTGGAGGAAGATCTGAAATTACAGGTTCTTTTGATGTTGCTGAAACAAAAGATTTAGCTAACGTATTAAATGCGGGTAAATTACCAGCTTCTGCAGATATTATTCAGTCAACTGTTGTTGGTCCATCTTTAGGACAAGCGGCTATTGATGCAGGTACAATTTCTTCTGTATTAGGATTCTTATTAGTTTGTGTTTGGATGGTATTCTATTATGGTAAAGCTGGTTGGTATGCTAACCTTGCTTTATTATTAAACTTACTATTCTTATTCGGAATTATGGCAAGTTTTGGTTTTGTACTGACATTACCAGGTATTGCAGGTATCGTATTAACATTGGGTACTGCGGTAGATGCTAACATTATTATTTACGAAAGAGCAAAAGAAGAATTACGTGAAGGAAAATCACTTTCTGAGGCAGTTGCAGCTTCTTACGGATGGCATGGTGCAATGCGTTCTATTATTGATGCTAACGTTACTCACGTTTTAACTGGAGCTATCTTGTTTATTTTTGGAACAGGACCAATTAAAGGTTTCGCTTTAACATTATTAATTGGTATCGTAACTTCATTGTTTACTTCAATTTTTATTGCTAGAATTTTTATTGATAGAAATATTGCTGGAAAAGCAGATTTGACTTTCTCAACAAACATTACTAAAAACTGGTTTACAAACTTCCACTTTGATTTTATTAAAGTTAAAAAATTCACTTATATCTTCTCTTCTATTGTAACAGTAGTAAGTTTAGTTTCTATCTTCTTCGTTAACGGATTAGATGAAGGTGTTGATTTTGTTGGAGGTAGAACTTTCCAAGTTAAATTTGAAAAAGCTGTAGATGCTACCGCAGTTTCAGATGAATTATCTGCTGCTTTCGGTACTCCAGTTGAAGCTAAAATTTTAGGAGATGATGATCAATTGAAAATCACTACTAAATACAAAATTAAAGAAGATGGTGTAGCTATAGATGAAGAAGTAAATCAAAAGTTATATGCTGCTTTGCAGAAGTATTTCCCAAATACAACTTATGATAAATTCATAAACTCTTACAACGGTAAAACGGTAGGGGTGTTACAGGCTTCTAAAGTTGGAGCTTCTATTTCGGAAGATATTAAAACTAACTCATACTGGGCAGTTCTTGGTGCGATGGCAGTTATTTTCTTATACTTAATGATATCTTTCCGTAAATGGCAGTATTCATTAGGTGCAATTGCAGCTGTTGCGCATGACGTTGTATTTGTATTAGGAATTTATTCATTATGTTATAAATTCATGCCTTTCCACATGGAAATGGATCAGCACTTTATCGCTGCGATTTTAACGGTAATTGGTTACTCTATGAACGATACAGTAATTGTATTTGACAGGGTGAGAGAGTTTATCATTGGAAACCGTAAAGGAAGTTTTGAAGATATCGTAAACGCTTCTATTAATACTACATTATCAAGAACATTGAATACTTCATTAATGATGATCATTGTATTATTAACAATGTTTATTTTTGGTGGAGAATCAATCAGAGGATTTATCTTTGCAATGTTAATCGGTATTATTGTTGGTACTTACTCTTCATTATTTATCGCAACTCCAGTATTGGTAGATACGATTTCGAATGATGAGAAACATACAATCGAAGACAAACACAACAAAGCATAATTTAAAACTTTGTTTTAATAATAGAAAGATCCAGTGAAAACTGGATCTTTTTTTTATGTTTGTGTTTAAGTTATAAATGCTAATTATGATTAAAAGGATATTTTTCGTTATTACTTTTTTGTTTTCCATAATGCAGTTAAATGCGCAGAATAGTAATTTTAGAATAGGACTCAGTTATGGCTTTGGAAGTGAGTTCAATAATAAGAATTATACTTTTGCTAATCATTTTTATAAAGCGCAAGTTTATTATGGTTTTAAAGAATCTCGGAATTTTGAATATGAAATTTTATTGCAGCCAGAAATTAATTTTGGAAAGCATCAATTATTGAATTTATATTTCGTAAAACCAGAAACTCCTAACTTTGAGCAAAAAAGAATTGAATATATGAAGTTGAAAGAAGTAAGAGAATATGTATTGAATATTGGTTTTATAATTAGAAAACCATTTGCGAAATCATATTCGATCTATTTTCTTGGTAGCGTTGGCCCAATGATAACTGATACAGAAACAGAACGCATGTCTAGTGGTTTTGCTTTTGCAGATGTTTTAGCTGTGGGTTTTACTGCTGATTATAATCAATTTCGATTTGATGTTCGTCCAAGTTTGAGGCATGTTTCTAATGCTGGCTTAGGAAGTACAAACGCGGGTTATAATACAAAAAATATTGAATTTGGTATTTCGTATCAACTGTAAAAAGAAAAGCCCAATATCTTAGATATTGGGCTTTTTATATTCGGAATGGTTTTTTAAGATTCTGCAAGCGGATTTCTCTGTGCTCTAATGATAAAGAAAAGACCAATTATGATAAAAGGAATACTTAACCATTGTCCAGTAGAGAAATATCCTAAAGTGTCTTCTAGTCCTCCTTGTTTTGATTTAACAAATTCTACAATAAAACGAACAACAAATAAAAGAACTAAAAATAAACCAAATAATAGTCCTGTTTTAAGTCTTGCATTTGTTTTCCAATACAGGAAAAACAAGATTGCGAATACAAAAATGTAGCAAAAAGCCTCGTATAATTGAGTTGGATGTTTTACAGGTACTTCTGCTAATAAATTAGCAAATTTTGGATCTGTTACAACTGCATTATAAGCTTCTTTAGGATCGGTAATTCCTGTTTTGCCCACAATTTGATATTTGTCAAATTTATCGTGTAAAAAACGAATTCCGAAAGAAGATGTAGTTTCGTTACCAACAATTTCCGAATTCATAAAATTACCAATACGCACAAAGATGGCTCCACTTGCCACCGGAATTACAACGCGATCTAATATCCATAACATAGGACGTTTTAAGATTTTTTTGCTGTAATAATACATTGCCACAATAATTGCGATTGCTGCACCATGACTAGCTAGACCTTGAAATCCAGTAAAATGAAATTCTGGTTCAAATTTAACAGGCAGAATAATTTCTAATAAATGGTCTTTAAAATAATCCCAGTCATAAAAGAAAACATGTCCTAAACGTGCTCCGATTAAAGTAGCAAGTACTGTCCAAACAAATAATGAGTCTAGTTTTTCAAGTGATTCATTTTCTCTTTCAAAGATTTTTTTCATTATAAACCATCCTAATCCAAAGGCAATTACAAACATTAAGCTGTAATAGCGAATCATAAAAAAACCTAGATCGATTCCTTCAGAAGGATTCCAGATTAAATGTAGGGCATGTGTCATGTAGTATGTTTTTGTATTTATGTAAAAGTAAATATTTAATGTAAAGTACTTATTTGTATAAAGTTAATGTTTATGATTGCATTTTTTTTCTGGTACAGGATCATAACCAGTTCTTCCCCAAGGATGGCAGCTTAGAATCCGTTTTATTCCTAAAAAGCCACCATAAAATAAACCATGAATTTGTAATGCCTGAATCATATAACTGGAACAAGTTGGTTCAAATCTGCAAGTTGCCGGAGTAAACGGGGAAATCGCAGTTTGGTAAAAGCGAACCAATAGTACAAATGGATATATTAAGATTTTGGAAAGCATCTTTATCAATAATTATTTTCTTGCTACGAACTCTTTAATTAGTTGTTTTTAAAAGAACTTTGTTACAACCAAAATTGAAATAGTTCTTACTGTATACTAAACGAAGTTCCTTCTTTTCCGTCTTTTAATTGTATTCCCAAGGCAATCAATTGATCGCGGATTTGATCGGACAATGCAAAATTTTTGTCTGCTCTCGCCTGATTTCTCATTCCGATAAGCATATTTACAACACCTTCTAATTTGTCGTTATCACCATCTGCGTTTTTCTCATCACTAAGACCTAACACATCAAAAACAAAAGCATTTACTGCTGTTTTAAAACTTTCTAAATCTTCAGTTGAGATCGTTTCTTTTCCGTCTTTTAATAAATTAATAAAGCGAACAGCTTCAAACAATTGAGCAATTAAAATAGGGGTGTTAAAATCATCATTCATTGCGTCGTAGCAAAGCTGTTTCCATGCGCCGAAATCAATTGAACTTGTTTTTCCAGCAACAATGTTTGGTAATGCTTCAACAGCTTCCATTAATCTTCTGTATCCTTTTTCAGCTGCAACAATTGCGTCATCAGAAAAGTCTAGAATACTTCTGTAGTGCGCTTGAAGCATAAAGAAACGAGTTACAGAAGCTGAGAATGGTTTGCTTAAGATATTGTTATCTCCACTTAGAATTTCGCCTGGTAAAATATTATTTCCAGTCGATTTTGCCATTTTCTTTCCGTTTAAAGTCAGCATATTGGCGTGCATCCAATAGTTCACTGGAGATTGTCCTGTGCAGGCTTCATTTTGAGCGATTTCACATTCATGGTGCGGGAATTTTAAATCCATTCCACCTCCGTGAATATCAAAATGATTACCAAGATATTTGGTACTCATTGCAGTACATTCAAGATGCCATCCAGGAAAACCATCGCTCCACGGTGATGGCCATCTCATAATATGTTCTGGTTCGGCTTTTTTCCAAAGTGCAAAATCCTGTGGATTTCTTTTGTCTGATTGCCCATCAAGATCACGCGTATTGGCTAGCATATCTTCGATATTTCTGCCGCTTAAGATACCGTAATTGTTGGTTTCGTTATATTTTACAACATCAAAATATACAGAACCGTTGGCTTCATAGCCAATTCCAGTTGCCATAATTTTTTTGATGATCTCAATTTGTTCGATAATATGCCCAGTTGCAGTTGGTTCAATACTTGGCGGTAAGAAGTTGAAAGATTTTAAAATATCATGAAAATCTACCGTATAGCGCTGTACGACCTCCATAGGCTCTAGCTGTTCTAAACGTGCTTTTTTGGCAATTTTATCTTCACCTTCATCTACATCATCTACAATATGTCCAACATCAGTAATATTTCGAACGTAACGAACTTTATAATCAAGATGAAGAAAATATCTGAAAATTACGTCAAAAGACATAAAAGTTCTCACATTTCCTAAATGCACATTGCTATAAACCGTTGGACCACAAACATACATTCCAACATTTCCTTCATGGATTGGTTTGAAATCTTCTTTTTCACCCGAAAGTGAATTGTATATTTTTAATGGTTGCGATGTGTATAAAGGCATATTGTTTTTTACTATTTAATCGTTTATTTTTTTTAATACTTTAATAATTAATCTAATTATAAAATTAGCTAATTAAGCGACTATTAAAATTGTGTTTCTAACTTGATGTAATCTAAGAATTCTCTTTTCGTTTGAGGATCTTTGAATTTTCCACCAAATTCAGAAGTTACTGTACTGCTTTCGATATCTTTAATTCCGCGTGAATTTACACAAAGATGTTTTGCATCGATAACACAAGCAACATCTTCTGTGCCTAAAGCTTTTTGAAGTTCCTGAACAATCTGCATAGTTAAGCGCTCTTGAACCTGAGGTCTTTTTGCGTAATATTCTACAATTCTGTTCATTTTTGATAAACCGATAACGCGTCCGCTTGAGATATAGGCTACGTGAGCACGTCCGATAATTGGCAATAAATGGTGCTCGCAAGTAGAATAAACCGTGATGTTTTTCTCCACAAGCATTTCGCCATATTTGTAATTATTATCAAAGGTAGAAGCTTTTGGCTGTTTTGCTGGGTTAAGACCACCAAAAATCTCTTTTACAAACATCTTTGCAACTCGATTTGGAGTTCCTTTAATGCTGTCATCTGTCAAATCCATTCCAAGAGTTTGTAGAATGCTTTCAACATCTTTTTTAATTTTTTCTATTTTTTCTTCATCAGTTATGTCAAAAGCATCCGGTCTTAAAGGGTTTTGAGCGTTACTGCTGAAATGATTATCTCCTATTTCGTCTAAAAATTCTTCGTTGTTTATCATTAAAAACTACTATTAGTATATGTATTCCTTTTTAAGGCGGTAAAGATAATTAATAAATAGGAAACCTTTTCTATGGTTTTTAGGATTTAATTGCACGTTTTTGAAGATAATTTAATTTCGAGATTTATATTTTGTTATTTCAAAACAAAAAAGACAATAACGAAATGGTTATTGTCTTTTTAAAATTGTATTTAATCAATTGATTATCTGTTGTTATAAGCCAATAATGCTTCTTTTAAGATATTAACAGCTGTAATTAAATCTGATTTATTTAAAACATAAGCAATACGAACCTGATTTAATCCCATTCCAGGAGTCGAATAGAAACCTTTGGCAGGAGCAATCATCACTGTTTCGCCATTTAAATCAAAGCTTTCTAAAAGCCATTGTGCAAAATCGTCAGAGTTTTCTATTGGCAATTCTGCAATGCAATAAAAAGCACCTTTTGGTTTTGTTACAATTACTCCATCAATTTTATTTAATTCTGCGATCAAAGTATCACGACGTTCTTTGTATTCTGAAATTACTTCATCAAAATAACTTTGAGGTGTGTCTATCGCGGCTTCGCAAGCAATCTGCTCAATTGTTGGCGGACTCAAACGAGCCTGAGCAAATTTCATAACTGTTGCTAAAACTTCTTTGTTTTTAGTTACTAAACAGCCAATTCTCGCACCGCACATACTGTAACGTTTCGAAACTGAATCGACCATGATTACATTTTGCTGTACATCTTCTAAATTCATTACAGAAAAATGTACATCATTTCCGTCATACAGAAATTCACGATATACTTCGTCGGCAATTAAGTATAAATCGTGTTTTTTAATTAAACTCGCTAATTGTTTAATTTCTGCTTCAGAATATAAATATCCAGTCGGATTTCCAGGATTGCAAATCAGAATGGCTTTAGTTTTTGGTGTAATCAACTTTTCTACTTCTTCAATGCTAGGCAAAGCAAAAGCAGTTTCAATTGTAGAAACAAGTGGTACTACAGTTGCGCTTGTTGAAGATGCAAATGCATGATAATTAGCATAAAAAGGTTCTGGGATAATGATTTCATCTCCCGGATCTGTAATTGTGGCCAGCGCAAATAGTAAGGCTTCAGAACCACCTGTAGTAACAATGATGTCTTCTGAGTTAACGTTTACATTTTGGCGCTGGTAAAAATGAGCTAATTTTTTTCTATAGCTTTCATATCCGGCAGACGGACTGTATTCTATAAGAGTTAAATCAATATTTTTTACCGCCTCGATGGCCACTTCGGGAGTCTTGATATCCGGTTGACCAATGTTTAGATGATACACTTTGTGTCCTTTTTTCTTTGCTAAATCTGCAAAAGGAGCCAGCTTGCGTATCGGAGATTCAGGCATGTTTCTGCCTTTGTGTGAAATTGTTGGCATGAGTATAAATTATTGAAGTGCAAATTTGCATTTTTTTTTCGAATTTAACGTAAACAATATGGGTACTTGCAAAAATGTAACAATAATAAATATATTTACTAATTTTATAATAAAATATTGTCAATGAAAAAATATATAGTATTGTTTTTTGGGGTATTCTTACCTTTTACGCTTTTTGGACAAGGCGATTTTTTAATGGAGAACAATGCGACTAAGGTTACAATCCCTTTCAAATTAATAAATAATCTTATTTTTATTCCCATAAAAGTAAATGGAGTGGAGCTGAATTTTTTGCTTGATTCTGGTGTCGAAGAAACTATTTTGTTCAGCATGGAAGAGAAACAAGAAGTAAGCTTTAATAATGTTGAAAAAATCAAACTTCGCGGATTAGGAAGTGAAGAAGAAATCGAAGGACTTAAATCGACTAAAAATATTTTAGAAACTCATGGTTTAAAGTCAAACGACCATATGGTTTATATTATTTTGGACCAAAGTTTCAATCTTTCTTCGCATATCGGAATTCCTGTTAATGGGATTATCGGACATAAATTTTTCAAGAATAATTTGGTTGAAATTAATTATCAAAAAAAGAGAATTGTTGTTCATTCTAAAAACACTAAATTTCAAGAAAAGCTCGATAAAAAATTTAAATTGATTCCGATAACTATTGAAAGATCAAAACCATATATTGTGACCATAGCCACGGTAAATAATGAAAAAATAGATGCAAAGCTTTTAATTGACCTAGGAAACAGTGATGCTTTTTGGATTTTTGAAAACAGTAAAATCAAGCTTCCGGATAAAAATTTCCCTGATTTTTTAGGAAAGGGATTTAGTGGTGATATTGAAGGACATCGTGCCAAAATAGACCAGTTTTCTATGGATGATTTTGATTTTAAAAAGCCTATCGTTTCTTTTCCAGATTCACTATCTATTCGCAATGTAAAGATGGTTCCGGGGCGTATTGGTTCGATAGGTGGCGAAATATTAAAAAGATTTACAGTAGTTTTAGACTATAAAGAGAAAAAACTTTATTTGAAAAAGAATACCAAATTTGGAGAACCTTTTACATATAATAAAAGTGGAATCTCCATTCAGCATAATGGACTTCAATGGGTTCAAGAAACCGTGCATATGGAGACTGTTAGAGTGGCCAATACACTTGAGGAGTTTCAAGGAGATAAGAATAACAATAATTTTAAATACAAATTTGCTCTAAAGCCGGTTTATGAAATCGTGAATGTCCGTAAAAATTCTGCTGCCGAAAAATGCGGATTACGTAAAGGAGATATTATTGTTAGCATTAATAAAATTCAGCCCTACAGATACAGCTTGCAGCAAATAAATAATCTCTTAAAATCAGAAGAAGATATTTGGGTTAATATGGAAGTGGAAAGAAATAGTGTGGTCTTAAAATTTAGATTTAAGCTTGAGGACGAACTGTAATCTCATGTAAAATAGATCTGTAGTATACTATTTTGCTTTAAATTTATTTTTGTGAAAAAATGTTTGTTAAAATCGTGTTTAATATTTAGATATTTTATTATGTTTAACAAAAATTTAATCTATGACAAAAAACTACATTAATTTATTAAGGTTTATAATAATTTTTATTTTTTTAAACTTTTATTCTTCAAAAATTAATGCTCAATGTGCAGGTACAGATGGACAAAAAATAATTTGTGATATTGAGAATCCAGTTAATGAGTCATTGTCTTTATTTTCATTATTAGGAGGCTCTCCAGTTCCCGGAGGTACATGGTCTGATGATAACAATTTAAAAGGTCTAGATCCTGCTACAGGAATTTTGCGTCCTCAAATTATTACTAAGGGAGGTACTTATCATTATACCTATACAGCTCCTGATAGTTCAGGTTGTACCAATAATAAAGCGGTGGTAACTATTACAATTGGTGCATTTCCAGGAGTAGGATCACAAGCAACTGTTTGTAACGATAGTAATTATTTTAACCTTTTTACGGCATTTGATAGTAATTCAATGGGGCCGCATTCAAATGGGCAGTGGAGAAATAGCTTGGGAGAATATGTTGAACCTTCTATATATATTGGTGATATTGATAAAAAAACGACACTTCAATTTACATATACAGTGCCACCCGTATTAGAATGCTCGCCTGCATCAAAATCGACAACAGTCTTAGTAACTGTTTTAAGAGCTCCTAAACCTGGAAGTCCAGAAAATTTACAGTTGTGCGGAAGTAATGGATTAACAGCATACACCAATTTAGATTTGAATGATCGACTTACAGGAGAAGATAGTGGAGGAACATGGACTGGTCCAGGGATTACCTCTAGAACAGATCACAATGTTAATCTTCAAGAATTGTTTGACACTTCTGGACCCGGGACATATAACTTCCGATATAATGTTTTGGCAGTACCTGATAATTTTATATGTAGTAATAAATATTCTGATGTTTCAATTGTACTAGAAAAAAGACTTGATTTTACAGGTGCAAAAATTGAGGTTTTTAGTGATATTTGCGAATCTAGTATTTCTACGGCATCCTACTACGGTAAAATTACTCAAGGTCCTGATAGCATACCTATTGGGCAGTATGAATTATCATATACGATTACTGGACCAAGTTCTGGATCTGAAAAGATATTAGGGTATTTTATAAATGGAGAATTTATTTTTCCAATCAATTCTTCTTATTTTCGCCAAGTTGGAAAATTTACTATAAATGCGACAAAAATTGTAGCAACTTCTAGCTATAATACGTGTACAGATATTTTTAGTCCATTTTCGACAGTTTTGACGATTTACCCATTACCGCGTTTAAATGGAGCTACACTTACTTCAACTCCGACTTGTCAGAACAAAGCGGGATTAATGCAAATAGATGCGCTTCAATTACTTGATGGAGACTATCGCATAACGTACAATGTAAATGGTGATAATATAGCAACAGGGCAAACTGCAATTATAAAAGCAGTAGGAGGAAAGGCAACTTTTGAGGTTCCTGGAAATTTAAATACAAAAAGTGGATTATCGGTTATTACAATTTTGAATATCGTAAACATTACTAGTCCAGCACCACAATGTGCAAATACATCTAATTTAGTTGGAAATTTAAACATACTTCCACTTCCAAATGCTACAACTGTTAGTGTTGCGGTTAATAATTATTGTTTAAATGATCCCGTTTCTGTTGCTATTTCAGGATTAGGAAATTTAACAAATGCTAAGATTTCATATCAGTTATCAGATAGTAATGTTTCTGCTGTCCAAACTATTACACAAGCAGTAACAAACGGAAGGTTAGATTTTGTCATTCCAGCAGCTTTGCTTCAGAATTTTGGCAGCACTAAGATTAACTTACTAAATATAACTAATACTGTCACAACCTGCGATGTTAATTTGACTAATATAGCAGATGATTTTGTTCTGTATCCACTTCCAGTTGCGCCAAATGTGACCGATCAGCAATTCTGTAAAGTGGATGAGGCAGCAATCGCTATTTTGGAACCGAGAGGAGCGCAATATAAATGGTATAATTCTCCAACGGCAACAACACCATTAGCATCTACTTTACTTTTACAATCGGGTAATTATTATGTAAAGGAAACTTCTGCAACCGGCTGTGTCTCTCAAGCATCCATGGTTACTGTTACAATAACTGATACACCAGCTCCAGTTTTAAATTCGGATGGGCAAAATTTCTGTGGATTAAAAAATCCTACTATTGCAGATTTATCTAATAATACCAATGTATCTTCAACAGTAGTTTGGTATGATGCTCCAAACAGCGGAAACTTATTAGCTTCAACGACTCCTTTGACAGAACAAGGCAGATATTACGGATTCAATTTCCCAGATACAGATTGTTTTTCTTCAGAATATATTGAAGTCACTGTAACACTAACATCTTGCGATGATGTATCGAATGACTTTTTTGTGCCCGATGGTTTTTCTCCAAACGGAGATGGTACAAATGATTCGTTTGTGATTAAGGATATTGAATTTTTATATCCTAATTATACTCTCGAAATTTATAATAGATATGGAGTCGGAATGTATAAAGGAGATAAAAATAAACCAGCTTGGGATGGAAAAAATTATGAAAAGAGTGGAATAGCAGGTGGAATAGCGCCCAATGGAGTTTATTTTTATGTGCTTCATTTCAATAAAGAGAATAAACCGCCGAAACAAGGCCGTCTTTATTTAAATCGATAAATCTCTTTTATATTTTTAATATAATTTCCAAATGAAAAAAATACTATTCTTTATAAATTTCCTTTTCTATTTGTCCGTTTCTGCACAGCAAGATCCAGAATACACGCATTATATGTATAATATGAGTGTTGTGAATCCTGCTTATGCAACGGGAGTTCCTGCCATGATGAATTTTGGGGGACTTTACAGAACACAATGGGTTGGTGCTTATGGTGCTCCCAAAACATTTACATTTTTCGGACATAGTGCTATCACAGATAAAATAGAAGCTGGAATTTCGTTTGTCTCAGATGATATTGGTGACGGGGCTAAAAAAGAAAATAATGTCTATGCTGATTTTGCATATGTTTTAAAATTAAGTAATAAAGATAAACTGTCGCTAGGTTTAAAAGCCGGTTTTTCATCTATGCAAAGCAATTTTAATGGATTTCGATTTACAGATCCTCAAACCGATTTTGCTTTTTCAGAAAATATAAATGCAACAAAACCGAATATTGGAGTTGGAGCTTATTATTTTAGAGATAATCTTTATGTTGGATTGTCTGTTCCTAATTTACTTAAATCGAAATACATTCAAGAAAAATCTGGAATAAATGCTTTTGGTTCTGAAGAAATACATACCTTTTTAACGGCAGGTTACGTTTTTCAGCTGAATGATATGTTGAAACTGAAACCTGCATTTATGTCCAAATTTGTCAAAGGTGCGCCTATTACTTTAGATGTTACAGCAAATGTATTGTACAATGAAAAATTTGAATTTGGTGTAGCCTATCGAATTGAGGATTCAGTAAGCGCATTGTTTAATATCAATGTGACACCAACATTGAGAGTTGGTTACGCTTACGATTACACACTTACCAACTTCGGACAGTTTAATTCTGGTACTCATGAAATTATGCTGTTATTCGATTTAGACTTGTTAGGAAAAGGATTTGATAAATCACCAAGATTCTTCTAAGATGAAAAATATGAAAAAACTACTTGTTATTATATTCGTATTTTCAATACAGTTTATAAATGCTCAAGATCAGGAATTGATTAGAGCAAAGAAATTTTTTGATAGAACATATTATACTGAAGCGATTGTTCTGTATCAAAAATTAGCAGACGAAAGACCTTCGCAAGAAGTAATTAAAAATTTAGCAGATTCCTATTTCTATACAAATGATTTAGTGAAGGCACAGCGCTATTACAGATTATTGGTAAAGAATTACAATAAGGATTTAAATAGAGAATACTATTTTAGATACGCTCAGACTTTAAAAGCAACAAATAGTGTTGAAGACTCAAATATTAATTTAAAAGAATATTATGCATTATCTGGAAATCCTGATGATGTTGTAAATTTTGAAAAAAGCTTAAAAACGTTAGAAAATGTTTCAGCAATTGGAAAACGTTTTGAGATCAAAAATCTTGCTATCAATACACCAAATTCAGAATTTGGAGCCGTAAAATATAATGATGATTTAGTCTTTGCCGGAGTAAAACTAAAACCTGGACTATTGGATAAAAAGTTTAAATGGGACAATGAGACCTATTTAAATTTAGTTTCAATTCCATTAAAAAATTTAAATTCAGCTGATTCCGTTGTTCATTATTTTGCTAAAGAATTGAAAACTGGAATGCACGAATCGAATGCTGTTTTTACAAAAGATGGCAAAACAATTTATTTTACCAGAAATAATTCCAAAAACGGAAAAAGAAGAAAAGACGAAAAGAAAATTTCAAATCTTCAAATCTTTAAAGCGGAATTGGTTAATGGAAAATGGACTAATATTACATCACTTCCGTTCAATAGCCCAAATTATTCTGTGGAACATCCGGCTTTAAGTGCAGATGAAAAAGTATTGTATTTTGCTTCAGATATGCCAGGTTCGTTGGGATCATTTGATATTTATTCTGTCAATATAAATAAAGGTGCATTTGATACTCCAAAAAATTTAGGTCCGAATGTAAACACAGATAAAAGAGAGCAGTTTCCTTTCGCTTCAATGGATAATAAACTTTATTTTTCTTCGGATGGACATTTAGGATACGGATCTTTAGACGTTTTTGTTTCTGAAATTAAAGGTTCAGAATATGGAGAAGCCGTAAATATCGGATTGCCTTTAAATTCAAATTTAGACGATTTTGCCTTTAATATTGATTCAAATTCCAAAGAAGGATATTTTGCTTCGAATAGAGAAGGAGGAAAAGGAAGCGATGATATTTATCAATTTAAAGAAATAAAAGACTTAATTGTTGAAGATTGCAAACAGTTTATTGCAGGAACAATCACTGATGTCGATACCAAATTGGCTTTAGAAAATGCAACTGTAATTTTGCAAGATTCAGAAAATAAAACTTTGAATACTATTACAACTACTGCAGACGGGAAATTCAGTTTTACAGTGGCTTGCGAGGCTTCTTATAAAGTTAGTGCTTTCAAAGAAAATTATACTAATGCTTCTACAATTCTGACTTTAGATAAAACCAGAGATAAAAGTAATGATGCTTCATTAGCTTTAAAATCTTTAGAAGCCATTAAACAGGAAGAAAAGTTGATTGCTGAAAATAAGAGAAAGCAGGAAATTATTATAGAAGAAAATAATAAGAAGAAAGAAGCACTTGCAGCAATTGAATTGAAAGAAAAAGAGAAGAAAGCCAAAGAAGCAGCAATAGTTGCTGCTGAAGTGAAAAAGACTGAAAAAGTAAAAGAGATTTTAGCACAGGAAAAAGATGTTATAAAAGATAAAGACAGATTAATCATTAAGACGGATCCGATTTATTTTGACTACAATATGTGGTACATTCGTAAAGAATCGAAAGTCGTTTTGGGTAGAGTTGTCGAATTGATGAAAAAATATCCAGGAATGGTAATCGAAATTGGCTCGCATACCGATTCTCGAGGAAATGCAAAATTCAATGAAGATTTATCTCAAAAAAGAGCCAATTCAACTAGAGAATTTATTATTCAATCAGGAATTGATGCTAAAAGAGTTTCAGCAAAAGGATATGGAGAATCGGTACCAATTATAAAATGCAAAACAGATGAAGCTTGTTCTGAAGAAGATCATGAATTGAATAGAAGATCTGAATTTGTAATTAAAAATTTGTAGATATTTAACTAATAAATTTTAAGAAAGAAGCCTTTATATTGGCTTCTTTTTTATTAATTTTATAATATAACCCTGAAATAAAATATTCAATTATGAGAAAGCTAGTTTTATCTTGTTTGATTTTGCCTTTAATAGGACTTCAAAGCTGTAAAAATGATCAAAAACAAAAAGAAGCTGAAGCAGCAAAAGCTGAAGGAGAAAAAGTTGTAAGTAGTGCATGTTATAAAGCGATTTATGAAAAGGACACTTTAGATTTGACATTGAATACATTAAAAAACGGAAAACTTGCAGGAGATTTGGTTATGAAAGTTGCGCCTTCAACTGTGAGAACAGGAGAAGTTGCGGGTGAGTTTCATGGTGATACTTTATTTGTAGATTATACTTTTAAGGATAATGTGAATAAAGATAAAACTTTCAAAAATCCAATGGCACTTTTAAAACGCAATAACCAGCTTATTTTAGGAAACGGAACCATGCAGACTACGATGGGTGTTACGTATTTAGTTAAAGACAAACCAATTGATTTTGAAAATGTAAAATACAAATTTGATTCAGTTGAATGTGCTGGTAAATAGAGAAAAGATTTGAGTAGCAAGATGCTTTTCGGTAAAGAGAAAATAGGCTGTCTCAAAAGGACAGCTTTTTTGTTGGATATAAATATTTATAAAAAAGATATATCTGAAAAACCCCAGCGGGGTGAAATATTTATAGAGTCGTAGTAGGACAAATGAAAAAAGCTCCAGAGGAGCGATATATTTTTTCTACAGTCTTAATATATTTCGCTCCTCCGGAGCTTTATGCTGTAAACATTTTTTTGCTATAAATATTTCGCTTCTCCGAAGCTCATAAAAAAAGGCTGTCACTAATGACAACCTTTATGTTATTTTTAGATATAAAATCCTTATTGAACTTCTCCTTTAATTTTTAAGGCAACTCGTCCGTCAGGATAATTTACTGCGTTTGTTTCAACGGTAATGGTTTTACGGATAGGACCAGCAACCATATTATATTTTACGTCGATTTTTCCTTTTTTGCCTGGCTGAATTGCTGCCGCTGGTTTTGTAACGATTATAGAACTTACGGTAGATTCTGCACCTGTAATTAATAAAGGAGCATCTCCAGTGTTTGTAAATTCAAAGGAACGAAGTCCATTGTCACCTTTAGAAATCTTTCCATAATCAATTGTATTGTCTGGGGCTGCAAATTCAATTTTTGGGCCATTTTGTGCATAACCTATTGCACTAAACAATAAGACTGCAATAAAAGAGGCTGCATTTTTCATATGAAATTAGTTTTTAATTGTAAGTAAATATACATTCTTTTAATTAACACACAAATTAATAATTCGCTTTTTATAGTCTACTTAATTATTTACTTTTGCTCTCAGTTATAATTACAAAAATTGAACCAATTTTTTTGTTTAACTCTTTAATCGTTTATTTGTTTAATCGTTGAGATTGAATTGTAAATGATGTTAGCAAGATAGAAAAACAATCAAAATAATTCAATTTTACATTATAATAATCAAAACCGATTAACCGGTTAAACAAATAAACGATTAAACATAAATAGATGACAATTCCAGCACAATTTGACGCTAAGACGATTGAGAACAAATGGTATGATTACTGGATGAAAAACAATTATTTTCATTCAGAACCAGATCATAGAACACCGTACACCATTGTAATCCCGCCGCCGAACGTCACTGGAGTCCTTCACATGGGACATATGTTGAATAATACGATTCAGGATGTTTTAATTCGTAGAGCAAGACTTAAAGGTTTCAATGCCTGCTGGGTTCCTGGAACAGATCACGCATCTATTGCTACTGAAGCAAAAGTTGTGGCTAAATTAAAAGCAGAAGGAATCAATAAAAACGATTTAACTCGTGAAGAATTCCTAAAACACGCTTGGGAATGGACAGATAAATACGGAGGAACAATCTTAGAACAGCTTAAAAAATTAGGTGCTTCTTGCGATTGGGAACGTACCAAATTTACCATGGATCCAGATATGTCTGCATCTGTAATTCGCTCTTTTGTTGATTTGTATAACAAAGGATTAATTTACAGAGGATATCGTATGGTAAACTGGGATCCTGAAGCAAAAACGACTCTTTCTGACGAAGAGGTTATTTACGAAGAACAGCAAGGAAAATTATTTTTCTTAAAATATAAAATTGAAGGTTCAGAAGATTTCTTGACTATCGCAACGACACGTCCAGAAACTATTTTTGGAGATACTGCAATCTGTATTAATCCAAACGATGAGCGTTTTACACATTTAAAAGGTAAAAAAGCGATTGTTCCAATTTGCGGAAGAGTAATTCCAATTATCGAAGACGAATATGTAGATGTTGAATTCGGAACAGGATGTTTGAAAGTGACTCCTGCACACGATATGAACGATAAAACGTTAGGAGAAAAACACAATCTTGAAATCGTTGATATTTTTAATGAAGACGCAACTTTAAATAGTTTCGGATTACATTATCAAGGAAAAGATCGTTTTGTGGTTCGTACTGAAATTGCGAAAGAGTTAGAAGAAATTGGCGCTTTAGCAAAAACAGAAACGCATTTAAATAAAGTTGGAACTTCTGAAAGAACCAAAGCGGTAATCGAACCAAGATTATCTGACCAATGGTTCTTGAAAATGGAAGATTTAGTAAAACCAGCAATTAAGGCGGTTTTAGAAACAGGAGATATTAAATTACATCCAAAACGTTTCGAGAACACCTATGCGCATTGGTTAAACAACATTCGCGATTGGAATATTTCTCGTCAGTTATGGTGGGGACAACAAATTCCGGCTTACTATTATGGAGATGGAAAAGAAGATTTCGTAGTGGCTGAAAACATCGAAGACGCGTTAGTTTTAGCAAAAGAAAGAACCAACAACCAACAACTAACAACCGACAACTTAAAACAAGATGTTGACGCGTTAGATACGTGGTTTTCATCTTGGTTATGGCCAATGTCTGTTTTTGGTGGAATCATGGATCCAGAAAGTCCAGATTTCAAATATTACTATCCAACAAATGACTTGGTAACTGGTCCGGATATTTTATTTTTCTGGGTGGCGAGAATGATCATTGCTGGTTACGAATATGCAGGAGAAAAACCATTTACAAACGTATATTTAACTGGTTTAGTTCGTGATAAACAACGTCGTAAAATGTCTAAATCATTAGGAAATTCTCCTGATCCTTTAGATTTAATCGAAAAGTTTGGTGCAGATGGAGTTCGTGTAGGATTGCTTTTAAGTGCTTCTGCCGGAAACGATATTATGTTTGATGAAGAATTATGCCTACAAGGAAAATCATTCACAAACAAAATATGGAATGCCTTCAAATTGATTAAAGGTTGGGAAGTTTCTGAAACGATTCCACAGCCAGAATCATCAAAAGTAGCAATCGAATGGTACGAAGCAAAATTGCAACAGACTTTAGTTGATATCGAGGATAATTTTGAGAAATACAGAATTTCAGATTCATTAATGGCGATTTACAAATTAGTTTGGGATGATTTCTGTTCTTGGTTCTTAGAAATGATCAAGCCAGCTTATCAACAGCCAATTGACAGCGTAACTTTCGCGAAAGCGATAGAAATGTTAGAAAGCAACTTAAAGTTATTGCATCCGTTTATGCCTTTCTTGACAGAAGAAATCTGGCAATTAATTGCAGAAAGATCACCAGAAGAAGCTTTAATTGTTTCAACTTGGCCAGAATTAAAACCATTTGACGCTAAATTAATTGCTGATTTTGAAAATTCTATTGAAGTAATCTCTGGAATTAGAACGATCAGAAAAGACAAAAATATTCCGTTTAAAGATGCAATCGAATTAAAAGGAATTAATAGCGAAAATGTTTCTACTTATTTTGATTCAATCATAACGAAATTAGGAAATGTTTCTGCTTTCGAATATGTTTCTGAAAAAGTAGATGGAGCATTGTCTTTCCGTGTAAAATCAAATGAATATTTCATTCCGATTACAGGAAACATCGATATGGAAGCAGAAATTGCAAAATTGAAAGAAGAATTGAATTACACAAAAGGATTCTTGAAATCTGTTGAAGCAAAACTTTCTAACGAGAAATTCGTAAACGGAGCTCCAGAGAAAGTTTTAATTATAGAAAAACAAAAACAAGCCGATGCGTTAGCTAAAATTGCTACAATCGAGCAGAGTTTGGCTGGTTTGAAGTAAGAAATCAAACTTAGTTTTAATACTAAACCCGACAGATTTTTAAAATTTGTCGGGTTTCTTGTTTTTATACATCTTGTTTGTCATTCCGAGGAACGAGGAATCACACTAGTGAATCAACAAAGATTGGCGACTTTCTTTGTGGAATTTCGCGTGTAATTCCTCGTTCCTCGGAATGACAAAAAAGGTACTTTCGTTTATAAAACATGCTAGAATTGTTATTTCTATTAGCATCGTTTTTTCTCAAAAAATAGTTGTTATTTTTTAATTTTTATATTTCAAAATGATATAAATTTAATACGATTTTACGCTATCTAAATTTTCTTTTTCTAATGAAAAAACACTTCTTTTTTGCCTTTATTTTAGGCTTCTTTTTATCTTGTTCGAATAAGATTGAAAAGGTTGAAAAAGCCATTTATTACTGGAAAAGTAACGGTTGGGAATTGAATTATAAAGAAACTTCAATTCTGAAAGATTTAAAAATAAGGAAGTTTTATATTAAATTTTTTGAGATAGACCATAACGAAGCTTATGGAGATTTTCCAATTTCTAAAACTTCTTTACGTCTTTATCAGTTGGACAGTCTTGATATTGTTCCAACGGTTTATATTAAGAATGAAGTTTTCAAAAATACCAATAAAGAAAGATTAGACACATTGGCGAGCAATGTTACTTTTTTAATTAATAAATATAAAAAAGATAGATTTTTAAAAGCCAATCCAATTAATGAGTTTCAAATGGATTGTGATTGGACATTGACTACAAAAGAGAATTATTTCTATTTTTTAAAAAGGTTAAAATTAATTTCCGGAAAAGAAATAAGCTGCACCTTACGGCTTTATCCTTATAAATATCCCGAAAAAATGGGGGTGCCTCCAGTAGATAAAACCACTTTGATGTGTTATAATTTGATAAATCCATTAGAAAATCATTCTAAAAATTCCATTTTAGATATTGAAGAATTAAAACTTTATCTCGATAAGAAAAGGAAATATCTATTGCATTTAGATATTGCGCTGCCCACTTATTCTTGGATGCAGGTTTATAAAAACGATCATTTTTATAAAGTGATTTATGATGGACAGAAAGAGGTTTTAAAATCTTTAAAAGAAATAAAACCGTTATGGTATGAGGTTACAAAAGATACCGTAGTCGATAATTTTTACTTAAGAATTGGCGACAAGATTAAATACGAAAATCTAACCTCAAAGAAAATTAATGAAGCAATTGAAGTAATCAAAAAAAATGTAGACTTTGATGCTAACACAACAGTAACATTATTTCATTTAGACGAAGAACAATTAAGCAATTACAGCAATGAAGAACTTTCTGGGTTTTATAGCAATTTTAGTAAGTAATAGCATTTTTGCTTGTGGTTTCTATCCGTTTGGAGAAGAAATCAGATATTCATTTCTAAACCCTTCAAATTTTAATTACTATTCTTATTCAGAATTTAATTATTCTTATAATACTTTTTATCCGAATGAAAATGGAGTTTACCCAAAAGGCTCAATTGATGAAAATGAGAAACTTTGGATAAAATATTGCCATGATAAAGTTTCTGTTGAAGCGATAAGAAGTGTTTTGTATGATTTTAAAGAACAAGATATTAACGAAAAAGCTTCTAATGAAATGCTTCAGTATTTATATAAGACTAAAAATATTGAAGCTATAAATTATTTGAAGTTTGCTAAAACCTGCGAATTTTTTAATGGCATATATGAAGATCCGTGGGAGAGAAGGGAAGGCGCAACAATGCCAAAAAGACAAAATCTTATTGATAAAGCAATAGCTGTTTCAAACAAAACGAAAGACAATGAAATCAAACTTCGATATACTTTCTTGGCGATTAGATTAGCATATTATAATTATGATTTTGAGAAAATTAAACTATTGTATGATACGGTTTTTAAAACTCAAAAAAAGAAAGATATATTAAATTATTGGAGTTTGTATTTTAGAACATTTGCTGAAACAGATAAAGCTTTAGCAAATTTTTATGAGGCTCAAGTTTTTGTAAAAGCGCCCGATAAACGTTTTATGATTTCTCAGTCTTTCAATTCTAAAATTCCTTTAGAAGAAGTTCTAAAATATGCTACAACTAACGAAGAACGAGCGAATGTATATTTTCTATCTGGCATAAAAAAGAGCGATCAGGCATTGTTTTGTCTAGAGCAAATATATAGATACAATCCTAAATTTGAAGGGCTTTCGTTTTTATTGTTGCGAGAAATCAATAAAATTGAAGATTGGGTTTTTACTCCTTATTATTCATTATTTAATCCGGCAATTTCAAAATTTAATGATTGGGATCAAGTAAAAAGTAATTCAATACAAGATATTTTAAATCGAGTAGAAAATGACAGAACTTATGCACATAAAGTATTTCAATTTGTAAAAAATGTAAATCTAAAAAAGATCAATGATCCTATTTTGTGGAAAATAGGAAAATCTTATCTGTCTTTTATAACCAGAAATAACCAAAATTGCCTGAATGAAATTGCAACTTTAGAAAAAAAGATTACTAAGAAAGATTCTCTTTATAATCAAATACAAATCATAAAAGCTTTGGCTTTAACTGCAAATCAGGAAAAAGGAAAAGCTGTAATTTTGGAAGAAGTGAAGCCAATTCTGCTTAAAAATCAAAAACACAAAAAATTTCTATTCGCGATTGGAAGAGAATTAGAATACAAGCAGAATTTTACAGATGCCGCTTTTTTATATTCAAAGCTTGATGGTGCAGCAGCAGAATATGGTGATCATTATGAATATAATATTGCGGTTTGGAAAAATAAGAAAAGCAAAAGCAGTTATAGAGATTTTTATTCGGACTATTTCGACTACATTGATGCAAGTTACACGCCAGAGCAAGTAATAAATATGGTTGAAGAAGTCGAAAGTAAAAGCAAAAATTTGGATTCTTTTTCTAAATGGAAAAAAAGTTATGTTAAGAATCAAATTCCGAGGTTGTATGACTTAATTGGAACAAAATATATTCGACAAAATAAGTTAGAACTTGCAGCCCTGTATTTTGCTAAATTGGATAGCAAAAAATTGGCTAGTTATACCGACTGTCTTTGGGAAAAACCAAATTGTACGGGAACAGATAAGTATAATGTAAATCCGTTTTTTGTTCTTAAATACACGCCAACGTTTATTAAGCAGGAAAAGCTTTTTAAATTAAATAAAAGAAGTATTACCGAACATTTGATATTGTACCTTAAAAAAGCTTCAAATCCTAAAGAAGAAAATAGAGACTATTATTATTTTTTGGTGGCGAATGCCTACTATAATATGACTCATAAGGGAAATTCATGGATGATGCGCCGTTATTATTCGAGTTACATAGATGATGATCCTTTTGAAGATGAGAAAGAATATAATGAAAGTAATCTGGCACAGAAATATTATTTGCTGTCATTAAAAAATGCAAAAACGCATCAATTTAAAGCTTTGTGTTTAAGGATGATTGGTCGTTGTGAGAAAAATAAATTGGAATATCAATATCCAAATAATTATGAGAATAGAATTGAAAACTATGATAATTTCCTTTTGAGTAAAAATAGATATTATCAAGATTTAAAATCAAAATATAAAGATGATTATGAGATTCTAATGTCTGATTGCAGTTCTTTTGAAGAGTATTTTAAAGCGAGAAGATAATTAAACCCGACAGATTTTAAAATCTGTCGGGTTTGTTGTTTAGACTTGCAATTTGTCATTCCGAGGAACGAGGAATCTCCACAAGAAACTCCGTAAAGTATATTAATATATTGTCGAGCCACTTACGAAGATTCCTCGTTCCTCGGAATGACAAAAAACACGTATTATTTATTCTTCCTCAAAACCAAAAACAACGGATAAGAAATCGCCGTAATTCCGACAATTATAATAAAGCTTTTCGGATCACTGTAAATAAAACCCATCAATAAACCTATTGAAGCAATAATAGCAATTATGGTTGTCCAAGGATACCAAAAAGAACGATAAGGTCTTGGTAAATCTGGTTCTGAAGTTCTTAGTTTTAAAAGCGAATAATAGGCAAGTCCCCAAACGATAATCGAGATAAATGCGGCGAAAGAAAACAAGACTTCAAAAGAGCCAATACAGATTAGAAATAAACTGAAAAATGACGAAACCAAAAGAGCCACAATTGGAGTTCCGCCTTTATTTACTATTGTTCCTTTTTGAATAAAAAATCCGTCACGACTCAATCCGTAAAGGATTCTTGGCGGAATCATCATAAAGGCATTCAAAATACTGATTAAAGAAAAAATCGAAATTACCGTTACTATTTTAGCTCCGTTTTCACCAAAAAGAATTTTGGCAACATCGGCAGCAGCTAGATTTGACTTAGCCAAAGTTTCAATTGGCAATACATGAAAAAAAGCGGCATTCACTAAAATATAAATCGCAACAACAAGCAAAACACCACTATACAAAGATTTCGGAATGTTTTTACTTGGATCATCGTTTTCTTCGGCAAAAAAGCAAACAGCATTCCAACCATTATAAGTCCCAATAATAAGTTGTAGTGATTTAAAAAATCCGAAAATTAAACCAATTTGAAAGATAGAATTGTCGGTTTGAATGTTAGGAATCTCAATGCCAGTATACATAAAACAGTCAATCACTAAAGCAACGAAGCAAATCACCTTTAAGAAACTGGTAATTTGCTGAATAACACTTCCGTTTTTTACACCACTTAGATGAAGTAAGACAAATGCGGCCAATAATGAAATAGAAATTACAGTAGAATAGTTGGCAAGTTCAGGAAACAAAATGATTGTATATTCGCTAATTACAATACAGTAAAAAGCAGGCGGAATGGCATTAACGATATAATCATACCAGCCAGATAAAAATCCCGCGTATTCTCCTAAAGCTCTTTTGATGTAATTATAAGATCCGCCGGCTTTTGGTAACATTGTAGCCAGTTCAGAATAAGAATTTGCGCCTAATAAAACATATAAACCTCCGAAAAACCAGCAAGCAAGAATAAGCCAGTAATTGTTTAGCATTTCTGCAATTGTTCCGGGGGTTCTTAAAATTCCAACTCCGATTGTTCCTCCAATTAATACGGCAATATTAAAACTAAGGCCTAAGGTTTTTTTTAATTGGTTTTTATTTAAATCAGACATGTTTGGATTTGTTTAAGGGAACAATAGTTAAAGCAAAAATAGTATTAATTGAATTACAATTAGATTTAAAATAAAAATCCCAAGATTTTCTGTTTTCGAAAAATGAAATCAGAAAATCTTGGGAAAAACCAACCTAATTCAATGTTTTTAGAATTTGTAGCGTAAGCTTGTCATAAATTGACGAGGCGCTATCGGGTTCACACTATAATTTTCGTGAACAGTATAATTTAATTCGTTTGTAATATTTGATAATTTGCAAAGAATACTGAACTTATTCCAAGTATAACCAACTGAAGCATCAACAGTAGCATAACCTTTGATTGGAATTTCTCTATGGTAAATTCCGTCAGGATATTTAACAAGATCTGTGCTATATTGATCATTCCATCCACCTAAACGATCACCAATGTAGTTTCCTATTGCTCCAATAGATACACCTTTAAAAAGACCATCTTGCACAATATAATAGAAACTTAAATTTGCCGTATTTGCCGGAGTTCTAACAAGACGATCTCCTTCAATAAAACTTCCGTTTAAACCAGATGTTTTTGTGTAACGCATGTCATTGTAGCTATATCCAGCAATAATATTTAAACCTACTACAGGTCTTGCAGTTACATCAATTTCGATACCTTTACTTTTAGTTTCTCCGCTTAAAACTTTTATGTTTGTATCAGAATTTAAACTTCCGTCAGCTTTAAATTCTGCTGTTTGAGCTAAGTTGTTATTTACGATTTGATAAACAGTAACATTTGTGCTTAACATTCCTTCTAAGAAATCAGTTTTAACTCCAGCTTCGTATTGGTCAATAATAGAAGGTTCAATTGGTTTTAGATCTGCTGTAGTTCCTGTGTTAGGCGTAAATGAAGTAGAATAACTAGCAAATAAAGAAACATCTTTTCTTGGCTGATATATCAATCCAAATTTTGGAGAAAAAGCATTATCTAATTTCTTTGCACCAACGGTTGGAACTGCATTTTCAGGTTTTACAGTTTGAACTCCAGAAGCAAAAGTTTCTTTGTAAGTTGTTACTTCAGCTTCTTGCCATGACCAACGAATACCTGCCAGTACTTTCAGTTTTTCTGTTATTGAAATCAAATCCTGAAAATAGACGCCAAAGCGATTGGTTTCTGTTTTTGCAATTTGAGTCGCTCTAGCATTTGGAATGTCATTTCTTTGCGTTGAAGGATCAAAGTTAAAAAGATTGATTGTGTCATAATTTGCAGGATTGAATGCAAAAGTATAAGCAGTTGCAAATGAGTTTTCCCAATCGGCACCTGTGAAAATCTGATGTTTTACAGATCCAGTATTAAAATTTCCTTGAAGACTTATTTGATCTCCTAATATTTGTTCTGAGTTGTCGTTTTGAACCAATGGTCTTGTCCAATCTCCATTATCTTTTACTGTAGATAATTGTGCTGTAGATTTTGAAGCTCTATTGTAAGTTTGGTAAGAACTGTTAAAATTAAGCTTCCAGTTTTTATTAAAATCATGATTTAATAAGACAGAAGCGCTGGCAGATTTTGTATTTCCATTTGACCATAATGATCCGTAAAAAGTATTGCGAGGCAAATCAAGGATTTTAGTGCCGATAATTCCAGTTCCAAAATCTGGAGTCCAGTCTGCTGTTAAATAATCTCCCTGTACAGTAATCTGCGTTTTAGGATTGATTACAAAAAGTAGGGAAGGATTGATGTATAAACGCTCGTTTTTTACAACATCTCTAAAGCTTTCTGAGTTTTCGTAAGAACCGTTAAGTCTAAAAGCAATAGATTTACTTAGACCACCATAAACATCGAAAGCAGGTTTGTAATAAGAAAAACTTCCTACTTGCATTGATATTTCGCCACCGCTTTTAAATTGAGGAGTTTTAGTAACCAAGTTAAGAATTCCTCCTGGCGCAACATTTCCAAACAAAAGGGCAGAACCACCTTTTAAGAATTCAACCTTATCTAAACCAGAAACATCTGGAATTGATCCTGCGTTGTAACGAAAGCCGTTTTTAAACATATTATTGGCAGACATATCGTAACCTCTTGAGAAAAAAGATTCTTGAGCGCCACCACGAGCAGAACTAACATAAACTCCGTTGGCATTTTTTAGAACTTCACTTAATCTGATAGCTTGCTGCTGTTCAATAATGTCAGATCCGATAACTTGTATAGATTGCGGATTGTCCATTGGCTTTAGGCCAGAACGAACGGCTGTAACTGGTTTTGGCTCTTTATTTTTAGTAACAACTACTTCGTTTAAGATTTCTCCTTTTTTATTTTTTACAGTATCATTTACTGTAGAAGTGCTTTCGTTGCTTGAATAATCTTGACCATAAGAGGCAAGGCTTAATAATCCTAGTGCAAATAGTAAATTATATTTCATGGTATTTATTTAGATTCAATAAAAATTATCGAGTGCAAATATAAATACACCAGTTCTTTAACATGAAATTACGAAGTGGTTTTCTTACTTAAACCTTGCTTATTTTTTTCTTAAGATTTGCTTAAGAATTTTCTAATGTTATTTTAATTTTGTATTTACTTAAATAAAAAAACCTTGCCGTTAAGCAAGGTTTTAAATTGAAATTAAATCTAAGAATGAAATTTTCTAAAATTATTTTACTGCAATTTGGTAAGTAGCCATTTTCCAGATTTCATCATATTTTTTACCATTATGGTCACCAGATGCTTTTTCAGTATGAGCATATTCTACCATATAATTTCCTGACCAGATTGGTGTAAAAGAGAATTCTCCTTTATCATTTGTCCATAATTCTTTTTCCCAACCGTTTGGTGCAATTACTTTAATTTTTGCTTCTTTAGCAATAGCTCCATCATAAGAGGCAACACCAGTAATTTTAGTATCTTTTTTTGCTATATCTGCACTTTCTGAAAAAACAGCAATTTTATTAGTGTTTGATGTAATGTTATTTCCTGCAGCTTTGTTTCCAACAACAACAGTTGCGCTTGAGTTATAATCTAAAACCATAGTTCCGTACACATCTTTAACTTTATGGTGCATTACGACAGTGTAAACTCCATCTTCGTCTGGTGTAAAAAATGCTTGATATTTATTGTCTAAAGCTTTAGAAGTTAATTTGGTTTCTTTTTTTGAAGGAGAAACTAGTATTAAAGAGAAATCTTTTAAATCAGAAAACCATTTATCTGCTTTTGTAATGTCGTTATCAGAGAATTCTCCAAAGTAAATTGAGATTTCTTGCGCTTTACCTTTTGTTCCAGTTGCTTTAGTTTCGATCCAAAGGGCGTGAGCGAAGATCTGCGGTGCAGCAAAAAGCATTAGAAATAAAAAGGTTAATGTTTTTAAAGTATTTGATTTCATAAGATCAAGTTTAAATTATTAGAATGAAATTTTCTACAAACATAAGTCTTATTTAGAATAATTAAAAATAAAAATCATAAAAAAAAGCCTCGAAATCCATTAATATTAAATGATTTCGAGGCTTTTTTGTGATTTAAAGTTGATCTAGAATTTATAAGCAAAACTTGCTACAACGTTTCTAGGTTTTTGCGGGTTAACGGTTGACCATCCTCCGTTAAAATAATCTTTGTTTGTAATGTTATTAACATTTAAGCTTACGCGGAATTTAGTTGTGTTATAAAACACAGAACCATTAATAACGGTGTAAGAAGGCAGGATAAATTTACCAGTAACTTCACTATCTAAAATGGCATTGTCGCTAGCATAATTTCCACCAAAGCCAAGACCGAAGTTTTCTAAAGCTCCTTCTTCAAATTTATATGTCGCCCAAAGATTTACCAAGTTTTTTGGACCAGCCCAGAAAGGTCTTTTCCCTTGATCCAACCAAACATTATTTTCGTCTCCTTTTGTAATTTCACTTTGATTATAGCTATATCCTGCAATAATGCTTAAACCTTTTACCGGCGCGGCATTCAGATCAAATTCAAAACCTTGACTTCTTGCTTCACCGCCTTGAGCGCTGTACATTGGGTTGCTAGTAACTAAATTAGCAACATTAATGTCGTAATAACTCATTGTAGCGGTTAACTTGTTTGAAAACAAATCGGCTTTAATTCCAGCTTCTAACTGATTGGCGTGTTCTGGTTTAAAAGTTTGAGAACCAATAAAAGTTCCATTACTATCGTAAATCGCACTTGGAGCTATATTTCTGAAACCATTCATATAGTTAGCAAATACTGATAATTGATCTTTAATTGGCTGATAAACTACCCCAAATTTTGGAGAAAAAGCTGTTTGGTTATAATTGTCTGTATCGGTTTTAATATTTCCTTCTGTATCAAAATAATCAACTCTTAAACTTGCCATTGCTAATAATGAAGGCGTAATATTTAAAACATCTGAGGCATAAGCGCTATAAGTTGCATCTTTAGAATTATAATTTGGTCCTGCTTCTGATGCTAATAATTTATCTACGGATGTTTGGCTAAGATTATAAGGATTTGCAGGATCAATTTGTCTCACTTCGCCTTGAGCGGTAACATTGTATAATTTTCCGTAACCAGAACCAGCAAACATAAGATTTCTGTCAAAATAATCTAAACCAATAACAAGACGATTTCTCATACTGCCGATTTTAAAATCGCCAATAAAATTCTGCTGAATATCAGTTGTTGCTGTTTGAGAATTCTCTTTAGTAATCCAGAAGGCAAAATCGCGGTTTCCATCTTCATTGTCATAAATATAAGAATAGTATCCTTTTGATTTAGAAGATGTTCTTGATAAAACTGTTTGAGATGTCCATTGCTCAGAAATTTTATAAGTCATTTGTCCTTGCAAATTAAATCTCGGATTTTTCATCGGAAGATCGTTGCTGTAAAAAGACAAGTTGGTATTGTAGTTTAAATCGGCTAAATCGGTAAATTGTAATTGTGAATCTCTTCCTAAAAACAACATGGAAGGCGTTGTTTTTTCTTCAGACATAAATTCTGTATTAATTAAGAAAGACAATTTCTCATTTACTTTATAAGAAAGGGAAGGAGCAACGAAAATTGAAGTACGGAATCCTGCATCTTGAAAACTGTTTTCTGTTTGGTAAGCAGCATTAATTCTAAAAAGTACATCGTTATTATCGTCTAGCGGAGTATTTATATCAGCAGTAACTCTGTTTAAACCGAAACTTCCGGCTAGATAAGAAACTTCACCTCCAAAACCGCTGTAAGGTTTTTTAGTAACCGTATTGATAAGTCCTCCGTAACTTACTAAACTGCTTCCGAATAGAGTTCCAGAAGGTCCTTTGATTACTTCGATTCTTTCAATATTTGAAGGATCTAAAGTTCCGCTTGTAACTCCTGGCAAACCGTTTACAATATTTGCCTGAACTTCAAATCCGCGAAGTGAATAATAAGAACCTCCATCGCCGCCACGACCTGTAGATTCCCATAGTTTCTGAATTCCAGGAACATTTTTTAAGGCATCTTCATAATTCGTAATCGCTTGTTCTTTCATCAATTCAGAAGAAACGATATTGTAAACCTGCGGATTTTCAACGTTTTTTAAAGGCATTTTTGAAACATAAGTACTTTGTTTCGGAAATGCTTTTCCTTTATTATTGGTAATAATAACTTCTTGTAGTTGTTTATTAGAAACAGTCAATTTTAAATTAAGAGAAGTCGTTTCGTTAGCTGTAACTGTAACTTGTTGTTCTAGAGTTTCGTAACCAGTTAAAGAAACTTGTAAAGTGTAAGTGTTGGGTTTAACACGATTAAATTCAAAAGCTCCTTCTTCGTCACTAACGGTGCCATATTTTGAACTTTTAAGGATAATATTGACTCCAACTGCATTTTCTCCGTCAGAGGTTGTAATGATTCCTTTAATTTTTCCTAAGTTCTGCTGGGCAAAAATACTGCTGCAAAATAAGAAGAACAGGCAGAATATGGTACTTATCTGCTTGATACTGCGATTTGAATAATTCATTGGTAATTTTTTTGGATTAATTTCTGCCTTTATTATTTAGAATAATTAAAAACAAGGCAAAAATAGAAATTATAATTTCCTTAACAAAAAAAATCCACTATTTGAAGGTTAATAAATTATAAAAAAAGAAGCCAATTTTTATTAAACTGGCTTCGGAGTTGCTTTTTTCTTCTTATTTCGTCCCCACCAAATTAGAAAACCTGTTATGGGTAAACTGGCACATACAAGACTTGCAAAGAAAGCTAATACTTTTCCTGGAAACCCAAGAATGCTTCCCACATGCAGATCATAATTTAAGAATCGAAATTTTTCGCCATTATTTTTGTCTTCATAAGTTGTTACTTTAAGGTTCTTACCAGTATATTGGTCAAACTCCATTGATATATCATCAAATCGATTTTCGTAGCGGGTAAAGGTTTGATAAGTTGCTAAAGAATCCTTTTCTTCAGGTGTAAATAGAAAATAACTTTTTGCCTCAGGATGTGCTTTTATAGTTGCTAAATATATTTTATCAGTAGCACTAATTTTGGTGTAATAGGTGGTGTCAGATACAATTCTTTCTTTTTTCGGAAATGTTTTTCCGCCATTAAATAACCATTGAACACCTTTATCATAACACTTAAAGGCCCAAACTAATCCAGTTAATGCAATTATTAAAGCGAAAATCATCATATAAAAACCCATAATATTATGCAGATCGTAGTTTTTACGTTTCCATTTTGTCGTGTTTTTCCATTGAAACCAAAAGCGTTGTTTTGCCGCACTTTTATTTTTTGGCCACCAAAGTATCAAACCTGTAATTAGAGAAATAATAAATATAATAGTTGCAGTTCCCACAATTGGATCTCCAATTTCACTATTTAAACAGAGTGTTTGATGAAGCATTCGAACAAAAACGAAGAACTCAAAGTTGTAATCTTCTACCTTTTTTACGCTACCTGTATAAGGATCTAAGTAAATATAAGTGGTATGATATTGATTCCAGTACCAAATAGCGTCTTTATCCAGTTCTTCATAAAACCAGGTTTCAATGGTACGTTTGTCATCATTAAATGTCTTGCATCCGGAAAAGGTTTGTTTAGGACAAATCTTTTTATTGGTTTCCTTTGCGATTTCTATTAAATGACTAATTGGTAGCTTCTTATCTTTTACCTGGTCAACATAATAATGATTGTGAATTATAGGACGTAATTCTTCTTCAAAAGCATACAAGCAGCCCGTAATTCCAAGTATGACAACGATTAATCCAGAAGATAATCCTAGCCATAAATGTATTTTTAGTATTAGTTTTTTAAATGTCATTGAAGTTGCTCTAGCTTGTTATAATTAAAAAGCGCCTCAATTGATAAAATTGAGGCGTTATTTTAAAGGTATGAGGTTTTAAAACTTAAGAGTTAAATTAGCCAAGATGTTTGTTGGAGCCTGAGATGATCCCCAGAAATCCCAGTATTTCTCGTTGGTTAAATTATTAAATTTCAGACCCACTCTCCAGGAAGGTTTTTCGTAATATACTGTTGCATTATAAACAGTGTACGATGGCATATAAAAAGTGTTATCGGCTGTGAAATAATTTTTATCTATGTAGTTAGCGCCTGCACCAATTCCTAAACCTTTTAATTTATTTTGGAAAGTGTAAGTAGCCCAAAAGTTAACTACGTTTTCTGGAGACGATGTTGCTTTGTTTCCTTCAATCGCTGCTACAGATGCTTTTACAATTCGATTATCATTATAGGAGTAACCAGAAACAATACTTAATCCTTGAATTGGAGTTGCCATTAATTCAAAATCTACACCTTTACTAACTTGTTTTCCGTCCTGAACGGTAAAACCTGCAGAGTCAGTTCTTGTCGCGTTATCTATTGTGATATTGTAGTAACTTACAGATCCGCTAAGTTTTTTGCTAAAAGCTTCTGCTTTGATACCACCTTCATATTGTACGGCATAAATTGGGTCTAAAACCAATTGTGTTGCGTCTGGCTGTGTTACAGGCTGCATGTTTTGAAATCCATTCATGTAATTTCCAAATACAGAAACTTGTTCTTTAACCACCTCATATACTAAACCTAATTTTGGCGAAAGTGCTGTTTGGCTGTAACCTTCAACAGTACCCACTTTGGCACGTTCAAAATTATCTAGACGTAAACTTAACATAGCTGAAAGTCTATCTGTAAAGTTGATCACATCAGAAGCATATACACTAAACGTTTTTTGATCTGCAACTGGAGAAGAAGTTAACACAAGTCCAGCATCAACAGCTTTTCTTCTAATTGGAGAAAAAGGAGCCGTTACATCTATATTGTCAAGTGTGAACGTACTTCCGCCAGAGAAATTAGAACTGTAAAGTCTATAATTTACACCCGTTAAGAATTTATGTTTAATGCTTCCTGTAGAGAATTTTCCGTTAATATTTTCTTGGATATTAGTGTAGTTATTGTAAATAGGCCCCCAAAGACCAACTCTTCTAGCCACCTGTGTTGGAGAACTCCAAACAGCATAACTCTGATAACTGCGTTCAACATCTTCTCCAACAAATGAAAATACGGTTGTAGATGTCCAATTTTCTGATATTTCATACGCTGCCTGAGCAAAAACTTTTGTTGCTGTTGATTTTGCATCATTATCGTCATGAAACATCGATTTTTTGTAATCAATTTTCAAGTCATTTGGATTTGTAATTCCAGAAGTTGCGCCGTAAGTATTATAGGTACGTCTTGTGTTATTAACGTTGAAAAGCTCTGCATCAAAATTAATAGTAAGTTTTTCAGACGCTTTGTATGTAAGGCTTGGTGCCACAAGAAGTGTATTATTAAAGCCATAATCCAGAAAACTTTTCTCTCTATTTACAGCAAGGTTTATTCTAAATAAAACCGTTTTGTCCTGATTTAAAGGTGTGTTGATATCAGCTGTAAGTCGATTTAAGTTGAAACTTCCCGTGGTGTACGATACTTCAGCCGCCGTAGTTTCGAAAGGTTTTTTAGTAACAAGGTTTACTACACCACCAAAAGAAGAAACAGACGAACCAAATAAAGTTCCAGAAGGTCCTTTCATGATTTCGATACGTTCTACATTCCCAAGATCAACAGAAGAACGTCCAGAAGCTGTTTCCATTCCATTTCTTGCATTTACACCAGTAGAAAATCCTCTGAAAATAACACCAACACCTCCAGAAGGATAACTGATGGAAACTACACCTGGAGAGTTTTGCACAGCGCTTTTAATGTCAACTGCAATTTGTTCCTGTAAAAGTTCCTTTTGAATAACGCTGTAAACTTGTGGGTTTTCAAGATTTGTTAATGGCATTCTCGCCACATAATCTGTTTTTTTGGATAAGATGCTTTTTTTACTATTTACTACAACTTCTTTTAATTCCTTGTTAGAAACTTTTAATTGTAAATTAATTGATGTGCTTTCTCCTTCCGTAACAATTATTTGACTTTCTGAAGTTTCATATCCAGTTAAAGAAACTTGTAAGGTATACGAATTTGGTTTTACTCTGTTGAATTCAAAATTTCCGTTTTCATCAGAAACAGTCCAATATTTTGAGCTTTTAAGGATAACATTAACTCCAGCGGCCAATTCGCCATCCGAAGTCGTGATGGTTCCTTTAATTTTTCCATTTTGTTGGGCAGATACTATTAAGAACGAAAAGACAAAACAAATTGTCAAAAATAACGTCTTTAGATTAAAATATTTCATTGGTTTTAAAATTGGTTTATGAATAAATTTATTTAGAATAAATAAAAACAATGCAAATGTAAAAATTAAAATAACTTTAGCAATTTTTATTTTTCTCATTTAATCATAAAATTGTTAAATGTTAATTTTAGAGACATTTACAGAAAATCTTATAGAAAGTTGTAGTAAGATAAAGTTTAAAAAGGCTTAATTTTGCAGTCTGAAAAACAATTTCATGATTTTATCTTTCTTTAAAAAAATTCAAAATACACCTAGAGGATACCGAATAGCCAATACTGTTTTTTTCTTTTTATCAGGTTTTGGATATTCTTCGTGGGTTTCTAGAATTCCGCACATACAAGCACAATTACATTTATCTGAAGCACAGTTTGGAGCTGTTTTATTTGCATTTCCAATTGGTTTAATGTTAACAATGCCGTTTACCGGAAAATTACTAAATAAATACAGCAGTCGATATATTATGCTTTTAGGAGCTATTATGTTTAATATTGTACTCTCTTTGCCAGGTTTGGTGGCTTTTGTGTGGCAGTTGGTTATTGTACTTTTAATTTTTGGAGCTTCTCGAAATATTTTCAATTTATCGATTAATGCACAGTCTCTGGAAGTGCAGAAATTATATCCAAAATCTATTATTACTCGTTTTCATGCCGTTTGGAGTATTGCTGTTTTCTCAGGAGCTGGTTTAGGATACGTTATGGTAACACAGAAAATCGCGCCATCACATCATTTATTAGGTGTTAGTGTTTTTATGCTGGCGCTTACGGCTTGTTTTTATCCAATGAGTATTCATAACGAACCAGTACCGGTTAAAAAGAAGTTTTTCTCAATGCCTGAAAAAAATCTGATAAAATTTGCCTTGATTTGTTTCGTTTCAATGGCTTGTGAAAACACGATGTACGACTGGAGCGGAATTTACTTCGAAAATATATTGAAAGCTTCTCCAAAATTAACCAGCGCCGCGTTTGTATTTTTTGCCTCTGCAGTAACTTTAGGACGTATTTTTGGAGATTATGGTGTAATGAGATTTGGAACTAAAAAAATCCTTCTTTATAGCGGAATTCTAATCACATTAGGTTTTGGAATTTGTTTTATTCTTCCGTACGCGTATCCAACTATTTTTGGTTATGTTTTAATCGGATTTGGAGTTTCTTGCGTTGTTCCGCTTGTATTTAGCATTGCCGGAAGATCATCAAAATTAAGCAGCGGTTCTGCTTTAACTTCTATTTCTACAATTGGTTATCTCGGATTTTTATTAGTTCCGCCAATGGTTGGTTTTATTTCTGAATACTTAAGCATGAAATGGGCGTTTTTAGTTATGGCGCTTTTAGGTATTGTAATGATTTTTATGGTCAATAAGATCGGGGAGAATGAGTGATTTTTTTAAGGTGCTAAGGTTCTTAGATACTAAGGTTCTGAGGTTTTTTTAAAGATGGGCTATTTAACTGTTTTGTTTCTGAGTAAGTATTTTTTCTTTTAATTTCTTGTCATGTTGTATACTTTTTATTTTAGAGTTAAGTATCCAATAAATAGCATATCCAAAAGCGATTGACATCATTACTGAAAATAAATTGACACCCCAAAAAGTTAAGGAAGCAATTATTAAAATGAAAAAAAAGATTTCTATATAATAAGTTTCTTTTTGTTGTGTACGTTGCTTTATAACCATAACATTCCCACGTCTTTTCCCAATTCTTTCAATAACTTTTTTGGTGATTTTGTCAATACTATACATTTTATCAAGATCAGGTATAGTAAAGCAAATACTAAATTCGAGCTCTAGTCTTTTCATAAAAGCATAATACTTTTTAACTCCTTTGAAAGAGTTTTTTATATTGTCCTTTTTATGTGGAGGAAATGTTAGGAAATCTAGAAAATGAGATTCTTCAAAGTTTTCATTTGGCTTTTGTCTTTCTTCTGTAAAAATTTCAATAATCTTTTCTTTTATTTCGATTTCAGTCATTACTTTGAATTTAATTTTTACTTTTCATTAAGAAGGTTGTCCAATTTCAGATAATTTATTTTCCTCTTCTTTTGCTATTTTTTCTCTCAATTTGAATGCAAAATTCATCAAAATTATAGCAACAATGTTAATGCTAAATGTGGTAATATTTGAATCTGAATTCCATTTGAAATTAAATGTAGTTAAACCAATATTATACGTAAACAAAGTATCTTCAGTTAAATTCAAACCAAAATAAAGAAATATACCAGATGTATATTGAAAGGTGAATCCTAAAACCGAACAAGTAATAATCTGTAAAACCTGATTGATAATAGATAGATTTAAACCTTTTAAATAGCTTTTTTTGAGCAATAAAAATCCGCAAAAAACCGAAAAAGAATAAAGCGATAAAACAAAAAGGGTAAGTATTAAAATCGGAAAATTAAAAACACCAGATTTACTTGTAAAGTATAGACTTAGAGCTATTCCCATGATTCCTCCCACAATCTGATAAATACCTAAAGCACTAATTTGCTTGTTTATTTTTTCCATTCGAGTTTTCCTGTTTTTTTAGGTTTTAAGCTCAACTTGTCTATTTTCAATTATGCGATTTGTCCATTTTGAAAAGAAAATAACAAGTCCAACAATTAAAAAAAATGATCCTGTTACGATAAAATTTAACTGATAATCATCTATAAAACTACCTATTGCTAAAATTCTAAAATAATCCCATCCTAGAGAATTATATCGGTATAAAAGATAAATTAGTATCAGTACGATGAAGCTATTCAAAACAGACCATTTTTTAATTCTTGAGATTGAAATTGATAAAACAAAAGCAAAAACAATTCCTATCAAACTAGAAACATTAGGCCAAAAACTAAAAAGAGCAATTTCTTCTGGAGTTATTTGAAGATTTTCAAGATTTTCCATGACATATTTAGGACCATGAATTGTCGTTACTTCAATCAGTTTAATATAGTTGAGCCACGAAAATGTTTTAAAAGAAAACATAATAAAATAAGCCGCAACGAAATGAAAAATTATCTGGAAATAATTTATTTTCTGTTTCATTGAATTACTTCTTCGTCATCACAAACTTCTCCGAACTCGGTTTTCCGTTCAAATTCCCAGAAATCTCTGCGGTTAAAGTATTATTTGCTCCTTTTGTATACGTGATTTTTTGAGGATAATCGTGTTTCGGATTTTCGAAAACCAATTGTTGTTCTGTTTCAGAAGTTGATGGAAAAAAAACTGGTTTATCTTCGTTTTGACCTTTTACGGTTGCTTTATAAGTCAATGTTTCTCCCAATTGTGCCAAAATAATGCTTTCAGAATGAATGGTGTCTTTTCCTTTTATAAAATAAGAAACCGCACTAAAAGTGCTATCGTTTAATTTTTCCCAGTTTTCAGTTAAAACGCCATCTGGAGTTGTATTTTCCCAGTTTCCGATTAACCAGTCGGCTTTTTTGATTTTATCTTTTTCAATGGTTTCTTTTTTCTGGCAAGAAACAAAAGCTATAACAAGTGCGATAAGGGTAATTTTCTGAAACATATTTTATAAGGTTTTTGATAGCACTAATGTATGAAAAAAATGTTTGCCACGAATTACACAAATTTCCACAAATTTTTTTCTCGTAGATTTTAATTCTTCTAATCTCTGGCAGATATCAAAAAAATAATTCGTGGAAATTTGTGCAATTCGTGGCAAAAAAACGGTGTGAATCCTTTTAATCTGTGGCTAAAAAAAACTTTTAAATGCTTTCCTGTAAAATAGAATAAACCAATTCTTTAGTAGGCTTTTGATCTTGCAGTTTTGCTCGAACCTCATCAAAAGTCACTTTAAAATCACAACCCGATTTGTATTCAGCACAGCCATAAGCCGTTTTACCTTTTAAAATTGTTCCTTTTTTGCATTTTGGACAAACCAATTCATTAGAACTTTCTGTGGCTGTAGCTTTCTTTTCTGTTTTCTTTGGTTCTAATTTCAGTTTGTAATTTTCTTCAAAACGAATCAATCCTTCAACAGTTCCAGAATCGGTTTTAAAGCCTTTAATATTTACTGTTGAACCCTTTTGTACCAATCTTAAATATTGGCTTTCTGTGATTTTTTTATCAAGAAAAACGAAAGGCAATACAAAGTCGCAGCCTGATTTGTATTCACTGCAACCAAAAGCCGATTTTCCTTTTATCAGATTTCCTTTTTGACATTTCGGGCACGTTTCTGCTGAAATTCCCGAAGATTTCTTTTTTTCTGCTTTTACCACAGGTTTCTGAATTGTTGCGGCATGCGAAATATTGGCATGTTTGGTCTCGCTTCTAACTTCATAAACTAAAGCTTCAACCATGCTTTTCATATTACGAATGAATGCAGCAGCGGTAAAAGTCCCTTTTTCAATATCTTTCAATTGTTTTTCCCAAGTTCCCGTAAGTTCAGCAGATTTAACCAATTCATTCTGAATCGTATCAATCAATTGAATTCCGGTTAAAGTTGGTAAAACCTGTTTTTTATTTCGAACAATATATTGGCGTTTGAAAAGCGTTTCAATAATATTCGCACGCGTTGACGGTCGTCCGATTCCGTTTTCTTTCATCAGTTCGCGTAAATCTTCGTCGTCAACCTGTTTTCCAGCGGTTTCCATGGCACGAAGCAAAGTTGCTTCTGTAAACTGATTGGGTGGTTTGGTTTCTTTTTGAAGGAAAGAAGGTTCGTGCGGACCTTTTTCGCCCACCACAAAACTCGGCAGTAAATCGGGTTCTTTTTCTTTCGCATTTGGATCTTCAAAAACTACACGAAAACCTTTTTTCAAGATTTCTTTTCCGGTCGCTTTAAAAGTAACTTCGGCTGCTTTTCCAATGACTGTGGTATTGGCTACCAAACAATCATCATAAAAAACGGCAATAAAACGCCTTGTAATAATATCGTAAACCTGCTGCTGATTGTACGCCAAATTATTTTGAACTCCTGTCGGAATAATCGCGTGGTGATCGGTCACTTTTTTATCATTGAAAACCTTTGGCGATTTCTTGATTTTTTTCTCTAAAACAGGTTGTGTTAATTCGGCATAATTAGTTAATTTCTGCAAAATACTTGGCACTTTCGGATAAATATCACCAGGTAAAAAAGTCGTATCAACTCTGGGATAGGTAATCACTTTTTGCTCGTATAAAGTCTGTGCGATTTTCAGTGTTTCTTCAGCCGAAAACCCAAACTTTTGATTGCAATAAACCTGTAAACCAGTTAAGTCGAAAAGCTTTGGTGCATATTCGTTTCCGTTCTTTTTGTCTACAGAAACAATTTCAAAATCGCTTTCTTTAACTTTTTCAGCCAAGATTTCTCCGTCTTCTTTTTTCAAGAAACGACCTTCTTCGTAACTAAAGAGTGTTTCTCGGTATAAAGTCTGCAATTCCCAATACGGTTGCGGTTTAAAATTTTCGATTTCTCTAAAACGATCTACAACCATCGCCAGTGTTGGCGTTTGCACACGTCCAATTGACAAAACTTGTTTGTAACCGCCATGTTTTACGGTATACAAACGTGTTGCATTCATACCTAAAAGCCAGTCGCCAATAGCTCTAGAAAATCCGGCGTAAAATAAATTATCGTAATTCGTAGATGGTTTTAAGTTTTCAAAACCTTCTTTAATAGCTTCAGTTGTAAGAGACGAAATCCATAATCGCTGAATTTCACCTTTATAATTCGCCTCGTTCATCACCCAACGCTGAATCAATTCTCCTTCTTGTCCAGCATCCCCGCAGTTTATGACTACATCGGCTTTGTCAAAAAGACTTTTTATGATTTTAAACTGCTTTTGGATTCCAGAATTCTGAACCACTTTGGTTTCAAATTTTTCGGGAAGCATCGGAAGATTGTTCAAATCCCAGCTTTTCCAATGAGGTTTGTAATCGTTGGGTTCTTTTAAGGTGCATAAATGCCCGAAAGTGTAAGTTACTGCATAACCGTTTCCTTCGTAATAGCCATCGTGTTTGGTATTGGCGCCCAAAACGAATGCGATTTCACGTGCTACACTTGGTTTCTCGGCAATACAGACCTTCATTTTTTCTTTTCTATTTAGTGAGCGAAATTACGTATTTTATTGTAAAGAGGCAAAGGTTCGTAGACGCAAAGGGCCAGAGATTTCTATTGATTTTTACTTTTTTTTTTGCAATTGTATAACTTGTAAAAACTAAAATTTTAAGGTAGAAATTATTTCCTGATAGAAATCATTTGCGTCCAAAAGACCTATCACAGAATAAATGATAAGAGCCAAACCAATGAAAATAAACAGAATCAAAATAGCGCTGTTTGATTTTCGTTCTTTTATTACAAAATTTTCAGGACTTTTGGCGCTGTAAAGGATTGCGATTTTGATGTTTATGTTTTGCTGAAATGCTCCCAATTTATCCAAATCAGATGAGCCATGTATAAAAGGCTCTCCTCTAAAATTCTTTCCATCTATGGTTTGGTATTCAATAGTTGGAGTTTTATATCCTTCTTGATCTGATTTGTACGACACGATTTTTCCAATACCTTCGATTCCGTTTTTATGGATATTATCTAAGAAAATATAACCTGCAATAGAATAAATTAAAAACAAGAGCCCAAGTAATAATAAACAAATTAAGATATTATAAAAGCTTAAAGCCACGAAGAGAATAAAGAAAATGACAAAAAAATGGGTACGTATTTTTTATTAAATAACATGTAATGGGTGTGTTGGCTTATACTTTAAAAATATCAATTCTTTTCATCCAAGGAATTTCCGATTCTAAAAATTGAAGCTTCGTCTTTACAACTTTATCGCTTTTATCTCTTGGGTTTTTAGCTACAAATCTAGCTTTAGAATTAGTAAAATCTAAAGTGTTTTTTGCATCAAAATCTTCACTTTTATTTGACGAAAAAGTAATGACATTATCTTTTACGCTCCATTTTCCTTTTCCGTATTTATTTTCTTCCGGAGGAGTTCCACCTTGTAATTTTGTATACGAATGAAATACAAAAGTTCCGTCTTGATTTAAGGTCAGTTTATATTCAATTATATGTTTTCCTTCTTCAGAAAGTGTGCGTGTATAATCACCAGCAAACTGATTAGATTGTGCTGACAAAGTGAAGTTGAAAATTAAAAAGAATAAGATGATAATGTGTTTCATTTGATTGTTGTTTTGAATTTAATTTTTATTGTTTTAAAGTAAAATGATTGATTATTAGTGTGTTTGTAAGCTGTTTTTCTTTTGTAATAATACTTTAATTATTAATCATCGGATTTAGATTGCTGTCTTTATTTCTTAAATCCAATCCGCCTTCGTAAACCGATTTAAGATTGGTCAGATAAAAATGCCAACCGTTTGAACAGCCTAATCTTATATATTGTTTAGAAAAATCATCTGTTGGAATATTATGGTGACGAAGCTCTATCAAAGTGTAATCATTTGTTTCGCTTAAATTTATATCAACCAGACAAGTTCCTTCAAAAGTAAATTGCAAATGGTCTTTTCCGTTTGCCGAAGTAATTTTTCCTTTCATGGAATCTTTGTACAAATACCAAAACCATTCATAAGTATTGCTTTCTGTAGCATTTTCATCTTTATTTATAAGGTTTTGATTAGAATCGAAAAAAGATACTTTCTCCAGAAACCACTTTTCCAAATCTTCAGCTTTTGTCCAAGCATTGTAAATATCAGAAAGTTTAGCTTTTACAGCTATTTTTTTAGTGAAGGATGTCCAGTCGAAGTTTTCCAAAGTTCGGGTTTTTATTGTATGATTATAATTAATTTGATGAAATTCCTACTTATATCTTTTATTCCGATCCTCTAAATTTCTCTTTAAGTCTTTAGTCCGATCGCTCGTACATTCGGCAAGACAAGTATAATAAATTAATGGCTGAATGCTTCCTCCGTTATATTCTTCTTTTTCAAATGCACATTTTGAATCTCTAAATTTAATCCAGTTTTTCTGAGCAGTAATGAGCAGGTTTTTCTCTTTTTCAGATACTTTTTTTAATAGTTTTTTATAAACTTGATTAAGTTCAATATCTGCTTTATTAAAATTATTGATAGCAGTCTGATTCATTTCAGCTTGTGTTTGCGCCAATAGAGTAGTGCTGAAACTAAAAAGAAAGAAAGTCGAGAGATAGAGCAGTACGTTTTTCATTGGTTTGTTTTTTTGCATTTTATCCTTTCTGTAATCAAGTATTCATTTTTAAATTTTGGAGAGAAATTATTTAAAGATTTAAAGATTTAAAGATATTGATTTTTAACGAAATAGAAGTTTATCATTTTATTATTCATAAGAAAAAGTTTATATTTGTAGAATATTCGAATAATTACAATAATGGTAACCGCAAATTTTTATTTACTAAATAGCTGTTTGATGTGCTTAATGTACACCTTATTGTATTTGCATGATGATACTTTCTTAAAAAGCTCAAAAGAATTTATTCCTTTTGCCCTGTCGTAACTCTAGACAGGGGATTTTTCCAATTTTACTGCTCATTTTATTAATCTTCAATTTTCATTTAAGATGAAGTATCATTGCATTGGCATGAGCCGCTCAATAGCAATGAAGAGTTATATTGCATTATCTATGAAAATGAAGCAAACAAGAAAGTCATGTCACAACATATTATTTTAACAACAGGAACATACGATTTAATTAAAGATCACGTAAGAAGAAAAAAAGTAACAGTACAGGAAGAAGAATTATTATTAAATCAATTAAAAAATGCTTCTCAGGTATTGCGCAAAAATCTGCCAGAAGATATTGTTTCTATAAACCGAAGAATTACGTATAAAGATCACGTCAATAATGAAGAAAAAACGATTCTTCTTGTTGGTCCAGAAAAAGCAAAAACAAGCAAAAACAAAATTTCGGTTCTTTCAGATGAAGGAATTGCAATGGTTGGCTACAAAGTAGGAGATCTTGTAGAATGGCCAGCTAAAAAAGGAAATCTGAAATTAGAAATCCTAAAAGTAGAAGAGGAAGCTTAATATAGTTTGGTCTTCGTTTTAAAGTTAGTACAATCCCAAAAAGAGTTTTCTTTTTGGGATTTTTTATGTGGATTTTTTTAAAATAGTATTGAAATTCCTTTCTTACTATTTAAATATTCAATTTCTAAAAGCATTGAACTCAATTCCGATTGAGCATCTTTTTCTGTTTTTTCAACATCTTTATAATATTGATCATCGCAAACAATCGGATCGTAATAGGCTTGAGTTTCCATGTTTGACCCGCCCATTGGATAATTTTCTGGAATCTCTCGTTTGTATCTCTCAAAAGTTCGGAACTTTTTATCGTAAATAGATTTATAGAATTTTTCTAAATCTATTTTAATTTCGATTTCTGTATCCTTGTTTCGGTTTAGATAATTATCTAGCCTTGTTTCAAAATCTAGTAAACAATTCTTATTGTACTCGTAGATTTTTAACAATTGAAGCATATCAATTTTGAAAGAATCTAGGTTTTCGAATGGTTGAATTTTTAATTTTCGAATGCTCATAAAATGTTTTTTACCTAAGTATTTAAATTTTTCTCGTACTATTTTTATTTATCTACCTAAAATAAAATCGAGAAAATTATCAATAACTATAAAAAGCCAATTTTTCTTTGTTTTTTCAGTTTTTTTCATCTGAACATATTATAAGGATGATTTTATTTTCGTCTTTTATTATTTTTCTAAGATCTAGCTTTCATTGCTTTTATTAGTTTGCGATTTCGTTTATCGGCTCTTGAATTCTGTAAAGAAATAACAGCCCAAATAGCCGCAGGAATCCAGCCAATTAAAGTGATTTGCAAGATGAGACAAACAATTGAAGTGAGTATTTTTCCTCTCAAAAAGAAAGAAAAACATGGAAAGAAAATTGCAATAAGGGTCATCATCTTTTTTTCTTGTTTTGGTTTACACAAAAGTAAATTCTATTTTTTAGGAATACTTATTTGTATGTGTTTTATTTTTAATGTTACATTTTTTATTGAATATAGTTTTCATGATTTAAAGCGCAATGTTGTCGATGTTGGCAATGCTGTGCGAAGTCTCCCGACTTCGTACCCGTTCCAATATTCCATACAGTTTTACATCTTTAATAATCATTATGCTTAGAAAAATTATTTAAATTTTGTACATCAGTAATAAGTATATCGGCTTTTTCTATTTTTAAAAAACCAGAGTCAGAAACGTAATTTGTTGCACTTGAATATACATAATGCGAGGCTTTTTCAACTAAACCCGCACGGACTGGATTAAGATGAATGTAGTGCAGCTTTGACCACATAAATTTATTGCTGAAAATTTCTTCGGGATGATTTCCATACTCCCAAAATTGATAATTTTTATTTCTGGAATGGCTTTTCGTTGCTAATTGAAAACGTTCTAACATCCATTCTCTTCTGCTTTCTGGCTCAGATTTTATCGCATTTATAATTTTTGAAGCAGTAAATTTTTTAAAATCCCGAATCAAATCAGATAGTTCACCACTTTCGGACTGTACAATCATATGTATATGATTGCTCATAATGACATATCCGTACAAAATCATTGACTTATTTTTAATGCAATAATCCAAACTTTCAATTATAATATCTCTGTAGTTTTTTCTCGTAAAAACATCAATCCAATCTATGACGGTTGCTGTTATAAAATGAGGTAAAATTTGATTTCTTATTTGATATCCGCCTTGCATTTTTTTTGCGTAAAAATACAATAAATTCTTACTTTTTGATAATCGCTTTGTGGAATATTGGGACGCGTACAAAGTTGGGAGATTTCGCACAGCTCTTCAGGATATTTAATAAATCTGTGTCTCGCTGTGCAAAGTCTCCCGACTTTGTACCGACTGCTATATTCCGTTACTATTGTTTATTTATATTGTGGAATATTGGAACGTGTACGAAGTCAGGAGACTTCGCACAGCATCCGTGTTATTTAAGAATGAATACTTCGCAGAGCAGGATTTTTGTTTTTATGAGATTTTTATTTCGCTGTGCAAAGTCTCCCGACTTTGTACCGACTGCTACATTCCGTTACTATTGTTTATTTATATTGTGGAATATTGGAGCGTGTACGAAGTCGGGAGACTTCGCACAGCATCCGTCTTATTTAAGTAAGAATACTTTGCAGAGTGGGATTGCATCTGAGCTATTGAGCGGAGGATTTATCTTCTTTTAGGTGCGCTTCTTGTATGAGGTCTTACATAAGTTCCGTCTTTTCTGTAATATCCTTTTACCTGAACTGTTCCATTTGAATAAGATTTTGGTTTATAACTATTTTGTACAGAGCGATAAGATTGAGAATTAGTATAATTGGAAGTTGTACTACTACTACTACTACTACTACTACTACTATATGTAGGATTTATAGCCCAGCCTTTATATTTTTTCCATTTGATACGTTTGTACTTTTTTGTGGTTGAAGAAACATATACTTTTTCACTTTTTGGTATAAAATAATAACTGATAGTTCCTTCTCTTTTATTTTCATATATAGGAGTATCTTCTTCTAGATTTACATAATAATAATTGGTAATACAAGAGCTTGTTAGGGAAAGTATTAAAAAAAGAGTTAGAATTTTTTTCATATATGGTATTGGTTTTTATATCAATTTAAGCGCGATTAATTATTTTATTTCCTTCAACATCGTAAGCAATTCAGGAATTTTATTTACTTGCGTTTCTGTCCAGAAATAATGTAGATTATCTGTAACACCATTATCTTTTAAATAAATAGAAATTCTTCTGGTGCTTTTCTCTATATAAAAACTGAACGTGATTTCTCTTGAATTAAAAATATAAGTAACAGATTGATTTCGTTCGGTTTTGTCTTTTAGATTTGGAATGACATATTTTTCTATAAATACTATAAATTCCTCTACTTCATTTAAATCTATCCATGAAGATTTGAAGTAAGTGGTACTCGCTGTTAGATATTTAACAGTCATATCCATTTGTAACGATTTTACTTTTTTATTTGATTTTAAATCTGTTGCTTCAACTGGAAAGAAAGAAACTATTTCACCAATTCCAGATTTAAATTCAGCTTTTATATTCCAATCTTTATTTATTTGCGTTATATCTGCATTATCAATAAATTGTCTAGTTTCAGAATTTGGTTTTTGAGAATGAATTTTTGTTATTGTTAAAAGTAAAAGTAATGCAAGTAGTAATTTTTTGATTTTCATTGGTATGATGTTTTTATTGTTATCAAAAATAACTTCTTAAAGTTCAAATACATTACGGAAATCCGTAAACGCAATTATAAAAACGAAACGCCCTAGCCCTGATAGCAGCGGCATCCTTTTTAGGCAAACCAAAAAGAACTTATTAAAATGTAAACCTTCTGCCTAAAAAGATATAGCGGATAGCAGGAAACAGCTCCTAAAAACCACTATAATTCCACTAAATGTCCTCCTCAAAAAACACAAAAACACAACACTAGAATAATCAATAAATATTTTGTAATTTTGCAGTCCAATAAAAGGAATTAGAAAATGTTAGATAGACTTCAATATGTAAAGCAGCGTTTTGATGAGATTTCGGATTTGATTATTCAGCCGGATGTTATTGCTGATCAAAAACGTTATGTGCAACTCAACCAAGAATATAAAAGCATAAAAGCTTTGGTTGAAAAGAGAGAAGAATACATTCTTGTTTTAGCAAATATTGACGAAGCAAACGAAATTATTGCTGACGGAAGCGATGCAGATATGGTTGAAATGGCCAAAATGCAGTTGGACGAAGCAAAAGAACGCTTGCCGCAACTAGAGGAGGAAATCAAATTTATGTTGATTCCTAAAGATCCTGAAGATGCTAAAAATGTAATGGTGGAGATTCGCGCGGGAACGGGTGGAGACGAAGCGAGTATTTTTGCAGGGGATTTATTCAGAATGTATACGAAATACTGTGAATCACAAGGTTGGAGAACTTCTGTGGTAGATATGAATGAAGGAACTTCTGGAGGTTTTAAAGAGGTAATTTTTGAGGTTTCTGGAGAAGATGTTTACGGAACTTTGAAGTTTGAAGCAGGTGTGCACCGTGTACAGCGTGTTCCTCAGACTGAAACGCAAGGTCGTGTGCATACATCGGCGGCTACTGTTATGGTTTTACCAGAAGCAGAAGAGTTTGATGTACAGATTGATATGAACGAGGTTCGTGTGGATTTCTTCTGTTCGTCTGGACCTGGAGGACAATCGGTAAATACAACAAAATCGGCTGTACGTTTAACGCACATTCCAACTGGATTAGTGGCGCAATGTCAAGATCAGAAATCGCAGCATAAAAATAAAGACAAAGCCTTAATCGTATTGCGTTCTCGTTTATACGAAATGGAATTGGCGAAAAAACAAGAAGAAGATGCTACCAAACGTAGTTCTCAGGTAAGTTCTGGTGACCGTTCGGCTAAAATTCGTACGTACAACTATGCACAAGGTCGTGTAACCGATCACCGTGTTGGTTTAACGCTTTACGATTTAGGAAACATCATGAATGGTGATATTCAGAAAATTGTTGCCGAGCTTCAATTGGTAAACAATATGGAGAAATTGAAAGAAGCTTCTGAGGTTTACTAATTTTTAAAGTTTCTGAGTTTCTAAGATGCTAAGGTTCTAAGTTTTTTTCTTTGAACATAAAATATTTAAGCTGGACATTTGTTCGGCTTTTTTTTGTTTTAAAAATAAAGAAATCTGAGAATGTTATCGACTTAGGTTTAAGATAAATAAGACATCACAATCTTACGAAGTAAGATTTATAAGACTAGTCTAAGACTTAGAATCTTAGAACCTTAGCGCCTAAGAACCTCAAAAAAAAACTTAACGAATTCATAATTCGTTAAGTTTTTTTTTGACTTTTTTTACCTCATATTTGCTACACCAAAAATAACCAAACATTAAAATTAATCTATGAAGAAAACTTTACTTTTATTATGCTTCTTTGGAAGCTTTTTTTATGCGAGATCGCAATCGTATTTTGGATTTAGAGATGATAATTATGCCGGAATCCAGTCGGCTATTTTTAATCCTTCTGTTATTGTCGACTCTAAATATAGAGCAGATGTAACCCTTTTTTCTGCCAGCGGAACTGGTCAGAATGACTTGTACAGTGTCAATTTTGCCAGTATTTTAGACGGTGGTTACGATTTTGACACCGAAGCCAACAAAAATTTTAAATCGAACAACAGAGGAAATTTCAATATCGATATTCTTGGACCATCGGTTATGCTGAACATTACGCCTGTGCATAGTGTGGCGCTTTTTACGCGCGTGAGAAGTGTTACTAATCTTGTAGATGTAAACGGACAGCTTGTAGATGAAGTGAACAAGGATACTGATTTTTCTAACAGTTTTATGATACAAGGCGGAAATCCGAATGGCGTTACCAATTCGTGGGCAGAAATCGGAGCAAGCTATGCAACTGTTTTGCTTGATCGAGACGATCATTTTGTAAAAGGGGGAATTACCGTAAAATACTTAATGGCAGGAGTAAACGGTTATCTTAACGGAAATGATATCAGCGTAGCATTCAATAGGAATAATGTTAATCCAGAATTGAGTGAATATTATTCTACAGGAACGTTAAGAACTGCAGCGAGTTACGATTATGATAATGGTGAAGATCCGAAATTTGATGCTGGTTCTGCAGGAGTCGGATTTGATTTAGGTTTTACGTATGAATACCGTACCAATTGTCATACCTGTATCGGAAATCGATACAAGTTTAAAGCAGCGGCTTCTATTACCGATATCGGAAAATTAAATTATAAAAATGTTGTCGAAAACACGTATAACTTAAACGGAAGAGTAACACAAGACGATATCGAAAGTGCCGATAATATTTTTGAATTCTTCAATGCTAATTATACTAAAATTTCATCACGAAAAGGAATCCAAGCCAATCTTCCAACCGCTTTGCATACTAACTTTGACTGGAATATCAACCAGAAATTTTATTTGAATTTAAGTACAGATTTTAGTTTGGTAGACGCCAAAAAAGTAAACGGAACGGCGATTGCCAATTCGGTAACTTTTACACCAAGATACGAAACAAGACAATTTAGTTTTTACGTTCCTGTAACTTATATGGAATACAGCGGAACGCAAATCGGAGCAGGTTTTAGAGCAGGACCTTTGTTTGTTGGTTCTGGAACTCTGTTTACTAATTTATTTTCAAACACTTCAAAAGGCTGTAATATTTACGCTGGTTTGAAAATTCCGATTTATCAAAATTATAATTAAAGGTTCTGAGTTTCTAAGATGCTAAGGTTCTAAGTTAGCTTTGCAAACCTTTATAAATGAAAAGAGACTTTTTCACATTTGTGAAAAAGTCTCTTTTTGATTAAGATTAACAGGAAATGATAATTAAGGTTTAAGTATAATATATTTCGATTCATCGAAATAGAACCTTAGTATCTTAGAACCTCAGCATCTTAAAAAAAATATAGTGAAGGTCTTATCTTCATTAACCGCTTTCCCCATTAAGCGTATAATGAAAGTTAGATACCTAGAAATACTCTCGTATATTCAAAACATTTATATAGATTAGAGTAAACGTATACACCATTTTTTAATACTATTTCGCTTAACTTTTCCATAATACTTAAATATTAAGTTTGACAATTACTCTTTAGACGTTTTATTAGTATGTTGAATCTTCTTCTTCTTCTTCCGAAGTTTCATTTGAAGATTCGTTTTGTGGTTTAGAAACCAGATTGGTTACAATTAGCTGAACTACAGAACCTAGAATGCCTTTAAACATTGAATCTCCTTTTCCAACAATAAATCTTTTGGCAACATATCCGATTCCGATACTGATTGCAGATTGAGCCAAATGACTTTTAAAACCGACAGTTTCATTAATTTCTTCAACCGTATTTCGAATTAGATTAATAGGTTTTAGATTTTCTTTAATTTCGTCAACATTGTTTTTGATGGCGCACCATTCTGTATCTTGACGAACTTCTAATTCTTTAATTTTTTGATTTAATTGATCAATATTGTAAATGGCTTCCATAAATTAGTCTTTTAAAATTATCAATAAATTAAACCTTTAGTTTTTAGTTTCTTTTAGTATACTAGAAATGATAGTATTACCGATTGGAGTTTTTATTAATTTATGATGTGATTTTACCACAATTATGGTTATCAATAGATAAAAAAGAGCCATAATAAAAAATCCATAATAATATTCTCCCAGTTCTTTACCAATCCATAAACTGATTCCGATATTTAAAAACAAGGTAAAAAATGCAACAACAATACCGATTGCAATCTTAGATGCCAACGATGATACACCATCGGCCACTGAACATACAGTTTTCAGTTTTAATAATTCTAAACTTGTTTTTGCGTAGTTTTCAGCTTTTTCGTAAAGATTTAAATCTTCGTTTGTTGTTGCATTTGGTTCCATGATATAGGGTTTTATGGTTTGAAAATTTCACTAATTAATTCTTTCGATTAATAGTTTGATTTTACTGTTTTAACATCATCTTTCAAGGTGTTGTAATCCTCTTTCACTTGGTTTAGTTTAGATTTTCCTTCTTGAAGAATTTCTTTACCGTTTGAAGTGATTGTGCTTACCACGTTATCAAATTTTGTTTTAATGTTATCTCCGTAATCTTTCGATTTATCTTTGATTTTTTTTCTTGTGTTTGAACCCTTGTCTGGTGCGAATAATACTCCAATAAATGCTCCCGCCGCTGCGGCTCCTAATATTCCTAAAATTGTGCTACTTGCTTTCATAATAATTGATTTAGTGATTAATATTTAATAAATTGTTGATTTAATAGAATTGTGATTTTTAAATTTCTCGACCTTTAATAAGTCTAAGAAGAATGGCAATAATGGCAATAACTAACAGTATATGGATAATGCTTCCGAAACTGTAAACAAAGAATCCTAAAGCCCAAAGTATTACCAGAATTACTGCGATTGTATATAATAAGTTTGACATGGTTTTTTATTTTTCTGGTTAATAATTAATTTTTCTTTCTTAATTCAACTTATACGAAAGGTATAAAGTTAAATTGCTGTTTTTTGCGTCTGGAATAGTGTATGTAGTTCCTCCAACAGTTCTTTCTTTTCCAACAGTTGTTAAACCGTAATTGTAACGTACACCGATGCTAATTGGATCGAAATCAACTCCTACACCTGCAGCAATACCAGCATCAAATTTCGCAAGATCATCTCTGTCTATTTCCTGATCAAAATCGAAAGATCCGTCTCCAGTTATTTTAGAGCTTACTAAGTAAGATGCGTAACCACCGGCGTGAATATTAAAGTTCTTAGTTACATTTACCCTAACTAGTAATGGAACTTCAATATAATTCAGTTTGAATTTTGTGCTTCCACTTGCAAAAGCATTATTGTATTCAAATTCTGCTCCTTTTGTAGTGAATAAAACCTCTGGCTGAATGGCTACAAAATCTGAAATTGGAAGAGTGGCATAAACCCCAGCATTAAATCCGTATAAAATGTTGTTGTCATCTACGTCATCTCCGCTTCCATATAAGTTAGACATGTTGAATCCTCCCTTTACACCGAATTCGGTATTTACATTATTGTCCTGAGCGTGCAACATTCCAAATGAAGCTGATAAAAAAAGTGTTAAGGCGCATAAAAAATTGGCTTGTAATTTCATAGTTAAAAAATTTAGTTAATAGATTGAAAAAGGCGTTTATACATTTTGTTTTATAATTCTTTCGGTTTCCCGTAATAACTTATATTGTTCAGGCAGATATCGTAATACTAATTCAAGAATTTTTTTATCATTTGTTTCTCTCGAAATAGATTCAAATAACTCGATTTGATCGTTTAAGGCTTCTTTCGTGGCGCTTAGATAAATTTCATTAAAATCATTTGCTCCTGCATCGGTAAGATTGTACATGTCTATTTTGTGCGTGGCGTTGATTTCCGTTATTACTATGAGCTTTAAATCGGCCATTCTTGTTATTTCATTTAGCAATTGTTTTTGCTTGAATTCAATTCTTTGACTTAATTGCTTTACGATAACATCTGAACTTTTTTGCTGTGCAATTAGACTTTTTGAAATAATTCCTTTACTTAAATTCGCCGTAGAAATAAAAAAGAAAACTTCTGTTTTTTCTTTTTGATTAATTGCAAAAGACTGATTCTTCAATGTCTTTTCTATTGGGTTTATTCTCTTGCAAGATGAGTTGCAGATTAGTATTGCCGATAAGAAAAAAACTTTAAAAAGGTTGGTCTTTATAAGGTGAATTTTGTTCATTATTACTTCCTAAAGTATTACATTACAAAGATGCTAACGAATGCAAGAATTTACTTTACAGCATAAAAAAGAAACGTTATATAATTCCCATAATGGGTTTATATAACGTCTTTTATGTATTTTTTTGATGAAGTTTAATCGGGTAGAAACACCGTAAACACTGAGCCTTCGCCTAAGTTACTATTGGCTGTAATATGTCCTTTGTGGTTCTCGACAATTTTTTTACAGATGGCTAAACCAATTCCTGTTCCAGGATATTCTGTTTTGGAATGAAGGCGCTGAAAAAGAATAAAAATGGTTTCTTTAAACTGAGGGTCAAATCCCATTCCGTTATCAGTAAAAGTTATTTTATGAAATTTCTTTACCGATTGATCTACTATTTCAGGATAATCGCAAGCGCTCACTTTTTCACTAGTAATTGAAATTTCCGGTTCGACATCTGGACGACTGTATTTTAGTGAATTTCCAATTAAATTGATAAACAGCTGTTCAATCTGATAGGGAATAACAGATAATTTCGGAAGTTTATTGGATCTAATAACGGCTTTCTTTTCTTCAATAAGTTCTGCCAGTTCAGATTCTGCATTATCCAAAAGTTCATTCAGATTCATTTTTAAGAATTCCTTCTTGGTCGTATTTGTTCTCGAGAATAAAAGCAAATCATCAATTAAGACGCGCATTCTCTTTGCAGAGCTTTCAATTTTTGAAATGTAATTTTTACCGCTTTCAGACATGACTTCTTTATCTGCATCTGAAACTCTAGAAATAAAAGTCTGGATTTTTCGAAGAGGTTCTTGCAAATCATGACTGGCAACATGATTGAAAGAAGCCAATTCTTTATTGCTTTTTTCTAATTCTTTGTTTCGTTCCTGAAGTTCGATATTCAACAAATGTTCATCCGTAATATCAAAATTGATTCCTAATAAAATCTTGCTTCCTTGCTGGTCGGTAACTAATTTTCCAGTGGTTTTAAAGTATCGAACTTCAAAATCTGGTCGAACAATTTTATAATATATAAAAGGTACTTGTTTGTTTTCGATAATACCGTCTATAGATTTTGCAACAGCATCCTTGTCATCGGGATGCACAAATTTCAACAGCGTCTCTTTACTCGGTACAAAAGAATTAGGTTCGAAACCTAATAATCTAAATTGGTTGTCTGAATAATCAATTTTATCGGCATCCAAATCCCATTGCCAAGTGCTGAAATTACCAATGCTTTCAGATTCAGCAATTAAACCTGAAGAAATCAAGAGTCTTTTATTAAAAACTTTTAGACGCTCAAAATCACGGCTGATTTGTCTATATGCTAATAAGATAAAACTTAAAGCAACTAAAAATAGTGAAATTGAAAATAGAGGACTTAACGAAATTTCTGCGTCGTAAATTTTAAGTCTTTTTTTAAGATAGGTCTTTTCAATATCATTCATTTCATCCACTTTAAAACGAATGTTTTCCATCAAAATCCGACCGCCAAACATGTGGTTGTCTAGTTTGCGTTTGTCATATGTTTTTGGATCGCTGTATTTTAAACAGTTTTCAAAAGAAACAAATCGCAACGTGATGAGTTTGAAAAGTTTTTGAAGATTTTCCTGCTGTTGAGGGTTGTCTGCAGTTAATTTTTTTAAAGTAATAAAAGACGTATTTACCTTATCACGAGAATAAATATAAGGGGTCAAAAAACGGGCATTGCGAGTAATGATGTAACCTCGCTGGCCCGTTTCTGCATCTTTTATAGCCGACATTAAGCGTTCAAGCTGAATGTTGATTTCGTAGGTATGCATAACCAGTTTGCTCGATTCATTCAAGTCTTGGTTATGTTTGTAAGCAATTGAAGATAAAAATAACAGAATGAAAACTGCGATTACAAAAATAACTCTCAATGAGTTTGAAGAATTAAAATTGGGTATCCATTTCATTGGTATGCTCTTATTTTAGTCGCAGCAAGAAATTATCACGGTTTAATCCAGAGGTATGATAGTGCCAGTTTACGGTCACGACTTCATTAATTATTTTTTTAAGCGTGTTAAAATCGCTAGGCTTTTTGATGTAAATATTAGCGCCCTGAATAAAAGTATCTTCAATATCCTCTTCAGAAGAAGAAGTGGAATAAATAGCAATGATGATATCTTTTAAACGATCTGTTTTTTTTATTTCTATTAAACATTCTTTACCTGTTTTCTTAGGCATATTTAAATCTAGAAATAAAATATCCGGAAGTTTGTTCTCTGCATTATGTAGATGATCCATCAATTGCATTCCGTCGTGTACAAAACTTACATTGGTTTGTATTTTTATTTCTTCAAATGCATCTTTAAAGAAAAGACGGTCATCTTCATCATCATCGGCAAGTAAAATGTGTAATGCGTTTTTTTGCATTTTAATAGCGGTATTTGGGTTTTATTTTAAATTTTCTCTTCGTTTCTTGATAATTCTCTGAAAAGCAGATGGAGTAATTCCGGTTGTGTTTTTAAACTGCGTACTCAAATGGGCTACACTGGAGTAATTTAGTAAAAAAGCAATTTCGGTCAAACTCATTTCATTGATAATAATCAATTGTTTTGCTCTTTCAATTTTCTGCAAAATAATAAAGTTTTCAATAGAAGAATAAGTTACTTCTGAGAAAACATTTGATAAATATCCATAACTGTGATTTAGCTTTTCAGCCAAAAACACAGAACTTTTATAATTGTTGCTGTCGTCCATAAATACAAGCTCAATAATCGCGTCTTTTATTTTTTGGACTAAAACACTTTTTTGATTTTCAACAACTTCGAAGCCGCAAGGCGTCAATTTAGTTTTAAGATTTTCAAGCGCTTCGGCATCGATATTATCCTCGATTTCGATTTCGCCAAAACCCAGCGTTGTAAAATTCACATTGTTCTGCTCCAAATTCAGTTTTAGATATTGAGAGCAAATAGTGTTAATGTCGAACTTTATAAATAGTTTCATTCTATAGAAATTTGGTTAAAGATACTTATTTTATTTTTGGTTACCGCGTTTAAACAGTGTAGAATTGTTAGATATTTTCTTTTTTTTAAATAAAAACCCTCAAAAAAATACCGCCTAATATTTTTATGTACTAGACGGTATTTTTTGGTTGACTTGTAAATAATTACAAATCAGACAAGATTTTATGAAATTCCTCTTTAGTTTGACCTAATTTTTTTTGAATTTTCCCATACATTTCATCTTCTTTTCCTTCTTCATATAGCAAGTCATCATCAGTTAGATCAGCATATTTTTGCTTCAATTTCCCTTTTAACTCATTCCAGTTTCCTTTTATCTCTGTACTATTCATGATATTTTTATTTATTGTTATTAATATTGTAAAGGTCGGATTTAGAATCTGCTTTTTGTTACATTAATTTCAAATGCTGTTGCATAATTCTCATTTTACTCAAGTTTTTGAATCGATTTGTTCTCTATTTTCAATTAAACTTGATATCTTCTCAGAATCCAAGCCATTTTTTCGTGTTCTTGCAGCAATCCGGTAACAAAATCAGCAGAACCAATATCTTTTGTTTCCTCTTCAAAAATTGGAATATAACTTCTGAATTCGGTTACTAATTGTTCGTGATTTTCTAAAAGCTCAGAAAGCATATGTTTTTGTGATGCATATTCTTTAGGAGATTCTTTTAATGTAGAATTATCGATAAATTCTTTCATCGTACCAATTGTTTTTTCTCCTAATTGATTGATGCGTTCAGCAACTTCGTCAATTTGAGCTTCCAAAATTCGATATTGTTCTTCAAATAATTTATGTAATTCCATGAAGCTGTTCCCAGAAATATTCCAGTGAAATTTTCTGGTTTTTACATATAAAGTCATTTCGTTAGATAAGATTGTTCCTAAAATAGAAGCACTCTTTTTTAAATTTGCAGGCGTAATTCCGATATTTGGGCTCATAAGTGTCTTTTTATGTGTTTTTTCAAAGATAACAGAGCGCATCTTTTTTTTTCTTACATAATTTTAGACGGATGTTATAGGAATTCAATGTTAATTAGAAAATTAGAAAATTAGGGAATTAGGGAATTAGAGAATTAGAGAATTAAAAACGCAACTTATAATATCCTTTTAATTGTCAACCTGAGCGAAGTCTAAGGGTGCAAAGTGCTTTGACTTCGCTCAGCATGACAAACCATCAACCACAAACCATCAACAATCAACCACTAACCATTTACAATTCACAATTATAATTTGTAATTTTGCTGCACAAGCAAAACACAATATGACAACACAACAATTACACGAACAAATTCTTCAAAAAAAATCATTTTTATGCGTAGGTTTAGATCCGGATTTGGAGAAAATGCCACAGCATTTATTAGAAACCGAAGATCCTATTTTCGAATTTAATAAAGCTATCATCGACGCCACACATGATTTAACGGTAGGATATAAACCTAATACGGCTTTTTTTGAAGCTTACGGAATTAAAGGATGGATGTCTCTGCAAAAAACAATTAATTATATCAACGAAAATTATCCTGATATTTTTACCATTGCCGATGCTAAACGTGGCGATATCGGAAATACTTCAAGTATGTATGCAAAAGCTTTTTTTGAAGATTTGAATTTTGATAGTGTAACTGTTGCTCCATATATGGGAAAAGATTCTGTAGAACCTTTTTTAGCTTTCGAAAACAAACATACTATAATGTTGGCTTTAACGTCTAATGAAGGTGCTTTCGACTTTCAGACTTTAAATACAGGCGGAAAAGAATTATACAAACAAGTTCTAGAAACTTCTAAAACATGGAAAAATAGCGAAAACTTAATGTATGTAGTTGGCGCTACAAAAGCAGAATATTTTGCCGAAATCAGAAAGATTGTTCCAGACAGTTTCTTGCTAGTTCCAGGAATTGGCGCTCAAGGTGGAAGTTTGTCGGAAGTTTGTAAATACGGTATGAACGACAAAATTGGTCTTTTGGTAAATTCTGCAAGAGCAATTATCTACGCTTCAAAAGGAACTGATTTTGCTGAAAAGGCTAGAGAACAAGCTTTGAAAGTGCAGCTGGAAATGGCTGAAATTATTGATTCTAAGTTTTAAATAACTTTATAAATAACTTAACCGCAAAGTTCGCTAAGGTTTTTCGCAAGGTTCGCAAGGAAAATAAACTTTGTGTTCTTAGCGTAAATCTTTGCGAACTTTGCGGTTAAAATAATGCAATCTAAATCAATGAAACAATTTCAAGACCAACTAGGAACGATTCATTCTTTTGAAATAACTCCAAAACGTATTATTTCTTTAGTTCCTTCACAAACCGAATTATTATATGATTTAGGTTTAGAAGAAAAAATTATCGGAATTACAAAGTTCTGTGTGCATCCGTTTCATTTTAAGTCTACCAAAAAAATTGTTGGCGGAACGAAGAAAATTCATTTTGAAAAAATAAAACTTTTAGAACCAGATATTATTATTTGTAATAAAGAAGAAAACACAGAGGAAATTGTAAAACAACTACAGGAAATCTGTCCAGTTTGGGTGACAAATATTATTTCAATTGAAGATAATTTTCAAATGATTTCAGATTTTGGTCAATTGTTCAATTGTAGAACCGAAGCTCAAAAATGGAATGATAAACTGGCTTTCGCCTTGAGCGATTTCAAAAATTATATAAAAGATATTAAAGAGAAAAAAGCAGCTTATTTTATTTGGAAAGATCCTTATATGGTTGCTGGAAATGATACTTATATAAATGAGTTATTAAAACTCAATCATTTTAAGAATATTTACGAAGACAAAGGCCGTTATCCTGAAATAGAGTTAAAGAAATTGCGTTTGGAAGGAGATCCTGATCTTGTTTTTCTTTCTTCAGAACCTTATCCTTTTAAAGAAGAAGATGCTTTCGAAATTGGAAGATTTACACATCATGCCAAAACTATTTTTGTAGACGGTGAAATGTTCTCATGGCACGGAAGTAGATTGTTAAAGGCTTTCCCGTATTTCAAATTGCTTCACGAAAGATTAAGGGATTAGTATTTTTGTTTCAAGTTTCAAGTTTCAAGTTTCAAGTTTCAAGTTTCAAGTTGTAAAATTTAACCGCAAAGTTTGCAAAGTTTTACGCAAAGTTCGCAAAGTTTTTTAGACAAAGCTTTGCGAATTTTGCGTTTTATATAAAACTTCAAACAAAAAATCTTAGTGCTCTTTGCGTTAAAACTAACTACAAAGTAAAGCAACTTTAAACCTGAAATAAAATCAACAAAAAAAATGCCGACATCTCAAAGACGCCGGCATTATTTAACTAACCAAAACCAAAATAATAAATAACCAGTTTATTACATTACAAAGATCCGATATAAATCGATGTTATGCTGTTAAGATCTTGTTATTACTTTGTTGGATATTAGTTAATGTTTGAAAATGAAGCTTTTTGTTTAAGTATCGTATTTCAAGTTTGATTTATAAACTTTGATTTTAATCGCAAAGAGCGCTAAGAATTATGCAATTTTTTTACAAAGCTTTGCGAACTTTACTTTTTATAAAACTTCTAAAGAAAAAAAACTTAGCGCTCTTTGCGTTAAAAATTATACTCAAAGCAAATTATTAGAAACAAAATAATATAAAAAAAAGAATGCCGACATCTCGAAGACGCCGGCATCATTTAACTAACCAAAACCAAAATAATAAATAACCAGTTTATTACATTACAAAGGTCAGACATAAATCGATGTTATGCTGTTAAGGTTTTGTTATTACTTTGTTGACCATAAGTTAAGATTTATAAAATGGTTGTTTTGAGTATTCTGCAAGGTTTGATAATTTTTTATTATTAAAATATAATAACAATCAATTTTGATTATTGATATGATATCGATTAGTTTGTATATTTGATAAAACATTAAAAATCAGCAAAATGGAAGAACACAAAAAATTAACAACTGCAACAGGAACTCCCGTTCCAGACAATCAAAACATTCAAACAGCAGGTCCACGCGGCCCCGTTTTATTACAGGATTTTTGGTTTTTAGAAAAAATGGCGCATTTTGATCGTGAAGTAATTCCGGAGAGAAGAATGCACGCAAAAGGATCTGGTGCTTACGGAACTTTTACCGTTACACATGATATTACCAAATATTCAAAAGCAGATCTGTTTTCAGAAATTGGTAAAAAAACGGAGATGTTTGTACGTTTTTCAACTGTTGCAGGAGAAAGAGGTGCTGCTGATGCCGAAAGAGACATTCGTGGTTTTGCCATGAAATTTTACACAAATGAAGGAAATTGGGATTTGGTAGGAAACAACACTCCAGTATTCTTTTTTCGTGATCCGATGAAATTTCCAGACTTAAACCACGCAGTAAAACGTGATCCAAAAACCAATTTGAGAAGTGCTGATAACAATTGGGATTTTTGGACATTATTACCGGAAGCTTTGCACCAAGTTACTATAGTAATGAGTGATAGAGGAATTCCGAGATCGTACAGAGAAATGCACGGTTTTGGAAGTCATACTTTTAGTTTTATTAATGCGCAAAACGAAAGACATTGGGTTAAATTTCATTTGGTTTCACAACAAGGAATAGAGAATCTTTCAGACGAGGAAGCGGCTTCATTAGTAGGACGCGACAGAGAAAGTCACCAAAGAGACTTATTTGATGCGATTGAAGAGGGGAATTTTCCAAAATGGAAAATGTTCGTTCAGATCATGTCAGAAGAACAAGCAAAAACGTATCGTTTTCATCCGTTCGATTTAACGAAAGTTTGGTTAAAAGGCGATTTTCCACTAATCCCAGTTGGGGAATTTGAGTTAAATAAAAACCCAGAAAATTATTTTGCAGAGGTTGAACAGGCTGCATTTAATCCTGCTCACGTTGTTCCTGGAATTGGATTTTCTCCAGATAAAATGCTTCAAGGACGTTTATTTTCTTACGGAGATGCGCACCGTTACCGCCTAGGAGTCAACAATTATCAGATTCCGGTAAATTCATCAAGATGTCCATACAATAGCTTTCACAGAGATGGAGCAATGCGCGTTGATGGAAATTATGGAGGAAGAAAACATTATGAACCAAACAGCTTTGGTGAATGGCAAGATCAGCCAGAAGTAAAAGAACCGCCTTTGGCAATCTATGGCGATGCGTATGCGCACAACTTTAGAGAAGATGATAGTGATTATTTTACTCAGCCAGGATTATTGTTTAATTTATTGACACCAGAGAAAAAACAGCTTTTGTTTAAAAATACTGCGGGTCAGGTAGGAGGAGCACAGAAATTTATTCAGGTTCGTCACATCAGAAACTGCTTCAAAGCGGATCCTGCATATGGAGAAGGCGTAGCAAATGCACTTGGAATGACAATAGCCGAAGTGGATGCTTTTGATGATCCAAGGTTGAGGATTGTGGCTCGTTAAATAATGTTCTGAGATGCTAAGGAACTAAGTTTCTAAGTTACTCTAAATGATAAACCCGGCAGATTTTAAAATCTGTTGGGTTTGTTTTTTTATATAAATAAAAATTTAAACTGGACTGAAGTCCAGCTCTACAATATAAATTGTTCCTTCGGAACGAAAAAAGAGCCTTCGGCTTGATCTATATTGTAGAGCTGGACTTCAGTCCAGTTAAATGTAAGAATACGCACAAAAACAAAATTTAGCGAACTTTGCGTTAAAAACCATCAAGAAAAAACAACAGTTTTGTTGCTGTAAACCATTGTTTTACGTTCAGCATGCAGTTTTATGGCTCTTGCCAAAACAATTCTTTCTAAATCACGGCCTTTCATAATGAAATCTTCAACAGAATGAATATGCGAAACTCTCGCAATATCCTGTTCTATAATCGGACCTTCATCTAGTGCTTCGGTAACATAATGGCTTGTAGCACCAATAATTTTTACTCCGCGTTTAAAGGCAGAATGGTACGGTTTTGCGCCAGGAAAAGCTGGTAAAAAAGAATGGTGAATGTTAATGATTTTATTTTCGTAAAGCGAAATCAGGTTTGGAGTAATAATCTGCATATAACGTGCTAAAACAATAAAACTGATTTCATATCTTTTTAATAATTCAATTTGTTTTGCTTCGCCTTCTTCTTTATTGTCTTTTGTAAAAGGAACAAGATGAAACGGAATATCAAAACGTTCTGCAATTGACCTTAAATCATTGTGATTACTGATTATTAACGGAATTTCGACATTTAACTCACCAGCGCTGTAACGCCCCAAAATATCAAAAAGGCAGTGATCGTATTTAGACACAAACAAGGCCATTTTTGGTTTTTGATCTTGACTGTATAAATCCCAAGACATATCAAATTTAGACGCAAGCGTTTGCTCAAAATCTTCTTTAAAGCTTTCAATCGTTATTTGAGAATTGATAAATTCGCATTCCAATCTCATGAAAAACACGTTCTGTTCTACATCAACATGTTGGTCGATGTAAGTAATATTTCCGCCCACTTTAGCAATAAAAGTAGTCACTGATGCGATAATATTCTTTTGGTCTTTACAGTGAATTAGAATGGTAATTTTCTGCATTTGATTTGGTTTATTTTGGTTAGTGACAAAGTGACAAAGTGACAAAGTGATAAAGGTGCAGAGTTGCAAAGGTTGCTTTGTACCTTTGTTACTTTCAGCCTTTGAACCTTAGAAAAATCTATTTTCCATCCTGCAGTGCAAATACACTTTTTAATAAAGGTGTAGTTCTTGCAGAGATATTATTTCGTATTTCTTTTTCTTCAACAGCAATCATTTTGAAAACTCCAGACAAAGCTTGAGTTGTAGTATAATCTGTTAAATCTGGATTTACTTTTTTTACTAATGGAATTGTATTGTATTTTGTAATAATGTTTTTCCAAACTACATCGGCACCTACTTTTTCAAATGAGCTTTTAATTACGGGATTAAATTTTCCGTATAAAGCTGTTGTAGTGCTTCCTTGTAAATAAGCTGTAGCGGCACTGTCATTTCCTAATAGGATATTTTTAGCGTCAGTAAATGACATGTTTTTAACTGCGCTAACAAAAATTGGAGTTGCTTCTTTTACAGCATCTTCTGCGGCACGATTTAGCATTTTAATTCCTTCATCTGCAAGAGAACTTAAACCCACTTTTCGTAATGTTGCATCCACTTTTTGTAATTCTTCCGGCATTAAAATTTTTACAGCTTCATTTTTATAAAATCCATCAACAGCGGTTAATTTACTTACTTGTTGTGTAATTCCTTTATTCAGCGCTTCTTTCAAACCAGAAGCAATATCAACACCGCCAACAGGAATTTGCGAAGATAACTGAGGAAGCTGATTTAGGGTCTGTTGTACTTGCGCGCAAGAAGTCAGCGAAAATGTAACGGCTAATAGTAAAATCTTTTTCATTATGGAGTTTTATTTAAGTTTCAAAAGTACTACTTATTCAAAAATAAAGCCACAAATTTATTCCAAGCAAAGCAAGATTTTGTTTAATAAATAACACATATTGCAATTGTTTAAAAATGGGAATAAAATAACTGCTTCAAAATGTATTTAGTTGTTTTTTTAATTCTTTTTTTAATGAAAATGTAAATTTTGAAAACGGATTTATTTTTAAGGTTTTCGTAAAAAAAAATCACCTTTTAAATTTAGAAGGTGATTTTGAATTTTTAAGTAAGATTATCGGTTGCTAAAAGCAATTTCTTCTAATGCTTTTGGATTGCTTATAGCATTATGGACAGCTTGCTTTCTCATATTGTCATTATCTCCTGTTCCGGTGCTTAAAATAAGTTTTTTAGGAATAATGGGTGTTGTATTAAATACTGTTGAATAAAGCAAGACAGCTTGTAAAAATCCGCCATCGTTTAAAAAGTGAAGGACATGTTTACCGTCACGAAGATTGTCTTTATTATTTTTTAAATATTGATAGCCATTTTTACCATCGTAGGCATCTTTCACAGCATCTCCGACTCGTAATACACCAGCATTTTTGATAAAAGCAGCGGCTAAAATGGTATTTTTGCGTAATTCTTTATGATATTTATCGTATTGTGAATTTGTATAAGATAGTGGAGACATATTTTGATACACATATATTGCCGCATCTGGACTATTTTGATGTATCTTTTCTGCAAATAGTTTTAAATTAGTTCTGTATTTTTCGACATTTTTTAATGCAATTGGTGTCGATTCCTGAAGTACAACGTAATCGTAATAATTGCCATCCTTGTCAATGTTAGAAAAATTCTGGTTGGCTTCTGTTTTGTTTGTATAATAAACTTTATCAAGTGATACTCCCATTGTAACCAATTGCTGGACATTAATATTTATATTATTGGCATCACATAACTCTTTAAATAAAGTAGGTGTACTTACAAAATATTCAATATGGCTATTTCCAACAAATAATATACGTGGTGGTCCTATGGCTTTTGGAGGTTTAGGTTTTCTAATTCCATCAAATGAAATCTCATTTTCACTTGCCAAATTATTGCAGGAAATCAGCAAAATTGTTAGAATAAGATTAAAAATTAAAATGCACTTCTTCATTATTTGCACGGATTAATATAAATGTGCAAATCTCCATTTAACCTAGTCCGATATAGACCTCTAAAGGTTTTTAAAATGGCATTTTAAGTCAAAATATTGAGGGTATCAGTTAAGATAAATTTTAAAGTCTAGAATAGTATATAAATAATTACCTTCCAAATTAAGAATGATTCAAATATTGTAAATCGGAATGGTATATAGGGTTGTTATTTTTTAGTTCATTCAAAATATCCTGCGTATAATCTTTTCCTCCCTTAATCAAATAATAAATTGATTTAAGGACATATATCGGTCCGTACGGAATAATACGCCAACTTAGTGATAAATTCAGAAAAAAATGTTTCAGTGCATATTTAAAAGTGTGTTCATTTGGGCGAACAAAATAAACATTTGAAAGTTTGAATTTCTTATAGAGTTTTGAAATTGTATTCGGAAAAACAACAAATTTTCCACCCTGCTGTACTAATACATTTATTTCAAACATTGTTAAGCCTTCTGTGTTATTTGTTTTTCATAATAGTTATTTTTAAATATTACAAAATCTGCATTGCAAAATTGATGAAGTTTAATAGATGTTTTTACCTCTAAAGGGTTTTGAAATAATAGGTTAGGTTTGTTTTTTGATATTAAAATAGATTAAAAAAGAGAGAAGTTATCTAAGATTGATAACTTCTCTCTAAAATTTAGTATAATTATATTATTGAGTTACAACTGCATTTTCGGTAGTAACTTCTTTATCTTTCTCGTAAACGTCTTGAAAGAAACCAATTTCACCATTTTCATTTACCAATGATGTAAAATAAACAATATAGATTGGTACTTTTTTAGCTAGTTTAAAACTATTCTCTGTTTTACCATCCATCGCTTTGTCAATTTTTGCCTGTGTCCATTCTGGATAATCTTGCAACATGGCAACGGCTAATTCTTTAGCCAGTTTTACATTGATACAACCGTGGCTGAAAGTTCTTTTTTCAAAATCAAATAAAGTTTTAGACGGTGTATCATGCATATAAATGTCATCTGGATTTGGAAACATAAATTTCACCAATCCTAGAGAATTATCTGGACCTGGTTTTTGTCTTACTTGTCCATTTACCATTTCCATATTTTTTTCTGCAAGATAATTTGGATCCGAAGCAATTTTAGATCTTAATTCGTTTTGTACAATACTTTGCGGCACTGTCCAATACGGGCTAAAAACAATTCTATCAATTTCACCATTAAAAATCGTAGTTTTAGTCAATGGCGCCCCAACAAAAACAGGTGAAGTTAACTGCACTTTTCCATTTTTAACATACACCATTTCATAAGAAGGAACGTTTACCAGTACATACTCATCACTAGCGGCAATTTGAGAAGAAATTGCGCGACATCTTTCCATGTTAAGCATTAGAGTTTCCATTTTTTCAGAAAGAGGAACGTTCATTTCTTTAATATGTTCTTCAGCCAAAATGTAGTTTGGTTTAAATCCGTTACGAACTTTATATTTCATTACAGCATCCATTAATTCTCTATCATAAACATCGCTTTTAGAATCCTGTTTTAAATCCCCCAATAAATACAAACGGGTTCTAACTTGCGCAATAGTATTAGATACAGCATCTGGGCGTAAATCTTTGTATGGAACTTCAGTTTCAATTGGTTTCCATTTATGAGAACGGTCTAATTTTTTATATTTTTTTAGAACATCCTGTAATTTGTAATATTGGTCATATTCTACTTTTGCATCAAGATTTGCAGTTGCAGATGATTCTTCAATAGTGCTGTAGTTCAAGAAATCTTTAAGCATTACATCATAAGCCAATTTCTTTTTGTCAGCATTATTTTTTTTGGTGTACATTACATACAATGAACTTAAAAGCATATCAGCATCTGTTTTAGAAATATTTGATTCTGATTTAGAATCAAATAACAGATCTATTTCTTTTTGGTACGGAACAATTAAATCGTTTGTTTTTTTTGCTTTTTCATACAATACAGAACCAAATTCGTTGATTTCATTTTCATCAAACCAAATACTTCCTAGCGTTCTGTTTTTGTATAATGACATCACATCAGATTTATATTTTTTCAAATCAGAGTATCTTTTAAAGAAGTCATTTGAAATTTCACTGTTATCATCTTCATTATCGTTAACAGTGTTATAGGTGTAATTTACATTTTTGTTCTCTTTAGTTTTTTTCTCCTCATATTTATTAAAGGAAACAATGCTAAAGCTAAGAGCAATAATTAAGCTTAGTGGATATAAAGTTTTCATTTTCATTTAATTTTTACGTTATACTTAGATTTAAAGTTTTTGGGTAAAAATTTGGGGTCGTTTCTACATTGTAAAATTACTTTAGGTTATTGATAATGAGTTGTTTTATTTAATTTAGATTTTTCAAAATTGCCACGTTGTAGGTTTATATAATATAAATCAGTTAGTTATGAAATTTGTTACCCTAGTGATTACGAAAACGATATATTTTTTTGTTAACATAAAGCTATAGTAAACACCAAATATTAAAATAATTTGTAAATTGCCGTCATAAAATTATCATATTCATAAAATGGAACAACAAATACCATATATTCCTAAAAATAAAGTAAGAATTGTTACTGCTGCTTCACTTTTTGACGGACACGATGCTGCTATTAATATAATGCGCCGTATTATCCAGTCAACAGGAGTTGAAGTAATTCATCTTGGTCACGATCGAAGTGTCGAAGAAGTGGTGAATACCGCAATTCAGGAAGATGCCAATGCTATTGCCATGACTTCGTACCAAGGCGGACACAATGAATACTTTAAATATATGTATGATCTGCTTCGCGAAAAAGGAGCAGGACACATTAAAATCTTCGGAGGCGGTGGCGGCGTAATTCTGCCAAGCGAAATTTCGGAATTACATGAATATGGTATTACAAGAATTTATTCTCCAGACGACGGCCGTTCTTTAGGGCTTCAAGGAATGATTAATGATTTGGTACAACAATCTGATTTTCCTATTGGAGATCAATTAAATGGAGAAATCGATCATATTGAGAATAAAATTCCAACCGCAATTGCGCGTTTGATTTCAGCAGCAGAAAATTTCCCAGAAATTGCAAAACCAGTTTTTGATAAAATTCACGATACTAATAAAAGTTCTAAAATTCCAGTTTTAGGAATTACAGGAACGGGCGGTGCCGGAAAATCTTCTTTGGTTGACGAATTGGTTCGTCGCTTTTTAATTGATTTTCCGGAGAAGACAATCGGATTAATTTCTGTGGATCCTTCGAAGAGAAAAACGGGAGGAGCACTTTTAGGAGACAGAATCCGTATGAATGCTATTAATAATCCTCGCGTATATATGCGTTCGCTGGCAACACGTCAGTCGAATTTGGCTTTGTCTAAATATGTTGCCGAAGCGATTCAGGTTTTAAAAGCCGCAAAATACGATTTGATTATTTTGGAAACTTCGGGAATTGGACAATCTGATACCGAGATTATGGATCACTCTGATGTATCCTTATATGTAATGACACCAGAGTTTGGAGCTGCAACACAATTAGAAAAAATCGACATGCTTGATTTTGCCGATTTAGTGGCTTTAAACAAATTTGATAAACGTGGAGCATTGGATGCTTTACGCGATGTAAAAAAACAATATCAAAGAAACCATAATCTTTGGGAAAAGAATCCAGATGAAATGCCCGTTTTCGGAACGATTGCTTCGCAGTTTAACGATCCTGGGATGAACACGCTTTATAAAGCAATTATGGATAAAGTGGTTGAAAAAACCGATTCTGAATTGAAATCGACTTTTGAAATCACAAAAGAAATGAGCGAGAAAATCTTCGTGATTCCGCCACACAGAACGCGTTATTTATCTGAAATTGCAGAGAATAACAGATCTTATGATGAAATTGCTCTTTCGCAGCAAAAAGTAGCACAGAAATTATACGGAATTTTCAAAACCATTGAATCGGTTTCTGGGAAAATTCCACAAATAAATAAAGCAGGAATCGACGATTCTACAGTTTTACCAAGCGGATTTGCTGAACACGACGAAAACAGAATATTTTTAAATCTTTTACTGAATCAGTTTGATAAAGTAAAAATGGATTTAGATCCGTACAATTGGGAAATTATTCTGAATTGGGATGAAAAAGTAGCGAAATATAAAAATCCAGTTTACTCGTTTAAAGTTCGTGATAAAGAAATCAAGATTGCAACGCATTCTGAAAGTTTATCACATTTACAGATTCCGAAAATTGCTTTGCCTAAATATGAAGGTTGGGGCGATATTTTACGTTGGAATTTGCAGGAAAATGTTCCTGGAGAATTTCCTTTTGCTTCGGGACTGTATCCGTTTAAACGTGAAGGCGAAGATCCGTCGAGAATGTTTGCAGGCGAGGGCGGACCAGAAAGAACCAACAAACGTTTTCATTACGTAAGTGCAGGAATGCCAGCAAAACGTCTTTCGACAGCTTTTGACAGTGTAACTTTATACGGAAATGATCCAGATTTGCGTCCGGATATTTACGGAAAAATTGGAAATGCAGGAGTTTCAATCTGCTGTCTAGACGATGCTAAAAAACTGTATTCAGGTTTCGATTTAGTTCATGCTTTGACTTCGGTAAGTATGACCATTAATGGACCTGCGCCAATGTTGTTAGGTTTCTTTATGAATGCCGCAATCGATCAGCAATGTGAGATTTACATCAAGGCAAATGAATTAGAAAAAGAAGTTGAGGCAAAAATCAACAAATTATACAAAGAAAAAGGAATCGAAAGACCAAGATACCAAGGTGAACTTCCTGCTGGAAACAACGGTTTAGGATTAATGCTTTTGGGCGTTACTGGAGATCAGGTTTTACCTTTGGATGTTTATAACGAAATAAAAGTAAAAACGTTAGCTCAAGTTCGTGGAACAGTTCAGGCTGATATTTTAAAAGAAGATCAGGCGCAGAATACGTGTATTTTCTCAACTGAATTTGCTTTGCGATTAATGGGTGACGTTCAGGAATATTTTATTACTAAAAACGTTCGTAATTTCTATTCGGTTTCGATTTCAGGATATCATATTGCCGAGGCGGGCGCGAACCCAATTACGCAATTGGCTTTTACGCTTTCAAATGGTTTCACTTACGTGGAATATTATTTGAGTCGCGGAATGAACATCAACGATTTTGGACCAAATTTATCGTTCTTCTTCTCAAATGGAGTAGATCCAGAATATTCGGTTATTGGTCGTGTGGCGCGTAAAATTTGGGCAAAAGCCATGAAAAACAAATACGGAGCCAACGAAAGAGCACAAATGCTGAAATATCATATCCAGACTTCTGGGCGTTCGTTGCACGCGCAGGAAATTGATTTCAACGATATTAGAACGACTTTACAGGCTTTATATGCGATTTATGATAACTGTAATTCGCTTCACACAAATGCTTACGACGAAGCAATTACAACGCCAACAGAAGAATCTGTGCGTCGTGCCATGGCGATTCAGTTGATTATTAATAAAGAATTAGGTTTAGCGAAAAATGAAAACCCAATTCAAGGTTCGTTCATCATCGAAGAATTAACCGATTTAGTCGAAGCAGCAGTTTTACAAGAATTCGACAGAATTACAGAAAGAGGAGGCGTTCTTGGCGCAATGGAAACGATGTACCAAAGATCTAAAATTCAGGAAGAAAGTTTGTATTACGAGACTTTAAAGCACAATGGTGATTTCCCAATTGTGGGTGTAAATACATTTCTAAGTTCAAAAGGTTCGCCAACAGTAATTCCGGCAGAAGTTATTCGCGCAACCGAAGAAGAAAAACAATATCAAATTACGATGTTGGATAACTTGCATAATTTCCACGAAGCAAAAGTAAACGAACATTTAAATACCTTACAGCAAGCGGCTATTAAAAACGAAAATTTATTCGATCATTTAATGGAAGCAACAAAAGTTTGTTCTTTGGGGCAGATTACTTCGGCGTTGTTTGAGGTTGGTGGGCAGTATAGAAGGAATATGTAATTTTTTTATTTTTTAAATGATATGGAAAAACCTCTCAAGATTTTTGGGAGGTTTTTTTAATTGAAAATCTATTCGAAATCATTCTTTTCCATTTGAAAATTTATATTTTGAAATAGTTTTCTGTAATATTTTCCAGTGATTTCTTATTTGTCGTTTTATTTCAGGTGCTTTCATTTCGTCAGATGCGCGATAAATATACTTTATGTAATTACCCCTATATTTTTTAGTTGTTTTTTTAACAATTATTTTTTCGTTTTTATAAGTAATTCTACTAGCAGGTAATTCTCTATTTTTAGTGCCTTTAAAACTATATAAGCGGTAAATTTTCCTTTTATAAATAGGAGCGTAATCTAATAATCTGTCTTGTTTAATATTTAAAACGCGATTGTGTTTTGTTTTAACTGTATTTTTCATACGTCTGTAAAATCCAGCTAGACTTTTCGATTTTACTAATGTTTTGCTTCCATAAAATTCAAAACCCAAATAATTTAATGGTATATTTTTAATTAAATTGTTTCCTTCTATTTTATAAGATTGTAAGGTATTATTATCGAATTTAAAAAGAGTCTTTTCAGTTTTCTCAAAAGAAATTATTAGTTTAATTTTTTCTATTTGCTCTTTTACAAATTCTTCGACCTTTTCTACCTCATTTGCTAAACAGATAAAGATAATATCATCTGAATACCTACGGTAATAAATGTTTGATTTTTCAGTAAGTTCTGAAATTATTGCTTCATCAAATTGTAACATGTATATATTTGCTAATAGAGCACTAATAGGTAATCCTTGTGGAATTCCAATTAATTTTCCATCTTTATGTTGTTGGTTTTTATAAATTATAATGTTAGAATCGATTAATTCATTAATGTTTTCAAAAAAAGTATTTTTTCCAAGTTTTTTATATTTCGCTAATTTTTTTTCATCAAAATGATTTTTGCAAGTTTTTAAATCATTAAGTTTCACATACGAGAAGTTTGTGGCAGCTTTGAATATGTTATAATGATCTTTTGGCAATGATTTGCAACCAATAATTCTTGCCCATGCTAATTTAAGTAACCTATGATTTAAACTCGGAAAAAAATTTTCAATATCATAACCCAGAACTACGCAATTCCCTCTTTTTTTAACTTCATCAAAAACGTCTTTTGCGAAGTGAACATTATTTTTAAATTTTAAATTATCTGCTGTTGGAATTTGTCTATAACCTGTAATAGAACTAGAAAGATGTATATTTTTTTCTAATATTTCTTCATACTTTGGAGTTATAATTTTTTGTGAGAAGTAAGAAAAAATATGTGAGTCTAAATGACTAGCATAGAGTATTTTTCTAATTTTTGCATTTGAAACAATTTTATTATTCTTTTGGCTTTTGTGTGAACGCCTAACGATACCTTTTATAAAACTCTTTTTGTATCGGCGTTGTTTAATTTCTTTAAAAATTAAAGGTAAAAAAGAATGTTTAGCCACTTTTGACTTGTTAGAAACGTATAGTTCACATTCTTTTATTACCGATAGAGGTGTTCTATTTGAAAAGTGAGGATAACCTCGATCTTTAAACCAATCTTTTGTTGTCATATAAAAAAATAGAGTAAAAAGTTCTCGCGCGGATTTTATAACAAAATAAAACTTAACATCTCTATTATAGAAATTGAACCATTAGCCGATTTACGACTCCCGCTGTACTTGTACGTAGATTTGTCCATAGAATCTAAACTCGTAATATATATAATTCACAAAATACTTATGAACTACTTAAACTCACTCGCTTTCTCTAGAGGGAAGCATAAAATTTCTAAATGCTCTTGGTACTATACCATATTCCAATTTCTGAGATTATCAGTAATTAAATCGATTTCTTTACTGATAATTCAGGAATTGTTCCGATTTACTAATCCACATATTTAATTTATTCCCCTAAGGTCTGGATCAATTGAAACAACAAATGTTTACATTAGTTCGCAATAATTGTTTTATTTTTTTAACTAAAGAACTTCTTACTCTGGGATAAATATAATAATTTATTAATATTTGTACTAAAAAATATATTCCCATGGCTAGCTTAAATAATGCATTTAAAGTAGGTGACATTGTAACCTTTAAAACACATCCTTTACTTTCTGATTCTTACATTAAAGGTGATGGTAAATATGTTCCTCCTATAATGATAATTAAAGAAGTTTTTTTTGAAAATATAAAAAAGAAAACTTCTGATGATGTCAATAATAAAGAGGTTGGAGAGCTAATTAAATATATCTGTGTTTATTTTGATGATAACAAAAGTGAATTTGTAGAAGTTCATTTATATGAAAAAATGCTTGAAAGTTTCAAAGAGCTTAAAATTTCAAATAAAAGTTCTAAAAGTGAAAGGGATGAAAATAAAGTAATAACTGAAATTTTAAGTTATCCCGAAAAGCCAGATTATAAATATGGAGAAATTCTTTATTTTAAAACAAAAAAGCTGGAAATTTTAAAAAAAAGATCATCGATAAAGATAACTAAAGATAAAGCGAAAGTTCTTCCCGACGAGGTAAAAGAGATAATCCAATATGTCGTTAATTATGCTACACCTGATTTTCTAGCATGTGGTTTTAAAATAGAGGAGCATAAAGATTTATTTCATAAGGATGGGAAAAATAAAAGATTAGTATCTAAAGAATCGGTAAAAGTAAAATGGTTTAACCCAATCAATAACAAGTTTAGTGAATATTATTTGCCAATTGAATTTTTTACTGATATAAAACCGTTCGATTAATATAGAAAAGTTCTGCTAACAATAACGTATCCAGCTCTCAAAAGTCTTCATTTTATAAAATTCGCTGATTGCTGTGCGAAGTCTCCTGACTTCGTACCCGTTCCAATAATCCATAAAGAATATAAAAATAATTTTGGAACGGAATATAGCGGCGAGTACGAAGTCAGGAGACTTCGCACAGCAACGGTCACAGATCTTTGCGGAGTTACAAGTGTGATTTTCTCCCCTCGCTGGCGCGAGCGTCCCGCTAGTGAACTCAAAGTAATGCACGAGCGAGACGCTCGCGCTAGCAAAACAATAAAATTCCATAAAGTCTGTGATTCCCAACCCTCAAAAGTCTTCATTTTATAAAATTCGATGATTGCTGTGCGAAGTCTCCTGACTTCGTACCCGTTCCAATAATCCATAAAGAATATAAAAATAATTTTGGTACGGAATATAGCAGTGGGTACGAAGTCAGGAGACTTCGCACAGCAACGGTCACAGATCTTTGCGGAGTAACAAGTGTGATTTCCCTTCGGTCGAAATGACAATATTTATAGATGTTTTCTAAAAAAAAAAGACATAAAAAAAGCAGCTTCTGGTACGAGCTGCTTTTCTAATTTTTAGGGGCAAAAAATTAACGACGGAAAGATGGACTCTCGTTTGCAGATTGGTCTAACTTTACAGTCTTAACTTTTTTAGCAGCAACTTTAATTTCGTGTTTCGCAACTTTGTCGTTTGCTTTCAATTCTAGAACGTAAGTTCCAGCAGGAAAGTTTTCTAAACTAATTGTTTTTGAAACCTCTAACTTATCTGCTAAAGCGTCTCCCGCATAAAGTAAGTTGTGGTTCTCGTCATAAATAGAGAAAGATGAACTCTCAACAGTGTCTAAAGTAAAGCTAACTACTTTTCCGTTACCTGTTTTAATGTTTAAAATATAGTCACCTTTTCCTTCAATGGCATAGGTAAACACAGTCGCTAAAAAAAAGGCAGCAACTAAACCAGCTTTGGTAAATTTTGTCATGTTTTTTTTAATTGTTAATTACTAAATGTGGAACGCGTAAAACTACAAATAGAAATTTAATTTTTAGCAAAAAAACAGCATTTTTAAGCAGTTAAGTTGCTGAATTAAAACTATTTCTATTCTTTGTTTGAACTATGTACGTAAATACTGGGATTGCGGATTTATTTTTTTTAAATTCTTTCGATTTTTTTTACGGCTTAAAAATCAGATAGTTGAATTAATAAGAATATTTTTTCAGAAAATGATTTAGTGTAAAAACCACCTTTAATTTTAAGCACAAAAAAACAGCTCGTTAACCAACAAAGAGCTGTTCTTTTGACATTAAAAGTTTACTTTTTAATTTTTTCTTACCTCATTTTATACCCTTAGTATAAAATCTTAACGGGCAGCGACATTTGTATTTTTAGCAAAACCAGATTTATAAACTGAAGAAATTGCATTTCTAGATAAAACAGATGCATTTTCAGTTATTTTAATTTCATATTTTGCTCTTTTTACATTGTCTTCTACTTCTAAGAAGTAAGTTCCTTCTGGAAATTCTTCTAAGCTGAAAGTTCTCAAAATTCCTTCTTTACCAGAAGCATTTTCAGAATAAATTAGCGTTCCGTCTTTGTCATAAATTGCTAAGCTGGCTTTCTGCACTTTATTAAGAGCGAAAGTGATCAGTTTTCCATTAGCTTTCAATACGTGAAGGTTAAACTTCGACGTTCCGTCAATTGCGTAAGTGCTTATTCCTGTGAAAAGCAACGCTGCTACTAAACTCATTTTTGCAATCTTTTTCATGGGACTTGATTTTTAAATTATTAGTTCTAATTCTCTGATGCTAAATTAGTTATGAAAATCAAGAAAAAGAGCAACTGTATTTTCTTATTTCTATGCTATATTCTCATTTACGAAACCGTTATAGGTTAAAACTTAAATTATATTTAACGTTTTTGTTAATTCAGCTATTATTTTTTAATGTTTTGCTTGATTTTAACTTTGCAGTCGATTAAGAATTTATTTACATGTGGAGTGAGTTATTCCGCAAAGATTCACAAAGAAAAACACAAAGATTCGCAAAGCTCAAAAAAAACTCTGCGAATCTCTGCGAAAAAAATTGTAGATCTTTGTGTAATAACTTTAAAAAGTAAAAAGCAAAAAAAAACAGCTCAGTAACCACAAAGAGCTGTTTTTAAAACTTTAAAAGTTTTTAAACTTTACTAACTATCTAACCTCACTTTTTATACTGTATGAGAGTATAAAAATTTTTTAGCGTGTTGCCACACTAGTATTTTTGGCAAAACCTGATTTGTAAACAGATGCAACAGCATTTTTAGATAAAACAGTTGCTTCGTCAGTTACAGTGATTTCGTATTTTGCTTTTTTTGTATTGTCTTCAACTTCTAAGAAGTAAGTTCCTTCTGGAAATTCTTCTAGACTGAAAGTTCTTAAAATTCCATCTTTGCCAGAAGCAGTTTCAGAATAAATTAAAGTTCCTTCTTTATCATATATCGCTAAGTTGGCTTTTTGTGTTTGGTTAAGACCGAACGTGATCAATTTACCATTAGCTTTTAGTACGTGAAGATTAAACTCCGACGTTCCATCAATTGCGTATGTGCTAATTCCTGTGAAAAGCAACGCTACTACTAAACTCATTTTTGCAATCTTTTTCATGGGACTTAATTTTTAAATTAATAGTTCTAATTCTCTGATGCTAAATTACTTCAGATGTAAGTATAAAAACGCAACTATATTTTCCTATTTATATGCTGTATTTTCATTTACGAAACCGTTATATGTTAAAATTTGAGTTTATTTTTATCGTTTTGACTGATTTGGTTGTTATTTTTCAATGTTTTTGTTGATTTTAACTTTACAATGATTTAAAGATTTCTTTAATAAATGTAAGAATAAGTAAAAGGTTCTAAGATTCTGAGATGCTGAGGTTCTGAGATTTTTCTTTTGTGAATATAATTGTAGAGCAGCAATGATTTAAAGGTTTGTTTAATAAATGTAAGAATTGGTAAAAGGTTCTAAGATTCTGAGATGCTGAGGTTCTGAGATTTTTCTTTTGTGAATATAATTGTGGAGCAACAATGCAATTGTGTCTACAATTCTGTTTGTCAACAATACATCTTTATATATAAGAGTAAAGTAAAAACAATAAACTAAAAACCTTAGAACCTCAGCATCTCAGAACCTTAGAATCTTAGAACCTTAGAATCTTAGAACCTTAAAAAAAAGTATAAAGCAAAAAAAAACAGCTCAGTAACCACAAAGAGCTGTTTTTAAAACTTTTGAAAGTTTTTAACTTACTAACTATCTAACCTCACTTTTTATACTGTATTAGAGTATAAAATTTTTAAGTGTCGTGAAGTAACACTTAACTTTAATATTTTCTTAGTAAACTGAAGAAACTCCTTTTGAAGACAAAACTGAGTTTTTAGAATCTACTGTGATATCGTATTTTACTTTTTTATAACTATCAGCAACTTCTAAGATATATTTTCCTTGTGGAAACTCTTCTAAACTGAAAGTTCTTAAAATTCCTTCTTTACCAGAAGCATTTTCAGTATATAATAAAGTACCATTATTATCATAAATACTAATAGTAGCTTTCTGAAGTTGATTAATTCCAAATGCAATAACCTTGCCATTTCCTTTTAATACATGAAGATTTAATGCTTCATTTCCATCAATTGCATAAGTACTCATTCCTGTTAGAAGTACTGCACATACTAAACTTAATTTCATAATCTTTTTCATATTCTGTAGTATTAATTTTTTTTAGTTCTTTTCTCTGAGGCAAAGTTATAGCAACATGTGTGTTATTTTAACAACTATATTTTCCAATTTATATGCTATATTCTCATTTACGAAACCGTTATAGGTTAAAATTTGCGTTTAATGTTATGTTTCTGTTAATTTGGTTGTTATTTTTCAAAGTTTATTGAAATTTTGATTCTTCCTAAAATTTCCTTCTTTCTTACAAAAAATACCATATTAGTATAAAATCATGTCTTAAAATATGATTTATCAAAAAAAATACGAAGAAAAAAACGAGACCCAAAAAAAAAGCCGATTTTGATGTAAAATCATTAGTATAAAATGGTCGATTTTAATGCAAAATCCTCATTTACGAAACCGTTATAGGTTAAAATTTAAATTATTTTAGGTGTTTTTGTTAAATTTGGTATTATTTTTTAAAGAAATTATCATGAAGACTATTGCCCCAGCTCTTGAAGTGATAACTAACTCATACGGAAGTTCTTTTACTTACGCTAAACACGCCGAAAAGACCAATAGCAAAGCTCATTTATGGCATTATCATCCAGAGATTGAGTTGGTTTATATAAATGGTGGGGCGGGAAAGAGACAAATAGGAAGCCATGTTTCTTATTATACCAATGGTAGTTTACTTTTAATAGGAGCTAATTTACCGCATTGCGGATTTACAAATGAACAAACAGGAAATACAACAGAAACTGTTATTCATATAAAACCTGAATTTTTAGGAAGCGATTTTTTTGTTGCTCCAGAAATGAGAAGAGTTCAAAATATTTTGAATCAGGCCAAAGGGGGAATTGCTTTTGGCGGCGAGACAAAAAAACGTATTGGAAAAAAAATTGAAATGATGGAAGATGAACCTCCATTTCAACGTCTTATGACACTTTTAAGTGTTTTGGACGAATTAGAATCGGCAGAGGATTACACCATTTTAAACGCAGACGGATTTTCGTTAGAATTACAAACCCAAGATAACGATCGTATTAATGTAGTTTTTAATTATGTGAAAGATCATTTTCAGGAATCTATTTCGATAGATGAGGTTTCTAGTCTGGTAAGTATGACAACACCTTCGTTTTGTCGTTATTTCAAAAAGATTTCCAATAAAACATTTACAGAATTTGTAAACGAATATCGATTGGTACACGCTTCTAAGCTTTTGGCAGAACAACCAATGAGTATTAACGAAGTTTGTTACGAAAGTGGTTTTAATAATTTTAGCCATTTCAGTAAATCGTTTAAACAATACACAGGAAAAAGTGCTTCGCAATATCGACACGAACACAAGATTATAATCAGTTAATTTTTGTGTTGCCACGAATTACACTAATTTCCACTAATTGATTTGTGTAATTCACTAAAAAGAAAATTTTACAAATCCGATCAGTCAAAAGCTGATCGGATTTTTTTATTAGGAGAATGTTATTATTTTACTATGACGATTGTTTAAATTAATTAGTGGAAATTAGTGCAATTCGTGGCATAAAAAGCAGGTCGGATTTTTCATATGTTCTATTCTGAAAAAAGTTATATTTACATTCCCTAATCAGAAAAAAAACATAAAATGAAAAAATTTAAAATGCTGCTGTCTGCCTTTTTGCTTTGTCTTACCACCATGACATATGCCGCAAAAGTAGACACTTTACAAGTTGCCAGCGCCGCAATGGGTAAAACCTACAAAGCTGCGGTAGTTTTGCCAAATTCTTATGCTAAAAGCAAAGCCACTTTTCCGGTAATGTATTTATTGCACGGAGCTTACGGACATTTTAGCGATTGGCTTAAAAATACTCCAAATAAAAAATTAGTTCATAATCTTGCAGACCAATATAATATGATTATTGTGATGCCAGAAGGCGAGACTTTTAGTTTTTATATTGATAGTCCTGTAAATAAAGAAAGTCAGTTTGAGACTTTTATTACTCAAGAAGTAATTCAGAAAGTAGATAAAACGTATAAAACGATTGCCAATAGAAGCGGAAGAGTAATCACTGGGCTTTCAATGGGCGGTCACGGTGCATTGTATTTATCGGCTAGACATCCAGAATTGTTTTGTGCGGCAGGAAGTATGAGTGGCGCAGTAGATATGAGTACAATGCTCAATAGAGATTCTTCGGCTCAAATTGTAAAATTAATGCAACCTGTTTTTGGAGATAAAAGTGGAAATACAGATTTATACGAGCAAAATTCTGTTTTAAGAATGGCGGATAAATTAAAAACCAATAAGCTTCCTCTGATAATAGATTGTGGTGTTGATGATTTTTTGATTGAACCTAATCGTGAATTGCACAGAAGATTAGTTTATAATAAAGTAGATCACGATTATACCGAACGTCCAGGAGCGCATACTTGGGATTATTGGGAAAATTCTCTTCCATACCATGTTTTATTTTTTAATAAAATACTCCTTAAAAATCAGGTGACTGCGAAAAAATAAATTGTTTTTTTACATAAAATAAACCGAATCACTTTTTTTGGTTTGATTTTTGGAATATCTTTATAGTATAATCCTTAAAAAAACAAGTTTATGAAAAAGATACTTACACTATTCGCTGTTGCTGGTCTAATGGCGTTTTCGAGCTGCTCAAACGATGATGATGTCGATAATGATACAATTCCTGAAGTTTTTCAAGTTAGAGGCGTGTCATTTACGCCTCAAAATGATTATAATCCAATTATTGATTTGAACCCTTCAATTTTTCCTGGTGATATGATATTAGTTTATCGTCAAGACGGGACTGATGGTGGAGCCCCTGTGTGGAAAATGGCGCCAGAGTTATACTATTTTGCTAATGGAACGTTGAATTTTGGTTATAATTTCAATTTTACGGTTAACGATGTTAGTATTTATATGGATGGGAATGATTTAGCAACAGTTGATAATCAATATAAGTTGAATCAAACATTTAGAATTGTAATTATTCCTGGATATGTTACTGGTGCTGCTAAGTCTGTTAATAAAGCAGATTATTCAGATTATAATGCTGTAATTGCTAAGTATGGTATTGATGATAGTAAAGTGAAAGAATTGAAGGTTAAATAATTTTATAAAATAAACATAAAAAAAAGGAAATCGAAAGATTTCCTTTTTTTTATGTTTATTTTTTTGAGAAACTTATTCTTTATCAGAATCAGAATCTGTCAAAACTTTTTCTTCTCCAAATTTCAGTGAAACCAAAATTCCAACTAATAGAGATAAAGCAATAAAACCTAAAGAAGCCCATTCTGGTACGTGAATCCAATCGTGTAATAACATTTTTAATCCAACGAAAGCTAAAATAGCAACCAAGCTGTATTCTAAATAACTGAATTTTGCCAACATATTTGCTAGGAAGAAATACATAGAACGTAATCCTAGAATCGCAAAAATATTAGAACTGAATACCAAAAACGGATCTTTGGTGATAGCAAGAATTGCCGGAACGCTGTCTACTGCAAATAAAACATCCATAACTTCAATAACAATTAAAGCTACAAATAATGGAGTTGCCGCTTTTTTTGCTGTGCTTGTTGAAATAAAAAATTTCTCTCCGTCCATTTCTGAGGTAATCGGAATAACTTTTCCTAAAGTTTTGTATACAAAAGAATCTTTCGGGTGGAAATCTTCGTCTTCGCCAGAGAACAACATTTTTGCTGCAGTGAAAAGCAGGAACAATCCAAATATATAAGTGGTCCATGCAAATTTGTTTATTAACATTACTCCAAAGAAAATCATTAAACCACGGAAAACAATCGCTCCCAGAATTCCCCAGAACAAAACACGATGCTGGTATTTTTGCGGGATTTTGAATGAAGCAAAAATGATGGCAATTACAAAAATATTATCTACGCTTAAAGAAAGTTCAATCAAGTAGCCTGTAATAAACTTCATTGAAGCTACTGCAGGTTTTAAACCGTCAGGATTTTCTATATAATCTGTGGTGTATAACCAATAAATTACACCAGAAAAAAGAAACGATAAAGTTACCCAGATTAAAGTCCATTTGCTGGCTTCTTTGGTGCTAATAATATGAGGTGTTTTGTTGAAGACACCAAGATCTAAAGCAAGAATAAAAACTACAGCAAGTAAAAAGAGAGTCCAGACTATCATAATGAATTTTTTAAATGATATACAAAGATAAGTTTTGAAGTTTAACTTAAAAATTAAATTTACCTTTAAAATTAAGGAATATTTGTTATTTGTAAAATGTTAATTATTACAGAGTTATATGTTTTTTATTTGATATATTTTTATTTAATCTGGCCTCCAGTCCAGCTCTACAATATATTTCGTTTCTTCGAAACTGTGAAGAGCCTTTGACTTTCGTTCTAAATTGTAAAGAACCTTAAGTTTGATTTATATTGTAGGGCTGGACTTCAGTCCTGTTCAATATGAGACTTAATTGGGTAAAAAAAAATGCCAGCAAATAATGCTGGCATTTTTAGAATATATTGTAAGCTTAAAATTATAGCGCTGATTTAACAGTTTTGATAATTCTAGCAGCAATTTTGTAAGGGTCTCCGTTTGAAGCTGGTCTTCTGTCTTCCAACCATCCTTTCCATCCTTTTTGAACAGTCATCAAAGGAATTCTGATAGAACATCCTCTGTCTGAAACTCCATAAGAGAAATCGTGGATAGAAGCAGTTTCGTGTTTACCAGTTAAACGTTGGTCATTGTAAGCTCCGTAAACTGCGATGTGCTCTGCAGTAACAGGACGGAAAGCCTCGCAAATTCTTTCGTAAGTTGCTTGGTCTCCACACGTTCTTAATACTTCGTTAGAGAAGTTAGCGTGCATTCCAGAACCATTCCAGTCTGTATCTCCTAGAGGTTTTGGGTGATATTCGATATAGTAACCATATTTCTCAGTCAAACGGTCTAATAGGTAACGAGCAACCCAGATTTCGTCTCCAGCTTTTTTAGCACCTTTAGCGAATAATTGGAATTCCCATTGTCCACAAGCAACCTCTTGATTGATTCCTTCGAAGTTGATTCCAGCAGCGATACATAAATCAGCATGCTCTTCAACTAATTTTCTTCCGTGTGTGTTTTTTCCACCTACTGAACAGTAGTACATTCCTTGTGGAGCAGGATATCCTCCAACTGGGAAACCAAGTGGAAGTTGAGTTTTAGTATCCATGATGAAATACTCTTGTTCGAAACCAAACCAAAAATCATCATTATCATCATCAATTGTAGCTCTTCCGTTAGAAGGGTGTGGAGTTCCGTCAGCATACATAACTTCAGACATTACTAAGTATCCATTGATACGAGTTGGATCTGGATAAATTGCAACAGGAACTAAAAGACAGTCAGAAGAACCACCTTCAGCTTGTTTAGTTGACGAACCATCAAATGACCAGTTTCCAAGTTCTTCTAATGTTCCTTTGAAGTTTTCGTGCTCTTCAACTTTAGTTTTACTTCTAAGATTTTGAGTTGGTTCATATCCATCTAACCAAATGTACTCTAACTTAATTTTAGCCATAATAATATAAATTAATTTTTTTGTTTTTTTTTCGTTGGGTCAAATATAGATTTATTTTTTTAGTCCTAAAAATTAGGGGGCTATTTTGTTTATCTAAGTATAATTTTTTGGATAAGCGCAATTTTGGCAGGGGTATATTTTAAAAAAAGCAATTTTAGTGAGGTTAAAAAAATAAATTCGTAATAATTACGGCACTTTTTTGAGTTTCTGAGTTAAGGAATTATGAAAAAATGTTTATTTAATCAATATTACCGCACAGTTTTGTTATATTTATTTGCTTTGTATTCATTATTCTTCGAAAAAAGCATATTCTATTGAAAAATTGTAGTTCAAAAATCTAAAATTTATATTCAAAACAGGCTTATTTATTGTTTATATTTGTTCCTCATTTTTTTAATGAAAATTATTACGAATTTAAAATATAGATAACCATGTCAACATTACGTTTCCAAGCTTTACAAGAAGCTTCTAACAGAAAGCCGGTTCACTTTGAAGAAATTGATAGAAAATCGAATCTTTTTGGTTCAAATGTGTTTAATGAAAAAGCAATGAAGCAATATTTAACTTCGGATGCTTTAAAAGGAGTAAGAGATGCTATTCAGCATGGAACTAAAATTGACAGGAAACTGGCAGATTACATTGCCATGGGAATGAAAGAATGGGCATTGGCAAAAGGAGTTACACATTATACACACTGGTTTCAGCCTTTAACAGGAACAACAGCAGAAAAACACGATGCTTTTTTTGATACTTCTTATGATGGAAGTGATCCTGTAGAAAAATTTGGCGGAGCGCAATTGGTACAACAAGAGCCAGATGCATCTAGTTTTCCTAATGGCGGAATCAGAAATACGTTTGAAGCTCGAGGTTATACCGCTTGGGATCCAACTTCTCCAGCATTTATATATGGTACTACTTTATGTATTCCGACCGTTTTTATTGCCTATACAGGTGAAGCTTTAGATAATAAGATTCCTTTATTAAGAGCATTATCTGCAATTGACGAAGCGGCGACAGAAGTTTGTAAATATTTTGATAAAAACGTAAAAAAGGTAACGGCTACTTTAGGATGGGAGCAAGAATATTTCTTGATTGATAAAGCTTTGGCAAATTCGCGTCCAGACTTAATGATGACAGGAAGAACTTTATTAGGACACACTTCTGCAAAAGGACAGCAATTAGACGACCATTATTTCGGATCTATACCAACTCGCGCTCTTACTTATATGAGAGATTTAGAGCAGGAATGTATGTTGCTAGGTATTCCGGTAAAAACACGTCATAATGAAGTGGCACCAAATCAGTTTGAGTTGGCACCAATTTTTGAGGAAACTAATTTAGCAGTAGACCACAACTCTTTATTAATGGATGTGATGCAGAGAGTGGCAGAGCGTCACGATTTTAAAGTGTTATTTCATGAAAAACCATTTAAAGGAGTAAACGGTTCAGGAAAACACAATAACTGGTCATTGGCTACAGATACTGGAGTTAACTTGTTGAGTCCAAGTAAAACGCCAATGAGCAATTTACAATTTTTGACTTTCTTTATTAATACCATAAAAGCGGTTAATGATTATGAAACTTTATTAAGAGCTTCAATTGCAACAGCAAGTAATGACCACAGGTTAGGAGCAAATGAAGCACCGCCAGCTATTATTTCTGTTTTCATTGGAGCACAATTGTCAAAAGTTTTACTTGAATTAGAAAGTGTAACAACTGGAAAACTTTCTCCTGAAGAAAAAACAGATTTGAAATTGAATGTTGTAGGTAAAATTCCAGACGTATTATTAGATAACACAGATCGTAACAGAACTTCTCCATTTGCTTTTACAGGAAATAAATTTGAATTTAGAGCTGTTGGTTCTAATTCAAACTGTTCAAACGCAATGACAACTTTAAATGCAATCGTTGCAAAACAATTGATCGATTTTAAAAATGAAGTCGAGAATCTGATTGAGAATAAAGACATGAAAAAGGACGATGCTATTTTTAATGTTTTAAGAGAATACATCAAACAGTCTAAGAAAATTCTTTTTGAAGGTGACGGTTATAGCGATGCATGGGAAAAAGAAGCTGCAAAAAGAGGTTTAAGCAATTTTAAAACTACTCCGGAAGCTATAAAAGCTAAAGTTTCTAAACAAGCTTTGGATTTGTTTGAAGAATTAGGAATTTTTAACCACGTTGAAGCCGAAGCACGTTACGAAATTGAATTGGAAGAATACACTAAGAAAATTCAGATTGAGGGAAGAGTTTTGGGAGATATTGCCAGAAATCATGTTATTCCGACTGCCATTCGTTATCAGAATACTTTAATTGAAAACGTTAAAGGATTAAAAGAAATTTTCGGAAAAGAGTTTGAGACTATCGCTAAAGAGCAGATTACTTTGATTAAGGAAATTTCAGGTCATATCGAAGGAATTAATACAAAGGTATTGGCTATGACAAATGAAAGAAAAAAAGCCAATCAATTGACTGACGCTCAAAAAATGGCAGAAGCGTATTGCAATAAAGTAAAACCATATTTTGAAGATATCCGTAATCATTGTGATAAATTAGAACTATTGGTTGATGACGAAAGTTGGACGCTAACTAAATACAGAGAGCTATTATTTACAAAATAATTGAATATAATTTTCTGAAAACCTGTCTGTTTGGGCAGGTTTTTTTTATGAAATAAAATTTTAGGAAACTTAAATAAGTAGTTTTATTCTTGTAAAATTTTTGAAGCGTATTTGTAATTTATCGAGATAATTTGCATTTCATCGAAAAGAAAGTGTTGTTTTTAAAAATAGTTACTAGTAGTGCAACTGACTTTGAGGAAGTTTTCTAATTTTAATCAAGAATTTAAAGAAAATAAACAAGAAATACCACAATAACCAACATAATTTAATCTGTGAAAAATCGGCGATATTCCAATCTGCCGATTTTTTTATGAATCAAATATTCGAATAAGCTAAAGAATTAAAAAAAGGGATTATCTTTGCACCACATCAACACAAACTAATTTTCATGAGTTCAGATTCTAGCAAAAGGTACGCACAAAGAGGTGTTTCGGCATCAAAAGAAGACGTACATAACGCCATTAAAAACATTGACAAAGGTTTATTTCCACAGGCATTCTGTAAAATTGTTCCAGATTATTTGACACAAGATGCAGATCACTGTCTTATTATGCACGCCGATGGAGCAGGTACAAAGTCATCTTTGGCTTATATGTACTGGAAAGAAACAGGAGATTTGTCTGTTTGGAAAGGAATTGCTCAAGATGCGTTAATTATGAATATTGACGATTTATTATGTGTTGGAGCAACCGATAATATTTTGCTTTCTTCAACTATTGGAAGAAACAAAAACCTAATTCCAGCCGATATTATTTCGGCAATTATCAACGGAACAGAAGAATTAATCAACGAATTAAAATCTTTTGGAGTGACGATCCACTCTACAGGAGGCGAAACTGCCGATGTTGGAGATGTGGTTCGTACTATTATTGTAGATTCTACTGTTACGGCTCGCATGAAACGTGCAGATGTTGTAGATAATGCAAACATCAAAGCAGGAGACGTAATTGTTGGTTTGGCTTCTTTTGGACAAGCAACTTACGAAAAAGGTTATAACGGTGGAATGGGAAGTAACGGACTTACTTCTGCACGTCATGACGTTTTCGGAAAATATTTGGCTAAAAAGTATCCAGAAAGTTACGATGCAGCGGTTCCAGAAGAATTGATTTATTCTGGACAAGTAAACCTAACTGATGAAGTTGAAAATAGTCCAATTAATGCGGGACAATTGGTACTTTCTCCAACAAGAACTTACGCGCCAATTATTAAGAAAATTTTAGATAAATATACTCCAGAAGATATTCACGGTATGGTGCATTGCAGCGGTGGTGCTCAGACTAAAATTTTACATTTCGTAAAAGATTTACACATCATAAAAGACAATTTATTTCCAGTTCCGCCATTGTTTAAGTTAATCCAAGAGCAATCAAAAACGGATTGGAAAGAAATGTACCAAGTATTCAACTGCGGTCATAGAATGGAAATTTATGTTCCTGAAAATATAGCACAAGACATTATTGAAATCTCAAAATCTTTCAATGTAGATGCTCAAATCGTAGGTAGAGTAGAGGCTTCAGAAGAGAAGAAACTGACTATTACCAGCGAATACGGAACATTCAACTATTAAAAAAATAACCATATAAGTGATATAAGTTCAGTTTAGTTTTTTAAATATGGACTTATATCACTTATATGGTTTAAAAATATTTTACTATGTACGAATTACTTTTTTGGAAATATCTAGACGAAATCTACTTGAACAATCAGGAAGTTTATGAAGCGCTTATAGAGCAACAAGAAGTAGAAGGTTTAGTCGTTCTTGAAATTGAAGTAATTGTAAACAGAATTAATTCGGTCTTTTCGGATTGGGAAAGAGTGGATGAAAACAGCTGGAAAAATCCAAAAGGAAAAGGTGCATTTCAAGTTATTACAACACCTCAAAGTGTAAAAATTGACTGCTACGGAACAGAAGGAAAAACCATGAATAAATTAGTAGATGTCATGGAAGAATTCAAATGTCCACTTTACGATCCGCAAGTTCCGGAGCGTTATGATGAAATGAGCGAATAGTTTTCATTTATAATAAAATGTAAAATGAAAAAAGCACTTGTTTTTGTTTGTGTTATCTTCTTAAGTGTTTTGATTGCTACACTTTTCGGAGTTTTACACAATCAATTCACGTATACAATTTCTGAAGAATTTTTTACAGAATATCTGTTTGAGAAATTTGGTTTTGTGGAATATGGCAGAAATACACCAAGATTAACAGCTTCAATAATTGGTGTGTGGACTGTTTGGTGGATTGGTTTATATGCAGGTTTTATCTTTGGTTTTATCGGATTTTTTAGTTCTAATACAAAAGAAATGATAAAAAGTATTAGTGAAGCAGTTATTATAATGTTGCTTACAACAATAATAATCGGTTTACTAGGATTATGTTATGGATTTCTAGGTTTTTCAAGTTTAGAGTCAACTTGTTGTTTTCCTCTTCCAATTAAAAATGTGAAAAATCTAATTGCAGTTTCTGAAATGCATAAATTTAGTTACGCTGGAGGAGCAATCGGAGCTATTCTTGGAGTTTCATGGCAAATAAAGATGCTATTTAAAAATAAATTTAAAAAGGATAAAATCTGAGTTCTCAAAATAATATCAATTATCAATTATTTCTTTATCCATTTTTTAAAAGCAAATTCTGTTCTTTTCTTAATCTTATAACTAGTTGATCGATGTAAGTTTTTATTTTCTGCGGAAGCATATTCCAATTTTGATCCTTTTTAAAACTTCTGCAATCATCTAAATCACATTCAACAGCGCGGATTACATATTTTTTATTTTTATAAACGGTAATAATCTTTACACGTCTTATTTCTCCGTACTCAGTTTTTGATCCATAAACAACAACGGGATCAATATAACCGTCTCCATCAAGATCTTTTGTACTGCAATATTTTGTCCAAAACCAAAGCGTAGTTTCTTTCGGAATATAATCTTCTAGTAAATCATTAATTCTCCATTTTTCTAAGAAACCGCCATGATCATTCATAACGCAAATTGCTTGAATTTTGGTATTTAAAGTATCTTTTTTGGAAATTGTTTTTTGATTTTCGGTAAAAACTAAATCGTAGATACCGCTTTTATCTTGAAATTCAATTGCTTTGTAAATCGGGAAATCTGAAACTTCGTTAAGTTCTCTCTGAATAATTTGCTCTTTTGATAACTTGTAGCTTTCTGTTTTTTGAGAAAATACAGTTAATGAGTAAATTAAAAATAGAAGTAAAATATACTTTTTCATCAGGCGTTTATTTTTTTGCATTTCAAAGATATTCAAATGTATTTGGTTTAAAATTTAAATTTTATTGTAATTTTCTAAACTAAAAATAATTATAAAAAAGACTTTCTTAATATGTTGCAAAAAACTCCTTTTTGTTTTGTAGCTGGAGCATTGTTATTTGCTTTTTCTATTTCTACAAATGCACAGAAAAAAAACAGCGATCAAAAAAATCTAATCCAATACGTTGATCCAATGATTGGAACAGCAAAAATGGGACATACATATCCTGGCGCAACCGTGCCTTTTGGGAGCGTGCAGTTAAGTCCAGAAACCGATACAATCGCTTACGGATTAAATGGAAAATATAATGGTGAAGTTTACAAATACTGTGCAGGTTATCAATACGAAGATAAAACGATTGTAGGTTTTAGTCATACTCATTTTAGTGGAACAGGACATTCTGATTTGGGAGATTTCTTAATCATGCCAACAACAGGAAAACTGCAATTAAATCCAGGTATTGCTTCAAAACCACAGTCGGGTTACAGATCAGCATTTTCACATTCTACAGAAAAAGCAGAACCAGCGTATTATAGCGTTTTTCTAGAAGATCATAAAATTAAAGCAGAATTGACGGCAACAACTCGTGTTGGAATGCATCAATATACTTTTCCAAAGTCTAATGAAGCTCATATTATTTTAGATTTGACTTCTGGAATTTACAATTATGATAAAAAAAACGTTTGGACTTTTGTAAGGATAGAAAATGATACGTTAATAACGGGGTACCGTCAAACAAACGGATGGGCGAGGACTAGAACGGTTTATTTTGCAATGTCTTTCAATAAACCTATTAAAAGTTACGGACAGGCACCTCTAGAAAAAAGTGTTTACAGAGGTTTTTGGGGAAGATTTGATCAAACAAAAAACTTTCCAGAAATGGCAGGACAAAACCTAAAATTGTTCTTTGACTTTGATACCAATGAAGGCGAAAAAATCAAAATTAAAATGGCGCTTTCGCCTGTAAGTTCAGCGGGAGCATTAGAAAATATGAAAAAAGAAATTCCGAGTTGGGATTTCGAAAAGGTAAAAAAACAAAGTCAGGAAGTTTGGAACAAAGAATTGAATAAAGTTCAAGTTGAAACGATTCAAAAAGAAGATTTAGTTAATTTTTACACGGCAATGTATCATGCCTTTTTGGGCCCGACAGAATACATGGATTTGGATCGAAATTATAAAGGCCTAGATATGAATGTGCATAAAGCGGAAAACTTCACCAATTATACCAGTTATTCACTTTGGGATACTTATCGTGCTTTGCATCCTTTATTTAATATTGTACAGCCCAAAAGAAACGCCGATATGGTAAGTTCAATGTTAGCTCATTCAGATCAAAGTGTGCATAAAATGTTGCCGATCTGGTCGCATTACGCCAACGAAAATTGGTGCATGATTGGTTATCATTCGGTTTCGGTTGTGGCAGATGCGATTGTAAAAGGGAATATTAGTTTTGATGCCGAAAAAGCGCTTCAAGCTTGTGTCAATACTGCAAAAGTACCTTATTACGATGGATTGGAATTTTATATGGATAAAGGATATGTTCCAGAGGATAAAAATGGTTCTTCGGTTTCTAAAACTTTAGAGTATGCCTATGACGACTGGGCAATTGCGCAGGCTGCAAAGAAATTAGGAAAAATGAATATTTATAATGAATTCATCGCAAGATCTAAAAATTATAAAAATGTTTACGATGAAAAAACAGGTTTCATGCGTCCAAAATTAAATGACGGCACTTTCAAAAAAGAATTTGATCCACTTGATACGCATGGACAAGGATTTATTGAAGGAAATTCATGGAATTATAGTTTGTATGTTCCTCAAGATCCTGCTGATATGATTAAAATGATGGGAGGAAACGAAAAGTTCAAAGTTCGTTTAGATTCATTATTCAATATGCATCTTCCTGACAAATATTTTGAAAATACAGAAGACATTACAAGAGACGGAATTATAGGAAACTATGTTCATGGAAATGAGCCTTCTCACCACGTTGTTTATTTATACAATTGGACCGATTCGCCTTGGAAATCGCAAGATAAAATCAGAATGATTTTGAAAAAAATGTACAGAAACGGTACTGATGGTTTAGGCGGAAACGATGATTTTGGACAAATGAGTGCTTGGTATATTTTTAGCAGTTTAGGGTTTTATCCTGTTGCGCCAGGTTCTGACGAATATGCTTTAGGAAGTCCACTGATAAAAAATGCAATTTTAAACTTAGAAAACGGAAAAACGTTTGAAGTTGCAACAGTCAATCAATCGGATAAAAATGTATTTGTTTCGAAAGTACTTTTAAATGGAAAAGAAGTTTCTAAACCTTTCTTAAAGCACGAAGATCTTATAAATGGAGGAAAAATTACTTTTTACATGACGAGTAAACCGAATAAAAAGAAATATTAAAGGTACTGAGGTTCTAAGATTCTGAGGTGCTAAGTTTTTTTCTTTTAGTAATTATCACCCTGAGAAAGAGCAAAATTAAAATTCAAGAAAATTTGTGCAATTCGTGGCGGAACAACAAAAAACTTCACGAAATTTGCATTTCAAATAAAGAAAAACGAAATATGAAAATAAATTTAAAATCAGGAATTGATAAATTGCTTTTCGGAATGAAGCAGAATGATGTAACAGCTGCTTTAGGAAAACCTGATAAAAATTATAAAGATGAAGATGATAATGTGATTTTTGTTTATAATGCACACAAAATCAGATTGACATTTTATGAAGAAGAAGATTTAAAATTGGGTTATCTTGTAGCTTCAAGCAATGATCTAGAAATTTTCGGATTCAAATTAATCGGAAGAAAAATTGCTGATGTGAAGAAAGATTTAGCAACAAAAGGTATTACGAAATTCAATCAGGAAACTTTTGATACGTTCGAAAATTACTTCAACGAAGACAATTGGTTTATTCTTCAAACAGAGTATGATGAAGTGGTGAAATTTGAGATTGGCGCTATCATCAATGATAAAGATGAATTTGACTGGAAATTTCCTGTAAAGAAGTAAGATTTTAAAAGCTTTGTCAAAGTTTTAAACTTTGACAAAGTTGAGATACAATATTGTCAGGCTGAGCGAAGTCGAAGCCCCGCAAGCCAATCACAGCGTGGGGACTTCGACTTCGTTCAGTCTGACAAAACTAAACTCATAAAAAAAAACCGACAATCACTTGTCGGTTTTTTTTTATGAGTTTAAAAGAAATTATCCTTTTAACCATGCATTTTTAAGTTTGTCTTTTGAAGCATCAGTTGCTTTAAAAGTTTCTGCTTCTTCGTATGGTAATTTTACAGTTCCTTTAATTGTTTCTTCTTTAGTACCACGTTTTATTTTCAGTGTAATTGGATCGTTTTCTTTCCAGTTTTCACTTTCTGTAATCAAATCATAAATGTTATCTAAATTGTATGATTTGCTGTTTACCGTTAAAATTTTATCGCCACCTTTTAAGTTAAGGCTTTTAAAGAATTCAATTGATTCTGACTCAGGGCGAACAGTAATTTCTTTTGTTGCTTTATCGATCGTAACATTTGGAGTTTGACCTTTTATGAAAGGATTTCCAGGTTTTTTCTCTGTAGCTTTTGTAACACCAACTTTAGCTAAATAAAAATCGTAAGGAATTGGAGTCGTTCCCGCTACATATTTGTTTAAGAATTCTCCAACTTCAGGATATGTTAATGATGTAATTTTAGCAAACAATTCGTTATCGTTAAATGGTTTTTCAACACCATATTCATCAGATAATTTGTGCATTAAATCCAAGATACCTCTTTCTCCATTACTTTTTTCTCTAATGATAATATCAATACACATACCGATTAAAGCTCCTTTCTGATACACATTTAAATATTGATCTTTATAAGGTTGCTCTAGTACATTTTTACTCATTAAAGTAAATGACATGGTATCGTCTAATCCTTTTGCTTGATCTATTTTATCTGCAATACGAGTGTAAAATTCAGCTTCATCAATCAAACCTTGATTGATTTGGAAAAGATTAGCAAAATATTCTGTTACACCTTCATACATCCATAAATGCTCAGACATTTTTGGAGCATTATAATCAAAGAACTGAATTTCTTTTGAGTGAATGGTCAATGGCGTAACAATGTGGAAGAATTCATGCGAAACAACATCTTTCATAGATTCTACCAATTTTTCTTTTGGCATTGATTCTGGTAAAACTACCGTTGTAGCAGTAGGATGTTCTAAAGCTCCGAAGCCGTGAGCATCATCTTTTGCCATGCTTGATAAGTACAATAAAACAGTATATTTTTTAGTAGAATTTACTTTTCCTAAAAAGTTTTTCTGCGCCGTCATCATGGTTTTCATTTCTGGCGTTATGCTTTCTGCAGTAAATTTTCCGGTTGGAGAATAAACAGCAATCAAAATATCCATTCCATTTACATTAAAAGTAGTGTAATCTGGTTTGGCATACATAATTGGATTTTCTACTAAAATGGCATAACGAGAAGTTGAAAATACATCTGAAGTGTTACTAGCATCTTCATCAGTCATAGAAGTTGCGCCCCATAGTGTTTCAGGATGAGTAATGGTAACTTTGTAAGGGACGTCTAGTTTATCTTGAAAATATCCAACAAATCCATGAGTATTTAACATGAAGTTTTTGCCTGCATCAATGTTAGTTCCTGCTGGAGAAAAAACATCGTCATTGCCAAATCCAGTTCCTTTTTCAGTATCAAAAGTATCGTTTACTAAATAAGTAATTTTCTTTAAGGTCTTAGCATTAGAAATTGACCAAGAGTTGTCGTCTAATCTTTTTACAGTCAATGCAGTTCCTTTAGCATCAAATGCTTTAAAATCTTCAGCATATTTTCCGTAATTATCTGTAGAATAAGTTCCAGGAACTGTTTTCGGAATACTATAAACAATTTCATCAGTTTTAATTGCTGGTGGCGTTACCGTTACCAGTACTTTATCGTCTTTAACGTCGGTTAGATTGATATTAACTTCTACCGTATTGCTTTTTGCGGCACCAGTGCTTCCTGTTTTACAGCTCCAAAATGTAACCGCTAGAGCTAAGGTGTAAAGTATTTTTTTCATTTGTATATATTTAGTTAATAGTATTTGTCACAAAAATTATCGAAAAGTTACTAAAAAATAACAATAAATTTAAAATAAAAAAAACTCCTGAAAACAGGAGCTTAAAAGTTTAGTCTAGTTTATTTTTTATATAGTATTTTCCATCCAAATCTTCATCAAAATCATCTATTTTTACTGGTTTTGGTTTTGGTTTGTTTGCGATTGCCTTCTTTTTCCACATCTCAAATTTTTCAAGAGGCATCTTCTTTTTCATGATTTCCAGAACTTCTTTTTCTGCTAATCCAAATTCTTTTTTTATAATTTCAAATGGATTTTTTTCTTCTAAAGCTAACGAAACAAGTTTTTCAGTTTGCTCCCAAGTCAATTCTTTGCGGCTACTCTTTTTCATCACGTGAAAATTAATTCAAAATAGGGTGTTAATTATTAATAGATTGATTCTCAATTTATGTATCAATATTAAAAAAAAAAATAATAAGTTGTTTCGGTAGAGTATATTTTTTTTAATGTTTTTAACTGTTTTTGAAGGATCGTGATTTTTCAAATGGAATTTTTAACAGATTCTTCAGCCTATTGTTTTCTTCTGGCTTCATGTGTGTATCAACGCCATATATCAATTGATCTTTTGGTAAATAGGTAAAAGTTCCGAAAAGTCTGTCCCAAACCGAAAATATATTCCCATAATTGCTATCTGTATAAGGCAGGACATAATGATGATGTACTTTATGCATGTTAGGAGAAACGATGAAATAACTTAGAAAGATATCCAGTTTTGTCGGCAACGAAATATTGGCATGATTGAATTGCGAAGCAACAACGGATAAGGATTGATATAAGAAAACCATCCACATTGGAGAGCCAACAATTAAAACGCCTAAAGTGGTAAAAATAAATCGAATAACGCTTTCGCCAGGATGGTGTCTATTGGCAGTTGTAGTGTCGATCCATGTATCGGTATGATGCACTAAATGAAATTGCCATAGATATTTGAATTTATGCTGAACGAAATGTGCGAGATAAGCACCAATTAAATCCAATAGTGATAGACCAATTATGGTGTAAAGCCAAACAGGCATTGCAGGCAGCCATTGTAAAATTCCAAAATGATTTTCTGTTGTCCAGCTTGCTGTTTTTATTAAAATGAAAGCCAAAATAAAATTGACAACAATTGTGGTGAAAGTAAAGAAGAAATTTATTCCAGCGTGAGGCCATTTTTTATACTGCATTCTGAATAGAGGAAAAGAATTTTCTATTAACCAGAAAATCGTAATTCCGCCAACAAGAATAAGGCTTCTGTGTGAAGATGGAATCGTGCTGAAGTAAGAAATAATTTCGTTCATAATATAAATATTTGAGTTGAAATACCGTTTTCTTGTCGATTTTTTCCAACGAAAAAGAGAAAATCAAATATAAATATATCTGATTTTCTCTTTCGAAATAAAATTATGGGTTAATTTATAATTATTATGACCTAATTTTTATAATACTATTTTTTCGGGTTCACCCTCTCGATGCAATAGATTTTTATAAATAAATCCTCCTGCGATGGCACCCAAAATTGGAGCTGCCCAGAAAAGCCAGACCTGAGATAATGGTTCGCCTCCTGTAAAAACTGCCTGAGAAAGTGATCTCGCTGGATTTACAGAAGTATTTGTAATTGGAATACTAACTAAATGGATCACAGTCAATGTTAAACCAATTGCAATACCGCAAAAATTACTATTAGCAAATTTGTCTGTTGAACCAAGAATGATTAAAATAAATAGCAGGGTGAGAACAAATTCTGCAATAAATGCAGCCTGTAAAGAATAGCCGTCTGGAGAAAATGCTCCAAAACCATTTGAAGCAAATGCTCCAGCTTTAGTGTTGTCAATTACGAAACCAGCTTTTCCAGAAGCAATAGTATATAATGTACCAGCTGCGGCTATAGCTCCAATACATTGAGCTATTATGTACGGAATAAGATCTTTAATCGGGAATTTTCCTCCTGCCCATAATCCAAAAGAAACCGCAGGATTAAAATGTCCACCAGAAATGTGTCCAACAGCATAAGCCATAGCCACTACTGTTAAACCAAATGCAAGGGCAACACCTGCAAATCCGATTCCTAATTCCGGATAACCTGCAGCAAATATGGCACTTCCGCAGCCCCCAAAAACAAGCCAATAAGTTCCGAAGAACTCAGCAAATAATTTTTTCATAATAAAATAATTTAATTAATGGTTAATGTTAGAATATATATTGGGATGCCCAATAAATCAAAATAATTTGTAAGGGCAAACGTACAAATAAAATCCATCTTGGTAAACCAAAACCTGCTTTTTTATTTTGAAACATGTAGATATTTGCAGGAAAAATAGCGATAAGTAAGACTATAATTCCCCAGGCGGCGAAAGTTGTTGTGGCAGGTAAAATAAGGAGCAGACCTAAAATTATTTCAGCAGCTCCACTCAAAATATTTATTAATTCTGGGTTTTTAAATACTGGCGGAATGATTCTAATGTACATTCCAGGTTTTCTAAAATGATTAATACCAGCAAGAATATATAAAAACGCCATTAAATATAAATGCCAAGGTAAAGTCATGATATTGTATTGTTTATCACGAATTTATAAAAAAATTAACAATTATTGCATTACAGAAGTGCTTTTTTTTAAAATGCTTATTTTGAACTATTTTTTTGACTTAAAATTTACATTCATAATAATTATGGCAAGAATAATTAATACGATACCAACCCATTGAGAAAAGATTACTTTCTCGTTTAATAAAATATAAGCCATCATTACAGAAACAGGCAATTCTAGAGCAGAAACAATGCTTCCTAATCCAATTCCTGTAAGAGGAAAACCTATATTCATTAACATTGGCGGAATTATAGTTCCGAACAATGACAATACAATTCCCCATTTTAAGAAAATTTCAAGATTAAAAGGAGTAACTTGAGTAACAAATGCAAAAGAAAAAACTATAATTGATCCTCCTAAAAGCATATAAAGACTTCTTTGGGCAGACGAAATCTCAGTTGCCACACGATTTGCAGTAAACATTGTTGTGGTAAAAGACGCAGCAGCCATAATTCCCCAAGCTAAACCTCTCCAGTCTAATTTGATGTCACTATTAATTAGGTTTGTTGCTAGAACAGTTCCGAAAAGAACAATAAAAACAGCAATTACTTTTTGTTTAGAAGGTAATTTTTTTTCTAAAATCATTTCGAGTAAAACCCCCATCCAAACAGTTTGCATCAATAAAACGATTCCAATAGAAACAGGAATGTATTTTACAGCCAGATAATAAAATAAACTGGTCATTCCTAAAGAAGTTCCAGCAAGCATTAAACTAAAGATGTTTTTAGGAGTCGCTTTAACCGCCTGATTTTTATTTTTAATTCTCTGAAAAAGATTAATTAAAAGAATACCAGTAATTCCGTAGATAAATTGAGAGGTTGTAACTTCTGCAGTAGTGTATCCTTCACAGTAAGCCATTTTTACAAAAGTGGCCAACATTCCGTATGTTGTTGCACCTAAAGCAACCAGAAAAACACCTTTTAATACATTGTTTTGAGACATCATAATTTATCTAATTTTAAAAATTCAAGCCGGCAAAGGTAAGCTATTTTGTTTAGGATTTTATAGCACTATGTTGAGAATAATGATTTAATGGCAATAAAGCTGATTTTTAAAGTCTTGAAATAAGAATTCTTTAAAAAGTAGAACTTCATATAAAAAGAAAAAACCATCAAAAATAATTCTGATGGTTTTTTATGAATAAAGAATAAATATTCTCTTATTTAATTAATTAGGCTGATTTTGATAGGTTTCGATTTCAAAAATCAAAGTAGCATTTGGTGGAATAACTCCTCCGGCACCTTTTTCTCCATAAGCTAAATTAGAAGGAAGGAAGAAGATTGCTTTTTCTCCGTCTGTCATCATATCAAGAGCTTCAATAAAACCAGGAATCATACCGTCTTTTTTACCAACTTCAAAAGGAAAAGCTTTGTAACCGCCTTGAGCATCTCGGTTTGCATCATACTTTCCATAAGTTTTCGCTACGCTTGCCATACTACTGTCAAATAAATTACCGTCTTCAAAGTATCCTGCATAATGGAAATAAATATTTGATCCTTCAGCGCCTTTAATTCCAGTTCCTTTTTTTGTAATAACATACTTTAAACCAGATGCAGTTGTAGTGGCTTTTGCTTTTGTTGCTGCGAAGTAAGCTTGTTTAGTTGCTACGACTTTTTTAGCTTCTTCTTTTTGCAATTCTCCTTTTTTCATCTCGTCATTGAAAACTTTTACTGCATCAAATTTTTTAGCGGCAGCTCCTTTGCGAGTAATTGTAATTTTAGTAATAATATCATCCTGAACAATTTTATTCACATTGTCCATACCAGAAACTACATGTCCAAAAATAGTATGTTTCCCATTTAACCAAGGAGTATCTTTGTGCGTAATAAAAAATTGGCTTCCGTTTGTTGCAGGGCCAGAATTTGCCATGGCTAAAACGCCGCCTTTTTCAAATTTCAATTCTGGAACAAATTCGTCTTTAAAAGAATATCCTGGACCTCCAGAACCATTTCCGTCTGGATCACCTCCTTGAATCATAAAATCGTTGATGACTCTGTGGAATTTTAAACCATCATAAAATGGCTTTCCTTTCAGTTTTTCTGCTTTCACAAAAGGATTTTTCCCTTCAGCTAAAGAGATGAAATTTGCCACAGTTACAGGAGCTTTTACATATTCTAAAGAAAGAACAATATCTCCTTTGGTAGTAGAAATTGTTGCAAAAATTCCGTCTCCTGGATTTGGTTTTGCTGCAGGTTTTGCCGTCGTCGTCGTTTTTGCTTTTGCCGCAGGTTTAGCTGCAGGTTTTTTAGTTTGTGCTTGAATATTTACTATTGCCAAGCAAAATAAAAATAAGAATTTAAACTTCATTACTTTGATATTTAAGTCTGTGAGTTACTTTTTATGGTTTCTCTGTAATTTGGATTTCAAAAATGATATTTGCATTTGGCGGAATTACTCCTCCAGCTCCAGTTTCTCCATAAGCCAAATGAGATGGAATGAAAATAACTGCTTTGTCTCCTAATGAAAGTTGCTCAATTCCTTCAATAAAACCTGGAATTAAACCTTCTTTGCTTCCAACTTTAAAAGGAATTGGTTGATATCCATTTTGTGCTGCTCTTGCAGCATCAAATTTTCCGAATTGTTTTGCGACATCTTCTATACTTGTATCAAATAAAGTTCCATCTTCAAGAAAACCAGCGTAGTGAACATATATTTGACTTCCTGCTGCAGGTTTTTTACCAGAACCTTTTTCAGTAATTGCAAATGCTAAACCGCTTGTTGTTTTAGTTGCTGTTGCTTTTAAAGCAGCATAAGAAGCCACTTTTTCTTTTTGAACTGCTGCTGCTTTTAACTGCTCTTTTGAAATGTCAGCAAAATAATCGTGGAATACTTTTACAGCGTCAAATTTCTTTGCTGCTTCACCGTTTCTGATGATGGTTACAGCAACAATATTATCGCCTTGAACTACTTTATTTACTACTTCTTGTGTTTTTGCATCCACGACGTGTCCGAAGATAGTATGTTTATTGTCTAACCAAGGAGTTTCAACGTGTGTGATAAAAAATTGGCTACTGTTTGTTCCAGGTCCGTTATTAGCCATTGCTAAAACTCCAGCTTTATCAAATTTTAGATCGGAAAATTCATCTTTAAATTTATAGCCTGTATCTCCAGAACCTGTTCCTAAAGGATCACCAGTTTGAATCATGAAATTTTCAATAACTCTGTGGAATTTTAAACCATCAAAAAAAGGCTTCTTTTTTAGATTTTCGTGTGTTACAAATTCACTTTTGCCTTCAGCTAAAGTAACAAAGTTTGCAACTGTAATAGGAGCTTTTTTATAGTCAAGTTCTACAATGATATGACCTTTGTTTGTTTCGATATCGGCATATAAACCATCTGGTAAATTACTGTGATCGTCTTTACAAGAATAAAATGAGCTAACGGCTATTAGTAATAATAAAATAATCTTTTTCATTTTAAGATATTGTTTTTTATGGAGTTAATGTGTCTTTTTTAGCTGGTGCAACTGGTTTTGAAGCTGCAGGTTTTGGTGTTGTTGTTTTTGGAGCTTGTGCTGCCGCAGTTTGAGCTGCTGGATCTGGAACAAAATTTCTCAATGTGACAGTTACCATTAAAGGTTCGTTTGTTCCGATTTTTTTATTGTCTCCATGATAACCGTAAGCCATGTGTGAAGGAAATAAAAAAGTTACCGTTTCATTTTTGTGCATTCTTTTAATTCCATCACGAAGCCCCATCATGATATCTTGTTTGTCTACATAATAAGTTTGCGGACCAAGGTCAGATTCAGAATAAATAATTTTGCCTTCAAGATCTTTTACTTCCATGTTGAAGTATGCAATATCTCCTTTTCTCGGCGCAGCAGTTTCAGTAGTATTTCGTTCTTCATAATTAAACCAATATCCTTTTGGAGTAGCGTAATACTTTACTTTCGGATTGGTTTTAATTATTTTTTTAATGATGTCTTCTTCGCTAGCCACTAATTTTTTATTTCGATCTGCTGATTTTTTCATGAATGTTCCTGAAGCGCTAGAAATAGGTCTTCTGGCTTCTTCATGATGCTTACAGCTGATTAATAAAGCAGCAAAAAGCAAACTGTAAATACTCAATTTTAGGTTATTCATTGATTGGGCTATAAGGTTAGTTTTTTTACTAAATCTTCAAATTTTTGAACTGTTTCTTCCATCGAAATTTCTGATCTTCCACCAGCTGCATTGCTGTGTCCGCCTCCATTAAAATGATCTCTCGCAAATTGATTCACATCAAAACCACCTTGAGAACGGAAAGAAATCTTGATAATTCCTTCGTCTTTATTTTCGATAAAAATAGCAGTAAAAAGAATATCTTTTATACTTAATCCATAATTAACAATTCCTTCTGTATCACCTTTAACATAATTAAAAGAATCTAGTTCCTCTTGTGTTAACGTCATATAAGAAGTTTTATGTTCCTCGAAGATCTTCATATTTTGCAAAGCACGGCCTAAAAGCTGTAATCTGCTGAAAGAACTGTTGTCGAATAACAATACCGGAATCTGCGTATTTTCAACTCCTAAGTCAATTAATTCTGCAATAATTCTGTGAGTGTTTCCGGTTGTTCCAGGAAAACGGAATGAACCTGAATCGGTTAAAATTCCAGTATAAATACACGTAGCGATAGTTTTATCTATATCTTCTCTTTTATTTAAGAAATTGATGAAATTATAAACCATTTCGCAAGTAGAGCCATAAGCTGTATCAGAATACATGTAAGTGGCATAATCATCAGGTTTTTGATGATGATCGATCATGATGAAAGTTGCTTTCAGCTTCGCTAAAGTATGTTCCATTTCACCAGTGCGATGAAAAGCATTAAAATCAAGCGTAAAAATAATATCGGCTTCTTCTAAAATCTGTGTAGAAATCTCAGTTTCTTTTTCGAAGATTTTTACGGTTTCTGATCCTGGAAGCCACGCTAAAAAATTAGGAAAATCATTAGGAGCAATTACTGTTGCCTGATGATTATTTTTAATTAAAAAATGGTACAAACCTAATGTTGATCCCATTGCGTCACCATCTGGTCCTCTATGCGGAATAATGGCAATTTTCTTTGGGCTTGCGAGTAACAATTGAATCGCTTGAATGTCTTGTATTTTCATAGTGTGCGAATTTACATTTTTTTAATGTAATGCTGAAAATAATTTTAGTATTCAAGTGGCAGTATTCAGTGTTCAGGTTTTAGTGTTCAGTCACAGTTCTCAGTTTAGTTTGGAATTTAGGATTTTAAAAATTGGGATTTAATCTCTGGTATAATTTATATTTAGCGCCTTTTACAATTTGAGATTTATAAATTCCAACAGAACCAGAAGAGAAATAAGCGATTGTACAGGCGATAGCAATAAAAATTCCAGGAGCAATTCCGAATAATTCCATTCCCATAATAGTGCAGGCAATAGGAGTGTGGGTTGCGCCAGAAAAAACAGCAACAAATCCGATTCCGGCTAAAAGTGCAATTGGCATCGGAATTACAGTCGATAAAGCACTTCCTAAAGTAGCACCAACAAAAAATAATGGAGTTACTTCGCCACCTTTAAAACCAGCTCCTAAAGTAAATCCTGTAAATAGTATTTTTAGCAAAAAATCGTACCATTCGTTTGGAGTTGAAAAAGCTTCAACTATTACAGGAACTCCTAATCCTGAGAATTTTGTAAAACCAAAACCAGCAATTGCAATAGCTAAAACCACGCCGCCAATAACGGGACGAAGCGGTGGATATTTAATGTTTTTTGAAAAAAGAGAACCCCAAAAATGAGTGCTTCTTGCAAATAATAAAGCAGCAAAACCCGAAAGAATACCAACAATTATGGTAAAAATGATATTTTTTAAACTAACTTCAGGAATTACGGGAATGCTATAATGTGTATGTTTTATTTCCCAGAATTCTACTGTAAAATAAGCTGCGTAAGCCACTAGAAAAGAAATTAAGATGCTTTTTAAATTGATTTTACTGAAGTATAAAACTTCCAAAGCAAAAATGGCACCTGCCAAAGGCGTTCCGAAAACAGAAGCAAAACCTGCACTGATTCCAAGAATAATTAAAATTTTACGTTCAGAGTTTTCGAGTTTGAAAAGTCTGGTGAATTGATCTGCAATTGCGCCGCCCATTTGTACTGCAGTTCCTTCTCGGCCAGCAGATCCTCCAAATAAGTGTGTAAGTAACGTTCCTAAAAGAACTAAAGGAGCCATTTTAAAAGGAATCACTTTCTTAGGATTTTCATATTCTTCTAAAAGTAAATTATTTCCTTTTGATACAGATTCTCCCCAATAATAATAACTCAAACCAACCAAAAATCCGCCGAAAGGCAAAAGCCAGATAATCCAATCGTGCTGAATTCTAAATTGAGTAACCCATTCTAAAGAAACTAAAAAAAATGCAGAAGCAGATCCAGAAAGAATACCAATTAAGGCACAGATAAGAATCCATTTAGGAAGATCAAGAAAGAATTGTTTTGGATTTTGGAAAGTCATTAATGAATTCTAAAAATAGTTTGCCACGAATTTCGCCAATTTTCACGAATTAAAAGAAAAAATAATCATTTTAAATCCATTATCCCTATAGCTATCGGGAGTGGCAAAAAGAAAAAAATTAGTGCGAATTAGTGACCCGAGCGATAGCGAACAGGCGAAGCAAATTCGTGGCTAAAAAAAGATTACTGAACAACAGCAGTAAATTCAATTTCAACCAAATATTCTGGCGCAACTAATTGATTGATTCCATAAAAACCTGTTGTTGGTTTTACATCTTTAAAGAAAGCAGCATGCGCTCTCGCCACTTCTTCAAAAGTAGAAACATCAGTCGTAAAAATTCGAGTTCTGATTACATCTTTAATGCCAACATTTAAATCTTCTAAAACTTTTTCAACACGTTCAATTATATTATAAGTTTGAGCATAAGCGTCATCTGCTTTTACTTTGTCACCGTCAACGATAGCAACAGTTCCAGAAACTTCAATGATATTTCCAATTCTTACGGCACGACAATATCCCATTTTGTCTTCCCACGGAGATCCAGTCAAGATGTTTTCTCTTTTCATTTTTTATAATTTGTGAATTTGTTTGTTGTGTTTTAAAAGCAAATTCAGGTTGATTAATAGGTCGCAATTTACTAATTATGGTTCTGAAAGAAGCTAAAAAAAGCTTGAAATCAAGTCGGAAATCAAGCTTTTTTGTGATATTAAAATGTTATTCGTTTTCTTTTTGTTCGTAAAGACGAAGCTTATTTTGTATCGTATTTAAATTTTTTTGTAAAGCCTCGATTTTATTCAAAAGATTTGAAATTGCATCAATTCCTTCCATGTTGATTTTAAGATCATAATGCATTCGGATCATTTTTTCTACTGTAGGAATCTGTTCCGGTTCAAGGTATTCATCATTTTCTTCTGTAATAATATGAATAAGTCCGTAATTATAAAGTTCTGTTATAAAAGTGTTTTCAATTTCGTGGTACAGACAAAATTGTTTTATATGGATTAGATTTTTATTTTTCATGGCTTCTTAGTTTAGCTAATTCTTCAAATAATTCTTTTTCTTTGTCTGACAATTTTGTTGGAATTTTGATAGTATAAGTGATATACAAATCGCCAAATTGATTTTCTTTTTTATAAATAGGAAAGCCTTTTCCTTTCAATTTTACCTTTGTTCCAGGCTGAGTTTCTGCGGGAACTTTAATTTTTACTTTTCCATCGAAAGTATTGATGAAAGTTTCTCCACCTAAAACCGCAGTGTATAAATCTAAAGGCGCATCTGCGTACAAATTATTGCCTTCACGTTTAAAATCTGAAGTATTGGCGATAGAAAAAGTGATAAATAAATCTCCGTTTGGACCGCCATTTACGCCCGGTCCGCCATGATTTGGAATTTTAATAATCTGTCCGTTTTCTACCCCAGCCGGAATTGTAATTCGGATATTTTTTCCGTTAACAGTTAAGCTTTGTTTGTGAGTGTTGTAAGCCGATGCGAGATCTAATTCGAGTTCGGCATTAAAATCTTGTCCTCGATATTTAGACTGTGATCTGCTTTTTCCGCCGCCATACATCGAATTGAAAAAATCTGAAAAATCGCTTCCAGAAAAGTCGCCGCCTCCAAAACCAGAAAAATCACCTCCCGAATATTGTGAACCGCTTTGTTGTCTGCTCTGTTGTTGATTCGGATCGTAACCTGCTTTTTCGAATTCGTTGGCATGTTTCCAGTCTTTTCCGTATTTATCATATTTTTTACGATTTTCGGGATTGCTCAAAACTTCGTTTGCTTCGTTTATTTCTTTAAACTTTTTCTCCGCTTCTTTATCATTCGGATTCAAATCAGGATGGTATTTTCTAGCCAGTTTTCGGTATGCTTTTTTGATTTCTGCTTCGGTCGCAGCTTTAGTAACATCTAATACTTTGTAATAATCGATATAATCCATTTTTATGAGATTTTATAAATGGTAAAATAAAGTATTGAAGTTAAGAATAAGTTGTTAATAATCAAAATGATGAATTTGATATTAATGTTAAAAATAAAGTTTTTAAAACTGAATTTTTGGAATTTGGAATTTTAAAAATTGAATATTATTTTTTGCGAAGTAAAAAATCTTGGCAGGTTTTTTGATTCCAAAAATTAGCTTAATTTATTGTTATAAAACTCCTAAAGTTGCCGAGCCTAATTAAATTATACTATTTTTGTGATGCTGGACTTTTGATTTTTGTATTAATTATAAAAGCCGATTCGATAAAACTATTTCAATGAAGCACATTTTATTATTCATATTGTTTCTTACTGCAATGTCAGTATCAGCCCAAGCCGAATTTAACTCAAAATTCAAAGCTATTCCGGCACCAAAATTTAGCGCAAAACCTAAAAAGACTCCAATTCCAGAAGTCAAAGATCCGCAGGCAGATGTAAGCGATATCCCAGCTATTAAGACACCGAATGTTTTTGAAAATACTACGATAACTCCAAAATCTAAATTTCAGATTGGAGAAGAAAAAAGCAAATTTACCATGTCTACAGAAACTGATTTTGCTAATCCTGGCGATCGTTATGTAGCAAAAATGGAAAAGGATTTAAACAAAGCCTTAAAAGATGCAGGTTTACGTGAAGGGAGAGGAACATTAGTTAAAAGAAATATTTCGCTTGGGGATTTTAAAACCAAATCGGAATACTTTATAGTGAAATTTCGTGATTTTGGAGCAATTGATGGCGATTTAGTCAAAGTGTCTTCAAACGACGCTGTAATTAGAGATCGTATTTTATTAGATGCTAGTTTTCAGCAGGTAAAAATTGATCTTAAACCAGGATTTAATAAATTAGATTTCGAAGCTTTAAATATCGGTACACTTGGTGGAAACACTGCCGAAATACAAGTCTATGATGATAAGGGTGCATTGGTTACAAATGATTATTGGGACAATCTCGCCGCTGGATTTAAGGCGTCAATCGTCGTGACGAAAGAGTGATTTTTTAAGTTGCTAAGATACTGAGGTTCTAAGGTTCTAAGTTTTTTTCTAAACTTTAAGGATTAACAAAAAAAAAAGAAGGTTCTGATTTTCAGAGCCTTCTTTTTTTTCTCAAGATAAAATCTTAGAACCTCAGTATCTTAGAAACTTAGCACCTCAGATTAAAATGGATCCGCAGTAACTCTAAATTTCATGTTTGCTTTTACAGTAACATCTTTGGTTAAAGTTTCTTTTAATGTTACTTGAGTTCTTATTTTATAACTATCTGCTTTAATATATTGGTCTAATTTTTTATCTGTGCAAATCAAATCGATTGTATTTGTTGTAACATTGATATTGTCTTGATAAGCCAATTCGATTTCATCAGAATTATTAGTTGAAATATATAAGTGAACCGATTTTAAAAAAGTAAAAGTCTTATCAGAAGGATCTGCAATAGTTAGTTTCAGCGATCTGATTTTTACATCTTTCACTAAACTTGCCTTTGTTTTGTTGTTTTCAAATTCTGCCGAAGAATTGGTTGTAACTTCTGGAGTGATTATTTCCGAAGGCAGATTAATAGGTGAAGAACTTTTAATTTTAATAGAAGCTTCGTTTGAAATACTGAAACTTAGTAAATCATCAACCGCGTCACAAGACGTTAAAAAAATAGACATGATAACAGTCAGGGCAATAAATTTTGATTTCATAGTTAAATTATAATTGGGTTTTTTGTTAAATACGAAATAATTCAGTTTTTGGATTTTTTTGCGAAGATACTAAGTAACTAAGGTTCTAAGATGCTAAGTTTTTTTGTTTTTGAGTCAGAAAAAAGCTTAGAACCTTAGCAACTTAGTATCTTAGAGCCTGCAGTGAAAAAAAAATATTTTTTTTTCACTGCTCCGATTTTTCAATTTCGAATATAAAAAGTATTTTTGCGCATGCAACATAACGTACTTATTTTAGATTTCGGATCGCAATATACTCAGCTTATTGCGCGTAGAGTTCGCGAATTAAATATATTCTGCGAAATTTTTCCTTACAATCACATTCCAAGTGATTTATCAAGTTATAAAGCCGTAATTTTAGGAGGAAGCCCTTTCTCTGTTAGAGGAGAAGATGCGCCACATCCTGATTTATCGCAAATTAGAGGTAAAATGCCTTTGCTTGCCGTTTGTTACGGAGCTCAATATTTAGCACATTTCAGCGGTGGAGAAGTAGCTGCTTCAAATACCAGAGAATATGGTAGAGCAAACTTGTCCTATATTAAAGAAGGTGAAACTTTCTTCGAAGGAGTTTCAGAAAACAGCCAAGTTTGGATGAGTCATAGCGATAGTATCAAAGGACTTCCAACAAATGCTGTAAAATTAGCAAGCACGCATGATGTAGAATATGCCGCTTACAAAATTGAAGGCGAAACTACTTATGCAATTCAATACCATCCAGAAGTTTACCATTCAACAGATGGAAAAAAAATGCTGGAGAACTTTTTGGTAAAAATTGCTGAAGTTCCTCAAAACTTTACTCCAAATGCTTTCGTTGACGAAATGGTAGCAGAATTGAAAGAAAAATTAGGAAATGACAAAGTAGTTCTAGGTTTATCTGGTGGAGTAGATTCTACTGTAGCAGCAGTTTTATTAAACAAAGCAATCGGACAGAATTTATATTGCATCTTTGTAAATAACGGTTTACTTCGTAAAAACGAATTCCAAAATGTATTAGATCAATACAAAGGAATGGGATTAAACGTAAAAGGTGTAGATGCTGGAGATCGTTTTCTTGGCGAATTAGCAGGAATTAGTGATCCAGAAACCAAACGTAAAACAATCGGTCGTGTATTTATTGAAGTTTTTGATGATGAGTCACACTTATTAGAAGACGTAAAATGGTTGGCGCAAGGAACAATTTATCCAGACGTGATCGAATCTGTTTCGGTAAAAGGACCATCTGCGACAATTAAATCGCACCACAATGTTGGTGGATTGCCAGATTATATGAAATTAAAAATTGTAGAACCGCTTAGAATGCTTTTCAAAGACGAAGTGCGACGAGTTGGAGCTACATTAGGAATAGATCCTGAATTATTAGGAAGACACCCTTTTCCAGGACCAGGATTATCGATTAGAATTTTGGGAGATATTACTCCAGAGAAAGTGCAAATTTTACAAGATGTTGATGCTGTATTTATCGATGGATTAAAATCTTGGGGATTATATGATAAAGTTTGGCAGGCTGGAGCAATCTTGCTTCCTGTAAATAGTGTTGGTGTTATGGGTGATGAGCGTACTTACGAAAAAGTGGTAGCGCTTAGAGCAGTAGAATCAACAGATGGTATGACTGCTGACTGGGTTCATCTACCTTACGATTTCTTGATGAAAGTATCTAACGATATCATTAATAAAGTAAAAGGTGTGAATCGTGTTGTTTACGATATTAGTTCAAAACCACCTGCAACAATTGAGTGGGAATAGTAGTATATTTTAAAATTAAGGTCTTACATTTGTAAGGCCTTAATTTTTTATAACCTACTATTTATGAGAGAACTTTTAACAATTTCTCTTGTCTTTGTTTTGTCTTTTAACAAAATAACTGCGCAAGATTCAATTATTGAGCACAAGATTCAAAAAGGAGAAACTGCTTATTTTATTGCCCAAAAGTATAAGGTTTCTATAGATGAGATTTACAAACTCAACCCCGAATCACAAAGTGGAATCAAGGATAATCAGATTATAAAGATTCCTGTTCACTCAGAAAAAACAAATTCAAAACAACAGATCCATGTTGTTGCTTCAAAAGAAACACTGTTCGGATTATCCAAACAATATCATGTTTCTGTAGAAGCCATTCAAAATGCAAATCCAATTCTTGGCAACGGACTTCAAATTGGTCAAGAATTAATCATTCCTCAAAATTCAGATAAAACAGAAACTGCAATTTCTTCCAAAACATCACATCAAGTTGTTGCAAAAGAATCACTATTTAGTATTGCCAGACAATATAATGTTTCGGTACAAGATTTGGAGAATTTAAACAAAGAAATACTTCAAAACGGACTTCAGATTGGGCAAACGATTTCAATTCCAAACAAAAGAAAAACGTTAGACGGAAGAGTTCGTGTTATCAATCAAGAAACTATTTTTCATGTTGTAGAAGCAAAAGAAACTAAATTTTCTATTGCCAAGAAATACGGAATTTCCATCGATCAACTAGAATCTCAAAATCCAGAAATTGTAAACGGATTAATTGTCGGTAATAAATTAGCAATCAATACCGCAGTAATAAAACCCGCAAACGAAAGCGAAGAATTAATGCTTGCTTTGGCAGAAAAGCAAGTTGTGGTGGAGAAAACAAAAGCCAAAACAATGGAATTGGAAGATTTAAAAGACCGTTTGGTTGTTCAGAAACAAATGAATCAGAAAATTATAAAAATTAATGATTTAAAAGTGAATCTGAATGACATGAATGGATCTAAGGAGAATTCAGTAGAAAAATTGCGTTTGGTTTTAGAAGCAAATAAAAACGTTCAAGATATTTTGATGACGAAATTGGATTCGTTGGTCAATTCTATGAATAATGATTTGAAGGAATTAAAACGGATGGATATTTTGAATGTTGAAGAATCAAAAAGGTTGGAAAAACAATCTTCTGAAGGAATCAATAAAACCAACGAATTGTCTTCGCAGTTGAAAAAAGAATTAGCAGAGAACAGAAAAGTATATGCTGGTTTGATGAATAAAGTCGAAAAAATCGCAGTTGAGGAAAATCAGGAGTATAAGAAAAAAATCCGCGAAAGCGAGAAAAATACCAATACCACTTCTTTGCAGCAACGACTGTCTTTAGAAGAAATTAAACGTTTCAAAATAGAGCAGGAGCAGGGCGATGCTCAAAATCAGCTTTTGATCGCGAAGATTGATTCGTTAGATACTCAGAAAAAAATTGAAGTAAAAAGACATATCAGTAAAGCTTCTTATTATAGTATGGAAGCCAGAAATTTTGATGACAAATTGGCTTTGATTAAATTGAAAAAATATCAGGATGCAGCAGTTAAAAAACAGCAAAAAAATAATTTAGATGAAAATTCAAAAACAATTTCTTTAGAAGAAATGAAACAAGAATTGAAAGACAATCCTTTAAGAACGGATAAAACAGTAAAAGTAGAAGTTTATGATAATCTTAGAGAAGTTTCCAATGGGTATTACTTAGTTTTGGGTATATTTACAGACGCAGTTGAGCGAGATAAGTTTATTATGAAACTCATTGATTCTGGCGATTTTAACGCTAGTTTTTTCTTTAATATTAACAGTCTTTCGTACTATGTTTACAGTGATAAATTCGAAAACATGGAAGAAGTACTTTATAAATGCAAGAAAAAAGAGGAATATGAGTTATATAAAGATGTTATTATTGCAAAAGCAGAAATCGATTTGAGGTAAAATTTACCAGAATAAACAAACGGCGCGAATTTTGCTTTTGGTGAAACTGTAACTTATTTTAGAATTAGAAATTAAATTGTTTTAAGCCATATTATGAAATATTATTTAACATTATTGTCTCTTGTATTTTTTATGACTTCGAATGCATTTTCGCAAGAAAAAGTAGTGAAGTATAAAGTTTCGAGCGGTGAAACTATTAATCAGATTGCGCAAAAATTTAAGGTAACGCCTTATGATATTTACCAATTAAATCCAGATGCGAGAACGGGAATATCTCCAAATTCTGTATTGTTGATTCCGACTAAAAACGCTGATGCAAAAAAGGAAGAAACCAAGAAAGAAGAAGCGGTAAAACCTAAAACGGTTGTAGCTTCTGGCAAAGAAATTATTCATGAAGTACAGCCAAAAGAAACGTTTTACAGCATTGAGAAAAAATACGGAATTTCAGATGAAGCTTTAAAAGCAGCAAATCCGTTTTTGGAAAAGACAGGTGTTCAAATCGGACAGAAATTAGTCATTCCAGCTAAAGGATCTGCACCTAAAGCCAGCTCGAAACCTGTAAAAGAAAAAGGCGCTGAGAAATATGTGTATCATGATGTACAGCCAAAAGAAACAAAATTCGGTATTGCAAAACAATATGATATGAGTGTTGCGGAATTAGAAAAACGTAATCCTGATATTGTAGCTAATCTTCCAGTTGGTTATAGATTGACTATTAAAGGAACTGCACCAAAAACTGAAAATATTCCATCAGAAGTGGCTAAAGCTGCAGAAAGTAAAAAACCGGCTGAAACTTCTAAAAAAGCAGTTTCTTATATGGATTATCAAGTAAAACCAAAAGAAACCTTTTATAGTTTAGGAAGAGTTTTTCATTTGTCACAAGATGAATTAGTGGCTTTAAATCCGTCACTTTCTGAAGGTGTCAAAGAGGGAATGGTTTTGAAAGTTCCTACTGGATATGTGGCTCCAGCTCCAATTATTGCTGCTCAAGTGCCAACTGAAAAACCAGCAGATTCTTCTGTTAGTAAATCTGTTGAAACGACTGCAGGAGGAATTAAGATTGTTGATAAAGTAAAATCAACCGATAATAGTAATGCTGAAATTGTAGAGTTAAGTAAAAAAAGAGGAGCAAATGAGCGTAAAAAAGTAGTTTTATTGCTGCCATTCAATATGTCTAAAATTCAAAGTGATACCACTGGAACAGGCAACAGAATAAAAAATGACAAGTTCTTAAACATGACTTTAGATTTTTATGCTGGTGCCATGATGGCAATCGATTCTGCTAAAACATTAAAATTGCCAATTGATGTTGCAATTTATGATTCTCAAGAAACTAAAACGACCTCTAATGTATCTGGTTTGATTTCTAAACTTCAGGATGCAGATGCTATAGTTGGACCATTCTATCAAAATAATGCTGAAGCAACTGCCAACACGCTAAGAATGTATAATGTTCCTGTTATCTCGCCTTTATCCAAAGATATTGCCAATCCGATAGAGAATTTATATCAATCAATACCGGCAAATGATGTAATCAGAAATACAATGTTTGACTATATGCGTTCTAAAAACGGAAATATTGTTGCCGTTGTAGATAAGAAAAAAGAATCGGTTATCAACTATATTAAACAAAATCAGAGAGGGGTAACATTTGCTTCTTTAACAGAAACAGGTGGTTTGGATGTGGCTAATTTAAAAAGCTTACTGATACCAAATCGCATGAATTATGTGGTCATGGAAACTGGAAACACAGCCATGATTAAAGCGACGATAAAAGCAATGATAGATTCTCAAAAAACGTGTCAAGTGCAGTTGGTGATTTTAGAACCAAACAGCACATTAGATACAGACGAAATTAGTTTTGATAATTTGGTAAAATTGAAATTGATGTATCCTTCTGTAACACGTGAAAGCGACGAACAATCGGTTTTAATTTTTGAAAAACAATACCGTTTGAAAAACAAAGCAAATCCGACAACGTACGCAACGAGAGGATTTGACGTAACGTTTGATACCATGATGCGTTTGGTGCAAGGGAAAACGTTTCAAGAAACGGCAGACATGATGACCACACAGCAAGTAGATAACAAATTTCAATATTATAGAAAAGAAGATGGCGGACACGCTAATAAAGGTGTTTACATCTTGTATTACGATAGTGACTTAACTTTAAAAGTAGCAAATTAATGACATCAAAAGTAACCTATTTAGGCGATTTAAGAACAAAATCAATTCATGTGCAATCAGGAAGCGAAATCATTTCTGATGCACCATTAGATAATAACGGAAAAGGCGAGGCTTTTTCTCCAACAGATACAGTAGCAAATGCTTTGGCAAGCTGTATGATGACTATTATGGGAATCAAAGCCCGCGATTTAGAAGTAGATTTCGTTGGCTCTACCGCAGCAGTGACAAAAATCATGAATGCAGAACCAAGAAGAATTGGCGCAATCGAAATTATATTTGAAATGCAAGGCGTAGCTGATGAAAAAAGCAGAACTATTCTAGAACGTGCTGCAATGACTTGTCCAGTATTTTTGAGTTTAAGTAGTGAAATTGAAAAGAAAATTACATTCAATTGGAATTAATTTTTTATTTTAATAATTAAAAAAGGAGCTGTCTCAAAAAGACAGCTCTTTTTGTAAGCTCCGGAGGAGCAAAATATTTATAGAATTTAAACAAGACAAATGAGAAAAAGCTCCAGCGGAGCGACATAAATTTTAGATTAAAAATATGTCGCTCCGCTGGAGCTTTAAATTGTATGCATCTATTCTTTACTATAAATATTTTGCTCCTCCGGAGCTTTGTAAAAAAACATATTTTCAAAGAATATGCCTTTTATGCTTGTCTTTTGATTTTACAAATAGTTTAAAAACAGACAAGAGAGCAATTTTTAACGTCGCCCTCTTGTCTTCTTTAACTAACCAATATTTATTCTGAAAACTCTAATTTTTTCAATTTATTCCATCCGCCTCGAGTGAAATCTGGTATTTCAACAGGAGCAGAATTGTTGTCTAATGAAATTTCAGTTAACGGACCAAGGCAAGACCATTCTGCCAAATCATAGACATCCATATCTAAAGGAAGTCCTTTTTGAAGGCAGTAGATTAATCGGTAATCCATAATAAAATCCATACCACCGTGACCTCCGACTTTTTTAGCTTGCTCTTCAATGCCTTTTGCAATTGGATGTTTGTATTTTTCCATCAACGCTTTTTTAACATCTGCAGGAACAAAAGAGTGTGCGCTTAATTTTTCGTGATTTGGTTTTACATCATCGCTTAACTCTTTCCCGTCTAAAGCATAACCTTCTAATGGATATTTGTTAGCAAAACCTTTTGTACCGCTCAATTGGTACATTCTGCTATATGGACGAGGAGAAGTTACGTCATGCTGAATTTGGATTGTTTTTCCATTTTCGGTACGAATCATGGTCATTGTATGATCTCCGTTTCTAAAATCCTTTATTTCTTTTCCAGATTTTTCTTTGATGTAAGCGGGATTTCCAACCGCTTTTGTATCCATAGAAACCAAGAAATTCATTTTGTCTCCACGGTGAATGTTTAAAGCCTGACAAGCTGGTCCCATTCCGTGAGTGGCATAAACATCTCCACGGTGTTTGATGTTGTAATCCATTCTCCAGTTGTTCCAGTATTCTCCCCAAAAAGGCTGTAAACCGTGAATGTAAGAACCTTCAGCGTGAAGAATTTCTCCAAAAACGCCTTGTTGTGCCATGTTTAAAGTAGTTAATTCGAAGAAATCGTAAACGCAGTTTTCTAATTGCATGCAATGTTTACGAGTTTTTTCAGAAGTATCGATAAGTTCCCAGATTTCTTTCATAGTCAAAGCACCTGGAACTTCAATAGCAACGTGTTTTCCGTCCTTCATAGCCTGAACACCAATTGAAGCATGATGAAGCCAGTCTGTTGCCACGTAAACCAAATCTACGTTTGGTAAAGCGGTTACTTTTCTCCAAGCATTTTCGTCTCCGTAAAATTCCTGTGCTTTTGGAAATCCAGCTTTAGTTAAAATTTCATTTGACTTTGAAGTATTTTCTTGTGTCATGTCGCATAATGCAACAATTTCAACACCTGGAATATGTGTCATACGTTCTACAGCTCCTGGACCGCGCATACCTAGTCCGATAAAAGCAACACGAACAGTTGGAATCGCTGGTGCAGCTAATCTTAAAACATCGGTTTGACCTTTAGCGCGTGCTGGAGTTTTTGTTTTTATCATTTGAGCCGATGCAAATGTTCCCCACAACATAATGCATGCGGCCAAAATGAATTTTAAATTACTGGTTTTCATAGTTAATTTGTTTTAAATGTTTTGATAGCTTTTATACTATCGGAAATACTGAAATTTTTATTTTTTGAGTCTTTCTACCATTAAGAAATTAAGTTCATAAAGCTTGGCTTAAATTACTTAATTACTTAATGGTGAAAAGAAAATTAAGCTTAATCTTAAAATGTATTACGGTAAATTATTAAAATTTATTTCGGGCTTTTTATTGGCCATCGGTCTTGTAAAGTTAGTTTTTGGTGTTGTATAATTATTAAAAAAACCTCCATTTTTTAAATAGAAAGAGCCCTCTTCAGCTCCACCAGCAAAATCCATACGATATTCTTTAGCTCCTGTATTGTCATTGGTAAATCGTGCAGTATTAATTTCTGTCCAGTTCCCTTTTTCATCGCAGATCCATTGATTGTTGAATGAAACTTTACGAGATAAATCGCCTTGTTCTGGAATAAAATTTTCTAAGAACGAGTGAAATCTTTTTAAATAAGTATTCGTTTCTGGGCGTTTAAAACTGGCAATCAGCATCCATTTATTTAATTCTGGAGCGAAAAAATAAGCGGTATAGGTTGTTGTATTATCTCCGTTTGGTGATCCTTTAAGCAGGAATTTATAGGTCGTGCCAGATTTCCAATTGTACTTTAAGTAGCTTTGTCCGCCAGAGCCCTCATTTCCAAATTCTCCGGTATGAACATTTTCACCCTTTTTAAGCATTTTTATTTTGTGTGATTCAGGAATACTGTTTGGATCATCGGTATTAAACGGACTCCAAACAGAAAATAAAACTCTTCTTTCGGTTGCAGAATTTACTTGAATTCCGAAATAACCTTCTCCAAAACCATTTGCCATAAAATAAGAACCAATTTTATCTTCATTTTCAGGAACAGTAATCTCGTTGTAAAACCATTCTGCATTTATGTTTTCTGGAACTGGATAGTTTAAGTGAACAGATGGACCGCGACGCCCCCAATGATAAAAATTACCTTCGTTATTTGGAACGTAAGAGATTTTTCCGTCGTAATCAGCGCTGGAAATTTTTAATCTATTGATGGATGGAAAACGATCACCATTTTTACTAATTCCTTTTATTTTCAGTGCAACATAACCTTCCTGGTTGATTTTCCAATTTCCAATTACAACTGCTTTCTTTGAAGTATTGAAAGTTACTTTTTTAGCTTCATTATTAATCGAAAATTCAAGCTCTGATTTTCCGTAAACTTCAACAGATTCTTCAACAGAAATCTGAAAAGTTCCCGGTTTGAAAATTCTGAAATAAACGGTAAAGGTTTCGTCAGTATTTTTCCAATTCTCAATGCCGTTGTCTGTAATCGTATTATTGTCTTCTAGATGTTTAGAACTGTATGCATTTCCTGCCAATGGTAAAGAAATGGATGTTTTAGGATTTTCTATTTCGTTATTTTCTAAACCACTTTCGCTGTGGTCGGTACAAGAGAATGATACAAGTGAAAAAGCTAAAATTAGATAAAGTAAATTTTTCATTAGTAAGTATTGAGTGATTAACTTTTTTTTTAAACCTCTCTAATTTTTTACAACTAGAGAGGCTGTTAAAAACAATAAACAAATCTAAAACGATTATGGGTTTTGGGTCAAAGTACCCGGATAAGCATTAATTTCTGATTGCGGAATGTATTGTACCACTCGTAAACTTGTTGCAGGAACATCGTTCATTGGCAAATGCGGACCTGGATAACGACGTGTCATAGTTTGTCCGTTTCTGTAAACATCATAACCACGATGTGCTTCAAACGCAAGTTCCAATTGACGTTCTTCATCAATTCTTTGTACAGCATTTGTACTGTTTAAAGAAGTGTAACCTCCGCCAACAATAGCTCTTTCGCGAACCTTATTCAAATTGGTTAAGGCATTGCTATAATCTCCTTTTTTAGCGTAAGCTTCAGCAAGATTCAAGTACATTTCTGCCAATCTTGAAATGATAGGAGAGTGTAAGTGCGAGTCATTATCCTGAAGAGAACATTTTGTAATGTAGTACATTGGATATACACGATTTAAAAGCATCATATAATCTTTTTCGCCAGTGTAAGTTTTACCTTCATATACAATTGAATACTGATTTTCGGTAGCATTTACAGTTGTCAAATTGTAATTAGTAGTTCCGATCGTTATGAAAAATGAACCATCAGGATTACGTTTTAAAGGTTGCTGCATGTAGTTGTATCCCGTTTGAGTTCCTCCTGCGTTAAAGACATCATAGATAAAACGGAAAGCCTCTGTTTTATTTCCTGCTGCATCTGTTGCATATTGCGGATCAATAAAAGCCCAGCGTGCATCATTTTTTCCTCCAGCTTTTCTAAGCAAATCTAAATACTCAGCACTCGCATACATTTCTCCCCAACCTTGACCTTGAATGTTGGCATACATACCGCCAATTCCGTAATAGTGATCGAAGCCAGAGAATTCAGAAGCAACTTGCTTTACTGCAAAAATGGTTTCTGTTTGTTCTGGAGCGTCAGGAGCGTAAGTATTATATTTCATAAAGCTTGCACGGCTTAATAAACTGTAACGACCACTTGCAATTACTTTATTTGAATATTCGATAGACTGCGTTGCATATTCTTGATTTGGCGTTTGATACGTACCGCTCATATATAAATAAATTCTAGAAAGCATTGCTTGAGCTGCTTCTTTCGTTGCATAAGCGGCAGTTTTATCCGCATTCATTAAAGTTTCTGCTTTTTTCAAATCATTGATTGCTTGTGCGTATGTATCTTTTACAGTTGAGCGATCTGGTAAAGTCAGATTGTTTAAATCTGCAGGCAGACCATTTACAATCGGAACACCCAAATTGGTTTCAGGAGATTGTGCGTAAGGTCTTCCGTATGTTTTTCCTAAATAAAAGTAAATCATACCTCTCAAATAATACGCTTCACCTAATTGCTGGTCTACAGCGTCGCTTTCTCCTTCTTTGATAATTTTAATTAAATCACTTGATTGCGAGATTATTTTATAACTGTTATTCCAAAAAACAGACAGACGACCATTATTAGTAACATGCTGGTACGAAATAAACGAATAAAAAGCATCAGTAGAAGTTCCTCTAATCATAATGTTGTCCCCAGGATATTCGCCAACTCTGTGCATAACGTCAGACCAGCCTTTAAGCTGTGCATAACATCCGTTTAGTAAAACTTCAATAGAAGCTTCTTTATCTTCCTGAATTTTGTCTTGTGTATAAGAATCAAATGGTTCTCTGTCTAACTCACATGAAGACAGGAAACTAATTGCTGTAAATAATAGAAATATCTTTTTCATGATTTTGTTTTTAAAGAGTTAAGTTAAGTCCTAATACCACTTTTCTTGTTGAAGGATAAACCTGTGTAGCAACACCAGAAATAGCACCGTTAATTGGCGGGATCTCAGGATCAACTCCAGAATAATGTGTAATCGTAAATAAATTTTCTCCAGCAATGTAGAGTCTTAAATTTGAAATATTAAGACTTTCAATCGGCATATTGTAACCAAGAGTTATACTTCTCATTTTAAGATAAGTTCCTGTTTCTAAGAAACGAGAAGAAGCTTTGTTGGAGTTACTTGGATTGTTGTAAATCGCTTGCGGATGCGTAGCAATATCTCCAGGTTTTTCCCAACGGCTCCAGCCGCTATGTAAATTCATTTGATTGCGGTCTGTGTAAGCTCCATCCGAATCAAATTCTGCTCGAGCATAGTTGTAAATTTCTCCGCCTACAGAATAACTGAAAATAGCTGCAAAATCGAAATTCTTATAATTTAAATTGGTAGAAAAACCTCCAAAAAAGTCAGGTGTATAAGCTCCTATAACTTTTTGGTTTTTAGAAGCTGCTGCATAGTCGTAGGTTTTAACACGAGCTCCGTTTGCATCTGTTGTAAACCATTGCGGTTTTCCATTTTCTGGATCTACACCCGCCCATTCTGTTAAATACCAGCTGTCAACATCCATTCCTGGAGTAAGCAGTTTTGATGCAGAACCTGCGATACCGCTTCCGTCTCCAACAATAATCTGAGTTTTACCGCCGTAAAGACTCGTTACTTTATTTTTGTTGGTACCGATGTTCGCATCAACAGACCATTTTAAATTATCATTTTTAATGATGTCTACATTTATCGATGCTTCAAAACCTCTGTTGTTTACTGCTCCAACGTTTCTCCAAATACTCGTTACACCAATTACACCCGGAAGAGGCACTCTGTATAAAAGATCAGAAGTATTTTTATTGTAATAATCTAAAGTAATATTTACGCGATTAAATAATCCGATATCCAAACCAATATCGCCTGTATATGTTTTTTCCCAGCTTAAATCTGGATTTGCTAATTGTGAAATTAAAGCTCCAGGATTTTCATTATAACTTTGTGAAAAAGAATATAATGGAAGGTGAGGGTATAAGCTGTTTGGTCTATTTCCGACCGAACCATAACTTGCTTTCAATTTCAGATTATTAATGAAATCGGCATGGAAAAAGCTTTCTTTATGAATATTCCAACCACCACTTACAGAAAAGAAATTTCCATATTGTGCATTCTTTCCAAAGTTTGATGCTCCGTCACGACGGAAAGAAACTTGTGCTAAGTAACGATCGTCATAAGAATAATTGATATTTGATAATAGTGATTGAACTGCCCATTGCGATCTTCCTCCTGCCACTTTTTCTGGAACTGCCGCAGCATCTGCAACAACGATTCCTGGCGGAATTCCAGTTGCAACTCCGTTGCTATATTTAGAATTGTATTCATTCCATTCATAACCTGCAACAGCATTGATGCTGTGTTTGTCTAAAGTAGTATTGAATCTTAAAAGCTGGTTACTGTATACTCTGTTGTAAGTGCTGAAATAATCCTCAATTCTTCCTTTAACTGCTTCACCAGATGAAGATCTAGGGTCTGAATAGTAAGTTGAATTGTAGTTTCCGAAAATGTAATTGTTTACAGAAGCATAAGTCAGCCAATTTGTAAATTTGATATCAAAATCCATGTTGGCACGAACCGTATAACTTTCAGATTCACCGTAATTCCACTGCAAATCATACAAATAATTAGATCCTGTTGTATTTACCCAAGTCGGATTTGGTGCATTTCCAACCAAAGTTCCATCCTCTAAATAAGGACTGTCCCAAGGCATGTTTCCGTACAAAGCGCCTACAGAATGCTGTTGGTCAAATGTCGTTTCTTTAGTTAAGTTTATTTGAGGACGTAACGTAAACCAAGTATTTGGTTTGTACTCAAACTTCATTAAACCATTGTATTTTTTATATTCGTAACCTTTTATAGCACCAGTTTCATCGTAATATCCAAGAGAAACATAGCTTTTAAAGTTGTCACCACCTCCGCTAATCGATAAATTGTAGTCGTTTGCAATTCCAGTTTTACTTCCGTTGTCCCACCAATCGTAATTTTTGTTTCTCAATTCTGGAGTCCACCACCAAACATTTTCGAAATCTTCTTTATTAGCAAAAGAATCATACAAGTCATATAACTCTGCACCATTCATAATATCAAAATTTCCGTTGTTGATTGTTGTCATTGCCGTTCTTGCAGAAAAACTAATAGTTGGTTTTCCTTTCTTACCGCTTTTAGTAGTTACAACGATAACTCCGTTTGCACCTTGGGAACCGTAAACAGCTGTAGAAGCGGCATCTTTAAGAACAGTAAGTGTTTCAATATCTGCTGGATTCATATTTCCAGAGCTATTTCCAACAATAACACCATCAATAACCCATAAAGGATCTGTGCTTCCGTTTACAGTTGTTCTACCGCGAATAATAATTTTTCCGACAGAACCAGGCTGTCCGCCGCCTGTGTTTACAAAAACACCTGTAGCTTTTCCTGCCAGCATGTTTTCTACAGCAGGAGTAGTAATATCTACAATTTTTTTGTTGTCTAAAGTTTGAAGTGATCCTGTTAAACTTTCCTTTTTAACTTTGCTGTATCCAACAACGACTACTTCGTCCATCTGTTGTCCAGCTTCTTTCATTGTAACTTTTAAAGAAGAATTTCCTGCTGCAACTTCCTGTTCCTGCATTCCTAGAAATGAAAACACTAAAATTGTTGAGGCGTTTGGAACTTCGATAGTAAAACTACCATCCATATCAGTTTGAACGCCAGTCTTGCTTCCTTTAATAACAACATTAACTCCAGGGATCGGAGTTCCTTTTTCGTCTACAACTTTCCCTTTTACAATTTTTTGAAATGCCAATAAACTGGTTTTGTTTGAATCGATTTCACTAATTGGTGCTGCAGTCGCTGCTTGAATACTTAAAGACAACAATGAAAATAATGCCGTTTTTAAGCTTTTTTCAAGTACTGAATGCATTCTAAAAGTACTAGACTTTTTAGCGAATACTTTTTTCATACTCTGGTTAGGTTTTGGTTAATAATTGAGTTTTTTGTTTAGTCGATTTTTCTTTTCTACAGATTAAAATTTTGGTTTTGTTGATGTTTATGCACTCTTTTTTTTAGCTAAAAATGATCGAAAATGAATGCAGATTTTGTTGTCAAAATTTTAATTGTTCGACGAAACTATAGATTAAAAAATTATAAAACAAGAAAAAACACAAAAAATGTGCTCGAACACACAGAATTTATGTTCTCGAGCACATAAAATTGTGTTAGTGATTTTTTTTCATGCAAAAAGTTGATGATATTCTAAAATAAAATGTAAAAAGGACAGTTGTCAGATTTAATCGGATTCTTAGCGGGTAGTTTTATTTTTTAAAGAATATAAAGCGCATTAGTTTTTTACTAAGAATTTCGCAATTGTTGATTTATAATGCTAAGAATTAATTAAGTATTTTTAAAATTAAAATCTGTAAGTTTTTTCTTTCTCTATATTTTTTGCTATTGAAGTAAAAAAAGATGAGATCAAGTTTTTACAAAAAGTTTGTTTTATATTAGCATTTTTAAAAGAGTAAGAAAGTGTGTTTTTTTGAAAGTTTAAAAACACGAGTTTTAAAACATGATTTTTGATTTTGAAAAATTAAAGTAAAACAAAAAATGAGTTCAGATTTAAAAGCCTACAAAGTCAATTTCGTTAAACAAAATGAAGAAGTACAAATTGAAAAATTAGACCCTCTTTTTTGGGAGAAAGCAAATTGCCTAAAAGATTTTATTTCGCCTTGGAAAACAGAATCATTTTCAAAAATTGAATTTAGAGCAAGATGGAATTTGGATTATTTGTATTTTAATTTTCAGGTTTTTGATTCGGAAATTTACATAGACCGCAAAGACAATTCTACAGACAGCATTTGTAATTCGGATCGTGTAGAGCTTTTTTTTAGAAAAGACGAAAAACTAAGTCCGTATTATTGTCTGGAAATGGACGTCGACGCACGTATTTTAGATTTTGAAGCTTATCCTAATTGGAATTTTGATTACGATTGGAAATGGCCAAAAGGACATTTAGAAATTTATTCTTTTAAAAATCCCAATTCATTTACCGTTCAAGGAAAAATCAGTTTGGTTTCGTTAAGAGAACTAGGTTTAATTCAAGATAATGTTATACAAGCTGGAGTATATCGAGCTAAATTTTCAGAGAATGAAAATCTAGAATACGAACCAACATGGATTTCATGGGTTAATCCTAAAACAGAAGAACCTAATTTTCATATCGCATCTTCTTTTGGAAAATTTATTCTTGAAGATTAAATGATAAAGAAGAAAATTTAGTAGATATAGAAATCTGCATTTTCAACATTAATAATATCAATTGGCAGTAAAATGGTTTCAGGAATTTCTTTGCTGTACAGGAAATGTTCTGCTAATGTGCTTACGCCTAAATAAGCCTGTCTTTTTTGGTTTTGATGAATTAAAAAATGCAGTAATCCTTCGTTTAAGTAATTGACATTTTTTTCGATTAAATCGTAACCAATCAAAGCTATCTTTTTGTCTTTTAAACCTGAAAGTGTTGTTGCAATTTGATAAGCTTTTGAAGTTGTAATGAAAATACCTTTTAAATCTGGATTTTCTTCTAAGAAATTTAAAAACTTGCTTTCAACATTCGGATGCTTCAGTTTTAATGTGGTAAGCAAAAAAGAGTTGAGTTTTTTTTCTTCAAAATAACTTCTAAAACCTTTTTCTTTTTCCTGCATATGAACCGCATTCTTCAAACTTTCGTCTATATGAACAATAGCAATTTGACCTTCAGATAAAATTAAGTTCATTAAACTTGCTGCAACTCGGCCACTTTTGTAAAGATCCTGGCCGACAAAACATTTTACAGCATTTGATTCGATTTGATTATTGAAAGTATTGACAATAACATTTGACTCCTCATAAACTTTAACTGCTTCGATGGTTTCTTTATGAAATACTGGCGCAATTAATACTGCATCTGGTTCAAGATTTAAAACAGCGTTGTTTGCACTTACAAATGATTTTTTACTCTCTGGATTAAAATATTGAATCGTGATATTGACACTGTAAGGTTTAAATTCTTTTACAGCATCTTGTATACCATTAACACAAGGAAGCCAATAAGAATCTATTTCTGGATCTGGCAGTAGAACACAGATTTTATAGATTTTAGTATTTTTTAAATTTCTAGCAATTAAATTCGGTTCATAATCTATAACATTTAAGACCTCATTAATTTTTTCCAGCGCAGCAGGAGAAACTTTTCCTCTATTATGCAAAACCCTGTCGACAGTTCCTTTAGAAACTCCGGCCATTTGCGCAATGTCTTTAATAGTATATTTTTTATCCATATAAGCAAATATATAAATTACATTTAATTTTTCGGAATATACTTTGGAGGAATTTTAAAAATGTGCTCGAGAACATTTTTAAGTGTGTTCGAGCACATTTTTTATTGTTTTATTTGTTTTATCAAAATATAATCTATAGTTTCGTACAATCAAAACCCAAAATCAAAGTAAATTTACTAATCAAAATATACTTTAAAACATTGTTTTTCAGTATTATAATATCTTGTTTTTAAATGAGGAAAATTACAGCTTCAGCGCCAGGGAGAACCTGTCTTTTTGGAGATCATCAAGATTACTTAGGACTTCCTGTTATAGCTTGCGCCATAGATCGAAATATTAAATTAATAGCAAAAGAAAATCTGTCCGAAACATTTGTTTTGAATATGATTGATATTGATGAAATTAGGATTATAGATATTCATGCCACATTCGATAAATTAGAAGCACGAGATTATTTCGCTTCGGCATTACGTGTTTTACGTCGCTATGGATGTAAACCAAATACTGGCTATACGATAACAATTACTGGAGATATCCCAATAAATTCTGGAACATCAAGTTCTTCGGCTTTATTAATGGCTTGGATTCGTTTTTTGATAGAAGCCTTTGGAATTGATCATGAAGTGACACCAGATTTTCTTTCTAAACTAGGATACGAATCGGAAGTTTTGGAACATGGAGAACCAGGCGGAATGATGGACCATTTTAGCATTGGTGTTGGAAATATTGTTCATATTAATACCAAAAAGCCTTTTTCTTTTGATGTAATTGGAACGGAACTAAAAGGCTTGATAACAGGAGTTTCCGGAGTTCCTAAAGAAACTATAGGATTAATAGGCGAATTAAAAGGTAATGCATTATTGGCTATTGATATTGTAAAACAAAACTATCCAGATTTTGATTTAAATGCTTCAAAAATTGAAGATTTAGATCGTTACCGAAATTGTCTTCCGGATCGTCTGATTGCCTACTTTGAGGCAGCAATAAAAAACTACCATTATACTAAAGAAGCATTAAAAGAATTTGAAAAGCCAGTTTTAGACCTTCAGAAAATTGGCGCTTTGATGAATAGTCATCATGAAGTTTTGCGTGATCTTCTTAAAATAACAGTTCCAAGAATTGACCAAATGATTAATGCTGCTTTAAAAGCAGGGGCATATGGGGCAAAAATTGTGGGCTCTGGCGGAGGAGGAAGTATTGTCGTTATTGCTGATCCTCAAAAAGAAGATGCTGTTATAAAAGCCATTTTAAATGCAGGGGCAGAAGAAGCTTATGTGGTAAATGTAGATCCAGGAGTACGAATTATTGATAATATTGAAATTTAAATAAAATGCACGAAAATTTAGTAATTCTAGCCGGCGGAGCTTCTTCTCGTATGAAAAAAGAAGCGGTTTTAGATAATTTATCTCCAGAAGAAATTGCGCAGGCTAATGAAAGAAGTAAAGGTTTAATTGGTGTAGGCGCAAGCGGAAGGCCTCTTTTGGATTATCTTTTGTGGAATGCCAAAAAAGCAGGATATAAAAACATCTATATTATTATAGGAGAACAAGGTGATTTGTTTAAGGAGTTTTACGGAAATGAAATGAAAAACAACAACTTTCATGGATTGAATATTTCATTTGCGGTACAATATATTCCAGAGGGAAGAATAAAGCCTTTTGGAACAGCCGATGCCTTATTTCAGGCGGTAGAACAATATCCAGAATTGAATTCGCAGTTTTACTCGGTTTGTAATAGTGATAATTTGTATTCAGCAGAAGCTTTGCTTGCCTTGAGAGAAACTGAAAGTCCGAACGCTTTTATTAGTTATGATCGGGATGCAATGGATTTTCCGCTGGAGCGTATTTCTCGTTTTGCAATTGCAAAATTAGATGAGAACAATCAGCTTTTGGATATTTTAGAAAAACCTTCAGAAGAGGTTTTAGACCAATATAAAGACACGGAAGGAAAAATAAGAGTAAGTATGAATGCTTTTAAGTTTAATGGAAAGACTTTATATAAACATCTTGAAAATTGTCCAGTTCATCCGGAGCGTGATGAAAAGGAATTGCCTACGGTACTTTTAAACTCTGTTAAAGAAAATCCGCAAACTACTGTCGGAATTCCGTTTTCTGAGCATGTTCCAGACTTAACTGCTAAAGAAGATATTGCTGATGTAAAAACATATTTGGCAAAATATTACCCTGATTTAAACTGGAATAGCAAAAATTAACAAAACTTTCATATCTAAATTAGAAATTAAGGAAATTTAATGTAGTACTTTTGTTTTGCAAAAAAAATGCAGATATTTGCATAAATTACGCAATCAATAATGTGAGAGTTGATTCTAATTTAGATTTTGAATTAAATAAATCTATAACCAATCAACCAAAAATTATGACAAACATTCAAAGTACATTACAGGTAGAAAAAAAGAGTGCCATTGTTCCGATGGTCATTTTAACATTATTGTTTTTTATTCTGGGATTTGTAACCTGGCTTAACGGGCCACTAATTCCGTTTTTCGAATTAGCTTGCGAACTTACATCTTCTCAAGCGTATTTTGTAACTTTTGCATTTTACATTGCTTATTTCGTAATGGCAATTCCTTCTTCTTATATTATTGAAAAAGTGGGATATAAAAACGGAATTTCACTTGGGTTATTAATTATCGCTGCAGGTGCTTTTATGTTTTATCCGGCTGCCTCTAGTCGAACTTTTTTACTGTTTTTAATCGCTTTATTTATAATGGGAACTGGTTTAGCTGTTTTGCAGACTGCTTCCAATCCATATGTTGTAGTAATTGGTCCAAGAGAAAGTGCGGCAGCAAGAATCAGTGTTTTAGGAATCGCAAATAAACTAGCTGGATTTGTAGCACCGATTGTATTGACTGTATTGGTTTTGTCTAATATGCAAGACTTTACGGCAGAAAAGATTGCCTTGATGGATGCGGCTGCAAAAAATGCGGCGTTAAATTCTCTTGCTTTGCAATTGCAAACACCGTATCTTTATATGGGGTTGATTATTACTGTTTTAGCTTTAATGGTTAAATTTTCTCCTTTGCCAGAAATTGATTTGGATGAAGAAGGAAATGTATCTAATTTAAGTGTTTTTAAGCAGATTAAAAATGCTTTTAGATACCCTCAATTAGTTTTGGGAGTAATTACTTTAATGCTGTATTTATCTGCTGAAGTTTTAGCAGGAGATTCGATTGGTGCTTTCGGAAAACAGTTAGGTGTTTATGGTGAAGATGGAAATTTTTATCTAAAACTAACTTCGTTTACAATGTCGGCAATGGTAATTGGATATGTTCTTGGAATCGTTTTAATACCTAAATATGTTTCTCAGGTTAAGGCTTTAAAAGTTTCTGGAGTATTAGGAATAATTTTAGTTCTGGCAATTGTTTTGATTTCTCCAAAAATTATGATCGCAGTTCCTGGAACTCCAGATATTCCTTTGGTAATATTTTTGGTAGCGCTTTTAGGATTGGCAAATGCATTATGCTGGCCGGCGATCTGGCCAATGGCGTTACAGGATTTAGGTGGCTATACAAAGATTGGAAGTGCTATTTTGATTATGGGAATTATAGGTGGTGCTGTTTTTCCATTGTTTTATGGAATGCTTACGGAAAGTATAAATGCAGATATCGTTGCAAAAAATATGCAAAATGTATCTAAAAGTGGTAATCAAATCGCGTATTTAATGTTATTGCCTTCTTATATAATGATTCTTTTTTATGCTATAAAGGGACATAAATACAGAAAATGGTAATCTAAAAAGAGAAAAAAATAAAAAATTAATATATCATGTTAAAAAGTAAAATCGACAAAGCAACAGGTTTCGAAAAACGATTCGAAAACATCAACACAGTTGTTTTTGAAAACTCAACGGATGCTTCTAAAGAAGTTGCCCAGGAAATTGCGACTCTTATAAAAGAAAAGCAAAAAGAAGGAAAACCATGTATTTTAGGTTTAGCGACCGGTTCTTCTCCAAAAGGATTATATGCTGAATTAGTGCGTCTTCATAAAGAAGAAGGTTTGAGTTTTAAAAATGTAATTAGTTTTAATTTGGATGAATATTATCCAATGGAACCAAATTCAATCAACAGTTATGTTCGTTTCATGAAAGAACTTTTGTTTGATCATGTCGATATTTTACCTGAAAACGCTCATGTTCCGGACGGACTTTTAACAAAAGAACAAATTGCAGATTATTGCCATGAATATGAAGCTAAAATTGAAGCTTTAGGCGGAATCGATTTACAGGTTCTTGGAATTGGTGGTAATGGACATATTGGTTTTAACGAATCTGGTTCGCTTCAAAACTCTAAAACTCGTTTAGTAGCGTTAGATCATATTACAAGAGTTGCGGCAAGTAAAGATTTCTATGGTTTAAATAATACGCCAAGAACTGCTATTACGCTTGGAGTTAAGAAAATTATGGAAGCTAAAAGAGTAATCTTATTGGCGTGGGGTGAAGGAAAAGCGAATATTGTGAAAAAATCTGTTGAAGATGAAGTTACAAATCGTGTTCCTGCTTCTTTCTTGCAAGAACATAATAATGCTGTTTTTATCTTAGATAAAGAGGCTTCTTCAAAATTAACTAGAATCAACAAGCCTTGGTTGGTTGAAAAAATTGTTTGGACAGACAAATTAACTCGTAAAGCGGTTTTAGGATTGGCATTAGATCTTAAAAAACCAATTTTAATGCTTACCGATGCAGATTATATCGAAAACGGTATGAGTGATTTGTTAGCAGATTCAGGTCCAGCTTACGATACCAATATTAAGATTTTCAATAAATTACAAAATACAATTACAGGTTGGCCAGGTGGAAAACCAAATGCAGATGATTCAAATCGCCCTGAAAGAGCAGAACCAGCTAAAAAACGTGTATTGATCTTCAGTCCGCATCCTGATGACGATATTATTAGTATGGGAGGAACTTTCATGCGTTTGCAAGAGCAAGGTCATGAAGTACACGTTGCATACCAAACATCTGGGAATATTGCAGTTGCTGATGATGAAGCACTTCGTTTTGCAAGATTCGTAATTGATTACAACGAAAAATTCGGAATCAAAAGCGAGCAAGCAGATGATATTTACAAAAAGGCGGAAGCATTCTTGCAAAACAAAAAGAACAGCGAAATTGATATCCCAGAAGTTCGTTATATTAAAGGTTTAATTAGAAAAGGAGAGGCGAGAGCTACAAGTCATTTTGTTGGTCTTCCAGATTCTCAGATTCACTTTATGGAATTACCATTCTACGAAACTGGAACAATTGAGAAAAAGCCAATTGGAGCAGAAGATGTTCAGTTGACAGTTGATTTAATTGAAAAAATTAAACCACACCAAATTTATGCCGCTGGAGATTTAGCAGATCCGCACGGAACTCACAAAGTTTGTTTGGATGCAATTTTTGAAGCTGTTAAGGTTTTAAAACCAAAAGAATTTATGAACGACTGCTGGTTATGGTTATACCGTGGAGCTTGGCAAGAATGGGGAATTGACGAAGTTGAAATGGCTGTTCCAATGAGTCCAGATCAAGTTTTAGCAAAACGTCACGGAATCTTCAAACACCAGTCTCAAAAAGACGGAGTTGTTTTTCAAGGAACAGACGCAAGAGAGTTCTGGCAGAGAGCAGAAGACAGAAATCGTGAAACAGCAGCTTTATATCACCAATTAGGTTTAGCAACTTATGCAGCGATGGAAGCTTTTGTGAGATGGCACTACTAAGATGCTAAGGTTCTGAGATGCTAAGTTTTCTTAGTGTTTTTAGAAATTAGTAATAAGTCTTAAATGATATTTTTGAAGCAGGAAGAGGGAACGAAAATAAGTTCTTTTTTCTTGCTTCTTTTTTTAAAGATGCTATCCCGAGACTTCGGGACTAAGATTCTGAGGTTCTAAGTTTTCTAATCTTTGTTTTAATAATCTGTGAGAATCCTTTTAATCTGTGGCAAATAAATAATAAGCTTGCTAAGTTTTAGTTTTATGTTCGATTTTGTTTTAACTGTAAACTGCGACTGCGACTGAAAACTATTTTTTAATCTATGGCAAAAGAAAAAATAAATAGTAGTTTTGCGTGAAATGAAATAAGCAGAAAATCTACGAAGTCTTTCATCTTGCTTCTTTCTTCTGCAAGAAAACTATGGATCAAGACAAAAAACAGCTCATCAAATTAGCGCACACCAAAATGCCTTTCGGGAAATACGAAGGAAAATATTTAATTGATTTACCTGAATATTATGTGGTCTGGTATCATAATAAAGGATTTCCAAAAGGTGAATTAGGGCAACAATTACAGCTTATTTATGAATTGAAATTAAATGGTTTGGAAGAATTGATTCGAAATATTAAGAAGCAATATCCGAAGCCTTAAATATGTTAAGATAGTAAACCTTATTTTGTTATTCTTTTGTCTTATTGTGGTTTTTTGCTAAACAATATATTTTTAGTATTGCGATATATAATTGGCAGAAGGATGAGAATAATTCAAAGCGCGTGGACATGTAATAAGCCAAGTTTGTTGACTACAAGTCTAGGCTGGCTCTCTCCTGAATATAACTTAATGGCTTGGACATTGAGCTGTTTGCAATTAAAAAAATATTATCCAGAATTAATCCTTTATTGTGATAGTGTTTCTGCTAAAATGCTAGTTGATACTTTAAAACTGCCTTATAGCGAAGTAATATGCAATCTGGACTCCTTAAATATTTATCATCCACAACTTTGGGCATTACCTAAGATATTATCATATTCACAACAAGAAGAGCCATTTTTACATGTTGATGGAGATGTTTTTATTTGGAAAGAATTTGAAGATTCTCTATTGCAGGGCGGTTTGATAGCTCAAAATATGGAAGCAGCAACGGATTATTATGAAAATATAATGATTTCGTTGGAATCTTCATTAAACTATTTTCCAGATGAAATTCTTAATGAAAGAAAAACTAAAAAGCCAATTTTAGCTTATAATGCTGGAATATTTGGAGGGAATGATATTTCTTTTTTTAAGGAATATACAGAAAAGGCATTTGATTTTGTTGCTAAAAATATATTGCATCTTTCCAGAATAAATGTTTCGAACTTCAATATATTTTTTGAGCAATACCTTTTTTATTGTCTAGCAAAAAAACATAATAAAAAAGTTAAGGTCTTATTGCCAGATACAATTGGAGATAATCAATATAGAGGTTTTGGAGATTTTGGAAAAGTTCCATACGAAAAGGACTATTTACATTTATTAGGAAGCTATAAGCGTAATGATTTTGTTTGTAAACAAATGGCTGACAGGCTTCGGCAGGATTATCCACAATACTATTATCGGATAATAGATTTATTTAAAACAAATAAATTACCTCTTTACAAAGACTGTTATAAAATAGAAAATACTACTGAAAATTATCTGTTGCAGAGATATAAAAAACTAATAAATAGTGATTTGAAAAATAAAAAAGAATCATCTGCTAAGTTGTTGAATTTTGATTTTAAAAGAAATCTCAAAAAAGAATTAGGAGATTTTAAGTTAAATAAAAATCAGTTTATAGATTTTGAAATATTTAATTCAAAAATTAATAGCATAGTAAAAAAAGATTTTGTGCTTTTTTCTAAAGATTATTTGTACGCGAGAGATTGTAAGGGGAATTCTTATTTTCAAAGTTTGTTCGAAAACAGTGAAGAGGTTTATTCTAAAGTATTAGTAAGTGATGAAGATTACCGTATAATTGAAAGCAGATACAATTGGAGTTCTTTTATCGAAAAGCAAAAAGTCAAAGATGAGGGCGAAATTGTTGTTTTAGAAGAGTCTGAAACAAATTTTTCTACTCTTATAATCCCAGAATGTGATCAAAATAGATTTTCATTAGTATATGTTGATTCACTTGATTTACTTATTCTAGGCATTTTAAAAAGGAGGAAAACAGTTGGGGAACTAATAGAAGAGCTTAAAAATTATTTCGACACAAAAGAATTAAAAAATAATTTTAAAGAATTTGAAGAACTAATTTTTGGAAGAATAAGATTAGGTCTTTACGCTAAATCCATAAAATATAAACAATTATAATCAATTTTAAAATTTAACACATTAAATAGGGTTAATTAAATATTTATTTAATGTTTTTACTTACTAATAAAACCTTTTATCATGAAAACAATTAAGAAAATTAAATTTAGCGACATTAAAGGAATGTTGAAGAGAGATGGAATGAGAGAAATTATTGGTGGCTCTGGCGGAGGAGGTACTATTGGCTCTGGAGGTCAAGGAAACTATGGTTTTGGTGGCTGAGGAGGAGGTACGGCTCTTAATAGTAATCCATTTGATTCGAGTTTTTCAGGAAGTAATTACGGTGGATTTGGTGGAAGTAATGTTTCTGGTGGAGGTGTTTCTGGTTCAACTGGTACGAATAATTTAAACTCATCAACACTAAATGCAAGTTATGTAGGTGGATGGAATGCTATATCTAATAATGTAAAAATTACAAGTGATCCATTAGCTATTTATCGTTTCTTTGAATTTGTAGATGCAAACAAAGGAATTGTAAGTAATAATCAGGTTAATACTTTTGTAAATAATGAATTAACGGCTGCTGGTCAGCAACAAAATACTCTTCAATATAACCTTCAATATAATTTCCAATTACCGGGGACAATATTGGATAATGTAACAGTGCCAAATAATTATAAAGGTCCAAGTAAAATACCACAAGGAGTTGTGATAGATAATATGACCTTATATATTGATAATTCAAGTAATAATACAGTTAGTACTGGAACCAACTCTTCTGATAGTCTATCTTGGTATGCAATGCCTTTACACGGAAGTGCTACAAAGCCTACAATATTAGAAGCGGCTTTAATGTCAAAATCAGTTTATGGAGGCAAAGATCTTCTTAATTCGAATGATCTTATGGGGTGGAAAGTATCGCAACCTGTAGAAGGAGTCATTTATGATGATCCTGTTACTGGATTTAAATCAGTGTTGTATGAAAGAATGATAACAGGGACAGGTGAAAAACAATATTGTTATGTAACAGCAGGAACAGAACCTGGCGATTATGGTGATTATGCAGCGGATGTTTTACAGACTATTGGGGTTTCTAAACAATATTATCAATCTACAGAGAATGCTAAAATTTTGAAAGCAATATATGGTGATCAATTATCATTTGCTGGACATTCTTTAGGAGGGGGTATGGCTGAAGCAAACGCTCGTATGACGGGAGAAAGTGCTACCACTTTTAATGCCGCGGGATTAAGTTATGCGACAGTTTTATTTTTAGGTACAGGTTTAGTTTCAGACACACATTCTTATATTATGCATGATGATCCTTTGAATTTAGCTCAAACATCAATTAGCGGATTAACAACAGCAGGGGGACAAAAACATTTTGTAAGTGCTAATGGAAGTGAGGGAGGTTATAGTATTGATGCTATGATTAGCTCACTAAAAGTTTCTCAGAATATTAAGTAATATGAATAAAAAGGTATTTATAATAATTGGAATTATTTTTTTTCTGCATTCATGTACATGCAAGTGTGTTAAAACACATCTCACTAAAGAAGAGAAGCAATGGTTTTCAGTTTATCAAAAACAACAAGAAATCATTTTTGAAAGTAATTTAGGAAATCTTGATACTTTAGTTGTGGTTGATAAATATGAAATTTATGGAAACAAGGATTGCAATTGTCGGGAAATAGGAACTATACAAAACAATATGATGAACATTGATTTGAAGTCTAAGATTTGCCATAATGATTCATATTGTGTTAGTAGTGTGTCAATAAGTAAAGATGAAGTAAGTCAAAAATCTTTCCCTAGCTTTAATCTTTTTGGTCTATTTTATTCAGGTTCACACATAAAATCACTTCCCCAAAAAACTTGGGTTATGTTAAAAACAACTAAAAAAAAATACACAAATGTATATATTTTTGAAGATGGTATAAATGCAAAAAATTTTGGGAGAGGATATTTGAAATCTTTTTACTGGGATAAAAAAGAAGGTTTACTTAGATATGATACAAGTGAAGGGGAGATTTTTGAGTTGCTAAAAAAATAGAGATATAATATGTTCAAATTTCCTCATGAATATCAGCTTGATGCCAAAGATTGTGGTCCGGCTTGTATTAAAATAATTGCTAAATATTACGGCAGGTTTTACAGCCTGCCTTTTTTACGTGATTTATGTGGTATTACAAGAGAGGGAGTAAGTTTTTTAGACATTAGCGATTCCTGCGAAAAAATAAGTTTGCGTACTAAAAGTGTTAAAATAGATTTTGATACATTTAAAACTATTCCATTGCCATGCATTGTACATTGGCAGGATAATCATTTTATAGTAGTTTATAAAATAAATAATAAACACGTATTTGTTTCAGATCCTGCCAAAGGCTTATTAAAATACTATCATGAAAATTTTAAAAACAGTTGGCTAAAAGAATCTAAAACAGGAGCAGTTTTAGCCATTGAACCAATGGCAGATTTTAAACAGCGCTCTATAAATGATAAAATAGAAAGACGCAAAACGTTTGAAAATTTCTTAGGTTATTTTACACCCTATAAAAAGAGTTTTGTAAACTTGTTTGTGGTCATGCTAATAGTAACAGTTTTGCAGGCATTTTTGCCTTTTATTTCAAAAGCTGTTATTGATGTTGGAATCCAAACAAATGATTTAGATTTTATTGATCTGGTTTTAATTGCCAATATAACCATTATAGTCAGCATTTTATTGAGTAATATGGTTCGGGATTGGATTCTGCTTCATCTAACATCTAGAATTAATATCTCATTAATTTCAGATTATCTGATCAAATTAATGAAACTGCCCATTACTTTTTTCGAAAATAAATTAATTGGAGACATTTTACAGCGAGCACAGGATCATGAACGTATTCGGGATTTTGTAATGAATAATTCTCTGAATTTTATTTTTTCGATTTTAACATTTTTCATTTTTGGAATAATTTTGATGATATACAGCCCTGTTTTATATTTGATTTATGTTATAGGGAGCATATTATTCATTGGTTGGGTTTTATTTTTTCTTCAGTTTCGAAAGAAACTAGATTGGGAGTATTTTGACATACATACTAAAAACCAAAGTTATTGGGTAGAAACCATTGGAAGCATTCAAGATATCAAAATCAATAATTATGAGAAGCACAAAAGATGGAAATGGGAAACTTTACAGGTTCAGTTGTTTAAGATTGATCAAAAAATACTAAGAATCAATAATGCTTTAAATCTAGGGGCACAGTTTATTAATCAGTTAACTAATTTAATTATTACTTTTTATTGTGCGAAGTCAGTAATAAAAGGTGATATTACTTTTGGGGTAATGATTTCTACTCAATTTATAATAGGAATGTTAAATGGTCCCATCATACAGTTTATATCTTTTATTCAATCAGGGCAATATGCTAAAATTAGTTTTTTAAGATTGAATGAAATACATGAGTTGGAAAATGAGGAAGAAAATGATATTACCAATAATATAAAGCTTCCAGAAGACAAAAGTTTGTTTTTAAGAAATGTAAGTTTTCAGTATAGCCGTAATGGTGATTATATTTTGAGCAACATCTCTCTGGTAATTCCTGAAGGTAAAGTTACAGCAATTGTTGGTGATAGCGGAAGCGGAAAAACTACTTTGCTGAAATTAATACTGAGATTGTATAAGCCTACTCATGGCGAATTGTCAATGGGAAATTTGAATATTCAGAATATTAATTTAAAACAATGGCGAGAAAGCTGTGGTGCAGTCATGCAGGATGGTAAAATATTTAGTGATACTATTCAAAACAATATTGTTTTAGACGATGAGAATATTGATTATGAAAGATTGAAAAAAGCAGTAACTGCTGCAAACATAGCTTCTGAAATTGAAGCAATGCCAAAGGGATACCAAACGATGATGGGGGAAAATGGAAGAGGTTTAAGCGGAGGACAAAAACAGCGTGTTCTTATTGCAAGAGCTTTATATAAAGATCCTGATTATCTGTTTTTTGATGAAGCGACAAATTCATTAGATGTAATAAATGAACAGAAAATTGTAGTGGCATTAGAAGAAATATTTAAGAATAAGACTGTAATTGTTGTAGCGCATAGATTAAGTACAATTCGTAAAGCAGATCAGATTATAGTGTTGAAAAACGGTTATATTACCGAAATAGGAAATCATGATATGCTGATGGCTCGCGAAAATGGACATTACTATCAATTAGTTAAAACACAAATAGGAGATACGGTAAATGGCTAGCAAAGGATTTCATAAAACATTGAATGAAAACAGAACAGAAGAAGTTGCATCGATAATTGAAAGAATGCCAACTAAATTCGGTGCAACAATTAGCGGAGTTGTTGTTGGATTAGTTTTGCTTTTGCTATTATTTGGCTGGTTAATTAAATATCCATCAATTTTGTCTGGACAGATTGTTGTTAATACAATGCAAGCTCCAGTTAAACTTGTAGCTTCAACATCGGGTAATATTATTTTATTAAAAAATAGGTCAGGTATAAAAGTTAATACAGGAACATATTTAGCTTATATAAAGAATGAAGCAAACTTAAAAGATGTTCAATTGTTGGATGATTTGCTTTCTAAAACTAATGTTCATGAGGTTACTTACAATAAGCATCGTCATTTGTTTCCTGAAAATTTATCTTTGGGTGAAATAAATAATAAATATTTTAATTTTTTAAATTCATTGTATCAATATTTAGATTACTCAGTTCAACAGCCATATGAATTTCAAAAACAGATAAATCAAAAGTTGTTAGAACTGCAGCAAAGCAAATTCTCCCAGTTAAAAAACGATTTTAAAAATCAGGAAATTAAATACAAAATATCACAGAGCCTTTTTAAAAAAGATTCTATTTTGTTTGAAAAAGAAGTAACTTCTAAAGCAGATATAGAGAAGTCAATTATTGCAAAAGCAAATAGCATTCTCGATTATAATACAATTGATAAAGAAATAAATAATACAAATTATCAAATAAAGGAAACTCAAAATAAAGCGCAAGTTATAGCTATTGAAAAAGCTGTAAAAGAAAGAGAGCTTGTTGTTAATTTATTCAACAGCTATTATGATTTGATAGATTCAATAAAAAAATGGGAACGCACCTATGTTTTTGTTTCACCAATTAATGGCAAAGTTGATTTCTTAAACTTTATTAGAACAAATGATTATATACAGTCTGGGCAAGAATTATTTAAAATAATGCCTGATAATAATCAATTGATTGGTCAGGTCAATCTGCCAGAAAATGGTGCAGGTAAAGTTAAAATAGGGCAAAGTGTTATTATTAAACTTAATAATTACCCTTATAATGAATATGGTTCAATAAAAGGTAAAGTAAAAAGAATTTCGTTAGTTACAAATCAACAAACTCTGTCAGATAATCAAAATAAAATTAATTCTTATTTAGTTGACGTTAAATTGCCATTTGGATTAAAAACTAATTATGGTGTAGAACTTAATTTTCACGCGGAATCAAAAGGAACTGCTGAAATCATTACTGAAGACAGAAGGTTAATTGAGCGTTTCTTTGATAATTTAAGATACAAACTGAAATAAAATCTATTATTTCTTTCATTATTCTAAACCGATAAATAGATTTTCGATTTAGTAAGGTTCTCTATAATTAGTTGCGAATTTTTAGCTAAAATCCTAAAAAGCTTTCATTTTATAAAGTCAGAACTTCAAACGGCTATTTAAATTGAAAGAAGTCTAAAAATTTAAAAATTATCTCATTCTGGAATTGATAAATTGTCTAATTAAATTTGTACTTTTGCCAAGTTTTTTACACAACTACTTACAAACGAACAACAGAATGAATCAAACAAAATATATTTTTGTTACAGGAGGTGTGACCTCTTCATTAGGAAAAGGGATTATCGCGGCATCTTTGGCAAAATTGTTACAAGGAAGAGGATACCGTACAACTATTCAGAAATTTGATCCATACATTAACGTTGATCCAGGAACTTTGAATCCTTATGAGCACGGAGAATGTTATGTGACAGATGATGGAGCTGAAACAGACTTAGACTTAGGACACTACGAGCGTTTCTTGAACGTTCCTACTTCTCAGGCTAATAACGTTACTACAGGAAGAGTCTATCTTTCGGTTATTGAAAAAGAAAGAAGAGGAGAATTTTTAGGAAAAACTGTTCAAGTTGTTCCTCATATCACAAACGAAATCAAAGACAGAATGCAATTGCTAGGTAAATCTGGCGATTATGATATTGTAATTACTGAAATTGGTGGAACGGTTGGTGATATCGAATCTCTACCTTATATTGAATCTGTTCGTCAGTTGGTTTGGGAGTTAGGTGAAAATAATGGAATCGTAATTCATTTAACTTTAGTTCCTTACTTGGCTGCAGCGGGTGAGTTAAAAACAAAACCTACACAGCACTCTGTTAAGACTTTAATGGAAAGCGGTATAAAAGCAGATATCTTGGTTTGTAGAACAGAGCACGAATTGTCTCAGGAATTACGCCAGAAATTAGCTTTATTCTGTAATGTGAAGAAAGAAGCGGTTATTCAGTCAATTGATGCTTCTACTATATATGAAGTTCCAAATTTAATGCTTGAAGAAGGATTAGACGTTGTAGCTCTTAAGAAATTAGATTTACCTAAAAAAGCATCTCCAGATCTTAAAAACTGGAATACTTTCTTGAAAAGATTAAAAAGTCCAAAACAAACTGTAAATATTGGTTTAGTTGGAAAATATGTAGAGATGCAGGATTGTTACAAATCTATTTTAGAGGCGTTTATTCATGCAGGTGCTGCAAATGAAACTAAAGTAAATGTAATTTCAATTCACTCAGAGCATATTAATGGGGATAACGTAGAAGAGAAATTAGGAACTCTTGATGGAGTTTTGGTTGCTCCAGGTTTTGGTGAAAGAGGTATTGAAGGAAAAATCGAAGCAGTTCGTTATGTGCGTGAAAATAATATTCCATTTTTCGGAATTTGTTTAGGAATGCAAATGTCTGTTATCGAATATTCTAGAAATATTTTAGGTTACGCTGAAGCGAATTCTACAGAGATGAACGATAAAACGCCTCATCCAGTTGTGAATTTAATGGAAGAACAGAAAAATGTAACCGATAAAGGAGGAACAATGCGTTTAGGTGCTTGGAAATGTGATATTAAACCAAACACTTTGGCACACAGAATTTACGGAGAAAAAACTATTTCGGAGCGTCACCGTCACCGTTATGAGTACAATAATAAATACGCTGATGAATTGCAAAAGGCAGGTTTAAAAGCTTCTGGAGTTAATCCTGATACAGGATTAGTGGAGATTGTTGAGCTTGAAAATCACCCTTTCTTTATTGGTGTACAATACCACCCAGAATACAAAAGTACAGTTGCAAATCCGCACCCGATTTTTGTAAACTTTGTGGCTGCTGCAGTAAATGCACATAAAAAACAGTAATTAATATTTTGAGAAACTTGTAACTTTTGAGATCAACTCATTACTAATAGCTTCAAAGAATAACTTTTTTAAATAATAATGGAAGAAAAAAAATTTGATCTAAATTCGATCATTGGTTTTGTATTGATATTTGGAATTTTGATTTGGATTATGTACCAAAATCAGCCTTCTGAAAAAGAAATCGCTGCTGAAAAAGCCAAGAAAGAATTAGTTGCTAAACAAGAAGCACAAGCAAAAGCAGATAAAGCTAAAACGGCATCATTACCAGCTGCGGCTGTAACTCCTGGTGACACACTGCAATTGGCAAAATTGCAAAAAACTTTAGGAGGATTTGCTTATTCTGCAACACTTCCTTCTGCAAAAGAAGCTTTTACTACAATCGAAAACGAGAAGATTAAACTTAAAATCGCTAATAAAGGTGGTTATATTGTTGAAGCTACTTTAAAAGAATTTGAAAGATTTAAAAAAGGTTCAGGTCAATTAGTAGAATTGATTAAAAACAATAACTCAAACTTAAATCTGCAGCTTCTTACAACAGATAATAGAACATTAAATTCTAAAGATCTGTACTTCGAGCCAACATTAGAAAAAATTGGTGCAGACCAAGTTTTATCTATGCGTTTGAAAGCTGGAGCAAACGAATTTTTAGAGTATAAATATATTTTAAAACCAAATGATTATTTAGTTGGTTTTGATATTCGTACTCAAGGATTAAACAGAGTTTTAAATTCTGCTAAACCAATTGACTTGCAATGGGATTTAAAAACATACAGAAACGAAAAAAGTGTTTCTTATGAAAATCGTTTTGCTCAGATTGATTATAAATATGAGGAATCAAAATACAATAATGTAAGTCAACATGGACAAGGTAAAGAAGAAACTCCTGAGAAAGTAAGTTTTGTTGCTTTTAAACAACATTTCTTTGCTACTATTTTGTCTACAGAAAAACCTTTTGAAACTTCAAAATTGCAATCTGATGATTTAGTGAAGGATGAAAAAATTGACACTGTTTTTACAAAACAGTTTAAAGCTAATTTGCCTTTGGCGTTTACAAACGGAGAGATCGATTACAAAATGAATTTGTATATGGGGCCGGCTGATTATAAAACATTAAAGGCTTACAACAAAAATTTTGATAAAATCATTCCATTAGGATGGGGAATTTTCGGATGGATTAACAAATTTATCTTTGTTCCATTATTTGGATTCTTGAGCTCTACCATTGGATTGTCTTTAGGAATTGCAATTATCATTTTTACCATTATTATCAAATTGGCAATGTCGCCAATTACCTATAAGTCATTCTTGTCTCAGGCAAAAATGAAAGTTTTAAGACCAGATATTGCTGAGTTGGGAGAAAAATTCAAAAAAGACCCAATGAAGAAACAACAGGAAACAATGAAGTTGTATAACAAAGCGGGCGTAAACCCAATGGCAGGTTGTATCCCAGCGTTGATTCAGTTGCCGTTTATGTATGCTTCGTTTCAGTTTTTCCCTGCGGCTTTTGAATTAAGACAGAAAGGTTTCCTTTGGGCTGATGATTTATCATCTTTTGACTCAATTGCAAAATTGCCATTTAGCATTCCATTGTATGGAGATCACATTTCTTTGTTCCCGATTTTGGCAGCAATTGCAATTTTCTTTTACATGAAAATGACTTCTGGAGATCAGCAAATGGCAGCTCCTCAGCAGGAAGGTATGCCGGATATGGCTAAAATGATGAAAATCATGATTTATGTTTCGCCATTAATGATGTTGATTTTCTTCAATAGTTACGGTGCTGGTTTGAGTTTGTATAACTTTATTTCAAATTTAATTACAATTGGAATTATGTTTGTAATTAAAAACTACATTGTTGATAGCGATAAGATTCACGCTCAGATTCAAGAAAATAAACAAAGAGAGCCTAAAAAGCCAAGTAAGTTTCAGCAACGTCTTCAAGAAGTGATGGAACAGCAAGAAGCTGCAAAAGCTCAGAATAAAAAGAAATAATATATATTGATAAAAAAAAACGTCTCGTTTTAACGAGACGTTTTTTTTATGGTTAAAATTTTGGCAGCAGTACTTTATCAATTGCATGGATTATACCGTTTGAACATTGTACATCTGTTACGATAATATTGCTTATTCTATTACTTGCATCAGTAATTTTGGCTCCTCCTGTAAGGCTAATTGTGAAATTTTGATTTGCAAAAGTATTAACTACCTGTCCGTTTGTCAAAGCAGTAGATTGTACGTTAGCTCCCGCAACGACATGATATTTCAAAGTAGTTGCCAATACGTTAGCAGGGATTGCTGGCAGACCAGAAAATCCAGCTTCGGTTAAGAAACTTGTAAAAGCTGCGTTTGTAGGTGCAAAAACCGTAAATGGTGAACTTGCAGTTCCAGATAATATTCCCGCAAAACCAGATGATGGATTGTAGGTCAAAGCTGCAACAAGAGTCGAGAAATTTTTATTTGCTACTGCATGATTTACGATAGTTGGAAGTCCGATGACACCATCAACCAAATGAATAACACCATTTGAAGCTTCAATATCTGCAGTTGTTACTGTTGCACCGCCGTTGGCTTTTCCTCCATTAATATCAACTGCTGTGTTTTTTTCGAGATACATGCTTATAGTGTTTGAAGCTGAAGCATTTCCTTTTGCTAAAGTTTTTACATATCCTGTTGTAATATCGCTTGATTTTACTTTTGTACTTAAAACATGGTTAAGTAATATTTCTTTTAAGGCAGCAACAGGAACTGCATTTAAATCAGCATAACCGTTTGCAGAAAGGAAAGCGCTAAAGGCTTTATTGTTAGGAGCAAAGACAGTATAAGAGCCAGAGGCGTTCAATGTAGCAGCTAGATCTGCTTTTTCTAAAGCAGCAACTAAACTGCTAAGATCAGGATTTGCTTTCGCGATAGATACAATCGTTTGTGAATTCTGTTGCGAGTCATTGTCATCATTATTACATGAAATGCTGACTAAGCCAATTAATGCTAGAAAAGCAATTAATTTAATTTTGAATGTTTTCATAATATAGTTTTTTTTATTTGTTAATCTAAATTATGAGATTTTGTTTAACTTTTATTACATAATATTAAACAAAAGTTATGTTTATTACATGTCTTTTTTAGTTATTTACTGTTTTTATGGTATTGATTATTAGTTATTTATGTTGTTTTAAACTATTTGTAGCTCTAAATCTCATTTAACAAAATTTTAAATAGTATTTAAGAGCTAAAAAATCAGTGAAAAAGCAAAATTGGTTATACTTTTGCAATACTAAAACACGCTTTTTAATGTTATAAAGAAAAACAGTTTATGAAAAAAATTTGGATTTTGTTTCTAATTAGTGCAGCCGCTTTTTCTCAAGAAGCCAATAGAGTTGATGGCAGCGGTAAAAAAGATGGCCTTTGGAAAGGTGTTTATACAGAATCTAAAAGACCTCGTTACGAAGGGACTTTTGACCACGGAAAAGAAACAGGTGTCTTTAAATTCTTTGATGATACTAAAAAAGGAGATGTAATTGCAACTAGAGATTTTAGTGCAAATGATGGAAGTTCATATACCATTTTCTACGATCAGAATAAAAATAAGGTAAGTGAAGGAAAAGAAGTTGGAAAGTCTCGTGAAGGAGAATGGAAATACTATCATAAAGCCTCTAAAGTTTTAATGACAGTGGAAAATTATAAAAATGGAAAATTAGAGGGTGTAAGAACTATTTATTATCCAAATGCTCAAATTGCAGAAGAGATGATATATAAAAATGGTTTAAAAGAAGGAGCTTATAAAAAAATAGGTCAGGATGGAACGCTTTTAGAAGAATCAAACTTTAAAAATAACGAATACAATGGAGATGCAGTCTTCTATGATTCAGATAAATCTGTTGCTTCTAAAGGCAAATTTGTAAATGGTAAAAAAGCTGGAATCTGGCAGTTTTATCAGAAAGGAAAATTGACAAAAGAAGTAAATATGAGCGATCCTAAAAATACAAATAAAGCTGCTGAAAAAGGTTCTGCTCCAAAAAAATAATCCCATAAAAGCTTCTTCTTTACTTTATTAAAAATAAAATAAGAAAAGAATAATTTGTTTACATTTGAGTAACCAATTATTCTGACCAATGGATTTGAGCGAACTTTTAGGAAGATTTCTGCTATTGTTTTTTTCAATTTTGGCTTTGTATTTTTTCTCCAATAGAAAAGATAATGCAACCATAAATCCACTGATGGTTATTGTGGGGCTTTGTACTTTTTCGCTCTGCTATCTTTTTACAAAAATAGAAATCGGTATTGGAATTGGTTTTGGTTTATTTGCGATTTTTTCGATACTTCGATTTAGAACACAATCTTTTACTGTAAATGCAATCATCTTTCTTTTTGCAACGATTACGTTGTCTATTTTAGACATTATGTATCCGTTTGAAAAGATAGAGCTATTGTTGTTTTTTCAAATCACAATTATCGGATCTTATATAGCGGCTTCGGTTATTGTCAATAAAAAAGCTTCAAAATACCTCAATGCCGTTGATCTAAAAATTCCGCTTGACGATAATTTTTCTTTGAATTCAGAAGTAATTAGGAAATCAATTCAAGACAAAATCAAGATTGAAGAATTTGATTTTAGAATTACTTTAATCAATGCTGCGACAAATGAAATTGATGTATTGGTGTTCTATTAATCATTAAAAGGACGTGCTTGTTTGATATATAAATCTCTCTTTTCGCCTACAATTTTAAATTCAATATCCACAGGATGGAATTGGTTTTTACGCCAATATCTGTACATTTTGGTTTCGATTTTTTTACTGACATTGAAAATGTTACTCATTTCTTTTCGGCTTAGTAAAGGTTCGTTATTATTTAAATTAGAGTTTGAGGTATAATCAATGTCAAAGTCGGTATCATCTTTTCCATCGTTGAAGTGGTATGCTACAAATTGTTCGCAGATTTCTCCTTTTTCGGGTTTTACAACAGAGTTTTCTCCTTTTTGAATGTTGACTGTAACGCCTGGAAAGTTTTCTCTAAAAATGTTTTTTGTAATGATTACACCATTAGCCAATTCGTCAGGAAACGAACGATGTACTAAAACACCCATGACAATATTTTGTTGGTCGATTCCAAAAAGTTCTCTTTCGTTGTATGAAGCTTCATTCCAAACGCTTGCCCAAACTTGTTTGATTGCTTTTTCGAAAGTTTTGATAGAATCACCTAAAATTCCTGTTTTAGAATCATACAATCCCGCGCCATTAAAATCGTCTAAATCTTCTGCATTAGTAGAAGAACGAAATCTGAAGTTTTTAAATTTAGCATTTTTAAAAGCAACATTTAATTTTGAAATCAATTCAGAATCAATTGGCTCTTTTTTAATAGCATCTCTGACTTTTTTCAATTGCTTATTAATCCAGACAGTTGAATCTTTATGCGGATAAGCCAGAAGTTCTGATATTAAGGGAGAAATGTTAGGGTTCTTAATATGTTTGATGTAAAAATAAAAAGGAATGGCATGTGCATTTTCTGGGACTTTAAATGGAATTTCTTTTGAAATGGCAATTAAGTACGCCATATTCTGCGCTTTTGAACCGATATAATCAACTCCTTTTTTCGGAATTACAGATAAATCAACTAATTCCGTTACAGTATTATCAATCGTTAGTTTTTTCTTTTTACCTAATGTTTTTGGATTGATTTTTTTTGTCGTTTCTTTAATAAAAAACGTATCAACTTCGATTTTTAACTCTACTTTTTTGGAAAGCAGTTTTTTGATATTGTTATCCTTGTCAATATTTGTGTACGCCATAATTGGGATTTTTCGATTCTTTCCTAAAAGCACCAAATGACTTAAAGGCGTTTGAAGTTCGTTTACAATTATGCCTCTCACATTGGGCAGAATATCAGGAGTTCCATCCAAAATAATAATTTCATCAGCATTAGGTTTTATGGTTTCTAAATCTTTGATTTTATATTGTTTAAGAATCCCAATGTTAGTTCCGCGAACCACTTCTTGATATTTAATTTCGCCAAAAATATAATCTGATTTCACACACGGAATTTTGAATTTATTTTGCTGAAACCATTCCATCGTTTCTGGATTATTCAAGTAAAATTTTAATTTTTCGCCAATAAACGTGGAAGTTCTGACTAAATTGAAAAAACGCTCAATTAAAGAGATAGGCATGTGGTCAGAAGCTGCCAGTTCGAAAATCCATTTGTCTGTGCCTTTAATATGGTTTAAATTTCCAAGCAGAAAATCTCTATTTTTATCTGTGTTACTGTAATTTTCGTTATTGAAAACGTCTAGATCTTTACTGTAGCCTAAATAATTGGTAACAAAATCAAAATGCAGTAAAATAACACTACTGTTGAAATAATACATTTTTTGTTTTCGCAGATCATAAACTACTTTTACGGATTCTATATTGGAAAATTTATCAGATAGAGGCTTTCCTTTAAAAGCTCTATATGCCTCGTAATTTGGCAGAGTTGCCATATAGCGCTGCGCACTTAAATTCATAAGTACAAACAGAAAAATCAAACTGTAGAGATACTTTTTCATATTTTTTAAGGAATGAATAAATGTACTTAAAAAAGCAATAAGTTTTGTCTACTGTAGGATTACTTAAAGTAATGAAAACCTTTGTGAGATTTTCTATTATTTGGCGTACCTTTGCAACCTTAAAAAATTAAACATTTCAAAATGAAACGAGTAGTTGTTGGACTTTCAGGTGGAGTAGATTCTAGTGTTGCCGCTTATTTATTGCAGCAGCAGGGATACGAAGTAATCGGTCTTTTTATGAAGAATTGGCACGATGATTCGGTTACTATTTCTAACGAATGCCCATGGCTAGAGGACAGTAATGATGCTTTGCTCGTTGCTGAAAAACTAGGGATTCCGTTTCAAACTGTTGATTTAAGCGAAGAATACAAAGAAAAAATCGTAGACTATATGTTTAACGAATATGAGAAAGGAAGAACTCCAAATCCTGACGTACTTTGTAATCGCGAAATCAAATTTGATGTGTTTATGAAAATCGCTTTAAGTCTTGGTGCAGATTATGTGGCAACGGGACATTATTGTCAAAAAAGCGAAATTGAAGTGGACGGAAAAACGGTTTATCAATTGATTGCTGGAAATGATGTTAACAAAGATCAATCTTATTTCCTTTGCCAATTGTCGCAAGAACAATTGTCAAAAGCATTATTTCCTATTGGAGCCTTGACAAAACCTGAAGTACGAGAAATCGCTGCTAAAATGGAATTGGTTACAGCTGAAAAGAAAGATTCTCAAGGTTTGTGTTTTATTGGAAAAGTTCGTCTTCCTGAATTTTTACAGCAAAAATTGCAACCAAAAGAAGGGAAAATTGTTCAGGTAGATAAAAATGATCCAATTTATACTATCGAAAAAACAGCAGAACTTTCTTTAGAAGAAGAATTAAAACTAGAATCTCAAAAACTAGATTACCTTCCTACAATGGGGAAAGTAGTTGGGAAACATCTAGGAGCACATTATTTCACAGTCGGACAAAGAAAAGGTTTGAATGTAGGAGGAACGACAGATCCTTTATTTGTGATTGCTACAGATGTTGAAACCAATACAATTTATACCGGTTTGTCAAGTTCGCATCCTGGGTTATTCAAAAAAGCTCTTTTTGTTGGAGAATCTGAAGTACACTGGATTAGAGAAGACTTAAAATTGAAAGCAGGTGAAAAAATGGAGGTAATGGCAAGAATTCGTTACCGTCAGCCTTTGCAAAAAGCAGTTTTACACCAATTTGAAAATGGAATGTATGTGGAGTTTGAAGAACCACAGTCTGCTATTACAGAAGGACAATTTGTAGCTTGGTATTTAGAAAATGAATTAGTTGGTTCGGGAGTAATTTCTTAGCTTTATACTTTATTTGGAATTTGAAATAAATTCCACAAAAGTATAATATGAGATACAATTTTACTTTTCTTTTAATACTTCTTTCATTCACCGTATTTGGACAAGAAGAGGCATGGGTTTATTTTAATGGAAAACCTAATGCTCAGACTTTTTTTGCTAATCCGTTAACAGAACTTTCTCAGAAAGCTTTAGATCGAAGAACGAATCAAAATATTGCGTTGGATATTACCGATGCGCCTTTGGAAACTTCATACGTAGACCAAATCAAGTCTAGCGCAGGAATCACGATTATGGCTCAATCTAAATGGCTAAATGCACTTCATATTCGTGGTTCGCAGGCAAATGTAAATGCTTTAAAAATATTAGGATTTGTTCAGAAAGTTGAATTTGCAGATAAAACTCTAAACACTACAGGGAAAAAAGTTTCTCAAACTGAGACCAATAAAACGAAAAACAAATTAGAAACGGCTATTGATTATGCTTACGGTAACTCTGCTAATCAAATTCAGATGTTAAACGGACAAGTTTTACATCAGCAGAATTATACTGGAGAAGGAAAAATTATAGCTGTTTTGGATTCAGGCTTTCCAGGTGTAAACACAGCGCAGTCGTTCGAAAATCTTCGAAACAACAATAAAATTTTGGGTGGTTATGATTATACCGAAAGAAATGCTAATTTTTATGCAGGTGGTAGTCACGGAACAATGGTGCTTTCTACAATGGGCGGCTACAAAGAAAATGCTTTAATAGGAACTGCTCCAAATGCTTCATATTATCTTTTTATTACAGAAATAGAAAAAGATAATATAGAGAATCCATTGGAAGAATCACTTTGGGTTGAAGCAGCTGAGAAGGCAGATGCTTTGGGAGTTGATATTATTACAAGTTCATTAGGTTATTTTGGAGGTCGTAATGAATCGAGATACAATCATACCTACAGCGACATGAACGGAATTACCAATTTCGTTTCTCGTGGCGCTGAAAAGGCTTTTAGCAAAGGAATTTTAGTTTTAGCTTCAGCAGGAAATGAAGGAACTCAAGTAGAAAAACATATCGGTTCGCCAGCCGATGCAGTATCTGTTTTGGCAATTGGATCAGTTATATCTACCAAAGTACGATCTAGTTTCAGTTCAATCGGACCAAGTTACGATGGAAGAATTAAACCAGATATCATGGCGCAGGGAACAACCGCTGTAGTTTCTGATGTGAATGGAAATATTGGTTCAGCAAGTGGAACTTCTTTTTCATGTCCGATTATGGCAGGAATGTGTGCTTCTTTGTGGCAGGCTTTTCCAACGAAAACCAATAAAGAAATTAGACAGATGATTTTAGCTTCTTCTGATCGATTTACAACACCAGATAATAATTACGGTTACGGAATTCCGAATTTTGGATCAACGTTAAGTGTATATAATTTTATTGCAGAAATGGCTTTTTCGGTTTATCCGAATCCAGTAAAAAATACGGTTACATTTTCTTTTTTAAATGAAAACAATACAGCTTCAGTAACGATTTATTCTGTTTTAGGGCAAAAAATATTAGAAGAAAAAATTAATAATTCGAATCCTGTTCTCTCGCTTCAATCTTTACAAAGCGGACTCTATTTTTATAGTTTTGACAGCGAAAATCTGCATAAGACGGGAAAAATCATCAAGCAATAATTTTTTTTAATGAATAAAATTACGCAACTCTTTAATATAAAATATCCAATTATTCAAGGCGGAATGATTTGGAATAGCGGCTATAAATTGGCTTCAGCTGTAAGTAATGCAGGAGCATTGGGACTTATTGGTGCAGGTTCAATGTATCCGGAAGTTTTAAGAGAACATATTCAAAAATGCAAAAAAGCTACAGATAAGCCATTTGGAGTTAACATTCCGATGTTGTATCCAAATATTGAAGAAATTATGAATATTGTAGTAGAAGAAGGCGTGAAAATCGTTTTTACTTCTGCTGGAAATCCTAAAACTTGGACTTCATTTTTAAAAGAAAAAGATATTACAGTAGTGCATGTTGTTAGTAGCAGTGTTTTTGCTTTAAAAGCACAAGATGCAGGAGTAGATGCTGTTGTTGCTGAAGGCTTTGAGGCAGGCGGACATAATGGCCGTGAAGAAACCACTACACTGACTTTGATTCCGATGGTAAAAGAAAAAATTCGGATTCCATTAATTGCTGCGGGAGGAATTGCAACAGGAAGAGGTATGCTTGCCGCAATGATTCTAGGAGCTGATGCAGTTCAGGTTGGAAGTCGTTTTGCGGCCTCTGTAGAATCTTCATCGCACAATAATTTTAAAGAAACAATAGTTAATACCAAAGAAGGAGGTACGCAATTGACTCTTAAGGAATTAGCCCCAGTTCGATTAATAAAAAATAAATTTTATCAGGACGTTCAGGATTTATATCAAAAATGTCCTTCTAAAGAAGAATTAGTTCAGCTTTTAGGACGTGCAAGAGCTAAAAAAGGAATGTTTGAAGGTGATTTGGATGAAGGAGAATTAGAAATCGGACAAGTGGCAGGTTTAATTCATGAGATTTTGCCCGTAGAGCAAATTATTCAACAAATGATTACCGAATTTGAACTTGCATCCAAAGAAAAGACTACATTTGAGTTTTAATTATCTGCAAGAAATATTTTATGAATTCTATACGCACTTACATATTATTGCTTTTTTTAGCGCTAGGTCTGCAAAAGGTTCAAAGTCAATCTTATCATTTTAAGACTTCGGGTTTTAGCGTTCTAGAAAAAAATGAAAGAGGAAAATGGGGCGAATGGTCCAATTTGAATTTAGTAAACCTTTCTGTAGTTTTAGATACCAATAAACATAGGGTTGTAGTGTATTCTCAAGAAATTCAGCTTTTTAGTATTTTAGACTACATAGAAAGAGAGGAAAACGATACCGATATTACATATTCTTTTGTTTGTAAAGATAATGACGGACGAGAATGTAAATTATCTATTATAACACGTAAAAAACAAGATTATAGAAAACAATTATATATTAATTACGACGATCATATTATTGTGTATAACATTTTTACGGTGTAGGTAATAAAATATTTAGTTAATTAGTGGGGCAATTAGCTATGAGAATAAAAAAAAAGATTTCGATTTTATTATTTTTTGCTGTATTATCTGTATCATCTCAAGAATGGAAACAAAACTTTAAGATTGTTGAGCCAGTTCGTGATATAGAGAATGCTTTTGGCTGTGCCGTAGCAACTTTTAAAGGTTATTCAGCATATGGTGCAAATTTAGTTAATGTCGACGGTGTTCAAAATGCCGGAAAAGTATATATAGCAAAACAAGATTGCGATGGTTGGAATATATACCAAGAACTTTCGCTTCCAGATGCAAGAAATTATTGCAGTTTTGGATACAGGCTATTTATGACCGATAAAATTCTTGCAGTCGCAGGTTGTGATCCAGATTTTTCTAATGGAAATGCGATATACTTATACGAAAGGAACAGTTCTGATCAATATGTATTTACTCAAAAAATCGCAAGAATTGAAAATTCTCTTGATGACAATTATGGGGCTGATATTTCGATTTCGGGCAACATTATGGTCATCGGCTCTTCTTACAACAGCACTGACGCTAATTTAGATAATTATTTAGAAAACGCTGGAGCCGCATATGTCTTTTTTAAAGATAATGATGATGTTTGGAAATTTATGCAAAAAATTGTGGCAAGCGACAGACAAAGACGAGATACATTTGGTAACTCCGTGGCTGTTTTTGAAAATACAATTGTTATTGGAGCAGTCGAAGAAGGTGATAATTGGGAAGGAGCTGCGTATGTATTTGAAAAAAGTCTACTCTCTAATAAATGGTTAGAAACTAAAAAGTTAACAGCTTACGATTTTAGAGGATTACAAGATAGATTTGGTGAGGTGGTAAGAATCAATGAAAATGGAATCATGATTGCTGCTCAAAGCGAAGATGATTATGATTCTTATTTGAGTGGTGATGGAGGAGGTGAATTAACCATGTTAGGTTCTGTTTATATTTTTAAGAAAAGTACAAACGGAAATTGGATTGGACATCAGAAATTAAGAGCTTCTGATGGTTCTGCACAGATTTTCAATTTTGGAAACAAAATGGAAATATATAATGATCAAATAGCTGTTAGGGCTAGTGAATATGAATATGATGCTAGCGGAAATTTATCAAAAGTTTTTGGACGTGTATACATGTTTAAAAAAGGAACTGATGGCAAGTGGAATGAGTATCAAACGGTACAATCTAATATAAAGCGAAATAGCGATTGGTTTGCGGGCTCAATGTCTTTGTTTAAAGATGATTTGGTTATAGGGGCGTTTTGGGATGCGTTAGATGCAAATGGTAACAATTACATGCGTTATGCAGGAACGGTTTATATTTTTAATACTTATGATTATATAGATACCAAAAAGCCTATAGTTAACACAATTCCAACTCTTACCGCGTGTGCAGACTTAAGAAATGGGTTTTCTTCTAAATTTAATCTCTCCACTATTGAAAAAGATCTAATTGCAAATTCTGAAGATTTCATTTTTAGATACACAGATAAAAATGGTAATAATTTACCATCGCCTTTGCCTTCCAATTATTCAAATGTTGAGCCTTTTTTTGACAAAATTAATGTCAGCATTTCAAATAAAAATAATCCACGTTGTTATGAAAATATTGAAATTGAGTTAAAAACAATTTCCGATTGTCAACAAAACGAAGAAGCAAATTATAATATACCTAAGTTTTTTACTCCAAATGGAGATGGATTTAACGATAGTTGGGAGATAACAGGAGTTACTGATAATTATGCTGTTTTCATCTACGATCGATTTGGGATGCTATTAAAAGAATTGCGTCCTAATTTGGGTTGGGATGGTAATTTTAATGGAAGTCCAATGCCTTCAACAGATTATTGGTTTAAAATGATATTTGATAATGGTAAAACTGCATCAGGACATTTTTCGCTTAAGCGATAAGATAAAAAGTATTTATTCAACATCCTTAATAAACTCATCATATTCTAAATAGAACATTTCGAGAGCATGCATGTTTTCGTTGAAAAAGTCAAAAATGGTATCCCAAGTGTTTTTATTGCTGAAACCAACGCCAAGTTTTTCAACCCAAATTCGGCTGATAGTTTTGCCACTTTCTAAAGTAAAGTTTTTCTCAAAGACAAGGTTTTTAATAAATTCTTCTTCCAAAATATTTTTCAAAGCTTCCAGTTTTTCAAAATAAGCAATGCGTTTTTCATCGCTTCTTTGTTCAATATCAATTAAAACCTGTGCTTTTTTATTGTCCACAAAAAACTTAAAAGAGAAGTCTTTAATTTTGGTATCATAAAGTACCCATTTACGCGGATATTTTTCGGCAAAAGCTACCCAAAATTCTCTTTTTATTCGTTGTGATTCTTCTCTGCTGTACATTTTTTAGGCTTTAATTTTAGAAAACTTGCGGTACTGCGTTTTCTGAAGTATATTTATGTTTTATTTAAAAGTACAAAAATAAGCTTTGATTATGAATTTTCAAGACTTTTTGAAATATGTTCCCAATATAATTCCGATTGAATTGCCAGCAGTAGCTTCACACTTAAAAATGGCTCCAAAAGAGCGAATTGAGGGATTAAAAAATATTGATATCGAAGCTTTAAACGCGAGAATGGCAGGAGTGATGATGTTGTTTTACCCTAAAGAGGGAAAAACACATCTGGTTTTGATTGTCAGAAATACTTATGATGGAGTTCATTCTGCTCAAATTGCATTTCCAGGCGGAAAATTCGAAAAAGAAGATTTGAATTTTGAAACAACAGCATTAAGAGAAACGCATGAGGAGGTAGGAATAACGAGAGATAAAATTGAAATTATTAAACATTTTTCTCCCATGTACATTCCGCCGAGTAATTTTTTGGTGCATCCTTTTTTAGGAATTGCAACTGAAGAACTGGCTTTTTATCCAGATATTAGAGAAGTTGCCGGAATTATAGAATTGCCTTTGTCGGTTTTTTTAAATGATGAAATAATAATTGAAGCTAGATTGTCAACTTCTTATGGTGCTAATATTTTAGTTCCTGCATTTAATATTCAAAATCATGTAGTATGGGGAGCAACGGCAATGATTTTAAGCGAATTGAGAGATGTATTGAAAATAACTTTTGACAATCAGAACAACTGATGTTTATTTAACAATTTGATATTCATTTGGATAACTATTAGTAGTAGAAAGTGTTATTGAGTGTTGCTGAAAGAATAATTTTTGTATGTTTGCGACTTAACATAAAAATAAGATAAATTAGTTATGGGATTGTTTAAAAGAAATCCTTTTGGGCATATATTATTCATCAAGAAATGGTTGATCCGTATTTTGGGGGCCATGACGCATAGGAGATATAGAGGTTTTAACGAATTACAGATTGAAGGGTCTGAAATTATTAAAACGCTTCCAGATTCTAATGTTTTATTTATTTCAAATCACCAAACTTATTTTGCAGACGTTGTAGCGATGTTTCATGTGTTTAATGCAAGTTTATCAGGGCGTGAGGATAATATTAAGAATATTGGTTATTTGTGGCAACCTAAGATGAATATTTATTATGTTGCGGCAAAAGAAACAATGCAGGCTGGTTTATTGCCAAGAATCTTGGCTTATGTTGGAGCAATTACGGTGGAAAGAACTTGGCGTGCAAAAGGCGTAGATGTTACAGAAAAACGTGAAATAAATCCGAACGATACCGAAAACATCAAAATTGCTCTTGCAGATGGTTGGGTAATTACTTTTCCACAAGGAACTACAAAATCTTTCAAACCTGTCCGCAAAGGAACCGCACACATCATTAAACAACACAAACCAATCGTAATTCCTATTGTTATTGACGGTTTCCGCCGTTCATTTGACAAGAAAGGATTGCGCATGAAGAAAAAAGGAATTCTCCAATCTTTCATTATCAAAGAACCTTTAGATATTGATTATGAAAATGATACAATCGACGAAATTGTAGAAAAAGTAGAATACGCAATCGAACAACATCCATCTTTTCTAAAAGTTATTCCTGCCGAAGAAATTAAAGCACAAGAAGAACTTAACAGATTAAGACAGTGGGAGTATTAATTTTTTTTGTTTCAAGTTTCAAGTTTCAAGTTTCAAGTTTCAAGTTTCAAGTTTCAAGTTTCAAGTTTCAAGTTTCAAGTTTTCAAAACTTAGAATCTTAGAATCTCAGAACCTTAGCAACTTAAATTATAAATCTATCTTCTTCAACTCTTTATAATTAGCATATAATCGACGTAAAAGTGTTCCGTAAATAACTCTGTAGAAACACCAGAACAATCCGAAGAAACCTAATATTACCAGAATTAATATACCTACAGTAACAAACATTGCTCTTCCATTTAAGGCTAATTTTTCTCTAAGAAATGCCATGTCCGGATTGTAGACAAATGCAATAAAGAAGCTTAAGATTGATGTTATTACAATCATTCCTAAATTATACCAAACGTAATACTGAACGGTTTTGCGAGTTTTTAAAATAGAACTCATCAACGATTTTGTCGAGATTGTAGTTGAAATTGTTCTGTAATTTTTGTAGAATATGTACACGAAAATTAAAACTACGACATAATTGAAATAGGTTAAAATCTCTAAGGCTGTAACAATTTCAGGATGATTCATTTTTCGAAGCACATCATCTGTATTGATAAATAAGTTCGAAAAAGTCCAAAAAGAAATTTCCAAAATACTGATAATCAAAATCCATTTTACAATTGAAGATGATTTTTTATGAATCATCTTGTAGATTTCGGTCTCAGAAATTTGTTGAAAAGAAGCAGTGTTCTTTTGCCAGTCTTTTTTTAGTAAATCCAGTTCTTTCATAATAATTTTTAAGGATTTAGTATTTTTTTAAGTTTCCCCTTAATTCTGTTCATTTTCACGCGCGCATTCACTTCGCTGATCCCTAATGTTTCAGCTATTTCTTGATAATCTTTGTCTTCTAAATACATAAAAACTAATGCTTTTTCGATGTCATTTAATTGATAAACTGCTTTGTACATCAGTTTAATTTGTTCTTCTTCTTCATAATTGTAATCAACATCTTTTACAAAATGCTGATGGTTTTCATAATCTACGGTAGAAATAGTTCTTTTGGTTTTTCGGTATAGAGTGATTGCGGTATTTAGCGCAACACGGTAAGTCCATGTTGAAAATTTACTATCGCCTCTAAATTTTGGATAAGCCTTCCAAAGCTGGATGGTGATTTCTTGAAACAAATCTTTATGTGCATCTTCGCCGGCAGTATACAATCTACAAATTTTGTGGATTATATTCTGATTTGCCTGCAGTTGCGCAACAAATGACTGTTCTAGATTTTCGCTCATAAAATGATTAGTAGTTATGAAATCATTTTTGTTACAGTTAATATCTTATTTTTTTCTGCCACAGATTAATTCAATCTAAAAAATCATTTTAATTCGTGTAATCTGTGGAAAAAAAACTATAATTCTCTTGTTTTATAATAATTGATCATCAAATCTATAAATTTACTGTAACTGTCCATTCCATCTTTTTGGTTATTCGATTTCAAGAAATTATCCCATAGAAAATGAAAACCTTCATCGATAAAAGTGTCATATTTTTTCCAGAAATCTTGGCTTTCCTGATAATTTTTTAAAACTCCAATGTTAACTTTTTTCTTTAATTGATTAAAAACGTTCTCGTTTTTATATTGCCAAATTCCTAAACAGTAACGAAGCGCAAAACTATATCCTGAATATTGATAATACAAATTGTCATTTTTAACAGAAGCCAAAACGCCAATAAAATTACATTCACTTTCGCTGGCAAATCCAATTTGATGTGCCATTTCATGGGATGTTGTTAACGGAAAATTATACATGGGCAATAGATCATTAACTTGTGCTTCGTTTGTAAAAGGATTTAAATAACCACCAAATCCCATATAAGTTAATGGAACGCTAAACAGTGAATTTTTTACACTTAGTGTTTTGTATTTAAAAAAAGGATGTTCTTTTGCTAAATTGTCATAACCATTTAAAATCATATGAAAAGATTCTTTTTGCGAATAAGGAAAGACAACCTTCGAATTTTTATTTTTAGTAATTTGATACTGAATTTCATTCGTTTTGCTAATTAACTTTTGAGTAAAATCTAAAAGATCGGCATCAGTATATTCTCTTTTAATTTCCATTTTTTCAAATAGAGGCTCACGATAATAATTAAAAGCCCAAAGCAAATGAAAGAAAAAATAAAAAACAGAAATTTTACTTAATATGGTCAAAATATGGTCTTTCCAATCTGTTTGCCAAGTTTTTCGGATTTTCCAAAACCATCCAATTATTGCTAAAATAAGAAAGGCGTAAATGCAGTCTCCAAGTGAAAAAGGAATTTTGCCAAGACCAATTCTTAAAAAATGAGAAATTCTAAGGAATATATTATTGCTGTAAAAGCCTTCGACATAATCAGGAAAATATCTTAGAATCCTTAAAAAGATAATCTGAACTAAAAGAAATATAGGAAGAATATATTTTGATTTCACAGTTTTGGTTTTTTATAAAAATAATAATTAAAAAGAAGTTCAGTTCGTTTTTTTAGAAAATTTATTTATATGTTCCTAGAGGAACATTTCGTTGGTAGAAAAAACAATTCAATTGAATTCAAGCGTTACGAAAGGGATGCCTGATTGACGCTTGCTGTTTTTATTATTACCAACCAAATGTCACTGTGTGACAATAACAATCAAATTTTTTTTTATTTTTAGCCATTATAATTTGTGCTAATTGATGAAATTCGTGGCTAAAAAAGCAATTAAACTTTGTAACTTTGAAGCTCTTAAATGTTAAACTTCAAACAAAATATAATGAGTCAGGAAATAAGAAATCTGGAGCCAAAAGAACTTTGGAATAAATTTGCAGATTTAAATGCTGTTCCCCGTCCGTCTAAAAAAGAGGAACGTGTAATTGAGTTTATGAAAAACTTTGGAAACAGCTTAGGTTTAGAAACTTTTGAAGATGAAATTCGAAATGTAATCATTAGAAAACCAGCGACTCCAGGAATGGAAAACCGTAAAGCGATTGTAATGCAGGGGCATTTGGATATGGTGCACCAAAAAAATGCAGATACTGTTTTTGATTTTGATACACAAGGAATTGATATGTATGTTGATGGTGACTGGGTTCGTGCGCGTGGTACAACATTGGGAGCTGATAACGGATTAGGAGTAGCAACAATTATGGCTATTTTAGAAAGTACAACTATTCCGCATCCAGCAATCGAAGCATTGTTTACGATTGATGAAGAAACAGGAATGACTGGTGCGCTAAATCTAAAAGGAGGAATTCTTCAAGGTCAGATTTTATTGAACTTAGATACTGAAGAAGATGATGAAATTGATATCGGATGTGCAGGAGGAATTGATGTAACGGCTACAAGAACTTATCATGAAGAAGAAGTTCCAGAAGGTTCTGTTGGTTATACTATTACAGTAAAAGGCTTGAACGGAGGACATTCAGGAATGGATATTCATAAAGGTTTAGGAAATGCGAATAAAATCATGAATCGTTTGTTATTTGACGCATTTGAAAACTTTGGTTTGCAAATCGTTGAAGTTAATGGTGGAAGTTTAAGAAATGCAATTCCAAGAGAAAGTGTTGCCAAAGTAGTCATTTCTCAAATGTTCGATGAAGCGTATGTGTACGATATGCAGGAAATTATTTCTGATATCAAAGCAGAATATAAAACTACAGAGCCTAACTTGTCTATTGAAATCGTAAAAGGAGATTTGCCTGAAAAAGTGATGGATTTAGGAGTTCAAGAAGGAGTTATTAGAGCGATTTATGCTGCTCATAACGGAGTTTATAAAATGAGCGCTGATATGGCTGATTTGGTAGAAACTTCGAATAATATTGCTCGTGTTATTATTAAAGATGGTGAAATCTCAGTAGGTTGTTTAACTCGTTCTTCAGTTGAATCTTCAAAATTTGATCTGGCAAATTCATTACGTTCAGCTTTTGAATTGGTTGGATGTGAAGTAGAACTTTCAGGATCTTATCCAGGATGGACTCCAAACGTAAATTCTGAAATCTTAGAAGTTTTAAAAGATATTTACGAAAAGCAAAATGGTGAACAGCCTAAAGTTGTAGCTTGTCACGCAGGTCTTGAATGCGGAATTCTAGGAACAAATTATCCAGAAATGGATATGATTTCTTTTGGTCCAACAATTCATGGAGCACATTCTCCAGAAGAAAGAGCTAGTATTTCATCTGCACAAAAATATTGGAAATTTGTATTGGAAATTCTTTCGAATATTCCAGTTAAATAAAGTTCTCAGTTTTCGGTCACAGTTTTCAGTTTCCTTAGAGACTGAAAACTGCGACTGCGACTGAAAACTAATTAATCTCTTTTAGGAGAATTTTTCTTTTCTCTTTTTTCTTCTTTTTTTTCTTTAGCCGTTTTTAATGGTTCTTTTTTTGCGCTTTTTTTAGCATCTTGACCTTTTGCCATAATTTTTAATTTTTGATTGTTTTATTGTCTTTGTAAGTAAATATAGCGAAATTAATATCCGGAGTAGTAAAAAAAATCCCCAATTTAAAAATTGAGGATTTAGATTTTTGTTATAATAGAGATTCTTAATTACGTTTCAGTACTTTATACTGTTCATAACATGCGCTGATCGCATCCATAATCTGAAGGTCGTTTGCAGTTTGAATGAAAGAATCAGAATAATTACAGCGATGCATAATTTCAGGGATTTCATCTTTGCTGATACCTAGCAAGACGGCAACCGTTTCACGGTCATATTTCGATTCTAAAAGATTTCTAACAGTATCATCTTTCTTCATTTCTTTCAGTTTCTTGAGTTCTTTTCCGTTTTTACCAAAGAAATTATAAAGCATATCAGCAGGATTAAAAATAGAACCGAGGACTTTACCAAATGCATTTGGTGCATATTCTCCTGCTTCATAACCTTGTGTAAGACCAGAAATGCTATAACGATAATTTTCTTTAGTAGGAATTAATTTAGAATCGATTTCAAGATATCCAGTTAAAGTAAAAGGAGCAATAATAACTTCTTCTAATGCAATTGCTTTTTCAGTAAGCTGAATTCGGGTTACTTTATTTTTTACCCAGTCATTTGTAACTCTAATTCTAAGAGATTGAAATCCTAAAATAGAGAAATGTAGCGTATCGTTAACCTGAACATCAATTTCAAAATATCCTTTCTCATCAGATTTTGCACCTCGTACTTTGTTGGTGTTAATGACGTTTACACCACCAAGTGGCTGTTTGCTGTTGTCATTAATAATATAACCTGAAACTCTTTGTGGAACTGTTGGCTGCGTATCTTGCGCAAAACCAAAGTTGGCTAGTAGTGTAAAAAAGAAAACTGCGAAATATTTCATATCCTGATTTAAAGCACTAAAAGTAGTAAATCGGGATTAAATATTTCGTAGTCTTGGAATTTAATTATAAGAAAATTAACAAAGCAAAAAAAGTATTGCTTTTAGTATTTAACTAAAAAGTGGCAAGGAGAAAGATTTTGGGTAAAAAAAATCCCAAATTCCTATTATGCTTGGAATTTGGGATTTATATTTTAAGAGATTAAGTTATTAATCTCTTCTAGTTCTTCTTGGTCTTGAGCTGTCGCCGAAGTTGTCAGAACGTCTTGGAGCTCTGTCTGAGCTACCATTTTCACTTCTTGGAGCAGAACTTCTGAAACCACCTTCTCTTCTTGGAGCTGAATTTCTATCGCTTCTGAAACCACCTTCACGTGATCCACCTTCGCGTGATCCACCATCTCTTGAAGAATTTCTGTCTCCTCTAAATCCGCCTTCACGTCTTGGAGCAAAGTTTCCTTCTCTTCTTGGTCCACCAGAATTACGTCCGCCACCACGGTTGTTATGGTCACGTCTTCCGCCTCCGTCATTTTTAGAAATCTCAACATTAATACGACGACCTTCTAATTGAACGTTATTTAAAACATCCATTACTTTATCAGTAAATTGAGGATCAGTATTAAAGAATGAGAATCCTTCTTTTACGTCAACTTTAAAGATATCATCACGACCTAAATCTAATGTTTCTTTCAAGTAATCTTTTAATGACATCCAGTCAAAATTGTCTCTTGAACCGATATTTACGAAATAACGAACTGCTCCGTTATTATTGAATTCTCTTGGTTCAGAATCACCTCTTTCACGTCTGTCTGAAGACTGAGTAGAAATATCTCTGTTCTTTTTGTAATAAGCAATGAAACGGTTAAATTCTACTGAAACCATTTTCTTAATCAATTCTTCTTTAGATAAATCTTCAAGAACATTGTTGATTGCTGGTAAATAGTTATCAATTTCGTGATCAACTTCAGTATCTTTAATTTTGTTTGCTAAGTGTAACAACTGAATTTCGCAGATTTCAATTCCAGATGGAATAGTTTTTTCTTCGAATTTCTGTTTGATGATTCTCTCGATAGAAGAAATTTTACGTAATTCACTTTTTGTAACAATTACAATAGAAGTACCTAATTTTCCAGCTCTACCAGTACGGCCAGAACGGTGGTTGTACGTTTCAATTTCATCAGGTAATTGGTAGTTTACAACGTGAGTTACGTTATCAACATCAATTCCACGTGCAGCAACGTCAGTAGCAACAAGCATCTGAATTTGTCTTCCACGGAAAGATTTCATTACACCATCACGTTGCGCTTGAGATAAATCTCCGTGTAACGCAGCGGCGCTATATCCATCTTCAATTAATTTTTCTGCTACAGCCTGTGTATCTCTTTTTGTACGACAGAAAACTACAGAGAAAATGTCTGGATTAGCATCAGCTAAACGTTTTAGAGCTTCGTAACGATCACGAGCATTTACTAAGTAAAATTCGTGAGAAACTGTTGCAGAACCTGAGTTTTTAGCTCCAACAGTAATTTCAACAGGTTCGCTCATGAATTGTTTTGCAATTCTAGCAACCTCTTGTGGCATAGTTGCAGAGAACAACCATGTGTTTTTTTGATCTGGAGTATCTGATAAGATAGATACGATGTCTTCATAGAATCCCATGTTTAACATCTCATCAGCCTCATCAAGAATACAGTAATCTATATTTTTAATGTTAACTAAACCTCTGTTAATCATGTCTTGCATTCTTCCTGGAGTAGCCACAATAATTTGTGCTCCTCTCTTAATTTCTCTGGCTTGCTCTGTAATACTAGCCCCGCCGTAAACTGCTACCACATTAATACCTTTTTCGTATTTTGAGTAGTTTTTAAGTTCGTTGGTAATCTGTAAACAAAGTTCTCGTGTTGGCGATAAAACTAATGCTTGTGTGTTTCTATTGTCAGCATCAATTTTTTGAATTAGCGGAAAACCGAAAGCTGCCGTTTTCCCTGTCCCTGTCTGAGCCAACGCAACCATATCTGTGTCTTTTTCCAATAATAGGGGAATCGCCTTTTCCTGTACCTCTGACGGATTTTCAAATCCTAGATCTAAAATCGCCTTCAGTAACGATTCATTCAATCCTAATTGTTCAAATTTATTCATATATGTATTTAAAATAGGGTGCAAAATTACAGCTAATTATTCAGATAAACTAATGCAATTTCAAGAATTATACATTTGTTATGATTTGATTATCAAAAAGTTACGATTTTTGTAAAATGATTTTTTGAAAGAAATCAGGAATTTGTTAAAAAAACACGTCTTAAAATGTAAAATTTGAAGCTTAAAATGTTGTATTTGAAACAATTATTTTGTGGCGTTCAGGAAATCAATTAGTTGGTGGACTGCTTTTCCGCGATGGCCTATTTTATTTTTTACTTCCAAAGGCAGTTCTGCAAAGGTTTTGTCAAAATTTTCAGGTTTAAAAATGGGATCATAACCGAAACCATTTGTACCTGTTTTAGTTATTGTAATTTCTCCTTTTGCAATTCCAGTAAATAAATATTGTTTTCCTTTTAGGTTTAAAGTGATAACTGTTTTAAATTGAGCGTTTCGATTTTCGTTATTTTCTAACGCTTTCAAAAGTTTATTCATATTGTCATCGGCATTTTTCTGTTCACCTGCATATCGCGCAGAATAAACTCCTGGTTCGCCGTTTAGTGCGTTTACTTCCAGACCTGTGTCGTCTGCAAAACAGTCGTAACCATATTTCTCTGTTACGTAATTTGCTTTCAAAATAGCATTTCCTTCAATGGTATCAGCTGTTTCCGGAATATCTTCTAAACAATTAATATCTTCTAAACTTAATATTTTAATGCTTTCTGGGAGCATACTTTGTATTTCTGCTATTTTGTTTTTGTTGTTTGAAGCGAAAACGAGTTTCATATAATATGTGTTTAAATGATTTCCAACACAAATTTAGAATTCTTATATTTGATATGAAGCCTAAAAATAAAATAAATGCAATTATCTGTACTGTATAAAAAAATCCTGCCCTTTGTAAAGCCGTACAGAAAGATGGTAATTGCAACTTTACTGCTTACATTTTTAGGATCTTTTGCGGCGCAGGTAAACGCTATTATTTTAAAATATACTGTTGATACCATAAATAATTTAATGGTTGCGCATGAACCTTTATCCAAAGGATTTCATTTATTAGGAATTATTAGTATCGTATTGCTTACAAAGGAATTGGTTAACTCAATTGTGCAGTTCGGACAAAAATTCTATGGAGAAAAACTCCGTATTTTTATCACAAGAGATATTTCTCAAACCATAGTTGAAAAAATTCTGAGTTACAGAATGGAGTTTTACACTTCTGACGAAAATGAAAGCGGAAAATTGCAGACCAGAATTGATGCCGGAATTAGCAGTTTAACACGATTGGTGCAAAATTTCTTTATTGACATTCTTCCTTTATTTGCAAATGCCTTTGTGGCCTTGGTAATTATGTTTTATGCTAATGTTTATGTTGGATTGGTGAGCTTGTTTATTATTCCTATTTATTTTTATATCAGTCAATTACAAGCTACAAAACTTAGCGGTTTTCGACGAAGAATGCGTAATTATAGAGAAACTAAGAATAACGGAATCATTAGTTTAATTGAATCGATAACAGTAATTAAATCTTTTGTACGTGAATCGACAGAAGCCGATCGACATGAAAAGATTCAATACGAAATGACAGAAAATCAGCTGGCAACAAGAAAAACCAGTTTTATTTTTGAAAGCATTAAAAGTTTTGTCGAGCAGATAGGAGTCGTAATTATAATTATTCTGACTGCTTATTTTGTTTTGAATAATCAAATGACAATTGGAGCTATCATGTTTCATATTATGTTATTTAATAATGTTTCATCTCCAATTAGACAATTACACCGAATTTATGATGAAGTAAATGATGCTTTAATTTATTCTGAAGGATTCTTTGATATTTTAGAAGCAGAGCAGGAGACAGAAACTAGCGGTAATTATATCCCAGAAAAAATTATTGGATTAATAGAAGTGAAAAATGTAGATTTTGTATATCCAAATGGAACACAAGCGCTTTATGATATTAATTTTACCGTAAAGCCCAATGAGACCTCTGCTTTGGTTGGATTGAGTGGTGCAGGAAAAAGCACGATAATTAATTTATTGGATAAGTTTTATCTGCCATCATCTGGCCATATTTTTTTAGATGGAGTTGATTTGATAGATTACGATACTGATTTTCTTCGAAAAAATATTGGTTTGGTACTTCAGAAAAATCATATTTTTAAAGGAACAATTGCCGAAAATATTTTATACGGAAAACCTGAAGCTTCGAAGGAAGAAGTTATTGAAGCAGCAAAACAGGCTTATATTCACGAGCAGGTGATACATTTGCCAAAAGGTTACGATTCTGATGCGCATTTGCTTTCTGGAGGTCAACAGCAGCGAATTGCCATTGCGAGATTGTTTCTAAAAAATCCGCCAATTATTTTTCTTGACGAACCAACCGCGAGTCTAGATGCGATTGCAACAGAGCAAATTAAAAAATCTCTAGATGCGATCAAAAAGGATCGAACCGTTATAATAATTTCTCACAGTATTTCTCAGATTATAGATGCATCGAACATCATCGTTTTAGAAAAAGGACGTTGTGTAGAAAAAGGAACCCATGATCAATTGTATGATAATAAAGGAACGTATTATCAAATATTTATGGCAATGGCGAACAGTTTAAATATTGATAAAATCACGCAGACTTTTGATTGAGATACTTCAAAGTGATTTTTTCAATCATAAAAACAAATAAGATTCCAAAAGTGTAAGCCAAAATATCCGACCATAAAAAACCTTGTCCTAAAACATATCTTCCAAAAATTGTTTTTCTGAGTTCAATAATCCATTCTGCTTGATACAATTGTAAAAACTCAATTCCATAACAAATCAATAAAGAAAGAAATGCAATAACTAAAGCATCTTTAAATGGAAGAAATATTCGAACCAAAGAATAAATCATTACGGCATAGAGAAAATCGCCAATCCATAAGGGGATAAAAGAGATTTTTCTAAAAAGGGTTCCAAGGAAAATAATGCTTAGAAAAATGAAGAAATAGTTGATTCTGGTTTTGTTCAAGTTTTTTTTGCTTTGTGAAACAAATTTATATTAAATTTTGAAAGAAATAAAGATTTGTTTGTTATTCCGAGGGACGAGGAATCACACGCGTATATCGACAAAGATTAGCGACTCACTTTGTGGAATTTCTAATGTGATTCCTCGTTCCTCGGAATGACAAGATTTTCTAGAAAAAAGTATAACAATCATCCATTTTTAGGTAACAAAAAATTCAAACCCCAATTAGATTCACTTTATTTCATAAATTTATCGATTAAACAAACTATCAACCACATGAATGCAAAATTTTTTACCCTAATTGCTGCTTTGTTTCTTTTAGGAAATCAAGGTTATTCTCAAAAAGACAATTCGTTTAACACTAAAAAGCAATTGGATTACTGCGCACAACAAGCTTCAAAAACTTTAAAGGTAATTCCAAATGACGGAACTTCTCCGCGAACTGTTCCAAATGGAAGTAACGAATGGAAATTTGTTGGTTACAAAGACTGGACAAGCGGATTCTGGCCAGGTGAATTATGGTTTTTGTATGAAGCTACAAAAGATAAAAAATGGGAAAAAGAAGCCGATAAATTTAGTCGTTTTTTAACGCCTCTATCTGTCAGTAAAGCAGGAGATCACGATTTAGGTTTTCAGGTTTTTAATAGTTTTGGAAATGGATATAGATTAACAAAAAATCCAGAATACAAACAGATTATCCTAAAAACTGCCGATACATTAGCAACACTTTTTAATCCGAAAGTGGGAACAATTCAGTCTTGGCCTCATAATAAAATGGGCGGTCACAATACGATTATTGACAATATGATGAATTTGGAACTGCTTTTTTGGGCTTCAAAAAATGGAAGAAATAAAAAATTATATGATATTGCTGTCAAGCATGCTGAAACCACAATGGCAAATCATTTTAGACCAGATAATACGTCTTATCATGTGATTATTTATGATTTTGAAACGGGTAAAAAAATAAAAGGAAGAACCGCTCAAGGTTACAGCGACGATAGTATGTGGGCGCGCGGACAAGCTTGGGCGATTTACGGTTTTACAATGACGTACAGAGAAACCAAAGACATCAAGTTTTTAGATTTTGCACATAAATTGGCGAGAGTTTATCTGGATAAATTGACAACAGAAGACTTAATTCCGTATTGGGATTTTAATGCGCCAAATATCCCTAACGAACTGAGAGATGCTTCGGCAGCAGCAATTGTTTCTTCGGCACTTTTAGAATTAAGTTCTTATACAAAAGACAAAAAATTGAAAGCTGAATATTTGGAGAAAGCAAAAAAAATGATTGTTTCGCTTTCAAATAATTATCAGAGTCATGATGTGAATTCTGCATTTTTATTGCATTCGACAGGACATAAACCTGCAGGAAGTGAAATAGATTGTTCTATAAATTACGCAGATTATTATTATCTTGAAGCCTTATTAAGACTTCAAAAATTAAAATAAAAAATTATGATTAAGAAAATATCTCAAATTGCTATTGCATTTGCACTTGTACTTTTGCTTGTAAGCTGTAAAAATACCAAACAAAAGCTTCAGGAATATGTAGTTACTTATAATAAAACAATCGCGCCAAGTTTTAAAGCTGAAAATGTAACGCTTACTACGGCAAGAGGTTATATTAATGACAATAAAATAGAATTGCGTTTTGAAACTAATTTAAAACAAAACGATGGTAATAAAGCGACTACTTCAGTAGCATTTGCAAGAATGAGACAATCAATGATTAAAAAAGGTCAGATTCCAACAGAATTAATAGAAGAAGGAATAGTATTTCACCTTTATTATTTAGCTGATGATAATACTGTTTTAAATAGAGAAGAGCTTACAAAGGAATCGCTTCAGTATTTAAAATAATCAATTAAATTTTTATAAATATTATACGATTAAATTCTTACATATTGAAAGTCTCTTTAAAATTTGTTTAAAGAGACTTTTTTGTGATTATAGATTAAACTAGGTCGAAGAATAACTTTTTTATTCTTACAAAATTGTCTGCTTTTTTGTATAATCAATTTGTATTCAAAGAATTATAAAGTAGTTTTTTGTGATTTAATGTTGTTTTTATGTTATAAATTATTTATGTTTGAGTTAAAAAATAACTATAAAACCAATAATTTATGAAAAAAATTACCCAAATCGCATTTGCTTTCGCGTTTGCACTTTTTCTAATCAGCTGTAAAAATACTAAGCAGAAAATTCAGGAACATGTAAGTAATTACAATAATTCTTCTTCCATAAAAGGAAATGCAATTACCAGTACAACTGCAAAAGCTTTTCTAAATGACAATAAAATTGAGATTAGAATTGAAACAAATTTAGAAGAAAATGACGCAAACAAATTAGCCTACAAAGAGTCATTTCCAGATTTATTAAAAGAAATGATTAAAAACGATCAAATTTCTACTTCATTAATTTCTGAAGGAGTAAAGTTTGATGTTTATTTCCTAGCTTACAACAATGCTATTTTAGCGCAGCAATTGGTTGATCAGCAAGAATTAGCAGTTTTGGAAGGAGGAGCTGCAGAACAAAATAAAGAAACAGCAAAATTGTAATTAGAATATAGATTTAAAAGAAAAAGCCTCTTTATAAAGAGGCTTTTTTGTTTATGAGAATTGTGTAACGTTTTTAAGATTGTCTGGAAAATACTGTTCAGATAGATCTGAAAATTCATCACCACGCATGAAAATATTAATATCAACATCTGCAAAACTGCTTTTTCCAGCTGCCGCCAAAAGTTCATTTGCTGAGTGGAGTGTATTTTTATGAAAATGGTATACACGATCTGATTTGTCTGTTACAACCAAACCTTTCATCAGCATTTTGTTTTGAGTAGCCACTCCTGTTGGACATTCGTTATTATGGCAACGTAATGCTTGGATACAGCCCAAAGAAAACATGAATCCTCGCGCGCTATTACACATATCAGCACCCAATGCAATTGCATGCAAAATAGAATAGCCAGAAATGATTTTTCCGCTTCCTATAATGCGCATTTTATCACGTATGCCTAAACGAACCAAAGTTTTATTGACGAAAATTAATGCAGGTTCAAATGGCATTCCGACACCATCAGCAAATTCTAGTGGTGCAGCTCCAGTTCCTCCTTCAGCACCGTCAATGGTAATGAAATCTGGATAGATATCTTCAGTAATCATTTCTTGGCAGATGGCTTCAAATTCGGCAGTGTTTCCAATGCATAATTTAAAACCAATTGGTTTTCCGTTAGATAGGTCACGCAATTGTTTTATGAAATGAATTAAACCTTTGGAATCAGAAAAAGCATGATGTCCTGGAGGAGAAAGTATCATAGTGTGTGGCTGAACGCCTCTAATTTTAGCAATTTGTTCTGTGTTTTTTGCCGCTGGCAGCACACCTCCGTGACCTGGTTTTGCACCTTGTGAAAGCTTAATTTCAATCATTTTTACATTCGGAAGATTGGCTTTTTCAGCAAAATTTTCAGGACTAAAATTTCCCTCTGCGTCACGGCATCCAAAATATCCTGTTCCAATCTGCCAAGTGATGTCGCCGCCACCAGCCAAATGAAATTCAGTCAGACCACCTTCACCTGTATTTTGGTAGAAATTCCCTTTTTTCGCACCAATATTTATGGCACGAACTGCGTGTTCGCTCAACGAACCAAAACTCATTGCAGAAACATTAAAAAGTGAAGCAGAATAAGGTTGTTTGCAATCTTTTCCGCCAACTAAAACGCGAGGTAATTCTTCATTTACTTTTGCTGGAAAAATAGAATGCTTTATTCCTTCATAGTTTTCGGTATTTAAGTTTAATTGAGTTCCAAAAGGCGTACTAGAATCAATGTTCTTAGCTCTTTGATATACCAATGAACGTTGGTTTCTAGAAAAAGGTTTTCCATCTGTAGATCTTTCTATAAAATATTGCTGGATTTCAGGTGCAATCATTTCAAACAAATATCTGAAATAACCCAAGACAGGAAAGTTTCGTAAAATAGCATGTTTCTTTTGCGAAGCATTATAAGCTCCAACAATCAATAAAATTGGGATAGCAAAAACGAGTAGATAAGCTCGTCCAGTGTAATAATAAATTGCAAGAACAATTAGAAACAATAAGAATCCGTAAATAAAGAATTTCTTTCTCATGTTTTTAAAAAATTAAAATAGGTAATAAATGCGATAATTAGTTGAATCTTAGACGTACATAAACGTGCTTGATTCCTTTTTTGTCCGATTCTCTTTCATCAATCTCCAAAATATCAGTCAAAGATTTCAGCATTGGAGTAAGTTTAGAATACCCATAATTTCGAGGATCAAATTCAGGTTTTTTCTTTACAATCAAATTGCCGACATCTCCAAGAAATGCCCAACCGTCATCATCTTCGATGTCTTCAATTGTAGCTTCAATCAATTCAATAGTTTGTTTGTCAACTTTATGAAGTGCTTTTTCAGCAGGTTTTTCAATCGGTTTTTTGGTATCGGCTGCGGCAACTGTTTTTGGTTTTTTCTTTTGAGTTGCTCCATCCAAAACTTCAATATAAATAAATCGGTCGCAGGCAACAATAAACGAATTTGGGGTTTTCTTTTCTCCAATTCCAATTACTTTCATTCCAGATTCACGAAGTCTTATGGCAAGACGTGTAAAATCGCTGTCGCTGGAAACAATACAGAATCCGTCCAATTTTCCAGAATACAATAAATCCATTGCATCGATAATCAGAGCAGAATCCGAGGAGTTTTTTCCAACGGTATAACTATATTGTTGAATAGGAGTGATAGCATGTTCTAATAAAACGCCTTTCCAGCCATTTGCATTTGGTTTTGTCCAGTCGGCATAAATCCTTTTCGTAGTCGGCGTTCCAAATTTTGCAATTTCTTCCATCATACCTTTTACATTGCTGTAGGGCACATTGTCTGCATCAATAAGAACTGCGAGTTTTAAATCTTTTGAATTGCTTAAAGGCATTATTTCAATATTAAAAATTAAATAGTCTCAAAGTTAAAATTAAAATTGGTTTTTATAAGAATTGAATGATGAATAAGTGATTAAATGAGCATTAATTATTTTGATTATAAATAACTAATTTCTTTTTGAAAATTAATTAAAGATAAATTTGTCTTTTATTTTCAATCTCTATATCTTTGTAAAGAATTAATAAAGCAATATATGTTTTCAAAAGCGTGTGAATACGGAATAAGGGCTTCGATATTTATTGCAACCAAATCTTCTAAAGGAATTAGAGTTGGAATAAAAGATGTTGCAAAAGAGATAGATTCTCCAGAGCCTTTTACAGCCAAGATTATGCAGATTTTGACTAAAAATGGAATCATTCATTCTGCAAAAGGTGTTGGCGGAGGTTTTGAGGTTTCTAATGAAGCTGTAAAATCTATAAAACTAATCCAGATTGTAGATGCTATAGATGGAAATAAAATTTACAGCGGCTGCGGAATAGGTTTGAAAGAATGCTCTGAACAGCACCCTTGTCCTGTACATCATGAATTTAAAAAAATAAGGGGATTGCTTTTGGAAATGCTTACTAAAACTACTTTAGAACAATTGGCTTCAGATGTAAAATCAGGCGATTTCTTCTTAAAAACATTAAATATAAACGATTAACATTTAATAAATTATTTTAAAAATGAATACAAAAAACAAAATTTCAGTACTAATCCTGATGGGATTTTTAGCAGTTACTTCTTGTGGTAAAAAAGAAACAGCTCCTGCAGATCAAACAGAAACTACTGAAACTTCTATAGAAGGAGAAGCAGCGCCAGTAACATCAACTGAAGAAAATGTATTAGTTATTGAAGGAAACGACCAAATGCAGTTCAATACAAGTGAATTAAGAGCTGTTGCCGGAAAACCAATCAAATTGACTTTGAAACACGTTGGTAAAATTCCAAAAGAAGCAATGGGACATAATTTAGTGATTTTGCAAGAAGGAACAGACCAAGCAGATTTCGCATTAAAAGCAAATGATGCTAAAGCTACCGATTATATTCCAGCATCTGAAAAAGCTGCAGTTATCGCTCACACTAAATTATTAGGAGGTGGAGAAGAAGATACAATCGAATTTACAATTGATAAAAAAGGATCTTATCCGTTTATTTGTTCTTTCCCTGGTCACGTGGCTATGATGAAAGGTACTTTAATTGTTGAGTAATTAACAAAGACTCCAAATCCTAAAAGCTTTGGAGTTTTTTTAAAAACTAATAAAAGATAAATTTGTCTTTTATTGATAAATTTTCCCCCAAGAAAAATGAAAAGAGAAAAAAAATTATGGATAGTATTTGCATTGGTAATGAGTATTTCATTTGCCGTGCTTGGTTATTATGGTTATGAAATCTATCAGCAGGCACCGCCAGTTCCAAAAGAAATTGTAACCGATTCTGGAAAGGTTGTTTTCAGCGAAAGCGAAATTAAAGACGGACAAAATATCTGGCAGAGTATAGGAGGCCAGGAAGTGGGATCTATCTGGGGACACGGCGCCTACGTGGCCCCAGACTGGACCGCAGATTGGCTGCATAGAGAGGCTATTTTTATATTGAATATTTATGCTCAAAGAGATTTTAATAAAAAGTATGACGAATTAGATGCTGAAAAACAATCGGCTTTGAAAATTCGATTGCAGAAAGATTTGAGAACCAATCGTTATAATTCAGAAACAAGAATCCTTACCATTTCTGAAAACCGTTTGGCGGCGATTGAAAATTTAAGTGAATATTATAAAGGTCTTTTTACGAATGATCCTAAGCTCGATAAATTGAGAGAAGAATACGCGATCCCGAAAAACTCAATTAAAGATATTGACAAGATGCATAAAATGAATGCGTTTTTCTTCTGGGCAACTTGGGCAACGGTTACAAATCGTCCAGATAATACTATTTCTTATACACACAACTGGCCATCAGATGAATTGGTTGGAAACACTGCAACTACAGAACTTTTAGCTTGGTCTGGAGTCAGTATTATTTTATTGATTTTAAGCGTTGGAATTTTGGTTTTCTATCATGCAAAATCGGGTAAAGAAGAAGAATTTCCACTGCCAAAAGAAGATCCAATTATCAAGCAGGGAAAAACAAAATCAATGGGTTTAGTTGTTAAATACTTTTGGATTGTCAGTTTATTGATGGTTTTGCAAATGGTTTTCGGAATCATAACGGCTCATTACGGTGTTGAAGGAAACGGTTTGTATGGAATTCCGATTGATCGGATTCTTCCTTATGCTGTAACTCGTACATGGCACACGCAATTGGCTATTTTTTGGATTGCGACGGCTTGGCTGGCAACAGGATTATACATTGCACCAGCGGTTTCGGGCAAAGATCCTAAATTTCAATGTTTTGGAATTAACTTCTTGTTTGTTGCTTTATTGATTATTGTATTAGGTTCTATGGCAGGACAATGGTTTGGAGTAATGCAAAAATTAAATTTAGTGCAAAACTTTTGGTTTGGTCATCAAGGTTATGAATACGTTGATTTAGGTCGTTTCTGGCAGATTTTCCTTTTAGTTGGACTTTTCTTATGGCTAGCTTTGATGATTCGTCCGTTACTTCCCGTTTTAAAGAAAAAAACAGAAGAGAAAAACCTAATCATTTTGTTCTTAGTTTCTTGTACAGCAATTGCAATGTTTTACGGCGCAGGATTAATGTGGGGAAGACAAACCAATCTTGCAATTGCAGAATATTGGAGATGGTGGGTAGTTCACCTTTGGGTTGAAGGATTTTTTGAAGTATTTGCAACCGTTGTAATTGCATTTTTATTTGTTCGTTTGGGATTATTAAAAACAAAAACCGCAACGCTAAATGTTCTTTTTGCGACAATTATTTTCATGTCGGGAGGAATTTTAGGAACATTTCATCACTTATATTTCTCAGGAACGCCAACGGCTATTATGGCTTTAGGAGCAACATTCAGTGCCTTAGAAGTTGTGCCTTTAACTTTAATCGGGTTTGAAGCATATCAAAACTATAAAATCTCAAAATCAACACAATGGATTGCCGATTACAAATGGCCAATTTACTTCATGATTTCTGTAGCGTTTTGGAATTTCCTTGGAGCAGGAATCTTCGGATTTATCATCAATCCTCCGATTGCTCTTTATTATGTTCAGGGATTAAATACGACACCTTTACACGGACACACTGCATTGTTTGGCGTGTATGGAATGTTAGGAATTGGTTTGGTATTATTTGTATTGAGAAGTTTATATAGAAATGTAAGTTGGAATAACAAACTGCTTAAAATTACTTTTTGGTCATTAAACATAGGTTTATTTCTGATGGCAATTCTGAGTTTACTTCCAATAGGAGTTTGGCAGGCAATTGAAAGCATCAATCACGGAATGTGGTATGCTCGTTCATCAGAATTAATGCAGCAGCCAGAAATGATTACGCTAAAATGGCTTCGTGCGATTGGAGATTCAATCTTCGGAATCGGATTTATTACAATGGCTTGGTTTGTATTTGAACTGACATTAAAAAACAAAAAATAAAACATATTTAAAATTGATTATCATGGAAAATTTAAAAAACAAAACAATAGGATCTTTCGTAGCTGAGGATTTTAGAACAGCTGCAGTTTTTTCAAAATATAGAATAGATTTTTGCTGTAAAGGAAACCGAACGGTAAATGAAGTTTGTGAAAAGCAAAACATTGATGCCGATGCTTTATTAGAAAATGTACTGCAAGTGGCACAATCAGAAAAAAATGGAAGTATCGATTTCAATTCTTGGCCATTGGATTTATTGGCAGATTATATTGAGAAAACCCACCACCGTTATGTGGAAGAAAAAACAAGCGTTTTGCTTCCGTTTTTAGATAAATTGTGCAAAGTGCATGGAGCTAATCATCCTGAATTATTCAAAATTAATGAATTGTTTATTGGATGCGCTGGTGAGTTATCGCAACATATGAAAAAGGAAGAATTGATTTTGTTTCCATTTGTAAAAAGAATGGTGAAAACAAAAGAATCTGACGGGATTTTGCATCAGCCTTCTTTCGGAACTGTTTCCAATCCGATTGCAATGATGATGCACGAACACGATAACGAAGGTGAGCGTTTTAGAGCAATTGCCGAATTGACTAATAATTACACTCCGCCAGCAGACGCTTGTACGACTTACAGAGTAACTTTTGCTATGCTGAGAGAATTTGAAGAAGATTTACACAAACACATTCATTTGGAAAACAATATCTTATTTCCAAAAGCAGTTGTTTTAGAAAAAGACTTTGTTGAAGTAGAATAAAGGTTAATTTTAATAGTTCGAAAAGCACCGATAAAATCTCTAAACATGATAATTATCGGTGTTTTATTTTTAAGAAATGTTTTAAACCATATAAGTGATATAAGTTCATTTTAGCCAAGCTTATAATTTCTTATATTACTTACATGGTTTAATAATTTTTATAAGTTTAAAAAATATTTCTAAAATGAATTCTCAAAAAACTTGGATACTTTGCTGTTTTTTTAATTTTCTGATTGCCTGTGTTTTTGGATTGTTAATGCGTTTTATGTATCTCTTTCCAATCGATTTTTTAAATTACAGCTTTCTACTTCATGCACATTCGCACGTTGCCATGTTGGGCTGGGTTTATATGATTGTTATTGTTTTGATTGTTCATTTTTTTATTCCGAAAGAGAAAAGTCAGAAACCAATTTATAACCGTTTATTTTGGCTGACTGAATTTTCAGTTGTCGGAATGATGGTTGCTTTTCCTATTCAAGGTTATGCTTTGTTTTCGATTATTTTTTCGACTCTGCATATTGTATTGAGTTATTTTTTTTGCCGTTTGGTTTGGAAAGATTGTTCTAAAGATAAATCACTTTCACAAAGACTTTTATTGGTTTCGATTTTGTTTATGATTTTATCGACTTTCGGCGTTTGGTGTTTAGGGCCAGCCGTAAGTACGTTAGGTAAGCAAAGTGCATTTTATCAAATTGCCATTCAATTTTTTCTTCACTTTCAATTTAATGGCTGGTTTATTTTGGCAGTTTTAGCATTGTTTTTAAAACAATTTCAAGATAAAATGGATGAAATAAAATTTAAGAAGTTTTACTTTCTAATGGTTGTTTCTAATTTACTGACGGTTTGTTTTCCAGTTCGCTGGTTCATCGAAAATGATATTCTGAGTTATATCAATGGTTTGGGCGTTTTAATGCAATTAGGAGCTTTTATTTATTTCTATAAAATGCTAAAATCTCAAATTGTTGATTTCAAAAAAACATTAAATGAAACTACTAAAATAGTTTACGGTTTGGCATTATCTTCTTTGTTTTTGAAAGTTGGAATTCAATTATTGACTATTTTTCCAAATTTAGCAGTTGTTTCCCATCAAATTCGAAATTTTGTAATTGGATTTATTCATTTAACGACTTTGGGAATTATAACTGGATTTTTGTTTGGAATTATGCTTCAGAATAAAATGCTTTCTGCGAATTCTAAAACATTAAAAATAGGATTGAAGTGTTTTATTTTAGGATATATTTTGACGGAACTTTTGTTGTTTCTTCAAGGCTGGTTCTTCTTTTTTGGAGAAGGAAGTATTCCAGGATATTTTCAAAGTATTTTGATGTTTAGTTTGTTTTTAGTTTTGGGATTGGTTTTAGTATTTAGTTCAATTATAAAACATCGTTCAGAATAAGAAGTTTCAGAGTGAACGACATGTTTATAGAAAAATTGGATAGTAGAGAAAAGAAGCTCCGGAGGAGCGAAATATTTTCTAATAGTTTTTTTTCTAACCTGATAAAGATTTCGCTCCGCTGGAGCTTTTTATAAACTTGCTACATTTTTTCTATAAATATTTCGCTTCTCCGAAGCTTTGCAACATGTTTTTTTTAAACTTATTGTAAATAAAAAACAAGAGCCGATTTCTACCTAAAATCTTACTCTTGTTTCTTACTAATCAACCTATTTAAATATCTATATTTTTGCTGCTTCCTGATTTATGGTTTCTATAGTTTTTTCATTATTCACGCCCAAACCTTCCTGCTGAAAAACCAATTCTCCTTCTGGATTAAAAACACTAATGATGTTAGAATGCGAAAAATCTATCGGAGAAATTTGTTTATAATTCACTGCCAAAACTGCTGCAAATTCTCTTGTGTTTTCTTCAGTTGAACGAAGGAATATCCAAGGATCTTGATTCATTTTATTTTCAATGGCGAATGATTTTAATCTTTGTGGGGTATCTATTTTCGGATCTATGCTGACCAAAATCAATTTTACATGCTGTTTTGTTTTTTTCTCTAGTTTGGATTCAATGTCGCGCATATCAGCAACTAATCTCGGGCATGCTGCCTTACAACTCGTATAGATCATTACCATAACCAAGACATTTCCTCTTAAGGATTTTAATTCAATGTCTTTACCATTTTGCGTTGTCCATTTTGAAGGCAGATTATAAATTGATAATTCACTGATTTCCTTTTTTGTTTGTGCTTTAACTTCTTTTTTATCAGCTTCTTTACATCCAAAAAATGAAAATAAAAGAAGAAAAGCAAATGCTATTTTTTTCATTGTAAAGTAATTTAAATTTAAATTTTAGGTTTTGTTGTGCTGGCGCATCTAAAACCAAGATTTCTTGTAGAATATTGCGCTTTCAAACTTCCTCTAAAAGCGTAACGCATAAAAGCGGCATAATCCATTAAATCGGATGCATTGACTGACGCACTTCCGCAGAAGAGATTTTTGTCTGTGCTTTTATCTTTTCTAGATTCACCCGATAAAAAAATGCTGTTAAAATCAGAAGTCCATTCCCAAACTAAACCATGCATATCATAAACGCCCCAATAATTTTTGAATGTTTTTCCAATTTGATTTTCATACGTTCTTGATTTTTCATACCAAGACAAAATATATTCGTTAAATTCTTTTTTGGTTCTAGCATCGATTTTTTTGGTGTCTGCCATTGCTACATATTCCCATTCATCCATTGTGGCTAATCGTTTTCCTTCGCATTCGCAGTATTTTTTAGCGGCAAACCAAGAAACACCAGTAACAGGCGATTTCGGATTTGCATTTCCAAAATCTAAATCATTTATCCAGTATGAGAGATAACTTTTGTCAGCAAAAATCCCTTTAATTTTTGATTTGCGATAGGAAGAATTCTTTTTTAAAAAATCTAAAAACTGACTATTTGTAACCGGATAAATGTCCATGTAAAATGATTTGACAAGAACGGGATTTTTAGAAACAGCTCCATAAAGAGGGATATAAGATCCCTCGTTAATGAAAGCCATTTCTTTTTCCTGTGCTTTCATGACACTAAAGACAAGGAAAAAGATAGTTAGAATGAAAATGTATTTTTTCATGCTGTTTGTTTGCTGTTATCTTAATGCTTTGACCATTTCTGGCGTAACTTCGGTTTTGTTATTTCCCCAGCTGCTATAAATATAAGTTAGTACGTTTGCGATCTCATCATCAGATAAATTTTGAGCAGGCATTACGTTATTGTATTTTTTACCGTTAACGCTGATTTCGCCAGTTAAACCATGCAGAATTGTTTTAATCGCACGTTTAGAGTCTGCATTCAAGTAGTCTGATTTTGCTAAAGGAGGGAAAGTATTCGGAATTCCTTGTCCTTCAGATTGATGGCAGGCGAAGCAAGTGGTTCCGAATATTTCTTTACCTATTTTTGCTTTTTCGGCAACAGTTCGTTTAGGGATTTCAGTTTTAACTGCACTACTTCCTGGCATTTTCTGAATCGTTCCACCTTCAGGCAAATAAATTCCTTCCTGAATTGTTCCAGAATAAATGTTTTTGTTTTCTTTTCCTTCTACTTTCAACATTCCCAATGCGCCTTTGTTAAAAGCTCTAAAAATAGAGTGGTCCACCAGAATAAAAGTCCCTGGAGTTTCCACTTTAAAATCAACAATTGCAGCTCCACCGGCAGGAATCAAAGTAGTCTGAACGTTTTTATTGATTACAGTTCCGCCTTCAACATGAACATTGTCAAATATTTCTCCAATAACATGAAAAGAAGAAACTAAATTAGGTCCACCGTTTCCAACAAATAAACGAACGGTTTCGCCCACTTTTGCAGTCAATTCATTTCCATTTGTTAGAGATCCCACTTTTCCATTAAAGACAACATAATCAGGAGTTTCTTTAACTGCTTTGTTCATATCGAACGGTTGAAGACCCTTTGCTCCATATTCACCTTGAGTGTAAAAATCTCCTTGCATCACGTAGTATTCTTTGTCAACAGGAGGAAGTCCGCCTTCTGGTTCCACCAAAATCAATCCGTACATACCATTTGCAATGTGCATTCCGACTGGGGCTGTGGCACAGTGATATACATACAATCCAGGATTGATCACTTTAAAACTAAATACTTTTTCGTGCCCAGGCGCCACAAGAGAAGATGTTGCTCCTCCGCCTGGTCCAGTAACGGCATGTAAATCGATGTTGTGAGGCAGTTTGTTGTCAGGATGATTTTTTAGATGAAATTCAACTTCGTCACCAACCCTTGTTCTAATAAAACTTCCTGGAACCGAGCCTCCAAATGTCCAATAGGTATATTTTACGCCATCTGTCATTGTACCTTCTTGTTCTTTAATTTCCATGTTTAATTTTAATTTCATGGCTGTTCTGTTTCCAACTGGTTTTGGAACATGAGGAGGCGAGGTAAGTTCAGCATTCATCTCTCCTTCGGTCATAATATCTGCATAATTATGCGATTCCTCTTTCTTGCAACTTCCTAATAAAAGAAGCATGAAAAACGAACAAAATAAGATGTTCATTTTAATCCAAATTTTGTAATTCCTTTCCATAATACTTTAGTTTTGTTTTCGTTTTTAAACCTAAATCAAAAATAAAGGACTGTTTTGTCTTTTATTATGATAAAAATCATGTTTGCAGATAATTTATATACTTTTTTATGAAAATATTTACGAGTTAAATCTTACTAAAAAATACTTGTCGATATTTTTTAAATAAAAATAAATGACACTCTGAATTTTAGAAGAATAATGATTATTTTTGCTCGCTGATTACGTAAAAAAAATTACTACATAATATTATGGTAAAAGATTTATTCGAAAGAATTCAGGACAATAAAGGACCTTTAGGAAAATGGGCTTCTCAGGCAGAAGGTTATTATGTTTTCCCGAAGTTAGAAGGAGAGTTGGGTCCTAGAATGACTTTTCACGGAAAAAATATTTTAAACTGGAGTTTAAATGATTATTTAGGTTTAGCAAATCATCCAGAAGTTCGTCAGGCAGATACAGATGCAGCAATTCAATTTGGTGCAGCTTATCCTATGGGAGCTCGTATGATGTCTGGACACACTACGTACCACGAACAATTAGAAAATGAATTGGCAGAATTCGTAATGAAAGAATCTGCTTATTTATTGAATTTTGGTTACCAAGGAATGGTGTCTATTATTGACGCTTTGGTTACTAAAAATGATATTATTGTTTACGATGTAGATTCACATGCTTGTATCATTGATGGTGTTCGTTTGCACATGGGTAAACGTTTCACATACAAACACAATGATTTGGAAAGTATGGAGAAAAACTTGCAACGTGCTACTAAAATGGCTGAAGAAACTGGCGGTGGTATTTTATTTATTACTGAAGGTGTTTTCGGAATGCGTGGTCAGCAAGGAAAATTAAAAGAAATTGTTGCATTTAAAGAAAAATACAACTTCCGTTTATTAGTTGATGATGCGCACGGTTTTGGTACATTGGGTAAAACTGGTGCCGGAGCAGGTGAGGAGCAAGGAGTTCAAGATCAAATTGATGTGTACTTCTCTACTTTTGCAAAATCTATGGCTAATATTGGTGCTTTCGTAGCAGCAGATAAAACGGTTATCGATTATTTAAAATATAATTTACGTTCTCAAATGTTTGCAAAAGCATTACCAATGATTCAAACAATTGGTTCTTTGAAGCGTTTAGAATTATTGCGTAAATCTTCTGAAATTAAAGATAAACTTTGGGAAAATGTAAATGCATTGCAAAGTGGTCTTAAAGAAAAAGGATTTAATATTGGAGATACAAATACTTGTATTACACCAGTTTACTTAGAAGGAAGTATTCCTGAAGCAATGGTAATGGTAAACGATTTAAGAGAAAATTACGGTATTTTCCTTTCTATCGTTGTGTATCCAGTTATTCCAAAAGGAATTATCTTGTTAAGAATGATTCCTACGGCTTCTCATACATTAGCTGATATCGATGAAACGTTAACCGCTTTTGAAGCAATTCGTGAGAAATTAGTTAACGGAACTTATAAAGAAATTGCAGAACGTACAACTGTTGACGTGTCGTAATTAGCCTTTAAAATAAATTCTCTTGTGGGAATTATGTAAAAAAATCCATTCGTTATGCGAATGGATTTTTTTTATTTAGGGTAACTTTATATCATAAATCACAAAATAAAAATAAAGAATTATGAAAAAAGTACTAACACTAACAGCTGTACTTGCGTTGTCTATTTTTGCTTCCTGCAAAAAAGAAACCACAACAACAGAGCCAGTACAAATTACGCCAAGTCCACCAAAAGAAGCTGAAATTGTAGAACCAGCGGGAGATCAATGTTATGCTTGGCGATTAAATGGAAGCGTTATTGAAATGAGTTTTAATGTAAACTCACATCAAGAAGTAAACGGAAAACTGAGTTATAATTTAGTAGGAAAAGATAAAAACGAAGGAACTTTGATTGGAAATATGAAAGGTGATACTTTGGTTGCTGATTATACTTTCTCTTCAGAAGGAGTTTCATCTGTTAGAGAAGTTGCTTTTCTACAAAAAGACGGAACTTTCATTGAAGGATATGGAGATATTGTAGAAGCAAATAATAAAGTGTCTTTTAAAGACAAAAAGAAGTTGAAATTTGATGCAAAAAATACATTAACAAAAGTAGATTGTAAAGTAGAGTAATATGTGTTTATAAAGTGAAAAATCCATTCGTTTGGGGACGAATGGATTTTTTTTTATTTAGTTAAACTAATCACTTTTTACTGTTCACTAATCACTAGAAATTAAAGATTCTTCAAATACGTTTTTCTCTGGCAATGAATTTTTGGATCAAAATTTTTCCAAAGTAAATGAATTGCAGTATTTTCTAATAATTCTGGAGTTCTAATGCAATTCTGAATTCCTTTTTCTGAAAAAGTTTTGTAATATTCATCAAAAATGATAGCCGTTACTCCTTTGTTTTGATAGTCTGGATGAACTCCGATAAGGTAAAAAACAACATCTTTACTATGTTTTCTAGCTTTCAATAATTGTAAAAAACCAAACGGAAACAATTTACCTCTTATTTTTTGCAAAGCTTCTGTAAAACTCGGCATTACAATACTAAATGCTACTAGATTATCGTCTTTATCAACAACAAATTTTATATATTCTGGATTGATAAAACTGATGTACTTTTTTTTAAAATACTCTTTTTGAACATCAGAAATAGCTACAAACGAAGCCAGTTTTTCATAAGATTCATTAAACAAATCAAACATTTTGTCTACGTGAGGCATAATGTCTTTTGTTTTCGTAAAAGTAAGTGATCTAAGCTCGTAACGTTTTTTGATTAAAGCCTGCGCTTTCAAAAAGAATTCCGGTTTTACATTAGAAAAAGGAAATATACTTTCGATATATTGTTTTTCAACCTGAAATCCTAATTGCTCTAAATGTGTTACATAATACGGATAATTGTACCATGTAATCATTGTTCCAACTTGATCGTATCCTTCGGTTAAAACGCCAACTTTATCTAGATTAGAGAATCCCATTGGACCTTCTGCATGCTCTAAATTATGTTTTCTTCCTAATTCGAATACTTTTTCAAGAAGTGCTTTGGTAACTTCAACATCATCAATAACATCAAACCATCCGAAACGAACTTTTCGCTTATGCTGATTATTTACTTCAGCCCAATTGATAATAGCAGTGATACGTCCAACAATCTGATTGTCTCTGTAAGCCAGATAAAAATAAGCTTCAGCATTATCAAAAGCAGGATTTTTCGTTTTATCAAAAGATTCTAATTCATCTGCAATAATTGGTGGTACCCAATACGGGCTGTCTTTGTATAATGAAAAAGGAAATTTGATGTATTCGGTTAATTCTTTTTTGCTTTTGGCTTCTTTAATTGTGATCATTAAGCTGGTATTGAGATTCTCTTTTTAGAGCGTTTGGTTATTTAATTTTATTCGTATTTCGCTTTTCGTCTTCTTTCTTTTTCTTGATAATCAATGCTTTTTTCGTTGTCGGTATTCTTTTTGGCTTTTTCATCTGCCTTATTTGCGGCTTGCTTATTTTTGTACCAGCCGTCGTAACGCCATGAAACACCAACTCCTCCATATAATACAGATGGTGTGTTTTTGAAGTTTGTGCTTACAGAAGCATCAACTTGCAAATTTGGAGAAAGAAGGTAAGCGGCACCTCCACGAACGATTGCATCGCTGTAAAAATCGCTTTTATAACCTTGATTTTCAACAAAACCAGACCATCTTTCGTTAAATCCGTGTGTCAAAGTTAAGATATATCCATAACTTGGATAATCTGTTCCGATATAATCGGCAATAATATTGGTTACAAAAACCCATTTTCCTCCTCCAAATAAATTCTGAGTAATTAAGGAAATTTTAGGTGAAACAGCACCGTCAGGAGAAAAATAATAAGGATTGTCTGCACCAACAAAATTAGCTCCAGCAAATACAGAAACTGCAGGAATTAATTCACGCCAATTAAAGCTGTGATTGGCTTTATAGCTGTAGATGTTTGCTTCTCTTTTATTTTTGTAAGGATCGTAAATCAAGTATTTTGCACCAAGAACTGTCTGTCTAAAATTGTTTTTCTTGTAGCTTGTATAAGGCGTGTCAAAATTTGCCATTTGATATTGCACATCCAGTATAAATTCTAGTTTTTCTAGAAAAGCACCGTATCTAAGAGAGAAATCGGTACCAAAACCGCTGGCATCATAATTTAGTAAATCGTGTTTTTCTTTAATACCGTAAACACCGAGTTCGGCTTGAATTACGGATTTTCCAACACCGTAAGCTGACATGGTTTCGCCAGGGCGATTGGAATTAATGACGTCAGTATATTGCGCAAAAAACAGTTGTGGAATAAAAAAAAGTACTGGGGCAAGTAAGTTTTTAATTTTGAACATAATTTTCTTTATAGGTTTAGAAAGTGATAACGCATTTCAAATGTACATATTTTATTATTTATTTAAGATTCATATTTTATTTTTAAGCAACGGATTTATTAATTTTGGAAAAAAATATATAGTTATGCAAGAAGCATCATTTTCAGGTTTGTTAAAAACCATCATGTGGGTTATAGCTTTTTATTACATTTTTAAATTTTTAGCTAGAATCTTTTTGCCAATATTGGTTAAAAAAGCGGTAGAAAATGCTAGTGAAAATTTTCAAAGACAACAGCAGTATAATCAAGGTAACACTTATCAAAATAGTAGCAATAACAATACTAATGACGAAATAATCATTAATACTGCTAATGCTAAAAACCCGCGCGCGACCAAAAAAGTGGGAGAGTATGTTGATTACGAAGAAATAGATTAGTTTTGTGTCCTGAAAAATTAGGATTCATTTTAACCCAAACCAGCCAAAATTGAAAATAGTAAATAAGTTCTACGTGCATGCCCTTGTTATTCTGGGCTTTATTCTTGTTTCATTAATTTATTTTTATCCAGTTCTACAAGGAAAACAAATTTTCCAGTCAGATATTGCTCAATATACCGGAATGGCAAAAGAGCAAAATGACTTTAGAGCGATAGAAAATGCCGAACCTTATTGGACGAATTCAGCTTTTGGCGGTATGCCTACTTATCAGCTTGGAGCAAATTATCCAAATGATTTTGTGGGTAAAATAGATGATTTGCTGCGTTTTCTTCCAAGACCTGCAGATTACTTATTTTTATATTTCCTTGGTTTTTATGGCTTGTTATTGGTTTTGAAAACCGATCCTCTAAAAGCTTTCATTGGTGCCATTGCTTTTGGTTTTTCAACTTATTTAATTATTATTTTAGGAGTCGGCCATAATGCTAAAGCACACGCTATTGCTTATATGCCTTTAGTTATAGCAGGATTTATACTTGTCTTTCAGAAAAAATATATTTGGGGAGGTTTACTTACTATGTTTGCCGTGGCATTAGAAATTAGTGCCAATCACTTCCAAATGACTTATTATTTATTGATTTTCTTATTGATACTTTCGGGTTATTTTGCGTTCAATTTTATTAAAGAAAAAGATTATAAAGGACTTTTAATTTCAAGCGGAACTTTAATTTTAGCGGGAATTTTTGCTATAGGTGCAAATGCTGGAAATTTATTAGCAACAAGTGAATATGCTAAATTTAGTACACGAAGCAATAGCGAATTAACATTCAATCCTGACGGAACTAAAAAAACAAATGAAAATGCTTTAAGTCGCGAATATATTACGGAATATAGCTACGGGATTGCAGAAAGTTTTAATCTTATTGCGCCAAGACTTTTTGGTGGATCAAATCACGAAAATTTAGGTGCAGATAGTAGAATGTATTCTTTCTTTATAGAGAAAGGAGCTTCTCCTTCTCAAGCGCAAGAATATGCTTCAGGTATGCCAACATATTGGGGAGATCAGCCTATTGTTGCCGCTCCGGCATACATTGGTGCTGTTGTATTCTTTTTGGCTGTTTTAGCACTATTTATAGATGACAGAAAAGTTAAATATGTATTTCTAGGAGGAGCACTATTTTCATTAGTACTTTCTTGGGGTAAAAATTTTCCGCTGCTGACAGACTTTTTTATAGACTACGTGCCAATGTACGATAAGTTTAGAGCAGTATCTTCTATTCAGGTAATTTTAGAATTGTGTTTTCCTGTTTTAGCTGTCATGGGAATCCAATCATTTTTTAAGGCAAAAGATGAACCTAAGCAACAGCAAAAAGCATTAGTGCAAACAGGAGTTTTTGGAATTGGAGTGATATTGATTCTAGCAATAGCAAAAGGCTTTTTCCATTTTTCTGGAGCAAGCGATCAATACTTCTTGGAAACTTATGGGCAAGATTTCGTTGATGCACTTAAAGAAGATAGAATGACCATGTATTATGCAGATTTATTGCGTACAGGTTTTCTAATTGCAATCACTTTTGGAATCTTGTGGTTGTTCCTTAAAAATAAATTTTCTCAGACGACAACCTTGATTATTGTTGGACTTATCATGATTTTTGATTTGTTCTTTGTAGATAAAAAATATGTTTCTGCTAAAGATTTTGTAAGCCCTGTTCAGATTGCAGCTCCTTTTCAAGAAACAGCAGCTGATGCAGAGATTTTGAAAGACACAACACATTACAGGGTTTTTGAAGTAAATGGTAATATGTCAAGTGCAAGAGCTTCTTATTTTCATAGTTCTATTGGCGGTTATCACGCAGCAAAACCTCGTAGAATGCAGCAGCTTTTTGATTATCAGATTGCGAAAAATAATCTTGAAATACTTAATATGTTAAATGTTAAGTATGTTATTCAAACCGATAAAGAAGGAAAAGAAATACCGACAATTAATCCAGATGCTAATGGAAATGCTTGGTTTGTAAGTTCTGTAAAATTGGTAAATAAGCCAGATGATGTAATGAAAGCATTAAATACAATTGATACTAAGAATGTAGCGGTTTTTAATGTTCATGAGCATGAAAGCAAGTTCCAAAATGCAAGGCTTAAGAAAGCTTTTGATACAACTGGAACGATAAAAGTGGTGACTTACAAGCCGAATTATATTAAATACAAATCTGAAAATGAGAAAGATGGTTTGGCTGTTTTCTCAGAGATATATTATAAAAATGGTTGGAATGCCTATGTTGATGGTAAATTAACAGATCATTTCCCAGTTGATTATGTTTTAAGAGCAATGGAGGTTCCTGCTGGAAAACATACAATTGAATTTAAATTTGAACCACAGGTTATTAAAACTGGTGGAACAATTACGCTAATGAGTTCAATTGGAATGTTATTGCTTTTAGTTGGCGGAATTTATTTTGAGAAATTTTTTCGCAAAAATTCACAAAGTAATCACGGAGATACTCAAAAATAATTAAAAATCTTTGTGACACTTAGCGAAAACTTTGTGGATCTCTGTGAAACTGAATAATGCCTAAATGGAACAAAAAAAGCTCTTAATAATTACCTATTATTTTCCGCCTGCGGGTGGACCTGGTGTACAGCGTTGGTTAAAATTTGTGAAATATTTACCAGAGTTTGATGTACAGCCAATTGTTTATGTTCCGGAAAATCCAACTTATCCGATTGTTGATGAAGGTTTGGTGAGTGAAATATCAGATAAGGTAATTGTTTTAAAGAATAAAATTTGGGAACCATACCAATTGGCTTCTATTTTTTCAAAAAATAAAACAAAAAAAATCAGTTCTGGAATTTTTCCTCAAAAGAAAAAACAGACGTTTTTAGACAAAACTTTTCTTTGGGTTCGTGGCAATCTTTTTATTCCAGATGCCCGTGTATTTTGGGTTGAACCTTCGGTTTCTTATCTTGAAAAATATATTAAGGAAAATAATATTGATACAATTGTAACCTCTGGACCGCCGCATAGTCTGCATTTAATTGGTTTAGAATTACAAAAGAAATTAAATATAAAATGGTTTGCCGATTTCCGCGATCCGTGGACAACGATTGGCTATCATAAAGCACTCCGCTTATCTTCTTACGCAGAAAAAAAACATAAAAAATTAGAGTATACAGTACTTAATTCTGCTGATGAAATCATCGTAACAAGTAAAACTACAAAAACAGAATTTGAAGCTATTACGGATAAGCCAATTACAGTAATTACAAATGGTTATGATGTTGAAACGGTTGAACAACAGACTTTAGACAATAAATTTACCTTAGCGCACATTGGATCATTTTTATCTGATCGAAATCCGCCATTTTTATGGGAAGTTTTGGTTGAGTTGTTGAAGGAAATTCCAGCGTTTAAAACTCATTTAGAAATAAAACTGATTGGCGCTGTAAGCCAAGAAGTTTTAGATGCCATAGAAGAACATAAACTAAATGAATATTTAAATTTAGTTGGCTACGTTTCTCATAAAGAAGCGGTTGCACATCAAAGAAAATCTCAGGTTTTACTCTTAATTGAGATTAATTCTGAAGATACCAAAAGTATTATTCCAGGTAAATTGTTTGAATATATGGTTTCAAATCGTCCGATAATTGCAATTGGACCGCAAGGTTCTGATTTCGCAGATATTGTAACGCAGACGAATACTGGAGTATTTTTTGATTATTCTGAAAAAGAGAAACTAAAAAGCGTAATTTTGGACTTTTTTAATCAGTTTTTAGAAGGGAAATTGCAATCACATGGAATTGGTTTACAGCAGTATTCTCGAAAAAACCTAACAAAACAATTAGCACAGCTTATTAGTAAATAATAGATTGTAAAAAATCTAAAATCTAAATTCAGAAATCCAAACATGGGTGTTGTCTTAAATCAGTCTTTTAAAAATACAATTATTACCTACATTGGCTTTGGTATTGGGGCCATTAATACACTTTATTTGTATCCAATTTTTCTTGGGTCAACTTTTTATGGATTGACAAACTACATCACCTCAAGTGCAAATGTTATTATGCCTTTGTTTGCTATTGGAATGCAAAATACATTAGTGAAGTTTTATTCTCAATATAAAACCGATGAAGAAAAATCTCAATTTTTGTCTTTTACGGTTTTGTTTCCTATTCTTTTAATAATTCCATTGTTATTAATTGGACTTTGTTTCTACGATGAAATTTTGTTCTTTTTGTCAAAAAAGAATGCAATTGTCAAAAGTTATGTGTGGCTTATCCCATTTATAGGTTTGACTATGGCTTATTTCGAAATTTTTTATGCTTGGGCTCGTGTTCACATGCATTCTGTTTTTGGAAATTTTGTTAAAGAAATCGGTTTAAGATTGTTTTCTTTATTTTTACTGATAGCGGTTTATTACAACGTGCTTAGTGTTGAAGGATTTGTATATGCAACAGCAGGATTATATTTTTTAGCCTTTTTGGTTACCATGTTTTATGCATTTAGTGTCCAAAAGCCTCATTTTCAAATTTCTAAACCAAAAAATACAAAAGATATATTAGTTTATACATTTTATATTATTTTATCAGGAAGTGTTGCCAATTTATTGCTTGATGGAGATAAAATGATTTTGAATCAATATATGATCATTGATAATATTGCCTTTTATTCGGTTGCAACATATATCGCTTTAGTTATTTCGGTTCCAAGTCGTGCCATGCATCAAATTGTTTATCCAATTACAGCAAAATTAATGCATGAAAACAAACACGATGAATTAAATGTGCTTTATAAAAAAACCTCTATTAACCTTCAAATGGTGGGCGGTTTTGTAATGCTCGGTATTTTTGTAAATATTAATCAATTGTATGAATTGGTTCCTAAAGAATACAGTGGCGGAATTTCGGTAGTATTTATGATTGGTCTTTCTAAATATTTTGATTTGATCTTAGGAAATAATAATGCGATTATTTTTAATACCAAATATTACAGAATGGTGTTGTATCTAGGATTAATGTTGGTTGTATTGACGATCGTGCTGAATATGATTTTTATTCCAATTTTCGGAATTTTTGGTTCTGCTTTCGCAACACTTTTATCTATTACTTTATATAGTTTAGCCAAACTGCTTTTTGTAGTTAAGAAGCTTCATTTATATCCATTTACCAAACAGACTATCCATTCGATACTATTAACTTTCGTTTTATTTTTAGTGTTTTACTTTTGGGAATTTCCATTTTTTCAATTAATTAGTATTGCTTTAAAGTCGATTTTGGTTACTATTGTGTATGTTTATTTAAATTACAAATTCAAGATTTCACCTGAAATTAATGATGTAATTGATTCAATTTTTAAAAAGATAGGAATTAAGATATAATCAGGTTTTAACGAAAACTGAAAGTAATTTTAAATTGTAGCTTTTTTGTTTTTATATTTGTTAGAAAGGATAACTAATTTATTTCTAATATAATATGAGAATAAAAGTACTTAGTTTATTAGCATTCTTTCTGATTTTGTTTTCTTCGTTATTATTTGCCCAAACAAATAATAAACAGTCTTTTGAAAAATCGGATTTACCAACAAAGCTAAAAGGTTATCCTGTAAGTCCTTTTAAAGACACACTTTTTTTAGTTTATAATAATGTAGGATCTTTTTCTGCCAAGGAACGAGCAAATTATATCTCCAATAAAATAAAGAGACTTTATGAAGAGTCTTTTTTTGAAAAAGATTCTATCAATATTATTCCTTCAGACGTTTCATTGGATATTGTCTATAAAAATGATTTGGTCATAATGTCTGTTTTAGAGGGTGACGCTAAGGCAGAAAACACAACAATTTCTTTTGTTGCTAAACGTAATTTGACATTAATCAAAAATGCTATAGTTTATCAAAATGAAAATTATTCACAATTGCCCAAACGAATTGGATATACGGCATTGTTGGTTCTTATAATTAGTTTGGTTCTCTTTTTGGCAGCAAAGCTTTTTAATTTGCTCAAAAACTATATCATTAAAAATAAAGGAAGATACTTTAGAGGTGTCAGTTACAATGCCATAAAGATATTATCTCCACAAAAACAGCAGTTTATATTTCTTCGTCTTTTTGGTTTTATAAAAACGGTAACTCTAATTTTTATTGTTTATTTATCTCTTCCAGTTTTATTTAGCATTTTTCCAGCGACCAAAGAATATACTACAACATTGCTTCAGTGGATTTTGACACCAGCGAAATCAGTTGTAATGGGACTCATTGATTTCTTACCGAGGTTGATAACTATCATTGTAATTATTGTCATTTTTAAATATGCACTAAAACTGATAAAATTTTTCTTTTATGAAATTAAATCAGAAAACATTAAAATTGACGGATTTTACAGTGATTGGGCTTTGCCTACATTTAACATCATAAGGTTGTTAATGTATGCTTTTATGCTGGTAATTATATTTCCTTACTTGCCAGGTTCTGATTCATCAATATTTAAAGGAGTATCTGTGTTTGTTGGTATTCTGTTTTCTCTTGGTTCTTCAAATGCAATTGCCAATATGGTTGCAGGTTTAGTTATTACTTATATGCGTCCGTTTAAAATAGGCGATTATATAAAAATTGGTGATGTGAGCGGAGAGGTAATCGAAAAAACGGCTTTAGTGACTAGAATTAGAACTCCCAAGTTTGAAGATATTACAATTCCAAATGCCACAGTACTCTCTAGTACATCAACCAACTATTCAGCAAATACAAAGCAATCTACCAACGGATTACTGATTCATACTACAGTATCAATTGGTTATGATGTTCCGTGGAAAGCTATTCATGAAGCTTTAATAACTGCAGCTTTAAAAACAGAAATGATTGAAAAGGAGCCTAAACCATTTGTGCTTCAAACGAGCTTAGACGATTTTTATGTTTCGTATCAAATTAATGTTTATACAAAAGAGCCAACTAAGCAACCAAGAATCTATTCGTCGCTTCATCAAAACATTCAAGACTCATTTAACGCCGCCGGAATCGAAATTATGTCTCCACATTATAGTGCGTTAAGAGATGGAAATGCTTCTACAATACAATCTGAAAAGAAGTAACGCTAAGTTTTTTATTCTATAATTTGAACTGTCTAAAGTTAATTAATTGAAAACAAGAAATTAAATTTCAAATTTTAACACGTGAATATTTTGTAATTAATCGAATTAAAATTAACTTTAACATGAAAATTTATCAGTAGTTTGTTGTAATAGCCTTTTTTTTTCTAACAAAATCATTAAATGTAGGTATTTTTTTATTTTTTAGAAAGTGGTATTTTTGCAGGAAATTACTAATGAAAGTGTAATTTAGAATTAATTGTAGAGTAAATAACTATGAAGGACAATCATCTTAGCCATGAACAAAGCATGCAGGTATTTTCCAATATGATCTCAAACAAAGTTCATAAGGGTTTTACGCTGGAAGAAAGAAATGATAAGTTGCTTTTTGCAGTTTTATCCAAAGGAGGAAAAGTGGTTAACCACAGTTTAAATTTTATGATTTTTTGTTTAACTCTAGGTTTGTGGTCATTTGCATGGCTGTATCTTACTTTTGAGGCTTCAAAACAGAAAAAGATCTTAGTAGCTATAGATGAAGATGGTTTTCCTTTTGAGGAACGATGTCTAGTAGCTTAAATATTTAAGACAGAAAATTAAAAGCCATAAATACAAACTAATCAATTGTATTTATGGCTTAATTATTTTAAGTAAAAGAGACTTTTACAATTTATCTTTCAAATAAACACCTGTTACAGACTCTTTAACTTTGACGATATCTTCCGGAGTTCCAGATGCCAATAAATGTCCTCCATTTTCACCACCTTCTGGGCCAAGATCAAGAATCCAGTCGGCACATTTTATTAAATCAAGATTATGCTCAATAACAATAATAGAATGTCCTTTTTCAATTAGAGCATCAAAAGAAGCTAAAAGTTTTTTAATATCATGGAAGTGTAGCCCTGTTGTCGGTTCGTCAAATACGAATAAAGCTTTTTCCTTAGTTGCGCCTTTGACTAGAAAAGAAGCCAATTTGATACGCTGAGCTTCACCACCTGAAAGAGTAGAAGAGGATTGTCCTAATTGTACATAACCCAAACCAACGTCTTGCAGAGGCTGTAATTTTTGCGTAATTTTTGATTGTTTATTTTTTTCGAAAAAAGCAATCGAATCATCAATAGTCATGGTTAAAATGTCATTGATGTTTTTATTGTCAAAAGTGATTTCTAAAATTTCTTTTTTAAATCGTTTTCCTCCACAAGTTTCGCATGGTAATGAAACATCTGCCATGAAGACCATTTCGACATTAATAGAGCCTTCTCCTTTACAAGTTTCGCATCGGCCACCGTCAACATTAAAAGAGAAATGTTTGGCTTGATAACCTCTTATTTTCGATAATTTTTCTTTAGCATACAAATCACGAATATCATCATATGCCTTAATGTATGTTACAGGATTTGATCGCGAACTTCTTCCAATCGGATTCTGATCGACATATTCGATATACTTAATCTGAGAAAAAGAACCTTTTAATTCTGTAAATTGCCCTGCTTTTTCAGATGCGCTTTCCAGCTTTTTTTGCATTGCAGGAAATAAAATTTTCTTAATCAGCGTACTTTTTCCACTTCCTGAAACACCTGTAACAACGGTTAAGACGTCTAAAGGAAAAGTGACATTTATATTTTTTAAATTGTTTTCACGAGCGCCAACAATATCAATATGGTTTTTAAATTTTCTTCTTTTCTTAGGAACAGAAATTTCCAAATCACCATTTAAATATTTAGCTGTTAATGAATCTGATTTTAGAATTTCATCATAAGTGCCCTGTGCAACTAGTTTTCCTCCAAAAGTTCCAGCTTCAGGACCAATGTCAATAATCATATCAGCGGCTTTCATAATATCTTCATCGTGTTCAACCACGATAACGGTATTGCCTAAATCACGAAGAGAAAGCAGTACTTTGATTAGTCTTTCGGAATCTTTTGGGTGCAAACCAATACTAGGTTCGTCTAGAATGTACATGGAGCCAACTAAACTGCTTCCTAAAGAAGTTGCAAGATTGATACGTTGCGATTCTCCTCCAGAAAGTGTAGCAGAATTTCTATTTAAAGTAAGATAATCCAGACCAACTTCAGTTAGAAAAGACAAACGATTATTAATTTCAACCATCAAACGTTTTGCAATTTGCTGTTCGTAAACGTTTAATTCAATATTTTTAAAGAATGTAACCAAATGTTTAATTGGTAAATCGACTAAATCGGAAACTGTTTTGCCATTGATTTTTACATAAGAAGCTTCTTCTCTTAAACGCTTTCCTTTGCAGACATGACATTTCGTTTTTCCGCGATAGCGCGATAACATGACACGATTCTGAATCTTATAATTTTTTTCTTCTAATTCTCTAAAGAAATCATTTAAACCTTGAAAATATTGATTTCCAGTCCAAATTAAATCTTTTTGCTCATCGCTTAACTGAAAATAAGGTTTGTGAATTGGAAAATCAAACTTATAGGAATGCTTGATAAATTCATCTTTATACCAGCTCATGCTTTCGCCTCGCCAAGGATAAATAGCACTTTCGAAAACCGATAAGGAAGTATTAGGAACCACAAGATCGGCGTCAATTCCGATTATATTTCCATAACCTTCACAAACAGGGCAGGCTCCATATGGATTATTGAAACTGAATAAATGAACATTGGGCTCTAAAAATGTAATTCCGTCCAATTCAAATTTATTGGAATATGAGAATCTTTTATTTGAGTTTAATTCTTGCAAATAACAAATTCCATTTCCTTCAAAAAAAGCAGTTTGAACAGCATCAGCAAGACGATTGTAAAATTCTTCTTCCTCTTTTACAACAATACGGTCAATAATCAGTAAAATATCTTTATTGTCAAATTGATGTAAATCTGAAGCATTAAATTCGTCTAAACGAACCATTTCGTTATCAACCAAAATACGAGCAAATCCTTGTTGTAAAAGAACTTTAAGTTTGTCTTCAAGCTGTCTTCCTTCTTCTAAATGAATAGGAGCAAGCAACAACCATTTACTATCAATTTCTAGGTTTTTTACTTCTGAAATAACGTCGGTTACCGTGTTTTTTTTAACTTCTTGCCCAGAAATCGGAGAGTAAGTACGCCCAATTCTAGCAAATAAAAGCTTAATGTAATCGTAAATTTCGGTAGAAGTTCCGACAGTCGAACGAGCGTTAGTTGTATTAACTTTTTGCTCAATTGCAATTGCTGGAGCGATTCCTTTTATATATTCTACTTTCGGCTTGTCTAAACGGCCTAAAAACTGACGAGCATACGAAGATAAACTTTCTACATAACGGCGTTGTCCCTCGGCATATAAGGTATCAAAAGCTAAACTCGATTTTCCTGATCCTGAAAGTCCTGTTATAACAACAAGTTTGTTTCTAGGAATAACCACATCTACATTTTTTAGATTATGTACTTGTGCACCTTTTATTATAATATTTGATTTTGGGTCTATTTTAGAAAGATCAATTTGCATAAAAAAGTCAATTTTTACAAAAGTAATCAATTTTCAATTGGATTTTGTTATGGAATTAGTTCCAAATAATAACTATTTCAATCTCTTGGAAGGTTTTGTAAAATGATTTAAAAGCAGAAATTAAAGACAGAATAAGACTAAAAAATCAACTTTTTAATGATTTAATTTTATTAGAATAAATGGAATAACCAGGTCAATTTTAAGAATTTTATGAATGTTTTTGGGGCTTTTCTATGTAAATTTTAAGTTTATTCTAGATTATTAAATGTTTTTTCGATAATTATTACTGAATTTATTTGGTTTTTAAAATAAATAATTGTTAAATTTGGCCAGAACATTATTATAACTCATAAAAAAGAAAAGCCTATTTAAGAAAACTACTTTTTAGAAAATTTACTCCAAATTTTTAAACACAAACTAAAAAAAGTAGTTATTATGGCTGATCTGCATACTCCAGACGCTCTATTGGTAAAAAATTATGTTGAAGGCAATGAGGCTGCACTTGCAACATTAATAAAAAGGCATGAATCTAAGATATATGGTTTTATATACTCAAAGATTGCTGATAGAGATATTTCAAATGATATTTTTCAAGATACTTTTATTAAAGTAATCAAAACTTTAAAAGGTAATTCTTATAACGAAGAAGGTAAATTTTTACCTTGGGTTATGCGTATTTCTCATAACTTAATCGTAGATCATTTTAGAAAAACGAAAAAAATGCCAATGTACAGAGAAACAGAAGAATTTTCTATTTTCTCTATCATGTCGGACGATTCATTAACAATTGAAGGCAAAATGATTGTAGATCAAGTAGAACTTGATTTAAAAAAATTAGTAGAAGAACTTCCAGACGATCAAAAAGAGGTCTTAGTAATGCGTATGTATCAGGATATGAGTTTTAAAGAAATCTCAGAGATAACAGGCGTAAGTATCAATACTGCACTAGGAAGAATGCGTTACGCGCTAATGAATTTGAGAAAAATAATTGACAAACATCAAATTATTTTAACCAACTAATACTATTTTGATAATTAGCTCGTTATACTAATATAAATCATTTTGAAAGTATGGCGAAAATTTACTCAAAAAAAGCATTAGCTTCTAAAGATCTTAAACCAAAAAAAGAAGTCGTTTCTTTTATTTTAAACTATTCACAAGCCTTAACAGTAGTTAAGAGTGAAGAAAAAAGTTTTGAGATTATAGCTAATTAAACCGCTAACTGTATTTGTTGGGGTTTATTAAAATATAGCCAAATGGTCGTTTTGGCTGACAGACTCACTATTTGTATGTTGCATACTAATAGTGAGTTTTTTTTTATTTTTTCTGCTCTTATAATTAGAAAGACATTTTTCTCAATAATTTTTTTATAAGTTTTTTATTCTATTTTTTATAAGTTTTGTTAAAATTTAATATTTAGATTCGATTTTATATGTTTATTTAGTTTTTAATTTTATTTTAGTTAAAAACTAATTTTTTATTCATTAAAAAAGCTGTTAAAGAGATTTTTCTTTAATTGTGTGTTTTAGGGAATAACGATTTTAAAAACCAATGAATTAATTATTAAAAACTTAACCAAAACCAGATTATTTATGAAGAAAAACTACCCTTGTCTGTTAAGTTGATGTTTATTTGATTTTACGCAGAAAATATTTGGACCAGAAAATATTAATGCTTCTGTTAATTTCAATTTATTTACTTGGAATTAATGCCTCAAAAAACACCAAAAGAATCATTTAATCAACCAAAACTTAACCGCAAAATGAAAGAGAACATTAGAATGCTATCATGCTTGTTTATGATTAGTATGGGTGCTTTTGCCCAAAAAGAACAAATTAAGGAAGCACAATCTTTGTATGATAAAGGAAAAAGCCAGGAATCTTTGGCGATTTTAAAAAAAGCAGAATATTTAATCCTTAATGCTTCCGATGAAGACAAATCAGATTATTACTTTTTAAAAGGAAATGTGTACAAAGATCTTGCTACAAAAGATATAGATGCCGTTAATAATTTTACATTGGCTTCTCAGGCTTATCAAGATGTTTTTTTATATGAAAATGAGTCTGGAAAATACAAATCTACTGTTAAGGCTAATATGGCTTTAAAAGATATGAAAGGTAGTCTCGTAAATGGTGCAATAGCCGATTTTAAAGCGGGCAGATTTAAAGAAAGTGCAGAAAAAAGCTATAAAGTATATTTGTTTGACAAAAAAGATACGCTGAATTTATACAATGCCGCTTCTTCTTCTATTAATGCGAAAGATTATAATGCCGCAGTGACTTACTATGAAATTTTGAAAAAGATAAATTTCTCAGGAAAAGGAGTTTTATATTACGCAACAAACAAGAAAACAAAAGAAGAAGATAATTTTATTTCTCCAAAAGCCAGAGAATCTGCAATTCAGCAAGGTTTGTACGAAAAGCCAAGAACAGAAACCGTTCCTTCAAAAAAGATTGAAGTTATTAATAATTTGGCCTATGCATACATGGAGAGAAAAGATTATCCTAAAGCAGAGTCAACTTATAATGCTGTTTTAGAATTAAATCCTAATTATGTAGATGCTTATATCAATCTTGCTTATTTGAAATTGCAAATTAAGAAAGATTTGGCTGATGAAATATCAACATTAGGAACCAGTCCGTCAGAAATGAAGAAATACGATAAATTGAATGCTCAAAAAGATGACGTTGCAAGAAGTGCAATTCCATATCTTAAAAAAGTCTTGACTCTTGAACCGAAAAATGAAGATGCGACCAAAACATTATTGGGTGTTTACAGATCACTCGATATGATGAATGAATATAATGCTTTAAAAGCATCACGATAATTTTTTAAATAGACCAAAAATGCTAAGGCACAAAGATTTTTATTTTTGTGCCTTACTTTTTTTAACTACTGGAGGTTTTTCCATTTCTTCTATAATAGATTTTTTTCCGACGGTTTTGGTAATAATATCTTTTTCTAGACTCCAGCCGCGCGCAGGCGAATATTCTCTTCCGTACCAAATGATTTGCAGGTGTAAGTCATTCCATAATTCTCTAGGAAATAATCTTTTAGCATCTTTTTCAGTTTGAGCAACATTTTTGCCATTCGACAAGTTCCATCTGTACATTAATCTGTGAATATGAGTGTCAACAGGAAAAGCAGGAACACCAAAAGCCTGAGACATTACCACACTTGCCGTTTTATGTCCAACTGCTGGCAAGGCTTCAAGGGCTTCAAAACTTTGAGGAACTTCACCATTGTATTTTTCAATCAAAATTTCTGATAACCCATAAATTCCTTTTGATTTCATTGGCGACAAACCACACGGACGAATGATTTCTTTAATTTCTTCTACAGACATTTTTACCATGTCATACGGATTATCGGCTTTTGCAAACAACAATGGAGTAATTTGATTCACACGTACATCGGTACATTGAGCTGATAACAAAACCGCAATTAAAAGTGTATAAGGGTCTTTATGATCAAGAGGAACAGGTATAGTAGGGTAAAGTTCTTTTAAAGTATCAATAACAAATTGTACACGAGCTTCTTTATTCATTTTTGTTTTTTTAGTCCCGTAAAAATAGTATAATTTTGATGATGTGCCTAATCCAGCTTTCCGTTTCAACTCCTCATTATGCTAGTAACATTTTTAAGTATTTAAAAGAGCTTCCGTTGGTCGCTTTTTAAATACAAAAAATGTAAACTATCATAATTCCGGGGTTTTCACTGCAATCTGGGGCAGGAAAAAGTTATGAGTTCTGAGTTATCTTTGTTAAATCTAAAATAAAAAAATATGACAACATTAAAAGCAGGGGATAAAGCGCCAAATTTTTCAGGAACAGATCAAGACGGAAAAACGCATAAACTAGCAGATTATGCTGGAAAAAAACTAGTAGTTTTCTTTTATCCAAAAGCAAGTACGCCAGGATGTACCGCAGAGGCTTGTGATCTAAGAGATAATTTTCATCGTTTTCAAGCTAATAATTACGAACTTTTAGGAGTAAGTGCTGACAGTGCAAAAGCGCAAGTTAAATTTAAAGAAAAATATGAATTACCTTTTCCGTTAATTGCAGACGAAGACAAATCGGTTATTAATGCATTTGGAGTTTGGGGACCAAAGAAATTCATGGGAAAAGAGTATGATGGAATTCACAGAACAACTTTTGTAATCGATGAAAAAGGAATTATCGAAGAGGTAATCGAAAAAGTAAAAACAAAAGAGCACGCTTCGCAGATTTTGAAATAGTGTTCAGTCGCAGGTTTCAGTTGTCACCCTGAGCGATCCAGAGGCTTCGGGAGAAGGGCGCTCCAATTGGAACGAGTGCTTCTCCCGAAGCCTCGGGATCGCGTAGCCTGACATAAGATGATTCAATTCAAAAATAGAAAGTTCGTACAGCTTATACATACAGCTTTGCGAACTTTGCATTTTCATAAAACCTCGTACATCAAAAAAAACTTAGCGAACTTTGCGTTAAAAAAAAACACTCAGTTCAAAACCTGAAACAAAAAAAGTCCCAATCTAGGGACTTTTTTTATTATGTATTTTGTTCTAATTCTTTCTGCGGATGATATCCAAAAAGATGATGTTCTTTTATAATTTCTGGAATTCCAGGTGGCAGCATTGGTTCCCAGCCTGTTTTTCCTTGATTGATCATTTTTAAAACTTCTCTAGAAAAAACTTCCAGAATATTCGGATCATAATCTTCGATATCGACCACTTTTCCATTAAATTTAAAGAATTTGTACAATTCTTTCATTCTTGGGTGAACCTTCAAATTGTTCGAATCCATTAACGTTCCGTCGTCGTCCAGCATTGGATATAAGAAAACTTTCATATCGCGGTAGAATAATTTTCCAAATGCTTCCAGAATTCCTCCACTTAAATGGCGGTAATACTTCTCATCAAAAATATCTACAAGATTGTTTACTCCCATTGCTAATCCCATTCGGGCTTTAGTATAATTAGCGAAATATTCAACAACTTTATAATATTCTTGGAAATTAGAAATCATAACAGTTTGACCAAGAGAACAAAGTAATTCGGCTCTGTCCATAAAATCGCGTTCATCGATTTCTCCATCCGAGCGTAAATTAGAAAGTGTGATTTCGAAAATAACTAATGTGTTACTTTTTTCAACCTTATTTTCATTGAGAAACATTTTTAATGATTTCTCATACATATCCATATTAACTTTGGTAACAGGGCGGAAACTTCCTCTTAAAGCTAAAAGATTCTTTTTGTATAAAATCGCCGCTGGTAAAATATTTTTTCCTTCAGGATTAAACATTACGGCATCTGTCATTCCGTTTTTAACCAATTGTAAACTCATCAAACGATTGTCTACATCGGCAAAACGTGGTCCAGAAAAGTTAATAGTGTCAATTTCTAACTGATCCTTGTCTAAGTGATCATATAAATAGCGAAGTAATCGTTTAGGGTCGTTGTATTTGTAAAAAGCACCGTAAATTAAGTTAACACCTAAAATTCCTAGTGTTTCTTGTTGTAGTCTAGCGTCGGTTTCTTTGAAACGAATGTGTAAAATAATTTCGTTGTAAGCTTCATCTGGTTCAATTTGGTATCGAATTCCAACCCAACCGTGACCTTTAAATTGTTTTGCAAAATCTATTGTAGCAACGGTATTGGCGTAACTGAAGAAAAGTTTTGTAGGGTGTTTTTCACGGCTTAAACGCTCTTCGATAATTTGCCCTTCATGGGTAAGCATTTTCTTTAGTCGCTCTTCGGTAACATATCTTCCGTCATTTTCAGCTCCGTAAACGGCATCACTAAAATCTTTATCGTAGGCAGACATTGCTTTAGCAATTGTTCCCGATGAACCTCCGGATCTGAAAAAGTGTCTAACAGTCTCTTGTCCAGCACCAATTTCAGCAAATGTTCCGTAAATATTTTCGTTTAAATTAATGCGTAACGCTTTGTCTTTTATAGAAGGAATCTGTTCGATGACCTTGTCACCCTTGAGTTTTATTTCTGTACCCATTTTGTTTTAAATAGATTTGATACAAAGTTAGTAAATTAGCAGTCTAATGAAAGAGAAATAATCTATTTTTGTAAAAAAATTAAGTTCAATTGAAGGTTTATTTTTTAGGTACAGGTACTTCTCAAGGCATTCCGATTATCGGAATCGATCATCCAGTTTGTAAAAGCACTGACGCTAAGGACAAAAGGCTTCGTGTATCGATCTGGATTACATGGGATGATCATTCGTTCGTAATCGATTGCGGTCCTGATTTCAGGCAGCAAATGCTTTCGTGCGGATGCAGAAAACTAGATGCAATTTTGTTTACACACGAACATGCAGATCATACTGCAGGTTTAGATGATATTCGCCCTTTTAATTTTAGACAAGGTGAGATTCCGATTTACGGTCATCAGCGTGTTTTAGATAATCTAAGACGCCGTTTTGATTATGTTTTTGAAACCGTAAATAAATATCCAGGTGCCCCAAGCGTCAAAACAATACAAGTCCAGAATAATAAGCCTTTTAATGTTGGAGATAAAATTGCAATTCCAATAAATGCTATGCACGGTGATTTGCAGGTGTTTGGATACCGCATTGATGATTTTGCTTATTTGACAGATGTCAAAACGATTCAGCAGGCAGAAATAGATAAACTGAAAGGTTTAAAAGTTTTGGTTGTAAATGCTTTGCGCGTAGAACCTCATGATACGCATTTTAACTTACAAGAAGCACTAGATTTTATAAATCTTGTTAAACCCGAAAAAGCTTATTTGACGCATATTAGCCATGTTTTAGGCTTTCATGAAGAAGTACAAAAAAAACTTCCAGAAAATGTTTTTCTGGCTTACGATAATTTAGAAATTACCATTTAATTACATTACACAATGAAAAAATCCTTAATGCTTTATCTTTTTATTCTGGCTGTTTTAATGAATGTGTTTACATATGCATTTTATAGTGGAGAAGTAAAATTTGCTCAGAATAGATATGATAAGACAACTAAGAAACTAAGAGACAGTATCAATTTAGTAAAAACAAAATTAGCTGAAGCTGATTATTTTTCTTTAGAACATAACGAAAATGCACAAAATTACTTCGATAATACTGCTTCTGGAGGGAAAGTTATTTTATACGAAAAACTGATTCCAGTTGTAACAGAAAAATTGTTAGATTTTAATTCAGATCCAAAAGGAAATCCTTATACAGGCCAAGATCAAATTGGGCCAACAAAATTTGTTATAAATAAAGTGAAAATTTTAAACCATAGATGGATCATTGCAGATTACAGTAATGGAGAATTATGGGGAGAAGTCTTGTTAAAATACTTTGTTGATAACGATGATAATATTACCTTTGAAGTAAATCAAACTTGGTTATATCAAAAATAGGATTTTAAAATCCTATTTTTTTTGACCTTTAAATTAATAGGATTATGAAAAAGATGTTTTTGTTTTTGATTATTGCAAGTGCGTTTTCTTGTGCTAAAAAAGTTTCTCAAGAAAATGTAAGTAAAACTCCTGAAGAACCCAAAAAAGAAGTTGTGGTGGGTGGAGATGCTGATTCTCATGGTTGTAAAGCTTCGGCTGGATACACTTGGTCAACGCTGAAAAAAGAATGTATTCGAATTTTTGAAGGAACTAAGCTGTCGCATTCTGATGATGGCAAAACGTATACAACTGCATCTTACGTAATTTTTGAGGGAAATAAAGCAGAACTTTTCTTAGATACTCAAAAAGAGTCTATTATTTTAGAAAGAAAATCGGAAGGCGACTCTTGGGTTAATGGCGATTGGCAGTTAATTCCTTGGAAAGGATATGTTTTGAAAAAAGGGGAGAAGATTCTTTATGTAGGGCAATAAAGTTTAGATTATTCAGTCGCAGTCTCAGTTTTCAAATTCACACAAACTGAAAACTGAGACTGCGACTGAAAACTTACAAAGCCAGCCAATTCTTAAAATCAAAGAAATTCTGCGGAGCAACGCCGTGACCAACAGGATATTCTTTGTAAGTAACAGGAATATTTAGTTTTTCTAAAATTGCTGGAGTTTTTCTGGCCCACTCAATCGGAATAACTTGATCTACAGTTCCGTGCGATGCAAATATTTTTAGGTTTTTAAAGTCGTTGTTTTCAAAACCATCTTTGATAATTTCTTCATTAAAATAACCACTCATTGCTACAACTCTTTGAATTTTTTCTGGATAAGAAAGTGCTGTTGCATAACTTAAAATAGAACCTTGACTAAATCCGATTAAAGTTACGTTTTTAGCATCAATTGGATAATTAGCAACCAATTCATCAATAAAAGAAGCAATTATATCACGTGAAGATTTTGCTTGTTCGTTATCTGAAAACTTATTCTGATCGGCATCAAAATTAATCGCATACCAAGCATAACTTCCATATTGTAAATCATATGGCGCTCTAGCAGAAATGATATAATAATTGTCTGGAAGTTCAGAGGCAAATGAGAATAAATCAGCTTCGTTACTTCCGTATCCGTGCAGTAAAAGTAATAATGGATTTTTATCTAAAATTACTTTAGGTTCTTGTATTTTATATTCTAAAGATAGATTCATTTTTTTAATTGTAAATTTTTAGTTGTGAATTGTGAATTTCAAACTTTGAAATTTGAATTTGGAATTTGGGATTTTTTAAATTGGAATTTTAAAATTTATCCAATTTTACGAAACCATTTCTGAAACAATTCTCCAACTAAAGGAATTGGTTTCATTTGACCTTGAATAGCATTAAAAATACCGAAAGTCCAAAGAATTGAAATACAGATCCACATCGGGAAAGTGATAAAAAAACTGTCAAAATTGCTGATAATAGCTCCGAAAGAAATAAAAGTCAGAGATAATCCTAAAGCTTGACGAATATGAAAAGAGGCAAAACTATTTTTGTTTTCAGAATTCATAGACATTGCAATCAAAACACCAATAATTAAAATGTAACTGGTAATTGCGATCGATTTTCCTTCTTCAATTGTATTCTTCATTGTATTATTTTGTAACAAGTTGATTTTGATTAAAAATTCCGTAAACAGAACCTTTTATTTCAGTTCCTAAGAAAGCAGAATTTTTAGATTTGGAAAGAATGTTTTCTTTCGTAAAAGTTGATTTGTGCTCTGGATTAAAAAGTGTAAAGTTGGCTTTTGCACCTTCTTCTATTGTGCTGCCTTCAAGACCGAAAACAACTCTCGCAGCAGTTAATTTTGCTACAATAGTTTCTACAGGTAAAACGGTCATTAACGCTCCAAATGCACTTTCTAAACCAATAGTTCCGTTTTTTGCTGTATCAAATTCCATTTTTTTAAATTCGATATCAATAGGATTATGGTCAGAAGTAATCATATCGATTGTTCCGTCAGCAACTCCATTTAATAGAGCCTGTCTGTCGACTTCTGTACGCAATGGTGGAGTTACTTTAAATCTGGTATCAAAACCATCTAATTTTTCATCCGTTAAAACTAAGTGATGCACAGTTGCGCTACAAGTTACGTGTAAACCTTTAGCTTTAGCTTCTCTAATTAATTCAACTGATTTTGCTGTAGAAATAGTTGGAATATGAAGTTTTCCTCCGGTATACTCTAACAAAAATAAGTTTCTTGAAATTTGCAGTTCTTCAGCTAAATTCGGAATTCCTTTCAAACCTAATCTTGTCGAAACAATTCCTTCGTTTGCAACTCCATTTCCTTTAATATTTGGATCTTGCGAGTATGCAATTACCAGACCATCAAAATCCTGTACATATTGTAAAGCAATTTTTAGGATATTAGCATTGTCGATACTTTTGTTGTAATCTCCAAAAGCGACGGCGCCAGAATTTTTCATATCAAAAAGTTCAGCCATATCTTTTCCTTCGCTGGCTTTTGTTAAAGCACCAATTGGGAAAATTTCTGTTGCAGAACCATTTGCTTTGTTTTTTACAAAATTAACCTGAGACTGATTGTCAATGATTGGCAAAGAATTGGGCTGTAAAGCAATTGCTGTAAAACCGCTTTTTGCTGCAACATTCAATCCGTTTGCAATGGTTTCTCTGTCCTCATAACCCGGTTCTCCAAGTGAAACACTGCTGTCAAACCAGCCTTGAGAAACGTGCAGATCATCAAATCGTATAACTTCTGCATTATCGTTTGGAAGAGAAACGCCTATTTTTTCTATTAAACCATCTGCAATTAAAAGATCAACGGTCTGATTGTGAAACGGACTTTTGGAGTCGATAATTTTGGCGCTTTTGATGATTATTTTCATATGTAGATATATTTATTTTAATTGAAAGTTTTATTTTTTAAACACATAGAAACATAGATTTTTTATTTTTTGTCTGAGGTAAAATAAATGACACATCATTTACACATAGCTATGTGAATTTTAATTAGTGAAACGCCTTTTTAAGTTTTAAAAACTATGTTTCTATGTGTTTATTTTTACTTCACAAATTTTATAATTGCCATTTCTAATGCTAAAAATAACAGTGCAAAGATAACAAACCATTTCCAAATTTGGCTGTCTGTTCGCTCTGTTTGTAAGGTATTAAAAATGGTAGAAATCGTATCGGCAGTTTTAAAATCTGAAACCACATTTGTGTTTACCTGACTTAAATCGCTTTCTGTTCTTTTGTAATTAAAACTGATATTTTCAATCCATTCTTTTTTATCAAAAACGCTATAATTTCCAGCAGTTTCCGGAAAATCATTAAAAGTTAATTTGACTTTATTATTTAATATCTGCTGAATTGGAATAAAAGAATCATCGTTTCCTTTTACTTCTAAAATGGCATCTTTAGTCAGTAAAACATCCACAAAATAGGGCTGATTATTTCCAATTGTCAATGCATTTACTCCAGTTTTTTGATTGAATTGCCCAATTTTATAAAATAAAGGAACAATTAAAGGCGATTGCTGAAAATTAGAATTTGTGCTATTTATCGGAGCCGTAAAAACCGTTATTCCAGAAACCTGATTTTGAACAGCAGTTACAAAAGCTGTTTGATCTTCAAACGAAAGCACAGCTGGATATGAACTCGAAACTGAAAATGAACTGTTTACTTTTGGATATTGAAAATTCGTTATTTTATTCTCAAAAACTCCTGAAAACAAAGGATGATCGAAATTAATTTTAGTAATTAGTTTGCTGTTGGATTCTAGATTTCCAAACTGAATTTTTCCAAAACCACTTAAAAAAGCGTTTAAATTAGAAACGGATGTTTTCTCCGATGGAATTACAACTAGATTTCCGCCTTTTGAAACAAAAGCTTTCAAGGTGGTTTGCAAAGCCTGTGGAATTTCAGCTAGCTCGTTTAAGATAATAGTATTTTGTTTTTCTAAACTATTATAATCTAAAGAACTGATGGAATAATTATGATAATTAAATTCGCCAGAAGTATATATTCTCGATAGAAAATTGCTTTTTTCGGGTTCGCCAATGCTAATTATATTTGTTTTTTTGTTTTTAGAAATACTAAAAAACAGCTTATTATCATACGCTAAACCATTATCTTCAATAGAAACATATCCATGAAAAGCTTCTTTTGGAATCGTAAAATTGATTTTCTTTTTCTTGGTGTCAAAATTGACAATCGTCTTGGCAATCAGTTTGTTTTGATTGTATAAAGCAGTCGAAACAGGTTTGAAATCTTCGCCATAGGCAGAAAGATTTATGCCAATTTCGTAGAAGTTTTCTAAAGTCTGATTGATGTATACGCTGTCGATCGAAACGTTGTTTTTCTGCTCTGCTGCTGGTATTATAAAGTATGGTTTTTCTTCGAAATCTACATTTGCAATAGCTGCCTCTTTTAAACCAACTGCATCGGTAATAATCACAATGTCTTTTTTATGAGCCGATTTGTGTGCTTTAATTTTAGCTGTTATAGCAGAAAGATCAAAAGAAGTTGCGCTGTACTTTAAATTTTGTAAAGCACTTTTTGATGATTTAATGTCGGTATTCCAGAAATTGTCTGTGTTTGTTAAAAGCGAAAATTGGGTGTTTTCGGGAGTGTTTTCTAGTAATTCCTGAACGGCTCTTTTTAATAATTCACCTTTTTTTCCTTTTGCCTGCATACTAAAGGAATTATCCAAAACAATATACATTTCATTTGATGCATTTTTGCTGTCTGCTGCTTCAAAAAATGGCTGAGCAAAAGCTAAAATGGTAAAAGTGAGCAATAATAAACGAGTAGCTAATAAAAGTCTTTTTTTGATTTTTGAACTTTTACGGGTTTGAATGGAAAGTTCTTTTAAAAATCGGACATTGGTAAAATAGGAAGTTTTAAAACGTCTTAATTGAAATAAGTGAACCAAAATTGGAACGATCAATAAAAACAGAAAGTATAGAATTTCGGGATGTTTAAAATGCATTCTGGCTTCGATTTACTTCACTACGTTTTGTTTTTCGCGAAGATGCTCGTCAAAAATACGAATTAAAAATTATTTCAAACCATATAAGTTCATGTAAGAGATTTTAAATATTATGCTGATTAATGCAAAAGGGAAGTAATACGTTCTGATAAGGATTATAAGTTAAATTCTAATTGCTAAAATGAACTCATATGACTTATGTAGTTAAAAAAAATGCAAATTATGTAATTTCTTTTGTAACATAGAAACTGTTTCAAAACGATATTATTGCTTATTTTAGCTGATTCAAAAAAACAAACTATGAAAAAAATATATCTAGTATTATTTTCAGCTTTATCATTAACCGCGGTAAAAGCTCAAAATAAATTCAATTTATTAGTTGGAACTTACACAAATACTTGTCAAAGCAACGGAATTTATGTTTATGAATTTGATGCATCTTCTGGCGATTTTAAATTGAAAAATTCTTCAGAAAATGTAATTAGTCCAAGTTATTTATCGGTTTCTGCAGACAATAAATTTGTATATGCAGTAAATGAAAACGGCAGTCAAAGTGCTGTTAGTTCTTTTGGGTACGATTCGGCTTCAGGAAAATTAAAGTTTTTGAATAGCAATGATGCATTGGGTGCAGATCCTTGTCATTTGATTAACGATGATAAAAATGTAATAGTTGCTAATTATTCAGGTGGGAATATCGTTGTTTTTAAGAAAAAAGCAGACGGAAGCATTACAGAAGTGCAACAATTAATTCAGCACGAAGGAAAAGGTCCCAACGCGGCTCGTCAGGAAAAAGCACACGTACATATGGTTGTTTTTTCGCCAGATAAAAAATTCGTGCTATCAAATGATTTAGGTTTGGATAAAGTTTTTATTTATAAATACAATCCAGATTCTAAAAATGAAATGTTAACATTAAAAGGAACTGTTGATGTAAAACCAGCAAGCGGACCGAGACATTTAACTTTTAGTAAAGATGGTAAATTTGTTTATTTAGTTCAGGAATTGGATGGAACTTTGACCACTTTTAGCTACGATAAAACAGGAAATTTAAAAGTAATTGCAGAAACGAGTATTTTACCGAAAGGTTTTAAAGGCGGAACCGGCGCTGCAGCAATCAAAATTTCGCCAGATGGGAAATTTTTGTACGTTTCGGATCGTGTAGATGCAAATGCAATTTCAGTTTATAAAATCTTAAAAGATGGAAAAATCGAATTGGTAGAACAGCAGAGTACTTTGGGTAAAGGACCAAGAGATTTCGCCATCGATCCAACTGGAAATTACCTTTTAGTGGGGCATCAATATACGAATGACATAGTAATTTTTAAAAGAAATATCGCAACGGGCAAAATCGAAGATACTGGAAAAAGAATCGAATTATGTTCGCCAGTTGGATTGGTTTTTACGAAAATTTAAAGAGAGGTTCTAAGTTGCTAAGGTTCTAAGATACTAAGATACTAAGAAATTGAGTTCAAAACTTATAAAATAAAAAGGGTAAAGATTCAAAATGAATCTTTACCCTTTTTATTTGCGGTAAAAAAAACTTAGAACCTTAGCCCCTTAGAATCTTAGCATCTCAAAAAAAAGACCTACTTATTCCCGTCTTTTCTTTTTTTATCTCTAGTCTTCAACATATTTCGGTTGACAGAACCATGTGTTTTCTTTTTGGTTTTTGAAGGTCCGCCTAAATTGACTTTTTGGTTCTTTTTAGACTTTTCATGAAAAGCGCCATCACCATCAAGTTTCACTTTTTTCATTAAAAACTTTCTTGGTAATTTGTCTTTCTCAGGTTCGATTAATTTTTCTGAAATTTCAACTTCTTCAGGGAAATCAGCGATTTTTAGTTCCTGATTCATTAAAACTTCAGTTTCGATTTTGAATTCTTCTTCTCGAGGCGTTACAAAGCTAATTGCTGTTCCAGTTGCATCTGCACGACCTGTACGACCAATTCTGTGCATATAAAGCTCAGGCATTTCTGGAAGTTCGAAGTTGATAACGTGAGAAATATTGGAAATGTCCAAACCTCTCGCCATTACGTCTGTTGTAATTAAACCGCGAAGATTTCCTTCCTGAAATTCTGCCATTGTACTCAAACGGTAATTTTGAGATTTATTGGAGTGAATAACCCCAAATTGACCTTCAAATAATTCTTCAATACGAGTATGAAGCATATCTGAGATCTTTTTATTATTCACAAAAATCAGAACGCGTTCGATGCTTTCGTCTGTTTCTAATAAATGTTTTAATAGATTTACTTTAGTATTAAAGTTAGGAACATTATACGTAATCTGAGTAATTTTTTCTAACGGAGTTCCTGAGGCGGCCAAAGTAACTTCTTCAGGAAAATCAAAATAATCATTTAAAATTGTATCTACTTCGTCGGTCATGGTTGCCGAAAATAAGATATTTTGACGTTTCGGTTTCATCATCGCCAAAAGTGCTGTCAATTGCGGACGGAAACCTAAATTCAGCATTTCGTCAAATTCATCAATAACCAATTTTTGAGTTTCGTCAAAACGGACTACGGCATCTAAAGCTAAGTCCATCGTTCTTCCTGGAGTTCCTACCAAAATATCAACTCCTTCGTAAACTGCTTTTTTTTGTGTATTAATGTTTACACCACCATAAATTCCTAAAGTTTTAACAGACATGTATTTAGTCAGTTTTTCAACTTCGTCCACAACCTGAACGACTAATTCGCGAGTTGGAACTAGGATTACAATTTTTGGTGTATTGGTATTGGTGAATTTATATAATTTAAGAAGCGGTAATAAATAAGCAAAAGTTTTACCTGTTCCGGTTTGAGCAATTCCCATCATATCGCGTCCAGAAGTAATCACAGAAAATGATTTTTCCTGAATAGAAGTTGGTGTAGTAAATCCTAAATCATCTATTGCTTTTTGTACAGATTTTGGAAGATTAAATTTTTCGAAAGTGCTCATTTGCTTTAAATTTTGTGCAAATGTACGTTAAAATGATGATTTTTTGTTGAATTTATAATTTTAGATGCCCATTTGTCTCTTTGAACGATCCCGAAACTTCGGGAGAAGAGTACTTGCCACTTGAAGCGAGGACTTCTCCCGAAGTTTCGGGATCGCTCAGCCTGACAGCATACAATGCAAATAAAGTCTGTAATTTAAAAATTTAAAACCCTTCAAAAACACCTAAGCCAAAAAGTGCAAAATCGTATTTTACAGGATCTTGTGCATCCATTTCTCTTAATTTGGCGTCTAATTCTAATAGCGCTTTTGCATCATTCTGCTTTCTTGAAAGGATTTCAAGTTTACGGGCAACATTTCCAGAATGAACGTCAAGCGGACAAGAAAGAGCAGAAGGTGAAATACTTTTCCAAATTCCTAAATCGACTCCTTTTACGTCTTGGCGAACCATCCAACGCAGGTACATGTTAATTCTTTTTGCAGCAGAATTGTTTAAAGGATCTGAAATGTGTTTTTGAGTTCGAGGCAGATGATCGGTTTCGAAAAATATTTTTTTGAATTCGCTAATACTTTTCTGCAAACTGTCTTTTTCTTGATTTTTTGCAAAAACGGCCTCTAGTCCGTTGTGGTTTTTATAAATGTGTTGCAAACCCTTTATAAAACCGGCAAAATCATGTCCGTTAAAAGTGCGATGTACAAAAGTTTCTAGTCTGGCTAAATCTTCTTCAGAATGTGACATTACGAAATCGTAAGGAGTATTGCCCATCAATTCCATCATTTTATGCGAGTTCTTAATGATCATTTTACGGTTTCCCCAAGCAATCGATGCACTCAAAAATCCAGCAATTTCAATGTCTTCTTTTTGAGTAAAAAGATGCGGAATCTGAACGGGATCACTTTCTATAAAATCCTGATTATTATATTGAATGACTTTCTCATCAAGAAAATCTTTAAGTTCTGATTTGTTCATATTACAATGAAATGTTCTTGTTTATTCAACTCTCCTAGGCCTGGTGGGAGCGGCATCTCGCGATTTAGAAAAACAAGACTTTTTAGCCGTAGTTTTTGTTCATCGGGAATATAGCGGACAGCAGGAATAGCTCCTGATTATCCTAATTGCTAATTTGGCCGTCAACCATTATTAATTTTCTATCTGCCATATTTGCCAATTCTTCGTTATGTGTTACAATTACGAAAGTTTGTCCAAATTCGTCTCGAAGCTGAAAAAACAATTGGTGAAGGTTTTCTGCAGAATGAGTATCCAAATTTCCAGAAGGTTCGTCTGCAAAAATAACATCTGGTTTGTTGATTAGAGCTCTTGCGACCGCAACACGCTGCTGTTCTCCTCCGGAAAGTTCACTAGGTTTATGATTAATTCTGTGCGAAAGTCCGAGATAAGTAAGTAGTCTTACTGCTTCTTTTTCTGTTTCAGATGGTTTTTTGCCAGCAATATGAGCAGGAATGCAAACATTTTCTAATGCTGTAAATTCAGGTAAGAGCTGATGAAATTGAAAAATAAAGCCAAGATTTAAGTTTCTAAAATCAGATAACACTTTGTCTTGTTTGCTTTTCTTTTTAAAATAGCTGTTGTAATAAAAAACCATTGAAAGTATTGGTAAAAAAATAGCTGTACTGATCACTAATCTAAGGGTGTCATCAAAGATTTTTGTTCTGAAAAATAATAAGTAAGCAACCAGAAATAGGATATAAAGAGAACCTGTCCAAGTAATGATTTTAAAAGTTCTTTCTTTTTTTGAACTTTTATTTTGAATGTTCTGTAATTCAAGAATGTTTCTTCCATTAATGGTTAAAGAAGAATCTGGATTATGATCGGGTTTGTCTAAAGTACCTAAAATCTGTAATAAAGTTGTTTTTCCGGCACCCGAAGCACCAACTATAGAAACAATTTCGCCCTTTTTAATATGTAAATCAACTCCTTTTAAAATTTCAAGTTTATCGTAGAATTTATGTATGTTTTTTGCGTGTATCATGTAGTGAAACTGTTTTTACAAAGAAACGAAGTTTATAGTCAATATCAAATTACAAAATTTAAATTCCAAATTGTGGAAAGTCAAAAGTCAAAAGTCAAAAGTCTGGAGCCTAAAATCTGAAATCTAAAATCTAAAATCTAAAATTACTAATCGGCATATTTATTGGTATGGGAATTTAGAAATTAAATTGAAAAAAGAAATAATGCAATTTGAAAGATTATTTTTAATTTAGATGAACTAAAAACAAATGTAAGATGCAGGATTTGAATGTTGTAGAAGATGATAAGATATCAAAACTACTGATAGGATTAGTTTTGGATGGAATTGGAATGATTTCTTTTTCCATTCCGCTTCTTGGTGAATTTTCAGATGTAATCTGGGCGCCAATTGCAGCTTTTTTAATGACTAGAATGTACAAGGGAAGAGTAGGGAAGGTTGCTAGTGTTTTGACTTTTGTTGAAGAAATATTGCCCTTTACAGATATAATTCCATCATTTACTTTGACTTGGATTTATACTTATTTCTTTCAGAAAAAATAAAAAAGGACGGTCTTAAACCGTCCTTTTTGTTTGTTTTTTATTGTACAATTATCTTTTTAGTGTACTGTGTTTTTTTAGTCTGCGGATCGATTACTTTAATTAGAAAAACTCCTTTAGAATGCAACTGAATTGTTTCTGCCGTATTTCCTCTGATTTTTTGCATTAATAATTCTTTTCCAGAAATATCATATATTTTAAGATCTGAAACTTCTGATTCTTCATTATCAATAAATACAGAGAAAGCTCCATTGCTTGGAACTGGCCAAACATTAAATGAGTTGTTTTTAATCTCTTTGCTAATTTCTGCTGTTGCTAGATTGATGCTTTGTCCGCTAATTATGTTTACTTTTCTTTTCATTGTACCGCCTTCAGAATCTGTTACTGTAAATTCAAAAGAACATAGTCCGTTTGATGCAGGAGTAAAGGCTACAATATTTGAGTTTAATACAGCGCCGCCATTTACAATATTTGAAACGGAATAGGAAACTCCGCTAGTAAATCCTTGCGATAATTTCTGAATATTAATATCTATTTTTTTTCCATCAGCCGATTCGTAATGCGGAAGCGACATCCATTGTAGATATTTGTCTAAATTTGTATAACCGTCTAAGTCAGTATCGGCATTTGCATCTGAAAAATCGCCAATGGCAGAGTTTAAGTTTGTGCCAATTAGAGTTTCCCACCAATTTGGAAGTCCATCTAAATCACTATCCCAGTTTGCAGCTCTGTTCACTATTGGATACACTTCAAAACCACCAACATCAGATTCTTTGTCCGGAAACCCAGGTTTACCTGTTACGCTTCCAACAGCAGAATAAGTCCCGTTTAAGGTTTCATTAATAATTCTTTGATCATGATCATCAAATACTGGCTGCGTACATCCAACATCTGAAAGGACAATTTTGTAGGCATTTTTGGCAGATTGTGTCGTTACATAAGAAGGAAAAAAGGGTGTGCTTACAAAATTTTCAAATGTTATGGCTACTCCAGAAGCTTTTCTTCCAGCAGTTTGATTGCTTTCGTCAAAATATCCTGGCATTACATTTCCGCTAAAATAACATTGCTGTGTTCCTGTTCCTGCTCCTTCATTTTGTTGGTTAAACGCAGTAAAAATTTTAGAGCCAGCGCCTGGTTTGTAGTAATTATTGACAAAATTTACTTCTTTAGTACCGCCATCAGTTGTTCGGCCTCCCCAGTTGTAAACTACATTATTGGTGATGTCCATTTTTCCGGCATAGGCACCGCTTCCGTCTAAACCACCACCAAGACTCCAATTACGCCCATAACAGTGTGCGAGTAAATTATGGTGAAAACTTCCGATATCGCCTCCGATTGTTGCTGCATAACCGTGTTCTGTTCCAGCAGGATAATTTTGGTGATTTGCAGCATTTAATGCTTCAGAAATAAGTGTTTTTTGTAAGGTGATGTTTTTTCCAGATCTAGAGCTAAAAGACTCGTCAATTGTCCAGCTGATAGAACAATGATCAATAATACTATTGTCAGCACCCGTTAATCCCATTCCGTCGAAAGTAGGTCCAGCGCCAATTCTAACTCTAAGGTTTTGAACAACAGCATCATTTCCAGTAACGCCAAAAGGGGCAGAACGGATACAGATTCCTTTTCCAGGAGCAGTTTGACCCGCAATAGTAACGTATGGCTGACTTAGAACCAAACGAGATTGCAATTGGATAATTCCAGAAGTATTGAAAACAATTGTTCTTGGTCCGATATCGTTGGTAACGGCTTCGCGGAAACTTCCTGGCCCGCTATCGTCCAAATTGGTCACAACGACTACTTTTCCTCCGCGTCCTCCTCTGGCAAAACGACCGTAACCCTCAGCGTCTGGAAATGCAAGTTGTGCAGGACGAAAACGCCATACGTTTCCTTTTTCAACTCCATTTGCTAAAACTTCATCGATGCGCCAAAAGTAAGTTGCTCCGGTGTATAATCCGTTTAATTGATAAGAATTATTGGCTAGGGCTTGGTTGCCTTTAAATTCGGGAGAAGAAGTTGTCGCTGCGTTTACTGCTGCTTGATCTGTTCCAAAATAAACATTATGCGAAACAGCATTAGCAGCGGCTGTCCATTGTAATAATTTACCTCCAGAGACTAATTCAACATGTTCATCATTTTGTTTTGGATTTGGATTTGTCGCTTGATAGAAAATGTTTGGCGTGTTCAATTCAAAACCATTAAACATGATATTTTTAATGTTTTCTGTTCCTGAAGTTTCTGCTGCCATTAATATTACAACATCGGTTCCTGTAGTGGCTTGAAATTTTAGATAAACAGATTTTGCATCGGCGGTTTTAAGCGCTCTAACAGTTGGAATCAAATTATCTACAACCAAATTTCCATTTATTGAAATATCAATCGGACTAAAATTATTTCCCGATGGACTGTCAACTGCATTGAAGAAAGCCAAGAAAGTATGTTCTCCTGTGGTTAAACCGCTTATTTTGAGTTCGATTTGGGCACCTAAATTAGCTGTTGTTCCTTTTACAGTAAGTCCATCGCTCACCAATCTTGCATAATAAGGAGCTTGAATACCAGCTTTGTACCAATTAGTTCCTAAGGCGTCTCCATTACTTCCTACACGCGTAACGGTAAAGGTTACTCCATTTTCGTTATAAGTGCTTGTATTTCCAGAAGCTACAACCCAAGTGCTATAATCAGGATCGTTAACTTCTGCTTTAGGTCTTCCTGACTGGTCAAAGTCAATTTTTACAATCGGATTTTGGGCAAAAATCTTTGTTTTCGGCGTAATGAGACAAATCATAGTCGCCATTACGGAGAGTTTTAAGTAGTTTTTCAGCATTTCAAATTGTGGTTTGGTTAGTAAGAGATTTAGTTAGAGAAATAAAAACTCTCAAAGGTTTGATTTTCAAGAGTTAATTTGTCTTTAACTATTGTAAAGTTTGTTATTACTTAAAATAAAACTATCCTGCACCATCCTGTTCTGGTTGCTGTTTTGTTATAATTTTTAGATTAAAAAAATGTAATATTTATTTTTAATCTAAAATATTTACGATGTTTATATTTGATGAATAAAGGAAATTATTCTGATCACAAAATGTAACAAAAGTTTTGAAAGTGGAAATTTTTAAATTTTAATAGAATAAAATAAACGAAAAATCATGATTAAGTAATAATCTTAACCAGAACGGATCCTATAATTTAAAAAAGAGTGAAATTGAAGAAATTAGTCTTTAAATAGGAAGCCAAGTCCCATTCTTTTTAGCATTTTCTTTTCGAAATTCCAGAAGAAACGAAATTGTCCAAAAAGAGTTCCAATGGCAACTAATAAAACCTGATAAACAGGAAGAATAATCAACAAACGGATTAGGGTAAACCAAACAACGCCTAAATCTTCTTTGTGAATTCCAACCCAGTCACAAAAAGGTCTAGAAATCCATGCAGATGCCGATCCGGTGATGGCAAAAACAATTAGTATGATTATGGCTTGTAGGTTGGAAGTGATTCCCCAACGTTTTTTTAGTTTGTCCATTATTTATTTATAACCATTACAAATATACTAACATTATCGTAATGGCACATAGCCTGCGAGCTTTTGTTTGTAAGTATTTTGAAAATAAATCATGTAGTTGTAAATTAAGTAATTTACCTCGTAACCGTAATGAATTTGCGGCTGATAATCAATCCTCATTTCGTATAAATTTGGACTATATCGATTTGGCTGTAAAACTCGATTATTCCATTCTGTAACGTATTGATAGTTTTTGTTTTCGAGGAAAGACAAGGTGTGATAATTTCGCGGTAGAGCCATTGAACTTAACCAATAGTTAAATCCGTTGTCAATAATAATAACTTCGTATTCCAATGAATCGTTTGCAATTCTAATCGTATCGCCTTGCTTTGTTTTGGAAACATTGTCATTACTCGCAATATTTTGCGAAGTCGTTGAGCAGGCAATTATTGTTCCTAAAACAATTAATATGGAAATGCATTTTTTCATGATTTAAATTTACGAAATTTTTTTTAAAAGGTACTAAGGTTCTAAGACACTAAGGTTCTGAGTTTTTTTATATAAAAAAGCTGTTTATGTAAATAAACAGCTTTTACTATTTTGCTTAAGATCTTAGTGTCTTAGAATCTCAGAATCTTAGTATCTCAGAACCTCAGAACCTCAGAACCTTTATTTACTTCCAAACAATTTCCCGATAAATCCAGCTATGCCGCCTTTAGTTTTAGTTACTACTAAAACATCAGCAACATCAACTTTTCCGTCGTTGTTCTGGTCTAATCCGAATTGCATTCCGTATTTCGAAATGGTATCCATTATTCCAGAAGCTTGCCCGCTATTTCCTGAGATCGAATTGATAATATCTGAGATTTGAAAACTACCGTCATTAGGATCTTTTGCTTTGTTGACCAAAGAACCTAAAATTTGCGGAATCAAACTGGATGCAACACCGTTTGAATCTGCACTGCTTAAACCGAATTTTTGACCAAGATTACCGCTTAATTGCTTTTGAATTTGCTGTACAACAGGGTTTGAGCTGTCGATAGGTGAGTTTCCGTTAAATAATCCAGCAATTTGATCTGTTCCGCCTTCAGAAACGATTTTTTTTAATCCTTCAAAAATAGAATTGCTGGTTTCGCCAATTACGGCTTCATTGTGTTCGTTTGGAACAGCAGAATTGTTTACTACTGCATCGCCTCCATATTGTTGTACTAATTGGGTTAATTGTTCAAACATGATTTTTAGGATTTAGATTAGAACTCAAATTTAAACAAAAAAAGAAAGGGATTTATTAAACTGTGTTAATAAATCCCTTCTAAGTATTTTAATTATAGTTAATTAGCTCAATAAAGTAATGATTTGTGATGCTAATTCAGTTCCAATTCTGTCTTGTGCTTCTCCAGTTGCAGCTCCGATGTGTGGAGTCAATGAAATTTTAGAATGCATTAAAATTGCCATTTCTGGTTTTGGCTCGCTTTCGAAAACGTCTAAACCTGCAAAAGCCACTTTTCCTGAATCTAAAGCTTTTACTAAAGCTACTTCATCAATAACTCCTCCACGTGCACAGTTTACGATTCCAACGCCATCTTTTAAGATTTCGAATTCTTTTTCTCCGATGATGTAACCGTTTTGAGCAGGAACGTGTAAGGTGATAAAATCAGCTTCTTTGAATAAAGACTCTAAAGATTGAGAAACAATTTTAGTTGTAATAGATTGTCCGTCAAAAAACTCAACTTTTACATCTACTTCTGGAATAAAACTGTCAGCAGCGATAACTTTCATTCCTAAACCAAGAGCCATTTTTGCAGTTGCTTGCCCGATACGTCCAATACCAACAATACCAAGAGTTTTACCTCTTAATTCAGTTCCGTTAGCGTACGCTTTTTTCAAACCGTCAAAGTTTGAATCTCCTTCAAGAGGCATGTTTCTGTTAGAATCATGTAAAAAACGAACACCAGAAAATAAGTGTCCAAATACCAATTCAGCAACAGATTCTGAAGATGAAGCAGGAGTATTGATTACATGAATTCCTTTGCTTTTAGCATAATCAACATCGATATTATCCATACCAACACCACCACGACCGATGATTTTGATGCCAGGACAAGCGTCGATAATATCTTTACGAACTTTAGTAGCACTACGAACTAAAATTACGTCAACATTATTTTCATTAATAAAGTTAGCTACTTGTTCTTGAGCTACTTTTGTAGTTATAACTTCAAATCCACCTTTTTCTAAGGCTAGAATTCCACTTTTAGAAATTCCATCATTTGCTAATACTTTCATTGTATTTATTGTTTATTTGGTCAATCGTTTAAATGTTTAATCGATAAACCAGCTATTTGATTTTTCTTTTTTGATATTTTTAAAGGAAGTATTTTTTGACGATTAAACAGTTAAGCAAATTAACGATTAACCGAAAAAAAACTAAACTTTACTTTCCAATGCTTTCATTACATCAACTAATACCTGAACACTTTCAATTGGCATAGCGTTGTAGATAGAAGCTCTGTAACCACCAACAGAACGGTGTCCTGGTAATCCAGAAATGTTTGCTGCTTTCCATAAAGCATCAAAAGTTTCTGTATGATCTGGGTTGTTTAGTAAGAAAGTTACATTCATGTTAGAACGATCTTCTACTGCAGCAGCTCCTTTGAATAATGGGTTTCTGTCGATTTCAGCATAAAGTAATTCTGCTTTAGCGTTGTTTAATTTTTCAACAGCAGCGATTCCACCTTTTTCTTTAATCCATTGTAAAGTTAAAAGAGAAACGTAAACAGAGAAAACAGGCGGAGTATTGTACATACTTTCTGCTTTAATATGTTTAGCGTAATCTAACATACTTGGAATTGTTCTTCCGTTTTTGCCTAAGATTTCTTCTTTAACTACAACAAGAGTAGTTCCAGCAGGTCCCATATTTTTTTGAGCTCCAGCATAGATTAAATCAAATTTAGAGAAATCTAATTCACGAGAAAAAATATCTGAACTCATATCGCATACAACGGGAATATTAGTTGCTGGGAAATCTTTTAATTGAGTTCCAAAGATTGTATTGTTACTTGTACAGTGAAAATAATCAGCATCTGCTGGTATTTCGTAACCTTTTGGAATATGTGAATAATTGTCTTCTTTTGAAGAAGCTACAACAACAGTTTCTCCAAAAAGTTTAGCTTCTTTGATTGCTGCAGTTGCCCACGTACCTGAATCTAAATAAGCTGCTTTTCCGTTTTCTTTTAATAAATTATAAGGTGCCATTAAGAATGCTGTACTTGCACCGCCTTGTAAAAATAAAGCCTGATAACCTTTTCCTTGAAGTCCTAATAATTCTAAAGCAAGGGAACGAGCTTCCTCCATAACTGCAACGAAATCTTTGCTTCGGTGCGAGATTTCAAGAATAGATAATCCTGAATCATTAAAATTTAAAATTGCTTTTGATGCCTTCTCAAAAACTTCCTGAGGTAAAATACTTGGTCCTGCGCTGTAGTTGTGTTTTTTCATGGTTGTTGTTAATAGTCGAAAATTTTAAAGACGCAAATTTCGGCAATAAGAGCCGAAAAAGCGTTAAAATATTCGAAATAATTAAACAATTTATTACTTTGTTGTTAACAAAAACGTTATAGTATCGACATTATCTGCGTAATCCCACAATTGCGGTTTTTGTGTTTCTCCGAATGTAATGCTGTCTTGGATTAAATTATGGCTAACAATGCATTGAATTTGATCAGAATCTGCCTGTAGGCGTTTTTCTAATTCTTCAAGGCTTTCGTAGTATTCGTAAAAAACGCTTGAGATAGGCGAGGCGTAGCTTGCGTCTTCTTTTAAAGTAAGAAATCCGTTGTCTAATAACTTAAAATTACTCATCAAAAATACAGCTTTATTATAGTCATAATTGTTAGCGTATTTCTCATAATGAATGACATCCTGATATTTGAAAATTGCCTGAAAAAAAGTGTCAAAAGAATAGCCTTTAGGAACAAAAAGTTTAGAAACATTTCGGCATCCTAAACCAAAATATCTAAATATATCTTCACCAAGATTTTCCAATTCTTCATTGGTTTCTTTCCCAGTTAAAATCGCAGCCGAATTTCTGTTTTTTCGAATAATAGAAGGTTTGTCTTTAAAATAATATTCAAAATAACGAGCTGTATTATTACTTCCGGTGGCGATTACAGCGTCAAAATTTTCTAATTTTCCTTCAACGAAAGTGATTTTATCTTTAAAAGTTTCATCAACAGCAATTAGGTATTTAGCTAAAAACGGCAGTAAGTGCTGATCGTTTGATGAAGTTTTGATTAAAGCTTTGTTGCCTGTTATTAAAACGGATAAAAAATCATGGAAGCCAACTAAAGGAATATTTCCCGCTAAAATTAAGGCAACCGTTTTAGAATTATCGTTGTTTTCATCAATTTTATAAGTCGAAAGCCATTTATCAATATTTTCTTTTGTTAAGGCTTCTGCCCAAGATTGTATCGAAAAATACACTTGTTCAGGAGTATACCAGCCATTATGTGATTGTGATAAATGTATCAGATTTTCGAAATCATCAAAAAAGATATCATTATATAAGACGTCAGATTTTCTGGCAGAAGCTCCTTCAGAAAATTGACTTAAAAATTTTCCTAATTCAACAAAAACACTTTTTTTTGTTTCTAATGTCATAATGTTTGTTTATGAATTGTTTTGATTGTAATTTTGCACAAAAATAAGCATAATTAAGTCGAAAGACAAAAGTCCAAAGTTGAAAGTCCAAAGTCGAAAAGACTTTAAATACTTTTGCTTTCAAACTTTATGACTTTAGATTTTATGACTTTGTAAACTTTAAGACTAAAAAACGATGGCAATTATTATAACCGACGAATGCATCAACTGTGGGGCTTGCGAACCAGAGTGCCCAAATACAGCAATATATGAAGGAGCTGATGACTGGAGATATAAAGACGGTACAAGTCTTTCTGGAAAAATAGTTTTACCTGACGGAACTGAAGTTGATGCAGATGATGCGCAAACTCCAATTTCTGATGAAATCTATTATATTGTACCAGGAAAATGTACAGAATGTAAAGGTTTTCATGACGAACCTCAATGTGCTGCCGTTTGTCCGGTTGACTGTTGTGTTCCAGACGATGAGCATGTAGAAGATGAAGAAACTTTATTAGAAAGACAATCTTTCCTACACGGAGAGTAAGTATTTCTGGTATTTTAAATATAATCCTGAGTGTGAGCTCAGGATTTTTTTTTGCATTAAATAAAAAAATAATCAAAGTTAGTTTGTTGATATATAATGAATTATTAATTTAGTGTTAGTTTATTGATAAAAAAGTAATACTTTAGTTAAAAAATTGACAACGCCTATGAGGAAATTGCTACTTTTATTTGTCGTATTATCTACTATGAACGTTTTTTCTCAAGAAACGGAGTATTCTATCTTGGTAAAAGACATCGAAACCTTACAGCCAATAGAAAATGCAACAGTAGTTGTTTTAAAAACCAAACAAGTTTTATTGGCGAATGAAGATGGTAAAGTCACTTTTGTTTTAAGCGGAGGGTCGAATGTGCAAGTTTCAGAAATGAATTATGAAGAAGTAACACTTCGATGGGCAGTTTTAAAAGAAAACGAATTTGTAGTTTACATTAAAAACAAAAAAGAAAATCTTGACGAAGTTGTTGTATCACAACAGAATCCTCAAAAAATACTTCAAAAAATAGTTTCGAATTCTAAGCAGAAATTAAATTTTCCGTATCGGTTAAAAGTTTACGTTCGTGAATTCTTTATGCTCGATAATCAATATTCTTATTATAATGACGGATTGGTTAATTTTCAATTCAATAAAAACAATACGACTACTTTATTAGTAGAACAAAATCGTTCTTACGGATTGCTGGAAACTGATATTAGTGCTGATTTAAAGGGATATAATTTGAATAATATAATGGAAAATTATTCGAATTTTAAATACTTTGAACCTTTATTAGATACCAAGGCAAAGAAGCAATATGATTTTACAACCAAAGGGCATCCAACTAATAAGGGAATTTATATAATGTCTGTAAGTCCGCTGGATAAAGCGAAAGAAGCTATAGATAATTTTGAAATTATTTATGATCCTGAAAAGAAGCTAATTTTGGAGTTTACTGTTTCTGTAACGCCTGCTAATCTTGATAAAATGGAAGATCAGACTAAAATTGGTTCTCGAAACATTACAAAGTCTTTTGTTAAAGTAAATTACAGATGGGATGGAAAAGAGTATTATGTGCTGAGTTCTAATGAAGAAATTGGATATGATATTATTCTCAAAGATAAAACCAAAAACATTCAGGTAAGAAATAGTTTTGTGACTACCGGCTTTAATAGACAGAATTTTACCTATAAGGAAAGTGATGTTTTTAAAGAAAAATCACTTTTTAATAAAAAGAATAAAATCCTTACCAATTATTGGGACACTTCAGGTTTTACGGCTACAGATGAAGAAAAAGCGATTATTGCTTCTTTAGAATATAAATTGTAATTAAATATAAATAGAAAAAAAAATCCTGAACTTAATTGTTCAGGATTTTTTGTTTTTAGTTCTATTAAGTTAAAAGGAGTCTACTTATAGATTGGAGATTCTCGTTATGGAGCTTCTTGCGTGTCCTTTGACTTTGCTCAGGAAGACATAAATCAGTTGATACTACTAATATTTATGTTTATCAGGCTGAGCGAAGTCGTAGCCCTTTTTTATACTTAAAAATTAAATCCAAGTCTTGCATAATAGTAAGCGCCGTTGAATCCCATTTGTACAGCATCCCAATAACCACCTGCTTCAACCCAGTCGTCTTGCTGGTCAGGATATATGTTTAGCAAGTTATTTGCCCCAACGGTTATTTTAGTTGATTTAGAAAGTTTAAACCCTAAAGTTAAATCTGTTACAATTTTAGCACCGTAAGTGTCTGTAGCAGCCTGTTTCTGAATTGCGTATAATTCTCCTTCTGTTTGTGTTGGTGAAGTTCTAAAATCTTCAGGAGTTAAATCACTCATTTGATAATCTAGTAGTTTTACTTCGCTGAATCTAGTAAATGATAATCCGGCATCAAACCATTTTCTAGCATAATTTAGGTTTAAACCGAATTTGTTTGGTGGAGCTGAAGCTAATAAGAAAGCTCTGTCTCGTTCTCCAAAGAAAGTTTTTTCGTCTAGATCACCATTTTTGATTTTGTCAATTTTCATGTCGTTGATGTTACCAACAAGAGTTGCTTCAACTCTGTTGCTACCAAAAGTTTTTTTCCAAGCTAAAACGATATCCAGTCCGGTTGTTTTAGTATCTACACCATTTACGAAAAACTGTGCTTTGTCGACATTCATTCCTAAAGCTGTTGCATCGAAATAACCGGTTAATACAATTCTGTCTTTTACATTAATCAAATAACCGTCAACAGTTGCTGTAAAATCGCCAAGAGATGCCGTAAATCCTAGAGAAGCATTTACTGCTTTTTCTTCGTTTAACTTATTGATTCCAAATGCTCTAGTAACTGGACTATCATTCGAAGCAAGCAAAACTTCTGTTGCGCCGCCTGAACTAAAGTTTGTAAAACGTAAATTATAGTAAATCTGTGCTAAAGAAGGCGCACGAAAACCTGTACTTACAGAACCTCTTAAATTAATTTTGTCTGTTAATTTAAGCCTCGAAGCAAATTTACCATTTACAGTACTTCCAAAATCATTGTAGTTTTCATAACGAACAGCAGCACTTACCATCCATGATTCCGTAACATCTAATTCTGCATCTGTATATAAAGAGAAGTTGGTACGGCTTTTATTTACTTCGTTTGCAGGGCTGTATCCAGGAAAACCTTGAGATCCGCCTGGTCTTGGTTCTCCAGAAATTGGGTCAATTGGAGCGCTTTGTGTTGTCGGATCTGTAATTGGAACTCCATTAGTATCGTAAGTTGCATAAGAACCCACTTCGCCAGCAAAAATTTCAAATTGTTCTACTCTGAATTCAGTTCCAAATGCAATATTTAGTCCGCCAAGAATATCTCCATAATTTTTAGAAACATCCAGATTGGTTGTGTTCTGAAGCAAACTGTGACCGCCAGCATCAAATTCTGTTGGAGAATTTTCTTCTAGAGAAGCGTTAAGCGTTCCTTTTATATTATAATGAAATTTATTTTTACCTAAGGTATTACTAAAATCCCATTTCCAGCCTCCAGAAGTTTCTGTTCTAATTCCGGCAGCAATCGAGTTATCATTAATTTTTGAAGTGATTCTAGGAGTAAATCCACCTGGATAGATGGCTTCTACAACTCTTTCTCCATCATTTCTGGTAAAGGCATAAGCGTCAGTATCTCTAAAATTACTTCCTCCAAAAGCATAAAATTGTGTTTTTTCTGAAATAGGAATAGCAAGATTTACAAACAAATTAATTCCTTGAATTTCTGCTTCCCCAAATCCTTTTCTAAAATCAAAACCAGGTCTTAGAGTTTTGTTTTTATTTAAGAATTCTCCCGTAACATTTACATATCCACCATTATTCCCGATTTTAGTTCCGTAATTGGCTGCAACTTTTACAGAACCGCCATCAAAATCCTGATTTTTTCCAAACGAGTTTCCAAAACCTTTTTGATCTAGTCTATACCCTTTTGTGTTAGCCGTTCCTTCAGGAAAATCTCCTTTGGCATCAGTATTAAATGCTCCATAAGTTATAGATCCCGTAAATTCATCTACACTATCATTTGTTACGATATTGATAACTCCAGCAATAGCGTCAGAACCGTATTGAGCTGCGGCGCCATCGCGCAAAATTTCAATTCTTTTAATAGATGCTGCAGGAATGGCATTTAAGTCGGTTCCTGTATTTCCGCGTCCGCGTGTTCCGAATAAATTGATTAGTGAGGATTGATGTCTTCTTTTTCCGTTAATTAAAACCAAAGTTTGGTCTGGTCCCATACCTCTTAGAGAAGCTGGATCAACGTGATCGGCACCATCAGAACCCGATTGTTTGTTTGCATTAAATGAAGGCGCTACATATTGTAACAATTGATTGATCTCAATTTTTCCACTTTGAGTTGTAACATCTTTTACGTTGATCACATCGATCGGAACGGCTGAATTGACAACGGTTCGCTTTGCGTTTCTAGAACCAACGACAACAACATCGTTTAAAACCTGACCATCACCATCGGCTAAAGTAACGTCTATCTTATCTCCAGAAACTACTTTTTTAATTGTCGAAAACCCAACATAGCTAAAAATTAATGTTGCACCATCTTTTACTTTTATTCTAAAACTTCCTTCAAAATCAGTAGAAACTCCGTTGTTGGTTCCTTTTTCTAAAACATTAACTCCTGGAAGCGGTGCGCCGGTTTTGTCTTTTACAAAACCCGAAACATCTTTCTGTGCAAAAATAAATGCTGAATGCAACAGAAATAATAATAATGCAATCTTTTTCATGGTAATTGGTTTTTTGGTTTGTTTTTTGTTGATTAGTTTTATAAAAGTAATGTTTTTTAACAAAAATTTAATAAAATCTTTAAAAATTTTCAAGAATATCTTTAAAATTATATTATTGAACATTTTTGCTTCGTGCAAGAGCTATTAAATCTTATATTTGCAAAATTTTAAAGCCAAAAAATAGGATTTTGGCAGAAAGAAGAAAAACGCGTAAAATCATAATGCATTAAATTACAACGTTTAGTGTTTTAGGTCTGAAAATAAAAAGACCAAATAAAATAAATAGAAACAAACAGATGAAAGCAGGAATTGTAGGATTACCAAATGTTGGAAAATCAACATTATTTAATTGTTTATCTAATGCAAAAGCGCAAAGTGCAAACTTTCCTTTTTGTACAATCGAACCGAATATTGGTGTTGTAAACGTTCCAGATCCAAGAATCAATAAATTGGAAGAATTGGTAAAACCAGAGCGCGTTCAAATGGCTACTGTAGATATCGTAGATATTGCAGGTTTGGTAAAAGGAGCAAGTAAAGGTGAAGGTCTAGGAAACCAGTTTTTAGGTAATATTAGAGAGTGTAATGCTATTATTCATGTTTTACGCTGTTTTGATAATGATAATATTGTTCACGTAGACGGAAATGTAAACCCGATTCGTGATAAAGAAACAATTGATATCGAATTGCAGTTAAAAGATTTAGAAACAATCGAAAAACGTTTAGAAAAAGTAAAACGTGCTGCAAAAACTGGAAATAAAGAAGCTCAAACTGAAGAAGCTTTATTAAACAGAATTAGAGAAGCTTTATTACAAGCAAAATCTGCAAGAACTATTGTTCCTCAAAGCAATGACGAAGAAGTTTTGATGGAAGGTTTCCAATTAATTACTGCAAAACCAGTTTTATACGTTTGTAATGTTGACGAAAGTTCTGCTGTAAACGGAAACAAATATGTTGATCAAGTTCGTGAATTAGTAAAAGACGAAGATGCTGAAGTTATCATTCTTTCAGTAGGAGCAGAGGCTGATATTACAGAATTAGAAAGCTACGAAGAGCGTCAGGTTTTCCTTGAAGATATGGGATTAACTGAACCAGGAGCTTCTGTTTTAATTCGTGCGGCTTACAAATTATTAAAACAACAAACTTACTTTACAGCTGGTGTAAAAGAAGTTCGTGCTTGGACAATCAATATTGGGGCAACGGCACCGCAAGCTGCTGGAGTTATCCACACTGATTTCGAAAAAGGATTTATCCGTGCAGAGGTTATTTCATACGAAGATTACGTTCAATACGGTTCTGAAGCAAAAGCAAAAGAAGCTGGAAAATTCAAAGTAGAAGGAAAAGAATATGTGGTAAAAGATGGTGATGTGATGCATTTCCGTTTCAACGTTTAATTTTTTTTAGAGATAGTAGAAGAAAGAGTAAAGAATAAAGACTAAAACTGCTGGAGAGATTCAGCAGTTTTTTTTATGCTTAAAAGTAGAGTTCTGTTTTGTCAGGCTGAGCGAAGTCGAAGCCCATGCAAAGATTGGAGATTTAGATTGTAGAGCTACTTGCGTGTCCTTCGACTTCGCTAGGATGACACAAAAATGAGAATAAATCTGATTGATCTGTAAAATCTGCGAGAGAAAAATTTTAGCATCAAAATTTTTGGCTCAAAAATTGGTTACAGAAAAATAACCAATTACTAATCTAAAATCAACCAATCAAAATGCTAAAAAAATCATTCAAATTTCTCGGCTGGACGCTTTTCGGAATCTTCAGTTTTATTGCTTTGTACATTTCATCCGTTTTAATTATTTCTAAAATCACAGTCAATTCAGATGTTGCAAAAGTCGAAGAACGAAATGCGATTCCAATTTACATTCTTTCAAACGGTGTTCATACTGATATTGTTGTTCCTGTAAAAAATGAAATCAAAGACTGGAGAAACCAGATTCAGTTTAATCAAACACAATCGAAAGATTCTTTAATGAATTATATAGGTTTTGGCTGGGGCGATAAAGGATTTTATTTAGATACGCCAGAATGGTCAGATTTGAAAGCAAGTACAGCTTTAAAAGCCGTTTTTGGTGTAAGTTCGTCGGCAATGCATACTACATTTTTCAAACAATTGACAGAAGGAGAAGATTGCAAACGCATTTTGGTTTCAAAAGACAACTATCAAAAATTAGTCAATTATATTTCAAATAGTTTCAGCGATCCAGTTCGCCCAGAATGGATTGAAGGTCACAGTTACGGAAAGAAAGATGCTTTTTATGAAGCAAAAGGAAGTTATAGTCTTTTTTATACTTGTAATACCTGGGCAAACAATGCTTTAAAAGCGGCAAACCAAAAAGCAAGTTTGTGGACTGTTTATGATAAAGGGATTTTTTGTCATTATAAATAAAACTGGATATGAAAAAGCTAATTTTAATATTCGCTTTAATAACTGTTTTAAGTTCTTGTAAAAAAGCAGATGCGGAAGCAGTAGAAGTTTGTGATGGTTGTTTGACTTTTTACTTTGAAAATCCGCAACCTATTAATGATTCTGAATTAAGAGGATTTCCATCTAAATTTAAAGGATTATATATGAATAGCGATTCTACTTACATTAGAATTGAAGAAGACAGGATTTTAAGGGAGTATTTTTATAAATATAGATTTCATAAATACTTTTTAGACTCTTTAAAACAGAAGTATGAGGTTGTCAATGATCAATTGATAGATAAAGAAACAAAGGAAAAATTTGATTTTTATTTTAAAGGAGATTCCATAGAAATGGTAGAAAAAAGTATTGATACCATTTTTAGGTTTTCGCTTAATCAAAAAGCAAAACGTATTGATGGCCAATTAGTTTTAAGTACAAGAGATTCGATATTTTGGGATATAAAAACTATAGCTTTAGAAAAAAATATACTTAAAATTAAGCATATTTATTTACGTGAAGATTTATCTAAGCTTGATTCAGTTACTTTAATTAAAGGCAAAATGTTAGATTCAACTTCATATTTGATAAAACCAACACGACGTGAATTTAAAAATATTCTGAAAATAAAAAAATTAGGAACTGATCAGGAGTATGATAAGATTATGGATAATTAACATGGAAAAAATATAAAATCTGGTTAAAAATCAAGAATTCAAAATTTTCATTATTGCGTAAATTTGAGAGAATATCAAATAGTCAGCACATGAAAATCAAAAATATATTCTCCAAAACTTGGTTTCTCTTAAAGAATACCTTTTTAGAATTTAACGATGATAACGCAATTAAGTTAAGCGCAGCATTGGCGTACTATACCATTTTTGCGTTACCGCCTCTATTGATTATTATTATCACAATTTGCGGTTTCTTTTTTGGAGAAGAAGCGGTGACCGGAGAATTATACGGACAAATTAATGGTTTGGTAGGTAATGGCGCTGCAACTCAAATTCAGGAAGCTATTAAAAATGTACAATTGTCTGGCGATAATGTTTTTGCAACCGTATTTGGAATCGTTATGCTATTAATTGGAGCCTCGGGAGTTTTTGCCGAAATACAAAGTTCAATTAATTTTATTTGGGGACTTCGTGCAAAACCAGATAAAGGAATTAAGAAGTTTATTCAAAATCGCTTAATGTCATTCTCGATGATTGCTTCGGTTGGTTTTTTGATGCTGGTCAGTCTTTTTATAAGTACCACTTTAGATTTACTTAGTGCACGTCTAAAAGTATATTTTCCAGAAAGTACGGTTTATCTATTTTATATTGTGAACGTGGTCATTGTTTTAGCCAGTATAACACTTCTTTTTGCTATAATTTTTAGAACATTACCAGATGGAAAAATAAAATGGAAAGATGCTTTTATAGGATCAGGTGTTACAGCAATACTTTTTATGATTGGTAAATTTGCCATTGGATTTTATTTAGGCAGTTCGACAGTAGCTTCTGTATATGGTGCAGCGGGTTCTGTGATTATTATTTTGGTTTGGGTTTATTATTCGGCAATAATTCTGTATTTTGGAGCAGAATTTACTAAGGTCTATGCAAAATCTTACGGAGGAAAAATCTATCCTAACGAATATTCTGTAGAAATTGCAAAAGAGATTTACGAAATCGACGGACCAAAAAAAGAACTAATTGAAGAAAAATTACTAAACGAGAAACCATGAAAATTATAGCCTTTGGAGGAAGTAATAGCACACAGTCAATAAATAAACATTTAGCAACTTATGCATCGAGTTTATTTGAGAATGCTGAAGTTGAAGTTTTAGATCTTAACGATTTTGCAATGCCAGTTTTTAGTGTTGATCTTGAAAAAGAAATAGGCCAGCATGAAGTGGCAAAAGCTTTTCTTAGTAAACTCAAAGAAGCTGATATTCTTGTTGTTTCGATGGCAGAAAACAATGGAAATTATTCTGTAGCCTTCAAAAATGTTTTCGATTGGAGTTCACGTATCGAAAAAGATGTTTTTCAGCATAAGCCAATGTTGTTGTTAGCGACTTCTCCAGGAGGAAGAGGAGGTTCATCTGTTTTAGGAATTGCACAAAATCTTTTCCCTCGTTATGGTGCAGAAATTAAAGGAAGTTTCTCATTACCTACATTTGGCGCGAATTTTGATTTGAATGAAAATAAAATTTCTAATCCTGAATTAGATCAAGAACTGAAAGATATTATCAAATCAAATTTTTAAATGCCACAAAAAAAGATTTCATTTTTATTCCTTTTACTAAACATTATTTCTGTCCATTTTGCTTTCTCTCAAAAGATTAGCGATGTAGATAAAATTGTTGCAAAATATCCTAAAAGCTTCAATTCAACCGAAAAACTGGCAGAAAAAATCGAGAAAGATTTTGATTCGGATTCTGAGCGCGCGCGCGCGATCTACAGTTGGATTGCTTTCAATATAAAGTATGATTATAATGCTTATTTAAATCCACAACGCTCGCAAGGTTTTAGTTATTCTTCTGAAGCTGAAAAACAAAGAAAACTAAAACAGATTAATGATAATCTGATTCAAAAAACTTTTAATTCAAAAAAAGCTGTCTGTGAAGGTTTTACAGCATTGTATCAAGATTTAGCGCAACAAGTCGGATTGAAATGCGAAATTGTTCGAGGAGATTCTAAAGTTTCTGTAAGAGATATTGGTAGAAAAACCACTTCGTCTAATCACGCTTGGAACATAGTTTTGATTGACAAGAAATGGCGTTTGATTGATGTAACTTGGGGACAAGGTTATTATGATAGCAGTAAAGGACGAATGGTAAATGATTTTAATCCGGTTTATTTTGATACAGATCCTGATTATTTCTTTGCCAAACATTTTCCAGATTCTGGAACTTTTTCAGGTAATAGATTAAGTAAAAGCGATTTTCTAAATGGTCCTTTAATCTACAATACCACAATCGAAAAAGACTATAAAATTAAATCGCCTGATTCTGGAATAATCGAAGCCAGAAATGGAGATAGGATTACTGTTGAAATCAAAAATGTCTCAAAATCAAATCAGGTTTTTTATTTAAATAAAAGAAATCAACCTGTTAAAGTTCAAAATCCAAAAGAAAAACGAGGAGGTTTAGAATTTCAAATTCTTATAGACAATAATATAGGTGATTATGTCACTATATTTATTGATACAAATAGTATCGTTTCTTTTAAAATTGTTTCAAAATAAGATTCTTTTCAGTCTAAATTTATGATAATTAGGAAAATTGCTATTGTATTTGTTTTTTTTAACTTCATGACTATTACTTATTCCCAAAAGTATAATGCAATTGATAGTATTGTATTGAAATACCCAAATTTTGGAAATACAGAAAAATTGGCAGAACGAATCCAAAAAGATTTTACTACAGAATATGATAAAGCAAGAGCAATCTACAGTTGGGTTGCGCTTAACATTAATTATGATGTGAAAAAGTTTCGTAATCCTTCAAATCCAAAAACTTTTAATTCTAAAGATAAATCTGAAGTCGATAGACAGATGAAAAACTATCGAGATAATGAGATCAAAAAAGCGTTTAGAAATAAAAAAGGAGTCTGTGAGGATTTTTCTCTTTTGTATGAGCAAATAGGTACATTATCAGGATTAAAAGTAAAGGTAGTTATTGGAGATGCTAAAGTTGATTTAACTGATATTGGAAGAAAAAGATTGTATAGCAATCACGCTTGGAATACGGTAGAAATTGATGGAAAATCGATTTTGATTGATGCTACATGGGGCGGCGGTTATTTAGATTACAAAACAGAAACTGCGGTTAAAAAGTTTACGCCAATTTATTTTGATGTGGAACCAAAATATTTTTACGCAAAACATTTTCCTGAATCTGAATTTAAAAATCCTAAAATGGATAAAGAAGCTTATTTGAATGGGCCATTAATTTACGATGCAATGATAGAAAAGGATTGTGAAGTTTTCTTGCCGAAATCAGGTATTGTTAAAGTAAATGAGGGAGATAAAATATTGTTTAAAATTAAAAATCTTTCAGAATTTAATGAATTATCTTGTTTTGATAATGATGATGAAAAACTTGAAATGTTTATTCTAAAAGAAGAAAACAATGTGCTGGAATTTGAAATTTTATGCAAAAAGAAAATGACGCAATTTATTACGTTTTATAGAAATCAAAAAGCTTTAGCTTCTTTCAAAATAATAACAAAATAGAGAAAATTAAGCAGATTCTTTATATCATTTTCTTCTTCTGTCAATTTGCCGTATCTTAGCAGTAAATGATCCGAATTTGAACACTATGGAAACGACTTTTCTAAAATCGATACTAGATAATGATTTCTATAAATTTACGATGCAGCATGCTGTAATCAAGCTTTTTCCTAAAGCAAAAGTTCGTTACGGATTTATAAATCGTGGTAAGCATATTTTTCCAGCTGGTTTTGCAGATTTACTTCGAAATTCTGTAAATGCATTGGCTGATCTTCGTTTAACAAAAGAAGAGAAAAATTATCTAGCTCATTATTGTCCTTATTTAGATCCAACATATCTAGATTTTCTGCAAGGATATAGTTTTGATCCGTCTGAGGTTCAGATTAGTCAAGAAGGTTCAGAAATTAAAGTAACGGTTGAAGGGTTCTGGTACAGAACTATTTTGTGGGAAGTTCCTTTAATGGCTCTAATTTCGGAGCTTTTTTATAAATCTAATCATTTAATCCGCTTAAATGATGAAGCCATAAAAGAACTGACAAAAGAAAAAATCGATAAGTATAATAAATTAGGAGTTTCGATTTTAGAATTTGGAACCAGAAGACGCCATTCTTACGAAGTTCATGATTTAATAAATGAAACTTTAAGAACCTATGGCGGACACAGTTTTATCGGAACCAGCAATGTACATTTTGCAATGGTTAACAATAGAAGACCTTTAGGAACGCACGCCCACGAATGGTTTATGTTTCATGCCGCTCAATATGGTTTTCAGGTGGCAAATTTTATAAGTCTCGAAAACTGGACAAAAGTTTATGGAGGAGATCTCGGAATTGCACTAACGGATACTTATACTACAGAAATATTCTTTAATCAATTTGATAAAAAATATTCCAAACTTTTTGATGGTGTGAGACACGACAGCGGCGATCCGATTGAGTTTGCCCAAAAAGTAATTGCTCATTATAATAAAATGGGAATTGATCCAAAATCCAAAGCGATTGTTTTTTCAGATTCTCTAAATTATGATAAAGTAAAAAAGATTGCAGATTTTTGTCAAGACAAAATAAAAATGTCATTTGGAATCGGAACCAATTTTACCAACGATGTAGGTCTTCCTGCTATGAATATGGTAATTAAATTAACCGATACAAAGCCCGATAATATACATTGGCAAGGCGTTGTAAAACTTTCTGACGAAAAAAACAAAAATACGGGAACTCCCGAAATGATTGCTTTGGCAAAACAAGTGCTCGGAATCAAATAGTATTTTTTTTGTTTCATCGCTGCTTTTTTATATTTTTAAGGGCGTATTATTTTAAAATTAATTTAAATAGCTTAAAAAGCTGTTATTATTCGTAACAAAAAGAAAAATACGCTTTCATTTTTTGTCGATAAATGGTACATTAGCCAAAAATCCAATTCACCTTATGCTAGAGCAAAATCAATATACCGAAGATAATATTCGATCACTCGACTGGAAAGAACATATCCGTATGCGTCCGGGAATGTATATCGGAAAATTAGGAGACGGTTCTTCTCCAGATGATGGTATTTATATTCTTTTAAAAGAGGTTTTAGATAACTGTATTGACGAGTTCGTAATGGGCTCTGGAAAAACTATTGAAGTCACTATCAAAGATAAAACGGTTTCGGTTCGTGATTATGGGCGTGGAATTCCGTTAGGGAAAGTAGTTGACGTAGTTTCGAAAATGAATACAGGTGGAAAGTACGATTCAAAAGCTTTCCAGAAATCAGTTGGTTTGAACGGAGTCGGAACGAAAGCGGTAAATGCGCTTTCGAATTATTTCCGAGTAGAATCTGTTCGTGATGATAAACAAAAAGCAGCAGAGTTTTCTGCGGGAAATTTAGTTTTAGAAGAAGATGTAATTGATACTACAAAACGTAAAGGAACTAAAGTAACTTTTACGCCAGACGAAACGATTTTCAAAAACTATAAATTCCGTTTAGAATACGTGATCAAAATGGTCAAAAACTATTGTTACTTGAACAATGGTTTGACAATTATTTTCAACGGAGAAAAATATTATTCAGAGAACGGACTTCGTGATTTATTAGAAGAAACGATCAATGAAGACGATTTAGAATATCCAATTATCCATTTAAAAGAGCATGATATCGAGGTTGCGCTTACACACAGTAAAACGCAATACAGCGAAGAATATCACTCTTTTGTAAACGGTCAGAATACAACACAAGGAGGAACACACTTAGCGGCTTACCGTGAAGCGGTTGTAAAAACGATTCGTGAGTTTTATAACAAGAATTTCGAAGCATCAGATGTTCGTAAATCTATTGTAAGTGCGATTAGTATTAAAGTGATGGAACCTGTTTTTGAGTCTCAGACCAAAACAAAATTAGGTTCTACAGATATGGGTTCTGACGACGGAACACCAGCGGTTTCTGTTCGTACTTTCGTAAACGATTTTATCAAAACGAAACTGGATAATTATCTGCATAAAAATCCAACAACTGCAGATGCTTTGTTACGCAAAATTCTTCAGGCAGAACGTGAGCGTAAAGAATTATCAGGAATTAGAAAACTGGCTACAGATCGCGCTAAAAAAGCCAATCTTCACAATAAAAAATTAAGAGATTGCCGCGCCCACCTTCCAGATACCAAAAACCCAAGAAACCTAGAAAGTACGCTTTTTATTACCGAGGGAGATTCGGCTTCTGGGTCAATTACAAAGTCACGTGACGTAAATACACAAGCGGTTTTCAGTTTACGTGGTAAGCCTTTGAATTCATACGGAATGACGAAAAAGATTGTGTATGAAAACGAAGAATTCAATTTACTGCAAGCAGCATTAGATATTGAGGACGGATTAGAAAAATTACGTTACAACAACATCGTAATCGCAACCGATGCCGATGTGGACGGAATGCACATTCGTTTGCTTTTGATTACGTTCTTTTTACAATTTTTTCCAGAGTTAATCAAAGAAGGGCATTTGTATATTTTGCAAACACCGCTTTTTAGGGTTCGTAATAAAAAAGAAACGATTTATTGTTACTCTGAAGAAGAAAGAAAAGATGCTATTGAGAAACTCAAACCAAAACCAGAAATCACCCGATTTAAAGGTTTGGGGGAGATTTCGCCAGATGAGTTCAAAAACTTCATTGGAGACACGATCCGCCTTGATCCGGTTATGATGGATAAACATACTTCAATCGAGCAGTTGTTGTCTTTCTACATGGGTAAAAACACGCCGGATAGACAAGAGTTTATTATCAAGAACTTGAAGGTTGAGATTGATGAGTTGGAGGAGGTTTAAGAATTTTTAGAATAACAAATAGTGTCAGACGGTCTTCAAAATAAAGTTATTTTCCAGCAAGTTGCCGAGCTATTGCAAAATGCCCGACAACAGGTTTTGCGTACCGTAAATTCTACAATGACAATTACTTATTTTGAAATTGGAAGAATTATTGTTGAAGAAGAGCAAAATGGAAAAGATAGGGCTGAATATGGAAAACAGCTTCTAAAAGGTTTATCCCAACAGCTAACAAAAGAGTTTGGTAAAGGCTTTTCTGTTAGGAATTTAGAGCAAATTAGACAATTCTATATTATTTTTTCAAAATCCGAGTCACTGAATAGGATTTTACAAATTCAAAAAGCGCAGACAGTGTCTGCGGAATTCAAATCTCAAAAAACGCAGTCAGTGACTGCGGAATTTAATAAACCAGATTATCAAACTTTGTCTTCTTTTTTTAAATTGACTTTCAGTCATTATATTTTTTTAATGCGAATTGAAGATGAAAAAGAAAGACGGTTTTACAAAATTGAATCTGAAAAAAATAATTGGAGCGTTCGAGAATTAAAGTGCCAATACGATACGGCACTTTATACACGATTAGCTTTAAGTAGAGATAAAGATGGAATATTAAAGCTTTCAGAACATGGTCAGATTATCGAAAAGCCAAAAGATATTATCAAAGATCCTTATATACTAGAATTTTTAGGATTACCGGAATTACATCAATATTCAGAATCTCAATTAGAAGAAAAAATCATTAATAAACTGGAACAGTTTTTATTAGAATTAGGTCATGGTTTTACTTTTGTGGGAAGACAAGAAAGAATTAGTTTTGATGATAAACATTTTAGGATTGATTTAGTCTTTTACAATAGAATTTTAAGATGTTTTGTTCTGATTGATTTGAAAATTGGAGAGTTAAAACATCAGGATTTAGGACAGATGCAAATGTATGTTAACTATTATGACAGAGAAATGCGTTTGGAAGATGAAAATAAAACAATCGGAATTGTGCTTTGTCAAAATAAAAGTGAATCTGTAGTCAAATATACATTGCCAGAAAATAATGAGCAGATTTTTGCGAGTAAATATAAGACCGTTTTACCAAGCGTTGAAGTTTTAAAAGAACTTCTTGAAAACAAATAAAATTATAATTAGATATAATTAAATGAAAGACGAAGAAGACGATAACATAATTCCAAACGACGACGAGAATAATCAGGATGAAAACCAAATTGATGACAATCAAAATGGAGATGACGATGAGATTATCGACGTAGATGCTAAACATTTCGAAGGACAGCATTTTTACGAAAATCACGAAGAAGAAGGCGAGGACGTTATTACCAAAGTAACCGGAATGTACAAAGACTGGTTTTTGGATTATGCTTCATACGTAATTCTGGAACGTGCAGTTCCTGCTATCGAGGACGGATTTAAACCGGTTCAGCGTCGTATTATGCACTCTTTGAAAGAGTTGGACGATGGTCGTTATAATAAAGTTGCCAATGTTGTTGGTCACACCATGCAGTATCACCCACACGGAGATGCGAGTATTGGAGATGCAATGGTACAAATTGGTCAAAAAGACTTATTGATTGATTGCCAAGGAAACTGGGGAAATATTTTGACAGGTGACGGAGCAGCAGCTTCGCGTTATATTGAGGCACGTCTATCTAAATTTGCTTTAGAGGTTTTATATTCTCCTAAAATTACAGATTGGGGAGTTTCGTATGACGGTCGTCGTGCAGAACCAAACAATCTTCCAGTAAAATTCCCATTGCTTTTAGCGCAGGGAGCAGAAGGTATTGCGGTTGGACTTTCGACTAAGGTTTTACCTCATAACTTCAATGAGTTAATCGACGCTTCGATCAAGATTTTAAAAGGAAAACCATTTACGCTTTATCCTGATTTTATGACGCAGGGTATTGCAGACGTTTCCAATTATCATGATGGTATGCGTGGCGGTCGTGTGCGTGTGCGTGCTAAAATTTCACAATTAGACAAAAATACATTGGTGATTACACAAATTCCGTTTTCTACCAATACATCGAGTTTAATTGATAGTATTTTGAAAGCCAATGAAAAAGGTAAAATAAAAATTAAGAAAATTGAAGACAATACCGCTGCGGATGTTGAGATTTTAATTCATCTTTTCCCAGGCGTTTCTCCAGATAAAACAATTGATGCTTTGTTTGCTTTTACAGCTTGTGAAACTTCTGTAGCACCTTTAGGATGTGTTATTGAAGACAATAAACCTTTGTTTATTGGAGTTTCTGAAATGTTGAAAATTTCAACGCACAGAACCGTCGATTTACTTCGTCAGGAATTAGAAATTCAGCTTGAAGAATTAAAAAATAAGTGGCATTTTTCTACTTTAGAAAAAATCTTCATTCGTGAAGAAATGTATATCGATTTCAAATTGTACGGAGACAGAGAATCACTTTATAAATATTTATACGATCGTTTTGAGCCTTTCAAAAAATCATTCGTCAGAGAAATCAACGACGAAGATTTACAGCGTTTGACTCAAATTCCAATGATTCGTATTACTCGTTTTGACTCTGATAAAGCAGATGATTTAATTGCTAAGTTAGAAGATGAGATGAAGGAAGTAGAGCATAATCTAGAACATTTAACCGATTTTGCAATTGCTTATTTTACCAAATTAAAAGAGAAATACGGAAAAGGGCGAGAACGCCAGACAGAACTTCGTGTTTTTGATAACGTTGAAGCTACAAAAGTAGTTTTACGTAACACGAAACTTTATGTGAATCGCGAAGAAGGATTCGTAGGAACAAGTTTAAAGAAAGATGAATATGTAGGCGATTGTTCCGATATTGATGATGTTATCGTGTTTCTTAGAGATGGAACATTGATGATTACAAAAGTCGATGCCAAAACTTTTATTGGAAAAGATATCATACACGCTGCAGTCTTTGATAAAAACGATAAACGAACCATTTATAACATGATGTATCGTGATGGAAAATCAGGACCATCATACATAAAACGTTTCAATGTTACTGGAGTAACACGCGATAAAGCTTACGATTTAACAAATGGTACAAATGGATCTCAAGTGGTTTATTTTTCACACAATCCAAACGGTGAAGCAGAGGTTGTGACTATTTTGTTGCGTCAAGTTGGAACAATCAAGAAACTGAAATTCGATATTGATTTTGCTAAACTCGCAATTAAAGGTCGTGGATCAAAAGGAAATTTGGTTACAAAATATCCAATCAAAAAAATTGAATTAAAAGAGAAGGGAATTTCGACTTTACTGCCAAGAAAAGTTTGGTTTGATGATACTGTTAAACGTTTAAATGTTGATGCAAGAGGGGAATTATTGGGCGAATTTAAACCAAGTGATAAAATTTTAGTAATTAGCCAGACAGGTAAATTAAAAGTAATTATTCCTGAATTATCAACTCATTTTGAAGAAGATATGATTGTTCTGGAGAAATGGAAACCTAAAAAGCCAATTTCTGCAATTTATTATGATGGTGAAAAAGAACGTTATTTCTTAAAACGTTTCCTTGTAGAAAATGAAGGTAAAGAGGAAAGCTTTATTACAGATCATCCAAATTCGCAATTAGAGATTGTTTCAACAGATTATCGACCTGTTGCGCAATTAGTTTTTGCGAAAGTAAAAGGAGTTCAAAAAGAAGATTTACATATTGATGTTGAGGACTTTATAGCGGTAAAAGGTTTTAAAGCTTTAGGAAATCAATTAACTACGGATAAACTAAAACAGGTTAATTTATTAGACCCGCTTCCTTATGAAGAACCGGTCGAAGAAGTTCCGGAAAAGCCAGAAATATCAGAAGATGATCCTGTTGAAACAGAATTAGATGATGATGGGCAAATTGGTTTGGTTTTAGAATAAAAAATAAAAAACGCTAGGATTAATTTCTTAGCGTTTTTTTTGATTTAAAGATTAATTTCATTGAGTGAAACTATTTCTCTTTTAGTCCATTTTACTTCATTATTTTCAATGCTAACAAAAATAGTATCACCATCTTTTGCTTCGCCAGAAATTATTTTCTTTGCCAAAGGTCTTCTTAAATGCGTTCTGATAATACTTTTAATTGGTCTTGCTCCATATTTAGTATTGTAACCATTTTCGGCAAGGTAAAGTTTCACATCCATAGGAATTTCAACTTTAATATTTATGTTTTTCAATAAATCTGTAAACTCTTTTTTGAGGTGAATTTCGAAAATTTTCAATGCATTTTCTTTACTGATAGGCGCAAAAGGTACTATTTCGGTTAAACGTCCTAAAAATTCGGGTCTGAAATAATTTGCCATAATTTCCAGTAAGGAAGTTGATGTTGGGATTTCTCCATTATTGAAGGTACTCACAATGGGAATTACTGCAAAACCTTCTAGATTTATTAAAAGATGAAAGTTCCTCTTTTGCAGGTTTAGGAAAAGATTTCATGAATAGCTCTTTGCTTCAAATTAACCAGTTATTTGCTTCCGTAGAACAGCAAGCCAAAGAGAGCAATTTTTCTAAAAATAACGATCCTTATTTAATGATTAAACCCAAAGCAGACGAATCTGTAGGTAAATCATTTAAGATCAGTTATTGGTCGACATGTGCCGAAGAAGGAAATGATATCAAAGCAGGAACGGTTTTGGAGTGCAAAGATGATTTGTTTTTTGTAAGCCAGACAACGACACTTTTGACAAATACTGTTGGTGGATTAAACAAACAAAATAATAAAGATCGAATTTTAGCTTATAGAAATGCTTTATTGACTAGAGGAAGAATTGTAACTTTTGCAGATATTAAAGCTTTTGGTTTTAACCATTTTAGAAGTTCGATTTCAGATATTAAAATCGAAAAAGGAACAAGAAAAGAAATTTCTGTAAAAGCTGGTTTTAGCAGAACTGTCGATATATTCATTAAAACAAATCCTGATGAGAAGCAGCATTTGTCAGATTCGGAGTGGAAATATCTTTGTGATAGCTTCATGAGAAATCTAAAAAATAGATCATCAAATGTATTTCCGTATAGAATGTTTGTTGATTAAATTACATAACGCCGAAAAGTAAATTTTCGGCGTTATGTTCAATTGGAATTTTATTTTGGTTTTACTGGTATTTCTTATCCGTAAGTGTTTTCATAAAAGCAACAAGCGCTTTTTCTTCTTTCACTGTTAAATTCAGTTTGTCAAATGGTAAAGTTTGATTTTCTACTTCATAACCTAAACCAACTCCACCGCCTTTATTGTAAAAAGAAACTACTTCTTCGAGAGTCTTAAAAACTCCGTTATGCATGTATGGAGCTGTAATTGCTGCATTTCGAACTGTCGGAGTTTTAAAAGCACCTATTAATTGAGGCATTTTATTATATAAATAACGTCCTTTATCTGGGCTTAAAGATTTTCCAGAAGCTTCATTTGGAGTTCCGATAACTTCGTGTTCGGTTTTAGAATAACTTGGAGGAACTGTTCCGTTAAATATAGGCGTAAAATGACAAGTAGCGCATTTTGCTTTTCCCATAAAAAGGTTCATTCCTTCAATTTCCTCATTGTTAAGAGCATTTTTATTTCCTCTCATATAATCATCAAATCTCGAATCAAAAGCATTTAAAGATCTTACATAACTCGCAATAGCATTTTGAATCTGCCAAGCTTCTGGTTTTGAAGTTTTAGGATAACCTTTCAAGAAGAGTTTTACATATTCTTTATCTACTTGAATTTTAGCATTAATGTTTTCAATAGAACCATGCATTTCATCTTTATTCTGAATAACATCAACACTTTGTTTTTCTAAATCTAATTGACGCATATCCCAAAATTGAGCATTTTGTAATGAGGCATAGGTCAGAGTAGGAGTGTTTCGTGGTAAATTCATTCCGGTTAAAGAAACATTAGTTTTTAATCCATCTGTAAAAGCTTTTTCCGGATTATGGCAAGTCGCACAATTTCGGTCGTTATTTTTTGAAAGACTTTTGTCGTAAAACAATTTTTCGCCTAAAACTGCTTTTTCTTTAGTAAAATCATATTCTTTAGAAAGTACAAAGCCGTTGACATCAAAAGCGTCTTTATCAAATAAAGTTCCAATAGTTGACTTTAAAGGACTATTTTTCTTTACATTTTGAATATTTTCCTGTTTCTGAAAATCTTTCAATTTTTTAGATATTGGATTGAGATATTCTGTTATAAAAATGGCTCGATTAAAAGCATTGAAATTATTGTTTTCTGTACAGTACTGCTGTGCTTTTTTAGTCAATTCTCTTAATTCAGATAGTGATTTATTATCAGTATTGATTTTTTCGAGAGTTTTTGGAATTGAGATTAGACTTTGGCCAGTCTCTAGAATTGAAGATTGTAAAATAGGACTGTCAAAACCTGTTATTCCTAAAGTGACAACTCTAAAAACATTCTGTTGAATAGCATCCAATACATAATCATCGCTTACTGTTATAACTTCAAAAGTACTTTCAAGCTGCTTTATATTCGATTGAAATATATTTAATTCTCTAGTTAAATCTTCTTTACTTTCAGGATTATATTCAGGATAAATTATTTCTTCCATAACTTGAAAACCGTGAGGCTCAAAAGATCTGTTTTCTTCCAGTTCCATTTCGTCCAATGCTGGACCATTCATAAATCTGGCGGTTTCAGGAATAAAATACTCAATTGCCCATTCGACTTTTTTATAAGCCAGACGTGACTTTTTAAATTGTTCTATAATTTCTTTCTGTGGCGAATTGTTTTTTACAAGCTTTTGAAAATGAACAATTTCATTATTCAGTTTACTTAAATCAATAAGTAATTCTTGTTTGACTGTAGGTTTTGAAGTTTCATTTTGTTTACATGAAAAGAAAAAACAAAGCAGTATGAATAGAAAAGAAAAGTGTTTTAATTTCATAATAGGACTGTAATAGCAATAACCCTTATTGTGTAATAAGGGTTGTCAAATAGATTTTGGCTGTGATTATCTTTGTACGTTTCTAATAATTACAGTTTGCCCGCCTTCTTTATTAGTTTGCGTTCCTGAACCGTCAGCATTTTTAAATGCATCACTTTGCCAAGTGTGTGGGTGAATGTTTACTGTGAAAGTATCTGGAACACCAATGATATCTGAAATATCTTCCATAGCACCAAATTCCCAGCTTCCAAATCTCATTTCGCCACTTTGGTTGTAAAGTGTATTCCAAGCCACATCTGTTCTTTTGTGGTTCATGTTTAACCAAGCTTTGTTTTGTTTTGTACCAATGTTGTACTGCCAGATGTATGAATCGTGTTTAGCATCTGCATAATAACTGTCACCATCTTCTTGGATGTAAACATAGTTTTCAGTTACACATAAGTTATCAGGATTGATGATTCCAGTTCCAGGAGTACTGTCACCTTCAACAGCCAATTCTAACGTTCCTTTTAATGGATTTGAAGCGTCTAATTTTAGTTTATAAACTCTTCCCCACATGGTATATCCTTCAACTGGAGCATTATTAGTTGCTTGACCTGTTGCAGTAAAGTAGATTTCTCTATTATTGTTTGCGCTTCCTTTTCTGTAATCTACATCTTCAACTCTAGAAAAACGAATTGCTTTTAAATCGTTTACCGTTGTATTGATCACAGCGCCGGTTAAGTTTTTAGCATTTGGAATTTCAACAAATTCTACAGGATATGAACCAGTTAATGTCATAGTCATTTCAACCTGATTTCCGTCTGTTCTTTTTAAAGCATATAATTTTCCGTTAGACAAATCTCCAACTGTACTTACATACATAATTAATTGTCCAGCACTTACGTGTGAAGTTGCATAGGATTGATCTTCTCCAATAAGAATAACTGTTTTTCCGGGATAAGCTTCTTTTGGAAGCGGAACAGCATTTTCCATACTTGCTTTTCCTAAAGCTGGTAAAACTCTATCTTTTCTAGCTTTATCAGAAGATAATCCTAGCGGGTTAATTCCGTGAACCATACTTTCCTGACCGCTTTCTCCAGCAGTTAAAAAGATTGGACCAAAACCATGAATTTCTGGAGTTGCCAAAGTTGCAGAACATAAACGTGTTAAACCTCCAACACCATCAACTAAGTAATCTCCTTTTACAGGTTTGAATGTTTTATCTAAATATACTCTTGAAACCGATTGTAGGATTTCGTGGTTTGTAATCATAATGTATCCATCGCCATTTGGATCTTTCATTAATCCTGCTCCATCAGGCTGAGCACCATAAACAAAAGAAGGTGAGTCTGGAAGAACATCAGAACTTGCAATTAAAGTGCTGATTTTTAGGTTTTCGAATCCAGTCATTGGATAAACAAAAGCAGGTACTTTTGAATGTGACGTAAAATCGATACTTGCATTTACTTCATTTGAAGATTTTTTGTCATCATCTTGGCAGCTAATTGCAGATAAACCTACAATTCCAAGGACGGTAATTGACTTTAATAAGTTAGCTTTCATAATTGTTTTGTGTTTTTTTTGATAGAACAAATCTATCTCTCTAAAACAAAATACACGTTATGTTAATTTTTTCTTAATGCTAATAATTGTAAGTCTGATATTATCAAATGGTAAATTAGAAGTTTAGAATGTAAATTTAAGAATCATAAAATCTTAAAGTGGTTTAAACAGCTGATTTAAATTAACTGCTTTTTTCTCTTTTAATTTTTTTACAATTTTAAGAAAAGCAATAGCAGTAATATATGCATCACCTAATGCGGTATGGCGGTCTTTTTTGGAAATATCAAATTTATCAGCCAGATCATCAAGCGTATAATGATCTTTTCGCTCAAACAGATGAGATTGAATTAATGTCTTTTTATACAAATATGCAGTATCGAGAGTCTTGTTTGTTAATTGTGGAAGTCCGTTTCTTTCTAAAGCTTTATTAATCATCGTAACATCAAAAATAGTATGATGCGCAATAATTATGGAATCGCCAAGAAAATCTAAAAACTGCTGTAAAGCCTCTAATTCAGTTGGACGTTTGACAAGTAAATCTTTTAGAATTCCGTGAATTTGTGCCGTAGATTTATCATAATGATCTTGTTTAAGATAAACCTCAAAACTTTGCTGAACATTGATTATTCCGTTTTGAAGAGTCAATGCGCCAATACAAAGCATACGGTCATTCTCATAATCAAACCCAGTTGTTTCAGTATCTAAAACGACAAAACGAGTTTCTTCAATCGTAACATTTTCGTCAAACAGATTGATTTCCTCTTTTTTCCAAAAATTGAATAAACTCATTATTATACCAGATTTGAGATGTTAAAACGAACAGAAATTAATTCCTGCAGTTCTTTAATGGTCTTAAAAGTACGTTTCAGCTTAATTTTTTCCATTTTGGTTAAAGATTCCAATTCGATAAACTGCCCCGAATCATGGTGCAGAAGACCTTGTTTGGTTCTAAATTTTAGTAAAGCTTTAAAGGAGTAAGAACACGATAAATACAACTCTCTATTATTAGGTTCTAATTCTGCCAATTTTTCAAATCGTTCTGCCGTATTGCTGATTCCTTTAATAGAATGAGATAAAATTAAAACGCGCGCAGCATCAGTCAAAGGCATTAAAGCTCTTCGTTTAATATCAAAATTGTCTTTATTAGCGCCATCTTGTTCAACCAAAAATTGTCTAAAGAAACCTGTAGGAGACGGACTTTGCAGAGCACCGCTCACTAAATGCATATAGAAAATCGGATTTGCTTTTATGGTTTCAAAAATATAATCTGAAAGCTGGCTTACAATTTCTGTATCACCGTAAGTAGAGCTATAATCAAAGAAAATAAAAGATAATAAAACCTCATTTTTTCCGGGATTTGTAATCCAATGACGTACTTGATTTTTCCAATCATCTAAACTCATACACCATTTTGGATTGGATGCCATCATTTCGGCTGGGCAGTAATCATATCCAATTTCAAAAAGACCTTTATTGACAAGTCCAGCAAACTTTTGAAAATAAATTCTGGTTTCATCTTTAAAAACTTCATTTACATTTTCATAAACAATAGCATTATCTTGATCAGTATGCAGCATTTGTTCACCTCTTCCTTGACTTCCCATTGCCAGCCAGGCAAATTTTACTGGTGGAGGACTACTCATTTTATCGATACAAATTTCGATTACACGAGTAGTGCAAGCTTCATTTAGTTCTGTAATAATTTTGGTAATTAAGGTCATCGGAATATTTTGATCCAAATAACCTTGCAACAATTGCATAATTTGGTTTCGAATCGGTTTTATCTCCTTGATCTTTTTGGTACGTTTCAAAGCTTTTATTAATACAGCCGGATTGTTTCCAAGCGCAACCATAACATCATGTTTAGATAAAATACCAACTGCTTTTGTATTTACAGTTCCATCTTTTGTTAAACATAAATGACTTATATTGCTTTTCATCATCGCCATTTGTGCTTCTGTAACGGTCATTTTTTTAGAATACGTAATAACGGGTTTTGTCATTATCGTTTCTGCTGTGGTAGTAATAGGAAAATCTCCAGTTACGATTTTGTTACGTAAGTCTTTGTCGGTCAAAATACCAATCGGGAGCATTTCATCTACAATTAAAATTGCTCCGACTTTCTTTTTACTCATAATTATTGCAATATCTCGAACGGTTGTAGATGGACTGCAAGTGACTATTTTTTTTGAATATTTAATTGGGGCTAAATCAAAAGAATGATTGCTAGAATGAAGATCATCATCTAATAAATCATCGCCATATAATTTATCTTTATGAATATCAGAGTACGGATTTCTTGTATTTGAAGCGTAACTTTCGATCAGGAAATTTCCAACATTTCTGTTTTCAAGTGCATAAGGTTTAAAAACTGCAATTGGAATAGCGTATAAAATACTTTCTTCATGTGCTACGGCTTCCATAATGTAGTTTTCTTGTGCCAATAGCGGGCGAAGTCCAAAGATATCGCCTTCATCGCACATGTCTAAAACGGTGTTTTTGGTGCTTCTTTTTAAAGCGACAGCGCCCTTATGAACCACATAAAAAGAATCGTGAGTTTTGTCGTTTTCGGCAAATATTACAGCATCTTTTTCTTTATAAATTATAGAAATCTGTTCAGATAGTTTTTCTAAATCTTTCTGATGCAAAAAATTAAATGGCGGATAACTCTTTAAAAAATCGGCAACTCTTTGCGAAATGGTATTTTTCATGTGGCTAGATTAAAGTTCTAAAGTACTATTTTAAATAGAAATGTAAAAGAAACACATTTATTTTTTAAGTGACAAAGGGACAGAGGTGCAAAGAGGCAAAGGTTTTTTCCACAGTTTTTGTCATACCGAGGAACGAGGGATCTGCGTAAGTAACTCCACAAAGTGTTTCAATCATTAAAATAAAAAAAAAGCTCCCTAAAATGGAGCTTAAATTTTTATAAAATCAAGAATTATTCAACTTTATGAACTGTACCGCGCTGTTTTTCTTCAGAACCGACCATTCCAAATTCAAAAGTATAAGAATCTTTAGAAGTCGTTAGAATTTTCATACTTATTGCTTTTTCTTCAGCCATATTTTTTGGATGTTTCTTTTGTAGAATATATTCGCAGTCACTTACCCAGCGAATGGTTGCAGTATCTGTTTTTCCTTCAAAAGTTTCAATTTCAATATCTTCTTTGCGTTCAAAAAAAGTGGTGTTTTTTTCACCATTTACTTCGTATTCAAATTTAAATTTCCCAGTTTTAAAATCTTTACAATTATGCTCGGCATTATAGCAGGAAACTAATGCCAAAAAGGGAAATAATAATATAATTTTTTTCATTTTTTTTATGCTTTAAGCTTTAGGCAATAGGCTTTAAGCTTAATAATAAGCGGTTTTGCTTATTGCATATTGCTTAAAGCTTATAGCTTTTATCATTTCAATCTTTTTAATTCATCGTCAGTAAAGTTCTTAATTTCTTTTTCTTTAGCAAACTTTTCAGCGTTGTAATTTCCTGATTTATTTTTTGGAATTGATAAACTATTCCATTCGCTGTTTTTCAATTGTTTGGCATAAAAAACAATCTGCCCGATATGATAAGGATAATGTGCTAATTGACGATTTATCGCTTCTATAACGGTATGACCTTCGTTTCTAATATAAATGATGTCTGAAAGCTGTGCAGGAGTTAAATTTTCTAAGGCTTTTTCAAGACAATTCCAGCCTTTGTTCCAAAGTTCTAACACTTCTTCTTTGGATTTTAAATCATTTTCGAATTCGGCATCGCGGTTTCGCCATTCTTTTTCTCCGTCGGTATTTAAAAAATCCGTCCAGCGCGAAAGCATGTTTCCTGAAATATGTTTGATAATGGTGGCAATGCTGTTTGTATCTTCATTAAAAGCAATAAAAAGCTGTTCTGGCTCAAGCTGATTGATTGCTTTTTCGCCTAGCATTTTATAATATAAAAACTGCTTTTTGGTACTTTCTAAATAAGAATTATCGGCGCTCATACTTAAACAATTTTAATGTCATATTTATCTAAAAGTCCAACAATTCCATCATTAGAAAATTGTGCTTTTTTCATCGGATTAAATTCTGGATCAATTTTGTAATTATAAGCCGTTTTAAAGTTGACTCCCGCCAATTGCGTTTCGTTAAAAATTGCGCCATCTAGATTGCAATTGTCAAAAACAGAATTGGTTAAATTCGTTCCGATAAAAGTTACTTCGCGGACCGAAGAATTGATGAATTTAGTTTTAGGCATTTTTTTGTTTGAAAACAAAGCGTAATCTAAAACACATTCTTCAAACTGAACTTGAAACAGGAAATCGTCACATTCGTTAAAAGCGATTCCGAGAAGTTTACAGTTTCTAAAAGTGACATTTTTTAAACTTGTTCCCGCTAGACTTGTCATAGATAAATTGCAGTCAATAAATTCGCAATCTAAAAAAGAATTTGAACCAAAATTACTGCTAGAAAAATCACAGTTTTTAAAAACACAATCTTCAAACTCTCGATTATTTATTTTTTTGTTGATGTAAACAACTTTTTCAAATGTTTTCTGAATGTGAATTATATCTTCCATAGCGTTGTAGAATTAAAATGGATTTTAATCATTAAATATACCTTTCATGATGATTTTCAATCCTAAAAAGATTAAAAACATAGCAGACAAACAAGCTACAATTCCTATTCCTAAAACAAGATAATGCCAATTTGTATGCTGATTCATAAAAGCATTATAAATCATTGATGGCCCAAGAAACATCAGTGGCAGAGCGCCGGTTAGATATTTAACTCCTTTTGTTAGTAATTCTTTATTTGTTGCCATGTTTCTTTGTTTCAAGTTACTTGATTTGTATTTAAACGCAAAGTACGCAAAGTTTTTTTACATTAGAAACTTTAAATAAAGCGAAAAGTTCGCAAAGCTTTAAGAAAAAACCTTGCGAACCTTGAGTAAACCTTTGCGAGCTTAGCGGTTAAAATACCACAAAGAACCCTTTACTTATTATAATTGTCAACAGCATTTCTAACGCTGCCATATTTTTTCAATAATTCTGAAGCCACTTCATAGGAAACAGGAATTTCTCCCATAATCATTTTCACGCCACGATCTACTAGTTTGATGTTGCTCAATTGCATGTCGACCATTTTGTTTCCTCTAACTTTTCCAAGCTGAATCATTGCGGCAGTCGAAATCATATTTAAAACCAATTTCTGCGCTGTTCCGGCTTTCATTCTCGAACTTCCTGTAATGAATTCTGGTCCTACCACAACTTCAATTGGAAATTGCGCTGTCAGTGCCAACGGACTTCCCGCATTACAAGTAATACAGCCCGTAATAATATTGTTCTTATTACAGGTTTCTAAACCACCAATCACATAAGGAGTAGTACCAGAAGCAGCAATTCCGATTACAACATCATTCGAAGAAATATTAAAATTCTGAAGATCAATCCAGGCTTGTGTTGGATTATCTTCTGCATTTTCTACTGCGCGTCTTATAGCGGTGTCTCCGCCTGCAATAATACCATTTACTAAATCGAAAGGAACACCAAAGGTTGGCGGACATTCCGAAGCATCAACAACACCAAGACGTCCAGAAGTTCCAGCGCCAATATAAAACAATCTGCCTCCTAATTTTAGTTTTTCGACTATCTGCGGAATTAAAGCTTCTATTTGTGGTAAAGCTTTTTCTACCGCATAGGGAACGGTTTTGTCTTCTTGATTTATATTGGATAACAATTCATGAACAGACATTTTTTCTAAATGTTCATATTTTGATGTTTGTTCAGTAGTTTTCGTAAATGTCATTTTATCGTTATTTAGACTGGTCAAAATTAACATTTTTTATTTCAACTTCGAAATTTAGTATACAAAGTCACAAAGATTTAAAGTTTTGTTTGTCCTGTTGCGAATCCTTTCTTACATCTTTATTAAAAGAAGTAAAGTATTATATTTGTTAAAATTTTAAAAGATAGATGGATAAATTAGATTTATTGCAGGGAATTGGTCGAATTTCAGTTTTTGTTTCGTTATTACTTGCATTTTTTTTATTGACGGTAAAAACCGAAAATAAACTGGCTAACCGATTATTTGCGTGGTTTTTTATTTTTTCGGCTATTGATTTGAGCGGTTTTTTTATTGATGCAACCAATAGAGTAGAGCTTAATTTAGAGATTTTTAGATCTACAGCCTGTTTATTAGGCATGCCTTTATTTTATCTTTTTGTTTTGGCTGTCTGTTATTCTGATTTTAAATTGAAATGGAAACATCTGGTACATTTAATTCCTTTTATAGTAGTTAATTTGGTTTTCATTCCTAGAATTTATCTGAGTTTTGACTTGAGTTTAGAAGAATTTTTAAAGACATTAAATCTAAAGCCTGAGATTTATTTTATCCAGATTATGATTGAATTTCAATATGCTTTCTATATTATAAGTGTCTTTTTAATTTTACGAAAGTACAGAGAAATTTATCTGGAAAATTATGCTGACCCGAGTACTTCGACTTATAAATGGCTTTTTCAAATAACTTGTGTTTTCCTTATTGCGCATTCTGTTGTTGTCTTAAAAAATATATTGCGCTATAGTGGCTTTAGAGAGATATTTCTTTGGGCAAATGTACTTGTCGGAAGTATCGCTTTGTTTATAACGTGTTGGTTTATAATGAAGGCACTTAATCATCCGGAACTTTTTAGAGGAGTAAATTCTAAATTAAAATTAACGAAGGAGATTCTTCCTGAGGTTGAAGAAAAATCAGAGTCTGTAGATGAACAGAATGATTTGATCAAGATTCAAATTTTGAATTTGAAGCAGTACATGATCGAAAAAGAACCTTTTCTGGATCCCTCTTTAACAATTCAGGAACTTAGCAATCAGATTAATATTCCGGTTCGAGAATTATCCATTTTGATTAATCATCATATGAATCAGCATTTTTTTGATTTTGTGAATGAATACCGCATTCAAAAAGCCATGAATCTCTTAAAAGATGAATCGAAAAAACAATTAACCGTTCTAGAAATATTGTACGAAGTAGGTTTTAATTCAAAATCATCCTTTAATACTTCTTTCAAAAAACATACAAATTTAACGCCGACAGCTTATAGAAATAGTTGAAAATAAACGGTTTGTAAAAAGTCGTACTTCGTATCAAAAAAAGTCGAACCAATTTCATTAGTAGAAAATGGTTCGACTTTTTTTTGTCGGTCGAATCTGGAAAATTTCTAAGGCAACTTTGCTTCAAATAATCGAAACAAGTTTAAAATTAGAAATCATGAAAAAAGCAAACCTCCTTATCTTTTTATTATTGCCTTTATTTTGTTTAGCACAATCCTTTCAATTAAAAGGGAAAATAACAAATGAAAAATCGCCATTGCAATGGGCAGATGTTTCAATCTTAAATTTGGAAGGAAAAATTATGGATGGAATAACTTCTAAACAAGACGGTACTTTTGAAATTAATCTTAAAAAGGGAACTTATAAAATAGAAATCGGTCTTTTAGGATTTACAGATTATGAAAAAGAATTTACAATAGAAAAAGATACTGATTTAGGAATTATCATTTTAAAAGAAAGCGCAACCAATTTAGGCGAAGTGGTTGTTCAATCTAAAAAGAAAACAATAGAACAGAAAACGGATCGTCTTATTTATAATCTCGAAAACAATGTTACAACTACTGGAAGCGATGCTTTAAGCGCCATAAATACGGCGCCAGGAGTTGTTGTAAAAAATGATGCAATTACGATTTTAGGAAAAGGAACTTCTCGAGTTATGATTGACGGAAGAATGATTGAATTGGCTGGCGAGGAATTGAATAACTTTTTGAAATCTATTTCGGCTGCAGATATTAAAAATATTGAAATTATTAGTAATCCGCCAGCAAAATATGAAGCTGATGGTTTTGGCGGATTAATCAATATTATCATGAAAAAAGGAGTTCGTGATTCTTGGAAAAATTCGACAACATTTTCATATGAACAGAATAAATTTGGAATTTCGACTTTGAGAAACAATTTTTTTTACAACAAAAACAAGTTTAGATTTTCTGCAAGTGTTAATGGAAAAACAGGTTACAAAAATGCCGATGAAGTTTTGGAAATGTATTTTCCAGACGGACTTTCTAAAATGAGCAGTTCAACAAAAGTAAAAAATGAAAATCTTTCAGGAAAATTGGCTTTGGATTATGATCTTTCTGAACGAACAACCATTGGTTTTCAGTATTTAAACGACAGAAATAATCCTGATTTTAAATCGGATATTAGAATCGATAATTATAATACTCAAAATCAATTGGAGAATGTAACGCTAAATAATAGTTTTACAGACAAAGGTTCACGTAATCAAACATATAATGCGCATTTGATTACCAAATTAGATTCTTTAAAAAGAAAATTATCTTTTGATGTGGATTATTTTAATTACAGTTCAAAATTCGATCGAAGTTTTGTTGCCAATAACTACACGCCAGACATGAATTTTATTGATGTAAATCAGTCGGGGAGAAATGTATCGAATCAGGATATTGATAATTCGAGTTTTAAGGCAGATATGGAACATCCGCTTCAAGCATTAAACTTATCTTATGGTGCAAAAATAAGTTTTACTAACAGTATTAGCGATGTTTTGTATTACAACACAATTTCGGGAAATCCAGAATTAGATCCAAATCAATCAAACCGATTTAAATACACCGAAAATAATCAGGCCATTTATATAAATGCGGATAAAAAATGGAATGAAAAATGGAACTTTCAAATGGGTTTAAGGTTAGAAAATACACAAACAAACGGTTTTTCTGAGACTTTAAATCAGGAAACGGTAAATGATTATCTAAAATTATTTCCAACATTTTATGCTTCTTACAAGAAAAACGAAAACAATAGTTTTAGTTTAAATTATGGAAAAAGAATCAACAGGCCTCGTTTTGATTTATTGAATCCGTTTAGAATTTACATCAATAGCAATAGTTATTCAGAAGGAAATCCGTTTTTAATACCTTCATTTAGTGATAATTTTGAGTTTGCACATTCGTATAAAGAAATCCTGAGAACGAGCGTTTTTGTGAATGTTGTTACAAATGGTTATGGCGTTTTGTTTACATCAAACCCTGAAACGAATACACAGATTGTAACGCGCGAAAATTATTTTAAAAATTTAAATTATGGTATTGGAGAAAGTTATTCAGCAAGTTTTGCAGAATGGTGGTCAAGTGAAAATTCATTATACATTTTGGGAGCAAAAACAGAATTTATTAAAAATATCAATGCAACGCCATCAAATAGTTTACAAGTAGATTTTTCGACAAATAATACATTTATATTAGGCAAAACAACTAAACTGCAAATTGATTTTAGTTACAGCTCGCCTTTTAAAAGTGGTTTGTATGAAATAGGTTATGCATCAAGTTTTGATATTGGTTTTAAACAGGATTTGTTTAATAAAACGATGCAGATTGCTTTTTTGGCGAATGATATTTTTAATACTTCTTATTTAAAAGATTTTACTTCTGTTGTAAATGGTGTCAAACAAGTTTACAGTCAGAATGAAAGCAATAGATTTGTTAGATTGTCTGTGGTTTATAATTTTGGAAACAAAAAGATTAATGTGAAGGAACGCGATTTTGGAAATCAGGACGAGAAGAAGAGAACAGGGAATTAAATTAGATAATTAGAAAATGTGTCAATCAGAAAATTATCTGATTATCTAATTGACACATTTTCTAATTAATTTATTACAAAATGAAAGCCAATAAAATTCCGAGAACAATCATAGAAACTTTGGCGATGTTGAATTTGTGTCCTTCGCTGCTTTCAAAAATTATGGTTGATGAAATGTGGAATAAAATACCAATTACAATTGCTGTTATTTCGGTGTAATAATCGTTTAAAATCGGCAAAAATTCTGAAGCTACAGTTCCTAAAGGCGTCATGATGGCAAAGGTCAGCATGAAGGCAAAAATGGCTTTTTTATTTAAATCGGCATTGATGAAAAATGTCGTTAAGATTACGGCAATCGGCAAATGATGAATGGCAATTCCGATAGCAAGACCTTGATGATGACTTACTGGAAATCCTTCTAAAAAAGCATGAATGCATAAACTAATAAATAATAGCCACGGAATCTGAGACATTTTAGCATGACCGTGAACGTGTCCGTGTTCTGCTCCTTTTGAGAAAAACTCCAACACGATTTGGAATAAAATTCCGATCATAATAAAAATGCCAATATTTTGATTGTGAGATTCATAAACTTCAGGAAGAAGATGCATTACGGTTAAAGACAATAGAAAAGAACCGCTGAATGCCAGCAGTAATTTTAAATTGGTTTTGTTTTTTGGTTTAATAAACAAAGCCACGCCATATCCTAAAAGTACAGAAAATAAGGGTAGTAGATAATTCATTTAATTTAGTTGAATCGTTTAATTGTTTAATCGAATAACCGCTGATTTGTTTATTCGATTAAACGGTTAAACAAATTAACGATTACACATACCAATCTATTTAAAAATCATGATTAATCTTTCGCTTTCGGTTTTGTGGAATTTTTTAAGCTTGTAATCTCCGAAAATATCCAGTAGAAAAATTCCAGCTTCATCCATCATATCCTGAAAGTCATTCAAAGTTAATGCTTTTACTTTTTCTGTAAAATGATATTTTCTGCCTTGGTCTTCAAAATCAATTTCTTTAAAAATATGTCCGTCTTCCACATATCTTTTGATGTGAAAATCAATATTTTCAACAGTTTTTACTTCTTCAGGAACAAGGTTTTCAATTACGTTTCCAACGTTCATGAAATCAATTACGGCGAATCCGTATTCTGAAAGACTTTCTTTGATTGCTTTTAACGTTGTGAGGTTATCATCATCATTTTCGAAATAACCAAAACTGGTAAAAAGATTAAAAATAGCATCGAATTTTTCTTCAAAAGGTTCGCGCATATCGTGCACTTTGAAATGAAGTGTCTCGTTACCGTTTTTGCTGGCTTCGAGAATACTGTTTTCAGATAAATCTGCACCTAATACATTGTATCCTAATTGATTTAGATAGATAGAATGACGCCCTTTTCCGCATGCTAAATCCAATACTTTTGCTTTTTCAGGCAAATTAAGATAATGCGTTAAATTGTCCATGAAAATTTGGGCTTCACGATAATTTCGATCCTTATAAAGAATGTGATAATACGGAGTATCGAACCACGAAGAATACCAATTTTGATCGTCGCCTTCCTGATTTTGGTTTGATGCGTTATGCTTTTCAGACATTTATTCTATTTCAATTAATTCAAAGTCCGGCAAATTTAGTGTATTTTTGCCGAAAAATAACTATTTCGCTGTTATAGGTAATAGCGATTGGCTTTTTTTAATTGAAAAGAAATGGAAGAAAATTTTAAAATGATTGCCAAATGTTTTTTTGGCTTTGAAGAAATATTAGAAAAAGAGTTGCGTGCACTTGGAGCTCAAGATGTTGAAAGAGGTGTAAGAATGGTAAGCTTTAAAGGAGACAAAGGTTTTATGTATAAAGCCAATTTGTCTTTGCGTACAGCACTTAAAGTCTTAAAGCCTATTTACTCTTTTAGAGCAAATAATGAACAGGCGCTTTATAAAGGAATTTCGGGTGTGAATTGGTCTAAATTTTTAAATGCAAATCAGACTTTTGTGATCGATTCGACTGTTCATTCTAGTTTTTTTAACCATTCTGAATTTGTTTCTCAAAAATGTAAAGATGCAATTGTAGATCAGTTTAGAGAAAGAACTGGCCAGCGCCCTAGTATTGATAAACAATATCCTGATTTACGTATTAATATTCATATTGATAAAGACCAGGTTTCTGTTGCTTTGGATACTTCTGGAGCTTCTCTTCATCAACGTGGTTATAGAACAGCGACAAATATTGCTCCTATTAATGAGGTTTTAGCAGCGGGAATTCTTTTGCTTTCTGGTTGGGATGGACAAAGTCATTTTCTAGATCCAATGTGCGGTTCTGGAACTTTCTTGGCAGAAGCAGCTATGATTGCCTGCAATATTCCAGCAAATATCAACAGAAAAGAATTTGCTTTTGAAAAATGGAAAGATTGGGATAATGACTTATTTGATACTATTATTGAAAGTTTAATGAAAAAAACAAGAGAGTTTCATTATTCTATTAAAGGGTTTGATAAGGCACCAAGTGCTGTAAGCAAAGCAAAAGACAATATAAGAAATGCCAATTTAGAAGATTATATCTCTATTAGCGAGGATAATTTCTTTGATACTGAAAAAGGAGTGGAAGGAAAGCTTCATATCGTTTTTAATCCGCCTTATGATGAACGTTTAGATATTCAGATGGAAAGATTTTACGCTAATATTGGAGATACTTTAAAGAAAAGTTATCCAGGAACTAACGCGTGGTTTATTACAGCAAATTTAGAAGCTCTAAAATTCGTTGGATTAAAACCTTCGAGAAAAATTAAACTTTTTAACGGAAGTTTAGAAGCTCGTTTGGTAAAATACGAAATGTACGAAGGAAGCAAGAGAACGAAATTTCAGGTTTCAGAATAGGTACAAAAGGGACTAAGATTCTAAGGTTCTAAGATTCTAAGATACCAAGGGTTTTAGCTCGCTGAAAAATAAATAAAACACAAGTTAAATAATTAATTTTCTGTTGTTTAAGTTTTAAGGTAAAACTTAGAATCTTAGCACCTCAGAACCTTAGCACCTCAAAAAAAACATGTCAAAACTACAGCTACGAGCTTTTTTATATCAATTAGCAGCTTTTGGAATTCTTTTTATTGCATTCCGATATTTAATTGACGCTTATACTGGATTAACAGGATTCTGGATTCCGATGACCGCTTTTATTGTGGGAACGATTGTTGGTCCTAAATTTCAAGCCGTTCGAACTAAAGACGGTGAAAAGCTTTTTATGAAATGGCTTTTCATTAAAGGAATCAAAGAAATTGGATAAGATTAGATTATGAAGAAAATTGGACTTATCGGAGGGATCAGCTGGGTTTCTACATCCGATTATTATACTTTGATTAATAAGGGAGTTAATGAAAAACGAGGAGGTTTAAATTTCTCAGAATGCCTGATTTATTCTTTTAATTATGCCGATATAAAAAGGAACAACGATAATAACGATTGGGATACTACTTTTGAGATGCTTTTAAAAGCTGCAGAAGTTTTGAAATCGGGTGGAGCAGAAGCGATTGTCTTATGTGCCAACACGATGCATTTAATAGCAGATAAACTCCAAAGTGCTATTGGATTGCCTCTAATACATATCGCAGAAGAAACAGCTGCCGAAATTCAGAAAAAGCAAATTAAAAAAGTAGGTTTGCTGGGAACAAAATTCACAATGGAATTGGATTTCTTTAAAGATAAGCTAACTGAAAAAGGAATTGAAACTGTAATTCCAAATAATGAAGCTGACAAAGATTTTATTCATTATACCATTTTTGAAGAGCTAGGACGTGGTCTTGCAACTGATGAAACAAAAAAACGTTACATAGAAATTGCAAAAGAATTAATTAAAGACGGTGCAGAAGGAATCATTTTAGGATGTACCGAAATTCCGTTGGTTATAAAAGAAGGAGATTTAAATGTTCCTATTTTTGATACCACTTTGATTCATACAACAGCAGCAGTTAATTTTCAATTATCATAAAAAAAGGCAAATTCAAAATATGAATCTGCCTTTTTTTAAACCTTAGTATCTTAGAATCTTAGAACCTCAAATTTCTATGGTTTTTTCTTCTTAGGTACTTCTTTTACCACTTCAGAAGCCATTGTTTTCTTTTTGTAGATAGGGATAAAATAAGAAACAGTATAATTGAATCCTACTCCAAAACTTCCATCATACGTTCTGTTGAAGCCTGGAATGTATAGGTTTTCAAAATTACCAGGCTCTTTATTCATTACGAGAAGTTTAAGCTGTACTCCAAAACCAACAAATACGTTTTGTACAACTTGCGCCTTCAACCCTAAACCCACTTCTATCCAGCCAGCAGTCAGACCGCTGAATTTTTGATCTGTAGCGATTGCAGGAAGTTCTCCCCAATACGGATTCGGATTGTAGATTTTATAACTATGCAATTCCTGATTGAAAGTACTAAAACCACCACGCATTCCAATCGTGATTAGATTTTCCATGTCCAGCCAGTTTTGATAGAAATTATAATCAAATCCACCTTTAATATAAGTTCCAGAAGCAGAAGAGTTTAATCTGTCGTCATCTGTTGTTTTATCTTCATAACCTAACTCAGCTGCTAAATAGTATTTTTTTGTTAATCTCCAGTCTCCAACAAATTCGATTCCTTTATAATCTTTATCATAAAGTCCGCGAGTCAGTTTGTATAAATCGACACCTACACGAAGTCCATAGCGATCTGTTTTTACAACGCTGTCTTTTTTTACATCCTGAATTTCTGTTTTTACAGCTTCAGTTTGCGGTTTTTTCGTTTTTATTTCTTTATCTTTTGAAATCTCTGGTACGTCCTGAGCATGCCCTAAAAATACCGAAAACAATAAACAAATACTAGAAATAAACTTCAACGTGTGTTTCATTTTCAGAGTCAATGTTAGGGTTAATTAATTGTACTTTAGACATCCAAACGGTGTCTCCGTCTGGATCTGTACGAGTGATTGAACTTACAGTAAAGATAGTTTTAAAACCACAGGCTCTTGATACATATACATTTTGAGTAGTATAATTAATAGTCAAAACATCTGTATTTCTATCAGCAGGAATGGTACTGGCAGCGTTATAAATTAATTTATAAGTTGTGATTGTATCATTAACTTTTAATGGTAATTCTATTTTGCTCACAGCAGAAAAGGTAAGACCAGTTTCTGCGTCTTTACCTTCACCAATAGCAGTCAAATTACTTATTTTTCTCAATACAGTAGGATCGGCATTATCATAAAATGTGATAACCAGTCTTGGTGTAGTTGGTGTGTTGGAATCACAGATATCATCTTTCTCGCAGCTTGATAAGCCAAAAGTAAAAAGCAATAAAAGAGAGACTAGTTTTTTCATCTATATTTTTCTATCGAAGTTCTAAAAGTACAACATTTTCAACATGATGTGTCTGCGGAAACATATCTACAGGTCTAACACGTGTTACTTTGTATTTCTCATCCATTAAAGCCAAATCACGTGCCTGAGTTGCAGAGTTACAACTTACATAAACTACTTTTTTTGGAGCAATTTTCAAAATTTGTTCCACAACATCTTTATGCATTCCATCGCGTGGAGGATCAGTTATAATAACATCAGGTTTTCCGTGCTGAGCAATAAAAGCTTCATTAAATACTACTTTCATATCTCCAACAAAAAACTCACAATTAGTAATATTATTGCGTTCTGCGTTTGCTTTGGCATCAATAATTGCCTCAGGAACACTTTCTACTCCGATTACTTTTTTTGCTTTTTTTGAAACGAACTGAGCAATTGTACCTGTTCCAGTATACAAATCATAAACCGTTTCATTTCCAGTCAGACCAGCAAATTCTCTTGTGATTTTATACAATTCGTAAGCTTGATCAGAATTGGTTTGGTAGAAAGATTTAGCATTGATACTAAATTTTAAACCTTCCATTTCTTCTAAGATGTAATTTCTTCCTTTATAAAGAATAACGTCTTGATCGTAAATTGTATCGTTTGGTTTTCCGTTTACCACATATTGCAATGAAGTAATTTGAGGGAATTTCTCGTATAAATGATTTAAAATTAATTCTCTATTTGCTTTGTCTTCTTCGAAAAACTGAATTAAGACCATAATTTCGCCAGTTGAAACTGTACGGATCATTACGGTTCTCAATAAGCCAGAATGCTCTCTTGGATTGAAAAAAGCTAGATTATGTTCATTTGCAAATGCTCTAATTTCGTTACGAATTGCATTTGAAGGATCTTCTTGTAAATGACATTTGTTAATATCAAGAATTTTATCCCACATTTTCGGAATATGAAAACCTAATGCATTTCTGTTTCCTAAATCTTCAGTGCTTCCAATTTCTTTTTCGGTAAGCCAACGGCTGTTTGAAAAAGAAAATTCCATTTTATTTCTATAAAAAAACTGTTTCTCAGAACCTAAAATATCTTCAAATTCCGGAAGTTCAATTTTTCCTATTCTTTGTAAATGATTTTTAACTTCATTTTGTTTAAAAGCAAGCTGTTGGCCATACTTCATATTTTGCCACTTACAGCCTCCGCAAACGCCAAAATGTTCACAGATTGGTTCTACTCTGTAGTCAGATAATTCATGAAATTTTACGGCCTTACCTTCGTAGTAAGCCTTTCTTTTTTTAAATGTCTGTACGTCCACAACATCTCCAGGTACCACATTCGGAATAAAGATTACTTTTCCGTCAGGCGCTTTGGCTACTGAAACTCCTTTTGCACCAGCGTCAAGAACTTGAATTTGATGAAAGACAATTTTGTCTGTATTTTTTCTTCCCATAGCGCAAAAATAAGCCTTTGAAAACTTTTACAAATTTTATTTATAAAATTTTTTAGAAATTCTTTAAAAAATTAGTTTAGTTCAGTTTAAAAGTTAATTTTGTTTGTGTAATAAACCCAAAGAATTACAGTTTTAACCTACTATTATTGTTGCTTTATGAAGTTGTATCATACACTCTCTCAAATAAGCTTTCTTAAAAGAAGCTATGCTTTTAAATTTCTATTTGTTGCATTTATTGGTATTCATATTCCCTTAATCGGAATTTTGTTTTTTGTACTTTATTTCCAGCATAATATCTCACCAACTTCTATTCTTATATTTTCTTTGATAATGACGTTGATTGCAACGGCATTAACTCTTTTGGTATTAAAACGATTGATAAAACCAATTGCAACGGCTTCAAAAGCTTTAGACGATTATAGAAATTCAAGAAAATTAGCGGTGTTGCCGACAGAATATACAGACGAAGCTGGGTTATTAATGTGTAATATTCAAGAATCTATTTATGAGGCGGAAGGTTTTATTAATGAAAAGCAGGATTTAATTTATATGCTTTCGCATGATTTGAAGAACTTTGCTGGAAATCCTCAAGGATTGGCGAAATTAATCATAAGCGAAGAACCAACACAATCTATTAAAAATCTGGCAGAGTTAATCTGCGAATCGACCAATCTTCAGTTTAGATACATTGAAAATTTCATTAAACTTTTAAAAGAACAAGATGAAATCGTGAAGATAAATCCAGAAACTAAAACTATTTTATTTCCTAATATTCTACCTTTTATTAATGAACAAGTAGAACAGCGTTTATTCGATAAAAAAATAAAACTGAATTTAGTTTTAGAATGTGTTGAAGCTAAACTTAAAATAGACGAAGGGCTTTTGATTCAGGTTTTAGTAAATTTAATTAGCAATGCTGTTAAGTTTTCTTATTTTGATAGTGAAATTAAAGTCCGAATTTATGCAGAAGATTCAAAGCTGATTTTGACTGTAAAAGACAGCGGAATTGGATTTGATAAACATCAAATAGAGGAATTATTTAAGAAATTTACCAAAATGAGCCGTCTCGGAACTGCAAATGAAGGTTCTGCAGGAATTGGATTATATCTATGTAAAAAGATAATCGAGAGAAATAAAGGCCGATTGACAGCATCGAGCGATGGTAAAAACCGAGGTGCCGAATTTAGAATCGAGTTTGATATCTAATTTTCTCTGTTTTTAGTACAATGCTGAGCTGTAACTTAATTTAGGTTTTCCATCAACACATTCTACACCGGTTGGAGGTATTACAATATCACAGGTTGACATTATTTTCCATTTTATGTCATAAGCAGTTTGTGCTTCGGTATAAGCTTTTACTTTTGCAAGAAACTCTTCTTTGTTTATTTTTTTTGAGTATGGAATGTAAAGTGCCACACCTCCACAGGCTTTAGTGCCAAGCGGCGTAAAATCCCAATCTTTCGAATCGGTACAGGATTGTGTGGTAGCTAATGAAAGCGCAATAATCTCCTGATGCATTTTTTCTAATTTTGCAGCATCCTGCTCTTGCGCAGTAGATTCATCATTTGTACAAGCAGCAAAAAATAACGTTGCTAGTAAAATAAAACTTAGTTTTTTCATGGTTAGTGATTTTAAAGTTAGTTTTATTATTAGATGCGTTGATTGACAAATGGTTGCGTGAACTTTTAAAAAAACTGAGATACTGGAGCTAAAAAACTTAGCATTACAATATCTCAGAATTTTATTCTTTTTAAGAAATTACCAAAGCTGATGAACAGCAGGTTTTATAAGATCGTTATAAATCTTATTCATCTCAGAGATTTTTTCAGTGGTTAATTTCGGACTATCGTAAACAGATAAATTCGATAAAACATGATTTACTTTTGATGCGCCTGGAATAATACAGCTGATTTCATTAAAACTCAAAATCCACTGTAATGCAATCGGTGCAAGGTTTTGTGATTCTGGAAATACTGTTTTTAAAGCTTCAACGGCTTTTAATCCTAAATCATAATCAATTCCAGAGAAAGTTTCGCCTTTATCAAACGCTTCTCCGTTACGATTAAAATTACGGTGATCTTGAGGTTCAAAAGTTGTATTCTTGTTAAAAGTCCCCGTTAGAAGTCCACTTGCTAGAGGAACTCTTGCAATAATTCCGATATCTTTTTTTCTAGCTTGTTCAAAAAATAATTCTGAAGGACGTTGACGAAACAAGTTGAAAATAATCTGAACCGTAGTTACATTATCATATTCAATTGCTTTTAAAGCCTCTTCGACTTTTTCGACGCTTACGCCAAGATTAAGTATTTTTCCTTGCTCTTTTAGTCGGTCAAACATTTCAAATATCTCAGGACGATAATATACTTCAGTAGGCGGACAATGTAATTGAATCAAATCTAAAGTTTCTAAACCAGTTCTTTTTAAGCTGTCTTCAACAAATTTTTGAAGCACTTTTGGAGAATATCCTTCATTTACATGCGGATTAATTTGACGTCCGCACTTTGTAGCGACAAAAATTCGTTCAGAACGAGAGCGAACGACTCTTCCAACGGCAGTTTCACTTAATCCATTTTCATAAACATCGGCAGTATCAATAAAATTAACGCCATTGTCAATAGCAGTATTCAAAAGTTCGTCAGCAGTTTTATCATCAAAACCCGAACCCCATTTTCCTCCAACTTGCCATGTGCCAAGCGAGATTTCAGATATATTAAAGTTTGTTTTTCCTAGTTTTCTGTAGTTCATTTTTTTAAGGTTCTAAGGTTCTGAGATGCTAAGGTCCTAAGTTTTTTTTCTTTCTTTTCTAAAGTTGCTAAGATTCTGAGATACAAAGTTTTTAGTTATCCAAATCTTAGCATCTTAGAACCTTAGCAACTTAGTCTCTTCTTAATCAAATAAATCCGAAGACAAATAGCGATCGCCTCTATCGCAGATAACGGCAACTATAACTCCAGATTCTAATTTTTCGGCAATTTTTAGGGCTACTGCAACAGAACCTCCGCTACTCATTCCTGCAAAAACGCCTTCTTCAAGTGCTAATCTTTTTGTCATTTCTCGAGCTTCTTCTTCGCTAACATCAACAACAGTATCTACTTTAGAAGCATCGAAGATTTTAGGAAGATATTCCTCTGGCCATTTACGAATTCCAGGAATCTGAGATCCATCGCTAGGCTGTGCGCCAACAATTTGAATGTTTGGGTTTTTCTCTTTTAAGTAGGTAGAAGTCCCAATAATAGTTCCCGTTGTTCCCATTGCAGAAACAAAATGTGTCACAGTTCCATCAGTATCATTCCAAATTTCTGGACCTGTTGTTTTATAATGTGCTTTCCAGTTATCATCGTTTGCAAATTGATTCAGCATCAAATAACCGCCTTTAGCTACTTTTTTATCTGCATAATCTCTAGAACCAATAATCCCTTCGCTTGCAGGAGTTAAAATAACGGTTGCACCATAAGCACGCATGGTTTGTGTTCTTTCTTTTGTTGAATCTTCCGGCAGAACCAATTCGATTTCTATACCAAATAATTGAGCAATCATAGCTAAAGCAATTCCAGTATTTCCGCTGGTTGCTTCAATTAATTTATCACCTTTTTTAATTTCGCCTCTTTCCAAAGCGGCAGCAATCATATTATATGCAGCTCGATCTTTTACACTTCCTCCAGGATTATTTCCTTCCAGTTTAAGCAAAAGTTTTACATTTTTATTTTGAACCAAATTGACCGTTTCCATCAACGGAGTATTACCAATCAGGTTTAGTAATTTATGTGAATTCATTTTATTTTTTTTCTTTGATTTTAACTTCAGTAGTCGTGGTGTTCAAAACAATAGAGTCTGCTGGAACAGATTTGGTAATCCAAGCATTTCCTCCAACAACACTATTTTTTCCTATAGTCGTTTTTCCTCCCAAAATAGTTGCGTTGGCATAAATACAGACATTATCTTCAACTGTAGGGTGTCTTTTGGCATTTTTCATTTCTTTACTTACGCTCAAAGCACCAAGCGTAACACCTTGATAGATTTTTACATGCTTTTTAATAACAGTGGTTTCGCCGATTACAATTCCGGTAGCGTGATCAATAAAAAATGGAGATTCGATGTCTGCACCAGCATGAATATCAGTTCCCGTGATTCTGTGCGCATATTCACTCATTAAACGAGAAAATAGCAACAAATCTAACTTGTATAGTTCGTGGCTTAATCTATAAATTGCAATGGCGTAAAATCCGGGATAACCTAGATAAACTTCATCAATACTGTTGGAAGCAGGATCATTTTCTAAAATATATTCGGCATCCTTATTTAATTTTTCTAAAACGCCTGGAAGTTTCTCAAGAAATCTATCCCAAATTGATTCGCATAAATTTTGCGGTTTTTTACATGCTAAAACAGCGATTTCTTTAAAACGGATTTCCAATTCGCTAATGCTTTCGTCTAAAGCTGCATTCGAATCAAAAAGGGTGTAAAAAAGCTTTTCTGTAAAGTCTTCTGTTTTTGTTTTAATACCGTAATTTATGTGCGAATGGCTCTTTAACGCCTTTATATTTTGTATGATATTGTCTTTTGTCACAATGGTAAGAATGAATGAATAATTTTGGAACGTTAAAAGTAAGGTGTTTTTTGGAAATAAAGTCACGATTTAACTAAAGAAATTTTCTGTAGAAAGCCATATTTGTGATAAAAAAGGAATTGTAAACGAGGCTGTTTTATATTCTCGGTAAGAAGTTATTTGCGTAAATTAGCCTTTAAAATTTTAAAAAAAAATGAAAAACAATCCAACATTTAAAAGTGCTATTTCGGGGCTTCCTTTCTCGGAGAGTGAGAAAATCTACGGAAAATCTATTCACGATCCAATTTTGGGGCTAATCAAAAAAGAGTTTCCTGATTTTAATGATAACGATTGTATTGCAGTAAATGAGCTGAATGTGTATCGGCAAAAGTACATTTCGAATTATCTTTCAACAGAAATTGGAGCACTTTCGGCTATGGAAAAAAGTGTTATTTCGTCCTTAAAAGATGATAGATCGATTGTAAGTACTGTAGAAGATGAAGAAGAAAGCCGAAATTTTGGACAAAGAGTGGCCGATAAAGTGGCAGACTTTGGAGGAAGCTGGACTTTTATTATCTCTTTTGTTGTTTTTATCACTATTTGGATCAGTTCAAATGTGCTCATTTTTTTAAATAAAGGTTTTGATCCGTATCCGTTTATTCTTCTTAATTTAATTCTGTCTTGTGTTGCAGCTTTGCAAGCTCCGGTCATTATGATGAGTCAAAATCGCCAGGAAGAAAAAGATAGAAATCGAGCTAAAAAAGATTATATGATCAATCTAAAATCGGAACTAGAAATCAGAATGATTCACGATAAAATTGACCATTTGATTATGCATCAGCAACAAGAATTAATCGAAATTCAGAAAGTTCAGATGGAGATGATGAATGATATTTTAGATCAAATTAAGAAATAAAATGGATCTAAAATTCCAATTTTTTTATCCCGAAGCCTCGGGACCAAATTCCAAAAGGAGCAAAGCGACTTTTAAAAATCTAAAATCTAAAATCTAAAATCTAAAATCTAAAATCTAAAATCTAAAATCTAAAATCTAAAATCTAAAATCTAAAATCTAAAATCTAAAATCTAAAATCTAAAATCTAAAATCTAAAAATAAAAGTGCTTTAAGTAATAACCTCCAAGTATAAAAAAGAGGTTTAAAATTGTCATTTTCCAAATTAGATTTTTGTAATTTTTAGATTTGTCTAAAAAATGAAGCGCTGTAAAAACGAACAAAATAAGGCAGGTAAATATGGCTGGATACATTTTGAAAGCTGCTAAAAACTCTCCTTGAAAAAGTAAGAATAAAGAACGCTGAAAACCACAGCCCAAACAGTCAAAACCAAAGAGGGTTTTGAAGAGACATGGAATCATATATTTCTCTAAATTCATTGAAGTTCTTTTTACAATTTTACTAAAAAAATATGACAAACGTTTCGAGTAGAATGAAAGTGCTACTTGAAAGTTTTATACTTTTGGAATCTTAAACTTTGAATGAATGAAAGCTTTTAAAATTATAATAATGATTCTTGCGATTTCAGTTGCGCTGTACGAACAAGTTTCAGAAGAAAAAAACATTTATATCATGATTGTAGCAATCGTGGTTTTTATGTTTGGAATGATGCAATTGAGCGCTAAAACACCAAGTAAAAATAACGATAAAGAAGAGTAGGATGCTGGTAAAAGGAGATAAGGTTTCAGTACTCGATGAAGCCATTAACGGAACAGTAGTTTCGGTCAAGAACAAAGAAGTTTTAATAGAAACTACGGATGGATTTATGATGACATTTTTTGTCAATGAATTGCTTAAGATCCAAGATTCCAGTAATTTAATGAATTCTATTAAAAGAATTGATTTAGATGAAGTTTCGAAAGAGAAAACAGAGCCAAAACCAAGAAGTTTTGTTAAAGAAAAGAAAGATAAACGTGATGTTGGAGTTCCAGAATTTGATCTTCATATAGAAAAATTGGTTCCCAATAAACGCGGAATGTCGAATTATGATATTTTGACTTTGCAGACTGAAACTGCAAAAAGACATATCGAATTTGCAATCAGAAATCGCATTCCGAAAATCGTTTTTATTCATGGTGTTGGCGAAGGAATTTTAAAAGCCGAATTAGATTTTTTATTAGGACGTTATGATGGAATTGATTTTCAAGATGCCAATTATCAAAAATATGGTTTAGGAGCAACGGAAGTTTATTTTAGGCAAAACAATAAATAAAATAAATTTATAGCGTTTTAAAAGGTTCTTTTTTGAGCATAAAAAAACGTCTGTTTTTTGATCTGATTTCGTTTAAAATCAGCTTCAGAAAACAGACGTTTTTTGTAAGAATATTTTTTTTTGATTTCTTTTAGAAATCGATTCGTTTTATTCGGTTACCGTTTTGGTAATTGTTCCAAGAACGAAACTGTTTCCTAATTCAAAACCAGTTTTGCCTTTAACTAATCTCACTTTTCTTAGTGTTATAGTGTGGGTGAAAGTTTTTTCACCTACTACTGTGGTTGTAACTTCTATGATACCACTCTCATTTTCTTTTCCTAATTGCCCTTCCCATGTTTGATCAACAGTTGGAGTTTCTGGCTTTTTTTCTACGCAGATTGTTCCTTCTGTAAAAATACCTGTACCAGATTTTACTGTTCGGTAATATACATTGTTTTGCCCTGGTTTAATTGTACTTCTTCGAGGAGTATTAGTTGGAGTAACCTCATTTTTAATTAAATCAGGATCGATGTTTTCAATCGATAAATAAAACGAGGTATTGTAATTAAATATCCCTTTCATATAAGAGCATTCTACGACTTGCTGATCGGCTACAAATGTTAAATTTGCTGGATTTACTTTGGTTACATAATTTCCAAAAACAAATTCTTCGTTAGTTTGAATTCCAGATGGTTTTGCAAATGTGATATTTCTAAAAATAACACTGTGTGTATATCCAGTTATTCTTGAGCTACCATCAGTTGTATTTGGAATTTCATTTGCATTACTCTCAATTTCGATTACACCATCTGTTCCAAGCCATTCTTCTGTTATTCTTGGAGTACTTGGTGGTATTGTACCGCAGATATTAGTTGTTGCTACAGTTCCATCGTATGCTCTGTATAAAACGCGATAAGAACCATTGCCTTTTGAGTCTATGGTGTAGTTGTAAAGAGAATCATTTTCGTTTCTAAATGATCCTGCTGGCATTTGAAGCAAGAGAGCTTCCTGAGTTTTTAATTTATATACTAAAGCACTAGTCGTTGCGTCGCAGGTTTGAGCTTCTGTAATATCTTCAAAATCTATAGTATCTACAGTTAAATCTCCATCATCGCATCCATTTAAAAAAAGAGCAAATAGTAGGAGGGCAGCATATTTTTTCATTGTAAAATTTATTTTGGTCAAAAATAGTGAAAAAATTGCCAAATGATATTTAAGATTTGACAATTGATATTTCTTAACTTTGCAGCAATGAAAAAAGTATATCTAGATAACGCCTCAACAACTGCAATGCGTCCCGAAGTCGTTCAGGAAATGACCAAGGTAATGATGGAGGATTACGGAAATCCATCTTCTACACATAGTTTCGGGCGAAACGGAAAAACAATACTAGAACTTTCTAGAAAAAGTATTGCGAAGCATTTAAATTGCACAGCACAGGAAATTATTTTTACTTCTGGCGGAACCGAAGCTGATAATTGGATTCTCCGTTCGGCTGTTGAAGATTTGAAAATCGAAAGAATCATTACGTCAAAAGTAGAGCATCATGCTGTTTTGCATACCGTTTGGGTGCTTAAAGAAGAATATAATGTTCAGGTTGATTATGTAAATGTAAATTCTGACGGAAGTTTAGACTTAACGCATTTATCCAATTTATTGTCTGATGAAAAGAAAACATTGGTCAGTTTAATGCATGTTAACAATGAAACAGGAGTTATTTTAGATTTAGATCGCGTTGGACTGATTTGTAAGCAGTATAATGCCTTGTTTCATTCGGATACAGTTCAATCTATCGGAAAAACTGAAATTGACTTGCAAAAGACCCCAGTGGACTTTATTTTGGCTAGTGCGCATAAATTTCATGGCCCAAAAGGAGTTGGATTTGCTTTTGTTCGAAAAAATTCTGGTTTGCAGCCTTTGCTTTTTGGTGGAGAACAGGAAAAAGGACTCCGTGCTGGAACAGAAGCGGTACATCAAATTGCTGGAATGGCAAAAGCTTTATCTATTTCTTATGAAAAATTAGATGAAGAAAGAACTTATATAAAAGGATTGAAAAACTACTTGATTAATCAATTAAAAATTCATTTTCCTGATTTTAGGATTAATGGAAAAAAAGATGATTTTTATAATATCATCAATATTATTCTGCCATTTTCTTCAGACAAAACTTCAATGCTGCTTTTTAGTTTAGATATGAAAGGAATTGCAGTTTCTAGAGGAAGCGCCTGTCAGTCTGGAAGTATAAAACCATCTCACGTTTTAAACGAAATGCTTTCTGACGAAGATTTAAAACTGCCAAATCTCCGAATTTCGTTTAGTCATTACAATACCAAAGAGGATATTGATTGGCTTATTGAGAGTTTGAAAACTATTTAAGCTACTAAGGTTCTAAGATGCTGAGAAGCTAAGTTTTTATTCGACTTCGCTCAGAATGCTTTGTCAGGCTGAGCGAAGTCGAAGCCATTTATTTACGAATAACTTTAACCTGCGAATCGTTTGTTAATTTGATAATAGTAGAAGATTTTCCGTTGATTTTATCCTGATTTAATTTTACAACATAATCGACACCATTTATAATTTCTGGACTAATGTCTTTGAAAGCAATTGGTGTTGGCTGACCTGAAATATTGGCCGATGTTGAAACCAAAGGTTTTTTCATTCGTTCCATCAATTTGTAGCAGAAGGGTTCTTTTACCAATCGAACACCTAATGATTTGTCGGCTGCAATTATATTTGGAGCAACATTTCTTGCGTCATCAAGAATTAAAGTGGTTGGTTTGTCTGATAAATCCCAAATCTGCCAAGCAACTTCGGGAATGTTTTTAAAGACATTGTACATCATTTTTTCGCCGTTCATCAAAACAATCATACTCTGTGTTTCTGCACGTTGTTTTAATTTGTAGATTTTAGCAACAGCATCGGCGTTGGTAGCATCGCAGCCAATTCCCCAAACGGTATCAGTTGGATAAAGAATGATACCTCCTTCTTTAATCACTTCGTATGCTTTAATTATTTCTTCGTTCATTGTAAAGAGCAATATAGAATTCAACTGCAAAAATAACCTTTCTAGTTGGTAAAAAGTTTAAATTTAATTGACAATAATTAAGTTTTTGTGATTTATAAGATTATTTTTGTTGCTGAAGATGTAAGGTCAGGAAAAACAGACAATAGTGTAAACTAATTTTTGTTTTTACTTTTTACTTCTCAAGTGTTGAATAATCTTAAAATACCATAATGGATAAAAAAACAGCAAAAATTGTTATTCCTGTATACAAGGAATATTTTGGAGAACTTGAAGAAAAATCGTTTTTACAATGCTGTAAAGTTTTAAAAGATTATGAAATTGTAATCGTGCATCCAGAAGGTTTAAATTGTACTTATCTGACGGAAAAGTATAATAATTTAAGCTTTAAAAGTTTTTCCAAACATTATTTTGCAGCTATTGATGGTTATAATGAATTGTTGCTGTCTTCTATATTTTATGAAAGTTTTTTAGATTCAGACTACATTTTAATCTATCAGTTAGATGCTTTTGTTTTTAGAGATGATCTGATGAAATGGTGTCAAAAAGATTATGATTACATTGGAGCACCTTGGATTGCGACTTCTACAGATTCTTTCGGAATGAATATTTTTAATAAAGTAGCGCGGTTGTTTAGGTCTAAAAAGAAAAATGCACGTGAGCAGACTTTCTTTAAAGTCGGTAACGGAGGTTTTTCTTTACGCAAAGTAGCTTCACATTATGAGATTACTAAAAATCAGCAAGAGTTTATAACAAAAGTGCTGAATGAAAATGAAAAGAAAATCTACGCTATAGAAGATGTTTTTTGGTCTTTGAAAGCAATAGAGTTTGATCCTAATTTTAAAATTCCAGATTATAAAGAAGCAGTTTATTTTGCCATGGATCGTAAACCAAATTTGGCGATGAAATTGACGAACAATGAACTTCCATTTGGCTGCCATGCCATAAATAAGCCAAAAGTAATTGACTTTTGGAAACCTATAATAAACCAATATTAAATTACTTGATTGGATATGATTACAAAATTTAAAAGCGCTGCCCAAACAAACAATCAGAAAGATATTCTTGGTTTTATACAAAATTTTAAATCTTCTGGCGAACTTTTTGGCAACGGTGATCGTAATAAAATTAAATTGTTCAAATTGGACGGAAAAACGATTAATATTAAATCGTTTAAGGTTCCGAATCTAATTAACAAAATTGCCTACAAATATTTTAGAAAATCAAAAGCCAGACGTTCTTTCGAATATGCGACAATTCTACTAGAAAAAGGAATTGGAACACCTGCGCCTCTAGCATTTCTTGAAAATTTTAATTTTTTAGGTCTAAAAGACAGTTATTACGTAAGCGAACATTTGGTTACAGAATTAACGTATAGAGAACTTGTTGAAATTCCTGATTTTGTAGAACATGACCGAATCTTGAGACAATTTACTAAGTTTTGTTTCGATCTTCACGAAAAAGGAGTAGAGTTTTTAGATCATTCTCCAGGTAATACTTTGATAAAGAAAATCGACGAAAATAATTATGCATTCTTTCTGGTCGATTTAAACCGAATGAATTTTCATAATCAGATGAGTTTTGAACAACGCATGAATAATTTTCGACGCTTAACTCCTAAAAAAGAAATGATTGCGGTAATGAGTAACGAATATTCTAAATTCTACACCGAAAAAAATGAAACTGAAATCTTCGAAAAAATGTGGCAGGCTACAGTCGATTTTCAAGAAAGTTTCGCAAAAAAGAAAAGATTAAAAAAGAAACTTAAATTTTAGAAGTCATAATTTACTATTGTTTTTTGAGTTTTTTCTTGTAAATTTTTTTTTTGATTTATTGATGAAATAATGTCGTACCTATCTTCGTTTTTATATATTTACAAAAATTAACAAATGAACTACGACAATAAACCAGATTCTTATTACAGTAAGATGCGTTTCGAGATGTTAAAATATCTTCCGAAGGATTCGCTTAAAATATTAGAAATCGGCTGTGGAAATGGCTGCTTTGGAGAATTTCTTAAAAAAGAAAATAATAGAGAAGTTTGGGGAATTGAGTTAATGCCAGAAGAAGGCAAAGAGGCAGAAAAAGTTTTAGATCGCGTTTTTATCGGAAAGTGCGAAGACTTTATCAATGACTTACCAGATAATTATTTTGATGCTATTTATTGCAATGATGTTTTAGAACATTTATTTGATCCTTATTCTTTATTAAAAGATTTGAAGTCAAAATTATCTAATAAAGGTGTTGTAATTAGTTCTATTCCAAATATTAGATACCACAATCAATTTAAGATGTTTTTGTTTAGTAAAGACTGGAAATACCAAGATCATGGTATTATGGATTTTACGCACATGAGATTCTTTACAGGAAAAAGTATTAGAAGAATGTACGAAGAAGCGGGATATTTGGTAAAAACTCATGAAGGAATCAATAAAACAAAATCATTAAAACCTTATTTTTTTAATATTCTGTTTTTGTGTACGCAATTGGATATTTTCTATCTCCAATACGCTACAGTTGCTTCGAAATCCTGATTTTTTTAAGTTCTTGAAAGCGGCTTGAAACACTGAGAGCATTTAAATAGCAAATTGTAAAACCCTTTCTGCCATCCAAAAATCCTAAGCGAATCAGAAATTGATGAAGAAACTGATAAGTAGGACGAATGTAAAAATGAAAGAAATTCGGTTTGGTGTTTTTAGCTAGTTCCTCTTGGGCTTTAAGTTTTCCGTAAAAAATCATTTTTTGTTTATAATCATCAAAGGTGGAGTAAGAAAAATGAATTAATTTATTTTTTAATTTTCCTGCCTCACCATTTATAATCAATTTTTCGTGAACGATTTTTTCGTGATTATAAAAAGCGTTTTCTTTCTTAAATAATCGAATAATTTTATCGGTTTGCCAGCCGCTGAATCGTAATCTTTCTTTTTTAAACATAAAAGTTCGATACATAAAATAGGCTGCTATTTGGTTTTCTTCATTAATTGCTAGCTCAATTTCTTTTTTAAGATCTGGAGTTACTCTTTCATCGGCATCAATAAAAAGAATCCATGAATTTGTGGCTAAACTTATGGCATAATTCCGCTGAGAAGCAAAATTTTCAAAAGTATGCTGTATTGCTTTTACATTTTTAAAAGAAGAGGCAATCTCAAATGTCTGGTCCGAACTAAAAGAATCTACCACAATAATTTCGTCGGCAAATGAAAGATTTTCCAAAACAGATTGAATGTTTCGTTCTTCATTATGCGTTATGACTAATGCTGATAATAATTGTTTTTCTGAAGAAATCATTGCTATTAATTAAAGCCGTTTTGTTTTAGAAACAATTTAACTCTGTCTTCAAAAAAATCAGGTAAAAACTTTTCATATAAATCTAAAGATTCTTTTTTGAGCATTTTCTCTGTTTTGTTTTCGAACAACGCCGGGCGATAATCTTTTAAGTGAACGGAAAGATGATGAATTCCGTCTTCAAAAGTAGCCCAGATTTTCTTTTCAATCCAAGGAGAGAAAATAATAAAAGAAGGTTTGTCTAAAGCTTTTGCCATATTGATGGCACCACCATCATTTCCCATAATAGCATCGCATTGATTGACCAAACCGATAAAAGATCTTAAATCTCCTCCCAATAAATCAAAATAAATTTTGCTTTGTGTAGAAGGTTTGCATGCATTGAAAACTGTTTTTGCTTCTTCTAATTGTTTAGGGAAATAGTTAAAAAGAATATTCACATCTGCATTATCAGCAACATAATCTACCACTTTAGACATGAACTCTAATGGATATGTTTTTAATTTTTCGCTTCCTAAAAGACTGATCATGATGGTTTTTCTATCTTTTTTAACCTCGTATTTTTCAAAAAGCGCAATTGCATTTTGATTTTCTTCTTCAGAAACAAACAATTTCGGAATTGGATTAATTTCTGTTTTAAGATCAAGAGGCTCCAATAATGAAAGTCTCCTTTCTATAGCAAGACCTAAATTTGTTTTTGGAAACGGCTCAAATGGGACATTATCCGTGTACAAGAATGTTCTTCCAGGTTTTTGATATGAAATTTTTCTTTTGGCACCACTTAGAAAAACTAAAATCCAGCTTTCTAATTTTGAATAGGCATCAATTAATAAATCGTAGTTTTCATTTCTAATTTTTAGGCCTAATTTTAAAAGCTCCTTTTTGCTTTTTCGATGTTTTTCTTCAAATAAAATTACATTGTCAATGCTTGAATTTCCTTCTAGAACTGGAGTTGTAGAGGCATAAACCAAATAATCAATCTGAGCTTCCGGATAAGCGGCTCTTAGATTATTACAAATAATGCTGCTGACTAAAACGTCTCCAATCATTTTTTGCTGAATGACAAGTATCTTCATGAAAATGGTGTTGTATTAATGGACTACAAATTGAAGCAAAAAAAATCCAAATTCCAATCATTTTAATGAAAGGAATTCGGATTTTTAAAAATTGAAAAATTATATACTATCAAGTATTAAACCGCAACATCGTATTCACGAAGCGCATTGTTTAAAGAAGTTTTTAAATCTGTAGAAGGTTTACGAGTACCGATAATTAAGGCACAAGGAACTTGAAATTCACCTGCAGCGAATTTTTTAGTATAACTTCCAGGAATAACCACCGAACGAGCAGGAACAAAACCTTTCATTTCAACTGGCTCATCACCTGTAACATCTATAATTTTAGTAGAAGCTGTTAAACATACGTTTGCACCAAGAACTGCTTCTTTACCAACATGAACACCTTCAACAACGATACAACGAGATCCGATAAAAGCACCGTCTTCGATAATAACTGGAGCGGCTTGTAATGGCTCAAGAACACCACCAATACCAACACCACCGCTTAAGTGTACGTTTTTACCAATTTGAGCACAGCTACCAACAGTTGCCCAAGTGTCAACCATTGTTCCTTCGTCAACATAAGCACCAATATTTACATAACTTGGCATCAAGATAACACCGCTAGAAATGTAAGCACCATAACGCGCAACAGCATTAGGTACTACGCGAATTCCTTTTTCTGCATAATTTCTTTTTAATAACATTTTATCGTGATATTCGAAAATACCAGATTCCCATGTTTCCATTTTTTGAATTGGGAAATACATTACAACCGCTTTCTTAACCCATTCGTTTACTTGCCATTTGTCACCAACTGGTTCAGCAACACGTAATTTTCCTGCGTCTACCAATTCGATAACTTCTCTAATGGCATCAGTTGTTGTAGTTTCTTGCAATAAAGCTCTGTTTTCCCAGGCTTGTTCAATTATAGTCTGTAAAGAATTCATACGTTTAAATTTTTGGCAAAGATAGCGTATTTGTAGAAATCCAAAAAGGCAAAAGAGCCTGAAAATGTTACAGATTTAACTTTTTGTTTCTTATTTGTAAGGTCTTTTGGAGTTTTGAATTTATTTTTTTTGAAATTTCTACTAAATACCTCTAAAAGTTTTTTTTATGTCAAAATATGACAAAAGTCAGATTTTATGCTTTTTGTTCTGTCTAATTTCGTCCTGTTGAAAAACATTCCATTCAAACAAAATAATCATATAAGCAGTAAGTATGAATCAAGAAAATCAGTTTCAAAACAAAGTCATTATTGACAAAGAAGTAGCTTGGGATAAGAGCCGGGTTATTATGAGTAAAACAAATGCTTTTGGTATAATTGAATATGCCAATGAAGTTTTTGTAGATGTTTGCGGTTACGAAGATTACGAATTAATGGGGCAACCGCACAATATTATTCGCCATCCCGATATGCCAAAAGTTATTTTTAAGGTGCTTTGGGAGAATCTTAAAAACGGAAAAAACTTTCATGCCATTGTAAAAAACCTTGCAAAATCGGGAAGATATTATTGGGTCATTACAGATTTTGACATTGCTCGCGACGAAAATGACGTGATTGTAAATTATTTCGCCAGAAGACAAGCTGTGCCACAAGAAGTAATTGCAGTTCATATTGAGCCTTTATACAAAAAGCTTTTGCAGATCGAAGCTGCTAGTGGAGTTGAATTTAGCGAGAAATACTTAATTGGTTTTCTAGAAGAAAAAAAGAGAACTTATGTAGAATATATTAAGGAGTTGATTTTTGAACATGAAAAATCGCAAGCTAAATTTTCTAACTATGCAGAAGATGAAGGTGAAGAAGAAGAGGAACACAGAGGTTTTTTCAGTCGATTGTTCGGAAGATAAATTGAGTTATTTTTTAGGTTTTGAATATTTGGATAGAAAGTCCGTCTTGAATCGTTCAAGGCGGATTTTTGTTTTTAAGTTTAATTTAAAAAACATGAATTTAAAAAGGTTTATATTTGTATTGTAAAATGAAAGTATTATGGAAGCAATCAGATTAGAATTTCAGCCAGAAATTAGAGAGAAAGTACTTAAATTATTAAGTGAGTTTTCTCCTAGTGAATTGACAATCATTGAAGAAGATTCTGATTTTGAAAATGATAAAAGAAAAGTGCATGCAGCTTATGCTAAATTAAAAAGTGGCAATGAAAAGTTGTATTCAATAGATGAAATAGATTCAATTTTAGACAATACATTTTCGGAATATGACAATTAAAATTTCGAATGAATTTTTAAAATTATTAAAAGAACAAGTTCATTATATTTATAAAGATAAACCTAAAGCAGCGCTAAAGTTTAGGAAAGATTTGCTTAGAAATATTAAAAAAGATTTAAAACATCCTTTTCTCTTTAAAAAATCAAGATATTTTGATGATGAAAATATAAGAGATTACGTTTTTAAAGGATACGTTTCTGTTTATGAGGTTGATACCGAGAAAAATATTGTTTTCATTTTTGGTTTTATAAAATATAAAGAGGCCCTTTAAATATTATTATTTTACTTTCTAATCTTTTATAAAAATTTTAAAAATGCCAAGAATCATCTCCATAGATTACGGACAAAAACGCACAGGAATTGCAGTTACAGACGAAATGCAAATTATTGCGTCGGGTTTAACTACAATTCCAACTCATACTTTAACTGATTTTCTAAAAGACTATTTTTCAAAAGAAAAAGTCGAAGCGGTTTTAATCGGAGAGCCAAAACAAATGAATGGACTTCCTTCAGAAAGTGCTTCTGTGATCAATGGTTTTGCAAAACATTTTGCTAATATCTTTCCAGATATAAAAATAATCAGAGTAGACGAGCGATTTACTTCAAAAATGGCATTCCAAACTATGATTGACAGTGGCTTAAGTAAAAAGCAACGTCAGAACAAAGGATTAATAGACGAAATTTCTGCTACAATTTTGCTTCAAGATTATCTTTCTTCAAAAAAATAACGCTGTACGACGTATTTTTTGTTTATAATTTAAAGGTTTTTAGAAATTCCTAACTTTTATCATGTAAAAATTAGTTTTTTTTTGCAATTAAAAAAGTACCTTTGCACTTTAAATAAAAATACTGTTATGCCTGACGAAACCATACGTTCAAATAGTGATGTAGTACTCATTGGCGCTGGAATAATGAGTGCCACTCTCGGAGTAATTTTGAAAGAATTACAACCAGATATAAAAATTGAAATTTACGAAAGATTAGATGTTGCTGCAGCAGAAAGCTCTGATGCTTGGAATAATGCAGGAACTGGACATTCTGCTTTTTGTGAATTAAATTATACTCCAGAAAAGGCAGATGGAAGCATAGATCCTAAAAAAGCAATAAGTATTGCAGAATCATTTGAGATTTCTCGACAGTTTTGGTCTTACTTAGTGCAGGAAAATAAGGTTCCTTCTCCAGATAATTTTATTAAAAGCGTTCCTCATATGAGTTTTGTTTGGGGAGATAAAAACGTTGATTATTTAAAAAAGAGATTCGACGCACTTCAAAGCAATCCGATTTTTGCTGAAATGACTTATAGTACCGATTTTGAACAGCTTCAAAAATGGATGCCATTGGTTATGGAAGGACGTAATGCTGATGAAAAATTGGCAGCAACACATATGGAAATTGGTACTGATGTAAATTTTGGTGCTTTAACAAGAAGTATGTTTAATTATTTAGAGAAATTAGATGGCGTTTCTTTATTTTTTAATCATGAAGTTAAAAAACTTAGACAACGCGAAGATAAATCGTGGAGAATAAAAATCACAGATTTGTCGACTGGAAAAAAACGTAAAGCATATACTAAATTTGTATTTATTGGTGCTGGTGGAGGTTCTTTACCTTTGTTAGAAAAAGCTAATGTTCCAGAAGGTAATGGTTACGGTGGTTTTCCAGTAAGCGGACAATGGTTGAAATGTACAAACCCTGAAGTAATTGCAAAACACGCAGCAAAAGTTTACGGAAAAGCAAGCGTTGGAGCTCCTCCAATGTCTGTTCCACATATTGATACTCGTGTAATTGATGGTGAAAAAGCACTTCTTTTTGGACCATTTGCAGGATTTTCAACTCGTTTTCTTAAAAACGGATCTTATTTAGACTTGCCTTTGTCAATTAAAGCAAATAACTTAATTCCGATGTTGGCGGCTGGATACCATAATATTCCACTAACAAAATATTTAATAGAACAGGTTCGTCAGTCTCCGAAGGACAGAATGAAAGCTTTACGCGAATATCTTCCAACAGCTCGTTCTAAAGATTGGAAATTAGAAAAAGCAGGACAACGTGTTCAGGTGATCAAAAAAGATGAGAAAGAAGGTGGTGTTTTAGAGTTTGGTACAGAAGTTATCAATACGCATGACGGAACTCTAGCTGTTTTATTGGGTGCTTCTCCGGGAGCTTCTACGGCAGTTGGTATTATGGTTGATTTGGTTGGCAGATGTTTTGGAAATCAAATTAAAACTCCAGAATGGGAAGCGAAATTAAAAACAATGATTCCTTCTTACGGTCAAAAGTTAAATGAAAACCCAGAGCTTTTAGCAGAACTTAGAAAACATACAGCAGAAGTTTTAAAAATAAAATAAGCTTCTACTTTATTAGAATAAAAAACAAATCCAGATGAATTAATCTGGATTTGTTGCTTTTAAATCGGTTGTGTTTTTTAGAATTTTTTCTGCAAGATTACTCATCCAGATTAATTGTTCTATCACCATTGAAGCTTCCTGCATTTTGGCTTGGCGGGTTTCTTTATCCAAGTCATCATCTTCGGCAAGACGTGTGAAATTTTTTCTCTTTAATTCTTCAAATTGCAAGGTGACATCTTCTTTTTCAAAAAACGTGTCTTTTAGAATAACTTCATTTCTTAAAACAGCAATAGCATGATCGAGATTCGCTAAAATTGTTTTTATAATATAATTGAACGATTCTGAAGCAGAAGTAGTTTGGTGCGACTGAATGTAGGTAGAAAGTGAAGCTAAAGCAGACAATAAAGAGTGATTTAAAACCACTAATTTATTAACTAAAGGCATAGTTTTTTGTTTCGATTTCGGTTCCTGCATCATCCGCTGAAAAGAGGTCATTAAATTTCCAATTTCAACAAAAGCATTTTTTCTCGCTAAACGATAAGAGGTAGGAACTTCTCCTTTTTTATTATAAAAATCAGCAATTTCTTTTAAATAAGTTCTGTTGGCGCGAATTGAATTTTCAATATGAATAGGCGTATTGATAAATTCCCAAGCAGGCCATAAAAAGTGATTGGCAATAAAAGCCAAAATAGCTCCTGCAAGAGAATCTAATATTCTATATTGAATTACTTCGTTAATATCTGGAGTTAAAATTCCGTAAATAAAAACAACATACATGGTAACAAATGTGGCGCTGATTTTATAATTGATTTGTGTAAACGAAATTCCCAAAAGCATACATATAATAGAGAAAATACTCAAAGCAACATGATTTTGAATAACAGAAACAATTCCAAATGCGATAAGACCACCTAAAATGGTCCCGAAAATTCTATTGTAAGATCGTTCTTTTGTTAATCCGTAACCAGGTCGCATAATTACGACTATGGTTAATAAAATCCAATAGACATTTTGAAAAGGCAGTATTTGTCCGAGAAAAAATCCAATCAAAATAGTAATCGTCAGTCTAATCGAATGTCTGAAAATCGAAGAAGAATAACTCAAATTTTCAATTAAAGTTCGTAACGGATAATATTGCGGAGTAAGGAATTTTTCAAGTTCCTTATCTTTATCTTTTAGTTTGTAAGACTGCATTGCCAAAGAAAATGCTCGCTGAATAATTTTGATTTTTCCAACCTGATTTTTGGCATATTTCAGCATATTTGTCAGCATCAATACACCTTCTGCGGCTTCTTCTTTTCCTAGCGTTTTTTCGTAATCAAAAATCGCAAATTCAAGAGCGTCCAATTCATTTTTCAAATCATGTTTGTCAACATAGACACTAATATGGCGAACATTTTTAGAAAGCTTTTTTAAAGTCGAAGCTAGTTTATAGGCAACATTTTGATAGGTTCTCAAAACATCTGGATGTTTAGCAAATTTCTCATGAAGTTTACTGTGATCAAAAGATGTATAAAGAGCCAATTCTTGAATTTCAACCAAAGTAATAAAGACCAAAAGCATCTTTCTGTTCTGACTCGTAATCCCAGAAGTATTTTGGTTTCCAATTAGTGATTTTCTTAAATCCTCATGAATAAGATTTAACTCTACTTGTACAGCCAGTTGTTTTTCTATAATTGCTCTTCTGTTTGCTTCAGGACTCCATAAATCACCTCTTAATTTTAAATATTTTGCCGTCAGCTTTATTCCTTCGGCAATTTGCAATTCTACATATTTATAAGGTTGTACAAAATGAAAAACAAGCGAGACAATTAAATAGAGGATTCCTCCAATAAAAATAAAACCAGAATATTCAAACGCAGCCCAGCCTTCATGTAAATGACCAAATGAAAGTGAAATTGATAATAATGCAGAGAAAGAAATTAAAGTTGCCCGTTGCCCGTATACCGAGATCATGGAGCAGAGAAATAATAAACATCCTAAAAAGATATAAAACAGAAACGGATACGGATAAACTAGATTGACCAATAAGTTTACTCCCGAAACAATAAAAGAGGCCGCAATTAATCCTTTAATTTTGTGGCTAAGAGAACTCGGAATATCACTAGGATAGGTATAAAAAGCCCCAAGTGCAATGGTAAAACCAATTTCGAAATGACCCAAAAAATTTAAAACCAAAACAGGAACAACAGAAGCGATAGTTACTTTGGAGGCGTTGAAAAATGAAGTGCTGTTTGTAAATTTTGAAATTTTATCAATCATATAGAGCCGTTTACTAGCAAAGGTAAGAATTGTACGAGTGATTTTGGCATAATTATAGCTGAGATTTATAACGTCAAGGAAAAAATATGATATAAAATAGTATAAGAATTATTCATTGACTATTTTTTACTATTTTTGCCAGCTGAATTATCAGAACTTTAATTCTGTTTTTTTAGAGCTTAAAAATATAAACAAAAACAAATGATTTTACCAATTGTAGGATACGGTGATCCTGTTTTAAGAAAAGTAGGGCAGGACATTACGCCAGAACATCCAAACCTAAAAGAAACAATCGCAAATATGTACGAGACTATGTATAATGCGTACGGAGTTGGACTTGCTGCACCGCAGGTTGGACTGCCGATTCGTTTGTTTGTTATTGATACAACTCCTTTTAGCGATGATGAAGATCTTCCTTCGGATGAGCAAAAAGATTTGAAGGGTTTTAAAAAGACTTTTATCAATGCTAAAATCGTAAAAGAAGAAGGTGAGGAATGGGGTTTTAATGAAGGCTGTTTGAGTATTCCAGATGTACGTGAAGATGTTTACAGAAAACCAACCGTTACAATCGAGTATTGTGAAGAGGATTTTGTAATGAAAACGGAAGTATTTGATGGTTTAATTGCAAGAGTTATTCAGCACGAATACGATCATATAGAAGGAATTTTATTTACAGATAAAATTTCATCTCTTAAAAAACGTCTGATTCAAAAGAAACTAAAAAATATTACTGAAGGAAAAACGTTTCAGGAATATAGAATGAAGTTTTTTGCAGCAAAAAAGGGAAGATAAGTTTTCTAAGTATTTAGAAACAAAAAATAAATCAAATTCTTAATAATAATTTTAATAAAAATGAATTTAACGAAAATTTTAGCCATTTCAGGAAAACCAGGTCTTTACGAATTAAAAGTTCAAACTCGTACAGGTTTTGTGGCAGAATCATTAATTGATGGGAAGAAGATTACTGTAAATCTAAAGAGCAATGTAAGTTTATTGTCTGAAATTTCGATTTATACTTATGAAGGTGAAAAACCGTTAACTGAAGTAATGCAGCAAATTGCCGTTAAAGAAAACAAAGGTCAAGCTATTTCTCATAAAGAAGACAATGCTACTTTAGCTGCATATTTTAAACAAATTCTTCCAGATTACGATGAAGAAAGAGTTTATCCATCAGATATTAAAAAAGTATTAAACTGGTATAATACGCTTCAAGCTAAAGGATTAGTTACAGATTTAGCTCCTGCTGTTGAAGAAGCTAAGGAAGAAACTCCAGTTGCTGCAGAAAAACCTAAAAAAGCTCCAGCTGCTAAAAAAGCAAAAGCTAAAAAAGAAGAAGAATAAAAACGCTTCTTTTTGAATATATAATATCCTGTTAAGATGTTTTCTTAACAGGATTTTTTAATTTTACACTATCGAGTTTTAAATTCTAAAGAACTTCAAAATGAATAGGGAAAACCAGTTGAAAGCGTTTGAGAGATTATTAAATATAATGGATGAACTTCGGGAACAATGTCCGTGGGATAAAAAACAAACTCTACAGACGTTGAGGCATTTAACAATTGAAGAAACCTACGAATTGGGAGATGCTATTTTGGATAATGATTTGAATGAAGTTAAAAAAGAACTCGGAGATCTATTACTTCACATTGTTTTTTACGCTAAAATAGGAAGTGAAACCAATGATTTTGATATTGCTGATGTCTGCAATGAAATTTGTGAAAAACTAATTCATCGTCATCCTCATATTTATGGAGATGTGAAGGTTGAAAATGAAGAAGAAGTCAAACAAAACTGGGAAAAACTAAAACTTAAAGAAGGTAAAAAATCTGTTTTAGAAGGCGTTCCTAGAAGTCTTCCGGCATTGGTAAAAGCGAGCAGAATTCAGGATAAAGTCAAAGGAGTAGGTTTTGACTGGGAAGAACCGCATCAAGTTTGGGACAAAGTTCAAGAAGAACTTCAAGAATTGCAACACGAAGTAGTAACAGGCAATAAAGACAAAATCGAAGACGAGTTTGGCGACGTTTTATTTTCGATGATTAATTATGCTCGTTTTTTAAATGTAAATCCAGAAGATGCTTTAGAAAGAACCAATAAAAAATTTATTAAGCGTTTTCAGTATCTCGAAAGTAAAGCAGACGAATTAGGAAAACCGTTAATGGATATGACACTTGCAGAAATGGATGTTTTCTGGAATGAAGCAAAAAAACTTTAATTATCTGCTAACTTTTTTAAAGATCGAACGTCTTTAAGCATGATTTTTTTACCAACCAACTCAATTAAACCTAATTTATTAAAGTCAGATAATAAACGAATACAGCTTTCAGTAGCTGTACCAATAATTCCTGCCAATTCTTCTCTTGTCAATTGTACTTTTAAAGTTTTGTCTGCGTCTTCGCCAAATTCACTATGTAAATGAAGTAAGGTCTCGGCAAGTCTTTGTTTAACTGTTTTTTGAACTAGAGCAATTTTTTCATTTTCAGATTCTTTTAAATCTTCGCAGACAGACTGCATCATATTTAAAGAAAACTGATTGTTGCTATTAAAGAAATTGATGATTTCTGTTTTCGGAATAAAACAAACTTCCATGTCTGCAATCGCTTTTGCTGTTAAGTTTGCAGGCTCATTACTAATCATCGAACGCTGTCCAAGAAGTTCGCCTGATTTTACCAGCTTTACAATCTGATCTTTGCCATTTGCACTCAGTTTAGAAAGTTTTCCCACACCATCCTTAACACAGAAAACACCGTTGGTTACTTCGCCCTCTTCAAAAAGCGCTTCCCCCTTTTTAACTTTATAAGTGGTTTTACTGTTCGCTAATTTTATAATCTCCTCTTTGTTAAGTGCTTTTAAAGAGCTCAACTGGCGTACAATGCATTGATCACATTTATTCATGACAATAGTTGTTTGGTGCAAAATTAAGCATATTTAAGACTTTTTGGCATTATTTGATGGTAAAATTATTATAAATAAGAATTTGAGATTATTTTGGACTGTTTCATTGAATTAAATTTTCAATTTAATTCAATGAAACATGACAATTATCATCTTAATAATTGTGCTTTAATTGGAAATTTGCGACAATAAAAACAAGTTTATGAGGGAGCAAAGTTGTTTTCATTGTGGTTTATCTATTGAACAAAATGAAGAAATTGAGTTTGATGATAAGAAGTTTTGTTGTACAGGCTGTAAAACGGTTTATGAAATTTTCAGTATCAACGATCTAACCTCTTATTATGATTTTGAAAAATCGCCTGGTGCCACACCGCTAGACATCAAAGGCAAATATGATTTTTTAGAGAATGAAGCCATACTTTCTAAAATTTTAGAATTTCAAGAAGGCAATACGGCAATTGTCTCTTTAAGCATTCCGCATATTCACTGCAGTTCTTGTATATGGATTTTAGAGAATCTAAATCGTCTTCAATCAGGAATTAGTACTTCACAGGTTAATTTTCACGAAAAGAAAGTTCGAATTACCTTTAATTCAGATACCGTTTCTTTAAAAGAAATCGTTTATCTCTTAAGCTCTATTGGTTATGAACCCTATATTAGTTTAGAAAATTACGGATCTGCAAAAGCAAAAATAGACAGAAGTTTGACCTATAAATTAGGTGTTGCTTTTTTTTGTTTTGGGAATATTATGCTGCTTTCGTTTCCAGAATATTTCGAAATGAAGGAATTCTGGCTAGATAGTTACAAACCTTTTTTTAGACTGCTCATTTTCCTTTTAGCATTACCGAGTTTCTTCTATTCTGCAAGTGGTTATTATGTTTCTGCATACCATAGTATAAGAACCCGAATGTTGAATATTGATATTCCAATTGCTTTAGGAATTATTGTCATGTTCATTCGAAGCACTTATGATATGCTAATGGATCATGGACCTGGTTTTTTTGACAGTTTAGCAAGTTTAGTGTTTTTTATGCTTCTTGGTAAAATGTTTCAAACTAAAACGTACAGTTTTTTAAGTTTCGAAAGAGATTTTAAATCTTATTTTCCAATTGCTGTTACCAAAATAAATAAAGATGCGACAGAAGATAATGTCGCAATTTATGATGTTTTAAAAGGAGATAGACTGCTGATTAGAAATCAAGAACTAATTCCGGTTGATGGAATTTTAATTAGCGAAAATGCTGAAATAGACTATAGTTTTGTAACAGGAGAAGCTGTTCCAATTACTAAAAAATCTGGAGACAAAGTATTTGCAGGAGGAAAGCAAATAGGTAAGGTGATTGAGATGGAAGTATTACATTCTGTTTCTCAAAGTTACCTGACGCAGTTATGGAGTAACGAAATTTTTCAGAAAAAGGTAGATCAAAAACACAAAACCATAACAGATGCGATAAGCCGTTATTTTACCCCTATCTTAATGCTCATTGCATTTGCTGGTTTTGGTTATTGGGTTTCAATCGATGCTAATATTGCTTTTAATGTCTTTACAGCAGTGTTAATTGTGGCTTGTCCTTGCGCATTGGCATTGACCGCACCGTTTACTTTTGGTAACATTTTAAGAATTTTAGGCAAAAAGAAATTTTACTTAAAAAATGCCATTGTAATTGAACAGCTTGCCAAAGTGGATACCATTGTTTTTGATAAAACGGGGACAATAACAACCAATAAAAAGTCAAATATACACTATGAAGGAAAAGCCATTACTGATTCAGATTCGGTATTAATTAAGAATATTTTGCGAGGATCAAATCATCCTTTAAGCCGCATGTTATATGATTTTCTGCAAGAAACAAAACGTATTACTGTCGAGAGTTTTCAGGAAATTACAGGAAAAGGAATTTTGGCGGTTATTGAAGGTAAAGAAATTAAAATTGGTTCAGGCGAATTTGTAGATAATATAGTTGCAGATGGTTCGGAAATCGAAAAGACTTCTTTACATATTAAAATTGATAATTTTTATTTTGGAAAATTTACTTTCCAAAACCAATATCGAGAAGGTCTGGAAAAACTCTTTTCTACCTTGAGTAGAGAATATGAAATCAAAGTGCTTTCAGGAGATAATGATGGAGAAAGAGCAAATTTGGAAGCGATTCTTCCTAAGGATACTGAGTTGATATTCAATCAGAAACCGGAACAAAAACTCGAATATATTAAAAAGCTTCAAGAAAAAGGGCAAAATGTAATGATGGTTGGTGATGGTTTGAATGACGCTGGAGCATTGGCACAAAGCAATGTTGGAATTTCTATTTCAGAGAATGTAAATGTCTTTTCACCTGCTTGTGATGCCATTTTGGATGCGTCTGAATTTTCACGTTTAAATTACTTTTTAAAGCTATCTCATAAAGCAATTTTTATAATTAAAATGAGCTTTACTTTGTCATTGCTTTACAACGTCGTGGGATTGGCGTTTGCAGTAACAGGAAACCTTCTTCCTTTGGTTGCAGCGATCATTATGCCCTTGAGTACAATTACGATTGTCAGCTTTGTTACTTTTATGTCTAACTATTTCAGTAATAGAAATTTGTAAAGGTTTTTGATAATTGAAAAGATATTTTATTATTCTTTCTGACTATGATAATTATCATGTTTTAAACGCCAATCACCTAGTAATTTTGTTAACATAAATTTACGGTATGAGTGTTATTTATCTTTTAATTTCAGTAAGTATTTTCGTAGCAATTTGTTTCTTTATTGCTTTCATTATTGCTGTCAAATCTGGCCAGTACGACGACGATTATACACCTTCAGTCAGAATTCTTTTTGACGATGAGACCAAAATTATTTCTCAAAATAATAATTCACCAATCGAAGAAAAAAAACAAGTATAATTATGGAAATGGAACAGTTTTATTACGACAACAAAATTGTAAAAAAATTCATTTACGCCACAATACTCTTTGGAGTTGTGGGTATGTTAGTGGGGCTTACCTTAGCGGTAATGTACCTTTTTCCCAACATGACAGATGGGATTTCATGGCTTAGTTACGGCAGATTGAGACCGTTACATACCAATGCAGTAATTTTTGCCTTTGTAGGTAATGCCTTTTTTGCAGGTATGTATTATTCGCTGCAAAGATTGCTAAAAGCCAGAATGTTTAGTGATTTTTTAAGTAATGTTCATTTTTGGGGATGGCAGTTAATTATTGTCGCTGCCGCAATTACACTTCCTTTAGGTTATACTTCTTCTAAAGAATATGCAGAATTAGAGTGGCCAATTGATATTGCAATTGCTTTAATTTGGGTCGTAATGGGAATCAATATGATTGGTACGATGCTGAGAAGAAGAGAGCGTCACTTGTATGTAGCAATCTGGTTTTATCTAGCAACCTTTGTAACAGTTGCTGTACTACATATTTTTAATAATATAGAAATTCCGGTTTCAGCTTTAAAAAGTTATTCAGTTTATGCAGGAGTTCAAGATGCATTAGTACAATGGTGGTACGGACACAACGCGGTAGCATTCTTTTTGACAACTCCTTTTTTAGGATTAATGTATTATTTTGTTCCTAAAATAGCAAACAGACCAGTTTACTCTTATAGATTGTCAATTATCCACTTTTGGTCTTTAATCTTTATATATATCTGGGCTGGACCTCATCATTTATTATATTCAGCTTTGCCAAACTGGGCACAGAATTTAGGAGTTGCATTCTCAGTAATGTTAATTGCTCCATCTTGGGGAGGTATGATTAATGGACTTTTAACGCTTAGAGGAGCTTGGGATAAAGTTCGTGAAGAACCAGTTTTAAAATTCTTTGTAGTAGCAATTACAGGTTATGGAATGGCAACGTTTGAAGGGCCAATGCTTTCTCTTAAAAATGTAAATGCTATTGCGCACTATACGGACTGGATCGTAGCTCACGTACACGTTGGAGCTTTAGCTTGGAATGGTTTTATGTCGTTTGCTATTATCTATTGGTTGATTCCAAGAATGACAAAAACGGACTTGTTCTCTAAGAAATTGGCAAACTTCCATTTCTGGATAGGGACTCTAGGTATTATCGTTTATACAATTCCATTATATGTAGCAGGTTTTCAACAAGCTTCTATGTGGAAACAATTTAATCCAGACGGAACTTTAACTTACGGAAACTTCCTTGAAACAGTCACAGCAATTATGCCAATGTATTGGATGAGAGCTATCGGTGGTAGTTTATACTTAATTGGTATGCTGACATTGGTTTACAACATTATAATGACAGTAAGACAAGGTTCACCAGTTGAGGACGAATTAGCTCAAGCTCCAGCGTTGCAAAGAATTAGCAGCGGAAGAGTAAGAGGGGAGAAATTCCACTCTTGGTTAGAAAGAAAACCTATTCAGTTAACCATTTTAGCAACAATTGCAATTTTAATTGGTGGTATTATTCAAATTGTACCAACCATTATGGTGAAATCAAATATTCCGACAATTTCAAGTGTTAAACCTTATACACCTTTAGAATTAGAAGGACGTGATTTATACATTAGAGAAGGTTGTGTAGGATGTCACTCTCAGTCAGTTCGTCCATTCAGAAGTGAGGTAGAACGTTACGGAGTGCAGTCTAAAGCTGGAGAGTTTGTTTACGATCATCCATTCTTATGGGGATCAAAACGTACAGGTCCAGATTTGTTGAGAGTTGGTGGAAAGTACAATGATAATTGGCACTTTAACCACATGTGGAATCCGCAAAGTACATCTGCTGGATCAATTATGCCAGGCTACAAATGGTTATTTGATAATGAACCAATGGACATTTCATTAACACAGAAAAAAATGCAGGCCATGATTTCTTTAGGAGTTCCATATTCTCCAGAAGATGTTGCAAATGCGCAACGTACTTTAAGAGAACAAGCAGTTAAAATCGAAAAAAGTTTAGAAAGCGATCCTGACTTTGTAAAAAGTTATGAAGACAGCAAGAAAAAAGCCTTAGCAAAAGGAGAGAAATTCATTCCAATGAATGAAAGAGAGATTGTTGCTTTGATTGCTTACATTCAAAGACTTGGTACTGATATAAAAGTAAAAGAAACTAAATAACAGCATTATGTTCGAACAAATAAAACACAATATGGAAACAATATCGGGTGTAGAATTATACCCGATTATTTCTCTCTTGATTTTCTTCTTCTTCTTTGTAGGATTGGGCATTTGGGTATTCTCTTATAGAAAAGATAAAATTCAGGAAATGAGTAATATTCCTTTAGATGAAGGACTTAGTGTAATTACAAAAGATAGATAAAAAATGAAAAAGTTTTTCCCAGTATATGTTAGAGTACCATTGATATTTTTCATCGTATTTGGTTTGATGGAGTATTTTGTAGACTCAGGAGATAAACCCGCGTTTGTAAAATATCCAATGATTTCAGTTTTTCTGCTTGCTTTTTTATTCATTTTAATTGCCATTGAGATTACACTTAGCGCTGTAAATCGAGTCCTGTATCAATTACTGACACCAGAAGAAAAAGCAAAAAAAGAATATGAAGAAAGTCTGAGTTTCAAAGAAAGCACTTGGTTTAAAGAGCTAATGCAGAAATTAACCAAGACATCACCAATTGAAAAAGAAGGTGAGCTTTTAATGGATCACGATTATGACGGAATTAAAGAGCTTGATAATAATTTACCGCCATGGTGGGTGTATTTATTCTATATCTGTATCATTTTTGGAGTTATCTATGTAGTTCGTTATGATGTTTTAGGAGCTGATAATCAGGAGATGGAGCTAAAAAAAGAAATGGCTCAAGCTAAAATTGATGTTGAAGAATATATGAAAACTGCTCCAGATTTAATGGATGAAAAAACAGTTGTTTTACTTACAGATGAACCAAGTTTGGCTGCAGGAAAAGAAATTTTCACTACAAATTGTGCAGCTTGTCACAGAGCGGACGCTGGAGGACAAATTGGACCAAACTTAACAGACGATCGTTGGATTTTGGGAGGTGGAATTAAAAATTTATTCCACACCATTACAAATGGAGGTAGAGATGGTAAAGGAATGATTTCTTGGAAAGGAACCTTAAAACCAAAAGAAATTCAGAAAGTTGCGAGTTACATTTTATCGTTGCAAGGAAGTAATCCAAAAGATCCAAAAGAGGCAGAAGGTGAGGTTTGGGTAGATGAAAGTGCTCCAATCAATGACGCAACTGCCGTTGCGCCGAAAACAGATACCACACAAGTTAAAAAATAATTAGAATACAAATATCATGTCAAATTTACCAGACGAAGCGTTTAGAGATACCATTGGAACTATTGATGAAGGTGGTAAACGGAAATTTATTTTCCCTAAAAAACCGTCTGGTAAATTTTACGATTATAGAAAAATTGTCAGTTATGTATTACTGGGGATTTTATTTGTAAATCCTTTTATAAAGGTAAATGGGAACCAATTTATGATGTTCAATATAATCGAACGTCGTTTTAATATTTTCGGATTCCCTTTTTGGCCTCAGGACTTTTATCTTTTTGTGATTTCAATGCTAATTGGCGTTGTATTTATTCTCTTGTTTACGGTTGTTTTTGGAAGAATTTTTTGTGGATGGATTTGTCCGCAGACTATTTTTCTGGAGTTGGTTTTTCGTCGTATTGAATACTGGATAGATGGAGACCGTGGCGCGCAATCTCGTTTAGCAAGACAAGAATGGAATGCAGAAAAAATTAGAAAAAGACTCACAAAATGGACTATTTTCTTTTTAATTTCTTTCCTTATCGCAAATGTGTTTTTGGCTTATTTAGTTGGAAGTGACAAATTGTTTTTAATGATGGAACAAGGTCCAATTCAACAGGCAAGTAATTTTATTGCACTTCTTATTTTTACAGGTGTTTTTTACTTCGTTTTTGTTTGGTTTCGCGAACAGGTTTGTATAATCGCCTGTCCCTACGGAAGATTGCAAGGAGTTCTTCTGGATAATAAATCGATTAATGTGGCTTATGATTTTGTGCGTGGAGAAAAAGAAGAAGGGCGTGCAAAATTTAATAAAAAAGAAGACAGAGCACTAACAGGAAAAGGAGATTGTATTGATTGTCTTCAATGCGTTCATGTTTGTCCAATGGGAATTGACATAAGAAACGGAACGCAATTGGAATGTACCAACTGTACCGCTTGTATAGATGAATGCGATCATATCATGGAATCTGTCGGATTGCCAAAAGGTCTTATTCGTTATGCTTCTGAAGACGAAATTGTCAAAAAAGAGCCTTTTAAGTTTACGGCAAGAATGAAAGGGTATACAGCAGTTCTCTTTATCTTATTAAGTGTTTTTGTTGGAATGCTATTTTTAAGAACTGATGTTCAAGCAGTTGTTTTACGTTTGCCAGGACAATTATTTCAGCATAATGGAGATAAAATCAGTAATGTTTACACTTATAAAATTGTAAACAAAACGATGAAAGATTATAACGATATTCATTTTGAGTTAATTGATCAAAAAGGCGAAATTAAAAATGTTGGAAAACAGCATTTTAAAGTTGCTAAAGAAGGAATTTCTCAAGGAACATTGTTTATAGAAATAAATGAAGTTTTATTAGAAAGTGATAAAACGAAAGTAAAAATAGGAGTTTATAATGGTTCTGAACTTATAGAAACTACAGCAACAAATTTCTTAGGACCACGCAGTTTTAATTAAAAAATTAGAAATATGAAAATTACTTGGGGTACCGGAATTGTCATTGCATTTGGATTGTTTATGACGTTTATTTTATATTTTGTTTTTGAAGTACAATCAAATTCTAAATATGATAACGATTTGGTTGTCGAAGAATATTACAAACACGACACGCATTTTCAGGAAGAAATGGCTAGAATTCAGAATGCACATGATTTACAGCATAAGCCTTCAATAAAATATACAGAGAATAACGGTGTGGCTGTTACTTTTCCTGTAGGATTTGAAAGTGATAAAGTACAAGGTAATATTTTGTTGTACAGACCATCAAATAAAAAATTTGATTTTAATACCAAAATTGCTTTAACAAACTCTTCTATAACTATTCCACAGAAAAAATTAATAAAAGGGCGATGGGATGTAAATATGGAATGGCAGTATGAAGGCAAAAAATATTTAACCAAAGAAGTGATTTACGTAAACTAAAAAAAATGTTATTCTCAGCTTTTTTTCTAGGTTTAATTAGCAGTTTGCATTGCGTTGGTATGTGCGGACCAATTGCTATGATGCTTCCTGTAGACAGACAGAATGAAGCTAAAAAGGTAACGCAGATCATGACGTATCATTTCGGTCGTTTAACGGCGTATGCTTCAATAGGGCTAATTTTTGGACTTTTAGGAAGAGGTTTTTTTCTTGCCGGATTACAGCAGAAAATGTCAATAATAGTTGGTATAATCATGATTATTGTGGTTTTGATTCCGGAGAAGAAATTCGCTAATTATAATTTTTCAAAACCAGTTTATAAAATAATATCAAAAATCAAATCAAATTTAGGAAGCCAGTTTAAAAACAAGAGTTATAAATCTCTTTTTACAATTGGTTTACTAAACGGATTTTTACCGTGCGGAATGGTTTACGTAGCGCTGTTTGGTGCAATTGCTATGCAGAGCGCTGGTTTTGGCGTTTTATATATGATTTTATTCGGAATAGGAACAATACCTTTGATGACAATTGTAGTTTATGTAAATTCATTACTAAAATTGCCTTTCAGAAATAAAATCCAAAAGGCAATTCCGTATGTTGCAGTTATTATTGGAGTTTTGTTTATTCTAAGAGGTTTAGGGTTAGGAATTCCTTATATCTCTCCTTCAAATATGAGTTTATTTGTACAGCAGACTCCAAACTGTCATTAAAATATCTCTTAATTTAATTTTATACCGTCATCGAAAACAAGTTTGTTTCCGGTGACTTTCTTTTTAGATGCAAATCAAAAGCCATACAAATATTGCGTACAAATGGCCTTCCTTCTTCTGTGATTTTTATTTTATCATTTTCAATAAAAATTAAACCGTCATTTTCTATTTCTTTTAAAGCAAATAAAACTTCAGGAAGTTCATTAAAATTTAAAGAATCTTTTGTCCACGAAGTTTTTAATTCACAGGTTAAATTTAAAATATGCTTTCTAATAATGAGGTCTTCATCGTTTAAAATATGACCTTTTACAACAGGCAGTTTATCCCATTCTAATAATTGGTAATAATCTTCCAGGTTTTTAGTGTTTTGGGCAAAACTATACCAGCTATCGCTAATTGAAGAAACTCCCAAACCAATCATAACTTGCGTTTTAGAAGCACTATATCCCATGAAATTTCGATGTAAATTACCATTGTGAGCCGCTTTAAATAAACTATCTGTTTCTAAAGCAAAATGATCCATTCCTATTTCATGGTAACCATTTTGAGAAAGAAGTTTTTTTCCAGTTTCATAAAGTTGTCTTTTTTCAGCATCTTTTGGTAGGTTTTCGTCATTAAATCCACGTTGTCCGTTTCCTTTTATCCAAGGCACATGTGCGTAACTGTAAAACGCTAATCGGTCTGGCTTTAGTGAATTTGTTTTTTCAACCGTATCAATAACATCTTCGATTGTTTGAAATGGAAGACCAAAAATAATATCGTGTCCTATAGAAGTATAGCCAATTTCTTTTGCCCAAAAAGTCACTTTAGCAACATTATGAAAAGGCTGAATTCTATTAATAGCTTTCTGAACAGTAGCAGAATAATCTTGGACACCAAAACTCACTCGACGAAAGCCTAAATCATATAATTTTTTTAATTGTTCGTGAGTAGTATTATTAGGATGTCCCTCAAAACTAAATTCGTGATTTTTTGCTCTTATAGCGTAGCTGAAAATTCCATTGATTAGTAATTCTAAATTTTCTTTAGAAAAGAAAGTTGGAGTTCCTCCTCCTAAATGTATTTCTTTAATGACGGGTTTTTCTGGAAGTATTCTGCAGTATAAATGCCATTCTTTTAAAAGAGCTTTAATATAGGTTTCTTCAACAGAATGATTTTTGGTAATGCGTTTATTGCAACCGCAGAAAGTACACATGCTTTCGCAGAAAGGGAGATGAATGTATAAACTAATTCCGTTCTTAGAATTGCTTTCAGAAAATGATTTTTGTAAAGAAGAGATCCATTTCTCAGTTGTGAAATTAGCTTCATTCCAGTAAGGAACGGTCGGATAGCTAGTATATCTTGGCCCTGGTACGTTATACTTTTGTGTCAAAGAGATTTTCATAATGACGGATTTAGTGTACATCAAAATTAAAACTTCAACGACCGAGATAAAATGACAAATATCATATTAATGATAAAAAAAAAAGAGACCCAAAAATGAGTCTCTTAAGTGAATTAAATAACTAACGTGAAATAGAATCTTGGATGATTTTAAGCCATTTTTTTGCAAACTGATGATCTTGGTAAACACTTATCTGTTTGATGCGGTCGTCGTCAAAATCATAGAATGGAATTGTTATCTTTTTAGATGAATCTTTCTCTTGAAACTCAAAATCAATTTTAATAATGGTATCAGAATGCGCATCTGTTGTCGGAATTAATTTGCATGAAGCAACGGTATTCAAATCGACATATATTGATTCTTGTTGATTCGGATTGAAATTCATAAGAATGAATTTGTTGTTATTATGATCAATCGTTAATGTTTTATTATTAATCGATTCAGTCAAATCAAAGTTTTCGGGATTAGTTGGATTAAATCTCTTTTTGATGTTTAGAATCCTTGATTTATTTGCTGCCGATGAACGTGCAGAAAAATATACTGGGATAGCAACAATAATTAAAATCACAATTCCCATTATTGTGGTTGTAGTTTCCATAATGTTTTTAATGAAATAAATAAATGATATACAAAGCGGTTTTCAGATAGAAAAGCGTTTAGTTGTTTTTGAAGATCAATCTTCAGACGAAATCAAATATTTATTTACCAGAAAAAATGGAATGCATAGAGTATGACTAAAACCTTTTTACTTTGAGTCGTAAAAAGTTTAGTATATGCTGTAGTAATTGTAACAGTTTGATGCTGTGGAATAAGCGGTAAAAGAGAATCAAAACATTTGATTATGCCAATAGGATTTGTTTTGATATTCGCTGCAAATTGATAATTCCCTTGTGGTTGAATAAATGCAGACGAATCTCCAGTCTCTTTACAGAAGTTAGAATCCGTTTTTTGCGTTTCAGTTATGTGCACAGAAGATGTGTCTGCTTGATAAGCAAACAAACCTGCAAGTAAAAGTGCAATAAATATAACGGTTTTACGAATCCAATTCATGTCGGCGAATTTAAGTCATAAAACACAATTAATGAAATTTTATAGAATTAATTAACAGTCAAAAAAAATCCTCAGTACTTTCTTTAAAAAAAAACTGAGGATTTAGAAGATTATTGTTGCATTTTAAAATAGTAATCTGCAGAATGTTTGCCACTTCCGTAAAACAGGAAGAATATGCAGACAAATAAAACCATTAATGCTAAAATTAAACTTTCAGAGTGCATTTTTCCCATGAAATTTATAAGGACCGCACCAAATAAAATGGGTAATTGAGCTGCAATTGCCCAACGGGTTAATAGTCCAAAAATAATCATTATACCACCAATCATATGAGCTGGAGCAATGTAATGCAGCATAAACATACCTCCTCCAAACTTATCAATTGGCGAAATTAAATCATGCAGGTATTGAATATTGGTGACAAATGAAACTCCTTTCATAAATAAAAATCCACCCAAAACAATACGTACTAAATCCACTGGTAAATAAGTGTGCGAATTTGCCCATTTATTCAAACTTTTTACATTTTCCATGATGCTGTGTGATTAAAAATTATATGCTAAGTTACTAATTTTTAATGATATGTCTATTTTTAACAGCTTGAAAATAAGTTTTCTACCTTTTATTTAACTTATTATTGAGAATTCCTAAATTGCTAAACCTGAATAACTCCCAAATTAAAAGGTTTTAGAATAGGAGCGTGGTTAGCAGCTTCAATTCCTAATGAGATCCAAGTTCTGGTTTCTAATGGATCAATAATAGCATCTGTCCACAATCTTGATACCGCGTAGTAAGGCGAAGTCTGCTCGTCATAACGTGCTTTTATTTTATTGAAAAGTTCGGTTTCTTTTTCTTCATTGACTAATTCTCCTTTTGCTTTAAGCGAAGAAGCCTCAATTTGCGCTAATACTTTAGCTGCTTGAGTGCCACCCATAACGGCTAATTCCGCACTTGGCCATGCAAAAATTAATCTTGGGTCATATGCTTTTCCGCACATCGCATAATTTCCTGCGCCATAAGAATTTCCGACAATAACAGTAAATTTAGGAACAACAGAATTACTTACCGCATTTACCATTTTAGCACCATCTTTAATAATGCCACCATGTTCCGATTTAGAACCAACCATAAATCCAGTTACATCTTGTAAAAAGACCAAAGGAATTTTCTTTTGATTGCAATTGGCAATAAAACGAGTTGCTTTATCGGCGCTATCAGAATAGATAACACCACCAAATTGCATTTCGCCTTTTTTTGTTTTTACGACTTTTCTCTGATTGGCAACTATTCCTACCGCCCAGCCATCAATTCTAGCATAACCTGTAATCAGAGATTGCCCGTAACCGTCTTTGTAAGCTTCAAATTCTGAATTATCGACTAAACGTTTAATGATTTCCATCATATCATACTGCTCGGTTCTGGCTTTTGGAAGAATTCCATAAATCTCATTGGGTTCCAAAGCTGGTTTTTCAGATTTGATTCGGCTAAAACCGGCTTTGTCAAAATCTCCAATTTTATCCACTATATTTTTGATTTTATCTAAAGCGTCCTTATCGTCTTTGGCTTTGTAATCGGTAACACCTGAAATTTCACAGTGCGTTGTTGCACCACCTAAAGTTTCATTGTCAATAGTTTCGCCAATTGCAGCTTTTACTAAATAACTTCCGGCAAGGAAAATACTGCCTGTTTTATCTACAATAAGAGCTTCGTCACTCATAATTGGCAGATAAGCACCGCCGGCAACACAGCTTCCCATAACGGCAGCAATTTGGGTAATTCCCATGCTGCTCATTTGAGCGTTATTTCTGAAAATGCGACCAAAATGTTCTTTGTCTGGAAAAATTTCATCCTGCATTGGAAGATAAACTCCCGCACTGTCTACCAGATAAATGATTGGCAATCTATTTTCCATAGCAATTTCTTGCGCGCGAAGGTTTTTCTTTCCAGTTATCGGGAACCAAGCTCCTGCTTTTACAGTCGCATCATTGGCAACGACAATACATTGTTTTCCTCTGATGTAACCAATTTTTACGACAACTCCACCAGAAGGGCATCCGCCGTGTTCAGGATACATTCCTTCTCCAGCAAAACCTCCAATTTCAATACTTTTGGCATTTTCATCTAATAAATAAGCAATTCTTTCACGAGCTGTCATTTTACCTTCAGAATGCAGTTTTTCGATTCTTTTTTCGCCTCCGCCTAATTTTACTTTGGCAAATTTTTGTTTTAATTCAGAAAGGAGCAGTTTATTGTGATCTTCGTTTTTATTGAAGTTTAAATCCATGATATAGTATTGATTTTATAAAATAGTGTTGGCTAATTTACAAAATCGATTGAAATAAACCGATTGCTTTGTAATGAAGTTAGTTTCTGTTTTTATTTAAACACATAGAAATATAGTATTCTAATTATGAAGAAGTGATAAAAAGAAACTAGTTTCTAGCACATAGCGAACCGAACTATGTTTGTTGCAACAAGTGAAACGCCTTTTTACGGATTCTGAATCTATGTTTCTATGTGTTAAAAAATTATAAACCAATTATTTTTCTTTAATTTGCCTTTTCATACTAATTAGTATTTTTTATGTCAAAAGCTGCAAATACACGACTAAATATTCTTCATAAAGCATTCGAATTGATTTATACCAAAGGCTATCAAACCACGAGTATTGATGAAATCATTGCAACTACACAAGTTACCAAAGGGGCTTTTTATTACCATTTTAAAACAAAAGATGAAATGGGTGTTGCTATTATTGAAGAAATTCTAAAGCCAACTATGCAGGAGCATTTTATACAGCCAACAGAAGCCTCTCAAAATCCGATTGAAGATTTTTATAATATGATTTCCTATTTGTTGCTTGAAGATCCTTTTCTACAAGTAAAATACGGCTGTCCAGTTGGTAATCTTACACAGGAAATGACGCCTTGGAATACAAAATTTAGTGAAGCTTTGGCTGAATTGGTTGATTTATGGAAAGCAACAATAATAAAATCTATTGAAAAAGGAAAAGAAACTGGTTTGATTCGTGCGGAAGTTGTGGGAGAACAAGTCGCATTTTTTATCTTATCGGGCTATTGGGGAATTCGAAATTTCGGAAAACTTCAAAATGATAATTCATCTTATCTAGTTTATTTAAAAGAACTTAAGAGTTATTTGAATGGGTTGAAATAAAATTATTATTCAAAAACATACTACTTGGTATGTTTTTGAATATATTTGCATTGTCTAAATCAAAAAACAATGTATCAAATACTTTTAGTAGGCCATTCTTTTATGCGATGGCTCGTATTGGTAAGCTTATTATATTCTATTTTTATTGCTTACAAAGGTTATTCTCAAAAACTTCCGTTTACCAAGAAAGCTAATTTATTTCGTCATTGGACGGCTACAATTGCTCATATTCAGCTTCTTTTTGGAATATTGGTTTACCTTCAGAGTCCGATTGTTAAATATTTCTGGAGAAATTATAAAGAAGAATTTCAAAATTTGGATGCTTCTTTCTTTGGAATAATTCATATCGTATTGATGCTAGTTGCCGTAATATTTATCACAATTGGTTCGGCTTTAGCCAAAAGGAAACTTTCCAACGAACAGAAGTTCAAAACCATGTTTATTTGGTTTTCTATCGCTTTAATAATCATTTTCGTTGCTATTCCGTGGCCATTCTCACCCCTTGCTAACCGACCTTATTTTAGATAATTATGAAGAATTTATTTCAAACAAATACTGGACGTTTAAGAATCATTGGATTTCTTGAAGGAACTTCACTTTTGATTTTACTTTTTATAGCAATGCCAATGAAATATATTTTTGAAATGCCATTTTTGACCAGACCTGTAGGAACTATTCACGGGGCTTTGTTTTTGCTTTTTATATTTAATACAATAAGTGTTGGAGTTGAGCAGAATTGGAAATTTGCAACTACAACTTGGAAAGTCCTTTTAGCTTGCGTAATTCCATTTGGCACTTTTTACATTGATTCCAAAATTTTAAGTAAAATTAAAAATTAGAAAACATGATTTTTGTATTCAAAACAAATGTAGACAGTATTTCTAAAGTTAAAAAAGTAACACCAAAATTAAACCAGTTGTTTCCAAATTCAAAGTGGAATTTTGATCTCGAAGACTGTGACAATATTCTAAGGTTTGAATGTAAAGACGATATTATTGAAAAGGTAGTTTTTTTAATGAAAGTAATTGGCTTTGAGTGTGAAGCTTTATAAAACAAAAACATCCGCCGTAGCGGATGTTTTTTATAGCAATATAAAGTAGATTATTTTTTAATAGTGCACGCTAGTCTTTTTAGTGTTGCCCATTGTTTTAATGCATCACGCGCTTCTACGGCAGGATATCCAAGCATTGTTTTTCCTGCAGGGACATCGCCAATAACACCAGATCCGGCACCAACGATTGCTCCATCTCCAATTGTTGTATGATCTTTTATTGAAGCACTTCCTCCAATAATAACTCCGTTTCCTAAAGTAACAGAACCAGCTAAACCGCTATTTCCGGCCATGATGCAAAATTTGCCCAATTTACTATTATGTCCAATTTGAACTAAATTATCAATTTTGCAGCCATCTCCTAAAACCGTCGAACTGAATTTTCCGCGGTCTACACAAGAATTTGCTCCAATTTCAACACCGTTACCAATGATTACGTTTCCAATTTGTGGAATCTTAACCAAACCTTTTTCGGTACAAGGACGAAATCCGAATCCATCAGCTCCAATAGTTGCGTTTGGATGAATAATACAATCGCTTCCAATATGGCATCGTTCACGAATTACTGTTCCAGACCATATGATAGTGTTTTTTCCAATTGTACATTCGTCCAAAATAGTAACATTAGGATAGATTGTTGCATTGTTGCCAATTTCAACATTTGGACCAACATAACATCCTGCTCCAATTTTAACGCCTTCGCCAATTATAGCTGTTTCGTCTATAGTTGCCGTTTTATGAATGTTGTTGTGAAAAATAGGGGTAGGCGGGGCAAAAAGCGCGAGTATTTGCGACATAGCCAAATCGGCATTTTTCACTTTAATAAAAGCACGATTTTCTCCAGGTTCAATTGAAATATCCTCATTTACTACAGCAATCGAAGCATTCGAAGTTGACCAATATTTTTCGTACTTTTTATTTCCTATAAAAGAAATTTCTGAAGTCGTAGCTTTTTCTAATTGCTCTGTTGCGGTAATGCTTTGCGAAGTTGTGCCGTAAATTACGCCATTAATTACTTCATTAATTTCTTGAATTGAATAGGATTTCATTGACACTTTCTAATCGACTAAGGGTTAATTTTTGCCAAATAAAATGAATTACAATTTAATTACCTAATTAATTTTTTACAATACTTAATAAATATTTAAAATATCATTATTAAAATTGAAAAATTAACACTTTAAGTATTAATTTTCTGAAAGTTTTTTAATGTTCTGAGAGGCTGTAGCCATGTTTTGGATAAAATGATATGGAAATTTGATTGTCAAAAAAAATATTTTTAATTGTTAAGTGATAGCTTACATTTCTTTTGTTAAATCATTTAGGCAGTGGTGATTAAAAAAAAGCGATTCACTTTTTAAGGAATCGCTTTTTTGAAATTATTCTTTGATTTTTGATAATGAAACAGCATTGATGCAGTAACGTAAACCACTTGGTTGAGGTCCGTCAGGGAAAATGTGCCCTAAATGCGCATCACAAACATTGCAGACCACTTCAACTCGAACCATTCCGTGCGATCTGTCCGCATGATAAGCGATGGCATTTTCTTTTATTGGCTGTGTAAAAGATGGCCAGCCTGTTCCTGATTCAAATTTCTCACTAGCATCAAAAAGCACCGTTCCGCAGCATTTACATTCATAAATTCCAGGATCGAACAAACTGCATAATTCAGAGCTGAATGATCTTTCGGTTCCCTTTAAACGTGTAACTTGAAATTCTTCAGGAGTCAGAATTTGTTTCCATTCTTCCTCTGTTTTTTCCACTCTTTTTTCAGGAGCTGGATTTCCTTTATTTGTAAAATGAATTACATCGGCCCATTTTATCATAACTATTTTTTTAAGTTTTCAGTCACAGTATTCAGTCGCAGTTTACAGTCTCAGTATTACGTTTATTAAGCCTGAATACTGAAACTGCGACTGTAAACTTATTCCTCTTCCTTCTGTCCCATCATCATTAGATAGGCCTTTAGGAAAGCGTCAATATTTCCGTTCATTACGCCTTCAACATCGCTGGTCTCGTAACCTGTACGAACGTCTTTTACTAATTTATAAGGTTGCATTACGTAGTTACGAATCTGCGAGCCCCATTCAATTTTCATTTTTCCAGCTTCAATATCAGCACGTTGTGCTTGCTGTTTCTTCAATTCAATTTCATACAATTGAGAACGAAGCATTTGCATAGCACGCTGTCTATTGTCTTGTTGTGATCTTGTTTCAGAACATTGAATCTGGATTCCAGTTGGTTTATGCACCAATTGAACTTTAGTTTCAACCTTATTTACGTTTTGTCCACCGGCACCACTCGAACGAGAAGTCGTAATTTCGATATCTGCAGGATTAATGTCGATTTCGATACTATCATCTACAAGCGGATAAACGTAAACCGATACGAAAGAAGTATGACGTTTTGCATTACTGTCAAAGGGCGAAATTCGAACGAGACGGTGTACACCATTTTCTCCTTTTAGATATCCAAAAGAATAATCTCCTTCAAATTCTAAAGTTACGGTTTTTATTCCGGCAACATCGCCTTCCTGAAAGTTAAGTTCTTTAATTTTATAACCATAGCTTTCTCCCCACATCATGTACATACGCATTAGCATTCCTGCCCAGTCACAGCTTTCAGTTCCGCCAGCTCCAGCGGTAATCTGTACAACGGCACTTAAACTATCTCCTTCATCAGAAAGCATGTTTTTGAATTCAATGTTTTCTATATGAGATTGTGCTCCATTGTATTGTTCGTCCAATTCTTCAACAGAAAGTTCGCCTTCTTTGTAGAAATCATAAGCCAGCTGTAATTCTTCTGTAAGTTCGATAGCTTTGTTGTAATCTTCAATCCATTTTTTCTTGTTTCGAAGATTTTTTACAATAATTTCTGCCTCTTTGGCATTGTTCCAAAAATCTGGTGCAAAAGTTTTTTCTTCTTCGTTTGCAATTTCGATTAGCTTGGCATCAACGTCAAAGATACCTCCTCAACGCACCAAGGCGCTCCACAATACCTTTTACTTGTTCGGCTGTTGTCATAAATTAATTAATAGGTTTTTATATGTTTTTTAGAATTATTACGTTAATTTGGTCTATAGAAACTAGCAAGTTAAATTTTACAGAAACTTGCTCAGAATAACTATTTGTAATACGTAATTTTGCATACAAAAATAAGATATAGTTTTTAGAATATGGAAATAAATTTAATCAGCGATACCATAACCAAGCCTACTTATGAAATGCTGCAGTATATGTTTAACGCCCAAGTCGGCGATGATGTATACAAACAGGATCCAACGGTGATTGAATTAGAAAATAGAACAGCAGAGTTTTTTGGTATGGAAGCTGGACTTTTTTTTCCGTCTGGAACTATGGCCAATCAGACGGCAATTAAACTTCATACACAGCCTGGCGAACAATTGATTGCTGATAAATATGCGCATGTTTATCATTATGAAGGAGGAGGAGTTTCTTTTAACAGCGGGGTTTCATGCTGTTTATTAGACGGAAATCGCGGAATGATAAATGCAGCGCAAGTTAAGGCAGCAATAAATGACCCAGAATTTTATCATAGTCCATTGACTAGTTTAGTTTGTGTAGAAAACACAACCAATAAGGGTGGTGGCGCTTGTTATGAATTGGAAGATTTAAGAGAAATAAAAAAAGTTTGTGATGCTAACAATTTGAAGTTTCATTTGGATGGAGCTAGAATTTGGAATGCATTAGTAGCAAAAAGGCAGAATCCGAAAGAATTTGGTGCTATTTTCGATACAATTTCAGTTTGCTTATCTAAAGGATTGGGAGCTCCAATTGGTTCTGTATTGCTTGGAAGTAAAGCTGATATTCACAGGGCGTTGAGAATCAGAAAGATACTTGGTGGCGGAATGCGTCAAGTTGGCTATTTAGCGGCTGCAGGATTGTATGCGTTGGCTCATAATATTGAAAGATTGGCAGAAGATCATCGTCGCGCAAAAGAAATTGCAAAAATCTTAAGCACAAAACAATGGATTGCCTCAATTGAACCAGTAGAAACTAATATTTTAATTTTTTCACTTGCCGAAGGTTACAGCGACCAACTATTAATTGAAAAATTAAAACAAAAAAATATACTTATAAGTTCTTTAGGACATAACAAACTTCGTATTGTAACACATTTGGATTACAAAGAAGTAATGCATACGTATGTGTTAGAAACGCTTTCGAAGTTTTAGAAGAAGGGTTCTAAGTTTCTAAGGTACTGAGGTTCTAAGGTACTGAGGTTCTAAGGAGGAAAGAAGTAAATAAAAGTTAAAAAAAAGAGGATGGTTATACATCCTCTTTTTTTGTGTCAAAAAAATAAAACTTAGGATCTTAGCCCCTTAGAGCCTCAGTACCTTAAAATTTATTTAAACAAATTATCCATTCCAGGAATAGACGGCATATCCATTCTTGCCACAGCGTCCAATTCTTTTTCGTTTACATTTGTAGCTTTTTCAATTGCTTTGTTTAAAGTAACTATTAAATAATCTTCTAATTGTTCTTTATCTTCTAATAAAGAATCATCAATAGAAAGTGATTTTATTTTTCTGCTAGCAGTAATAGTTACTTTTAATAATCCGTCAGCGCTTTGTTCATCAATTAAAACAGTATCTAAACGCTTTTTAGTATCTTCAATTTTTTGTTGGGTTTCTTTAAGTTTGCCCATCATTCCCATTAAATCCATTTTTGTTGATTTTTTAAATTATTTCAGACAAAATTAGTATATTGCTGTATTAATTCAATAGAATATTTTATGAAAAAATTAATTTTGTTCTGTTGGCTTTATACTATTTTTGCGACTTCATATTTAAAAATTAATGCTCAATCAATGCAAAATGATATATCGGCTCCAAAGGCTAAAATAATTCCAAAAACATTAAAAAAACATAAAGAATCTAGGATTGACAACTACTTTTGGTTGAATGATAGAGAAAATTCAGAAGTAATTGATTATCTAAATCAAGAGAATGCTTATTATGAAAATATGACTTCTCATACAAAAGATTTAAAAGATAACCTGTTCGAAGAAATGAAAGGAAGAATTAAAGAAGATGATTCTTCTGTTCCTTATTTTTACAATGGATACTTCTACATTACGCGTTTTGAAACAGGTCAAGATTATCCAATTTTCGCCAGAAAAAAAGGAAGTCTTTCTGCAGAGGAAGAAATTCTTTTTAACTGTAATGAAATGGCAAAAGGACACGCTTATTTCAAATTAGGAGGTTTGAGTATCAGTCCAGACAATAAATACGCGAGTTTTGGAGTAGATATTGTTGGGAGAAGAATTTATACCATTCAATTTAAAAATTTAGAAACAGGTGAAATTTTAGCAGATAAGATAGAAAATGTTACAGGCTCTTCTGTTTGGGCAAATGATAACAGTACTGTTTTTTATGTTAGACAAGATGAAAAAACCTTAAGAGCAGATAAAGTTTTTAGACATAAGCTTAATACAGCTTCTGAAAAAGATGTTTTAGTTTATGATGAAATAGATGATACTTTTAATGTTTCAATAAACAAAGAAAAGTCGAAGAAATATATTGTAATTGGTTCGGGGAGTACCTTGACTACAGAATATAGAATTTTGAATTCTAATGATCCAGACGGAGAATTTGTTATTTTTCAGCCGCGTGTACGTGGATTAGAATATAGTATTTCTCACTATGAGGATTCGTTTTATATTTTAACAAATAAAGATAAAGCGACGAACTTTAAATTGATGAAAACTCCTGAAAATAAAACAGCAAAAAAGAACTGGGTAGATCTTATTCCGCACAGAGAAGATGTTTTATTGGAAGATATTGAGATTTTTAAGAATTATTTAGTTGTAGAAGAACGTTCAAACGGTTTAAATCATATTCGTATCATGCCTTGGAATGAAGAGCCAGATTATTATCTTCCTTTTGGCAGCGAAACATATAATGCATATACAACAACCAATGTTGATTTTGACACCGATATTTTGCGTTACAGTTATCAATCATTAGCAACGCCATCTTCTGTAATTGATTTTAACATGAAGACTAGAACTAAAGAAATCTTGAAGGAGCAACAGGTTTTAGGCGGAAAATTTGATAAAGACAATTATGTAGAGGAGCGAGTTTGGGCAACGGCAAGAGATGGTGTAAAAGTGCCAATATCGATGATTTACAGAAAAGGATTAGAGAAAAATGGTAAAAATCCGTTATTGCTTTACGCATATGGATCGTATGGAATAACAATGGATACTTATTTTTCATCAACTAGATTGTCACTTCTTGACCGCGGATTCGTTTATGCGATTGCGCACATTAGAGGAGGAGAAGATTTAGGAAGACAATGGTATGAAGATGGAAAACTGTTAAAAAAGAAAAATACCTTTACAGATTTCATTGATTGCTCTAAATTTGTAATAGACCAGAAGTATACTTCTCCGGAACATTTATATGCGGAAGGAGGGTCTGCCGGAGGACTTTTAATGGGAGTAATTGTAAATGAAGCTCCGAAATTATATAATGGTGTCATCGCTCAGGTGCCTTTTGTAGATGTAATTACCACAATGCTGGATGACAGCATTCCGCTTACAACTGGAGAGTATGACGAATGGGGGAACCCAAATAACAAAAAGTATTACGATTATATGTTGTCGTATTCACCTTACGATAATGTAAAAGCGCAGGAATATCCTAACATGTACGTGTCTACCGGATTACATGATTCGCAGGTACAGTATTGGGAGCCAGCTAAATGGGTTGCGAAATTGAGAGATTTAAAAACAAATGACAAGCTTTTGTTTTTAGACACTAACATGGATGCAGGTCATGGCGGGGCTTCGGGACGTTTTGAGGCTTTGAAAGACTTAGCAAAAGAATTTAGTTTTTTATTAGATTTAGAAAAAATTAAAAGCTAATTAGATTTTTTTTGTTAAATTTGCAACCTATCAAGGTTAATTTAAAAAGGCCTTTGATTAACTATTTTTTTATGAAAGAAGAAATAACTGCTTATAATAATGTTTTAGAGTTAATAGGTAACACCCCCCTTATTAAGCTAAATAAAATCACCGAAGAGTTAGAAGGAAATTTCTACGCGAAGGTAGAAGCTTTCAACCCAGGTCATTCGTCAAAAGATAGAATAGCATTATATATTATTGAAGAAGCCGAGAAAAAAGGAATTCTTTCTCCGGGAGATACCATTATTGAAACGACATCTGGTAATACAGGATTTAGTTTGGCAATGGTAAGCATTATTAAAGGTTACAATTGTATTTTAGCTGTAAGTTCAAAATCATCCAAAGATAAAATTGACATGTTGAGAAGTTTAGGCGCCAAAGTGTATGTCTGTCCCGCTCACGTTTCTGCAGATGATGAAAGATCATATTATAATGTAGCTAAACGTTTACACGAAGAAACAAAAGGGTCGGTCTACATTAATCAATATTTTAACCAATTAAATATTGATGCGCACTATAACACTACTGGTCCAGAAATTTGGGAACAAACAAAAGGACAAATTACGCACTTAATTGCTTGCAGTGGAACAGGAGGAACCATCTCGGGAACTGCAAAATTCTTAAAAGAAAAAAATCCAAATATCAGAATTCTAGGAGTCGATGCTTTTGGTTCTGTATTGAAAAAATACCACGAAACAAAAGAATTTGACAGCAAAGAAATTTACCCTTATCGTATTGAAGGTTTAGGTAAAAACTTAATTCCATCTGCTACAGATTTTGATATTATTGATAAATTCATGAAAGTAACCGACGAAGAAAGTGCTCACTCTGCTAGAGAGATCACTCGTAAAGAAGGTTTATTTGTTGGGTATACTTCAGGAGCTGTAATGCAGGCTATTAAACAATACGCTGAAGAAGGTGAATTTACAAAGGATAGTAATATTATTGCTATTTTTCCAGATCACGGTTCTCGTTATATGAGTAAAGTATTTAGTGATGACTGGATGAACGAACAAGGTTTCTTTGATAGTGTTAACGAAGAAGAAGCTCAAAAAATTGAATTTGTAAAGTAGACATCTGCTTTTTTAAATATTAAAAACTCCATTCGTATTTCGGATGGAGTTTTTTATTTTTATTCCAGTATTGTTAAATTTACTGTATTTTTCGATATTAAACATATTATAAATTTACCGTATTAATACGTAAGAAATTATTAATCTGATTAAATTAAACTTATAATTTTAATAATATTAAAATAAAGTAGCAAAATGTATTTCACCGACCGAAATATTTAAAATTCGTTGTTTTAACGAGTATTTTGGCAAGTTGTCGGAATTTTTTTCGTTAAAATTCATAATAGTATAGTTTAGCACTGTGTTACAATAACATGAGTGTTTAATCCCAAAATCTTACTACTATGAAAAAATTACTACTTACACTATTGTTTGTATGTTATTTGAATGTTAATGCGCAAACACCAATTCAAGAATTTAACTTTAACGGTACTTTAAATAATACCGCAAACACGATCTCATTTATGGGAACCGACAATTTCGTAACCGATAGGTCTGGAGTTGTAAAAGGTGCTCAACGATTAAACAATAAAGCTTTAGAAGCTGTAATTGATAATATTCCTCAAGGAAGGGCAGCAAGAACAATTAGTATTTGGGTTAAATTTAATGACATTACTAATGCCAATTATATTTGGGGTTATGGAAATGCTTATAATGCACAATACTGCGGTTTATTGCAACAAGGAACAGCTTCTTCTAATTCAGATTTGAGTTTGGCAGCATGGGGAGCTTCTAATGATGTTATTGTATCTACACCGCTTGAAAAATATGTTTGGTACAATTATACGATTACATATGAAGGTGTTACATCAAAAATATATCGCGACGGGAAGTTGCTAAAGTATCTAGAAGGAATGACTCGATCTACAAATGGTTCTGTTTTTAGATTAGGAGAAATCAATACCACAATCGGAATTAATGCTGATGTCGATGATTTGAAAATTTATGATTTCGCCATGACGCCAGAGCAGGTAAAGGACTTGTACGAAAATGAAAAACCTGTTCTTTCGGTTGCTACAGCACCTGTTGAGCAAACAAAAGCCACAGTTGTAAAAGGAAAAGTTGTTAAACCTGGAAATGGAACCATAATAACTTCAAGCGATGTTAATACAACAAAAAGTGTAGAGATTTATTCACAAGGACAAAAAATAGTGGGAGGTAATGCTATGAATATCAATGATCTTCCAGAGGGGACTTATTTATTAAAAGTAAGTAGTAGTCCATCTAAAAAAATTACATCTAAATAAAGGCTTTACTTAATTTTTTTAAATATTAGTTTTTTATTGCGCAAGCAATTAATTTTTTTGAAATAGTAAATAAAAGTCTTCTAGATTACTGGAAGACTTTTATTGTTTATCTATTTTTATCTTAAATGGGTATCGAAGATTTTCTTACAACTTCTTTTTATTAAACAATGAAAATAATACTCAACATCGTTATAAAGCTTGTGAAATGATTTTTGTGAGAATTCATTATTTATTTGTAGGAATTATTTGTTGATGTTGAATTAAAATTATAGATTTAACAAAAATTATGAAAATTGTAAAAGGAAAAATTGATGTGTAAATATTGATTGTTTAAAATTTTCATTCTGTACTATTTGCTGTTAACTCCAGTTATTCTGATAAAAGCTATAAATATGAAAAAAATATTACTCACGTTAATGTTTGTAAGTTTTTTAAATGCGAATGCACAAAATCCTATACAGGAATTTAATTTCAATGGAAATTTAAATAGTGCAGATAATTCAATTTCGTTTTTAGGTACGCCTACCTTTGTAAATGACCGGAACGGAATTCCTAAAGGCGCTTTGAGATTGACTAATAAAGCGATTCAAGCTGTTGTAGGTGAGCTTCCGCAATCAAACAAGCCAAAAACAATTTCTGTTTGGGTAAAATTCAATACTGTAAATGCCGCTAATTATATTTTTAATTATGGAGCACCTGTAAACGGGCAATATTTTGGACTGATACAGCAACCTGTAGCTTCAGGTCTTTCTGATTTAAGTTTGATTGGCTGGGGAGATGCGAATAATCTAGTAGTCTCTGTACCTCTTGTAAAAGAAACTTGGTACATGTATAGTGTGACTTATGATGGAAATGTTTCAAAAATTTATCGTAATGGCGAATTGCTAAAAGCTGTGGAGGGAATTCAGCGTTCTGCAAAAGGTTATATTTTAAGTCTTGGAAAATTAAATACTTCAACTAGTATAAATGCAGACATTGACGATTTTAAATTATATGGCGTAGCAATGACTGATGAGCAAGTGCTGGAAGCATACAATAGCTCTAAACCAACTATTGCAACAGCACAAACTACCCAAGTTACAAGTGTACCAAAAAAAGTGGCTGTTACTTCGTCAAAAGCGCAAGCACCCATTGTTGCATCTTCAGTGGAAACTAATACTGCAGCTAAAAATATTGAAGTTTATTCAGAAGGAAAAAGAATATTAGAAACAAATACAATTAATATTGGTGATTTGCCAGACGGAACTTATTTGATTAAAATAACGAATTCTGGTGCGAAAAAATAATTTTTACTTTAACAAAAAAGCCTTCTGAATCCAGAAGGCTTTTTTTATTTATCGTTTTTTTTGCTGTCCAGGAGCATAAGCTTTGGCGCTTTTGTCACCATTCATTTTTTTGGCTTGTCCTGGCGGAATTTTTTTTCCTGGAGCAGGTTGGGTGTGCACATGCGTACTGCAACTTAAGGAACTAAGCGTTACGAATGTAGCAATGATTATTGTTACTGCAAGTTTTGGGTATTTTGATGTCTTCAATTTAGTAGGTTTAAAGATTATGTGTCAACAAATATAGAGGTTAATTTAGTTAATAAAAACATTATAATAAGAAAGCCTTCGAGTAGAAGGCTTTTTTATTTTTTAGCTAATAACACTGATAACAATAAATAAGATTACAAGGGCTATTACCGCAAATTTCATAAATTTTGATGATTGCATAATGGTAGATTTAAATTTGTTTATTTCTGATATTGGCAAATATAGATTTTTATTTGAATTGAAAAAGTTAAAGTTCCGTAAAACAAAAAAAGCTCCAGAAAATTCTAGAGCTTTTAGGTATTTTATAAAAGAAACAATTAAGATTCTTGCATCGTATGATAAACGTTCATAACGTCATCATCTTCTTCGATTTTCTCGATTAATTTTTCAACATCTGCAATTTGTGCTTCAGTTAATTCTTTTGTGATTTGTGGAATACGCTCAAAACCAGAAGATAAAATCTCTAATCCTCTGTTTTCTAATTCTTTTTGGATAGCACCAAAACTTCCGAAAGGAGCATAGATTAAGATTCCGTCTTCGTCTTCAAAAACTTCTTCGGCACCAAAATCAATTAATTCTAATTCTAATTCTTCAGCATCAAGTCCATTGTTGGCAATTCTGAAGTTACAAGTATGATCAAACATAAACTCAACAGAACCTTGAGTTCCCATTGTTCCGTTACATTTGTTAAAGTAACTACGAATATTAGCTACAGTTCTGTTATTGTTATCCGATGCTGTTTCTATTAAGATTGCAATTCCGTGAGGAGCATATCCTTCAAATAAAATCTCTTTATAATTGGCAGTATCTTTATTACTTGCATTTTTAATAGCGCGCTCCACATTGTCTTTTGGCATGTTGGCAGCTTTCGCATTTTGTATTACAGCTCTTAATCTAGAATTGGCATCTGGGTTTGGTCCGCCTTCTTTAACAGCCATAACGATGTCTTTACCGATTCTGGTAAATGTTTTGGCCATTGCAGACCAACGTTTCATTTTTCTTCCTTTTCTAAATTCGAACGCTCTTCCCATTTCTAATTATTAGTTTTGTGATGCAAAAATACGGTTATTCCTTATTTTTCCAAAAACAAAATTGCTCTTTTTTATTGTTTTATTTTGTTTCAAGTTTCAGGTTGAATGGCTTGCACTGATTTTAACTGCAATCCCGATAGCTATCGGGAGCAAAGGCTTTTATTTAAGACTACGCTTATAAAAAAAAGTTCGCAAAGCTAAATGAATAAAGCTTTGCGAACTCTTTTATTTTTTAAATTAACTTAAAAACTTCTTAGCGTAAATCTTGGCTAACTTTGTGATTAAACTTGAAACTTGAAACAAATTTATTTAGCCCCACCATTAAATTCATTGATAATATTTACGGCTTCATTTAAATACGGATTTGTTTTAAGATTGTCCATTTGATATTGATTAATCGTTTTGTCTGTTGGATAGGCGCCTAATAAGAACTGATTAACACTAGAATTGTAAACATCTAACGGATTATTTTCATCATTAAAAGTATTAATCTCTGTCCAAAGTGCATCAAAAGTTTTTTTCTGTTTAAAAATAGCATCTAATGTCATCGGAATTTCAGATTTTGGAGTATTTATAAGCTGATCTATTTTAAGATTAATTTTCTTGATGTTACTAAAGAAATAATTATCAGAAAGTCTTGCAGTGCTGTTTTTTGCGATTTTATCAATCAGATTTCGTTTTACATATGTTTTATATTTCAAGAATGGTTCGATAGTGTCGTTTTTCATTGCTGTTGAAAAATCAGCTTCTTTTTGATAAATATCTTCGTAAAATTCAGGCAGAACGACGTCTGGTTTTACACCAAGATATTGATGGCTTTTTCCTGTAATTCTATAAAATTTATTAATTGTAATTTTTAAGAAATCAGTATTTTGCTCATCAAGCGGAAGAATAGTCTGCATGGTGGCTTTTCCGAGTGTTGTGCTCCCTAATAATAAAGCTCGATTGTAATCTTGCATGGTAGAAGCGAAAAACTCACTCGCAGAAGCCGTATTGCTATTGACTAAAACAACAATTGGTCCTCTATAAATTACGCCTTTAATAGGGTCGTTAATAACTGCTTTGTCTTTTTTATTGTCAACTACAATAGATATAGGTCCAGAGTCTACAAACATTCCTGCCAGTTTTATGGCTTCCTCCATCGAACCGCCGCCATTGTCAATTAAGTCAATAACAAGCCCATTCATGTTATCTCTTTCCAATTTTATCACTTCGCGGGCGACGTCATCAGCACAGCCTTTTTGACTATTTCCATCTAAATCGGCATAAAAACTAGGAATTTTGATGTATCCAATTTTACTTTCCTTACCAATCATAAAACTGAAAACTGAATTTTCTTCGTCTTTCATGACTTGTTTTTCAATATAAACATCAAAACTCTTTCCTGAATTGCGCTTTAAAGTCAGCGTGATGTGTTTGTTAGTTTCCGATAAAATCATGGTTGAGATGGACTCTAACGAAGCACAAGAAACCTGTAACGTTTCTTTTTGATTGGAAATGGAAATAATCTGATCTCCTTTTTTTACTTGTCCAGTTTGGTACGCAGGACCTTTCGGATCAACTTCGTCAATGATGATTTCATTCTTTTCATTCAAATTCACAGTCATTCCCAGTGACAAATGTTCTTTAGATAAAGAAGCCATAAAACTGTTTTTGGAATCATCACTAAAATAGACAGTATGCGGATCAAAATAAGTGCAGAAGAAATTATATAATTTTTCTTCCTGTTTAGTATTGCTATCAATTAAAGTGTTAAAACGGCAAATCTCATTGGTCAGAATCTTATTTTTAGAAATTGCTTCAACAGATTTAAAATTGGTTTTTAAAGAATCTAAATTGTCGCTCATTTCGGCGATATCATCTAATATTTGATAACGTAATTTTTTAATCCAGACTTTTTCTATATCTTCTTTTTTAAGATAAAAGGCAAAAGATTTTTTATAAAAGCGAATGGTGTCTTTTTTCGCGTAATCAATTGGTTGTGTCTGAATTTTTTCTAACACTTTTTTAGTTCGTAAAAGGCCATTAACATAAGTTGCTTTGATATTGTTAAGAAAACTGCAATCATTTTTTAGAATTAAATCATCTAAATTATAGCGATATTTTTGAGCCAATTCATCGTATTCACTTTTTAGTAAAATATTGCGCGAAGGATCTAATTCGTTAATGAGGTTATCAAAAACGAAAACCGATAAGCTGTCATCAACAGGTTTTGGTCTAAAATGTTCCGCCTGAACAAGAGCATTTATTTTGTTTAATATTTCACAAGTTTCTGCACTGTTCTGACCAAAAATGAAAGTTGATGTCAGCAAAAAAAGGAGTAGTGAAATCTTTTTCATAAACGGAAATTCAATGTTTATGATTAAAGTTACACTAATTTTTTTAGAAAATAACTTATTTTAATTGAAATATCGACAACCAAAAGTTTTTTCCGTTGAAACGACAAATATCAAAATAGAGACTTTTAAACGAAAAAAGCATTACTTTTTAAGGTAATGCTTTAGTTGAAAATATATTAGTTAAAAAATTACTTTTTGTAAAAAGGTAATTTCACCACTTTAGCCGCTACATCATTTTTTCTGATTCGGATAAAAATATCACTGTCGACAGCGCTATTTGCAACAGTTACATATCCTAAACCAATTCCTTTATTCATAGAAGGTGACATTGTTCCAGAAGTAACAATTCCGATAACTTCTCCAGAACCATCCACAATTTCATAATCGTGTCTTGGCACCGCACGCTCTTGCATTTCAAAAGCAACTAATTTTCTAGTAACACCAGCTTCTTTTTGTTTTTTAAGCGCTTCAGAATTTGTAAAATCTTTAGTAAATTTCGTAATCCAACCTAAACCAGCTTCAAGAGGAGAAGTCGTATCATTAATATCATTTCCGTACAAGCAGAATCCCATTTCTAAACGTAAAGTATCACGAGCCGCAAGACCAATTGGTTTAATTCCGTATGAAGCCCCAGCTTCAAAAACTTTATTCCAAACTTGTTCTACTTCATCGTTTTTACAATAAATTTCAAATCCTCCAGAACCAGTATAACCTGTAGCAGAAATAATTACATGCTCAATTCCAGCAAAATCACCAACTTCAAAATGATAATAAGCAATTTCAGATAAATTTACAGAAGTTAAAGCCTGCATAGCCTCAACCGCTTTTGGTCCCTGAATTGCCAATAAAGAATAATCATCAGAAAGATTTTTCATTTCAACACCCAAATCATTGTGCGAAGAAATCCAGTTCCAGTCTTTTTCAATATTAGAAGCATTTACAACTAGTAAATACTGCTCTTCTTTCATTTTATAAATAATCAAATCGTCAACAATTCCTCCTTCATTGTTTGGAAGACAAGAATATTGCGCTCTTCCAATTGTTAGCGTCGATGCATCGTTAGAAGTAACTTTCTGAATCAAAGCCAACGCATTTGGACCAGTTAACAAAAATTCACCCATATGCGAAACGTCAAAAACGCCCACACCATTACGAACCGTTTCATGTTCAGCATTAACTCCTTCATAAGTAATAGGCATGTTATAACCAGCAAAAGGAAGGATTTTTGCTCCTAAACCTTCATGTATGTGCGTAAGCGCAGTATTTTTCATTGTGTTGTTTTATAAAATTGTTCTGCAAATCTATTCAAAAAATATCTAATTTGAATACCATAAATTATAAATTTCGCAATAATTAGGAGCTATTTCCTGCTATCCGCTATATCTTTTTGTTTTTAAAGAAAAAACAAAAAGGATGCCGCTACTATCAGGGCTAGAGGTGATCGTTATAAAGAAACGTTTATGTCTTCGATTTTTTCTGTAACTTTAATCATAAGTATGATCTTTTATAAAGTTACGTTCTCACAATCAGCTATGTTTGTTAAAAACAAGTGAAACGCCTTTATCCACAAAGAAAAGCTATCCCGAAGCGTCGGGACTATGTGTTTAAAAATTAACCGCAACAAGTAAAGAAGCCAAATGAAGTCTCCATATTTAATCACAAAAGAAGAAATTCTAAAAATATACAAACCCGTAAATCAGCACGCACATAAAGGAACACAAGGTCACGGCGTAATTATCGCTGGAAGTTATGGCAAAATAGGAGCAGCTGTTCTGGCTTCAAAATCCTGCCTAAAATCAGGTTGCGGACTTGTAACGACTTTTATACCCAAATGCGGTTATCAAATTCTTCAAATCTCTATTCCTGAAGTAATGACAGTTACAGACGAAAACACCAATTTCATTACGAATATTCATTTACCGCTAATTCCGCAAGCCATTGGAATCGGACCAGGAATAGGAAAGGAGCTAGGAACACAAAAAGCCTTATTCGAATTCTTAAGAATCAATAAATCACCTTTAGTTCTTGATGCTGATGCCTTAAATATTATTTCAGAAAATTTGTCGTGGCTAGAATTAGTTCCAGAAGACACGATTCTGACACCTCATCCAAAAGAATTAGAACGTTTGATTGGAAAATGGAATTCAGAAGCTGAGAAATTTCAAAAAACAATTGCATTTTCGGAAAAATACAAAGTCATTATTGTCATGAAGGGCGCTCCAACATTCATTATTAATAGAACTTCCGTCTACCAAAATACTACAGGAAATGCAGCGCTTGCAACCGCAGGAAGCGGTGATACCTTAACCGGAATCCTGACAAGTCTTCTTGCACAAGGCTACGAAGCCAAATATGCCTCAAAATTTGGAGTTTATCTTCACGGTTTAACTGCCGATCTTGCTTTACCCAAAACCGGTTATGAATCTTTTATCGCCTCAGATATAATCAAGAACTTAGGGAAAGCTTTTTTGAGTTTAGAAGTTTAAAAGTAAAGTTTGTAGGGAGTATTTTTAACGCAAAGTACGCAAAGGTTTTTCGCAAAGTTCACGAAGTTTTTTTTTGAGTTTGCTTTGCTTTTTAAAGTTCTCAAAGCTTTATTTTCATTTTTGTCATCCTGAGCGAAGTCGAAGGAACGCAAGGATATTCCTTAAAGTTAATTTGTTTTATAGCTGTGAGATTTTAATGCAAAGTCCGCTGAGTTTTTTTAATCTCGCAAAGGCGCAGAGTCGCAAAGTTTTATTCTCTTTTTTGTCATCCTGAGCGAAGTCGAAGAAACGCAAAGGTATTCCTCACAGTTAATTTCTTTGTCGAGTTACTTGCGTCCCTTCGACTTCGCTCAGGGTGACAAGCTGGGTGTTATACTTGATAATAAAACCTTTGCGTACTTTGCGTTAAAAATCTCACCCCAATAAAAAAAAATCTAAAATCTAAACTCTAAAATCAGAAATCTAAATTCGTAAGTTTGTAATATCAAAGATTAGGAACTTAGCAACTCAGTTCCTTAGCATCTTAGAATCTTTAAAAAATGAAAAACAACTTCGATCTCAGAACGGTAAACGTCATGCGTTACATTACGCCGCTGCGCGAAGGCGGATCTTTACCCGCTTTGGCAGAAGCCGATGACGATTTTAAATACGTATTAAAATTTAGAGGAGCTGGACACGGCGTAAAAGCCCTTATAGCCGAATTAGTAGGCGGACAATTAGCAAAAGCCTTAAAACTACAATTACCAGAATTAGTATTCGCAAACCTCGACGAAGCTTTTGGAAGAACCGAAGCCGACGAAGAAATTCAAGATTTGCTGCAAGGAAGTCAGGGATTAAATTTGGCACTTCATTTTTTATCAGGTGCGATTACTTTTGATCCTGCGGTGACAACTGTAGATGCAAAATTAGCGTCGCAGATTGTTTGGCTGGATGCTTATATTACCAATGTCGACAGAACATTCAAAAACACAAACATGTTGATTTGGCATAAAGAATTATGGCTGATTGATCACGGAGCGTGTTTGTATTTTCATCATTCTTGGAACAATTGGGAACAGCATGCTAAAAGTCCGTTTGCATTGATTAAGGATCACGTTTTATTGCCGCAAGCATCACTTTTAAAAGAAGTCGATGCTGAGTTTAAAGCGATTCTAACACCAGAAATTTTAGAAGATATTGTAAATACGATTCCAGAAGATTGGTTGCAATGGGAAGATGCAGACGAAACTCCTGAAGGATTGCGAAATGTTTATTTACAGTTCTTAAAAACAAGATTAGAGAATTCAGAAATATTTGTAAATCAGGCTCAAAATGCAAGATAACCACTTATACGAATATGCTGTGATTCGTGTTGTGCCAAGGGTAGAACGCGAAGAATTCCTGAATATCGGAATCATTTTGTTTTGCAAAAAAGCCAAGTTTATAAAAGTTCTTTTTCATTTAAATAAAGAAAAAATACAAGCACTTTCTAACGATTTTGACATAGAACAATTAGAATGCAATTTAACTTCACTAGAAAAAATCGCAAACGGAGCCAAAGACGGCGGTCCAATTGCTGAATTTGAAATTCCGGAGCGTTTTCGCTGGTTAACGGCAATTAGAAGTTCGGCAATTCAAACGTCAAGACCGCATCCGGGTTTGTGTGGGGATTTGGAAAAAACGATTCAGAGATTGTTTGAGGAACTTGTGCTTTAAACCATATAAGTTATATAAGATAATTTAAGATTTAGCTTAAAAAGAATCTCGCAAAGTCGCAAAGTTTTATTTTTCATGCATTAGTCCCCAATCTTGTCATTTCGAGGAACGAGAAATCTCCACAAGTAACTCCGTAAAGAGAATCCAATCTTTGTAGAGCTTCCCACGGAGATTTCTCGTTCCTCGAAATGACAAACTTTATGGTTGCGTTGTGACAAACTTCATGACTTTGCGGGATTAAAAAAAGTTAGCGTCTTCGTGCCTTCTTAGCAAACAAAAAAGCAAAACCATATAAACAATATAATATAATTTAAGACTAATGCTTAAATAACTTATATCACTTATATGGTTTAAAAAATAAAAACTAAACTAACTCATATTTTAAAACGAACCGCAGACATTTCCGCCTAAAGTAGCTCCTGCATTTGCAGAAATATCAGCTTTAACCGCAGTTTTAGCCAATTTTAAGATGGAGTAAGGAGGAGTAAAAGCAGTACCACTTCCAACCTGAGTTCCTGTTACACTTGTAAATACGTTATCAGTAGAAGTAACAGCTGTATAACCTGACATTAGATCTATTGGATTTTTTACACCTTCAAAAACGTTGCTTTCTACACGAATATCAGCTTCAAAACCTGCTGCAATACATTTGTTACTTACCGCACTGTTAAAGAAACTGTTTACAATATGTACTTTTCCAAAACGAACTCTTGGCATTCTTTCTTTACAGCCTGGAGCCCACCAACATCTTGCAAAAGTGATTCTCAATTTACCACGATCGGCAGTTGCACCATCGCTTGAACCAATTAAATTTGAATATCTATGATCATCTGATCCACCAGAACCGCCTGCTTTTGGAGGTTTTAGATAGTGAAATTTAGAATACGTAACCGAAATATAATCTGATTTGTTTTTGATGTCGAAGTTTCCGTCAACACCATCTCTAAATTCGCAATGATCTACCCAAACATTTGTACACTCGTCAAGAATTGCATTATCCCATCCGTCAGTGTCGTAAGCACCAGGACCTTCAAAAATCAAGTTTCTGATGATGATGTTTTTACATCTTTTAATGTTGATAATTCCAGAACCATCTTTAGTCTGATTCGTCGAAACCAATTTTGCTCCACTTGCCCCATAAATTGTTTTTCCAGTTTGATCTTGAAAAGACAATCTTGTTGTAATTGTGATCGTTCCAGAGACTTTAATCACTTTTACAGAAGTGTTCTCAATAGCCGATTTCAACTGAGCATAAGTAGTAACGTTAGTTTCGGCAGCAGAGCCACCACCTGTTGTCCCTCCGTTTTGAGAAGCCCATCCTGGGACTTCAGCACAGTTTCCAATTTTACCCGTTGGATTCGTTGAAGGTGTTTCAACGGTTGATTCGTTGGTTTGAATCCCTGCTTCTGTGTTTGAAGCGATTTCTTCAGAATTACATGCTGTAAATCCGAGAATCAATGTTGCTGCGAACATTGAAAGTTTTGATTTTAAGTTCATAATAAGTTTGGTTATTTATAAAAATTTTACAACACAAAACTCAATATAATATGTAGGAAAAAAGTTGAACAAGTTCAAACTTTTACAAAAAAATCTACGAAATGTATTTTTTTAACACTTGTAAATTTACAAAAATGCATAAATAGCGTATTTTTACGTAATCGATTACATTGGTTAAGCCCCTAATTAATGATGAAGCGATAAACAAACTTATTCCTTAAACAAAAACCACAAAAATGTACAACCTACTAAGAAAAAACATTGAAAGGAAAATTCCGCTCACGGATGAAGAATGGGATATTATTGTCTCTAAAGCAGAATTGATCAAGCTGAAAAAGAATCAGTTTTTGCAAATTCAAAATTCACAAAATAGTTATGAAGGATTTATTTTAAAAGGATCATTTAAAACCTACATTCTAAACGAAAACGGAACGGAAACGGTTATTTTCTTTTCTTTCGAAAACGAATGGATGTGCGATTTAGAAAGTTTCTATCACCAAAAGCCCACTACATATAACATTAAAGCAATTGAAGACAGTGAAATAGTGGTGATCAATAAAATGCAAAAAGCATATTTGTTTGCTGTAATTCCGAAACTTATTAAGTTTCATGTCCTGATGATCGAACGAGCCAATGTTGCTATTCAGCAGCGGCTTTTAGATGTGCTTAACAAGACCTCCAAACAGCGTTATCTCGATTTTAAAGAGCGTTATCCGCAAAAAGTAAGTTCGATAAATAATAAGAATCTGTCTTCCTACTTGGGGGTCTCGCACGAGTTTCTTTCGAAGATAAAAAGAACGGTTTCTTGATTTTTTTTAGGTTCAAAGGTGCAGAGTAACAGAGTAACAAAGTAACAAAGTTACAAAGTTACAAAGGTTTTCTGTAGAGACGTGATGAAGTGAACTTCTGATTGCTAATTGCGATAAAAAAAATGAAAAGATTTTTGTTTCACGCAGATTTTGCAGATTCTGGCAGATTTAATTTAGTAAATAATTTATTTTAAATCTGCTTCAATCTTTTTAAATCTGCGTGAAAAATCTGCGTGAAAAATCTCTGTGAAACCTCTGCGAATCTCTGTGGTAAAACTCTCAAAGTAGTTTCTCCATATATCTAAACTCCAAAGGTTCATCAGAAACCGTAACATGAATTTCACTTTCAGGGAAAGCCTCTCTTCCGCCTGTATCCGCATAACCATGACGTTTGTACCACGCAATAAGTTCCTCACGAACCGAAATAACTGTCATAATTATGCTAGATAAACCCAAAGTTTTAGCATGATTTTCAGCTTCAGCCAAAAGCTTTTTTCCGATTCCACTATTTTGAAGTTCAGGCGAAACCGTTAGCATTCCTAAATACAATTGAGGGCCTTTTTCAACCAATAAAACCGAACCAATAATTTTATCGTTTTCTGTAAATTTCAGAATCGTATTTTTTGGATCAAGAAAGATTTCGGTGATTTCTTGTTCGTTGGTTCTTTTTCCTTCTAGTAAATGCGCTTCGGTTGTCCAGCCTTTTTTAGAAGTTTCGCCTCTGTATGCTGAATTTATTAAGGTTGTTAATGCAGGAATGTCCTCGAGTAATGCTTTTGTAATCATGGTAATACAATATATATATATTTTCCAATTAATATTTTGGAATACTGTTTTTTGTCTTTTGAAGTAATTGATTTTCTTTTTCGATTAATTTTTCAAATGGAGCTTTATTTGGAAGATGTTGCTTTTGATATTGTTCAATAAGCGGAATAGTTAAAACAATTTTTAAAGTGTTATGATAATCTTTAATCTCCATCTTTTTTTGATTAATAGTCTTTGTTAGATTCTCTAAATCAGATTTTTGAGTGGTATATTTTTCTTCGCTTTTTGTGATTAGATTTAACATTTTCTGCTTCATTACACTATCTTGTATGCTATTAATATGCCTACTTGCAGATGCATAATAATCTTCCGATTTTTCATCGTAATTATAAAAAATATCGTTTGTATCTCTTGTTTTCAGTTCTTTTAATTCATTTTCTAGATTTTTCAGTTCAGGAGATTTGTCTACAAGTTCCTGAAATAAGTCTTCGATTAAATCATTACCGCTTTTAAGTCTTCCTAAATCAATAGTTTTTTCCTCGAAAGCTTTTGGTTCTTCATTGTTTCTATGAACGGTTTCATTTTTTTTACAAGATATCAAGACAATCAATGAAAGGAAAGCGATTTTTTTTAGCATAGTTTTAAATTTCAAGTTGAACAAAAACGAATTGAACAAAAACGAAGCTACAAAAACTTCTTGATTTCTTGCAATCTTTATAAAAATCGATAAAAAAATATTAAAAAACCTTCATGTTGTCTGAGGTCTCATGCTGTGCGAAGTCTCCCGACTTCGTACACGCTTCTATATTCCGTTCTAATATATTGTAATTTGCGTTGAGGCTAATTGGAACGGGTGCGAAGTCGGGAGACTTCGCACAGCGATTGTGATACTTTGTAGAGCGGGGATTACAATTGCAATTGCACTTTTAATCCTTTAGATAAAGTAGTTGAACTTTATGAACGTTTGGTGCAAGCTGAAAAAGATAAGGTTGAGTATTTGGAGAAATTATTGAATGGGAAATAATCCTTTTTTGAAGATATATTAAATTGAGAAGAGACCTTTGACGAGGTCTCTTTTTTATTTAAGATTAGGGTCTTTGTACAAAATATCAGTTACTTTTTTAATTTCAACAGCCATTTCCAAATAAGGGTTTATATTTTTAAATTCCTCCTCTTGAAAATTGCAATAGAAATTAATCTTAGTAACTAAATCCATAACTGCTTTAACGCTTCCTTTATTAAGATATACAGTGTTGCGTACAAGAGCGTTATTTAATAAAGTAAGAGTTTCAACTGTTCCTTTTGCATCTGAACTTCTTTCAAGAAATGGATTATTGTAGATTTTTTGTTCTAATTCAAATCTATAATCAATAAGTATCTTGTTTAGTTCATTGAACGCTCGAGTTTTATTTTGATATAGAATTTCTATTCGCTTTGATCGATTTGAAAGCTTATGAGTTACATAACCAACTATTATTCCGCTAAGAATTGGCGAAAATATAGCAAGCCATTTGAAAATTTCTAAATTGTTCATTAGTTTGGTTTTAACAAATCTAACAATAAAGTATCATGCTTTTTATGATGTAAAATTTAATCTACTCTGTTAGTTCATGCGTCCAGTTCGTGACTTTCTAATTTTTAATTTAAAAATCTTTGTGTTCACGGGCGGTACGATTGTGCTAGCAGGTGGCTTATTTTAGAATGCTTTTTTACTGTATGTAATATCGTCTTTATACTCATAATCTACTTTTGGATAAAATCGTCTATATGTGAAATCATAATATTGACTTCCTGGCAAATTTTTAATTAAATTGTAAGTGCTTATAAATTTATATTCTTCTAATTCTATATTTTCTGGTAAATTCTGCAAGTCAACGGTATATTCCCATTTCATGCCAAGTGATGATAGACTATTGAAAAACAAAATAAATTGCTCATAAGTAGAAAGTTGAGCTCTAATCGTTTTTGCATAAAAGTATTTTTCATCTTTTGACAAATAATTCTGTAATGATAAATACTTGAACGTTTGGAAAAGGTGTCTAAAATAATGTCCAAGTCTATGTTGGTGTCCACCGTAAAATTTTTCGCTATTTAAGTTTAGATATAACTTTGTTTTTTCTTCATTAAGATTTATACTTGTAGGTTTTCTATTTTTTATATAAACGTCTTCAAAGATTATCCTCATTTGATTTACTTCATAATTTTTAAATTTTTTCCATTCGGTAAAAGCATCTGTATTTTCTTCTTTAGGCTTTAGTTGCAAAAAAGTTTTAAGCCGAAGGATAAATTCCTTTTCATACCTATTGTAAAATTTATGAAGAATTATAGTTTCACTTTCTTTCGAAACGCCAAAATAAAATAGGCAAAAAGCTATGTCGATATATGCTAACTCATTAACTGTTGCTTTGCAATTATTACTTTTCCTTATTTTTTCTAATTCGATTTTATAATTTGGTTTAAAAATTTCAATTTCAGGATACATTTTCGTGAATCTCTTTACTTCGTGAAAGCATTCAAGAAATTCCTGAACAATTATTCTAAAAACTTTCCTTGATTCAGAAGTTTCTATTTTTGTTTTGTAAAATTTGGTATATTTTAATTCACTTATATTTTCTCGATGCAAATGTATTAACTCATATATTTTTGTTTCGAAACTTTGTTTTAAACTTGATTTTCTTTGTTCATTTAATGTTAAGTATAGAAAATAAAATGCAGCGCCATTTATTATAGTTCCTAAAAAACCTCCTATAAAGTCTCCAAATTGTCCTGTAACTGTAAAATCTAAATTCTTACCCCAAATCCAATATCCATTTATTGTTGTATTAATCAAAAAATAAAGCATTGTAAAGCCAACAAAAATGATTAATGAGATTGTTAAATTCTTAATTGCATTATCACTCATAGTTTTCTTTAATATTTTTTTAGAATTGTGTGCTACTTACGTCTAACACAAAAAAATAAACTTTAGTTTATTGGTGTAATCTAATTTAGTCTAGATTATCAAAAGTTAATTTCGTTTTCTTATATTCAAATATACTTGTTTTTTCTTGCCAATTTTTAAATTTTATAGCAAATGATAAAAATTACATTTTACGTTCGAAGTGTTCTGAAATAAAGGTTTAGGAAAATAAAAAAGGCTGAAATAATATCAGCCGTTTACATAATATATATTGAAAGATAAATTGGCTATCCCAAGAAACTCTTCAATTCCTCATAACTCCCAATCTTCACACTAACTTTCTCCTCATTAATAACACTCTTAATTTGCGCTGGAATCGGAAGCGTAATTCCCAAAGCAGGTTCAACAACATCTAAGAATTTAATAGGATGCGCCGTTTCTAAGAAAATACCAATTGCGTTAGGGTGTTTTTGAAGTTCTTTTTTCAAACCTAAATAACCAACAGCGCCGTGCGGTTCTGCGATATAACCGTCTGTTTTGTAGATTTTCTTTAGCGCTTCAAGCGTTTCTTCGTCGGTATAACTATAAGAAGAAAAGTCTTTTTCGAAAGCTTTTAAGTCATTATTATACAATTCCTGAATTCTAATAAAGTTGCTAGGGTTTCCAACGTCCATGGCGTTAGAGATTGTTGCTTTAGAAGGTTTTGGATCGTATTTTCCGTTTTCTAAGAATCTTGGTACGGTGTCGTTTACGTTTGTAGAAGCAACAAAATGCTCAATTGGCAAACCTAATTTCTTTGCCATAATTCCGGCGCAGATGTTCCCGAAGTTTCCGCTTGGGCAAGAGAAAACTAAAGGTTTGTTTTGGCTTTTCAATGCTTTGTAAGCAAAGAAGAAATAAAACATTTGTGGTAACCAGCGCGCAATATTAATTGAGTTCGCCGAAGTCAAATTTTTATGCGCTAAAGTTTCATCTAAAAACGCTTTTTTCACCATATCCTGACAATCATCAAAAACACCGTCAACTTCAAGTGCTTTAATGTTTTGTCCTAAAGTTGTCAATTGTTTTTCCTGAATATCGCTCACTTTTCCTGACGGATATAAAATGACAACATCAACGCCGTCAACACCAAGAAATCCGCTGGCAACGGCTCCGCCTGTATCTCCAGAAGTGGCAACTAAAACAGTGTTTTTTGCGTCTTTTTTATCTTTATTGAAATAGCCTAGACAACGCGACATAAAACGCGCTCCAACGTCTTTAAACGCCATTGTTGGCCCGTGGAATAATTCTAACGAATAGATTCCGTTTTCAACTTTCACCACCGGAAAATCAAAAACTAAAGTATCAGCGATGATTTCTTTTAATTTATCTGCAGGTATTTCATCGCCAACGAATTGTTTGATCGCTTCAAAAGCGATTTCTTCGTGGCTTAAACTTTCAATTTTATCAAAAAATGCAGGATCTAAAGCTGTTATATTTTCTGGAAAATATAATCCTTTGTCACTTGCTAATCCTTGTATAACAGCTTCTTGAAAAGAAACTTTTGGGGCATTATGGTTTAAACTGTAGTATTTCATTATTTTAGTGATTAGTTATTAGTCTCTAGTGATTAGTCTTTAGTTTTTGAAGCTAAGGACTAATCACTAAGTACTAGTTACTTATTTTACAAAATTCTTACGCCATCCGGATTAATTTTCGAAACATGAATTTCATATGGCAAATTCATTTTTTCGTAAACGTCGCTCATGGCTTTTGCGATTTTTTCCGCAGTTTCTTTTCCTCTGCTTAAAGCGAAAATCGACGGACCAGAACCTGAAATTCCAGAACCTAAAGCGCCGTTTTCGTAAGCCGTTTGTTTGATTTGATCAAATCCTGGAATTAAAACGCTTCTTAAAGGCTCAACGATTTCGTCATGAAGCGAACGTCCAATTAGTTCGTAATCTTTTGTGTAAAGACCTGCAACCAATCCGCCCACATTTCCCCATTGCATGATGGCGCTTTTTAGGGAAACGTTTTGTTTTAAAACCGAACGTGCGTCAGAAGTTTTCAATTCAATTTGCGGATGAACCACAGTTGCGTACAATTCCTCTGGGCTGTCAATTCTGATAATATCAAGAGGCGCATAACTTCTTACCAAAGTAAAGCCGCCTAAAAGGGCAGGAGCAACGTTGTCGGCGTGTGCGTTTCCGCTGGCTAATTTTTCGCCCTGCATCGCAAACTGAACCAAATCTTTACGAGAATACGGTCTTCCCAATAATTCATTAATTCCGAAAACCGCTCCCGCAGAACTTGCAGCACTGCTTCCAATTCCGCTTCCTGCTTTTATGTTTTTATAAATTTCGATTTCGAATCCAAAATCCAATTCGTCCAAAGTTTCCAACATTGCTAAAGCTGCTACTCCAGAAACGTTTTTCTCGGTTTCCAAAGGCAAATCGGCACCCACAATTTTAGTGATTCGAACTCCTTTTTGATCGACTTTTCGAACAATCATTTCATCGCCCGCATTGTCTAAGCAAAGTCCAAGTACGTCAAATCCGCACGAAAGATTCGCGATAGTTGCCGGGCAAAATAGTTTAATTTGTGTCATTTGTTAATAGGTTCAAAGTAGCAAAGTGACAAAGTAACAGAGGCTTTACTACTTATTGTTTTTTTAAGATTCAAAGTGAAAAAGTGACAAATTGACAAAGGAAAAAACTTTGAACCTTTGTTTCTTTGTTACTTTGTCACTCACTAAACGTTTCCAATTCTAATAACGTCGGCAAAAATTCCTGATGCTGTAACAGCTGCTCCAGCTCCGGCACCTTTGATCAATAAAGGCTGATCTACGTAACGATCTGTGTAGAACAATACAATATTGTCTTTTCCTTCTAAATTGTAAAAAGGATGATCTTTTGGAATGAATTGCAGACCTACGCTTGCTTTTCCGTTTTCGAATTGCGCTACGTATTTCAATCTTGAATCTTTGGCTAAAGCTTCGCTGTAAATACCTTCAAAATGAGCAGCGTGTTTGATTAATGAAGCAAAGAAATCTTCGTTGTTTGTTGTTGCTAAACAATCTGCTGGTAAGAATGATTCATTTGCAATGGCATCAATATCCATTTCGTAACCGCTTTCGCGAATTAGAATTAATATTTTACGAGCTACGTCGATTCCGCTTAAGTCGATTTTCGGATCTGGTTCTGTGAAACCTTGAACTCCAGCTTCTTTTACCACATCGTGGAAAGAATTGTCTTTATCGAAATTGTTGAAAATAAAGTTCAAACTTCCAGATAAAACGGCCTGAATTTTATGCACTTTATCACCAGATGCAATCAGATTTTTTACGGTATCTATAATTGGTAATCCCGCACCAACATTCGTTTCAAACAAGAAAGGAGCGTTGTATTGGCGAGATAAATTTTTTAATTTTTTATAATTGTCATAAGCAGATGAACAAGCAATTTTGTTGCAAGTTACAACCGCAATACTTTCTTTTAAGAATTTCTCGTATGCCTCAGAAACCGTTGCGTTTGCTGTAATGTCCACAAAAATACTGTTACGTAAATTTAGGTCTTTTGCTTTTTTAATGAATTCTTCAATACTAGCTGGTTCGCCTTCGCTTAAAGCGGAATCCCAATTTTTTAAAGAAATTCCATCTTCATCAAAAATCATTTTTTTGGAATTTGACAAAGCAATAACACGAACGTTAATCTTTAAATTATCTTTCAAGAATTTCTTTTGGCTGTGAATCTGCTCGATGAATTTCTCACCGACATTTCCAACTCCCATTACAAATAAATTCAACTGTTTCGTATTTTCTTCGAAGAAATTCTCGTGTAGCGTATTCAACGCTTTTTTAACGTCTCTTTCGTTAATTACAGTCGAGATGTTTCTTTCAGAAGCACCTTGCGCAATCGCACGAATATTTACGTTGTTTTTTCCTAAAGTAGAAAACATTCTTCCGCTTAAACCTTGGTGATTTTTCATGTTTTCACCCACCAAAGCAATAATGCAAAGATCTTTTTCTACATAACAAGGATCGATTTTGTTTTGCGAAATTTCAATCTCAAAAGCTTTGTTAATTGCATTTTCAGCATTTTCAGCATCAGAATTTAAAATTCCGATACAAATAGAATGTTCAGAAGACGCTTGAGTAATAAAAATAACGTTGATTTTTTCCTGAGACAATACTTCAAACAAACGTCTAGAAGAACCTGCAACTCCAATCATTCCTGGACCTTCAAGTGTTAATAACGAAATATGATCAATATGGCTGATTCCTTTTACAACAGTATCATTTGATGAAATTTGATTTGAAATTAAAGTTCCTATAGCTTCTGGCTCAAAAGTATTTTTAATTAAAATCGGAATGTTTTTTCTTAAAACAGGCTGAATCGTTGGTGGATACAAAACTTTAGCACCAAAATGCGACAATTCCATCGCTTCCTGATACGAAATGTTTGCAATTGGTTGTGCTTGTTTTACAATTTTTGGGTTTGCAGTAAACATTCCGTTTACGTCTGTCCAGATTTCAAGTTGTTCTGCATCGATTGCTCCTGCAATAATGGCAGCAGTATAATCAGATCCGCCACGTCCTAAAGTAGAAGTGATTCCGTCTAAAGTTTGAGCAATAAATCCAGGTAAAATATTGATTTGAGATTTGTTTTCAGCGAAATATTCTTTAATTAATTGATTAGAAACTTCGAAGTTTACAACTGCTTTCCCAAAGTTATTATCTGTTTTGATTAATTCACGACTGTCTTTGTAAACGGCGTCGCTATTAATTTGCTGATAGGCTTTCGCAATAATAAAAGAAGAAAGCAATTCTCCGAAACTTAAAATGGTATCGGCAGTTCTTGGAGATAATTCTCCCAATAAGAAACAACCGTCTAATAAAGTTTCTAAATGATTAATGATTCTTTTTACGTGACTCAATAAACTGCTTTGCTCACTAACCGGAATTAATTCTTTTAAAGTGTCAAGATGTTTTTTCTCAATTTCTGCAACAACATCTCTAAAACTTTCGTCATTTGCAGCCGCTTTTGCCGCAGCCAATTGCAGTAAATCTGTTACTTTGCTTAATGCAGAGACTACAACAACTACTTTATCCTTTTCGGCTTTTTGTTTGACAATTTCAAGAACGAGTTTTATATTTTGAGCATTGGCTACCGAAGTTCCGCCAAATTTTAATATTTTCATTTTGTGATATTTTTTAATAAGGTGCAAAGATTTTGAGTAACAAAGGTTCAAAGGTTATTTGCTGTGAACTGAAACTGAAAACTGTGACTATTTTTTTGTTGTAAATGTTTTTTATGTATCCAATACCTTTCTTCTTTTAAGAAAAAAGTATAGATAACCTGGATTATATGTAAAAATGTATACCCCTAAGGGGTAGTAGTTGTTGTAGTAGAAATAATGGTAACAGCAATTGCAACTCGAGTTGGAGTTGTCATTGAAGATGTATATTTTGTGCTGTTACTTTTCATTTTTGATTTTCCAAAAGTACATTTTTTAAGCAGGATTAAAAACTCTTATTGCCTTTTTGCGAATATTTTAATAATTCAAATCTCAAAAAATCAATATTGAGTATTTGTTAAAATTAGATAAGCTATATTGAGGTTTTGACATATTTTAGGATTCTTTTTTTAGATTTAAAACCAATACAATGAATTGATTTTTAAGGAAAAACTGGCGATAGAATGGATATAAGGATAAATTTTAGTTTTATGAAATAAATAAAAGAGTTCAAATACGCAAAGGCGGATTTTAATTATTGTGATAAATTGTTGCTTTTTAATATTGATTTGTTGAATTTTGATGCCTTAATTTAAAATAATCATGAGAGAGATTCATTATATAAGTACTGAAACCATAACTTTAGAAACGTTACAAGAAATTTTAAGTAATAATAAAATGCTTGAACTATCTGAAGAAGCTAAGGTAAATGTTCAGAAATGTCGTGATTATTTAGATAAAAAAATGGCAACGCACACAGCTCCAATTTACGGAATCAATACTGGTTTTGGATCTTTATATAGCGTAAAAATCTCAAATGAAAATTTATCTAAACTTCAGGAAAATCTAGTAAAATCTCACGCTTGCGGAACAGGAGAAGAAGTGCCTGCCGAAATTGTAAAAATGATGCTGTTGCTTAAAATTCAATCTTTAAGTTATGGATATTCTGGAATTCAGTTGGTAACCTTACAGCGTTTGGTTGATTTTTATAATAGTGATATTCTTCCTATAATTTATACACAAGGTTCACTTGGCGCTTCTGGAGATTTGGCACCTTTGGCACATTTATCTTTGCCTTTGATTGGAGAGGGAATTGTTCTTTTTGAAGGTAAAAAAGTTGCTTCTGCTGAAGTTTTAAAGCATTTTAACTGGCAACCAATCGTTTTGCAGTCTAAAGAAGGTTTGGCTTTGTTAAACGGAACGCAGTTTATGAGTGCTTACGGAGCTCATATTTTAATTAAAGCGTATAAATATTCTTATTTGGCAGATTTAATCGGAACTATTTCTTTAGAAGGTTTTGATGGAAGAATTGAGCCATTTAACGAATTGATACATTATATTCGCCCGCACAAAGGACAAATTGTAACGGCTCAACGAATTACGGAATTCTTAGAAGGAAGTGAAATCATAACTCAAGAAAAAAAACACGTTCAAGATCCGTACTCTTTCCGCTGTATGCCTCAGGTTCATGGCGCTTCAAAAGATGCGATCGACTATGTCCGTAAAGTATTCAAAACAGAAATCAACTCAGTTACCGATAATCCAAATATATTTATAGAAGCCGATCAGATTATTTCTGGTGGAAATTTCCACGGGCAGCCTTTAGCTTTGGCTTTAGATTTTATGGCAATAGCTTTGGCTGAATTAGGAAGTATTTCGGAGAGAAGAACGTATCAGTTAATTTCGGGATTGCGTAATCTTCCAGCATTTTTGGTTGATAATCCAGGGTTAAATTCTGGTTTGATGATTCCACAGTATACTGCAGCAAGTATTGCGAGTCAGAACAAGCAATTAGCTACGCCTGCAAGTATTGATAGTATTGTTTCAAGTAACGGACAAGAAGATCACGTGAGTATGGGAGCAAATGGAGCTACAAAAGCCTTACGAATTTTAGATAATTTAGAGCGTATTTTAGCGATTGAATTGTTGAATGCTTCACAGGCAATTGCTTACAGAGAGCCACTAAAATCAAGTGATTTTATCGAAATGTTCTTAAATAGTTATAGAGAAGTTGTGCCTTTGGTGAAAGAAGACAGAATCTTACATAATGATATAGAAAACACGGTTTTATTTCTTGAGAGTTTTCAAATTGAAAACGATTTGTTAACAATGGCTTAACACTGAAACGTGTTATTGAAGGTAATTTTGCGCTATCAAAAATAAAACAATGTCAATAAACAGTATTTTCCAATTTTTAGTGCCGAAAGACAAAAAATTCTTTCCACTTTTTGAAGAGGCTTCAAGCAATTTAATTGAATTAGCTTCTAACTTACACGAAGCTGTAAATTTACCTTTAAAAGAAAGAGAAATTCTTTTTCAAAAAATTGACGAATTAGAACAAAAAGGAGAAGACATCACACGTCAGACAAACCTTGAGTTAAGCAGAAACTTTATTACTCCATTTGACAGAGAAGATATTCACACGTTAATTACTTCGATTGACAACGTTGCCGATTACCTTCATGGTGCTTCAAGCCGTATGAGATTGTATCAGGTTGATAAGATTACAAAATCTATCAGAAAAATGACTGAAATCAATCTTGAAGCGTGTCAAAATATTGATAGTGCTGTAAAAGAATTGAGAAATTTACAGAACTTTAAAGTTATTAAAGATGCTTGTTCTAGAATTAATAAATTAGAAAACAAGTCTGATAACGTATATAACAAAGCAGTTTTTGAAATTTTTGAAAACGAAACAGATGCTAAAAATATTATTAAATATAAAGAAGTGTTATCTGTTTTAGAATCAGCAACAGACAAATGTAAGAGTGTTGCGAACATACTAGAATCTATTTCTGTAAAACATTCTTAATTCAATTTTCACATTCTGAAGTTATAATTTTATGACGCTACTTATATTAATTATAGTACTAGCCTTAATTTTTGATTACATCAATGGTTTTCATGATGCGGCAAATGCTATAGCGACTGTTGTTGCAACAAAGGTTCTAACGCCTTTTCAGGCGGTAGTCTGGGCAGCATTTTTTAACTTTCTGGCTTATTGGGTTTTCGGATTTGGTGTTGCAGATACTGTTGCTAAAACAGCGCACACTATGGAAATTAACCTAGTTGTAATTCTTGCCGGAGTAATTGCGGCAATTTGCTGGAATTTATTGACTTGGTGGTTAGGGATTCCTTCAAGTTCTTCACATACATTAATTGGTGGTTTTGCTGGAGCGGCTGTAGCTCATGCTATTGCAGTTCACGGATTTTCTGGTTATGTAGGAGAAGACGGAGCAACTCACTACTGGTATGAGATTGTGAGTTGGTATAAGGCTGGTAAAGATGGTGGAATGCCTTCGGGAGTTCTTATTATTATTGCGTTTATTGTTTTAGCGCCGCTTTTAGGAGCTTTAGCATCTTATTTAATTTCAATTTGGCTGCTTAATGCTTCGCGTAAAAGTATTGGACCTAAAATCTTTACTATAGCTTTAATGCTTGCAACAATTTGGTTTGTGTATGTTCAAATGGTTTCTTATGAAGAAATTGTAGAACATGGAAAACCTCGTTTTGATTCTCATTTTTGGAGTGTAGTGTTTGATTCTCATAATATTAAATGGTTTTTAGTTGCTTTTATTATTTTAACTGTAAGTGCATTTTGCTTAATATTTAGCAGTTTAAATCTTCATCAGGCAGATGCTGCTTTAAAGAAAATGCAGTTGTTGTCTTCTGCGGCATTTAGTTTAGGTCACGGAGGAAATGATTCTCAAAAAGTAATGGGTATTATTGCTGCAGCTGTAGCGGTTTATATAAATACAAATCCTGGTGTTCACATGGATGCTTGGTTAGATGTTGTTCTTCCAAACGATGATGCAGGTATTAAAGGTGTAATGCCAAGCTGGATTCCATTAGCATGTTATTCTGCAATTGCGGCAGGAACTTTGAGCGGTGGATGGAAAATTGTAAAAACAATGGGTTCTAAAATTACAAAGGTAAGTTCGTTTGAAGGTGTTGCAGCTGAAACGGCTGGTGCTTTGACGCTTTACTTTACAGAACACTTAAAAATTCCAGTAAGTACAACACATACTATTACAGGGTCTATCATTGGTGTTGGATTAACAAAACGTGTTTCTGCCGTTAGATGGGGAGTTACAGTGAGTTTAATCTGGGCTTGGATTTTGACTATTCCGATTTCTGCTTTATTGGCAGGTATGGTTTATTTTATTTTGAGTGTATTTATTTAATAAAATGATTATTGAAAAATGTGAGATGTAAATCGCATTTTCTTAAATATTCTAAAGCCGATTTCAATTTGAAATCGGCTTTTTTTTGTTTCGAAAATTAAAACTTCTGAAGATTTTTATGATTGTGCTTTCTTTTATAATGTGTTTGTTTTAAGTTTTTTTGATCTTCAGAAATGATGCTGATTGTTCCGTCAATCTCTAACATGGCGAGTTTTACGTTTTTAAAAAATTCAATTCCGTGTTCTCGCATGGCTTCTTTTAATTCCTCATCAGAAATATCAAGTTTACTCAAAGCTTTAAAATCTAGTTTTCCATCATGAATTAATACTTCTGGTTTGTCAAGCAGTAAGTCTCCAAAAACTTTGTATTTACGGGTTAGTTTCTTGATTATAAAGTTGATTACAAATAAAACCAATGCAGCAACCAAACCTCCAATAAGACTCGTGTCGGGGCCAACCATTGCATTTTGAACAGAATTACTAATTAAAAGAATTAGAATAATATCCGCGGTATTTAATTGCGAAAGTTCTTTTTTGCCAAAAATTCGAAGAGCTATCGTCATAAAAAAATAGACAGCAACACTTCGTATAATAATATCTAAATAAGGAAAATGCATATTTTTTATTTTAAAGTTAAATAAAAAAGCTTTGACAAAGTTTTAAACTTTGACAAAGCTGTTAAATTATTTATGTATAATTAATTTTAAATGAACTCTAAATTATAGTTTGAAATTCTTTTCAATTGCTTTAATCATTTCTCCAGCAACATCTTTGTTTGTAGCGCCTTCAATTCCTTCCAAACCAGGAGAAGAGTTAACTTCTAATAATAATGGTCCTTTCGAAGAACGAATAATATCTACGCCAGCCACTTTTAAGTCCATTGCTTTTGCGGCTTTAATGGCAATTTTTTTCTCTTCGGCAGTTACTTTGATTACAGAAGCGGTTCCTCCAAGGTGAATGTTGGCTCTAAATTCGCCAGGCATTGCTTCACGCTGAATAGCAGCAACGACTTTTCCGTCAATAACAAAGCAACGAATATCTTTTCCATTTGCTTCTTTAATGAATTCTTGAACTAAGATGTTGGCATTTAGACTTTTGAAAGCATTGATGACACTTTCTGCAGCCTTTTTGGTTTCGGCCAAAACAACGCCTTTTCCTTGTGTTCCTTCTAGTAGTTTTACAATTAAAGGTGAACCACCAACCATTTTAATTAAGTTGTCTGTATCAAGCGGAGAATTAGCAAATCCAGTTGTTGGAATATCTATTCCGCTGTTTAATAATAATTGTAATGAATATAATTTGTCACGAGATTGTGTGATAGCTGTAGCTGAGTTTAATACAAAAACCTTCAAAGCTTCGAACTGACGTGTTAGTGCACAACCGTAAAATGTTATACTTGGTCGGATTCTCGGAATTATAGCATCAAACTGATTTAAGATTTTTCCGCCTCTGTAATGAATTTCGGGAGTTTTGGCATCGAGTTTCATGTAACATTCTTTGATGTTTAAAAAATGCATTTCATGACCTCGCATTTCGCCGGCCTCCATAATTCTTTTGTTACTGTACAATTCTGGATTGCTTGCTAAAAGTCCGATTCGTAAACCAGAACTTGCTTTTTCTGAGTTTTGATATAGCTCTTTTAAAGATTCTGGAGTAGGCTGGCCTAATAGGTATTTTTGTTCTGGATCAACCAAAACCCTTCCGCTCATGGCTTCTCGTCCTAAAAGCATTCTAAATCCCATAGAATCGCGATTGGTCAAAGTCATTTCGATCGGCCATTTGGCATCACCAATTTTTAAACTGGTCTGAATTACGTAGCGATGTTCTCTAAAACCACTAGAACTTTTTACAATTCTTTTGTCAACCAAAGGTGCTTCACAATGAATAATGGTTTTAATATTATTCTGAATTGGGTTAATGTCAAATTTTACCCAATTGGCATCATTTTTTATAAAAGGAGCAATATTTAGAGCGTGCATTGCCGAAGTTTTGGCGCCAGAGTCAACACGAGCCTTGATTGTCGGAATTCCTAATTCTGGAAATGAGCACCATTCTTCGCTGCCTAAAATGACTTTGTTTTGAAGCATATTTTGTTTTTTATATTTTATAGAATTAAATTCAAAAATAGCTATTTGCTTTTACTAAAGATACTAAATTATCCAAAAAAAATACCCGTTATGTTATGAAAACGTAACGGGTAAGTTATTTGTGTTATAAATTTAAACTAATTTATTGATTTGTCGGCTCTTCTGCTTTGTGTATTTCAACAGACAATTCTTGTGAATCATCTTTAAGATCCATCATAATTTCATCACCTGAATGTATTTTCGAAGTAATGATTTCTTCGGCTAACAAATCTTCAACATATTTCTGGATTGCTCTCTTAAGCGGTCTAGCTCCAAATTGCTTGTCAAAACCTTTTTCTGCAATAAATGCTTTCGCTTTGTCTGTTAAGCTTAATTTGTAGCCTAACTCAGCAATACGAGAATACAGTTTTTTTAATTCAATTTCGATAATCAAATCGATATCAGCTTTTTCTAAACTGTTGAAGACAATTACGTCATCAATTCTGTTTAAGAATTCTGGAGCAAAAGTTTTCTTTAAAGCATTTTCGATAATACTTTTTGAATTTTCATCGGCTTGAGCCACTTTTGCAGCAGTTCCGAATCCAACACCTTGTCCAAAATCTTTAAGTTGACGAGCACCAACGTTAGATGTCATAATAATGATAGTGTTTTTAAAGTCAATTTTACGACCTAAACTATCTGTTAAATATCCGTCATCTAAAACCTGAAGCATCATGTTAAACACATCTGGATGCGCTTTTTCGATCTCATCTAAAAGAACAACACAATATGGTTTTCTACGAACTTTTTCAGTCAATTGACCACCTTCTTCGTAACCTACGTATCCTGGAGGCGCTCCAACTAAACGAGAAATTGCAAATTTCTCCATGTATTCACTCATGTCAATACGAACTAAAGCATCTTCAGAGTCAAATAATTCTTTAGCTAAAACTTTAGCTAATTGCGTTTTACCAACTCCAGTCTGACCTAAGAAAATGAACGAACCAATTGGTTTGTTAGGATCTTTAAGTCCAGCTCTGTTACGTTGAATAGAACGTGCAATTTTTAAAACAGCTTCGTTTTGACCAATTACTTTGTTCTGAATTAATTCAGGTAATTTCGCTAATTTATTGCTTTCTGTTTGTGCAATTCTGTTAACAGGAATTCCGGTCATCATTGATACAACATCGGCTACATTATCTTCTGTAACTTCAATTCTGTTGTTTTTAGAATCTTCTTCCCATTGTTCTTGTGCAACAGCTAAGTCCTTTTCAATTCGTTTTTCATCATCGCGAAGTTTGGCAGCTTCTTCATATTTTTGTTTTTTAACTACCATGTTTTTCATTTCGCGAACTTCTTCTAACTGGCGTTCCAAATCTAAAATTTGTTTAGGAACATCAATATTAGTGATGTGTACACGAGATCCTGCTTCGTCAAGAGCGTCAATAGCTTTGTCTGGTAAGAAACGCTCAGACATATAGCGATCTGTAAGTTTAACACAAGCTTCAATAGCTTCTTGCGTATAAGTTACATTGTGGTGATCTTCGTATTTGTCTTTTACGTTATTTAAAATTGCAATTGTTTCTTCAACAGAAGTTGGTTCTACAATCACTTTTTGGAAACGTCTTTCTAAAGCACCATCTTTTTCAATATATTGTCTGTACTCGTCAAGAGTTGTTGCTCCAATACATTGGATTTCTCCTCTTGCTAAAGCAGGTTTGAACATATTTGAAGCATCAAGCGAACCTGTTGCTCCTCCAGCTCCTACAATAGTGTGGATTTCATCAATAAAAAGAATAATATCGTCATTCTTCTCCAGCTCGTTCATTACGGCTTTCATTCTTTCTTCAAATTGTCCTCTGTATTTTGTTCCAGCAACTAAACTGGCTAAATCAAGAGTTACAACACGTTTATTGAATAGAATACGAGATACTTTCTTCTGAATGATGCGTAAAGCCAGTCCTTCTGCAATAGCAGACTTACCAACTCCAGGTTCTCCAATAAGAAGCGGATTGTTCTTTTTTCTTCTACTTAAAATTTGCGAAACACGCTCAATTTCTTTTTCGCGTCCTACAACAGGGTCAAGTTTTCCCTCTTCCGCCATTTCTGTTAAATCTCTCCCAAAATTATCTAAAACTGGAGTCTTAGATTTTTTGTTTGACTTATTGGCGGGATTATTAAAACTGCTTTCTTTAAGACTGTCATCTTGTCCTGAATCATCATTGTATGATTCGTTTCTTGGCAAGTTTTCTAAGAATTCTTCTTCGTTTGGAGTCATATTTAAATACTGTTCTTTAGCTATGTCATAATCTATTTTAAGTTTATTCAATAGCTTGGTTGTTGGATCGTTTTCGTTTCGTAAGATGCATAACAGCAAGTGAGCGGTGCTAATTGATGAACTTTGAAATACTTTCGCTTCTAGAAAAGTGGTCTTCAGGGCTCTTTCGGCCTGTCGGGTAAGGTGAAGGTTTTTCTTTTCTGCATTTACTTCAACGCTGTGATTAGCTGGACTCAGTATTTCTACTTTCCTGCGTAAATGATCTAAATCGACTGCTAGGTTATTAAGTATATGAATAGCTTTTCCGTTACCATCTCTTAAAATGCCCAGCATAAGATGTTCGGTACCAATAAAGTCGTGCCCTAAACGAAGAGCTTCTTCTTTACTATACGTAATAACATCTTTTACTCTTGGTGAAAAATTATCATCCATAATATATAATTGGTATTGTAAATTTAGTGAATTACTGATTTAAAAACAAAAACCATACCCTTCGAGAATGCCTGTCAGCTAATAGACGAAAAAAAAGGCAATAAAAGCGTTAAAAAACGCTTAATTTATTAACTAAAAGCCAAAATAAAGTTGTTAATAAATCATTGAAATTAGTGTAGGTAAATAGCTGAAAAAATTTCAAAAAAACGTATCTTGGCACGCTTTGAAACTAAATAATTATTTAAACATAACAACTTATGTCTGAAGGAGAAAAGTTAATTCCCATTAACATAGAAGATGAAATGAAATCAGCTTACATCGATTATTCGATGTCGGTAATCGTATCGAGAGCGCTTCCTGATGTTAGAGATGGCTTGAAACCAGTGCATCGAAGAGTTCTTTACGGAATGTATGATTTAGGTGTAACTTCTAGATCTGCCCACAAAAAATCTGCGAGAATTGTAGGGGAGGTTCTGGGTAAGTATCACCCGCACGGAGATACTTCTGTTTACGACGCGATGGTTCGTATGGCTCAAGAGTGGAGTATGCGATATTTATTAGTTGATGGTCAAGGTAACTTTGGTTCTGTTGATGGTGACAGTCCTGCAGCAATGCGTTATACAGAGGCTAGAATGCGCAAGATTTCTGAGGAAATTATGGCAGATATCGAAAAAGAAACAGTTGATTTTCAATTAAACTTTGACGATACATTATATGAGCCAAAAGTAATGCCTACAAAAGTTCCTACTTTGTTAGTAAACGGAGCTACAGGTATTGCAGTTGGTATGGCAACTAATATGCCACCACACAATTTAACTGAGGTTATCAATGGTACTTTAGCGTACTTAGATAATAATGATATTGAAGTTGATGAATTAATGACTCATATTAAAGCGCCAGATTTTCCAACTGGTGGTGTAATATATGGTTATGAAGGTGTTCGTGAAGCTTTTAAAACGGGTAGAGGACGTATTGTAATGCGTGCGAAAGTTGGTTTTGAAGAGGTTGACGGAAGAGAATGTATCATTGTTACTGAAATTCCATATCAGGTTAACAAAGCCGAAATGATTAAACGTACGGCTGATTTAGTTAACGAGAAAAAAATCGAAGGTATTGCCAATATTCGTGACGAATCGGATAGAAACGGTATGCGTATCGTTTATATCTTGAAGCGCGATGCTACGCCAAACGTAGTTTTAAATACCTTATATAAGTATACTTCATTACAATCTTCTTTTAGTGTAAATAATATTGCATTAGTGAAAGGTCGCCCGCAAATGTTGAATCTGAAAGATATGATTCATTATTTTATTGAGCACCGTCACGAAGTAGTGGTTAGAAGAACACAGTTTGAATTGCGTAAAGCAGAAGAAAGAGCTCATATTTTAGAAGGATTAATCATTGCTTCTGATAATATTGATGAAGTTATTGCGTTAATTAGAGGTTCTAAAAACACAGATGAAGCAAGAGAGAAATTAATTGAAAGATTTAAATTATCTGATATTCAAGCTCGTGCCATCGTTGAGATGCGTTTACGTCAGTTAACAGGTCTAGAACAAGACAAGTTAAGAGCAGAGTTTGAAGAGTTGATGAAGTTGATCGAGCATTTAAAGGCTTTGTTAGCAGATGTTAATTTAAGAACAGATGTAATTAAAGAGGAATTAGCTGAAATTCGTGATAAATATGGTGACGAAAGACGTTCTCAAATTGAATATTCTGGAGGAGATGTAAGTATCGAAGATTTGATTGCTGATGAAAATGTAGTGATTACAATTTCGCACGCTGGTTACATCAAACGTACAAACCTTACAGAATATAAAACACAAAATAGAGGAGGAGTCGGGCAGAAAAGTGCTGGAACAAGAGACCAGGATTTCTTAGAACATATGTTCGTTGCTACAAATCACCAGTATATGATGTTCTTTACGCAAAAAGGGAAATGTTTCTGGATGCGTGTTTATGAAATTCCAGAAGGAAGTAAAACGGCAAAAGGTAGAGCAATTCAAAATCTTGTAAACATAGAAAGTGATGATAAAGTAAAAGCTTTCATTTGTACACAAGACTTAAAAGATAAAGATTATATCAATACCCATAATCTTGTAATGGTTACTAAACAAGGGCAGGTTAAGAAAACTTCTTTAGAGAAATATTCTAAACCAAGAGCAAATGGAGTTGCAGCCATTACCATTAAAGAAGGAGATGAGTTGATTGGTGCTCAGTTAACAAACGGAGAAAGCCAAATTATCTTAGCAGTAAAATCTGGAAAATTAGTTCGTTTTGAAGAAACTAAAACACGTCCGATGGGAAGAACAGCTTCTGGAGTTCGCGGTATTACGCTAAAAGACGAAACAGATGAAGTAATCGGAATGGTTACGGTTGATAAAGAGGATATTGCAACATCTCAAATCTTAGTAGTAACTGAAAACGGATACGGAAAACGTACCAAATTGGTAGACGATGATGGAGAAGATGTTTATAGAATCACGAATCGTGGTGGTAAAGGTGTTAAAACGCTTAATATTACGGATAAAACAGGTAAATTAATATCTATTAACGCGGTAACAGATGCAGACGATTTGATGATTATCAATAAATCTGGATTAACAATTAGAATGGCAATTGAGGATTTACGTGTTATGGGACGTGCAACTCAAGGTGTTAGATTAATTAACCTTAAAGGTAAAGATTCTATCGCTGCAGTTACTAAAGTTATGAAAGACGATGCTGAAGAAGTTGTTGTAGATGAAAATGGAAATGTAATTGAATCTGGAATCGAAAGAATCAAACCAGATTTGGAAGTTCTTGAAGACGATGGAACGGCTGAAGAGGAAGATGATGCTGACGATGAAGAAATAGAAGAGGAAGATGATGCGGACGGTGACGACGAAGAATCTGAAGAATAAACGAAATTGAATTAAAAATTAAATACAAACAAATATCACTATGAAAAGTAAATATGTAATACTTGCTTCTGCATTATTGATCTCTGTGGCTTCTTTTGCTCAAAAAGATCAAATTAAAAGTGCTGAAAAAGCTTTAAAAAGCGGAGATGCTCAGGGGGCAATTTTAATTTTGACTGGCGCAGAAAGCGTAGTTGCAAATGCAAAAGATACAGAGCAGGCGCAATTTTATTTTGTAAAAGGAAATGCTTATTTAGATCTTGCAAACAAAAAAGTTGATGAAAGTAAAAATTTATCTTTAGCAGCTGAAAGTTATAAAAAGTTAATCGAAGTTGAAAAAGCATCAGGAAAACAAAAATATTCTACAGATGCAGCTACTTCTATTGCTAATATCAAAGGACAGTTGATTAACTCTGCAATTGCTGATACTCAAGCTAACAAACATAAAGAAGGTGCAAAAAAATTGTACGATGCATATGAGTTAGATAAAAAAGATACAATTAACTTATACTATGCTGCTTCTACAGCTGTAAATTCACAAGATTTTGATCTTGCATTACCGATGTATGAGGAATTGAAAAAGTTAAATTACTCTGGAAAAGGTACTTTATATCTTGCAGTGAATAAAGCAAATGGAAATGAAGATAACTTTAGCAGTGCAAAAGACAGAGATTTAGCAATTAAATTAGGTACTCACGAAAAACCTAAAACAGAACCTATTCCTTCTAAAAGAGGTGAAATTTATAAAAATTTAGCTTTAATTTTAGTTCAAAAAGGACGTACTGAAGATGCTAAAAAAGCTATCGCTGATGCAAGAAAAGCAAATCCAGAAGATACTTCATTAATTCTGTCAGAAGCTAATTTGTACTTAGAGTCTAAAGATTATGATACTTACAAAAAATTAGTTGGTGAGGCTTTAGAAAAAGATCCAAAAAATGCAGATTTAGTATTTAATTTAGGTGTAATTAGTGCAGGTGCAAAGAATAACGCTGATGCTGAAAAATACTACTTAAGAGCTATTGAAATTAATCCTGAATATGCTAATGCATATTTGAATCTTGCAGCTTTGAAATTAGAAGCAGAAAAACCTATCATTGATGAAATGAATAAATTAGGTACTTCTACTAAAGATATGAAACGTTACGATGTTTTAAAAGCACAAAGAGAAGGTGTTTTCAGAGGTGTAATTCCTTACTTAAAAAAAGCAAATGAATTAGACCCTAAAAACGAAGATGTTGCAAAAACATTGTTAGGAGTTTACAAAGCGTTAGAGATGACTGCTGAAGCAAAAGCTTTAAAAGCTACAATGAACTAATCTTCATTTTAATAAAATAAAAAAAACCATCAGTTTTGCTGATGGTTTTTTTTATGCTTAGATCTGAAGCTTAAATCAAAGTTGCAGATAAGGTAATTGTTGTGTTTAATAATTTAGAAATCGGACAGATTTCTTTTGCTTTAGCAGCAGTTTTTTCAAATTCTTCAGCTGAAATCGAAGGAACTTTTCCTTTTAAATCTAGATGTATTAAAGTGATGGTTCCGTCTTCAAAAGTTACTGTAGCTTCCGTAGTTAAATCGTCGGCAGTAAAACCACCTTCGTTCAATAAAAAGCTTAATTGCATTGTAAAACAGCCAGAATGAGCTGCTGCAACCAATTCTTCTGGATTTGTTCCAACTCCATCAGCAAATCTTGTTTTAAAAGACAGTTGTGCATTATCTAGAGTGGTGCTTTGTGTGCTTATTGTTCCAGTTCCTTCCATGCCAGTTCCTTTCCAGTTGGCGTGTGCTTTTCTTGTAAATTTCATATTCTTTTGATTTAAAATTAGTATTAAATGTTTATTTGTTTGATCTCCTAATAATAGGTTTAACTCAAATATAATCAATATTTTGCAGAATAGTTTTATGAAATTTAATGAGATTGTTAAGTTTTAGGTTTTTTGTTGAAGGTTGGATTAGGGTTTTAACGAAAAGAGCGTAAAGTAAAAAAACAAAAAGTTCGCAAAGCTTTTTTTTTATATACTTTGCGAACTTTGCGTAAATCTTGGTGCTCTTTGCGGTAAAATACGAGCAATTTTTATTCTTGTCCTAAGTTTCGAAGTTGTTTTAATTTATCTTTCCAGACGTCAAGAGTTTCCTTATGAATGGCGATATTTTTACGAACCTCAGTTACAATAGAATTCTCTTTTTTAGCATTTTTAGTATTGGTAAAGAATTGAATGTTGTTTTCTAGCTGAAAAATTTCATTTTGCACTTCTTCTATTTTACGCATAATAAAGATTTTTTCATTATCTAATTTACGTGTATCATTACTGTCAGACAATGAGTCTATACGGTTTGCAAAACGCATCATTTCAGATTCTTTCTTACTAACACTTAGTTTTTCAAAAAGTGCATCTAAAATTTTATTGAATTTGCCTTCAATATGTCTTCTTGAGAAAGGAACTTTTCCAAATCCTTTCCATGTTTCAATATGAGCTTTTATAGCATCCAGATCTGTTTTGTGATCTCCAGTTAGTTGGAAAGCTCTTAGAGTATCCAAATACGCTTTTTTATTGTCAAAAGCGGCAACTTCTTCGCTGTTTTCTTCCGATTTGTGTTCTTTTAACTTATCGAAATAATGGTTACAAGCATCTTTAAATTCTTTCCAGATTTTGTCTGAATATTTTTTCGGAACATGTCCTATTTGTTTCCATTCTTCCTGAATTTGTTTCATTATAGGAGTTGTAGAAGCAAAATCGGTACTTTCCTGTAAATCCTTGGCTTTTGCAACAAGAGCCATTTTTTTATTTAAATTATCGTTCTGATCTTTTTTGATGTCTTTGTAAAAAGAATTCTTGAAAGCATTGAAATTTCTCACCGCTGTTTTAAAAGCAGCCCAAGTTTCTTCATTTACTTCTGATGGAACTTTTCCTGCTGCAAAAAACTCATTACGAAGCGCTTCTACTTTTTGAATTTGTACAAGCCATTGAGAATGAGAATTTACTTTTTCTGTTCCTAATGTTTCAATTTTAGAAATAATTTCTTTTTTAACTTCCAGATTCTGCTGTTCGTTTGCTCTTTGGCTTTCAAACAAAACTTCTCTTTTGTCGTGAATTTTTTTTGTTAATTCGCTGAATTGATTCCAGATAACATCACGATGTTCTTTAGAAACAGGGCCGATTTCTTCTTTCCAAATTCTGTGTAAATCCTGTAATTCGCGGAAAGATTTATTTACATCTGCATCGTTTACCAATTCTTCAACACGAGCTATAATCTTTTGCTTTAATTCAAGATTATGTTTGAAATCTAAATCTCTGGCTTCACGATCTAAATGAAGATAGTCATAAAAATTTTCAACATGAAAATGGTAATTATTCCAAACGTGATTGTATTTGTCTTTTGGAATTGCACCTGCATTTTTCCATCTTTCTCTTAATTCATTAAAATGTTTAAGAGTGTCTTTTATATTCTCCTGCGGATTAATTAACTCTTTTAATTCTTCAACAATCGCTAGACGATTTTCTAAATTTGTTTTTAGGTTAGTCTGCAGATGTTTGAAATGAGCATTTCTTTTGTCTCTAAAAATATTATAATATTCATCGAATTTTAATTTTAGAGGTAAATGATATTCAAATTCTTCGTTTGGATCAGGGTCAGAAGCAAGAAATTCTTCTTTCTTTTCCTCAAGAAGATGGTGGTATTGTAACAAAAAAGCCTTTTTGATTTCTTCAATATGATCTTTTACAGACATCGCTTTGTCTATATTAACCAATTTTTTAAGTTCATCAACAAGTGCATCTAAAGAAAAGGTATTGTAATCCTGCATAGGAATATCGTGACGTTCCTTTATAGTCTCGTCTTCGCTTTCTGCTGCATTTGAGTTGGTGATGACATCTAAAGCTTCCTGATGAAGATTTTCATCATTTTCTACTTCATTTTCAATTTCTGAAGCTGAATTCTCAATTGGAGCTTCAGAATCAGATATTTCAATTGCATCATTTGTTGTAGAATCGTTTAATTCGATTCCAGATTTTCCGTCTGCTTCTTGCAGGTTATCATTCTTTTCTTCTAACATCTTTAAAATGTATAAGGTTTTTATTTTAATCAATGCGAAAGATAGTAAAGGTGTTTCTAAATACAAAATAAATCGCTTGTTTATGCGCTATTTTACGATGAAATTCCTATTCTTTGCTCTAATTTGCTATTGTCTTTAAAATGTTTTGATCTAATGTTTAAAGTATCTATAAATTCGAAATACGTATCTTTTTTTAGGTTATGCTTTTATAAATTCAATTTAGTACGTAACTATTTATTTTTAGAAAAGTATTAATACCCCAATTTCAATTCCAAAATTGTACGTTCTATTTGTTCCAAATCCGGCACTGGGATGGATGTAAACTAGATTATTTGGAGTAATTTTTCGTCCAAATTCGACAAAGGCATTGTTTTGAAATGCGTCTAAAGTTGCATTATAACGAAAAGCCACATCTCCTGCAACCCAATTTTTTCCAAAGAAATGCAGCAGGACATTTTCAAAAAGTGTTACATTAATATCATTTCTTTCATTTGCTCCTGCGAAACTGCCTTGAAATTCTAAAGTGGAGAGCCAGAGAAACTTTTTTTCATATAAATATTTTCCGTAGATAACTGCGGGCATAACGACCCATTTTCCAGTACCAAAATTCGGATCTGCGGCTGTGTTAGCATAAACTCTTGTTCTTAACGCTATTCCATTATTATTTTGCAGATAGGGAATATAGCTGACTCCCATACCTATATCTCCAATTGCTGTTTTATTAATTGAATTTGTATTTGCGGAAATCAGAGGAAGATCGAAACGTAAGTTCCAGGCTTTATTTCCTATTGGCAGAAGAACCCGAACTTGAGTGGTATTAAATGATCCGTTATCGGTATCTAAATATTCATCGAAAAAAATGATTGTTTTGAGAAAATAATGGTAACGAGGCTCAGAAAAAGGACTTCGTAAAGTATCGTTCTCTTGAGCCAAAAGTAGGTTGTGAAAAAACAAAAAAAATAAAATGCTAAGTAATTGTATTTTATTCATAACCACTTGTTTGTAAGTGATTTAAAAATACAAAAAATACGTTAACCTTTTATTTTTTTTGCTGGTGTTTTTTATTTGTTCCAGATTTTCCAGGCTTTTTCAGCTTGAAAAATTAGCATATCATGACCGTTTTTAATAATGGCCCCTCTTTCTTTTGCTTTTTTAAGGAATGTAGTTTCAGCCGGATTGTAAATTAAATCGTAAGCAATATGTTTTTCGGTAAAAAATTCATAAGGCAGATTTGGACAAGCATCAATATTTGGACTCGTTCCAACTGGTGTACAGTTAATTATAATTTGAAAGTTATCAAAGGTAGTTGCATTAATCAAATCATAATCTATTATGTTTTCTTTTGCTTCTCTAGAAACAAAAGTATAAGGAATGTTTAATTCATCCAAAGCAAAAGCAACACCTTTAGAAGCCCCGCCTGTTCCCAGAATCAAAGCTTTTTTATGATGAGGCTCTAATAAAGGCTCTAAAGATTTTTTAAATCCATAATAATCTGTATTGTAGCCTTTTAGTTTGCCTTTTTTAGTAAACTTAATGGTATTTACAGCGCCAATTAAAGTAGCTTTTCGTGATAATTTATCTAAAAATGGAATAACTTGTTCTTTGTAAGGAATGGTAACGTTTAATCCTTTTAAATCTGGGTTGTTTTTAATTAATTCAGTGAAATAATTAATTTCCGAAATGTCAAAATTTTCATAACTGTTACCAGCAAAAACCTCATTATTAAATTTTTCTGTAAAATAACCTTTTGAAAAAGAGTAGCTTATGTTGCGTCCTAATAATCCAAAACGTCTTCTTAATAAAATATCAACCATTCTTATTTACGATGTTTTTCTATATAATTTTTTACTGTTTTCTTTGCCCAAACTACTGGAAATAAATCTTCGATTAAGATATAATTATCAAAATTTAAGCGTAAACCATTGCTTAAATGAAATTTGGCTTTTGTATTATCCTGAATCATAAAATACAATCCAGCCAAACGATATTCGATTTCGTTTTCTTCAGGGAAATATTCTGAAGCTTGCAATAAAGTTTGAATAGCAGTTTCAAATTCTCCTAAAAATTGAAGAATGTCTACCCAAAATAACCAAGTGTCTAGTGCATAATCTCCAAACTCTACTGCTTTTCTGTAGCCAAATTCAGCTTCCTCAAAAAAGTTCATATGTTTGTTGATTGTAGCATATCTCTTCCAGTACAAACGATTCTGATTGTCGATTGCTAAAGCTTTATTTACAAAAAACAATGCTTTCTGGTATTTTTTTTGGCGAAGATGAAAATCAGTAATTGCAATCCATCCTTTATCTAAAAGTGGGTCTTCATGTACTGTTTGGTTATAGTATTGAATCGCTTTTGCTAAATTTCCAAGTTTCTCATAACATTTACCAATTCGAAGCAAAGCGTATGATGTAGCATCATCTAATTCGATGGTTCTATTATAGCTTTCAATTGCTTCATTGTATTTTTTTAGGCGCTCATAAGCTTTTGCTTTTTCCATAAAAGCACCTAGAAATTCATCATCGATAAGTGTTGCGTAATCAAATGCGCGAATTGCGTTTTCATATTCTTTTACACCATAATGAAGGCGCCCAAGCTGATGCCAAGCTATTTCGCTATAAGGATTTCTGTTGATGTATTCGTTCAAATAAACAATAGCTTCTTGGTTTTGATCTAAAAATTCAAAACAATACACTACGTTGTAAAGAGCAGATTGATCTTCTAAATCTTCCTCAAGACATTTGATGAAATTTTCTTTCGCCAATTCAAGATTATCCATAAAAAGATATTCCATTCCAATCAAGTTGTACACGTCGGCGTAATCATCAGTATATTGCAATGCAATTTTTAATAATTCAACTGCTTTTTCGTGCTGATCTCTTTTGGAACAGATATTAGCTTTTTGGATGTATATTTCCTCGTTATTGGGTTCGATTGCATATAACTCATTCAAAAGCTTTTCAGCCAATTCGAGTTTGTCATCATAAACCAGCATTTCTACTTGTACTAATTTTAAGCCTGTAGATTTTGGGTGCTGGTCTAATGCAAGTTTTAAGGCCTTTTTTGCTAAATTAGCCTTGCCTATATCTAAATAATGAAGAATTATTTCTTCGAATTCTTCAGAATCAAAAAAGAGTACTTTGTTAGTCTTTAACATTGACTCAAATTTGGATAGGGATAGGTTATAATCTTCTTCTTCGTTGCTTAATTGCATACTTCGTTATTTTGAAATTAGCCTACTATAAATTTAGGCAACCATATAATTGTTGTAAGGATAAGAAATTAATTGTTTTGAACAATTTAATTAACAATATATAGCATTTTTTATTCTGTTTTAGGAAGAAATCTCTCTTATTCTTAAGGGATTAACTTCTGTTTTGTCATTTTTTAATTGATAGCTAAAAAGAATAACACCAAGTTTTATGCATTAATTTTTTTTAAAATTTCATCCATAACTTCTAAAATTATTTTACAGCCTTCTCTAATTTCATCTTCTGAAATAGTCAATGGAGGTGTAATTCTAATTGCGCATCCTTCAAATAAAAGCCAGAATAAAATCAATCCTTTATCTTGGCAATTTAAAATGACTTGGTTGGTAATTTCTGCCGATTCTGTCATGGCGGCCAACATTAATCCTTTTCCTCTAACTTCTGTAATCAAAGGATGTACCAAAAGCGATCTGAAGAGTTTTTCTTTTTCAAGCGTTTCCGCCATCAAATTTGTTTCAGTTAATTCTTGCAAAGTAGCCAAACAAGCTGACGCAATGACAGGGTGACCTCCAAAAGTAGTAATGTGTCCTAATTTTGGATTTTCTGTTAAAAGGTCCATTTTTTCTGCCGAAGCTGTAAAAGCACCAACTGGCATTCCGCCACCCATTCCTTTTCCCATTACTACAATATCTGGAACAACGTCATAATTCTGAAAACCAAATAGTTTGCCTGTTCTTCCAAATCCTGGCTGAATCTCATCTACAATCATCAAAGCTCCAACTTCATCACAACGTTTACGAACTTTTTCAAGAAAATTGTTTTCCGGCTGAATAAATCCTGCGCCACCTTGAATAGTTTCTAAAAGAATAGCCGCTGTTCGAGTGGTTATTTTTTGTAGATCTTCTTCATTATTAAAAGTAATAAAATCAACATCTGGAAGTAAAGGCCTGAAAGCTTGTTTTCGTTCCTCAAATCCCATAACGCTCATAGAACCCATTGTGTTTCCGTGATACGCATTATGACAAGAAATTAGCTGACTGCGTCCTGTAGTTCTTTTGGCTAATTTTAAAGCGCCTTCAATTGCTTCTGTGCCTGAATTAACCAAATAGGTTTTATTTAAAGATTCAGGAAGGAGTGAAGCCATTAGTTTACAATATTGAACAGCTGGACTTTGAGAATATTCACCATAAACCATTACGTGCGAGTATTTATCTAACTGATCTTTTATGGCCTGATTTACTCTTGGGTGTTGATGCCCTAAAGTACAAGCCGAAACTCCGGCAACAAAATCTAAATATTTTTTATCGTTTGTATCGTATATGTAAGAACCAATAGCATGAGAAACTTCCATTCCGAGTGGGTAAGGAGAAGTTTGCGCTTGGTATTTTATAAAATCTGGATTCATTTTTTTTAAGGTTCAAAGTGGCAAAGGTACTAAGGTTTTGAGGTTTTAAAGTTAATTCTATATAATCTTTAAAGCTTTTGCCGACTTTAATTTTTTTTAATAGCTTCAATGTCTAAAATATCATTTAATCGATTTAAACTGTTTTTAGATAATCTTTTAAAAGCAATTTCAATAAATACAAATCGTATTATCAAAATTTGACCTAAGGCTACAGCTATAAACAATAAAAATAAATGAGCTTCTTGACTAAATAGTTGAAAAATAAGTCCAGCTATTGGTAAACACAATATAACAGATAATAAAACTTGGAATGGTTTATTGATTTCTATTTTAACAGTTCCATTTTTGTTTATGATTTCTCCATTTAAAACGCAAAAGGCGCCTTTGCCTATTTCAGATGAAATTAATGTGAAATTATTATTGCCAATAATTCCAAGAAACGATTTATCTGTTATTTTCGAGCTTAAGCTTTCAGAAATTAATGTTCTTCTTTTTAAACGTTCAAGAGATTCTGTTGTTTCTCCTATTAATTTGAAACTGTAATTGCTTGTCGGAAATATTTTCATTCTTTACTTAGCTCTATAGAATTTGAAAAGACTTTTACTTGCTGCTTTTTAATGGCTCTTTAGCTGCTGGTTTTGCGGAAGGCTTCTTCTTATCGTAATTCAAAGTTTCCTTCCTGACTTTCATCGGAACATTTTTTCCTTTTTCTTCTTCTTCTTTACCTTGTTTAATGAGTTTTTCGTTCATTTCATTGTCCTCCGCAGTAAAAATATCATCTTTAGATTTTATTCTTTCGTCGGCACGCCAAACCATTCCACGCAATTTTCGAGCATTTTCGGGCAATTCATCTTCTGGGTAAATATCGCCGTCGACTTTATTGAAAAACGTAATCGTTTCAATTGCGTTATTTTCCAATATCATATTGATTTTACTGCTGACATTTTTGTTGATTCCAATTAGTTCGTTGGTATCATTTCTCATAAAATACACTACTTCGGTATTTTTGATAACGTCGACATCATGAAGTTTTCCATCCCGAAATTTTCCAAATAAATTGAGGCCTTTTACCTGATTAAAACCTGTTCCTAAAGTGTCCCGCGAGATAACGAAAGTATTATTTAAAACCTTTAACGAGTCAATTTTTCTGGTCTGATTGTCACCGATTAAGTGCATAACATCTCCGGTAATCTGGCTTTCTCCATTCCAAAGAATTGGTTTCCCAATTAATTTTGTCAACGCAGTTTTAGAGTTTGAATGAATCGAATCGCACTTGCCGCTCATATCAATTTTAAAAAAACGGACATTGTTATAAGCACGTAAAATACGTTCTCCTTCTTTTCCTGTAACCATTAATTTTTTTCCGTGAATGTAAACAGAATCATTTTCAACCAAATTAATGGCAACGGCTCTTTTAGTAACAAACATCGAATCTTTAAGTTTGTAAAGCTCTGCATAATGCCCCTTTACAATTCCTTTATTGATAGAATCTGTAATTTTTACATTTCGCGTTGCCGATGCAAATTCAGTATTTCTATTATAAAATAAACTGTCGCCTTCTATAAGCCGATCGTCGTATTTAATGTAGGATCTCCTGAGAAAGTGCGCCAAATTCTTTTTTGTATCGTAAAAACCCTTTTCGGTGTAAATGTAATTTTCTTTACTCGTAATAGTCGAAGGTCCAAGTAAATAAGTATGTCCAGAATTACTGTAATAATCTAAATGATTCGATTTTATTACATATTTTGGATTTGTAATTACAACTTCGGTCAGGAACTGAAACTTTTTCTCTTTAACATAATATCTTCCAGATTTGCTCACCAAAGTATTGTCTTTATTGATAATGGTACCTTTTGTATTGTAAAAAGCTTCTTGAACATTTCTGTCAAAATTTATAGTATCGGTTTGCAAAGTCGCATCTGGTGAAGTCATTACAGCATTTCCAGTTGCAAAAGCTTTTTTTAAATTTCCGCTGTATTCTGCATATTTACTGTTTAAGAATAAAGTATCACCTTGCACTAATTGTACATTTCCAAAAGCTTTTAAATAATTTTCTTTATTAAAAACATATGCTTTGTTACAAGTTAAAACAACCCCGTCATGTGTAATTTGAACGTTACCGCTCAAAACAACTCCACCCGGAACTAGGTCCTCATTACGTTCGAAATTATCAGCACGGTCTATGTGAATCTGTTTTGGACTATTTTTTGCCGCTTGCGCGAAAGTAAATTGAACGCTTAAAAAAAGCAGACTATAAAATATGAAAAAGAGTGATTTCTTCAACTGATTAAATTTTTGTCAAATTTATGAAAAAGGATACAACCTTAGAATGTTATTAGGATTAATTTATGTGTTTATTTTTTAAGCTTCAAAGGTTCAGAGTCACAAAGGTTCAGCGTTTTTCTGTTTAAAATTCTTCAAATTTTTCTAGTTATTTAAAACCTTTGTTTTTTTGAGCCATTGTCATTTTGAATCTCCATCAATTTTATCAACAAATTACGAAACTCTTACGTTGTAGTTGACCCATTTTTAAGCTTAAAGAAACAATTGAAACTAACTTTCTTTTAAGTTTTAAAAAATAAACTAAATTTAATAATTGGTTTTAAGATTCGATAGGAGTTATGAAGCCTTTAAAAGAGAAGTTTAGATTAAAAAAGATATGATAAAAAGTAAGTTTATTGCTGTCGGAATTGCCACAACAATGTTGTTTTCTGGATGCAAAACAAAAGATTTAAAAATGAGTGAAGTAAAAGAAAATCATTCTAATGATAAGAAAATTGTAGTATATCAAGTTTTTACACGCCTGTTCGGAAATAAAAATACAAACAACAAACCTTGGGGCACAATAGAAGAAAATGGCGTTGGAAAATTTAATGATTTTACAGATAAAGCACTTCACGAAATAAAAGATTTAGGCGTAAATTATATTTGGTATACGGGCGTGCCTCATCATGCTTTGGTAAATGATTATACTGCGTACGGAATCTCAAATGATGATCCGGAAGTGGTAAAAGGGCGCGCAGGATCGCCTTATGCTGTAAAAGATTATTATAATGTAAATCCAGATTTGGCTGTAGATCCTGCTAAACGTTTGGAAGAATTTGAGGCTTTAATTAAACGAACTCATAACGCTGGTTTAAAAGTGATTATTGACATTGTTCCGAATCATATTGCTAGAAAATATGAAGGAAAATCAAATCCTGAAGGCGTGAAAGATTTTGGTGCAGATGATGATGTGACAGTTGAATACAAAAGAGATAATAATTTTTATTACATTCCAAATGAACATTTTGAAATTCCAGATGGTGATATTCCATTAAATGGAGAAAAGAATAATTTGATTGATGGAAAGTTTGATGAGAATCCAGCAAAATGGACAGGAAATGGATCAAGAAAATTTAAACCAGATCAAAATGATTGGTATGAAACGGTAAAAGTGAACTACGGCGTTCGTCCTGACGGCAGTAAAGATTTTCCTGAACTTCCTGCTGGTTTTGATCAAAAATCATATCAAGAACATTTTGCATTTTGGCAGGATAAAGATGTTCCAAATTCTTGGAAAAAATTCCGAGATATTGCTTTATACTGGACTTCAAAAGGTGTTGATGGATTCCGTTATGATATGGCAGAAATGGTTCCTTATGAATTTTGGAGCTACATGAACTCTTCTATTAAAATGAAAAATCCGAATGCATTCCTTTTGGCAGAAGTATACAATCCGAATGAATATCGAAATTATATCCGTTTAGGAAAAATGAATTATTTGTATGATAAAGTAGAAACGTATGATAAATTGAAAGATGTTATACGAGGGAAATCTTCGCCAGATGAATTAAATAATATTCAAAGAGGAATGTCTGATATTGAACATCATATGTTGCATTTCTTAGACAATCATGATGAACAGCGTTTAGCTAGTCCAGAATTTGCGGGAACTCCTGAAAGAGGAAAACCTTTAATGGTGGTTTCAGCAACAATCAGTACTTCTCCAACCATGATTTATTTCGGGCAAGAAGTAGGAGAGGCTGGAAATGAAGATGCCGGCTTCGGAAAACGTTCGAGAACTTCAATCTTTGATTATATCGGAGTTCCAAATCATCAGCGTTGGATGAATGATGGAAAATTTGATGGTGGAAAATTATCAGAATCAGAAAAACAACTACGTGATTTTTACAAACGTTTATTGAATTTTACCATAGAAAGTGATGCTTTAATGGGAAGTTTTGAAGAAATTCAGTCGGCAAATCGTCAAAATAATACAGGTTACGATGCCTTGTTGTATTCATACGCACGATGGTCGGCAAAACAAAAACTGATTGTAATTGTTAACTTTTCATCTGAAAAAGAAAGTGAATTTGATCTAAAAATTCCTTCATCTCTCATTTCAAAATGGAATTTAAAAGATGGTTCATATGTGCTTGTAGATAAACTATATTTAAAGAGCAAGACATATCTTACAGTCAAAAATGGAGAAGGTTCGGCACGAGTTAAAATAAAACCTTCTGAATCATTTATTTATGAAGTAAACTAAAATAATAAACTAAAGATTTTAAAATAAACCAGCTTAGATCGTACAAATTCTAAGCTGGTTTTATTGTTTTTAGATCTCTTTTAAAAGTGAAAGGATTTCTTTTATCGAAAAAGTCGCACCACATACAAATTCATCAGAGGCACCGTAATAAATCGTAAGCGTGTCGCCATCTGGTTCTACTACATGGCCGTTTGTAAAAACTACATTTCCGAAAAAACCGCTCAATTCATAATCTGTTTTTGGAAACATAATCGGTTCTTCGGTTCTTGAAATTACTTTTGAAGGGTTTTCTAAATCCATTAAAAAAGCACCTAAACAATATTGATGAGATTCATTTGCTCCGTGATAAATTTCAAGCCAGCCTTTTTCTGTTTTTATGGGTGCCGCGCCTGCGCCAACTCTTTTACTATCCCAAAGATTTTTTCGAGTTTTTACAATGCATCGATGATTTCCCCAATGTATACCATCTGGAGAAGAAGCTATCCAGATATAATTTCCTCCAATATCAACGCTGCTGGGGCGGTGTAAAGCGTAGAATAATCCATTTATTTTTTCTTCGAAAATAGCGCAATCCTTGTTATGAGCTGGAAAGATCATTCCGTGTTTTTCAAAATTTTTCCAGTCAGTTGTTGTTCTCAAACCAACACCAACACCATTGTCAGATACTGAAGTAAATGTCAAATAATATTTTCCTTCAATCAATGAGACACGACAATCTTCTATTCCAAATGTTTCTAAAATTCCTTCGCCAACCAAATTAGGGTAATCTTCAGGTTCATAAAAGTGCTTCCCATCTTCACTGCACAATAATCTAATGTGTGATAAAGTAGTTAGATAGTCAATCCCTTGGTAATTGATTACACGCGCATCTGTTGCGATAAGTTCGGGATCATCTTTTAGAATTTTAATAATCTGAATTGAGCCTGAGTCTGTCAAAATTGGAAACGAAATAATGTTTTCTATTTGTTTCGGTCTTTCGGCAACTCGTACAGCAAGCCAGATTTTATTTTGAAATTGAAACACGCCGGGATTTAACAAGCAGCTAATTTCTAAACCTTCTCTGCTTGGCGGTATGTCTGATGGGGACAATAATGGGTTTTCTGTAAAACGATGGGCAATATCTCTCATGTTCTTCATGTCTAATTACCATTAAGTTATAAAAAAAAGCTGGCACTTAAATTGTATCAGCTTTTTTTCTATACTTTTTTAACCTTTTTAAGGGCTTCAACGTAATATTCATTTACTTTTTCCCAATTGATATGTTGGTAGAAAGCGTTAATGTAACTTCCTTTTCGGTTTTGATAATCCAGATAGTAAGCATGTTCCCAAAGATCAATTCCCATAATAGGTGTTCCAGGTATTAAGGCATTTCTCATTAACGGATTATCTTGATTTTCGGTTGTTGTAATTTGCAATTTACCATATCGGTCTACAACAAGCCAAACCCATCCAGAACCAAATTGCTTTTCAGATTTTGCTTTAAATTGATTCGTTAGATTATTAAAAGAACCAAATTCTTTGTTAATAGAACCTGCTAAAGTATCTTTAGGAGTTTGTTCTTTAGGAGTTAAAATATTAAAATAAAGTGTGTGATTATAATAACCGCCTGCATTCTGACGAAGTTTAGCATTATTTAAATCCATCTTTTTTAAAATATCTTCAATCGGCATGTTTTCGAACTCAGTCGACACAATTTCTTTATTAAAATTGTTTGTATAAGATAAGTAATGTTTAGAATAATGTGTTTCTAAAGTCAAAGTTCTGATATCTGGAGCGAGACCGTCATAATTAAATGGCAATTTTGTCATTTCAAATGAGCCTGGATCTGCTTTAACATCATTTGGTGAGCCAATCGATATTTTTTCTTCTTTAGTTGGAAGCGGAACTTCGACAACTTCAACCAGCTTGTCTTCTTTACAGGAAAATAATAGTAAAAATGAAGCTAAAGTGCTAAAAAGAACAACGTTTTTCTTCATAATGTATTTATTTTGATGTTAATGAATTGATAATCTCAATGTAATTTTCTTTGGCTTCATCAGTCGAAATGTGGCTTATCTGCATCCAAGCATTCGTTTTGAAAGCATCTCTCAAATCAAAATTTTCAGAATGATTGTAAACTGCTGTTCCAAAAGTGGCTTGTTTGTAATAAGCATACAATCTTAACTGCACATCTTGTGGCAGTGAGGCCTGAGTCATTGTCATAGCAATTTCTACAGCTTCAGCAAAGCGAATATCTAAATCTTTTTCAGCCATTTATGCTTTCGTAGCAATAATTGTTTTCCCTCCAACTGCTTTCTGATTTAACTCAACGTTGATTGGTGTACCTAAAGGTAAAAATAAATCTACTCTTGAACCAAATTTAATAAAACCAGCATCAGTTCCCTGCACAACCTGCATTCCTTCTTTAGCATAGTTTACAATTCTACGAGCTAATGCACCAGCAATTTGTCTGTACAAAATAGCTCCAAAAGTTTCATTTTCGATAACTACTGTAGTTCTTTCATTTTCTTCACTTGCTTTTGGATGCCATGCTACTAAGAATTTTCCAGGGTGGTATTTACTAAATTTAATGATACCATCCATTGCGTAACGCGTAACGTGTACATTGATTGGCGACATAAAAATAGAAACCTGTAAGCGTTTGTCTTTAAAATATTCTCCTTCATAAACTTCTTCAATAACAACTACTTTTCCATCTACAGGAGCAAGAATATGATCACTGTTTCTAATTGCAATTCTTTTCGGATTTCTAAAGAATTGTAAAATAATAATCAAGATTAAAAGAGCTGCAAATTGAACAAGCATTCTCAGCCAAGAAATATCAATGAATTTATCAGCAATTAAAAGTACAGCTACTGTAAAAACAGTACCTAATAAAATAGACGGGCCACCTTCTTTATGAAACATAATATAAAATTTGATAAAATAAAAATATAATTGGTGCTACAAATATAACACTATCTAATCGATCTAGAATACCACCATGTCCAGGCATAATCGAACCGCTGTCTTTTATACCGGCAATTCGTTTAAATTTAGATTCGATCAAATCTCCAATAGTTCCAAAAACGCTCACAATTAAAGCGATTATTGTCCAGATTAAAATTGATTTACTGCTAAATTCGGGATTTGGCTGAATATATAATTTAGAAATTAAAAAACCTGCAAAAGCGGCAAAAACAACACCGCCAAGAAAACCTTCTATCGTTTTTTTAGGAGAAACGCGTTCAAACAATTTATGTTTTCCCATTGATTTTCCAACTAAATAAGCAAAAGTGTCATTAGTCCAGATCAGGACAAATAATCCAATTATAATCTTCGGATTGTAGTCATTCGTTCCAAAAGAAATTTTAACGATGAAAATAAATGGAAGTGTAATATATCCTAATAAATACAGGTATTTTGAAGATGTGCTTATTTTTTGAACAGAATCATAAAAAAGGAATATGATGCATTTTATTGAAACTACAATTGTAATAGCAAGAAGTACTAGATCTAATTGTTTGATATTAGTTTCTAAGCTGATATTGGAATTAAATGTTTCGTTTAAAAACTTACTTGTTTGTTTGTTGTAATGACTTATAAGAATAGTTGTAGAATAAACTATAATTCCAAAAAGTATGGAAAACACTTTGTTTAAGTTTACGATATTAGAAAACTCGTATATCGTAATAATTAAGAAAACGCCAAAAAGGGCAATGAAGCTTTCTGTAGAAAACAATATGGAGGCTAATAATAAAGCGATATAAACAGCACCAGAAATGGTTCTCTTCAGTGTTTCGTTCATCTTAAAGATCTTCTAAAAGCAATAAATAGAGGTTTTTAGCAACACTTCCGTATTGAGTAAAGTCTTCTTCTTTTGCTTTTTCGAAATATTTTATGGTAGTAATGTTAGTAGGATAGTCCCTTTCGTATTTACGCTTTATAGCACTTAATCCATCGCTTTTCATTGGGAGGATTTGGCTTGTTGTTGCTATTATAACAATATTTGCGGGTAATTCGTTTGGTTTATTTTGTCTAATCTGTTTAGATGAAAACAAGATAGAGCCTTCATCAGCAATAAGATTTTCACAACTTGCTAATAGAAACTTTGGTTTAGAAGGTGCGTTATAAAACAGTTTGTTTTCTTCTAATAAACTAAAAAGTGCTGGTTCATAACATAACACTTCACTTTCAAACCAGTCATTCTCTTCTAAAATGTTTTCAAACTGCTCAGCAACTTCTGCTTTATTTTCACAGTACAAGAATTTACCTCCATTTTTTTTAAAATTGAAAATAAATTGTTCATCTAAAGATAAATGACTGTTCTGTGCAGATGTGCCTGCATATTCGCTTTCGTGCTCTTCGTCAGAAGCGGCTTCACTTGAGCCAAATATTTTTTTGAAAAAATTCATTTTTTATATGAAATGCTTTACATGTTAATTGAAAACGTTCAAAGATAAAAAAATCTTAATTCAAAAGGGTGTTTTGAATTAAGATTTTGAAAATTTATTACGTTTTTCGTAATTATTTATGAAACTACTTCTTCTAGATTTTTGTCAAAAGTACGTTTTCCGAAAATGTTTTCTAAATCATCTTTAAAGATAACTTCTTTTTCAATCAGAATATCAGCAAGTTGATTCAGTTTATCTTTGTTTTCTTCTAAAATTTGAATCGCTCTCTGGTATTGGCCTTCAATTAATTCTGAAATTTCAGCATCGATAATTTTTGCAGTCTCATCAGAATATGGTTTAGAAAAACTGTATTCACTTTGTCCGCTTGAATCGTAATAAGTAACGTTTCCGATTTTATCGTTCAATCCGTAAATAGTTACCATTGCACGAGCTTGACGTGTTACTTTTTCTAAATCGCTTAAAGCACCAGTAGAAATTCTGTCAAAAGTTACTTTTTCGGCAGCTCTACCGCCCATAGTAGCACACATTTCGTCTAACATTTGATCTGTTCTTACGATTTGTCTTTCTTCTGGTAAATACCATGCAGCTCCTAAACTTTGTCCACGAGGAACAATGGTTACTTTAATAAGTGGCGCAGCGTGCTCTAACATCCAGCTTACAGTTGCGTGTCCAGCTTCGTGAATTGCAATTGCTCTTTTCTCTTCTGGAGTGATGATTTTATTTTTCTTTTCTAAACCACCAATGATTCTATCAACAGCGTCAAGGAAATCTTGTCTATCTACTGCTGGTTTGTTATTACGTGCAGCAATTAAGGCAGCTTCGTTACAAACGTTAGCAATATCAGCACCAGAGAAACCTGGAGTTTGTTTTGCTAAAAAGTCTAAATCAAGACCTTCTACTTTTTTAATAGGAGCTAAGTGAACTTTAAAGATTTCAGCTCTCTCGCGAATGTCTGGTAAGTCAACAAAAATTTGTCTGTCAAAACGTCCAGCACGCATTAAAGCTTTGTCCAAAACGTCTGCTCTATTGGTCGCAGCCAAAACAATTACGTTAGAGTTTGTTCCAAAACCGTCCATTTCTGTCAGTAATTGGTTCAATGTGTTTTCTCTTTCATCGTTTCCGCCAGACATATTGCTTTTTCCTCTTGCTCTACCAACAGCATCAATCTCGTCGATGAAGATAATAGCTGGAGATTTTTCTTTTGCTTGTTTGAATAAATCACGTACACGTGACGCACCAACTCCTACGAACATCTCTACGAAATCAGAACCTGATAAAGAGAAGAAAGGTACTTGGGCTTCACCAGCAACAGCTTTTGCCAATAAAGTTTTACCAGTTCCCGGAGGTCCAACAAGTAAAGCTCCCTTTGGAATTTTACCTCCAAGATTCGTGTATTTTTCTGGGTTTTTAAGGAATTCAACAATTTCTTGAATTTCCTCTTTTGCACCTTCTAAACCAGCAACATCTTTAAATGTTGTTTTGATATCTGTTTTTTCATCAAACAATTTAGCTTTAGATTTTCCAATATTGAAAATTTGTCCGCCACCCCCAGCGCCACCGCCAGACATTTTGCGCATGATGAAAATCCATACACCAACAATGATGATGATAGGAAGTAAACTGATTAAAATATCGCTCCAGTTATTTTTCTGAAGAAAATTGAAATCTTTCAGTTTGCCTTCGCTAACTGCTTTTTCTAGTTTAGTCTGAAAGATTTGATCGTTACCAATTTCCAAAGTGTAATGTGGACCTTTGTTTGGTTGTTTGAAAATGTCTTCAGCTACTTTTTTATTTGCTGGGTCTTTAAGAGCAGCAGCATTTAAATATACTTCAGCTTCAGCTTTGTTGTAAACAATAACCTTTTCAATTTGGCCTTTTTCTAAAAGTGTATTGAATTTAGAAGAAGTTAATTGGGCAGGCTCGCTTAAGCTTGATCCTCCTGTGGCAAAACTTATGAATAAAAAAACTAAAAGTATTGCGGTATATATTAACCAAGGACTTATTTTAAATTTATTCGGATTTGGATTATTATCTTTAGCCATTTAATGAAAGTTTCTTTAGTATTTGTTCTCGATTGTAGTTATTTTGGCATCGCCCCAAAGGCTTTCGATATTGTAATATTCGCGAATATGTTTCTGGAAAACATGAACAACAATGTGTACATAATCCATTAAAACCCATTCTGCATTATCGGTTCCTTCTACGTGCCAAGGCTTATCTTTTAAGTCTTTTGATACTGTTTTTTGAATTGAGTTTACGATGGCGTTTACTTGGGTGTTTGAACTACCGTTGCAGATCACAAAATAATCGCATACTGCAGTATCTATTTCTCTTAAGTCAAGAATGTCGATATCATTTCCTTTTACTTCTTCAATCCCTTTGATTATGTTCGCCAGTAGAACATCATTATTAATCGTCTTTTTCGCCATGAACTATTTTATATGTGAATTTGTAAAGTTACCAAATTTTGTGATTATTTTTGAACCTTAACAAAATATTAAATTAAGTTATTTAAATTATTTAATGAAACTAATCAAACTCGATGCCATAGATTCGACAAATGATTTCCTGAAATCATTGTCAAGCCAAGAAGATGTAGAAAATTTTACAGTTGTAACTGCTGAAAATCAGACAAAAGGCAAAGGACAAGTGGGTGGGGTTTGGAAGTCTGAAGTAGGTAAAAACTTAATTATGAGCATCTTGGTTAAAGATTTTATATTTAAGAACGAAGATGTTTTTAATCTAAGCCTTCTGACTTCTCTGTCAGTTGCAGAGGTTTTAAAATCGTTAAATATTCCTGATATAGGTATAAAATGGCCAAACGACATTCTGTCATACAATAAGAAATTGGTTGGCATATTAATCGAAAACACCATAAAAAGCGATGGCAGAATAGTGTCAGTTGTCGGAATTGGAGTTAATGTGAATCAAACCGATTTTAGTGAATTACCAACAGCTTCTTCTATTTCGGTAATTTCAGGAAAAACTTTCGATAAAGAAAAATTAGCGGTTTTAATAGTTGAAAAACTAAAAGAGAAAATTCAGCTATGGAAAACCTCGTCGGAGAGTTTCTGGACAGATTATTTTAATTTTTTGTTTAAAAAAGGGGTTCCAACAGCATTTCGAGACAAAAATAACCAAGATTTTATGGGAATCATTCAAGGCGTTTCTCCAATAGGAAAATTACAGGTTTTGTTAGAAGATGATTCTGTTGCTGAATTTGAAATTAAAGAGGTTAAGATGCTTTATTGAGAGTCGCAAAGTTACAGAGAAGCAAAGTGACAAAGTTTTTCTGTAGAGACGCACTGCAGTGCGTCTAACGTAAAGTTACCACATAGTTTGTCATTTCGACGTAAGGAGAAATCACACTAGAAATTCTACAAAAAATTTCGTCAATCCATACATAATTCCGAGTGAGATTTCTCCTTATGTCGAAATGACAAAAACAAAAAAGTCCAATCGGTAGATTGGACTTTTAATTTATAATTCGCAATTTACAATTCACAATTATAATTTGTTCATATTGTTTGCTAAAGTTTCAATAAACTTACTAATCGGACCTTTAACCATCATTGCCATCATCGCGTTGAATTCGCCTTCAAAAAATAATTGAACTGCGCTTTCTGAATCAGAAACACTATCAATGTTTGAAGTTAGTGTAAACGGAAGTTTATCACTTGCAGCGCCCAAAACGATTTTGTTTGGAGCTGTTTTTTCTTTCATTTTCAATTTGATTTCCGGCATCCCTTTCAATCCAAAAATAAAAGCGTCTTCGCCAGTCACTTCAAATTTAGCGATGTTATCCGGCATTAATTTTTCAAAATTCTTAACATCAGTCAATTGATCAAATAAATCTTGAGCTGATTTCTGAACAGTAACTTTTGGACTTTCTAAGTTCATATATTATTTTTTGTTTTTGTTTTTTTGTTTTTTAACGCAAAGAACGCAAGGTTTTTTCTATACTATGACTTTATAAAACGCCAAGTTCGCAAATCTAAAATCTAAAATCTATCCCGAGGCTTCGGGACTAAAATCTATTCCTGTCCCCAAGTAGACGGACTTTCGTTCCATTCTAATAGAGTTGATTGCTGATCTTCTGTAATATATTGTTTTTGAACCGCTAAATCTAATAAGTTTTCGTAGTTGCTTAAAGTGAATAAATCCAAATTAGCTTCTTTGAAATTTTCTTCAGCAACACCAAAACCGTAAGTAAAGATTGCAGCCATTCCTTTAATGTTCGCACCTTCGCTTCTTAAAGCTTCGACCGCCATTAAACTGCTTTTTCCAGTACTAATCAAATCTTCTACAACCACAACATTTTGTCCTTTTTGTAAAAAACCTTCCACTTGGTTTTGTCTACCGTGTTTTTTAGGCTCTGGACGCACGTATACGAATGGTAGTCCTAAACTTTCGGCAACCAAAATTCCAACTCCAATGGCTCCAGTAGCGACACCAGCGATCACATCGGGCTTTCCAAATTGTTTTTCGATATTTTTAGCAAATTCATCACGAACATAGTTTCTGATGCTCGGAAATGAAAGAATTAACCTATTATCACAGTAAATAGGAGATTTCCAGCCAGAAGCCCATGTAAAAGGATTTTCGGGATTCAATTTAATTGCATTTATTTGCAAAAGCAATTCGGCTGTTTTTTCGGCAGTATCTTTATTAAAAATCATAATACAAATGTATAAAGTTTTTGTAAACGACAAACCACTTTTTTTGACAAATGAAATCTCTAAGGAAACAGATTTCCAATTGTTCTTGTTAGAGAGTATTGATATAGAACAGCTTATTATAAAAATTTTTCAAAATAAAATTCAAAAAGCCATTCTTTATCATCCCGACGAAAGTGAAATGATGAAAACCCTAAAAGCCAAAATTCCTGTGAATAAAGCGGGCGGAGGCTTTGTGTACAATAAAAAAGGTGAGGTTTTATTTATCTTTAGAAACGGAAAATGGGATTTGCCAAAAGGCGGAATCGAGAAAGGCGAGGAGATTGAAGCCACTGCAATGCGTGAAGTAGAAGAAGAAACAGGGGTAAATCAGCTTCGTATTATCAATAAATTGCAGAAAACCTATCATATCTTCAAACGCAACGGAAAATACAAACTAAAAATCACGCATTGGTTCGAAATGCATTCTGATTTTGAAGGAACGCCACACGGGCAATTAGAAGAAGGAATCGAAAAAGTAGCGTGGCTAAACCCAGAACAAATCAAAGAAGCGCTTAAAAACTCTTACGAAAACATTAAATTATTGTTTGAAGAAGAAAAAGTTCCAACAGAAAAAAATGTGCCACCTGTTGCTTATCGATCAGGACCAGATTCCATTTAATTTACCGATTTCAAAATTTACTTTGAATTTGGGATTTAAAATTTGAAGTTTAAATATACGGGCGTGCCACCAATAAAAAAAAGACCCAATCAACTTTGCGTTCATTGGGTCTTTTTTTTATTGCTGTCGGGCTATCCGCGCTACTTCGGTAGCTTGCTTCTATCCCTCACGCGAAGATATGCTTTGTGTTTGAAATTTTGTTTTAAGTTTTAAGTTTTAAGTTTTTTGCTGACGCGAGCGTCTCGCCCGTGCCCTTCTAGTTTTGACTTAGATTATGTTTACGAGCGGGACGCTCGCGCTAGCAGGAGAGATTTGTTTTAAGTTTAAAGTTTTAGATTTTTTCGCTAGAGATTCATTCCGTTAGGAATGTTTCGTTGGTAGAAAAAAGATTTGTGTTTATACGTTCCGTAGGAACGTTTGAATAATGTAGCAATATTATCCACAAAACAAGTGTCCGATAGCGCGGATTTGCGATCCGTGCCCGCGAAGTAAGAATTCTTGTTTTTTATAGTTGTTTTCGTTACAGGAGTAGATTGCTAATCTACACTATTTTGATTTCAAATGTTTAATATAATTATCCAATAAGCCTTGAATTTGTTGACTCGCAACAGGATTTGCAGAATGAACATTGAATTTTAGATTTAACAAATCAATTCCAGATTCATAAACCAACCATTTGGCGCATGCGTAACCATCCTCGGCAACATTATCATTTTCATCAAGACCTAAATCATTGTCAAAACTAATTAATTCGGGAAGGCCTTTTTCAAGAATTACTTTTTTGAAATCATGGGAATTTCTAACCACAATAAAATCATCATTAGTTAATTTTTTGTAAACCATATTTACATCTCTAATATCGTCAAGAAAAAGTTTGTATGTCATAATTTTTAAAAGTAAAAAATCTTAATTCAGCTTTGTCAAAGTTTTACACTCAAAGCTTTGCGTTCTTACCGCAAACAAAACCCGGTCAAAATAAAAAAATCTTAGCGAACTTTGCGTTAAAAAAAAATCTACAAAACACGATAAACAGGATACTGCATATGAGCCTTTTCATAATAAACAGAATGTTTATAAATCCAATCCAATTGCGCTTCAGGGTTTTTAGCAAACTCGCGGTCGTTTTGTTTTTTAGCTTCTAATTCTGCTTTTAGATTTGGATTTTCTTTTAAAATATTTGCCGCAGTATCTTCAAAAATATATTCTGAATAATGTTCTTTTTGCTGCAAAATCGGATCGAAGAAATTCCAGTTAAACAACGAATCAACGCCTTCTGGTTCAAAAGCTTCTACAAGATATTTTACACCTTTTTGATTCGTTGGAACAATGTAATCTCCTTTAGCGAAAGTCATTTTAACGATCTTAGAAGTTACGGTTGTATTTCTGTGCAAATAATGTCCTTCGTAAGCAGACGGAACGGTTTTAAAATCGGCAATTCTGTAACTTTCAACTTCTATAATCGTGTCGTTTTTAATTTGTTTAAACGAGATATTATTGTTTTTCAAAAGGTCAATAATATTCCAATACCCTTTCGGAACAATGTAAGCCGTCGGAATCACCACTTCTTTAACCGATTTAAATTCTTTAATGTACGGAACGTCTTTTTTGTACGGTTTTGTTCTGTCGTAATACAAGCGATTTCCAGTTGTAGCGTCACTTTTTTTGTAACCGGCTTCATAACCTAAAAACGAAAAAGTAGTCGCTTTTGTACTGTCCAATTCCCATTTTAAAGTGTATGATTTTTTTGGCTGATACTGTTCTAAATTCTTTATTCTTAAATCTTTTATTTTCTGATAATTCGCATCGGTAAAATCCAAAGTCGATTTCATGTATTCGTAGGTCATTTTTACACGTTCGGCATATTTTTTCAGCATATGTGTTTCAACGACAAAACCAATCGTATTAAATAGAGAAGTGTAACCCGTAGTATATCTCGGACTATCGACAAACTGCCCGAAACCTTTGTCTGGCGTATCTTTAAAAGAATCGACATAAGGCGTTGTTTCGATTTTCTTTTTCTGAAGATCTTTTACCAAAGCCGGCATCATTTCGTTATTCATAAAATCACCCAAAACAGCTCCGAGTTTATTATGCTGCGTCATGATGTAAGTTAGTTTGTATTGATAATCAGAACCGTTACTTACGTGATTATCAATAAAAACATCTGCATTTATTTTTTGAAAAATCTCGACAAAACTTTTTGTGTTTCTCGTATCCGATTTCATTAAATCACGATTCAAATCGTAGTTTCTGGCATTTCCTCTAAAACCATAAATTTCAGGTCCGTCTTGATTGGCACGAGTTGTGGAATTTCTATTTAAAGCACCGCCAATATTATAAACAGGAATCGCAACTAAAACGGTATTTTTTGGCGCTTTCATTTTTCCTGTTGCTAAATCTCTGTAGAATTGCATTGTGGCATCAATTCCGTCTGGTTCTCCCGCGTGTATTCCGTTGTTGACAAAAAGAACGGCTTTGGTTTTCTGGATTTTATCAAAATCAAATTCTTTATCAGGATTAAAGGTAATCATTTGCAAAGGTTCACCAGAATCTGTCAATCCCATTTCTTTTATCTGAATTGTCGGGAAATCATTTGCTAGCATTTTAAAATAAGCGATAGTTTCTTGATAAGTTGCCGATTGATTTCCGTTTCCTTTTTCAAAAAAAGTTTCGTATTTTTTATTGTTTTGAGCGAAAAGAGTGATGGTGAAAAGTGAAAAGAAAATGGTGAGAAGTTTCATGATTTTGGTTTTTTGATAATCAAATATAATAGTTTTATTTGTTTCAAGTTTCAGGTTTCACGTTGATATGCTTTGTGGTTAATGGTTTCACGCAGATTTTACAGATTTAAGCAGATTCATTTTTGATTATAAAAATCCTTTTTGATCTGCCTAAATCTGCAAAATCTGCGTGAAAGAAAATCTTTGCACATGAATGCGGTTAAATAAACTTGAAACCTGACACAAGAAAAACTTGAAACAACTTTTTTGACTACTTTTGCAAAATGAATAAAAAACACCATTCCAACAATATACTTTCGAATTTAGGAATTCAGAGTCTGAACGAAATGCAAGAAATGGCGCATGACGCCATTTTGAACGAAAACAACGTTTTATTACTTTCTCCAACAGGATCAGGAAAAACGTTAGCGTTTTTGCTTCCTATTTTAGAATTATTACAGCCTGAAATTCTTTCTGTTCAATGTTTGATTTTAGTTCCGTCTCGCGAATTGGGATTACAAATTGAGCAAGTTTGGAAGAAAATGGGAACGCAATACAAAGTCAATATCTGTTACGGAGGACATTCTATTGAAACAGAAATGAAAAACTTAAGCAATCCTCCGGCGGTTTTAATAGGAACGCCTGGAAGAATTGCCGATCATATTGAAAGAGATACTTTTAGAACCGATAAAATTCAGACTTTGATTTTAGACGAGTTTGATAAATCGCTTCAATTAGGGTTTCATGAACAAATGTCTTTCATTATCGGAAGATTGCCTAAAGTAAACAAAAGAGTTCTGGTTTCGGCAACTTCAGATATTGAGATTCCGAAATATACGCGCGTGGTAAATCCGACAGTTTTAGATTTTATTCCAGAGGAAGAAGAAAAAGCCAATCTTTCGATGAAAATGGTAGTTTCGCCATCTAAAGATAAACTGCAAAGTTTGTTCAATCTGATTTGCTCTTTAAAATCAGAATCGGCTATTATTTTCTGTAATCATCGTGATGCGGCAGAACGTATCAGTGATACGTTAAACGAAAAAGGAATTTATTCTGTTTATTATCATGGCGGAATGGATCAGGAAGAACGTGAACGTGCTTTGATTCAGTTTAGAAATGGAAGCGTAACGTATCTAGTTACAACCGATTTGGCAGCCAGAGGTTTGGATATTCCTGAAATGAAACACGTTATTCATTATCATTTACCTTTAAAAGAAGATGAATTTACGCATAGAAATGGGCGTACAGCACGTATGCAGGCAACCGGAACGGCGTATATTATCATTCACGAAAGTGAAAAACAATTGGACTACATTGATTATGAAATGAAGGTTTTGGATGTCGAAGGAAAAGTTTCATTGCCAAATCCGCCTCAATTTCAAACTATTTATATCAGTGGAGGAAAGAAAACAAAATTGAATAAATTTGATATTGTGGGTTTCTTTTCTCAAAAAGGGAAATTAGAAAAAGAAGATTTAGGATTAATTGAAGTAAAAGATTTCGTTTCGTTTGCGGCGGTAAAATACAATAAGGTAAAGGATTTACTGAAAAATGTCAAAGACGAAAAGATGAAAGGTAAAAAGTTTAAAATTGAAGTTGCTCGTAATGTGATCAAAAAAGTGGAAGAAGAGAAGAAAGGAAAGTATTGATTTTAGTCCCGAAGCCTCGGGATAGATTTTAGATTTTTAGAATTTGGAATTTAGAATTTGGAATTTAGAATTTGAAATTTAGAATTTGATTTTTAGATTTATTTATTTGTATTTCAGTGTTTTAGAGTTGAATGGTTAAGTTTTACAATTTTATGTTAAAAAAATAATCGTTTGATAGGTGTTTTTTCAATATTTCTATGTTTTTTTGCTACAGTAAAATTGTAAACCCCAAATTCATTATGAAAAACATTATTACCATTGCTGCTTTGTTCTTTAGCTTTATTTCGTTTGCACAAATCAAAGTTCTTGAAACTGTTCCTGTTGAGAAATTAGGAAAAGTAAACAACAATTACATTCAAAAAATTGGAGACGAATACACAGTGTATTACACTACTATTCTAACCGATGATGATGATTCTTCTAATTTGAGAAAATTTTCATTCAAAAACCTTAATAATGATTACAATAACCTATACAACATCATTATGGGAGGTTTTACAGCAACACCTTTATACGATATCAAATTAGAATTACCTAACAATTACATTTGGTTGCACTATACTGGAAATGTTGTTCCAGATAAAGCTACAGTACAATTTATGGTTTCTAGCAAAGAAAGAGACGCTGCAACAAACAATGTTTCTGAGCCTTTAGTAAAAGATCAAATTAGTAAATTATTCCAGAAATAATTTTCTTTAAGGTTCAAAGATACAGAGAGACAAAGGGACAAAGTTTGAGTCCTTTATCTTTTTTACTATCATAAAAAAAGCTGTTCTATTTAGAACAGCTTTTTTGTTTTTATGTTCTAAAAGGTTCAGAGTGACAAAGTAATAAAGTTTTGGAACTTTGTTCCTTTGTATCTTTGTCACTCTGAACCTTAAAAATTAAATCTTCTTCACATATTGCGTAATAATCACAATCTGCTGACCATCTACTTTTCCTTCAATATATTCGGCATTTTCGTGGTCTAAACGGATGTTTCTAACGGCAGTTCCTTGTTTGGCAACCATGCTAGAACCTTTTACTTTAAGATCTTTGATTAACACAACCGAATCTCCGTGTTGTAGTACTACGCCGTTACTGTCACGGTGAACTAGTTTGTTTTCATCATCTTCGCCTTCGCCAGTTGCTTTTGCCCATTCTAGAGTATCTTCATCGAGATACATCATATCAAGTAATTCTTGTGGCCAGCCAGCAGCGCGTAAACGACTTAACATTCTCCAAGCCACAACTTGTACCGGAATATTTTCGTTCCACATACTGTCATTAAGGCATCTCCAGTGATTCAAATCTACGTTGTCTGGATTTTCAATTTGGTCAATACAGGTGTTACAGGCTAATACAGCTTCATCAATTCCGCCTTTTTTAGTTGGAAGGACTTGATAAACTTTTAAATTTTCTTCAGCGCCACAAAGTTCACATTTAGATCCGCTTCGTTTGCTTAATTCTCTTTCGATGCTCATTATTTGGTGTTTATTTTAAAAATGCGAAATTACTTATAATTTGCTTCGCTAGCAAGTTTTTCTATTTTAGTCATTGCGAGGAACGAAGCAATCTCATTTGCTATATTCAGCATAGTGTCCTTGCTTCGTTGCTCGCAGTGATTTTGAGTCTTTGGATTATTTTAATTGTATTATTTCTTAACCCTAACAGCATTCGGAACCAACATTTCATATTCACCACCATGACGTAATACATCACGAACAATGCTCGAACTAATAAATGATGTACTTGCAGCTGTCAAAAGAAATACCGTTTCTATTTTAGAAAGTTTTCTATTCGTATGTGCGATTGCTTTTTCAAATTCGAAATCGGCAGGATTACGAAGACCTCTTAAAATAAAATTAGCTTTTAGTTTTTTTGCCAAATCAATTGTTAGTCCTTCATACGTAATAACCGAAATTTTTGGCTCATTTTTGAAAGTTTCTTCAATAAAACGCTTTCTTTCTTCTAATGAAAACATGTATTTTTTTTCGGCATTAACACCAATTGCAATTACGATTTCATCAAATAAAGGGAGTCCTCTTTTGATAATATCTTCGTGTCCAAGTGTAATGGGGTCAAATGATCCTGGGAATATGGCTTTTCGCATTTTTTTGAGGTTCTAAGGTTTTTGGAGTTTAAAGGTACAAAGGTTTTATTTTGTTGAAGGAATTTTTCTATTCTGCTTCTAATGAATAATTTTTATGTCTTATTTTTAAAATTTCTCCATTTTGATAAAGTTGCATTAATTCCTTTTTTGAATAGGAAACTTTTTTATTGGAGTAGTTTTCCGTTTTATCTAAATCATCAACTTCGTAGGGCATATAAGCGTCAAAATCATTATGTGTCGTAAAAACACTGTCTGAAGTTATTTTATCAATTTTAAATGTAGAATAATAGCCATTTGAAAATTTTAAATTATAGACATCACCAACGGTTGGCTCTTTTATCAAAATTGTGAGATCATCCTTATTTTGGATATAATTATTAGCGAAATAGACAAGAAACAATAATAAAAGAATGGTTCCAGAAAACATCCAAATTGAACTTTCAAGTTTTTCATTTCTCAGCTTTTCCTGTCCATCTAAAGTTAAATCTTCGTAATAAAATATGTTTTTACAGCTTTTACATTCTATATTAACCGTTTTTCCAACAGGAAAAAGCGGAATCATTGTGATAAAAACGTAACGTCTAAAAATGCTGAAATTTAAAGTATTCTCAATGCCACATTTGGGACATTTTTCGTTTTTGATGGACCCGTTTTTTACATTCGAATCTTTTGTTCCAATTAGAAAAAGCATATGTTTTAGGAGTTTCTAAAGTTCTAAAATAATAAGTTTTGTGTGATTTGGAATTTGGAACTTTCTTTTTTGGCGTTTAAATTTTTATGTTATTCTAAGTGTTTTTATCGCTTCAACCCATTCTTCTTTTTGGCAGACATTACAAGTTGCAGTTCCTTTTTTTACTTCTTGTGTGTGTCCGCAGAAAGAACAGGCGTAGAGTCCGTCGCTTGAAATGAATTTGCTTTTTGCGTTAAATAATGAAGGTAAAATCGGAAGCCCATGTTTTACTTTTTCATCTGGATAAAAAAATACGCTTATTTCGCCGCTGGTTTCTATAAAAGCATGTTGTACTTGACCTAAATGTTCAATTGATCTGATGCGAAGTTCTGCGAAAAATTCGTCTTGTGCCAGACTTTCTTTTTTGAAAGTAGAGATCGAAAATTTCCCGTCATTGATTAGACACTCTGTTTTTCCTTCAATAAATTCTTCGAACTTTTTGCTTTTTCCTGTCAGCCAAGTTACAGAACGATATAAAATAATAATTACCGTAAAAACAACGGCTGCAGGAACTATTCCGACATCTTCATAAAACATTGGGTCGCCAGCGGCAGAACCTAATGCAATAATAATTACTGTTTCGAAAATTGATAATTGTTTTACGCCTCTTTTTCCGGCTAATTTTAAAGTCAGAAGTAAAATAATAAACATTACCGTAGAACGAAATATTACTTCGAGAATAAAACTCTCTGGCAAGCTGTTAAAAAAGAGTCTATCCCATTCAAATATTTGTTTCATTTTTTTTGAGGTGCTAAGGTTCTGAGATTCTAAGTTACTAAGTTTTGTGTCTAAAAAAAATAAAGGTGCTAAAATCTTAGAATCTTAGCACCTTAGTATCTTAGCATCTTTACACAAGCGCTAACTCAATTGCATTTGTAAATAAATCTTCTAGAGAAATTCCGGCTGCTTTTGCTTGTTGCGGAATTAAACTTTCTGTTGTTAATCCTGGAATTGTGTTCATTTCCAGCATATACGGTTCGTTGTCTACGATAATGAATTCGCTTCTTGAGAAACCTTTCATTTTTAAAACTTCGTATGCACGTTTTGCTGTTTCTCCCACTTTTTGAGTCAATTCGTCAGAGATCCTTGCTGGCGTGATTTCTTGCGATTTCCCTTCGTATTTGGCTTCATAATCGAAGAAATCATTGTCTGATACAATTTCTGTAATTGGTAAAACTTTAATTTCTCCTTGGTAATTAATTACACCAACAGAAACTTCAGTTCCGTCAAGTAAACTTTCTATGATAATTTCGTTGTCTTCTTTGTAAGCTACTTCAATTGCGATTGGCAATTCTGCTTCGGTTTTTACTTTTGAGATTCCGAAACTTGAACCAGCTTTGTTTGGTTTTACGAAGCATGGTAAACCTACTTTTTTAACAATTTCAGATGTGTTGATTTCGTCTCCTTTGTTCAAATAATAAGAAATTGCCGTTTTGATTCCGTATGGTTTTAAAACGGATAATAAATCTCTTTTATTGAATGTAAGAGCCGATTGGTAATAATCGCAAGAAGATTGTGGCAATCCGATTAATTCGAAGTAAGCCTGCATTAATCCGTCTTCGCCTGGGGTTCCGTGAATAGCGTTGAAAACACAGTCAAATGTGATTTTTTCGCCGTTTACTGTTACAGAAAAATCATTTCTATCGATTGGGAATTCGGCATCGTTTTGGTCTACATAAACCCATTTTTCTTTGAAAATGTGAATTCTGAATCCGTTGTATTTTGTTTTATCAAGATATTGGTACACAACGTTTCCGCTGATTAGCGAAATTTTGTATTCGCTTGAATATCCGCCCATGATGATGGCAATGTTTTTCATTGACTTTTTTTTGTTTAATCGTTAATTTGTTTAATTTGTTTTCGCCACTAATTGCACGAATTTCCACTAATTTTTTATTTTGTTTTGTCAGACTGAGCGAAGCCGAAGTCTCGCATCTGAATCACTTTGTTTGACTTCGACTTCGCTCAGTCTGACAAATAGAAAACGTTCTTTTGAAACCGAATGCCCTAGCCCCGATAGAGCCGGTATCTCCCGATTTAGAAAAACAAGGCTTTTTAGCCGTAGTTTTTGTTTATCGGGAATATAGGCGAAAGCGGGAAATAGCTCCTGAAAATTATCCTTCGACTTGGTTCAGGATGACAATCATGCGAGTTTCTTGTTTTAAACAAAATTATCATTTTTTTTGAAACGAAATACTTTATCTTTGTCGCTATTAAAAATAAATTTATGAGTTTACGTCAGTATTTAACAAGCCGAGTTTTTTTCTTGCAATTGCTTGCGGCCGCAGCTATTATCGCGGTTATTGGTTATTTATTTATGCATTGGTTAACTTTTACAACAGATCACGGTCACGAAATTTCGGTTCCGAATTTGTCTAAATTGACAGAAGAGCAGGTAGAAGAAAAATTGGATGAACTGGATTTAGATTATGTTCTTTTAGATAGTGTTGATTACAGAAGTGAATTTCCAAAATATAGTGTGGTTGAACAAGATCCGCTTCCTGGAACAAAGGTTAAAGTGGGAAGAAAGATTTATATTAAGATTAATGCTTCAGGTTTTTCATCTGTTAAAATTCCTGATTTAATCGAAAAAACATACCGAGAAGCTGTACCAACTTTAAAAGCTTTAGGTCTAGAGCTTGGAACAATTACTTATATTCCGAATCTTGGAAAAGATATGGTTTTGGAAATGCGTTTGAAAGGAAGAAACTTAAAAGTAGGAGATCGTGTGCTTAAAGCTTCTAAAATTGATTTAGTTTTAGGTGACGGAAAAGCAAGTTATGTAGATGAAAGCCAGGCAGACAGTACAGCAACGGAGCCTGCAGAAACCCCAAATGATGAACAATAATATTGAAGAAAATTTAGATCTGGAAGACGAATTATTCGAGCATTACAGATTTGAAGTGCCTAAAGGTCAAGCGTTTTTGCGTATTGACAAATATTTAATGAATTTGATTCAGAATGCCACGCGAAATAAAATTCAGAACGCGGCAAACGACGGAAATATATTCGTAAACGAAATTCCAGTAAAATCAAATTATAAAGTAAAACCTTTTGATGTGATAACGGTAATGTTGTCGCATCCTCCGTACGAGAATCATATTCTTCCCGAAGATCTTCCGATTAATATAGTTTATGAAGATGATGCCTTTTTGTTGATTAACAAAGAGCCGGGAATGGTTGTGCATCCAGGTCACGGAAATTATACTGGAACTTTGGTAAATGCTTTGGCACATCATTTTGATAATTTGCCAATGAACAGCAGCGAACGCCCTGGTTTGGTTCACCGAATTGACAAGGATACTTCTGGACTTTTGGTTGTAGCCAAAACAGAAGCTGCAATGACACATTTAGCAAAACAATTTGAAGCTAAAACTACAGAGCGTGAATATATTGCTTTGGTCTGGGGAAATGTTACTGCAGAAAGCGGTACAATTGAAGGAAACCTTGCAAGACATTTGAAAGACCGTATGCAAATGGCTGTTTTTGCTGATCCTGAGATTGGAAAACCTGCGATTACGCATTATAAAGTTTTGGAGCGTTTTGGTTATGTGACTTTGATTTCTTGTAAACTAGAAACGGGAAGAACACACCAGATTCGTGCGCACATGAAACATATCGGTCATCCATTGTTTAATGATGAACGTTATGGCGGACATTTGATTTTGAAAGGAACGACTTTTACAAAATATAAACAGTTTATAGAGAATTGTTTTAAAGCTTTACCACGTCAGGCACTGCATGCAAAAACGCTTGGTTTTGTTCATCCAAATACAGGCGAAATGATGCGTTTTGATACAGAACTTCCTCAGGATTTTCAAGATTGTATCGAGAAATGGCGTGTTTATGTGAAGTCGCATAATGTTGAAGAAGAAGAGTAATTAGATAATTTGTCAATTAGAAAATTAGATAATTTCTTTAATCAAAATAAACAAAAAAGCTCCTTTTAGGAGCTTTTTTGTTTTAATGTAATTTTATTATCGTTCCAATATTCTGTAGAGACACACTGCAGTGCGTCTAACGTATTGTGGATATTGCGGAGAGGCACTGTGCGTCTCTACACATATGTTTTGTGTTAGAATATTAATGGCATATTTGTTTCCATTAATTTAATTATTGTAGAGTTTTAATTGCTAAATCCGTTATTTTGACTTCTCCGTTGGTTATGAAACCTATTTTTCCTTTTTGGTTTAGATTGCTTTTTTCAACGTAACATTCTAAATAAGTTTTGTTGTCTACGGAAAAATATAATTGGTTATTTGTAACTCTGATTTTTACAACATACCATTTGTTATTTTGTAATTTCATTGTTTTTTTGAATAAGGTTTTTCCACCTCGTTTGCCATATGAATCATCTTTTTTATCATAGACTCCTTCACCAATTACAATGTTTTGATCAATTTGGTATAAGTAGGTTCTAATGTATTTTCCTTTATCCAAATTGAGCATGATTTCGAATAAAGATGAATTTGACATGTTGACTTTAAAATCAATTTCATAGTTCTTTGGGAGCTGTTTTTTTGAAACCAAAACTCCCCAAGGTGAAAGAGAACCGCTTCCTGTAAGAGTATCATCTTTTAAAACCCATTCTTTAGAATGGATTGTCCAATTTGATTTTAGTTCTTTTGAATGCTGTAAAATATATTCATTTTTAGAAGTCGATATCGTGCTTGAACACGAACTTAAGATCAGAAAAAAAATAAATGTAATGCTTATTTGCTTTGTCATAATTTGGTATTGCGTAGGGGTGCACTGCTATGCATCTAACGTATTGTGGATATTCGTTGCGGAGACGCACTGCAGTGCGCCTCTACATATATACTTTAGGTTCTGTCGATAAATTTTCTAATTGACAAATTATCTCATTTTCTAATTCATTTTTAATTCAATTCTGAATGGTATTTTATTCTTCCGCTTGATCCCGTTTCTGATGGTAAAAGTTCGAAAACTGAAGTAGGAGCAAGGCCTTGTTCGATTCGGTGCGAAACGTAAATGATGCTCACATTGGTTTCTTGTTTTATGGTGTTGATTAATTGAATTACTAAATCAACATTTTCGTCGTCTAGACCTTCTACAGGTTCGTCTAAAATTAATAATGGCGGATGTTTTAAAACGGCACGAACGATTAAGGCAACTCTTTGCTGTCCGATAGAAAGATCAATAAAACGTTTTTTACGTAAATGAGTCATTTCGATTACTTCAAGCCATTGTGTAACTATGTTTTTCTGATGTGTTGAAGGTTCGGTATAAAGTCCGATTTGGTCGAAGAATCCCGAAAGAATCATTTGTTCTAACGTATGTCCTTTTTGAAATAAATCGGTCATTGAAGTGGTAAAAATTCCGATTTGTTTTTTGATTTCCCAAACACTTTCACCAGTTCCTTTTTTTCTTCCGAACAAAAATAAATTTTGTCCAAAACCTTTCGGATTATCGCCTGTTATTAAAGATAAAATAGTGCTTTTACCAGAACCATTTGGGCCAATTAACTGCCAAAATTCACCTTGTTTTACAGTCCATGAAATGTTGTTCAGGATTTTACGTTCTTCGTAACTTACTGAAACATCGTCTAATTTTATCAATACACTTTCGTGAAAATTATGCGGTTCTAAAGCTTTTGGAATTGCGGCTGTATTTAAAGTTTTAAAATGATTTTCAGTCTTTACGAATGTATGTAATTCGAAAGTATTGTCTTTGATTAAAGCTTTATTTGGGACAAATTCCAATACGTCAACAGTACGGTTTACAAGCTGGATAATAGCAATGTCATTTGTAAGATCTTTTAAAGAATCGGCAAGAATTACTCTTGAAGGCTGATCTAAATGATCAAACGGATTATCAAATATAATAAAATCAGGTTTTTGATTAATGCAGTAGCGTAAAAACTCTTTTTTACGTTCTCCAGAAGAGAAAGTTCTTAATTGTCTGTTTGAACTTGGAGAAGTTTCAACACTATCGTATTGAAATTCTTTTTCTATGAATTTTTCTATGGCAATATCAGAGAACAAAATTCCTTTTAGATTGTTGAAAATGGCTAATTCTCCTTTTGCTTCTCCGTTTAAGATAGTATCTATAAAAGCTTTCTTATTTACTTGATTTGATAAAAGTATATCCCAATGTTGCATTGTAATTTTTTATTTTTTTTTGCCACAGATTTCACAGACTAGCATGATTAATCTTTATAATCCTTTAATCTGTGGCAATATATAATTTCTATTCTAGTTTTTTGTTGTCATTTCGCGGTCGTTTCTGGACCATTCACTCCATGAACCTACATATAATTTCGGAATCGGAAGCCCTGCATAATCCATTGCGAGTAAAGTATGGCAGGCTGTAACTCCTGATCCGCAATGTACGATTATGTTTTCTTCTTTTTTATCTCCAATTACAGCTTTATATTTTTGAGCCAATTCAGCAGCAGATTTAAAAAATCCATTTTCATCTAAATTTTCAGTAAGCGGAACATTTACAGCTCCTGGAATGTGTCCTGCAATTAAATCTAGTGGTTCTGTTAAACCATCAAATCTATTTTTGTCACGAACATCAATTACGATGTTTAGATAGCTCTTTCGTGCTTTTTCGACTTCTTCGATGTCTGCTAATGGTAAGTTCCATTCTTGAATTGGATACGTTGTTTTTTGAAAATTTTCAATTCCAGAACTAGTAGGAAGACTTGCTTGAATTGCAGCTTGAAAACCACCATTTAAGACCTGAATTTTTTCATGTCCGATGGCACGCATCATCCACCAAAATCGTGCAGCGAAGTTAGAACCATTTTTATCATCATAAACCACAACATGGCTTGAAGAAGAAATTCCAAGTGTAGAAAGTGTTTCTGAAAACGTTTTTATCGATGGCAAAGGATGTCTTCCACCGTTTGCTGGATTTTCAGGAATTGAAGCCAGGTCTCGATTTAAATCAACAAAACGAGCATCTTTTAAATGATCTTTTTGATATGCTTCAAAAGCATTAGCACCAGCTCGAGCATCAACTAAAATGATTTCTGAAGTTTTTAATTGAATTAATTCTTCGGCTGTGATTATTGGAGAAATTGTAGTAGACATTTTTTATTTTTTCTTTGAATTCCCCATCCAAAGAAGGGCATTCAAAATTAATTGACTTTGTGTTTTATTCTCAAAAGTGTATGATAAAGTTTTATTTGTTCCGCCTTCATAATCAATATCGTTGTGTCCCATGTTTACGTACAGCATTTTGTATTTCTTATTGGTCCAGACAACGGGGTAATAACCGCTGTACCATATTTCATGCGCTTTTGGACCAGTTCCTAATGGAAAACTAGATTCGTCTATGGCCAATAAAATTTCTATATCTGGATTTTTTATCAAATCATTAGACCAGCGATACCATTCGTTTGGTGCTGACGTAAAGGTTTTGGGCAGATTTTTAGTCGCAGGATGCTGCTTTTCGACTCTTAAAACAGCCGAAGTTGGTCGCCAAGTATTACTTCCATATTCTCCAGATCCTAAAAAAGTATTGTGATACCAATTCCAATCTTGATTATAGCTCGAATCATTTAAAGCAAATGCCGAAAAATGAAATCCAATGAAACCGCCACCGTTTTCCATGTATTTTTGAAAAGCTTCACGCTGTTCTTTTTTTTCTGGGCGTGTGTCTAAAAATAAAACAACTTGGTATTTTGCCAAAAAATTAGCGTTGAGATTGTCCCAATTGCTGGTTGAATCGTATTGAAAATGATTTTCGGCAGCAAATTTTGGAAAGTACTTATTTGCTTCATGCACAAAACTGATGTGCGCCTGATCGTTTTTTGCGGTGTAAAAAGCAATTACTTTAAATTTAGAATGTTCTTTTTTGCTTTGAGAAAAACCAAAGCATGAAATCATTACGACAAATAATAAAATAATTCTTTTAAAAAGATTCATTGGATTTTGCTTGAAAGAAGACATGAAAATTAACTCGGAATTTTTTCAATCAAAATCTCATTTTTGCCCTTATCAAAATATGTACAAGTCATCTCTACAATGTCTACGCGCCATTTTGCAATACCAGATTGTGCGCAATGTTTGCAGAAAGTCATATAATCAGTTTCTCCATGCTGATGTTTTACTAAAAACTCAATAAAAAGTTCTTTGTTAGGAAAGTCAGCTACTTTAATTTCGGGATATTTTTCTTCAGCTTCAGCGGTATAATTGTTTAAACCGTAATACACAACGCTTCCATCATGTACATAAGTGTCATATCCTTTTACGCCTAAAATGATTAAGTCCTGAATATAATTTGGAAAATCTGCACCGCTTTTCACTTTTGAATGCGCTTCTTTAATTTGCTCGATTGTAAACATATTTTTAATTTTAGATTGTTGATTTTAGATTTTAGATTTTAGATTTTGCCACGAATTACACGAATTCAAACGAATTAATTTTTCCTTTAAGCGCAATAAAATTAGTGTGAATTAGTGTAATTCGTGGCAAATAAAAAAAGTTTTTATTTCAAAAATACAATTAATGATTTTATAAATGAATCAAAAGATTCGATATGCGGTAAATGTCCTGTGTTTGGAATTTCAACTAGTTTTGCATTCGGAATTGCTTTCTGAGTTTTCTTGCCCAGTTCGGCATAATTTCCCATTGTTTTTTGAACTTCTGCCGTAACCAAAGGTTTTCCTAAAGCTGTTTTATCTCTTGTTCCGATAATTAAAAGTGTTGGACTTTTTATATTTTTAAATTCATACAAAACAGGCTGTGTAAAAATCATATCATAGAGGAGAGCAGAATTCCAAGCCACTTTATTGTAATCTGGCGCTGTTGTCCAGCCTGCACCAAGTTCAGCCCATTTTTGATAATCGGCATTCCATTTTCCATCATAGTAATTCGCCATCTGGTATTTTTTTATGCCTTCGTAATTTTGCTTCAATTCCGATTCATACCACCAATCAACAGGTTTGTAAGGAACAACTAATTTCCAGTCTTCTAAACCAATTGGATTTTCTAAAACTAGTTTTTCTGTAGTTTCAGGATACAGTAACGCGAAACGTGTAGCCAGCATTCCGCCCATTGAATGCCCTAGAACGGTTGTTTTTTGAATTCCTAAATGATCTAAAAGTTTTTTGGTGTTTTCGGCTAATTGCTGAAAAGTATATTGAAAGTTATCAGGTTTTGTCGATTTCCCAAAACCAATTTGATCGGGAACAATAACACGGAAACCTTCTTTAGTTAGTGCTTTTATAGTAGTTTCCCAGTAAGCGCCGTTGAAATTTTTTCCGTGAAGGAGAACAATGTTTTTATTATTGTAATTGTCGGGTTTTATATCCATATAAGCCATCTTAAGCGCTTGACGCTGATTGCTTAATTCTAAAAAATGAACAGGAAAAGGATATTCGTAATTACTTAAATTAATATCGAGAGACTTAATGTTTCCTTCTTGAGCAAAACTTAAAAAAGGAATTAAAAGTGCTAATGCTTTAAAGATTTTCATATTTACGGGCATTTGTTTTAATAACTTATAAAGTTAAAAAGTAACATTTTTAAAACAAAGCTTAAAATCTTAAAGTTATCAGAAAAAAGAAAAGTAAATTTTATGCCATCACTGCAATTATGCTTAAAGCAACTTTTCCGAGCTCTTTATCTCCAAGAATTTCTACTTTATTTAATGCTTCAAATGGTGTTGTTCCTTTAGAAAATAAAAGCCATGCATCTTGCGGATTAATTTTTACGATTGAAGTAGAATCAGCTTCAAAAGAATCAATAAATTCCCAGTTTTTTTCTTCTTTTATAATACTCCATTGACCACCAATTTCTGTAGTAATAATCAATGTTACAATTGTGTGTATTGGAGCGTTTGTGTTTCGATACGTATGCGGTAAAGCCTGAATAAAGGTTTTTATAAACGGATAAAATAATTCTTTTGTCATTAATGCTTGTTTTCCGACAGCATCTCTTATCTGCTGTTGATGCAGGAATTTTTCGGTATATTCTCGTGCAATATGAAACCAGTTTAGAGAAATTTCTTCACCAGCCCAAGCAACCGAAAAGACAGCATTATCAAAAGGATTTAAGGTTTGTAAATGATCGGAATATTCTTTTCCGGTACTTTCTAATAAATGAGTCAGTACATTTGGACTTAATCTTTTTGTAGCATTCGTCCAAGTCAAATTAAGCTGATTTAAGAAATCTACCAAATCTTGATATGAATTAATGTTTTCAGGATTCTCTCCAAAATACCGATCTCTAGAAATAGATAATCCTCTTAGGTTTCCATCTAATAAATGGGATGCAATATCTTTAACTTTCCACTTTTTAGCTACAGTTTGAGCGTTCCATTCTTCTTCAGTTAACGATTTTAAAAGATCAATTAATAAATTATCAAGAATAGGGAAGAGTTCTAAAGTTTGAATTGGAATTATTTCTGAAGATTTCATTTAATTTGTTTTTTGATCAGGAATTTTGAAATCACCATTTTTTAAAGTCACAACACGTTGCGGATACGGAATGTCAATGTTATTTTCGTCAAATCTTTTTTTGATGCTTTGAAGTAAATCGCAATACATTACAAAACCGTCAGTAGAATTTTTTGCCCAAGCCCACGCTTTTAAATTAACACTCGAATCGGCCAAAGCAACTACTCTAGCTACAACCACAGGTGTCTCTTCTTTTTTGGCTTCGGCTTTACGAGTATCAATAAAAAGAGGATGTTTGCCAATTTCTTCTTTTATAATTTCTAGCGCTTTTTCGATATCTGAATCATAACCAACGCCAATTTCTATTATTTTACAGCACTTGGTATCATGCATATTGGTATTCACAATAATTTGATTGCTGATTACCGAATTTGGAATAATAATTCTATTGTTTTCGGCATCCTTTAAAACAACTTGTCTCAAATTAATATCTTCTACTGTTCCGATAAAATTGTTGATGGTAATTTTATCATTGATTTTAAAAGGTTTAAAAATCACCAAAAAAATTCCGCTAACAATATTGCTTAAAGCTTGTTGTGAAGCCAAACCAGCAACAAGAGAAATAACTCCAGCTCCAGCTAAAAAGGAATGACCAATGATTTTAAATTCGGGAATTTGTATTAAAGCAAAAGCAAATCCTAAAATATAAATTATGGTTATAATTAAGTGCTTTAAGAATTTAAAACCAGTTGCATCATAATCTTTATCGATTTGTTTTCTGTACAAAAGATAACGCAGCGCTCTGTCTGTAATGGCACCTAAAACAATTGTAGTAATTGCTATGACGGCAATAAAAAATCCAATTCTAAAGTCTTTTATGTAATCTATCATAGCTTGTTCTTTACATTAATGAGAAATAACAGATTTGATTAACCAATCATTATTTACTTTTTTCAAATTGAATTCTATTGGAATAGCAGCATCCATATCTGGAGTTACAATAATTTGAGCAGTCGAATCGGTTATTTCTTTTTCAAAATAGGAAGCTTTTTTTTCTTTGTCTATAAATCTGGTTTTTTCTTTATCTGGAATACTTTTCTCCATTTTTTTGAGAGTTTCCAAAATCATCTGATTTTCTTTATTTGAAATCAGGAATTTTTTTGCAGTTTCAAAATCAAAATTGTTTGTTGCTGACAAATAAGCTTGAACAGTTTCTTTTGGAGATTTAGATTCTTTTACAGCATTTGTTTCAGAAGATTTGATTTCGTCTGAAGATTTATTTTTGCAGTTTGCAAAAAAAGCCAGAATAACAAAAAAAGAAATAAAACGTCTCATTTAAATTATTTTTTATAATCCTACAAAATCATCACTTTTAGGGAAAATACTTAAAGCCTGAATAGCAATTTCTGGTGTCGGAGAAGCTAATTTTCTAAGTTTAGTATCCATCCAAGCGCCATCAACCGTAATCGTTGCACAAAGTGTATCGTCTTCTCTTCTAAATTCGTGAATAATTGACCAGCGCGACGCATCGGTTTTCATTTTAGATGTTTTGGTATGAATGAAAATCTTGTCTGAAAGTTTTAATTCTTTTCTAAAAACACATTCTTCTCTAAATAAAACAGGTCCGAAACCTTGTGTTTGCATAACTCGCAAAGTTAAACCTAGTTCTTCAAGGATTTCGATACGATGCTGTGCACCAAAATCGTAATAAGCACTGTGGCGAACGTGAAAATTTGGGTCAAGATCTGACCAGCGAAAAGATATCTCTTTTGTAAATGAAGCCATTTTGTAAATTGTAATTTTAATGAGAAATCGAAATTACGAATTTTTATAGTCATAATTTTTTTAGGAACTTAATTTATAAAATCTTTTACATAGTTAATTTTGAAGTGACTTGATTGTGTGGTGAGAGGTTAAGCAAATAATCACCAATACTTTCTGTTTCATTTGTTGTAAAGTTAGAATCAAAATATTTTATGTAAGAGATTAATTCGTTAATTCCGAGTATTTTAATAAACTGAAACTGTTCTTTTGGAGCATTGTTTATAAAAACAATAATATTTTTTATAGGAATTTTTCTGTTTCCCCAATGGTGTCTGTTAAAGTTCCAACTATACTTCCGTGAATTATCATCTAAGAGTTTAAATAGAGCATAGTTAGTTCTTAGAATTTGCTGAACTGGAGAACGCAAGTCTAAATTATCAAGTGAGCGATTGCTCCAATTTTTTGTTTCAATTATAAAAATACCAGCGGGAGAAAGTAATAGATGATCAATTTGAATTGATTTGATAAAATCACCTTTATGTTTAATTGGGGTTGCGAAATTATAACAGAAATCATTTATTAATATATAATCATCGGATAGTTTTTTTAAAACATTTTCTACTTTGTTCTCACCAATAGCGCCGTATATTGTAATTATTTAAGGTTGTTATAATTTCTTTTTTAATTCAAGTTTTTGCAAATCGGTAGAACTGCTCTTATTTACAGCGTCTTCAAAATCTCTAGAAATATAATCGAGACGTTGATTCTTTTTTGAAATTAGTTTTTTACTTGAATGTTTAAAAATATAAATTGTGACAGGAAGTTTGAATTGTATATACCAAAATTTTATATGAATTATGAGATTTCCCCAATAATTCTTTATTGTTGCAATGATTTTAGAATTAGGATTAGACAAATCTTCAATTTCTTGATTAAAATCATTCAGATTTTTTCTTAATTCATTTTTTAATTCATTTATTTTATTATCTATAAGATTGCTTAATTCAGAAATTTCATTTTCAAGATATAGTTTTTCATCTTGTATTTGTTTGCTATGATGAGAAATGATGCTCTGTTCTGTAATATGAAAGTTTTTTTGAAAATCAATAAGTTCATTAATAGAATTAAATTCGTCAATATTATTTGTGACTAATTCACGTTGAATAGTATTTAGACAACCAATTGTTTTATAAACTCTGCACATAACCTTACTATATTACAATTTCATTTTCGACAATTCAACTTCCAACTTGTCAAAATTCTCTTCATTCTTATCGACAACATAAGGTTTTAGCTTTTGACATTCTTCTTCTGTTTCAAAAAGCATTTTGAAAACCACTTTCGTTTGATTTTCTGCAGTGTTTTCAAAAGTCGTAAGGATTTGAAAAAGTGGTTTAGAATGACGTTTCCAAGCAATGAGATTTGGTTTGTCTATTTTAATGAACTCACATTCGTTGGCATAATTTCCGACTTCAGGACCATGCATAATAAAGCTCCATTTTCCGCCTTCGCAGAAATTAAATTCGTTGAAAGTATTCGTAAAGCCATTTGGTCCCCACCAATTTTTTAAATGTTCTGGAGTACTCCAGGCTTTGAAAACTAATTCTTGCGGGAAATTTAGAATTCTTGTCGTAACAATTTCTGAATTTGGTGTTGTGGAAAGAATCTCTGAAGTCATTTTTTGATCTTTTAAATAAATATAAAGTTAGTTTAATTCTAAAAACAAATAATGTTTAACGAAATGATTAATGTTTTTATGAACATTAAACTTTTGACAATCCACGAAAGTGTCAGCTTTTAACGAGAAGACCTTCAGAATTAAATGACCATTTTTCCGGTTTTCTTTAGTTTGTTTCTGTCATTTTTTTGATGCGTTTTTGAGTAATAGTATTTCTTAATATTTTTCTTGAGAACCAATTTTGTGGAAAATTAACTGAAATATAGGTGCAATTTTTGTTGGTGATTCTTAGTTTTTGATGATTTCTCATGAATGAATCTACTTTCTTCTCAAATAATTCTCCTCCATATTTTGGGTAACGTTCAGATTCTTTGTTTTTTTCGTTATAGATTTTTTCAATAAAATCTTGTTTCCGAATAAGATAAGCTTGATCTGAAAAGCCATAACCTGAATAAAAGTTTTCGATTTGTTCGAAAGATTCGTTTTCTGCTTCCTTAAATTTATAATTCCAAGTAGGGTTTGCAACGATAATATTAGAATTATTGTTCATTATATTAATTGCTTCTTTAATCCAATTTGTATTATTATTTACTGGGAAAGAATCACCTGAAAAGTGCATTAAATAATCCGTTTCACATTGATATATTCCAGTTAGCTCAGCTATTGAATAATAATATCCAGCGCCAAAACTTTCAGCATTTAATTCAAAATGATTTAATACTGCAGATTTGGAATCATCAACTACAAAGTAATTATCAATAATGCCTTCTTTGATTTTTTGTATGCAATATTTTTCAACTAATAGTCTGTTTTTTACATTATTAATAATAATGTGTTTTTTATAAAAATTGAAATTACAATTGGCAATTATTTTATCTAAATAATCTCCTTTTAGTATATATTCCCAATCCTTTTCCCAAACTTTTGTTTCGAATGTAACCATTTTTTTTCTTGATGTTATATGGTATTGCCAATATTTAATAGATTGTTTGTATCTGAATAATATCGACTATATTTTGTGTACGAATGTAATTTTTTTTATAGATAACTGAAAGGACTTTTAATTTTTACTAAACTATTTGTATTTATAAAGAAATGTATGTCGATTATTTTACTTTAATAATTTCTGTATGCAATACAAATTTGAAAATCCCGAACCAATGCCAAGTATTGTTATTGTGGTAAAGTCTTTAATTGCATTTTTTTTATTTTGAGCTGACTCAGAAGTTGTAAGTAATTATAAATGTCAGTTTAATGAATACCTTCAAAATGACATAAATATAGTATTGTGCCATGTATGTCAGGTTTTAAAAATGTCATGTTGTCAGATGATTATTGTCGTGCCAAATTAAAACTGACAATTTTATTTAGTTTTTTATATTGGCACAAAGATTGACTTATGCCACCTGAGTTATAAAATTAAATCAAAAATTAAATATATAAAAAATGGGTAAAATAATCGGAATTGACTTAGGTACGACGAACTCTTGTGTTTCTGTAATGGAAGGTAACGAAGCAGTTGTTATCCCTAATGCAGAAGGAAAAAGAACTACACCATCTATCATCGCTTTTGTTGAAGGTGGAGAAATTAAAGTAGGTGATCCTGCAAAAAGACAAGCAGTAACGAATCCTACAAAAACGATTGCTTCTATTAAACGTTTTATGGGACACACTTTTGCTGAAACTCAAGAAGAGGCAAAAAGAGTTCCTTACAGTGTTGTAAAAGGTGACAACAATACGCCACGTGTGGATATTGACGGCCGTTTATACACTGCTCAAGAATTGTCTGCTATGACACTTCAAAAAATGAAAAAAACTGCTGAAGACTATTTAGGTCAAACAGTAACTGAGGCAGTTATTACTGTTCCTGCATACTTTAACGATGCTCAGCGTCAAGCTACAAAAGAAGCTGGAGAAATCGCTGGTCTTAAAGTTATGCGTATCATCAATGAGCCAACTGCTGCTGCACTTGCTTACGGATTAGATAAAAAAGGAAATGATCAAAAAATTGCTGTTTACGATTTAGGTGGAGGTACTTTTGATATCTCTGTTCTTGAATTAGGAGACGGTGTATTTGAAGTATTATCTACAAATGGTGATACTCACTTAGGTGGTGATGATTTTGACCAAGTTATTATTGACTGGTTAGCTGACGAATTCAAAACTGAAGAAGGAATTGATTTACGTTTAGATCCAATGTCATTACAACGTTTAAAAGAAGCTGCTGAGAAAGCTAAGATTGAATTATCATCTTCTGCTGAAACAGAAATCAACTTACCATACGTAACTGCTACTGCTTCTGGACCAAAACACTTAGTTAAAAAATTGTCTAGAGCTAAATTTGAGCAATTATCTGATTCTTTAGTAAAACGTTCTATGGAGCCAGTTGCTAAAGCATTAAAAGATGCAGGTTTATCTACATCTGATATCGACGAAGTAATCCTTGTTGGAGGTTCTACTCGTATGCCAAGAATCGCTGACGAAGTGGAGAAATTCTTCGGTAAAAAAGCATCTAAAGGTGTTAACCCTGATGAGGTTGTTGCTATTGGAGCTGCTATTCAAGGTGGAGTTTTATCTGGAGATGTAAAAGATGTATTGTTACTTGACGTAACACCTCTTTCTTTAGGTATCGAAACTATGGGTGGTGTATTGACTAAATTAATCGAGTCTAACACAACTATCCCAACTAAAAAATCTCAAGTATTCTCTACTGCTGCTGATTCTCAACCATCTGTTGAAATCCACGTATTACAAGGAGAAAGAGCAATGGCTGCTGATAACAAAACTATCGGTCGTTTCCACTTAGATGGTATTCCACCAGCACCAAGAGGAGTTCCTCAAATCGAAGTAACTTTCGATATCGATGCTAATGGTATCATCAAAGTTTCTGCAACTGATAAAGGAACTGGAAAATCTCACGATATCCGTATCGAAGCTTCTTCTGGATTAACAGCTGAAGAAATCGAAAAAATGAAAAAAGATGCTGAAGCTAATGCTGATGCTGACAGAATCGCAAAAGAAAGAGCTGAGAAATTGAACGAAGCTGACAGTACTATTTTCCAAACTGAATCTCAATTGAAAGAGTTAGGAGATAAATTGACAGACGATCAAAAAACAGCTATCGAATATGCTTTAACAGAATTGAGAATGGCTCACCAATCTCAAGATCTTGATGCAATCCAAAAAGGATTAGACAATGTAAATGCAGCTTGGAAAACAGCTACAGAAGCAATGTACGCTCAAGGTGGTGAACAAGGTCAACAAGCTGCTCCACAACAAGAGCAATCTGGAGACAATGTTGAAGACGTTGAATTCGAAGAGGTAAAATAATTCTTTAGTATTAAGTAATTAGTACAAAGTTTTAAGATAGAAACCGAGTCAGAAATGACTCGGTTTTTTTTATGGGTTGTGTTTTGCGTTTTGTTAAATCTTTCTGGGCAAAATGATAAATGTCATTTCTTCTTCAAATTCTTTTTCGTAATATTACTATTGTAAAATTTCTAGAATGAGAAAGATTAAATACAAGAAAGGACGCAAGTTGCAACATATTACATTAGAGTATACAGGATCGCATAAAGAGCACGAAACCGAAATGCAACTTTTTGTTTATGACGATAATGATGTTGTTGAATATGATAAGTTTACAGTTCTTGCCCTTAATTCTTGTTTTGATTACACTAAAAACAATTGGCTTAATATTCACGGCTTAAACGATATCAATCTGATAAAAACTATCGGAACTCATTTTAAGCTTGATGATTTTCTTTTGGCCGATATTTTAAATACAACCAAAAGAACGAAGTTAGAAGAACAGCAAAATGTTCTATTCTTCAATATAAAATCCCTTTTGCCTTCTGAATATTCAGATAATATTAGTGTAGAACAAATTAGTTTTATTCTGAAAGAAGGTATTCTGATTTCTTTTCAGGAAAAACGAAGTGATTTTTTTACGCACATTCGCGAGCGTCTTCGCACGCATGCTGGAATTGTGAGAACCAAAAAAGTAGATTATCTCTTGTATTTGCTTTTAGATGCCGTTATGGAAAACTTCTACATTACCATTGAAGATGAAGAAGATAAAATAGAGGAATTAATCAATCTAACCAAAAAAGGAGCCGATCCTGTTATTTTAGAAAAAATTGAAAATCATAGGGATAACTTTAATTTTTTAAAACGTTCTATCGTGCCTTTGAGAGATTCGTTATATTATCTTAAAACCATTAAAGATGATGATGAAAATAACGGTCTTATACAGAAGGAAACGTTTAATTTCTTTATCAGACTGCATCAAAAGAGTTTGGAGCTTTTAGAGCAAATTGAATCGGATATGAGCGCTTTAGAGAGTGCTTCGAATTTTTATTTTTCGGAACAAAGCCGAAAAATGAATGAAATCATGAAAACGCTAACCATCATTTCGGCAATATTCATTCCATTAACTTTTATCGTGGGCGTGTACGGAATGAACTTTGAAAATATGCCAGAGCTCAAAACAGAAAATGGCTATTTTGTGGTGATGGGAATTATGTTTTTACTTGTAATAGGCTTAATTGTTTATTTCAAGAAGAGACGTTGGTTTTAACGTTTATTTCAGCATAAAAAGAATTGAAATATCTAAATTTGTTATTTAGAATAAATATAAATAATTATGAGTAAAGCAATATATATAGCCACTAGCGATCACAATAGTGGAAAATCAATTATCACGCTCGGTTTGATGAGTATCTTGATTGGTAAAACAGCCAAAGTAGGATATTTTAGACCTATAATTGAAGACTTTATTGATGGAGAAGTAGACAATCATATCGAAACGGTTTTGTCTTATTTTAATCTTGATATTCAGTTTGAAGACGCTTACGCAATTACCAAAAGCAGATTAATAAAGAAAAAGAATAAAGGAAAAATAGGAGAGGTCTTAGATACTATTATTGAAAAATATAAAAGGCTCGAAGAACGTTTTGACTTTGTTTTAGTAGAAGGAACAAGCTTTACAGGAGAAGGAACTTCTATCGAATTGGATTTAAATGTACTGATTGCTAAAAATCTTGGAATTCCGACAATAATTGTAGGATCTGGCGTTGGAAAAACTTTAGAAGAACTCTTAGACAGTTTGTATTTGGTGTACGATTCTTTTAAAGTAAAAGAAGTTGAGGTTTTATCTATTTTTGCTAATAAAGTACAGCCCGAAAATATAGAATTGGTTACTAAAAGTTTACAGAAAAGTTTGCCCTCAAATGTACTGATCAATACCATTCCGCTGATTTCAACTTTGAATAATCCGACGATGCAGGAAATTGTAAACGTTTTGAATGCTAAGGTTTTGTTTGGAGAAAATTATCTAAATAACGAAATTGGACATTATAGTGTTGGGGCAATGCAACTGCACAATTATCTGGTTCATTTACATGACAATGCTTTGGTAATTACGCCTGGAGACCGTTCTGATATTATTTTAGGAGCTTTACAAGCGAATGAATCAGCCAATTACCCAACAATTTCTGGAATTATTCTAACAGGAAATATTGTTCCTGAAGAAAGCATTTTGAAACTTATAGAAGGACTTTCAGCTATAGTTCCAATTATTGCTGTAGATGGAGGAACTTATCATATTACCAATAAAATTGGTTCAATTAAATCGGAGATTTATGCCAACAACACGCATAAAATTGAGACTTCTATAACGACGTTTGCAAAATATGTTGATAATGATGCTTTATCTGAACGATTAATCACTTTTGAAGCAGAAGGGATGACACCAAAAATGTTTCAATATAACATGGTTAAAAGAGCCAAACAGCATAGAAAACATATTGTATTGCCAGAAGGAAACGATGACCGAATTATTACTGCAGCATCTCGATTGTTAGATATGGATGTGGTTGATATTTCTATTATTGGAGATAAAAAACAAATAGAAAGTAAGGTTGTAGAACTCGGAATTACATTTGATTTTTCTAAAGTAAATATCATCAATCCAAAAGAATCTGAACTTTACGAAGATTATGCCAATACCTATTACGAGCTTAGGAAGGCTAAAAACGTAAGTATTACAATGGCAAGAGATTTAATGGAAGATGTTTCGTATTTTGGAACGATGATGGTTTATAAAGGGCATGCGGACGGAATGGTTTCTGGAGCGGCTCATACCACACAGCATACTATTTTGCCAGCGTTGCAATTCATTAAAACAAAACCAAATTCATCTGTAGTTTCTTCGGTATTTTTCATGTGTTTAGAAGACCGAGTTTCTGTTTTCGGTGATTGTGCCATTAATCCAAATCCAACAGCAGAACAATTGGCAGAAATTGCGATTTCTTCTGCAGAATCAAGTTTAGCTTTCGGAATTGAACCTAAAATTGCGATGCTTTCTTATTCTTCTGGCTCATCAGGAAAAGGAGACGAAGTCGATAAAGTTAGAACGGCAACTGCTATCGTAAAAGAAAAAAGACCTGATTTAAAAATTGAAGGACCCATTCAGTATGATGCTGCCGTAGATTTAACTGTCGGAAAAAGCAAAATGCCAGATTCTGAAGTAGCAGGGCAGGCGAGTGTACTTATTTTTCCGGATTTAAATACAGGAAACAATACCTACAAAGCCGTTCAGAGAGAAACTGGAGCATTGGCAATTGGCCCAATGTTACAAGGCTTAAACAAACCTGTAAACGATTTAAGCCGTGGTTGCACCGTAGATGATATTATAAATACTGTTGTAATTACCGCTATTCAAGCGCAAGGAATGTAAATTCAATTAAAAATTGAGAATTAAAAATTAAAAATAAACTAAAAATCTCAGAACCTTAGAACCTTAGCATCTTAGCACCTTTAAAAAAAATGAAAATACTAATTATAAACTCAGGAAGTTCTTCAATTAAATATCAATTAATGGTAATGCCAGAAAACGAAGTAATTTGTTCTGGAATGATTGACCGAATTGGTTTAGAAACTTCAAATGTTATTTTTAAAACTGCAACTGTTTCATTAGAGGAAACATTGCCTATTCCGAACCATAAAGTGGGATTGCAAAAAGTAGCCAGTATGCTTTTGGACTCAGAAAAAGGAGTTATAAAATCTACTTCAGAAATTACAGCTGTTGGACATCGCGTTGTACATGGAGGAAGTGATTTTAGTGCTACTGTAAAAATTGACGATAAAGTTAAAGCAAAAATTAAACAGCTTTTTGAATTGGCGCCGCTGCATAATCCAGCAAATCTGGAAGGAATTAATGTAGCGGAAGAAATTTTCAGTTCGGCAGAACAAATTGCAGTTTTTGATACCGCTTTTCATCAAACCATGCCAGAAGTAGCTTATAAATATGCTATTCCAAATTATCTTTTAACAGAAAATAAAGTTCGTGTTTACGGTTTTCACGGAACAAGTCATAAATATGTTTCTGAAAAAGCAATTGGTTATTTGGAAAAGAATTCCAGAATAATTACCATTCATTTAGGAAATGGATGTAGTATGGCAGCTATTAAAGATGGAAAATGTATCGATACTTCGATGGGATTTTCGCCTTCAAATGGATTAATTATGGGAACTCGAGCGGGGGATATTGACCAGTCTGTTGTTTTTTATATGATTAAAAATTTAGGCTATACTCCAGATGAAGTAAATGCAGTTTTACTAAAACAAAGTGGTATGCTTGGGCTTACAGGTTACAGCGATTTGCGTGATATTGAAGCAGAAGCAGAAAAAGGAAATAAAGATTGTCAGTTGGCATTGCAAATGAATGCTTATAGAATCAGAAAGACTATTGGTGCTTATACAGCTGCCCTTAACGGATTGGATGCTATTGTGTTTACAGCTGGAATTGGAGAAAATTCATCTTATATGCGTAATTTGATCGGTACAGATTTGGATTATTTCGGAATTGAAATTGATACAGCAAAAAATCAGATTCGTTCTAAAGAATTAAGAGAAATTAATACTCAAAACTCTAAGGTAAAAGTGTTGGTTGTTCCAACAGACGAAGAGTATGAAATTGCAAATCAGGTTTATCAATTGCTTGAAAATTAGAATATTCGTGTTTTATATAACGAAAGCTCCTTTGTTTTGGAGCTTTTTTTATGCTTTTAGTTTAAGTTTTTTGTCAGTATCTTTGAATTTAAAAACGAAATATCTTGAAATCGATACTTTTAAAATCTCTTTTCTTCTTTTTCATTGCTTTACAGCTTCAAGCACAAGAATTACTTCCATTTGTCGAAAATTACAGCAAATCAGATTATCAAGGTGATAATCAAATTTGGAATGTCGTGCAAGGAAAAGACGATGCCATGTACTTTGCTAATAATCATTATTTACTTCGTTACGATGGGGTAAAATGGGAAAAATATACACTTCCTAACAAAACCATTATTCGATCTATTTTAATTGAAGGTGATAAAATTTATTCAGGTTCTTATAAAGAATTTGGTTATTGGTACAGAAAGGATGGAACCATGCATTATGTTTCTATAACCAAAAATCTTCGTTTGTTTGATGAAAAAGACAATGAAGAAATCTGGAAAATTTTCAGATTTAATGGTTCATTGTATTTTCAATCATTCAATGATGTTTTTATCTACAATGGAAAAACAATTAAGAAAATTAAATTTCCGTTTCTTATTTCATACTGTTTTGCAGTAGATCAAAATTTATATGTTGCTTCTGTCCAGAATGGAATTTTTAGAATGAAAGATAAATACATTGCTAACCCAAAAGGTTGGGATGTGTTAAAAAAGACTGTTGTCCATGCCATCGAAAAATATCAGAACAAAACATACATCTTTACACAAAAAAAGGGTGTTTTTGTTGTAGATAAAAATGGATTAAAAAGTTGGGACAATCCGATAAACGAAATGCTGAAATCTGCAACAATTAATGTTGCAAAATTTATTAAAGGAGAAAAACTGATTATAGGAACTGGAAATCGCGGTATTATCATTTTAGATTTAAAAAACAATTCATATAAAAATATTGAACGTGATAATGTTTTAATGAACAACTCAGTTCTAAGTTTAGGATTTGATAAAGAAGATGATTTATGGGTTGGATTAGATAATGGTATCGCGCATGTTGAGGTCAATTCTCCAATTTCTTTCTTTTATGACAATTCGGGTATTTTAGGATCTGTCTATGCTGTTGCGACAATTAATAAAGGTTATCTAATTGCTTCAAATCATGGTATTTTTGAATATAGTGGTGGAAAATTTAATATGATGCCAACTACTCAAGGCCAGGCTTGGAATATTTCACTTATTGATGGAAAATATATTATAGGTCATAATGATGGTACTTTTTCTTATGAAAATAATACTTTAAATAAAATCAATGGAGTAAGCGGTGGTTGGAATATGTCAAAAAGCAGTATAAATAACACTTACTTTCAATCGACCTACAGTGGTATTTTAGTTTATGATGATCCTTCTAATTTATCTGAATACAAAACAATAAAAGATCTAGCAAAGCCTATTAAATATGTTGCACAGAATAAGAAAAATGAAATTTGGGCAGCTGACAATTATCGTGGATTGTATCGTGTTTTATTAGATGATAATTACAATACTTTAAAAGTTGAAAATGTTACGCAACAAAGTAAAATCAAAAATGATTTTGGAATAAAGATTTTTGAGTTTAGAAAAGAAATTCTCTTTCTGATTAATAATGTATGGTACACTTATAATTCAATTTCTAATAAACTGGAAGAAAATGATCTATTCAATGCAAGTTTTAAAAATGTAACAGACATTGTTTCAATAGATGAGGATCATTTTATGGTTTTACAAAACGGAATCTTATATCACATTTATGCAGAAGGAAACAAGTTTATTTGGAATATTATTCAGGAGAAATATTATAAAGGTAAATTGATCAATGAAAATTTAAGAATTTTTAAAACAGACAACGATTATTTATTTAACCTCGATGATGGATTTATTTCTTTAAAACTGCAGTATGAAAACAAACAAAACTCAAAAGTAGAATTAGAAGCTTTTAGTAATGATGTTTTAATTCCAAACGAGTCGAGAATAAAATTCAATACGGAATTAAAGATCAATGTTATTTCTGGGATTTATGGAGCAAGCAAGCCAAATTTGTTTTACAAGTTAGATAAGAGTAAAGAATTTGTGCCGATTTCTGATGGGTTAATAATTCTAAACAATTTGAGTAGCGGCTATCATTCTGTAGAGATATTCAAACACGATGGTGCAACTTACGACAAGGTTTTATCTTATAAGTTTAAAGTTGCCGAACCCTGGTATTTTTCTTTTTGGATGATTCTTCTTTATTTACTGATAATTGGTGCTGTTTTATTCTTTTATTATAAATGGAATAAACTTCGTTATATGCAAAAATTAAAATTGCAGGCCGAAGAATTAAAACATCAGAGAGAGATTCTTGAAATGGAGTTGAAAAAGGAAAATGAGCTCAATATTCAGGAATATGAAAAACATATTTTAGAGCTTGAACTTCAAACCAAATCTTCTGAGGTTGCTGGTAAATCATTGTCAATTGCCAAACAAACAGAAATGATTGATAAAATTCAATCAATTTTAGAAACTGAGAAAGATTTCAGTAGACTTAAGAACGAAATCAAAAAAGCGATCAAGATTAATGAAGTAAATAAACATGAATGGGAAATATTTGAAACTAATTTAAATCAAATCCATAACGAGTTTATTATAAATCTTTCCAAAAAGTATCCACACTTAACTCCGAAAGATATAAAATTGTGTGTTTATCTTAAAATGAACCTGTCTTCTAAGGAAATTGCACCTATGATGAACATCTCTTTTAGAGGTGTAGAACTGCATAGATATCGTCTAAGAAAGAAATTAAACCTCACACAAGACGAAAATTTGTCGAAATTTTTATTAACTCTGTAAGTTTTGAATTTGTTTTTTACATAATTTGTATTTTTCAATATCATTTTTTATATAATTACGATACATCATTACTACATCATAATGATATGTTAAAGGAATTTTATTAACATTTAAAATGTTGATTTTGATTTATTTAACTATAAAATTTAACATAATGATGTAGCTATGTTGTAGTGGTATTTGATGTACTACAACGTTGTAATTGTTTAATTTGGCTCTACTAACTTAAACGATTACGTACTGTATGAAAAATTTTATTTTTAGCTTTTTAGCACTCTTGTTGCTGCCTACATATATGATGGGGCAAGCACAAGCAATTAAAGGGAAAGTATTAGACAGTAGTGGAATGGGTGTTCCAGGTGCTATTATTAGTGCTTCAGAATCTCGAACTTCTGCTGATACCGACTTCGATGGTAATTTTACCATTAATGCTAAAGTTGGAGAGACCTTAAAAATCTCCATGCTTGGTTTTGACTCTGTTTCTGTACCGGCAACGGCAGGAGCAATGACCATTACTTTAAAAGAATCGGGTGACACCGCTTTAAAAGAAGTAGTAGTAATTGGTTATGGTACTAGAAAAAAGGTAGATAATACTACTGCAATTTCTTCTATAAAAGCAGAAGATATCACAAAAACTAAAGTTATTAATGCTTCTCAAGCTATTCAAGGTAAAGCTGCTGGGGTGCAAGTAACTGCTTCTGATTTACCAGGAAGTACACCATCTGTTGTTATTAGAGGTTTAGGTACAGCCTTAGGAGGTAGATCACCATTATATATTGTTGATGGTATGGCAACAGAAAACATCAATAATATTAATGCTAACGATATTACTTCTTACGATATTTTAAAAGATGCATCTGCGTTAGCAATTTATGGTACAAGAGCTGCAAACGGGGTTATTATCATTACAACTAAAAAAGGTAAAGGTGATAAGGTTTCTGTTGAAGTGGAAAGCTTTGGTGGTGTAAGAACACCGCTTAAAAGAGTAAAAATGGCTGGAAGTAATAAATATGCTCATTACACTAATTCAGCTTTACAATCTACAACTTACTCTCAGGATCAGCCTGTTAATACAGATTGGTTTGACGAAATTACAAGAACAGGAAGTTATACTCAAAATAACGTATCTGTTTCTGGAGCAACGGAAAGTGTAAAATACTTTTTCAGTTTAGGTAATTATGAAGAAAAAGCTGTTTTAAACGGTTTAGATTACGGACGTACTACTTTTAGAAACAATAATGAATACAAAATTTCTAAAAAACTGACATTAACTCAAAACTTCAGTTTAACGTCTACAAAATCTACTCCAAAACCTTTGTCAGCTTTTACAAATGCTTACAAACAATCGCCTGTAGTTCCAGTATTTTTTCCTGATGGAAAATATGGAGTTGCGCGTGTTGGAGAAAATGGTTTTGCAAGTGAAACAGGATCTGCAATTAATAATGTTGGAAACCCAGTGGCTCAGTTGGATTTCTTCGACGAACAACAACGCAGTATTACGTTGCAAGGAGGTCTAAAATTAGATTATGAAATTTTACCTTCGTTAAAATTCACTTCACAATATAATGGTGAGTATTATACTTGGAAAAATTATAACTACAACGATACTAAAAATATTTGGGTAGCAGCGAATCCTGACAGACAGGCTAGCGAATATGAGCAGTTATTTCCTAATGCAAATATCAATTCATTAACAAAAGGAAGAGAAGAATATTATAACTGGAGTTTATCAAACTACTTGACTTACAATAAAGTATTTAACGAAATTCACGATTTAGAAGTTACTGCGGGTGTTGAAACATACGTTAAAGGAGCAAGAGAAAAATTGACAATAGTAAGAAAGAATGTAAATTCAGATTCTAATTACTGGGCTCTTAAGGATAACGAATATGCTACAAACATAGTAAGTTATAAAGATGAAGTTTTTAACGAAACTAAATTAGCTTCTTACTTAGGTCGTTTCCAATATAAATTATTAGATAGATATTTATTTACTGGAACTGTTAGACGTGACGGATCTTCAAACTTTGCAAAAGACTACCGTTGGGGAACTTTCCCTGCACTTGGTGCTGGATGGGTAATTTCTAAAGAAAAATTTTTAGCAGACTCAAAAGGAATCAATTTATTGAAATTAAGAGGAAGCTGGGGTAAATTAGGAAATCAAAATGTACCGCTTAATAGTCAAGGATATACTTCAGGACTTAATGCTTATTTAGGAGGGTCTATTTTGCTTGAAGGAACAACAATATCTTCACAAATCGATCCAAGTTTATCTTGGGAGATTACAGAAGAATCTTCTGTAGGTTTAGATTTTGAATTCTTAAACAGCAGATTAAAAGGATCTTTCGATTTGTATGACAAAAATACAAACAACGTAATTTTAAATACAAAACCTTATTTTACATCTGGAATTACTGCTGCATCTCCTGCTCACGTTGGAGAAGTATCTAACAAAGGTTATGAGATTTCATTACGTTGGGATGATAAAATTGGAGAAAATTTTAGCTACTATATCGGTGGTAACTTTTCTAACAATAAAAACGAACTTACAGGTTTGAAAAATGTAGTCTTGTCTCCAGTTATTGGTGGTGGATTAGGAAATGGTCAAGATACAAAATTACTTGACAATACTACTGTAGGTCAGCCATTAGGAAGTTTCTACATCTATGAATATGCTGGTTTTGATCCTACAAACGGACAAATGTCATACTATAATGCCGCAGGAGATAAAGTAACTCAAGATGCATTAAGCGCCACAGCCGATAAAAAATATGTTGGTTCAAGTTTACCAAAATCTAACTATGGAGTTTCTTTAGGATTTGTTTACAAAAACTTTGATTTCTCTGTTGATGGATACGGTACTGCTGGAGCAAAAGTGTATAACGGTAAAAAAGCACAGCGTTTCTCTGGTGAAAACATTGAAAACTCTCTTGCTACAGATTTCTGGACGTTAAACAATCTAACAGCTTCAAATCCTGCACCATTCAATCAAGTACCAGTTGCTTCTACATACTACCTAGAGTCTGGCGATTTCTTTAGAGTTAACAACATTACTTTAGGTTACAAATTACCATTACAAGGAGATGGATTTGTAAATGCATGTAGAATTTATATAAATGCAATTAACCCATTTATTACACAAAAATTTTCAGGATTTTCTCCAGAGTTAAACGGAGACGGAAATCCTTATGGAACTCAGGGAGTAGAGCTGGATGCTTATCCAACTTTAAGATCATTTGTAATTGGTGCTAATTTAAAATTTTAATATTATGAAAAAGATATATATAGCAACGTTTGTATTATCATCATTGTTTTTTACAGGGTGTGCAGACGACTATCTAGATGTAGATCAAACAGAATCTATTTCGACCGATGATACAGAGTTGTTTAACAATGAGGCAGGAGCTGCTCAATTTGTAACAGCAATCTATAACAAGTTTTTAAATTGGGATATGACTTCTTTTGGATGGATTGGTCTTTCAAGTATCACTTCTGATGATGCTGATAAAGGTTCTTCTCCTGGAGATACTGGAACAGATAAAGATGTTTTGGACAATTTAACTTACAATGCTTCTAATCCTTCTGCAGAAAGTACTTTTATTGCTAATTACGATGGAATAAACAAATGTAATCAGGCACTAAATATGCTTCCAAAATTGGATAAAGTAGATGCGGCTTTAAGAAACAGACTAGCTGGTGAAGCTAAGTTTTTAAGAGCATTTATGTATTTCACTTTGGTAAAATGTTATGGAGGTGTTCCAATCGTTGACCATTTACCAGTTCCAGGTTCAGAAGCTGACAGAATTATGCAGCTTACACGTAAAACTGCTCCTGAGGTTTATGCATTTATTGAAAGCGATTTAACTGATGCAATTGCTGCATTACCAGAAAAAACTGCTTATTCTGCAAATGAAAAATCAAGAGTTTCAAAAGGTGCTGCTTATGCACTGTTTGCAAAAGTAAGTTTGTACCAGAAAAAATGGCAGCAAGTTGTTGATAATGCTAATAAAGTAACAGGTTACTCTCTTGTAGCTAATTATGCTTCTATGTTTAGAGCAAGTGGAAAATTTGATTCTGAATCTATTTTCGAAATCTACGCTCAAGGAGCTATACCAGCTAAGGGAATTGAAGGATATTCTAATACACAAGGCGCTCGTGGTACTGGAGGCTGGGGCTGGGGTTTCAATACACCATCTCAAAGTTTAGTAAATGCTTACGAAGCTAATGATGTTAGAAAAGCAGCAACAATCATTTTTAGAGGTTCAACTTTATACGATGGAAGAGTAGTACCAAATACAGTTGAAAACGAAAGATACAACTACAAAGCTTATTCATCAGCGTATACAGATGCATGGGAAACAGATGTTGATATTAAGTATTTGAGATTTGCAGAAGTTTTATTAATGAAAGCTGAAGCATTAAATGAATTAGGACAAACAGGTGAAGCTATTCCTTTATTGAATCAAATTAGAAACAGAGCAGGTTTAGCTAATACTACAGCAGCTTCTCAAGCAGATGTAAGAACTGCAATCTGGAAAGAAAGAAGAGTAGAAATGGCTTTTGAACACGATAGATTTTTTGATTTAGTGCGCACAGGTCAAGCGAAAGCAGCTTTTGCTGTAGATGGAAAAACATTTACTGAAGGCAAAAATGAATTATTCCCTATTCCGGCGACATTCATTAAACAAGCAGACGGCTTATCAGCTCAAAACCCTGGTTACTAATCCTTAAAACTAATTAAAATGAAAAAAAATAAATCTATTTTATTACTTTCTTTAGCTTTAGCTTCACAAATTTTTGTAAGCTGTGAGGATAGTATTGATAAAACTAACAGTCCAATTCCTTACGAGTCAATTGGCGGATATGAGAATTCTGATGATATTGCACCAACACACTTAGTTTCTAAATTTAGTTTCGATGGAACAATTGAAGATTCAAAAGGTGCAATTACTGGCGGAACAGGAACAAATGTTTCTTATGAAACTGGTGTAAAAGGTACTGCTTATAAAGGTTCTACGACTTCATTTATTGCCTACAATAATGTGGCAAATTCTGTTGTAAACTTAAAGAATATTACGGTTTCCATGTGGATTAAAACTGATCCGCATACAGGAGGAGCTCAGTCATTGTATATGCTACCTAAGAAAACAGATTTCTGGGGTAATATTTTTACTCTTATTGAAGGAACTGGCCCAGCAACTACAATGTTGATGAAAAATCATATTCAAAGAGATGTCACACCAAGTATTCCTTGGTCAGGACAGTTCATTGAGCATGGTGGTGCAAATGTTTTGGCTAATATGTTTGGAGCTTGGAAACACGTAGTATGGTCATACAACGGTACAAGTTCTACTTACAGCTTGTATATAGATGGTCAAAAAGTAGTTTTACCAACTTCTATTTCAAAAAGATATGCAAGCGATCCTGCTACAGGTGGTGGTCCTTTTGGAGAATTGGCTAGCTCTGAGGTTTCAAAATTTATTATTGGAGGGTATCAGCAACATTTAGGTGCTCCGTGGGGTAATCCTGATGGATGGATGCTAAATTATACTGGTTTAATGGATGAATTCAGAATTTATGATTCTGCTCTTACAGATCCAGAAGTTACCGCTCTTTATAAATTAGAGAAAGATAAAAGATAAAGTTTTTAAAAAACATACACCTGAGTTTATATCGGGTGTATGTTTTAATTAATATAATTATAGAAATTGATAAAATGAAGTTAGGTTTATATATTATAATGATTTTAAGTGCTGTAAGTTCATGTTCTTCTTCTTCACCTGAAGGAGGAAATACAGGAGGCACACCTTTACCAACAAATCCAACAACGCCGACAAAACCGTTAACGGATACGGAAGCAATGGATCAGGTTCAAAAAGATGCAATTAAATATTTTTGGGAATATGCTGATTCAAATTCAAAATTGGCAAGAGAAAGATACCTTACAGAAGATCCTAATTTTGAGTCAAATATTATCACAACTGGAGGTTCTGCATTTGGATTAATGAGTATAATTGTAGGTGTAGAAAGAGGTTTTGTGCCAAGAGCTGAAGCTGTTTCTAGACTTACTACAGCATTAAATTTCCTAGAGAAAGCAGATAGATTTCATGGTGCATGGTCACATTGGATGGACAATACTTCTGGAAAAGTAATACCATTTGGAACAAAAGATAATGGTGGAGATTTAGTAGAAACGTCTTTTGTTTGTCAAGCTTTAATCACAATCAGAGAATATTTTAAAAATGGAAGTACGACTGAAAAAGAATTAGCTGCTAAAGCTGATGAACTTTGGAAAGGCGTAGAATGGGATTGGTACACAAGAGGAGAAAACGCATTGTATTGGCACTGGTCACCAAATTATGGTTGGGATATGAACTTCAAACTTGAAGGTTATAATGAATGCTTGATTACTTACGTAATGGCAGCTTCATCACCAACACATCCGATTTCTGCAGAAGCATATCACCAAGCTTGGGCAAGAAGTGGAGCAATAGTAAATGGAGGCGTTCAATATGGAATTCCAGTTGTTTTGAGTTATAACGGAGCAGTTGGAAATGTTGGACCAATGTTTTGGTCGCATTATTCTTATTTAGGATTGGATCCAAATACCTTAAAAGATAAATACGCAGACTATTGGCAGTTGACACAAAATCATGCTAAAATTATGGTTCAGTATAGTGTTGCTAATCCAAAAGGTTTTAAAGATTATTCAGATAAATGTTGGGGATTAACAGCAAGTTATACACGTAATCCTGATGGAACAACTGGATATACTGCTCATCAGCCAAACAATGATAACGGGGTAATTTCGCCGACTGCGGCTTTATCATCATTTCCATATACACCTGTAGAATCAATGAAGTTTTTACATTATTTATATGATGAAAATAAGGCGAAATATGTTGGAATTGCAGGGCCATACGATGCTTTTTCTCCGCAGTATAATTGGGTAACTGCTCGTTATTTGGCTATTGATCAAGGAACTATCGCTCCTATGATTGAAAATTACAGAACAGGTTTATTGTGGAAACTGTTTATGAATGCTTCAGATACAAAACAAGGTTTGAAAAAACTTGGATTTACTTCTGGTAAATACGGAATTTAATTGCCTTTAAATGAAATATAGAATCACGCTTTTTGTCTTATTATTTTCTGTTTTTGGGTTCGCCCAAAGTGAAACGACCGGAAAAATTAATACAGTTATAATGTCCAAGTACGAGTTGGGTTATGCTTTGCATCGTCCGGCAAACACAAAAGAAAAAAAGCCATTAATAGTTTTTATTTCGGGAGATGGGGAAAAAGGAACTGATATTGAAAAGGTAAAGATTCATGGACCTTTTAAGTATTTAAAAACGCATCAACTAGATGCGTATGTTCTAGCTCCGCAATGTAAGGAAGATGAAAATTGGGATATAGAATCCATTTATCAGTTGATTCAAAAAGTTCAGAAAGAGAATAAAATTGATTCAGAAAGAATATATGTTACTGGTTTGAGCTCAGGAGGTTGGGCTTCGTGGAATTTGGCTTTTTCACATCCGGATCTATTTGCAGCAAACGTACCTGTCGCTGGTTTTGTAGATTTAATTCAGTTAGAGCACGCTTGTGAAATAGCCAATATTCCAACCAGAATTTTCCACGGGTTATTAGACGATGTGGTAAATGTAAATTATGCAATTACGATTTATAAAGAATTGAAAAAGTGTAATGCAAAAGATGTTAAGCTGACCATTTTTGATGATGCAAATCATGATAGCTGGACAAAAGTATATGATAATCAAGAGATTTATGACTGGATGTTTCAGCAGAAAAAAAAGAATACAAACAAATAAATAGAATAGAATGAAATCACTTTGATTCAAATGAAAAACTGAACGAAGAAAAGTGATTCCATGTTCCGATTAAAAACAAATATTAAATACACATGAAAAACAAATTAGTCTTACTTTTTTTAGGATGTGCTGTTTTGGGATATGCTCAAAAAAAGCCAGCTAAAAATACAGTAAAAATTAAACCAAAGTCTGAATTTGTGGCGGAATTAATGTCAAAAATGACTTTAGACGAGAAATTGGGTCAGTTAAACTTGCCGACATCTGGTGATATTACCACAGGGCAAGCAAACAGCTCAAATGTGGCAAAAAATATTGCTGAAGGTAAAGTGGGCGGTTTGTTCAACATTAAGTCAGTTCAAAAAATTAAAGAAGTACAAAAGATTGCAGTTGAAAAAAGCCGTTTAAAAATTCCATTGCTTTTTGGTATGGATGTTATTCACGGTTACGAAACAACATTCCCAATTCCATTAGGATTATCTTGTACTTGGGATATGGCTTTAATTGAAAGAAGTGCACAAATTGCTGCAAAAGAAGCAAGTGCAGACGGAATCAATTGGACATTTTCTCCAATGGTAGATATTTCTCGCGATCCAAGATGGGGAAGAGTTTCTGAAGGTTCTGGAGAAGATCCTTATTTAGGAAGCCAAATTGCAAAAGCAATGGTTAACGGTTATCAGCAGCGTGATCTTTCAAAAAACAATTCAATCTTAGCTTGTGTTAAGCATTTCGCATTATATGGAGCTCCAGAAGGCGGACGCGATTACAACACAGTTGATATGAGTCACATCAGAATGTTTAACGATTATTTTCCTCCTTACAAAGCAGCAGTTGATGCTGGTGTAGGTTCGGTTATGGCTTCTTTCAATGAAGTTGATGGAGTTCCAGCGACTGGGAGCAAATGGTTAATGACAGATGTTTTAAGAAAACAATGGGGGTTCAAAGGTTTTGTGGTAACAGATTTTACTGGAATTCCTGAGATGATCGAACACGGAATGGGGAATCTTCAAGATGTTTCTGCTTTAGCTCTAAATGCTGGTGTAGAAATGGACATGGTTGGAGAAGGTTTCTTAGGAACTTTGAAAAAATCATTAGATGAAAAAAGAGTTTCTATCGAAACAATTGACAACGCGGTTAGACTTATTTTAGAAGCAAAATACGATTTAGGATTATTCCAAGATCCATACAAATATTGTGATGAGAAAAGAGCTAAAACTGAAATCTTTACAGCAGATAGCAGAAAAGAAGCGCGTCAAATTGCGGCACAATCTTTAGTTTTATTAAAAAACCAAAATCAATTATTACCGCTTAAAAAATCAGGTACAATTGGTTTGATCGGTCCATTAGCTGATGCTAAAGAAAACATGCCAGGAACTTGGAGTGTGGCTACAAAAATGGAAAATGCAGTTTCTCTATTAAGAGGAATCAAAGAAGTTGCTGGAAATGGAACGAAAGTTTTATACGCAAAAGGAAGTAATTTAGATTACGATGAAACTTTTGAAACGAATGCTACAATGTTTGGTAAAACTTTACACCGTGATGCCCGTTCAAAAGAAGATTTATTGGCAGAAGCCTTAAAAGTTGCTGAACAGTCAGATGTAATTGTTGCCGCTTTAGGAGAATCTGCAGAAATGAGCGGTGAATCAAGCAGCCGTACGAATTTAGAAATTCCACAAGCGCAAAAATATTTATTAAACGCTTTATTAAAAACAGGAAAACCAGTTGTTCTAGTTTTATTTGACGGACGTCCATTAGTAATTACTGACGAAGAAAAAACGGTTCCTGCTATTTTAAATGCTTGGTTTGCTGGTACAGAAGCTGGTTATGCTATTGCTGATGTTTTATTTGGAGATGTAAATCCTTCAGGAAAATTGACTTCAACTTTCCCAAGAAGCGTTGGACAATTACCAATTTATTACGCACACAAAAATACAGGAAGACCACTTTCTAATACTGAAGGTAAATTCGAAAAATTCAGATCAAACTACATTGATGAAAGAAACGAGCCATTATTCCCATTCGGATTTGGTTTAAGTTACACAACTTTCGATTATTCAAACTTGAAAATTTCTTCTGATAAAATGAATGCGTCTGGAAAATTGAAAGTAACAGTTGATGTAACGAATACTGGAAATTTTGATGGAAAAGAAACCGTTCAATTATACATTAGAGATTTAGTTGGTTCTGTAACAAGACCAGTTAGAGAATTAAAAGGTTTCCAAAAAATTGCACTTAAAAAAGGAGAAAAACAAACCCTAAGTTTTGATATTACTGTTGAAGATTTAAAATTTTATAACTCTGATTTACAATTCGTAGCAGAGCCAGGGCAGTTTGATATTTTCGTTGGAGGAAATTCAAATGCCGATAAGAAAGTTAGTTTTGAGTTAACTAAATAGTTGGTTTATTGATTAGTAATTAGCCCTTCGCGTGTTTGGTTAGCGAAGGGCTTTTTTTTAAAATCAAAAACCTTTTTTGTAATTATTTAACTACGTTATTATGAATGTTTTTAAAATATCGAGTTTAGTATTTCTTATTGCTTTCTCATCTTGTCATGCTCAAAAGAATGCTATTGTCGCGCATCGAGGCGCATGGAAAAAGAATAGTCTACCAGAAAATTCAATTGCAGCTTTAAGACATGCAATTGATTTAAAATTGCCAGGTTCAGAATTTGATGTTTGGAGAACGGCTGATGATTCGTTAGTAATCAATCATGACGCACATTACAACAAATTACTTATTGAAGAAACAAATTATGTTGATTTAGTAAAATTTAGATTATCAAATGGAGAAAAGCTTCCAACCTTGTATGAATACATTTTAGAAGGAATTAAAAACAATAAACAGACACTTTTAGTTTGTGAAATAAAACCTTCAGAAATAAGTAAAGAAAGAGGACAAAAAACCGCTTTGATGTCTGTGGAAGTTGTCAAAAAATTGAAAGCAGCTAAAAACACTTGTTACATCAGTTTTGATTACGATATTTTAAAAGCAATCAGAAAAGTTGATTCCAAAACTTCTTTGCAATATTTAGAAGGAAATAAATCTCCAAAAGAGGTGAAAGCTGATAAAATTAAAGGAGTCGATTATCACTATTCTGTATTTCAAAAACATCCAGAATGGATAAAAGAAGCCAAGGATAATAAAATTATCCTAAATGCTTGGACCGTAAATGAAGCAAAGGATATGGATTGGATTATTGATCATAAATTCGATTATATCACAACAAATGAACCCGAACTTTTAAAGGAAAGATTACAGGCCAAAAAATAATCTTTTTGACTTTATAAACTTAAAATCTAACCATGGAAAAAATTTATAAGCATTTAACGCTGCCAATTTTTTTGATAATAATGTTTTTCAATCAAAATCTATCGGCACAAAAATTAGGCAAAACAGAATGGTTTGATCCTAATAAACCTGCAACAACATATTGTAATCCAATAAATATTGGTTACAACTATACAACTTATAATCATAATGGAATTCCATATTCTCGCCGTTCGAGTGCAGATCCTGTAATCATTACATACAAAGGCGAATATTATTTATTTGCGACAAACCAAGCGGGTTTCTTTTGGAGTAAAGATATGTCTGACTGGAATTTTGTTTACGGAAGTTTCCAGAGACAGCCTGGCGACGACGATCAATGCGCACCAGCTGCCTGGGTGGTAAATGATACTTTATTTTATGTAGGTTCAACTTGGAAGAGAGATCATCCAATCTGGAAAACGGCTGATCCAAAATCAGGAAGATGGACACGTCACGTAGACAAAGCAATGCTTCCAACTTGGGATCCGGCAATTTTTCAAGATGATGATAAAAAAGTATACATGTACTACGGATCAAGCGGAAAATTACCGCTTGTTGGAGTAGAAGTAGACTATAATACTTGGCTTCCAAAAGGAAATCAAGCTGATTATGCTGAATTGTATAAAGCTACTGAAGTTGAAGATATTCAAAAAGTTTACGGACAAGTTAAGGAAGTGGCAATTTTAGATCCTTCTGCTCATGGATGGGAACGTTTTGGACCAAACAACGATATGGAACCTGCACCTTGGGGAAATTTTATTGAAGGAGCTTGGATGACGAAGCACAACGGAAAATACTACATGCAATATGGTGCGCCTGCAACCGAGTTTAAAGGTTATGCAAATGGTGTTCATGTAGGAGATAATCCGTTAGGGCCATTTACGTATCAAAAACACAATCCGATGTCTTATAAACCAGGTGGATTTGTAATTGGAGCGGGACACGGAAATACTTTTGCCGATAATTACGGAAATTATTGGAATACAGGAACGTGTAAAATTTCTATTAAAGACCGTTTTGAACGTCGTATCGATATGTTCCCTGCCGGATTTGATAAGGATGATGTAATGTATTCGATTACGTCTTATGGCGATTTCCCAATTGTATTGCCAACAAGTGAGCGTGATCAGACAAAAGGTGCTTCATCTGGATGGATGTTACTTTCGTATAAAAAACCTGTAAAAGTTTCTTCTTCTGAAGAATGTATGGAAGTAGAAACCCATAGAATGGATAATGGCGGTAAAAAGGTCTATGAGAAATTCTGTTATGGACCTGAAAATCTAACGGATGAAAATATTCAAACGTATTGGTCGGCTAAAACGAGTAATCCTGGCGAATGGCTTCAAATGGATTTAGGAAGACCAATGGAAATAAAAGCTTTACAGATTAACTACGCAGATCATAAAGCAACGCAGTACAATAAAGCAATGGATATTTATTATCAGTATAAAATATTTATGTCTGATGATGCTGTAAATTGGACTTTGGTTGTTGATAAATCTAAAAATGATAAAGATGCACCTCACGATTATGTCGAGCTTACAAAATCAATTAAAGCGCGTTACATCAAAATGGAAAACATTCATAACGCATCTGGTTTATTTGCTATTTCAGATTTCAGAGTTTTCGGAAATGGATTGGCGGCAAAACCAAAAGCTGTTGCTTCTTTTAAAGTTGATAGAAATAAAGCCGATTCAAGAAATGCAATGATTTCTTGGAAAAAACAAAATGATGCTATAGGTTATAATATTTATTACGGAATTACTCCAGATAAATTATACAACAGCATTATGGTTTATGGCGATAATAGTTATGATTTTAGAGGTTTAGATAAAGGAACAAAATATTATTTCACTATCGAGCCTTTTAATGAAAATGGTATTGGAACAAAAAATAAGATTATCGAAGTAAAATAATTTTTATTTGATGAATCTGTAAAAGCTCCGATTGCAAATTGAAGAATTTGTAATTGGAGCTTTTTTTTGAGAAAAGGTTGAAGAAAAAGCGTTCCAACTGTCCGAAATTTTGTTCCTTTGTGCTTATGCCAAAAGCATAATAAACTCCAAAATTACTAGAAAAACTATGAAAAAAACGATTCTTTTAACTGCTTTAGTTTTAAACGGATTGACATCTTTTGCCCAATCAAACGATGAAAAAAACATTAAATTATTTTATAAAAAAGCTTTAACCGAAGCGAAATGCTACACATGGTTAGAATATTTGTCAAACGATATCGGCGCTCGTTTGTCTGGATCTAAAGGAGCAGAATTAGCTGTTGATTACACTAAAAGACAATTAGAAAGTTTAGGACTTGATAAAGTGTATTTACAGGAAGTTATGGTGCCTCATTGGGTTCGTGGACAAAAAGAAACGGCTTATATTTTAGATGGAAAAACAAAAACTAATGTTCCGATTTGCGCATTAGGAGGTTCTGTAGCAACTCCAAAAACAGGAATTACAGCAGAAATTATCGAAGTTCAAGGAATTAAAGAATTAGCAGAATTAGGTGCTGATAAAGTAAAAGGAAAAATTGTGTTTTATAACAGACCAATGAATCCTGAGAATATTGAGACATTTATGTCTTATGGAGCCTGTGTAGACCAAAGATATGCAGGAGCAAAAGAAGCAGCAAAATTGGGAGCAGTAGGAACAATTGTTCGTTCTATGAATTTGCGTTTAGACGATTTTCCTCATACTGGTGCTCAAAGTTATGGCGATCTTCCAAAAGAACAATATATTCCGACGGCAGCGATCAGTACAAATGGTGCTGAATTGTTGAGTAAATCATTAAAAGTAAATCCTGCATTGAAATTCTATTTCAAACAGTCTTGCGAAACTCTGCCAGACGCTTTGTCTTATAACGTAATTGGAGAATTGACAGGAAGTGTAACTCCTGAAAATATTATGGTAGTTGGAGGTCACTTAGATTCTTGGGATTTGGCAGACGGTTCTCATGATGATGGAGCAGGAGTAGTGCAAAGTATGGAAGTAATCAGAATTTTGAAAAACTTAAATTACAAACCTAAAAATACCATTCGTGTTGTTTTGTTTATGAATGAAGAAAATGGCGGAAAAGGCGGTGCTAAATACGAGGAAGTTTCCAAACAAAAGAAAGAAAACCACATTTTTGCATTAGAAAGTGATTCAGGCGGATTTTCACCACGCGGATTTTCAATTGAAGCAGATGATGTTAATCTGAAAAAAATTCAAGCTTACAAAGATCTTTTCGAACCTTATTTAGTACATAGTTTTACAATTGGTCATGCAGGTTCAGATATTAGCCATTTGACTTCTCAGGCAATTGTAAAAGCGGGATTAAAACCAGATTCGCAGCGTTATTTCGATTATCATCATGCTGCAAACGATACATTTGATGCTATCAATAAAAGAGAGCTAGAATTGGGTGCGGCAACCATGACTTCATTAATCTATTTATTAGATCAAAACGGAATCGAGATTAAAAAAGCAAATTAGGATTTTATATAAAATTTGAAAAGCCATAAGTTTTTTACTTGTGGCTTTTTTTATGAATACAATTTCAAACTAAGATTTCATCACCATCAAATAATAAAAAAAGGTTATCGGGATATTAGACAGCAGCATCAAAATTTTAAAACCTATTTCTTTTCTTTGTTGTGGTAAATGAAGAAACCTATCTGCCAGATGAATGAACATAATTATATTTACTAGTATTGCCGCCAATGCAAACGGCCACGCAATAACCAAAACAGTAGCATTTTCATTTGAAATGATATAAAACATAAATAAAACTGTCGTAATAATAAATGTTCCAATAGCTAATTCTATAGATTGTTTTTCTTGTAAAGGTTTATGAATCGTTTTCATGATTTTAAATTTTAAAAGTTTCTTGAATAGTTTGAACAGGCAGAAGTAGCATTTTTGAAAAATCTAAATAATGGAATGAATGCGCACTTTTACCTCTTTTATATTGTGCTATAAAATAATTCATCCGTTTCGGATAAAAGATAGTTCCCGTTAGGATAACCATATACAAATACAAGCTTCTTTTTCCGTTTCCGAATAAAAAATACTGCATTCCGATTTCTTCGTAAACTGAAACTCCTGTATTAGTTAAAACATGAATGATATCATGATCTTCCAGCTTTTCTTGAATGTCAAAATGATTGCTGCTCAGAAAACTTCCTAAACCAAATCCTAAACTCTCTTTTGGATAAGTTGCTAACTTAGATTTATCAATATTCCAAGGCTCGTTTTTCTTGAAATATTTTTGATAAGGCTTTTTAGAACATTCGTACAGTTTTTCAATTAAAAAATCTCTCATATAATTATTTTAAAAGTTCTTTGTGATTCAAAGTAAAAAGATAAATAAAAAGCTAGAATTTTATCACTAGCTTTTATAAGATTTAATAAGTATCTATTACGGTTTTCAATAAATTAGAATCGGCAAGATCAGAAGGAGCAACGACCTTTTCTTCTAACGGAATATCATTGCGATAACGTTCTTTCAATATTTTCTGAACTCTTGGATCATTTAAATTGAAATCTTTCAATTCTCGCAGTTCAGATAGCTTAATTCCAGCGGCATTCTTATAGATCTTCCAAAGCAATTCAGAACAATAAATTCTATTGTCTGTCCATTCAAAATAAGCATCATACTGTTTGCCATCAAACTGCTGGCTGTATGCCTTCATTTTTTCTAAAATCTGCTGATTTAAAGCTTTTTCGTTTTTTAGTCTTTTAACCACATATTTATTATCTCTTCCATGTCTAATCCAATCTTCAATAGGGGTTAGTTTTACAGGCTGAACCGCTTCAAAAACAAACCACTTTCCGTTTATGTCGTAAATAATTCCACAATGAGAAAACTTTGAATTTGTTGCAATACGAACTGCTTCGCATTGCGGAGATTCTGAAGTCTGAAAAATAAGATCACCGTCTTTAAATTTACTTGCAACTGCTATTTCTTGTTTTGTTCCCGTAAATGGATTGTTAGGAAAAACTTTGATAGCTACAAATAACGCGCATGCAAAACTTATTATAAAAGTAACGAGCGGAAATAAAAACTTTTTCTTTTTCATAAAGTATAATTTAAAGTACTTTGAGATACAAAGTAAATAATAAAAAAAATAGCTGCCAAATAAAATGACAGCTATTTTTATAAATATGTTTTTTTGAAAGATTAGATTCTAAATATTCCTCCAACAGCAATAATACGCTGAAAGAAGAAGAAGTCTTGAGAAGCTTTATCTTCGTTGCTAACACTAGTTCTAATGTCCTGCATGTTGATATAACCACCTTTTAGCTCTCCTTGAATATAGAAATGCTTGAAAAATGTAATGTTAATACCTGCTTTTGCAGAAACACCGTAACCAGAAACGTGAAAATCGTCATGACGTTCTTTTCCTAAAAGAGTAGTGTTGGTTTTAGGGTATAAAATTCCTGCACCCAAACCTTCTGTTAAGTTGATTTGCACTTTATCAATATTTGGAAGACTGAACCATTTCGAGATATCATCAAATCTAGAAACCTCAGTATTAATGTAGTTCAAACCATCAGTATGCTCATACATTAAAAAAGCAGGACCATTTACAGGAATTTCACCATTGTCATAACCACCTTCTTTAGCTCCACCTTGAGACATATCTACAGGCGTATTATTGTATTCTCCATTATAAATCGATCCAGGATCATTTACTGGTAAATCAATCTTCCCTGTAACATTTGCAATTTGATTTTGTGTCATCACATATTTCATGTGGTCAACACCAATTGTCACGCTATAGTGATCGCTAAAGAAATATCCTAGTCTTAAATTTGTCTGAGGAATAGTCATTTTTGCAGGATTGACATAATCAAGATGCCAGCCTTTAGGCTTATCATGAGCGGTCATGTTATTTACTGTAAAGTTGTAATCTTTACCTCTAAAATTTACATCAGAATCAGAGTAACTTTCTCTGTTACCTCCCCACATCACAAAGAATTTTCCTTTATTGTGAGCAGCGTATTTCTGTACCGGTATTTCTTCCTGAGCAAATGCGCTTAACGAAACACATGTCAGTAGGAAAAATAAAAATTTTGTTTTCAAAGAACTTAAATATTATAAAATTAAAATGGGTTAACTGTTTTTCTGATAGCAACCAACTTGTTCATTAAACCTTCAAAATAGTCTAAATGCAGCATATTAGCACCATCACTTTTTGCATTAGCAGGATCAAAATGTGTTTCAATAAAAATACCGTCCACACCAACCGCAATACCAGCTTTTGCAACTGTTTCAATCATATCAGGTCTTCCGCCGGTAACTCCAGCAGTTTGATTTGGCTGTTGCAAAGAGTGCGTTACATCCAAAACTGTAGATGCATATTGCTGCATAGTAGGAATTCCTCTAAAATCAACAATCATATCTTGGTAGCCAAACATAGTACCACGATCTGTAACCATAACATTCTCATTATTACAGTCCAATACTTTTTGTACAGCATGTTTCATGCTCTCCGGACTCATAAATTGTCCTTTTTTCAAGTTCACTACTTTTCCAGTATTTGCCGCAGCAACCACAAGATCGGTTTGGCGAACTAGGAAAGCAGGAATTTGCAATACGTCTACATATTGTGCAGCCATATCAGCATCTTCATTTGTGTGGATATCTGTTACAGTTGGAACATGAAATGTTTCTGAGACTTTTCTTAAGATTTTTAATGCTTTTTCGTCACCAATTCCAGAAAAACTATCAATTCTAGAACGGTTTGCTTTTTTGAAAGATCCTTTAAATACATAAGGAATCTGAAGTTTGTCGGTAATACCAACTAATTTTTCAGCAATACGCAACGCCATTTCTTCTCCTTCAATGGCACAAGGTCCCGCCAATAAAAAGAAATTCCCGCTGTCAGTATGCTTAATTTGAGGAATATGTTGTATGTTCATAATATGATTTTTTGACAGTGCAAAGGTAGTTATGATTTATGAATACCAGATTAAGATTTAAGATTATTTTATGAACCCCGATAGCTATCGGGGCTGCTATCCGCTTCAATATTTTTATCGTAATCCTTTTTTTCTAGATCCTTGCAGGAGCTTCCGTTGGTCGCTCTGCAACGACCAGAAAAAATAGGTTTTCTCAAAAAATGATTTCCGCTGCTATCAGGGCTAGAGTTTAGTGGAATTATGAGAAATTAAGTTAATTTATTGATTCTATAACTTCTTTTTGATTTAATATAAAATCTCCAAAAAATAATTTGTCCAATACAAAATAAAATGTTCAAGCAAATATTTATAAAAATTATAAGGCTAATACGATTCACAAAATTTTCAGGATTAAAAGAAATAGATGTAATAAGTTCATAAAGACTCATTCTACTAATAAACACAGCAGGAATTGTAAGTGTAAAATGAATTAAAAAGCTTTTTAAAATTATTTGGTTATTAATTTTAGAAAGTTTCCAGTAACAAATTGTTGTTATAAGAAGAGCAACAAACTTAATTAAGTTTGATATAATTTGACCTGATACAATCGTAGTATTCCAACCCGGAACAATGGATGAAACGAAATCGGATGATAAATAAATGATATAATACGGAAATACGATTAACGCTAAAACGAAGAAAACTAAAAAAACATATTTTGTTTTAATCATAAAGATTTTCTTCAAATATTTAATTCTGCTTCAATCTCAATCCCATCGGAACCATTAAAATTCCTTTTTCATAAATGTTCAAATAAAGCTTAATTGGTTTTTTCTGTCCATCCCATTTCAGCTCATAAACATTTAAGAATCCAGCTCCCATATTACTTCTTTTTGTCGGAAACGGGCAGCAGGTTTCTAATTTTGTATACGTTATTTTTTCACCGCTTGGTCCGGCTAAAGCATTAAGAAAACGGGACTCGTTTAAAGTTTCGCTATTGGTGTTTTGGAAAAATAAATTTACAGGATAATCAGGATCGTAACCGTATTTTTTATCCTTCGCAAATTGAGTAATGACAAAAGTATTGTCTTTTTTCAGAATTAAATCAGGAGCATTATCATCTACATTTTTTAAAGTTGATTTTGTGCTTATACAAGAAGTCGCTGAAATTAGTAAAACAATAAAAAAGGCAATTTTTTTCATAAGGTTTGGTTATTACAGGCAATTAATTATTCCTTTATTTTCTTTGGATTTAGTCTTAAAACACCAACTACAATCAGATATTGTGCCAGAAGATAAGTCAGCATAATAAAAAAAGAGCTTTTCGGAATTGGTGCGTAAAATTTATTTACAGCTAAAATGCTATCTGAAATAACAAAGAAAAGGGCACCAAGAAATATCAAAAAATTTCCTGGTTTTTCCCAAACTAAAAGTCCATTAAAAGCAAATAATAACATAATTGAGATTATAGAGGCATACACACTAACCGGAATTTCTAGATTTCCTAAATGCGGCATTAAAATAGAAACCATTCCAATTAGATATAAAGCGATTAAGATACTTCCAATAATGAAAATCGTTTTGTTCTGTTTTTTTCTGATTTTATTTTGCTTATTAAATAAAATGCAATAAATAATATGAGCTATTAAAAAAGAGACTAGCCCAAATATGAAATAAATTTCACCGAGATCTGTAAAAAGCAAAATAACATCTCCGATCCACGAAAAAGTAAGTCCGGCAAGTAAAGTATTTTGTGTTGGGAATTTTCTATAAAAATAAGCACCAAACCCCATGATAGGTATTAAAATGGGTTTTAAAAACAAATCGAAATGCTCTAAACCTGACAAAAGGATAATGAGATAGATTATACTGAACACAATATAAATCTTGAAAAAGTAAGAATTTCTCATAATAGGGGTTATGAATTTATATATTGGTTTTGGTTGATTTTAAATTCAAAGTTTACAAAATAAACGGTTGCCATAATTGATAAAATCAGATAAGCAAAAATAATATAATTACTAATTGGAATTACACGATTTAATCCGAACCAATCACCATAATAGCTAATAATAGAGATTACAAATCCTAATCGAAGTGTTTCCCAAAATACAGCAAATTTACTTTTATCCATTAATTCAGAATAACTGTATATAGTAAGAAAAATAAAAAAGCCGTAAATAAATAGGTGTGGAAATCCAATTTTAGCGATATTATCAAATAAATAGCTTACAAACAATAGAGTGATTAGAACTTGCGCAAGCGACCAGTATGTTAATCTTTGTGAATTTTGAGTTCCATATTTTTCAAAATCAAAAACATTTTCAATTTTATTTACAGGATATTTTTCTTCAAAATTTTCTGGACGCCAGCCAGTTGGTTTGAACCAAATGGTTAGCTTATCTTTCCATTTAGGAGCGCGCCATGCATCTGAAATTAATAAACTTAAATGCTGAAAGTTTATTTTTATCGGATTCCAAGTATTGGCAGGTCTCGTAATTCCAAATACAGGCGGAACATCATCTAATTCTTCCTGAAAAGTTCCAAAAAGCTTATCCCAAAAAATAAAAATTTGTGAATGATTTTTGTCTAAATATTCTGGATTAATCGCATGATGCACCCGATGATGCGAAGGAGTTACCAAAATTTGCTCTAAAAAGCCCATTTTTTTAATGTGTTTGGTATGATACCAAAATTGTAAAAATAAGTGAAGAGGAAGCGTTATAGCAATCACAGAAGTCGGTACTCCTAGCAATGCTGCGGGAATTAGCAAAAAAGTAAATAAATTGACTAAACTGGCAATGGGCTGGCGAAGCGCACAAGCGAGATTAAATTCTTCACTACTATGATGAATGGCGTGTTTGTTCCAAAGAAAGTTAATTTGATGCGCCAATCGATGGCTCCAATATCCGTAAAAATCAATAACAAAAAAGGCGATAAAATAGGAGAGAACATTCGATTCTAAATGCTGTAAGGCTATTTTAGACACAAGCCATTCATAAGAAAGAAATGTAATACTAAGTCCAAGAACATCTTTTACAGAATTTGTAATCCCAGAGCTTATGCTTGATACACTGTCAATAAGAGGAGCAGTATCATTCTTTTTGTAAATGCCATATATTTTTTCAATGATTATTAAAGTCAAAAAAATAGGCATTGCAATAATTAATATTTTTCCATATTCCTCCATAAAAAAAACATTCTATTTCATTCAAATATAGAATAAAATAGAATGCCTTTTGAATTATTTAGAATTAAACAATTTCGGCGCTTAGACCAGCTTCCAAAAGTTGCGTACATTGCGGTTTTAATTTTTCGATCGGACCTGTTTTTACAGTGCATTTTCCGTTGTAATGTACAATTAAGGAACATTGTTCTGCTTGTTCTGCTGTGTGCTCGCAAACGCGCATTAAAGTATCAATAACGTGGTCAAATGTATTTACATCATCGTTATACATTATAATTTCATTATTAAAAACAGCCGCTTCTTTCTCACGGACTTTTTCTCTAACTTTTTCTTTAGTACTCATCTTATTTAGTTTTTGTACTTTGTAATTACTCTATCTAATTTACGTATTTTAATGATACCCAGTTATTTCTTTGTATCTTTTTAACATACGTTAATCCTTTTTCAACACAAGAAGCATCTATGAAAGGAATGTCTTCTTCGTAAAAACCACTAAAAAGAATAATTCCTTTTGGGTTTAATGCATCAACATATGCTTGCATATCATTCAACAAAATATTTCTATTGATATTGGCAATAATCAAATCGTATTTTTTTCCAGCCAATAAAGCAGCATCGCCTTCGTAAACGCTAATATGTTTGCAGTTATTGCGCTCCGCATTTTCAATTGAGTTCAAATAACACCAATTGTCGATATCAATAGCATCAATAGGTTCTGCGCCTTTCATTTCGGCCAAAATAGCTAAAATCGCAGTTCCGCAACCCATATCAAGTGTTTTCAAACCTGTAACATCCATTTCCAGTAAATGTTGGATCATCATATGAGTTGTTTCATGATGACCTGTTCCGAAGCTCATTTTTGGTTCGATCAAAATATCAAATTCAGCATCTGTTTTCGGGTGAAAAGGAGCGCGAACATGACATTTTCCATCAACATCAATTGGTTCGAAGTTTTTTTCCCATTCTTCGTTCCAGTTAACTTGATCAATTTCCTCAATTGTATATTCAATTTTAAATTCTTCAGATTGTAAAATATAAATATCATCCAGAATATTCTCATCCCATAAATCCTTCTTTACAAAAGCGGAAATTCCGTTTTCTGTTTCTGTAAAACTTTCAAACGCTTTTTCGCCCAATTCTGCCACTAAAATTTCCGAACCCAATTCTTTTGGTTCAATTGTAAAATGATATCCTAAATAGATGTTTGACATAAATAAATTTTTTGCAAAGGTAATTTTTAAATTATAAACTTCAATTCAAAAACTCCAAATTCCAATACAAAAAAACCATTCGCACCGCGAATGGTTTTTGTAAAATCTAAAATCTAAAATCTAAAATCTAAAATCTAAAATCTAAAATCTAAAATCTAAAATCTAAAATCTAAAATCTAAAATCTAAAATCTAAAATCTAAAATCTAAAATCTAAAATCTAAAATTAGATAGCAGTTACAATTGCTAAGAAATCATCTGCTTTTAAAGCAGCACCTCCAATTAAACCTCCGTCAACATCTGGTTTACCGAAAATTTCTTTAGCATTTTCTGGTTTTACAGAACCACCGTATAAAATAGAAACTTCGTCAGCGATTTCAGCTCCAAAAGCTTTACGGATAGTTTCTCTAATAAATTCGTGCATTTCTTGCGCTTGTTCTGGCGAAGCAGTTTCTCCAGTTCCAATAGCCCAAACTGGTTCGTAAGCTAAAACAACTTTAGACCAAGACTCTTTAGCAATATGGAATACTCCGTCACGCAATTGGTTTTCAACAATATTGAAATGATTATCAGATTGACGATCTTTTAGTTCTTCTCCAAAACAGAAAATAACTGTCATGTCATGTTTCAAAGCAGTGTCAACTTTACTTGCGATTAAAGCATCACTTTCGTGGAAAATAGCTCTACGCTCAGAGTGACCTAAAATTACGGTATCAACACCGATGCTAGTTAACATATCTGCAGAAATTTCTCCTGTAAAAGCACCACCTTCAGCTTGGTGAACATTTTGAGCAGAAACTCCGATAGTTGTGTTTTTTAATTTTGTAGCAGCAGCTTGTAAGTTTACAAAAGTTGGAGCCACAATTACTTGTGCGTTTGTTTTTGCTGGAATTTTAGCGACTAATTCATTTAATAATTCTTCAGTTTGAGCGGCATTTTTATGCATTTTCCAGTTTCCTGCAACAATCGATTTTCTCATTTTGGTAGTTTTATATTATTTTTTTGTTTTTTGTTTTTGAAGTAAATCAAGTCAAAATTAAAATTGAATTTTGACATTGAAATTGATATTTATTTCAATCCTTTTAAAGTTTCATCGATTTTAGCAAAATCGGTTTCGATAGCACGGTAAAGAGCAATGTTTCCTTTTTTATCTACAATGATGTAACGTGGAATCCAGTCTAAGTCAATCGCTTTTCCAAAAAGGCCTTTCATTCCGTCATTCATCATGTAATGATCGCCTTTATTTAATTCGTGTTTTTCGATTCCCGCTTTCCATTTTTCAGCCGTTTTATCAGCAGAAATAAATAAGTAAGAAACATCAGGATTGTTGGCTTGTAATTCTTTTAATTTTGGCATTGCTTTTACGCAGTCTCCACACCAAGAAGCCCAAACTTCGATAACTAAAGTTTTTCCTTTGTATTTTTTTAAGATGTTTTTAAAGGTAGTCTGACTATCGTCTGTTCCTAATAATTTTTCAGCCAATGCTTCTTTAGAAAAAGCTGTTTTTTGAGCTTGAGAACAAGAAAAAGTAATAAATGCAATTACAACTAGAGCAATTTGTTTCATATGTAAAATAAATTATTTTAAAATTAAGTACTGAATTCACAAAGTTAAACAAACAAATTGAAAGCCAAATGGAGATTAACAAAATTTGAAGAGTCGTTTATTTTGTAACAAAACTGCACTTTTGGGTTAGAAAAAACAGAATGAAATCGTAATAGTAGAGGGTAAAAATCATACTTTTTTCTAATCATATTTTTTTGAAAGAAAAAAAAGGAATAAAATTTCATTTTTGGATGATTATTTTAGTCAAAAAAACGTCAGATTTCAATAAAAAAGCCTTCAATAAAAATTAAATTATTGAAGACTTCTTGATGTTTTTGAATGCTACTTTTATTCGTAATTTCCATTTGCCCATTTTTTACTTGGCGCAATCCAATTGTCTGATGCTTTGTATAAAAAGCCATGTTTTAAATTGGTATTTAATTCGATTTCTTTAAAATGATTGATTTTTAGTTTTGAAGTTTCTTTTCTCTTAATTGCCGAAACGCCATAAATGTCTGATTTTTCGTAAATCGTTAAAATGTTTCCACAGAAATTAATATCCGGAATCTCTTCAATATCAGAGTCTCTGAAGCATCCTATAAAAACAAAATTCACATCTGGATTTTTTAAATAACTCGAAACGTACTGCGCAATATAACCACCTCTAGAAGTTCCAACTACCGTAATATGATTTGGCGGAACATCTTTTCTTAATAGCGCTTTTATCTGTTTTTCTATTTTTTTTGCATATTTAGCACCGTTAGTATTTTTACTTCTAATTTCGCTAAAAACAATAAAATTATCGTTTCGGTAAGAATCTAAAATCTCATTATATTCTGCTCTTCCGTATTCAGGATGCTCAACGTTTAAAGGGTTTTCTTCCACAAAAGCATTATGCAGAAAAAAGATATAACGCTGGTCTTTGTTGGATGATTGGCTAAAACTGCTAAAATTAAAAAGAATTGTGATTAAAAAAGTAAATAAAAACTTTGGAAATGGTTTCATAGATTGGTTTTGTTTTTTGGAATAGTTGTAGCAAATATAGAAAACAAAATAGGTGAATTACTATTTTTCTTACTTTATGTTGGAGTAAAAAAAGCACCAATTTATTAGAAAATTGGTGCTTTGATATTTTAACTTGAAAATTCTACAATTTCAAATCGTCAACATCATTGTAATGTACTTTCTGAACAATAGTTCCATCATGTACCACAACAATACTTGGGTTTGCTCTTTCAACCGTTTTTAAAGCCGTTCCATCGCAGAAATAGAAATCAAGGTCTAAGGCGTATTCTTTTTTAGCTTTTGCAATCTCAGCAGCTCCAGAAGCCGTCATTCCGATTACTTTGTAACCTTTTGCTTTTGCATCTGCGGTAACTTTTGCTAATTTTTTCATTCCTTCTGGATTTGATAAATTCAAATCATAAGTTACAAAAATGAGCAATTTTGGTTCTTTTAATAATTCTTCTTTGTAATCAGAATCATCTTTTGTCATAGTGAAATCATGAATCGGCGGTACATAACCTTCAGAAATCACTTTGTCTTTTCTGTCTACAAATGTTGCGCCTTCTGGAATATTCATTAAATCTTTCTCTGTAAATTCTTTTTCAACGCCATTTACCTTGTAGATAAAGATCATTTCAACAACCGATTTTGGAGCGCCTTCTGGAATTTCCATTCCTTTCTCAATATTTGTTCCCACTTTATAAGGACGGAAATCTTTAATTGGATTGTGGTTTAAAACCCAAACAGCCATAAAAACACATAAAACAATGCTGATTAAAGTAATGATATTAGTAACTAATTTTGAAAATAATGGTTTTACTAGTTTTTTATTGATGAATAAAATCAAGATAAAGAAAAGTAAAACAATATCTTTTGTGAATGATTGCCAAGGTGTTAAATGTAAAGCATCTCCAAAACATCCGCAATCTTTTACCACATCAAAATAAGCAGAGTAGAAGGTAAGGAATGTAAAGAAAACGATTAGAAGTAATAAAGCCCAAATCGTTAGTTTTGATTTATACCCCACCAAAAGCATTACACCTAAAACTACTTCTAAAATAACCAGAAAGATTGCTAGACCTAAAGCTAAAGGCTCTAAAAATGGCATATTAAAAACAGGTTCGCTAAAATATTCAGCTAATTTATAAGAGAATCCAACAGGATCATTGAGTTTTATTAATCCAGAAATTATGAAGAGCACACCGACAAATAATCGGGAAAATTGAGTAATAATGTTTTTCATGGGGAAATATTTAGGGGTTCAATTCCAAATTTTTAAATCCCAAAATCCAATTTTTAAGTTGGAATTTGAGTCCCGATAGCTATCGGGATGAAATTTTATTTATTTAATTGGTTCAAGAATTAAAGCAAAAACAGAATAATTAATCATATCCTGATAATTCGCATCGATTCCTTCAGAAACAATTGTTTTTCCTTTGTTGTCTTCAATTTGCTTAACGCGAAGGAGTTTCTGTAAAATCAAATCAGTTAAAGAACTTACACGCATGTCTCGCCACGCTTCTCCGTAATCATGATTTTTAGCTTCCATTAAGTCTTTGGTCAACTTTACTTTAGCATCGTATAATTCAGTTGCTTTTTCAACGTCAAGATCAGGCTGATCTACAACGCCTAATTCCAACTGAATCAAAGCCATAATCGAATAATTGATGATTCCGATAAATTCGCCTTTTTCATCTTCATCCACTTTACGGACATCGTTTTCCTGTAAACTTCTGATTCGTTGTGCTTTTATGAAAATTTGATCGGTTAACGATGGCAATCTTAAGATTCTCCATGCACTGCCGTAATCGGTCATTTTATTGATAAACAACGTACGGCAAACCGCGATAACATTATCAAACTCTTGGGAAGTATTCTTCATTTATATGCTGTATATTTGCTAAAATTTCTTCAAAAATAAGGATTAAATTAAAGAGTTTCAAGTTTCAGGTTTTCTTTGTTTCAAGTTTTTTCTAAACAAAGTGTTAATGATGATAACTTGAAACTGTAAAAAGGTTTCAAGTTTTAGAGCTATCGCAATCTAAATCAACTTGAAACTTGAAACAAATAAAACTTGAAACAAAATGTTGATTAACTGCAAAGGCGAACTTATAGATTTATCGATTCCTAAAGTAATGGGGATTCTGAATGTTACGCCAAATTCTTTCTTTGACGGAGGAAAATATAAAAACGAAGATGAAATTATTTCGCAAGTAGAAAAAATGCTTTCTGAAGGCGCGACATTTATTGATATTGGTGCATATTCAAGCAAACCAAGTGCTGAATTTGTTACAGAACAAGAAGAAATCGATCGTATTGTTCCTGCTATAGAACTGATTTTAAAGCATTTTCCTAAAGCATTATTGTCAATTGACACGTTTAGATCTGAAGTTGCAAAAGCAAGCATAGAAAGTGGCGCTGCGATTATAAACGATATTGCAGCAGGAGAATTGGACGATAAAATGTTTGATGTTATTGCAAAATACAATGTTCCGTATATTATGATGCACATGCGCGGAAATCCGCAAACAATGCAAAGCCTTACAGAATATGACGATATTGTAAAAGAAATGCTGTTTTATTTTTCTGAAAAAATAAAACAAGCAAGAGCTTTAGGAATCAACGATTTGATTGTAGATCCAGGTTTCGGTTTCGCCAAAACAATCGATCAGAATTACGAAGTGATGCAAAAAATGGAGCTTTTTAATTTGTTAGAATTGCCTGTTTTAGTTGGAATTTCAAGAAAATCTATGATTTATAAAACCTTAGACATTACTCCGCAAGAAGCTTTAAACGGAACAACTTTTCTAAATACAATTGCTTTGACAAAAGGCGCAAAAATTCTTCGTGTTCATGATGTGAAGGAGGCAGTTGAATGTGTTGCTTTGTTTAATAAAATGAGTTTGTAATCGCCTGATTTGTCATTTCGACCTAAGGGAGAAATCACACTCGAAACTCGACAAAGATTGGCGATAATGCAAGACGAATTACTAGTGTGATTTCTCCCTTCGGTCGAAATGACATATTTAACGTTAAAAAAATAAAAAATGAAATATTTTACTCTAATTCTTGTTCTCATTCTTTTCTCCTGCGGAAAAAAAGAAGACGTTTTACTTCCAAAATCAAACATCACAATTGTAAAAGAGGTACAAGATCTTTCGCCAATTTATATCTTTTTTAAAATCGAAGGAAAAGTCACGATTGCTGATGTGAACCGAAAAAGTAGTATTATTTCCACCAATTGGATTTTGAATATTGACAAACGTCTGCCTTTAAAATTGGTCATTCCTGAAGTAATGAAATTGCAGGAAAAAAAGCGAGCTGACAGCGCACACAAAAACGAAAATGCCGAAAATTATTATTCGTACGCAGATTCTATCGGAAAAAAATTAGCCTTTTTACCTTTCACGAAAGTGTTTTATAAAATGGAAAGACCTGTACAGGGAAGTTTTGTAGTTTACTTAAAAAAAGGAAAAAAACAAGTTTTTATAGGCAATAAGGAAATAAAAATAGCAGAAATATTAAAATATTTTTATAGCATAAAGTTTGAAAAAGTGCCAAACTTGGTCTTTTTATTCGATAAGGAAATGAGTTATGAAGAATATATTCAATATAAAATTCTGCTTCAAAAAGATGTGACTCACAATCTCGATACACTTCCTGTAGAATTCATTTTTTAAAACTGAATGCTTAAAACTGCGACTGAATACTAATTTTACTGGTGATGATAAGGTTCGTTTCGTAAAATCGTAAACCCGCGGTACAATTGTTCGATAAAAAATAAGCGAACCATTTGATGAGAGAATGTCATAAGCGATAGCGAAATTTTCCCTTGTGCTTTTTTATAAACAGTTTCAGAAAATCCATAAGGACCACCAATTACAAAAACTAAAGTTTTAACTCCTGAGTTCATTTTCTTTTGTAATTCTTCTGAAAAACCAACGCTGGAGAAGTTTTTTCCGTTTTCATCCAATAAAATCAACTGATCAGTTGGCGAAAGTTTGGACAGAATCAATTCGCCTTCTTTTTCTTTCTGTTGGCTTTCAGATAAGTTTTTTACGTTTTTTATATCGGGAATAATCTCCAAATCAAATTTGATGTAAAATGACAAACGCTTTGTATAATCGTCAATCAAAGTTTGAAGCGATTTATTATCTGTTTTGCCAATGGCGATGAGCTTTATATTCATGTTTTTTTCTTTTGCCACTAATTGCACGAATTAGCGCGAATTTAATTTTTATTTTTTAGCCACAGATTAAAAGGATTAGAATGATTTCTTTAGATTGTCACCCTGAGCGAAGTCGAAGGGCGTTCCAATTGGACGTAGGCTTCGACTTCGCTCAGCCTGACAAAAACAGCAAATAGAAAATCCTTTTTAATACTTTTAATCTGTGGCAAATAAAAACATTATTTTTTATTTGCAAAGACCGTTTCGAAATGCTCTACAATAGGAAACGGTTCGTAATAATGATGTAAAATTTTCTTCCATTCTAAATAGGCGCTAGAAGTTCTGAAACCTATTGTATGATCTTCAAGCGTATTCCAATCGACTAATAAAAGATATTTGTTTTCGACTTCAAGACATTTTTCTAAACGATGTCCTAAATAACCATCAATTGACGAAATGTATTGACTTGCTTTTGCAAAATCAACTTCAAACTGATTTACTAATTCAGCTTTTACAAAAAGAAATGCGGCTTCTATAATCATAATTGTATTTTTTTTTGCACGCAGATTTTAAACAGATTTAAGCCGATTATGACAGATTTTTTTTAAAAATAATTATCTAAATTTAATCTGCTTAAATCTGCAAAATCTGCGTGAAATTTTTGTGCAGATTATTTGAGTTAGTTTTTAGAAAATTTCGCCTCAAAAGTTTTAAAACGATTGTCCAAATCTTTAATCAATTGTTTTTTAACCGATTCATCTTGAATAAAACTGTAATTGATGCTGTTGTAAACGTATTTTTTAATCGTTTCATAATTAACATCCGGATATCTTTTGGCTAACAAAACATATTGTTCTGTCATATTGCTTCTTAAAATTCCTGCATCGTCTGTACTGATTACAATTGGCACATTAAATTCTTTGTAAAGCGTAAACGGATGCCTGTTTTCTTTTACTTTCAAAATGAATTCGTTACTCACTAAATTAATCTCAATCGGAATATTATTTTTAGCCATATATTTCAACAAATCGTATGAATTAGATTCGTAAGCAATGTCAACTCCGTGACCAATTCGGTTAGCTCCAGCAATGTAAATCGCGTCATTAATATGCCAAGTTAATTCTTCTGGCTGAACCAAACCTAAAGTCAATTCGCCGGCATGAAGCGTATATTTTACATTTGGAAATTTAGAGTGACAGTATTTAAACATCACCATATGGAGCCAGTAATCTTTCATAGAATTTTCTCCATGTTCTGGAGAAACGATATTAACGCCAGCTGTCAGTTTACTTTCGTTAGAAGATATAAATGCTATCGTCAGATTTTTGAATAAATCAACAGGTTCCATAAAACGCAATACAAAGTTTTGATAACGCATTGTAAAACGTTCATCGTCGATTTTTAAATCTTTATGAAGTTTTGCTAAAAAGTTGTTATTGAAATCGTCAGCATATTTTTTAGCGTCTTTTTTCTGAAGTGATTTATACAATTCATCTAAAAGTTTCAAAACAGCTTTTTCATCTTTTTGAGTTGCAGCCTGACGCAATTTGGTATTAAAATCACTTAAATCAGAAACATTCATATCACACGGAATCGTTGATAATTGTGTTTCGATATAAGAAACATTTTCTGCAATGGCACGTTTTTTTAATTCGAGCATTCCTTCTGCAAAATGACCTTTAATTGTAGGTTCAAATTTCATAAAAGAATCAAAAAACTGATCGTCTGAAGGTACAGAGCCGTTATAATCTTTAACTGACCAAGTTTGCATAATTTGCTGTTGGTAATAATCAAGTTTTCCATCATTTTTTATAGAAGAAAAAGTCTGCCAGTTTCCATTTGCAGGTTTGGTTTTTGAAACCGCCATAGTTTCTAAATTCAAATAAAAATCTTCTGCAATAGCTCTTTCTAAAAGCGGTTCTGCATAAACGGATCCTGAAAAATGGTGGTGCAAATCGCCTCCTTTTGGCATTTGTTGAAAAAAAGCTGTTAAGAGAGCTTCATTATTTCTGATTTTTTCTAAATAACTTTCAGCCGATTGAGAAAAGCCGATTTGTGCTATAAAAATACAGAAAAGCGTAATTATCCTTGTCATACTCTAAGATTAAATTACGCGCAAATATACGACTTTTCGGAGAGATTTAAAAATTTTGTTTTTGAAGGGACAAAGTAACAAAGGTTCAAAGTGGCAAAGTTTCTAAAGAAATGATTAAATAAAAAAAGACGCACAGTTGTGCGTCTCTATATTAAAACCTTTGCAGCTTTGTCACTTTGTAGCTTTGTAACTCAAGAAAAAAGCACATCACGAATTTCCTCAACCTTATCAAAAACACTTTTTGCAAAAGGACAAAGTGGAATAATTTTTACATTGTTGGCTCTTGCATATTCTACAGCGGCTAAAACCAGTTTTTTACCAACACCTTTTCCGTTAAAATCTGGACTTACTTCTGTGTGATCAATAATAAATTTGCTGTCTCCTGTCCAAGTGTAGGTCATTTTTCCAGCTTCTTTGCCATCTTCTACGGCTTCAAAGTAGCCTTTTTTAGTGTCGTTTATTTGTTGAATTTCCATATTATTTATACTAAAGAAGTTTCTATTTTAATTGTATTGATAAGTGTTTTATGAACAGGACAACTGTTGGCAATTTTCAAAATTCGCTGTTTTTGAGCATCATCTACATTTCCTGTAATTAAGATTTTAGTTGAAAATAAAGTAACGGTATGTTCTTCATTTTTTTCAAAATCTACCCAGATTGAAAGTTCCGAAACATCCCAGGCTTTTCTGTCTATATACATTCGCAACGTAATTAAGGTGCAGGAAGCGAGAGAAGAAGCCAGAAGTTCAAACGGACTAAATCCTAAATTTTTTCCACCTATTTCCTGTGGCTCATCTGAGATAAGAATATTGCCCATTTTAGATGTTATTTCTGTGCGATATTTTCGTGTGTCGATTGTTGCTTTTACGGTATCCATAAGTTATTTGATTCTTGGTTCTGGTAATGGAACAAATTCTGTTTCGCCTGGAACTTTTGGGAAAGTTTGTTCTGTCCAGTCTTTCTTAGCTTTTTCTATTAATTCTTTATCCGAAGAAACAAAATTCCAAAAGATAAAATGTTCTTCAGGAAATGGTTGTCCGCCAAAAATATAAACGGTAGAATTTTCTGCAATTTCAAATTCGCAGAGAGAAGCTTCAGTTGTAATTAAAATTTGTCTCGGATCATAAACATGTTCGCCATTTTTGATACTTCCTTCTAAAATATACAAACCGCTTTCGCCGAATAGATGGCTTCCAATATTGATTTTTTTCGCTTCTTTGCTTTTAATTTCAATAAAATATAGCGGACTATAAACAGGAACTGGCGATTTTTTGCCAAATGCTTCTCCTGCAATTAATTTGTATGAAACGCTATCTTCTTCCCAAGCCGGAATATCATCTGCTTCAACATGTGTAAAATTCGGATCCATTTGTTCCAATTCTTTTGGAAGCGCCACCCAAATCTGCAGTCCGTGAAGCATTTTATCTGACTGTCTTAAATACTCTGGCGTTCTTTCAGAATGAACGATTCCTTTTCCGGCTGTCATCCAGTTTACTGCGCCTGGTTTTATTTCTAATTCTGTTCCTAAACTATCGCGGTGCATAATACTTCCTTCAAACAAAAATGTCAGAGTAGAAAGTCCGATATGCGGATGTGGAGGAACATCCATATTTTCATGATCACTTAGATGTGCAGGTCCCATATGATCGATAAATACAAATGGTCCAACAGCTCTTTTTTCACGGAAAGGCAATAATCGTCCTACCATAAAATTGCCAATATTGGCGGCACGTTCTTCGATAATTAAACTGATATTTGACATGGTATTTTTATTTGATTTGAAAACAAAATTAGAGTAACTGCGCTTGTTTGTAACTTAATTTAGATTAAGAAACTTGTTTTTAGATTTATAAAAGTAAGGAAAATCGTTGATTATGCTTTGATTTAAAAAGATAAGATTCGTAAAATGAATATTTATGTATTTTGTAATCAGGGATTTGAAAAAAAAATATTTATTTGATTACTTTGATTTCTGTATATAAAAATATTTTTGCAGGTTTTGGATTTCCTTTTGTTGTAAAGTCTTTAGGAATTCCTGGTTCTTTTTTAAAATATCCTTTTATTTATAATTTTAGAGGTAAGGTTTTTCCATCCCAAATATTATCAGCATCTAATAATTTGCTATTTACTCTCTCAAGATAAATGTTTGATGTATTGTTTTTATTCTCGATTTTCCATTGAGCACAAGGACAGTCTATCGCAGAATAGGAAACGATTAATATCTCTTCATTTTTAGTTTGAAAACTGAAAATAAAAAAGGAAAGAAGTAAGCAAAATAAAAGACTCAGCTTAAATATTAATTTTCTCGTATACCACATGAATATTTTTTTTTATATAAGTTATTTAACCAACTCAAATTCTAAAACTTCACTTTCAGTCCCATTGATAATAATTGATAATTGATGCGCTCCCGTATGAAAAACTCTCGTCGTAATCAATTTAAAAGACTGGTTTCTTTCAATTTTGGTTAATTGATTCGGCTGGTAAATTTTCTCACTGATTTTGAAGACTTTTTTCGCCAAATGCCCTTTTGCTTTTTTATAATGAACGGCATATTCTAAACGAATCGTTTTCGGAACTTCATTTTTATTATTTAAGTGAAAATGAAACTGAAGATAGTCACCAATTTTTACAATAGGCGTTTTAATTTCAAAAGACGAAAGTTCAATATTAGTGCTTTCTAAACCATAATGACTTAGAATTTCAGGATGACCTTGTTTTAATAATGTTCGACAGCCGTGTTTAATAATTCCGTCGGTTTCTTTGCTGTGTCCTTTCCATTTGTTGGCTATTTCTAGCACAATTTGCGGATTATCTTTTGCAATATCATTTAAGTTATTGGCAACGCTTCGGCGAACATATTCTGAAGGATCATTTTTTAAATTCTCTAAAATTGGAAGAATGGAAGAAGGATCTTTTTTAAGAAACGGAATCGCCATTGCCCAAGGTAATCTAGGTCGTGAACCTTCACTTGCCAAACGTCTAACATGATGATTTTCGTGTAAAGACCATTTAATCAACTCGTTAATCATTTGTTCTTTATATTTTAAAATAAAAGAACGAACGGCAAATTCACAGCTTATAAATTGAGTTATAGAAACAAAGGCTTTCGCCGAAGTTTTAAAATCATCTAATCCATAGATTTCAATATAATCAGCAAAAAATATGAAAGCCAGATTGCTGTCTGCAAAATTATTTCTCTTTAAATTTTCGATTATTTTGTCAATTAAAGAAACGGCTTCTGGAAAATTCTGTGGCATAAATTGATGAAATACAACCGTAGTATGTTTCATTCTTTCTTTCCATTCTTTTTGAGTAAAATCACCTTCGTAAATTGCCTCAATAAATTTTTGTTTGCTGAATGCCGGATGTACTTCGGCGACAGCCTGACTAAATTTTTCGTAAAAAGAAAACGAGTAAATATCTTTAATTAATCCCATAAATTTTGCTTGATTGAACTTCAAAGATATTTAATGTTTTTAGTTTTTTTACCATTAAGATATTAAGTTTATTAAGATTATGAACGATATTTAGGATTGTTGTTTTTAAGGTTGAAAGTGAAAAACTTATGTTTATGGTTTAATTAGAAAATTAAGTAATTTTAAAGAAAAGAAAGTTTAATTTCTGTTTATATCTCAATGATTTAAAAATAAAATTTTAATGTTTGAAATAACTTTTAGCAGAAAGGAAACTTTCAAATCCATAAAATAAGTTCTAATTTAGCGTATTATTAAAAATAAAAAAATGATAAGTAAAGTTCAGTTTCAATCAGAATTACAACTATTGATAAGCAATGCTATTAGAGAAGATGTTGGCACAGGCGACTACAGTTCACTTGCGTGTATTCCAGACACTGCTCACGGTCAGGCAAAATTACTGGTAAAAGATCAGGGAATTATTGCTGGCGTTGAACTTGCTAAGATGATATTTGAATATGTAGATCCGAAATTAAAAGTAAAAACATTTATTGAAGACGGAACGCACGTAGAATACGGAGAAGTTGTTTTTGAAGTTTCTGGAAGTTCGCAATCTATTTTAAAAGCCGAAAGAGTAGTTTTGAATACGATGCAAAGAATGTCGGCTATTGCTACAAAAACAAGTCATTTAATGCAACTTTTAGAAGGGACAAATGCTAAAATCTTGGATACGCGCAAAACAACTCCAAATTTTAGAGTAGCTGAAAAATGGGCCGTAAAAATTGGAGGTGGAGAAAATCATCGTTTTGCTTTGTATGATATGATAATGCTAAAAGACAATCATATTGATTTTGCTGGCGGAATTACACTTGCAATTAAGAAAACCAAAGAATATTTAAAAGCCAATAATTTAGATTTGAAGATTATTGTTGAAGCTCGTAATCTAGATGAAATTAGAGAAATTTTATTGAGTGATGGCGTTCATAGAATTTTAATTGATAACTTTAATTATGAAGATACAAAAACGGCAGTAAAATTGATCGGTACAAAATGTCAGACTGAATCGTCTGGGAATATCAGCGAAAAAACAGTTCGCGAATATGCATTATGTGGAGTAAATTATATTTCGTCAGGTGCTTTAACACATTCGGTTTACAATATGGATTTGAGTTTAAAAGCTTTTTAGTGAAGCTATAAGTTTTGAGTTATGAGTTTTGAAATCTAAAATCTGAACTCAACAATCTAAAATCAAAAAATATGTCGCAAGAGATAGAAGCTCGGATTGAGAAAATACCAGTGGTACGTTCTTTAGCCCGACTTTTGAAGAAAATTACATTGCCTTGGCTAGAGGGATTTTCGCTGTATGATTTGCTTGAAATGTATACTTTGGGGATTCTTGAAGGGGCATTTTCTTATCATGCAAGTGCTGTTTCTTTTAGTTTTTTCATGGCATTATTTCCTTTTGCTTTATTTATTCTAAACTTAATTCCGTTTATTCCAATCGAGAATTTTCAGGAAGATTTTCTGCAGTTTGTACAGCAGAGCGTTCCTCCAAATACTTACGATGCTATTAATAAAATTATCAGCGATATTTTAAATAATAGTCACTCAGGATTGTTATCATCTGGATTTTTACTTTCTATTTTCTTAATGGCAAACGGAATTAATGGAATCTTGAGCGGTTTTGAATCTTCTAAACATGTCTTTGATAAAAGAGGTTTTTTTAGCCAATATTTGGTTGCATTGGCAATTTCGCTCGTAATGACGATTATTTTATTCGTTACAGTGGCTACAATTGTTGTTTTTGAGGTTTTTATTCAAAAAACAATTATTCAAGATGTTCTAAGCGATCGAATTCCGTTAATTATTTTAGGAAGATATTTGTTTGTAATCTTGATGATTTTGATAACATCTTCAATATTATTACGTTATGGTACAAAGCAGTACAATAAAGTGCCATTTATTAGCATTGGATCTGTTTTTACAACCATGTTAATTGTTATATCTTCATTCTTTTTTGGGATTTGGGTTATAAAATTCTCAAAATATAACGAACTTTACGGTTCTATTGGAACATTATTAATTCTAATGTTTTACATTTGGATAAACTGTATGATTCTGCTTTTAGGGTTCGAATTGAACGCTTCAATCAGAAAATTAAAACAAAAAAAACAAAAATAATATGAAAAATTTGATGCTAACTATCGGAGTGTTCTTCTTTGCCCTGACCATGCAAAGTCAAAGTGTAATTGGAAAATGGAAAACGATTGACGATGAAACAGGAGAAGCAAAATCTATAGTAGAGATTTATGAAAAATCAGGAAAAGTATATGGTAAAGTAGTAGATATTCTTCGTGATAGTCATAAAAAAGATGTTTGTGTTAAATGTGAAGGAGCTGAAAAAAACAAACCAATTTTAGGAATGGTAATTATGAATGGTCTTAAAAAGGATGGATCTGAATATAATGGAGGGACAATTTTAGATCCGACAAGTGGGAAAAAATACAAATGCTATATTACATTAGAATCTGCAGATAAATTAAAACTTCGCGGTTATGTAGGAGTTTCTTTGATGGGAAGAACACAATACTGGACGAGAGTGAAAAATTAATTCAAGATAATAGATGCGAAAATTAACTTCGATAATTTTATTCTTAGTTGTAGTTTCAAATATTTTTGGACAATCTAAGAATTCGCCATTACAAATAAGTCATCTTACGGGTGACTTTTATGTTTATAGAACATTTAGCGATTACAACGGAACCAAGATTTCTGCCAATGCCCTGTATCTAGTAACAGATAAAGGTGTTGTGTTGTTTGATGCTCCTTGGGATAAAACTCAATTTCAGCCTCTGTTAGATAGTATAAAAGCAAAACATCACAAAGAAGTAATTATGCTTTTTGCTACACATTCTCATGACGATCGTGCGGGAGGGTTTGACTTTTATAGAAAAAAGGGAATCAAAACGTATTCGATTAAACTAACAGACGATATTCTTAAAAAAGAAAATAAACCTAGAGCAGAAATAATCATTCCAAATGATAAAATTTTTACGGTTGGACAGCATACTTTTGAGGTGTATTATCCGGGAAAAGGTCATGCGTCTGACAATGTTGTGGTTTGGTTTAACAAAGAAAAAGTACTTTACGGCGCTTGTTTTGTAAAAAGTACCGATGCTAAAGATTTAGGTTATTTAGCTGATTCTGATGTCAAAGAATGGAAACAATCTATTGGCAGAGTCAAAACGAAATTTAAAAATCCAAAATATATTATTCCTGGTCACGAAGATTGGAATAATTTGGAGTCTTTAAATCATACTTTGAAAATGGTTAATGCCTATTTGGCACAAAAAGCTACAGGAAAAAAGTAATTTTGCAATCCTATTATATAGTACATGTTTTTTATTGAAGTTATTTTACCGCTTTCCTTAGCAAAAACTTTTACCTATCGTATTTCTGAGGCCGAATATCATTTCATTAAAAAAGGAATGCGCGTTGCAGTGCCTTTTGGAAAAAGTAAAATATACACGGCTCTAGTTTTGGATGTTCATGAAAATGCGCCAACATTATATGAAGCTAAAGAAATCCATCAAATATTAGATGAAAAACCAATTGCAACTGAAATCCAGATTAAGCACTGGCTTTGGATTGCTAATTATTATATGTGCGGAATAGGTGATGTGTATCGCGGTGCCTTTCCGAGCGGATTGTTATTGGAAAGTGAAACTATTATATCGCATAAGCCAGATGTGATAATTAATGATAGTGAACTTTCAGATGACGAATTTTTAATTTACGAGGCGCTGCATCATCAGAGTTCTTTAAAAGTACAAGAGATAGTTTCGATTTTAAACAAAAAAAATATACTTCCTACTCTTCAAAAATTAATTGCCAGAGATGTCATCTTTTTAGAAGAAGAAATCAAAGAAAGCTATAAGCCAAAATTAGTTCGATATGTCAAATTGCATTCTAAATACGAATCTGATAATGGTTTGCAGGAATTGCTAGAGGTGTTGAAAAGCGCGAATAAGCAAAAAGAAATTGTTCTGACTTATTTTCAGCTTAGTGCTTCTGAGAAAAAGCCAATAACAGTTAAAAAACTTACTGAGGCTTCAAATTCTACCTCAACAACGGTAAAAGCTTTAATAGAAAAAGAAATCTTCGAAGAATATTTTTTACAGCATGACAGGGTTACTTTTAATGGAGAAAAATCAGAAAAAGAACTTCAGTTAAGTGAAGCGCAGGAAACTGCTTTTACTTCAATAAAAAACAGTTTATTAGAAAAAGAAGTTTGTCTGCTTCATGGTGTAACTTCTAGTGGGAAAACAGAAATTTATATTAAATTAATTGAAGAATATCTGCAAACAGGCAGGCAAGTTTTGTACCTGTTGCCAGAAATTGCATTAACAGCTCAATTAGTTTCTCGTTTGCGCCTTCATTTTGGAGACAAAGTAGCTGTTTTTCATTCTAAATACAGTAATAATGAAAGGGTGGAGGTTTGGAAGCAAACACTTGAAAATTCTGAAAAAGCACAAATTGTAATAGGGGCGAGGTCGGCCTTGTTTTTGCCTTTTAATGATTTAGGATTGTTAATTGTAGATGAAGAGCACGAACAAACTTTTAAACAAACAGATCCTGCGCCAAGATATCATGCGAGAGATGCTGCTATTGTTTTGGCAAATTTTCATAATGCAAAAGTGGTATTGGGTTCGGCAACTCCAAGTATTGAAACTTATTTTAATGCTCAAGCTGGTAAATATGGCTTAGTTACACTTTCGCAACGTTATAAAAATGTTCGAATGCCAGAAGTTGTTTTGGTCGATTTGAAAGACAAACATTTTAGAAAAAGAATGACAGGACATTTTAGCGATCTTTTGATTGAAGAAATTGCTGAAGCTTTATCTTTAGGTGAGCAAGTGATTTTGTTTCAAAACAGAAGAGGATATTCGCCTATCATTGAATGTATGACCTGTGGACATGTACCTCATTGCCAGCAATGCGATGTAAGCTTAACATATCACAAGCATAAAAATCAGCTTCGTTGTCATTACTGCGGTTATTCGATTGCAAAGCCTACAAATTGTCACAGCTGTTCTAGTATAGACTTAACTACGAAAGGTTTTGGTACAGAACAAATTGAGCAGGAATTGATTTCGTTATTTCCAAAAGCAAAAACAGCTCGTATGGATCAGGATACGACTCGAGGTAAATTCGGTTTCGAGAAAATTATTGATACATTTAAAAATAGAGAAATTGATATTTTGGTAGGCACACAAATGCTAGCCAAAGGTTTGGATTTTGATAATGTTAGTTTAGTTGGAATAATGAATGCAGATAATATGTTGCATCATCCAGATTTTAGAGCTTTTGAACGAAGTTTTCAAATGATGACCCAAGTTGCAGGAAGGGCCGGAAGATCTGAAAAACAAGGAAAAGTTGTAATTCAGACTTACAATCCAAATCATAATACCATTCAGCAAGTTACAAACCATAATTATATAGGTATGTATAAGGAGCAGCTGTATGACAGGCAGATTTATAAATACCCTCCTTATTTCAGGATTATCAAACTGACTTTAAAACATAAAGATTACGATAAATTGAAAGAAGGTTCAATGTGGCTGTATCAGGTTTTGAGCCAAAATTTAGGAATGCCAGTCTTAGGTCCGGAAGAGCCAGCAATAAGCAGAATCCGAAATGAATATATTAGAACGATCTTAATTAAGATTCCGCAGAACTTGCATTTAGCAAACACAAAAAAAACTATTCAGAAAATGCTGAATAGTTTTGAGGCTGTTGCTCAATATAGAGCTATAAAAGTTGTCGTGAACGTAGATTTCTATTAATTATTTAAGAAGGAGTAGAAAGCGCTTTTACTAAATCTTCTTTTTTATTACGGCTTAAAGGTATTTTGGTAATACCAATTTCTGCAAATTTACTATTAAAGCGTTCTACCTTATCTATATTAATAATGTATGATTTGTGTACACGAATAAATTTATCTTTTGATAAATCATTCTCAAAAGACTTCATAGTAGATAGAACCAGATTACTGTCGTCTTCTGTAACTACTCTAACGTAATCACCAAAAGCCTCAATCCATTTAATTTTAGAAGTAAAGATTTTAAGTTTTTTAAGATTACTTTTGATGAAAATGTGTTCACCTTCTTCTTCTTTGATATCTTTTTTAAGAAGGTGCATATCAATTGCTCTTTTTACAGAGGCATTAAAACGATCTACGGCAATAGGTTTTTGCAGATAATCAGTGGCATCATAATCAAAAGCTTTTAAAGCGTATTCTGCTTTAGAAGTAATGAATATAATCTGAGGTTTAGATTTTAGTCCGTCCAGGAAATCAAAACCATTTATAACTGGCATTTCAATATCAAGAAAAATTAGGTCGATATTATTTAAAGAAATACAGCTTTTTGCTTCAATTGCATTAGAAAAATCTCCGATTAAATGCAATCCGGGATGATTATTTACCAACTTGGCAATAATCGTCCTTTGTATAGAACTATCATCTACAACGACACAGTTTAGTTTCATAACTTTAAATTTAGAATAAATTCAGGATAGCAATAGTAAAAGTAATGGTTTTTTTGGAAAAAAAACTAAGGTCGACGTATATTTTTTGCATTATGACGAATAAAAGAAGAAATATGTTGGTTATTTAAAATTAATGATTACTTTTGCACCCAATTTTAACAAATAAATATTGTATTTATGAATCATTATGAAACTGTTTTCATTTTAAATCCCGTTTTGTCTGAAGTTCAGGTGAAGGAAACAGTAACGAAATTTGAAGAATTTCTTACTAGTAGAGGAGCTGAAATGGTATCGAAAGAGGATTGGGGTCTTAAAAAGATGGCTTACGAAATCCAAAACAAAAAAAGTGGTTTTTACCACTTATTCGAATTCAAAGTAGCTGGAGAAGTTCTAATTGCTTTTGAAACTGAATTTAGACGTGACGAAAGAGTTATGCGTTTCTTAACTGTAAGTTTAGATAAACATGCTATTTCATGGGCGGAGAGAAGAAGAGCTAAATTAAAATCTACTAAAGCGTAATTATTATGTCTACAATTGAGCAATCTGCAAAAGGAAAAAAAGACGGAGATATCAGATATTTAACGCCTTTAAACATTGAAACTAACAAAACTAAAAAGTATTGCCGTTTCAAAAAATCAGGAATCAAATACATCGATTATAAAGATGCTGATTTCTTATTGAAATTCGTAAATGAGCAAGGAAAAATTCTTCCTCGTCGTTTAACTGGAACTTCATTAAAATACCAAAGAAAAGTTTCTGTAGCTGTAAAAAGAGCACGTCACTTAGCTTTAATGCCATACGTGGCCGATTTATTAAAATAGTATAAAAAAAATCTAGTCGCTGGTTTCTGTTTAAGCAGAACCTAACTTCTAAAATATAAGGACAACAACATGGAAATTATTTTAAAACAAGACGTACAAAACTTAGGATTTAAAGATGATGTAGTATCTGTAAAACCAGGTTACGGTCGTAACTTTTTGATTCCTCAAGGATTCGCTTCTTTAGCTACTCCTTCTGCTAAAAAAGTTTTAGCTGAAAACTTAAAACAAAGAGCTCACAAAGAAGCTAAAGTTGTTGCAGATGCAAAAGCAACTGCTGAAACTTTAAAAGCTCTTGAAATTAAAATCAGCGCTAAAGCTGGTGGAGAAAAACTTTTTGGTTCTGTTACTAATATCGATATTGCTGAGGCATTAGAGAAATCAGGTAACGCTATCGATAGAAAATTCATCACAAGCGGAATCGTTAAACGTACAGGAAAATACAATGCAAGCATCCGTTTACACAGAGATGTAATCGTTGAATTACCATACGAAATTGTTGCTGAAAAGTAATAGTTTTAAATACTATACAAAAATCCCGATGTAAATCGGGATTTTTTTGTTTAATACAAGACCAATATTAATAATTAGACTTATGATTGAAGGTTTACGGCATATTGCTTAAAGTCTACAGCGTACAGCGTAAAGCCTAAAAAAAAATGAAATACGCAAGATTAACAAAAGAACAGTTTGACGAATTACATGCTGAATTTGCTAGTTTTTTGGCAACTCAGACAATAGATAAAAAAGAATGGGATGAACTCAAAATCAATAAACCGGAAGTAGCAGAGCAAGAGCTGGATGTTTTTTCTGATTTGATTTGGGAAGGTGTATTGTCTAGAGCAGAATATTTAGAACATTTTTCTAAAAACCATATCTTTTTGTTCCATTGTTTTGATACTTACATTCAGTCTATAGTTTTAAAATCACTTTCTCCAGAAACCGATTTTTTGACTAAAGACGGTTTGCAATGGTTAAGTGATAATATGTTTACAGATCATATTGAAATGAAAGTAGGAAAGAAAGTATTTACCGAAGAAAGGAATATTTCTATTTTTGAATTGATTAAACAAGGAGCATTTTTAAGTGATGGTCAGCTTTTTAATCAAATAAATACGATTATTGAGTCTTAAATTGTAAAATGCTCATTTTGAAAAGCCAAACGATTAATCGATAATTGTTTGGCTTTTTTTATTTTTTTAACTTTTGTTTAAACTTTTTGCTTTAAAAGAGCAGGTATTTCTACGTGTTTATCTTTAATCTATCAATCTTTTTAGAATTCATGATCTTTTGAACAGTTCGTCGACTGCTTGGTACTTAAAGCGGATAGTTTTTGAGTAAATATTTTAAAAATTGTAAGAATTTATTTTCTTTTTTATTTTTTAACATATTTTCGTCGATTTTTTGTTTAAGAAATATATGGCAACATAATTTTGTTAAAGTAGTTGATTTTTCTGATGTTTTTTAAGACTACAAAACTTATAAGTAGGTACGGTATTATAAATTATAGGAATTTTATGCTTGTTTTGTGTTTTTGTTTTATTTAATTTTAGAATACCAAAGTTAAACAAAGTTTTGGCTTTTATGTTTTGACAAAAAATGAGATGATGTAGTATGTTTTTCGTTAGAATAAAATCTTGTCATTTTAAATTTTTGGAAATTCAAAATCACTAATAACTTAATAAGTCTGTCTATGGAGTTGACAATTACTTTCTTTATCAAATTTACTTTAGTTGCTTGTTTCGTTTTAGCTTTAAATTATATTTTACGCTTAATTCGTCATCACGATAAATTAGGTTATACTTCGCATTTAGAATTTTTATCAAAGTTTATATTTTCAAATTTTCTGTTTTTATCATTTCCGTTTCGACGGGTTTGTTAAATACGGAAGATTTTACTATGAAAAGAATTAAAGAATATTTTGGTTTTTTAGAAAACTAATCAATCTAAAAAACAAAGAAAGAACTAATCAGCTTTCATTAAAAAATGTTCGTCTAAATTATATAAAGAGAATTCCCCAATTCTGCTTAAACTAAAAATTTTCATTATGAAAATTAGACCTGCAACAAATCACTCCTCTTGGAAAACTGACTACAATCATTTTTCCTCCAAAAAAACGGAATGTATTTTATCTCGTCGAGATAAGATTTGTTCTACGGTATGTTTCGATGTACCGAATTCAACATAATTTTTTTCTGAAACGATTTTAAAAACTTGTTTTTAGGTTTTTATATTTTGTTTTAACTGTATGATTTCTAATTGATTGTTTAATTGCGTAGGCATATATGCCTATTGCGAGAGGTGTTTTATTGTCCATTTTCTAATCTTCCAAATTATGAAAAAAAAATTTACTTTTTGTAATCTCAAACTACACAAGAGATTATTAGGGCTTTTAACGTTGTTTCTAATATGCAGTAATGCATTTTCACAAACTGTTTGTAGACCTACGTCTGAAACAAATAGTCAAGGTGGATTGCTGTGTGTTGGATTAAATGTTGATAGTCCTGCCAACGCTTATGATAGCGCAGGCTTAAGCACTTTTGCAACCCTAACCAGCGTGGTCGGGGTAGGTTGTTTTGTTGAAGAGACATTAAATTTAGGTCAGACGGCGAGAGCTGGAGATCAAATTGCTATTTATTTTGGTACTGGCAATGGTCTTCTTGATGTAAGTTTGTTGTCGAATGCTTCGATTCAAACTAAATTTAATGGAACTAATGTCGGTTCGAGTGTGGCTTTAAATAGTCCGCTTTTAAATTTGAATTTACTTACGGGTAACACTGTCGCGGTGGCAAAGTATACTTTGACAGGCGATGCGAATCAAGTGCAAATTCAGGTTGGTGGGCTTGTAAATTTATTAACCGTCCTTAGAATTTATGATGTTCGTTTAGAATATGCGCAACCAACTGTTGCGGGAGGTTTAACACAAACAGTTTGTTCTGGATCTACAGCTACGCTTACCGCAACACCAGCCGCAGGAACTACTATAGCGTGGTATGGTTCTGATTCTTCTACAGCTGCATTAGCAACAGGAAATACTTTTACAACTCCTGCATTGACTAATAATACTACATATTATATAGGAATTTCAAGAACAACAGGATGCGAAGGAAATGTTCGAGTACCTGTTGTTTTAAATGTTTCTAATCCAGTTGCTCCGGCAGTTAGTAATACAGGAACGACAGTTTGTTCTAGTGGAGTAACACAGCAAACAACTTTGTCACTTGTAAATGCTATTCCTGGAACAACATATTCTTGGTATTCTACAGCAACGGGCGGAACGGCCTTAGCAACAGGAACTACATACTCGCCAACGGTTCCCTTAGGTACTACTTCTTTTTATGTTGAAGGAGTTATAGGAACTTGTATTAGTCCGACTCGTACTCAAGTAAATGTTGTTTCAACAGCAATTCCAGCTACTCCAACAGTTTTAACACAAAGTGTTACAATTCAATCTGGACAAAATGCCACTCTAAGCGCCTCAACTTCTGAAGTTGGTGCACAATTAAATTGGTATGATGTACCTACAGGAGGAACAGCAGTTGCAACTAACACAGCAACTTTTACAACTCCGATTTTGACTGCTACTAAAACTTATTATGTAGAGACACAAAGTCCAAACGGAAGTTGTGTAAGTGCTGCCAGAGTTCCTGTGTTAGTTACAGTTCAAGCAGCTGCATTAGTTGGATGTCTTGAGGCTGGAAGCCAGCAGATAGTTCAAAATGGTTTATGTTTATTGTGTAGTTCTACCAATCCAAATAATGCTGTTGATGGAAATCCAGCAACTGCAACAAGACTTACTGTTCCAGTCGGTTTGATAAATGGTTATGTTCAGCAAACATTACAATTTAATAATCCTGGAAAAGCTGGAGATATTGTAGATGTCGAAATGGAACTACCTGGAGGTTTAGCAGATGTTTCATTATTAGGAGTTGTTAGTTTAGCGACTTATAATGGTGCGACTTATAACAATGATAGAATTTCGATAAATAATTCTTTAGTTACGTTGCAACTTTTAAGCGGTAATCGTTTTAGAGCTAGCGTTACGGCTGGAGCAAATTTTGACCGCGTCGAAATTAGATTGGGAGGTTTGGCAACTGTATTGACTAACGCTGATATTTATCAGGCAACCTATAGATTTAAAGCGCCAACTATTTCTGGTAACACAACAATTTGTAGTGGCCAAACTGCTACAGTGACAGCTGCACTTGCAGTTGGTGAAACTGTAAGCTGGTATAGTGCACCAACCGGAGGAACTCCATTGGCTTCTACAGCAACATTCACAACACCAGCTTTAACAGCACCAACAACATATTATGTGCAAGTTACAAGAAATGGTTGTGTAAATAGTGAAAGAAATCCAGTTCAGATATTGATAACTAATCCTGTACAACCTACGGTTACTGTACCGCCAACAACAATTTGTAGTGGACAATCTACTACATTAACTGTTCAAGCGCCAGTAACTGGTACTGTATATAATTGGTATGATGCTGCAACAGGAGGTAATTTAGTATTTACGGGTACTTCATTTACAACTCCTGCATTAGCTGTAAATACAAGTTATTTTGTGGAAGCAGCTATTGGAGATTGTACATCAACTACTCGTACTGCGGTAAATTTAACGGTTAGTCCAGTACCAGCTACACCAACATTTGCATCATCAAATGTTATTATTCAATCTAACCAAACTGTTACATTATCAGTTCAGAATCCGGTTGCTGGAGTTACTTATAATTGGTTTGATGTGCCAACGGGAGGAGCTTCTGTAGCCACTAATACAACTTCTTACACACCAAATCCTGCTTTAACGGCAAATAAAACATATTATGTGGAAGCTGTTAATACCGCAACTGGATGTGCTAATTCAGCAAGAGGGGCTATTACTGTTACTGTAATCGCAAATGCAAGTACTTGTTTACAAGCAGGAACACAGACGACTGTACTTAGTTCTGGTGTTGCTTGTGTATTATGTGGTGCAACAAATGATAATGATTCTGTTGACGGGAATATAAATACTTATGCTCAATTGACTATACCAGTTGGAGTTGTAGGAAGTTATATTCAACAAACACTTGTTTTTGCAAATCCAGGACAAACTGGCGATATTATAGATGTTGATTTAGAGTTGCCAGGTGGTTTAGCAGATGTAACATTGCTAGGATCTGTAAGTCTTGCAACATATAATGGAGCTACTACTTATAATAATGATAGAACTGCTATTAGCAATAATAGTTTAGTTGGTATTCAATTATTATCTGGAAATAAATTTAAAGCTAGTTTTAGAGCAATTGCACCATTTGATAGAGTTGAAGTTAGATTAGGAGGTCTTCTTAACTTATTAACTAATTTATATATCTACCAAGCGTCATACAGATATCCAAATGCTACCATTTCTGGGATCGGAGCTACAGCGCCAATTTGTGTTGGAGGTACTGCCTCATTAACTGCCTCATCTACAGGAACAGAAACATATACTTGGTATGATGCTGCGGTAGGAGGAAATATAGTAGCTGTAAATCCGACAGCTCCTTTAAGTGCTTCAACAACATATTATTTACAAGGAACAAGAGGAACTTGTGAAAACAGTATTCGTCAGGCAGTCACAGTGAACGTATTGCCAATTCCAACGGATGCAGATATTGTAATTCCAAGTTCTGCTGAAGCTACCTGCGCGGGTGGAGTTGTTTTAAATCCATCAACAGCTATTGCTGGTGCACAATTTAGATATTATACAGATCAAAATAAGACTCAGGAAATTCTAACTGGAACTACTGTAGTAGGTCAGCCGGGAGTAACTTTTACAAAAGATGCTACAACAGGAGCTTTGACTATTGCAGGTTTAAATGCAGCGGGATCGCCATTTAATTATTTTATTGCTGTTTCAAATGGAGGAACTTGTGAAAATGTAAACGGCACATTAAAACAAGTAACGGTTAATTTTCCGTCAACTACTATTTTAACTGTAAATGCTAATCCAGCACCAGGCTGTGGTAGTTTTAATTTAAGAAATGCAATTACGAATTTTGATTCTACAGGAAATACTACCTATACTTTTTACAATCCTTCAAATGTTGTAATCACTGCTGATGCAGCAGCCAATATTACAACAGGTGGTGTATATGCAATTGAAGCTCAAGGTACTGGTGATACTTGTCCTGCTGTAAGACAAAACGTAACAGTTGTTATTAACGCTTTGCCAAGTTTAGTGGTAACAAATCCTCAAGAATCTGTAAATGTAGGGACGAATGTGACTTTAACAGCAACTTCAACAGGGACAGTGACTTGGTTTGATCCACAGGGAAATGCTTTAACAGGACCAACTTTTACAACTGGAGCTTTAAATACGCCGGGAGTTTATACATACACAGCTGTTGCAAGTGATGGAATTTGCAGTAGAACAGCAACAAAAGTGATCAATGTAATTGATTTAAGTAATTGTCAATCATTAGCAGAACGTGTTTATGCAAATGGACAAACTTTTGGATCAGTACTTACAGGAAATGTAACTAATGGAGCAAATGCTGTTGATGGAAATCCACAAACATTCTCAACCATTACAACTGGAGTCGGACTTTTAGGAGTTGGTACTACTTGGCAGAGTTTGACTTGGCCAGCGAACATCGTAAAAGGAACGCCTGTTACAGTTAAATTAGGATCAGAATATAGCTTATTAGCTGTTGGTCAGAATTTATCAGTAATTGGAACAAAAAATGGAGTTGATATTGGAGCAATGCAATCCGTATCTGGTTCATTATTGAATTTAGTCTCAGGAGATAATACGTATGAATTCACTTTTGTACCTTCAGATGCTTCAGGTCCGCAAGACTACGACGGAATCAGAATTCAATCTGCTTCACTGTTAAGTGTGGCTCAAAATACAAAAGTATTTGATGCTCATTATAACAGACAAGTTACAGCAGTGGCTTGTACTCCTGGAGATATTCAGGATATTTTCTACGGAGCAACAGATTTAGGTCTTCCTGTGGGAGCTGTTACAGCTGCTGTAGGAGTGAGCGATGCTTGGAATATTGCTGATAATGACGTAACGACTTTTGCAACTATGTACAGCGGAGTTGGCGCATTAGCTTCAGCGGACTTAACAGTGCAATTTAAAACTCCTTCTATAGTAAGTGATACTTTGAGAATTGTCATTTCTAAACCAGGAACACTTTTAGATGTCAATTTGCTTACTGGATTTACAATTCAGCGTTATTTAGGTAATGTTGCTGTTGGAGCTCCAATTCAGAATACAAGTACATTATTAAGTATAAGATTACTACCAGGAAATTCTTTAGCAATGGTATTAGTATCTTCGCCAACTGAAATCTACGATAGAGTTAGAATTCGTTTAGGTGGCGTTGTTGGTGTATTGGATTTCTTAAGAGTTCATACAGTAGAAAGAACAGCAAATACAACCGTTATTGGTGCCGACCCACAAAATAAAATAACGGTTTGTCCAGGAAGTACCATAACACTTCAAATACCTCAAGACGCTTGTTCTACTTATATTTGGTATGATGCTGAAACTGGTGGAAATTCGTTATCTACGGGTATTTCTTATACATTGCCAGCTAATTTACCAGCAGGAATATATAAATATTATGTACAGCCAGTACGTTACGGCTGTGAAACCTTTGCAAGAGGTGAAGTTACAGTTGAAGTAAAAGCTTCAGCTCCAGTTAATGCTTTAACAGATATTACTTTGAATGGAGGAACATCAACATCTGTTTGTACAGCTTCAGGATCAGTAACTTTAGCAACAAGTTTAAGCGGAACACCACTTTTGACAAATCCGATTTATTCTTGGTATAGTTTTGACGGAACTACAAGTCAGCTTATTGCAGGAGAAACAACAGCACAATTAGTAGTAAACGGACTAGCTCCAGGAACTTATACTTATTATGTTGGAGTAAGTTCAGACCAATTTTGTTTAACTGCAGCTGCAGATAGAAAACAAATTACGTTTACAATCTTGCCTCCTTCAACAGCAAATGATATTTTAGTTGATGACGTTACAGTCTGTCATGATGCAGCTGCAACATTAACTCCAACTGCGCCGACATTAACAAGTCCTGTATTTACTTGGTATTTAGATGCTAATAAAACACAGCCAATTGCTAATGGAGCAGTTATTAATGGTGTTACTTACACCATAAACGCGGCAGGTGAACTAACAGCAACAGGATTAACAGAAGCTATGAGTCCGATTACGTATTATGTAGCGGTTTCGAGCACTAATACCTGCGAAAATCTTGCTGGAACCTTACAAGATGCGGTTATATTGATTAACGATCCAAACACACCAACAACTGTAGATGATACGCAAGATTTCTGTTTGTCTGCTGCACCAACAGTTGCTAATATTCAAGTAAATGAAACAAATGTTGTTTGGTATACTACAGCTACAGGAGGCTTGCCACTTGCTTCTACAACTCCTTTAGTAAATGGAATTTATTATGCGGGAGCAACAGATGTAGTGATTGGCTGTGAAAGTAGTGTGAGATTAGCTGTTACAGTAACAGTTAATGACCCAGGAACACCAACATTGGTAACTGCAGGAACACAAAATTTCTGTTTAGAAGACGCACCAACTCTTGCAAGTATTCAGACAAATCAACCTAATATTGTATGGTATACGGCTTTAACAGGCGGAACTTTAATTCCATCAACGACAGCTTTAACAACAGGACAATATTTTGCAGCGATTTCAGATCCGACATCTACATGTGAAAGTGCTGTTAGATTAACAGTTGATGTGATTGTAAACAATCCGGCAACTCCAACATTGGTAACAGCAGGAACACAAAACTTCTGTCAGGAAGATGCACCGACATTTGCAAGCATTCAGACAAATGAAAGTAATATAGTTTGGTATACAGCTGCAACAGGCGGAACTTTAATTCCCTCGACAACAGCTTTAACAACAGGACAATATTTTGCGGCGATTTTAGATCCAGCAACAGGCTGTGCAAGCGCTACAAGATTAACAGTTGATGTGATTGTAAATGATCCAGGAACTCCGACATTGGTAACAACAGGAACGCAAAATTTCTGTCAGGAAGATGCTCCTACATTTGCAAGCATTCAGACCAATCAGGCTAATATTGTATGGTATACAGCTTCAACAGGCGGAACTTTAATTCCATCAACTACAGCTTTAACAACGGGACAATATTTTGCAGCAATTTTAGATCCAGCAACAGGATGTGAAAGCGCTACAAGATTAACAGTTGATGTAATTGTAAATAATCCTGCAACACCAACATTGGTAACAGCAGGAACGCAAAACTTCTGTCTTGAAAATGCTCCAACATTTGCGAGCATTCAGACTAACGAAAGTAATATAGTTTGGTATACAGCTGCAACAGGCGGGACTTTAATTCCATCAACAACAGCTTTAACAACAGGACAATATTTTGCAGCGATTTATGATCCAGCAACAGGCTGTGAAAGCGCTACAAGATTAACAGTTGATGTGATTGTAAACAATCCTGCAACTCCGACATTGGTAACTGCAGGAACACAAAACTTCTGTCAGGAAGATGCACCGACATTTGCAAGCATTCAGACAAATGAAAGTAATATAGTTTGGTATACAGCTTCAACAGGCGGGACTTTAATTCCTTCTACAACAGCTTTAACAACAGGACAATATTTTGCGGCAATTTTAGATCCAGCTACTGGATGTTCAAGCGCTACAAGATTAACAGTTGATGTAATTGTAAATGATCCGGGAACACCGACTTTGGTAACAGCAGGAACACAAAACTTCTGTCAGCAAGATGCTCCTACATTTGCAAGCATTCAGACTAATCAGGCAAATATATTTTGGTATACAGCTTCAACAGGCGGAACTTTAATTCCATCAACGACAGCTTTAACAACGGGACAATATTTTGCGGCGATTTCTGATCCAGCAACTGGCTGTGAAAGTGCTACGAGATTAACGGTTAATGTAATAGTAAATGATCCGGGAACACCGACATTGGCAACAGCAGGAACACAAAACTTCTGTGTGGTTAACGCACCAACATTCGCTAGTATTCAGACTAATCAAAGTAATATTGTTTGGTATACAGCTGCAACAGGCGGAACTCCAATTCCATCAACAACAGCATTAACAACAGGACAATATTTTGCGGCAATTTCTGATCCTGCAACAGGATGTGAAAGTAGTACTAGATTGACTGTAAATGTAACGGTAACAGATCCATCAACACCAACTACAACTGCAGCTGCTCAAACTTTCTGTTCAGGAACAAATCCAACAGTTGCAAACATTCAAGTAAATGAGAGTAATGTAATTTGGTTTACAACGCAAACTGGTGGTACAGCTTTGGCTTCTACAGCAACTTTAACTACAGCAATTTATTTTGGAGCTATAAAAGATCCAGTAACAGGTTGCGAAAGCAGTGTAAGATTGCAAGTGGCAGTAACAGTTGGAAATACAATAAATCCAACAACAAATAATGCTGCTCAGACTTTCTGTTCAGCTAATTCGCCAACAATTGCTAATATTCAAGTAAATGAAAGCAATGTAACTTGGTACACTTCTGCAACAGGAGGAACGCCAATTGCGGCAGGAACGGCTCTAGCTTCTGGAATTTATTTCGGAAATATTGTAGACGCTACAACAGGTTGTGAAAGTACAACTCGTTTACAAGTTACAGTTACGGTTGTTGATCCGACAGGAACTCCAACAACAGCAAATGCAACTCAAAATTTCTGTACTTTAAATTCACCAACAGTTGCTAATATTCAAGTAAATGAAGCAAATGTAGTTTGGTACAGAACAGCAACAGGAGGAACGGTACTTCCAGCAACTACAGCGCTTACAACTGGTATCTATTATGGTGCAGTCTCTAGTGCAGTTGGATGTGAAAATCCAGTAAGATTAGCAGTAACGGTAAATGTAAATGCACCAAGTGTAGTGACAACACCGAGAACAAATCAGACATTCTGTTTAAATGCTGCGCCAACACTAGCTAATATTGTAGTGAATGAAGCAAATGTAGTGTATTATGCAACTGCAACAGGCGGAACAGCATTGCCAGCCAATACGCCTCTTACAGCAACGACTTATTATGCTGCTGCGTTGAGTAATACAACTAACGGCTGTGATAATGCACCAAGATTGGCTATTACAGTTTTATTCGAAAATGACGCTTCATATCAAATTACAACAACAGATGATACTCCATGTGTTTTCAAAGGTGTAACTTATTCAATTGCTAATGGAAAATCTAATTATCTATGGACAATTGTTGGAGGAACAATAGTTTCAGGGGGTTCTACAGCAGATGGTTCTGTAACCGTTTCTTGGTCAGATATTGGACCTGGAACAGTAACAGTGGCTTATGTAAATACTTGTGATGAAAGAACAATCAAAACTTTGAATGTTAGTGTATCAAGTTGTTCAGATTTAACGATCACAAACACAGTTGATAATCCGACTCCAAATTTTGGCGAGCAAGTAACATTTACTATAACAGTAAATAATGTTGGTGAAGGTGATTTCATCAATACAATTGTAAGTAATCTAATTCCTAGTGGTTTAGAATTGGTAAGTTCTTCTGCAACGACAGGAGTTTACGATCCTACAACACAACTTTGGACGATACCAAGATTAAATGCAGGTCAAAGTGTAGTACTTACAATTGTGGCAGAAGTGTTGCCAGGCGGTACTTATACAAGTACAGCAACTGTAGAGACTTCGACTCCTTTGGATGTTGATGCATCAAATAATTCAGCTTCTGTAACATTAGAACCAATTTGTTTAACAGTTTACAATGAGTTTACGCCAAACAATGATGGTAAAAATGATTTATTCAGAATTGATTGTATCGAAACACATCCAAACAACGAATTGAAAGTATTTAACAGATACGGAGCATTAGTGTACAGTAAAGTGCATTATGAAAATGATTGGGACGGAACTGCAAATGTATCTGGAGTTGTTAATAGAGGAGATATGCTGCCAACAGGTACTTATTTTTATGTGATAACCATTGGAGATGGAACGGTTAAAAAAGGCTGGTTGTCTATTATGAGATAAGCGACTTCTATTAATCAAATTAATTAACTAAATAAGTATCGTTATGAAACTATATATAAAATCATTAGAAACGTATTTCATTTTAATATGTTCTTTTATCACGGTTTGTGCGACAGCACAGCAAGAACCTCAATATACTCAGTATATGTACAATACTATGTCAGTAAATCCAGCGTATGCTGGGTCTACTGGCGCAACAGAAGCAGCTCTTTTGTATCGTTCACAATGGGTCGGAATTTCTGGAGCACCGCAAACTCAGTCATTCTCTATTCATTCTCCTCTTAGAAATGAGAATTTAGGATTAGGTTTAAGTGTTGTTAACGATAAAATTGGTCCTTCTGATGAACTATACTTCGATGGAAATTTTGCTTATTCAATTCCTTTAGGATATGAAAAAAGACTTGCTTTCGGTTTGAAAGCAGGAGCAAGAATGCTAAATATCGATTGGTCTAAAGGAAGATATTACGACAGCGATGATGTTTTGTTAAATCAGAATATTAACAATCAAATCAAGTTAGCAGTTGGAGCCGGAATTTATTACTACACGGATAAGTGGTATGTAGGACTTTCTGTTCCTAGTTTTATGAGAAGCAATTATTATGATGATGTTCAAGAATCAATAGATTATGATCGTTTGCATTATTATTTAATGGGAGGTTATGTTTTCGATTTGAATCCAAATTTGAAATTTAAACCAGCATTTTTAGTAAAAGCAGTAAGCGGGGCACCAATTACAGCAGATGTATCGGCAAATTTCATGATTCAAGAAAAGTTTGTCATAGGAGGATCGTATCGAACAGATGATTCTGTTAGTATACTGGCAGGTTTTCAAATTTCACCAAGTTTTTATCTCGGATATGCTTTTGATTATACCGTAAGTCAATTGAATAAATACAATGATGGTTCACACGAAATCATCTTGCGTTATCAATTTGTGCAAAAACAAAGCAAAATTAAATCTCCTCGATTCTTCTAAAAATAAAACTTATGAGAAAACTATATATCCTATGTTTAATTTTGAGCGTTACGTTTAGTTTCGCTCAAAAAACTAACTTGAAGAAAGCTGATGCTTTGTTTAGAGATTTTGCCTACTTAGATGCTTCTAAAGCGTATGAGGAAATTTTACAAAACATCAAAGATCCTTCAACTCAGACTTTGAAAAATGCAGCAGATTCGTATTATTTTATTTCTGATTCTAGAAATGCACTTAAATGGTACAGAAAACTGTATGAAGCTCAAGGAAGCAATCTGACAGATATTTATTATTTGCGTTATATCCAATCGATGAAAGCCGTTATGGATTATGATGAAGCAGATAAAATCACAAAAGAGTATCTGAATAAAAAAGGAGATAAAGCAGAAATTAACCGATACGTTGATCAAAAGAAATATATGGACAGCGTAGCGAAAACTAAACCGCTTTACACCATTAAAAATTTAGATATTAATACTAGTAAATCAGATTTTGGAGCTACTTTTTTCAAAGATAATATTGTCTTTACATCAGCTCGTGATACAACCAAGTTTAGCGAAAAATTATATACTTGGAACAATCAGCCATTTCTAAACTTGTATTTTGCAGAAAGAAATCCAGCAGATGGCAGTTTGTTTAACGAAACGGTTTTTCTGCCAAATGTAATGACGAAGTATCATGAAGCAACTGCAAGTTTTGATAGTCAGGGAAAAACCATTTATTATTCTACTAACATTGTAAAGAAAAATAAGCTGGTTATTGATGAAGCAAGAATCAATAATTTCCAAATTATAAAAGGATCAATTGTAGATAACAAACTAGAAAATCCACAAAAAGTTTTCTTTGATAGTGAAGAATATTCGGTAGGACATCCAGCTTTAAGTGAAGATGGACAATGGTTGTTTTTTGCGTCAGATATGCCAGGAGGTTATGGAGAAACAGATTTGTATGTGGTCAAAATTTCAGGTGATGGAACAATGAGTTCACCAACCAATTTAGGACCAAGTATTAATACAATCGGTAATGAAGTATTTCCATTTTTCCAAAACGGAGTTTTGTACTTTTCTTCTGATGGGCATTACGGCTACGGAGATCTAGATGTTTACGAAAGTAAATTTCTAGCAAATGGAAATTTTACAACACCAAGAAATCTCGGTGCGCCTGTAAACAGCAATAAAGATGATTTTTCTTTTATAATTGACAGAGCAGGCACTTATGGGTATTTGTCTTCTAATAGAGCCGGAGGAAAAGGCGACGATGATATTTATTCTTTCGTAAAAGGAAAACCAGTCTGTAACCAGAGTATTTCTGGAATGGCAATTGATCATAAAAGCAAGAAGCCAATCGCAGACGTAACCATTATGGCTTACAACTCATTTAGTGAGATTTTGGGCGAAACCAAAACTAACTTTGAGGGTAAATATGCTATAGAAGTTCCCTGTAATAAAGTTGTTAAAATGATTGCGGCTAAACCAAATTATAGCAGTGACGATAAAACGGTAGAAACAACAGGAAACAATGGCGGAGAAATAAAAGATGTAAACTTTGAATTGAGTAACTATGACGATTTGGTTGTGAAGAAAAAAGGAGTTGAAAAAGTAGATGTAAACCCAATTTACTTTGACTACGATAAATTTGACATTACACCAAAAGCTATAGAAGAATTATCTAAAGTTGTGTTTATTATGCAGAAATTTCCAAACATTAGAATCAAAATTGAATCTCATACAGATTCACGCGGAAAAGATGCTTATAATTTGAAACTTTCAGACAACAGAGCAAAATCAACAAGAGATTATATCCTTTCACAAGGTATTGATGCTTCTAGAATTGAAAGCGCAATTGGTTACGGCGAAACTCGCTTGATTAATAAATGTAAAAATGGAGTAAAGTGTACAGAAGAGGAACACGTTTTAAATAGACGTTCCGATTTTATCATTATTCAAAAATAGTTCTATATTTGCGTTGTAAATCTTTGATTATCAATGAAAAATATAAAACGCCGAAACCATTTGGAAGTTGGTTTTATTAATTCTTTTTTAAGAATAATGGACAAGGAGAAAATCAGACTGCATGAATTTGCAGTCTGATTTTTGATTTTTTAAAACTTTTGTTTTTTGTGCTTTCTAACAAAATAAATTCTAATTTTGATATATAGTTTTTCATATTTATAATCTACAATATTTTCAAAATTTATGAGCGTTCAAGAGACCATTCAAAACCTTAGAAATGAACTTAATCAACACAATTATAATTATTATGTGTTAGATAATGCCACAATTTCAGATTATGATTTTGATAGTAAACTAAAAGAGCTTCAAGATTTAGAAAACAAACATCCCGAATTTTTTGATGAAAATTCACCAACACAAAGAGTTGGCGGTGCAATTACCAAAAATTTTAAGACAGTAGCACATCAATATAGAATGTATTCTTTAGACAATTCGTATTCTAAAGAAGATCTTCTTGATTGGGAAAACCGTATTCAAAAAGTATTAGGAAATGTTAATTTGCAATATACCTGCGAGTTAAAATACGATGGTGCTTCCATTAGTATTACTTATGAAAACGGAAAACTAGTTCAAGCTTTAACGCGTGGAGACGGTTTTCAAGGAGATGAGGTAACAAATAATATTAAAACGATAAAATCAATTCCTTTACATTTAAAAGGAAATTATCCTGATAAATTTGATATTCGTGGAGAAATAATTCTTCCATTTGCTGGATTCGAGAAAATGAATCAGGAATTAATTGAAATTGGAGAAACTCCTTATTCAAATCCAAGAAATACAGCTTCAGGAAGTTTAAAACTGCAAGACAGCGCTGAGGTTGCCAAACGACCTTTAGAATGTTTATTGTATTTTGTTACTGGAAATAATCTGCCATTTTCTTCACAATTCGAAGGATTAGAATCGGCAAGAAGCTGGGGTTTTAAAGTTCCAAAAGAAGCAAAATTGGTCAATAACATGCATGAAGTTTTTGACTTTATAGATTATTGGGATGTTCACCGTCATAATTTACCTTACGAAACAGATGGCGTTGTAATCAAAGTAAATAGCATTCAGCATCAGGAAGAATTGGGGTATACAGCAAAATCTCCTCGTTGGGCGATGGCTTATAAATTCAAATCGGAACAGGTTTCAACAAAATTAAAATCAATTTCGTATCAAGTTGGAAGAACGGGAGCTATTACACCAGTTGCTAACTTAGAACCTGTACAGCTTGCTGGAACTATTGTAAAGAGAGCTTCTCTGCATAATGCGGATCAGATCGATAAACTGGATATCAGAATAAACGATACTGTATTTGTTGAAAAAGGAGGAGAAATTATTCCAAAAATCATTGCTGTAGATCTAGAAAAACGTCCTGAAAATTCAGAAAAAACACATTATATATCATATTGTCCAGAATGCCACACCGAATTGGTTAGAAATGTTGGTGAAGCCAATCATTACTGCCCTAATTTTTACGGATGTCCTCCGCAGATTATAGGGAGAGTGCAACATTATATTTCAAGAAAAGCAATGGATATTGAAGGACTTGGAGGAGAAACCGTAGCTTTACTTTTTAAAAACAATTTAGTACATAATTATGCTGATCTTTATGAACTGAAAGTTGAAGATATACTGCATTTAGAAAGAATGGCTAAGAAATCGGCTGAAAACTTAGTAAATGGAGTAGAGAAATCTAAAGAAATTCCGTTTGAAAGTGTGTTGTTTGCGCTTGGAATTCGTTTTGTTGGTGAAACCGTGGCTAAGAAATTAGCCAAACATTATAAAAATATTGATGCATTAAGTAAAGCTTCTTTAATGGATTTGATTTTGGTTGATGAAATTGGAGAGAGAATAGCAAAAAGTGTCATTGAATTCTTTGAAAACGAAGAAAATCAGAAGATTATTGAACGTTTAAAAAATTACGGAATACAATTTGAAATTGAAGAAAAAATAAATCCAAACGCTACAGAAAAATTTGTTGGAAAAACATTTGTAGTTTCGGGTGTTTTTAGTCAATTTTCAAGAGATGAATTGAAGAAAACCATTGAAGACAATGGAGGCAAAGTAGGAAGCTCTATTTCTGCAAAAACAGATTTTGTTGTTGCAGGTGATAATATGGGACCTGCTAAATTGGAAAAGGCGACAAAGCTAAATATTCCGATATTATCAGAAGATGATTTTTTAAACAAACTAAATGAAACCGAATAAGCCGTCATTAATTTTGTTTTTTCTGGCATTGTTGTGTACCATTCTTTTTGACTGGACACAGCAAGACGTCTTTGCGACGTATGCCAAAGCAATTATTCTTCCGGCTATTTTTATTTATTTTTTAATAAGCAGCGAATTCCAAATTAGAAAAACAGAAGGAGCTATTTTCCTCTCTTGTTTTGTTGGACAGGTTTTCGATTTAATGGATATTGAATTAGGAGGTGTAATCAGTTTTCTAATTGTTTATATGCTGATTGTATTGATTTTTATTAGAGAACATGAGAGAATACAGTTAACAAAAAGAGATGTCCTGCCAATTTCGATTGTGGTAGTTTTTATTGTCTATCTACTGGTTTCTGTTTTAAGTATAAAACTGGACAGCTTAAATAGATTTAATTTTATTTATATTTTGTACGGAATTATACTCAGTGCAATGAGTTATTTCTGTTTTGTAAGTTACATCATAAAAGGGACACATATTACTTTATTAATGTCCCTAATGGCTGTAAGCTATATATTTTCAGATATATTTTATATTTTCAATGAATATTTCTCTTATTCTATTGTTTTAGTTTTAATACGAGATGTTACTCAAATTCTAGCGTATTATTTTATGGTAGAATACTTTTTAGAAAAGACCAGAATTCAGAACAAACCTATACAACAATAGAAGCACTTTGGTTAGTATGAGCTTTGTCTTTATCGAAGTAGAAGTCAATTCGCCCTAAATTAATTCCATAACAACCTACTTGATTAACCAAAACATCTTTTCCAGCTTTATTTTTTACAATAGTTGGTTTATCTAAGAAAGTATGTGTGTGTCCTCCAATAATCAGATCGATATCTTGGGTTTGTGCTGCAAATTTTAAATCAGATATTTTGTCAGCGTCATCTTTATAATTGTATCCGATATGCGATAGACAGACTACTAAATCACATTTTTGTTCGTGTTTTAGAAGCTTCGTCATGTCTTGAGCCACTTCTACAGGATCATTGTAAACCGTTTCCAGATATAGTTTTTTATCTACTAAACCAGCTAATTCAATTCCAACACCAAAAACACCAACTTTAATTCCGTTTTTGTTGAAGATTTTATAGGGTTTAACATGACCATCCATAATGGTGTTTTTAAAGTCATAGTTCGAATTGATAAAATCAAAACTAGCGTGCGGAAGCTGTGCATACAATCCGTCTAGACCATTGTCAAAATCATGATTTCCAATTGTTGAAGCATCATATTTCATCATACTCATCAATTTAAACTCCAGTTCGCCTCCGTAATAATTAAAATAAGGAGTTCCCTGAAAAATATCTCCTGCATCTAACAAAAGTAAATTCGGGTTTTCTTTACGAATAGTTTCAATTAATGCCGCACGACGAGACACGCCACCTTTGTTCGGATTACGCGGATCATCAGCAGGAAAAGGATCGATATGGCTGTGCACATCGTTAGTATGTAGAATAGTTAAATGCTTAATATCGTTAGTTTCAAAACTGCTCAAAGACAATCCTAAACTTAGTAGGACAGTACTTGCTGCTGTTTTTTCTATAAACTCTCTTCTTTTCATTTTATATTTTTTTTAGCCAAAAGCTATGTCGTTTTTAATATTTTTTGCCACTAATTTTACGAATTAACACTAATTGATTTTTCAAAATAATTTTAAAATTTGTGCAAATTTGTGTAATTCGTGGCAGACTTTTTATTCTTCAGAGATTCTGATATTTTTAGGAGCCAGAACAGTGTCTACTTCTTTAAAATAATCAATCAATACATTTCTAAGTTTATAGTTTAGATCAAATTTCTCCGTACTTTTTGCAAAGAAATTCATGCTGTCTCCACCATTTGCTAAATAATCATTTGTAGCGACATAATACGTTTTATTAATATCAAGCGGTTTTCCTTGAATCTGAATATCTTTTGCAGTATTTTGTTTGGTAATCGTAAAAGTCATTCCAGATAATGGCTGAGGTTTTTTCTCCTTTATTATATAAGCAGCTATATCTTTAATTTGTTCTCCTTTTAGTGCAAGTACTACTAAATTGTTTTCAAAAGGCATAATTTCAAAGGCAGTTCTTGTAGTTACATTTCCTTTAGGAAGAATAGCACGGATACCACCATGATTTAAAAGGCATAAATCAATATCTTTCTTTTCACGAGCTTTAAAAACCGTATTTCCTCTTTGTAGGCAAACATCAGCAAGTAAGCTGCCAATACTAGTTTGCCATTTCCCAGTGCTTTTGTCTAGTGTTTCAGGACAAAAAGCCAAAACATTATCTAAATCCTGATTGATATGATCTCGATAAGGTTTTATAAAGCTTTCAATTTCTGGTGTTTCCGAAGCTTTTTCAGTAACTGGAAGCTGTTTGCCTTCAATTTTAGTTAAATTATAATTTTTCGTTCCACACGAAGAGATTGAAAAAAGTGTTAAGAATATAACAAAAAGTTTTAAAAATCCGTTATACTTTTTTAGTTTTACCATTTTAAATGCAACTTAAATAATTAATTTTGTAATCTGGTAAAAGTACTATGTTTTTGAATTATATAAAGGAGTTTTTTGTAAAAAAATCATTAAAAAATAACTTAAGTAACGATAATAACAAAGTCTTTTCTAAAAACGTTCAAACAATTGGTTTATTGATAGATGAAAGCAATTTTGTACATTCAGAAGCTTTAATAAAAGAATTAACGCTTCACGGGATTGCTTCAGAAAACATAAAAGTTGTTGCCTACAAAGGTAAAATAAAAGAAAAAGAAACTTATTTACGACCTACTTTTGGTAAAAAACACATTAATTGGAAGGCAGAAATAACGGAAGATTTTTTAAGTGAATTTGTAATTTCAGAGTTTGATATTTTGTTGAGTTATTATGATGTTGAAAATATCTTTTTAATGCTAATAACAAATAAATCAAAAGCTAAATTTAAAATCGGTTTTTCTAATGTGGACAGCAGATTAAATCGTTTGATGATTAATACGGAATTAGAGAACTATAAACTGTTTGTTTCAGAACTGTTTAGGTATTTAAAAAATATAAAATAAATTATAATTAAAATATGCAATCATTAATAGGAACTGGTGTTGCTTTGGTAACTCCATTTAAAAAAGATTTTTCAGTTGACATTGAAGCTTTACATCGAATTGTAAACTTTTCTATAGATGGAGGAGTAGAGTATCTGGTTGTTATGGGAACAACTGCAGAAAATGCAACTTTAACAACAGAAGAGAAAGAATTGGTTATAAAGACTGTAATCGATGTGAACAAAGGAAGATTGCCTCTAGTTTTAGGAGTTGGAGGAAATAATACTATGCAGATTGTTGAAGAATTGAAAACTAGAGATTTTTCTGCTTTTGAAGCAATTTTATCTGTTTCGCCTTATTATAATAAACCAACACAAGAAGGAATCTATCAGCATTTTAAAGCTATTGCTGAAGCATCTCCGATTCCAGTAATCTTATATAATGTACCAGGAAGAACATCTAGTAACATGCTTCCTTCGACGGTAATTCGTTTGGCTAATGATTTTGAGAATGTTGTTGCAATAAAAGAAGCAGCAGGAGATATGGCTCAAGCTATGCAGATTATTAAAAATGCTCCAAAAGATTTTCTTGTCATTTCTGGAGATGATATGCTGGCACTTCCAATCGTTTTGGCAGGTGGAGCAGGAGTTATTTCTGTAATTGGACAAGGTTTTCCAAAAGAATTTTCAGAAATGATTCGTTTAGGATTGAATAAAAAAGTTGCAGATGCCTACAAAACGCATTATTTATTGTCTGACAGTATTGATATGATTTTTGAGCAGGGAAATCCAGCCGGAATCAAACAAATCTTCCAAGCGCTTGGTATTGCTGATAATACCGTTCGTCTTCCGTTAGTTTCTGTAGATGAATCTCTAGCAGAAAGACTAAATGATTTCGTAAAAAATAGCATTAAATAATTGTTAAAGTGTTAGTATTTTAAGATACTAAAAAATTATTTTGCAGTAGCTAAATTAATAACTAAATTTGCCACCGATTATTCGGTGTTATTTTGCTTTGGCATAATTGTCTGAAATCGTAATAATAATTAGAAAATGAAAAAAATAGTATCGCTATTAATTGTTGTAACTCTTTTTTGTTCTTGTGGAGAATATCAAAAAGCGTTGAAAAATGAAGATGTTGCAGCAAAGTTTGAAATGGCAACAAAAATGTATGATGCCGGAAAATATTCAAAAGCGATTCGTCTTTTCGAGCAATTAGCTACATCCTACAGAGGAAAACCTCAAGCAGAAAAGCTATTTTACATGTTTTCTCAGTCTTATTACAAGACAAAACAATATTATCTTGCTGGTTATCAGTTTGAAGCTTTTGTTTCTGGTTATCCAAGAAGTGAAAAAGTACAGGAAGCAGCTTTCTTAGGGGCTTACAGTTATTCAAAACTAGCGCCAGTTTATAGTTTAGATCAGTCAGATACAGTAAAAGCTTTAGATAAATTACAAGCTTTTATCGATAATTATCCTAATTCAGAATACATTGCTCAAGCAAATGAGGCTGTGCAAAGACTGAATGGGAAAATAGAGAAAAAAGCATACGAAAATGCTAAAGGTTACAATACAATTTCAGATTATAAATCGGCTTTGATTGCTTTTGATAACTTTATAGCTGATTTTCCTGGAACACCTTTTAAAGAAGATGCCCTGTTCTACAAATATGATTCGGCATATCAATTGGCAATTAACAGTGTACCTTCTAAAATGCAAGAACGTTTAAATGTTGCCAAAGTAGCTTACAGTAACTTAATTAAGTTTAAAAGCGATACCAAATACAAAGTTAAAGCGGACGAAATGAACGCTAGAGTTGAAACAGATTTACAAAAATTTACTAAATAAAATAAAGTCATGGATTTAAAAAAGACGAATGCTCCTGTTAATACAGTAACTTACAACAAAACAGTTATTGAAGAGCCAACAGGAAATGTGTATGAGGCAATTACCATTATGGCTAAAAGAGCAAATCAAATTAATTCTGAGATTAAGAAAGAATTGACTGAAAAATTAGAAGAGTTTGCTACTTATAATGATAGTCTAGAGGAAGTTTTTGAAAATAAAGAGCAAATCGAAGTTTCTAAATTTTACGAAAAATTACCAAAACCACACGCTTTAGCTGTTCAAGAATGGTTAGACGGAAAAACTTACCACAGAGGTTCAAACAAATAATATAGTACAATGTCAGTTTTTAAAGGGAAGAATATTTTGCTGGGTGTTTCCGGTGGAATTGCAGCCTATAAAACAGCCACTTTAGTACGACTTTTTATAAAAGCAGGTGCACATGTCCAAGTGATAATGACACCTGCTTCTAAGGATTTTGTAACACCACTTACATTATCTACGTTATCTAAAAATCCTGTACATTCAAGTTTCTTCAGCCAAGATGATGAAGGTGAAGTTTGGAACAATCATGTTGAATTAGGTCTTTGGGCTGATTTAATGCTGATTGCGCCTGCGACTGCCAATACTTTATCTAAAATGGCCACGGGAAATTGTGATAATCTATTAATTGCGGCTTATTTATCTGCTAAATGTCCGGTCTATTTTGCACCAGCAATGGATTTGGATATGTATAAACATCCATCTACTTTATCTAGTTTTGCTGCTCTGAAACAATTTGGAAACGTAATGATTCCAGCTGAAAATGGAGAATTGGCTAGCGGTCTCTCAGGTGAAGGAAGAATGGCTGAACCAGAAAATATAGTTGCTTTTTTAGAAGCAGATCTAGAAAGTAAATTGCCTTTAAAAGGAAAAAAAATATTGGTTACGGCTGGCCCTACATACGAAGCGATAGATCCTGTACGTTTTATAGGAAATCATTCTTCTGGTAAAATGGGATTTGATATTGCAAATGAAGCTGCCAGTTTAGGAGCAGAAGTTTTTTTAATTGCGGGTCCAACACATTATAAGGCAAAAAATAATTTGGTAAAAGTGACAGATGTAGTTTCGGCACAAGAGATGTACGATGCTTGTCATTTGTATTTTGATGAAGTTGATGTAGCAATTGCTGCCGCAGCGGTAGCAGACTACAGACCTAAATTTGTTGCAGACCAGAAGATTAAGAAAAATGAAGCCGAATTTTCGATTGAACTTGAAAAGACAAAAGATATATTGTCTTCATTGGGTGCAATTAAGAAAAAACAGTTTTTAATCGGATTTGCGTTAGAAACTGAAAATGAAATTGAAAATGCTAAGTTGAAAATTCAGAAAAAAAACTTAGATTTGATTGTTTTAAATTCCTTACAAGATAAAGGTGCTGGTTTTAAAAAAGAAACGAATAAAGTAACTTTTATCGATAAAAATTTTGAAATTGAACCGATGGAATTAAAATCAAAAGAATCTGTTGCGGTGGATATTTTGAATAAAGTTGTAGAGCATTTTTCAAAATCATAAATTTAAAATATACGCCGAGAACATAAAATTGAAATATTTTGTGTTTATAAAATTAAATTTTAGATGATTATGAATAAGATAGTTACGCTATTGGTTTTTTTAAGCTTTGGTTTTGTGCAAGCGCAACAGCTAAACTGTACAGTAACTATTAATACGGAGCGACTTACAAATCCGAATAATCAGGTTTTTAAGACGCTTCAAACTTCTCTGTCGGAGTTTGTAAATAAAACAGACTGGACAGGTTCGGCGTTAAAACAAAACGAAAGAATAAACTGTTCGATGTATATAACGCTTTCATCTAATAGTTCAGATCAATTTACTGGCACTATTCAGGTGCAATCTTCAAGATTGATTTACAATTCTACTTATTCTTCTCCGATTTTAAATTACAACGACAAAGATTTTAATTTTAGATATACAGAATACGAACCATTGCTGTTCAATCCGACAACTTATGATTCGAATTTGGTTTCTGTGATTTCTTTCTATTGTTATATGATTCTAGGTATGGATGCTGATAGTTTTCAAATGGGAGCAGGAAATCCATATTTTCAAACGGCACAAAACATTGCCAATGTAGCACAGCAAGGCGGATTTAAAGGCTGGAGTCAGGCTGATGGACTACAAAATCGTTATTTTTTAATTAATGATATGATTGCGCCGACTTACAGTGATTTACGCCAGACGATGTATGCGTATCATGCTGGTTTAGATGCTATGACTTTAGATTTAAAAGCTTCAAAAGAAAAAATTAAATCTTCTTTGTTGCTAATTGGTAAATTAAATTCGGTTAAACCAAACGCTTTTATAACTCGAGTTTTCTTTGATGCCAAATCGGATGAAATAGTTTCTATTTTCTCGGGAGGACCAAATATAACAGTTTCTGATTTAACAGACGTTCTGAATAAAGTTTCGCCGTTAAATTCTACTAAATGGTCACAGATTAAATATTAATTTCTGTTTTCGTTTTATAAATCTTCTTTTAACTTTTATTATTACAAAATTGCCCTATGATTACTTCACTGTCAATTAAAAATTATGCACTTATTGAAAAACTAGCTATAGATTTTTCTAAAGGTTTTTCTATAATTACAGGTGAGACAGGAGCAGGTAAGTCAATTATTTTAGGTGCCATTGGTCTTGTTTTAGGAAAAAGAGCAGATTTAAGTTCTTTAAAAAATAAAGAAGAAAAATGTGTCATTGAAGCTCAATTTGAAATTTCAAAATATAATTTGAAAGAATTCTTTGAAGCTAATGATTTGGATTATGAAGATGAGACCATTATTAGACGTGAAATTCTTCCTTCAGGTAAATCTCGTGCATTTATAAATGATAGTCCAGTAAATCTTCAAGAACTGCAAGATTTGAGTTTGTATTTAATTGATATTCATTCACAACAGCAAACTCAAGAATTATCAGATGAAAGTGTGCAATTCAAAATTATTGACGCCATTGCAAATAATGGAGGTAGTATTGAACAGTATCAGAAATTGCTAAAATCTTATAAAACAGACAAATCAAAATTGAATGCTTTGCTTAAAAAACAAAGTGATTCAGGAAAAGAGCAGGAATACAATACGTTTTTATTGAATGAATTGGTTTCGGCTCAATTAAAATCTGGTGAGCAGGAAGAATTAGAAGCAGATTATGAGAAACTGAATAATGTTGAGATTATCAAAGAATCTTTAGATAAATCGCTGTCAATTGCAAATGAAGAACAATTTGGAGTTTTTCATAATTTAAATGAAATAAAAAATGCGTTGCAAAAAGTAGCGGCATTTTCGCCAGAATATCAAAATCTATTTGAAAGAATAACGAGTTTAGCAATTGAATTTGATGATATTTCTAAAGAATTAGAAAATTGTTCAGAGAAATTGTTAAATGATCCAGCCCAGTTAGAATTAATAAATCAGAAATTACAATTGATTTATAATCTTCAGAAAAAACATGCGGTAAGTTCTGTTGATGATTTATTGCAAATTCAGGCAGATTTAGGTAATACTTTGTTGGAACTTGATAATATGGACGAAGAAATTGCTTCTTTATCTAAAATTATCGAACAAAAAACAATCGAATTGGATAAATATGCTGATGAGATTCATCAAAATAGAGTAAATGCTATTCCGAAATTATCAGAGCAATTAATTTCGATTTTACAGACCTTAGGAATGCCAAATACTCGTTTCAAAATGGACCTTATTCCATCTGAAAATTATCTTCAGAACGGAAAAGAAGAATTGCAATTCCTGTTTTCTGCCAACAAAGGAACTGATTTTGGTTTGCTGAAAAAAGTTGCTTCAGGTGGAGAAATGTCTCGTATTATGCTTGCTGTAAAAGCAATTTTAGCAAAATATTCGAAACTGCCAACCTTGATTTTTGATGAAATTGATACGGGAGTTTCTGGAGAAATAGCGATTAGGATGGGAGAGATTATGAAAGAAATGAGTGCTACAATGCAGATATTTGCTATTACGCATTTACCGCAGATTGCTTCTAAAGGCGATTCTCATTTTAAGGTTTCAAAATCTACGGTGGGAGATGATACACAATCAGAATTGAAGCTTTTATCGCAAGAAGACCGAATTTTAGAAATTGCTCAAATGTTGTCTGGGGCAAATGTTTCTGATTCGGCATTAAACCATGCAAAACAATTATTGAACTAAAATATAGAAATGGAAAGTTTGAGTTTTTACGAAAATCAATTTATTAAAGCAGATGCATTAATTTCTGAAGGAAATTCTGCAGATGCGAAAGAATTACTAGAAGATATTTTGTCTCAATATCCTGATTTTGGAAAAGCCCATAATCATTTGGGATGGATTTACTATAATAAATTAAGTGACTACGAAAAAGGAGTGTATCATTATAAATTAGCAATGAAATTCGATTCAAAATATCCTGCTCCTTATCTTAATTATACTTACTTATTAATAGATCTTGGTCGATACGCTGAAGCAAAAGAGCATATAAATTTTACTTTAGCAAATTTAGAAAATGCAGATAACTCTACTTATAACAGTGAATTAGGTAGAATGGCAGAATATGAAGGTGAGTTTGCGGCAGCTTATGCTTATTATAAAGAAGCTACTAAAAATGCTTTAAACCCAAATTTTATTGACAATATGAACGCCAATATGAAAAGGGTTAAGGATAAAATGTCTATTTTTGAAAAATTAAAACTGAAATTCAAATAATACAAAAAAAATAATTACAAGATGATTATAGAACCTAGAATGAGAGGATTTATTTGTTTGACTGCCCACCCAACGGGAGCTGAGCAAAACGTAAAAAATCAAATTGAATATATTAAATCAAAAGGAGAAATTGCTGGAGCTAAAAAAGTTTTAGTAATCGGTGCTTCTACAGGTTTTGGGTTAGCTTCAAGAATTACTAGTGCTTTTGGTTCTGGTGCAGCAACTATTGGAGTGTTTTTTGAAAAACCGCCAGTTGAAGGAAAAACGGCTTCTCCAGGATGGTATAATTCTGCAGCATTTGAAAAAGAAGCTCATAAAGCAGGATTGTATGCAAAAAGTATTAATGGAGATGCTTTTTCAAATGAAATAAAAAGAGAAACTCTTGATTTGATTAAAGCTGATTTAGGAAAAGTTGATCTTGTGATTTATAGTTTAGCTTCGCCTGTGCGTACAAATCCTAATACAGGTGTTACGCATCGTTCAGTTTTAAAACCAATTGGACAAACTTTTACAAACAAAACAGTTGATTTTCATACAGGAAAAGTATCTGAAGTTTCTATCGCTCCAGCAAATGAAGAAGATATTGAAAATACAGTAGCTGTTATGGGAGGTGAAGACTGGGCAATGTGGATTGATGCTTTGAAAAATGAAGATTTATTGGCAGAAGGGGCTACAACAGTTGCTTATTCTTATATCGGACCATCTTTAACTGAAGCAGTTTATCGTAAAGGGACAATTGGTCGTGCAAAAGATCATTTAGAAGCTACAGCATTTACCATTAGTGATTCTTTAGAATCAATAGGAGGAAAAGCGTATGTTTCTGTAAATAAGGCTTTAGTAACTCAAGCAAGTTCTGCAATTCCTGTAATTCCATTATATATCTCTCTTTTGTATAAAATTATGAAAGAAGAAGGAATTCATGAAGGTTGTATCGAGCAGATTCAGCGTTTATTCCAAGATAGACTATACAATGGTTCTGAAGTTCCTGTTGATGAAAAAGGAAGAATCAGAATTGACGATTGGGAAATGCGTGAAGATGTTCAAGAAAAAGTGGCTAAACTTTGGTTAGAGGCAACTACAGAAACGTTACCAGAAATTGGAGATCTTGCAGGATACAGAAATGATTTCTTAAATTTATTCGGATTTGAATTTGCTGGTATTGATTACACTGCAGATACAAATGAAGTTGTTGAAATTGAAAGTATAAAATAATATCTTTTACTTAGTGTAAAACAAAAACCATCAATCAAAAGTTGATGGTTTTTTTGTTAATATACGTTATCTTTGTTAAAATTTTTAAACTAAAAAATATACTCTTTTAATACCGCACAGTCTGCTATGATTTTTTCTTTAATTATACCCGTGTATAATCGTCCTGATGAAGTTGATGAGCTTTTAGAAAGTCTCTCAAAATCAGATTATAATGAAGCTTTTGAAATTGTTCTCGTAGAAGATGGATCTACATTGCCATGTCGAGATGTGGTAATGAATTATCAAGGAAAATTAAATATATCCTATTATTTTAAAGAAAATTCAGGACCTGGAGATTCTAGAAATTATGGAATGCAGCGCGCTAGAGGAGATTATTTTATCATTTTTGACTCTGATTGTATTATTCCTTCACAATATTTGACAGAAGTTCGTAAAGAATTAGATGAAAAATATGTGGATTGTTTTGGAGGACCTGATAAGGCACTTGACAGTTTTTCTGATATTCAGAAAGCGATCAATTTTGCAATGACATCATTTTTGACTACAGGAGGAATTAGAGGCGGGTCTGAAAAGATAAATAAGTTCCAGCCGCGTAGCTTTAATATGGGAATTTCTAAAAAAGCTTTTGAAGCTTCAAATGGCTTTGGAAACATACATCCTGGAGAAGATCCTGATCTATCCATTCGTTTATGGAACTTAGGATTCGAAACAAGGCTTTTTAAAGAGGCTTATGTATACCATAAAAGAAGAATTGACTGGGAAAAATTCTCTATTCAAGTTAATAAATTTGGTGTTGCGAGACCTATTTTAAATAGCTGGTATCCAGAACATAATAAGCTAACATTCTTCTTTCCGACCCTATTTCTATTGGGTTTATTATTAGCTTTTTTATTGTTAATTTTCAATATTGATATTTTATTACAATTATATTTCGTATATTTCGTTATAATTTTTCTTACAGCAAGTATTCAAAATAAAAGTATCAAAATTGGATATTTATCTGTAATAGCAGTTTGGAAACAATTTTTTGGTTACGGAACAGGATTTTTAAAATCTTATATAAAAGTAATTTTATTGAAGAAGAAACCGCAAGAAGCATTTCCACGTATGTTTTTTAAATTATAATAATGACAAAAGTTATTGGCCTTACAGGAGGAATTGGCAGTGGTAAAACGACTATTGCAAATTATTTTAATGAATTGGGTGTTCCTGTTTATATTGCCGATGACGGTGCCAAAAGAGTAATGCAGTCTCAGGATATTCTTGAGGAAGTTAAGACTGTTTTTGGTCAAGACGTTTTTGATGATAGAGTTTTAAATAGAGCAAAATTAGCTCAGATAGTTTTTAATGATAAAGAACAATTAGCAAAATTAAATGCAATTGTACATCCAGGAGTAAAAAGAGATTTTGAAAAATGGATGCAAGATTATAAGAATTATGATTATGTAATTTATGAAGCTGCAATATTATTTGAAAGCGGCCGATATAAAGAATGTGATGTAATTATAACAGTTACAGCTCTTAAAGAAAAAAGGATTGAGCGAGTTATTGAACGAGATAAAACAACGAGAGAACAAGTTTTGAGCAGAATGAAAATGCAGTGGAATGATGAAAAACGAATTTCTAAGAGTAATTTCGTGATTAATAACGATAATCTTAAAATTGCTAAAGAAGAAGTTGTTAAAATTCTTAAAATTTTAAATATAAAACAAAATCAGTCTTAAATGTTAATATTTGGTTAATGTATTATTTAGTATATTGTTAAAATATTAATTTTGTTTCGATGAATAAATTATTTTTTAGAATACTTGTTTTATTAATGAGTTTGTCCTTAATCGGGATAATTCTGGTTCAAGTATTTTGGTTCAATTCTTCGTTCAAAAATAATGAAGAACAGTTTAAATACCACGTTACTCAAGTAATTGGAAATGTTGCAGACAAACTCGAGCAGCAAGAAGAGTACAGTTTCTACGACAAATACAACCGTATTAAAGACAGTACGGGGAAAATTCCAAAAAAAGAAGATCTGCTGGAAGTACTTTATGTACAAAGAAACCCGAAGACAAATAAAACAATTGTTTATTCGAGCACTTTGACATCAGAAGATTATGATATAAATGGATCAGTTTTTGATAAAAAATTCAGTAGTGAACGTTTTAAAAATTTCAGTTCAAAAAGAGTCACTGAAGTTTACAACAATAACAAGGGTATTGATAATAACAGTTTAGGACAAAGTATTTTTCCAGATGATAGAATAGAAAAATCTGGAAGTTTAGATATTTTAAATAAAGTTCAGCAGCAAATTCAATATAAAGACATTGCTTCTTTAACTCCAATTGAAGGAAGAGTAACAAAAGATAGGCTTTTCAAGTTATTAAAGAAAGAATTGGGAGAATATGAAGTTAAAACAAAATTTGAATTTGGAATTTACAGCAGTGGCGTTCCAACCAAAATAAAATCCGATGGATTTCATTATGATAAAGATGCTACTTATAATATTCCGATTTTTACTGATAATGAAGGGAATAGTAAATATGAGTTATCTGTTACTTTTCCGCATAAAAAGAAATTCTTGTTATCAGAATTATTAAGTATTACTATTTTATCAATAGTGTTTACATTGATTATTATAGTTGCTTATACAAGTGCTTTAAATCAATTACTGCGTCAGAAGCATATTTCTGAAATCAAGACCGATTTTATAAATAACATGACGCATGAGTTTAAAACTCCAATTGCGACTATAAATTTAGCTTTAGATGCTATTAAAAGCCCTAAAGTTATTGAAGATAAAGAAAAGGTTTATCGTTATCTCCAAATGATTAGGGATGAAAATAAGAGAATGCATGCTCAGGTTGAAAATGTATTACGAATTTCTAAACTTGAAAAAAGAGAACTTGATATTACAAAAGAACCTACTGTAGTTACCGATATAATTGACGATGCCATTGAACATGTAAATCTGATATTAGAAGACAGACAGGGGACGGTTGAAAGACATTATAATGCAGCGAGAACAACAGTTTTAATTAACGAAGTTCATTTCACAAACGTATTGGTTAATATTTTAGAAAATGCTATAAAATATTCTCCAGACATTCCGAAGATTGAAATTTTTACAGAAAATGTAAAAGACGTTATTTTAATTAAGGTGAAAGATCACGGGTTGGGAATGAGTAAGATAGCTCAAAAGCGAGTTTTTGAGAAATTTTACAGAGAACATACGGGAGATCTCCATAATGTAAAAGGTCATGGTTTAGGTCTGGCTTATGTAAAAAGAATTGTAGAAGACCATAACGGTCAAGTATATGTAGAAAGCGAAAAAGGAAAAGGTAGCACCTTTATAATAAAAATACCATTAATAAATTAAAATATGGAAAATACTAACAAAAGAATACTTTTAGTAGAAGATGACCTAAATTTTGGGGCGGTTCTTAAAGATTATCTAATGTTAAATGACTTTGAAGTTACTTTAGCTAAAAACGGTATGGAAGGTTTCGAAAAATTCAAGAAAGATGTATATGATTTATGTATTCTTGACGTAATGATGCCTTATAAAGATGGCTATACTTTGGCTAAAGAAATTAGAGAAAAGAACAGTGAAGTGCCAATTATCTTTTTAACTGCAAAATCAATGAAAGAGGATGTGTTAAAAGGTTACAAAGCTGGTGCTGACGATTATTTAAATAAACCTTTTGATTCAGAAGTGCTTTTAATGAAAATTAAAGCAATTATTCAAAGAAAATCTGCAGATACAAAAGCAGAACAAGTACAATTTGAATTTAATATTGGTAAATTCCACTTAAATTCAAAACTTAGATTTTTGACTTTCCAGGATGAAGAGCCAATTAAATTGTCTCCAAAAGAAAATGAATTGCTTAAAATGCTTATTCTTCATGAAAATGATTTAATGCCAAGAGAATTAGCATTGACAAAAATCTGGAGAGATGACAACTATTTTACTTCAAGAAGTATGGACGTTTATATCGCTAAATTGAGAAAATACCTGAAATCTGATGAAGATGTTGAAATTTTAAACATTCATGGAGAAGGTTTTAGACTTGTTGTAAAAAGCAAAGTTTCTGAATAATAAATTATTTACCTAAAAACAATATAAAAGCTCTGAGAAATCAGGGCTTTTTTTGTGTTTAAGAGAATTAAATGTCGCCAATCTTTGGTTAGATGCACTGCAGTGCATCTCTACATTAAAATTGTAATTGATTTATTGATAGCGTATATCGTAGAGATGCACAGCAGTGCGTCTACGCAAAGAGAATTACCAATCTTTGTAGATATACGTGTGTGATTTCTCTTTTAAGTCGAAATGACAAAAATTACATTAAATACTAGAATTTTTAATTTTATTTCTATTGATGTATTGTTCTCATTTTCAAAATAATAACTTCTTATTTATTGAGTAATTTGAGGGTAAAAATATTTTTTACACGACTTTTCTGAAAAATAAATTTGGAAAATCAAAAAACAATTCTGAATATTTGCAGACGAAAAAAATAATAACCCTTTAAAACGAAGAAAAATGTTTGTACTTACATTGACATCACAAAGCTTCACACCAAACGAATTTGGTGCAGCGCTTCTTCGTGGCTTATTTCAATCTTAGAAATACATTTTTAGATATATAAAAAAGCCCGAAGACATTTAGTTTCGGGCTTTTTTTATTCTAGACACTTCAAATTTTCCCGAAATACAACAATTTATTATTTATCCAAAAAGGATAAGATTTCGCATGTTTATTTCATTTTTAATCTATTGATTTAAAGTTGATTTGAACCTGCATAAAGTTTAATTAAATAATTTATGGGAAATAAATTAAGCGGAAAAGACCTGATTAAATTAGGTTTTCCAAAGAACAATTCAATAAACATTGCCTTAGGGCAGATAAACAGATATAGAAAAAGAGAAAAAAAAGAATCTATTCTAACAGAAGCAAAAGACGTTTTACTAAATCCTGAAAAGTATGAAGGAAACGGAACTTGGGGAAAAGTAGCTGAAGGTTTGATAAAACCAGTTCAGGTAAGAATGCATCAGTTGAAAATGACAAGAGTACCTTTCACTATTTTTGGTGAAAACGAAATCGATCAACAAGCAAAATTTCAATTGTACGATTCGTTGAAACTGCCAATTTCAGTGGCTGGAGCTTTAATGCCAGATGCACATTCAGGATATGGATTGCCAATTGGCGGAGTTTTAGCAACTGACAATGCTGTAATTCCATATGGAGTTGGGGTTGACATTGGATGCCGTATGAGTCTTTCTATTTTTGATTTACCCGAATCTCATTTTAAAGGAAGAGAACATCAGTTAGAAGCAATTTTAAAAGATAATACAAAGTTTGGAATGTATGAAACACACGCTTCAAGAGTAGATCATGAAGTTTTTTATAAAAGTGAATTTCAGGATATTCCATTGTTGAAGAATCTTTTACCAAAAGCGTACAAGCAATTAGGAAGTTCGGGCGGAGGAAACCATTTCGTAGAATTTGGAATTGCTAAAATCGAAAATCCAGAGAACGAATGGAAATTGGAAAAAGGCGAATATTTTGCAGTTCTTTCACATAGTGGTTCGCGTGGTTTAGGTGCAAACATTGCAAAGCATTATACTTATTTAGCAACAAAACAATGTCCGTTACCTAAAAATGTACAGCATTTGGCTTGGTTAGATCTAAACACTCATGATGGTCAAGAATATTGGCTGGCAATGAATTTAGCTGGAGAATATGCAAAAGCCTGTCATGATGATATTCACAGACGAATTGCCAAAGCGATAGGGAAAAGAGTAGTGGTTACAATTGAGAATCATCACAATTTTGCATGGAAAGAAATGGTAAACGGTCAAGAATGTATTGTGCATAGAAAAGGCGCAACTCCTGCAGCTAAAGGACAGTTGGGAATAATTCCAGGTTCGATGACGGCACCTGGTTACATAGTGAAAGGTAAAGGAAATACTGAGAGTTTAAATTCGGCATCGCATGGCGCAGGACGTTTGTTTTCAAGAGCGAAATGTAAAAGTACTTTTACGCAAAGCGAAATCAAAAAGGTTTTGAAAGCTAATGACGTAACCTTGATTGGAGGCAATATTGACGAGGCTCCTATGGCGTACAAAGACATTACCAAAGTGATGGCAAACCAAACTGATTTGGTTGAAGTTCTCGGAACTTTTATACCTAAAATTGTTAGAATGGATCGCTAAAAAGAGACATTAAAATGGAAAAAATAATTCAAATAACAGCAGGTCGCGGACCTGCGGAATGCACTTGGGTTGCTGCTCAAGTGCTTAAAAAAGTTTTGGAAGAAGCACAGAATCAAAATTTAGAAACTGTTTTACTTCAGCGTGAAGCAGGTCAGGAAAACGGAACGGTTGAAACTGCTTCTATTGCTGTAAAAGGAACAGATGCAGAGCAGTTTGTGAAATCTTGGGTTGGAACCATTCAATGGATTGGTCAAAATCAGTTTCGGAAAATGCACAAACGCAAAAATTGGTTCATTGGAATTTTTGAGATCGAACCGCAGAAAAATGCGTCAGTTTCAGAAAATGATATTCAATATCAGGCAATGAGAAGTTCAGGTGCAGGTGGCCAACACGTGAACAAAGTAAGTTCGGCGATTCGCGCAACGCATATTCCAACAGGAATTACAGTGGTTTCTATGGACAGCCGTTCGCAACACCAAAACAAAAAACTGGCAAAAGAAAGATTATTAAAAAAGATAGAAGACGAAAAACTTATCCAGCTTAAAAACCATATAGGAAAACAATGGGAAAATCAGCTTAACATTGAGCGTGGAAATCCTGTTAGGACTTTTACTGGAAGTGATTTTAAAAAGAACAAAGTGGAGAAAAGCTACAAAGGAACTCGTCAGAAATTAAAAACAGATTTAAGAAATGAGCATAATTAAAAACTTGGTCGCAAAACACAATGATGATATGCGAATTATATGTGACCAAAAAAACAATAAATATCAACACATAAAATGAAAACAACAGATAAATACCTTTTTCAGGCTTTGGATAATTATCCTTTTTGGCTCGAAGGAACAATAGAATCTTTGGATTATGCCTTTTCTTATGATGATAAAAACACGATGGTTTTGTGTTTGTACGGAAGAATTCAGGCAGAACAATTATTGAATTATGAAGAAGCAAAATCCTATTTTCAGCAAGCTTTGTCGATTAATATTGATGCTCTTGAAGTATATCCATACTATTTAAAAACATTGATTTTAAACGAAGATTATGAAGAAGCACAAAAGTTAATCGATTTTGCCTTAACAGTTAAAGGAATCAACAAATCAGAGATTTACATCAAGAAAGCAATTCTTTTGGAAGCGCAAAATGAGTTTAAAAAAGCATTAAAAGAGATTAAAAATGCGAAACTTCATTTATTGCAATTTAATTATGAATCTGATATTACAGATGTTGAGAAAAGAATTGAAAATAAAATTGATTTGCTTAAAAAGAAGAAAGAGAAAAGAACAAAGAAAAGTTCTAAAAAGAAATCTAAATGATTTTGAAAAAAAACGATGCAATTTGCATCGTTTTTTGTTTTTATCATGAGTTTATTCGCAAAGTTTGTCATTTCGACGTAAGGAGAAATCGCACTAGTATTTACACAAAGAGATTCGCCAATCTTTGTAGAGTTTCGAATGTGATTTCTCCTTACGTCGAAATGACAAGATTGTGGTAATTTTGTAGATTAAACAAAAATATTTCTTTTACTTCCAATGCAATTCTAACGCAAAACACGTCTTTTCGCCTTTTGTAATGCTGAATGTTGCTGTTGTATGATCATCGTCTTCACTTTCGTGGATTACAACATTATCTTTTAATGAAAGCTCTTTCATGAAATTCATTTCGAAGCTTTTTACTTCTTGTTTCATGATTCTTTTTGGATCAACGTGATCTAGACACCATTCCAGATATTTTACGTTATTTACGTGATTTACAATATCTAAATCAGATAAATAAACGGTTTTTTCAAAAACAGCTTCTTTTTCGTGATTGATGTTTATTTTAGAAAAGCCTTCTTCTGTGGCTCTGTTTTCTGGGAATAATTCGAAATGTTCATAAGGAAGTGCCAAAGCTTCCGGACGACGCGCTTGCGTATTAAAAACAGCCCAATACGTTTCGCAACCAACGATTTTTTCACCGTTTACATACATTTCCAGTGCACGAACTGAACGTGAATTTTCTAGACTATTAATCCATGTTTTTACGGTAACAACATCTTGCCATTTTGGTAAAGCGTGAACTTCTACTCGCATACGGCTTAAAACCCATGCTTGGTGAAATTCCTGCATGTCATAAAAACTAATTCCTCCAATTTCTGAATGTGCTGCCGCAGTTAATTGCAAAATATTACACAAATCGGTATATTTTAAGTAACCTGTTGGTGTGCATTGTGTGAAATTGATTTCCCAGTCTTTGCTTAAAACTGATGTGAAATTAGGAGATATTGGCATTTTATAATTTTAGATTTTAGATTGTTGATTTTAGATTTTTTCTGCGGGAAATAGAATAAAGAAAAAAGATTAACTATTAGATTTTTTGAAATACGATGAGACTATTTTAAAACTTATGAAAATAAGAGAAAATAATATTATTCCAAAAATTATAAATTCAGTTGTATTTAAATTTTTAAAATGTGGTTTTTTAATTTTTTCATTTAATGCTATAGAAAATGCTATTGTTAAAACTATAGTGCAAAAAATAAAAGAAATATTTCCTATCAGTTTTAAAAACTTCATTTTACTAGATTTTCTATGTACTTTATGATTTCTTTTCTATCTAAAGCATAATCAAACCACTTGGTATTTTCGTTTCGTTTGAACCACGTTAATTGTCTTTTAGAAAATCTTCGCGTGTTTTTTTTGATTTCTTCGACTGCAAAAGGTAAAGTGAATTCTCCGTCAAAATAACTAAATAATTCTCTATAACCGACCGTTTGAAGCGCATTTAACGCTTTATTAGGATATAAGGCTTTTGCTTCTTCGAGTAAACCTTCATTCATCATGATGTCAACACGCTGGTTGATTCGACTGTAAATAATTTCTCTATCAGCATCTAATCCGATTAATATAGGAGTGAAGTCTCTATTGTTTTTCTTTTGATTTAGAAATGAGGAATAGGGTTGTTGCGCTCCAATGCAAACTTCTACAAAACGCATCATTCGTTGTGGATTTTGTAAAGTCTGAGGATTTTCTAAAGTTATTTTTTGGTAATAATCTGGATCTAAATTTTTTAGCTGTTCCTGAAGATATTCAATTCCGAGTTTTTCGTAGTTTGAATTTACTCCTAAACGAACTTTTGGATCGATTTCTGGAAATTCGTCGAAACCTTTTAAAATAGCATCAACGTATAATCCTGAACCGCCAATGAAAATTGCAAAATCATTGGTTTTAAATAATTCTCCGATTTTTTCTAATGCTTCTTTTTCGTAATCGCCAACGGTATAATTCTCAAAAATAGATTTATTTTGAATGAAATGATGTTTGGCAGAGTTTAATTCTTGTTGATTAGGAACTGCAGTTCCAATTGTCATTTCTTTAAAAAACTGACGGCTGTCGCAAGAAACAATTTCGCATTTAAAATGTTGTGCCAAAGCAATACTCAAGGCTGTTTTGCCTATAGCTGTTGGTCCGACAATGGTAATTAGGTATTTCATATTTTTTAGCCCAGATGGAAATGGAAACCCCGGACTTATATTTGTTGAATTTTTTTGGTGTAAAAGAGCGACCAGCGGAAGCTCCTTTTAGGCCTTAAAAAATTACAAATATAAGGAGGAGTTGCAATGTACAGCTGGATTAGCTTCTAAAAATTAATTATTTGGCAGTTCAGTTCCGCATTCATAACAATATTTTGCATTGTCGAAATGAACCTGTGACTGACATTTTCTGCATGTTTTTTTTCCGCTCACAGAATTGTTTCTTAGACTGCTTTTGGCAAACTCAGCAGTTACAATTCCAGTTGGAACGGCAATGATTCCGTAACCTAAAATCATTACAAAAGCGGCTATAAATTGCCCAAGAGGCGTTTGTGGCGAAATGTCTCCGTAACCTACTGTTGTTAAAGTTACAATTGTCCAATAAATTCCCATTGGAATACTTGTAAAACCTGATTCTCGTCCTTCGACCAAATACATTATTGTACCAATTATTACGGTGCTGATTAGGACAAAATAGATGAAAACCAGAATTTTTTCTTTACTGGCTTCTATGGCTTCTTTTAATTGTAATGATTGATGGTTGATTTGCGGAATATGCAAAATTTTAAATAATCTAAGAAAACGCAATGCTCTTACGATTGATAAAATGCTTGCGCCAGGAAAAAAAATCGACAAATACATTGGTAAAACGGCAAGTAAATCGATGATTCCGTAAAAGCTGAAAATGTATTTTACGGGTTTTTGTATGGATATTATCCTTAAAATATATTCAATGGTAAAAAAGACCGTAATTATCCATTCGCAGACAAGCAATTGTTCGTGATATTTTGAGCTGATTCCTTGAACGGTATCTAGCATTATCAAAAGTACACTCAGTAAAATCAAACCTAACAATACTAAATCGAACATTCTGCCTAATATGGTGTTTGTGCCATATAGAATGATTTTGACTTTTTCTCTAAAGATTTCGTATTGTGATTTTTTGTGCTTCATATCTTTAAAGATAATGAAAGTTTTGATTGATTAAAAATGCATGATTTTAAGTGATTTGCTTTTTCGGATGTAGTTTTGAATAATATTCTTTACATCGCGATTATGCTGCATTGGAATTAGAATGTTTTTTAGGATTTCAATATTCGTAATTTGATAATTTAAATCGTAATAAGCGTAACCTTTGAATGTTCCGTTTTCTATTAAAATAGCGCTTCTTTCATTTACATTTCTGCCTCTGTCGATTAAGATCATGCTTTTATTTTCGAAACTGTTTTCTGAAATAAACTGCTGTACTCGCAAATTGTATGTTTCAGCAGGAAATTCGCCAATGCAAGCGCCGTCACATTCTTTTATTTTATATTGAAAACATTCTTTTTTACTTTGATATAATCCTGTCAGTTTTTGACACAAAAAATATTTTGCAGTAAATTTGAAAAGCGCATTTTTTCCTTCTTGCAATGAAGCAAATGATGTGATTTCTTTTTTACGACCATCTGCTTTTTCGAGTTTCAGATTGATGTAACCGTTAGCATCTTTTTCTGCATATAAAGCAAAAGGGAAAACTGATTTTTTCTGAGAACGATTGTATCTCGGACGATTTACTTTTACTTCCTGACTTTCCTTTAATAGTGCAATTAATTCGCTGCCAGTTTCTTCATAAGTAATCCTGAAAACTTGTGCTTGAATTCTTTTACTTTTAGTTGTAATTCCGGTAAAATGCTGGTTCATTCTTTTCTTGATATTTTGGCTTTTACCAATATAGATTAAAGTGCCAGCTTCATTATAAATATAATAAACACCCGTTTTAGCAGGCATTTGATTTATGAGATCTAAGAATTTTGGTGCAATTCCTTTTTCTAATTCTAATTTTATAAAATCTTTTACAATTGTTTTTTCGACATCTTTCTCTAAAAGCATTTTAAACAGTTTTGTAGTTGCCATCGCATCGCCGCTGGCACGATGTCTGTCTGCCATTGGGATTCCTAGTGCACGAACTAATTTTCCTAAACTGTAAGATGGCTGTTCTGGAATTAATTTTTTTGCTAATTCTACAGTACAAAGTGTTTTGGCTTCAAAATCGTAGCCCAAACGTCTAAATTCTGTTCGTAAAATTCTATAGTCAAAAGATGCATTGTGAGCAACAATAACACAGTCTGAAGTAATTTCGATAATACGTTTTGCTATTTCGTAAAATTTTGGTGCAGACTGTAACATAGCATTATTTATCCCAGTCAGTTTTACTACAAACGGCTGAATAGGAATTTCGGGATTAACGAGGCTTATGAACTGGTCAATTACTTCATGTCCATCAAATTTATAGATGGCGATTTCGGTAATTCCCTCTTCATTAAATTGTCCTCCAGTGGTTTCTATGTCAAGTATTGCGTACAAATTCAGTGTTCAGTCTCAGTTTTTAGTATTCAGTTTTTTTTCTGTAAAAGCCTATTATTTGTTCGCTTTACAGGATTTGGTGTCGAAATTATCTTCCTCCAAAAATGCTACTTCCAATGCGCACCATTGTACTTCCGCATTCTATTGCTAATTGATAATCTCCGGACATTCCCATTGATATAGTATTCAGTGTGCAGTTATCAGCTTTCTGTTCTTCTATCGAATCAAAAATCGATTTTAAATGGGTGAATTCTTTTTTTATCTGGTTATGGTCTTCGGTAAAAGTTGCCATTCCCATTAAACCCAAGATACGAATATTTTTCAACTCTTTGAACTCCACAGAAGTTAAAAGTTCAGTTAATTCATTTTCATCCAAACCAAATTTAGATTCTTCTTCAGCGATATAGATTTGAAGAAGACAATCTATTGTTCTGTTGTTTTTTAAAGCTTGTTTGTTGATTTCCTGCAATAATTTCAAACTGTCAACGCCATGAATCAAAGTAACGTAAGGCGCCATAAATTTGACTTTATTGGACTGGACATGACCAATCATATGCCATTGAATGTCTTTTGGCATTTCTTCCCATTTTTCAGTCATTTCCTGAATTTTGTTTTCTCCAAAAATACGCTGCCCAGCTTCATAAGCCTGCATCAAGTCTGAAACAGGTTTTGTTTTTGAAACGGCAACTAGAGTTACGTGCTCAGGTAAAGTTGCTTTAATCGTATTTAAATTTGATGCTATTGACATTTGTGATTTATTTTTTTGAAAGCTGAATATGTAGTCTTTCATTTCTTTCTGAAGGAATGTAAAAATCTATCTTTTTGCCTTCTAATTTTAATTTAGTATCAAATCCTGGACCTTTTGCATTATCTTCTAAAGGTATATAAAATGATCCCATATCACTCTGAAAAAGATAGCCAAATACTTTATCATAGCAGTTAACAGAACCACAAAAATAACCGACTACTTTTTCATCAAGATTTACAACTATTATTTCAAATTTAGATTTTAGGTTTAAATCTCTTAAATATAGAATTAAAAAATTGTGTTTTCGTTTTTTGTCAAAACTTTCAGTGCTTTTAAATACACAATTTTTATATTTTTTATTGTTGACTTCTAATTCGTAGTTGTTTTCTTGATTTAAAATTCGAGTTATTCCAAAGAAATAATCAATAGTTACTGGTTTGTACCAATAAAGAGCGATTAAACTAAAAATAATTATAATGAATAAAAAGATTACTTTTTTCATACAACTATTTTAAGTCTATACAAACTGCTTCGAGATTTTTTCTGCTTTCTTACTTTCGCTATAATCGTAAAAACCTTCGCCAGATTTAACTCCTAATTTTCCAGCTCTAACCATATTTACTAATAATGGGCAAGGAGCATATTTAGGATTTTTGAATCCGTCGTACATTACGTTAAGAATTGCAAGGCAAACATCAAGACCAATGAAATCGGCCAATTGCAACGGTCCCATCGGGTGTCCCATTCCTAATTTCATAACCGTATCGATTTCATAAACTCCAGCAACTTTATTGTATAACGTTTCGATTGCTTCATTTAGCATCGGCATTAAAATTCTGTTTGCTACAAATCCTGGATAGTCGTTTACTTCGACAGGAACTTTACCTAATTTTTCAGATAAAGTCATGATGATTTTGGTTACTTCATCGCTTGTATTATACCCGCGAATGATTTCAACCAATTTCATAATTGGCACCGGATTCATAAAATGCATTCCAATAACTCGTTCAGGATGCGCTACAACTGCTCCAATTTGTGTAATTGAAATAGAAGAAGTATTAGTTGCTAAAATGGTATTATGTGAACAATATTCGTTTAATTGTTTAAAGATGTTCAGTTTTAATTCAACGTTTTCAGTTGCGGCTTCAACAACAAGATCAGCACCTACAACACCATCTTTAATATCAGTATAAGTAATAATATTAGTTATAGTTTTTGCAACGTCTTCCTGCGTAATGGTTCCCTTTGAAAGCATACGATCCAAATTGGCAGCGATCGTTGCCATTCCTTTGTCTAATGATTTTTCAGAAACATCAATTAATTTTACGGTAAATCCGCTTTGCGCAAAAGTATGAGCAATTCCGTTACCCATTGTTCCTGCACCAATTACAGCTATTGTTTTCATTTTAGGCTAGATATTTTTTTATGATTTAGCCACGAATTCACCAAATAAATCGTGAATTCGTGGCTAACTTATTTTTTTGATAGTACTTATTTTTTATCGAAGCAATCAATAATTTGATATGCTACACGCAAAGCATCTGTAGCTTGTTCAAGAGTTACAACTGGAGTTGTATCTGTATTTACGGCATTGGCAAAAGATTCTAATTCGTCCAAGATAGCATTGTTTTGCTCTACATCTGGATTAGTAAAATAGATCTGTTTTTTTACGCCTTCTGCGTTTTGTAAAATCATATCAAAATCTCCAGGAACTTCTGGCGCATCTTTCATACGAACTACTTCGCATTTTTTTTCTAAAAAGTCAACTGAAATGTAAGCGTCTTTTTGAAAGAAACGTGATTTACGCATGTTTTTTAAAGAAATTCTGCTTGCCGTTAAATTGGCAACACAGCCATTTTCAAATTCGATTCTGGCATTGGCAATATCCGGAGTATCACTAATTACTGAAACACCACTCGCGTGAATATCTTTTACTTTTGAATTAACAACACTTAAAATAGCATCAATATCATGAATCATTAAATCTAAAACCACAGGAACGTCTGTACCACGCGGATTAAATTCGGCTAAACGATGTGTTTCGATAAACATCGGATTTTCGATCATGTTTTTTGTAGCAATAAAAGCAGGATTAAAACGCTCTACGTGTCCAACTTGCCCTTTCACATTATATTCTTTTGCCAAAGCAATAATTTCTTCGGCTTCTTCGACAGTGTTGGCAATTGGTTTTTCTATAAAGATATGTTTTCCTGATTTGATCGCTACTTTTGCACATTTGTAGTGCGAAAGTGTCGGAGTAACAATGTCAATCACGTCTACTGCGTGAATGAGTTTTGCAATTGTGCTGAAGTTTTTATAGCCAAATTCTTTTGAGATTCTTTCGGCATTTTCTTGATTTTCGTCGTAAAATCCAACTAGTTCATATTTGTCAGATTGTTGTAATAAGCGTAAATGTATTTTACCAAGATGACCAGCACCTAAAACTCCTACTTTTAACATGAGAATGTATTTTAAACAAAAATATAATTTATTTGTTTAACGTGAAAATGAATTTAGGTAATTGTGAGTTGTGAATTATAAATTGTTAATTAAACACGATGACTTTTGACTTTAATATTTTATTATTTAAAAATCAATATTTGAAATCCTGTTTTGTTTCTTATTTTTGCGAAAATAAAACCAACCTATTTTGAAAGATACTGCCAAACATCAAGGACTTCGTAATCAATTAGTAACGACTTTATCGCAAAAAGGAATTACTGATAAAGCAGTTCTAGATGCGATAAAAAAAATCCCGAGACACCTTTTTTTAAACTCAAGTTTTGAAGATTATGCTTATCAAGATAAGGCTTTTCCTATAGGAGCAGGACAAACAATCTCTCAGCCTTACACTGTTGCTTTTCAATCGCAGTTATTAGAAGTAAAAAAAGATCATAAAGTTTTAGAAATTGGAACAGGTTCTGGTTATCAGACTGCAGTTTTATTTGCTTTAGGTGCGAAAGTATATACAGTTGAAAGACAAAATGAATTGTTTAAAACAACATCAAATCTTTTTCCTAAATTAAATATTCGTCCTAAACATGTTACTTTTGGAGATGGTTACAAAGGATTACCAAATTTTGCACCTTTTGACAGTATTATAGTTACAGCAGGTGCTCCGTTTATTCCACAGCCATTAATGGCGCAATTGAAAATCGGAGGAAGATTGGTAATTCCGCTTGGAGAGGATGTTCAGATTATGACTTTATTGATTAGAAAGAATGAAACGCAATTTGAGAAACATGAGTTTGGAGAATTTCGATTTGTTCCTTTGTTAGAAGATAAAAATTAATGAGAAAGCCCAGTTTTAAGCTGGGCTTTTATTTTGTAATTAATTGAATAGCTCGATTTAGATTTTCTTTTTCAATTTTTAAGATATAATTTATAAAAATCGATTTGTCATTCTTGACTTGACTTTTTTCTAAAACAGATAAATATTCTTCTTTGCTGTTTTGATTAGCTTCAATTGTGGCATAAACATAATTATGTTGAAGTAAAATCCAATTTAACAGCAAATTTGCCATTTGATGATTTCCATTTTCAAACGGATTAATCTCAAGTATTTTTAAATAAGCTTCAGAGGCAAGAATTATGGGGTTAATATTATTTTTGTGCAGTTCGCACCAATTGAAAAGTAAATTCATTTCACGCAAAATCAATGAATCACTTTTGTATTTTCCTAAATTCTCAGATTCAATTCCTCTAAACATTAAATTATGAATAATTAGAAAGTCTTTTTCGTTTAAGAAAGTTTTCTTTTGAATTAAATCTTTAATGTACACTAGTATTTCATGAAAGTTTATTGCCTCAAGATGATTTTGCATACTTTTTCCAGAAATAGTCAATCCGTCATTTATTACAGATTTTATTTCATTTTGTGTTAATAAATTTCCGTTTGAGTGAATACTGCTGAAAATAAATTGTAGCTCTAAAGTTTTTGAAATTTGACGTAATTCAAAATGGTTAAAAGATTGAATTTTAGTTTTTAATATTTCAATTTCATCTAAAATGATTTGATAAGAAGAAAGTAATTCAGAATTCAACTCTTTTTTATTTTTCTGAATTTCTTGTTCGACTAAAAGCAAGGCTTTCAAAGCAAATTCTTCATCCCCAATTTCATAAAGAATTTTTTCTTTAAGCCAAGCAACCATTAAAATTTCGTAATCAATTTCTAAAAGTTGAGCCAATTTAGTTACTTGATCTTTGGTTGGTTTTCTTGTTCCAGATTCAAATTTACTAATCAAAGCCTGATCAATTCCTGAAAGTTGCGCCAATTCGCGGGTTTTTAAACCTTTTTGCTCTCTAGCATTTTTTAGAAGTGATTTCATTATGAATAATTTAGTCTTGACAAATTTAGTCAATTTTATTTATGTAAAAAAAGCAACTTTTATTTAGTTGCTTTTGATTTCTTATTTTGAAGGAAGAGATCCGTCTTTTTTCATTTCTTTAACTACAGATAGCATTATAGCGTCAACAGTTTGTCCTAAATCGGTCACATTTTGCGATTCAGTTGTGCCTGTCCATATTAATTTATTTTGTTTTAGAGAAAAAACATTGGTTTCAACCATATACAAAGTGGATTCTTGATAATAACCTGGATCATAAAAATTAGGAGAGTACATTCCGTACCAATTACCAAAACCATATCCGTACATTCCGGTATATATTCCGTCAAATCCGCCGTAATACATTCCGGTGTAAGTGCCAGGAACATAGGTAGTTTCTTTTTCTTTACTGACTAAACGCATACTTACAACTCCATCAAAGTTTTCATCTTGCAGAATTTTTAGCTTTTGTTCCTTTGTCAATTGGCTTGAGGCATCTAAATATTGATATGAAGTTTTAAATACCGGATTATTAGCTGCAATTCTGTTTTCAATAATTCGCCTCGAGGCTTCGTCTTTTACCAAAGCGACAACCAAAACTTTTTTAAATTCTTCTTGCGCAATAGTGACATCTGGATCTCTCCAACTGTTTACAATTGAAGTATTACTGCCGCATCCTAAAAATGCAAAACTTGCCATCAGCAAAACAAAGTACTTTTTCATATTTTACAGTTAAATTGGTTATAAGTAAAAATAACTATAAAATGCTAATAAATAAGTCTTTGTGCTGAAAATAAAAAAAAGCTTACTAATTGTAAGCTTTTTTAATGCGGTCTAAATCGCGTTTTGTGTCCTGTTCTTTTAGAGATTCGCGTTTATCGTAGTTTTTCTTTCCTTTACAAAGTCCGATCTGAAGTTTGGCTAAACCTTTCTCGTTTGTAAATAGTTTTAGCGGAATAATGGTCAATCCTTTTGCCTGAACACTTTTATGAAGTGTTTTTAATTCTTTTTTATTAAGAAGCAGTTTTCTTTCGCTTCTAGATTTATGATTGAACTGATTTCCAAAAGAATATTCTTCTATATAAGTATTGATTGCAAAAAGTTCCATCCCGCTAAATTCGCAGAAGCTCTCCGTAATATTTGCTTTTCCTAAACGTATAGATTTGATTTCGGTACCTGTCAAAACGATTCCAGCTGTATAGGTATCGATTACTTCATAATCAAATCGGGCTCTTTTATTTAATATATTGACTGATTTTAACATAATGCAAATGTAAGACAAAATTGAAAACTTTATAACTGCACAAGATAATTAAAGTTTTTTTTTAATCTATGATTTTAATCATTTCCGAGAGAAAAGCTTACGGCTAAGTTTGTTTCATAATTTAAAATAAACTTTAAAAATGAAAAAAATTGTAACATTAGTGAGTATTGTGTTATTTGGTTTAACTGCTAAAGCTCAAGACGCATCTCAAGGCTTAAAAGGAGCTTGGTTTGCAACTTCCCAATTTGGTTATCAGCAAACTAAAACTGGAGACGTAAAAGGAACTAATTTATCCGTTCTTCCAATTGTGGGAACATTTATTACGCCATCTGTAGCAGTAGGTGCGGGAATAGGTTATATTAATATCAAATCGGAAGGTTTTGATGGAGTTAGTCCAGATCTGAAAACACTAGGAAATACAGATTTAATTGTTATTCAGCCATTGGCTAGAAAATATTGGAATGTGGCAGGATCTTTATATTTCTTCGGACAAGCAGCAATACCAGTAATTACTGGAAAAGAAAAAGAAAGTAACTTAAAAGTAAATCAAGTTGGTGTGTCTGTATCGGGTGGTTTTGATTATTTTGTAACTAAGAATTTCTCAGTTGAATTTTCTTATGATTTAGTAAATTTCACTTCTACAACTTTAAAACCAGAAAATGGAGAGAAAACAACTGTCACAAATTTTGGATTGGCTCACGTAGCTAATGTTGATTCTTATTACAATACTGCTTTAGGAGGAAGTGCTCCAAATTTGACTTCTCCAATTTCAGTTGGATTTAAATTCTTATTCTAATTATTCTTTATTTGATTGATGTAAAATTCTATTTAGTAATTTTGCATAAAAAGAAAGACCGTACTTTTTTACAGTACGGTCTTTTTGATAGTATTTAAAAAGTATAAAATGGAAAATAAATCAAAAGATCCTTTACACGGAATTACACTTCAAAAAATTGTTGAAACATTAGTCGATTTTTATGGTTTTGATACTTTAGGAGAATTGATTCCTATTAAGTGTTTTACTTCTAATCCAACTGTAAAATCGAGTCTTACTTTTTTAAGAAAAACAGAATGGGCTCGTAAAAAAGTTGAAAGTCTTTATTTAAAAACACTTCCTAAATTAGGTTGATTTTTACAGTTTGTAAGAAATCATAACTCCTCCACGATATGGAAGCCATTCGCCACTTTTATTCCAGTTAACAGTCTTTTCATATCTTCCAGGAGTTCCATCATTGTATTTACCATGATAAAACCCTTGGTGCCAGCCTCCGCCAACAAAAAAATCAAGTAAAAATTTATCGTTTAATTTAAGATTGTAACCAATTGTTGCTCCAAGTCTGTATCCAAAACCATCTTCATATTTATTGCTATCCCAGTAATTCCATTTTTGCAGTTCGTATTTATCTGCGCCTATATGAGCTCCAGCATAAAAGCCATTGTATTTTTCTTTGAAATGATAACGAATCTCTGGAGTTACAGTAATAAATTTCATCGGGTGATGGCCATCAAAAGACTCCCAAAAAGAAGCCATTACATCGGCACTAAATGTTGTTTTTTCTCCAATACTTGTTTCAATTCCAATATTTGGTATTGCAAGTAAAGCAGTTGCTCCATTGAATTTTATAAAAGTCTGACTTTGTAATTGAATTGATAAAAGAAGAACAGTAAATGCAAAAAATTTTTTCATGGTATTTTTTTGAGGGGAATAATTTTCGCCACAAATATAACGGAACTAGAGTCTTGGTATTGCTGGTTAACCAATATTTAACAAGATTATTTTTTATCAGAATTAAGGTTTAAATCTATTTATTTAATAATGAATAAATTACCTTGTCTAGAAATTTACCGCCATAAAATTCAGACTCTTTAAAATGAGCTTCTTTAGTAAAGCCGCATTTTTGAAGCACTTTTTCTGAAGCATAATTTTCAGGGGCAATTACTGCTTCAATAGAATGTAGTTTTAGCTCTTCAAACGCGTATTGTATCAACCTATTTACAGCTTCGGGCACAAATCCTTTTCCGTGAAATTGAGGTAGAATCATATAGCCAATTTCAGCTCTATAATTCTCAGGCTGTAATCTGTAAAAACCTATAAAGCCTATTAGTTTAGGGTTGTCTTTAATTCTAATTCCCCAATTAATTCCTTCGTTGGTCTCAATTTTATCTCGAATCATCTTAATATGTTCCAAAGCTTCTTCATTATTTTGAACTAATGGTCTTGGAATATATTTCATTATCTCAGCATTTGAACGTAATTCAAAAATTTCATTTACGTCTTCATCCGTAATTCTGTCTAAAAGAAGACGCTCTGTTTCGATAATTGGGAAAGGAGAAAAGTTGAATTCTAACATCTTAGTTATATTAAAGTATAGTAATGCTAAATTTTGCTTTAAAGTTTTTGTTTGCTTCTAAAGTTAAAATTCCTTCTTTCTCGTATAAATTTCCAGAATTTTCATCGGTATCAGAATAGCCGAGCCAAGGTTCAATACAAACAAAGGGAGCATTTTCTTTAGTCCATAAACCTAAACTTGGAAAATCTTTAAAATCAACTTTTATGTAAGGTTTTGAATTTTCAAGAATAGTCAAAGATTTTGACTCTAATGTCTTAAAAATTAAAGCATCATTTTTGAAAAGCTCGTAATTTAAAGGAACAATTCTGTTTTCTGTTTCTAAAATTTCAGTTTTTGATGAAATTAAATCATTTTCAAGAAGATAGTATTTTAGATTTTCTTCTTTTTCAAATTCAAAAGCATAATCCTCAAAACTAGCAGGTAACGCAATGGCTGGATGTGCTCCAATTGAAAAAGGTAGTTTTTCTGTTCCTTTATTAATAACGTTGTATTCTATCTCTAAAGAATTTTCATTTAAAGTATAAATAAGTTGCAATTCAAAATCAAATGGGTATTTCTTTAAAGTTTCTTCAGAAGATTGTAAAGAAAATACCGCTTTGTTATCGCTTTTTTCAATCAATTCAAATTCCATCTCGCGAGCAAAACCATGGCGAGGTAAATTGTACTCTTTATTATCGATTTTATAAGTATTGTTTTTTAAAGTTCCAACGATTGGGAAAAGAACAGGAGAGTGCTTACCCCAGAAATCAGGATTTCCTTCCCATATATATTCGTTGTTTTGATTGTCTTTTATAGAAACTAATTCAGCTCCAAGATGTTTTATAGAAGCTGTTATCGTTGAATTTGAAATTGTTGTAGTCAAAATAGTTGATCTAAAGTGAATGATTTTTACAGTGATGTAAATATATTTTATAAAAATTACTTTTTTAAGAAATCAGCTAAATTATTTTATTGATAAAATTTTGCTAAAATTCAATTTAAGTTTTGAAATTTCTCTGTGAATAGCTTTTTTTTTCATTAATTTGCTACATAAACAGCTAAAAAATATGAAAAAGCAATGTGCAAAAGCCATTTTAACCGCGGCTTTATTTTTTGGGATTTCTTCGGTTTGGGCGCAGCAAACTCCGTCAGCGACAACAACAAATCCAGTAAATAATTATAATTATCATGATGCCTTTGGTCCTCATTTTTACACAAAAAACGGGACTTCAACTCGTACAGCGAGCGGTCAGCCTGGTATTGAGTATTGGCAGAATAGAGCCGATTATCAAATCACAGCAAAATTAAACGGTACAACAAATGAAATTGTAGGTACAGATGAGATAACCTACACCAATAATAGTCCAGACAAATTAGGGTTTCTTTGGTTGAATTTAGATCAAAATTTATTTAAAGAAGATTCACGCGGAAATGCTGTGGTACCTTTAACAGGAAGCCGTAATGGAGCTCAAGGTCAGGTTTTTGAAGGCGGTAACAAAATTAAATCGGTAAAAGTAATTTCTGGCGGGAAAACGAAAACAGAAGTTGAGGCAAAATATATTGTTACAGATACCAGAATGCAGATTTTTCTTCCACAAGAATTGGCTGCAAAGGGAGGTTCTGTAAAAATTAAAATAGAATTCTCGTTCATCGCACCATTTGAAGGATCGGACAGAATGGGAGTTTTAGAAACTAAAAACGGAAAAATCTTTACAATTGCGCAATGGTATCCGCGTATGTGCGTGTATGATGATGTAAGAGGTTGGAATACTCCTCCGTATTTAGGTGCGTCTGAGTTTTATTTAGAATACGGTGATTTTGATGTAAAGTTGACTGTTCCAGGCAATCATTTTGTAGTGGCTTCTGGTGAATTGGTAAATGGTCAAGAAGTGTTCTCTGCAGATCATTTTAAAAAATACAAAGAGGCATCAAATAGTGACAAAGCGGTAACAATTCGTTCTGAGCAAGAAGCAAATACAGCTCTAAGCGCAGGTACAGATAAAACATGGCATTATAAAATTAAAAATGCACGTGATTTTTCTTGGGCGTCATCTTCAGCTTTTATTTTAGATGGAGCTAAAATTAATCTTCCAAGTGGTAAAAAAGCACTAGCATTATCTGCTTATCCTGTTGAAAGTGCAGGTCAGGCTGCTTACGGACGTTCTACTGAATATGTAAAAGCATCTATTGAACATTATTCTAAGCAATGGTTTGAGTATCCTTATCCAGTGGCTACAAACGTTGCAGGAAATGAAGGCGGAATGGAATATCCTGGAATTGTATTTTGCGGATGGAAATCTAAAGGAGCAGATTTATGGGGAGTTACAGATCACGAATTTGGGCATATCTGGTTTCCAATGATTGTGGGTTCAAACGAAAGATTATTCGGATGGATGGACGAAGGATTTAATACCTTTATTAATTCATTAAGTACTGCTGCATTTAATAATGGTGAATATAAAGAGCCAGCAACAGATTTACATGAACAAGCAGAGCCTTTTACAAGACCTGATTTGGAAACTATCATGAGCTCTCCTGACAATATGAAAGAACAAAATATTGGAATGTTGTGTTATTTTAAACCAAGTGCAGGTTTAGTAATTTTGAGAGAACAGATTTTAGGAAAAGAGCGTTTTGATACTGCATTTAGAACTTACATTCAGCGTTGGGCTTACAAACATCCACAGCCAGATGATTTCTTTAGATCTATGGAAAATGTAGCTGGAGAGGATTTAAGCTGGTTCTGGAGAAGCTGGTTTGTAAATAACTGGAGATTTGATCAAGGAATTAATTCTATCAAATACGTAAAAAATGATCCTGCAAAAGGAGTGATTATTACAGTTGAAAACTTGGATAAAATGCCAATGCCGATTGTTTTAGATGTTAAAACAAAAAGTGGTAAAGTAACCAGAGTTAATCTTCCTGTAGAAATCTGGCAACGTAATAATGACTGGTCTTTCAAACATAATTCTACTGAAGAGATAGAAAGTATCACTTTAGATCCTGATCACGCATTTCCAGATAATAATGCATCAAACAATGTTTGGACAGCAGGAAAAAGCAAGGTTGAAAAAGACGTAATTTTAGATCCTTATGTTGGAATGTTTTCAACTTCAAGAGCGCCTCTTAAAATTGAGGTTTCTGAGAAAAACAGTACACTTTATGTAGAAATTACAGATTTCCCTAAGTTCTCAGTTAAACCAGTAGAAAACGAAAAAGACACCTTTGAGTCTAAAGGAGCTGGTTTGAAATTCAAATATAATGAAGCAAAAACAGGTTTTGATATGATTGTTTTAGGTAACGGGCAAGTAATTCCTTTTACAAAGAACTAAAATTAAAACATTAAATAGTTTAAAACCCGATAGTTAGGAATAGCTATCGGGTTTTGTTTTTTGTGTTTGTTCACAAAATGTAAAAAAAATGTTAGAATTTTAATTTTTTGTTTTGTAAATAAAAAAATAATGTAATTTTGCACCGATGAATAAAACAAGTTTACATATAACTTCTTTGTCACGGACAAACTCACCGATTACTTCTCCCGAAGTACGGACACTATCTCTATAGTGTTCACTGAGTTTTATAGCCGTATATTTATTCATATCCATTTTTCATTTTGAAATCACATAATTTGTCCATTGGACAAACATATCCTAAAAGTATTTATTATTTTGTAAATTTTCTTGATCAAGTTTTTGATTTTGAGAATGTTACTTCTATTTTGTTTATTTTTATTGGATTCAATTCTGGATTTCAAACGAATCAATATTCTTTAATTTTTAACGCTAAACTTCAATTATTGAAATGAAGATCTCTATTGTTGTTACCCAGGAAGAACACTTCAAATTCGCACAAGAAATCTGCGATACGATAGAATCATCTGCCTTATTAAGAGGCACGGGGATTGCTAAAAGAACTCCTGAGTACATTCAGAAAAAAATGGCAAACGGTGATGCAATGATTGCTTTGGCTGATGGAAAATTTGCAGGTTTTTGTTATATCGAAAGCTGGCAGCATGGAAAGTTTGTTGCTCATTCTGGATTAATTGTACATCCAGATTATAGAAGCCATGGTTTGGCAAAAAAAATAAAATCAAAAGTCTTTGATTATTCTTTGAAAAGATTTCCAGATGCTAAAATATTCGGAATCACAACTGGTTTGGCGGTTATGAAAATTAACTCTGAACTAGGTTATAAACCAGTTCCTTTCTCTGAATTGACTACCGATCCAAGTTTTTGGGCAGGCTGTAAAACCTGTACTAACTTCCCGATTTTACAAAGCAAAGAAAACAAAATGTGCCTTTGTACCGGAATGTTATATGACCCAAAAGAAAAACAAAAAACACCGCCGAGACATCCTTTTAACGAGGCTGTTTTAAGCAGACTTAAAAAAATTAAACAGGCATTATTCTTAAACAAATTATTGTCATTTGTTTTTTTATTTAAAATTTAATCAAAAGAAATCTCAAACTGCTAAACACGAAAGTATTAGCCTAAATTATAAAAAATGAAAAAAGTAGTATTAGCTTATAGCGGAGGATTAGATACCTCGTATTGTTTGAAATATTTAAAAAATGAAAAAGGATACGAAGTTCATACTGTTCTTGTAGACACAGGAGGATTTTCTGCTGAAGAATTATCAGCAATCGAAAAAAGAGCTTACGAGTTAGGAAGTGCACAACACGCCAACTTAACCATTTTAGATAAATATTACGATAAAGCTATAAAATACTTGATTTTCGGAAATGTATTAAAAAACAATACATACCCATTATCAGTAAGTGCTGAACGTGTTTTTCAGGCAATTGAGGCTATAAAATATGCTAAAAAAGTAGGAGCTACCGCAATCGCTCATGGAAGTACTGGTGCAGGAAACGACCAAATTCGTTTTGATTTGATTTTCCAAACCATTGCTCCGGAAATTGAAATCATTACACCAATTAGAGATTTAAAATTATCAAGACAAGAAGAAGTTGATTATTTGGCTCAAAACGGAGTTCATTATTCTTGGGAAAAAGCACAATATTCTATCAATAAAGGACTTTGGGGAACAAGTGTTGGAGGGAAAGAAACTTTAACTTCAAGCCAACCGTTGCCAAGTGAAGCTTATCCTTCTCAATTGCAAAAAGAAGGAGAAGAAAAGGTTACACTTCATTTTGAACAAGGAGAATTAGTTGGTTTAAACGGAAAAACAGATAAACCTTCAAACAATATTGTAGCTCTTGAAAAACTGGCAAGTGCTTATGCAATTGGTAGAGATATTCACGTTGGAGATACGATTATTGGAATTAAAGGAAGAGTTGGTTTTGAAGCTGCAGCTCCGTTAATTATCATCAAAGCGCACCATTTATTAGAGAAACATACTCTTGGAAAATGGCAGCAATACTGGAAAGAACAATTAGGAAACTGGTACGGAATGTTATTTCACGAAGGTCAGTTCTTAGATCCAGTGATGAGAAACATTGAAACTTTCTTGCAAGACACGCAAAAAACAGTAAATGGAACGGTAACAGTTTCTTTAAAACCATATCATTTCTCACTTGACGGAATCGAATCTAAAAACGATTTGATGAACACAGGTTTTGGTCAATATGGAGAAATGAACAATGCATGGACATCTGATGATGCAAAAGGATTTATCAAGATTCTTGGAAATGCACAAAATATATTTTCATCTGTAAATCAATTAGATCATGATTAATGTCGGAATTATTGGTGGTTCGGGCTACACGGCCGGAGAACTCATCAGAATTTTAATGTATCACCCAAACGTAAACATTGATTTTGTTTACAGTACAACAAACGCTGGAAAACCACTTTCTGTGGCGCACCACGATTTGATGGGAGATATTGAAATGAATTTTACAGCTGAAATTAATCCAAATGTGAATGTAGTTTTCTTGTGTTTAGGTCATGGAAAATCAATTTCATTTTTGAAAGAAAATCAATTTGCGAGTCATACCAAAATCATCGATTTAGGAAACGATTTCAGATTGAATAAAGATGCTCATTTCGAAGGAAAGGATTTTATTTACGGTTTGCCTGAAATCAATAAAGCCGAAATTAAAAAAGCAAATTATATTGCAAATCCTGGTTGTTTTGCTACAGCTATTCAATTGGGTTTATTGCCTTTAGCAGAACATAATTTATTGAATAATGATGTTCATATTAACGCTACAACTGGAAGTACAGGTGCAGGGGTAGGTCTTTCAGAAACTTCTCATTTCAGTTGGAGAAACAACAATATGTCGCATTATAAAGCATTTGAACACCAGCATTTGGGAGAAATCGGAGAAAGTTTAGTTCAATTGCAAGACGATTTTGACAGCGAATTGCTTTTCATTCCGAACAGAGGAGATTTTCCAAGAGGAATTTTTGCAACGCTTTATACATTATGTGATGATAGTTTGGAACAATTAGTTGCGAAATATGAAGAGTTTTATAAAAATGAACCTTTTGTAACCATTACCACAACAAACATCAATATGAAACAAGTGGTGCAAACGAATAAATGTATCATCAGTTTATTGAAAAAAGGAAACCGGGTTCTCATAACATCAATTATTGATAACTTAACCAAAGGTGCTTCGGGACAAGCAATTCAAAACATGAATTTAATGTTCGGATTAGAAGAAACCACAGGTTTACATTTGAAACCAAGCGGATTTTAATTTTTTAGTTTCAAGTTTAAAGTTTCAGGTTTCACGTTCTGTGCGTGACTCGAAATGGATACGAAGAAACATAACTAGTTTTAAGGTTTGAAGTTTTAGTTTTCACGTTCAGTGAGTAACTTGAAACATGAAACCTGAAACAAAATAAACAAAATAAAAAATGAACTTATTCAACGTTTACCCATTATACGACATAACTCCTGTAAAAGCTGTAGATTGTACAATTATTGATGACAAAGGAGTAGAATATTTAGATTTATACAGCGGACATGGTGTGATTTCGATCGGACACACACAGCCGGATTATGTAGCTAAATTGAAGAATCAGATAGATAACTTAGGTTTTTATTCGAATGCGATTCAGAATCCTTTGCAGGTTGAATTGGCACAGAAATTAGGAAAACTTTCTGGTTTAGAAGATTACGAATTGTTTTTATGCAGTTCTGGAGCTGAAGCAAATGAAAACGCTTTAAAATTAGCTTCTTTCCACAACGGAAAATCAAGAGTTGTAGCTTTTGATAATTCTTTCCACGGAAGAACTTCTGCGGCTGTTGCTGTTACAGATAACAAAAAAATTGTTGCGCCATTAAACGCACAGCAGAAAGTTACTTTTTTGCCCTTAAACCAAATTGAATTAGTTGAAGCTGAATTGGCTAAAGGCGATGTTACAGCAGTAATTATAGAAGGAATTCAAGGAGTTGGAGGTCTAGATCAAGGAACAACCGAATTTTTTCAGGCTTTAGAAAAAACATGTAAAAAACACGATGTTGTCTTGATTTTAGACGAAGTACAATCAGGATACGGAAGAAGCGGGAAATTTTTCGCGTTTCAACATCACGGAATCAACGCTGATATTATTTCAGTTGCAAAAGGAATGGGGAATGGTTTCCCTGTTGGAGCGATTTTAATTTCTCCAAAATTTGAAGCAAGTTTCGGATTATTAGGCACAACTTTCGGCGGAAGCCACTTGTCGTGTGCAGCTGGAATTGCAGTTCTTGATGTAATTGAAAAACTTGATTTACAGAAGAATGTAAATGAAATTTATGAATACTTCTTAGAAAAAATCAAAGAAGTAGACGGAATCAAACAAGTAAAAGGAAAAGGATTAATGCTTGGAGTGGAGTTTGATTTTGATGTAGCAGCTTTAAGAAAGAAATTAATTATCGAAAAGCACATTTTTACAGGAAGCGCAAACAATAAGAATCTATTAAGGATTTTACCGCCTTTGACTGTGAAAAAAGCTGATATCGATACGTTTGTAAAAGCTTTAAAAGAAAGTTTAGAAGAACTTAAAAAATAAGTTTGCCTATAACTGTTAATTCGTTTAATCGTTTAACTGGTTAATCGATTAAACGAATTAACGATTAACCAATTAAACCAAAAAAATGAAACCATTATCAATTGAAACACGCAATGCAGTTTTGCGCTCTATGGCAAAGCTGGTCGAGCAGGAGCGGAATGAGATAATCTTGACCAATCAGGAAGATCTTGCAGATTATGACGGTTCAGATTTAGCGATGGAAGAACGCCTAAAAGTAGATGATAAAAAAGTTGACGAAATGATTTTATCATTAAACCAATTAGCTTCTCAAGAAGATCCCGTTGGTGTTGAGCGTTTTCATTTTACTCATGATAATGGAATAAAAGTCATTAATAAAACCGCTGCTTTCGGAACGATTTTAATTATTTACGAATCTCGTCCAGATGTTACAATAGAAGCAGGTGGAATTGCTTTTAAATCCGGAAATAAGATTTTATTAAAAGGAGGAAAAGAGTCTTTAAAATCAAATTTGAAAATCGTAAGTCTTTGGCACAAAGCTTTAGAAGAAAACGGAGTTTCGAAAGACTGGGTAGAATATCTGAATTACAACAGAACAGAAACTCAGGCGTTTTTAGAAAAACCAACTCAAAAAGTGGATTTAATTGTTCCAAGAGGAGGAGAAAAACTAATTGAGTTTGTAAAAGCGCATGCAACTTGTCCCGTAATCGTAAGCGGCCGAGGAAATAATTTTGTTTACGTTCATGAAAAAGCAGATACTGATTTGGCTTTAAAAGTGATTTTGAATGCCAAAACAGCTAAAATTTCAGCTTGTAATGCTTTGGATAAAGTTTTGATTGATTCGAAACTTCCTAATTTTGAAGGCTTCACAGCAATGCTGATTGAGGCTTTAATAGAAGCAAAAGTAGAAGTTATTGTAGATAAATCATTAGAGAATTTCGAAAACACGAAAACACTTCAAAACGAAGATATTTGGTACGAAGAGTTTTTAGATTATAAAATTGTAATTGGAACCATCGATTCTCAGGATCATGCAATCGATATGATTAATAAATACTGTGGAGGACATTCTGCAGCAATTATAACAAGAGACGACGAAACGGCACAACAATTTATGGAAGCAATAGATGCTGCAGCAGTATACCAAAATGCTTCAACCCGTTTTACAGACGGAGGACAATTCGGACTTGGTGGCGAATTAGCAATAAGTACCGATAAACTTCACCAAAGAGGTCCAATTGGTCTTCAACATCTCGTAACAAACAAATGGTACGTGTATGGAGAAGGACAAATTAGGTAATTGAGATAATATGAAAATTGAGGCAATTAGATAATTAGATAATTCTAAAAAAAAACTTAGAATTTCAGCATCTTAGAACCTTAGTATCTTTAAATAAAATGACAAAAAAACGGATTTTATTAAAAATAGGAAGTAATACTTTAACCAAAGAAACCAATCATATTTCGCGGGGAAAGATTGAAGACCTCGGAATACAGATTGCGGCTTTAAACGACGAATATGAATTTATCATCGTAAGTTCTGGAGCAATTGCGGCGGCAAAGCAATTTGTAAAGCTGGATAATCAGGATAAAGATGTTTTTGTAAAGCAAGCTTTGGCCTCAATTGGACAGCCTCATTTAATGCGGATTTACAATGAAAATTTCAAAGATTTAGGATTAAATACCTCGCAGTGTTTACTTTCTTATTCTGATTTCGAAAAAGACCAGACCAAAAAAAACATTGTAAATACCATTAATGTATTGGTGAAAAACAATTACATTCCGATTATCAATGAAAATGATACCGTTGCCACAGATGAGATTCGATTTGGAGATAACGACAAATTAGCAGCTTTGACAGCTGTTCTTTTAAATGTTGATATTTTGATAATTGCCACTAATACAAATGGAATTTATACCAAGAATTCAATTCACGATGAAAATCCGGAAACAATTAAATTGGTAAATGATTTGAAGTCGCTTGAAAAAGAAATCGGCGAATCAAAATCATCACACGGAACAGGAGGAATGCAATCTAAAATAGAAGCAGCCGGAATCGCAAAAGCAGCCAATATTGAAACCTGGATTGTCAATGGATTGAATGATAATTTTATTTTAAAGGCATTAAAAAACGAAATTCCGTTTACTAAAATAATCTAATGAGTCAATTAGAAAATTATTGAATTAGATAATAAGCAATTATCAAATTTTCTAATTATCACATTATCTAAAATAATTAAAAAAACAAATGAACTATATTTCAATAAAAGACATCAACTCATTATCTAAATGGGTAAAACAAGCGATTAAAATCAAAAAGAACCCGCTTAAAAATCAAAGTTTAGGAAAGAATAAAACTCTTGGGATGTTATTTTTCAACCCAAGTTTAAGAACGCGTTTGAGTACTCAAAAAGCGGCTTTAAATTTAGGAATGAATGTTATGGTAATGAATTTTACCAACGAAGGCTGGACATTAGAATTCGAAGATGGAGCAGTAATGAATTCTGGTGCTTCAGAACATATTAAAGAAGCGGCAGAAGTAGTTTCTCAATATTGTGATATTATCGCAATCCGTGCTTTTGCAGGTTTGGTTGACAAAGAAAAAGATTATCAAGAAACTGTAATTTCAGGATTTTTGAAATACGCTACAGTGCCAATTGTAAACATGGAAAGCGCTGTTCGTCACCCATTGCAATCTTTAGCAGATGCGATTACAATGGAAGAGCATAAAACGAAACACAAACCAAAAGTAGTGCTTTCTTGGGCGCCACATCCAAAAGCGTTGCCTCAGGCGGTTGCGAATTCATTTGTAGAAATGATGCAGATGCAAAAAGATATGGATTTTGTAATCACGCATCCAGAAGGTTATGAATTAAGTCCAGAAATCACAAAAGACTGTAAAATCGAATATAATCAGGACAAGGCTTTTGAAAATGCCGATTTCGTTTACGTTAAAAACTGGAGTAATTTCAACGATTACGGAAAAGTAACCAACAGCGATCCAAATTGGACGGTTACAGCTGAAAAAATGGCTTTAACCAACAACGGAAAATTCATGCACTGTCTTCCTGTTCGTCGTAACGTAATCGTAAGCGATGAAGTTTTAGATGGAGAAAATTCAATAGTAATCGAACAAGCGAATAATAGAACTTATTCAGCACAATTAGTTTTACAAAAGATTCTTAAGAAATTGTAAATTAATGTGACAAAGAATCAAAGTTACAAAGTGACAGAGGCTTAAACCTTCTAAAAGACTTTGCAACTTTGTTACTCTGTCTCTTTGAACCTTATAAGTAATGAACGTATCAGTAATAAAAATAGGTGGAAACATCATCGACAATCCAGCAGAATTAGAACAATTCTTAACTGATTTTTCTAAAATTGAAGGCTACAAAGTTTTAGTTCATGGCGGTGGAAAATCGGCTACAAAAATGGCTCAGAGTATTGGTTTGGTTCCGCAAATGATTGACGGACGTCGAATTACAGATGCTCCAATGCTTGATGTTGTGGTCATGATTTACGCTGGACAAATCAATAAACATATTGTGGCGCAATTGCAGGCGAAAGACAATAACGCAATTGGCTTTTCTGGTGCGGATGGAAATTTAATTCAATCCACAAAAAGAAATCACCCAACGATCGATTACGGATTTGTAGGTGATGTAAAGCAAGTCAACACTAAATTATTAGCCACTTTATTAGAAGCTGGAGTTGTTCCTGTTTTCTGCGCGATTACACACGACAAAAACGGACAGTTATTAAACACAAATGCTGATACAATCGCAAGCGAATTATCAATTGCATTATCTGAAGTTTTTGATGTTACGCTAACGTATTGTTTTGAAAAACAAGGTGTTTTGCAGGATTCAGAAGACGATTCATCTGTTATAACAGAAATCAATGAAGCATTATACAAAAAGCTAAAAGAAGAAAAAGTAATCCATTCCGGAATGATTCCGAAATTGGATAACTGTTTCAATAGTTTATCAAGAGGTGTGCAGAAAATCAAAATTGGACATCACAGAATGCTTCAAAATCCTGATATTCCGCATACAACTATTACATTATAAAAGATGTCGCCACGAATTACACAAATTGACACTAATTTTTGCTATTAATTGAGAAAATAATTTTAGAATTATATTAGAAAGCTTATTTTGATTTTAAATCTATCACAAAAAAGTAATTTGTGAAAATTCGTGCAATTAGTGGCAAAAAAACAGCACCGCGCAGTACTTTTAGAATTTAATTTTAGAAATTTGCGCAGATAAATTTTCTGGCTAAGATTGTTTAAAAAACTTAGAATCTCAGTCCCGATAGCTATCGGGATAGCCTCAGAACCTAATAAAAAATGAAAAATATAAATACGCTTACTCAGGAAGCAATTAGTTTATTAAAAAGCTTAATCGAAACACCTTCATTTTCAAGTGAAGAAGATAAAACGGCTCTTTTAATCGAAAATTGGTTCAATCAAAACGAGATTCCTTTTAAAAGAGAAAACAATAATGTGTGGGCTTTCAACAAATATTTCGACGAAAATAAACCAACACTTTTACTAAACTCACATCACGATACTGTACGACCAAATCAAGCGTACACCAACGATCCGTTTAAAGCTATTGAAAAAGACGGTAAATTATTTGGTTTAGGAAGTAATGATGCAGGAGGATGCTTGGTTTCATTATTGGCAACATTTGTACATTTTTACGAAAATCAAAACTTATCACATAATATTGTTATTGTGGCTTCTGCCGAAGAAGAAAGCAGCGGAAAAAATGGATTAAACAGCGTTTTAAAGCATTTGCCAGAATTAGATTGTGCGATTGTAGGCGAACCAACATTAATGCAATTAGCAGTTGCTGAAAAAGGTTTATTGGTTCTTGACGTAAAAGTAAAAGGAACCGCAAGTCACGCAGCACATCAAAACGACGATAATGCATTATACAAATCAATTCCAGTAATGGAATGGTTTAAAAACTATAAATTCGACAAAATCTCAGATGTTTTAGGTCCCGTAAAAATGACCGTAACGCAGATTAATGCTGGAAAACAGCATAATGTAGTGCCTTCAGAATGTGATTTGGTTGTAGACATTCGTGTAACAGATCGTTATACAAATGCTGAAATTTTGGAAGTGGTGAAAGCAAACGTAAATGCCGAAGTAACACCAAGATCTATGCATTTAAACGCATCATCAATTCCAGTTGCGCACGGTTTAGTTCAAGCAGGAATTGCTTTAGGAAGAACAACGTATGGTTCGCCAACACTTTCAGATCAATCCGTTTTAAGCTGTCAGTCTTTAAAACTAGGACCTGGAGAAACGTTACGTTCGCATTCAGCAGACGAATTTATTTTTGTAAATGAAATTGAAGAAGGAGTCGACTTGTATATTAAAATACTAACCGATTTCTTTAAATTATAATTGTTATCCTGGGCGTAGTCGAAGGATTTAGGAGCTAATCCCGCTATCCGTTCCAAACGAAGTTCACTGAACTCCGATTGAAATAAAAATTAAGTGAAGTAATCTTTTCCTGGCTAAAGAAGCCAGAAAAAGGATTTCTCCCGAAACTTCGGGACTATCGGGGCTATAACTCTCAGGAATTGAGAAACATTACGTAAAAAAAGAAACTTTGTGAATCTCTGAGCTTACTTTGAGTATCTCTGTGAAACAAAAAACATACATCTTATGAAACTTTGGGAAAAAGGAATACCAACAGATAAACAAATCGAACAATTCACAGTAGGAAACGACCGCGAACTGGATTTGGTTTTAGCAAAATACGATGCTTTAGGTTCAATCGCTCATGCCAAAATGTTGGGACAGATTGGTTTATTAACAGCTGAAGAAACCACTTCTTTAGTTGATGCTTTAAACGAAATTATTGCCGATATCGTAGTTGGAAATTTTGAAATCGAAGACAGTTTCGAAGACGTGCATTCTAAAATAGAATATCTGTTAACGGTAAAACTAGGCGATGCAGGAAAGAAAATCCACACCGCGCGTTCTCGTAACGATCAGGTTTTAGTAGATGTTCATTTGTATTTAAAAGACGAATTAAAAGCGATTAAAGAACAAGTAAAAACACTTTTTGATCTGTTGATGGAATCGGCAGAAAAACATCAAAACGTGTTATTGCCAGGTTATACGCATTTACAAATCGCCATGCCATCGTCTTTCGGAATGTGGTTTTCAGCTTATGCAGAAAGTTTAATTGATGATGTAACGATGTTGAACGCCGCTTCAAAAATTGTAGATCAGAATCCGTTAGGATCTGCTGCTGGTTACGGTAGTTCATTCCCAATCAACAGGACATTTACGACAAAAGAATTAGGTTTTGAAACTTTAAAATACAATGCCGTTGCGGCACAAATGAGTCGTGGAAAAGCAGAGAAAACTGTTGCTTTTGCTATGACAAGTGTTGCAGGAACGTTGTCAAAATTTGCGATGGACGTTTGTTTGTATATGAGTCAGAACTTTGATTTTATTGGTCTTCCGGCGCATCTTACAACAGGTTCTAGTATTATGCCTCATAAAAAGAATCCGGATGTTTTCGAATTAATCAGAGGAAAATGCAATAAGGTTCAGGCGCTTCCATACGAAATCACTTTAATTACAAATAACCTTCCAAGCGGTTACCACAGAGATTTACAGCTTCTAAAAGAAGGTTTATTTCCAGCAATTCAAACTTTAAAATCTTGTTTGGATATCGCCATATTTTCAATAAAAGATATTACAGTAAAAGATCATATTTTAGAAGATAAAAAATACGATTACTTGTTCACGGTAGATACTTTAAATGAAATGGTGATAGAAGGAATGCCGTTTAGAGATGCTTACAAAGCCGTTGCAGAACAATTGGAAGCAGGAACGTATAAATCTCCAAAACAAACTAAACATACGCACGAAGGCAGTATCAACAATTTATGTTTAGATGCAATTAAAGATAAAATGAAAGCTGCTTTTTAGTTTTTGTTACATGTAAAAAGTGAGCTGTAAAAAGTAAAAAAGGTCATTGATTTGTTTCAATGACCTTTTTTTATGAGAACTCTTTAGTTTTTTACAAGTTTAAAAGTTTTGCTTCGGTTGTCTATTTGAACTTTGCATACATAAATACCTTTTGCAAGATTTCCGACGCTTAATTCTAATTTTTCATCTGGAGTAATATTTTTTGAATGCGAATATACTTTTTATCCATTAGAAGAAAATAAATCTACTTTAGCAATCCCGTTGTCAGAATTTGAAAAATCAATATTCAAAAGACGATTTATAACAGAAGGATAATATTTTAAATCCAGATTGTTTGCATTATCATTTAAGCCCAAATTGTTGCAGCTCGTAGATAAGGCGCCTTGAGTAGTAACTTGAAGTGTTGCTCCAGCACCGCAAGAAGCATTTGAAATATATCCAGCTACATTTGCAATTGGCAAAACACTGTAGGCATAAGAAGGTTTTGATATCGTAGTTCCTGAATTTGCAGGCGCATTTAGACAATCTGTAAAAGCAACACCAATTGTACCGCCATCTGTGCTTATATAACTTTTAAAAGCAGTTCCGATTTTGGCAAAATCTGTTCCTTCAACGTAACAAGTTGTATTGTTGCTTCCTCCGCCTAAACCAATAGCAAGTGATCCCGAAACAGATGTGTTGTAATAACAGTTTAAAATATGAAGTTCGGCATTTCTGGCTCTTGGCATTCTTTCTTTGCATCCTTCTGCCCAGTAACAGTTTTTAAAAGTGATGCTATAATGTCCGTCAGATGGAGCATCAGTTTTAGAAGAACCAACTAAATCAGAAAAGCGGTGATCATCGGCTCCGCCAGAACCTCCAGCTTTTGGAGTTTTCAAATAAGTAAATTTGCACCAAGAAACAGTTACGTTATCTGCAGCACCTTTATTGTCAAAATTACCATCCATTCCATCTTGAAATTCACAATGATCTACCCAAATATTTGTAGCTTCAGAAGTAAGGTTATCACGTCCGTCTACATCGTAGGCGCCTGGACCTTCAAAAATTAAATTTCTAATAATAACATTGTTTGATCCTGGTTTTAAACTTAAAATTCCTGAGCCAGCCGCAGTTTGATCTAAATTGACTAAGCGTGCTCCAGGTAGTCCAATGATTGTTTTATCGTTTACCTGCAAACTAGTGTAAGTACAGCTAATAGTGCCTGAAACCAAAATGACTTGTGGAGTAGTCAATTTTAATTTTGCAGTTAAATCAGCTAATGTAGAGACGGTGACTGGAGTGGCGCTTCCTCCGCCAGTTGCAGAACCTCCAAATCCTTCTGGGGCACTCATAAAATAGTTTTGTGCGAAAAGAAAGGAGCAAGGCAGAAGTAATGCCAATAGTATAAGTTTTGTTTTCATTTAAGTGTGGTTTTTTGTGGTTTAATAGTTTAATGTAATCGATTGCACAAATGTATAAGAATAAAAATAATTTCAAATAAAATTATCAAATATTTATATTTAAGGGTTTGATTTTAAGAATAATAAGTGTTGTTTTTACACTATATAAAATTTTAGATTTTATTCAATAATTTACTGTTGCAGAAAAGCTTTTGCTCAAAAAGGAGAAAATTCATGCTAAATACATATATTTGATATTACAAGTTTAAATAATATCCATGGAAAAATTTAAAGAGCAAGCCACTGCACAGCTTTTTGAGAAAGGTTTAATTACTGAAAATCAGTTTGAAGAAATAAAAACATATCGGAATTTAAATCTCTTTTCATTGAATGCAGAATTAAAATTATTTCTCTATTTGTCTGTTATATTATTTACTTCAGGAATCGGTATTTTGATTTATGAAAACATCGATTCAATAGGGCATATCGCAATTCTTTCTTTGCTCTTAGTTGTCATCGTGGTTTGTTTTTACTATTGTTTTAAAAATTCGAAAGGATTTCAGAAACAAGAAACTACTTTTGATCATCCTGTTGTAGAATATTTGGTTTTGGCAGGCAATATTTTGACTTGTATTTTTATAGGTTATCTGCAATTTCAATACAAACCATTTGGAGAACATTACGGATTAGCAACTTTAGTCCCAACTATTGTAAGTTTCTTTTGTGCTTACTATTTTGATAATAGAAGTGTTCTAACAATTGCGATTACAGGTTTGGCAGCTTATGTTGGACTTTCTGTTACGCCACAAGATATTTTTAACGACAGTAATAATTTTTATGCAAGCCAAAACTTGAGTTATTCGGCAGTAATGCTTGGTATTTTATTGATTTTATGGACAATTTACAGCCGACGAATTTCTCTAAAAACACATTTTGGTTTGGTTTTTCTAACTTTTGCTTTGCATATTATTAGTATTGCGTCAATTAGTAATTTATTAAGTTATGACACTTTGACCTGGATGATATTTGCCCTTATTTTGGCAGTTTCTACCTATTATTTTTATAAAGCCAGTTACGATTATAAAGCAATGTCTTTATACGTATTTATGATTGTCTACGCTTACATCGGTGGTAATATTTTTGTGTTCAGAATTTTTGAGAATGTAGATTTTAGTGATATGTGGACACTTTTTATTTTACTTCTTCCAGCATATTTCGTGGGCTCGATTATAATGTTTATTAAATTGATTAAAAACTTCCATAAAGAAATTGAAGCATGATAGCACACGATAAAAAAAAGTTAGATAATGAATTTTTGATTGATGAAGCTGATACTTTGTACAAAGGAGGTTTTATTAATAAAGAACAGAAAAAATTTATAGAAAAAGAGTTGCCTGTTTTAAAAGGGCAAAATAATATTTTGGTTCGAATAGGTTTCTTTTTATTGGGAAGTTTCCTGTATAGTTCTATTTGCGGAATGATTTCTTTGCTTGGATTAAATTCGGAAGATATTTACCTGCAAATTTGTTTTTACATTTTTGCTGCCATTGGTTTTGCAGGATCAGAATTGCTTGCTAATCAAGAGTATCATAATCACGGTTTAGATGACGCTTTTATTTTAGGCGCTATTTCACAGGTTGGAATTGCTATAGCCATAACAACTGAAGATTATGAAACTGTAATCGCTTTTTTTGTGGCTGTTGCTGCTCTTTTTATGTTTCTGCGTTATTTGCATGTACTGTCAATGTTGATTTTTTGCATAGCGGTAACTGCATTTTTGTTTTTTGAAATGTTTGAATTTGGAGATGTCGGAAAAGCTATTTTACCTTTTGTTGCAATGGTTTTTGCAGGAGCGTTTTATTTTATAACAAAAAAAATAATCAAGAATCTAACAAAAAGTTACCATTACAATGGACTTTTACTGGCAAATAGTTTTTGTTTGGTTCTGTTTTATTTTTCTTGTAATTATTTAGTTGTTAGAGAACTATCTGGGGAGCTTTTAGGAACTGAAGTAAAACCAGGAACCGATATTCCGTTTGCGTTTTTCTTTTATGCATTTACATTTATAGTTCCAATTATTTATTTGGTTCAGGCATTAAGAACAAAGGACAGAATAATGCTATGGCTAAGTTTTCTAGCGATTGGATTTTCATTTTATACAATTCGATTTTACTACGCAGTTTTGCCAATCGAAGTTGCGCTTACATTAGGCGGATTAGCTTTGTTTGCCATAGCTTATTTTTCAATAAAAAAATTGAAAGAAAAAGAAAATGGATTAACATTTAAACCAGATAGAATTAATCATTCAGATAATTTTTTAAATGCCGAAGCACTAGTGATAGCATCTACGTTCGGAATGAAACCAGAAATAAAAACAGTTTCACCAATGGAGTTTGGAGATGGCGGTTTTAGTGGAGGAGGATCTGGAGGAAGTTTTTAAATTAAGTTTTCCACAGATTAAAAGCATTAAAATGATTTCTTTTGTCTTGCCACGAATTACACGAATTTACCCAAATTAATTAGTGAGAATTCGTGTAATTCGTGGCGATATGACAAAGATCAGAAAATCATTTGAATCCTTTTAATCTGTGGCAAAAAAACTATACTTTGCTTTTCAATGCTTCAGCATTAATATCGCTATGTGAAACATCATAAACCGCTTTTCCGTCTTTAATTAAAATCAATTGTGGAGATTCATGATACACTCCAAATCTACTTGCAATTTCATTAGAAACATCGCGGTGTGCAATTAAATCAAGAAAATAAGTATCAACAACTTCTTCAAGATCAAACTCTCTTTCAAATTGTTTTAAAGCCATACGGCTGATACTGCATCTTGTACTGTGTTTAAAAATAACAACTGGTTTTTCTTTAGATATTGCTTCAATTTCCATCAATTGAATAATGTCAGTTAATTCTGTCCAGTTAACTTTACTTTTTGGAGCTTCTGAGTTCTCTGAACTTCCGAAGATTGAATTAAAAAAACTCATATTTGGCTTGTTTTATGACTTTTTGACATTAAAAACTGATTAAAACCGTCTTTTTTTACGTCATTTTGTCTTTGTTTTTACTGTGGAATATAATTTGAATATCCGAAAGCAAAGTTAAATCTTTTGGGTTAAAAAAATATCTCAATAAGTCTTAACTTTAATGTAATCGAATATTTAAAATAAAAAATCAATCAAATCATAAAAATATGAACATAAATAAATTTACTATTAAATCGCAGGAAGCCATTCAGTTGTCGCAGCAATTAGCACAGCGAAATGGCCAGCAGCAAATTGAAAATGAACACATTTTCAAAGCTATTTTTGAAGTAGATGAGAACGTAGCGCCATTTATTCTGAAAAAATTAAATGTAAATGTTCCATTATTTCTTCAAATTTTGGACAGTACAATTCAAAGTTTTCCAAAAGTTTCTGGAGGAGATGTTATGCTTTCTAGAGACGCAAACAAAGCTTTGAATGAAGCTGAAATTATAGCACAAAAGATGAACGATGAATACGTTTCGATCGAACACTTAATCTTGGCTATTTTTGACTCAAAAAGTAAAGTTTCTCAAATTTTAAAAGATCAGGGAGTTACTGGTAAAGGTCTTAAAGCAGCAATCGAAGAATTACGTAAAGGTGAAAGAGTAACATCGGCTTCAGCTGAAGAAACTTATAATTCATTAAACAAATTCGCTAAAAATTTAAACGAATTAGCTCGTACAGGAAAACTAGATCCTGTAATTGGCCGTGATGAAGAAATTCGACGCGTACTGCAGATTTTAACTCGTAGAACAAAAAATAATCCAATGCTTATTGGAGAACCTGGAGTTGGTAAAACAGCAATTGCAGAAGGTTTAGCACACAGAATTGTTGACGGTGATGTTCCGGAAAACTTAAAAGATAAAATCGTTTTCTCACTTGACATGGGAGCTTTGATTGCCGGAGCGAAATATAAAGGAGAATTTGAAGAACGTTTGAAATCGGTTGTAAAAGAAGTTACAGCTGCAGATGGAGATATTGTTTTGTTTATCGATGAGATTCACACCCTTGTAGGTGCGGGTGGAGGAGAAGGCGCTATGGACGCAGCGAACATCTTGAAACCAGCTTTGGCGCGTGGAGAATTGAGAGCTATTGGTGCAACGACTTTAGATGAGTATCAAAAATATTTTGAAAAAGATAAAGCGCTTGAAAGACGTTTTCAAAAAGTACTAATCGACGAACCCGATACAGAAAGCGCAATTTCGATTTTACGTGGAATTAAAGAGAAATACGAAACGCATCATAAAGTGCAGATCAAAGACGAAGCAATTATTGCCGCAGTAGAACTTTCTCAGCGTTATATTACAAATCGTTTTTTACCAGATAAAGCAATCGACTTGATGGACGAGGCGGCTTCTAAACTTCGTATGGAAATCAATTCAAAACCAGAAGAATTAGATGTTTTGGATCGTAAAATTATGCAGCTGGAAATCGAAATCGAAGCTATTAAACGTGAAAAAGAAGAAAGCAAACTGAAAATTTTAGGTATGGAATTGGCCAACCTAAAAGAAGAGCGAAACGAAATCTATGCAAAATGGAAACAGGAAAAAGATATCGTTGATGGAATTCAGGCTGTAAAACACGAAATTGAAGACTTTAAATACGAAGCAGAACGTGCAGAACGTGATGGTGATTACGGAAAAGTAGCTGAAATTCGTTACGGAAAAATAAAAGAAGCGCAAGAACGTCAGGAAACTTTGCAAAAACAATTGTTAGAATTTCAATCTGGAAATTCTTTAATAAAAGAAGAAGTAACCAGAGAAGATATTGCTGAAGTTGTAGCAAAATGGACAGGAATTCCGGTTACAAAAATGCTTCAGACCGAAAGAGAAAAACTATTGCATCTTGAAGACGAATTACACAAACGTGTTGTAGGTCAAGAAGAAGCGATTGAAGCAGTAAGTGATGCGGTTAGAAGAAGCCGAGCAGGTTTACAAGATATGAAAAAACCTGTTGGATCATTCTTGCTTTTAGGAACAACTGGAGTTGGTAAAACAGAGTTAGCGAAAGCTTTGGCGGAGTATCTTTTTGATGACGAAAATGCCATGACTCGTATCGATATGAGTGAATACCAAGAACGTCACAGTGTGAGCCGTTTAGTTGGTGCGCCTCCAGGATATGTTGGTTACGATGAAGGAGGTCAGTTAACAGAAGCGGTTCGCAGAAAACCTTATTCGGTTGTGCTTTTAGACGAGATTGAAAAAGCGCATCCTGATACGTTCAATATTTTGTTGCAGGTTCTAGACGAAGGACGTTTAACAGATAATAAAGGCCGTTTGGCTGATTTCAGAAATACGATTATTATTATGACCTCAAATATGGGAAGTAATATTATTCAGGAGAAATTTGAAAATCTAAAAGGAAGCGTTGAAGCAGCTACAGAAGCAGCTAAAAATGAAGTTTTAGGATTATTAAAACAAACTGTTCGTCCTGAGTTTATCAACCGTATCGACGAAATTGTAATGTTTACACCACTTACCGTTGAAAACATTTCAAGAATTGTTAGCCTGCAGTTAAAAAGCGTTACTAAAATGTTGGCGCTTCAAGGTATTACAATGGATGCAACTCCAGAAGCCATTGCTTATTTGGCAGATAAAGGTTACGATCCTCATTTTGGAGCAAGACCTGTTAAACGTGTGGTTCAGAGAGAAGTTTTAAATCAGTTGTCAAAAGAAATTTTGGCCGGAAATATTACAACAGATAGCATTATTTTGTTAGATGCTTTTGATGGTCAATTGGTTTTTAGAAACCAGACAGCTAAATAATTTTTTTTATGTTAATCTTAGAAAAGCATCAGTAAAATACTGATGCTTTTTTTTTAATATTAAAGTTGTTTTTTACTGTTTTTTAATCTTTATATCTGTAAGAAATAGTATATATTTGATTCGAACTATTAAATCATTTATATGAAAAGAAACCAAAGAACATTTCTAATTTTATTGCTATCTATCTTCTTCTTTGTGGGAAAAGCCTATTCGCAGGAAAATATTGTTGCCACTGGCGGAAAAGGTACTGGCACAGGTGGAACATCAAGTTATTCTATTGGTCAAATTGCAGATTTGAGATTGCAAGGAAGTGGAGGTTCTGGCCAAGAAGGAATTCAGCAACCTTATGAAATTGCGACATTAGGTATTGATGAATTTAAAGAAATCAATCTAACTGTGACTGCCTATCCAAATCCTACGGTTGATGTTTTAAACTTGAATATTACTAATGATAAACTAGATAATTTAGCGTACGATTTATTTGATATTAATGGAAAAATAGTATCCAAGACTTCAAAGATAATAGCTTCGGAAACAACGCTTAACATGCATGGATTATCACAAGGAGTTTATTTTCTTAGAATAAACAGCAATTCAAAAACTATAAAAACTTTTAAAATCATTAAAAAATAAAATTCTAAACTGCAGACAGATATATGAAAAAAATTACTCTCGCATTACTATTATTAAGTTCTACAATCTTATTCGCCCAAGCTCCTCAAAAAATGAATTATCAATCAGTAATTCGTAAAACAGATGGTGCCTTACTTGTAAATACGTCAATTGGTATAAAAACAAGTATTTTATTAGGTTCTTCAACAGGAACGGCTTCTTATGTAGAAACTCAGACTACAACAACAAACGTTAACGGATTGGCAACAATAGAAATAGGGGGTGGAACTCCAGTTACTGGTACATTTTCGGGGATTGACTGGGGTGCAGGATCACATTTTATAAAAACAGAAATAGATCCAGCGGGAGGAACTAATTATACGATTAGCGGTACTAGTCAGCTTTTAAGCGTTCCGTATGCTTTATATGCTGGAAGTAGTGCAAGTAAAGGAAAAACGACTATAATGTTAACTGGTGACATTACAGATGTGCAGGCGGCGACACAGATACAAGCCGAATACGGTCCTTACACAGAGAATATTTATATTATGGGTACAACAAATCTGACTACTGTTGATTTGAGCATGGTAAAAAAAATTATAGACCTCAATGTAAGTGATAATTTAAATTTGACGACTGTAAATTTTAGTAATCTCAGCGAAATTTATAAGGATTTAAAAATAATGGGAAATGAAAAATTAGGTTCAGTTTCATTTCCTGCTTTGAAAATAAGCTATTCAGGTGATACAAATATTTCAAGAAATTCTTCTTTAACATCGATTTCTTTTCCTTTGCTAACAAAATCAATAGAACTTTATTTTACAAACAATCCTGTTCTTACTTCTATAGATGTACCTTTATTGACTTTTGTTAATAATAATGAGGGAGTTACTTTTAGAAATAATGCTCTTTCCAGTACTCAAATTAATTTAATTTTAAGCAGATTAAAAAAATTAACTTCTAAAGGAAATTACATCCAATTAGACGGGCAAACTCCGGCAGCTCCTCCTACAGGCCAAGGAATCGCAGATAAAGCATTTTTGGTAAACAGGGGAGATATTTTAACAACAGATTAATTTGTAGAAAATATTTTTAGATGCATTGAAACATCGGTCAAAAGACTGGTGTTTTTTTTACCGTAAATTCTGAAACTTTTCACTCAATTCATATAACAAATTATTCTAAAAAATAGTTCAATTTTAAATAAATAAAAATCAGCAAATTATTAATTAAAATTTAAAATCATGAACAATATTTTTAGAGGGTTGTTGGCAGGATATGGTGCTAAAAAGTTAGGCGGAGGTTGTTTCGGAACTATTATAGTTTTCATCATTCTATGGGTTTTGCTTGGGCAATGTAGCTAGAAGCATATTACAGAAAATTACGAATAAAAGGACGAATTTTGATGCAATATTATTGGGAAGATTAAGGCAAAATGTCTAGATTCGCATCACTAAAAATAAATTTAAAAAATGGCTTCAGGTTTTTTTGTTCTATTAGATGATATCGCAGCAATCATGGATGATGTTGCAGTAATGAGTAAAGTTGCTGCAAAAAAAACAGCTGGAATTCTTGGCGACGACTTAGCGGTCAACGCAGAAAAAGCTTCTGGATTTGCTTCTTCGAGAGAATTACCGGTTTTATGGGCAATCAGTAAAGGTTCCTTATTGAATAAAATTATTATTCTTCCCATTGCATTTTTATTAAGTGCATTTCTTCCAATTGCTATTATAATAATTTTGGTTCTGGGTGGACTTTTTCTAGCTTATGAAGGAGCCGAAAAAATATATGAATATTTTTTTCCGCACAAACACGATGAATCAGAGGGAATTACCAATGAGGATTTAACAGAAGAACAAATTCTAGTCATTGAAAAAGGAAAAATAAAATCTGCTATCGTAACCGATTTTATATTATCTGTTGAAATCGTAATTATTGCATTAGGAACTGTTATAGAGGAACCTTTGACACAGCAAATAATTGTAACATCGATAATCGCATTAATTGCAACAATAGGAGTTTACGGAATTGTAGCGCTTATTGTTCGTATGGACGAAGCTGGTTATAAGTTATTAAAATATAGTAAAAGCGAAAAAAGTCCATCAAGATTTATTGGAAATTTATTGGTAAAAGCGCTTCCGTTAGTTATAAAAGGTTTAACTGTTATAGGTACAATTGCTTTGCTTTTGGTTGCTGGAGGAATATTTGTACATCAAATTCCATTTTTTCACCATTTGTCAGAAGAAATTAAAATCCCTTTAATTATCAAAGAATTTACAGTTGGATTAACTCTAGGACTTTTAGTTTTAGTAGTTGTAAACATCTTCAAAAAGATTTTTAAAAAGAAAACAGCTTAAGACAAATTAAAAGTATACTTAAATAAACATCAGTTAGCGCTGATGTTTTTTTTTTTTTTGTTTTAAGAGCAGATAGAATCGTTTTCTGAGGAAAGTTCTGTTCTTCATAGAGCTATCGTTGTTGAGTCAGAAATTTATTTTTATAAGAAATAACGTTATTTTATAAATATTTTTTTATTGAATAAGTTGTTGATTTGTAGTTGTTTAATGTTTTGTTGAAATTTTTTAACATTTTATGTAAGCAACCATTGCAACCAAGCTCCGTCTTCATAGTAATTAACAATTAATTATTATTTTATATGAAAAGTTTTAGATTAAAATTAGTTTTGGTAGTATTATTTTTATCAATTGCATTTGTTTCATGCAGTAATGACGATGATGAAAAAGTTCCAGCTTCAACTTCAAAAGCAGCTTTAGCAACAGAAATCAAAGGACCAGCGACAGGAAAAGTAAATGATGAATTAAGCTATGATGTAACATATGTTGTAGATAATGCTTGCGGAGAATTTGATAAGATCTCAGAAGTAACAATTGGAGCAGTAAAAGGTTTGCAGGTAGTTGCAAAATATCCAGCAGAAGGAGTTTGTACGCAACAAGTACCAGAACCAAAAAAGACAGTTTACAAATTCAAATCTACAACAAAAGGAACTTTCGAAATTAAATTCAAAAAATCAGAAACAGAATTCCTTACTCAAAAAGTAGTGATCGAGTAACAGCTAATTTAGTTGATATTTTTTTAGGTTGATAAGCCATTTTACAGAAGTTTGATTTTAAACTGATGTGAAATGGTTTTTTAATTCAGATCAAATTGTAAGATTAGTAAGCTTTGACTGCAAAGTTAATTCTGTTATTTTTAAATAGATGATATTTTTTTTTCTTACATTTGTTTTATAATTCAAAAACAATTATGGAAAAAACAATAATCATAAAGCCAAATGCTAAGACTGTTTCTGTTCTTAAAAAAATGGTCGATTTAAAAGAAGAACATCGAAAAGAAGTTATAGCAAGATTAAAGAAAAAATAATATTTCTTTATGTATCAATATATTTCAGAAGAGGGTTTATACCCTCTTTTTTATTTTACTACAAAACACGGATTAGAATATTTTGTCAGTTTTCATAAAATGAATCTTGATAATACTTTTTTTGAAAAACTATATTCAATAGATTTTTATGAAGCAAATAATCAAAAGTTTCTTAGTGACCCTTTCATTGAAACTACAATAACTAGTATTATAAATGACTTCTTTGAAAACAATCCTGATATTGTATTAAATTATGTTTGTGATAGTGTAGATTTTAAACAAGATTTTAGGCAAAAACTATTTGATAAATGGTATAGAAATACTTCTAATAATGAATTTTCTAAAATCAATTTTAAATATGAAGTAGAGCATGAAAATATAATTTATCATTTGAGTTTTATTTTCAAAACAAGGTTTTATAATACTAATGAAATTATTGAAGAAGTTAATTTACAATTAGAAGAATTTACTGTTTTTAAATAAATTTATTGCACTGTTATATAAAAGTTATAGACTTTGCCATTCCTTTAAAAAGTATTATTTTTGCACTCTAAATTTTATGTCATGCCGAAAAGAAAATATAAAATATCAGTAATTCAGTTAAACCTGAATGATGTTGCTGAAAATAATCTTAAAAAATGTATCAGTTGGGTAAGAGATGCTGCAAGCCAAGGAGCAGAGGTAATCTTACTTCCTGAATTATATAGCAGTCATTATTTCTGCCAAAGCGAAGATGTTGATAATTTTGCATTAGCAGAACCATTGTACAGTACTTCATTTGTTGCTTTCAGCGAATTGGCAAAAGAATTAGGAGTAGTAATTATTGTTCCTTTCTTCGAGAAAAGAATGGCTGGAATTTATCATAACAGTGCTTACATCATCGATACAGATGGTACAGAAGCAGGTTTATACCGTAAAATGCACATTCCAGACGATCCGCATTTCTATGAAAAATTCTATTTTACGCCAGGAGATTTAGGTTTCCAAGCAATCGAAACTAAAAAAGGAACTGTTGGAACATTAATATGCTGGGATCAATGGTATCCAGAAGCAGCACGTATTACAGCTTTGAAAGGGGCAGAGGTATTATTCTATCCAACAGCAATTGGATGGCATCCAAAAGAAAAAGAGCAATACGGAGAAAATCAGTACGGTGCTTGGATGAACGTAATGAAAGGGCACGCCGTTGCAAATGGTGTTTTCGTTGCAGCCGCAAACCGAATTGGACTTGAAAAATATATTGAAGGAACAGAAGGAATTCAATTTTGGGGAGCTTCATTTATCGCTGGACCACAAGGAGAAATTTTAGCTCAGGCTTCTCATGATAAAGAAGAAATCTTAATTGCAGAAGTGGATTTAGATTTACAAGAAAATGTTCGTCAGAACTGGCCATTCTTTAGAGATAGAAGAATTGATGCTTTTGGAGATATTGTAAAAAGAGCAATCGATAAATAATAGATTTATCTAAAATATAAAAAGGGCAAAATACTATTTTTTGCCCTTTTTTTGTAAGCTTCGGAGAAGCGAAATATTTATAGAATTTCAATATGACAAATGAAAAAGCTCCAGCGGAGCGACATATTTTTTTTCACAATCTATATATGTCGCTCCGCTGGAGCTTTATATTGTAAACATTTATTCTTTGCTATAAATATTTCGCTTCTCCGAAGCTTAATAAGTATTCAGAATCTAGTTTTTTCAAAGCTCTTTTTTTGATAACAAAAAAGAGCTATTCAATTGAATAGCTCCTTTTCTTGTTTTTAGCTTTATATAGATATTACTTCACTTGGAAAGTAACTCTTCTCACGATTTGACGTGCTTCTTTAGAATTTTTGTTAACTGAAGTATCTTCTCCGTTAGCGATTACATTCAATCTTGAAGCATCGATTCCTGCGTTTACTGCTACTTTTTTCACAGCTTCAGCTCTTTTTCTAGATAATTCAGTGTTGTAGCTTGTGTTACCAATTTCATCAGCATAACCAATAATATCAGCAGATTTTCCTGGATTGTTTTTCAAATATTTCACTAAGAAATCAACACCAGATAAAGAAGCGTTTGTTGGTTTAGATGAATTAAAGTCGAAATAAACATTTACATAACCTCCGTTAATTAATTCTTCAACAGTGTTGTTTGTATTTGTTCCAGCGCCTTTTTTCTCGTAAGTTTTATCTAAATAGCTTTCTAACTCATCTGGCACACCATTTTGGTTAGTATCAATAGATTGTCCTTTTGTATTTACTGCAACTCCTGCAATACTGTTTGGTTCTAAATCGTATAAGTCAGCAACTCCATCTTTATCTGAATCAATAAGACCAGTTTCGATTAAGTCCACTCTTTTTTCCAATTCTCCGATTCTGTCTTCCTCACCAACCCAGTCAGCATGTTTTGCTTGTTTTCCTAAGTAGAAAGTTAAACCAACAGAAGCATTTAATAAAACACCATCAAATGATCCAGTAGTGGTATTACCCATTCCGTCAAAATTCCAGTTTTGTCTTCCGTTAACAATTCCAGTTAAGTCTCCGGTCAAAGCTACTCTGTTGCTTAATCTAATTTGTCCTGTTAATCCAGCAATTCCGTGAGCCATGTAATCTTGACCTCCAAATCCTGTTTCAGTACTAATTTGTGAAACTCCAAAACCACCATGTGCCAAAAGACCGATTGTATTTGTCCAAGTTTCAAAGTTTAAAGCACGTCCAATATTTACAACTCCTTGTAAACTCGCTCTTACGTAACGGCTTTCAAAATCAGGAGTGTCTTTTTTCTCTTTAAATTGATCATATCCAACATCTAATTTCAAACCAAATTTTGGATTAAACATATATCTTACACCTAAATCTCCGTGAAAGAAGTTTGCTGATTCTGTTGTATAACCTGGCGTCATTGCTCTTGTTGGTTTGTTTACACCACCGTTAAGTTCAAGAGACCACTTGTTATATTCTAGCTCGGTACTTGGCTTAGTAGAAGTTGGAGCCATATTTTGTGCACCGGCGGCAAAGGATAGTAATAATAAAGATGCTGATACTAATTTCTTTTTCATGATATCAAAAATTAAATTGTTTTTTTATTTTAAACTCATGACAAAATTAGACCACACGTTTGAAGTAAGTGTTGTATACCCAATTACATAATTTCCATGTTTTGGCTTATAATTATGAAAATTAGTTAATTAACTACCAATAAAAAGCAAAAAAAAGAGCAAAATTTATATTTTGCTCTTTTAAAATTTTCTATAATTTTAAGATTATTTCAAATCTGGCTGATAAATTTTAACACTTCCATCACCTTCGCTGCTTACAACTAATAAACTTCTTTTAGTAGGACTTTTTGAAGCAGGAATAAAAAGAATTCCTTCTGGAGCATCTCCTGTTTTTACTGTTTGTAAGTATTGTGGAGCAGTTGGATTCGATGCATCATAAACCATAAAAGCATCAGATCTTTCTAAACCAACAAATAAAATGTTTTGATTTCCCATTTTTGCAGCAACAACTGCTTCTGGTTCAGAACCTTTATCATCACTTCTTTTATCATCGTAAGTTCCTAATTCGTTCGTTTTCTTGTCAACATCATTTTTACTGTCGTAAACAATTTTTCCAGTATTTCCATTCCAAATAGAGAAAGAACGAGCACCAAAACTTACCAATTCGTCTAAATCTCCGTCTCCATCAGTATCACCCATATCAGCAACAAGGTTTAATCTTCCTAAATTTGCATCAAGTTTTAAAGTAGCAGCATCAGGAAAAACAGTCGCGTCAAGCTTCATGCTTTTCATACGTTTAATATCTGTATTTGCTGTATATTCTCTAGCGTCACCTTCATTTGCTGTAACAAAATAAGGAACATTGTTAACAGAGAAATGACTAATAGCATCTGGCATATAAAGTCCTTTTACTTTCCAAGGATTGAAAGCAATTTTATCGTCAAGATCGCTTACGTCAATTGCATTTTCTGCAGTATTGTAGTTTTTTGAGCCTAAAGGATAAATTGCAGTGATTGTTTTAGTAGTCAAATCAACTTTTGCAACACCGTTGTTTTCTTGTAAAGTAACCCAAGCAGTTTTAGAATCATCAGAAATAGTAACATATTCTGGCTCAATGTCCTGAGCGAAACTTTTAGCAGCCTTAGAAATTCTAAATCCGTCTTTTGCTAAAGCAGCCGCTTGTCCGCTGAAAGAAGCAAAATCTAAAGTTGTAACAGTATAAGTACTTGTTTCTATAATAGAAATAGTTCCGTTTGGATCTTGTGAATAATCTGTATTTGGCTCACCTTCATTAGCAGTCATGATAAATTTTCCATCAGGAGAAAAAGTAATCATATCTGGTAACGCACCAACTGTAACTTGTTTGATTAAGCTGTAATCTGAAGTGTTGAAAATAACCACTTTTCCATTAGCCTGTTTGTTTGCAGTAGACTCTAAAGCAACAGCCAATTTTCCATCAAAAACAGAAACACTATTTGCTGCACCTTCATAAGTGGCTAAGTCAATCTTTCCGATTTTTGCTGGCTTTGCAGGATCCGTAATGTCAATAACATCGATTTGGTTAACACCGCTATTGTTTACTGTAAAAAGTCTTTTTGTTTTTTCGCAATATGCAGAGATTTCAGCAGCAGCTTCTCCGCCAATTGTAATAGATCCAATTTCTTTAAAAGTTCCTGGATTTTCGTTTACAACTACTTCTGGTTCGTTGTTGTTTTCATCATTATTACAGCTTGCCAAAATCAAAAGGGCAGCTAGCAATGAGATCGATAATTTTTTCATGTGTTAGTTTTTAGTTTCGAGTGCAAAAGTAATTCTGTGCTTTATGTTAAATATTAAGAATGTATTATATAATCTTTAACTTAAATTTTGCAAGATATTTTTTGTGAAATAAAACATGAATTGCAACCAAATGTTTTATAATCCTAACGAATGCTTATCTTTGCACTTTCTAAATTAGAACGTATTTATGTCAACAAATAATAGAAGGTTTCCAGCAGAATGGGAAAAACAGCAAGGAATTGTTTTATGTTTTCCGCACAATGGCAAAGATTGGCCAGGAAAATATGAAGCTGTTCAATGGGCTTTTGTAGAATTCATCAAAAAAGTAGCTACTTTCGAAACGGTTTTTTTGGTTGTAGCTGATGAAAAACTAAAAGAAAAAGTTGTCGATATGCTTGAAAGAGCTCGCGTTAAAACTGAAAATGTTTCTTATATCATCCATAAAACCAATAGAAGCTGGATGCGTGATTCTGGACCAATTGTTGTAAAAAATGGTTCAAAAAGAGAGGCTTTAAATTTTAATTTTAATGGCTGGGCGAAATATAAAAACTATCAACTAGATAAATTTGTTCCAGGTAAAGTTGCTGAATTTATTGATGTTCCGTTAACGCAGGTTATGTACAAAGGAAAACCTGTAATTGTTGAAGGTGGTGCGATTGATGTAAATGGAAAAGGAACTTTATTGACTTCGGAAGAGTGTTTAATGCACCCAACCATTCAGGTTCGTAACGCAGGTTTTACAAAAGAAGATTACGAAGCAGTTTTTAAAGAATATCTTGGAGTTACGAATGTAATTTGGTTAGGAGACGGAATTGAAGGTGACGACACGCACGGACATATCGACGATTTATGCCGATTTGTAAATGAAGATACGATTGTAACCATTGTAGAGACTGATAAAAACGATTCGAATTATAAACCTTTGCAAGACAATTTGAAACGTTTGCAAAACGCAAAATTAGAAAACGGAAAATCTCCTGTTATCGTGGCGTTGCCAATGCCAAAACGTGTCGATTTTGAAGATTTAAGATTACCAGCAAGTTATGCTAATTTCTTGATTTTGAATAATTGCGTTTTAGTACCAACATTTAATGATAGCAACGATCGAGTAGCTTTGAATATATTATCAGAATGTTTCCCTGACAGAGAAGTAATCGGAATAAGCTGTATTGATTTTATTTGGGGATTCGGAACATTACATTGTTTGAGCCAGCAGATTCCGGCTTAATGAATAAAACCATATAAGTAATATAAGTAATTTAAGTTTGATTTTAATTGAACTTAAATTACTTATATGGTTGAAAATTTAACCATATAAAAAAACCTTGGCTCTCACCAAGGTTTTTAATTTCTATATTTCTTCAGATTCAGGATCTGTTCTTCATGCTCTAATAAAGGGAGGTAAAAGCTGACTAGCAACTTCTCCAAAACCAATTCTTACTTCTGCATTTTCGCAAAAACCTCTAATGATTACTGTATCGTTATCTTCAATAAATTTACGTTCACTTCCATCGTTTAATTTCAACGGATTTTTTCCGCCCCAAGTTAATTCTAACATAGAACCAAAACTGTCTGGAGTTGGTCCCGAAATAGTTCCAGAACCCATCATGTCACCAGAATTTACACGACATCCATTTGAAGTATGATGTGCTAATTGCTGACTCATTGACCAATATAAATATTTGAAGTTTGACTTAGAAATAACGGTTTCTTCTTGATCTTCAGGTTTTAATGAAACTTCTAAATGAATATCAAAGGCTTTTTTACCTTTAGTTTGTAAGTAAGGAAGAGGCGTTGGATCTTGTTTTGGTCCTTTAGTTCTAAAAGGTTCCAAAGCATCCATAGTCACAATCCATGGAGAAATAGAAGTCGCAAAGTTTTTAGCTAAGAATGGTCCGAGTGGTACATATTCCCATTTCTGGATATCACGCGCGCTCCAGTCATTTAATAAAACCATTCCGAAAATATAATCTTCCGCTTCGTAAGTTGGAATGTTTTCTCCCATTACATTCACATCAGTTGTGATGAAAGCAGTTTCTAATTCAAAATCTACTAAACGTGACGCACCAAAAACGGGTGTTTCATGTCCAGCAGGCAGCGTTTGCCCCATAGGTCTGTGAACCGGAATTCCAGAGGGAACAATTGTAGAGCTTCTTCCATGATATCCAACCGGAATATGAAGCCAGTTTGGCAATAAAGCATTTTCTGGATCGCGAAACATCTTACCTACGTTTGTAGCATGTTCTTTACTCGAATAAAAATCGGTGTAATCACCAATTAAAACGGGTAATTGCATTTCTACATCTTCGATTTTAAATATAACAATATCTCGGTGTTTTGTTGAATCTCTAAGCTGTGGATTGTTCTCGTCAAAAATATCAGCAATACGATTTCGAACCAAACGCCATGTTTTTTTTCCGTCAGAAATAAAATCATTTAGCGTATCCTGCATAAACATATCATCGGTTAAATCTATTCCTTCAAAATAGTTTAATTGTTGTAAAGCCCCTAAATCTATAGCATAATCGCCAATTCTTGTTCCTACTGTAACGACATTTTCTTTGGTAAGAAACACGCCAAAAGGAATATTCTGAATAGGGAAGTCGCTATTGTCTGGCACTTCTAACCATGATTTTCTACTGGTATCGTTGGCGGTTATAGGCATGTTTAATGTTAATTATTTGTTGAAAAATTGTATGTCAAATATATCATAATCTAGCAGTTTGACAAACGTTTTTTTGTATTTTTGCGTGAAATTAACGAAAAACATAGAAATGCAACGCGACGAACAAATTTTTGATCTTATCCAAGAGGAAAAAGAAAGACAAATTCACGGACTAGAGCTTATCGCTTCAGAGAATTTTGTAAGTGATGAAGTAATGGAAGCAGCTGGTTCTGTTTTAACTAACAAATATGCTGAGGGTTATCCGGGCAAAAGATACTACGGCGGTTGCGAAGTAGTTGACGTTATCGAGCAAATTGCTATTGACAGAGCTAAAGAATTATTTGGCGCTGAATATGCAAACGTACAGCCTCACTCAGGTTCTCAAGCAAACACAGCAGTTTATCATGCTTGTTTAAATCCTGGTGATACTATTTTAGGATTCGATTTATCTCACGGTGGCCACTTAACGCACGGTTCTCCTGTAAACTTCTCTGGTCGTTTATATCGTCCTGTTTTTTACGGTGTAGATGCTGAAACTGGTCGTTTAGATTATGATAAAATTCAAGAAATTGCAACTAAAGAACAGCCAAAATTAATTATCGCAGGAGCTTCTGCTTATTCTCGCGATATGGATTTTGCTCGTTTCAGACAAATTGCTGACAGCGTAGGAGCAATCTTATTTGCTGATATTTCTCACCCTGCAGGTTTAATTGCAAAAGGATTATTAAGCGATCCAATTCCTCATTGTCATATTGTTTCTACAACAACACACAAAACATTAAGAGGACCTCGTGGAGGTTTGATCTTAATGGGGAAAGATTTTGAAAACCCACAAGGTTTAAAAACTCCAAAAGGAGAAATCAGAATGATGTCTTCATTATTAGACTTAGCTGTTTTCCCTGGAAACCAAGGTGGACCTTTAATGCACATTATCGCTGCTAAAGCGGTTGCTTTTGGTGAAGCGCTTAAAGATGAGTTCTTTACTTATGCAATGCAATTGCAAAAAAATGCAAACGCTATGGCTGATGCTTTCGTAAAAAGAGGTTACAATATTATCTCTGGCGGAACTGATAACCACATGATGCTTATTGATTTAAGAAATAAAAATATTTCTGGTAAAGAAGCTGAAAATGCATTAGTGAAAGCTGAAATTACAGTAAACAAAAACATGGTTCCTTTTGATGATAAATCACCATTTATCACTTCTGGAATTCGTGTTGGAACAGCTGCAATCACAACTCGTGGTTTAGTTGAAAAAGATATGGAAACTATCGTAGCTTTAATCGACAAAGTATTAGCTAATCATACAGATGAGGACGTTATCGAAGAAGTTGCTGAAGAAGTAAATGAATTAATGAGCGAAAGACCAATTTTTGCATATTAAAAATTAGTCAAAAGTCATAAAGTCGAAGGTTGAAAGTCTAAAATGGAATGTGAATTTCTATGTTTAGTTTTTGATCTTCGATTTTTCTTTTTAGGTTTTACAATAACTTTTTATGACTTTAGACTTTTAAACTTTAAGACTTAAAAAAAATGGGCGTATTAAGATTACAATTGCCAACCGACCCAAGATGGGTAAATATTGTTGAGAAAAACATAGAAGAAATTCTAACGGATCACGCTTGGTGCGAGCAAAAAGCAGCAACAAATGCGATTACGATCATTACAAATAATTCTGAGCATCAGGATTTGGTGAAAGATTTATTGGCTTTAGCCAAAGAAGAAATCGATCATTTTGAGCAAGTTCACAATATTATCATCAAAAGAGGACTAAAATTAGGACGCGAACGTAAAGACGATTACGTAAACGAACTCTACCAATACATGAAAAAAAGCGGTGACGGAAGCCGTGTTTCAGGACTTGTAGAACGATTATTATTTTCTGCAATGATCGAAGCGAGAAGTTGCGAACGTTTCAAAGTTCTTTCTGAAAATATTAAAGATGAAGAATTATCTGTTTTCTATAGAGAATTAATGGAAAGCGAAGCTGGACATTATACCACATTTATCACATACGCTCGTAAATACGGAAAAGGAATCGACGTTGAAAAACGCTGGAGAGAATGGTTAGAATTTGAAGAATCTATCATTACCAATTACGGAAAAGGAGAGACGATTCACGGGTAGTTATTTTAGGGTTCATTGTTCAGGCTTTTAGTGTTCAGTCACGGTCGCAGTCTCAGATTTCAGTTTTTACGTTTGTCACGTTGAGCGGAGTCGAAACGCTCTCCAATTAGAAACTTTGTGAATCTTTGTGAAAGCTTTGCGAATCTTTGTGAAATTAAAAAGCGCTATCGCAAACTCAAGTCAGTAATTGTTCACAAGTTCGAGTTTTTGTTAATCTAATATCTTCGATCTAAAATCTAAAATTTCCTATATTTGAGAGTAACCAAAATCTCGAACTATGAGAATAGAAATGGACCTAAAATTAGGGTTTAAAGATGTGATGTTTAGACCAAAAAGATCAACACTAAAAAGTAGATCTGAGGTTTCTCTCGAACAAAACTTTAAATTTTTGCATAGCACAGCATCTTGGACAGGAATTCCAATTATGGGTGCAAATATGGATACGGTTGGAACTTTTGAAATGGCTCAGGTTTTGGCAAAAGAAAAACTTTTTACGGCCATTCATAAACATTACACTTTAGAAGAATGGAATAATTTTCTACAAAAAGTAACTCCAGACTTCTACGATTATATTGCAGTAAGTACAGGAACAGGAAAAGAAGATTTTGATAAAATTGGAAAAATTATTACTGCAAATCCGTTATTAAAATTTATATGTATTGATGTAGCAAATGGCTATTCAGAACATTTTGTGCAGTTTTTAAAACAAACTCGTAAACAATATCCCGATAAAATAATTATCGCCGGAAATGTGGTTACAGGAGAAATGACCGAAGAACTATTATTGGCCGGCGCTGATATTGTAAAAGTCGGAATTGGACCTGGTTCTGTTTGCACAACTCGTATCAAAACAGGTGTTGGTTATCCGCAATTGTCTGCCATTATCGAATGTGCCGATGCTGCACACGGTTTAGGAGGACATATTATAAGTGACGGAGGCTGCACAACTCCCGGCGATGTGGCCAAAGCTTTTGGAGCGGGAGCCGATTTTGTAATGTTAGGCGGAATGCTGGCTGGCCACACAGAAAGTGGCGGAGAACTAATCGAAGTAAAAGGCGAAAAATACAAACAATTTTATGGAATGAGTTCTAAAACCGCAATGGATAAACATGCTGGCGGAGTTGCAGAATACAGAGCAAGTGAAGGCAAAACAGTGCAGGTGCCGTTTAAAGGAGATGTAATTTACACGGTTTTAGATATTTTAGGCGGAATTAGAAGTACTTGTACTTATGTTGGAGCTTCACGATTAAAAGAATTAACAAAACGAACGACTTTCATCCGCGTAAGCGAACAGGAAAATCAAGTTTTTACAAAATAATATGATTAAGATTACCGAAGCATTTGTTGAAGATATTGCTAAAATTCAAGAAATTGCACATATAACATGGCCAATTACGTATGGCGAAATTCTAACAGCAGAACAATTACATTATATGTTAGATCTGATTTATTCTGATGAAGCTTTAACAAGACAAATTCAGAATAAAGAACAGTTGTTTTATTTAATTTCAGATTCTGAATCCTTAATTGGTTTTATCGGAATTGAACATCATTATAAAAATGAAGCTATAACTAAAATTCATAAAATCTACCTTTTGCCAGAAACACAAGGAAAAGGTTATGGTAAAGTAGTTTTTAATTCTATTGAAAAACTAGCTTTAGAGAATAATTCAAAAGAACTTTTATTGAACGTAAACCGCTTTAATACAGCTTTAAACTTCTATAAAAAATTAGGTTTCGAAATCAAAGAAACGGTTGATATTGAAATTGGAAATGGGTATTTAATGGAGGATTATGTGATGGGAAAAGGTTTGTAATTAAATTGAAAACGAAAATCATTAGCAAATGGATTTTATTAAAAATTTTTTAAATAAGACAAAAAAATACGAATTTGAGTTTGATGAAAACGGAAAGCATCAACTAGGAGGTGAAATACCAGACGAGTTTATAATACCAGAGAATGAATTTAAATCAAATTTCCAATATTTAGGTTTTATAAATAATGATGATGAAGTTTTCAATTGGCTTCCCTTTAAATTAAATTTAATATGCCCAATATATTTAGATATTGATTTAATATTTCTGGATTATGAAAAACCAAATGAGCCAAAATTAATTTATCCGAAAAACACATCAGAAATAGGAAGTGCTTATACAACTTTAGACATCAATTCAAGAGTAATTTATGAGGCTCAAAATTTTTCTTTAAGTGAATTTGATGGCGTAACAGAAGATAATGAGTTTGATATTAAAGGAATTGCAGGAAAACCTCATTGGGACCAAAAACAGAATATTCCAAAGTGTCCTAAAACAAATAATAAAATGAAGTTTGTTTGCCAATTGACAAGTTGGAATGATGTGCCAACAAAATATACAAATGTAGTTGCCGACAATGATTATGAACAAAATTTGTTTTCAAAAATGAACTTTTGGGATGATGGAAGCTTGTATGTTTTTATAGAACCAGAAGCAAAAACCGTTTGTTATTTTATACAAAACACATAAAAGGCAGTTGCTTGCATTGATTTTTATTCAATCAACTCACAAGTATATCATGCTTAAACAATAATCCTTTCACTTCTTTCAAAGAGAAGATCGCTTTCTTTAATTTAGTTTTAGATGGGTCAATAGTATAATTGTAACTTGTTTTAAAATCGGCTTTATTGGCGATTGCTTTATTGAACTCTGAACGATATAAATCGCAATTGTCAAAAACAACTCCAGTCAAATCTGTCGCCATAAAATCTACTGCAATCAAACTGCAATTTGTAAAAACGGTTCCTTTTATTTTTAAGGTATAAAATTTAGAAAAATCCAAAATACAATCGTTAAAACCAATTTCAAAAATAAGTTTGTCACACATCGCAAAATTTACTTCTTTAATTTCGCATCGATTAAAAGTAGCGGTTCTAAAAGCTACATAATTAATTTTTGCTTCAGTAAAAATGCAATCATTAAAAACACAGTCGATAAAAGTAACAGACAGAAAAGTGCAGGCAGAAAAATTACAATTATTAAATATACAGCATTCAAAATCCTTAAAATTGAGGTCGTCTTTACCGTAGATAATTGTATTGTATTCTTTATCAAGAAAATATTCGCTTTCTTTTTTCAACTGTATGCTAATAATTATTTGAGGGTGAAAAGATAATAATTTACCATAGAATAATAGGAACAAATGATAAATGATTTTGATTTGATTTACATTTTTAAATCATAAAATAATGTAGCTTTACACTTATTTTTTAGTCAAAATTTATCAATTTCAAGATATGGAATCAACAAGAAAAGAACATGATTTTCTGGGAGAATTAGAAATTCCAAACCATTTATATTACGGAATACAGACTTTTCGAGCAGTAGAAAATTTTAATATTACAGGAATTCCGATTTCAAAAGAACCTTTGTTTATCAAAGCTTTAGGATATGTAAAAAAAGCGGCAGCTTTGGCTAATAAAGATTGTAATGCAATCGATTCAAAAATTGCCGAAGCAATCTGTTATGGAAGTGATCAGGTTATTGCGGGTAAATTTGATAAAGAATTTGTAAGCGATTTAATTCAAGGCGGCGCCGGAACTTCGGTAAACATGAATGCTAATGAAGTAATTGCCAATATCGGTCTAGAATATCTTGGTCATAAAAAAGGCGAATATAATTTTCTGCATCCAAACAATCACGTAAACTGTTCGCAGTCTACAAACGATGCTTATCCGTCGGCATTTAGAATCGCTTTGTATTTGAAAATGGAAAGCTTTATTAAAACTTTTGCTGGTTTGGAAGTTGCTTTCGCTAAGAAAGGGGAAGAGTTTAAGGAAGTTTTAAAAATGGGAAGAACACAGTTGCAAGACGCTGTTCCGATGACTTTAGGGCAAGAATTTAAAGCTTATGCCACAACAATTGGAGAAGATATTCAACGTTTGAAAAATGCACAGGAATTATTGTTAGAAATTAATATGGGTGCAACCGCAATTGGAACAAAAGTAAATGCTCCAGAAGGTTATCCTGAAATTTGCGTAAAATACTTAGCCGAAGAAGTTGGAATTCCGTTAACACTTTCTCCAGATTTAATTGAAGCAACAGTAGATACAGGAGCTTATGTGCAGATTATGGGGACTTTAAAACGTTCTGCGGTTAAAATTTCTAAAATCTGTAACGATTTAAGATTATTGAGTTCAGGACCTAGAACTGGTTTAAATGAAATCAACCTTCCGGCGCGTCAGCCAGGTTCTTCTATTATGCCGGGAAAAGTAAATCCAGTAATTCCAGAAGTTGTAAATCAAACTTGTTTTTATGTTATTGGTCAGGATTTAACCGTTACAATGGCTGCAGAAGCGGGACAATTGCAATTGAATGTAATGGAACCCGTTATTGCTTTCGCGATGTTTACGTCTTTGGATTATCTTTCAAATGCTATTCAGACTTTAATCGATAAATGTATCAACGGAATTACAGCAAACGTAGATCACTGCTATAATATGGTCATGAACAGCATTGGAATCGTAACGCAGTTAAATCCGATTATTGGTTATGAAGAAAGTGCCAGTATTGCAGGTGAAGCTTTAAAAACAAATAAAAGTGTACATCAAATTGCAGTTTTAGAACGAAAATTGATTACTCAGGAAAAATGGGATGAAATTTATTCTTTAGAAAATCTGATTCATCCAAAGTTTATCACAAAGTAATTTTGTTGTAATATAGAAAATCATAAGCCGTCAAGAAATTGATGGCTTTTTTTGTGCTTTTAATAATTATATTGTGTAAAGTGTTGAAAATGAATTATATTTACTAAAGAAGTAAAACTTGATTTTTTAGAAATTAAAACTTTACGAGCATGAAATTCTCCAATAACAAAAATTTTCAGCATGCTATAAAAGTAACAGTTTTACTTTTTATACTTCCATTGTTTCTTAATGCTCAAAACGAATTAGAATCTCAAAATCAAGAATGTCCTCCTAAAACTATTTTTGAACTTTTTAAAAAGAAGGATTCCGTTTATGTAGTCAAACCTACAAAAAATGATTTTTTTCTCGTAATTCCAGCCATAGGTTCTCAGCCCGCTACTGGATTTTTCTTTGGTGCTGTTGCGCAATATACTTTCAAGGGCAAGCAGGAAAATGATAAATATTCTGTAGCGAATCTAGGGATTCTGTATACCCTGAAAAAACAGTGGATGATTAACGTTAAGAATAATATTTTGCTTAAAAACAATAAAATTTTTCTAAGCGGCGATTATCGTTTTTATATTTTTTCTCAACCCAATTATGGACTCGGAACCGATATTATTCCGCCACGAAGAGACCGTCCTGATGGTTTTAGTATTGACTCGATAGCGGAATCAATGGATTATAATTATTTCAAGTTTCATCAAACGGCTTCTTTTGAAATAAGAAAGGATTTTTATGTTGGAGGTGGTATAAACATTGACTGGTACACCAATATAAAAGACAACGAACTGGATATTGAAAACGGAAATTTAACCTATCATTACAATTACAGTCAGTTGCATGGTTTTGATAATTTAGAATATTTTCTAACGGGAGTAAGTTTCAATATGGTTTACGATTCTCGTGATAATCAAGTCAATTCATCTCGAGGCTGGTTTGCTAATATTAATTATCGTTTTAATCCCGTTCTATTTAACAATCAGAAATATAGTAATGTTTTGTATGCAGAGTATCGACATTTTATTCCGCTTTCAAGTAAAAATGATCGTTATATTTTGGGTATTTGGGCGTACGGACAATTTATCACTAGGGGCGATGTTCCTTATTTAAACCTACCTGCAATTGGCTGGGATCAGCGGAGTAGGAGCGGAGAAGGCTACACTCAAGGCTTGTTTAGAGGAAATGGATTGGTTTACCTCTCAACCGAATTTCGTTTTCCAATTACCTGCAATCAAATGCTTAGCGGAACGGTTTTTACCAATTTTGTAACGGCAAGTAATGCTGATAATAATGTAGGACTTTTTCATTCTATTCAGCCGGCCGCAGGTGTTGGGTTCAGAATATTAATCGATAAAAAGACACGCACCAATTTGGTTGCCGACTATTCTTGGGGAAATAATTCTAAAGGATTCTACTTAAATGCGGGCGAAGTGTTTTGATGTAATTATTTGATTGTGTGAAATTTAAGTTTTTAAACTATAAAAATTTAGAAGAAAAAACTTAAATTTGATATACCATTTAACATTCAAACACAAAAATTTATGAAAAAGTACAGTTTATTATTAGTTGTATTCCTGTCGGCGATAGGAATACAGGCTCAAGATGCGAGGTCGTTTTCTCTTAATTTGTATGGAGGTTATAATTTTTCAGACAAGCTCGATTATGACGGTTATTCTGCAACGATTGAAGATGGTTTTCAATACGGAGCGGGATTTGAGTATTTTTTTTCAACAGATAATTCAGTTGAATTAAAGTATTTAAGATCAGATGTAAAAATACCATATTACGGTCCAGCAGGAACTCAATTAAATGCTGGCGACGATAAGGGAGCATTCAACTTTATACTTGCAGATTTTACGCATTATTTTGATACAGGATCTAATCTTTTACCTTATCTGGGTGCTGGAGCGGGTGTAGGAATTATTGAAACTCCTCGAAGTGGTAGTGGAACTTATTTTGCTTGGGATGTAAAAGGCGGTGTGAAAATTAAAACCGCTTCGTCAGTCTCTGTAAATATCAATGCTTATTTACAATCTATGTCTGCGGCGGTTGGAAGTAGTTATTATTGGACTTATTGGGGCCCTGTTGGTGTCGAAGATTATGTTTCTACTTTTCAATTTGGTCTTGGAGCAGTATTAAGTTTTAACTTTAAAAATTAAGGATTTACAGCTTTAAAACATAAATAAATAAAGATGAGCAGGCTATTTAGCCTGCTATTTTTATGTTTTGACATAATTGTTCATAATAAATCAAAATTTCTATCCGTAATAAGTACTATTTTTAAAACTCAATGCTTATTTTTGTTGTATATACAAACTTCTCAAGATGAAATTACTGATAGTTGAAGACGAACCAAACCTATTATCCATTCTACGAAAAGGATTCGCAGAAAATAATAACGAAGTAAGTGTCGCCATGGATGGTAAGACAGCCTTGGAGATGATTCATAATTATACTTTTGATGTTGTCATCTTAGATGTAATGCTTCCAGATATTAACGGAATTGAAATTTGCAGAAGACTTCGCGCTAGCAAGAATTTTGTGCCAATTTTGTTGCTTACAGCTTTAGGAACTTCAGAAAATATTGTCACTGGACTAAATGCTGGAGCAGATGATTATTTGGTTAAGCCATTTAAATTTGGAGAATTAGACGCGAGAGTAAATGCCTTATATAGAAGATCGCATCAGGAAACTGAAAAAATCGATACCATTGTAATTTCTGACTTAGAAATAAATGGAAGAGCAAAATCTGTAAAAAGAGACGGAGAAAATATTGTTTTGACTGCAAAAGAATTTAAACTTTTGTATTATTTGGCCAAAAATACGGGCAGAATTGTTTCGAGAGATCAAATTTTAGATAATGTTTGGGATATTAATTTTGATATGAATACCAATGTTGTCGATGTATATATTACATATTTAAGAAGAAAAATTGATAAGCCTTACGCAACCAAATTAATTCATACTATGAAAGGTTTGGGGTATGTTATAAAGCCATAAAATGGATATTAGAAAAAAAATTACTTTTAATTATGTTGCCCTTTCTACCTTTAGTACGTCTCTATTGTGTATAATCGTTTTTTTCTTGTTTAGAGAAAACAACCGTTACCACTTTCTTAAGCGTCTTGATGATAGGTCTAAAATCGTTTCTTCTATTCATTTTCAAAAAGATCCAGAAAAAATTAAGTATTATAAAAATCTTAAAAAAAACGGACTGGAAGAATTAATTGAAGAAGAAGAATATGTTTTAAAAATTAATAGTGAGAATAGTTTCGATTATAACACCAATCTAAACCTTCCTAATTCTTTTTACACTAACATCTTAAAAACCGGCAAGGATTCTTTTGAAAGAGACAACAAGTATTATTTAGGTCAGATTTTTCAAGAAAACGACCAGAAATATATGGTGATTGTCGGAGCGAGAGATCGCAAAGGAAAAGATACGACCGTATATATTGTCAAAATAATGCTTTTTGGCGGAATTGGTTTTGTGATTCTAGCGTTTCTTTTAGGGCGATTTTTAGCCAAACGTGTCATAAATCCTGTAGCCAGAATTACCAAAGAAGTAAAAAGAATTAGTGCTTCTAATCTTCATAATAGACTTCCTGAAGTTAGAAATTCTGATGAAATTTCAGATTTGACCAATACTTTTAATAATATGCTGGATCGATTGGAAACTTCTTTCGAAATACAAGCTAATTTTATTAATAATGCTTCGCACGAATTAAAAACTCCAATAACAACTATTATTGCCGAGTCAGAAATTATGCTCCTTAAAGAACGCGAAGTAGCAGAATATGTAGAATCTTTAGAAAACATTTACAGTCAAGCTTCGAGATTAGGGAATTTGACAGAAAGTCTTTTAAAATTGACTCAAACGGGCTATGACGGGCAAAAACAAGTTTCAGATATTGCCAGAATTGACGAACTGTTGCTGGATGTAAAATCGGATTTGGATAAAATTTATCCGGATAACCGAGTAAGTGTGAGACTTAATTTTGCGCCAGAAGATTCTAACTTACTTTTATTGCCATGTAACAAACCATTATTAGAATTGGCAATCAATAACATTATTACCAATGGAGTTAAATATTCTGATAATAATGAAGTTTTTGTAAACCTTTCGGCTAATGACGAAATGATTAAAATTACAATCAACGATATCGGAATCGGAATTCCGCCCGAAGATATCCCGCATTTGTACGAACCTTTCTTTAGAGGAAAAATTGCAACCAAATACATTGGTTATGGTTTAGGATTACCGTTGGCTTCTAAAATTATTAGAATGCACCAAGGAGAATTACAAGTTCAGTCTGAGCAAAATAAAGGCACGATCGTAACAATCATCTTTAAAAAACTTAATATTAAAAAATCTAATGTTTGATTTTATAAAATTCTAATTTTAGATTAATAAGTGTCTAATTTGCTGAGAGTTATTTTGTAAGTATAAACTAAAAGATTATACTTATGAAAAATTTTCTAATACCTACGACTTTAAAAGACGATACAATCTTGGCCGTAAAATCTGCCGTGAATCAGTCTAAAAATACGGAATCAGAAATTATTTTAGTTTTAGTTTCAGAAGCTCCAGATACCTTTTCGACATCTAGTTTTTTAAGAGAAATGAGATCTGGACTTACTAAAAGTGAAGAAGAAATTCTAGAAACCTGCCGTTACATTATCGATCATACTCCAAATGTTAAGCTAAAGGTTCATAATCAATACGGACTTTCGGCGCCAATTTTTAAACGTCTTATTGAAGCTTTTGCTGTTAAGTTGGTTATTCTGACTCATTCTTATAAACAAGAAACAAAAAAAATTCACCAATATTTGGTGCAGCTAGCTGGAAATCAAAAATGTCCGATTCTACATTTAAGCACAGAAATTAACAAAGAAGTATTTCATAAAGCGCTTTATGTTGAAAATTCAAGCCGAAATATTCACGTTAAGGATGTTCAGCAGTTTTTAAGTGCTAATTTCTCTTTCGAAATTGTGAGCCAGACTGCTAGTTTTGAAGATAACTACGAAAGTGTTGCTCCATTTTTATCAGAAGCCATTTCAAAACATAATATAGATATGTTGGTTGAAACTCGAAAAGGGGAAAAAATCAAATTTAAAAAGGTTAAAAAAGAAAATGTCAATGAAAAATTAGGGCTTCCTGTACTTTCATTGTACGAAGAGATGGTTTGAGAATCTTAGGTTCTAAGATTCTAAGATTCTAAGGTACTAAGTCTCTAAGTTTTTTTAATTTTTTAACCTTTAGAACCTTAGAACCTCAGTCCCTTAGCCTCTTAAAGAATATTAATTTAAAAGCCGAAAATATGTTGTTAAGAAAAAGAATACCAATGAAGTACGTTCTCGGGAAAATTAAAGTAGAAATTGTTTTGGTATTGGTTTATACTGTAGTATTCGAAATATTTCACCATTATTTTGTAACACTTCCCGTAGATATTCCGATTGCAATTCCAACAATGATTGGAACGATTATTTCGCTATTGCTTGCTTTTAAGTCAAATCAAGCTTATGACAGATGGTGGGAAGCAAGAATTGTTTGGGGCGCCGTTGTAAACGATTCCAGAACTTTAATTCGTCAGGTATTGACGTTTTACGAAGATCCTGATTTTTCTGTTGAAGCAAGTGAATTCAAAGAGAATTTTGCAAAGAGACAAATCGCATGGTGTTACAGTTTGGGTCAGTCACTTCGAAACAGAGATGCAATCGCTCCTCTTGAAGGTTTTATGAGTGAGGATGAAATTAAATATATTAAAAATCATCAAAATGTTCCGAATGCAATTTTAATGCTGCATGCTAGAGATTTGCGAAATGCTAAAAATGAAAAGAGAATCAATGTGTATCAGCAAGTCGAAATTGACAATACTTTGTCTAGATTATGTGATGAAATGGGAAAATGCGAAAGAATTAAAAATACCATTTTTCCGACCACTTACAGTATGTACATCAGATTGACCTTGTGTTTGTTTATTTTATTGCTGCCTTTCGGATTGACAAGTGTATTAAGCTGGTTTGCAATTCCGTTGATTACAGCAATTGGAGGCGCTTTCTTTCTAATTGAAAGAATGGCAATCCATTTGCAAGATCCGTTTGAAAACCGTCCAACCGATACGCCAGTGACAACTATTGCAAACACAATAGAAAGAAATATCAAACAAATGTTGAATGAATACCAAAGTGAATTTGACATTTTAAAAGAATTCGAATTGAATGAGGAGCCTAAGAAAGTTGAAAAGGGTGCTTACTTTGTTTTATAATAAACATTTTGGTTATGTTTAATTGTTGGCCGGACAGCGAGTAGTTGCGTTGTTCGGCTTTTTTTATTTACAATTGATGAGCTAATTTTCCTAAGGTTTGAATAGCAATTCTTAATTCATTAGACCACGGAAGTCCAAAACTCAATCGCATACAGTTTGAAAACTGGTTTTGAAAGGAGAAAATTCTTCCAGGTGCAATACTTATATTATGTTTCAGCGCTAAATGGTAAAAAGCGGCCGTGTCTATTTTTTTATCTAATTCCACCCAAAGAAAAAAACCGCCTTGAGGCTGACTCACTTTTGTTCCTGCAGGAAAAGATTCTAAAACCGTATTAATATAATTGGTGCAGTTTCGATTTAAAATCTGACGAATTTTTCTAAGATGATTTTCGTAGCGACCATTTTTTAGAAAATCTCCCACAACTTCGTGCGTAATTGTCGTATTAGAAATAGTATGATACAATTTGGTTCTCAAAATTTCTTTTTTGAATTTGCCAGGAGAAACCCAACCCACGCGATAACCGGGAGCTAAAGTTTTAGAAACCGAACTGCAACACAAAACAATACCGCTTTCGTCATAAGTCTTGCAATTTGTTGGTCGGCTTGTGCCAAAGTATAAATCGCCATGAATATCATCTTCAATTAACGGAACATTATAGAAATCCATTAATCTCACAATTTCCTTTTTATGTTCGTTTGGTAGTGTACTTCCAGACGGATTACTGAAATTACTCATCAAAACGCAAGCTTTTACTTTATTACTGGAAAGTGTTTTTTTTACCGATTCGAGTTCAATTCCTGTTGTCATGTTTGTTGGAAGTTCCATCACATACAGACCTAAAGATCTGGCTAATTGTAAAATACCAAAATAAACTGGACTTTCTGTAATAATAGTATCTCCGGGTTTTGTCAGTGTTAGCAAACAATCTGATATTGCCGAAATACAGCCTGGAGTAGTTATAATATCATCTTCAGTCAAGGAGCCGCCCCAAGTAAAAGACCAACGGGCAATTTCTTTTCGTAAATTACTATTACCTTGAATCTCCTCATAACTGGTTCCGCTTTTTGGTAATTGGCGCATGGCCTGAACCATTCCTTTATTTAATTTAGCGATAGGAAGTAATTCATTAGAAGGAAAACCAAGCGAAAGCATCGTGACATCTTTGGTGCGCATATCGCCGTAAACCAAGTCAATTAAATCCTCACGTTCAATATTTTCAAGACTTAATCGTGGCTTACTTGCTGAAGGTTCAGAGATAATTCTTGCCGATATATTACTCACATAATAACCAGATTGCGGTCGCGCTTCAATTAAAGAACGGCTTTCAATTTCGTAATACGCCTTGCTTACTGTACTCATACTGTAACCCGTTTCCGCACATACTTCGCGTATAGAAGGCAATTTGTCTCCCACATTTAAAACTCCAGATTTAATCTGTTTCTCGATTCGGTCAGCAAATTGGAGATATAAGTAATTAGAATTTTTCATATAAATTGAAACTGTTATGCTGCAATTTACAAAAACTGTATCTGTATTGCTGTTTTATTTTTAAGAAATTTGCTTCATCAAAAGAAAATAAATTCAAAAAAGGATTTTGTGAAAACAACAAAGTATTATATAGCGGCTATTATTGCCTTTACCACATGGGGACTTTTCAGTTTGGTTTTGCGACCAATTCATGAATATCCGTCGTTGGATATTTTGTTTTTTCGTGTTTTCAGTTGCGCGATTTTAATGCTTTTGATTGCTTTTTTATGCAAAAGAAAACAAATAAAAGAGACAATAGCAATCTTTAAGGCTTTACCAAAAGCTGAAAAAAGAAAATCAGTTTTATTAAATATTGGCGGAAGCGTTTTTTTGATGGCGAACTGGTTTACATTCATTTATGTAGTAAATCATGTCAGTCTAAAAGCAGCTTCTCTTGCTTATCTCGTTTGTCCAATTCTTACGACGTTATTGGCTTATTTTATACTGCATGAAAAACTTATAAAAACACAATGGCTTTCTGTCGGATTAAGCATTTCGGGATGTTTGCTTCTTTCATACAGCGATATAACAGATATGCTTTTTAGCATTGTTATAGGGGTAACCTATGCTGCATATTTAGTAAGTCAGCGCGCCAATAAAGGTTTTGATAAATTTATTGTTTTAACGTTTCATATTACATTGGCTGCATTGTTTTTAGTACCATTTTATCCGGTTTTTGGGGGACCGGTTCCAACGGAATTTAAATTCTATTTCTGTATAGAAACAATCGCAATCTTATTTACAATTGTACCACTTTTCCTGAATTTGTACGCGCTTTCTGGAATTAATTCTTCTACAGTTGGAATGTTATTAAACATCAATCCGATGATTGCATTTGGATTGGCAGCCTTTGTTTTCAAAGAAAGTATAACGCCGTTACAAATTACCGCATACGGAATAATTTTTACCGCAGTGTTAGTTTTTAATTCGCATCATATTTTTGCTATAAAGCAAAAATTGACCTCAATATCCAAGGGTTCTTAATTCTTAGTTTTCATATTTTTTATTGGTTTAAAATCGAAAATTACAAGAATCTTAACAGGATGTTTAAACAGGAATGACTATTTTTCATTCCTGTTTTTTTATGCAGTTAAATGAATAAAGCCACAGATTGCACTGATTAAAAGGATTATTTCTTTGCGCAAAAAAATCAGCCACCAATTACACTAATTTTTACGAATTATTTTTTAAATCTAAAATAAAAATTTGTGCGAATTCGTGTAATTCGTGGCGAAAAAAAATCCTTTTAATCAGTGTAATCTGTGGCAAAAAACTATTAAAAACCGAATACTATTCATATGAAAATATCAAAACTTCAAGCTTTTACGCCATTATTTTATTTAGTGTGGTCAGATGATTTACTAACACAGAAAGAATTTGCAACACTTCAAGAGTTCATTAAATCATTGAATTTTTTGTCAGGAGAAGAAAAAGAATATTTACTTTCTAAAGTTGATATTTCAAATCCGCCTTCGCGAAATGAACTCGCACAATGGAAAGTTGACATTGAAAGAAGTATTCAGGATAAATCTTCTGTCAAATCTATTTTTGATATTGCAAAAGCACTTTCAGAAAGTGATGTAGATTTAACGCCTATCGAATCAGATTTTAAAAAACTAGAAAATGATTTAGGAATTTTGGGCGAAGAAGCATTGCAAAACTTCAAAACCAAAACGGGTTCTTTTACAGCAGATTCGCAAACAGATGCTAGTTTTGATATTCAGAACATTACTCAAATTTTAGATGGAAATGAAGCCGCAATAATCAAAAAAGTAAAATCTGTCATTTCCAGACCTGAATTTGCTTATGAAACTTCAACTGATATTAATGTTTTTAGGGAAACAGTTTACAAATGGTGTAAAATCTTAGCCGATGAAAATCTCGGAAATATGGCTTACCCTAAAAAGTACGGAGGTGGAGAAAACATAGCCGATTATTTTGCGATTATGGAAACGCTGAGCTATCACGATTTAAGTCTAGTTATTAAATTCGGTGTGCAATTTGGACTTTGGGGAATGAGCGTGCAATCTTTGGGAACCGAAAAACACTATGCTAAATATTTGAAAGATATTGGTTCGCTAAAATTGCCAGGATGTTTCGCTATGACCGAAACACATCATGGATCTAACGTAAAAGGTTTAGAAACTACAGCAACTTACAATCATAATGATCAGACATTTACCATTCATACGCCAAATAAAAATGCACAAAAAGAATATATCGGAAATGCAGCTGTTCACGGACAAATGGCAACTGTATTTGCAAAACTAATTATTGACGGACATGATTATGGCGTTAATGCATTTGTTGTGCCTTTGCGTGATCCAAACGGAAATGTGGTAAATGGTGTAACAATTGGTGACTGCGGGCATAAAATGGGATTAAATGGAGTGGATAACGGAACGATTAGTTTCGATAATGTAATAATTCCAAAAGAAAATATGCTAGATCGTTTTGCTTCTGTAAATGATAAAGGCGAATTTGAAAGTCCGATTCCGAGTGATAACAGAAGGTTTTTTACAATGTTAGGAACCTTAGTTGGAGGAAGAATTGGAATTCCGCGTTCGGCTTTAGCAGCAGCAAAATCAGGTTTGACAATTGCCATTCGTTACAGCGATCAAAGACGACAATTTGGACCAGAAGGAGGTTCTGAAGTTCCAATTTTAAACTATAGAATGCATCAGCGAAGATTGTTGCCGCATTTAGCTAAAACCTACGCCGTACATTTTGCTCTTCAATATTTAACCAAAAGATTTTTAAATAGAACAGAAAGTGAAATGCAAGAAATCGAATCTTTGGCAGCCGGAATGAAATCCTATTCAACTTGGAGCACAAGAGATATTCTGCAGGAATGCCGTGAAGCTTGCGGAGGAAAAGGTTATTTATCTGAAAATAGAATTGATGCATTAAAAAATGATACCGAAATCTACACGACTTTTGAAGGTGATAATACCGTTTTAATGCAATTGGTAGCTAAGAATCGTTTGGCTGAATTCAGAAAATCATTTGGAGAGATGGGTTCGCTTGGAATAATAAATTATGTTTATGAAAATGCTAAAACGGCTTTTACAGAAAAGAATCCAATAGCAACACGCAGAACAGATGAGGAACATTTGCTTGACAATGAATTTCATCTTCAAGCTTTTGTTCACAGAGAAAAAACAATTCTGGCTTCGGCAGCAAGACGTATCAAAAAGCTTGTTGACGGTGGTTTAGAAGCGTATGATGCCTTTAATGTCGTGCAGCATCAAATGATTGAGGTTGCAGAAGCTTATTTAGAAAGAATTGTTTTAGAGCAATTTCAAGTTGCAATAAAGGAAGTAGAAGAGCAGCAATCTAAAGCAATCTTAACGAAATTAAGTCAGCTTTACGCGCTTTCGCAAATAGAAAAAAACAAAGCTTGGTATTTAGAAGATGGATATATGGAAGCCGTAAAAACGAAGGCAGTTCGTAAAATCGTCAATCAGCTTTGTTGGGACATTCGTCCTGATGCGGTGGCTTTAGTAAATTCATTTAATATTCCAGAAAGCTGTCTGGCTGCGCCAATTGCGGCGCATCTTTAGTTTTGGAATGAAATTCTAATAAATGATTTCAGTTTAATTTTGTTTAAGCTGAAATCATTTTATTTATTGTAGAGTTGATTTGTGATTCTTTTATTTATGACTATTAAACGAATCACACCCTTTTTTGGTACATTTTGACCATAGTTAAATAATTCATTTTTTATATTTTCGCTTTCCTATATTTGTAATTCCTTTATATTAAATCGTCTTGAAAAATTATTACTTATTTCTAATTCTTATTTTGATAAAATTTCCAGTTTTTGCATTGGAAAAAAAAACAGATGTTATTTTAAAAGAATTAAATGAAGCGATAAAAAATAAACAGCATTACGTAAAAATAAAGGAAGAGCGAATTCTCAACTTCAAAAAGATAAAATCAGAGAATTTGACAAAAGAGCAGGAGTATAATTACAACAAGACATTATACCTTGAATATCAGAAGTTAAATACAGATTCGGCAATTCAATATGTAAAAAAGAACTTAAGAATTGCAACAGAACTTCAAAATAAAGAACTTCTCAATTTGGCGCAGTTACAATTAGTAACGCTTTATTCCTCGTCAGGAAAATATCGCGAATCGGAAGCCATTCTAAAAAGTATCAATAAAAAGAATTTAGAGCATTCACAGCTTCCTAATTACTACATTTCCTATCGCGAATTTTTTGAGCATTATGCTGCCAATAGTTACAGTTTGGAATACAGAAAACAGATTGGAAAATACCGTGATTCGTTACTTTCTGTTTTAGACAAGAATACATTAGACTATCAGATCAATAGAATTCAGCAGGATATTTTTAATAAAAAATTTGAAAAGCCTAAAAGTCAATTATTGGGTTTACTGGCAAAAACAAAACAAGAAAATCCGCAATATGCCATGATTACCTATTTATTGGGTAAGATTGCCGAGGCGATGCATGATCTAGAATCAAGAAAAAAATATTATGCACTTTCAGCTACTTCAGATATTAAAAATGCCAATAAAGATAATGCATCATTGCAGGAATTAGCTTTGGTTTTTTATGAAATTGGAGATGTAGATATGGCGTATAAATTAACACAATCTGCCATTGAAGACGCTCTTTATTGCAACGTTCAGTTTCGTACTTTACTGATGTCAGAAGTTTATTCGATTATCAATACAGTATATCAGGAACGTGAAGCCCAGCGTAAAAGCGAATTACAAATTTATCTGCTTTGCATTAGTTTGCTTTCGCTATTTTTATTGGTTGCAATCATTTATGTTTACAAACAAATGAAGAAGGTTTCGAGAATTCGAACAGAACTTTATGAAACCAGCCAGAAATTAGCAGAATTAAATAAAGATATAACCGAAACAAACAGTCAGCTTCAAGAAAGTAACTTGCAACTATCTGAATCTAATTTAGTTAAAGAAGAATATATAGCTCATTTTTTTAATCTTTGTTCTACTTACATCAATAAATTAGAAAACTATCGCATTATTTTAAATAAAAAGGCTACTGCAAAACAGTTTGATGAAATTTACAAAATTCTAAAGTCAACAACTTTGGTTGATAATGAGCTGGAGGAGTTGTACAAGAATTTTGATATTATCTTTTTGAATTTGTATCCAACATTCGTTAAAGATTTTAATGCATTGCTAATTTCGGAAGAGCAAATTGTACTCAAACAAAATGAATTACTTAATACTGAACTTAGAATTTTTGCATTAATTAGATTAGGAATTACAGATAGTGTTAAGATAGCTGCATTTTTACGTTACTCTTTAAGCACAATTTACAACTATCGTACAAGAGCTCGAAATAAGGCCGCAGTTTCACGAAATGACTTTGAAGAAATGGTCATGAAAATTGGTATAATGTCTTTGAAAGCATAACTATTTATTTTAAATCTACTACTTTTTTTGATGTTTTAAAAAAGTTAAAGTATTGTAAGTCAGTTTTTTGATTTTTTAATTCACTACTTTTTTATATCTAAAAATCTAACTTGTACGATAACGTTTTAGTTTTACAATATGATAAAAAAGTTTTTTCTCGTAAAGACTTTCCCTATTATAACCTAATGCTTTAATAATTACTGTTATGTTAAAAAACGTAAAAACAATTGTTGTTTTACTTTTACTAAGTTCTTTTGGGATGAATGCCCAAGACAAAGTTCCAGTTTATCTAGACGATAAAAAGCCAATAAATGAGCGTGTAGAGGATGCGCTTAAACGAATGACAACCGATGAGAAAATTGCCATGATTCATGCGCAGTCTAAATTTAGTTCTCCAGGTGTAAAACGTCTTGGAATTCCAGAAAACTGGATGACCGATGGGCCACACGGAATTCGTACAGAGGTAAAATGGGACGAATGGGATCAAGCCGGATGGACAAACGATTCTTGTATTGCTTTTCCAGCTTTAACTGCACTTTCATCAACATGGAATAAAGAATTGGCTTCTTTATATGGAAAATCAATTGGAGAGGAAGCACGTTTTCGTAACAAAAATGTATTATTAGGTCCTGGTGTAAATATCTACAGAAGCCCATTAAACGGTCGTAACTTCGAATACATGGGAGAAGATCCGTTTTTAGCTTCAAAAATGGTTGTTCCTTATATTAAAGGAGTTCAATCAAATGGAGTAGCGGCTTGTGTAAAACACTTCGCACTAAACAATCAAGAAACAAATCGTAATTCGGTTAACGTAATTGTTGACGATCGTGCCTTATATGAGATTTACCTTCCTGCTTTTAAAGCTGCTGTTCAAGAAGGAGATGTTTGGTCGATTATGGGAGCTTACAACAAATATAAAGGACAGCAATGCTGCCACAATGAATACCTATTAAATGATATTCTTCGTGGAGAATGGGGCTTCAAAGGAGTTGTGGTTTCCGATTGGGGTGGAGTCAATGACACTAAACAAGCAATCCATAATGGTTTGGATATGGAATTTGGTTCATGGACAAACGGACTTTCTTGGGGAACAAGCAATGCTTATGATAACTATTATTTAGCTAAACCATATTCTGAAATGATCAGAAAAGGAGAAATTGGAACAAAAGAATTAGACGAGAAAGTACGTCGTATTCTGCGTTTGTCTTTCTTGACTACAATGGATAGAAATCGTCCTTTTGGTTCTTTTGGAACAGAAGAACATGCTCTAGCTGGTCGTAAAATTGCTGAAGAAGGAATTGTTTTATTGCAAAACAATAATAATATCCTTCCAATCAACCTCTCTAAAACAAAAAAGATTGCTGTAATTGGAGAAAATGCCATTAAAATGATGACAGTTGGAGGTGGAAGTTCTTCGCTTAAAGCAAGATATGAAATTACACCACTTGAAGGATTGAAGAAAAGAATCGGAAATCAAGCTGAAATTGTTTACGCAAGAGGTTATGTTGGAGATCCGACAAGTAATTATAATGGTGTGATTGCCAAAGTAAGTTTAGAAGAAAAACGTCCTCAAGCAGAATTAACTGCGGAAGCTTTAAAAGTAGCTAAAGATGCTGACATTGTTCTTTTTATTGGAGGTTTGAACAAAAGCGAAAACCAAGATGATGAAGGACACGATCGTAAAGAATTAGGATTGCCTTATGGTCAGGATAAACTAATCAGTGAATTAGCAAAAGTAAATAAGAATATTGTTTTCGTAAATATTTCTGGAAATGCAGTTGCAATGCCTTGGATTAAAGAAGTTCCAGGTGTTGTTCAAGGATGGTTTTTAGGAACTGAAGCTGGAAATGCTTTAGCAAATGTTTTAGTTGGAGATGTAAATCCTTCTGGAAAATTATCTTTCACTTTCCCTGTAAAATTAGCAGATAACGGAGCTCACGCTCTAGGAGAATTTCCTGGTGGAGATGAAGTAAAGTATAACGAAGGAATTTTTGTTGGATACCGTTGGGTTGACAAAAACAAAATCAAACCTTTATTTTCTTTCGGCCACGGTTTAAGCTATACGACTTTTGCTTACGGAAAAGTAACAGCCGATAAAAAACAGATTAACGCAGGAGATAAAATTACATTCTCAGTTAACGTAAAAAATACGGGAAGCAGAGAAGGGGCAGAAGTAGTGCAATTGTACATTACAGATGTTAAATCTTCTTTGGTTCGTCCGATAAAAGAATTGAAAGGTTTTGAAAAAGTAGCTCTTAAAGCTGGAGAAGAAAAAACAGTAACTTTTACAATTGATAAAACGGCTTTAAGTTTCTTCGACGATAAAAAACACGACTGGGTTGCTGAACCTGGTGATTTTGAAGCGATTATTGGAGCTTCTTCAACAGATATAAAATCTAAGGTGAACTTTTCACTTAAATAAGTTTTTTATTTCTAAAATTGGTTGGTTTGTAAAGCTGCAAGTGTAAAATTTGCAGCTTTGCTTTTGTCTTTAAAAGTTAGATGTTAGAAGTAAAATTTTAGAAGTTTTACTTTTTATAAATAAAAGAATCAAAAAAATGAAAAGAATATTATTATTTACGATGGGTTTTGTCTTATTTCAAAACCTTTCAGCACAGACTCTCAATAAAATGCAATGGTTTAATGAACCTGAGAAATGGGAAATTAAAAACAATGCATTAATTATGAATGTTACTGCAAATAGCGATTACTGGCGAATTTCGCATTACGGATTTACTGTTGATGATGCGCCTTTTTACTACGCAAATTACGGTGGTGAATTTGAAGCTAAAGTAAAACTGACAGGAAATTACATCGCTCGTTTTGATCAAATGGGATTAATGATTCGCATTGATGAAAAAAATTATATCAAAACAGGTGTTGAATTTGTTGACGGGAAATTTAATGTTAGCACTGTTGTAACACACGATAAAAGCGATTGGAGCGTAACCACTCTAGATAAAGTACCGCCTTTTATCTGGATTAAAGCCGTTAGAAGATTAGATGCCGTTGAGATATTCTATTCTTTTGATGATAAAAATTACATCATGACCAGAAACGCGCCGTTACAAGATAATACGCCAGTTATGGTTGGTTTAATGGCAGCTTCTCCAGACGGAAAAGGTTTTGAAGCCAAATTCGAAAACTTTACTGTGAAACACTTACCAGACCAAAGAAGGGCGGAATGGCTTAAAAATCACCAGTAGATTAAATTTCAATTTAAAAATCACAAATTCCAAACTTAATTTTTGAATTTTAAGATTGCAGAAAATCTAAAATCTGCAATCTACAATTAAAACCTAACCTAACTTAGACCAAAAAACAAATGAGTTCAATTTCATCTGATATTAAACCAAAAAAACATTACGAAATTCTTGATGGACTTCGTGGAGTTGCGGCTATTTTAGTAGTTGCTTTTCATATTTTTGAAGCTTTCGCGGGCGGAAATCGTTTTGTACAAATTATAAATCACGGATATCTTGCTGTTGATTTCTTTTTCCTTTTATCTGGATTTGTTGTCGCCTATGCGTATGATGATCGTTGGGGGAAAATGACACAATGGGAGTTTTACAAACGCAGATTAATTCGCCTGCAGCCCATGGTAATTATGGGAATGATCATTGGCGCTATCTTTTATTATTTTCAAGCCTCAGACATACTATTTCCAATGATTGGAGGTATGGAAGTTTGGAAAGTTATTTTAACAATGGTAATAGGTTTTACTTTATTGCCAATTCCGCCTTCTTTAGAAATTAGAGGCTGGGGAGAAATGCACCCTTTAAATGGTCCAGCGTGGTCGCTTTTCTTCGAATACATTGCCAATATTTTGTACGCTTTAATCTTTCGTAAATTTTCTAATAAAGTGATGTCAGTCTTTGTATTGATATTTGCTGGACTATTAATTAATTATACTGTTTTCGGACCAAAAGGAGATGTTATTGGTGGCTGGTCGTTAAATTTAGAACAACTTAATGTTGGTTTTACACGTTTGCTGTTTCCATTTTTTGCCGGTGTTTTGTTATGTCGTTTAGGAAAACTAATTCATGTAAAAAACGCTTTTTGGGTTTGCAGTATTTTGATTACCATAGTTTTGGCTTTACCAAGATTTGGCGATGAAAACAGTCTTTGGCTGAATGGTTTGTATGAATCGATCTGCATTATTTTAATTTTTCCTCTTATTGTGGTAATTGGTGCCGGAGGAGAAATTAAAAATGAACTTTCTTTAAAAATATGTAAAGCTTTAGGGGATATTTCATATCCAATTTACATTACACATTATCCTTTAATTTATTGGTTTACAGCTTGGGTTGTAGATAATAAAGTCTCGATGAAAGACGGATATATGGAAGGAATAGGAGTTTTAATTGCCAGTATTGTTATGGCATTTGTATGCTTAAAATTGTATGATGAACCCGTTAGAAATTGGCTTCAGAATAAATTCCAAAAGAGAAAAGTTTCTTCTTAGAGGTGCAAAGGTTCAAAGGTAAAAGCTTTGTTCCTCTGAACCTTAAATAAAAACATTGAATTTCTAAATTTTGTTAGTTATAGATATTCATTAAAGGGTTAAGCTTAATTGTTTATCCCTTTTTTTATTTTGTTTTAGAAATTTTTGCATTAGACTATCATTCCTTAGGCATATTTCGTTGGTAGAAAAAAATAATTACCAAAAGATTTGCGTTCCATAGGAACGTTTGATATACGAAAGAATTGGAAACACGAAATCAAACGTTCCGACAGAACGTAAAAACAATAACAACATTTTTTTCTACAAACGAAATGTTCCTATGGAACAAAATAATAGATAAAAAAAAGTGGTTGTCTCATTTTTCGAGACAACCACTTTTTTTAAATATAGTAATAAAGACAATCAAAAGAAAAATCTCTGTCCCTCTAAACCTTTGCCTCTTTGAACCTTTAAAAAAAAAATTATTCTAAAACCAATTGGCCTAAAGCTTCTTTACTGAAACCTTTTAATTCTTCTGTTTTTCCTGCTTTGATTTTCGCCACCCAATTAGGATCAGATAAAAGAGGTCTACCAACAGCAACCAAATCAAAATCGCCTCTGTCGAAACGTCTGTTTAATTCTTCTAAAGAAGTTGGTTGTGAACTTTCTCCAGCAAAAGCACCAAAGAAATCGCCAGAAAGTCCAACAGAACCAACCGTAATAGTCGGTGCTCCCGTTACTTTTTTAGCCCATCCTGCAAAGTTTAAATCAGATTCTTCAAATTCTGGTTCCCAGAAACGACGTTGCGAAGCGTGAATAATGTCAACACCAGCATCAACAAGAGGCGTAAGCCAAGCTTCTAATTCCTGCGGATTTTTAGCTAATTTATAATTATAATCAGAAGGTTTAAATTGAGAAAAACGCATGATAACAGCAAAATCATTTCCAACTTGTTTTCTAATTTCTTTTACCACTTCAATAGCAAAACGATTGCGCTCTGGCAATGTTTTTCCTCCGTAAATATCTTCACGTAAGTTTGTTTCAGCTCTAAAAAATTGGTCAATTAAATAGCCATGTGCACCGTGAATTTCGATAGTGTCAAAACCTACTCTTTTGGCATCAGCTGCAGCTTTACCAAACGCAAGGATTGTCTCTTCAATATCTTTTTCAGACATAGCAATACCATTTCTAAAATCAGGACGGTTTAATCCAGACGGACCTTCAAAAGGAACTGGCGGAACCCATCCAGAATGATGATTATCCATAATTCCCATATGCCAGATTTGCGGTCCCATTTGTCCGCCAGCAGCGTGAACTTCGTCAATTACTTTTTTCCATCCGCTTAAAGCTAAATCGCCATGAAAGTGAGGAACATTTGCATCATTTGATGATGAAGGTCTGTCAATTACAGTTCCTTCAGATAATATTAATCCAACTTGACCTTCAGCTCTTTTTTGGTAATAAGCTGCGACTTCATCAGTTGGAACTCCGTTTGGAGAGAAAGAGCGCGTCATTGGCGCCATTACGATTCGGTTTTTCAGATTTAACGTTTTTAAGTTAAATGGAGAAAACAGGTTGTTTGTACTCATAGTAATTTTACAAATTAGATTGAATTAATTTACTGAGTGCTTCAAAGGCACCTTCGTTACGTTTATAATAGGTCCATTGGCCAACACGTTTGGCTTCGATAAAACCGGCGCGTTGTAAAATAGACAGGTATTCTGATACTGTAGATTGTGTCAAACCAGCTTTAGCTTGAATTTGCCCAACACAAACTCCATGTTCAAATCCAGCGTGCTGCAATTGATCGGGAAAGTTGATTTCAGGCTCTTTTAGCCATTCCAGCATTTGCAATCTGGATTTGTTTGACAAGGCTTTAAATATTTCTATCTTTTCCATAATGCAAATATATCGACTTTTCCCGATATACCAATTAAGCAAAATTTATTTAGGAAAATTTTATGATGGAGGAGAGAAAATGATGAAGAATTTAGTAAAGAAAATTTATATTTGCTTAAGTATTCTTTTCTCAGTTTATGTCATTTCGACGAAGGAGAAATCACACTAGAAAGTCCATGAAGAGAATCAAAATCTTTGTAGATTAGCGAGTGTGATTTCTCCTTCGTCGAAATGACAAATGTTGAGGCAATAACATGATTAAAAAAATAACCCCAAAACAATAAAACTTAATCCATTATGAAAAAAACTTTACTCATTGTAGCATTCTTATGTTGTATAATTACCAATTCAAAAGCACAAGTTGTTGGTGTTGATGTTGGAGACATTGCGCCAGAAATTGATCTTCCAAATACAAAAGGAGAAAAAATCGCACTTTCATCTTTAAGAGGATCTTTAGTTTTGGTTGATTTTTGGGCTTCATGGTGTGGACCTTGCATTAAAGAACAGCCATTATTACTGAAGTTAAATAATACTTATCCCGAGAAATTATCGATTTACGGCGTTTCTATGGATACTAAAAAACCATTGTGGACAGCTGCAATTGCAAAAGGAAAATTGCCATGGATAAATGTTAGCGATTTAAAATATTGGCAGTCACCAGCTGTTGCAGATTATAGATTACAATCTGTTCCGTTAAATTTTTTAATAGATAAAAACGGAATTATTCTAGCTAAAAATATTCATGGAAAAGCTCTAGAGGATAAGATTAAAAGTGTTTTAGCACCTTGATAATTAGTAAAATGGAGTCAAATCTCTCTTTGTCTGAATTTCGCAAAAGATTGCAACATAATATTGAAATAGGTTCTTTGAAAGTAAACTTCAGTTACTTTAGACTATTTCCTCTATTCGGCGAATCCAAACCTTTTTATGGAGTTTTTGATGATAAAAGCTTCCGTTTTACTGTAAATTCAGCAACATCTCCAACAATTTTTATTGTAAGAGGGAATTATAAGAATATTGATAACAGGGTAAATGTAAATTATGTCGTTGAAGAAAACAGTAAATTTCAATTGATCTGGACGAGATTTTCTCCAGTAGTTTTTCTGATATTCATTAATATATTTTTTCTTTTTTTTGGAAGAGGACTTAGGAGAGCAACTACAATTGTAAGTTTGTTTCTTCTTATGGGTATTTTCTATTCGAGATGGAAAGAAGAAAGAAGAAGGAAAAAATTAGAGCAAAAATTTATAAGAGTTTTTGAAATCAAATGAGTTAAAAACAAATCAATTTTTTAACTCATTTTTTAAGAGATTTTAGAAAGCAATTCCAAATTGAAAACCAATTGTAAAAGAGGCGGGATGATCATTTCCAAAACGGACAGGTAAAGGAACCGCAACAAAATAACTGCAATTATCACTTTTAAGTACAGTTTTATTTATTACAGGTGTAAAACCTTATCTGCCGCTGCTTTCAAAAGCGGCTCTTCCTGCAAAGGTATAACCGTTGCCTAAAGCCACTAATACGCCGGGATGAAATAATAAATTGGTCACTTTATCACTGTTTCCTTGAACTCTTATATTTGGAACAACTTCAAAAGAAAAACCTATTTTTTGATTTTTCCAAATGTTGATACCAGTTGGAAATCCGACTGCATAATAATCTCTAAAATTTACGGTTGTTTGTTCACTGCTAAAAGTGGCAATAGGATGAAGAATGCCAAAATAACCTGTGATTTTTGGATAAGTCGTTTGAGAAAATGCATTGAAACTTAAAGTAAATAAAGTGATTGCAAAAAGGTGTCTGAAGAAAATCATGATAGTTTTTGTTAATTAATTAATTAATTAAAACAAAACTATTGACAATCAAAGCTTAGAAATAGAACACTATTTACCTTTTGTATCTGGATTACTTTTTAAGGTGTTTTTTCTATAAGAGGAAGGATTTTTTCCTGTTTGTAATTTAAAAATTCTGGTAAAATGACTTTGGTCTGAAAAGCCCGTCATATAAGCTATTTCAGTTAAAGTATAAGAAGTATTTTGAATCAGATTGATGGCTTTTTCTATTCGAAGTTTACGCACGTATTCACCGAAATTTAAATCTTCAAAATATTTAGAAAACTCTCTCGATAAATAAGACGGATTCAATTCTAAATCACTTGAGATTTTCTTCAAATCAAAAGTAAACTGTGCATCTATTTGATCTTGAATAATATTTTTCAATTCTTTAACCCATAAAGGTGTTTTCTGATTATTCTTTTTCTCAATCAAAAACTTGTTATAAACTTCGTGAAGTAAATTTTCGAAAGGGCTATTTTGAAGATGATTTTGTTTGTACAAATGTTTCGCCCAGCTGTAAAGTGCATCGTACAAAACTAATCCTGTTTCCAGCAAATGCGAATCGTCTGTTATATTATGAGAAAGTCCAGCAGAAATTGCCCAAAGTCCAGCTGCTTCTTTGGCAAGATCGTGGCGGTCGGTGTCGGCGCCACGAACAATTTTTGCCATAATTAAAACTGCGGGATCTTTTATTTGATATTTTTTTATAATGAAGTCAAAAGTGCATTCTTCATTATAATGTGTAAATTCTACATCAGGAATATCAAACGGAATTGCATCTAATGCTGCCGCTTTTGTTAAAACTTCATCAAAAGGCACATAAATAAATTCCGCCTCTGCGTCAACAAAATTTTTGATTAGCCACGGGCAGGCAATTCTATCAATTTTAGGTCTTTCCCTAGTAATCCACTTCATTCCGTAAAGAAAAGTAAATTAATCTCCACTATTTGTATTTTTTTTAACCCCTCCAAAACTTGTTTTCAGCATTTCTCTAATCTGAAACTGCGTCTTGTTTCCCGATGCATTTTTCCAATCTTTGAGATCAAAAATATGAATTTGATCTGCATAAGGATTTGTTAAAAATGAAATTCTGGAAATAGCATATTTATAGTATTTCAATTCATGAGATACATGTCGATTTGGAACGACAATCAGAATATTTTCCCATTTCAGGAAATCCTTTGGAACATCATTTCTTTCTAATAATCCTAAAGATTCAAAAAAAGCATTAATCTTCTGATCATTAAGTTCGTTAATCTTATGATCGAGGGTTTTAAATTTACTGTGGAGTCTATTTTCATTTATAATAGTACTCATAATATTCTTTGCTTTTTTAAGATTTGAAAATAAAGTTACATCAAAAGTATATCATATTATAGTTTGAAGCCATTAGATTCATTCTAAATTTTGAATCGCTTTTTACAGCTTTAGATATTAATGAGTTATCATATTTTGATAAAATACTATCGATTTTTTTTCTGTAAAAGCCTTATTTTTATCGCTATTCGATTTTACTAACAACCCAACCTTATGAAAACCACTTTTATTCAAAAAACCATTTTGTCATTTTTTCTTTTGTTTTTAGTGCAAGTTACTGCGCAAAACAAATCGCCTAGAGAGTTAATATTAATAGATAAAGATTGGCGGTTTTCATTCGGACATTTGTATGACACCAAAAAAGATTTTGGTCATGCAGAAGGGTATTTTTCCTATTTGACAAAGACAGGTTTTGGAGATGGACCAGCTGCTTCGGGGTTTGACGATCGTGCCTGGAGAAAATTAGATCTGCCACACGATTGGGCTGTAGAACAACCTTTTAGCGAAAGCGCAAGTTTCAGCCACGGATTTAAAGCGGCGGGTAAAAACTTTCCAGAGAAAAGTATTGGTTGGTACAGAAAAAAAATTACAATTCCGAATAGCGATTTAGGTAGAGTTATTTCATTAAAATTTGATGGCGTTTTTAGAAATTCGAAAGTATTTTTTAACGGATTTTATCTAGGAACCGAAGAAAGCGGTTATAACGGTTTTGAGTATGATGTATCGGCTTATGTGAATTATGGTGGGGAAAATATCATTTCTGTACGTGTTGATGCTTCAATGGAGGAAGGCTGGTTTTATGAAGGTGCCGGAATTTACAGACATGTTTATTTGCAGAAAACAAATCCGATTTATGTAGTTCAGAACGGAACGTATGTTACTTCTGAGCTGGTAGGAAATAATGCAGCTGTTACGGCTGATGTAAAAATTAAAAACAATGGAAAATTTAAGGGTTCTATTGAAGTCATTCAAACCATTTTAGATAATAAAAGTAAACAAGTTGCGGTTTCTTCTGAAAATATAGTAGCTCCAGAATTCTATCAAACGATAAATTATAGTTCAAAATTGCATGTCGAAAATCCGCTTTTGTGGGATCTTGATTCGCCAAATTTATATCAATTAATTACCGAAATAAAAAGTGAAGGAAAAGTAATTGACAGTTATAAAACTTCTTTCGGAATCAGAACGATTGAGTTTAATGCCGAACAAGGTTTTTTCCTTAACGGAAAATCCATAAAACTGAAAGGAACAAATAACCATCAAGATCACGCTGGAATTGGAACAGCACTTCCGGATGAAATTCAGTATTACAGAATTCAAAAACTGAAAGAAATGGGGTCAAATGCCTATCGTTGTTCGCATCATCCTCCAACGCCAGAATTATTAGATGCCTGCGATAAATTAGGAATGCTGGTAATAGATGAAACTCGTTTAATGGGAATTAATGAGTATCATTTGAAAGATTTGCAGCGAATGATGGAACGCGATCGAAACCATCCAAGCATTTTTTGCTGGTCGGTTGGAAATGAAGAATGGCAGATTGAAGGTGGAATTATTGGAGAAAGAATTGCCAATATCATGCAGGATTTTAGTAAAAGCATTGATCCGACAAGACCCGTGACAATAGGAATTAGCAGCGGATTTAAAAGCGGTATTTCTTCTGTAGTCGAAGTTATGGGATATAATTATCTCGGAAACGGAGATATTGACGCGCATAGAAATCAGTTTAAACAGCAGCCTGGAATGGGAACGGAGGAAGGTTCGACGTTTGCAACGCGCGGAATTTATTTTACAGATGACGCCAAACATTATCAAAGTGCTTATGACAAAAAGCCAAGACCAACTTTTTACAGTATAGAAGAAGGTTGGAAATTCTACTCGGAAAGACCATATTTAGCAGGAATGTTTATTTGGACAGGTTTTGATTACCGCGGAGAACCAACGCCTTATGGCTGGCCTTCTGTAACATCTTATTTCGGAATGATGGATGTATGCGGTTTTCCTAAAGACAATGTTTTTTATCTGAAATCTTGGTGGGGAAAAGAACCTGTTTTACATCTATTGCCTCATTGGAATTGGAGTGGAATGGAAGGCAAAGAAATAGACGTTTGGGCTTATTCTAATTGTGATGAAGTAGAGCTTTTTCTAAACAAAAAAAGTTTAGGGAAAAAGAAAATGACACAAAACGGACATTTAGAATGGAAAGTAAATTATGTGCTAGGAACTTTAGAAGCGGTTGGTTACAAAAATGGAGAAAAGATACTTTCTGATATTCAAAAAACTACTGGAAAAGCAGAAAACATCAAATTATCTTCGGATAAAGAAAATGTTCTGAAAGGAAATATTTCGGTCGTAACGATTGAAACCACAGACAAAAACAATTTGCACGTTCCAATTGCCAACGACGAAATTACCTTTTCGATTAAAGGGGGAAAAATTTTAGGAGTTGGAAACGGAGATCCAACTTCTCTGGAAAGCGATAAATTTATTGATGACATTGCTTTGGTTGCTATAAATAATTTTAAAGAACAAAAAAGTAATAGTGCTACTTTGCCAGAACAGTTATCGAATTATTCTGATAATGAATGGATTGACGCTTTTAAAGATCGTGATTATAAAAAACAAGCACCATCTTATATTTATAAAGGAGAATTTGATTTGAAAAACAATTCAGCTTCGAATGTTGTTAGTTTCTTTTACAAAAAAATTGGTGTTCAAACTGTAGTTTTCATTAACGGAAATAAAGTAGAACCAAGTGCAGAAGATCCTCAGAAATATATTCTAAGTTCATCAATTTTAAAAGAAGGAAAAAATACGATTCATATTGCAGCAACGCCTTTACAAAAGATAAAAGATTGGGATGTAATGAATACAGATCCGGGAATTATTCAAGTGATAACACCAGCAGAACCTTGGAAAAGAAAGCTTTTTAATGGTTACGCTCAAATCATAATTCAAAAAGATGAAAATGCAAAAGAAGTTATTTTATCCGCTTCCGCGAAAGGATTACGAGCTGGAAGTTTGAGTTTAAAATAGTTTCACGCAGATTCTGCAGATTTTAGCAGATCTGTAAAGATTTTATTTTTAGATTTGGGATTATTAATCAAAAATGAATCTACTAAAATATGCAGAATCTGCGTGAAAAAACTTTGCATCTCAGCGACTTTGCGAGATTATTTAGTCTAGCTAAAAAACACTTTGCGTAAATCTTTGCGTTCTTTGCGGTTAAAATCAAAACAAAACAAACCAAAATAATATTGTTTGATTTTCATAACTTTGCAAAATGAATAATCAGACAGAAACTCAGAATTGCGATTTTACTTCAGATTTAAAAATGAAGGGATTTAAAGTTTATCCTATAAATGGGGATTTTAGTAAAGTTCCCGTTTACAGTAGGAGAGATTTTTATAAAATCTGCATCAACACCAGTAAAAGTATTATACAATATGCTGACCGCGGAATAGAAACAGACGGTACAATTTTGTTTTTTGGTAATCCGATTATTCCTTATTCATGGGAAACCGTTTCAGAGAGTTATGAAGGTTATGCTTGTGTTTTTACGGAAGAATTTCTAAGAGCAAAAGATCGCTCTGAAACGCTTCATGAATCGCCTTTGTTTAAAATAGGAGGAACCCCAATTTTTTCTTTAAATGCTGAACAAAAGCTTTTTATAGATTCTTTATTTCAAAAAATGATCAAAGAATACGAGACAGATTATGTTTTTAAAGACGATTTGATGCGTAGTTATGTCAATTTGATTATTCATGAATCAATGAAAATGCAACCTTCAGAAAATTTCTTTAAACATAAAAATGCATCTTCCAGAATAACCTCTTTATTCTTAGAATTGTTAGAAAGACAATTTCCTATAGAAACTAAAAATGAACCATTAGCTTTAAAAACGCCTCAGGATTATGCGCAAAGTCTGTCTGTTCACGTCAATCACCTAAATCGTTCGGTAAAAGAAGTAACAGGAAAACCAACAACGGCACATATAACAGAAAGAATTATTGGAGAGGCAAAGGCTTTGTTGCAACATACAGACTGGAGTATTTCAGACATTGGTTATTCGCTTGGATTTGAATATCCAAGTTATTTTAATAACTATTTTAAAAGACTTACAGGTACAGTTCCGAAATCTCTTAGAATGTAAATTGTTTCAATTTCATAATTTTTTGTTTGAATATTGTTATTTTCAGAAAGTCAAGTTGACCTAATTTTGCCTTGAAATTACAACGCTGAATTAATTTATCAGTTTTGGAAAAAACTAAATTACTACTTCATAAAGCGGATTCTAGCTTTTTAAATTTAGTTTATAATTCTGATAATGAATTAGATAAGTGGTTTTAAATGTAGTCAATCTCAAAAAAATAAGTAAATTTATGTCAACAAATTATTCAACCGTTATTGAAGAAGGAAAAGTCCCGAATACTTATATGACAGGTGATGTTTCCTATAAAAAGCAAACCAGTGATATTCACCCAGAAAACACTGTTATTAAGGAAGTTACTTTTGAACCTTGTGCAAGAAGTAATTGGCATAGCAACGCGGGTCTGCAAATGCTGATTGCAAAAGAAGGAACTGGATATTACCAAGAAAGAGGAAAAGCCGTTCGAAAGCTTCAAAAAGATGAAGTGGTTACCATTTTACCAGGAATTGAACATTGGTATGGAGCAACTCCATTTGATACATTCTCTTATGTTGCGATTATAACAGAAATAGATAAAGGCCACGGTGTATGGTTAGAAAAAGTAACAGACGCAGAATATTTTCTTTTAAGTAGCCTCTAAAGGTGCTAAGTTTCTGAGATACTAAAGTTCTAAGTTTTTTAGTGCTGGCAAATATTCTTTGCGTGCTTTGTGTAAATCTTTGCGCACTTTGCGGTTAAATCTGAAACTTGGAACCTTAAACAAAAAAACAACCCTAAAACAAAATTAAAAAATGAAAAAACGCCTTTTAGGAAATAGTGGTCTAGAAGTTTCTGCATTAGGACTTGGCTGTATGGGAATGAGTTTTGGTTATGGACCGGCTCATGACAAAAAAGAAATGATTGCCTTACTTCGTTCTGCGTATGAAAAAGGAATAACTTTTTTTGATACGGCAGAATGTTACGGTCCATTTTTGAATGAAGAACTTTTAGGAGAAGCCTTAGCTCCATTTCGCGATAAAGTTGTAGTTGCAACTAAATTTGGTTTTTTGGAAGGTGATTCTAAAAAAGGATTGGATAGTCGTCCTGAATGGATTAGAAAAAGTATTGAAGGTTCATTAAAAAGATTGAATACAGATGTTATCGATTTGTATTATCAGCATCGTGTTGATCCAAATGTTCCCATTGAAGATGTTGCAGGAGTAATTAAGGATTTAATTCAGGAAGGAAAAGTAAAGCATTTTGGACTTTCAGAAGCTGGAGTAGAAAACATTCGAAAAGCAAATGCAATACAGCCTGTTACAGCGCTTCAGAGCGAATATTCACTTTGGTGGAGAACTCCTGAAGAGGAAATTTTTCCAGTTTTAGAAGAATTAGGAATCGGATTTGTGCCTTTCAGTCCATTAGGAAGAGGCTTTCTTACGGCAAAAATTGACGAAAACACACAATTTGATAGCTCAGATTTTAGAAATTCATTGCCTCGTTTTGCTCCCGAAGCGAGAAAAGCAAATCAAGCTTTTGTCGATTTGTTAGGAAAAATTGCTTCAGAAAGAGGCGTTACAAATGCACAAATCGCATTGGCATGGAATTTAGCCCAAAAACCTTGGATCGTACCCATTCCTGGAACTACAAAATTACATCGTTTAGAGGAAAATTTGGGAGCAATTAATCTAGAACTTTCAACAGAAGAAATTACTGCCATTGAAAATGCATTAGCACAAATTAAAATTGAAGGATCTCGTTACCCGGAACATTTAGAGAAACAAGCAGGTAAGTAAATTGGATAATGTGGCAATTTGAAAATTAGATAATTCAACCTGAAACTTGACACGAGGCTTTAGCCGAACTGGCGAAGAAAACAAAAAAACAAACTATAAAAAAATGGAAACAAAAAACATAAAAGCTTTTGGTACAGAAGCGGCCGACGCACCATTACAAACATTAGATATTAAACGTAGAGCAGTGCAAGCTCATGATGTAGAAATTGAGATTTTATATTGCGGAATCTGTCATTCAGATCTACATTCTGCTAGAAACGAATGGCATGGCACTATTTATCCGATAGTTCCGGGGCATGAAATTGTTGGGCGTATTGTGAAGATTGGCGATCATGTAAAAAACTTTAAAGTTGGCGAATTAGCTGGAGTTGGCTGTTTGGTTGATTCTTGCAGAGAATGTGAACATTGCAAAAATGATTTAGAGCAATTTTGTGATGAAGGAAATATCCAGACATTTAACTCGCCTGACAAGCATTTAGGCGGACAAACTTTTGGAGGTTATTCTCAAAGTATTGTAGTTGATGAAAGCTTTGTATTACACATTTCAGATAAATTAGATCTTGCTGGAGTTGCTCCATTATTATGCGCAGGAATTACAACTTATTCGCCATTAAAACACTGGAAAGTTGGTCCTGGTCAAAAGGTTGGAATCGTAGGAATTGGAGGTTTAGGTCACATGGGAATCAAAATTGCGAAAGCGATGGGAGCTCATGTTGTAGTTTTTACAACTAATTTATCTAAAACAGAAGATGCAAAACGTCTTGGAGCAGATGAAGTTGTATTGTCTACCGACGAAGCACAAATGGCAGAACATGCTAGAAGTTTAAACTTTATTTTAGACTGCGTTTCTGCAGAACATAATATTGATGCTTACTTAAATTTACTAAAAGTTGACGGAACACTTACTCTTGTTGGAGCTCCAATGGATCCGCTTCCTGTAACATCTTTCAGTCTTATTTTAGGAAGAAGAAGTTTTTCTGGTTCTCTAATCGGTGGAATCGCAGAAACTCAAGAAATGCTAGATTTCTGTGCAGAACACAATATTACGGCTGATATCGAATTGATTGGCGTAAACGATGTAAACAATGCTTATGAAAGATTATTAAAAGGTGATATCAAATATCGTTTTGTAATTGATATGGCGTCTTTGCAATAAGATTCTAAGACTCTAAGGTTCTGAGATTCTAAGTTTTTTAATACTTAATTATTTCAACATCTAGAAAGTAAAAATAGATGCTGAGATTAAAGACAAAATAAAAAAACTTAGAATCTTAGCATCTTAATAACTTAGTCTCTTTTTTGTATTTTTGAAAAGAACAATCAAAAGCAATTTCTTTGAATAAAGATTCAATTCCTGTTTTATCTGTTGGCAATATACTTGGAGAAGAAACTTTAGGTATTACTTTATTTCGCCATAGCGTTAAAGGAAGAAATGCATTTGAACAACCCCATAAACACGATTTTTACCTCGTTTTTTTTGTAGAAAAAGGATCTGGAATTCATAATGTCGATTTCACAAAATACATTGTTGATGATTATCAGGTCTATTTTGTAAGACCTGGCCAAGTGCATAATTGGCTGCTGAATGAAAATACAATAGGTTTTCAGCTGATGCTTTCATCTGAAATTGTAAATGTATTTTCAGGTTTAACGGCTCTTTCTTATTTTGAGCAAAATGTACCTTCCTGCCTAACTTTGACTGAAAATAGATTTGAAGAGCTTAAAAATCATCTTCATGATATTGAATTAGCAATACCTGAAAATGATCTTCTTACCAAAGAAATTACGTTGCTTCATCTTCATTTACTATTAAAATTACTTCAAAAAGAGTATTTGATTCAGTTTCCAGAACACGATTCTTCCACTAAACCTGAAAAAATTATCAAACAATTTAATTTCTTGATTGATCGTTTTTTTAATGAAGAATCTTCAGTGCATTTTTATGCTGATAAATTGAATATTACTCCCAATTATCTCAATATTCTTTCACAGCGTTATTTAAAAATACCTGCAAGCGATGTTATAAAACAAAGAACAATACTCGAAGCAAAACGTTTGCTTACGAGTACAGACTTATCTATAAAAGAAATTGCCTATATGCTGGGCTTTAATGATAATACTTATTTCAGTAAAGTATTTAAAAAGTATGCCGGAAAAACACCGGGTGATTTTAAAGAAAGTTATAAATTTTACCATCCTTATCCGTAATATTACCGTTCTGTTTTCGATTTGTAAACGACTTTTGCATCATACGATCTTCAATATAAGTTGAAGCAGTTTTGAAATGTAAAATTAAGATATGGAAGAAAATCTGATAAGCAGAAAGAAATTTTTAGGATTAGGAGCAGCGGCAACAGGCGCAGCGTTGTTTTCTGGAATTGGAGCAAATGCAGCTTCGCAAGTTTTGCCAGTTATGGAAGAAAATAAAACTTCAGGAGAATATATTTTAAGTAATGTAAGATTGGAAGATGGTTTTGAATACAACGAAAAAAATGAAGTTGTAGCCACAAAAACAAACTTATACAATCTGCATATTGCTAATGGTAAAATCAAAAGTATCAATTCAGGAAAGTCTGCTTTAAAACTAAAAACGATAGATGCTAAAGGACTTTTAATGCTTCCAGGATTGCGCGATATGCACATTCATATTGATAAAACATTTTATGGAGGTACTTGGAATGCAGCTCCCAGAAAAGGCTATACCGTAAAAGATATGATTACGTTGGAGCAAAAAATCATTCCGCAACTATTAACCGATTCACAGCGAAAAGCTGAAGAAGCAATTAAATTGATGCAAAGTCAAGGAAGTTATTTCGCAAGATGTCAAACGAATATTGATCCCGTAAGCGGACTAAAAAGTCTGGAACATCTTCTGGCAGCTTTAGAGAATAATAAAGATAGTTTTGGATGGGAAATTGTCGCTTTTCCGCAGCACGGAATTTTATATTCGCAGTCAGAACCGTTATTGCGTGAAGCGGCTAAAATGGGAGTTGATTTTATTGGAGGTCTAGATCCCACAAATGTTGATGGCAATATGGAAAAGTCGCTTGATACAATGTTTCAAATTGCGCTCGACAATAAAAAAGGAATTGATATTCATTTGCATGAATCACCGCCATCTGGAAAAGCTGCCATCGAATATATTATAAAACGAACAGAAGAAAATAAAGAACTTCAAGGAAAAACATACATCAGTCATGGTTTTGCTTTGGCAAGAATGGATCCAAAAGAGATGGAGAAAATTGCCGAACAAATGGGAGACTTAGGAATTGGAGTAATTTCGACCATTCCGATTGGCAGAACCATTATGCCTATTCCGACGCTAAAAAAATACGGCGTAAAATTGATGACAGGAACAGACAGTATTGTCGATCACTGGCAGCCTTTTGGAACATGCGATATGCTTGAAAAAGCAAAATTATGCGCACAGCTTTACGGATGGACAGATGAGTTTGGTTTAAGCCGAGCTTTGCATATTGCTACCAAAGACGAAATTTTACCATTAAACGATGCCGGAACAAGAACTTGGCCTTTACCAGGAAATGATGCTGATTTTATTTTAGTAAAAGCAAGCTGTTCTGCTGAAGCTGTAGCTCGTCTTCCAAAAAGAGAAGGAGTTTTTTTTAAGGGAAAAATGATTGCTGGAGAACTAAGGTTCTAAGATACTGAGGTTCTAAGATATTGAGATATTTATACTATTAGGAAGAAAACTTAGAATCTCAGAACCTTAAAAAAATAAACCCCCTCAAGCAATTCAACTCTTGAAGGGGTTTTTAGCAAAGATTTGAGGTTCTTAGATACTCAATTAATTAGAACCTTAGAATCTCAGAATCTTGCTTCAAAAAAATAAATAATAACCAATTAAATTTATTTTATTTTTTGTCTAGGTTTTGTTTTAGCAATTTAGCATGTTCTAAATGTGCTGTTAAACCTGCAATATTATTAGCTGCCCAAGTTCTAACTTCTTGATCATTGGCATCTTTCGCTGCTTTTTCTAATTTTTTAATTGCTTTTTCGTGACCGTCAATCATTAAATCAGCAAATTTTTTATCAAAATCAACACCTGTTTTTTTGTTCAATTTATTGTATTCCTCTTGTCCGTCTTCAGTTAAAGAAGTTGGAAGAGTAAAGTTTTTTGCTTTTGCTAAAGCACTAACTTCAGAAGCCGATTTAGTATGCTCATCAACAAGCATTTTACCAAATTTTTTCACTTCAGCGTTTGTACTTTTAGTTTGTGCCAGTTTACCAATTTCGATTTCCGCTAAATTTACTTCAGCCTGATCTACTAAAAACTCAGAATCGTCTTCTTTGCTGTCAATCGAATCAAATTTTGCTTCGTTTGCATCTTCTGCTACTTCTTTTGGATCTTCTTGTTTTGTTTCGTTTTTACAAGATTGAAGGCATAATATAAGTAGTCCTGCTCCTAAAATGGTTTTTCCGGCTAATAGTAACTTTTTCATGATTTTAATAGTTTAAATGTTATGATGTAAAATTATTCAGAAGATGTAAGAAAATTTTACAGGATTTTTAGAGATTGTTATAGGATTTAAACCTAGAAATTTTCGTACCAAAATTTTAAATGTGTATGTTTGTTAAAAATCTAATTAAGAGTTTGTCAAGTGGAAAATGATTTTGTTTATGGAATGAAAGTTTCTTTAAATAATGAATTTGGAGTAATTATAAAAGATGAAGCAGACAAACCAAATTTCTGCGGAGTAATTCGTTGGGATACGCTAAAAGAAAATGACACTGAAGATTGGAGAGGTCAGTTTGGAACTTTTATTAGCATAGGAGGTAAGGTTTTAGATAGTGGCTATGTTTTTAAATTCATTACTGAAAAAGGATTGCCTAAATAGTTTAATGAACAAATTTTATTTACTATGGAAATGAAAAATCTTTTCACAATTTTACTTTCAATTGTAATCGTTTCATGCCAATCAAACTCAGAATTCAAAACCATTGATTTTGGTGATTTTGAAATAACAGTTCCGCAACAATGGGAAAAATTAGAATTCAGAGGAATTGATAGTTATGTTGGCGGAATAATTACGCCAGAAAAAGATTTTCTGATTTTTGATATTGGCAGGTATTCTAGCGATATCACTAAAAATGATCTTCCGTTGGTTTTCGATAAGAATAGTTACGCAGATTTAACTCAAAAGCAGAAACACCTTTTAAAAAAGACCAAACATTTAATTGTAGATTCTTTATCGGGAGATATTGATTTTGGAAAATATAAAAAACACATTTTTGTTTTTTATAAAATTGATTGTTTTAAAGCTAAAATAATTACGCCCACAAATAAAGAATTTGGGACAACTGGAATTTATATTGATAGCTTAAGAGGAAATTCTAAAGATTTTACTAAAACGGGAATGTGTTTTTATGGTCATGATTTAAAAGAAAAAACACAAAATCAATTTGTAAAAGCTTTAAAAACGATCAAGCTTAAAGAATTTTGTCATTAGAAATAGCTATAAATTCATTTTATTAGTATTATGAACAAAAAAGTAACTTTTACCATTGTAAACATAGTATTTTGGGTCATTTTTATTCTGCTTGGATTTTATTTTAAATCTGCGAAAAGTAAATATCTAAGAACAGATATTTATGCATTTAAAGAAGATTCATGGAAGTTTTTAATCATAATTTCTCTTCTATTATTACTGATAATAGCCTTTTATTTCTTTTATTTTTTAAAGAAAAAAATAAGAATAGGTAATTTGCTTGTAATTATTCTATATGCATTTATGATTCCGTATTTTTTAAAAACTTACATCGATAACTTTTTGCTTTACATTAATACAAAATTTGCCCACGAAGTTGCTGTTGTAGAATATAATATAATTGAAAATGAAAAAAATAAAGTTTATGAGTTATATGACGGCAAAAATTTTATAGATGAAAAAGAAGAATTAAATAAAATTAATAATCATATAATTAATGAAAAATATAACTCAGTTTATAAGTATAAAAATAAAGATGTTATCAAGGTAGAATTTACTAATGGTTTTCTGAATGTTAAATATTTAGAATAAAGAGCATTCAAAATAAAAATGATGATTCTCAAATGACAAGATTGATTTATTAAAATATTATATATTAGCTTAAAAATTAACTATCTAAAAACTTTAAAACCAACTAATTCTTATGATGCGAAATTTTGCCTTTTCAGTTTTTACTTTCTTTTGTGTTGCAACAGTATCTCAACTAACAGCACAGCAACTAATAACCTTTAATCCGAAAACAACCGACAAAGGATTAATTTTCGGATCAATTACATTTCCAAAAGAAAAAGCACATTTTAATGAGTATTTTATACAGATTAGTTATAAAGCTGCGGATAAAAAAACGGCAAGAAAAAATTTTAAGGAAGTGCACATTAGTCCAGCTCAAATTTTTAAAATGAAGCATAAGGGAGAATTAGATAACGGACTAACTTACCTTTTTGCAATTGAAAGACCCGCTGGAGAAAGTGAAATAATTGGAATTCGACTTTTTTCTAATAGCGGTTTTGCAATACTTCAAAAAAATAGTGGATTGGGAGGTTTTTCAATTCCATTTAACGTAAATAAAGGAGAGATTCTGTATGTTGGAAATATCTTATTTAACGAATATGCTGAAAAAGGTGAAGTGGCTGTAAACTATCAAAATAACTTCGAAAAAGATTTGACGGGTATAAAAAACGTACAAAAATACGTTTATTGGGATGCCGCAAAAGATGATAAAACAATAAAGATATCTTATAATAAAGAAGAATAATATTTTTCTAATTTTTAAATTATAAAATCCCAATTCCTAAAAGAATTGGGATTTTTGTTTTATACCATCAACCATCAACCATTAACAATTGAATTTTACATTTCCACTTTCACAATTCCCATCCCACAAATATGAAATTTCAAACCACAATTGTATAACAGAATCGTCTTACTTTTTAGTGAACTTTGAATTATCAGATTTTTAGAAATAAACTTTAAAATTAAAATCATGCCAGATCCGAGAATTAAAAATGAAAAGCAGTATGAGGCGTTGGTAAAAAAAGGATACAGCAAAGAAAAATCGGCGCGTATTGCCAATACGCCAGATGCAGGTGAGAAAGGTGGACAAGCCAAACCTTATGAAGAATGGACAAAAGAAGAACTTCAAAAACAAGCGAGTAAAGTCGGCATACAAGGAAGATCTTATATGAATAAAAAGAGTTTAATTGACTCTCTAAGAAATAATTAAAATTTAAAATGAATTATTAGTGTGATAAAAATTTAAATATCATGAATGCTGCGAGAAAAGAACTTTTAATGGATCAATTGGTAAAAACACCTCATTTAGTGATAGAAAAACTAGATTTGGAATACATCAATGATAATCAATTGACAATTATAAGATGTCGCGAAGGAGAAAATTTCGTTTATAAGAAAAACGGAAGAAATGTAAAAAGCAAAAATGAGATTAAACGCATTAATAGTTTGGTGCTTCCGCCTGCTTGGGAGAATGTACGAATCACAGATATTACAAACGGACATTTACAGGCAGTTGGAACAGATTTAAAAAATAGAAAACAATACCGTTATCACCCAAAATGGAATCTGATTCGAAATCAGACTAAGTTTTATAAAATAGCGGCATTTGGTGCGAAACTTCCATCGATTCGAAAACAAGTTGATCTTGATTTGGAAAAGAAAGAATGGTCGAAAGAAAAGGTAACGGCTTTAGTCATTCGATTGATGGAAGAAACGCACATTAGAATTGGAAATGAGAAATACGCCAAAGACAATAAATCGTACGGACTTTCGACTTTGAGAAAGCGTCATATTAATATCAATAAAAATTCGCTTCGTTTTGAGTTTATCGGTAAAAAAGGAAAACAACATACCATTACAACCCGAAACAAACAATTGATAAAATTGGTTAGTCGCTGCGAAGAAATTCCAGGTTGGGAAGTTTTTAAATATTACGATAAAAACGGCGAAAGAAAAGTATTAGACAGCCATATGGTTAACGAATATTTGCATCAAATTTCTGGTGAAGATTTCAGTGCAAAAGATTTTAGAACCTGGGCGGCGTCGATTATTTTCTTTGAAAGTTTAATGGAAATGGGGATAACTTCTGATGAAAAAGAAAAAAAGCAAAATATTATAACAGCTTTTGATTTAACTGCAGAAGCTCTTGGAAACACAAGAAAAGTCTGTAAAGATTATTATGTTCATCCGTTACTGCTTGCAACTTACGAAGATGGTTCTATCCAAAAATATTTCGATATGGCAAAGAAAAGCCGAAGCACAAAAAAATATTTTACGAGATCAGAAAGTGCATTTTCAGAATTGATTCAGAATTATCAGATCGATTTAAAATCGCCCTGTCAATAATATAGAGTTACTGCATCTCTTTAAAAGCTTAAATTTTACATACGAACAAAATCAAAAAATCAGTATTAACTAAAAAACTATTATTATGTTACGTTGGACAGTCACATTTATTATTCTAGCCATAGTGGCGGGAATATTTGGTTTTGGTGGAATTGCCGCTGGAGCCGCTAGTATAGCAAAAATTTTATTCTTCATATTTTTAGTCTTATTTGTTATTTCACTAATCAGCGGAAGAACAAGAGTTTAATAAAAATATCAGTAAATAAAAGAACATAAAACGACACATTTATTTCGATAATGTGTCGTTTGCAGTTTCAACCAAAAAAGAATAATGATGGGAACAAAAAGTGGTGCTTATCAGGACGTATATGTCAAAAGAGATGATGAAATGGTAAGCTTGAAAAATGATGTAACAGATTTCTGTGAAAAATATATAAAGCCGGTTCATCCAGAAAATTGGGATTGGTCAATTCGCGATTTTGAAAATCCAGAAAATGATCCAACGACTGCAGAAGCGAGAGCTATTGCAAATGTTGTTTTTAAGGATTTGAATGATAAAAAGCAGACCGATGTTGATCTTTCTACCATGAATAATGTGCATGCAATAAAAGCTTATTTAGACCCAATGAGCAAACATGAAGCATTTAATATGGAAGAATTTGCTTTTGCTTTAAAAGTAGAATTGGAACATGGCAAAATAAAAGATGTCAATGTAACCAATAATCATCCTTTTTTGACTGCAATGATTGCATTGGCACATATGACCGAAAGTTTGACTTATTACAAAAGATTAAAGGTAATGGAAGCAGAGGGTGAAATCTATGAAATTCTTAGAAAACTAGAACATTCATCGGAAAAAGAAAAATGGCAGAAAGAACTAAATAAAGCAGAGCAGGAGCTTAAAGAAGCTAAAGCCGGATTGGCTGAGCGTTTAGAAAAAATGGACGATATTCCAGTATTGAAAATTATTGGTGATTAAGTTGAATTTTAAACTCAAAAAAACCGTCCCGTTAAAAAACGGGACGGTTTTTTATTTTTTACAATTTTTTTATTTTAAAGATTAAGACCTTATAATCTTCGAGGATCGTTTTCAGGATATTCTTCATCATCATTATCTTCTTGAACATCATCCTCGATATAATCATTGTCGTCTTCTATTTCTTCATCAATATACTCATCCTCATCGTCATCTTCTTCATCCTCATCCTCATCCAGATTTTCTAGAACATCTTCGGTTTCGTTAAAATCATAGTCATCCTCTCCTGCATCTGACGGATTGTCTAGTTCGTCTCTTTCTTCCTCCAGTTCAACTTCATAAATATCATCGTTATTATCTTCCAAATCTCTGTCAGTATGAAAGTCATCATTTAGATCATCTAAATCATCATCTGTTAAATTATCTTCGTCTGGATTTGGTCGATTCGGATTGTGGCCGTTTCTCACCATATAACCTCGTTCTGCAATTTCTCTATTATCATTGTCAGGTTTGGTTGCATCATCTTTTAAATCTTTACCTAAGTTTCGATCCGAAGAAAAGTGACTATTAATCTCTCTATAATTGCTGTTTTTTTTATCTATAGTGCTCATGACATCGTGTTTTTATGATTTGTATATTACAAATTTAGTGACGATGACGGAGGAACTTCTTATAGAATTACAAAGTCTAATTGTATAATTAACAGATGTTTATATTGAAATTTAAAGCATGAATTTTATAACCTATACGGTTTTGTAGATGGTAATTTTATCATCTTATTAATCGTAAAAAATAACACCATGAAAACTACAGATAGCAAAAAACAATCAGCTAAAAAAGAAACAACTAAAAAAGAAACAACCCCAAGAGGAGTTACGAAGCCAAAATCGAATGCAGCTTCAGGATTAACAGAATTATTTGAAGACGGTTTAAAAGATATTTATTGGGCAGAAAAAGCACTGACAAAAGCATTGCCAACAATGGTTAAGAATGCTTCATCAGTAGAGTTGAAAGATGCAATTGACAATCATTTGACAGAAACAGAAGAACAAATCGTTAGATTAGAGCAAGTATTTAAAATCATTGGTCAAAAACCAACAGCCAAGAAATGCGATGCAATGGAAGGTTTAATTGAAGAAGCAAAAGGAATGCTTGAAGAAACTGAAATTGGAGTAGTGCGTGATGCCGCAATAATTGCGGCAAGCCAGAAAATTGAGCATTACGAAATCGCTACTTATGGAACTTTAAGACAATTTGCCGAAACTTTAGGTTTACCCGAAGCTGCCACGTTGCTGGAACAAACACTCGACGAAGAAAAAGGAGCAGATAAAACACTAACAGAAGTCGCTGTAAATGCTGTTAATCTCGAAGCCGCAGAAATCGAATAAATACTTTAAGTATCACCAAAGTGCAGTTTTCGAACTGCACTTTTTAATTAAGAATATATGCCCGAAGGTCCATCAATAGTAATTTTAAAAGAAGAAGTGCAGCAATTTTCTGGACAGAAAGTAATTTCTGCATCCGGCACGAGCGCAATTGACTTTTCTAGAATAAAAGACAATACTATTAACTCTTTTAAAACTTGGGGAAAACACTTTTTGATCTGTTTTGATTCTTTTACAATCAAAATTCAATTGTTGATGTTTGGAACTTATAAGATTAACGAAAGAAAAATTGCCAAACCAAGATTAAGTTTGGTTTTTGAAGATGGTGAACTCAATTTTTATACCTGTTCAGTAAAAATTTTAGAAGGAGATCTTAATAAATATTACGATTGGAGTGTTGATGTGATGAATGAAAATTGGAATCCGAAAAAAGCACATCAGACACTAGAAAAAATGCCGAATATTATGATTTCCGACGCGATTCTTGATCAGAATATTTTTGCCGGAGTTGGAAATATTATAAAAAATGAAGTTTTATATCGATGCTATGTTCATCCAGAATCAATAGTCAGTAAAATACCTTTAAATGAATTAAGCCAGATTATAGCCGAATGCTCAACCTACAGTTTCGAATTTCTTTATTGGAAAAAGAAATCAGAACTCAAAGAACATTGGGAAATATATACAAAAAAAATATGCTTAAGATGTCAGCTTCCAATTCGATGCAAAAAAACCGGCGTAAGAAAACGAAACAGTTTTTTCTGTACTAACTGTCAAAAATTATATAAATGAAAAATCAAGTAGCAATAGGATGTTCGAGCTTTTATAATCGTTTTTGGAAAAATATTTTTTATCCTCGAAATCTGCCCTCCAAAGCATGGTTCGAATTTTATTGCCAGCATTTTAATACTTACGAATTTAATGGCAGTTTTTATAAGTTTCCGACCGTGCGAGTTTTTAATAATTGGTATGATAAAACACCAGATTCTTTTTTATTTTCGGTAAAAGTGCCAAAAGAAATTACCCATATTAAAAAGCTGAAAGATTGTGAAAGCCTTTTAAATGACTTTTACGAAGTTTGCAAAAACGGAATGAAAGAAAAACTGGGTGCCGTTTTATTTCAGTTTCCTCCAAGCTATGATTTTAGTAAACAAAAATTAGAAAGTATTATCGGACTTCTTAATTACGATTTCAAAAATGTAATAGAATTTCGCCATATAACATGGTGGAACGAGGAGGTGTGGAGTGCTTTTAAAGATAATAATATTACTTTTTGCAGTGTAAGTTATCCTCATTTACCATCGACCATTTTTAAAGATTTTCCGTTACTTTATATTCGTTTTCACGGAGTTCCAAAATTGTTTTATTCCAGTTATTCTAGTGAAGAATTGCAAAATTTAAATCATGCATTAGAATCCAAACATGGATTTGTTTATTTCAATAATACCGCTAGCGAAGCTGGAATTCTAAATGCTTTAGAGTTAAAAAGAATGCATGCTTTAAATTATTTAACCGCAAAGAGCGCAAAGTAAAAACGCTAAGTTCGCAAACATATGCTTGCGTGCTTCGCGAAAAAACTTTGCGCTCTTTGCGGTTAGGTAAACTTTACAATTTTAAGTTTCCTTCAATTCCGTCATCCATTGTTTGTCCAGTAACAAATGCTGCCGTCATTTTGGCAATTGCCACCATTTTTCCGTTTTTATTATTCCAATAATAGCCATCTTCTGGAACGAATTTGATAACGCTTAAATTCGGATCGTCAACGCCGCCTGGCATCCAGACTTTTACTATCGGATTCCACAATCTTTCGATCGTTTCTTTATCATATTCAATCGTTGCAGTTCCGTGCAGCGTAAGAAATTTGTCATGCGGTTCAGAGAAGAAGATTTCTACCATCGGATTCAATGTGATTTCTGCATTCTGACTGCTATTTCGGTCTGATAAAAACCAAAGTTGTCCTTTATCGTCAATTTCTTGCACAGACATTGGTCGCGACTGCAGTCTGTATTCATTGTATGTACAAAACATACAGGTTTTAATATGCTCAGCAAGATCTTTTATTTTCTCTACTGCAAATTCATCTGTAAGGTCTTTATGATCGCCCATAACGTTATATTTTAAAGTTATATTTACTTATAATTATTTGATTAAAGTAAAGTTGGCTCTTTTTATGCTTTTTTTGATTATATAATTAAACTTAGAAATTATGATATTTCAATTCTTAATATTTGGATAAGAATTGAATCACATATATGTGTTATGAATAAAATGCCTTATATTTGATGAAATTTCTCAATAAAAGCCATGAAAAACTATACTATTTTTTATACCGACGATGATGAAGACGATATTAGTATTTTTTCTGACGCGGTAGATTCGATTCCCCAAAACATTATTCTGCAAACCTACTCTGAAGGGCAAAAATTGCTGAACGCTATTTTTAATCCGCCTCCGACTCCTTATGTGGTTTTTTTAGATTTGAATATGCCTGGCAAAAATGGTTTTGATGTTTTGGAAGAAATTAGAAAATCGGATCAGAATAATGAAATTCCTGTTGTAATATATTCAACTTCAAGCGAAGCAGGAATTATAGAAAGATGCAGAAATCTCGGGGCAAATTATTTCATAACAAAGCCTGTATTAATGCGAGATATTATCAAGGCAATCGAACACGCCATTCAAATTGATTGGAATAAATTTACTCCAACGCAATCTAATTTTGTTTTTAAATCCTGATTTTAAGTCAAATCAGGAATATAAATATTAAAAACAGAACCTTTTCCCTTTTCACTGGAAACAGAAATGATGCCTTTATGATTTTCAACGATTTTCTTTACAATGGCAAGTCCGATTCCGGTTCCTTTATATTCGCTTTCAGTATTTAAACGCTGAAAAACTTCGAAGATTTTTTCTTTATAAATAAGCTCAAAACCAATTCCGTTATCAGAAACTTGTAAGTGAAAGTATGTTTTGTCTTTAAATTCAGCATTTGGAAGCAGTTTTCCATCGATTTTTTCCATCGAAATTTTTACATGTGGAGGAATTCCTGGTTTAGAAAACTTCAATGCATTTTCAACCAAATTATGAAGTAATTGTCTAAATTGAAACTGAATAACAGTTGCTTCTCCTAAATTTGAATATTCTACAACAGCATTTTTTTCTTCAATTCTTTCCGAAAAATCACTAACCACTTCTTCAGCAATAGTATCGACTTTTACTTTTGTAAAAACGCGTTCAGCAGAATTTGTTCTGGAATAAGTCAATAAATCTTGAATTAAATTCTGCATTTTTTTGGCAGACATTTCAATTCTAGACAGATAAGTTTTGGCAATTGCCGAAATGTTCTGTTCATCTAAATCGGCTAGGCGGCTTGCAAACGTCTGAATTTTTCTAAGCGGCTCCTGAAGATCGTGGCTTGAGATATACGCAAAAGATTGTAACTCAATGTTCATATTAACCAAATCTCTATTTTTAAGTTCTAATTGCGTTGTACGCTCTAGAATTTGCTCTTCAAGACGATTTGTAAAGTTTTTTTGTTCTTCAATATCGGTACTAGTTCCTACCCACATTTGTATTTTTCCGTTTTCATCCAATTGCGAAATAGCGCGGCTCAATTGCCATCTATAATCACCGTCGTAACGTTTTAAACGGTGTATGAACAGAAAGTCATTTCCTGATTTTACAGACTCCATCCAGAGTTTTACATTTTCTTCTCGATCGTCGGGATGTACAATTTGAAGCCATCCATTTTTCTCAATTTCTTCTTTTGAAACTCCAGAATAGGTGTAGTATGTTTCATTAAAATAATTCAAATTTCCTAAAGTGTCGCTGGTCCAAATAAGCTGTGGCATAGAGTCGGCGAGGAGTCTGAATTTTTTCTCGCTTTTCATCAATACTTGCTGCATGTTTTTTTCGATTGTAAAATCCATAACAGTTCCCAGCATCTTTATAGGAATGTTGTTTTCATCAAAAAATATTCTTCCATGCACCTTTATCCAGCCAATCGAATTATCTAATTTTAAGATTCGGGCTTCATATTTATAAATACCATTTTCTAAAGCTCTTTCGTATGCCTCAACCACAATATGATCGTCTTCAGGAAGAATGCGGCTTCGAATATCCGGATGAAGAATTTTTGTATGCTCTTCAAACCCAAAAATGGCTAGTAAATTATCGGTATAAATTAGCTTTTTGTTTAGAAGATTTAAATCCCAAGTAGCAATTCCTCCAATTTCGGCGGCCAATCTTGCTCTTTCTTCCGCCGTTTCTACTTTTTTTCTTGCTTTTACTTTAGAAGTAACATCATAAACGGTACACATTATACCAGAAGATTTTCCGCTTTTGTCGTATAATGTCGTGTACTCATAATCGAGATAAAATCTTTTTAATTTTCCTTTAATATCAACATAAGCCACAGCTTCATTTTCACGAATAGTTTTTCCGCTTGAAAGAACCTCGCTTAGCAATTCAGGATATTTTTGGTTCATTAATTCTGGAAAAACTTCTAATAAAGGTTTGCCAATACAATCCTTTTCTTCTCGCTGCCAGATGTCGTGCATCATGGTTAAATTGGCCATTTCGATTATATATTCTTTTCCTCTAAAAATTGCCATCGCAATAGGAGATTCCATCACAATATTTCTAAAAGCTTTTTCACTTTCTGTCAAAAGATGTCTTCCTTTTACTTCTTCAGTAACTTCGTAGGCAACAACAATAATTCCTTCAATGGTATTATCTTCTTTTAAAGGATAAAAAACGAGATTAAAATATCCTAATTCTTGTTTTCTGTAGCGATTTAAAATCACAGCAAATTCATCAGCATAATAGGGTACGCCAGTTTCTAAGACATTTTTTATAATAGGGTAAGCCGTTTCTTTTGTTTCAGGAACAGAATCAAAAAGCGGTTTGTTTAAAATATCGCTTTCTGTTTTATCAATAATATGAAGATAAGTTGTGTTGGCCATTTCGACCACTAAATCAGAACCTTTCAAAATACAGATTCCAAGCGGTAATTGTTTTACAGTATTTCTAAACCTTTTTTCGCTTTCTTCAAGGTTTTTACGGGTAATAACTTGATTTGTAGTTTCGTTACAAATTACTAAAACACCTGCTGTTTTTCCATTATCATTATTTACAGGACTGTAGCTAAAGGTCCAGTATACATCTTCCATTTTGCCATTCCTGTAAATAGGCAATAATTGATCTTCGTGCCAAGTAGCTTCTCCTTTATCTAAAACTTTATCGATTAGGGGTTTTATAAAATCCCAGATTTCAGGCCAGTAATCTGCGCCTTTTTCTCCGAGAATAGAAGGGTGTTTTCCATTATTTCCAAGACTTGGACGGTACGCATCATTGTAAAAACATATATGATCTGGTCCCCAAAATAAAAACATTGGGAATTTAGAATTTAAGATAATGCCTAAAGTGGTGCGAAGACTCTGAGGCCAAGATTCAACGGCTCCAACGGCTGTTTTACTCCAATCTTTAGCTCGGGTAAGTCTCCCCATTTCTCCTCCATTAGCCAGAAAATCATAGTCAGTATTACTCATTAAAATTTAATTTATAGTCTCAGAAATCAGCTAATTTTTTTTTCTACTTAAATGTAGTAATTCTTGTTTGAAATTTAGCTTGATTAAAATTAATAAAAAAAAAATATGCACTCAAAACTCATTTTTGAATGAGCTAAGATTAAAATCGTTTGAGTTAATTTTATTTGTTTTCAATACGGAAATTTGAATAAAGGATTAAAAACAAAAACCATGAAAAGAGAAGATTCTAAACACGAAATCGATAATATAAAAAGATATCAGCAAGAAGGTTACAATGTAAGTTACTTGTTCGAAAATAATCTTCTGATTAATGCTGAAACCAAAACCGAATATAAGCCTGAAGATATTTTTATTGTAGCACATCACCGATATGAAGGAATGAGCGATCCTGATGATATGTCAATCTTATATGTAATTGAAACAAAAGACGGAGCAAAAGGAACTCATTTATTAGGTTACGGACCAACAGCAGATTTAGATGAAGCCGAATTCTTTAAAGACATTCCAAAAGCAAATTATTCTAAAAACGCAGACATAGACGAATTGACATAAAGGAATAAAAATAGATTGATATTTTTATTTTGCTGATGAGCAGTTGTTTCAAATTTATTTGGAGCAGCTGCTTTTTTTTTTGAGGTTCAAAGTAACAAAGTAACAAAGGGACAAAGGGACAAAGGGACAAAGGTTTTTGTTGTTATGGTAAAAAGTTAAAAATAATAGAGTTAGAGCTTGAAAAAAACTTTGGCACTTTGTTTCTCTGCCGCTTTGCAACTCCATAATGAAATTATGAAAATTCTCTCCAAAATTGTATAAAGATTTGATAGACAATATAAACGAAATTTGACTTATAGAAATGAAGACGAAAACCATGGTTAGTTTTTGTGTATAAATGATTACTAACCGATTTACTAAACCAAACCATTATAATGAAGAAACTTTACATAAATACAGGAGGATTTGATGCTGTTTTTAATAATCTTAAAGATAGTTTTGGCGGTGATTTGTTAGTTACCGGCAATGAATATAAATTGAAAGTTAAATCAAAATGGGCAAGTGGAAGTATTTCTGGAGTTCGTTTTGAAAAAGAAATGACCTATCTGAATTTTGATTTAACTCTAAATCAAGATGTTAATTTAAGTATAGAATCTAATCCGATGGCGCCAGTATTTTTTGCGTATTGCGAAAAAGGAAATGTACTTCACAGTTTTGGAGCCAATGGTGAAATCAAATGTTTGAAAAAAAATCAGTCTGGTATTATGAGCAATTCATCAGCCATTAATAGTGTGCTGTATTTTGAAAGCCATAAACAAATTCAATTTTCATTAATCGGAATGCCAACCAATAGTGATAATTGTAAATCTGATTTTGCAAGCCAGGTGCGAAATATTTTTGTGCATAATTCTGGAAATTATATCTATATCGGTGCTGAAAATCAAAAAATTGAAAATAAATTTAAAGAACTTCAATCCATTCCACAGCAAGGAACTGTACGTTATTTGTTAATGAAGAGTATTTTACGCGAGATCTTAGAGTTAGAGATAGCGCAACACAGTTATAATTATTTAACGCCATTTGTGCCTATTTTAAATTTTGCGACTAAACAGCTTTCAGAAATTAAAAAGTTCTCTCATTTAAATCTGAATACAATTGCTGCGCCAGTTCTTTTCTTAAAAAGAAATTTCCATTCCAAAACATTGACACTAAAACCATACAATCAAAAATTAGCTAGCTAGTAAGCATCCTATATCTTCACTTTCAAAAAAACAGCTTTGGTCAAGCTGTTTTTTTCTTTTATAACGGTTTATTCCTTTTCATAATAAATAATAAAATAAACCATAATAAGATTTAAAACCAATGAAACGCTATTGGTAATAATAATAGGAAGATCGTTTTTTAGAATACCATAAACAATCCAAATTGCAATTCCGAAAGTAAGTGTAGCAAACATTCTTAGAGAAATTTCCTTTACTTTTTTTGTTTTCCAAACTTTCAATATCTGCGGAATTGTTGAAATCGTAATGCACGCTCCTGCAAAAAGACCAAGAATATCTATATAATTCATTTTTTCTAAGGTTCTAAGGTTCTGAGATACTAAGATGCTGAGGTTTTAAAAAAAAAACTTTTTGCGAACTTTGCGTAATACTTTGCGAATTTTGCGGTTAAAATTATCCGCCGACCAATTCACCGCCATTAATATGAATAAACTGCCCAGTAATATAACTGCTGTCTTCACACGCCAAAAACACATAAGCAGGCCCCACTTCAGAAGGCTGTCCAGCTCTTTCCATCGGATTATCTTTTCCGAAATCAGATAATTTTTCAAAACTTGCTACAATCAGTGGCGTCCAGATTGGGCCGGGAGCAACACCATTTACACGTATTTGTTTTTTAGCCAGCATAGTCGAAAGTGATCTTGTAAAACTAACAATGGCACCTTTTGTGCTAGCATAATCAGCCAAATGTTCGCTTCCGCGGAAAGCCGTAACCGACGTTGTATTGATAATAGAATCGCCTTTTTCTAAATAAGGCAAAGCTGCTTTTGTAATATAGAAATAGGGATAAATGTTGGTTTCAAAAGTTTTTTGAAGTTGTGAGGCTGTTATTTTTTCCAATTCATTTTTCGGAAATTGCACTGCGGCATTATTTACAATGATATTAATATTCTTAAAGGTTGAATGGCATTTTTTTATGGCTGTTTGGCAAAACTTTTCATCTTTCAAATCACCACTGATCAATAAGCATTGCTGGCCTTCTTTTTCAACCATTACTTTTGTATCTAACGCATCTTTATTTTCTTTCAAATATACAATGGCTATATTAGCGCCTTCACGAGCAAAATGAACTGCGACGCTTCTTCCGATTCCGCTATCACCGCCAGTTATAAAGGCAGTTTTACCTTTTAATTTACCACTTCCAATATAATTTTCTCGTATAATTTCTGGCTCAGGATTCATCATGTGTTCGTTGCCTGGAAGTTTTTGCTTTTGTTCTGGAAATGTTTGTTTCTTTTTCATGATTTTGTCTTTTAGGCTTTGTATGTCTTTTAAAATTACTTAAGAATTACATTTATACTTGGCTTAAAAGGAATTTTGTTTGCCTCAATAAATATAAATTGCCCTATATTGTATGAGAATACATTAATTTTTTTGAAATGTTAAAATAATAGGAAATTTCTAAGAAGTTAAAAATCAATATCTTTTTCAAAATCACCATCTCAAAAGTGGGAATTCTGTAACTATTTTTGATTTAGATAAAAAACCGAGTAGTTATTTTTTTATACATTTGAGATTTTACATATCATTTTTAATGTTGTTATTTGAAATTCATTAAGAAAATAAGAAAAAATTTACATTCAATTTAAAATAATCATTTTGATTTACAACCGATTTAGCTTCCAAACATGGTATTAATTGTAGACGATATAAGGGCCAATATTATTGCCTTAAAGAAAACATTGGAGCTGCATAATATCGATGTCGATAGTGCTGAATCTGGAGAAGAGGCTTTAAAAAAGATTTTAAAAACAGATTATTGCTTAATAATCATGGATGTTCAAATGCCAGGACTTGACGGCTTTGAAGTAGTAAAAATCCTTTCTGGTAATCAGCGTACTAAAGATATTCCGGTTATATTTCTTTCTGCTTTGAATACCGAGAAAAAATACATTTTTAAAGGTTATGAAACAGGTGCCGTAGAATACATTACTAAACCTGTTGACTCTGATTTATTGATTTTAAAAGTAAAAACTTTTCTTAAAATCTACGAGCAGCAAAACGAACTTAAAGCTATAAAAGATCTGCTTTCTAAAGAAATAAAAATTAGGAAAGAAGCACAGGATAATCTTGAAATTAAAATTGCTGAAAGAACAAAAGAACTGGTTCAGAAAAATGAAGAATTAGAACTTCGAAATCACGAATTGCAGCAATTTTCTTGGGTTGTATCACATGATTTGAATGAACCGATCCGTAAAATTCAGATTTTCATTAAAATAATAAAAGACCTTTATCTAAAAGCAGATGATAAAGCAGTAGATTATGTAGATCGAACTATAAAATCGGCTGAAAGAATGCAGACATTGATTACCGATCTTTTGGCATATTCTCGACTTTCTGCTCAAGTTAAACCTGAAAAAACAGATTTAAACGAGGTTTTGCAAGAAGTGCTTTCTGATTTTGATTATTTAATTGAAAGCAAAAATGCATCAATAAAAACGAATGAACTTCCTTATGTAGACAGTATTCCAAGTCAGATGCGTCAGGTTTTCCAGAATTTAATTGGTAATGCAATCAAATTTTCGGGCATAGATCAGAAGCCGGAAATTGAAATTTCTTCAGAAATAATTGCAGATAAATCTATTGACAGTCCGACATCGCCAGAAGGCAAATTTTGCAGAATTACAGTAAAAGATAACGGAATCGGTTTTGATGAAATTTATTTGGATCGAATTTTTATTATCTTTCAGAGTTTAAATGACCGCCAGACCTATGAAGGAACTGGAATCGGACTTGCAATTGCTAAAAAAATCATAGATAAACATAACGGTTTAATAACCGCCAAAAGTAAACCAGGAGAAGGTGCAAGTTTTATTATTGTACTTCCTTTAAGCAATAAAAAATAGTATAAAACAAATATGGAGAGTAATTTTAAAAGAAATTTACTAATCAGTTCTTCAATTTCATTGTTGATTTTGATGATTAGTTCGACTGCATCTTTTTTAAGTATTAAAAGTCTTTTAGACAGTAATAACTGGGTTAATCATACGCAGGAAGTTATTTATAATCTAAACGCTGCTTCTTCCATAATTACCGATGCTCAAACGAGTATGCGAGGTTATTTGATTACCGGAAAAAAAGAATTTCTAGAAGAACATTACAATTCTGAAAAAGAGTCCAATACTTATTTTGAAAAGCTTGATGAATTAACTGCAGACAATCCTGCACAGCAAAAAAGGCTTAATGAGTTAAAACCTCTTCGTTCTAATTTCTTTAAATACCTTCATAATCAGGTTGTAAAGAAACAATTAGGAAAATCATCAGTAGTTTTTGATTTGGATGAAGGTAAAAAAATGATGGATGAACTTCGCAATAAATTCAAAAGCATCGAAAATACAGAACAAATTCTTCTAAAAGAACGTATTTCTAATTCTGAGCAATACGGAAATTACAGCTTTATTCTGATTATCGTTGCGTTTGTTATTGCGTTGATTATTACGGTAGTATTCTTTGCCAGAATTCTAAAAGACCATAATGAAAGAGCCTTATTGCAAAAAGAATTAGAACAAAAAGATATTGAAATAGCAGAACGTTTAGAAGTAATAAGCGGAATTGCGACCCAAATTTCAAATGGAAATTATGATGTTCAGATAGACGATAGAAAAGCAGATACTTTGGGAGCATTAGGAAGCTCTATTCATGAAATGAAGGATTCTCTGAAAAGTTCTTTCGATTTATTATCTCAAAAAGAATGGCTTCAATCTGGTGTTGCAAGTTTAAATGATAAAATGCTGGGCGAAAAAACAATCCAGAAATTATCTAAGGATATAATTGAATTTTTATGTCAATACACGAATAGCAGCGCGGGTGTTTTGTATGTCGTAGATGGTGAAGAAATGACTGTTTCTGGAGGATATAGTTATATTCCTAGTAAAAGTCGTGAAAGAATTAGAAAAGGTGAAGGCTTGATCGGGCAAGCAATTGTATCTGGAAAAATGCTGGAATTAAAAACACTTTCACCAGATGATATTCAGATAAATTATGCTTTAGGAGAAATAAAGCCTACACATATTGTTGCACTTCCTTTAATGGATTATAAAGTAGAAGGTGCGGTAGAATTAGCAAGCATTTACGGGTTCTCTGTGCTGCAATTAGAGTTTTTAAATCTGGTTGCGAACAATATCGGAATCGCTTTAAAAGCAACTCAAAACCGTAAAAAAGTGATGGAGCTTTTGGAGGAAACTAAATCGCAATCGGAAGAACTTCAAGTACAACACAGCGAATTGGAAGCTATAAATGCAGAACTGGAAGCACAAACTGAAAAACTGCAAGCTTCGGAAGAAGAACTTCGTGTACAGCAAGAAGAGCTAGAACAGACAAACGAAGAACTTTCGGAAAGAAGTGTTTTATTAGAAGAAAAAAATACAGAAATTCAGAAAAAATCAGAAGCTTTAGAGTTAAGCACACGATACAAATCTGAATTCTTAGCCAATATGTCGCACGAGCTAAGAACACCACTAAATTCAATCTTGTTGTTGAGCCGTTTATTGTCTGAAAACAATAACGAAACGATGAACAATGAAGAAATTGAATTTGCCAAAGTGATTCAGAGTTCAGGAAATAGTTTATTAGGATTAATCGATGAAATTCTAGATTTATCTAAAATTGAGGCGGGAAAAATGGAGCTGGAATTTTTAGACGTTTCAACAAAAGAAATTACAGACAATCTTTATAATTTATTCCATATAGTAGCAAAAGAAAAAGGAATCAACTTTGAGATTATTACTAAAGAAGCTCCAATTGTCATTAAAACTGATAAAATGCGTTTGGAACAGATCTTAAAAAACCTGATTTCAAATGCGATTAAATTTACTGAAAAAGGAACGGTAAGCCTTGAAATTAAAGTAGCTTCAGACAATGATAAAATAATTTGTTTTATTGTAAAAGATACTGGAATCGGAATTCCGTTAGAAAAACAACCTCTTATTTTCGAAGCTTTCCAACAAGCCGATGGTTCAACAAAACGTAAGTATGGAGGAACTGGATTAGGATTATCAATAAGCCGTGAATTGGCTAAATTGCTTAGAGGAGAAATTACGCTGCATAGTAAAGTAAATGAAGGAAGTTCGTTTACGTTGTGTGTTCCAGTTTTGGGATTGGCAATCAATAAAGTTTTGGTGAATAAAATACAGCCAAAAGAAGTGGTAAATGAAGAAGAAATTGAAAATGAAGAAAAGCCAAGATACATCAGCGAGGTAATTCCTTCAGAAATTGAAGATGATCGAAATTCGATTGAAGAAGGCGACAAAGTAATTCTGATTGTAGAGGACGATATTAATTTTGCCAAATCGTTATTAGCTTTCACTCAGAAAAAAGGGTATAAGGGAGTAGTTGCCGTTAGAGGAGATTATGCTTTAAATTTTGCTTTAATTTATAAACCAGTCGGGATTTTATTGGATATTGAATTGCCTGTTAAAAGCGGTTGGGAAGTTTTAGAAGAACTAAAAAATCACTCACATACGAAACATATTTCTGTTCATATCATGTCATCGCATAAATTGAAACAAGAAAGTTTGTTGAAAGGTGCTGTAGATTTCTTAGACAAACCAGTTGCTTTTGATAGAATTCCGGAAGTGTTTGTGCGTATTGAGCACATTATCAATAAGGAATCTCAAAAGGTTTTAATTATTGAAGACAATCCGAAACATGCCAAAGCACTAGCTTATTTCTTAGAAACGTACAATATCAATTCTGAAATAAAAAGTGAAGTTTCTGAAGGATTATCTCTTTTAACCAAGAAAGATGTAGACTGTGTTATTTTGGATATGGGAATTCCAGACAAACAAGCCTACGAAATTTTAGACGGAGTAAAGAAAAGTCCAGGTTTGGAAAATCTTCCAGTAATTGTATTTACAGGAAAAAGTTTGTCTATCAAAGAAGAACTGAAAATTAGAAAATATGCCGATTCTATTATTGTAAAAACGGCACATTCATACCAAAGAATGCTAGACGAAGTTTCGCTTTTTCTTCATTTGGTAGAGGAGAAAAAAGACGGCAAAACAAAGGAAATTCATAAAAAACTGAATTCATTAAATAACATTCTTTTTGAGAAAAAAGTTTTAATTGTGGATGATGACGTTCGTAATATTTATTCCCTTTCTAAAGCGCTAGAAGCATTTAAAATGAATGTTATTACGGCTTTTGACGGAAAAGAAGCCATTAAAATTTTAGATGAAAATCCAGACACAGACGTTGTATTGTTAGACATGATGATGCCAAATATGGACGGTTACGAGACGGCAGAAAAAATAAGAAGTAATCCTAAATTTCTTAACTTAGCCGTAATCGCCGTAACGGCAAAAGCGATGACGGGAGATCGTGAAAAATGTATAAAGGCGGGAGCTTCAGATTACATCACAAAACCTGTAGATGTAGATCAGCTGTTATCGTTGTTACGAGTATGGTTATATGATAAAATTTAACCTTTAAAAAGCTTTAAATGGGAAAAAAACGTGTACTGATTGTAGACGATGATGCTAGAAATATTTTTGCTTTAGTGAATACTTTAAAAGCAAAATCTTTTGATTGTTTGTCTTGTTTAAGTGCCGAAGAAGCGCTTAGAATATTAAAAGACGATGACTCAATCGATGCTGTTTTGATGGATATGATGATGCCGGAGATGGACGGTTACGAAGCAATTCCGCTTATAAAAGCGATACCATCACAAAAATCTACATTAGTAGTGGCTGTAACCGCACAGGCTATGGCAGGAGATAAAGAAAAATGTTTAGAAGCTGGGGCAGATGCATACATTTCGAAACCAGTTGATGTTGATAAATTACTTCAGATTTTGGGGGAAATTTAAATGAATTATGATTGAAGATATTGAACTAGAAGCTCTAATTAATGATGTTTACGAATATTACGGTTTTGATTTTGGAAGTTATTCTAGAGCTTCACTGAAAAGGCGTGTCAGTAGGGTTTTTTATTTAGATGGATTTAAGCATTTTCATGAATTCCTTTCAAAAGTTCGCACAGATCCAGATTATTGCAAAAGAATGATTGATGAAATTACGGTCAATGTTACAGAAATGTTTCGCGATCCGTCTTTTTATTTGGTGCTTCGAAATGAAATTTTGCCATTATTAGGAACAAAACCTTTTATCAGAATCTGGCATGCAGGTTGCTCTACAGGCGAAGAAGTCTATTCTATGGCGATTATGCTGAAAGAATTAGGATTGCTTCATAAGTCAATTTTGTATGCAACAGATATTAATGCTGCAGTTTTAGAAACGGCAAAAAGTGGTATTTTTCCACTACGAATGATAAAAGATTATGCAGACAATTATAGAGATTCTGGCGGACAGCAGGATTTTTCAGATTATTATATTGCCAATTATGGCTTTGCGAAATTTAGTGAAGAGCTTTCAGAAAAAATGGTGTTTTCGCAGCATAATTTAGTTTCAGATACTTCTTTTAATGAGTTTGACTTGATTTTGTGCCGAAATGTTTTAATCTATTTTGATAATAATCTGCAAAAAAGAGTCGTTAATTTATTTGATGACAGTCTTGCTGTTTTAGGATTTTTAGCACTTGGGACAAAAGAAACTATAAAATATTCTATATCTCAAACTAAATACAAACAGTTTGAAAGAGAAAAAATATGGAGGAAAATAAAAGAATAGTAAAAGATTGTAAGGTAGTTATAATTGGAGGTTCAGCAGGAAGTTTGCAGGCATTGCTGCAAATTTTGCCTTTTATAGAGAATCCTATTTCTTTTGCAATTGTAATCGTAGTTCATAGAAAAAATTCTGACGAGCAGACTTTAGAAGCCTTACTTGCTTTAAAAGCTAATATTGTGGTAAAAGAAGTAGAGGACAAAGTTGCCTTAAAATCAGGGTTTATTTATATAGCGCCATCCAATTATCATTTATTGTTTGAAAGAAATGAAACCCTTTCATTAGATACTTCTGAAAAAATAAATTACAGCAGACCAAGTATTGATGTTTCATTTGAGTCGGCTGCTGAAATTTACGGCAGCAGTCTAATCGGAATTTTACTTTCTGGTTCCAATTCCGATGGAACATTGGGAATGAAAGCAATTGAGCAAGCAGGAGGAATAACGGTAGTTCAGAATCCAGTTTCTGCTGAAATGTCTTTTATGCCCAACAATGCTATTTTGCACAGTCAGCCAGATTATATTTTAAAAACAGAGGAAATTCTTGAATTTATAAATGGAATAAATAAGGAAACTACATAAGGGCATTTTAAACACATAGAAACATAGATTTTCTTTGGCTAAAAAGGCGTTTCACTTGCATCAATTCACATAGTTATATGTTAGAAACTAGTTTTTTTCCTTCATTTCTTTCGTAATAACAAAATCTATGTTTCTATCTGTTTAAAAATATATAACTATTCTATTTCTCATCTTCGGGTAAAATAACCTTATTCATTTCGGCATCTTTTTCGGCTCTTCTTTGCGCTGCTTTTCCTTTTCCTATAGGAATTCCAGCTGTTAAGTATAAAGATCTGTTGTATACATTTGGACCGTCTCCTTTCATTACAGGTACTAATCCATAATAATATTGAATGGTAATGTTCAATCCGTTGCCTACATTCATATGATAACCTGTTCCTAAAGCAATTCCAGCATCAATTACACGAATCTGATCTCTAATTTTTTTCTTGTACGTGACATCGTTTTTATTAATTTCATTTGTAAATTCATCAAAAGCTGATGCAAGAAGTCCAAATTGCGGTCCTGTTTTAACGTAAATTCTATTTTTAAATTGATATTTAATTAAAATGGGAACATTAAAATATCGAATTTCACGATTGACAGTTCCTCCTTCAAAAGTATTGTCAAGGTTAGCATCGTCTAAAGAGTAAACAGGAATATGTCTGGCTCCCATTGGCGATTTGACTATGACGCCAGTATTAATCATCCAGGCAGGATTTTTTTTGGATCGTATATCAAAATAGAAACCAAGATTAAAACCAGCATTCATTCCAGAGCTTTCAAGATTAGAAATATCAGAAAGGTTGATACCGCCTTCAAGCCCAAATTCCAAAAAAGGCGAATTAAGTTTATCTCCAAAAATAAGCGATATTAAAACCTGTGATCTTGCCTGATTCATACAAAAGAAGGCGAGAAGTATGAATAAACCTTTTTTCATAAAATTGGGTTTAAAGTCCAAAACGATATTGAATTCCTCCTAAAGCCTGTGTGCGGGTTCCTAGAAAACCAGCTTCAACTCTGAACATGATATGTTTATTAAGCTGATATTGAGAACCTATAATAAAATTCCACATATCTTTTGGTCTTTTTTGAAGCGAATATTGAACCGATGATGAACTAGCAGTGCTCAAAGCGCCATCTAAAGTCGAAAGAAAATTTCCAGCACTTTCCAGCGCACGATTTGCCGTATTATGTTTGGCAATATTTGCAGGGCTTTTTTGTTCCGCAGGTGTTAAAGCGCTCCACCAAGAATCTACTTTTCCTTGATTTTCGGAAACTTTTTCTAATCCATTGTCGACTTTTGCCTGAGCTGTAGATAAGTCGATTACGTCTGATAAATTAATATTTCCATTTGTGTTTCCAGAAATATGAACTCTGAAACCTCCCACCCAAACAGCAATATTTTGCTCTGGTTTAGGAAGTTTAAAAGTTTTTCCTAAACGAGGACCAAATACATACGAAAAAGCGGGTTTATCTAAAGCACTTACATCTGTCCAAGCCATATTCATATCAAGAGCCAACCAACCGCCGCCAATTCCTATAGTTGGGGTCATTCCAAAACCAAATGTTGTAGCACTAAAACTAGCTTTTGTACTAAAATTGGCAATTTCAGACCAATTGTTATCTGCGTCCGGAATATAAATTCCCGCATTAATTTTTGTTGAAGGATTTGATTTTCCAAAAATTCCGTAGATATTTAAAAAAGGAAGCAGCCATATATCCGGACGAATAGTTAATGCACCCGCTTCGACAGAGGATTTATCAAAACGTACAATTTCGTCCAAATTATACATAGGACCATTATTAAAACCAACTTGAAGATTACTGATGACAATTTCAGAATCCTGCCAGAAATAATTTAAGGAAAGCCCTGCAGAATAAGGAAGCTTGTATCCTTTCTTTGCAACTTTATCACCCCAAATAGGAAGGGCATAAGGATAATCTGCAACTTTTAGACTGTCTTTGAGTTCTTGATTTTTTTCTCCTACGATTTTGTCACTATAAACCTGACCGAAAAAATGAACACTAAATAATAAGAAAAAGGCTGATATTAGTTTTTTACATTTCATTGACTTGAGTGTTTAATTGATTAAAATAAAACTGCTTGAAATAATGATATACTAATGTATTCTGAGGGAATTTAGGCTTATCTTTTGCTTTACTGGAGTGTAGAATATACGTTATTTAGTGTTAAAGTTAACTAAAAATTCTTTTGATAAGAATTATTTTTAAATAAATGTAGTTTATAATCAATGATTTATAATGTTTTTTCGAATGAATGAAATAATATATTATTTTTACACTCATGAAATGGATAGCAATTATAATGTCAATTTATTTGATGGCACTTTCAAATATGCCTTGCGCAGATATGGAAGTCAATAGCGCTATGCATAAAACGGCTCAGTTTTCTTCAGAAGAGAACCACTCACACGATAAAGACAATGATTTATGTTCTCCTTTCTGCACTTGTAATTGTTGCAGTGTTCAAATTTTAAGTTATCAAACTCCGATAATTTTTGAATTTCCAAAGGTTTGCGATCTTATTTCAATAGCATTACCAAGTTATAATTCCGTTTTTGCTTCCAATTTCTTCGGAAGTATTTGGCAGCCGCCTCAGTTAGTATAATGAAATCCTTTTTGTCCCGATAGTTTATCAGGATCACAATTTGGATTAGAGAAGGGTGGATTTTCCACAAAACTTAGATAGACAAGAAATTGTCTCATTTCTCATGTCATTATATATCTCAAATGCTAGATAAAATTATTCAGTTTAGTATACGGAACAAATTCGTCATACTATTATTTACCCTCGTTTTGATAGCGTGGGGAAGCTATTCGCTTAAAAAACTACCGTTAGATGCGCTTCCAGATGTAACTAACAATCAGGTTCAGATTATTACCACTGCACCGACCTTGGCAAGTCAGGAAGTAGAACAATTGATAACGTATCCTCTTGAACAAGCTGTAAAAACAGTTCCAGATATTATAGAACTTCGAAGTATTTCCCGTTTCGGATTATCTGTCGTAACCGTTGTTTTTGAAGATGATGTTGATATTTATTGGGCTCGCGAACAAATATTTCAACGCTTAAAACAAGCCGAAGAGAATATTCCGCCTTATGCAGGAACACCAGAATTAGCGCCAATAACCACAGGTTTAGGCGAAATTTATCAATATGATGTTTATGCCAAAAAAGGTTACGAAAAAAAGTATGATGCAATACAATTAAGAACCATTCAGGATTGGATTATTATTCCGCAATTACAGGGAGTTAGGGGAGTCGCAGAAGTAAGCACTTGGGGCGGAAAATTAAAACAATATGAAATAGCTGTTAACCCAAATACACTAAATAGTTTAGGCGTAACTATCACCGAAATTTTTGATGCTTTAGAAAAGAACAATCAAAATACAGGAGGTGCCTACATAGAGAAAGATCAATATGCTTATTTCATTCGCGGTGTCGGAATGGCAAAAGGAGTAAGAGATCTAGGTGATGTAGTAGTAAAGAACAGAAATGGTTCTCCAGTTCTTGTGCGTGATGTAGCTAAGGTTCGTGAAGGTATTGCGCTGCGTTACGGCGCTTCAACCAAAGACGGAAAAGGAGAAATCGTATCAGGAATGGTTTTGATGCTGAAAGGTGAAAACTCAAGCGCAGTAGTTAAAAGAGTAAAAGAAAGAATGGAGCAGATTAATAAAAGTCTGCCTGAAGGCGTTGTTGCTGAGGCTTTCATTGATCGCGGAAAGTTGGTCGATAATGCTATAGGAACGGTTACTAAAAATTTATTGGAAGGTGCTTTTATAGTAATCTTAGTTCTGATTTTATTTCTCGGAAATCTTCGCGCCGGATTAATTGTAGCTTCAGTAATTCCGTTAGCGATGTTATTTGCTGTTATTTTGATGAATGCTTTTGGCGTTAGCGGAAATTTAATGAGTTTAGGTGCAATAGATTTCGGAATCATTGTCGACGGAGCTGTTATTATAGTCGAAGCTTCCATGCATCATTTACAGAAACTTAAACGGAACGAAAATCTTTCCCAAGAAGAAATGGATGCCGAAATCTACAATTCGGCTTCAAAAATTAGAAACAGCGCCGCTTTCGGAGAAATCATCATTCTTATCGTTTATCTTCCCATTTTAGCATTAATTGGTACTGAAGGAAAAATGTTTAAACCAATGGCAATGACAGTTGGTTTTGCAGTAATTGGAGCGTTTATACTTTCGTTGACTTATGTGCCAATGATAAGCGCATTAGTTCTTTCAAAGAAAACAAAACACAAAGAAAATTTCAGTGATAGAATGATGCTTTGGTTTCAAAATAGATATACGCCATTTTTAAATAAAGCACTCCAATTTAAAAAAGCAGTTTTAGGAATTGCATTCGGTTTATTTGCATTAGCCTTAATTATTTTTCAAAATATGGGAGGAGAATTTATCCCGACTATTGCAGAAGGAGATTTGGCTATAAATGCGACCATTATGACAGGAAGTTCGCTTACGCAGATGGTAGAAACGACTACAAAATACGAGCAGATTCTGAAAGCTAAATTTCCTGAAATCAAGACTATTGTAACCAAAATTGGAAGCGGTGAAATTCCGACAGATCCAATGCCAATTGAAAGTGGAGATTTGATTATCGTTTTAAAAGATAAAAAAGAATGGAAAGGCAAATATCATAATTGGGAAGAATTAGCCAATGCGATGAAAGAGGAAATGGAAGTAATTCCAGGTGCTACAATAGAGATTTCTCAGCCGATTCAAATGCGTTTTAACGAATTAATGACAGGAAGCCGTTCTGATATTGCCATCAAAATTTTTGGTGATGATTTAGAAATATTGGATTCAAAAGCCTCAGAATTAATTTCGAAAATAAAAAACATTGAAGGAATCGGAGATTTAAAAGCCGATAAAGTAACAGGACTTCCTCAAATTACTGTTAAATACGATTATAATAAAATTGCGTTATACGGATTGAATATATCTGACATCAATCAGATTATACGATCTTCATTTGCAGGTGAAAGTGCTGGAAAAATCTATGATGAAAGCAAACGTTTTGATGTTGTCGTTCGAATGGATGAAAACAATCGTGCTGATATTACCGATGTGAGTAATTTGTTTATTCCACTTCCTAATGGCCAGCAGGTACCGCTTTCGCAAGTTGCCACGGTCGATTATGAGCAAGGTCCTGTTCAGGTGGTTCGCGAAAATGGAAAAAGAAGAATTACTGTTGGTTTAAACGTACGCGGGCGCGATATTAAAACGGTTGTAGAAGAAATTCAGCAAAAACTGGACAAAAATTTTAAACTTCCCGCAGGTTATTATGTGACTTATGGAGGTCAGTTTGAAAATTTAATCGAAGCATCAAAAAGACTTTCTTTGGCATTACCAATTGCTTTAGGATTAATTTTGATCTTGTTGTATTTTACTTTTAAGAGTGTAAAACAAGCTTTATTGATTTTTACTGCCATTCCTTTATCCGCAATAGGAGGAGTTTTTGCACTTTCGCTAAGAGGAATGCCGTTTAGTATTTCTGCCGGAATTGGATTTATTGCCTTGTTCGGAATTGCCGTTCTCAACGGAATTGTACTGATTTCGTATTTCAACCAATTAAAAACAGAAGGAATTTTAGATCCGCTTCAAAGAGTTATAATCGGAACCAAAACACGTTTACGTCCCGTTTTAATGACCGCGGCAGTTGCTTCGTTAGGATTTTTGCCAATGGCATTGTCAACAAGCGGAGGGGCAGAAGTACAGAAACCTTTAGCAACTGTAGTTATCGGCGGTTTACTCTCTGCAACTTTATTAACCTTAATCGTTTTGCCGATTTTGTATTTAATGCTGGAGAAGTTTATTAGAAATGAGATAATTAAAAAATCTGACAATTAGAAAATTTATTCGTGCATACAGAAAAATTTATCTCGCAGATTCAGCAGATCTTAAAGATTAATTTAAAAAAATCCCTTAAATCTGCGAGAGATAAAAAATAACAAAATGAAGAATTCAACATATAAAATCGAATTGAAAAAGCTTTGCTCCCAATGGCTATCGGGATTGCAGTTAAGCATATTCCTATTGGTAAGTACTGCTATTTCAGCACAACAATCTATAAGTCTTGAAAAAGCCATCGAACTTGCCAAATCAAACAACATCGACTTAAAAATAGCCGATAAAGAAATAGAACGCCAAACCGTTTTAAAGAAAACAGCTTTTCAGCCCGATCCTTTGCAAGTGCAGTACCAAGGTGGACAGTTCAATAGTGCCGATTTTGACCATAATGTTTCCATACAGCAGTTTTTCCCTTTAGGAAATGTCACCAAAGCCAATAGACAATTACAAGAAGAGTTGACAAAACTGGCTGAAAAACGAAAAGCTTTATCTTCTTACGAGTTAGAAAAAGCTGTGACTTTGGCTTATTATCAATATTTATACGGAATTTCAATTCAAAAGTTAAACTCAGAATTAAATGAGATTTATACTAAATTCCTTAAGAATGCTGAGCTGCGTTTTAAAACTGGGGAAAGTGGCAATATCGAAGTTATCAGTGCAAAAGCCAAAGTAAAAGAGATCGAAACGCAAAAAGAACAATTGCGTTACGATTTGGCTATTTACCAAAAACAGCTTCAGTTTTTTGTTCAGACCGATGAAAATATTATTCCAGATGAAGCAACTTCGCTCAAATTTACATTCACAGAAAATCAGAATTCAAAAGTGGAGGAATTAGTAACCGATTTTTATCAGCAGCAAATTTCGGTTTATCAAAAAGAAGTGGGAACGTTTAAGGCAAATCGTACTCCAAAATTGGGTTTAGGCTATTTTGCCCAAACCATAAATACCCAATCATTATTTCAAGGATTTACTGCTGGAATACAAATTCCGTTATTTGGAAGCGTAAATACAACAAAAGCGAAGGCGGCAGAGATTAGTATTTCGCAATCGCAATTGGCATTGGATAAAAACAAAATCATTTTAAATCTTCAAAAAGAAGAGTTGCAGAATAATTTTCTAAAACAGCAAAAAAATCTGAATTATTATCAAAACGAAGGTTTACAATATGCAAATCAGATTATTGAAACAGCGCAGAAAAGTTATGCCAATGGCGATTTGAGTTATTGGTCGTATATCAGTTTTTTAAATCAGGCAATTGATATTAAAAAACAACTTGCCGAAGCTACACATAGTTTTAATCAAAGTGCTATCGAACTCCAATTTCCAACCATCAAAAGCAATTAATCATGAAAAATATACAGAATTATTTAACCGCAAAGAGCGCAAAGATTGTAACGCAAAGTTCGCAAAGTTTAATTTCCTTGCGTGCCTTGCGCTTTGTCTTTGCGTGCCTTGCGGTTAACTTAAGCGCATGCAATGAAAAGAAAGCAGAAGAAACTCAAGAAGAAGAAAAGCCGAATACAGAAGTTGCTCTAACGGAATCTCAATATAAAACAGTTGGTATTGAAACTGGATTTGTGGAAGACCGAAATTTGAATAAAGTCATCAAAGCCAATGGTTACACTACGGTTCCTCCTCAAAATTCGGCTGAAGTTTCGACTTTAATTGGCGGAACTGTAAAAGATATTTATGTTTTGGAAGGAACATTTGTCAACAAAGGAAAAGTGCTGGCAACAATTCAGAATCTAGAAGTGATTGAAATGCAGGAAGAATATCATTCGGCAACTGCCAATATTGAATATTTACAGTTAGAATACAATCGCCAGAAAACATTAAGTGATGAAAATGTAAATCCGAGAAAGACATTTCAGGAAGTAAAAGCCAAGTTGGCAGCTGAAAGAGCCCGCGCACAAGCCGCAAAAAACAAATTGGATGCCTTGCATGTTTCTACTAAAGGAAGTTCCTCACTTGTGCCGATTGTATCGCCTATAAATGGTTATGTAGGGAAAATAAATATTGCTAAAGGCGCTTTTGCAAATACGGGAGTTTCTTTGTTTGAAGTGGTAGATAACAGTCAGATGCATTTGGATTTGAATGTTTATGAGAAAGATTTAGGTTCTATTTCGATTGGGCAGGTAATTGATTTTGTATTGACCAATCAGTCCAATAAATCTATTAAAGGAAAGATTTTCGGAATCAATAAATCATTTTCAAATGAAAGTAAAACGGTTGCTGTTCACGCTAAAATTGATCCTGCAGACGCAAAAGGATTGATTTCAGGAATGTATGTATCTGCTAATATAAACATTACCAATGCCACAGTTCCTGCACTTCCTAAAGATGCCGTAGTTCGAAACGCAGATAAGTATTTTGTTTTTGTTCAAGAAGAAGAGAAAGCAGAAAAAGATCATAAAGCAGGGGAAAAAGAGGAAGTTCATGAAAAAGAAGTCCATTTTAAAGCCATAGAAGTAGTTCCAGGTACAACAGATTTAGGTTTTACCGAGATAAAATTTGTAGATAAGATAGATTCTCAGGCAAAAATCGTTACAAAAGGGGCTTTTTATCTGCTATCTGCAATGAAGGGCGGAGGAGAGCATGAGCATTGATTTTTTTTAAGTTGCTAAGATTCTAAGTTGCTGAGGGACTAAGTTTTTTAGTTGGAATGAGATTATTTTTGATTTCAACGGAGGAGAAATCTATGCAAGTAATTCCGTTCCTAAAATCCAATCTTTGTCGAGCTTCTTGTGAAGATTTCTCCTCGTGGAAATGACAAATAGCGCGTTTAATCATTATTTTAATAAAAAACTTTACTACAAATTGATTAAATTTAGAACATAATTTTTAAAACAAAGTTTCAGGATGCAAAACCTGAAACTTGAAACCTGAAACTCTAAAATGATACATCAAGATATAGAAGTAAAAAACACAAAAAATAAAGCCAAACCATCTTGTTGCTGTTCACATGAAGAACCAGTACATTCGAATGATGACGGACACGATCACGGAGATCACGATCATGAACATAATGCGCAAGGCAGTTTATTTGAGTTGTTTCTGCCATCAATTATTTCCTTTATTTTACTGCTAATCGGAATTGGTTTGGATCATTACTTTCCTCAAAACTGGTTTACTGGATATGTTAGAATTGCGTGGTACGTGATTGCTTATCTTCCAGTTGGATTTCCAGTTTTGAGAGAAGCCTACGAAAGCATTATAAAAGGAGATGTTTTCTCCGAATTTTTCCTAATGTGTATTGCTACAATTGGTGCATTTGCTATTGGCGAATATCCAGAAGGCGTTGCCGTAATGCTTTTTTATACTATTGGAGAAACCTTTCAGGGAATGGCGGTTAAAAGAGCAAAATCAAGTATTAAAAGCCTTTTAGATCAGCGTCCAGACGAAGTGAATGTTCTTGAAAATAATGTCGCTACAAAAATGAAAGCCAAAGATGTCCAGATTGGAGCGATTATTCAGCTTAAAGCGGGAGAAAAATTAGGTTTGGATGGAGAATTATTATCAGATTCGGCTTCTTTTAATACTGCGGCACTAACAGGAGAAAGTAAACCCGATACCAAAAAGAAAGGAGAAACTGTTCTCGCAGGAATGATCAACGGCAATACTATTGCCGAAGTAAAAGTAACAACCGCTTATAACGATAGTAAGTTGTCTAAAATTCTGGAATTAGTTCAAAATGCAACTACTAAAAAAGCTCCAGCTGAATTATTCATTAGAAAATTTGCTAAAATTTACACACCAATTGTGGTTTATCTTGCAATCGCAATTTGTTTGATTCCGATGCTTTTTGTAGACCATTATGTTTTTAGTGATTGGTTGTATAGAGCGTTGGTTTTCTTGGTTATTTCTTGTCCTTGTGCATTGGTTATCAGTATTCCGTTAGGTTATTTTGGCGGAATTGGAGCAGCTAGCAAAAACGGAATTCTATTTAAAGGCAGTAATTTTCTAGACAGAATTTCGACCATTCAGAATGTTGTGGTAGACAAAACTGGAACGATGACTGAAGGTGTTTTTAAAGTGCAGGAAGTTATTATAAAACCAGAATTTGATAAAGAAGAAATTCTAAAATTGGTCAATGTTTTAGAAAGCCGAAGCACACATCCTGTTGCAACGGCAATTCATAATTATGTAGGACAAATTGATTCTTCAATTGAATTGAAAGATATTGAAGAAATTTCTGGACATGGATTAAAAGCGTCTTTTAACGGAAAAGAACTATTTGTTGGGAATTTTAAATTGCTTGATAAATATAATATTCCGTATGATATTGATCCTGCATCGATAGTTTACACCACAATTGCAATTGCTTACGAAGGCAAATTTGCAGGTTACTTAACTATTGCAGATCAAATAAAAGAAGATGCTAAAGAAACGGTTTCAAAACTAAAATCTTTAGGCGTAAAAATAACGATGTTGAGCGGCGATAAAGCCAACGTCGTTCAATTTGTGGCAGATAAAATCGGAATTGCAAATGCTTTTGGAGATTTGCTTCCAGAAGATAAAGTCAATAAAGTAAACGAAATTAAGGCCAGAAACGAAACCATTGCTTTTGTCGGTGATGGTGTAAACGACGCGCCTGTAATTGCCTTGAGTACTGTCGGAATTGCAATGGGAGGTTTAGGAAGTGATGCAGCAATAGAAACTGCCGATGTTGTCATTCAAGACGATAAACCTAGTAAAATTGCAATGGCAATTAATATAGGCAAACAAACTAAAAAAATTGTTTGGCAAAATATTACGCTAGCTTTTCTAGTAAAAGCTTTTGTGCTGATTCTTGGCGCAGGCGGACTAGCAACTATGTGGGAAGCTGTATTTGCCGATGTTGGAGTAGCGTTGTTGGCGATTTTGAATGCGGTGCGAATTCAGAAAATGAAGTTTTAGATTGTTTTTTAGAATTGGAAAAAGATTTATTCTTCTTCAAATTCTTGATCTGCAAATAAAAGGAGCTTATTTGTTCTAATATAGTCATATTGCAGTTTTGTCAGGAAAACAACTTTGGCTAACTGATCTCCAGTGTATAATTCATAAAACTGACCTTTGAGTTTATTTTCTTTTACAACAGATTGAATAAAATCAAAAAAATAATATCAATCCAATCGCTGTCGATTTTGAAGGTTTTTGAATAAGATTTATTATCTAGTTTAAATTTTAAAGTTGTTTTCCTTTTTCGACCTTGAAATTGATTCAAAATATCACTTGGATTGAATTCGTTATGAGAAATTTTTGAAAATTCCTTTACTAATTCAGCATAAGGATCTTCAAGATTTCCAAGTTCTGTATCAAACGAATAAATTAGGTTAGGAAAGACCGAAAGAATGTCATTGTAATCCATGATCTCTAATTCACTTGTTCTTTCCTTTCCCTCAGTTATTTCTTCAATTGTTAAATTTGAAAACAAACCAATTTTTGCATATTCTTCGATTGCTTTTTCAATTTCAAGGCTTGTTGGTTTATTTTTAAAATCTTCATAAGATGCAGAAAGATAAGTTACAAATTCGTTTAGTTTTTTCTCCTGTTCTTTGGTTAAGACCATTATTCCAATTTGGCTAACAGATGAATTATCGCCAAATACTGGAACATCATGAACTCTATACGGAGCATTTAAGTCGATTAATATTTTATTGAATATCTGATAATAGTTTTGAATTTCAATTTCACCAGCGGAATAATCGTTTTTCGATGATGGATAAAATCCGCTTTTTTGCTTATAGACTTTTCCATTTGATTTTAAAGAAACGATACAGTTGTAATAATTATCGCCATAAGCAGACATTTCAGCATCAGGCACAATTTTATATTCAAAATCAGTAAAAGCCAATTCAGGAAGTACTGATGCGGTTTTTTTATGAATGGCTTCCAAAAAAACTTCTGCTTTATCCGAATAATTCTTTGGGTTTATGATTGTAGATTTTTCACAGTACAAAAGAAAATCGATAGGCTCTTGTATTTTTTCTTCGTCTATCGCAGCAATCAAATTTTCATATTTTTTATCGACTATTTTATAGTCTTTTAATTTATCTGCAAATTCTTTTAGCTTTTCTGGAGCCATATAATCGGCTTTCAAAGCTCTAAATGAAATATCTTGCAGAAATTGAAGCTTGTATCCGTATGAATTATTATTTATTTCTTTTTGAAAGTAATGAACTTGTTTTTCGTTTATAAGTCCACACTCTTTAAGTTTAGCAAGATAGTCCGTAAATTTTTGGTTCTCTTTTTTTTTGTTCTTCTTCGCTGAGTTTTTCGTTTTCAATAGAAATCATATCAGCTAAAAAAGAAGAATAAAAATGCCCTGTTACTCTTTTATATTCACAGTGAAATAATCCATACAAATAGGCTGTACTTCCTTTTATTTCTATCTTATTTTGAACTTCCTTAAAATCTTTTACTTCTTTTTGTTCCAGAAGTTTAGTATCTATTAACTTTTGTAAAACAATATCTTGCGCTTGAGCATTCATAAAATTGAAGATAAAAAAAGTAAGTAGAATTGCTTTAAGGAATATTTTCTTCATATAGATATTTGCTAGCTGAAAATTTAAAAATAATATTTGAACACTATTATTTCTTTCAAACAAATATAGAAAAAGGAAATTAGCAGTTAACAAAAAAGCCCTTTTCAAAATGAAAAGAGCTTTTACTTGTTATAATTTGTTTTTGTAGATTAGAATTTGAAGTTCTTCTAAAATTTCAAATCAATATTATTTCCGTTAATTTCTAATTTCACTTCCGTTTTATTGTTTTCAGAAGGCGTTTGTGTCGGATACCAATTTCGATTAGGTCTTACCATAATCAATAAGCCTTCATCGTCGCCAATTGCGGCAAAAGCTTCCGTATTTTCGTTCTTAGAAAAGAAGTTTAGGTTGTGTTTTGCGATTAATTGATTTCCTAATTCTAATGGATTTTCATTTACAATTCCGATTTCACTAATATTTAAAATAGATTTAGAATTGAATGCTGCTGTTTGCGAATTATTAAGATCATGTCTGGCAATGAATTCTAATAAATTTCCGTTGTTATCATAAAAATAAACAGCGTGAGCATTCCAATTCTCAAAATTTGCAATAACATTTTGATCTTCAATAACAATTACATCTACTTTGTTTTTGCACCACTCAATCGCTTCCTCTAATTTGTTCTCTGGAATATTAAATGCAAAATGATAAATAGAATTGAAATTTGTATTTTCAACGAATTTCAAAACAGAATTTCCCGCTTGAATGCAAACTGAATTTTCGCTTTTTTCTATAATTGGGAGTTCTAAAACATCTTGATAAAAAGCAGTTGTTTTTAGAATATTGTTGGTCTGAATTTGAATTTGTTCTAACTTCATAATAATGTTTTTTTAGAAAATATAGCTTTTCTCTGTTTCAAACAAATTTAAAAAATGTAGCCTCTTTTTCGAAGAATATAGCATTCTAAGCTTCAATAAAAGTATAATGAAAAAGTATGGAAAAGATTGTTTTTAATACAAAAAAAGCCCTTTCAAAACGAAAAGGGCTTTTGTGATTTGCAAAATACTTGGGGCAAAACACAAATCATTTATTTTGTTTGGACTTTGGGTTTATTTTCTGTTTTTCTGAGCTCAATTAATTCTGGATTATACTTAAAACCATAATTAAGAAGTTCTTTTGCTGAAATAGTTTTTACTTCTTCTTTGCCTGTTTGCAGAAAAAGTTTATCTCGTAAAGATTGAAGTTCTATTTTTACTTTTGGGTCATTATTTAAGAACAATTCCTGAAGTCTGTAGGGCATTTTTATATGTAGCTTTTTTGCTAATGCTAAAACATCGCTTTCGCTCATCCAAGTATAATAACCAACTCTTTTCCATTCATAATTAAGCCTGAGTCCTGCTATTCTTGAAGCGTCAGAATCTTTAAATTCAGCCATTAAAACAATTCCGAGAGAATCTTTGTGGTTACGAATTCTTTCAGGATAGAATTTGTAATCAGTCACTGTTTTTTCGAAAATTTCCTTTGGTATTTTAATCTTAAAGTTTTGATCCAAATATTTATAATCATAACTTAAAAAATCAATTTTAGAAATAGAATCAATTTTTAAATCTCTTTTTCGCATCATTTCTTCCGTCATTTTCTGTGCAGATGCAGTTTTGAAAACTAAAAAAAGAATAATGATAATGTTTACTGATTTCATAAAAGCTTGTTTTAGAATTAATTATTTAGGCATTTCTGGCACCATAATTCTTCTGGTTGGCGTACTTAAAGTTTCAATAAATGCTAATAAATCGCTGATCTCCTCTTTGCTTAAATCTAATTTTCTCAACATCGGATCAGATTTTGGAATTAGCGAATCTCTTGCTGTTCCCAGATATTTCTTTTGAACTGGCGATGGATTTCCTAAATTGTACAATTCCACAACATCCAACAAAGAAGGAAAATGTCCGTGATGCATCCAAGGTCTTGTGTTTGCTACTTCACGAAGTGTCGGTGTTCTAAATTTACCAATGTCTTTTACGTCTTTGGTAACATTGTAACGTCCGAAATCTTCATTTTTTGTTCCGAATAAAGTCTGTCCATCATTATGAAACTGATTATCGCTAAAATATGGCGTATTATGGCAGTTAATGCATTGCGCTTTGGTTCTAAATAAATGCATTCCTTTGACTTGCTGATCGGTATAAATATCTGATTTACCGCTTACAAACTGATCGAATTTACTTTTCGGACTATTTATTGATCTTTCGAAAGTGGCAATTGCATATTGAATTCTTTGTAAAGTCACTTTTTTATCTCCAAAAGCTGCTGAAAACAACGAATTATAGCCTTTTATTTTAGCAATTTTATCAACGGCAATCGTTAATTTTTCATTCATTTCTAACGGATCAGAAACAGGAAATTGTGCTTGATCTTCTAAACTTAAAGCACGTCCATCCCAAAATAGGGAAGTGGCATACGCTGAATTTAAAATCGTCATCGAATTGCGTTTTCCAGTTTGACGATCATGTCCAAAAGAACGAGTTAAATTGTCAGTCCAGCCTAATTCTGGATTATGGCAAGAAGCACAAGCAATTTGTCCGCTTCGTGATAATCTCGGATCAAAAAATAGAATCTTTCCCAAACTTTCTTTTTCCTTAGAATACGGATTATAAGCAGGATACGGAACAGCTGGAAGTACTCCAATATCTTGAAATTTAGTTTTATCGACATTTTCGTGTAATTTCGCAGCGGGCCATTTCGAAGAATCTCCGCTAGAATACAATTTTCTTAATTCCTGAATATCAATATAATCAGGATTCTCAACGCTTTTATAAGCCGTAAGGCAAAGCATGAAAAGGAGAGGGAAGATTAGTTTTTTCAATTCTTTGTGTTTTTTTTGGTTTTGTTTTTTTTGTTTCAAGTTTCAAGTTTCAAGTTGCAACAGAACGTGAAACCTGAAACTTCTTTTTCACGCCAAAAGCTTTGTCAAAGTTTTAAACTTTGACAAAGCTCAAAGGCAATTATCAATTATCAATTATAAAGTAACTTCTTTTGGGCACGAGATGCTTAAAGGCGTTGGCTTTGTGTACACTCTGTTGTTGTACATTCTGTATTGCGTCGAAACTGTTCCTCCAAACAATTTGTCGTTTGTTAATTTTAATTCAAATGAAATTTCATATAAACCGTTGCTGATTTCTTTGTAAGTTCCTTCTCCAGAAATAGCAATTTGATACGTATTTGTTGCACTAGAACCGATGGTTAAATCTTGCGGAATTACGAGCACAGTTCCTTGTGTTTTGCTGTTTCCATTGGCAGGGAAAAACTCTAAAGCTGAGGTAATATTAAATCCAGGCGAGATTGCAGCCGAGTTACTTTCGTTAGAAAACCATCTTTTTAAACCAAAAGAATTTACAGTATTTGTTCCAGTAGCAACATTAAATCCGATTTTGAATGCATCATAATACACGTCATCATTTGGATTTGCAGTTCCTTTATCGCTGTAAAGAATCGCGTTTTCGTGGTCTTTTGTTACAGCAATCGGGAAAGTCAAAGCGTTGAAAGTCTGCCAAGAACATGCATTATTGACACTAAACCAATGTTCTCCATAAGTTAAATAAAATGCATTTGTGGGATCTGTGAATTTTGATGCTGGATAGGCTTGAATATCTCTAGGCGATTTTATCGGTTTTACTACAGTTAAAGTCAGATTTCCGGTTGCATTATAATTGGGAATATTAATCAAAGTAATTTTAGACTCATAACGAGCATCATCATTCTGAATATCTTCTAATAATGTTAAATGGTAGGTTATAGAACTTCTGTTATCTCCAAAATCATCGTGGGTTAGAGAATATTCAAAACCATTTTGAAATTTGAAGATTTGAGCGTTTTCTATTTCAGAAGGAAAAAATCCGTTAGGGAAATTTACTTTAAAATCAACTGTTTCGCCAACTACACCTTTGACAACCAGTTGATTTACAGGAAATGTATAGTTTGTTGTAATTGAGGTCAAATCAATTGTAAAAGTGTCGTTTGGATATTGAGTATTCAGATTTCCGATATGAATTTCAGGATCTGAAACCGTTTCTAATTTTAAATTAATACTCTGATTAGCAGACCATCTTTTATCAAAAGAAACAGCAATAGTGTCTGTTAGCTGAGTTCCCTGAAAAGTTAACTGATTAACTGGATTTACTGTAAAACTTTCATTATCACCCGTTGATGAAACGGCACTAAAATTAGCAGTAACCGTATTTTTTACGTTACGAGTTGTTAATGCAACTGGCACTTTCAGCGTCTTTACAGAAGTATTTACGTAATTTGATTGAGGAACCAAACTTCCGTTTACTGTTGGATATTCTAAAGGTGTATTATCACTTTTAACCAAGAAATTGAATCTTAAAAACGGATCAATTTCAGAACCTAATTTATAATCGTCTTTTGAGCAAGAAGTACATAATACTGCCATAAGCAATATGCTAAATATCTTAATACGAGTCATTTTGTTGTAAGTTAGGGTTAAGATTAGTGTTGAATGTTGGTATTGGCAGCACAAATTTTAAAGAAGGATATGTCATGCTGCAACTAGTTGAGATACAACCATCATTTCTCGAAATATTCTTGTGATCGCGCACAAGATCAAAAAATAAATGTCCTTCAAAGCAAAGTTCTTTTCTTCTTTCTAAGAGAATATTTTCTTTAAGATTTGTTGTGTTAGTCAATAAAGTTGCATTTGCACGAGCGCGGATAATGTTGACATCTGCCATAGCAACATCGGCTCTGCTGGTTTCTAAAGCAGCTTCGGCGCGTATTAAATACATTTCGCTCAATCTAAAAGCTACATAAGCAGCATTGTTTTGGAATTTTTTAGTGAAATTATAATTCACAGGAGTTAGCACACCGTTTACTAAAGTCTGCAAGGGCTGTGTTAAGAACAATTGTTTTCTTAAGTCGGCATTTTCGTATAGGTTAACGATGTCATTTGAAGCGACATATTTGTTGTAAATGGTTGCAGATGTGTAACCAAAATAGCTTGACATTGAAGAACCGACTGTACCTTCAGCATCTCTTGGAACCGAAAATTCTAATAAAATTTCAGAAACTGGAAGATCTGTTTTTGCCCATTCAGCAAGATAATTGTCTTTTTCTACCAATTTAATTCCAGAATTTGTAATAACATCATTTGCAGTATCGTATGCATTTGTCCAATCACTTTTCTGCAGATAAACTCGCGCAAGTAATGCTTTTGCACTGTTTATGTTAAAATAAGAATAGGTTGGTCCGCTAAGTACTAAATTTGAAGAATAGTTGCTAATAGCCTCTTTTAAGTCGGTTATAATTAGATTGTAAGTATTTGCAACCGTTTCTCTTGCCGGATATTGTATTCCCGCTTTAATCGATTTTGTACTATACACAATTCCTAAATGAGAAGCGTCTGTGGTGTAATTATAATCTTGACCGTAAACAATTGCTAAAAGAAAATGTGCATAAGCTCTTATTGTCATAGCCTCTGCCATAATTTGTTTTTTCTCTTCTTCGGTAGCATCTTTTAGGGCAGGCGTATATTCTAAAATTAAGTTAGCTTGATTAATAATATCATAACTTCCGTCGTAAAAAGATTTGAAATTACTAGTCAGCGCTAAATCATCAAAAGAATAAACCTGCTCTATGTTTCCAGCTGGCGAAATTTGCCCTCGGTTTGTTCCTGAAGCAGTTGGTGTAAATTTGATATTTCCTCCTTGCAGATCTGCATAAACAGCAAAACGTTCGCTTCTTACATTGGCTTCAACTTCTGTATAAAGTCCTGTTAGAGCGGTAAGAACACCTTGTTTATTTTGCAATAATTCATCAATAGATGTCTGCGTTCCAGGTTCCTGCTCCAAAAAATCACTACAGCTTTGTAAGGAGAAAATTAGAAAAAATAATGTGATGTATTTTGAATATTTCATTTCTTTAAAATTTTGCATTAACTCCAAGCGAGATTGTTCTTGCCTGAGGGTAGATAAAACTGTATTCTCGTATTCCGTTCATTCCTTTTGGACTTTTTGCTTTGTACCAATATGCCACATTCGAAGCATCTGCAAAAACAGAAAGAGAGTCCAGAAAAGTATTTTTTAACGGTACATTATAACTCAAATTAATATTGCTGATTCTCACATAAGTACCATCATAAACATATTTGCTTAAGTTAGAAAGAATTGGAGAAGAAGTAACTGCTGACTGTGAAACAATATCTCCAGGATTTCTCCAATGATCTGCTGCATTTATAGAAAGATTTCGGTTTAAAGTATTTGAATATTTATCAATATAAACATCAGAAATAAAGACATCGCCACCAAGTTGAAAATCTCCTCTAACAGATAATGTCAGGTTATTGTAAAATGTAAAATTATTATAAAAACCTCCGTATGCATCTGCCTGCGTGTCTCCAATTGGTACCCAGTCTGCAACAGTATGACCTTCATTATAAGTTTTGGCATCATAAACCTGTCCATCTTTTTCTACAAGATCTCGTCCTGTTGCAGGATCAACGCCAACCCATTTTATTCCCCATAATGTTGTGGTGCTGTAGCCAATTTTTTGTGCCAAAGCAATATTTCCTAAAGCATAATCGCTTCCTAAACCTTTTAGATCGGTTACTTTACTGTCTACTGTAGAAATATTGAAAGTAGTTGTCCATTTAAAAGGTTCGCTTTTTATCCATTTAATTCTTGTAGTAAGTTCAAAACCTTTATTGTACATACTTGAAGCGTTTAATTGCACCGAGTTATATCCCGTTTCTGTTGGAATATCTCTAGTTGTAATTAAATCACTTTTATTATCATAATAGTATTCAAGAGTTAATTCGATTCTTTTAAAAATATTGAAATCAAAACCAACATTGAATTTTGTGTTTTTCTCCCAGCTTAAATGACCGTTTGGGGCAGCGCCTGTAGTACCTCCGCTGTAACCGTTATAATTATTTTGGCCAATATTATATAAACCTTTTGATCGGTAAGAACCAATTCTTGAGTTTCCTGTAGAACCATAACTCACTTTAAATTTCAAGAAATCAATCCATGAGTTTGATCTTAAGAAATCTTCGTTACTTGTAATCCAGCTTAAACCTGCCCCTCCATTTAGAGCAACGTTTGTATCATCTCCAAAAACAGAACTTTCGTCACGCCTTAAATTAGCTAAAACATAATAACGTTTTTTATAGTTATAATTTACCTGAGATAAGAGTGAAACTCTAGAATTATAGCTGATTTCATTTCGATACGTTTGACCGCTTTTTGATTCGTCAATTAAAGGCGTTGCTAAATTATCGTCTCTAATCGCATCTGTAACTTTATTAATCTGCTCTGGATTCACAAATCCAACTCCAGATTTATAATTGAAATCTGTTCTATCTTCAGACAATTCAAAACCTGCAACACCATCAATTTCATGGTTTTCAGACAATTGTTTGTTAAATAAAACTTGTCCCTGCCAGTTCCATTTAGTTGAATTTCTTTGATTTAAAAGTCTACGTCCCCATGCAGGATAAAGAATTCCGTCTAGGGTAAAAGATCCATTAAACTGACCACTTTCGTTTGCAGCAGAAAAATAACGATCTTGTTCTTTATCAGTATAATCCATTCCGAAAAGAGTAGAAAATTTAATAGCATTATTTAGCTGATAAGATAAATTGATGCTTCCTAAAAGTCCAAATGTCTGCGCTTGATTTTTGTTTTGTTCAATAGCCGCAAGCGGATTTCCTCTTGTAATACCGCTAACGCCTAAATCTGCGTAAGAACCGTCTGCATTATAAACCGCAAGAGTTGGTAAATAAGCAAAACTTGCAAAGATGTTTGGAGAATCTTTTTGTACGTAACTTGGATTCAGCATCAAATTGGCGCTCCATTTACCAGAATTAAAACCTAAATTAATTCCAGCGTTTAATTGCTTCGTATCGTTACCCAATTGAGGTTCATCAATTTTTGTATAACTTACGTTTGTACGGTATGAAAATTTTGAAGTTGCACCAGAAACATTAAAATTATACTTGTTGTAAATTCCAGATCTGTTTAAAACCTCAAACCAATCTGTATTTATACCATTGTAAGCAACAGGAACATAACCTGTTGTGGTGTTTTTCATGTATTCGTTTCTAAGTTCGGTAAATTGCTCACCGCTTAGATATTTAATTCGGTTAATAGCCGATGAAACCCCAAGCTGATTAGAGAAACCAAATTGTGTTTTTCCTTTTTTCCCTTTTTTGGTAGTAATTAAAATAACACCATTTGCACCATCAGCACCGTAAATACCAACGGCCGCAGCATCTTTTAAAACCGATATTGTTTCGATATTTTCTGGCGCAATTTTCATTAATGGATTGGCTAAATTTTCTGCAGTATCGCCACTTCCATCAAAAACAGAGCTGTCAATACCGTATTCTTCACTCATAACAACACCATCTACAATAATTAAAGGTTGCGTAGAAGTTCCCGTTTTTGCTCCTGTTAAAGAAGATAAAGTTCCTTGTCCGCGAATATTGATTTTAACGGGACCACCAACACCAGAAGTATTTTCTACCATTACACCGGCAATTTGACCTGTAATCATTTTATCGAAACTTTCAGAAGCTTGTTCTACCGCAATGTCTTTTGCGTTTAAAGTCGAAATACTTCCAACTATTTCTTCTTTTAATTTAGTAGTTCCATAAGAAGAAGTAATTACAACAGGATTCAGTTCGTCTGTAACTTCTTTAAGGTAAAAGACAAATTCTTTTTTATAATCTGCTTTTTGCGATTGGCTTTCCATTCCTAAAAATCCAACTTCAAGAACCAAGTTCGGAATGTCATTTCCTTTTAATTCATAAGCAAATTTTCCGTTAAAGTCAGTTATAGCGCCCATTCCAGTTCCTTTGATGCGGATAGTTGCGCCAGGAAGCGGCTGTCGGTCGGTCGCACTGTAAACGGTTCCTTTAATAATTCTTTCTGTTTCTTGAATATTAGGATTTGATTTTTCAACAGGAGCAGCATTCGTCAATAAAACTTGCTTTTTCTGAATGTAATAAGAAATATTAGTGTCTTTTAATAACTTCTTTAAAGCAGCTTCTAAAGACACATTAGTAACATCCAAATCGACTAATTGATCGGTATCTATTTTTTTTGCATTATAAATAATTCTAAAATCACTTTGCTCTTCAATAGATTTGATAATAAAGCTAATAGGTTTGTTTTTTACATGAATTGTAATATTTTTATTTTGAGAAAAAGCCGAAAAACAGGATAAAAGAAAGCCTAAGAAAAATAGAATTTTTCTTGAATTGGGATGTATCGTAAATGTCATGTTTTATTTAGTTATGGAAAATTGGTGTAATAGTAATTGTGTTTTGTTTAATAGAATAATTAAATGGCGTGTCGCGTTTTAGAAGCTCTAAAATGTTTTCGACACTAGATTCGCTAATTTTTATTGAACCTGTAAAATTCTGTTTGGCCAAAACAGCATTTTCGTTGATAATTTCAACGTCGTAGGTACGTTCAATAATCTTTGCAATTGATGAAAATGGGGTGTTTTTGAATGTAATTTCGCCTAGAGTCCAAGCTTCATAAAATGCAGGATCAACTGTTTTTGTTACGATTTTCTTAGAGTCATTTTGCCAAACAGCCATTTGGTTGGGCTTAAGCAAAACGGCGTTTAAAGGATTGTCTTTTTCAGACATTTGAATACTTCCTTCGACCAAAACACTGCTCACGGTTTTTTCTTCAGGATACGCATTTACATTAAATTTTGTTCCAAGAACTTCTATATCAACTTCATCAGAATGCACAATAAACGGATGCTGCTTGTCTTTGGCAACATCAAAAAATGCTTCACCGGTTAAATAAACATTTCTTTTGCCATTAATTCCAAATTGTTCCGGATAACGTAAAGTAGTTCCAGAATTTAAATTCACAAGTGTACCGTCTGAAAGTTTAAGTTTGAACGTTTTTCCGTAAGGAACAGTAAGTGTGTGATATAAAACTTCTGTATCGAGAACTTTTCCGAAATATATTATTTGATTAGGAAATTTTCTCGCAACCAATTCGCCTTTGTCATTCACCAAAGCGTTCAGTTTTTTTTCAGAAAAGTATTCTAATCGTCCATCGCCTAATTCAAGAACAATTTCTTTAGAAGTCGTTGTTCTTTCATTAAAATAAAAAGCAAGCCTAGCTAAACCAATACATACAACAAGAATGGCCGCGTATTTAAAATACTTTCTTGTATTATTTTTTGGTTTTAAAGTAACAACAGGAACTTCACGTGAAATAGTTCCAGTAAGCGCTGTTAAAGCCCAAGTTTTTTTTAAAATTATAAATTGCTTTTTGTTTTCTTCTGAAGCATTAATCCACTCAAAAAGCTGTTCTACTTCTTGCTCAGATGCTTCATTAGATAAGTATTTATAAATTATTTCCGATGTCATAAATGCATTTTTATACTTCTCGCTATTATTAGTACACCTCAGAATTAAAATACCCTATCTTTTATTCTTAATTATTATAAATAAGGATAAAGATTAAGAACAAATAATCAGATAATTTGGTCTTTAAAATCTTCAAAGCCTTTGTCATGTGGGCTTCTACTGCTTTTAAAGTGACATCCATTTCTTGTGCTATTTCTGCATTTTTTTTATTCTCAAAGCGTTTTTTTATAAAAACTTCGCGAGTTTTGGTTGGTAATTCATTGATTGATTCCTGAATAATGCGTTCTAATTCTGTTAATTCTAGAGTGTCAAATTGTACTGAATTTAAAACTTCGATATTCAATTCTCTTTCTTGGTGGTTTAGGAGGTCATTCTTGAATTTATCTTTCACTTTGTTGTGACGGATTAAATTCAAGCATTTTGATTTGGCGTAAGTGTATAAAAAAGCCTGAATTCCGTTTATAGATTCTACGTTTTCTCTATTTTGCCATAAGTGTAGTAAGGCTTCTTGAGCAAGATTTTCAGCCTCATCGTAATCGTAAATAAACTGAATACTAAAAGATTGAATTCGTTTAAAATATTTATCGTAGAAAAACTTAAATGCAGTTTCGTCTCCTTCCTTAAAGGATTTGAAGAGATTTAATTCGAAACTGGTATTATGGTTCATTAAACGAAATTTACTTTGGAAAGCAATATAAGTAAATTTTAAAAATTACTCTGTTTTGCTTAGATAGCGACAAATATAAAAGTTTATTTATATTAATTCTAAATAAAATAAAATTATTAAATGTTTGGAGAAATTTTATTCAGAATAGGTTTAGAAATGGTGTTTTTTAAACGTAGTATTTGTCATTTCGACGAAGGAGAAATCGCACGAGTTATTCCATAAAGTGATTCAGCTTATTTTTCAAATGAAGTTTGGGTTTTATTCAAAATGAAAATTTAGAAAATCGAAGTTTGGATTGTAGTTTTTTATTAATTCAATTTTCTTTTCTCTCCTCCATTTCTTTAATTCCTTTTCTCTTGCTATAGCCTCATGAATCCAAGTGAATTTTTCGTAATAAACTAAAAATTTAATATTATATTTTGCTGCGAATGTGTTGACTTTCTGATCTATATTTTCTTTATGTTTTAAAAGTCTTTGCTTGAGATTGTTAGTTACTCCAATGTAGAATGAACTGCGGTATTCATTTGTAATTATATAAATATAATATGTATGAAAACCTCTTTGAGGATTTAGCATTTTAATTATTTTGTACGAATATACTTATTTTTCTATTCTTACATTCCCAAACTAAATTTGTCAATCTTTGTAGAGTTTCTAGTGTGATTTCTCCTTCGTCGAAATGACAAAAAAGTAGATCATTAATATTAAAAACGAAAAGTTCGCAAAGCTTTATCTAAAAAAACTTTGCGAACTTTTTTGCCACAGATTAAAAGATTAGAAGATTAAAATTTTGAAATCTTTTTAATCCGTGAAATCTGTGGCTATATTTACTTTTTTGGAGAAACTTAGCGAACTTTCAAAAGCATTGTTATTTAGCAAAGCTTTGTAAAAAAAAAACTTAGCGAACTTTGCGTAAATCTTAGTGCCCTTTGGGGTTAAAAAATCAAAAAACAGCTTTCGTATTAAAATTCCTCCACCCAAAACCAATCAAAAGTAAAATGAAAAGCAATAATGGCAAAAAGGCTTTTCCAAAACTAATTTCTGAAGAATCTCGAAAAGTTTCTACTTTAAAATCTTTCCAATTTTGCTGATCTACTGCAGCATTGTCAAATATTTTTGGGTAAAAATGCAAACGTAGTTTTTCATGAAATTTTGTCGTTTCTTTCAAAAATAAAAGTTGGTTTCCTAAATCAGCATGAGCGATTTCGTTTAATTGTAATTGCGTGTGCAGGGTTGGAATAAATTGTGCAATTCTTTGGCTAGCAAGGTTTCGCTGTTGTAATTTTGTTTCTAATTCTCTTGACAATATAGCCGATTCGTCGTCGCCCATTTGCTGCATAGCATAATACCAAAGCCAGCTGAATTCTTTATCTTCGGGTATTTTATAACCTTTAAACTGCGGATAATGTTTATAGAATTTCTCCATCGTTTCATTTTTATCCGTATCCCATTTTTCATGATAGGCATTTCGCTGTTTTAAAGTCAGTTCTAAAGCTTCGGGAACTTGATACTGATTTACGATATAAGCGTTGATTCCTGCTGGAACAATAATAATTAAAAACAGCCAAATCGTTAAGAGAATTACCGCATTAAAATTGGAATTTTTCTGTAAGGAAACAATAAAGAAACTGACAGCAAACCAAAATAAAATGTACAAAACTCCAAGTCCGTAGAAAATAAAGAAAGCCGAATCTAGTGGGATATGCAAGAATAAAACAGCGGCAAAAAGCAAAAATGTAAGCAATGCTATTAGACTTAAGATTCTGACGTAAAATAATTTTAGAATAAAAAGAAAGGTGTTTTGACTTTGAGTTGCGACAATTTTCCACGTGCCGCTTTCTTTTTCTTCCGAAATAAGGTTGTATGAAAAGGCAATGATTAAAAGTGGAAAAAGATAAATCAGCACAAAACCAAAATCAATATTTCCTGCCAAAAGATTGTTCGGATTATTGAGTTCCGAATCGTATTTCTGACCTTCTAAACCACGAATCGTAACACTTTGAATCGACGGATTCACATCGCGTTGTCCGATGGCTAAACTATTTATTGGCAATGTATTATTAACCAAAGAAAATTTGATGTAATACAATAAAAGCCCTATTTCGTCTTTGTGAAAAGCAGCATTTCTGGCAATATGTTCTTTTTGATAAATAGAGGCTTCCTTAATGTTATTTTGTTGCTTATCCTGAAACTGTTTTCCAACTAAAAGACTAATAAAACCAATGCATAATAAGAAAAGAAGCCCAATTTTGGTTCCTTTCGATCGAATGAAATTTTTAAATAATAATGCTAACATATTAAATGGCTTTAAGTTTTTTGGATGCAATTTGAATTAAAATAATAAGCGCTGCAATCCAGAGAATAATCGAAATAATGGAAACCGCTTCGTTTTTAAGAATTGTTCCAATAGTTTTAGCTTCGTAATGAAATTCTTCTACATCTGCCCAATGCTCTTTGCCAATTGTCAATGGCTTATCATTTGGTCCAGGTTTTTTATTGCTGATGTATTTAATCTGCAAAGCATTCATTTTCTGAGCCATTTTATAACGATAATCTTCGGCTTGTTTCTGAAAATCGACATAAGATTCATAATCCGTATTCGACAAGCCCATCGATAGGTTTTTTATCGCGATAAATGGATTTAGAAAAGAGACTGTTTTAGAAAAACTATTCTGTTGTTTGTAGACATTTAAAAGTTCTTCTAAATGTTCGTTGTAAATTCTAGAGCTTATTTTTTCGCCTTCGGTCATAATATATCCCGAATAATTGAACGGAAGTTTCTGTACGGAATCTACTTTGTAAGCACGAAGCAAAGAATCTTTAATCGTTTTATAATGCGGATCATTCGGATTATGACTATCACCTTGTTTTAAAATGTCTTTCTCAATGTCGCTATTAAACTGAATTTTAGAAGGCGCTTCATAAATATAAGCTCCAATTGCCTGTGTCGTTCTTGGCAAAATAATCGTAAAAAGCAGCCAGATTCCGATAAGCGTAATCAATGCTTTTTTGGAAGTTTTACTAACTGCCGAAATCAAAACTGCAATAACGCAGAAGAATAGGAGATAGGCAAGATGAAAAAGTATAAACAATATCATTTTTATGGCTTCGTCAGCTGTAACGGTAAAGTCTTGAAAAAACAGCCACACCAAAACCAAAACAATAATGGTTGGAACAAAAAGCATCATAATAACGCTGGCAATTCCTAATATTTTTCCAATTAAAAGCTGTTTCCAGTTAATTCCTTGCGTTAAAAGAATTTTTAGAGTTCCATTTTCACGTTCGTAAGCAATAGCATTAAATCCTAAAAAGAAGATTAATAAAGGCAGTAAAACCTGTAAAACCATTGCAATGCTGATTTCTCCAAAGCGAAGCATGCTGTTAGAAAATCCCGCTTCAGAGAAATTGGCGGTATTTTGTTTGTGTGCTTCAAGGAATATAGCATTCCCAAAGAACGGTTCCATCCCAAATTCAAAAACACTTAAAGGTGTACTTTTTCTAAACGCAAAATTGCCATAATGCGCCATTCGATGCGGATTTTTATCCGGATTTTTCAGCCAGTCTTCTCTCGATTCGTGCTGGTATTTTTCGCTGGTTTCGTTCTGGTTTTTATAATTTTCCCAACCCGAAAATGTAGCGTATAAAAGCAAAATACCAATAAAAAAAGTAATGATATATAAAGCTGTATTTTTAAAAACCGACTGTCTAAAATGGCTGGCTATTAAAAGTTCTGAGTGTAATATTTTCATATAAATTAAAATTTATAAGTTACGGTTAAGCTTGCATTTCTAGGACTTCCAGGAAATAATCTCAAATAATTTTGAGCGCCTAACCAATACGTTTTATTAAGCAGATTTCCTGCATTCAAGGCAATCTGCATATTGCCATTATTTGGTTTATAATAAAGCGCTGCATCAAAAATAGTAAAGTCAGGAAGTGTAAAATCTCTTGTAAACCAAGGCACTTTACTGCTTTGATACTGCATTCCCAATCCAATCCCGAAATCATCTAAAGCTGAATCAGAAGCAAAGTTGTAGCGTGTCCATAAATTGGCGCTGTTTTTTGGTGTATTTTGCTTTCTTTGCCCAATTAGAGAAACATTGGCATCGTTTGTAATTTCGGCATCGATATAACTGTAAGAAGCGTTTATCTGCCAATCTTTAGTAATATAACCGGCAAGATCGCATTCAAAACCACGGCTTCTTTCAGAACCTCTGGTTACTAGCAAATCGGGATTTACAGGATCATTGGCGTTCATCAAAATATTACGCTGATCAATTTCGTAAATCGCCGCGTTAAAACTTACGGTATTATTAAAGAAAACAGCTTTCATTCCAAACTCTTTCAAATCACTTTCCAATGGTTTAAACAAACTTCCAGCAGGTAAGCTTCCCGTTTGCGGCATCAAAGTCGTTGTATTCGATTGTGGCTGATATCCTTCTAAATAGGTTGTATAGACATTTATTTCATTATTGATAGCGTACGTAACTCCAATTCTAGGCAGTAAAGCAGATTTTTTGACTGTTAATTCCTTATTTGATTTGTAGTTTGTAACATCCTCAAACCATTCGTTTCGTAGTCCCAACAAAAAAGTAAATTTTTCCCATTGAATTTGATCCTGAATGTAAACCGCATTGGTTGTAGTAAGAGCAGATGGAAGCGCTGTACGAACATTCATGACATAATCCTGCGTATTTCTCAACGCATAAGAAGGATTGTTCAAATCGAAGAAATTGACATTTGGTTTGGGTAATGCAACATCGTTTACAGTAACCGTTTGATAATTTGAAGCATTGGCTGGAACAAAAGAACTGGCAACCGTTCCGTCTTTTAAAAGATACCCTCTCGCAGCATTTTGACCGCCACCAATATTTTTATTCCAACTGCTCAAATCATATCCAGTTAATAACTTATGATTGAGTTTTCCTGTTTTAAAATCAAAATTAAAATAAGCACTCAAATTGTCAATATCCCAATATTGCTGGCGCTGTACAAATTGCATCATGGCTAAACTTGTCACAGGCTGATTGTTCATATCAACTGCAAAAGCATTTGTTGTGCGATGTTCCTGGAGATTTTCTGTCCAAGTTTGCTTCATGTACGATGCATTGAAGCCAATTTTTGAAGTGAATTTATGTGCAAAATTCGTCATCAAAATCATTTCTTTAGATTTAAAATAATCTCCAGAAGCACCTAAATTCAAACTGATTGGAGTTTTATTTAAATCAGTTTTACCGGCAACAGCACCAAAAATAGGTTGCCCGCGATCTAGAACTCCAGTCATGTCACTTAAAATCAATTCGGTATTGATGGCCGTTTTTTCATTAGGAATATAAGTGAACGAAGGAGAAATCAAGAAGGATTTATTGTTGACCAAATCACGAAATGATTTTGCTTCCTGATATGCTCCGTTTACACGATATAAAAGTGTTTTAGAATCGTTTAAAGGTCCTGTAAAATCTAAAGTCCCGCGAAGTGTGCTAAAACTTCCAACAGTAAGGCTAACTTCTTTACGGTCAATAGCAAGCGGTTTTTTCGTAACCATATTAATACTTCCCCCTGGATCAACAGAAGAAAATGTCGCGCTCGACGGACCTTTAATTACTTCAACTCGCTCAATATTACTTGTTAATGGCTGTAGAAAATAATATTGTCTGGTTCGCATTCCGTTGATAATCTGGCCTTCTTCATTTTGACTGATCCCACGAATGGTATATTGATTGTAATAACTCGCTGGAATTACGCCGCTTGCCATTTTGACAACATCGGCCAAATAAATAGCGCCTTTATCGGCAATTAATTCTTTGGTAATGCTCGAAATAGATTGCGGAATATCCTTATTTAAAGTCGCCGTTTTTGTTGCAGAAAAAGAATAATCGCTGTTGTATTTTCGCGTCGAGCGTCCTATAATTTCTACTGTTTGGAGTTCATTGCGTTTGGCTTCTACTTCTAGAGAATCCTTACCAATGCTGTCTCTTATTTTTTGATTGCTCTGTGCGTTTAAACTTGAAAAAGTGCCCGCTATAAAAATTAAAAAAAGTTGCTGTTTCATTTTTCGATTAAACGGTTTGTAAATACAAATCTTCTAGTTCATTGGCCGAAATTTTCTCCGCTTCAATCACGGTAACCAAGTTTCCTTGTTTCATAATACCGATGTGACTAGCCACTTCGCGCGCCCTGAAAATATCGTGAGTTGCCATTAAAATGGCTGTTCCGTCTGCAGAAAGTTCTTTCAGAATCTGAGAAAATTCATTAGATGCTTTAGGATCTAAACCGCTTGTTGGTTCGTCCAATAAAAGCACTTTTGCTCTTTTGGCGATAGCAATGGCAATTCCGACTTTTTGGCGCATTCCTTTAGAATAACCGCCCAGATTTTGGTCGTGTGCTTTGGTTTGTAATCCTGCTTTATTCAAAAAGTAAACCAGTTCTCCTTTAGAGTATTTGAAACCTGCCAAAGAAGAGAAAAATTTAAGATTTTCTAATCCAGTTAAATTCGGATATAACATTACCGTTTCAGGAATGTAGGCAACAAATTCCTTTGTCGTTTTAGCGTTTAAGTCAACTGGTATACCGTTAATGGTTAAAGTTCCTTCGGTTGGCTCAATAAAACCTAAAAATAGGTTGATTGTGGTGGTTTTTCCAGCACCGTTTTGACCGAGAAGCGCAAATATTTCGCCTTCCTTAATAGTTAAATTTAGCGCATTTAATGCAATATTATCACCGTATTTCTTGGTCAGATTTTCAGCTGTAAGCATAAGTATTTCTTGAATTTGGATTGAATTTTAGTAAATGATAAAGTGATTCCAGACGAAAAATTAATTAGATCGTCTGATTTTTTTTGTTTGAAATGAAAGGGTGAAGTTTACAATGATTTATCCGCAAAGGAGTTCTCAAAAATAGAAAGCGATACGGTAATAATTTTTTATTCTTAAAACAATAGCTTTCTTTCGCTTTAAAGCGAAAAAAGAAATGGATAATAAAAAAAGTAAACTAGATTAAAGCAGGAGGAGCCCTTAAAGCAAATAAACTGCCTTTGAAGAATGTAGAAACCGATTGATTATAAATAAATATCGGTTTAGACTCAATTTGTGTTTTTTGAAAAATTACAGCCTGAATTGAATTCGGAATAAAAGTACTGAAAGCAAAATGACAAAAATGACATTTTGTATCGACTTCATGGCTGTGAGTTATTTCTTTTTGATTAGCACTTGTATGGTGTACACAAGGTTTTTCAGAAAGCTGTTTGAAAAGATGTTCGTAAGAGTGCACGGTCTGAAACAGCATGGCGCACAATACTGCAAAAGATGCTAAGAAATTTACTAATACGATTCTCTTTTTCATTCCAACACATTTCTGTGCAATCTTAAGTGTTTAATACTTAAATAAATAATCGCAACAGAGTTGCAAATATAGACATCTTATTTTTAAATGCTATAAAGACATTGTTTTTTTATTTTTAATTTCTAATTAAAACCCTTTAAAAAACAACAACTTTACAGGTTATTTTATAGCAATTGTAAAGTGTAAAAATCTGACGAATTTTCAAAATTACTTTTATTTTTTACATTATAAAAATAATAAATTAGAATTTTTGAACTAAAAAGTACCGTTGAAATAATTTTTTTTTGTCCTTTAGGTATTTCATCAGAAATACTAGTCTCGTAATTTCTATTAACAGAAAAAATAGTATTAATATGTCAGTTTTTTGTTATAAAATGCAATTTTAACTCGGAATTCTGTTATAATTTTCCTAGTTTTACTCAGATAGCAGTTTTAAAACTGTTGAAATAAAATAAAATTTGGATTGATATTTAACACGTGATAGTATCAATTTTTCTAACGAGCATTCCGCTCATTTAAAATACAAATGCTTATGAAAATAGGATTAATCGGATTCGGAAAAACTGGAAAATCAGTAGCTTCAATATTATTAGAAAATAAAAAATTCTGCTTAGAATGGGTTTTGAGACAAAGTACTGTTTTAGAACACAGATCGGTGCCAGAATTTTTTGGAGTGGAGTCAGACGAACCCGGCTTAATCTATTCAAGTTCAAAAACTTCTATTGAAGAATTGCTAGAAAAACATCCTGTTGATGTAATTATTGACTTTTCTTCTCATCAAGGAATTTATACTTACGGTGAAGTTGCCGCAAAAAAGAATGTAAAAATAATCTCGGCTATTTCTCATTATAAAGATAAAGAACTCCAGTTTTTAAAGAAATTGGGACAGAAAACAACGGTTTTTTGGTCGCCAAATATTACTTTAGGCGTCAATTATTTATTATTTGCAGCCAAATTTCTAAAGAAAATTGCGCCTTGGGTTGATATTGAAGTTAATGAAGAACACTTTAAAGCTAAGGAAGGAACTTCTGGAACTGCTATAAAAATAGCTGAAGCGTTAGATGTTGATAAAGAAAATATCAATTCGGTGAGAGCAGGAGGTATTGTCGGAAAACATGAAGTTATTTTTGGATTTCCTTTTCAAACGGTACGAATTATTCACGAATCTATTTCAAGAGAAGCCTTTGGAAACGGAGTTATCTTTGTTGCCGAAAATATAAAAGAGAAAGAAAACGGTTTATTCAACTTTGAGGATATCTTAACGCCGTATTTTACTGTTTAGTTATTTGCCACAAAGCCGCAAAGTTTTTTCTTTTTGAAAGAATGGAAGTACTTGACTTCCTGAGCGAAGTTGAACGGTAAATGTAAAATATAATCTCGCAAAGACGCAGAGCCGCTAAGTTTAAACAGCTTATTAAAAAAGAAAAACTCTGCGGCTCTGCGTCTTTGCGAGAAATTCTCTTAAGTATTTTAAATTACTTTATTTCCTAAAAGCCAAAGCTTTCAAATATTCTAAATTCATCTTAGCAATAGAAAGAACGGAAATTCCCTGCAGACATTCGATTTCAGAGGCATGTGCATCTGAGCATGAGCCAAAGTATTCTTCATCCATTTTTTTGACATTGTGAGAGCATGTTTAGAAGCTTTTACTATTCCATAAGGAAGACAAATGCGTTATTTTAATGCCTACAAATAGCGAGCGCTGCACTTGCTTTTTTACAAGTAGCTATACAGTTCCAAAGCCAATACATATTGCAAGATGATTTATAAAATAAAAATTATTGTTTCGTAATTGGAATCGCTTTACTGCTGATATTTGTTTTGATGAAGTAAATTCCAGTAGCAAATTCAGAAATTGAAATCACATTTCCTGAGCCATGTTTGATTTTACTTCCAGTGGTAGAATATACAGTCCATTCCAGTTCTTTTGACAAGTGAAATATTCCTTTTGATGGATTTGGATACACGACAATTTTATTGAATTCTTCATTTGGATTTTCAACACCTAAATTGCAATTTTCAACCATATAAGAAACCGTTTTGGTATTATTTCCGTTTGAATTGCTCACAGTTAATGACACTTGTCTGGTTCCCTCTGTAGAAAAAATTACCGAATGTGGACCAATTCCTGCTGCTGTCGCTGGTGTTGCGCCAGTACCAAAATTCCAAGCATAAGCATCTACAGTTCCTACAGAAACAGAAGTAAAAGTAACGGGATTATTCAAACAGCCCATTTGCGGTGTAAATTCAAAATCGGCAATAGGTGTAGTGGTGCTTGCAGACAATACAAATTCCATTTTATTTACATTGATGTCGTTTTCTTCAAAATACAAAGTGATAACATGCGTACCCTGCGTTAATGCTATGTTTGGAATAGCAACAGTCTGCCAGTTCTGAAAACCTCCTGTATTTGGAATATTTACCACTCCAGTTACATTGACACCATCTACTTCAAGATGGAGTTTTCTGGTATTATATGGAGTAGCAATTCTAAGATTGATGGTATAATTTCCAGTTGTATTTACTTTTGCTGTGTATTTTAACCATTCATCTTTAGCAACATAAGCAAGATTAAATCCGCCTTCATTGCAAGCTTCAGTTCCAACACCGTCGCCGGCTCTGTAAGCAGTATCGCCACCGCCGTTTTTATCTAAAACTGCTCCAGGACCAATATCGTAATTTTCAGCTTCAATAATTCCTGGTATTTGAGCAATTATTCCTTGATAAGGTGCATTTTGAAGAGTTGTTGAAGTATAAAATGCAGTATAAGTAATTGCTCCCGAGGCAGGAGCTTTAAAAGACTGATTAGCCAATCCGCCTTGACTCCAGTGATCAAAATCATAGCGAATATTTCCAACATATTGAGGCGTTGGAGCATTTAAAGTTTGTAAACCAGCATTTGCCACAACCTGTTTTGTTGAAGGTGCTGTAACGGGTTTTTGATTGAATTCTAAATTTAATGGTACTGGCGAGCTAGCTGCAGTGACATCGACTAAATTAGGTTTAATGTCTACAAAAGTTGTGGCAGTTAATCCGTTGCTGTCGGTTACTTTTACAGTAAATCTGTACCAAACATTCGGTGTTTTTTCGCCTTGATTGGAAGCGGTAAAATTTCCTGATTTCACACCCTGCGGACTTGCTCCGGGATGTGAATGACCAGCACCGGGAATATCTTCGTGAAAAAGATCGATGCTCCAAGAAAAAGCACTTGCGGGCAATGTTCCGTCTTCAATATCAGTAGCTATAGCTTCAAAAGGGATAATATCATCTGCATTCCATTTTAATGTTGGTAAAGGAGAAACAATTGTTACCGTTGGTTTATTGCTAAATGGCGTTACGGTCAAGGTTGCAGGATTACTGGTTACGTTTCCAGCTGTATTCGTGACAATCACTTTGTAAGCTCCTGCATTTGCATTAGTTACATTTGGGATTGTATAAGTTGCCCCAGTCGCACCATTGATATTTGCATTATTAAATTGCCATTGATAAGTTAAACCTGTCCCACTCGCCGAAACCGTAAAAGTAACAGGATTAGTTTCCATTATAGATTGAGAAACAGGATGATTAACAATCGTTGGAGCAGCAGTTTCAATATAATCGAGTTTGATTAAAGAGCCGTTATTTCCGTAAGCACAATAGTAAATATAACCATCATTTCCGAGCATCATTCCAAGAGCATATTGCTGTGGAGCAGTAAAGAAAGTTGTGGAAACTGGATCTGCAACATTTGGATCAAAAGATCTTATTTCTGTTCTTACATAATCTTTAATGATAAATTTTCCTTGAAGATTAGGATAACGAGATATTGTCGGATTATAAAGTAACCCATTGGTTAACGCATTTCCTATGCTTCCAGTCGCGTAAGTAAATATCGGATTGGTAAATAAATTAGTTTCAGTTTGTTTTCCGTCTCCTCCCTGCTGATGTCCCCAGGCATAATTGCGAATAGCAGGATTACTGATTTCATTTACTTCTTCCCATGAAGTGCCAACATCTAGAACAAATAATTTGTTGGCAACAGGATTTGCAACCAATCTCCATGGATTTCTGAAACCGTAAACCCAGATGCTTTGTCTTTGTACAGAACCACTTCCATAATACGGATTTCCAGGTGCTGGCTGTCCGTCTTCGGTTAAACGAAGAATTTTTCCTTTATAAGTGTCTAAATCCTGAGAGTTGGTATTTTGTTGACTGTCACCAACAGTGACATAAAGATAACCATTGAAGAACTTTAAATCACCACCGTTATGAAATCCACCTCCAATCGGTTCCAAAAGCAAAATTTCTTGTCTGCTAATTACTTGATTGGCATTATCTATTTTGATTCTCTCAATACGGTGACGTATTACAGTTCCGTCATTAATAGAATAAAAAACATAAATATATCCGTTTGCAGCAAAGTTAGGGTGCAGCGTTAATCCAAGCAAACCTTGTTCATTGTCGGTTACGGTAGTCACATTAAAAACCGTTGAAACTGTATTGTTTTGAAACACTTTCACAATACCGCCTCTTTCTGCTATAAATATTCTTCCGTCTGGAGATTGCTCCAATGCTAATCCTTCTTTAATTACAGCTGTAGGTGCAAGGTTTTGAGTAATGTATTGTGAGTGAGATTTTAATGAAACTAATAAAGCGAAAATTGCCAGTAAATAGCTAAACAATTGCTTTTTGATGTTAAAAAGTAGATTTCTTCTCATAATTATTCAGAATTTTTAAGGATTTGGGTAATCAAATTTAATCCTTTTCTGTATAATTATTTGAAATTCAAATGTTATGTTTTTTAGAAATGGCTAATAACATTTTCAAAACCAGAAAAACGCTGTGATGACAATTTTGCTGTAAAGTTTTTGTAGTGTTTGAGTTCTTCGCCAAATAGCTTTAAAATCTATTTTCCGATAATCTCTTTTCGGTGTAAAGTTCCCCAATCTTTTAAAGCCATGATTACATTCGTCAGCGATTGGCTGTGTTCTGTTCGGGAATATTCTACTGTTGGCGGAAAAGTATCATACACTTTTCTAGTAACAAGTTTATTGATTTCTAAATCCTTAAGTTCCTTAGAAAGCATCTTATCTGTAATACCGTTGATGTCCTTCGAAATTTCATTGAATCGTTTGGGTCTGTCGGACAATGCAATTAAAATAGGAAGCTTCCATCTTCCGCTTAATACTTCCAAAGCATCTCTAACGGGAAGTAATGCACCCATACATTCTTGTGGTTTGCAATCCTTTTTGGGTGTTTCCTGTGGTTTTGTGTCGATTTCCATAATTTGTTACTTACTATCTCCAAGGATAGCGCTATCCTTGAGGATAGTACTATAAAAGGGATAGTAAATGTAGATAAGTTTGTATTGAAAAACAAATCTATAAATTATGAGCCAAAAAATTTTACAAATAATAACGAGTACTAATGGAGAAAATTCATTTAGTAATCAATTGTCCAACGCAGTAATAGAAAAATTAGCAGCAGGGCAACCCGACACAAAAGTGCAGACACTTGATCTGACAAAAACACCATTACCTTATTTAACCAATTCTCATATAAGTGCGGTTTATACTCCTGAAGAAGCGCACACACCGGAGCAAAGAGCGACTTTAAAATATTCAGATGATGCTATAAATACTTTGTTAGAATCTGATGTTATTGTAATTGGCGTGCCTTTGTACAACTTTGGAATTCCTGCAGTTTTAAAGGGATGGATTGATCAAATTGCCAGGGCAGGAAAGACTTTTAGTTATAGCGCAGAAGGACCAAAAGGATTGGTAACAGATAAAAAAGTATATCTCTCAATTGCTTCAGGAGCTATATTTTCTGAGGGTCCGTACAAAAGCTATGATTTTTCAGAATCGTATCTTCGAGCTGTATTTGGATTTTTAGGAATGACCGATGTAACTACTTTCCGTGTAGAAGGAACTGCAATTCCTGATTTTGCAGAAAGTGCTTTGCCAAAGGCTTTGTCTTCGGTTGAGGAATTTACTTTTTAATAAAAAAAAAATCTGCTTAATCTGTCAAATCTGCGAGAGCATCTTTTTGCTCGCAGATTTGACAGATTAAGCAGATTTATAAATTCAAATTGATATATTGTTGAAATGCAAAAAGTTATTTTTCAATGATCATAGTGACTCCTTGTCCGCCTGCGGCACAAATGGAGATTAAACCTTTTCCAGCACCTTTTTCGTTTAGCAGTTTTGCCATTACGCCAATAATTCTGCCGCCTGTCGCCGCAAATGGGTGAGCAGCCGCTAGACTACTTCCTTTTACGTTTAATTTATTTCGATCTATTGCCCCAAGTGTTTTCTTTAAACCTATTTCAGCGCTCAATTCAGGACTTTCCCATATTTTTAAAGTTGCTAAAGTTTGAGCTGCAAAGGCTTCGTGAATTTCATAAAAATCAAAATCTTGTAAATTTAATTCTGCCTTTTCAAGCATTCTCGAAGCAGCAAATAAAGGCGCTAATAATAGATTCTGCTGATTTTTAACGTACTCAATTGCAGCAATTTCTGCAAAAGTAATATAAGCCAGTATTGGAAGACCTTGTTCTTTTGCCCATTCTTCGCTTGCTAAAAGAATACAAGAAGCTCCATCAGTAAGAGGAGTAGAATTTCCTGCTGTCAAAGTACCGTTTACCTTATCGAAGGCAGGATTTAGTTTCGCTAATTTTTCAATTGTACTGTCTCTTCTTAGATTATTGTCTTTTTCTAATCCGTTGAAAGGCGTAATCATATCGTCAAAGAATCCTTCGTCGTATGCTTTAGCCATATTCAAATGACTTTTTAAGGCAAATTGATCTTGTTCTTCACGAGATATTTTATAATATTTTGCGGTAATTTCGGTATGTCCGCCCATTGAAAGTCCCGTTTGAGATTCTTCATTTTTAGGTACAAGCGGACTTAAATCTTTTGGACGTAGTTTCAAAAAAGTTTTGATTTTTCCGCCTAATGATTTTGCATATCGAGCTTCTAATAATATTTTTCTAAGTTTTTCGCTAACTGCAATTGGCATATCGCTGATTGAATCTACACCGCCAGCAATTCCAGAATCAATCTGACCTAAAGCAATTTTATTAGCAATGTAGATGGCACTTTCGATTCCTGTATCACAAGCTTGCTGTAAATCGCAGGCAGGAGTTGCAGGATCTAGGCTAGTTTGCATTACGCATTCGCGAATCAAATTATTGTCGTACGTATGTTTGATCACGGCACCTCCGGCAACTTCACCTAATAATTTTCCTTTCAAATTATATTTATCAATTAAACCATTAAGAGCAGCAATCATCATTTCTTTATTTCCAACATTAGAATAAGCTGTGTTTGCTCTTGCAAAAGGAATTCTATTATAACCTACAATAGCTACTTTTTTTATCGTATTTGATTTCATTTCAGTACTTTATTAATTGAAATAGTAAATAGTTATTCGGAATATAAAGATAGACATACAATCTGGTTTATAGACTTAATGTAGATTAATTTCTAAGGAAATACATCATAAGTATTTTTTTGAATTTTAATTCCTTACTAATTTACTATAAATCGTGATATTTATTTAGAATGAATAAAAATAATTTGGAAAAGTTAAGTTTTGAATTTACTTTTGTCGCATAAAATTTAAAACCAAACCAAAATGAAAATTATTTTTGATGCAAAAGTTTATTTTTTCGTGTTGTTTTTGAGTTCAATAAGTATGATTGGACAGCAGCTTGGAAATATAAATGGAAAAGTTTCCTTGAGTGGAAATAAACCTGCAGGAGATGTTTCTGTAACTTTAAAAGGAACAAAATATTCAGATGTTACTAGTGTTTCAGGACATTACGAAATTAAAAATATAAAACCAGGAACATACACTATTCTTTTAAAAGGAGTAGGTATTCAGCCAATTGAAGAAAGTATTGTGGTAAGTTCAAAACAGACTACAATTAAAAACTTTATGCTTTCAGAAAGTCAGGAAGATCTTGAAGAAGTTGTTATTAAAAAGAATAAATACAAGCAAGACAAACCTTCTTTGTCATTACGTCTTCAGACTCCAGTTTTAGAAATTCCTCAAAATATTCAAATCGTAAGTGCTCAAACTTTAAAAGATCAGCAGATTACAAGTATGAGCGATGGAGTTATTCGTAACGTGAGTGGTGCTGTTCGTTTGGAGCATTGGGGAGATTTATATACTAATATTACTATGAGAGGTTCTCAAATTCAAGCTTTTAGAAATGGATTTAATGTTGTTTCTTCTTTCTGGGGACCATTGACAGAAGACATGAGTTTTGTAGATCATATCGAGTTTGTAAAAGGACCAGCAGGATTTATGCTTTCAAGCGGAGATCCAAGCGGTTTATACAATGTAGTAACTAAAAAACCAACGGGAGTTACAAAAGGAGAAGTGAGTGTGCTTGGCGGAAGCTACGATTTTTACAGAGTAAGCGTTGACTTTGACGGGAAATTAGATAAAAAAGGGAAATTGCTTTATAGATTTAACGGAGCAGCACAAAACAAAGGTTCTCACCGTCAATTTGAAAGAAACAACCGTTATGTAATTGCTCCTGTACTTTCTTATCAGATTGATGATAAAACAAAAATTACAGCAGAATATAATTTTCAGTATGCTAATATGACTGAGGTTGGTTCTTATTACGTTTTCGGACCAGCAGCGGGAGGTTATGCAACTCTTCCAGTTGGTTTTACAATGACGCAGCCAGGATTACCTGATACCAATATTCAGGATCATAGTGGATATCTTCAGTTTGAACATAAGTTTGACGAAAACTGGAAACTTAGTGCACAAACTTCTTATTTTAAATACATTCAGCAAGGATATAGCTCTTGGCCAGGTGTTGTTGGTCCAGGTCCAGCTGATAGAGATTTTGACGGTGTTCCTGAAGGAAATCTTGCTTATGGAGATATTATTAGAAATGTTGGTATTTGGGATGCAGAAAGCAACATGTATTTGGGACAAGTATTTGTAAACGGAAAATTCAATACTGGCAATGTTACTCATAAAATACTGGCTGGTATCGATTTAGGAAGCAAAGATTATATGGCAGATTGGGGACAATCTCATGATTTGGATACTGTTGATAATCCATTTAATGTTTATAATCCAAATTACGGAACGCCATCGAATGGTTTTCCGCAATTTGATCACGATACTCCTTTAAGCCAAAGAGCTGGAGGACTTTATGGCTCAGAATATGCGGCTGGTTATATTCAGGATGAACTTGGTTTTTTTGAGAATAAAATGAGATTGACTCTTGCTGCAAGATATACATGGATTAGCCAAACTAGCAGCTATGAGGCAGAACCAATTGAAGATAGCCACATTACACCTCGTGCCGGTTTAAGTTATTCTATTACTGATGATTTTGCAGTTTACGGATTATACGATCAAGCCTTTACACCTCAATCGGGTGTTGTGAGAAATGGTGATATAAAACCTCTTACAGGAAATAATGTTGAATTTGGAATTAAGAAAGATTGGTTTGATGGTTCTTGGAATACAAGTTTATCTGTTTACAATATCTTAAAGAAGAATGAGTTAACGGCAGATCCTAATAATCAGCCAAACGAACAATATAAAATAGTTCTAGGTGAAAAAAGAGCGCGTGGTGTTGAATTTGATTTGAGAGGAAAAATCTTTGATGGCCTAAATCTGATCGCAAATTATGCCTTTACAGAATCAACTGTGACTAAAATAGATCCAGATGTTTCTCAAGCTAATGGTATTAAGGTGGGTGATATTGTGCCAGGTTATGCAAAACATACCGCAAATGCATGGTTAAATTATACACTTCAAAATGGTAAACTAAAGGGATTAGGAGCTTCTATTGGAGGAACTTTCCTTGACGGACGCCAAACAGATACTTGGAGTGCAGGATTAGAAAGATTACCTTCTTACTTTAAATTAGACGGAGGTTTATCTTATGAAACAGGTAAATTTAAAGTTACTGCAAACGTATTCAATATTTTAGATAAATATTTATACAGTGGTTCATACTACAGCTGGTTAAATGCTTATTACTGGCAGACTGAAGCTCCAAGAAACTTTAGAGTTGGTGTTACTTATAAGCTTTAGTTTTTTTGAAGGTTCTGAGGTACTGAGAAGCTAAGATTCTAAGGCTCAAAGTGACAAAGTGACAAAGTAACAAAGTAACAAAGCTTCAGGAATTTTTTAATTGCCTCGAGTTTTAACTGGAGGTAAATAAATTAAGTTTCTAAAAAGGCTTTAGTCAAACATCACTAGTTTGGCTAAAGCCTTTAATATTTGTTCTATATTCTCATGTGGCTAAAGCTGAAAGTTATTCGATTTCTAATGGAAATCCTTTTAATCTGTGTAATCTGTGGCAAAAAAATTATCCCTTCCTAATCAATGGAATCAATTTTGTTCCAATTAATTCGATGGCATTCATTAATTGTTTATGATTTAATCCAGCATTATCCATTTGAAAAGTAAATCGGTCAACTCCTCCAAGTGCTTCACTATGACGAAGAATTTTTTCTGCCGCACGTTCCGGACTTCCAACAATTAAAACACCTAAGTCATCGATCAGTCCATCAAATTTACCTTTTGTTACAGGTGGCCAGCCTCTTTCATATCCTAATTTTGTCCATAATTCGGCATAACCTGGATAATAATCTTCAATAGCGCTTTCTGTAGTTGCACCAATATAACCAGGCGAATGCAATCCTACTTTTAGTTCTTCGGGTTTATAACCTGCAGCTTTTCCAGCTTGACGGTATAAATCGACTAAAGGTTTAAAACGATGCGTTTGTCCGCCAATAACCGCTACCATTAACGGAAGACCCAGCGAGCCAGCTCTTATAAAAGATTCTGGTGTTCCGCCAACTCCAAGCCAAATAGGCATTTTTTGCTGTAAAGCTCTCGGATAAACTGGCAAATCATTAATAGCTGGGCGAAATTTTCCTTGCCAAGTCACAAACTCATTATCTCGAATCTGTAAAAGCAATTCTAATTTTTCGCTGAACAGTGCATCATAATCGTTAAGATTATATCCAAAAAGAGGATAAGCTTCAATAGAAGAACCACGTCCTACAACAATTTCTGCTCTTCCTTTTGAAATTAAATCTAAAGTGGCAAAACTTTGATAAACTCTAACAGGATCTGCCGCACTTAAAACAGAAACGGCACTAGCTAATCGTATATTTTTTGTTCTTGCCGCCGCTGCACTCAGAATAACAGCCGTAGCAGAATCTAAAAATTCTTTTTTATGATGTTCTCCAATTCCGAAAACATCAAGACCAACCTGATCTGCAAATTCAATTCGCTGTAAAAGCTGCTCCATGGCATCAACACTGCTCAGCGTGTTGTTGTCGCCGTACATTGCCGAAGCAAAACTGTCTAGACCTATTTTCATTTTTTTTTAGCTTTAAGCTATAGGCTGTAAGATGTAAGCAATTTTAGGAAGCCTAAAGCCTACAGCTTATAGCCTAAAGCAATATTAATGTGAGAAACCAAATGATATACTTATAATAATAATGAGAATTACGATTAAAGTAATACCAACATACAAATAATCTTTTTCTAATAAAAAAGAGAATAATGAAAGTAAAACACGTAAAACGGGTGTTAAAAACAATAAAATAATTCCTGTAAAAATTAACGACGCTCCATCTCCCTGAATTGCTCCTTGATAAATAGCAGCAATTACTTCGAATATATTACGATCATTTTCTTTAAAAACAGAATAATCTTCAATTTGGCTTCCGTGATTAATTAAGTACACGATTCCACCAATAAAAGCTACTGATAATGAAATCCAAACGCCATAACGAAGTAAGTTTCCGATGATGGTTTGAAAATCTTTTTCTCCAAATTTTTCTTCTTGTACCATATTAGATTTTTCCATTTAGTCCGTTATAAATCATATTTACTGCCAAAACAAAAATCAGACAAGCAAAAAAGATTCTCAATTTCTTCGGATTGGTTCGTACTAAAATTTTAGCACCAGCCATTGCTCCAAATAAAACGCCAATGACAACAGGCATACAAATTCCGGGCTCAATATAGCCTTTTTGAATATATATTACAGAACTCGCCATTGCCGTAACACCCATCATGAAATTACTCGTTGTAGTCGAAACCTTAAACGGAACTCTCATGATATTGTCCATCGCAATTACTTTAAAAGCGCCAGAACCAATTCCTAGTAATCCAGACATCATTCCTGCAATTCCCATCATGCTGAAACCACCAAGAACATTTTTAGTTCCGTATTTTACAACTTGACCATCGTGTGTTGGATAAGTTCCTTCTAATTTAAGCTTTTTGGCCAGCGGACTAGATTCTAATACAATGTGTTCTTCTTTCTTTCGAAGCGAATTAATAGCAGAAAAAATTAGCGTTAAACCGAATAAAACGGCTATAAACGAAGTAGGAGCAACGGTAGAAAGTAATGCACCGCAAACGGCTCCGATAGTGGTGGCGATTTCAAGAAAAATTCCCATTCTCATATTGGTAATTCCTTCTTTTACATAAGCTGCTGCAGAGCCAGAAGAGGTTGCAATTACGGAGACTAAAGCAGCTCCAATAGCATAATGAATGTCGACACCAAGAATAATGGTAAGAAGCGGAATGATAATAATTCCACCTCCCAAGCCTGATAATGAACCGATAAAGCCAGCTAAAAAAGCTCCCAGAATCATAATCAGCGTAAAGGTAAGTATTGTCATTTAAGATATGTTTTTGTATCTGCTAATTTACGAATACAAATTTGTTCGAAACAGCTTTATGACCTTAAATATAGCTTAAAAAATTTTCAGTGATCAGTTTTTAGTTTTCAGTCGCAGTATTCAGTCTCGGTGGTCTCAGGTAGTTTTAGAGTCTAGAAGCTTTGTCAAAGTTTCAAACTTTGACAAAGCTAGCCGTTCTTACCGCAAAGACTGCAACTGAGACTGAATACTGCGACTGATTACTAAAAAACTGAATACTAAAAAAAAGGTATATTTGAAACCATAACGATTACTAAAACAGCAGTATTGAAGAATAAAATACTCACATATTCCTTAACGCATCACAAGAGTTTATTTTCGTATGCAGATCAGAAAGAGTACTTCTATATCGAGACTAGCGAGCATCCTTATATAAGCGAGCCTTATCGTGCCGAAAGCTATGCAATTGAGTTTCTAAGAAAAGGAAGTATAATAATGCATACTGGGCTCGAAACAAAAGTAGTTCATGCTCCAGCTATTATTGCTTTAGGACCTTCCGTAATAAGAAGTTTTTCTAAAAATGAGGATGAAATTCTAATCGATATATTATTTTTTAAACCACAGTTTTTTCTAGAAAATCAAGCAAATGTATTTTTTCTAACACAATATGTTTTTTTTGAAAATAGTGATAACAATACATTTCCACTCGTCAAAACAGATGAAAGCAAGTTTGAACGTATTTTTAGCTTGATCAAAGAAGTGTCAGAAGATCAGTCGAAGCATCAAGCCTCTATTTTGAGAAGTTATTTGTACATTTTAATTTATGAAATTGATGGTATTCAGAAAGAAAAAATTGCCTCGGAAGTACAAAATCCTTTATATGAAAAGTTTAAAGAACTTCTTTTTAAAGACTTTATGAATTTCAGAACCGTACAGCATTATGCAGATGAATTAAATGTAAGCCGAAAATATTTGTCTGAAGTCATCAAAAAACATAGCGGAAAAACGGCTAGTGATTGGATTAGTGAAATGGTAATTTTGGAAGCTAAAGTTTTGTTGCAGAATAAAAAAATGTCAATCAATCAGATAAGCGATTTACTTCATTTTTCTGATCAATCTATTTTTGGAAGGTTTTTTAAAAACTATGAAGGTATTTCGCCTTTAGAATATCGAAAAAAACAGGTCGATTAAAATCATTTTGATGACATTTTGCACAATATAGAAGCCGTTTCGCTCTTTTTTTTGACCAACATTCGGTGCAATTTTGCTTTTTATTTTTAAAGAAAAGAAATGAGTAAAATTGCAAAATTTGTTGTCATAATCAACGATAATGTCTTTTGGATGGAAGAAAAGGCCGTTCAATTCTATACCAATTTATTTAAGCAAAAAGATTTAGGAGAAAAATATGCCGAACAGCATCTTTCTAAAAAGGAGTTGTTTCGAATTCAGAACGATTTTTCTATCGAGATTTTAATGGCTTATCTTGACGAAACTCCACAATCGTATTTAAAATTAGATTCGTCGAGAATTCGAAATGAAAACCTTGGAGTATCAAAAGCAATAAATCTGAGTGAGATTGTTTATTTTGATGAAGAAGATTTAAAAGCGCTTATTAAACGTGCTGAAGAAATTGCTTCTCAGCGAAAACACGATTTAATTTGGGTGAGCGTTTTTGCCGTAGATACTGATTTGATTGATATGCTACGATCATTAAACTACGAAGAATTTGATTGGCAAGAAAGCACTAAAAATCAATTTCCGAAACGAATTTATTTCCGAAAAAATGTGAACTGATTTATTTTTTAGGTTGATGGTTGATGGTTGATGGTTGATGGTTTTTGGTTTTTGGTTGATGGTTGTTAGCGAAAAATTTTTAACTTATCAAACAAAAAACATCAACCTAAAAAACTATATCCTATTGTCAACGGCATAAGATGTTTTACCAATATTGGCAAGTAGTAAAGCCGCCGCCGCACTTGTCCAAACCGAATAATCGAAAGGTGCTTTTACTGAAACAGAAACGGCCATTGCAAAACCAAAGAAGAACAATAAAAAAGCAGTTCCTAAAGCTGCAAGTCTGGTTTTAAATCCGAAAAGCAATAATAAACTCAATAAAATTTCTAAAAAAGTAGCGATTCCGCCTAGAATTTCTGCTGTTGCTTTATTTGCGTAAGGATTTAAAGTATTAGTATAGATAATGAAGTTTTCCCAATTTCCCCAAGCAACACTATTGGAGCCAGGTGCTCCCCAAATTCCAAATCGATCCGCTACATCCGAAAGCATTGTGATTGCTAAAACTATTCTTAAAATTAAACCTGCTTCTAGTATGGTTATGTTTTTCATTCTAATTATTAATTTTTTATTTCGATTTCATTAAACGAATTTCTTTTTTAAAAGTAAAAGAAAATCGTCCGGTCATTTTGTAATAACGACAGAATGAACTTCAAATTGTTTAAAATTATCGATTAAATGCTTAAAAAGCCGACAAAAATTATTTAAACTGTTTTTTGATTGTTTTCAAATTATGATTTCCTGATTTATCATTTCGGCAAAAAAGGCTTTATTTCAGACTTATTTGAAGATGATCCAACTTTTTTCCAACCAAAGTTTTTCTTCCCACAACATTAAATCCGAGTTTTAAATAAAGGTTTTTGGCCAGCGGATTATCTTCTTCAACCAATAATCCTAATGTCTGTTTGTTTTTATGGACATATTCGGCAATTAAAAACTGAAGTAATTTAGAACCAATTCCTTTTCCTTGATGGTTTGGATTTACGCCTAGAGAATCAATATAATATTCTCCGTCCTTTGTTTCAAATTCTGGATCAAATGCTGGATTATAATTTTTCCTTACAAATTCAATTATCGGATTTCGTAATGCTTCAATATCAGAACCTTTATAAATATTGACAGCGCCAATAATTTCATTATTTTCTTCTGCAACAAAGCAATTTTGATAAGAATATTGATTGTTTTCTCTTTCGATGAAATGTTCCAAAAAGTCTTTCGCGGAAGCGTATTCTTCTTTCGCTATAAATTTATAAATGATATCTTCCATTGCTAATAATAATATAGGAGCAATTTGTTTTGAATCGGATATTGTGGCTTTTCTGATATTCATTTTTCATGATTTTAAAGCAAATTTACTTATAAATATATTTTCACGCAGATTGAAAAAGATTTTAGCAGATTTTCTAAGATTTAAAATTAATAAATCTGCTTAATCCGCTTAAATCTGCGAAATCAGCTTGAAACAAAAAACGCCACAACTTAGAATCTTATAACATAAAAAAAATGCTGAATTTTTACCGATATAGTATAAAAATATACCAATTCCAAAATTGAAACAGCTTGTATCTTTGTTAGTATATTTTAAACCAAAATTTTAAAACATGAAAGCAATAGGATTTAAAACCTCATTACCCATAGAAAACCCAGAAAGTTTTATCGAATTTGAAGCCGTGAAACCAATACCTGGCCCAAATGATTTATTAGTAAAAATTGATGCGATTTCGGTAAATCCGGTCGATTTTAAAATTCGTCAAAATAGTGCAAAAGATACCGTTTTAGAAACGCCGAAAATCATTGGTTGGGATGCTGTAGGAATTGTACAAGCGGTCGGACAAGATGTAACTCTGTTTGAAGTCGGTGATCCTGTTTATTATGCAGGAGATATTACAAAATCAGGAAGTAATTCCGAATTTCAGATTATTGACGAAAGAATTGTGGGCAGAAAACCAAAATCTTTAAGCGTTGAAGAAGCTGCCGTTATTCCGTTAACAGCTTTAACAGCTTGGGAAATTTTATTTGACAGAATTAGAATTAGTGCAGAAAAAGACAAAGGAAAATCAATTTTAATTATTGGAGGAGCAGGCGGAGTAGGTTCGATTGCGATTCAATTGGCTAAGAAAATAGCGGGTTTAACTGTTATTGCAACAGCGTCGCGTTCTGAAACAATGGATTGGTGCAAAAAACAAGGAGCCGATTTTGTAGTAGACCACAAAGATTTGGTTTCTTCAGTTCGTGAAGCTGGTTTTGAGCATGTTGACTTTATTCTAGATTTTGTAGATACCAATGCCTATTGGGATACAATGGTCGAACTAATTAAGCCGCAAGGCCATATTGCCTCCATTACAGGAAGTGCAGAACCTGTTGCATTAACAAAACTAAAAAGTAAAAGTGTTTCTTTTTCTTGGGAATTGATGTACACACGTTCTATGTATCAGACAGAAGATATGGTCGAACAGCATAACATTCTAAATATTGTTGCTGATTTGTTAGATGACGGAATATTGAAAACGACATTAAACACGACTTTAGATGGAGTTACAGCCGAAAATCTTAAAAAAGCACATGAACTCTTAGAATCTGGAAGAACAATTGGAAAGATTGCTATAAAATATTAAGCGATAAAAATGCCAATCTAGATAGCTTAGAAAAGGTTATTTAGAACTACTTTAAATAATATTGTTTTAGGAAAGCAAATTTTTGTATTTTAGTTGCCTAACAAGCCAAATTGTATTTAAATTTTAACCTAAAACAATATCATTTATGATTTCAAAAAACACAGACCTTGGATTATTGCTTTTACGCATAAGCACTGGTGGATTAATGCTTTTTCATGGCGTTTCTAAACTGATTCACGGAATTTCATTCCTTGTAGATAATATGGGAGCATTTGGATATGCCGTTTATATTGGTGAAGTTCTAGCGCCAATCGCTATCCTAATTGGATTTAGAGCTAGAATTGCCGCAGTTCTTCTTGCTGTAACTTGTGTTGTGGCAGTTGCTACAGCTCACGCACAAGAAATTTTCACAATCAGCGAGCACGGAGGTTATGCTTTAGAATTATTAGCACTTTACCTTTTCGGAGCGCTTGCTTTGTTCTTTACTGGAGCTGGTAAATATGCGGTTTCTAGTAAGAATCAGTGGGATTAATTTAAGTTGCTAAAGTTTCTAAGATACTAAGTTTCTAAGATTTTATTATAGGGTTTAAAGTTTTACTTTGAACCCTTTTTTTATGTAGAAATTTACTTTATCGGATAAAATTACATTTTCACCGAACAGATAATATATTCTACCGATCACAATTTTAATTTATACACTCTCGATATACTTTTGATTCAAATTAAACCTTTAAAAATCAAAATTATGTCATTATTTACGCCACTTCTTTGGATCTTTTTAATTGCTCCTTTCATCATTATTGCTCATTTTAAAACAGAAAAAACAAACTTTAAATATTTAGCTTTTTTTATTCTTTATTTTCTTGTCGATGTATTTTTGCAAGCTTCAGGAAAACAACTTATTAATTTGGATTTTTTAGATTTAAAATTCAATTGGTCTGGAAAAATTCTAAGTTTAATTCTTGGTTTGATTATTATCTTTTCAGTTTCAAAAGAAGAAAGAATCAAAATCGGATTTACTTCTAAAACTAATTCCAGAAAACAATTAAAATTTGGATTATTGGTTTTCTTCGGATTTACTTTGTTTGATATTATTTTTAAACTCATTTTATTTCCTAAAGGCGGAACATTCCATTTAGAAACCTTTCTTTTTCAGGCAACAATGCCGGGTTTAACAGAGGAAATTCTTTTTAGAGGAATCTGTCTATGGCTTTTAGATAAAGCTTTTGCTCCAAAATGGAACTATCGAGGCATACAATTTGGGTGGTCTTTTGTAATCGTAACCATTTTATTTGGAGTTTCTCACGGTGCAGTTCTAGATCAAGATTTTCATTTGAAGTTTGACGTTCTAACAATAGTTTATTTAACCTTAATATCGTCATTTAGTGTTGGTGTTTTAAGGCAGTTTTCTGGTAATCTTATTTATTCTGTTCTAGGCCATAACACCATTAATTTAATCAATGCGATTATTAGAATTTTATAAAACCTGCCAAATTAAAGTTATATTTGAAACTGTTTTACGTTTATATTACATGCCAAATACCACATCAACTTCAGGATATTTTTTAGACAAAATTGCTTCTTTAAATTTTGATCATTTTTTTAATAAAAGAAATCGAATCTTGCTGCACATTTTCATGTGGTTTGGGTTTTCTATATTATTGTTTTTGAGTTACGTAATAGGTTATCATTTAGTTTATATTGATGCAGTTTTGCTCACTATTAGAATGGCATTGGTTAATATTATTGTGTTTTATATGATTTTTTATCTTTTGCTTCCTAAGATTTTTTCGGGAAACAAAACTCGAATCATAATTCTTTTAGTATTTCTTTTTCCGCTTTCTATTTTTGTTTGGATGGCCGTTACGTATTTTATTTCGTTGTTTTATAATGCTTTGGGACTCGAAATTACTTTCGGAGAATTAAAGGGAGTAATCAAAATGAGTGCACAACAAAGCTTTCTAGAGGCAGTTTCACTAAAAAGAATGCTTTCTCAAACCATCATAATTATCTCGCTTCTTTCGCCTTTTTGTTTCGCTAAGATTTTGGTTGAAATTGCAAAACTTTATCACAATAAATTTCAGATTGAAAGAGAGAAAATGGCTTTAGAAATTCAAAATATTCAAATTGAAAAAGACTTTTTAAAAGCACAATTAAATCCACATTTTCTATTTAATACCTTAAATAATCTTTACGGATTAACGGTTAGGAAAGATAATTTAGCACCAGAACTAATTCTGAACCTTTCGGATATTATGAGTTATACGCTTTACGAATCGAATACTGATATTGTTCGTTTAGAAAAAGAATTAGATTTCATTACAAATTATATCGCTTTAGAAAAAATGCGTTATGCTGAAGAAACTGATATTCAGGTTCATATTGAAGGACAAACGGCTGGACTTTTTGTAGCTCCATTGTTGACTTTTACTTTCATTGAAAATGCTTTCAAGTATGGTTTAAAAAGCAAAAATGCCTTTATAAAACTGGATATTAAGATTGAAAACAATACTTTTTGGTTTAGTTTAGAAAATGATTCGGAAGAAGTGGCAGGTGATTCTCGTTTTGGTGGAATAGGAGTAGAAAATGCCCGTAAACGATTAGAATTGCTTTATCCAAATCAATACGAATTAGAAATTATACGACGAGAAAACTCGTTTAAAGTAGATTTAAAAATCGTTTTAAGAAAATAATGGAAAACTTGAAATGCATTATCGTTGATGACGAACCAATTGCAAGAGATATTATCGAATCTTTTATTGCCGAGGTTCCTTTTTTAGAATTAAAAGCGTCTTTTGGAGAAGCTGCAAAGGCTTTGATTTATCTGGAAGAAAATGAAATAGATGTTGTTTTCAGTGATATTGAAATGCCTAAATTCAACGGCTTAGAATTGGCACAATCTCTAACCAATGCTCCAGTAATTATATTTATTACTGCACACCGAAATTTTGCTTTAGAAGGATTTGAAACTGGCGCATCAGATTATCTTTTAAAACCTGTTCGTTTTGATCGTTTTCTGAAAGCTGTGAATCGAGCTAAAGAATATCTTTCGTTAAAGAAAACAACTTCAGTTCATCAAATTAATTCGGATCGCATTTTTATCAAATCAGATGGAAAATTGATTAAGATTTTATTGAATGAAATTATTTATGTAGAAGCGCAAGGAGATTATTTGAAATTTGTAATTAATGGTGCTTCGTATACCACTTTGGGAACTTTAAAAGCTATGGAAGAAGTACTTAAACTCCCTATGTTCTTTCGCGTTCAGCGATCTTTTATCATGAATTTAGAAGCCGTTAGAAGTTTGAACGGAAATAGGATTGAATTGATTGACGGCAAAACTATTTCTGCAGCTCTCAATAAAAAAGATGAATTGTATCAGTTGCTGGGAATTAAATAATTAGAAAATTAGATAATGTGTCAATTAGATAATTTGTCAACTGTTTACATTATCTAATTATCTAATTGGCACATTATCTAATTGACACATTATCTAATTGACACATTATCTAATTGACACATTAACACATTATCTGTTTGCCTGAATATATTCCGACGGTGACATATTGAAGTGTTTTTGAAAATTTCTACCAAAACTGGTTTGCGATTTGTAACCAACCATTTCTGCGATTTCGTACATTTTATAGTTTTCGTTTAATAACAATTCTGCAGCTCTTTTAAGGCGGACAATATTGATTAGTTCGTTCGGACTCAGATTGGTAATATCCTTAATTTTTCTGTATAAAGTCGAACGGCTCATATTCATGATTTCAGCTAAAGATTCAACGCTTAAATCTTGATCTGTAATGTTTTTAAGAATTTCATCGTCTAATTTTTTCAAGAATTTCTCGTCTGTTTTATTGTGCGCAATGCTTTTAATATGAGAAAGCGGAGAACTCGCATAATAATTCATGATTTGTCTTCTGTTTTCAATTAAGTTATTAGCCTGCACTTTTAAATAATCCATCGAAAAAGGTTTTGCGACATAGGCATCGGCACCAACTTCAAGTCCGTCAATTTGTGATTTTAAGGAGTTTTTAGCGGTCAATAAAATTACTGGAATATGACTAGTTTCAAGATTTGTTTTGATCTTTTTACACATCGTAATTCCGTCCATAATTGGCATGGTAACATCTGAAATTACCAGCTGAATGTTTTCATTATGAATAATTTTTAATGCTTCTTCACCATTTTCTGCTTTTAAAATGGCATACGTATTAGCCAATTCTGTTGTTATGAAACTCAAAAGATCTTCATTGTCTTCTACAACCAAAATTTGTGCTTTTTCGTTCTTAATTTCAATTGCTTCTTTTGGACTTTCGTTTTCTGTTTGTTCTTTTTCTGAATCAGCGTAAAACATAAATTCTTCTTCTTGATGCAGCGGAACAATCAATTCGAAAATATTGTATTGAGAATCTGCAACCAATTCTAAACTTCCATTGTGCAATTGCGCCAGCGAATGTGCCAGCGAAAGTCCAATTCCGGTTCCTGAAGCCGTGCTATTTTCATCAACTCTAAAAAAGGGTTCGAAAATTTTATTTTTTAAATGATTAGGAATAATTTTTCCGTCATTTTTTACAATTAGCGTTAGTTTCTTTTCATCTCTAAACAAAGAAATAGAGACTTTTTTGTTGGAATATTTAATAGCATTATTGATTAAATTGCTCAAAATCTTTTTAAATGCTTCCTTGTCAACAAAAGCGTGAATGTCTTTTTCTCCCAACTCTAATTCAAATTCCAATTGGCGTTCTTCAATTAACTGGCTGAATCTCAAATGGAAATTCCGAACCATTGAAGAAATATTCGCTTCGACGAAAGTCAATTTCAAACCGCCAATTTCAGATTTTCTAAAATCGAGTAATTCATTCACCAATTTCAATAAACGTGAGGTGTTTTTCTTCATTATAGAAAGATGTTGTGGCACTTCTTCCAATTCATGATTTAAACCTAAAAGTTTTTCTAGTGGACCTTTAATCAAAGTCAAAGGCGTTCTAATTTCGTGCGCTACATTTGTAAAAAAGTCAATTTTAGCCTGATAGATTTCTTTCTCTTTTTCGTCATTTAAATGCTTTATTTTACGGTTATTTTTAATCTGAGTAAGATTCTGCGAATAACGAATGATGTAATAAAAACCGGCACAGATTAACAAGAAATACAGCAGATACGCGTAAGTACTGGCGTAAAACGGAGGCAGAATTCTAATTTTGAGTTTTACTTCTTTACTCCAAACACCAAAACTATTCAGCGATTTTACTTTAAAAACATAATCTCCAGGCGCGAGTTCGGTAAAGAAAACTTTGTTGTTTCTTCCCAAATAAACCCAGTCATTATTAACGTTTTCTAACTGATACCAATATTCGGTCAATTCCGGTGCGGTGTAGTTTAAAGAGGCAAATTCGAGATTAAAAGACGACTGGTTATTGTTTAATTCTAATTCATCAAGAAACGAAATAGATTGGGCAATAGGCGAGTCGGGGCTGTTTACTTCGATGTCCTTATTATTAATCTGAAGATTAGTAATGTAAATAAAAGGCGTGTATTTGTTTTTGCTAAAATGTTTCGGATTAAAACTGATCATTCCGTTCAAATTTCCAAAATACATATCTCCATTTGTATCTTCAAAAGCAGAATTGTAATTGAACTGATCGCTCAATAAACCATTTGCGGTGGTGAAAATCTTAATCGTTTTATGATCGGGACCAAATTTCACCAAACCTTTTGAGGTTGTAAGCCAAAGATTTTTAGTATCATCTTCTAAAATAGAATAGAAAACATTACTTGGCATTCCGTTTTTGGTGGTAAATTTTTTAAAAGCGTGTGTTTTTCGATCAACCAGATTTAAACCATTTTCTGTAGCTATCCACAAATTATTAGAACTATCTTCAAAAATCGTGTTAATGGTATTGTTGCTAATGCTTTTCGGATTTTTATAATCATAAATAAAAACCTCTTTTTTCTTTGTTTTCGGATTGTAAAATAAAAGCCCATCTCGATAACTTCCAGCCCAAAGATTACCGTCGCTATCTTCTTTAAAATTAGTGTAATGATAGGTTTCTGGAAAGAATTTCAGTATTTCAAAATTATCAGCTTGTTCATTGTATCGATACAATCCTCTTGTGGTAACGACAATCAAATCGTTATTTTTCATTTCATAAAAAGAAAAAATAAAATTACTCTGAAGTCCGCTTTTCTGATCATTTGCGCTGTAATGTTTCACAACTGCGCCAGAATTTCGGTCTAAAACATCTAAGCCATGTTCAAAAGTTCCAATCCAGATTTTGTCTTTTCTAGGCATTAAAGCATGAATATTATAGTAAGAAACCCCATTTTTTGTTCCGTTTGGGAGGTAAGAGGTAAATTTTTTCGTTTTTAAATTAAAACGATTGATACCTGCGTCTTCAGTTCCGATCCATAAATCGCCTTGAGAATCTTTATGAATTTCACGGACAGCGCTTCCGCTAATAGAATTTTGACCTTTCTGCGGAAAATACTTCTTAAACTGTGTGTATTGTTTTTGATGGTAATTAATTCCTCCAAAATAAGTTCCAATCCAAATTCCGTCTTCTTTATCAATCGTAATAGAGTAGGATGCGTTATCTGAAATCGCGTAGGGATCATTGTAATTCTTTGTAAGATTAACAGCGGTTTTAGTTTTTAGATTATAAACATAAACACCAGATTCGCTTGCAATCCAAAGTTCGTCATTTCCTCTTTTCTTAAACTGACGAACAAAAACAGGTTCTTTAACGTCAAATTTCAATTCGCTAGTCAATTTTGTTTTTCGATTATAAACCAGAATTCCGTGATCTTGCGTTCCGATTGCAATATTTTCATTATCGATAACAAAAATGATAGTAATTCTAAAATTAGCTTTATTAGCTGGTGGATTTAAAGGAAAATTCTCGAAAGAAAGGTTTTCTTCAGAATAATGATAGATTTTATTGTATGAAGAAGCCCAAATTTCTCCTTTGGGATCGCGCGCGATAGAAGTAGTAGGGAAATATTTGTTGGTGTTATAAGTAGTTGTTTCTTTCTTTTTTGGTGCATACTTATACAGAATGTTGCCAGAAAGAAACCAAATGTTGCCTTTTTGATCGTGATTGATATCATTGATACGATCATTGATGGCTTCGTTTAACACGGTAAAACGATCTTGCTTTTTATCATAATGATACAAACCTTTATCAGTTCCTACCCAAATAGTACCATTATATTCATGCATAGACTGTATGTAATTGCTTCCTAAACTATGAATCGGGTCGCCATTGCTTCGATACGTTTTAAAACGATAACCGTCAAAACGATTCAGACCATCTTTAGTTCCAAACCACATAAAGCCATCATTATCTTGTATTGAGGTTAAAACAGTATTGTTAGAAAGACCTTCTTCAACCTGAAAATGTTTAAAATAATACTCTTGAGCATTCGAAAAATTTATCGAAAAAATACTAAGAGATAAAAAAAGAAAGAATTTACGCATAGTTGTCTTTTTTATGATAAAATCGTGATTTCTTCAAATCGTGTCAATATTCTACAAAATGTTGCAAGGCTCGAATTTAGTGATCGTTTTTATGCAATTTGAATCATTTGAAAGAGATATTGACACAAATGAAGCATTTTATTTTGAATAAAAAGCGTCTACTTTGAATTTTCAAATAAATGATATTGATAAAATTTTAAGGTTAAAAATATACTATCAATAAAATTAAGTTTGAAAAACCAAACCATTAATAATTTTGAATCAAAATGAACAATTTATTACTAGAAGAGAATATTAATTCTTTTTTTGTTCGCATTCCGGACGATTAAAAAATGAATATTTCGTAAACCAACCACAAAAGAAATAAAACTATCTAAAATGCAAAATTCAATGAAAACAAAGCTCACTCACTTTTTAACGAAGAGATATTACCTCTTAGTTTTCTTTAGTTTATTACTGCAGCCAGCTTTTGCCCAGCAAATAACCATAACGGGGAAAGTTACAGCCGCATCAGGAGAATCGATTCCTTTTGCTAACGTTTTAATAAAAGGAACACAAAATGGTACCGCTACCGATTTTGACGGAAGTTTTAAAATCGCCGCAGCAGGAAATCAGACATTAGTTTTTAGTTCACAAGGCTACAAAACAACAGAAATTGCCATAAACAATCAAACTTCAATCAATGTTACTTTGCAGGAAGATGCAATGAAACTAGATGAGATAGTTGTTGTAGGTTATGGAACACAACAGAAAAAAGACCTTACAGGAGCTGTTTCTTTAGTAAAAGCAGACGAAATTCAAAAACGTCAGGTTACTACAGTTGCCGACGGATTACAAGGTTTAGTTACTGGAGTTAAAGTTCGCGGCGGCGGACGTCCAGGGCAAGAAGCAAATGTAGAAATTCGCGGTCTTAAAAATCTTCAAAATACCAATCCATTGTACGTAATTGATGGTTTAGTAACTTCTGCAAACAGAGATTTTAACCCTAATGATATCGAATCGATTCAGGTTTTAAAAGATGCTTCTGCAGCTGCCATCTACGGATCTAGAGCTGCAAACGGTGTAATCATCATTACTACTAAAAAAGGGAAAAAAGGACCGCTTCAGGTTGAAGTTTCCGCAAAAAGCAGTTTTACAGTTATGCCTCGTTATGATTTAATGGGAACTGAAGAGTTTGCCAAATTAAACAATATGGCATATGATAATGCTGGATTTACAAGACAAAATCTAAACATGGCTGTCGATACAGATTGGCAAGATGCTGTTTTTAGAACGGGTATGATTCAGGATTATAATGCAAGTTTTTCTGGAGGAAGTGAAAATTCAACATTCTTCATGTCTGGAAATTATTTTGGAAATGAAGGAACTGTTATCGGAACTGATTTTGATAGAATTTCATTCCGTGTAAACTCAAGCGGAACAAAAGGAATTTTCAGTATTGGAGAAAACTTAGCGATAAGTAATTCGAAAACAGACGAAATGGCTGGAAATCCAATTATTGATGTTTACAGAATGACGCCAACCATTCCGCTTTACGATCCTAACAATTTAGGAGGATATGGTTACGGAAAACAAGGTGTTGCGGATACTTTTGGTACAAATCCGTTAGCAATTTCTGATTTCGCAAATACTACAAATGAGAATTTTAGAATTAGAGGAAACATTTGGTCAGAATTAAAATTTACTCCATGGTTGAAATATCGTTTCAATTTTGGATATGAAACTAGTTTTGACTCTTATAAATTCCTAAGAAAAGTAGGAAGCTGGACTTTAAATCAGCCAGTAGATCCATCTTTTACAGATCAAAATAAAGGAAGATCTCAAACAACATTATTTGAAAATACATTGACTTTCAAAAAAGATTTTGGAAAACATGACATTACTGTTTTAGTAGGCCAGACTTTCCAAAAAGACAGATACGACCAAATTTATGGACAAAAGAGAAATCTTCCAATAAACTCTGGTACAGGTCAATATTATGACGTTTTAAATCAAGGGAATTCGCCAGTTGTAGGAGGTTTTATTAATGAAGCTGCACTAGCATCTTATTTAGGAAGAATCGAATACAATTATGATAATCGTTATTTATTAAACGCTGTTTTAAGACGTGACGGATCTTCAAGATTTAGTGATGCAAACAAATGGGGGAATTTTCCTTCTGTTTCTGCAGGATGGAGAATAAGCAACGAGCCTTTCTTTAAATCTGAATTTATTAAAGATTTGAAATTGAGAGCAAGTTACGGAGAATTAGGTTCTGGAAATATTGGAAACTACGAATACAAAAGTTTTGTAAACAATTTTGGACAGATTGTTTTAGGTAAAGACCAGACATTATATCCATCTGCAACTCAAGTTAAATTATCAAACGAACAGCTTCGTTGGGAAAAATTAAAACAAACCAATTTTGGAGTAGATTTCGGAGTTTTAAATAATGATTTACGTCTTACAGCAGATTATTTTATTGCTCGTACAGAAGATGTATTATTTGGTTTTCCAATCTTATTAACTACTGGAAATGATGGCGGAAATCCAATTTCGAACGCTGCAACTGTAGAGAACAAAGGTTTTGAAATAGAATTAGCTTACAGCAAAAAAATCAATGAATTCTCATTTAACGCTTCTGTCAACTTTACAAAGATTAATAACAAACTGGTTTCTTTAGGGAACGGCCAAAATGAAAACATTTCTGGAAATACAATTACAAGAGCTGGTTTGCCAGTAGGTATGTGGTATGTTTTGCAAACTGATGGATTGTTTCAAAACCAACAAGAAATTAACAACTACAAAAGTGCTGACGGAAAAGTGATTATGCCAGGTGCAGTGCCGGGAGATATTCGTTTTAAAGATACTAATGGTGACGGACAAATTTCAAGTACAGATAAAGCGATTGTTGGAAGTCCATGGCCAGAATTTGAAATGGGTCTAAACGCAGGAGCAGATTATAAAGGTTTTGATTTTTCTATGAACTGGATTGCTTCTCATGGTGCAACTGTTTACAATGGTTATAGAAGCGTTGTAGATCGTTTTGATGACAATAGTAACTATAGAGCTGGTATTCAGCCTTGGACGCCTGAAAATCCAAATACTGATTTTCCTAGAATTACAAAAGGTTCTACTTTAAATTCTAGAGGTGATAGTGACCGTTTCTTAGAAAATGGAGATTTTATCAGATTGAAATACATTGGTTTTGGCTACAGTTTGCCACAAAGTATCTTGAAAAATTCAGGAATTTCTAAAGCAAGATTAACATTATCGGCACAAAACATTATTACAATTACTAAATATAAAGGCTTAGATCCTGAATTTACAAACGGTAATATTTTTGAGAGAGGTGTTGATAATGGTGCTTTCCCGAATCTTAAAACATATTCTTTTGGTGTTGAATTTGGCTTTTAATTTTAAAAAAACAGCGTAATGAAAAAAATAATAATAATAACCGCAGCTTTTCTTGGTCTTGTTTTTACAGCTTGTGAAAATGAATTAGACTTGAATAGCCCAAATGATATAACGACAGATCAATATTGGAAAACAGAAACTGATGCACAGGCTGGAGTAAACTCGATTTATGCCATGTTTTACAAAGATGGTCTTTGGGCAAGATGGATATATTTCCGTTTAGATTTGACTTCTGATGAAGGTTATAGTGTAAGTCCGTGGACAGAATTGGCAGATTGGACAAGATTCAACTACATCAATTACAATTTCTGGGAAGGAAATGCCGTAACCTGGAGAGACACCTACAAAGCGATTTTTAGATGTAATCAGGTTTTAGCAAATGTTCCGAATATCACTTTCCAAAATGAAGATGATAAAAAGAAAATTATTGCTCAAGCCAAGTTTTTCAGAGCCTTGCACTACTATTATGCTGCTGTAATTTGGGAAGACATTCCGTTGGTTTTAGATCCATCAACACCATCAGATTTACCACAGCAAAAAAAGGTAGCTGAAATCTGGGCTCAAGTTGAAAAAGATTTGAATGAAGCTTTCGCAGATTTGCCAGCTAGCTGGTCACAAGATCAACTTGGAAGACCAGATAAAGGTGCAGCACAAGCTTTTCTTGCGAAAACATATATGCAACAACGCAAATGGGCTGAAGCAAAAACGGCTTTAGAATATTTGATTACTGGAGCTGGAGCTAAGTATAGCCTTGTGTCTAATTACAGAGATAATTTTACAGATGTAAATGAAAATAACACTGAATCTGTTTTTGAAATTCAATTTGGCGACCAAAGAAAAGGAGGAACTGGAGAAGATCAAAATGCAGCTGTTTCTAGTAATCGTAGTCAATTTTTTGCACCAAGAGGAATTGGATGGTCTGACGGACAAGCACGTATTTGGTTAGTAAATGCTTTCAAACAAGAAAAAAACAAAGACGGTAATCTTGATGTTCGTTTAAGATGGACGCTATACTATCCTCAACTATTAGCCGATTTTGGCGATAAAACTTATAATAGAAATTGGGAATGGAATAATGATGAAGCATGGTTCAGAAAAGGAAGCCGTGATTATTATAGAGATAACGAAGATTATTACAATCAAGTAAACTACAGATTGGTACGTTACGGTGATATTCTATTGCGTTATGCTGAAGTTTTAAACGAATTAGGAAATACTTCTCAAGCTTATCAATATGTAGATATGGTAAGAGCTCGTGTTAATATGAACACGTTGGCGGTTGCACATCCAGAAATTGGAAACAATCATGATCTATTCTTAGAGCGTTTAAAAACGGAAAGAGTTTTAGAATTAGCGGGAGAAAGTGTTCGCTGGGAAGATTTAAAACGTTGGGGAGATTTAGATTCTCAGGCTTCTGTTGATAAGATCGCGCTTCGTGATCCAGACTTTAAAAACTTTAAAGTGGGTAAAAATCATAGAATGCCAATTCCTCAAGTAGATGTAGATAATAATCCAAATCTAGAGCAAAACTCTGGATACTAAAACTGAATTTTTGAGGGAATCAGATCTACTAGTCTGATTCCCTTATCATAAAGAACGATTGTTCATAATAACAAAATTGAAATGAAGAAAGTAAAATTGTGTCTGACATTTATGTTGGCAGGACTAGTATTGCTTAGCTGCAACAACAAAAAAAGTAATCCTGAAGAAAAGAAAGCTGAAACAGCATCAGTTGAAAAAAGAGAAATCTGGACCAAAGAGCAAGCTAATAATTGGTATGCAGAACAGCCATGGTTAGTTGGAGCAAATTATTCTCCTAGCACAGCTATAAATCAGTTAGAGATGTGGCAGGAAGATACTTTTGATCCCAAAAGAATTGATCAGGAATTAGGCTGGGCAGAAGGTCTTGGAATGAATGTAATGCGTGTATATCTGCACGACTTATTGCATCAGCAAGATCCAGAAGGACTTTACAAACGCATGGATACTTTCTTAGGAATTGCAGATAAACATCATATTAAAACGCTTTTTGTTTTGTTTGATTCTTGCTGGGATCCGTTTCCGGCTTTAGGAAAACAACGTGCGCCAAAACCGCACACACACAATTCTGGATGGGTTCAAAGTCCAGGTCAAAAAGTGCTTGAGGATAAAAAACAATATCCTCGTTTAGAGAAATATGTAAAAGAAACGGTAGCAAAATTTAAAGATGATAACCGTATTTTAGGTTGGGATGTTTGGAATGAACCAGATAACATGACTGGACCATCGTATGAAAAAGTAGAAATTAAAAATAAAGTCGATTTGATTTTACCGCTTTTAAAAGACGTTTTTGTATGGGCAAGAGAAAGCAATCCTTCACAACCTTTAACTTCTGGAGTTTGGGTTGGAGATTGGAGCGACGAAGCTAAAATGAAGCCAATGCATAAAATGCAAATCGAACAATCTGATATTGTTACTTTCCACAATTATGATAAACCTCAGGATTTTGAGAGAGTGGTAAAACAATTACAGCGTTACGGAAAACCATTAATCTGTACAGAATATATGGCAAGACCAAACGGAAGCACTTTTGAAGGCTTTTTACCTCTTGCAAGAAAATACAATGTTGGTATGATCAACTGGGGATTTGTTGATGGAAAAACACAAACAAAATATGCTTGGGATAGTTGGACTAAAACCTATACTGCAGAACCAAAATTATGGTTTCACGATGTATTGCATACCGACGGAACTCCATACATAAAAGCCGAAACAGATTTAATCAAAAAGATGACTTCGGAGGCGAATAAGGTTAATTAGATAATTAGTCAATTTGATAATTAGATAATTTTTTGCCACAGATTAAAGGATTAAAAAGATTAATCATTTAAATCTGTGAAATCTGTGGCAAAAAAAATAAACACATTGAAGCATAGATTTATTGTTTTGTATATAAGATCTAGAAAAAGCTAGCTTTCACACATAGCTATGTTTGTTTTAAATAGTGAAACGCCTTTTATAGATTAAGAAAAACTATGATTCTATGTGTTTAAAAATCATTTAAATCTGTGAATCCCGATAGCTATCGGTAGTATCAAAAAAAAAATAATTAGTGGAAATTAGTGCAATTCGTGGCAAAAAAAAACTAAAAACTAATAGCAATGAAAATACACAAAATAAAACAACTCCTTTTCTTGACCACAATTCTGATTGGATTTTCCGCGAAAGCGCAACAGCCAGATCCGCCAGGACAAGTTCAGGGAAATGAAAAACCGAAAAACGAAGCCTATCTTTTTGCGCACATGACGCATAACGATTATGGAAGATTATACTATTCTGTAAGTTTAGATGGACTTCATTGGGAAAATCTGAACAATGGAAAACGCGTTTTTGAAGAATATAAAGGACATCCAGATATCTGTAAAGGGCCAGACGGTAAATATTACATCGCAGGAAATACGGGCGATGATGCAAAAGCAATCAATATTTGGGTTTCGGATGATTTGATTACTTGGAAAAAACATTCAGATTATACGCCAGATTTAAAAAGCACACCCGATTATTCAAATGCTTTACAGCGAATTGGTGCTCCAAAATTATATTATGATAATGATTCTCAAAAGTTCATTATGACTTGGCATACGCCACATTTAGAAGGAATAAAAGGAGATGGAGAACGTTATTGGAGAAGTCAGAGAACGCTTTATGTTTTGTCTAAAGATTTAAAAAATTTCGAAGGACCGCCAAATCGTTTATTCGATTGGGATATGGGAACAATTGATGTTTTCATTCGTAAAATAGGCGATTCATATTACGCTGTTATTAAAGATGAAACCTATCCAACGTTGTATTGGACAACTGGGAAAACTATTCGAATTGCGAAATCAAAATCATTATTAGGACCTTATTCTTTGCCCCAGCAATCTATCAGTCCAAACTTTAGAGAAGCGCCAATGCTGATTCCTTCTCCAGATGATAAAATATGGTATATGTATTACGAACAATATCCAGGTGTTTCCTACGGATTATCAATTGCAGATAACCTTAACGGACCTTGGTTTCAAGCTTCAGGCTACACTTTTTTCTCCGATTGGGACAAATACAGTTTTCCAGAAAAAGTGCGTCACGGCTGCATGATTACAATCTCTAAAAAAGAATACGACAGTTTAGTGAAGAAATTCGGAAAGAAGAATTAAGACAGGAGTATTAAGTATTAAGTATTAAGACTGATATTAAGAGCAAGTGAGGACTACTCAATAAAAAATCTTAATACTTAATACAAAAATCTTAATACTTCTTAAAAATATGGTTAGTTAAGTTAGTTTAGTTTAAGTAGTTACCAGGCTTATGTGGATATGAGCCTGGTAATTCAATTTTGATTTTGAAGAAACATCATGGCATTGATTTTAAAGAATAAATGCCTAATAAATATAAAGTATGAAAAGAAAAAGTATCCTTTTTTTAGCCTTTTTTTCAGTATTGGCAGCCAATGCACAATGGAAACCGCAAGGAGATAAGATTAAAACAAAATGGGCAGAACAAGTCGATTCTAAGAAACCGCTTCCAGAATATCCTCGTCCAATTATGGAACGCGGACAATGGAAAAATCTAAATGGTTTATGGAATTATAAAATTCAGGAATTTGGAAAAGCAGCGCCTTCAAAATATGACGGTCAGATTTTAGTCCCGTTTGCGGCAGAATCAAGTTTGTCTGGTGTAATGAAAGAAGTTGGATCAAAAAATGAACTTTGGTACGAAACCAATTTTTCTATTGAATCAGGTTGGAACGGAAAAAATATTCTGCTTCATTTTGGCGCAGTTGATTGGAAAACAGAAGTTTTTATTAATGATGTAAAAGTAGGTTCGCACACTGGAGGATATACACCTTTTTCATTTGATATTACGCCTTTCATTAGAAAAAGAAGTAATCAAAAACTAGTGGTAAAAGTTTGGGATCCATCAAATGATGGTCCTCAACCGAGAGGAAAACAAGTTAAAAATCCTGAAGGAATCTGGTACACGCCTGTAACAGGGATTTGGCAAACGGTTTGGATTGAACCAGTTAATGCTAAAAATATTGAAACCTTAAGAACTACTCCAAATATTGATCAAAATACCATTAGCATTAAAGCTGATGTAAAAGGAGCAGAAGCTGGTGATTTAGTGGAAATTTCGGTTTTAGACAACGGAAAAGAAATTGCTAAAGAGAAAGCTGTTGTTGGCGAAAGCAATGATATTGTCTTAAACGCTCCAAAATTATGGTCGCCTGAAAGTCCGTTTTTATATCAGACTAAAATTCGCTTAATCAGCAAAAATAAAATTGTTGACGAAGTGAAAAGCTATTTTGCAATGCGTAAAATTTCATCAAAAAGAGATGAAAATGGCGTGATGAGAATGCAATTAAATAACAAAGATTACTTTCAGTTTGGACCTCTTGATCAAGGATGGTGGCCAGAAGGTTTGTACACGGCCCCGACAGACGAAGCTTTAAAATATGATATTATTAAAACAAAAGAATTAGGTTTTAATATGATTCGTAAACATGTAAAAGTTGAGCCAGAACGTTGGTATACACATTGTGATGAACTGGGAATTTTGGTTTGGCAAGATATGCCAAGTGGCGACGATCAGCCGATTTGGCAAGATAAAAAGTATTTTGAAGGAACAGAATTGCAGCGTACGCCAAAATCTCAAGAAATTTATAAAAAAGAATGGAGAGAAATTATGGATCATTTGTATTCTTATCCAAGTATCGTAGTTTGGGTTCCTTTTAATGAAGCTTGGGGACAATTTAAAACGGTTGAAATTACACAATGGACTAAAAATCATGATCCGAGTCGTTTGATTAATTCTTCAAGTGGAGGAAATCACTTTCAAACCGGCGATATTTTAGATTTGCACAAATATCCAGCGCCAGAATTGTATTTGTATGATGCCAGAAGAGTTACCGTTTTAGGTGAATATGGCGGAATCGGTCTTCCTTTGGAAGGTCATTTATGGAGAGCAAATGACAACTGGGGTTACGTGAAATTTAAAAACGAAGCAGAAGTTACCGCTGAATATGTAAAATATGCTCAAATCCTTAAAAACTTAGTAAAAACGGGATTCTCAGCAGCGGTCTATACGCAAACAACAGATGTGGAAGGCGAAGTAAACGGTTTTATGACGTATGACAGAAAAGTAGATAAAATGGATTTCAAAGCGGTGAATAAAATCAATACAGAAGTCATTCAGGCTTTGAATAAATAATTTTAAACACATAGAAACATAGTTTTTTGTGTTGACAAAAGAGATTAAAAGAAACTAGTTTCCACACATAGCTTTGTGTTTTTCTTTGCGTTGCAACTTTGTCAAAGTTTCAAACTTTGACAAAGTTCAAGACAGCAGCTATGTTTGTTTAAATAAGTAAAACGCCTTTTACAGAAAAAGCAAAACTATGTCACTATGTGTTTAAAAACCACGCCCAACAATAAAAAAATAAAAATGAAAAAATACATCATCCTTTTGCTGCTCACAACAATAGGTTTTGCACAGCAAAAAACCTTCACAAATCCAATTCTGCCATCGGGTGCAGATCCGTACAGCACGTATTACAAAGGATATTATTATTACACAAATACACTCGGAAATAAACTGGTTTTATGGAAAACAAAAGACTTATCGGATATTAAAAATGCCGAAAGCAAAGTCATTTGGAATCCACCTAAAAACACCAATTATTCAGCAGAGATTTGGGCGCCTGAATTTCATATCATAAACGGAAAATGGTATTGTTATTTCGCCGCCGATAATGGCGACAACAACAATCACAGAATGTATGTTTTAGAAAATAAATCATCAGATCCTTTTAAAGGTAATTTTGAATTTAAAGGAAAAATTGCTGCCAAAACAGACAAATGGGCAATTGATGGAAATGTATTTGAGTACAAAAAACAGCTTTATATGATTTGGGCTGGATGGGAAGGCAATACCAACGGACAGCAGAATATTTACATAGCTAAAATGAAAAATCCATTAGCAATTGATGGAGATCGTGTTTTGCTTTCGTCACCAACAAACGACTGGGAAACGCACGGAGCATTGCATGATGACGTAAATCCGCCGCAAGTAAATGTAAACGAAGGGCCTCAATTCTTAGAGAGAAATGGTAAAATTTTCATTGTGTTTTCGGCAAGCGGATGCTGGACCGATTTCTATTCTTTAGGGTTATTGACTTTTAACGGAGAAGATAATTTACTAGATTCAAATGCTTGGAAAAAATCATCTGAACCAATTTTCAAACAATCTGATAAAAACAAAGTTTATGCTCCGGGACATAATTCATTTTTTAAATCTCCAGACGGAAAAGAAGATTGGATTTTATATCATGCCAATTCTAATCCTGGAGAAGGCTGCGGGAACAAAAGGTCGCCGAGAATGCAGAAAATTAATTGGGATGCAAATGGATTTCCAGTTTTAGGAGAGCCAGTAAGCGAAGGCACGCCACTAGCAATTCCATCAAAATAATATAAACATTTTAAAATTTATTAAATGAAAAATATTCAGATCGCTGCCGTTGTGATGCTAGCACTTTTTCAGTTTAGCTGCAAAGACGGTAAAAAGGAAGAAACTGATTCAAAAGTAAATACGGAAATCAAAGCAGATTCTATCCAAACAGTTTTAGAAACTAAAAATTTTGACACTATCATCGATGGTAAAAAGGTCGATTTATATTGGATTGAAAACAACGGAATAAAAGCGGCTTTCACCAATTATGGAGGCCGATTGGTTGGACTGTGGGTTGCCGATAAAAACGGAAAGCAAACCGATGTTGTGGTTGGAATGAACAGCGCAAAAGGTTTTAAAACAGCAACAGAACCTTATTTTGGAGCTACCATTGGAAGAGTTGGAAACAGAATTGGTAAAGGGAAATTTACTTTAGAAGGAAAGCAGTATCAAGTTCCATTGAATAATGGCAAAAATGCTTTACACGGTGGAGTAAAAGGTTTTCAAGATGTTGTTTGGAATGCCGAAAAAAGAGATGGAAAAACATTGGTTTTAAATTATGTTTCGCCAGATGGTGAACAAGGTTTTCCTGGAAAATTAGCTGTAAAAGTGACTTATACGCTTACAGATGATAATGCTGTAAAAATGGAATATGAAGCCACAACAGATAAAACGACGTTGGTAAACTTAACCAATCACGCCTTTTTTAATTTGAATGGAGAAGGAAGCGGCAGTATTTTAAACCATGAATTACAAATTTATGCCAATGAATTTACTCCAGTTGATGAAGGTTTAATTCCAACTGGAGAATTAAAAGGAGTTAAAAATACGCCGTTCGATTTTACTTCAAAACATACCATTGGAGAAAGAATTGAAACAAAAGACGAACAATTGAAATTTGGTAAAGGTTATGATCATAATTATGTCTTAAGTGGTGCAAAAAAAGACGGCTTTTTACATGCGGCAACGATAAAAGGAGAACTATCAGGTATTACTTTAGATGTTTACACCGAAGAGCCTGGATTACAATTTTATAGCGGAAATTTTATGCAAAGTAAAAACACCTTTAAATCAGGTGCAAAAGACGATTTTAGAACGGCATTCGCTTTAGAAACACAGCATTTTCCAGATGCTCCAAATCAGCCAAAATTTGCTCCGATAACTTTGAAGAAGGGAGAGAAGTATCATACGGTTTCTTTGTACAAATTTTCAGTTCAGAAGTAATTCATTTTTAAAGTATTTCAGTCTAGAATTTTAAACAAAAAAGGAAAATTATAATTCAATTTTAGAAGAAGAAAAGCACTGATTTAATACCTTTTTTTGGTGTTTTTCTTCTATAAGTTTTATCTATACTAACTTTCTAAGTTTTTGATTTTTAGTTTTAAATGATTCATTAGTTAAATTAAAAGATTAATATTAAAATGAAAAACTATTTCAGTCTTTTTTCGCTCATTTTTCTTCTTAATTTTTGTGATTCAAAAGCTCAAAATGTAAAAGAAACAACTTTTCAGAATCCAGTTTACAAAAGTGATTTTGCAGACCCAACTGTCATTAAAGCGGCCGATGGATATTTTTATGCTTACGGAACAAATACAGAAGTTTCTGGAAAGACAATTCACATTCAAATAATAAAATCTAAGAACCTTATTGATTGGATTTTTGTTGGAGATGCGCTGCCGACAAAACCAAAATGGGCAGATAAAGATTTTTGGGCGCCGCATGTTTTATATGATTCAAAATTGAAAATGTATTTTTTATATTATTCAGGAGAATCAGATTCAAAAGAAGGAAAATGTTTGGGTGTAGCGGTTTCTAAATCGCCATCTGGACCTTTTGTAGATAAAGGCGAACCTTTGCTTTGCGGAAGCGGTTTTATCAATATTGATCCAATGGCATTTGATGATCCGAAAACTGGAAAGAAATTCTTGTATTGGGGTTCTGGTTTCGAAGCTTTAAAAGTGCAGGAACTTTCAGATGATCGTTTGAGTTTTAAAACAGGAACTTCAGCTAAAAACTTAATTTATCCGATTAGGAATAATGATTCTTCTAATTATCAAAATTTAGTTGAAGGAAGTTGGGTAACTTATCACGATGGATTTTATTATCTGTATTATTCTGGAGATAATTGCTGCGGAGACAAAGCCCATTACGCAGTGATGATTGCGAGATCGAAATCTGCAGAAGGCCCTTTCGAGACTTTAGCGGAAGCAGAAAAAAAAGAAAATAGTGTCATTTTAAGTAAAAACAAAAAGTGGATTGCACCGGGACATAATTCGGTTGTAACCGATGATAAAGGTCAGGAGTGGATTGTTTATCACGCCATTGATTCTAATAACCCAAAAAGTGGAAGAATTGTTCTGATAGATAAAATAACATACAAAAACGGTTGGCCAGTCCTAAATTCTGGTTCGCCTTCCATTATAAAAATTTTAAAACCCATTGTAAAATGAAAAAAATAGTAAGTATGGCGGCTTTGTTGTGCGTTTTTGCAGCGTGCTCGCAAGAAAAAAATACAGATAAACCAAAAGAAACAAAATCGAAAGCTATTCTACTAGCAGATCCAACCATTTTTTATAACAATGGATTGTATTATTTGTACGGAACAACAAGCGAAGATACTCCAATTGGTGAAGGTTTTCAAGTATATACTTCTTCTGATTTAAAAGCATGGAAAGATCCTTCTGGTGCTCAAAATGGCTTAGCTCTAAAAAAGGGAGATGCTTTTGGAGATAAAGGTTTTTGGGCGCCTCAGGTTCTTTCTTATAACAATAAATTTTATATGATTTATACGGCAAATGAAAACATTGCAGTGGCTGTTAGTGATAGTCCAATTGGACCATTTAAAAGCGAATCTAAAGAGCCAATCATTAAAACAGGAAATCAGATTGATCCGTTTATTTTTATTGATGAAGATGGAAAAAAATACCTGTATCATGTTCGTTTAACCAATGGAAACCGAATTTTTGTGGCAGAAATCAATGATGATCTAAAAAGTATTAAACCAGAAACTTTAACGGAATGCATCTCTGGAACTTTAACTTGGGAAAACACACAAAATGTGAGTTGGCCCGTTACAGAAGGTCCTACAGTATTAAAACATAACGGTTTGTATTATATGATTTATTCTGCAAACGATTTTAGAAATCCAGATTATGCTGTAGGCTATGCAACGGCTAAAAGTCCGCTTGGTCCTTGGGAAAAGGCAACCGAAAGTCCGATAATTAGCCGAAAAGAGGTTGGTTTAAATGGAGTAGGACATGGTGATGTTTTTTATGATAAAAATGGAAAAATGAAATATGTTTTGCATGCGCATTACAGCAACAACGGGGTTTCTCCAAGAAAAGCGGCCACTATTGATATTGATTTTGAAGGAAATAAAATCAAAGCAAATGCGAAAAGTTTTACCTTGTTGCAGGAGTAAAATTGATTTTAGAGTTAATAACGGGAAAAGAGATGTTTGGACATCTCTTTTTTTTTGTCGTTTAAGAAAGGGCTATTTAACAGACACATAATTTAAAACTTTGTGTATGTAAAATCAGATTCGTAAATTGTTGCAAATTAAATGCAATGAATCAAAAAATAGAAGATTTAATTCCACACAGAGCCCCATTCTTATTTGTTGATGAAATTATATCTTATACTACAGAAACAATTATAGGATTGAAAACTTTTACGCAAGAAGATGCTTGGCTTCAGGGAAGTTTTCCAGATTTTAATTTTGTGCCTGGAACCATTTTAGTAGAAGCAATGGCGCAATGCGGAGGCGCAGGCGTAAAATTATTAGGACTTGCCGATGGCGTTTTTGGTTTGGTAAGTTTAGATAATATTGAATTTTTTACGGGTGTTGAATTTGGAAAACTAATTAAATTTGTAGTGAAAAACATCCGCGTAAGCGAAAAATTGATCAAACAATCTGGTGAAGCTTTTTCTGATGATAAATTGATTGTAAAAGGCGAATGGTTGTGTGTTAAACTTCAATAATGCTAAAAACATAATAACTTGAGTACAACAGAATTCTTAACGCGTCTCGTAGTAGCAGCAATTGCCGGACTAATTATTGGTTTTGAAAGACAATGGCATCATAAAGAAACGGGACTAAAAACCAATACGCTTGTTGCAATTGGTGCAGCGGCTTTTGTTTTATTGTCCATAAAAGTTGGAGAAACCGAAGCCAATATTGATGTTACGCGTATCACCGCTCAAGTCGTTATGGGAGTTGGATTTTTAGGTGCGGGCGTTATTTTTAGAGAAGGTGACAATGTACACGGCTTAAATTCTGCGGCTACCATTTGGTGCAGCGCAGCGATTGGAAGTATCGCTGCTTCAGGTTATTTTATTGAAGCCCTGATTTGCACATTTTTAGTTATTGGAATAAACACAGCTATTGAACCTATTGATAATTGGCTTAAGAATAGAAAAGGATAATTATTGTGTTCGATTAAAGATAGCGAGCAATCTTTCTAAAGCGTCTGTTGAATGCAATTGCTCTCCATTTGTTAAAGTGTCTTTTGTAGCTTCTGCAGCTTGTTCTAACATTCTATTTTCAAATTCAGCAATAGCAGTATTGATGTCTTCAAATTGATTTCCAGTTAAATATTTCGAAAGTTCCAAAGCATCCCACATGGCAAGATTAGCGCCTTTTCCCGCAAATGGAGGCATTCTGTGTGCGGCGTCGCCAATCATCGTGAGATTGTCTTGTGTTTTCCAAGTTTGATTGAAAGGAAAATAATATTGCGGACGCGGAATAAAATACAATTCTTTGCTTAATAAAAGTTCATCCCATTTTGGGCTCCATTCTTGGTAGACTTCTTTAAACCATTCAAAAACTTCTTCATTGTTTTTGAAATCTAAATTGCTTTCGGTAATCCAGTTTTCAGGAATTTTACTGCTTAAAAGAAACATCAGCGAACCATCACCTTTTGTACCGTACATAATAGTTTGTTCGTTTCCAAAGGCTAATACTTTTCCACCTTTTGAAAATTCGAAAAGATGTGGCGCATTTTCTTTTGCATTGTAAATGGTTCCTTCCAACATTGTAATTCCAGAATAAATCGGTTTTGGAGCATTTAAATAAGAACGAACTTTAGAATTGGCACCATCAGCCGCAATTACTAAATCGGCATAAATGCTGGTTTCATTTTTAAAATGCAATCTCCAGCCGTTATTTTCTTTTTCCATAGAAATAAATTGGCTGTTCCAAACAATGGATTCAGGTAAAAGAGATTGAATTAGAATATTCCGAAGTTCTGATCGATCGATTTCTGGACGCGGTTTCGAAATATCTTGAAGTGAATTTTTATTCGAATTTGAATTTGATTCCGAATAGTTTTTCTGAATCGAATGTTCATCAAATTTCAATTCAAAATCTTTGCTAACAATTCGTGCTTTACTCGCGTTTGTGCGAACATTGGTGTAAAATTCAGTTAATAAATCAGCTTGATTCATGGCTTTTAAACCCGAATCTTCGTGTAAATCTAAAGGAGAACCTTGAACTCTAACTTCTTCATTACAATCTCTTTCGTAAACTTTTACCTTTACGTTTTGCATCTGTAATAGGCGGGCCAAAATTAAACCGCCCATTCCGCCTCCAATTATGGCAACTTGTTTATTTTCTAAAAGCATAGTTTTGTTGTTTAAAATCTATGCGACAAAATTATTGTGAAGAAAGTGCCGATAATAGTATAAATCGGTCGTTTTTGTTTTGAAACAATTCTTTCGGAAGTGATCCTGAAATTTTCTTGATTTCTTTAATGAAATGGGTTTGGTCAGAAAAATTTTCTTCTGGAAATAATTTTCCTTTTGCAATATGTTCTAATGAGGCGCGAAAACGAAGAATAGAACAATATTCTTTTAAAGAAATTCCAAAATACTGCTGAAAATAACGGTTTATCTGTCGGCTGCTCCAATTTGATTGTTCTGAAAATGCTTTTACAGTCAACGCTCCGTTTGTTTTGTAGATCAGTTTAAAAAGTTTTTGTTTTCGGTTATCGATTTCTTTTGTCAATAGAGATTGAATTTTTAGCGAAGCTTTTTCGCAGAACAATTCAAAATTTTCTAAATCATTTTTATTGAAATTCCAAAAATCATTTTCAAGTATTTTTCCTGAATTTAAAAGCGTTGCAATACTTTCATGAAAAACATATTCAACAGCGGGAAGTTTAAAACTGATTACAAAAGTCCGACTGTTGGCAGGAATTATTCCTTTTTCGTATTGTTGGGTTCCTAAACCTAAAAGTCTAATTTCAAAAGGTTTTTCATTGGTTTGAATTAAAGACAAATCAATTCTTCCGTCGGGCAAACCAATTGTTTCCAAAGCACGATCGGATTTGTTTTTCATGCACCAAAAACGATCCACGAAGTCAGAAAGACTTTTATTTGGCTCAACGGATTTGTATTCTAAATTTTCGTACATGTTATTAAAAAGTAATTTTGAAACACTTTTCAACGAATTTAACCCTAAATTTTAAAATTTGAAGAACATTGAGATGGAATTTTGATTGCTTTCTAATAGCTTAAAATGAGGACTTCTTATATAGAAATTTAGGAAGTAAAAACTTAACATTGGGTAATGTGTTGTTTGTTAGTTGTTTATGTTGGTTTTTTAATTCGAATGAAAAACTTAACATTGGCGAATAGGTTTTTCAGTCTATCTTTGTTTATTATTTTTTGATGTTAATTTAATGATTTAATAACATTGAAAATTTGTAATTAATAAAATTAATTTAATCAATTTCTTAAAATTAACACAATAATGGCAGAAGAAGTGCTTACTAATGAAATCGATCAGGAGGTAAATGCAAATCCAGTTATCTCTACTGATGAAAATGAGCAAAATACAGCTCAAAACCAAGAAACGGAATCAGTTGCAACTGAAACTCCAGCCTCTAAACCAAAAACTAAAAGAGCTCCTAAAAAAGTAGTTGAAAAACAAACTATTGCCGGAGAAGAAGTTAAAGAGGAGGAGAAAACTGAAGAAGTAGTAATTTCATCAGAAGAAAATACTGAAGAACAAAACGAAGACAAATCTAAAAACGATAAGAAAAAGAAAAAGATGAAAGAAAAAGAGAAAAAACAGCTAGCTGAGAAAAAAGAGAAATTGAAAAAGAAAAAAGCTGTAGCTAAAAGAAAAGAGAAAGCGAAAGACGCTAAGAAAGAAAAAGCTAAAAAAGCAAAACTAAAAGCAAAAGCTAAGAAAAAAGACAAAGCTAAAAAAGCTAAGGATAAAGCTAAAGCAAAAAAAATCGCTAAAAAGAAAGCGAAAAGAACTAAAGCTAAGAAGAATAAGAAAAAATAATTGATAATTGATAATTTTAATTGTTAACTATCATGATTCTCAGGCTGAGAGAAGTCGAAGCCCGCGTCAAGTTTTTATCAATAAATTTAAAGCCATATATTAAAAGAAGAAAGATGATTTTAAAAATCATTTTAATCTTTTAATCTGTGGCTTTTTTTATGCATAAAATTTTAAGGCATTCCACCACCAGCCATCAACAATTAACAATCCGCCTCTTTTTTTTTCTGCAAAGCTAATTTGTCAATTTTCTGAAGAAATTCAGGATCAAATTCAGAATAGGCTCTTAATCGATATTTGTCGTCTCTAATTTTCATGACCAAACGAATCTTTTGAACCATTAGCCAAATCGGTTCGTAACGTTTATGCCCTAAAAGATATTGAATTTTAAGAATTGACATTTTCCGGTGCGTTAAAGTCATCAATTCAATGCAGATCATCCAGTAGCGAATGGGCAAATTCGAGTTCTCCATTACGGTTCCAGACCGAAGGCTAATTCGGCTTCCGCATTTTCTACATTGAAACTTTAAATCATTTTGTCTAAAAGAATGCTGGTCGTGACCGCATTTTTTGCAAATGATACCATTTTCTAAGCGCTTGTTTTTAAGTTCTTCAATACAAGTTGCCTCATCAGGATATTTCTCGAAATAAGCGCGTAGTTCCATCTAAACGGTCTTTTTTTTACTCTCTAAATATATAAATTTTATATAAGTTTGAAACTCTTGTAAAAAAATAAAGAGAAACATTCAAAACAGAATATTCCTCTTTATGGGGCAAAAAATACAGGTATTACAATTTTGTTGCGATTTCTTTCTTGTATTTATTCAAAATCGATTTTGTCATACCTAAATTAGCTTTAGTTGAATCTACTGCTAAATAGATAAAATACTGCTGATTTTCAGATACATCGATAATGTGCATTTGAGAACTTAGTGTAATCATAATATTGTCTACAACTTGTCCTTGTAGATTTAGAGCCTTAATAGCATTCATTTTTGCTTTAACCACTTCAAGATTATAAGCCGATGCTAATTCAGGATCAAAATCTGCAACAACTGATTGTGAATAATATGACATTCCACTAGCGATTTCAGCTACAGAAACAGCGATAAAACCTGGAACATTTTTTTTTAGGTCTTCACCAAATTGAGTTAAAAAATCTGACATAATGTAGGATTTTAATGTGTTGTAATTAAGATTGAATTGTTTTGGATTGCACAAAATTAGTTATAACATATTATATAATTATCCGTTATCTGTACCTATTTTTGTTGAAAATGTTAAAAATTTAAACTTGAATTTGACTGTGTTTTATGCGCTTTTATCGAATTGAAATTTATTGCGGAACTAAACTAAAATATCCAAAACAAAAAAGCTTCTGAAACCGTATTATTTGCGATTTCAAAAGCTTTTTAATAAAGAAAAAAAATATTTTTTATTTGATTTCTGTAATAAAATCTTCTTGTGGAGTTCTTACTTTTTTTAAGTTCACTAACCAGTCGTTTTCTTCATCTCTGTAACCAAGAGGTAAAACTAAAACACTTTTAAGTCCCAGTTCGTTTAAACCTAATAATTTATCTACCTCTGCAGGAATAAAACCTTCCATAGGTGTTGTGTCTACTTGTTGTTCTGCAGCGGCAGCAATTGCCAAACCAAACGAAATGTAAGCTTGTCTTGCAGCATGGTTGGCGTGCCATTCTTGTCCAAGTGGTTCGTACATTCCCCAAAGTCTTTGTTTGTACTCGTCCATTGCGCTAGCAGGAATTCCTCTTTCTGTGGTAGTTCTATCAAATACAGAAGAAATTTTTTCAATGCTGTATCCGTCCCATGCAGCCCAAATTAAAACGTGAGATGCATCTGTAACTTGACTTTGATCAAAACTTACCGCTCTAATTTTTTCTTTTAAATCTTGGTTGGTAACAACAAAAACCTTGTAAGGTTGTAATCCAGAAGAAGAGGGAGCAAGTTTTGCCGCTTCAAGAATGTAGTCTACTTTTTCTTGCGGAACAGCTTGTCCGTTCATTTTTTTTGTAGCATAACGCCACTTTAGTGCATCTATTAAGGCCATTTTTATTTTATTGATTAAAATTTATCCAAATGTAATTACTTTAAGTGTATTTTTGTCATCTGATTACCAAAAGTAACTGTAACATCGAGGTAACTCACTAGTAGAACATGATAGAAGAGCCGAAACACGATCCTAAAAAATGCACGCAACATATTTTGGCAGTGCATGATGCTATGTATATTTTAAACGGAAGATGGAAAATTTCTATAATTGCTTCTTTGTGTTTTAATACACTAAGATTTACCGATCTGCTTCGTGAAGTAGAAGGAATTTCTGGGAAAATGTTAAGCCGTGAATTGAAAAATCTAGAAGAAAACCAGCTCGTAACCAGAACGGTACTTAATACACAGCCAATAACTGTTGAATATCAATTGACAGAATATGGGCATACCTTAAAAGAAGTGATAGATTCTTTGGCAAAATGGGGTTATAACCACCGAAAAAAGATTACAGGAAAAGAATAGCTTCAGTTTTTGATTTCTGAAATTCTTTGTAAAAAACCTTGTGAAGCCAATTTTTGTTCGGCTTCTTCAATGGCTTTCAAAAGATTATTTTGATTGTCTGTAATTTCGTTTAATGCCTTTTTCATTACTTTCCAGACAGGCTGCATTTTAGTAACTAATTCTTTTCCTTTTGGAGTTAAGATGATTAGTCTTTTTCGCTCGTCTTGTTTGTCTTTTTTAGAACTGATAAGTTTTTGTTTTTCCAGTTCCTTTAGTAAGCTTATGGTCGAAGGATGGCTGTATCCAATTTCATTGGCAATTTCTACAACACTCAGCATTTCTTTGATATGTAAAGTGTAAATTACAGGAAACCATTTCGGTTCAAAATCAATATCAAAAGATTTATAAATCAGAGCTCCATCCTTGCGAAATTGCTCGCTAAGACGCTGTAATCGTGTAGATATGGCCAAAATGCCGATTTCATCAATTATATTCATCTCTTTTTAGTTTAACTGTAAATGGCAAAACACATTATCAGGTTTCATTAAAGGAAAATCAGCTGGAAGCGCTTCTTTTGCAATGGTAACAAAATTGTTCTTTTCGTAAAAACGCAAAGCGGCCTGCAAAATAGAAACCGTTCCTAAATATAAGTTTTTAATTCCGTTTTCCTCGCTATAAGCAATTAATTGCTCCAATAATTGTTGTGCAATTTGAAATTCTTTTCCTCTATATTCTTTCTTAACAAACATTTTTCTAATGGCACCCGCTTCAGCATTAAATTTCACCAATGCAATAGTTCCTACTAATTTTCCGTCGATGAATGCACCGAGAAAAGTACCGCCTGGTTTGAAGTAAAAGTTCTCAATATCCAATAAATCAGGTTGATCTTCTAAAGTAACAGGAACGTTAAATTCTTTTTGCTGAATGTTTAGAATCAAATCTACGATTTCATTTTCGTATTCGTTTTGTATAGGTTGAATGTTCATTTTGGTTCAAAATTAAATATGGGTACAAAACTACGTAGTTAACTACATATATACAATAAAAAAACTGCTGAAGTCAGCAGTTTTAAGTGTTTTTTATGATTTCAAACGATTTCTCTGCTTAAAAATTAATCTTTAACCAGTACAATTACAGCTTTATAACCCGTACCAACATTCCATTCGCTAGCAGAAATAACAGCGCCTTTGTCGTCGATAACTTTAAATTCGGCTGTATTTGGAGACGCAAAACCTTCGTTTAAGGCTTCAATATCAATTTTATTAATTCCTTTTACTAAATTGATTTTAACGCTTTTAAATTCACCATCTAAAGAAACTTCTGGCTCAATTACTTTATCGTTTAAATATACTTTTACTTTATCGCCGTCTACAAAGGCTGCATCGCGATACATAACCGTAGAAGTAACCGCATTGGTATTGAAGTTTCCTAAAAACTGGTTTCTTCTATAAAAAATTCCTTCTACGTTTGATTCTTGTTTGTAAAGATTGGTGTCTTTAAAAAGTTCATCAGGATTAACCTGTAATGGTGCAGGTTTTTCAATGGGTGCAGGCGGATTTTCTTTTGGAGCTTCTTCTTTCGGCGGAATTACTTCTTTTTTATTAGCGTCTTTAGCTGGAATACTTTTGAATTTACTGTTCAATTCTTGTGAAAATCCCTGCAATGAAAAAGTAGCAATGGCGATTATCAAAAATATTTTTTTCATGTTTATAAATATTAATCTTTAGGGGTAGTGATTTTTAAAAGATTAGATGCATCACAATCTTTTATATATAAACATTTTATAAAACGAATTATTGCCTTCTTACTTATTTTTTGTCTAAAAATTAACGTACGAGTAAAAGCTCCACAGGGGTAAAATATTTATAGAATTTCGATAAAACAAAGAAAAAAAGCTCCCGAGGAGTGACATATTTTTGTTCAATTTTATAATAATATGTCGCTCCTCGAAAGCTTTAACTTTAGGTATTTATTTTTTACTATAAATATTGCGCTTCTCCTAATCTTAAAAAAGATATTTCTTTTGAGGGAACTCCTTATTTACAGTTATTTTCAATTTAAATTATGGTTAGCGAACGTCCTGCAATATTCTTTTATAAGATTTCTAACGCTTCTAAATTGTTCCATTATTTCAGAATCTGTTCCTGTCGCTTTTGCTGGATCTGGAAAATTGTAATGGAATTTTTGTGCTTTTGTAGGGAAGAAGGGGCATCTCTCCTTTGCATTATCGCAAACCGTAATGACAAAATCAAAATCGATGTTGGCATATTCTTCAATATGATTTGAGGTGTGATTTGAGATGTCAATTCCATCTTCTTGCATAGTTGCAATCGCTTTCGTATTTACGCCGTGAGTTTCAACGCCCGCGCTATATACAACAGCTTTATTTCCTGCAAAATATCTCAAATAACCCTCTGCAATTTGGCTCCTGCAGCTATTTCCCGTACAAAGTATTAGTATTTTCTTTTCCATAATTTAAACAAGTAACCAAATCAGATTTATGATACAAAATTTAGGTTCAAATCCAAAAATAAGCTGTAGCACAATTACAGATGTGGTAATAATAATTGGTTTTTTATATTTTATGATTTTAGCTTTCATTGCTTAACAGCATCCTGAATTTGGAGAACAAGAAGAAGTATTATCTGTTGATTCTCTAAGGATTATCTTTTGTTTTTCTGCGGGAATTCCGCAAGCATCTTGTGCCAGACAAGCTGTAGTTTTGTTTTTAAGCACAAAGTTTTTGCCATTAAAAGCTAAATCATATTTTCCAATCGTTTCGCTTTGATATTCTACTTCGATTTCTAGATCTTGAATAGTAAGTTTTTCTTCAGAAAGTGAAATAATATGCAATAGTTTATTAGGTTTCAAACGATGTTCGAAATCATCTGCATTCCAAAGCTGAAAATTTACAACTTCTTCATTTCTAATAACTCCGCCACAGTCTATAAAGTTCTTTTTGATAATTCCAACTTCTGTTACGTGGAAATGTTCGGGAACAAAAGTCCCGTTTTCCAATTGAAATTCAACATTTTCTAATGTTGGTAAAATTTGTTTTACTTCTGATAATTTCATTTTTATAATTTAATTTGTTTATTGCAATATTGCGATACAATGAGTCAAAAAAATGTTTTAGCAACATTTTGATTTTAAAAGATTTTGATTGATGTTTAAGAAATAGGTGTTTAAGATTTCGATAGCTTTTTCGTCAATACAATAGCAAATAGAATTTCCTGAAATGTTTCCTTTGATGATTCCAGCATTTTTAAGTTCTTTTAAATGTTGAGAAACTGTAGGCTGGGCAAGTGGAAGTTCATTTACAATATCACCACAAATACATTCATTTACTTTTAGCAAGTATTCTAGAATCGCAATTCTGGCAGGATGCCCGAGAGCTTTTGCTATTGTTGCAATTTGATTTTGCGCATCTGTAAAATGTTCTGTTTTAGTAGCTCCCATTTTTAGTATAATTTAATATTGCAATATTACGATATAAAGTTGATACAACAAAAATTATCAAAGAATTTATGTTTTGTTTTATTTGAAAAATAATTAAGAATATTCTTGTAAATGAGAAGAAAGTAGTTATTTTTGATTACTCTTTAAAGTGTTTATAGTAAATGTTTTAAAGCTAAAATTTACTAACCAAACCAACCAAAACTGTATGTGTAATCTCAAAAGTTTTCTTTTATTATTTCTGATTTCATCCACTTTATTTTCACAACAAATCACCATAAAATACATCGGAAATAGTGAAGGTATAATCAATCTAACTTCCGAATCAAAAGAAAATGCTTATGATAGAGCGGTTCTCAGTACAAAGAATAGAGAATTAATAATCGATAATGATTGTTCAATCTTTTGCAATGATATTAATAGAGGTACTTTAATTTACGCGGCACCAAACGAAACTTTAGAGTTTGATGTTGATACGAAAGGGCTGATACATTATTATTGCGCTTCAAATCCAATTCGTAAATCTGAATCAGAATTTTTAAATGCCTCTTTTGAAAAATATGGATCAATTAAAAATCTTCCAAATTATAATCAATTGAAGATTGTTATGGCATCTCAGAAAATGAATACGTACTTTGATAAAGATTATATAAAACAAAAGGAGTTATTAGAAACGTATTTTAAAGAGAATAAACTCTCAAAAGAATTCTATAATTATCTATCTACTACTTATTGGAGTTTAACATTATATAACGAATTAGAAGAAAAAACTATAAATCCAAACACATTTAAGGCGATAGAAGAAAGTTTTGATCAAGCTGATACATTGCTCGACGCAGATAAATACCGCGAACTTCTTCAAAATTATGTTCAGAAACGAATGAAAGTTTTAGGTTTGAAAAAAAGTCTTTCTGGTGAAATGGAGTTTATTTCTAAAAATTTCAATAATCAGAATATCGTAGATTATTTATTGTATTCGACCATTTATTATCCAATAAGTATTCGAGATCAGAAAGTTCCTTTTGATCCAAAAGCATTAGAAATATTTAGGAAATATTGTAAAAATCAGACTTTTGCAGCTAATGTAGAAAATGAATTAAAACCTGCTCAAACTCCTTTAGTTTTAAAAGAAATAATTAAAAAACACGAAGGAAAATTGGTTTTGATTGACTTTTGGGCTTCTTGGTGTATGCCTTGCAGAGAAGAATTTCCAGACGAAAAAAAATTAATGGATAAATATACCGATGTTGCTTTTGTATTTATTTCTATTGATAAAAGCGCAAACTCTTGGAAAAAAGCAATGGACGTTTACAAAGATATTTTGAACAAAGAAAACAGTGTTTTAATAGCAAAATCTGAAAAAGATGAATTATTAAAACAAATAAATGTGACTACAATTCCGCGTTATGTGCTAATTGGAAAAGATGGAAAAATTATTCATAAAGATGCGCCAAGACCTTCTACGCCTGAAATTCAAACTTTGATCGAGAAATATTTATGATGGTTCGGCATAAAAATCACAAAGTAATTTTTTGTGTGATGCTATCTCAATAGACTTCTTATTACATTTGCATATTAATTCTATAGAATAAATATTAAATAGTGCCCAAAAGTATATTTGCTGTATTTTTCACTTTCTTTTTTTTTGCCACAAGTGGTAATCAGCTCAATGCACAACAAAGTGATAGTATATCAAGGCATTTTTTAATGAATGTAGAAATCCGTCCAAGGGCAGAATTTACTTCAAATTATATACTTCCGCCCAACGATTCCATTGATCCGTATTTTTACATTACACAGCGAAATAGAATTTCATTTCAATATTCGCAAGAAAAGTGGTTTATGAAGTCCGACGTGCAGGAAATTCATCTTTGGGACCAAGAAAATTCAACTTCTAAAGTTGGAAGTGTCAATTTCTATCAGTTATTTTTAGAAACAAAATTCAGAAATGTAAATTTTCGTTTAGGAAGACAAAGTATTTTACTGGATAATGGAAGATTATTTTCTGATGCTCCGTGGGCGCAACAAAGTAGAGCGCACGAAGGCATTAGAATAATGAAATATTCTGAGCATTTTTCAAATGATCTTTTTTTCTTATTTACAAGAAATTATAACACTAGTTTTGAAGCGACATATTCACCCGTAGCATCCAATAAATATAAGTATATGTTGGTGTATAATTTTAGTTATCATATTAATAAAAACTTCTCTTTTAATACTATAAATACAGTTGATTTTTTACAAAGAGCAAATTCAGAAACCTTGTATGCACGTGCTACAACGGGAGGAAGAATTGAATTTAAAAACAAGCAATGGTATTATACTCTAAATAGTTATTTTCAATTAGGACAAAACCAGAAAGGCCAGCAGCTATTGGCATATTATTTTCAGCCAGAAGTTAAAGTGTCTTTGGAAAATTCAACATGGCGTTTTGGAGCAGAATTTATTAGCGGAACCAGTTCTCAATTAAACGCAGAAAACTCTAGAGATTTTGATGTTTTGTACGGTGTTACTTGGAAATTCAACGGTAATATGAATGTCTTTACTCGTTTTCCAGCCGATGTTGGAGGTAGAGGTTTGGTAAATCCGTATTTGTTTGCTTCATTTCCTTTAAATACAAAATTAACGCTCCGTTCTGATTTTCATCTTTTTTACACACAATATCCTTTGATAGATGATATGAATCAGGAAATGTCTAGATTTTTGGGATTTGAGAATGACATTTCGGTAAAATATGTTCCTGTAAAAGGACTAGAAATTAATGGTGCATTTTCGTTTTATAAATCTACAGATTCAATGAAAAATCTTCCAAAAGTGCAAAATGAAAATAAATTATCATTTTGGAGTTATTTGATGGTTTCTTATTCTTTTAATGCTATTAATTTTAGAAGTCTTAAGAATAACAAGCTTTAAAATTCTGTATTATTGCTATTTTAATTCGTTGTAAAACAGTGTTTTAATTTGTTGTAAATGCCTTACAAGTACAATCTAACTAAATTAAAAAGCGGTTTTTATCAAGATAGTCCTATCTTTGCGGCTGATTTTGGTCTGTTTTTTCTTCAGAAAAAATAGTTAAAAGGGAATCAGGTGCAAATCCTGAACAGACCCGCTACTGTAAGTTCTACAAAAATTCTTTAAACATTACTAATGCCATTGTCCCGCTTTGCGGGGTGAGAAGGCCGTTTAAAGATGGAACAAGTCAGGAGACCTGCCACGATCACATAGTTTAAAACTTTCGTGGTATGAAGTTGATGACAAAGATTGGTAACCTGCTATTAGATAGTGGGAACGATTCTACGTTTATGTAATTACTGCATCACTGAAAGTTGATTTAATTCAATCGTAATGTGTAATTTGAAAAAAACTTTATTTGCTGCTTTTTTAATAATTTTTCCGTTTCTGCTTCATTCTCAAGTAGTAACTGATAGTTCTCGTGTTTTAAAAGAAGTTATTTTAAAAGGAAAACCGTATCAGGAAGTTATTCCCGTGCAAAGTCTCTCGGGCGTTCTGCTCGAAAAACTCGCAAGTCATAATGTGGCAGATGCGCTTCGTTATTTTGCTGGAACTCAAATTAAAGATTACGGCGGTGTTGGAGGCTTAAAAACCGTTGACGTTCGAAATATGGGAACACATCATGTTGGTGTTTTCTATGACGGAATTCAACTTGGAAATGCTCAAAACGGAGTTACGGATTTAGGAAAATATTCGCTTGACGATATGGAATCTTTGACGATGTATAATGGTCAAAAAAGTGAAATTTTTCAGTCGGCTAAAGATTTTGCTTCGGCTTCGGCCATTTATCTGAAAACAAAACGTCCTGTTTTTGTGGGGTCAAAAAAGACAAATCTTCTCGTTCGTTACAAAACAATGTCGATCAATTATCATGATCCTTCTTTTAGATGGGAACAAAAACTGAGCGATAAAGTGAGCATGAGCGTCAGTTCAGAATACATCAAATCGAATGGACAGTATAAATTTAGATACAAAAGAAAAAATCAAGACGGAAGCGTGGCGTATGATACGACCGCAACGCGATGGAACAGCGATATTGAAGCTTTACGATTTGAATCTGGTGTTTACGGAAAAATAAATAAAGGTACGTGGGACGCCAAAGTGTACTATTATGATTCTGAAAGAGGCGCACCAGGTGCAATCGTAGAGAATAAATTTAGAGACGGATTTAGGCAGTTTGATAAGAATTTTTTCGGACAAGCTTTTTTAACGAAAGACGTTTCTGAAAAGTATAAATTTCAAGTAAAAGGAAAATTTGCATACGATTACACGCATTACATCGCCAGAGATACCACGAACGTTTTAGGAGAAACCGTAACCGAGGGCGCGCAATCTGACGATAGTTATTTTCAGCAAGAAGCCTATTTTTCGGCCGTAAATATGTACAGCATTTTGCCCACTTGGGATGTTTCCCTTTCAACCGATTTTCAATACAATAAATTAAATGCAACCAGAAAAGGAATCGAAACGCAATTTTCTTTTCCGCAGCGTTATACTGCGCTTGTTTCTTTGGCAACTTCTTACCGATACGAAGGTTTTAAAGTTTTAGGAAATGTCCTCGCAACCCGTGTTATCGAAGAAGTGAAATACAACGCAAAAGCACCGAACAAAACCGAAATGACGCCTGCTTTATTTCTGGGTTACACGCCTTTCAAAAAATACGATTTCAATTTAAGGGCTTTCGCTAAACGCATTTTCAGAATGCCCACTTTCAATGATTTGTATTATACAATGGTCGGTTCAAGTACTTTACGGCCAGAATATATGAACCAGTACGATGTTGGTTTTACTTATAATTTCCCCGTAAGGGAAAGCTTTTTCGACAAATTTTCAATTCAAGCAGATGGTTATTATACCAACACAAAAGACAAAATTGTAGCCGCGCCAACAGGAAATTTATTTCGCTGGATGATGACGAATATTGGGCAGGTAAAAGGAAAAGGAATTGAAACGGTTGTCAATATGGCAACGCATTTTGATAAAGTGAATCTTACCGCAAATTTGACCTATACGTATTCTCAAAGTCAGGATTTTACCAAAATTTCAGGTTTAGAAATGTCTTCTTACGGCGATCAGATTCCGTACACGCCTTGGCACAGTGGGTCTGGAATTTTAAATGCAAGTTATCAATCTTGGAACTTCAATTACAGTTTTATCTATGTTGGAAAACGCTACAATGGAAACGTTAATAATATTAAAGTCAATGAAGTGCAACCTTGGTATACACAAGATTTGGCGGTTCAAAAATCATTCACTTTTAATACTTACAAGTTGAATGCAACGGTTGAAGTCAATAATGCATTCAACCAACAATATGAAGTGATTTACAATTATCCGATGCCCGGAAGAACATTTAAATTTATAATCAGTTTTGAGTTATGAAAAGGAACTTTATAAAAATACTATTTAGCTTATTTATTCTCATTTCTCTAATTTCTTGCAGAGAAGATGAAACTGTTTTTCTTTCTTCAGATGTGAGTGTCGCTGCGCCAAGAAGTGATGGAAATATTGAAGGTTTTTATCTTCTGAACGAAGGGAATATGGGAATGAACCGAGCGAGTATAGACGTGTTCAATTACCGAACAGGAAATTATACTACCGATGTTTATTCTGAAAGAAACCCTTCAGTTGTAAAAGAATTGGGCGATGTTGGAAACGATATTCAAATCTACGGGAATAAAGTCTACGCGGTAATTAATGTTTCCAACAAAGTAGAAGTTCTAGAAAAATGGACCGCAAAACGAATCAAAAAAATTGATATTCCGAATTGCCGTTATGTCACTTTTTATAAAGACAAAGCCTATGTGAGTTCCTATTCTGGACCAGTTGCGATTAACCCAAATGCAGAAATTGGTTTTGTTGCTGAGATCGATACCACTTCATTAGATATAAAAAGAAAGGTAAATGTTGGTTATCAGCCAGAACAAATGGTCGTTCATAACGGAAAATTATATGTTGCCAATTCTGGTGGTTATCGTGTTCCAAATTATGATAGAACCGTGTCGGTAATTGATTTAGAGACATTCACAGAAATTAAAAAAATAGACGTTGGCATCAATTTGTATAGTATGGAAATTGACAGCCGCGGCGATATTTATGTGAGTTCAAGAGGCGATTACTACAATACGCCATCGAATCTTTTTGTAATTGATACCAAAACTGACGAGAAGAAAATGCAGCTCGATATTCCTGCTTTAGGAATGTGTCTGGTAGATGATTTACTGTATTACTACAGCGTTTCGTGGAGTTATCTCACGAACAGCAATAAGATTACTTACGGAATTTTCGATACCAAAACCAAGAAAATAATCAGTGATAAAATCATTACCGACGGAACAGATAAAAAAATCATGATTCCGTACGGACTTCAGGTAAATCCAGAAACCAAGGAGATCTACATTACCGATGCACAGAATTATGTCGTAACGGGATATATCTACTGTTTTACACCCGATGGAAAATTAAAATGGAAAACTACAGCAGGAAATATTCCAGCACATATTGCTTTTATAACCAAAAAATAAAAATATGGATCAAAGAATTCTAAAATACTGTCGATTATTAGCGTTGGCTTTTTTTACAATAACCCTTGCAAACTGTTCCGGCGGGAATGACGGAAGTGAATCGGGTGGAGAAGAGCCTCAAACAAGCGAGTACAAAACACAGCGTTTTGCTATTGTTACTTTAAGTGCCAAAACAAATGCGAGCGCAAATGCAGTTTATCATTGGACCATTGAAAGTGTTTCTTCAGAAAATTATTCTTTGGTAAATACGACTTCAAAAGAAGCTTTGTTTGCAGCAGCGGCAGAAGGAACTTACATATTTAATGTCGCTATTACAGATAAAGGAACTACGAAGAATCAAAAAGTGACTGTAATAGTAAGTTTAGAAACTTCAGAGTTAAAAAGTTACATCTCAAAAGTATTCGAATTTAAACCAGCGCCAGGACAATTTGTAAATGATCTTCCTGTGGCAAATGACGGCGATTCGGCAGATAGAATATTGACAAGAGCTAATTCTTATTTAGCAAAGAAAAACGGCGATTTGATTTCGCTAGGCGCTTTTGGAGGTTATGTAGTTTTTGGCTTTGATCATAGTATTGTAAATCTAAAAGGCAGACGCGATTTTAGAGTTTTAGGAAATGCTTTTTGGGCAGAAGCTAATCCCAATCCCAATTCGGGATTAAGAGGTGGGAGCAGTGAAGCGGGCGTAATCATGGTTTCGTATGATAAAAACAAAAACGGAATTCCAGATGATGAATGGTACGAAATTGAAGGCGGAGGCCATAAAATGGAAAAGACAATTCGCAATTATGAAATTACGTATCATAGACCAGATCCGAATAAAACACCCGTTCCAGGCGGCGGAACTGGAACCGTGATTTTTACTGATATGGAATATATCTATTGGAAAGACAATCAGGGGAAACAAGGTTATTTGGCGCAGAATAATGCGTACAATCATTCGCTTGAATACTGGCCAAAATGGCAAAAAGATCAATCCACCATCACTTTTAAAGGAACGAGATTACCAGATAATGCAGTAGACGAAAGTGGAAACGGAAGTTATTTTGTTCAGTATGCTTTTTTATACGGTTATGCCGATAATGCTCCGAACAATGATGATGATTCGGCAATAGATATTGATTGGGCAATTGACAGTAAAGGGAATAAAGTACAGCTTCCAGCAATAGATTTTGTAAAAGTTTACAACGGCTTAAATCAGCAGGCGGGTTGGCTTGGCGAAACTTCAACCGAAATTATGGGAGCAACCGATCTTCATCTTTTAGGAGAAAATATTCCAACCAGATAAAATTTAACTAGTATCAAATCAATTTATTATAATCAGTTTATGAAAAAAAATGTTACCCAATTTTTATTGCTTGCATTTGCATTCGCCTTTATCGGATGCAGCAGTGATGACAAAGACGAAAACGCAAATTTGATTGCAATTACACTTCAGGAAAAGTATGAAACCCCAACTTTTACAGTTTTAGATATCACAGCTTCAGACGCTGGCGCTACTGCAAAATACGAGTGGATTATGAGTAAAAATCCAGTAAATAAAGTAACAGATTCGATTGTTGGAAATACGAAAGATTTAAGATTTACACCAATTTATGCGGGTTCTTACGAATTTACATTAAACGTTACAGCAGACAACAAGAAAGGAACTAAAAGCACTATTGTGAATGTTACGAATGAAGCAACCAACTTCAATCCGTATATCACGCGCATTTTTGATTTTGATCCTGCACCAGGAATGTTAGCCAACGATATTTACAAAGATGGCAACACTAAAGAAGCTGTAGTGAAAACAGCTTTAGGAAGAATTAGTGAAACCAATGTTGGTTACTTATTAGATTTAGGTGGTTTTGGCGGTTCAATTGTGGTTGGTTTCGATCATACGGTCGTGAATGTTTCAGGAACAAGCGATTTTAGAGTTTATGGAGGTGATGTTACAAACCCGACGGGAGCAAAAGCAAATCCGCCGGCACCGGGATTAATTTTTGTGGCTTACGATAGAAACAAAAACGGAAAACCAGACGCAGACGAATGGTATGAAATTGCTGGAAGTCAACACGCTAAATCTACTACAGTTAAGGACTTTAAAATTACTTATAAGAAAAAAGCAGCAGGAGAACCGTTAGTAACTTCAAGTGCTCTTTGGACAGATTATGAGCATGTTTATTGCGAAAACAGTAAAGGAGAGAAATATTATTTGCCAAGACCAAGAGGTAAAAAAGAATTTTATCCATTGTGGGCAACTCAAATTTCGGTGAGTTATGAAGGTTTAAAACTAGATGTAGATTTTAAAACAGCTCGTGCGGGACAAACAACATTATGGTATTCAACTCCACCAGAATGGGGTTATGTAAATGCTATAAATCCGAATATCGATATTGATTGGGCGGTAGATAAAAATGGAAATAAAGCCAATCTTCCAGGAATCGATTTTATAAAAGTCGTGAATTGTGTGAGCGAACCAATGGGCCTTTGCCAGCAACAATCTTCAATGGCAACTGTATTTGCAGGAGCCGCAGATCTTCATATTCTACAAAAATATAACCTTAAAAAAGTAAACAATTAAGACCATGAAAAAGTATTTAAAATATAGTTTAGTAGTAATCGGTCTTGTTTCTTTTTATGCGTGCAGTAATGACGATTCTAAACCAGAAGAGATTGTTGAACCAGCAAAAGAAGCTACGATTGCTATAAAATTGGCTTCAGAATTTGCAGTACAGAAATATGGCGTTGTTTCGATTGATCCAGAAGTAACCATCGAAAATGCTAACGGAAAAACAGAAACGTACCAATGGTCTATTAAAGTTGCAGGTAAAGATGGTGTAGCAAAAGATTCAATCATCGGCGATAGCAAAACATTATTGTTTATCACGCCAAAAGCAGCAGATTATACAGTAGATTTTAAAGTAATCGTAGATAAAATTGTAAAGCAAGCTTCTACAAAAGTTACGGTTTCAGAAACTGGAAAAACTTATACGGCAAAAGCATTAACGTTACTCGATTTTTTACCCGCTCCTGGTTATAATATAGACAATTACAGCACCAAAGAAGAAGCTTTTGAAGCCGCTCAGCAAAATATTCAAGAAGGCGGATCGGTTGCTTTAGGAACATTTGGAGGATATATGGTAACCGCTTTTGATCATACCGTAATTAACGTTCACGGGAAAAGAGATTTTACAGTACAAATGGCAACAGGAAGTACAACCGTAAAATATTCTCCTGTAAGTATCGCAGTCGCCTACGATGCAAATAAAAACGGCAAGGCAGATGAAAATGAATGGTATGAAATTGCAGGAAGTGAATACCATAAATCGACTACAGTAAAAAATTACGAACTAACATATCGCAAGCCTAATGCAAGCGCGAGTCCGGTAACGGGTACATTACCTTGGCAATACGATACGGCATATCTTTCGTGGACAGACAATAAAAACGGATCTGGAAAAATCACAAAAACACTTACTCGCAGAAGAGTCAATTATTACCCAGAATGGCAGACGGATACTTATACTTTAAAAGGAACAAAAATAGCGATTCCAGTAAAAGATGTAAGCGACGGTGCTGGTACTGCATTCAATGTAGGAACATTTGATTGGGGTTACGGCGGTATTGCAGATCCGACGATTGATATTAGTTGGGCGGTAGACAAAGACGGAAAAAAAGTGCATTTACCAGGAATTGATTTTGTAAAAGTATATGTGCCAACATTTGCTGCAGTGGGAGCCAACGATTTGTTGACAGCTGTTTTTGAAGAAATGTCAGATATAAATTTTAAAGCAGCAAAATAATTTTAAAGCTATTCAATTTTAAGAATAAATAATTATCAAACCGTTGTGTGTAATTATTTTCAACACATAGCAACATAGATCTTTCAAGATTACAAAAGGTGTTTCACTAATTGAAATGCACAGTGTAGAAACTGGTTTCTTTTTGATCTCTTTTATCGATACAAAATCTATGTTTCTATGTGTTAAAACCTATTTTCTAATTATATCCAACGAATTAAATATGAATATTAATCCCTAAATTTTATAATATGAAAAAAGCAGTTTATTTTTTAACACTAGGTTTGTTGTTAGGATTTTCATCTTGTAGCAGTGATGATGAGGTTTTTAGTAATGAATCTTCGGTTTCTTCAGGTAATAATACAAGTAAAACAGCAAAAGTTGCGGTAACAGATCCTTCTATCGGGACTACCACAACGCTTAATTTGACTAGTTCTTTGTTAAGCAGTGGCACAACCACAACAGGAGGGAAATATTGGGAGAATATCTATGTTTCAAATACCAATTTAACTGTGGATATTTTTAAATTTTCGCATACAGCAACGTCAGATGGTTACAACTATTGGGACGGATTTATTGTTTCAAACGTAAATGATATCACTAACTACGGAGCTGCAGGTGCGGGCGGATCAAACAACTGGGTCGCACATCAATGGGGAACAATGGCGGGAAGTGGTTTCGGAACTTCGACAACAGTTACACCAGGAACTCCGGGAACAGCAGGAGATCCTTATATCGTAGCGTATTGGTCTAGTTATTTAGATCCTAAAACGCCAGAAGGAACTACATTTAACGAGGCTAATTTTTCTAATTGGATTAAAATTGGAAACACAGGACTTTATGAAGTTAAAGGTTTAAAAATCAATATTCATCCTTGGCCTTATTATGGTTGTTTGTATGGAGATGGATTCGCAAGAGCTTTTACCTCTGGAGATCATTTCGAATTGTTAATTTACGGAGTTAATGCATCTGGAGTAATTTCAAGTCCTATTACACATTCATTAGCCAATTATTCAGGATCTTCTTTGGTTATGCCAACGGGCTGGATCAATGTAAATACTTCTAATCTTGCTAGTTTAGGAGATGTTCAATATTTGATTTTCCAATTGGCTTCAACAGATTCTGATCCAACTTACGGAATCAATACAGCGGCTTATTTCTGTCTGGATAAACTTTCTGTACAAAGAGTAGAGTAAATCTTAAATAAAACCCCTTTGCAGATTATGCAAAGGGGTTTTTCAATTAAAGATTATTATATTTACTTTCAAAATTGATAATTATGAAAGCATTGGTAATTGGAGCAACAGGCGCAACGGGAAAAGAATTGGTCAATTTGCTTTTACAAAGTAATGATTATGCCGAAGTTTCGATTTTTGTGAGACGTGCTACTGGAAATTCACATTCAAAATTGAAAGAGCATGTTGTTGATTTTTCAGAAATAGATTCGTTTAAAAATCTAATTACGGGAGATGTTCTATTTTCTTGTTTAGGAACTACTTTAAAAGATGCCGGTTCAAAAGACAATCAATGGAAAATTGATTTTGATATTCCGGCTCAATTTGCCGCTGCTGCGAAAGAAAATCATGTCAATTCTTTGATTTTGGTTTCTTCCTACGGCGCTTCATCAAAAAGCAGTGTTTTTTATTCTATGATGAAAGGAAAGTTGGAAGAGTATATCGAAAGTCTTCATTTTCCACAATATATCATTTTCAGACCTGGACCGCTTATACGTGAAGGTTCTGACCGTTGGGGAGAAAAGATTTCCATCAAACTAATTAAAGCGCTGAATGTAATTGGTCTTTTTAAAAATTTGAAACCCATTTCAACCGCATTTTTAGCAGCCAAATTATTAAAAGCACCAAAAGAATTTTCAACAGGAAAATTTACTTTGGAGTTGTACAATATTTTGAAAATTTAAACTTATAAAACAAAAGAAACGCCTCTTTTGAAGGCGTTCGTTTAAATAAAATTCCAAAACAAACTTTATTTTTTATCTTCAGAAATAATTAATGTCGAAGGAATATTAGTTAGCCACGGACTTTTACTATCCATTAAATGTTTCCATCCGTCAAGCGAAATCAGCATAAGATCTTGCTGTTCTAAAAATACTTTTTCAACGTTCTGATCTTTTCTTAGCGAAAGCTGGCTTGGCGCCGCTTGTTCCATTAATCTTATTTTTTCCTTAGTGTCTAAATCAGACATTATTTTTCCTTCTGCATCAAAAACTATAATTCTTGAATCGATGTTTTGAATAAATTTCTGAACATAATTCTGAATCAGATCCCAATCTTTTAAACTAAAAAGCGGAATGAAAATGGAATTAATATCACTCAAATCTTTATCAATTAGAATTCCAACCGGAATTTGCGATTTTGAAATAATCTGTCTAGTTCCGTCATCAAAAGGAGCAGATTCTAAGATGTTTTCTTTTCCAGTAACAGTATTTAAAATCTTTTCAGGATTGATAATTCGAGTTGTAAAACCAAGAACGCGCCCCAGTAAACTTCCCTGATAAATAGATTGCCCAATTCCGACTAACAATAAATCGTGTTTACTTTTATTGGCGACAGAAACTATTTCATTATCAATATCAGCAGAAGCTTTAAACATCGTTGTAATATTTCTGTTTAATGCCACTGATTCTTCCACAACATCTTTAAATTTTTCTGTTTCGTAAATATCTGTATTATAGTGGTGTAATTCTTCAGTTGGAAGAAAATGCATTGCTGTAATTTCAGAACTTTCAGCTCTTTTGTTTGTTAATCCGTCTGCTACTTTAAGTAAAGCTCTTCCAGATTCTGGGCGATCAAAAGACAATAAGATTCGGTATTTATTTTTCAGTGCCGTATCTTCTTCGCTTTCTTGTTTGCTTGATCTAAACAGCCAATTGATTAAATCTAAAGTTGGTCCAGTCATAAATGTGGTAGCAAGGGCCATAATTACAAACATAGAGAACAATTCTGGGCTTAAAACTCCTAAATCATAACCAATATTCAAGGCAACTAATTCTGTCAAGCCTCTTGTATTCATTAAAGCTCCAATAGACAAGCTGTCTTTCCAGTTTTGTCCCACAAATTTCGCTGCAAGCGCACTGCTAACAAACTTACCAATTACTGCTACAGCAAAAATTAATCCTGCGATTTTCCATAAATAAGGTTCGTTTAATAAACCAATTTGTGTTCTTAAACCTGTAAAAACAAAGAACAGTGGTAATAATAATACCAAAGCAACATCTTCTACTTTTTCTATAAAAAGATTTCTAAATCTAATATTTTCAGGCATAATCGCTCCTGCAATAAAAGCGCCAAATAAAGCGTGAATTCCGATTACTTCTGTTAAGTAAGAAGAAACAACAAGCGTTAAAAAAAAGATGGCTACAATTGGTTTACTCAATTTTTCGTTAGTTGCGTACAAATCTCCAATTCTTTTCAAAAACGGACGAACCACTTTAATCATTAAAAAAACATAACCTAATGCTAGAACAACTGTGTACAAAGCACTTCCAAAAGAACCTGCTTTTACAATTGCAATTACTACTGCCAAAATACACCAAGCGGTAATATCATCGGCTGCAGCACACGTAATGACAATAGTTCCTAATCGTGTTTTATGAATACCACGTTCCTGCACAATTCTGGCAAGCACGGGAAACGCAGTAATACTCATTGCAATTCCCGCAAACAGACCAAAAGAGGTAAATTGTACATCTGCAGGGGCAAATTCATCATATATAAAATAGGCTAATCCCATTCCTAAAACAAACGGAATGATAATACTGGCATGGCTAATAACAACAGCGTCATGGGCTTTGTTTCTTAAAATCTTCATGTCGATTTCCATTCCCACGATGTACATAAAAAGAATCAGACCAATCTGGCTTAAGAACTGAAGATTTCCTAATGATTCAGCAGGAAATAACGCTGCTGAAAACTCAGGAAGATACATTCCGATTAATGAAGGTCCCATTACAATTCCGGCAATCATTTCTCCGATAACAGCAGGCTGTTTTAATTTGATGCAAATCCATCCGAAAATACGGGCAACAAAAATAATAGTAACAATTTGTGCCAATAATAAGGCTAAAGGATGGTGCAGGTTTTTTAGAAGAGAATCAAGAAATTCAGCCCATTGGCTTTTATCTGAGGAAGGGATTTTAAGATTTCGGCCTGTTTCCAATTTTATTCCCAATAGAATAATCCAATACATTAAAAGGGAAAATCCTCCAATGACTCCAACGTAAAAAATACTGTTTCTTAAGTTTTTCATTTATTTTAATTTTTATCTCTTTCAAATGCTTGTTTTCCTTAAAAAGAAGCTCTTTCAAAGAGATTTGTTTACAAAATCTGCGCAATTTTATAACAAAAACAATTGGTGCCCAATAGTCGCAATTCAAATTTGTAATGACCTAGAAAAAATTTGTAATGAAATGAAAAATTGGTAATACGATTCTGAAAATCAAATAGGTTTATGTCCTTGATAAGACTTTTTTGTTCAATTTACCTTATCTTTGCACACATTACCTACTTAAAAATGAGAGATTACCCCATCCCAGATAATGAGCTGCAGCGTTTAGCAGCTTTAAAACGTTACAATATTCTTGATTCACTTCCAGACAATGCTTTTGATGATGCCACAAAATTGGTTTCGTATATCTGCGGTGTTCCAATTGCTCATATTTCTTTTATTGATGAAAACAGACAATGGTTCAAATCTGAAATTGGAGTAGGAGTATCTGAAGTTCCTCGTGAGATTTCATTTTGTAACTACACCATTATGGATACAAAAATGGTTGAAATTAGCGACACGCATCTAAACGAAACATTTAAAAATGATCCGAATGTAACAGGCGGATTCAATGTTAGATTCTATGCCGGTGTACCTCTTACAACTCCAGACGGATATAATATCGGTACTTTATGTGCTGTGGATCATGTAGTAAAAGAACTAGATGATAATCAGCGAAATGCACTTTCTATTGTAGCAAAACACGTTATGGCGCAATTGGAATTAGGTACAAAAAACTACGAATTATACACGCAGAGAAAGATAGCTGAACGCGCTGTTTTGGCAAAAGATAATTTTCTGGCTAATATGAGTCATGAAATCAGAACGCCATTAAATGCTATTATCGGTTTTACAGACCTTTTGGATCAGACAGATTTAGATAATGTACAGCAAGAATATATTGATAATGTGCAAATTGCTGGCGAGAATCTACTTATTATAATTAATGATATACTAGATCTTTCAAAAATTGAATCGGGAAATTTGACTATTGAATCACAACCATTTAATCTGAAAAGAACGCTTAAACATGTCTACAATTTGTTGAAAGTAAAAGTTCAGAAAGATGTTGAATTTAATCTTTATCTAGATGCCGATATGCCAGATAATGTTATCGGCGATCAAGGAAGATTAAATCAGATATTGGTTAATTTAGTTGGTAATTCGCTTAAGTTTACGCAAGAAGGTGAAGTAACGGTTTCGGTAAAAAGAATAGAGGAAAATGAGAATAATTACAAGCTTAGATTTTCTGTGAAAGATACTGGAATCGGAATACCAAAAAATAAGCTTAAAACTATTTTTGAACGTTTTACACAAGGTGAAGAAAGTACAACCAGAACTTTTGGCGGTACAGGTCTTGGACTGAATATTGTTAAACAGCTGGTAGAATTGCACAAGGGAGAAATTCACGTAAAAAGCGAACTCAATCGTGGTTCTGAGTTTTTCTTTTTCCTTACTTATAAAAAAGCAGATATTCCGAAAACGCCAGTAAAATCAATTTCTAAAAATGATCTAGGCAGCCTGAAAATTTTGCTTTGCGAAGACAATGTTCTAAATCAGAGATTGGTAAGAAGCGTGATTCAAAATTTCGGATTTGAATTGGATGTCGCTTCAAATGGTGAAGAAGGCATTGAATTATTAGCTCAAAATAAATATGATCTAGTTTTAATGGATCTTCAAATGCCCGTTAAAGATGGTTATCAAACGACAGATTATATTAGAAGTGAAATGAATTCGTCTATCCCGATTATTGCCATGACGGCACATTCTTTGGTTGGAGAACAAGAACGTTGTTTTAAAGTTGGTATGAATGGCTATGTGCCAAAACCATTTAAGCAATCCGTTTTATTAAAAGCAATAAAAACAGCCATGACAGAGGAAGTGGATACTAAAAGAAAAAGAATAGTAGATTTTTCTTTTTTGGATGAAATGTCTAGTGGTGATGAAGATTTTAAAAAGGAAATGATTAATCTTTTCTTAGAAAAAATCCCTAACCAAGTGGCAGAGTTGAACGAAGCATTTAAAAATGATAATCATGATGCCGTAAAGAAATTGGCACATAATATGAAGTCTAGCTTAGATATTTTTATGTTGGAAGATCTTAGTCAATGTGCGTCTATAATTGAGGAAGAAGCTTCAAAGAACCAGTTTTCTACAGAAATTTTAGATAAAATAAATATTTTACATTGCGGAATTGCTGAGGTCGTTAAAGTTTTAAAAGAACTATGATAGAAAAAAAATAAACAATAGCTTTACAATTCTGACGTTATAATTAAATTTTTGCCCCAAGTTTAAAATTTTAAAAAATGAGAATAATTTTAGCTGAAGATAATGACATCCTACGCAAATCATTATCTTTTTTCTTAGAATCTAAAGGATTTAGTGTTGACCAGTTTTCTGATGGTAAAGACGCACTCGATGCTATAGAAAATACTGATTACAATCTGATTCTTACCGATATCAATATGCCCGGCATAAGCGGAATGGAAATTACGCAATATGTTAGAGAAACGCTTCAATCTGATATTCCGATCATAATATTGACATCTTCTGGTGTTGAACAGACAGAATTAGATTCGTTTGATCTTGGAGCCAATGAGTTTATTGCAAAACCAGTAAGTCCAGCGGTGCTTTTAGTGAGAATTAATAAACTACTAAATAAACGCGTCTAATGAAATCTATATATTATTCTATCTGCCTTTTATTTATTTCCTTCATTACATTTGCTCAGGAAACAAATGTCGATGAAACTTTAGCTAATGCAAAACGAGAAGTTGAAAAAGGAAACTACGACAAAGCTTTAACACTAATGGATCCTTTGCGTGCTAAATATCCGCAAGACGAAGATATTCAAACGTATACGGGACGAATTTACAGCTGGAAAAAAGACTATAAAACGGCAATAAAAGTTTTATCGCCATTAACAGACCGAGTTAATCCGAATATAGAAGCACTGCAAGCCATCATCAATGTTTATTTCTGGTCGGAGAATTTTGAGAAATGTAATTTGTATTGCGATACATATTTAGCCATTAATCCAAAATCAGTTGAGATTATTCAAATAAAAGCGACTTGCTTAGAAAAACTAAATCGCGATCAAGAAGCTTTAGAATTGATAGAAAAAGCTTCTTTTGCAGATAATAGTACTCAGGCGTTTAAAGGAATTCGAACATTAATCGGGCGTAAAGCAAAAAATGCAGTATCGGTTTCTTATTTGAATATTTCTACTTCAGATCCTGGTCAATCTCCATTTCATTATGGATATGCGGAGTATTCACATAAATTCAGCAAATCTGCCATTGTTGGAAGAGCGAATATCGGAAACGTAAGCAATGAAACCCAAATGCTGTTTGAAACTGATTTTTATCAGACCTTTTCTAACAAAAGTTATTTGTACGCAAATGCAGGATTGTCAACAGGAGAAACGATTTTTCCAGTAGCAAAAGCAGGTTTAGAATATTATTTTAAACCGTATAAAAAATTTGAATATTCTCTTGGAGCTAGATTTATGCATTTTGATTCTGATGATATTACCTTGTTAACAGGACAGCTCGCTTATAATCCAGGAATTTATTCTTTTGCCTACAGACCGTATTATGATACTTCAAACGAATTGTTTTCTCATGTTTTAAGTATTCAAAGAACGAATGAAGAAAAAGAGCGAATTATTAGATTAGAACTTCAATACGGAAATGTTCCTTATTTGTATTTGTACAACAATTTTACACAGCCTTTAAAAGCGTATAGAATCGGAGTTCAGTATCAGCATCGTTTTGGTGATTCGTTTTTTGTACGTCCAATTTTTCTTTATGAAGATGAAGAATATATTCCAGGACAATATAGAAATAGGTTTAATGTACAGCTAATTGTAACGAAACGTTTTTAGATATGAACCTTTGGGAACTATACAAAAGCGGCGAGTGGGAAATACCTTTCCTGACATTTTCAATTTATTTGTTTGTATTAGCCTCGTTTGTCTTTTATCTCATAATTGTCGGAAGTAGAAATCGAAACATTAAAAGAGAAAAAAGAAGACTTGAATACGATGTTTTAATTGAAAAAGTCTTGTCTTCTGTAATTTTTCAAGATGTACTTTATTCTGAAATAAAGAAGGATAAAAATTTCTTGGTGCTTTTTGATACGAATTTCTTCAGAGAAGTTTTGACAGAAACCTTGATCAATCTTCATAAAAATTATGAAGGTGTTTATGCCCAAAAATTAGAACAATTTTACAAAGATTCAGGATTAATAAAAGATTCTTTTAAAAAGCTGAAAAATTTTAAATGGGAAATAAAATGCAAAGGAATTACAGAACTTGCTGAATTTAATATTAAGGAAGCTTTTAATCAGATTATAGCGTGTGCAAAAGCCCGAAATAAAACTTTAAAAATTACAGCTATCAATGCTGGAATTAAATTAGAAGGAACAAAAGGAATTGTCCATTTGACGGAGCACGATGATATTATTGATGAATGGACTCAGGTAAATATTATTAGCGCATTCAAAAAACACGATATTGGAGATACAAAAGGTGTAGAACTTTTACTGGAATCACAAAATACGACAGTAGTTTCTTTAGGATTGAAACTTATAAAAGAGTTGAAACTGACACAAAAAGTTCCTTTTGTAGCAGAATTGAGCACTAATGCTCCAAACGCGACTATCAAATATGAAGCACAAAGTGTCTTACAGGCATTAACCGTATAAGCAGCAATAGAATGACTTTTTTTAATACAGACATAACTTGGCTTTTAGATGTGTACATACTTCTTATATTGGGGTATGCTATTCTGATTATGTCTTCCTATTTGATATTGGCCTATCTTTCTCAAAAAGAATTAAGAGCCTATCTGAAGAAAAACAGCTTTGTAGATTATGAAGTGCTTCTAACCAGCGAATTTGCACCAAAACTTTCCTTGATTGCACCGGCGTATAATGAGGGTTTGACTATTGAAGAAAATGTAAAATCTCTACTTTCATTAAATTATAATAACTATCAGGTTATTGTTGTAAACGATGGGAGCAAAGACAATTCAATGGAAATCTTAATCAAAACATACGATCTTGTTTTGGGAGATTTTGCTATTCATCCTAAAATAGAAACCAAAAAAATAAAAGGAATTTATACGTCTAGAAATGCAGCTTTTAAAAAATTAATAGTTGTAGACAAAGAAAATGGAGGTAAAGCAGATGCTTTGAATGTAGGACTAAATATTGCACAGAATCCCTATGTGGTTTGTATTGATGTGGATTGTATTCTAGATAAAGATTCACTCTTAAAACTAGCAAAACCATTTTTAGAATCTCAAGGAAAAAGAATTATTGCCACTGGAGGTGTGGTGCGAATTGCCAATCAATGTATTATTAAAAATGGACGTTTGGTTGAGGTAAATATTCCTGACGTAATGTTGCCTAGAATTCAGGTTTTAGAATATTTGAGAGCATTTCTTTTGGGAAGAATGGCATGGGGAAGGTTAGACGGACTTTTATTAATAAGTGGTGCATTTGGTGCTTTTGATAAAGAAATTGCTATTTTATCGGGTGGTTACAGCACAAAAACTGTTGGCGAAGACATGGAACTGATTGTGAGAATGCGTCGTTATATGCTCGAAAATAAATTGCCTTACGCAGTAAGCTATATTCCAGATCCGTTGTGTTGGACAGAAGCTCCAGAAGATTTTACGATATTCAAAAAGCAAAGAAGCAGATGGATGAGAGGAACAATTGAAACACTAAGTTTTCACAAAAAAATGTTTCTTAATCCAAAATACAAGCTTTTAGGAATGTTAAGTGTTCCGTATTGGACATTGTTTGAGTTTTTGGCTCCAGGAATAGAATTTGTTGGCCTTGTAATAACCGTAATCTTTATATTATTCGGATTATTAAACTGGCATTTCTTTTTACTATTGCTTTTATTTGTTTACTCTTTTGCTGTTTTCTTTTCTGTTATTGCTTTGTTTAGCGAAGAAAGAACCTATCACAAATATCCTAAACAAACCGATTTTTTTAAGCTTTTAATGGCCGCATTTATAGAGCCCATTTATTTTCATCCGCTTACGGTTTATTCAGCTTTAATTGGTTACAAAGAAAAAATTATGGGAACTAAAGGCTGGGGCGAAATGACTAGAAAAGGATTTGCTAAGAAGTAAATGAAAATATAATCTAGATTCTTTTTGGGCTAAGAGCCAATAACAACATACCTAGACCCATTCCGACAATTAAACCTCTAGATAAATCGGAAATCTTTACAAAATGAGGAACGATTAGGGAAACGGCGATAATGAAAATTCCAACGGATAGTAACATTAGTGATTTGGAGGTTATTTTTTCCATTTTTAATAATTTTAGATGGATAGTTTTGAGCTTTATTTTATAAATATATTAAAAAAAAATAAAAAAATCTAAATCATTTTTTATTTAGCTTTTTTTTAAGTGTTTGAAAATCTTTTTTTTAATCCAAATCTGTTCGCAACATAGCGCCTTTGCTCGCATTTTTTGGTAACTTAATATATTACGAAATCCATTTAAATGTTAAAGATTTTTTTTTAATGGTTTGAATGCCTTTTTACGTTTACATGTAGTGACGAATGTCAAAATCATTAGACTGAGATAGTTTTACTTCATTCTAAAAGGAAAAAAAGCCGTATAGGTAAATAACACTATACAGCTTTTAAAACTATTTTTTTTGTAATGAAATAATTTTACTCGTATTTTAAATAACGTAAAATATCCATTTTAGTAGCTTGATAGGCTTTTGCCAAAACAATTAGCAACGTTAAAAATAAAAGTAAAATAAAAGAATATATAAAAGGTAAAATTGGAATTTCGATTCTAAAAGCGAAGTTGTTAAGCCATTTTTGCAATAAAAAATAAGCTGGAAAAATCGCCATTAGAAACCCGATTGCACAATACACAACATATTGTTTGGATAATTCTCTTAATAAAATATTTGTTTCTGCTCCCAAAGTTTTTCGAATTGCAATTTCTTTCATTCTTCTTTGAATTGAATACGAAGCCAATGCAAACAATCCAAACAAGGCAATAAGAATCACGATTACATTCAACAGTGAAAAAAGATTTTTTTGTTTTACATAAGCTTCATAGGTTCTTGCATATTGATTGTCTACAAAGTCGTATCGAAAGGGATATTCGGGATCCACTTTCGACCATAATTTTTCGATATCGGCAATAGTGTTTTCCATATCATCCCGTTTTAGTTTTGCATAAACTTTGTTAATGTTTTGCGACATACCAAACATTTTAATATTGTAAAAAGCAATTGGCGGAACCTTTAGTTCAGGGCTTAATAAATTGAAATCTTGACTAATACCAATTATTTTTAATTTCTTCTCCCGAATTACAAGTTCCTTCCCGAGTGGATCTTTAAGATTAATTAATTTTAAGGCGCTTTCATTTATGATCACAGAATTTATAGTATCTGAAGCCAGTTTTTTATCAAAATTTCTTCCCTTAATTATTTTTATGTTCAACATTTCGAACATGCCAAAATCTAAAGGGATAACGCGTTGTTTAAAAAGTTCATCATTGTATAAAACCCCCGCTAGAGAATTGTCTGAACCATCAAACGCAATGAGGCCCGTGGAGATTTGTTCGACTCCTTTAATTTTGCTGAGTTGCTGTTTTATGACGTTGTATTTGTTGTAAATATTTTGAGCTGCATTTTCTCCCTGATAATCAACTGATGGAAAATTTAAGGAAACCGAAATTATCTGATCGCCTTTGAAACCCAGATCTTTATTCTGTAAAAATTTAATTTGCTGGTATACGATATTTGAGCCAATAATAAAAAAGGAAGCAATAGCAAACTGAAAAATAAGCATTCCGTTGCGTAACCAGATACCGTTTTTGCTTCTTTCGAAATTTCCTTTCAGAACTTTAAATGTTTCAAAATTAGATATATATATGGCTGGAAATAATCCTGCCGTCAAAATTGTAATGATAAAAATCAATATCAATTGTATATAAAACTGACTGGCAAGAAGTAGAATATTCTTGTTTAAAAAGTTGTTGTAATATGGTAAAGTCAACTCTACAATTACTAACGCCAGTAAAATAGAAAAAGTCGTGATTAAAACTGTTTCAAAAAGAAACTGACTAATAATATCGCCTTTTGATGCACCCGAAATTTTACGAACTCCAACTTCTTTCGCACGCTTTACAGCATTAGCAGTTGCAAGATTGATGTAATTAACAATTGACAAAACGAGAATCAATAAAGACAAACCCATCATGATTATTAAAAACTGAAAATTTCCTCGTGTTTCAGGATAACCATCTATAATCGAATGCAATCTAGCTTTTGCTAAAGGCTCAAGAATAACTGTAAAATGCCCCACTTTTTTAGTCATAACTTCGACTGTAAAACCTGCTTCCTTGGCAATTATCGCAATAAAATCATGGTTGTAAATTCTTTCGAGTTTCTGCCTTGTAAGATCAACTTTTGACGGGTCTTTTACTTTTAATAATAACTTTAAAACAAACGGACCCGTCAATCCGGAAGTTGTATATTGTTTCATTTTATTGATGATGACATTTGGCGCAATCGAAGAATTTCCGGGAATATGGTAAACTGCCCTTACAGAAAACAATTGGTCAAAGCATTTTATTTGTTTTCCAATGGGGTTTTCATTTCCAAAAATCCTTTTAGCCATACTATCTGAAATAGCAATGCTGGAATCATCCTTTATAGCTGAAATTGCATCACCCTTAATAATTTCGAAAGGAAAAAAAGAAAAGAAATTTTGTTCGACATTGATAATTTTATCTACAAACTCCTTTTTTCCTTTGTAAATAATTTTATCCTTTTGATACCAGCTATCAGCATATAATATAGATTTAACATTTGGATCTTGGTCTAAAGCCGTTTTTAGGAATAAGGCACAATCTGACATGGCGGGCATATCGCTTAGTTGAACCAAAACCTGATAAACATTATCTTTTTCAGGATTCCAGGCATTATAATTTTGTTCGTCGTTCCAATAAAGAAGCGCAAAAATCAAACCTGCTATTCCTATTGATAATCCGAGAATATTGAGAGCAGTAAAAAGTCTGTTGCTCTTTATTTGATAGATAAATATATTGATCCAGTTTCTTAGCATCTTATTCATATTTTAAATATTTCAAAACATCCACTTTTGTTGCTTGATAGGCTCTGGAAAGAACAACTGCTAAAGTCAAAGCCAGTAAAATAGTAAAACCGATTAAGAAAGGATAAACAGAAATTCCAATTCTGTAAGCAAAATTTTCAAGCCATTTGTTAAGCAAATAATAAGCTGGAAGTAAAGCAATAAGAAATCCAATAATACTAAAAACGATATATTGTTTGCAAAGCTCTTTTAGTAAAACATTTGTTTCTGCGCCGAGTGTTTTTCGAATCGCAATCTCTTTCATTCTTCTTTCAATAGAAAAAGAAGCTAAAGCAAACAATCCGATGAGTGCAATTACGATAACGAAAATATTAAGTAAACTGAAAAGATTTCTTTGTTTTACATAGTTTTGATAAGATCTTGCGTATTCTTTATCAACAAAATCAAAAGTAAAAGGATAATTTGAATCTACTTTTCTTGACCAAACCTTTTCTATATCGGCAATAGTTTGCTGCATTGTCGTCGGGTCTGCTTTTACATAAATATTGTTTAAAAGATTGCTAAACCAAGGCACGCTTTTAAAATGAAAAATAGTAATTGGAGGAATTGGCTCACCTGGATTTCCGATATTAAAATCTTTAACTACTCCCACAATAATAGCTTCTTTACTATCCCAGTTTATCTTTTTTCCAATCGGATCTTTTTCGTTTAATAATTTTAAAGCAGTTTCATTAATTAACATCGAATTTATAGTGTCTTGAGAATATTCGGGACTTAAAAAACGCCCTTTTGCAAGTTTTACATCCATCATTTCAAGTACACCAAAGTCTACAGGAACATTATTTCCGTCTATATTGATATCTTTATGATGATACGATATTACAGATTTTGCACCATATCCAAGAACAAATCCACCGCCTGCAACTTGCTGTACGCCTTTAATACGATGTAATTCATTTTTTATTTGCTCGTACTTGTTCATGCGGAAGTTGTTGGAAATTTTTTCTCCATAAACATTCCGATAAGAGATATTTAAAACCTGATTTCCTTTAAAACCTAAATCTCTAGAATTCATGTGGTTAATCTGCTGGTGTACGATATAAGAACCGATGATAAAGAAAGAAGCAACGGCAAATTGAAATATCAGCATTCCATTTCTAAGCCAAACACCGCTTTTACTTCGGGCAAAATTTCCTCTTAGAACCTTTAAAACTTCAAAATTAGATACATATACAGCTGGGAATATTCCTGCTGCAACTACAAGAATTACAAAAATAGCGCTGAGCTGAAGATAAAACTGATTGCTTTGTATGACCAATTTTTTTTCTAAAAAAACATTATAATAAGGAAGAGAAAGTTCTACTATTACAAGTGAAATCAAAATGGAAATAATTGAAATAATTGCCGTTTCAAATATAAACTGCTGTATAATATTGGATTTAGAAGCTCCAATTATTTTTCTAACTCCAACTTCTTTAGCACGTTTTACCGCATTGGCCGTGGCAGAATTAATGTAATTTACAATGGATAGCGCGAGAATTAGTACCGACAATCCCACAATAATCATGAGAAGCTGATAATTTCCATTAGATTCGATAAGTCCGCCAGTTTTGGTGTGCAGACGTATTGTCCCTAAAGCTTCTAAATGAGGTATTACTTGACCAAATTTCTTAATGTACTCTTCGGGTTTCATGCCTTGATCTTCTGCACGAGGCAAGGTCATATTTTCGTAATAAACTTTAGCGAGACTTTTGGTCACAAAATCTGCCTGAGCTGGATTTTTTAGTTTTAATAAAAGAATGTATTGAAAATTTCCCCATTGCTGAATGCTGTTTTTTATGCGTAAGTCCATAAAATTTACCACGCAAGAAGGGTTAAAAATGGATTTCTTATCGAGTTGATAAACACCTCTCACCACTACAACCTGATTTTGCAAGATTATTTTTTTGCCAAATGCAGGTTCATCGCCAAAAAGCTGTTTTGCCAGATCTTCTGACAAACAAATACTGTTGCCATCAATAAGACCTTTTTTTGCACTGCCTTCAATAAATGGATAAGGAAAATAATCAAAGAAGTTTTGTTGGGCTACTAGCACATTTTGAGACTGAATTTTTTTGTCGTTGTAACGAATAATTTCATTATCGTAATTACCATTGACATAACAAAAAGATTCAACTTCGGGAGAGACTTCTTTTATAGAAGCACCAATAGGAGCAGAACTCGAAGCCCAATATGTAGTTGCATCCATCTGGTTGGCTACCAAAAAAACACTTTCTTTATTAGGATTCCATTGATCGTAACTTTTTTCGTCATTCCAGTACAAAATGGCAAAAATTAATCCTGCAATTCCAATACTCAAGCCGAGAACATTCAAAGCCGTAAAAAGCTTGTTATTCTTAATTTGATATACAAATATATTAATCCAATTTTTCAGCATAACCCTAGTTTTTTGAGTTTACTAAAACATCCACATTTCTATGATTTACCTTTTCAGAAAGAATCATTCCGTCTTTCATTAGAATGGTTTTCTGCGAAAAAGAAGCGTCATAATCGGAGTGTGTTACCATCAAAATTGTAGAACCGCTGGCATGAAGATCGGTTAAAAGTTCCATCACTTCATTTCCGTTTTTGCTGTCTAGATTTCCAGTTGGCTCATCGGCCAAAATAATTTTCGGATTATTGATTAATGCTCTCGCTACGGCAACACGCTGCTGCTGTCCGCCTGAAAGTTGCTGCGGATAATGTTTTAGGCGGTGCGCAATTCCTAATATTTTGGCAATTTCATTTACTCTATTTTTTCTTTCAGAAGCCGGAACGTTGTTGTAAATCAACGGCAGTTCGATATTATCAAAAACCGATAATTCATCAATTAAATTGAAGTTCTGGAAGATAAATCCAATGTTTTCTTTTCTTGCCTGAGATTTTAGTTTTTCTTTTAAGCCGACCATTTCCTGCCCAAGAAGCTCGTAACTTCCATCTGAAGCACTGTCTAAAAGTCCGATAATGTTTAATAAAGTCGATTTTCCGCTTCCGGATGGCCCCATGATAGACACAAAATCGCCTTGATTGATCGTTAGTGATATTTCACTTAATGCTCTTGTTTCCAGTTCCTCAGTTCTAAATACTTTTGAAAGTTTTTTGATGGTAATCATAAATTGATTGTTTTAGTTTTTGATTGATTTTTCTTTTAAAATTTTATGCCTTCGGAAATGACAGAAACAAGTCTGAAAATTAAGATAAATTATTTTCAAATTATCGCTATTTATTTTGTTATTTGTACCTCCGAAAGGCTTTAATAATTAATGATTTACCAGTTATAAAGTGATTTTCATGCCAAGAAATTAAACCTTGTAACTCATTTGTTTTTAGGTGATTATATTTTAATAAAAACTCAAACTGTCCATAAATGGACACCTTTCGTCCAAAACTGAACAACAATGAAAAAGACCAACGCTTCAATTTTAATCATCGACGATCAAGAAGACATCCTTTTTGCTTCAAAAGTCTATTTGAAAAAGTATTTTGAGAACATTTATACGCTTAATAATCCCAAAAATATTGTCGAATTATTGTCGAAAAATGCCATCGATGTCGTCTTGTTGGATATGAATTACAGAATAGGTTTTGAAGACGGGAGAGAAGGCTTGTATTTACTGAAAGAAATAAAAACGTTATCGCCCAAAACAGTTGTGATTTTAATGACCGCTTTTGGAAAAGTAGAAACCGCGGTAGAAGGGTTAAAGTCAGGCGCTTTTGATTATATTTTAAAACCTTGGGAAAATAAAAAGCTGTTAGAATCGGTTAAACTAGCTGTAGATAAATCTAGAAAAGAACAGAAAAATGTAAAAGAAGTGGCAATTAAAAATGACTTCTTTACAGGCAATTCAGAAATTATAAAAAAAGCCTATTCTTTAGCCGATAAAGTTGCCAAAACGGATGCTAATGTTTTGATTTTGGGAGAAAACGGAACAGGAAAATTTGTTCTTGCACATCATATCCATTTACAATCTGAAAGAAAAAATCAGCCGTTTATCGCAGTTGATCTGGGTTCTTTAAATTCTAATATTTTCGAAAGTGAATTATTCGGTTATGCAAAAGGAGCTTTTACCGACGCAAAATCGGATACGGCAGGACGTTTTGAAATGGCGCAGAATGGCACTATTTTTTTGGATGAAATAGGAAATGTTCCGCTTCATCTGCAATCCAAATTATTGCAGGTTATTCAGACTAAAACGGTGACGAGATTGGGAGAAACAAAACCAAGACCTTTAAACGTTCGAATTATTACCGCAACTAATTTGAATTTAAAACTAGAAGTTGCAGAGAAAAACTTCCGTGAAGATTTGTATTATCGCATTAATACAATGGAAATTGTTTTGCCACCGCTTAGAGAAAGAAACGAAGACAAAATTCCGCTTGCCGAATATCTTTTGGATAAAATGATTGAAAAATACACACGTGATGAGATCAAATTTGACAAAAAAGTACTCGAACAAATTGAAAAACACGCTTGGAACGGAAATATTAGAGAAATGGAAAATAAAATCGAGCGTGCCGTCATTCTTTGTGAAAACAATATCATTACGGTTGCTGATTTAGATTTGGAAATCATTACGCCTTACGAAGAAAATGCCGATGATATACAGCTGTCTTCTGTAGAAAAAATAACGGTCGAAAAAGCTCTTCTCAAAAACAACAATAACATCAGTAAAACCGCTGCAGAACTTGGCTTGTCAAGAGGAGCTCTGTATCGACGCTTAGAAAAATACAATATCAATATCAGTTAATATGTTTAAAACGGTACAAACTTATAAACTCATTTTTTTACGATTAATTCTGATCGTGATCGGAATAGAATTGTCTATTTTCTTCTTTAAAACTGGTTTGTTTTTTACAGGAATATTTGGATTGTGCATGGTTTTTCTGTTGGGTCGCGAAATGTATTTTTATGTTCAAAATATGGTTTTGCTTTACAATAAAACCATTTCATCGATTTTGCAGAACGATTTTACGTCAGATTTTTCAAAACATAAAATCAACAAAAATTATGGCGATTTATTTCAGCTCTATGAAACTCTGAAAGACAATCGTAACGAACAGATTTCTAGAGATATTATTTATCGCTCTATTTTGAATAATATTGAAACGGGAATCATAATTTTGCAAAAACAAGAAGACGACTGGAGTATTTTTTTAATGAATGATTATTTTTCGAGTCATTTTAATGTTCCGAAAGTTTCAAAATGGAAATATCTTAAAAATCAATTGCCGTCTTTGTGTGAAATTCTGGAAGAAGATGGTTTTCATGAAGTTAAAACTTCATTAGAAATTAGTATCAACGAACAAAGTAAACATACCTTTGTTCTTCAAGCTTCTCGAACTGAAATTTTTGAACAGGATTATTTTATCGTTTTATTAGATTCGATTCAGAATGTGGTCGAAAAAAAGGAAAAAGATGCTTGGATAAATTTGATGAAAGTCATTTCGCACGAACTTTTAAATTCGATTACGCCAATTCGTTCCATTTGTCAAAATTTGGAAGATTTGGTAGAGCAAGATTCGCTTTCTACAGAAGATTTGGAAGACATCAAACATAGCGTGCAAACTATGCTCAGAAGAAGCGATCATTTGCAGAAATTTGTTGAAGGCTACCGAAAGCTGGCGATGCTTCCATCTCCTAAAAAAGAAGAGGTAACCTTACAGGATTTGATTGACAACTGTATTCAAATCATGAATCCGTTGTTTAAGAAAGAAAATATTGAAGTTGTTAATACTATTAAAGGGAAATATCGAATTTATGTAGATCAGCAGCAGATTGAGCAAGTATTGATTAATCTGATGACAAATTCGATTAATGCATTAGCCAATACGATTTCCAAACAAATTATAATTTCGGCTGAAGCCAAAGACAATCGAATTTTTATAAAGATTTTGGATAATGGAAAAGGAATCGAGAAAGAAATTGAAGACAAAATATTTCTTCCGTTTTTTACTACAAGAAACGAAGGCGCGGGAATAGGCTTGACTTTATCTAAAAATATTGTTGAAGCGCATGGCGGTTATATCAATCATTATACTAAAAATGAAACAACAATTTTTGAGATTTGTCTGATTGAATAGCATTAAAAATGTTTATTGAAAAAGGCATTTTAAAAGCTCATATTTTTTTTTAAATTTGTGAAAGAAGAGTTGCCAATAAACTCTCCTAAATAAAGAAATTTTCAAAAAATGAGTATAAATTCAACTTCTTCAATAACTTCTAATTTTCTTAGTGATTTAAAAACACAAACTTCTGATTCTCACAAGAAATTAGAAGAACTTCCAGTTTCTATGTCGATTATGTCACCAAACATGAAAATCGAAGAATATACTTATTATTTAAGTTTAATGCACGACGTTCATAATGATACGGAAGGTTTAATTTTTCCTCTTTTTTCTGATTTAATTGATGATTTAGAACAAAGAAGAAAGAAACATCTTATAGAGAATGATCTTTTATTTTTAAATTCAAAGAAAACTAACTCAGAAAAAGTTTTTCAAACGGAAGGAATTTCAACTCCTTTTGCGTTGGGAATTTTATATGTTGTAGAAGGTTCGACACTTGGAGGAAGATTTATTTTAAAAAATGTATCCAAATTGCCTGAACTTTCAGGAGAAAATGGTGTTTCTTACTTTAACGGTTATGGCGATAAAACAGGAAGTTTTTGGAAATCTTTCCTGAATTTTCTTGCCGAATACGAACAAGAACATAATTGCGGAGATGAGATTATAGAAGGAGCAATTGTTGCTTTTGATAGTATTTACAAGCATTTTGATCGAACATCTACAAATGAAGATTAAGGATATAGTTAATCGCGATCTTGTTAACTTAAGCAATTGCGAACATGAACCCATACATATTCCAGGCAAAATACAGCCACACGGCTTTTTACTTGGCATTACACTAAAATGGAAAATAGATTTCTGTTCAGAAAATGTTGCCACTTATTTTGGAATTTCTCATACTGAGATGTTAGGCAAAGATTTTTCAGCAGTTTTTGGCGTTACAGCCGAGGAAGAAATTTTAGCTTACACTAATGGTGATGAGTTTAGAGATGCTTTTCCTTTAGAAATAGAATTATTGGGTAAATTATTTCAAATCAACATTCATAAAAGTGACGGTATTTATGTTCTTGAAGCCGAATTGCTGTTTGTTGATAGAGAAAAATTGGCAGATGCTTACAAACAAACCATTCAGTTTGTAAGTCAGATGAACAAAACCACTTCACTTAAAGATTTGTGCGCACTTGTAGCACAGGGAACACGAGAAATTACGGGTTATGATCGCGTAATGATTTACCGTTTTGATGAACAATACAACGGAGAAGTATTTGCAGAAGATTGTCGTGAAGACCTAGAACCTTTTTTAGGATTACATTATCCACATACAGATATTCCAGCTCAAGCCAGAGAATTATATATTAAAAATCTGCTGAGATTGATTGTAGATATCGATTATCTACCTGTTCCTATTTATACAGTTGATGATAAAGAGGGGAAAAATCTCGATTTAAGTCTTTCTATTTTAAGAAGCACGTCACCGATTCATGTAGAATATTTAAAAAATATCGGAGTTGGCGCAACATTGACTATTTCTCTTATTCATCATGGAAAATTATGGGGATTAATTGCCTGTCATCATTATTCAGAGAAAAACATATCTCCTGAAATTAGACTTGCAGCAAAACTTCAAGGGCAATTTATTACTTCTCAAATAGATATAAGGCAATCAAATGATGAATATATTAGTGCTCAGAAAACGAATCTAGCATTAGAACAATTGACTAGTCTAGATCTTCCTGTTTTAAAGGAATCAATAGAGAAGATTGTGCAAGCTCCACAATTGTTAGAAATTGCAAATGCCTCAGGAGTATCTATTATTACCAGAGATAAAATCTACAAAAATGGTCTTACGCCATCTGATGATCAAATTATTAGTTTAATAAGGCAACTGAAAAGTAAAGATATAACTGATTTTTTCTCAACAAATAAAATTAGTGACCATTTTCCGGAATTTGATGAAAATTCGAATTTTGCGGGAATTATTTACAATACATTAGGTAATAATGGACACGTAGTATGGTTTAGACCAGAAACGGTTTCAGAAATTAAGTGGGGTAGTGACCCGGAAAAGAGGATTTTAAAAGACAGTACGGGACTACATCCTGGGAATTCATTTAATATTTACAAACAAATTGTAAAAAACCAAAGTAGCAACTGGAAACAGTATGAAATTAATGCTACGATTCAATACACTCATACTTTGCATAATCAGTTGATATTGATTATGTTGAGTGAGGAGGAGGAGAAATATCGCAGCCAAAGCGAAATCTTAAAAGAAACCAATTCTGAACTTGAAAATATCAACTGGATTAGTACGCATGATTTGCAAGAGCCTTTGCGTAAAATTCAGCTGATTACTTCTAAAATGTTATCAGAAATTGATGTTATTTCGACAGAATCGATTTCAAATTCATTAGAAAGAGTTTCAAAATCTGCCAATAGAATGAGCGGATTATTGGAAGATATTTTAAAATATACCCGAATTAAAAACACAAGAGATACTTTGCAAGAAGTAAATCTGAATGAAATTCTAGAATCGACAATCAAAGAAATGAGTGAAGCAATTCTAGAAAACAATGCGATAATTGAATCTGAAAAACTACCAGAAGTTCAAGCTATTGGTTTTTTAATGAGACAGTTATTTGTTAACATCATTCAGAATTCGCTAAAATATGCATCGCAAGACAGAACACCGAAGATTACAATTACGGCTTCTCAAGAGCCTGTAATTATACATGATTTGTTTAAGGTATATTGTCATTGGGTTCGTTTCTCTGATAATGGAATAGGTTTTGAACCTCATTATTCCCAATCTATTTTTAAAATTTTTACCAGACTTCATACGCAAGAAGAATATACAGGATCGGGTATAGGTTTGGCATTATGCAAGAAAATCATGCAGGCAGTTGGCGGAGATATTCGAGCCGAAGGAAAACCTGGAGAAGGAACTGATATTATAATTTATTTTCCTTGTGATCCTGAGGATACACTTTTGCCATTGTAAGATATATTATTTTAAACACATAGAAACATAGATTTATTCTTTTACAAACAGTTAATCGAAAGAAACTAGTTTCTAACACATAGTCAACTATGTTTGTTTAAACAAGTGAAACGCCTTTACTAATAATAGTGAGCTATGTTTCTATTTGTTGAATAAATTCTCGCTTATTGATTTAATCGTATTTAATCTGCTAAAATCTGTTTAAATCTTGGTGAAATAATAATATCTAATTTTTATCAGCGACAATTTTGATTTTAGGCTTTTTAAAATTGACTTCAGAAATAATGGTCGCCGAAAAAATTAAAGTTCCGCCCAAAAGCAAACGCCACGACAGATTTTCTCCTAAAATAAAAAAAGCACCAATAGCACCAAAAACAGGTTCAAACAGATAGATTACAGCAACGCGTTCGGCAGATAAATAACGTTGAGAAATATTAGAAACCGTATACATAAAAGCTGTAGAAAACAAAGCACAATAAACAACGCCAAGCCAGAAAGTATCACTTTTTGGAAACCATTCTGCATGTGGATCTGTAAATGCCAAACAAAAAGTAAACAAAGCACAAAACGAGAACATTGGAACAATCGAATACAAAAGATTTTTTGATATGGAATGTTTTTCGACTGAAATCAAGTAAACAGCAAAAGCAAATGCGCCCGCTATAGTTAAGAAATCACCAAAATTTATAGTGAATTTGTCCTGTATTGCGATGATTGCCAAACCAGTTAAAGCAGTCAAAGCGGCAATCCAGATTTTTAATGGTGTATTGGTTCTATAAAGAGCTAATTTTAGAATTGGAATAATGATCACCGTTAATCCTGCAATAAAAGAACATTGAGAAGCTGTTGTGTATGTTAGAGCAACAGTCTGTAATTGGATGCCTAAAAACATTGGAACAGCAAGAACAAAACCTGTTTTGATGGCTTCCAAATTCATGTTTTTAACGTATTTCCAAAAAACAATACTCAAAACTATTACCGCCAGAAAGAAACGATAAAACAAAAAAGTGTTAGGAGAATAATTGCCTATTGCCATTTTGGTAATCGAATAGGAGATACCCCAGAAAGCAGTGCCAAGAATTAGCAAAAGCAGTAAAAATTGTCTTTTTTTCATTTAAATTGAGGTGTCTTTTTGTTTAGATTAAAAAATCCTGCCAATCTTGTCATTTCTCGGAATGACAAACTAAGGGTTTAAATTTAAACTGCTAGCTAGATTTATAGAACTTTTTTCATCATTAAATCAGTTTGTTCATCATTTCCTAATTTAAAAATATGGGTGTCAAATTGTACAAAACCATTTTTGGTGTAGAAACTAACGGCTCTGAAATTTTTTTCCCAAACACCAAGCCACATGTAAGATGCTCGTATTTCTTCGGCAGTTTGTTCCGCTTGAGCGTAAAGTGCTTGCGCGACTTTTTTTCCGTGAAATTCTTTGGCAACGTAAATACGTTCAATTTCCAAAGCATTCAAATCTTCTTTTTCCGTTTGAGCAGCATCCGTATTTAATTTTAGATAACCGACTACTTTTTCTTCTAATAGAGCCAAATAAAAATAAGAATTAGGGTTATTTAGTTCTGATGAAAGCTTTTCAGTTGCAAAACTTTCATTCAGATATTTATCCATATTTTCTTTGCTATTCACTTCCGCAAATGTTTCAGAAAACGTTTGTCTGCCAATTAATTGAAGCGCGTTTAAATCTTCTACTGTTGCTTTTTTTATTTCTAATGAATTCATTTTTTTATTCTTTAATGCATTAAAAGCTATTTTTGTTCTTAATAAATGTGTAAATTGCATCAATGGATTTACAGCAAATTAAATATTTTTTAGCGTTGTCACGCGAACTTCATTTCTGGAATACAGCCGGAAAAATGAATATCACGCAATCTGCACTAAGTCGCCAGATTCAGTCTTTAGAGAATCAGCTTGGTGTTCAGTTGTTTGAACGCAATAAACGAAATGTCAAGCTTACTGCTGCTGGCCAATTCCTAAAAGAAAAATGGGAAGTCGAATTGAATAAATTAGAATTTATTCATCAATCTGCCCGCCAGATTCAGTTGGGAGAGAGCGGTACGATTACCATTTCTCATCCGGATTCTATTTCAGCTTCCATTATGCCTGAGATTTTATCTCGTATTTCTGATGCTTTTCCGCAACTTAAAATCAAATTGGTTCAAGTTCTTTATGAGAATCAGCAGGATTTTCTTCGCAATTATAAAATTGATTTGGCAATTACAAGAGATATCAATAATGCAAAGGATATTGAATCTCAAAAAATCCATACAGACCATTTAGCGATTGTTGTACCCGAAGATCATCCGTATCAAACTCCCGAAGATTTAACCAAAGAAACGCTTGCCTCTCAAAAGTTTATCTTGCCAACTAATGATGAAGGAAGCAGTTACAGTGACCTTATTAGACGATTATTCAATTCTTTAGAGAACGCTCCAGAAGTCTATCTTCATTCCGAATTCGGTTCAGCCATTATTGCTTTGGTTCGAAAGGGGCTCGGAATTGCGATTTTACCTGATTCTTATCTTTTCCATGAAATTCCAGGAATCCGATTTATTAAACTTCCGTTGGAAACCGATTTGTATATCAACTGGCGAACCGAAGATCATAATCCAGTATTAGCTAATGTTTTAAAATTGATTATTCCCTAAATTTTAGGCACGAAGCATTCCGATATGTGGAATTCCATCTTCATCATAAACTTCTCCTTGTTCTACAAATCCTAAAGATTGATAGAATTTGGATAAATGATATTGTGCACTAATGCGAATTGAACCCTTTCCAAATTTTTCTTCACAGCCAGCAATTGAAGCTTCCATTAATTTTTTTCCTAAACCCAATCCGCGATGCGATCTTGCAATTACAACTCGCCCTATGGCAATTTCATTGTATGATAAACCGGCGGGAAGTAAACGCGTAACACCTGCCAATTCGTTATCAACAAAATATAAAAGATGAAAACTTTTTTGGTCTTTATTATCTAAATCAAGATAAGGACAGTTTTGTTCGACTACAAAAACGTCACTTCTTAAACGAAGTAAATCGTACAATTCGTGATTGGTTAATTCATCAAATGATTTAATAGAATGGCTAAATGTCATTTTTATTTTATGCTTTAATTTTCAACAAAGATAAAATAGAGAATAATGATTAAAAATGCTATTTTTTTATCATGTGATGCTAAAAATGCATTAATATTTAAAAGGAAATTTTGTCTAATTGGTAATTTCAAGTTTATATCCTTTACCTCGTACAACAACAATATTTACGTTGGCATCGACGTCTAATTTTTTTCTAAGTTTTGATATAAACATATCCAGACTGCGTCCAACAATGACACCTTCATCTTCCCAAATTTCTTTTTGAAGTCGATTTCTCTCTATTGTATTGTTGGGAGAAAGTGCAAAAATATGAAGCAGTCGCGATTCGGTTGCGGTCAATTCTATTATTTTATTGTTTGTAAGTAGTTTTCTGTTTTTTACTTCAAACTGTAATGTGCCTAATTCTAATACATCACTTTCTTGATTTTCCAGTAAAGGTTTTCGTGATTTAATTGATTTAAAAAAGATGAAACCTACAAGAGCACAAAGAGGCAAACTTAAAAGATATCTATTTTCGACAACCTGTATGTTTGATGGTTTGAATTTAATATTTATGGTGTAATTTGCTTTCGGTTGCATTCTTTTTCGACATGGTACAGCATCATTTTTTTTGTTTTTTGCTACTGCGTATCCATAAATTACACTAGAATTTTGAGAATTCAAAACAGTCACAACATAATCTGACGCTCGAGGATCTTGAGACAAAAAACGACGGATAATATTAACTAAAGTGTCGGGTTGAAAAGTAAAACTCTTTTCAAACTGGATTTCATATTCATTCTCGTCAATCTTTTTTATCGGAAGAACTCTAGATGTACTATCTCCTGATTGTAAAAGTACTTCATGCCCGATGCTGCGAAGCAAAATTTCCCTTTTGGCACTATCAAAAGAATTATTGCCAGTCTCGTTGAAAGCAAAGCAGATTACAGTAATAAACACAACTGCGATCACTCCAAATAGATATTTGTACTTCTTCTGCAAGATATTTTGGCTATAAAGCATATTGTCAATAGTTTATTTACAAAGTTTACAATTTTATTTACAATTCAAATTGCTTCAACCGGAAAATATGAAAGTAATTTTGCCTCAACAATTTTCTAAAACAATAAAAAAATGAAGCAATATGCACCCCTTTACACTTTGTTCTTGATGTTTATTTTTTTTACTTCTTGTAAAGATTCCAACCACACAAACAATCCGATTCAAATTAGCAAAGCAGAGAAAGATACAGTTTCGCTCTATGGACCGACTGGAATGGTTAGAAATATAAGGCAAGATAAAAAAGGAAATATTCTGATTGCTGCTTTCAAAGGTGTTTTTCGATACGATGGAAAAACGTTTACGAATCTAACAAGTAAGATAAAATCGCCCACTTTTTGGGATGTGTTGGAAGATCGCAAAGGAAATCTTTGGTTCGCTTCTAAAGATTCAGGTGTTTATTATTACAATAAAAAAGGCTTTCAACACTTTACAATCCGAAACGGACTTGCCAGTAATTTCGTCGGATCTATTTATGAAGATAGGGCTGGTAATATTTGGTTTGCTACTGGCGGCGGCGCAAGCCGTTACGATGGAAAATCTTTTCGAAATTTTACAACAAAAGATGGACTTTCAAGTAATGCTGTTACTTCGATTATGGAAGATAAAACCGGAAAATTATGGTTTGGAACCAGAGAAGAGCCTTGTTATTATGATGGAAAGAAATTTACGGTGTTCAAAAAAATAAACGGGAAGCCTTTTTACAATGTTTGGTCTATAATCGAAGACAAAAAAGGCAATATTTGGTTTGGTGGCTCTATACTCAAAGACAGAAAAGGCGAGAGAGGCGACACTTTGGTTCTTGAATTTGGTCTTTGGCGTTATGACGGAATTGATTATACAAAGGTTTCAAATAAAGGAACTTCGATGATATTACAAGATAAAAATGGAGATATTTGGACAACGGGTGCATTAAAGGTCAACGGGAATTGGGTATTTTCACGTTATGATGAAGAATCTTTATATGATAAAAATCCAAATGTTACTGAAATATTTGCACAAAAAGGATTGGGAATGCTTTGCGGTATTTTGGAAGCTAAAGATGGAAGTATTTGGTTTGGTTCTATGAATGGCGTGTATCGTTATAATGGAAAGACACTTACAGATTTTTAAAATAAAAAAAAGAGTTTATTAATGTATAATTTTTTTCTTTGTAAGCTTCAGAGAAGCAAAATATTTATAACAAAGGATAAAAGTTTACAGCAAAAAGCTCCGGAGGAGTGACATATTTTGTGCGATCTTTATATAGCACTCCTTCGGAGATTTTTTTATTTATGTTTTTTGTAAATCTATAACCATTTCACCCTGCCGGGATTTTACAGATAAAATAAATTTTATAATATTCCGTCCAACAAAAAACTGTGTTTTGAGACAGCTTCTGTTTTACGATGAACAGTTTTTCTTAATGCGAAACCGCTTTTAAACCAACAATAGAACCAACTAAAGTTGCTAAAAAGAACAATCTCCAGAAAGCTGCTGGTTCTTTAAAAACAAAAATACCGACTAAAACTGTTCCAACGGCTCCAATTCCTGTCCATACCGCATAAGCTGTTCCTAGTGGAAGAGTTTCTGTCGCTTTCATCAATAAAAGCATACTAACAGTTAAGGAAATAAAAAATCCAATATACCAATAATACATTTCAGTTCCAGTAGTTGCTTTTGCTTTTCCAAGACATGAGGCGAAGGCTACTTCAAATAAGCCAGCGATGATTAAAATAATCCAGTTCATATAGTTAAAATTTTGTGGTGCAAAGTTCTTTTATCGAATTCGGAAAAAATTTAACAAATGATAAAAAATCTATTTATTTTAATCCGTTAGTTGAAATAAGATTAAATAGTTTCGTTCAACAGTTAAAATCTAATTTATCTGCTAAAATCTTTTAAAATCTGCGTGAAATATTTTTTTAGATATGAAATTTTTCACGCAGATTACACAGATTAAAGCAGATTTGCTCAGATTTAAATATAATCTAATGGGTAGAATTGAAAATAAATTCTTAAGAGATTATTTTAATTCTGCCCGAATTCTGCTTAAACTCACTTGCGTAATTCCTAAATAAGATGCAATATGGCCTAATTGAACTCTTTTTATGATTTCTGGATGATCTTTCATCAACTCCAAATAACGTTCTGAAGCATTTTTGAATTGTCTAGAAATCAAACGTTCTTCAGTTTTGATCAGTTCTTTTTCAGCAAATTTTCGTCCCCAATTGGCAATATGAACATCTTCATGGAACAGTTTTCGAAGATTCTCGGTTTTAAGTTCGTACAATTCGCAATCTTCCAGAAGTTCAATGTTTTCGTATCCAGGCTGGTCTTCGACATAACTTTTCATCGAAATTACTGTTTCGCCTTCTTTTCCAAACCAGAAAGTTACTTCGTTATCTCTTTCAATAAATGCTCTTACCAATCCTTTTTTTATAAAATAAATATTGAATTCTATTTTGTTGGCTTTTAGTAAAATATGCCCTTTCGGGAAAGCGATTTCCGAAATATTATTTTGAAGCTCCAATTTGGATTGCTCAGGAAGTAAGTGTATTTGGTCTAGAATATTTGAAATATCCATTTTATTTTTTCATTAAAGATAGTAGATGTAATGACTACCAGAAAATTTCATTCAAAAAAAATCCCATTTCAAAAAGAAATGGGATTTAAAATCACCTCTGCGATGAGCTATAAAACAGAGGCAATTTTGACCAATATAAACACTAATTAACTCCTCCGCCTAAAGCTTTGTACAACAATACTTGTGAGTTTGCATTTCGCAATTGAATATCTACAAAATCCAGTTCTGCTTGCAGTTTGTTTTTCTGAGCATTAATAATTTCGAGATAATTGGCGTAACCACTCAAATACAGATCGTTTGAAACATTTACAGCAATTTCAAGATGATCAATTTCTTTTAATTTATATTTCAAAACATCTTCATAAGCTTCGTTTCTGTGCAATAATGCACTCAATTCGTTAAAAGCCGTTGTTACGCTATTTTGATATTGCAGAAATGAAATTTCTTGTCTTCTATTCGAAACATAAAATTCCTGTTTGATCTGACCTTTGTTGAAAACAGGAGCCGTTAATCCTCCCAAAATCTGCCAAGCAAAAGAGCCTGCATCAAATAAAGTGTTGAAAGAAAATGAATTAAAACCTGCATAACCACCCAAATTTACAGTTGGAAAAAACGCTGCACGAGCTGATTTTGCGTCTGCATTACTGGCCAATAATTCAAAATAAGCTTCTGAAACATCGGGCCTTTTATGAATAATAGAATCTACGCTGATTTTTTGATTTAAAACCTCTAAATGACCAGCTAAGAAATCTCTACTTCTGTCTATTTTTCCTCCGTATTCACCTAAAAGTGTTAGCAAAGCTTTTTCCGTCTGATCAATACTTAGTTTCAATTCAGAAGCTTCGGCATGAATATTATTGTTTTGCGCATTAAATTGCTGCACAGCTAATTCAGTTGCTTTTCCGACAGACCTTTGAGCCGAAACAATGTCTAGTGCTCTTTCCTGTGTTTTTAAGTTATCATCATAAATTGTAGCTTGTTTGTCTAAAGCGATAAGCTTAAAATACAAGTCGGCAACATCTCCTAAAAGACGTGTTTGCAATAAACGCATTCCTTGCTGAGAAACAAAATAACGTTGCTGTGCCGCTTTTTTGCGATTACTCAGTTTTCCCCAAATATCAGCTTCCCAAGAAACTTTTCCTCCTAAAAATAAATTAGGGGTAAGATCTTCGTTAATTCTTTGTTTTTCGCTAATATTCTGCGAAAAATTGGTGTCGTAATTACCAACGCCATCCATAGTATATTTTCCGTAATGCGTTCCAGAAGCATCAGCCACTAGTTCTAAAGAGGGCAGAAGTGCCAATTTCGCGACTTTTAAATGCGAATTGGCAATCAGGATTCTTTCCTGCATAATTAAATAATCAGGATTTTTGGCAATCGCTTTTTTTAGTAATTCCTCTAATTTGGGATCTTTAAAAAAAGTTTCTGTTTTTAGTGGAATAAAATTTTCTGTTGAAGCTTCTTTTCGTTGAGTATCAAAATTCTCTGGAAGCTTTGCAGCGTCTAATTTTGTACTGACTTTAGGCGCAGAACAGGCTGTCAAAAGTGAAATTGCGGTTATTACAACGGCACTTTTGGTTGTCCTTAGAAAAGGCATATTTGCATTTTTATATTGATTTAATATCTCTTTCATTGTTTAATTTTGTTTGTTCAATCTGCTAAGCAATTTTTAAAAAACACTAAAAACATTAGTTTTTAATTCTACTAACTAGCTTAGTTTTAATCTGCATAAATTTGCTTTAATCTGTATAAATCTGCGTGAAATACTTTTGCATATAGATTTTTTCACGCAGATTTTAAAAGATTTTAGCAGATCAAATAAGATTTTATTTGTTGGCTGAAACTATTTTATTCTATTTTTTACTCAACGAATTAATTGTTAGACTTATTCACTCGTTTTTCCAATTTTGCAAACAGTATATAAAGTCCCGGAATAATCAAGAGACCAAACACAGTTCCTATTAACATTCCTCCCGCAGCTGCTGTTCCGATGGAGCGGTTACCAATTGCACCTGCGCCAGAAGCAATACACAGCGGAATTAATCCTGAAATAAAAGCAAAAGAGGTCATCAAAATAGGTCTGAAACGAAGTCTGGCTCCTTCAATCGCGGCTTCGACAATGTCACGACCGAGTTTGTTCTGTGCCATAGCAAATTCTACAATCAAAATGGCATTTTTGGCGAGCAGACCAATCAGCATGACGAGTGCTACTTGAGCATAAATATTATTGTCGAGTCCGACCATTACAAGCGCAATGTAAGAACCGAAAACTCCAACCGGAAGACTTAATAATACTGGGAACGGAAGCAATAAACTTTCATATTGCGCTGCCAATAGTAAGTATACGAAAAGTATACAAAGCGCAAAAATGTATATGGTTTGATTTCCAGATAAAATCTCTTCACGTGTCATACCAGACCATTCCAGTTCAAAACGGCTAGGCAATTTTTCTGCTGCGATTCTTTCAACAGCAGCGATGGCATCTCCAGAACTGTAACCCTCAGCAGGTTCACCGTTAATCATAGCCGACATATACATGTTGTAACGCGTTAAAACTTCTGGACCATAAACTCTTTCTAATTTGATAAAGGTTGAAAAAGGAATCATTTCGCCTTTATCATTCTTCAAATACATATCTAAAATGCTTTCTGGATTTTGACGAAACTGCGGACTTGCCTGTACCATCACTTTATACATTTGAGAGAAACGGATAAAATTGGTTGCATAAAAAGAACCTAACATCGTCTGCAAAGTGCTCATGGCATTGTCTACCGAAATTCCTTTTTTAGCCGCAAGATCATAATCAATATGAATTAAATACTGCGGAAAAGTGGCGTCAAAACTCGAAAATGAATTCTGAATTTCTGGAGAAGCATTCAGTTCTTTGATAAACTCTTTGGTTACTTTATCGGTGTTGGTAATACTTCCGCCAGATTTATCCAGTAAACGAAGCTCAAAACCACTGGTGTTACCAAATCCAGGAACTGTTGGCGGTGCAAAAATCTCGATTTGCGCATCAGAAATTCCTTTTGTTTTTTCGGTAAGTTCTGCCATAAATTCGGTTACAGAAATATCACGTTCGCTCCAGTCTTTTAAGTTGATCATTCCCATTCCGTACGAAGCTCCAGCAATTTCAGTTACAATACTGTATCCTGCAAGAGTGGTTACGTTGTCAACTCCTTTAATTTCTTTTGCAATTCGTGTTACTTCATCTAAAGCTTTTTCAGTACGTTCTACCGTTGCGCCTTGTGGCGTTGTAACGCTTACATAAACCATTCCTTGATCTTCGGTCGGAATAAATCCAGATGCCAAGAATTTGGTTGTTCCCCAAGTTAAGACACAAAACAGCACTAATAAACCAACTGTAACGGTGTTACGATCTGCAAATTTCACTAATACTTTGATGTATTTTGAAGTGATATTATCAAACCAGTTGTTGAAACGTTGGAAAAAACGATCCAATAATGATTTTTTCTCTTTATTAGGATCGTGCGCTTTTAGCATTATAGCGCAAAGGGCAGGAGTAAGGGTGAGCGCGTTAATTCCCGAAATCACAATACTAATTGCCATCGTTAGAGAAAACTGCCTGTAGAAAACTCCCACTGGACCGCTCAAGAAAGCAACCGGAATAAACACGGCAGCCATTACAATCGTAATCGCAATAACAGCGCCTGTAATTTCTTTCATGGCGCTAATAGTAGCATCCATTGGTGACATATGTTCTTCGGAGATTTTTACGTGAACGGCTTCGACGACGACAATGGCATTATCTACTACAATTCCGATGGAAAGAACCAAGGCGAAGAGCGTCAATAAGTTAATCGAGAATCCCATCATCGACATAAAAGTAAATGAACCAATAAGCGCGACAGGAACTGCCAATACCGGAATCAAAGTCGATCTCCAATCTTGAAGGAAAAGGAAAACGACGAATGCTACTAAGATAAAGGCTTCAACTAAAGTTCTTAATACTTCATGAATAGAGGCATCAAGAAAACGAGAAACGTCATAAGCAATGTTGAATTCCATTCCAGGAGGAAAAGAAGAACCTTTCAATTCTGTCATTTTTTCTTTTACGCTGGCAATAACTTCAGAAGCATTAGAACCTGGGCGTTGTTTTAGCATGATCGATGCAGAAGGTTTTCCGTCGGTTTTAGAAACCATTCCGTAACTCATGGCACCAAATTCAATTTTAGAAATGTCTTTCAATCTTAAGATAGTTCCGTCAGCATTTGCTCTTAAAGGAACTTCTTCATATTGTTTAGGTTCGAAAAATTTTCCGCCGTATTTAATTACGTATTGTAGCTGATTGTTCATTTGTCCTGAACCTTCACCAACTTTTCCCGGAGCAGCAGAAATGTTTTGTTTTTGAAGTGAACTAATCACTTCATTTGCCGAAATATTATACGAAAGCATTTTTTCTGGATCCAGCCAGACACGCATCGAATATTCTTTTTGTCCCATGATTTCGGCGCGTCCGACACCGTCAATACGCTTTAATTCCTGCAGAATATTAATATCCGTAAAGTTGAAGATAAACTGCTCATCTTGAGTTTTGTCGGTACTTGTGATATTCAAATACATCAACATACTGTTTACTTCTTTTTCGGTCGTAACTCCCGCACGAATTACCTCTTCGGGAAGTTCGTCTAATATTGTTGTTACACGGTTTTGGACGTTTACGGCAGCCAGATCGGGATCGGTTCCTACTTCGAAGAAAACCTGAATTAAAGTCAAACCATCATTAGAAGTTACCGTAGACATGTACGTCATTCCGGGTACGCCATTGATAGCTCTTTCTAACGGAAGGGCGACAGCATTAGCCGAAACCTCTGCATTTGCTCCTGTATATTTTGCTGTAACGGTTACAGACGGTGGTACAATATCTGGAAATTGGGTAATAGGAAGCTGAAACAATGCCAGCAATCCCAAAAGGACTATCATAACCGAGATGATTAATGACAATATTTTCCTTTTGATAAATAACTCTATCATTTTAATTTTTTTAGATCAATAATTAAATAACTGTTTTACAGGTCGATAAACTACATTTGTTTGATGTTGATTTTATCTCCATCTCTCAACGATTGTGTGCCTTCTTCTACAATTAGGTCGTCTCTTTTTAGACCTTCATTCAGAATATAAACATCATCAAGAGTGGTTTCGATTGTAACATTCGTCATTTTAACTACTCCATCTTTTTTTACCACAAATACATACTGTTTGTCCTGAATAGAAAAAACAGCTTTCTGCGGAATTAAAATTGCATTCGTTTTCGGTTCTGAAATAATTAGTTTTCCAGAAGTCCCGTGTTTGATAAATCCTTGTGGATTGTGAAATTTTGCTTTGTATTGAATAGAACCAGTTTCTCTGTCGATTTCTCCATCAGCGGTTCTTAATTCTCCTTTTTTGTCATAAACTAGTCCGTTTGGCAATATTAATTTGATATCGCCTTGAGTGTTTAAAGTTTTGTCTTCCATCATTTGGAAATAGGTATTCTCAGGAATTGAGAAATAGGCATAAACATCATCCAATTGAGAAACAGTTGTCAATAATGAACCATTTTCTACCAAACTTCCTTCTTTAAAAGGAATTCTGTCTACAGTTCCATCAAATGGCGCACGGATTGTGGTAAAGCTAATCTGCTGATTAATTGCTTTTCTTTCTGCGGCGGCGTGCGCTAGTTTTGCTGAAGCAGCTTCGTGTTTTGCTTTAGATAATTCTAATTCTTTGTCAGCGATTACTTTTTTATTAAAAAGAGTTTGTGCTTGTTCGAGTTCTACAGTTGCGATTCTTAAATCGGCTTTGGCACTTTTGAAAACAGCTTCAGCTTTAAGAAGTTGGATCTGCAATTCAACATCGCTTATTTTGAAAAGAATTTGTCCTTTTTTTACTTTTTGTCCTTCGCTTACATAAACCTTGTCTAGTAAACCAGGAATACGAACGTGTATTTCTACGTTATTTTTTGCATGTACATCGGCAACAAATTTGCTCGAAACTATAGTGTCTTTTAAGGTAACTTTATAAACAGGAACTGTTTTTCTGTTATCTGAATTCTTTTTGGATTTGTCCCCGCACGAGACTAAAACGAATAAAGCCAAAGTGCATAAAAGGAATGGATTTTTATAAATGCTCATCATTAGGTTTTTAATTTTTGAATAAATAGATCTTCTTCCTAATACAGAATAAAAGGAAGTGAATTTGGATTTTTGATATAAAATGATGTTCGGATTCTTCAAGTTTAGAAGTTCCGTTTTTGGAGATATTTTTATATAAATGATCTTCTCAAAATACGAGGTGAACGTACACGAGGAATTGTTTCAGAGAACGTCTGAATTTTAATTATATAAAAACAATAAAATTTTGAAGCCTAGAAAAGTTGGTACAAATGCAGATAAGTATGCCTTTGAACCTGGTATATTGAAGCTATACCATATATTAAGCTCTTTTTGTAAAGCTTGAAGTTGACTAAATTGCTAAAATAAGGAACTTTGATCGTACTTTGTTCTAAAGTAGTTGCGCGTCCTTTTATCTTCTTTTTTACGACACAATGAAGATCAATTGTTTTAGAAGTAGAAAAGTCTGAGGAAAAACTTAGTAAATCGTCTGCCGTAACGCTGTCAAGTGTAATACAGCTGCTGGCATGATGAATCGGCTGATACGTCTCTGTTCCTCTAAAAAAAGAAAGCAGCGAAAGTAAAACGACATATATGAACTTTATAGGTTTCATTTACAGCACAGCAGATTAATTTTGTTCCTTAGAAATAGGCTTATAATTGTTTATAGTGCGCCAAATATAGCAAATTGAAAAGCAAGGATTCTTAAAATTTTCTAAAAACCTTATAAAATTAAGAGTTTGATAATAATTGAAGTTGGTTTTTAATTTTTCATTTTTTATTCAGTTTTACATTAAAAAGTATTAATTTCTATCTTATTTTTATGGAACTAATTAAAAACAATCAAAATGTCAAATCAGTTCGAACAAATAATTGAAGAAGCTTACAATGCTTTTAACGAAAGAAATATCAACAACTGTTTATCAACCATGCAGGAAGACGTTCAATGGTCAAAAGCTTGGGAAGGCGGTTACATAAGTGGTCACGACGAAATCCGTCAATATTGGACGAGACAATGGACCGAAATTAATCCGAAAGTAGAGCCAGTTGGTTTTGATGAAAGAGAAAATGGATGTCTGGAAGTAAAAGTACATCAAAATGTCAAAGATCTTCAAGGCAATTCGATGTTCGACGGATTTGTAAAACACGTTTATACTTTTGAAGATGGTTTAATTAAAACTATGGATATTGAGTTGGTGGAGAACTAATTGGCAAATAGATAATTTTTAGAATTTGGTAAACTTAATTTAATGGCACAAATAATTATACTACTATTACTGATGATAGCAATTGGCGTTTTCATTTATATCACAAAATATAAAGATGGAAAACCAAAAGTGGGAATAAAAAGAAATAATTATTCAGATTATTTTAAAGATTATAGTAGTTTAAAGTTGTATTGGACTTCCATATGTTTCATTTTTTTTGGTATTGCTATGTTGATTGCTATTTTGATTTTAGAAATAGTTTTTATTTAATGCTTTATCTGTAGCTGTGCGAAGTCTCAGACTTCTTACTCGCAGCTATAATCTTTTTCGAATTTATTTTTCTTTATGTCTAATGGGAGTGGGTACGAAGTCTGAGACTTCGCACAGCGAGTTGAAATTACAATTTAATATTCCGTAGGAATATATGGTCGGTAGAAAAAAATAATATCGATTTGCATGTGTCCTGTAAGGACACCTGTTTTTAACACAAAATTTATATTAATCAATCGTTCCTACGGAACGCATTAATCGTATTCGCATATAATTCTACCGACGAGACATTCCTACGGAATGAATTGTAGCTAAGGTGTTTAAACTAAAAAAGGTTTATACTTTTCAGCATAAACCTTAAATTCTTATAGTTATAAAAACATATTTCTTAATTCTGTCCAGCAGCAACTTTATCTACCAAAAACAATAATTCTCCAGAAACTGGCTTAATCAATTGCATTGGATATAACGTTGGATTAAACTCTCCAGTTGTAACTTCTTTCAAAGCATGAACTTTCTTTTCGCCAAAAGCCACCACAACAATTTTTTCTGCTTTGTTGATTAATGGGGCAGTTAGTGTAATTCTGTACATTTTCTGCGGAGCTAAATAATAAGCGTCAACCCATTTTGTTTGTTCTTCTAGAACAGCTTCACCAGGGAAAAGAGAAGCCGTGTGTCCGTCATCTCCCATACCTAATAAAATAAGGTCAAATTTACCTTCTTCACCCAAAATCTTTTTAATGATTCCTTCGTAAGTAACGGCATATTCTTCAGGCGTAACGCCGTCTTTGTACATTTCAAAAATATTTTCTTGCGGAATGCCAACATGACTTAATAAAGTGTAGTAAGACATTTTAGCATTACTCAAATCATCATTAAGCGGAACCCAGCGTTCGTCTCCCCAAAAAATATAAACTTTACTCCAGTCTATTTTATTTTTGTAAGCATCAGAAGCCAATAATTTGTAAATTCCTGCTGGAGAAGAACCTCCTGTAAGCACAGCTGTAAATTTGCCTTTTGTAGCAATTGCTTTCTCGGCTGATTCTACAAATAAATCTGCGGCAACAGTATTTATTTCTTCTGTATTATTGTATATCTGTATCATTTAAAACTTCTTCTTTTGTTTGTGTATTCGGAATCCATGCATGTCCTTGGCGTGCTAACAATTCGTCAGCTTCTTCAGGTCCCCAGCTTCCTGCTTTGTAATTCGGGAAATTTTTTGGAGCAGTTGTTTTCCAAACTTGCTGAATGGTATCGATTGCGTCCCAAGCTTCTTCAACTTGATCCCAACGCATAAATAGAGTAGGATCGCCTAGTAATGCATCTGCAAGTAATGTTTCATAAGCTTCTGGCGACATTGTTGAACAAGAAAAATAATCAAAAACCATTTCAGCAGGTCTTAAAGACATTGATAAACCTGGTTTTTTGGTCATAAACTGCAGTTTAATGTCCATTGAAGGCTGAATGTTGATAATCAATCGGTTTGGAGTCATACCTTCTTTTCCATAAGAAAATGAAGAATGCGGAACTGGTTTAAACTGAATAATGATAGAAGACTGTTTTTCTTCCATTCTTTTTCCAGAACGCAAATAGAACGGAATTCCCTGCCATCTCCAGTTGTCCAGATAAATCTTCATTGCTACATAAGTTTCTGTATTAGAATCTGGTGCAATACCTTTATCTTGACGATATCCTGGAACTGGAACGCCTTTTATTTCCCCTGCATCATATTGACCTCTAACAATATAGTGGTCAACTTCGTCTGGTTTGATACGGCGAATTGATTTTAAAACATCTGCTTTACGATTACGGATATCATCTGCATTTAAAGATGCAGGTGCTTCCATAGCCGTCATACATAAGATCTGAAGCAAGTGATTCTGAATCATATCTTTTAATGCTCCAACACCTTCGTAGAATCCGCCTCGTTCTTCAACGCCAACTTCTTCTGCAACTGTAATTTGCACGAAATCAATGAAATTACGACTCCATAGAGGTTCAAACATTGAATTTCCAAAACGGAAAGCCAAGATATTCTGAACGGTTTCTTTACCTAAATAATGGTCAATTCTATAAATCTGCTCTTCTTTGAAAGTCTGCGAAAGCATTTCATTCAATTCAATTGCAGAAGTTTTATCGTAACCAAAAGGTTTTTCTATAATAATACGGTCTTGTTTCGGGTTTGCCGCAAGTCCGATTTTTTTGATATTGCTAGAAATTGTTGAAATAAAAGAAGGTGTAATCGAAAGATAGAAAAGACGATTGGCACGTTCGCCAAAAGCCTGATCGAAATTGTTGATTTTTTCATTCAATCCGACATACGATTCTTCTTTATCAATATCAAGACTGTGGTACGTTATGTGCGAAAGAAATTTTTCCGTTTCTGGATCATCAATTCCTTTTCTTCTTGAAAAAAGATTTAAGTTTTCTGCGACATAACTGCGAAAATCTTCATTGGTTTTTTCTGCTCTACCAAGAGCAATAATCTGAAACTTTTCAGACATACGTCCGTCAAGGTACAGATTTTGAAATGCGGGAAAGAGTTTTCTCTTTGCCAAATCTCCGGTTCCTCCAAAAATAACAATGATTGTTGGATTCTTAAGTTTATTTTTAGTCATTGTGGTGTAGTTGTGTTGCTTAATTGTTATTCAGCCCATTGTGTATGGAAAACGCCTTCTTTGTCGATACGTTCGTAAGTATGAGCTCCAAAATAATCACGCTGTGCTTGAATTAGGTTTGTTGGCAGATTAGCAGATCGGTAAGCGTCGAAATATGCTAACGAATTCATTAATCCTGCTACAGGCAATCCTTGTTGAACCGCAAACTGAATTGCTGTTCTCATTCCTGCTTGGTTTTCTGTTAATTTTGAAGCGATTCCACCATCTAAAAGCAAGTTTGGTAAATCTGTTTTTGCAACGTATGCTTTTCTGAAATCTTCTAAAATAGTAGCACGAATGATACATCCGCCACGCCAGATTTTAGCAACCGTTTCTAAATTTAATCCGTAGTTGTATTCTTTAGAAGCGGTGTGAAGCTGCGCTAAACCTTGAGCATAAGTTACAACGATAGAAAAATACAAAGCCGATTTTAAAGCAGCAATTGCTTCGCTTTGAGGAACATTCGTTTCGTCAGCATTCCAAACTAATTTTTTAGCAGCCTCAATTCTTTCTGGTTTAGTTTTTGACATATCACGCATATTAACAGCTGCGTCGATTGTCGGAACTGGAACTTGTAAATCCATCGCATTTTGCGAAGTCCATTTTCCTGTACCTTTAGATCTTGCCCAATCCGAAATCTTGTTGATTAACTGTGTTCCGTCTTCGTCTTTTTGTTTTAAGATATTTCCGGTAATTTCAATCAAATATGATCTTAAATCATCCGTTTGATTCCATTCAGCAAACGTTTTTTGAATCGTTTCATCATCTAGTTTATAACCTCTTTTCATTAAGTCATAAATCTCAGAAATCAATTGCATGATTCCGTATTCGATTCCGTTGTGAACCATTTTTACGTAGTTACCAGCAGAACCGTTTCCTAAATATTCTACACAAGGTTCACCATCTACTTTTGCAGCAATCGCTTCAAAAATAGGGCGAAGTCTTTCATATGCTTTTTGATCTCCTCCTGGCATCATTGCAGGACCGAAACGAGCTCCTTTTTCACCGCCAGAAATTCCCATTCCGAAGAAATGAATTCCTTTTTCAGATAATTCTAAAAATCTTCTGTCAGTATCGGTAAAATAAGTGTTTCCACCATCAATAATAATATCTCCTTTATCTAAATGAGGAAGTAAACTTGCAATGGCACTATCAACAGGTTTTCCCGCAGGAACCAATAACATAATGGCTCTAGGCTGTTGAATAAGTTCTACAAAATGCTTAACGTCTGTAGTCGCTTCAATAGTATGGTCTGCATCAGCTTCTTGCTGAAGAGAATTGACTTTTTCTGTATCTAAATCTAAACCTGCCGCCGCAAAGTTGTGGCTAGCAATATTTAAAAGTAAGTTACGGCCCATTACACCGAGTCCTACAATTCCAAAATCAAATTTGTTCATAGTTTTCAATTAACTAAATTATTAGAAGATGTTGACTGCAAAAAGTAAGAGAAAAAACAGTAACGTTTTTTTATTCAGTGTTTTGCAGAAAAACAAAGTTTATTTTAATCTTACATTTCAAAATGTAGACCGCTAAGTTAGAGAAAAATGCTGAAAAAGAAGGAGTAAAATAGTTCACTTTTGGTCTTTATTGTGATACTTTTATAGGTGTTAAAAATACACTTATAACGCTGTTTATGAACTATATCGTTGTAAATGGTATAATCATATTTAACTTTGTAAAAGTTTCATACTTTGATAAGATTGATCTAATGGCTGTTCTATTTCTCTCGCAGATTTAGCTGATAAAGCAGATTTATTTTGATCTGAAAAATCTGCGAGAGAATATATTAAAAGAAAAGTGATGTTTTTAAAAAATCAAGGATAAATCATTAAAAACATAAAGGCAAATAAATTGACCAGAAGGACAACGCCATAAACGATATTCGATTTGCCTTTGCTTAAAGAAAGCATAACTGTAAAAACAGATAGTGCTAAAAGTACAATCGATTTAATATCAAGTCCGAGAACAATTGGCATTCCCATTATAATACAAACCGCTGCGACACTTGGAATTGTCAATCCGATACTGGCTAGGGCAGAACCTAAAGCTAGATTAAGACTTGTTTGCAATCTGTTTTTTCTTGCTGCAATGATCGCTGCAATAGCTTCGGGTAATAATATGATAATTGCAATGATAACTCCAACCAAAGATTTCGGAAGATTGTAACCTATAATAATAGTTTCAATAGTAGGAGAGAGCGTTTTGGCTAATAAAACTACAATTCCTAAACTGATCAAAAGAAAAATAAGACTGGTATAAAATGTTTTGTTATTGATTTCAATTGGATGTGTTTTAGATTCATCTTCACTAGTCGCATTGGTTAGAAAATATTGACGATAACCTTTTGTTTGTGCAAATAAAAATGAGCCGTAAATAACCAAGCAAGCAATAGAAGCAAATATTAATTGTGGAGTAGAATAATAAGATCCGTGAACACTTTCTGTAAATGTTGGAAAAACTAATGTAAATACAATAATAGAAATCAAAGAAACTAAACCAATGGTAACAGAAGAAGTAGAGAAATTCTGTTCGTAATGTTTGATGCTTCCAATAAGAAGACACAATCCGATAATACCATTCAAGATAAGCATTGTCGCGGCGTAAACCGTATCTCTAGCCAAAGAAGCTGCTTCAGAACCTTCTGAAAGCATTAAAGAGACAATAATAGAAACTTCAATCACAGTAATAGAAATCGCCAAAATTATCGTTCCATAAGGTTCGCCAACGCGTTCTGCAATAATTTCGGAATGATGAACGGCAGACATTACGCTAAGAATAAGCAAAATACTAGCAACAATTTGAAATATACTGCTGTTGTCTACTAATCCGGTAAATAAAAGAACCCACGATAGAATCGGAATTATGATGGTCCACTGTAATAATTGTTTCATTAGTTTTCTTTTTTAGTTTTTAGAAATTAAGCCGATAGGGCCAACAGAATCGACTTTTATCTTTTCTGTAAGATAGGACTTTTATGGCTAAAAAACATAAGAAAACACATTTTTAAGCACTTTTTAAGTTTCCAGAAGTATGCTTTTATGATTCTTTATTTAAATTTTATATTTCTTTCGCAGATCAAGCAGATTTTTTTAATTAATAAAATCTGCAAATCTGCGGGCGAATATTTAAAAGTTTCTAATGATTTCTTCTCTATGCGATTTTCCCCATTTAATCATTTCTTCAATAACTGGCGCAAAAGATTTACAGTAAGGCGTAGATTCATATTTTACCTGAATTTCGGCATCGCGATCTTCGGTTCTTTTAATCAGCATGTTCAATTCCATTTCTTTGAGTTCTCTCGAAAGCATACGCGTTGTGATTCCTGGAATACTGCGTTCTATTTCTCTAAAACGATTATTCCCGTTACAAATTGAGTTGATAATCGGCAGTCGCCATTTACCGCCCAAAACATGCAAAGTGTCTTGAAGCGCTTGTACTTCTTCTTTCTGATTTCTTTCCATAACAAAATACCATTAGTTTAGAATGTTAAATGGTTACAAAGTTATACCATAAATTCTAAAATAATGATAAAAAGTAAAAGCGATTGTTTTTAATGTTTTAAAGTGAATTTTACGATGCAATAATACTCAAAATAGTCTTCGGAATTTCAGCGAAAGCTTCAAAAGAATAAGGCTTAATTAAGTAGGCTTTAACGCCAAGATCATCGCATTTTTCTTTATAAGAAGGATTGATGCTGGTTGAATAAACAAAACACGGAATATCTTTTAATTCTTTAGTTTTCAGAATCTCCTGCAAAGCTTCAATGCCGTCGACAAGTGGCATATTAATATCAGTAAGAATAACGTCAGGATTTTGTTTGGAAGTATCTTTAAGGTAATTTAATAATTCCTCACCATTCGCCACAAGACTAACTTTGCTAAAACTTGGATTGTTGTTAAAGGTTTCTGTAATAACATCCGCATCATCAAGATCGTCTTCTGCAATTACGATATGTAAATTATATTTTTCTGGCATTTTATAAAATCGGGAAGAAAAGGTTAAATGTTGTGCCTTCGTTTAATATACTTTGTACGGTAATGTTTCCAGAATGGTTTTCCATAATCTTTTTACAGATAGCCAAACCAATACCGTTTCCTGAATATTCGTTTCGGGCGTGCAGTCGCTGAAAAATGACGAAAATTTTAAGCAAATGGGTTTCTTCCATTCCGATGCCATTATCTTTGATCTGTACTTTGACAAATTTAGTATTTTGATTTGGTATTTCAGTATTTAAATTCTCTTCTTGAAAAATTTCTATTATTGGAGGGATATTTGTTTTACTATACTTAATCGCGTTCGAAATAAGATTAGAAAAAAGCTGTCTCATCTGAACTCTTGAAGCTTTGATAACAGGCAATTTTCCTGTTTTGATAATCGCCTTCTTATCTGAAATTACAATTTCAAAATCTTCTATAACCTCAGAAATTACAGTTTGTAAATCTATTTCTGTTCGTTCTTCCTGAGCGGTATGAGACGAATATTGCACTAAATCGTCTACAAGAGAATTTAATCGAAGTGCAGATAACTTCATTACACTTACAGCTCTAGCATCTGATTCCTTAAAATAACTATCGTCAATTCTGCTAGTATTCATTACAATTTTTCGCAATGGTTCTTTCAAATCGTGCGATATCACATGAATAAACTCCTCGAGATTGCGATTTGTTTTATTCAGTTCATGTATTTTTTCTTCTAATTCTGTCTGATGTCGCAGTAAAGCTTCTTCGTGTTTTTTCTTTTCTGTTAAATCGGTAATTACGATTCCGATTGCTTCTACAGCAGGTTCAAGATCTGTTAAAGCAATATAAGCGGGGAAAATCTTTTTTTCATTCTCCGATTTAAAAAGAATCTCGTGAGTGGTAATGCCGTAACGCAAAGCCTCAATTATAGAGACAAACTGTGAGGGACTAATAAAATATTCACTAAGATAATTCCCAATTATTTTTTCTGATGGAATTCCAACTAATTTAGAAAAGTACTCATTACAGTACAAAATAAGTCCTTTTCGGGAAATGCTAAGTGCGCCTTGACCAAATTTTTCGATAAGAAGACGATAAGTATAATCGGCTGTTTCCAAAGAATAAATCTCAGGAACCCCATTGCTACTCACTACAAGTGCATCTACATCTCCTTGTTTTATCGCATTAACAATGCTATTTGATTCATAAAGTTCTTCCTTTAATGATTCAATTTCTGCTAATAATGCGGCTATATTTTTTTTATCTTCCTTCAAATTATTCACTTAAATTAAGTATGTATAATACTTTTTCTTTATCTGATAAATCGCCTAAAATGATTCTTTTAGGTTCTGGGTGTGTTTTTATCAAAGTAGGAATGGCTACAATTTGATGAATCACCGCCTGTTCTTTATCACGGCTAATATCAACAATTTCTAATTCATAATTGTTAGTGAGGTATGTGTCGCAGATTTTGCGTATATTTTCGATTGCATGTCCTGATTTAACAGACATACCTGAAACAAAAAGCTTAAACTTATGTTTGGTTGTACTAGTGCCATCAGATGAATCTTCCATGTTTAAGAGTTTATGGGTTTGATGTTAAGTCCAACAAGCACTCTTTCTTCATTAGAAAGGTCACCAATAATTTTACGAATAGGTTCGGGAAATTTACGCACCAAAGTCGGTACTGCCAAAATCTGATCGCCTTCTGCCAATTGTGGACTCTTCAGCAAATCGATAATTTCGATGCTGTATTTTCCTTTTAAATGTTCCTCGGCGTACTTCTTTATATTCTCAAGTGCCTTGATCGATTTTGGCGTTTGCCCTGCTATATAAAGCAATAATTGCCATTCGGCTACTTCTTTTTTCATTTGATTTATTTTTTCTTAGAAGACAGTTTTTCCTGCAATTCTTCTGTTGCTTTAAGGATACTTAACTCTTCTTCTGCCGATTCAAATTCGTTTCTCAACGCTTCGATATTCGCTTCAAGAACTTTGCGTTTGCGCTCAATTTCCCTGTCTTTTCGACTGATTTCGTTTTGAAGTTTAATATCAGACATGGTCTTTTTGAATTGATAAGATTGTCTTGCAGCTCCCGTTAAAATTCCCTGCGGACCTAATTCTACATCTAGCAATTCAATTCCTTTACTTGTAATTACAAATTCTCTTACTTGGTTAGAATGACCCATTCCACGCGCTTTGATAATGAAAATGCCACGGTTTCTTTCGCCAACGCCTTCCATATCACGAACGGTAATCCAAGTATCCACTAATGAAGAAACTGATTCCTCTGCCAAATCCGGTCTAAAACTGTCCGTTTGTTTGTTTAATGACGTAAACATGGCTGTAATATTATTGGCTTTCAGCATATCAATCAATCGAACAAGCATTGAACGCACTTCGTGTTCGCTTCCCACCGAAATAAGATTACTAATAGGATCTATAATAATTGTCGTCGGCTCAAACTCTTTAATTAATTTTCTAAGGGTAAGCAAATGCAGTTCCAAACCATTTAAAGATGGGCGTGAAGAATGAATTTGCAAAATACCTTTTTTGATGTGTTTTTCCAGATCGATTCCGATCGATTTCATGTTACGGACCAATTGATGCGGCGATTCCTCAAAAGCAAAATAAATTGTTTTTTCGTTCTTTTCGCATTGTTCATTGGCAAAATAGCAGGCAACTGTAGTTTTGGCCGTTCCAGCAGTTCCAGAAACCAAAATGTTACTGCCACGATAAAATCCGCCGCCATGAAACATTTCATTTAATCCAGGTACACCTGTAGAAATGATATCTGAGGAAACTTCGTTATCTAGTTTTAGAGATGTAATTGGAAGTACTGAAATTCCGTCTTCATCAATTAAAAACGGGTATTCGTTTGTTCCATGTGTTGACCCTCTGTATTTTACAATGCGAAGTCTTCTAGTCGAAACCTGTTCAATTACACGATGATCAAGGACAATTACACAGTCGGAAACGTATTCTTCCAGACCTTGACGGGTCAATGTCGCTTCACCGCGTTCTCCTGTAATAACAGCCGTTACGCCTTTTGTTTTTAACCAATGAAATAATCTTCGCAATTCGGCTCTTAATATGGCTTGATTGTCCAAACCTGCAAAAAGAGATTCGATTGTATCGAGTACAACACGAGTTGCTTTTATAGAATCGATGGCATGTCCTAAACGAATAAACAAACCGTCAAGATCGTATTCGCCTGCTTCTTCAATTTCCGATCTTTCAACGCGAACATGGTCTACTACGAGTTTTTTATCTTTTTTAAGTTGTTCAAGGTCAAAGCCTAATGATTTGACATTCAGGGTAAGATCATCCGAAGGTTCTTCAAAAGACATGAAAACTCCAGGTTCGTCATATTCTGTTATTCCTTTAATAAGGAACTGCATGGACAATAATGTTTTGCCGCACCCGGCACCACCGCAGATTAAAGTTGGACGTCCCTTCGGAAATCCCCCATCCGTAATCTCGTCTAGTCCGTCGACTCCAGTAGGAGTTTTTGGAAATATAAAACTATGTGATTTTGTTTTTTCTTGCACGATAATAAATTTCTGTATTAACTCAAATATACGTTTTCTTCGAAGATTTTCAACGGATTCTTATTAAGTTTTAACAGCTGTTTAATGAAGTTTTAAAAATAAATTAAGAGAAATGATTTAAAAATATGAATAAATTGAAGAATTTTAACCAAAATTGCTAAGAAGAATCACTCAATATTTAACATAAAAATGCTATTTTCTAATAGAATAAATTTTTTAATGCTGTTTTAATGTTAAAATGTACTTCTGGTATACTCTGTTATACTGGTTACAAAGTTATACCATTTTGATTTTACCTTTGTCTCATTAATTATAAAAATTTAAAAAATGGACAATTTAAAGAATAAAGTGGCAGTAATAACAGGAGGAAATAGTGGAATTGGATATGCCACAGCCAAACAATTAAAAGAACAAGGCGCAAATGTTATTATTACAGGGAGAAGAAAAGAAGCGATAGAACAAGCAGCTTTAGAATTAGGAGTTACGTCAATCGCAGCAGATCAATCGAATGTTTCGGACATTGAAAAATTAGCCAATCAAGTAAAAGCAGATTTTGGTTCGATTGACATTTTGTTTGTTAATGCAGGAATCGCAGGTTTGGGAACAATTGAACAAACTTCAGAGGAATTATTTGATAGTATAATGAATGTTAATTTAAAAGGTGCTTATTTTACTTTAAGCAAATTTATTCCAATTTTGAAAGAAGGTGCTTCAGTTGTATTTCTTTCTTCAAATACGGCAAGTATGCCAGGTCCAGGATCATCAGTTTATTCTTCTAGCAAGACGGCCTTAAATTCGGTTATGAAATCGGCGGCTGTAGAATTAGCTCCACGAAAAATCAGAGTCAATTCGGTTAGTCCAGGTCCAACCGAAACCGAAGTCATGAAAAAAGTAGGTTTAGACGAATCAACCGTAAAAGGTATTATGGATGTTGTAGTCGACAAAATTCCATTAAAACAAATGGGAAAACCAGAAGATGTTGCCAAAATGGTTTCCTATTTAAGCAGTGAAGCCGCAGTCTTTATTACTGGCGCCGATTTTATTATGGATGGGGGAATGGTTTTAGCTTAATTTTTTAGTGACAAAGTGACAAAGTGACAAAGAGACAAAGAAACAAGGAGACAAAGAAACAAAGGTTCAAAGGGACAGAGGTTCATAGGTTTTGTTTGATGAAATAAATAATTCTTACTACAAATACTAGTAAAAAACCTTTGTATCTTTGAGCCTTTGTTCCTTTGAACCTTTTTCAGAAAAAATGAACTCCAAAGAAATTCTTCAAAACCACATTTCCAAAACTATTTCGTTGACAGACGAAGAGTTTGAGTATTTCTTTTCTCATTTTAAGGTTCAATCTTTTAAGAAAGGACAAACTGTAATTAGCGCAGGTGATAAAGTCAATTGCGAATATTTTGTTATTTCAGGTTGTTTAAAGGCTTTCTTTATTAATGATGAAATCAAAATGTACATTCTACAGTTTGCCATGCCAACGTGGTGGACTTCTGATTATGATGCCTTATATAATAAAACAATTGCTACTATAAATGTAGATTGCATTACCGATGTTGAAGTGCTTTGTCTTTCTAATGAAGATCGTGAAAAGCTTTGTAAAGAATTTCATCAAATCGAACATTTTTTTCGCTGGCGCACCAATAAGGGATATATCGCGTCGCAAAAAAGACTCTTGTCTTTTATGAATAACAACACCAAAAAACGCTACGAAGAACTTTTAGCGCTTTATCCGCAATTGTATAATTTAGTTCCAAAACATTTAATTGCAGCCTATTTAGGAGTGTCCAGAGAAACTTTAAGCCGACTTTATAATTCGTAGTTTTTTATTGCCACAGATTTCGCAGATTATAAAGATTTATTTTGGTAGATTTTGCTAATTATTTATTGATTTATCTACATAAAACATAGGCTGTGGTTTCAACCACAGGAATCTATAGAATAAAAAAACCTTTGCGTTCCAGCGGTTGAAAAAAACTTAGCACCTTAGAATCTTAGCTCCTCAGCACCTCAAAAAAAAAGAATGTGACCTACATCACGTAACCCATTTTAATAACCGCCGTTCCTTTGTATTGTACTTTTAAATACAATAAAAATGGAAACAATACAATTTGAAATCGAAAGCGCAAAAAGCCAAATCGATTGGACCGGAAGAAAAGTAACCGGCGCTCATAATGGTACAATTGGTATCAAAGAAGGTAATTTCATCCTTAATGATGGAAAAATTATCGGAGGAAATATTGTCATCAATACTGCTTCAATAAAAATATTGGACGTAACAGATGCAGCAACGAATCAACAATTCGCAGGACATTTAGCATCAGACGATTTTTTCTCTATTGAAAAATTTCCAACCGCTTCGTTTACAATTAGCAATACCAGACAACTTACCGCTAATACGTATTATCTAGAAGGTAATTTAACCATAAAAGACATTACGCATCTTACAGGTTTTGAAGTGACTGTTGAAGAAAATACCGAAAATGCTTTATCGCTAAAAGGTAAATTGGTAATCGATCGTACGAAATACGATATTAAATTCCGTTCAGGAAATTTCTTTAAAGATTTAGGCGATACCTTAATCTACAATGATTTTGACTTAGATTTTACTATTACAGCTCAAACTTCTAAAAACTAAAGCCATGCCTTACGTAAAAATCGAATTGACCCGCGAAGGTGTTACTCGCGAGCAAAAACAGGAATTAATAAGTGGCATAACCAATTTAATTACAGATGTTTTAAACAAAGATCCGCATTTAACCCACGTGGTGATTCAAGAAATCGATCTTGACGATTGGGGCTACGCAGGAGAACAAGTATCTGTATTAAGAGAAAAAGGCATTACAGCCGATAAAAAATAAAATCATGAAAAACAAACTATAATCGTTACTGGAGCAGCTTCTGGTATCGGAAAAGGAATCGCTAAATACTTTTTAGATCGTGGCGATAATGTGGTAATCAATTCGTTTACGAATACAGCATTGCAAAATGCATTCAACGAATTTGGAGCAGGAGACAACCTTGCAATGTTTGCAGGAGATGTAAGCAATAAAAAAACAGGAGAAGAATTGGTGAAAATCGCTCTTGAAAAATTTGGTTCTGTAGACGTATTAATCAACAATGCAGGAATTTTTGAAAGCAAACCCTTTTTAGAAGTGGATGAAGCTTATTTAGATAAATTTTTATCTACCAATTTAAAAGGAACGTATTTTACAACACAATCCGTTATTCCGCAAATGTTGAAACAAAAGGGCGGAGTAGTCATAAACATCGGAACACCTTTGGTCAATCACGGTTTGGGCGGATGGCCAGCTACTGCGCCAATTGCCAGTAAGGGAGCGATTCATGCGCTGACAATTCAGTTAGCGGCCGAATTCGGAAAACAAAATATTAGAGTCAATACCGTTGCGCCTGGAGTGATTCGTACGCCAATGCACGGTGAAAAAGCCGATTTGAGTGCTGGACTGCATTTGTTAAACAGAGTAGGAGAAATCGATGATGTTTCTGAAATGGTGTATACCGTTGCCAAAAGTAATTTTATTACGGGCGCTATTATAAATGTTGACGGCGGTAAAGGTTCGGGACATAATTTAAACTAAATTGAAAACTATAGTATTAACCGCTTTTATGCTCTGTTTTTGGCAGGGCATAAAAGCACAACCAAATACAAAAATGGAAAATCAAGCAGCAATAGCAGCGATTACAGATGCAATTGAAAACTATTATTTTAAAGGAATTTACGAAGGCGATGAAATACTGTTGGGTAAAATTTTTCATCCGGGAACATTGCTTTTTGGAGATGTAAAAGGAGAACCGTATTTTAAAACAATAGATCTTTATCTCGATGGCGTTAAAAACAGACAAAGTCCCAAGTTTTCTGGGAAACCTTTTAGAGGAGAAATTATCAATATTAAAGTCATAAATTCTATTGCAGTGGCAGAAGTCAATGTAAAAATGTATGATTTTAATTATCGTGATCTTTTATCTTTCCATAAATTTGATGGAAAATGGATTATTGTCAATAAAATGCTGACGGATCTTAGTAAATAAAAACGAAATGCGATGTGGAATAATACAAAAGTAACCGAATTATTAGGAATCGATTATCCAATACTGCAAGGGCCATTTGGAGGAAATCTTTCTTCTGTCGAACTTACAGCAGCTGTTTCAAACGCGGGCGGATTGGGCGGATACGGCGCTTACACCATGAGTCCGCAAGAAATATTCGATGTCGATAAACAGATTAAAGCCGCAACCAACAAACCTTACAATATCAATTTGTGGGTTTCTGATCACGATGTTCCGCAAGGTGGACTTACAGATGAGCATTTTCAAAGGGCGAAAACAATCTTTAAGCCTTATTTTGATGAAGCAGGAATTCCGTTGCCAGAAAAACCAGCACCATTTCAATCAAGATTTGAAAACCAATTAGAAGTTATATTAGACATTCGTCCGAAAGTATTCAGTTTTATGTTCGGAAAAATCTCCGAAGAGGTGATGGAACAATGTCGCAAACTAGGAATTTCCACAGTTGGTGCAGCGACGACTTTAGATGAAGCTATTTTTCTGGAAAATTCTGGCGTCGATATGATTATTGCATCTGGTTTTGAAGCAGGAGGGCATCGTCCTTCATTTTTGGATAATGCAGAATCTTCTTTGACAGGAACTTTTGTTTTGCTACAGCTTATTCGCGAAAAAGTAAAAGTTCCGATAATTGCTGCAGGCGGAATCGCAACGGGAAAAGGCATCGCGGCCGCACTCACATTAGGAGCAGATGCCGCACAAATTGGAACCGCATTTTTAGCCACAGATGAGTCTAATGCATTGCCTGTTCACAGAGAAATGTTGTTTTCGGATGCTGCAAAATACACGACTTTATCGCGTGCGTACACAGGAAGATTAGGCCGTGGATTAACAAGCAGAATTGCAAAAGATTTAATTACAAAAGAAGCTGCTATTTTGCCGTTTCCTTTGCAAACTACTTTTATGTCGCCATTGCGAAAAGCAGCTTTAGACCAGCAAAAATGGGATATGATTTTATTTTGGGGCGGACAAATAGCACCTATTTTAAAACATAGAAAAGCCACAACTTTAATGCATTCTTTAATTGAAGAAACTACTGCGTACTTTGATAATTTAAAAAGTTAATTTGCAATCTTTCAAGTCATAAAAACAAAAGCGATCTTTTAAGATCGCTTTCTTATTTTGGTTAGTTTATTTTAAAAACGTTATTTTAAGAATGATAAACGCAATATGCTCCAAAAACTACTTCCATTTGAATTTACAGCATTCTTTCAATCCGTTTTATTAATGTACGATAAATTGGATGTTATGGATTTCATTTTCTATGAAAAAGATGATAATTATTTTAATTCTAAATAAGATACTAAGATTCTAAGATTATCTGTGTCTTAGTATTTTAGTTTTTCAGAAACTCACTATCTCACTATTTCAAAATTTCAGCATCTTAGAAGCTAAGAACCTTAGAATCTTAGAATCTTAGTATCTTAGCATCTAAAAAAAAAACATGACCATTCAGCAATTAAAATATATTGTCGCTTTAGACGAAGAACGCCACTTTGCAAGAGCTGCCGAAGTTTGTATGGTAACACAGCCCGGACTCACAATTCAGCTAAAAAATCTCGAAGAAGAAATCGGAATCAAGATTTTTGATCGAAACAAAGTTCCGCTGACACCAACTGTTTTAGGAATTGAAATTATCAACAAAGCGAAAAAAATTCTTCGTGAAGTAGATGAAATTCGTGATTTTGTGGTGAATGAAAAAAATCTGCTAGAAGGGGAGTTGAAGCTTGGTATTATTTCGACTTTATCGCCGTATTTGATTCCACTATTTATTCAAGCCATGAAAGAAGTAGCACCCAAAGTACATTTTATTATAAAAGAAGGTTACACGGGACACTTAATGAGGGATTTAGAAACGGGTGCAATTGATGTGGCGATTATGGCAACGCCGACCGGAAATTCCAATTTAATAGAACATGTTGTTTTTAAAGAACCTTTTGTAGCCTATTTGAACCAGACGCATCCAATGGCGAATGAGGAATTTTATGAGATGCAGCCCGGAGATAAAACCGAATTATTATTACTTCATCATGAATATTGCTACAACGCACAATTGCTTGACATTTGCGGATTAAAAACCTCAGATAAAATAAAAGAACAATTTACGTACGATATTAATTCCATAGAAACCTTAAAAAATCTCGTTCGCGCCCATTTGGGATTTGCGATTATTCCTAAACTTTCTACGTTGAATGAGTCAGGCGGACTTTTTAAACCTTTTAAAGAACCCGTTCCCGTAAGAGAAATAAGCCTCGTAGTTTCCGATTCGTTTTCAAAGAAATTATTACTAGAAAAAATGAACGAAGCCATTTGGAACTGTCTTCCCGAATCGCTTAAAAAAGATTTCTCGTATAAAAAGATCCGCTGGAACGATTCGCCTTATTTTATAAAAGCAGTTAGTAAATATTCATAAAATTCCAAAATATAAATTCCAAATTCCAACTGTCAGTAACGTTTGGAATTTGGAATTTTAAAATTTGGAATTTAAAGTATTATTTCTGTGATGCTTCAATAATCACATTCGCAACTTTCTGAGGTTGAGAAATAAACACCACGTGACTACCTTTTATCTCTGTGATTTTTGTGTTAGAACGTTTGTACATAGCGTGTTGAATACTTGGCACAATACTTTTATCTTCAGTTGCAACGATTCCGTAAGAAGGTTTAGTTCTCCAAGCCGCTTTTGTAATTGGAGTTCCAAAACCTTGCGCATGGAAAGCACCTTGAGAAGCATACATAAAATCGGCTTGTTCTTTGCTTAAATCTCCTGCAAAACCAGCGTGGAATTTAGCTTTGTCATAATATGCAATACCTTTATCATCTGGAGGCAATACACCATTTTCTGGAGCAGGAGGCGCAGTTTGCAGCCATTGAATAGAATTTTCACCGTTATCAGGCTGTAAAGCCGCTACATAAACCAAAGCCGCTACTTTAGGGTGATTTCCAGCTTCCGTAATTACAGTTCCGCCCCAAGAATGTCCAACCAAAATTGTTGGTCCGTCTTGTTTGTCTAAAGCCAAATTGGTTGCTTTTACATCATCTTCCAAAGAACTCAACGGATTTTGAACGATGGTTACATTATAACCTTTTTTAGTCAAAATCTGGTATAAACCCTGCCATCCAGAACCGTCTGCGAAAGCGCCGTGAACTAATACAACGTTTTTAATTTTAGGAGTTGTTTGTGCGTTTACGTTTGTAAAGGCTAAACTAAAGATTATTACTGCGAATGCTAAAAAGCTTTTAAATATTGTTTTCATGATTTTAAAAATTTTAGATTGTTGATTTTAGATTTTAGATTGTTGTTGAAATCTCAATCTTGTCATTTCGACCGAAGGGAGAAATCACACGCGGGATTCCGCAATAAGAGTCACCAATCTTTGTAGATTCTCTAGTGTTATTGCTTCGCCAGTTCGCTATCGTTCGTGTCTTCGTTCCTCAGAATGACAAGATTATGATTGAATTTGTTTATAGAATTAATTTAAGGTTACTTGTAAAGTAATTTCAGTATTCAGCAATTTAGAAATAGGACAAATTTCTTTTGCTTTTTGAGCTGTCTGTTGAAAAACTTCTTCAGAAATTCCAGGTACTTTTCCAGTCAATTCTAACTGAATTAAAGTAATGGTTCCGTCTTCAAAAGTTACTTTAGCAGTAGTGTCTAAATCTTCTGGTACAAATCCAGCTTCAGATAATAAAAAGCTTAATTGCATGGTAAAACAGCCAGAATGTGCCGCTGCGATTAATTCTTCAGGATTGGTTCCGACACCTTGCTCAAAACGAGTTTTAAAAGACAATTGTGCATTATCTAAAGTTGTGCTTTGTGTACTAATTGTACCTTTTCCTTCCATTCCTGTACCTTTCCAGTTTGCGTTTGCTCTTCTTGTAAATTTCATGATTGCTAATTTTTTAAAGTTATTTTTTAAGATGATCAAATCATTTCTTTGATTTTGATGAAGCAAAGGTATGGTGAAGGTAATTATTAATCAAATTAATAATTTTTTGTTATTATAAAAATAATTTATAATTGTTGGATTTATTACTAAACTAGAAGGAATGTTCAATTTATATTTTATTCACTTTTACGGATTACCCCACTCTTATTAATTAAATAATCGATATTTTAGCCAATCAAAAAAAAACAGAATAAATACAAGTTTTACAATATTTCATGACCCAACAACAAATAAAAAATTTAGAAAAAGAACTCTGGGATGCTGCAGATGAATTAAGAGGAAATTCTAAATTGACCGCTGCTGAATACAAAGACCCTTTACTTGGTTTAGTATTATTACGTTTTGCACAAAATCGCTATGAAGATGCAAAGGTAAGTATTGCAAATTCTTTACCTATAAACCCACGCACAGGAAAACAACGCGAAGCAACAAAAGATGATTTTGCGGGAGCAGGAGCGATTCTTTTACCTGAAAAAGCTAAATATGAATATCTAGCATCTCTTCCTGAAAGTGAAGACATAGCCGAAGCCATCAACAATGCAATGAAATTGATTGAGGCCGAATATCAAGATTTAGCTGGTATTCTGCCAAAAAGTTATCAAGAGTTTGATGATAAATTATTACGTGATTTAGTCCGCGTTTTTAATAAAGATGCTGTTCGACATGCGAAAGGTGATGTATTTGGACGTATCTACGAGTTTTTCTTAATGAAATTCTCTATGCAAGGTGCCGGTGCGCAAGAAGGTGGTGAATTCTTTACACCTCCGTCGCTGGTAAACCTTATTGTTAATTTTATTCAGCCTAATCATGGTATTATCCTGAAAATGAAGTTTATGTTGATTTAAGTTTATTAAATTTTGAAAAGCTAAAAGAAGCTTTTGCAAAGATGCCAAATAAAAATACATTTGTTTACGATTTGCAAAATGCAATAGATCAAAAATTGCAACAGATGCTTAAAGAAAATCCTTTAAGATTGGAATTTTATGAACGTTATAAAGAAATCGTTGATGAGTATAACAAAGGAAAGTCTTTAGAAGATACATTGACTGCATTTAATAATTTGAACAACTTTTACAACGATTTAACTTTTGAAGAGAAAAGAGTAGTCAGAGAGCAATTAGCGGATCAGGAAACACTTGCAATTTTCGATTTGCTTCGCGAAGGAAAAGAGTTATATGGAGATGATCTTAAACAAGTTAAAAAAGTAGCAAGTGAAACTCTAGACAAACTAAAAGCTGAAAAATTGAAAATTGATCACTGGCGAGAAAAAAGAGAGGTAACTGCACAAGTAAAAAGTGAAATATATAATCAATTACTTTGGCTTCCTCAAGAAGTTTATACAGATGAAGAAGTTAGTCTTAAAACAGTTACTATTTATCAGCATATTTATTCAAACTATTACGGAGCTGGAAAAAGTGTTTACATTAGAAGTGCCTAAAAATTAGCTTTAAATACAAAAAAACAAAACCCTCAATCTCCAAAAAAGACCAAGGGTTCTAATTTTTTTCAAAAAAGAACAAACCTTATTACTCCAAATCCAGATAAGGATCTAAAATTTCGGCTAGTTCATTGAGCCAATAGAAGCTGTCTCCAAGTTTGGCAGCGTTCAACTGAATGTTTTCTTGATCGTTTAGAACGCCCAATGCGAGGGTTAGATTTACCTGTCTTATGGCTCTCGCCATATCGAGTGGGTCAATTCTGTCGTTGAAGAAATTCATTAGCCTTGTTTCAGCTTCTTTTGAAAGGGTTTTGTGAGGAATGAGATTATTATTATTATTATTATTATTATTATTATTATTATTATTATTATTATTATTATTATTATGTTTTCGTAATTATACTTGTGTCAAAGCTTTTTTTGATTGGAATTTTCCTCTTGAAAACGATTGCCCTAGCCCTGATAGTAGCGGCATCCTTTTGCTTTCTACTTTAGCAAGGAAAAGATACAGCGGATAGCAGGAAACAGCTCCTAAATAATATCAATTTCAATTTCAATTTCAATGCTTCACTTTGCCATACTTATTTAGGAACAGATTAAAATTTTGGTTCGATAAGAAATGATCATTTAGGGACTTATTTGGTTTCAAATTACAATGTGAAACAAAGTAAGCGGCTGATTTGTAGTTTTATTTATGCGGTGCATTTAATTTTATAGATACAATTTTATGAGACGATTGGAAAAATAAATTTTCTATGAATAATCTAACTTTTAAATTTATGAGAAATGCTTTTCTACTAATTGGAGTTTGTTTGAGTTCAATTTTGTTCTCCTGCAAGAAAGATAAAGATACAGCGCCATCAAGTCCAGAAACGGTAAAGTCTGATGCTGCCGACACAACATTAATTGCAGATCGCGGCTGGCCTCGTGAAGCTGAAAGTAACGGTACAAAACTGGTGTATTATCAGCCTCAGGTGGATGACTGGAAAGATTATAAAGAAATTACTGCCCGAGTGGCTTTTTCGCTGACTCCAAAAGACGGAAAACAGGTTTTGGGTGTGGCTTCTTTAAAAGCGGAAACGTTGGTAGACAAAGACAATCGAAGCGCTTTTATTAAAAATATTCAGGTTACGGATGTTCGGTTTCCGGCTTTGGACGAAAAGAAAGTTCCCGAAATGGAAAAACTGTTTAAAGCAACGCTGCCTCAGAGCGGAGATCCTATTTCGGTAGATCGTATTTTGGCCGATTTAGGTCAGACCAAAAGTCCGCCAAAAGGAATTGTGGCCAAAAACGATCCTCCTGCGATTTTTTACAGCACGAATCCAGCCATTTTGCTTATTGTGCAAGGCGAACCGGTTTTGGTGCCTATTGAAAAATTGGATATTCAATATGTGGTGAATACCAATTGGGATTTGTTTTTGGATAAAACAACCAAAGATTATTATTTATTAGCAGAGAATATCTGGCTGACTTCGAAAAGTATCGAGGGAAAATGGACCAAAACGACCAAACTGCCTTCGGGTTTAAGTAATCTGCCTTCGGGACAAAATTTTGATGATGTCAAAAAAATGATTCCGCCTCCGTCTTCTGGAAACGCTCCAGAGGTTTTCTACAGCAATAAACCAGCTGAATTGATTGCGGTAAACGGAAATCCGAAGTTTGTTAAAATTGAAGGAACTAAATTGTTATACATTGACAATACCGAAAATGATGTTTTTGCCAATGAAGCCGATGGTCAGTATTATGTGTTATTATCGGGAAGATGGTTTAAATCTAAAGGTTTGACTGGACCGTGGGCGTATGCTGGAAATAATCTTCCTGCTGATTTTGCTAAAATTCCGAAAGATTCACCGCGTGCCAATGTATTGTCATCTGTGCCAGGAACACAGGAAGCCAACGATGCGGTAATGTTGTCGCAGGTTCCGACAACGGCTATTTTAAAGAAATCGGAGGCTGAAGCCAAAGTAAAAGTAAACTATGACGGAACGCCTCAGTTTAAACCTATTGAAGGTACGAAAATGCAGTATGCAAGCAATACGCAGGAGAAGATTGTAAAAGTGGGCGATTTGTATTATTTGTGTTTTCAAGCCGTTTGGTTTATGTCGACAAGTCCGAACGGACCTTGGAAAACATGCGATTCTGTTCCGAAAGAAATTTATACGATTCCGCCAAGTTCTCCAGTATACAATGTAACGTATGTAACGCAGACTACAACCGACACGACGGTTGAAAGCAGTACAACAGCTGGTTATTTTGGTGCGTTTATAATTGGCGCAACGGTAGGCGCTATATTGACGTATGGTACTGGATGGTATTATCCGCCTTATATGTATTACGGCGGTTTGTATCCAATTTATCGTCCGTGGCCTTATGCGTACGGAGGTGGAGCAGTTTACAATCCGTGGACGGGAGGTTACGCGGTTGGAAGACGCGTTTACGGACCTTATGGCGCTGCAGGAACTTCGGCTTGGTATAATCCGGCAACGGGAAGATACGGGCGTTCTGCAAGTGTGCAAGGCTGGTATGGCGGACGTACAGCTGCAAGCACATACAATCCGTGGACTGGAAATTATGCCAGAACGAACCAAGGACATAATGCGTATGCGCAATGGGGACATTCGGCAGCGACAAACGGAAATCAATGGGCGCAGACAGGTCATATCACAACCCGACGCGGAACGGCAATTGGTTATGAAACTTCGGGTGGCAATAAAGGAGTGATTACACACAGAAGAGGCGGTGGCACAACGATTCATACGAACAATAATGTTTACGCTGGCCACGATGGACATATTTATAAAAAAGATGCTAACGGAAACTGGAGTCATTACAACAACGGAAACGGCGGCTGGACGCAAGCGGGAACTTTAGGTTCTTCAAAAAAATCAGGTGACGCGATGCAGCGCAACAAACCGAATCAGGGTCTTGGTGCAAATGGAGCAGGAGAGCGAATTCAGCGCGATAACTTGCCAAAAGCCAGTCAAAATCTTGGAGGTGAAACCCGAATAGGTGAAGGATTGCAACGTGATAATTTCCCTAAAGCAGATCAAACGCTCGGTCAGCCAAATAAACCGCTTGGCGAAGCGGGTCGTCCTGATATTACACGTGATCTCGATCGCTCGGCGCTTTCTAGAGATCGCGGAGAAACGCAAACTCGAAATTTTCAAAATATCCAAAGAAGCGGAGGCGGTCTTAATGGCGGCGGTTTCGGCGGTGGAGGTTTTAGAGGCGGCGGGGGCTTTAGAGGAAGAAGGTAAAAGAATAAAGAATAAAGAATAAAGAATAAAGAATAAAAGTTAGTTATAATTCAAAGAATCAGGGATGGTAGAAATACTGTGCCTGATTTTTTTGTCTAAAGTTATTTAACCGCAATCCCGATAGCTATCGGGAGCTAAGGTTTTTTTTTATATCAATGCTGTAGATTTTAAGTTCGCAAAGTTCTTATTGGCTATAAAGCTTTGCGCTTAAATTTTTTTCTCACGCAGATTTAGCAGATTTAAAGGATTTTTTCATGTTTAAAATTATAATCTGCTCAATCTGCAAGATCTGCGAGAGAGAAATCTTTTTAATCTTAATAATCAGTGGCTAAAAAAACTTGCGAACCTTGCGTAAGCCTTTGCGTGCCTTGCGGTTAAATTCAAATTTGACATTCTCACAAACCCACAACTCATAGCCTGTCCATTTCACCTTGAAGTTTGTCCGTTTCAACTATTTTCTGATTTCGTAAGAAGGGTTATCGAAATACTTTTGACGAAGAAATTAACGGAAAACAAATTATTTAAATCAGAAGTTATGGAAGCTAAAAAACAAAAAAACATGGGTTGTAATCGCGATTATCGTTTTGGGAATCATCGCCTTTTTGATTCCGAATCAAATTGCGGCGCAAACGGGTGTTAAAAGAACCGATTTACAAAAACACGACCTAAGTACGCCAGGACATGAAATGGTGCAAGCTCGAATCGATTTTGATGCACATTCGGCATTTGGGAATCATTTTCATCCGGGAGAAGAAGTGATTTATGTTCTGGAAGGTTCTTTAGAATATCAGATAGAAGGAGAGAAGCCTGTGACGCTAAAAGCGGGTGAAGTACTTTTTATTCCCGCGGGCGTTGTGCATTCGGCTAAAAATAATACCAATGCGAAAGCGGCCGAACTGGCGACTTATATTGTAGAAAAAGGAAAACCAATCTTGACGATGAAGAAGTAGTTTTTTGTTTCAGATTGGAGCGCGTTTTTTTTAACGCAAAGAGCGCTAAGAATTTTTTGCTTTGAGATTTTATAAAATGCGAAAAGTTCGCAAAGCTTTGTGTTAATCGGATACTTTTTTAATCTCGCAAAGTCGCGGAGTCGCAAAGTCGCAAAGTCTAAAGGCAAAGCTTTGTGAACTCACCGACAACCAAAATTCATCTCAAAAAAACTTAGCGCACTTTGCGAAAATCCTTTGTGCTCTTTGTGTTAAAAAAAACTCCTGTCCATTTCAACCTTTACTTTGTCCACTTCACCTTTTTTCTCCTTTAAAAGCGAGCATTCTCAAAATACCTTTGACAAAGAAATTAACTGATAATCAACTAATCAAAAAATAAAATTATGAAAACGCTATTAAAAATTACAAACAGCATTTTAATGAAATCAATCTTAATTGCAGTTCTTTTTATGAATGCAACGTTAACTAATGCACAAGCTCCAAAACAGAAAATAGAAGTAAATGGTTCATTGGGAACTTTTAAACAAATTAATGCAGGTTTATTAAACGTCGGTTATACTGAAGCAGGACCTTCAACAGGAACTCCAGTTATTCTACTTCACGGTTGGCCTTACGACATTCACAGTTACAACGAAGTCGTTCCGATTTTGGTAGCGAAAGGATATCACGTTTTTAAGCCTTATTTAAGAGGTTTCGGAACTACGACCTTTCTTTCAAAAGATACATTCAGAAATGGTCAGCAATCAGCTTTAGCGAGTGATATTATCGCTTTTATGGATGCGCTGAAAATCGACAAAGCTGTAATTGGCGGTTTCGATTGGGGAGCGAGAACGGCGGTTGTAGTTTCGGCTCTTTGGCCAGAACGCGTAAAAGGTTTGGTATCGGTAAGCGGTTATTTGGTGGTGAATTTAGAAGCCAATTTAAAACCGCTTCCGCCAACAGCTGAGTTGGGCTGGTGGTATCAATACTATTTCGCAACCGAAAGAGGAAAACAAGGTTACACGCAAAACACTTACGATTTCAATAAGCTAATATGGAAAATCGCTTCTCCACTGTGGAATTTCGACAAAGCAACTTACGATCAAACGGCGCAGTCTTTTGATAATCCAGATCACGTGGCGATTGTGATTCACAATTACAGATGGAGACAATCTTTAGAAAAAGGCGAAGCAAAATATAACAGTTTAGAAAAACGTCTTGCTTCAAAACCTGAGATTAAAGTTCCAACAATCACAATTGGAAGCGATTTTGACGGCGCTTTCGCGGATGGAAAAGCCTATGCCAACAAATTTACAGGAAAATACGAACACAGAATCTTAAAAGGAATAGGACACAACTTGCCACAAGAAGATCCAAAATCATTTGCGCAAGCAATTATCGATGCAGATAATCTGAAATAAATTCCAAATTTTTTAAAATTCCAAATTCCAAAATTCAATTTCAATATCAAAAATCAATTTCAATCTTAAATAATCTAAAATCAACAATCTAAAATCTAGAATTATCATGGACACAAAAGTTTTATACACAGGAAAAACACACACAACAGGTGGTAGAGAAGGCGCTTCTCAAAGTTCAGATGAACATTTGAATATCAAATTAAGTTCGCCGGGATCTTCACGTCCGGGAACAAATCCAGAGCAGTTGTTTGCTGCAGGATGGTCGGCTTGTTTTATTGGCGCTTTGGGAATTGCGGCTTCTAAATTGGGAGTTAGACTTCCGGCAGAAACCGCTGTAGACGCTGAGGTCGATTTATGTGTAACGGAAGGCGAATATTCTTTGCAAGCAAGATTAAATATCAGTCTTCCTGGAATTGATACAGAAACGGCAAAATCTCTGGCAGCGCAAGCACATCAAACGTGTCCGTATTCTAAAGCGACGAGAGGAAATATAAACGTGGAGATTAATATTCTTTAAACCTAGTTGATTGTTGTTGGTTGATAGTTGTTAGATTTTAAACAAATGCAATCCATCAACCAGCAACTATTAACCCAAAACAAAAAACATGAAATTATTAATCGCTTTTTCGATGCTGTTTTTCTTAACTGGAAACAGCATTTTTAGCCAAACCAATCAAAAAGGTTTTGCACTTTTAGAATTGTATACTTCAGAAGGCTGTTCGAGTTGTCCGCCCGCAGATGAATTGCTTGGGAAAATTCAAAATGAATATCGAGATCAAAATGTTTATGTTTTGGCCTATCATGTGGATTATTGGGACAAACAAGGCTGGAAAGATATTTTTAGCAATGCGAGTTTTACACAAAGACAATACGATTATGCCCGATTTATGGGAAAAGACCCCATTTACACGCCTCAAGTAATCATTAACGGAAAAACAGATTATATCGGTTCTCAGGAAACCAGTTTGCGAAATGGCATTAAATCGGCGCTTTCAAATCCTGCAACAGTTAATTTGTCTTTAGAAGCCAAACAGCAAAATAATACGCTCGTTCTGAATTATGCTATTAATGGAAATTTAAAAAATAGCCGTTTACTAGTTGCAATCGTTCAGAAATCGGCAAAAAGCAATGTGAAAAGAGGGGAGAATGCACATCGTGTTTTATCTCACTTTCAAATTGTACAGCGTTTGCAAACAATCGATTTGAAAAGTGGAAAAGGAAATGCAATTATTGCTTTACCAAAGAATTTTAATGCACAAGATTTTGAAATAATCGGCTTTGTTCAAAATGTCAATAACGGAATTATTTTAGGTGCAGAAAAAGCAAATTTGCAATCCCTTTCGATATGAAAATGAACTAAAATCAATTTCAAAACATCGCAAAAAAGTCTCTTAATCGAGGCTCTTTTGTGTTTGCTATTTGTACCATTTTGATTACTGAAAAAGATGAGATTTTTATTGAAAATCAGCTTCTAAAAGTGCTTTTTTAAATAGTGACGAAATGTCAGTATGCTGTTTTTTATGTTTGTTATATGTTTAAAAATCAGTTTTTTTTAAATAATTATATAAAGTAATTAATTACGTTTAAAATGGTTACTTTTTAAAAAGTAATAATCTTGTAATAGCAACAAAGTTCCTTTCAAAATGTTCTATCTTTGGCAGAGCAAGATCAAAAAAATAAACCTTAATTATGGAAAAAGTTAAACGCTTTCAGGTTTCTCAAAAAGTCATTTGGGGAAGTTCTATAGCACTCGCCATTCTTGCTTCAATTCCGAAATTGTTTGATGCCGTTTCAACGCTTCATGACATTATAATCAATTCTTCGATTACGCTTTTGTTTTCCATTTTTATATGGTATTACAATATTTATAGTCTTCCGAGATTTTCCAATCAGCGAACTGGCAGAAGTCTTTTTAATATGCGATTGCTGTTAAGTGTATTTGCTGGAATTGCAATTATGGTCGCGCTAGTAATCGCGCATCAGGAATTGTTTCAAGTGGCAAAAATGGACGCGCCAATTATGTTTGAGTTACGTGGAATCTTAATCAACTTGATTGTGTACATGTTTCTGCATCTGCTTTTTCAGAATTACCAAACACAGCAAATGGGAGTAGAATTAGAGCGTACAAAAGCTGTAAATCTGGGTGCTCAGTACGAATTATTGAAACAACAGGTTAATCCGCATTTTTTGTTTAATAGTTTGAATACGCTGAAATCGATGGTCGATATTCAAGATCCGCAGAGTTCTGATTTTATATTGAAATTGTCTGATTTTTATCGGTTTACGTTAGAAAGTCGAAAAATGGATTTGATTCCGCTAAGCGAAGAACTTCAGATTTTAGATTCGTATGTTTATTTGCTGAAAGCTCGTTTTGAAGACGGATTTGTTTTAGAAAACGAAATCGATACAAAACAATACTATTCTGCAATTCCGCCTTTTACCTTGCAATTATTGATTGAAAACTGCATCAAACATAATGTTGTTTCTTTAGATAAACCGCTAAAAATAAAGCTTTATACTGAAAATGAGTTTTTAGTAGTTGAAAATAAAATTCAGTTAAAAAGAGGTGCTGTTTCTACAGGAGTTGGTCTGGATAATATCAACCAGCGTTTTATGCACCTCATTCATAAAGAAATTGAAATTGATAAAAACGAAAGCACGTTTAAAGTAAAAATACCACTGAATTATGACTATCATAGTAATTGAAGATGAAGTAAAAACGGCCAAAGCCCTTGGTCAGCTTATTCTGAGCATCAGGCCTGATGTTCAGATTTTGTCTTATATGCAAAGTATTGACGGTGCGGTTGAGTATCTTTTAGAAAACGATCAGCCTGATTTGATTTTTATGGATATTCAATTAGCAGACGGTCAGTGTTTTGAGATTTTTAAGCATGTTGAGGTTTTGTCTCCTGTTATTTTTTGTACCGCTTTTGATGATTATGCGATTGAAGCGTTCAAGTCAAACGGAATCGATTATGTTTTGAAGCCTTTTTCAAGAGAAAGTATTTCGCAGGCTTTAAAGAAGGCAGGTGAACTGAAAAGCTTCTTTCAAAGAAATAAAAAAGCAATGCCTGATTTCGAATATTTATTGACTAGAACTGGCGAAAACAAAGGGAAAAGCAGTTTTTTGGTTTTTAAAAACAATAAATACCAAACGGTTTTAACGGAGAATATTGCGTTTTTTTACATCAAAAATGAAACGCCGACGATTATGACTTTAGATAAAAACGAATATCCGTTAACGCAGTCATTAGACGAAATTCATAAGCTTTTATCGCCAATTCAGTTTTTTAGAATGAACCGACAGTATTTGGTGAATTTTGCAGCAATACGTGAAGCAGAACATTATTTCTCGCGTAAAATAATCGTGAAATTAACCGTTCCGACAGAAGAAAAAATATTGGTTGGAAAAGAAAAAGCAACCGCATTTTTAAGTTGGCTAGAAAATAGATAACCAATTAAAGCATCTTAAAATGATGATTTAATTGGCTAATTTTTATAATCCTGGAAACATAAAACAGCTGATAAAAAACAAAGCCGAAAGTATAAAACAGAGAATTAAAATAATCTTTTTCATAATGATTGATTGTTGAATTATTAATTGAAATAATAGATTGTAAAATGCCTAATATCAAATATTAGGCATTTTACATTTTAATAATAATTTGTTTTAATTTAAAGAAGTAGAAGTGTAAGTAGCCGTATATAATTTTCTGAAAGTAAAATACGTCACACTCACCATTATAAATGCAATAATAGCGTCTACAGTTGCTGGAAATCCGAGTACGGCAAGTTTAGAAAAGAAGGCAAAAATGATGTCGAAAAAAACGCCTGCGAAAACCCATTCTTTCAATCGTAATAATTTGTTTGGAATTAAAAGTGTAATAACACCAGACAATTTAAAAACACCAAGAATGTAAATGAAATGTGCTGGATAACCTAATTGCTGAGTAATTCCCCAAACCAATGGATTTTTGGTTAATTCGAAGAAACCGCTTGCGCCAAACCATAAAGAAGTTAGAACTGTTCCTGTCCAATAGATAATTTTTGTTGTTTTTGAGTTCATGATTTTGATTTTTAAAGTTATTTAACGGTACAAATCTGCGTTTTAAGCGTTAAATACCACATCAAAATCTTAGTGATCCGGACAAATTGAAATTCGAACTGGACAGTCTTTAATTTGAATAATTCGATAAATGTAGCTTTATCGAATTATTTATACGTTACCACTTTCTCAAAACGTCCGTGATGACTGATTGAAATGTCTTTCAATAGAGAAGAACTTTTTAAATACGGAATACCGAATTCGTCTTTTATAATTCCCTTTTTTTCGACTTCAATAACATTATTGATTTCTTTTAAATCATTTACAGCAACGGTATGAATGCTTTCTGGTGAAATTATACTTTGAGTGTAATACTTATTTTCAAGACAGGAAACTTCGCCAAATGCTTCAATATCCTTTATAGAAATCAAATTGCAGTTTAATTTTTGAGGACTAAATTCTCTTATTTTAGTTTGTCTATAGTAGATTTTATAGGCCGCTTCTTTCATGCTCCAAAGCAACCATACCATAATTTCGGGATCATGGTAATTTTTTATAAGCTGTTGTTCTGGTGGAGTAAAAAGCTTTTCAATTAAACCTTTGCGCGACCATCTGCTTTCTAGCCGAGATTGCGCAAGATCTACAATATCGTTGCCTATCATTTTGCTGCAAGTTTGGTTTCGATAATTTCAATAGCTGTTTTCACATCGAGCATTCTTTCCATGTCGGCGTTGTCGATTACAACATCAAATTTTTCTTCAATATCCAATACAATATCAACAAGATTAGCCGAATTGATATTTAAATCTTTGATGAAATCGGTTTCTTCGGTTAGATTTTTGTGTGCCTCTGTATTAGCTGCATACGGTTTTATAATCTCTTTTAGTTTTTCGGTAATTTCTGTTCTGTTCATTTTATTTTTCGAATTTTTTAAATAGTATACAGGCATTTACATCGCCAAAACCAAAACTGGCTTTTGCAATTATTTTTGGATTGATATTTATTGTTCTTTGAGGCACTTTTGATGAATCAATAAGGGCCGAAATTTCTGGATGAAGATCAGAAGAATTTAGATTTCCGAATAAAAAACCTTCGTGAAGCTGTAAAACAGAAGCTACGCTTTCAATGCTTCCTGAGGCGCTTAAACAATGTCCAGTTAAGCTTTTTAAAGAATTAATGTATGGAAAGTCAGCGCCATTTCGTTCTAAAGCTTTCGTCCAATTTTCAATCTCCAGACTGTCTTTTGTGGTTGCGGTAAGATGACCGTTGATAGCATCAATTTCGTTAGGATCCACATTCGCATTCAAAACAGCATCTTTTATACATTTTTGCACGGCAATACTATTTGGAGCCGTCATGCTTCCGCCGTCGCGTTGTCCACCCGAATTGACATTTCCTCCTAAAATTTCGGCGTAGATTACAGCATTGCGTTCTAAAGCACTTTCTAAATCTTCTATAACTAAAGCTCCTGCGCCACTTCCTGGCACAAATCCGCAAGCAGAATTGCTCATAGGTCTTGAACCTTCTTCTGGATTTTTATTGTATTTAGAAGAGCAAACGCGAAGCGCATCAAATCCCGCCCAGATATACGGACCGCTGTCTGAAGTGCTTCCTGCCAAAATTCGTTTTGCTTGTCCAGATTGTATGCGATCGTACGCCATTAAAATAGCTTCAGTTCCTGTTGTACAGGCAGATGAATTTGTAGTAACCTGATTTCCGAGTCCAATTTTCCCGCCTAAATAAGCGCTGACACCACTATTCATGGTTTGAGCGACGACAGTACTTCCTAATCTTCGTGTTTGTAAATCATCGATTTTATAAATGCTTTCTCGAAACTTTTCGATTCCAGAAGTTCCAGATCCGAAGATCGTTCCGCTGTCCCAATCGGGAGTTTCATTTATAGGCAAACCAGCATTTTTCCAAGCTTCCAAACCGGCAATTACGCCGTAAAGAATTCCTGTGCTGTTGAATCCGCGGAGTTCGAGTTCAGTGAAATACTGTGATTTAAGTTCTTCAGAAATCTGTGGCTGACCCGCAATCTGGCAAGAAAACTGCAATTCGGCTAACTGCGCATCATGGCGAATTCCTGAAATACCGTTTTTAATGGCATTTGTAAATTCAGGAATTCCGACACCGTTTGGTGCAGCAATACCCAAACCAGTTATTACGACTCGTTTTTTCATAATCTTTTCGTTATCATTCCTGCCAAAATTCCTCTGCAAACTTCTTGTCCCGCTTCATTTTTCATTACTGCACTACATTTTAGTTTTCCAAAACGGAAAAACATTTTCTCTGAAGTTACCGTTACTTTTTCATTCGGATAAACAGGTTTTAAAAACTCCATTTCGGCTGAAGTGAAAGCAATTACAGTGTCGCTTTGCAAGTCATTATTCAATAAAAAAATACCCAAACAAACCATACCGATTTGCGCCATTGTTTCTGTTAAAATAACGCCGGGCGTAACTGGATTATTTTTAAAATGACCTTTATAAAAATCAAGATTTTCTTTAAAAGTATAGGCTCCTGTAACACCGTTTTCGTCAGCGGACAGTAATTCATCTACAAACAAAAAAGGTTCGCTGTACGGAAGCTGTTTTATAATATCGTTTAATTCCATAATTTTAAAATTACCATTGTAATAAAACGCGTTGCGCAGAAAATCCAGGGCCAAAACTCAGCATTAAGCCTTTTTCTCCTTTTTGAGGTTTTCTGTCCATAATGCTTTCTAAAACATACAAAACCGTCGCGCTAGACATATTTCCATATTGTTTTAGAATTTCTTTAGTATCATCTATATTTTTATTCAAACCTGAAAAAAGTTCTTCGACCGTATTTACAATTTTTTTTCCTCCAGGATGAAAAATCATGTGGTCAACATCTTTAATTTCAAGATTATTCTGTTTTAAAAAGGGATGAATAATGTCGCCAAAATGAGATGCAATCGTATCTGGAACTTCAATATCCAAAACCATTTGCAGTCCGCCATTCGTGAGTTTAAAGCCCATCATATGTTCGGCATCATAAAAATGATACATTTGTTCGTCTATAATTTCTGGGCCTTCATCATTTTCATCCGAAGACAATAAACAGCAAGCGGCGCCGTCTCCAAAAATGGCCGCACTCACAATATTTGGCATAGAAAAATCATCGAGCTGAAAAGTAGCTGTCGGCGATTCGACGGCAATTACCGCCGCACGTTTCCCAGGATTGGATTTCAAGAAGTTTTTTGCATAAATAATTCCAGAAATACCTGCTGCACAACCCATTTCGGTAACGGGAAGTCGCACAATATCTTGACGCAATTTCATTTTATTGATCAGATACGCATCTAGAGACGGAATCATAATTCCGGTACAGCTTACCGTGATAATATAATCTAAACTCTGCGGATCCCAATTGGCCTTTTCAAGTGCTTTTTCTAAAACCTGATGTCCTAAAACGATCATTTCTCTGCTGTAAATATCATTTTTTTCTTCAAAAGAAGTGGCGGTAAAAACTTCGGACGGTTCCATAATCGAATATCTTTTGTCTACCGATGCACCTTCAAAAATCTTCTTTACTTTTTTGATAAAACGTTCTTCTTGTCCTTCCAGCCAAACATCTACAAGTGGTAGAATATCTTCTGTGGTACGTGAATATTGCGGAAGCTGTTTGACAGCGGTTATTATCTTTACACTCATATTTTAGAAATTATCCACTGGTAGCGAAAAGCCCATTTCCAGTTGATGGAATAGTTATTTAATTTTAATTTTTTAGAAAAATGCACCAATTCGTTTTTTTTAAATCCTCGTAAAATAGAAACCAAACCGTCATTTTTAGACATTTTATTGAGGTTGAAAACAAAACAAACTCCTTCAAAAAGACGATAAGCCAATTTACTGCGATGAAGATCGTTAACCACGATTCCGACCGCTGCATTTTGATGGAGCAAATCGAGCATATTTTCTATTTCTTCGTTTGAAAAATGATGCAAGGTCAAGGTACACAATGCAATGTCATATTTTAAATGACGAAATTCTTCACTAAAAATATCCAAACACAAATAATCAATATTCTTGAAGTTTTGAGAAAGTTCTTTGGCATAATTTATCGTAAAGGCGTTTGCGTCAATACCAATTAATTGGAACTTGATTCCTTGTTTTTCACCGTATTCCGCTAACATTCTCAGCATATCGCCATTGCCGCATCCAATATCTGCAATTGTAATGGTTTTTGAAATAGCTGCTTTTTTTAAAAGCTCTTTTATGCCGTGTAATGTGAGTTTGTTTCCGCCCAATAATCGGTTAATTGCCGCAATTTTATCTAGCGCATGAATCAATTCTTCGCCTTCCAGCGAAAAATCATCCATTATTTCAGGTTCTTCGGTTCTATATTGCGTGTTTAATGCCATTTAATTTACGGTCACGGGATCGCCGTGCGTTTGTTTAATGATTGTTGAAAGTAAAGATGGAAAAGATGCTGCGATAGTAGTTATGAAAGAAGTCAATTTTTTGTGCGTTAAAGCTTTGGCCAAAATTCTTCCGAAGAAAAGACGTTTACTAAATTGCTTTTTCCAATCTGCTGTATATTTTTTTTCTAATGCATCGCGCGAAACAATGTTTCCATTATAAAATTCAGTAATCAATTCTGATGCAATCTTTGCACTGTGAATTGCCATTGCCATTCCGTTGCCGCACATCGGGTGAATAAGTCCGGCTGTATCTCCAATCATTAAAATATGATTTTCAACGGGCAGTTTTTTGTCGAATGAAATTTGGCTTATAGTTAAAGGTTTATCAAAAAGGGGAGTGCTGTTTTCAAAAATTGCTTTCAAATTTTTATTTTTATAAAGAACTTCTTTCTGATATTCTTCTATATTTTTATAATTTTTAAAGGTTTCATAATCCGCCAGATAACAAATGTTTATAATGTTGTTTTCGACAGTTGAAACACCACAATAACCTCCATTAAAATTATGAAGTGCTACTAAATTAGGATCGAAATCGCCATGATAATGTCCTTTTACAGCCAACCAAGGTGATTTTTTAACGAAAAATTTTCTCCCTAATTGCTGATCGATATTAGCACGTTTACCATAAGCGCCCAAAACTATTTTTGCTGTAAAACTTTGTTCTGGAGTTTTTACTGTAAAAAGATCATTTTCAAAAGAAACCTCAGTGGCATTTTCATTTATAATAATACATCCATTTTTGATAGCATTTTCAAATAAAAAGTGATCCAAAGTATATCGGCTAATTCCAAATCCGCCTAACGGAAGTTTGGTTTCGGCGCTTTTGCCGTTTTGAGCTGTAAATTCAAAATTGGTGATTTGAGCAGGATCAAGAACGGAAACATCCGCACCAAGCCATTTTAGATAAGGCAAAATTTCGTTGGAAATGTACTCACCGCAAACTTTGTGTTTGGGGTAATTGTTTTTTTCTAAAAGCATGACTTTTAATCCAGCTCTAGACAAATGAATACCGCTTGCTAAACCAGCAAGACCGCCGCCTATAATAAGTACATCTGGATTTTTTTCCATACCACCAATTTAGTCATAAAATATCGAATATTGTTTATATAATTAGGCGAAAATTATTTTTTAAAAATTGAAATTATGCAAGAGAATTTGTTAAATAAAATATTATTTATAGGCGTAAAAATTAATTTCATGAATATAAGGAGAGAATTGTTTTAATATTTATCAAATAGGATAAAAACATCTTTTATTAGATAAAAAAGAATCATTTAGTTAAAATAAATACAAAATTGTATGTACTTTTGTCTCCGAAACATAATTCAAGCAGTTGAAAAGATTATTAATCATAGTACTTTCCATTTTAATCTTGTCGCCATCTTTTGGCAGCTTGTTCATTTATGCTTCCTTCAAAATAAATCAAAAAGAAATTGCACAAACTATTTGTGTGCAGCGTAAATCAGTTTTTAATTCTTGTAACGGTCGATGTGAACTTCAAAAAAGCATAAAAAAGTATGCTGATAATGAGAAAAAACAAGACAGTCTGAAAGAAAAACTAGAATTGGTTTATGTTCAAAATTCTCCTGAAGTTAAATTTTCAGTTATTTCTTTAATAGAATCAAAAGAAAACTCTTCAATTTTATTCGAAAAGAAACCTATCAAGGCTTCTAATCTTACTTTTCATCCACCGCTCGGTCTGGTATAGATCAGAGTTTCTATTTTAAATTGTAAATTATTTAAATCATGTATTCGTTTCATGGTCATAAATAATGCAATCTAAGTGTTATATTTTTTTTAGAACATTCAAATGCAACGTTTATTCAACGGCATTTATTCTATTTGCACTTTTCTTTTCATTTGAAACTGTTGATCTTATTCTCATAATTTCACGGCATTTTGTCATGTTTTGATTTTCGAAACTTTATGGCATTCTGCTACAATTTAAACAGTTTTAAAACATTCATTACAAAATGAAATCTTTTAATTTTCTAGTAATTGCAGTACTTTTTGCAATTACTTCTTGCACCATTGACAAAACAGATTACGAAGCCGAAATAGGCTCTCAATTTCCAGAATATTACGAATTTAAAGAGGCCGTTTCCTTTACAAGCGGCAATTATAAAATTACTGTTGACGCTTTAAACGGAACATTTTATAGAGGTTATAATGAACTTCATCTGAAAGTCGTAAATACACAAACGAATCAGAATATCAGCACTTCTGAGGTTACTTTTTTGCCCATAACAACGAATGCCGACGGAAGTAAAAGTTCTTGCCCGCATGAATATAAGGTAGCATACGATGCGACAAATAAATATTATACAGGATATTCCGTTTTTACTGGCGAAAGCACAACTACAGCAAGTTGGAAATTGTATGTAAGTTTTATTGCTGATAATCAGAAATATGAAATCAATAAAGATGTTATTGTTCAAAAACAAAGCAATAAAAATCTAAATATGACAGCATTTACAGGAAATGACGGCGAGCAGTATTTTATCGCTTTGGTTTCTCCTCAAAAACCAACGGTTTCAGAAAACAAATTGGTTGCGGGTATTTACAAATACAATAAACCGACAACTGCTGCGGGAATTTTTCCAGATCCGACTCAATTCTCGTATTCAGAAGTAACGGGTTTTACTTTAAAATTAGATCCGAGAATGCCCGAACCTTCTATGGGAAATCACTCTTCGCCAAACAACAAAGATTTGGTACAGGAAAACGATGGATTGTATCACGGTATTGTCAATTATACGATGACGGGAAATTGGACTCTGAATTTGATTATGATGAATCAAAACGGGTTGATCTTAAAAGGAACTGTGGTTTCAACCGATTTTACGCCTGGAATTGAAGGAGTTAAAAGTGAACTTTATATTGATACTTTATTCTAAAAACATGAAATATATTATAATGCTGCTTTTTTTGGGAATGTCAGTAACTGCTCAGAATCCGCATGCGCATCACGACAGCATCAAAAATTTAGAAGAAGTAACCGTAAAAAGTGCCACGAAAAAGAAAATCGAAACAGAAATGAAAATGGCGGTTTCGGTTGATGAATTTTTATCTTCTTCAGATAATATAAGTTTCATAAAACGTGGAGCTTACGCTTGGGAACCTTTATTAAATAACATGAGTACGGAGCGTTCGACCGTTACAATTGACGGAATGCACGTTTTTGGCGCTTGTACCGATAAAATGGATCCGATTACGTCTTATGTAGAAAGCAATAATCTTTCGGCAATTGATATCAAATCAGGGCAAGAAGGAAGTCTTCACGGCGCAACTGTTGCTGGAAGTATTGATTTAAAAAGAAAAAGCACGCCATTTAGCGCCCAAAGAAAATGGAACGGTGCCTATCAAAGCGGATTTGAATTCAACAACAAACAGTTTTTTAATCTTGGAAATGTCTCGTATTCCAGCAATAAATTTGTTTTCGACGGAAGTATTTCGTACCGAAAAGCAGACAATTATTATGACGGAAATGATGACGAAGTAAAACATTCACAATATAAAAAGTTCAATACTTCGATTGGTCTGGCGTATAAAACAAGCGAATTATCTGCCGTAAGAGTAGATGCGATTTTTGATATGGCTAAAGATGTTGGTTTTCCAGCGCTTCCAATGGATTTATCGCTTTCTAGAGCGTTGATTACTTCAGCTGCTTACAAACAATTATTTGAAAATGGTTTGGTAAAAGTGATTGATACGAAAATCTATTTTAATGCCATCGAACATTATATGGATGATACGACGCGTCCTGAAAATCTGGTTCATATGGATATGCCGGGTTGGAGTACGACGTATGGTTTGGTTTCTAAAGCCAATTTGAAAAAAGACAATTATGCCGCTGAAATTCAATTGAATGCGTACGATAATTTGTCTATTGCAGAAATGCGAATGTATCCGCAAGATCGAAGCAATAGAACGATGTTTGCGTACAGCTGGCCTTGGTTAACAACACGTTACGCGGGACTTTCGATGAATAATTCTTGGGATATTTCGGAGAAAAGTCAGGTGAATTTGGGCGGTTCTTTGGGTGTGAACTACAATTACTCAAAATATGTAGAATTCAACTGGATTTTTCATCCTGGAGCACCTCAGGAAAAAACGAGATTTTTACCAAATCTTCATGCGGGTTATCAATTGAATATTGATCAGTTTGATTTTTCTATTGGAGCTGGTTATGGACATAGAGCGCCTTCTGTTTCTGAAGGTTACGGATATTACATTTACAATAGTTTTGACCGTTACGATTATATTGGAGATCCCAATTTGAAAAATGAAATTTCGTATGAAGGAAATGCAAGCGCTGGTTTTAAAAACGAGAGATTCAGTCTTCAAGGAAAAGTAAATTATTTCTATATCCAGAATTATATTATAGGTAGAATTTTGAGTATGGGAAGTCCGATGAATTATCAATCGGTTGGTGTAAAAGGTTATACGTCATTAGATTATGCGACACTTTTAAATTTTTCTGTGAATGCAGGTTACGATATTTTAGAGCATTTGCATTGGAAAGGAACATTAATGTATGCTCGTGGAATGGATAATTTAGGTGGAAATCTTCCTTTTATTCGCCCGTTGAGTTACCAGACTTCGCTTCATTTTATGCACAAAAATTTCGGAATCCAAACTTCTGTAAATGGCGATTTTGAACAAATTAATTACAGTCCAGAATATGGAGAAGATCAAACGGATGCTTATACGATCTGGAATCTTTCTGCTAATTATACATTCAAAATCAATAAAGTAAATACAACTATTCAGGTTGGTGCAGAAAATTTATTAAATCAATATTATAGCACGTATGCCGATTGGGGAAATATTCCGAGAATGGGACGTAACATTTTTACTTCTTTAAAATTTACTTTATAAAATGAAAAAAGTTTTTAGTTTCACAATGACGATTTTGTTCTTGTTGGTTTCGTTCCAACAGGGGCTTATTGTTGTGCACTTCAAACTGAATCAGCAAGATATAGAAAATCAATTCTGCGAAAATAAAGCCAAACCAGCATTACAATGTCACGGAAAATGTCATTTAAATAAAGAATTAGAAAAGTCTGAAAAAAACGATTTAGAACTGAACAGCATTTTTAAAAAGATAGATATGCTTCAGCATCAGAATTTTGAGTTTCCAATTCGCATTCTAAAAATGATAAATGATAAAGTATTGATTTATAAAGAATTTAGTCATTTTGAACCTTATTTAGAAATTTTTGTACCGCCACCTATTTTTTTACTAAACGTTGAAAAACATTTTAACACATAGAAACATAGGTTTGAATGCTTGGAAAAAGGCGTTTCACTTGCATTAACAAATCCCGAAGCTTCTGGACTATATGTTAGAAACTAGTTTCTTTTTAAAATCTTATTTATTAATTATTTTAAATAAAATCTATGTTTCTATGTGTTGAAAAAAATATTAAACACCAATTTTAAAAATAGAATACAAAAATTTAAATATCACAAAATGCAAAATTTAAAAAAATACCTATTATTATCAGTTGCCGCATTGGCTTTCGTATCATGTTCAAGTGATGATGATAATCCAGTTGCGAACAATGTAACGCTTGAATTTACCAATACATTTAAAAACAATAGTATTGTTTTAGGAAATGCTACATCAACTTCAGCAACTTCAAATACCTCAGCGTCAGGACAAATTCATCATTTTTCAGAATTGAAGTATGTTATCAGTAATATTCGTTTGGTGAAAGATAATGGAACTGAAGTTCCTTATAACGTAAATGATTTAGATAAAGGTGCAACTGTTATTGACCAATCTAAAACGGCTTCTTTGAGTTATGTTTTAAGCAATATTCCATCTGCAACTTACAAACAGATTAAGTTTGGTTTGGGAATTAAACCGGAGCAAAACACCTTAGATCAAGTACGTTTTCCAAATTTCTACGCAGCTGCGGGCGCAAACGACACGCAAATGATGTGGGAATGGGGAAGTGGCTACCGTTTTACAAAAGTGGAAGGTTTTTATGATACGGATAATAAAGCGATGTCAATTCATACCGGAAGTACGGTTGAAGGAACTGCTCCAAACTACACACAAGGTGTAAATGCCTATAGAGATATTACGTTGAACTTAACTACAAATGCGATTGTAGGAAGTAAAGCGCCAAAAATTAAAATTAAAGCTGATTTTGATAAATTATTGAGCGGAAAAATCAATACTATTACTTTATCGACAGGAACAGGAATGGGCGATAATGCTACTCCAAACATTCATACTGCGGCGCAGATGGTGAAATTTGTGGATAATTTAGGCGGAAATGGTTCAAGCGATATTAGCGGAATGTTTTCTTTTAGCAGCGTAGAAAACTAAAATTACTTCAAAGCCGTCTGGAAATGCTTTCAGACGGCTTTATAAAATTCATTTAAAATGAAAAGAATAATTTTTTTGATATCAATTCTATCATTATTAGCATCTTGTAATAATGATGATGCCGATATGATTGCTATTGATAATCCTGAAATTGACTTAAATATTCCAGCAGGATTTCCAGAAGTAAATAGTTTTGCGAGTTTAAATAAACCAACTAAATATGGTGTAGAATTAGGAGAAAAGCTTTTCTCTGATAAAAGGTTCAGTGCTGATAATACAATTTCATGTGCAAGCTGTCATATTAAAGCAAATGCTTTTTCTGATGATAAGCCGCAAGCAATTGGAATTCAGGGTAGGGTTGGACTTCGTAATGCGCCGTCGCTTCAGAATTTATTATTTTTAAAATTTTACAATTGGGATGGAAGCAAACTGCAGTTGGAAACGCAGCCTTTAGTTCCTATAATTACACATGAAGAAATGGATTCTTCCATTTTAGAAGTTATCGGTAAAATTAAAGACGATTCGGATTATAAAGTTTTATTTCGAAAAACATTTGGAAACGAGGATATTACACCAGATAGAATCTATAAAAGTATTGCGCAATTTGAATATACTTTAATTTCTTCGAACACTAAATATGATAAAGTAAAACGAAATGAAGGAGCAGCTTTTACAGAAAGCGAATTAGAAGGTTTTAAAACCTTTCAGCAGAAATGTGCCAGTTGTCATTCGGGCGAATTATTTACTGATCAAAGTTTTAGAAATATTGGTTTTCCTTTAAATAAAGATACAAACGAAGCCGGACGCGGACGAGTTACCGGAATTCCTTCTGATTTCATGAGTTTTCGTGTTCCAACTTTACGAAACATTGAATACACTGCTCCGTATGGTAGTTTTGGACAGTTTTCTGATTTAAAATCAGTTCTGGATTATTTTAATAATGGAGTTTTAGATGCAGACAATCTGGATCCGATTTTTAAGAATAATGGTAAGAGAATTCCGCTATCAGAGACGGAAAAAAACAATCTCATTGCCTTTATGAAAACATTGAGTGATAAACAATTTGTTGGAAAGTAATTTGTGAAGCCCTTATTTTATGGCATTTTTTATACTTTTTGAAGAGAATAAAATGTTTATAAGGTGTTGATAAATAATAGGTTGTGACCTGTGTTAAAAAAAAGTTTTGATTGATTAATTGTTTTAAATTTATAATTAAATGATAGTTAATTAATTAAAAAAATTTGCATATGGGAAGAGCTATAAAACTACAGGTTCGTAAGGAATTAGATGGCAGACAGCAATTTAATTTAATTAAATTGAAAGGAAGTTTAATTACCAAAGGGTATACTGAAATTATACACATCAGCGATAAAGATGAAGAATTTCATATCAACTCGTTCGAAACCGAAGCAAAAAATGAAGTAAGAGAATTTATTCTCGATTTTATTGTCAAAGAGAATTTAAGTAATACTATAAGCGTTCTAGTGTAATAACTTTAAAAAAGTATATTACACAGAATTCGCTTATTTTAAAATTTAGACAGCTGCTGAAATAGTTGTATTTTGATCTAGAAAGTTATTCTGATCTTGGAATGTATTACTAGGTTTTTCATCCCAATCTCCCCAATCTCCTACGTAAGTTTTACGAAATATCAATTCGTTATTATCTCCTGCACAAACGCTTAAACGATTGTTGCACACAGTTTTGTTTTCACTTTTGTTTATTTGTAGATTTTTCATGGCGGTAGTTTTTAAAGATTTCCAAATTTACAATTAGCTGGATTCTAAATTGTTATATCTTAAATTTGTTTTGTTGTCAAATTCACACCTTATAAATAAAAATCTCCCAGTTTCTAAGCATTGAAACTGGGAGATAGTGAAAAAAATAAACACAAACTTTTTTAGAATGAATATCTAACTCCAAGCTGTCCTTGAAATCTAGACGCTAACTGATCGACAGTATAAGGCGTTGAAGTAGGCTTTTGGAATGTATAAGTTGGGTCTCCTGTAGCAACTCCGCCAAGGTTTCCCGATTTTGTTAAACCAATGTTTGCTGTTGAATTGTAGGTGTTCGGAACGAAATAACTTCTTCCCCAATCTTTATTGATTAAGTTTCCAACATTTGCCACGCTAAATGAAATCTGGAATGTTCCTACTTTAGCAACCTGAATTTCATCCATCAATTTCAAATCAGCTTGAATGTTCCAAGGTGTTGTATCACCATTTCTTTGCGTAAAAGTTCCTCTTCTGCTTTTTAAATAATCATTTCCATTAATAAAGGCTTCATAGTCTGCTACTTGTTGTGCAGCGGCTGCAGATGGAACTCCAGCTGTATTTACTCCGATATATTTTGCAGCTTCTGCAGCATCTTTAAATATGTAAGCCAATCCTGCTGCTTGTCCAGTTCCTGCAATTGTTGAATTTACAAATCCCCAAGAAAATGGATTTCCTGATTGTGCATTAAAATAGACATTAGCAGATAAAGTATTGTTAGATGCTAATTTTAAACCATATCCAACATTAGAAACAATTCTGTGTTTAATATTAAAGTTAGAAGTTGCCAATTGCGGATTGTTTGGTGTCAGCGACTGATTCATTTGGAAGTTACTTTCCATAGAATTACGAATTCCGTTTGTAATGTCACGAGAATTACCGTAAGTATATGCCACCATAAAGTTGAAACCAAAATCGTATGTTTTAGAAATCATTTCTGTAATGCTGTAACGGTAACCTTTGTCCGTGTTGGATAACAAATAAGCATTTGAGAAAGCTGAGTTTATGTTAGCAGCATAAATCGGCATTTCGTGTTTCGTATCATAAGAAAAATAAGTTGGATTATCTGTTTTGTTTACTTGCTGAAATTCTAAATCACGAATTACTTTTGTATAAATACCTTCAACAGTAAATTTATATCCATCGACAGTTTTATCAAAAGCCAATGAATTTCTTAAAACTGCAGGCATTTTAAATTTATTATCAATTAAATCGGCTTGTACTTTTGGAGTTGCATCATGATAGCCGTTAAGTCCACCAGTTGCCAAAGGATCTCCAGCTGCCGCAACTTGAGCAGCAGTAAGGTTGTTTTTATCGTAACTTCCGTATCCAACACCATCATTATAATACGCATAACCTAACCACGCAAACGGAATTCTTCCTGTAAATACTCCAGAACCTCCGCGTATTACAAATGTTTTATCTTCATCAACATTATAAGTAAAACCAATTCTTGGAGAAACTAGCGCCGTGCTAAAGAAATTGTTTTTGATCTGACTTAAAGGCGTGTATGTGTAAGTTGTTCCATAATTTGGATCTGCTGGAGAATTCTGAACTTGCTGGCTCAACTTCGGTTTGTTTGGTAAATCGGTATAATCTACACGAACGCCAGGCGTAACTTTTAATCTGCTTCCAACTCTAATTTCGTCTTGAGCATAAACGCTGTAAAGATTTATTTTGAATTTTGCGTAAGGATTATCAAAGATTTCATCTCTTGTTGAACCGTCAAACGGATAAGTTCCACGAACACGAGTAGGAAGTTTGTTGTAGAAATCTGCGAGAGATTTGTACGAAACTCTTCCGTTTAAGGCATTTACAAATCCGTAATTGATGTCGTAAAATTCGTTGTGCGTACCAAATAATAAAGTATGATTTCCTGTTTTATAAGTAAGGTTATCAGTAAGTTCAGCCGTATTTTGTTTCATATTAAAAACAGTTGCTTCACGATCATTTCCTAAAAAAATAGTTCCTCCGTTATATCCAATTTCTGTTTGAGGAAACATAATATTGTTTGATTTAGGGTCACGGTAATCTTTAATAGCAGAATAACTAGCAATAAAAGAGTTCGACCATTGGCTATTAAAGTGGCTTTTAAGCTCTAAAACCGTACTGATAGATTGGTTTTTTTGCGTAAAATCCATTCCTGAGAATCGGAAGTTTGCGGCGTCGCGCTCTAAGTTTGTTGCTTGAGAAACTACTGTATTGTTTCGTAAAGAGATCGAATGTTTGTCGTTAATTTTCCAATCTAATTTATTGAAGAATTTTTGGCTTTTTGCAAAGTTATTATAAGAACCATAAGTTCCTGGATCAAATCCGTAGTTTGTTTTTACGAAGTTCGAAATTTGTTCAGCAGTTGCATTATCAACCAAAGAAGTCAATTTTCCGTTGGCATCGGTTTGTCCTGCATTATAGAAAATTGGATCTGTTCTTTCGGCATATTCCATATTCGTAAAAAAGAATAATTTATCTTTTACAATTGGCAAACCTAATCTAAATCCGATTTGGTAATCTCCAAACGCTTTTGGCATTTTAGAACCATCTCCAGCATTGTTTGGACCCGTAAGCGCAGCGCTTCTTCCGTAAGAGTAAATAGATCCGCTTACTGTATTGGTTCCTCTTCTTGTAACGGCGTTAACGCTTCCTCCCAAAAAGTTTCCTAATTTAATATCGTAAGGAGCAATGTAAACCTGAATATCTTGAATAGCATCTAAACTGATTGAGTTCGAACGCGTACTGCTTCCCGGCATTCCAGAAGTTCCAGATTGTCCTCCTAAAGATGGACTAAAACCAATCGCATCATTGTTAATAGAACCATCAATAGTTACGTTATTGTATCTAAAGTTTGTTCCTGCAAAAGAGTTGTTCGAACTCTGCGGCACCAATTTAGTAACATCTTGAATTCCGCGGTTTATTAATGGAAGTCCGTTTACTTGTTTTTCGTTGATGTTTGTACCATTATTTTTAGAAGAAGGTTTAGAACTTGTAATTACAACTTCTTCTAAAACATTATTATCTGCTTTTCCAACTACAATGGTTGGCAAATCATTGTCGCCAAGCGCTAAATGAATTTGTGCATTGGAGTAATCTTTGGTATCATTACCTTTAATTTCTAATTCGTAAGGACCACCGGCATTTAAATTTTCGAAACTGAATCGGCCTTGTTTGTCTGTAGTTGTTTTGTAAACTGCATTTGTAGGCAAATGAGTTAAGGTAACGTTGGCGTCCATAACTGCAGTTGTTCCATCGTTGACTTTAGCAGACAAAGAAGAAGTGGTAATCTGGGCAAAAATACTTCCTGCAGTAAGAAGCATTAAAGCCGAAAAAATGAGTTTTAGTTTTGTCATGTTATTAGTTTTTATTTTTGACAAATAAACTCTCTTTCTTTTGATTCGATTTAAGGCTTTTGTTAACCTAAAATGAAAAAACTATTCTATGTTAATTTATGATGATGTATTGGTTATTTAATAAATAAGCTTGTAAGTCTTTAAAATCAATACTTTGCGAAAAACGCCAGAAATAAAGGGATTAGAGGTAGATTTAAACTAGATTAGAGATAGATTAGAGTGTTAGGATAATGTTACCAACTAAGAAAATTGGTGTTTTTGAAATTCAGATCGACACTATTTTTTTGTTTTTTTTAAGGAAATAAAAGTGAAAAACTAGTTCCTTTTTCCAGTTCAGAATCTACCGTTAAAGTAATATGATGACGTTTTAAAATCTCCATAGTAATAAAAAGTCCTAAACCTTGACCTTTTATATGACGCGTACGATCACTTCTAAAAAAGAGATCAAAAATAGATTCTTTGTCTTTTTCTGCAATTCCAGAACCTTGATCGATAATTTTGATTAAAAGTTTTTTCTCTTTTTCTAAAGCAAAAATAGTAACTGGCGCAGGAAAAGAAAATTTTATAGCATTGTCTACCATATTATAGAGTGCCGTAAAAAGCATATGTTTATTGGCATGAACAGCAAGTATTTGTTCATTTTGAATAGCTTCCAAATTAAGAGAGACTTTAGATTCTGGATATTCGATTGCCTTTTTTTCGAGTACATTCCATAAAATTTCATCAATCCTTACACTTTCCATTTGGTCAGGTTCGCCAACTTGCAATCCAGATAAAACTAGAAGGCCGTCTAAAATAGATTTTAGCTGAAAAGTATCTTTTCGAAGCGATTTTAAAACTTCTTCGTATTGTTCGTTAGTTCGCGGCTGCTGTAGCGACACATCAATATCTCCAATAATTATAGTAAGCGGTGTTTTGAGTTCGTGCGAAGCATTTTTTAGAAAATTATTCTGAATAGTGATACCGCTTTCCAATCTTTCTAAAAGATAATTAAAAGTCGTAATAAGTTCTCGAATTTCATCTTTTCCGCTTGTTGGCATTTCGAGTCTAGAATGAAGATTTTCAGTCGTAATTGTATTTACTTTTGCAATAACATCTTCAAAAGGCCTGAAAGTTTGCTTAGCTAAATACCTTCCAATAAAGAAATTAAGCGGAATTACGAATAAATACGAAAGAATAAAAATTAAACCAAGAACATCTAATTGTCTTTCTCCTACAGTATCAATTCCAGATACAACAATAATAAAATCACCCTGATTGTCTTTGTAATATAACCCAGCAAATTGTCTATCTTTTTTTGTAAAATATAAAATTCTGTTTTTAGAAATGTCTTTTAAATCTTTATCGCTTAATAGAATATCAAGTCCATCATGCAGATAAAGTTCTTTCGTTTTAGCATTGTAAATTCTGATAGATTGGTTGGTGATTTTTTTATACTCAATTTCTATCGTTTGGTAGCGCGAACTGTCATTTTTAGTGATTTCATCTTTTTCAAAATAGAAGAAGGCTGTTATTAAAGCACTGTCTTCTAATCTTTCATAATAAAGATCTTGTCTGTGATTTTTAAAAAGCAAGAAAGAACCAGCCAGTACAAGTCCAACTATGAAGGCAAAAAGCAATGTCGAATTGACTGATAATTTCGTTTTAAGATTCATTAATCTTGTTTTTGAGCATATATCCAGTTCCTTTTATAGTATGAATAAGCGGAGTAGGGAAGTTCTTGTCTATTTTATTTCGCAGATAATTAATGTAAACATCCACCGTATTGGTATTCATATCAAGATCCAGATTCCAAACGGCTTCTGCAATTGCAATTCTAGAAAGTGCTTTTTCGCGGTTTTTCATGAAAAAAATCAAAAGTTTCAATTCTCTAGAAGAAAGATTAAGCTCTTTTCCATCTCTTGAAGCACTTTGTTCTTTCATATTAATTTCGATTCCGGCATACGATTGAAAATCTATTACGCCGCTGCTGAATTCCGAACGGCGAAGTTGTGCATTGATTCGGGCTAAAAGTTCTTCAAACATAAAAGGTTTTGCCAAATAATCATCGGCTCCAGCCTGAAGACCTTTTACTTTTTCGTGCGGTGTATCTAAAGCACTAAGAATAAGTATAGGAACAATTATTTTTCTGCCCCTTAAGATTTCGCAGACTTCAAAACCAGTTAAATCAGGAAGCATGATATCGAGTATAATAATATCATATGTATTTTCCATTACTTCATTAATGGCGTCAAAACCTTTATTGACATTTTTAACCTGATAAAGCTGTTCTTCAAGTCCTCTAATAATAAAAGAAGCCACTCTCGGATCGTCTTCAACTAATAATACTTTATTCATAGCAGTAATTGCAAATAGATGCGCTAAAAGTAATTCTCTTAATTCAAATCAGAACACTTTTTTATCCTTTTTTGAAATAAAACGGAAACTATAATTTGGAAAGATCATCAATCGTATAAAATTTCAGCCCTTTTTCTTTGGCATATTTGCAAAGTTCTTCTAATGCATAAAGAGGCGTTTCTATCTTTTCATCTGCATTTTCAACCGTTTTATGACCATAAAAAATTACGATTTTATCATGAGTTTTAGCGTAATCTAATAAGGTTTTGTAATACGGAATATTGAATTGTTTGTAATCGTCATCAATTCCTAAACCGTAAACAAGTCGATTGCCTTCATAATAGCAATATTGTTGTGCTGCAGGAATTTCATCGTAAGTTGTGCCTCTTATAATATCAAAATGTTTTAGTAATTCTTTGTCCAGTTCGGTATCTCGCGCACCATCAGGATAAGCAAAAGAATGAATATTGAAACCGTCTTTTTTCATTGCTGCTTTCAAAGGAACAATGTCGTCTTCGATATATTTCTGTATTCCAAACTCTTTGGAGTATTTTAAAGCATTTAGATGATTATAACCATGTCCTGCAATATCATGCCCCATATCTTGCAAGTAATGCAATTTGTCTTTTTGATCTCTAGTTAAACTTCCGTACCAGCAAACAAAAAAGGTTGCTTTCCAGCCTAAAGGATGCAGTAGTTTTTCAGCGTTGTACCAATCGTCAATATAATCGTCATCAAAAGTAAAAACGACTCCTGGCGGATATGCTTTTTTTACCGGTTTTACGACAGCAGTTTTTTCTTCAGAATACATTTTAAAAACTACTACAAATGCAATAATAGCTATTAGCAGAATTGCTGCTGTTTTTTTAGAAAATAAATTTTTCATAAAGAAAATTAGATTAGTTCTCGACTATAATTTCACTACAATTTTTATCCTCTTCATGTTTCGTTTACGCACGAATAAAGATATTTCTTTTAAATGAATTTTTGATGAATGCCTTAAAAATGAATTAGTTTTTCCTCTTCGAGATCTAGATAATACATTTGTTTTCTAATGATAGATTCGTCGATATGCTGATCTTCTTTGTTTTTATTTATGAGCCATTGCCTTTGCTGATTGATTAAATCGAGATAAATGGTTTTGAGTTCATTTCCAATTGATTCATCGTCAATTCCTTTGCTGTGCTGTTCCCATTTTAAAATGAGCTGTTGCAAAGAAACATTACTGTCTAACTGATCGTTATACGTTGTTTTTAGATAATCCAAAGCATGTTCTGCCAAATCTCTTTTCAAATTTACCGTAGCTTCTTGGCGAGAAACTGGGTCGTAAACATTATCTAATTTAATTTTTTTGATGAAATAAGGAAGCGTCAATCCTTGAATCAATAAAGTCAAAAGAATGACAATAAAGGTGATAAATAAAATCAGATTTCGTTGCGGAAAACCATTTCCATTATCCAAATAAACCGGAATTGATAACGCCGCAGCCAACGAAACCACACCTCGCATTCCTGTCCAACCTAAAATAAAAGGCGTTTTATAACCTGGATGTCTTGTATCGGCAACTGTGATAAAATTACGAGCAATAAGCGTTATTATTACAGCTCCATAAGCTGACAACATTCTACTTACAATTAAAACAAAAGTGATTAAAACGCCATAACCAATAGCCGTAGAAAGACTAGTTTCTGCAAGTCCAGATGTAATTTGCGGCAAGTCTAAACCAATTAAAATAAAAACTAATCCGTTTAAGATAAACGAAAGACTTGACCAAACATTTATTCCTTGTATTCTCGATCTGCTGCTCAAAAAGCGATGTCTATTATAAGACAAAAGTAATCCCCCGCTCACTACTGCTAGGACTCCAGAACTGTGAACTTCTTCTGCAGCCAGATAAATGATATAAGGTGTTAGAAGAGATAAAACAATATCAACATTGGCGCTTGTGGGCAGATATTTATGAGCTTTCATAAAAAGCCATCCGATTAATAAGCCAATTGCAACTCCGCCTAAAATCATCCAGCTAAAACTTATTGCAGCTTTGTAAAATATAAATTGTTCTGTTGCCACAGCAATCATCGCAAATCTGAAAATAATTAAAGAAGAAGCGTCATTCAATAAACTTTCACCTTCTAAAATAGACGACATGGTTTTGGGAACTTTTACAAATTTTAAAATCGCGCCTGCACTTACAGCATCTGGAGGAGAAACAATTCCGCCCAATAAAAATCCCAAAGCAAGAGAAAATCCTGGAATAAAATAATTAGCTACCAAAGCAACAGAAAGAGCCGAAAGAAAAACTACTATAAAAGCAAAACTGGTAATAATACGTCTCCAGCGCCACAATTCTTTCCATGAAACCGTCCACGCGGCTTCATACAATAATGGAGGAAGAAATATGAAAAAGATAAGATCAGGCTCGATTTCTATTTTTGGAACTTTCGGAATAAAACTAATCGCCAATCCTGCTAAAACTAACAATACAGGATACGCTACTTTTATTTTATTGGCTAACATGATCAGCAATAAAATAACAAGTATGATACCTAAATAGAAAGGAAAATTTTCAAGCATTCTTTATCTTTTAAATGGAAATTAATTGTGTTAAAATAACTCTCTTCAATCAAATGTATAAATTTCAGTTGAAATATGTTCGAAAAAAAAAGCCTCAGAAAATTATTTTTCTAAGACTTAAAATGTATCATTTTTAAATTTCTGATTTTATCTAATTACTCGCGGATAGAAGTTTTATCTTGAAGCGTCATTTTAGCAATTTCATCTTTTCTCTTGAAAGTTACTCCATTATGTTTTTTTTGATTTTGCAAAAAGCTGTTTGGCAGCCTCAAGATTTCCTTTTTCAATCAAGTCACTTCCGATAAGATAAGTTCCGTCATTATAGCCTTCATCATACGCTAATAAGACAGGAAGTTTATAAGCCTTGCATGTTAAAACCACCGAACTATCAGCATCTATTTGCCCTTGATTTGAATTGTATAAATAGGTCGAGCAAGTTTGTATTAGTAAACGCTTCTTTTTTAAATCATAATTTGCTGTTGCAGGATGATTTTGTGCTTCAGAATTAATTAAAAAAAAGAATATTAAACAAAAAGAATAAAATATCTTCATAGTATATTCAATTATATTTTTATTAAGTTTTTAATTAACAAATATATATACAAACAATCTTATCTCGATGATAAATTAATATGAAAATTAATATTAAATGTGAATTTAATTTATCTATTTTTGAAAATCATTTATTTTAATTGTGATAATTAACTATTTTTGTTTCAATTAATTAAGTGCAAGATAATATAAAATTTATTCACTTATGAAAAACTCGGCCGATAACGGATATGAACCTGTTTCTTCAGTTTTGAAAAAACGAATTTTAATTGTAGAAGATCAATTTATTGAGGCACACGATTTACAGTTAATTCTCGAAAAGGCAAATTATGAAGTGACTGGAATTGCACGATCGGTTGAACAGGCTTTGGAGCAGATTGAGATAGAAAAACCAGACCTCGTTTTTTTAGATATCATGCTAAAAGGAAGTCGAAACGGAATTGAATTAGCGCATTGTCTCAAAGAAAAAAATATCGGATTTATATTCATTTCCGCCAATTCAAGCAAAAGTATTTTAGATCAGGCAAAAACAACTCATCCGTACGGATTTATTGTTAAACCTTTTAGAGATCAAGATGTTTTAACTACTTTAGAAATAGCATTTTATCGTCAACAATATAGTTTAGAATCGCAATTAATGCAGCAATTTCAATTGCAGAAAGAAATTACAGAAATTGTACATTCAAGCATTAAAAAAGAAGATGCCTTGTTGGCTTTTGCTAAAATTATCCAAACTTATATACCTTTTGATTACGTAGAAGCTGGTTTCGTCGCTTCAACGCATTATGATCAGCTTGGAGTTATCCGAAAAAATATAGATTTATATCAGATTGTTGATTTGAAAAAGCTTTCTCAGATTTCGGAAGTTTCTGAAAAAGAGATAAATGAAACCTACAGGAAATCAAAAATTGATAAAAATCCTATTATTTACAGTCAGGAATCGTTAATAAATAACTTTCAGGAAGCACCTATTAAAGCATTGATTGCTCATAATTTCGGAATCAAATCTTATTTGATTTTTCCAATTTCAATAGCAACGATTCAGAGCTATCATTTTACCTTTTATAGTCGAAACCTAAATATTTATACACAAGAAAATTTAAAATTGCTCAGTTCCATAGAACATACTCTTTCTAAGTTCATCAATAAGATTTACTCAAACCAAGAAGTCAGTATGCCTGTCGAAAGAACAGAAATTAAAAAAAGTAAATCTGTGAATATTTCTGAAGGTTTTGAGGGAATTATAGGTAATAGTTCTCAAATGATTTCGGTGTTCAATTATATTCGAAAAGTAGCGCCTTCAGATACTTCCGTTTTAGTTTTAGGAGAAAGTGGCACTGGAAAAGAGAAGATTGCGCAAAGCATTCATGCCTTATCTCCGAGAAAAGATAAACCTTTGGTTATTATTAACTGTGGTGCTATTCCAGAAAATCTTGCCGAATCATTGCTTTTTGGTCACGAAAAAGGCGCTTTTACAGGCGCTATGGACAGAAGAATTGGTAAGTTTGAATTGGCTGACGGAGGTACTATTTTTTTGGATGAAATAGGAGAGATGTCTTTAGAGCTTCAAGTAAAACTGTTGCGTGTTTTACAGGAAAGGGAAATTGAGCGCGTTGGCGGAATGTCATCTCTAAAAATAGATGTTAGAATTATTGCAGCAACCAATAAAAATCTAGAAGAAGAAGTGGCTGCCGGAAGATTTAGAATGGATTTGTATTATCGCTTGCATGTTTTTCCGATCTTGGTTCCGTCATTAAAAAAACGAAAAGAAGACATACCTGATTTAGCCAATCATTTTATTAAAGTTTATAGCGAAAAAATGGGCAGAAAAGCACCAATTCTTTCTGATTTTGCTCTGCAGCAAATTATGAATTACAATTGGCCGGGAAATATCAGAGAATTGGAACATGTAATGCAACGTGCTATTTTATTGACTGATGGAAATACCATTAAGGAAATTGAACTTTCTATGTCGTCGAAAATACATCCTGAACAAACTGCAGAACCATTTTCTATAAAAACGATTTTAGAAAACGAAAGAGATTATATTTTATACATTCTAAAAAAATGCAACGGAAAAATTTCTGGAGCGGGCGGTGCAGCAGAAATTTTAGATATTCATCCTTCAACATTAAATTCTAAGATTAAAAAACTGGAAATAAAAAGAGAAATTAGTTAAGTAATTTTCTCAAGGCAGTTTGTGATAAATGCAGCAATGCATTCCCAATTCTGCTGATTTAAAACAAAATGCTGATTGTCTTTAAATTCTTTGTAGCAAGTAATAGAATGTATGTTTTTGTATTTTTTGAAATTAGCATATTGAATGGAAGCTGCAACAAAATGATCTTCTGAACCCGATAAAAATAAGATTGGAGCGTGTTTTTTCTTGAAATCTATTTTAGCCGAATTGGAAAAAATATCGCAAAAAACGAGTTTTGATTCTGGAATTACGAGTTTTTCATAAGTTGCTTTTTGTTCCTCAAAACACATTTGATTGGTAAAATAATATTGCCATTTTTTGAAAGGCAATAAATAGTTTTTTTTTCTGGAATGAAAGAAATCAAAAGTGCTCCATATCTTTCTGTAATAAGAAAAATTGAAATAAATTAAATTACTCGGCGGAATCGAGTGCATACAAATTCCAGCAGAACCCAAATCTTTTTGAAGCAGTAATTGAGTCAGAAGACCTCCGTAAGAATGTCCTATCAGGATTGGTTTTTCAGGAAGTTTTTCAATAATTTCAGTATAATAATCCAATAAATCTTTTAGCCGAATAGAGGCAATTTTAGAATTGGAATTTGATTGACGCAACGTTTCTGCTGTTTCATTTTTGTAAGGCCATGGAGGTGCTACGGTTTTATAACCTTCATTTTCAAAGAAAGTAATCCATTCTTCCCAGCAAGAATGATTAATAAACGCCCCTGTAATAAACATAATCGTCTTTTTATTAGATAAATACATACTATTTCATCTTTAAGATTATTTTTCAGAAAAGCGGAAGTGGTTACAGAACAAAAACAAAAGGAATGCCTTTTTTGTAAAGTATTGATTATAAAAGCATTCTTATCGTTTATGATTTTGCAGTTATTAAATATCGTTAAAAACTGGATTTAATTATTGAAATATCATAATTAGAAATAGAGTAGCGAACTGTAAATGCTTTGTTTTTAAGCGTTTTCTGATTTGGTTTAATCTTTGCCAATCTCATAGAAAGAATTATTAGACTCCAACCTTTAAATTATAATTATGAAAAAAATTTATGATGCAGAAACACGTTTTGCCGATGCTGGCGATCGTAAAATTGCTTATCGTTCTTATGGGAAAGGAAAAGCAGTATTTTTTGTGAACCGTTTTAGAGGAACTCTAGACACTTGGGATCCTTTGTTTATAGCATTGATGGCAAAAAAGTTCAATGTTATCGTATTTGACTATTCAGGAATTGGTTCTTCTACAGGAAGTTTGACGCCAGATTTGACTGTTGTGGCTAAAGACATTAAAGATCTTGCCGATGTTTTAAAAATAGATTCTATTGTAGTTTTAGGCTGGTCTTACGGCGGACTGGTGGCGCAGGCTGCAACTTTGCTTTATCCTAATCTCGTAACTCATGCTGTGTTGATTGGAACAAATCCGCCGGGACAAAATGAAGTTCCGATAGAACAGGCATTTTTTGACGCGGCTTTGAAACCATTAAACGATTTTGAAGATGAAATTGTTTTGTTTTTTGAACCAAAATCAGAATCCAGCAAATTGGCGGCAAAAGCCTCACACGACAGAATTCATAAAAAAATTGACGTGAAAAAAATTCCGTCAACAATGGATGTTTTTCAGTTGTATTTTGGTGGTGGCGATGGATTTAGAGAAGATGCCTTAAATTTTAGAGAACAAATTAAAAAGACCAAAACACCTATTTTGATCATTTCTGGAGATCATGATATCAGTTTCGCTGTCGAAAATTGGTATTCTTTTTTCAATCAGATGACCAACGCCCAAATGGTCGTTTATTCAGGAACAGGACATGGACCGCAGCATCAATTTCCTGAACTTACTTCAAAGCATATTATCAATTTTGTAAAGTACACATAATCAAATTTAGAATTTTAACCGCGCATAGTAATTTTCTAAATAAAATTTTATGTGTTAAAAGGAATAGTGTCAGCAGCTATTCCTTTTTTTATGTTTTATTTTTGATGAATATGCATTTCGATTTTTAGACGTAATGATATTTCGCTAAAAGATTTTTTTTAGCGAAATATGATGAAGAAAAGGATTAAAATTACAAGTCTATTGTAGTATTTATTTCAGGTAAATAAAGCTCAAGATTGGCATTTTTGAATGCATCTAAAGCCTTTTGATGATCCATTACAATAAAGCCGAAAGTGTCATAATGTACTCCTAAGATTTTATGAACTCCCACTAGTTTTGCAGCTTCAATAGCTTCTTCAATTCCCATCGTTAGTCCGTCGCCAATAGGGAAAATAGCAAAATCAAGTTTGGTAAATTTTAGAATAATCTGCATATCTAAAGTTAATGCTGTATCTCCGCTGTAATAAAAATTTCCTTCTGGAGTTGTCAATACAAAACCGCAGGCAATTCCTCCGTAAGAACCGTCCATAAAACTGCTTGAATGCTGTGCAATAACACATTTTACAGTTCCGAAATCAAAATCAAACTTACCGCCTGGATTGATAGGATGCGCATTTTCAATTCCTTGTTTTAATAACCAATTGTAAATTTCAAAATTTCCGAGCACCTTAGCGCCAGTTTTTTTTGCAATTCGTTCTACATCCAAAATGTGATCGTAATGAGCATGAGAAATAAAAATATAATCTGCTTTTATGGCATCAATATCGACCTCTTTGGCTAATTCATTTGGACTGATAAAAGGATCAAAAAGAATATGTTTTCCGTTTGTAAAAACAGAAAAACAAGAATGTCCGTAATAAGTAACTTTCATGATTATAAGTTTTAATTAGTTAATAATTAGTATTATTTTTTCAAGAAATATGCCACTCAATTTGTGCTCTTACTTTAAGAACATTCCATTACTTAAAATCTTTTTTCTTCAAACAGCGACCTCTTGGTTCATTTCCTTCGTAAAGTACAATTTCAGAATGCAGAAATTCTGCCGCTTTTGCCGAATCTTTTACTTTTACTGCGCTTCGTTTTAGCATTTCTGCCTCAAATTCATTTAAAACACTTTCTCTTATTCCTGCTTTTTTCCAATGCGCTGGCGATTTGCACCCTTTAAAAATTTTACGCGCCAAAGAAAGAGCATCTAATAAAGCCTGATTAGCGCCTTGTCCCTTAAACGGACTCATCGGGTGTGCCGCATCGCCGAGTAAAGTAATTTGTTTTCCTTTTGAAAGCAACTCTGGATTTAGTAATTCTCTATCATAAACGGGATAACCTGAGATTTTATTTTCTTCGGTTGCCATTAAAATTTGCGGAATAGGATCGTGCCATTGTGTTCTGCGAATGGCTTCTTCTTTTAAAGCTTTTGGTCCTTTAGCACTTAATTCTTTTGCCTCTTCTTCTAACATCGGAAAACTAAGCTGCCACATTACAGAATCTGCATCGTAAGGCATAATGTAAATTCGCTCATTGCCATTAGCAGTTTGAAAAACCGTTGCAGAATCTAATAAGGAGTTTTTTAGATCTTTTAAAGAGCTTAATGGGCAAATTCCTAATATTACAATACAATCTAAATAACGTAAAGGAGTTTTTTCATCGCCAATTAATAATCTTCTAACCGAGCTTCGAATACCATCAGCACCAACTAAAATACCTGCTTTTGCTGTTTTTGTTTTTCCGTCCACTTGAAAAGTTAAATCAACGTCTTCGTTTTCAGATGCTGCAAAGCCTATTAACTGATGTTTCCATTCAATCTTATCGTGTCCGCCTAATTGTTCTAATAAAGCTAAGCGTAATGCCTGACGTGCTATGTGTATATTAGTGCGTTTTACCGCTTTTTTTTCTTCTAATTCGAGCCATTTCCTAATTCCCCATTCTCCAATTACCTTTCCTTCAACTGTATGTACCAAATGTCTTGTAGAAACCACACCATCCAACGAAAAAATTCCTAAACCTTCAATTGCTTTGCTGGCTTGCTGTAAAGTAAGTCCGTAGCCTTGAGAGCGCGATTCGAAGTTTTCATCACGTTCGTATATCGTAAACGGAATGCCACGATGAAGGCAAGCTACAGCTAAGGCAACTCCGCCAATTCCGGCACCAATGATAGCGACATGAGGATACGTTTCTTTATTTGGAATAACAGGAATTGCAGAATCAATTAAACCAGATCCAGAACAATTTTGACAGATAATTTTTGGTGCTTTAGGACGAACAGGAGCTGTTCCTTCACGATTATTTTTTTCAAATTGGTCTAATGCCGTTTGGTATTGAAGCCTTACTTTTTTAGTGAGTCTTTGGCTTTTCTTACCTTGTCCTTGACATTCTGGGCAAACAGTCCACATATTGGTATCATTTTTTAATGCTACAAAATTAGAATTATTTTTTAGAAGAAATTTTAAGAGCCTGAAAGAACTTGTTCTACAGTGTTATTTTATAATTTTTAGAAAGGATTGTATAAGTTGAGAATAAGCAATTTAAAGTAATTTTAAAAAACATTTTAAAACGTAAAATTATGAAAACAAATAGCCCAACTCCGAACAATAATAATAAGAGTGATTCTCATAATCGAAGCGATACAAGAAAGCATCAATACCGAGATCACGATGAAGTTTTGACAAATGATGAAAACTACGATGCGGACAGCAAAAAGTTTAAAGGTGAAGAACCAGATTTTGATGATAAGCTGAATAACGAAGAAAAAAAATAGAAGTTAAAAACGTCTCCATCTTTTTGGAGGCGTTTTTCTTTTCGTGCAAATGTTAAAATTTGGTTTTTTTGATAAAAATGAAGAAGTAAAAAAAAATATAATTTGATTTTTATAGATTTGTAGAATCTCCCAAAAGCAGTTGGGAGACAAAAAATAAATTAACAAAGACAATGAAATTCGTTACTTCACTATTTTTTCTGTTCCTATTTGTTTGTTCAAATTCTTATTCGCAGTTAAGTTCAGATAAAATATTTGAAAGCTTTAAACAGGGAGAACGCACCAATTGTTCTTCCATTGCTTTTATTAAAGCTTCTTTAAATGTTTATGGATTGGACAATCTTTTCGTAAGTGAAAAATTAAGCGATGATTCCTATAAAATAACATTAAAAAATAACGCTTCATTCAATTTGAATACGGACGAATTGAAGAAAGCCAAAGTATCTGCTGATTTTGTTTTTATAAAAGATAATGTCGATAATGAAAAAATTGTCGATTATGCCGTTTTGACTTACGCCGTAATGGCAAAATACAAACAGATTATTGACAAACAATCTACTTTTGATAAAGCACTTGAAGATCTTGAAGATGGTTCTGTTTATACCCCAACAATCTATAAATATTTAGGTTTTAAAATAGGGAAACAAGTACAAAAGCTAAAAAGAGAATCTGGAAGTGAATTTTGTGGCGTAGTGGCATGGTCAACCGCGCATGCTGTTTTTGTGTGCGAAGATTTTATGGACTATTACGGTAACAGAAAAAGTATCTATATAAAATATCCTGGACGCTTCAGAATTATAAAATAATCCAACAAATATTCCTCTCTTTTGTTATAGAACGACTTAACAGCAATTTAAACTAAAAAAATAAAATAATAAACTTGTAATTTAAGTTAAATTATATACTTTTGCTGTGATCCAATAACCAAATCTACTTAAAACAATGAAAAGTAAAATTTTTTTACTAAGTTTTCTTTGCTTTTTAACGACTGTGGCTGTTTCAGCACAAGCAAAGAATGCACCTAAGAGTATTATCAGTACAACAGCCATAATCCGTAAATACCACGATCAGAAAGAATTGGCGGGTATGCAAAAAGGAGAACTTTTAGAATTGTACATCGAGCGTATCAAGGTTTTAGTAAAAACGTTGCCTTATATTGCTTTGGTTACTAAACCAGGTGTTACAATGGCAGACTTAGGTATTCCAGACGACAATGACCATAAAAAAGTATTAGACGGACAAGCAGTGGGTACAACAACTTTCTTAGAAACAACTGTAGAGTTTCAAAGAAAAATGATGCCTTACTCTGATAAAGGAAATTTAATTGCTGCAATTTTGTTTTACGAAAGCACATTAAAATCTTTACATGAGTTTAATGAATTGAACGAAATGTAATATTTTATACAACATAAAAAAAACTCCAAAGTTTATTCTTTGGAGTTTTTTTTTTATCTAAATTTCCTGAAGTATCACTCTTTATATAGAAGAAAAGAACTTTAGTATTTTATTAAAAACTCTAAAATTGATACATTATAAAGATTCTTAACTGTTTTTATTATCTGTATTATTCTGAACATAGGTAATAAACGTTAGGGGAGAAACACCTGTATTTTTTAAACGTAATAGTAAATCTGCTATGAGAGGCAAAACAGCTTGATCGGCGAGATAACTGATTTTATATTTTAAGTTCGAATCATCATTTTTTAAACGATCAATACTATAATTTATTCTCAGCTCATTGATATAAGCGGCAAAATCCTTTGATTTGTGTTTATTAATAACATACGATAGATAACGATGATTTACATTTAATTCTGCTGTAACAGAGTTTAATGACAACATCTTATTTAGAAAAGAAAATGATTTTTCAAACTCTTTTATACTTTCTAAAATACTGTTTTCAGTTGCTTCTAACATATATTCTCTGGTAATTTCTTTCTTTTGTTCCGTATCGGTTTCTGTCTTTTGAATTGGTTTTGCATTATGAATAAAATCTCTGATTTTTTTGTAATCCTGTTTTCTTTTAAAAATGTAAATCTCTATTGTACAAAAAATAGAGAACAGGCAAATTTCTATAATTATAAATTTGTTTTTTTCATATTGAGATTGATTATTTAAAACCATTATTTGATACTTTTTTTATTTCTTAATATGAAAACTTTAGTAATGAAGTTTTGAAAAAAAAGACCCAATCACTGTCATAAATTTCATGATATTGATTGGGTCTTTCTTTATTTAAAAAGCTTTAAAAGTTAAAGAAAAGCATAAATCCTACTATTTTTTTAATAAAAAACTTACGCATCTTAAATTTTTTAAAATAATACAACAGTCTAGTTTTCTGTGTTTTATAATTACTAAAACGTTTTTGTTAACATTTTTTTTGCAAAAAGAATGCAAAAAATTTTCACATTAAAATTTTTAATTTACTTTTGTTCTATCAAATTAGTAGAATTTAAAATAATGAGCACTTTAAGATTACATAGTATCGATTACACTTCTCAAAAAACAACATTAAGCATGTCTTGCTATATGTGTTGGTGCAGTTAAAATTCTCCACTTCATAAAAATCACTCAAATTTTCTAATAAGATGAATCCTTTAAGGAGGTGCAATCGTGTATAAAAGCCATTTTAAAAAGTAATAACCAAAAAAAAATAAAAATGAAAAAACGAATGTGTAGATAAAAAGAAAACCATTCCTGCTGGAACAGAAATGGTGAAGCTTAAAGAAATTGTACATCTCTAGAAGAAAGCGAAAATAGAATAAATCTGTTTTCTGCTTACTTCATTTATTAAACTAAAACAAAGTAATGAAAAAAAAATTAGAAAGATATACATGGTTATGTATTTTGTTGATTTCCATTGGAGTTAACGCACAAGAGACCAAGCCGTTAATTCAGTCAAAACTCGAAGGAATCGTAATTGATGCTGCCACAAAAGAGCCTGTTATTGGCGCTTCGATTAATATAAAAGGAACTACACACGGTGTTCAAACAGATTTTGATGGAAAATTTTATTTCCAAACAGGACAAAAGTTTCCTTACACTTTACTCGTAAGTTTTTTAGGTTACAAAAAAGCAGAAGTTGTAGTCGATAAAAATGCAGTGGTAATCGAACTTACAGAAGAGCAAAATCAATTGTCAGAGGTAGTGGTTACTGCTTTAGGTATTTCAAAAGAAAAAAAATCCTTAGGTTATACGACTCAAGCTCTAAAAAATAGAGATATAGCTGAGACAAAAGAAACGAACTTTTTAAATAGTTTAAGCGGAAAATTAGCGGGTGTTCGTATCACAAACTCTCAGGGAGATATGGGATCTTCTCGTATTATTATTCGTGGAGAAACTTCGATTGCAGGAAATAACCAGCCATTATTTGTGGTAGATGGAGTTCCTGTAGATAACTCTCAGTTAGGAAGTGTTGGTGGAGCAACTCGTGACTTTAAAAATGCAATTGCTGATTTAAATCCGAATGACATTGAAACGTTAACTGTCTTGAAAGGACCGAATGCTGCGGCGCTTTACGGATCGCGTGCAGCACATGGAGTTGTTTTGATCACTACAAAATCTGGAAAGAATCAGAAAGGTTTAGGAATTACATTAAATTCTGGTATTACAATCTCTCAGGTTGCTACATTGCCAAGTTTCCAAAACTCATACGGACAAGGTTCAAACGGAAGATTCAGTTTTGTTGATGGAAAAGGAGGAGGTATCAATGATGGAGTTGATGAAAGCTGGGGACCAAGATTGGACGGTCGTTTAATTCCGCAGTTTTTCTCAAACGGTCAGGCAGTGCCTTTTGTGGCGCATCCAAATAATGTAAAAGATTTCTTTAATACTGGCGTTACTTACGATAACAGTATTTCTGTTGCCAGATCAGATGATAAATCAGATTTCCGTTTAGGAGTAAATAATCAAAAACAATTGGGAACGGTACCAAATAGTGAAGTAAATAAAACAAACTTTACCATTAATACCAATTACCAGATTTCAAAAAATATTAAAGTCGGAGTAACAGGTAACTATATTACGACTAATGCTCCAGCTTTACCAGGTGGTCCATCAGGTAACCGTGCTGCGGGTGTAATGCTTCAGTTTCTTTGGTTTGGTCGTCAGGTTGATATTAACCAGCTTCAAAGCAACAGAGATGTTAACTGGAACAATAGTTACTATAGCAATCCGTATTGGAATGCTTATTACAATACTACAAGCCAGCAGCGTAATCGTATTATAGGTGATGTTCACTTAGACGCAAAATTGGCTGAGGGTCTTAATTTCAGATTCCGTACAGGAGTTGATTACTATAATGATAGAAGAAAATATACGATTAAATATGGTACAAATGGAACGCCATTCGGATCGTATGCAGAAGATGCTTACACGGTAAACGAACAAAATACAGAAGGTATCTTTACTTATACCAAAAAACTAACAGATGATTTTAGTTTAGATGCTCTTGCCGGATTTAATATTCGTAATCACAGCGATGCAAACAACTACCAAAAAGCGCCACGTTTGGCAGTACCAGATTTGTATACATTAACAAATTCTAGAGATCCGTTAACATCATCAAATACATTATCTAGATTAAGAGTTTACAGTGCTTATGCTTCGGCACAATTAGGATATAAAAATTACGCTTATTTAAACTTAACAGCGCGTAATGATTGGTCGTCTACATTACCAAGCAGTAACCGTTCTTATTTTTATCCTTCGGTTAATGGAAGTTTAATTTTGACTGAAGCGTTGAAAATTAAAAGTAATACACTTGATTTCTTGAAATTGCGCGGTGGATGGTCTGAAGTAGGTAATGATGCAGATCCGTATCAATTATCAACTATTTACAATTTCCAGACAGCATTTGATGGAAATCCAATTCAAACTTCTTCACAAAAGAAATTGAATGAGAATTTGAAACCAGAAACAACACGTTCTACAGAAGTTGGTTTAGAAGCTACTTTCTGGAAAAACAGATTGCATTTTGATGTTGCTTACTACAACACGAATAGTTTCGATCAGATTTTAGAAATCAAAACAACGGCTTCTAGTGGTTATAATTCGCAATTAATCAATGCTGGTAAAATAAACAATAGCGGTATCGAAATTCAATTGGATGGAAGCCCTATTCAAACTGAAAATTTCAAATGGAATATTGGAGCAAATTATTCTAGAAATAGAAGTAAAGTGGAGATTTTGGATTATGCAAAACAGATTCAGAATTACACAATTGGTTCTTCAGGAGGAGTTGATGTTTTGGCATCTGTTGGACAAGCTTATGGAGCACTTTACGGAACGGCTTATTTACGTGATGCTAGCGGAAATATTGTAGTAGGAGCAAACGGATTGCCAAAAGCTGATCCTACGAAGAGAGTTTTAGGACATTATACTCCAGACTATCTTGCTGGTGTTACGAATACTTTGACATACAAAAATTTAGAATTATCATTCCTTGTTGATGCTAGTGTTGGTGGTGAAATTTTCTCAGGAACGAACAGAACTGGTACTTACACAGGAGTACTAGCTAATACACTTCCGGGACGTGGTGCTGAAAATGGTGGTTTAAATTACTATTTGAATGGTACTACTAAAACTTTGGTTAACGGAACAGCGCCTAGCGGAGCAACTGTATATGATGATGGTATGATTTTTAATGGCGTGTACGAAAATGGAAGTCCAAATACTACGGTATTAAGTGCTCAGGAATATTACAAAGCTTCATACAACATTAGCGAAGCTTACATATACAGCTCAACTTTTGTAAAAATGAGAGAAATAAAATTGTCATATAATTTTACAAAAGCATTTGCTAAAAAACTGGGATTAGAAGGAGCAAGTATCACAGCAGTGGGACGTAACCTTTTCTTTATCTACAAAGATGCACCAAATATCGATCCTGAAACTGCTTTCAATACAGGTAATGCACAAGGTTTGGAGAGTTTGGCTTTGCCAACAACCAGAAATTTCAGTCTTAATGTTAATCTTAAATTCTAAAAACACGAAATCATGCTAAAAAAGCTATCATATATAATCTTATTCGGATTGACACTGACCTCATGCAGTGATACATTGGATGATATTAATAAAAATCCAAATGCGACTGAAACTCCGTTGGCGCCTTATTTGCTAACAGGAACATTAAAGCAAGGTGCTGACTTATATTGGGGTTCAACCAATAACTTCGATTCGTCTTTGCTATTTGTACAGCATTGGGCTAAAATCCAATATACTGAACCAGACAGATACGATGTTTCGAACACTTCATTCACTTCTTTATGGAATACAGGTTACGCAACCTTAATTACAGATTTGAATACAATTATTAATTTTCCCGCAGAACAAGCCAATTCAAATTATAAAGGAATTGCTTTATCGCTTCGTTCTTGGACCTTTTTATTACTGACAGATGCTTATGGAAGTATTCCGTACAAAGAAGCAGGGCAGAAAGTAACGCCGGCTTATAACACTCAAAAAGAAGTGTATACAGGATTACTTGAAGATTTGAAACAAGCACAATCTTTGTTAGGTACAGCAAATGGTGCTGTTACAGGTGACTTGGTTTATAAAGGTGATATTGCAAAATGGAAAAGATTTGTGAATTCACTTCGTTTAAGAATTGCATTAAGAATTTCTGATAAAGAACCTGCTTTAGCTAAACAAGCTGCTATCGATGCAACAACTGATGCAGCAGGAGTTTTAAGCAGTAATAACGATACTTTCAAATTTACATACATTAGTTCACCACAGCAGAATCCAGCTTCGGCTTGGTTTGAAACTCGTGATGATTACCGTATTTCAAAAACGATGGTAGATAAATTAAAAGAATTCTCAGATCCGCGTTTGCCAGTTTATGCACAGTTACCATCAGATGCAACTGTTGGAACATATGTTGGAGGCGGTAACGGATTATCAAACAGTGATGCGAACAGCCAAGGTTTTGCTAAAACTTCAAAACCAGGAACATATTTCTTGACTTCAACATCGCCAGCGGTAATTTATTCGTACTCTGAAGTATTATTCAATCTTGCCGAAGCAGCTGCTAGAGGTTTCATTTCTGGCGATGCAGAACAGCTTTATAAAAATGCTATTACAGCATCATTTAATCAATTTGGTATAACCGATGCAACAGCTATCGCTACTTATCTAAATAGAGCAGACGTAAAATACGATACTTCAAATTACGCTAAATCAATTGGCACACAGAAATGGATTGCCTTTTACGGACAAGGTTTAGATGCCTTTACAGAATGGAGAAGATTAGATTATCCTGTATTAACAGCTGGTCCAGCTACGGTTTTGGACGGAAAAATTCCTTCTCGTTTCTTTTATCCTGGAACTGAACAATCATTAAATGGTACGAGCTATCAAGCTGCGATTGCTGTTCAAGGGAAAGATTTATTGACTACAAAACTATGGTTTGATGCTAAATAAATTGTAAGTAAAAAGTTTATTTACAGACAAAATCAATCTATTACCTATAGCCCTGCACCATTAATTGGTGTAGGGCTTTTTATTTGGTAAAAATGTTAAAGTCAGATTTTTAAAGAGAATTTTAACAGTTAAGTATCGCATTTTCAAATATTTATTATATCTTTAACATTCGATATGGGAATTGTATAAACATTCCGTATAATTTTGCAGCATTAAAGTATGAATAGACACCCAAATCTTTTTTTAACTTCAAACAATTGCCTTTATATGAGAATATTTTTTATGGCACTGCTTCTTTCTTTAACTTCCTTTACAACCTACAACGTAATGGATAAGAAAGATATTTTAGACGAAATTTCATTCGCAAGACTTAATGAGCATGTGAGCGAAATAAAAACATTTACTAAATCCAATCACAAGTTCAATAGCAAAATTGCTTTTCTTGTGGATATGAAAATCAAATCTGGAAAAAACCGTTTCTTTGTTTACGACCTTGAGAAAAATGAAATTATTGACCAAGGTTTAGTTGCACACGGATCTGGCTCTGAAACTGGAATAAAAGGCGATATCCTTCAATTTAGTAATACACCAAATTCTAATTGTACTTCTTTAGGAAGATATTCTGTAGAGAAAGCTTACAATGGTGTGTTTGGAAAAGCTTTTAGACTTGCAGGCATGGATGAAAGCAACAGTAACGCCATGAAAAGAGCTATTGTATTGCATAAATACAGAGAGGTTCCTACTGATGAACAAGGATATTACATTATCAACAGTCATGGTTGTCCAATGGTAAGCGAAATGTTTTTCAAGAGATTAGAAAAAATCATAGAAAATTCAGATTCAAAAATCTTACTTTCGGTTTACTACTAGATTTTAAAAAAAATATATAGAAAAGAGCTTTTAAAGCTCTTTTTTTGTTTTTAGTGATTTGTTATTTTCTCTGATAGTTAGCTTTAATTGAAATTACCAAAGCTGTTGCATTGGCGGTAGGAAAAGAAAAGACAGGAGTGAGGCTTTCTCCCTTTATTAGTTTTAAGACATGAATGATCGCGAAATTTTAGAAACTATCATGTTGGCTGCAAAAGCTTTGAATGAAATTGATATTGTCTACATCCATCTGTGTGAAGCAGATTGGGATGATGCACCTCAAATTCCGAATGATTTTAGAGTAAAATTGCGATCAAATTTTGATAATACGATTATTGCGACTGGAAACAAGACACCTAACGAAGGAGAACAATTAATAACAGATAATCTGGTAGATTTAATTGGTTACGGCAGAAAATTTTTAAGCAATCCAAATTATCCCGAAAGGGTAAAACAAAATGCTCTATTAAATGAAATTTCAGATAATCATACTTTGTTTGGAGAAGGTACGGCTCGAGGATATGCAGATTATCCTTTTCTAACTTAAAACTTTAGATGAAGAAATCTGTTCTTCATCTAAAGCCCCTGCAGCTTTTACTGAAAAATTTTTTCCCACGGATTGTCCGTTCGGAAAGGAACAGCTGGTAATCCTTCTTTGTTTATGAAATTAGATTGTGCGGCTTCATTCCATCCGAAACGGGCAGAAACCGGATTAGTAATTTCAGGTGCAGAAAGAATAATTTTGTCTCCTTTTATTTCTGCTTGCGCTTTTACAAATTTTCCATCGTTTCCGGCAATTGCAAACCAATTAAGCGGTTTTCCATCGCGACTTGCTAAACCGCTTCCTATCTCAGAAAAAGTAATTTCTATAGTATTATCAATAGTTTTCATTTTTTTGTAAACAGGCCCAGACCAAATAATATTTTTTTGTCCATACGTTTTATTGGCGGCAAGAAGACTTAAACGACGCCCAATTTCCCATTTATATCCAGGATGTAAATCGGCTATACTATCGACTAAATCAGTAATAGCAATTGTATTGGTGTTTTTTAAATGCAAAGCAAGTTTTTGCGATTCCCAAAATTCTGGAAGCTGTTCTGGGCTATGAGGGCGTTCGTCTTTGGTAGTTGAATAGGCGTAAGGAGCAAGCTGAACAAAGTTAAAAGGTAAATTTTTATCGTTCCAATCATTTCGCCAGCTTTCTATTAAGGTTTTAAATTTGTAAGCATAACGAATATTTTCGTTCAGAAAACAATTCGATTCTCCTTGATACCATAAAAAGCCTTGCAGCGTAAAAGGAATTAAGGGCTGTATCATGGTATCGTAAAATTTTCCGGCATCTCCGCCATCAGCGCTTAGTTTATCTAATATTTTACCGTTTTTCATCTTAGGGGCTATTTCCAATTTAGAAGCCTGAATCCAAGGTTCAATTCTGCTTCCCGGAACTGCGGCAGAAATCATTCCGATAGGGACGTGTAATTTGGCATATAAATTTTTAGCAAAATAATATCCAACAGCAGAAAAATCTACTAAAGGTTTTCCCATTGCGGCATCCCAACCTAAATGTTCAGGGCTTGGATCCATATATTTTCTGCGATCCAAAAAAATACGGATATTCGGATTGTCTGCTTTATTCAAATCATCTTCTGGCGGTTTATAGCCCTTTACAGCGGTTTCATATTTACTGTATTTTCTCATGGCATATTCCATATTAGACTGACCAGAACAAAGCCAGACTTCGCCAATTAGAATGTTTTTAAGAACAATAGTATTTTTCCCCGTTATAGTCATTTCGCGAGGACTAAAAGACGCTTTCATTGGTTTCAATTTTAAAGACCATTTGCCTAATGGGTCTGCAATCGCAGTTTTATTTTGTCCAGCAAAATTTACCGATACTTTTTCACTAGGACTTGCCGTTCCCCAAATTGATACTTCCTTTTTTTGCTGTAAAACCATATTGTGTCCCAAAATTTTTGGAAGTGTAATTTGGCCGAAAACATTGAAACTTAAGACAAGTAAAATGCCTAAAAACGATAAATTCAATTTATTAGAACTCATTTTTTCTTTTTTGAATAGTTTCAAAAATAGAGAAATATAGTTTGGCAGCTGTCCTGTTGTAACTGGACTAGGTAATAATATTAAAACTGTATCATTTTGGTGTTCCAAGGTCGCGTTATTTTTGTCTCGCAATAATGCAAGAACTAAAAAAATAATCACTATGGAAACGAACGAAAAAAAATTCTCTTCAAAAGATTTTCATCAGACTTTTGCTAGACCAAGTTTTACAATGCCTGATAAATTAATTCATCGTAATGTTGAAAATGCAGGTGAACACAACCAATTTTCAACAGAAAGAAAACATCCTGTATTTTTTGTAGATCTGCCAAGTAAGAATGTAAGTATGACAATTGGCGGATTATTGCCAGGGCAATTAACCAATAGACATAGACATACTTATGAAACACTTCTTTATGTAATTGAGGGTTCAGGTTTTACCGAAATTGAAGATCAAAAGGTAGAATGGAAAGCAGGTGATGCTGTTTATATTCCGGCTTGGACCTGGCACAGACATCAAAATTTAAGTGATAAAGAAAATGCAAAATATATTGCCACTGAAAATGCACCGCAGTTGCAGAATTTGGGAGTAGCATTAAGAGAAGAAGAAGGCAGAGACTTATAAAAAAAAAGAATTACATGAAAGACACAAAATTCAAAGGCATTATTGCTTATCCGATCACACCATTTTATGCAAATGAAAAAGTAGATATCATTTTATACAAAAAACTCTTAGAACGACTAGTAGTATCTGGTTCTCATGTGGTAGCGCCATTAGGAAGTACAGGAGTTATGCCGTATTTAAATGATGAAGAAAAACTGGCTATTACAACCGCCACAGTTGAACAGGTAAAAGGAAGAGTTCCGATTCTGGCAGGTGTATCAAATCTTACTACAGAAAGAACTATTTTTCACGCAAAGGAAGCAGAAAAAGCGGGAGTAGATGCCGTAATGATTATTCCGATGAGTTACTGGAAACTTAGCGATGATGAAATTGTTAAACATTATGATGCTGTGGCTAAAGAAATTTCTATTCCGATTATGGCTTATAACAATCCTGCAACCGCCGGAATTGATATGTCACCGAAATTGTTAAAACGACTTTTAGAAATTCCTAACATTACGATGATTAAAGAAAGTACTGGCGATGTGCAAAGAATGCATTATTTAAAGAAAGAATTGGGAGACGATGTTGCTTTTTACAATGGGTCAAATCCATTGGCTTTATCTGCTTTTGCCGCTGGTGCCACCGGATGGTGTACGGCTGCGCCTAATTTAATTCCAGAATTGAATTTAGATTTATATGAGGCCGTGCAAAAAAACGATTTAAAAGAAGCTCAAAAAATATTCTACAAACAGATCAATCTATTAAAGTTTATAGTAGAGAAGGGATTACCAAGAGCAATAAAAGCAGGGTTAAATCTTCAAGGTATAGAAGGAGGACAATTAAGAAAACCTCTTCAATCTCTAGAAAAAGAGGAAATTAATCAGCTTCAAGCTATTTTGAATGCTCTTCAATAATTTATTAAATGTAAAAAGCCTGCAAATTTTTATTTTGCAGGCTTTTTTTATGTCTTAAATTTTATTGAATCCTGTGCCAGATTTAGCAATAGCAATTCTAGAACTTTGTAGAAATTCGACAAGATCAAATTTTTTAAGTTCTCTAATTAAATTGATGTTTTGAAGTTCTTGGACAGTATATTCAAATATCGTGTAAGTGCTCTCAACAGCAAGATGTTTAGCATTGTACTTTCTTAGTAAGTCATTTAATTTTTCATTTAAAATAATTTGATCTGTTGGAATTTTAAACAAAACGACCTGTGTCCAAACAATTTCGTCATTAGTATTATAACAGCACTTGAAAACTTCAATGATTTTTTCAATTTGAAGTGCCACATTTCTAACTGCTTCAAGAGTTTCGGTTATTAGAATAGTGTATTTGTAAATTTCATCAGTTTCACAAAGCGAAATATTGAGGCTTTCGATTTTAATATTTCTTCGCGTAAAAACGAGAGCTATTTTATTGATTAAATCAAAACGGTCTTCAGTGTAAATTGTTAAGGTGTATTGCTCTTTCATTTGCTGTTTTTTCAAATTTGTTTTAGGGTTGATTTCATTTTGAGGTTAAAAAAAAACCTTTCTCGTTTTGACTGAGAAAGGTTGATTATAGACAATATAATTCCGACTCGTCAAAAGAGACAGGTAATAATAATTGCGCTAATAATAATTGAAGTTAAATTTTTCATGTTTTGTTAAATAAAAAAACCTCCCTGTTGAGGGAGGTTTTTAATTTATAGCTGTAAACTTAATTAAAAAGACACTCCTCACAATTATCGCTGATAATTGAGATGATGCTAATACTAATTGTAATTAAGTTTTTCATTTCTTTTTTTATTGAATGGCAAATGTAATTAATTTTATGTAACGGAAAATTTTATTTTAAAATTGATTTGTTTTTTTAGCGAAATAAAAAGCCACTATTCAAATAGATATTAATTGATTTCTTAAATTTGTTATAGGGACTTAAAAAAAAAACTTTTCATCATGCCAATAATTGAACAGTCAGATTATAATTTTCCTTCTATAATGCATCGAAACAGGCATATTTCTACAATTTATGCCGCTTTGTTCAAAAAGTTTGATGTTCCGCAGTACACAAGAGCTAAGCACGAGCTAAATGATGGAGATTTTATTAATATTGATTTTGTTATTAATGACTCCAAGAAAGCCGTTATTTTATGTCATGGTTTAGAAGGAGATTCTAGAAGAACGTATAATAATAGCTGTGCGACATATTTTCAGCAAAAAGGTTTTTCGGTTTTTGCTTGGAATAATAGAACCTGTGGCGGAGAAATGAACCGCCTTCCGAGACTTTATCATCACGGTGCTGTTGATGACTTAGATGAAGTCGTGCAATTTGTTTTGAACAAAGGATTTGAGGATGTTTATTTAATCGGATATTCGATGGGAGGAGTTCAGCTTTTGAATTATTTAGGCTGGACAAAAATTGATATGCGCATAAAGGCAGCTGTTTCGATTTCGGTTCCCACACACATTGCCACAAGTGCTGAAGTACTTAAACAAGGTTTTAATAGAGTTTACTTGAAAAATTTTACAATTGATATTAAAAGGAAACTTAAATACAAAGCGGCACAATTTCCCGACTTTATCAATAGCGATCAGATTGACAAAATTACTTCTTTTGACGAAGTAGATCAGTATTTTACAGCTCCACTTCATGGTTTTGCCAGTCGCGATGATTATTATGAGCGTGTTTCTCCAGAATTTTCTCTGATCAATATTACCACGCCAGTTTTGATTATCAATTCGCTAGACGATCCTTTTTTAGGAGAAAGATGTTATCCAAGAGCTATTGCTCAAGAAAGCGCTTTTGTTTACCTCGAAACTCCAAAATATGGAGGTCATTGTGCTTTTCCTCTCAGAAATTCGACTTATTCATACGCAGAAAAGAGAGCTTTTGATTTTTTTGAATCTTGTAAATCAGCATAGCTTTCATTACAGCTAATTCACAAGTGCTTTCCGATTTTATTTTGCAGTTTTTTGTAGCTCAAGCTCTACTTTAAATTTGCCGTAATACGGATTTTCTGCCATTAAAGAATGTCCGATTACGAGGATAGTATTTCCTTTTTGGTTAAGTTGAATTTTCAATTCCATTCCAAAAGGTCCGTCAGAAGTTTTGTCTGGAAAAATAATCTGATTGAAACGAATATTGGCTCTTTCTTTACTTGGAATGATTTTACCATTTAATGTGCCCAAATCTTCATTTTTAAATTTAATATATACTTTAGAATGAATAGAATCTAAAGAGCTTTCAGCTGTAAGTGTCTGTTTTTCGTTTTTTAAGCTAATAAAGATAGTATCGCCTAATTGTTTGCTTTCTTCTTTTTTAATCTCGTTATTTTTCTTTACATAAACAGAATCTGGAGATGAAACAGTTGTATTCTTGTTTTCTTTTTGTTGACAAGAGAAAAAGAAAATGGCGATTATAATTGTGATATAATTTTTCATAAATGATCCTTTTATTGAAACATTTCAAATTTAGCTCTAACTAAGAAAAAACTGTTATATAATAGCCAATCTGTTTTGCAGAATCTAAATCTAAAAAAGTGTTAACCAGTAATTTTGATTAGAACATTTCGCTTTGCTTATATTTTTACATCTTCTTAATAATCCGTTTGAAAAGTGTGGTTTTTTCCTATAGTTCTTGGCGATTTCTGTTTGAATGATAATATTATTTTAAATAGAACTTAAAAGATAAATCAGCTTCATTGAATAAATTTGATAGAAATGCAAACAGACTTTTTTCTATTTGCATTTTTAGCCCCAAATATTTTATTTATATGAAAACGATTCAGTTTAGAACCGATGATCTCACGCAGTATACCATTAATATTGCTCAAATTACCTGTATGTTTTCGGCACAAGAATCCTTAGGAACTTGGATTTATCTAAGCTGCGGAACTCGCCTTAAAACATTGCTGACACTTGATTTAGTTTTGGATATGATCAATAAGGCTACCAACGAAACAAATTAATTTTTTCTGTCCTTTTATTTTTCAAAACAAATAGATCTTTAGAATTTGCTCTAGAATACCTATTTTTACAATTACAACATTGCTCATTTTCTATTTAAATAGAGCAATCAATTAATTCAGCATGAAAATTAGGAAAAGATTTTGGTCTACTTTGACACTACTTTTATTTTTGTTTTTTGGAAGTGTAACCGCGCAACAAAAAATTACAATTGTAGCGGCAGCAAATCTTAAAGTAGCTTTAGATTCTATAAATACCGTTTTTAAGATTCAAAATCCTAGTATAAATCCGCAGATAACTTATGGCGCTTCAGGAAAATTTTACGAACAGATTTCCAGCGGAGCTCCATTTGATTTATTTTTCTCAGCAGATATGGATTATCCCAATCAATTGGAAAAAAATAAAATGACGGTTTCAAAAGTAAAAATGTATGCAGTCGGCAAATTAGTTATTTGGAGTAAAAAAGCAGATCCGAATACTAAAAAAATAAATAGTCTTTTAGAAGCCTCTATTCGTAAAATTGCAATTGGAAACCCTGCAACAGCACCTTATGGCGAGAAGGCAGTAGAAAGTTTAAAATTTTACAAAATATATGATAAAGTAAAAAGCAAGTTGGTTTTTGGCGACAACATTACGCAGGCAACCCAGTTTGTAACAACTGGAAATGCAGATATCGGTATTACAGCTTTATCTCTTGTTCTGACTCCGAACATGAAAAAAGAGGGCGGACGATATTATATTATTCCAGAAAAAAGTCACACTCCTTTAGAGCAAGGATGTGTAATCTTGAAACACGGAAAAGACAATGCGAATGCAATAAAATTTTATAATTTTATATCTTCTAAAAAAGCAGTTGCAATTTTAAAATATTACGGATACGACACCAAAACGAAATGAATGTACTAAAAGGAATTATATCTGAAATTCAATCACATGAAGGTATTTCGTTAGTCAAAGTTAAATCCAATGATTTCATTTTTTCTTCCATTGTTTTAGATACGCCAGATACAGCAGATTATTTAAAACAAAACAAAGCTGTAAAAATTATTTTTAAAGAAACAGAGGTTATTGTTTCTAAAGATTTAAATCTGAAAATTAGTGTTCAAAATCAGATTCCTTGTTTGGTTAAATCTCTTAAGAAAGGAATACTTCTTACTCAGATTAATTTACTGGCAGACAGGCAAATTATACAATCTATTATTACAACTAATGCTTGTGAGCAGTTAAATTTAAAAGAAAATGACCACGTGATTGCCTTAGTAAAAACGAACGAAGTAAGCTTGTCTGCCGATGATTAACCTAGATCCCTTATGGCTCACTGCAAAATTGGCTTTGATCACGACAATAATTCTGTTAGTGGTGTCAATTCCGCTTTGTTATTGGCTGTGTTATAGCAGATTTAGATTAAAAGCTGTTATCGAAGCTCTTATAAGTCTTCCTTTAGTTTTACCGCCATCGGTTTTAGGTTTTTATCTTTTAATAGCTTTTAGTCCAGAAAATGCTTTTGGAAAATTTTTAGCCGATTATTTTGATATAAGACTGGTTTTTACTTTTGAAGGATTAATTCTAGCTTCGGTATTGTACAGTCTGCCTTTTATGGTAAATCCTATTTTATCTGGATTAAAAAATCTACCGCCCGTTTTGCAGGAAGCCTCATTTACCTTAGGAAAATCTAGAGTAACTACTATAACAAAAATATTGATTCCTAATATTCGTGCATCATTATTCACCGGAATCATCATGACATTTGCCCATACATTAGGAGAGTTTGGAGTAGTTTTGATGGTTGGAGGAAGTATTCCAGAGGAAACAAAAGTAGTTTCTATTGCGATTTACGAAGAAGTTGAAGCTATGAATTACCAAAATGCCAATATATATGCAGGAATATTATTTGTATTTTCTTTTTCTATTCTTTTAGCTGTTCATTTAATCCATAATAAACACAGAAAAACTACTCTTTATTAATGATACAGATTGCTATTTATAAAATGCTTCAAACCGCAAATGGCGAATTGCCATTGGATATTTCTTTGACTATTGAAAAAGGGCAATTTGTTTCTATTTATGGAAATTCAGGAGCAGGAAAAACAACAATACTTCGAGTGTTGTCGGGACTTACCAAAGCAGAAATGGCATCTATAAAAGTGGGAGAAGTAAAATGGGATGACACCAAGAAAAAATTTCATCTTCCTATTCAAAAACGTTCCATTGGATTTGTATTTCAAGACTTTGCTTTATTTCCAAATTTAACAGTAAAAGAAAATTTGGAGTTTGCTTTATCTAAAAACGACTCCAAAGAAATTGTTTCTGAACTAATAGAGTTAATGGAATTACAATCGCTTCAAAATAGTAAACCTCAAAATTTATCCGGTGGACAAAAACAACGCGTCGCATTAGCCCGAGCAATTGTTCGTAAGCCCGAAATTTTATTGCTTGATGAGCCGCTTTCAGCTTTAGACGATGAAATGAGATCTAAACTTCAAGATTATATTTTACAAATTCATCAAAAATACAATTTGACCACTTTAATGGTTAGTCATTCTCTTTCAGAAATCTTTAAACTTTCAGATAAAGTTATTGTCGTTGATAAGGGGAAAATTGTAAAAGAGGGAATTCCTGAAACAGTTTTTTCAGAACAAAAAGTTAGCAGCAAATTTCAATTAACGGGAGAAATAATTAATATTACTAAAAGTGATATTGTGTATGTCGTGCAAGTTTCTTCTGGAAACAATATTATAAAAGTTATTGCTACTGAAGAGGAACTAGACCAGTATAAAGTGGGACAAAAAGTGTTGGTTGCTTCTAAGGCATTTAATCCAATAATTCAGATTTTAAATAAATTAACTTAGCTTTTTTATTTGTTATAAATTGTGTTCAAAACGCTGTTTCATATTATAATTTGTTCCATATTATAATATGAAACCTAATTTAAGTTCTAGAATAATTTAATATGAAGAAGTGGTAATAACTTTGATAATCCTTTAAATATTGAGCATTTCATTATTATTCATGAAATCTGATTCGGCTAATAAAGAAACATTACAAAGTCGGACTAGAAATTGATAAGAGAATAAAAAATCTTATTTATAAACTAAGAACTAAATATCAAAAGTATGCCTCTTCCTGATGAATTATATAATGTAAAATTTGCGGAGCATTTCGAATCCATAAAAAAAATGTATTTGCAAGATGTAACTTTTAAAAGTATTTGTGATAATTATTGTAAAAGTGTTGCAAATGCAGAAATTTACAAGATAAAATTCGAAAATAATCTTCGGAAAAATAAGGATTTTGAAAATCTGTCAATAGAATTAGAAGAAGAAATAAGATTTTATATTATTAGGAAAGGCCTGTAAAATAATACACAAAAATCTTAAAAAAGGCTCGCTGAAAACCCTCAGCGAGCTTTTTAAATTTAAATGGACTTATTCTTTTGCACCAAGTAACAAGAATTAGAACCGAGCAGAAAGTATTTTAAGGAAATGAATAAAATTCATTTTGAAATGATATATTCTCAAGATGCTCCTCTGTTAAAACCGATTGGCTTATTTTAAAAAAAAACAGTTATCATGATCTAAAATAAATGCTGCAACTGGCTACTATTGCATAATTTTGTACTGCAAGAAGTAACTAGCTTTTTTATTATAATACTTTATGAATAATATATTTTCTGATAACAACCAAATAGGATTCGTAACCACTTTTTCTGAGCTGATACATACCGATTTTAAAGGAGAAATGAATGCGCTATGCTGGCACAGAAATTTGGATGGTGATTTTAAGGAGATTGTGAATCGGTTATCTCTAAATGAGAATATAACAGAGATATATCCTGAGGATTTAATCGCACTCCAACTATCAGAAAAAGGAAATGTAGCAAGAGAAATAATCTTAAATGATCTAAAATTATTAACTGATTTTGGAGCTTCACCGTCTTTAAATTTACTCAAGTGTTATGAACGTGATGATGAATTTGATTTCATTTCCACTGATGTTTATTCGTTTCATGTTGATCGATCTCCAATTGCGACAGACACATTTTTGTGTACGTATCATGGTACGGCAAGTGATATAGTTTCTAATTCGCAGGCAGAACAAAAGATTTTAATACCCGAAATAAGAACAAAACTAAAAGAACTGCATGATGGAAATGAGGAAGAATTCGAAGACTTTTTGAAGGAGAATTATTTTGATTTGCATTATCAGTTACATGAGAATGCTACGCCTATTAATTTAGGTTTAATGCATCTTTGGCGTTTGGCTGTTGAGCATCCACAACAAAAAGTGCAACCTTGTATTCATAGAGCTCCAGTTGAAAATGAGGGAGAATATAGGTTGTTGCTGATTTGTTGAAAATTGAAGATCTTTTTAAAATTCCTAAATACTTTTATTCAGGATAAAACGGAAATGATGCGTATATTTGAGATTGAAAAATAGTAACAATTTTATCTATGAAAAAAATAGGATTTCTATCGTTTGGACATTGGTCTAATCATCCATCCTATAAAGTCCGTACAGCAGCTGATACATTACTTCAGTCTATTGATTTGGCGGTTGCAGCAGAGGAAATTGGTGTGGATGGCGCTTATTTTAGAGTGCATCATTTTGCACAGCAGTTAGCTTCGCCTTTTCCTTTACTTTCTGCTATTGGTGCCAAAACCAATAAAATAGAAATTGGTACGGGAGTTATAGATATGCGCTACGAAAATCCTCTATATATGGTAGAAGATGCTGGCGCCGCAGATTTAATTTCAGGTGGACGTTTACAATTAGGTATCAGTAGAGGATCTCCGGAACAGGTTATTGATGGCTGGCGTTCGTTTGGTTATGAACCTGAAGCTGGTGAAACAGATGCTGATATGGGACGAAAAAAGGCTTTAGAATTTTTGGATAAACTTAATGGAGAAGGATTTGCAGAACCAAATCCGTATCCAATGTTTCCCAATCCGCCTGGGTTATTGCGTCTTGAGCCGCAGTCTGAGGGATTACGTGAACGAATCTGGTGGGGAGCAGCATCTAATGCCACAGCAATTTGGGCTGCCGAAAATGGAATGCATCTTCAAAGTTCAACCTTAAAGTTTGACGAAAATGGAAAACCTTTTCATATTCAGCAAGCAGAACAAATCAGGTTGTACAAAGAAGCTTGGAAAAAAGCAGGACATGATCGTGAACCAAGAGTTTCGGTAAGCCGTTCAATTTTTGCTTTAGTTAATGAACAGGACAAATATTATTTTGGAAATCAAGGCAAAGCAGCCGATAGTTTTGGTTATATAGAAAGTGATAAAAGAGCCATTTTCGGAAAAAGTTATGCTGCTGAACCAGATAAACTAATCGCCGAATTAGCTCAAGACGAAGCAATTCAAGAAGCAGATACGCTATTGCTAACAATACCTAATACTTTAGGAGTTGATTACAATGTGCATATATTGTCGTCTATATTAAAATATATTGCTCCAGAACTTGGCTGGCGTTAATTTATTCGATTTTAAAATAAATATTAAAATCCTCCTATAAACATGCCCCAAATAGTGTCTAACTTTTGGGGCATGTTCTATTTATAGTTTTTTCTAATAAAAAACAAGGTAATTTTATTCCCTTTTTCCAAATAGAAGAAGGCCAATACTTATTCCAATTCCGGCAATAAAAGCAAGTTTAAGATCAGATACCGTTTTTGATGACGGATTTCCATAAACTCTAAGCGGTTCTTTTGAGTTGGTCAAAACATTTCCAGGATTATTTTCTTTATCGTCATTAAATTTCATTTTTGTGCGCAAAACCGCTGAAGCTGTATTGATTATTGTTTTTGGGAATAACTTATAAGTGTTTGTGATTGCAGCAGATTTGAAATCTGGAAATAGATCTTTTTTAGGATTTTTCGCCAGTTCTAATATTTTAGAGGCAGTATCACGGGGATCAGATGCAATAAAAGGTATTGTCATTTCAAAACCAGAATACTTAGCAGAATGCAGGTTACCAGTTGAGTTTTGCAGCTGCGGATAGAGATTGCAGATGTGAATATGTTTTCTGTTAGAAATTTCACCCTGCAGGCATTCCATCATACCTCTTATTCCATATTTGCTTGCAGAATAAACAGCACTGTAAGGAGCAGGCATGAATCCACCTATCGATACATTGTTAATTAAAATACCGTCATTCTGTTTTTTGAAAATTTTTAAAGCATTGTAAGCGCCATGCATATAGCCGAACAAATTGGTTTTTAGTACCTGTTGGTGTATTTCTAAAGGAATTTCTTCAAATTTTCCACTGGCCATAACTCCCGCATTATTCACCCAGATATCTATTTTTCCTGTCATTGCCAGTGCTTCGGATGTTACTTTTTCTACCTCATCTGCATTTGACATATCCGCTTGTACACCCATAACCTTGACACCTAGTTCGCGGCAGAATTTTACTGTTTCATCAATTCCTTGCTGGCCTCTGGCAACTATTACGAGATTGCATCCTTCTTTCGCAAATGCTTCAGCTGTAGCTCTTCCAACACCACTGGTAGAACCTGTTATAACAACTGTTTTTCCCTTAAGACTCTGTTCGATTACTGATTTATCTTTCATAATGCTTTTTATTACATGATTAACAACTTATTCTATAGTAGAGTTATGCAGTATATTTTTGGTTGCCGTAAGACTGTTTTTCTCGTTGGTTCTACTGGAGGTGCTTTTCGCAATATACTTTTTCTCCGAAGTTCTGGAACTAAGGATTCTGTTCTTCTGATTTGGAAAATTCATAAAATTTAAATTAATGATGAACAATTGATATTAATTAACCATTCATAAAATTAGAGCAATAGATTTCGTTGCTGTTATATAATTTTAATTGGTAATTGTCTAATTTATAGATGGTTTTATAGTTTCTTACTGGGAATTTTATAAAAGAAGGATGAAATTTAGTACGTTATCAAGCTATATAGATTTGTAATTTTATTCTTAATTAAAAATAATTATAATCAAAAACAATAAGTTATGGCGGAAATTAAGATTGAGAAGAAAAAGCCTGTATGGCCGTGGATTGTAGCAATCCTTCTAATTGCAGCAGTTGCATATTATGTCTTTGCAAAAGATGATGAGACAAGAAACGATAGGAGTGTAGAAACCGAAAATGCTGTTAGTACAGATACTACAACCTTAGCCACAGATACTATAGCAGAGTAATTAAAACAGCAAGGACAGCATTATGTTGACATAATTAATTTATTGCCACCAAATTGAGGCAGAAATGAAAGCTGAAAATTTTTGAAAGTCCTGCTAAAATTATAATACAATTAAAGAAAATTGATATGGAAACTAAAGAAAGAAACTTATATAAACTAGACGAACTTTCAGATTACAAAATTGCTTCAAACTATTCAGACGTAAGAGGCTGGAAAATAGTTGATGCTGACAACCGAACTATTGGAACGATTGATAATCTGTGGGTCAATAAAGAGATGCAGCGAGTAATCTACCTGGATGTAAAGCTGGATAAAAAATTGATTGAAGACAAACATAAGGAAGTGCACGATGCGATTGCTTATGATAATGGAAAAGAGTTTGTTTATAAAGATGGAGATAGTCATATCATCATACCAATCGGATCAGTCAATATAAATAGCGACACTAAAACTGTGATGGCTAATGGTATTGGGTATGACACATTTAGAAATACAAGCAGATACCATAGAGATCAAAATTTTGATAGAAACTATGAAAGAAACGTAATGAGATCGTACTATCCGGCATTTAATTACGAAAATGATGATGACGGTTTTTATAATCACAAAGAATTTGATAATCGTTAAAAGTAAATTAAATACTGGTAGTATTAAAAACTAAGAAATCATGGAAACGGACATCTTTGAACTGGAAAAAAAATATTGGCAAGGAATGGAGAATCATAAATATGAAACGGTAAAGAATCTCACTTCTTTTCCTTGTATAATCGCTGGTAAAAATGGCGTACACGAAGTAGATGAAACCAATTTCAAAAAAATGTTTGAATCTGGAGACGGAGATAAAATAAAAGTACTAGGATTTTCTGATGTTAAATCCCAGCTATTTATGGGAACTACTGGGATAATAGCGTATATAATAGAACTGCAGGATACAAAACAAAATAAAACGATGAAATGTGCCTGCACTTCAACCTGGATACAAGAAAACAATAATTGGACATGTGCCCTTCATACCGAAGCGGAATTGTCTGAATTATAAGCAAGATTGTATGGAAATTAAAAGGTAATATTGAAATACTTTCAGATACTTGCTTGTTACACAAAACTCCTTAGTTTTACTAAGGAGTTTTTTTATTTAAGTGATTTCGCAAAGTAGTCTCTTTATTTTTGCTTTGTTATGTTTGCATTAGAGGTTATAATTACGGATCTAGCGTTTTATAATTAATTATTATATTTGATTATTAAATCAATAAGATGATCGAAAAATCTAAACCGTATGCTTTAATAACTGGTGCCAGCAAAGGCATTGGAAAATCTATTGCTAATGAATTGGCTAAACAGGGCTTTCCATTATTGCTTGTTGCAAGAAGTGATGAAGAATTAAAATTATTATCAGCTGATCTTCAAGCTAAATATGGCATTAATGTTTTCATTTTATCAATTGATCTTTCAATAAATGGTGCAGCACTAAAAGTAGGTGATTGGATAAAAACGAACAATTATCCAGTTGGAATTTTAGTTAACAATGCTGGCTATGGCGTTTGGGGCGATTTTAGCCAGTCTGCTCTAAGCGATCAGTTGGGTATGATGCAACTTAATATGAATGTAGTAGTAGAACTATCGCATTTATTAGTTCCAGTACTTTCGCAAGAAAAACAAGCTTATATCTTAAATATATCGAGTACTGCAGCTTACCAAGCTGTACCTACACTAGCTGTTTATTCGGCTACAAAGGCTTTTGTGTTGTCTTTTACACGTGCCTTACGTTTTGAACTTGCCCAAACTTCAATTTCAGTAACCTGTTTTAGTCCAGGTCCAGTTGATACTGGTTTTGCTGCAAGAGCTGGTTTAAGTGCTTTAAATAAAATGGCTGAAAAGTTTAATATGCAGCCAGATGAAGTGGCAAAAATGGCAGTAAAAGCCATGTTCAGCAAAAAATCTGAAGTTATTCCAGGTTTTACTAATATCATTTCGGTGTACGCCAACCGTATACTACCAAAGGCCTTTATAGAAAAAACTGCGGCTGGGATTTATAAGATCTAATTTTTTTTTTCAAAAAAACATTAAAAAAATTTTGGCAAATAAGAATTTATATTACATTTGCATAAATGTCTACTAATTCTATAGAGTATATCTAATATGAGAAATAAGTTTAATTTTCCTAGAGGTCGAATGCAAGTCAACATGCGAATGTGTTGTTGCTGTTGTTGCTGTTGCTAATCCTTTTAGAAAAAATCACAAACATTATTATTTCATTTATTAAATATATTTATCATGGTATCTTCTTATAAAACATTTACCCTTACTGAGCAATTAACTAATGAACAAATTGCATTTTTTAACGAACATGGTTTTATTCATTTCAAAAAATTCATAAATCCAGAAACAGTTTCATCTATTATTGAGGCCTCTAAACAAGTGGAGCAAAATTGGATTGAAAACGATCTTCAAAAAGTAAATGGTGTTCCTATTAAATTCGGAAAAGATTTAGATGGTTCTCCTATTGTACAACGTTTTGCTTTTATCAATCAACATCATCAAACCTTAAGCGGTCTTTTGCTTGATCCAAGATTTAATGGTTTAATGCCTTTGGCGGGCGATGGCGCAAGATTAGGTACTGAAGAAAAAGACGGAATGGTTTTCAATCATTACATCAATGGGCCAGAAAGTAAGTTTACTAAAATGGGCTGGCACACAGATGGTTTGAGAGATATTTTTTATGGTGGAAAACTAAACCCGATGCTAAATGTGGGGATTCATTTAAGTACTTTAAAACCTGAAAACGGAGGTCTTAAAATCATTCCAGGAACTCACAAGCAAAGTATTTATCAAATGCTTTTCCGTAAAAAATACTTTTTAGACAATAAACCCGATTCGGAGGAAGTTTCAATCAATCCAGAAGCTGGAGATTTAACTATACATGATGGTCGTTTGTGGCATAGAGTTGCAGAATCATCTATTCGTGGCGAAGAAAGTAGAAGGAGAGTTATATATATTCCAATTATAGCAGGGAAATATGCTCCTAAAAATGAGAACAGTCCAACGGTTTTCTATCAACGTTTTGCAGGTATTGTTAAGTAATTATGTTAATTATTATTGCGTTTAGTTATCTGGTTAGATCAGGTAAGCTAAAAAGTACCACAGATTTTTTTAAAAATTCACAAAGGAAAATAAAATTAAGAATTGCAAAACTAGAATTGGCGATAGTTTCAGGTTTACAAATACTGGGCTAATAATGGGAAAAGAAACACAGCTTGAAGATTTTAATGCAATTGCACAAAGAACATTCTCTGACCGTAAACGAACTAATATTTTAAAAAGAGCAGAACAGTTAACGATTGTATTTTTGCTTCCAAAAGTGCCTAAATTCATTTCGCCAAACGTGCTCACATTCATTGGTACGCTTGGTTCGGGATTCGTTTTTTTAGCCTTTGTTTTAGGTGCTTATTTCACAAAATTATATTTGCTTTTGGGTATTATCGGTTTGGCTATAAATTGGTTAGGAGATTCCTTAGATGGAAGATTGGCTTATTATAGAAATATTCCGCGTCGCTGGTACGGTTTTGCACTCGATATTATTGCCGATTGGATTGGTATTGTACTTATAGGATTTGGCTACTACATTTATGCCGATAGTGGCTCACAGATAGTAGCCTTTGCTTTTGTCTCATTGTATGGCTGGTCTATCATCATCAGTCAGTTACGCTATAAAATTACAAATGAATACAGTATAGATTCAGGCTTTGTTGGTCCAACAGAACTTCGATTTATTATTGCTTTAATTTTAATTTTAGAAGTTCTATTTCATGGATCAATTGCATATTTGGCTGGTTTAATCTCTATCATTTTGTTTATAATCAATACAATAGACAGCTTGAAACTTTTAAAGTTGGGCGATTTAAAAGATAAAAACCAAGGTTAAAAATGTTCAAGAAAAAGTCCGTTTACACTTTTCTACAAGCACAAGTTGCAGCATTTGTTGGCGGTGTTATCGATTATGGCTTAATGATTTTATTGACAGAAGTATTTAAATTGCATTTTGCATTTTCTATTCTAATCTCAGGAACTGTTGGCGCAATTATCAATTTTAGCATTAACAGATTTTGGGTATTTAAAAATAAATCTGGTTACAGCAGCCACATCAATAGTCAGCTTTTCAAATTTGCGTTAGTTGTATTGGGAAGCATTTCTTTAAAATCATTCGGTACGCTTGTTTTTCAAAAAGTATTTCAAATCGATTATAAAATCGGAAGATTAATTACGGATAGTTTTGTTTCTTATGGCTTTAATTATCCACTGATTAAATATTGGGTTTTTAGAACAAAAGAAAAACAGAATGTAATCGAGTAAAATTAATCTGTATAGTTCAAAAAAAAGTAATTTAACACATAGAAACATAGGTTTTTAGGTTCGTAAAAAGAATATAAAAAAGAAACTAGTTTCTTCACACATAGCTATGTTTGCTAATATTAGTGAAATGCCCTTATAAGTTTACAATATCTATGATTCTATGTGTTAAAAACTACACTCAATTGGTTAAAATTAGAATAAAAATATTTCGTTTATGAATACATCATCATTTAAATATTTTACAAAATCACTAATCGTTGTAACGATTTTAGTGCATATAATTTCTGGAAATCTATTGGCGCAATCTAAAAATCCGTCGCCGTTACATTTTCCTACACCAAAAAATATCGATAATATGCTGTTTTACATTCAGCGAGACCCTAATATAAACACGGCTATTTATGCCATTAATTATCAAGAAAATGGAAAAATTGACAAAAGCAATCCTATAAAAACATATTGGATTCGATACGCTGAGAAAGGGGAGAAAAAAGATCTTAATTATATGCAACGCAAATTTGCATACGGAATAGAAAGTAAAACTTTAAATAATGACGAATTTGAATTTCAATTTGTATCATATAAAAAGTTGCCCTTAACCTTGAAAAAAGTAGATTCAGATCAAAAATATCATGTTTTTGTGAATGTAAATCAGAAAAAAATTCAGGTAGAAAAAATATTCGTGCGTATTGAAGGAGGTTCTTTCTGGCTGCCAAATGTTAAGTATGCTGAAGTTACCGGAATTGATGCTTCTTCAAACAAAACAATTACGGAAAGAATGTTGTTAAAATAAGACATTCGATAAATTAATTATATCTTCGCTGTTTATACATTTGTGAGTACATTTAACTCCCTTAAAAATTAATCTGTGAAACAAAAACACGAAGATATAGAAGGCAATCAACTTAAACGTGGATTGACTAACCGTCACATTCAGTTAATTGCTTTAGGTGGATCTATAGGAACAGGTCTTTTTCTTGGTATTGGTCCGGCGGCCGTTTTAGCAGGACCATCTGTTATTTTAGGATATGCTGTTGCTGGAATTATCGCTTTTTTTATTATGAGACAACTTGGCGAAATGGTTGTCGAAGAACCTGTATCAGGAAGCTTTAGTTATTTTGCCTATAAATATTGCGGTTCATTTACAGGTTTTGCATCTGGTTGGAATTATTGGATTTTGTATATTCTGGTTAGTATGGCAGAACTTACAGCCATTGGGGTTTATGTACAGTTTTGGTGGCCAGAAATTCCGCTTTGGGCGTCCAGTTTATTTTTCTTCTTAGTTATTAACGCTTTGAATTTCGCCTCGGTAAAAGTGTACGGAGAAACTGAATTTTGGTTTTCTATTATAAAAGTTGCTGCCATTATTGCCATGATCCTTTTTGGAACTTATCTGCTCATAAGTGGAACAGGAGGAGAACACGCCACGATTCATAATTTGTATAACGATGGAGGTTTCTTTCCAAAAGGGGTTTTTGAAAAAAATGCAACGGGCAGTTTTCAAGGTTTATTATCAGCAATGGCTTTGATTATGTTCTCTTTTGGCGGTTTAGAACTAATTGGAATTACCGCAGCGGAAGCAGAAAATCCAGAAAAAAACATTCCGAAAGCGACCAATCAGGTTATTTATAGAATCTTGATTTTTTATGTTGGCGCATTGGTCATTTTATTTGCTTTATCGCCTTGGAGACAAATTACAACAGATAGCAGTCCGTTTGTGATGGTTTTTCAAAACTTAAACGGAATGGAATTTGAGTTTTTTGGGCACAAAATATTTTTCACAAGCCTTATCGCTAATGTGCTTAATTTAATCGTTTTAACAGCAGCTTTATCTGTATATAACAGTAGTGTTTACAGTAACTCCCGAATGTTATTTGGTTTAGCGGATCAAGGTAGTGCGCCTCAATTTTTAAAGAAGCTAAACAAACAATCGGTACCTGTTAATGCTATTTTAGTTTCTTCCTGTTTTGCCGCTATCTGTATTTTAATCAATAAAGTAATTCCAGAAGAGGCTTTTAGTATTTTAATGTCTTTAGTAGTGTCTTGCTTGGTTATTAACTGGGTTATGATTTCGTATACGCACCTGCAATTTAGACGTGCAAAAGACAAGGAAAATACCAAAACGAAATTTGCTTCTATATTTTATCCCGTAAGCAATTACATCTGTTTCCTATTTTTATTGGGTATTTTATTCATTATGTGGATGACAAATATGGAGGTATCTGTAGAATTGATTCCGATTTGGCTGGGAATTCTTTTTGTGTTTTATAAGGTTTTTAAAACGAAGAAATAAATACAGAACAACAAAGAATTCATATCGAAAATTTTAGCTGTAATTGTGTTAAAAAAAAACTAATTACGTATATTTGATATATGAACAAACAGACATCTTTTTCGGTATGTGGAGAATCATTGTCGGCTCCTATGCACATTTGTGGTTTTTTCGATTCAAGAGAACAGCAATATGAGGTAATCATTCCTTATATTATGGAAGGTTTGAATGCGAATGATAAAGTCATTAACATTCTTGAAAGTAGTCGTCACGGTGAGCATTGCCGCTGTTTGGCTGATAACGGTATATCTATTGCTGAAAAACTGTCGAGCGGTCAATTGGAAGTTTTGGCTTCTGAAAACACCTATATCAATGGAGGTAAGTTTGCTGCAGACAAAATGTATGATATGCTCGAAAATACTTTATTATCGGCATCAAGAGGGGGGTATGAAAGTGTCAGAGCTTGCGGCGATATGGTATGGGCCCTCAAAAACCTTCCTGGAACAGATGAGCTTTTAGATTATGAAGCCAAACTGAATTTGCTAACTCCAAAACATTCTTGTTCACTGATTTGTATGTACGATGTCAGTAGTTTCAGCGAGAGTACACTTAAAGATGTATTGCTTACACATCCTTATGTGATCAAAGATGGAAAGATTAGTAAAAATGAATTATATGTAGAGCCTTCGGCATTGCTTTCTAGTCTTTCAGATTTGCAATCTGGTTCGCTGGATTCTTAAACGATTTTCTTTTTCTTTTTTCTTTTTCTTTCGCTTAAGCAAAATAAAAATATAAAAAAGCCCATTTCTTTTGAGAAATGGGTTTTTTAATTTTCTGATTGCAAATGAATTAACTTGTTCTGTCGTTCCTATATGCGCAACGATAGAGCGGAAATTTTTTCCGTGCCCGTTCCTAATATAAAAACTGATTTAAATTATAGAAATAAATGCTTTATTTCTTTTTAAATCTCTAATGAATACTTTGCGGGCACGAATTGCAAATCTGCTCTAACGATACTTAGGATAAGTAAAACTTTTCTGGTGTATGTGGTTTCGGAATTTCTTTATCGTTTAATAGTTCTTTAATGTTTATTTCAATAGTTCTGGCAATTGCTGTTACAGGTGTGTCGGTAGGACGATTTCTAAAAGGATCTTGAAGATGAGTTGCAGATTTTTCTAAAAGAAAAAAAGTAGTAGAGATAGTCAACAGCAATGGAATTTCAAAATAGCTTTTGATATCTCTTAACGCGATAGAAAGGGTAACAATAAATATATAAATAAAAAAATGCAGAAAAATACGATACGTTATAGGGAAAATGGTGTTTTTTATTCGCTCGTCCATTCCCATGTAATTTGAAAAGTTGACTATAGTATTATTTAGCTGTACTTGAGAGAAAATATCAAGTGCCTTTTTTCTTTTTAAAGCAGCAATTTGAAGTGCATTAAACTGCAATAGAGCCAATGGTTTGTTGCTGTGTGTTTTTATTTCATTAATCTCTTCTAAGCTAATAAAATTTTCTAAATTTTCGGTAGGATTTAATTCTCTTAAGCTAAGACCAAGACTGTAGCACCATGCAATATGCCTGTGGGCAATTTCTTTAATTTCAGCTTGATTTTCCTGGGCTACAAAAGATTGAAGCTGTAAAACAAAGCTTCGGCTGTCATTCACAATGCTTCCCCATATTTTTCTGGCTTCCCACCAGCGGTCATAAGATTGATTTAATTTGAAAGATAAAATCACTGAAATAGCAGTTCCTATAAAAGCTGGTATTGTAATGGGCATTATCGGAATTATATTTTTGAACTCTGTAGTGACAAAATGTACCAAAAGACCAATTATTAAAACAAATAAAACTTCATATTTAACTTTATGAAAAGATAAGAAAGAGGAATTTTAGTATTGATTAGCATAAGGTGTTATATTAGATTACAGACTGAAATTATTAAAAGTCTTTAAATCTCAAGTAATACAATTATGGCTAAATGTTACATAATTTTAAATGTACTGAATATGCTGTAGCAATTAATTATTTAATTATATATTCTAAATTTTGAGTTTACGCAAATAATTGATCTCTTTTAAATCTGTAATGATATACTTTGCGGTCACGGATTACAAATCCGCGCTATCGGGTAATTACTTACTAATCAATTTCTCAAGTCTAACCATCATTTCATCTTTCTCTTTCAACATTTTTTCGTACAATGCATTTTTTCCTCATTTAGTTTTAAAACCTGCTCAATAAGATTGAAAATAGGATTGTCATTTTTTTGATACCCAATGCCATTATCACCAAATGTATTTGCAATAACATTCACAGCCTGTTCCTCATCAAAATTCTGAAATCTTCAACAGGAGTTTTAAATACAGCTAAAATTTATTTCAACAGGCATTCTTCAATTACATCTTTCTACTCCAGCATAGAAATTTTCATTTGGCTCCAGTCTTCATCCAAATCATTAGCCAATACTTTCTGTTTGATGTTAAGCGTGATAATTATTCCAATTGATCAACTGGAATAAAATCAATTTTCAACTATCATATTGTTACTTTTGTTTTATCTTTCAAAGGTAAATTATAATTATTGTAAAATTTAGACATGAATCAACGACATATAAGAAACAGACTTTATATTAGTCCTGAAGAACAAGAATTAATAAAAAATACTCCTGTATTATTGGGCGGGGCGGGTATAGGCAGCGTTATTGCTGAATGTTTATTAAGACTGGGTTTCGAAACTATGACCATAATCGATGGCGATGTTGTTGAATTATCAAATTTAAATAGACAAAATTATACGGAAAAAGACATTTCAAAACCTAAGGTAGAAGCGCTTAAAGAAAGATTACTTGCGATTAATAGTGAAGCGAAAATTACAACTCATAATTGTTTTTTAACGCCCGAAAATGTCGAAGATTATATAAAAGACCATAAAATTGCCATAAACGCTTTAGATTTTACTTCTGATGTTCCGCTTTTGTTTGATTCTATTTGCCAGAAAAAAAAGATACCGGTTTTGCATCCATATAATTTAGGATGGGGAGCATTGGTATTAGTCATTTCAGATGATGAAGGATTAGATGTTTTAAGAAAAGCGGACGAAAAATTCAGCGAAATAAATGTCGTCGATTATGTTTTAGAATACATGAGATATTGGGAAAATCCACAGGACTGGCTGGAAAAAATTCTTGGAGAATATATAAATGAAAACAAAAATCTTTCGCCTCCGCAACTTTCTATAGCTTCTTGGTTAGTGGCCGGATTATGCAGTAATATTGCGTTTGATATCTGCACCAATAAGCGTATAAAGGTATTTCCAGAGTTTTATTTAACTACAATCCGATAGAAAGAACATGAAATCTAAAATGGTAATTTAAAGAGATTACTTTTTTAGATTAATTTATTGCTGGTTACATAAGCAATTGCTTCTGAAATATTGGTTACTTCCAATTTTTCAAAAAGTTTTCTTCTGTGAAATTTTACCGTATCGGGCGAAATAAATAAGGCTTCGGCAATTTCATTTATAGTAAAACCTCTGGTAGAAAATTGTAAAATTTCTTTGTCTCTTTTAGATAAAGTAATTTTTTTAGAATCTTCCCAATGATTCAGTTCCAGATTATACTTTAGAACCTTGTTTTCTCCGTTTTTGTGTATTTTGATATTACCCGCTTTACGTTCAGATGATAATGAAATAATGCATATTGCTTTCCATATTTTTCCACTTGAGGTCAAAAAAACAGGTGTGAGTTTTTGATTGATTAAAATTAATTTTCCTTCCTGATTTCTTAAATGAAAATCATAAGATATGGTATAATGAGTGCGGTCTTCTAAGGCCGTTTTTTCGTAAAAATCAAATCCAATAATATTAATTTTCAATAATAATTCTAAATCGGCTTCAGGAACATGTTTAAAATAAAAAGAATAGCCCATTTCAAGGACTTCTTCTGCCGTATTACCGCATAAAAATAATGGGTTCTCAGAAACAAACTCAAACCCTTGTACTAAATAATCTATAACATAAAGGCTTGTGTATGTTGCTCTTGCAAATGCCTTTATAGGTTCTAAATAATCAAATATTTTAGACCTTTCTTCATCTGTCATACCATAAATGGTATTTCTGGAATCAAAAAAGGAGTTTAAATCCTGTTCTTTCATCTGGATAGTTTTAATCAAATTTAATTTTTTTTCTTGTTATGTGGGATAATTATGACACAGATCTTTAAAAAAAATATTTTATTTTAATTCATTGATTATTAGTTATTAGAGGTTTTGGCTTAGATTCACTATAGTTTTTTCTTTTAAAATGAATAAAATCAACATTGACTAAAAGTGATAGGTCAATTTCTCTTTATCCAATCATTTTATCTCTTCACAATACATTTTAAAAACAATATTAATCTACAATATAATTTTGTGCAGATAGCTCAATACTACTATTTAGTGTAGTAAAAGTGCGATTTTCTACAATTAGTTTTGATGGTAACCAAAAGCAAATGTACTCTCATGACTATTAATCAGAATTACCTTCAAAGATTAGAATTAGATCAATTAACAGAACTAGCCAAGTTTGTAGTAGAAGAAAACTTTAATCATCATTGCCAAAATGTAAGTGCCGAAAAAATTGGCACAGATACAGAAGAGGTGTACAATGAAGAATTAAATTATTTTAAAGATTCGGAAATTTTTGTTGCCAAGGATTTCTCAGGAAACATTCAAGGATCGATTAGAGTAATTAAATGGGATTATGAGACCAAACTTCCGCTTCAGAAAATTTTTGATATTAATCCTTTAAATGTTTTAAATCTTTCAGAAAATTTATCCTCTGTTTGGCACATTGGACGCTTTGCGACTAAGAGAAACATAAAAGACAAAACACTATTTAGAAAACTAATGGTGTGTGCAATTGCTCCTTTGTGTGAGCAAAAAAAAGGAATTGCTTTTGCAGAGTGCGACAGCAAACTGTTGCGAATTATGAATTTGCTTGGTATACAAGCCGAAGTTATAGGAAGTTCTATTCATTATCTGGGTTCTGAAACGATACCGATAGCAATGAGTTATGATGGTTTAAAAAAGTTTTATGCTGATAATAAATTTTTGATAACATCGGATAACATTGATAAAATGCCTAATAAGACATTTCAAAATAAGGAGTTTAAATACTCTGTACTAACAGCTTAAACATTATGATGTGTGATAATTAATCAATTCGCTGCAAATACGATATAGATTAATAATCTTGATAAGTACGATGTAAAAGTTAAATTTTAAGAATAAAATACAATGATTTTAACAGAAGAACAAAAAAAAGGCCAGGATGTGTTTTTTAAAATAATTACGGAAGCCTGGGAAAATGATGATTTTAAAGAATCATTGATTACCAATCCCGAAGAAACATTAGAAAAATTTTTTGGAAGAAGTTTGCCAAACGTAAAAAAAATTAAAGTAACAGATCAGTCTGATCCAGAATATCTATACATCAATATTCCTATCCAGCTAAAGCAAACTGATCAGGAATTAAACGAAAAAAAAAAGGCAAATTAAACAGGGCAAATTCATGTGACTCTGTTACTACAGACTACGAAAGATTGTATAATTCTTTGCAAAAAATATATACATAGGGCTAAACGTTAAATTTCGTTATAATAATGAATAATACACTTACACTAGAGCGAATTGATCAGGTTGTATCAATTGATTTATCTTATGAACTTAAAGCTTATTTGTTTAACAGATTTTCGTTAAATGATGATTATGAGGTGTCTAGTATTGTCGAAGACGAAGGAATTCAATTTTGGAAAGAAACGTTATTTAATTTTTCTGGCAGAAAAGACATCTTTGGCCTATTAAAAGAATGCTACTCACCATTGAATTCTTTGATTGAAAAAGAAAGTGATAAAGTAGAACGTTATATCGATATTATTTTAAAAGGAAATACGAATGATATAAAATTAAAGCATTATCTAAAATTAGAAGATTCAAAAAATATCAGATTCGAAGTCCATGAAAGCATCGCTGGCAAAATCCCTGTTTTAATCATACCTCATAAAGAAGATTTTGCAAAAATAGTTCAGTGTTTAGTGTATAAAAATAATCCGGTGACTATTCCTTCATCAATGGGAGCCGTATTATTGAATGGTCTTAACAATTCGAAACGATTAAATATGATCAAAAAAAACTGGTTGCAAAATAATCCATCAGGAGATTGGAACAAAGAATTTTTAGATAATGTAATGCCGAATAAATCTTTGTACAAAGATAAAATGATCATTTTAAGTACAAAACCTTACAGTAATGTACTAGGAAGGCAGTTAGGAATAACAGAAAATTTATGGAATTCGTATTCAGTTTCTATTAGGCTAGAGCATGAGTTTACGCATTTGTATATGCTTAAAAAATACGGACAGGACGCCAATAACTTGCACGGTGAATTAATAGCCGATTATATTGGTATTATTAAAACAACATGGAATTATAATAAAATGTGGATGTTAACCTTTATGGGTTTAGAAAATTATCCTCATTACAGAGAAGGAGCCAGATTAGAAAATTATATAAAAGACAGTAAATTATCTTCGGATGATTTTAGACAATTGATTAAAATTGTAAAAAATGCTATCGAAAACATCGCTATTTTTGATAAATGCATAGGAAAACTTAGATCAACCAAAGATCAAATGTGTAGAATTGATGCACTTTGCGAAATAGGATTAATTGATTTGGCATCTGCAAATGGTGCCGATTTATTGATTGAGATTTATTATGAAAATTTTCATCGCGAATTATTTTAAATATTTTTTTTTAAAGATTAAAAGAAAACGCTGTACAAAGAGTTCTTATGCAAATCGTTATTATTCGTATTTCGAATAGATTACGTTCGTAGAAAGGTCTTTGAATAGAATAAAAGTCGCAAATCTTTAATTTGCGTTTTTATATTCATTTGGCGTCATTCCGGTTTTTTGCTTGAAAAGGCGGGTAAAGTGCTGCTGGTACTTAAACCCCAATTCATCTGCAATTTCATTTATTGATTTAAAATGATCAAATATTTTAACCTTGGCTTCATCAATAAGTTTAGACTGGATGTAATCTAATGCTGTATTTCCTGTTTCTTTCTTAATTAAATCTCCAAAATAATTGGGCGACAAATGCAATTGTTCTGCACACCACGTTACACTAGGTAATCCTAACTTTCTTGGCAAATCAGAATTGAAATAGTCATTAAGTAAATCTTCAAAACGAACCAAAATATCCCTGTTTACATTGTTTCGGGTAATAAATTGGCGGTCATAATAACGCATACAGTAGTTTAGGAAAAGCTCGATATTTGAAACTATTAATGTTTTACTGTGTTTGTCGATATTCAAATCAATTTCGGCAGCAATCTTTTCTAAACAATCATTTATTGTTGCTCTTTCTTTTTTTGATAAGTGAAGGGCTTCATTCACTTCATACGAAAAAAAAGAATACTCTTTTATGTGTTTTCCAAGTGGTGTTCCCACAATTAAATCGGGATGAAATACAAGTGCTCTTCCGGAAGGTTTTATAAGTTTGCCTTTGCTGTCAATTCCGTAAACCTGTCCAGGTGCAATAAAAACTAAGGTTCCATCTTCATAATCATAAGGTTGGCATCCATAGCGCATGTCCCCGCAGTTTATATATTTAAGAAAAACAGCGTAAATACCCATGTATCTTCGAAAATATTGATAAGTTGGTATTTCGTCAAAATTAACAACGCTTACTAACGGATGCAAGGTATCAACCCCGACAGAATCGTTGTATTGTTTAACAGTATCTATTCTTTCAACTTCTTCCATCATTAAAAATTACTATACAAATTTAAAGAAACTATGTCAACTGATTGCGCCATATAAGCAATATCAGTAAAAGTGGTAAATAAATCTGTATTCTATCTACCCTTAAAGAGAAGTATACTGACGAAATTTGCATTAGCGTTTGTTTATAAATATTTACCAGATAAATTCTATGGTTAGAATACTTCAAAAGACAAAAGGGAAATTTATGATAAAGAGAATAATGAAAAGACTAACTTTAATATCGATAATCATACTAACATCGTGTAATAACAAAATAATTCAACAAAAAATGAGTACAGAAAACACTTCATCCCTTTTTTCTAAAGGAGAAAAATTGACAAACGGATATTTTACAGGAGATGCATATTTACAATTATTACTGGCAAAAGATAAAAACAACGACTTCGTAATAGGAAGTGTAACCTTTGAAGCAGGAGCGAGAACAAATTGGCACACACATCCAAGAGGACAGGTTTTAATAGTTACAGAAGGATTGGGTTTATATCAGGAAAAAGGTAAACCTGCACAATCAATTAAAAAAGGAGATATAATCAATATACCTGAAAATGTAGAACATTGGCATGGTGCTTCGGCAACTTCGAAAATGGTTCATATTGCTATTACAAATTACGAAGGAGAAGTAAATGCCGTTTGGTTAAGTCCAGTGACAGATCTGGAATATTCAGAAGCAAATAAATAATTTAAAAAAATGAAAGAAGCAAATAATTTCAGAAAGCTTTTGCTTGCCATTCTTTTATTAAATATCAATATGATGATCGCACAAGATAAAAATACAGGCAGTACACATTTGAATGCCCATCAGCAAAGCATGGCAAGTATTTGTGCATTGTCTGCCGTAGGAAATATTCAAAAACTAAAAACAGAGTTAAATACAGGTCTTGATTCTGGACTTTCCGTTAATGAAATTAAGGAAGCATTAGTACAGCTTTATGCGTACTGTGGTTTTCCAAGAAGCCTAAACGCAATTAACGCTTTTATGGAAGTTTTGGAAAATAGAAAAGCTGATGGAATTACTGATTTACAGGGCAAAGAAGCATCTCCGATAAATGCAACAAATGACAAATATAGCGTAGGAAAAGAGACATTGCAGAAATTAACAGGAAAAGAAGAAAAAGGTCCAAAAACTGGCGCAAATGCTTTTGCTCCCGCAATCGATGTTTTTTTGAAAGAGCATTTATTTGCTGATATTTTTAGCCGTGATGTCCTTAATTATCGTCAGCGTGAGTTTGTAACTATTTCTATATTATCAGCAATGTCTCGTGTAGAACCACAATTACAGGCTCATATTTCCATGGGATTAAATACAGGAATTACAGAGGGACAAATTATGGAACTGAGTGCCATTATTGAAAAGCAAATTGGAAAAGAGCAAGCAGAAATTGTTAAGAATGCTTTAGAAAAGGTCATCCAAATCAATAAAAAGATTAATTAAATTGAAGCTATAAATGAAAACTTTAATTCATAATTCTCCGAGTATTTTTCCAAATAAGTTATTTATGTATTTAATATCAACAACGATGTTTTTAACTTACAGTACTATGTCAGCTCAAAAAAAAGATATGATGGTTCGTCTTTCTGAGATTGAAGTTTACCCTGAATATTTATCTGAATATAAAGCCATATTAAAAGAGGAATCTTCAGCTTCAGTAAAACTAGAGCCTGGTGTATTGGCAATTTTTCCGATGTATCAAAAAAATGATTCCACTCAAGTTAGAATAATCGAAATATACAATGACAACAATGCTTATCAATCGCATTTAAAAACAACACATTTTCAAAAATATAAAATAACGACGCTTAAAATGGTTAAATCATTAAAGTTGGTTGATATGAACACAATAGATCCAGAATCAATGAAAATGTTGTTTAAAAAAATGATTAAATAAATAAGAGATTGATGATTTTAAATTTTCTAATTCATAATCCGATATTCATTAGGAGTACTGCCAACATGCTGCTTGAAAAAGCGAGTAAAATGCTGGGGATATTTAAAGCCTAATTCGTAAGCCACCTCATTAATGGTTTTTGAGGAGTCAAATATTTTGTTCTTGGCCGTATCAATGATTTTATGAACTTTGGTCATTGCCTGGTGGATACATCAGAAAAGAGGAAAATATAAAGGAATCTGCTAAAAGAATATTAACGGACAGAACTGGTGCAAATGAAATTTACTTACAGCAGTTTAGCGTTTTTGCAGATGCTGATAGAAGCGAAAATTTCTTTAAGGATTACGAAGATGGATTGTGGAATAAACAGCGTTTTATTTCTTTAGGTTTTTATGCTTTGGCTGATTATGAAAAAGTAAATCCTGTTACAGATGTTTTTTCAAGTTTGTGCCAGTGGGTTGACATTAATGAACTGCCCAATATGATGATGGATCATCGAATGATTTTAGATCAGGCATTACTAAATCTACGTAAGGAACTTAATTATAAACCTATTGGTTATAATCTTCTACCTGACGAATTTACAATGCCGGAATTGCAAAGGCTCTATGAAATTATTCTTGGAAAAAAACTAAATCGAGGAAACTTTTACAGGAAAATGATGGGTTATGATATTTTGGATAAAATGGATGAACCCAGAATGGAAGGCAAAGCTCATAAAGCGCCAAATGTGTATAGATTTAATGTAGAAAAATATAATATTGCACTTCAGGATGGTTTTAAAGAAGGGTGGTAATTAATAGTAATTGAGATTAACTTGGTTTTTCATATATATCCTCATTACAATCACTGGAAATCGATTTTGTTATTTCAGGTTTTTCATCCCAATCTCCCCAATCTCCTTTATAGACATTTACACATACTAAATCATTATTATCATCAGAATAAATTATTTTATTCGAAATACGGCAGTAACTTTTGCCAGGATCTATTTTTGAATTTTCCATTGTATTAATTTTTTAGCATTCTTCTGAATTTAATTCCAAAGAAAAAAGTTTAGGTTTTATTTGATAACTGAGGTTTTAACGTGTTGATATTGTTTAGTATATGTGAATTATAAAGCAAAAAAGATAGAGTGGCAGTAAGGTTTGATTTATATAATTTTAGTTGGAATTTATATAATTCCCATATTTTTGGTGTGAATTTGAGTGATAATTATAGAATAAAACCCGTCTATTTTAGACGGGTTTTATTTTGTTTAAAGACTTCGATTAGGATTTGGGCCTTCTTCGTCATCCAAATCTCCAAGATCTTCGTTGTCTAATTCTTCGTTACCAACGTCTTCATTGTCAAATTCATCGTCTAATTCGTCAGTGTCTGAATCTTCAGTATTAAATTCGTCTCGATCAGTTTTTTCACTGCCAAGGTTTTCGTTATCGAATTTTTCGCTGCCAAATTCCTGACTTTCCAAATCGTTACCGTAATCCGGCTCTGCATTATCTGATATTGAATTATCTACTGGCGGTGAATCAATATCTGGATCCTCATATTGTTTTCTGTCATTTTGAAAGTACTGGTCTTCTTGACCAATCTTTCCCATTTCGTCTGTACTCATAATAATTATTTTTTAGCGGTACCTTTTTTGGCGTCACCCGAAGTTTTCGAATCCTCTTTTGAATCTTTTTTAGAATCGCTTTTAGCAGCACTTTCTTTTGTATCAGTTTTTTTATCTGATGGCTTAGCACTGTTAGTGGTTTTTTTTGCGTTTGAACTTTTCATAACTATTTATATTTAAATTATTTATTGAGGTAAATGTATAGTTCATTTATGGCTTGATTTTATACTTAGGACTATCATTAATTATATAATTAACAGTAGTTTATGTCTTTTCGTTATGAATGTTTTCTTGCGAACTTTTACGCTTTGTTTATCAAAGTATTTCAAGCTGATTTTTCTTTTTATTGTGTCAGTTTATATATACGGCTTTAAAAACTTGTTGATATAATGCAGTCAAAAAAAAAACACCTGCAAAGTGTACAGATGTTTTTGTTAATCGAAAAAGTTCGAATCAATTTTTTATTCGGCAGCTACAATATTTACTTTATTCAACGCTACGTCATTTAGAACGCAGTCGGCTTCTTTCTCTTCTGCTAGAGTTTGCGTTAGCAGTTTTGCAGCATTGTTTTCTCCTAATGTTTTGGCAAAAGCCACTAAGGTTCCGTAAGTAGCGATTTCATAATGTTCAATTTTTTGTGATGCCGAAATTATTCCGGCATCTCTTACAGCTCCAGGAGTTGTTTCTAAAAGAATACTATCACCTTCTTTTAGAAGTCCGGCCATTGCTTCACATTTTTTGCCTTCAACTTTTTCACCTAAAAGATCAAAAATATCTTCTAGTCTTTTGATCTGATTTTTAGTGACTTCAAAATGTTCTAGAATGGCGGTTGCTAGTTCGGGAGAAGTCGCGTTGTCGGCCATTTTAGGAAGGGCTCCTGTTAAGGCATTTTCTGCCCAGTATATATCTTTAAGACTGTCGATAAAAAGTTCTTTCAGTTCTGTTGCGGCATCTGATGCTGGTTCAACAAAATTCTTTATCGATTTGTTTTTAACTGCTTTGTTTTCTGTGGGTTTTTCTGAATTTTTCATGTGTTTTTTTTTGATTTAATTGTAAAGGTTTGGTTCACGCTGCCAAAAACGGTGAACGGTCATTGCTGCGATAAAATCTTGGGCAAATTCTTCGGCTGCGGCATCACTGCTTAAAATAATTCCACCATCTTCATTTGTTATTTTTGATGCAAAAGGGGCACTGCTTATGATTTCTGAAGCTGCACCATCTGCGCCTATTACTTTACAATGTTTGTAGGCGTCATTTAGGAATTCGAATAAATCGTCGTTTTCTGCCAATGCATTCAATCCTAATCCGTCTGGAATATAAACAGCATCAAATAATACTGACGAAGCAGTTAAGAAACTAAATTCGGCAGCAATTGCACCGTCAGCATCAGTTACGACAGATCCAAGATGAGGTGCAACAATGCATCCTTTAGCATCTTCTTTTTTAAGTGCTTTTTTCATATTGAGCACAGCGGCTTCAGATACTCCGTCAGAACAAATAATGGCCACTTTTCGTGAGGCAATTGTTGGCGAATTCGTTGGGTTTTTAATCATGCTTAATGCTTCTGAAGATGAAACAGAAGATTCTACTGTCTGAGATTCCTGCGGACCTCCTTCATTTTCTGGAGATACACCTTTATTAATCGGCGTTTCCAGAATAGGCGGAACAGAAGCTCCAAGTCCAAGAGCAACTTTTTCAGCAAGAGTAGTATCTATTTGTGAAAGTAGACCTAATACTCTAACTCGTATGGCAGCAGTTTCTACTTTTCCAAGTTCAAATCGAAGTGCTTTTACAATATGGCTTTTTTCTTCGGGAGTTTGGCTGTTAAAGAATAATTTTGCCTGTCCGAAATGATCGTTAAAACTTTCACTTCTTTCTCTAACTTTATGAGCATCCACGCGTTCGTTAAAACTTGCAAAACCACCTTCTTCAATTTTTGCTTGATAAGGACAGCCTCCGCCAAGTGAATTCGGATGATAACTTACACGGCCTTTATTGATTTCCTGACGCATGTGTCCGTCACGCTGATTGTTGTGAACCGGAGCAATGCTTCTGTTAATAGGAATTTCATGAAAATTAGGACTTCCTAATCTGGAAAGCTGCGTATCGGTATAAGAAAATAATCTTCCTTGTAAAAGGGGATCATTACTAAAATCGATTCCTGGCACAATATGACCCGGATGAAAAGCAATCTGTTCTGTTTCTGCAAAGAAATTATCAGGATTTTTGTTTAGAACCATTCTTCCCACAATAGTAACTGGAACTAGTTCTTCTGGAACGAGTTTCGTCGGATCAAGAAGATCAAATTCGTACTTGTTTTCATCTTCAGCAGGAATTACCTGAACGCCCAATTCCCATTCTGGAAAATTTCCCGTTTCGATAGCTTCCCATAGATCCTCCCTGTGAAAATCTGGATTTTTTCCTGAAATTTTTTGAGCTTCATCCCAAGCTACTGCATGGGTTCCTAATTTTGGTTTCCAGTGGAATTTTACAAAAACCGATTCTTCTCTTTCATTAATTAATCTAAAAGTATGCACTCCGAAACCTTCCATCATCCTGTAGCTTCTTGGAATAGCACGATCAGACATTACCCACATAATCATGTGCATGGATTCTGGCATCAATGAAATAAAATCCCAAAAGGTATCATGCGCAGATGCTGCCTGTGGCATTTCATTATGCGGTTCTGGTTTTACGGCGTGAATAAGATCTGGAAATTTAGCAGCATCCTGTATAAAGAATACTGGAATGTTATTGGCAACTAAATCATAAATACCTTCCTGAGTGTAAAATTTAACGGCAAATCCTCTTGCATCTCTCGCAAGATCTGTCGATCCTCTTGATCCAGCAACGGTAGAAAATCGTGTAAATACAGGAGTTTTAAGACCTTTTTCTTTTAAGAAACCTGCTTTAGTCAATTCTGGAATTGGATTTGTTACTTCAAAAAAACCATGAGCTCCTGAACCGCGTGCATGCACAATTCGTTCAGGAATTCTTTCGTGATCAAAATGCGTTATTTTTTCTCTCAGAATAAAATCCTCAAGTAGAGATGGACCTCTTTCACCTGCTTTCAGTGAATTATTATCATCATTAATTTTAAGACCCTGATCTGTAGTGAGAAATTTGTTTGTGCCATCTGATTTGTTGATCGATAAATCGCGCTGTTTTTCGTCTTGAAAATTTTTCATAAAATATCTTATTAGTTAATATTTTTAAATTTTTAAAAAACAATTAAACTCTCATCTCATTTGCAGATTAAAGAAGGTGAATGTTTTAATTGTTCTTTCAATCAAAAGTAAATGATACTAACAAGGTGTATTTATATTATTGTGGTATATAGTTTCACAATTACCAGTAATTCAAATAATTATATATTTATGAAAAGATAATATTTAAATTTTTTCCATTTTTATGTACTAAATAATGGAAGATATAGATTTATTGTTGTTCCTACAAAAGGTGTACTTGAGACTTTAATAAAACCGCCATGATTGGAAACTATTTTCTGAACCAAAGTCAGCCCAAGTCCACTGCCGTATTGCAGGTCATTACTGTCAAGTTTATAGAAGGGTGTAAATATCAGTTTCTCAAAATCACTGCTGAAACCTATACCGTTATCACTTATGTAAAGTTTTATAAAGTTTATTTTAGCATCTGCTCCTAATGCTATAATTTCTTCAGATTCGGGATAAGCGATGCCAACTTTGATTTCGGGAGTCGTATCGTTTTTGGTATATTTTATTGAATTTGAAATTAAGTGGGTAAGCAACAGCTGTATTTGAGGACCTATAATTCTAACTGCCGGAAGAGGATCGTTTATAATAACAGCCTTATAAGCAGTGATTACTGTTTTCAAATCAGTAAGCGTTTTTTTGAGAAGTATATTAAGATCTGTTTTTTTAAATTCTTTCTTTGAAAAGTTTATTTTGGAGTAATCGATAAGGTCTTCAATCAACTGATTCATATTCACTGCGGAACTGAGTAATCTTTTTATATTATGCCTGCCCGATTCAGTTAGATTGGTTTCATTATCTGAAATTTTTTTTCCAAACATATATATTTTTCTAATAGGCTCCAATAAGTTATTACTGGCGGCATCAGTAAAATATTCTAACTGCTTGTTGTGATCTGAAAGCTCTATATTTTTACTTTTTAATGATTCGCCACTGTGCTCTAATTCTGTAACATCTTCAAGAGCAATGAGAATCATGCCTGGAGGTATTGAGTTTAAAATTGGTGATGCGTTGAGAATCATAATCTGTTTCTCGCCAGCAGAAGATTGAAATTCTATTTTAAAGTTTTCGACAATATTGTTTTGGGCCAGCTTTTTTAAGACAGTATCTTTAAATTGCGGAATATTCCACTGACCGTCTGTTATTTCAAAAATGGAAAAGCCTTCGGTGTTTTCTTCGTAGGTTTTAAAATATTTGTAAAAAGAAGGATTGGCGTTTTTGACCATTAAATTTTTATCAATGATAATTAAAGGTTCCCGTATGGTTTTTACAATCGATTCATAAAAATTACGCATCGAGGAAAGTTCATCGCGGCCGTCTTGAAGTTCAAAATTAATATAAGATAATTCTTTGTTGTTGGACTGAAGTTCCTCTGCCGAAGTTTCGAGCTGTTCATTAATAAGCTGCAGTTCGTCAGTACTGCTCAGCAGTTCTTCATTTGTGGTCTGCAGTTCTTCAAAATAAATCTGCTGTTCTTCGGTAACTCTTTTAAAATCACCTGTAAGCTGCAGCAGCTGTCTCTCCAGTTCTTCGGTTCGATTTTCGCCACTTCGATTTTGTTCGGCAGGTAAAAAGTTTTTTTTACAAAAAATAATCAATAATAATTCGATATTGGAAGGAAGAAATATAACCTCGAAAGAGGTAAGAAAAGATTGTTTTTTTACACTGATATTTTCTGAAGAAAAGTTCTTTTTCTCATTTCGGGCTTTTAAAATTGCATTTCTTAATTCGAAACCAATCTCATCATGAACCATAGTTAAAATATTAAAGCTGGGTTTTCCAGCAGGCGGCTGTAAAAAAGGACTGGTATCTCCATGAAAATGAACTATCTCTAAATCTTCATTAATAATCACAGCGGCAGGGGAATACTGTTCTAAAAGAATATCTGATGCAATTTTTCGATAATCTATATCAGTACTTATTACTGGCGGGATGTTTTTTGATCGGCCAGCAGCTGAATTAGAATCAGCACGAAATATTTTATGTTTAATATCCTCCTGTTTTCGAATGTAAATCTTATCCTGTTTTTCAATTAGTGTAAACAAATTTTGAGCATTATTTGCCGATTCCGCTCTTCCTAAGAATAAATATCCCTTGTCTTTAAGCGCATAATGAAACGATTCAAATATTTGATTTTGTAATTGTGAATCAAAGTATATCAGTACATTTCGGCATGATATTAAATCAATTTTTGCAAAAGGCGCATCTTTTGTCAGATCATGCAGGGCAAAAACACATTTATCCCGTATGTTTTTATTTACGTGATAAGCGCTGTCTTTTTTAGTAAAATATTGTTCTATTCTTTCTTCGCTTATATTTTTTACATCTTGCAGAGTATATATTCCTGAACGGGCTTTTGCGATGCAATTTTCAGACAAATCGGAAGCGAAGATCTGAACCTTAATATCCTTATTATTGATTTTCTTAAGATATTCATCAATGCAGATTGCCAAAGAATAAACTTCTTCGCCAGTTGAACATCCTGCAGACCAGATTCTTAAACTTGTACTATTCAAATTCTCAATTAAAGACGGAAAAACAGTCGAAGCCAAATTATCAAAATACAACTGATCTCTGAAGAAATATGTAACGGGTATAAGGAAATTATAAAACAGATGATCTTGCTCTTTTGTACTGCCTTTAAGCAAATTCAAATATTTTTCGATCGTATCTTGTTTGGTATCTACCATTCTTTTAGCAATACGTCTTCGAAGGGTCTGATATTTATAATGGTAAAAATCGGTTCCGGATCTTACAGAGACAAGAGCAATTATTTCTTCGAACAGTTCTTGATCAAGATCTGATGTTTTTTCTTCAAAATAAACGTGGGCGGCTGAATAACTATTTCGTATTTCTACTAACTTAGAAACAATATTTTCAGGTGCTGCAAAATAATCTATAAATTCTGAAGCAATGCCATTTTGATTTTTATTGGGTAAAACAGCAATAGCTGCTCCGCCATATTCTTTTAGTTTTTTAAGCCCTGCAGCGCCATCCAATTGATTTGGAGAAAGAATGACTCCAAAGGAATAATTTTTATAAACAGAAGATAGAGATTCGAAAAATAAATCTAGACAATTGTTAACTCGGCTGCTTCGCGTTCGAGGTTTAAGTTTTAATATTCCATTTTCTAAAAACAAAAAATTGTTTTCCGGAATAATATAAATATGATCTGGAAATAATTGTATTTCATTTACAATTTCAACAACAGGTATTTTAGAATATTCTGTGAGCTGTTCAGGTAGTTTTGATGATTGAGGGAAATATAGATTTTCTATAATTATATAACTCATTCCTGAAGCTTCAGGAATCTCAAAAATTATTTTCTTAAGAATTTCAATTTCTGAAGATGCGGAGGCAATACCGACAACAGGGAATAATGTTGAAGTGCCTTCGATTTCTATTTCATTAAAAGTGTTCATTATTTTTAAGTTTTAAATGAAAAAAATTCATTATGCTTAAAAAAAAAAATGTGCTGAACCCCTTTAGGTCTAGCTGTTTTAATGTTAGGACATAACCTTTAAACTTAAAAAACATTTTTAACCTTTTTTTATATAATTGGTCTTATTGGTTGCATAATTGCCATTGCTGTAGATGAATTTTTGTTAGAGCGCAAAAGGATATTTAATTGAACATGCAAGTGGAGTTGCAAGATGTAATTTATAACTAATATTCTGTAAGAATTTAAACCTTTATAAATCTAAATTTAAGGTTTGTAATAGAAATGGGAAAGTATCAAAATCAGAAGCATTATATCGCATCAATCTGCTGTCATATAAGTTGCAGGAGTGTAGATCCTTCTTTTAAAGATTTGCCTATTTTCAATACTTATCTGACCTTAATAAAGAAATGCTATGACAGCTGAGAGTAAAAAACGGATTGCAATTATAGGTGGAGGACCAAGCGGGCTTTTTATGTATAAGAGACTAGTGGAATCTGGAAAGAATAATTTTGAAGTGGAAATTTTTGAACGTAAAGCACAGCTTGGTTCTGGAATGCCTTATAGTAGTGAAGGTTCAAATTACGAGCATATTACCAATGTTTCTGGTAATGAGGTACCGGATATTGTCACCCCAATCTCAGAATGGGTGCATAGTGCACCACTGGAACTGCTTGAAAGATTTAAAATTGACCCTCATAAATTTAATGAGTATAAAGTATTTCCGCGACTTTTCTTCGGGGAATACCTTGCTGCGCAATTTGAAATGCTGATCGAAGCGGGATCTAAAGCTGGAATCAGTTCAGAAATACATTTTGAAAGTGTTGTAGCTGACATTAAATACGATTTGAACAGCAATACAGTAGAGCTCCAAACAGCGGAAGGACAGACTAAGATATTTGATTCTGTTGTAATTTGTACAGGACATAACTGGCCGAGAACTCATGAAGGAAAAATACCAGGTTATTATGACGCTCCTTATCCTCCTCAAAAACTAGTGCAAAAGTTTAATCATGCTGTTGCAGTAAAAGGTTCTTCTTTAACAGCAATAGATGCAGTAAGGACTATTGCAAGAAACAATGGTTCATTTCAATCAGACAAGGACGGTAACCTGTTTTTTAATTTATTTCCTGAAAGCAGCGAGTTTAAAATTATGATGCACTCAAGGAGCGGGATGCTTCCTGCAGTACGATTTCATTTAGAAGATTCGCGGCTTCGCAGTGATGCTTTATTGAACAGTGATGAAATAGAGGATCACAGAAAAAATAATAATGGATTTCTGTCACTTGATTTTGTATTTGAAAAAAATTTTAAAGAGATATTCCGTGATAAGGATTATAGTTTTTATGAACGTATCAGAGATTTGTCGATTGAAGAATTCGTCGAAGAAATGATGGAACTCCGGGAGCGTATGGATCCTTTTCAGTTATTAAAAGCGGAATATGCTGAGGCAGCGAAATCAATTAAAAGACACGAATCAGTTTACTGGAAAGAAATGCTTGGCGTTCTTAGTTTTGCTATGAACCATCCTGCAAAATACCTTTCAGCAGAAGACATGCAACGGCTGCAGAAAGTACTCATGCCACTGATTTCTATTGTAATTGCTTTTGTTCCCCAAAAATCTTGTGAAGAACTTCTTGCTCTTCATCATGCAGGTGTGCTTGATCTTATTTCTGTAGGTTCTGATAGTACAGTAGAACCCCAGCTTAATGGTGGAATAGTATATCACTTCAGCGATGATGATGATAAAAAACATGCCGTTTATTATAAAACATTTATTGACTGTATTGGGCAGCCGCACTTGCAATACAATGATTTTCCTTTTAAGAGTCTGCTCTCCCAAAAAGCAATAAGTCCTGCACGTTTAAAATTTAAATGCAGTGAAGCCGGTCATGCTGCTTTTATGCAGAATGAGGATACTGTAAAAAAAGATGAAGCCGGCGATTATTTTATGAATGTTTCAGGTATAGCCATTAATGATAATTTTCAGATTATTGATCAATATGGAGCCTATAATAAGAACCTTTATATCATGGCGGTGCCTTATATTGGAGGACTTAATCCTGATTATTCAGGCTTAGATTTTTGTGAAGCGGCTTCGGAGCGTATCATCAAGAGTATTTTACAGGATTGAGAAATAAACGTATTAATGCTTTGATAATGTGTTGATTAATTGTAATTTAAATCTAATAATAGATGCCGCACACCATAATTTGATCTGCGATACTCAAACAAATAAAACATGAAAAAATACAAAATAGGAATAATTGGCTACGGCGGATTTGGTAAATTTCTGTACCATTGGTGGAACAAAATGGAAGAAGCACAGGTTTCGGCAGTGGCCGATTCAGCAGGTCATTTTAAGAAAACGGATGACTGTAGCTGGTATGAGAACTGGGAAGATCTTCTTAAAGATCCTGAAGTTGAAATTGTGAGCATCGTGACACCTCCGGGCCTCCATGCGCACATGGCTTGTGCAGCCATGCAGGCAGGAAAACATGTACTGCTTGAAAAGCCTGTAGCTGTGACTGTAGAAGAGACCGAAAAAATACTGAAAGTGCAGCGGGAAACCGGCAGGATTATTACCGTTAATCATATGATACGATATAATCCCATTATTCAGGCTTTGATGAGTATAAGCGAAAGTGGTGCCTTTGGACAAATCAGGCATGCTGTCGTGAATAACTATGCACAAGATGAAACTCTTCCCGCTGAACACTGGTTCTGGGATGAGGAATTATCAGGTGGAATTATGGTTGAGCACGGCGTGCATTTTTTTGATATCATTAATGCACTGGGTAGGCAGAAGTATACTAAAGTTGATGGCTGCTGGGATAATCGCAATGAGCTGCAGCGCGATAGAGTAGCAGCGATAGTGAAGTATGATAAGGGACTTATTGCCAGTTTTTATCATGCTTTTTCAGGTCCAGGCTTTTTTGAACAAACCACTATTAATCTTGCTTATGATCTTGCAAGAATTGAAATAGAAGGCTGGATTCCGATGAAAGGAAAAATAAAGGCTTTAGTAAATAAGCAGAACATAGCGCTGTTCAATGCTTTGCCTGGTTGGAAGGAAACAGATGCAGAACCGTTTGAAAATGTAAAAGATGTATCGAGACCCGAGGGTTGGGGAAGCACCGGACAGGAAGACGTGCCCAATATAGAATCTATTTTTGTTGGCGGAAAACCCTATAAAGCCGATACGATGATTTCAGGAAGTTTTGAAATCTCTGGCACAAAAGGAGAGGTGTATGGCAGAAGCGTCCAGCTGATAATACTGGATCTCATCAAAAAAATAGAAAACAAAGACCATCAGCTTACTATTACACTTGAAGACGCCTGTGAGGCTTTGGAAATTGCAGTGCTGGCATCCAAGTAATAGTTAAATTTTTGCGCGTTTAAATCAAAGAAATGACGCTAAGATATTTTTAATCGATTAATAGTTATAAATTAATAAGACAGTGTTCAAACGGACATCATAAATTGTAAATAAGAAAACCATGCATAAACACACCATTATATTCAAAACAGGGCAGTTGCTGCTTCCTGAAGAAACTGATCTTCATTTTGTTACAGACCTGCTGCACGTCGGTCAGCTTGAACTGAATTACATAGGGGGAGCCGCGGCTGTAGACAATAAAAATGCTTCAGAAGCTTCGCTGCTAGTTTTCAATTTTAATACGGATGAGCAGCTGGACTACAGTATGCAGGAATCTGAAATTAACCATATGCTGTCGGAGCTTCTTAAAAATGAGAATCCCAAAATCAGCACAACCGGCAATGACATACAGGTTAGTTTTTAAAAGTATGGTCATGAAAGAAAAGCAGAAAAGAAGAGCAGAATAAAAACAGTATTTTCGGGACTGGAAAACTTTGTAAAGGAAAAGAGAGTTAAACTCGAGAGAGTAGAAGGAAATATCTGCCTGCATATCATAGATATAGATGAATTTGTGGTAATGGCAGACAGTTGCTAAAGTCGTTTTACTGTTGCAAGTTTTCTGGGGCTTCAAAAAGATTTTTATATATATAAAGAAAGGCAGATTAAGAGTTTTTGGAATAAAATATTTCTATTTTGCACGTGTTTTCTGAATATGGGTATTTGGTCACCTTTTATTGTCTATATTTACATGAATATCCAAATATCACATAAGATGCAAAATAACCTCCTTGGAAGCTTGAAAGAGCACCAAAACAAATTACTGACTATATGGTCAGATCTCTTACAAGCAAATGGTTCAACAGATGGGGCCACAGAAGAGGAAGAGTCAAAAGAGTTTACAGCTCTTTTACTGGATGCTTTAGAGCGTTCAAACGGTAATGCAAATTCGCATGAATTTGAAAAAGTCCATGACCTGCTGATCGGAATTTCAAGTTCGAGAGGAAGACGTGGTTTTTCTCCTCGGGAAAATGCCCAGTATCTTATTGCTTTTAAGGAAGCAGCATCCAAAATTCTTTCTGAAATAGAGTCGGATCCTTCGAATTTGTACAGTGCTAATTTACAGCTCAGCACTATTTTAGATAATATGACTATATTGACTTTCGAATCATATATGAAGGGACGTGAAGACGTGATTTCCAGACAGATTGATGAGATCAGTGAAATTTCAACTCCAGTTATCCGTGTTTGGGATGGTGTCGTAGCGTTGCCAATTATTGGGACACTGGACAGTTCTAGAACACAGGTAGTTATGGAAAATCTTTTACAGCAGATTGTGGATACGGGAAGTTCTATAGCTATTCTTGACATTTCGGGAGTACCTGCGGTAGACTCTCTGGTAGCACAGCATCTTATAAAAACAGTCAGTGCAACAAGATTAATGGGGGCAGAATGTATCATCAGCGGTATCCGTCCTGAAATTGCACAGACCGTAGTGCATTTGGGAATAGATCTTACAGGAATTATAACTAAAGCTTCACTTGCAAGTGCTCTTCAGACAGCTTTTGATATGCTTCAGCTTACGGTGGTGAAGAGAAAATAACGAATTAAGATTTATTTGACATGGAAAGAATTCCAATACTTAAGATGGGAGATTTTCTGCTGGTTACCATACAGGTAGATTTGTATGATCAGCTGGCTGAAAATCTGGAATCTGATTTGATAAATACTATTAACAAGCATAATTCTAAAGGGGTCCTGATTGATATATCAGCAGTTTCTATTATTGATTCTTTTATGGGTCGTATTTTAGGGAATATAGCAGTAATGTCAAAAATTATGGATGCACAGACAGTTGTAGTAGGCATGCAGCCTGCAGTAGCTATTACGCTGGTTGAGCTGGGATTATCCTTAAATGGTGTTATAAGTGCCTTGAATGTTGAAAAAGGGATGGATTTGCTTCGCGCGAAAATGTACAATGGCGATAACGAGGAGCAGGTGTATGACAACAGCAACCAATAAAGAAGAACTGTTTATAGTAAAAGAGCAGGATGTTGTTCCTCTGCGCAACCGCGTAAAGGATTACGGCGTCAGGATCGGCATGAGTATTTTAAACCAGACCAAACTAATTACGGCCACAAGCGAACTCGTCCGCAATCTTTTAAAATATGGAGGAGGAGGAAAGGTTATAATAGAATCTGTAAACAATGGCCGTGACAATGGCGTGCGCGTTACTTTTATTGATAAGGGTCCAGGTATAAAAGATGTTGCAATGGCCATGCAGGACGGTTACAGTACCGGAAAGAGTCTTGGACTAGGACTGCCCGGCACAAAGAGACTCGTAAATGAATTTGATATACAAACTGAATTAGGAAACGGTACTACGGTTACTATAATAAAATGGAAAAATGGATAATACTTTTTCCGTTTACAGGATTGATGACAGGAGTTTGATACCTTTTATAAAAAGAGAGATCCATAATTTAGCTCTTCACTTAGGTTTTACACCCCACAGGGCCGCAGAAACTGATATAATCATAGCGGAACTTACATCTAATCTTATTAAATACGCAGGCGGGGGAGATCTGCTGTATAGATCTAATCACAACGGAAACTGCAACGAAATCGAGATATACTGCCTTGATAAAGGAGTAGGTATTGAAAATACTGCCAGAATCATGAATGACGGCTACTCAACCTCCAGCACACTTGGGCAGGGAATTGGTGCTATAAAAAGATTAAGCAACGATTTTCAGATTTATTCCATGAAAGGTTGGGGAACAGTGCAGTATATTAAAATTTGCGATAAGTCGGAAATATCTATCCCATCTTCCGTCACAGGATTAGATCTCTCTGCTTTAAGTGTAAATTATCCAGGGGAACGATTGTGCGGAGATGGATATCATGTCAAATATTTGAGGAACGGTTTTCAGATTTTTACCGGAGACGGACTTGGTCATGGTATGCATGCACACGAGGCGGTTCAACAGTCAATTAGAGCCTTTAAGCAGTGTACTGAAAAAAATCCTGCGGCAGTTTTAAGGTATGTTCATGAACACGTAAAAAAAAGCAGGGGCTTGGTTGCTACCGTTGCCTGTGTAGATTATGAAACAGAAAGCTGGAATATCTGCGGCATAGGTAATATTAATACACGAATTTATAATGGACTTGAGAACAAAACATATACCGCTTACAATGGGATTGTAGGCCATAATATACCGCGTACCTTAAACAGTACTTCTATTCCATATCAAAAACATCAGATAATTGTTATGCACAGTGACGGTCTCCGCACTAGATGGAATTTAAGCGATCTCTCTTCTATAATTAAACAAAGTCCTGGCATCATTGCCTCTGCTTTGTATAAAGACAATGTGAGAGGAACTGATGATGCTACAATTTTGGTTGGAAAAATAATTTAACGGTAAATGAAAGAAATTGTAAAAATCAATCTTGACAATGAAATGGATCTCATACTGGCCCATAAGCGTTCAATGAAAATAGCTGAAATGTGCGGTATGCCTCTGCCTGCCCAAACCCGTTTTTCAACAGCAGTTTCAGAAGTGTCAAGGTGCTCCATAGCTCATGGAAAAAATTCTGTTTTAGTACTGGGAATTAATGTTATAAAGCTGAACCAAAAGGAAATACTCGCGGTGCTTAGCGATTCAGTTGACCTGAAAAAATGCAATCCTGAAGCATATAAATATGCTGCCAAAATTTCGGGAAATATAGATTATAATTACACTCATAAACAGTTTGTCACCACACTGAGTCACCAGGTGCCATCACCTGGACTTCTCTCAGATGCAAAAATTAAGACCTTGGCTGATTACTTTAAATACGAGCCACCTATATCTGCATACGACGAGATCAGAAAAAAGAATATAGAGCTTGTTACTCTTTCTGAAAAGCTGGGAGAAAGTGAAAACCGTTACCGAAAACTTGTGGATACTATTCCGGTTTTAATATGTATCGTGAACGACCGCAACAGCGTGGTGCTTTCAAATAATGCACTTGAAAGCTTTTTAACTGCACCCTTTATTATTTTTGACAAAAAAAACATCAGTACTTTTATACATAATGACGATGTATCTCTTTTAATTGAAGGCTGGGCTAAAGCGAAAAAGGACAGGAAGGATTTCTGGGCAGAAATCCGAATTAAAAAAGACGATTCATACATCTGGCATAATGTATCAATTATGCCTAATAAAGCAGAAGATGGTTCAATTAACAGCTGGCTGATTTATTTTGTAAATAACAATGCTCAGAAAATGATTGTTGAAGCTCTCAAAGACAATTCCGAGTTAAAAGAAATTCAGCATGAGCTGCAGGATACCAATTCAAAGCTTAAATTTAAAAATAAGGAACTTGAGCAGTTTGCTTTCATAGCAAGTCATGATTTACAAGAACCCCTTCGAAAGATTATGATTATGCTTTCCAGGGCAGCAGAACATCTTACAGAGGAACAGAAAACACTATACTATTTTGATAAAATAAGTTCTTCTGCGGGCAGATTATCCAATTTAATTTCGGATGTGCTTAATTATTCAAGAATTAATAATTATGAAAAATTTGTATCAAAAGTAGATCTTAACGATGTTGTTATGCAGACCCTGGATGATTTAAGCATGATAATCGAAGAGAAAAATGCTGTTGTCAATGTCAGCTCACTGCCTACAGTTAATGGACTGGAAGCTCAACTTCGACAGCTGTTTTACAATTTGATAAATAATGGTTTAAAATTCAACACTTCAGTGCCCTCTATAACCATTGCATGCCGGGAAATTTCGGAGCTTAGCGACCGTTCTTTTGATTCAGATGCTCCTTCAGGAAATTTTAATTTAATCTCTATAACAGATAATGGTATTGGTATGTCTGATGAGTATTCCGACCGTATATTCAATATGTTCCAAAGGTTGCACCAGAGAGATCAGTACGGGGGTAACGGGATAGGTCTTGCCTTGTGCAGACGGATTATTGAGAATCACAACGGTGTCATTAACTTTACAAGTTTTCCAGATCAAGGGACGACTTTTTGGATTTACCTCCCTAAATAAAATACATTAAACTAACTAAACGCTGATTTGTAATTTTAAATAGAGCTTTCAGACTGTTTTAATGGAAGTATAATTATAAATTCAGTTCCATTCTCCTTATGATATTCCCTTCCGAGTCACGGAGTGGGATAAAGCTGTAATTGAAGTAATACACTTTATTTTCGCCATCTTTTACAAGATCAACCCTTTTATTTTTAGTATGAAAAGGTATACCTGTCTTTAAAGCACCATAATGTTTCATCTAAAATTTGATGCTTTTGAATTTCGGGAAGGATTTCAAGATATTTTTTACCTATTACATCACTGCCTTTTCCCTAGGTCTGAATCATAGATGAGTTCGCGAATTCAATAATTAATTCTTCACTCAAATATACTGCAATTGTGGAAGGGGTTATTTTCTGCAATATCCTTTTAAGAAAAGTAATTTGTCTTTCACAGCGATGTTTATTTTACGTTTTTTTCTAAATCATAAAAATAATCACGCCAAAGTAGCATAAAGAATTTATTAAAATTATATAATTAGTAGTGTTATTACTAAAACATCCATTAAAAATGAGTCTTTTTTTTCAAATGGAAAATCATTAAAGACTTTTCATTTACATTGTAATTATTTTAGGCTCAAATTTTTATCTGATTGAAAATTTTTTAAATTATTAAATAGGCACTTTGTATCTAGTCTGTAAGCATATAATAGTATCTAACTCTTAATTTTGAAACAGCTTTTATTATTGAATAAAATCGGTTAAATGTCGCGAAGATGGTATAAAGCTCTAAATTAATAATTTAGAGCTTTTCTGTTGTGACCTTGACAACACAAATTTCAACATCTTTTATAGATGATTTGAAGATATTGACTTAATGTAGTTTCTGTCTTTTATTGGTTTTGTAAATTAATACTATTAGTAAATTTTCGTTATCATTTCATCTATAGGCAAACGAACTTTTTTCGTAGCCGCCATATAGTCTTTTTCCGAATCCCGATATCCTAAAGCGAGGATAACTGTAGAATGCAGCCCTTTTTCTTTCAAACCCAAAACCTCGTCGATAGTGGCGGCATTAAATCCTTCGATAGGAGTGGCATCTACTTTCAATTCTGCCGCAGCAATAAGCGCTGTTCCTAGAGCAATATAAGCCTGTTTGGCCGCCCAATGGGCTTTTTGTTCTGCGTTAATAGTGCTGAAATAGGAATGCAGTCCATTTCTAAATCCTGATAAGGCACCAGCGTCAAGGCCTCTTTGCTTTTCTGTCATTGCCATGTAATCGTCAATGTAAGTCGAAGACATGTCAGTTAATGCGGCAAAAACCAACAAATGAGAGCAAGAACTAATCTGTCCATTATAGGAATCAGCACCTAATTTTTTTTGAATTTCCGGATTGCTTACAACAAAAACACGGTAAGATTGCAGACCGCAAGAAGATGCTGAAAGATTTATAGCCTCTAAGATCTGATCGACTTTCTCTTCTGTTACTTTAATGTTACTGTAAGCTTTTGTGGCGTAGCGCCATTTTAAATTTTCTATCAAATTCATTGCTATGTCTGTCTTAATTTTTGGCAAATATAAATGATATTGTTTTCTTTTTCGAGTTTTTAAAGCGCTCTGGGAATCTCCAAGTCAATCATAATAGGCCACCGAAGAATATTTATCTGTTTTTCTTGATTATTACATTTGTTTATAGATTAATAATCCTTAAAGATACACTTTAAAAGAATAATTAACTGAATTTATGTATAAATAAAAATATTTAATCTTTTATATTCAAATTTGCAGGGTAAAAAAACTAAACAGTATCATCAGATGAAAGCGAATATACAAGAAGATAGGGGAGTAAACGAAAAGCAAAATATTGAAAATATCCAGAATACAATTCAGAATGATTTTACATTCACACTAAAGAGCACTTGTTTAGATGAAAATTATCACCCTTCAAGCAAAACGCGTTTGACAACCAATTTTGCAAACTTGGCCAGAGGAGCTAGTCGCCAGCAAAACTTACGCAATGCCTTAAATATGATTAACAATCGATTCAATGCATTGGCTCATTTGGATAATCCAATAGGGGATCGTTACCTTGTAGAACTTGAAATCATCACAGTAACAATGAGTATTGATGATAAGAATGGTAGTAACGATCTGCCGATGATTGAAGTTTTAAAAACGAATATTATTGATCGTAAGACTAGCCAGCAAATAGAAGGTATTGCTGGAAATAATTATTCCTCTTATGTACGTGATTATGATTTCAGTATTTTATTGATCGAGCACAATAAAAATAAATCTAATTTTTCTATTCCTGAAAATTTTGGTGATTTACACGGAAAACTTTATAAGTGCTTTGTGAATTCAGCGACTTATAAAGAGCACTTTAAGATGTCACCGATCATTTGTCTAAGTGTATCGAGCAACAAAACGTATACTCGTACAGAGTATCAGCATCCGGTTCTGGGTTTTGAGTATCTGCAGGATCAGTATTCTATCACTGATGAATATTTCTCTAAAATGGGCTTAAAAGTTCGTTTTTTCATGCCTGCGAATAGTGTGGCACCGATGGCTTTTTATCATTCCGGAGATCTGCTTGCTGATTATACTGATCTTGGACTAATCAGCTCAATTAGCACGATGGAGACTTTCCAGAAGATTTATCGCCCTGAAATTTACAATGCAAATTCAGTGGCCGGGAAAATCTATCAACCTACTCTTAAACATGAAGATTATTCACTGACTCGCGTGGATTATGACCGCGAAGAGCGCAGCCGACTGGCTGTTGAACAGGGTAAATATGCAGAGGAGCATTTCATTAAGCCTTACAAAAGTCTCCTGGAACAATGGTCTGCTAATTTTACCCTTTAATTATTACTACGCATTAAAATTATACTATTATGAAGAAATTATTATTACCCACCTCTATTGTTGGAAGTTTACCTAAACCTGCCTGGCTTGCACCACCCGAAAAACTTTGGTCACCATGGAAATTAGAAGGTGATCAGCTAGTTGAAGGGAAACAAGATGCTTTACGCATTTCGCTGCAGGAACAACAATTGGCAGATCTGGATATCATTTGTGATGGCGAGCAGACACGCCAGCATTTTGTAACGACTTTTATCGAACATTTAAGCGGTGTAGATTTTGAAAATCGTAAAACGGTAAAAATCCGTAACCGTTATGATGCGAGTGTTCCAGTGGTTGTAGGTGAGGTGGCACGTCAAAAAGCAGTTTTTGTTGAAGATGCTAAATTTTTACGTAAACAGACTAATAAGCCTATAAAATGGGCATTGCCAGGCCCTCTGACAATGGTAGATACTTTGTACGATGACCATTATAAAAGCCGTGAAAAATTGGCGTGGGAATTTGCGAAAGCACTCAATGAAGAAGCAAGAGAACTTCAAGACGCAGGGGTAGATATTATCCAGTTTGACGAACCTGCATTTAATGTGTTCTTTGATGAAGTAAACGATTGGGGAATGGCAGCATTAGAAAGAGCTATTGAAGGTTTACACTCCCAGACTGCGGTTCATATTTGCTATGGTTATGGAATACAGGCAAATACTGATTGGAAAAAGACATTAGGTTCTGAGTGGCGACAATACGAAGAAATTTTTCCGAAAATTCAAAAATCTAAAATTGATGTGGTGTCTTTAGAATGTCACAACTCCAATGTGCCTTTAGATTTAATGGAACTTGTTCGAGGTAAAAAAGTAATGGTTGGTGCTATTGATGTGGCAACCAACACTATCGAAACGCCAGAAGAAGTAGCTGCTACCCTGCGTAAAGCTCTTGAGTTTGTAGATGCCGAAAATCTGTATCCTTCTACAAACTGTGGCATGGCCCCGTTATCTCGAAACATAGCCAGAGGCAAGTTAAGTGCTTTAAGCGCAGGAGCAGAAATTATACGCAAAGAACTTGGGATTTAGTCTCAATATATTAATAATGGAGTCCATGCCTCCGCGGAAGAATAATATTTAAAACACATTGAAGAAATTATTAGAAGTATTAAAAAAAGCAGGTTTCGACGGTTTCCTGTTAATGATAGCCACCATGATTCTGATGGCTTATTTTTTGCCACAGCCAGGCATGGTCAAAGAACCTGTTTCGCTGGAGGAGATTGCCAATGCTGGGGTTTCCTTTATTTTCTTGTTTTATGGCATGCGACTGAGTGTTGAGAAACTAAAAGCTGGACTTTCCAATTGGAAAATGCACATTGTCGTCCAGTTGACCACCTTTTTATTTTTTCCGCTCATTGTTTTGGCATTTCGCCCGTTGTTTGTCAATAACGGCTTCGAACTGCTTTGGCTGGGGGTATTTTTTCTGGCAGCATTACCGTCTACAGTTTCCTCTTCGGTGGTCATGGTTTCCATCGCCAAGGGAAACATTCCCGCAGCCATTTTTAATGCAAGCATTTCCAGTTTAATCGGAGTAGTGGTTACGCCGCTCTGGGTTGGGCTATTTATAGCTTCTGCGACAGGCGATTTTGATGTTACTCAAATCGTCATAAAGTTGATTCTACAAGTCTTGTTGCCTGTCATCATTGGCATATGCCTTAATTCCCGTTTCGGCGCCTTTGCCGAAAAATACAAGAAACAGCTCAAATATTTCGATCAGGCAGTTATTCTAACGATTATTTACACGTCGTTTTGCAAGTCATTTTCCGAACATCTTTTTGAAGGCTTCACCGCCCTTGAACTTGCCGGACTCGCTGCAGGAATGATGGCGTTGTTTTTTGCCGTATTCTTTTGTGTCGGACTACTCAGCCGCATGCTTGGTTTTTCAGATGAAGACCGTATTACGGTCTTATTCTGCGGGTCTAAAAAGTCATTGGTACACGGCACCGTTATGTCAAAAGTACTTTTTCAGCATAGTACTATCACCGGTATTGTATTACTGCCGCTCATGCTTTATCATGCCTTGCAATTGATTGCCGCCAGTATCATTGCTCAGAGTATGGCTCGACGAAAAGAAGTATAATTTATTTATAGCTTGACCCTTTATCTTTTTTCGATAAAAGGCACCAAGGATAACGCTCCCTGCTATAAAATAATGTCTTTTAGATTTTTATACTGTGAAGATAAGCGCTGCAGTATGTTATGTTTTTTACTTCGGTAAAATAAGATTTTTGTATTGTTTTTGGTTATATTTGAAGAATTTTATTCTGTATTAGAAATAAATTAAACCAAAATATTCTATGGAACAAATAGACGATATTGATCTTCAGTTATTAAATATACTACACGATAATTCCAAATACACTGTAAAAGAACTTGCTAAGATGGTAAATCTTTCGGCATCGCCTGTTTTTGAGCGGATTAAAAGATTAGAGAACAGCGGTTATATTAAAAAATATATAGCCTTGTTAGATGCGGAAAAACTAAATAGAGGTTTCATTGTTTTCTGTAATATCAAACTTAAACAGCACGATCGTAATATTGGGAATCAGTTTGTTAGTGATATTATGAAAATAGAAGAAGTGGTGGAATGTTACAATATATCAGGTGATTACGATTTTTTAATGAAAGTATCTGCCAAAGATATGAAGCATTATCAGGATTTTGTGTTTAATAAATTGGGATCAGTTGAAAGTATAGGAAGTACCCAAAGTACCTTTGTTATGTCGGAGATTAAAAATTTGTACGGATAGTTCCGCGATGTTTTATTATTTGAAATTGGCAAACTTTTTTTATCTGTTGTGTACATTTTTTCCTAAAACAAGAACTTAATTTCGTCAATGTTCTGCTTTTTCAAATTAAGTAGAAGCAAAAATTATTTTGGAAATGCGATTACAATTTATTGAGTTTATTTACCAGATAACTTATTATTTGTGCAATACTTTCAGCAGGAATTGAGAAATCATTTTCGATCCAATTTTTGATTACAGCAATACTTCCTTTTTCACCAAATTGGTATGCCATTTCAGCAAAAGGCTTTACTTCGGCAGTAAGTTCTATTTGGTTTTCAACTGGAAAATTATTCCGAACACTTCTCAGGATTCGCGAAAGAATTCCGCTTCCATCCGCTTTGGTAAACACAATTTTACTCATCTGTTTATCGCTTTCCAGTAACTGGCAGCTGAGCAGTATCACATCATCCATATTGGTGCTTTTACGCAAAACCGCTGAGAGTTTTTCAAAAACATCATCTTCTATTTCAAGCAGTATATCCATCGGAATATGATAATGTCGATAAAATGTATTGCGGTTGACATCGGCAGTTTTACAAAGTTCGGTTATGGTAATTTCGCTCAATTCCTTCTCGTTCAATAAACTAAATAGTGCCTCATGCAATATTTTTTTAGTATACTGAACTCTTCTGTCTTTTCTTAAATCCATCACAAATTATTTTATATATGCTACAAAAGCATTAGTCTTTGTTCGCTAATGTACAATAACATCCTTTTTTGAAACAGCAAATACATTCGTCCTTACTAGTTTTACGTAGTAATCAAAAAGGAACACAACGTTAAATATTGAACATATTGTATAACAAATATAGCTTTTTCATCAAAATTTAAATGGATTGAAAAGGACAAATGATAAATTAAAAAAAATGGAAAATAAGATATCACGAAAAAAAATACTGCTCACCGGTGCATCTGGAACTGTAGGAATTGAAACCTTGCAGCATCTGCTTGAGCATACGGATTATGAAATAACGGTTTTTGATCTAAAAAACCAAAATTCGGTAAAAAAACTGGCTCCCTTTCGATCTCGTGTAGAGATTATGTATGGCGATATCAGCAATCGACAAGAAGTGCTAAAAGTTGCGCAAAATAAGGATGTAGCTATCCATTTGGCAGCTGTCATTCCACCTCTTGCAGATATAGATCCAGAGATGGCTTACAGTGTAAATGTGAGAGGGACCGAAAATCTTATTAATGCTTTAGAGAAGAACTCACCAGATTGTTATTTGATTTTTAGTTCCAGTATTTCAGTTTATGGTGATCGAATGAAGAATCCGCAGATATGTATCACTGATATTTTGCAACCCAGTCCAGGAGATCAGTATGGAGAAACAAAGGTATTGTGTGAATCCTTGATTAGGAAATCTAAATTATCATGGAGTATTTTTCGTCTGGCTGCCATTATGGGGAATCATAAAATATCCAAATTGATGTTTCACATGCCGCTGGATACGCCAATGGAAATCTGTACGCCAAAAGATACGGGTAGAGCTTTTGCTAAAGCAATTGAAAACCAAAAAAAACTAGAGAAGCAAATATTCAATTTGGGAGGAGGAGCGGATTGTGTTATTACTTATGCATCTTTTCTAGACAAAATGTTTGCTGAATTTGGCTTAGGCGAAGCTGATTTTCCACAAAAGGCTTTTGCAGAGAAAAATTTTCACTGCGGGATTTTAAAAGATGGTGAAGATTTAGATAATATTCTGGGTTTTCGACAGCAAAATTTGAACGATTATTTCGAGATGGTCCGCAAGAAAATTCATCCTCTCCAAAAAAAAATTACCTTCATTTTTAAAAGTATTATAAAAAAATGGCTGCTCTCACAGTCAGAACCCTACCAAGCGTTTAAAAAAGGGAATGTTAAAAAAATGAATCATTTTTTTAACCAATTGGAGAAAGAGAAGCTAGAAAATGTTCTATTTTAAATCCTAAATAATATAAGTTATGAAAATTAAAATGATAAGCTTGATAGTACTTTTAACAGTTAATTCGGCATTGTTTGCACAACATAATTTCAGCGTTGAAGTATCGGGCGTAGAACCCGGCAAAGGACCTGTTTTTTTCGGATTGTACGATAAAGAGAAAGGTTTTCTTGATAATGAGTCACAGATTGCCACCGCAAAAGTAAAAGCTACAGAAAATAAAGTGGTCTACACGTTCAAAAACCTACCAGATGGCGATTATGCCATTGCTGTTTATCAAGACTTGAATAATAACGGAAAATGTGATAAAAATATGATTGGTTACCCGACAGAAGGATTTGGATTTTCTCAAAATTATAAACCAAGACTCTCAGCACCTAGTTTTGATCAGGTGAAAATTGCAATTAACCAGTATGCTAAAATCAATATTGTATTGATTAAATAGAAGACCCTTGCTGAGTTATGGGAATTACATAATGTTACACTCTGCTTATCATGTCTCCAGTATTTTGGTTCAGATGTCCTGTTGAGGATTGATGTAAATTCGTATTTAATTTTTTATAAGAGAGCAGGATTCGAATCTTAAGCTTGAAACCCTCGTATTACATTCGTTTTTTTTGTAAACTAAATTGAAACTCTATCAGGTTCAATTTTACATTAAAAAAAATAGCGGTCTTTTACAACCGCTATTTTAAAATATTTAGCCTAATTATTTAGGAAGTTTGGAAAGAAATAACAATATGTCAGCTCCAATTTCTTTATAATGAGTTTCAAGGGCAAAATGACCAGTTTTATAAAATTTTACAGAAGCATTTGGGTTATCACGTTTATAAGCTTCTGCTCCCGCTGGAAGAAAATAAGGATCCTGACTGCCCCAAACAGCTAACATCATAGGTTTTTGATCTCTAAAATAAGTTTGAAATTTAGGATACAGCGCTACATTAGTTCTGTAATCTTTTAATAAATCAAGCTGTATTTCAATATTTCCCGGGCGATCCAGAAAATGCTGATCTAATGTGTACGTTTCAGGTGCAATAAGCGAAGCATCTGAAGCGCCTTCATGATACTGAAACCAGGTAGATTCTTTAGAAACAAAATCCTTTAGTGCGTCTCTGTTTACCTGCGAAGCATCTTTCCAGTATTTTTGGATAGGATTCCAGCCTGTACTTAATCCTTCTTCGTAAGCATTTCCGTTTTGTGATATGATTCCGGTAATTTTTTCCGGATTAGCAAGAGCAAGCCTGTATCCGGTTGGTGCGCCATAATCGAATACATAAACAGCAAAACGTTTTAGTCCGAGTTTATCAATAAATCCCTGCATAGTGTTAGCCAGATTATCAAAAGTATATTCAAACTTAAGATGATCGGGTGCATCCGAAAAACCAAAGCCGGGAAGATCTGGAGCTATTACATGATATTTTTTACTTAGGATAGGAATAAGATTTCTAAACATGTGAGACGATGTAGGATAACCATGCAGTAATAATACCGTTGGAGCATCTTTAGCTCCAGCTTCACGATAGAATATATTTAGTCCGTTGATCTTAATCTTGTTGTAGTGGTCGGGATGAATTTCAATGTTTTCTTTGACAGGTAAAGTATTCTTTACTTGTGCTTTTGCAGTTGTTTGTTGAAGCATAATTGCAGCTAGAATTAGAGTTAATAATTTAATTGTGTTTTTCATGTTTTCAATTGTTTAAAACAAAATTACATCCTATATTTGATACCTGAAAACGATTTATAATGATGTGATTAATCACTAATTGTGATACTATGAACAGCAATGACCTGAAAATATTTGAAGCGGCAGCAACTTTGGGAAGTTTTACAAAAGCAGCAGAAGCAACCTTTACGGTACAATCTAATGTAACGGCTCGCATAAAAAATCTAGAAGATGAATTTGGAGCTGAGCTGTTTAGGAGAGTTTCCAGAAAAGTGGTTCTTACTGAGGCAGGCGAAACGCTTTTGCAATATGCTAAAAAAATAGGACGTTTATTGGATGATGCAAAAAGTGATATACAGAGTGCAGAAAAAATAGGAGGAACCATACGCATAGGATGTATAGAAACCACAATGGCACTTAAGGTGCCTGAAATTATCAAAGGTTTTGCTGAACTTTACCCCAACGTAGAACTTGAATTCCAATCTTCAATGTTATCAGTACTAATACAAGATGTAATTAGTTATAAATTGGATGCAGCTTTTGTTGCTGCACCTATAAATATTCCTGGGTTGCAGCAGCTTGTTGTTCGCGATGAGCAGCTAGTAATAATTGCAGGAGGCGATGTCACGAAGCTTTCGGTATTGTTAAAAGAAGAGCCTTTGAAAATTGTGGTTTTCGGGCAGGGCTGTTTTTTCAGGGCGAGACTTGAAACATGGCTTGGTTCAAAAGGAGTACTGCGCTATAAAAGTACAGTACTTAATTCAATAGAAGGTATTATTAATTTTGTCGAGGCTGGCCTGGGTATCAGTATACTTCCTGCTGAAGTGGTAAATCAATACTATGGCAATAGAAAGATAAAAACATTTCCTATAACTAATGAACTCGCTAAAATGACTACACTGTTAGTTTATAGAAATGATGAACTACCTTCTAAGGCTTTAAAAGCATTTTTAGATCAGTATAGATGATTTATTTTGATAAAATTATAGTTTTGTTATTTTTCAGTTTTTTGAATTAATACAAACCTATAAATGAAATAAGGCACCAATTGTCTTGAATAGACTCCTTTTGTTCCCGCTCTCCGAAGAATTAATTTGAAAAATCTATGCAAATGTCTCCTGATTCTGCGCAAGTAAAATAATGATCTAAAATAAAAAGACTCGAAAGTCTCTTTGTGAAATTATATATCTTCTAAATAAATTATTTATTAATTTTTCACGCCTCGCCATCATTTCATCTTTCTCTTTGTCTTTGTCTTTCAACATACGCTAGTACAAGGCGATTTTTTTCTTCGTGCGATTTTAGTACTTGTTCTATAGAATTAAATGTACAGTTGTTATTCCTTTCATAACCAATTGAACCGTTAATTAAATGTTGTTATCATAATTTTGTGTAGATAAATTGTTTATCAAACCTTTAATACGATCTCATATTAAAACTTATCTAAGAGCAGTCGTTATTGATTTTATAGCATCAAAAGTGGTTCTGTTTTCCTATGAAATTTCAATTCTTCAATCCAGTTTAACAACCTAAAATGTAATCTGTTTTTTATTCATATTGATATTGATATTGTTTTTGGATTGTCAAAACGGAATAATTCTGATGCTAAGGCACATTATCAAAATTATTTTTGTTTAATGTTATTTGATAAAAGTTAAACAATTACTATCTTTAAAATCTAATTCAGCTTATTATTAAAGTTTAATACACTAGTGAAGTTGAATTTCAATTTAGAGATAAAAGATGGAAAAGATTGTAGTTATTGGAGGCAGTAAAGGAATTGGCAGTGCAATAGTACAGCAGCAATTAAAAAATAAGCAGGTTTATAACATCAGCAGAAATGCTCCTGAAATTTCGCACTCTAATTTAATTCATTATTCAGCTGATGTTTTACTTGATACGCTTCCTGAAATTGAAAGTATAGACTCTCTAATTTATTGTCCAGGATCTATAAATCTGAAACCTATTTTGAGTTTAAGTGCCGATGATTTTAGAAATGATTTTGAAATCAATGTTATCGGGGCGGTAAAAGCGATACAGCATTATCTGCCAGCTTTAAAAAAAGGTACAAATCCGTCGATAGTTCTTTTTAGCACCGTTGCCGTAAAACTGGGAATGCCTTATCACGCCAGTATTGCTGCTGCAAAAGGCGGAGTAGAAGGCCTTGTAAAATCATTAGGTGCTGAGCTGGCTCCCGCAATTCGTATTAATGCAATTGCGCCGACAATTACGGAAACCGCATTATCAGCTTCGATATTGCGAAATGATCGTATGAAAGAAAATATGATCGAACGTCATCCGCTAAAAAATTATTTAAAACCTAGCGAAGTGGCACAAATGGCAGATTATCTGATATCTAAAGCGGCAGGATCAATCTCCGGCCAGATTTTTCAAATGGATTATGGTTTGGTTAGTTTTAAAATATAAACGACAGAAACATGAAAATTCTACTCACAGGCGCAACGGGGTATATAGGAAGAAGGCTGCTGCCTTTATTGCTGGATAAGGGACATGAAGTAGTCTGCTGTGTTCGGGATAAGAACCGATTTCATTATCCTGAAAAAGCTTCCGAAAATATTCAGCTTGCGGAAGTTGACTTTTTAGAATCAAAAAGTCTGGAAAATATTCCTGATGATATTGATGCTGCTTATTACTTAATTCATTCTATGTCAGGAGCTATTAATTATGATGAACTCGAAAGTATTTCGGCTAATAATTTTAAAGAAAAAATAAACAAAACAAACGCCAGACAGATTATTTACTTAAGCGGAATTGTAAATGATAGCGCGTTATCCAAACATTTATCTTCTAGAAAAGCAGTAGAGGAAATTCTAAAAACAGGAAAAACGCCAGCTACCACGCTCAGAGCAGGAATTATTGTAGGATCTGGAAGTGCTTCTTTTGAAATTATTCGGGATCTCGTTCATAAACTTCCTGTAATGATTACTCCAAAATGGCTTAATACCAGATGCCAGCCTATTGCTATTGCTGATGTTTTAGCGTTTTTAATGAAAGCACTTTTAAATCCTAAAACTTATAACGAAAGTTTTGATATAGGTGGTCCTGATATTCTTACCTATAAGGAAATGCTGTTAAAATTTGCTGAAACTAAAAAACTCAAAAGATATATTTACACGCTTCCGGTAATGACACCAAAGTTATCATCTTACTGGCTGTACTTTATTACTTCTACCTCTTTTAAACTCGCTTCGGCATTAGTGAGCAGTATGAAAGTAGAGGTTGTCTGCAGTGATAATAGAATTAATGATTTGTTGAATGTCAAGCCGATGAATTACCATCAGGCATTGCAGAAAGCGCTCATAAAAATTGATGAAGATGCCGTAGCTTCAAGCTGGAAAGATGCACAGATCAGCGGACAGTTTAAAGGAAGTGTTGCTTATTATCTAAAGGTTCCTAAAAAAGATTGTTTTATTGACAGAAGAAAAAGAGAAATTCTAAACAGAGATCGCACCATTGCTAAAATTTGGTCAATTGGCGGAGAAACTGGTTGGTATTACGGTGACTGGTTATGGAGTCTGCGTGGGTTTATCGATAAGATTTTTGGCGGTGTAGGCACCAGACGCGGCAGAACGAGCAAGCATGAGATTCATGCGGGAGATGTACTCGATTTTTGGCGTGTAGTTTATGCTGATAAAAAAGAAGGAAAATTAATTCTCTATGCCGAGATGAAACTTCCTGGAGAGGCATGGTTGGAATTTAAAATTTTTAATAATACATTGTATCAGGCTGCAACCTTTAAACCTAAAGGAATTCTAGGTAAACTTTACTGGTATTCTGTTTTGCCTTTTCATGGTTTTATATTTAACGGGATGATTAATGAATTAGTTTTAAAATAGCAGACAACTAAAGTTTTTATAATATATCTTTAGTCTCTGTAATATTATTAGGAAAGTTGTTTCTTGTATAATTGTTTTTTTGAAAGAATGGGAATCTGTAACAGGTCTCCGAATCGAATTAAAACAGATGTTTAGAGATTTTAATAATTAAAATAAAAATAAAAAAGCATCCATAAAAAAAAGAAATTTATTCTTGACAGTATTTCAGCTTTAAGAATAAACTGCTTTTTTCTCTTGCTTTGCATAGAACGGATGCTTAAATTTACTTACATCATTACAGCTCATGAAAGTGCTGTGATACTATATTTATATAATGGATAGAAAAATAATTTTACTGGTAGATGATGATTTTGACGATGCGGAATTTTTTAAGTGGGCAATGAAGGGAACAGAAGAAGCTTTTGCAATTAAATTTGTGGACAGCGGCGATGCAGCACTAAATTTACTTTCAGAATTGGATTCACTGCCTGATTTGATATTATTAGATGCGGGAATGCCGAAAATGAATGGCTGGGAACTATTAAGGATTATTAAGCAGGATTTGAAGTTTGGAAATGTACCGGTTATAATGATGGCAACTTCAAATGCTTTGAAAGGTATAGATGAGGCAAATGCATTAGGTGCAGTTGCCTATATTGTTAAGCCTTCTGATTTTAGTGAATTGCAATCGATAATGAAGCAGCTCTGCATCGGGGTGCAGACTGATTTGAAAAGCACACTGGAGAGTTTGCACTCCAATTTACCAGAGAATATTTACCCATTTGGGTAGAGGGATGGCGTGGAAGATTTTATTTTGATTTGCTATTATTGCTGATATCATAATATTCTACTAACATTAAGATTAAATTTTCTGCTCTAAAAGGCATACATGCATTGATACTTTCTAAATTCAATTATTTTAATGAATATTAAAGATATAGTTAACCGCGATCTGGTTACATTAACCAATTGTGACCAAGAGCCCATACATATTCCTGGACAGATCCAGCCGCATGGTTTTTTAATCGCACTTAAAAATGATTGGGTAATAGACTACTGCACCAGTAATATTTCGTCGTTTATTGATCTAAGCCATATTCAGGCATTAGGTAATAAATTTGAAACTGTTTTTGGCAGCGGGGCACAGCAGCGAATTTTTAATTATATAAATTCAGAAACAGTGCAGGATGTATTTCCGCTGGAAATAGAACTGCTGGGAAAAAATTTTCAGGTCAATATTCATCAGAGTGATACTATCTATGTTCTAGAGGCTGAGCCTCAGTTCGATAAACAGATTCTGGGAGATGTTTATACACAGACTATTCAGTTTGTAACACAGATGAACAATACAAAATCCCTGAAAGATCTTTGTGCGCTGGTAGCAGAGGGTACAAGGGAAATAACAGGATATGATCGTGTAATGATTTACCGCTTCGATGAACAGTATAATGGCGAGGTATATGCTGAAAGCTGTAGAAATGACCTAGAGCCATTTTTAGGACTGCATTATCCCCATACCGATATTCCAGTGCAGGCAAGGGAATTGTACTTAAAGAATCAGCTTAGATTAATTGTTGATATTAATTACCAGGCCGTGCCCATTTTTACAATAGATAATAAGGAGGGTAAAAACCTTGATTTAAGCCTGTCGATTTTAAGAAGCACTTCTCCCATTCATGTTCAGTATCTCAAAAATATGGGTGTCGGCGCAACGCTGACCATTTCACTTATTCATCATGACCGTTTATGGGGGCTTATTGCCTGTCATCATTATTCGGAAAAGAATATATCGCCTGCAGTACGACTCGCTGCAAAACTTCAAGGCCAGTTTATTACCTCGCAGATTGATATCAGGGAATCAAATGACGAAAATATCAATGCCAAGAAATCAATTGAAGCATTAGAGCATTTGACAGCTCATGATCTTCCGCTGGCTGAAGATTCTTTAAATACCATTATAAAAATGCCGGAGCTAATGGCCCTGTGCAATTCTGCAGGAGTTTCGATATCATTTAGAAATAAAATTTACAAAAACGGTTTAACTCCTGATGATGAGCAAATAAAGGCTTTTGTTAAGCAGGCAGATCATAAAAGATCCGCTGAGTTTTATACGACCAGAAAAATAAGTGATGATTTTCCTGATTTAGAAAGATGTTCCAATTTTGCCGGAGTAATTTATCATCCTCTTGGCAATTCAAACCATATCATCTGGTACCGTCCAGAAACCGTTTCAGAAATTAACTGGGCAGGTGATCCCGAAAAAAGCATAGTTAAGGATGAAAAAGGACTGCATCCAAGAAATTCGTTTAATACCTGGAAACAGGTTGTTAAAGGGCAAAGCAGTATCTGGAGACAATACGAAATAAATTCAGCTGCCAAATATGCACATTCCCTTCATAATAATTTAATGATGATTCTCCTTAGTGAGGAAGAAGAAAAATACAGGCTTCAAAGTGAAATTTTAAAGGAGACCAATTCTGAACTGGAAAATATAAACTGGATCAGTACACATGATCTGCAGGAGCCTCTTAGAAAAATTCAGATGATTACTTCCAAACTGCTTGCGGAAAAAGGAGATAACTATGAAGACCCTGATTTTGATTCTCTGCAACGTGTCTCAAAATCTGCTTTAAGAATGCGTGAACTGCTGCAGGATATCTTGAAATACACCAGAATTAAAAATACTAGAGAGGCAGCTGAAAAAGTAGATTTGAATCTAATTTTTGATGCAGTATTAGAAGAAATCAGCGAGGCAGTTTCTGAAAGTGATACGGTAATTGAGTGCGAGAAATTGCCGGAAGTGCAGGCAATAGGCTTTTTAATGAAGCAGTTATTTTTAAATATTATTCAAAACTCCTTAAAATATGCTTCGCCGGATCGTCCGCCTGTAATAAAGATAACTGCTTCACAGGAACCGGTAATTTTAAAGCACCTGTTTCAGGTATATTGCAACTGGGTTAAATTTTCAGATAATGGAATCGGTTTTGATCAAATTCATGCAGATTCTTTATTTAAAGTTTTTACAAGGCTTCATACACAGCAGGAATACAGCGGATCAGGAATTGGGCTGGCACTTTGTAAAAAAATCATGCAGACATTAGGCGGAACAATTACTGCTGAAGGAAAAGTGGGGGAAGGAGCGAGTATAACTATTTATTTTCCATGTGATCCAGAAGATACACTAATTTAAATCTACTTTTTAACAGGATTTCAATTTATATTTTTACTCCGTAATTTTCGTTTGGCTCTTTTAGTAGGATTGTCAATTAGAGCCTTACTTATGCTGTTTTAATTTTAAAACAGCTTTTGGTTCTTATTCTGTTTCAAAAATTTAGCTTTTAACTGTAACTGAAATAAAAAATATTTTCAACTTTTTGAGCTTTTCTTTTACATAAGAATTCTAAAACTTCATTATTTTAAAATAGTTGCTGGAAGGGTAATTTCAAAAATAGCACCTGTACTTTCAGATTCAACATTTATCATTTTTCCACCATGTCTTTCTACAATTTTTTTACATAGTGCAAGTCCTAATCCTGTTCCTTCATATGCATCTTTGGAATGAAGTCTCTCAAAAACATTGAAAATTTTTTCTGAATTTTCAGCAGCAATCCCGATTCCATTGTCAGCTACTCTGATTTTTAAACTTTCAGTATCAATACTGTGGTCTATTTTAATATAAGAATCGAAGTTTTCACGGGAGAACTTCAGCGAGTTTGCAATCAGGTTGTAAAAAAGCTGATGAAATAAAATTTTTGACCCGCGGATCACTGGAAATTTTGAATGCTCAATTATAGCATGTTTTTCCAGAATTTTTATTTCAAGATCCTCTCTGATGCTTTCTATAATATAATTCAGATCGACGACCTCATTCAAATCCGGACTCCCGGCAGAAGAATAGTTTAATATGGAATCAATCATCTCTGTCAGACGTGCAGCGCTTTTATTTATTTTCTCGGCATATTGGCTTATTTTTGGCGTTGGTCCATTGCCTATATCATCCTTTAAAATATTTGAGAATAATAGAACTTTGCGAACAGGTTCTTTTAAATCATGACTGATAACATGTCCAAATTGTTTTAGGTCATCATTAGAACGTTTAAGTTCAAGAGTGCGCTGTTCAACCAGCTGCATAAGTTCTTCAGCGTTCTTTTTCTGCTCCGTAATATCTTGGGCGATTCCAACTAGGGTATTTTCTTTATTATCACTTTCAGAGAGCGTACCGGAAAATCTCATCCAGTGCAGCTTCTTACTGATAATCATCCTAAGTTCACAATTGAAGTCTCCTGAGTCCGAAACTCCCTTAATTGCATCGAGCCAAAGCGCTCTATCATCTTCATGGATAAAATTGACCAAAGTGATGAGCGTAAACTCGCGTTTTTCTAAATTAAAAAAATTTATAAAACGTTTTGATCCTGCTATGATACCTTTATTTATATCAATTTCGAAAGTGCCGAGCTGCGAGGATTCAATAGCAAGTCTTAATTTTTTTTCAATCTCTATGGTCTGTTGTCTGGCAACGTTAAGTTCAGTCACTTCAGCAGCTGTATTCATTACGCCATATACTTCTCCTTGCGTACCGAAGATAGGAGTAAAGTTGTAATTGAAGTAATGGGGTTTCAGCACACCATCCACAACGATATCAACTCTTGCATTTTTTGCTTCATAAGGCTTTCCAGTATGCAGCACCTCGCGGAGCTGATCAAATATCTTCTGATTTTCAAGTTCAGGAAGAATTTCTGTGTAGTTGGTTCCTATTACATTAGGTCCTTTTCCATAGGTTTTAATCATGCACTGGTTGGCCAGAACAATTTTCATCTTATGTCCCGTATATACTCCGATCGGAAAAGGCGCTGTATCGATAACATTGCGTAAAACAATTTCTCTTACTGAGTCTGGAAGTTCCATCATGGGTGCAAAAAATAATAATTATAGTTTAATATAAAAGTTTTCAAACGAAGGCTGCTTAATATCAGTCTGAGATACTAATGACATTGCTTTGTTGATCAGTTTAGACAAATCATTGTATTCAGCAGGCTTTGTAATAAAATAATTAGCCCCAAGCGAATACATTTTTTGGATGTCGGAGGGACTGCTGCTGGTACTGAAAATAACGACAATGTGCTTGTTAAGCTCCAAAGACGTTCTAATCTTTTCAAGACATTGTGGACCTGATAAAACCGGCATGTTAAGATCTAGAAAAATCATGTCTGCCTGCGCGGCAGGCGGACCTTCAAGCAGGTTCATTAAAACTTTTCCGTCATTTGAAACAGTTAGTTTTACATCCGGAAAATTTGTTTTAAAAACATCTGAAAAAAATTCACAGTCATCCAAATCGTCATCTGCCAGCAAGATGTGTTTAAATAATTTTTGTGTCATAGAATATTCTGAATTATTGCACTAATCTCAAAGATACAATTTTAATGTCCCATTACCTAAGGTAACTTACCGTGCACGATTTATTCCTTAAAAGAAATTTTATAGTAAAATTATATAAGTATTGCATGCTGAAATAAAGTATGTATAATTATTATTAGAAAAGCGGACTATTACGCTTTTTAAATGCCTTTTTTACTTTATAATTTAAATTTTATAGCTTTTATGCTTAAAAACAAGCTGACTCAAGATATGGAACATAAATAGCTGCTTGCCATTGTTTATCTCCATAACTGTCTGCCAGATGATCCTCGGATTCCGATTGTATATATTTTCTTTTTAGCAGGTTCTTCATAAGCTATATAAAAACTCGCAGTCAAAATCGGGTTCATCTTCCTGTTTAGAATATAAGTCGGCTAATGTCGCCAAATGGTATTTTTCAGAATAAAATTCTGCATCTCTAAAATTAGAATTTGATTGGATATTATATTGTTCTGCTGAGTTGGAAATGGCAGAGTCGGCTGTGAATGAATTCATGATAATTTTCTTATGTAGCATTTAGGTCTTATTTCTGATTCAAAATTACATGAATCATCAATTTATTATTTATAGAATTCTGCGTTGGATTTATATAATTTAAAAGTGTGTGCTTGAACTGTTTGAATAATCAAAAATCAGCATTAGCCAACTGAAATTCTAATTAATATGATTTTTTACGTAAATTGAAATATTCTGTCAGCTATATATTATTACTAAATTTAAAAATATTAGATGGTAATGTTACAAGGCTGTCCTTTCTGATTTTTATAAAAAAAGAAGATGATTCCATATTATAATTGCTTTAATTATATTAAGATTATATTTTGATTATTCATAATTGGTTTTTCCTTTTCTTAAGCTGAAATACATTTCCCTCTGGGTCAATTCCGTCACAAAGCCAAAAGTTATAGTTTTCAAAAGTTTTTAATTCCCGCATTGGAATATTTTTTTTAATGAACTCTTTTCTAGTTATTTCCAAGTTTTCGTCAATCTCAAAAACAATCTTAACATTATTATAAGATTGGTTACTAGGTTGAATTTTCTGCATGTATTGCTCTCCAATTTTATGAAATCCAATATTTACGTTTCCAGCACTGAGTAAAACCCAAATTTCATCTTCTTCAAGAACTTTTAAATTGAAGTTCTCAACATAGAATTTTCTGAGAAGCTGGATGTTTCTTACATATAGAATGATGGTGTCAAGTTTTGCATTCATTTTAGTTATAGAATTTACAGTTGTTTTAAGTGTTTTTACTAAAGTTTTCAATTTTTTATTATTCTAATCTAATATTTTGATGGAGTATTGAGCACTAGCTTAATCAAAAATATCACTTTAAAACATTTTAATTTGCTTTAACAAACTCATATTTACAGCTAATTCTTAGAAGCTGAATTTGTTTTTAATTTTTAATTTTATTGATGTATCGAAATCTTTTTATTATTTATATAGTACTTTTGGAGAGTGTAAAACCCCTTCAAGATGATAAGTTCTGAGAATGCCCGCCCGGCTAATGAGGGCTTAAATGAAAAAGAACCCGTAAAAATTATACTGGCAGAAGATGATAAGGATGATCAGGAATTGTTTATCGATGCTCTTGAGGCAGCTGATGTTCCATCTGAAGTAGTGACGGTTGAAAACGGGCAGGAGCTCATTGATACTCTGAGAGATGAAACCCAGCCCGATCCGGATATTATTTTTATCGATGTCAATATGCCCGTAAAGGGAGGAAGAAAGGCTTTGGAAGAAATAAAGAGCGATAAAGAGTTGAAGGACATTCCTGCCGTGATGCTCTCCACTTGGAACCATCCTTCGGATATTGAAGATACCTTTGATAAGGGGGCGGATCTCTATGTCCAGAAACCAAATTCTTTTGGAGGTTTTGTGCTGATTCTAAAAAAAGTGTTCTTTCTTCACTGGACAAAAGCCTTACTGGATCCGGTTAAAAAACTGTTTTTTGTTTCAGAAAGGAATATATAACTGGTGGAACTTATAAGGAATTAGTACTCGAAATTGGATGCTAATAGCTGTTAATTAAGAAAAAAACAACTTTCTGAGGGAAAGTAAATTAGTTTTTTTTATTTTTTGGTCTATTATTTTACTTAAACTGCAGCATCACAGTGGATAGTATTATTTGGGCTAATTGTAGAGTCTGTTTGCAAACCAACAATGAGATAATCACAATGCAATTTGGCTTCTTCAAGCATTCTTACATGTCCTGCATGATGCAAATCAAAAGCACTAAATGTAATTCCGGTTTTTATGTTGGTTAGTTCCATTGTAATAAATTTTAGTTTTTAAAAAAGTTAAGTACAAAATCCATGATTTTGTTCGTATTTGTAAACTGTGCATGGGCTTTTTCTACTGCAATTATATAGGGAATATTTGGCAGCCTGTTTCCATCAATATCAAGATCCCAAATCCCGCAATTGCTGAAGCTCGAAAGATCGTCCCAATCTGGCCTGTCGGTAACTGGATAAATACAGATACCATTAAGGTCTACACCACGTTTTTTTGCTGTGAGGCATTCCTGCGTAATTTCTTCAATCCATTCTACTCTTCCAGATCCAAAATGTCCTGTTTCGGAAATAAAAATCGGCTTTTCATATCTTTTGTAAGCCATCTCTAGTAGATCTGCAAGAGGTGTTCTTCGTTTTAATGTTTCCGGCCAGTCCAACGGATTATCATCTATGTTCCATTGACAATTCCAATAATAATTAAAACCTAAAATATCCAGAAATTCTTCAGAACCTCCTAGTTCAGAACACATTCTGCCGGCGATAATATCCATTGCCTGAAACTGGTGCTGATTTAGCTCATGCATTTGCTCCGCATTTTCCTGAAGATTCCCATGAATTTTTATTAAGGGTTCGACCAAAATAATGACACAATCAGGATCTGCTTCCTTTAAAGCTTTTATACCTATAATTGCTGCCTTGCATAGATGATATTTAATATCCCATCCGCTGTTTACCGCAAAGGGCACAGTTCCTCTTACATCACCGGAATGCCAGGAGAGAAAACTTATTTCATTTATGGGCACGACATACAATTCCTGCGTAGAATTTTCAGAATAAAACACGGCAAAAGCATGACACAAAGCAGCAAAACGTTCGCAGAAATTGGGATGTGTGGGATAAATTCCATCGGGATAGCCAAAATGAATCAAGTCCCATATCTGTTGAACACCGTATTCTTCTGCGGCCTGCATGCGGTTATAAACTTCTGAAAAGTCAAAGAAACCACATGATGTCTCAACTTCGCTCCAGCATATTCCTTCTCTAACCGTTTTAATGCCAATTGAAGAAAGCATTTGATAATCTTCAGCAACTCTGAGATCATGCTGGGTTTCTTTCAAAAGATTAATACGATGTCCCGATCTGTTTATATGATCAGCACACTCGTAACCGCCCATAAAAAAAGTATTGAATATTTTCATCAGCCTGCTGTCTTATAGGTGATTTTTTCTTTTTTCTCCAGAGAATCAAAAAGGTCAAGGGCGTTTTTAAATGCTTGATCCATATTGAAATATTTATAATTCGCCAGTCTGCCCACAAAATGCACGTCAAAAAGTTTTTCGGCTTCATCCTTGTATTTTTTGTAAATTTCTGCATTTCTCGGATTCGGAACAGGATAGTAAGGTTCACCTTCATCCACTGTAAATTCTCTTACTACAGTTGTTTTTTCTGATTTCTGGCTGCCAAAATGTTTGTATTCAATAATTCGGGTAAAATCTACATCAGTTCCAGGATAATTGACAACTGAATTCTCCTGAAAAAATTCAGCATCAATAGTTTCACTCACAAAATTGATCGAGCGGTATTCAAGCTTTTCCGTCAGACTATGTTTAAAATCAAAAAAACGATCCACGGGGCCTGTATAGAATAATTTTTCATATCCCGTATACTGTTCTTTTACATCGAAGTAATCCGTATCGAGTAAAATTTCGATATTGGGGTGCTTTATAATATTTTCAAATAATTGTGTATAGCCACCATGTGGCAATGCCTGATAGGTATCCGAAAAATAACGGTCGTCATAATTATATCGAACCGGAATACGATCCAAAACAGATGCATCTAATTCAGCAGGATATTTATCCCATTGTTTTTTGGTGTAATGTTTGAACATTTTCTCATACAACACAGAACCAACACGGTTTAAAACTGCTTCTTCACCGTTTGAAGGTTTTTCTATTGGGGTACGGTTTTCTTCGAGCCAGCTTATCATTTGCTGCTCCGAATTAATATCTGTACCAAATAGTCTGTTAACCGTTGTAATATTTACTGGAATCGGCACTGTTTTTTCATCAACTCTTGCGATAACTTTATGTTCCCAAGGATACCAATTAGAAAACTGATTTACATATTTCCAAACACTTTCTTCATTGGTATGAAAAAGATGTGCTCCATATTTTGATACCAGAATATTGTTTCCATCTACATAATCGTAACAGTTTCCTGCAATATGATTTCGTTTTTCGATAATAAGGACTTTTTTTCCTATAGAGGCATATCTTTCTGCTAATACTGATCCAGAGATTCCAGCACCAATTATTAAAATATCTACTTGTTTCATTTTGAAAATTCTTTAATTATTTCCTGCATTCTTGCAGCGGTACTATCCCACGATGTATTTTTTAGTATCTCGGTATATTTCAATGGAATCAATGCGCTTGCCCTCTTATCGAAAAGGAGGGTAATGGCATCACAAAAATCATCAGCGGTTTCAATAAGACTTACGCAATTGCTGTAATCTCTTACTACATCGGTGATTTTAGTGGAGATAATCGGCTTTCCAGCAGCCATATATTCTAGAGTTTTTGTGGGACTTATATATTTAGTCGTATCGTTTATTGCAAAGGGCATCATTGCAATGTCAAAACCTTTAATATAATTCGGGAGTTCATTATATGATCGCATTCCCAAATAATAAATGTTTTCTTCTTTTGGAAGATCAGCTTCGTCAATTTTTGCCAATGGGCCAATCATCACAAAGGAAACTTTTGGCAGTTTTAAGGCAGTTTGATGCAGTAATTTTAAATCGATACGCTCGTCGATTACGCCAAAGTAGCCCACAATTGGAGATTGTAAATTGGTAATATCTGCGGGAATTTCAATTCCGTTTAGTGCCTGTGCAAAATGTGGTTCATCTACAGAACTTGGAAAACAGTAGACATTAGAATGGTTTTGCTTTTTTGACTCATATAATGATTTTCCGCCAGTAAAAACAATATCTGCATTGGCCATTAAATATTTTTCCTGATGAATCAAATGTTCAGGAGCTCCTTTGAACAATGTTAATTCATCCATACAATCGTATATGATCGTTTCAAATTCAAAAGCTTGTATTAAAGGACTAAACGATGCTGAGTAAAACCATCCTGTTGTAACATTTTTATTTTTAATGTATTGCGGCAATATATTGGCAATGTCTTCAATACTCTTTACACGAGGCTGCAAAATATGCAAGTTGTCATTGATAATAATAAGATTGGCTGTGTTTTCCTGATGAGCATCAAAGGCAATTGGTTCTTCTACTAACAGCACTTTCATGTTTTTAGACATCCTGCTGATTAAATGCTGCGGACGCTGGTAAACAAACTGCCATCTTAAATGGCAAAAAACAACCATATCGTAATTTTGAGGCGGTTCATTGCTGCTTGTAGAAAAATTAGATTCTGTCACTTTATTTTTTGGGGTGTGTACATTTGTCTGCATGGCGATAATTATTTTAAATGTGATTACTATTTGTTAAATGATCCTTTCTTGTAAAATTTGACGGATTCAAATGTAGACTTGTAAAGCATGTGTTTTTTACAGAATTCTCCTGCTTTGTTACACAATTAAAGACAAGTTTTTTTTAATTTGATTTTTGAAGTAAACAACATATTTAGTCTTAAATATTTGTATAGCGAAATTTGTAACAATCCAAAATATTGAACTTTGTTTTTGTTCAAAAATCTAATTGAATAGATTTTAATTGCTGTTAAGTTTTATTGTTAAAAAAGAATGTAAACTTCAAAAGCAATAAAACCAAAAATAATATGTGCTGCAAAAAGCTGTAAATAGTAACCCTTAAAGTCAATGTTAGGTTTTTGAGGTACTATTTTAAATAAAACGTACCAGGTAATTATGCCAATAATACCACTTATTGCTCCTAAAAGAATACCAATTGGCCATGTTAGTTCAAGAATATTATAATCCCATAAAAAATGGTAAACGATAATAAATCCCAAACCAATTATATAATGTAAAATCCACGCCAGTATATTTTTGACAGAGGGTAATACTTCTAAATGAAGATGGCTTAAAATATAGCTCAATAGTACAGGTTCTTTGTAGAGTTCTCGAGCAGTTGCCGATACTGCATAACTAAACAAAGTCATGGCAGATGTAGCTGCGATCGACGAGACTAAAATCTGAATCAGTGTATAAAAGTCCATAGATAAAATTTTTATTTAATTTGTATTGGATTAAGATCAGTTTGTGCCGAACCATTGATCACGGCGCCGTCTGTAGAAAATCTTGAACCATGACAAGGACAAATCGAAAGATTTTTCGTCAGTGCTCCAATGAACAATACAGCCTAAGTGGTGACATACTGCGGAGAAGGCTTTTAAATTATCGTCGTAATCGCGATAAACCACAATTTTTCTAAGTCCAGAAGAGAGTACACCGCCTTCGCCAGCAGGTAAATCAGATGAAATACTTCCATTATTTATTTGATCTGTAACCTTATTCATGATTTTACATATTTAGTTGACAAAGTTTTTTTCGAGTTTCCAATCAAATGTAAAAGACGTTTATGAGTGGAATTTACATGTTGAAATTTTAAATTTATATCATTGCCATTATGATTTTATGTAATATTTTTCTGAAATAATATAAAAACAAGTGCTTTATTAGTAGTTGATTAGCTTTTTATTAATCTTAAATAAAAGAATTATGAAAGCAGCAGTTATACACGGTCCTGGATTGATTAAATATGATACAGTAGATGATCCGATTATAAAAGCAAAAGATGATATTATACTCAAAGTAACTTCCACAGCTATATGCGGATCTGATCTGCACATTTATTCAGGAGGATTTCCGCAACCAAGACCCATGGTTTTAGGACATGAATTTATGGGCATCGTAGAGGAAGTAGGTTCTGAGGTAACCCATTTAAAAAGAGGGGATAGAGTAGTAGTTCCTTTTCCGATTGCCTGCGGCAATTGTTTTTTCTGCAATCATGATGTTCCTGGAAATTGTGAGCACAGTAATCCCGAGCATTATGGGCCAGAAGGGGGGATACTGACAGAAAAAGGCGGTGCGCTTTTTGGCTATACCGATTTGTATGGAGGTTATGATGGAGGGCAGTCGCAATATGTAAGAGTTCCGTATGCTAATTATGGACCAAGAATTGTACCTGAAGATCTTAGTGATGAGCAGGTTTTATTTCTAACTGATATTTTTCCAACAGGATATACAGGAGTGGATTGGGGAGAAGTGAAAGGTGGCGAAACGGTAGCCATTTTTGGTTCTGGCCCAGTTGGAATTATGGCGGCTAAAAGTGCTGTTTTACGAGGGGCGGCACAAGTTATCGTAGTTGATACGTTGCAGTACAGATTAAACAAAGCAAAGCTTAGCACTGGTTGTACTACCATTTTGTGGGAAGACGGACCGAAAGATGTAGTAGAACAAATTCGTTCTTTAACTCATGGGCGTGGTGCCGATGTGTGCATTGATGCTGTAGGTTTTGAACCAGACCGAAATTTAGGTGACAGAATCAAAGCCACCATTAATTTTGAAAAAGGATCTATCAAAGTTTTAGAAGCCTGTATGAGCGCTGTACGAAGAAGCGGAATCGTTGCGGTTTTAGGTGTATATCCGGTTAATTATGATAATTTTCCGTTAGGGCAATTTTTCGATAAAGGTATAGTGTTAAAAGGAGGACAAGCTCCGGCTCACAAACATATCGATAAGTTGTTGGAATATGTGGTTCAGGGAAAAGTAAAACTGGATGATATTATCACTCATAGGTTGCCATTATCGGAAATTGCACATGCTTATGATATTTTCAAAAAACGTGAAGACGGCTGTGTGAAAGTAGTTTTAGATCCTTGGAAATAGACTTGAAATTAGTTTTTCTAGCGAATTTTGGAATAAATTCTCCGATATAACAGACCCGGCAGGTTTTCAAAATCTATCGGGTTTGCTTCATTATAAGAATAGTATTTTACTTGATTCGGCGGCTGTGTAGAATTGTGAGTTTCTGTAATTTTTTACTGCAATAGATTTATTTTTAGTTTTTTAGAATCAGATAATAATATAAAACCTGCAATACAATAATGTAAATTAGATCAATTGCCATGCATTAATTTTAATTTGCGACAATAATGTGCTAGCATACTGTCTATTCCAATTCGCACGAAAATAATTAATAACATCTTAACTAGAAAAATAATGTTTAAGAAAGGGCAGAAAGTACAGCAGGAATTTGGGAATCAGGTTATGGAAGTAATAGGTTTCGAACCAGATTTGATTGAAAATGTCATTACACAATGGGAAGATGAGGAAGGTACAATTGTAACTGGAAAATTTATGGAATCGCAATTGTCGCCGGCGGAATAAAAATTTGGAGAAAAAAAATATATCAAAATGAAAACTAATGTGCAGCCTAAAAAAGCATTTTATGCTTATCAGGAAAAAGATATCGAAACAATTTTTGATCATATCAAAAGTGAAAATAACGGGAAACTCTTATACCAGTTACCTACGGGTGGGGGAAAAACTATAATCTTTTCTGAAATTGCCAGAAGGTTTATAGAAGAATTTGATAAAACAGTTATTATCCTGACCCATCGCAAAGAATTATCTACCCAGACTTCGTCTACATTAAAAAAAATGGGAATTAATAACCATGTTATCAGCAGTAAAAGCCTAGACTTTAAACCTGATTTTGATTGTTATGTTGCCATGGTAGAAACGTTGCGTAACCGAATAAAAGCTAAAAAAATAAAAACGAATAATGTTGGTCTTGTAATTGTAGATGAAGCGCATCACAATTCATTCAGGAAATTAATGAGCAGTTTTAAAAATGCTTTTGTTATTGGAGTTACCGCAACACCTTTTAGTTCTGATACATCTAAACCAATGAAAAAGCATTACAAATCGCTGGTAATGGGGGAGAATATTTCAGAGCTTATTGCGCAGGGTTTTCTCGCGAAACCACAATCTTATATTTATGAGGTTGAATTAAATTCGCTAAAAACAGGAATACATGGCGATTATACGGTAAGTTCCTCGAATGAATTATATAGTTCCCCCCCAATGCTGGAATTATTGATAAAAGCGTACAGTGAAAATGGGACAGGGAAAAAAACACTGATTTTTAATAACGGAATTGCAGCTTCTCAAAAAGTATATGAAACTTTTACTGCGGCAGGAATTGCGATAAAACATCTTGATAATAAAACAACTGATAAAGAGCGTAAAGAAATTCTAAAATGGTTTAAGAAAACCAAAGATGCAGTTCTGACTTCGGTTTCGATTTTAACCACTGGTTTTGATGAACCGACGGTGCAAAATGTTATTTTGAATCGCGCCACAACGTCTATAACACTTTACCATCAAATGGTGGGTCGCGGATCAAGAAGACTTCCGTCTAAAAAAACGTTTACGATTACTGATCTGGGGAATAATATTCAGCGTTTCGGTGCCTGGGAAGAACCTGTAGACTGGAAATATGTTTTTGAACGTCCGGAGGAATTTGCCAAACAACTGCATTTTCAATCGAGTGCAGGTTCTTCAGCTGTACAATCGCACGGACTTTCTGCTGAATTACGAGCTCAATTTCCTAATACGCTGGAAATGACCTTTGATGTTGAAGGACATTATCAGGAAGCAATCGATACAGATAAAAAACCAAAAACCGTCATTCAGCAATCTATAAGGCAGCATGCCAAAATGTGTATGGATAACGCAGAAATACTATCGCAGGCAATCGCATTGGCAGAAGCTTTGCAACCAGAAATTGACTGGCGTGTAAAACAGTACGTAAAATGTCTTGATAATGCCAGTAAAAACTATAAGGCTTGGCTGTTGGAGGATTATCAAAATAGACTTAAAGGTTTGATTATTAAATTATATCCAAAAGTAACTGCAGCATAAAGATTATAGTAAGGATTAAGTTTAATAATGTAACATCATACAAAAATGATTTAAAAATATGTTTTTAAATCAATTCATCTTTATACTAAATACTAAATCATGAAAACTTTTTTACGCAATAATGGACTTTCCGTTTGTTTCTTTTTGCTGTTTGTAGCAGCAATGGCAGGACAAATTATTTTTGGGTTTGAGGAATATAATAAAGAGCTGATTGAAGAAGGCGCTTCTGCGGTAACATTATCTTCTTATTTTGCAACAGGACATTTTATAGAATCTACTTTTGAAAACTGGGAAAGTGAGTTTTTGCAAATGGCACTTCTGGTAGTGCTCACCATTTTTTTACAGCAGAAAGGTTCATCAGAGTCGAAAGATTTTGATAAGGACGAAGAGGTAGACAGAGAACCTTTAGCTTCCCGAAAAGGCGCTCCTGGACCAGTTAAAAAAGGCGGATTGATTTTAGCGCTTTACAAACATTCACTAACCATTGTGCTGTTTCTGTTATTTGCTTTATCTTTCTTATTGCATTTTTATGGAAGTTTAAAAGATGAAAATGAGCAGCTTTCGTTAAAGGGAAAAACTTTAGAAACTGCCTCGCAATATATTACCGATTCGAGATTTTGGTTTGAATCTTTTCAGAATTGGCAGAGTGAATTTCTCTCGATTTTCGCCATTATTGTTCTTTCTATTTTTCTGCGCCAGATAGGTTCTTCGCAATCTAAACCAGTAGATGCTCCACATATGGAAAAAGGGGAATAAACAGTTTTCGGATATAATTTTTGTATAAAAAAATATTCTTTTAAACCTCATCACTAATACATACAATTTCACGTTGGGATGCAACCGTACACGCCGATTTAGAAAGCCGTAATTTGGGAGAAGTAATTCCAAAACTATACTTTTCAGTTATTTATTATCAGCTATTCAATATGGATCGTGGTGACATGGCCAAATAAACGACAAATGGCTTTTCGTCCTGCTTTTGGTAAGAACAGCAGCTTTGAAGTGATCAATTTACAGATGAGTAAAATCAAAATAGATATCTTTCACAATAAAAAATGCATTCTACCTACAGCAAAAAAGTAAAATTGTACTAGAGTATAAAATTACAGAAGATAGTGTAGTGGAAATTGCTTGGTAATTAAACTGAAAAATATTTCTTCAATTTAGAGTCCTGCATCGAAAAGTGTAAGATTTTAGATTAATTGTGTAAAAACGGCTTTAATTGCAAAGGTATATTTGAAAATATACAAACTAAAAATTAATATTATGAAAAATCTATTTAAAACCACAATGCTGATTGCGTTGTTTGCAATTATTCTTTCTTGTAAAAAGAATGAATCAGCTAATGAGAATGATCACAATAGCACTGCAGATTCTACTTCTACTACAGTAGATACTGTTGGCCCAGGTACAGATAGTACAACAGTTAATGGTGCGGGAACAAGTGGAGCAACAGGAGAAGGTTCAACCGGATCTGGAGCTGCGGGGACACAGCAAGAAGGAACAACAAATGTAAAAACCGATTCAACTGCAACAAGTAATAATAAAGGCAGGTAATAACTGTCCTGGGTTGATTATTTAATGTTTGTAAACCATTCTATAATAGATATGACAGACTTTTCTCTCTCTCTATTGTCATGCGATAAGATTTTTTGCTAAAAGGACTAGAGATAAGTTTATTTTGGATGATAATGGTAATCATATAATTAATACATAAGGTTTTATAAATAACTGATTAGTAAGTGTGCAACATTTCGCTATTTGTTTCTATATCAAATTATTATTTAAACTATTGAATTATGAAAAATTTATTTTTAACCTGTTGTATGGCATTATCATTTGTATATGCATCAGCGCAGACCACTCCTGCGAAAACAAAATCAACGACTAAAACAGATTCTACTTACAACAAGAAAAGTAAGCATGGTTCTGAACAAAAATCGGGTAATAAAAAAGGAGACACGATTACCAAACAACGTTCTAACAAAAAGAAAGGTACTACCTCTAAAACTGAAACGTCTCCTACTCAACGAAGAGATACGCTTAACAGAACAACAAGACCGTAATATATCTTTGTTGATTGTTTAATTTAAAAGCCTGTTTTTCCAAAAAAATGGGCTTTTATTTTTAATGCTATTGAGCCAGAAAATTGCAAATAATAATTTATAATTTTATAAAACAATACCGCCTAAAGAGACGGTTCTGAAATAGATTTACTAAATACGATCGAGATTAGTTCTTCTCATCAATATCATCAAGACATTCGTTGTCTAATTCTTCCTTTCCTAATTCATTATCGTCTTCGGTTTCTTATGTATCTCTATCAAGTTCCTCGTTATTGAATTCATCATCTCTCAGGTTTTCATTACCAAGTCCATCAATTTTGAATTCTTCGCTGCTAAACTCATTCATGTTTTAAATTTTAAAACTACTTTTAATTATTTGATAATTAATATGTTATTATTCAATGTTGAAACTTTAAAGTTGAATTCTGTAAAAACCCTCTGTACTGATGTTCTACTTTTCCAATTATTAATTTTAAATAAAATGTTATGTCATTTGAAAATCAAAACACAGAAGGAGCTACGGCAAAAGCAATCGAAGAACAAACTTCAAAACTGCCATCAGATTTATTTTTATACGCTGCACTTGCTGCAATGGGAACGTCATTAACCTTAAAATGTTTGGGCAGAAAGCATACTGCACTATTTGTAGGCCAATGGGCATCACCGTTTTTATTACTTGGAGTTTATAATAAGCTTGTCAAGTTAGAAGGACATGATGCCGAAGACAAAACAGTAAACGGGTAAGTTTTATGGAGGAGGATAACAAAACCTTTAAAATATCTTATTCAAAATGATAAAGCTGCCTTTGACTTATGTAAAGACAGCTTTATTTTTTTACTTAAATTTAATTATGAATCAATTTAAATTTGTTGAATATTAAATACGTTATATCTCTTGAAAATGTGGGCTAATCAGCATAGTTAAAATATCGTATCTTTTGGGCTGTGATAAGCAAAATAAAACGCTCATGTCAATATCTTTCGCTTCAAGCATTTCTAATTTTTTGATTTTTTCTTTTTTTTCCTCTATAGGATCACGCTACATGTCGCTTGTAACAGCACCAGGTTCAATAAGCGAAACTTTTATTGCAAACTAATTAATTCCTTTTAGCAGAAAAGTACTGTATCAGCAAGTTTTTAATAAAATTTGATAATCCTTACTTCTTATTCTATGCTTTTGTTTTTAAAGTTTTGATATGAAGTTGTTTATGTTTGAATCCTGTAATGCCTAAATAGTATTGTGTAAGATGCAGCAGTGAGAGTGGCGTAATTTTGGGAATAGTTAAAAATTAAAACATTCTGACAGTTGCTGCTAAAAAACGAGGAGCTTTTTGTAATTATAAAAAACAAAGATCTCCATAAAATTATTAATTGAAAAAGTTCTTTTTAATAACTGTTTGATCTCTATTTTCTAGCACAGGTGTTTTTAAAACAATACAAATTAATAAAAATACCGAAATTAAACTTTCATGTTCAGTGAAATTAAAAGCGGTTAGATAATAACTATTAAATAATATACGCCATGTTATATAGAAATATACTGCTGATTGACGATGATATTGATGATGCCGATGTGTTTATCGAAGCCGTCAATTCTCTAGATAAAAATGTTACCTGCTTGGCAGAAACAAATCCCGTTAAAGCTTTAGAGTTTTTGAAAAGTACAAAAATCCTGCCTGACCTTATTTTTTTAGATTATAATATGCCTGTTATAAATGGGAATGAATTTATAGAAAAAATGAGAGCGGTCGAAAAGCTCAAATCCATTCCGATAATTATATATTCCAGCTATTCCGAAAATGCGGCTACGCAATTGTCGATTATTCATGATACGGAGCGGTATATTAGTAAACCCAATACTTTTACAGAGCTGACGGCATTGCTTAAAAACATATTGGAGGAGCAATAAAATCTGTACTGGAAAATTTCAATTTTACTTTAGGCAGTACGGCAAATAGTAAAAGCACTATTGATCTTTTTACTTCGAGTATATCTAAGATTATTTGGACACAGGACAAACTGTGCATAAAACAGGAGGTCTTTACCTTCCTGAAACCATAGTCTCATCGGACAATATTATAAGCCGTTTGGCAGAATTTGGAATTCAAACTATTGAAGAGAATATCTAATGTTCCTTAACGTTTTACTACAATTTAAAATGAAAAAATCATTAATCATCATCGGACTATTTATTGTCACATCTAATGTTAGTGCCCAAACAAAAAATAATCATTTAAAAGAACAGACAAAAATGACAAATACAACAATCTTACACAAAGCCAATGAATTTGTGAAAAATGGCGATTACGAAAGTTTTTTAGCTTACTGTACCCCAAATACCAAATGGGTTTTTGTTGGTGAGCGTATTCTTAATGGAAAAGAAGAAGTCCGTGCTTATATGAAAGAATTCTACTTGGAGCCACCGGTGTTCAGTGTGGAAAAGGCAATCGAAGAAGACAATTTTGTTATGGTGACTGGGGAAATCCGATTAAAAAATAAGGCCGGAAAATATGAACATTTTGATTATTGTGATATCTGGCGGTTCGAAGATGGGAAGATAGCAGAGCTTAAAGCATTTGTCATCGAGAAAAAGCCTTAATTAGAAGATACTTTGGATAAAAAACCTTATCACTTGTAAAAAAAAATGACGCCAATTGTCTTCAATTGGCGCCATTTGGCTTTGTGACGGAGACAGGACAAATTACATCATCATTATTGGATGATTTGAAGAAATTGGCTTTCTATATGTAGTGTCTGTCTTTCATTGGCTTTGTAAATTTGGTTTAGATGTCCTGTTGGGGATTATGGAAAAATTATACAAACTCAATTGATTCATCGCCTTAAACTAATATATAAATTTACAAGATTTATGGAGCATTTTAAAAGAATGTTTTAAGTTAAGATTATTTTCTTTGGCTCTATGAATTACTTTATTCGATGTATGTTTTGTGGCACAAAAGTAATACCTTTCAAGCGATTAAACGAAAAATCCTTATTCAAGAAAGAATAAGGATTTTTTTGTTTTTAAAGAGCCTTTTTTCGTTATGTTTTGTTTGTAGATGCTAATTTACTTTACGTTCTTTACGCTGATAATAATACTGTTTTTTTAGACAAGCCAAAAAGTATTCACTTAAATTTTTAATCCTCAAAATATGAAAAAACAACTACTTTTATTAACAATTTTAATCGTAACCGCCTTAAGTAGTTCCGCTCAGAAAAAAAGCACAACTCCCAAACCCACTAAAAAGCCTATTACGGCTACAACTACAACCAAAGCTTTAGAAGTTAAAGAAGTGGCAGACATCCCATTTGTGATATTAAATCTAGCACCTTCCAATCCCGTATCACAAGAAGTTATTGCAAAAGTAAAAAGTCAAGGCATAAATTTAAGTGGTAATGATTTTAAAATACCAAGAAGCACAGAACGTGGTTTTATGTACGATAGTTTTTTGCTTTACAAAGAAAATCTAGATGCTTATTTGATTAATTTAAAAGGAGATATAGAAAAGATTCCAACGGGGTCTCGTTTAATAACAGTAACTAAAAACAATTATCGCGTACTAGCGGATGCTTGTAAATACGAAAACGATTGGACAAAATGTAGAAACATTAGAATTATCGATAGTAATGGAAAAACCATTAGCCCAGATTTTTCACAATATTATTATGGACAAATGGAATCTTTTTATAATTCAGAAGATCATACTTATATAATTGTATCAGCTAGTTTAGACTCTCAAAATATTATTACAGAAGAAGGAAAAACTTTATTTCCTAAAGATGTTTCTAAGCTTAGTTTTATACTTCCGGGATATATATATTATGAGGAAGGTGGAAAACGTAAATTGATGGAATTAAACACAAAAAAAATTACGGATCTGTCAGGATATTCTAGAGTAACTGGACTTCGTGTTAACAGCTATCTTGTTGGGGAACTAAACGGAAAAAATGTTCTTATAAATCCAGTAAACAATAAAGTCTTATTTGAAACCGATAAATTAATTGGTGAAGTTCATGGTTTAGACGATAGTACTCCAAAAAATTACTTTGCTTTAGGAGGATTTCAGGATGTTACGCTTGTAGGCATTAATGGTAAAAAAATCTTGGAAGATCAATATAAAAGAGTGTACTTTCAGAATGATGGAATTACTTTTTTTGTTGAAAACAAACAAGGAAAAGAAAACTTCTATAACTTGGCTAAAAAAGCTTTTGTTTACAAAGATTTCTATACGCAATTAAAATCAGAAGGAGAGCTGACCTTGGTTAAGTATCAACAATATTATGAAGTGTACAATAATATGGGCAATTCTAATACCAGCAACGATGGCTACTTAATGTATGATGAAAGTAAAAAAGTGACAGATGTTCAAATATGTAATAATTTGCTTTCGATTACAAAGAAAATTGATGAAAATAATACGCTTTATGATGTTTATAGTGCTTTGACACATACTTTTTTATATGAAAATGTAAAAAGTTTTGGGCGTATACGAAATGCAGACTATTATTATATCGTAAATAAAACAGGTGAGGATAATAAACGTACCATAATTAATGGTAAAGGAGCTATTCTTGTAGATGAAATTATAGTGCCTGATTACATACAATATAATAATTCTAAAGGGTATTTTGAGTTCACCAAAAAGTTCAATGGAAAACCAACAGAATGTTATGATAAAAAGGGTGTTAAGATTGAATGCACTAAATAATTAATTTAATTTTTCAATAAAAAAAGCCTTTAAGCAATATGAACATGCCCCAAAAAGTTAGACACTAATTGGGGCATTTTTTACGAGAAGAAAATTAAAGTATGAATATGACATTTAAAATAAAACTTGTAGAAGGGAATAAACCTTTTTTTGCTTCAGTCGAGCAATAATTATATTTGAAAAATTGATAGCGAGAAATTTAAACAATTGTAAAATATTAAACCATTTTAAAACGAGATTTCTTTTTCTGAAATTAGACAGTAACTAGGAAAAAATAGCATATTTGAAATCATAGTTTCGATTCATTACTAGTGTTTGAATACTTTTAAGTTACGGAATAATAAATCAACTATTCGTATTGTTTTTTATATAAATATGTACGCTGTTGCAATTGTCACTTTATTTTAGTCTTATTTTAAAGAAAGAAAATAAAAACAAAAATGATCCGAAAACAGCGTATTTAGTAGTATAAATAAAGAAAATGGCGTCAATTGTCTTCAATTGGCGCCATTTGGCTTTGTGACCTCAACGGGACAAATTACAACATCTTTTTTGGATGATTTGAAGAAATTGGCATACCATATGTAATGTCTGTCTTCCATTGGCTTTGTAAATTTGGTTTAGATGTCCTGTTGGGGATTGATGTAAAAAATAGGTTGTTTTATGGCTGTATACTAAAATACAATTCTTCAAATATTTGGAGGATCTGAAAAGATTGTTATGCTTAAGGTAGAATTGTCTTTATTTGGCTCTATTGCTTATTGGCTGGGATTTTAAAATAAATCTATTTGGTTTACGAAACCCTTTTTTAACATAATGATAATTTATTTGCTTAAATAAGTCTTCCTTAGATATTGCAGTAAAAATTTCATGGTTGAAGGCTAAAATTTATTTTACATTCACATTAGTTTTTTGCTTGTAAAAGTGTCAAGCCCCAGTCTCAAAGTGCAGCGTTGTATAAAGACAAAGAGAAAATATTTCAAACTCCAGATGTCATCTATTTATTTCGTTCAAAAGAAAATCCACTCTTTCCCTTATCTTTATTTTTGGAATCTCAATAACTTTGTAGCCGTATTCTGAATATATTTCTTTCATTTTTGTAAATGTTGATTGAGCTTCATCCCAGCTCTGCTTCCTTTCATCATCGGTTTTATAAATTTCTTTCCAAGGCGGCAGTATAAAAACTTTTTTGTTATAGGTATACTTTTTTGATATCTCGTTTTTCTCTTTTGATATTGGAATGTTTTCCATTTTCATATAACAAATTGAATCTAAAATTCCTCTATCAAAGAAAATGGGCATGGAACCTTCTAAATCTACTTCATCATAACTTCTCACAGAAGAATTAAACATTAATTCTGCAAACAGCTCTTTATTTTTCCATGGCAATCCTTCACCGCTAACTGTATGTTGCTGCTTAATTATTTTTCGAGCATCTTCTTGAACTACTTGAAAATTATACTTGGCCAGTTCATCTATTAAAGTTGTCTTACCAACTCCAGGACCGCCAGTAATAATATAAAAATTGTCTTTTTTCATTAGTTGAAAATTTTTTTAAATTTATTTCCACTTTTTTAAATTAACTAAATTATCTTCATCTAAACAAGGAATAAATCAACTATTGGCAACATTTGATTAGCAATCAATAAGTGAAATAGGTGAGAGGGCAATGAGAATATAAGCCAATTTCTAAAATTATTCATGGAGTAATTAAATGAAAATTAGTTTAGTACGATTTAAGAAGTGTTAATCTTGATTTAGATCATATAAGGTGATCGAATCCTGTTAAGTAATCGAATGATCAACTTGAAAAAAATGTGTTACATTTCTTATAAATACATTTTTGGTTTTGATTTTTAAAAAAAAATAAAAGAAAAAATGAATCAAAGCTACTTTGGTTTAATAGCATAAATAAAAAATGGCGCCAATTGTCTTCAATTGGCGCCATTTGGATTTGTGACGGGGACAGGACAAATTACAACATCTTTTTTGGATGATTTGAAGAAATTGGCTTATTATATGTAGTTATCTGTCTTTCATTGGCTTTGTAAATTTGGTTTAGATGTCCTGTTGGGGATTAAGGGAAATGCAGCTTCAAAAAACAAATCGCTAACCTCTTTTATTAAAACCGCCTTAGCTTGTGTGACAAAATTGGAGACAGTTCTACATCTGCGGGGGCGTGTTTTGTCATGCACATTCCAGCTCAAATTTATTGTGGCAAAAAAAGCAGCAACTATGTAATATATACTATAGATTTAATTCAAGTTCTTTTAAAGCATTTTTAATAAATCCTTCCTTGTCAGCATTCATCTGTGCCAGCAATTCCTTTCTTTTTTCAGGAATGTCGGTATACTTTTCTGCCCAAAGATTAATTTCAACAATTATTGGAATTAAATCCATTCCTTTCTGTGTCAATTGATATAATACTTTGGCTTTACTGTCGGGATGCTCCAGTTTCTGAATAATTCCGTTTTCTTCTAACGAGAGCAGTCGAGCAGCCAAAATGTTAGTTGCGATCTTCTCATCAGATTTTGCCAATTCGCCATAGGTACATTTTTTTTTAAGCATTAAATCTCTCACAATCAACAGCGACCACTTGTCACCAAAGGCTTCAAGTGAAAAACTTACCGGGCAGTCTGATCTCTTTTTTTGAGTTTTCATAAAATAAATTTTAAATCACTTGCTTTTTGCAAGTAAATATATTTATATTTGCACTTGCATTTTGCAAGCAAATATAGAAATAATAAACTAAATAGAAAAATTATGGAATTAAAAGGTAAAACAATTTTGATTACAGGTGGATCTGCCGGAATCGGATTAGAGGCTGCAAAACAGTTTATTACAGAAGGTGCTAAAGTAATTATTACAGGAAGAGATCAGAAAAAATTGGATCTTGCCAAAAAAATGTATCCATCCATTACGACCATTAAAAGTGATGCGTCCAGCCAGGAAGCCGCGGTTGCTTTGTACAACCAAATTAATGAAATGGGTGGTATCGATATACTTTATAACAATGCTGGAATTATGAATGGCCAGGATAATTTAGGTTTCAGTAATTCAAAACATTTTGAAAAAGCTGCCATAGAAATTAATACTAACTACTTAGGAGTTATTCTCTTAAATGATCTTTTTCTGGATATGCTTAAAAGCAGAAAAGAAGCAGCTATTATAAATACATCATCGATATTGAGTTACACGCCGTCTAATCTTGTACCGACTTATTCAGCATCAAAAGCTGCGGTACGTTTTTATACAGAAGCATTACGAGATCATTTACAGATAATTGGAAGCAGAATAAAAATATTTGAATTATTGCCGCCGTTGGTAAAAACAAATATGTCCGAGGGAATGGAAGGTAAATCGATAACACCAGATGTGTTAATTGATGCTTTGATAAAAGGATTAAAAAACAATACGTACACTATTCGTGTTGGCGATACAAAAGCGATTTATCTGTTACATAGATTTTTACCAAAGTTAGCTTACAAGTTATTGAATCATAAAGGTATTACGGCCAGATTGCAATCTTAATTGGTATAAAATATTTAATTGAATAATAAAATGAACAGCGTTCATTTTATTTTATATCTTTGTCTGCAGTAAGTCTTGAATAAAAATAAGTATGAGTACAATTGATAGAAAAGCAAAAGAAAAAGAAGCTTTAAAAGCCCTGATATTAAAAGGTGCTAAAAAGCTTTTTGTTGAAAAAGGAATTGAACATACTACCATACGAAACATTGCTGAAGAAATTAACTACAGTGTAGGCACTGTTTATGTTTATTTTAAAGATAAAAATGATATTCTTCATGATCTTCATACAATAGGTTTTCAGGAATTAGATAGTTATTTTATGGAGTTATATACTATAGAAGATCCGAAGGAAAGATTAAAGAAAATGGGATTTGCCTATATCAAATTTGCGATCGAAAATTCTGAAATGTACGATTTGATGTTTAATCTAAAAGCTCCAATAGAATTCCTGAAAGACTCCGAGAATGAAGATTGGGACGAAGGATGTACAGCATTTGGATTAGTTAAAAAAACTATTGAAGAATGTATTAACAAAGGTTATTTTAAAGGCCATAATGTAGAGCCGTTGGCATTTATGGTTTGGAGTTTGGTACATGGTATGTGCTGTCTAGAAATTCACCAGAGAATTAAAAATGTAAATTTTACGAATCCCGATACCATTTTGTATGACGGATACAATGAATATTTAAAAATGATAGAAAAGCTTTAAAAATTTTTTTGCTCAAAAAAATGAACAGTGTTCAAATAATAAACAATGTACAATAAATGAAAATTAAACTAACTTTTGCAATACTCTGTCTAGGATATTTAGGGTATGCACAGAACAAGCTGGAAACTTATATAAAGACCGGCTTAAAAAATAACGAAGTAATCAGGCAGCATAATTTTGACATTAATAAAAGCATGTATGCCTTAAAAGAAGCACGAGCTTTATTTTATCCAACAGTTTCCCTAAACGGAAGTTACACCAAAGCAGAAGGCGGAAGGACAATCGATATTCCGATTGGAGATATGCTGAATCCGGTTTATAGTACTTTAAATCAGATTACCAATTCTAACGCTTTTCCAATGTTAGAAAATCAGTCGGTCTTGATAAATCCGGATAATTTTTATGATGCTAAAATTCATACCACGATGCCATTGCTGAATTTTGAAATTATTTATAATAAAAGAATAAAAAATCAGCAGATGACGCTTCAAAAAATAGAACTCGAAATCTACCAAAGAGAGTTGGTAAAGGAAATTAAAATTGCCTATTACAAATACCTGCAGTCGGTTGAAGGAATTAAGATTTATGAAGATGCCCTGGCTTTGGTAAAAGAAAACCAAAGGGTAAATCAGGCTTTATTTAAAAATGAAAAAATAAACCGAACTGCCGTTTTACGAAGTGATAATGAGGTAATCCGCATTCAGGCCAATTTAGAAACCGCCCGACAAACCAGTAATAATGCCAGATCCTATTTTAATTTTTTATTGAATCAAAAACTTGATGCTACTATAGAAATAGAGGAAAATGATGTTCCGCCTATCGGAGCTATGGCAGAAAATACACAAAATAGAGAGGAGTTGCAAAAGCTCACTCAGGCAAAAGAAATAAACGAAAATATAAGCAAACTAAACAAATCCTACTGGCTGCCAAAAGTAAATGGCTTTGCCGATTTCGGAATTCAGGATTTTGATTTTGAAGCAGATAAAAACTCACGTTATTATTTTGCTGGAGTGGGGCTGGAGTGGAATATTTTTTCGGGAAACAAAAACAAATGGAAGCTGAAACAAGTTGAAGAAGACAGTAAAAAAATCATCTCGCAAACTGATAATGTAAAACAGCAGTTACTGCTTCAGTTTCAGGTTTCACAGAACAATCTAAAATCGGCTTTAGAGCAATTCAATGCTGATAAAAATCAAAAACAGTCGGCCAAAAAATACAATGACGACATTACCAAATTATACAAGGAAGGTCAGGCAATATATATAGAACTGCTGGATGCACAGAACCAATGGGTAAATGCGCAGCTTAACACTAATATTTCGCTTTATAACTCCTGGATTGCTTTTGCAGAATTAGAAAGAGCCAACGCCACTTTTACTTTTAACTAAAAATAAAAAACATGAAATTAACGATTCACAAATATCTAAAAAAACATATCGCAGCCTCCAAAAAAGGGTTGATTATATTGCTTGCTTTAACGCTTTTTTACGCCTGTAAAGAAGAAAAAAAGGAAAATTCGCCCTTCGAAAGCGCAGATGTTATCCCTATTAAAACAGCTCCGGTCGAATCTTTTGCTCTTAACAATACCATAAGCGCATCAGGTTTAGTAACAACAGAAAATCAGGCCAATTACGGATTTAAAATAGGAGGGCTCATTAGTCGTATTTATGTTGAAGAAGGCCAGTTTTTTAAGAAAGGACAGCTTTTGGCATCATTAGACGAAACAGAGATAAATGCCGGATTGAACCAAACAGATTTAAATCTAAAAAAGTACGAGCGTGATTATAAACGAGCAAGCAATTTGTACAAAGACAGTGTGTATACATTAGAACAGCTTCAGAATACCAAAACGGGTCTTGACATTGCTAAAAAGCAGAAAGATGCAGTGGCTTTTAATGCACGTTATTCTAAAATTTATGCTGCTGCAGATGGTTTTGTTTCGAAAAAAATAGCAAACGAAGGAGAAGTAGTTGGCGCAGGATCGCCAATTCTGGCTATAAATGAAACCAGCCAAAACAATAATTATCTGCTAAAAGTAGGATTGACAGACAAAGAATGGGCCGCGGTAAAAGTAGGGCAGAAAGCCACTGTAACGCTTGACGGATATCCTGATGAAAAATTCGATGCCTTTATTTTTAGAAAATCGCAGGCGGCAGATGCGGCATTGGGCTCCTTTCAAGTCGAATTAAAACTGAGCCTTAAAAAAAGTAAACCAGCGGTGGGAATGTTTGGAAAAGCCGAAATAAAGGCAGAACAATCAGAAGATTTCATCATCATTCCGTACAATTCGCTTATTGAAGCTGACGGAAACAAAGCGTTTGTTTTTATTGTGGAAAACAACAAAGTAAAACGCCAACCGGTGACCATTAATAAATTTGAGAACAATAAAGTATTCATAAAAGAAGGTATTCAGAAAACAGATCAGATTGTGATCTCAAACAGTGCTTATCTCAACGAACAATCAACTATCAAGATCATTAAATAATCAGTATTATGAAAATAACAAACTTTGCTGTTAAAAATTATCAGTTTACGCTGATTATATTTCTGCTGGTTGCTGTGGTAGGGTATCTTACGTTGTTTACCATGCCCAGGGCGGAAGATCCTTCAACGCATCCACCGCAATATTTAATTACGGTAATTTATCCCGGCACAAGTCCGAAGGATATGGAAGAGCAGGTTGTAAAACCAATCGAGAATAAAATTTACGGACTCGAAAACATCGAAAAAATATTAACCACAGTAGAAGATGGTGTTGCTGCTTTTCAGGTAAAATTTAAATACGGAGTTGATGTTGATAATAAATATCGGGAGATTTCTACGGAAATGAATGCGCTTAAAAGCAGCGAACTTCCAAAAGACATTTATCAGATAAAAACCGAAAAAATTGCTTCTTCTGATGTGAAAATCCTTCAGATAGCGTTGATTTCAGAAAATGCATCAGACAAAAAACTTCGCGATGAAGCGGATAAACTTAAATCTAAAATTGAGAAAATTACCAATCTGAAAGATGTAAAATATGCTGGAATTCCCGAGCAGGAAATTCGTATTGATTTACAGCTTGAAAAGTTGGCCCAATTAAAAATTCCGTTAAATGTAGTCATGGCAAGCCTGCAGAGCGAAGCGGCCGATATTCCAGGAGGAAGCATTGATTTAGGCAGTAAAGTATTTAATGTAAAAACTAGCGGTAAATTTAAAAATGCGGACGATGTATCCAATACAGTAATTTACAATGCTAACGGTAAAATAATCTATATGAAAGATGTAGCCGAAGTAGGCTACAAGTCGCAGGTTGTCGATCATATTACCCGCATCAACGGACACAGATGTGTACTGGTTACAGCTGGTATGAAAGACAATGTAAACATTACAGATGTGCAGAAAGAATTCCTACCAATTGTAGATGAATTTTCTAAAGAATTACCGTCAAACATCAAATTAGTAAAAAACTTCGATCAGGCGAATATGGTATCGCAGCGTTTGGGGCATTTAGGTTTTGATTTTACACTGGCAATTGTTTTGGTAATTGTTACTCTGCTTCCATTAGGTTTAAGAGCTTCGGGAATTGTGATGATTTCCATTCCGTTATCCCTCGCATTAGGATTAATTGCAATGAATGCTTTTGGCTTTTCTTTAAATCAGTTAAGTATTGTTGGTCTTGTGGTAGCTTTAGGATTGTTGGTGGATGACAGTATTGTGGTAGTCGAAAACATAGAGCGATGGCTGCGAGAAGGACATTCTAAAATGGATGCAGTCCTTAAAGGTACCAAACAAATCGGAATTGCAGTAGTAGGATGTACCGCAACACTTGTAATTGCTTTTTTACCGCTTGCTTTCCTGCCGGATGTTTCGGGAGAATTTATCAGAAGTCTTCCAATGGCAGTTATTACCAGTGTACTGGCATCGATGATTGTCGCTTTGACTTTGGTGCCGTTTTTAGGAAGCCGATTTTTAAAAACGCACGATCATGCGGGAGGAAATATTTTTCTTCAGTATCTGCAAAAATTCCTGACCAGAGCGTATCGCGATATTATGCCCAAAGCATTAAAATATCCTAGAACAACTATTGCTATTTCTATAGTTTTAAGCATCACTGCTTTTGGATTGTTTAAAGTAACGGGTTTTAAATTATTTCCAACTTCAGAAAAACCGATGTTTCTGATCAATATAAAAATGCCCCTTCAGGCCAATATTTCAGAAAGTGACCGTGTGACCAAAATTGTAGAAGCAGAGCTTAAAAATCATAAGGAAATTGTGTATTACACTTCGAACGTTGGTAAAGGAAATCCGCAGATATATTACAATGTGCATCCCCAGGACAGAAAACCCGATTTTGCCCAGATTTTTGTCCAGCTCGAAGATGAAGCAAAACCATCAGAAAAAACAGCTTTGATTGAACAACTTCGAAATAAATTCAAAACAATGCCTTATGCAAAGGTAGAGGTAAAAGATTTTGAACAGGGAACACCATTAGAAGCTAATATTGTCGTAAGATTATTTGGTGAAGATCAGGAAGTGTTACGTAAGCTTTCTTCACAGGTAGAGACTATTCTTAGAAATCAGGAAGGAACCGTGTATATCAACAATGAGCTGAATACTTATAAAACAGATGTTAAAGTCAAAATCAATAAAGAAAAAGCCAGAACATTGGGCGTATTGACCAGCGATGTAGATAAGGTAATCCGTCTTTCGGTAGCAGGATTAACAGTTGGCGATTATATAGATGACAGGGGAGATGCCAGAAATGTTACGCTGACATTGCCCCGAGATAAATTTTCGAACCTCGATGCTTTGAAAAACCTGTACGTAAATAACCTTCAGGGAACCCCGATTGCACTGAACCAGATTGCTGAAATTTCGTTTGAAACTTCTCCAACTGCAATTAATCATTTTAATAAATCACGCTTTTCAAAAGTAACCGCTTTATCGGCAAAAGGGTATTATGCCAATGATTTATTGACGCACATTGTTCCAAAACTGGATCAATTGAAAATGCCAAAAGGATATTATTACAAATTATCGGGTGAGAAAGAATCGGAAGGCGATGCGCTGGGTGGTAACTTTTTGGCAGTAATTATTTTGAGTACCTTTCTGTTTGTTGCAGTTTTACTGCTGCAGTTTAAAACTTTTAAAGGAATTATTATTGTATTATCTATCATACCGCTAGGGATTTTAGGTGGTGTGTTATTGTTGCTTCTCAATGGAAGTCCGATGTCTTTGGTTGCTATAATCGGTTTTATAGGTCTTTCGGGAATTCAGGTAAAGAATTCTTTGCTGCTAGTAGATTTTACCAATCAGTTAAGGCAGGAAGGACATTCGATCGATGAAGCTATTTCAATTGCAGGAGAAACACGTTTTCTGCCTGTAGTGCTGACTTCAATTACTGCAATTTGCGGTTTGATTCCGATTGCATTAAACTCAAATCCCTTGATCGCACCATTGGCAATTGTGTTAATTGGCGGTTTAATCAGTTCTACAATATTATCACGGATTGTAACGCCCGTGATGTATAAATTTATCCCTCCTAGTATTGAAAAGATGTAAGAAGAGAGAAAAGATTTTTTTGAAATTAAGATAATTTTTAAAGCCGGCAGTGTGTTTTAGACTGCTGGCTTTTTTTCTTGAAAAAGATTGATAAGGGAAGACAGGAAATTATCAAATTTTGAAAATGTAAAACTTAATTTCAGCTCTGTTCTTGGTGTTCGAATCCTGTTAAGTTATCGAACGCTAAAATTTAAATTTATCTTGTTTTTCATATAAATACTGTTTTTCTGAAGTTTGTTTCTTTATGAAGAAAATAAAGCAAAAACAAGTCAAACTCATTTATTGATAAGGGTTAAATAAAAGAATGGCGCCAATTGAAGACAATTGGCGCCATTTGGATTTGTGACGGGGACAGGACAAATTGCAACATCATTTTTGGATGATTTGAAGAAATTGGCTTTCTATATGTAGTGTCTGTCTTCCACTGGTTATGTAAATTTGGTTTAGATGTCCTGTTGGGATTGATGCAAAAAATTATAAAAACTCAATTGGTTTATACCAGTAAACTAACATACAATTCTACAAATATTATGGAGGATTTGTAAAGATTGTTTTAAGTTGTGGCGGGATTGTCTTTCTTTGGCCTTATGAAATAATTAATTGTTGTTCCATTGGAGCTAAAAATTGGTTTATTTCTGTTTCTTACCTGCTGGATTTCCGCTCATTATGGATAGGATCATGGGCAGGTATTGTGTTCAAAAATCGTTTTGAGCTGATCGATTGCCTGCGTTTGGCTGAAATCTGTTTTTTGTATGGCGTCCATTATCTGCGGGCAGTCTCCAAAAGCTTCAGCGGCCATTTTACGGATTAATGAATCGGTGCCTACAGCCAGATTACTGCCGCTGGATTCTGAATAACCAAAAACGAGTTCTTCACTGTCTTTCTTTCCAAAAAAATAAGCAGTATTTCCATAAGTAATCACTCTGCTGGTTCCTCCTGCATTGGGCCTGTTTCTGCCTGTTTCTGTAATATAACCGATTCTTGCATTTTTATCATAGATCATGTAAAACCACTTTTTTTTACTTGATCTCGAAAACTTTCCACTTAAAATGTTTGCTGTTACAGCATATAAATTTTCAGCTATATAGGTGGTACCATCAGCATCTTCAAACTCAATTCTTTTGATTTCTCTGCTTGCTATTTTTTCTATTTTACTTCCATGATCAGTTTTGAAATTAACTTTTGAATCAGTGCTTTGTACTTTTTCTGCCAAGCCTTTTTTGATAACCCCATTTTCCATAAATAAAGTTGCTCTAAGGTATTTTGCCTGTAGTGTACTACTAAACAACATCAAAATAAACAGAAAAAGAATAGGATGTTTCATGATCTTTTTAATTTATGAAAGAAATATGTAGAGTGATTTTTCTATGAATCAAGCAAATATAGAAGTAATCTTCAAATTATTTACTACATGAAATCAGGTATATTGTCGGATTTATCGCCTGTTTTGTCGGCTTTTTGTTGGTCAAAACTATATTTAATATTTATATTCGTAAAAATTTTTTTAATGAAAGTAATATTCTACTTAATAATATTAAGTTGTTTTTTTAACATAAGCCTTTATAGTCAAAATGAAACCAATATTACCTACGGATTAAAAGTGGGTGGTATTTATTCCTCCTTTAGTAATCTGCCTGAAACGATAAAAGGCCGTGATAACACTTTTGACAACAGTACTCTGGAAAGCAAAGGCAAATATGGTCTTGAAACGGGATTTTTTCTTAACTGTAAACTGTATGATACTCGTGTTGCTATACAACCTGAAATCTTATTTAGACAGTCTGGAGAAACCGTGAAATATCGAGATGTTGTTGGGAAAGAATTTGAACTCGGACTTAATTATGCTTATTTAGAAATAGGTGCTTTATACAAAGTTTATCCTTACGAAGGTTTAAATCTAGGATTTGGAGCTTTCTACGGAATCAATTTATCTCCTAATGATATTAGTTATTCTTCTAATGAAGCGGACGGAATGTATGATGTAGCAACAAGACAGTTCTACAAAGATGGTCTTGATGGTGCTGGTGATTTTGCGCTTTGTTTTGCGTTGGGTTATGAGCTTCATAAAAGTATTCACTTCGATTTTCGCTATTATCTGGGTGTAAAAGATATGGTTAAAAGTAATGCATCTTCTTTTCAGTTTATAGAGAACCAAAACAAAAGCAGTGTTTTTTGTTTTTCTGTAGGCTATAGTTTTCATAAATGGTAATTAAAAAATAATGAAAAAAATTATTCTTCTGTTTTTATTGATAAGCACAAAATCTGTTTTCGCGCAAAGCGAGAGAGAAATTACATACGGCCTTTTTGCGGGAGGTATTTATTCGAAAATGTCCAATCTTCCAGACGTTATTGTACCAAAAGGTATTTACGACGGTTACACTTTAAAAGAGGAAGGAAAATTTGGAGGAGCTGGCGGTTTTTTCATTAACTGGAAATATCCTTATGCAAAATTGGCAATTCAAACTGAGGTTTCTTATTCTGGTCAGTCAACAGATTTGAATTATGAAGACATCAAAGGACTGAAATATAAAATGACTTTTGCTTTCAACTATATTAATGTGGGGGCACAGCTTAAGTTTTATCCTTACAAGGGATTTTACATTGGAGCGGGTCCATATGTCGGATTTAATATCTCGGGTGATAATATCAAATATTCATCAAATGCACAGGAAATATTTGCTGAATCAGGAGTTCCTTTTGAAACAGATGCAAATGTTCAAAAAGTACTGAGAGAATCTTTGAGCGGCAAAAATTACTTCTACGGAATGCTTGCAGCAGGATACGAATTTAGCTCTAACTTTTCTATTGGAGCACGATATGCCATTGGACTTTCGGATGCTTTAATGACGGAAGAAAATGGACATCGCTACAGCGAAAACAAAAACAAAGTCAATAGTATTTCATTGATTATAGGTTACTCTTTTGACTTTGATGATTTAGGGAATTTTTAGAAAAACAGCATCGTAACAATCAGTTTTACTATGAATAAAAAGATTTTTTTACTGGTAATTTTAATCACAGTATTTACTGTAAGTCTGACATTCTCGCAACAAAAAGTACTGCCTGGAGCCGTTTCAGAACCTTTTTTTTGGTTAAAATCTAAAAGTGCAGGCGAAAGTTATTACTGGGAGAGTCTTGTAGACAATAAAGAAGCAAAAGTATCTCTTCAAAAACAAGATGGAGCTGTTTTTAATTTTAATCCAAGTATTGTTTTTGATACTGCCCATGATTCATTAATTATTCCGTTAGGCGTTAACAGCAAAAGACGTCATACGCTTTTTATGGTGTATAAAGTAAAAGACAGTTTAAAGGAACAGTTTTTATGGACCATAAATGATGCTCAAAAAATAATAGCTACGGCAACAAATAAAAGATTGGTCGATTTAAAGAAATATTCTTACCAGTCCTATCAGGAAAAAATCAAACCCCATAAAGCCAATATTCATTTCTTTCAACAGCATGTTACTGATAGTGTTGCAAAGTTGTCATCACTTATTATTGGCCAGAAATCAAAATCAGAAAAACTACCGCCAGAAGATTTTAAAGGAAGCATAAGCGAAATTTTGGTTTACAGCCGTGTTTTAAATGGTTTAGAAACTCAAAAAGCAGCAAGTTATTTGGCTGTAAAATACGGGATTTCACTTTCCCAGTTTGATAATAAAAACTATTTAAACAGTAAAGGAGAAACTATTTGGGATGTCGATAAACATAAAGGATTTACATCTTCTATAACCGCAGTTGGTCGTGATGATGCCAGCGGATTGCTACAAGTAAAGAGCAGTAATATGGCAGAAGAAGGGCTTTTGACAATCGAAATGAAAAGTAAAACAAATACGATTCCTAATAATTACTTTACTTTTTGGAGTGATAATGGCAAAAATCTTCTAGTTAAAAAACAAGAACAAGGAGAGCCGATTGGTGTTTCGAGAGAATGGCAATTGGATTTTACAAATCCATCAGATTTGAGTTTGGACTGGTCTTTTAACCCATCTTTTATAAAAGGAACGCTGCCTAAAGATACTTATTACTGGTTATTGGTTGATTATTCGGGAAAAGGAACTTATGATGAGAATGATTCAGAATATATACGTTTGGCTAGTACTGCCAGTACAGAGAAATTAGTTTTAAATGATTTTGATTGGAACAAACATAAATCTGGAACAGCAAAATTTACTTTAAAAGTAGCACCAGAAATGTTCAGTAGAGTCTGGATTACAGAAGCCATTTGTGGTGTAACAGGTTCAGGTGAATTAAATTATACTATTGAAGGGGGTGAAGCACCTTTTACCGTTACTGTTAAAAAAGAAGGAAGTGAAGCCGTTGTAAAACAATGGAATCAGGCTGCAAAAAGTCAGAGTGGAGTACAGCTTTCTTCGGGAACTTATGATTATATCGTAAAAGATAAAAGAGGCAATCTGTATGCTGAAACTGTATTTGTTGCCGATAAAGAAGGAACTTTTCCTAACCTGAAATCGGAGTATTTATTGACAGATGGTAATGCGGTGCTTTTGGATGCAAGTAAGGATCTTCCAACGGGAAATTATCAATATGAATGGTTTTACGAAGGTAATTTTGTTGATGATAATCCAAAAATTCTAATAGATCAAGCCGGCGATTACGAGCTGAGATTGATAAATGATCTAGAATGTAAAACGTCTAAGAAAATTAGTGTGCTAACAGACGGTCAGGAAATTACAGATCGCAGTGTTTTGATCTTATATCCAAATCCTACACCCGACGGTAAATTTGCTCTTGCAATGCAGTTTCCTAAAAAGACAAATGCCACAATCAGTATTTATTCTTTGACAGGATCACTTTTAAAAGAAAAAAAATACAGCCAGATCGAAACTTATCTGCATGAAGATACTATTACAGCACCTTCTGGAATGTATCTGGTACAGGTAAAATCAGATTTTGGCACTAAAGCCTTTAAAGTTATTGTGAAATAATTCTACAGTCGAAGAAAAGTTCTTCCTGCAGAACGAAATATAATATAAATCGATTATTAGTAATCGATTAACCAGCTCTATGAAAAAGAAAATTATATTCCTGCTATTTTTAATAGGTACATTTTTGTTTGCTTCCAATTTAGGTGATTATAAAATTCCTTCTTTTATTACGGATAAGTTTTCAGAAAAAGAATCTGCGATTTCAGAATCAAAATCAGATGCAGCTATTGAGGTAAAGAATGAAAGTGAAGGTACAAAATTATTTTCTGCTGATATTGAACAAGGAATTATAGGAATCAACAGCCTTGATGAAGTTGATGATGCTTATGATAATGTTTTTCATCTTAAAATTGATGAATTACCGCAAGCTGATGAAAATGCCTATCTGGAATATGATTTGTTTGGTTACGATGAGACAGCATCGATCTCAAGAAGTCTAAACAATCAACCAAGTATTGGAGGACAATTTGTATCGCAAAATAAAGCCTGGACCAAACAAGCCGAATTATTATCTGAGAATTCTCTTCGAACTGGTGATAACGTTTTATTGTTTACAGCGCCAGAAGGAGTTTCAAATGGATATAAAATTAAAAACGTACGAATAGTATATAAAAATGTTCCAGAAGAAAATAATTTTAAACTTCTGAAAGCAGCAAATAAATTGTACATAAAAGGGACAAATTTTCCATCCAAAATAAAGAAACTTACCATTGCAGGAATTTCTATAGATGTAAATCAGCCAGAATTTGAATTGGTTTTAGATGCAGAAAATACTACTCAATTTATTCCTGTGCTAAAAGAGACTGTGACAGGTCTAATTTTAAAAGAAAAAATAGAATTAAATCAGTTTTTAAAAGTAGAAAGTTTTAGACCAATTGAAAATGCCAAAGAACGTGTTTTTAAGAATATTAATTTTGAGACAGCCAATAATTTAGAGTACAAAAACTTTTCTGCAGTACTTCCAGTTGGTGCCTTAAAAAACAATCTTACCATTTCGGTAAGTGGTTTAAGAAAAATAGATATTGCACCTTTAAACGCTTCAATGGTGAATGTTACTAATGGGAATGCAGGATTTAGATTACTGCCTCATGGAACCATTTTTGAAAAAGCAGTTACACTTTCACTTCCTTACAGCAAAAAGGCAATTCCAGAAGGATATACAGAAAAGGATATAAATGTATTTTATTTTGATGAAAACAAACGTCTTTGGCAGGAAGTCAGCAAAGATTCGTTAGACATTAAACAGGGATTAATTACAGCAAAAACAACACATTTTACCGATTTTATTGCAGGAATTGTAAAAATGCCGGAATCTCCAGAAACTTCTGGTTATACACCAACAAGCATAAAAGATTTAAAAGCAGCTAGTCCGCTGGTTGGAATTCAATCTATAGAACCGCCAACTCCAAACGTACGCGGAACTGCAAGTACTTCTTTTCCTATTGTCGTTCCAAATGGAAGAGGAGGAATGCAGCCTTCTTTAAAATTACAGTATGATAGTGATGGCGGCCATAGTTGGGCTGGAATGGGCTGGGATGTCTCTGTTCCTTCAGTAAGTATTGAAACGCGCTGGGGAGCACCACGATACGATGCAGCAAACGAAACAGAAAGTTATACTATTAGCGGAGAAGCTTTAATACCAAATTCACACAGGGTAGAATGGATTGGAAGAACACCAGATAAACAGTTCTTTCCAAGACGCGAAGGTGCTTTCCAGCAGATCATTCGTAAAGGAGCATCACCAAAAGATTATTATTGGGTAGTAAAAGATAAAAGCGGAAATGCTAGTTATTATGGAGGTACAATGTCTGGACTTTCAGTAAATGGTGTGCTTCAAGACGCGAGCGGAAACATTGGGTATTGGGCACTTTGTCTTCAAGTTGATTTGAACGGAAATACAGTAGAATACGAGTATGACAAAAGAGATGGAGGTATTTATCTTAAAAAAATATATTATACAGGTTTCGGTTCTCAAAAAGGAAATTACAATGTTACGTTTGTAAAAAATGGTGATTTAGGCGAACCGAATCGTCAGGATGTACAGCTTTCAGCAAGATTAGGTTTTAAGCAGTTAAACAATCAATTATTACGAAAAATTGAAGTGCGTTACAAAAACGACATGATTCGCAGTTATGAACTGCAATACAAAGAAGGAGCTTTTAAAAAGACTTTGTTAGAATCGGTTTCAGAATATGATACAGAGGCCAAGTTGTTTTACACCAATAAATTAGACTACTTTGATGATGTTCGTGATGCTTCAGGAAAATACAATCCGTTTGGACCTGAAGAAAGTTGGAGCGTACCAAGTGACAATTTAAAAAACAACTCTATTCCGTCTTTTACTAATGCTTTGTTTTCGGGAAAACATTCTCTGGTAAGCAGTACAGAAGGATCTACAACAGGAGTAAGTTATAGGCTGGGTCTGGGGTTTGCTACTAATGCCGGAAGTTTAAAAGGATTTACTATTGGCGGTCATGGAGGAAATAACTGGGGAAATTCTGAAACTATTGCCACTTTAGAGGATATAGACGGAGATGGATTGCCTGATAAAGTATTCAAAAATAATAATGGTGTTTATTATCGAAAAAATTTGGCCGGAACTGGAAAGCTGGCTTTTGGAGATCTTCAAGAACTTAATATCAGTGATGTAGGATTTTCAAAATCTAGTTCGTTTAACTGGGGTGTCGATTTAAATATGACTTATGGAAATATTGGTTTTGATCAACAGCGTTCCAGTAATAAAACCAAAGCCTATTTCATGGATTTTAATGGAGATGGTCTTGTTGATTTTGTTCGTAATGGGCAGGTATATTACAACCGATTAGAAAATGGAATCCCGACTTTCAAGAATAGCAGTGCGGGTACGCCGTCACCAGTTTTTGGAGGTGGAAATATTACTATTCCAGGTTATACAACTATTTCTTTGGAAGAGATAGAAAAACAAAATCCGCTTCACGATGTTGTGCGTATGTGGGAAGCTCCTGTAAAAGGGATAATTTCGGTATCACATCAATATCAATTAGTTCCTGAATCTACTCCAGAACGAATTAAAAGACGTGAGGAATATGTAAATAATGCTGGTGAAGACAAAGCCGATGGGGTTCATTTGTATTTTCAAAGAGGAAATACAGTAATTTGGAACGAAGCAATTGCGGCTACAGATTACGGTACTAAGAGCAAACAAAATACGGCCATTGCTGTAGAAAAAGGAGAACGATTGTATTTTAGAGTTAGCTCTGTTAAAGATGGGAATTTTGACACTGTAAACTGGGATCCAACCATTACTTATTCGCAGATTAAACACTTTGACAGGGGAACTAATGGAAATACAACCGAAAGTGATTTTACCATTCCAGCTTCTTTACAAGATGTAAACGCATATTCCTTGGCCACTTATCAAGCAAGTACCGATTTTTTTAGCAGCTCTAATGAAGGCGGAGTCGTGCCGGTAGCAGGAAATGTCGTTTTGAAAGGTATTTTAAATAAACCTGTTACCTCAGATCACATCAAACTGGTTATCAAAAAAACATATTTAGATTTGTCTCAGATTCCAGTTATTCTTTATGAAAAAACTTTCTTAGCCAATGAGGTCAGTTCATTCGATTTGTCATCAATTACGTTGCCTGCATTTGAAGCTGAGACTATGGTATCATTGTCCTTACAGACAGAAACCAATATCAATTGGCAGACAATTTCTTTTACGCCGACTGTTACTGTTCCTGCTTATCCGGGAGAATTGGTAAAAGAAGTTCCCTTAGGAGTTTCTCATTTGTTTTACAAAAAACGAGAAGGAAATTATAATATGACTGGTGTAACTTCTACTTCGCTAGGAAAAGTAAAACTAAGTATTCTGGCTCAGGATTTGACACTCGCAACTCCTGCTCAATATCCAGGTAATATTAATGATTTTGATGGAGATGTTATTATTTCTGCTAAACAAAATAATACATTATTAGCACGTAATCGTTATCAAATTAGAGGAGGTATTTTGAGTTTGGTAAATAATACATTTGATAATTCCGTTACGTATCCGGATGCTGTTTTGGGAGTTCCAATTCAATTAGAAATGACAGTTTCTAATGCACGATCTATAACGATTATTAAAAATTATCCAAAAGCTGATGCCTTAAATATTCAAGTTCAAGTTACAGATACAGTCAATGCTTCGGTATGGAACCAAGCTATAGATGATTTCAGTATTTATAGTCTTTTGAATGACGATGAAAGAAGTTTAGGATTGTATTATCGTCAATGGTGTGGATTTGCTATTAATGGAAATTTAGCATCAAATACTATTGATCAGACACTTCTAAAAAAATCAGATGCCTACAGCACAACACCCGATTTAGGCAATACAGATCCTGAAAGTTATGAAGGAACTGACTATGAAGTTGCAAAAAGTTATTTTGTATCATTAAATCCGTCTTACACTAAAGCAAAATGGGAAGGTTTAGAGGAAGGAATATATATACAAGGACAAATAATAGGTACATCAAGATTGGGAGAAGATGATATTTCGGAGTATACTGACTTTACACTTCCTAATCTGCCTGGCGGCAGTACTTCTGCGCTGGATATGATAAGCGAAAGTAAAAGTAAAAGTCTTTCTGCAGGAGCATCTGTTGGACCTGCCAATGTTGGTTATAGTAAGTCGATTGATGGCGACTCTTACGTAACACAAACAATGAGCGATTTTAATGGAGATAAATTTCCAGATTATATTCGTGGAGAAAATGTACAGCTTACAGCTCCAGTTGGGAAAATTTCCAACGAAGTAGTCAATATGGGAGATAACTTCAGCCATTCTAAAACAAGTACTGAGGGACCAAATTTTGGAGGAAGCTACAGTCACGGAGCTCCATCAAATTCAATTAGTATGACCATTGGTAAATCTAACGTAAAAAGGGATGCTGCTAAAGAAACCGCATCAAAAGAGGCAGAAAAGGGAGGTAATAGTATTGCAGTAAGTGCTTCTCAAGGAAAAGGAGAAGATCATGCGGCAATGATTCATAGTGATATTAATGGGGATGGACTTCCAGATAAAATTTCAGATTCTGGTGATGTTTATTTGAACACTGGATACGGATTTTTACCAGCAGAAAAATGGAACCACAACAGTTTGAATGGAGGAAAATCAACAGATTGGAGCGCTGGTTTAGGTTTTAGTATCAAACAAGGATCTATTTCTGGTGGAGCCAATTATGCAAGATCACAATCTGATAGTGAAGAATCTCTTATGGATATTAATGGTGACGGACTTGCTGATAAAATTAAATATGAAGGAAGTAACATGCAGGTTTCCTTAAACTTAGGTAATTCTTTTGCAGCACCAGTTGTCTATCCGAAATATTCAGAAATGAATCAGAATAAAGGAGTAAGCTACGGAATGAATGCTAATTTCTCAATAGACATTGTTATTTGGCTGTTGCGTATTACACCAACTCTTGGAGGAAGCCAAGGATGGAGCACAAACCGTTCTGAAGGAACTTTTATGGATATTGATGGTGATGGAAATTTAGATTATGTGGTTTCAAAAGAAGATGGACATTTGACAGCGCAATTATCAAATATCAGAAGGACTAATAAATTAAAAGGCGTTACCAATGGCGCAGGAAATAGCTATACGGTAGATTACGAACTAATAAAACCAAGTTACGAAAATCCATCAGCTAAATGGGTTTTACAAATGGTTACAGTTTTTGATGGACATGTTGGAGATGGTATTGATAATTCGATAGCTAAATTTAGATATGAAAATGCTTATCATGATCGTCGCGAAAGAGAGTTTTATGGTTTTGAAAAGGTAATCGAAGAAGAAATAGATGCGTCTGATAATTCATTATTTTCGACAACGGTTCAAGAATATCACAATCACGATTATTTTAGAAAAAATCTTTTAAAGCGCAGCTATACTTTAGATAAGGATGGCAAAATACGCCAAGAGTCTGAAAATGAATACAGCTTAGTAGATGTTGCTACACAAGCCAGTATTTCGGAATCTGAATTAAATTTACCATCATGTGACGATAAAAGAGTTTTTGCTGGATTAATTCATACCAACGAAAAAGTTTACGAAGCAGGAGGTGAATATCTAGAAACGAATATTTTCAATACTTATGATGCAAACGGAAACATCATTCAGTACGAAGATTTAGGAAATGGTTCAGCTGATGATAAAGTTACAGCCAAAATAGCATATTATGAAAGCACTAATCCATATTATGGAGGTATAGCAAAACAGTTAGAAGTTTACACAAGTGAAGGATTAAGACGTAAAAGAACCGCGGCGGTAAATCCTGCAACAGCAGAAGTAACTCAGATAAGCAATTACAGTGCAGCAGATAAAATTGCTGTTACTGACATTGCATACGACACTTACGGAAATATCGAAAAAATTACTGGTCCTGTCAATCATAAAGGACAGCGTATGACTTTGGAATATGTATTTGATTCAGAAAATCACCAATACATGACCGAAATAAAAGACGCCTTTGGTTATCAGAACAAAGTAGAATTCGATTACCGTTTTGGAGTGCCTCTTAAAACAACAGATCGTAACGATCAAAGTACTATTTATACTTTGGATACAAAAGGTCGTGTGTCAACAATAAAAGGCCCTTATGAAATTGCTTCAGGCAGACCATACACGATTGCTTATGAATATTTTCCAGAAGCAGAAGTTCCGTATGCCAAAACTAGAAATTATGATCCAGAACTTGACAAAGACATCGAAACCTACACATATACAGATGGATTAGGAAGACCTTTGCAGGTAAAGAAAACAGCAAGTTTATTTACACAGTCCGGAAGTCCAGATCAGGAAGCTCATGTTGTTTCGGGGCGTATAATTTATGATGGATTAGAAAGACCAATAGCCACCTACTATCCAACGACGACGACTACGATGGATAATAATTTTAGTACAGCAATGTCTAATGTTGAGCCAACTAAAACCGATTATGATGAGGTTGGACGTCCAATAAAAGTAACATTGCCAGATGGAAGCACCAATACAACATCTTATACCATTATCAATCATGATGGACTGTCAGTACTAAATACAACACAGACAGATGCTTTAAACAGAACAAGTTCAACTTATACAGATGCTGCAGGGCAAAATGTAGCCGTTGTACAAAATGATTTGGTAACAAAGATTGAAACTAATGCTCTGGGAGAAACGGTAAAAGTAACGGATGCCATTGATCATATTACCAAAATGAGTTACGACTGGGTAGGAAAACGTATTGAATATACACATCCAGATGCTGGAACAACAACTATGGAATATGATTTGGCAGGAAATTTAACTAAACGCATAACACAAGATTTAAAAAATACCGTTCCAAATGGTGGTGCTGTAGAATATGTCTATAATTATAATCGTTTAGAATTTATAAAATACCCTAAGAATCCACAGAATAATGTACAATATAATTATGGAAAAGCTAATGGAACTCCATCTCGACGAGGAAGAGTGTGGTTTGTACAAGATGCAACTGGAGGACAAGAATTTTTCTTTGGTAAATTAGGAGAGATAGAAAAAGAAATTCGCACACTTCGTATTACGCCTACAGATGTACAGACTTATATTTCACAATTTGAATACGATACATGGAATCGTATCCAGAAAATGACCTATCCTGATGGAGAAGTAGTAGAATACACTTATAACCGCGCTGGAAATCTGCAAAGTATGAAAGGTAAAAAAGAAAGCCATACTTACGATTATATCAAGCAATTAAGTTATGATGAATTCGAACAGCGTAAATACCTGAAATATGGTAACGACACCGAAACGAATTATACTTATGATGCCGTAATGAGAAGATTACAGCAGTTACAAGTAAGAAGCGGAGAAAGACAGGTCTTAAACAATGCTTATGGTTATGATAATGTTGGAAATGTATTAAGCATTAAAAATACAGCTCCAATAATAAACAACAGCTTAGGAGGAACCTCTTCTCAAGAATACCAATATGATGATTATTATAGATTAAAATCAGCAAAAGGTTCTTATCAAGGAGAGTTTACCAAAGCCAGTTATGAACTCAATATGAGTTACAATAAAATGCATAATATTACCAAAAAAGATTTGATGCATACCGTTAATAATGAGCAAAAAGGATATGTTCTAGATTACGCTTACGATAACGAATTACATCCGCATGCGCCGAGTAAAATTGCTGAAACAGCTAAAGAAGATCCTCGCGAATATCTATATGATGGAAACGGGAACCCAACAAGTTATACAGAAACTCAAAGTTTCAGAAAAATGACTTGGGACGAGGAAAATCGACTAATGGGAATTAATGATAATGGAAGAATTTATCAATTTTCTTATGATAGTAATGGAGAACGTGTAATTAAAAGTTCAGCCGATTCTCAAAATGTTGTAATAAACGGAGAAAACGCCGCTACAATTATACATACAGATGATTATACAGGATATGTAAGTCCGTATTTTGTAATAAGAAAAGGTAAATTTACCAAACATTATTTTGAAGGAAGTGGACGAATTGTGAGCAAATTGGGTAACGGAACTTTTGCCCAGCCGTTAGGTTTAACAGCAGGAGGAGTAAATTACACCAATCTTAGTGCAGAACAGCAAAAGGCGTTAGATGCTTATGTGAAAAGTTTAGGTTTACCACCAGGACCTCCAACACAGCAAGGAATCTATGCTACGCCAGAATTTACAGGGAATCCGTATCCAAGTGAAGTACTTAAACCTGTAGAAGAAAATCAAGAACCTCCAGAAGGATGGCCTAGAAACCCAATTTTTAATGCTCCGGGAGATGTTCCAGGTCCGCCAGTACAATTTGGCCCACCAATAGAACCAACTACCGTACAAGCAGGAGAAGGTTTTACAGGAACTGGAATGCCAGAAAATGATATTTTTTATTTTCATGCTGATCATTTGGGAAGTACTTCCTATATTACAGCCAAAAATGGTTCTATTTCACAGCACGTAGAATACATTGCTTTTGGTGAGATTTTGTTTGAAGAACATGCAACTTCATTTTCGTCTCCTTATTTGTTTAACGGCAAGGAATTAGATAGAGAAACAAACTTAACCTATTATGGAGCAAGGTATCTCGATATGAAAGCTAGTTTGTGGTTAAGTGTCGATCCTTTAATGTTTAAAGAAGACTTTTTTGATGAGCCAGAATCGAGTAACGGAGGAGGGTTTAATTCATTCAACTTAACATCTTATGCATTTTCATACAATAACCCTGTAAAATATGTAGATCCAGATGGAGAATGTCCTAATTGTGCCACTGCTGCCGCAGGAGCATTGATTGGCGGTATTATAGGAGGTGCCATAGAAGCAGGAACCCAATTATACAAAAACGGTAAAGTAGATAATTGGAAAGCTGTGGGTGGTGCCGCGGTACAAGGTGCTGTTGTAGGAGGAGCCGCAGGATTTACTGGAGGAGCCAGTTTATTGGTAACTGCAGGTGTTTCTGGTGGAGCTAATGCCGTTGGAGGTGCTGCGAGCAGAGCAATTCAGGGACAAAAAACAACCGTTAGAGATGTTGTAGTTGATGGAACCGTAGGAGCTGTTTTAGGAGCTGGAGGTAAATTGGTAGGGAATGCCGTTAAAAATTCGACGAATAATTTATCACGAAGCGCTAAAGGAAAATTAGGAGAAGCCATTACAGAAATCAAATACAGAGGTCGAGGTTATGTCAGTCAAGGCAAGGCTCAGGTTATGACTGGCGGAAGAACTCCAACAGGAAGACAAGCCAAAGCATTGTTTGACCATGATATGAAAAACATATTTACAGGACGCCGTTTGACGGTGGAAAGTAAATTTAATACATCTGGATTAACCAGAAATCAAAGAACAGCAATTAATAGAGGTGCTAATGTTATAATAGACAGAACAACAAGCCAAGGTCTGGGCAATGCAGCAAAAACAGCTACAGTTGGTACAGGTGGAGGTATAGCAGCTCAAAGAAATACAAGAGATTAATATGAGTACAAGTTTTAAAAAATCGGATAAGGAGCTCTTGGATGCCAGGAATGCTATTTTCAAGGAGTATGGAATTCCGGGACTGCAGAGGAACGGTTACGCGAAGTCCCCATTCAAAAGCTCGTGGTTCGGGCAGTATGATACAAATATACGAGGCTATTCCTATGAGCTCTGCAGGCTGGCAGATAACGGTGAGCTACACTTTGTCAATGCCACGATGGTGAAGGACGACAAATGGATCAAGATAAACCTGAATATCTTCCGGCTAGGTGAAAAGTTGGAATCGTTGGATCAACTGAAGGACTGCGAAGGGATCAACTTCCATCTTCCGCCGCACGAGTCCACAAGCATGCGTCTGAGGAGCGATGACTACAAGGGGCCGCCGCTGTTCCATATGATGTTTTCTCCGGAATACAAATTAGGCAATGTAGGTTCTGAAAGCAGTTTTGAAAAAGAGGTCAGGAAACTGGCGGATCTGGTGGGTAAGGACATGGCCAATATCCGATCCTTTGAGAGTAGGTGGCATGAACTACACCGCCCACGTACGACCGATTTGGAGGGCAATGTAATATAGGCAGCGGCTAGGTAGTTTTTCACAGTTAGTGATATGAGATTTTAAAATTTTAACCTTTTGATATTGAATAAATTTTAGAGATAAATAATTTAAAGATGAGCAGTAAAGCTCATCTTTTTTGTTTTATATTGCCTTAGTTAGTTAGTTAGTTAGTTAGTTAGTTAGTTAGTTAGTTAGTTAGTTAGTTAGTTAGTTAGTTAGTTAGTTAGTATTTTTTTAGATTGGTTTTAATTGTTGCAGATTTTTTAATTGTGGATTTGACTAGTGGAAGGAGATGTTGGCTGGAGTGAGAGTTAATTTGAATGGGAGAATTATTCAATATCTTTTTCCATTAAGATTTAATAGTATTAGTTGTTAAATTATTTTGACCGATAAGAGTCATGTTAAAGTTATCCAGCAAAAGTTTCAGGTAGATATGAAGCTTATTATTTTATATTTGCTTTTTATCTGATATTATCTGAATACACTGACTACATCTTTCTTATGATATTGTTGTTTAGATGAAATTGAAAATAACTTGTTTCTCTTAATTTATTTTATAAAATCTATTTATAGATAGAGGAATGCCTTTTTATTGGCTTTAGCTTTTTGTGGCAAGTTTGGTTGGAACTCCGCTATTTGCTTTAGTATTTTCTGTTTTATCCGACATTTTATACGTCCAGGCTGTCAATGAGAAAGGTGAGGTTATATAGCACTGAAATAAAAAAAGAAATAATTCCTGATAAGAAGTAGTATCCCTTTATTATACTCAAACTCATTTTTACTTAAAATAAAAAATGGCGCCAATTCTCTTCAATTGGCGCCATTTTGCTTTGTGACCTCGACAGGACAAATTTCAACATTTTTTTTGGATGATTTGAAGAAATTGGCTTACTATATGTAGTGTATGTCTTCCATTGGCTGTGTAAATTTGGTTTAGATGTCCTGTTGGGGATGGAGGGTTAAATCAATGTCCAAAAAGAAAACAACTTTGCTACTTAGTTTTCTTTTTTCTAGAATGGTTTTAACTGATAGAGATTTTTTAATTTTGGTAGGTTAGAGGATAGTGTTATTAAAAAGGCGGTTGCATTAAAAATATAAAAATGCGCGAAAGAGGATTATTATCAAGAATATGTGGAATTTATATTTTAGTTAAAGTTACTGTCATCTGTTTAGTACCTAACACCAGTTCATCTTCAGTTATTATGCTCTGGCAATTGTAAGGAGTTCCGGTATCTTCTTTGATCACAAGACTTTTTCCTTTTTTTGTCAGGGCAAAAGTTCCGTTATTTATATCCTGCAGAATACGGCCTCTAACAAAGCCATCATCAGTAAAAGTTAATGAGCCATGAGAGAGTATATCATTTTTGGCGGTTTGTGAAACAGCTGTTTTAGGTTCAACTTTGGTAATCTTCCAGCTTCCAACCAGATTGTCCCTGTTTTTATTAAATGAAAGAAACATTAGTGACAGCAGTGCCAGACTAAACGTATATAAAAATGGTTTTTTCATGATTTTATGAATTAAATTAAAAATATTTTTTAAGTGGAACAGCTTTTTCAAGACTCGAAACAGGTTTACATCTTAGAACGAACAGGTCGCTTCACTGCTGTATGCGGTGCAGTTTTTAATGCAGAAGATCTCTGGGTCTGGCTGTAATTTTTTGCAGGTCTGTTTGCTGACTGGTTATATTTACGTGTCTTCGATGATTCTCCTTTATTGTATTTTGTACTTCTCTGTTCTAAATTTCGTGCCTGCTGTCTGTTGCCGGAGTTTTTAGGAGTACGGTATTTTCCGCTTTCCCTATTAGTGATAACAGTATTAGAGCGGCTTCTGCTTATGTTATAGTTATTATATACATTTTTATTATGAATTATAACCGTACCGCCTCCTCCATAATGACCGCCATGATAGTGATAATGGACAATCAAATTAATTGGTGATTTGTTAAAATTACGCTACCTTTCCATTTGAAATCAAATACTACAAAGAGTGCAGTTGGACAGCAGGGGATCTCAACATCCGTTTTTAAGTAATATGGGAGAATTAGGTTCTCTTATCAGTGAGTTTAACTGGTCTGAAACTTCTTTAGGTGCGCCGGAGAAATGGCCGCCGCAGCTGGAGACATCACTGGCAATTATGCTCGGTTCAGGAGTTCCGATGTTTCTGATATGGGGAAAAGAAAGGTTCTTTTTCTACAATGATTCTTTCAGCGCTTTCTTTTCTGATAACGGCATAAAAACATCGACTTTTGAAACCCGCTTTAAAGATGCAATGCCTTTTGGATGGGAAACAATATCAGATATCATTGAACAGGTTATAAATCAAAAAGCAATTAGATTAGAGTCTAATATTATAACTGCTGTAAGCAGAAATAACAGTCTGCAGGAAATTTATCTTACTGTCGCATGCAGCGCAGTTTTCGGCCAGAGCAGGAATACGGAAGGAGTCTTTGGCACCTGCATAGAAAATTCAGCTGTTATTCCCAATGTAATAGAATCAGGTTCCGTAAGAACACAGCTTAACAATGTACTTAAACAGTCTCAGGCCGGAATTGCACAGGCCAATATAGAAGGACGAGTGACGGAAGTTAATGACCGATACTGCGAGATGCTTGGCTACAGCCGGGAGGAAATAGTACAGATGAATCTTGGAGATCTGACACATCCTGATGACCTGCAGCGCAATATGATACTTCTTGAGGCCTGCATCAGGGACGGAAAAGATTTTATGATTACCAAACGCTATGTAAAACGTGACGGTTCAATACTATGGGTAAACAATAGTGTCTCTGTTGTAAGCGATGCAGCAGGCAGTAAATATATCACTGCCATCGCAGTGGATATAACACTTGAAAAAGAAAAAGAGGAGCAGCTGGAAGAAGGAGAATTTCGTTTTCGGACACTTATTGAAAAAGCACCTGTGGGCACTGCATTATTCAGGGGAAGAGAGTTTTACATTGAACTGGCCAATCAGGCAGTCCTGCAGTATTGGGGAAAAGAAAATGATATTATCGGCAGAAAATTAAAAGATGTTTTTTCTGACATAAGAGATTATGATTTATATGACAGGCTCAATGAAGTTTATCTGACTGGAAAAGAATACAAAGCTACAGCAGCCAGAATAAAAAATGTAAAATCAGAAAAAGAACAGTATTTCGATTATTCCCTGACACCTCTTTTTGATAAGACTGGCGCCGTTTATGCCGTTCTTGCTATGTATTCGGATGTAACACCTGCAGTGAAAGCACAGCAGCAGGCTTCAGAGAGCCACAACGAGCTCGCTGTTATGTTTGAGCAGTCTCCCGTCGGTATTGCCACGATAGGAATAGGAGATGATCTGGTTTTTATAAGCGCCAATACTTTTTACGGCGAACTGGTAGGCCGCAAAGCTGAAGATATTATCGGCAAACCCCTTCTTGAGGCACTTCCGGAGCTCAAGGGGCAGGGTTTTGATGATCTGCTGAGGGAAGTAATCCGTACCGGTAATGCTTTTATTGCCAAGGAAGTGGAGGTTGAATTGCTTAGAAATGAAAAGCTGGAGCATATTTATGTGGATCTGACCTATCAGATTAATCGGAATGCTGCAGGTAAACCAGCTGTTATACTGGTAGTTGCAACTGATGTAACCAGACAGGTATTGAGCCGTAGAGAAGTGGAAGAAAGTGAAACAAAACTAAAAAACCTCATTGCGGCGGCACCGGCAGGCATTGGCCTGTTTACCGGCCGCGACCTGATTATAGAATATCCTAACCAGACATTTATAGATATAGTGGGCAAAGGCCCTGATATTTTAGGACTGCCGTTAAGAGAAGCCATGCCTGAACTTATTTCTGAGGGCCAGGCTTACCTTAAAATTCTTGATGATGTCTTTACAACCGGAATTCCTTTTATTTCTCCTGCTTCACTGGTGAAAATAATGCAGAATGGAGTGCTGAATAATAACTATTACAATATTTCCTATACACCGCTGCGAAACAAATCAGGAGAAATTTATGCTATTTTAGATATTGCCATTGATGTGACGGCGCAGGTCATCGCGCAAAAAGCAATGCAGGAAAGTGAAGCCCACCTGCAGTTACTGCGCGATACAGTCCCGGCCATGATTTTCTATCTAGATAAGGAACAGCGCTACCAGAGTTATAACAGGGTTTTTATGGATTGGTTTTCTGTAGACGCGAGTGAAGCCATAGGAAAAAGCGTAAGAGAATTTCTGGGAGAAGCTGCGTACGCAAAAACACTTCCCCATCTTGAAATTGCTTACGGCGGAGATCAGGAGAAATATGAAATGTTTGCGCCCTCACGCATGGGAATCACCAGATGGCTGAGCATTGTATATACGCCACATAAAAATAATGATGGGGAGGTAATAGGAGTAATTGTTCATGCAACGGATGTTACGCAGAGTAAACTGACAGAAATAGCCCTTAAGGAAAGCGAATCCAAGCTTCGCACTGTTTTAGATGCTGCCCCTGTTGCGATAAGCGTATTTGCGGGCAGGGATTTAGTCATTGAAAATCCTAATGATCGTTTTATGGCTGTCATTAATAAGGGAAGTTCTATAATAGGACAGCCTCTTAAGGCAGTGCTGAAATCCAGCAATTCGGAGAATTTCCTAAAATCGGCACAGGAGGTATTTCGCTCAGGAAAAAGTTTTTATGCCGGCGGCATGCCTGGAATTAATACCGAAGAAAGAGAAATCCGTTATCATAATATCAGCCTGACTCCTCTAAACGATGAGAGGGGAGAAGTTTATGCTGTGCTTTATGTCGGTTCGGATGTCACAGATGAAATTGTTTCAATAAAAAAAGCGGAACAGGCAGAGTCTGCTCTCCGCTCTGCAGTAGAAGTGGCGCAGCTCGGAACATGGTCACTGGACATATCTTCGGGAATTACCACAGTATCAGAGCGTCACGCTTCCATGTTCGGATTAAAGGCAGCCCAAATGCCGTCATCGGAAATACGCGCACTGATAAAACCTTCAGACTATGACCGGGTGACTGAGGCATTTTTTGCAGCCCAGAAACCAGGTTCAGAAGGCAGATATGAGGCTGAATACAGAATTATACACGGCATTACGGGACAGGAAAAGGTTATTCATGCAGTGGGACAGACTTATTTTGATCTGGATGGGAAGCCGTCGGTGATTCAGGGGACTGCTCAGGATATTACGATCCACAGGGAACTTCAGCTTGCCCTTGAAAGTGAAGTGGAGCTCAGGACAAAAGAACTTGCGGCAGTGCTGAAAGAGTTGCAGTCTTCCAATGCTGATTTAGAACAGTCCAATGATGCCCTTAAGCATTCCAATCAGGAGCTGGCGCAGTTTGCATATGTGGCAAGCCATGATCTTCAGGAACCGCTTCGGAAAATTCAGATTTTTGCAGGCCTGCTTCAGGAGAATCACCCTGGTAAAGATCCTAAGATAATGATTGAAAAAATAACTTTTTCTGCTGCCAGGATGAGCCAGCTCATTACTGATCTTCTTGCTTTCTCAAGACTGATACAGCCTCAAAAGAGCCAGCAGGCGATTGATCTGAATGAAGTTATCAAAAATATCTGGATTGACTTTGAGCTGGCTGTTGAGGAAAAAAATGCTTCAATTGAAGCTGGAAAGCTGCCGGTTGTAAAAGCTGTCGGTCTTCAGATGAATCAGCTTTTTTATAATCTGGTCGGCAATTCGCTGAAATTTACAAGAGATGATATTGCGCCGAAAATTACAATAAGCGCTGTTCTGGTACCGCATGATTATGCGGCCCAGTTTACAGATTCTCCCCTTGTTGAAGGAGAGTATCATCACATTTTGTTCAGTGATAACGGAATTGGATTTGAAAAAGGCTATGAGAAGCAGATTTTTGAAATCTTCAAACGGCTGCACGAACAGAATATTTTTCCCGGCAGCGGCATCGGACTGGCGCTGTGCAGGAGAATTGTCAACAATCATCATGGGTTAATGTATGCAGAATCAGAATATGGAAAGGGAACCACATTTCATATTTTTCTTCCTGCATCTTAAAGCATTATGCAAACCTGTTGCAGCAATAATGCGTATATTATAAAGAGCTGCTCTCTGCCGAACCGAAAGGTTAAAGAAAAAACACTTATGTTATATAAAAATATACTTCTGGTTGATGATGATCCCGATGACGCTGAAATATTTATGGAGGCTGTCGGTTTTGTCAATGAAAAAATAATAATGCGCCACATTGATAATCCTGTAAAGGCATTGCAGGAACTGGAAACTTTAGAAAATCTTCCCGACCTGATATTTTTAGATTACAATATGCCGTTAATGAATGGCAAAGACTTCCTGCAGCAGATCAAAAGTAAAGAGAAATTGAGAAGCATTCCGGTAATATTAATTTCAACTCCTTCTGAAGAATTTGTTTTCGATCTTCTGGAAAAGAGAGAGATTATCCGGTATATGAGCAAACCCAGCAGTTATAATGAACTGGTCAGAATGCTTAAGGAATTAATATTATAGTTTAATGCTGCCGGGTTTTCAAGAAAAAAATGACTTTAGTGCAGTAAAAATTTTTATAAATCAGCAAGCCGGCAATATTAAGATAAAACAGCAGTAATTATCAGCAAACCGTTACAGGGGTCAGGCTTGTCTTCCAGTATTCCATTATATTTTGTATCATTAACCTGTAAGCCGGAAAATTTTCTTCTTTGCTAAAATAGCCCTGTACATTATAAGCGTAGGCTTTTGTTACGTTTTCAGGATTTTTCGAAGTGGAAAGAAAAATGTACGGCACGCATTTTTCACTTATATCATCATTAGCTAGAATCTGGCTTCGTAATTGAAAACCGTCAATTTTCGGCATATTGATATCAGAAAGAATGAGAAAAGGATTTATATCTGGAGAAGATAAATAGGGAATAGCCAGAGTAGGATCTTCGATAAAAACTACTTTGTTCGGATACCCCAGACTCTCAAATATGTCTTTAAGAAAATTTCTGTCATCTTCATCATCCTCAATTATAATTATTTCGCCGTTTCTTCTCATAAGGCAAAGTTACATATTTTTTCCGCATTTATTTTTTTAGATTTGAAAGAAACTTATAATGGGAATAACCCAATTTTTGCCTTAGTTAAGCAGTAATTAACAATTGAATTTATGAAAAATCAATTCTTAGATTTATTTCATGCCAATATTGGCTGATAAAAATTTAGGTCTCTATAATACAATTCGACAAATATTAGGAAGGATTTAAAAACATTGTTTTGCTTTAATGCAGAGTTGTCTTTCTTTGGTTCTATGAAGGAGTTGTTCCCGCTATGCATTCCACCCGAGCGTCAGTGAACTGGCGAAGCAGTCTTTTGTGCCCAGCCCCATGTAAATTTTATAATATTATTTTTCAGGAGCTATTCCCGCTATGCGTTGCAATCTTTTGCGTCGAACTCCGGCACAAAAGGATTTCCACTGCTATCGGGGCTACAGCTGCCGGATAGCCCTGTTTTCTCTTTGAAGAACTGCGTATTGGAAGCCAATTGTTGTGTTTTAGCAAATAGTCTATTTTTTTAGAGAAAAAAATAAGGACATTAAAAAGTCATAATTTCTCCATTCTGGGTGTTCGAATCCTGTTAAGTAATCGAAGGAAAAATTTAAAAAAACATCTAATTTTTTTTATAAAAAATCTATAGCAGCTGTTTTTTTTGTTTTAACGTGATTCTAAAAAAAAGAAAATAAAACAAAAAAATGATTCAAAGTTAGTTTATCTACCAATGTAAATAAAAAAATGGCGCCAATTATCTTCAATTGGCGCCATTTGGCTTTGTGACCCCGACGGAACAAATTTCAACATTTTTTTTGGATGATTTGAAGAAATTGGCTTATTATATGTAGTTGTTTGTCTTCCAGTGGTTTTGGTAATTTGGTTTAGATGTCCTGTTGGGGATTGAAGTAGAGTTTACGCAGCTTATACATGACCTTGGCATAAAATGTAATCAGATAATTTTATATTCACCTAAAGGCCGAAAATAAATGTAGCTACATTTTGTAAACATAAGCATTAGCTAAGTAATTAAATTTCTGCAATATTATCTTTCTTGAAAAATTTTCTTCTTATGGCTTAATCCCCAATCTTTCATAGCGTAGATAATAGGAGTCAAGGTATCTGCATAGGGTTCTAAGCAATATGATATTTTTACAGGATAATCGTTCGTTATAATCCGTTTGATCAGCTGGTGCTGTTCAAGTTCCTTAAGTTCTTTTGAAAGTACTTTGGGAGTTAATCCTGGAATGCTCTCTTGAATTTCAGTAAATCGGCTGTTTCCTACACCTACAGAAATAATGATGGATAATTTCCATTTTCCATTAATTACTTCAAGTGTGTCCCGTACTGGCTTAACGGTATTTAGGCACTCACAATAAGGTTTCTTTTTCGGCATGATAAATTATTTATTTCGCTTTCCTTTAGGAAAGAGCTATACAAAGGAAAGTGATTTTGTTTAATTTTGCAATATAATTAATCAAAATATTCAATTTATGAATGCTGTGGGAAAAATGCTTATTGGACTTCATCTTGGAAATGGATACGGATCTCAATCGGGGGCTTGGCGTATGCCGGGAGTTGATCCCGAAAGCTATACGAGTTTTGATATTCGTGTAAAGCAGGCTCAGGCTGCAGAGCGTGGAAAATTTCAATTTATATTTTTGCCGGATGGTCCCGGTGCAGTTATGACAGATATTGAAACTGAATCTCCCGTTTTCAATCTTGATGTGATGATGACCCTCGCCGCAGTGGCCAGAGAAACTCAATATATTGGATTGGTCGCTACAGGATCAACCACTTTTAATGAACCCTTTAATCTAGCCAGACAATTTAAGGCTTTGGACATTATGAGCCATGGCAGGGCCGGATGGAATGCAATTACATCAAGCGGAGAAGATGTTGCAGCCAATTACGGAAGAAGAATTCCGTCGAGCCAAGATCGTTATGGACGTGCTCATGAGGCTATCCAACTCATTCAATCACTTTGGGGGAGCTGGGGAAAAGATGCTTGGATACACGACCAGAAGAGTGGTCAGTTTGCAAAGAAAGATCAGATTCTTCCAATCAACTTACAAGGTAAATACGTCGGTTCAAGAGGACCTCTATACATTCCACCATCAGAGCAGGGACAGCCAATCATCTTTCACGCAGGCGGCAGTCCCAACGCACATCAGTTGGCAGGACGCTTTGCTAATGTGGTAATAGGTGCAGCATTTACAATTGAAGAAGCAAGAGCGCAACGTAATGCATTTAGAGCGGCAGCAAAAAGTTACGGTCGTGATCCGGATGAAATCAAATACATTGCCGGACTGATGACCACCATTGCTAAGGACAAACGCACGGCGCTCGATCGCCGAATACAATTAGGAGGCAGTTCACTTATACAAAAATTTGAATACCTGCAAAAAATGCTGGGTATTCCACTTGATCTTTCCTTGATAAATGAACCAATTTCAGAATCGCTGCTGGAAAATGCCCGTCCATCTCCTTATGATCCTCGTTCTTCCAATGCATTCAAAATTGCTAGGCAAGGCTGGTCCGTTCTTGATATTCTTGCTCACGGCGTGATAGATTACCATCCTGTAATTGCAGGGCCGGGCGTAGAAGCGGCAGATCATATGCAGGCTTGGTATGAAGCCGGTGCTGCGGATGGGTTTTGGATTTCACCTGATGTTAATTCGGATGGAATTGATGCCTTTGTGGATCAGGTTGTTCCGCTGCTGCAGGAGCGAGGGCTTTTCCACAAAGAGTATGAAAGCAAAACTTTGCGCGGACACCTCGGCGTTCCGGATCAATATGGAATTGATCCAAGGGTTTAAATTGAAAATTATAACAAATGAAACTTATATAATATGAAAATAGGAATAATTGGAACCGGCGCAATAGGCGGTACGATCGCAAAAAAAATGGCACAAGCCGGTCATGAAGTGAAAGTGAATAATACAGATCAGGCTGAAAAATTAGAGGCCCGTGCTGAGGAGTTGGGTGCTACAGCAGCAACACTAAAGAATGTTGTAAAAGATGTAGATGTCATTATTTTATCATTGCCTACCATAGCAATACCAACTTTGCCTAAAGATTTGCTTGCAGGCGTTCCGGAAAATGTAATTGTGGTAGACACATCAAATTATTATCCATTCCGTGATGCCGATATTGAAGAGATCAAAAACGGAAAAGTAGAAAGTATCTGGGTATCGGAGCAATTGGGAAGGCCTGTTGTAAAAGCTTTCAATAATTTGCTGGCAGAGACCCTGGCAAACGGCGGAAAAAACAGCGGTGCTGAAGACAGAATAGCAATGGCTGTAGCGGGTGATGATCCGCAGGCTAAAAAAGTAATTGCCTCATTAGTCAATGATGCCGGTTACGATGCAGTTGACTCGGGTAGACTTTCTGAATCTTGGAGACATCAGCCTGGAACTCCTGCTTACTGTACGGAACTTAATGAAGAAGAATTAAAACAGGCACTATCTGATGGTGTAAAAGAAGCAGCACCGTCATTAAGAGATAAGGCCATAGCTGATCTTTCTGCCCTGCCTTCATATCCATCACATCCGGAGGTAGTAGAATACAATAGAGGATTGTTTCAAAAAAATCCTAAGTCAAGATAATTTATAATGACTGCACTGCAAAATCCCTCTCAATATTTGAGATGGGATTTTGTTTTTTTATATTCCCTCTTTGAAACAGTAAATCAGAGCTGCAGCAATTTCGTTAAAATGTTTCATTATTGCCTACTTTTGTATCATATCCGTCTGTACTATCTGTTCGAACTTTGTCCATATCAAAATATTAAAAATTAATATCATGGCAAAAACAATTTTTATAACAGGTGCATCGCGTGGATTCGGAAGAATTTGGGCAGAGGCATTTTTAAAACGCGGCGATAATGTTGTTGCGGCTGTTCGCAATCCTGAAACACTAACCAAGCTTAACAAAGAATTTTCATCATCGCTTTTGGTGCTAAAACTTGATGTTACTGATCGAAACGAAAGTTTTGAAGCAATAGAAACTGCAAAAAAGCACTTTGGCAGCATTGACGTGTTAATAAACAATGCCGGTTTTGGACATATAGGGGCGGTAGAGGAATTAAAAGAGCAGGATGTAAGAGCTCAGTTTGAAACTAATGTACTGGGATCATTATGGACTATTCAGGCAGTTCTGCCTATCATGCGCCAGCAAAAATCAGGACATATCATTCAGCTTTCAAGTGCGCTAGGTTTAAATACCGTATCTTTAATGGGGTTGTATAGTGCAGCTAAATTTGCTGTTGAAGGCCTTACTGAAACACTCGCGGGTGAAGTAAGCGGATTTGGCATTAAAGTTACCATAGTAGAACCAGGCGGTTTTTCTACAGATTTCTTCGGGACCACTTCCCTTGCACTCAGCGAATCAATATCGGCTTACGACGGTGTACGGAAAGATTTTTATCAGCATGCCGGCGAGCAGGATTCAGGTAACCCTGCAGCCACTGCCAAAGCTATTGTCAAGCTCGTTTATTCTGAAAATCCGCCACTCAGATTGCTGCTGGGTAAAATTGCTTTTTCCTGGGTGCAGCACACTTACTCAGAAAGACTGAAAACATGGGAATCATGGCAGGATGTGTCGGTGGCAGCACATGGTTAATAGACGTTTGAATTAACAGAATCTAATTTTTTTTTTGGTCTGTTTTTAAAATTAAGAAAAATGATACATTTCAAAAAAATCAGCGATCTGCATGAAGCGCTCGATATCAAACCTCCCCAGCACCCGCTCTTTAGTGCCGTATATGGTGAACGGGACAGTTGCAGCGGTAATAGTATTCTAGAGTTTTCATCTGAATTTTATATTATAGGATTTAAAAAATTGAAATCTGGAAGCATGCAGTATGGCAAAACAAAATATGACCATGACCGTGGTTCCATGTCCTTTACAAAGCCCCAGCAGAAAGTAGTCTTTAAAAATGTGGAATTAGAGGAAAAGGGATTTCTAATTATGATTCATGAAGACTTTTTACCGGGAACAGTCCTTTATAACGAAATTAGGAAATATAGTTATTTTGATTACGAGGTTACTGAGGCTTTACATCTTTCACCTGCAGAGGAGGATATCATTTGGAATCTGTATTTCAATATTGAAAAAGAGTACAACAACAATACTGATGAACTCAGCAAAGCTATTATCGTAAGTCATCTGGATTCCATGCTTAAATATTCACAGCGCTTTTATAAAAGGCAGTTTATAAACCGTACAGAGCTCACCGGTTCTACAGTTACGAAGTTTAACGCTTTGCTTGCTGCTAATTTTGAAGAAAGAAAAACAAAAAATATTGGATTACCAACGGTATCTCTCATGGCAGAAAAGCTGAATATATCTTCCCGTTATTTAACTGATTTGCTCAAACAGGAAACAGGAAAGACTGCTCTGGAGCTTATTCATCTTTTTCTAATCGGCGAGGCAAAAAACTTACTGACCGAAGGCGAACTGAATATAACTGAAATTTCTCATCTGCTTGGTTTCGAAAATACGACTTATTTTTCACGCCTTTTTAAAAAAGAAGTAGGAAGCACGCCAAATGAATTCAGGGCAAACATACTAAATTAAAAGTGGTAAACATCATAAAAAAAAGTAAGAGATATACTGAATAAAGAATTATTTAAAAATACATAAAGTTAAAAACAATAAAAAATGTCAAACAATCAAAATAAAATAGCATTAGTAACAGGCGCAAGTCGCGGACTTGGAAAAGATTCGGCTTTACAGCTGGCGAAAAAAGGATTTGATATCATCCTTACCTATCAGACCAAAAAAGAATTTGCGGACCAGGTGGTAAAAGAAATTGAAACTATTGGACAAAAAGCGTTTTCATTGCCTTTGGATATTTCTTCAACTGCCGGTTTTGACCAATTTGTAACTGAAGTAAAAGATGTTTTAGATGCTCAATTTTCTTCTGCAAAATTAGATGCGCTAGTAAACAATGCGGGTATCGGAATTAACCAAAGTTTTGAAACAACAACAGAAGAAATTTTGGATGCAATGACAAATATCCATTTCAAAGGCCCATATTTCTTAACTCAAAAACTATTACCATTACTGAATGATGGAAGCAGCATTGTAAACACTTCTTCTGGTTTGGCAAGATTCTCTTTTGCTGGATATTCCGTTTATGGCGCGATGAAAGCTGCAGTCGATTCATTATCAAGATACCAGGCATTGGAATTGGGAAGCAGAAAAATAAGAGTCAATTCCGTAGCTCCAGGGGCTATTGAAACTGATTTTGGCGGGGGTGTTGTACGTGATATTTCAGATTTGAATAAACATCTGGCTTCTGAAACTGCTTTAGCAAGAGTCGGCTTGCCCGATGATATTGGAAGTGTAGTAGCCTTTCTTTGTTCTGATGATTCCAAATGGATTAATGCGCAGAGAATAGAAGTTTCGGGCGGATATAGAATATAATGGACCATCATAAAAAAAAGCTATTGAGCTGGTTTCTAATGGTTTTATACGTTAGTTTTATCAATCCAAAGGCTTTTGTTTTGATTAATAAAACGAGTTAAGTTATTTATAGAGTAATAAAAAAAAGGCGTCAATTGTCTTCAATTGACGCCTTTTGGCTGTTGTGACCTCCACGGGACAAATTTCAACAAAATTTATGGAAGATTTTAAGATTGGCGTATTATATTTAGTGTCTGTCTTTCATTGGCTTCATGAATTTTATTTAGATGTCCTTTTGGGCATTGATGTAAAAAATAGATTGTTTTATGGCTGTATACTAAAATACAATTCTACAAATATTTGGAGGATCTGAAAATATTGTTATGCTTAAGGTAGAATTGTCTTTATTTTGCTCTATTGCTTATTGGCTGGGATTTTAAAATAAATCTATTTGGTTTGCGAAACCCTTTTTTAACATAATGATAATTTATTTGCCTAAATAAGTCTTCCTTGGATATTGCAGTAAAAATTTCATGGTTGAAGGCTAAAATTTCTTTTACATTCACATTAGTTTTTTGTTTGTAAAAGTTTCAAGCCCTAATCTCAAAGTGCAGCGTTGTATAAAGACAAAGAGAAAATATTTCAAACTCCCGATGTCATCTATTTATTTCGTTCAAAAGAAAATCCACTCTCTCTCTTATCTTTATTTTTGGAACCTCAATGACTTTGTAGCCGTATTCTGAATATATTTCTTTCATTTTTGTAAATGTTAATTGAGCTTCATCCCAGCTCTGCTTCCTTTCATCATCGGTTTTATAAATTTCTTTCCAAGGCGGCAGTATAAAAACTTTTTTGTTATAGGCATACTTTTTTGATATCTCGTTTTTCTCTTTTGATATTGGAATGTTTTCCATTTTCATATAACAAATTGAATCTAAAATTCCTCTATCAAAGAAAATGGGCATGGAACCTTCTAAATCTACTTCATCATAACTTCTCACCGAAGCATTAAACATTAATTCTGCATACAGCTCTTTATTTTTCCATGGCAATCCTTCACCGCTAACTGTAAGTTGCTGCTTAATTATTTTTCGAGCATCTTCTTGAACTACTTTAAAATTATACTTGGCCAGTTCATCTATTAAAGTTGTCTTACCAACTCCAGGACCGCCAGTAATAATATAAAAATTGTCTTTTTTCATTAGTTGAAAATTCTTTTAAATTTATTTCTACTTTTTTAAATTAACTAAATTATCTTCATCTAAACAAAGAATAAATCAACTATTAGCAACATTTGATTAGCAATCAATAACTGAAATAGGTGAGAGGGCAATTAGAATATAAGCCAATTTCTAAAATTATATAATGTAGTAAGTAGATGAAAATTAGTTTAGTACGATTTAAGAAGTGTTAATCTTGATTTAGATCATATAAGGTGATCGAATCCTGTTAAGTAATCGAATGATCAACTTAAAAACAATGCGTTACGTTTCTTATAAATACATTTTTTATTTTGATTTAAAAAAACAAAATAAAAGCAAAAACGACTCAAAGTTAGTGTATCTATTAATATTAATAAAAAAAAAGGCACCAATTGTCTTCAATTGACGCCATTTGGTAGAGTTCTTATGAAAAAGATATGCAAATGGCTACTGATTTTGCATAAGTAAAATAATGATCTAAAATAAAAAAATTTGGTGTGTATTTTAAGCTTATTACAATTCCCCAGAGTCACAGGCTTTAAAAACAAAAGTCAGAATTTTAAAATCAAGTTTTTTACGGAAAACCGTAACTGTGATTTTTTTTCTCTAAAAATCATTCTAATACAGATTTTTTATAAATCAAAAATACAATTTAAGGCAAATCCTCTATGCGTAAAAATACCTGTTGTGAGATATTAGTACGTAATCATGACTTAGATTTCTCAAATTATACTTGACCTATAACGGAATTAATAGTGTTATGCCTTATTTAAACTTAGTAATTATAAACCATTGATACAATATTATTTAAATTAATATTGAATTGATTTGTAGTGTGTTATATATTTTTTTATTGTAAATGGCGTTTAATTTAGTAAAACATAAAATGATTTTTTATTAACGAGTTCATGTATTAAAAATATTCAGTAGTAAATTCTAACAAGTAAATTAATTATATGAAATCAGCCTATTTATACGTTCGTGTAAGTACGGACGAACAAAAAAGAAAAGGTTACTCCTTGCCGGAACAGGAGGACAGACTATTGAAGTATTGTAAATATTACGATATCGAAGTCAAAGGAATTTATCGCGAAGATTACTCAGCCAAGAATTTCAATAGGCCAGAATGGAACCGATTGTTTTCAGAAATCAAAAAGAAATCCTCAGGAGAAGACAAAAATATATTATTTATCAAATGGGATCGATTCAGCCGAAATGTTGAATATGCCTACGAAATGATTGGAAAGCTCCGGAAATACAAAACAACAGCAAAAGCTATTGATCAGCCAATTGATTTTTCTGTGCCGGAAAGCACAGTAATGCTGGCTGTATATTTGGCTGTTCCAGAAGCAGAAAATGCGAGAAGGGCTCAAAACACTTCAAATGGCATTCGTCGGGCGAAGCTGATGGGCAGACATCCTAGTAAGGCACCATTAGGATTTATCAATTTGACAATGATGGATGGTAAGAAAGGCATTGCTCCTAAAGAGCCTGAAGACGAAATTATAAAATGGGCTTTTTATCAAGTTGCGAGGAACGATCATAAAATATCCAAAATCATAAAAATAGTCAATGAAAAAGGATTAGTATGCTCAAGATCACACTTTTTCAGGATTTTACATAATCCTGTTTATTGCGGGCTTATACCAGTAACACTTGACTCTGGTAATGAGGGAGTGGTAAAAGCATTACATGAGCCATTGATTTCCGAGTCATTGTTTAACCAGGTTCAGTCTGTTATTAATACAAGAAGAAGAATTACTGCCAAAAAAGATGATTTACAATCATTATTTTTTCTTAGAAGTTTTTTAATATGCCCTGTTTGTAATCGAAAACTTAGCGGAAGTGTTTCAAAAGGCAGATCAAAAGACTATCCATATTATCATTGTCATAATGGATGTAGAACAAGAATAAATGCATTATTCCTTAATGACTGTTATTATAACAAGCTCCGACAATTAATGCTCTCAAAGAATGCAGTTGAATTATTTAAAAAAGTTTTGGAAGACCAGAATATAATAACACAGAAAGCAAGTTATTTATGCACTCAAAAGGTATTGGAGAGGAAAATAAATGAGGAAGAGCTGACCCTTTCTCGAGGCAGAAAATTATTTATAGCTGGAATATTAAAAATTGATGACTACAACCAATTAATAAAAGAGAATCAAGTCAGCACTAAAAATCTTAAAAAGGAAGTACATGATATTGCTGTTAAATTAAAAGGGATTGATAGAAAAAATCAAATAGAAGAAAAAGCATTAGTTGAAATCTTTCAAAGATTTTCTGAATTTGAGGCTTCAGATAAAAGACATCTTGTAAATCTTATTCCACCGACGGAAATTAATTTTAAAACAGGGGATCTATCTTTAGGCTTAAATCAAGCATTTTTAAAAATATTATCAAAAAAAAGAAACCGAAAAAACAATAGAAAAAATGAATTTCATTGAGAAGAATGTTTCAGTAGAGAAAGCCGTTATTATTCTTTCCAAAAACGGCATTCAGGTAGATGAGAAGGAAGCTAAAATTATTTTGGAATTACTGTATTTAGTATCAAAAAATTACGATAAACCAAAAGAGAAAAAAATCCTATATCCTTAACGGGATTTCGAACCATCGTTCAGCTTCGATTAATTCTCTGATAGCGCCACTTTAAGACTGTTTATTTTAAACAGACTAAGAATTTCTTGTGAAAAAATAGAACCGCAAATATTAGGCTGTGAAGGCTTGAAATATCTACACATTAGGGTATAAAAAAAGAGACAACTACTATATAGTTGTCTCCTTAAGTGAAGGGACAGGACAAATTTCAACATCATTTTTGGATGATTTGAAGAAATTGGCTTACTATATGTAATGGTCTGTCTTCCATTGGCTTTGTAAATTTGGTTTAGATGTCCTGTTGGGGATTGATGCAAAAAAATATAAAAACTCAGTTGGTTTATGACAGTAAATTAATATACAATTCTAAAAATATTATAGAGGGTTTGAAAAGAAAGCTTAAGTTGAGATAGGATTGTCTTTCTTTGGCTTTATGAATTACTTGCTAATTGGGGTGTGAACCACCGAAAAAAGATCTTTGAAGATGATATATAAATATTTAAATTTTGTAGAGCCAAACATTGTAAAATTAATGCATCTCAAAAAACGATGATTTTAATTATACGATATATGATTTTTGTATTTAAAAAAGAATTTATCTTTAATTTAGGTCTCTGTTTCTAAATTTTTGAACCTAAGTTTCTTAGGGTTTGCATATATTATGTTTCTGATATTCCAAAATACAAAGTGCCACGATTTTGCCACAAAACTTAATTTACAAGGGTCTACATTTGCTTTGCTTTAATTGTCTTTGCCCAGCTCTGATAGATTGGGAACCAGACACGATCTCCATTAGAACCGTTGCAAAGCATAACGATACCGCTCTTGGTGGGTAGATGTAAAAACATTGCTGCACTCCAGCCTACGTTTTCTCCAGTATGTCCAATTGTTTGAAGATCTTCAAAATTCATGAATCGGTATCCAAGGCCACTTTTTCCTTCGCTCGAATATGGAAAAACAGGTTGCTCCATCAGTTGTATTGTTTTGGGCCTTAAAACTTTATTTAACTTCCGAGAATCAGTTGTAATGGATAGCTCGGCGAAATGTGCTAAGTCCACCACCGTTGTTTGTAATCCAGCAGCTGCTTGTTCTGTAAATATTCTATTTTTTATAGCATTCCCAAGCGTGTCGTACGCGGTTGCACAATTCGCTTTCATGTCTTCCGTCCACTCATAAGAGGTATCAGCTAATCCCAAAGGTAGGAATACATTTTTTTTCATATAGTCGGCAAATTTTTCATTTGTTTTTTCTTCAAGAAATAATTGTGCTAGTGTGTAACCGCCACCAGAATATTCCCACTTTGTTCCTGGCTCATTTATAAGATATACACTTTCACCATTTCTCTTTGTTTTTCCGTTGAGCGATTCTTCTAAGCTTAATAGTTTTGTTCCTTGTTCAAAGCCACCATATCCATGCACAGAAAGACCAGATGTATGGCTGAGAACGCGTCGAAGTGTAACTTTGGATACATCGTATTGGGATTTTGGTAGTTGCCAGCGGGTTAAGGATTGATTAATTGGCTCATCAAGTTGTACCATACCTTTTTCAGTAAGTTGCATAAATCCCCAGGCGGATACAACCTTCGAAATTGAGCCTATGTTAAAAATTGTTTGTGGAGTTATGGGTTTTTTAGTTGCCAAATCAGCATAACCGATGCATTGGATCGATATGATTTTTCCATTTTGGATAATAGCTACGGCTATTCCAGGAACATTGTTCTTTCTGGTAAAATCTAGTGCTAATTTTTGAATCTCTGTAGATAATAAATCTACTTTAATGATTTCATTTTCTTTTGTTGCAGTCTCGGCACGTTTTGTTGAGCAAGAAAAGAGAATTGCAATACAACACGTGATAAGTAAATGATTAAGTTTAGTCATATTCATTCGTGTTAGTTTTTAGATGTGTTACAATATTTATGCATTGGAATATTTCTGGTTTATTGATGATTAAATTTAGGGATAGTCTTGCAATGGTATTAATTAAGCTGACTTAATTTTTCTTCCGCAAAATACATATCTTGACACATTAATTAAAATTACTAGAATTATACATCCAAAATTTAATATATTCAGATTTTAGGAGTTAAATAAATTTCCAAAATGTCTATGTTCGCATCCACTAACAGCCTGCAGATGGATGGCACCTGTTCGCAATTTTCGTATTTGATCTTTATGCATTCTTCCAACTTCAAGATTTCCATCTCAAAGTCAAAAAATAGTCTGGCAGCTTCCCTGTTGCTTTCGGTTCTGACAACTATCCATCTTGGGTCATTTTTGTTTTTTCTCAAAATTAAAGGATTTAAGATTGAATGCTGTATTTGTGGCTCTTCATTGAGGTAGTTTTTACTTCAACCCACTCTGATCTTACAACTTCTGCAAAAAGTAAATTTACTAGATTGGCATGCCATTAAATTGTAAAAAAGCGAATGGACGGCTATTTTTTAAACGAGAGGAAGTAATTCGGTATATTTATCCCTTTCGGAGGAACTTTGGTAAATAATCGCGATGAAATAAACCGATTTTTACCTTACCAGATAAATAATTATAATCGGAAAAAGAAGTAGGAAATACAAATAATTATGAAATATTAAACCATTTTAAAAATAAGATTTGATTATTTTCAACTGCGCAATAATTAGGAAAATTTAGGATGTTTTAAAATAATAATTTTTATTCATTATAGGCGTTTGCATCATGTTGATTTATGCATAATTTTTAACGCTCCACAGGTTTTCGTGTTGATCCCTTGTTTTAGACTGCTGGCTTTTTTACAATTCATTTTTAAGAGTGCGATTCGAAAAAAATAAAAGAAACGAATTAAACTTATGTTGTTAAAAGATATATAACAAAAAAAAGGCGCCAATTGTCTTCAATTGGCGCCTTTTGGCTGTGTAGTGACCCATAAAGGACAAATTACGCACCATTTTATGGAGGATTTAAAGCGATTGGCTTACTGGAAGTAGAGACTGACTTTATGTGTCTTAAGGATTTTGGTTTGGATGTCCTGTTGGGGATTGATGGAAAATTTATTCAGTTTTAAAGTTGTTTCACAGAACTTTTGGGTGTTTTTAAGATTGAAAACTGTCTTTAAAACATAAATATGGAGTTACTAAAATGAGTTTAGATAATAATATTTAAGCGTGAAAAAGTCCTATTTTTATTAGGACTTTTTCGAGGGGAGGGCGGGATCATTTATATTATCATAGACAGTATTATAAAAATAACAGACCTCTAAAAATGAATCGTTTTTTAGAAGTCTGTTATTATAATATAGAAAAAATAATAAAATTAATTATGCGAAATTTGTTCGATTCTGTATCCTGATCCGGAAGATCCAGAGATAAAAACGGTATACACTTTTCCAGCCGCAAAATCTGTTGCTGGCAGCGTTGCCAGATTATCAGTTGTTCCAGTGCCACGTACCTGAATGCCCAATGAACCGGCATTAATTTCAGTGTAATTGCTTTGACTGTAGCGTGAAACATTAGAGGCCAGATTATTGCCTTGAGCATCAAGAAAATCAATATTCGCAGGAGCTCCACCGCTTAAATGAATGAATTTTACTTTAGCTTTTCCACTAGCCGGCGCAGTTATATTGTCTTCATAAAGTCTTACTTCAGCATCGTCTCTCGATTCTCCTGTAAGATATACAGTATATCTTCTGTCATCGTCAAGATCAAGTTCTTCAGTGGCATACAAATCATTATCATTTTCATCTCTAAACTGGCTTACCAGATTGTTACCTACAGCAACGTCATGATATGATACGGAATGCTCTAAATAATCAAGATCACCAATGTATGGAATGTTTGCCATAACAAATTTTTGAGAACCTGAGTTGGGAGCAGCGTTTACTACTTTTAGTCGGGCAGATCCAAACGGATCTACTTCGTTATTATCACAAGAGGATAAAAATAGCAGGGCTAAAATAGCCATTGCCTTTACAGGCATTAATTGAATAATGATTTTAGTTTTCATAATTTTAATTTTGGGTTTTACTTCGTTTTTAATCGTTTTACATATATTTTACCTTAATGGTAATTTTATTGCCCGTGTTTTTTACAGTAACTTTAAAATCATCAAAAGCAGGCTTTTTCATTTTTTCCATGAAGAAATTAGAAAAACCAAAACCTTCTTTTGGTATACCGATAAGGTTTTTGTTTAGTTCTCCGTTTTTATTTTCATCATCAATAAGCGTGATGCCGTATGTTCCGGGTTCGAGATCACAATTAATAATCATAAGGTCATTACTAATTGCTTTTTTATCAAAGATTAATTTTTTCGAAACTTTTTCCTGTTCGTAATCTTCACTGTTTTTAATAACATTGAGTATAATTTGCCCTTTTTCTGAGCGAATGCCCGATATTTTAATAGCCGTATTTTGTCCGTAAGAATTGCTAAGGCATAAAAGGATTATCAATACTATACCCCAGCCTTTTTTGGTATTTTTTATTTGAATCATTATAGTTGAATTTTAAGATATTTGTTCTGCGAAAGTAGGAGAGCAATTTCTTAAAAAGCATAAAAAATAAAGTCAAACGGACAATCTTACGGGTGAACCGTTTCGTAGTAGATAAATACGGTTTAGCAGATAATTAAAAGTGGAGAATTAATTTTTAGAAGAAAGTTTTTACGGCGTAACCGGGCTTTTATCTACGCTTTTAGAATCGATAATTACTTTGTATACAAGTTGTTTTTCTGAAATTCCTTTCAATTCAATATCAGTAATCGGTAAAAAGCTAAAGGGATAATCAACAACTAAATGGTTGTAAAAACTTTCAGAAATAACTAAAGCAGCATCATGATCACGGCATACTTTCTGAAGCCTTGAACATAGATTTAATACTCCTCCGTGATATGCCATTTCTTTTTTATAAACTCCAACAAGTGCAGCAGATACAATCCCGGAATGTATAGAACTTCTAAATTCAGGAAATATGTTGTGCTTATTCATATAATACGGTCGTTTTTTCTCCAAACGTTCAATAAGAGAAAAATGCATTTGAAGCGCATTATTAAAACATTTATTGGTTGTAATCTGCCAGCTTAAAACGGCTTCGTCTCCAACAAACTGGTAGATTTCGCCACCCAAATCAAGTGCAATGGCAGAAATGTCTTTAAAGCAATCCTGAATAAAACTACTGAATTTTGTACTTCCCATTTTTTCAACCAATAACGTCGAGTCCTTAAGATCCATAAACATAAAAATTCGGTCTTCAAGTGATGGCGTAAAATAGGCATTACGAATGAAATTTCTAAAGTAGTTTTTGCCCATATTGGTTCGAAGCGTAACGACCATTCCTACCAGCATTTCCATTAAAATCATCGAAATCATGACACTTAACCCTGAACCTTCAGGAAGTGAAGTGCTTTTCCAGGCGTTTGAAGGCATGCCGGAAAATTGAAAAGCAATTAAAATAAGCGCTGTCGTGAGCGCTGTGAAAACCATGATTCGCAAAAAAATAGTGAGAACAATATTTCGGGTTTTGATCATCTTAGGATAAATCAGGGTATGAAAAATACCCATTAGTAACCCTATACAAATGCAGGTTATGGCAGAAAATTCATAAATCCATTTTTTTGTCATTCCCGGAATTAGAGGATAGGCAATGGATATGATGTTATTGGGAATATCATTAAATTTTATATATACAAAAAGCAGTCCGCCAAAAAGCCATAACATGGTAACGGAGATAATTTCGCGCAGATAATAGTGAAGCCTGTAAGCAGTAATCTTCATCGTTTTTATTTTACAAGTTACTACTTTTTAGAAAATCAATTTTCTAACCACGCCAATACTTTAGACCTTTTTTCCCTGCTGACAAAAATATCTTTATGAAAAGGAAACGAAAGGTTTATTTTTAGCTTTCGCGGAAAATAATCGGTAACATCAGCAATTGCATTTCGGTTAACCAGAAGCTGTCTGTTCATCCTAAAGAAACATCTGTTGGTTCTTTTTTCCAGATCTTCAAGGCTTTCGGTAAGGATATAACTTTTACCGTTGTGTGCCAGCATGACTGTAGTTTCGGCTTCAACATAAAATAAAGCAATTTTATCTAATGTAAAAGGAAGAAGGCGATCTCTGTATTTTACCATGATAGTACCACTAACAGGCTGCTGAAGATTAGAGATGGTTTCCATTGCCTTTTGGTATTGTGCAGCAATCTGGCCGCTCATTATTTGCTGCATCTTATGAAATTTGCCTAATGCAACTTTTAATTCGGCTGCGCTAAAGGGTTTTAGAATATATTCAATTCCATTGGCCTTAAAAGCATCGAGAGCATATTCATTAAAAGCGGTGCAAAAAATGACCGGAACATTTAAAGGCACTGTTTGAATAATTTCAAAACTCAAACCGTCTCCCAACTGGATATCGCTAAAGATAAGATCAGGCTGGGGATTATTTTTAAAATATGTAATTGCTTCTTTAACAGATCCTAAAAGAGCGATGATTTCGATTTCGGCATTGCAGTTTTTCAGGCTGGAGGCAAGATCTTCAGCTACGAGCGATTCATCTTCAATAATTATGATTTTCATCGGTATTTATTTTAAAGCTTACAGAAAAAGTTGTGCCATCGTTGTTGATTATAATTTCATTTCCGGACCAGATTAAACAACGTTCGGCTAAGTTTGCCAAACCGCTTTTTAGAGATGTTTCATTTGGTTCTTTAAGATTCATGGTATTAGATACAGATATATAGGATCCTTTTTGCTCTATTGTAATCCGTAACGGATGTTGTTTGGTAAACCTATTGTGCTTGATGGCATTTTCGGCTAAAGGCTGAAGAGAAAATGTAGGTATACTGAATTTGAGTATTTCCGGATTATTTATTTTAATATCCCATTCTAAAGCTTCTGCAAAACGCATTTTTTGCATTTCAAGATAATTTTGGCAAAAATCCAGTTCTTCCTCAAGTGTTGTAACCATGCTGTCGTTAAGTGTTACCGCAGCTCTTAAAAACCCGGCGAGTTGTATAAGATAATGTTCACCAAGGGCAAGATCTTTTTTGTAAAGCGCTTTTAAGGTATTGAGAGAGTTAAATAAAAAATGAGGATGTATTTGTTGTTTCAAAAGTAAATTTTCAGCTTGTGCCGTACGAAGCTGCAATCTCGAATTTTCAATTTCGGCTTGTGTTTTAGCCAATCTTAAAATCGCAAAATCCTGTAACAACAATACTAAAGTCGAAATGAAAATAGCTTCCATTAAAAATGTCATAATAAGCTCTATATTGTAAACGCTCCATTCTACATGCGCCATATAAGCAAAAAAAGGCCACAAGATCATTTGAAGCAATATAGATGTACAAAAACTTGAGCCGTAACGCCAAATCCTGAACTGAACAATATCATTTGGAAATTTTACCGCACAAAATTCTAATATTGCTGAAAGCGAAAAAGTTACGGTAAAAATATAAACCAGACTTTTTAAGGTCATGAAAAGGATGAGAGCGGCTGAGTTTTTAAAAATAACAAGAAAAAATAAAGCAATCAACGAGATTAAGAACGTCAAAAAAATGTTCATTTTATAAATCTCCCTCAAAATTAAAGGAGAGAAAGATTTGGCAATATTGTTCATGATTATGGTTTTACATTTTTGGCTACAGATCTCAATCCGTTTTAATTTAGGGAAAATACAAAAAATAGTAATACTGCTCTTGTAATTTTGAGGAATAAATAATACCGCCTGTAAATGCAGGTGGTATTATTTGGCTCTTAGTTTGTAAAATGAAATTTATCTGATTTAAAAAATGTAAAAAAGACTGACTTGTGACATATGATTTTGAAAATCAGTATTTATGGTCGTTGATTTTGTTTTGCTGACATCCGTCAGTCCCATATAATAGCGCGCTCCAATACCAAGACCGTTTGAAAACTGATAGCCGATACCCCCAACCATACCAGCATCAATTTTTTTTGCGAAATCAGTATCATTATTCGTTATTTCTTTAAAATCTTCGGAGGCTAAAATTCCTACTTGAGGACCTGCTTCAAAATAGAGTCCGAAGCTGGTTTTGTATTTTACTACGATCGGTACAGAGATATAAGATAGCTTCAGGTCTTTGCCATCAGTAAGTCCGCCTTTTAATTTAGCGCCCTGGGTAGAATATAAAAATTCTTCCTGTACAGACCATTTGTCATTGATATCTAAAGCTACAATTGCACCGGCATGAAATCCAGGCAAACCTTCGGTATCAAAATCAGCATTGTAAAAATCACTGTAATTAGCACCGGCTTTAAGACCAAAATGAAGCCTGTCAAAAAAACTTTGGCTAAAAGCGCTTGAAGATACCAGAACAATGCAGAGCAAAAATAAATTTTTCATGATTTACTATATTTTAAATGTTATCAGGCAAAAGCCTTTTTTTAGTTTGATGATGCAAACATAAAAGGCACTTGTGACAGAACATAAAAAAAAATAGCTCAAACGGACAAAATTATATGTGAAACGGTTTTGCTTTTAAAATTGCTGTTTAAATAATTAGAATTTAGATGATTTTGATCAATGAAGAGGGGCAAATTATTTAGCTTTAGCTGATCCATTGTTTTAGAGAAATAACCTCTGCCTGCATCTGGAAAACTTTAGTGGTTAAAATTTGATGAACCTCTTCATCTCCATCGGCACAACAATCACTAAGAACCGTTAAGACATAGTCCTTGTCAGAAGCTTCTCTAATAGTTGATAAAACTACGCCACTTGTAGCAATACCCGTTAGGGGCAGACAGCAGTCGAACATCATTAAATTAAAAGGCAGTATAATCTCAAAGGGCTACACGGAGATCATACACATTTTGGATCAGGATGAGGAGTTTCACATCAATTCTTTTGAGATTGAGAATGGAACGGACATTGAAGTGCGTGAATTTATAACGGCATTTATTGCCAGGGAGCAGCTTGAGGACAGTATCTCTATTTTCAGGTAATTACTGTCTTCTTAATTTTAAGAAACCTTTAAAAAAAAAGTATAGAAAAGCGCCTTTTCAATGAAAGGGGCGCTTTTTGATTTTGTAGGTGATAGTAAAAAAGCAGTGAGGGACTATTAAATATTATTTTTTAGGAGCTTTTCCCGCTATATGTTTCAATCTTTTGTGCCGAAACCCGGCACAAAAGGATTTCCACTGCTATCGGGGCTAGGGCTGCCTTTTCTAATTTAGCATATTGAGATGGGTATATGTAAGATTATTTAAAGTGTCAATCGCCGACATGTCGCTGATGGGTAATTCTGATGATTCTGGTAAAGCAAATTCTCAGCTTCTTTATGTAAAAGGAAGCAAAATTGTTTATAGAAAATGGATTAAAAGGAGCACTACGAATAACGATGAATTAGAAATGAAGCTGCCATCTCATCCATTTAATATAATTTCAGAATTGGTCTTAATTATTTGAATACTCAAAATTAATCTTGTAAATAGTAAACTTGTAATGGCTGTGTATATTGATTTTGTGACTATGACCAATTGTACATGTTTATCTTAGAGACCATATATAAAAGGAATGTGATTTTTTTCGAACGACCCATAGTAAAAATCTGCTGTATTTTTAAATTTTAAATATTAGCTTTGGTCTGTTTCAGAGGTAGTGTAACTGTAAATTCAGCGCCATTATCCTTCTCGCCCGTGGCCGTTATGGTGCCGTTGTGCCTTTTGGCTATTTTTCTGCAAAGTGCTAGTCCCAGACCATTTCCTTCATATTGGTCTTTGGAATTTAATCTCTCAAAGGCTGTGAAAATCTTCTCGGCAAATGCAGGATCCATACCTATTCCATTGTCTTTGATGGTAATTTGTACTGCATCCTGGCCATGAAGACTCACCAAGGCACTGGTAATGATAACACGCGGAGGCTGGTCTGCTTTGGAGAACTTAAGTGCATTTTGTATCAGGTTATAAAATAGCTGTGTAATGAGAATCGGTGCACCTTCAATTTCAGGGAGCACTGTTGCATTAAGTATTGCGCCTTTCTCCTTGATGATGAGCTCCAGGTCGGTTTTTATATTTTCAATGACTTCAGACAGGTCAATATGCTCAATAGGCTGCTGGGATTTATCGATTGTTGAGTAGCTTAAAATGCCCTCTATGATATTGTTCATCCTTAGCGCTGACTGGTCAATCTTGGTAAGGTATTTTTTGCTGGCCTCATTAAAAACAGTGTCTTTTTCGTTTCGAAGCAGTGTATTGAAAATTTTAATTTTTCTGACAGGTTCCCGAAGGTCATGGCTAACTACATTGGCAAAATGCAGCAGATCTTCATTGGATCTTCTGAGCTCTTCGGTACTTTGGGTGACCTGTCTTTTGAGTTCATCTTCAAATTCCCGATGTTCATGGATATCCTGGATAATGCCGATAATGACCGTATCATCGCCGTTCTCGTCTTTAATTATCCTTCCGTTAATTTTAATCCATCGGGAGGTCTCATCCTTGCTTAGTATCCTGCTCTCATAAGTTATTATCCCTGTACTCAGGGCATCTTGATGTGCTTGTTCGCGTACGGGTAAATCCTCGGGGTGCAGTTTTGCAATCAGCTCTGCGTTTGATATTTCCCCTTCAATGCCCAGGATGGCATTGAAATTACCACAGGTTTTTACTTTTTGGGTAACAAGGTCTATCTCATAGGTGCCCATGCCCGAAGATTCAATGGCCATTTTGAGCCTCTGCTGGGCTCTTTCCAGCTCCAGTTTTGCCATATGTATATCAGTTACGTCGGCCCCGGTATTCATTACACCGTAGATATGGCCGTCGGGATCAACAAGAGGAATAAAGCTGTAGTTAAAATAGTGTGTTGTAAGTTTGCCATCGATCACAAGGTCTACTTTTTTATCCTTGGCATGAAAGGGTATGCCGGTTTTAAGCGCCGTTGTGGCCTGCTGGAAAAAATCTTCTTTTTCAACCTCGGGAAGCACTTCAAGGTAGTTTTTTCCCAATACCTGATCGCCTTTGCCCCAGGCCTTTATCATGGCAGTATTGGCCAGTTCGATTTTAAGCTCATCCCCTGAATATACGGCAATTGGCAAAGGGGTATTGTCAACGATATCTTTTAAAAGACTCATATTTCGGTACATGGTAATCGGTTTTTGGTGGTTACGAAGCTAGCGAGTTATTTGAGATTACTATTATAGAAAATTGGAAAAGTTTTGTACAATTACAACATAGGCTTTTTTGTTGCACTCCATACAATCTGCTGTCGCTGTATTGCTAAGTTATATAAAAGAAAATAATTTGTTTAGCTTTTTTTTTAAGTAAAAATTTTAAAAAAAAATCTGTTTAACAGCCATGTCAATTTTTATAAACAAAGGCAAACCACAGGGCTTAAATTTTTAATAGTTGAAGTCCCATACTTTTTTGTCAATGCGTTTTTCTTTCACTATAAATGGCGTTTTTTAACTTCCCCTTTCTTTTATGTATGAAGAGTCAGTCTTTGATACTATGAAACCATATTCTTATAATACAATAGGTTATGGATATCATGCTACTTATTTTTTGTGCGCTGTTCCCGCTATGAGCTGCAATCTTTTGTGCCCCTTTAAAGAAAACATAAATCATTTTAGTTATCGTGATATAATTCATAATGAAATGGAAAACCCGCCACATACAGTTAAGTACATGGCGGGGTGTCCATAAACATAATCTTCCATTTTATGTTTACTTATAATTTTCGTATTCAAAGGTGGTCTTTAATAAGGGGATCTTCTTATAGCTTTGATGCTGGTAATTGTATAATACGCATCTGTATTTTCCTGAACGGCTAACTTTAGGAGTTTTTAGGGAATAAACAGATCCAAATAAAATGGGACTGATTATAAAAAGACACCTGGTGAACCACCTGCCGCGTTTAATTTTTTATGCTCATCCGTTTATTTTCTCCTTATGGTACTCCCTGAGCCATTTTTCCATTTTCTGCAGTAATTGGATTTCATCTGGATCGCCTAAGGGGTCGGAAAGCCCTGTTATGGTCCTTTGGTAATTGAATTTTTTATTCTCAAAGCAGCAGGTGAATTTTGGGAACTCGTTGTGGGATACCAGCCATTGGTTGCCATCTGCATTTTTTATGTCAAACTTCTTCATTTCTTGTAATCTCCCGGGCAGCGGCAGGTACTGCTATGCTGTTGTGTTATGCGCTGTTTTTGCTGCTGGATTGTAACGGGCAAAAGTAGGGGATTATTGCCCTTATGGTGTTATATAATTTACAGGAGGGGGAATTTTTTTTAACGCCTTTAGCTATTATTTAATTTCATTGGCATTATGTACTCTCGCTGGCTTATGTAATCCTATTAGATTCCCTTGATCTCAGTACATTTAAATTTTCGCCCAGAAGGTTTAGTATTGCGCGGTGCACCATAAGTTGATTCATCCCTGGCGCGTTCATCTTCTTTTAGCTCGTCATTTCCAAGTACACCTATTTCGAATTCCTTCCTTACCGGATTATCCTTTTCGGGCGCTATGGTCTCAAAGGAATCATTTTGAGCCTCATCGCTATTTTGGGTATCCATATCGGTTTGAGACCCCTTTGAAGGGTCATTCTCTATAAGGTCCTTTTCTATGTCCTTCCCCCTTATGTCTTTGGGGCCGCTTTACGGTTTCTTTTAAGGGTTCTGCGGGTCATAGGGGCTGGGTGTTTTTGGCTGCGTGTTTTGGGTCTTTGATCGGGTTTTGGGAATTACGGTGGTCCTTGTGGTAATTTTTTGTTGTTGGGGATTTGTCGTTTTATTTTTTGAATTAGATTATTGCTGTGGTTTTTTTTAAGGTGGGTATAGGGCAGGTTGGGTGGTATGGCCGTGCTTGTCTGGGGTTGTGCTGTACTTTGTTTGTACTTTGTACTTAGTGAATTGTATATAGTTTTATTTTTTGGAGCTTTTTCCCGCTATCCGTTGCAATCTTTTGTGCCGAACCCCGGCACAAAAGGATTTCCACTGCTATCGGGGCTAGGATCTGCAACAGATCCAATTTGTCCTGGGAGAATGTAAATTTGAACCAAATTGTTCTATTTTCTAGTTTACAGGTCGAAGTTAAGATTAAGAGTTATTGTATGTTTGAATTTCTTAACTTTGCATTATGAAAGAGATCATAACAAGAGAAATTTCGCAGTTTAACAATGAACTGAAACTCCAGGGTTTTAAAGCATTTCAGATAGAGGATGATGGCGCAGAAACCAGAACCTACAGCAGAAAGGAATTTTATAAAATCTGCCTCACTACAGGGAAAAGCAGGATTCATTATTCCGATAAGACCTATGAGCAGGAAGGCACGATTCTTTTTTTCGGAAATCCGCACATTCCCTATTCGTGGGAAACTATCTCCACCACTTACGTTGGTTACACTATTTTATTTTCTGAGGAGTTTTTTAAAAACTCCGAACGTTCTGAAAGCCTGCAGCAATCGTCCTTTTTTAAAATAGGGGGAACACCTGTTTTGAAAATCACAGAAGAGCAGAGAGGCTTTCTGAATACTATTTTTCAGAAAATGATTGCCGAGCAAAAAAGTGATTATGTATTTAAAGATGAACTGATTCGCAATTACATCAGTCTGATTATACACGAATCTTTAAAGATGGAACCTTCTGAGAATTTTGAGCAAAACAAAAATGCATCATCCAGATTAGCCTCTGTGTTTTTAGAACTGCTGGAAAGGCAATTCCCTATTGAAACCACTTCTAGTCCGCTTCAATTAAGAACGGCGCAGCATTACGCAAAGCATTTGAATGTGCATATTAATTACCTGAACAGGGCTGTAAAAGAAGTGACGGGAAAATCAACAACGACTCATATTACAGAGCGAATCATCACAGAAGCCAAGGCGCTTTTGCAGCACACCGACTGGAGTATTTCCGAGATCGCTTACGCCCTCGGGTTTGATTATCCAACCTACTTCAATAATTTCTTCAAAAAGACTACGGGAACCAATCCCACTGCATTTCGTCTGGCGGAAGTTTGAATTTCTTAAGCTTTGGTTTGATAATCGTTACTTCCCTGCTTAAAGGCAGCCTTATCTTTGTATCTGGATATTTAATTCAAATACTATGTCAGATAAAGACCCTATTTCCGAAGCTGCACCATTTCAAAAAGATATTTTTGAGAGGCTTTTAGCCGGTGAGGCGATACTTCCAAACGATCCGCAACTAGGCAGATTAAGAGAAGAGGCATTTGCTGTCAAAGCATTGCTTAACCAGATGAATAATTCCTCAAATCCAGATGAAATTGCACAGATACTGAGCATAATTTTAGATACAAAAGTTCAAGATGTAACCGTTTTTACACCCCTTTACATCAACTACGGAAAACACATTTCGATCGGCAAAAACGTATTTATCAATTTTGACTGCACCTTTTTGGCACTCGGCGGCATTACCATTGAAGATGATGTTTTAATTGGCCCGAAAGTCAGCCTTATTACCGAAAGCCATCCCTTACATCCAGAGCAAAGAAAAGGACTCATTGGAAAACCTATCCACATTAAAAAAAATGCATGGATTGGTGCCAATGCAACGATTTTGCCCGGCGTTACCATTGGAGAGAATGCCATTGTCGCCGCAGGGGCCGTAGTTTCCAAAGATGTTCCCGATAATACTATCGTGGGCGGGATTCCTGCAAAATTCATTAAAAATGTTTAACCTTAAAACATATCGTATGAAACTGAAATCCTTAGTAACAGTTATCGCTGTTCTTTTCGCTTTTTCTTTTTGTAATGCAGGCTGTGGCAATGACAATGAAGCAGTACCACAAAACAATGAGAATGAAAGTACTAATAATAATTCAACATCAAAAATGAGAATAACAATTGGCACAGCCGTTTTTACAGCAACGATGTATAATAACCCCAGTACAGCTGCACTAAAAGCAATGCTTCCGCTTACCATCGATATGACAGAGATGAATGGCAATGAAAAGTACTACGATTTTCCCAGTCCGCTTCCAGCAAATGCTTCGGTTGGAGGTGAAATAAAAGCGGGCGATTTAACGCTTTACGGAAACAATGTCCTGGTACTTTTTTATAAAAGTTTCAAGACTTCCTATAGTTATACAAAACTCGGATATATTGACAATCCTGCGGGACTTCCTGCTGCACTGGGTAATGGAAATGTAGTTTTGAAATTTGAAAACAATTAAAATGAAATCTTATGAAAAGTATTTTAAATATAGCATCGGCACTTATAATTTGTGTGCTGGCAATGGCTTGCAGCAAGAATAAAAACCATGAAAAAACAAATGGAGATAAAAACCAGCTGACTCAAATTTTTCCAAGAGGTGAAAAAGGTTCAAAAGATTTATTTACAGGTAATGCATACAATACCGGTTTGGTTGATGCGGACAGCGTTTTTACAACAGCGGTTGGCAATGTCTATTTCCAGCCAGGTGCAAGGAGCAACTGGCACAGTCATCCCTCGGGTCAAATCCTGATTATTACCGATGGTGTTGGTTATCATCAAATTGAGGGAAAGCCTGTTGAAATTATCAAAAAAGGTGACCTCATAAAATGTCCGCCAAATGTAAGGCATTGGCACGGTGCTAGCGTTGATGTGGGTTTGCAGCAATTGTACATCGTTCCCAACACCGAAAAAGGAATTGTAAACTGGAACGAAGCGGTAACCGATAAGGTGTATAAAAGTGTTCAATAGTTTTTCAAAAAGAATTGAAATTAAATATAATTAATTATGGAAAATAATATCAAAGATAAAGTAGTAATCATTACAGGAGCGAGCAGCGGGATGGGAGAGGCTGCTGCCAGGCATCTGGCAGAACTTGGCGCTGTAGTGGTACTTGGTGCAAGACGAGCGGACAGAATTGAAAAGCTGGCAAAAGATATTCAGCAAACAGGCGCGAAAGCCCTTGCTGTAGAAGTGGACGTGACAGATCTGCAGCAGGTAAAAAACCTGGTTGACACGGCAGCCCGGCAATTTGGACGTGTAGATGTCATACTCAATAATGCAGGGGTCATGCCTTTGTCCCCAATGGACCGAGTGAATGTAGAGGAGTGGAACACCATGATAGATGTTAATATCAAAGGCGTGCTCAACGGTATTGCCGCTGTTCTTCCTTATATGAAAGAGCAAAAGTCCGGCCAGATTATCAACACTTCTTCTGTGGCGGGCCATAAGGTATTTTACGGGTCTGCGGTTTATTCCGCTACCAAATATGCCGTTCGTGCATTAACAGAAGGTTTGCGAATGGAGCTCAAGCCCTATAATATCCGTACCACCATCGTATGTCCCGGTGCTGTTAAAACAGAGCTGCTGGAACATATTTCAGAGGCAGATATCCAGCAGGCCAACAAAGACTATGTAGGCGAAGTAGGGATTAGCGCGGACAGTTTTGCCCGTGTAGTGGCTTTTGCAATTAGCCAGCCTTCGGATGTAGACATTAACGAAATTATCTTTCGCCCAACAGCGCAGGAGCTTTAGTAAACCTCTGTACAAAATTTAGGAAAGAGATGATGAATTGGGAACAAGAGATAGCCCAGGAGTAGTATCTAAGTATTAAAAATAATTCAAACATAAAATGAAAAAAGCATTGGCAATCACAATATTGTTTCTGATAACAGGGCAATTATTTGCACAAAAAACAAAATTAAATTCAGAAAAAATGAACACGTCAAAAAAACATTATACATTCCAATTAAGCGATAAGGTAACCCGTCAAAAAGTGAGCTTCAAAAATCGTTATGGTATTACATTAAGTGGAGATTTATACTTTCCTAAAGATATAGGAAACCAAAAATTATCTGCACTAGCCATTGGCGGGCCTTTTGGGGCCGTGAAACAGCAATCATCAGGATTATATGCCAATCAAATGGCAGAACGCGGGTTTATGGCGCTGGCTTTTGACCCGTCTTATACGGGGGAAAGTGGAGGTGAGCCAAGAAACCTGGCATCCCCTGAAATCAATACAGAGGATTTTAGCGCCGCGGTTGATTTTTTGGGATTGCAGAAAAACGTTGACAGGAACAAAATTGGGATCATCGGGATCTGTGGTTTTGGCGGTTTTGCCTTAAATGCCACGGCTATTGATAAAAGGGTGAAAGCGGTTGCCACGACAAGTCTGTATGATATGACCAGGGTCATGTCCAAAGGCTATAATGATTCAGTAACTCCTGAGCAAAGAACCAAAACACTGGAAGCTTTGGGCGAGCAGCGCTGGAAAGACGCCGAGGCTGGAAAACCGGCAGATGGCCCAAGAAACTTACCCGAAGCATTGAAAGGCGATGAACCGCAATTTGTAAAGGAATATTTTGATTATTACAGAACACCGCGCGGTTTTCAGGTTAATTCTGTAAACTCAAACGGAGCATGGCCTGCAACCAATCCAATATCTTTTATGAATATGCCAATACTCTCTTATGTAAAGGAAATTGCGCCACGACCAATGCTTTTGATTGCAGGGGAAAAGGCACATTCAAGATATTTTAGTGAAGATATTTTTAAAGTGGCAGGTGAGCCGAAAGAACTGATCATTATACCAAATGCAGTTCACGTTGATCTGTATGACAAAGTGGATGTGATTCCTTTCGATACATTAGGGCGTTTCTTTAAGGATAATCTGAAATAAGATATCAAAGGGTTATTGAAAATTTTTAATTTTTATGTCGACCGCGTTTCCTAATGATCTTTAAATTGGCTGGAACTTGCTAAGGTCCAGATCATAAACCTCCAAAGTCATTTGATTTAGGAGGTTTTTGGGTTTATACTACGGGGAAGCCCTGGCACCTGATTAATTGTTTGATTAACTTAACTAATAGTTTGAATTCACTAATTTTTATATGAACCTTTTGTGTTAATTTTGATCATAAATTAAATCTTAAGCTATTTATGATTAATTTTAAATAAAAACTAAATTAATTACAAGATGATTAAATTAAATGTAAATAATAAATCACATGATTGTGACATTAGCAGTGATATGCCGCTGCTTTGGGCCTTGCGTGATATTCTCCAGCTAACCGGTACAAAGTATGGATGCGGCGTGGCGCAGTGCGGTGCCTGTGTGGTACATCTTGACGGGGAAGCGGTGCGCTCCTGTGTTACTAAAGTGAGCCGTGCCCAGGGGAAAAAAATCACGACCATTGAAGGTTTATCTTTAAACAATGATCATCCTTTACAGCAGGCATGGCAGAATATAGATGTCCCGCAATGCGGTTATTGCCATTCCGGGCAAATTATGTCAGCTGCAGTACTGCTTCGTGAGAATAACAACCCTACAGATCAGGATATAGATAATGCGATGGCCGGTAACATTTGCCGCTGCGGTACTTATCCCAGAATTCGAAAAGCGATACATATTGCTGCTGAAATACAGCGAAAATCAGCTGAGAAATCATAGTGATCCCTGGGATTCTAAATTTATACAACTTTTCAATACTTCAGTATGATAAAAAATAGGCACTCACAAAATATAAGTGTTATGCTGCGAAAAAAAAGCGGCTCAATTGCAGCTGTAATCCTGGTTATGATTACCCTTGCAGCTTTTGGTTTTAGCAATACATACAGTCCCGATAAAGCATACAAAGATATACCCACGCCTCTTGTAAAGGACAGTATAGCCTCGGTAAAGGCTTTTGAGAAAGTATATACAGTGCTGATGAGCCCCAGATGTGTTAACTGCCATCCCATTGGGGATATACCCCTGCAGGGAGATGACAGCCATATCCATAAAATGTTTCCAAAACGCGGAGCAGACGGAAAGGGGCTTTATGCCATGAAGTGCGCCAATTGCCACCAATTGGAAAATACTACAGGTCCTCATGCGCCTCCGGGAGCTCCAAACTGGCATTTGCCCCCGGCTAACATGAAAATGGTTTTCCAGGGAAAATCAGCCCATGATCTTGCCAAACAGCTTGTAGACCTGAAACAAAACGGCAATAAGAACATGAAGCAGCTCCTGGAGCATGCTGATGACCAACTGGTGCTGGCGGGCTGGAAACCAGCCCAGGGACATTCAATGCCCCCGATGAGCCACAGCGAATTTAAAAAAGCGTGGACTGCCTGGATTAAAAATGGGGCCTATGCACCGGCCAAATAATGAAGTTACACTAAAATACTCAAAAATCATGTCAGAGTCAAATATAGTATCAAACGTTTCACGCAGAGGTTTTCTTAAACTGGCAGGTATAGGGGGAACAGCTTTCTATCTTGGTGTATTCAACAGCGCGGGTGCATCGGCCAATATCGTAAATCCGGAATTGGACGGGCTTAATTCGGTGGAGATGAATGCCTGGATTATTATTGAGCAAAGCGGCAAGGTAACCCTTATAGACCATCGCGCAGAAATGGGACAGGGTTCTTTTCATTCTGTACCGCAAATTATAGCCGAAGAGCTTGAAGTGGACCTCAAGGATATTAATGTGGTATTTGCACAGGGAAGTAAGAAATATGGCGGCCAGATCACAGGGGGGAGCTCTACAATCAGGGGTTCGTATAAAAATCTTCTCAAGTTAAGCGCCACGGCCAGGGAAATGCTCATCGCTGCAGCGGCCGGTATATGGTCTGTGCCGGCAGGTGAATGTTTTGCGCAATCAGGCCATGTCATCCATAAGCCGTCGGGAAAAAGCCTGCATTACGGGGAGTTGGCCCAGAAAGCCTCCAAACTGCCTGCCCCTTTAGAGGTAAAATTGAAAAAACGCTCGGATTATAAGCTCATTGGCAAAGGTATACGACGAATTGATACGGCCAGAAAAACCAATGGAACTGCCGTATTTGGAATTGATAAAAGAATTCCCGGGATGGTTTTTGCGGCAGTGGAGCGCAATCCCAGACTGCGGGGAAAGCTCGTGAGCTATGATGACAGCGAAACCTTAAAAATTGCCGGGGTAAAAAAGGTATTTAAAATAAAAATGAAGGTCCATAATACCCTGCGTGAAGGTGTGGCCGTTATAGCGGACAATACCTGGGCTGCCCTGCAGGGCAAAAAGGCACTAAAAATAGTTTGGGACGACAGCGGGTTTGAGCATTTGGACAGCGCTGAAATATCCAAAAGACAATTGGATTTACTTGATAAGGAGCAGGGGCTTATCTTTAAGAAAGTGGGTGATCCCGATAAAATTATACAGGCTGCAGCAAAAAAGCTCGATGTGACCTACCAGACACCCTACCAGTCGCACTATGCAATGGAGCCATTAAATTGCATAGCGCACCATCAGGGAAATAAAATTGAAATCTGGGGACCCCTGCAGGCCCCGGACTGGATGCAGGAATTTATAAGTGCAAGTTTCGGGATTCCCTTGGATGCGGTTATCGTAAATATGACTTTTTTAGGCGGTGGTTTTGGACGGAAGGCCTTTACGGATTTCGTTCATGAGGCCGTTGTGATCTCCAGGGAGATCAGGGGGCCTGTCCAGGTCGTCTGGACAAGGGAAGATGATGCGAGCCAGGGGCCTTTCAGGCCCGGTATTTCCTATAGGGGGGAAGGTGTTATAGAAGATGGGGAAATGACCGTTGTAAAGTTTCGTATGGCGGGCCAGAACATCGACCACTGGATGTCCGAGAATAGGGGAAAAGCCAATGGAAGCACTACAGAAGGTTTTTTGGCGCCGTATTTTGAGTCGGTTAAAAATATAAGTTTCTCTGATATTCCTTTTGAAACGCCCATACCGGTGCTCTGGTGGAGGTCTGTTTACGCCTCTACCAATGGTTTTGCCTATGAGAGCTTCATGGATGAAATGGCGCATGCGGCAGGGAAAGACCCGCTTGATTTTAGAAGAAAATATTTAAAAGAAGAACGCCTTCAGAAACTTATCGATAAGATGGAAGAAGTATCGGGATGGAAGGCCAGGGGAAAAAACGAAGGATTTGGCGTTGCCATCACAGAATGTTTTGACAGTACGGTCGGGCAGATCGTAAAGGTTTCCCGTAAGGCTGAAGGAGGCGTAAAAGTAGATAAGGTATGGGCTGTTATGGATTGCGGCTGGTATGTAAACCCCGATATTATTGAAGCCCAGATAGAGGGCTCCATCATAATGGCACTGGGAGCCGCAGCCTTCCATGAGATGACTTTTACAGATGGCATGGCAGATCAGCAGAATTTTTACTCTTACAATATGCCGCGCATCTATGATATGCCGCAAATGCAGGTGCATGTGATGGAGAATGACGCCGATGCCGGGGGTGTGGGCGAGCCTGCACTTCCGCCTTTTGCGCCGGCGCTTACCAATGCTATTTTTGATCTGACAGGAAAAAGAATAAGAAAACTTCCTTTTAACCTGGAGGAGGTATAGTTTAGGTCTTTTTCTATGTCCTTCCCGGTTATGTCTTTGGGGTTCCTTATAAGGGTTCTTCGGGGCATAGGGCTGGGTGTTTTTGGCTTTGGTTTTTGGGGCTTTGATCGGGTTTTGAGAATGACGGCGGTCCTTGTGGTAATTTTTGTTGTAGCTGAATTTTTCATTTTATTTGCTGATCAATGTGTTTTTTAGGTTTAATTATTTAATTCGCTTTCATCTTATTTTTTTGGAGCTTTTTCCCGCTGTCCGTTGCAATCTTTTGTGCCGAACAACGGCACAAAAGGATTTTGGAGTTGCTACATTTACTGGGACATAAATTTTAAGACTGTTTAAATAAAAATAAATATCTTAGAATTATGAAAAAACGAGTTTACAGTGCTGAGTTTAAATCATCAGCAGTACGATTAA
>NZ_JAJGZV010000016.1 GCF_020805785.1 Flavobacterium chungbukense | reverse complement strand
GGTACTGCAGTTATGTGGGAGAGTATGTCGTCGCCTTTCTTTTTAGAATCCTTCCCGATTTGTCGGGAGGGATTTTTTGTTTTATAGTGATTTTGAAGATTTAGCTGACTGACTTGTCAGTTTCTAGGTTTCACTAGAGGAACTAATAAACTGGTGTATTCATATCATTGTAGGAAAAAGTCTTCTGTGGTATACGGCATATTTTATAGCGAGATAAAATATTTTTATCATACCTTATAATCGGAATTATTGCTTATTTAAAATTACACTTTTTAAAAAACCGTAAGTATTCTTGTTCTTTAAAATAGTAAAACCTGATTTTGGCGGGTTTCAAATTATTTTAGAAAATATAAAACTAAACTTTATGCTAATCTTAAACACTTATTTTATAGAGTTTTCGGATTTAAAGTTTAATGAATAACTATACTGTCAATAGCTTTTTGGGTCAATACGTTAAGATAGATTTTACTTTTAGGAATTAGTTATAAGCTTTTTTAAAAACTCGGTAAGTGATATTGTTTTATGCACTAAAACGGTTTCTAAATCAGCAGATTTTTGATCAAACTCTCCATTAGCAATAACCACGAAATCATCATTCTTAAAAAACAAAGTCACAAGTTTTCTTAAACAATTTTTTTTATCTATAAGTTTTAGTTGTGTTATTTTCAATGATGTTCTAGCGATAATAATCGATCAGATAGAACTATATAAGATCATTATTTTAAAGTAACTTTGGATGGTCTAAAAATAAATTTTATTAATGTAAACTTTCACTAAGGAGTAAGGATAATCTTTTGAACAGATTCTAATGGTGGGTTTGAGGAGGCTTCTAAAGCTCTAGAATTGGCTCCTCGATCATTAGATTTCGAGATATGAAAAAGGGAAAGTGACATTAAAGTAGGTTGCTATGCAACATCAACAGATCAAGAAATGGTTGCATGATATATTGTTCAAACAACAAACGGAACTATTCTTTACAGTACGTGAACCGCGGATGATATTTTTACAATAAAAATTGAATCGTTAAGGAAAAAAGGTATAAAAGATATATTTTCGCGAAAGGTTCGAGATTTGGATTCGGGAGTAGCAATAGAAATTAGAGAAGATACTTTTAATTTATTTAGATATCATTAATCCGTAATTAAGATTACAAAAAAAGATATTTGATCAAGTACCAAATGAAGTAAGCAATGTCAGAGATGATAACTTTTATAATTTTTAGACAAAATGAAAATAGAGTAGAAGTAAAGACAGAAAAAATTTATTCCAATTCTGTATTTCTTGCTAACGGAAATTTTTTAATAATTAGCGATCTCAGTTTTTCTTGATTTTTATCTCCCCAATTACCTAAAGCGCCAATTACAGGAATCAGACTCTCACCAAATTCGGTAAGACTGTATTCTACTTTTGGGGGTACAACAGGATAAATTTTTCTTGTAATGAGTTCGTGTTCTTCCAATTCATTTAACTGAATATTCAAAACTCTACGTGAAGCATCTGGTATTTTACGCTGTAATTCGCTTGGTCTTTTATGTCCTTGATTGATAAACCAGAGTAGGCGTATCTTCCATTTGCCATATAATACTTCACCTATAAGATCAAGTCCGCAATTTAAATTAGGTATAGTTTTTCTTTCATACATATTGTAAATGTACTAGTCTGTTCTGATTTGTGCAATAGGGGAATAATTTATCCCTATCCGAATCGTAACTCCGTACTTGTGAGATAGTTTCATAGTTCTGAAATTTGTACAAAACAAATAAACATGGAACAAAAACTAGATTATCAGAATGAGTTATCGGGCAAAATTGCATTGGTAACAGGAGGTACAAAAGGAGCAGGAAGAGCTATTGCCAAAAGATTGCTTCAAGCTGGTGCAACGGTTATTATAACTGCAAGAAACCCACCCGAAAAAGAAGACAACAATCTGCATTTCATTCCTTCGGATTTAAGTAAGGCAGAAGGAACACAAAAAGTAATCAAGGCAGTACTGTCGGATTATGGGAGACTAGACATTCTTGTAAACAACCTCGGTTCTTCTTCAACACCAGCCGGAGGTTATAGCGTATTAACTGATGAAGACTGGGAGTCAACTCTTCAAGCAAATTTGCTAGCTCCGATCAGACTAGACAGAGGATTTTTACCACAAATGATAGGTCAGAAAAGTGGTGTTATTATTCATATTGCCTCAATTCAGGGTAGATTGCCTTTGTATGATTCTACTTTACCTTATGCTGCTGCAAAAGCTGGATTAATAAATTACAGTAAAAGTTTATCAAATGAAGTTACACCAAAAGGTATCCGTGTACTTACTGTTTCACCAGGTTGGATAAGTACATCAGCATCTACAGCTTGGTTGGGTGAGATTGCAAGAAACTCAAATATTTCTGTAGAAGAAGCGCAGCAAGGTGTCATGAATGCATTAGGAGGAATACCTTACGGCAGACCTGCTCAACCAGAAGAAGTAGCTGAATTAGTAGGTTTTCTTGTTTCACCAAGAGCGAGTTATTTGACAGGAACAGAATTTGTAATCGATGGCGGAACAGTTCCAACCATTTGATGAATTAAATTTTAGTATGATGCTAAATTTTAGCTATTATAAAATGTATGAAAAAGAATTATTAACGATGAATAAAAAATTATGAACTTACCAGAAGTAATAAAAGATTTAGTAAACGCTCATAACAATTTTGATAGTACGGCTTTTGCCAATTGTTTTTCTGAAAGTGCAGTAGTATTTGATGAAGGAAAAAACTATACGGGTAAAAAAGAAATAAAAACTTGGATAGAAAAAGCTTCAAAAGAATACAATGCACTAATGAAACCAGTTGAATTTGAAGGAAATGCTGAAAAAGCAGATTTAAAAGCAGAAGTATCTGGAAATTTCCCAGGTAGTCCGCTGGTTCTTACTTATCATTTAAAATTTGAAGGCAATCATATTCAATTATTAGAGATTAATTAAAAGCTTGAGAATTTTAAGAAAAAAAAATAATAAAAAAATCTGCAACTAGTGCAGATTTTTTTATTTAGAGAAAAAGAAAGTTTGTTTAGTTCGTAAAAGATTAATGGAAAGATTACTAACTGTCTGGAGATTAAAATATCCAAGTTCAGATGTTATTGACTGTTTCTCATTTTTAGAAGGTAAGCAAATTTATAGATTTACAGTAATGTTGCATACTGGTATAAGCTTCCTGTTTTTGAATATAATTACTTTTTTCTAGATGTATAATATATTATTAAGTTAAAAATAGATTTTTAGTCTTTCTTTTTTGCTAATAAATTTAGATGGAATACTTTTGTTCTGTTAAAATATTTGTTATTTTAGTAATTAATTCCTTTCTGTATTATCCTAGATTAGGAATAACTACTTAGTATATACGCCTTTAAAAATTTGCCTAAACGCAGATTTTTATATAAATTTTTAGTTATATGACCATAGAGAATTGGCCTAAGCATATTCAGAAATATCTTTTTCTGCTGAAAGATGGTTTTTTTCAGTTTCCTTATTTGTCGAATTCACCTCAGATAATGATTGACAGTATATTGAAACTGCCTATAATAAAACATTATCCATTAAAAAATCGTATTGATTTTAGTACGGCATTATGTGAGGCAAAAATGTATTACAGAGAAATTGAAGAGGGATTTTGGCTTATCTCTTTTTATATGACGCTAAAAGAAAATATTATGGCTTTGTCTAGTTACGACAAAAATAAATCGAGTGACTATTATCTGCTGACATTTTCCATTTTTGAATACCAATTTCCTACAGGTGATGGTAATTTCTTAACTCTCCTAAGTACCTGTTGGACTATCAGTAAACCTCATACAGAGATATCAAGTTATTTCTATAAAGGATCCGATGGTAAATTTTTTACAATTGCTATGACAAAGGAATGGGTGAAAAATAATTTTACTTCTAAAAAGTTTAAAGAACGTAAAGCAATCTTAAAATTTTTAAATGGGGAGAAAGGTTCCTACACCTGGCTCGATATTTCTTCTAAAGCGCATGATATTGCTGCTGGTTTATCACAGCTGCTGGAAAGCAAGGCAAGTGAAGTTTCTGATATTGCATCAATGCGTAAAAAGATAATGAAACTTATGACGAGTTTTTTTGATAATGCTTTTGCTGATAGTCGTATTGTAGATAATATTTCATTAAGCAATATTGACTATTTAAATGTTTCAAAAGCAGAAAGAATTATTTTACAGCATCTCAATCTTCCGTTCATAGGTATTGAGTATATAGCCAAAGAAGTTAATATGTCAGCGACTAAATTAAAATCGAACTTTAAGGCTGTTTTTGGTTTTTCAATGTTGCAATACCATAAAGAAAAAAACTTGGTACTCGCTATGCAGCTGATTGAAAAATCCGATTTTAATATTCAGGAAATAGCGGCTATTACTGGCTATGACTCTGCAGGAAGATTTGCGTCGAGTTTTAAAAAAAGATTTGGAAAACTTCCGTCAGAAGCACGTTTTTTTTCGACGTAATGCTATCTTTTTTTATAAATTATTATAATTCCTACTTTTTTACAACTAATTACTCTATTCTTTTAATTTGAGTTATTTATTTGTATTTCAATGATTTAAAATTTTTACTATATCTCCTTTTTGTGAGATTTTTTTTGCTTTAGTTTCGTTTTTTCTAAACTGCAAAATATGTCCGAATTGACTATCTATCACTCAGATTTTCAGCTACATTTGACTTCGAAAAAAAGGGGTTGGCATTTTTCATGATCAGCTAATATGGTCGTCAATCCTTACTCTCTGCTGAATTTTCAGCGATATAAAAATTTTATAATACATCAAAAAAAATGCGACGATATTTAATTGTTCGTAGTGTCTTTTTTGTGCTTTTTACCCAAATCTTAATCTTGTTTATTTATGGTGAACTTTACCTATTTAAAAAATTTAATATTGAATAGAGAACGGATTTTAAATTCTTCCAACATTTCTTTATTGCTATTATCTGCTGATAAGGATATAAGGCAGATAAGAAAAGAAAGTTTGAAGTCTTGGAAATTACAGACTGTATTTCTTTTGTTTTTTGTTTTAGTTGGCAGTTTTAAATCTATTGCACAAAACTTAGGTGGTTTGGGTTCAGACCAGTATTTTAAAATAATTTCTTTTGGAGAAAAAGTTGATTTAGGAGAAATTGATCCAGCAGTATCTTGGACAATCAGCAACTCCAAAAATAATGTTTTTACTTCTTTAAATGGAAATGAAATCAACAGTTTTGTATTTCAGGATCCAGGTATTTATGATGTTACATATCAGGAGAATAAAAGTCATGAGGGAGAATGCGATCACTCAGCATTTCCTCAAAAGTTCAGCATTAAAGTTGATGCGACCAAAATGGTATATGATTTTTCAAAAATTTCATTTTCTGAAAAACTGGAGAGAGGAAGAAATTATACAGATTTGATAATTACTGTTCCTGCAAAAATTACTACAAAAGAGAATTCCATTACAAAATTACCTTCACCAAATATGTCGGTTGCTGGGTTAGGAGTTTCATTTACTGTTGAAGCATTGGAAAAAGAAATTGTTATTGGCAATAAAATACAATTATTGAAATATAAAATTTCAGGCGTTGTTAATCAAGAAACTTACTTAATGTTTGATTTTCATGATTTCAACAATCAGATTCAGACCTACAATCTTCATCAGATAATAAAATAATCAAGTTATTTATGATAAAAAATTACTTTAATTTTAATAGCATATTCAATGTAAAAAAGGCAATTGCTTTGTTTTTTGTTTTTTTTATATTTAGTCAGATATCTAATGCACAATGTGCGATTCCTGTCCAAGGATGTTCTGGTACCAATTTATCTAATTTTGGTGCCGATTCTAATAACGATGCATCATCAATAGAATACGATAATTTTGTATCAAGTTTTCATAGTACTATTGTAAGAACTTCAGATGGTTCTCTTCAAGTTTGGGGAGAGAAAATGGATAATGACGGAACATCCAGTTTACTAACATCACGAACAATAAACCGAACAAATTTCCCTGCATTAAGTGCTGGAGCTACAGTACTAAAAGGAGCATTGGGGAGCAACTCTTCAAGTTTTACTCAAGGAATAGTTTTGGCTACAGACGGATTGTATGCATGGGGTACAATGGGTGGAGTTTTAGCCACCAGTCTTACTACCAATACAACATTTCAGAAAATCACAATTGCTGGAAATACTACAGGATTACCAACAGGAGTAAATCCAAGCGATGTGAAAATGATGTTTGCAACCTATAGAACATTAGCTATCACGACTTGTAGTGGGGATGTATGGGTTATTTCTCAAACTGCAAATGTTAGAGGAAATGCAGCTACGGGTGATTCTTTAAATTGGTACCGAGTAACTACGACAGAGAATGGTAATCCATTTTTGACCAACGTTGTTGCTTGTAGAGGAAGTTATAACTCTTTGATGGCTTTGAAATCAGATGGTACAGTATATGTTTGGGGAAATGGTGTTTATTTAGGTGATAATAATCCCAGCGGCAATCAGACTAGAGCTGCACGAATGACGCTTCCTGCCTCGATAACTCCAAAAATGATTGGCTCAACAGGACCGGACGGTGTAAAATCTTATTATGTCCTAGCCACTAATGGTAATTTGTATGGTTTAGGAAGAAATACAGACAAACAGTTAGGTGATTGGGATACAGCAAACAGATCATTTTGGGTACAGCCAAGATACAATTCTTCAGGCGGTCCTGTCATGAATAATATTAAATGGTTTAGTGTACAAGAACATGATACTGGATATGGCGCTGTGAATGTCATAAATAATAGTTATAATCTATATGCTTTCGGGCAAAATAATAGGAGTTTAATTGGGGGCGGAAGTACTAACGAGACTGTAGATCCTATGATGCCCGCAGGTGTATCTGCATCTGATAAAATTTTAGCTGTGGAAACTGGAGGACATACTTCGATGATTGTTAAAGCCTGTGAATCAAGATTTGGTTATGTTGGTCATAGGGTTAATGGTAGTATGGGAAATAATTCAACAGATAACACAAATGTGACCTCATATAATTTTACTACTGCTAATGTACAGATTTGCGGAGCAGAATCAAATCCAGTTATTCAGCCAATTTCATTAGGAGGAGGACCAGATTCTAAATATTGTATAGATGATCCGGTTTTATTAAATCCTACTCCTGCTGGAGGAACATTAACTCTTGTAAGCGGTCCAGGAACTTTAAATGGAAACACTTTAAGTTTTACAGGAGTAGGTACTGTTCAAGTTCGATATACAGTTACTACTTCGTGTGGAGGAACTACAGTAACCGACAGGAATTTTGAAGGAGCACTTTGTCCTGCTGATCTTCAAATTTCAAAAGTAGCAGATAATACATCTCCAAGTGTTGGAAATAATGTCGTATTTACCGTTACTGCTAAAAATAATGGGCCTTACAAAGCGACTGGTGTTTCTATAAGTGATGCGCTTCCATCAGGATATACTTTTGTTAGTGCTGTGCCTTCGGTAGGTACGTGGTCGGCACCAACATGGACGGTAGGATCTCTTGCAAATGGAGCATCGGCTACTTTAGCAGTTACTGCGACGGTAAATGCTACAGGATCTTATGCTAACACGGCGAGTATAACGGGAAATAATCCTGATAATACTGCAACAAATAATTCGGCTACAGCAACTCCGGTTGTTCTAGCTAATCTTTCAGTAACGAAATCGATAAATAACACAAATCCAAATATTGGAAGTGAGGTTACATTTACGATTACAGCTTCTAATGCGGGACCAAGTCTTGCTACAGGCGTTAAAGTTACTGATAATCTTCCAGCTGGATATACTTTTGTAAGTGCTTCACCTTCAACAGGAACATGGTCTGCACCAGATTGGACTATTGGTAATCTTGTTAATGGAGCAAGTACTACTCTTACAATAAACGCTACCGTGAATGCATCTGGTTCTTACACCAATACAGCAAGTATTTCAGGTCAGCAGACGGATCCGACTCCAGGAAATAATTCTGGATCGGCTACTCCAACTGTTAATCAGCCTCCGACGGCGGGAAATGTGACCAATGCCGCGATTGCCTCAACGGCATCTGCGACATCGATCAGCGCACTTTCGGCATCGGATACCGACGGAACAATCGCTTCATATACAGTTGTGGCGCTTCCTTCAAGCGGAACCCTTTCACTTGGCGGAACTGCTGTTACGGCAGGCCAGACGCTTACCCCGACTCAGGCTGGACAGCTGAGCTATGCTCCAAGCGGAACATTCACGGGCAATGCAAGCTTCACCTTCAGGGCGACTGACAACTCCGGGGCGGCTTCTAATACTGCGACCTTTACGATCCCCGTATCAAACAATCCTCCGACGGCGAGCAATGTGACCAATGCCGCGATTGCCTCAACGGCATCTGCTACATCGATCAGCGCGCTTTCGGCATCGGATACCGACGGTACGATCGCTTCATATACGGTTGTGGCGCTTCCTTCAACCGGAACTTTGGCATTGAGCGGAAACCCTGTTACGGCAGGCCAGACGCTTACCCCGACTCAGGCGGGACAGCTGACCTATGCTCCAAGCGGAACATTCACGGGCAATGCAAGCTTCACCTTCAGGGCGACTGACAACTCCGGGGTGGCTTCCAATACTGCGACCTTTACGATCCCCGTATCAAACAATCCTCCGACGGCGAGCAATGTGACCAATGCCGCGATTGCCTCAACGGCATCTGCGACATCGATCAGCGCACTTTCGGCATCGGATACCGACGGAACAATCGCTTCATATACAGTTGTGGCGCTTCCTTCAACCGGAACCCTTTCACTTGGCGGAACTGCTGTTACGGCAGGCCAGACGCTTACCCCGACTCAGGCTGGACAGCTGACCTATGCTCCAAGCGGAACATTCACGGGCAATGCAAGCTTCACCTTCAGGGCGACTGACAACTCCGGGGCGGCTTCCAATACGGCTACCTTCACGATACCGGTTTCAAACAACCCTCCGACGGCGAGCAATGTGACCAATGCTGCGATTGCCTCAACGGCATCTGCTACATCGATCAGCGCGCTTTCGGCATCGGATACCGACGGTACGATCGCTTCATATACGGTTGTGGCGCTTCCTTCAACCGGAACTTTGGCATTGAGCGGAAACCCTGTTACGGCAGGCCAGACGCTTACCCCGACTCAGGCTGGACAGCTGACCTATGCTCCAAGCGGAACATTCACGGGCAATGCAAGCTTCACCTTCAGGGCGACTGACAACTCCGGGGCGGCTTCTAATACTGCGACCTTTACGATCCCCGTATCAAACAATCCTCCGACGGCGAGCAATGTGACCAATGCCGCGATTGCCTCAACGGCATCTGCTACATCGATCAGCGCGCTTTCGGCATCGGATACCGACGGTACGATCGCTTCATATACGGTTGTGGCGCTTCCTTCAACCGGAACTTTGGCATTGAGCGGAAACCCTGTTACGGCAGGCCAGACGCTTACCCCGACTCAGGCGGGACAGCTGACCTATGCTCCAAGCGGAACATTCACGGGCAATGCAAGCTTCACCTTCAGGGCGACTGACAACTCGGGGGCGGCTTCCAATACGGCTACCTTCACGATACCGGTTTCAAACAACCCTCCGACGGCGAGCAATGTGACCAATGCTGCGATTGCCTCAACGGCATCTGCGACATCGATCAGCGCGCTTTCGGCATCGGATACCGACGGTACGATCGCTTCATATACGGTTGTGGCGCTTCCTTCAACCGGAACCCTTTCACTTGGCGGAACTGCTGTTACGGCAGGCCATACGCTTACCCCGACTCAGGCGGGACAGCTGACCTATGCTCCAAGCGGAACATTCACGGGCAATGCAAGCTTCACCTTCAGGGCGACTGACAACTCGGGGGCGGCTTCCAATACGGCTACCTTCACGATACCGGTTTCAAACAACCCTCCGACGGCGAGCAATGTGACCAATGCTGCGATTGCCTCAACGGCATCTGCGACATCGATCAGCGCGCTTTCGGCATCGGATACCGACGGTACGATCGCTTCATATACGGTTGTGGCGCTTCCTTCAACCGGAACCCTTTCACTTGGCGGAACTGCTGTTACGGCAGGCCA
>NZ_JAJGZV010000015.1:28442-29049 GCF_020805785.1 Flavobacterium chungbukense | reverse complement strand
AGCGGAGCTTCGGATGCAACGCCTGCGACGTTTACGATTCCAGTTGGCAATAACGCGCCGACAGCAAATGCAGCTGTTAATACGGCTGTGATACCTTCAACAGCTTCAGCTACGGCGATTGATCCTTTAACGGCATCAGACACAGACGGAACGGTTTCTTCTTATACAGTTGTGGCTTTACCGTCACACGGAACTTTAGCCTTAAACGGAACGGCTGTAACGGTTGGACAGATTCTTACGCCTGCACAGGCCGGACAGCTTACTTACGCCCCAAGCGGAACATTCACAGGTGATGATAGTTTCACTTTTACTGCGACTGATAACATCGGAGCGGTATCAGCATCAGCGGTATTTACTATCACGATTGGTAACAATGCGCCAATTGCAAACGATGATACAAATACAGCAGTACCTTCAAGTGTAGCGGCAACGGCAATAAAAGCTCTGACTGCAACTGATTCAGATGGAACAATTGCTTCATATACAGTTGTGACATTACCATCTCACGGAACTTTAGCGTTGAACGGAACGGCTGTAGCAGCTGGACAGGTTCTTACGCCTGCACAGGCCGGACAGCTTACTTACGCCCCAAGCGGAACATTCACAG
>NZ_JAJGZV010000015.1:0-28345 GCF_020805785.1 Flavobacterium chungbukense | reverse complement strand
CAGGTGATGATAGTTTCACTTTCACGGCTACCGATAATAGCGGAGCTTCGGATGCAACGCCTGCGACGTTTACGATTCCTGTTGGCAATAACGCGCCGACAGCAAATGCAGCTGTTAATACGGCTATGATACCTTCAACAGCTCCAGCTACGGCGATTGATGCTTTGACGGCATCAGACACAGACGGAACAATTGCTTCATATACAGTTGTGGCTTTACCGTCACACGGAACTTTAGCGCTGAACGGAACGGCTGTAACGGCTGGACAGATTCTTACGCCTGCACAGGCCGGACAGCTTACTTACGCCCCAAGCGGAACATTCACAGGTGATGATAGTTTCACTTTCACGGCTACCGATAATAGCGGAGCTTCGGATGCAACGCCTGCGACGTTTACGATTCCTGTTGGCAATAACGCGCCGACAGCAAATGCAGCTGTTAATACGGCTGTTATACCTTCAACAGCTTCAGCTACGGCGATTGATGCTTTGACGGCATCAGACACAGATGGAACGATTGCTTCATATACAGTTATGGCTTTGCCGTCGCACGGAACTTTAGCGCTGAATGGAACAGCTGTAACGGCTGGACAGATTCTTACGCCTGCACAGGCCGGACAGCTTACTTACGCCCCAAGCGGAACATTCACAGGTGATGATACTTTCACTTTCACTGCTACCGATAATAGCGGAGCTTCGGATGCAACGCCTGCGACGTTTACGATTCCTGTTGGCAATAACGCGCCGACAGCAAATGCAGCTGTTAATACGGCTGTGATACCTTCAACAGCTTCAGCTACGGCGATTGATCCTTTAACGGCATCAGACACAGATGGAACAATTGCTTCTTATACAGTTGTGGCTTTACCGTCACATGGAACTTTAACATTTAACGGAACGGCTGTAACGGCTGGACAGATTCTTACGTCTGCACAGGCTGGACAGCTGACTTATGCTCCAAGCGGAAAATTTACTGGTGATGATACTTTCACTTTTATCGCAACTGATAACATAGGAGCGGTATCAGCATCGGCAGTGTTTACTATTACGGTTGGCAACAATGCTCCAATTGCAAACAATGATACAAATGCAGCAATTCCTTCTAGCGCTGGAGCAACGGCAATAAAAGCGTTGACTGCAAGTGATTCAGATGGAACGATTGTTTCTTATACAATTATAACATTACCGTCACATGGAACTTTAGCGCTGAACGGAACGGCTGTAGCAGCTGGACAGGTTCTTACGCCTGCACAGGCAGGACAGCTGACTTATGCTCCTAACGGTTCATTCTCAGGAAATGATACCTTCACTTTCACAGCTACCGATAACAGCGGTGCTGTAGATGCAACGCCTGCAACGGTTACGATTCCTGTTGATAAGAGAACACTTATCGCAGTTAAGGATGAAATCGGTTCTGTAGTGGGTATCAATGAAATAGTTAAAGTAATTAATGTTTTAACTAATGATAAATTAGATAATAATCCTTTATCCATTAATGATGTTAATCTGAATGTCTTGACTCCAGATCCGAATAATGTATTAACGTTGAAGTCTGATGGAACAGTAGAGTTAGCTCCAAATGCTCCAGCGGGAACTTATACATTGACTTATGAAATCTGTGAAAAAGCGAATTCAGGAAACTGTACTTCAACTTCAGTTACAGTAACTGTTGTTGCTACAACAATGACCATTACTGCAGAAAGTTACTGTTTGAATAATGCTCCGTATGTTTCATACAGCGTTAAAGCGGATAATTTTACTCCAACTGGTTTACTAACCATTAATTGGATTGACAGTGCAAATCGTATTGTAGCAACACAGACAGGAATGCCTTTAAGTGGTACTGTATTATGGCCAGGTGCGAAAGTGGATGCAAACAATCTACCTACTGACTGGCCAGGATGGGTGTTGACTAACGGAAAATGGATAGAAGGGAATGATGGATTTGAATTAACAAGACCGGCAGTTACGATGCAGTTTACACTGAATCCTACTCAATCTGTTATTGTAAATTACCCTTCAGCTGTATCTGGATGTAATGCTAAACCTCAGTTTGGAATTGAAGCAGGAAACGATAATAATGTTACTAATGCAGACGGAATTAACGGTTCATTGGAAGTTATCAATGTCTTAAATAATGACAAACTAAATGGTTTACCAGTTACCCCAGTTGATGTTATTTTAACAGCAGATAAATTCCCTCAAGGAATTACGTTAAATCAGGATGGAACAATTGATGTTGCTCCTGGAACAAAAGGCGGTGATTATATTTTAACATACCAGATTTGCGAAAAAGCAAATCCAAACAACTGCAGTACGGCTACTGTCCGCATTTTTGTAGAAACACCATCTGTATCTCTGATTATGAAAGTGACACTGAATGACGAAAATGGTAATGGCAATGTAGAAGCAGGAGAAACGTTAACTTATACTTTTACAGTTACCAATACTGGAAATATTGCTTTAAACAATTTGACAATTTCTGATCTTCTTCCTGGTATTGTAATTACGGGAGGACCAATATCATTAGGTGTCGGAAAAAGCGATAGTCTAACATTTACAGGAACCTATACTTTAACTCAGGCTGACATTAATGCGGGATCTGTAAATAATCAAGCATCAGTTTCAGGAAGTACTCAAAGTGGTATAGTGGTAACAGATGTGTCAGATTCTGAAAATGTAAACGGTGATAATCCAACTGTGATTGAACTAATAAACGGTTGTAGTATAAAAATTTATAACGCTGTTTCTTTAAACGGAGATAAATTTAACGAAAGGTTCTACATACGAGGAATTGAATGCTATCCGGAAAACACAGTTCAGATTTATAACCGTTGGGGAATTCTGGTATTCGAAAGAGATCATTACAACAATAATGATGTAGTGTTTAAAGGATACTCAGAAGGAAGAACAACTGTTAAGGAATCAAACGGACTTCCTGAAGGAACATATTATTACATTTTAAGATATAAGGATAATGCTTCTAAGGCAAAACAGGAAGCAGGATATCTATACCTGACTAGATAATATTTCCATATTAATAAAAATGGCTTAGCCATAGGTTAAGCCATTATTTTAAAAATATATAAATGAAAAAATTAGCTTTATTATTATTGTTTTGTTCCGCTGCAGTTTTTGCACAGCAGGATGCGCAGTATACGCAATATATGCACAATACCATCAATATAAATCCTGCATATGCTGGTTCAAGAGGTGTTGTAAGTGTTTTTGGATTATACCGAACACAGTGGGTCGGACTGGATGGCGCGCCAGAAACAAGTACTTTATCTGTAAATACGCCTTTAAATAACAGTAGATTAGGATTAGGTTTTTCTTTGGTTAATGATAAAATTGGACCTACAAATGAAAATGATTTTTCAGTAGATCTGTCTTATTCGATTCAGACATCGGCAGAAGCCAAATTGTCGTTTGGTATCAAAGGATCAGGTAATCTTTTTAATCTGGATCCGAATAAATTGAGAATGGAAAATGAAGGAGATCCGCAGTTTGCAAATTTTAGAAATAAGTTTACTCCGAACATTGGAGCAGGGGTTTACTACCATTCAGACAAAGGATATGTCGGTTTGTCTGTTCCAAATTTCATTCAGACCAATCGTTACGATGATAATGATTATGCTATTTATAAAGAGCAGATTAATTATTATTTAATTGCAGGATATGTTTTTAACCTGGATCATTACGAAATGATCAAATTTAAACCAGCAGCGATGGTTAAGATGGTAGAAGGTTCACCTTTACAAGTAGATGTGTCAGGAAACTTTATGTTTAATGACAAGTTCGTATTAGGAGTTTCGTACAGATGGAGTGCCGCTTTAAGTGCAATGGCTGGATTTCAGATTAAAAAAAGTATGTACATCGGATATGCTTATGACCGTGAAACAACAAAGCTGAATAATTATAACTCAGGTTCTCACGAGATCTTCCTGCGTTTTGAGTTTATGAAAGGTTATAACCGAATTACATCACCAAGATTTTTCTAATTATGAAACTTAAGAGAATACTATACGCTGTTTTTCTGTCTTTTTTCTTTTTTAATGCAACGGCGCAAAAAGCACTGCTGGATCAAGCGGAAAAAGAATATAATAATTACGCTTACGCTGATGCGATTGCAATTTATGAAAAGCTAGCTTCAAAAGGTCTGGAAGATGAAAAGATGTTTCAGAGATTGGGTAATGCTTATTATTTTAATGCCGAACTGACTAAAGCTTCCGCTTGGTATGACAAACTTTTTAAATTAAATTCAAAACAAGATCCGGAATATTTATATCGATACGCACAATCTTTAAAATCAGCTGGAGATTATGCAAAAGCGGACAAAATACTTGAAGAATTTAATAGAAATAAAAACTCTGATAGTAGAGGGATTTTGTTTGATAATAATAGAAACTATCTGGAACAGATTAAAATGAATTCAGGACGTTTTGAAATTTCTCCTGCTAATGTAAATTCGGAGAATTCAGATTTTGGAAGCGCGTTTCTGAATAACAATTTAGTGTTTAGCTCTGCAAGGGAAATTAAAAATAAAGAGGGAAAAACTTTTAAATGGAATAATAAAAATTTCACCAATTTATATATTGCTACAATTAAACCTAATGGCGACACCAATAATGCGGTACTATTAAACAAAGAAATTAACTCTAAATTTAATGAATCGACACCTGTATTTACAAAAGATGGAAAAACAATGTATTTCACCAGAAATAATTATCTGGATGGAAAGCGTGGAAAGGATGATAAAAATATTACGCTATTAAAACTGTATAAAGCTGTTTTGGTAGATGGAAACTGGGCTAATATTAAAGAACTTCCTTTTAATAGCGATCAGTACAGTACAGCACATCCAGCGTTAAGTCTAGACGAAAAGAAATTGTATTTTGCTTCTGATATGCCAGGAACATTAGGACAGTCCGATTTATACAGCGTAACAATTAATGATGACGGGACTTTTGGGAAACCTGAAAATTTAGGCGCAGGAATTAATACGGAAGGGAGAGAGACTTTTCCATTTATTTCGGGAGATAATGAATTATATTTTGCAACTGACGGACGTCCGGGACTTGGAGGTCTAGACATAGTGGTTTCAAAAATTCTGGAAAATGGAACTTTTGATCAGGTTCAAAACATTGGAGAACCAATAAATACCAAATACGATGATTTTGCTTTTATTATTGACAGTAAGACACGTAAAGGCTATTTTTCTTCAAACAAAAAAGGAGGGATCGGAAGTGATGATATTTATAAATTTACAGAAACCAAAAAATTGGTTTGCGAAAGAAACTTAATAGGAATTATTTCTGATAGTAAATCTAATGAAGCTATTGAAGGAGCGATCGTAACTTTGCTTGACGAAAACAATCAAGTATTGCAAGTTTTAGAAACAGCAAAAGATGGTGCTTACAGCTTCAAAGTTAACTGCGATAAGAAATATTCAGTTAAGGTAGAAAGAAAGATGTATCCGGTTAAAGTAGCTTCGATTTCAGTTGCATCTGCAATTGATAACAGACTAGATTTTGCTTTGGAAAAAGAAAGAATTGTAGCTTTTGAAATTCCAATTCCAGCTATGAAAACGGTAAAAGTGGGAACTGATTTAGCTAAAACTCTTAATATATCTATGATTTATTTTGATTTAGGTAAATGGAATATAACGGATCAGGCAGCAGTAGAATTAGAGAAAATTTTGGCTGTAATGCAAGAATATCCTAAAATGAAAATTGATATCCGTTCGCATACCGACAGTCGATCTTCTGCTAAGTCCAACATGACTTTATCAGATAAAAGAGCTAAATCTATTATGGCTTGGCTGACTTCAAAAGACATTGCTGCAGATCGTTTGAAAGGAACCGGTTACGGAGAAAGCAGATTATTGAACAAATGTAAAGATGGAGTAAAATGTTCTGAAGAGGAGCATCTAAGAAACCGTCGAAGCGAATTCGTAATTTCTTCAATGTAAATATTTGCAAACAAGCAGTTACAAAATAGTGATTCTGCAGTAAGAATCAATTCATAAAAAAAGGTCTTTCCATTATTACAAACGGAAAGACCTTTTTTTTTATGTTCAAATTTGATTTAAGATCGTGGCTTAGGCAAATTTCTATCGTACATAACAATAGTTCCGGCCACAGCTACATTCAAACTTTTTTCCGATTTAAATTTCACTAGATGATGACATTTGTCCATAGCTTTTTTAGGTAAACCATGATCTTCTGCTCCTAATAAATAAACACAGCGTCTTGGATGTTCAAAAGTCTCTAAATCGCTTGCTTTTTCAGATAATTCTACACCAACTAATCTAGCGCCTTTTGGCAAATTTTCAAAAAAGGCTTCAAAAGTTTCATAATGAAAATAAGGAATAGCTTTCACTGCATCATGAGTGTCACAAGCTTGTTTGGCATATCTATTACCAATAGTAAATATAAAAGTAGCTCCCAAATTTTGAGCGGATCGCCATAAAACACCTAAATTTTCTGGGGTTTTTCCATTTTGAATTCCTATCCCAAAGTATTCATTTATAAAGTTATCATTCATAAATGCAAAAGTACAAACTGTACATACATAAATCAATTTTTTATTGAGATGAAAGAAAGAATGGTAATTGGCTATGTAGAAAATGCAAATGTCTTATTTATAGTAAATTAGATTAAGAATGGAATTAAGAGTTAAAAGATATGCATTTACACGAGGTAGAAATAAAATGTAAATCATTTCCATATTTTTCTTTTGTTTTGAAAGTGTTTTCTTAGAAAAAAAAAGGTATCTTTATATAAGAACTTTTCCAAAATAGGATTCTTTGGGTGAGTTTTTAAGGACTGAAGTTTTTTTAGTAACCACTGCAGATTTAAGATTTATAATTCTTAAGCTGTATTTAAAATTAAAAGCTATGTCACCACAACAGAACTTTGAGAAGCTTATCTATTTAGCAGATGATGATGAAGATGACAGAATATTGTTTCTTGATGCAGTTGAAGAACTAAACCTTCCTCTCAATGTGGTGCAGACTACTGATGGAAATGAGTTGCTCAATACGCTCCATAATGCTGATCATCTTCCAGAAATTATTTTTCTCGATATTAATATGCCTTGTAAAAATGGTTTTGAATGTTTAAAAGAAATTCGAAGCGCATCGGGAGATTTGAAAAAAGTAAAAGTTATAATGCTTTCTACCAGCAGCAGCGCTATACATATTAAAATTTCATATAAACTCGGTGCTGATTTTTACGCCGTAAAACCTGGAAGTTACCAAGGACTTAAAGATTTACTTGAAAAGTTGCTGACAGACTTTAAAAGTTTGAAATTGGAAATGAAAAAATTTCTAGTAACATACTAGTTTGATCATTTCAAAACATAATATTTACAGTAAAAAAATTTTGCCGACCTTAAAAAAGTGTAATCTCAGAATAATATTGTGTAAGAATTTAAATAGCGATTTTGGTACTTTTGTTTAAATAAAGGTACAATAAACTTTGTAATCAGACAGAAAAGAAAACAGGGGACCGGCGGAGTTCGTCTGGAGGATCTGGACAAAGATTTAGTTAGTTACCGCATACCTCAGGCACCCGCCGGCTGCCGAAAAGCTCCTTAAGTTTTTAAGGAGCTTTTTTTTATTCATTCGAAATTAAATGGTAGATAGTGATTGTTTAGTTCTACAATCTTATTTTCTGAGAAAATTATCTAGCGCTAAGATTTAAAGATACTGTAGACATACTTCCTGATCCATCATAACGCTCTGCCCAAATTTCTATGTAGTCATCTTTTTTTAGTTGCATTGTACCTACGATTGGAAGCGCTAGAATACCCGCATTTGCAAGAAAGCCAGTAGTTGGTTTTCCATATACTTTTGTGTCAGGAAGTACAACTCCATTTTTGGCAATATATAAGATAAGTGTTATGTCTGTTGTGTTAACTTGACATGAAACTGAAGCTGTTACCTGAAAATATCTTGTCTTATTTCCTCGATAGGTAATTCTGTTATTATTATCTCTGGTGAATCTAAAAAGATTGTTTGATGTAGTTGTACCACTAAGTTTTATCCTGCTGGATGCACCTGTGCCAGAAAAAGTTGTTGTTGCACCAGAACCAACAAGGGCATCGAGATTAATATCGCCAGTTGAATCAGAATCACCTTCTCTAGGAATGCCAGGTGCATCTACGGTCCAAGCTGTACTAAAGTTGTATCCTGTGTAAGTTGACGCAGCAGGATAACGGTTAATATATCCATTAACATTTGTAGTGGTTCCTGAAAATACAGTACCCAATAAAACCCCAGTTCCTACGCTAAGCGTAGCGTTGCTTACATCCATTGCTACATCGGCTCCGTTCATTGTACTGAAACCACTGTTTTTTTGGATCAATCCAAATGTGCCAGTAAAGGTTTCAAAAGTTCCGTTGTTACTAGATGTCCATGCCTGATTATTCAGCAATAAACTACCGATATTAGAATACGTAATTCCATTAGTATTATTAATGTATTGAATAATGTTACCAAAAAATAATCCAATTCCATTAATAGTTCCAACACTTACTGTCATTCCGTCAACAACGACATTTTGAACCAAGAGTGATGAAGCAGTTGCAATACCTGGCCCGTTTATAGAAAATGCCGTAGCTCCTTTTAAAGTTACATTTCTAATGCTTCCTCCCGTATTTCCCGAAAAAATTGTTCCTGTTGATGACAAAACATCTTCATTTGCATCAAGACCAGAAACATAGGCATTGTTTAAGTTTATTGGACTAGTAAGATTGATAGTTCCGTTAATTTCATAAAGTGTATTGCTATTCAATAAATATGAGGATCCTCCACCTAAAGCTAATTCCGGAGCTAAATCTGCAGCAGATTTTACCAATTTGTAATTATTTCTTTTAAGAGCACTTTCATTCGCAATCTTTATCCATGCTGTTGTTGCGGTGTTATAAAAGTAAAAAGCTTTATCGGTGGTATCAAAAACCAATAAACTTTCGGCTGGAGTTGTAATTGCTGTTCGTTGTGCCGTTGTCATTCTTGGAGCAAGCATGCCTTGTGTTGTAGAAGTGATATCTAATATTGAAGTAGAATTTGGCGTAACTGTCCCTATTCCGATTTGTGCATTTGAAGTATTGGGAAATAATAAGAAACACAATAACAATATTATGATTTGGCTTTGTAATGTAGATTTCTTAAGCATATGCGTAGTTTTAGGTTTTAAAAAATTTCTCTTAAATAGTTGGGGTTATTTTCCAGAATTGGAAATCAAAACTTTTTTGGTAAGTTTTTGGTTATCATCGGTTAGAAATTCTGCAATGTAAATTCCGTAACTTAATCCAATGGTCGAAAAATTGTAATTGGAATCTGTTTTTAAATCTTTTTTAGACAATACCGTTTTTCCTGTAATATCATATAGTGTAAAAGATTTTATAGCTAAACTATTCGGATTTGAAGCTTTAATGTTTTTAGAAATGTTATCTTGATAAATGATAAAGTTGTCTAATTTGGAATTTTCTTCTGTAGCAAGTGTTTGATCTAAAAAAGCTACGTAAAATCGATCTTTGTAAGCGCCAGACGCAACTGCAACTTCGAAAGAGTTGTTTTTTATATCATGATAAGAGTTATCATATTTATCATAGATATAAACTTTTTGTGTTGCATCAAAATTGATGAATTCTGGAATGCTGAATTTTAATGTAGCATTTGCTGAGGCATTAACCGAGAGCGGAATTTTTTTTGTAGGCTCAAAGTTTACACCTTGAATTAAATAGTTTCCGTCTTCTATCCAGAAATTAACATCGTCAGGAAGATTTGCGGTCATATTTAGTGCATCAATTCCTGTATCAATTCCATCGGTTGCTTCAGGAACGAAAACTAATGCCAGCTGTCTAGTAAATTGATTATTTATAATAGCATTTATTCTGAAATATGATAAAGCTTCAGTTTCTTCATTTGCTTCACTTTTCTTTGACGGTTTCTCAAATTGTGATCCACCCAAAAGTTCTTTTAAAAATACACGATGAGCATTTTTAAATGTAACGATGCCATTTGCTGTTCCATTCAACAAAAAGCCTTGACCTATAGGCGCATATCTGCGTGCTAAAACTGTTCCTGTTCCTGAACCGGGACCAGGATTAACGGTTCCATCTTGCTTGTAAGCATTAAAAACGGGTGGAATATAAATACCATTAGATGTTGTATTGATTGGAGCATAAGAACCATAACCGCCTCGATAAGCGCTGAGATAATGAGAATCTATTGTTCTGTCTTGTTGCCAGAAATAAGCTGTACCGCCTGTTATTGTCCTATTGTCGTTATCCAATAAAAATTCATTTAAATGCAATGCTGATGGATACGGATTTCCTGTTAATGTAGCATTATTTGCTCCTAATGTTACTGTAATATTGCCGTTGTTTGGTCTTCCTCTAAAATCATATCGTTGCGCACTGCCTGGATTATTAGTAACTCCTGATCCTTCAGGATCTGCAGGGTCTGTTCCGCTTGTACCTTTCATCGTAAAACCCTCGCCAGGAGCAATTGTAGATGCACCTCCAACTAAGATCCATTGAGAATAATTATTAGCGTTTATTAATTTATAAATCCAAGAAGAGGCAATAGATAACGGATTTGAAATACCGTCGTAACTTCCTGCTGGAAGAATAACTGTTGGAGTGGTAGCTGTTGCAGTAGTTGGGCGTCCCAAAGCTGTGATTCCGAAATTAGTATTTCCTGTTGCTGCAGTTGGAATTCCAATTGGAGAACACCAATAATTGTAATCATAATTGTCTGATGTTCCTTCCTGATAAAGAGAAAGAGAACCTAAGCCCGTATTTGTAGATGTAGTATTTCCGCCCTGAATTAGTTGTGCGTTATTCCTTAAATATAAATTGGAATCGGTATTTAAGTGAATATTTTGCTGTACGTATAAGACTTCATTTTTTACATACATATTAGAGTTCGAGCTAAAGAATACTTGGCAAGTGATTGTCGAAGTAACTAGTAGACAAAATAGTACTATTTTTTTTTTCATGAAGTTAGTATAATGTTGTTTCGGTAGATTTAGAGAGATATTTTATTCAAAGTCTTCTTCTCGAGACGATGACAATTAAACCTAAAATGAGTCCGGCGACTAATAACTGTTTAGCGTATCGGTCTATTGCTATTGTGGGAGTTCCGTCGCCTGGTAAGCCTGGTGGGGGAGGACCTCCGCCCTGAGCAAAAGTGCTGGGTTGAAAATGTAAAAAAATATAAAGGATGAGTAATTTTATCTTGTAGGCTTTCATAGAATTTTACGGGTTTTAAATAAGGGGCATTTTATTACTCAAACGAAGTATTATTCCATTACATTCTTTTTGGAAAATTTTAAATGTACTGGTTTGTAACTTTCAATAAATTAGGTGTTTATGATCAAATTTAATGAAATAAAAAGTGTGCTTTGTATAAAAACCAATATTTAACTAGGATTTTTCTTATGTCAAAAAATAAGATAAACTGTTTGTTAAAAATGTTAAATCAAATTTCATTTCAAATTAGAAGAAGCTGTAAATAAAAGCTTGAGGGATTATTTTGATATAGGATTTTTCTTTTAAAAACAAATGGGAATTATTTTTTCTAAGGGAAAAAGAATGTTGTTTAATTGTCTTATTATCAATGCTTTATTTGTGAGTTTGTTAGTTTCTTTTATTTTTTAACAAATTTCATTATTTTATATCTATTAATTCTATAGAATTTATATAAATTTGTTTCGTGATCGTATTTGGCAAAATTACAATAATGCAAATTATATGAAAGTAAGGGCTATGAAGTTATATGGCGAGTAAGTTTTAGAGAATTCGTATTATTGTATTTTTAACAAATATTCGAAAGCGGGAATTTTAAATAGGAAATTAGCGGTATAATCTTACTTTGGGTGTTAAATGTTTAAAATATCGTCTTTTTTACATTTTTTTAGAAGAGGTAATTTTTACTTGAATTAAATGTCAAAATCGCAAAAAATGCATTATTTGGTAAGATTGCAGCGTATTAATTTTAAATTTTTACTGATGCTGTTGAATCGAGTGCATTTTTCTGATAGGATGGACATTACGCATCAATTAACAATTTATTTATATTAGCATAATAATAACAATTTTAGACTCATAAAGTTATTTTCTTAACACATAATATAAAACACCAATTAAGATATATTCTTAAAACCTTCAAAAGGGAAAATATGGGAGTAAAAATTTTAACATTAAAGGAATATAAAAGTGTATTCAATACGCTGTATCCTTCATTATGCCTATTTTCCAACAAGTACATTGAAAATTTAGACGTATCAAAAGATATTGTTCAGGAGGTTTTTATTAAAGTGTGGGAAGATAGAATTGAATTTCAAGACGATAGCGCAATAAAATCTTACCTCTATACGTCTGTAAAAAACCGTTCACTTGATTATTTAAAAAGTAAGCGTTATAAAGAAACTTTTTCTATTGGAGATACTGATATTGGACAAATAGAAACTGATCCTTTCTTTTTTCGAGAAGTTGTCATTTCTGAGACTTCTGTGATTATTGAAAAAGCGGTAAATACATTGCCAGCAAAATGCGCACAGATTATAAAGCTGAGTATTAAAGGTTTGAGTAATACCGAAATTTCAGAAGAATTAGGTATTTCGTTAAATACGATAAAGACGCAGAAAAAAATTGCTTATAAGCGCTTAAAACCTCTCTTAAAAGACTGTTTTTTTATTATCGCATTTGTATTTGAGATAAGAAATTAATGGTTTTTAATCATTGAATTTGCAGTAATACTATTGAAAATTCATGGTATTTTAAAATAAATTAAAAAAAATGTAATTTTTTTTAACCCCCTTTTCACTTCTTGTCGTCTTAGTAATATATAATCATTATAAGATGTCTATTTTTAATAAAATAATTGAACTTTCAAATCAAATTGCTTCCTCGATTTTAAAGCATGAGAAACCAAAAGAACTTCTAGATTCGGATCTTTTTACAGATTCTGATAAGAAATATATTTTGGAACATCTTACTGATGAAAAACTTATAAAACGCGCTGCTTTACTAAAGCAGATAGATAAAAAAGAGGCATGGTCTGAGATTGAGTCCAAAATTGAAGTTCCTGTTAGAAAACTTTCTATCTGGAAATATTCGGCCGCGGCTGCGATTGTAATTATGGCATCTACAATCTATTTTTCTAAAGATCAATGGAGCCATAAAGAACAAATTAAAGTTGTGGCGACCAAATCGGTCATTAATCCTGGTACAGACAAAGCAATTTTAGTTCTTGCAAGTGGCGAAGAAGTTGCTTTAGGAAAAGGATCAAGCTATAATGCAACGGGTGTGCATAGTAATGGAACGGAAATTATTTATGGAAATACTAATTCCAATAAAGAATCGACTGTATATAATTATCTAACAATACCAAGAGGCGGGCAATTTTTTATAAAATTAGCCGATGGCACTAAAGTTTGGCTGAATTCGGATTCAAAATTGAAATTTCCTGTAAATTTTGTTGATGGTGCCCCTCGTCAGGTAGAATTGGTTTATGGTGAAGCTTATTTTGATGTTTCTCCAAGTACCGAACATAAAGGGTCACATTTTAATGTATTGACAAGTAATCAAAACATTGAAGTTTTAGGAACCGAATTTAATGTTAGAGCTTATCAGGATACTCCAATAATATATACAACATTAGTAGAAGGAAAAGTCAATTTATCAGGTTCTTTTCAAACTACTATTCTTAAACCTGGACAACAATCTGTATTAGATAACCACAACATTCGAGTTGCTTCAGTTGATGTATTTAATGAAGTGTCTTGGAAAGAAGGAATTTTCAGTTTTCAAGAAATGCCTTTAAAAGAAATCATGAAAGTTTTAGAGCGTTGGTATGATATCAAAATTATTTTTAAAAATAAGGCTATAGAAAATAATACATTCAACGGAATATTAGACAAAAATCAGAAAATAGAGGAAATTTTAAATATAATAAGTAACACAAATAAGATACCGTATGAAATAAACCAAAAAACTGTAATTTTTAAGTAAGAAGGAGATTATAAGTTATAATAAAAAAAGGAAAAGTGGTTCGTGGGTCGAAGTACAAACCATCTTTTCCTGTGATAGGACTTATAATTAATTCAAGATTAACTGATAAACCAAAACCAAAATTATGAAAATTAAAATTATTAAAGCTGTTTTCTTTAAAAGAAATAGCATTTCAACTTTAATTATGCGCACTCTTATTCTTTTTCTTTCTCTGGCGCTTTTTAGCTTTGCCCCATCAGAATTACTTTCTCAGAATGTCAAAATTGTAATTAAAAAGGACCAAAAAGCAACTGTTGACCAAATTTTTGAGCTTATTAAAAGACAAACCCAATACAGATTTGTCTATCGTTCTGACATGTTTGATGATTTGCCAAAGATTGAACTCGAAAAAGGAACCATTAGTGTAAGCACTCTTTTAGAAAAGAGTCTTTCAAAAGGAAATTTCAAATATGAAGTATCTTCAAATAATACTATAATTATTAAAGAAGTTTCGCCAGTAAAAATGGCGCAAACTGCAGAAGCAATAGAAATAAAAGGAAAGGTAACAGATACAAATGGACAGCCAATTCCGGGAATTACAGTTTACGTTTCTAGTTATAAACCATCTGGATCAGGAAATAACAAAAATTTTGTTATCAGAGGAACTACAACTGATTTTGATGGAACTTTCAGTATTACGGCCGAAGTAGGATATTATCTGGTTGCTAGTGGTGTTGGTTTTCAATTTTACACTGAAGAGATTAGCAAATCTAAAACTACATATTCTATTGTTTTAAAAGAAGAAGTTAGTGCTCTTGAGGAGGTAATGATTGTAGGTTACGGAACCACAAAAAAGAAAGATCTTACGGGTTCTGTAAGTTCTATTACATCAGAAGATATTCAGCAGATTAAAACGCAGACAATAGATAATGCTTTAATCGGAAAAATTCCGGGCGTAAATGTATCGAGCAGAGGTGGAGCTCCAGGAGCAGGATCTTCTGTTAATATTCGTGGTTTAACACAGATTAGAGGAGATAACCAACCTTTGTATGTGATTGACGGAACGCCAATTTCTATTACACCAAACTCAGAAAGTTTAGGATTGATTAATTATGGTTCTAGAGAAAATCCGCTTTTGGCAATTAATCCAGATGATGTTGAGCGTATTGACGTTTTAAAAGATGCATCGGCTGCGGCAATCTACGGTTCTAGAGCCGCAAGTGGGGTAATTATTGTAACTACAAAAAGAGGAAAGAGAAATCAGGCACCAAGATTTTCTTTTAATGCCTCAAGTACTTTTCAGAATCCTGTAAAAATGTATGATTATCTATCTGCCGATCAATATATTAAGTTTTCCACAGAAAAAGCACAACAAACTTTAAACCAATATCCAGAGATGTATTGGTCTTATTTTCCGCAGGAATTTGCAATTGTAAATAATCCTGATACTTATTTCGGAAAAGCCAATACTAACTGGCAAGACTTAATTACCAACAAAAATGCAATGTGGACACAATATAGTTTTAATGTAAATGGCGGTAGCGAAAGAGTTAATTATATGATGTCTGCCGGAATTTCTGATCAGGAAGGAGTTATGATCGAAAATGATTTTAAACGTTATACATTTAGTACAAATTTAGATGCGAACATAACGAACTCTTTCAAAGTTGGAGGATCGGTAAATTACAATTATTCTATAAATAAAATTAAAGGATTTAATTCGCTTGCGCTTGGAAGTTTCAGACCAGACTTATCTGCATTTAATGAAGATGGTTCTTATTCTACTTTCATAGGAAACTATGGAGAGCAATACACGGCTTTAGGAGATGGAATGCAATCAAGATCTAAAGCGCTTTCTAAAAACTTACTTGGTTCTATTTATGCTGAAGTACAGATTATTAACGGACTTAAGTTCAAGTCTCAGTTAAATGCTTCAGTAAACTCAGACGAAACAAACGGATTTTCTACTTCTAAAAGTACCAATGCTTTATTTTACGGATTGTATTATGACAGACCAGGCGCGAGGCTAGACGTACAGCATAATGAAGGCTGGACAACTGCTTTTGAAAATACTTTGAGTTATAATAAAACAATAAGCGAAAATCATAGAATTGATGCAGTTGCGGGTGTTTCATGGAATCGCACCCGTTATGATGCAAACGCTCAACATTATAGAGGATTTCCTGATGATGATACTTTAATCAATATTGGTTCTTCTAATTTTACCGATAGTGTTGAAAGTGAAAGTATTGAACAAGGATTGAACTCCATTTTTGGAAGAGTAAACTATAGCTATAAATCAAGATATTTGGCAACTTTTACAGCCAGAAGAGACGGATCAACCAAGTTTGGACCAGATAATCGTTACGGATTTTTCCCTTCTGGAGCTTTAGCGTGGAATCTTCACAATGAAGATTTTATGAAAGAAGTTTCTTTTATTAATCAATTAAAATTAAGAGCTTCTATTGGTAGAACGGGTTCTGATAATCTTCCTTCCTTTACTTATTTAGCTTATTACCAATCTTTAGAAAATGGAGATTCATTTTATGACGGAAAAAATGGTATAGCAGTTACGGGAGTTCCTAACTCTAAAATTAAATGGGAAGAAACGGATCAGCTGGATTTAGGTCTTGATTTTACTTTGTTTAATAATAGAGTTACTGGTGAATTAGTTTATTTTGAAAAAAATACTTCTGGAATTATTTTATTTACTCCGCTTCCTTATGAAACAGGATCTATCAGCTGGAACACAAACGTAGCGGACGTTTCGAATAAAGGTTGGGAGTTTTTAATTGGAGTAGATATTTTTAGAACTAAAAACTTTAGATGGAATTCTTCTTTCAATATTTCAACTATAAAAAACAATGTTGACAATATTTATGGTGCAAGTGCAGGATCACAAACCGTTATTGAAGGAAAACCGCTTGGTGTTATTACGGGTTATGATGTCGTTAAAATTGTACAAACGCAAGCAGAAATAGATGCATTGAATGCTTCAGCTGGAGGTGTTTACCAAAGTACGTTAACACAGCCAGGAGATTATATTTTTAAAGATATTAACGGAGACGGAAAAATCACCACTTTAGACCGTGGTCCAATTGGAGATATTAATCCAGATTATTTTGGTGGATGGAACAATACGGTAACCTATAAAAACTGGGATTTCACAATGAACTGGAACTTCTCTCAAGGTGCGCAAAGACAGTATGAAAAAATCTCAAATCTGTATTATACAGATGCTATTACAAATCCTACTCCAGAGGTTTTTGACACTTGGACACCCGAAAATCCAAATGCTTCTTACGCAAGATATGCGTCGCCAACACATGGTTATACAGCAACATCTAGATCGGTTGTAGATGCATCTTACATCAAATTGCGTTCTGCTTCTATTGGTTATAATTTGCCTTCAAGTTTATTTAAAAACACTGGGCTTTCTAAAGTAAGATTGTCTTTGAGCGGTAATAATTTAATAACGATTACAGATTATCCTGGATTAGATCCTGAAGATGTTATTTCGACTTCTTTTGCTAATAGAACTACCGGTTTTACAAGAGACGGTGGAAACTCATATCCAAATGTCAGAACTTTTACATTTTCTCTAAATGTTACTTTCTAACTTAATTGTAAATAATTATAAAAAAGACAGAAATGAAAAATTTAAAATATATATACATAGGTTTAGTAAGTATTGCGCTTACTGTAACTTCGTGCCAGTTAACTGAGGATTTGGACGATTATAAACCGCCTTATGCACTTGAAGCAGATACAGCAATTAATAGTGAATCGTCTGCAGAATTAGCGCTTACAGGTGCTTATGCAGCATTTAGACAAAAAAGTGCAGGAGGTGCATTTCCGATATTTTATCTAGTTCCAGATATTATGAGCGGTTACAGTAATAACGGTTCAAGTGGAGCTGCACAACCTGAACCATCTGGTTGGGCAAATAACAACCCAATTGCAACAGGAGCTGGAGATACAAAATATATTTACGGTGGTTTATATGATTTAATTAACCGTACAAACTGGCTTATCGAAAAAGTAACGGTACTTGATGATAAAGTTTTTACAACGCCAGGAAGAAAAGCGGAGATTTTGGCAGAAGCCAAGATTTTAAGAGCATTAGGGCATTTTTATTTGCTTCGTACTTTTGGGCAGTTTTATGATGTGAATTCAGAATACGGAATTTTAGTTAGAACTGCGCCAGTAAAAAATTCAGAAATAAGTCCAAGAAATACTGTTGCTGAAACGTATACTGCTATAATTGCCGATTTAGATGAAGGTATTGCAAATGCACCAGATCTTAGAAATAAAAAATACACCAATAAAACTTTTGCAAAAGGATTAAAAGCTAGAGTATTATTATATAAAGGCGATTATGCGAATGCTGCAGCTTTATGTAAAGATATTATTGCTACAAGTGGTTCTAATTTTAAACTAGAACCGACTTACGGAGCTATTTTTGACGATCATGATTCGGCTGCTATTTTTACAAGTTCAGAAATTTTATTTGGAACAGCTGGTGAATCAAATGCAGGATTGGGAATTGGAAATTTTTACAGCGGATTTTCGGCTAATATTTCTCAAGTTTATAAAAATGCCATTGCCGGAAGTATAACCGTAGGTTCACAATCGATTACTTATGATAATGCAAGAACCTCGATCTTTATAACCAATCTCCAATATGGTGGTTATTATACAACTAAATATACTTCGTATTTCACATCAGGAACTAATGAATTGTTTTACCACATGCGTATGGCAGAGGTTTATTTAATCTTAGCCGAAGCCAGTGCAAGAGCCAATAATGCGGTAACTTCTGATGCACTTTCTGCTATTAATACCATCAGAACCCGAGCAGGAGCTACGACAACAGGCGGAAATGGTTTTGAAACGTATCCAAATACGATTTCTCTAGCGCAGTTTTTGACAGCTGTTCGTTTTGAAAAATTAGCCGAATTATATGCCGAAGGCGGTGAAACTTGGTTTGATTTAATCCGATACGATTATGCTGATGGCTTTGGAAGTGGATTTAAAGTGTCTGATGTAAAAGCAACAGCGACAAACTCAGATAAATTTATTCTGCCAATTCCAACAGAATCTATAGATGCAGGGAATAAAGTTATTAAACAGAATCCATCGTATTAATTTTTAGCACAAGGACTGGGGAAATTTGATTTTTTTCCTCTGCAAGCTTCCCCAGTCTTACATTTCATTTCGAATTTTAAAATTAAAGAATTCACTTATTTTTTATAGGTGTACCGCCATTCTTATGTCTTTTTTTTAAGGCGATTTCAAAGAAAAAAATAATAACTATAAATAATCTAATCAAACAAAAAATGAAAAAAATCGCAATTGTAATAGTAATGTTTTTGGTTCTTCCAAAACTAAGTGCGCAGGGAATTTCCTTTGAGCACAGTACATTCAAGGAAGTTTTGGCAAAAGCCAAAGCAGAAAAAAAAATGGTTTTTATGGATTGTTTTACGACTTGGTGCGGACCATGTAAAATGATGGCAAAAGACATATTTCCGCAGCCCAAAGTTGGAGAATATATGAGCGCCAATTTTGTAAGCATTAAGATGGATATGGAAAAAGGAGAAGGAATCGAATTAGCAAAAACCTACAATGTAAATGCTTATCCGACGCTGCTTTTTATGGATGCTGAAGGCAAAGTGGTACACAGAGCTACAGGTGCAGAAAAAGCAGAAGATTTTATCGAGCAGGGAAAAATTGCTTTTGATCCAACCAAACAATTAGATCATCTAGAAAAACAATATCAATCAGGAAACCGTGATTTGGCTTTTTTAGCGCAATACGTAAAAGCTTTATACACAGCATACAACTTAGAAGCAATAGCAAAAGTGGGTAAAGATGTTTTTCCGACAATGAAACCCGAGCAGTATTTAACAGAAGATGGTTTTACTGTAATCGCACACGCAGGAGTTGACTACAAAAGCAAAATTTACAATTACCTTATAAAAAACAAAAAAGCTTTTATTGATAAGCCGTACATCGGAAAAGAAAGTTACGAATATGTAATTGGAAGTGCAATATCCAATTATTTAACAGAAATCGCGACTAAAAAAACATTGCCAGAATTAGACAAAGCGATTACAGAAACAGAAAAAGATTATGTTTCTCCGCAGCAAAGTCAATACAAAACATACTATTATGGGCAGCATTATTTAGCTCAAAAGCAATACGATAAATGGTTTGATTTTAATAAAAAACAAGCAGACGAAGCATTTGCAAAAAATCAGAAAGAAGCTTTGAGTACTTACATCAATACTGCTTATAGTGTAGCGGTTAATCCTGATTTGGACAAAGCAGGATTAGAGCAAAAAGCGATTACAATGATTGAAAGTGTTAAAGGTGCAGATCCAGAATCACTGGCGGTTAACTTTTGTCTGGCAAGTCTTTATTTAAAAACAGCAAATAAAGAAAAGGGATTGGAAAACATCAACGCTTATATCAAAAAATCTACTGATAAAGGAGATGAACCAAACGCAAGGGTATTGTCTTTAAAAACTAAAATAGAGAGTTTATAAAATCAGGATAACTTAAAATAAACAATCATGAAATATTTAAGCATAATTAAAATAACCCTTTTAAGTCTCTTTTTGTCAGTCTTAAATTTTAAGGCAGTAGCACAGCAGAAATTTCACATCGATGGCACAATTACAGGTTTAACAAACGGCAAAATCTACACCTATAAAAACAATGCAGTTGTTCCAGTAGAAGTAAAAAATGGCAAGTTTCAAATCGATGGTGATATGAGCGAACCTGTCTATAATCTTAGTTTGCTAAAAGATTCAGAAATCAATTACAGAGATCAGAAGACCTTTACGTATGTTTTGGCAGAATCAGGAGCTCAAACTTTAAAAATAAATTATTCAGATTTTAGAAAAAGTGTTTTGACAGGATCAAAAACTCAGGATGACAGCTACAGATATGATGCGATTCGAGATAAAATCATGAAGAAATACAAAAAAGAGTTTGATAAAGTAGAAGTACTTCATAAAAAGCTTGACGATGCTGTAGCGGCAAAAAAAGATGAAAAAACGACAGAAGCCATCAAATACGAAATCAATGATGCAAAAGAGTTTCTAGAACCAGCTTATAAAGAAATTACAGATGCGACATTGAAATTTATGAAAGATAATCCAAAATCGTATTTCAGTATGAGCACGCTGCTGTATTACCTAAACGGAATGACATACGATGAAGCTAAAGTCTATTACGACAGTTTTAATCCGCTTTATAAGAATACAGAATCGGGAAAGTATTTATGGGCTGAAATAGAAAAAATGAAGAAGGGAATTCCTGGTGTGCCAGCGGGACCATTTAATACTACCGATATCAACGGAAAACCTTTAAAACTGGAAGATTTTAAGGGAAAATATGTATTGATTGATTTCTGGGCATCATGGTGTGTGCCGTGCCGAAAAGGTAATCCGCATCTATTAAAATTGTACGCAGAATACAAACCAAAGGGATTGGAAATTTTAGGTGTTTCTGATGATGATAAAAATGAAGATAAATGGAAGAAAGCAGTTGAAAAAGACGGAATCGGAGTTTGGCGCCACGTTTTAAGAGGCTTACAGTACAAAGAAGGATCTCATGAAAGAATAAATATTGATCAGGATATTAGCGAAGGCTATAATATTCATTCTTTACCAACTAAAATTTTAGTGGATCCAAACGGAATCATCGTTGCCAGATATGATGGAGGCGAAGCAGATGACAAAAAAATGGATGAAGATTTGGCCAAGATCTTCAAGAGTAAGTAATCTGATAAATTATTTGAATTTAATTTAAAAAGTTGAAAAATGAAAGACTTGAATATAATCAAAATAGCAGTTTTATTTCTGCTGTTTCAAAGTTTTGCAAATAACTGTGAAGCGCAAAGGAAATTTAAAATAGATGGAACTGTAACAGGATTGTCAGATGGTAAAATTTATGTTTTACAAGGAAAAAAAATGGATTCCGTTACAGTTAGTAAAGGAAAATTTCAAATCACCGGAGAATTAGAAGATCCTGTAGAATACATTGCAATTGCGAATACTTCTAATCAAAGAAAAATGACTGAAAAAGCGTATGTATCTCTTTTTGCAGAAGCGTCACCAATGACTTTACAATTAAATTATGCAGATTTTTCAAAAGCAAAATTAAAAGGTTCAAAAGCACAGGATGATGTTTATAAATACGATGCAACCACCGACAAGATTAGATTGAAATATAAAAAGGAATTGGATCAGTTTGATGCCATTAGAAAAAAATATGATGATGCAAGAGCTGCTAAAAAAAGCGAGGAAGTTCTTGAAGCAATCAAGTACGAAGACAATGATGCAAGAGGACGTTTAGAGCCAATGTATAAAGAATACCAAAATGCAGCTTTTCAATTTATGAAAGACAATCCAAAATCGTATTACAGCTTGTTTTTGTTGCGAATGAATTCAAGAAACCTGAGCTACGATGAAGCGAAAAAGTATTATGAGAGCTTTAATCCATTATACAAAAAAGGAGAAATGGCTAAAACTTTAGAAGCCGAGATAGAAAACATGAAAAAAGGAGTGCCAGGCGCACCAGCAGGACCTTTTAATACTGTGGATATTAATGGAAGTCCAATCAAATTGGATGATTTTAAAGGCAAATATTTACTGGTCGATTTTTGGGCTTCATGGTGTGTACCATGTAGAAAAGGAAATCCGCATTTATTGAAATTATATGCAGAATACAAACCAAAAGGACTAGAAATCTTAGGTGTTTCAGATGATGACAGAGATCATGACAAATGGAAAAAAGCAGTTGAAAAGGACGGAATTGGAGTTTGGAAACATGTTCTTAGAGGTTATGAGCTTAAACAAGGAACTTACGAAAAAATAAATCCTGAAAAAGACATTAGCGAAGGTTACAATATTCATGTGCTTCCAACCAAAATTTTAGTAGATCCAAACGGAATTATCGTTGCCCGATATGATGGTGGAGAAGATGATGATGCTAGAATGGATAAGGATCTTGCTACAATATTTTCAGGTAAATAACGAAGCTTATAGATATCTTGAGTATGAAAATAATCGAAAAATATGCTTTTGTCCTTTTTTTACTCATTATGGTCAAAACCTACGGACAAAAACCTTTGGATAAATCCTTTGTTAAAAAAGTTGAAAAAACTGCCATAGCCTTTAAAGTAAAAGAACCATTAGCTTCAGATCCTGTTTCAGTAGACGCAAAACTGGTTTGGAACGGTAATAAAACGCAAGCTGCGGTAATAGTCAAAGCTAAGTTACTGGATGGCTGGCATATCTATGCTTATGTTCCCAATACTCAGCCTTATATTCAGTATAAAATGGTCCTAGAGGTACCTAAAAGTGTAATTCCTTTAGAAGATTGGATAAAACCGAATTCGTATCCATACGAAGACAATATTTTTATCTACAAAGGAGAATTGGAATTCATAAGATATTTTTCAGTCGAAAATATCGAAAAGGACTTCGTTATCAAAGCAGGACTTTTTTATCAGACCTGTAATATCAAGCAATGTTTACAGCCCAATACGAAAACCATTGAATTAAAATTTAAATAAGATATAATGAAACATATAAGAGTTCGAATAGTAGTGCTGGCGATACTGTTTAGTACAGCGGTTTCAGTTTTTGCGCAGCAACCTGCAAAAGAAAAGCTGTCGGTATTGTACGTAGGATACGACCCTGCAGTTCCATTGACAGAGGAGTTTATTAATTCAACAACAGGTACAGGAGGGTATTCGCCTGAACGGTTTAAGGAAGATGTTAAAACTCGTTTTAATGCATTTGAAAGTTACTTAAAAGAATATTTCACTACAGTTAAAGCAGTAGATGCTAGAAGTTATACAATGGATATGTCTGCTAATTATGATGTTACAGTATTTGATCAAAGAATTAATCCATGGGAGAAAGGGGAAAGAACACCAAAATATAAACCTGCAAAATATTTAAAAGAAGATTTTGACTTCCCTACGATTTTTATTGGTCACACCGCGCCCATGATGGGAGAAACTATTGGTTTAAAGTTAGACTGGCTATGTTTATGTTTAGATGCCGACGCACATCACCTAAAAACAGAACATCCGATCTTTAAAGGGCCTTTTCCAGTAAATCTCACAATGGTTACAAAACCAACACCAGATGGAATTTTTCACTATCCTTCAGGTAAAAATGTTCCAAAAGAAATTCCGATGTGGCGTGTTCAGAAAGAAGGATATATGGAAGGAAAAGGATACAGAGTTGGATTAGTATCAAGAGGTGACGGATTTCTAGATTCTCCTGATGCGGAATATATTTCAAGTGGCGTAAACAGTAAAGATGTTGGAGCTGTAGCTATTGGACGTCATGGTAATTTTTTTTTATGGGGATTTTCGGCTTCTCCAGATTATATGACAAACGAAGCTAAACAGGTTTTTGCCAATTCTGTAGTTTATATTAAGAAATTTAAAGGACAGAAACCTATAGCAAGAAAGTACAATCAACAGATAGCAGTTAGAACAACTTATATCAATGATATGATTGCACAGTTAAACAAAGATTCTTTCGAACATTATAAAGTTTATATAAATGAAGTAAATGCTCAGAGTCAGAATTTGATAAAAAAAATATTGGCAAAAAAAGGAAATGGCGAAAAAGTTAGTGAAATGGAGGAAGCCATTGTAGCAGCACAATCACAGACAATTCCTATTCCAACTTGGGAGGAATACATCAAACAGCAATCGGGAAATTTCTTTAAACCTGAATATGCCAAGAACGTCGATAAATTGAAAAAATATCTATCCGATAATAAAAAATATATGTATTCAGGAACAGAAGATTTCTACACTTTAAAATTGGATGAAGACATTAAAAAACTAGGAATAGGAAATAATGATGTGAAGCTTTTACAGCAGTGCATTTATCTGTTACAAAATAATAAGGAAAAAGATTTAGCCAATAGAATACTTACTCGCTACACGGGTTTAGAGAAAAATCCACAGGAATGGGAGAATTGGTTTAGTACCAATTCATCTAAATTATTCTTTACAGAATCAGGAGGATACAAATGGTTGATTGATACATCGAAATAAGGGATTATATTAAAAAAATAAAAATATCAAAAATGAAAAAAGTAATTGCAATACTGATGATTCTGTTTGCTTTGTCAGTAAACGCGCAAGTATATAATCCAGTAAAATGGACTACAAGTGTGGTAAAAATATCAGAATCAGAATATGAACTTATTGCCAAAGCAGCGATAGAAAAAGGCTGGCATTTATATTCACAGACAGTTCCAGAAGAAGGGCCGCTTCCAACCAAATTTTCTTTTGATGGAAAAGGAGAATATTTGAAAAAAGGAAATACAAAAGAAGAGGAAGGCCATGTTGTGAATGATCCAATTTATGGAATGAAAATCAAATATTTTGAAAATAAAACCATTTTTAAACAACGCATTAAAATAAAGGACAAAGCACCAAAACAAATTAATGCGAATGTCGAATTTATGGCTTGCGATGATACTAAGTGCCTTCCGCCTAAGCAAGTGGAATTGCTTTTTAAAATTAAATAAGAGAAACTTTATTTTATGAAAAAAGTAATTTATTTACTGTTCTTTTTGATCTTTAGCTTTGGCTACGGACAAAAAACAAATTCTGTCACATGGAAAACTGTTGTAGAAAAAATCTCGGATAAAGAATTCATTTTGTCGGCAGAAGCGACTATTATTTCCAGCTCGCATTTATATTCTCAAAATGTTCCAGGAAAAAGCTCCGTTGCTACCACTTTTATGTTTGATGATAGTGAAGGCGGTTTTAGCCTTTTAGGAAATACAACTGAAGAAGAAGGCAGAACAATAGAAGATCCTATTTTAAAAACCACAACGAAGGTTTTTGAAAAAAAAACTGTTTTTAAACAGAAAATAGCAGTTTCAAAAAAGCAGAATGCAATTAAAGCATTGGTTGAGTTTACAACAGGAAATGAACAGGAAGTTTCAGAAATTCAAAGCGTTGAATTGGTTTTTGATTTGACTAAAACAGTTTCAGAAAAAGCAGTAGTTGCCGTTTCAGATCCAATTCAAAAGGATCAAGATTCAGATAAAGGGCTGCTTGCTATTTTTATTGTTTCTTTTTTGTCTGGTTTTGCCGCTTTGCTGACACCATGCGTATTCCCAATGATTCCAATGACCGTTAGTTTTTTTACAAAGCAAAGCAAAACAAAAGCTGCGGGAATTCGAAATGCTGTAATCTACGGAATTTCGATTATAGTTATTTACGTATTATTGGGCTCTCTTGTAACGGCTCTCTTTGGAGCAGATTCTCTTAATGCACTTTCCACAAATGTTTGGTTTAATCTGATATTCTTCATTTTATTAGTAGTTTTTGCCGTTTCATTTTTAGGAGCGTTCGAAATTGTACTTCCTAACAAGTTGGCGAATAAAGTGGATTCGCAAGCAGACCGAGGAGGCTTTGTAGGAATCTTTTTTATGGCGCTGGCCTTGGCGGTGGTTTCATTTTCATGTACAGGTCCAATTGTTGGTACTCTATTAGTTCAGGCAGCATCAAAAGGAGGAATAGCTCCAATTGCCGGAATGCTCGGTTTTTCGACTGCCATCGCACTCCCATTTTCATTGTTTGCTGCTTTTCCAGGTTGGTTAAATGCTTTGCCAAAATCTGGAGGCTGGCTTAATACTGTAAAAGTAGTGCTTGGATTTTTGGAACTGGCTTTGGCGTTTAAATTTTTATCAAATGCCGACTTGGTTTTACAGCTTCATTGGTTAGAAAGAGAAGTTTTTTTGGCTGTATGGATCGCCGTTTTCGGAGCTTTGGCATTTTATTTATTCGGAAAAATTACGCTTCCTCATGATAGTCCATTAAACCACATTTCAGTTGGCAGACTCGGATTCGGAGTTTTGGTTTTAACTTTTACTATTTATTTAATTCCAGGACTTTGGGGAGCACCTTTAAAATTAATCAGCGGATTTCCTCCTCCAATGCATTACAGCGAATCTCCAGAAGGAATCGGAAGTTCTAAGAGTTCTGTCTTGACAGCAGAATCGGCTCTTCCTGATGGTGCAGAAAAAGGACCACATAATATGATCACATTTCATGATTATGAAGCAGGAATGGCTTATGCTAAAAAAGAAAATAAACCCGTAATGCTTGATTTTACTGGATATGCTTGTGTAAACTGCAGAAAAATGGAAGAGAAGGTTTGGCCAGATGAAAGTGTTTTAAAACATCTAAAAAACGATGTGGTCGTAATTTCATTGTATGTGGATGATAAAAGAGAACTTCCTGAGAATGAACAAACGGTTTCTAAAATTACGGGAGAAAAACTAAGATATACGGGACAGAAATGGAGCGAATTCCAGATTCTGAAATACAAAACCAACGCACAGCCTTATTATGTATTAATCGATCATAACGGAAAAGAATTAAATAAACCAACTGCTTATAATCCGGATATTGATTTTTACAATAATTGGCTAGAACAGGGAATAAGCAATTTTAAATTGTTATAGAGGTTTTTCTATGTTTCATTTTTTATTTTGAGTTAGTAGGCAAAAGTAATTTAACAGAAAAACCAAATAGAAGAGCTGTGAAAAAGCAGCTCTTTTAACTCTGATTTTAAATTGTAAATTCTTGCAATAAGAAACAACTTCCAAATTATGAAACATTATGAAGCTATTGAATCTGTTTAAGAAATATTGGCGTGAAAAATTAGAATTTAAAAAAATCAGCAACAGCGAATTGTCGGCTATGCTTTCAAAAGAATCATCATTAGTAGTAAAAGCATATTTTAAGGAAATAAAGTAACTTGTTTTAGTTTCAGTTTCCAGTCTGAGTGAAAACTGAAAACCGTAAATTGCAACTGCAAATTAAAAATAATCTCAATTATAAAACATGAAAAAATACCTCTTTTTGGGCTATTGCTCGCTTGCGTTCTGCACCATAATTTCAGCGCAGAATAAATCGGTTAATTTTAAGAAAATAAAAGAACTCGGCGGAATTGAGGAATATCTTTACCAGCCAAACGGCATGAGTGTTCTGCTTTTGAAGGACAACGCATCGCCAGTTGCAACCGTACAGATTGTATATCGCGTGGGGTCTAAACATGAGGTCTTAGGAAATACGGGATCCACGCATCTTTTGGAACATTTAATGTTTAAAGGAACGCCGACTTTCAATAAAAAGAACGGAAACACGATTACGGACATTCTTCAGAATACTGGAGCGCAGCTGAATGCAACAACCTGGTATGACAGAACCAATTATTTTGAAACGCTTCCTAGCGATAAAATCGAACTGGCACTTCAAATTGAGGCCGACAGAATGCGAA
>NZ_JAJGZV010000014.1 GCF_020805785.1 Flavobacterium chungbukense | reverse complement strand
AGTTAAGCCCGCCTGCGCAGATGGTACTGCAGTTATGTGGGAGAGTATGTCGTCGCCTTTCTTTTTAGAATCCTTCCCGATTTGTCGGGAGGGATTTTTTGTTTTATAGTGATTTTGAAGATTCAGTTGGACTATTGGAGCTGAAGTCTATAACTGAAAATCAGAAATGATCAAATTTTCTACTCTTTATTGAATTTAAATCTTTTGTGATATTAATCTTCTTGTCTTAAAGCAGTTGGTACTCAGCTTGTTATTTCCTTTTTAAAAATTAAAATTTTCTTAAATCAATTTGAATAAAATTTTTGTTGTGGTAAATTAGTAATACTATACTTAAATAAATGAATTATGAAAATTAAAATATTTTTAGCCATTACATTGTTAAGTCTAACAATTGCGGCCAGCGCACAAAAGAAAATTGAAGTAAAGGAACTTCCGAAACCGGCTCAGGAATTTTTAACGAAACATTTTAGCCATACTTCAGTAGTAAAAGCTCAAAAAGATCCAGAACATGGAGAAAAGGGATACGAAGTTAAATTAAAGGATGGAACAGAAGTAGAGTTTTGGAAAGATGGTTCGTATCGAGAGGTTGACGGTGGAGACAATCCAATTCCGACCGCTTTTATTCCAGATAATATAAAAACTTATGTATCCAAAAATCATCCGAACGAAAAAATAACGCACATCGACTATGGACATAAGGATTTGGATGTAGATTTGACTAATAAAATCGATTTGGAATTTACAAAAGACGGTAAAATTCTAAAAGACAAAAAGAATGATGTCAAAAAATAATAATGTACGACACAGAATTTTATTTAATGGCAATTTTTACGAAAGGACATCTTGAGAGAAAATAGTTTATATTTACATTTCTATTTTTTATTTCATGGAAGAAAATAAACATGTCACGATTTACGATATTGCTGAACGTCTAAATTTGGCAACATCAACTATTTCACGCGCTTTAAAAGATCATCATACCATTAGTGATAAAACGATAAAGAAAGTGAAAAAAACTGCAGAAGAAATGGGTTTTGTTCCTAATACTTTAGCGGCAGGATTACGCGGAAACAAAACCAGAACTATTGGTGTTTTGATTCCCACAGTTACACAGCCTTTTTTATCATCTTTAATTAGCGGAATTGAAATCACGGCTCAAAAATCTGATTATACCGTAATCATTATGCAGTCGCATGACTCGTATGAAGAAGAAGTAAACATGGCAAAATCATTGTACAGCAATCGTGTAAGTGGTGTGATTTGTTCTTTAGCTATGGAAACCAGAGATACAGCACACTTTCATCAATTTTCAAACAATAATATCCCGCTCGTTTTTGTCGATAGGGTTCCAAAGGATTATAATACTTTCAGAGTAGTTATCGATAACTATACGGCAGGTTATAAAGCAACCAAACATCTTATTGAGCAAGGCTGTATTCGTATTGCACATTTAACAGCTGGTTCAGAATTAGGAAATTTATACAACGAAAGAAAGAGAGGTTATATAGAAGCCTTAAAAGATCATAATATTGAAGTTGAAGAGGAACTGATCATCAACCTAAATTCTGTTACTTACGAAGATGGCGTAAAAGCCAGTAACGCTTTATTTGATTTAAAGCCAATACCTGACGGATTGTTTGCGCCTGGAGATATTTTGGCTGTAAGTGCTGTTCAGACTGCTAAAAAGCGCGGGATTAAAGTACCGGAAGAATTTAAGGTGATTGGCTTTAACAATGATCCTATTTCGCAGATTATAGATCCTAATTTATCTACCATTACACATCCAGCTGAAAAAATGGGAAAAGCAGCTGCTGAAATTATCATCAAAAACCTAATGTCAGCTAAAAATGATGATGCTAAAGAAATCACCTTTTTAAATACGGAAGTACTTGCAAGAGAATCAACCGAAAAGTAGCTTTTAACTTTAAATGTACAATACTGTAGAATCACACTAAAGAGCAGGATAGTTTTTATAATTATCCTGCTTTTATTTGTTTAAGAAATATTTTTTTTGAAAAAATTCAACCAAAATTTTTTTCTTTAATAACATTCTTATATTTTTACGCAACCGATTGCAATTGTTGTTTTATTTTGAATTATATATTTTTTAAATTAAAAAATTATTAAATACTTCTAAATTGAAATAAAATATTGATTCTTTCAAATAAGAAAAATAAAGATTAAATTAAACTATGGCTCCAATACGATTTGTTTTCCTATTTCTTTTGATTTCTTTTTTAGCTTCGGCTCAAAAGGATTATAAGTTGTGGCTTCAGTATAATACAATTGTTAATTCTGCAATAGCTTCAGAATACAAAAACAATCTTAAAGGAATTGTTGTCTTAGGAAATTCAGAAACCATAAAAATTTCCGAAAGAGAACTAAAAACAGGATTTTTGGATATGCTTGGAAATATTCCTGAAGTAAAACAAGATCTAAAAGGAGAAAATAATCTTATAATTGGTTCACAGTCGAATTTACATGCAGATATCAAAAACGAATTGCAATCAGATTTGAATAAAATAAGTAATGAAGGTTTTATCATCAAATCCATTTTATTTAAAAATAAAAAGCAAATTGTAATTACTGGAAAAAATGATGTTGCCGTTTTATATGGAGTTTTTTATTTTCTGAGAATATTGCAAACCAATAAATCAATTAAAAATTTAAGCATTACTGATTCTCCGAAAACCAATATCAGAATTCTAAACCATTGGGATAATCTCGACCGAACTGTAGAACGTGGTTACGCGGGTTTCTCGCTATGGAATTGGCAGAAACTTCCTGACTTTATTGATCAGCGCTATATTGATTACGCCAGAGCAAATGCTTCAGTTGGCATTAACGGAACGGTTTTGACAAATGTAAATGCAAACGCCTTAATTCTAACACCTCAATATTTAGAAAAAGTCGAAGCCTTAGCCAATGTTTTCAGACCTTATGGAATAAAAGTATATTTAACTGCAAGATTTTCAGCACCAATTGAAATAGGGAATTTAAAAACTGCCGACCCAAAAAATCAAGAAGTGATCAATTGGTGGGAAGATAAAATGGCTGAAATTTACAAACGAATTCCGGATTTTGGTGGATTTTTGGTGAAAGCCAATTCAGAAGGTCAGCCTGGTCCCCAAAATTATGGAAGGGATCATGTTGACGGAGCGAATATGCTTGCTGATGCTGTTGCGCCTTTTGGTGGAGTAATTATGTGGAGAGCATTTGTATATTCTGAACATGATGTAAACGATCGAGCAAAACAAGCTTATGCCGAATTTCAGCCCTATGATGGAAAATTCAAAGAAAATGTTATTGTTCAGGTAAAAAATGGAGCAATAGATTTTCAGCCGAGAGAACCGTTTCATCCATTATTTGGAGCTATGCCAAAAACACCTTTAATGATGGAGTTTCAAATTACGCAGGAATATTTGGGTTTTAGTACACATTTAGTCTTTCTGCCTAAATTGTTTCAGGAAGTTTTAGAATCTGATACCTATCAAAAAGGAAAAGGTTCAACCGTTGCCAAAGTTATTGACGGCTCTTTATATCAAAATAAACTAACTGGAATTGCAGGCGTTGCCAATATTGGAAACGATCTAAACTGGACAGGTCATCCTTTTGCGCAAGCCAATTGGTATGGTTTCGGCAGATTGGCTTGGAATCCGTATTTAGATTCGGAAACGATTGCCGATGAATGGTTAAGATGTACTTTTTCAAACGATGAAAATTTCATTAAACCTGTAAAAAATATCATGATCGGATCGCGAGAAGCCGTTGTCAATTACATGACACCGCTTGGTTTGCATCATATTATGGATACAGGACATCATTACGGGCCAGGACCTTGGGTTTCCAATTTATCAAGACCAGAATGGAATCCGACTTATTATCATAAAGCAGACAAAAACGGAATCGGTTTTGACAGATCAAAGTCGGGAACTAATGCCGTTTCGCAATATGCACCAGAAGTCGCAATTTTTTTTGATAATTTAGAAAGCTGTCCTGAGAAAGATCTTTTATGGTTTCATCATGTTTCGTGGGATTATAAATTGAAAAATGGTCTGACACTGTGGAATGGTTTAGCATTAAAATATCAACAAGGCGTAAATCAAGTCAAAGAAATGCAAAACGTTTGGAATCAAGCAGAAAAATATGTGGACAGCGAACGTTTTAACGAAATAAAAATGTTACTCGAAATTCAGCAGAAAGAAGCAAAATGGTGGCGTGATGCCTGCTTATTATATTTTCAGCAATTTTCAGGAAAAGAACTTCCTGAAGGAGTTGAAAAACCAACACAAACTTTAGAATATTTTAAATCATTAAAATTTCCATTTGCTCCAGGAAATGGATAGTATATAGTAAAATTATGAGTAAAAAAACGGCAATTGTAACCGGAGGAAATTCGGGTTTAGGATTTGCAACAGCAAAGAAATTATGTGACAACGGAATCACAACCTACATCATTGGAAGGACAAAAGACAAAACAGAAGATGCGTGTAGAGAAATTGGAGAAAATGCTATTCCAGTAATATTCGACTTAAATGATTTGAAAGGAATTCCTGCGATGATTGAAAGCATTACAAAAAATAGCCCAATCAATATTTTAGTTAACAATGCTGGAATCAATATGAAAAAAGAATTTACAGATGTAACTGATGAAGACTTTTTGTCAATCATTCATACCAATCTTTTAAGTGTTTTTGCTGTAAGCCGAGAAGTCGTAAAAAACATGAAAGAAAATGGAGGAGGAAGTATCGTTAATATCAGTTCCATGGCATCACAATATGGAATTCCAAAAGTAATTGCCTATTCATCAAGCAAAGGCGCAATTGAAGCCATGACTCGAGCGATGGCAGTTGAGCTGGCTCAGTTTGGTATTCGTGCGAATTGTATTGCCCCAGGATTTATTAAAACCAAAATGTCTTCGACAGCACTTGATAACGATCCTGAAAGAAAAAATAAAGTGCTAGGAAGAACTCCAATGGGGTATTTAGGAGAACCATCAGACATTGCAGATGCGGTTTATTATTTCGCATTAAGCGAATCAAAATATACAACGGGAACTGTTTTACCAGTTGATGGCGGAAACAGTATTGGGTTTTAATAAAAAAAAGTTTTTTAACACATAGAAACATAGTTTTTCTTTGTCTACAAAGGCATTTCATTTGCATTAACACACATAGCTATGTGTGAGAAACTAGTTTCTTTTTTTAATCTTTTAAAGTTAAATATAAATCTATGTTTCTATGTGTTTAAAAAATCTAATAGTTGTTAGTATGATAAAAATGCAGCAAACCATGCGATGGTTCGGACCAAACGACAACGTAAGTCTGATCGATATTAAACAAGCTGGAGCAACAGGAATTGTAACCTCTTTGCACCAAATTCCTGTTGGTGATATATGGACCATTGAAGCTATAAAAGAAAGACAAGAAATAATTCGAAATTACGGCTTGGAATGGACTGTAGTTGAAAGTCTTCCTGTTCATGAGGAAATAAAAAGAGCTTCTGGAAATTATCTGCAATACATTGGAAATTATAAAATCAGTTTACAAAATCTGGCAGAATGCGGTATTAAAATCATCACCTACAATTTCATGCCTATTCTGGATTGGGTTCGAACGAATCATGATTTTATAAACGAAGACGGAAGCAGAGCTTTGCTATACAATCAGGATGCTTTTACTTATTTTGATGTTTTTCTTTTAAAAAGACCAAATTTAGAAAGTGATTATTCTGAAATTCAAAGACAAAACGCTCTACATTTCGGGAATAAACTTTCGGAATCGGAAAAAGCATTATTGTTTAAAAATGTTTTATTGGGATTGCCGGGTAGTAAAATCAATTTTACAGCAGAGCAGATTTCGTCTCTTCTAGAAAATTACGCCGAAATCGACAATGAAAAACTAAGAGAAAACCTGATTTATTTTTTATCAGAAGTAACTCCGATTGCTGAGAAAAACGGACAAAAACTAGCGATTCATCCAGACGATCCACCTTTTTCGGTTCTGGGTCTGCCAAGAATTGTTTCAACAGAAGCTGATTTAAAAGCCATTTTCAACTCCGTTCCATCAACAGCAAACGGATTATGTTATTGCACAGGTTCTTTAAGTGCTGATCCTAAAAATAATCTTGAAAAAATAATAGATGATTTTGGAGACCGAATTCATTTTTTGCATCTCCGAAATACTATCCGCGAAAGCGAAACTATTTTTAGAGAATCAGAACATTTAAACGGGGATGTTAAAATGGAAGTTATTGTTGAGAAATTATTGTTGTTAATGAACAAAACCAAAACAAGTCTCCCAATGCGTCCCGATCATGGTTTCCTACATAGAGTTGATGAGGCGACAGAAACATATCCAGGTTATTCTTTGACAGGAAGATTAAAAGGTTTGGCTGAATTAAGAGGATTGGAAATGGGAATTGGTTATAAACTAGGTTTATAAATAAAGTTAAATATCATAACAGGTTTTTAAAACCTGTTATGTTTAAGATTATAAATGTACTTTTTGTCATTTCGACGTAAGGAGAAATCTTCGCAAGAAACTCTACAAAGATTGGGTTTACGTTGCGAAGCTAATAGCTAATATTTCTCCTTACGTCGAAATGACAAAATTGGTGCTAATTGTAATGAATTTAAACCTGTCGGATTTAATACAGCAGAAACGATGCTTATTTAAACAAATGAAATGCATTTTTCAGACAAAAAATCTATGGTAATATGTGTTTAAAAATGAAGATATTGCATTTGATTTTATTGCTTTACCTAATCGGATTAAGCACAAATTCGTATGCCATAAATCCAGAGAAATATGTAGTCAATCAGACTTCTAATGAAAATTTTCCTTTGGTTTCAAAAGGAAAAATAGCTTCGATTCTGGTTGACGATAAAGATTATGCGGGAGTATTAAAAGTAACAGGACATTTTGAAAATGATATTTTTCAAGTTTCCGATTTACATCCGAAAAGGATTAAAAAAATTTCAGAAGCAGAAGATTTCGTTGTTATAATTGGAACATTAGGAAAAAGCGAAATTATCAATCAATTAGTTAAGAAGGGGAAAATTGACGCTAAAGAACTTCAAGGAAAATGGGAAAAATTTACCACACAAATTGTCGAAAATCCTTTTAAAGGAATCAAAAAAGCATTGATAATTGCGGGTTCAGATAAAAGAGGAACAATTTACGGAATCTATGATTTATCCAATCAAATCGGCGTTTCACCTTGGTATTATTGGGCAGATGTTCCGATTAAAAAACAATTAGAATTGCATGTTTTACCTGGAGCTCATTCGCAGGGAGAACCAAAAGTAAAATACAGAGGAATTTTTATAAATGATGAAGCTCCGGCTTTGTCAGGCTGGGCATTTGAGAAATTTGGCGGATTCAATTCGAAATTCTACGATAAAGTTTTTGAAGTGATTCTGCGAATGAAAGGCAATTATTTATGGCCAGCCATGTGGGGAAGAATGTTTTATGTTGAAGATCCGCAGAATGCTGTTTTGGCTGATGAATACGGAATTGTAATGGGAACTTCGCATCATGAACCATTAACGAGAGCGCATGCCGAATGGGGAAAAGCAAACGGAAAATGGGATTTTAACAGTAATTCTGAAGCTTTGATTAAGTTCTGGAAAGATGGAATTAAACGAATGGAAAATAAAGAAACCATAGTTACAATTGGAATGCGAGGTGACGGCGACGAACCAATGACCGAAGGAACTGCAATTGATTTATTAGAAAATATCGTAAAAACGCAAAGAAATATTATTGCAGAAGTAACCAAAAAACCAGCAGAACAAACTCCACAAATGTGGGCGCTTTACAAAGAGGTTCAAGATTATTATGACAAAGGAATGACTGTTCCTGATGATGTTACGCTTTTGCTTTGCGATGACAATTGGGGAAATATCCGAAAACTACCAGAGTTGAACGCAAAACCCAGAAAAGGAGGTTACGGAATTTATTATCATTACGATTACGTAGGCGGGCCAAGAAATTATAAATGGATTAATACCAACCAAATCGAACGGGTTTGGGAACAAATGGATTTAGCGTATCAATACGGAGTTTATAAAATTTGGATTGTAAATGTGGGTGACATTAAACCAATGGAATTTCCGATTGAGTTTTTCTTAGATATGGCGTGGAATCCTGAAAAGTTTAATGCTGGAAATTTAGAACAATATTATGTCAATTGGGCAAAAGAGAATTTCGACAATCAGTTTGCAGGAGAAATTGCAGAGATTTTAAAATTATATACGAAATACAATTCACGAAGAAAACCAGAATTGCTGGATGCTAAAACATATAGTATTACCAATTATAATGAGGCAGATAGGGTTGTGGCAGATTACCAAAAATTAGTCGAGAAAGCCAATTCGATAAACGAAAAATTAAAACCAGAATATAAAGATGCTTTTTATCAATTAGTTTTATTTCCAGTTTTGGCGAGTTCCAATTTAAATGAATTATATGTTGCAGCGGCTAAAAATCAGTTGTATGCAAAACAGGGAAGTACTTCTGCGAATGATTATGCTGAAAAAGTAAAAGAGTTATTTGAAAAAGATGCTGAGCTCACAAATTATTATCACACAAATTTAGCAGACGGCAAATGGAAGCATATGATGTCGCAAACACATATTGGTTACGATAATTGGCAACAGCCAGATAAGAATGTGATTCCGAAAATGAAAACAATCGAGCTTACTAAAAAAGAGACGGCAAATATTGTTGATGTCGATTTGGAAAGGGCTGAAACATCGATTAAAAAAAATAAAGATTTAGGTCATGTTCAAGGTTTTGTTGAGAACAACGGCTACATTTCAATAGAAAGTAAAAGTTATTCTAAAGCAATAAACTCGGATGAAGTAAAATGGATCCTAATTCCAAATCTTGGTAAAACAGATTCTGGAATAACAATAAAACCTTCAAATATTCAGCCGATTCAAATTTCAGAACAATCTCCTAGATTAGAATATGACGTTCATTTGTTCAATAAGGGAAAGATAAAAGTAAAAGCTTATTTTTCTCCAACAATCAATTTTAAAATAGGCGATGGCTTAAAATACGGAATTGGCTTTGATAATGAGAAACCGCAAATAATGAATCTCAATATAGATTCTTCCGAAAAGGCTTGGGCAGAATCGGTTGCAAATAACATTAAGATATTAACCTCGATACATCAAATAGAAAATACAGGAAATCATGTTTTAAAGATTTATGCCATTGATCCTGCTTTGGTGCTTCAGAAAATTGTAATTGAAACTAAAGAAGGTAAAGTTCTGGAGTCTTATTTGGGACCGCCGGAGAGTTTTAGGAAGGAATGATACCGTAAAGTAACGCGTACTGTTTGTCATTCCGAGGAACGAGGAATCACACTCGGGATTCTATAAAGATTGGCGAAATTCTGTGCGGAGTTTCTAGTGTGATTCCTCGTTCCTCGGAATGAAAAAACTAAACGAATAAAAAAACGATTAACTATTAAACCAAAAATATATGATATGTATTAAACCTTATTTGCTCGCAGTCACAACTTTGCTGACTGTAAGCTGTACTTCGCAGAAAGAAACCGCTTCATTAAAAGATGCTTATAAAAACGATTTTTACATTGGAACCGCTTTAAGTGCTGACCAAATCGAAGTAAAAGACAAGAAAGAAGATTCTTTGATTCGAAAAGAATTTAATGCAATCACGCCAGAAAACATTATGAAATCGATGTTCACGCATCCTCAAAAAGATAAATATGATTTTGCTTTGTCAGACAAATTTGTGGCTTATGGAGAAAAGAATAAAATGTTTATTCACGGACATACTTTGATATGGCATAGCCAATTAGCGCCATGGATGGAAAAGATTGCCGACAGTACAGAAATGAAAGCCTTTATGAAAGATCATATTACGACAATTGTTTCCAAATATAAAGGGAGAATCAATTCTTGGGATGTGGTAAACGAAGCTTTAAATGAGGATGGAACTTTGAGACAATCTGTTTTTTTGAAAACGCTTGGAGATAAATATTTAACGGATGCTTTTAAACTCGCAGAAAAAGCAGACCCAAAAGCAGCCTTATATTACAACGATTATAATATTGAAGAACCTGCAAAAAGAGCTGGAGCGATTGCATTAATCAAAAAAATAAAAGCGGAAGGCGGGAAAGTTGACGGAGTTGGTATTCAAGGGCATTGGAGATTGCAAAGTCCGTCAATTGAAGAAATTGAGACAAGTATTTTAGAATATTCAGCGCTAGGAATTAAAGTTGCTTTTACAGAATTGGATATTACCGTTTTACCAAATCCGTGGGATTTAAAAGGAGCAGATGTAAATCAGAAGTTTGAAGGCAGTGCCAAAATGAATCCGTATCCTGAAAAATTGCCCGATTCGATCCAAAACAAACTTGCAGAGCGTTATGAATCTATTTTTAAACTATTTTTAAAGCATAAAGACAAAATCAGTCGTGTCACTTTTTGGGGTGTTCATGACGGACAATCATGGTTAAACGATTGGCCGATAAAAGGAAGAACCAATTATCCGTTGCCATTTGATACAGCTTTAAGACATAAAAAAGCATACGATAGTATTTTAAGGTTGAAAGAAACTAAAGAATAAGCATTAAATAACAGTATGTTTTGAGAAAATAATCAACAATCGGTTGTGAAATGAAAAAATACTTAAATAAAGTAAACTAAATTTGCATAATATGTTTTTTTGTCTAATTTTACACAACCGATTGTTTTAATTGTTATTTGCACAATCTTGTCATTTCGAGGAACGAGAATCACACTAGAAACTCCACAACAGAATTTCGCTAATCTTTGTCGAATCCCGCTTGTGAATTCTACTTCGTCGAAATGACAAAAACTAACTAACCACAAAACCACCAATGACTAGCATTTCACAAAAATTATCCATCAAAGAAAAAATTGGATACAGCTTAGGAGATCTGGCTGCTAATCTTGTTTTTCAGACTTTGATGACGTATTTGGCCTATTTCTACACCGATATTTACGGATTATCACCTACCGATTCTTCCATCATCATGCTGATAGTCGGATTAATCGCGGCTTTTATTTTTAATCCGATCATTGGGGTTTTGGCAGACAGAACCAGTACAAAATGGGGAAAATTCAGACCTTGGATTTTAATAACTGCGATTCCGCTCGGAGTTGTGGCATTGTTAGCATTTTCAACACCAGATTTCTCTTATAAAGGAAAAGTAATTTATGCCGTTGTAACGTATACTTTGCTACTTCTATTTTATGCAGCAAACAATCTGCCTTATTCCGCTTTAAGTGGTGTTATTACAGGAGATATGAAAGAACGAAACAGTATGTCTTCCTATCGTTTTGTTGCGGTGATGTTTGCCCAGTTTTTTGTACAAGTTTTTATGTTAGGCATTATCAAAAGTGCTGGAAATGGAGATAAAGCAGTCGGAATAGAAAAAGTAATGACCGCTTTGGCTATTATCGGAACGATTATGCTTTTAATCACTTTCTTGACAACAAAAGAAAGAATTATTCCAAAACCAGAACAAAAGTCAAGCGTAAAAGAAGATTTAAGCGATTTAATCAAAAACAGACCTTGGGTAATTATGCTTTCGCTGACAACTTTGGTTTTTGTGACTTTGGCTATGAAAGGCGGTTCGTATGTGTATTATTTTGAAAACTATGTAGATAAAGAGCAATTAGTGATTTTTATTCAGCCTATTTTAGATACTTTATCAAATATGGGATTGAATCATTTTGGAAATGATCCCGTTTCTGCAGGTTTCGGTTTGTTCAATGCAGGCGGAATTATCTTCATGATTGTTGGAATTACATTGTCTAAAAACTTGGCGGATAAATATGGAAAACGAAATGTATTCGGTTTGTTTTTATTCATCTCAACTTTATTCATTATTGCATTCTATTTTTATTCCCCAACCTCAATCAGTCTGATGTTTTTTTCTCAAATCCTGCACGGCTTTTTCTACGGAATCACAATTCCAATTCTTTGGGCAATGATTGCCGATGTGGCCGATTATTCAGAGTGGCTGAACAACCGTCGTGCAACCGCTATTATCTTTTCAGCGATGATGGTTGGACTAAAAGCTGGATTAAGTATCGGAGGAGCATTGACAACATTATTCCTCGGTTATTTTCATTACGTTCCAAATGCGCCTGCGCAGTCAGAAATAGCCATAAACGGAATCAAATTATTAGTGAGTATTTTTCCTGCAATACCTTTTTTAATTGGAGCTGGATTGTTGTTTTTCTATAAAATCAACAAAGAAATGGAAGTACAGATCGAAACAGAATTAAAAGAAAGAAGAGCTTAATTATTTAAACAAAATAGTACTATGCCTGAAGATAGCATTGAACACATTAATTTTGAGGAAATTAATGACTTGGCGATTTCAAAGCCTTTAGTATCACATATGTATACGGCCGATCCTTCGGCGCATGTATTCAATGGGAAGATTTATATTTATCCTTCGCACGATATTGATGCCGGAATTCCGTTTAACGACAACGGCGATCATTTCGGAATGGAAGATTATCACGTTTTTTCTATGGAGGATATTTCATCAGAAGTAGTTGATAATGGTGTTGCATTACATGTAGATGATGTTGCTTGGGCCGAAAAGCAAATGTGGGCACCTGACGCTGCGCATAAAAACGGAAGGTATTATTTGTATTTCCCTGCCAAACGTGCTAGCGGAATTTTTCAAATTGGAGTTGCTATTTCAGATTCACCAATTGGACCTTTTGTTCCTGAAAAAGATGCTATAAAAGGAAGTTACAGCATTGATCCTGCAGTTTTTGAAGACGAAGATGGTAAACATTATATTTATTTTGGCGGAATCTGGGGCGGACAGCTTCAAAAATATCGTAACAATACTTATAATGATAACAACGAAGAGCCATCTGCAAAAGAAAAAGCTTTAGGACCAATCGTAGCTTTGTTAAGAGACGATATGTTGGAATTTGCTGAAGAGCCAAAAGAGATTAAAATTTTGGATGAAAACGGAAATGAAATTCTAGCAGGCGATAACGACCGACGTTTTTTTGAAGCTTCTTGGGTTCACAAATACAATGGAAAATATTATTTCTCTTATTCAACTGGAGACACCCATTTTATCTGTTATGGCATTGGCGACAATCCGTATGGACCGTTTACGTATCAAGGAAGAATTTTGAACCCTGTTTTAGGTTGGACTTCGCATCATTCGATTTGTGAGGTAGAAGGCGAATGGTATTTATTTTACCACGATTCCAGTTTGTCAAAAGGTGTTACACATTTAAGAAGTATGAAAGTAACCAAAATCGACTACTTAGAAGACGGTTCGATTATTACAATTGATCCTTATGGAATAAGAAGATTAATTGATTAATATTTTTTTGGATAAAAAAAATTTGGCAAAAATTACAATCGGTTGTGTCAATGTAGTTCATCAGGTTTGTCATTTTGACGTAAAGGAGAAATCGCACTAGAAACTCCACACAGTATATCGCCAATCTTTGTCGAATCTCGAGTGTGATTTCTCCTTACGTCGAAATGACAAATATTGCGGTCATTGCTTTGCACACTTTGCGGTTAAGTTATTTTGTAGAGCTACTTGCGAAGATTTCTCGTTCCTCGAAATGACAAAACTGTGTCTTATGAAACTGTCCGCGTGAGGGATAGAAGTTGAAAGCCCAGAGCCTGACGAAGGAAGCGCGAGGACTTGCAACGGATAGCCTCCCGATAGTTATCGGGACAAGCACACGCCCAAATTATGAGAATATAAGAGCTTTAAAAAAATAACATAATTCATTTAAAAAATAATTTTTTATAAAAGTTTTTTAGCTACTTTAGCATAACAGAACGGAACAGAACGGTATGCTAAAAGACGAAGAAAAATTTGAGTTTATAATAAATCACGAAAGTGATATTCCGAAGTACCAGCAGTTGGTTGATGGAATCACTAATTCGATTGCAGAGAACATTTTGCAAAAGGGAGATTTGCTTCCGTCTGTGAATGTGATATGCAAGACGTATCAGCTTTCGAGAGACACGGTTTTTAAGGCGTATTCGATTTTAAAAGAGCAGAAAGTAATTGATTCTGTGCCGAATAAAGGATATTATGTAGCGGGTGAGACTAGAAAAGTGCTTTTAGTTTTAGATACGTTTAAGGCTTATAAAGAGGTTTTGTATCATTCGGTTGTAAATAATCTGCCAGATAATGTGATTATTGATGTGCAGTTTCATCATTATAATATTGATGTTTTTAAAACGATCATCAACAACGGAATTGGAAAATATTATAAATATGTGGTGATGAATTTTGATAACAAAGATATTGCTCCGGCATTATCGGCGATTTCAAAAGATAAACTGCTTTTAATCGATTGGAATATTCAAGCTAAAAAAACAAATAATTATGTTTTTCAGGATTTTGGAAAAGCATTTTATGAGTCTTTGACAGAGGCGGTTGATTTGTTTAAAAAGTATAAAAAGATACAGTTTGTGTATCCAGATTTTACCAATCATCCGTGGGAAACGGTGGAGTTTTTTAAGAAATTCTGTGCCGATTTTGGTTTTGAATATGAAGTGGTTACCGATCCAAAAAAGTTCAATATCGAAAAAGGAATTGCTTATATCAGTGTAAGCGACAGGATTTTAGGACACTTTTTAGAGCAGTGTAAAGAGAAAGATTTTGAACCTGGAAAAGACGTTGGTTTTTTGTCATATAATGAAACACCAATGAAGAAATTTATATACAAAGGAATTTCGGTTGTGTCAACAGATTTTAAAGAAATAGGAACCAAAGCAGCGGCATTTATTACTCACGAAGAAGAAACGCAGTGTTATGTGCCGACAAAATTAATAATAAGAGAATCATTGTAGTATGTATTATATCGGATATGATATTGGAAGTTCTTCTGTCAAGGCAGCCTTGGTAGAAGCAGAAACGGGTAAAAAAGTAATCGTTTTGAATGAACCGCAGAACGAAATGGAAATCCTTTCGATTCACCCAGACTGGGCAGAGCAGGATCCTGAAATCTGGTGGCAGTACATTTGTACGGCAACGAAAAGGGCCATTAAAGAAGCTAATATTGATGCATCAAAAATTCAAGGAATTGGTATTTCGTACCAAATGCACGGATTGGTGATTGTTGACAAAGATAATGCTCCGTTACGAAATTCGATTATCTGGTGCGACAGCCGCGCGGTTGAAATTGGGAATACCGCTTTCGCCGAAATTGGAGAACAAAAATGTATGGAACATTTATTGAATTCACCTGGAAATTTTACGGCCTCGAAACTAAAATGGGTAAAAGAAAACGAACCAGCAGTTTACAATAAAATTGCTAAATACATGCTTCCGGGAGATTACATTGCTTTGAAATTGACAGGCGAAGTAACGACAACTAAAAATGGTTTGTCTGAAGGAATGCTTTGGGATTATAAAGAAAATAAAGTAGCCGACTGGCTTTTAGAATATTATGGAATTGATACAGCATTAACTCCAAAAATTGTAGAGAATTTCACGAATCAAGGTGTTGTTACTGAAAAAGCTTCTGCAGAATCAGGTCTTCCAGCAGGAATTCCGATTGTGTATAGAGCAGGAGATCAGCCAAATAATGCGCTGTCATTAAATGTGCTTCGTCCGGGAGAAGTGGCTGCAACAGGTGGTACGTCAGGCGTTTTCTATGCTGTGACAGAAACCAATTCAGGAAAAAGCACTCGTGTAAACAATTTCGTTCATGTGAATTATGCTGAATCAAATCCGAGAGTTGGAAAATTACTGAATATAAACGGAGCAGGAATTCAATACCGATGGATGCGAAACAATATCGGAAATGAATCTTATGAAGAAATGAATGAAAAAGCATCTCAGATAAATGTAGGTTCACAAGGATTGGTTGTCATTCCGTTTGGAAATGGCGCTGAGAGAATGTTCAATAATAAAAACATTGGATCTCATATTTTAAACCTGAATTTTAATATTCATACCAAAGCGCATTTATTCAGAGCATCTTTGGAAGCAATTGCATTTTCTTTTGTTTACGGAATGGAATGCCTGAAAGATGATAATGCAACTATTAATGTAATTAGAGCAGGAAATGATAATTTATTCCGTTCCGAAATTTTCTCTAATACAGTTGCAACATTAATAGGACATGAAATAGAAATTTACAATACAACCGGAGCAGTAGGAGCGGCAAGAGCAGTAGGCTTGACAGATGGCGACTTTGAAAAATTTGGTTCAGGAATCACAACAAACGATCACGTAATGACCTTTTTGCCTCTAAAAAATAAAGAGGAATACGAAGCGGCATATAAAAAATGGAAACAAGAATTAGAATTAATATTAACAAATAAATAAAAAAATCAAATGATAGTTTTAGGAGATAAAGAATACTACAAAGGTATTGGCCAAATTAAATTTGAAGGAAAAGAATCTGATAATCCATTGGCATTTAAATATTACAATCCAGACCAAGTTGTAGCTGGAAAAACAATGCGTGAGCACTTTAAATTTGCTATCGCATATTGGCATACATTCTGTGGACAAGGTAGTGATCCATTCGGACCAGGAACTCAAAATTTTGCTTGGGATCAGTCTTCAGATCCGTATCAAGCTGCAAAAGATAAGGCAGATGCAGCTTTTGAATTTATCAGCAAAATGGGATTTGATTATTTCTGTTTCCACGATTACGATTTGATTGCTGAAGGAGCAACTTTCGCAGAATCAGAAAAGCGTTTGGCTTTTATTACAGATTATTTAAAACAGAAAAAAGCAGATTCTGGAATTAAATTGCTTTGGGGAACTTCAAACTGTTTCTCAAATCCAAGATTCATGAACGGAGCAGCTACAAATCCTGATTTTAATGTAGTAGCAAGAGCTGGAGGACAAGTAAAATTAGCGCTTGACGCAACAATCGCTTTATGCGGAGAAAACTATGTATTCTGGGGCGGTAGAGAAGGTTATATGTCTTTATTAAACACAGATATGGGAAGAGAATTAGACCACATGGCACAATTCTTAGCAATGTCTAGAGACTACGCAAGAGCACAAGGTTTTAAAGGAACTTTCTTTATCGAGCCAAAACCAATGGAGCCATCAAAACACCAATATGATTTTGACTCGGCTACAGCAATTGGATTCTTAAAACAATACGGTTTAGACAAAGATTTCAAAATCAATATCGAAGTAAATCACGCTACATTGGCACAGCATACTTTCCAACACGAATTAGAAGTAGCAGCAAAAGCAGGAATGTTAGGAAGTATCGATGCAAACAGAGGAGATTACCAAAACGGATGGGATACAGACCAGTTCCCAAATAACATTCAAGAGACGACTGAAGCAATGTTAGTTTTCTTAAAAGCTGGTGGATTACAAGGCGGTGGAGTTAACTTTGATGCTAAAATCAGAAGAAACTCTACAGATTTAGAAGATGTTTTCTTAGCGCACATTGGCGGTGCAGATACTTTTGCTAGAGCTTTATTGACGGCTGACAAAATCATCACTTCTTCTCCTTACGAAAAATTAAGAACAGAAAGATACAGTTCATTTGATTCAGGAAAAGGTAAAGATTTCGCTGATGGAAAATTAGGATTGAAAGATCTTTATACTATCGCTCACGAAACTGGAGAATTAAATCTTCAAAGCGGTAAACAAGAATTGTTTGAAAACATCATTAACCAATATATTTAATTGGTAAATTTCTAGCAAACCTAACAGTCCCGATGCATCGGGAATGTTAGGTTTCATATAAAACTTAGTGAGACAAAAATCTAAGAAAATTTAAATTTTTAAATGTGATAGCCATAAAGCGTTAAAAATATTTAAAAATATTTTTTAGATAGAAACTTCGAAAATGTGCATCAGGATTATGGCATTTTTTGCATTAAGATTTAAGAAAAATAGATTGAAGGTTTAGTTACTATTTTTTGAAAATTAAAACGAAGAAAAAGTCAGTTTGATAAAATAATAGTGAGTATTTTTTATTGAAGGTTTTTTGAAGAGCAGAATCAATCGAAATGCACATTTTTCACTCGCTAAAACTTAGACGCACTGCAGTACATCTCTACTAAATTTATCTACACAAAGAAAAAAACGTACAGTTTTGTCATTTCGACGAAGGAGACTCGAGCGATAGCGAACAGGCAAAGCAAATCTCCGTAAGAAACTCGACAAAGATTGATTCTCAGTGAGGAGCTACTTGTGGAGATTTGCTTTGCCTGTTCGCTATCGCTCGAGTCTCCTTCGTCGAAATGACAAACTTACGATTATACTTCACGTTAAACACAATTGAAACTAGATTATAACCAACCAAAAAACCAAAAAACTCATGAAATTTTTTATTGACACAGCCAATCTTCAGGATATTGAAGAAGCACAATCTTTAGGAGTTTTAGACGGCGTAACCACCAATCCGTCTTTAATGGCCAAAGAAGGCATTACAGGAAAAGAAAATATCCTGAAACATTACTTAAATATTTGCAATATCGTGGAAGGCGACGTTTCTGCCGAAGTAATCTCAACTGATTTTGATGGAATGATCAGAGAAGGAGAAGAATTAGCGGCTCTGCATCCTCAAATCGTGGTTAAATTACCAATGATTGGCGATGGTATAAAAGCCTGTAAATATTTTTCTTCAAAAGGGATCCGTACCAATGTAACCTTAGTATTTTCTGCCGGACAAGCTTTACTGGCGGCGAAAGCTGGAGCGACTTACGTTTCTCCATTTTTAGGACGTCTAGACGATGTTTCTACTGATGGAATGCATCTTATTGAAGAGATTAGACAAATCTATGATAATTACAATTATCAAACACAGATACTTTCGGCTTCGGTAAGACATACCATGCATATTGTAAATTGTGCCAAAGTTGGATCAGATGTTATGACAGGACCTCTTTCTGCAATAAAAGGTTTGCTAAAACATCCTTTAACTGATATTGGCTTAAAGCAATTTGTTGAAGATGCTAAAAAGATGAATTTATAGTTTTAGAATTCTTTTTTTTAAGAATAATTTCAAATCCCCTCAAGCAATTTTGAGGGGATTTTTTTTGAATTAAAAGCAACCGATTGTTTCTTTACCTACTTTGTAAGAAATATATTGTTTAGTGTTTAGTTGCTTGATTTTTAGAAGATAAGTGCCTTTCTTCTTTATTTTACAAGGGATGAGGATAAAATTGCATTTGTCGCTGCTTTGTTATTTTACGATAACGTTTTAGTGAATTTTTAAAAAATTAGAAATTTTAACTTTTTATGTTTTTTTTAAGAATTTGAGGCAAACAATTTATTATCTCTAACGTTTTCGCTGAAGAGAATGTTCTTTATGATGATTATTCAATATTTTTTGATTTAAAATGTTTAAAATGTTTTTTTTGAATGATGTTTTTTTGAAATTGACAAAAAAAATTAACGCAACCGATTGTGTGTTGTTGTTTTTTACATATATTTGTTTTGACAATAAGGGTGCTAGTCGTTTGAATTTGTGTTAAATAAAAATGACAAATAACTCTATAAACAAGAAACTAACTAAACCATACTATTAACTAATTAAACCAATTATTTATGACTAACTTTTTAATTACTAAAAGCAGATCTAAATACTTTAAGAATTTAGGATTCTTAATTCTCATGCTGGTGTTTTCTGCTGCGGTAAATGCGCAAATTACTGTTTCGGGTACTGTATCTGATAGTAGCGGACCAATACCAGGTGTAAATATTATCGTTAAAGGAACCAAAACAAGTACAGTCTCCAATTTTGACGGAACTTATACGCTAACTGCTATTCCTGCCAATAGTACTTTAGTTTTTAGCTTTATCGGATACAAGCCGTATGAAATTGCAGTAAATAATAAAACTAAAATTGATGCTTTATTAGAAGAAAATCTAAATGACTTAAAAGAGGTTGTTGTTATCGGATACGGAACGGCAAAAAGAGCAGATTTAACAGGAGCTATTTCTTCTATATCTAGTTCGGCTGTTACACAATCTGTTGCTACTACTATAGATCAGGTTTTGCAAGGTAGAGCCGCGGGTGTTCAAATACAGCAAAATACTGGTACTCCTGGAGGAAGTTCTTCTGTGCGTATTCGTGGTATCAGTTCTATTACAGGTTCAAACGAACCAATTTATGTAATTGATGGTGTAATTATAGATGGTAATTCGGGTTCAATAAATATAAATCCGCTTGCAGGAATTAACCCAAATGATATTGCTTCCATCGATATTTTGAAAGACGCTTCGGCAACTGCAATTTATGGTTCTAGAGCTGCAAACGGGGTAATTATCGTGACAACCAAAACAGGTAAAAAAGGGGATTTAACTTTAAATTTTGACAGTTATGTAGGTTGGCAGCAAATGCCAAAACAATTGCAAGTTTTAAATCTTAGAGAATATGGAACGCTAAAAAACACTCGTGCAGATTTAGGAATTGTACAGCGTGATAATACTTTTATTAGACCCGAATTATTAGGAGAAGGAACAAATTGGCAAGACGAATTATTTCAAGTTGGTTTAATTCAAAACTACAATTTATCTGCTTCTGGAGGATCAGATACTACAACTTATGCATTAGGAATGTCTTATTTTGATCAGGAAGGAACTGTGATTGGATCTTCTTTTGATCGTCTGACGCTTAGAGGCGTAATTGATTCTCAGATAAAGAAATGGCTTAAAGTTGGAGTAAACATGAATTTGTCTAAAACCAACCAAGTTACTACAGTTACCGATGATTCGGTAATTTTAATCGCTTTGAAGCAAACTCCAAACGTAGCAGCAAGAAATGCAGACGGATCTTTTGATGGACCAGATACAACAGAATTCGTTCAAACCAATCCGTTAGGAATTGCAATGTTGAAAGATAATTATGGAAAAGATTATGGTTTTAGAGGAAATGCTTACGCAGAAATTAGTTTTACAAAAGACTTAAAACTTAGAACGCAATACTCTTTAGATTTAGGTTTTGGAAACCGATATACTTTTAATCCATCTTATACTTTTGGAGCTTTATCAAATGAAGTTAGAGAAGGATCAAGAACAAAATCTACTAGCGAAAACTGGATCTGGACAAATACACTTACTTATAATAAAGTATTTGGAAAACATAATGTGAATGCAATGTTTACTCAAGAACTTCAAGAAAGAAATTGGGAAAACCTTTATGGCTACCGTTCAGGTTATTTAACAAATGGAGCAACAGATTTAAATGCAGGAGATCCTACAACAGCTAGAAATTCAAATGCAAGTTCTACAAATTCTCTTAGTTCTTATCTTGGAAGATTAACTTATTCATTTAATGATAGATATTTTTTAACGGGAACAATCAGAAGAGATGGATCTTCTCAATTTGCTGATGGAAATAAATGGGATTGGTTTCCATCTGCTTCTTTAGCTTGGAAAATCTCAAACGAAGGATTTTTAAAAGACAATCAAGTTATTAATAATCTGAAATTACGTGCAGGATGGGGTATTACAGGAAATTCAAGTGTGCCAAACAATGCATATACTTCTGTTTACGGAACGTCTGCAACGAATTGGGGAAGCGGTCAGATTGCAACCAATACGGCAAATCCAGATTTGAGATGGGAAAAATCGAACCAAACCAATATCGGTTTAGATTTTGGTTTTTTCAATAATAGAATCGAAATTACAACAGATGTGTATTACAAGAAAACAGACGATTTATTATTAAGATTATCACTTCCTGCCTATGTCGGTACAACAGGACAAGGATCTACAGCTCCACCTTATGCAAATATTGGTTCTCTTGAAAATAAAGGTTTTGAGTTTTCTGTCAATACAATCAACATGGAGAGAAAAGATTTTCTTTGGAAAACAAACTTCAATATCTCTATGAATAGATTTAAAGTCTTGAAATTAAACTCAGATTCAGGAGTTTATGATCAGACTTTACAGCAAGGTTCAGATGTAACAGTTGTTACACGTAGTGCTGTAGGACAGACATTAGGACAATTTTATGGTTATAAAGTAATTGGACGTTTTGAAAAAGCAACAGATTTCTATTATAAAGATGCAACAGGAACCGTAAAACCAACTGCATTGCCAGAAGGAATGGTAATTGGAGAAAACGGCGTTTGGATTGGAGATTATATGTTTGAAGATGTAAATAAAGATGGTGTAATCAACGAAAAAGATGCTGGATATATCGGAGATCCTAATCCAGATTTTACTTTTGGGTTTACTAATAATTTTTCATTCAAAGGTTTTGATGTATCGATTATGTTTACTGGATCTTACGGAAATGATGTTTTAAACTACCAAAGACGCTGGTTAGAAAATCCTCGTGAAAACACCAATTTATTGAAATCGGCTTTAGGATATGCGCAATTAGAATTAATCGATCCGAACGGGCCAAACGATTATCGTAACGTTCAAATTGTAGGTGGAGATCCTTATATGCCAAGAATTGGAGCTTCATCAGCATCATCTGCTTCTAACTATCGTTTGAGCAACAGATTTGTAGAAGATGGATCTTTCGTTAGACTTAAAAATATTTCAATTGGATACAATCTTCCTAAAGATTTATATTCTAAATACGGAATCTCAAACATTAAAGTATACTCAAATATGCAAAATGTTTTGACTTTTACAAAATATAAAGGATACGATCCAGAGGTTGGAGCAATCAATCAAAACCAGCTTTTAAATGGTATTGATAACGGACGTTATCCTTCGCCTATGGTAACTACACTTGGATTAACTGTTAATTTCTAAAAAACGCACAATGAAAACAAAGAAAATATTTTACACGGCTCTAATTATTGCATTGCCATTTGTTTGGACGAGTTGCAGCGATATTTTAGAGGTTGAACCAAATGATGTCATTACAAAAGAAAATTTTTATAAAACAGAATCTGATTTTCAGGCTGCAACAGGACCATTATACAATAAAGTTTGGTTCGATTTTAATGATAAATTTTATTACGGTTTGGGAGACGGCCGAGCGGCAAATATGTATGCGCCTTTCTCAGATTACGTTTATCCTTTTACCGATTTAACAGAAACAGGATTAACAGGACCTTTAGTTTCGGCTTGGGGATCATTGTATAATGTTGTACAGCAATCGAATAACGTTATTATCGGAATTTCTGGTAGTTCGTTAAGTGACGCAGTTAAAAACAAATACATTGCCGAAGCTCGTTTTATGAGAGGAACTGCCTATTGGTATTTGGCTTCATTATGGGGAGACGTAATTATCTCGACAGATCCGAGAGAATTGGTTAAAAATCCGATTGTGAATAAAAATCCGCTAAAAGACGTTTACGAATTTTCTATCCGTGACTTAGAATTTGCAGCTAAATATCTTCCAGAATCTGCTGGACAAGCTGGGCGTTTAACAAGATACAGCGCATTCGGAATGTTGTCTCGTGTTTATTTATCATTTTCAGGAATCAGCGACAATCCAAACAGCGGAACTAGAAATCAGCAATATCTTGATTTAGCAAAAAAAGCGGCAGAAAAAGTAATGTCTTCTGGACCATACAGTTTGATGGCTAATTATGAAGATTTATTTATGATTGACAATAACAACAACCCAGAATCGATGTTTGCACTGCAATGGGTTCCAAATGGAGATTTTGGAGTAAATAATACACAACAAGCTTATTTTGCATTAGGTTCTGATATTACTGGAGATGATGCAGCTTGGGGATATTGGACAAGAGCGTCGTATGATGTTTTAAAAGAATACGAATCAAAAGATCTTCGCCGAAGAGCGACATGGATGGCTGATGATGATTTTTATCCAGAAATTAATAAGTCAAATGGTGGGTATACGGTTAATCATAGTAAAGAATTTGTAAACGTAAAAAAAGGAGTTGTAGGATCTACAAAAGACAATTCAAAAATTACCCGTATGAATTCTGCCTTGAATACCAATATGCTACGCTTGGCTGAAGTTTATTTAAATTATGCAGAAGCCGCTTTAGGAAACAATACTTCCACTTCAGATGCTTTAGCTTTAGAGGGCATAAACAAATTGCGTACACGTGCAGGTCTTACTCCAAAAACATCTTTAACTTATGCAGATATTATACATGAAAGAAGAGTAGAATTGGCTATGGAAGGGCAATATTGGTATGATTTGGTACGAAGAGCTTATTACAAACAGCAGGAAGTAATTAACTATGTAACGGGACAAAACAGAGGAGTAATTCAACCTATTCTTTATGATGCTGCTACTAATACTGTTTCTATAGACCCGGCAAGAAGTAGTAGTCCGCATGCAATTGGAGTTATCGATGCGACAATTTTCCTTCTTCCTTACCCTGAATCTGAATTAGTTCAGAATCCATTATTAAGAGAAAATCCTGTTCCGTATCAGTTTACAGAAGAGAAAATAAAAGACTTATTCTAGTTTCATAAATAAAAAACTAAAAGACATAAATATGAAATATATTTTAAATAAAAAGTATTGGGCACCAATTGCATTACTAAGCATGATGGTTTTCGGTATGTTGTTTACTTCTTGCGATAACAACGATTCAGAAGGAGGAACAATTACGATTACAAAGGTATTTTTAGAAGATGTAAATTCGACTGTACCTGATAGAGAAGTTACTTTTGCCCGTTTAGGACAGCTATTGCGTATTGAGGGCTCAGGATTTACAGGTTTAAAGAAAGTATACATCAACGGATATTCGACCTATTTTAATGTCGTTTTTGTATCTAATAATTCGATGTTGGTAAGCGTTTCAGCTGATACTCCAATTTTAGAAGCAGATCCATCAGTTAGAAATACAATTCGCTTTGTAAATGACAATAGCGAAACCACATTTAAATTTGAAATTCGTTCAGGAAAACCTGCTATTTCAAACATTTCGAATACAATGCCAAATCCAGGCGAAACGATTACCGTGTCAGGAAGTGGCTTAACAGAAGTCAGTAAAGTAGTTTTTCCAGGAAATGTTGAAGTAACAACAGGAATTACCTCTGATGAAGATGGCGAATTCTTTATAGTTACAGTTCCAAATGGCGTTTCAGATAATGGAGGTTCATTATTTGTTCAAACTTCAAACGGAGGTGTTTATTCTCCAGCATATTTTAACTGCAAAAGAGGAATTATTTTAGATTTTGATGGAAGAGGAACTCAAGGATCTTGGAGTACTGCTACAATTCCGGGCATGATTGCACCAGCAGATCTTGAATCAGCGGCAGTTGGTACAGGAAATGCTTCACATGGTAAATATGTACCACATCGTCCTGCACGACTTGCTTCTATCGCCCCAGCAACTGGAAGAGCAACAGAAGCTTGGACAGCTGGAACAGGGGTAGATAACTGGAGAACACAATTAACTCCTTTTATTCCAGCTAATACACCTCTTGATAAAGTAGCGTTTCAGTTTGATATCTATGTGCCAGATGCGTGGAAAGATTCTGGTTACTTAAAAATATGTACAGTCAATAATTTTAATGCAGGTACATGGGCAGGAGGAGTTTACAATTATATTCCGTGGCTAGTTGATGGAAAATCAGTCGCTTTTCAGACTACAGGATGGATAACTGTAACCATTCCGTTAAATAAATTTTATCAGTGGTCTAAAGAAGCAGCTACTTTCGAAACTGTTTTGGCTTATCGTGAAGCAGCAACGTATCAAAATTTTGGAATTTGGTTTGAAAATGCCGATGTAAAAATGAAAGACGTTCTAGGAACAGAAAGCGCAGTAGAATTCCCTTCAAAAGCAACTTCTGTAAAAGTGTATACAGACAACTGGAGAATTGTACCATTAGATACGCCAGTTTACAACGATTTTAACTAACATAGCCACAAAATGAAATACAAATATATCATACCAATAATTGCTACATCATTAATGATTTTGTCATCATGCGATGATAATTTGATGGAGTGGGGAAAAGACCCAGAACATGGAGAAATAACAGGAGCAGAGCTTCCATTAGCTTTAGTAGAAAAAATCAGCCGTTATGAGCCATTAAAAGTATATTCTGATTTTTCTTTAGGAAACGGAATCGGAATCAGTTTGTATATGAGCGATGCTGCTTATAGAAAAATTGTAAACGAAAATTTTGATGAGGTTACACCAGGTTACGAAATGAAACACGGAGCAATGGTAAATGCTAAAGGAGAAATTAATTTTACCAATGTAGACGCTTTTATCGCAGCGACAAAAAGCGCTGGACTAAAAGTTTTCGGACACACTTTAATCTGGCATTCCAATCAAAATGCAAGTTATTTAAACGGAATAATTGCACCAACTGTAATTCCAGGTTCCAGTGGAACAAATGTTTTAGATTTAACGCCTATTAAAAGCGGAACATTTACAGGTTGGGCAAGAAACAACCCAGGAAAAGGAATTACAACTGTCGCCAATTCAGGATTAACAAGTACTTCTTCGGCAATTCAGTTGGCTTCTAGTGCTACTTCTTCAGCAGCTTACAATCTTCAGTTAACTTCGCCAAATGTGCCAATTGTGACAGGACATAATTATGAAGTTTCATTCTATATCAAATCGGATGTTGCAGGTAAAGGACGTATTTCATTCAATGCCTCATTAAACAGTCAATATCCATACAAAGATTGGATGAATACTGGAACTGGAACTGAAGCTTTTACAACAACTTCTTCTTGGCAGCAAGTTAAAATTAAATTGGCTCCCGGCGATTTTAAAACGGGAAGTACAACGTTTCAGTTTAATTTAGATCTAGGATATCTTCCAAACGTAACCTATTTAATTGATGCAAATACCTTAGCTGTTGTAGATCTTGATGCTGCAACAGGACCAGTTAATTTAGTTTCTAACGGAACATTTAATTCAGGAATAACAGGATGGAGTAGAGCAAATGGTGCTGCAGATGCTTTAAGCGCAGGAACTGGAGCTGCAAATGTTTACGAAGGAACCGGGTCAATGAAAGTGGTAAACGCTACAAGTACTGCAACAGAACAATGGAGAACTCAAATTCAGACTACTTTTACTTCTGCTTTAGTAGCAGGAAAAAGTTATACCATTTCGTATATGATTCGTTCTGAAGCTAATGGTTCTGTAAGATGTTCAACTACACCAGGAACTGTGGCAAGTTATCAAGGAGATCAAACTACAACGACTACTTGGAAACAAGTAGAATGGAAAATTACAGCAAAAGGTGGAGAAACTGGTTTTGGTTTCGATTTAGGAGGAGCTGCTGGAACATATTATATCGACAATGTTTTAGTAACCGACGGAACATCATCTGGCGGAGGACCAACAGCACCAATTACAATTGAAAAAACAGATGCTGAGAAAACCAAAATTATCGGTGATGCAATGACCGATTGGATTTCTAAAATGATGACACATTACAAAACTGGAGTTTTTGCTTGGGATGTTGTAAATGAACCAATGAAGGAAGACGGAACTTTAAGAAACGGAACTGAAGGCGATACCGCTACAGATTATTTCTCTTGGGTAAAATACTTAGGAAAAGATTACGCAGTTACAGCTTTCAAATTAGCTCGTCAATACGGAAATGCAACAGATAAACTGTTCATCAATGATTACAATTTAGAGTCGAGATTAGACAAATGCGACGGAATAATCGAATATGTGAAATATATAGAGAGTAAAGGAGCAACTGTTGACGGAATTGGAACGCAAATGCACATTGGTCTAACAACAGATAAAGACAAAATTGTTCAAATGTTCCAAAAACTGGCGGCCTCAGGAAAATTAATTAAAATCTCTGAGTTAGATATTAGATTAGGAACTGCAACGCCAACAGTAGCACAACAAGCTTCGCAAGCAGAAATGTATCAATACGTAATCGATATGTACAAAAAATACATTCCTGTTCCGCAACAGTATGGAATTACAATTTGGGGTGTTTCTGATAATGCAAAAGAACATGAATACTGGCTTCCGAATGAATCTCCAAATCTTTGGGACGCAAACTATGTTCGTAAACATGCATACAAAGGTACAGCAGACGGACTTGCTGGAAAAGATGTAAGTTTAGGATTTTCGGGAGAGTTAGTAAAACCTTAATAAATTAAAATCTGTTGAGTAGCAAAAAAGCTTTGTCAAAGTTCTAAATTTTGACAAAGCTCCTTTGTTTATTTTTACTATTAAAACAAAAAGTATGTTTCATAATCTCAAAAAAAGTTTTCTTCTAACAGCTTTATTTTTAATGCATTTTGGGTTTTCTCAAAACATACCTTATCTTCAAAAAAAGGGAAATAAAACACAACTAATTGTAAACCAAAAACCATTTTTGATATGCGGCGGCGAATTAGGAAATTCATCAGCAACAAGTATGGAAAGCATGGAAGCCATTTGGCAAAAATTGGTTGATATGAATCTCAATACCGTATTAACGCCAATTTATTGGGAATTGATAGAACCTGAAGAAGGAAAATTTGACTTTCAATTAGTAGACGATTTGATTCTTCGTGCGAGAAAAGAAAATTTAAAATTGATTTTTCTTTGGTTTGGATCTTGGAAAAATAGTATGTCCAGTCATGCACCGGCTTGGGTAAAATTAAACCAGAAAAAATATCCGAGAGTAAAAGACGATAAAAATAAAAGTCATGAAATTGTAACGCCTTTCAGCGAAAATAACCTTCAAGCCGATTTGAATGCTTTCAAAAAATTGATGAGTCATATTAAAGAATTTGATCAAAAAGAGCAAACGGTTATTATGATTCAAGTTGAAAATGAAATCGGAATGCTGCCAACTGCACGAGATTATCATCCGTTAGCAAATGAAGCTTTTAAAAAAGAAGTTCCAAAAGAATTGTTGCAATATGTTCAAAAAAATAAAGAAAAATTGGTTCCTGAATTTTTAGAAATCTGGAAGAAAAACGGATTTAAAACTTCAGGAAACTGGGAAGAAATTTTCGGAAAAGGACTTCATACAGACGAAATTTTCATGGCTTGGTATTTTTCAAAATTCACCAATATAGTCGCAAAAGCAGGAAAAGATATTTATCCAATTCCGATGTTTGTAAATGCAGCATTAAATGCACCAGAAAAAAAACCTGGACAATATCCTAGCGCAGGTCCGTTGCCGCATCTTATGGATGTTTGGAAAGCCGCTGGAAATACTATAGATTTTTTAGCACCAGATTTTTACAACCCGTCATTCAAACAATGGAATGATTTGTTCACGCGTCAAGGCGATCCATTATTTATTCCCGAACATCGTTTTGATGAAACCGCGCCATTTAAAGGTTTGTATGCAATTGGTCATTATGAAGCAATTGGTTTTTCGCCATTTTCTATCGAATCGATTGTCGATGCCAAAAAAGAACCGCTCGGAAAAATTTACGATTTAGTAAAGCAATTAACACCAACTATTGAAGCTCAAAAAGGACAAGGAAAAATTGACGGCGTTCTTTTAGATAAAGAAAATAATACTCAAATCATTAAAATGGGAGATTACGAATTCACTTTCAAACATGATTATACTTTAAATTGGTCGGATGGAGCAAAAGCTGAGGTTTGGCCAATGTCGAGCGCGATTATTATTGAAATTGCTAAAAATGAATTTTATATTGCAGGTTCTGGAATTGTGGTGACTTTTAAAACTTTAAAAGAAAATTTAAATGCTGGAATTTTAAAAACCGATCAAGGTAGATTTGAAAATGAAGTTTTTAAAACAATAAGACATTTTAACGGAGATCAAACGCACCAAGGTAGACATTTGAGAATTTCTGTTGGCGATTACGAAATCCAAAAAATAAAATTATATAGTTACGAGTAGTTTTTTCGCCACGAATTTCACGAATTGGCACTAATTTTTTTGCAGTTGTCATTAATTTCATAAATTAAAAAATTCGTGAGATTGTAATATTATAGACAAAATATGAATTAGTGTTAATTTGTGAAATTCGTGGCGAAAAAAAACGTGGCAAAAAAATAAATTGCAATGAAAGAAATAATACTAGCATTTCTAATAACCTTTAGCGTCAGTGCGCAAATAAAATTGCCGAGATTAATAAGCGACGGAATGATTTTGCAGCGCGATACCAAAGTCAATATTTGGGGTTGGGCGTCACCAAACGAAAGTATAGAACTTGATTTTAAAGGAAAAAAATACAATACAACAACATCAGAAGATGGGAAATGGTCGATTCAGATTCCGTCACAAAAAGCGGGCGGACCTTATGAAATGACTATAAAAGCAACCAATACAATTGTGCTGAAAAATATTCTTTTCGGTGACGTTTGGCTGTGTTCTGGACAATCTAACATGGAACTTCCGATGGATAGATTGAAAGACAAATACAAAGAAGTAATTGCGAAATCTGAAAATTCAAATATTAGGCAATTTATAGTGCCAGATGAATATTATTTTGAAAAAGAAAGAAATGATTTTTCGTCTGGCGAATGGGTTTCAGCAAATCCAAACAGCGTTTTGCAATTTACGGGCGTTGGTTATTTTTTTGCTGCAGAAATTTATGAAAAGTATAAAATTCCAATCGGATTAATTAATAGCGCTTTAGGTGGATCTCCAGCTGAATCTTGGATTAACGAAGAGGGAATTAAAAAGTTTCCAGACTATTATCAGGAATATTTGAAATTTAAAGACGGGAAACTCGAAAAACAAATCGATGAAAATGATCGTAAAGTAAGTTCAGATTGGTATAAATTAGTAAATCAAACCGATTTGGGTTTACAAAATAAATGGAAAAACACAACCGATATTTCAGATTGGAAAACAATGAATATTCCAGGTTATTGGGCTGATGGAGAACTTGGAAATGTAAACGGTTCAGTTTGGTTTAAAAAAGAGTTTGTTTTAGAAAAAGTAAAAGAAAATCAAGCAAAATTAATTTTAGGACGAATTGTAGATGCCGATTCTGTTTTTGTAAACGGAAATTTTGTGGGAACAACTTCATATCAATATCCGCCGAGAATTTATTCTTTCAATGCTAGTTTTTTAAAAGAAGGAAAAAACGAAATTACTGTTCGCGTCATTAACAATTCTGGAAGAGGCGGTTTAGTAACCGATAAACCTTATGAGTTAATTATTGGCAGTAAAACAATCGATTTAAAAGGAAATTGGAATTATAAATTAGGTTCAAAAATGGATCCGCTTCCAGGACAGACTTTTGTAAGATGGAAACCCGTTGGACTTTATAACGCCATGATTGCACCTTTAAAAAATTATCCGTTAAAAGGAGTTTTATGGTATCAAGGCGAATCAAATACGAAAAAGCCATCAGAATATTTTTCTTTAATGGAAATTCTAATTGACACATGGCGTAGGCAATTCAATCAAGAAAAATTACCATTTTTAATCGTGCAGCTAACTAATTATTTGGATCCAAAATCGGAGCCTGTAGAAAGCAGTTGGGCGGCTTTGAGACAACAGCAATCCAATTTATTAAAAGTTGAAAATACAGGATTGGCAGTTACAATAGATTTGGGCGAATGGAATGATATTCATCCTTTAAACAAATATGATGTTGGAAAAAGACTGGCTCTTCAGGCAAGAAAATTGGTTTATGGCGAGAAAAAAATAATCGCTTCTGGCCCAATTTTTAAATCAATGGAAAAGAAAGAAGATCAGCTTATTTTGAGTTTTAATGAAATTGGAACTGGATTAATAAGCAAAGGAGGAAATATTTTAAACGGTTTTGCAGTTGCGGGTTCAGATGGAAAATTTGTCTGGGCGAAAGCAATTATTGAAGGCAATAAAATTATTGTTTGGAATAATGAAGTTCAAAATCCAGTAAAAGTGCGTTACGCTTGGGCAGACAATCCTGATGTTGCTAATTTGTATAATAAAGAAAATTTGCCTGCTTCGCCTTTTGAGGCAGAATTGAAGTAGTTACAAAGATTTTCTGTAGAGACGCACCGCAGTGCGTCTACATCTAGTATATCGACAAACATTGTATTAGACGCACTGCGGTGCGTCTCTACGATAAACAGACATAAAATCAAATCTGTAGATATTTTAGCCCAATTTTGTCATTTCGAGGAACGAGAAATCACAATAGAAGATCGACAAAGATTTGCGCTTTTTCTTTGCGGAATTGCGCGTGTGATTTCTCCTTCGTCTAAATTGACAAACTTTAGCGTTAAAAAATTACTTCAAATTCTCCATTAACATATTCAAAAAGGCTTTAACTGCTTTTTTCTCATACACTTCTTTCAAGGAAATCAACATCGCAGTTCGGGTCATGTTTTGCCCTTTTATTGGAATCGCGTGCAGATCTTTTTCATTTTCAATTGTCGTTTTGGTTAATATTGTATGCCATTTTCCGGTTTTAATTAATTCTAATAAAGTCGGAATATCATTGATTTCAATCGTAACTTTCGGATTGAGATTGTCTTTTTCAAAAGCTTTATTGATAAACAGCGTCGTACTAAAACCACTCGAAGGAAGTGCCAGTGGCAAAGAACTCACTTCTTTTAGAGAAATGCTTTTTTTATGGATTAAAGACGTTTCAGACGAAGTAACCAATGCCATTGGAGAGGTAAATAATTCTCTGTATTTGAAATGGGCTTCTGAGGCAATTTCTTCGAAAGTCAGAATAACATCAAGTTCAAAATGATTCAATTTATGAATTAATTCCTGAGAAGTTCCAAAAACAATTTCAAATTGAATTTTTGGATATTCTGAACTAAATAAAATCAGCGCTTTGGTAACCACGTGGCGCAATGCATAGGTCACGCCGATAGCAATTTTTCCAGTTTCAAGATTATTCAGGTCTTTAATAAATTGGAGTCCGTCAGAAGCTTTATTTACCGATTGCTGTGCATAAAGAGCAAATAAATTTCCAGCTTCGGTTAGTGTAATTCTTTTTCCGATTCTATTAAAAAGTGGAACTTGTAATTCGTCTTCCAACTGTTTAATTTGTTGTGATAATGTGCTTTGGCTAATATAAAGCGCTGCCGCAGCTTCTGTAAAATTTAGTAATTCTTTTGCTTTGAGAAAATATTTAAGCTGTCGAAGTTCCATTCCTAAATCGGTTTTATCGATTGATTATATCGAAAAATAAGGTTTTACAAATATAGAAAATCTTAAGAACTTTGTACTGTTGTAAAATTACAGACGAAAGAAAAATGAAAATCATAGCTTTACAAGAAGGAAATTACGTGGCAAATGCTCAAAAGGAATTTAAACTTCTAAATGAAAAGACATCAGATTCTGGTTTGAAAATGGCAATTCAGCCTTTTCTCATTATTACCGATAATGATGTCATTTTATTAGATTTTGGTTTAGGATTCGTAAATAATGGAATTCCGTTTATTCACGAGATGCTTCAAAAGAATAATATTAGTTCTAATGAAATAACAAAAGTTTTGGTTTCGCATCTGCATAAAGATCATATAGAAGGAATTGGTTATTTTGAGAACGGCAATTTTGTTCAAAATTTTCCGAATGCAAAGATTTACATTCAGGAACGAGAAATAGATTTTGCTTTAGAACAAATCAATAATCCGTCGTACGTTTTTGAGTTATTAAGTCAATTAAAAAAACTTCCAAATGTTGAGTTATTAAATTCTGACAACGGAAATATAACCAATGAAATCTTTTATGAAGTTTCGGCTGGACATACCAAATTTCATCAAGTTTTCTGGATAAAAGCCGATGATGAAATTGTTTTTTATGGCGCAGATGATTTACCACAAAAAATATATTGGTCCATGCATGTTGCTTACAAAACTGATTTTGACGGAAAACGTGCAAGAGAATCACGCAAGAAATGGGAACAACAAGCAAAAGATGAAAATTGGAAAGTACTTTTTTATCACGATATGAAAATACCAGTTTTTGAATTTTTTGAAGAGAAAATGGAAATTGAGAATAGATGAAAGATTTACAATTAATACCAGCCTTAATTATATATGGTTCTTTGGCGCCAGGAGAATCTAACCATTCGGTTATGAATCCGATTAAAGGCGAATGGAAAAAAGCAATTATTAAAGGAAAACTCCAAGAAGGCGGCTGGGGGTCATCTTTAGGTTATAATGGTTTTGTTTCTGTAAATCTTGAAGAAGCCGAAACTATAAAATGTTATGTACTTTTCTCTGAAGATCTCACAACAAATTGGGATTATCTTGACGAATTTGAAGGTGATGGTTATGTTCGAATTCAGACGGAATATCAATTACAGAGCGGAGAAATAGGAATAGGATATATTTATGCTTTAAAACAATAAAGGAAAATTCAGATTAATTATTTAGTCTGAATTTTTTTTTTGCAGAAAATAAAAGAAACAAAACGCTTTTTACTTTTTCTTCCAAAGAACTGCGTAAAATAGAAAACGCCTTAGTAATTTGTGCTTCAACGGTTTTGATCGAAACATCCAAATGTTCGGCAATTTCAATATTGGTCAATCCTTCTTTTTTACTTAAAATAAAAACCTCTTTGCACTTTGGAGGCAGATTTTGAATTTCTTTGTTGACAGCATTTAAAACACGTTGAAAGGCTTCAGAATCGTCTTCTTGAACAATTCCATTCAAAGCATCATAATATGATTTTTCTAGAGAAAACAAAGATTGATTTTTTCGATACAAATCAATGAACTCATTGTAAACCAATTTATAAAGAAAACTTTTTAAAGAATGATCTGTTTTTAATCTCGTGCGCTGTTCCCAAACTTTAATAAAAACGTTTTGAACAATATCTTCTGCGCTGTAAACATTCTTTACCAGACTATTAGCGTAAACGCAAAGTTTATGGTGATAAGTATCGATGAGATAGGTGTAAGCGGTTTCATCTCCATTTTTAAGAGAATCAATTAAGGTGGTATTATCGCTGTAATCATCAATCTTCATAGAAACAAATATATTAATTTATAAATTTTATGCGTCAAAAACGAGCTGATTTTCTTAAAAATGCTCATTTTATTCATTTTCTATTCGAAATTTATTACAAATAAAAAGGGGAATTAAAATGCAAATGTAATTTATTTAATTTATAAATTCTATAGAATTAATATAGTTTAATTGAGAGAAAAGACTTGTCAAAAATAGAAAAAGCATTAAAATGAAAAAAACTTTATCAAATTGTTAGGGTTTTGTTTTTTGGCTTCGTAATAATATTAAAAATAACCCAAATGACAGAAAAAAAATCAGAGCGATTAATCGTTAAATTTATCACAAATCAGGCTTCAACAGACGAAATTGAGCAACTGACTGAGTGGCTAAAAGAAGACGAAAATCAAATTGTGTTTAAGGATTTTGTAAAAACCAATTACGCAATAGATACGGCTTTGAATTCTTTTGATTCTACTGAAGTCAGAAAACAACTTTCAGAGAGAATTCAAAAAGAAAATAATGTTTTTACAAAAAGAAGATTTTCATCTTATTATAAGTATGCGGCGATTTTAATTATCGCTTTAGGAGGATTTTATTTTTATAAAAATTCTGGTGCAGCTCAAGTTAAACAAAATGTTATTATTCCGAGAGTAGACGAAATTGTTTTACAATTAGGTAACGGATCCTCTGAAACAATTGATACGTCGGAAAATAAAAATGTGACAGATAAAGATGGAAATATCATTGGAAAACAAGAAAAAAACCGATTGATTTATACCAAAGCTTTAGCCGAAGGGGAGTTGGTTTATAATACTTTGAAAATTCCTTACGGGAAAAAATTTGAAGTTCAATTATCTGATGGAACGGTAGTGCATTTGAATGCAGGAACATCCTTACGTTATCCAGTGCAGTTTGTGAGAAACAAAAACAGACAGGTTTATTTGACTGGCGAAGCATATTTTGAAGTAAGTAAAGATAAAGCGCATCCGTTTACTGTTAATGCACAGGAAGTTAACGTTGAGGTTTTGGGAACTAAGTTCAATGTTGATTCATATAATAACAGTGAAAGTACTGATGTTGTTTTAGTTGAAGGTAAAGTTTCACTTTATAAACAGCAGAAAACAAATCAGGTCTATCTGTCTCCAGGATTTAAGGGATCTAATTTAAAAGGTGAAAATGCTATTAAAACAGAACAAGTTAATACCGATTATTACACCGCTTGGGTAAAAGGAAGTCTAGTATTTAAGAATGCTTCGTTTGCTCAGATCATCAAAAAACTCGAACGCCAATATAATGTGACCTTCATTAATAAAAACAAAACTTTAGGGAAAGAGATTTTTAATGCCAGTTTTGATAATGAACCGATTGAAGTGGTCTTGAAATATTTTAGTGATAGTTATAAGATTGATTATCAAATAGACAGAGATAAAATTACTATTAAATAAGTTATTAGTTTGGACGTTAATATTCTAAATCTAAAATATAAATTCAGAAATCTAAAATAAATAAAAGCCTATGTAAGAAAAATCCAAAAATGAAAAGGATCGTTATAAAAAAACCGGAAAATGCGCCAACATTTCCCGGTAGAGTATATGCGGTCAGTTAATTAACCAACCAACATTAAAAAAAACATTTTAAAAGTATGAAAAAACTCTTGAACAGAATCAGGTTTGATAAGCCTTTTTTGAAATTTGATTTGAAAATGAAATTGACCACATTATTTCTTCTAACGGCATTAAGTGTAATGCATGCTGGAACTAGTTATTCTCAAAAAAATAAGATTTCTTTTAATGTCAATAATATGACCGTTGCAAAAGTTATTGAAAGACTTGAGTATACTACAGATTATAGATTTGTTTACAATGTAAGATCTGTCGATTTGAATAGAGTAATCGACGTAAATGCAAGTGAAACTTCGATTGACGTAATTTTGAGTAAAATTTTTAATAATACCAGTACCGATTTTAAAGTATCTGGAAACCATATTATTTTGATGCCCAAAAAACTTGCAGCTGATAAAACATCTGAAGTTAAAAAACCTGAGGCAGATTTTATTGTAAAAGGTAGAGTAACAGACGAAAAAGGAAATCCTCTAGTAGGCGCAGCAATTTCTGATAATGGTTCAGGAAGAGGTGTTCAAACTGATTTTAATGGTGAATATCAGATCATTACAGTTAGTGGTGAAACAACTTTAGCGTTTGCTTATTTAGGATATGTTAGACAAGAGATTAAAGTTGGTGGCAGAAGCGTTATTAACGTTGTCTTAAAAGAAGATATACAGGAATTAGAAGGAGTAGTTTTAAAAACTGGTTATCAGGATATTTCTTCCGAACAAGCTACAGGATCTTTTTCTAGTTTAAAAGCTAAAGATTTTCAAGAACAGCGTTTAAGCAGTTTAGATAAAATTTTAGAAGGACGTATCGTTGGATACCAAAATGGCAAAATTCGTGGAACCACTTCTATGAATGGTTTAACTACTCCATTATACGTAATTGATGGCTTTCCTATAGAAAATACAAAATTTAATCAATATTTTAGTTTAGAAGAAAACCTTCCGAGCCTAAACTTAGAAGATATTGAAACCATTACTGTCCTTAAAGATGCAGCAGCTTCCTCTATTTATGGAGCTCGTGCAGCAAATGGTGTAGTGGTAATTACAACAAAAAAAGCAAAAGCAGGAAAAATAAATATTTCTTTTTCAAGTAATATGACTGTTACTCCTTACAGAAATTATACAGGAAATCTAACAGATGCTGGTGATATTATTAGTTTAGAAAGAGGTTGGGCAACTGGAAATCCTAATTTACAAGGAGCAAATGCTGGAACTTATGCGCAATCTTTATTAAACAATGCTGTATTTACTAGTTTAGGAATGCAGACAATATTAAATGGTTACGCTGGTAAAACTTCAATGACAGAAATGAACAGCCGTCTTGATGCACTTGGAGCGCAAGGATACAAATATTATGATGATATTGCTAAATATGCCAAACGTGATCAATATTTTATTCAGCATAACATAAGTCTAGGTAAAGCAACAGAATCTAACGCTTTTAATGCTTCTTTAACGTATAAAGGAAATAAATTTGAAGATAGATATTCTGATAATCAATCTGTGGGAATTAATTTGAAGAATTCAACAGATATTACAAGCTGGTTGTCGTTAGATTTGGGGACTTATATTAATTATGGTGAGAGCGATACTCAAACTTATGATGCTTTTTCTCCACAATTTAAATATCAGATGTACAATCAATTAGTAAATAACGATGGTTCTAATTTTACTTCTACAGCGGCGTCTCGATATAATAATTTCACATTGCAATCCATGCAGACTTATGGTCTTTATAACATGGATATTACGCCAATAGATGAATTGGGAAGAAATATAAATAAAACTAAAAACTTCTTAAACAGAACTTTTGCAAAATTTAATGTAAAGTTTAGTAATGCTTTTACTTATAATGCAATGTTTCAATATGAATATGGTGTAGATCGCGGTAGTTTATTAAAAGATAAAGAATCATTTGAAGTGAGAAGTAAGGTAAATGGTTTAGTTACTATTGATAGCAATAACAAAGCGGTTTATAATTTGCCTTATGGTGATATCTTAAAAGAAACCAATCAATTTTCTAATGCTTACAACTTCCGTCAGCAATTAAATTTTGATCAGACTTTCAATAATGTACACGACGTAACTGCAATTGCAGGTATGGAAATTCGTCATTCAAAAATAGAATATGGCGATAACACTCGTTATGGTTGGGATGAGCAAACGTTGTCATTTGCACCAGTAAATCAAGCAGATTTGCTTAAAGTTTATGGCTCTGTTTTTGGAGGTTATATGAACCTGAATGAGTTCTCTGCAGAACGTGAGTTAGTAAACCGCTATGTATCTTTTTACGGTACAGGAGGGTATACTTATAATAGAAAATACTCTGTAACCGGAAGTTTGCGTTGGGACCGTTCTAATCTTTGGGGTACTGATAATAAATATCAAAATAAACCAACTTGGTCTGCAGGAGCTGGCTGGAATATTGATAAAGAATCATTTTTTAATGTAGATTGGATTGATGGACTTAAGATTCGTGCATCATATGGTATTGGAGGAAATGTAGCCAAAGATTCTGCACCTTACTTAACAGCTAGTTATTATGCTAATCCAAATGTCGGAGGAAATCAGGGATATGTTAATCAGAGACCAAACCCAGAATTGTCTTGGGAAAAAACTACAACAACTAACGTAGGTATTGATTTTGCATTCTTTAAAAATAGATTAAGCGGAACTTTTGATCTTTACAACAAAAAAGGACAGGATTTATTAGCAAATAGTAACGGAATCCCGACTGAAGGATTTGGATATTCTACCTATAAAATTAATAATGGAGAAATGACCAACAAAGGTATTGAAACAACTTTAAGAGGAACTATTGTAAAAACTCCTTCATTCTCTTGGGATGCGTCTGTTTTATATGCTTACAACAAAAATAAAGTTGACTTTGTAAAAGTAAAAGCTCCAGTATACTATCTACAGTTAGACTATCCTTCTGCATATCCTAGAGTTGGTAATAACTACAATACTATTTACGGTTACAAATGGGCAGGTTTAAATGAAAAAGGATTGCCACAGGTTTATAATGCAGCAGGCGAAAAAGTAATATACAATCCAGCCGATTTAGATGCTGTTCATGATTATGGCTCAACTGTACCAACACACAGTGGTTCATTTCATACTTCAGTAAACTATAAAAATTTCTCTCTTTCTGCGCTTTTCATTTACGAGTTAGGGCATAAAATTAGAAATACATTTTTACCAATGTTGCAGAATGATTATAATGGAGCTTTAGGAAGTTATGTTACTAATATTACAACTGTAAATAAAGATATTGTAAATCGTTGGCAAAATCCAGGTGACGAAGCTTTTACCAATATACCACGTGCGGTATACGAATATGAAGCAGATTTTACATCAGATTCTCGTGATATTTATCGTTATGCAGATATTAATATTTTGGATGCATCAAACATAAGATTAAGCAATGTTTCGCTAGCCTATCAAATGCCTTCAGCTATTGTAAAAAGAGTAAAATTACAAGATATTCGTTTTAATTTGAATGCTGAAAATGTATTTACAGTAGCCAAAAGCAGAGATGCTAAATATCTTTTAAATGGCTTTCAATCTCCAAGTTTAGTTTTTGGTGTTAACATTAATTTCTAATCTAAAAAAGACTACACTATGAAAAATATATATATAAAGATACTTTGCGTATTAACATTAGGTTTAACTTTTGCATCTTGCAATGATTATTTGGATGATGCACCAAAAGGATCTAAAATACCAACAACATTAGCTGATTATGAGGCTTTTATTCGAGATGAGTATACCAATCAAAGCGTAAACGTTGATCAGGCATTAAACTTGATGAATGATAAATTTATTGATATTGCCACTCTAGCAGCTCAGCGCTTGACGAAAGCTAATTATATGTGGGACGAAACTGCAGATCGTATTCAGTTAAATCAGGCAGACGAAAGTACGTATTACAGAAGTTATATGGGTATTGCTACTTTTAATTTGATTATTTCAAATGCCTTAAATACAACTGAAGCAACTGAAGATCAAAAACGTATACTTTGGGCTCAAGCAAAAATTTTGCGTGCTATGTCATATTATAATCTTGCTAATTTTTATGCAGAAACTTACGTAGCTTCAACTGCTACTACAAAATTATCTGTGCCATTGATTACAAGTGCAGATATAAATGCGCCGAGTAAACAAGTAAGCATTCAAGAAATGTACGATTTTATTTTAGCAGATGTAAAAGATGCATTGCCTTATTTGCCAAAGGTTTCGCAAACTGCTTTGCATCCAAATTTAGGAGCTGGTTATGCATTTTATGCACGTGTTTACTTGCAAATGAATAATTATACAGAAGCTCTTAAATATGCAGATTTGGCTTTGGTCGAAAATAATAAATTATACGATTGGAATGCTTATTACATTGCTAATAAAGCTGTAATTGATGTTGCAAATTCATACACCAATACACCATCTCCAATGGGATACACTTATGTCGAGAATTATACTTTCCGTCATGGTGCAACAACTTATTTATCTACAGAATATAGTATACCTGTAGAACGTGCGCAAAGTTTTGAAGTTGGAGATGTCCGTTTCAAATCACGTTGGAAACTTAGAACTGTTGGTGCAGATACCTATTACAGAAGAACTTTATCTGGTATGTTCAATTATGGTGGAATTACAACTGTTGAGGTATATTTGATTAAAGCAGAATGCCTTGCTCGTGCAGGACAAATTAGTCAAGCATTAACAGTTTTAAATACCGTTCGTAAAACACGTATTCAGCCGGCTTCGTATCAGGATATTGCAACGACTGATAAGACGACAGCTTTGAATGCTATTTTTAGAACTAAAAACAACGAACTTATTTTAACGCTGATTCCATTTGCAGATGCAAGACGTTTAAATGCAGAAGGTATCTACAAAGTAAGTTTCACTAAAACAGCAAACGGAACAACTTATACATTAAAATCAGATTCTCATTTATGGACAATGCCTTTCCCGCAAGGAGCAACGCAAAATCCAGGAAACGGTACAATTACACAAAACGTATCAAAATAACAACTCAAAAGCTTCCTAATTAGGATTCCCCGAAAGGGAAGCTTTTTTAAAATATCAATCAAAAATGAATACAATTAAATATAAAATAATAGGGTTGTGTATCTGTTTGTTTACGATTTCAAACAGCAGTACTGCACAAAAGAAAAAAGCAACAGCGCCTCCAGCATCTTCTTATACAATTGAAGGAAATGTAACGGGTCTTGAAGATGGAACAGCTGTAAAATTAATTCCTGGCGCAACGCATTCTTCAGAGTCGCCAGTTGCAGAAACAACTTTAAAAGATGGTAAATTTACTTTTACAGGAAAATCAAATGAACCAAGATACTTCTACATAACGTTTGGGAAAAGCAAAGGAATGATACCCGTAATGGCTGAAAATGCAAAAATTAAAGTTACAGCAGCTGGAACTGTTTCAACAGACGAAGGACAATGGATTGTATTTAAAGATGTAGTGGTTACAGGTTCAAAATCGCATGATTACTATAAAAAAGAAACTGCTTTTAAAGAGGAGTTAGACAAAGATTATACAGCTTATCACGTGGGAATTGACGAATTAAGCAATAAAGTAGGTAAAGCCAGAAAAGAAGGAAACAAAAAAGTGCTAGATTCTCTTTACGCTACGGAACAATGGAAAACTTTTGAAGCAGCGGAAAAGGCATTTTTTACAAAAGTTGAAAAAACAACAAAAGATCTGATTGCTAAGCACAAAGCAACTTGGTGGGGACCATTTTTCATGATGACAAATTACAGCTATTTCACACCGGACCAAAAACCAATGTTCGATCAGTTTTCAGAAGTGGCAAAGAAAAGCTATTACGGACAAGTTTTAGATAAAGATTTGAACCCGAAATCTTTAATTGGAACAAGCATTGCTAATTTCAATTTGAAAGATAAAGACGGAAAACCTTATAATGCAAAAGATATTGTAGCAGGAAAAAAATATATTCTGGTAGATTTCTGGGCTTCTTGGTGCGGACCTTGCCGTAAAGAAATTCCAAATCTGAAAACGGCTTATGCAGAATATGCAGGTAAAGGTTTTGAAATTTTGAGTATCTCAATTGATAAAGATGAAAAAGCTTGGCAAAAAGCTTTAGGTCAAGAAAATATGCAATGGCACAATCTTTTAGATGATGACAAAGTAAGTAAATCATTTAATGTAAAAGCAATTCCAGCAACGTATTTAGTGGATAGTAAAGGTGTAATTATCGGCGACAATTTAAGAGGTGCAGAATTGGAAGCGAAATTAAAAGAGCTTATGAAATCGTAATTAATTTTTCAGTCGCGGTTTTCAGTCACAGTCGAAAATTAGCACTGAAAACGTAAACTGAAAAGCGAATAATATAATAATAAAAAAATATCAACATGAAGAGTACAATTTTAAAATCTAGTTTATTCGCATTGGCGATGGCAACGGCATTTACTTCTTGTGCAAAAAAAGAAGGTTACACAATCAACGGTACTATTGCTGGTTTAGATAAAGGAACTGTTTATCTGGAATATGCAGATGAAAAAGGCGATAAAAAAATCATCGATTCTGCTGAGGTAAAAGAAGGTGCATTTTCTTTTACAGGAAAAACAGCAGAACCTTTATTTCATACGCTTAAAATTAAAGGACAGGAATATGGCGCTTATTTTCTTTTAGATAATGAAGATATTAAAATTGAGGCTAAAAAAGATTCTGTTTTTAAAGCAAAAGTAACGGGCTCTCCTCAAAATGATTTTTATAAATCGTATTATGATAATGAATTTAAAAAAATACAAGCAGTTGCGGGTCCAATTTACAAATTATCTGATTCGTTAACTCAAAGCGGAAAAGTAAAATTGACAACTGAGCAGCAAGCGATGATGGATAAAAAATGGAAAGATCTAGGCGCTTTAGCGGATGATCTAACAGATAAATTCATTAAAAAAAATAAAGATAATTTAGGAGGAGCATTAGTAATTGAGGACCGAATTGTTTCTTACGGAACTCCAGAGAAAGTAAAAGAATATTACACAATTTTATCTCCAGAAATTCAAAAATCATTCTACGGAAAAAGATTAAAAACGGCTATTGATCTTAATGATAAAACTGCTGTTGGTGTAGTTGCGCCTCAATTCTCTCAAACAGATGTAAATGGAAAAGTGGTAAAATTATCAGATTACAAAGGCAAATATGTTTTAGTGGATTTCTGGGCAAGCTGGTGCGGACCATGCCGTAAAGAAAATCCGAATGTGGTTGTGGCTTACAAAACGTACCATGATAAAGGTTTTGATGTTTTGGGAGTTTCTTTAGATGATAAAAAGAACCTTTGGGAAAAAGCAATCGAAAAAGATGGTCTAACTTGGACTCATGTTTCAGACTTAAAAGGATGGCAGAATGAAGCTGCTGTTTTATACGGCGTAAAAATGGTGCCAACAAACTACTTAATTGGACCTGACGGAAAAATCGTTGCTAAAAATCTTAGAGAAGCTGAGCTTCAATCTAAATTGAAAGAAATTTTCAGTAAATCATAGATTAGTATTCAGTCTCAGTTTTCAAGTCTCAGCGAAAACTGATCCCGATAGTTATCGGGAGTGACTGAGACTGGAAACTAAAAAAATATCATAAAAACATGAAAAAACACATCCTTCTGGGCTATTGCTCACTAGCTTTCTGCACCCTTATTTCAGCGCAGAATAAATCGGTTAACTTTAAGAAAATAAAAGAATTAGGCGGAATAGAGGAATATCTTTACCAGCCAAACGGCATGAGTGTTCTGCTTTTGAAGGACAACGCTTCGCCAGTTGCAACCGTACAGATTGTATATCGCGTGGGGTCTAAACATGAGGTTTTAGGAAATACGGGATCGACGCATCTTTTGGAACATTTAATGTTTAAAGGAACGCCGACTTTCAATAAAAAGAACGGAAACACGATTACGGACGTTCTTCAGAATACTGGAGCGCAGCTGAATGCAACAACCTGGTATGACAGAACCAATTATTTTGAAACGCTTCCTAGCGATAAAATCGAACTGGCACTTCAAATTGAGGCCGACAGAATGCGAA
>NZ_JAJGZV010000013.1 GCF_020805785.1 Flavobacterium chungbukense | reverse complement strand
ATTCAATATGTCTACGAACGTGTATTTCTTTTTGTCTTCGCCTGTGTTTCAAAGCGGGTGCAAAACTAAAACTTCTTTTTGTTTCCTGCAAGAAAAACTTGAAATTTTTTGAAACTTTTTTTTTCGCCTCATTTTCCAAATCTTCCTTCCCAGTTTCTCAAAGAGCTTCCGTGTTTTGCGGGGTGCAAATGTAAAAAGCATTTTCAAATCTCGCAAGCTTTTCCGAATCTTTTTTTCTGATTTTTTTCTCAGTAAAAATTCTTCCTTCCTGCCAGTATTTCGATGAACGCCTTCGCTGTTGCGGGTGCAAAAGTAGCACCTTTATTTACATCTGCAAGCCTTTTTTTTATATTTTTTCCATGTTTTTAAGCCTCGTTTCTTAACACGCTGGCAATGCATTGTTTACAGATGAAGATTTTTTCGTTTTCTATAAGTCTTTTCTTAAATCAGCATGCAGTATTCCGCCTTTAGCGCTTTTTTGAATATTCTTTTTGCAGAGTTTTCGCTGTTTATGGCCGTTTTTCACTTTTATTATGCTGTCTCTCTATTCTATTTTTTCGAAACTTCCTTTGGAAAAACCGATCCCCTAGCCCTGATGGAAGCGGAAATCCTTTTTGAGGCGGGGTTCGCCGCAAAAAGATTACCTCGTCAGTTCGCTATCGCTCGTGTGAAGCGGATAGCGGGAAACAGCTCCTTAAACAAAAACACAATTTCAAATCCTTTAAATCCCAAATTCCAAAACTTAACCGTTCTTCAGCACGATAAAACATTTTCATACTATATAGTATAGCAGAATTTCAGCTTACCTATATATGTGTAAAAATAAACCCGACAGGTTTTGATAAACTGTCGGGTCGTATACATTATATATTAAGGAGAATTATTTCTTATTTAATTGCTTTAATTCCTTCATGAGTTGGAACAACTTGTTTTATTGTTCCGTCTGGGTTGAACTCTAATTTATCGATACAAACTTCGCGATGAAAACCTCCTGCATTTCCCATTTTAATTCCTGTTGGATATGAAAAACGATGGTATACTAAATACCACTCGTCCTTATTTGGAATTTGCAATACAGAATTGTGTCCTGTTGCATAAATTCCTTCTTCTGCTTTTCCTTGAATTACGATATTGTTTTCTGGAATTTCCAAAGGTCCTGTCGGCGAGTTTGAAATTCCGTATCTCACTTTATATTTTGGACTTCTAGTATCATCTTCACTCCAGAAGAAATAATATTTGCCATTTCTGTAAATTACATAGGTTCCTTCACGGAATGAAGGATTAACCGCTATTATTTTTTGTGTTCCTGGTTTTAGCGAAACCATATCAGAATTTAATTCGGCAACAGCCATGTACATATTTCCCCAATATAAATAACTTTTTCCTGTTTTTGGATCTGTAAAAACATCTGGATCAATTTCCTGGCCGTCCTTAATTTCTTGCGGTCTTTCAGCTACAATTGCTTTTCCACTATCTTTGAAAGGTCCTGTTGGATTATCTGAAACTGCTACTCCTACTTTTTGTGCCGCAGTAAAATAGTAGAAATACTTATACTTTCCTTTTATCTTTTTTTCTACTATGCAAGGTGCCCAAGCATTTCTATTTCCCCATGGCACCTCTTTTTTAAGATCCAAGATAATGCCTTCGTCTTTCCAATCTACTAAATTATCAGATGAGAATGTTTTAAAATAATAACCTGACCAATCATTAAATCCGTCACTGGTTGGGTAGATATAATACTTTTTAGTTTTGTTTGAATATAGAATTTCAGGATCTGCATAGTAACCTTCAAGAACTGGATTGTTTTTGACTTTTGGAAGTTGGGAAGGCGTCCCCCATTTATCGGTCATTTTTTTTAATTCAGAACGAGTTATTGGTAAGATGGTTCCGTGACGTGGTTTGAAATCCATCGAAATATCCTGATCAATAACCGTAAAGTTTTCTAAATCTTTTGTTTTGGTAAACTGATATTTTCCTTTCGAATAGACGTCATACATTAAAATATAATCTTCTGTATTATTAAGTTTAAAAATACTTGATCCTTCTACTTTTTCTTTGGTCTGCTGCAAATAATTATCATTTTCTTTCCAGTTTCCAGATGTTAAATCGGTTGTGGTAGCAGTTTTGATACCTGCAGTTTCTGATTCTGTCTTATAGAAAAGATGATAAACACCATCTTTAACAATTATATCTCCATCAATACAGGCACCTTTGGATTTTGGAACGAATAATAACTTTGGAGCACTTTCTAGCGCTGTGAAATTTTCATTCGCGTAAGCGTAATAAATTTTATCTGGCTCTGAACCATGCTGCATACTAAAATAAATCATGTATTTACCAGCTTTTGCATCATAAATAGTCTGCGGTGCCCAAACTCTTTTTAAGTTTTCATTTCCAGGAAACGTGATTTGGATGTTTATGACTGTACTTTTCCAATTGACCAAATCTGTACTTTTAAGCAAGACCATCGCACGATTACTGTCCCAGCCTTTTGAAGAAGTCATATCTGTCAAAACCATATAAAAGGTCTTGCCGTCTTCACCACGCAGTATATGAGGATCTCGAACTCCTCCAGTAGAACTGATTGCTTTACTTTCTAAAACAGGTTTATTATTATTTAATGCGTAATAATGATATCCATCTGTACTTACAGCATAATTTACTGCTTCTTCTTCTACACTATTTCCAATAAAATAAACGAATAAATAGGCTGTCAAATCTTTCTCTGCAACTACAGGCGGAACTCCTTTTGCTTTGTCTTGTGCTTGTAAAAAAGTTGAAATCAATAACAATACTACAAGACTAAATTTTGTTTTTTTCATTTTATGAGGTTTAATGCTGTTCTATATTCTAAAATCACAGAACAGCTTATTTTTTGGTTTTAATACGAATAACGGTAAAAGAATAAGGCGGTAATTCTTTTGAAAAAGCTTCTCTAACTGTAATTGTTTGGCTTACAGGTCTGGCATCTGTATTTTCTGGATTTCCAGTTAATACAGTATAACTAGCATTTTCAGCAATCATTATATTAGACATTTCAATAGACGGTTTAACTGTAACAGGAAGCACATTAACTAATTTTACAATCAAATCTCCTGAAGTACTTTCTTTTACAACAGCTATTCCAATTCGCTTATTTACTTCGTCATTATCTGAAGCTTTGATATTTCTTTCCATATAAATATCACCGGAGTTTTTACCGTAGAGTTTCTGAACAAAATAGTTCACAGTCGGTTTTACTTCATTTCCATTAAAATAAATGAGATCTGGATTCCACTGCGTATGTTTTTCTCTAGCTAACAAAGGCGCATAAGAAGCCATTGAAACTACATCTCCATTTCGCTCGATTCCAGTAAGATATAACGCCTCACTCAAAGCATTATAAAATTTATTGCCCCAAGAAGCATACTCACCGAGGTATACTTTAGATTTTGAACGGTCATAGATATCGTAAAAATCCTGATTATTGATAAACCAGCCCGGTGATTGGTAATAATGTTCGTCTACAAGTGGCAGTTTCAGATCGTCGGCAATTTTCCAGCCTTCTCTATAATCTGTTCCTTCAAAAAATGGTCCGACTGTACCAATAATTAGAATCTCAGGATATTTTTTTTGTACTGCCTTTACAATCATTCGGTAGCGTTCTTCGAAAACATCACTGATTAAATCTTCATTACCAATACCAACATATTTTAGATTGAAAGGTTTTGGATGACCCGCTTCGGCGCGTTTTTTGCCCCAAACAGTATTCACACTTCCATTGGCATATTCGATTAAATCCAAAACATCTTGCACATATTCGTCCATATCTTGCATTGGAATTCCGAATTGCTGTCCTGAACCTCCGTCTGATGAATTTTGACAAGGAACACCAGCCGCTAAAACGGGAACAGCTTCAGCACCCAAATCTTCACAAAATTGAAAATATTCAAAATAGCCTAATCCCATTGATTGATGATAGCCCCAAATATTACGCATTGGAACTCTGCTTTCTAACGGACCAATTGTATTTTTCCATTGGTAAATATTATGCAATCCATCTCCATGAGCTACACATCCGCCAGGAAAACGAACAAATTTTGGTTGCATGTCTGCAATCGTTTCTGCTAAATCTGCACGAAGTCCGTTTTTATGATTTTTAAAAGTTTTCTGTGGAAAAAGCGAAACCATATCAACTGACGTTTCGCCATTAGTGTTGATTTCAAAATGAGCATCATTTACAGTTTTAGAAGGTTTTAAAACGAGATTAAATTTCTTCCAGGAATTAGTTGGCGCAAATGTCGCTTCCGCCAAAGTTTCTCCACTTGACATTTTTAGACGAACAATTGCTTTTGTTCCTTTAGCAAAAACACTAAAATCATACTTTTCATTGGCTTTAAGAGCAATTCCATCAAAACCTGAATTAGTAATACTTCCATTTTTTATTATGGCATAATTTGGGTTATTAGCATGAATTGGATTCTCTTTTTCGATTCTAAAACTACCGCTCCATGCCATTGAAGAATTCCATTTTTCGTCTCTTCCTTTTTTATCGTGAAGTGAATATTCAAAATCGCGATTCTGAATTAATTCTGCATACAAACCTCCATCTGCCGCGTAATTGATATCTTCAAAGAAAACGCCAGTAAGCATATTGCTTATTTTTTTTGAATTCTGACCGTTTATTTGAATTGTAGCGTTAACAGGTTTTAAACCTAAAAACATCAAACTGTCGCTTTTAGGCGAAGTATTATTTTGTTTTTCTCTAAACTTAACAGACTCCATGTTTTTAATCATGTTTTCTACGAGACTCCAATCTACCTGATGCAATGTTCCTTGTAAAATTTCGCCTTGAATTTGAATTTCTGTTCTTAATTTTATTGGAGATAAATTGGCATCAATTATAGCAGGAGCATAATTTTTAAAGTCTTTTGTTGCAGAAGAATATTTTTTACCGCTTTCGCTAAAGTGAACCAGATATTGATTTTCTTTCTGACTTACCTGAACGTTTAAAATAACTGATTTATCTTGGGCGTTGCCAACAAAATTCTTCATTCCTTGAATGTAATTTTGTCTTCCCCAATTTACCAAATCTTTACTTTCCGAATGAGCAAAAACATTATCTCTTACACTCCATAAGCAATGAAAAACTCCAGCATTATCACGAATCAAAAAAGCTTCAGACATACTTTTTCCAGTTGGCCCCCAACTTCCAAAATCTGATTTTAGAAAACTAAATCTTGGACCAATTGCAAACCAGTTTTTCTGATCTGTACTCCATGCGAAATGAAGTCCGTTTTTTCCATTATTTTTTAAAGTTGAATAAGCAAATAAATATACCTTTCCTGGATTTTCTTCTTTTGTATCAATATTAAATCCAGATATTCCAAAAATAATCGCAAAAAGCAAAATCAGCTTTAAAGTGCTGTGAAGCAAAAATTTTTTCATTATTTTTTGCTTTTTAATTGATACAGAACTGAACTATGCGGTTTTAAATCTGTCCCTATTTCTTTTGAAGTTATTTTTGATTTTTCGCCTGTCCACATATTTAAGACTTCGGCTGAACCAGAAATTCCAAGATCTGAAAGATTTACCGATACTTTCTGTGAATCCTTATCTGAAATATTAAACAAAGCCAAGTAAATACTTCCATCCTTGGCATTTTTTGAAGTCACTGCAATCTTTCCTTCTTTTTGGAAAAGCTGTTTTACAGCCGTACTTTCATTATGCATTTTTACAACATCTTTATTCGTTAATAATGATAAAGTAAAAGCATCATTACTTGGTAAATCTCCACCAAAAAATAATGGTGATTTGAAGATGTTGAAAAATGTAATTAAAGTATATTGTTCCTCTTTTGTTAAACGCGTCATACGGTCATTTCCGCGTTCCCCTCTTATTGAAATGCGTCCTAGCGGAATCATATCGCAATCTGGCCAAGTTCCTGGCGCGATGTAAGGATACCATTTTTGAGCAACATCCATTAAATGTGTGATATGTGGCCAAGTGTCCCAAACATCATCGACCATACGCCACATATTTGCGTGTGTTGTTACGTGAGAAGCAGCCGAAATCGGAGTTTCTCCGGGCGAAGTGCTTAAGACAATTTTGCGTCCGCAATTGTCAATTGCATTTCTAATTAAATTGATTTCACCTTCGTGGTAAGGTCTTGATAAGTCATCAATTTTAATAAAATCTACACCCCATTGTGCGTATAATTTGAATATAGAATTGTAGTATTCCTGCGCTCCCGGTTTGTCAGCCACTACAGTATAATTGTCTCTCAACCATTCGCATTGTAATGCTGTTGAGTAGACTTGATCTGCCGTAATTCCTTTTGTTCCTTTAATTGGTAATTTATCTTCGACTGCTTTTTTAGGAATACCACGCATAATGTGAATTCCGAATTTTAATCCTTTACCATGAATATAATCTGCCAATGGTTTAAAACCTTTGCCATCTTTTGCTGAAGGAAATCGGTTAACTGCTGGCAAATATCTTCCATACTGATCAATTACATAACGCGGGTCTGTTTGATTGTAACCTCCCGCTTTGTCATTTTCAACAAACCATCTGATATCAACAACAACATATTCCCAACCGAACTTTTTCAGCTCTTTTGCCATATAATCAGCATTGGCTTTTACCTCGTGTTCTTCTACAGTTGGCCCATAACAATCCCAGCTGTTCCAACCCATTGGAGGTGTTTGCGCCCATTGTTTAAATTCTTCTTTTTGAAATGTTTTGGTTTGTGCGGTCGATACAACAGATAGAAAAAATGTTCCTATCATAATAGTAAGTAAGTTTGTTTTTTTCATTGTGGTTAATTTTATGTGTAAAATTTACATTTAAAAATAATAAAAAAAAAAATACCCCTTCTACATTTTTGCCTATTAATAATATAGAAGGGGGAATTTTAGTTTATTTCGTTTTTTGCTTTAGCTATTTTTGTCTATTATTTTTATACAATCCATCGGTTTTAAAGTATGATTTTTTTATTGCTTATACGGTTCGATTGTGTAAGAAGTTCCTTTTTTTGTGTCAAATACAGCGGTATAACCAATAGATGATTTTTTACTTTCAATATTCAATTTTTGAATTTTAAATGGTTCTGCTGACCTAATTTGGCAACTTCCGCCTGCATTAGATGTAATTTTACTTTGACTCATTTTACCGTCCTTCCATTTTATATCTACAACAAAATTACCTTTCGCCGTAATTCCTTTAATTTCGCCATCTTTCCAAGCATCTGGAACAGCGGGAAGCAAATGAATTTCCTTATTCTGGCTTTGCATTAACATTTCTATGACACCAGCCGTTCCCGCAAAATTACCATCAATCTGAAAAGGCGGATGCGCATCAAAAAGATTTGGATAACAACCACCGTGTCCACTGTACTTTTTATCGTTATCTTTTGTTAAACGCAATTGATTTTTGAATAATTGATAAGCATGATTTCCATCTAAAAGTCTCGCCCACATATTCACTTTCCATGCTAAACTCCAGCCAGTTCCATCATCACCTCGAAGTTCTAATGTTTTCTTAGCGGCCGCAGCTAATTCTGGTGTTTTAAGCGGAGAAATTAAATTAGCAGGATGTAAGGCATATAGATGCGAAGTATGTCTGTGATGTGGGTCTTGTTCTTCAAAATCTTTATACCATTCTAATAATTGTCCTTTGCTGCCAATTTGAAAAGGAAGCAATTCGTCTGCCGCTTTATTTACCGATTGTCTGAATTCTGAATCGATATTTAAAATTTTAGAAGCTTCAGCAGTATTTTCAAACAAATCTTTTATGATTCCGATATCCATAGTTGAAGCAGTCGTTACCGTACCTTTCTTTTTGCCATCATAATAAAACATGTTTTCTGGAGAAGTGGAAGGCATTGTTACTAAATGACCATTTTTATCCTTTTGAAGCCAATCTAAACTAAATTCTGCTGCTCCTTTTATAATGGGGTATACTTTTTTCAGATATTCTTTATCACCTGTATATTCATAGTGTTCCCATAAATGTCTGCTTAACCAATTTGCGCCCATATACCAGTTTGCCCACATAGGATCTCCTTTTCCAAAATCACCAACAGGATTTGTCATTGCCCAGATATCTGAGTTATGATGCAAAACCCATCCTTTGGCATGGTAATAACTTTTGGCTGTTTCTATTCCTGTTACCGAAACATTTTTAATGAATTCGTCAAGCGGAAAAAACAATTCTGATAAACTAGCCGATTCAACAGGCCAGTAATTCATCTGTAAATTAATGTTTGTGGTATAATTACTGCTCCAAGGTGCACGAAGTTTATTATTCCAGATTCCTTGTAAGTTGGCTGGCGCATTATGAGTTCGCGACGAAGAAATCAATAAATAGCGACCATACTGAAAAAATAGTGCTTCCAATCCCGAATCTTTCTCTCCTTTTGCATATTGTTCCAATCTTACATCTGTAGGAACATTGGATTTAGTATTTTCTTTCTCATTCAGTTTGAATGAAACTCGATTAAAGAAACTTTGAAAATCTGCAATATGTTCTTTTAATAAATTATCGTATTTCTTTGTAACAGCTTTTTTAATTGGGGTTTCTGCGAATTTATGTTCGTTTTTTCCTTCACTGTCAGGGCATTTATCAAATCCATTAAAACTAGTGGCGGCTGAAACGAAAAGTAAAATTTCAGACGCATTTTTAATTACCAGTTTATTTCCTTCAGCACTAATTTCACCATCTTTTATAATTGGTTTAATAATCAATTCAAAACGCATTCCTCTACAGCCAGATGCATCTTCATAAATAACCGGCTCTTTATTATAATCAATATAATTGGGATCGGAGTGAGATGGCGCTTTTCCTTTTAAAACCAAAGATTGATTCTGAACTGCTTTTTCATTCTTCAAAAGGCTTGAAGCGTCAAGTGTTATAGAAAGTTTTTTGAGCTGATCAGCCGAAAGTTTAATTATAATACATTGTGCTGGCGCCGAAGCAAAGATTTCTCTTTTGTAATTTACGCCGTCAATACTAAAACTGGTTGCCGCCAACCCAGTTTGCAAATCCAAACTTCTGTTGTATGCAGCTGTTTTCTTTCCATTAAAATCTTGTTTTAAAATAAGGTCTCCCAAAGGCATGAAACTTTCACTGTAAGGACCCTGCATGTTTTTAGTTAGATTGTAAGCTTTCTCAAAATCTTCATTTTTTAAAGCCTCTCTAATTAAAGCCAAATTTTTAAAAGCATCTGGATTTACATTTTGCTGCACTGGCCCACCGCTCCATAAAGTAGCCTCATTGAACTGGATTAATTCTGAATCCACTCTTCCAAAAACCATTGCGCCAAGTGTACCATTCCCTACTGGCAACGCTTCTGTCCATTCAACAGCAGGCTGCTTATATTGCAATTTTAAATCTTGCTGCGCATTAACAGAAAATCCCGTTAGCGTTAACAATAGTAAAAGGCTTTTTTTTAGAAAATGGTGCGGCATATATTTTTAGTTTTTAGATGAGGATAAATTAACCCAAATAATTTAAATTGTTTTCAATTTTAAAACAGTTATAGAATAAGCAGGAAGACTCAATTGCTGATTCCCTTTTGTCACTTTATATTCACTTTGTTTTGGAGTGATTTTTTTAGGATCTGCAAAAGTGTTTTCATCTTGTAAATTTGCACTTGCCAGTCTGATCATAGTTCCTTTTGCCCCCAGTTTTGCTCCTTTTAAATCAATACTCACTTCTGATGCTGTTGAAGCTGTATTAACCAATTTTACAATAATCTCCTTACTGTTTCCATCTTTTACTGCCGATGCATATAAATTGTTTTGTCCAATTAAAGCTTTTCCATCTTGAGTAATATTCAATAAATCAGTTCCTTTATTAGTAGAGAATAACTGCTGTACATAATAATTCGCAGAACCATACGATTGCAGATTATTGAACCAAATCATGTCTGGTGTCCACTGCCAAGCATCTTCGTGAGCCATTAAAGGCGCGTATGAAGTCAATTGAACCACTTCTGCATTTCTTTCTAATCCAGTCATAAAAGCAGCTTCGGAGAAAGCACATTCCCAATTGTTTCTATTATTTGGATTTGCTCCTGAAACACTTTGTGCTGCATATTCTCCAGCAAATATTTTAGGTCCTTTTCTATCATAATTATCGTAACGCCCTGCATTTTCTCTAAACCATTTTGGGCTTTCATAATAATGCTCGTCTACCAATTCTGCATTCAGTTTTTTAAGTTCTTGCATAGCAAAATCAAAATGTTCTCCTGCTGGAGATGGACCGCTTCCTGATACAATAATGATGCTTGGATATTTCGCTTTTATGGCTTTCTCAAAAACTTTAAATCGGTCAATATAATCTGGTCCCCATTGTTCATTTCCAACGCCAATATATTTTAGATTAAATGGTTTCGGATGCCCCATATCTGAACGTATTTTTCCCCAAGTTGTAGTTACATCAGCATTAGCAAATTCAATTAAATCTAAAGCATCCTGAACATACGGATCCAATTCTTCTAAAGGTGCTAATTCTCCTGTATTGTACTGACAGGCCATTCCGCAGCTTAAAATTGGAAGCGGTTCTGCGCCAATATCTTCTGAAAGTTGGAAATACTCAAAAAAACCTAAACCAAAACTTTGAAAATAATCTGGCGTTTGTTTATGGTTGAATTCTACATTCCAACGGTTCATCTTTGTTTCTCTTTCTTCTACATTCCCTACCGATTTTTTCCATTGGTAACGATCTGACAGTGTTCTTCCTTCAACAATGCAACCTCCAGGAAAACGTAAAAAACCGGGTTTCATATCATATAAAAGCTGTACAAGATCTTTACGAAGTCCATTTTTTCTATTTTTCCAAGTATCTTCTGGAAACAGCGAAATCATATCTAAATCGATCGTTCCTGTTCCTTCAAATGTGATTTTAAGTTTTGCTTTTGCTTCAGTTTGATTCGCTGTAATTTGGGCTGTATAATTTGTCCATTGCTCTGATTTTGGAACAATACTCGTTTCTCCAATTACTTTCTTGTCTTTATCAATTAATTGGAAAATGATTTTTTTGATAGCATTTTTTTGATTGGCAGCTTTTAATGAAAGATTGTATTTGGCATCTTTCTTTACTCCCATTCCTCTGAATCCTTCGTTTATTAAAGTGTAACCTTTATCATTATTGATTTCAACTCTGCAAAAATTAGTATTATTCGCTGCTATTTTTATCGGAAGTGCAATTCCTGATTCTTTATTTAAAGACCTTCTCGTATTTGGCTGTTCCCATCCCATTAAAGGTTTATCAAATTCAAAAGACCTATTTTTAATCATTTCTGCATATAATCCGCCATCTGCTGCAAAATTGATATCTTCAAAAAACAAACCGAACATTGTCGGCTGGATTTTAGTTATCGTTTTGGAAGCATCAACTTCTAAAGTCGCTTTTTGAGCATTTACAGAAATACTACTAAATAGTAAACCTCCTATGAATAATGTTGAAACTATATTTCTTTTCATTGTACTGTTTTTATATTGAGAATATACTTGCAATATATTAATTAATCCTTTTAAAGTTTATCTTGAAAGTCTGAAAAGCATCACATCACTACTATTTATTGTGAATTTTACACTTATATCTTTTTATAAAGAATAGATTACTTCTTAACTGCTTCATATTTGTTTGGAAAAGCTGATTCTCCATCTAAATTAACCACCTTTAAAACATCTACATTTTTACTTTCTACTGCATATTTAAAATAATCAGGTTTGTTTTTTCCCCATTGAACGGTACAATTCTGCACTTTTATGCTTTCTGCTGTATCAAAATAAAATCCAGAAGTACTTCCCTTTACAAAACCTTCCACATTTGCAGGACGTCTGTCATATAATCCGCCTGGAAAGGAAGTTGTTTTATCCATGTAAACACTCACATTTTCAAAAACAATATTCTTGATTTTATCTTTAGATTCGCCGCTTACAAACACACCGTTTTCTCCTGTACATTGAATGTTAGTAAAATAGATATTTTTAATTTCACCTACTTTTCCTTCAGTCGCGCCTTTTGGAAAACGCCAATTCGCATCTTTATGATTTCCTTTTGCTCTGCTGAAAGCGGTTACATAAATAGGTTCTGCTTTTCCCCACCAAGTATCGGTATTCAACTTGCTTTCGATAATTATGTTAGAGAAAATCACATCGCTCACCGTTCCTTCATCTCTGTTCTGAATTCCTAAAGCACGATTACTGTTTTTAATAATACAATTATTGAAAACTACTTGTCGGATCGCGTCCATGTTTTCTGAACCAATTTTAATCGCGCAGCTGCTGCTGGTCATGGTACAATTTGTAACCGTAATATTTTCGCAAGCACCAAATTCTTCAAACTCTCTTCTGTTTTTTAGGCAAATACAATCGTCGCCGCTTTCGATATAACAGTCGCTGATTCTCACATTTTTGGAATGATCCAAATCGATTCCGTCGCTGTTACGGACTTTTAAACTATTTAGTAGTGTAATTCCACTGATTACAACATCATTACAGCCAATTAAATGAACTGTCCAATAGGCCGAATTTCCGATATGAACATCTTTAATTCTAATATTTTTCCCTCCGATAATAGTCAATACATGAGGTCTTGGATCTAATACGTTAAAAGGTTTTAAAACATAGGCATCGTCTTCTTCTGCGCCCATAAATGAAATTCCGTTTCCATCTATTTTTCCACTTCCGCTAATGGTAAAATCCTCAATATTTTCTCCTCCTATCCAAATTGTTCCCTCTCCCGGATTGGTTCTAAAAGCACTTTTGGTGTACAGTTTTTCATCTGGACTTGCTAATAATTTTGCTCCACCTTCAATATGCAAATCTACTTTTGATTTTACATCAATTGGTCCAGATAAAAAAGTAAAAGGTGCTGGTATTAAAACCCTTCCTCCTGTTTTACTACAGGCATCTATTGCTTTTTGAATGGCTGTTGCGTCATTGGTTTTCCCGTCTCCTTTTGCTCCGTACTTTTTAATATCGTAAATCTTTTGTGCTGTAGCAGTCAAGGAAATACAAAAAATTAGGATCGCAATTATAGATTTCTTTTTCATTTTATTTATGTATTAAAAACTTTATCTAAGATATACTTCGCAAAGTTTTTGGTTATTTGTTTAATCTGGCTAAGTTTTTTTTTTACGCAGATCTTGCAGATTTGGGCAGATTCTATTTAATTTCCTTAAAAAAATCTGCTGAATTTGCTTAAATCATTTTAAATCTGCGTGAAACAAAATTTTACAATCTATGCAAAAAAAACTTTACGACTTAGCGACTTTGTGGCAAAATTCTAATGTGCAGGCAATTCAAATTTATTTTGCTCTGGTTCTATTTTTCTTTTTAAAGATTCGCTGTCCAAATTGCTTGATGAAACATCTTTAAAAATTATTTGATTGATTTTATCTGAAGGAACATCAATACCTTTCAGAGTTAGATTTTTTACATCATCAAAAACAAAAGCAGGACGAAAATCTTCTTTATCTAAAATCAGTTTTATATTTTTCATTTCGATTCCGTTTACGTGGCGTACGTAAAATCCCCACGAAGGTAATTCACCGAACATCGTAAATTCAGGATATCCGTTAATGTTCTCTTTTACATCTTTTAATCGGCTTAACGGATGATACGCCATTCCTTTTGAGGCTTTTCCTGGATAAACAATTTCAATATTTTCTAAAGTCACATTTTCTATCAAATGCTCAGGAATTCCAGCAATAGAAGCTGGAAACGGATTATGGAAATAATCTACTTCAGGCCCACGCATATCGTAATCAATATCTGGACGACCGAAAGGAACTTGTACTTTTACGTTTTTTACTGATACATTCTTAATGTAACCCGGTTTGTCACCATTTCTATGACCTAAACGAATCAATACCGCGTTTCCAGTATTAACTGCTGTAATATCAGAAACTTTAATATTTTCGATTTCAGCTCCATCAACAGATTCAATTGCAACTGCCGATCTGAACGTGTCAAAAACTTTAATATTTTCTATTGTTACATTTTTGAAACTTCCGTAAGAACCTGTACCAAATTTAACTGCATTCGCACTTGATCTTATAGTACAATTCGCGATATAAATATTGTTATTGTGTAATCCCGTAGCTTCCGATTTTAAGCAGATTCCGTCATCTGCAGCGTTTACATTGCAATTGGTTATTCGAACATTTTCACAACCGTTAACATCAATTCCGTCATTATTCCAATACGCTCTACTTTCCACTTTCATAAAATCAATTACAATATTTTTACATGCTGTAAAACACTGTACCCAGCCTGGACTGTCTTTTAATGTGATTTGAGTCATTGTAATTGAATCACATTTTACAAATGAAATCAGTTTTCCCCTTCCGTCTTCTGGACGCATTCTTCTATAATTGTACTTTGGATCAACTCGAACTCCTGTATGATGCAAACTGTCGATTGCTAATGCCAATTCTCTTCCTTGTCCGTCTATAATTCCTTTTCCTTTTATAGCAATATTCTTGGATTCATAAGCAATTATGAAAGCCCTAATTCCTTCATATTTTGGATAGTGATCTGGATTTGTGCTTCCTAACAAAATAGCTCCATCTTCGAAAAATAGTTCTACATCATTCTTTAAAACGATACTTCCAGACAGAAACGTTCCTTTAGAAAAAACAACTCTTCCTCCTTTATTTTTATTTGCAGCATCAATCGCTTTTTGGATTGCTTTTGTATTTAATGTTTTGCCGTCTCCAACTGCTCCGTATTTTTTTATATCAAATACTTTCTGTGCAGAAACGGTTAAGGACACGCAAAAAATAAAAAGTGCGATTATAAAATTTCTTTTCATTTCTATTTTATTTTTTTAATCTTTTATTTAACAGTCAACATCACTGCTTTTTTTTTCACGTAGATGCTGCATACTTTGGCAGATTAAATTAGATTTCTTAAAAAAAAAGATCTGCAAAATCTGCTTAAATCTTTTTAAATCTGCGTAAAAAAAATTAGAACCTTTGTGGCAACTTTTAAATTTTACCAGAAAACAGTGTACAAAGCCACTAATATTCCGCTGATAATAAAAGAACCAACGATAAATTCTGAAGACACTCTAAACATCGATTTGTCTACCTCTATTTCATGAACCTTAGCTTCTTCTTCTGAAACTGGATTTGCTAAACTAATAGCAATCATTATAAATACAATTATGAAGAAAACTATAGTCATTCTGTCTAAAAATGGATAATCAGGAAAAGAACCTTCTGTCCACATTGGAAGAAATTTCAATATAGCAGCCAATGGAACTGTTAACAATGCGCCCGCAAGTCCAGCCGCTGGAGTTGTTTTTTTCCAGAACATTCCCAATAAGAAAATTGCTAAAACTCCTGGTGAAAAGAAACCAACATACTCTTGTATAAACTGATAGGCTTGATCTAATGTTTTTAATGCTGGAGCTACAAAAGCGGCAATGATCATACAAACCACAACGCACCATCTTCCGGTACGAACCAGTTTTTTTTCTGATGCCTGAGAGTTAAAATACTTTTTGTAAATATCCAAAGAGAAAATAGTCGAAATACTATTGGCTTTTCCCGCTAAAGAAGCCACAATCGCTGCTGTTAAAGCTGCTAATGCAACACCTTTTAATCCTGCCGGAAGTAAATTCATTAAAGTCGGATAGGCATGATCTGGTTTTAAAACTCCGGCGGCATCCACCATTTCTTGCTGAAACATTCCATTTTCATGCATCACAAACATTGCAATACCAGGCAAAACAGCAATAATTGGAACTAATAATTTTAGAAAAGCTGCAAATAAAATTCCTTTACGAGCCGTTTTTAAATCAGCTCCTAAAGCTCTCTGAACTATATATTGGTTACATCCCCAATATGCTAGATTGTTTATTAACATTCCGCCTACTAAAACAGACATTCCTGGAAGTTCATTGTAATGCGGATTGGATTCATCCAAAATCATATGCAAATGTCCTGGAGCTTCTTGAGCAATTATAGAAAGCCCTTTTAGAATATCATTACCAAATCCGAATTGATCTGAAAGTAAAGTCAAGGCAAGATAAGTTGTTACTAATCCACCCAAAATTAAAACGATAACCTGAAACATATCGGTGTATCCAATAACTTTCATTCCTCCTAATGTTACAATTACGGAGAACAAACTCAAACCAATTACACAGAATTGAAAACTTACCGGTGCTATTGAAGAAATAGCTAAAGCACCTAAATAAATAATTGAAGTAAGATTAACAAATACATAGATTAACAGCCATATAATAGCCATAATAGTACTTACCGTACCACTATATCTTTTGGCTAAAAATTGCGGCATTGTAAATATCTTATTTTTCAAATAGATGGGTAAGATAAACATGGCTACAATAATTAATGTAGCGGCAGACATCCACTCATACGATGCAATGGCAAGACCAATAGCAAAACCAGAGCCGCTCATTCCTATAAAGTGTTCTGCTGAAATATTAGAAGCAATTAATGACGCCCCAATTGCCCACCAAGTAAGCGATCCTTCGGCTAAAAAGTATTCATTTGAACTTGTTGCGGCAGTTTTTTTGCTTCTGTAAATATACATTCCATAGCTCGTAACTATGATAAAGTAGATAAAGAAAACAATATAATCTGCGGTTTGTAATACATTCATGATAGTGTGGTTATTGTGTGGTTAGATAGTAAGATGTATTTTAAAATTTAATAGCTATTAAATTTTAAGAAACCATTTTCTTTTATATAAAAAGTAAAGTAAAAAAAGCTGTATAACTGTGACAGATAATGCGGCAAAAAAAGGTTGCCATTCAAGAGCTGTAAAATTTATAAGTCCGCCAAAAACATAATCTGCAGTATGTTTAAAATCGACTAAACCTTCTGCAGCAATGTAAATTAAAATAGAATTTGAACCGATTAAGATTAATGGAAAAGCCCATTTCTGAAAACGAAATAAATCGATTATTAAATAGAAAAAGACAAAAAACAAAATACTGAATCCGCCAACAAAACATACAAAAGAACTTGTCCATAAATGTTTGTTTATTGGGAAATTAATATCCCAAATCAAACCTGCGATAATCAGAACAGTAGCGGTTAAAGCCATTAAAAGCAATTTTACTTTTATAGAATAAGGACATTTTGCTTTTAAAAATGTTCCCGTAAAAACACCTAATAGTGCTGTGGCAATCGCTGGTATGGTCGAAAATATTCCTTCTGGATCATAAACTGTGCTGTGTAATCTTCCAGGCAAAAACAAGCGATCGATATAACCTTCCAATGAACCTTCTTTTGTTAAAACTCCTGCTCCAAAATTTGGAACTGGAATCCATTTCATTGCTATATAATATCCAATCAAAATACCGAAAAACCATATTAACTGCTTTTTAAAATCAAAATTCAAAAAGATGATTCCGGCAAAAAACCAAGCTAATCCAATTCTTCCTAGAACACTTGCAAAACGGGTATGATCAAAACCGTCAAATCGCAGCAATCCATTCACTACGAATCCTAGAACCAATAAAATACAGGTTCTTTTTAGCATGGACAGGTATATTTTTCGTTTTTCGTCTGCTGGCAAATCTTTAGGTAATTTTACTCCAGCTTGAAGCATTTTCTTTTCAAAAGAATAAGGCATCGAAACTCCAGCTACAAATAGAAACACCGGAAAAATCATATCATAGAATGTAATGCCATTCCATTCCGCATGATGCAATTGCGATGACATCCAGATAAAAACAGGAATTGGAGCCGCTTTGGCCAGAGCATGAATAATATGTTCCCCGCTCATAATCCAAAACATCACAAATCCGCGCAAGGCATCTAAAGAAATTAATCTTCCATTTGTAGGGTTACTCATTTTTATAGTATTCAGTGGTCAGTTGATAGTTTTTTTTAGTATTCTTTTCAGTATTCAGTCACAGTCGCAGTTTTCAGTTCTAACTGTGACTGAAAACCGAGACTGAAAACTGAAACTAAACTTATTTAAGTTAAAGTGGTTTTATAACAAATCCGTAGTTGTATTCGCTTTGTGTCAGAACATATTGTTCATGCGGCGGTAATCCCCAGCTGTTGTCTCCTCCTAATCCGCGTTGGGTTAAGTCTACACAAACTACTACTTCTTCTCTTGGTGTGATGTCGCTGGAATGAATATTCTTTTTAGAAATTCCACCATCAAAATCACTCGGATAATTATTCAAAGTGCTTATTCCTAAAGGTTGCAGACCTTTTATTTCCAAGCCATTTCCTGAATTGCTTGACAATTTAAACCAGCGTATATCTGTCTTGTATCCATTTTCTTGTGGGCGTGTATAAGGCACATACTGGTCTGCAACTTTACTAGAATAAATTCCTTTTAGAGAAGACGTTTTTCTGTCCGGATAGTTTTCCAAAGGTCCTCTTCCATAATAATCCAAATTCTCCAATGTATTTTTTAAAGTGAAAATCATTCCGAAACGCGGTAATTCTGGCACCGGATTATTTCCTCTTTTATAAGACGCTTGTATTTCTAAAGCTCCATCATTTCCTAATGCATATTTGATGGTGTAATTAGAAGCAACATCGTTCAATTTTAACTTCGCAACAATATATTGTAGCCCGTTTTCTTCAATCTGCTGAATGCTTTCTAACGAAGTATTTTTACCTGCCGTTCTCCAAACATTTGTTCTAATCTGCATTTTATTTCCAATATCATTATCTGTTGGTGCTCTCCAAAAGTTTGGTTCAGGATATTGTTTAAAATACTCCACGCCTTTTAAACTGTAATAGGAAATCAATCCAGTTGATTTGCTTATTTTAACTACCACATTATCTGACGTTAAAACAAACTGATCTTTTTCGTCTTGAACTTTTGCAGTACTTATTTTCTCCGATTTTGCAAAATATTTCGAGTCTTCGATTACAAATTGTTCTTTAGCAATTTCAAAGTTTGGCGGTAATAATTCTGTACCTGTTTTAGTATTTGCAAAAACATTCAATAGATATTCTGTTCCTTCTTTTGATTCTAATTTTGGTAAATCAAGCTTAAACTGTTTTTTTGTTTTCGGATCTAAAACAACATTAAAAGTTGCTTCTTTAATTACTTTTCCGTTTTCTAAAACCTCATATCTAAAGTTATATTTACTCAGGTTTGTAAATCCGAAGTCATTATTAATTTCAATGATTCCATTTTTAAGATCAACAGCTTTAAACAAGATATTCTGATATACTTTTTTCACTTCAAAAGCTCCAGGATGTGGCGTTCTATCGGCATAAACTAATCCGTTGTGACAGAAATTTTCGTCGTTTAGATAATTCTGGCTTCCCATATCCCCACCATAAGCCCAGTATTCTCGGCCTGCTTCGTCCTTTCTTTTATAACCCTGATCAACCCAATCCCAGATAAAACCGCCTTGCATATTTTTGCTTCCGCGAATGATATCCCAATATTCCTGAAAATTCCCGCTGCTGTTGCCCATTGCATGCGAATACTCACACATGATGTACGGGCGTGAAACTTCTTTACGTGCCGCATATTCCTTCATGTATTCTATTGTTGGGTACATTGGGCAAACGATATCCGTATTTTCGTTTTCTTTTGCCTGTTCAAACTGAACCAAACGAGTATTATCTCTTTTTTTAATCCATTTATAAGCTTCGTGAAAAACTGGTCCGTTGGCACTTTCATTGCCTAATGACCAAATAATTACAGATGGCATATTTTTATCTCTTTCAACAAGACTATAAATTCGGTCTAAATGTGCTTCTCTCCATTCTGGAAGATAACCCGGATTCGTTTTTGGATTCATCCATTTTAAAGGCTGTCCTTCTACTCCCATTCCATGGCTTTCGATATTGGCTTCATCCACCAAAAACAAACCGTATTTATTACATAATTTTACCCATAAAATATTATTCGGATAATGACTACAGCGCACTGAATTAATGTTCAGCTGTTTCATCATCTTGATGTCTTTCATCATCGTCGCTTCGTCCTGATAATGTCCCGTTTCTGGATTATGTTCGTGAATATTTACGCCATGAACCATTAATCGAACTCCGTTCACCAATAATTCTCCGCCTTTCAATTCGACTTTTCTAAATCCGATTTGTGTTGCAACTATTTCAACAATTTCGCCTTTTGCATTTTTCAAAGTCAGAACCAACGTGTACAAATTTGGCGTCTCACTACTCCATAATTTTGGACTAGATATATTCTGAGAGAAATTTAAAGTTTGAATTTTTGAAGCTTCTAAATTGGCATTCAGTTCTTTTACAAATACATTTTTCCCTGAAGCATCTATTAATTTAGCAACCAACTTTTGATTGTTTATCGTTTTTGAAGTCAGATTTTTTAAACTTATATCAACAGTTAAACTTCCATTTTTATACTTCGCATCTAAATCTGGTTTAGCAAAGAAATCGGAAATACGAACATCATTAGTGCTGTATAAATATACATTTCTGTCAATTCCTGAAAGTCTCCACATATCTTGATCCTCAAGATAAGATCCATCGCTCCATCTGTAAACTTCAATTGCCAAATCATTATTTCCAGGTTTTAAATATTTAGAAATATCAAATTCAGCTGGACTTTTAGTATTTTCTGTATAACCAACTTTTTCACCATTCACCCAAATATACATAGCTGCCGTTCCTGCTTCGAAATGAAGAAAAACATGTCGCCCTTTCCAGTTTTCAGGCAGTACAAAATTTCTTTTATAAGAGCCCACGGGATTATCCCAATGATTGATAAAAGGTGGATTTTTTTCGAAAGGATAGGTAATATTGGTGTAAATCGGCACTCCGTAACCATTCAGTTCCCAATTCGATGGCACTTGAAGCTCTTTCCAATGCAGTGTACTGAAATCTGTTTTATAAAAATCCTTTGGGCGCTCATCTGGCGTTGGCGACCAAGAAAACTTCCATTTACCGTTTAAAGAAAAATACCAAGGTGAGTTTTCATATTTATCAATTACAGCTGAATTTTCATCTGCATAAGGAAGAAAAGCAGCTCGTGCTGGTTCTCTATTAATTTGAAACACTTCTGGATTTTCCCAATCATTACGTTCTTTTTCTTGAGCCAGAATAGCATTTCCGCAAAGGAGAAGAAAGCTTAATAAAAGTATTTTGGTTTTGATTTTATGCATTATTTTGGTTTTAGATAGCTGGCAGTTATTTTTTTTAACACATAGGAACATAGTTTTTCTTTGCATAAAAAGGCATTTCATTTATTACAAAAAACATAGCTATGTGTGGGAAACTAGTTTCTTTTAAACAATACTCTTACACTCAAAAAAATCTATGTTTCTATGTGTTTAATTAAACTTTTAAAAATTCAATTTTTCTGGCAAATATTTAGCAACTAATTCTTTATAGTAAGGCAGTAAAGCTTTTACGTCTGGTTTTACTGGAGCTTTAGTATATAAATCATACGGATTGAACTTTCTTACCCAGTCAAACATTTCAATATCTTTTTCATTCATTAAATGAGCATAAGCATTTTCTTTATGCTGAGAATAAAAAGAATGGTAACGAATCATATACAAAGCAGGATCTGGAAGATAATCTTTCATAATCTGGTACAAATATTCATCATGTCCCCAGCTCATTTTTACATTTTCTAATCCGCAGTTTTGGGTGTAGATTCCTAATTTAGTATTGAATCTTTCGTCTGTATAATCTGGATTTTCTTTAAAAAAATCTGGATAAACAATTTTATCCGAATACGCACAACCAACTGGAAATGTATCACCAACAACTGCCCATTGCGGTTCTCCGAATAAACATAAAACTTTACCTAAATCGTGAATAAAACCTGTCAGCACAAACCAATCCGGATGACCGTCTGCACGAATGGCTTCTGAAGTCTGCAAAAGGTGTTGTGTTTGATCTAAGTCAATATCTGGGTCGCTATCGTCTACAAGTGTGTTCAAAAACTCAACAGCTTCCCAGATTGACATTTCTTTTCTATTGAATTGCAGAAAATCTTGTTCTTTACTGCATACAAAGTCATAAGTTTGATACGTGTGGTTTATTCTGTAAAACTCCTTAACTGTTTCTACTCTTTCCGAATCGACATAATTTCTGAACTCTTCTTTCTGCTTTTCTTTTGCATCTTCATTTTCTTCAGAAGGATCAGGATATCGCATTAACAAATCATCTTCCCACTCATCTAAATTATTCAACGGATTGTCTGTGTCTATATGCTTTTTCATAATTCTAAATAGTTAAAGTTATTAAGACAAAAATAGAATTACATATACTGTTCAAAATGGATTAATACATCAAAAACATGGATAAATCTTATTCATGTAAGATTTTTACATTATATTTTGCTATAAACATACATTTCCTCGCATATTTGTCATTTTGACACGAGGAGAAATCGCACTTGGAAATCAACAAAGATTCGTAATTGATATTTTAGAAATTCTAGTGCGATTCCTCCTCGCGTCGAAATGACAAAATTGGAAATTGGAATTTTAAACATAGCCCGTGGTTTCAACCACGGGAACATAGCGAAGAGAAATTAGATTGCCGATTTGTATTGCGTCCCCGTGGTTGAAACCACAGGTTATGTTTGAAAAAATGCAAAAAATCTTTGTCAAAGTTTTAAACTTTGACAAAGATTAATCTCATGTAAATTCGTGAAAATTAGTGCAATTCGTGGCAAAAGAAATACTAATTAAATAAGCTTACTTGGCGGGAACCCAAATTGTTTTTTGAAGCAACGGCTAAAATACAACGGGTCATTAAAACCAACCAGATTTGTTACTTCAGAAACATTATATTTTTTAGTTTTAAGCAGTTCTGCTGATTTTTTCAAACGAATTGTTCTGATAAATTCGTTTGGCGCTAAATCCGTCAATTCTTTTATTTTTCTATATAATTTAGAAGAACTCACGCCCAATTTATCGCATAAAAAGTCTGTCGAAAGATCTACTTCACTCAAATTATCATTAATCAAATTGGTGATTTTCTCCATAAATTCTTCATCAATTGGAGAATGTGTAAGCATACTGATTTTCCCTTCAACTTCTCCAGAGAATTTTTGTTTGAGTTCTATTCTTGATTTGATAATATTTTCAATAACCGTTTTAAGCAATAAAGGTTCAAAAGGTTTCGCCAGATAGCCATCAGCACCCATTTCGTAGCCTTTTACTTTGTCCGTGTTTTCGCCAAGTGCAGTCAGCATAACTACAGGAATATGACTTATAAATTCATCATTTTTAAGTTCACGCACAAATTCTAAACCGTCCATAACCGGCATCATAACATCTGTAACACATAAAATAGGCTTAATTTGTCTGCAGATTCTCAAACCTTCTTCACCATTTTCAGCATCATAAACTTTATAATAATCAGAGAGATAATCTACCAAATATTTTTTAAGTTCACTATTATCTTCAATAACCAAAATCTTCTCTTTAATATCGGTATTTTGAATTATTTTCTTGGCCACTTTTTCTGGAATAAGCATACTCAGATTATCATTTTTTAAGGCATATTCAAACACTTCTTTATGTTCGTAAGAAGAACGGTCAATTGGCATTTCAACTCTAAATGTACTTCCTTTTCCAGCTGTACTTTCTACCGAAATAGTTCCTTTATGAATGGCGACTAAAGATTTTACTAAAGACAAACCAATTCCAGATCCTGTATTATTGTCTTTACTGTTTGAAGCCTGATAAAAACGCTTAAAGATTTTATCTATACTTTTTAGCGGAATACCAATTCCATCATCAGCAACTTCAATGACTAAAACATCTTCAACCGTATCTTTCAGCCTGATATACAAGTCAACATTTCCATTTTTATTGGTAAATTTTAAAGCATTCGATAAAAGATTGTATAGAATTTTATCGTATTTATCATTATCAATCCAGCCGACTATTTCCTCATCTTCAACTATAAAATTGAGCTTAATCTTTTTGTTGTAAGCCATTTCTTTAAACGAGTCAAAGATATTTTTCGAGTACGATAAAATATCCGTTTTAGTCACTTTCAGTTTCAATTCACCCGATTGTGCTTTTCTAAAATCCAAAACTTGATTTACTAGATTCAGTAATCTGCTTGCATTTTGATAAATTAAGTTATACCTGCTTTTTTCGTAATCTGTTGCGTTACTATGTTCATCAAGCAGCTGTTTTGCTGGACCTAAAATTAACGTTAAGGGTGTTCTTAATTCGTGTGAAATGTTAGTGAAAAAACGTAATTTTTCATTGTTCAATTTAACATCATGTTCTCTATTTACCTTTTCCGTAAGAAGCTCTTGTTTAAGACGAATACGGTTTTTAATCTCTTTTCTTATGAAATAAAAGATACCAAACAGAAGCGCTAGAAAGAGCAAGAACGAAGTCGGCGTTAACCAAAACGGAGGCAGAATTTTTATTTTATAAGAAACCGTTTTACTCCAATATCCATCACTATTGCTTGATCTGATTTTAAACACATAATTTCCTGGATAAAGGTTGGTATACTGCACAATTCTTGAAGTACTATTTGCAGTAATCCAATGTTTATCAAAACCTTCCAACATATACTGAAACTTATTCAGCTTTTCATTGGCGAAGGATGGAGCCGAAAACTGAATGGAGAAATTACGGTTTTTATGACTCAACTCTATTTCTTTTCCGTAGTTCAAATCTCTGGAAAGCGGAATTTCCCCATTAATTTCCATTTCTGGAAAAACTTCTTCGTTCTGAATTTTAAATTCTGAAATAACAGGCAATGGCGACCAATTATTTCTTTTCATTGCGGGTGGCGAAAAAGAAATAATTCCGTTCTTTCCTCCAAGAAAAATATTAGAATTATTAAAATAAAAGAAACCGCTAGAACTAAAAACGTCTAATCTGTTTCCACTGTTTACATGATAAATACTAATGTCTTTTAAATTGGATTTAACAAATGCAATATTGTTGTTATTAATGTTCAGCCAAAGATTTCCGTTTGCATCTGATAAAATATCCGTAATCCATTTTCCTGAAAGTTCTTTTAGATTTTTAACGGGTTCAAATTCATTCTTCTTCGGATTGTACAAACACAATCCAAAACGGGTTGAAGCCCATATTTTCCCCTTAACATCTACTAATACATCACTTACATTTTCGTCATGAGGAACTCCTTTTTCTTTAATAAAAAGTGACGAATAAGTCTCTATTTTTCCTGAAGTAATATTGTATTTTACAACTCCAGTTTCTGTAGCAAACCAAACATTGTTTTTTGCATCTCTTTCGATTGCATTAATCTGAAAGCCAGGCAGAAGTTCGCTCGAAGTTTGTACTTGCAGCGTTTGAGTATTTAAAATAACTGCACCTTCTCCAAATGACCCCACAACCATCAAATCATTTCCAATCTTGCTAAAGGCAAAAACTGGCGATTTTTCAAATCCAACTTTTATTTCTCTTGATGAATTTGTGCTGTAATTATAAACCAGCACATTTCCATCCCAAAGACCGCAATAAAAAATTCTACCATCATCCGTATAAATGCTGGCAATATCTTTTCCTGTGTTATGCAAAGGAGTTGAACCTTTTGTGTTAGAAATAAAAAGGCCGTTGTGATACGTAGCAACAATTATTTTCTCATCGTACGTCTTAGCAAATCCTCTAATTCGTGGCGCTTGATTGCCAATGGAACGTGAAATATCTTTATTTAAAGTAAACTGATTTTCGTACGGATCATATTTATCCAACCCATCTTCAGTTCCAATCCATAGAACCCCAGATTTATCAAAATAAAGTGCCGAAATTAAATTATCGACAAGCGACGTATCATCAGATAAAATAGAATAATACCATTTGTAATTTCCTTTTTGAATGTCTTCTAACTGATCGCAAACCAATAATCCGCCTAGAGTTCCAACCCAATATTTGCCATCTGGAGCGCGTGCAACAGATAAAAAATACGGGCCTAAAGCACCTCTTACTTGCTTGTTTTCAATATACAGATTAACAAACTGATTGCTAGCTTTATCTAGTTTATACAAACCCTCACGAGTTCCGACAAAAATATCCTGTTTTGCATCTTCATAGATAAAATTGATATACGGATTTTTTATGTTTGAATACGGAACAGAAAGCGTGTAATTGTTAATTCTGACAATCGCACCTTTTGCATCCATCGTAATTTTTGCAACACCCGATTTTTCATAACTTCCAACCCAAACATTCCCTTTTTTATCTTCAAAAATTTCTTTTACATATTCAAAACCTTTAAGCTGAATTTTCTCGAATCGATTTTCTTTCAAGAAGAATAAATACACTCCTTTTGTTTTCGTACCAACCCAAACTCTTTTAAATTTATCTACATAAACAGCTCGAACTTCGTCATCTGGCAAACTGTTTGGGTCTTCTTTTTTATGAAAAAAAGTAGTAAAAACATGCGTATCCATTTTAAAAAGCGTTAGTCCTTTTCGAGTACCAATCCACAAATGATTCGATTCTTCATCCAATTCTAAAGCCGTAATATCATCATTGTATAATTTATTTTTTCCTGGCGTAGAACTCATGTAGTTTTTGAACTGATAACCGTCAAAACGATTTAGTCCAGAGAAGGTTCCAAACCACATAAAACCCTTTTTATCCTGCACAATATGTCGCACCGAATTATGCGACAGACCGTTATTGTCATTGTAATGCGCAAATTTTATATTCTGTGAGTAAGAATGATAAGAAAAAGCAAACAATAGGAAGAATAAAAGGAATTTTGGTTTCATGAAAGATAATTTATAATGCAATTTAAACTTTTTGATTTAATAAATACCGAAATTATTTAACAGATAAATTATCAATTTTGTTATTTTTAAGGTCAATTCTAAAATGACTAGAAGGCTCGCCATTCATGGTTTTCCAAAATATTTCTGCCCACAAAACCATTTTTGGATTATTTGTCTTTTTTAAGTATTTGCAGATCAAATCATATTGCCTTAATCGCTCTTTTCCTATTTCATCAAAAGCAAGTTCGTCCGCACTTTTTAGGCGATAAAAATCTAAAATAATATCAAAACCAGTCCACGATTCAAAATCAGAAATTGCCAAAGAATTTGCCGTTAAATCTTTATTAATCTCTGTTGTGTTTTTATTCAATTCTAATAAATCTTTACCAGAAAGTTTTTCAATTGATTTTAAAAAATCTGCAGGAAAATCTTCAGGCAAGAATCGTAAACGAACCAATTCTTTTAAGTGCCAGCTAGTAAATGATGCATAATCTTGAGCTTTTAGAATATCAACATTCCAAATAGTCGCGCTTTTAGTTTCTTTTAAATGAGCATATTCTTCCTCATAAAAAGGAAATAAACTATTGAATTTTGGCACTTTTCGAATTACAATTGTTTCTACTTCAAAATCTGTTTTAGAATGAATCGTCAATATTTTATAAGCTGGCATATACGCGGCAAGCGACGGTGTCTGCATATTAAAGAGCGTATTTCCGCTTGTCGTTTTTCTCACGCCTGTATCGTTAATATGCATATGTCCGCCAAAGTGAATCTGAATTCCAGCATCTGCAAATTGTTGTGCTACTTCTTCATCAGGAACTCGCTGCAATTGCATTTTGTTTGCGCCAAAAAGCTGTTTTAATTCGGGCGAAGCATCATCATTAAATTCAACCATTGGGTAATGACTGAAAGCGATTAGTATTTTACCTTTTTGTTTCGCTTCTGCTGAAACTTTTTTGACCCAGTTTATGAGATGACTTTTATAAATCAGAACGTTATTGTAACCTGTATTCGCCCCCGAAAAATCATGCGGATTATTAGCTTCGCCTGATAATTTTTCGTTCGGAACATAAGCATTAGCATCTATTGCCAAAAGCCAGACACCTTTAATCGGTTCAACTAGATAACTGGCATCTGGAAGATACAAATTAGTGTTTTTAATTAGATACGTTCTTTTTTCTAAAGCAGATTCTTTTTGCGCTTTTTCAAAATTATATTGTTCATAAGTGTAGTTTGAAAATGGTGTTTCCCAATACAAATCGCTCTTTTTTGGAAAAAAACCAAAATCGCGCATTTCGTTAATGGTTTCTTTGTAACCCCAGTTTTTTATGTCAGAAGTAATAATAGGTTCGAGTTCACCTTTGTTCAGATTATTTTTAGAACTACTGATAATTTGCTCTTTTCCACCTTTTCCTAAAAAATCAGTTTTAGCGGCATCTTGAGAAAATGGCCTTACTACATCATGATTTCCTGTCGTAACGAAGAAGGAGATTCCGTATTTTTTTGAATATTCGTTGAGTATTTTTCTCAATCCACGAACATGAACAGGTTGTCCATCATCGCTAAAATCACCTGGAAGTACAACTTGTTTTATACCTCTTTTGACAATATCGTTTAAGGCTTCTAAAAAAGCAAAGTAATTTTCATTGAAGATTCTCGTAGAATGCAATTGCGCATTCATCGTTCTGATATTCGCATATTCGCCCGTTCTTGGATTTTCGATTCCTTTATAATCGTTATCTTCAAACTTGGCAAAAATATCCTGTAAATGAACATCGGCTATAAAAGCAATCTGAATTTCTTTTTTGTGAATCTGCTGTGATTTACAAGAATTTAAAGAAAGTAATAATACTAATATAGCCGATATTCTAAACATGTAAGTTTTTTAAATGCGTATTATTTTTTAATGTAAGCTTCCAACTTATCTAGAGTATTTAGTTCTGTTTCTCTTGCACTTGAAGATATAATCGAAGTTTCTAAGTTTTTTGCTGGTTTTGAGATCAACAAATATTGTGTTCCGTCGTCTGTAGTTTTCTCGTAATCTTTTGGATTATACATAATTGCTGCACCAATTTCTACAATTTCTGCTGCTACGTCTTCTGGATGTTTTCCCCAAACTGCGATATAATTTGTTCCTTTTTTAGTTCCGAAATCTTTGAAATAATTGATTCCTGTTGCAAATTGCACTTTCTCTCCACTTAGAGAAACGGCTTCTACTTTAGCTTCTCGTTTACCTGAGAATACTGTAACGCGAACTAAAATATCTACTTTTTTTCCTTTGTAAGGCACTCCTCTCGAAATCATTTCCATCCAAGAAGTAGTATCTGTTTTTCCAACTCTTGCTAAACGGTTCGTAACTGGATTTAAAGGCACAACTTTTTCTCCGTCCCAAAGTTTCACACCTCCTAAACCAACAGTTGATGCCACTTTATAGTAATCTGCTCCCCATCCTTCTTTTTGCTGTTGCGGCGTCGGATACCAATTTGCTTTTCTTAATTCTAAACCTGGCTTTGCCTTAGAATAAACATCAATCGCTACTTTATCGCTGAAATAAATTCTCAAAGCCATCCATTCATTCTCAATCGCTGGACCGTGATGTCCGATTGTTTTGTATAAATCTCCTGATTCTGAACCGATATCTGTTAAATACGTAATTTTATCAGACTTCATATACAAACTGGTGTCTGTATTATTCTGTCCAAAACAAATGCAGCTAAAAAGTAAAGAGGTTACGATAGATAATTTCATAATTTAAATATTATAGTTTAAGTGTAATTCCTGTAAATTTAAAAAACAACTTTCAACAATTTACCAAGAATTCTGCCTAATGTTCAGAAATTATCAATTTATACTTAAAATGTGAAAATTCTTTAATCAATATTCTTTCTTTTCCTTATTATAAATTCCTTGCCCATAATTTTTTAAACACATAGAAACATAGATCTTAATGCTTGTTAAAAGGCGTTTCACTTGCATGAACAAATCCCGAAGCTTCGGGACTATGTGTGAGAAACTAGTTTCTTTTTGTCTTCTTTATGCGTAATCAAAAACTATGTTTCTATGTGTTTAAAATAAAATCTGCTTTTTAATCCACTACTTTCACTAATGTTGGATTAATGCCTAACGGATTCTTAATTACTTTACAGATTAAAGGAAATTCAGGATTTTTTACAATCCACATTTCGGTTTCATCGATTTGCGCAATAACGTGCAAAGTCTCAACAGTTTTTCCGTCAATTGAAATGCTGTTTTTGTCATTGTTTTTATCTAAAACGTATGTTGTATTGTTATAAACAAATGAATTGTTTTTTACTAAAGCTTGATACGCTGATCTGGAAATCATAAAAAAAGTTTCTGTTGGTTTCAAATTCAAAACTGGCGCATATTCTCCTTGATTAAAACTTAATTCTGTTCCGTTTTTTACAGCTTCAGGAAGCATTACAATACTACTTTTTACACCTCTTGTTTCTAGTTTAAAAGTTAAGCCGTCGCCTGCTGTTTCTGCTTTAAGCGAAAGAGTTCTGGTTTGACCATGAAGTTTGCAGACGTAATTTAGTTCTGTATTATTTTTTATTGTTGGAATGTAATTCTGTGCTATTCCTTTCTGACAAACAATACAGAAAAGAATCATTAAAAATATATTTTTCATCTTGTTTATCTTTTTATTTCGCTGGCGGTAAAATTGTTGTTCCCCATTTTGAAGGTTTTGAATCCATCTCAAGAACAAGTTCTCCTCCATTGTTAATATCTTCATGCAAAATCCACGCTTGATTGTATGGTTTTCCATTTAAAAAAGCAGCTTTTATGTATCTGTTTTTATCACTCATTTTTTTAGTTACAATTTTAAAACTTTTGCCGTTTTCTAATTTCATAACTGTTTCTTTAATAAGCGGTGTATTAATCAAGTAATAAGGTTGTCCAGCATTTGGATATAATCCCATCATGTGGAAAGCCAACCAAGAAGACATTGCACCAGAATCATCATTTCCTGGCAAACCTTCACGAGAAGTATTGAAACTGTTTTTTATAATGGTTCTGATTCTGTCGCTGCTTAAGTATGGTTTTCCAATCCAGTGATACAGACAAGGTGTAAGAAATGAAGGTTCATTCGCAACATTAAATAAATCATTGTCGAAGAAAGTGTTCAATCGGTTTTCAAAAGCTTTTTCTCCACCTGATTTTTTTACCAATTCTGGAATATCATGCGGAAGGCTGAATGAATATTCCCAAGACGTTCCTTCATAAAAGAAAACGCACCAATGGCAAACATACCAAGGCGATTCGATAATTACTGGCGTATATTTAAAAGTTGGTTTCTGTATTTTAGATTCTCCAAAAACAACATCATCCAACCAATTTCCAGCGGCGTCTTTTGGCATAATAAAACCTTTTGCTCCATTATTCTCATAATCTGCACGCCATAAATTCTGCCAGTTTTCGGCTTGTTTCATATATTGATTGTACAAATCTGTTTTTCCCAATCCTTTGGCAACAACAGCAATATTATAATCATTGTATGAATAATCGATAGTTCGGTTTCCAGCGCGATCTGTACCGTACGGAACGTAACCTAATTTCAGATAATCTAAAAGTCCGCCTCTTCCTTCTTTCTCTTCATTGCCTCCAGGAGGAACTGTAGCATCTTTAAGCATTGCTTGAAGTGCTAATTCATAATCTATTCCTTTTAAGTTTTTTACAAAAGCATCAGCTAAAACCACTTCAGCATTTGAACCGCCTTGTGTTCTTCCATTATCATTTCCGCTTCTTCCTTCTGGCAAGTAGCCTTCGCGTTTGTAAATGTTTAACATCGCATTGATAATATCTACTTTTCGTTTAGAATCTATTAGAGTAATTAATGGACTCGAAGTTCGAAAAGTATCCCAAATCGTATAAAAATCATCATAATAAGGCTCATCATTTGTCCATAACGGATTTTCTCCAGTACGGTCAACAGGCATAATCATGGTGTGATACAAACCTGTGTAGAACATTTTTTTATATTCTTCTGAAGTATCTGCAGAAAGCTGAATTCGGTTTAATAAATTTTCCCATTTATTTTCTAATTCCGCCAAAACATTATCAAAATTCCAGTGTGGAATTTCTACCTCAATATTGTTTTTCGCTTTCAATTCGCTTAAAAAAGAAATTCCGATTTTGACATTTAATTCTTCTTTTCCACTTCCAAAAGAGAGTAATGCTGCTGTTTTCTTTCCAGAATCAAACTGTGCTTTTTGATTGTTATAGAATTTTCCGTCTTTAAACGTTACATATTTTGCAATTGGCTGATCGAAACTTGCCCAGAAATAAACAGTATAAGCGCGTCCGTTATTCCATCCGCCTCTGATTCTGCTGTAACCTCTTACTTCTGTATCCGAAACAATTTCGATTTGCGAGCCTACAAATTGTTGCGCTTCTCTTGCATCAGGAATTTTTTCTTCACCTAGAAAAAAACCTGGATCTATTTTTAATTCTTTTGAAGTGTTTTTTGGATAAGTAAAACGATAATAAGACACTTTTTCTCCAGTGGTTATTTCTGTTTTAATTTTATTTTCTTTAAAAACAGTTTCATAATAACCTAGTTTAACATTTTCTTCTGCTCTAAACGAAGTCTGATCCATTTTATCCAAACCTCCAGAAAAGGGCATAATTTGAATATTTCCGTATTTTGGGCCTCCTCCTGTTCCACTTACATGCACTTGGCTAAAACCTGTAACTTCTTTAGGAATTGGCAACCAGCCACTGTTAGGACTCGATGTACAATCTGGACTTGGTTTTACCATTCCGTATGGACAAGACGGACCAATAAAAACTCTTCCAACTCCTTCTGAGCCAATCATCGGATCAACATATTGATGAACCTTTGACTGTGCATAGTTTTCAATTGTAAAAAGAAAGCTTATCGCTAAGAAAATGATAGACTTTGGATTTTTCATTTAGTGTTGTTTTCTTTAATATTAGGGGTTTACTGTATTTGACATTTCTAAAACTAATTCTCCGCCATTAGTAATCTCTTGATGTGAAAGACTACAATCTTTTAGTGCTTTATTATTGAACTTTATATCTTTAATGTAAACATTTTCAGCGCTATTATGCTGTGCTTTAATTACAAATGATTTTCCTGAATAATATTTCGGATTTAAATCAATCGAAATTTTATTAAATATTGGACTTCCAATCTGGTAAACCGCCTCTTTATCTGTTCCTCCATTCAATTGAAATAAGCCTAATTTTAGCAGAACGTTCAAACTTCCCATTAATCCCTGATCTTCATCCCCGTTGTATCCAGTTGCAGGCGATAATCCGCTGAAAGTTTCTTTGACTACATTTCTTGTCCAATATTGTGTTAAATCTGGTCTTCCTAAAACGGTAAAAATATTAGAAGTTTGCATCGAAGGCTGATTTCCAAAATTGATCGGAATTCTGCTAAATTCTGGATGTAATTCTGCATCATGAGATGTGCCCGAGGTATATTTCTGATTTTTAGCCGTTTCAAATTGTGCATTTAATTTTTCAACCGCTTTTTCTTTTCCTCCCATTAAATCTGCTAAACCAGCAATATCATGCGGCACAAACCAAGTTGACTGTGCTCCATTTGATTCTATAAAACCATTTTCATATTGGTAGGGATCATAATTTTCTCTCCATTTTCCATCAACATTTTTCGGACGCATCCAGCCAATCGTTTGATCAAAAACATTCTGATAGTTTTTTGATCTTTTTATAAAATAATTATAATCTTCTTCATGATTTAGTTTTTTAGCTAGCTGCGCCAAAGTCCAATCTTGATAAGCATACTCTAAGGTCTGACTTGCACCATCTTCATGACTTCCGAAATTACCATCAGGAAGCGGATACGGCACATAACCTTTTTCTAGATAATATTTTAGTCCACCACCAATACTTGTGTTGTGCTCATAACCCGCTTTTGCCATAATTCCGCCTTCCATATGACCTTTTTTGAGTGCCACATAAATAGCTTCTAAATCTTCTTTTACAATTCCTTTTTGAATCGCGCTCACAATGAATGGCGTTGCAGAAGCTCCCGTCATTACGTAAGTATCATTTCCTCCCGAAGGGCCACGCGGAATTGAACCGCCATCTTTATAATATTGCATTAAAGAATACACAAATTCTTCCATAATCTCAGGATATACAAGTCCCCACAGATTATTGATAGTCCATTGTGCACCCCAAAAGGCATCAGAATTATAATGATTAAATTTCGGTTTTCCGTCGGCGTTTAAAGGTAAATGCCCTATCCTGAACGTGTCCCCCGTATTATCAGGATAGGATCCATTTGCATCACTGATCTTTTTTCTTCCTTGCAAAGCATGCCATAAATCAGTGTAAAACCTTCTTTGATCGGTTTCTGTTCCGCCTTCAACTTTTATTCTTCCTAATAAGTTACTCCATTCATTTTTAGAATCAGTAACCGTTTGATTAAAATTCCAATGCGATAATTCGGTTTCAATATTATTGTTGGCGTTTTCAATTGAAGTATAAGAAATACCCACTTTCATCAATACCTTATCTTTTGTTTTAGCAAAATGAATCAAATAATTTCCTGTAACATTATCTCTTTCGAGAGAAGTAATCGGCTGATTGGTTTTAACCTTAAAAAATACGGTTAATGGTTTTGGGCGTCTAAAGTTTGTACTTAGCACTAAAGATCCTGAAAGTTCAAAGTCCGTATTTTTTTCTAATTTCCCGTTGGTATTATCACAAGGACCTAAAATAGTATTCAAATTAAAAAGTACCGCTTTTTGAGTATTTGCCGGAAAAGTATATTTATGAAACCCTACTCTTGCTGTACTCGTTATTTCGGCTGTTATTTTATATCTGTCTAATTTTAGCGAATGGTAACCAGGCGTTATAATCTCTGTCTGATGGCTGAATTTAGAATAAAAATCTTTAAAAATATTTGCTTTATTTTCTTTTGAAACGGTTACAGGCATTACCGACACACCAGACATTTGCCATTCATGAACATGGCTAAAACCCTTAACTGTATCTGTTGTATATTTATAACCACCTCCCCAATCACCTTTAATTTCGGTATCTGGACTTAGATTTACCATACCAAAAGGACGGCTCGCAGATGAAAAGTAAAACCATCTTGAGTTTTCAGTGTCCAACAACGGGTAAACCATATCTGAGATTTGTTTCTTTTGGAGAGAAACTGATTTTTGAGCGTTGCATGACACTAAAAAAATAAGAGTTAAACTTATTACGATACTTCCTATTTTAAAGATTTTGTTTAGTTCCATGTATAATGAGGCAATATTAGTTTAAAAAGTTTTTTTGTGTGTTTTCTTATCATTAAATCGAAAGCACAAGGCACAAGAATTGCCGAGAATAACCGACTTTAACGTATTCTCTAAATAATTTAACAGAATGTTACAAAGCTTAATTTTTCATTCAATTATAGAAACGACATTCAATTAAGCTTTGTTTCATTCAAAAAATAAAACTGAACTGATTCTCACGAGCAACTGATAAAACCAGTTTTTTTTGAAAAAAGGAGAAGAATTTTGACGCTCTTCTCCTTTTTAAAATTAAATTACAAATGCGTACTTAACTAAATTCTTATTTTTAATATCCAGTATTCTGAGTAAGAGCTGGATTTAATACCATAGCGTTTGTTGGAATTGGGAAAACACGACGGTAAACATCTGTATTTGTTTTATAACCCCATTGTCCTTCATATTTTCCAAAACGGATCATATCATTTCTATGCCAAGCTTCCCAAGAAAACTCACGGCTTCTTTCTCTGTAAAGATCTTCTAAAGTTACACCGCTCAAAGCTGCAGAAGTAGTACGATTAGAACGAACCATATTTACTAATACATCTGAACTTTGTCCTAAAGTTACAGCTCCACCACGAAGGATTGATTCTGCTTTCATTAAAAGAATATCTGAATAACGCAAGAAAGGAACGTCGTTCTTTTGGTTACGGTTTGTAGAAGTTGCATCTGGGTAGAATTTTATGTTTCTATATCCCATATTCCATGCAATTTCATCATTTCCAAGATCCATTAAAGCAACGCTTTGACGAAGGATAATATCTGGTGTTAAATTTACTTGATAAGTATAACTAGCACCTCCATCAGATCCTGTATAAAATTGATCGTATCCTTTTTTAGTTGTTGTTACCGTTACTGGCGTTACACCATCATTCATAAACTGAAGACCTGTAAGCCATTGTCTGTTACGAATGTCATTTGCATCGTTGAAATAAGCGTAAAACTCTTTCAACGTGCTTCTAGGCGCACTTGGCGTATAAGGAAGTCCAAACTTAGCTCTTTCAGAACGAGGAACATCATAACGTGCATGATACATCTGACCATTGAAACCAACTGTTACTGCCGCTGGATCGTAAGGAACTGCAAAGATGAATTCTTTCATTGCTGGTCCGTTTGTTGGATAAAACATCTGAAGATAAGTCGCTCTTGGTTCAACAGCATATAAACCAGAATTGATTACCTCATCACAAGCTGCAATACATTCGTTGTAACGTGCAGTTCCTGTATATATGTTTGCATTCAAATACAATTTAGCCAACATTGCATTAGCTGTTTGTTTGTTTGGTCTTCCGTAAGTGGTAACACCTGCTGCAGGATTTAAGTTAGGAACCGCGCTTTTTAATTCTTTTTCAATAAAATTGAAAACTTCTGCTCTTGGTGTTTTAGCATGAGAAGTAAAATCTCCGTACAAAGTATCTAACGGCACATCTCCGTAACTATCCATTAACATGAAATAAGAAATAGCACGCATTGTTTTCAATTCTGAAATCAATGTTTTTTTCTCTGCACCTTCTGGCATTGTTTGTCTTAAGATAGAAATTGCCTGATTACTAGTTCCAATCACTTTAGATGACCAATCCCAAAGACTTCCGATGATTCCGTTATCTGCATTCCAGTCATGGTAGTGCATTGCGATATAGTTTCTGTTATCAAACCAGTTACCTCCTCTTGCAGGTAGAATAGCTTCGTCTGTAGACAAAGATTGTGACCACCACCAGGCAAATGAGAACTCACCACGAAACGCCGCGTATACAGGACCCGTTGTCTGAATATATTGTGTTGAATTTTGAGGGAATACTTCTGGTGTCAATTGAGTTGTAATAGGCACTTCAAGATCGTCGCAAGACCATACTAAACCAGCCAAAAGCACTGGAAGACCTAAATATTTTAATATCTTTTTCATAATTTTTTCATTTAATTTTTAGAAGCTCACATTTAAACCGAACATATACGTTCTAGTTTTTGGATAGAAGTTATTAGAATCTACACCTGGAGCTGTTCCTCCTTGTTCAACCTCTGGGTCAATTCCTGTGTATTTAGTAATAACAAACACATTGTTTATCGTTTGGTAAATACGTACACTACTGATGTACCTTCCTACTTTTCCAAAATTGTATCCTAAGGTCATGTTATCTAATCTTAAATAACTACCGTCTTCAATAAAACGATCTGAATATTTATAAGAGTTAAGGTCGTTTGGTGACTCGTTTCCTGCGTCAACTAAAATATTATTGGTCATTGCTGTACTTGGCCTGAATAAATCGGCGCGAGTAGCATTAAAAATCTTATTACCAAATACTCCTCTGAAGAAAATACTTAAATCAAATTTTTTGTATTGAAAGTTATTTCCCCATCCTAGTAATAATTTAGGCTGTGCGCTTCCTGCATAATGATAATCAACTCCGTTTAAAGGTGTAGTTGTCAAAGCACCGTTTTTATCATAATATTGAGAAACTCCGTCAGCATTTTTTCCTGCATATTTCAATGTAAAGAATTGCCCTAAAGGTTTTCCTTCTTTGAAAATTTGTAATGTACTTCCTGTTTGTCCGCCTCCGTCTGGTTGTACTCTACGAATAGAATCTCCACCAACGAAGAATGGGCTAGTTAATTTTACGATTTCGTTTTTATTATGTGCTAAGTTCAAATTAGTCGTCCAGCTGAAATCTGCTGTTTTAACAGGAGTTGTGCTTAAACTAAGTTCGATACCTTTGTTAGACATTGTTCCTCCGTTTGCTACAATAGAACCTACTGGCACAAGCACCGGATTAACATTGTAGTTGAAGATCATATCTGTTGTTTTTTTGTCGTAAACATCGATAGATCCCGTTACTTTTCCTTTTAATAGAGAGAAATCAAGTCCAATGTTTGCAGTAGCCGTTTTTTCCCATTTCAAATCTGGATTAGCTGCTTGATTTGGTCCGTAAGCACCAATCTGCTGTCCGTTGTAATAGAAAGTTCCTAAACTACCAGAAATAAATTGCGCTGTGTAAGCATTAAACCCAGAAGAGTTTCCTGTAACTCCCCAGCTTCCTCTCAATTTCAAGTCACTAAAAAATTCTTGATTCTGCATGAAGCTTTCTTTGTCAATTCTCCAAGCACCACCCACAGAAGGGAAATATCCCCATTGGTTGTTAGCTCCAAACATTGATCCACCATCTCTTCTGATCGATCCTTGCAAAAGATATTTATCTTTATAATTATAGTTTAAACGAGCGAAATAAGCAATTAAACGTGTTTTTTGATACGCTTTACTATCTCCAAAATTTACTACATAACCATTAACAGAAGTGTAGTTACTTAAAGCAAGGTTATTGTAACCTACATTATCAACTGGGAAATTTGTTGTAGTTGCTTGAAACCCGTCTCCTAATGTATTTTCCTGCCAAGAATAACCTACAACAGCTTTTACTTTATGAGAACCAAAAGTTCTATCCCAAGTAAAGAAACTCTCGATAATATTATTTCTAGTTTCATAAGAATTTCTCAAAGCAGAACCATTTACTCCAAAGTTAACCAAAGATTTTGTCAAAGGTGGATCTGGGTTGTTGTAAAAGTTCGCACTATTATATTGTGAATAATAGCTGTCATAAAATTCTCCGTGAGAAGACGTTAATCTTTGGTGTGCTAAATTTAAATTGTAAGTAATTCCAAATGGAAGTTTAACTTCAGCAGTAAGATTACCAACAAGGTTATTTGTTGTTGTTTCATCTGTTCCATGTTCAATCAAAGCAACTGGATTAAAATATCCTGGGCTAATAAAATTTTCATAGAAAGATCCATCGGCATTTCTTACTGGAGAAACCGGAAGGTAACTAGCAGCTTGTAAAAGTACCGTATTACGTTGTGGTACATTTTGGTAATCTGTTTTTGAATTGGTAACATTTAAGCCGAATTTCACTTTATCATCAAAAGCAAATTGTTCTACAGACAGACGTGCGATGATACGAGAAAAATCACTTTTTTGCATTACCCCTTCTCTGTTAAGAGATGTAATACTTGCAGTATAACTTCCGTGATCTCCACCTCCGCTCATAGATAAATTATGACTTGTAGATACTGCACGATTTGGTCTCATAATTTCTTTTAACCAGTTTGTGTTAGCACCTTTATCATTTTCTGGAGTAAAGTTCAAATTGTTTTTAGTTGTAAAAGCTCTCAACTGATCTGCATTCATCATGTCCAGATTATTTGAAACTTCTTCAAAACCAACATATCCATTGTAAGCAACTTGCGTTCTTCCTTTACTACCTTTTTTAGTTGTTACCATAATAACCCCATTTGCAGCACGGTTACCATAGATTGCCGTTGCGGCAGCATCTTTTAAAACGTCGATAGTAGCAATATCATCTGGTGAAATCACAGAGATATCTACTCCAGGAATACCGTCAATTACATAAAATGGCCCTTGAGAACTATTTAATGTCGAAACTCCACGCATCACTACAGAAGCTGTTTTTGTTGGGTCACCGCTTGATGAAATATTCAAACCGGAAACTTTACCTTGTAAAAGCTGTCCAACATCACTAATTGCTCCCTTGTTTAATTCTTCTGCTTTAATGGACGTTACAGAAGTGGTAAGGTTTTTTCGGGATCCTTTACCGTATCCTACTACTACAACTTGTTCAAGATTATTTGTAGTGGATTGTAATTTAATCGAATAATTAGATTTTGTTCCATCTAATTTTAAAGTTTGATCATCAAATCCAATAAAAGAAATGACTAATACTGCATTTTTGTTTGAAACTGAAAATTTAAATTTTCCATCAAAATCTGTTGTTACAGTATTCGTTGTACCCTTTTCGAGTATGTTCGCGGCTGGCAGAGGAATGCCTTTGTCATCTAAAACTACACCAGACACTTCTGTTTTTTGTGCCCAGGTATTAATTGAGAAGCCAAAGAAGAAGGCTAATAATAAAAGCTTAAGTTTTTCCATTTTGATATTGGTTAATTGGTTAAATAGTATTGACGAAATTACTGTTAAAGAAATGTTAGCAAATGGACAAGTTATTCATAAACATGGATAATTTCAATAAAGTCAATGACAGTAAGGGTTTTCAAAGTTATTTTTATAGTTTTCTATAATTAAATACTTATTAATTAATCGATTTCGTAGTTTTTTCATTTCATATTTTTGGTGTAGTTTAAGGTTAGAGTTTAAGTATTAAGTTAAATTTTATTTATATACGGATTAATTATCAAGGAGGTCTTTTTTTAATTGTTTTCTGTCCAATTAATTTCCCAATTTTTAATTAATTCTCTTTCTTTAGTTTCATCAAATGGAGTATTATTGACTGCTGATTTTTTAAAAGCCTCTAAAAACATTTTCCATCTTGGCCAATAAAAACCTTTATACATTCCGTGCCAAGATCTAGACGCATAATCATTCAAATGTCCTTCTCCGCCCCAAAGTGTAATTAGTGTTTTGGCATTTTTTGCGTACAATTTTGAAACTGCTGGTGAACTTCCATAATCTGAAGCCGATTTCACCCATTGATCTACACTATTTAGTGGCTGTGTCGACATGATATTATCAATATCTAAAACTTGTTTTTCTATTTTTTTAAATAATTGATCTCCTTTAGAAATATCTTTTTTCTCGTATGCTTTTACACATTCCATTAAGTCTTCATCTATGCTTAAAGAATAGTAATGTCTTGAAACATCTATTAAATCATACTGAATAAAATTGTTCTTATCATATTTCTTCGCTTCTTTCGCTAAAATATCCAAAGCTTCTTTAAGTTTTTTCTTGTCTCCAGGATTTCCTTTAAATGTTGTAATAGTTGCTGTAGGTCGTTTAAACAACAAATACGCTCCAGCCCTATCATTCCACCAACGCGTTTCCCAGTATTTAACATTATAAACTGATTCTAGCAATAACTCCCAAGCTTTGAAAGTCGTTTTAGAAATAGTCTGCTCGTATCTTGCATTCAAATATTTGGTTAACCAATCTTTTACAGGTTCTTCCCCTTTGTTCCATGGAAGATCATAAATATATTCATATACAATTGAATTATTATTCAATCCTTCTGGCATTGCGCCATAACCTACTACATTTCCTTTGTTTGGATTTTTTAACAAACTCGTTAATTCGTTTTTATAGAAATTCAAGTCTCCATATACTGGATTAGATCCTCCATAATTATGTACATACCCGTAAGTCCATTGCTTTCCGTAAAAAGCTTCCTGATTTTCCCATACTTTATAGCGGTCATTCGCATAATCCTGAACCATCAATCTGTCATTTGGCACTTTGCTTAAAAATGCGCTTGTCGCTTCTTTAGTCCAAAATTCTTTATTATCGCCAAAAAGCCAACCTTGCATTACCCAAACTGCACCTGGAGCTGCTTCATTAATGGTTTCATAAATGGCGCTTCCGTAATTTGCCAGTTCTTCATATTTATTATGTTCAGAAACTGGAGGTTCAATTTCATTAAAAGAATCTGCCAAGTAGAAATTAGATTTTCCATACATTTTAGTGTAAATTTCAATAAAACGTTTTCCGATTTTTTTAAATAAAGGATCTTTTGAATCTACTAGAAAAGTACTTGCAAAACCTCCGCCTGACCAAGATTTTAATTCGGTAATTTTAGCTTCAGGATGTTTTTCGGCGAAAGCCTTAGGAACATAGCCACTAAATGCAGGAACTACAGGATGCATATCTAAAGCTCGCATTCTCTCTAAAATTTTCTTTTGAAGTTCTTGTTTTTTGGTAAACCACTCTTTAGGCAAAGGTCCTTCTAAACTATTAATGTTTCCCATACGCTGCCAAGGCAAATAAGCTGGTCCAGCAAAATGTGCTTCTAATTGACTGTCTGTTAAACCATATTCTTTCCATAATTCCTGCCACGCCGCTTCCTGACCTTCCATTGCCGTTGGAAGATTGATTCCGTGCATGGCCATCCAATCAATTTCTTGTTCCCAACGTTTCCAGTCCCACCAAGGAGTAGTATAACCAAAAGTACAAGCGTTTAAATATTCTCTGTATTCAAATGGAGTATTTCCTTTTTTCGAATACTTTGGCCAAGCTTTTGGTAAATTTACTTTATTCCCTTCCCAGCTTACTAAAGCAGCTCCAATATCTCTTAGAAAATTATACGCCGCGTAACAAATTGCCGTGTTATTTGAACCTTTAATTTTTACAAGATTGTTTGTTGTTTCGATTTCAAACCAATCTTTATGTTCCGTTTTACTTTCAATAATGGTTAATTCAAATTCATTAACGCGACTTCCAATAAGTCTTTCTATGACAGCAGAAGCCGTTCTAGTTTTGTCATCGCTTTTACAATATCCTTTTAAGGAACCCAAAATAAACAGCGCAAAAATGAACGCTATCGTTTTTAGGAAATTGCATTTTTTGACTTTAAAATTCATTCTATTCATATTCATATATTTAATAAATTATAACCTACTGCATCTAAAAAAATAAGGGAGATTAAATGATGAATTAATCTCCCTAACTAATAAAAACTAACAAAATATTTACTAATCAACAACCTTCTACTTTTTTGTTTTTATTACCTACTTTTAAAAAATACCTCTCCTATTAATTAAAATATAGCTTAATAAAAGTAAATGGGTTTGAATTGAATATAAAATTACTGCCATTATTTGTTCTATAGATGGACAGATTAATCAAAAAAATAGACATATTATACATGATTTCTAGCCTTGAGAGCGATATAAACTGTTTTTGCCCTTATTGTGCAGTTATAGTTTGTTTGTTTAAAGCAAAGCATAAAAAAAGAGCCTGCTAAAAACAGGCTCTTTAGTTTTAAATTCTATTCTGTATAACATTAATTAAAAATAACAGAATGATCTTTTTGCAATAATGAAGTTGAATTACTTTTTTTGGCTGTAAATGTTTTTCCTTCTGATTTTTTTACATCGCCATAATATTGCATACTAAAAGCAACATCATTTTGAGTTGAAGCAAGAACTCCGTCTTTATAAATACTAGCAGTACCTTTTCCTGTAAAACTAACTTTATATTTCTGACCATTTTCACTAACTTTAAAAGTGCCGCTCAAAGGTTTGATGCTTACTCCATTTGCGACAGACAAATCTCCTTTTCCTGGATTAATATTTTTACCCAAAATGGATTGCGCCCATTTTGTAAAAGTATACGCCGTCGCTTCCGAGTAACCTCCAAAACTATACTCTCCTTTTGCTAAATTATCCTGAAGAGAAGAAAACAATTCAAAGTACACAACTGCTCCATCTTCTGATTCCGAAAGTGATTTAGATCGTAACGAAAAATCAATATTGTAAGCATTTCCTCGAATACCATAATTTTCAAGATATCCTTGCGATAATTCTACCGTCTGATTGCCAATTTTTAAAAATCCTTTATTTGAATTAGTATCTTGATTACCTTCATCATCACTTGAACAAGATGACAATAATGTAATGAAAACCAGTACTAATAATTTTATACTATTATTCATATCTATGATGATTTAATTTTTAAACTGATTCATTTTTAGAACTTCGGAATGAATAGAACTTCACTCCGAAGTTTGACTTTATTTTACAATTATTCTTGTAGTGTTTCCTGTTTTTAAACTCTTAATGAAATAACTCCCCGAAGCCAGATCAGAAACAGAAATTTCCATTTCAGTCCCAATAAGATCAACCTGTTTTACCAGAAGTCCGCTCATACTGAAAATTGCCAGACGATCGAATTCTGTACTCGATTGCAGTGTCAGTTTTCCTGTTGTAATGGTTGGAAACACAAAGAATTCTCCCAGTTTTTTCCAACGTCCGTAAAGTGTAAAATTATCCGTCTGTTTATTTGTAAAACCTGTTATTTCCTTTCCATATAATGCATCAGCGTACCATCCTAGAAAACGATAACCTGTACATTGCGCAGCTTCTAATGTAAATGCAGTTCCCGTCTGTACACTTGTTTTATTTGGATTACTTGCTCCAGGAGGCAGATTCAAATACGAAATAGAATAAAAAGTCGGTTGAACAACCTCATCTGGTTTGTTATTGCCAGCTACACCCCAAAACGCATAAAACTTCTGATTTCCTGTCGCCGTTATTCCGATTTCTTTAATTGTATTCGGTGCTGTTGCAGAAGCCGACCAACCATAGAAAGTATAATCCTTTAAGGTTGGAATTGGCAATGTTAATGCTGTTCCTTCTGTATATTCTACAGGATTTAAACCCGATATCGCTTTTCCATCAATAGAATTTAAATACGAAACACCCGATTTTACAATTGGTTTTGGATCAGGTTTATTGTTTCCGCCTTCTCCCCAAAAAGCATAAAAGACTTGATCTCCCGTTATTGTTGCTGCAATTGTTTTAATCAATCCAGGAGTAGTTGCAGAAGCAGACCAGCCAAAGAAAGTATATCCTTCTAATTTTGGCGTTTTCAAGTTTGTAATGGCTCCCTCCATATATTCTGTCGGAGAAAGTGTTATAGCTTTTCCGTCAATAGCATTTATATAACTTATTTTAGAAAACTTCGCGTCTGCTTTTAACCATCTTGGATCTCCCAAAGCATTTCCGTCTGAAGAAGCTTTGGCTAATGGAGAATCTTTAGAAAAACTGAAATTTCCTTGAGTTGGATTTGGAAACACTAGTGCTGTCATTCCTAAACCTGTTAAGGTCTTTGTGTTTGTTTCGCTCACCGTAACCGTTCCTTTAACTATTGGAGAAGAAATACCAACCAAAAGATTATTCTCTAAAACTACTTTCCCAACGCCATTAGCATTATTAGAATTGAACAGATAAATCGGTTTCGGATTATCACGTTCATCTTGCACAATATTATTTTTGAAAGAATAAGTCGAAGCGCTATTGTATTGATTATCTACAAATACAAAACCATTTCCAGCCTGATTGCCTGAATTGTAAATCGTATTGCTTTCAAAAGTTATATTTATAGTTTCGTTTGCCGTATTTTTATTTTGCAGCGTTACAAAATTATTTCCCTTTTCATAATTAAATATTGTTGATTTCTTTACCGAAACCGAATTTACAATACGGGAATCGGCTAAAATAAAACTGCTGCCTGTAGCCGCACTTCCATCAATAATACAATTATCTAAAACAATTTTTGAAATAGGTTTTTCACTAACTCCTTCTGTCAGCAATAAACTTTGCTTGATTCCTTTGATAGAAGCATTTTTGATTTCGAAACTAGCTACTGAAGCACCTTTTTTCAATTGCAATACATTTGCTCCAGCATTTGTCAAATCAAAATCAACACCGTCAAAACTGAAACTTCCTGAGAAGATTTCTGGATTCTCTGAATAAAAAGTTCCAGCAAAAATAGGCTTAGCTCCAGCATCAGGAACAAATGTATATTTATGGTTTTTAACCGCTAAATCAGCAGTTGTGGTATAAGTACCGCTAGCCATAATAAACTTTGAGCCATTTTCGGCAACATTATATTTTTCTACAAAATTCTGCGGATTTACATATACATCTAAACTGCCATTTTGGTTTGAAACAAGATTGTCTACAATACTATTGATATATACTTCAACATTTGTGTACTTTCCATCAATAGTTTTCAAATTACCGTCGGCAGAACTCGCAGGATTTAATCCTTTTTCTGTCTCCCATTTATCAGGCATACCATCACCATCTGTATCTAAAGGCGCTTCTCCAGAAGGTAATACTGGCCATCCGCCTGTTGCTGAAGGCGTGTCAATATAACCGTTTGTACTTCCATTACCGCCATTCATAATGCTAGCTTTACCAGAACGAGTATCGTCTACGGCTCTTTTATCTACAGTATCTCTGTATAAATTTGAACCTGCATTTTCTAAAACCAATTCGTAGGCTTTTGTAGCGCTGTGCGTTGTAATTTCGCCTGGAGCATGTGGCGCACTAATTTTTAATGCCGCTTTATCAGCATCACTCACAGGTAGCTGGGAACCATGAAACTGACTGTAAACTCCATATGTCCAGTTATCTTGAGTCGCTCTTTCTGATCCCACAACATAATTTCCATCAACGAAATATTTTCCCCAAATACCATAAAGAGGTGAAGTCGTATCTAAACTTCTTCCTGTTGATAAAATACGTTCTTTGGTCGAATTAGATGTTCCTGGTCCTGGTTTCCAATAATTGTTTACCAGATTCACATTCATTGCATCTCCCCCATAACAGCTGTTTCCACCCCAATTGTAAATTACGTTGTTACGAATATCAACTAAATCTGTTTTGGCAAAAATATCATTTGCATATTCTCCCAATCTAGGGTTACGGCTATCATGATGCGCTAATAAATTGTGATGAAAGGATGCATTTTTACCTCCCCATACACCACCATATCCGTGTGCGCCTTTTGCGTGAACCGAATTTCTAAGACTTTCAGAAATAATACACCATTGCATAGTGAAATTTTCATTTTGATAGAAAGAAACACATTCATCCGTTGACCAGCTCATAGAACAGTGATCTACGATGATATTCTTTTGAAAACGTCCACCCAAAGCATCATTTTCCACATCATAAGTATCTCCCATTCTAAAGCGTAAATAACGTAAAATGATGTTGTTACCTCTTACCTTTACATTGTAATCTCTTAAAGTAATTCCACCTCCTGGTGCAGTCTGACCCGCAATAGTAATATTATCAGTAATATTTAATTCGCTTTTCAGCTGAATGTTTCCTGACACTTTAAAAACAACAATCCTTGGACCAGCCTGAGCGATAGCTTCACGAAGTGACCCTGTTCCAGAGTCATTTAAATTAGTTACATAAATAACTTTTCCGCCGCGACCACCTGTAACATATTTACCGTAACCTTCAGCGCCTGGAAATGCAGGAACGGCATCATTTCCTCCTCCTGCGGCTTCTTTCTTCACTTCAATTTTCCCTTCTCCATTAAAAAACTCTGGATGGGTTGATTTATCATAAACTCCTTCTTTAAAATCCACTCCGTTGATGGTAAGCTTTTGAACATTTAAAACTGTGTTTAAAGAGGCTTTACCATTTTCTGTAATAGTTAAATTTAAAGTTGAACCAGCAGCGCGTTCATGACTGACAACAATATAATTATCCTGACCAATTTTAATTGTTCCTGAACCAAATGCATTAGCTGAAGCACCTTCAATTACAGTTGGATAATTAAGCGTTGGAAATTTGGTGCTTTTTTGTGTTAAATCCCAAGTTCCGATAAATTCGCTGTTATCTCCTTTTAATAATAAAGTTCCGGTATTCGCATTTACCCCTTGACCGGTATTCAATGGAGAAACTGTACCATTTCCTGAAATAGGACCGCTTAAAGTCATTATCGTTTGATTGGCAATCCCTGAAATCATTTCGAATTTTACATTTCCAGAAATAACTACAGGCGCTTCTAGAGTCATTCCTGCTCCACTTGTGTTATAATACACTCGCGTTCCATCCTTAAAAATTAAATTTCCTGTGGCTTTATGAGAACCTCTTAATCGAAGTGTTCCTGCGCCAGAAAAAATAATATCGGCAGGAAAAACCGTTGCAGTTGTTTCAATTTCTTTTGTAGTAGAAACCAATTTTCCTGCAACTGGTAATACTGCAGGGTTAAAATTCGCTGCATTGTCCCAGTTTTTATTTACAGCCGCCGTAAACTCATAATCGTAATCTGCTGGTGGTGCTATTTCATCAGGTTTATTATTTCCTGCTGAACCCCAAAAAGCATATAAGGTCTGATTTCCCTTAGTTGTAACTGGTAGCTCTTTTAACGAATTTGCAACAGTTGCAGAAGTAGACCATCCGAAAAAAGTGTAACCTGCTAATGTTGGCACAGGCAATGTTAAAACTGTACCTTCCGTATACTCTATTGGAGTCAATGTTGACAAAGTGCTATTATCAATTGAATTAAAATAAGAAATAGACGATTTAACATTTCCTCCATTAATAGTCATATTAATAGTGCTTACATCGCTCAATCCTCCATATTCATTTGCTGCTTGTATGGTATAAGTAAATGTACCCGCAGTTGTAGCGGTATCTACATATGTCGCTTCTGTGGTAATGGCTAAAACTTTTCCATCTTTGCTAATTACATAACACATTGCATATAGATTTTCATCCCATTTTAATGTATTGCTTGCAGAAACAGCAAGGTTTGATGGTTTTGTAACCTGCTCGACTATTCTTCGCGGATCCCACTTATCAGTACCGCTTAACACATTTTCTATAGTAAATTCGTCAGCTTGCGCTTTAGTTAATACTGGATTGTAATTTCCTTTCTGCGCAACGCCGTTTACTGTAAATGTATTCGTTCTGTTATCGGTATTAACGGCTATTCCGTTTGCGTTTACACTATTATATTCTGAAAAAAGTGCTGGTAATGTTCCCATACTTGCCCAACCCAATGTATTAGGTTCGTTGATCATTTTGGTATTCAAATAAACTGCTCTAGGCGAGTTCTGCCAAGGGCGACCTAAATAATAACTTGTTGATGCAGTAATGGTATTGTTATTGAAAATATAACCATATTTAGTAGCCGTATCATGGTTTGGAGCTACAATATATCCTGATGCAACAGAAACCAGTTTACATTCTTCAAACCAATGCGTTCCTCCTCCACAGATAAAATCGACATCTCCTTCTATGGTAGATTTGTAATAAAAACTTCTGTTTCCTCCTGTAACTTGCGTGTCCTGTTTGCTTCGTAATCGAACTCCATTATAAACATTTCGATCTCCAGCAGGATTCAATGCAGGTCTTTGTCCAGAAGTTGTAATTCCATCTTTGTGTTCTATGGTAACATTTTCCATATACAAATCGTTTGCTTCTATAGAAAGAACTGCATTTTTGATTCCCCAACCTGGATTTCCTTGCAGAATTACTTTGTCTTTAGATTGTGCAATCAGCGAAACATTGTTTTTTCCAGATGGAAGTTTCAATACGATATCTTGCGGATTTGTACCATCTCCTCCTAAATTATAAGTTCCATTTGTAATTAAAACCAAAAATCTAGAAGCCGAATTGTTTGGCGCTGCAGTAAAAGCTTCCGCTATAGTTTTGACATATTTTTTTGAAGCAATTTGTTCATCTGTAGCATCGGCATCTACAATTAAATCAAACTTATGCTTTGTCGGAATTGGTTTTTCCATTGTTTTAAATGACAGACTAAGAGCTGGTCCATCATTGCCAGAAAGATCTTTAACAAATCCTGCTGGTAAAGTAAAAGTGTATTGTTTATTATATTCTAATCCGAAATAACTGAATTTTACGGTTCTATTTACAAATTCGGCAGTTAGGTTTTTACCATTTAAAACTGCGTTTCCAATTCCAAATTGAACTTGTTCATTATAATTCAAAATAATATTTCCATTAGCTCCAACCGAATTTGCAGCTGCTGTCGGAAATGAAGATTCAAGAACTGGAGCAACCGTATCGGTAACCAAAACCTCATCGGCTTTAATCATTAAATTAGATAGGATTGTTGCCGTTACATCAACTGCGGATCCGTGTTTAGGACCGTTTACGTTAGGAAACCATCTCAGGTATATTTTTTCTTTTCCTTCTGCTTCAGCTGGAAGAATTCCTCCAATATTCGTGATCGTGTTTGTATTTATGGTAGTTAATGCCGATACATTTATAAAATTTATACCATCTAAAGAATATTGAAAAGTCCATTCATCAGCTCCATAGTAATATCCCATTAAACCAGAAGCCACATTAATATTTTTATAACCAACCGTTGAAAGTGTCGTCATAAAATAATAGAAGTTTCCTCTTTCGGTATTCCAGACACAGAAACCATTTTTTCCGCCTCTGTTTTGAAGTCTTACGTTAGGAGCAAAAACATTGTCGGCAACATTATAAGCAAACAATTGCGGTTTGTTTTCTATTTTAGAATACAACTCAGCAACTCTAGGATTGGCATATTGATCCGTTTTGAATGTCCAGCCAGCAATAAAATTCTGATTTGCATACGTACCTGTAACTGTTTTATTTTCATTCATCACAACAGAAGTGCTCAATGAAGTAGAACCATCTGACCAATTACTAAATTTTATAATATCGTTTTCAACAGCCGTCACCATTACGTTTGTTCCGCTTTCGTAAACCGAAAATGCACCATCTTTTCCTGCTGGCGAAATGGTATAATCTCCTAAACCAAATGCTCCGTTTACATTTACATTTAATGTATAAGTCGGAACTGCATCAAATTGAGCAATCAAAACAGCATCTGCATTAGCAATATGCGTATATGGATTGGCAGTTGAAACCACAACGCCTTTATCATCTACCCATTGTTTGAAATTGTATCCAAAATTCTTATTGGCAGTCAATTTTACTTCTGTCCCTTTAACAAAAGTAGTTCCTGCCGGATTAAGTGTAACCGCTCCAGACGAAGCTGGATTAACACTTACGGCTAGTTTTTGTGTAACTGCATTCGGATTATCAGTAACTTTTTCTAAATAATCAAGATTAAACAAATATCCTGTGTTTGATGGATGTTTAAAAACTAATACTAAATCATAAGTTCCAGTTGTGGATTGAATTGCCGCAGAAAATTTCTTATAATCAGTAAAGCTTGTGCTTCCAGAAACTGTTGCAGTTCCAATTAGCGTTCCTGTTTCTGAACCTAGTCTAATTTCTATCGTTCCGCCTGTCGCACCAGCCGCAACAATATCAAAGCGGGTAACAAATTCAGTAAAATTGATTGCATTAAACTTAATCCAGGTATTGTTCTTAATGTACCCTACATTTCCTCCTCCCGAAAGAGAAGCATTGGTTTCTGCTCTTGCTCCCGAAGACTGATTAAAAGTTTCAGCTTCAATTTTCTCTATGGTCTGAGAAAACCCCATTACTGTAAACAGTATGAGGAATAGATGAATAAAAAAATGTTTTTTCATTTGGTTTAATATTGGTTTTAGTTAGTAATAGTTTTCAAAAGAGTTTTTCCTGTTTTTCAATCCCTTTTGATAGGTTATATAAATTTTTAGTTTAATTCTTTCATTCCTTCAAATACTAATCTTGCTACTTCTACAGCGCCCTTAGTTTGAAAATGTGTATTGTCTTTTTGCCCATCTGGATACGCTTCATACAAACCAGCTGGAAAGTTCATAAAGTAGTTTTCGCTTACATAAGACTGTCCTTTCTTCGTAAAAAAATCCATTGATTTTTGGGTTAAATCAATGCACATAACATTTAATTCTTTCGCAACATCTTTTACAGCTTGCGGATACAAACCATGAATATTTTGCAGTTTTCCGTCTTTCCAAGGAAAATTTCTAGCTACGGGCGTAATAAGAATTGGCTTTGCTCCTTTTGCTCTAGTTTGTTCAATAAACAATCTTAAAAATTCTTTATAACCTTCAAGATTTACATATCTTTCTGGTCGATCTTCGGCAGCATCGTTATGACCAAATTGGATGAGAACTAAATCTCCTTTTTTTAGATTTTCATAAACCAAACGCCATCTTCCTTCCTGAAAAAAATTTCTAGTACTTCTGCCACCTCTAGCTCTATCGTCAACAAAAGCGCTATCAGTTTTAATTAGTTTATTAATTTTCTTGAGACTGTCTGCGACCAAAAACTGCTGAAAAACTTGTCCCCAGCCTGTCACAGGATATCGGGTTTTCATGTAATCTTTTCCTTCTTCGTAATTATTGGCGTAATCTGCAACAGTCGAATCTCCTATTAAATACACTGTTGTTTTAGATTTTGGTTTTATAAAAGACATTATTAGAAATGCCAAAACCATGCAGAGGAGAGAAATAATAAATTTTGATTTCATATTCATTTTTTAAAAACTTTAGTTAAAAATGCATCGATGTATTGAATTGTCGGTTCGAACCAAGGATTGAAAAGACAAAAGGTATGTGGTGAATTTTCAAATTCGTGGACTTCAGAGTATATCCCGTTTTCGGTCAAAATCTTTCTAAAATCGTCTCTTCCTGCATGCATTCGAGGAATCGAACTATTAATGAATAATGTTGGAGGTGTTGCAGCATTTGCATATGATAATGGAGATGCTGTTTCCCAAAGTTTAGGATTGTCTTTTTTAGAATAACCAAACCAATATGTTCCAGCCGAAATACTTTTTTCATCGTTACCTTCACTGCTTTCCGGGTGCACAAACGACAACGTTCCATCAATATCAACTATAGCATTGACTTGCGATCTGGAATTTGAATTGGTTACTGTTCCTTCAAACAAAGGCATATTTCCTGTTACGCCCATAAAAACAGCCAATTCTCCACCAGCTGAAAATCCTAGAGTTACAATTTTATTAGGGTCAATATTATATTTCGTGGCATTGTCTCTTACCCAGCGAATGGATGCTTTGATGTCGTAAATTGCCGCAGGAAAAAGTGCTTCTGTAGAAAGTCTATATTCGGGCGTAAAACAGACATAACCCAAACTTGCCAGTTTTTGTGCCATTTGATGATGCTGTTCTTTACTGCCAGAACGCCATCCGCCTCCATGTATAATGATAATGGCTGTTTGCTTTTCTTTTTTATTTTTATCGAAGAAAACATCCAATTTCATTTTTCGCTTGCCATAACTTTGGTAAACGATATTATTTTTCTGCTCCACAAAATCAAAATGCATTTCGGGAACTAAAGCGGTATTTGGAAAATATTTTAATGTTTTTTTGAAGGCGCTTTTGTTATTAAAAGAAGTATCCCTGACTTGTGTAAGTCCATCTAAATACTGCGCATTTGTCTTTTGAATCAGCAAAATGCAAACCCAAATAAATAATACTTCTAATTTTCTATTCTGAAACTTCATTTCTCTATTTATTTAATTTGTTTGAACTTCTAAAAAAACATTATTTCTAAAAATCTCAATTAGGTTTCCAATCTTTAAAAATGGCTTTTATAGAATATTCTTTCTTAAATTGTTCTGCTGAAAGTTGATGCGACCAATTTGCTCTTGATTCTGTATTTCCTCCAATTCCAGAAGATTGATATTCGGCATAAAAAGTGGTCTTTTCGGCTTCAGGTTTTCCCCAATTATGCCAGCCTAGCGGTTTTATGTGTGAATCCATTTCGCATTTTACAAATACAGTTCGAGCATAATTTCTCCAAGGTCTTCCTAAGAAATAAGTGTTGTTTCCTGAATTGGTTGTAAGTTTACAATTCAGAAATACAAAACCATATGGGTTAGATTCTGGTGTATTGGCAGCGGTAATATAAGACCCACCTTTCTTTGCGAAAATTTCACATTGATCAAAAACTACGGTCGAACCTCCAAAAATAAAATCTGTTGTTCCTTCGATATAACAGTTTTTATAATATTGTCTGCTTGTGCTCTCTCTTGGATACAAAGTATCTTGAAATCCTAAAAACTTACAATTTTCGAAGATAACAAGATCGCCGTCAATTCTAACCGCAACAGCTTGTCCTACGGGACCTGATGAATTTTCAAATGTGATATTTTGCGCCTTAAAACCATTTCCGGTCACTATAAAACTTGCCGAATTTGAAGTTCCAATTGTGCCGCCTGTTCCATTCGATTTCGAAGCATAATCATCATATGTAAGGATTACGTTTTCTTTACTTTCTCCGATTAACGTGACATTATTTTTGTTTAAAGGCAGTTCTATTTTTTCTTTATAAATTCCATTCTTTACAAAAATTTTAGTTTGCGATGTTTTAAATAAAGACACTGCATTAAATGCTTCTTGAACCGTTTTGAAATCGCCATTTCCACTGGCATCTACCAAAATATCATACGATTTGATTTTCTCTGGTAATGGCTTTAACTGCGTTTTTACAGAATCATTTCTAAAAGAATAATTCATAAAGAAAACAGAAGCCATTAAAAAATTGAATACTACCATTTTGTCTTTATTTATTAATCAAAAACCTTTACCTCATCTTTTATAGATTCTAAGACTTTTACATCTTTATTGAGAACCATTTTCTTTCCATTTGTTTTTAATGAAATATCTTTTGTTTCTAAACCTCCAACCCAAAACATCTGATTTTCTCCTGAAGATTTAAGTCCGTCTAAACTCACATTCTGACTATTTGAAAAACTCACTGCAATTCCAGGTTTATCCAATCTCAAATCAAGATTTTTGAACTCAATTTTGCTGGCGTAGTTTAGCTGCACCCCAACATCTGATCGGATAATCATATTTTGAAATACAATATTTGATACTGGCATTTCGGGAATTCCCATAATTTTTAAAGCCTGTGCCGCACCGTTTACATAGATATTTTTGAAATACATGTTTTTAAAAACTGGTGTTTGTTCAGAAACCGCTTCTTTTGCCACTGTGACTTCGCCAGTAGTTTTATCTTCTGACAAAGATTTTCCAAAATAATACAAGTTAAAATTGATTGCATCTGTCGGAATGTTATTCATACGAATGTCTTCCATCCAGATATTTTCTACCACTCCGCCGCGTCCTCGAACCGATTTAAAACGAAGTCCGCAATCGGTTCCATTAAAAGTCAGATTTTTAGCAAATATGTTTCGAACGCCTCCAGACATTTCGCTTCCAATAGTAAAACCGCCGTGTGCATGATAAACCACGCAATCTGTAATTACAAAAAATTCTGTTGGTTTTCCGCGATCTCTTCCTTCTTTATCTTTTCCAGATTTAATGCAAATCGCATCGTCGCCAACATCAAAACGACAATTGGTTACAGTTCCAATTCTGCAAGATTCCAAATCCAAACCGTCACCATTTTGAGAATACCAAGGGTTACGAATAGTAAGATTGCGTAAAGTAAGATGTTCGCACATTAACGGATTTACGTTCCAAGCTGGAGAATTTTGAAAAGTCACTCCATCTAAAAGCAGTTTTTTACAATTCACAAGACTTACCATTACTGGACGAAGTGCTTCCTTGTATGGCTCCATATTATCTATAGTTTCCTTTTTAGGAAGTTTCTCTTTCTCTTCATTACCAATATAAGCTCCTTTTGAAGGATACCAGATTTTACCGTCTTTAGACAAAACACCTCCAGATTTTACCAATTCATCCCATTGTCCCGCGGTCATTTTTCCGATTTTGACGGGTCTCCATACAGCTCCATTTCCATCAAAAATACCTTGTCCAGTAATCGCAATATTTTCTAAATCAATTCCCATAATTGGCGATTCGCAGCGAATGACTTTACTTCCTTCAAAATAAGATTCGATTAATTTATATTGTTTTAAATCGCTTGTAAAAGAGATAAAAGCACCATTTTCGGTATGAAGATTTACATTACTTTTAAGTTTTATTGGTCCCGTTGTCCAAAGTCCTTGAGGAATCACTACAACACCTCCGCCTGATTGAGAGCATTTTTCTATAGCCGAATTAATCGCATTCGTGCAAAGATGTTCGGTATTAGGAACTGCTCCGAAATCAACAATATTTAAAGTATCCGTTTTAAATTTCGGAATCTGAACTTCTGGCATTTTAAACGGAAGTGTGATTTCTTGTTTAATCTTTTTCTCAGTAACATTGATCACGCCGTCTTTTTTGTTTGCACAAGAAAAAAGAGCAAAGAGAATTGCTGTAGAAAGAATTGTTCTTTTAATTTTTATCATAACCAATTGTAATTTGAAGCCTTATTTTTTGTCTAAATGTTTTTGCAATTCGATACCAGCCATTATATAAGGACCGACTGCTTTTGCATCGTTATCTCTAATCGGTTCTGAAATATAATATTCAAACGAACCGTTTCTATCTTCTGGATTTTTTCCTCCTAATCCCGCAACAGCACAACATTTGGTTATAGAAATTGTTCCGTCTGGATTCTCTTTAATGAACTCTTTCTGAATTCCTTTAAATCCTTTTTGTGCCGACTTCAAAAACTTTTTATCTACATATCCATTATTGTAGGCTTTTGCAAAAGAATAAACGAACATAGTCGAACAGGTCGATTCTAAATAATTTCCTTTTCTTGCCGGCTGATCCATTACTTGCCACCAAACTCCTGAATTAGAATCTTGAGCTTTGAGAACCGCTTTAAAAACTTTCTGAACAATCTTAATTAAGTCTTTTCGTTTCGGATGATTTTCTGGAACGAAATCTAAAATATCAACCAAAGCCATACAATACCAGCCTTGCGCACGCCCCCATACATGCGCAGATGTTCCGGTATTTTTATTTGCCCAAAATTGAGCTCGTTTTTCATCATAACCATGAAAATTCAATCCAGTTTCTTCATCAAAAGTGTGTTTTTGTATTAATTCTGCTTGTAAAATAGCATCATCAATCGCTTTTGGAACATTAAAAACTAATCCATATTCTGCTGAAAAAGGATCTGCCATATAAACGCCGTCGAGCCACATTTGCCACGGATAACTTTTTTTATGCCAATAACCTCCGTCCGAATTTCTTGGGTGATTTTCTAATTGTTTATGCAATACATCCATTGCGGTTTTGTAACGCTGGTCATTTGTTTTTTTATAAATTTTAAAAAGAATCTTTCCAGAATTAATTAAGTCTAGGCTGTATTTTTCCAATTCGTAACCTCCTTGTATATTTCCTTCCTTGTCAATAAGCTGTTCAGCGTAAGAAACTCCGTAATCCCAATATTTTTGCTCTTTGGTATAATCATACAATTTCTGATTTGCCAATGTTACCAAGCCATTTGTATAGTTCCATTTTGGGAATTTCACCCCATCTAAAAACACAGGATTTGGAACACGTTTCTGATCTGAATCTGCCATTTTCTTCGCCCATTCAATTGGTGCTAATTGTATTTTATCTGATTTTAATTGTCCAAAAGAAATTGAACCAACAAACAGAGCGAGAAAGCCATATTTAATTTTGTGTACCATATTTTTTTAATTTTCTTCTACTCTAAACCAATCATAATCGGCATAACTGCTGTCATTAATAGCTTTTGATCCCGTTGCAAAAAGTCCGATTTTTGCTCCAACCCATCTTCCGGCACTTGGTTTAAAAGATTCTCCTAGTTTTTTGAAATTCTTTCCATCAATACTATAATAGAACGTGACTTTAGCATCAAAAGGTTCTTTGTTTTGAACCATTTCTACTTTAGCACGTAAACTCACTTCTTTTTTATTTACAGGAATTGATGCAACTTCTTTCTCTAGTTCTTTAGAAGTTCTTGCACTTTTCAAAACACGTTGCACTAAATTTAGATTGCCCATTTTATCCTGTTCAATTGCGATATAAGCGTAATCTTCTCCAAAGACAATCAATCCAGAACCGCTAACTCCAGCTTCTGGGTTATTTTCGAAAGTCAGTTTTGCTGTTGCTGTAAAATTGGCTCCAGGAAATTTTTGCAATAAAAGATTGGGCATCATCCACATTGATTTTATTCCTTCTTTTCTAGGAATGCAATTCAGACGCATGAACCCAAGATTTGCAGAAGACCAGCCCCAATGTTCCGCAGGATTTTGATTGGCCTGCCATTGCCATTGCAATCCAAGTTGATGGCTGTTAAATTCATCAGAAGAAATAAGTGGCGTTACTGGATAGCTTTTTCCAACATTTGGTTTTGTGTATTCCATAACAGGTTCTCCAATGCCGTCTTTATTTGTATCTTTTCCCATAATTGGCCAGCCGTCTTTCCAAGTTACAGGCTGCAAATGCACAACTCGTCCATAAGCCCAGCGATCTTGAAAATGCAAGAACCAGCCTTCTCCATTTGGAGTTTCAACATAACCTCCTTGATGCGGTCCATTCACAGGAGAATTTCCTTGATTTAAAACAATTTTAGATTCGTATGGCCCCCAAACATTTTTAGAACGCATAGCCAATTGCCATCCTGGTTTTACACCTCCCGCAGGAGCCATAATCCAATAATAGCCTTCTTTTTTATACATTTTTGAACCTTCTACAGTAGTGTGACCATTATGACCATCAAAAACTAAAGCTGGATCACCAAGTAGTTTAGTACCGTCGGGAGTAAGTTCTGATAGCATTAAAACCGTTTTTACATTAGCGCGGCTTCCAGCAAAAGCATAAGATAGATAGGCTTTACCGTCTTCATCCCAAAACGGACAAGTATCGATAATTCCTTTTGCTTCTTTTACTAAAACTGGTTCTTCCCAAACACCCGCAGGATTTTTGGTTTTTACCATAAAAATTCCAAAATCCGGATCTCCCCAATAAATAAAATATTCACCATTGTGATAACGAATTGATGGCGCCCAAACGGCATCGCCATGTCGAACAGTTCGATAATGTTCTATAGGAAATAAATTTCGTAATGCATATCCAACCAATTCCCAGTTTACAAGATCTTTAGAATGAAGAATAGGAAGTCCTGGCACACTAGTAAAACTAGAAGCCGTCATGTAATAGCCATCTGCTCCAACACAAACATCTGGATCAGAATAATCTACATGTAAAATTGGGTTTTTGTACTTTCCATTTCCCAGATCGGCATTCCAGCCTTGTCCAGCTGCTCCTAAATACCAAAATAATCCTAAAGTCAGCAGTAATTGTTTGAATTTCATTGTATTGATTTTTATTATATAATTCACTTCGTTAAAAGATCAAAGCATAACCTCTATTCTTTTAAAGTTTAGTTTCCTTCCGATCAAGCAAAACTCAGTACATAGAAGTATCCTCAACCACAAGGATACTTCATGAAAGTACTGAAACCACTTAATTAACAAAACTTAAGAAAACTTAAGGCAACCATCTTGTATCTCCTACTTTATTGGTTACAATTGGAGAATTTGGATCTTTAATCATCAGATTTCCATTTGCAGGATCTACAAATAAATTCTGTGCACTAACCCCTAATTCTGTTCCTTGTATAGCAGAAGCTCCTAATAAATAGTTTGTTGTTGTATAATTATTACCGTATGTAGTTGTTGTATTGGCTCCAATTGCCTGAATCACTTTACCGCAGGCAGATGCCAACAATACATTTTTAAAGATCAAAGTAGATCCTACCGCAGACGGAATATTAATTAACGCTCTGTTATAAGCATAATCGTAAATTGTAATATTTTGATACTCTAAATGAATTGGGTACGCCGATGTACCATAATCCCAAAGATTTTTAAAGTTTCGATTTTGATCTGTTGTCTGATAATAATCTCTCATGAAAGTACAGTTAGAAAAAACAGCTTTCTTCACATTATCGGCTCCGGCAGAACCAAAAGCAAATGTTCCGTAAGGTCCTGTGTGTCCTCCAACTTGGTCAAACGTACAGTAACTCATATCAAAATTTCCGATTTCTTTGTATTTACCATTTCCTTGATGTCTCCAGAAACCACGTTTGAAATAATTGAAAACACAGTTGTAGAATGTAATCTGATCAATTTTCCAAGCTGTTCCACTATTAAAGAAATAACTTGCATCGATAGTCTGATAGAAACGAATATTTTCAAAAGATAGAGAAGACAAATAGGATCCTTCAGCGATATTCCAGTTTCCGTTCATTTCAATTTGCGGACGCTCTCCTTGTGTTCCTCCAGTCAGCTTAAATCCTTTTGAGATTGTAAATGGAGTAATTTTAAACAATGAACCTGCTTCTAAGAAATACTCTGTTCCTTCAGGAATAGTTGGATCATCATTGTTAGTTCTCAAGATGGCATCTAAATCCATTCCTTTGGTTATGATAATAGTAGATGCAGACGGTCCGGCAGAACGGAAAGAAACCTGATTGTAAGGCTTATCATAACGTCTTGGTTTATTATTATCAAAGATGTTTAGATTGTATAACGTATTCTTTTCTAAACCAGCAACTTTTGCTTCTCCTTTGCTAATTTCATCAGCAGTTAACTTACGACCAATAGCAGGAAGTTCAGCAGATTGTGCAGGTGTAACAGAAATACTGTCAACAGGATTTTTTGAAGAAACGGCCCATGTTACCGTAACATCTGTTTCGGTAATATTTACCCTTTCTACTGGATTTAAAATAGCATCAAAAGGTGGACGTTCTTCTGTCAATGCATTAGTGTAAGACCATTGAGAATTATGTGCTCCGTCAACGTGGTTTGATCTTACTCTGATATAAAATTGTGTTTTATATGGAATATCATCCATTAAAATCTGTGTTTCGCTCGTAGTGTATGATTTATACAAACTTTTGTAATAGTTATCCAAATGCAGTTCTACGGTATAAGATGCCGCATCATTTACTTTGTACCAAACTACGGCAATCGAATTGCTTTTTACTAAAGGAGCAGTAAGTACAAATTTTGGCTGAAATAAATCTTGCTCATTTGGATATTTAAATTCGTCATTTTCACAAGATTGTAATATTGTTCCACCGACTATTAAGCCAATGAAAGAGAATATATAAAGTATTTTTTTGAAATTTTTCATGCTTTATCCGATTTAAAAATTAAAACCATAATAATTTTGAATGGCTCCACGATGATCTGTAATCACTTTTGAAGGATAAGGACATAAATAACGTAATGGATCGTTTGGCGAAACCGATGAAGCATTGTTGTAATTTATAAATCCTCTAAAACTCCATTTAATATCGTTTCTAGGCTCGTAACTAGCTGTATCATTGTTTAATGAATACCAAGCGATCGCGAATGGATGTACGGTATAACCTGCTGGATTTGCAGTTAGAATTTGATTAATTCCTTGTATATCTAAAATTTTTCTACTTGAATTAGCAGGATCTGTTATCAGTTTATAATAAACATTCCCTGGAACTTGATCAATTCCTGGAACGTAAGCACCGTTAGCTACTCGTCCCCAGTTATATAATTTAAAATACTGATTGTAAACCACTTCACTAAATTTATTCCAGCGTGCCAAATCAAATTTACGTTTGCTTTCTCCTCCAAATTCCCATTTACGTTCGTCCATAATGGCTTTAAAGAATAATTCTGGTGATGATTTAGAAGTTACATAACCATCCACTTTAGTTCCCCAATCTGCTTGCGCAAAAGCTCTTCTTCTAACACGTCTTAAACATTCTTTTGCATCTTCACGAGGACCAAAACGTTCGTTTACAGCTTCAGCATACATTAATAAAACATCAGCAAAACGCATCCAAGAATAATTAACTCCAGTTCCTTTTTCACTCGTACCTCCCAGCGGACTTGTCATATATAGTTTAGACCATTTTCCAACCGCTAAACGAGCCAAATCCAGACGCATTTCTTGATTTAAATTAAGATCGTAACCATAAGGTGCACAAGTAACATCTCTTCTTAAATCTTTATTATCGAATGAAAAAAGATACTCACCGCATAAACTTAAATTTCCCGAAGCAGATCCATAAGGATGATTTCCTTGAGCAATAGGAATTCCTGCTAAAAATCCGTACTCGCCAGAAGAGTTTTTTAACATCGGAATAGAAAAAATCACATCATCATTAACCGGTGTTTCCCAATTATTCTGTTTAATCCAAAACTCTCTGAAGCCTAACTTTAAATCGTGCTGTCTGCCTTGAATTACTTTGTCTAAATACTGAATAGCGATATCATAATACGCTTCGTAGTTTTTTCCTCTTTCCATATGTCCAATACTCGCAGGATTATTTTCATCTGGACGAAGAGTCCATCCACCTCGAGTTAGAGCCAATAAACCAATCATACCCTGATTAAAACTTTTGGAAGCACGTTCTACGCCGTAGTCTAATTCGCTAGCATTTTTCATTAATGGTTCCACTGACTTCAAATCATCAATTAGGAATTCTAAAATTGTATTTCTGTCTGTAACTCCAACCGCAAAATTTTCATCTCCAGTAGAAGATTTTGTGCGAAATACAACATCTCCCCAAATACGAATCATGTCTAAATAAACCATCGCACGGATTGTTTTCACCTCTCCATACATTTGCGTTACATTAGAAGGCTGTGTTTTAGGATCTGCTTTATACAAATCTGAGCTTTCAATTCCTTCAAGAACATCATTAGCCATATTAATAATTTTGTACATGGCGCTCCAAGTGGAATTTAGAGTTGTCCAATATGGTTTTGGATCGTAACAAGCAATATCAGAACCATTTCCGTTTACTGTATTGGTTGAAACACCAGACATTTCTACATCGGTATTCGTATTAAAAACAAATGCAACACGGTTAGAATAAGCATCTTCAGCCAACATAAGCGTATATACACCTGCAACGGCAGATTGCATGTCTTTTTCTGATTTAAAAACTTCTGCTTGTGTAAAACCGGATCCAGGCTGTACATCTAAATATTCTTCGCAGGCTGTAAAAGACAACGCGAAAAGGAACAGAAAACTTAATACTATATTTTTCATCATTTTGTGATTTAATTCGTTTAATTAAAATGACAGCTGTACTCCAAAAGCGTAATTACGCGTTCTTGGATAAGCGTTGTAATCTATATTTGGTGTAAGACCAGTTTCTAAATTGATATCCGGATCATATCCTGAATAGTTTGTCCAAACAAATAAATTGCTTCCTGTTGCATACAATCTCACTCTGCTTAATCCTATAGCTTTACTTTGCTGTTTCGGAATCGTATAACCAATACTCAGCGTATTTAATCGTAAAAAAGAACCGTCTTCAACCGCATAAGACATCGCAATAGGACGACCAATACTTACTGGATTCCACATGGTGGCATTTTCGTTTTGTTTTGCCAGCAATTCAGGAGAATAACGAAGGTCATTTCCCATATCATCATAATTTCTCCAACGCTTATCCAATCCTACTTCCATCCCAAAATTGTTTTGATTGTTTTGGTAAAAAGAAGTCATCATAATTTTGTTAGCATTATATACATCAAAACCATACATGAAATTGAAAAATGCTGTTAAATCAAAGTTTTTCCAAACGGCATTTACACCAAAACCACCTGAGAAATCAGGATTTGTATCTCCGATCACTTTTCTGTCTTTATCACCAATTACATAACTATTTGGATCTGAAGGATCAACAGGAGTCAACTTTTTAAACTTCGCATTTCCTGGAACTGGTTCTCCAGAAAGGTTTTTAGAATTGGCAATTCCGTCTTTTAATTTCCAAGTTCGAGTTACAGCATCAAAAGATTCGAAATCATCCATCGTATAAAAACCGTCGTTTACAAAACCGTAGATTAAACCTTTTGTTCCTCCTACATAAGCACGATAGTCATCATCATTCAATAACTGTGTTCCCGCCCAGCCAGAACTTAAAATCCATTCTTGTTCTCCGCTCGACAGTTTGTCAATTTTATTTTTGTTGTAACCAATGTTAAAAGTCAAATCAAGTTGGAAATCTTTTTTCTTAATCACACTTCCGTTAAGGGCAAATTCGACACCTTTATTAGAAGTCTGTCCAACGTTGGTCATCATTTTGGTAAATCCAGAAACCGATGCAATATCAGACGGCACTAGTAAATCTTTTACTTTGTTGTAATAGAAATCAAGCGTTCCTGTTAATCTTTCTTTGAAAAAACCAAAATCAAGACCAACGTTTGCTGTATAAGTTGTTTCCCATTTTACGTTAGGATTGTTCAAATACTGGCTGTTATAAAAATTATAGTAATATTGATTTTCTTCGCCCCAACCAACAGAACGATCTCTGGAAACACCATAATATTTCGCGTATAAATCGGCTTTTATTCTATCATTTCCAGAAGCTCCATAACTCAAACGAAGTTTAAGGTTTGAAACTGTTTCGCTTTCTTTTAGGAAACTTTCGTTTGAAATTCTCCAAGCAAAAGCTCCCGCAGGGAAAACACCCCATCTGTTGTCTGGACCAAATTTTGTAGAACCGTCGGTACGAACAGTAAACGTGAACAGGTAACGATCATCATAACCATAATTAGCTCTTCCAAAGAATGAAGAAATTCTATTTGGAGATTCAGCTAATGAACCATTATCAAAAGGAGTTCCTAAAGCTAGATTATCAAGAGCTTTTGCTCCTGATATATCATCAGGGAAATAACGAGAACGGTAAAATTTAGCTGTAGATTCTTGATCTTTTATCTCCTGTCCGGCCATTAACTGAAAATCGTGACGTTCATTTAATTTGAACCCGTAATTTAATACGTTATTCAACTGCCAACGAGGTGACTGTGTCATTGACCAATATACTACAGGCAAGTTGTTATTATCAGTAGCTGTACGAGTATCTGTTCCATAGAAGCGTCCATCTTCCTGATATTTATATTCGTAACCAAATGAAGAACGCAATGTTAATCCTTTTTTGATTGTCCATGTCAATGCTCCGGTGGTATTAAAAATTCTTGTAGTACGCTTGCGGTAATTTTTTTCTGCTTCTTCTAGCGGATTAAAACGAGGTTTTATTTGATAATCTTCAGGGTCGAAATACGTATTATCATCTGGTAAAGTCATATAATCTTCTAAACCTCCCGTTGGTGCTTCACGTAAAGCTCTAAGTAAACTCACACCATCTGTTCCTGATCCATCAATGGTCTGATTCGTCAAACGGGTTTGGTATTCAAACGTTAGATTATCTGTTAACTTTGAATTCATAATCAAATAAATGTAATTCTGACGCATTCCTGTTCCTACCAAAGCTCCAGGCTGATCTTGATTTACAAAAGTGAATTTGAATTTCGTTTTCTCGCTTCCTCCATTTACATTGATGTCTGTATATCTCGCAATTGGATTGCTTCCAAAAATTTCATCCTGCCAATCGATTCCTTTGTTTCCTTTATAAATGTATAATTCGCTAGCTTTTCCATACATATTATAAAATGCTGTTGGATTAGAACTTCCCTTACGTGCATTTTCGTATTGCAACATCACAAACTCATACGGATCCATTACATCCAAATGATTGGCAAGCGTTTTAATTTGAGTATAATTGTGAATATTTACCGAAACTTTTCCAGCCTTTGGAACCTTTGTAGTTACTATAATTACTCCGTTTGCACCTCGCGCACCATAGACAGCCGTTGATGCTGCGTCTTTCAAAACTTCTACAGACTCAATATCTGTTGGCGGAATATCATTTAGATTGGCTACCTCAAAACCATCCACCAAGATTAATGGCGAATTATCTTCTGTAATAGATCCTCCTCCACGAATTCTAATTTTTACATCTGCTCCTGGCGAACCATCTACAGTTGTAACTTGAACTCCAGGAAGCCTTCCTGTCAAAGCTTCAGCAACGTTAGCCGTTGGTACTTTTGCCAATTCCGTTCCTTTAATACTGGCAATAGCTCCCGTTAAGTTTTTACGTTTTTGAGTACCGTAACCAATAACTACCACTTCATTCAATTCGCTATTAGATTCTTTCATCTGAACTGTAATTCCAGATGTGCGACCTTTTACGGCTATAGTCTCATCATTCAAACCAATAAATTTGACAATTAAAACTGCCGTTTCAGGATCAGCTACAGCAATACTGAATTTACCGTCAAAATCGGTTACTGTATTGGTATTTTCATTTTTTACTAAAATTGTTGCGCCCGGGATACCTCCAAGATTATCCCTTACTGTACCGCTTACAGTAACACGCTTCTGAGCATAAGTGCCAACTGTCAAAAATAAGACAGCTAGAATGCTCCAGATATATTTTTTTATTTTCATAACTAGAATATTTCTTTAATTATTTTAAAAACCAGGACATAGGTTTTCTCCAAGGAACAAGAGCTATTATGATCTTATTTCATCATATTTTTTTGTTCCCGCCTTTGTAAATTCAGTCCAGGCTGCTAATTGTAGTTGATAAGTGTCTGTTGTATTTTAAACAGCAGCATTATTAAAGGGCATTCAAATAAAAATCGGCGTTGGTTACTTTGTTGGCTTCAATTGCAAAAGTTCCTTCCACTTCTTTCGTCTTGACAACCTGCATGTTTTGATCTAAACATTCGATTTTAATGCGGACATTGTTAGCGACATCACCAGTTTGAAATAAAATAAAATCTTCAGCATAATTAATTCCGCCGCTAGTTGTTGCTTTACTTCTTGTTACAAACATGTCTTCTTTTATAAATGTCCCATCCACAACTTTATAGCCACTTCTTTTTACAGAAATGGTAGTTTTAATTGTAGTGTAACTTCTATCAGCATTTACATCTAAAGATTTCAAACGAAGTATTCCCGTTCTAGTCAGAATGTTCAAAGTAAGTGGCTGGTCAAAAGGCGAAGCATACGGCACGGCGTCTGAAAGATTTACATGCTGGTTGGCCAATGCCGGCTGAGGAACAATAAGATCATTCAGATTTGTTGGAGAAGGAATCATCTGCTCTGGATAATCTGAGGCTACAAATTTGTATTTCCCATTATCTAAAGAAAAAGGATAAAGCGAACTGTAGTTGGCAAAATATTCTCCATTTTCTTTGTAGACGAATAGTGGTCTGGTAGAAATACCTACATTCAAGTTCCACGGCACATCATTTAATTGAAAATCTAGCAATTTTACTGTAGAGCTTTCGTATTTAGAATCGTCACTTGAGCAGGAACTTAATATAGAAAGCAATAAGCCTGCTCCAAATATTAGGTGTTTAATGATTTTCATAACAGCTAAATTTAAGAATGAAAATTATTTTGCTTTTGAAACTTTCTACAGCTACATACTGTAGATTTTGATTTTGAGAATTGAGTAAAAAATTTGGTTTGGTTCATAATTTTGGTTTTTAAGTTAGTTAGTAAAATCAATTAAGATTATGAAGCAAATCTAGATATAGTGTATTCTAAAAAGGGGTAAATATTGCTTTTCAAAAAGGGGTAAATCGCTATTTCAGGTAGTCAAATCAACTATATCATAACTTTTTCCTACTTTTTTTATTAAATGCAAAAAAAATATCATAAATAAAAATAAAATATACAACCAAGGCTTTTTGCAATTTCAATAGCAATTTCAATATCAATTACAATATCAACTATAATATTAATTCAAGAAAAAAGCCTCATTGTGTTGATGAGGCTTTTGAAAAATAATAAAGAGATATTTTAACGAAATTGTCTTCGGTATTCTGCTGGTGTATAATTGTATTTTGCCCTAAAACACTTTCCAAAATATTTGAGGTCATTAAAGCCAACTTCAAAGCCAATTTCTTTAATTAACAAATCATCATTTTTTAAAAGTTCTGCAGCTTCGCTTAAACGCAAATCACGAATGAAAACTACAGGAGAAACACCCGTAATGCTTTTAAGTTTATTAAAAAAACTAGCGCGTGACATGCACATTAATTTCCCTAATTCATCAACAGAAAAATCAGAATTGGACATATTTTCTTTTACAAATTCAATAACCTGAAACATGAATTTCTGGTCTTTGTTTGAAATCTTAAGCGGTTCTTCTTTAGAAATATCAATCGTATTTCCACTTGAAAACAACTGTTGAAGACGAATACGCTGTTCTAAAACATTTTTGACCTTTGCTTTTAATAAACTCACATTAAAAGGTTTTGTCATATAATCATCGGCACCATATTCTAAACCTTCCAATTTACTTTCAATGGAAGATTTTGCGCTTAAGAGTATAACTGGAATATGACTGGTAGAAAAATTATCTCTAATTAGTTTTAGCATTTCGATTCCGTCTTTTTCTGGCATCATAATATCGCTGATAATGAAATCTGGCAATAATTCTTCTGCTTTAGAATAACCTTCATCACCGTTTTCAGCGGTATAAATCGTATAATCATTTTCTAAAATGGAAACAATAAAACGCTGTAATTCTGGGTCGTCTTCTACAATTAATCCAACAAGATTTTCTCTTTTGGCTTCTTCATGTGGTAGAATTTCTTCTTCGTTTTCTACCGTAATTTCATCAAAAAAATGTGCTTCATTTTCTTCCAATAAAACATCCACATCACCTTTAAAATGCTGATATCCTTTTAGAAACGCAACTTGAAAACTACTTCCTTTTCCATCTGTACTGTCAACCAAAACTTCTGCACCAAGTTTCTCCGCCAGATCTTTTACAATAGAAAGGCCTAAACCTGTACTTGGATTGGATGGATTTTCATTGTAATTTGAAAAACGAACAAATAAGCGTTTTTGAATAGCTGGGCTAATTCCTGGTCCATTATCACTTACTTTCAATAATACGTGTTTTTCTGATTCTTCAACAGAAACTTCAATTACATCGCCTTTATGGCAATATTTGAAAGCATTTGAAAGAAGATTAATTAAAATTTTATCCAAACTATCGGGATCTGCCCAAATATTTAGGTTTGGAGAACTGGTATTTACTTTGAGTTTAATGTGATTTTGTATGCTCATCTCCTGAAAATCCTGGCAAATCTTCGTCGTAAAATCACTCAAATTTATTTCACGAACAGCGAGTTTCTTATCTTGAATTCTTCTCAGATCTAAAATCTGATTAACTAAATTCAGTAATTTATTACTGCTTTTTTCAATAACACGAAGCTGGCTTTTTACCGAATCTTTTATTTCATCATCTGAAAGCATTACTTCTAAAGGAGCCGCAATCATAGTAAGCGGGGTTCGAATCTCATGTGAAATGTCTGTGAAAAATTTCAATTTTAATTCTCCCATTTGTTTCTCTAATCGAACATCATTTCGCAGTTTTACAATAGTAATAATGGCTCTTTTAATTAGTAAAAACAAACCAGCTGCTAGTAAAAGATAGCAGAAATAGGCTAAATTAGTTCCCCACACAGAAGGGCGAATCGTAATTTTAATCTGCCTTTCATTATCCATCCATAAATTATGACCATTCGTAGAAGACGCCAAAAGTGTGTAATTTCCTCTTCCTAAATTGGTATAATTAATTGATTGTCCTCCTTTTATAAAATTCCATTGTTTATCAATTCCTTCCAGTTTGTAGCGATATACAATATTTTCACTTTTAAGATAATCTAACGCTGAAATTTGAACCCTGAAAAAATTCTGATGGTGTTCTAATGTAACTTCTTCCAACAGATCAGGATTTTTTGGAGTTTCGGGGTTTAGTTCATGCAGTTCTTTATTATTTACTAAAAACCCAGAAATCGCCAAATAAGGTTTAAAATTAAATGGCTTTATTGCTTCTGGTTTAAAACAAATAACTCCGTTTGAATATCCTACAGCAATTTCTCCATTGGCAAGTTCGCATTTGGTTGCTTCCGAAAATATTTCGGTTCCAATAATTGATTTTAGTTCTGGAAAAGTTTCTGCGCTATTATTTTTAGGATCAAAACGTACCATCTGATTATCGCTCATCAACCAGATTTTTCCTTTTTTATCTTCCTGTATCGCCACCACTCCTTCAACTGGGAAAGAAACCATTTCATTCCAAATGGACTTCACATTCAGCTTTCCTTTTTGATCTAAATCTGCCAATATTAAGCCCATTCCATTGGTTGCCAACGCCATTTGATTATCATGTGTAATCAGGATATCTAAAATATCATTACCCGAAACCTGAGAATATTCATTAAACTTTATTTTACTTGTAGTCTTATTTCCTTCCGCAAAGGAGAATAATTTATAAGAGGAAATAAAAAATATTTTGTGGTCTTTATTTTCAACTATCGAACGGACTTTATCTGCTGTTTTTATAGGATAGTTTTTTAATTCATTTTTGAAATTAATAAAACGAAGTCCGTTATGAGACTCACGAATAATATTGACTCCGCCGCCCCATGTTGCAATGTAAATTTGCCCATTTGAAGCTTGAAAAATTTTAAAAATATCATTAGAATTTAAACTGTAATTATCCTTTTCATCATATTTATAGTTCGTGACCTTATATCGAAACGGCTGATCGGTTGGCAAAAGACAAAACAATCCATTTCCTCTTGTGCCAATCCATACTCTGCCTTTGGTATCTTGGAGCATACTGTAGATATCTGCTCCCCAGGCTGGACCTGTTTGAGACAATGTACCATCAGCACCTAAAAAGCCGATTTTTCTTTTTTGAGAATCAAACAAAGCGATTTTTTCTTTACGACTGCCTACCCAAAGATTACCTTTGTTGTCCTTCATCAGACTTCTTACATTGTGTTTATGATGATCGCCTGAAGAATCTAGATTTAAGGCCGAAAAGTTACTATTACTAAAATTGACTAAATCTAAACCTTGCTTGAAAGAACAAAACCAAAGATTTCCTAATCTGTCAAACATAGCAGTGTGCATCAAATCTGAAACCGATTCTTTAGATTCGTTTATACAGCGAATTATAGAACATAATTTATCCTGCTTCTCATCCCAATAAGAAAATGGCGCATTATTAGATTGAATCCAAACTGTTCCATTTGGAGAAGTGAGCAAGAAACTTTTTCTTTCTCCTCCGCCAGTTGCAGAATCACTGTAATCAATCTTCATCAATTTTATTTTTCCTGTAAAAAGATCAAACTGATATACTCCTGATCCTAAAATCTCAAACCAAAACTGTCGAGCACGCGTAGAGCCTAAATAATTGAATTTTTTGTTGGGAAAACCAGCCAAATTTCCGCTATTATAAACCGTAAGTTTGCCTGTTTTTATATCATAAAAATAGAAATTTTGTCCGCTGGTGATGATCAGCACTTTATTGTGTCCAACAAGTTCTGTCTGAATGATATTTTCTTTTATTCCAAGTTCAAAATCAAAGAAAGTACTTGATTTTTTATTGTAACGTGTAAATTTCCCTTCATTTCCTCCAAACCATAAATCTTCTTTTGTTTCCATATAAGATTCAAACAAATAAGATTTTCCATTAAAAAAGAAATGTTGAGGTTCTGAACTTCCTTTATTTAATCTGCAAATTCCTCCATCTGTAAAAAACCAAGTTGTTCCCAATGCATCTTCAAAAACATTATGAATTTTTCCGCATTTTTTTGTCGGATCAAATGCTATTTTTCTAACTTTTTTATTGGCTTCAAAAGCAATTAAATAGTTTTTATCTTCTGGAAAGAGCCATACTCTTCCTGAAGGCATTACTTTGAAATCGACAAATGCAATATTGGATGATTTTAAGGCTCCGTTTTCAATAGGATAATGAAAACTAAGCTGACGCGTATCGAAGTAATAAATATCATTCTTTTCAGACTGAATCCAAATTCTTCCGCTTTTATCAAACTTAAATTTAAAAACGCGATTCGAAATAAGATTTAATGCGCTATTTTGTTTTACTCTAAATTTTTGAAAAGTACTTCCATCATATCGAATCAGACCATTGAAAGTTGAAAGCCAGATAAATCCTTTTTGGTCTTGCTGAATGTCGAGAATACGTGACTGTCTCAACTTTAAATCATTTGCAAAATGAGTAAGAGTTCCTGAAGATTGAGAAACACACAAACTGCTGAAGCAGTAAAAAAAAATGATAAGTAGATTTCTCTTCATGTAAGACTTTATAAAATTAAGCAGATTACAAAAATATCAAAATTCCAATGCCAACCTAAAACTACCTTCTTTTTGAGCAAAATACCACCTCAAAAATAGCGATTTGTCTCCCTTAAACGAATTGAATACAAATACTAACTGCGGGCCAAAGCTTTATAACATACTTCAAATAGCAATTTATACCAACTTGAAAATTAGAAAGAATTTAGTTTTGTGAATTAGGAAAGAGACGAAAAACGAAAAGGATTAGCTGAAGCTTATTTTTATCATCATCAACCATCTAGAACTATCTCACAATTCTCTTCTGAAAAATTAAAACCAATTTGTATTGTTGTTTTTTCATGACAATGCATCAAAAATTATTAAATTTAGCAATACCAAAAAACCTATGAAAAAAAAATCCTCCATAATTATTGCGTTGCATTTTTTTGCTTTAACCACTTTTGCGCAAGAAAATTATCTTTATAAAAATCCCAATCTACCAACAGAACAGCGTGTTAATGACTTGGTTTCTAAAATGACTCTAGACGAAAAAATCAATCAATTGATGGACTCTTCTCCAGCTATTGATCGTTTGGGTGTACCTGAATACAATTGGTGGAACGAATCGCTTCATGGCGTTGCACGAGCAGGGTTTGCAACAGTTTTTCCGCAATCTATTTCAATTGCCTCTTCTTGGGATCGTCAATTGGTATTGGACGTTGCCACCGCCATTTCTGATGAAGCTCGTGCGAAACATCACGAATATTTAAGAAGAGGACAGCACGGCATGTATCAGGGATTAACATTTTGGTCGCCCAATGTCAATATTTTCCGTGATCCTCGCTGGGGACGCGGCCACGAAACTTATGGAGAAGATCCTTTCCTTACCAGTCAATTAGGTTTGAATTATGTGAATGGGCTCCAAGGAAATAATGAAAAATATTTGAAAGTAGTCGCTACAGCCAAACATTACGCAGTACATTCCGGACCAGAACCATCTCGCCATTTTTTTGATGCCAATACAAGCGATATAGATCTTTATGAAACTTATCTTCCAGCCTTTCGAACTTTGGTAAAAGAAGGACATGTTTATTCTGTAATGGGAGCTTACAATCGTTTTAGAGGAGAATCTTGCAGTGCTAGTCCGTTTCTTTTTAATATACTTAGAAATGTTTGGGGATTTAATGGTTACATTGTTTCTGACTGTGGTGCCGTGACGGATATTTGGAAATATCATAAAATTACCAATGACGCTGCAAGTGCTTCAGCTTTAGCGGTAAAAGATGGTTTAGATTTAGAATGCGGAAGCAGTTTTAAATCTCTAAAAGAAGCAGTTGATCGCAAATTGATTAATGAATCAGACATTGATATTGCCGTGAAACGCTTATTTACAGCAAGATTTAAGCTAGGAATGTTTGATCCAGATGAAATTGTTCCTTACGCTCAAATTCCGTATTGTGACAATAATAATGCGGCACATGACTATCTTGCCAGAGTGGCTTCTCAAAAGAGTATTGTTCTTTTAAAAAATCAAAATCATACGCTTCCTCTTTCTAAAGATATTAAAACTGTTGCGGTAATTGGGCCAAATGCAAATGATATTCAGTCTTTATGGGGCAATTATAGTGGTGTTCCGAGCAATCCTGTGACAGTTCTTAAAGGAATTCAAAACAAATTAGAACCCAACGCAAAAGTTTTATATGCCAAAGGAACAGATTTAGCAAAAGGGGTTCCTGCGATGAAAATTATTCCGTCTATTTATTTTCAAAATGAAAATGGGACACAAGGTTTAATTGGCGAATATTACAATAATTCAGATTGGAGCGGATCGCCTTTATTTACCAGAACAGATGATAAAATAGATTTTCATTGGGACATTGACACTCCTGATCCTCGTTTGAAAATGGGAAAATACAGCGTGAAATGGACTGGCTATCTTAGTGTTCCGAAAACAGGAACTTACAACATCTCAGAATGGTCAAAACCCTTTATGACTGTTGAGATTGAAGGCGGAAAAAGTACTGGTGGAAAAAATAATCATCATCCGCGTTTCCGTCCTCAAAAAATAGATTTAGAAGCAGGAAAAAAATACAAAATCGAAGTAAAATATCAGAATTTCTACGGAGATGCCATTGCTCAATTATTATGGGCAGAACCAGAAGAAAATCTAATTACTGAAGCTGTTAACACTGCAAATCAAGCAGATGCCGTAATTCTTGTTTTAGGCTTAAATGAGCGCTTAGAAGGCGAAGAAATGAAAGTTGAGGCAGATGGTTTTAATGGCGGTGATCGCACAAGTCTTGATCTTCCATCCAATCAGGAAGAACTTATGAAAGCGGTTAAAGCAACTGGAAAACCAGTTATATTGGTTTTAATTAACGGTAGCGCGCTTTCAATAAATTGGGCAAATGATAACTTGCCAGCAATTTTAACGGCAGGATATCCAGGACAGCAAGGCGGTAATGCCATTGCCGATGTACTTTTTGGCGATTATAATCCAGCGGGAAGACTTCCTGTTACGTATTATAAATCGGTAGATCAGCTTCCTAAGTTTGAAAATTACGATATGGAAGGCAGAACTTACCGATATTTCCATAAAACCCCTTTATATCCATTCGGATTTGGGTTAAGTTACACCCAATTTCAATATTCTAATTTACAGCTTCCAACCAATTTAACTACCGAAACAGATTTTAAAGTTTCTGTTGATGTAACCAACACAGGAGAACATGACGGAGATGAGGTTGCTGAATTATATTTGAAAGACGAAAAAGCCTCAACTCCCCGTCCGATTTGGCAATTAGAAGGTTTTGAACGAATTTATCTTAAAAAAGGAGAAACGAAAACGGTTACTTTTAACATCACACCAAGGCAATTGTCGCTTATCAACAAGAAAAAACAGCGTGTAATAGAACCAGGATGGTTTACTATTTCCGTTGGAGGAAAACAGCCTGACGGTTCAAGCGATATCAAAACGGGAAGAATAAACTTTACTGGTAAGACTGTATCACTTGAAAAGTAATCTTTTTAAAATTAATGATTAAAGAGCTTCAATATTTTGAAGCTCTTTTTTTAATAAGAAGAAAAAATCCGCAATAAGATTAATGACACTTATCAAATAGAACTTTTTTTGTTTTTTGGATTGAATAGCATTGCGGTACATAAACAGTTTTTTCGTTCTTTACTCACCAAAATAGGACAATTAATGCAAGTTTTACAACCTTCCCAAAAAGCATCATCATTTGGAAGTTCTGAATAAGTAACAGGTTCAAATCCGAGTTCATGATTCATTTTCATCACAGCCAAACCAGTAGTAAGGCTAAATATACTTGCTTCAGGATATTTTTGACGGCTCAAATCGAAAATTTTTCTTTTAATTCTTTTTGCTAAACCAGTATGCCTAAATTCTGGCGCGACAATTAATCCCGAATTCGAAACAAAAAGATCGTTATTCCAAGAAGAAATAAAAGCAAAACCTGCCCATCTGCCGTCCAATGCAAAAGCGATAACTGCTTCTCCGCACTGCATTTTTTTCTCCAATATTTCAGCAGACCGCCCAGAAATTCCAGTACCTCTTGCTAATGCAGATGAATGTGTTACTTCAGCTATTTCTCTAATCCAAGAAATATGACTGCTGTTTGTTATTTCGATATAAAAATCTTCTTCTATATCATTAAACAATACGTTTGTTCCGTGTTTTATATTTTTTTGTTGAGTTGTCATATTAGCCATAAATCTGTTATCAATTTTGTGAAGTCTATATTATAATTACAAATACACAACTTAAAGACCAAAACTGATAACTAACTACTTTTAAACAACTTAACAAAAAGTAAAACTTTATAAACCTATCAAAATGATAATTGCACTATCAATTTGATGCTTAAATAGTGCTGATTAATCCAAACTATAATAAAAAAGACGCCTTTAAAAGACGTCTTAATAAATTATAATTTTAAACTGAGATTAAGCTAAATCAAATCTATCTAGATTCATAACTTTATTCCATACCTTAATAAAATCATTTACAAATTTTTCATTTGCATCAGTACTTGCGTATACTTCTGCGACAGCTCTTAATTCTGAATTAGATCCAAAAACAAGATCTGCACGAGTTGCAATCCATTTAAGCTGTCCAGTACTTCTATTGTTTCCAGAATATAACTCTTTATCGCTTGAAACAGCTTTCCATTGTGTATTCATGTCCAACAAGTTTATAAAAAAGTCGTTGGTCAATTGTCCAGGACGCTCTGTAAAAACGCCATTTTTTGAACCATCCGCATTAATATCCAAAACTCGAAGACCACCTAAAAGCACAGTCATTTCAGGAGCTGTAAGTGTCAATAAATTAGCTTTGTCGATAAGAAGTTCTTCTGTCGAAATAGCCGATTTTGTTTTTCTATAATTTCTAAAACCATCTGCTTTAGGCTCTAAGTATCCAAATGATTCCACATCTGTATCTTCAGCAGACGCATCCATACGACCTGGAGTAAAAGGAACCGTAGTATTGGCTGCTTTTTCTACTCCTGCACAGCCTCCAAGAACAATTAAATCTGCCAATGAAACCTTATTTCCATCGCTTTGTGCAGCATTAAAATCTCTCTGAATACTTTCTAATTGACCTAAAATTTTAGTCAGATTTGAAGGATTATTTACCTCCCAGTCTTTTTGAGGTGCCAGTCTTATACGCCCACCATTTGCTCCACCGCGCTTATCCGATCCTCTAAAAGTAGAGGCCGAAGCCCAAGCAACCGAAACAAGCTCAGATATGCTTAGTCCGCTATTTAATATTTTTTCTTTCAATAAAATTATATCATTCTCCTCTATCAATTTGTGGTTTACTGCCGGAATAGGATCTTGCCATAACAATACTTCTTGAGGCACATCTGGTCCAAGATAGCGTGCACGTGGTCCCATGTCACGATGTGTTAACTTAAACCATGCACGGGCAAAAGCATCGGCAAACTGGTCTGGATTTTCTAAAAAACGACGTGATATTTTTTCATACTCAGGATCTAATCTCAAAGATAAATCTGTAGTAAGCATAGTTGGCAGATGTTTTTTTGAACTGTCAAAAGCATCTGGAATAATGGCATCTGCATTCTTTGCAACCCACTGATGCGCACCTGCAGGACTTTTAGAAAGTTCCCATTCAAATTCAAATAAGTTTTCAAAGAAATTATTACTCCACTGAGTTGGCGTTTTAGTCCAAGTAACCTCAAGTCCACTAGTTATAGCATCGGCTCCTTTTCCTGAACCGAAACTATTTTTCCATCCAAATCCCTGTAATTCTAAATCAGCTGCTTCGGGTTCTTTATCAACATGATCTGAAGAAGCTGCACCGTGAGTTTTACCAAAAGTATGTCCTCCTGCAATTAATGCTACAGTTTCTTCATCATTCATTGCCATACGGCCAAATGTATCTCTAATATCTTTTGCTGCTAGAATAGGATCAGGATTTCCGTCAGGACCTTCAGGATTTACATAAATTAATCCCATTTGAACTGCCGCGAGTGGTTTTTCAAGATTTCTACTATGTACTTTTCCATCGGGATCATCATCAGACGAAACAACTCCATGATCTTTTGGAACACCATCAGAACCATTATTATAGCGTTCATCTCCACCTAACCATGTCGTTTCAGATCCCCAATAAACTGATTCATCAGGTTCCCAGACATCAGCTCTCCCTCCTGCAAATCCAAATGTTTTAAATCCCATAGATTCTAGCGCAATATTTCCGGTTAGAATCATTAAGTCTGCCCACGAAATTTTTTGTCCATATTTTTGTTTTATGGGCCAGAGAAGTCTTCTGGCTTTATCAAGACTAACATTATCGGGCCAGCTGTTTAAAGGTGCAAATCTTTGCTGTCCTGCTCCCGCTCCACCACGGCCATCATGTACACGATAAGTACCAGCACTGTGCCATGCCATTCTAATAAATAAACCTCCATAGTGACCAAAATCGGCTGGCCACCAGTCTTGTGAATCAGTCATAAGTTCATGAAGATCTTTTTTTACAGCCTCAAGATCAAGGCTTTTAAAAGCTTCTGCATAATCAAAATCTTTGTTCAAAGGATTAGATAATGGTGAATTTTGTCTCAAGATATTCACTTTTAGCTGTTTCGGCCACCAGTCGTTATTTTTAGTACCTGATGCCGCTTGATTATCAATGCCACCATTATGAAAAGGGCATTTGCTGATGTCGTTTGATTGGTTCTCCATAGTTCAAAAGTTTTTTTACTAATTTACAAAGTATATAAAGAGGATGTTACTCGTTAATATCATTAATAATTCTTTACTGATAGATAAAATTGATTCTACCAGCTGCTAATCATAAAAAATTACAATTTAAAGAACAGATTTTAAGAATGTTTCAATCAAATTAAAAAGACTGCTTTAATTTTTTTTTTATTTTAGTTGATATTAAAGTTAATACATTTAAAGATAATTTTTGGACTTCTTGTTTCTGTAGATTTCATATTTAACTTCTTTTTATGATGTTTTTCATCTCACCAACAAAGTTGTTTTTTCAATTTAAGATATATAAAAAAACAACCCGAAGGTTGTTTTCTTTACTTGATACTATGCAGTAAGCAAATTATTTCAAAGGATTTCCGTCTTTATCTAAAGAACCCGATTTGATGATAATCATTTTATCCAACTGAATGTATTTTTTAATAGCATCATTTACCTGCTGTAAAGTTGCTTTTTGGATATCATTAGGATATTGTTCGATATAATTTGGTTCCAATCCTCTTTCAATGAAATTCAGAATCGTTCTTGCCATTCCGTTTGTTGTTGACATTCCGACTTTAAAACTTCCGATCAGATTGGTTTTCTTATTTTCTAATTCTGTAGCGGTAATTCCTTCTTTTACCCATTTATCAACTTGAACCATAGTTGCGTCAAGACCTTTCTGAAATAAATTTGGATTAAAAGAAGCATTTACAAACCAGTAGCCTCCAGTTTCGATATTGCCTCCCAAACCAGATGAAATGTTATACGTAAGTCCGTCATTATCGCGAACTGTCTGCATCAGACGACCTGCAAATCCAGCGCCTAGAGTGTAATTTCCAATGTAGAACGGAATATAATCGGCATCGGCTCTTTTCAAACCTGTAAACTGTCCGATATATAATTCTGCGCTTGGCTTTTCTGGAATTGTCACC
>NZ_JAJGZV010000012.1 GCF_020805785.1 Flavobacterium chungbukense | reverse complement strand
CAGAGAAGTTAAGCCCGCCTGCGCAGATGGTACTGCAGTTATGTGGGAGAGTATGTCGTCGCCTTTCTTTTTAGAATCCTTCCCGATTTGTCGGGAGGGATTTTTTGTTTTATAGTGATTTTGAAGATTTAGCTGACTGACTTGTCAGTTTTAGAGTGTATAATCTTAATAAAAAAAATAAGAATAAAAATCTTTAGTGTGGCATTTTTTAAGAATTAATCTATTTTACTCAAATAGCTTTTTTTACGTAATAATCTTTTAGCATTTAACATAAAAAATGTTTAATATTGCGTTTTTCATACTCATCCGTTTAATTAATGTCTGTTTATAGCAACTATGCTGATAATGTTTTACTAAATCTTCTTAAGGAAGATGATCAGTTGGCTTATACAGAAATTTTTGAAAGATATTCTAGAATTCTTGTGAATCATGCTTATAAAATTTTAGGCAGTAGTGATGAAGCAAATGATGCGGTTCAGGAAGTTTTTTTATCAATTTGGAATAAACGCCATGAATTAATTATTACGGGCTCTCTTTCTTCTTACTTGTATAAAGCAACAAAGAATAAAATACTTAATCATATCGCTCACGAAAAAGTGGTTTCACGATATGCTGAATCTATCTCAAGTTTTATCGAAAATGATTATGTTTTTGCCGATTCTAATTTGAGAGAAAAAGAATTAGAAGCCATTATTGCGAAAGAGATTGCTTTACTTCCAGAAAAAATGCGAGAAGTTTTTCTATTAAGAAAAGTTGAAGAGCTTTCTTATGATGAAATTGCACTTCAATTAAATATCACCGATAAAACAGCTAAACAACAAGTGTATAATTCACTTAAAATTCTTCGGGAAAAGCTTAAATCTATGGTGAATCTTTTCGTCTATTGAATTATTTTTATGCTTTTTGTTAATTTATTTAAAAATATTTTTGTTTTATAACTTATTCATTAGCAAATGGAAAGCTAAAATCTTGTCATATTTCTTAAAGATATAATAATGATTTTTTAATTTTTTTTTGTCACTGCCTATGACAAAAGTCCCTTTTAACTGTCTTACTTATATACAAGACAAAATTGCGTTATTGTTATTATGAATAAAACCCAAATCTCAGAATTACTTAAACAATATCAAGAAGGAACTTTATCTGATGAAGATAAAGATAAAGTTGATGCCTGGTATCTGCAAAAAGCTTTGGACAGCAAGTTACAACTTAACGAATATGAGCTGGAAGATAGTTACCAATATCTGAAATCTACATTACCAGTTCAGCACGAAAGAAAGGTCCTTAGTCTTTGGCCGCGTATAGCTGTGGCAGCATCTATTGCTTTATTATTAGGTTCAGGAATATTTTATTTTATCCAACCCAAAGAGCAAAACGTTCAGGTCACTGTAAAACCACAGGAAATTGCCCCTGGAGGAACTAGAGGTGTATTGACACTTTCAAATGGAAAACAAATTGTTCTTTCGGATATTTCAGCAAAAGATACTATTGCGAAGGAGGGTGAAGAAGACGAGGTTACGATTAAAATGAATGCCAATGGAGAAATTACCTATGTAATCAATCCAAATGCAGAAGGCTCTAAAGATGATAATTCTTTCAATACACTTTCGACACCAACAGGCGGACAATACAATATTATTTTGGCAGACGGAACCAAAGTCTATTTAAATGCTGTTTCATCTATTAAATACCCAACTCAGTTTAACGGAGATAAGAGAATTGTTGAATTGGATGGGGAAGCTTATTTTGAAGTAGCCAAAAATAAGAGCAAACCTTTCGTCGTAAAATCAGATAAGCAGTCTATTGAAGTATTGGGGACACATTTTAATGTTCATTCGTATAACAATGAATCGGTTATTAAAACTACTTTGTTAGAAGGAAGCGTAGCTGTTACTTACAAAAATCAAAAATCAATTTTGAAACCAGGACAGCAGTCTGATGTTTCTGATAATTTTTCTAAAATAAAAGTAAGAGAAGTAGATACTGAAGAAGCAGTTGCGTGGAAAAACGGTCGTTTTAAGTTTGATAACGCTGATTTAAAAAATGTAATGCGACAATTGGAACGCTGGTACGGAATAAAAGTTGAGTACCGAGGTGATGTCTCTGACGTTCGCTTTAATGGAGGTACGTTTAGAAATAAAAATTTATCTGAAGTATTAAAAGTACTTGAGCTTAGTAATATAAAATTTAAGGTCGAAGGAAAAACAGTTATTGTTTATCCGTGATTTTAAATTTACCTAAATATACTGATCTATAAACTAAAAAACCAGAAGCAGTTGCGATGCTTCTGGTTGTTATAAAAGTTTATAGCCAGTATAAGTTGTCCACCTATTGTTTAACTATAACCAATGTAAATGTATGAAATTAAATTTACAACCAAAAAAACCTTACAAAAATCTTGGGAAAAAGATTCCGAGATTTAATTTTTCTACTTATTTAAGTGTGTTTAGTGTATTGTTTATGCTGTTTTTCAGTTATTCGGCACAAGCACAAAATGTTACTATTAATTTTAAAGAGGCACCACTTGAAACGGTTCTGAAAGAAGTGGCGAAGCAGGCTAATTACGAAGTTTTGTACACTCAAAAAATGCTTAAAGATGCTAAACCAGTCACAATTAGCGTAAAAAATTCTTCTTTAAAAGAAACTTTAAATAAAATTTTTAACGGTCAAAATTTAAAGTACAATCTTGCTAACCAAACTATTGTTGTAACGTCATCTAAAGAAAAAGCAGAAAACTTGGGAAACGAGCTAATCCGCGTAAGCGGAAAAGTTACAAACAATAAAAATGAACCTTTCCCGGGTGTGACTGTAACTTTATCGGGTACTAATAAAACGAGTATTACTGATTTTGATGGAAGTTTTGTTTTTGAAAGCGTACCTTCTAATGGAATTTTAGAATGTTCTGGCTTAACAATCGAAACAAAATCTATTGGTATTAGCGGCCGAAATACATTAACCATTATAGTTGAAGACAAAGTTGCGGCTATGAAAGAAGTGGTAATTACTGGGTATCAAACTTTGGAAAGGAGTCATTCTACCGGAGCCATCGCTACTATCAACGAAAAAACTTTAAACGAAAACATCAATAGTGATTTATCCAGTGCATTAGAAGGTCGTGTGGCAGGTTTAATGTTTCAGAAAAATCCAAACGGATCATCGGCTGATAAACCGATTTTACGTGGTATGGGAACTTTTTCTAACAATATAGGATATAGCCCGCTTATTGTAATTGATGGTCTGCCAACAGAATTGGCTTTAGAAGATATCAATCCTTATGATGTGGAAAGCATTAACGTTCTTAAAGATGCCGCTGCAGCTTCTATTTATGGTTCAAGAGCGGCAAACGGAATCATTGTCATTGTTACTAAAAAAGGAAACGGTAAATTAAAAGTGAGTATCAACTCTGATTTTTTTGTTTCGACAAAACCTAATTTAAGAGACATGAACTATGCTTCAACAAGTGATTTGATTGATTTTGAGCAGGATGTTTATGATAGAGAAAGAGCTAGATTTGCTAATACAGCAACAATGTTCAGCAGTTATGGAGATATTGGAAACAGCAGTATGAAATACTACAGTCCGCTTTACCAATTAAACAGAAACTTAGAAGAAGGAAAAATCACCAGTACAGACTACGATAGTACAATAGCGCAGTGGAGAAAGAACGATTATTATAAAGATTATCGTGATAATGTATGGCAGAATGAGTTCAGACAGCGTTATAATGTTGCTTTTTCAGGAAGTACTAGTAAACAAAATACGTATGTGTCGCTTAATTATGACGAGTCTAAAAACCGAATTAAATTCAATCAAAGCAGATCCTTTAATTTGTATGCAAAAAGCAGTTTTCAAATTAATAACTGGTTAAATGCAACATTTGGAGTAAACGGAACTTACGATCAGGATGATGTTACAGATGGAGATTTTGGCAACTACGATATTCAAAAAAGATACGAACGTATCACAGATGACAACGGTAATTTAGTAATTTCTCCATTTGTTGGAATCAAAGACGGATTTACTTCAAGCGGTGTTATTAATCCTGCAGTAGCTCAGAAATTAGCTGGTTTAAGTGGTTTTAAACCAATGACTTTTAATGTGTTGAATGCACTTCAGGAAGGTATAACTAAAGAAGAGTCATTAAGTTTAAGAGCGTTTGCAAATCTTCGCGCTAAAATTTGGAGAGGATTAAGTGTAAGTTCACAATTTCAATACGAAGTTAGAAAAAATGATAATGAGCAGTATTACGATATTAACTCATACAAAATGCGTTATGCTATAAATGCTTTAACAGCTTACAACCCGACTACAAACGCTTATACTTATGTAGATGGTTTTTCTACAGGAGGACGTTACAAACAATTAAGCAGTCAGACAAGTAATTATTCTTTTAGAAATCAATTAGATTATAACGAAGAATTTGGCGGCGGAAAACACGCTATTAATGCTTTAGCAGGTTTTGAAATGCGCGAAACTTTTGTTCCAAGAACAATCGAACAATTAAGATATGGTTATGATCCTCTTACACTTACTTCTGCAGTAATAAACAGTTTGGCATTAAGCCAGACAGGGACAGCAAGTTATATGTTTGGAAATAACAGAACTTTAGGGGCTTTATCTAGAACACAGACAGAAATTCTACACCGTTATTTCTCTGTATTCAGTACAGTCGGTTATACTTTTTTATCTAAATATAACGTAACAGGAAGTTATAGAGTTGACCGAGCAGATTTATTTGGAGTAGATCCTAAATATAAAAATCGTCCTTTATGGTCTGCAGGTTTAGGATGGAATGCAAGTAACGAAGAATTCATGAAAGAATTTAAATGGATTACGGCATTAAAACTAAGAGCTACTTATGGTGTTAACGGAAATATCGATCAATCTACAACTCCATACATTACCGCTACAAGAAGAAACGATAACTTATATCAATCTTTACAATATACCAATATCACAGCACAACCAAATCCAATGTTAAGATGGGAAAAAACACAAAGTACCAACTTGGGAGTTGATTATAGCTTGTTTAGAGCTAAATTGAACGGTAGTATCGATATCTATCGTAAATACAGCAGCGATTTATTGGCGACAACCGACTTAGATCCGACTGTTGGAGCTTTATCTAGAAGAATTAATGCAGGAGCATTATTGAATAAAGGAGTTGAGTTTAGTATTGGCTCTGACTGGTACAACAACGGCAGTTTCCGTATTGGTTCAAATGTAATTTTAGGATTTAACAAAACAACTGTGAAAAAAGTTACTAGAGCACAATCTTCAGCTTCAGTATATGTTAGTTCGCCAATTGATTATTTCTTAGAAAATGAAACTTACAACAGTTTGTATGCTTATCAATATGGAGGAACAACAAACGGATATCCTTATGTTTTAGATGAAAATGGAAATCCTTCAATCACTTTTGATGCCAATGGAAATCCAGTAGCGACTACAATAAAAACCGTTACAAATCCTGATGCTTTAGTAAATATGGGAAGTTTAACTCCAACTTACACGGGTTCGTTATCACAGAGATTTTCATACAAACAATTCGATCTGAATCTGTTATTTGTTTTCTCAGGTGGAAATGTGATGCGTAAAGAAACTATTGACATGAGCTCAGATGCAGTAAATCTTTCAGGTATTACAGATCGTTATACAGATGCAAATCCAAACGGAAATACACGTTTATATGTAGATTTAGACGAAAGTGTTAGAAATTATGCAGCAACAATAAGCAGTCAATGGAGAAACTCAAGCGCCAATGTTGTAGATGGAGATTATATTAAACTAAGAAACATTTCATTAGGATATAATTTACCAAAAGCTTTCGCAAATAGAATGAATATATCATCGGCTAAATTTACTTTCCAGATGAATAATATCTGGTACTGGAGTGCTGCAGGAAACAGAATTGATCCAGAGGTTTATTCTGTTAATTCAGGTACACGTAATTTACCATTGCCAAAAACGTATTTATTTGGCTTTAATCTTACCCTTTAAACTATGAAAAAGTTATATATAACAATACTTTCACTAGTGATGTTTTCGGTAACATCTTGTGAAGATTATACAGACGTAACACCAAAAGGATCTTTAGTAATTGAAACTGCAGACCAGTTTTTAGAATTGGTATCGCTTCCTGGACGTGGTTACCCAATTAATAACTTTCAATACTTATCAGACGATCAATGGATGAGAGAGGCAAATGTAATTGGAAGAACTCCGAACATCGATATTCTTAATTTTACTTTTGACGAAACTGTTGATCGAGTTGCGTTGATGACAGGGTCAAGTTTTTATAATCAAGCTTATACTTATATTAATAGATGGAACACGATTATTTCATTAGTTGATAATAGTAAAGGAGATGAAAATACAAAACGAATAGCAAAAGCAGAAGCTAAAATTTACAGAGCTTACGATCACTTTTTATTAATAAATACTTATGCAAAAGGATATGATCCGAACACTGCGGCTACAGATGGAGGAATTTGTATTATGGATAAGTTTGATTTAGAAGCACAACCTTCGAAATCGACAGTTGCTCAGGTTTATGATTTTATTCAGAAAGATATAGAAGAAGCTTTACCGTATATTCAAGAAAAACCTGTTGATGTTTACCATCCATCATTAGCATTTGCTTACGCATTCAAAGCAAAAGTGCATTTGTTTAAACGTGAAATTGCTAAAGCACAAGAAGCAGCAGAAAAGTCATTAAGCTATAACAATCAAATATTTGATATGGTAGCTTATAACGCTCAAGGCGGACCAACAGCTGTTGCCGTTCCTGCAGCCAACAATGTAGAAGTATTAAGTTACATGTACATGACAGGATATAATGAAATGAACTTCGGGCAGCTTTATATCATAAGTCCAGAACTGAGAACTTTATTTGGTACTAATGATGCACGTTTTAATTTATTCTTCAATTCAACAAGCACAACCAATTTAGATCAAGGTTCCAATACTGCTTATTGGGGAACGCAATACACAAGATTTTTCTATCCAACTGTTGGTATGAAAACAACAGAAGTGTATTTAATGCAAGCAGAATGCTTGGCTAGACAGGAGAAATTGAATGAAGCAGTTGCTATTTTAAATACTTTAAGGGCAAAACGTATTCTTTCTGGTACTGTAAATTTAACCGTTCCAGCTACTAGAAAAGAAACAATGGCATTGGTTATTAATGAAAGAAGAAAAGAATTGCTTTTAGGCTTTAATCGTTTCTTTGATTTGAAGAGATTAAATACGGAAACCGACTACGCAAAAACGGTTACAAGAGTATTTCCATTGGTTAACAAAACCGTTCCTCAAAAAACGTATACTTTACAGCCAAACTCTAGATTATATATAATACCGTTTCCATTATCGGCTTTGCAGAAAAATCCGAAATTGACATTAAATACCGACGAAAAACTTCCATTTTAATTAGATGAAGAAATTATTTATTTTACTAATCATGCTGTCTTTCGGACAGCATGGTTTTGCTCAAACTCCAGAAAAAAAAGCCGATAGTACCAGCACACAGCCAAAAGGAATGCAGGCTTACAATAAAGTGATTTCAGACAAGGCCAAAAACAAGTCGGGTCTTTTTATGGTAAGTCAAGTCGATACAAAATACTATTTTCAGATTCCGGACAGTTTATTTAATAGATATATGCTGGTAGTAACCCGATATCTTTCAACTCCGGAAGGAATGGGAACATTTGGCGGTGAAAAGGCCAACGAGCAAACTATTTATTTTGAAAAAGGGGCAAATAATATCGTTTTTTTAAGATCGTTACAATACAGACAAGATGTTCGTTCTGCTGATTCTATGCTAGCAAAAGCATTGGCAGGAAGCAATGAAAATCCGATTGTGGCCGCTTTTCCAATCAAAACAACCAATCCAGATAATGGAAATGTTGTTATTGATGTAACTGATGTTTTTAAGAAGGATAATGCAATGTTTGCCATAGAAAGCAAAGAGAAAACTGAGAAAAAACTGACTTCTCTTGCCGACGATAAGTCTTTTATTGAAGCTATAGATACCTATCCGATTAATATAGAAGTCAAAACAACAAAAACATACACAAGTTCTACTGCAAGCAGCGGAACTATAACACTGCGATTAAATACTTCAATTGTATTGCTTCCAAAAACGCCAATGCGTAAACGTTTCTTTGATGAAAGAGTCGGTTATTTTGCCAATAAATATGTTTTGTTTGATGATGATGAACAAAGCGTGCAGAAAAAATTTATTGTACAGCGTTACCGTTTAGAGCCTAAAGGTAAAGACATCAAAAAATATCTAAGAGGAGAATTGGTTGAACCAAAACAACAAATCGTTTATTACATCGATCCTGCAACGCCAAAAAAATGGAGACCGTACTTAATTGCAGGAATCAACGATTGGCAGAAAGCTTTTGAAGCAGCTGGTTTTAAAAACGCTATTGTTGGTAAAGAATGGCCAGAAGACGATAAAACAATGAGTTTGGAAGATGCAAGATATTCTGTTGTACGATATCTCGCTTCTGAAACGCCAAATGCTTATGGTCCGAGAATTAGTGATCCAAGAAGCGGAGAGATTATGGAAAGCCATGTTGGCTGGTATCATAATGTGATGAAATTAGTACAAAGATGGTACATGATTCAGGCTGGACCTTTAGATGTAAGAGCCAGAAAAATGCATTTAGATGATGAATTAATGGGACAATTAATTCGTTTTGTTTCTTCGCATGAAATAGGGCACACAATCGGTTTGCGCCATAATATGGGAGCAAGCAGCGCAACACCTGTAGAAAAACTTCGCGATAAAAAATGGGTGGAAGAAAACGGACATACTGTTTCTATTATGGATTATGCACGTTTTAATTATGTAGCACAACCGGAAGATAATATTAGCCCAAAAGGAATTTACCCAAGAATTGGAGCATACGACAAATGGGCTGTAAAATGGGGTTATACCTATTATCCAAATGCTAAAGATGAGTTTGAAGAAGAAAAGACTCTTGCCAAATTAACAACAGATAGCTTAACAGCTAATCCTAAATTGTGGTTTGGTGGAGAAGGAAAAGATGAAGATCCACGCAGTCAATCTGAAGATTTGGGAGACGATTCAGTAAAGGCAAGTGATTACGGAATTAAAAATCTAAAAAGAGTAGTTCCAAATCTTATTCAATGGACTTATCAGCCGAATGATGCTTATGACAATCTATCGGATATGCATAAAGCAGTTGTATCGCAATATAGCCGCTATTTGTATCATGTATTGAAAAATATTGGTAATAACTATGTTACCAAAAGAACTGTTGACGAAAAAGGTATAGTGTATCAGCCAATTCCGAAAGCAAAAGTAAAAGCTGCGGTAGATTATGTTGGAAGACAGTTGTTTGTAGCGCCTTTATGGATGTATCCTAAAGAAATTGAGCAGCTTATTCCATTAAAAACTGCCGACCAAATAGCAGATCAGCAGAATCAGGTTTTAAATATGCTTTTGAGTTCTGGAATGCTTTATAACATAAACCTTAAATCAATACAATTTGAAGGATCGTATACCGTTCCTGAGTTTTTAGATGATTTACAGCAGACGGTTTGGGTAAAATTCAGCGGTGACGAAAAACAAGATTTTTACAGAAGAAGTTTGCAGCGCGGTTATGTTGAAAAATTAGGAATGCTTTTATTACCAAAAGAATTAGAGCCTGGAAAAGCAGCAAATGCGGCGCAACGAAGCGATGTGAGATTGTACGGCAAACAACATCTTTTAAAATTAAAAACTGATGTTGCAAAGCTTATGAATGGAACTACAGGCTTAAGCAAAGATCATTTCGAAAGCATTTTGATAGAAATAGATAAGATTATTACAAAATTAGATAAAGCAACAATATGAAAAAATTAGTAGTTCTAGCATTCCTTTTCTTAAGCAGTTTTGCACAAGCGCAACTAACATCAAAAGAGGAAGTAACTCCTGAATTGGTAGAAAAAAGAGAAGCGCAGAAAAAAGAGATAACTCAAAATTATCTGGCTTTAAAAAATAGTTTTTTACTTTCAGACAGTCTTGCTGTTGCTAAAAACGCAGAAGCATTGAAAAATTCCTTAAAGAATTTTAGATTTAAAAAATTGAGCCTTGAAAAAATGAACGAGGCAACAACATCTAGAAAACAAATTATAGAATTAGCCGATCAGCTTATATCAAATAAAAATATCAATAAACAGCGCAAAGTTTTTGAAACGCTTTCTGTGAAATATTGGGAGCAGGCATCAAAATTTAAAGCGGCCGATGCAACATTGTATTTACAGATTTGCCCAATGACAGGTGCCGTTTGGACAAGTGACAGCAAAGAAATTAAAAACCCATATTACCCAAAAAATATGCTGACTTGCGGTGAAGTAAAAGCAAGTTTATAAAAGTTAGAATTTGAATTAGTTTGATAAATACGGTATTCTGAGCAAGGAGCCGTATTTGTCATTTCTAATTGATTTTGATTAATACGTTAATTATGAATCAGAAAAAAAGCTGTCTAAAATAATAGACAGCTTTTTTTATATTTTGTCTTTAAGATTAGCATCGTTTCATATACTTTTGAGCTGATCTATTAAATTGTTTTTAAAATTCATTTTTATTTAGGATACCTATTTATATGAATTATCTTTTGGTTGAAGATATAAAAAATGTGGAAAAATTGAATCTTTTTCAGTTTCGTTTATTTTTTTTACCCACTGTGGAAATTTATAATTCACTTTTATAACAGAATCATTCACTAAAGTATACTCGCAAAAACTGTCTCCGTTTTTGGGATACTGTTTAATACCGTTTGATTGTTTTAAAAATTTCATGTCTAGTAAACAATCACTTTTATAAGTCCAAAGAAGTTCTATTTTGTCAGTTTTAGTATGATAATGATTGGTGAAAAAATAATATATGCATTGGCCATGAAATTGATAAACTGCAAATTCTTTCTGAAAAACTATTCTTATCCAATATTTAGCGGTGTCACTTTGTTTGGATGACCAAATAAAATCTTGCTCATCAGATACATAATTGCCAATTTTTTTAGGAGTTTGTTCTGGAGAACTTTCTTTAGGTTTTGGTTTTTCTACAACATTTTCTTTTCTGCAGCTTATTGAAAAAACGATAAGAAATAGGAGTACAATTTTTTTCATTTGAAATTGTTTAAGGTTGTCCGAATTCTTTCGCTATCGGCAGTTGTTTTTATTCATCTTTGATTCTGGTAGAATGTAACATTTCTAATTTCCATCCGTTTTTTGTTAAAATTGCGGTTGCACTTTCTAGCCAATACACTTTTTTAGTTCTTTTATCGTCAAATGAAAATACAGCTTGGTTTTTGTATGCAATCCAAGCCATTTTGTTTAAGATCTTAATTTCAATAACTTCAATGGAGTTCACTCGATTTGGAATCGGTTTTTCTAGTAAAGCCTTGTCTAAATAATTTGCTATAGAGTCATTGTTCCATATTTCTCCATTTTCTAAAAGAAGAAAATCTTTTGTGTAGTATTTATCAATATTTTTAGAATCTAATTTAGACCAAATTTCATCAAAAGATTCAGTAATTAATTGTTTTAGTTGCAATTTATCAGTCTTGGTTGCGCTTTGTCCAAATGATAATGTTGTAAAGCATATCATAAGAATTATGGTATTGAGTTTTTCCATTTTTTGTTCTTTTGGGTATTAATGATATCTGCTTTTTCTTATGTTAAGTGATAGATTATTAAGGTTTAGTTTTCTAATCTTAAATAACCCAATAATATTCCTTTCGGTTCTCCTTTGTCATAGTACATTATAGTTAAATCTACTTTCGTTTTTTCAAATAGGCTTTGAATTTTACTTTTACTTATTTCTAATTCGTTACTATTTTCATAATCAAATTGTATTAAAACTTTTTCTCCTTTCAATAATGTAATTTTTTGTTTTCCATATGATTTTGTATCACGGAAAAAAACAATTTTTAATGATTTAAAAGTATCGTTCTTTTTTAATACTCCAGTTAGTTTGTAACATTCATGCTCATTGCTACGAAATAACACTTTTGAATCTTTGAATATCTGCCAATTTGTAATCGTATCTATTTTTGTTTTTGCCCAAAAAAATTGAGAAAAAACAAATAAATAAAATAGTAGGAATGTTTTTATGTATTTCATCTAAACAATATTTGTTTGCATTATTACCTCGTATCTATTGCTCATGATTTTGTTTTTTCCGTTTTTATTGCTTTATTTTTTTAATTCTGTCACATAATCAAAGCCAAGTTTTCCTTTCAACAGACATAGTTTTATTTCTTCTCCCTCTTTGAAATTATTATATTTTGTTTTCCCTACAGAAAACCTTTCTTTATGACCATTTTCCATTTTCAAATAGAAAAAGTATTCAGTAGATCTACCACCGCTAATACTTTTGCTTTCTATTTTAAAATTTTTACAAAAAGTTGTTGGGTTAGCAAAATAATGGTTTACAAAACTTGCTAAAGCTGTAGCTATTAAAAAGAATCCTATAAAAAGTCCAAGATGAACAGTATATCTTCTTTTACTTTCATAATACACGCTTGGATTTGTTAATTTTAAGATTGTTGTTGTAATAATTGCTACCAGAATTCCGAAAACACCAGCTGTCCAAAAGAGTTTTGTTCCATGTATTGTGTTACCAAAATTCCTGATTTCAAACAAGAGAGCGATCAAGCTAATAAAAAAGAGTGTATTGGAGAAATAGTAAACTAATTTGTCAATTGGTTTAGTTTTTTTTTCGTAGGATATCTTTGGAGGAAAAAAGTCGTCTACAATAAACTGTGAAATTGCAACAATTTGTATTAATTGATACATTCCATATAGAAAGAATGGTAAAGGAACAAGTCTAAATGTTCCTTTATTGTCAGCAAATAAAACAATCGGAATTATGCATAATCCTATGATTATAAGTTTTTTGTAAAATTCTTTCCTTATAAAAGAAGCCTCTTTGTTTTTACGACTATGGTTGTTTTTCTTATTCAAAATTGAGGAAATAAGCGAAGGTTGTTTTTCTTTTGTTTTCTCAAATATATTTATTTTTTCTTACAATTTTAATTCACTAAACAAAAAAGCCATCCGAATAAGGACAGCTTTTTTTATTTCAATTTCTAAAAAAATAGTGTGATTAGATTTTGTCACCAATATATTTCGCCACTTCAGCAAGTCGGTTTGAGAATCCCCATTCGTTATCGTACCAAGTTGCAACAGAAAGTAAATTTCCTTCTTTTGCAGTAAGTGGCAAATCGATAATGGAAGAATGCGGGTCGGCTACAATTCTTGCCGATGTCCATTGCTCTTCTAGAACGTCTAAAACTCCTTTTAATTCGCCTTCTTTAGCTGCTTTTCTAAAAGCATCATTCACTTCTTGCACAGAACAATCTTTGGTGGTAACCAAATTTAATTCGGCAATACTTCCCGTTTTGGTCGGAACTCTGTATGCTTTTCCTGTAATTTTTAAATCATTCCAAATGAACTGCAATGCTTTTGCCGCTCCAGATGAAGACGGAATAATATTTTCTGCCGCCGCCCAAGAATCACGTCTGTCTTTCATAGGCTGATCAGTCAATGATTGTGTATTGGTATAAGAATGCACAGTAGAAAAAAGACCATATTCGATTCCGAAATTTTCTTTAATCACTTTTACCACAGAAGCTAATGCATTTGTAGTACAGCTTCCCATACTGATGATTTTATGGTTTGAAGCATCAAATTCATCTAAATTAATTCCTTTCAAAAGAACAGCATCGCAATCGGCTAGAGATTTACTTGGTGCGCTTACTAAAACATATTTTGCACCTTTATCAATGTGTTTTTGTGCAAAATCTCTTGTAGTAGCACGTCCTGTACAATCTACAACCAAATCAATTCCCAATGCTTTCCAATCTGGAATGTCTAGTTTTGAATTTTTGTACGGAATTTTTCTGTCTCCAATACTAAAATTTTCATCTGCTGTTTTTACTTCTTCGTGCCATCTTCCATAATTGGTGTCTACACTAAAAAGCGCTCCAAGCAAATCTATATCTTGAATGTCAGCAATGACTTCAGGAACAAAAAGATTGTTTTTTAAAGCCACGCGAAGAAATTGTCTCCCAATTCGGCCAAATCCGTATAATGCTATTTTTGCCATGATATATTAATTTAAATGATTATTTATTTGCAGAATGAAATTGGAGCACGTAAAAACATATTTTATAAATTTAATATTAAAATGTTGATTGTCAATTTTTTAACTTTAAATAATTTTTAAATGTTTCTACCTGCTCCAATATTTTATGAATTAGTTTATTTTAACCAAATGATCCTCGATAGCTTTTCTTTGTGATTCGTATTCTGCTGGAAGTTTTAAGTTTTTACCTAATTCTTCTAAGCTTTCATCAACTGTAAATCCAGGATTATCGGTTGCAATTTCAAATAAAACTCCGCCTGGTTCTCTGAAATAAAGAGAATGGAAATATTGTCTATCGATTTGTGGCGTAATGGACAATCCGTAATCTTCGATTTTTTCACGGAAGTGCATTAAAATTTCATCATTTTTTACTCGGAAAGCTACGTGGTGAACTGTTCCATTGGCATTTAAACCACGTTTCTCATCTGTTAATTCAACTAAGTCAACAATTGCGGCATTTTCTACTGCATCTGTTGCATAACGGTAACGGTTTACGTCTTGATCGATTAATTTGTAGCCAAATATTTCAGTTAAGATAGCAGCCGTTGGTTTAATATCGTTTAGAGTCAAAGTAATGTTATGAAAACCTTTTGTAGCAACATCTGCTTTTACTTCTTCAGTTTCCCAAGCTTTTCTGTTGTCGTCTGTTTTAGATTCGATTAACTCTAGTTTTAATCCGTCTGGATCTAAGAAAGTTAAATATTTCTCTCCGAATTTTTCAGCAGGTTTGTTGTAGATTACATTGTATTTGTCAAAACGTTTCTGCCAAAAATCTAAGCTTCCTTTAGGAACAGAATATCCAATTTCAGTTGCCATTCCAGAACCTTTTCTTCCTTGCTGAATTCCTTCTCCCCAAGGAAAAAATGTCAAAATTGTTCCTGCGCTTCCAACTTCATCACCAAAGTAAAAGTGGTATGTTCCAGGATCGTCAAAATTCACTGTTTTTTTGATGAATCGTAATCCTAATATGTTAGAGTAAAAGTTAAAATTACGTTTAGCGTCACCTGCGATTGCAGTAATATGGTGTAAGCCTAAAATTTTATTTTCCATGGTATTTGTTATATTAAATTGTTATTTGATTTTTCTTTTACAAATTTACGTCCGTTATGGCTGTGCATCGATTAACCTAGATTAAGAAATAAAAAACAGTTAATTTCTGGCGTGCCATGATATATCCAAATAATATTCCATTTAGGCTAATGTGTTGTTTAATAAGGGGGTTTGAAAGAAAATAACTTTTCGATTATACGATATATCGTAATTTTATGAATCTAATATCTCATATTTAGAAAATCGATAGTTATTTAATAAAGGCTATTTCTTAAATTTACGCTACCACGCATAAAAAATATCACAAGAATTACCATTATGGAAAAATCAACAGATAAAACTGCAATCCTGATGAAACGATTGCAGGAAACAGAACAAGAACAAATGTTGATTTTATCTATCTGTACGGCACTTTCTTCAATTGTAAATAAAGAGGAATTTGATGCTGTTGTAAACGGAACAGTAAAAGATAACTTTCTGTTTGATGATTTTATCTTGACTTCTTCAAATGAAGACGAATCGGAATATCAAATTTTCTATCAATCTTCAAATAAAAATACCGACTTAAAAGACTATGTTTTAAACGACGGATTTTTTAATCTCTGTTTGGATTCTGCCGATACGGTTTTTTTCGATTTGACTAAAGATCAAAAAAATCCAGATTACATTCAAAACATACATAAAAAAGGTTTTAAAAATGCCATCGGAATTTGTCTTCCTCATACTAAAGGAAACCGAAATGCACTTTTCCTTTTTTTTAAAAATGCCAAAACTTTTACCAGAGAATCCAATCGTGTTTTGAGAGGAATTGCAGCACAGCTTTCTATTACGATTAGAAATATTAAAATGACCGAAGAATATGAAAGTAATCTTGTTGAATTAAAAAAACTCAAAAGCAATTCTTCAACAAATAATCAAGATAGAACCGAAATTAAAAATGATGGTTTTTATGGAATTGTCGGAAACAGCGACGCAATGCAAGAAGTATACGAATTGATTTCGCAAGTAGCTTCTTCAAATGCCACGGTTTTAATTTTTGGTGAAACAGGAACAGGAAAAGAACTAGTAGCAAATGCAATTCATCATCTATCCCAAGTTTCTAATAATAGAATGGTGAAAGTAAATTGCGCTTCAATTCCAGAAAACTTAATTGAAAGCGAATTGTTCGGACATGAAAAAGGCGCTTTTACAGGAGCAACCGAACAAAGAATAGGTAAGTTTGAACAAGCAGAAAACAGCACTATTTTTTTAGATGAAATTGGAGAACTGCCTTTAGAATTGCAGGGAAAACTGCTTCGTGTTTTACAAGAAAAAGAAATTGAAAGAATTGGCGGAAATAAAAGCATTAAAATAAATGCAAGAGTAATTGCAGCAACCAATAAATCGCTTCACAAAGAAGTTGCCGAAGAACGATTTAGAAGTGATTTGTATTATCGTCTAAATGTTTATCCGATTCCGATTCCGGCTTTGCGCGACCGTAGAGGAGATATCGAGGTTCTGGGAAATTTTTTCTTAGAAAAACACTCAGAAAAAATTGGAAAGAAGATAAATGGTTTCTCTAAAAAAATACTAAACGAAATGATGGCAAACGCATGGCCGGGAAATGTTAGAGAGTTGGAAAATATGGTAGAAAGAAGTGTTTTGTTTGCAAAAGAAGATAGGATTAGAGAAATGACTTTTCCTGAGATTTTTATCAAAACATCGGAAACTTCCAAAACAGAATTTCAAATTAAAACGTTGCAAGAAGTGGAGAAAGCACATATTTTAAAAGTCATAAAAAAATGCAACGGAAGGATTTCTGGTCCGCAAGGAGCTGCCTTTTTACTGGGTTTGCCATCTACCACTTTAACATCTAGAATGCAAAAACTAGGAATAAAAAAAGAACATTTTTTAGACTAATTTAGTGTTGATTCATATTTATTTTTCCCGATGAAATAGCCCAGTAAATCAATAAAAGCATACTGATTGTTAAGGCAATAGCTGGGTATTGAAATGAGATTGCAAATGCAATTAAATAGGTTGGAAATCCGTATAAATAATTATTTCTAATTTTTTTGATTGCCGAATCTGTAATTTCTGGACGCAATAATTTCTTGTTATGACTGGCAATAAACCATAGTAAATTATAAGAAATATTAATCAGTACAAAAATTCCAGTATAAATCGCTACAGCAATAGTTGAAGCTTCACCTTCAAAAAAACGAGCCAATAAAGCTGTAGGATAAGAAACGGCTGTAACTAGAAAAAGAATCAATCCGTTTGAAAACATGATAGCGGTATTTCGGCTGTAAATCTGCTTAAAAATCTTGTGGTGGTTGACCCACATGATAAAAATACTGAAAAAAGAAAGCGTAAAAGCCAAATATGTTGTCCATTCACTTTTTAAAAATGCTAATAATTCTGTACCATTTTTTACTGTATTTATTTCTGGCGCATGAAGATCTAAAACCAAAAGTGTAATGGCAATGGCAAATACGGCATCGCTGAAGTTTTCTATTCTTACGGTTTCTTTTTCCATTTTTATGATTTTGTAATTGATGTTAATTGTTAACCGCAAAGCTCGCAAGGATTTACGCAAGGTTCGCAAAGTTTTTAAACAAAGCTTTGCGAACTTTATATTTAGAATGCTATAAATAGTATGAAAAAATCTTTGCATGCTTTGCGGTTAAATTTTTTCTTGATCTAGTATCTAAATTAAAATTTTATAAATATTGATTTTCGAAGTTTGGGCTCAATATTTTTTGTTTTGTGTCCTTTTCCTGTGGTGTCTTCAACCAATAAAATCGAACCAGTAGGGAATGTTCTTTTTTCTCCTAAAGAAGTTTCTATTTCTACACCGCCTTCCAATAAAACAATATATTGACGGTCTGGTGCATTATGAAAATCGTAATCATAAGAAGGACTAACTTCTCTAAAAACGATAGATTTGACAGGTTCATCATCAGATAAAAAACCGATATCGCCATTGTTTTTTAATGGAACTTCAAAATCTTCAAAATGACTTTCTCCGTTTTTATCGCTGTAAACTCGCGTTATCGTAATCATTATTTTTTATTGAAAACCAATGCATTTGCGCAATCTACCTCATCTTGACTGATGGTATGTCCCATATTTGGATAGATTTTTTTAGTTACATCTGCGCCTAATTTTGTCATCAGCGTTTCAGTGTCATTTACTCTTTCTACAGGAACATGAAAATCGGGATCACTGGTTCCGATAAAAACGGGAGTATTTTCGAAATTTCCAGAATAATGGTTTTCATAAACCTGATCACCAATTAATCCGCCTGTAAAAGCTACGATTCCGCCATATTTTGCCGCATTTCTTGATGTGAATTCCAAAGCAAGACATGCGCCTTGAGAAAATCCTAAGAAATAAATATTTTCTTTTTCGATACCATTTTGCTGAATAGCGACCACAACCTGATGAATTGCTTCAAGTGATTTTGAAAATGAAGGTTCATTTTCGTTAAGAGGCGCTAAAAACGAATATGGATACCAAGTTCTATTTTCTGCCTGAGGCGCAACCAAAGCAAAATCTTGTACCTTAAGATGTTTCGCAATCGAAAGAATATCATGTGCGCCCGCACCACGTCCGTGAATCATGATGAGTGCTTTTTTGGCTTCATTTAAAGGTAGGCCGTCTGTTATTATTTCTGTATTCATAATATATTTTTTTGAATGTCTTATAAAAGTTTTTTGTCACGCAGATTTCACACAATCTTGTCATTTCGACGAAGGAGAAATCTCCACGAGAAGCTCGACAAAGATTGGTGATTCTGCATGCGGAGTTTCTAGTGTGATTTCTCCTTCGTCGAAATGACAAACTTTGGAGAAATTCGGGGTCAAGAAAAATTATTTTTTCCAAATGTCTTCATATTCATCCGGATGCCTTTTGAATTGGGCATGCACATAAGGACAAAGTGTTAAAACTTTCAAATTATTAGCACGAACATACGCCACCATTTCTTCTAAAAGTTTTTTTGCATATCCTTTTCCTTCCGCTTCTGGTTCAACGCCAGTGTGGTAAACTGTTAGTAAATCGGGTTTTAGACTTACCGTCATTTCTCCTAGTTTTTTATCATCAACATAAAGATTGAATGCGCCGTGTTTTTTTTCGTCTAATTCTAATTTTATTGTTTCCATGTTTATTTTTTTATGTCTTGGTTTATAACCACAAAGTTCGTTAAACTAACAGTTAAGTCTACTTAATGTAGATTAATTATATCCTTGTTTTATACCTAATTTTTTCATTTTTGAATACAAAGTCTGTGGTTGCATTTTCAGCATTTCTGCAGCGCCGCCAAGACCAGAAACTTTTCCGTCACAAAGCTGCAGTGCATTCATAATATGTTCTTTTTCCATTTCTTCCATAGATTTCATTTTTCCTGTAGAAGCGACTTCAAACGGAGCAGAAGTATTTGACGGAAGATCAAAATTTTCAATTTCAGTTGTTTTCGCAAGCAGCACATTTCTTTCTATTAAATGTTCTAATTCACGAATATTTCCTGGCCAATCGTATTTTTTTAATTGTGCTAAAGCGTTTGGACTAATACTGTTGACATTTCTTTTTGAGCTTGCGGCATATTTCTTTAGAAAATGATTGGCCAAAGCTTCAATATCTTCTTTTCGTTCTTTTAAGGTTGGCAATTGTATCGGAAAGACATTTAAACGATAATATAAATCAAGTCTGAAACGTCCTTCTGCAACTTCTTTTTCTAAAGATCTATTGGTTGCGGCTACAATACGAACATTGATTTTAATCGTTTTATTGCCTCCAAGTCTTTGAATCTCTTTTTCTTGCAAAACGCGCAATAATTTTACTTGAGAATCTAATGGTAATTCTCCGATTTCATCTAAGAAAATAGTTCCGTTATTGGCTTGTTCAAACTTTCCTATTCGTACTGAATTGGCTCCAGTAAAAGCTCCTTTTTCATGACCAAAAAGTTCCGATTCGATTAAAGATTGTGGTAAAGCAGCACAATTTACAATTACAATCGGATTGGATGAATGTTCCGAAAGATCATGTATAGAATGCGCAACTCTTTCTTTTCCCGTTCCGCTTTCACCCAAAATCAAAACAGAAGTTTCAGCTGGGGCGACAATTTTTATTTTTTCAATTACCTCTTTCAAAAGCGGACTATTGCCGACAATTCCTTCAATTTCCTGAATTTGCGAATCGATTTTAACTTCGCCCAAACTTCCATTTTCTTCATTAAATCTATATTTGGCAATGTCGAGCATTACAATAAGATCTCTTTCCCTAAAAGGTTTTACCATAAAACCATAGGGATGTGTTGCTTTTACGGCTTCAAGCGTACTTTGATTGGTGTTTGCCGAAATATATAAAAAGGGCAGATGCATTTCTCGTAATTCCCAAGCTAGATCAATTCCAGTTAAATCGCCTTTTAACATAATATCCAGCAAGATCCATTCTGGTTTTTTATCTTCTATTAATTTTCGAGCTTGAACCACAGAAGAAGCAATACCCACCACTTGATATCCTGCTTTTTGTAACATGATTTTTAAATCGTTTGCCACAATAAATTCATCTTCAACAATTAAAATTTTCTCCTTCATTCTTTGATTTATATCCTGTTAAGAATTCTCTGCAGTAACTTCAAATTCTGTGTTTCTTGTAAAAGTAATTGTGATTTTCAATCCGTTATCGTTCTTCATTTCAAAAGTTCCATCAATTTGATCACTTAATCCCATCATTAAATTCATACCTAAAGAATCTCTTTCGGTATTTTCGAAATCTTCTGGAAGACCAACTCCATTATCTGCAATTTGCAGTTCGTAATTGCTTTCTCCAATATTTTTAAGAACGATGATAACTTCTCCTTTTCGGTTTTCAGGAAAAGCATATTTGATTGCGTTATTTATCGCTTCATTTATAATTAATCCAAGTGGAACCGCTTGTGCAACATCAAGATACGTTTTTTCGACTTCTAAAACAAAATTGATATTTCGATCGGTATCAAAACATTCTTTCATGTAATTGATTAATTCATAAACGTACCAGGACATATCAATATTGGCCAGATTATCAGATTGATACAATTTCTGATGAATCAGTGACATGGCATGCATTCTGTGCTGGCTGTTTTGAATTGCCATTAAAGCATCTTCGTTATCCAAATAAGCCGATTGTGTATTTAATAAACTGATAACAATTTGAAGATTATTTTTAACACGATGATGAATTTCTTTTAAAAGCCATTCTTTTTCAATAAGCATTTTTTTGTTCAATTCATTTTGTTCATTTATCTGCTGACGCTGTATTTCTAGTTCTTCGTTCTTTTTCTTTTTTAATCTAAAACTGTTGTACAGAAGTCCAAGAAAAAGTATCAATACAATTACACTTCCAATAAAAACATATTTTACAACCGTATCTTTCTGAATTTGAATTTGCTGTACTTTTGCCTGTTCTTGAAGCAAATTGATGTTTTTATCTTTTTTCTCGCTTTCAAATTCGATTTGAAGACTGTTGATCTGTTTGCTTTTTTCTCCTTTAAAAACCGAATCAGAAAGACTTTTGTACAGCTGATAATGGTTTATCGCACTGATATAATCGCCCCGAGATGAATCGGCTTTAAACCAAATCAGGTGACTTTCAGATCTTATATTGTTATTTCCGATTGCCGCAGAAACCGAATCTAATTTTTTAATTATCGGGTAAAATGCGGTAAAGTTTTTAACTTGATAATGGTAGGAAGCAAAACTTCTTAAAACAGCAAAAGTGTTTCCGTTTCTGTCCGCATTTTCACCATAATGAGCAACCATTTTTTTATAATAGAAAGTTGCTTTGGCATTGTTTTTTTGTATTCTATAGATATTAAATAAAAGATAATTCTCGGTCATTATTCTCTCCATATTTGAAGTAGGATAATTGTCCTGCATTTCTTTTATAAGTTTTAGAGCTTCGTTTTCTTTCTTCTGACGAATATATAAGGAGCTAAGATTATCAGCAATGGTTCTTATGTATTCTGCATCATCATAATCTTTGGCAATTTTTAATGCTTTATTCCAATATTCTTCGGTTTTTTCATTCTGGCGTAAGTAATAGTAAACCAGTGCAACATGATTGTAAATAGAACTTAACTGCAAAGTATTATCATGGAGTTCCAAAGCGATTTTTTCTGCAAGAAGCCCGCATTTTAAGGCTTCTGAAAAATTGCCCTTTTGTGTGTAGACTTCAGAAAGAATATTATAAAGCCCTTGCAAACTTTTAAATTTTATTGCTTTATAAATTTCAAGAGATTCTTTTAAAAAAGGTTCAGCTTTATCAGGTTGTTCATTGCTGCTGTATAGTTCACCAAGATCTTTTAGAACAGTGGCTTGTTGTTCTTTGGCGCCAGCTTTTTTATAAAGCAGAATTGCCATTTGTTTATACTTCGCTTTCTGTTCCAGTTCTGCATCATAAATGGATAATTCAGCGTAACCGCTTGCTTGTAATTCTGTTAGATTATTTTTTTTAGAATATACGATCGCGTTTTTTGTTTTTTCTAAAGCATTTTCTGAATCGCCTTTTTCTCTATAAATCTGTGCTCCTAAAAGAATTGATTTTCCTTTTCCGAGTTTATATTTTAATCGGTCGCTTAATAAGCTTGCTTGTGTATTTATACGATCTGCGTTATCAAGATCAGATTTATCTTCTCCAGTTTTTGTCAGATAATAATCGCTTAAAGCCAAAAGTAATTCGACCTTTTTAGGATCGCTTTCAGCTTTAGCAATTTTATTTTTTAAGACATCAGGGTTTTCTTTGGATTGCGCCGAAGTTCCATAATTTACAACTAAAAATAAAGTCATTGCAAATAAGGCGCGTACGTGGTTTTTGACAGAAATAATAGGGATGAAATTCATTTTTTAAAGATACTATATTATCAGAAATCTGCAATCCAAAATCCGTGTTTGTCTAGCTTTCTCGATGGTATAAATAACAAATAATCATTGCCGCTCCAGGGAGAATTAAAGTTCCTAATCCGAAAAACTTTCCAGCCACCGCACCCAGAAAACAACCCACAAGAAATCCGATTATGGTAACTAATTGTTTCTTAAAACTTAAAAGAACATCTGCGTCTTTCAATCCGTTTTTTAATAAGTTTCCTAAATCAAGAGAAGCTTGTGTCACATTTCCCGTCATCATAGTTGTTGGACCGTGAGTCTCTTTCGCGTAAAGCTTTCCAAAAGCATTCTGAAGTCCCATTGCAAATACAGTTGTCATTGCAACGGCATACATGGTCCATTCGGAGAAGTTTTCTAAATAACCGAAAACATAAGAAGCAATGCCACTCAAAACCAATAATAGGCCTTCCCAAAATAAAATGGTATAACGATTGGTCGCTTTCAAAGCAATTCTTCCACCGGTAATTACAGCTATTATAAAAATTGGAAAAGTCAGCAGCTTTATCCACGCATGCAGATCTGAACCTTTGATAATTTGATAAGCAAAGACAATAAAGTTTCCCGTAACGTGCGCCGAAAATATCGAATCGGCTGCGACAAATGTTACGGTATCGCAATATCCTGCTATTATGGTAAGCAATAGGGTTACGTACCAGATATTTTTTTGTTGTAGTTCCATATATTTTATTTTAAATGTGCACGAAGCATCCAAGCCATTTTTTCATGAGTTTCTACCAATCCCGTGATAAAATCACTTGTTCCCGCATCTTGCAGTTCGTTTGCTATACTGTTAATGTTTTCGCGCAGATAAATAACAATACTTTCATGGTCTAAAAGCAATTCTTTTATAAAACCGTTTGCATCATTTTTCTCCTGTAATTCTTCTGTAAGATGTGTCACCGCTAAAAAATCTTTTAAAGTTGCAGGCGTATAATGACCTAAAGATCGAATTCTTTCTGCAACAGTATCAACAATTTCGTCAATAGCATCGTATTGTTGTTCGAAGAAAAGATGTTTGTTATAGAAATCTGGACCTTCAACATTCCAGTGTGCTCTTTTTGTTTTGGTATAAAGTACAAATTCGTCTGCAAGAATTTTAATTAAAACGTCTACTACTTTTGAGATGTTTTCTTGTTTAATTCCGATGTTAGTTTTCATTTTAAATTAGGTTTAATGAGTAATATTTTAAGTAATCAAACACATAGAGACATAGATTTTCTTTGACTTTGAAAAAGGATATCGAAAGAAACTAGTTTCTCACACATAGCTCTTTGTGAGAACTTTGTCAAAGTTGACGAAGCTATGTTTCTATGTGTTTAAATTAATTGTTTATAAGCGTTAATAAATAAGCATCAAGTGAATAAGTTCCGGCACCAAGTGCGAGAAGCAGTAAAAGCGATAAAGTGTACATGTAAGGAACATCGCGTACTTCGAGCGAATCTTTTCTGTGTACCACAAAATATCCTACAGCTGTCACTCCAATTGTAGGAAGAACAGCAAGGCGTGTTCCAAGTCCCAGAATGATAAAAAACGGCACAACAGTATCAGAAAATGTAGCAACTAACCCGTTTAGTTTTTCAGGCAGATGAAGCGGATTCGGAACGTGTTCTTTCTGTCCATTTTCAACTCTGAATTTCTTCATTCCATGTACTCTGAAAAGTTCAATAGCAAGTAAAATTCTAAAGACTAAAAGCGCTCCATTATTAAAAGAACTTCCTAAATCGGAATTCAATATTTGTTTTATAATTTCGATCATTTTTATAAAATTTAAAAGGCAAAACAAGAACAGCCCAAAGCGCCCCAGAATGCATTATAATTATTGACAGGAACATTACTCATTCTAGCAATATCGTGACTGTGAGCATGAACATCACAACTTCCGCTACAACTGTGAATCTGCGAAGTCAGTTTTGGTTTGGCATCTGCTTTTGTATTTTTTTCAATCGCACTCTGCAAACTGCTTCTTACTGGATAACCGTTGTAAATATTTGTTGGCGACCAGTCCGGCAAAATCGGAATATGAGGCGGCGAAAAAGAAGAAAAATCTCCATTGGCATAGACAATTTTTCCATCAACAATCGTTAAATCAGCTTCTATTTTTTTAATGTCTTCATCATCAATAGTAAAATAATCGCGATCTAAAACGACTAAATCGGCAAACATTCCCACTTTAATATCTCCTTTTTTATTTTGTTCCTGCGAAAACCAAGCGCTTCCTCGAGTGTACAACTCTAAAGCAGTTTGTCTGTTCAATCTCGTTTCAGTGTATAATTGTAAACCTCCAACTGTTTTTCCAACTGTCATCCAATACATCGAAACCCACGGATTGTAACTGCTCACGCGTGTAGCATCTGAACCCGCGCCAACAGGAACTTCCATTTCCAGCATTTTTTTAATTGGCGGTGTGTTTTCAGCAGCTTTTGCTCCGTAACGATCGGTGAAATATTCTCCTTGATACGCCATTCTGCTTTGTACAGCAATTCCGCCGCCTAAAGCTTTTACACGTTCGATGTTTCTTTCATCAATCGTTTCAGCGTGATCGAATATCCACGGAAGACCATTGAAAGGAACGTCTTGATTGATTTTTTCAAAAACATTTAAAAATCGTGTAATGCTTTCGTTGTAAGTGGCATGAAGTCTAAACGGCCAGCGGTTTTCTACCAACAGGCGAACTACTTTTTCTAGTTCTGCTTCCATGTTTTCTGGAAGATCTGGTCTTGGTTGCAAGAAATCTTCAAAATCGGCGGCAGAAAAAACCAGCATTTCTCCAGCTCCGTTATGACGGTACATATCGTCTCCCTGATATAATTTTACGGTATCAATCCAATCGTTAAAATCTTCAAATTCGTGTTTTGGTTTTTGTGTAAAAAGATTGTAAGCAATTCTTACCGTTAATTGTTTCTTTTCATTCAATTCATTTACGACTTTATAATCATCTGGAAAATTCTGAAATCCACCGCCAGCATCAATAACACTCGTTATTCCGAAACGGTTCAATTCTTTCATAAAATGACGTGTCGAATTGATTTGATGCTCATAAGAAAGCGTCGGACCTTTAGCCAAAGTCGAATACAAAATCATTGCATTTGGAGTAGCAATAATAAGTCCGGTTGGTTCGCCGTTTGAATCTCGTTCAATTTGGCCACCTGGAGGAGCAGGCGTATTTTTGTTGTAACCAACTGCTCTTAAAGCCGCTCTGTTCATGATTGCTCTGTCATATAAATGCAAAATAAACACTGGAGTATCAGGCGCAATAGCATTGATTTCTTCTAAAGTGGGCATTCTGCGTTCAGCAAATTGAAACTCAGACCAGCCGCCAACCACACGAACCCATTGCGGATTTGGTGTACGATCTACTTGCTCTTTCAGCATTCGAAGCGCATCAGCCAAAGAAGGCACGCCATCCCAACGTAATTCTAAATTGTAATTTAATCCACCGCGAATCAGGTGAATGTGAGAATCGTTAATTCCAGGAACAACTCTTTTGTTCTGAAGGTCGATTATTTTGGTTTCCTCATAAGCAAAACTCATAATATCGCTATCATTTCCAACTGCAATAAATTTTCCGTCTTTTATGGCAACCGCAGTAATATTAGGAGTTTCAGCATTGAAACTATGAATTTTTCCGTTGAATAAAATTAAATCTGCTTTCATCATTTCGTTATTTAGAGTTCAATTTTGCTATGGCTTCTTTAATTCCTTCTCCTGCAACATTGTAAAATGCAGGTCCTGCAAGCAGTATCACTTTTGTTAAAGGTTTATAGCTGGCTAATTTTTTTTCCTTTAAATAGGTTTGCGTTCTATAGGCTTCAAACGAACCTAAAACGACATTTTCAGCAACCAAAGCTGTTGGAGAATCGATTCCAGCATCTTTAATATCACTTGCAAAAGAGTAATTGGAAACGCCTAAACGTAAGGCTTCGCGCATTGCAGTACTTCCAACGCTAATCATTAAATCTGGGTTGAATTTATTTCGATCTCCTAATCCGATTAATAATAATTGTTTGGATGCTAAAGTTCCTTTTGAAGGTGTAATCAATAAGGTTTCAAGCGAATGACCTGTAAATTTTCCGCTTTTTCTTAATTCTGTAATAATACCTTTTAAAGCATCGTCTAAATGTACCATTCCGTTGAGGTTTGCAGGAAGAGCAGGAGGGTTGAAAATATCGCCTTCCGTATATTCGAAAACACAGGCAACTTGTAAATCTGCTTCTGCGGCAGATGGTCCTTGAACCAATCCGTTGATGGCAATTCCGTCTACTTTTCCCCAAGTAACTGTAGAACCGATTGAAGCAGTTTGTGCAAATGCATTAAAGGTTATGATTAAGAGAATCAGATACGAATATCTAAATCTGTATGTTGAAGTGTTTGTTTTCATTGTAAAGTTTTTTGTGGTGAGAAATATTTAAACACATAGAGACATGTTTTTTAAATTGATAATTAACAATTGTTAATGTTCTTATCTGCTTTTTCTAAGTAGAGAAAAAACTATGTTTCTATGTGTTTAAAAAATTAATTGTTTAGTTTTAAAATTTGAATCCCAATCGGGCGTTAAAGAAAACACCGTCTTTAGAGTTCGGAATTATGTCATTGATAAAAGCACCTGTTTTAAAGTACTGTATACCGCTAACAACCGAAATATATTTGTTTACGCTATACGTAAAGTTGGCTAAATAAGCTGTTCCAATGTATTTTTCGTCAGAAGCGCTTCCGCGAAGGTTCAGCATTCCGCTTGGTCTATAAACTCCGTCTTGAGTTGAATATCTCCAGTTTAAAACCACATCGACCTGCATCTTTAAGTTCGAAAGTAAATCCATCGTCGCATACGGATGAATATCGATAAGGTTTACCGGACCAACTTGCGGACTGAAACCAAAATATCCTCCTTTTGGATACAACGGATTGAACGTTTGAAGATTTCCGTTGCCTTGATTTTTATCTCCTGAGATATAATCATTTCGAAGATTTATCGTTGGCTTGAATTTTATGTTTTCAAAAGAATATCCAATGTCAATAGATCCTGTCCAAGCGTTAATTTTTCCTGATCCGAAAGTTCCAAATTGATAAGCCGCTTCTAAGTTGTAAATAAAACCTCCGCCATATTTCCAAAGTCTTGTACCAATTGTATGTCTTCTTTCTGGCGCAATTCCTTCTTCAAAAAGCGATTCATCTCTTCTTATTCCGAGATAATAGAGATCAAGATTTCCAGCTTTCGGAAAAATTATTTTAGAATACGCTCCCCATAGATTCAATTGTTTTGACATTTTATTATCAAAAACGCCTTTATAAACTGTGTCTGCCATCATGGCAAAGGCATCAACCGAAACTCTTGCAGAAGAATACATTACTTTTCCTCCTGTAAAATACAATCTCGCATTCGGACCTTCCCGCACAGAAATCAGTCTTCCAGAACCATAATCTAATTCTTGTCTTCCAGCGCGAACAGTTATTTTTTTTTCTTTTTGCTGCCAGACATTTACATCCAAAAATAAATTCTGCACATTCAGCTGATCTTCATCAATACCTCTTGGACCGTTAATTCGGCCATCTTGCAAGGCACTTCTCAATTGAGCAAATACTCTAAAAGTTTTTCCTAAATGAATATCGGCATGAAGATCATAGCGCTGGAGCAAGAAATTGTTGTGACCAATATTTAATCTGCCCCAATCTTCATTGTTGAAATCAACGTATTCATATCTTGCTTCGCCTCCAAAAGACAGGTAAAAATTTTTCTCTTTGTTTAAAGGAATAAATTTTAAATTCTCATAAAAGTTTCTGGAAGAGTCTTTTAAGAATTCGTAATTTTCGTCATAACGCAAAAGTTTGAAGTTTTGCGCCAATGCTAGATTCCCGATGAAGAGAAAAAGAACAAGTAACTTGACGTTTTTCGATATGGATTTTGATGATTCCAACATAATGAGGGGTAAGGAATTTATAATAGATTGAATTAGTCAGATTAGTGTTTTATCATGTTGTGTGCGTAATGAATACCTAATCCGTAAGAACCACCGTATTTTTTCATTAAGTTGGTTACAGGAACATAAGTTTCTTCACGAGCCCAATCTCTTTGAAGTTCTAATAAATATTGGATAGAAGTAATAGGTTGCACTCCAACTTGAATCATTCTTTGAACTGCACGTTCATGAGCTTCGTCGCTTACATCACCGCAGGCATCTGTAATTACATAAACTTCGTAACCTTCTTCGATAGCTGATAAAGCTGGTCCAACGATACAAACTCCTGTCCATAATCCGGCAAGAACTATTTTCTTCTTATTTTTTGCTACAATAGCTTTATAAGCATTTTCGTCTTCCCAAGTATTCATTGTTGTTCTGTCAATATATCCAGAAGTTGCAATAGGATAAAATTCTTCTAATTCAGGAAAAACTGGGCCAGAAAAACTTTCTTCGGCAACCGTTGTTACAACTGTAGCCACATTAAAGATTTTAGAAGCTCCAGAAATGATCGCCACATTGGTACGCAATTCGCTCAACGGAATATTACTTGTAGCAAAAGCCATTTGTCCTTCAAAATCGATTAATACTAAAGCGTGATTGTCTGGTGATAATAAGTTAACTGATGGTTTCATAATATTTATTTTTTAAGATTTATAATGAGTTAAGCCAATGAAATGCCAAACTTTTAATTTGTTGTTGAATAAGGTTTTAGGTTTTTAAGGGCTAAAAAAGGTTTACGATATATCGTAATTTTATTAAGCCATTATGCCGTTTTTAAGAATGAGTAGAAAGTTTTTTAATCATTTCGGTAGAAACCGTGTCGGCATAGATTCCAAAAGCGCTAGTTAAAACGCCTTTTAGATTGTAAGTTTCAGAAGTAATGCCGTATACAATATCTTCGTCTCCTGGATCGGTATCGCCTTCAAATCGGAATAAATATTCAATTTTGAATTCTTCCGGCGACATACTTTGGGTGTTATTGTTGTAACGAATACAATTGGTATCGAGATTAAAGTTTTCTGTAAAACCTTGCGTACTCAGCCATTGTAAAGCTTCGGTAACGGTGTCAAAAGAGGGTTGTTGAAATAAACTCATAATTTGAAGAGATTAAAACTGCCCGAAAAGAAACCTTTGCAGGCAGTTATGATTAATTATTTTATGAAAGAAAGAATATCGTTGTTGATTGTTTCGGCCTCTGTAGTTGGCATTCCATGAGGAAATCCAGGATATGAAATCAATTTTCCGTTTTTAAGTAGTTTTGCCGCTCTAGGCGCTTGAGCGTAAGGAACAATTTGATCGTCTTCTCCGTGTAAAACTAAAACTGGAATATCTAAACTTTTCAAATCTTCTGTAAAATCAGATTCAGAAAATGCTTTAATTCCGTCATGATGCGCTAAAACAGAACCCATCATTCCCTGACGCCACCAATTGTGTTTGATACCTTCTTGAACAGTTTGTCCTTCGCGATTCCATCCGTAAAAAGGAATTGGAAAATCGTAAAAATATTGTGCTCTGTTAAAAGCGGTTCCTTGTCTGATTTCATCAAAAACGGATAATGGCACACCTTCAGGATTCGATTCGTTTAAAATCATGATTGGAGTTACTGCACTAATAATTACCGCTTTTGCAACACGGCCTTTTCCGTATTTTGCAGCGTAACGAATTACTTCACCGCCACCAGTAGAATGTCCTACGTGAATAGCATCTTTTAAATCTAAAGCTGCCGTTAATTCAGCGATATCAGATGCGTAAGTTTCCATGTTGTTTCCTTCAGAACTTTGACCAGAACGACCGTGTCCGCGTCTGTCGTGAGCAATAACTCTATAACCTTGTTTTAAGAAAAACATCATTTGTGCATCCCAATCGTCACTTGATAAAGGCCAACCGTGATGAAAAACAATTGGTTGTCCATTTCCCCAATCTTTGTAATAAATTTCTGTTCCGTCTTTTACTGTAAATGTGCTCATGATTTTGATTTTTAGATTAATATTATTTTATCTTTTTAGTTAAATGTTTTAATAAAGTTTAAAATTTGAATTATTTTATTGTTAGATTGTTTGTTTTTGTATTAGTATGATGCAAATGTATTGGAGAATGAAACCTGCATCGATTAACCTAGATTAAGAAGTGAAAATTTCCTCTATTTTTTTATTCTGGATGTGTTTTCATGTTTAGCATTTTTTAAGTTTGAATGTAGATGCCAAACAATAGCCAATTAATATGCCTTAATCCTTAAAGCCTTTGTTTTAAAGGGATTTCTAAATTTTAGAAACTTTTTCATTTACGATATTTCGTTATTTTATGAAATGCTCGTTGTATTTTATATGAAATAGATGAAGAGCTGAGGTAATTTCGACTTAAACACAGTAAATATGAAAAAGACCATTTTTATTACAGGAGCTTCATCAGGATTAGGAAAAGCTGCGGCTAGATTATTTCAAGAAAAAGGTTGGAGTGTTATCGCAACCATGCGTCAGCCAGAAAAGGAAACAGAATTAACAAGTTTAGAAAATGTAAAAGTTATTGCGCTAGACGTAACTAATTCATTACAGATAAAACAAACCATAAATCAAGTTCTAGCAACAGAAAATGTTGATGTTGTTTTGAATAATGCAGGATATGGTTTGATTGGCCCTTTAGAATCTTTTAGCGAAGAACAAATTGAGAACCAGCTTCAGACGAATCTTTTTGGCGTAATCAATGTTTCAAGGGCTTTTGTGCCTTATTTTAGAGAAAGAAAAAGCGGAACTTTCATTAATATTACCTCAACATTTGGCTTATTAGGTTATCCAACCTGTTCAATTTACAACGCTTCAAAGTTTGCCGTTGACGGATTTTCTGAAGGTTTGGCTTATGAATTAGCGCAATTCGGAATCAAAGTAAAAGTGGTCGCGCCGGGCGGAATGCAGACCGATTTTGCTGGAAGATCTTTACAAGGCGGATTGCATGTAGCGTATAAGCAGTTAATTAAGAAAGTAAGCGAAGGTTACAGCGAAGAACAAATTGCCAATTATACAAAAGCTGAAACAGTAGCACAGATTATTTATGACGCCGCTACAGATGAAAAAAATCAATTGCGATATATCGCTGGAAAAGATGCTAATGAGTTGTATAACGAACGTTTGTCTGTAACGCCAGAAAATCAATTTCAAAAAATGCGTACTCAATTTTTAATGTAACTCAAAAGACTTCTAAGCATCAGAAATGATTAAATTTGTTAGAAATGAAAAAACAACCCGTTATATTCAATTCATTATCTCAATTGCACAAAGCAATGGGACTTCCAGCGCCGCTTCATCCGCTTATTAGTATCATAAACTATGGAGAAGCCAAATTTGATCCAGCCGATTTGGAGGGAGGAATTATTCTGAATTTTTATAAAATCTCTTTTAAAACTAAATTTTCTGGAAAACTAAAATACGGTCAAGGATTTTATGATTTTGAAGAAGGCGGAATGTCTTTTGTTGCGCCAGGACAATTATTGCGCATGCAGGAAGAAGAAGCCAATTACGAAGGAATGTCATTGCATATTCATCCTGATTTACTTCGTTCGTATGCATTAGATTCACAAATAAAGCAATATGGCTTTTTTAGTTATTCTGCTGCCGAAGCACTTTATCTTTCTGAAAAAGAAAAAACAACCATTTTAAGTATTTATCAATTTATTCAAGACGAATTGAATGAACGAATTGATAAATTCAGTCAAGATGTTATTATTTCGCAGATCGAATTACTGCTGAATTATGCCAATCGTTTTTACGATCGCCAGTTTATTACGCGAAAAGCGGTAAATAATGATCTTTTATCTAAGTTAGAAGAACAATTAGAAACTTATTTTATAGAAAATAAAGCGGTAATGAAAGGGTTGCCTTCGGTAAATGTTATGGCAGAAAGTCTAAACGTAACGCCTCGTTATCTAAGCGATTTACTTCGAAATTTAATTGGGTTAAATACACAGCAGTTTATCCATGAAAAAGTAATCGAAAAAGCCAAAGAATTTCTGGCACAAGACGAAATGACAACAGCTGAAATTGCGTATCATTTGGGGTTTGAACATCCGCAGTCTTTTAATAAGCTTTTTAAAAGCAAAACCAATCTATCTCCTTCAGATTACAAAAAAAGCCTATTGAATTAGGTTAAATTATTTAAAGAAAATACAATGAACATACATCATTTTATAAACGAGTGGCTTATTGCCAGCAATAACTTTGATGCCGAAAAGTATCTTGAGTTTTATAGTTCCGATGCAATTTTAGACGATCCTTCAGTCGGAAGAAAATTTATTGGTCATAAGGGAATTAAGGATTATTTTGAGAGCTATTTTATTGGTTATAATACCAATACACAATTGGTAAATTTGGATATAAAAGATGAAGAAAACGTTCATCTAGAAGTCGAATTTACAGGAGATTTTTCAGAAGGAAAATTAGGAGGAATCTTTGATTTAAAATTTAAAAACGAAAAAATAATCTTCGCGATAGCAGATTTAATTCATTAAAAAAAGAAATTATGAGCACAACATTTGACGAGATTATTGAGCGTTCTCTGGAAATCAGAAAAAAATATCATGAATTGGAACTGCATCATCACGGAAGTAAATGGAATGTAGAGGAAGATGCTTTGGCTTACTTGACTGATGCCGGATTAATTGGCAGAAATGTAATGTCACAACAAGAACGCTGGCCCAAACTAGATTCTGAAACTGAGCTGAAACATAAATTGGGTGAAAATATTTGGTGGCTTATTGTCATCGCAGAAAGATCTGGAATTGACATCAAAGAAGCTGTGAATAGTTTTTTGACCAAAACAGAAGGACTTTTGTAATAACTCTTTTATTTATTAAAGGAAGCTGAACAATATCGTTCAGCTTTTTTTATAAAAATAAAATGCTTTTTAAAATAAATGTTAAAAGATTTTTTATTTTAGACCGTTCGGTCTATATTTGTCCTGTCAAAATGAGAAGACCATGAGTAAAGCAGAAAGAACACGACAATTTATTATTGAAGCAGCGGCTCCCATTATCAATAAAAAGGGAATGGCGGGAACTTCGATGAGTGATATTATGGAAGCTACTAAATTGGCTAAAGGTGGAATTTACGGCAACTTCGAAAGCAAAGAAGAAATCTGTATGGAAGCTTTTTTATACCTCAGAGGTCAATTGGCTAATAAATTAGATATGGCAGTTGCGCAAGGAAAATCGGCTCAAGAAAAGCTTTTTAATTTGCTTGATGTTTATAAAAACGATCAATGTATGATGGAAGGCTGTCCGATTCTAAATTTTGGTACAGAGGCAGATGATACGAATCCGTTGATGAAAGAACATGTAAAGAAAGCGGCATTTTCTGCTCAAAAAAGATATTTTACCATTCTAGAAGAAGGAATTAAAAATAAAGAATTGTCACCAGATTTGAATGTCGATGAATTTAGCGTAAAAATCTTTGCTTTGGTTGAAGGAGCAATTCTATGCGGCAAAATAGTAGGAACGCAACAAATGGATGTAGTGTTAGAAAGCATTAAAAACGATTTTAAAAGATATGTGATCTAACATATTTTTTTTGTTCAATTTTAGACCGTTCGGTCTTTTTTAAAATAAAAATTCAATAATTTAAATATAGAAAACAATGTCAAAAGTAATTTTAATAACAGGAGCCACAAAAGGATTTGGAAGAATCTGGGCAGAAGCTTTTTTAAAACGTGGTGATAGAGTAGTAGCGACCGGAAGAAATACAGCAGCGCTGCAAGATCTAAAAAAAGAATTTGGAGATTTAGTTCTTCCGATTCAGTTAGATGTTAATGACCGTAAAGCTGCTTTTGAAGCGGTAAATCAGGCAAAAGAACATTTTGGAAGAATTGATGTTTTAATCAACAATGCAGGTTATGGTTTGTTTGGAGCCGTTGAAGAAACTTCTGAAGAAGAAGCAAGAAATCAAATGGAAACTAATTTCTTTGGTGTTCTTTGGTTGTCACAAGCGGTATTGCCGATTATGCGCGAACAAAAAAGCGGTCATATTATTCAGGTTTCAAGTTTCTTAGGTTTGGTTACATTACCCGTTTTAGGACTTTACAATGCATCGAAATTTGCGGTTGAAGGTTTGAGCGAAACCTTAGCTTCAGAAGTAAAAGATTTTGGAATTAATGTTACTTTGATTGAGCCAAATGGTTATACTACAGATTGGTCTGGAGAATCGGCTTTTCAGACTAAAAGTTTGCCCGCTTATGATGCAGTTAAAGCAGGTTTTAATGAAGCTGTTTCAACACCAGGTATTTTCGGAAATCCGCAAGCAACGGCAAATGTGGTTCTCAACTTAGTCGACAATGCTAATCCGCCATTGCGATTATTATTCGGATCGTTTGCTTATCCTGCGGTTAAAAAAGTATACGAAGAACGTCTTGCAAGTTTTGCTGAATGGAAATCGGTTTCCGATGAAGCTCATGGAGCATAATTTTACCAAAAATGAAAATTTTACAAGAAAACCACAAGGGCTTTAGTACATTATTAGCCCTTGCCTTGATTCCTTTGTCTGGCTTTGCCACCGATATTTATTTGCCGTCTCTTCCTGCAATGGCAAATGATCTGCAGGTTTCGCCTGCGGCGGTGCAGCTTTCTCTAGTTTTATTTATGTTTAGCGTTGGAGTCAGCCAGTTTTTTATCGGAAGTATTTTGGATAGTTTTGGGCGTTATAAAATAAGTTTGGCTTCTCTTGCGATATTTTCTGTCACAAGTTTTGTTATTGCTTTGGTGCCGAATATTTATGTTATTTATGCCATGCGAATTATTCAAGGAATTACAATTGCTTTAATTGTAGTCGGGAAACGCGCTTATTTTGTAGACTTATTTACGGGAGAAAAACTAAAAGGCTATATAAGTTTATTTTCGATCATTTGGGCTTGTGCACCGATTATGGCTCCGTTTTTAGGGGGTTATTTACAAAACAGTTTTGGCTGGAGATCGAACTTTTATTTTCTCGGCGGACTTTCATTAGTATTCCTGATTTTAGAATTGATTTACAGCGGAGAATCTTTAAAACATTATCAGCCTTTTAAACTTAAAACAATTGCCAAAACCTATACAGATATGCTAAAAACTCCCGACTTTACTTTAGGTTTGCTTATGATCGGAATTTGTTTTGGAATCGTGCTTGTTTACAGTTTATCAAGTCCGTTTATTATAGAACGCGTTTTCGGTCATTCTGCCATTACAACAGGATATAGTTCGCTATTGTCTGGTTTTTCTTTAATGACGGGAGGAATAATTGCAAAATCGATGATTAAAAAACCTTTGGTGCAAAAAGTAGGAACTGCATTTGCCATACAGATTATTTTAGTTTTACTGATGATTTCTACAGCTTCTACAGCAAGCAATCTGTATACTTTAGTTGGTTTTATTATTGGAATTCATATCGCAGGCGGATTTATCTTTAACATCATTTATGGTTATTGTCTGACTCGTTTTACCAAAAATGCTGGAGTAGCAAGCGGATTAACTGGTGGCGTGATGTACATGATTAGTTCTGTCTTTAGCTACGGATTTGCAAATTTATTTGAAGTAAAATCACAGCTTTTACTGGGTGTTGCAGATTTATCACTGCTTGTAATTGTTTCGATTCTATTTGTAATTTTCATTAAATACAGGTTAAGAGATATTGTTGCAAAACCTGTTCTCGAATAAAAAAAATGCTGTCTTTATGGACAGCATTTTTTTTTGTTTTTATAAATTAATCGATCTTATAACCGTCATCGCTAAATGTTTCTGGCTCGCGATCATTTTCATCGTAACGTTCCACTAGATCGTCATCCATATCGTTTTCATCCAAATCTTCGATATCATCATCTAAATCGCTTTCTGGCGTATTTTGCTCGAAATCAAAATCATCGTCTTTGTTCTGCGTATCTGAAAATTCTTTATTCAAATAATCATTATCGCTGGATTGTTTTTCTTCGAAAAGAAATTTTTCATCGAATGGATCTTTATATTGTTCTGAAAAGTTTTGATTTTCATCTTCGAAATTGGTGTATCTATCTGCTATCATAATGAATTTCTTTTAATTAATAAATCTGAAAACTTATAGTATTAAAATTAAAAATTAGCTTTAGAGTTATTTTATACGATTCTCATTTACAGTTGCTAAATTTTCATTACAACCTTAAAATGAAGTTTTCTAAAGCTTTTGCTTTTCAGAAGTAAATTGATACTTTATCTTTGCCATTCGAAGTAATTTTACTTTTTAATTTATAGTAATAACGAATGACAATACAAGATTTAGTTGGAAATTATGCTATTTCAGGAAGCAATCAAGATGAGAGTAATGAGATTACTTATAAAGGCCTTTTGACTTTGGCTTTAGATCAAAATAATAGAATTAAAGCAGAATGGATTATCAATAACTCGCAAATACAAAAAGGAACTGGTTTTTTTAAAGACAATATTCTAGTCATTAATTTTAGGTACAAAGGAGATGATCATAAAACGTATAAAGGAGTTGCGGTTTACAGATGTATCAACAAAGATATTCTAGACGGATTTTGGTCTGAAAAACATGGCAATCCACTTTATTTGGGAAGTGAATATTGTTTGCGAACAGAAACTAAGGAAAGATTGAATTAAATAACTATTAAAAATAAAAACTGCGCAAAGCCAATTAGAACTTTACGCAGTTTTTCATTTATTTTTAAAATATTAATTTGTCTGACTTACTAGCGCTTTAGTTTTTTTATCATAAATAATAATGAAACTAATCCAAATGGCTAATAAAGCTAGGATTATAAGTAATTCTGTTTCGTGAACGCCTTTTACAAAGAAATTGTTTAAAGAATGCACTCCAGCAACAGCCAATAACGAACCAGTTTTTGTGTATACTTTTCCTATTCCCCACGCGCCAAAAAAGATAATTACTAAGAAAATTAAATTGTTTGAAGTCATTTCTAAATTAAGATGCCACGCAAACCAAAGAATGGCAATAATTGCTGTAGAGTAGAATGTAGGAAGCGATTTTAATTGGTTTTGTAAAAATCCACGCCAGCCAATTTCTTCCAATAAACCATAAACTACAATAGTAAACATTAATAAAATTGGAAATTTACCCAACGTAAAATAATAAACGCTAGAAATTAAAACAACAGGAAGTATCCAATAAACAGCGAACGGAACAAGAACCGTTTTATAAATTCCTTTTAAAGAAAGCGGATTATTAAGCGCAAATAATTTTATAGCAGCAAAAGCACCAATTGCTGGACCAACGCCACGAAGTAGAATTTTTAAATACTCACTTTCGACTCCTGCCAATAAATCGGTTTTTACAGCAACGTATCTGCAAATAATTGCAATTACGTAATAAACTATAATGGCTCCAAAGTTGATTTTATTTTTCATCGGTTATTTTGTTTGATTTAGTAAAGCAAACTTAGCGAGCCAAAATGAAAACAAAATTGACTTTGGGTAAGAAATCATTTTTCGGTAACTCTTTTTCGAATTCGGCTTAAACTTTCTGCCGTTAATCCGAGGTAAGAAGCAATGATTTTTAAGGGTGTTCTCTGAAAAATTTCGGGTCTAGATTCAATAAGTTTTATATAACGTTCTTGAGGCGAAAGCGTTAAAAGATTGATCTGTTCTTGTTGTTTGCGCACATAAAGCATTTCAGAAATGGCTTTTCCAATTCGCAAACCTGTTTCCGATCTTTGATACAATTCGGTTAAATCCTGATGATAAATGGACCATAAAGTAATGTCTTCCAAAGCTTCAGTCTTAATAACAGATGGTTGCTGATTTAGAAAAGACATATAATCACTTATAAAACTATTTTCATATAATAAGTTGATGCAAATGTCCCTTTTTCCATCCCAAACAAATAATCCCGCAGATCCTTTTATGACAATGTTGAGGTATTTTTCAACGCCGTGGTAATCTTTTATAATTTCAGATTTTTGAAATTCACGCACTTTAATTTTCTCTGAGAAACCTTTCCAGATATTCATGTCGGCAGTAAAATAAGTTTCGAAAATTTTCTTTACATCTTCTGGAGAAGGACTTTGTGGCATTTTATAAAAGTATCGGTTTGAATTGCCAATTTAAGTTTTATCTGTCAAAAATAAAAATAACTGTATTACCTCGTTATTTTATTTTTTTAAACACATAGAAACATAGATTTTTCTTTCTTGAAAAAGGTGATGGAAAGAAACTAGTTTCTAACACATAGCTTTATGTAAACTTTGACATCAACTTTGACACTCCTAAAACTATGTTTGTTTAAATAAGTGAAATGCCTCTTTTTAAGTATAATATTCTATATTTCTATGTGTTTAAATAATGACAACAATGAATTTAGTACTAAACCTTACTTCAAACAAGGCAATTGTAAAACATTAGCATTCAAAGGCTGTTCAATCTTTCTTTCTAACTTTTCGCTATTTACAGTGATATAAATTTCCATAGAACCCGTTCCAACTTTAAGCGCCAAAATATGTCCGCCGTAAGCATCAAATTTATCATCTGTTGCCACCCCGTGCATGTGTATAGAAGGTTTTTCGCCACTCCAGGCAATAGAACCTGTAATGCTTCCCATTTCGACTTTATTGAAAGTTTTGGGGTGAAATTTCTTTTCTCCAAAATCATAAAAACCAAAAGTCGCATCTTGCGCAAAACCAATTCCAGTAAAGTTTGCTGACGGAATATTTTGTTCTTTGGCTAAATTTTCAATTTGAGAAAGCACATTATCGCCTTCGCGAAGAACCATCAGATAACCATAATTAGTTTTGGTATAGCGACATTTTTCTTTATCGTTTTGCTGTGCGTTAGCTAAATTAAAAGTCAGCAAAAATAATAATGCAATGAAGATTTTACGGATTTGAATTTTCATAATTATTTAAATTAAAATTGTAATTAATCTGTTGAATGTATTGCAAGAAAAGATTTTAAACACATAGAAACATAGGTTTTTCTTTCTTGGAAAAGGTGATGGAAAGAAACTAGTTTCTAAAACATAGCTTTATGTAAGCTTTGAGATCAACTTTGTCAAAGTTTTGAACTTTGACAAAGTTTGACACTCCCAAAACTATGTTTGTTAATGCAAGTGAAACGCCTTTTAGCGCAAAGAAAATCTATGTTTCTATGTGTTTAATTTAATTATATCGTGGAAAAAAAAACATTAAACTACAGAATTGGGCTGTAACTCATTATTATATTTTTCAGGATCTGATGCTGCATATTCATTTTCTGGTTCTGGAATAACATGAATTTTAGAATCGCTAATCGAAATTACCGCAGAACAAACATAAATTCCAACTTTTCCTTCGTTATATTTAAAATCTAACAAAGTCAGTTTTACAATATCATTAATCGAAAGTTCGTAGTAATTTCCGTAGCGGATAATCTTAAAAGAAATCTGTTTTTCTTCTCCGATTTCAAACTGATTGGTTTGGATATTTTCAAAGATAAAATTGTTCTTAACATCTTTTTCATTAAATCCCCAGGCTCTAAACTGAACGAAACCATTCATAAAATCAATCGAAATGTAATACCCAGTTCCTTCCTTATCGCATTCAATTACAAAACCGGTTTTTCCCATTCCTTCTACAGATAGCGTTCCTTCCCAAACAAAATCACTTGAAGGTTTTTCGAAACCATAAATTTCGTAACCGCTTCGACAGCCAAAACGCCATTTATTTTCATTTTCTAAAACAAATTCGGCAGTAGGATTTCCTAAAATAGGCATTGGCTGAGGCAGATCTTTTTGAAGAATCGTTTTTTGATATAGCTTTTGCCAGTAATAGTAACTTTTTAAAAGAAGTCTGCCGCTTTTATCTGTTTCCAATTCTTTTGGAGGTGGAATAACTCGGTGGGTGTTGACATTTCCGTCAGCAAAATAAAAATTATAAACCAGAAAATGTTTTCCGTCTTTTACCACTCTTGCGGCATAATTTCCTTGTGGCAATAAAACATTATTATGAAAAGCCGAATATTCACCTTTAAATTCAGAAGAAGACCAATAACGGACTTTAATATCTTCTCGAATGGAACCCAATAAATAATGCGATCCTTTAATTTCAAAAACACACGGACATTCTACATCATCATATACATACGGAATATGAAGCGGTTTTTGCAGCACATAACCCTCTTTTTCTCTTTTAGCAACTCCAATGCAACCTCTTCGATAAGTTGGTCCAGAAGCACTTCTAGCGCAGATTAGCAAGTAATCTTCATTTTTATATTGGTATTTAAACGGATCTCTAAAACTAATCCATTCTCTTGGATTATTGTTTTTTCCTTCATAATGTGGTGGTTCACTTTTGAACGGAAGTCCGTATAAATTTTCTTTTTTCCAATTAATTAAATCGGTCGAAATGGCTCTTCCCACTTTCTGTTCAATTCCTTTATCTTGACGTTTAAGTCCTGTATAATACATTTCATAACCTTCTCCTTCCGATTTTTTGCTAATATGCATGGTCCATAACATATCATCATCCCATTCTCCCGGATCCCCTACAAATAGAGCATTTTTTACTCTTTTCCAAGAAAGACCATCTTTTGAAACTGCATGTGCAATATAATCATGATTAGGGATGATTAAATGAAACAAATGATGAACACCTTTTTCGTCTATAAATACATCAACATCTCCAATTTCCCAATTACTAAATCCTGATCCTGAATACATTTTATTACTTATTTAATCGTTACTATTTTTAATTTTTAAACACATAGAATCATAGATTTTCTTTCCATTGAAAAGGTGTTTCACTTGCATTAACAAACATAGTTTTTTGAGTGTCAAACTTTGTCAAAGTTCAAAACTTTGACAAAGTTGATCTCAAAGCTTACATAAAGCTATGTGTTAGAAACTAGTTTATTTCCATCACCTTTTCCAAGTAAGAAAAACCTATGTTTCTATGTGTTTAAATTTTATTTAATTACTTTATAATGTTTTAATCCTTCTAAAATTCCTTCTGATGCCGAAGTTTTAGCGACATAAATACTTTTTGTTGTTTCGTAATCGGCTAATTCTGCACTTCTGTTTCCTACGATAATTCCTTTTACGGGGCCTCTAAACATATCTACGTCATTTCCTGAATCTCCGGCGGCAATTACATTTCTTAAAGGAATAGACCATTTTCTGCATAAAAATTTAATTGCATTTCCTTTTGAAGCTCTTTTTGGAATAAAATCCAGAAACTGCCCATGACTCGGAATAATATTGACTTTATACCAGTTTGTTCCTAAAACGCGAATTAATTCTTCATGATCGTAATGTTCCTTTTCATAATAATAAGAGATTTTATAAGGATTTTGAGCCTCTTCTTCTTGCAATTTTATCCATTTGATGGTTTTTAGACGAGTCACAATATCATCTCTTTTCCATCTTCCAGAGAGAAATTTTGCCCAGCCTTTATCTAAAATATAATCCTTTCCGTTCGTATAATAAATTTCGGTTCCGACAGAGCAAATAATAAAATCGGGAAGAGAAAATTCTTCCTCATCAATTACTTTTTTAACGAGCTCTAGATTTCGTCCAGAAGCCATTGCAAAAGCCATTTTATCGGTACGATTGACCAGATGGGTTTTTAATTCCTTCAAACCTGGATTAGAAAGTTTAGGTTCAATTAAAGTTCCGTCAATATCCGAAACTAACAAATGATCGATTTTTCTTTTTAAACGGTCAATGTTGATATTGGGATAATGCTGTTTTTTAATTCCAGCAGAAGAAACCGATAAATTCTCATTTATTAAGTCAACATATTGGTTTACGTGACTTACCCAACTGTAATGTTTTTGAATATTGATCGCGCCATTATTCGAATAATATTTCCATTGATTTTCGTCGGTTAAAATATTGCGAAGCGCTTTTTTAATTTGACCTTCTTCTTGAGGATTAACCAATTCTCCATTTTGGCAAACGGGAATAATTTCTGAAGGGCCACCATTTTTTGTTACCACAACCGGAAGTCCAGAACTAGCAGATTCGATAACAGTTAAGCCGAAGTTTTCATGTAAAGCCAAATTCACAAAAACACCTCTTTTTTCTGCGGCATAACGATAAATAATTGAAACTTCATTCTCTACATCGTGCTTTTTAGGGATCGCCATTTTTCCATACAAATCGTATTTGTCCATTAAAAGCAACAAATCAGTCAAAACGTTTTTCTCCGATTCCGGCATTTTAGCAATGTCTTTACGGATTCCGGCAAAAATTACCAGATTGGCAAGACTCTGAAGTTCTTTGTCTTTTCCGTAAACTTCAATCAAAGTGTTGAGGTTTTTATGACGATCTGGTCTAGAAAGTGCCAGAATAATAGGTTTGTGCGGATTGGTAAGAAATTTTGAAATACTTTCTTGAACCCAATATTTTCGTTGTATTTCTTCCATATTTTTATCAGAATCATTTTCCTGAAAATAATAGGGTATAAACTTTCGGGTATCAATTCCGGGAGAAATAGCGTGGTATTTTCCTAACTCGAAATTTTTATAGGCTTTGTAAGTCTCAATTTCTTGTTCGGTAGAGGTTACAATAAATTCTGCGAGTTCAAGTGTTTTTTCTTCGGCGGCAATTCGGGCTTTAAATTTGAATTTTTTTTCGATTTCTTCTTCGATTTCTCCGCCCTCCAATAATTTTTTCTTTTTATAAAAGCCTAATGAATGTCCGGTGTGCGCAAAAGGAATATTTAAAACTGCTGACAATTCTGCTGCGGCATAACCAGCGTCAGCGTAGTGAGAATGAATCCAATCTGGAAAAATATTATGTTGTTTGATGTGCTGCATTGCACCATTCACGAAAGTGTCCAGACCTTCCCAAAGCTGTTCTTTAGCTTTGTATTTTTTTCCGAGAAAAGGGATTCGTCTTATATCTAATTTCTCGTTGATAACTTCAATCGGAACTGCATATTCTGGAGAAAGAGCAGGGTCGTCTATTAATCTCGTAAAAAGATGCACGTGTTCTACATCTTCATGCTGGGATAAAAATTCTGCTAATTCGTAGATATATTTGGTCTGGCCTCCGTTGTCGGCATCTCGTCCAATTTCAAGACCAGAACCTTTTAAAAGTCCGTGTATATTGATAAGTGAAATTCGTAATTTTTTCATCATTCTTCATTAAATATTTTCAAAACGCAAGTTACAGCGCCTGTCGCGATCTCGAAGAAATAATTACGTTTTAAATTTACATAGTTCCCATGTTTGAAAGTAAAAACAGATGTTTTAACTATAAAAAAAGCCTGATTTTCAAATCAGGCTTTGGATATTTTTTATATAATGTATTTAATTTTTATTGATAAGATTTTCAATATCAATTTTCGAAATTTCAGGATTTGCCCCAGCCGATCCAGCGACCAAAGCACCAGTTGCGCAAGCAAAGTTTAAAGCATCTTGCGGTTCTGTATCTGTTAAAAGGGATGTGACTAAAGCACCTAAAAAAGAATCTCCAGCACCAACAGTATCTTCAACTTTTACGTTATAACCCTTATTTTCGTAAAGATGTTTATCCCACAATAAAACAGCGCCGTCTTTTCCTCTTGTAACACATATTGCAGTTGCATTGGTCAGCGAACAGATAAAATTTATATTTTCTTCTAAAGTAGTATAAGGAGAATCTAAAGCGGAACTAATTTCTGCCAGTTCTTCATCATTAAATTTGATAAAATTGGCAAACTGCATTAATTCGAGCAAAAGTTCATAATCGTAATGCGGTTTTCTTAGATTAACATCAAAAACTTTATATGTATGGGTATTGAGTAATTCTTCTAAAGCACTTCTCGAAACTTCATCTCTGCAAACCAAACTGCCATAAATTAAGACATCTGAAGTAACAACTAATTCTCTGGCATCTTCGTTTAAAACGATTTTGTCCCAGGCAGATGGATAAAGAATTTCATAAGTAGCAGATTTGCTTTCGTCTAAAGTAACATGTACTAATCCAGTAGGAAAGTCGTTAGCTTTAAGAATGGTGTCTGTTTGTAAACCTAATTTTTTTACTTCTTTTATAATGGTTTCACCATCTTCATCATTGCCAACGCAGCTAATCATATTAGAGTCTGCGCCAAGAGCTTTCATGCGCAATGCTACATTGAGCGGAGCTCCGCCAATTCTCTTTTCGTTACCAAAAATATCATACAATACTTCGCCAAAAGCGACGGCTTTAAGTTGCTTGTTACTCATTTAATTTTCTTTTTAATTTAGTATTTGGGGCTTGTAATATCTTTCTTAATTGGATAAAAATAAAAAACATTAGTGGTCTGTGCAACCAAATGATAAGAAAGACAAAGTTTTATTAACTTAAAAATATCCGAAATTTCAGTATATATTTGTTTCGAGGAACTTTTTTTAAAATGAAATATCTTAAAAAAAATGATAAAATGGATAAAAATTTTAGCAAGCTGTTTCGCTTTTATTGTCCTGATTTATGAAGCGAATTTTTATATCACCCATAAAGCTAATTCTTATTTATCAGTTCATGGAGGACCTTTAAACCATTATAAACAAGATTTTCTTTTACGGCTAAACGATAAGAAAATAGGCGACAGCATTAATGTAAATATTCCAACTCCATTTTCTCAAGGTGTCAATCTTTCTTTAGGAAAAAACACAATTATGCTTAGTAGCACAGATTCTAAAATCAGTTTTGAAAAAGAGATTTATTTTTACGGAATTTTCTCTTTTAATAGTATTGAAATTACTTCTGACGAATTTATATTTAGTCGAAGTTTTACAGTTCCTGTTTTAGAATAATAAATTCCCTTATCGATTTTAATTAATTTTTAAGAAAATTTTAATCTTTCTATAAGATTTCATTTCTCGTTTATATATTTGTAATCAGTCTAAATAAGAATAAATTACAAATTTTATATGAAAACAATTTTTAAAACACTTAAAAACAATGTTTTAACTCAAGTGTTTCTAACGTTTTTGATCCTTTTTATCTGTTCAGAAACTGCCTTTTCTCAATCTAATATGGGTACAATTTCAGGTAAAGTCATCCTCAAAGACGGAAATTCTTTACAAGGTGCCAGAGTAAAAATTTCAGAATTAAATAAAACAGCAACAACAGATTCAGAAGGTTTTTATCAATTAAAAAATATTCCGTTCGGAATCTATTTGGTTGAAATAAATCTAAATGGTTACGATGCCATGCCAGCTTCTGTTTCTATTGATCAAAATAGTGCCGATGTAAAAGTTGATTTTGAATTGACGTATACTTCTCAAAAATTAGAAGAAGTAATTATTAGTTCTGGAGGAAACCGCTTTGCTAGAAAAGAAAGTGAAGAGGTTTCTAAAATGAAACTGAAAAACATGGAAAATCCGCAGGTTTATACCATTGTAAGCAAGGAATTGATGAAAGAGCAGGTTATTACAGATTACAATAGTGCTTTTAAAAACGTTCCCGGAGCAGGTATTGCTGAGGTTAGAAATCAAGGAAGAACAACCAATATTTCGAGAGGTTTTGCAACGCCGCAATTAGTAAGGAATGGGGTTGGAAGTTTTACTTACACGACAATTGATCCGTCTAACTTAGAGCGTATTGAGGTGATTAAAGGGCCATCGGCAACTTTATTCGGAAGTACGATTTCTTCTTTTGGAGGTTTATTTAATCGTGTCACAAAAAAGCCTTTTAATTTCTTCAAAGGAGAGGTTTCCTTTTCTGCTGGAGATTGGGATTTGAATCGATTAACAGCAGATATTAATACGCCATTAAATGAAGACAAAACCGCTCTTTTTAGAATTAATACGGCTTTACATAGTGAAAGAAGTTTTCAGGATGCAGGATTTAATAAAAGCTTTTTCATCGCACCGAGTTTTTCTTATGAAGTTAACGAAAGATTGACTTTGTTAATTGATGCTGAATTTAGCACTTCTAAAGGAACTTCACCAACAAGATTAGCTCCTTGGACTGGAGGAACGGCTCATAGCATTGAAGAGTTAGGAATTCCTTACAAACTTTCTTTTGCAAATAATACCGTTAATTATACCAGTCAGCAATATAATGTATTTGCTCAATTAAAATACAAAATGTCAGAGACGTGGACTTCGCAAACAATTGTTTCTCGTACGAGATCATCATCTGACGGATATGTTGTGGCATTGACTGTTTTGAGTAATGAAACGTTGAGACAGCAAGTTACAAATCAAGAATATCCATATTATGGAACTGATATTCAGCAAAATTTTAATGGAGATTTCAAAATTGGAAAATTGCGTAACAGAGTAGTGGCTGGTTTTGATTACTATAGTCTTCGTGCAACGCGAAATGATGCTTCTGTAAATATGCCTGCGATTAACTTCAAAAAACCTGGAGATGCATACAACAATTTTACAATAAAAAGAATAGAACCATTATTTGCAACAGCTAAGTATACCAATTTTGTTTCTAATAACGAAAGAACATATAGCGCGTATGTGTCTGATGTTTTAAATGTTACGGACAAATTATTAGTTATGGCTGGAGTTAGAGCTGACCGTTATATTAATAAAGGAGTATATTATCCAAGTCGTGATTCTATTGCTGGAAATTACAATCAGACGGCATTTTCTCCTAGATTTGGAGCTGTTTATCAGGTTATTAAAGATAAAGTTTCGGTATTCGGAAATTACATGAACGGATTTAATAATGTTGGTGGATCTGATTTTAACGGAAATACATTCAAACCAAATCAAGCCAATCAGTTTGAGGGCGGAGTTAAATTTGACTTTAATAAAATCAGCGCCACTTTTAGTTATTACGATATTAAAGTAACAAATGTAACGCGAGATGATCCAGATCACGTGAACTTTCAGATTCAGGACGGAACTCAGTTGAGTAAAGGTTTTGAAGCAGAATTGATTGCCAATCCAATTCGTGGTTTAAACATTGTAGCAGGTTATACGTATAACGACAGTGAATATACCAAAGCAAATCCTAGTATTAATGGACTGCGCCCGACTACGGCTGGTTCGCCAAGAACCGCCAATCTTTGGGCAAGTTATCGTTTGTCTGAAGGGCCAGCCGCAGGTCTTGGATTTGGTTTCGGTGGAATTTACGGAAGCGAATATTACCAAACCAATACAGCAACTTTTAAATTTAGCATTCCTTCTTACACTGTTCTGGATGCATCTATATTTTACGATAGACCAAAATTCAGATTAGGCTTAAAAGTAGATAATCTTACGAATGAAAAATATTGGTCTTACCGTTTGGCCGCTCAGAATCCAACGAGAGTTACAGGAAATATTACGTTTAAATTCTAAGATTATAAATCTTTCATTTAAATGAGATTATCTACATTTGGATTTTATTGCAAATTATGACCAAAGGTTTCAAGAATACAATTAGGCAAATACATTTGTGGCTCGGTTTAGCATCGGGCCTCATTGTTTTTATAATAAGCATTACTGGATTTCTTTATGTTTTTGAAGAAGAAATTCGTGATTTTTCACAGAAAGAATATCTGCATGTTCCCGTTCAGGAAAAGCCATTTATTGGTTTAAAAACGATTATTGAAAATTATGAACGTCTTGAACCTAAACAGAAAATTACGGCTTTAAAAATAAATAGAGAAGAGCCAAATGCAACGGTCGAAATTTCTACCAAAAAGAAAAAGACGTACTATTTTAATCCGTACGATGGAAGTTTAATCAACCAGCAAGGTTCAGATTGGTTAAATACGGTTTTAGAAATACATCGAACTTTATTATTGGGCGAAGTTGGGGAGTTTATTCAAGGTTGGTCCGTTGTCATTTTCATCATAATGTTGATTACGGGTTTGATTTTATGGTTTCCAAACCAAAGGCGCTTACTTAAACAATCTTTAAAAATAAAATGGGGCGGTTCTTTTAAAAGAGTCAATTTTGATCTGCATCAGGTGTTAGGATTTTACGCTTCCATTTTTTTGCTTTTAATTGCTTTTTCGGGAACTTATTTTAGATATGATACCGTCAAAAAGGGAGTGAGTTTAGTCACAGGAAGTAAGCTCAGAAAAGGAGATGAAATAGTTTCTAATGCTAAAATCAATTCGACAACAATTCCCGTTCGTTACCATACTATTTACGAAAATGCCAATGCAAAATATCCTGGCGCAACTTCAGTTTCTTTTTCGATTAGAAAAACCGGCGAACTTCGATTAAGAATGATATATCCGAATAAATGGGCAAGAAACCAAAACACTATTTTCTTTGATGGTAAAACAGGGCAAATGCTTAGAACTAAATTATACAAAGACAATAATGCTGCCGACGTTTATGAAGCCAGTAATCACGATTTACATACAGGTGTTTTCTTTGGTCTTATTGGAAAAATAATCTGGAGTTTGGTTAGTTTAATTGGAGCTTCTTTACCCATTACTGGATTTATTATTTGGTGGAAGAAAGGGAAGAAGTCTAAAGGAAAAAAGGTTAAGAGTTAAAAGTTGGAAGTTTTTTTTAAAAAAATATAAATCGCAAATGTCTTTGGCTTTGCGATTTTTTTTGTTCTAAAGGTTTATAAAAATGACTTTCTATATTTCACTACAAATTTTCCTTAACTCATTACAAAATGTAATTTTCCCTTTATATTTTGTAAATAAAATAAATTTCAATGTTCTACATTTGGTCGAAATGTAAAAATTACGGCCATGCAGATCAACTTAAATTTAGACTCATTTTGGGCAAGCAAAAAGAAAGTTTCTCTTTGGGAAAGATTATTCAAAAGGAATAAAACGATAAATAAAGCATTGACAACACCAGAAATAATTGGTGGAAATTGTCAAGGTTTATTGCTGAAAAATGAAAATATAAAGTCTTTTCTTTTTTCTACAGATATGGCACTTATCGAAAATAACGATGCCGATGCAATTCTAGCGGTTTATCCTTTTCCACCTTCACCAAAAATCATCAAAACGTTGATTGATTTTGCAGGAAAACCAATTGTCTGCGGTGTTGGCGGCGGAACAACCAAAGGTAAAAAATCACTAGAAATGGCGATTTATGCTGAAGAAGTTGGCGCGGCGGGAATTATTGTCAATATTCCGTTTGAGAATAAAGACATTAAAAAAATTAGAGAGAAAGTTTCTTTACCGATTATAGCAACCGTTACTTCTTCCGATTATGATTTTCTCAAAGGAAAAATCGATGCTGGAGTTGCTATTTTTCACGTTTCTGGTGGAGCAAATACGAGTAAAATTGTAAAAGAAATTGCCGATAAATTTCCAGATTTTCCAGTAATGGCAACAGGTGGAAAAAGTTTACACAGTATCGAACAATCTATAAATTCTGGCTCAAGAGCAATTGTGCTTTCGCCGCCTTCAAATAAGGATTTGTTTAAAACGGTGATGGATAAATATAGAAAGACTTTTGGGAGTTTATAATTGATTATTCGTTTTGCCTATATTTGTTTATAAATGTAAAATTAGAATATTTTTCATTTTGTAAATGAACCAATAAGGATGAGTAAATTAATCGAAATTCAAAAACAAATTTGTAATAAATACGGAAGTAAATTTGAAACTTGCGAGTTACATCTAAAAGTTGGAATCTCACTAAATATAATTGAGAAAAACTATGAAATGCCAATTCACGCACTAAGACTTCGTGTGGAAAACGGTACAAATGGCTGGTATATCTGGGCTGGAGATTATTCTGAAGATGATGATTTCTTTAAGCCCTTACATGCTTCTCACTTAGAGGAATATTGTCCAGTACTTTTGCCTTATTTAGGATTAGCGCCTGGAAATAGATTTTTAATTGCAGAAAATGGGAATTACGTAGATGTGTGGGAAGATTTGTCTTTACTTGAATATAAATAAAAGTAGCAAAGTACTTTAAATAGATCAATCGATGAAATGGAACCTTGTCATTTTAATTTTGTTGCTAATTTCTTGTAATAAAAAGAACAATGCTGTAATTGTAACAGATGATAATTCTGCTAGTTATTTTCGAAGAAAACTCGAGAATAAAAAATTGATGGACAGCTTGGATAATCTTGTTATGAGCAAAGGAGATACTTTAGCTTATAATGAATTAAAAGCCATTCATTATATCGGCGAACAAAAATTTACAGGATTTCTTTATTATGCATTGATAATGTCAAACAAATACAATTATAAAGTAGCTTCTTATGATGTTTATGATATTCTAACCACAAATGAAAAATTTTTAGACAAAGAAACAAGAAGAATGGCAGATGAATATTTAATAAAAAGTAAGCGATACAAATCAAATCCCGCCATAACGAAGCGTTGATCCTAAAACCAACATTGCGACCCCAATAGAAGTAACCGAAATAATAATCAGAGCAATTCTGTTAATATTCTTTTCATTCAAATTCGGAATCACATAAAACTGTGCACAGATTGCGCAGAAGAAAGTACAGAAAAGCAAAATCAATTTTATTGAAATCACTTTTTCAAATCCACTTTTAAAGGCAAACCAGGTTTCAATGGTAATGCCAAAATCATACGCCATCCAGATTCCTGTAATAATTAATAAAGCAAGAGAAGACATTCCGAGAACTTCAAATTTCTTTTCAAAACTTAAAATAATATGCGGATCTTTTTTTCTTAACGCTGTTGGCAAATAACAAATGGCCAACAATAAATGTCCGCCAACCCAAACCGTGGCCGCCAAAAGATGAATTATTAAAACGAAATGATGTGTGCTCATAATGAATTCATTTTAAGGTTGTTACTCTCTAAAAATAATTTTTATTTTTGGGGTAGAGAAGTTTTTAAGCCTGATTTCTTTATTCGAATTGTCTAATTCTGAAAGTGTTGGCACATTATTTACAAAGTGCTGAACATAATAATTTCCTTCAAAATTTTGAGTTTCTAAATATTCAATCATCTTCACAAAATCGTCTTCTGAAATTAAAGAGGAATGAAAAGTAGTACGCACTTCAAACGGGATATTTGACTGAATTAAAAGATTTAAACTTACTTCAAATTCAGAAAATAAGCCTGATTGCGTTAGTTTTTTAAAGGTATGAGGAAGACTTTTATAATCTAACGCGACATAATCAATTAATCGATTACGAACCAGGCTATTCAATATTTTCGGGTTTGAGCCATTGGTGTCTATTTTAACTGCAAATCCCATTGTTTTGATTTCTTTTATAAAATCAATTATTTTATGATGTAAAGTACATTCACCGCCGCTTAAAACTACTCCGTCCAACAATCCTTTTCGGGTTTTAAGAAAATTCAAAACAGTTTCAAAATCTATTTTTCCTTTTCCTAAAACAATATCAGGATTGTAGCAATATAAACACCGCATGTTACAGCCTGCAAACCACACTATGCAGGCCGTTTTATGCGGATAATCTAATAAAGTAAAAGGCGTGAGGCTAAATATTCCTTTAATAGATAATGCTTTCTTCGAAATGTTTGCGTTGTTGGTGTTCACCTTTTTTTCCGATATTAAAACTTTCCACAGGTCTGTGATATCCCATTACGCGGGTGTAAACCAAACATTTGCTTCTTTCGTTTTTGTGTTCTGTTAAAACTTTATGCGTTTTTGTTTTCATAAGCCAAGTGTTTTTGATTGTTTTTTTGAAGTAAAATTTCATCACATTTCGGGCAATATTCATGTTCTCCGTTCAAATAACCATGAATTGGGCAAATGCTGAAAATTGGTGTTACGGTTATGTAAGGCAGTTTGAAATTGGTTAAAACTTTTTTCACGAAGTTTTTACAAGCTTCTGGGCTGCTTATTTTTTCTCTCATATAAAGATGCAAAACCGTACCGCCAGTATATTTACATTGTAATTCGTCCTGAAGCAATAAAGCCTCAAAAGGATCGTCGGTATAATCTACCGGAATCTGGGAACTATTGGTGTAATAAATGTTTTCGTTTTGTCCCGCTTGCAAAATATCTGGGAAACGCTTTTTGTCTTCTTTTGCAAAACGATACGTTGTTCCTTCGGCGGGAGTGGCTTCAAGATTGTAAAGATTTCCCGTTTCTTCTTGAAACTCTTTCATTCTTAAACGAATATGATCTAGAATTTCGGTAGCAAAATGAATTCCTGAACTACATGTAATATTCTGTTTTCCTTCAGAAAAATTAATTACCATTTCGTTCATTCCGTTTACGCCAATTGTCGAAAAATGATTTCTAAAATGTTCCAAATAACGTTTTGTGTATGGATACAATCCGCGATCGTACATTTGCTGAATAAAGACTCTTTTTTTCTCTAAAGTCGACTTGGCGATTTTCAATAATTCATCCAAATGAGCAAACAAATTGATGATATTTCCTCGATGCAGAAATCCCAAACGTGCCATGTTAATCGTAACAACGCCAATGCTTCCCGTCATTTCTGCACTTCCAAAAAGCCCGTTTCCTCGTTTTAATAACTCTCTTAAATCGAGCTGTAATCGGCAGCACATACTTCTAACCGCATTGGGTTTGTATGCTTCTGGATTTTCGATTCGATTTCCTTTTTCATCCAAAATATATTGGCTTCCAATAAAATTCTGAAAATATGACGAACCAATTTTAGCTGTATTTTCAAATAGCAAATTGACATTTTCTCCATTCCAGTCAAAATCTTCTGTAATATTTACCGTCGGAATTGGAAACGTAAAGGGCTGTCCGTTGGCATCTCCTTCAGTCATAATCGTATAATACGCTTTATTGATGAGGTTCATTTCCTGCTGAAAATCGGCATATTTTAAATTGGTTAGTTTTTCAACGCCTCTTTTTTGAGCTTCATCAAGTAAGTTTTTATCTTTTATTTTAGCGAATAAATGATCGTTATTTTGTGTCGGAATTTGTTCTTTTAAATCTTCAGGAACATTCCAATCCAAAGTAATATTTGTAAAAGGCGATTGTCCCCAACGAGCTGGTACATTCAAATTGTAAACAAAACTTCTAATTGCTTTTAAAACTTCTTCATAAGTAAGCTGATCTTTAAAAACATAAGGTGCCAAATAGGTGTCAAACGAACTGAAAGCTTGAGCGCCAGCCCATTCACTTTGCAAAATTCCCAAAAAATTAGCCATTTGTCCCAAAGCTTCTCTAAAATGAGAAGGAGGTCTGCTCTCGACACGTCCGCGAACGCCATTAAAACCTTCATTTAATAGCACTCGTAGGCTCCAACCAGCGCAGTATCCGGTAAGACAATCCAAATCATGAATGTGTATGTCGCCATTCCTGTGAGCAGAACCTTCTTCTTTATTGTATATTTTATCCAACCAATAATTGGCAATAATTTTTCCAGCAGTATTGCTTACTAATCCAGCATTTGAATATGAAATATTGGCATTCGCATTAATTCGCCAATCAGACTGATTAATATATTCTTCAACAGTTTGCGTACTGTCTATGTAAGTCGTATCATCATTTAAACCGTTAATATGTTCGCGTTGTAATTTTCGGGTATGACGGTAAATAATAAACGAACGCATGGTTTGGAAATAGCCATTTTCAAAAAGAACTCGTTCAATTATATCCTGAATTTCTTCGACTGGCCATGAATATTTAACTTCCAAACCAGAAATCACAATTTTGTAAATCTTTTTATCGAAAGGTTTATTGACACTTTGAAAAGCTTTTTGAATAGCATCCTGAATTTTGTAAGCTTCAAAAGGCTTATAATCTCCATTGCGTTTTATTACATATTTTTCCATCCTAAAATTTATTTATAGTGCTTTTTCAAAAGTTTTTTCGAGTTCGATTGCTTTTGGAAACAGAATATTATTCTCTAAATGAATATGTTTTCGTAAATCTTTTTCAAATTCTTCCAGCATTGCAAAAGCTACTTTGTATGTATTGCAAGATTCTATTGGAGGAGTATAATTGTTGGTTAAAGCCGCAATTCGTCTAAAACGTTTGCTTTCTATTTCATGGTCTTCTTTTAATGTTGCAATCGGATTTTCAATACTTAAAAAAGGGGGCGTATCTAAATAATTTCCATTGTTTTGAGCATTTTTCATTTTTATAATGAAAGGAAAAACAACCATTTCTTCTCTTTTCAAATGCGCTTTTAGGTCTAAATAAGATTTAGAAAAAATAGTATGTATTTCATGAAGTTCGGGATGAATTGCTCCTTGAACACCAGATAATTTGTTTAAATATTGAAGAATTATAGGCGCTTTTTCGTTAATATATCTATGATGTGTTTTCGTCAGATAATCTGCTATAACATCAACAGGCCATGTTTTATAATCAAAAGATTGATTAACAGTGCTTCCCTTTGCATCTAGGATGTATTCAATTAAAATAGCTTCGTCGATATCTCTCTTTTTGCAGACTTCTTCAATGGTTCTATATCCTTTACAGCAAAAATCGATATGGTATTTTGTAAAAACAGCTGCCGTTCTGAAATCATCTGCTACGATTTCGCCAATGGTACTTTTATTTGTTAGTTTCATAATGGGAGTGTATAGATTAATTTTTGGTTCAGCACATTTGTTTGTTCGGCGCCTCTTTGCATTGCTTAACTATAATTAAAGAAGTCGCTATCATATTTGAAAATTCTATAAACGGAATTGTAATTTCATGCGATTCTGTAAGTGAAACAGCATAATTATGAAGGTCTTTTATTTTTATAAAAACCAATTCAGAATCTCGTTCTTCGCTCGTGTAGAATGAAGTAACCAATTTTTGCAATTCTTTTTTTAATATTTCGAATGATAAATAATCATCAACTCGATGTGCTTTTGGAAACTTTGGAATTAATATTTTGGATGAAAAAACAAATTCGGCAATAGTTTTGTCTACATTTTCTGAGGCCTGATGCGCAAAAACCAAAGCCTCTAAAAGTGAATTGGAAGCCAAACGATTTTTACCATGAAGTCCAGTTCTTGAACATTCGCCCACAGCGTAAAGATTTTTAATCGAAGTTGTAGCATTTTCATCAACTTTAATTCCGCCACACTGATAATGAGCCGCAGGGACAACCGGAATTAAATCTTTTTCAGGTTGTATTCCTAATTCATTGCAATGTGCCGCAATTATGGGAAAATGAGCATAAAAATCGGCTTTATTCAAATGCCTGCAATCTAAGTACACATGGTCTTTTCCGCTCAAGCGAAGTTCTTTGCTGATGGCATCGGATACCATGTCTCGTGTAGCCAATTCGCCTCGAATATCATGTTTGAATAAAAATCTTTTCCCTTCCTCGTTTACAATATGAGCGCCAAAACCTCTAACGGCTTCGGAAATCAGAAACAACGGATTTTCTTTTCCATTAAACAAAGCCGTTGGATGAAACTGCATATATTGCATGTCTACAATTTCGGCTCCCGCGCGCGCTGCCATTGCGATTCCATCGCCAGTTGCAATTTTCGGATTAGTAGTATTTTCAAAAAGCTGACCGCATCCGCCAGTACTTAATACAACAGTTCGAGTTCTAATATATTTGATTCGATTGTATTTCTTTTCATAAAAAAAGGCTCCGGTACAGATCGTTTTATTCCGCTTCACTTCTGTATTCAAGTCAATCACCAGATGGTTTTCTAAAAGTTCAATGTTTGGTATTTTCTTAATGATTTTGAGCAGTTTGCGCTCAATTTCCAATCCAGAGCTGTCTTTATGATGTAATATTCTGTGTTGTGAATGGCCGCCTTCCAGACCTAAATCCCATTGTCCTTTTTCATTTTTGTCAAAAGAAGTTCCGATTTCGATTAATTCTTGAATTCTTTCGGGCGCTTGTTTAATCACCATATTAACAATTTCTTTGTCACACAAACCGCCTCCAGAACGAAGCGTATCATGAATGTGTTTACTAAAACTGTCTTTTAAATGATCTGTCACCACTGCTATACCGCCTTGTGCCAGTTGTGTATTGGTATTTTTGGCAGTTTCTTTAGTCATTATAACAATAGATAAATCTGGTCGTTTTTTTGCTGTTTTCATCGCAAAAAATAATCCCGAAATACCAGAACCGATGATCAATATATCTGTTTTAAGCATGTTATTTTGATTTTAGCGTTATTGCATTTTTTATGATAATTCAAGCATTCTTTCAATTGGTTTTAAAGCTTCTATTCTAAGCTTTTCTGAGATCTTCATTTCCGGACTTTCATTTTTAAGGCACCAATACAATTTTTCAAGAGTATTCATCTTCATGAAAGCACATTCGCTGCAAGCGCAAGTATTGTCTTCTGTGGAAGGAGCCGGAATCAGCGTTTTATCGGGTACCGCTTTAGAAAGCTCATGCAGGATACCGGCTTCTGTAGCCACAATGAAAACGGCAGCAGGATCCGTTTTAATAAAATTAATAATGCCCGAAGTAGAACCGATATAATGGGCCACTTTCAAAATATGGCTTTCCGATTCTGGATGCGCTGCTATTTTCGCATTAGGATTCTTATTATAAATTTCAATTAATTTGTCTAACGAAAAGGCTTCATGCACCACGCAAGAGCCTTTCCATAAGACCAAGTCACGTTTGGTTTCTTTCTGAAGATAATTACCTAAATTTTCATCTGGAGCAAATATGATTTTTTGTTCTTCGGGAATAGACCCGATTATTTTTTTGGCATTCGCCGAAGTGCAAACCAAATCGCTCATGGCTTTTATTTCGGCAGAACAATTTATATAAGTTACTACAACATGATCAGGATAATTTTCTTTAAACAATTTAAAATCTTTCGGATCGCAACCATCTGCAAGAGAACATCCTGCTTCCCAATCTGGAAGCAATACTTTTTTATTTGGATTTAAAATTTTAGCGGTTTCTGCCATAAAATGAACTCCTGCAAAAACAATAACATCGGCATTTGTTTGTTGTGCTTTTTTAGATAATTCAAGACTGTCACCGATAAAATCTGCTAATTCCTGGATTTCCTCACCTTGGTAATAATGAGCGAGAATTACAGCATTTTTTTCTGTTTTTAATCGGATGATTTCCTGTCTTAAAAAGTTCTTGTTCATTTTGAAAGTTGATGGTATTTATAATTTTAATACGGTAAATGTATTATCATCATTTCTTTCAAAACATGATTCAAATCATACTCTTATATATTTATTTTTTTATTTTATGCAGTCGAGAAGGTTTTTAAAGAGTATTAAATAAAAAAAGCTGCAACTCTTTTTAGAGCTACAGCTTTTTTATTATCAGGATATTTTAATTTCTTTTAACTAGAAAAATTCAAACCTTTATTTTTAAAACTCACATAAAGTTCTTGTCTTGCTGAACTTATCGTTTCTTCAGTTCTATAAATACTGCACCAGAATTTAATGAGCAGTTTGTATTTTCCGTCAGAAATAGAACTGTAATAAATCTGCGATGGTTTTGCGTTGTTTACCAAAGGAAGATTTCCAAGGGTTTCGTTTACAATGGTATTTATTTCTTCCGGAATAGTTTCTCCATTGATTTCAAAAGTAATTTCAACCAATTTAAAATTGTCCGTATACGTCCAGTTTGTAATATTTTGAGACAGCAAATTACCATTCGGAATAATAATTTCGGCACCGTTTGGCGCATTGATTTTGGTTGTTCGAAGTCCCATAGATTTTACGCGACCTGATTCTGAACTAATTTCCACAACATCGCCAATTTGGATCGGTTTATCAAAAATCAAAATAATTCCCGATACAAAGTTGTTAACGACATTTTGAAGTCCAAGACCAACACCGACACCTAAAGCTCCTAAAAGAATACTTAATTTATCTAAAGGCATTCCAGATGCGGCAACTGCCAGAAGATAACCGCTTATTAAAACTACTAATCGCGTTATTAGCAATTTAGAATGCTGCCTTTTATTGATGTTTTCTTCGTTTTCATCGTCAATTTCACCAAAGAAATACGCCACATATTTTTGCAATAAATGCGCAGCCCAAATGATAATAAAGAATAAAACAATATTACCTAGCGTAAACGTAATACTTCCGATTGTGTTTGGATGACTTAATAATGAAGCCAGAGAAGAACGAAGCGATTCCCAAATATTTAAATTGGAAGCAATCACAATCACCCACATATAACTGATTACGATGATGAAAGGTTTTTTAAGCGTGTCTGATAAACTTTCGTAATCAAACATTTTTTCGATTCCTCTTTTAACTCTTGTTGTATAAATCTGCAGTAAAATAATTTCTAAAATAATCTTCAATAAAACGCTTAAGGCCACAATTTGAGTTAAAGAAATAAATGCGGTAAGGCTTAACATATTGGAAAGTGAAACTCTTCCGAACAAATTGTAGAGAATAGATAAAAAATTTAATCCAATAAAAAGGATGCTTGCCCATTTAAAAAAGCCTTTGATGTACAATTCGTCTTTCAGTGTTTTAATCTGCACTAAACCATAGCGAATTCCTAAAAGATTAATCGCAACAAAGGCAAAACGCTGTAATAATCCGATTGTGATAAATAAATCAAGGAAGCAAAGCGCAAAGAATATTCCGATAAGGAAAAGCCAGTTTCGCATGGAAACTCCCGACCACTGATTTTTGAAAAGTATCGTTAAAGCACCAAGTAAAAGAAGTTGTATAAATTCTAAAAACAAGGCTGGCGCATATAAATTGGTGACAACCGCAATGTTTAAAGCGATTACCATTACGGGCACCATAACGCCTCGATTGAGGTATTTAAAGTTTAAAAGAGAAAGACTTTCAGAGTAACCGTTTGCTTTTAAGTATTTTATATTTCGAGAAATGTACCAGAATAAAAGACCCATAAAGAAACATAACGTAATCAATCCGCCGGCCTTGTAACCTAAATAATATTCGGCAACGCTTTCTTCAATTATTATTTTGGCTTTAATGTTGTGCGTCACTTTTTTAGAAACGGCAGAATCTCCAGTCTGCCATAAAGAAGGGTATTCTTTATTGAAAATACTGATTCCAGATTTTTCTAATTTATTTTCAACCGTAACCAAAGCATTAGAAACGGCAATTTTTCGCTCAACAGTAAGTCTTTTTTTATTGTTTAAAGTCGTTTGGTTTTTAGTCATAAGACTATCTGTGCCAACGTATCTTTTTCGAAGATTTGCAAATTCTTTTTTGAATTGCTGACGACGAATCGTATCTTTTATCAAAGTCATTAAAGTCTTATCTTTTCGAAGTTCGATAACACGACTTTTGATTTTTTCGAGACTTAGATTTTTTTCATTAATGGCTTTATTCTGATCTTCTAATTCCTGTTCAATCTCTTGAAGAACAATACGATACATCTGCTGATTGCGCACATTTGGATTGGCTCCTTTTAAACTTGCAAGAATTAAATTCAGTTTACTTTCGGTACGTTTCATTTCGCCAAAAAGATGACGCGTATCACCCGCAAAATCAATGTCATTATAGGCAGATTCTAATACTTCTCCTGCTTTTTCGATTGCCATTAAATAATCGCTGTCGGTAGCTGTAGTATCGTTGAATAAACGTCCGCGGCTTTCTTTTTTAACCTGTTTTTGTTCCTGCGCGTAATTAAACTGCGAAACAAAAAATAGAAAAAATAAGGATAGAAAATAAAAAGTACTCTTTTGAAAAATCATAATGTAAAGGCTTATTTAGGGAGTTCAAATTTAATTGTTTTTAGAAAACTTTCGGTTACTAAATATTAAATTTAAGTAAGTCTAAAACGCTTTACGATATGGGTTTATTTTATGAGTTTCTCGAAGTAATTTCTTTTCGAATTTCTTTTAAAGAATTAGAAAAGATAATGATAAATGAAACCATAGAAAAAGGGATTACAATCAAGGCTGAAAAGCCCTGTTTTGTAAACAAAAAGATAACAGCAATTATCAGAATTATATTTAGCGCAATTAAAGAATAAATTGCAACCTGAATCATTTTCTCTCTTTTAAGTAATTCTTCAAGAGTCATTTCGCTTGGTTTCTTTGTTTTCATTTTATATTTTTACGTTAGAATTGTACAAATATTCTAAAAAAAATATTCTAAAGCAATAAGTCTAATTTTTTTGACTACCTAATTAATTTCATGGAAGAAATCGAAACTTGTCCAGCACAAAGACTTTTAAAAATGTTATCTGGTAAATGGAAAGCAGAAATTTTTCGCTTGGCAGTAGAATCTCCTTTACGATTTAATAGTTTACTCAGACAAATTCAAGGTTCTAACAAACAATCTTTAGCAACCGCTTTGAAAGAATTGGAAGAAGAAGGACTATTAGAAAAAACAACGATCAAACTGAAACCTCTGCACATCGAATATAATTTGACGGAAAAAGGACAAGCTTTGATTCCTGTTTTTCAACAATTAGAGGGATTGTCTTAGGAGCAAAAGACGAAAGAGGAAAGACGAAAGAGGAAAGAAAATACATAGAAAAAGATTCTCAAGTACTACTCAATGCTACTACATCATTGATATTCTTTGAGAATCATTCCTATCCAAAAAATAAAAACGTCAGCTAAAAAAGCAAGACAGCTTAGTCGATAAAACTGAATTTATCTTCAAAGATTTTTCCGATTACCGGAATGGGTTTCTTTTGTTCGTTTGCGGCATTTATGATTCCGAAAATCCATAAAATTAAAATGATGTAGCCAACGTAGCTTAAAAAATAAAGCGGCGGAGCGACCATTACAGTTACAGACAAAGCAATATTTACAAGTAAAGAAACCAGAAAAATTCCGAATCCTTGTTTTAAATGATAGCGCACCAAATCACTTTTTGGCGTTAGATCTTTACTCTTAACAAAAGCTACAATCCATCCAATAATTGTGATATAGCTTAAAATAGACAGGGTTTTATTATTCATCGTTTTAGTATTTATTACGTCAAAAATAAATGCAGAAAACCGATGCTGAAATAGTTGGTTTGTCTATGGTAGCTTTGAATTGGTATTCGGAAAGTTTGGATTAAAAATTAACAATTGATAATTATTAATTGTCTTTCATCAAATTAAAAAACTGTTCTTTTTTGCTCCTCGAAATCGGCACAACAGATTTATCGCTCATGTGTACCATTCCTTCGCGCGAATAGCTTACAATCGAATTAAGATTAATTAAATGCGATTGATGAATGCGGAAAAACAAAGGAGGTTCTAGTAAATCTTCATAATTTTTTAATGGTTTAGAAACCATTATTTTTCTTCCGTCTATTAAAAAGAAAGTAGTATAAGAACCCGAAGTTTCGCATCTCAAAATCTGGTCTAGTTTCACTACATACATCGCTTCTTGTGTTGGCAGAATAATTCGGTCAGGCGTTTTCGAAAGATTGTGCTGTAATTCGTTTAACTGATGTTTTTCTAAAACGCGTTCTTGCAAAAGAGAAATACGCTCAATTGCCGTTTTCAGTTCCTCTGGATCAATAGGTTTTAAAAGATAATCTATGGCGCTGTATTTAAAAGCACTGACGGCATGCTGTTCATAAGCTGTTGTAAATATTAAATGAAAAGAATTGAACGAAATCTGCTGTAAGACATCAAATCCGGTTCCGTTTTGCAGTACAATATCCATAAAAACTAAATCTGGTTTTAAACGGTCAATTAATTTTACGGCTTCTTCTACACTTTCCGCGTAAGCGATAATCTGAATTTGATCTGATGCCACCATTTCAAGTATAATAGATAAAGCTTCGCGAATGCGTTGTTCGTCTTCTATAATTATTGTTCTATACATTTTTATACGATTGGAATATTGATAATAACAATGCAGCCCGTTTCATTACTTTCTAAACTGCGTTCTAAAACCTGAAAACCAGCATTTGGATATTCTTTTTGCATTTTATTCAACCTTTCGTCGGTGATTGTTGTAGACAGCGATTGATGGTTTTCATTGGCCTTCAGTTTGTGTGAAGCGTTGAGCCCGATGCCATTGTCTTTGATCGTGCAGATTAGATTTTTTAGATCGGTTTGCTGCGAAAAATAGATTTCTAACAAACCTTTTTCCTCTTTAGGTTTAGGTTTTAATCCATGTTCTACGGCATTTTCTATAAAAGGCTGAATCAACAGTGGCGGAATAAGAACGTCTTCTTCGACCGTTTCATCACAGACAATAGCATAATCGAAATTATTGTTTAGGCGCAGTTGCTGCAATTCGATATAATTTTTTAATGTACCGATTTCTTCTTCTAACGAAATAGTTTCTTTTCGAGATTGTTCTAAAATCTGTCGCGTAAGTTTTGCAAATTTATTCAAATAAGAAACTGCTGGAATAGTGTCTTTTTGCAGAATCATGCTCTGAATATTTCCTAAAGCATTAAAAATAAAATGCGGATCCATTTGAGAACGCAGTAATCGTCTTTCTAGCGAAAGTCTGGCTGCCAGATTTTCCATGGTTTCTTTTTCCATTAACTGCACTTTCAAATCGCTATTGGCTTGTTCTTGTTTTAAAACTTCTTCGCGATTTAAGTAATAACGCTGCCTGTAATAATAAGATCGAAACATAAACACCAATCCGATTAGCAAAACGCCAGCAATGCCATAGCCTAAAAGTTTGTTTTTTTGCTCCAGTTCATTTTCAAGTTCCAGTTGCTTAATCCGTTCCATTTTTTTTGAAGATTCATATCGGGCATCTGCGTTTTGCAGAAGTTTTTGTGTGCTTTCATTATATTTTAACTGATTGTATTTGGTATATAATGTGTCGTATGCGTAATAAGCATGATAATCTTTTCGCTTTATCGAAACCTCTTTTAGGCAGCTATAAAAAGTCGCAAGCAGATAATTATCCGTATACGGAAGACTTAATTGGTATTTTATTCCTTCAATAAAAAGCAATTCTGCTTTTGCGTAATTTCCTTTTTCGGTGTAATACATTCCTTGAAGTCCGATAGCGCTTCTATAAATGATTTTAATATTGTATTTTTTGGCAATTGCAGTAGCCTTTTCGAGATTGGTTAATAATGCTTTTTCGTCTATTGGTTTCGGGCCTTTTGAGTAAAGGTCAGCGAGATTAACGTAAGCGATTCCAATATTGCTTTTACTCACTATTTTAGAAGTATTTTTTTCTGCCAAAGCAATAGTTTCTTTAAAGAAATTTACGGCAACGGACCAATTTTCATTATGTCCAGAATCTAGCTGATCTGTTAAATAACCTCCAAAAGCCAATCGAGCATACAATTGACTTTCTGGATCTCCAGCTTTGGCAGCATGGTATAAAGCCTCTTTGGCATATTTTTTTACTTTTTCTGGCGAAGAAGGAGAAAACAAATAAGAGATATCTGAAGCAATTTTTGCGCATTGATCATGAGCATTTATAGAAGTAAAAAGTTCGTACGCTTTCAGTAGGTTATCCAAAGCTTGAGGTTTATCGTCTATGTACGATTTTAAAGCTCCCATTGCGAGCGAAGCAAAAGCTTTTACTCTAATTTTATTGCTTTTTTGAGCTAAAATATAGGCAGTGTCTGCGTAACGGGTAAACTCCTTTAGATGAAGCAAACGTCTTTGTGTTAATGCCAAATAAGAATAGCAAATCACTTCATCGTCGATATTCTTTTTTTTCTTAGCTAAATCTAAAGCCAGAAGCTGCATCTTTTTGCAAGAGGCAGAATCTGAAAAACGTTTGTCATATCCATAAGACGCCATTTTTTCTATGGAAGAAATTTGCTGCGCGTTTGAATACGAAAAGAACAAAATAAAGAAACAGAACAACGCTTTAAATTTGTCATTTTCTGCCGTTAGAAAAGTAGTTTTTAAGTGCATATACAATTTTAATTGAAAGCAAAGTACAAATTGCGAAGGGACTAACCAAAAAAATAAGGACTCAAATTTTACACGAAAAACCTTTATAAACAATCTTTTATAAGCTAAGCCAAAAGTAATATTTCTCAATAATCGTAAAGATTTACCAAATAAAAATCTAAAACATCCATTTACCAATTCCGAATTGTCGACAGAAGATCTTAGTAGTAATCTTGTTGTTATTAATTTTTTTTAAAACCCCGAAATTATGAATAAGAATTTTTTTACATTGTTGCTTATAGGTTGCCTTTTTTTCTCTGTTTTAACTTTTGGACAGCAAGAGGATAAACGCATAAAAATTGAGATTGCTGTCAAAGATGGAAACAAAATTGTAAAAGGCACCATACGATCAGCGACACTTTCCTTTACTAGATCTGTGGTGAATTCGGAAACGAATGAAATTAAAAACAATTATTATTTTTCTATTGATTTTGAAAAGCAAGATATTGCTTTGCTAGCCGCTTTTATGAAAAACAAATCTGGAATTGACGGACAGATTACAATGACTGATCTTTTTGGAAAACTGCCCAACAGAAAATTTGATTTTACCAAAGGAAGAATTGATTCTTTGAGCGATCAGATTACGGCTGATTACACGAGCGCTTATTTGTCACTTCTTTGTGATTCTTTAATTATTGATGGCGTTAAAATTGACTAAGGATATGGCTGAGTTTAAAAAATTCGAAAAAGTAGGGAGCCAGTTTATCATGAAAAGACAATATGGTTTTGGCTTAGTAGTCGTAATCGGAATGCTGGCTTTTGCCATTGGTGGTATCTATAATAAAAATACCGCCGTAATCTGGATTTTTGGTATTTTGACTGTTTTGTGTTTTATCTCCATTTGGGCACAGCAGTTTATTATAGATATGGAGAAAAAAGAATTCATTATAAAAAATGGATTAATCAATAAACCGTTGCAGATTCCGCTTTCGAATTTTGTCAATTTTGAATTGGTAAAAATCAAGCACAATTTTATAACTACCAATGTTTCTTTAAACCTTTATTATATGAAAGATACGAAAGAAAAGTGCATGGGAATTGCGCAGGGATTCTCTACGCGATCTATGCAGAATCTTATTAATGAAATCAATGAAATAATACAGCCAAATGAACGTTATTGAAAGATATAACATAGAATATACTTTAAATACATTTGTTCTATATCCAAATAAACCGTCATTACAATTGTTATGGTGGTTTTTAGCGGGTATAATTGGAGGGTTACTTGCCTTATTTTTTCTTCAGGATCATCTGGACGAAGTTATGCGCTGGTCGATATGTATTTTATTGATATACTTTGTTTTACATGTTTTGTATGATATAAAGATTGGTTCGAAAATTCATTATATATTTGATGTTTCTACGAATTCAATTTATAAGAAAAGCCCATTGTTTTCAAAAAAGAAAATTATGCAATTAGATGAAGCTGTAATATTTACACAATCAGAAATGGGAAGTTGGTACTATGCATTGGGAGCATATAAAACTCAATTTATAAAAAATTACAGAATTAGCGAAGCATTTAGTTCTGGAAGAAAAAGCTCAGAAAGGCAAGAGGCGTATGAAAATTTTGTACTTATTAAAATTGACAAATTAATAGAGAAAATACATTTGGAACGTAACAACTAAATCATAGTAAAAGTATATTTTATGAAAATTAAAATCATTCCATTTTTCATTATGCTGATTTCAATTTTTTCTTGCAATCTGATAAATGATACTCCTGATCAAGTTTTTCAGGTAATTGGTTTGAATGCCAATAAAATTCCTTCGAGTTTTCAAAGAATTTTTAGAGAGTTTCGACAGCATAAAGCGAATGGCACATTGAAATTGCCGTCTGAAGATGGCAAAACAATGAAAAAAGCAAGTTGTGAAGAAGTAGTGAAATTTGCTTATGCAAATATTTTTAAGCAAGATATTAAAAGAATAAAAAATCTGAATCCACCAAAAGATGCTGAACCAATTGTAAAAGCAGGAATCGAGTTGTTTGAATATGCAGATGAAATTCAGAGCAGGGATTTTTTAATAATTGCTAAAATGATTGATGAAGGAAAAAGTGACGAAGAAATTGATACTGCCGTAAAACATCTTGATGAAACCAAAGGAGCTGAATTAGATCAGCGATTTGGCAAAGTAATGAATTTGCTCCTGCCTTATGCCGATGCCAATGGAGTACAATACAATAAGATTTAAATTGAAAATTGCTATATAATTGCTATATAATAGTGATCAACGATAATTAACTAAATATTTAAAATTCAATCCTCAGTAAATTTACTGGGGATTGAATTTTTACAAGTAATTCATTCCGAAAATATAGAAGTAAGTAATATTATTTATTAATCAAAATCACTTCGTTTCCTGCTATGGCATAAACGATATGATCTTCTTCGGGTTTTAGAATAAACTTTCCAGTAAATTCTCCAAAAGCGGGCAAAATCATTTGATTGGGTTTATGAAAAAAACAACGCAGTTTTAAGCTTTGCATTCCCAATCCGCGCAATATTATTCCGGGATGAATATGTCCTGAGAAATTGAAAAAATTTTCTTTTTCTGTGGGATGATGCGTGAATAGAAAACCGTCGATTTCTAAATTATTGACCACAACAATTCCGATTTCATCATAATGTTTCTGATCAATGATATCGTGATTTCCTGCAATTAAATACGTTTTTTGATTATGATTGGAAATCCATTCTACAAATAAATCCCATTCCGAGTTTTTAACGCTATGAAATAAATCTCCCAAAAAAATGATTTTCTCGGGAAGAAAATGATCCAGAATTGCTGTGATTTTTCTAAAATTTTCAGAAATAGCATTTTCTGGAATCGCGATTCCGTGTTTTCTAAAATGTGTTACTTTTCCTAAATGAACATCAGAAATAATGACGGTTTTTTTTTCTTCCCAAAATAAAGCGCCACTGAAATGAAGTATAAAGTTTTGTTCTTGTATTTGAATATTCATAAAGTATTATTTCATGTAAGAAGCGGTCATTTTCTGAATTCTTTCTGCCAAAGTTTCGCTTGACAATTTTTCTCTCAATCGATCTGTAATAATTGGGAAACTAAATGGCGTTGGTTTTAAGCATTGTTTCCAAACGATATTTTGGCTGGCAATTCTTTCTAAAGCTAAAATCAGACGCCCTTCTTCTAATTGATGCTCAAATGTTTCTCGATATGCTTGATGCAATAATAAGTTATCTGGTTCATAATCCCTAAAAACTTCAAATAATAATTGAGAACCACTTTGCAAATGTTTTGTTTTTACCATTTTTCCAGGAAAACCCGTAAAAACCAATCCAGCAATTACAGCAATATCTCGAAATTTTCTTCGAGCCATTTCAGTCGAATTCAGACTTTTCTGCAAATCGTGATGGACGTATTCTGTAGAAAATAAATTATTATCTAAAACCGCTTCAATATCAATTTCTTGATCCGAAAGCAATTCAAAACCATAATCATTATACGCCAAAGAAAAAGTTATAGATTGCAGTAAACTAATTCGATACGCCAATAAACTTGCCAAAGCTTCATGCACGAATCGACCTTCAAAAGGATAAAAAATAGCATGAAATCCTTCTCGAGTTTTAAAAGTTTCAATTAAAAATTCATCGGAGCTCGGCACAATAGATTCTTTACGCTGTCTTAAAAATAAAGGTTGTAAAGCTTTTAATTCTGGAGAAAGATCATCGGTATTGGCGCGATACAATTCCTGACGAAGCAATTCACTCATTTGAGAAGACAAAGCCAAACGGCCGCCCATCCAACTCGCAATTTTCGATTCTTTCTTCGGACTCGCTTTTTTGACCAAAACCTGCATATTCCTGATTTTGAACAATTCCAGTTTTTTTCCAGCAAAAATAAAAGTATCACCAGGTTTTAATTTTGAAATAAACCATTCTTCAATAGTTCCGATATAACCGCCACTCAGAAATTTTACATTCATTACAGCATCGCCCACAATGGTTCCAATTTGCATCCTATGGTGCATGGCAATCATGCGACTATTTATTTTATAACAGCCGTTTTCGTCAATTTCTACTTTTTTAAATTCGTCATAAGCTTGTAAACTCTGACTTCCGTTGGTAATAAAATTGAGAATCCAGTTCCAGTTTTCTTTGGTAATAGTTTGATAACTGAAAGTACCTTGAATTTCTTTGAAAATTTCATCAGGAAAAAATCCATCAGAAACCGCTAAAGTGTTGAGGTATTGAACGAGAACATCCCAACTATTTAAGTAGGGAACACGATCTTCAATAACACTATGTTCGACAGCTTTTTTCAAAGCAGAAGCTTCTATCAATTCGATGGCATGTGTAGCCAAAAAATAAATCACACTTTCTTTTCCCGGCTGATGTCCGCTACGTCCGGCACGCTGCATAAAACGAGCGACACCTTTTGGACCGCCAACTTGAATAATCGATTCAACAGGAGCAAAATCAACACCCAAATCTAAACTCGAAGTGCAAACGATTACTTTTAATTCTTCATTTCGAATCGCATTTTCTACCCAAAGTCGGGTTTCTCGGTCAATACTTCCGTGATGCATCGCCATTTCGCCGGCAAATTCGGGATATTTTTCTAATAATCTTTGATACCAAATTTCACAAGCCGAACGAACATTCAAAAAAATTAAAGTGGTTTTACTGGCTTTTACAATTTTGGCCGCTTCATCGATTAAATGCAATCCCATGTGTCCTCGCCACGGATACGTATCCATTTTGGGTGGAATTATAGAAACGACTTTTATCTTTTTATTGATAACGGCTTTAATTAAAACAGAATTATGATAAGCTTCAGAATCAACTCCGAGTAAAACTTCTTGCGCTTGCTGCAGATTTCCAATGGTGGCTGAAATTCCCCAAATTCGAATATTTTTGGCAATGGTTTTAAGTCGGGATAAACCCAATTCTACTTGAACGCCACGTTTCGTTCCCAATAATTCATGCCATTCATCGATCACAATTGCGCTGCAATTTTTAAAAGTATTGGCATAGCCTTTAGATGCTAGAAGCAATTGTAAACTTTCTGGAGTTGTAATTAATAAATCGGGCATTTTGCCTTTTTGTTTGGCTCTTTCTGCTGCAGAAGTATCTCCAGAACGAATTCCAACCGTCATGGGAATTTCTAAATCGGTTAGAACTCGTTCTGCCGCTTGTTTGATTTCTACAGATAAAGAACGCAATGGCGTAATCCAGATTGCTTTTAAACCGGGATTGTGTTTCGTTTTATAATTTGGATTTTCTTTAATATAATTTAAAATGATCGGCAGCCAAAGCGCATACGTTTTTCCGCTTCCTGTTGGCGCATTTAATAAACCGTTTTTTCCTTGCAAAAAAGCAGTCCATGTTTGTGTCTGAAACGGAAAAGGCTTCCATCCCTGACTTTCAAACCAATTGCTGGCGATTGTAAATAGCTGCTCTCTGTTCATTTATAAAATCATATTTTTTAAATCTTCTATAGAATTGGCTTCTTCGATTTTCTTATCATGACGCCATCTTAAAATTCTTGGAAAACGGGTTGCAACACCACTTTTATGTCTTTTAGAAAGTGCAATTCCTTCAAAACCAATTTCAAAGACTAATTTTGGCGTTACGCTTCTAACAGGACCAAATCGTTCTAAAGTATTTTTTTTAATAAAATCGTCTACCATTCTAAATTCAGCATCGGTTAAACCAGAATACGCTTTCGCGAAAGTGACAAGTTCACGTTCCTGATTTTCATTCTCTTGCCAAAGGGCAAAAGTATAATCGGTAAATAAATTAGATCGTCGCCCGTGACCGCGCATCGCATAGGTTAGTACGGCGTCTATGGTTAAAGGTTCGATTTTCCATTTCCACCAATCTCCTTTTTTTCTTCCAACTAAATACGGAGAATCTTTGCGTTTCAGCATTAAACCTTCGCTTTTCATTTCGCGAGATTTCAATCTTTCTTCTATTATATCTTCCCAAGTAGAAAAAGTAACTCTTTCAGAAAGTTGTAGCGGAATATCTTTTCCGATTAAAGTAGTAAACAATTTTTCTAATAAAGTTCGGCGTTCTTCATAAGGTAAATTTCGAATATCATTTCCTTGCCATTCTAATAAATCGTAAGCTTTTATAATAACAGGAGAATTTTTTAAAACAGAAGCCGAAACATTTTTTCGACCGATTCGGGTTTGTAAATCATTAAAAGTACCAATTTCATTTTCTATGAAAGGAAGAATTTCACCGTCAATTACAGTTCCGTTCGGAATCACTCCAACGAAAGTTTGAAATTCAGGATATTTATCGGTTACCAATTCTTCGCCACGGCTCCAGACATAAATTTCATTATCGCGAATAATGGTTTGAGAACGAATTCCGTCCCATTTGTGTTCAGCACTCCAATCTTCTGGATTTCCTAAAGAAGAAACTTCTCCTTCAATCGGATAAGCCAAATAAAACGGATACGGTTTTGATAAATAATCACTGCTTCTTTCGTCTAAAATCAATTCTTGAAAAGTTATGGTATTCGGATTCCAATCGCCCATTAATTTGTAAGCCAATGTATCTTCATCAATATTTTCAGCTTTAGAAAGTGCCCTAGTCATCAACTTTTGACTCAGACCGATTCTGAAACTGCCTGTTATTAATTTCGTAAAAACGAAGCGTTCATAATAATTTAAATTCAGCCAATTCGTTTGCAGATATTCTTTTTTCTCAAAATCATCTTTCTTTTTTAAAGCGATAATTTCCTGTAAAAATTCGGTCAGACTTTTATCGGAATGTTCTTTTGTAGTCGGAATAACCAATGCAATGGTTTCTGCTAAATCTCCCACAATATGATAACTTTCCTCAAACAGCCAAAGCGGAATATTTGCGATTTCATTTGCCCATAATCGCAATAAAGTAGTATTTACAGGGCGAGGAGGACGTCGATGCGAAAGTATGGCAATCGTCCAGACTTTATCTTCGTCACTTGCTTTCAGAAAATAAGTAGTCAAAGCATCTACTTTTACCGATGTTTTATTAGAACTATCTAAGGTTTTTATAAGCTCGGCAAAGTTTTTCATTTTTTTTGTTGTTGGTTTATAGTGGATTGTTGATGGTTTGATAATCTTTGAAATTATAACTCATAACTCATCATTTGCGGCGTCGTTTGTTTCTCCTTCGTATTGGGTGTGGGCGGTTCTGGCATCGTAACCTAATTCTCGGAGGTATTTTGAGAATATATCAGAATATCCGTGTGTGCAGATTACTTTTTCTGCTCCTGTTGCTTTGATACTTTCCAGTAAACCAGTCCAATCGCAATGGTCGCTAATTACAAATCCGCGATCAACGGCACGTCTGCGTCTGGCACCTCGAAAAGCCATCCAGCCGCTTGCTGTTCCTGTAACAAAAGGTGTCATTTTTCGAATCCAAGTGCTTCCGTGTGCGCTTGGTGGAGCGAGAACAATATTGCCTAATAAATCTTCTTTTTTGGTTTCTTGTGTGACTCTAATGGTTGCAGGCAAATCTATTAACGGACGAACGACGTTTGTCATATTTTCGATAGCGCCGTGCGTATAAATGGTACCGATATTCTGATCAAGGTATTTTAGTAATCGTTGTGCTTTTCCTAAAGAATATCCAAAAAGTATGGAAGTTTTTCCTTCTGCACGATTTTCTACCCACCAATTATTAATGTCGGTCATGACATCTTTTTGCGATTCCCAATTAAAAGCGGGAAGTCCAAAAGTGCATTCGGTTATAAAAGAATGGCATTTTACGACTTCGTAAGGAACAGAAATTCCGTCGTCTTCTGTTTTATAATCTCCCGTAAAAACCCAAACTTCGCCTTTGTATTCTACTCGAATTTGGGCAGAACCAATAATATGACCTGCAGGATGTAAAGAAAATTTTACTCCATTTATGGTAAATGTTTCGTTCCAATCTTTTCCTGTAACATTAATTTCGCCAAGACGATATCTGATAATGGCAACATTGGTATGATGTGTTATATAATTTTGATGTCCCCATCTAGAATGGTCTGAATGTCCATGCGTAATGATGGCATTCTTTACAGGACGCCAGGGATCAAGGTAAACATCTGCCTGCTGGCAGTAAATTCCTTTATCGTTAAATTGCAATAATGGTGGATTCATCTTTTAAATTAGATAATTATCTTGTTGCAATTATTAGATAAGTAATTAAAGAAATACTCAAAACACACGTAAAGACGTTTATAAAATTGAGCATTGCGAAAGAAAATTTATATTTTGACGACATAGTAATTTCTTTTAATTTTTTAACATTCAAAATTTCTGTAAGGTGGACAATCATATTTGTGATCTTCATGATCTAAATTATAACTGTCAAAAGGATTTGCATCATCATAAGTTGAAAAAGGAGTATTATCTTCAGCTGTGTTTAATCCGCTTTCTATGATTTCATAACAATCATTATCAGAAAAAGATTCACATTCTTTTCTGTAATTATTCTCATCATTTTGCCCGCTTGTAAATTCTTCATCTAGAGCTTCATTTTCGTGAGCGGTGTCAATATGATCGGGTCTGCTGCATTTAAAATCATTTAATTTTGCAGTGTATCGGCTTTCGAAATTCGTTTTCATAGCTGCTTTATTTAAATTAATAATTTCTCAACTTATATACTTACAAATTTGATAATTAGAAGATTAAAAAAATTATAGGATTTGATTTTATTCTTATATGATTTCCTTTCAACTAAGTTTTTATTTTGTAAAAGTCAAGTATAATTCTGTAAAACAAGCTTTTGGATAATTTTGCAACTTTGTCTTGTTAATTATTTAAAAATTATAATATTATGGAAACTTCAAGAAAAGATTCGAAATCTGGAATGAAAGATTCTGGAAAAGCTCAAAAATCAACTTCTGGTTCTAGAGCAAAAAGCACTACTACGAAATCAACTGATTCAAAAGGTAGAGCTGGACATTAATTTTTTTTAGTTAATTATAAAAAACTAAATAATAAAAGCGTGCTATTTACATGTAAGTAGCACGCTTTTACACTTTTATAAGAAAAAAAATAAAATAATCCTTTAATAACATGGAAATTGTGTAACTCATTTTATGTCAATTATTTATAGCTTTATGTTCAAATAAATCTCTGAAAACATGTCCCTTACCAAATACAATCAGAAAAGAAATTTCAAAGAGACCCAAGAACCTCAAGGAAAAAAAGGAAAATCGGAAAGTAAATTAATATTTGTTGTCCAGAAACATGCTGCATCACATCTTCATTATGATTTTAGGTTAGAAATGGACGGTGTTTTGAAAAGCTGGGCAGTGCCAAAAGGGCCTTCATTAGATCCGGATATTAAGCGTTTGGCGATGATGGTTGAAGATCATCCGTACAGTTATAAAGATTTTGAAGGGAACATTCCAAAAGGAAATTATGGCGCTGGAAATGTGATTGTTTGGGATAATGGAACTTATGAGCCTGCTGAGGAAAGCACACTAACTCCCGAAAAGCAATTATTGGCAGATTTGAAAAAAGGACATTTAAGAATTATCTTGAAAGGAAAAAAGTTGAAAGGAAATTTTTCATTAGTTAAGCTAAAAGGGAAAGAGGATAATGCTTGGCTTTTAATTAAAAAAGAAGACCAATATGCTGATAAAGCAGATATAATACTTCAAAATAAATCGGTAATCTCAAAACGAACTTTAGAACAGCTGGAAAAAGAAAACGAGCCGGAGCCTGTTAAAAAAAAAGTGAGTTCGACAAAGAAAACAACCGAAACAAATCAACCAGTAACTTTTATAAAACCAATGCTGGCCAGTTTAAGTGATAAACCTTTTGATGATAAAGAATGGATTTTTGAGAACAAATTTGACGGTTACAGAACCATTGCGGTTTGTAATGAAAATGATGTTGAATTGTTTAGCAGGAATAAAATTTCATTTACAGATAATTTCAAAACAATTGCTTCAGATTTAGAAAAGATAGAACATCATGTTGTTTTGGATGGAGAAGTGGTAGTTGAAAAATCAGGTCGTTCCGATTTTCAATTGTTGCAAAATTATTTGAAAACAGGAAAAGGAAAACTAAAATATTATGTTTTTGATATTTTAAACCTTGACGGAAATGATGTAACCGGACTTTCATTATTAGAACGAAAAGAGTTACTCAAAATGCTACTTGAAAAATATGATTTTACGAATGTTTTCTATTCGGAACATATTGTGGAAAACGGAATTAAATTTTTTGATCAGGCGGTAAAGAAAAAAAGTGAAGGCATAATTGCAAAAAAAGCTTATGGATCGTATGCCGCAGATAAAAGATCTAAAGATTGGCTGAAAATCAAAATCTCGCAGGCAGAAGAAGCCATCATTATCGGAATTACAGAACCTAAAAATTCCAGAGAACATTTTGGAGCTTTATTATTGGGACAATATGAAAATAAAATCTTGAAATTTATTGGTAAATGTGGAACGGGATTTACGCAGTCAACGTTAAAAGAATTGTATGAAAAGTTTAGTCCCTATTTTATTGATGAAAGTCCATTAAATGAGAAAACGGGTTTAAGAGATACCGTGCAATGGATTAAACCCAAATTTGTCTGTCAGGTAAAATTTGCAGAATGGACGCAGGACAATCACTTAAGACAGCCTGTTTATTTGGGACTTCGTTTGGATAAAAATCCTAAAGATGTTGTTTTTTCTAATGAAATAATTACGCCTAAAAAAGAAACTTCAATGAAAAAAGAAATACATACAACAGATAAAAACGAAAATGATTTAGATTTGAAAGTAGGGAAAGTTACGCTTCACCTGACAAATCAAAATAAAATCTATTTTCCAGACGATAAAATTACGAAAGGAGAAATTGTGACTTATTACAATGAAGTTTCAGAATTGATTCTCCCGTATTTAAAAGATCGCCCGCAGTCTATGAATCGATTTCCGAACGGAATTGAAGGTCCGAGTTTTTATCAAAAAGATGTGGATGAAGATAAAATTCCAACCTGGATAAAAACAAAAAAAATCTTCTCAGAATCCAATAATGCAAATATTGATTATCTGATTTGCAATGATAAGGCAACGTTGCTTTATATGGCTAATTTGGGTTGTATTGATATAAATCCGTGGAATTCGACCATAAAAAGAATAGATAATCCAGATTGGGTTGTAATCGATATTGACCCTGAAAAAGATGATTTTAAAGAAGTCGTAAAAGTAGCTTTGGCTGTAAAAGAAGTGATGGATAGTTTTGAAGCACAATGTTATTGCAAAACTTCGGGCGCGTCAGGTTTGCATGTATACATTCCGCTTGGTGGCAAATACGATTATGATTCTGTCAAAATATTTGCTGAGATTCTGGCTCATGAAATTCATCAAAAACTACCGGATTCAACTAGTTTAGAACGTTCTATAAAAAAGCGTAAAGGAAAAATTTACATTGATTATTTACAAAACAGAAAAGGACAAACTTTGGCAGCGCCTTATTCTGTGCGTCCAAAACCTGGAGCGACAGTTTCAACTCCTTTAGAATGGAATGAAGTAAACGATAAATTAACTCCGCAACAATTTACAATCAAAAATGTATTGCAACGATTTGAGAAAAAAGGCGATTTGTGGGCGCCAGTTTTAGGAAAAGGAATTGATATCAAATCGATTCTGAAAAAGACAGAAGCGATTTAAATCAAGAAGATTTTTTCTTCTTTTCTAAACTCGCTTTCAACATACTCATTAAATCATCGGATTGTTTGTGAACGACTTTAAGTTTAGGCGCAGTTTGTTTTTTGCCTTTGGCTTTGTCTTTGATAATTTTTAAAAGTTTGGCGGTGTATTCGTCTTTATATTTTGAAATATCGAAAGGTTCTGTCAATTGTTCTACCAATTTATTCGCCATATCGACTTCTTTCATTTTAGTTTTAGAAACAGCAGGTAATTTTAAATCGCTTGTATCTCTAATTTCTTGCTCAAATCGAATGCGATTTAAAACAATAACATTTTTATAAGGTTTTAGAATGGCAAGTGCTTCTTTGTTTCGAAGTACAAAACTAGTTACGCCAACTTTTCCAGTAGATGCCATGGCGTCTCTCAATAAAGCATAAGCATTTGCAGCGCCTTTGTCGGGTTCTAAATAATACGGTTGTTCGTAATACAAACTGTCAATTTCTTTTTCGAGAGTGAAATTTAGAATGTCAATAGTTTTGGTTTTCTCGGCATCGGCAGCTTCAAAATCTTCATCTTCTAAAACAACATATTTCTCGTCAATTTTATATCCTTTTACAATATCTGCAAAAGCGACTTCTTTGCCAGTAGTTTCATTTACTCTTTTAAATTTAATATTGCTGTGATCGCTTTTGTCCAACATGTCCATGTCAAGTGAACTTTCTTGAACGGCAGAAAAAAGTTTTATCGGAATATTAATTAGCCCAAAGCTGATCGAACCTGTCCATATAGATCTCATAACCTTATTTTTTTAAATGAAAATAAAGTTATGAAGATCAAAACAGATTCAATTACAAAGCGTTTTGTAAAAGTTACAAAATCTCAATCTTAAAGAGCTGAAAATTAGAGTTGAATTATTTCAGTATTTCTTGAATTGTTTTTACGAAAGCCTCCACAGGTTGAGCACCAGAAACGGCATATTTCCGATCAAATACAAAAAATGGTACGCCTTGAACGCCAATCTCTCCAGCTTCCTTAATATCAGATTGCACTTCTTTTATAAACAAATCTTCACTTTCTAAAACTTCTCTAACTTCATTTTCGGCAAGACCAGCTTGAATGCCTAACTTTATTAAGGTAAGTCCATTGTTTAAATCTTGGCCATCTGTAAAATAAGCTTTAAAGAAGATTTCTTCCATTCGATCGCCCATATTTTTGGTTTTAGCCAATTGAATGATTCGATGAGCATTTAAAGAATTCGAGATAACCGCTTTGTCAAAATTATAATCTAAACCAACGCTTTTAGCACGTTCTGCAACACCTTTGTGCATTTCTTTAGATTGTTCAAGAGACATGCCTTTTCGTTCGGCTAAAAACGTGTAAACGTCTGTGTCAGGTTGTGCAGTGATGGTTGGGTCCAGCTGAAAGCTTTTCCATTCAATTTCAAAATTATCATTTGGAAATACTGAAAGAGCAGTTTCCAATTGTCTTTTTCCGATATAACAAAACGGACACATAATGTCCGACCAAATTTCTATTTTCATATCGTAAAGATAAGGAAAAATTTGTTTCAGGTTTTAGGTTTCTCCCGAAGCGTCGGGATCACGTTTCTATGCTTTGTGTGGTTTTTAACGCAAAGTGCGCAAAGTTTTTTTAAAGGCTTGTGTTTGCAAAACGCTAAGTTCGAAAAGCTTTGAGCAATATCTTTGCGGCTTTGCTACTTTGCGAGATTATCTCGTCCAACTTTTGAAAAAAACTTTGCGAGCTTTGCGTAAACCTTAGCGTCTTTGCGGTAAAAATATACATAAAGTATATCAGCCTGAAACAAAAATTAACCAAAAATAAAAAACCGCAACTCTTTATAGGAATTGCGGTTTCTAGGTATAAAAAATGGTTGGTTAATAGCGATATTTTTTTTTACAATGATATATCTTTAATATTGAACTAAAAAACATCCCTGTAACAAAAAGAAACTTTGATGTTAACTATTTAACATAACAGGCATTACAAGCATCGTAACTGTTTCTCCCTCTTCTAAACCGTCAACTGGAGTTAAAATTCCAGCTCTGTTAGGCAATGACATTTCAAGCATAATCATGTCAGATTGTAAATTAGTCAACATTTCTGTTAAGAAACGAGAGTTGAAACCAATTTGAAGATCATCTCCTTGATAATCACAAGTTAATCTTTCTTCTGCTTTGTTTGAGTAATCGATGTCTTCTGCAGAAACGTTTAATTCAGCTCCAGCAATTTTCAAACGAATTTGGTGTGTTGTTTTGTTAGAGAAAATCGCAACACGACGAACAGAACTTAAAAATAAAGAACGGTCAATCATTAATTTGTTTGGATTTTCTTTTGGAATTACCGCTTCGTAGTTTGGGTATTTCCCGTCGATTAAACGACACATTAAGATATAATTGTCAAATGAGAAAGTCGCATTTGAGTCATTGTATTCAATTTTTACTTCAGCATCAGAACTTCCTAAAATACTTTTTAAAATGTTTAAAGGTTTTTTAGGCATAATAAAATCGGCAACTTGAGATGCTTTTACATCTGTACGTGCGTATTTTACCAATTTATGAGCATCTGTAGCTACGAAAATTAATCCTTCTGGTGAAAACTGGAAGAAAACTCCAGACATTACCGGACGTAAATCATCATTTCCGGCAGCGAAGATAGTTTTGCTAACCGCAGTTGCTAAAACTTCTGCAGGAACAAGTGTAACAGATGGATCTTCAAGACTTACTGCTTTAGGAAATTCTTCTCCAGCAGCATAAGCTAATGCATATTTACCAGAATTAGAGCTAATTTCTACTGTGTTGTTGTCTTCAACAGTAAAAGTTAAAGGTTGTTCTGGAAACGTTTTTAAAATTTCAAGCAAAAGTTTAGCAGGTACAGCCACACTTCCTTTGCTTGTAGAATCGATTGATAATGTTGCAGACATTGTCGTTTCAAGATCTGAAGCCGAAACTGTCAAAGCATTATTGTCTAGTTCAAATAAAAAGTTATCTAAAATAGGAAGTGTATTGTTGCTGTTAATAACACTACCTAAAACTTGTAATTGTTTTAATAAGTACGAACTCGATACTATAAATTTCATCGTCTTTTGTTTTATTTTTTGCTCTTTTTCTCAGTTTTTCTTCAACTAAGTAAGGTTTTACAAATATATCGTAAACATTCTTAGTTTCGCAATTTTTTTATTAACATCTACTTGCTGTATTTTCTTTTTCTTAAAAAGGTAAAAACAAGTCCGAACACCAATAAAATTAGAATTGGAACTCCGATAGTTATGAATTGGGTCAAAGTATAGCTTTCATAAACTTTCTCTTTGTCTAATAAAGGCAGTTCAACATCTTTGCTTCTGATGTTAATAAGTCCAGTATCATCAAGCAAATAATTAATACTATTCATGATGAAGTCTTTATTGTCGTACAAATTTCCTGTTCGTTGGTCGTAACCTAATTCAACTGGCTCTAAGTTCTTGTCTAGCTGATTTCGAGCTAAATCTCCATCGGCAATTACAATCATTTTATTCGGTTTTCCTTTTGCAGTAAACGAATTGTCTTTAAAAGGTAAAACTCTATTTTCAAAAGCAGAATGAAATTCTCCTTCTAATAAAACTGCCAGTGCCTTGTTGCCTTTATTCACATATTCTTCAGGCGTTGTTTTTTCGGTTACCATGTTTAGATTTACTTCTGCTGGTGTTCCGATTATTTTAGAATATTGTGAAGATTGTAATAAAACCGTTTTCTTGATTCCGTTTTTTAAAGTGTCAATCGGGTTGGCAAAATCGAATTTAATTCCGCCCAGATTTTTTACAATCGGATGCTGGCTTGTTGGATAAACTTGCGGTGCAAATTTCCATATAAAATCCTGATATTGTGTTGCGCTTCCTTGTTCTCCAGTTGCTAATTTTATCGGACTTCCTTGCTCATCTTTTACCAAATCAGGATTGATTCTAAATCCGTATTTAAAGAACATGTCGTTCAAGTTTAAATCTCTCGGATATGCCAAAGTTGCACCTGCATCATTATACAAACTGTCCATGTCAGCCGCCGTTTGGTCTATCAGCCAAAGCGTTTTGCCTCCATTCATAATAAATTGATCTAGCACTTCTTTTTCTTCATCAGAGAATTTTTCTGTTGGTTTTGAAATAATGGCTAAATCGTATTTTTTAAGAGCATTTAGTGTTCCATTCGGATCTTTTGCAACAGAATCTAAAGTAAATGGGCCAATAAAATAGCTTTCTCTAATTTGCAAAAGCATTTTTGCAATGTAAATCTCTTTCAATTCGCCATTTCCTCTTATAATGGCAACTTTCTTTTGCTTGTTTTTTGTGATTTTATTAATCGCATCTGCAATAGAATATTCTAAATGCTGAATGGAACCCATTACTTTTTGAGTGGTTGAAGCGCCCATTCTGTTTTTCAACAAAGGCATATTAACTTCTTTGTTGTTGTAAATGGCAACCGCCCAAGGAAAAACCATTGCTTGAGATTGTTTTCCTTTATCATCAACGGTAATGTTTATTGGTGTTAAACCTTTCTGGAAAAGCGATTTTGTCAATGCGTCGCTTTCTTCTTCATTTGCTAATGGATCTACAAATTCGAAAACAATATTTTTATTATAGGCCTCAAATTCTTCTAATAATTGTTTGGTTTCTTGCTGTAAACGTCTAAAATCGGCAGGAAGATCTCCTTCCATATAAATTTTTATAGAAAGCGGATTTTCAACTTGTTTTATAATTCCTAATGAAGTTGGAGATAACGTATAGCGTTTGTCCTTCGTTAAATCAAAACGATGAAAAAATAAAGTTCCAAGTACATTTAAAACAATTAAAATGAAAATAGTAATTCCTAGCGTCTTGATATTTTGCTTTGTAGATGTTTTCATTACGCTTTAAAAGATTTTAATTGATAAACAGTAAAAGATAAAAAAGCGATGGTTGTGCTTAAAAAGTAAATTACATCTCGTGTGTCTATGACACCGCGACTTATGCTTTTAAAATGGTTCTGCATTCCTAAAACAGAAATAAAATCATTAGAACCAGGAATTAGCGAACTCAATCCTTCAAAACCAAAATAAAAGAAAAAGCAAAGAAAAACGGCAATGATAAAAGCCACAATCTGATTTTCTGAAAGGGTAGAAGTAAAGATTCCGATTGCTGAATAAGAAGCTATTAAAAACAATAATCCGAAATAAGAACCAATTGTGCTTCCCATATCAATATTTCCTTCTGGCGAACCTAAATCTGAAATTACTTTTACATAAATTAAGGTTGGAATAATTGCTAAAATAATTAACAAAAACGAACCGAAAAATTTTCCGTTTACGATTTCCCAGATTGATAAAGGCTTGGTTAAAAGAAGCTCTAAAGTTCCTTGTTTTTTTTCGTCAGAGAAACTTCTCATGGTTACTGCTGGAATCAAGAAAATTAGAATCCACGGCGCCAAAGTGAAAAACGGAGTTAAATCGGCATAACCTGAATTTAGAATATTATAATCTCCTTCAAATACCCATAAAAACAGTCCGTTGCTGATTAAAAAAATCGCAATGACCAAATAGCCGATCGGCGAGCCAAAAAAGGATTTTATTTCTCTTAGAATTATAGACTTCATGTGTTAGGTTTATTCGTTTATTTGTTTAATCGTGTAATCGTTTTTTGTTTAATCGTTGATTTGTTCTGGCCACACTGCAAACTGCCACTGCGACTGAAAACTAATTTAAACTAACCAATTTATCAACGCTCCAAGCTTCTGGTTTTGCGTTGAATAATTTCTTTGTAAAATTCCAAACGGTATTAAAAAGTTCAGAATTTCTGTAATTTTCTAAATCTTGTTCTGTTTCCCAATAACTGTAAGTGAAAAAGATGCATTTATCATTTTTATCCTGATACAATTCTAAAAAACGATTTCCTTCTGCATTTCGTATTTTTTGTTTCACAGATTCAAAATTCTCTAGAAAATCAGGAATTTTTTCTTCGTGAAAACTCATTTTTACTATTCGAACAAACATGTTATTATTTTAGAATTTAGTCCCGAAGCCTCGGGATAGATTTTAGATTTTTTGAATTGTCTAAAGTCTTACAAGTGCGCAAAAATACCAAATTTGATTGTTGTTTTTCTAAAAATTGCACTTGTTCTATAAAAAATAGTTTGCGTTTGATTGATTGGATTTTATCATAGCTTTTAATTTGAATTTTTCTTGATTTCTTTCATTCATTATAGTAATGATTTTATCATTAAAAAATTCTTTTAAGAATCCCCAGCTACTCGCATTAACTGCGCCGTTTCCATTTTTATTTAGATTTGGAAGAATGTCAAGATTGCTAATGAATTCTAAATTGTCACGAAATGTCATAAAATCTTTTCTCCAGATGATGAGACTATATGTTCCCAGAAGACATGGTTTGATTTCAGGATGACATTCCCACATATTTTTTAAATCTTCCTCAGAATAGTTATAATGATTGGTTTTAGTCATATTTCCCACTCCAAAAAAGTTGAGACTTAAAATCTGTTCAATAGTTGGTTTTTGTATATCATTATAATCTAGAAGACAAAAAGTATAATTATGAGGACTTATCGTTTTATTTGTATTTGTGCAAAGAATAATGTTGTAATTATTATTTGCATTTACGAATGTTAATAGATCACCTTGATTAATATCTTTGATTTTCGTCATTGGATTTCTTATTGAAGTGAAATGATTTATTTTTAAAAACTAAGAAAACTTAATCGTAATCACATCGCGATAATTCAGCCCTAACAAACTATTTGCAGAACCCACTTTAGAAGGATTACTTCTAAAAATGGCAATTTCTAGAAAACCAGCTTCATTAAAAATAGCCAATTTTTCTCCTTCGTACGTTTTAATCGGGTATTTATCAGAAGTGGCAATAGCCGAATAATTGGGTAAAATTGTTTTGATGCTCTTCGGCTTCATTACAATTTCATAAGGTCGTCCGCGTGAAACTTCTAAGAATTGTTTTTTAGAAATATTCGTTACGATATTTCCAAAATGGTCAATATAAATTACATATCCCTTTAAAGAGTTTCCATCACTTGCCACAATGGCTTGCAATTCGGTTGCTTCTTTAATCGCTGTAATTTCTTTTCCGATAACATTTAGTAATCCGCCTTTTGCCAAATGGGAAGCGACCTGAATAAAAATATCCAAATCGGTAGCCTCAATCGGAAAACGATCATGAATATTGATCGCCACGATTTTCTGCGGTACAATCTTCTGCGTAAGCATACTAAGAATTCCATTATCAGCACAAATAAAATAGTGGTCATTCCACTGCATAGCAATATGCTGATTCTCTTTATTGCGCTCAATATCGACTCCAATTAAGTGTACAGTTCCTTTCGGGAAGCTTAAATAAGAAGCGCCGACAATGTAACTTGCTTCGGCAGTATTAAAAGGATCAATGTCGTGAGAAATGTCAATAATCTGAACTTCTGGATTTTCAGAAAGTATTTTACCCTTCAGCGCCCCCACAAAGTGATCTTTCAAGCCGTAGTCTGTTGTAAGGGTAATTATTGACATCATTTTGTTTATAACTATTGATAGTATTTAAATCTAATTTTCATTAAATTTGAGAAATGCAAAGCTAGTAATAGTAAATACAAATTGAAAGAAAGAAAAGACAAATTGTATTTTTTACAGCATTTGTTTGTTACAAGATTCAAAAACATTGATTTAGTTTTAAAAGCAAAAAAACTGAAAAACTGCGACTGAGTACTGTGACTTTAAAAAAGACCCGACAACCTCTAAATAGTAAAAAAGGAATTATTTAATTTAAAACTACTTCATTTGAACGAAAGAATAATCGAGCTAGTAGATATCGCACCAAAAGAATTTTGGGGCGCGCAGGACAGCCATCTAGAAATCATTAAAAAGTATTACCCGAAGCTTAAAATCGTAGCGCGAGGGACAACTTTAAAAGCATTTGGCGAAAAAGACGTTTTAGATGAATTCGAAAAAAGGTTTCAAAGATTAATGCTACATTTTACGCGTTACAATAATATCGACGATAATGTCATTGAACGTGTAATAATGAGTGATGGTCAAGAAGATAAAAGAGCTTACGATCATGATAAAATCTTAGTTCATGGTGTTGGCGGTAAGATTATCAAAGCAATGACACCTAATCAGCAATTGCTGGTTGATACCATTAAGAAAAATGATATGGTCTTTGCTATTGGTCCTGCTGGAACCGGAAAAACCTATACCGGTGTTGCTATGGCGGTTAAAATGCTAAAAGATAAAGAAGTAAAAAGGATCATTCTGACGCGTCCAGCGGTAGAAGCGGGAGAAAATCTCGGATTTCTTCCTGGGGATATGAAAGAAAAATTGGATCCTTATATGCAGCCATTATATGATGCGCTGCGTGACATGCTTCCGAACGAAAAACTTGAGGATTATATTTTGAAAGGAATTATTCAGATTGCGCCACTTGCGTTTATGCGCGGACGCACGCTTGATAATGCTTTCGTAATTCTTGATGAAGCACAGAACACAACCCATTCACAAATGAAAATGTTTTTGACCCGTATGGGAAAAAACGCCAAATTTATGATTACGGGTGATCCTGGACAGGTCGATTTACCAAGAAGAACTATTTCTGGTCTTAAAGAAGCAATTTTGGTGCTGAAAGACATTGATGGAATCGGAATTATTTATCTAGATGATAAAGATATCGTGCGTCACAGGTTGGTTAAAAAGGTAATTGACGCTTATAAACAAATCGAAAATCACGATTAAGTTTAATTTATAGAAATGTTAAATGTAAATCGTGAATTGTGTTTTAACATTTATAAATATTCGTTTTGTATGTTTCCTTCGGAGAAATGCAAAACGAATATTTTTTTATTTAAATAAAAACGAATTGATTATTCTAATTAATGGAAAGTAAAATTATTTTGGTAGTGGGATTACTATTTTTTGCATTCAGATTATATGCTCAAAAAAGTGAAAGTAAAAACTCCGATAATTATATAAAGAAATTATCAGGAAAAGAAATTGTTTCAGAACTACACAGATTAAATTTTTTCAATCTCACGGACAAAAAAGATTTAAAAATTACGAATGATGATTTTGAAAAATCTTATGATGAATTAAGTTTTTTTGAAGGTCACATGAGAGATGATTTAAGTTTTACAGATAATAGATTCTATTTTATTGATTCTGAAGAATTATTTGAAGGGGGAGGATTGATTGTTTATTTAGAAAAGGTGAAAAAATCATTTGAACAATTGAATTTGAAGCTTTCAATAACTGATGAATTTCATCAGCAGACAGAAAAGCATTGGTTGCATAAAATAAAATTAAACGGAAAAGAGTATATTGCTTATGATAATGATTTTGGTGATTATGATTGGGGAATAGCTTATTTGAATTTTATTGAAATGCTAAACGATCAACTTAAAATGCAAGGAAGTAAGGAACAATTTTATCCTATTATTTCTAGCAATGATGGGAGAATAGTGCTGTTAACGGATGAGCAATTCAAATTTGTGAAAATGAATTACCCGTCTGATAATGAGCATCCAAGAGAAATTAAAGACTGGAAAAAAGGGTTCAAATTTTAAAATATTTAGAAAGTAATGACACAACTGGATGATTTCTACCTTAATCAAGAAGAACCAGTAAAAGGAGTATTTCTTGCATTAAAAGAAATCATTCTAAAACAAGATCAAGATATTACTAATACTTTAAAATACGGAATGCCTTTTTTCTCTTATAAAGGAAAAATGTTCTGCTATTTATGGATTCATAGAAAACTCAAACAACCTTATATCGGAATTGTGGAAGGAAAACATTTTGAGGAAACTTTTCTCATTCAGGAAAAACGCTCCAGAATGAAAATTATGATGTTTGATCTTGATGAAGATTTGCCTTTAGAACAAATTGAATTTGTAATTCAAAAAGCGATAAATTTATACAAATCTGGAATTGTTAAGATTTAATTATCTAAAAAACCATTATTTAACCGAATAGTTAAATAAATAATAAACTTATCCCATTTTTGACTTTCAAAGCGTTGAATCTTTGTCTAAACGAGCTTAAAACCGTAAATTTGCCTATCATTGATATTTGATAAATATGACAAAACTTAAAAATATAAAAGTTGTGGTAAGTGACCTTGATGGAACTTTACTCAACCCTCAACACAGAATTTCAGAATATACTAAATCTATCTTTCAAGAACTTCATAATCAAGGCTATCTGCTTGTTGTAGCTACAGGACGTCATCATTTGGATGCAATGGCGATTATTGAAACACTTGAAGTTCCAGTTTATTTGGTAAGCTCAAACGGAGCTAGAATCCATTCCCCAAATAAAGAACAACTTTTTGCTTTTAACTTAGATAGCGATGTGGTTAAGGCGGCTTTAAATGTCGAAATTGATCCAGCAATTACCGTAGTTTTATTTAAAGAAAATGTTTGGCAAACGAACAAATGGAATGAAAGATTAAACTCTTTTCAAGCAGAATTAAAATATCGTCCAGAATTGGTAGATTATAAAAATTTAGAAGATTTTGGAGCGATTAAAATTTTCTTTTCATGTGACGATCACGAAAAATTAGTAAAATTAAAAGATGACGTTTTAGCCAATTCTTCAGAACATTTACATCATGCTTTTAGCTTGCCAACTTGTCTAGAATTTATGGATAAATCTATAGATAAAGCAGTTGCGATCGAGCAAGTTTTAGAAAAAGAAGGTTATACTTTAGATCAAGCCGTTTCTTTTGGCGATGGATTTAATGATGTTCAAATGTTGTCGGCATCTGGAAAAGGTTTAATTATGGGAAATGCGCCAGCTATTTTAAAAGAAACTTTGCCCAATTTAGAAGTGATTAAAACAAATGCAGAAGATGGCGTAGCGAGATATATTGCAGCAAAAATATTGGATAAAGAATTCGCTACGAACTAAAATCAAAATAAAAAGTAAAGATTTAATTTTTTAAAGAATTAGAATTTTCAGCAAAAAACAGAATCCTTGGAGACTTTTCTTCAAGGATTTTTTTGTTAAGTGTGTTTAATGTGAAGAATTTCGCAAGGAAATAGTTAAAACATTTTTTTAGAAGTTTGGAGAGTGTATTTTTGTTTTATCAAAAACACATTCATTATGACAAAAAACATTTTTACCCTTGCCTTTTTATTTCTTTCGGTTTTAGGAAATGCCCAAGAATTGAAATTAGAAGAAATAATGAAAGGCGAATCTTTTATTGGAAATCAACCAACAAACGGACGCTGGTCTTTAGATGGTAAAAAGGTTTATTTTGAATGGAATCCAAAAGATGAATTAGGACCGAGCACATTTTTCTGGCAAAAAGGAATGTCAAAACCAGAAATAGTAGCACCAAAAGAAGCTGCTTTTTCAAAATTTGATTTTAAAACCAAACCTGGCTCAGATGTAGTTTATTATCTGGATAATGGAAGTTTATATTCGTATTCGATTCCATCTAAAACAACAAAAAAACTAATTCAGCAATCTTCAAGATTATCCAATTTACAATTAGGAGCTCAAGATGGAGTTTTGTTTTATGAGCAGAATGATAATATTTTTAAATACGATACCAAAGCTGGTACAATTTTACAAATCACCAATTTTAATAAGGGAACAAAAAAAGACATAAAAGCAGACACAGAATCTTTTTTAGCTGTTCAGCAAAAAGAATTATTCCAGTTTATAAGAGATAAAGAAGCAAAAAAACAATGGAATCTTGACAAAAGTAAAGCAGTCAAATCTGATTTTGCAAAACAATATTTCTATGGAAATGATCAGTTTGCGGGACTTCAGGTAAATCCGAATGGTAATTTTGCCACTTTTATTTTGGTTGAAGAACCAGAAGTTAAGAAAGAAAAAATGGAAGTTTTTATAACGGCAGATGGTTATAATCAAAGTCCAGAAACCAAAGAAAAAGTTTCGACAAAGAATTTTGTAAAAACAAAATTCGGAATTTATTCGGTAGCTAAAGATTCTGTTTATTATGTGAATTTTTCAACCTTAAGCCATATTCAAGACGCGCCAAAATATTTTGAATTATACGATAATTTAAAAAACAAAGCTAAAGAAGATAAATTGATTGTTTCTAAAGCACCAATTTATAACGAAAGTGGATCACTGGCAATTGTAGATATTAGAAGTCAGGATAATAAAGACAGATGGTTGGTAAGTTTGAATTTGGAAAAAGGTACTTTTGAAGAAATTGAACATCAGCATGATGATGCTTGGATTGCTGGGCCAGGAATTCCGTCTTACTCATTTTCTTCTGGAAATTTAGGTTTTTTAGCCGATAATGAAACTATTTATTTTCAATCTGAAGCTACAGGTTATTCGCATTTATACACTTTTAACTTAAAAACTAAAAAGAAAACGCAACTTACCAAAGGAAATTGGGAAGTAAGAGATTTGACTTTATCTAAAGACAAAAAAACGTTTTATTTAACAACAAATACGACTCATCCTGGAAATAGAGAGTTTTATAAAATTGCTGTTGCAGACGGAACTTTACAGCCAATTTTGACAAAAAATGGTGCGCATGAAGTGGTTTTATCTCCAGACGAAAAAACGCTGTTAGTTCGTTATTCGTATAAAAATATTCCATGGGATTTTTATGTTGCCGAAAATAAAAAGAATGCCGTTTTACAGCAAATTTCTTCTTCAGTTTCAGAAGATTTCAAAAAATACAAATGGAGAGAACCAGAAGTAATTACTTTTAAAGCTCAAGACGGAACGCCTGTAAATGCAAGATTATATACTTCTAAAACAGAAAATACCAATAAAGCAGCGATCATATTTGTGCACGGTGCGGGCTACCTTCAAAATGCGCATAATTTCTGGAGCAATTACTACAGAGAATATATGTTTCATAATTTGTTGACCGATTTAGGATATACTGTTTTAGACATTGATTATAGAGGAAGTGACGGGTACGGACGTGATTTTAGAACTGGAATTTACCGTTTTATGGGAGGAAAGGATTTATCTGATCACCTTGATGGCAAAAAATATTTGGTTGAAAAATATGGTATTGATGCCAATAGAGTAGGAATTTATGGAGGTTCGTACGGAGGTTTTATAACTTTGATGGGAATGCTGACTGCTCCAGGCGAATTTAAATCGGGTGCGGCTTTGCGTTCTGTGACGGATTGGGCACATTACAATCACGGATATACAGGTAATATTTTAAATTTTCCAGAAACAGATCCAGAAGCTTACAAAAAAAGCTCACCAATTTATTTTGCCGATAATTTAAAAGGAAATCTGGTAATGCTTCACGGAATGGTTGATGATAATGTGGAATACAAAGATATTGTACGTTTGTCTCAGCGTTTTATAGAATTGCAAAAAAAGAACTGGAGTTTAGCATCATTTCCAGTTGAAGCCCACGGTTTTAAAGAGACCTATTCATGGATAGATGAATACAGCAGAATTTTGAATTTATTTAATGAGACACTTTTGAAATAATTGTTTTTAGTCGCAGTTTTCAGTCACAATATTAAAACTGAAAACTGTGACTGAAAACTGAATACTTTCTTGCTTGCTCTTTTAAATAGTTTTAAATTTGCATGCATAAAAAAACAACACAACAAAAATGAGCAATACAATCACAACTACAAATTTTAATTTCCCGAATCAGAAATCAGTTTACCGCGGAAAAGTTAGAGAAGTTTATAATATCAACGATGAGCTTTTGGTAATGGTGGCAACCGATAGACTTTCGGCTTTTGATGTGGTTTTGCCAAAAGGAATTCCTTACAAAGGACAAATCTTAAATCAGATTGCAACTAAGTTTATGGAATTAACAGAAGATATTGTTCCAAACTGGTTAATTGCAACTCCTGATCCAAATGTTGCTGTTGGACATTTATGTGAGCCTTTTAAAGTAGAAATGGTAATTCGTGGATATTTATCAGGACATGCAGCTCGTGAATATGCAGCGGGTAGAAAACAAATCTGCGGTGTTGCTATGGCAGAAGGTTTAAAAGAAAATGATAAATTTCCAGAACCAATTATTACGCCAACTACAAAAGCAGATAACGGTTCTCATGATGAAGATATTTCTCGTGAAGACATTTTAGCAAAAGGAATTGTTTCTGAAGAAGATTATTTAGTTTTAGAAAGATATACTCGCGCTTTGTTTCAAAGAGGAACTGAAATTGCAGCTTCTCGCGGATTAATTTTAGTAGATACAAAATACGAATTCGGAAAAACGAAAGACGGAGTTATTGTTTTAATTGATGAAATTCATACACCAGATTCATCCCGTTATTTTTATGCAGACGGATATGCTGAAAGACAAGAAAAAGGAGAAGAACAAAAGCAATTATCTAAAGAATTTGTTCGCCGTTGGTTGATTGAAAATGGTTTTCAAGGACAGGAAGGACAGCAGATTCCAGATATGTCAGACGAATATATTGCCTCTGTTTCTGAAAGATACATCGAATTGTACGAGAATATTTTAGGAGAAAAATTCGTGAAAGCTGATATTGACAATATAGATCAACGTATTGAAAAAAATGTATTAGAATACCTTTCTTCAAAATAGTAATTTCGGGTTTAAACTAACTATTTAAACCATGAATGATAAAATTAGAAATGCCCTGCTATTTGTATGTCTTACAGCAGGGCATTTTCTTTTGGCACAAATTGATAAGAAAGCGACAAAAGAAACCAAAAATCTTTTTCAAAATTTAAAAACAATTTCGCAAAAACATATTCTTTTCGGACATCAGCATGCGCTTGAATATGGGCACGGCTGGAGTAATGAACTCAATCGATCTGATGTAAAATCGGTAACGGGTTCTCATCCTGCAGTTGTTGGAATAGATTTTAGTGATTTTTCAGGACGATCTAAAGAACAGCTTGAAAAGACCAAAGCAATTTTAAGGAAAAATGTAATTGAAACTTATGAAAGAGGCGGTATTACAACTGTTTCATGGCATTTTAATAATCCTGCTTCTGATGGCGGGTTTTATTGGAAAGACGGAATTTCTAAAGCTTCAATGTCTTTAATAAAACCCGGCGGTTCGCATCACGAAGAATACAAAGAGATTTTGAAAACAATTGCCAATTTCGCGCATTCGGTAAAAGCTAAAGACGGAAAACTTTCTCCAATGATTTTTAGACCTTTTCATGAGTTTGATGGTGATTGGTTTTGGTGGGGAAAATCACAAACTTCTAGTGAAGATTTTATTGCAGTTTGGCAATTTACTGTTTCATATCTCAAAGATACTTTAGGAGTTCATAATTTTATTTATGCTTTTTCTCCTGACAATCGATTTAATTCTGAAGAAGAATACTTGGAACGTTATCCTGGTGATGATTTTGTTGATCTGTTAGGAATGGACGATTATGGCGATTTTGGCCGTGACGGCAAATATGATTTAGAAGCAGGATTAAAAAAACTGAAAATCTTTTCTGATTTGGCTATTAGAAAGAAAAAATTGGCCGCATTTACAGAAACTGGTTTAGAGTCGATTCCTAATGAAAAATGGTGGACAGAGGTTTTACTTAAAACTTTAAAATCAGAAAATTTGCAATTGGCTTATGTGTTGGTTTGGCGAAATGACGTTACAAGCACAACGCATTATTACGCGCCTTATCCCGGTCAGAAAAGTGAAAAGGATTTTATCAAATTTTATGATGATCCTTTTACTTTGTTTGAAAAGGATTTACAAAATATTTATGATACAAAATTCAATTTGAAATAGTATAAATTTCAACAAAAAGTAAAGCGCGATTCAATTATTTGGATCGCGTTTTTCTTGATAGATAACAATTTTAAAAAAAAATATAAATTTTTTCATTTTTAGTGCAACGTTTTGCCTTTGTATGCGTCTATATAATAAATCATCACAATCATCAATCAATTAAAAACAATCAATCATGAAAAAAACAGTAATCGTTTTAGCAACTGCTTTGTTGCTATTTGTAAATTCCGTAACAGCTTCAAATCAAAAGCTTAGAGTTAAAAATCAAACTGAAATTTCTACTTATTTATCATCTCCCTTGCATGTAGCAATATGTAAAGGCGATGTGGAAAGCGTGAGAAAAATTATCGAGTATGGCGCAGATGTAAATAAAATTATAAGAAATATGACGCCGTTGATGCTCGCAGCTCGTTATAATCATGTCGAAATTGTTAAAGTTTTATTGGCAAAAGGAGCTTTGCCTTCAATTGAAAATGAACATGGATTAAGAGCTTTAGATTACGCGAGATATGCTAAGTCAGAAGAGTCTGTAGCATTATTAAAAGGGTTGAAATAGAACCTTTTTTGACTCAAAAGAAAAGCCTCATTTATCAATTCATGAGGCTTTTCTTTTAAATTTATTAGACTTTTATTCCATTTTGTCTTTAAGATTTTCGAGACCTTTTTGCAAATCGTTTCCAATCATTTGGTCCATTTTAAGCATCGGTAGCATAATGTTTGTCGGGTAAGGAATAACGCCGCTGATTCCCCATTTTACTTTAGTTTGATTTCCTCCTAAAGCTTTCGTAGACATAAAACCTATAGCAGTATCTTCCATTGGTTTTTTAAATCGAAGAGCAAAATCAATACGTCTGTTTTCTGTTATTTTAGTAATTTCCTGTTCGCCAACGCCAACTTCTTTTACGTTGCTTTCCCAAGAAGAAAGTGAACCAACTTGGCCTTCAGTACCTTTATAATTTACTTTCATTTTAGGATCTGTGTTGGCCCAGACACTAAATTCATTCTGATTTTTTAATGACCTTACATAATTAAAAACAGTATCTACAGGTTTGTTAATTGTGATTTCTCTTTCTACGGCATATTCTTTCGGCATAAAATAAGCCACTATAAGAACAATTGAGATAATTAAAATTAGGACGACAAGAATTCTTTTGATAATGATCATAACGTTATGGTTTTATGGTTACTACTTCGTTGATTTCTTTATATAAAAACAACTATGCTGTTAGATTCTGTATCTCTTTCTAATCGGAATGTCTAGTAAAGTTAAATAAATAAAGAACTGTTTTTTAGCTGATAATAAAAAAAAGAGCATTATTCTGTAATTTTTTTTCCGTCTTAAGTGTAACATTTTCGGTTTAGTTGCGTCTATTAGTAGGAAACCAATCAATTTGGTAACGTTGGGCTCTTATTATTATCGTTTTATTAAGCAAATGTTAAGTATTAGTTAAAACATGGTACTTTGTATTGCATAATACGATTTAATAATTACCTTTGAATAGAAATTAAAATCATCATTAATCAATCATTTAACAACAATCAATCATTATGAAAAAATCAGTTATTTATTTAGGAGTAGCCTTATTATCATTAGGAAATGTAGCAATGGCTTCAAACGGAACTTCATCTTTTAAAAATAAAGTAGAACGTACTAAAAATTTTGCGACACCTTTAACAGTGGCAATCAGCAAAGGAGATCTTGAAACAGTAAAGAAATTTATTGAATACGGAGCAGATGTAAACCAAATGTCTGAAGATCTTTCACCATTAATGACTGCTGCACGTTACAATAAAGTTGAGATCATTAAAGTGTTACTAGCAAGTGGAGCACGTGCTAATGAGAAAAATGACAAAGGATTTACTGCATTAAAATACGCAGAATTATCAAATGCTACAGAGGCAATTGCAATTTTGAAGGATTTGAAATAATCAGTTTAAGACTTTGAGTTAGTGGACAAATGACCTTTCTGAGCAAAAGGTCATTTTTTTTTTGTTTTTAATTCATTCTTAAAATAAAAAAGCACCATTACAAGAATGATGCTTTTCCTTTTTTAAACCCAACAATTGATTTAAAAAAATCTAAAAAAATAAACTATTATTCGATTGGTATATGTTTTTTACGATTGAATACCCAAAATAGAATTGGGAATACCAATAATGTCAAAACGGTAGCTGTTATTAAACCTCCGATAATTACTATTGCAAGAGGTTTTTGAGATTCTGAACCAATTCCTGTTGAAATTGCTGCAGGCATTAATCCTATCGAAGCCATTAAAGCAGTCATTACCACAGCTCGGGTCCTTGCTTTTACTCCCATAAATATGGATTCTTCGAGCGTAAACTTGGCCTTCAAATTATGATGGAATTCGGATATTAGAATTACACCATTTTGAATACAAATTCCTAAAAGCGCTATAAATCCAACTCCAGCCGAAATTCCGAAGTTCATTCCAGTAAGATGTAAGGCGATAATTCCACCTATTATAGCAAAAGGAACATTGGCTAGAACCAAAAGCGAATCTTTAAAATTTCCGAATAAAATAAATAAGAGAACAAAAATTCCAATTAAACTGATCGGCACCACTTGCGCCAAACGCGCACTCGCACGAACTTGGTTTTCAAATTCGCCTGTCCAACCAGTTGTGTAACCGGCAGGAAGTTTTAATTTATTTACTTTTTGCTGTGCCTCTGCAATGGTACTTCCTAAATCTCGGTCACGAACAGAGAATTTTACTCCAATAAATCGTTTGGTATTATCTCTGTAGATGAATGCTGGTCCAGTAATTGTTTTAATGTCGCAGATTTCTTTCAAAGGAATTTTTACACCGCTAATTGTTGGCACTTTTATTTCTTCCAAATCTTTTTCATCTTTTCTATATTCTTTAGAAAAACGAACACGAACATCAAATTTCTTTTCATCTTCATATTTTTCAGTTGCCGTTTTTCCTCCAAAAGCCAATTCTAGAACCGCTTGTGCATCACTTAATGTTACACCGTAAGCGGCCATTTTTTCACGATCTAAGATTACACTTATTTCTGGCTGACCTACATTTCGAAGAATTCCCGCATCTTTTATACCTGGAATATCTTTAATTTGTGCTAAAACTTCATTGGCAAGCTGATCCAGTTTATTCAAATCATCTCCATAAATTTTCACAGCATTAGAAGCTTTAAATCCAGCAACAGATTCTGCAACGTTATCAATTACAGGTTGCGAATAATTATACGTAATTCCTTGATGAACTTTCAATTTATTATCCATTTCGTTGATTAATTCATCCATCGAAATTTTACGTTTCCATTCTGCTTTTGGCAATAAATCAACCTGAAGCTGAATAAATCCAAAACCGTTTGGATCGGTTCCGTCGTTACTACGGCCAGTTTGTGATAAAACTTTTTTCACCTCAGGAAAAGATTCTAAGTCTTTTCTAATCATCGCTGCTGTCTTAACACTTTCAGGAAGCGAAGTACTCATTGGTAGTTCGGCTGTAACCCAAAGGGCACCTTCATTTAATTGAGGTAAAAATTCTGTTCCTAAGAAGCCAGCAGAAAAGAACACTGTTGCCAATAATCCTGTAGAGGCGATCAATGTTTGAACTTTGTGTTTAAAGGTCCAAGCAAATCCTTTAGAAACAATTCTGTCCCAGAAATTCACAAACGGATTATGCTTTTCTTTTACATTTTTGTTTAATAAAATATGAGAAAGAACTGGAACCAAAGTCAAGGTAAAAATTAATGCTCCAAGCAATGCAAAACCTAATGTAAAGGCTAGGGGAGAGAACATTTTTCCTTCTACTTTCTGGAAAGAGAAAATAGGAAGTAAAGCTGTTATAATAATCAATTTTGAGAAAAAGATGGCTTTACCCATTTCAGTTCCTGTTTTCTTGATCAGGCTTCCCTTGGCAATTTTATTAAATTTTTCCATTCCTAACTGATGCGCTCTATGATCTAAGACGACAAATAAACCTTCGACCATTACGACGGCACCATCAATGATAATTCCGAAATCGACTGCACCTAAACTCAATAAGTTGGCACTCATCCCCATCATTTTCAAACATAAAAAGGCAAATAATAGAGAAAGCGGAATTACAATTGATACCGTGAAAGTGGTTCGCCAATCTGCCATAAAAAGGAATACGACAACCGTAACCAGAATAATACCTTCAAATAAATTGTGCATTACGGTTTCGGTCGTGAAATTCATCAAATTATCACGATCGTAAAAAGTCTCTATTTTAATATCTTTCGGAAGAACATTATCGTTAAGATCTTTAATTTTAGCTTTAATTAAAGCCAAAGTTTCCTGCGGATTTTCTCCTTTTCGCATTACGACAATTCCTTCTACGGCATCGTCATTATTTCCTAAACCAGTTTGTCCAACTCTTGGCATGGAACTTTCGTAAACTTCTGCTAGATTCTTAACCAAAATTGGATTTCCTGCAGCATCGTCTACGATAATATTTCCAATATCTTCTTTAGATTGTAATAAACCGACACCACGAACCACAAAAGCTTGTCCGTTTTTTTCAATAACATCACCACCAACATTTATATTTCCAGCATTTACGGCATTGTAAACTTGCAAAGGCGTAATATTGTATTTGGCTAATTTTATAGGATCAACTCCAATTTCATACGTTTTAGTCTGACCTCCAAAAACATTTAAATCTGCAACACCTGGAAGCGAGCGCAATTGTTTGTCGATAACCCAGTTTTGATACGTCAGTAATTCTCTACTGTCTCTGCTGTCACTTTTTACAATATACCTAAAAATCTCGCCTGTTGGCCCATAAGGCGGCTGAACATCTGGTTCTACATCATCGGGAAGTGAAACATTTTTAAGTAAATTGTTTACCTGAAAACGTGCAAAAGTATCATCAACGCCATCATCAAAAATGATTTTGATAACCGATAAACCGAACATGGTAATGCTTCGAACACTTGTTTTTTTCTGAACAGAGTTCATCGAAATTTCAATAGGAGACGTTACGAAACGTTCTACTTCTTCGGCACTTTTTCCGTTCCACTGCGTGATAATAATGATTTGTGTATTAGTAACGTCTGGAAAAGCATCAATAGGCATATTCTTGAAAGAAATAAATCCTGCAACAGCCAATAACCCGACCCAAAAGAAGGTAAATGCTTTATTCTTAAGAGAAAAAGCAATAATATTTTTTATGAATTTGTTCATGTCTTAATTATTTAAAGCACCATAAATAAATAGCTGATTGTTTGTGATCACTTTCTCGTTTTCTTTTAACCCGCTTGAGATATAAGTGGTGTCGCCAACTACTCTGTATACTTCAACTTGTCTGGTTTCTATGTTGTTACGATCTTTAAAAACAACAACAAAATTTTTGCTTTTGTCAAATACAATCGCTTTACTTGGCACGGCTATCATGGATTGGTTTTCATTAAAAGACAATTTAATATTCGCATTCATATCAGGCTTAAGCATATAATCTGGATTGTTTAATTTAATTCTTGCCTGCATTGCTTTTGTTTCAGGATCAATTACATTGTAGATTTTATCAACTTTACCATTAAAAATTTTGTCAGGATAACTTAAAGTTGTCACGGCTGCATTGGTTCCTAATTTTACTTTATTAATATCAATTTCATTAATATTTGCCATTGCCCAAACCTCGCTGATTTCTGCGATGTCGAAGATGTTTTCAGAACGGTCATTACGCAAAAGCATGTCTTGGTTGATACTTTTTTGAATAATGAAACCGCTTATTGGAGCTGTTACTTCATAAATAGATCCCGCTTTAATATTGTAGATTTTGTAGGTTTCCTGAATTTTACTCAATTGAGATTGCGCTTTATTAACTTCAGATTTTGCTTGAAGAACATCACTTTCAGAATTTAATTTTCCGTCAAATAATTCTTGGGCAACTTTCAAATTATTTTTGGCTACCAACAAATCACTTTTAGCATCAATAGATTGTTTTTCAAAATCAGCAACATCCGTACTTTTTATTGTGGCTAGAACTTGTCCTTTTTTGACATAATCTCCAAGTTCAACATTTACTTTCATTACATTTCCGCCAACTAGAGGATAAACGTCAATCATTTTATTATTGTCTGCCGTAATTTTTCCGTAGAAACTAAGTTCGTTTTTTAGCGGCTGAGTTTGCGCTTCAGTGGTAGTAGTAGTTTTAAGCATAGCATCACTTAAAACAAATGAAGTATTTGTTTCTGGATTTTCAACTTCTTTTTTGCAGCTTGCCAGAGATAGACTTACAATTGCGATTCCGATTAATAATGTATGTTTCATTTCTTTACTATTTTTTTAAAATAAATCTTTATTGATTGTGCTATTTAATTCCTCGCCAGCTATTACTACTTTTTTCTTTAGTTCATTTAATTGAATTATAGCTTGATTATAACTTTCCATGAAATCGGTAAATTCTAGAAGGCTGACATTTCGTTTTTGAAAGTTGGTCAGCATTCCGTTGTAAACAGCTTCAAAATCAGAATTTACAGTAGGTTTTATAACAGAATAATTTTGTCTTGATTCATCCCATTTTGTCCAAGCAGAAGTAATTTCTGTTTGTAGCTGTAATTCAAAATTTTGTTTTTCGATTTTCGACTGCTCTAAAATGGTTTGAGCATATTTGATATTACCTTTATTTTTATTCCAAAGAGGAAGCGGAATAGCAACATTGACATTTGCTTCTCTATTAAAAGCTCCGCTGCGTTGATCATAATTTGCTCCTACAGTTATGTCTGGAACAGAAAGAGATTTTTGCCATCTCACATTCAGTTCGTTAGCGTCAATTTCTTTTTGTTTAGCCAAATAATCTGGTCGATTTGCAATTGCTTGTTCTTCAAAACTTTTAAGATCAAATTCAATTGGTTTTAGATATTTATTCGAATCATCTTTGGCAACTATTGGAACTACATTTTGAGTTTCATTCATCAATAGTTTTAAATTCGCTTGCTCATCGATATTGTCATTTATAACTTCTAATCTTTCGTTTTTAAAATTAAGATACAAGGATTGCAGACGGACCACATCTTTAAGAGGAATGTTTCCTTTTTGTGCCTGAACAGAATACGAATTAATTAGGTTTTCAATATGAGCGAGCTGTTTGTCGGTGTTTTCGAGATTTTTGGAGTTGTAATAAACAGTATAAAAACTTTTGCGCAATTGAAGTTTTAGTGTGCGGAGTAAATCATTAAACTGAAACTCAGCCAATTTCTCATTTGCTTGAGCTAACTTTACTTCATTTCTTTTTTTTCCGCCAAGATAAATAAGCTGTTCGATTGCAAAGACTTTCTGGCCCTCTTTACCTATATCAAAATACTTATCTCTTTCAGGATTATAGGCATTTAATTCTGCCGAAATTGTAGGGTTATCCCAGATACGAGCTTGAATAGTTAGCGCTCTCGAGGCATCGATATTATATTGAGATGCTAGTAAAAATAGATTCTTTTTTAAAAATTGAGTTTCACAGTCTTGAAGAGTAACTGTTTTTTGAGCTATTGCAGCTTGATTGAGAAGTGCAAATAACAGCAGTGCGAATAACTTTTTCATTGTATCATCTTTAATTTGTACAAATATGCTATCAACAGGCTTTAAGAGACCTTAAAATCTACCTTAAAAATAGCTTAAAAAAGCTTACAAATTGAAAAATAACTGAAACAAATTCGTGTTAGTGGTTGGTATTGAGTATTTTATGTTTACTTTGTGCAAAGTCAGTATTCTGTGTACAATTCTTAAACCAAGTCCAAATCCGGCAGTTCCTTTAGAATTTTGTCCGCGCATAAAAGGCTGAAAAAGATTTTTTTGTTCTTCTTCATTTAATGTGTTTCCAGTATTCGAAACCGATACAATCAAGTGATAGTGATCGGTGCTAATAGTTACTTTGGCTTGTTTATTGTCTGAGTAAATACAAGCATTTTTTAAGACATTTGTTAAAGCAATTTCTAATAAATTTTTGTTTCCTTGAATCTCCAAAGCGGTGTCAAGATTGTCACTGTCCTCAATTTCAAAAAGGATGATGAAGTCTGGAAAGGTTTTATTTATCTTTTCAATCGAAGAAAATAAAATTTCATCAATTCGCAGTGTTTCATGAATTTCAGTTCTTTTATTATCAATTTTAGAAAGGATAAGAAGAGAATGGATCAATTCGCTTAAATGATTGACATCTCCTAATATTCCATTTAAGAAAGATTTATTTTTTGGTTGAATATCAGGATCAGAAACAGCGTTTTCAATTTGCGAAGTCATTCTCGAAAGCGGAGTTCTTAACTCGTGAGAAGCGTGAGCTGTAAATTCCTTTTGCTTTTGATACGAAATTTCAATTCGATCCATCATAAAATTAAACTCATCTGCGATCAGATCAATTTCATTTTTACTGCTTTTGGATTCAATTCTCGTATCTAAATTATTTTCGTTTATGTTTTTTATTTTTTGATGAAAGTCATTAAGCGGATTCATCAATTTTCTAACAGTAAATGAAGTAATAACCCAGCATAAACAAGTGAAAAAGATGTAAGATACAATTAAAGTGTAACGTAAAAAAAGCAGTTTCTTTTTGCCATAATCATCTGTTGCCGATATTAAAGCATAAAAATCTTTATCATTTGTATCATAAAAAACACCATAGACTTCGTAATCTCCCTGCTGTTTAAAAAACGTTTTGTTTTTCTTTAAGTATTTTAAATCATCTACAGACCAGTTGATTTTAGCATCGTCTATACTGCTGTAAATGAGTTTGTAATTAGAATCGAAAACCAATGTCTTCTCATCATATAATTTATTAATCGAATTTTGGTCAATAATTTTTAAAAGCTGGTTATCAACCTGTTTGACATTTACTAAAAGCTTTATGTTAGATAATGCTTTGATTTCTAAACGATCTCGAAATTCTTCTTTTCGATAATTAGAATATAGAATGAATATCACAGTAGATGCCAAACCAAAAAGTATGGTGAACAGCAAACTTACTAAAAGTGATATTCGATTTTTTAATGTCATTCCAGATCGCTTAAATAATATCCGTAACCCACTTTGGTACGAATAAGTTTGGTTTCATGATCTTTATCTATTTTTTTCCTCAAAAAATTAATATAAACCTCAATTGTATTCTGATTGGTTTCGATGTGGTAATCCCAAAGTTTTTCGGCAATAAATTGTTTAGACAATACTTTTCCTTTTGCATGTGCAAGAATAAGAATCAATTTGAATTCTTTTGGGGTAAGTTTAATTTCTTCCCCAGATCTAAAAACTTTCATTTCTTCTTCAAAAATCTCTAAATCTTTGATAATTATCTTATTTTCAATTTGCTGCGGCACTTCTTTTCTTCTCAGTAGCGATTGCACTCGAGCATATAGTTCATCAAAATGAAATGGTTTAACCAAATAATCGTCTGCGCCGCTGTCAAAAGATGATAATTTATCTTCAATTTCACTAAAAGCGGTCAGCATAATAATTGGCGTCTTTTTATCGATTTCTCGAATGCCTTTGCAAACTTCAATTCCGTTTATTCCAGGAACATTTATATCAAGAATGATGATGTCATAATCATATGGAAAATATTTTTTTAGCAAAAAAGTTCCGTCATAATAAGGAATACACTCGAATTCCTTAGCAACAAAGAATGCTGAGATTTCTTTAGATAAAGTAAAATCGTCTTCGAGTAGTAATATTTTCATGTTAGTTTTATTTGTAAATCTGGTCCAAATAAAATTCAAACCAGATTTACACTAAAGATATGTTTTATTTGAAATAAGAAAAAGTCTCGTTGTTTTCAATTTTTAGCAAAGATTCATAAATAAGCTGAATTACATTTTCCACATCATCTCTATGAACCATTTCAACAGTCGTATGCATATAACGCAAAGGAAGAGAAATCAATGCCGATGGTACTCCGCCATTACTATAAGCAAAAGCATCTGTATCTGTACCCGTTGCACGAGAAGTTGCATGTCTTTGAAAAGGAATTTTATTCTCTTCTGCAGTATTTACGATTAAATCGCGTAATTTATTTTGAATAGCCGGAGAATAACCAATAACAGGACCTTTCCCCATTTTAAGGTCACCTTCAACCTTTTTATCAATCATTGGAGTAGTGGTATCGTGGCAAACGTCGGTCACAATAGCAACATTTGGCTTAATTCTGTGCGCAATCATTTCGGCACCTCGAAGACCAATTTCTTCCTGAACAGAATTTACTATGTATAAACCAAAAGGAAGCTCTATATTGTTTTCTTTCAATAATCGAGCAACTTCAGCAATCATAAAACCGCCCATTCTATTATCAATAGCGCGACAAACAAATTTATTCTCATTCAAAATCATAAATTCATCTGGATACGTAATCACACATCCGACATGAACACCCAATGCTTCAACTTGCTCTTTATTCTCGCAGCCCAAATCAATAAAGATATTGCTCAATTTCGGAATTTCTTCCTTATCGCGCAAACGAGTATGAATGGCAGGCCATCCAAAAACACCTTTTACAATTCCGTTTTTAGTATGTATGTTTACTCTTTTAGAAGGGGCAATTTGATGGTCAGATCCGCCATTTCGAATCACATAGATTAAACCATCTTCGGTAATATAATTGACATACCATGAAATTTCATCAGCATGGCCTTCAATCACAACTTTATAAGGAGCATCAGGATTTATAACTCCAACTGCAGTTCCGTAAGTATCGGTAATAAAAGTGTCAACATAAGGTTCCAAATAATTCATCCAAAGTTTTTGTCCTTCGCTTTCGTAACCAGTCGGAGAGGCATTATTTAGATAGCTTTCCAAGAAAGCTACAGAAGTATCTTTTAAAATAGATTTCGTGCTCATAAAATATTTTTTTGCTAAAATATAAATTTGGTATTAGAGTTGTGTATAAATATATAATTTTACATTTAAATTATGATTCGATGAGATTAACCAGCTTTATTTTATTTATATTATTTGTTTCCTTTTCATGTCGTGCCCAGATTACTCCAAAAGAGAATGAACAGATGGGATATATACTAACGGAAAAAGATTCTATTTTAAATGACACTATTCAGTTGCCTGAAATAATTATTTCTAAAGAAAAAAAATTAAGTGCAGAAGAATTGAAGCAGTTTCAAATTCTTCAAAATAGAGTTTATAAAGTGTATCCGTATGCAAAATTGGCTTCAGAAAGATTAACGGCTTTAAATAACGGAATGGCTCGTTTAAAAACTAGAAGCGAGAAAAAGAAGTATTTTAAAATTGTAGAAGACTATCTTAATAACGAATTTGAGGAAAGACTTAAAAAGCTTTCAAGAAAGCAAGGACAAATATTGGTTAAACTGATTCATCGCCAAACAGGAATCACCACCTATGAATTAATTAAAACATTAAAAAGCGGATTCAAAGCTTTTGTTTCTAATACCACGGCAAACTTGTTTGATATTAGTTTAAAGACAGAATACAAACCTTACGATGTAAACGAAGATTATTTAATAGAAACAATTTTACTCCGTGCATTTGAATCTGGTCGATTGGTAAATCAAAAACCAGCTACTCCTATTGATTATGATGATTTGTCTCTTAAGTGGCAACAAAGAGCGCAAGAGTTAAATAAGAAATAATTCTCCTTAATATATAATGTATACGACCAGACAGTTTATCAAAACCTGTCGGGTTTGTTTTTTCTACATATAATAGGTAAGCTGAAATTCTGCTATACTAATATGAAAATGTTTTTTCATGCTGAAGAACGGTTAAATTTTGGAATTTGGGATTTAAAGGATTTGAAATTGTGTTTTTGTTTAAGGAGCTGTTTCCCGCTATCCGCTGCAATCTTTTTGCGGCGAACCCCGCCTCAAAAAGGATTTCCGCTTCTATCGGGGCTAGGGGATCGGTTTTTCAAAGGAAGTTTCGAAAAAATAGAATCGAGAGACAGCATAATAAAAGTGAAAAACGGCCATAAACAGCGAAAACTCTGCAAAAAGAATATTCAAAAAAAGCGCTAAAGGCGGAATACTGCATGCTGATTTAAGAAAAGACTTATAGAAAACGAAAAAATCTTCATCTGTAAACAATGCATTGCCAGCGTGTTAAGAAATAAGGCTTAAAAACATGGAAAAAATATAAAAAAAAGGCTTGCAGATGTAAATAAAGGTGCTACTTTTGCACCCGCAACAGCGAAGGCGTTCATCGAAATACTGGCAGGAAGGAAGAGTCGCTACTGAGAAAAAAATCAGAAAAAAAGATTCGAAAAAGCTTGCGAGATTTGAAAATGCTTTTTACATTTGCACCCCGCAAAACACGGAAGCTCTTTGAGAAACTGGGAAGGAAGATTTGGAAAATGAGGCGAAAAAAAAGTTTCAAAAAATTTCAAGTTTTTCTTGCAGGAAACAAAAAGAAGTTTTAGTTTTGCACCCGCTTTGAAACACAGGCGAAGACAAAAAGAAATACACGTTCGTAGACATATTGAATTGACAGCCGTTCCGATGCAAATCGGAACAGAAAAAATAAGAGTAATGGAATCGAGAGA
>NZ_JAJGZV010000011.1 GCF_020805785.1 Flavobacterium chungbukense | reverse complement strand
ATCCGAAGACTTATACCCCTCGACTTGCATGTGTTAAGCCTGCCGCTAGCGTTCATCCTGAGCCAGGATCAAACTCTTCATCGTATATTTTTATATTATATCTCGATGGTATCTATCGGTTCTCTTCGAATCTCTCGATTCCATTACTCTTATTTTTTCTGTTCCGATTTGCATCGGAACGGCTGTCAATTCAATATGTCTACGAACGTGTATTTCTTTTTGTCTTCGCCTGTGTCTCAAAGCGGGTGCAAAAGTAGAACCTTTATTTAGATTTACAATGCTTTTTAAAGACTTTTTTATTTTTTTTTTCAACGTTTAACTTAACAATCTGATAATGCAAATTTTAACTTTAAATTTATTTTTCTGTTTCGAAAGAACTTTCTTTCTTTTATTTATGATTCACTAATTTCATGATTGGAAACACCTTTGCATTTACGGATTTCGCATTCTTATTAAATGCCTATCATATATAATGTACAATATTTGAAAGAAACAAATTTGCTCCTATTCCTTCAAAAATCGAATAAAAACTAACATCAATTCTTAAACAACCAATTATATTCAGATCTAAACTTTATTTTACCAGTACACTCCTATATTTAGTAATATTTTTTAATACAATACCAGTTCCCCTAACAACTGCCCTTAACGGATCTTCTGCAATATATACTGGAAGATCTGTTTTCTGAGAAATTCTTTTGTCGAGACCACGAAGCATTGCTCCTCCTCCTGCAAGATACAAACCAGTATTATAAATATCTGCTGCTAACTCAGGTGGCGTTACTGAAAGCGTTACCATAATAGCATCTTCAATTCTAAGTACTGATTTATCCAATGCCCTTGCAATTTCTCTTGATGTAATCTGCACCTCTTTGGGTTTACCTGTAAGTAAATCTCTTCCGCGAACCATCATATCAGCAGGAGCATCTTCTAAAACTTCTATTGCCGCACCCACTTCTATTTTTATCTGCTCAGCGGTGGCTTCTCCGATATACAGATTATGATGCGTTCTCATATAATATAGTATATCTCCCGTAAACACATCTCCAGCAATTTTTATGGATTTATCGCAAATTATTCCTCCAAGTGCCACTACAGCAATTTCTGTGGTTCCTCCTCCAATATCCACTATGATATTTCCTTTGGGTTGCATTACATCCAGCCCCATTCCGATAGCGGCTGCCATCGGCTCATGAATTAAAAAAACTTCTTTTCCATTTACTCTTTCGCAGGATTCCTTAACTGCTCTCATTTCAACTTCTGTAATACCGCTTGGGATACAAACTACCATACGCAGAGCCGGCTTAAAAAGATTTTTCTTTATGTCCGGTATGTTATTTATAAACCAGTTAATCATTTTCTCCGAAGCATCGAAATCAGCAATGACACCATCTTTAAGTGGCCGTATTGTTTTAATATTCTCATGCGTTTTACCTTGCATTAAGCTTGCTTCTTTGCCTACAGCTATAATTTTTCCGTTTCTAATATCCTTTGCTACAATTGAAGGACTGTCAACAACAATCTTTCCTCCATGAATTATCAAAGTGTTAGCAGTTCCTAAATCCATAGCGATTTCCACTATCATAAAATCAAATAAACCCATAATATCGTTTTATAAAAAAACGCCATTATGAGAGTTTTATTCTACTTTTTAAATTATTTAAGAATCAAATGAAGATAAAATATGCTTTCATTTTAATATACAAAGCTTTTTTCTCAAAGAACGAAGACTACATTTCAACGACTCATTTTGCCTGTTTACCTAAAAGTAAATACTCTGGAGATGTTTTCTAATGACCTTTACATAAGAAAACAAAGCAATACTGCTTATAACTTAAAACTCTAGATTATGAAAGCAACCATTGGTATTACAGAAAAAAACACAGATGCAGTTTCTAATGAATTGGCAAAATTATTAGCTGATGAATTTATTCTTTACACAAAAACCAGAAACGCGCATTGGAATGTTACAGGAGATAATTTTCATGCAAATCACATTTTCTTTGAAAATCAGTACAAACAATTAGATGAAATTATTGACAGTGTTGCAGAACGCATGCGTAAAATAGGTCACTATGCACCTGCAACTTTGAAAACTTATCTTGAATTGACGCATCTTACAGAATACAGCGAGAGAACAAATGACGGTTTAGGCTTTATGAAAGATTTATTGCAAGACCATGAAAGCATTATCGAATTTATTCGCGGTAACATCACTCCTTTTGCCAATGATTACAAAGATTATGGTTCAAGCGATTTTATTACTGGATTAATCGAAATTCACGAAGAAATGGCTTGGATGATTCGCTCTTACTTTAGATAAACTAACAAGGAATAAGTATATTTGTCTAAACCAAAAACCAAATACCATGAAAGCGTTAATCGTTGATGACAATGATATTGCAAGAACCACTTTGTCTCATTTGGCAAAACAAATTCCAAATCTTATTGTTATAAATGAATATTCGAATGCCATTGAGGCGTATCATCATTTGCAGGAAAATCATGTAGACTTGATCTTTTTGGATATTGAAATGCCAGAAATGACGGGAATAGAATTGACAAAAAATCTATCGGGCAAAGACATCATAATCATTTTTACATCTTCTAAAAAAGAATATGCACTGGAAGCATTTGAATTGAATATCGCAGATTACATTTTAAAACCGGTTACTCCTGCCCGATTTTTACAAGCAGTAAGTAAAGCACAGTCTATAATTGAAAGCCGAAAAGAAAATGTGCAATTTAGTAAAGAAGAGTTTTTATTTGTTAGAGATTCTAACATTACAAGACGCTTAAAACTGGATGATATTTTTTATGCCGAAGCAATGGGCGATTATGTAAAGTTTTACACGAAAGAAAAAATGTTTGCCATACACGGTAAAATGAAAACTGCCGAAGAACGTTTGCCAAAAGATGATTTCATTAGAGTACATCGTTCTTATATTGTTTCGATTGGAAAAATTGATACTTTACAGGATGGCGGTATTATGATTAACAAAAAATTCATTCCCGTTGCCGATGCTTATAGAAAAGCACTTAACACCAGAATGAATGTTTTTTAAACAATCTCTTTTTCTGCCTGCTGCGTAAATTACAATCCTCTCTTATTCAATTAAGATAACACAATTTCATTTACACTTATTTTATGATAAATACGTCTACCGTAATGGGCAATAAACGCTTTAGCTATTTTATAATAAGCAGTTTTATTTTGTGCAGTATTTTATTGATTGCAGTACAGATTAATTCAGCTCAAAATACTAAAGAGCTCATACGAAATAATAATACACTTTTGAACGAATTGCGTTCGAGCAATCATTTAAGAGAGATCGACCGTGATATTTTGGGCGTTGAAAGTCGAATTAGAGCTTCAATTGCCACCAATGACACTACGCATCTGGAAGGCATTGATCAAAAAATTAAGCAGATTAGAAATTTTCTCGATTCGCTTTCTGTAGATAACGCAGATCCAGAAGAAGAAAGACTAATACAAAGGCTGGGCGTTTTGGCGCAGGATAAAATGGCGACTAAAGGAAAACTTTTGCATCGTTACGACTCTTTAGGAAATATGGATGATGAAAGTTCAATAGCTAATCCTAGAGCCCGAATAATCTCTAATGAAATTACGGATATTACCGCTAAAATTTACCACAAGCGTCAATTACGAATGGTAGAACTCAGCGATCTAAGCCTTGAAATGGGCAAAAGAGCAAAACTGTATGACATTTCTTTATTGATCTTATTAGTCTTAAGCGGCGCGGTAATTGGCTATCATATAATGCGACAATTTAGAAGACAACATTTTCTGATTAAGGAATTGGATATTGCGGAAAAAAAAGCATCGGTTGCAGCACAAACCAAAGAAAACTTTCTCGCCAATATGAGTCATGAAATACGAACTCCGTTAAGTGGTATTTTAGGTTTTACTAATTTATTACAGAAAAGACCTTTAGACGAAACTGCTTCAGAATTTGTAACTTCTATTCAGCGTTCTGGCGAAAATCTAATGACTATTATTAACGATATACTCGATTTATCTAAAATCGAAGCAGGAATGATGCGCATTACACCTGGAATATTCAGTATCAACGGATTATTAAATTCGGTTGAAACGCTTTTTTCGGAACGGGTAAAAGAAAAAAAATTAATAATTTCCAGTAAAGTGGACAGCTCCATTCCAGATACTTTGATTGGCGATGCTACCCGACTGACTCAAATATTGGTAAATCTTATCGGTAATGCGATAAAATTTACGCATCAAGGAACAGTAAACATTGAAGTTTATAACAAAGAACAAAATGAAAATCAAGTTGTTATCGGCTTCACTATTACAGATACTGGAATTGGAATTGATAAAGAAAAACTAAACGAAGTTTTTGAAAGATTCAATCAGGGTGAAGACTCAACAACCAGAAATTACGGTGGCACCGGACTTGGATTATCGATTGTAAAAAAGTTGATTTTATTGCAGGACGGCGATATCGAAGTAAGCAGCGAACAAGGAAAAGGAACATCTTTTAGTTTTTACATTCCGTATGAAATTGCTAAAGAACAGCTCAATACAATTCCTGTAGCCAATATTGATCACTTTAAAAGTATATCTCATAAAGCTTTGAGAGTCCTAGTTGTTGATGACAATGCAATCAACCAAAGTTTAATGAAGCATTTACTCTCACAATGGAATATTGATTTTGACATGGCATCTAATGGTTTAGAAGCTGTAGAATACCTTAGAAAAAAAGACTGTGATCTTGTTCTAATGGATTTACAAATGCCACAAATGGACGGATATACCGCGGTACAGCAAATTCGAGATATGTTAAAACTAAATATTCCGATAATCGCAATGACGGCGCACGCGCTTCCTGGCGAAAAAGAAAGATGTCTAAGTCAAGGCATGAATGAATACATTTCAAAACCTATAAAGGAAGAAGAACTTTTTAAACTCATCGCTAATTTCGGATTGAAAGAAACAGATTTAGAAGAAGTAAAAGTTCCTGAATCTAATTTAATTTTTCAACATATTGATCTTACTTATATGCAATCTGTAAGCGGCGGTAATAAAGCTTTTGAAGAAACAGTGACTAATCAATTTATTGACAATGTGCCATCGCATTTAGACCAACTTATAACGGCTTATCAAAATCAGGATTTTAAAATAGTAAAACTTAGAGCCCATGATTTACAATCTAGTGCTGCTATAATGGGATTACTGCCTCTTTTAGAAGAAAAACTTGATATTCTCGAATTGGCAACAGAACAGAATACAACCTTACAGCAGATTTTAGACGATGTAGAAAATATTCTCAATTTGTCACTTTTAGAAGCTAAAGTGTTTTTAGAATCACTGCTAAACAAATAAGAAAACAACTCATTTTAAATTCAAGAAAAATCATCTTGTTACTTATTATTTCAATTGAAAGACTGTCCATTAAAGGCGGTCTTTTTTATTTTATTCTAATTTAGCAATAAACCTGATTCTCTTTGCATCACAGTGGTTGAAACCACTGGCTAAGTTTGCTCATATTGAAATGATTTTCCTCTCCTATTTTAAAACATAGCCCGAGGTTTCAACCTCGGGAAACGTATTGAATAAGTATTGAAATAATCATGTTTTAATAATCCCAGACTTGATCTTCTTTGCGTCCCAGTGGTTGAAACCACTGGCTATGTTTTCTCATATTGAGATTATATTCTTCATTTTTTTTCCTTTCCTATTTTAAACATAGCCCGAGGTTTCAACCTCGGGAAACGTATTGAATGGAAATTTCGATTACGATAAACGAGTGTTTTTGCTTATTAAACGAGTGATTTTGCCCATTCAATGAATAGTATAATGCCACACGAATGCAAGAAGGTAAATTTACTTCAGTAAAACAATTTAAACCAAGAAATCATGGAAATCATTCAAACCAAAGAAAATGCATTATCACATTCAGCAGTAACTGCAATTATCAATGCACCAATTGAAAAAGTAAATATAGCCGAATGGCTTTTAAATCTTCCAGATGCAGAATATCAACGTTGTTCTACACAGCATATCGGTGCAGGAATTACCAGCACTTATGAGGGTGAACCGATGTCAATAAACGTAGAAACAATTGGCGACGCCTTAATGGTACAACATTATGTGGCAACAGTTCACCGTCCCGATTATTGCCGTATGTTATCAATTTCAGATTCTATTACTCAAAACGGACGCACTAAAGTTCAGGTTTTATGGGAACTTAAAGTAACCAAAATAGATGAGAATACCTGTCTTTACACCAACGAAATTCACGCAACAGCAACACCAGAAATGTTCGAATATCTAAAAGAACATAACGTAAATCTTGCAGGTGCAGCAGCTTCAAGACAAGCAGCTTCTGACGCTCACAATCATGAAGAAACTCCTAACTTTGCTAAAAGCATCGAAAACAAAGCATTAACTGGCAAATACAATCAGCCTTTTTAATGATATAAAAATCGAGCGTGCTAATGTACGCTCCTTTTATTTTTGAGTATTATGAAAGAAAATTTATTTAAAAAACTGATTGGTTCCTGGATTTTGGTTGAATTGATTGAAGTACCTTTAGATGGCGGAGAAATTACATATCCGATGGGAATCAAACCAAAAGGTATTATTATTTACAATAATGACGGTTATATGTCGGCACAAATAATGAAAACTGATTCTGAAAATTCCGACGCAAAAGATAATGAGAGTTATCTCGCCTATTCAGGACCTTTCAAAACAGACGATGAAAAACAAATAGTCAGTCATACGATGTACGTTTCGCTTTTGGAAAGTTGGCGAAACCAGACACAAAACAGAATAGTTCTTTTTAAAGATAATTTATTGCATTTAGAAACAGAAGAACCTTTTATAAGTAATTCGCGTTTGGTAATTCATAAACTCACTTGGAAAAGAATCGAAAAATCTAATAAAAATCATTAATCCTAAACCAAATGAAAGCAATAGTTATAACCCAATCTGGAACTCCAGATGTACTCCAGTTAAAGGAATATCCAACTCCAGAAATAAGCGGAGATAAAGTTTTAATAGAAGTAAAAGCAGCAGGTTTAAACCGTTCTGATATTTTCCAGCGTGAAGGCAATTATCCTGCTCCGCCGGGTGCTTCATCTGAAATTCTTGGTTTGGAAGTTTCTGGAATTGTTGTAGAATGCGGACCAGATGTTACTGATTTTAAAATCGGTGATAAAGTTTGTGCCATTCTTGCTGGCGGTGGTTATGCAGAATACGTTAGCGTGCGTGAAGGCCAATGTCTTCCTATTCCTTCTGGTTTGTCTTTTGCAGAAGCGGCAAGTCTTCCCGAAACAGTTTTTACAGTTTGGTCAAACATTTTTCAGAGAGGTGCACTTAAATCTGGAGAAACCCTTTTAATTCACGGCGGTAATAGTGGCATTGGCATTACGGGAATTCAAATTGCGCATGCTTTAGGACTGCGCGTAATTGTAACAGTAGGATCCGAAGAGAAAGGTCTAAATTGTCTAGAATTAGGCGCTGATTCTTATATCAATTACAAAACACAAGACTTCGAAAATGTTTTACAGGAAGAAGGTGTTGATGTTATTTTAGATATGATTGGCGGTGATTATCTCAGTAAAAATGTCAACATCCTAAAACCTGAAGGCAGATTAGTTCATATTAATGCTGTAACTGGCAGTCATGTAGATCTTGATCTTTGGAAAGTAATGACAAAACGTTTAACGATTACCGGAAGTACATTAAGAAGCAGAGATTATGATTTTAAAAGGCAATTAGCCAAAGAAGTACAAAAAAATGTCTGGCCATTGATTGAATCAAAACAATTTAAGCCGATTATTTTTAAAACCTTTCCTTTTACAGAAGCTCCTGCAGCACATCGATTATTAGAAGAAAGCAATCATACCGGTAAAATTATCCTTGTTCGATAATATTCAAAAAACAAACCTCAATCAAAAACAGTAATATGGAAAATCAAGGCGCATCTGTTGTTATTACGCATCATATTTTGGATGGAAAAGAACTTCAATACGAAAAATGGCTAGATGAAATTGTTCCCATTACTAAGTGTTCAAATGGGTTTATTGATTTGCAGATTGTACGGCCTATTCTGCATTTAACTTTTGTTTACACAGTTATTATCCGTTTTGATACTATTGAAAACCTTAAAAACTGGATGGAATCAGAAGACCGAAAAATGCTCATTAAAAAAGCGAATCCGTTATTTAGAAAAAATGACAATTACCAGATAAAATCAGGTTTGGATTTTCTTTTTAATACCGAAAACCAAGGAAACAAAGTTCCTGTACGCTGGAAACAATTTCTTGTAACCTGGTCTGCTATTTATCCTTTATCGCTATTAATTCCGTTACTTGTATTACCCTTTTTGAGGTTTTTGAAAATTCCTGCTTATCATTATTTTGATGCATTGATAATTTCAGGATGCGTTGTTTTTTTGATGGTATTTGCCGTAATGCCAAATTATACTAAACTGATCAAAAAATGGCTGTTTAAATAATAGTTTTTAATCCTTTATATAATAAAAAAATCACTGTATATGCAGTGATTTTTTTTATGTTTTCATTTTAAAAAACAAAAACTAATGATTTAAAAAACGCATAAAATCTCTATATAATTTACTAAAGTTTCTTATACTAAATTCAACGACTCATTTTGCCCGTCTAACGAATTCAAAACATAGTCAGCGTATATCTTCAATAGCTTTACAATAGAATTAAAAACCAATACAATTAATCACCAAAAGCTATTATCATGAGCAGTGAATTATTAAGTTTTAAATACGAATTAGAAAAAAAAGAACCACGCACCAATGACGGCGGTACAACAAGAGGAGCTTCTGTAAAAGATTTTCCAGCATCTATTGGCATCGCAGGAGTTTCAATGCGATTACAGCCCGGAAGTATGCGCGAACTGCATTGGCACGCAAATGCTGCCGAATGGGCTTATGTTATTTCAGGAACGGTACGTACAACTATTATTCATCCAAACGGTCACAGTTATACTGATAATTTTGAACCAGGCGATGTTTGGTATTTCCCAAAAGGATATGGACATTCGATTCAAGCCACAGGAACAGAAGAATGTCATTTTATTTTAATTTTTGATAATGGTAATTTTTCCGAAGATCATACTTTCAGCGTAACCGATTTTGTATCGAGCATGCCACCAGAAATTGTTGCTCAAAACTTGGGAATTACTTTAGAAGAAGTGGCATCATTACCTCAAAAAGAAGCCTATTTTGCAACCGGAATTGTTCCTGACGAATTATCCTTTGCAGCCGCTTCCCGCCCTGAAGAATCAGATATTGAATTGACCAATTTGCACCGTTATCCTTTGCATGCTCAACAACCAAGAATAATTCCGGGCGGAGGCTTGCAAAGATTGGTTACAAGCAAAGAATTTCCTATCAGTACAACAATGGCAGGATCTATTATAGAATTACAGCCAGGTGCTTTAAGAGAAATGCATTGGCATCCGAACGCTGATGAGTGGCAGTATTATATTTCCGGTCAAGCCGAAATGTCTGTTTTTCTGGCAGAAAGTACCGTGGTCACCGAACAATTCAATGCAGGAGATGTTGGTTATGTATCAATGGGTGCTGGACATTATATAAAAAATACGGGGAATACAGTTTGCAAAATCTTAATCGGATTTAACAGTGGTGTCTATCAATCTATTGATTTGAGTGAATGGCTTGCAGGAAATCCAAAAGATGTTGTTATAACCAATTTTGGTCTAGCAAAAGACGAAATAGAAAAATTTCCTAAAAGCAAACTGTTTATTCAACCTGAAAAATAATCATTTTGGATGCTGAAACAGAATTCACAGTTTCGCCTGATCAAATCAGAATGCAGGAGAAACTAGCCATATTCTTAGCGTTTATTGCAGGATATTTAGATGCTGCTGGTTTTCTTAAATGGAAAATATATGTCTCTTTTATTAGCGGCAACAGTACACAATTAGGAATTGCTTTTTCAAGTGGTAAATCAGCAATCATTATTTCATCGTTAGCAATAATTGGCTGTTTTGTTTTTGGAATATATGCAGGCACTTGTCTCTCGTTATGGAGAGAATCGAAGTTTGAGTCCTTACCTTTTTATATTGTTTCAGGAATATTGATTGTCTATACAATTGCTTCTCACTATTACAATATAAATAATGGACTTTCAATACCAATAATTGTTTTTTCAACAGGAATTATGAATACGATTGTAAGTTCAGTAGGAAACCAGAAAATAAACACCGATTTCGTTACAGGAACTTTAAATAGTCTGGCAAGAAATACAGCAATGCTAAGTATGAGTACTAATGAAGTTAATAGAAAACAGTACAAACTCAATGCTATTCGGTTATTCCTCCTGTGGATTGGCTTTCTATTAGGAGCATCCGTTGTACCTCTGGCACTTCCGTTATTAAAAAACTGGACACTCGCCTTTCCTGCACTGCTATTAATTATTTGCGCATTGCTAATATCCAGTACTGATTTTAACCTAAAAACTAAATCTTATGCTACAGAAAAATGACGTTGCGCCAGATTTTACATTATTTGCAACACCCAACCAAAAAATCACTTTATCTGAAATTAAAGGAAAAAACGTGATTTTAGCTTTTTATCCTGCCGACTGGAGTCCGGTTTGCAGTGATCAGATGGCACTTTACAACGAGATGCTGAAATACTTCAAAAAATACGATGCTGAAATTTTCGGTATTTCGGTGGACAGTAAATGGTGTCATATGGCCTTTTCTCAATCTAGAAATCTGCATTTTCCTTTATTAGCCGATTTTGAACCAAAAGGAGAAACATCAAATAAATACGGTGTTTACAATAAAGAAGAAGGTGAATGCAACCGTGCTCTTTTTGTAATCGATAAAGAAGGAATTATACAATGGAGTTATCTATCTCCAATGGCAGTAAATCCAGGAGCCGATGGAATTCTGGAAGCTTTAGAAAAACTTTAAAATCAATTAATTATGTCACTAAAACCAGCGGTCAATAAAACGGACCATATACAAGGAAAAAAAAATGCTAAAATAGTAATCGTAGAGTACGGAGATTATCAATGTCCGTATTGCGGAGCAGCTTATCCGATTCTTAAAGAAATGATGAAGAAATATGGAGAGCGAATACAATTTATTTTTAGAAACTTTCCGTTGTCCGAAATGCATAAATATGCGCGCTCGGCTGCCATTGTCGCAGAAGCTGCTGCATTACAGGGAAAATTTTGGGAAATGCACGATGCTATTTATGAAAATCAAGAATATTTGAGTGAAACTTTTCTATTAGAATTAGCAGAGAAATTAGAACTAGATCCGCATCAGCTTAACATTGATATTAAAAAATCTGAACTTGCCTCTAAAGTCGATTCAGATTTTGAAAGCGGAGTTTTAAGCGGTGTAAATGGTACTCCATCTTTTTTTGTTAACGGCAGAAAATTTAACGCTGGCGCAGATGATCTGATGCAACTGATGAGCGAAATTGTAAAATAATTTGGCCTAGAATTAAACCTAAAAATCGGATAGGATTCTTTCAATTAATGAGTGAAAGTATATTTTCTGAACCTATTTTTAATTAAATTTACGTAACAACTTAAATTGCAATATCATGGAAATAAATTATACGGAATTAGTTTCCATCAAACACGTAAGTATTCAAAGAATAGACGGCACAGAAACGGCAGCTTTTTTAGATACACTTTCAGTCGAAGAACCTCTGGAAATTAGATTGTCTTATGGTTCTAACGTAGAGAGGATTCAAAAGAATATTTCGGTTACGATGCGTACGCCGGGCAATGATGTTGATCTCGCAATTGGTTTTCTGTTTACAGAAGGAATTATTACTTCTTTTGAAGACATACAAGAGGCTTATGCTATAAAAATGAATTGTTTGTCTCAAAAGCAAAACATTGTTCAAGTTGATCTTAAGGAGGATTTCATTCCAAATTTGATGCAGACCGATCGAAATTTTTACACTACTTCAAGTTGCGGCGTATGCGGGAAAAGTTCGATTCAATCTATAAAAACGGTAAGTCCTTTTGCTAATTTAATACGCCCGAAAGTTACGATTGAAGCCTCTGTTTTTTATGAATTGCCTAAAAAATTAAGAACAGCTCAAAGCGATTTTGCTTCAACTGGAGGTCTTCATGCATCGGGACTTTTTAATACAAATGGCGATTTGATTCTTTTAACTGAAGATGTTGGAAGACACAATGCATTAGACAAATTGATAGGCAAATCACTCACAAACAATTCATTGCCCTTAAGCGAACATATTTTACTTCTTAGTGGAAGAGCCAGTTTTGAGTTAATTCAAAAAGCCGCAATGGCAGGGATTTCTATTATTGCTGCTATTGGCGCTCCGTCGAGTCTGGCCGTCGAACTTGCATCAGAGTTTAATATCACACTTTTGGGATTTCTAAAAGAAAACAGATTTAATATATACAATTCCTCAGATCAAACTGTGATTGTAACAGCCTGAAAATAATTTAATCCGATAGCAATACCAATTAAACCAAAATGTAATGAAGGAAGATCAACAACAAAATACAGACGATTTAGCCAATAAATTACCCGAAGCAGAGAATCCGTATCAACTTTCAAAGCTTAAATTAACCAAAGTAGAAAAATGGGCTGCGGGTGTTCCTGCTGTTCTCGCGGCGGCGAGTGATCTTATTGAAGATAAGGCTGTTGTTCGCGGTGGTAAAGCTTTGTTTAAAATGAATCAAAAAGGAGGTTTTGACTGCTCCAGCTGTGCGTGGCCAGATCCAGATGACGATCGTTCTCCTTTGGGCGAATATTGCGAAAACGGAGCTAAAGCATTGGCAGAAGAAGCTACAACTAAAAAAGTTACGGCGGATTTCTTTAAAGAAAATTCTGTTTACAGTCTTTCAAAATTAGACGATTACCAAATTGGAAAAATGGGAAGATTAACCGAGCCCGTTTATTTACCAGTTGGCGGTACACATTATCAACCAATAAGTTGGAATGATGCTTTTGCCAAAATTGCTTCCCATTTAAATGCACTTGAATCTCCTAATGAAGCAGCTTTTTATACTTCGGGAAGAACCAGTAATGAAGCTTCTTTTTTGTATCAGCTTTTTGCAAAAGAATTTGGAACCAACAATATGCCGGATTGTTCAAATATGTGCCATGAAACTTCTGGAACAGCTTTGAAAACCACAATCGGAATTGGAAAAGGAACGGTTACTTTAGAAGATTTTTATGATACCGATGTCATTGTGATAATCGGACAAAATCCGGGAACTAATGCACCGCGAATGCTGAGCGCTTTAGAAAAAGGCAAAAAAAACGGAGCAAAAATTATTGCGGTTAATCCGTTGCCAGAAGCGGGTTTAATGGGGTTTCATAATCCGCAGGCGATAAAAGGAATACTAGGTTCTGGCGGAAAACTTACGGATCTTTTTCTTCCTATAAAAATAAATGGCGATATGGCACTTTTAAAAGCTATTGAACTTTTGTTAATTGAACTGGAAAAGAAAAATCCGGGTGAAGTTTTTGATCATGAATTTATTAAAAACAAAACAACAGGCATTGAAAATTTTGAGAAACAGTTTGAACATTTAGATTTAGATCATCTTGCTTTTCTTTCGGGAGTTCCTAAAAATTTAATTATCGAAGCGGCAGAAATCATTGCCTTCAAAAAAAGGATTATTATTTGCTGGGGAATGGGACTTACGCAACAGCCAAATGGTGTTGACATGATCCGAGAAATTGTCAATATACTATTAATTAAAGGAAGCATTGGTAAACCTGGCGCGGGAGTCTGTCCAGTCCGCGGACACAGTAATGTTCAAGGAAATAGAACTATGCTTATTGATGAGAAACCTACAAATGAACAATTAGATCGTCTTCAGGCCTATTTTGGATTTAATCCGCCAAGAAATCACGGTTATGATGTAGTTGGCACGATAAAAGCTATTCATGAAGAAAAAGTAAAATTCATGTTTTGCATGGGTGGTAATTTTCTATCGGCAGCGCCAGATACTACTTACACTGCAGAAGCTTTTAGAAAACTGAAACTGCTGGTTTGTGTATCTACAAAACTGAACAGAGGTCATTTAATACACGGAAAAGAATCTCTTATACTTCCTACGCTTTCCCGAAGTGATATGGATATTGTAAACAACGAAGTGCAGATTATTAGCACCGAAAATTCTATGGGCGTGGTACAGTCTTCAAAAGGTGTACTTAAACCGATTTCGGATCAGTTTATAAACGAAACACAAATTGTCTGCCGTATGGCGATGGCAACTCTAGGAGACAAATCAGTTATTGATTGGAAGCGTTATCACGATAGTTATGACGATGTGAGAGAAGCTATCGAAAATTGTATTCCAGGTTTTGAAAATTATAATGTTAGAGTTCGCGAAAAAGGCGGTTTTTATCTGCCAAATGCGCCTCGTCATGGTGAATTTAAAGCTGCGGCATCAGCCGATCGTGCTGCCTTTACTTTAACTGAAATTCCGGATAATGAATTGGAACCAGATCAATATATGATGGCGACAACTCGCACGCACGATCAATTTAATACTACTATTTACGGTCTGGACGATAGATATCGAGGTATTAAAAATGAAAGACGAGTTATTTTCATGAATCAAAATGATATTGATAAAGCCGGATTCAAAGCGGGAGATAAAGTAGATTTATTTAATTATAATGATGGTATCGAAAGAATTGCGCCTTTATTTCTTATCGTTTCTTATGAAATTCCAGAGCGAAATACAGTCACTTATTTTCCGGAAACAAATGTTTTGGTTTCTGTAAATAATGTGGTAAAAGAAAGCAATATGCCGGCATCTAAATACGTAAAAATAAAAGTAAAAAAACACGATCCAGCCATTTACGAAAAGATAAAACACCTGTAATCTTTTCAATACAAAACATTTAACGGAAGAATTTCAGAGCGTTTCTCTTAGATTATAAAAATAAAAATCATTACTTAATCTAGGTTAATCGACCGCTCTTCTCTTCCTCTATAAATTTGTCAAAGAAATCTAAGCCAAATAAAAAACAGATAAAAACTTAGAATTTAATGACAATACCAAAATTAGGATATTCTTAATTTTATTAATCTTAAAACCAAATAAAATGAGCACAATTACAGTAAAAGACGGAACAGAAATTTATTATAAAGATTGGGGAACAGGACAGCCGATTGTTTTTCACCATGGATGGCCTTTATCAGCAGACGACTGGGATGCACAAATGATGTTTTTCCTGAAACAAGGATATAGAGTTATTGCTCATGACAGACGCGGACATGGTCGTTCTGGTCAAAGTTCAGAAGGAAACAATATGGAAACTTACGCAGCAGACGTAGCAGAATTGACTGCAGCTCTTGACTTAAAAGATGCCATTCATATTGGTCACTCGACTGGCGGCGGCGAAGTAATTCGTTACGCTGCAAAATATGGAAAAAGCCGTGTGGCAAAAGCGATTATTATTAGTGCAGTAACGCCAATCATGATCAAAAATGAAGCTAATCCTGATGGTGTGCCATTGTCTGTTTTTGATGAAATTAGAGAAGGTACCGGATTTAGCAGAGCACAATATTTTTATGATTTCCCAATCGCTTTTTACGGATGGAATCGTGAAGGAAAAACAGTTCAGGAAGGAATCAAACATAATTGGTGGCGTCAGGGAATGATGGGTTCTGTATTGGCTCATTACGAAGGAATTAAAGCTTTCTCTGAATCAGATTTTACAGAAGATCTTAAAAGTTTAGACATTCCTGTTTTGGTGCTTCATGGAGAAGATGATCAGATTGTTCCTTACAATCAGGCTCCTAAAGCTGCCGCTCTTTTGAAAAACGGAAAATTAATTTCTTATCCTGGGTTTCCTCACGGAATGCCAACAACAGAAGCAGCAACTATTAACAAAGATATTTTGGCTTTTATTAAATCCTAAATGATACATTCTTCAATAAAAAAAGCTCCTTTGTTAGAAACTGAGGAGCTTTTTCTATATGACAACTATTACATTCGACTAATTTTAGCTAGATATAAGAATAAGATTTGTTATTTGAAGTTTTACGACAGATTTCTGGTCCTTATTGTTTGGAACATTTTCTAATTTGTCACAAAAGGTTAAGATGGTTTTAAAGTTATTCCATTAATCTAAGTTTTGAAAAAATCAATTGCTAAAGTGGCAATAAATACCATAAAAGAAGAAGCATGATTACAGCGTAGACGGCAAACAAAACAAAAAGTTCTCTGTTGTGTCGCCTTTTAATCTGGGCCAGTCTAGACTTTAGGGCGTCCTTCTCTGCTGCAATAATATCATGATATTTGTCTGTCATAACTACAAAAATTAAAAAAATCTAAATTCGATGCTCTCTACAATCCTGGCATAACCTGAATACCTACTACCACTTTACTACTTCTAATTTGCTCATCGCTTCCAAAAAAAATGTATTATGGCTGATATTCTGAATCATTCATACAATTACGTCTTAGTTTCTAATAAAGTACAACACTGGTCTAGAGTTCAAATGTATTGCTTTAACCTAATTCATCACTGAGTATTTATACGTATTTTTTTATTAAAAAAATAATTAATTATAATTCGCAGTAATAAAGTCAAGCATAATCTAAAATAGATTACTTGTAAATTATTTTCACGTCAAAGAGTATTTCTTTGATGTTGAGAGGCATACATTTCCATTTAGTTATTTAAACATGCTCTCCTTCAGCAGACTAAAATATTGTCTTTGACTTTTCCTTACACCCTTCATTTTTTGGTAAATTTGCATTCTCCAAAATATAATCATTGAATATGCTTATTTAAACCTAAATTGAACCTAAAATAAGCCATACCATATTCCAATCCGAAAGTCAGCAAATGAAATTAGACAGAATTGAAATCAAGAAAAACATTCAAAAAGCAGCAGACAAAAATTTATCTTTTCGTGTTTTTGATTTAGATAACACGAATATTGAGAATTATCTTCATCCACACAAAAAAGATCATTTCTGCATTATAATTGTTGAAAAAGGAAAAATTGATTTACAGATTGAAGAAAAAATGCATGTGCTTAAACCTGGAAAAATCTCCATTATTTTCCCAGAGCAAATTCATTTCGTATCTAATTTGCACGAAGATTCAAAAGGCCGTATTATTTTGTTTGAAGAAGTATTATTTTGCTCGGATATATTAAAAAACGAATTAAGCGCCTATAATGTTAATCTATCCGCTAATCTAAACTGTACTGCCCTGCCAACTGAAGAGTTTGAACAGATGCTTTCAATCATACAAAACATTGAGGCTGTATATCAAAACCCCAGCCTGATAAAAAAGGAACAGGCTCGTTTTTATATTAAAATATTTCTGCTCGGACTTATAGAATCTATTCATGGTAAGCATCCTGTCTTACATCAGAAAACAAATCAGCATCTCTATATTGATTTTAAAAAATTATTAAATGAACAGTTCAAAAAAGAACGGACAGTTCAGTATTACGCAGAATCTCTAAATGTTACCAGCAAAAAACTCAATGAAATAACAAAAAAACACTGCGGAGAAACAGCCATCAATGCTATCCATAATCGAATACTTATCGAAATAAAACGGCAATTATTGTTTTCTGATCTCTCTCACAAAGAAATTGCATTTGATCTCGGATTTAGTTCTCCTTCGGCACTTAACAAATTTGTGAGGGCAAAACTAAAAGAAACACCGACCGAGCTTCAGAACGAATTGGCACAAATTTATAACGCGTAGTATTGTATTTATAACATCTCACTACAAGTCTTCATCTACATTTGCAGTAATAATTAATACTAATAAAGATGAGCAAATTATTTGTTGCAGCAGAGGTTTTCCACGGTCCTGGAAGCCTTGAAGAATTAAAGAATATAAAAGGAAAAAAAGCTTTCGTAGTAACTGGAGGAAGTTCTATGAAAAAAAGCGGGACACTAGATAAAGCTATCGCATTTTTAAATGAAGCGGGAATCAAAACTGTTCTTTTTGATGGTGTCGAAGAAGATCCGTCATCTGCAACATGTTTTAAAGGCGCAGAAGCAATGAGTAAATTTCAGCCAGACTGGATTGTAGGTTTGGGAGGCTGCTCAGCAATTGATGCTGCTAAAACTATGTGGATTTTCTACGAGCATCCAGAGATTGAATTTGATTCTCTTATTAAACCTTTTAGCGTGCCAACCCTAAGAAATAAAGCTAAATTTATAGCCATTCCATCTACCAGCGGAACAGGAACAGAAACTACTGGATTAGCAGTAATTACTGATCGCGAAAAAGGAGTTAAATATCCAATTGTATCCTACGAACTGACACCCGATGTTGCAATTATTGACGGTGAGATCTGCGCATCTATGCCTGCCCATGTAACATCAAATACTGGATTAGATGCTTTAACACACTGCGTTGAAGCTTATGTATCCAACATTGATGATAATTTTGCAGATGTACTGGCTAAAGGTGGATTAGAAATTGTTTTTGATAATCTGGAAGAAGCAGTGCAAAATCCTTCAAACATAACTGCGCGCCAAAATATGCATGATGCTTCTTTTATGGGCGGACTTGCTTTTAATAATGCATGGCTTGGAATTGTACATTCGCTTTCACATCAGGTAGGGGCTTTATACGGTATTCCTCATGGATGTTCTAATGCCATTTTTTTGCCTAATGTTATTCGTTATAATGCTCTAGCTACTGATAAATATCCTGCATTAGCAAAATTAATTGGCGGAGAAACTGCTGAAGATTTAGCGCAGGCTGTTGAGCAATTGAGAAAAAAGGTAAATAATATTTCTTCTATTAAGGAATTTGGAATTTCTAAAGAAGACTGGGACAAAAATCTGGATTACATCACTGGCAATGCTTTAATTGATCCATGTACTGGTTTTAACCCAAGAGTACCTTCAGCAGAAGATTTAAAAAACATTTATAATGCATGTTATGAAGGTCTTGTATATCAAGAGACTGAAGTTTTAAGTTAATTTAGATTTTACTAAAGTATCTTTTACAAGCCACCTCGCTATTGAGGTGGCTTTTTTATAACAATTATTCAAGTGAATTCTCAAGTAATTGAAAGACTAATTTGTAACCGTAATTATTGATTGTATTTTCACAGTGCCGCAACGCCTTTAACTAATATGTTCTTAAATAAAAAACTATTTCAATTCCTTGATTTTAATACTTCTAAAACTTACTTCATTACCATGATCCTGTATTAAAATATGCCCTTTTTGCGCCTCACCAAAGTCTGGCCAAACTTTGTATTTGCTTTGCGCTACCAAATCACGGTATGCTTGCGAACCTCTGTCATATTCCAAAACTTTAACGCCATTTAGGTAATGTTCTACATGATTATTAGGATAAACAATTACACGGCCTGTATTCCAATTTCCAGGTTTACGAAAAAATCGTTTTGTTTTATTTGCTTTAATTAAATCATAAAGAGAACTAAGTGTACGGTTGCCATCTCTGCCTAATTTTGCATCAGGATGAAGATCGTCGTCAAGTAATTGATATTCTAATCCTATTGCAGAACCTTTACTCTGTTCATTTAAGGTTACAAAATATTTTATACCGCTGTTTGCTCCGTCTGTTAGTTTAAAATCGAATGATAAATCAAACGCTTCAAATTCTTTCTGAGTTACAATATCTCCTCCATTTGTAGATTCATCTCCGTTTGATGCCATTACCTGCAAAACTCCTTCCTTCAATCTCCATCCTTTATCTGGAAAAGTTTTTTTATGAGCCCCAACCCATCCATTTGTGGTTTTTCCATCAAATAATAATTTCCAACCATTTTGTTCTTCGTATGGAGTTAATTTATTAGGAATTAAACCCGCAACATAAACTCCTTTAGAAAAAGGAAGTTCTTTTATGTTTTTTGTCTGAACCCTGATATTTTTCCAGTACATTTTAATTCCTGCATCTTTAGCCTTGCCAATAGCGTGAACTTGCAGCGCAATAATTCCTTGATTTGCCGATAAAGTATCTACCAAAAAAGAAACTGGCTGCTTGTCAAGCCATGTTTTCACTTTCTGACCAATACATTCAATACGAATCTTATGAAAAACATTCGGAGTAAAAAGAATCTGTCCTTTTGGATTGTTTGAAACTGGGTAAAGCCATTCTCTTCTTCCTTCATCATAGATTCCGCCGCTCCATTTTCTTGCTGTCGGATCTACATCATATTGATAACCATACACTTTTCCTTTTCCGTCATTTGCTTTAGGGTCAAAATTACTTTTAAACTGTACTCCCGAATTAGAAATACTATCAGACATCATGGTTTCCATTTCCAGTACAAAGTCTCCCGTTATGCGCGTATCAGATGCCAAAAAAGAATTGGGTGATTTTTCTACCGTAGTACCAACGATCATTCCGTTTTCTACTTCGTAATTAGCTGAACCAGTAAGCTGTTTCCATCCATTCAGCGTTTTTCCATCAAATAACGATTGCCAGTTACCTGATTGTGCGTTGCAAAATAATGCTGTAAATAAAAAAAAGAGTGTTGCAATTTGTTTCATACTGTATGTGGTTTAGATATTAGTAAGATTAAATTCAGGTTTCCATTTTTGGATGGAGTCTTCATATATTGATTTATTCATTAAGTGTACACAGAAAGCAGTAGTTGCACCTGTAATAACATTTGATGCTGGTAAACTACCTTCGTTAATCGTTTTATAAAATTCCTGAAGTGCGTACCAGCTTCCGTCTTTTGATTTCTCTTTCAAGATTGGAATTCCTCCGTCGTTGTTCCATTCAATTTTTGTAGCACCCGTAACGCCATCGACAACTTCTAATTCTTTTCTTGTTTGTTTTTCAGGAAAGAAAACACCTTCATCAACCAATAATTGAATCGTACCTTTTGTTCCTTTAATTTTAAATAAATAATCGTCTTTTGCATTGCTGCAAGTGGCACCGAAATTTCCAATCATGCCTTCTTTGCTGTATCGCAGAATAGTCTGAACATTGTCATAAGTTTCTCTACCATCTTTATAATAATCTACTCCGCCCGTTCCGATTATTTCATCAGGATGTGTATTGAATGCCCAATTGATAAAATCAACCTGATGAGAAAGCAATTCAGCGGGCAGTCCTCCAGAGTATTCTTTATACATACGCCAGTTAATTTGCCTATCTGTACAGCCTTCGGGAACAGGTCTTCGCCAGCTTGCATTACGATCCCAGCGGCAGTCAATTTGTGTAACCTTGCCAAGATAATTTTTATCAATCATCTCTTTTACCTTAAAATAAAGCGGCGTGTATCGGTATTGATGTCCAACTTGGAGTACTTGCTTCGGATGCTGTTTCATTAAATTGACTAAAGCAAGCGCTTGATCTGCATCATAAGTCATTGTTTTTTCTAGATAAACATGCTTACCTGCTTTAATTGCAGCTGAAGCTATTTCGTAATGAAGATATAAGGGCACGGCAATAATTACAGCATCAATATTTTTGTCATCTAGAACTTTACGATAATCTGTTTCGCAATTTAAGTTCCTTGTTTTATTGATTGTTTTAGCCTGATTAAGTCGAAATGGCAAAACATCACAAACTGTTTTAAGTGTAAAATCATCTGGCATTTCTTTAAGAACAATGCTCAATCCGTTTCCTCTGTCGCCGCAGCCAATTACTGCAACGGCAATATTTTTTTTCTTCTCATTTAAAACAGCCGCTTGTAAAATCTGCTGATGCAGTAATAAGCCCGTTGTAAATAAGCCTGTTTGTCGTATAAAATCTCTGCGTGTCATGTGGTTTATAATAGTTAGTCTGTTTTTAATTTTAGAAAAGCACTGCTCGCTTTTGTGGAAACAGTGCCAGAATTATTTCTATAAATAAAATAAGCAGCAATGTTTTTTCTTTTTTCTACAAAATCCAGCGCTTTTTCGAGTCCCATTAGCATAAGGGCATTGTCATAAGCATCGGCAGTTATCGCATCATCGGCATATACAGTAACACTTATGAGTTCATTATCTTGCGGAAAACCTGTTTTAGGATTTATAATATGTGTAATTTTTCGGCCATTGCTTTCATGAAATTTTCTATAGCTTCCAGATGTGGTGACAGCTCCTTTATTTAAAGAAATAATTTCGTTAAACGGCTGAAGATCAAATTCATCTTCTGAAGGCGATTCAATACCAATTTTCATTTTCTCTCCAGAAGGCTTTTTTGTTCCTTTTACTCTTATCTCTCCTCCTAATTCTATAACATAATCATTGATGTTATATTGTTCCAATAAATCTGCCAAAACATCGACGCTGTAACCTTGAGCTATTCCATCGAGATCAATTTTTACGCATGGCTTTTTTTTAGACAGATAATTTCCTTTCAATTCTATTAATTTGCTGCTTACACAGTTTCGAAGTGAAAGTATTTCAGAATCATCTGGAATATTGTTTGTCTTTTTTTTACCAAATCCCCAAGCTTCCACTAAAGGATAAATCGTTATATCAAAAAGTCCATCTGTATCTTTATTTACGAGTAATGCTTTTTTGATAACGGAAAGTAAATGATCATCCAGAACGATTCCTTTTGCAGTATTATTAAACTGATTTATCCTCGAATAGCTTTTGTATAAGGAAAGCGAACTGTCTAACTCCATTAATTTTTCATCAATTTTTTTCTTTGTGATAATACTGTCTTTTCCATAATAAACAATACTGTAAGTTGTTCCCTGAGCTTTTCCGGTAATAGTATAACGATTCCATTCAACTGGACGAAATGATGTCAAGCAGATCAAAAAAACAATTGAGATAAATGATTTATTTAATAGAATTTTAGTCACCAGTAAATAATTAATTTGATTTTTTATTCAAGCTTACACTTTATAAAATTGTTCCCATTCTTTACGTGGCGGAGGTCCGACAAGAAGTTCATTTGCATTTTTACTACTTGTGATGATTTTATTTTTTCTATCAAAAACAATCTTTTCACCAGTCCATTGCGCTAAAACTCCAAGACAGAAAACTTGACTTAAAGGCCCAGCTATTTCAAAAGGAGATCTCGTTTTTTCTTCTCCTTTACATGCTTTTAGAAAATTAGCAAAATGATTGGATGTACTTTCTGGAACAAAAGGCAGACGTGAAGCCATTTCTTTAGCCTTCTCCTCAGGAATAATCGACAAAGTACTTCCGTGCGAACCTCCTTTAAAAGTCAAATCTTTACTATAAATAATTTTACCCGGATTTAGTTTAGCAGGTAAAACGGCACCATTGCTTGGCGGTGGAATATTCGGATCTAATCCCTGTTCTCCATAACCTGAAGGTATGGGAGGAAGATTATCGACACCATCATACCATTTTATTTCGACTGGCGGTTTACTATCTCTTTTTGGAAATTTAAATGAAAGTGTAGTCGACATCGGAAAGAAAAAATCATTGTGCCCGTCTAACTTGATAGGATCAACTTCGTAAGGAAGTCCAAGATCTAAAAACTGATGAGCCGTATCTAGAATATGTGCTCCCCAATCTCCTAAAGCTCCCATTCCAAAATCAAACCAGCAACGCCATTGACCGTTTACAAATTCTTTATTAAATTGATGTCCGTAAGTCTGCATCTGCCAAATGTTCCAATCTAAAGTCGTTGGTATAGGTTCAGCAGGTGGAAACGAATTGATTTTAGGATCCCATCCGTGCCAGCGTCTAGGCGAATTCATATGCGCAGTAATGGCAGTTACGTCTTTTATAATTCCTGCTTCCGTCCAAGCTTTAAACTGAAAATAATTAGCTTCAGAATGTCCCTGATTTCCCATTTGGGTTACTACTTTTGGATGTTTTTTTGCAGCTTTCATCATAAGCTCGACTTCGTTAAAAGTACGTGCCATTGGTTTTTCCACATAAACATGTTTCCCAAGATTAATTGCCATCATTGTAATGGGAAAATGAGAAAAATCAGGAGTACCAATGCAAACTGCTTCTATTTGATTTCCCATTTTATCGAACATTTGTCTGAAATCCTTAAATCGAGGCACATCAGGAAACTGTTTCAATATATCTAAAGTTTGAGGCGCTTCCATATCTACATCACATAGTGCTACGATATTTGCCAATCCTGTATTGTAGAGTTCACGAATTATATCTGCACCCCGATTACCAATTCCGACACAGGCAAGATTTACTTTGTCGGCAGTTTTTCCTTTAAATTTTAATTCACTTGAAAACAAGAAGCTTGGTACTGCGGTTGCAGCGGCGGCAGCTAATAAAGTATCTGCTAAAAATTTTCTTCTTGAATAATTGCTGTCTGACATATATATGTTTTTTTAGATAGTCGGTAAAGAGATGTGATTTTTTAAATAATCAGAACTTCGGCATTTGCCAAAGCATCAATAGATTTATATTTAATGGAAGAACAATCTTGGAAAAAATTCTATCAGGAATATTTTTAAAAAATTGTAAGAAAGTTCACTATTCAAAGAACAATATTATTATTGAATTTAAAAATACAAATTGTGTCAATTTTTAAACTTTTTGATTCATATAAGGGCTGAATCTATCTACAATGCATGATTTACAATAAAAAAATAAATAAATCCAATTTCAAGCTTTTTGATAAAGATAAAGAAAAGTCAGTTTCGAAAGCTCTAGTGATTATGCAACTTTTTATTATAATTCAATAGGTTGCAAAAAAATTAAATAATCCCTTCTCTTTTATGACTCAATTTTTTACAAATGAAAATTTGACAATACTGAAAGAAAATCATATAACTAATCTGATATTCTAAACTGTAATTTAGAATAATCTAATTGAAAAATTAGATATGTTTATTTACTCTTTAAAACTTATCAATATGAGATCTGACAATTACGCATCTAAAGAATTTGATTTTGAAATGAATTCTTATGAGGAACAGCTACTATTAAATTACGACGACTATTTAGAAGGGGATTACAATAATAGTCTGACATCTTCTAATCATTATAATCTAGAACTTGGAGATTTGGAAGATAATTTAGAATATGATTTCGAATCAGAGTATGATGAAAATGATTGGGAAGAAGAAGATCTAAATGAAAATTCTGCGGGAGAATACGATGCAAATGAAGAAAAGCCGGGAAGTTTTGAAATGCTCAGCTAAAATTAGTGTTTCCTTACCTATACTATAAATAAAAAAGCCACTCCGTAATGGAATGGCTTATTATTTTTCGTTGCTTTCCTTGCGATTATATTATTTCGCATAGAAAATTACTGCTGCTACAATCTAAAGTACATTTGTTATAGGGAAACATAATTTTATCCATCACTGCGCAAACTCAGTTCCGTACAAAAAAACAAGAGCTATATATATGAATAGACAAAGTGAGTCTATTATAAGATGATGTAAAAATTGTGCAAACATAATTTGAATATGATATTGCTTACACCAAAAAATGCTTTAACAACACTATGCTACTTTCGAAATCAAAAACAGTGCTATAACACCTGCAATGGATAAAACTGTGAAATTGATGATAAGATCCTTTCTTTTTCTGGATTCAGTACCATAATGCATATTATTCTTTTTATATTTTCTATTCGTTTTCATTTTCGTTTTCATATTTCTTTACAATTAGACATGAGATGCGAAGCACAAACGCTGTGCCGCAAAATTATTTACAGGATTAGATATTTGAATGAGTACAGAATCTGTTACAGCTGTTACTTAGAAGTTGGAACCGGTAAAAGTATGTGCTGTAGCAAACCAGTAAGATCTTTCAAGCTTTGCTGCTTTTTTAGAAACTGAACTTTTTTGAATTTTGTCGCAGCATCTTTAACAAGTGCTCCCGAATGTCCTGAGTAAAGCACAACAGGAATTTTTTCAAGCCCTTTAATTTTCCTGAGCAGTTTAAGAAATTCCGATCCGTCAAGATACGGCATATGATAATCTAGGAAAATTATATCAGGAGTTTTCTTTGGAGCTTGCAGCATTTTCAAAGCATCAAGCGCATTATTTTGGATTGAATATTTAATATTTAGATCAATCGCATGGAGCGCGATACCGAAAATTTCGGCATCGTCGGCATCATCATCCACCATTAAAATATTCCTGTATTTCATACTGCTAAATTAAAAAGTCCAAATGGATGTTCTTCATACAATTTCTGCGCATCATTATACAATTTCCACTTCACAATTCAGCTTGATCTTCACTAAACAAAAAAGCCTCCAAAATCAAATAACTTTGGAGGCTGTCAATTTTATAAACAGTTTACTTTTTACTTAACTGAATTTGATAATTGAAAGAAATTGACTTGGCATATAGCATAATTACGGTCGGCATAGTTTTCTATTTGACGACGGCCTAGATAATCGAATTGGTAAATTTCTTTTTCAAGAACATACGAACACCGATTCTTGCCAAAATTACTTTTTTCGACAACATCTGATCGTTTATCAGATAAAATGAAACCTTAACAAAATATTCAGCACCTGTTTTGGCTGTAATAGTGAATGAAATTTTTATAGCTTTTTCTGCGCCTGGATTGATGGTTTCTACTTTAACTTTCCGAAGATACAGGCATCTCATTCTATGTGACTAAAAATAAAGATCTTAATCCGTGATTTGAAAAAGCAACTCTTAAAATTTTGCATTTTTTCTTACTAATTATCAAAAGGAGGTAGTTAATTTTAAAAATAGTTACTAAAACGTTTTATTAATTAGCAATTGTAAATTTTTATCATTTATTTAATACTAAAAATACATATATAGTATTTTTTTTACTATTATTGTAAATGATTAATAAATATATTATCCTCAATAAATAAACAGTATTATTAATATTTTGTAAATGGAAAGAAGAGAAGCATTAAAAAAGTTTGCTTACTTATTGGGTGGAGCACTTTCTGCCTCAACAATGGGCGTTTTATTTGAAAGTTTTACTGTATTTGATCCGACAAACAATACTTACATTTTTTCAAGTACAGATGAAGAAATATTAGCTGAATTTTCAGAAATAATTTTACCAACAACTGCAGCTTCACCCGGAGCGAAAGACTCAGGTGTAGGTGCTTTTATTCCACTGGTTATAAAAGAATGTTATCCTCCAGATTTGCAGAAAGTTTTCAAAAATGGATTTGATAATATGCTGGTAAAAAGTAAAACCAAATTCAATAAGGAATTCTTAAACCTTAATAATGACGAAAAAAAATTGCTGATAACTGATCTTCGACAAGAATCTATTGACAACAACAAAGAACCTTCATTCTTTTTAATTGCCAGAGACTTAACTCTCTTAGGATATTTTTCTTCTGAAATTGGCTGTACAATCGCGAGAGAGTATTTACCAATACCAGGCAAGTATGATGGTAATGTCGATTATGTTGCCGGTCAAAAAGCCTGGGCGGTATAAAAACAAGACACTTTTAATTATTAATTACTAAAAAGACATTCGTGAATATCAATACTGATTTAAAAAAGCAAAATACTTATGATGCAATTGTCATAGGTTCAGGAATAAGTGGCGGATGGGCTGCTAAAGAATTAACGCAAAAGGGATTAAAGGTCTTAATGCTGGAACGTGGAAAAAACATCGAACATGTTAAAGATTATGAATCAGCAATGAAAGCACCTTGGGAAATTGCCTATTGCGGAAAATTGACTGAGGAACAAAAGAGAACGCATCCTGTACAAACCAGAGATTATCCATATAGTCAAGCCAATGAAAGCTGGTGGGTAAACGATTTAGAGTGTCCATATACCGAAGACAAGCGTTTTGATTGGTACAGAGGTTTTCACGTTGGTGGAAAGTCTTTAATGTGGGGACGTCAAAGCTATCGTTTTAGCGATCATAATTTTGAAGACAACCTGAAAGACGGTCATGGCAATGACTGGCCAATCCGATATAAAGATATTGCTCCGTGGTATGATTATGTAGAAAAATTTGCTGGAATAAGTGGTCAAAATGAAAATTGGCCTTTATTACCAGATGGTCAATTTTTGCCGCCAATGGATATGAACTGTGTAGAAAAGTCAGTAAAAGAACGTATCGAAAAACACTACAATAAATCAAGAATTTTAACTATTGGTCGTTCAGCAAATCTAACTGTACCTCATTTAGGAAGAGGAAATTGCCAATACAGAAATTTGTGCAGCAGAGGTTGTCCCTTTGGCGCTTATTTCAGTACGCAGTCTTCTACTCTTCCTGCTGCTATGGCTACAAAAAAACTGACTGTTCGTCCTTATTCGATTGTTAATCATATTATTTATGATAAGGAAACAAAAAAAGCCAAAGGTGTAATGGTAATTGATTCGCAGACTAATGAAACCATGGAATTTTATGCCAAAATTGTTTTCGTAAATGGTTCAACACTAGGTTCAACATTTGTTTTATTGAATTCGACTTCTGAAGCTCATCCTAATGGTTTGGGCAATGGCAGCGGACATCTGGGCCACAATTTAATGGATCATCACTTTAGATGCGGTGCAGAAGGAACTGTTGAAGGTTTTGAAGATAAATATACCTATGGAAGAAGACCTAATGGTATTTATATCCCAAGATATCAGAATTTTAACGGTGATAAAAGAGATTACTTACGTGGTTTTGGATATCAAGGTGCAGCAAGCAGAGGCCATTGGCATAAAGAAGTAGCCGAATTAGATTTTGGCGGCGATTTCAAAGATATTTTATCAAAACCGGCTGACTCGTGGACTATGGGATTGGGAGGCTTTGGAGAAATGCTTCCTTACTACGAAAACAAAGTGTACATCGATCATTCCAAAACAGACAAATGGGGACAACCTGTTTTAGCTATAGATTGTGAATACAAAGAAAATGAAGCTAAAATGCGAGAAGATATGATGTACGATGCCGCAGAAATGCTTGAAGCTGCCGGCGTTAAAAATGTAAAAGCTTACGATAATGGCTGTTATCCCGGGATGACAATCCATGAAATGGGAACTGCCCGTATGGGAAATGATCCAAAAGAATCTGTCTTGAACAGATGGAATCAAATGCACGAAGTGAGCAATGTATTTGTTACTGATGGATCTTGCATGCCTTCAAGTGCTTGCCAGAATCCTTCTTTAACCTATATGGCTTTAACTGCCAGAGCTTGCGATTATGCTGTAAAAGAATTAAAAAAGAAAAATATTTAGATTCAGGATATTTAATTATGAGAAAATTAAAAATGGGAATGATTGGCGGTGGTAAAAATGCTTTTATTGGAGCAGTTCACCGCATTGCCGCCAACATGGATGGATTAATCGAATTGCATTGTGGTGCTTTTAGTTCGAATCCTGATGTATCTCTTGAATCTGGTAAAGAATTAGGTTTATCTGAAGATAAATGTTATAAATCTTATACTCAAATGATTGAGACGGAAGCAAAACTCGCTCCTGAAGAACGAATGGATTTCGTCTCGATAGTAACACCTAATCATGCTCACTTTGCACCTGCAATTTTAGCATTAGAAAATGGTTTCCACGTTGTTTTAGACAAACCAATCACTTTGAACTTGCACGAAGCAAAACTATTAGCACAAAAAGTAAAGGAAACTGGACTTTATCTCTGCCTGACCCATACTTACGCTGGATATCCCATGGTTAAGCAAGCCAGAAGTCTGATAGCCGAAAATCATCTGGGAAAGATTCGAAAAATAATGGTCGAATATCCTCAAGGCTGGTTGAGCAGTGATTTTGAAAACGCTGGAAACAAGCAAGCCGCTTGGAGAACAGACCCTTCAAAAAGTGGCATCAGCGGTTGCATGGGAGATATTGGAACTCACGCTGCACACTTAGCAGAATACATTTCAGGATTAAAAATTACTCAAATTTGTGCTGATATTAATACTGTAGTCGCAAACAGAAGATTGGACGATGACGGCAATGTGCTGCTTAAGTTTGATAATGGCGCTAACGGAATTTTAGTCGCCAGCCAAATTGCCGCTGGTGAAGAAAATAGCTTAAAAATAAAAGTCTATGGAGAAAAAGGCGGTTTAGAATGGCATCAAATGGAGCCGAATACCTTAATTGTAAAATGGCCCGACTCCCCTGCTCAATTATATCGCACCGGAAATGGCTATTTGTCGCCTAAAGCAACTTTTAATACCCGAATTCCGAGTGGGCATCCTGAAGGTTATTTGGAAGCATTTGGAAATTTATATAGAAATTTCGCGCTGACTTTACAATCAAAACTAGAAAATAGAGAACCAACACCATTTATGCTTGATTTTCCATCTGTGGAAGAAGGTGTTCGCGGAATGGCTTTTATAGAAAATGTAATAGCTTCTGGAAAATCAACTCAAAAATGGACTGAATTTAGTATCTTAGGCACTAAGACGCTAAGGTCCTAAGATTCTAAGGTATTGCAAGAAATACCGCTTAAGAATAGAGCGATATGAATGAATAAATATATAATTATACTTTCTATACTCAGAACCTTAGAACCTCAGTCCCTTAGAAATTTGTTAAAAAATTTAAATTAAAAAGCATGACAACAATACAAGGACCAGCTGTCTTTTTAGCGCAATTTATTTCTGATGAAGCGCCTTTTAATTCTTTAGAAGGAATTTGTCAATGGGCTGCCAATCTCGATTTCAAAGGAATACAAATTCCCACTCTAGATACTCGTTTTATTGATTTGCAGAAGGCGGCAGAAAGCAAAACTTATGCTGATGAACTAACAGGAATTGTTGCTTCCTATGGATTAAAAATATCTGAACTGTCTACTCATTTACAAGGTCAGTTAGTTGCTGTTCATCCTGCTTATGATGATTTTTTTGATGGATTTGCTCCAAAAACTTTAAGAGGTAATCCAAAAGCAAGACAAGAATGGGCTGTTCAACAATTACATTATGCAGCAAAAGCTTCTCAAAATTTAGGTCTTAATGCACACGCTACTTTTAGCGGTTCGTTATTGTGGCAATATTTTCATCCGTGGCCTCAAAGACCGCCCGGCTTAATTGAAGACGGTTTCAAAGAACTGGCTAATCGATGGTTGCCGATCCTTAATGAATTTGATAAAAATGGTGTGGACGTTTGTTATGAAATTCACCCGGGAGAAGATTTATTTGATGGCGAAACTTACGAAATGTTTCTTAAAGCGGTAAATAACCATCAGCGTGCCTGCATACTTTATGATCCTTCACATTTTGTACTACAACAGCTCGACTATATTCAATATATCGATTTTTATCATGAACGAATAAAAGCTTTCCACGTAAAAGATGCTGAGTTTAACCCCACAGGAAAACAGGGTACTTTTGGAGGTTACCAAAATTGGGGCAATCGTGCAGGTCGTTATCGCTCTCCGGGCGATGGTCAAATTGATTTTAAAACCATTTTTAGCAAATTAACGCAATATGATTATAAAGGCTGGGCAGTAATGGAATGGGAATGCTGTTTGAAAAACCAAGAAGATGGTGCCCGCGAGGGAGCCGAATTTATAAAAAAACACATTATCAAAGTGACTGATAAAGCCTTTGACGATTTTGCTGCTGTAGAAACGAATACACAGCTTAATAGAAAAAATTTAGGACTTTAAATTATTAAATAGTATAAGATGAAATTATTTTTATTTATTGCGATAATAACCTTGAATGGATCAACCTCTTTTTCGAATTATCAAGCAATTCCGGCTGTATATAGTACGCCCCAAGAAGGACAACATACTGAAGCAGAAGCAATATTAAAAAAATTAGATTGCGCTACCTGCCACAAAATAGAAAAAAAAGTTGTAGGTCCCTCCTATTTGGATATTGCCAAAAAATATCCAAATAATGAAAAAAACATGAATTACTTATCGGATAAAATTATAAAAGGAGGCTCTGGAGTTTGGGGCGCTATTCCAATGGCTCCTCATGCTTCATTAAAGAAAGATGATGCAAAAAAAATTGCAAAATACATTCTCTCTCTCAATAAATAAAATATACTCTATATGAATCAAGACTTCAATAAAAGTAAAGAACCTGAATCGAATGATCGCAGGGATTTCCTAAAGAAAGGAGTACTAGCTGCTGCCGCTTTTATGATTATTCCCAGACACGTCATGGGAAGAGGTTTTGTAGCGCCTAGCGACAAATTAATAATTGCAGGTATTGGTGTAGGCGGAAAAGGAAAATCTGACCTTTCTTCTTTTAATGCAAGTGGACTTGCAAATATCGCATATCTATGTGATGTTGATACAAGAAGAGCCTCCGATAGTGTAAAAGCCTATCCGAAAGCAAAATTTTATAAAGATTGGCGTGAAATGCTTGATAAAGAACATAAAAATTTTGACGCCGTTTCTGTATCTACACCCGATCACAATCATGCTATTCAGGCCTTTTCGGCTATGCAGTTAGGAAAGCACGTGTATGTACAAAAGCCACTTGCGCACGATATTTTCGAAGCCCATATGATGACGCAGGCTGCTGCAAGATATAAAGTTGTTACACAGATGGGAAACCAGGGGTCATCCAATGATGGTACCCGACTTTTAAAAGAATGGTATGAAGCAGATTTGATTGGTGATGTTCACACTGTTTATGCTTGGACCGACAGACCGGTTTGGCCACAGGGAATTCCGTGGTCGACAGCAAAAATAGAAATTCCTAAAGAACTTGATTGGGATTTATGGCTTGGTACTGCTCCCAACAAAAACTATGTAGACAAGTTAGTACCATTCAACTGGCGCGGCTGGTGGGATTATGGAACGGGAGCTCTTGGAGACATGGGATGCCATTTAATGGAAGCCCCATTTTCGGTCCTAAATCTAAAATATGCCAAAGATGTACAATGCAGCGTTGGATCAGTCTATGTTGATGAGTTTAGAAGAGGATATTTTCCAGATAGCTGTCCACCGTCAAGTCACGTAACATTAACATTTCCAAAAACGAATAAAACGAAAGGTGATGTTAAAGTGCATTGGATGGATGGTGGTATTCAACCGGATCGCCCGGAAGAATTAGGAGCAAATGAAATTTTCGGCGATGGCGGAAACGGAACTTTATTTATTGGAACAAAAGGAAAAATGATATGTGATACTTATAGTGAAAATCCAAGATTATTGCCTTTATCTCGTAATGAAAATCTAAAAATAGCCGAGAAATATTCCCGCGTAAAAGATGGCGCTAACGGACACTACAAACAATGGATTGAAGGCTGTATTGCAGGTTATGGCAAAAAAGAATTAAGTTCTCCTTTTGAAATTGCCGGTCCTCTAACAGAAGCATTGCTAATGGCCAATCTTGCGGTAAGAGGTTATGACTTGCATAAGGAAGTATTAGGTGAAGATGTATATCCGGGACGTTCCGTTAAATTACTTTGGGATAATGATGCCAAGAAAGTAACCAATGCAGACGATGTAAATCAATTTGTAAAACGAAATTATAGAGAAGGCTGGAAAAACTTAAGCTTTTAAATTTTAAATAATAAGAATCATGATAAAAATTATAACAACCGCAGTATTATTCGCTTTTTTACAAACCGCACATGCTCAAAAAGGATTCAAACCTATTTTTGATGGAAAAACCACAACAGGTTGGCATACTTATGGAAAAACTACCGCTAGTGCCGGCTGGAAGGTTGAAGACGGAGTGCTGCATTTTGATCCCGAAGCAGCAAAAAATGGTCAGGGAGGAGATTTGGTAACCGATGCAGAATATGAAAATTTTCATTTAAAAGTAGATTGGAAAGTTGCTCCAAATGCGAATAGCGGTATCATTTTTTATGTTAATGATAATCCGCAAAAATATAAAAACACTTACGAAACAGGTCTAGAAATGCAGGTTTTAGACAATGACGGCCACCCTGATGGAAAAATAACAAAACATCGTGCAGGAGATTTGTATGATTTAATTCAAAGCAAATCAGAACCAGTTAAGCCAGTTGGCGAATGGAATACTGCTGAAGTTGTTTGTAAAAACGGAAAATTGACTTTTGTATTAAACGGTGTTATTGTAGTTGAAACAGTACTTTGGGATGACAACTTTAAAGCAATAGTTGCTGGAAGCAAATTTGCAGGCTGGCCAGGTTTTGGAACTTTCAAAAAAGGTCATATCGCATTACAAGATCACGGCAATAATGTGTGGTACCGTAATATTTCTATTAAAGAATGGAATACGATGGAAACTACTACAGGCTGTAAATAATTGCACCAAAATACTATCAACCCAAAAACCAACCACATTTTATGAATACAACAATCCGAATTAAGCTATCTGTAATGATGTTTCTCGAATTCTTTATCTGGGGAGCATGGTTCGTTACCCTTGGTACTTTTCTAGGCAACAATTTAAAAGCTTCAGGATCTGAAACTGCTGCTGTTTTTTCTACGCAATCTTGGGGAGCTATTGTAGCACCATTTATCATTGGCTTAATTGCAGACCGTTATTTTAATGCAGAGAAAATTTTAGGCTTTTTACACTTAGCGGGAGCTTTTTTAATGTATCAAATGTATCAATCGACAGATATTGGATTGTTTTACATCTATGTATTGAGTTATATGGTATTGTATATGCCAACATTGGCTTTAGTAAATTCAGTGGCTTTTAACCAAATGCAAGACCCCGAAAAAGAGTTTGCCAACATTAGGGTGTGGGGAACTATAGGCTGGATTTTAGCTGGTTTAGTAATTAGCTTTTTGTTTCATTGGGATTCTGCCGAAGCTGTTTCTAATGGATTACTTAAAAACACCTTTCTTTTAGCTGGAATAGCCGCCTTAATTTTAGGCTTATTAAGTTTTACATTACCAGCAACACCACCAAAAGTAAATGACGAAAAAGTCAAAATTGCCGACATTATAGGTCTCGATGCCTTGAAACTTTTAAAAGATAAAAATTTCTTAATCTTTTTTATTTCTTCAATTCTAATTTGCATTCCACTAGCTTTTTATTATCAAAATGCACATCCGTTTTTGACTGCCGCCGGAGTTGAAAATCCAACCGGAAAAATGGCAATTGGACAAATATCCGAAGCTTTATTTTTATTATTTATTCCGGTGTTTTTTGCTCGTTTTGGATTTAAGAAGACAATTTTGGTCGGAATGCTCGCGTGGGCAGTTCGTTATGTTTTGTTTGCCTATGGAAACGGCGGTGATTTGAGTTTTATGCTCATTACCGGGATTGCTTTGCATGGAATATGTTATGATTTTTTCTTTGTTTCAGGACAAATTTATACCAATTCAAAGGCTGGAGAAAAATATAAAAGTGCTGCTCAAGGCTTAATAACGTTAGCAACATACGGTATCGGAATGTTAATTGGATTTGCAGTTGCAGGCTGGATTACAGATAATTATAAAACTGTCGAAGGAGCAGTAAACTGGTTAATAGTTTGGATTATTCCGGCAGGAATTGCTTTTTCTGTATTCTTAATTTTTGCTTTTCTATTTAAGGATAAAAGTAAACTTGCAAATGAAATTTAAGCATTATAAAAAACAAAGAAATGAGTATGACTTTTGACAGAAGAACTGCTATAAAAGGTATTCTTGCCGGAACTGTAACTTTGGTAATTCCATCAGATTTATTGGCATTATCAAATCCTCAAGAAGAACTGAAATTAAATTCGAGTACTTTGAAAGGAAAAATTAATCATTCTGTAGCCCGTTGGTGTTTTAACGATTTGGATATCGAAACACTTTGCCAGGAAGCTAAAAAAATTGGAATTACCGGTATTGATCTGGTTGGTCCAAAAGACTGGCCAATACTTCAAAAATACAATCTTGTTTCGACTATGTGCAATGGCGCCGAAATAAATCTTGTGGATGGTTTCAATGATTTAAAATTTCATGAGCAGCTGATCAAAAATTATACAGAAATGATTCCGTTAGTCGCAAAAGCAGGCTACAAAAATCTGATTTGCTTTAGTGGAAACAGAAGAGGAAAAACAGATGAACAAGGTTGGAATAATTGTGTAGTTGGTCTTCAAAAATTAATTCCCTTAGCCGAAAAGCACAAGGTAACCTTAGTTATGGAATTGCTAAACAGTAAAATTGACCACAAAGATTATCAATGTGACAAAACCTCTTGGGGAGTTGAATTAGCGAAACGAATCAATTCGGAAAATTTTAAACTGCTGTATGATATTTACCATATGCAAATCGATGAAGGTGATGTAATTAGAACAATCAAAGAAAATCACCAATACATTGCACATTATCATACTGCCGGAGTTCCCGGACGAAACGAAATCGACGAAACGCAAGAACTCAATTACATTGCCATAATGAAAGCTATTGCCGATACTGGCTTTAGTGGTTTTGTTGGACAAGAATTTATTCCGAAACAAAAAGACAAAATCGCTTCTTTAAAAAAAGCAATTGAGATTTGTGATATTTAATAAAAAATAAAAACTATGATAAAGAGAAGAGATTTCTTAATTACTAGCGGTTTGGCTTTAGGTGCAGTAGCAATTGCTCCTTCCCTTGCATTTTCGGCTAAGCCAAAAAATATTGGGCTTCAATTGTATACGTTAAGAGACGAATTTTCCAAAAACGTAAAAGGAGTTTTAGAACATGTAGCCAAAACGGGTTACAAAGAAATTGAAACTTACGGATACTCAAGTGAAAAAGGCTTTTTTGGAACTTCGCCAAAAGATTTCAAAAAAATAATGAACGATAATGGCCTAAAAGCACCAAGTGGACATTATGATTTTAATTCTTTTATAAAAGATAGTAATACTGATTTTCTAAAAGCTTCAATCGAATGTGCGAAACAATTAGAAAGCGAATATATTACCGTTCCTTATTTAGATGAAAAGTTAAGAAGCGATTTAGATGGCTTTAAACGAATTGCCCAAAAAATAAATGAAGCTGCCGTTTTATGCAAACAGTCAGGTTTAAAATTAGCATATCATAATCATGATTTTGAATTTAAAAAATTTGGAGATAAAACAGGATATGATATTCTATTACAGGAAACAGATAAAAAATTAGTTGATTTTGAATTGGATCTATACTGGGCAGTTCGTTCAGGAAATGATCCGTTAGCCTTATTTAAGGTTCATCCGGGTAGATTCACAATGTGGCATGTGAAAGATATGGATAAGTCTAAAGCCGAATGGAATACCGAAATTGGAGAAGGAAGCATCAACTTCAAGACCATTTTTGCAGAAGCTAAATTATCTGGAATGAAACATTTTTTTGTAGAACAAGAGACGAATTATTCGCCAAATCCGACAGAATCAATTAAAACAAGCTGGGATTTTGTGTCTAAACAGTTAATTTAAGCATCGCTTATTGAAATACCAGACGTTCCAAATAAGCCACTCCGTAATGGAATGGCTTATTATTTTTCGTTGCTTTCCTCGCATCGGCTAGCTAATTATCGTTGCGGGTGCGAAGTCAGAGAGATTCCCACAGCCTGTGACATTTTGGAAATCTTTTTAGAGCTGACTAAACTGGTCTTTAAAATGGTTTGAAAGAGGAATCTATTTAATCGCAGGAACATCAAAAAAACCTTCGGGCAAAGTTGAAAATCCTACAAAAGTGGATTCAACAACGGATAAAACTTTTTTCAATCAAAACATACACAGGACTTCTTATTTGGTTGGGAAGAAAGAAAAAAGTCGTTAGTATTTTTTCTGAAAGTAAAGATAATTTGTTGTTGTAGCTGCATCTCGCAATCGTATCTGAGAACTATTAAATTCAAACAGCTTCCAGTTAAAATTCAATTTAGAAAGCACTCCTGTATTGAAAATTACTTTAACTTCTCTGACACCATTTTGAACAGAACTTTCCCACTGTCCCATTTCTGAAACTCCACTTTTGGTGGCAACTACAGATTGATCGGTTTTAAATACAAATGTGTAGTCGCTGTAATTTGAAGTCTTTACAGTACCATCGTAAAAATAGGGTATTTCCCAAGTACCTTTTGTAATAATTGCAGCAAAATCTAGTGTCACAAGATTATTTTCTGGGCAATAATCTATGGCATATTTAATAGCGTTTTCGAAATCCTGATTATTTGAAATCGTTTTTGTCTGATTATTGTAATCTGCAATTGTGATAGGATATTTTAGAGATATGTACTGGCTTTCATTTAAATTATTAATAAAATTAAAAAAGGCCTGATCGCTTACTATCAATTGAGAACTCGCTGCTTGATTAATGATGTTATAGCTATTAATTGTGATGGGATAATTGATATTCAGACCGTTGATTTTGGATAAAAGATCTGGATAGAGATTCCAGTAGTCTATTAAAGAATCAAAATCTGCCTGATTTGGAATCAGTTTTTCGATGTAATTATAATATACCATCGTTACAGGAAAATCTATTTTTACAATATCATCATCATAATTGCTTGCGTTGATATTATTCAAAACTTTTTGATAATCGGCAGTTGCGTTTACTGCAATCTGCTCATTATTTACTGTAACGGTGTAAGGGAGTTTTATGGTGCAATAACTAGATCCGTCAATCATATTATCCTGTACAGTTCTAACCATAGCAACCCTTTGCAAATAAGTTGTAAGTGGGGAAACAGTAGTAATGGTTCCCTGCGAATTATTGTTTTGCTCATCTATTTCACTTTGACAGGAAAACAGTAAGAATAGGAAAACTGCAAGTGATAAATATTTTTTCAAAAGGAGCATATTTATGTTTTTACAAAGGTAATAAATTTTAAAAGAAACTGTTTTTTAATAACCTAACAGCAAGGCTTGATAATTTTCATCTATACTAAATTATCAAAAACCAATAGCATTTTATTCTTCTATAAAACAATCATCTCTACTTTTACCCTACTTAAATTAAAAACAAATACTTTTACGCTGAAAAAATTGAAACTCTAAATGCCAGATCAAAACCAATCTAATACTTGTGATGAAATCATTTTTTCGTCTTTCTTCAAAAGTCATGTAAAAGCACTTCGGAATTTTCTTTTTTACAAATTTGGAAACGCAGAACAAGCAGAAGATATAACCCAAGAAGCATTTGTAAAGCTTTGGCAGAACTGCGCTTCTGTACCTTTAGAAAAAGCAAAATCATACCTTTACACGATCGCAAATAACAGCAGTCTCAACCAGATTGCGCACCAGAAAGTGGTTTTGAAATATGAAAAAAACTTCACTGGTCTGGATAAGACCAATGAGAGTCCCGAATATCTTCTGGAAGAAAAACAATTTCAGGCTAAACTTTTAAAAGCCATCGAAAACTTAAACGAAAAACAGCGCATTGCCTTTTTGATGCACAGAATTGATGGCAAAAAATACAGTGAAATTGCCTTAGAGCTCAATATTAGCGTAAAGGCAGTAGAAAAACGCATCCATTTGGCCCTGTTAAGCTTACGTAAAGAAATTGATTTATAAAAGTAGGGTAAATTTAATTCTAATTGTTTTAATAAAATAATACGATAAAATGAAAAAAGATCGCTTATTGGCAAAATGGCTCAACGACGAATTATCTCCGGATGAATTGGCCGCATTTGAGGCAAGCCCCGATTTTGAAAAATATCAAAAGATAAAAAACTATACCGCTCATCTAGAAACAGGCGATTTGGATGAAAATGCCATGCTGTCTACTATTTTAAGCCAGAAAAAAACAGCGCCAAAACTAGTGCCACTTTACAAAAAATGGGCATTTAAAGCCGCTGCCATATTTGTTATCGCACTTGGAATTACGTTTGCGATGAAACTTTTTGTGCCTCAAATAGAAACTGCCGATTTTGGAAAAAAGACTGCTTTTTCATTGCCTGATAATTCGGAAGTAGTTTTAAATTCAGGTTCTCAAATACACTATAAAAAGTGGAATTGGGACAACAACAGACATTTGGAACTTAAAGGAGAAGCTTATTTTAAAGTTGCAAAAGGCAGAAAATTTGAAGTGCAGACCAATCTTGGAAAAGTAACGGTTTTAGGAACGCAGTTTAACGTTAAAGCCAGAAAGAACAGGTTTGATGTTGTGTGTTATGAAGGCCGTGTGAAAGTAAATTATAACAACATTCAAGTTTTATTAACTCACGGACAAAGTGTTCGTTTTGAAAATGGTAAACAGGCAAAAATGACTGTAAATTCACCACAGCCAGAATGGATGGATAACCAAATCTGTTTCTATAAAGAAAACATTCGAACAATTTTAGATGAAGTTGAAAGGCAATACAATATTAAAATCGATTTAAATACCAAAGATACCATCTCCCTGTTTACAGGAAAATTACCGGCAAAAGATCTCAATACAGCTTTGCAGATTATTAGTACGACTTATCATTTAGAAGCTAGAAAAGTTTCGAACAACAAAATAATTTTTGACGAAAAATAAATGTTGCGCCCCAAACAATTTCATTTTTTGTTTTTTCTCTTTTTTCTTGTCCTGAATATTTTTGCTCAGGACAAAGGAAAAGTTATGCCTTTTAAAAAAATAATAATTGATATTGAAGAACAACATGGCGTCAGCTTTAATTATACCGAAGATAATATTAAAGGCCTCGAATTAAATCCTCCCAAGAATTCATTTTCGTTAGAACAAAAATTGGAATATCTCGAAAAAAGAACCCACTTGTCTTTTGAAAATATAGGCAACAAATTCATTAATATCTATAAAAAGGATACTATTTCAAAAATGATTTGTGGCTATGTTTTATCTTCTATTGATAAAAAGCCTCTCGAAAATGCCAACATTAGTTTAAATAATAAGAATCACTTTACTACTGATTCAGAAGGTTATTTTGAGTTTAATAAAGAAAACAAAAATACTTTTGTAATTAGTCACGTTGGTTTTGCTTCAAAAAGAATTACGGCAGGAAATACAAAGGTTAAAGATTGCATTCAAATCCTGTTAGACCCTGAAATTACAGAATTGCACGAAATTAAAACCAATGCCATTTTAGCTTCGGGTATTTCAAAAAACACTGATGGATCTCTTGAAATTAAGCCTAAAAAATTTGGTATCCTTCCCGGACTTATTGAACCCGATGCGTTGCAGACCATGCAGCAGATTCCGGGTGTAAACAGTTTGGACGAAAGTGTATCAAGCATCAACGTTCGCGGTGGCACGCACGATCAGAATTTATTTTTGTGGAATGGAATACGAATGTTTCAAACAGGACATTTTTTTGGTTTAATATCAGTTTTCAATCCAAATCTGGGACATACCATTTCCATCTATAAAAACGGAAGTTCTGCCTTTTACGGAGAAAGCGTTTCAAGCGTAGTCGCGATTTCTTCTACTCCAGAAAAAGCCGAAAAAAACTCTTTTAGCGCGGGAATCAACATGATTAATGCTGATGTTTATGGAAAATATAATCTTTCTAAAAAAAGTTATATCGAAATTTCGGCACGCAAATCGATTACCGATTTTGTAGAGACTCCCACTTATAAAGAATATTTCAATAAAGTATTTCAAAATACTACCATTACCGATTTTTCGCAGAACCAAAATCTTAATTATAAAAGTGATAAAAAATTTGGTTTTTATGATGCTACTGTAAAATACGCGCAAAAAATAGGACTCAAAGATCAAATCATACTTGATTTAATAACGATAAAAGATAATCTGGAAGTTACTAAAAGTGCTGCTTCATACAATATAAACAAATCACAAACCAATGTTTTACGCCAGCAGAACTACGGTGCAAATTTGTTATGGAAAAGAAATTGGAATAAATTCAACACGACCAAAATTAATGTTTACAATTCTTCGTACGAACTTCTAGCCGATCAAAAGTCAATTTACGAAAACCAGACTGTTATTCAAGAAAATACGGTAAACAACAATGGCGTTAATTTAGAAAATAATCATATTCTAAACTCCAAATTTAGTTTCAGCGACGGATATCAATATAATGAAATTGGTATTACTAATTTAGAGCAGGTAACTAATCCTGATTTTTATCGTAAAGTAAAAGACGTATTACGAACTCATGCTTTAATTGTAGAAGGTAAATATAATGATACCATTTCCAGAGTATATTTTAAAGGCGGAATGCGGCTTAATTATATCGAAAAATTCAAAAAATATATTGCAGAACCTAGAATCCAATTGGATTACGGACTTAGTAAAAATGTAACTTTAGAACTTCTCGGCGAACTCAAAAGCCAAAATTCCCAGCAGATTATTGATCTTCAGAAAGATTATTTTGGCATCGAAAAAAGACGCTGGATTATCTCGAATAACGGCACAATTCCTATTCAAAGAAGCAGACAGCTATCTTTTAATTTGTTTTATCAAAAGAACAACTGGCTTTTGGACATCGAAAACTTTTACAAAAAAGTAACAGGAATAACAACCTCTAGCCAAGGTTTTCAGAATCAGTTGGAATTTGTCAGAACTACAGGAGATTATGAAATCTGGGGAACAGAAATGCTAGTTCAGAAAAAAATAAACCACTTTCTTACGTGGTTAAGTTATACATACAACGAAAACAATTATCATTTTACTAATTATGAATATCCTCGATTTCCCAACAACTTTGAGCTAACACACACGTTGTCATGGGCGGCAATTTATGAGAAAAACAATTTCAAGATTGCTTTAGGAACAAAATGGACTTCCGGAAGGCCAAAAACATCTCCAAATTTATCTCAAATTGATCTTTCTAATCCTGTTTTGGTTTACAACAAACCAAACGACAGTAATCTGAATATGTTTTCTCAGGTTAATCTTTCTTCAACTTACAAATGGGAAACCGAAAGCGGAATTCAATACAAAATAGGAATCTCAATCTTAAATATCCTAAACAGGAGAAATGAAATCAGCGAATATTATAGAATTAATTCTTTAACCAATTCTATAGAAGAAGTGGATACTTTTTCACTGCAAAGAACTCCAAATCTGAGTTTTAGAGTTTCATTTTAATATCGTTTCTAAAAGAGTTTTTAAAGCTCTCCTTCTACATTTTTATTTTTTTTCAAGAAATTACAATTCTTTGGTAGGGTAATCTGTACTAAGGCTGTTTCACTATAGAATCATCATTTGATTTGAGACATTTTTAAGTATGAATAAACCAGAAAATTCAGCAGTTGAAAGAAATGAAACTAAACGGATTTGTTGAAAAGAAAATAGATAATAAAAGCCTTACCAAAACCGAATATCAATTAACTGATTAAAATTCAGCACTTAAACCTATTATCAAATCATTACGGGATTTTGGCATTTAGCATAAAAAAAAACGTGATGAAAGCCATCAGATAAAAAAACGCTGACTGATTATTATTTATCACCAATACAAACCAAATATGAAAAGAAAAAAAACAGCAATTCTAACCGCGGTATTACTAATAATGCTTTCAGCTGGCGTCTACTTTTATTACGGAATCATCTTTAAAGAAGCCCGTAACATAGAATCAGAAGCTCCGGATTTTAGTTTAACTGCAAAAAAACTACTTGAAGATTACAACGCAGATCCTAAAAAAGCAGATTCACTATACCTCAACAAAACTATTGAAATAACGGGTAAAGCAACCAAAGAAACCGACTCTGTAATTATACTTGAAAATACTGTTTTCTGTCTTTTTAAAGAAGAATTAAAAAACAAAATGATCAACAATAAAATAACGATTAAAGGCAAATGCATTGGTTATGACGAACTATTTATGGAAGTCAAAATAGACCAATGCACTGTTAAATAAACCAAACAAATAACAATTAATTTATGAAGAAAATTCTAGTTCCGTTCTGCCTGTTTTTAGTTACAATGGCTTATTCTCAGGATGATTTATTGAAGAGTCTTGATTCTACACAAACAGAAGAAAGCTATTCTACAGCTACTTTTAAAGCTTTACAGCTGGTAACCTTACAGACCACAAAAATGCCTGCAAAAAAAGAATTTTATTTTGTGGTTTCGCATCGTTTTGGGACTGTAAAAGATGGCTTTGACAGTTTTTTTGGACTTGACAATGCAACCACAAAACTTGGAGGAATCTATGGTGTCACAGATTGGTTATCTGTCAGCCTTTCGAGACATACTTTAAACAAAATGTATGAAACCGGATTGAAGTATCGAGTAGCACGACAAAACGATAATTTTCCGCTGGACATTGTTGGGTATAGCGTTGCAGATATTAATACTTTTTTAGAAAAAGACCAATATCCGGGTTTAGAATTTAAACATCGTATGACGTACGTGCAGCAGGTTTTAATATCTAGAAAAATCAGTGAAAAATTCTCATTAGAATTAGTACCATCTTTTATACACAAAAACCTTTACACTCCTGATATCGAAAGAGACAATCAGTTTTCTTTTGGAGGTGGCGGACGCTATAAAATCACAAAAAGATTATCTGTCAATTTAGAATACATGCACAATTTTGACAAGCCTGACTTTTATAAAAATCCATTGTCTGTAGGTCTTGATGTGGAAACAGGCGGACACGTTTTTCAATTAATCTTTACCAATTCACAATCTATGAGTGAGAGCGGATACCTTACCAATGCTTCTGGCGACTGGGGTAAAGGGGATTTCTTCTTTGGCTTTAACCTATACAGAGTTTTCTAACAATTAAAAACAATAAATCATGAAAAAAACAATCGTACTTACAATTTTACTAGCTGTACTGGCAAGCTGCAGCGATTCTGATACAATGCAGGATATAGAAACACCACCTACTACACCTACAAATCCAACGAACCCAACAAACCCAACAACTGCGGTTACCTACAGTAAAGATGTGAAATCTATTATTGACGCCAACTGCGTAAGCTGCCACTCAAGTGGAAGATCTGCTTCTTTTAGACCGCTGACTACTTTTGCACAGGTAAAAGCTGCCGTAGAAAGTGCTGGTTTATTAGGGAGAATACAGCTTCAAAGCGGCCAACAGGGACTTATGCCTCAAGGTGGCAGAATGGCTCAGGCTAATATTGATCTAATTGTGAAATGGAACACCGATGGTTTAAAAGAAAATTAATTATTATGAAAAAATCATTTATTAATTTCTTTGCGTTCCTGCTTATTATAATTGCAAATAATGAAGGCTTTGCACAAAAACTGATTACAAAAACAGGGAATATAAAATTTCAGGCTTCTATGCCTTCTTACGAAGAAGTCGCTGCAGAAAGCAAATCAGTTTCTGCTGTTCTGGATCAGACTACAGGAGATTTTGCCAGTTTGGCGCTTATAAAAGGCTTTCGATTTAAAGTAGCGCTGATGGAAGAGCATTTTAATGAAAATTATATGGAATCTGAAAAATTTCCGAAAGCAACTTTCAAAGGTAAAATTGAAGATTTTGATAGTTCAAAAATTACAAGTTCTCCTAAAAATTTCACATTCAAAGGAGATCTTACTATTCACGGAAAAACAAAACCAGTCTCTGTGATTGTAAAAATTTCCAAAGCTCCAAATGGAGTTAATGCTATTGGCACATTTGAAGCAAAACCTGAAGATTTTGATATTGAGATACCAAGTCTTGTCAGAAAGAAAATTGCTGACAAAATAAAGATTAATTACAGTTTCTTATTAGTTAAATAATCCTTTTAAGAATAGGATCCATTCAGATTTGCAAGAGTATTAAACATGACTAATGTTCTGGAGGCCGGTAAACTTATTACGCCGGTCTCTTTTTTTAACCTTAAATCACATTAAAATGATCTGTAAAAATTATGTTGTTACCGGAGAAGATGTAAATGATTATATGGTTATGGAAGATTCCGCATATATCTCATATACGGTCAGATTGTTATACCATTTTTTGTTTTACAACGGGTTTTCCAAAGAAAAACTTAATGATATGCATTTAGGTTTACAGGAAGGAAATCATGAATTAACCATCCATAAAGACCTAATGTTTACAGAACATTTTTTAGTTGAAATGAAGCATTGTTATATAGAAGATAAAATTAATATTAAAAGCTGCTTTTTTAACACAAAAAACGAATGCTGCGCTGAAGTAACAAAAGAAGTAAAATGGTTTGACGCAATCGGTAAAGAAGTCATTAAAACACCAAATCAAATTCTTAGACATTTTTATCCAAAAGTATAAATTCAACTTAACGGGAGTAATAAGAATAATCTAAAAAGAATCAATTTTCGTATATAACATTAAAGCGATTATATATGGAACCATCTTCTGTTTTTTTTGTAAAAATCCTTAGGATACTAGCTGAAAAATATAGCATGGGCTGCACTTTCGAAGAGTTAACAAAGCTTGTAACATCAGTGCCTAATGTTTCAAAATTTACTGATAATAGTGCTGCTGGAAGGGAAAATCAGGCAAAACTGATGGAAGCCTTAGTCTCGATGAACTCTGAAGGTTACATTTTTCTTAATTCATATACTGATCAAAGTTTAATTACCATAAAAGGTCTTATTGCGATAAACAGTAAGATTCTTTGGAATTAACTTTCCAGAAAACTCATTAAAAATTGAACTGATTACATTGATTAAAAGCTTAAAAAAGAAAGAGAATTCAATTGAATTCTCTTTCTTTTTTAATTGCTATTATTGTTTTTTACTTTCATTTCGTATTTTTTCCCTATGTTGTATCCCCCATTTGGTCATCGCTCCCACAACTTCTTCCAAAGTTTGGCTGTAAGGAAGCAGTTCATATTCGATACTTACAGGATATCCTACAGCCACTTTTTTAAGTATAAAACCGTTTTGCTCTAATTCTTTAAGCTCACTCGAAAGAACCCTTGCAGAAATCCCAGTAACCTGTCTTTGAATTTCTGTAAATCTTTTATTTCCTCTCGCCATTGCAATGATAATCATCAATTTCCATTTCCCTCCAATGGCATATAATGCATCAGAAACCGCCATAAGTACAGTATTGCATTCTTCCGTAAATTCCTTGTTTTCGCTCTTTTTTTCTTTGGATTCTGACATAACTATCATTTTACAAGTCACTAACCTTTTGGTAACGACTAACAAATTGTAAGCAAATGTACTTTAATTTTGCTGAATAATTTTAAAAAAAATAAAATCATGACATTAGAAAATCTAAAAGTAAAAGAGGAATTAAGAAGCCTAATAGATGATTACGCTACTCTAGGTGACGAGAAAAAAATCTCAGAGGTAATGGATTTATTTACCCCAGATGTTACTTATAAAGTTTATATGAATGGAGCTTTAGTTTCTTCGGTTTCGCAAAGAGAAAACATGGAAAAAGAATTCAATCAGCATTCTGGACATGTAAAAACCTACTTTACATTGAATGGACAGCATAAAGTAAAAATCGATGGAGATACTGCTTCGGGCATTTCTTTCTCTCAATTAAAGATGATTAGAGAAGTGGAAGGAAAAGATATTCTTTCAGAATACAGCGTTAAATATGAGGACGAATATATAAACCATAATGGAAAATGGCTGATAAAGAATCGTATCGGGCATTTTATCATGATAGAGGTTAGAGAACTTGCTAATTAATTTCATTAAACACCGATGAAAACTAAAAAATATCTTGCAACCACCCTACTCATATTAACTACTGTGATGGTAATTTTAAGCGGTCTTATGAAAGCCATCCAGCTTCCGTGGTCCGTTAATGGACTCGTAAAATTCAATCTGCCTCATGCAGCGACGGCTCTCGGTTTAATGGAAATGACTTTTGCGGTCTTATTTATCTTTCCCAAAACCATGCGCATTGGTTTTATCCTTCTTTCCTGCTATTTTGCTGGAGCAATGGCAACAGAATTATCACATGATGGTTCAATGCTTAATCCAGCGGTACCGTTGTCCCTAATATGGATCACAGCATTTCTTCGTGACAAATATATGTTTATAGGAGCTCCGAAATCAGTATAAAAATCAAAAAATAAATAAACAAAAAATGAAAAGAATATTAGAAAACAAAGTGGTCGTAATAACTGGCGCATCTAAAGGAATTGGTGCTGGTGTGGCAAAACAAATGGCTGCATCTGGAGCCAAAGTAGTAGTGAACTATGGTTCAAGCAAACAAGAAGCAGAAGAAGTTGTAGCTGCAATAATTAGATCTGGTGGTAGCGCTGTTGCAGTGCAGGGAGACATATCTATACTGGCAGATGTAAAACGACTTTTTCAGGAAACAATAAAAGTGTATGGCCGTTTGGATGCATTGGTAAATAATGCTGGTATTTATGAATTTGAGTTATTAGAATCATTTACAGAAGAATCATATCGAAAAACATTTGACATAAATGTGCTTGGTGTTCTTTTAGCATCAAAAGAAGCCGCACCTTTGTTTGATGAAAATGGAGGAAGCATTATCAACATCAGTTCGTTTGCCGGCACTAGACCAGAACCTTACTCTGTGGTATATGCTGCTTCAAAAGGCGCTGTTGATTCTATAACCTATGCGCTGTCACAAGAACTAGGACCGAAGAACATCAGAGTCAATTCTATTAGACCGGGCGGAGTTTTTACTGAAGGTATTGCAAAATTAGGAGCCAGTTTAGATTCAGATGTCATTTTGGGAACTGTAAAACGAAGCGCTTTAGGCCGCATGGCTACGCCCGATGATATCGGAAATATGGCCGTATTTTTTGCTTCAGAAGAATCAAAAATAATTACAGGACAAACTGTAGAAGTATCAGGTGGATTCAAGTAAAACAAATAGTATAAGTGACAATTTTAAAAAGAGAGAACTTTTCGGAGTTCTCTCTTTTTATTTGAATGAGATTTTACAAAATGATGTTCAATTTAGATTATTTTTTTTTCATACGATTTTAATAATATGTAAATTAGTGTTTAAAGATTTTATGAAATTTAGATTTCTGCTTCAATCATGTAGAAGTTTTTAAAAGAAATCATTTTCAGAATTAAAAGTAACATCAATAAATTATTATGAAGAGATTTAGTATTTATCTAACAGCATTTTTATTTATAATAATAAGTTCTTGTAAATCCTCGAAGACAGCAGATTTTAAGGAGTCTATCAATCAATGGGAACGCAGAGCTTTTGAAATTACTATTGGAAAAGAAGGTCCCGGAGAAAAAAAGCTTAATTGTCTAGTAAAAGAGGATTACAAAGGAGCTTTATCAGCTGTTGATCAGCAGCGTAAAGAGTTTGACGTACTTATTGATGATATAAAAAAGCTTTCTACTGGCGGCATTCCAAAAGGTGAATCCCTTAAAAATGCCTCACTAGAATACTATAAGTCGCTTAAAGAACTTCATCTATTTGATAGAAAAGAAATAGAGCAGCAAGAAATACTTCAAACATTAAAGAACAAAAAATTGAACGTTGGCCTGAATAACCTTATGACACTGGCACGACAGAAAAAGATGTTATATACCGCAGTATATAAGAAGGAAGCTCTCCTTCAAACTGCGACCGAAAATTTTGATGCTGTTAATGGCTATTAATAAAGTTTTTTTTGAATTTACCCGATTTGTTATTCTAATTTTTAGATTAAAATTATATACTTTTCCCACCCTGTTGCAATCGTCCCGCTCGTACACAGAATAATAGTCAATTCACATGAATTTATAAAACAGTATAAACCTTTTTCAACTCAAGAAGATTATAAATAAATAAGCCACTCCGTAATGGAATGGCTTGTTATTTTTCGCGATCACATCAGTTATTTGGTCGGAACTATGATAGAAGTTCCAAGAGCCATTCTTACAGCCGATGAAATCGCACAATATGCAGAACTCGTTTTTTTTGAAACCATTGATCATTTTTTTTTAAAAAATTGTTTCAGGCTTTACTGAAATTACAGCGTTTTAATCTAATATTTTTTTTTAAGTCTATAAGAGCTGTCTTCTGGCAGTTCTTAAATTATAATTCGTTCCCTCACTTCTATTTCAATAAAATTTTTCCGATAATCAAATCTGCTTGGCACTTATCCGTAAATTACCTGTTCGAAGATTGTGCGCCGAAACCTCAATATTTATCGGTCCTATTTTCTTATTCGATTTTACCAAAACAACTAGTTTTCCACTGAAAAGTTTCATAGTATCTTTATGGAATACTTGCAAAGATGTTGCATCTCCATTACAAGCTGCGCGGTAGTCAGCAGCTCCGCTTACTTTGAATTTCATCTCATTGTCTGCTAATGGGCAGGTGACTCCATTTTTATCCACAACACTCACAGTGATGTAAGCTATGTCTTCACCATCCGCATCGATAGTCCTGCGATCTGCCTCAAGAACTATTTTGTATGGCTCTTCTGCGGTTTTCACTTCGCTTTCAGCTGCTTTTTTTCCATAGGAATCAAAGGCGATAACCTTGATGACTCCAGGCTCATATTTAACGTCATTCCACATCAATCTGTAACGGTTCTGTGGAGTTGAATTATTCTTTTTCTGAACACCCATACTTTTTCCATTGACAAAAAGCTCAGCGCTGTCGTAAGTAGTGTAAACAAAAACGGGGGTAATTTCTCCTTCCCTTCCTTTCCAGTTCCAGTGCGGCAGTATGTGAAGCGTTTTATCCTTGGTGTTCCATCTGCTTCTATACAGATAAAAACGGTCTTTAGGAAGTCCTGCCAAATCTGAAATTCCAAAATAAGAACTTCTTGAAGGCCACTTTTCGTCATAAGGCGTAGGCTCTCCCAAATAATCAAAACCAGTCCATACAAATTCTCCAATAACCCACGGTTTGTCATCCTGAAGCACAAAATCTTCATCAGGAACATTTGACCAGCTGCAGGCTTCAAGATCATAAGACGAACATTGAAGATCATCATATTGCTTTTCTTTTTGCTGCACTACGGGAAATTTATAAATACCTCTTGAACTCACTGTCGAGGCCGTTTCAGATCCTAATATAAATCCTTGTGGAAATGCTTTATAAGCTTCCTCGTAGAGATGAACCCTGTAATTCAGTCCTGGAATATCCAACAAAGATCCAAAACCTGATGCCATAGTCTGCTTCACCTGATCCATTCCCACCGTTACGGGACGTGTGGGATCTTCTCTGTGAAAAACATCCTGCAAAAATTTAGCTCTTGTCAATCCTTCGGCTCCGTACTGATCCGGAACTTCATTTCCCGAACTCCACATTACAATGCAAGGATGGTTTCTTGTTGCCCGCACTAAATTCACAATATCTTTTTCGGCATATTGTTCAAAAAAACGATGGTATCCATTTTTTACTTTTGGCTTTGCCCACTCATCAAAACTTTCTGCCAGAAACATAAATCCCATTTCGTCAGCCAGTTCAAGCTGTTCAAAAGAAGGCATGTTGTGGGAACTCCGGATGGCATTACACCCCATATCTTTTAGAATGGTAAGCTGTCGACGAAGAGCGGCTTTGTTTACAGCTACACCAAGAGGTCCTAAGTCATGATGAAGACAAACTCCCTTAAACTTTGTCACTTTACCGTTAAGACTGAATCCTTTATGGGGTTCGTATTTAATAAATCGTATACCGAATTTTATGTTTTGTTCATCTTTTAAAGTTCCATCTGCAGCAAATAATCTGATTACTGCTTTATATAGATAAGGCGTTTCCGGACTCCATAAATGCGGCTGGGCTACTGAAATTATTTGATGTAATTTTCCATCAGCTGTTTCAGCTCCTTTTTGAGTTGCCACTATTTTATTATCAGCATCTTTTATGTGGGTAACCATCGATACATTTCTGCCATGAAATTCAGCTTTAATATCAACAACTGCGTTATTTCCTCTCATTTCTGGCGTTGTAATAAAAGTTCCCCACTGCGCAAAACTTTCCTGTTCTCTTACTACAATACTAACTTTTCTGTATAGACCTGCTCCCGGATACCATCTTGAAGAAAATGGCAGATTTGTTAATTTTACAGCCAGCACATTTTCTGAACCTGATTTAAGGCTTTCCGTAATGTCAATATAAAAATAGCTGTAACCATATCCCCATTCCCCAATCTTTTTTCCATTTAAAAAAACCTGGGGTTCACTCATGGCACCTTCAAAAACAAGAACCGCTTTTTTTCCTTTTTTAAACTCCGGAACAGAAAATGTATTGCGATACCAGCCAGTTCCAATATGAGGCAATGCGCCGGTACGACCCGTTTTTTCTGTTGGAATTTTTTCTCCATTTTGCTCAATTGCTGCAACCTGTTTGTCCCATTCTTTATCAAAAGGTCCATAAATAGCCCAATCGTGGGGTACACTGACCTTTTCCCATCCCGAAGCATCAAAATCGACAGAAAAGGCATCTTCTTTAACCTCTTTAGAAAAACGCCAGTTATCTTTCAAAACAACGGTTGTTGATTGTGACATCATTCTTCCAGATAAAAAAAGGAGCAGCAATGCGAATAATATTGATTTTAAAGCTAATTTCATTTTTCTTAGTGTTCTTTAATCATTAAATCTTAAACTGATTTAGGACATTAATTTCCTATACGTGAATTTAATTATTGAAATTGTCTCGCAGCGCAAAGTTTTTATTTAAGAATTCAGACAGCAGACACATGTTTAATTATGCATCAATACAAAATCATCTACATAACAAAAAGCTCCTGCTCTGCCATCAGCAAAAAAACCAATCTCAAGCTTCCCCCCTTTTACAATAATGTTTGAAATGGTAATGGTTTTCCAAGCCGCATTTTCTTCTTTAACAGCTGATGAAAATCTTTTGTTTCCACTGACAGCATACATTTCTAAATTCTTAAAATCGGTACTGTTTTTTATTTTGGCAGAAAGCGTATAAACACCGTCTTTCAGCTTAACGAATGGAGAAGAAACAATGGTTTGAAAAATCTTTCTTTTGAAATCTATTTTATCGCTGATTTCAAGGCTTTTCTCACCGATTACTGTCCCGCGCTCTTCTTGGGTATTGAAATGATTTAAAACAGGGGAGATAGAATCTAACGAAATCTTATTTCCCTGAATCACTTCAGAAAACCAGCCCGTGAGCTGAATCTGAACAGGTTTTACCGGACTAGGAATATGCCTGCGGTCAGCTTCGAAACTGGCATTTTTGACGTAGTTATTATCTTTTGCTGCTTCCCATTTTCCTGTTTTTTCTTCCAGATTCCATGAATTCAGCGAATTAAAATAAGGTATAGTCCCTTCAAACGAAATCGGGCACCATTGGTTGTAGCCCAATCCGTTTCCTGCGAAATCAGCCCAGCGGTCACCGCAATAAACAATTGTTTCCTGGGTACTGCCTTTTACGGAAACAAAAAATCCGGTTTGTGAGACGTGCGCAAAATCATCTTCCGTTCCTTTCAACACTTTCATGTCATTTACAGGTATATAAGGTCCGCGAATATCGTCTGCCACCAGATAATAAGCAAAAGAGGCATCCCAGCCGTAAATATTGGACGCAAACATATAATATTTGTTCTTGTATTTAAACATGCAGTTTCCTTCGCGACTTTCACCTTTAAAAACTTCTGTACAGTCCAACAGATTTACTTTTCCGTCTTTTATGCCAATTTCAGAAACATAGATTTTATTTCGACCCCTACCGTAAGAATAGATCAAATAAGATTTTCCGCTATCTTCATCTGTAAAAACAGTCTGGTCACCGGTGTTGCTCGTTCCTATCATCTTTTCCATATTGATTTTCTGATGCCATTCAAACTGTCCTGCCGGCGAGTCTGAAAGCGTAATCAATACTTCTTTGTCATGCTGTACGAACATCGCATATTTTTTCCATTCCTTGATGTAAGCCACTCCCAAACGGCCAACCCATGTTTTTCCATTTCCATTCACTTTTTCTTTGGCCAAAACATCAGCTTCGAAAGTCCAATTGACCAAATCTGTCGAACTGTAGCAGGTAACTGACTTAAAAGTGGATGTGGGCAGAGTAACAGCCGGATTATCGCGATAAACAGCTGCTTCTTCATATTCCACTCCATACCAATAATATTTCGGGACACCACTTCTCGGATCTGTAAATTTAAAAATACCGCCTCCCTGGCTGTAAATTGGTTTTCCGTCTTTGGTTTTCCAAAAAGAATCATTTTTAATATTCAATAATTGCGCTTCAACAAAAACACTGTTAAAACAGCATATAAAAACCAAAAGTATTTTGAACAAAAGGGTATTGATATTCATGTTCTGAAATTTTAAATCAATTTGGAGCATTAAAGTTTTTTACATTTTCATGGATGGATTTTTCTCCTTGAATATTCTGGGCCGTTACGTTTTTAAAGAAAATATTTTCGACCGGAAGTTCTTTCTGCCCCAAAATTCTTGAAACAAATTTGACATTTGTAGCTTTTACATTTTCAAGATACACATTCTGAATCGGCGTGAGTCTTCTCTCGATTGTCGGGACTAAATTTCGCCATTGGTACAAAACATCGGTTTCAATTCCAAGAATCCCCTCGTCAATTTTTCCTGAAGTTATGTTGGTCATGTGAATATTTTTTACATAACCACCTCTTCGTTCATTGGTTTTAATAAATAACAGATGATTGAGTTTGGCTCCATCTACTACCGTACAATTATCAATAAAAACATTTTCTATACCGCCCGAAAGTTCACTTCCAATAGCAACCAATTGATGCCCATTTTTAACAGTACAGTTTCGCATTACAATATTTTTTGAAGGCGTGTTGAGTCTCCATGCATCCTGATTACTTCCTGATTTAATCGCAATGGCATCGTCTCCTTGGTCAAAAACACAATTTTCTATCAAAACATTCTGGCTCATTTCAGGATCTACACCATCGTTGTTGTGCCCATGAGCGTATACATTTAGATTTCTAAGCACCACATCTTTAGATAAAAACGGATGAATCGTCCAAAACGGACTATTGGTAATCGTCACACCTTCCATCAGAATATTTTCGCATCTATTAAACTGAATAAACTGCGGACGGAAATTAGCGGTATCATTTACCATCTGTCTTTCTTTCATTGGTTTATTGTACGAAGCCAGATAGTACAGTCTTTTCAGGCTTTCCATATGCGCTTTGGGTCTTGCAAACCACTGCTTCCAGACATCCATTTTTGCCTTTAATTCTCCTTCTCCCGTAATGGCAATATTTTTACATTGATAAGCATAAATCAAAGGCGAATAATTATAACATTCATAACCTTCCCAAGTAGAACGTACGGCAGGCAGGTAATCTTTTGGGTTTTCTGAAAAAAGCAAAACTGCCCCTTTCTTTAAATGCAAGTTTACATTGCTTTTAAAATGAATTTTCTTCGTTAACCATTCTCCTTCCGGAATAACAACTGTCCCCCCGCCTGACTTGCTGGCTTTAGTAATAGCTTTACTGATTGCCTCAGAAGTTTTATTTAAATCTCCCGCCACAGCACCAAAATCTGTAATCAAAAATTCTTTACAGTTGCTGAAATCGGGAATTTTTATCGCTGGCATTTCAAAAGGAGCTTTTACATTCACTTCTTTTAAGGTTACGCAAGAATAGTTTTTCTTAAACGATAAAAAAACAAACGAAAACACTAAAGCTGTACAGAGTATTATTTTTTTCATGATTGAATGGATTTAATCTTCTTAGGATATTCTTCTGCGAATGCATTTAAATTATTTCTTAGCCGGAACAAGGATAATATCTGGTTTGGGTGCAGGCTTCATCTCTGTTCCCATATAAAAGCTGGTATGCGGTGGCTGATTATAACCAACATTCTGCCACGCAATGCTCAATCTGTACTGGGGATCGTGCATGAGCGTATATTGTCTGATCTCGGTCGGAATAGTAGTAGAATAAATCCGTAGCTCTTTATTATCTTCCGATCTTAAAATCAATTCCTCCCGCCAATCGCCCAGAATATCTGCTGAAAGAGCTGGAGTGGATTTCGTGCCATTGTTAGAAACTGCTCCAGTTGCTGTAAACAAACGGCCTTTTTGATATTTGTCAATATAATTTGAATTCAGGAGTTCACGTGATGCATCTCCATCCCAGTATATCAAGAAATTAGCCGAACTTGGTGCCTTTCCTACCACATTGCCTTTCATATCATATAAATTAGGAGAACCGAGCCACCAGCATTGAGCACCTTTTCTCGTCGGATCAATATTGTCTGCCACTCCTCTTCCGACATCTTCATTTGGAGAATCGGTAAACAAAACTTTTCCATCTGCAGCGGCAAAAACAGCAACCCCAGGCCCTTTAGTTCCATTTTCAATTTCATGAATTCCAAAAACTTCTAGACCTGGAAGATCCGGATCAAAATCTGAAACATGAATAGCATCCCCATGTCTGAAACCCGTTGTATACAAACCTTTGCCGTTGTCATCAACACACATTGAACCATAAATAATTTCATCTTTTCCGTCATTATCCACATCAGTAACTGTAAGATTATGATTTCCCATTCCCGAATATGGATTTTCAGAATTTTTACTATCAAAAACCCATCTTGAAGTTAGTTTTTGATCTTTAAAATCCCATGCTGCCAAAACTGTCCTTCCATAATATCCACGACACATCACAACGCTTGGATGAATTCCGTCGAGATAAGCAACACAAGCCAAAAAACGATCCATACGATTTCCTTTAGTATCATTTCCGCCGCTTCCGCCATGTCCTCCCCAGCCAGCTAAATCACCTCTTTCAGCAATATAATCGACTGTTGCTATCAGTCTTCCTGTTTTTCCATTAAAAACGGAAAGATATTCAGGGCCTTTTAAAATTTTTCCGAAAGCTGCTGAATTAGGATCTCGATCAACCCAGTCTTTTGATGCATCTCCTACAACATTATTTTGACTGTCTCTGGTTCCGTCTGCTGTTTTACAGACAAATTCTGAAATTCCGTCACCATCCAAATCATACACCATAAACTGTGTATAATGCGCCCCTTCACGAATGTTCTTTCCTAAATTAATTTCCCACAAAAATTTTCCTTCCAAAGTATAAGCCTGAAAAATAGGAGGATCTGTAATTCCTGTATGTGAATTGTCATGACCTTTTCCAGTCATATGCACCACAAGATCGTACTTTCCATCTCCATCCAAATCGCCAACCGAAAGATCATTTGCAGTATAACCATCAATTTGCTTTAATGCAATTGACAAATAATCTTTGTCAGGACTTGAAGCCGGAATCGTAAAACTTCCTTTTTCATCAGATTCTTTTCCTTTTAAAACCGTTTTTACAAACCAAGTATTTTCTTGTTGAACATTCGCTTTTGTATCTGCAAAGTTTGTTGCGCCAGAAATTGGTTTATCATTTAATTTCACTGCTTTTTTAGTACCGCTTTTACGATATAAATTAAAAGCCAAATCGTCTGGATCAGTTCCCAAAACACGCCATCCAATAAAAAACTGACCATTGTTTTTTACAGCAACAATGCCTCGATCGAGTTTTTCCATTTGCCTTTGTGCAAAAACATTTAGACCTAAAAAAAACATTATTATTACAAAGTACTTACTATTTTTCATATTGTTTTTAAAGATTTTAATTTGTTGTTTTTAATCTCGCAAAGTCGCGAAGACGCAAAGAAAATTAAAAGCTAAACTTCGCGATTCTGCGTCTTTGCGAGATTATCTATTTTTTCAACTTAAAAAAACTTAGAATATTAGAATCTCAGCAACTTAGAATTTTTTAAAAAAACTTCTTAAATCCCTCGCTTTTTACCTTCCATGTTCCATCTTTCGGGAAACCTGGATTTTCTTCATCTGTTCCGTCCCAGCCCCCGCACATCATGGCTATTGCGGTCAGCAGTCCTCCATTCCCAGGAAGATAAAGTGTTAATCGTTCTGCCTGATAATTATGTCCGTTTTTCAAATAGGTATTCGTAGTCACATTCATAAACAAAGCATCAATTGCTTTTTCTGGCATCTGCAGACGAGCGGCAGACATAGCCGTCATAGGGAAATCCCAGCCCCAGGTTTTATCCCATGACCAGGTATTCCAAACCAGATCAAAAGTATTTTTCATGATTTTCTTATCTAGCAAAGAAGTCTCAGGAAGCATTCCGAAAGTGCCTAAAACGGAAGGATGATCGGTTTTAAATTCTGGATTGGTATAAGAATCCGTTGCGCTTTCTGTGGCGAGATAAACCTGATCTGAAACTGGCAGAGGAGATAATTTAGCTAAAACCGTTTCCCATTTTTCAGGAACTTTTTGGTTTAATTTTTTCTTCCATGCAATAGCCGTTTTCAAAGCCCAATTCCAATACGCCAGCTCGTAAGTAGGATTAAAAGTTACCATAGCCTTAAAACGTTCCTGCGCTGGAATAACGCCCGGCCCTAAAACGTAACGGTCTTTTTTAGCATCATAATCAGCAAACGAAGCCATAAAATCTGCGGTTGCAAAAACTCTTTCGCTGTATAAATCTAAAGTTGCTTTTTCGGGTTTACTACGGTATATTAATTCAGCATAAGTAATAAAATGAGGCTGCTGCCAAATCAGAAATGATCCTACAGATGACGGACTTTCATTGCCGTCAGGATCGGTCATTTTCTGCCATCTTGCCCCTTCAAAACCTTGTCTTTTGGCAATATTTTTTGCTTTATCAAAAACTTTTTGATACCACGGAAGGCTTTTTTCTAATAAATCTGCTCTGTTCCAAAGCGCAAAATGAACTCCGTGCCACCAATGCATTTCCAAATGCGGTTTTCCATACCAGCTGTTGTAGGTTAAACCAGTTTCCTGCGGAGGCACTTTTCCCGTACACTGCACTTTGGTTAGATACTGCGACAGAATTACCCTGCGCTCCAATTCGTTGGCACGAGGATCTGTACTTCTAGAAAAATCAACTGCGGCACCGCTTTTCCAAAACTTTTCCCAGCCTTTGCTGCTACTGTTTTCTATAGCCGAAAAAGAAGAATTTGAAACTGCTTTTTCCGCTAAAGCGAACAAACAGCTTAATTCTAGTATATCTGTATTTGAGGGTTCTAAAACAAAATAATGTTCTCCTGTTTTCCTAATCTGGGCATTTCCTTTCCAGTTTAAATTCACATTGTACGATATGCTGTCCATAACATGCTTTACAACCGCCTGCGTTTTAGATTTTTCTATCATAGTGCTTTTGTAATCCTGGTTCCCTTCCCATTTCGTCCCCATATCAGCCCACTCTCCTGTCGGAAAAGGAATTCTTAAACTGATTTTCAATCGTTTTTCTTTCAATAAATCCGATTTAACTTTTACTCCGATTTCATCTCTTTCCTGATGTGAAACTGTATAAACGGTTACCGGAGTTCCTTCAACTTCAAAATAACTTTCAATTTCGCCCGTCCATAAATTCAATTTCTGGGAAATCGCCTTAAGATCGCTTGGCAGTATCATGCTTCCGTCTTTTTTAGTGATTTCAAAACCTAAATTTCCCAATTGCAGTAAATGCGGATTCTGCCTGAACCAGTTCACCGCCTCCACTCTTCTTGCTGGTTCTTTAATCTGAACGGTGTAGGAAATGTCTCTTCCGTACTGTTTGTAATCTCTTAAAGTCTCTGAAAATTTGTAGCCGTTTATATTCTTATAACTGTCCCAGCCCCATTCTGACTGAGTTCCTAACGGAATGCCATTTTGATACGTTTTTGGAAAAGTCTGAAGTCCAGTTGCATCTACAGTAAAGGCAAAAGCACCATTCCCGACTGTCAAAGAAGCCAGCGTATCGATTGCCGTAATTTGAACATTATGTCGTGTGACCAAGGCTTTGCGGTCTATTTTCTCCTGTGCCGACAGCGAAATCGAAAATAAGGCAGCGATAATTAATTGATATTTTTTCATTGGGTTATTTTTTTGTTTCAGGTTTCAGGTTTCAATAACTTTGTAAAAGTTTGGCATCCAGCAAATTATCTAAATTATCAAATTAACATATTATCTAATTAAAGTCACTCCCATCAAACCAATTACAACATCATTTGCAATTGCTTTTAGGGTCAGGTTTTTAAGGGCTTTATTTTTATTTAACGGAAGGTCCAAAATGGTTCCTGCTCCTCCATCAACACCGTAATTCGTAAAACCTTTTATGGGTTTAAAATCTTTAAAATCTCTCGAAATTTCTCCCGATTTTAGATAAACTCTTGGTGGTTTTTGAGCATCAGTGGTAAATGCTAGTCCGTCAATAAAATAATCCTGTTCGATCGGCCACCAGTTTTGTGGATTTTTGAGTGCTAAAATTTCAGAAGTTCCGTCTGTGTAATTTACTGTGATTTCGCCATTTGTCATTCGGCTCTGCATTGGATTTGTCATTCCTGCAACCATAAAATAAACATGCGATGCTTTTCCAGATAACCGAATAGTAACAATTTCTGGATAATTATCCCACATGGAAGTGAAAACAATATTTTTTTGGTCTGCTGCAGAAGGCGTTTTAAATACAATTCCTTCGGGAGAAGTAATTTGTTCTTTGTTTTTTGCTTTTTCACGAAGTCCGCTGTCGTCGATTTTTACCTCTAAATTTGGATAGCACCAATTTCCAATTCCTTGTTTGGGAAGCTGTAATGTCGCAGTTTTCGGTCTTGGCGAAAGATATTCATTGCTAAAAACATCCGTAACTTTAGCATTAAAATATGAGGAAAGCACAATAGATTCTTGTTTATGGGAAGCCGAAAACGGAATATCCCAATTAATTATTTCCATGTTTTCAATGGATGAACTGCCATTTTTAATTTCCAATCTGTTAGTTCCCGGCATTAAATCACGAACTGGCATTTGAACTTTTTTATTTTCCAGTACATTAAAATTAATTGGCTGGCTGGCTTTTTCCTGATTATTCACAACTAAAGAACCATCAATCTTTTTTACGGTATTGTTTTTAATGGAAACTTCTAATGTATTGGCTTCTGTAAGTTTTGCCACAGCTTCTAATTTTGGTTTAAAATTAACTTCGACAGGATGCCACCAAGACATTTCGCCTTGTTTCAGTTTTATAAAAAACACGCTGTTTCCTTCGCCTGTAACCTTTGCATAAAGCTCTTTTTCAGTTTTTGATACAGCACTTAAAACCGACTGTGGGTCATAAACCGAAATAATTTCAGCTTTAAAAGTCAGCATATTTAAATCCTGGCCGCTGGTGTAAAAGGGTGTTTGTTTTTTTGTTTCTAGTGGAAAACCTTCCCAGTTTACAGCCACATCATAAACAGCGTTGTAAGGCACTTCAATGCTTATTTTTGGTTTTCCGATGCTTTCCGAAATCAATGTATAGGAAGCAATCTTACCGTTTATCAAGATACTTTGGATTTTATCATAGGGCGCATCCAAAAGCAGTTTTAAATTCATTTTGGAATGAAAACGATTTTCGATTTTATAGCTGTCTTTTCTATTTTCCCTTTTAAAAGAAAAGGAAATATCCGGAATTTCAATGGAGGCTTGATTCCATTGAGAAGGAAAACCCGGAGAAATAGTCAAAGTTCCCGCTAAAGCATCGGGCTGAATTCCGTAAAGTCCTTCGACCAGAGTCCTTGAAGCCATTCCGATTGGATCGGCAAAATCACGATACAACTCGCCGCGCATTGCATCCTGATACAAAAGCTGTTCAAAACCGCCGGGCGAAGCTCCTAGATACATGCTTTCTATCAAGGCACTTTCCCATAAATGATACGCTTTTTCGCTCTGTCCGCCCTGCCAGAAAGCCAGAGCCGTGTGCAGCTGTTCGGCCAATGCCACATTATTTATAGACCAGGTATAAGGCTGCCAATTGGTCGTACTTATTGTAAACAAGTCAGTTCTATCTAATCCTTCTGCTTGAATCGATATTCGGGGAATCTCTTTATCTACATAATGCAGCATCTGAAAACTTTCAAAAGGAGTAACCATTTCAGAGTCAATCGTATGATAAATACTCCATATTCCAGGAGTTTCATGTAATAACTTATTTCCTAAAGCATCCTTGTATTCAGCAAAAATTCCTTTTTTCGGAAGCCATAAATTTTGATTGGAAGCCTTTAATATTTTGTCTGCCTCTTTTGAAAATGGAAGCCCATCTTCCTGTATTTTTTGTGCTGCCGATGCAATTGTTTTGTTAGCATAATAATTATAAGCCGAAGAATGAATTACGCCGCCACCGCTGTATTGAAGTGCATCGCTAGCCCAGATAGAAGCGTATGCATCATAAAGTCCATCCCCGTCTGCATCGAAATTTCGTTTTTCCCAGTTAATATGCTTCTGAAGCATCGTCCACATTTCTTTCATAAAATCAGTATCGCCCGTCCATTTAAAATGACGCAGCATCTGATCTATGAAAACCAGATTCATATCATAATGATGCGCCACAGTATTTTTGTTCGGGTTTCTGCTGATGTAACCGCTGCTGAACATGGATGTTCCTATTTCTTCTTTCTGTCTCGCAAGATTTTTTTCAGAATCAAACACCACCGGGCCATTTTCAGGACTTGTAACCTGTGAGTTGCTGTAACTCTTAAAATGAGATTTTGCACGATCATGCCATCCTAAAGGATCAGCTGTGTAAGCACCGCGCCAGGCATTAAGATGCATTCTCCATGCTACTGCCCCATGAAGATAAGCTGGACTTTCCCAAATTCCGTCAGAAGCAATGGAAAGTGCAACTCCCAAGGTATTGATGTAAGGATCTGGCGTAACTACCTTTACTCTATTCGCCAAAACCGCTGTTTGCTGAACAGCTTCTTTATACATTGACTCAATATGTTTCTGAGTAAGATTTTGTACTTTTTCAGGAGTCAGAAACCAATAATTTTCGTTTTGAAAGTTCTTGACTTTTCCCGCAACCACCATTAGTGATTCTGAATTGGAATTGTATAATTCTAAAGGAGAGTTTTGTTTTTCGGCATTTGCCAAATGAACAGCTGAATCAGGAAAATAACCTGTTAAACTCTTATTATTACCGTCTTTTTGTTTGTTGCTTTCTGAACCATATTTCAATAGAAAGGACTCTTTTTCTAAAGTATACTTATTATTGATACAATATTCAGGTTTCAAATAAAACACCGATTCGGGGTCGGCTCCGATATCTCCGTCACGGCTGAACTTTTTCCCTGTCGCACCACCATAAACCCAAACAAGACTGCAATCTTTTGGCACATTGCTGCCTGATACTCTAATAATAAAACCTTCTTTTTCTCTTAAAGCCACAGCATCAACAATCAGTTTTCCGCTGCCCAGAAGAACATCTTGAATTTCGTAATGCATGGTTCCTTGAACATAGGTGGTTTGAATTTTTGATGATTCAGTAATCCATCTGCTATTTTTACCGCTTACTAAACCCAGCTTCAGATTGCCTCCCATTCCAGGCATGTAGAGTGCAAACTCAGGCAGATCTCCCGCCTCTGCCCTAAATCCGGTATTAGAGCCGTAAAGTGCCCTATTGAATTTTCTGCCACCATTTTTTAATACAAAACTATTTCCCTCAGGTGCGTAATGAATTTTGCGGGCTGTTTTTTCCTGTCCGCTTATCATAAACGAAATCAAAAATAAAATGCCGATAAATACTGCTGTAAGGGACGTTTTAGGTTTCATAAAATGGCGAAAAGATTATGTTTTTAAAATAAACACAGAACAGAATTATTTGTTGATTTTTTTTTCAATCTATTAATATATTGATGCAATTTCTTTGTTTTTTCAACACATCGTATCCTGTACATACCTGACTCAGACAATAATAATTTTACTTTTTCCATTATTTTTTAACATCATAGTACAGGATACTATCTAAAAACAGAACAATTAGATTTGAAAATAAAATAAATTAAAATCTTAAAAATTTGACTAAATTTTTCACATATTCGTATTTATTCTTGTTTTCTGTCGTGATGCCGTTTACTGTTTTTTCAAACAATGCAGCGAAAAATGCGTTTGATAATAAAATGGCCTCTGAAGACAGTATAAAAAAGACATTGCTCTTCCAGTTTGGAAGTGATTTAAAAATCAAAAAAGGAATTTTGGTGACAAACTCATTAAAATACAAATCTGATCCAGGATATGGATTTGACTTCAACACCGAATCAAGCCTAAAATTTAATCCAAATTCTTTTTCTGCTGAAAAACCAGTCTATTTTTCAGTTAAACTTCCCGAAGGAAATTATCAAATAGAAGTAGTTTTAGGAAATCCTCAAAAAGATCTCAAAACTACGATAAAAGCAGAATCCCGCAGATTAATGGCCAGCGAAATTATTGTGGCAAAAGGAAAATCGGCCACACAGGTTTTTAATGTTAATGTCAGAAATCCTAAAATTGATGAAAATTTGAATGTCAGTCTTAAAGACCGAGAAAAAGACATCTTAGATTGGGATGATAAATTGACACTTGAATTTCTAGGCGAAACAGCCGTACAAAGTATTAAAATCACAAAAAAAGAAAATTTAACCGTTCTTTATTTAGCAGGAGACTCTACGGTTACTGACCAAGACGTGGAGCCCTGGGCATCGTGGGGGCAGTTTATTACTAATTATTTTAATGAAAATGTTGTTGTGGCAAATTATGCCTATTCAGGTTCTTCATTAAGTTCTTTTAAAGCTGGAAAACGGTTGAAAAAAATACTTTCGCAGATTAAAAAAGGAGATTATCTTTTTGTGGAATTTGGTCATAATGATGAAAAAATCAAAGGCGCCGGCAATGGCCCATGGGAATCCTATTCAGATTTATTGGTTGAATTTACTCAGGCAGCTAAAGATAAAGGCGCAATTCCGATTTTAGTTACTCCGACGCAGCGCCGTTTCTTTAATGAAAACGGAACTCTGAAAGATACGCATGGCGATTTTCCTGCTGCGATGCGTGCTATTGCTCAAAAAAACAATACAGCTCTCATTGACATCACGAAAATGACAACCGAGCTTTACGAAACCTGGGGCGATGAAGTATCTAGAAAAGCTTTTGTGCAATATCCGGCCAACACCTTTCCAGGTCAGGAAAAAGCATTGGACGACAATACGCATTTTAATAGTTTTGGCGCTAATGAAATTGCACTTTGCATAATTAAGGGAATCCGACAGCTTGATGTTCCGCTGAAAAAACAACTCAAAAAAGATATTCCAGATTACGATCCGAAAAAACCTAACTATATTTCGAGTTGGACACTACCAACGAGTGCCCGTTTTGAAATTTCTAAACCAGATGGAAACTAACCAAAGACCAACTTTTATGCAACTAAAAAAATTTAAAAGTCAGTGGATCAAAGCCCTGACCATTTTTATTTCGCTGCACGTCACAGCACAGCAGACTGACAAAATTTATCTTTCAGGAAAAGATTTTGAACATCCTGTACAGTGGGATTTCTATTGCACCGATGGAAATAATAGTAAAAAATGGTCAAAAATAAATGTTCCTTCCCAATGGGAGCTTGAAGGTTTTGGAGAATATACTTATGGACGCTGGTATAAGGAACTAAACCAAAAAGAACCAAGCAAAGAAGAAGGTTTATATAAATACGAATTTGAAGTTCCTGCATCTTACAAAGACAAAGAAGTGAAAATTGTTTTTGGCGGCGCTATGACGGACACCGAAGTAAAAATAAACGGAAAGCTTGCAGGCGCTATTCATCAGGGAGGTTTTTATGAATTTAAATATGATGTATCGTCGTTATTAGCCTATGGAACCAAAAATATTCTGGAAGTCCATGTCTGGAAACATTCTGCCAATAAATCGGTTAACGCTGCTGAAAGAAGAGCCGACTGGTGGTTGTTTGGAGGTATTTATCGTCCAGTATGGCTTGAAGTCTCTCCTAAAACAAATATTCAGCATATAGCCGTAAATCCAAAAATGGATGGCAGCATTACAATTGATCTGGATTTAAAAAATATTGCAAAAAACACCACTTTAGAAGCCTCGCTAAAAGGCTTAAACGGAGAAAATCTCGAAACTTTTTCTTTTCCGCTTAAAGCGAAAACTACTAAAGAAACTATTTCTGCACAATGGAAAAACATCAAACCTTGGAATCCAGAAAATCCTAATTTGTACGAGTTGCAACTGAATTTAAAACAAAACGGAAATAGCATTCATCAATACAATAAAAAAATAGGTTTTAGAACTTTAGAGTTTAAAAAACAGGATGGGATTTACGTGAACGGAACCAAAATTATCATGAAGGGAATTAACCGTCATTCATTTTGGCCAGAAGGAGGACGAAGTACCAGTAAACGAATCAGCGAACTGGATGGAAAACTCATTAAAGATATGAATATGAATGCTGTCCGCGGTCATTATCCTCCAGATGAACATTTTCTAGAAGTTTGTGATTCACTAGGAATTTTTGTTCTGAACGAACTGGCTGGGTGGCAAAACTCATACGATACCGAAACGGGAACAAAATTGGTCGCTGAAATGGTAACACGCGATGTCAATCATGCTTCAGTCATTATTTGGGATAATGGCAATGAAGGCGGCTGGAATTATGAAGTCGATAAAGTTTTTGCCGAAAAAGACCCGCAGAAACGAATTGTGATTCATCCATGGGCTGATTTTAATGGTTGGGATACGCATCATTATCCAACATATCTAACTGGAATGCACCGTTTTAATTCGGGTGAAAATGTATTTTTCCCAACCGAATTCATGCACGGAACTTATGATAACGGTCATGGAGCCGCACTCGAGGATTTCTGGAACCGCTACAAAGAAAGTCCCCTTTTTGCCGGAGGCTTTATGTGGGCGATGCTAGACGAAGCCGTAAAACGATCAGATTGGACCGGAGATGTAAAATTTGATTCTAAAGGCTCTCTGGCTGCCGATGGAATTCTTGGCCCTCATCGCGAAAAAGAAGGAAGTTATTATACGGTAAAGGAAGTTTGGGCACCAATCCAGTTTCTGCCAAAACAAATTACTCCGAACTTTGAAGGTTCTTTTCTAATTGCCAATGACTATCTGTTCAGTAATCTGAACTCGTGCAGAATGGAATTTAAAGTGCTAAAATCTGATTCAGACGTTTTATACAGCAATAAAAATGCACAAGCAATAAGTTCTGGCAAAATTCAAATTCCAGATATAAATCCAGGAGAAACACGTAAAATTCAGTTTGCGGTTCCTAACAATTTTGCTGAAGGAGATATACTTTCCATTACCGCTTATGACCAGTTTAATAAAGAAATTTATACTTGGACATGGCCTATTCATAAGGCACTTTTTTATGCTGAAAAATTCTTAGTGAGACAAAAAACAAGTAGCAAAGCATCGGCAGTAAAAACGGCTAGCGAAATTACTTTAAAAGGCGGTTCAGTTACTGTCAATATTGATGCTGGGACAGGAGAAATAACCGGAATTAAAAACGGCACCTCTGTTATTCCGCTTACAAACGGCCCACGTCCAATTGGAATGAAAGCCAAATTAAAAGACATTAAAGTTTCGCAGGAAGGAAACAAATCAATCTGTCATGTTTCTTATTCGGGCGGTTTATCTTCTGTAAAATGGATTATGGAAGCAGACGGACGATTAAAAATGGAGCTCACTGCTTTAAAAAATGCGTCAGGAGGAGAAGGCTTTGACGGCGCTTTCTTTGAAGATAAAATCAATTCCTGGGGCATTACTTTCAGTTTTCCTGAAAAAGAAGTCACAGGCATGAAATGGTTTGGGAGAGGACCGTACCGCGTTTGGAAAAACAGAATAAAAGGCACCACCTACGGAATCTGGGAGAAGGATTATAATACCACCATAACAGGCGAAAGTTTCGAAAACCTGGTGTATCCTGAATTTAAAGGCTATCATGCCAATGTTATCGGAGCAGATCTAAAAGCGGGAACTTCTTCTTTTAAAGTTTTCAGCGAATCTGACAATCTGTTTCTGAGATTATTTACTCCTGATCTGCCCAAAAATGGTTTCCCTGGCAGCTATCCGCAGCCGGCTTTTCCAGAGGGAGATATTTCGTTTATGTATGAAATTCCAGCTATGAGAGATTTTAAACCTCTTGAACAGCAGGGACCTCAAAGCCAGCCTACAAATATCCGCATTAAAAGCGGAGACGAGGGTATAAAAATGACTCTATGGTTTGATTTTAGGGATAAAATTTAGTTTCAAGTTTAAATACTAAAATATTTTAACCGCAAAGAACGCTATGATTTTTATCTGTTTATATTGAAATAAATAAGTTCGCAAAGCTTTGCACTCATTACCTAGACCCTTGTGAACTTTACGGTAAACAAATATGTAAAACATTATTCTCAAATTTATAATTCAAACCATGAAATTCTTTAAAATACTTTCCGTACTATTTTTGGCTGTATTATTTTTCAATTTCACTTCCAAACAAGATAACAGACCCACTCTTTTTATGGTAGGCGATTCGACTGTAAAAAATGGTAAAGGAGATGGAGCCGGCGGTCTTTGGGGCTGGGGAGATTTCATTGGACAATATCTCGATACGACAAAAATCAGGATTGAAAACCATGCTTTGGGAGGTACCAGCAGCCGTACATTTCAGGATAAGGGGCTTTGGACTGCAGTTTTAAATAAGTTAAAAAAAGGCGATTATGTGCTGATTCAGTTTGGACACAATGACAATGGCCCAGTAAATGACAGTCTCCGCGCAAGAGGCACCATTAAAGGAATTGGTTCTGAAACAGAAGAAATAGATAATATCCTAACCAAAAAACATGAAATTGTACATACTTACGGCTGGTATATTCAGAAGGTCGTTCGTGAAGCGAAATCAAAAGGCGCAATTCCGATTATCTGTTCTCCTATTCCACGCAATGACTGGCAGAATGGGAAAGTACCTCGAAATGACAAATCATATGGATTATGGGCCAAACAAATTGCTGAAAAGGAAAAAGCAACTTTTATCAATCTGAATGAAAAAATGGCTCTTGAAATGGAAAAATTTGGCGAAACAAAAGTTACCGGTACTTATTTTTATAAAAAAGACCATACACATACCTCGGCAAAAGGAGCTGTACTTTCGGCTTCTGTTATTATTGATGAATTGAAAAACAGTAAAAATTCATTAAAAAAATACATTTTAGACAATCCAAAAATTATACTTCCTGCCAAGAAAAAGGTCTTTCTAATTGGCGATTCGACTATGGCGAACAACAATAATAATCCAGATGCAGTTGGCTGGGGAGTTCCATTTCCTCAGTATTGCGATACGACCAGAATTGAAGTCATCAACAAAGCGCGTGGCGGGAGAAGCACGAGAACTTTCGATTACGAAGGTCTCTGGAATGAAGTAAAAAACCAGCTGGAACCTGGAAATTTCATCCTGATTCAGTTTGGTCATAATGATGCTGGCGATATTGACAAAGAAAAATTCAGAGGTTCCTTGATAGGAAACGGCGAAGAAACACAGGAAGTTATCCGTCCAGACGGTACTAAAGAGATTGTTCATACTTTTGGCTGGTATATGGAAAAATTCATTCGTGAAGCCAAAGAAAAAGGTGCAGTTCCGATTGTATTAAGCCAGACTCCACGTAATGAATGGCCGAATGATAAAGTAGAGCGAAGAACTGATACTTATGGCAATTGGTCTAAAATTGCTGCAGAAAGACAAAATGTTTTTTATATTGATTTAAATGAAATTGTGGCGCAAAAATATGAGTTGCTCGGAAAAGAAAAAGTAAAAGCATTTTTTCCAAAAGATCATACGCATACTGGTTTGGAAGGCGCAAAGTTGAATGCCCTTACAGTAGCTGAAAGCATTCAGAAAATAAAAAACTGCAATTTGAGGGATTATATTGAAATTCCGAAATAAAGAAGTTATAGACGTGAAGTCCTCAAAGTCGTAAAACTTGATTTTAACTGCAAAATGCACAAATTTCCGCAGATTAATTTGCGGAAATTTGTGCATTTTAAGTTATTTTTTTTTTTAACCTGAATGTGAAGCATACAAAATTACATCCTTACTTATAAATTTTATTTGATTGGAATTTCATAAGTTCCTCCCTCAGCAGCTAAGTAAACTGCTAATTGGTCGAGTACAATTCCGGTTTGATTGACTTCAATCTTAACAGCATGTTTGCCTTTGGAAAAATTTGATGCTGGAATTTTTACTATTGCACTGTTTCTAAGTACATTTTCTTTCCAAGTTTTATCGCGGTCTTTTGTGTTTATTTTAAAGTATTCTGCATTATTTTTGTCAATTTGGATCCCAATTTCATGATCAAAAGCATTAGAATGCGTGGGAAGGAGACGCACTTCAATCTCATAATCGCCCGCTTTTTCAATTTCAAATTCATAAGAAAGAGACGGTTTTTCATTCTTAAAATAACTTTGCGTAAACGGAAACAAAGTCACAGCATTATTGCTGTATCCTAAGCCTTGAATTGGTTTCCATTGATAATTTTCGGAGTCTTTTTTAGAAGTAAATTGGCTGGCTTGGATATTGATTCTTTCTGATACGGTTTTTGGTGGTTTTTCCTTTAAAATTTCACTCGTTGTAACTGCATCAAAAACAGGCAGTTTTCGAGGTTGCATCGACATCATGTAATTCCATTTGCCATTGCTTAATTTTTTATTATAAAAATTAGTCAATTCTTGAATTTTCTCAAAAGCCTGAGCAGCCAAAGCATTATACTTTTCTTTCTGGGCAGCATCTGAAACCATTGACGCTAAATTCCAATACAAAAATTTATAATTCATATAGGCCGCTCCATTGACAGGATATGCCATCAATTGAAACCAGGCATCTTTTCTCTCTTCAGGAATCAGCTTTTCGAGTTCTTCTATTTTCCGTACTAGGTTTTCATAAGCTTTTATTCGTCTCAGGGATTCATCCTCAGAAAAATCAGAAAATCTAACCTGCGTTGTCGGCTCGGTCTGGCTCCATCCCATATATTCCGGCTTTCTGAGCATTGCCAGACGGTAGTATTCTTTTACAACCAAAGCTCCTTCGCGGCTTACCGCTGAAGAAAATTCTCTTGCTGTCCAGTTTTCCAGATATTCATCAATTCCATCAGATTTGATGCTATCGGCATTCCACGCCAGATCCAGAAAAAATTCGATATCGTACTCCGCCGGTTTTATATCTCCGACATTTACAATCCACATCTTTTTTGCGCCGTTTTGATACGCTTTTGTCATTTCATACCAGATTAAGCCAGGCTGCGTGGTGCTCAGCCAAAGATAATCATGAGGACGTCCCCAGTAGCTGATGTGATAATACACACCGCTGCCTCCTGCTCTCATTTGTTCTTCCACACTGCTCAAACGGCGGATATAACCGTAATTATCGTCAGGCCATACCAGGGTTATATCATCCGGGACTTTGAGTCCTCTATCATATAATTCCAATACTTCTTTGTAGGGAACAAAAGCCTGCGGAATAGCCGAAAGCGGTTTTTTGAAAGTATTTGAAAGCATTTCACGCTGGTTCAGAATAATCTTCTGCACCATTGCAATCGATTCCTTTAAATCTTTTGCCCCTTCCATTTTACTGTCGTGGACACCGCGCATTCCTAGCGTCATAATAGTTTCATTGTGAGCCGATTTTAATTCATCCAAACGTTCCTGCCAATATTTATCCACTTGGGGTTTATTGGTAAAATAATTGTAATCGCCGTAAATTTTCGATTTCCATTCATCAACGTTGTTTCTAAGCATCGGCTCGGCATGTGAAGAACCGATCACGATTCGATATTTCTGTGCCATTTCCTTATTCCCCGGAATTGTAAAAAAGCCTCTAGTGGATGGATGCATTGCAGGCCAGATGGTATTGGCTTTCAGGCGCAGCAGGAGCTGAAAAATTTTCTCATAGGTTTTGGGACCGATATCTCCCGTTTCTGGTTCAAAAGTTTTCGCAGCCCATGGCTGTAATCCCCAGTCTTCATCATTTAAAAAAATACCGCGGTACTGCACAGAAGGAGATTCAGTAATTCCTTGTGACGGAAGATACAATGAAAGGTTTTCTTTTTTTAAAGGATGTACATCTGCCCACCATTTCCACGGAGAAATACCCAGACGTTCGGCAATTTCAAAAACCCCGTAAACAGTTCCCCTCACATCTGAACCAATAACGAGAAGGTTTTCCTTTGCTTTTCTAATTGAAAATTTCTCCCATTGATTTACTAATTGTTTCTGAATATTTTTGGATGAAAGTAATTTTGAAGAAACCTGGCCAACATAAATTCCTTTTTTTGAAATAGTACCCGCAGTAATAATTTCTGGACGGTGTCCGCTAATTTCTTTGATATCATCTGCCAGTTCCTTTACTGCCCAGACAATCAGCGGATCAGTATTTACATCAATATAAATTGCGGCCAGATTCTTGGAATTGGCTATCTCAAATTCAACCAGTTTTTCTTTCTGGCTGAAAGAATTTACCGCTTTAAACAGTAAGACAAAAAGAAATATTTTTTTCATTTTCTATAATATAAAATGTTGGGCAGGTATTAAATTTTGCTTGTTATTTGGTTTCAAGCCAAAAAATTATTCAACCAATACTTTATTGACATATACATTTTTAAAGCTCACGCCATTTATCAAAGTCTTGTCGATCTTCGTTTTCACTGATTCTATATTCAGATTTTCGAAAGTGAAATTAGACAGACGGACATTAGGATCGTTTTCTACACCGTAAAAAGTATCGCATTTCAATTCGATGTTTTTCAAAGTAACATTCTCACCGTATGAAAGCGGAATATCAGGACGCCCTTTCAGATCAAAAAATTGTTTCCAGGCAAAGACTCCCAATCCGGTTTTTGCTTCTCCTTTAATATCTTCAACTCTGATGTATTCGTAACGTTGCGGCGTGTCAGGTCTCATTTTCAGCCACAGCAATCTTGAAGCACCGTCAATTTTACAATTGCGCATCACTATATTTCTATTGTGAATTGCCTCGCTTCCGTTTGTTAATGCAGAATGGCAGAATCCGAAATTAGAGTCTTCAATAATGATATTCTTGTTTGCTCCATTGTTAGGATCCTGATCTGCATAGGGGCCTTTTCCGCCTTTAAGCGCAACAGCATCGTCATTAACTGACATGTAGCAGCCTTTAACCAAAACATTCGTGCAGACATCAATATCAATAGCGTCGGTACTTGGAGCCTTATCTTTAAGGTGAGGAGAAAAAATATACAGATCCAGCAGCTTAACATTATTGCATTTATAAAAGTGATTGGTCCAGAAACCAGAATTAATCAATTTCACATCCTGAAACTGCACATTATTTGAATTCCACACAAATACCAATCTGGGTCTGGAAACTTCCAGATTCGTACATTTTGGATTTTCCTTTCGCCTTGCCCAGAAAGCATCCCAGTATTTTTTGCCGTTTCCGTTAATAGTTCCTTTTCCGGAAATTGAAAAATTATCAACTCCGTAAGCATTCACTACAGCTGGAAAATAATCCAGATTCTGCCCTTCCATTCTGGAAGCCATAATTGGAAAATCAGCAATATTATCAGAGCCTTTCAAGACACCGCCCTCGCTGACATACAATTTAGTTTTAGGCTTAAAAAACAAAGCCCCGCTCAGGAAAACTCCTTTCGGAATCACAATGACGCCGCCACCGTTAGCAGCGGCTTTATCGATCACTTTCTGAATGGCAGCTGTCTGTATTTTCGTACTGTCAGTTCCAACTCCGTGAGCTGTAATTTTATACTGTTTGCCCAGATTTTTTAGCTCCAGCTTGGCATACTCTTTAAACCATGATGTGATTTCGCTTCCATCGGGAAACTTATCATTGCTGTATTTCTGGGAAGATGCGTTTTGGACCATTCCCAAAACGCATAAAACTAAAGTGAAAAACTTATTCATTGTGTCCTATTTTTTTTTATTATCTAATTGAAATTTGGGTTACAGAAATATAATTCCCTGTACTGCCGTAATTTGACTTTCTTTTATCTGACCAGTTTGGTCTTTCTCCAGTTCCGTAAACTGATAACACATAGGTGTCTTTTTTTAAAACTGGAGATTTGTAGACCATTGTTTCCATTGGACTTTTACTGTACATATCCACCGTTGCAGCGTTAACTGTTTTTCCCTTTTTATCTGTAACAACGATTCTCGCATACCCATTTTCAATGCCGGTAAAACTCGAAAAACCAATCTGCTGCCCTTTAAACTCTATCGAAAATGAGGCGTTTTTATCATTTGACCTGCTTTCTGAAAGCCTATTCCCTATTTGCTCCTGTTTCCAATCGCCGGAATACTTAATTCTTGAATCAGTATTTTTTAAAATATTATCTGATTTTACCATTACAGAAACAATTCCGCTTGGTATGTCAATCTGCCAGCTTTGCTGATACTCTGGAATTTTTAAAGATGTCCCCGAAATAGTAAGGGGCTGCCATACATAAGTTGCCGACGAAGCCTGTTTGGGAAAAGACCAGCGATCGCCCATAAATATGTAAGTTGTTGTTTTTGTTCCCTTAACAGGCAATACAAATGTTGACTGGGAATTCCATGTCAGTGTTCCTTCAGGAGCAATTAAACCACGGGCTTCCCATGGCCCTTTGATTGAGTTTGAGGTGTAATAATAATTGTCATTTCGTTCCCAACTGGTTAGATGTGAACCAATAAAATAATACAGATTGTCTTTTTTAAGCATCGTTGGCGATTCGAAACCAGTTGTAATATTTTCATTTACTTTTTCTGCTATGGATTTATAGTCGTCACTCAATCTATAGATCTCACCTCCATGTATTAGAATATATCCAGATCCGTCATCATCCTGAAATGTTCCCATATCCCATTTTTTTACAGGTTTTCCTTCAAACAGAAGCGGTCCTTTAAATGTGTACGGGCCTTCTACATTCTTTGAAACGGCATAACCGGTAAACTGGTCTTTATACGTTAAAGAATCGGCATGCATGTACATTATAAACTCATCTGTTTTTGGACATTTCATTATTTTAACTCTCTCTCCGACGCGATTTGGTCCCAGTTTTCCAGATTCCTGAACGGGAAGTGCCTGACGTTCAAATTTCCAATTGTAAAGATCTTCAGATGAATAACAATTAAATCCTGCAAATGCATTGCTGTCATCCTTATGAGCTTCTCCAAAAAGATAAAACTTCTCTTTTTCTTTTATAATACAAGCTCCATGCGCACTTACGATATTTCCGTTCTGATCAAACCATGGTATTCCGGAATACACAGCATCCATCCTGCCCGTTTTTTGAGCAGAAGAGATTATAATATTAGCAAAGAAAACAATCCAGAATACTACTTTTTTCATTGTTTATATTTTTGTTTTAATTGGAATTTGGGATTTAAAATTTGTTTTTTTATAAAGCTACTTCCTATTTAACCAGTCTTTAGGCACATTTACAATACAGATATTTAACGTCCTGTTATCCTCAGAAAGCATCGCCGACTGGATCTGAATTTTAGTTCCATCTCTGTTAAAAGTCGGATGCACATGATCTGCTGCGGTTTGTTTATGTCCTGTCGTCAGCATTATCATTTCATTGGTTTTACGATCGATCAGATATAAACTTCTGGAGAAATCATCCCCTACAGCCCATCTTCCGTCAGCAGAACCGTGTACATGCCATAATCCACTGCCGCTTTTGGTTTGTCCGGCAATAATCATTTCGCGGGTTCTTAAATTTACAATAGCTAAACCTGTCGGTTTTTCGCGGGTTCCAGAATTTCCCCAATTACTTTCCTGTCCGGGATTCTGTGTATTTCTGATTTCCGTACTTTCAGTAACTTCCACCAGATTTTCTTTTTGAATATCAATTTTTCGGTGTCCCATAATAGCCAGTGCAACCTCATCTTTGGAAATTACCGCTTCATGTGTTACCCATTCATAATCAGATTCAGGATATAACGGTCTTAAGCCCGTCCCATCTGCCATAACTGTCCACGTGCGCTGAGGCGATTTACCGCCAGTTTCCCAGCAGAAAACAAGTTCTCCGGGATTCCAAATATTCGATTGAATATGCCCCACTTGAAACGGTACTGAAACTACATGCTTCAACTCCCCAGTCTTTATATTCATGCTGCCAATTCCTCCAGGACCCGCACCCATATTTCTAGGCCCGTAGCTTTTTTCAATTTTCACATTTGGATCTAAATGTTTTGCGGCTTCTTCTCTTCCAATCCTAAAATACACACGATCTTCATTGGCATCTAAAGCCATGTCCCCAGAAGCCCCCATCTCTGATGGCGTTATGCCGCAAACACGTTCGTAAGCAGCAATAGGTTTCATTTTTCCAAATTGACTGTCAGTAAAAACCGCTTCCAGGTTTACTTCCATAATCTTCATTGTATTTTCATTTCCCTTACGCATAAAATACAATTTCATCGACTTTTGTGCCATACACAAAGTACCGCTGTAGCCTCCTTCGGTCACTTGGACCATTACACCCGATTTTTCATGTACTGCAACTGCATCGCCATTGGCTCTTTTAGTCCTAAAAATAAGCCATTCGCCGTCTGCTGTCCACTGTGGATGGGTAGGATATGTCTTGGAATCGCCTGCTGATTTGGTCGTTAAAAAAATCAAATCAACACCAGTAACCGGATCTTTAATGATTTTTTTCTCAGAAGGAAAACCTTTCCCAATCTGGCTGAAAACCGTTACCTTCAAAAACAGGAAACATATAATTAATGCTAATTTTAATTTCATCTGTCTATTTTTGATTTCTTATTTATAAAATATTGTAGTAAGCTATACTAAAACGACTATCCCTTAATTTGAAGCTGAATAGAACTGTCATTCATTTCAAACTGGTTATTTTTCAAAAGCGTTAATATTTCAGCCCCGGCCAATAAAACTGGCCCGTAACCGTGAGCAGCATATAAATTTATAGGACGATAGTAATAAAAAGCAGGGTCAAACGCCATTCCGGTTCCCACACAAGTTCCTTCTACCTGACCTTTTTCATTTACTTTGGAAGCTACTGCATTCCATGCCAATAAAACTGCCGGCGCATAAGCCAATTTATCCACATATCCTCGGTTGATTGCCCTTGCAATAGAATACGTATAAATAGCTGTTGCCGAAGTTTCAAGGTAGGTGTCGTTTCGATCCAGCAATTGATGCCAGAAACCTGTTCCATCCTGATATTGCATTAGCCCAGTGATATGCTTTTGAAGCTGCGCTAGAACCTGAGGATAACCTGGGTGGTCTTTTGGAAGCACTTCCAATAATTCTATCATAGTCATAACCGCCCAGCCATTTGCCCTTGCCCAATGAAACTCAGGATGCATCTGCATTGACTCTACCCAGCCGTGCATATAAATTCCCTTCTGGCTGTTAAACATTCTTTCTGAAAACTGATTGACCTGTTTTACAGCATCATCAAAATATTTTTTATCTCCCGTGTAACTGCCCATCTGTGCCAATGCCGGAACACTCATAAACATATCGTCCAGCCAAAGCGTATTATTCTGCGGCCTGTTTCTAGCCAGAGTTCCATCTTTTAAACGGTGTTCTTTTTCGCTTATGTATTTAATGAAGTTATTGATAACAGGGTCAACATTAGCATTCAGCCCTGCTTTTTTTGCTTTGATAAAAGCAGCGCATAGTGCTCCGGCGTCGTCTAATGCATGGGGTTGCAAAACAGTGCGGATAGGTGAATCGCTTACATTTTCGCTTTTAAAATTTTCAGCAAGGTCTGCTATTAGTTTAATCCGCTTATTGGCATAATCTGCATATTCTTTTTTTCCTGTTGCCTCCGCCGCCAAAAGCATTCCGGCATAAGTAACACCCCATTCATAGCTTGTAAGCCTGAAAGAGCCTGGAGAAAAAACAAGTCTACCTTGGGCTTTTCTGAAATCTTTTACTTCTAAGTTATCACTTGCCCTGAGAACTTTTGAAGCGGTATTTTCTTCAAGGAAATTATATACCCGATTTAAAACGGCCTCAATATTGCTTTTGTCAGGAACAGCATATGGAGTTATGTAATCCGGCTGCATGGCGTGCAGCGGCGTGGTTACATCATTTGTCTGCGCAGTGGCGGAAGCAAAAAAACCAAATGCAGTTAAGGTTAGAATTTTTATTGGTGAATAGTTCATAGTTAGTAGTTTTTGGTTAGTAAGAGTGAGCTTAACGTTGCAATAACAAATTTGGTTTCCCAAAACGGTCTATTGTTATTGAAAGCGAAGAAATTAAAAAATACTTTTTTTTATTCTAAATGAAAAACCTCTTTTAACGGAATAGCAATCGGCGAATGATCCGGATTGGTATCCATTATGTCTGCCATGTAAGCCCACCATTTTTTCACTAAAGGATGGCTGGGCAGACGTCTTTGATCAAAATCAGGACTGATTTTCTGAACTGCAAATAAAATCAGTGTTTCTTCATCTAAAAAAATACTGTAATCCTGTATGCCTGTCTCAGACAGCAGACGCTGCAGTTCCGGCCAAATTTCATCATGCCTTTTTTTATATTCTGCTTCAAAACCCGGTTTTAATTTCATTTTGAAAGCATTGCGAATGGTCCTTTTATTTTCCATTTTCTATTGTTTTAATTTGATCTGGACTAATTTGTCACGATTGCAGCTGATTTCTCCGTTGGTATATTCAAGCTCTGCCACCTGTATAGAGCTTCTTTTGGTTTCATAATTGTCAACCCCTTTGTTTTCTGGAGTCCTCCCTGGATGAGTGAAATAAAATACATACGCTTTTGCGCCATTCACCACCACATCTGCATGACCTCCGATCACTTTATCATCCTGGCCTTTTCCGGGAAGCTGCAGTATGTTTTTCTCCTGGTGGTTCCAGTTTAGAAAATCTTCCGAAGAATACACGCTTAGTCCTCTCCACGAATCAGTAATCATCCAGTTTTTTTCTTTCCATACAAAAACTTTTGGCCCTTCGCCGCGGTCTTTTATAACTTTTGTGCCACTGTCATTCCAGTTGTACAAATCATTACTGTCTGCATAATATATTGACTTTCCATCATTTTCATTATTGTAAAACATTCTCCATGTTCCATTTGGAAGCCTAAACACCGAAGCATCAATGCATCGATCGGAGGCCAGTTTTAGTTCTGATTCAAATTTCCAATCCATCAGATTGCTGCTGGTCAGATGAATTATCGAACGCGGATGATACCAATCATTAAATATTCCGGGTACAACCGTAAGATACATATGGTATTTATTTTGGTATTCAATTACCTCTGGAGCCCAATACGTAATATCTTTAAGTTTATAATTGATACTGCAAGTGTCTTTGTAGGTCCACTCAGCGCCGTCTTTTGATACTGCAATTCCGATTTTAGTGCCGTGCACCCATGTTATTCCCTTAGCGTCAGAATCGTTAGCTCTTCTGTTGGTATAGAACATATACCATAGCTTTTCTTTTTTGTTCCAGATTATCACAGGATCTGCAGCACCATCGTAAACAGGATCACGATACAATGGCTTTGGCGCTGTATGTTTATTTTCTTTCCCATTCTTATTCTGAGCCATAATTGAAAAGCAGCATAAGAGAAAAAAGAGTTGCAAAAAATCTTTTAAGTTTATTTTTAACATCGAGCTAAATGGTTTATTACAATAATTACTAAATCTTAAAATCTATTTTTTCTGAACTCCAATCTCCCAGTCATCAGTCCTAAAAGGAGATGCAGGCAGGTTTTCGGAATTAAACAAATTGGGGTTCGGAACAGCTTTCCACGCAAAACGCACAGCTTGCGGACTTTTTACTTTTGTTGAAGAAACGATAATGGTCTTTCCCTCAATTTTTGCATCGGCAGGATAAAAAACCTGATCGCTTCCTGCAATTTCAAATTCTCTTAGACTATCTGTCTTTTTAAATCCATTTGCTGTTTCATCAAAAAACAATTGAATCTTTTGCTTTTTGATTTTCATATGATTGTAAACCGGTCCCGAACAAACCAGATTCTTTTCGTTATAAGTCTTAGATCTTGCCAGTAAAGCTAATCGATAACCAACTGTCTGTTTGTCTATAGGGTGGATATTGGTTTCATTTCCGACATCCGTAGTCACAGCCATTCCTGTATTTGGGATCGATTTTGAAACCAGGAACTGCGCTTCTCTTATATCAGGATTCTGGCCTTTGTGCGGCGTGATCTGAACAAAATAAAATGGAAAATCTCCCTGTTTCCAATCGCTTCTCCAATTTTTTATCATAGCCGGAAAGAGAGTTCTGTATAAAAATGCTTTTTCAGCATTACTCTCACCCTGATACCAGATCGCGCCTTTAATGGTATAATTGATTAAGGGATGCAGCATGGCATTGTATAGCACATAAGAAGTTTTATTCTCTTCTTTTTTTGGCTTTTTGAGCGTAGTTTGGGTTAAATCGTTATTGGCAGAAATTCTTTCCGCTTTCAAATCCGCGTAATATTTTTCCAGTTTGTCTTGAAATAGCTTCTCATTTCTGGCATCGTTTTCCAATATTTCCAAAAAATCAGGGTTTTCTTCCAGAACCTTCTGTGAGGTCCAGGCTTCAGCTTTAGTTCCTCCCCAGGAGGAAGAAATTAATCCTATTGGGACCTTCAAATTTTGATGCAGATCACGTCCAAAAAAATAAGCCACTGCAGAAAATGTCCTTATTGAAACAGGCGAACATTCTTTCCAGTTTCCGCTCAGGTCGTCCAATGGTTTTTGAGAAGCTCTGGTGGGAACGCTAAATAGTCTGATGGATGGAAAATTGGCCTTCTGAACTTCTTCTTCATAATTTTTGACACCGGTTTTCCAAGTTCCCTCTTCTTTTCCCACAGGAAAATACATATTAGATTGCCCGGAACAAACCCAGACTTCTCCAATAAGTATATTTTGCAGAATGATTTTATTTGAAGCTTCAATTTTGATCTCATATGTTCTTTCGCTTCCCTCTGGCGTTTCAACAGTCGTCTTCCACATACCGTCAGAATCGGCTGTAACTTCTATTGCATTCTCCAGCCATCCTGCTTTAATATTAATTTTTTCGTCAGGGGAAGCCCATCCCCATAAATTAACTTTAGAACGTTGCTGTAAAACCATATTATCTCCTACCAAAGAAGGCAGTTTTACTTGTGCTGTTAAAGCTGCTCCAATTCCAAAAAAAATAGATAATAGAAAATATTTTACCGAATAAATCATTGGCTATACAATTTTAGTCCTAAAAACTTAAAGATATGACACTAAATTACAAACCGTATCCTGTAGTTCCCTGTCTGCAGGATACATCAGATCGATATGGCTTATAAATTAAAAAAGTCTATTATTGCTGGTATCACCCTACTGCATAGATATCGAAAAAAAATCGTCTCAAATGAGACGATTTCTTTCTTCAAAAAAATAAAATATACTAATATCCTGGATTCTGCCATGCCGCTTTTTGTGCACTGGACAGATTTGAACCATCGTCATTTAACAATCCGTCAATAAAGGATTGCGGAATTGGACGCAGTTCGTGTTTATTGGCTGTAATATTAGGTGCCGCCTCGGCATTGAATGCTTTAGCACGTTTGATAAGCATTCCAGTACGGGAAAGCGTTTCCCAGCGCTGCCATTCTCCCAGAAGCTCACGGGTAGACTCATTAAGAATAAAATTGATGGCACGCTCTTTATCTGTTGAAGCTCCAACTTTAACCATAACAGCCTCGTCTTCAGGCGGCAGATTATTAGGAAAAGAAGTTAATCTTAAATCTGAAGCCGCAGTTGTAACGGCAAGTGTCGGATTAGACAAATAATATGTATTCATATCTAAATTAGAAGCTGCAAAGGCTGTAGCCGAAGTTCCTGTGTTTAAAGGATTAACTTTAAATGCCTGAGAACCGTCATTATAATAAGATCTATTTTCTCCAGCCTTCCACTGTGCTCTAACTCTCACTGTGTTGATATCCTGCATTGCATTGCCATACTGCCCAAGACGGACATAACACTCTGCACGCACTAAATAAGTTTCTGCCAAACGGGCCATGATAACATCACGGTGCGAATCCCCTCTTTCAGCAGTACGAGATCCACATTCTGTTTTATTAATACCCGCGAAGAAGTTACAGATTGGCTGGTTTTTAAAGGTAGGCGCTACATAAACTCCATTTTGGTACAAGACCGAAGAGTTAGGCACAAACTGCCCTTTTTTTACTGCCAAAGTTCCCGCAGTAGCAGTTTGTCTTGCTCCAGTGTTCCACTCTGGAAGACGACCGTTAACATCTGTCCAGGTTGGCGCTTGTACGCTGGCACCAAATTTAGCGCCGTTATAGGTATTATCATTTTTAGTATTCAGGATCATTACAATACCAGGATCTCCAACTTTCACGCCGGCGCTTGCTGTCACTACCGTATTGGCTCCATAAACAGTTCTAAACGTTTTCCACATACGCGCATCATTTACGTGGTCAAATATTCCGTAGGTGTACTCTGTTGGACGGCAACGCTGAAAATCCATACTTCCAATCCAGACACCACGCCTTACCCATCCTCCGGAGAAACTTGAAAACTGAGGGGCAAAGTAGCTGTAGGTGCGGTTTCCAAAACGGCCCACTGTAGCAGCATCTGCATTATGGCCTGCAGCCATTAAAATTTCGTTCAGCTGCTCATTCGGACAGTCGATTCCTGTCCAGTTTGCGTATAAATCACTATAATTAGGCGTCAGTGGCCCTCGTGCCGTAATCGCATACGAACAGGCATCGATCGCTTCTTTAAGATCAGTATCCTTGTAAGCATTATTCCAGGCATCATTACGCTCGGACGAACGGAACAGTAAAGCTTTTGCCAGGAAATGTGCCGCAGTAGCTTTTGTCCAGGTAATCCCTTTTCCATAAGTAAAAACTTCACCCTCAAAAAGCGTGTAAGCATTACGGAAATCAGATATTACCTGTTCCCAGCATTTCTCCTCTGTAGCACGCTCGTAGTTTCGGACAACTCCTTCAATGGGTTTTGTCTGAAGTACAACTCCACCGTACTGTGCTACAAGTCTGTAATAATTATAGCCGCGCAAAAAATAGGCATGCGCTAAGCAACGGTTTCTGATTTTTAAATCTGAAATCACCGTTTCTGCTTTAGCAATAATAGTATTACAAGACGCTATGCCATAATACATTTCATCCCAAAGCGCATTTGGATTAGTTGCATTCCCATTAGCCGCTCCTGTTGCAGTTGATGCACCAACGGGGCCAAAGCGGTTATCATATGTATTCCACATTTCATTGGTAAGGTCATTTGCATTGGTAAATTCATCTGTTCCGTACAGTGTGTTTCCGTAGGACCATTCAAAACCAAAATGCCAGCGGATATTTCCATAAAGCGATACCGTCAACGCCTGAAGACCTTCTGGCGTATCAAAATAAGCTGTAGAATACGCATTAGTTTGTTCTTCGTCAAGAAAGTCTTCTGAACACGAGGCAAAAAACACTCCTGTCATTAATAAAAGACCGATTCCTATATTTTTTAAATTATTCATTTTTTTTGCATTTAATGTTATACTTCAATTCGCCACACTTCATTAAAACCCAACTTCAACTCCCATAACAAAACTGCGGTTGAAATATGTTCTATTAGTGTCAAAATCATACCAATCCAGTGATTGGTAAATACTTCCAGGATTGACAGCCTGTACATAAAATTTCATGTTTGCCAGCCCCACTTTATTTGCAAAATCTTTGGATAAATTATAGCCTAATGAAATATTACGGATTTTTACAAAGGATGCTTTCTGGAAGCCAAGAAGACCGGAAAAAGCATCTGCTGAACCTGAAGTTGCTTGGCCTAAAATTGGTTTTTGAAATTCAGCATTTGGATTATCCGGAGTCCAGTAATCTGTTTCACGCTGGTTAGAATGCGCTGTTAAAGCCTCACCTCCTAAAGAAGCAGTGTACCCCATGCGTCCGTAAAGATTTATTCCTAAATCAAAACCTTTATAAGTAAAATTATTATTCCATCCCATTGTCCAGTTTGGATTGCTGTTTCCTACAACAACACGGTCAGTGCCATCCATTTTATAATCGCCGTTTTGATCTTTAGGCCTCACGTTACCCGGCGTAAATTTATAGCCATTAGCATTCCATTTAGCCATCTCGGCAAGATCTTCCGGAGTATTCTGCCACATTCCCTGATTATCATAACCGTAACGCACAGCAATAGACTCACCAATAAACCATGAGTTGCTTACCATGTCCTGCGCGCCGTTTGCCAGGCTAACGATTTGATCTTTCTGCCATGCGCCGTTTAAATTGGTTTCCCATGTAAATCCGCTTGCTGTTTGAATAGGAATAAGATTAAGCGTTACTTCAACACCGTGATTTTTTGTCTGCCCTATATTGGAAACAATGTATGGATAACCTGACACCGGCGGTATATCAACTCGCAGCAGCAAATCTTTAGTATCCGATTTATATGCATCGATTGCACCGCTGATTCTATTGTTGAAGAAACTAAAATCAAACCCAAGATTATACTGGGTAGTTTTTTCCCAGCCCAGATTTTTATTGGGCATTCCTGTTTGTGTATCTGTGTAATACGGTTCATTTGTTGTAAAACCGATTGCATTGCTCTGGCCATTGAAAGGAAGGAATATCTGGCTGATATTTCCTAAAGTCCCGTAAGGATCAACCGAAGAGTTGCCGGAAGTACCAACGCCTAAACGAAGTTTCAGGTTTTCAATCCATCCCACATTTTTTAAGAATTTTTCATTGTTGATACGCCATGCTAATGCCGCAGAAGGAAAGAAGTCCCATTTATGGCCTTCAGACAGCTGTGTAACTCCATCCCAGCGTCCTGAGACGGTCAGTAAATAGCGGTTATCGTACCCATAATTGGCACGTGCCATATAAGAACTGATAGCACGTTCTGTAATACCTGAACTCATACGCGCATTATTAGCCGCATTTGTAGCGTCTACAGAGCCCATTGCATTCCATAAAAACGATGGTTTTGGAATATTGTTAGCGCTCATAGAAGAGTTCTCTATATTCCAAGAAGATGCAGTCTGCAGTAATGTCAAACCAACTTTATGCTTTACAGCAAATGTACGGTCGTAGTTAATAATATTATCTACAGTCCATGAAAGATCTCGGCGGTTCTGCAGACGGGCATAATTAACGCCTGGGCTTCCGTTTGAATTTACTTTCAGCGCCGAAGTCCCGTCAATATAAGCCCCTTCTCTCCAGCTTCGAAAATCCGGTCCAAAATTTATCTTGTAAGAAAGTCCTTCCAATGATTTTGTCATTTTGCCGAAATCTAAAGTGGCAGAAAAGTTAGCGAGAACACGCATGGTCTGTGACTGCTGCGTACTTTTATTCCACTCTTCCATAATGGTGTAAACTCCTGATTCACCTCCCGGGTTAATAATCAGATTACCGTTTGCATTGTAAGGCACAGCAATATTGTAAATTTGTTTAGCTGCACCATAAATGGCATCTGGAGCTGTACCGCTTCTGGCGCTTAAAGTTGACATTCCGTAATCCTGCTCGCTCCATGAAACATTAAATGAGGCATTCATTTTAAACCATTCTACCGGAGTGATATTGGAGGTAAGTTTTGCAGTATAACGTTTGTACCACTGTCCTTTCTGTGTACCCTGATTATCTAGATATCCGACAGAACCATATGTATTCACTTTTTCAGAACCGCCGCTTGCACTGATAACGTGCTCAGTGCTAATACCTCCCTGAGTTACTAAATCGGTCCAGTCTGTGTTGGTTACTTTAGAAGCATCCCAAGTACCGCTGGCCCATCCTTTCAGCACATTATCTCTGGATGTCTGACCGTCTAAAGCACTGTCAAAAATCAGCCTGTCATTTGCTATATTAGGTGTATCAGGATGTGCATATTTAGATGGATCAAGATTGTAAGCAGCCCATCGTCTGAAAGTAATAAAGTCGGATGCGCTCATAGACGGCGCCCTGTCCACAATTTGAGACGTGGTTACCGTACCAGCATAATTTAAAGTAAATCTGCCTGCCTTTCCCTGTTTGGTTGTCACGATAATAACTCCGTTAGCTCCGCGCGATCCATAAATTGCCGTTGCTGAAGCATCTTTTAAAATATCCATGGATTCAATATCCCTCGGATTCAAAGTTTCAATTGCGGATGCAGACATCAACGGCACGCCGTCCACAACATAAAGAGGATCGTTACTTGCAGTCAAAGATCGAGTACCTCGGATACGGACTGTACCAAGACTTCCTGGACGTTCGTTTGTGGTAATATCCACCCCGGCAACCTTACCCTGAAGCGCTTCCGTTGCATTGGAAACAGGACGGTTCATCAGCTGTTCGGCAGATATGGTTGACACTGCTCCTGTTACATCTGCTTTCTTCTGCGTTCCATAACCAACAACAACAATCTCATTAAGCTGCGATATTTCGTCGGCTAGCTTTACATTAATTTCTGAACCGCCCCCAACAGTCATTTCAACTGTTTTTGAACCGGTAGAAGAAAAAACCAAAACCTGTCCCGCAGAAGCACTTATTGAATACTTCCCGTCAAAGTCAGTGCTAGTTCCCTGCTTTGTCCCTTTAACAATCACATTGGCTCCTGGAACAGGAAGCCCGGCTAAATCGGTAACTGTACCTTTAACCGACTTGTTCTGTGCATATCCCGATATATGCATCAACGCACACATAAGGAAAACCACAAATAGACTCCATTTGTTTTTCATAAAAAGTTAAATTTGGTTAGTTAATTAGTTCAACCAAATTTATCCAGAAGCATTCGTCGCCGTATCCTGTAGTATCCTGCTAACTTTCAATACCTTATGTTTTTATTGTGTTTTTTTTAACAGGACACATCTCGCCAAAGCGTTGATTTTCAAGCTTAGGAAGCCTCTTAAAGACCTAAATTTCCATATTCAAAATTTATTAAAAAAAAATTTGAATTATTATTTACGCAATGGGATAAAATAAATGCATTATTTAAAAATAACCGATAATAATTGTAAATAATACATTTATTAATTTCTTAAAATACAGGATGCAACAGGATAGCATTCTGACCCACAAAAAATATTTTTACTTTGCCGTTGTGTACAGCTATCGCTACATAAATCAACTCAAACAGTTAAAAATAAACATCTTACCAAAATTAAACCGCTAACCATCTGAAAAATGAGAATGCAAAAACCATATATAGTCTTTTTCCTGTTTATAACCCTACTTTCTTTCGGCCAGAAATATGAAAAAAATCCCTGGCCTGCATCTTCGAATATAAACCAGCCATGGGCCCGATGGTGGTGGATGGGAAGCGCGGTGGACAAACCTGGCTTAAAGAAAAGCCTGATTGATTTTCATAATGCAGGAATCGGCGGTGTAGAAATCACTCCTATCTACGGGGTTAAAGGAGAAGAAAAAAATTTCATTGACTATCTTTCTCCAAAATGGCTGGAAATGCTTGATTATACGATTCACACTGCGGACAGCCTTCATATGCAGGTAGATATGGTGTTGGGAACTGGATGGCCTTATGGCGGATCGCATGTTACGACAGAATATGCCGCAACAAAGCTTATTGTCGAAAAATATCCGCTTAAAAAAAACGAAACCATCGACAGGATCATAAAAGTGGAAAACAGCAAAGAAAAAAATCCTGCCTCGCTTTTATATGTTGTTGCCTTTGGAAGTGACGGTTCTTACCTCAATCTGACAGACCAGCTGAAAGGGAGCAAATCAAAATCAAGAGATAAAGGTTTTGACAGCAGCTCTATTTCGCTTCCAAATCCGGAACCTTACAAACTAAAATGGACTGCAAAAAAAACAGATTATACCCTATATGCTGTTTTTTCAGGCAAAACCGGACAGCAGGTAAAAAGGGCTGCACCTGGAGGAGCCGGTTTTACGGTCGACCATTATTCCCAAGAGGCTCTTAACGCATATGTTGTTCCATTTAACAGTGCTTTTAATGAACGTGAGGGCAAAATTAGAGCTATATTTAACGATAGTTACGAAGTATACGGCACCGATTTTACTCCGGCTTTTTTTGACGAATTCATAAAACTCAGAGGTTACGATCTTAAAAAGCAGCTGCCGTTAATGCTCAGCGAAACCGACAGCGAACTAAGCAATAGAATTAGAAGTGATTATCGCCAGACAATTGGCGATTTACTACTCAATAAATTTGACAAACCGTGGACTAAATGGGCAAATTCTAAAAACTTCAAAACCAAACTTCAGGCACATGGTTCACCAGGGAATCTGATAGATTTGTACGCTTCTGCGGATATTCCAGAATGTGAGACCTTTGGTTCTATGCCTTTTGATATTCCAGGTTTCAGACGTGAAAAAGAAGATATCCGCCCTGGAGATGCTGATCCCGTAATGTTGAAATTTTCGTCATCGGCTGCTCATATTTCAGGTAAAAATCTGGTTTCTTCCGAAACTTTTACGTGGCTGCGTGAACATTTTAAAGCAGCTTTATCACAATGTAAACCGGAAGCAGAAGATTTAATGCTCAACGGCATCAACCATATTTTCCTGCACGGTTCTACTTATTCGCCAGAAAGAGCTGCTTGGCCAGGCTGGCAGTTTTATGCTGCCGTAAATTTTAATGCCAATAACAGCATCTGGCAAGACGCTCCTGCCCTTTTTTCCTATATTTCCAACTGCCAGTCACTGCTACAGCAGGGAAAACCAGACAATGAAATCTTACTATACTTTCCCATTTTTGACATTTGGAATGAGTATAAAAAAGGTACTTTGTTTTTTGAATTCAAAATCCATTCGCTTTCAGAATGGCTGCAGGGAACTCCATTTTACGAGACCACTAATAAACTTATGAAAAAAGGTTACGGCGTTGATTTTATTTCGGATAATTTTATAGCTCAGGCCAAAGTTATTGACGGAAAAATAGTGCTTCCAGGAGGAACTTTTAAATCGTTACTAGTTCCTTCGTGCAAAAAAATGCCATTGGCAACGCTTCAAAAATTAATTGAACTGCAGAAAGGAGGAGCCGTTATTGTTTTTGAAAATCTGCCGGAATCTGTTCCCGGTTTTTACGATTATAAAAAGCAGGAAGAAAAACTGCAGCAGCTTTTAGCTGAAAACAAACAGATTAAACCTGCCACAGATATTTTTTCAGCTTTGGAAAATGTACAGATTTATCCTGAAACACTTGTAAACACAGGTTTAAAATATATTCGAAGAACTATTGGAGGAGAGAAAATTTACTACCTGGTCAATCATACCGCTACAACAATTAACGATTTTATTCCGTTGCAAATCAGCAATAAGGAAGTCATTATTCTTGATCCGCTAAACAGGGAATTTGGTAATGCAATCGTAAAAAAAACAGGAGATAAAACATTCGTCAAAATCAAAATTGAGCCTGGCAAGTCTTACTTCCTAAAAACTGAAAATACGGCATCCCAAAAAAAATGGCCGTATTTTGAAGGTACTGCTGAAGCTACTACTCTAAAAGGAAAATGGAAAATTACTTTTGATAAAGGAGGTCCTAAGCTTCCAGAAGCGGCAGAAATTTCAAATCTGGAATCATGGACAAAATTGAGTCCTGAAGCCGAAGCTTTTTCCGGCTCGGCAACCTACAGCTTAGAATTTGACAATCCGAATGCTAAAACAGAATCCTGGAACCTTAATCTTGGCGACGTCCGCGAAAGCGCAAAAGTCTGGCTCAATGACCAGTATATTGGTACAGCGTGGTCGGTTCCTTACCAGCTTAATATTGGCAAGTTAAAACCAGGCAAAAACATTCTTAAGATTCAGGTAACGAATCTTTCAGCCAACAGAATCCGTGACAAGGAATTAAAAGGGGAAGAATGGAAGATTTTTTATGAAATCAATATGGTCGATAAAGATTATAAAAAATTCGATGCTTCAAAATGGAGTCCGATGCCTTCCGGCTTGTTGGGCCCCGTGACGCTCACCCCTTTAACCTCTAAACTAACTATTAAATAACGATATCTAAAATGAAGAAATTACTTTTAATATTCGCTATAGGCACTTTTTATAATGCCACCGCACAGCAGTTTGATAAAAAATTAGTGCTCAAGCAAATGATTCTTGCTAATGATTATTTTATGCAGAAATGGCCCGAAACCGGAAAAACGATTGTTACCAATAAAGAACGCCCGAGCAATATCTGGACAAGAGGTGTTTATTATGAGGGATTGATGGCACTGCATGAAATTTTTCCGAAAGAAGTGTATTATGAGTATGCCATGTCTTGGTCTGAGTTTCATAAATGGGGATTCAACGGTGGCAACACTACCAGAAATGCCGATAATTATTGTGCCGCACAAACCTATATTGATTTGTACAATTTAGAACCTGATTCTAAAAAACTAAAAAATACAAGAGCCAATCTGAACATGCTTTTAAACACGCCGCAGCTTGATGACTGGTCTTGGATCGACGCCATTCAGATGGGAATGCCGGTTTTTGCAAAAATGGGGGTTTTGGAAAAAGACAATCGTTATTTCGAAAAAATGTATCAGATATATATGTATTCGAGAAACCAACACGGCGATCATGGTCTTTTCAATCCTAAAGACGGTTTATGGTGGCGTGATGCTGATTTTGATCCTCCATACAAAGAGCCTAATGGAGAAGATTGCTACTGGAGCCGCGGCAACGGATGGGTAATTGCAGCTCTGGCAAAAGTGCTTGCTATTATTCCTGAAAATGCACCACACAGAGAGCAGTATGTAAAAGATTTAAAAGCAATGGCAGCAGCGCTTGTTCCTATTCAAAGACCTGACGGTTTCTGGAATGTAAGCCTGCATGACCCTACTAATTTTGGTGGAAAAGAAGCTTCTGGAACTGCATTATTTGTTTACGGAATGGCTTACGGCGTAAACAAAGGCATTCTGAAAAAAGAAGTTTATCTTCCTGTAATTGAGAAAGCATGGAATGCTCTTACAAAAGAAAGTCTTCACGAGAACGGATTTTTAGGTTTTTTACAGTCAACTGGAAAAGAGCCTAAGGATGGACAGCCATTATCTTATGACAAAATTCCTGATTTTGAAGATTACGGATTAGGATGTTTTTTACTGGCTGGCTCAGAAATTTATAAAATGAAATAATGAAAAAGACTCTCTTATATATTGCGTTAATTTTATTTAATACCGCTTTATTTTCTCAGGAGTTTAAGAGAGAGAAATACAATTTCAATTCTGATTGGAAACTGAAAGCAGGTGATTCTAAAAATGCGGAGTCACCTGCTTTTAATGATAACTCTTGGAAAAATGTCACTCTTCCTCATGCCTACAATCAGGAAGAGGCATTTGAAAAAGATATTGAACATCTTACTACAGGAATTGTTTGGTACCGCAAAAAATTTAAACTTCCAAAGGGAATTAAAAACAATAAAGTTTTTATAGAATTTGAAGGCATCCGACAGGCGGGTGTGATTTATGTAAATGGACAGAAAATAGGACTGCACGAAAATGGCGTAATGGCTTTTGGGTTTGATATTTCAAACCTGATTAAACCTTATCCGCAGGAAAACTGTGTAGCGTTGCGAATTGACAATGACTGGAAATACAAAGAGCAAGCTACCGGAGCGCCTTACCAATGGAACAACATTAATTTTAATGCAAACTACGGCGGTATTCCCAAAAACGTATTTCTTCACATTACCGGAAAGCTGTATCAGACTTTGCCTCTTTATTCCAATCTAAAAACAACTGGAGCATATATTTATCCCTCTCAAATAAACACACAAGCCGAAAGTGCCGTCATAAACGTTGAATCACAAATTAAAAATGAATTTGACACTCCTAAAACGGTAGCATTTGAAGTTATAATAGAAGATTTGGAAGGACATCAAAAAGCAGTATTTTCAGGGGATAAAATCCTTATCCTGCCTAGTGAAACCAAAATTGTAAAAGCGCATCAATTAGTTGAAAAACTGAATTTCTGGAGCTGGGGATACGGCTATTTATATAATGTAAAAACAATTTTAAAAATCGACGGAAAAACGGCTGATGAAGTGGTGACCAGAACAGGTTTCAGAAAAACTGATTTTAAAGACGGCCAGTTTTGGCTAAACAACCGGGTATTGCAACTAAAAGGTTATGCGCAGAGAACCAGCAATGAGTGGCCTGCCATTGGAATGTCTGTTCCGGCATGGCTCAGCGACTTCAGCAATAGAATGATTGTGGAAGGAAACGGAAATCTGGTTCGCTGGATGCATGTCACACCTTGGAAACAAGATGTAGAATCCTGTGACAGGGTTGGGCTTCTGCAGGCAATGCCGGCAGGCGATGCCGAAAAAGATGCTCAAGGCGATACTTGGAAACAAAGAGTAAACCTGATGCGGGATGCTATTATTTACAGCAGAAATAATCCGAGTATCATTTTTTATGAAAGCGGCAATGAATCCATCAGCGAAGCACATATGCACGAAATGAAAAGCCTTCGTAATACTTATGATCCTTTCGGAGGACGCGCCATTGGTTCCCGAGAAATGCTTGACAGCCGTGAAGCGGAATACGGCGGTGAAATGCTCTACATCAACAAAAGCGCTGGAAAACCGCTTTGGGCAACCGAATATTCAAGAGATGAGGGGCTTCGCAAATACTGGGATGAGTTTTCTCCTCCTTTCCATAAAGAAGGCGATGGTCCTTTATACCGAGGCAATCCTGCAGAAGCCTACAATCATAATCAGGACAAGCATGCTATTGAAAATATTGTACGATGGCACGATTATTATAGAGAAAGACCAGGAACCGGCAAAAGAGTCAGTTCAGGCGGTGTCAATATTATTTTCTCCGATTCCAATACTCATCATCGCGGCGAAGTAAATTACAGGACAAGCGGCGAAGTCGATGCCATGCGTATTCCGAAAGACGGTTTCTGGGCGCATAAAGTTATATGGGACGGATGGGTAGATATTGAAAAACACCATACACATATTATGGGGCACTGGAATTATTCTGATTCCGTAACCAAAAATATTTATGTAGTTTCAACCGCATCAAAAGCTGAGTTATTTTTAAATGGTTCTTCACTGGGTTTTGGAACTAGAAGCAGCGAATTCCTATTTACTTTTGAAAACATAAAATGGAAATCGGGAACCTTAAAAGCGATTGGTTATGATGAAAATGGAACTATTCTGAGCGAAGATTCCAAAAGCACTTCTAACGAGCCTTACGCCATTAATTTAAAACTAAATACTAGTCCGAATGGCTTAACCGCAGACGGAGCCGATACGGCATTGGTTGATGTTGAAACAGTTGATAAAGAAGGGAATCGCTGTCCAATCAGCAACAATAAGATTTCTTTTACTTTGGAAGGACCTGCGGATTGGCTTGGAGGTATCGCACTTGGGCCTAAAAATTATATTCTTTCAAAAGAGATTCCGGTCGAAAACGGCATCAACAGGGTTATGATTCAGTCGATGACAAAATCAGGAATAATTAAGATTAAAGCCACTTCTAAAGGATTAAAACCTGCCGAATTGATTTTTGAAAGCAAACCTGCGGAAGCTTTCCATGGTCTTTCAAAACAGCTTCCAGGAAATGATCTTCCTTCGTATTTAGAACGAGGGCCAACACCCAAAACATCCTCTTATACCATAAAGAGAAAAAACATTGACATCTTAAATGCTGTCTCTCCTTCAAACAATGATGACACTTACAAAAGTTATGATGATAATGAGCTGACGGAATGGAGAAACGATGGAAACATCAATACTGGAACCATAACTTATACGCTTTCAAAACCATCAATCGTAAACGAAATTGTCGTGAAACTTACCGGCTGGATGTCCAAAATATATCCTATTAGGATTTTGGCAGACGGACAGGAAGTTTTTAAAGGAAACACAACTCAGAGTCTGGGTTATATCACAATTCCATTAAAACCTGTTCTAGCTGAAAAAATCACAATTGAATTAATCGGCATTAATACCGAAAAAGACAATTTCTCAAAGATTACAGAAGTAGATCCTGCAAAAGAACTTGACTTGTTCAAAGATAAAACCTCCGTTGATGCGTCGGGACAATTACGCATTGTAGAAATAGAATTTTATGAAAAAATCAACTAACACCAAAAAACTAAAAGCAGTATTAATTTCAGCTTCTCTATGGCTAAGTTTTACTGCTTCGGGACAAAAGAAAGAAATGCCTTTATGGGATAAAATTCCCGATGAAATTCAGTCAAAAGAATACGCAGAAAAAATAGATTATAATAAAAACGGAATTGCGGAGGGAATCAGAAAAGTAACGGCACCCACTTTGACCGCTTATTTTGCCGACCCTATAAAATCAAACGGAAGCGCTGTAATCATATGCCCCGGCGGAGCTTATGGAATGCTGGCCATCAACAAAGAAGGTTTTAAAGCTGCGGAATGGCTTAACAGTATCGGAATCCATGCTTTTGTGCTCAAATACCGTCTGCCAAGCGATTTGATAATGAAAAACAAAACCGTCGCTCCATTGCAGGATGCACAGGAAGCGCTGCGCATGGTAAGACGCAATGCTGTACAATGGAAAATCAACCCGAATAAAATCGGCATTATGGGATTTTCCGCAGGAGGACATTTGGCCTCGACTTTAAGTAATCACTATAACGACAAAGTATATATTCCGTCTGATACAACCAGCGCAAAACCTAATTTTTCAATTTTGATTTATCCTGTTATTTCAGCGCAGGAAAGCATTACGCATCAGGGGTCAAAAGACAATCTGCTTGGAAAAAATCCTGAACGTGCCTTAGTTGATTTTTATTCTAATGAAAAACAGGTAAATGCTGCAACTCCAAAAGCTTTTTTGGTTCATGCAACAGATGATAAGGCCGTTCCTGTAGAAAACAGTATTAATTACTATCTGGCATTAAAAAAGGAAAAAGTTTCTGCAGAAATGCATTTGTATGAAAACGGAGGCCATGGTTTTGGTTTAGGCGTTAAAGGAACGAATACCTTCTGGCCCAAAACCTGTGAAAAGTGGCTTGCAGCGAATAATTATACGCTGCAGTCCGATGCTTATGTTTTTACTTATTTTAAAGGAAACGGCGAAGACGGACTGCATCTGGCTTACAGTGAAGACGGTTACAAATGGAATACCCTTAAAAATGATACTTCCTTCTTGACTCCTGAAGTCGGAAAAGACAAACTAATGCGTGATCCCTGCGTAATCAGAGGAGGAGACGGATTATACCACATGGTCTGGACAATAAGCTGGACAGACAGAGGCATTGGATATGCTTCTTCCAAAGATTTAATTCATTGGTCGAAACAGGAGTTTATTCCCGTCATGATGCATGAAGAAAAAACCCGCAACACATGGGCTCCGGAAATTACTTATGACGAAAAAAACAAAGACTATATGATTTACTGGGCTTCTACTGTTGATGGAAAATTCCCTGAGACAAAGTCGGAAGAAGAGAAAGGGTATAATCACCGAATTTATTATACCACAACTAAAGATTTTAAAAAATTCAGCAAAACCAAACTGCTTTATGATCCTGGTTTTAATGTAATTGATGCTTCCATTGTAAAGCAGGATGCGCAATATATAATGTATCTGAAAGATGAAACGCGAAATCCTGTCCAGAAGAATCTTAAAGTCGCTTACAGTAAAAATCTGACGGGACCTTACAGCAAAGCCAGCGAACCCATAACAGGAAAATATTGGGCAGAAGGCCCCACATCAGTAAAAATCGATAACAGCTGGATAGTATATTTTGATAAATATACGGAGAAGAAATATGGCGCGGTTAAAGAAACTGCAAAAGGCTGGGAAGATATTTCGGAGCAGATCAGTTTCCCTGCCGGAACTCGTCACGGTAGCGTCATAAAAATTTCTTCAGCAGAATTAAATGTTTTAAAAAAGGAATCTTCCATCAATTAGCAAATGTTGCACAGAATAATGAACCGTTCTCTTTAATAAATACACTTAAAGTTATGCTTTCAAAAATAGAGTCTTCAGAAAAAAAAATAGAATATAAATCTAGCATCCCTAAATACATCCAGACTGCCAATGATCTTGCTGATGAGATATTGTCTGGAAAAATCGAAAACGGGTATCGGCTTCCCTCAATTAACGAGCTAAGCAAAACCAGATCTATTTCGCGTGATACAGCTGAAAAAGCTTACAAAGAACTACGAGACCGTAATCTGGCCTTTTCTGTAATGGGCGTCGGTAATTTCGTTTCTGTCAATGATGAAAAACACAAAAATATTCTTTTTCTTATCAACAAACCCTGCTCATACAAAATGGAAGTCTACGATTCTTTTGTCACTGCAATAGGAAATAATGTTCTTGTTGATATGCATCTTTATTATAATGACGAACAGCTTTTTATTGAAGTCATAAAAAAAAATATTCATAATTACAATTATTTTGTCATCATGCCCCATTTTCGAAATTCGGCAGAGAGCCATGTGAATTATACTCCAAATGTGATCAATTTCATTGAAGGAATCCCGAAAGAAAAACTGGTGATATTAGACAACTCCTGCAAAGAAATTACGGGTGATTTTATAGCAGTGTACCAAGATTTTAAATCAGACATCTATAATGCATTAAAAGAAGGGATTAAAAAATTTAAAAAGTATAAAAAAATAATTTTCGTTCATCCTGAAAAAGCCGCCTTTCCTGCTCCCGCATCACTGGTTGAAGGTTTCTTAGAATTTTGCGGCACATACCATTTTGAGTATGAAATTGTCGCCAAAATCACTGACGGCTTGGATTTTAAAAATAAAGAGGCTTATATTACCATTGAGGATAATGATCTGGTTAATCTGATGCAGCAGATTAAAGAAAAGAAACTAAAGATAGGAAAAGATGTCGGGGTTATTTCCTATAATGAAACACCGCTGAAAGCACTGTTGAATATTACGGTTATGAGCACCGATTTTAAAGCAATGGGACAGAAGGCGGCAGAGCTGATTCTGAACAGAAAAAAAGAAATTTCAAAAAACCCTTTCTGTTACATCCAGCGGACTTCCCTTTAGTGCAGGGACGAGTATATTTAATTTTATTGCATAATTGAAAGTTTCTGAAAGGACAACCTGATTATGATCAAGCAAAAAGGAAACCCCTCGCTGGCGCGAGCGTCCCGCTCGTGCACACAAAGAAAATTAATTCAAATCAATTTCTAAAATAGTGTGATCATTATCTCCGTAATTTCTCGCTGAACTGTATTTCCAGTCTACAGGATTAGTTACGAAACCAGCTTCTGTAGGATTATTATGAATATAGTTTAATTTTTGCTCAAAAACTTTTAGTGACCAAATTTCAAAAGGTTTATTATTTTACTGCCAAAATTGTCTGAATTTGACATTACTATTTTTCTTTCCAGCCCTTTCAAACATCCATAGCATCCATTCTTTTCTGCTTTCTTGTGGATTTTCTTCAATAGATTTAATCATTTTTCTTGATGTAAAACCTTTAAAGTCTCTTATTAAACCTGATGGATCTCCATTTTCAGATATAAATATTAAATGAACATGACTTGGCATAATACAATATCCGTAAATCTCCATTCCTTTGTTTTTTCTGCAGTAATCTAAAGATTCAATAATAGTTCCAAAATATTCTTCTCTTGTAAAAACATCTATCCAGTAAACTGTTGCAAAACTTATAAAATAGCTCCAGATTTTTCTCCAAACTTGTATTTTCTACTCACTATCTTTTTTAACTATAAACATAAGAAATACCTTAAAAAAATAATGGAGAAATATTATAAAAATTAAAGGCACTCCGTTATGGAATGGCTTTTGTGTTTTTGATTCTCTTTACGTTCACGAGCGGGACGCTCGCGCCAGCAGGTGAATCTATAAGGTATAAATGGCTGCTGACGACCTAAAAAATAGCTATTCCTAAGGGCGTATTTAAAAAAAAGCCCCGCGGAAATCAAGATGATATCCGCGAGGCCTTTTTCATATAACGCTGCTTATTAAAAGAGCACCTTTCGCGTTATGGTGTTACCATTTTCTAGTATGGTTTTTACCAGTAAAATCTGGGTGTCGGACTGAATACTGTTAATCTCTAATTGTGTATTTCCTATTTTCTGTATGCTGTAAAGCTGTTTTCCAGAAACATCATAGACCTTTACATCTCTTAATGCGCTGTGGGCAGATTTCAAAGTAATGGTCTTATCTTTTGAACTGACCGATAAATCATTAGAACCAGATTTAAACTCTTCAACACCTAATTTTTTACCGGTATTGTAGCTGATCACAAAACGGTTGTCATAAATGCCAGTAACCGTTGAAAATGTGTAAGGACCATTTTTAAGATTGTGGAGCGTACCGGTCTGATTGTCTTTCAGATAAATATCCTCGGCGGCTAACTCGCCATCGGTGCGGTCAATTGAAATCTTAAGATCGCCAGTGATGCCAGATCGGTATCCTAAAGGCACTGTGTCAGATGGATCAAAAGGAAGGGCGCGTCCCTGAATAATGAGTTTCCTGTCCTCGTTAATGCTGTAAAAATCTGCATACGGATTGGCATCCAGTGTCTCGCCATCGTAATTATATTCAAATCCATTGGTTGCTCCTTCCACGTAAGCTATCAGCAGCTGTTTAAAAAGTCCCTGGTCATTTGTCAGATTAAGCCAGACGCGGTGTCTTTCGAGCTCCTGGGCTGCATGTGATTTTTTAAACATAACGGCTTTGAAATTCTGCAGGCCGCTTTGTGCCGGTACTGCGGCACAATGAACAATAATGGGATTAAGAAGGACAATCCATAGAATAGTATAAATAAATATTGGAGAAACGAAATTTTTTTTCATAATCTGATAATTAATAATTAATAAAGGGCATTTGCGCCGGCGCCTGGCTTTTCTAAATTTTAAGTAAGGGCAATAGAAAGAAAGGGACATTACGAGTGTCCTAAAAAATACAGATCCTTTTTACACAAAAATGAAGAGTAGTTTTATTTCCTAATTGCTGTTATTTAAAATTCAAAAATTGTATCAGTTCAGTCAAAAAAAAAACGGTATGGAGTGGCCATTCTCAGCAAACCTTAAAAATGCAGACACGTTTTACAGTGTATTACATCGGTGTTTTTTGCTTTTTAACGATCAAATACTATATTAAGTTAAGAATTTATGTATAATAATAAAAGTTTTTTTTGCAAAAAAAGAAGTAGATTTAGCCCAGTGAACAGCAGCACCGGTTGAAGACTCTACTTGAAGTTGGCATCCTGAAAAAGGTATAGAGACATAGAAAAAATTAAACCTTTTTCTTGTTATCTTATATTGTGCCGGTGGCAAAGAAATTACTTTATAAATTTTCAGTTACGCGGTGCTCCCGCTGCGCATTTTCACGAAAAACAGCCCTATGGAAGGATCTTTTATATATCAAAAAGTGGCTCTTCAGACCTCTTGCATATTATTACACCATTTTTAAATGCCTAAATCAGCAATTGCTGACCCCGAAAATTGGCAGGCCTCTAAGATTTGGCAATGGATATCGTGAAAAACTGAAAAACCTTGATTGAAAATACAATCAAGGTTTACAGGACGTTAGTAACTCTAAAATACTATTTTACATCCCAGAAAATTTTGGTGCTTAAATTATCATTTGCTTTTACAGCATTATAATTGTCAGAATTATACACGCTTTCAGAGTTTGGATATGTCCATCTTGTTGGCGGTGTTTTTCTGATAGTACTTGTTTCATCTTCTTGAAAAATAAGCACTGGAAGTTTCAATCTTCGCTGTTCTGCCCAAGATTCATCTGCCTGCATTACATTATAGTGAATATACTTTTGAAAAGCAATTAACTCTAATCTTTGAGCGGCATTCGTTGCTCCGTCAAAATTTATATTTGTGATGTAAGCATTGATTTCAGCCGCTGTTGGTTCTGCGGTAGGTTTCCAAGTTAAAACATCAGCCTTATCCCCCAGTCTTACATAATATTCAATAGATTGCCTGATAGCTTTTTCAAAATAGGTTTTTGCTGTCACACCACTACCATTTCTTGAGTAATATTCGGCCAAAATCAAATTCACTTCTGCGGCATTTATTAATGTTCCCGGAAGCCATTTATTTCTGCTGATTACAGATCTGTTGTAAACTGCTATTTTACCATCTACGAGTAATTGCTGTTGAACTCCAGAAGTCAGCGTTGGGTCAAGTCCAGTGAAAACCGTTGCCGTCTGTCCTTTTTCAAATAACCACGCTTCGCGAGGATCACTGTTTGCATTCATATGATCGATCATAGGTTTTGGAGCCACATTATTGTTTGCCCCCTCCAAGGCGTCTATAAAACCAGAAGTATCTAGATCAGTATCCTGAGTATAAACTCTAAATGCAATGTTTTCTGCATTTTCATCTACAATTTTAGCTTCAGTGATAATTTCAGCAATTTCAGTATTGGCTCTGCTTGCTAAAGCAGGTACCGCAGATACTCTGTTAAGGATTTTTAAACGTAAAGAGTTGCAATAATTTTTCCAGCTTGCAAGATCTCCTTTATTAATTAAATCCTGATTTTTGAATTCCAAGTCCACTTTAGCAGACAAAGCAATAGAACTCAATTCGGCAGAAAATGCTTTTAAATCATCTAAAATTTTAACATAAAGTTCTGTCTGGTTATCATACTTAGCAGACGCACTTGTATAATTCCCTCCCGTAGTACCAATTTTACCAGCTTCTGAGAAAGGAATATCTCCAAAGTTATCAACCATTTTTGCAGTATGATCATACAAATATATTGTTGAAGTTATGGTATAAATTCTGTTTTCTGCCTGCTCAGCAGCAGATAAAGAAGCCATTACTTTTTCTAATTCTCTATACTGTGTAATAAATTTGTAATATCTTCCCCAACGATCATTAACAGCTGCCCCAGGAATGTAGCGTCCTGTTGTGTTGACAAAACCATGGGCCTGCGTATAAGTTAATGAAGTTGATCTGATAACAGTATAATAGTTCCAGTAAGAAGGAATTACGTCTTCAAAGTTAATTTTCATGAATCCAGCAAACTGTTTTGGTACAGTAGTCGTCGTAACTTTAGACGGATCTCTGTATGCATCTTCAAATTTATCCTGCGTACAAGAGCCTAAGAAAATTGCAGCTGCCGCCAATGATATATATACTATTTTTTTCATGTCCTTATTATTTTAATTATAATTATCCAATTAGAAAGATGCTCTTATCATTGCTCCAAAACTTCTCGTAGATGGAGTTAAACCTGCATTATTTACGTTTTGAGACCATCTTGATCCTGATGTTGTCGCTTCGGCATCCATGTCTTTAATTGTTCTGTAGAAATACAACAAATTACGTCCAAAAACAGAAAAAGTTAATTTGGAAGCTCCTATTTTGTCTGCCCATATTTTTGGCATACTGTACGCTAATGAAACTTCTCTTAATTTAACGTAGTTGTTTTTTTGAATATACAAATCATATCTCGAGCTGCTGTATTGAGGTCCTCCCCAATTGTAAGTCATATTATAATAACCTGCTTGAGAAATAACGTTTGTATTGACAGAGCCGTCTGCTAATACACCATCCATCAGCATACCATCGCGGTAAAGTGTTTGTCCTGCTGGTCCAGCAGTTGCGCTGTTAGCAATTTGCACTCCTTTTCCTCCATCCATATAATAGGTTAAGCCTCCGCGGTCGTTGGTACTGTATTTCAAACTTTCTTCTGTCAATCCTCTTGAAGTCATCCAGTTTACACCAGTAGGCATCAAATATCCGCCATAAGAATAATCTACATTTACATCTAATGTTATATTTTTATAAGCAAAAGAGTTTAGTAAACCTCCCACTCCTTTAGGTGTTGCTGTACCGTATTTCTCCCATTTATCACCATCAATCATGTAATATCCATCAGAATCTACCATTTTATTTCCGCTTGCATCGGTTTTAACAGGATGCGCATAAATCCCTCCCATTGGCTGGCCTACCACCGATTTTAGCTGCGCTGCAGAACCATCATAGTCAGCGTGTAATAATTCACTGGCACCGTTTGCTAATTTTACAATTTTATTGATATTTTTAGCCCAGTTTAAAGTAACATCCCATGAAAAATTTTGCGTTCTAAAAGGAGAACCTGTCAAAGCAACTTCAAACCCTTTATTGCTTAATTCCCCAACATTAGCTAAAATAGAAGTTGCTCCTGTAGTTGGTGCCAGTGTTAAATTAAGGATCTGATCTTTGATTGTAGCATTGTAGTAAGAAAAATCTAACCCCAATCTTCTGTCAAAGAATTTAGTTTCAAAACCTAATTCGTACTCTGTTTTCATTTCTGGCTTAATTCCTTCATTTCCATATTCTGCTGGAGATGTGGTAATCAATACTGGAGTTGTAGTTCCCTGATTCCCTAATGAAGTTTGGCTAAAAGCAATGTTAGCTGCATAACGATCTGGATAATTACCCACAATACCCCATGAACCACGCATTTTTGCGTAACTGATAAACTCTGGCAATTCAAAAGCTTCAGATAAAACAAAACTTGAATTAACAGAAGGATAAGTAAATGCATTGTTATTTGGATTCATAGTTGAAGTCCTATCTCTTCTAACGGTTCCTTCAACAAATAAATAGTTTCTAAAGCTAGCATTCAAAGTTCCGAAAACAGCATCTTTTATTACTTCATATTTTGAAGAAGTACTCGTTGGTACATTTATAGAAGAGTTCATATCGTACCATCCTTCAACACTTAGACCTCCATTGGTTGAACGTCCTAATAATTTTCCTGTTTCTTGAGAACCTGAATAACCAAGAACAGCAGTTAAATTAAAATCATCCGTAATCTGCTTATTATAAGTCAATAATAAGTCTCCGTAAAGAATATTGTAATCTTGAGAGTCAAGCAGATAAGAACCTGAACGATCTCCTCCAAATTGATAAATCAAAGGTACTTCCACCGGGTTTATAGATTCTATATTTACCGAAGTCAGATCCGTAGAAACACGCCCGCGCAATGACAAATCTTTCGTAATTGTAAATGTTTCGGTAATACTAGCAATCAAACGGTTTGTAATTTCATCTTGCTGTTTAGCATTTATATTCCAGAAATAATCACCTATATCTGCTTTGAAGCCATTACGGATAATGTTTTCATCCGGTGTTAAACTTTGATTTGTCCCTGTAACATATTTATATCCTAAACTTGTCTTGTATTTTGCCTTATACCAATCTCCATTGTCAAAAGGGCTTAACATACCAGTAAAGTTGTTTATTAAACGATCCATCGCAAAAGTACGATTATGGATATCTTGATTCATATAACTTACAATCACATCGGTTTTTAAGTTCCTGCCAGTTTTGAAAGAGGCATTTAAGTTAAAAGTATTTTTTTTATTTTTATTACCCATGCTTAAACCTTCTGATTCTGTATGGGTATATGAAAAACGGATATTACTGTTTTCCCCGCTGTTTGAAATTGCAAAATTTGTTGTAGCATCCCATGCATTTTGAAACAGATTTTTATATCCATTTTTCTGAGCAGAATAGGGACGAACTACTCCATCCCATGACATAATTGGCTGTCCGTCAAACCATGGTCCAAAATTATTACTACTTGCAGACACACCTCTTGTATCAGCAACGCCATCACCATTAGTATCATAATGGGCAAAACCATCTGGAGCCAAATATCCTGTCGAATAGTTTGCATTGGTCCATCCTGGTCCTCTTTCATATTGAAATCTTGGTAAATAGGCTATTTCATTATTGGAGTAGCTGGTACTGAAATCAAAACCTAAACCTTTTTTCCCTTTACCAGATTTAGAAGTAATCAATACTACTCCGTTTACTGCCTCTGAACCATATAATGCCGCCGCAGAAGCTCCCTTTAAAATAGAGATATTTTCAATATCTTCAGGGTTGATATCAGCCAGACCATTATTTTTAACACGCTGCTGATTCCAATAGTCATTATTATTCACCTCACCGTCACGTATAGGCACACCATCTAGGACTATCAATGGCTGATTTTTTCCTGTGATTGAGTTTAAACCACGTATCTGAATATTGATTGCCCCTGCTCCTCCGGGTGTAGAAGTTATTCGAACACCTGGCGCTTTACCATATAATGAGTTAGCAATTGTAGGCGAAGCCGTTTTAGTAATAGCATCAGATTTAATTGTACTGGTGGCATAACCAATTGATTTATTTTTCTTGGATTGTCCTAAAGCAGTAACAGTAAGACCTTCAAGTTCATTAGTTTCTCCGGCTAATTTAACTTTCATTCCATCCACAGCTTTCAATTCAACTGTTTTGTATCCCAAAGAACTGATAATAAAGGTAGCGCCTTCTTTTACCGAAATTTGAAATCTTCCATCGAAATCTGTACCTGTTTCCTGCTTCGTTCCTTTCTCTTTTATGGTTGCAGAAGGAACAGGAAGATTCGTATTGTCTATAATAATTCCTGATATTGTTTTGTTTTGTGCATGCGTCTCTTGAAAGCACAGTACTGCTAGAAAAACTAACAATACTTCATATAACAGTTTTTTCATGTTAATCTGGTTTGATTTGAATTGGTTGTTTGGTTGTTGACTTTTAAAAATTCTTCTGATCCACAGAAGAATAGGCCCGCAATTAAATTACTCGTCTAGAAATTGCAATTCTTTTTGCGGTTGCTCTAATTCTTTAGTTTTTTTTCATAAGCAGCTGTTTTATTTATAAATAATGATTAAAATTTGGCATATAAAAATTTGATAAATCGATTTAGTAAATCGATTTAGTGAAAATTTAAAAAAACTTATTCAAGCAGAAACTCTAATTTTAAGCTAACCTTTTTTTTACCTTGACCGCTGCGAATTGATTTATGATAATCATCTCGTAGGTTAAATCATGCAACAGCCATTTTTCCTATTTCTTCGATTGGCTAATGATACAACATTTATAGTAAGCGGATAAATCTAAAAACTACAATGATCATCAAAATTCATTGCCGACTTCTCTTTGGGAATTTTAAGTCCGAAAATTTCTAAAAGACGGCAGACCTCTTTCAATTATTTTTGCTAAATCTGAGAAAATAGGATTTGAAATATCCTCAACAATCAGCCAAATACATTTTGTTCTTCCAGTAGGCAGAATGGGAATCATATTAGGCATAAATTTCATTTCTTTACTGGCTTTAATAATTTTCTCTATTAATCCTCTGAAGATTCCGTTATTGTCTAATTTATTGTTAAGAATAAACGAAACGGTCATAACAGATACATCTGCTTCTCTTGCGATATCTTTTGTCCTAACCATCTTCATAAATTGTTAATTTTATATTAAAATTCAGTAAATATTGTTAAACAAATATATATATTAAATTGATTTACAAAAACGATTCAATATATTTTTTAATGAAAAATATCTTTATTTTTAACTTCATATTTCAATATTTACTCTATAAACCGCATTATTACTGATATTTTCTCATTTTTAAAAGAAGAAAAAAAATCATCAAAAAGGCTTAAATTAACATTTATCTGCATCCAAAATGCACTTTAAAAATCTTTATAAAAATTACAATTTTACTCCTAATTTTGACATTAAACAGATATAAAATGCTGTTCAAAGTTTCAAAATTGTTATTCGTCTAAATTTTAGAATCAAAACTAAAAAAGAGAAAAAAAATGGCTTTTTTCCTAAAAAAAGTTTGTTTTAATGATTAATGGCAAAAAAAACACTTTTCTCTTAATTTTTTTTTATTAACCGAGAAGAATAAAAAAATTCAAAATATTTTGGAGATTTCTTCATTTCTGCTATAAATTGCAGAAAACGCCATTGGATTTTTTTAGGTAATTTATAGTAAAATTTTGTGCAAAATGTTGGCCCTAAAAATTTAAAATAAATACATTGAAATATCGCGGATTCCAAATTGAAGATTAAAAGCCTGTTCTAAAATAATTTAAAATCAGATACAGAAATTAACATTATATAAAACTTTTAAAGATATCCAAGTGTGTCATAATTCATCCCTTTTTGTCACAAAGTTTGTACCTCGAAATCCAAGGTACAACTGAGGTACAAATTTTAGCAAAACAACACCTAAATATTCCAAAAAACATTTGAATAAAAAAAGAGTCAAAATGCTAGTTACCAACATTTTAGCTCTTTTAATTGTTTTTATTTTGCGTTTCTTTGCGCCCTTTATTTCCCGATGCAGAAATTAGCAATCCTTATTTTATAAGGGTTAAGCATTGGTGAGGTACAAATGAGGTACAACTTTTTTGATTGAAAAAACTTACAAAAAACACATAAGATGTTCTTGTTTTTTTTAGTAATTGGACAACATTTAGAAAGAACTTATACTTTGTAGTTAATTCAAAAGTAAACAAAAATACACAAAGCTTCAAAGAAATTCTAAAGCTTTTTTTTATTTGCTTTTTGTAATGTTTTTTTTGCGGCCACAATTTACAAATCTGCATATTGAAGTACATAAAAACTTAAATTGTAGAGTATATTAACGCATATAATGCATAGAGGAATACATTCTAATAGTTCTATAACTTCTTTTATAAGATTACAATAGTAAATTCAGTTTTTATTTGAGTAAGTGTATATTTCATAATCGGATAAGCCAAGCCATAACGGTACCATTACAACGGGCGGTGAGAAAGATAAAGGAGCTGAATTTATCGTAAGGCTGCCTTTAAAACATTTAAGCAGTGAGGTTCTTTAAAAGTTTTTATTTTTTTTCCTACTTGTATATTTCGGTTCCCTCGAATCTATTTCATTAAAACATAATTAAAGTGGTAACATTAAAAGGTTATAGTAAGAACAGAATGATCCAACTTAGGTGCCAAAATTGGTCAGTCAAACCATATACTTTTTGTATAATTTGACCACTAGTTTTAGAACGCTGAAGTTTAATTTTTCTGCAATTTCGGCCAGCGAAAGCGAACTGTCTACCAGCATATTTCGTGCCTCCATAACTACTGCTTCCTCAATAACCCCTCTTGAGGTATTTCCTGAAACTTCTTTGAGCAATTTTGAAAGATGCCCTGGCGTAATGAAAAGTTTATCAGCATAAAACTGGACATTTCTTTTATCTCTGACATGAATGGATAACAATGATAGAAAATCCTTAATTATCTCTTTTTTTCGATTGGTCCTTAAATTTACTTTACTTGCTTGATCTCGGTATATATCCATAATTTCTAGTGCTACTAAGTTGAAATAATGAAATATCTTTTCGTCTTTGTAATAGGTGAATTCATCTTCACCTGCATTGAATTTATGCATTTTTTTCAGCAAACCAAAAACATTTAAAAAACCTGATTCTGAAAGAGACAGCACAGGAGTATCTTGCAATTCTAAAAAACGAAGCAGCCTTACATCTTGATAATTGAGAATATTACGCAATGCAAACTCTTCAGTGAACACAATACCAATATTCTGAACAGGTTCAATAACTTCTAAAAAATTAATTATGGAATGCGGTGAGATGATCAAAATATCATTAGGGGATATAATAAAGGTTTCAAAATTAACCTGCACTTTCATCTTTCCGGAAATCATCAGCAATATTCCCGTATTTGTACTCTGAAATGGATATGGGAATGGACTCTCAACAATCAATTCTTTATTGAAATGTATATGGAATTCTGCTCCCGTTGAGATTTCTTCACCAAGGATATGAAGTATGTCCCATAAACTGTAATTTTGAACACGCGAAGATTTAGCCACTGATTATGTATTAGAAGCTGTAAAGATAATTTTTAACAATTGAATATGGTAATTTCAAGTTTGCACCATTCTGGAGCTGCTTTCAATTTTGCCAAACAAACCTTTTGCGACTCTAAATAAATATGTTAACTAGAGTAAAGCCGACTATCTTCTTTTTTATTTTAGCAAATTGAGATACATTCATAAATTACTTTTCAGAGGTCAATAATGAGATCTTATTCATTGCATTTTTTTTAGCCATCCAATAAGCTGCAAGATATTGCCTGTTATTTGAATAATATTTTATTTGCTAAAAAATGCTTTTTCCAAATTCTGATGAAATTCTTCTGCGCCTAATTCCAAACGCTTTTTGTAATCATCATTAGCAGCTTCTCCAACCAAATAACGACCAACAGTTGCTGCCTCATAAATAACTTCTGAGACCGTTTAGACTGGTGCCAGATTACCTATAATCTCATCACTGAAGAATTTTTTTTTGAAATTATCAAAAAATCCATCATATGCAGGATGCTCAGGCACAACTAAAGAACTTCTCTGAAACCAGATGCAGAGAATATGCAAACAGCAGTGTAAATATTGAAAAAAACCTCCAAAATCATCTGTTTCTGGAGGTTTCTCTTTTTTAAGATTCAAATCTTGCACAATGATAAAAACAAAACTATTAAGGACATAAAATCACTTTTAGTCTCTAATTGGATCTTCTAGTGCCATGAATCTAAAAGCATAAGAATTAAATTTATCTTTAAATTCTAACTATGTTTCCTTTCATTAAAACCAGGCACTTTTTAAAAAATCTGCTACCTGAAAATTACATCGATATCCACAATCATCTTTTACCCGGCATAGATGATGGAGCAAAAACAATTCAGGAAACTACAGAGCTTATTGCAGATATGAAGAAATTAAACATTCAACAAAGTATCGCAACACCTCATACCTTCAATTTAAAATGGAATAACACCAGCCAAACTATAAAAATTGCCTTTGAGAATGCAACAGTGAATTCGGCAAATAAATCTTTTTTAAAAAAATATGCCAGCGAATATATGCTGGACTCTTCTCTCATAACAAAAATGAATCAGGGAGAGCTGTTATGCATTCATGATAATTTTCTGCTTCTTGAGCTGCCGCTGCTTTCAAGTCCGTTTAATCTCTATGAGATGCTTTTTGAGATAAAAATTAAAAACTACAAAATTATTCTTGCTCATCCTGAACGCTATCTGTATCTTCATAATTCTATAGCTAAATATGAAAAACTAAAGGAATTTGGTGTTTTTTTTCAGCTGAACCTGCTTTCTTTAACGGGATATTATGGTAAAATAATCCAGAAAAAAGCGCTGGAACTGCTTGACAGTGATTTGTATGATTTTACAGGATCTGACATCCATAGCAAAACAGAAATTAATCAATTCAAAACGGTAAAACTTCAGATTCCCAATAAAAAGAAAATGGAACATTTACTGCTCAACAATAGTATCTTTCTTAAGTAAAAACCAAAAAAAAAGCTGTTCAATAGAACAGCTTTTAAAAATTTAATAAATTTAAATTTTTATGATCTTGGTTGTTGTGGTTTAATTTTGGTTACTTATATGATCTATCTTCAATCTGACTGAATCGAGATTAGAATATTTTTTTCTTCAGTTTCTGCAGTCTTGTTTCTTTCTCAATATCCTTTCCGTAGCCGTATCCATATCCGTAATTATAGCTGTAACCGTAACCTGAACTAAAATCAATATCATTGACTACATAGCCCATATTGACCAATTTTTGATCTTTATGCAGTTTGTTTGAATAGGATATTAAATTCTTCTGTGTTACTCCAGAGCGCAGCACAAACAAAGTGGTATCTGCATATTTTGAAATCATAAGGGTATCACTCACCAATAAGGTTGGCGGCGTATCAAAAATAATGATGTCATAGGCTTTTCTTACCTGGTCGATAAAGTACTCAAAACGCTGGTTGGAGAGCAGTAAGGTTGGATTAGGAGGTATAATTCCAGAAAGTAAAATATCAAATGGGAATTCATCGTCTCCATTGCTGCACAATAAATTCTCCCACTCAATAGTGCCATCATACAGGTAATTGCTGAATCCCTGGCTCTCTTTTGTTGTATTGTTTAAATGTTTATGCAGCTGCGGATTTCTGAAATCTGCTCCTATAATAATTACTTTTTTATCAAGATGCGCGTAAGCTGCGGCCAAATTATAGGAAACAAAAGTTTTTCCTTCCCCTTTTATGGATGACGTGACAAACAGCACTTTTCCAAGCTGGTCCCCAGTGTAAGGCGTAATAAAATTGGTATTATTAGCCAGAGTCCTAAAAGCTTCTAAATTCTGCATGACAGTATCTTTATCATCCTTTAATGAAGGAAGCTCCGCTAAAATAGGCAGTGCAGTATTTGTATTTTCAACATCTGCAGCTGTGTATATTTTATTGTCTAATTTAAAGAGCGTAAATAAAATACCAAATGGAATACAGAAACCTATAAAAAAAGCAATCAAAACAATCTTGCTTCTTTGAGGAGAAATAGGATGAATATCTGTTATCGCATAATCTATAATCTTGGTATTGGGTATGGTAACAGCCAGATTTATAGAAGCTTCTTCCCTTTTTTGAAGCAGCAGCAAATACAGGCTTTCTTTTAAATTCTGCTGGCGTTCAATGCTTCGCAGCACCTTTTCTTTTTCAGGAAGAGAAGCGAAACTTCCTTCTGCCTCTTTCTGGGCGGATTCACTCTGCACGAGGGTTGTTCTTAACTGCTGTTTATAGCCTTTTACAGAATTTATAATATTGTTTCTTAAGCTTGTAAGGGTGCTCACCAGCAGCTGCACCGAAGGGTTGCTGCTTCCTGCACTTGTCTGGAATTTCTGATGGGATAAAACCGCTGTATTGTAATCGGCAACCAGCTGGTTGATTATTAAATTTTGTATTCCTATATCAGCTGGGAGCAGTTCAAATGCTTTTTGGGATTCGATACTGTTCTTAAGTAAATCTGCTAATAATATTTGTGATTCTATATCAAATGAAGTCTGTTCTTTAGCCGCTTTTTGAAGGATGCTTGAACCTGCATCTTCCTGAATAAAACTCAGTTTATTATTCTTTTTATAATCCTTTTTGGAAATTTCTATAGAATCTAATTCCCTTCTCAGGTAAACAAACCGGTCATCAACAAAATTAATAGTTCTTCTGGAGACTTCTTTTTTATCTGTAATTCCGTCGGCTTCATAAACATAGATCAAATTGTTGATAACGGCTTCTGACTGCGGTCCGTTTGTGCCTTTTAATGAGATAGATAAGATATCGCTGTCTTTTCCCTCGGCATCCACTTCAAAAGCATCGCTTAATTCCAAAGCCGTTTTGTGAAGCGTTTTTAAAACCACATTAAAACTCTTATTAATGTTTTTAGCCATTATTGCACCTAAAGCCGGCTTTATACTGATGGGGAAATGAGGTATGTTTTTGTCTGAAACATATCCTTTTACCTCAACACTTTCTCCAGTTGCAATATCTAAAACAGTATATCCTGATGCTGTTACTGTTATAGTGTAATTCAAGGCGCTTCTCAGGTTGGATGCGCCATCGCGATAACTCACAATAAAAGGCGGGTTAAAAATCTGCTTGGATGTTACTCTCGAATTATAGTAATACTCTACATTCAGCTTCAAATTTTTGACTACCTGTTCTGAGAGATGAACTGATTTGAGCAGTGCAATCTCATTCTCTAAGTTAATGGTGGATTTATTAAATAATTTAGAAACATCTAATGTAAAATTTGAATTTTCTTTATCATTCAACAATTTAACTTTAGCCTCAGATTTGTATATAATATTTGCATATCTTAAATAAACAAAAGCGCTGAATAAAGAAATAAGTATCGATAATGCAAAGGCTGGCCAGTACTTTAGATATTTATTGATAATTTGTTTTAAATCTACCGCGTTATTTTCTTCAATAAAATCGAAATATTCATTTTTATCCGTATTCATGAGTTGATTTATCTTGTAATTAATATTATGGAGCTTAGAATTAAGGATGCGATGGTAAGTATGGTGCTTGCATTTCCTATATATCCTGCCGTCTTTACTTTAGCATTATTCGGATTAACGACTAAAATATCGTTTTGATGAACCTGATACTGTTCCTTATTCATCCAATCTGCTGTTGTTAAATCAACATGCGTGATGGTTCTTTTTCCTTCAGATTCTCTAATCAGCAGAATATCATTTCTTTTTCCGTTTATAGTCAAATCCCCGGCATAGCCAAGAGCCTGAGGAATAGAAATTGACTGTTCTAAAAAGGAATAAGTTCCCGGGGATTTTACTTCTCCCAAAACGGTCACTTTTGCATTCAAAATACGCACTGCTACAGAAGGGTTCACTAAATGCCCTCCTTTTTCAAGTTCTGATTTAAGTTTTGTTTCCAGATCTTTTACAGACAGGCCTGCAGTGTTTATTTCCCCTAAAATCGGCAGTACAATTGTTTTATCTGGAGAAACCAGATAGCCCTGCACTTTCAAAATATCTATAGTGCTGCTTACACCAGCCGTATTCGCCGCCTGAATGTTGTATGCCAAAGCCGTTTCAGGAACCAGTGCTCCTATTCTAATGCTGAGAATATCATTTGGTTCAATAGAAACAGGTTTCAAATTTGCTGTAGCAGATGCATAATTACCGGCATCCTGAAAATAAATAATATCTTTTCTGGATGCGCAGGATGAAAATAAAATACTAATAAGTATTATATATACTAATCGATTCATTGTATTTTGGAATAAATTTAAAAATTTAAGGCATTAGGATTGCACTCTATATAAAGCACTTGGAAAGTAAAAAGAAGCAATTACAAAGAATTGGACAACTCGCCTGATTCGTACTGCGCTGTTCTCTTTGCTTTCATTTTATCATTCAATTTAGACAGTCGGTTTAACTGTTTTTTCTGGACTTTATCTTTAATGTAATAGCGGTATAATTCTTTACCAATAAAAAAACCGGCAATACAAATACCTGAAAGAAATCCGGCAACATAATAGGTTACATTCATAATTATTTAGTTTTTAGGTTAAAATGCATTTTCATCCCCTTTAAGGGTTAATACAACGGTGAGCAGACAGATTTTCAAGTCTTTTATCAGACTCCAGTTTTGCAGATAATCTATATCGGCTTTTACTCTGCGCTTCATATCAGAAACTTTTTTAGTCTCGCCTCTGTGTCCCGATATTTGGGCCAAACCGGTAATGCCCGGTTTTACAAAATGACGCACCATAAAATCATTAATCTGGCTGTTGTAATCTTCTGTATGTTTCAGCATGTGAGGACGCGGTCCTACTACACTCATATCCCCCAATAAAACATTGAAAAACTGGGGAAGTTCATCAAGACTGGTTCTTCTTATAAACCGGCCTATTGGCGTAACGCGCATATCTCCTTTTTTTGCCTGCAGGCTATCGCTGTCTGTATTTACAGCCATGCTTCTAAATTTGTAGCAGTAAAAAGACTGGTTTTTTTTGCCTGTGCGTAGCTGTTTAAACAAAACAGGCCCCTTACTTTGTTTTTTTATAATAAATGCGAGAATAGGATATAGCCATGTAAGAATAAAAATGATGACCAGCAGACTGAAAACAATATCGAAAACCCTCTTAACCAATCTATTGTAAGCATTCTGAAGCGGTTCATATCTCGGACGGATAATATGGAAGTTTTCGTAACTGGTGCTGCTGAATGAATGTTTGGAAATATCAGATAAATCTGGAACAAATTTTAATCGGATACAGTACCTGTCAGCCAATTCAAAATAAGTATTCAAGTCATCTATAAACTCTGTTTTTACTACAATGTATAATTCTTGAATTCCTCTTTCGGATGATTCGTGAATAGCATTTATGAGTTCTTCGTTAAAAGATGATTTATCTCTTAAATTATGATCTTCAACGTCATTAATGATTCCAAGGAAATTAAAAAAATGAGAATTGCTTTCTAATTTGGATGCCAATTGGATGCTTGTCGAATTAAACCCATAAATAGCAACGACAAAAGGTTTTTTAACCCATTTTTTTATGTTGTTTAAAACAAACGTGAAAATAACCCTCGACAGCAAAAGATAAAAAAGCAGAAAAGTAAACTGCAGCATACTGGCTCCAATTGTGAGCTGATATCTTTTTAAACCCTCAAAAAAAACAATATAGCTCTGCCAAAATATAAACTCGCATAAAAAAACACGCCAGCTGCTGCGATAAAAGATTGGCAGACTAAAGACAGTATCCAGACGATATAAATTAAAATACAAAGTGGCCAATAACCATCCTGCCGCCGATATTAAATGACTATTGTTGACAAAAGGCGAAGTCCAATGCACAGCTGTTTTTTCGGCAAAATAAAAGAATAATGATATACTGATCACTACCGCAGCAATATCAGATAAGATACTGCAAAAAATAAAAGTAAATTTATGTCTGTTACGCATTTTTATAAAAAAAATAATGATTTAACTTCTTGAATAATAAAGCTGCTGTCCCTCCACAGATGCCTCCAGCTATTCCAAAAAAAATATCCATAAAATCCGGATGTCTGTCTGAGATAAAAAATTGTCCCGCTTCTGCCAGACACACAATCACTGCACTGATTATAATGGTGCCCTTTCCTGCAGAAAGGAAATTTCTTTCTTTATAATATGATGCTGACTGCTGACGCATTTCACATAAAAATCCTAATAGTAAAAAAGGAACTGCCGTACGCAGATTGAGATACTCATTTGTCCATTCTATTATTAATTGAGGCAAATAAGTTTCCGTTTTTAAATTGGAAGAAGGCAGCCATGAATAATAAAAGATACTGGCTGCGCACAATAAAACCAAGGCTGAAGCTATGCTTCTTGCTTTAGCTTTTTGATTGTCTTTATTCATTTTATAAGCAAATTCTATCTAAAAATATTGTTTTAATGCTATTAACTTTTTTTGAACTACCGTTCGGAAAGCTGGAAGACCATGATATTTGTAGATACGATAATCTTCATAAAATACTTTTAATGCTCTGCTGCGCGATGTGCTTAAACCTCCCACTCTCATTTTAACGACATACGAATTAAAATAGGACAGCTTTATTTTGCTTTTAAATAAATAACGAAGTAAAAACTCAGTATCAGATGCTATTTTAAAATCAAGATTATAATACCCTAATTTTTCTATAATTTTTTTTTTAAGATATACAGTAGGATGTAGTGGCAACCAGCCAGATTCTAACTCTTTACGGCTATATGCGCCACTTATCCTGTTACGCACAATTCTCTCTTTTTTATCATTAGTCACATAAATTCCGTTGCCGTAAATTCCATCGCTTGATGGAAACTTTTGAAACATTTCAACAATTTTTGAAATTACATCATTATCATAAAATTCATCATCCGAATGCATTAATCCGATAATTTCTCCGGTTGCCATTTTTAAACCTTTATTAATGGCATCATACATTCCCTTATCTGGCTCAGATAGATAGGTGCTAATTTTTTCGGCATAAGATTTAATAATTTCTTTGGTGCCGTCAGTTGAATTTCCATCTATAACGATATATTCTATATTGGAGTAATCTTGTGATAAGACACTCTCTATAGACTTTGCAATGGTTTCTTTTCTATTGTAGCAAACAGTGATTATAGAAACTTTCATAATCTTTTTTTTAGTTAATTAGAATATTGAATTGGTAATAGCTGAAGTGAAAATGGCTTAGGAACAGGCAAAAAAAAATCACCAGCGTTCTTTTACCAATTGAAGCGGATTGCCTTTATACACTCCATTTTCAGGCAGCGATTTTGTTACAATTGATCCAGCCGAAACGATAGTATTGGCACCTATTTTAAGATTGGGACCTACAAATGAGCATGCACCTACCCAACTTCCGTCTTCCAATACAATTGCCCCATTTCTGTAAGGCATTGTGGGATCTTTATAATCGTGATTGCCTCCGCAGACAAAAACTTTCTGGCTGATACAGACGTTATTTCCTATCGTGAGTAATTCAAAATTTAGAAAGAAAACCTCTTCACCAATCCACACATTATCTCCTACAGCTAACTTCCATGGGAAATGAATGTTCACTCTAGGCTTGATTACCACACCTTTCCCTGCTTTGGCTCCAAATATTTTCAATAAAAACACTTTAAATTTAGAAGGGTAAGGAACAGCAGTTAGAAAAAACAAAACTTTCACTGCATACCAAAGCATCTCTTTTCCTTTTGATGCTCCTCTGTCAAGACCTAATTGCGAATCGAATAAGTCTAAACGAACTTTTTTCATAATAATTTAGACTTATATATGTTGGATGACTTTAAAAACCTTGTTGGCAAATTGCGCTTCTGTAAAATAAGATTGAACATATTTCATATTAACTCTGCTGTATTTATCAACACATTCTTCTAATTTTTCATTGATTTCAAGCAGTGTCCTAAAAATGCTTTCAGGGCTTTTGGAAGAAACAAAACGACCATTTTCTGTACTAATAATATCTGGTATTCCTGAAAATTCAGTAGTCACAATTATATTTCCTGCCGCCATGGCTTCTATTAATGAAATCGGCTGCCCTTCCATGCGATAATAGGTTGGTAAAATAAAAATATTCGATTTTTGGAGCAGGTCGATTTTACTCTTTCCGGATACAACACCGTGATAGTTAATAAATCCTTGCAGTTCGTTGAATTTATTTTTAATAATAGCCTCAGATTCTTCTTCAATTATTCCTGCAATATCTGCTTCAAAGAGGGTCCCTTTCTTTTTCAGCAGGATCAGGCTGTCCAAGAAATCTATAATTCCTTTTTCCTCCATTAGATTACTCAAATACAGAAGTCTTAATTTATCTTTCGGCTTTGATATTGCCGCTTTTTGAACTAAATCATCTTGGGCAAAATTTTCAACTACAAAAACTTTCCTAGGAATCAGCAATCCATCAAAATTTACTTTTAAAGAATTCGAAAGGACAATTCCTGCCGAAGATCTGTTTATAAAAAATGAAAAGAACCATTTTTTAAATCCTTTCAATGATTTATATTCATTTCCCAAATGATTTCCGTGAACATGTATAATATAGGGTTTATCAATTAGCAAACAATAAAAGTAAAAAGGCATATACTTAACTATACCATAAAATGTTTGGCCAGGTGTTGTATAAACGACGTCTGAATTGGAAATACTGAAAATTTTTCTGTAAACCTTTAAGAATGAAAACACTTTAGCGAAGGAAAAGTGCCCGACATTATCAGAAGATATATTTTTTGCATTGGTATTGATTATATCAACAGAAATACCGCCTTCAAACTTTAATTGTTTTAAAAGAACTTCATTGGCTAGCGAGCAGCCGTTAATAGGTTTTGGAAATGGTCCAATAATAAGTATCTTCATGTTTCTAATTTCTATCTGTTTGTATAAATGAATTCTTTGCCTGCTCTTCCCATTTAAGAGCTTTTTCTGTCAATTTCCCAATGATTTGTCCTGGATTTCCAATAACAATGGCATCAGAATGAATGGTTCCTCTTACCACGCTTCCCGCTCCTATTACCACATTGTCATGAATAATGGTTCCAGGCATGATAATAGCCCCCATTCCTATAAATACATTTCTGCCGATATGAATTTCTTTTTTGAAAGCAAGATCTGTGGAAGGTTTTTTATTCAATGCGATAAGACCGGTGGTTAAGGAATAATCATGTGTCAGCAGAATTACTTTTTCGGAGATGACCACACGCTCTGATAAGTGAATTTTATTGAAATCATCAAATCTTACCTGAGTTGAAATATACCTTGGAAGACCATTCATTTTTACTCCAACCATTTTCAAAATGAAGTTATACCCCTTCATATAAAATCTGGGCATTCTGCCGTCAAAAGGCTTCAAAAAGGTTTTAAGAATATGAAATGCCAGTTTTAAAAACAGCCTCTCGATCATAGTTTTTTATTTATTATATTTTGTATTAAAGCGATAAAATATTTCAATTCAGCTGTCTTAAGGTAAACGAGAAGAATAATGATGTTTGGAATTGCTAAGGCAATTGCTGCCTTTTCTAAAAAACCTAAAAAATTATCCGAAAGGAATCCCTGCAAATAATTTACTGTTACATATGAAACAGCCAGAATAACAGTATATTTAAGGAGCATAATGTAATAAGGCAATACTTTTTTTTGGAAACCATATCTAAAGACAACGTAGGGTTCCCACCATATATTTGTTGTTAGATTACTTATTATCGTCGCGATAATTATGGATTCGATTCCCCATTTTAAGACTAATAAAAAGTAAAAGGAAAAAGATAAATTAATAACTGCTTCAAATAAAGATTTCCATTTAATAGGCCAGAATAGGCCTTTCGCATCTATAAAGATTTGAGAAGTAGTTCGCATTCTGTCCAGATAGAAATTGAATGTTATCAGAAAGGTTATTAATGCAGAAAAGACGTATTCTTTTCCCCAAATTAAATTTATAAAAGGATTGACTAAGGTACTCAAGGCTATAAAGCAGCAAATGGCAAAATAGGCATTGATAAAAAATAACTTTTTAAAAAAAGCATGCGATTCATCATCTGATTTTTCGGCTACATAATTGCCAACGCTTGCTGTTATTGGCAGCAGCATCTGCATAAAAACAATTCTAATGGTATTGGTCAGCAATAAATAGTTAGAATAAATCCCCATGGCTACTATTCCAACAAATTTTGAAATCAACAGATCATCTACTCCGGTAATGACAACAGAGCCTAATTTACTGAATGACATCGCAAAGACATTTCGCCTCAAAGCGATCTTATCTTTTTTGTCAATTTTTTTATGCTTGTAGTACATCAGATAAGGAAACAGATTATCCGCTTTTTTAGATATAAAATAATTCCCCAAAAAAGTGCACAGAATCTGAATAATCAGAAAACTTAAAAAATCATGGAATAAAAATAGCACTGCAATCTGTAAACTTCCCTTGATAATATTAAAGTAAAGCTGATTTAATGAATCTATATGCCCATTCTGGCTTGCAATTATTAGCGATCTTTTATAATTAAAAAAATAGCTTACAGAAGTATTTAATAAATAGAGCAGATAGATAATCCATAAAGAAGGCAGTTCTCTTGGCAATTCCGATAAATCATTGATAAAGAAATCCAAAAAAGGAATTAAGAATAAACCCGCAATAAATATGACTGTGCCAATGATTTCATAAACCTTCCGGAAATAGTTCATTAGTTTTGAAACCTGAATTACATCCATTTTAGCCAATGGCGCATACATGGCATAAATAATTGCCGTTCCAAATCCAATCTCTGCAAAAGACAATACCGAAAGAATATTGGTAAATAATCCATTAATTCCTAGATAAGCCGCTCCTAAAGTTTTTATAAAAATGGTGCGGACGGTAAAATTTAAAATAATCGTGATCAGCTGCCCCATTAAAGCCGCTGCAGAGTTTTTTATAGAACTTCGGGTTCTGTTTGCTGCCATTAAAAATTATTGTTTTTATAAGATTATTTCTCCCAATGAACATTCTTCTTAATCATCACTGCCGGTATGCCGCCAATGATTATATTGGACTCTGAAAAAGATTTTGTCACAATAGAGCCTAAGGCCACTACGCTATTGTCTGGAACTGCGGCCCCTTTAAGGATAGTGCCATAACTTCCTATCCAGACTTTACTTCCTACCGAGATGGGCCTATTGGTATTGATAACGCAATTTTTCTGATCAAAAATGAGGTGTCCATCGCCATCGCGAATATGAATGTTCCAGCCTGCCAGTACATTATCCCCGAAAGTTATTACAGTATTACTGGCACAGAAGAAATTCTGGTTTGCCGTAAAGTTTTTTCCAAAAACGATCTGTCCGCCGTCATCCGCTCTTAAAGATACTCCTCTTGCAAAATGAGCGCTGCCAGCAAAAGTAACTTTACATTCTTTTTTAACGGTCCAGTAGCTAAAGCGACTGCACTCATTTCCAACCGCACCTTCTCCCCAACCTATTTTAATCATTCCAAATTTTGGAGTTTCATTTAATGCAACTGTATTGCGGTGCAATGAACAAAACTTGGTTCTATAGTCCACCAAAATGGGAAGTTTAACAGCTATTTTAGGCGCAAACAAATAGAAATTAAAATAGATCGTCTTAGGCAGGCTCAAGCTTAACCGTGCTGCTTTTTTAAACAAATGAATCATGTCTGCTGCTTTAATATGGTATTGCATAATTTTAACAATTCTTCGCCTGAATGCGTCCAACTGTATTTTCTCGCATTTTCATAACCGGACTCTATCATTTTTTTTCGAAAGTCGGTCTCTAGTATGATACGCTCTAAAGCATCTCTAGTCTGTTCAATTTCAAATGGATCGACCAGCACTGCTGCATCGCCTGCAACTTCTGGCATAGACGAAACATTAGAAGTAATGACAGGAGTTCCCGCAGCCATGGCTTCTATAATTGGCAGACCAAAACCTTCGTATGATGATATAAATGCCATTGTCAAAGCCAGTTTATAAACCGCCGGCTTGTCTTCTTCATCGATATAAGATGTAAAGAAAACCTGCTCTTCAATGTTAAGAGCAGCTGCCAGCTTTTTCAATTGTTCATTTCCCTGAGTAATCACTAAACTAACCTCTTGTCTTACATCTTCAGAAAGCAAGGCATAAGCCCTAATCAAATTATCTACATTTTTATGGATCCGTATTCCCCCTAGATACACCACAAACTTATTGGGCAGCTGATATTTTTCTTTGACTTTTGTTAAGCACTCCTGTTCTATTGCTCTGTTGTACAATTCAAAATCAACACCATTAGGAATGACAAAAATTTTATTTTTGTTGTATAAAAACTCTTCCAGAATGTCCTTTTTAGAAGCCTCAGAAATTGTTATCAAATAATCCGAATGGCGGATTGCATACTCAATATCATCTCTGTAATCTGCCTGTATTTTACTATTTTCTGTGGCAACCCTTAAGGGAATCAAATCATGAATTGTAGTGATTACAATACCGCTGTAATTCACTCTCGGGATTTTATAAGTCAGGAACAAATTAATATCTGACTTGCCACGCATCATATTGTGGTAATGAAAAGGCAGTGCTTTTTTTATTAATCTAGAATACACAGCTTTAGCTGGAACAGATGAATATTTTACAGGAAAAGAGAATCTCTCTAATTCCTTTTTTTTGACCCCTCTTACAAAATTAAAACTGCCGAAAATTTTATATGATTTACTTTTTTCCAATTCGGCTATTAATTTATTGGCAAACAGCGCAATTCCAGAGCCGCGATTATTTACAGGCTGCAGATTTATATTTATGGTATTTCTTTTCATGATACAGAATTCACTTTAAGCTGCTGATAAAATTTTTGATAATTAGCCTGCGCATTGCATCTTTCTTCCCAAATTCTTCTGGACTGTCTGCACATCTCGTTGAACTCCTCGGCTTCTAATAATGCTGTTTTGGTCAGTACATGCAATAGTTCTTCGTTAGTAAAATCTTTATGGATTAAAAAACCATTGACTCCATTTTCTACAATCTCTGCCGTTCCCCCGACATTTGTGGCTATTATAATTTTTCCAAAAGACATCGCTTCCATGATGGAAACCGGCACGCCTTCATTTTCGCTTACGTTGATAAAAACATCATAGGTTTTATGGGCATATTCCGCAAGCACTTTTTCATTGCTGTAAGCGCCCATCAATTTTACAGCTACTGAAGGATTATCAATCTGAGCCGCCATTTTACTTATCTTATCAAATTCTTCTCCATCGCCATAATGAACCCATTCTATGTTTACAAAAATCTTTGAAACTGCTTCCAAAATAGCGGATACTCTTTTAACAGGACGCATCCAAGAGCAGGAAACAAGATGAAGCGTTTCGCTTTTTGGAAAAATCTTTATGCCTTTATCTAAAGAGCCTAATCTTGATAATTTTAATTTATCGCTGTGCTGCGGATACTCTTTATTTAAATAGGATACGCCATCTTTTGAAATTGAATGTATTTCATCGATCCCAGACAAAATGGATTCTCTCATAGGCAGATAACGGCCTGCATCAGCATATTCGTAGAGATCAAATCGATGGCAGCGCGTGATTGCTTTTTCAAAATGGATGGCCTTTTGAAACTTCTTTTTTAATGAAATAATTACAAAAGCACCTATGTGCATCCAGTAAGAATACAATACCACATCGCAGTCTTTGCACTTTTCCTTTACAACCTTTGTCAAATCATTTAAAGCATTGTGCGCAATAAATAAGAAAATCAGCAGCTGCTTGATATTTCTTAATGTCAGTCGATTTGTCTGCATCAAAAGCCATAATTCTTTATAAAACTTTGAATTAGTGCAAGCCAGAAAAAAAAGTTTTATTATTCTTGATTTGCTTTTATAAGAAAGAGCACTATTGTAAAATGTTACGGGCTGTTTGGATTTCTTATAAATAATATCCTCAACCGTCTTATCGCCATAGACTAAGATCGGAAAACATACTATTTCGTCAAAACCAGCCGCATATTCCAATTCATTGGATAAAAAATCTTCCGATTTCCCATAAGGAAACTGCGTATTGACTATGATCAATACTCTTTTTTTACTATTTTTCATTTTTTTAGACAATAGGCCCAGCTTTCCAGCTGTAATTTAGATTCTCTGCACAAGCCTCAGCTCTGCTATATTTGTTTGGTTTTAAAAGCCCCATGCGATTTACCCGCAAGACAAGCCAATAAAAAAGTATGTATTTGCTCCAGCAGAAAATAATGGTCTGCAGGCAATAACAATGGACTAATCCCATAAGTATTGACATCCAGATGTACATGTACCTGTAATACAAATCCTGAACAATTTTAGACGCGGCTTCCATCCTTACCAAAAGCATAATCATAATATAATTTCCTAAAATCAGAACCGGCCAGCCCAGCAGATTTCCTCCTATAATTAAAAAACCTCCTGAAAGTGAGAGCATCTGCCCTCTGTCATCTCTTTGCTTTAATGAATCTTTAAAAACATCCGAGGAAGAACGCAGCTCTTTCAGACTATTGGATATAGTATTAAAACCCGGTAAATCTGATAAACCTGAAAGTCCATCCGAAAAATCTTTGATCAAAGCTTCATTTGACTTTGTGGCGCTGATGCCTATCGAAGCCTGGTAAGAACGCGCAACAGTCCACAATCCATTGGCATACTCCTCAATAAAATTGGACACTACCACGCTCGAATCTCCACTTTCTAAAGTTCCGGCATTATCTTCTGCAAATTGTTTATTTGCATAGGACAAAACCATAATAACAATGGCAAAGGGAAGTAATATTGCCAAAATCTTTGTTTTTAACTGCGGATAGCTTACAATCAAAATGGCAATTGTAGCAATCGCCGTTTCATATATCAGTGAACGGTTGCTGCCAAAATAAGATATAAAATTAAAAATGGCTGCAATAACACCTAAACCAAAATACAGCTGAAAACCAGCTTTATTTCTAGCATATTTTTTTGCCTCAGCAAGCAGCAGAATGAAAATGAAGATTTTTATACTGTTAAAAATTGTGGCATCAAATACAACTGCAGCTTTAGATACTGATTCTTTTAATGCTAATATATTAAGTCCAGGCATCCATGAATTAAATCGTACTAAAAGGAATAAAAAATAAACAATCAGCACTCGTTTTCCGTAAGAATTTAAAGGGAGCTGTCTATGTGAAATATCTTTTTTCCGATATTTTTTAATGTAAACAGGAAACCATTTTTTTATGGCAATGCAAGCAATAAACAATTCAATTCCATAAATAAGGACTGCAACATCATACGAATCCGCTTTGGCTTCAGGCATCCTGAAATTCAATTTTCCTTCTGAAAGCGTGATAAGAAAGGGCTGAATAATATAGCGAACAGCAACAATGCTGTAATAAATTTTAAGCCCTATTCCCTGCTTATGATACCGAAGTATTGCACTGCCGTAAATGGATACGCATACGGTAAAAAACAAAGGAATTAGGAACAGCAATTCCAGACCTTTTCTGGCAATGGGCTGGTTATAGATATAATAGCTTTCGATTATACCCAGCAGCGCTAATCCAATTGTAATATAATTATGATTTTTCAAACTTAAACTGCTGCATTAAAATACTCCACAACACCTTGAAGCGTAACAGACATGTCGCATCTTTTTTGAGAGGCTGATCTGATTTCTTCCGAAATATTACGATCTGTATTCTGGTACATTTTTTTGTAAAATTCTATAAGTCCGTAAATGTCAACAGGGCTTTCATCTGCACTTATCTGGTGCACATATTTTTCATTGTCTTGAATCGAAAAGGCATCCACAGCATAAGAAGAAATCATAGGCAGTCCTTTAGCGGCATATTCCTTTGATTTTATTGTACTTTCCGTCTCTAAGCCAATTCGGTGTATTGCTATTGAATTTACAGCAAGATCTGCCTTTTCATAAAGGGCATCCAAATCACTCCCGCTTTTGAAACCATAAAACAGAACATGTTTTTCAATACCGTATTTAGCCACCAATTCCTGATACTTTTTGATTTCATCTCCCTCTCCAACTAAATGGTAGACGATATGAATATCGCCTCCAAGCTGGTAGTACTCCTTTAATCCTTCAATTAACCTGTCATAGCCATGACAGCTCATGGTAAGAGATACCGAAATTAAATGCATTTCATTGGCATTGTAAACTCTCTTCTCCACTGGAATAACGTTTTCATAAATAACTCCATTGATGGTATTTATGGTCTTTATACCGAAAATCTTATGGTCATTTGAATACGTAACAATTCGGCCCACATAAAGTCTCAGCAAAAAATTAGAAGAAGCATCCATGAAATAGCGCATCGTCCCCCCCTTCCATTTCAGCAGTTCGTGCTTGTAAGGAAACGTTGGTATTTCAATAACAATCTTGCTGTTTTTTTTGCTTAGTATTCTAAGAGAATTGAGAAACAGAAAATCGCAAAGATGATATCTGGTGTAAATAAAACTGTAATTGTTTACCGAAAGCGTTTTGTCAATAAAAGAATACATTTTAAGCCTTCGATTGGCATTTTCTAAGGGAATCGCTTCAAAAAAACTATCATTCAGATAATAAAGGCAGTCTGGTCCATAAGAGATTAGCGTGACATTATACGATTTACTGAAAACTTTATATTGATTTAGTATTTTTTTAGACACCCCATTTAATTTTTCAAAATCAATTATCACCGGTGCTATATACAATAACTGTTTCATTTCTTTTTAAAGTATTAATTTTGATTCCTAAAGTTTTTTAATTCTAAAATAAAACAGCTGCCTTTTCCCTGAGCAGACTTCACATTAATAGATCCCTCCAAGACTTCAACGGTCTGTTTTACGATATGCAGTCCGATGCCGTATCCTTCAGAGCTATTGGATTCTCTGAAAAATTTATCAAATACTCTGTCTTGATTCATCTCTGCAATCCCAATCCCATTATCTGATACAGAAATTTTAAGCGTATTGCCGTCTGAATAACCTTCTACAGCTATCACTTTATCGACTGCCTCTTTATTATGATATTTTACCGCGTTCCCAATCAAATTTTCCAATACCGCATTTAATCTGAATCGATCTGAAAAAAAGGCTTCGTGTTCTTTAATGTTTACTTTAAAATGAATCCCTAAGGTTTTTATTTCATTAGAAAAAATTTCGGCCGCTTCCCAAACCGTTTTTTCAAGTGGAATTTTAGTGATCTGGAGTTCTGGATAATCCGCTTTTGAATTTTTAAGATTGTTTCGAATCGTCTGCTCCAGATGAACTACGCGGTCTTTTATCATCCGCATATATTCCATCGTGCTTTCTTCGCGGGTTTCTTCTTCTATTAAAGAAACCAGTATTTTTAAAGCATTAACCGGCGAAAGCAGATCATGTGATACTCTGAAAGCAAAACTTTCTAAATTTTTGTTCACGGCTTTCAAATCACTGATGCTGATTCTCTTTCTCTCTTTTAGATTGTTCATTTCTTCCAATTTTACCTAAAAATAAAGCTGAATGCTTTTCATTTACATATTTGCTGTTCATCAGCCAAATTAAATTTTTCCTCAAAATGCAGTCGAAGATCATTCCTAAATCCCCTTTTTGTATCCAGACATTCTAAAACTTCAATGTTTTGTATGTTTTTAAATTTATTGAGGAACTGCGGGCAATGATTGCAGACCAATACTGGAATTCCGTATGAATTAATCCTTAAAAGATCTATCAGATCATTCTCCGAATAAAAAACAAAAACCACTAATGAAAGATCATGTGTCATTTCATTCCCATAAAGAATAGCTGCTTTATGCCCGGCAACAAAATTGATATCCTTAAACTCATATTTCAAAAACCTTGAGAAATAATGAAACTTATCATAAACCATTACTCTGTTTGCCTCCATAACTTTTAATTGTTAAATTGAATTTATACTAAAATATTCATGCGTATTAAAGTGATTTGAGGCGGTTTAAGAACGGAAAATGATTAGTTTTCACTTTTATCTTGATTCTTTGATTTAATCTATGCCATTGAAAAGTGTATTCTCCTAATTTATAAAGGACAGCTAAACTAAACACATAATTCAATTACAAGCCGATTGAAACTTTTTTTATATTTTCAACATTGGCCAGAAACCATTCGTATGTTTTTGCAATCCCTTCTTTTAGATTAATCTGCTGTTTCCAGCCTAACTGCTGCATTTTTGAACTATCCATCAATTTTCGGGGTGTACCGTCAGGCATCGAAGCATCCCAGATAATTTCACCTTGGTGGCCTACTGTGCTTTGAACCAGCAGTGCCAATTCTTTGATGCTTAAATCCTGTCCAGATCCGACATTGTATAAATAATCCGGCAGTCTGTTTTCTAAGGCAAAAATTACAGCATTCGCCATATCGTCCGCATGGAGAAACTCTCTCATAGGATTTCCTGTTCCCCAAAGCGTTACGGCTGCATGGCCATTTTGCTTAGCTTCATGAAACTTTCTGATCATAGCAGGTAAAACATGCGAGCTTTTCAAATCAAAATTATCATGGATCCCGTACAGATTAGTTGGCATCAGACTTACATAGTCCTTATCAAATTCCTTGCGAACAGCCTGACAAGCTTTGATTCCTGAAATTTTTGCCAAGGCATACCATTCGTTGGTGGGTTCCAATGCAGCTGTTAGCAGACAATCTTCGTGAATGGGCTGCGGTGCCATTTTAGGATAAATGCAAGAACTTCCAAGAAAAACAAATTTCTCTATTCCTGACTTTAAGGCAGCATCAATTAGATTATTCTGAATCTGCATATTTTCCATAATAAACTGATAGGGATAGTTATTGTTTGCCAGAATCCCTCCTACTTTTGCGGCCGCATCTATAACTGCCTTGGGTTTCTCGTTTTTAAAAAATGCCAGAACCGCCTGCTGGTCACGCAGGTCCAGTTCGTCGCTTGACTTTCCGATTAGATTTTTATAGCCTTCATTCTCCAATGCTCTCCATACTGCAGATCCGACCATTCCGCGATGGCCTGCAATGTATATTCTGGAAGTTTTATCTATATTCATTTTACTCGTAATAGTTCATTGTTTGATATCCCGCTTGTTCTAAATGATAGTCTTTCTGCATTATCTTTATATCAGACTGCATCATATCATTTACTAAATCCTGCAGGTCATATTCAGGAACCCATCCTAATTTGGTATTTGCTTTTGCAGCATCTCCAATTAGCAATTCCACCTCCGTGGGACGGAAATAACGAGGATTTACCGCTAAGATTTCTTTTCCGATTTCTATTTGAAAATCAGGATTGCTGCATGCCGCTACGTACGCTTTTTCATCAACACCGATGCCTTTAAACTCAATTTCCACTCCAACATAAGCAAAACTCATCTTGACAAAATCACGGACTGTAGTGGTTTTTCCGGTAGCTATTACCCAATCTTCCGGTTCATCGGCCTGAAGAATCATCCACATCATGCGGACATAATCCTTGGCATGTCCCCAGTCTCTTTGGGCATCCAGGTTTCCTAAATAAAACTTTTCCTGTAATCCTAAAGCAATACGGGATACAGCACGGGTAATTTTTCTGGTTACAAAAGTTTCCCCGCGGATTGGCGATTCATGGTTAAACAGAATTCCATTGCACGCATACATTCCGTAAGCTTCCCTGTAATTTACCGTAATCCAGTACGCATACATTTTTGCCACTGCATAAGGGGAACGGGGATAAAATGGTGTTTTTTCCGTCTGCGGCACTTCCTGCACTTTTCCATACAATTCAGATGTAGAAGCCTGATAAATACGGGTCTTTTTTTCCAATCCCAATAAACGGACAGCATCTAAAATTCTTAAAGTTCCCAATCCGTCTGCATTACCAGTATATTCCGGCACTTCAAAAGATACCTGAACATGGCTCATAGCCGCAAGATTGTAAATCTCATCCGGCTGTATTTCCTGAATCAAGCGAATTAAATTGGTGCTGTCGGTCATCTCTCCGTAATGAAGTATAAAACGCTGGTTATCTGCATGAGGATCCTGATATAAATGATCGATTCGATCCGTATTAAATAAAGAAGAGCGTCTTTTAAGTCCGTGAACTATATAATTTTTTTTAAGTAAAAATTCACTTAGGTAAGCTCCATCTTGTCCTGTAACTCCGGTTATTAAAGCTATTTTTGGCGTATTGGTCATAATATTTCTGATGTTGTAATAATTTTGTATTTGACTGTAGCTTTTATTCTAAAACAGTCTTTTAATAATGTTCCTAAAGCAGCGGAGAATTAGCCGCTTCCAATTCCTGATAAACTTGTTTTACCTCTTGTGAGTTTTCTTTTTTCACTACCAAAAAAGCATCAGGAGTATGCACTAAAAGGCAGTTTTCAACTCCAATAAAAGAAGTGTGGATGGCTGATCCAATCAGAATATTTCCGTTAGCATCAGCTTGATGCCCTTTTTTCATTAAATAATCATACACTGACTCAAATGATCCCAGATCTGACCAATCAAACCCAGAAGCCACAACCTTTATATTAGAGCTGCGCTCCATTACGGCGTAATCGATGCTAATGGAAGGAATCTTCATAGACAAATCATAATCTAAAAAACCTGAATCATTAGATTCCCATGCCAATTTTACGCTATTGTAAACTTCTGGCTCCTGTTTTTGGAGTTCTTTTAAAAATACCCCTGCCTTAAAACAAAAAAGACCGCTGTTCCAATAAAAATTACCCTTTTTTAAAAAATCTGAAGCTTTATCCAAACTAGGTTTTTCATGAAAAGCCAATACATCATTTCCTTCAAACTCTATGTAGCCGTATCCGGTTTCAGCTTTTGAAGGCTTAATTCCAAAAGTGACCAGATAATCGTTCTGTGCAATCACAACTGCCTGTTTTAATGCTGACAGATACTCTTCTTCTCCATTAATTATATGATCTGAAGGCGTAACAATTAAAACAGCATCTTCTTTAGACTGAAAAGCGGCAAAAGCAATCGCTGCAGCAGTATTTCTCGGCGCCGCCTCAACAATATGCGAATGATCAAGAGAAAATTTCTCCATCACTTTACAGCTCAGGGCATGATTTTCTGCGTTTCCAACAATGATTAATCTGTCAGCGATGCTTTTATTTCTGTCGATTGTCATTTCCAAAAGAGAACATCCGTCAAACAAATCAAGATACTGTTTTGGTTTTGTCTTACGGGAAAGTGGCCATAATCTGCTGCCGACACCTCCTGTTAAAACAACATGAACTATATTACCGGCAGCAATCATTTATTTCCGTTTAAAAGTTCCAATTGAAAAACTTCCCTGCGAAGACCGCTGCTTGAGAAACGATGATCTCGCGTATTAAAATAGAACTCTATTCCTTTTTCTTCACAGTAAGCTCTTCCTGTAAAGTCTCTGTCCTTATATTCGTCTCCTAAAAAACGCACATCAATTTGAAAAGACTGCAGGATATCCTTTAAATCCTGCTCTGTTGCATAAGGAACTATTTCATCTACAAATCTGCATCCTTTGAGCTGGATGTAACGTTCTACAACTGACTGACTCGGTTTGTTCTTCTCAGGTCGGTCAAGAGTCGGATCAGTCTGCAGTCCCACAATAAGATAATCACAATTTAATTTTGCTTCTTCCAGCATTTTAATGTGACCTGCATGAAGCAGATCAAAGGCACTAAATGTTATTCCTGTTTTCATAATTGGTTTAGATTAAAATATAGAAAAAATGTTTTTGTATGAACGTAGGCAAAACATGCAGAAAACAATTAAAAAAATAAAATGAACAAGGGTTCCCCGTAGATAGTTACATTTTGACTACCTAAAAAGTTTTGTAAATAATAGTAAAGTACCGTTAACAAATCCTTACAGCAAGAAATTAGAAATCTATGTGCTGATTCTAATTTTCCATTCCGATATAGCATTTAAACATCAAAGCTCTACAGCAACAAAATTACTACAAACCAAAGGGCAACACAGAAACTGTAAAAGACAATAAAACCTAAATTTGGAATATATAACTCTTTAAAGGAAGCGAAATAAACACGGCAGAAATTACTTTTATAAGCTTTAAAATGATGGAAAATTAATACTCTAAATTAGAAACCGGAACGATTGATGCTTTCAGAAATACAGCCGCAAGAGCTGTTAATCAAAAAAACATTTAAAAAGTACTATCAAATAAATCCGCCCTAAAACTTTCTTTCAGAATAATTATAAAAACTATAAAACAGATCAAATGGAAATTACAAAAATATGCTGTATTGGAGCCGGATATGTCGGCGGGCCCACCATGGCAGTTATCGCGCAAAAATGTCCTCACCTTACCATTACGGTAGTAGATTTGAATCAGGAACGGATTGATGCCTGGAACGATGAGAACACAGATAACATACCAATTTTTGAACCTGGCTTAAGCGCCGTTGTAGCAGAAACCCGAGGTAAAAACTTATTTTTTTCAAATGCAGTAGAAAAGGCAATTGAAGAAGCGCAGATTATTTTCATTTCCGTGAACACGCCCACCAAAACTTATGGAAAAGGAAAAGGAATGGCCGCTGACTTAAAGTACATTGAATTATGTGCCAGACAGATTGCTAAAGTTGCTAAAGACAATAAAATTGTCGTAGAAAAATCAACCCTTCCTGTCCGAACTGCCGAAGCTATCAAGAGCATTCTTGACAATACCGGCAATGGCGTACAATTCCAGATTTTATCTAATCCTGAATTCCTAGCCGAGGGAACAGCTATTTCTGATCTGCTGCATCCCGACCGAATATTAATTGGGGGAGACCAGACTGCAGAAGGGCAAAAAGCCATACAAGCCTTAACAGATATATACGCAAATTGGGTACCGAGGGACAAAATACTAACTACGAATGTCTGGTCATCAGAATTGTCTAAATTGACCGCTAATGCATTTTTAGCACAGCGGATCTCATCTATTAACGCCTTAACCGAACTGTGTGAAAAAACAGGAGCTGATATCAATGAAGTAGCGCGAGCTATAGGAATGGACAGCAGAATTGGGCCCAAATTTCTTAAAGCATCAGTAGGGTTTGGCGGTTCTTGTTTTAAAAAGGATATTTTGAATTTAGTTTACATTGCTAAAAGCTACGGACTTAATGAAACAGCAGCTTATTGGGAACAGGTAATTATAATGAACGATCACCAGAAAAAAAGATTTGCTGACAAGATTGTAAAGACACTTTACAACACCGTTGCCGGCAAGAAAATTTCCTTTCTAGGATGGGCTTTTAAAAAGAATACTAATGACACAAGAGAGTCTGCCGCCATTTATATCGCAGATGATTTGATAAATGAACAGGCCGCTGTCTGCGTTTATGATCCCAAAGTAAATCAAAAGAAAATTTTGTCCGATTTGGATTATTTAGAAACCAGATCATCCCAAGAGAATGCAGCAAATGTACAATCATTCGATAATCCTTTTGAAGCCTGCCAAGGGGCTCATGCAGTAGCTGTACTTACAGAATGGGAAGAATTTGCTCACTATGACTGGAAAAAAATCTATGACGCAATGCAAAAACCTGCATTTGTTTTTGACGGAAGAAATATACTAAATAAAAAAGAAATGCAAAAAATAGGATTTGTTTACCACGGAATTGGATCTTAGCCCCTGCAGTAAGAAAGAGACTGCTCATTGCTGAACAGTCTCTTGCACTTCGCCGATTAATAAAAAAACCGCCTGATTTTCCGGCGGTGCTCTTTAAATTTACAACTTAAAATAAGAAGTCATACATTGTTTTTCAATTTCTTTACTTGAAAATCCAACAGCCTGCCGCTTGGCATTCTCAAAGTATTTACACCGGAATTACTGGCAATTCCAGATTGCTCATCAAATTTATCTTCCGCATCGTTATTAAAAAAATACGATACGTCAAAAAATAATAAATCAGAAATTGAAATTCCAAAAATATCTGCCAGCTTAGATATTTTAGAAATTGTTATATCAATTTCACCTCTTTCAATTTTACCATACCCACTGTAAGTCATCTCCAATTCACCAGCTACAAAGTCTCTGGTAAGATTTCTCATTTCTCTAATGGTTCTGATATTTTTAGAAACAATTTTGTTCATCATTGATTAATGTATTTGATAATAGTATAATTTTCAAAAGCTTGTTTACAGCAGCAAATAAATGAAACCACCACTTAAAAGACTAAATTTATACGCACTGTTTAAAAAAAAAAAGCATAGAATTAAAATAGCATATTTAAAGATTCTTCAAGTGCTCATTGAAGAGAAGAAAACCTCTCTGTCTCTAAAGATGTATTTTCAAATAAATGAATGAAATTCAAATCAAAAGCAATATTAGCTTAACTGAGAAAGTCTTTTTTTTTTTCCCAGCTGTAAATTACCCTTTATATTCTTATTGTTTTCAAACCTTGCCAGCCCCGCAGCAACTATAAGAGTCAATTCGTTTATTTTAAATGGCTTAGTCAAAAATCCATCTGCTCCATCCAGCAGGCATTTCTGTATTAAATCAATTTCATTTTTTGCTGATAAAAAGATAAAAGGTATAGGGCTCAAAGATTTATTGTTTTTAATGCTTTCATGAAGCTCACTCCCATTCATAACCGGCATAACCATGTCACAAAGAATTAAATCAGGAATCCAATATTCTAACAGCTCTAGAGCTTCCTGCCCATTTGCTGCTGTTCTCACATCATAATTTTTAAAGACAAGAAGCTCCTTTATCGTTTCTCTAACATTTGGCTCATCGTCTACTAGTAGAATTTTATTGGTGCTCATAAGGAAATGTCAATTTAATTGTTGTTCCAAAATTTTCTTTGGTTTTTAATTCTACTGTGCCATTTAAAAGTTCGGTAAATTGTTTTACGATAACCAAACCTAATCCGGAACCTATGATCGAATTGGTATTGGAAGCTCTAAAAAATGAAGTAAATAAATTTGGAATATCTTTCTTTGGTATTCCCAGGCCGTAATCAACGACTTGTATTTCAATTTTATCCTTTAAATAACTAATAATCAGTTCGGGATCAGGTTTACCAACCGAGTATTTGAATGCATTATTAATAACATTTGTGAGTATATGAACAATAAGTGACTCATCAGAAAAAAAGGTCTTTTTAACTCCTTTTTTTACTACTTTTATTTTAGCGCCGCCTTCCTTATTAAAATAGGTACTGGTTAATGTTTCAATGAATTCATTGAGATCTATAGGCTGAATTACTTTTTCAATTTTTTTTGCTTCCTGTTTTCCAAAAACTAAAATATTATTCATAAGTTCAGTCATTCTCTCCACTTCATTTTTTATTCTCGAAATAATGACATTACCGTCATTGGGCAAGTCTTTTTCCTGGTGATTTATTTTTAGTTCTAAAAGTTCCGCATTAGAGTAAATAACAGTCAAGGGTGTTCTAAATTGATGAGAGGCAATAGAAACGAAGTTAGATTTTAATTCATTAAACATCCTTTCTTTCAAAAATGCTGCTTTCATTTCTTTATCAGCTTTAATGCGTTTGCTAATGTCTCTGCTGGAAGTCTGAAAGCCTATAATATTTTTTTCTGAATCCAGCATAACCTTTGTTGCTGTTTCCAGCCAAATGTAGGAACCATCATTTTTTTTAAATCGAAATGTAATGGTTTCGATCTGCTGGTTTTTAACAATAGAATGGTAGTATTTTTTAATATTGCCCAAGTCTCTCTTATGAATAAAATCCCAAGGGCATTTATGAATCAATTCTTCAAAATCATAGCCAATTACATCATTTGATAAACTGGAGACATATACTAAATTCCCATCTTTAGAATGCTGGCAGATTAAGTCTGTTGTATTTTCGGCAATAAATCTATATTTTGCTTCAGACAGCACCAATTGTTTTTCTTTTTCCACCAGCTCACTAATATCCATATAAGTTCCTATAACTTTCTTTGGCACTCCATTTTTATTTAGCTTTAATAAACCTGAATATTTTGCAGAAATGGCATGTCCCTTTTTATGAATAATTCTTGTGTTACCCTCAAAACGTTCCACTTTTCCAGATACAAAATCTCTAAAATCTCTAATAATCTGCTTCATGTCATCGGCAGAAAAAATCCTTGACCAAAAATCAGGGATATTATTAATTTCTTCATTTGTGTAACCCAATATTCCAAACCAATTCAAACTAAAATTTGTCTTTTCGGTTTCAATATCAAATTCCCACATTGCCTGGTTCGAACTGGACATAAAAAAATTAAATTTTTCTATGGTCCTCTCTAATTTTGATACCGTTGCAGTCTGGCTAAGACGAATTCCTAAGCTTTTTATGATGGTGTGCAATACCGAAATTTCTTCCTCTTCCCAAATCCTTTCGCTGGTGCAGTCTTCAAGTCCAATCCAGCCCCATAACACATTGTCAGAAAAAATCGGCGCAAAAAAATAAGATTTGACATCCCGTGTTTCGAAAATACTTTTTAATAACTTATTATCAATATCTTTACCCATCCCAAACCTCAATTTATCTGTGGATAACATCGTATCGATAGATAAAAAAGCATTAATAAGTCTTTTACTTACATCAAAATGATGAATATAGGATGTAATACTGTTATTGCACCATTCGTAAGCATAAGCGTAATCCAAACCTAATAAATCGCTATTATTTTTATTTTTTAGAATGTAACTTCTATCCATGTTGTGCTCTAAACCAATATCTCTAATGCACAAATTTAAAGCGTCGTCTATTGATGAACACTCCAATAGATGATTATTGATTTTAGAAACATACGACAGTAGCTTTTTCATCTTTTTGTTATGAATTTTCCAAATAAGGAACTAAAAGTATTACATTTTATGCTTTATTTTCAAAATAATACTGATAATCTAAAAAATAACCGTAATGATTTAAAATAAATTCAACCAATGATAAAACAAACAACCAAATTAACTATAATTGAAGACGATATAGTGCTGGGAACCACTATAACAGAAATGCTAAAATTAAATAATTTTGATGTACTCTATTTCAAAGACAGCCTGGAAGCTCTGCTGCACCTGAATAAAAATGTTCCTGATATCATCATTTGCGATATGGTAATGCCCAATCTTAACGGAGAAGAGCTATTTTTTAAAATTCGCAAAAACAATAGGTTTAATGCAACTCCTTTTATCATGATTACAGCCAATATAGACGACGATTTAAAGTTTAAACAGCTTAAAAACGGCGTTACTGATTTTATTATAAAACCCTTCAAAGTGCAAGAATTAATTTATAAAATTAATAACCTAATATTTCTTAAAAACAACATTGAAAAAAAATTCAGCCCTGACCCCTTTTCTAAAGTTACTATCAAGCTGTCTGAAAAGGACTTTATTACCTCATTAAATGAAATTTTAATTCAAAAAATGAAAACAAACATTGACATGAATGAGCTTGCCGGAGATCTTGCCATCAGCAAATCAACCCTGGACAAAAGAGTGCGGAAATTAACCCATAAAAATGCCAGTCAGTATATAAGAGAGTTTAGACTGGATTATGCCGTTAAATTAATTCGCTCAGGAGAAAGGAACATCAAATACATAGTTGACCAAACCGGATTTAGTTCATTGTCCTATTTCTCAACCAGCTTCAAATTATATCTTAATATGACTCCCCGCGACTACATAAAATCTATTGAAGCAGAAAATGGATAAAGAATTTATATCTTATCTCAAAAATCCAAAAGCAGCCGTCTCAAAGTAATTGTGACGGTATTCTTTTTTCTATCCAAAACAAGGCCCAATTAAACTAACATAATTAATCATTTTTTTTTTATTTAACGATAAAAGGCAATTTAAATTTGAGCCTTTTTATTGGACCCAAATCTGTAAAGCGTATTATTTTGATTATTGTTTTTATTTACTTCGATTAAAATGGAGATAAAGTATCTTATTGTCTAAAAGACCATTAAGTTGCTTTAGCTCATTTTTTACAAAAAAATCATATATTCGAAATTAACAAATTACGCCAATTCCCTCAGAAATGAAACCTAATTTGTGATATTATTATTACAATTAAAAATAATATTTTAACTTTTTCTTTTGTATTTTTAAATTATTAATCTAAGTTTACGTAGCATTTAAAATTTATCTGATATTATTTTAAGGCATTAGTTTGTTATTTAGTTCAGTTAAGTCAGCATATTCCTCGTACTCCAATCATTTATGCGCTATATTTAAATTTGTTAATACACTAGAAAACATGTGTTGTTGATTTGTTAAAGGATTTTTTTTGATTATTTGCATTATTACAACATCCAAAAGAAGTCGTTCCTCGTATTTAATTCAAAAGTTTGCACAGCACTAAAATTAACAAAGAAAAAAATAAAAGGAATATGGCTAAAATATTAATTATTGATGACGAAGAAACATTAAGAATTACAATTTGCGAGTTGCTTTCTTTTGTTGGCCATATCGTTTGTGAAGCAGAAGACGGAAAAGACGGCCTAGAGAAGGTGAGGGAATTTAAACCTGATATTATTCTTTGCGATATTATGATGCCAAAACTTGATGGTTACGGCTTTATGGAGGAACATAGAAGATCTCAGTATTCAAACATTCCGGTTATATTTCTTTCAGCTAAAATTGAGAAAAAAGACAAAAAAATGGGGTGCAGTCTGGGAGTGAAAGAATTCTTAAAAAAACCTTTTGTTTTTGGCGAACTAAAAGAAATTATAGAGCATCACTTATAATTTTTTTAAAATTACAAAAAGAGGAAATCCTTTTTTTTACCTTTTTTTACCCTCTTTAGAAATATCTGTTATGTATCTCCTTAAATAACAAAGGGTATCTCAAATACATCGCCTATCTGTACTTTAAAAAAAAGGAAAAGAATAAAAAACCTTTGAAAGGAAATAATTTCTCAATAAAGAATATCTTATTTCTTTGCCGGTCTGTAAAACCCATAAAACATCGCCAAATTTGCAATTGTTGTAAAACAATCTATTGAAGATATTGATAAGCTTTTTTGGGGGAAGTCTTATGATTCTTTATTATTCTGCTTGGAATAAACTGAATCAGCATCAATACTGCTAAAGCCGGTTACACGATAAGTAAGCGGCTCAATAGATATAAAAATTCAATTACTGGCACTACAGCCAGTAATTGAACTGCAACAAAATGAAGAATAGTTTTTTGGATAATTAAGGCTGTATCATTTTATGCAAGATTCAGATAATCTTATTATCCCTTTTCTGTTTAGGGAATTGGGCATAAGATAAAATACGGTAAAAAGAGTTCTTCTAAAATATTCTTTGATTCATTTAACTCTGTAAAAATTAATTAAAAACATTCATGCAGGATATATATCAGAATAAATTCGGGGAAATTTATAGTGACCGCATCAGCCTGCTGATCCTCAATAAAAAGCATGACATTCCTTTAAAAAACATTATTAAAATCAGATTTATCAAAAGAAAGACATTCAGTTTAAATTATGCCGTTCTGCTAACAGCACTCATAATTTTTAATATTCTGAAGTCATCACGGACGCTGCTGATACTATCTTTAATCATATCCATTCTCACACTGATTTGTTTCCATCTAAAATTGAATCAGCATAAAGTCATAATAATTAGAAAAAATGATTTCTTAAAAATTGATGTAGATAAAAAATTAAGCAAAGATGCGGAAAACCTGATCCATCACTTAAAACAGCTGCACCAGCTTTAAACCTTGATAAACGGAAACTTTTTCTTCTCTTTCCCAAAAAACAGAAATTAACTTCTACTAATTTATAAAGTCTAAGCATCTTTAAGACATACATTTAACAAAATAAAATCTTACAAAAAACATTTGTTATCTGTCGACCAATTTTGTAAATTAAAGCAGATTGAATACCAATCAGCAGCAGCACCGGTTGAAGATTCTCCTTGAAGTTGGCATCCTGGCAAAGATATAGAGACATAAAAAAATTAAAACTTTTTTTTATCTTACATTATGCGGGCTGGCAAAGCAATTACTTTATAAATTTTCAGTTCCGCATTGCTGCCGCTGCTCATTTTTCATAAAAAACAGTCCGATGGAAGGATTTTATATCTCAAAAAGTGGCTCTTCAGACCTCTGCTCGCTGCGTATCTGGCGGGTTTATAATTTACAAAAAAGTTTTTACAGTCATACGGAAGAACCGAACCTTTATTTGAGTAATTAATGCAGAAACGCTTGAATTTATTTGAGCTAAAGAAATATTGATTTTAACGTTCTGCATTCTCTTCCGCATCATATTAGCTTTAACTGCATTTTAGCGTCGGATTGTTTTCCCTGACCATTACATTAATATGATACATAGGTGAATCTATAAGGTATAAATGGCTGCTGACGGCCTAAAAAATAGCTATTCCTAAGAGCGTATTTAAAAAAAAGCCCCGCGGAAATCAAGATGATATCCGCGAGGCCTTTTTCATATAACGCTGCTTATTAAAAGAGCACCTTTCGCGTTATGGTGTTACCATTTTCTAGTATGGTTTTTACCAGTAAAATCTGGGTGCCGGACTGAATACTGTTAATCTTTAATTGTGTATCTCCTATTTTCTGTATGCTGTAAAGCTGTTTTCCAGAAACATCATAGACCTTTACATCTCTTAATGCGCTGTGGGCAGATTTCAAAGTAATGGTCTTATCTTTTGAACTGACCGATAAACCATTAGAACCAGATTTAAACTCTTCAACACCTAATTTTTTACCGGTATTGTAGCTGATCACAAAACGGTTGTCATAAATGCCAGTAACCGTTGAAAATGTGTAAGGACCATTTTTAAGATTGTGGAGCGTACCGGTCTGATTGTCTTTCAGATAAATATCCTCGGCGGCTAACTCGCCATCGGTGCGGTCAATTGAAATCTTAAGATCGCCCGTGATGCCGGATCGGTATCCTAAAGGCACTCTGTCAGATGGATCAAAAGGAAGGGCGCGTCCCTGAATAATGAGTTTCCTGTCCTCGTTAATGCTGTAAAAATCTGCATACGGATTGGCATCCAGTGTCTCGCCATCGTAATTATATTCAAATCCATTGGTTGCTCCTTCCACGTAAGCTATCAGCAGCTGTTTAAAAAGTCCCTGGTCATTTGTCAGATTAAGCCAGACGCGGTGTCTTTCGAGCTCCTGGGCTGCATGTGATTTTTTAAACATAACGGCTTTGAAATTCTGCAGGCCGCTTTGCGCCGGTACTGCGGCACAATGAGCAATAATGGGATTAAGAAGGACAATGCATAGAATAGTATAAATAAATATTGGAGAAACGAAATTTTTTTTCATAATCTGATAATTAATAAAGGGTATTTGCGCCGGCGCCTGGCTTTTCTAAATTTTAAGTAAGGGCAATAGAAAGAAAGGGACATTACGAGTGTCCTAAAAAATACAGATCCTTTTTACACAAAAATGAAGAGTAGTTTTATTTCCTAATTGCTGTTATTTAAAATTCAAAAATTGTATCAGTTCAGTCAAAAAAAAACGGTAATGGAGTGGCCATTCTCAGCAAACCTTAAAAATGCAGACACGTTTTACAGTGTATTACATCGGTGTTTTTTGCTTTTTAACGATCAAATACTATATTAAGTTAAGAATTTATGTATAATAATAAAAGTTTTTTTTGCAAAAAAAGAAGTAGATTTAGCCAAGTGAACAGCAGCACCGGTTGAAGATTCTCCTTGAAGTTGGCATCCTGAAAAAGGTATAGAGACATAGAAAAAATTAAACCTTTTTCTTGTTATCTTATATTGTGCCGGTGGCAAAGCAATTACTTTATAAATTTTCAGTTACGCGGTGCTCCCGCTGCGCATTTTCACGAAAAACAGCCCTATGGAAGGATCTTTTATATATCAAAAAGTGGCTCTTCAGACCTCTTGCATATTATTACACCATTTTTAAATGCCTAAATCAGCAATTGCTGACCCCGAAAATTGGCAGGCCTCTAAGATTTGGCAATGGATATCGTGAAAAATTGAAAAACCTTGATTGAAAATACAATCAAGGTTTACAGGACGTTAGTAACTCTAAAATACTATTTTACATCCCAGAAAATTTTGGTGCTTAAATTATCATTTGCTTTTACAGCATTATAATTATCAGAATTATACACGCTTTCAGAGTTTGGATATGTCCATCTTGTTGGCGGTGTTTTTCTGATAGTACTTGTTTCATCTTCTTGAAAAATAAGCACTGGAAGTTTCAATCTTCGCTGTTCTGCCCAAGATTCATCTGCCTGCATTACATTATAGTGAATATACTTTTGAAAAGCAATTAACTCTAATCTTTGAGCGGCATTCGTTGCTCCGTCAAAATTTATATTTGTGATGTAAGCATTGATTTCAGCCGCTGTTGGTTCTGCGGTAGGTTTCCAAGTTAAAACATCAGCCTTATCCCCCAGTCTTACATAATATTCAATAGATTGCCTGATAGCTTTTTCAAAATAGGTTTTTGCTGTCACACCACTACCATTTCTTGAGTAATATTCCGCCAAAATCAAATTCACTTCTGCGGCATTTATTAATGTTCCCGGAAGCCATTTATTTCTGCTGATTACAGATCTGTTGTAAACTGCTATTTTACCATCTACGAGTAATTGCTGTTGAACTCCAGAAGTCAGCGTTGGGTCAAGTCCCGTGAAAACCGTTGCCGTCTGTCCTTTTTCAAATAACCATGCTTCGCGAGGATCACTGTTTGCATTCATATGATCGATCATAGGTTTTGGAGCCACATTATTGTTTGCCCCCTCCAAGGCGGAGTGTACACAAAACAGCGTCTAAATGAATTGGTTAGTTTTGAGAAATAAATATTCTCACTTACAAGACCGTGAGGTACATTTTTCAGAGCAAAAAAATCTTGATCTTCTGACGGAATTTCTATCCCGCTTCCCCATCTTCCTGCGCCATAAAAATATAAACTTCCAGGACCTGGAACCGAAGCGCCATCTATGTTTAACTGATAATAATGAAAACCTTCATCCTGCGGATTTGATTCTCCTGTCCAAACTCCATTACTATCTTTTTTCATATCATATTTCACTCCGCCAAGATCAAGATGCACTTTAGTCGCATTTGGTGCTGAAATGCTGGCGCGAACCCGTTTCTGGGAATTAACTTGCGGAAACATTTTTTCAGGCTGATTAAGTGATGAAGGTTTAAAATCTTCCGCTATCGTCTGAGCACAAACTGACTGGAAACAAAGTCCAAAATTTAAAATGATTATATAGAGGGAAACTTTCATGTTTTTTATTTTTACAAAAATTAAATACTACCTAAACAACAGAACCAAGATAAGCAAAGTGTTTCCGATTATCGGATCCTGAATATCTTTTGCAAGAGGATGTCCAACCGGAACTCTAGTAAATGTTTCATTAACGGTCGGAACCAGAGAAAGAAATAAACTGAAAGACAGGCAAAAGTTTTCAAAATAACGCGCTCTTGCACTATTTTTCCTTTTCGAATTCAGAAAATAAGCTTCTAATACCAAAAAAATTATAAAAATTGAAAAGGCATGTCCTGGATTAAATCCGCCATGTTTGGAAATTCCTAATGAAGTTACTGAAGTGACGATTGTTCCGTAAAAATAGATTTTGCCAGATGAGGCATTCAAATTGATTTTACCGTATTTGATTAAAGCTACTATTGCCGCTGCTATCGCAACAACACCAATTGTTGTGTGAAAAATTCCTAAACTTGATAATCCCATTTTTTATGTTTTAAATTTTTGTATGAAAATGCATAGCAAACTTCCGATAGATTAAGAGGAATCTTTTTGCCAAATAGTCCAATTATTTGGCAATTTGGTTCACAAAAAAAGCATCCTTCAAATCATAAGGATGCTTAAAAAATTAAAAAGCTGTATTAATTACCGATAATTATTCGGTTTCTGACGATAATTTGTTGGACTTACATTGTATTTGCTGGAAAAACTTCTAGTAAAATTGGCTAAATCATTGAAACCACAATCAAAAGCTATTTCGGTAATGCGCTGATCTGAAACAAGAAGTAATTCGGCAGCTTTCTCCAACTTTTTCGCCTTAATATAATTGGCTGGCGTATCGCGGTATATTTTTGCAAATTCGCGTTTGAATGATGACACGCTTAAACTATTTTGCTGTGCCAACTCCTCAATGGTAAGCTGTGAAAACAAATTTGCTTCAATTATTTGTTTGAAAATGTAAGTCGCAGGAGAAAAAAGCTGTGATAAAATTAATTGTATCGACTCTGAATTTTGCGTTTGAGATAACAGAAGTATAATCTCTTTCACTTTCAACACCAAAATATCTTCATTAATCAATGATGGATTTTCAAAATAGAACAACAGACCTTCAATATACTTTTGAATTAAAAAATCATTGTTTATTTTTTCACTAGACTTATTCTTAACTGCAATATTTGGTTTTTGAAGCAATAATGGAAGTTCTTTATCGTATATTTTTTTTTAATATCTCGGGATAAAATGTAACGATCACGATTTCACAATTGCTGTTTGATTTTGAACTGCGAATTTGTTTCCCAGAATTTATGCAATTCAACAATAACGAATAATTAGCGGCAACGTTAATCTGTTCATCATCGATCTGATAATCGGCTTCTCCAGCTTTAACATATAAAAAACAAGCCTGTTGGGTAACGGGAAAATCAAACTTAAAAGGCGGAATCAATTCAATTTTCTGAATCAGTGTTTTGCCATAAAGATCATGTTTTTTATAATCGTTTATCATACGCAGCTTTTGTCTTCTACTTCCCCTATACAGAAATTCACTTTCTTTATCTCATAATCCTTACGCAATGCCAAGGCATAAATAAGGTGTGAAATCCACAAAACAAAACCTTACAAAAACATCATTTGCATTTTGTCCTGTATTATGTCTAATATTCGATTTTACGGCAGGCAATTTCAAACAAGGAGTTATAGCAAATATACGGAGAAAGATCAAAATGTTGTAAGTGAAAGAATAAACAAAAAAATTAAAGAAAAGATCAGTCAGAATATCCTATTAAAAGATAATATCTTAAAGCAAATGGTGCCTCATTGAAAACCTTGTACTTTCTTTCCATCATCTCAAATAAAAAGCTGTAGTGTACATCGGCCCGCACAAAAGAAAACTGATGCATTTTCTCCAGTAAAAAAAGACGAAGACATGATCTTCATCTATTTTAAAATTTTTTTTTTTCAGCAGCTGACCGATGGCCATTAGACGCTTTACCGCTTAATACTTCCAAATCATATAACGACGATCCAAAATTCTATAATTTAATACGCTGCATGACCCATTATTTTTGAATAATGAAACAAGTTTAAAACCAGCCAATTAATTAAATATGAAAGGATCCACAGATATCAAATCATTTAAACCATTCAATATTCAATCTGAAGCCAATGCCGCACATGCCGGATTTCACAATGAATCAGACCATTTAAACATCCTGGAGGATTTATACCGCAAAAATGACGATGAACCGGACTTTGACTGTGAATTTCTTTTCGAAGCAAATCACGATTATCTCCAGAAAGAAAATATGATTGATCCAGACTCAGATGAGGAGCTTTCAGATGAATTCAATGATAACCAGTGGGATGCAGATATCTATGATCCATATCTGGAGTCAACCTACTTCTAATAAAATTCTTAACTGCTGCTCGGTAAAAAAGAGAAGTAGCAGTTTTTTATTGAATGTATTATGCGTAAGTCAATATAGAAAATTTATGATATATTATGTTAACTCTTAGTGCTTAAAATAAGAATGCCCTTAAAATATATATTATCGGACCAGCCGTATCCCTGAAAACTGCCACTGGTGTTTTGGACTTGCAACAAAAAGTCGGACAATTTTTTTAAGACCTATGCTACACTTTTAATTTTATAAAATTCTAGCTCCATTTCTTTAGGTGTTTTATATCCCAAAGAAGAATGCAGACGTTTTCTA
>NZ_JAJGZV010000010.1:33455-143638 GCF_020805785.1 Flavobacterium chungbukense | reverse complement strand
TTACAGCCTTAAGGTGGTTATTGCGGCGGGGCTCACCTCTTCCCATCCCGAACAGAGAAGTTAAGCCCGCCTGCGCAGATGGTACTGCAGTTATGTGGGAGAGTATGTCGTCGCCTTTCTTTTGAAAACCCTGTTTTTCATAAAAACGGGGTTTTTTATTCTAAATTTGCCTAATTATTTTAGGTAAATAAGGTACCTTAGCTCAGATGGTAGAGCAATGGACTGAAAATCCATGTGTCCCTGGTTCGATCCCTGGAGGTACCACATAATGCTCGGATGGTGAAATTGGTAGACACGCTGGACTTAAAATCCAGTGAACAGCAATGTTCGTGCGGGTTCAAGTCCCGCTCTGAGTACTAAAACTTCAATTGGCTTTGCTAATTGAAGTTTTTTTTTGGCCTGAAATTTAGTTAACGAATTAAATTTTATATTTTTACTTTTTCTATTTTTTCATTCTTTAACTATGCAAAAATATTTTTTCTATAAAAGATTCTGAAAATTTGTTAATCGTATTAATCAATTGAAAAATGATTCTCAACCACTTTGGGGAAAAATGTCTGTTGATCAAATGCTTGTTCATTGCAAATGTAATGTATGAAATGGTTTATGATACTATAAAACAGAAACCTAGTGTTTTTTTTACGCTTTATTTTAAAATCATTTATAAAGAAAAAGATAGTTACTGAATCTCCTATCCTAGAAATATTAGAACAGCGCCTCAATTTATTATAAGTAATAATCGAAATTTTGAACTTAAAAAATAGATTTATTAATTATATAAATAAAACGCAAGAATTTGGTAAAATGAATTTGAGGGTAAAGAATCAGTTTCATTTGGTAAATTGACTTCAAAAGAATGGAACAATAAGTTTGCTAAACATTTAGATCATCATTTATCTCAATTCGTGGTATAATTTAAATTTGTAATTATGAGAGTTTGTATACTTATCTTTTTTCTTCTTTTTGCACTTACTAGTTTTGCTCAAAAACAAGAAGTTCAAAAAACAATTGAATTATTTTTTGAAGGTTTTCATCAAAAAGATTCGATTAAAATTAAAAGCGTTTGTCTGGACAAAATGATTTTGCAATCGATTAGCGAAAATGCTTTAAAAGGAAATAAATTATCTGAAGAAACAGCAAAAGAATTTTATAAATCTATTTCGTCTATTCCGTCAACTATGAAATTTCATGAAAAAATATTAAGTTATAATATTCAAATTGATGGGGCAATGGCTCATGTTTGGACTCCGTACGAGTTTTATATTAATGAAAAATTAAGTCATTCTGGAGTTAATGCTTTTACTTTATTTAAAGAAAAAGATTCTTGGAAAATTATTTATTTGATAGATACAAGAAGAAAATAATTACTAAGCCACTTCTGTAGCATAGTATAAACAAATATCAGTTAAAAGACATTCTGAGCATTTTGGCTTTGGCCTGCACGTTTCTCTTCCTAAGAAAGAAATTGCCATTCCAATTTCTGACCAGATATTTTTTGGAAGTACCTGCATTAAGTCTTTTTCAACCTTATTTCCATCTTTACTTTCTTTAATTATTCCAATTCTTGGCGCTACTCGAATTACGTGTAAATCTGCAATAATTCCTTCTGCTGGTTTATGAGTTTCTCTCAATATAACATTTGCAGATTTTCTTCCTACACCTTTTAGTGCTGTTAATCCTGACATTGTTAGGGGAATATCTTTGTCATTCTTAATTGTTTGGGCAATTTCTAAAATCCATTTGGCTTTTGTAGCGTGATTACGAACTTTACTGATATAAGGAAGCAATGTTTCAAAATCAGTTTTTGAAAGTGTATGTAAGGTTGGATATTTTTCAAATAAAATGGGAGCAATAGTATTAATATTGGCATCAGAATCTTGAGCAGAAAGAATTACCATTACCAATAATTGATAGGTGTTTTGATAATCTAAAGGGTGTTTCTTTCCTTTATACCTTTTTAAAATGGGTTTCAATTTAACTTCCCAATCAGATGTTTCTCCAAATAAATCCATTTTTATTGCTTTATTTTACTGATAATTAGTTTTTTATATAAAGTTAATCATTTTTAATAAACTCAAGAATCTTTCTAATTACATTTTGATTTCCGAGAATTTTTCTATGACCAAGTCCACCTGTCAAAAACAAATTTCCACTTTTAAGATTTTCATTAATATGAATTCCTGCTTTAACTGGAACTTCTGGATCATCGTTGTCATGCACGACTAAAACAGGAATTTCTATTTTTTGCGCCGCACGATATGCTGAAAAATCGTCCATTTTAACCTGATATTTATTTTCGAAGAAATCTCGTAGATTTTGACTTATTTCTTTTTTCAAACCTAATTTAAAAACAAACTCATCTAAAATATCTTGTACAATATCTCCACTTCCTATAATGACTGCTTTTTCTACAGAAAGTCCGTCTTTTATGGCGTTTAGAACTGACATGCCTCCCAACGAATGACCAATTGCAAATTCAAAAGGACCAAATTGTCTTTCAATTTCTAAGATTGAAGCGATAAATTCAGACATGATAGTAGTTTTTCCTTCCGATTTTCCATGAGCAGGCGCGTCAAAACTTATTGTTGAAAATCCATTTTGCAAAAGTTCATCGGCTATTTTAAATAATTGCGTTCCTCTTCCAGACCAACCATGAACTATAAGTATTTTTCGTTCACTCGCACCGTATAAATAAGTAACAACACTTTTATAAATGCTTGGAACATAAATTGTCTTTTTTAAGCTTTTAGAATCCATTTCAAATTCGCGCTTTGGAACTTTATGTTTTATTGGAGTAGTAAAGATTTTTGCTGCAAATCGTGTCACTAGTTTTGTGGAAATAAATGCGCATAATTTCGCAGAAAGTATAATTAATGCTGGAATTTTTAATGATTTAGTAGGATTGGTTGTCTTTTTTGCCATTTCGATAAAACTTATTTTGAAACAAAACTTTGCTTATTTTTTTCCTAAATTTAAAAAACATAAAAGTAGTATATAAATAATAGCTTCTTAAAAAGTATCATAAATTAATTTCGCATGGAGATATTTCATATTAGTGCAGAATGTTATCCAATGGCAAAGGTAGGCGGATTGGCCGATGTAGTTGGAGCTTTACCTAAATATCAAAAAAATGCTGGTCATAATGTTAGAGTTGTAGTTCCTTGTTATGATACAAAATTTAAAAAAGAGAATGATTTCGAATGTGTTCATTGGGGAACGATTATATTGGGCAACTATAATTTTCCGTTCAGTGTTTTAAAAGAAACTACGGATAAATTAGGTTATGAATTATATCTAATCGAAATTAATGAATTGTTTAATCGACCGAATATTTATGGATATGAAGATGATATTGAACGATTTCTGTCTTTTCAAATTGCTGTTTTAGATTGGATTATAGCGAGAAATAAAGTTCCAGATGTTATAAATTGTCATGATCATCATACTGGATTAATTCCATTTTTGCTTCAGTTTGCTTACAAATATGAAAGTTTGAAAGAGGTAAAAACAGTTATTACTATTCACAATGGCTTGTACCAAGGTTGGTTTGGGTTTGATAAATTATTTTATCTTCCAGAATTTGACTTAAGACATGTTGGATTTTTAGAATGGAATAATTCAATTAATTCGTTGGCAGTTGCTGTTAAATGTGCTGATGCTGTTACAACGGTTTCTCCAAGTTATTTAAATGAAATTAATATTTATGCTAATGGTTTAGAGCCTTTATTTAATTCTGTAAGAAATAAATCAAAAGGAATCTTGAATGGAATTGATATTGAAGTGTGGAATCCGCTTAAAGATCAGATGATTGCAGAACATTATTCTATTGAGAATTTTGAAATAGGAAAAAAGAAAAATAAAGAAAAGCTTTGTGAACAATTTGAATTAGATCCTTCAAAACCTTTGTTCAGCTTTATCGGGAGATTGTTTGAAGAGAAAGGTGGGGATTTACTCCCACATGCGGCTGCATTAGCATTATCTGAAAATTTTGAAGAAATTAATATTTTAATTTTAGGTTCAGGAAATTCAGAAATCGAATCGCAATTGACACAGTTGCGAAATGATTATAAAGGAAATTACAATGTTTTTATAGGTTATAACGAAGATTTAGCGCACTTAATTTATGCTGGTTCAGATTATATTTTAATGCCTTCAAGAGTGGAGCCTTGTGGTTTAAATCAGATGTATGCTATGCGTTATGGAACTGTGCCAATTGTTAGAAGAACGGGAGGTTTGATGGATACCATAATAGATTTTGGAGATGAAGGAAACGGAATCTGTCATGATCAAGCTACGGTTGCAGATATTACTTATTCTATAAATCGTGCAGTAAAGTTGTATGATGACAAAGAAAATTTCAATAAAGTTTTAAAAAGAGGAATGTCAGCAGATCATTCCTGGGAAAGAGTGTGCCAAGAATATATCGAAATATACAACTTAATAATTCAGCCAAAATGAAATTTAAAAAGAAAAATGTAGTTGCCATTATTTTAGGAGGAGGACAAGGATCACGCTTGTTCCCATTGACAGAAACAAGATCAAAACCAGCTGTTCCAATTGGAGGTAAATACCGTTTGGTTGATATTCCAATTTCAAATTGTATCAATTCTGATATTTTTAAAATATTTGTTTTGACACAGTTTAATTCGGCTTCTTTAAATGCCCATATTAAGAATACATTTAATTTTAGCATTTTTAGTCAATCTTTTGTTGATATTTTAGCTGCAGAACAAACTCCAGATAATCCGACTTGGTTTCAAGGAACGGCAGATGCTGTAAGACAATGTATGTCACATTTCTTAAAACACGACTTTGATCATGCACTAATTCTTTCTGGAGATCAATTGTATCAAATGGATTTTAACGAAATGTTAGAAGCTCATATTGCTGCCGATGCTGAAATTTCTATAGCGACTTTGCCTGTAAATGCGAAAGACGCTCCTGAGTTTGGTATTCTTAAAACAGATCATGAGAATAATATTCATGCCTTTATAGAAAAACCAGATGCTTCGTTATTGCCTGAATGGGAATCTGAAGTAAGTGAACATATGCAGGAAAAAGGAAAAAAATACCTTGCCTCAATGGGAATTTATATTTTCAACAAACCATTATTGGAAGAATTAATGGGAAATCAGGAAACTAAAGATTTTGGTAAAGAAATCATTCCGCAGGCTGTTGGAAAACACAAGATTTTGAGTTATCAATATGAAGGATATTGGACAGATATTGGAAATATAGAATCATTTTTTGAAGCGAATATTGGTCTAACTGCTGATATACCTGAATTCAATTTATTTGATAACGAAAATAAAATTTTTACTAGACCAAGATTATTACCACCTTCTAAATTCAGAAATTCAGTTATCAATCAGTCTTTAATTTCTGAAGGTTGTATTATTAATGCGAAAGAGATTAAAAGTTCTGTAATAGGTATTCGCTCGAGAATTGGTGAAGGTACCGTCTTAGAAAATTGTTATGTGATGGGTAATGATTTCTATCAAGATTTAGATGAACTAAATCAAGAAAGCAGTATCAGTAAAATTCACGTTGGAATTGGAGAAAATTGCTATATTAATAATGCTTTAATTGATAAAAATGTGCGTATTGGAAACAATGTGTATATATCAGGAGGAAAACATTTAGACAACTTTACCAATGAATTATATAGTATCAAAGACGGAATTGTTGTTATCAAAAAAGGTGTTACCTTATCTGATAATTTTAGAATAGAGTAATTTTCAATATCAATTTCAATATCAATTTTTGCCTTAAAAACCTAATATGACTAAAGTAATCGCACATTCTCTATTTACAGACTTTGATATTGATTTATTTAAAGCGGGAAAGCATTTTAAATTATACGAAAAATTAGGTGCGCATTTAACTGAGGTTAATGGAGTAAAGGGCGTTTATTTTGCGGTGTGGGCTCCAACTGCACATTCTGTTTCGGTTATAGGCGATTTTAATTATTGGACAAATGGAGAGCACGCTTTGAATGTTCGCTGGGATTCTTCTGGAATTTGGGAAGGATTTATTCCTGAAATTTCAAAAGGTGCTCTTTATAAATATAAAATTGAATCAAGTATAAATGGTGTAATTACTGAAAAAGCAGATCCTTTTGCTTTATATTGTGAAAAACCACCGCATACGGCTTCTGTAATTTGGGATCTAGATTATAAATGGAAAGATGAAAATTGGATGCTAAATCGTAAAGAAAATAACGGTTTGGATAAACCATATTCAGTTTACGAAGTACATTTAGGATCTTGGAAACGCGGAGAAAATAACAGCTTTCTAAGTTATTTAGAATTAGCTGATGATTTAGTAAACTACGTAAAAGAAACAGGTTTTACTCACGTAGAATTTATGCCTATTATGGAATATCCGTATGATCCATCTTGGGGATATCAATTAACAGGTTATTTTGCGCCAACTTCTCGTTTTGGGAAACCGCAGGATTTTATGCTTCTTGTAGATAGATTACATCAAAAAGGAATTGGTGTAATTTTAGACTGGGTTCCGTCTCATTTTCCTGACGATGCACACGGTTTAGGTTATTTTGATGGTTCCCATTTATATGAACATCCAGACCGCCGAAAAGGATATCATCCAGATTGGAAAAGTTTAGTTTTTAATTACGGAAGAAACGAAGTACGTGCCTTTTTAATTAGCAATGCAGTGTTTTGGCTTCAGAATTATCACGTTGATGGATTAAGAGTCGATGCCGTTGCTTCAATGTTATATCTTGACTATTCTAGAAAAGATGGAGAGTGGGAAGCCAATATTTTTGGAGGAAGAGAAAATTTAGATTCAATCAGTTTTCTTAAAGAATTTAATGAAGTAATCTATTCTAATTTTGATGGAGTGCAAACAATTGCAGAAGAAAGCACTTCTTTCCCGATGGTTTCCAGACCAACTTCTTTTGGTGGTTTAGGATTCGGAATGAAATGGATGATGGGCTGGATGCACGATACTTTAGAATATTTTCAAAAAGAAACCGTCTATAGAAAATACCATCAAAATGATTTGACTTTTTCCATGACGTATGCTTTTACGGAAAACTTTATGCTTCCGTTTTCTCATGATGAAGTCGTTTATGGCAAACAATCACTTATTTATAAGATGCCAGGAGATGAATGGCAACGTTTTGCTAATTTGAGATTATTATACGGTTATATGTTCACACATCCAGGAACGAAATTATTGTTTCAGGGAGCGGAATTTGGTCAAACAAGCGAATGGAATTTCGAGCAAAGTTTAGACTGGCATTTATTGCAATATGATTTTCATTCAGGAATAAAAAGATTGATTACAGATTTAAACCATTTGTATAAATCACAACCAGCTCTGTATGAGAAACAGTTTACAGGAGATGGTTTTGAATGGATTAACTATTCCGATCATCAGAATGCGGTTTTGTCTTACATCAGAAAAGGAAATAATCCGGATGAAAATATTATCGTGGTTTGCAATTTTACTCCAGTGGTCAGAGAAAATTATAGAATCGGAATTCCTAAGAAAGGAAAACTAAACGAGATTTTCAATAGTGATGCAGGGATCTACGGCGGAAGTGGCGTAGGAAATTCAAAATCGCTAAAAATTGAATCAATTTCTTATGATGGTCGAGATTTTTCTGCAGAATTAATGCTGCCTCCTTTAAGTGTTACGGTTTATTCTTTGACTTAATAAAAATCTTACAATCATTTTAATGACTAAGATTTTGTTATTTTTTCCTTTTATAATTATCAAATTGCTGCTTTTTTGTTTGGTATTTTGAAACTCATTCAGAAAAAACGTTTTCGTGAATAAACCTTTTATTCATAGGGCTTTATCAACTTTTTTTGTATGTTTGAAATAAAGACAAAGAGCTATAAATTAATTCAGTGAAGATATGATTACAAATACATCATTAGAATACAAGGGAGACTTATATCCATCAAAAGTTGTTTCTTACGAACACGAAGGAGATTCAGTTTTTTTCAATACAGATAATAAAGTAATCCTAAAAGTTACCATTCTTCGCGATAGCTTAATCCGATTTCGTTTTACTACAAAAGGATATTTTAGCAATGATTTTTCATACGCAATCGATAAAACACAGCTTCACGGTTATAATTTTCTAGAAGTTACTGAAGAAGAAACCTATTTTCAAATCAGAACGAGTAAAGTAAAATGCAAAATTCAAAAAGCAGATCTTCGACTTTCAGTATACGATTTAAATGATTTTTTAATTCTTGAAGATGAATTAGGTTTTCATTGGGAAGAAAGTTATGAATATGGCGGGAATATTGTAAAAATGAGTAAATATTCTAAAGACGGTGAATGTTATTATGGTCTTGGGGATAAAGCCACTCAGATGAACCTTAAAGGGAAAAGAGTAGAAAATTTTGCTACAGATCAATACGCTTATCAAAAAGATCAGGAACCTTTATATAAAGTTGTTCCATTTTATATTGGCTTGCATAATAAACAAGCATACGGTATTTTCTTTGACAATACTTTTCGAACTTTTTTTGATTTTTGTCAAGAAAGAAGAAATGTAACTAGTTTTTGGGCTGAAGGTGGTGAAATGAATTATTATTTCGTTTATGGTCCGCAAATGCAGGATGTTGTAACTACGTATACAGATTTAACTGGTAAACCAGAATTACCGCCACTTTGGGTTTTAGGATATCATCAATGTAAATGGAGTTACTATCCTGAAAGCAAAGTAAAAGAGATAACCTCAAAATTTAGAGAACTTCAAATTCCATGCGACGCCATTTATTTGGATATCGATTATATGGATGGATTTCGATGTTTTACGTGGAATAAAAACTATTTTCCAGATCCAAAAAAGATGGTTGCAGAATTAGCCGAAGATGGTTTTAAAACTGTTGTCATTATAGATCCAGGTATTAAAATTGATAAAGATTACTGGGTATACAAAGAAGGTTTAGAAAAAGATTATTTCTGTAAAAGAGCCGATGGACCTTATATGAAGGGAAAAGTTTGGCCAGGAGAATGTAATTTTCCTGATTATACAAATCCCGTTGTTAGAGAGTGGTGGGCCGGCTTATTTAAAGAATTAATTTCAGACATTGGAGTTAAAGGTGTTTGGAATGATATGAACGAACCAGCGGTGATGGAAGTGCCAAACAAGACGTTCCCAATGGATGTTCGTCATGTGTACGATGGAAATCCATGTAGTCATAGAAAAGCGCATAATATTTACGGAACGCAAATGGCAAGGGCGACTTATCATGGCGTAAAACGATTTGCTTATCCAAAACGTCCATTCGTAATTACAAGATCAGCATATTCAGGAGCACAGCGTTACACGTCTTCTTGGACAGGAGATAATGTTGCTACTTGGGAACATTTATGGATTGCAAATATTCAAGTGCAGAGAATGTCAATTTCAGGAATGGGATTTACAGGTTCTGATATTGGTGGTTTTGCAGAACAACCTACGGGAGAATTGTATGCACGCTGGATTCAGTTAGGTGTTTTTCATCCATTTTGCAGAACGCATTCTTCGGGAGATCACGGTAATCAGGAGCCATGGGCTTTTGATGAAGAAGTAATTAATATTACCAGAAAATTTGTAAGCCTTCGTTATCAATTGTTACCTTACCTGTATACCATGTTTTGGCAATACATTGAGGAAGGTGTTCCGATGTTAAAACCTTTAGTGTATTACGATCAAGACGATACACAAACACATTATCGTAATGACGAATTTATTTTTGGAAATCAGATTTTAGTTTGCCCAATACTTGAACCTAATGCTGTAGGTAGACGTATGTATATTCCTAGAGGTGAGTGGTATAATTACTGGACAAATGAATTGTTTATTGGTGGAAGAGAAATTTGGATTGATACCAAATTTGATGAGATTCCAGTTTTTGTAAAAGCAGGTGCCATTATTCCAAAATATCCTGTACAGCAATATGTAGGCGAATTAGATTTTGACGAATTGACACTTGATGTTTATTATAAAAATGGCAAAGAAAATTCTGCTGTTTACGAAGATGCTCAAGATGGTTATGATTATAAAAAAGGACGTTATAGTTTCTTGTCGTTAAGAAGTATCGGAAAAGAAAAAGAGCTGATTATTCAACTTCATAAAGAAGGCAAATACGAAACACCTTATACGAAGTATAAAATCAATTTAATCGGATTGCCTTTTAAAGTTTCAGAGATTGAAATTGATAATGAAAAAATAGAATTTGATAAAATAAATTTTGAGCAAAACAAATTCTTATTAGTTGATAAAGAGTTTAGTGAACTACATATAGTTGGGGAATAATTATAATTGTGATATTTTTTTTACTAATTGTGTAAAATAGTGTTTTGTAATAATTGTATTTTTGTTATAAAATAGCTTTAAATTATGAAAAAATATTTCTTTTTAGGAATCTGTGGAGCACTTGCAATTGCTTGTGCTACAAATCCAATTACTGGAAAACAGAATTTGAATTTTGTTTCAAATAGCGAATTATTTCCATCTTCATTCCAACAATATAGCCAGTTTTTATCAGAAAATAAAGTTATAACTGGAACAGCAGATGCGAAACGAGTAGAAACTGTCGGATATAAAATTAAGACAGCGGCAGAAAAATATTTGGCCTATTTAGGACAATCACAATATTTAAAAGATTATCGCTGGGAATATAAATTAGTGGATAATAAGGAAGTTAATGCTTGGTGTCTTCCTGGAGGAAAAATTGTGGTTTATTCCGGTATTTTGCCAGTTACACAAAACGAATCTGGTTTAGCAACCGTAATGGGGCATGAGGTTTCTCACGCATTAGCCAATCACGGTGCGCAAAGAATGTCTGCGGCACAATTACAACAAATTGGTGGCGTTGCTTTAGATGCTGCAACAAGTAACAAATCAGAATCTACAAGACAGATTTTTTCTCAGGCTTACGGAATTGGTTCTGAAGTAGGAGTGATGTTGCCATTTAGCAGAAGCAATGAAAGCGAAGCCGATAAAATTGGTCTGACATTAATGGCTATTGCAGGATATAACCCTGAAGATGCCGTTGATTTTTGGAGCAGAATGTCTGCTAAATCAGGAGGAGCTGGAACACCTGAATTTATGAGTACACACCCTTCTGATGCAACAAGAATTGCTAATATTAAAGCTTTAATTCCCGAGGCAAAAGCAATTGCATTAAAAGTTGGAACAATAAAATAATCTAATTTTTTCTAAGATATTAAAAAGGCTATCCGAACTCGGATAGCTTTTTTCTTTTTATGTTACTTGATAATTTAATAATACACGAATTGAATAATTTGTATTTGATTATGATAAAAATTAGATAAATTCGTAGCAGATTTAACAAAACCATTTTCGATGAAAAACCTGCAAAAAGGCGACAAGAAATTATTAAATGCTTGGGCATTTTATGATTGGGCCAATTCAGTTTATACACTTACTATTGCCTCGGCAGTATTTCCAATTTTTTATGAAGCTCTATTTAGTGATCGCGATCACTACATTGATGTTTTTGGAATGAATCTTAAAAACTCTGCCTTAATTAGTTTTATAACTGCTTTTGCTTTTATGGTGGTTTCTTTTATTTCTCCGTTATTATCAGGAATCGCTGATTATGTTGGAAATAAAAAATCTTTTATGAAGTTTTTCTGTTATTTGGGAGCACTTTCTTGCATGGGATTGTATTGGTTTGATCTCGAAAATATTTATACAGGTTTAGCTTTCTACTTCTTAGGTTTACTAGGATATTGGGGAAGTTTAGTTTTTTACAATTCCTATTTACCAGATATTGCTTTTGAAGAACAGCAAGATAGAATTAGTGCAAAAGGATATTCATTAGGATATATCGGAAGTGTTATTCTCTTAATTATCAACTTAGCGATGATTATGAAACCAAGAATCTTCGGAATTACGGGAACAGAGGGAGAAGCAGCAATGAAAGCTATGCGTTATTCTTTTGTAATGGTAGGAGTTTGGTGGATTTTATTTAGTCAATACACATACTATTATTTGCCAAAAGGAAGCAAAGAAACGGGACAGAAATTAACAAGTTCTGTTGTCTTTAATGGCTTCAAAGAACTAAAGAAAGTTTGGGCTTTATTAAAAGAAAATATTCCGTTAAAACGTTATTTAGGAGGTTTTTTTGTTTCGAGTATGGCAGTGCAAACTGTTATGTTGGTGGCAACTTATTTTGGTGCGCAGGAAATTCAGTGGTCATCAAAAGAAGAAAGTACGATTGGCTTGATTGTTTGTATTTTAATTATTCAATTAGTAGCCGTTGTTGGAGCTGTCTTAACCTCAAGAGCTTCTTCTAAATGGGGAAATATTCCAACTTTGATTGTAATTAATATAATTTGGGCAGTATTTTGTGCACTTGCTTTTTTCATCACCTTACCAATGCATTTTTATGTAATGGCAACCGTTGCAGGATTTGTAATGGGCGGAATTCAAGCTTTATCACGTTCAACCTATTCAAAATTATTACCTGAAACAGAAGATACAGCATCATTTTTTAGTTTTTATGATGTTGCCGAAAAAATAGGTATCGTAATCGGAATGTGTGTTTACGGAATAATAGATCAAATTACAGGAAGTCCGCGTGCGGCAATCGTAATATTGGGAGTCTTCTTCGTTACAGCAATTTTTTTATTGAGAAGAGTGCATAAAAAAGAAGTTGTATAATAAATTTATTTCCTGCAGTAATTAATTTTCCTGCAGGAAATTTTCTTTAATTTTTCATCATTACTTTCAGTACATTCTCTGCTTGTTTATTATTTGAATCTAATGCGAAAGCTTGTTCATAAAAAGATTTTGACATTTCAAGGTCATTAATTTTGAAATAACATTCTCCAATTAAAAATAAAGCATTTGAGATTCTGCTTTTATCAGTTAAATCAACATTTGTGCTCAAATCTAATATTTTAATTGCGTCTTCAAACTTATTCCTTCGCATTAAATATTTAGCTGAATTTATTAAATCCAAACCTTCATTAGAAAAATCATATATCTCTTTTTTAGAAGATTTAATTTCTTTGTAATATGCCATGCCTTCAGAGAAATTATGGAGGAGCTTTCCCCTAATATCAAGATAAATAGATTTTTTTAGAAAAGAAAAAGGCTTACTATTTAAAATATTTTGAATGCAATCTGCAATTTCAGAAACTTTAAAATTTTGATTATTAGTCATTAAAATAAATATAGTATCGTTTTCTGAATTATAATAAACAAACGATTCGTAATTATTTCCAGATCCTTGATGAGAATGTTCAAGTACCTTGTAATTATTATATTGTACATTTCCTAAACTTGATTCAGTGTTTTTGTCAAAACTTTTTCCGAGATAGAATAAGGATAAATCACTTATAATTTTTCCGGAGTGGAGCGCTTTTTCCCACCTATAAATGTCGCCGATTGTAAAATACATTTCGCCCCCGCCATGAATAAAAGTGGTTTCTTTAAAATCATTGTCAAATGAACCTGCCATGTTTTGGGATAAAATTGCATCTTTTGGAATTTCGCCACCTTTAATTTTAAGTTTAAGAAAGAGGTTTTTTTTAAGAAAGTCAGAATAAGACATTAAACTGATATTTCTAATTATTTCCTGTTGAAGAAAAATATTTGCATTACTGTAGATATATCCACTTCCAGGAGAAAATTCAAGTTTTTGAATCTTCTTTATTTCTGAAATATATTCAGAATCTGAATTTTTTGACATCTGAGGTAAACCGCTTGTATATTCAACTAAATCTTTAATTTGAATTTTATTCGCCCAATCTGGAAGATAGTTTATATAATCAGAAACTTTATCTTCTAACTTTAGTTTGCCTTTTTCTTTTAAATACAATATTCCAACGCTATTAAATTCTTTGCTGATAGATCCAACGGGCATTGAAAATAATTCGGTAAGTTTTTTACTTTTTTTATAATCTGAAAAACCAAGAGCATTTTGATAAATAATATTGCCTTTTTGAGAAACAATAACATTTCCATTAAAGATTCCAATTTTATTAGCTTCTGTTATAAGATCATCTATTTGTCTAGTTTTGTGGGATTGACTTGTAATAATTAAAAATTTAAAGCTCAATAATAAAATAAAATAGGTTTTTGTGTTCATTTTTTGATTGAATGATTTAAAAATAAATTATTATTGAGCTTTTTTATTCAAATCAAGCTTTTGAAATAGATCCCGAACCAGTAACCTTTGCATCGCGTTTCTGAGGATTTCCTGTGTATTTGACATCTCCAGAGCCAGAAACTCTAGCAGTCAAACTTTCGTTACAGTTAACAGCTACATCTCCAGAACCAGAAACGGTTATGTTTGCTATTTTTGATTTCAAATTAGTTGCTTCAATATCACCAGAGCCAGAAAGTTTGATGGAAATGTTAGCTGAATTACCTTTTAGTTTAATGTCTCCTGAACCGCTTAAGCTAAGATCAAAAGAATTTGAAATCACATTTAAGTCAATATCGCCAGAACCAGATAGTTTTGCTGTAAACTTATCATTTTTAATAGGGCTCTGCGCAGTGATATCGCCTGAACCAGAAAGGCTAAGCTCTGATATTTTTTCAAATGGAACAATTAATTCTACTTTATTTCCAGTACTAGGTCGTAAATTCATGCCTTTCTTTGTATAAATTTTCAAAGTATTATCTACGACTTCAACTACAATTGCCGAAATAATATTTTGTTCGCCTTCAATTGTAATTTTTCCTTCTTTTCCAGCAACTAAATCGACATCAAAAAAGCCAGAAATTTTTATTGCATCGTAAGCAGATGTCATTCTTGTTTCAGATACGACCTTTCCATTTCCGTCAATTTTTTGTTGAGCAGTAACAGTAAAGCCAATTAGAAGTGCTAATAAAATTGCTAATTGATTAATTTTTTTCATTGTCATAATTTTTAAAAATGATTAATTTTTTATTAATGTGATATTCCCGTAATTTGAATTAATGTTAACCTTATTCTGTCCTTTTTTCTTGTAGAAACCGCTTATTCTCTTGCTGTTGCTTTTTACTTCAGAAACAGAAACATCTAAAGTATTATCATGTTTGATATTGGAATATCTTGCAGAAATATCAAAATCAAAAGCGTAGTTTTTGGCGTAACCTACGGAAATATCAGTATATCCAGAAGAAATAGAGACATTTCCTGCTTTTTCATTCATAGTACCGATATTGATTTTACTATAATTGGTATCGAATGTAAAATTGCTTGAAACTTCGCCGACAATTACAGTCAAATAATTTCCCGAACCATTTAAAGAATTGATTTTTTGAAATTTAAAAGTTCCATAATTGCAACTGTATTTAATGTTTTGACCCTCATTTAAATTTACGTCTGTGTAGTTGGCATTAAGGTTTAAGTTTCCAGAATCATTAATTTTCAGGCCAGAATATCTTGCATCAATATTTCCAGTTTTAATATAATCAATGCTTGAACTTTGGCAATATGCAATTTCAATTTGGTTATTCGATCCATTCAGTTTTCCTAAATTTACTTTGCCATATTTACAGTTTATATCTGTGAAAGATTCTGCATTTGGAACCAAAATGTTGCCATACTTATTAATTAGTTTTATTGAACCGTTTTTTGGTATTTTGATAACATAATTGATTTCAAAACTATTATTGCTGCCTTTGCTTTTGAGAGTAGAGTTTCCCAAATTAGTCACGGCAGAAACCATCCCTTTCAAAGCTGTAATATCAACATCAATGCTATTAAGACGTTCATTTACCCAATTTTCATTTGGTCCGTTAACTTTAATTGTAATATCAAGATCTATTTTATCTTCATTCCAGGTGGTTACTGTGATATTTCCGTATTTATTGTTCACATCAATTCCAGCATTGGAGTTTACGATATAGGTTTTTTTAATTGATTTTTGTTTGGTTATAAAAGTATCATCGTTTGAAAATCCTAAAAAAGGAATCAAAAGAAATAAGATTAGTAAGTTATAGTGTTTTTTCATCAGAGGTGTTTTTAAATTTTTCGTTTTCTTCAATTCTTTTTAAAACGGTTTGTAAAAAAGAAATTCTAGTTTGCAGATTGCTGATCATAGCATAAATAATCTGTTTGTTCTCTCCATTTTTTTGCAGTTCGTTAATGATTTTCTGATAATCGGCATCAAATGTTTTCATTTGTTTTAATGCATCATTAATAATCTGTTCGTTTTCTGGAGAACTTTTCTCTTTTAATTTAACCAGTTCATTATCAATTAAAATATTGAAAATAGAATCAGTTCGTTTAGTTTCTTTAGAAGCAAATTTGAATTCTTTTGGCTTTTCATTCTTATAAAAAACAGAAACTCCAAGCATTAACACAATAGAAGCGGCAATAGCCGTCATGAACCAATATTTTTTCTTTGGCTGTTTATTGTTTAGTTTCTGCAGAAAATCCATTTGATGGTCAGTATTTAATTCCTGAATATCCCATTTATTTTCTAACTTGCTGAATAATTCGTCTAAATTGTCTTTTTCATTTTTCATATTCCTGTTCATTTTATATTTCCTCTAATTTTTTTCGTAAACTATCTTTGGCTCTGCTCAAGGTTGTTCTGCAATTGGCATAAGTAATATTTAGTATTTCGCAAATTTCTTCCTGATCGTAACCTTCAATGTAAAAAAGTGTCAATACCATTCTGTAATTGTCTTTTAGTTCTAAAATGGTATCTAAAACCTGTTTTACTTTAAGATTGTTTAAGTCAATATTCTCAGAGATAATTCCATCATTTTCTTCAATTTTATAAAGTTGTCTGCTTAAATCTTCTACCTGAAAAGAATTGTTCTTTTTATAAAAATCGATGCTATAATTGATGATTATTTTTTTTAACCATGCTCCAAAAGCCACTTCTTGTTTATAGTCATTGATTTTTGTAAAAGCTTTTAAGAAACCTTCCTGCATAACGTCTTGTGCAAAATGTTCATCTTTTACAATTCGAAAAGCCACATTGTACATCGCTTTGCAATAACGATTGTAAATTTCAAATTGCGCCTTTTGATTTTTGTTTTTACAAAGCGTAATTAATTCTTCGATATTTTGGTCGTTTTTATTCAAGTAGTGGCTTTTGGTTTTTAATAAGGACTTGGCTTTTTTTAGTTTGTTACACTTTTTATAAAATTAATTTTATTTTTTTTTAAATGACGCATGGAATCACGTAAAATCTAATATTAGAACTGACTTCTTTTGCATTTGGCATAATGATTGTCTATTTTTATTTCCTATCTTGTATATGAAGAACATAATGTGTTTTCAAGTAAAACTTCAAAAAGCAATATCGTTTTTGCAAGTAGTTTAAAATTTTTAATGACAAAACGACTTATATATTATTATGTCAAACCATAAAATACTTACTATTGACAATCTGTCACTTCAAGAATTTGATTCAGAAGCAGAATTAATTCCATTATTAACGCCAGAAGACGAGGAGGAAATGAACAATGAGGAACTTCCTGTTTCGCTTCCAATTTTACCTTTACGAAATACAGTTTTATTTCCAGGAGTCGTTATTCCTATTTCTGCAGGAAGAGATAAATCGATTAAATTGATTAATGATGCAAATGCTGGAGGTAAAATTATTGGAGTAGTTTCTCAAATTAATGAGGAAGACGAAGATCCGTCAAAAGACGATATACATAAAATAGGAACTGTTGCTCGTATTTTAAGAGTGTTGAAAATGCCAGACGGAAATGTTACGGTTATTCTTCAAGGAAAAAAGCGTTTTGAAATAGATGAAGTAGTTGCTGAAGAACCTTATATGACAGCAACAATTAAAGAAGTTGCAGAAGAACGTCCAGATGAAAATGATTCTGAATTTACTGCTATCTTAGATTCTGTTAAAGAATTGGCTATTCAAATTATCAAAGAGAGTCCAAATATTCCTTCTGAAGCTACTTTTGCCATTAAAAACATTGAAAGCCAATCATTTTTAATCAATTTTGTTTCTTCTAATATGAATTTGTCTGTAAAAGAAAAACAAGGTCTTTTATCGATAAATGGGTTGAAAGAACGTGCTTTAGAAACGTTACGTTATATGAATGTGGAGCTTCAAAAATTAGAATTGAAGAATGACATCCAGTCAAAAGTGCGCTTTGATTTAGATCAGCAGCAGCGTGAATATTTTCTTCACCAGCAAATGAAAACCATTCAAGAAGAATTGGGAGGCGTTTCGCAAGAAGAAGAAATGGACGAAATGGGATTGAAGGCGAAAACCAAAAAATGGGATGAAAAGACGCAGAAGCATTTCGAAAAAGAATTGTCAAAAATGCGCCGCATGAATCCGCAGTCTCCAGATTTTGGAATTCAAAGAAATTATTTGGAGTTATTTTTAGAATTGCCTTGGGGCGAATATTCTAAAGATAAATTTGATTTAAAATTTGCGCAAAAAGTTTTAGATAAAGATCATTTTGGTCTTGACGAAGTAAAGAAAAGAATGATTGAACATTTGGCAGTTTTAAAATTGCGAAATGATATGAAATCACCAATTATATGTTTAACAGGGCCTCCAGGAGTTGGTAAAACCTCTATTGGCCGCTCTGTTGCCGAAGCTTTAGGGCGTGAATATGTGCGTATTTCATTAGGCGGTTTGCGTGATGAAGCAGAAATTCGCGGACATAGAAAAACGTATATTGGCGCAATGCCAGGAAGAATTATCCAAAGTTTGAAAAAAGCAGGAACTTCAAATCCGGTATTTATTTTAGATGAGATTGATAAACTATCAAGTGGAAATAGCGGTGATCCATCTTCTGCTTTATTAGAAGTTTTAGATCCAGAACAAAACAGCGCTTTTTATGATAATTTCCTAGAAATGGGTTATGATTTGTCTAAGGTAATGTTTATAGCAACCTCAAACAATATGGCGACAATTCAGCCAGCGTTGCGCGACAGAATGGAAGTTATTAAAATGTCAGGTTATACAATTGAAGAAAAAGTAGAAATTGCAAAAAGACACCTTTTTCCAAAACAATTAGAAGCTCACGGATTAACTTCAAAAGATTTGACAATTGGTAAAAAACAATTAGAGAAAATTGTAGAAGGTTATACGAGAGAATCGGGTGTTCGTAATTTAGAAACTAAAATTGCTCAGGTAATTAGAAATGCTGCAAAATCTGTAGCAATGGAAGAAGAGTACAATAAAAAAGTTACCGACGAAGATATCGTTACTATTTTAGGAGTTCCAAGATTAGAGCGTGATAAATACGAAAATAATGATGTTGCTGGTGTTGTAACAGGTTTAGCTTGGACAAGTGTTGGCGGGGATATTTTATTTATAGAATCTTTGATTTCTGAAGGAAAAGGCGCTTTGACTATTACAGGAAATCTTGGAACTGTAATGAAAGAATCGGCAACAATTGCTTTAGAATACATTAAGGCGAATGCGAAGAAATTAGGTTTAAAAACGGAGATTTTTCAAAAGTATAATATTCACTTACACGTTCCAGAAGGCGCAACGCCAAAAGACGGGCCAAGTGCTGGTATAGCAATGCTGACATCTTTAGTTTCGCTTTTAACTCAAAAGAAAGTGAAGAAAAGTATGGCGATGACTGGAGAGATTACACTTCGTGGAAAAGTATTGCCTGTTGGTGGAATTAAAGAAAAAATCTTAGCAGCAAAAAGAGCTAATATTAAAGAAATTATTTTATGTCACGAAAACAAAAGTGATATTGATGAAATAAAAGCAGAATATCTAGAAGGTTTGACTTTTCATTATGTGAAAGAAATGAGCGAAGTGCTTGCTTTAGCTTTGACAGATCAAAATGTAAAGAATGCTAAAGAGCTTAAATAAGTTTTTTTAAAATTTATAAAACACTAAAATCCAAATTTCAATTATGATTGAAATTTGGATTTTTTTTTGGTCCAGATGAGATCTTTTTATTTAGAAATCATTGTTTTTTAATTGATTTACATGTAGTTATAAAATTTAATTTTTAAGTTATATAATTTTATCTTTGTTATTGCGTTATTCCCATATAGGAGCGCCAAAACCAAAATGCCAAAACAAGTTGTTTTATTTTTTATGATTTTAATTTGTTCTGTTACTTTCGGACAAGTTGGAGGACGCTATACCTATCAGTTTTTAAATTTAACAACTTCACCAAGGCAGGCGGCGTTAGGAGGAGATATTATTACCATATATGATGAAGATGTTAATCAAGCCATGTCTAATCCAGCACTTATAAACGCCGACATGGATAATCACTTAGCATTAAATTACGGGAGTTATTATGGGGAAGCCTCATATGGAACGGCTTCATATGCTTATACTTATGATAGACATGTGCAGACTTTTTATGCGGGAATTAGCTATGTAAACTATGGTTCGTTTGAAGGTTATGATGAAAACGGACAATCTACCTCTAGTTTTACGGGAAGTGAAGGAGCATTAACCGTAGGATATGCGTACAACGTTCCTTATACAGATCTATATATTGGCGCAAACGCTAAGTTAATTACTTCATCTTTAGAAAATTATAATTCTATAGGTGGCGCTGTTGATTTAGGTCTTTTGTATTTAGTCGAAGAAAGTAAATTAAATTTAGGTTTTGTAGTTCGTAACATTGGCACACAGTTTACCACTTATTCAGGAATCAAAGAAAATTTACCATTTGAAATCGTTGCAGGTATTTCTCAGGAATTAGAACACGTTCCAATTCGCTGGCATCTTTCATTAGAAAACCTTCAGCAATGGAATATCTCTTTCTCAAATCCCGTTCGTGGAGAAACTAATATTGATGGATCAACAAATCCTGAAAAAGTTTCTTTTTTTAATAATGCTCTACGACACGTAGCTTTTGGCGTAGAGATTTTTCCTCAAAAGGCTTTTAACTTCAGAGTAGGTTACAACTTTAGAAGAGGAGAGGAATTAAGAGTAGAAGAACAGCGTAATTTTTCAGGTGTTTCTTTAGGTTTTGGATTGAAAATAAATAAGTTAAAATTTAATTATTCTTATTCGCGATATACACTAGCGGCTAATACAAGTCTTTTTGGTTTAATTTTAAATTTTCAGTAGGGGTATGAAACTATTTTATTTGGTTTTGTTTATGACGTTGAGTTTTTTTACAGGTTCTACACTTTCTTTCAATAAAGAAGTTGATGCGATTTCTACTATAGAAATGGAGCGGATAAATTCTAGAATCGGAGATATAAAAAACATGATTAAAGTGGATTCTAAATACAATCAAAAAATTGCTTTTTTAATCGATATGAAAGTTCCTTCTGGGAAAAACCGCTTTTTTGTTTATGATTTAGAGAAAAACCAAGTTATAGATCAAGGTCTTGTGGCTCATGGTTCTGGTTCTGAAACTGGCATTAAAGGAATGCTTCGTTTTAGTAATACGCCTAATTCAAATTGTACTGCATTAGGCAGATATTCTGTCGGTAAAACATATAAAGGTATTTTTGGAAAAGCTTACAGATTAGCAGGTTTAGAGGAAAGTAACGATAATGCATTGAAGAGAGCAATTGTTCTTCATTATTATTCCGCAGTCCCTTATGAGGAGCAAGATTACTACATTAGTAATAGCCATGGCTGTCCAATGGTAAATGAACAATTTTTCAAAAGAATAGAAAAAATAATTGATCGTTCCTCGTCAAATATTTTAATGGATATTTACTATTAAGAATATTTTTAAAGATATTAATGACTTTTTATCTTCGATGCTGTGAAGTTTTTTCGTTGATTGAAAGTTTTTTTTTTGAATTAGATAATAATGAAGAAAATACTTTTTGTTGGTCTTTTGCTTGTCGCAATTTTTACTGCCTATATTTTTATATCTAAGAAAAAAGAAATTTTTCCTTCTTTAGAATCAGATAAACGATTTGAATATCAGGTTGTCCAGGTTAAGAAATTATTAGAAAGTAATTCTAAATATAATAAAAGGGTCGCGTTTTTTATCGATATGAAAATACCTTCGGGGAAAAATAGATTTTTTGTCTATGATTTAAAAGAAAATAAAATTATTGACAAAGGTTTAGTTGCACATGGTTCAGGTTCTGAAACTCAAGTTAAAGGGCAATTGAAATTTAGTAATGTTCCCAATTCCTTAAGTACTTCATTAGGAAAATATTACGTAGGAAACCATTATAACGGAAAATTTGGAAAAGCCTATAAATTGTATGGTTTAGATGAAAGTAACAGTAATGCTTTTAAAAGGGATATCGTTTTTCATTACTATTATGATGTTACATATAAAGAGAAAGATGGTTACATTTGCAACAGTTATGGCTGTCCGATGGTAAATAAAAAATATTTCCAAAGAGTGGCTAAAATAATTGATAGCTCTGAATCGGATATAGTAATGAATATTTATTATTGAAACTGGATTGGCTTTACCAAGGAATAAAAATTTAAAAAATAAAAATTGAAAAAAATTACCATTGCAATCGACGGATTTTCATCTACAGGAAAAAGTACTTTAGCAAAACAATTAGCAAAAGAACTTGAATATGTTTATGTAGATACAGGAGCGATGTATCGTGCCGTAGCGTATTTTGCTATGCAGCACAGTTTAATAAGTGCTGATTTCTTTAAGAAAGATGCTTTGATTGAAGGATTATCTGATATTAGACTTGAATTTAGATTTAATTCCGATCTTGGTTTTGCTGAAATGTTTTTGAATGATGAAAACGTAGAAAAGCAAATAAGAACAATAGAGGTTTCTAATTTCGTTAGTAAAGTTGCGGCAGTTTCAGAAGTTCGAGCTAAATTAGTAGAGCAACAGCAGGAAATGGGTACTAACAAAGCAATTGTAATGGATGGAAGAGATATTGGAACGGTAGTTTTTCCTAATGCAGAGCTTAAAATATTCATGACAGCAAGCGCTGAGACGCGCGCACAAAGACGTTTTGATGAGTTACAGCAAAAGGGAGATAATGTAACTTACGAAGAAGTTTTAAAAAATGTAATGGACCGTGATTATATGGACACGCATCGAGAAGATTCTCCGTTAGTGATAGCTGATGATGCGATTGAGATTGATAATTCTTACTTAAATAAGGAGGAGCAATTTGCTGCTGTTTTAGAATTAGTAAATGATGTTGTTAAATTGGATTAATTCTTTGTAGATATTATTTTTAATGCTAGTTTTACCACTTCGTTTTTACTAAAAATACAATTTCATCGCATGGGGATTAAAAATAGATTGATTTTAATGAGCTTTCTTCAATTTTTTGTTTGGGGAGCTTGGCTTATAACAATTGGGAATTATTGGTTTGGTACTAAAAACTGGGAAGGAACCCAATTTGGTCTTGTTTTTGGAACCATGGGAATCGCTTCTCTTTTTATGCCTACACTTACAGGTATTATTGCTGATAGATGGGTAAATGCTGAAAAACTTTATGGAGTTCTTCATATTTTATATGCGGTAGTATTATTTGGAATAGCTCAGGTTACCACACCAGATACTTTTATTATTGTAATGCTATTGGCAATGTGCTGTTATATGCCAACAATTGCTTTAAGTAATTCGATATCTTATACTTCGTTAAAATTAAATAACAAAAATATAGTAAAAGATTTTCCGCCAATTCGTGTGTGGGGAACAATCGGTTTTATTGTTGCAATGTGGATTACCAATTTGAGCGGAAGTAAAGCAACTGAATATCAGTTTTATATAGCTGGAATTGGAGCTTTAATTCTTGGATTTTATGCTTTTACATTACCAAAATGTGAGCCACAGCGTTTAATTAAAGAAAACGCTACTTGGATTGAAACTCTAGGTTTAGAGTCGTTTAAATTGTTTGGAAACTATAAAATGGCTTTATTCTTTGTTTTTTCTATGTTTTTAGGAGGAGCGCTTCAATTAACAAATGCTTATGGAGATGTGTTTTTAGATGAATTTAAACATTTTCCTAAATACGCAGATTCGTTTGTAATTCAATACTCGACTATTATCATGTCGATTTCTCAGGTTTCTGAAACCTTGTTTATTCTTGCGATTCCGTTTTTCTTAAGACGTTTCGGAATCAAACAAGTTATGCTTATTAGTATGTTGGCTTGGGTTTTACGTTTCGGATTATTTGCTTTTGGAGATCCAATAAATGGTTTATGGATGATTGTTTTATCTTGTATTGTTTACGGAATGGCATTTGACTTCTTTAATATTTCAGGTTCTTTATTCGTAGAAAGCAATACCGATTCTAAAATTCGTTCTTCTGCACAAGGTTTATTTATGATGATGACCAATGGAGTAGGAGCTGTTTTAGGAAGTTTGACTTCGGGCTGGGCAATTGATCGTTTCTTTACAAAATCATTTAATTCTACAACAGAATTAGCAGGATTTTTAGAAACAGATCCTTCAAATACATTAATGGCAAAATTTGTAAAAAGCCAAGGAAACTCAATTTCTGCAGATGGAATTTTTACGAATCCGATTTTAATGAAAGATTGGCATACGATCTGGCTTTCGTTTGCAGCTTATGCTTTAGTAATTGCAATTGCATTTGCTGTTTTGTTTAAGCATAAACATGATCCGAAGGAAATTGAGAATTTAAGTCATTAATTAATTCTTTTAAAATATTTGAATCCTATTTTCAGTTTTGGAAATAGGATTTTTTTTAATAGTTTATATTTGTTTAATGATCGTTTTGAAGGAAAAAGTTTTCCTCGCCCTTTAAAGGTTTTATTTTTATTTACTAAGTATGCATTATGGGTATTAAAAAAATAGCATTTTTGATTCTTCTGTTTTTTATAGGTAGCTGTAGTAGAAAAACAGATTATAAGCCAACGGTTAAACTGGATTCAATTTTAAAAAACGAGAAATTAAAGAAAGATTATGCTGAGTTTAGGTTCGATAATGTTTATTTGGTTTTAAGAATGGAGAAAAAACAAAGTTTTGTGAAGTTTTCTAGAGAAGCAAGTATTGATGATCTGGTTTTGATGACAGAATGCGAAAAACCAATTGTAAGATGTTTTGCCTTTAAAGTGTTAGCTGAAAGAAATTATTCTAAAATACGGGAATTATTATTTAGACATCGAAATGATAATGAGTATCTAGATGTTTATCATCCTCCTTGTGTCAGGGTGAATGAGATGGTTAAAGTTTATATGTTGCAACAGTTAGATCCGTTTTCAAATTGCAAAATGAAATTTAGCAGGGTTGAATACGATCGGATTTTTGCTGATTTTTTTAGATAATATTTGGTCGAGTTAAAAAGGCGAGTAAAAGTTCCTTTTAGCAAAATTGAAAAAGCAAAGAGAATTGAAAATTATTATTTTGAGAATAGATAAAAGTTGAAATTAGTTTTAATGTGAAAATTGAAAATCAGAATTTCCTTGTTTTGTAAATCTTTGTCAAAGTTTTTTAGGGTTTATATTTATGTTTTAAATTTGTTTTTATGAAAATTATTAAACCGATTTTACTGATTCTGATACTTTTTGCTTCTGGTATAATTTATGCCCATAAAGATAGAATTGAAGTTCCGGAAAGGTTTGTTTTTATTTTAAAAAGAGGAGATGTAATTAGATTTGAATCTCTTGATTCAAAAGTGGAAGAATTCTCTAAAGAAATTGTTAGAAAAAAAATAGAAATTTCAGAAGTTCATTTGTATTATAAAACAGGAGAAATTGTAACTGTTCAATCTGATGGCGTAAACTGGACATTGTTTAAGATTACTTTTAAAGGTAAAAGCCTATATGTTCCTCAAGAAAAACTAAAAAAGATTAAAGAAATTAATTTTTCGACTTTAAATTTATTTTGGTCGGGAGAGAGCAATGCATTTAATTCCCATTACTTATGTTTGAGATTTGATATAGGAACTCAAAGTTCATTTGGTGTTTTTCCAAATTTAGAATTGCATTTTGAAAACCGTAAATTTTCAAGGTCTGAAGTTTGGACGCAGACGAGCGAGAATTCGAGACATGGAAAAACCTTTTGATTATAAGCATAAGCAGAATGATTGAACTTGATGATTTTCGAAATTTGTCATTTTTGTTTTTTGCTTTTGAAAAACAAAACTTCCTAATCTAGCCCCAATAGAAGTGGAAATCCTTTTGTACCGGGTTTCGGTACAAAAGATTGTAACGGATAGCGGGACTGAACGCGATGTAAAATCTAAAATGTTCTGCTTCTGAAACAAAGGATTTATAATCGGTTCAAATTTATTTTGTAAGTCCAAATATTTGTAGTAATTTTGCAGACCTTTTGGCAGAGAAGAGTTTCCTTTAGGTATCAACCATTTATGTAAAACAACTTCTGTATTTTCTATCGCATTGAGAAACTCAAGAAAAGCAGAATACAAATTTTTTATCAGCATGTCTGAACAATTAAAATCACAAGAAGAGTTTTTAGCAAATTTTAACTGGCATAACTTCCAAGAAGGAATTGATGCAGTAGATGAAAAAAACTTACAAGAGTTTGAAGAACTAGTATCTAAAACTTTCATCGCTACAGATCAAGAAGAAGTAGTTGAAGGAGTTGTTGTTAGAATTACAGATAGAGACGTTATCGTTGATATCAATGCTAAATCTGAAGGTGTTATTTCTTTAAATGAATTCCGTTACAACCCAAACTTAAAAGTAGGTGACAAAGTTGAAGTATTAATTGACATCCGTGAGGACAAAACAGGTCAATTAGTATTATCTCACAGAAAAGCACGTACTATCAAATCTTGGGATAGAGTTATTGCAGCTAATGAAACTGGAGAAATCGTTAACGGTTTTGTTAAATGTAGAACTAAAGGAGGTATGATCGTTGACGTATTCGGTATCGAGGCGTTCTTACCAGGATCTCAAATTGACGTTAAGCCAATTAGAGACTACGATGTATATGTAAACAAAATGATGGAATTCAAAGTGGTAAAAATCAACCACGAATTCAAAAACGTTGTTGTATCTCATAAAGCTCTTATCGAGGCTGATATTGAAGTACAGAAAAAAGAAATCATCGGTCAATTACAAAAAGGACAAGTATTAGAAGGTGTTGTTAAAAACATTACTTCTTATGGTGTGTTCATTGACTTAGGTGGTGTTGACGGATTAATTCACATTACTGACCTTTCTTGGAGTAGAATCAACCACCCAAGTGAAGTTCTTGAATTAGACCAAAAATTAAACGTTGTAATCCTTGATTTCGATGATGAGAAAACAAGAATTCAATTAGGATTGAAACAATTAAACGCTCACCCATGGGATGCTTTAGATGCTAACTTAACTGTTGGTGATAAAGTTAAAGGTAAAGTAGTTGTAATCGCTGATTACGGTGCTTTCATCGAAGTTGCTGAAGGTGTTGAAGGTTTAATCCACGTTTCTGAAATGTCATGGTCAACTCATTTACGTTCTGCACAAGATTTCGTAAAAGTTGGAGATGTTGTTGAGGCTGTTATCTTAACTTTAGATAGAGATGACCGTAAGATGTCATTAGGTATCAAACAATTGACTCAAGATCCATGGACTGATATTACTTCTAAATACCCAGTAGGTTCTAAACATACAGGTATCGTTAGAAACTTTACAAACTTTGGTATTTTCGTAGAATTAGAAGAAGGAATTGATGGATTAATCTACATTTCTGACCTTTCTTGGACTAAGAAAATTAAACACCCATCTGAGTTTGTAAATGTTGGTGAAAAACTTGATGTAGTTGTATTAGAATTAGATGTTGAAGGACGTAAATTATCTTTAGGTCACAAACAAACTACTGCTAATCCTTGGGATCAATACGAAGATTCTTTCGCTGTAGGAACTATCCACAATGGTGAGATTTCTGAAATCGTTGACAAAGGAGCTACTGTAGAATTCGGAGATGATATCGTTGCTTTCATTCCTACTCGTCACCTTGAAAAAGAAGACGGAAAGAAATTGAAAAAAGGTGATACTGCTGATTTCAAAGTAATTGAATTCAACAAAGAATTCAAAAGAGTAGTTGCTTCTCACACTGCTATCTTCCGTGAAGAAGAAGAGAAAAATGTGAAAGCTGCAACTGAAAATACTTCATCTAACTCTACTACTAATGCACCAGCTGCAACTTTAGGAGATAACAATGATGTATTAGCTGCTTTAAAAGCTAAAATGGAAAAAACTGAGAAAAAATAATTCTTAGTTTCCTCTAAATAGAAAGTCCCACAGAATGTGGGACTTTTTTTGTTTCAAGTTTCAAGTTGTTTCTCGTTTGTCAGTTTGAGCGAAGTTAAGGAACTTTTGAAAATGATTTCCATTTATTTTGAAGCCAATAGTTTTGTTTCTTCTGGACTAAATTCATCTACAATTCCATAAGTATCAATATTTGCAATTTTCATTTCATCTAGAATATTAACCAAGTTTTTGAAATTGCTTTTTTTGCTGGGTTTTATAATTACAATAATACCGCTTTTTGGTTTTCCATAAGACATCATCAAATCATGTACTTCTTTCTTTTTATGAAATATTTCAGTTCGGATTCCATTCTTTCCATAAGTAATTTCTTTTGGAGGTTCCATTGAATATTCTAATATACCTGAGTATGTAATTATTTTATCATTATCATCTAGTAAAACTGTATACAAACGACTTCCTTTTATGTGTTCGCAGGAGTTTTTATACCCTGTATTTTTGTCCGGTAAGCAAAAATCCATTCCTTTCGATTTCGATAATTCCCCAACAACCATAAAAAAAATAATCAGCAAAAAAGAAACACTAACCATTGCGGTTAAATCGACTATTGAACTTAGTTTTTTACTTCTGACTTTTTGAGGTAGATTTTTCATATATTCAAATTTTATAGTTTTAATTTAAAGCTAACAGTTTTTCTTCTTCTGGAATGAAATAATCATCAATGTTATATGTTTGAATATTTGCTAATCTCAATTCTTCTAAAATAGCTACTAAATTTCCGTAATTGCTTTTACGGGATGGTTTTATAAATACAATTACTCCTCGATTTGGCTTTCCGTTAGCAGCCGAATATTCAAGGATTTTTTTGTTGATAGCAGATAACTCCTTTCGAAACCCATTTTTACTATAATTTGTTTTTGTTATTTTTTCTGCAGAAAAATTTAAAATACCAGTATATGTTATGATTTTGTCGTTTTCGCCCAATAATACAGTGTAAAAACGATCAGTGTTATAGCAACCTGTTATAGGTTCGCCACATCCTCTGTTTAAATCTGGCAAATTCAAATCCATAATTTTTGGCTTGGATAATTCACCAACAACCATAAAAAAAATAATCAGCAAAAAAGAAACACTAACCATTGCGGTTAAATCAACTCGCGAACTTAGTTTTTTACTTCTGACTTTTTGAGGTAGATTTTTCATAAGTACTAGTTATTAATTTGAAGCTAATAATTTTGATTCTTCCGGCGAAAAATCATTTACTATTACATATGTACTTATATCTGCAATTGCCATTTCATCTAATATATCAACTAGATTTTTAAAGTTAGATTTTTTGCTTGGTTTTATAATAACAACCATTCCTCGTCCTGGTCTTCCTAATTGAGCAGAATAATTAAGCATGTTTTTGTTTTGTTTAAGAAGCTCCTGTCTTATTCCGTCCTTTCCGTATTCAAACTTTTTAGGAGCAACTTTGGGCACTTCTAGTAATCCCATATAAGACACTAATTTATTATCATCTCCCAGTAAAATTGTATAAGATCGGTTTTCTCCACAGCCACCTCTCCAACCACATGTACGTGAATCATTATCTGGCAGACTTAAAGCCATAGCTTTGTTTTTTCGTAATTCTATTGTGACCATAAAAAATATAATCAACAAAAAAGAAACGCTGACCATTGCGGTTAAATCGACTATTGAACTTAGTTTTTTACTTCTGACTTTTTGAGGTAGATTTTTCATAGTAAATAGGTTTTGGAATTTAAATTTAATGATAAAAAGAAAGCAAAAATCATTAGACTATTAAAAATAATCAAAAATATTTTTTGTCATTAAAGTCTTGTTCTTCAGTACAAATTGAGAATTTTTTAATATTCTTTTTAATTATTTTCATTTTTATTAAAACCAAAAGAAATATATCAGCGTAAATGACTTTATAACTTAAAAAATTAATTATGAAAACTAGACAATTTTTAGCAACAGCAATTTTGGCTTTATCATTCGGATTTACATCATTTGCTCAGAAAACAGTAATGGTTGGTGGAGCAGCAATGTATCCAAACAAAAATATTATTGAAAATGCGGTTAACTCAAAAGATCATACAACATTAGTAGCGGCAGTAAAAGCAGCTGATCTAGTAGAAACTTTAAAAGGAAAAGGACCATTTACGGTTTTTGCTCCAACGAATGCAGCTTTTGACAAATTACCAAAGGGAACAGTGGAAACATTGCTTAAACCTGAAAACAAAAAAATGCTGCAAAACATTTTGACTTATCATGTTGTTTCTGAAAAATGGAATTCGGCAGATATTGCTAAAGCAATAAAAGATGGAAAAGGAAAAGCAACTATTAAAGCAGTAAATGGCGGTACTCTAACAGCTTGGATGGAAGGAAAAGATTTATACATTACCGATGAGAATGGTAACAAATCTAAAGTAACTATTGCAGATGTAAACCAATCAAATGGTGTTATTCATGTTGTGAACGCGGTATTATTACCAAAGAAATAATTATCTCCAAAACATAACCTACGATTGAAGAAGTCCTGCAATTTAGTGCGGGACTTTTTATTTTTTAGCTGTTAATGTAGACCCTGCTGAAGCGATTACAACGCATACCACAGCCAGAATTTCATAAATACTAAGATTTTCTTGTAGAAATATAAAAGCGCAGATAGATGCTGCAGCTGGTTCTAGACTCATTAAAATACTAAAAGTTCGCGGAGGAAGTTGTCCTAACGCTTTTATTTCTAGTGTAAAAGGAATGGCACTTGATAAAAGGGCAAGAGCAATACCCATTCCGAAAAGTTTTGGTGTTAAATTAGCTAATCCATTTTCTAGAAAACCAAAAGGTAAAACTAAAATGGCGGCAAAAAACATTCCTATTGTTACTGCTTGTCCATCGTTCATTATTTTTGAAATTTTCCCGCCTAAAACAATATAAGCTGCCCAAAATGCCCCAGCTAAAAGTGCACATAGAAAACCTAAAGGATCTAAACGATCGTTTGTCCAAGGTGCAATTAATAGTATTCCAATTGCCGCCAGTAAAACCCAGCAATAATCGACTAAACGTTTTGAACCTGCTATTGCCAACAATAAGGGACCGACAAATTCTAAAGTAACTGCTAAACCTATTGGAATTTTTTCGATAGCGAAATAGAAAATTAAATTCATTGCTCCTAAAGACAAACCGTATGGAATTACAATTTTCCACTGTTGTTTAGTTACCGCTTTTAAATTTGGTCGATAAGCCAAAAGCAAGATTAATGCTGAGATGCCAATACGTATTGATGCTGTTCCTGCTGCTCCAATTTCGGGAAATAATGTTTTGGCAATTGCGGCTCCACACTGAACACTGATAATTGCTAATAAAACTGCCGGAACAGGAGGGAGATTGAATTCTTTGTTTTTCATAAATTAGGTTGCCAAAAAAAAGATTTCTTTGACGAATAAAATGGGCTTAATTTCCTAGCGCTTTCTTTGTGACATAGGCACGATACCCAATAATAGCCATTTGCCATTTTTTTGCTTTAGAAATATCTAATCCTTGTTTGGTAAAACTGGGAAGTAAAATTTTATTTAGTTTGGCTAGCAATTTGTACATAGTAGATTTGTTTATTCAAAGATATAAAAAAAGACCTTGTGTTTGATGCAAAGCCTTTTTAGGTAAAATTGTAAATAATTCTATATTTTCAAAATCAAATTTTCATCGCCTTCTGTTTCTTTATTTATGGCATTTCTTGGCGCTACCGTCCAACCCGTTTTATTGATAACAAATTTGAACAAGTGCGTTTTGTTCTTTTCAAATTGTGATTTTGGAACAGTTAATTCATACGTGTTTTTGTTTTTTTGAACCATCTGATAATTTTTATCATTCGGATTCCAATTGTCAAACGAACCTGCTATAGATACATTTTTTACCAAATCTGAATTTAAAGCTTTATCGTGCACATAAGTAAAGACTACACTATCATTCACAATTTTGTATCCGTAAATACCAGATTGTTTTTGGTTTTCAGTCAAAAGATCACTTGAAAGCTTTATAATGGCTTCTCCTAAAGCATTTGCGGTGTTTTCATCACTTATGTTTACAATAATCGAAAGTCCTAGTTTTCTTTCTGGATATACTATCAGCATATTTTGTGTTCCAAAAGCTCCGCCATGTTTCCAGCAGTTTCTGCCATTATCATTAACTTGAATATAATCCCAGAAATAACCATTGCAGGTAGTTGTGCTATTGAGAAGATTCCGTTGTGATTCTTGAACAATTTTATCTTTAGTATTTAATTCATAATTAATGAATTTAGTCAAGTCACCTAAAGTAGATTTTAAACTTCCGGCAGCGCCCCAAAGATTATCTGAAATACTAGGCATTAAAACACCTTTTAGATTATAACCATTTGCAACTACCATATTTGAATTTAAATTTATTCCCGTTGAAGTCATTCCGAGTTTAGAAAAGATATTTTCTTTCAGAATCATTTCATAACTTTTCTGATAAACATTTTCCAGAATATGAGCCGTCAGATTGAGACTTCCGTTGCTGTATTTAAATTTTGTTCCTGGTAAAGTATCTAATGTAATCATTTTAAGATCTTCAAAAAATTTATTGCGGTTGTATGATTCATCTAGTTTTTTGAAAGCTAAATAACTGCTGTCATTGCGGTTTTTTCGCAACTCGTCGGTATCTGGAAGATCTTTACTGAAACCTGTTCTGAAAGAAACTAAATCCTTTACAGTAATGGGAGTGCCATTATATTCTAAATTTGGATAACTGCCATTAAGGTATTTCCTGATGTCTTCGTCGAGATTTAATTTTTCTTCTAAGACTGCTTGAGCTGCAAGTAAACCTGTGAATAATTTAGTAATTGATGCTACTTCAAATACGGTGGTATTGTTGGCAATGTTTTCTTTCCCTTTATCAATTTCTCTATAATGCCTAGTGTATGTTTTTCCGTTTTTGACAACACCAATGGAAATTGAATTTGCTTTTGATTTTTGCATCAAAATTGAAGCTGCTTTGTCCATTGATACAAGCACATTCTTTTCAATGGTATTTTGCTGCGCAAAAATTGAAGATGTAAAACAAAGAAATAGTATTGAAAGATATTTTCTCATTTTGAGCAATTTTAAAAAATAATTAAATTTAAAATTGAAAAAACCAGTGTTTTAAGCACTGGTTTTTAAAATTGGGAATAAAGTATGATTAAGCTTTTTTGTTTTGTTTCTCCATTTCCTTCATGTTTTTTTCATGCTGTTTCATGTTTTTTTCATGTTGTTTCATGTTCTTTTCAAGTTGCTTCATATCTAATTCATACTGTTTCATGTCTTGCTCATATTGCTTCATGTTGTTTTCATTGTCACTAGAATCATCTCCAAATTTAAAGTTGAAGTTGTAATTGAATTGTTCCATTTTTTCGTTGAACTTTTCCATTGCTAGTTCATACTTAGCCATTTCTTTTTCAAAGATTGCTTCACGTTTCGACATAATTTCACTAACAGCATCTCCGTAAGCAGACATAGCATCTAAGTTTGGTTGAAATTTTTCCATCTTCTTTTCAAATTCATCCATTTCTTTTTCGAACTTTTTCATAGCTACTTTGTCCATTGGATTTTTAGGCGCTACAGGAGGCTTCGGCATTTTAGACATGTCAACTGTTGGAGCAACTGGCAACGGTCCTGAAGGGAAGGTTGGTGGTGTTGGCGGAGTAGGAGGAGCAACATCTGAATCTCCATAACTGCGAACTATAACTTTTCCATTTTTAACGATTACTGGCGAAGAAATATTTCTATCATTAATAATAGCGATTGATTTACTGCCGTTTTCGTCTGTTCCAATTGCAAGTTCACAATCTTTAATAGGTTCGCTACTGTCAATTTTAATGGTTTGTTTGTGATTAGCACCAGAATTTACTTTAATTTGAATTCCTGTTAATTCTTCTTTGGTATTCCTTTTTACATCTGAAATTTCTACATCAAGATTATGGCTGGCTTTCAATTTGCCTGGAAGTTCATTTAACTCCTTGTTGCTTGTGTTTTTTGTTATCTTGATAATTTCATCTGCGTCTTTAATGCTGTCTTTCTGAACACTTACAACTTCTTTTTGTTTCTTTTCCTGGGCAATTGTTTCAATTTGGAATAAAAGAACAAATGCGCCCAGTGCTGGAATTACAGCATAATATTTCCAATAATTCCTTTTGTTTGATTGATTCTTGTTTAACATAACAATTCGTTTTTTGATTAATGATTGATAAAAATGATTGGTGATTGCAACGCAGGTTTCGTGAGTTGTGATTTTTAAAAGTGTGTATTGATAAGCTTTTTTGTCGCTAATTTTTTTGGAAGCTTCATAATCTGCAATAAATTCGAGATTTTGTAAAATAGCTTTTTTGTAAAGCCAAACAATTGGATTAAACCAAAATAGAATACAAAAGATTCTCGAAATTAAAACGTCAATGGTATGATTTTGATCGCTGTGCACTTTTTCATGTTCCAAAATATTCTCTAGTTCAGCAGCTGTGTATAGTGATGAATTGTACACAATGTAATCGAAATAGGAGAAAGGAGCAATGTTTTCCTTTACATCAATAAGTTTAAAATCTTCCTGCTGTTTAATCTTTTTTCCTTTTAAAACAGTGTTCAGACTATAAAAATCTAAAGCAAATTTTATCATAAAAGCTAAGAAACCAATTCCATAAACCGCGGCAGCAACCAAATTCCAATCGATGTCGAAATTTTCTTCTTGTACCGCAGTCACATGTGACGCGTGAAGAGGTTTGTAAGTTGTACTATTTTGTATTTCTGCTGTAATATTTCTTATTTCAGCCATTTCAGTTGCAGTAAGTTCAGTTGGTGCTGGCGGAGCTTCAACCCAAATTACTTTAGTGTACACTACAAATGGCAGTACCAAAGAAGTAATTAATCCAGCTAATAAAAACCAGCGGCTACTGTTAAAAAAAGTTTCTTTGCGAAGTAGAAAAATGTAAGCGAAATAAAATGTTGCTAAAAGTCCGCTTGATTTTAGAATAAAAATGAAAAGTGCTTCCATACTAATTATAATTATTTACTTTCTTTTGGATTCTCGATCATGTCCAAGATTTCACGTAATTCGTCTGCAGAAATTTTTTCTTCTTTAGCGAAAAAAGAAACCATGCTTTTATAAGAACTATTAAAATAATTATCAATTGCAGTGTTCATAAAACCTTGTCGGTAATCTTCTATACTTACAATCGGATAATATTGGTGTGTGTTTCCAAAAGCATCATGCGCAACATATCCTTTTTCTTCCAAATTACGAACAATAGTCGACAAGGTGTTGTAATGTGGCTGGTCTTCTAAAATCTCTGCTTGAATTTCTTTTACAAAAGCTTTTTTTAGCTTCCATAAAATATGCATGATTTCTTCTTCTTTATTGGTTAGTTTTTGCATCTTCTGATTTGTTAGATTAAAACAGATTATTTTTTAGTTTCAATTTCAATTACTCCATTTGAACCTTTTTCTCCATATTTTGCTGTAGCATTAAGACCTGTGTAAACACTCATAGATTCGATATCGTCTGGTTTAATACTGTTATAATCAAAGGAAGAAGGCATTTCTACTCCATCAACAACTATCAATTGATTTCCAATTTTACTTTTTGGCGAATTTGAAATTTCAGTTTTTTTGCTTTTATCTTTGGACTCATTGATTGTTTGAATTCCGATTTTTTTATCGCCATTTTTATAAGTAATAACAACTACACCAAATTCGTTTATGGTTTGATTTTCGGAGTTTTGAATAGATTTAGCATTCTGTTTTCCTTTTTTAATATCAACTGCAATTGAAGTTAGCTCATTTGATGTGTTTCTCTTTACATCAGAAAACTCAAATTTTACTTTGTGTTTTTTCTGTAAATTGTTTTTGATTACAATCAATTCAGCATCGGTAGAATTTTTGCGGATTTTAAAAACATCTATAGATTCAATATTTGAGTCGTTTTTTTCGTTGACAGTTTGAGTTTTCTCTTTTGCAATTACTTCCATATGAAATAACAATAATGCAAATGTTGCAACTGCTGTAACTACAGCGTAATACCCCAAAGAGTTTTTCTTTTTTGATTGATTTGTGTTTGACATAATGATTCGTTTTTTGATTAATGATTGATGAATGGAAAAAAATTATTTTTTAGTTTCAATTTCAATTACTCCTTGCGAACCTTTTTCGCCATATTTTGCTGTAGCATTAACTCCGGTGTAAACACTCATAGATTCAATATTTTTTGGATTAATACTATTAACATCAAAATTAGAAGGCATTTCTTCTCCGTCAACAACTACTAACTGCATATTCATTTTTGTTTTTACTGAATTAGAAACAACAACTTTTGGGTTAGAAGTGATAACAACATTAGTTGATGATTTATCATCTGTATCTGTAATTACAACAGTGTTAACAGTTGTACTAGTAATACTGTTAGTTTTTGTACTATTAGTAGAATTAGTGTTAGCATTTTTTTCTGTTTTAGTTTTTAATTTATTGCTAGTAGCTTTTTTAGGTTCTTTATTTTTAGAGTTGTCTTCAGTTTGGATTCCGATCTTTTTATCTCCGTTTTTGTATGTAATAACTAAAATTCCAAATTCATTTATTGCTTCTCCATCAGTAGATTGTACAGATGTTGCTTGTTGTTTTCCTCGTTTTACATCAACTGAAATCGACGTTAGTTGGTTTGATGCATTTCTCTTTATATTAGAAACTTCAAACTTAATATTATGATTTTTTTGCAAATTGTTTTTGATTTCGTTCAATTCTGAATCAGTAGAATTTTTACGGATTTTAAAAACATCTACAGATGCAATGTTTGATTCTTTGTCAGTAACAATTTGAGGTTTTTCTTTTGCGATTACTTCTACTTGAAACAATAAAACAAAAGCCGCTAGTGCTGGAATTACTACATAATACTTCCAAGAATTTCTCTTTTTTGATTGATTTTTGTTTAACATAACGATTCGTTTTTTGATTAATGATTGATAAAAATGATTGGTGATGGCAACACAATTTTCGTGTGTTGTTATTTTAAGAAGAGTATATTGATACGCTTTTTTATCTAAAAGTTTTTTTGCTGCTTCGCTGTCTGCAATAAATTCAAGATTTTGTGTAATTGCCTTTTTGTAAAGCCAAACAATAGGATTGAACCAGAAAATAATGCTGAAGAATCTAGAAATCAATACATCAATAGTATGATTTTGATCGCTATGCACTTTTTCATGCTCGATGATATTTTCTAATTCTGAAGCCGTATACAGTGATGAATTGTAAACGATATATTCAAAATAGGAGAACGGAGCAATATTTTCATTAATATCAATAAATTTGAAATCGGCTTGCTGCTGTACTTTTTTTCCTTTAATAATGGCATTCAAACTATAAAAATCTATAGCCAATTTAATGATGAAAATAATAAAACCGATTCCGTAAATTCCTAAGATAATTTGATTCCAATTGAATTGAGGAGCTTCTTTTTCTACACTTGGCAGATTAGGCTGGAAACTCTCTAAAAGTGGAGTTGCCTCAGTCCATATTACTTTGGTGTAAGTTAGCAAGGGCAAAATTGCAGAAACTATTAAACCAGACAATAAAAACCATCTATTACTGTTGAAAAATGTTTCTTTGCGCAATAAAAAAGAATAGGCGCAATAAAACAAAAGCAATAAAAAAGTTGACTTAGCGATATAAATGAAAATTGAATCCATAATCAGAATTATTTTTCTTCGTTTTTATTTTCGATCATTGATAAGATCTCTCTCAATTCGTCTGCTGATATTTTTTCTTCTTTAGCAAAAAAAGAAACCATGCTTTTATAGGAACTATTGAAATAATTATCAATTGCCGTTTTCATGAATCCTTTTCTATAATCTTCAATAGCTACAACCGGAAAGTACTGATGCGTATTTCCAAATGCATTATGTCCAACATAACCTTTCTCTTCCAAATTGCGAACAATAGTAGATAAAGTATTGTAATGTGGCTGATCTTCTGTGATTTCTGCTTGAATTTCTTTTACAAAAGCTTTTTTAAGCTTCCACAAAATCATCATGATTTCTTCTTCTTTGTTTGTTAACTTCTGCATCTTCTCTAATTTTAATTCAAACCTACAACTATTTTTTTAGTTACGCAACTATAAAAATAGTTATTTAACTAAAAATTAAGTTTGATTTCGTTTTAAGCCAAAGAAAAGCTATTCAAATTTAATTGTAATAAATTGAATATTAGTGATTTATAAAGTTAAAGTTTTTATTGAGGTTTTTCTGTGACCAAAGCATTTTTAATCCAAATGCAGCAACCAGTTGCAACAACTCCAATGCAAGCCATAAATAACCAGTTGATTTGATAACCCAAGCGAGTAATAATTTCAAAACCAAGTTTAGAACTTATAATATGAGCCAAACTAAAACTCATGGTATAAAGCGCCATGTAGCGACCTTCTTGTCCGCGGGGTGCACGGCTCAAAGCAAAAGCATTCGAAAAAGGAAAAGTTAAAACTTCTCCAATAGAAATACAAATCATGCTGACAACCAAAATTCCAGCCCAGAAATTAATAAGCAATAAAAAGAAACTTGATGCCATTACGAAAGAACCCAAAATGATAATTCTGATTTTCGCAAAACCTTTCTTTTCCAAAAAGCCAACGGTTGGCATTTCTAAGGCAAAAATCAAAAGTCCGTTCAACGTCATTAATAAACCAGTCTGAAATTCGCTTAATCCAAACTTTTCATTATGATATAAAGGTAAAGTTGTAAAAAGCTGAAAGAAAATCATGGCAGTAATGAAACTTACAAATAAGAAAACCCAGAAAATCTTGTCATGGAAAACTGATTTTACATCTTCAGCGCTTTCAGCTTTATCTTCGTGAACTACTTTTTTCTTTTCTTTTACTAAAAAGGCAAATATAGATATGGCTATAATACAAGAAGATCCGTCAACCCAAAAAAGACCAGAATAGCCCATTCCCATAATAATTAGTCCGCCAAGAGCTGGTCCTGCAGCAAAACCTAAATTTACAGCTAATCGAACAAGCGTTAAAGCTCGAGTTCTATTTTCAGGTTTAGCATAAGCCCCTAAAGATACGAACATGGCCGGCCTGAACATATCTGCAACGGTCATCAAAAGAAACATTGCAATGCAAAGCGACCAGAAGTGGGTAATATATTGAACGAAGAAAAGGGAAACTCCGCTAGTAAATAAGCTGAAAACCATTATTTTGTAGAATCCAATTTTGTCTGAAAGCTTGCCGCCAAGCCAAGAACCTAACATAGAGCCAAGACCAAAAGCAACCATAATCCATCCCACTTGATTATACGAAAAATGAAGATCTTCTTTTAAATATTTAGATAAAAAAGGAAGTACCATTGTTCCGGCACGATTAATAAAAGTAACAATTGTAAGAATCCAAATTTCTCTAGAAAAACCTCTAAAATTATTAATGTAGTGAGTAAAAGCGTTTTTAAGCATTTTGTGTGATAGATTATCGCAACAAAGTTAGCAAACTTTGTCAAGTTAAGTGGTTGTCGTTTTGTTACTTTTGAACTATTTTTGCATAAAATTTCTAAGATGAAAACTATCTGCGCCCTTGTTTTATTGTTTGTTTTTAATTTAGGCTTTGGTCAAAAAAAGTTTAACAAAAGTGATGTTATAAAATTTCAGAAGAAATTGAATTCAGAATTTGCTGATCCTAAGACTAGTCCATTAATGGCAAAGGATTTAAAGACTTTTAAAAGCTTAGAATTTTATCCTATAAACGAAACTTTTTTTGTCAATGCAACTTTGGTAAAAGCAAAAGGCGGAAAAGTGATAGAAATGAAAGAGAGCGGAAAATACACTTCAAAGTATACTAAATATGGTACTTTGAACTTCAAAATCAATGGAAAAGCTTTTAAACTTGCCGTTTATCAAAATTTAGAACTCATTATTCAAGATAAATATAAAAATTATCTATTTCTGCCTTTTTCAGATTTAACGACTGGTAAGCAAAGTTACATTGGTGGCCGCTATATTGATTTAGAAATTCAGAAAGGAAATACAATTGCAATTGATTTTAATCAAGCGTATAATCCTTATTGTGCATACAATTATGAATATTCTTGTCCGCTTGTACCGCTTGAAAATGATTTGAAAATCGAAATTAAAGCAGGAGTGAAAGACTTTCATTAATGGAATATTTTAATTTTCATACCCATCAATTTACCAATCAAAAAGATGTTTTAGAATTGGTCAATCAATATCCAAAAGATTTTGATTCTTCTATTGCATTTTATTCTATTGGAATTCATCCATGGTATATTGACGAAAATCGTTTGAACGAAGATTTGAAAATTATAGAAGAAAAATTGCAGCATAACAATTGTTTAGCAATAGGAGAATGTGGTTTAGATAAAAGAATTGAAGTTCCGTTAGAGTTGCAGATTTCAGTTTTTGAAAAGCAATTGGAATTGGCTGAACAATTTAAAAAACCGGTTGTCATACATTGTGTTGCGGCTTTTCAAGAAATTACAGCGATTAAGAAAAGAATGAAAATTTCTGTGCCAATGATTATTCATGGTTTTTCAAAGAATAAACAATTGGCAGAACAATTAATTAAAGATGGATTTTATCTTTCGTTTGGAAAATATTTATTGAAAAATCCAGATTTAAAAACCGTTTTCCAAGAAATTCCAAACGATCGTTTTTTCTTAGAAACTGATACAATTCAAGAAACAATTCAGCAAGTTTACGAATTGGCATCTGAATATAAAGAATTAAATATAAAAGAAATACAAGGTATTATTTCAAGTAATTATAAAAGTGTGTTTGAGTAAAAAAAGAAAATTAAAAGTTTGTCACCCTGAGCGAAGTCGAAGGGCACTTCAATTAGAAACGGGCTTCGACTTCGCTCAGCCTAACACTTGGAAACTGAAACAAAAAACGAAAAACAAAAAAAGAATAAACTAAAAAATTACAAAATAGAGAATATGGCAGAATGGACAGAAAGAGCTGAGCTTTTGTTTACCAAAGAAGGATTAGAAAATTTACAAAAAGCGAATGTTTTAGTTGTAGGATTAGGAGGAGTTGGCTCTTTTGCAGCTGAATTTTTAGCAAGAGCAGGAGTAGGAAACATGACAATTGTTGATGGTGATGTTGTGGATATTACCAATATAAACCGCCAATTGCCTGCATTACATTCAACAGTTGGTGAACCAAAAATAACGATTGTTGGAGATCGTTTGATGGATATTAATCCAGAATTGAAACTTACTCGTGTTAAAGAGTTTCTTTCTCCAGAGCGAGCTTTCGAAATTGTTTCTCCAGAATTTGATTACGTATTAGATTGTATTGACAGTATTACGCCAAAATTAAATTTGATTATTGCTGCAAAACGCAAAAGAGTAAAAATCATTAGCAGTATGGGTGCGGGAGGAAAAATGCTGGCTTCTAAAGTTAAAGTTGTCGATATTTCTAAAACGATCAATTGCTATTTTTCTAAAACAATCCGTAAGCGTTTGAAAGCAGTAAAGATCAATAAATTGAAAGTAGTCTTTTCATCTGAAATTCAAAATGAAAAAAGCTTAAAGTTAACAGACGGAAAAAATTTCAAAAAATCTTTCTACGGAACCAATAGCTATATGCCTGGATTATTCGGTCTTCATGCCGCAGAAACGGTGATTCGCTATTTGATTTCGAACGAAAAATAAGATTCTAAGTTGCTAAGGTTTACCTTTGGAGACTTAGAATCTTTGTCCAAAAAATAAACCTCAAAACACTAAAAAAACTTAGAACCTCAGAACCTTAAAAAAAATGATTAAAACAGTAATTTTTGACATGGATGGCGTAATCGTAGACACGGAGCCAGTTCATCGCTATGCCTATTATTTACAATTTTCAGAGTTAAATATTGAAGTGCCGGAAGAAATGTACACTTCATTTACTGGATTTTCCACTCGAAATACATTTCAGAGCTTAAAAGAATATTTTCCATCTGTAGATCAAGAAGTTGAAGATTTAATTCAAAGAAAAAGAACTATCTTTAATGATGCTTTTGATACAAAAGAAGATTTATATCTTTTAGATGGCGTCGAAGATTTGATTAAAGACCTGTACAATAATGGTATACAATTAATTTTAGCATCTTCGGCTTCAAAAGTCACTATTGAACGCGTTTTTACTCGATTCAATTTGCATCAATATTTTACGGATATTGTAAGTGGAGAAGATTTTCCGCAGTCAAAACCAAATCCGGCGATATTTATTCATGCAGCGTCTTTATCAATTGCACCTAAAGAGGAATGTATTATAATTGAAGACAGTACTAACGGAATAAAAGCCGCTAAAGGAGCAGGAATTTATTGTGTAGGGTATAAAAGTGAACATTCGAACCTGCAAGATCTATCAGAAGCAGATTTGGTTATCGATCATTTTAATGAATTAAATGCTCAAAAAATAGCACAGCTCAAGCCTTGAATTATATAAAATTTAACATTTGTTCCCTATTTGAATTTGTAAATTTGAAATAAAAAAAAAAAAACTGAAGAATGAAAAAAATACTTATTGCATTAGCCCTGATTTTAGCGCCATTAGCATCAGAAGCACAAGTAAAAACTCCGCAAGCAAGTCCAAAAGGATATATAAAACAAACTGTAGGTTTAACGGATGTTGAAGTTACGTACTCACGACCAGGAGCAAGAGGAAGAGCTGTTTTTGGAAATTTAGTTCCATTTGGTAAATTGTGGAGAACCGGAGCAAACGAAAATACAATTATTAATTTCAGTGACGACGTTATTATTGACGGTAAAACATTGAAAAAAGGTAAGTATGCAATTTACACTGTTCCAAGAATTGAAAGCTGGGATGTTATTTTTTACCTTTCTACAGATAATTGGGGATTACCAGAAAATTGGAGCGAAGCTTATGTAGCTTTAAAAACTACTGTAAAAGAAGATGCTTTACCAACTCCAATAGAAACATTTACAATCGGAATAAATGGTTTAGACCCGAATTTTGGTTATTTAGAAATGGCTTGGGAAAATTCTCATGTAGCTTTAAAATTTGAAGTGCCAACTGCTAAAACGGCTATTGCTAGTATCGATAAAACGTTAGCTGGACCATCATGGAACGATTATTATGCGGCGTCTCAATATTTATTTCAATCAAACGGAAATATCGAATTATCTAGAACGTATGTAGACAAAGCGTTGGATATGAGCACTGATAAACCTTATTACGTAACAAGATTGAAATCGTTGATTCAAGCAAAACAAGGTGATAAAAAAGGTGCGGTAGAAACTGCAAAAGCTTCTTTAGCCTCTGCAGAAGCAGCAAACAACGCGGATTACGTAAAATTGAATAAAGACAGTATTGCCGAGTGGAGCAGATAAGTTCTAATTTTATTCTATAATATTCAAAAACCAAAGCTTTATGCTTTGGTTTTTTTTTGCTCATTTCGTAAAAAAAAAATATAGACAGACTTGTCTGTTTGTGTTGTGAATTTTTATATATTTGCTACTATAAATTATGTTGCTATGTTACCAAAAGAGAGAATATTAGAAAAAACATTTATTTTATTTCATAGACAAGGTTACAATGCGACGGGCATTAATCAAATTATTGAAGAAGCAAAAGTTGCAAAAGCAAGTTTTTATCAGCATTTTAAATCTAAAGAAGATTTATGTGTTGCCTTTTTAAATCAGCGTCATTTATTTTGGTTTGAAGAATTGCAAAAATTCACAACAAAAGAGAACGATATGAAGCTAAAGGTTTTGGCTTCTTTTGATTTTTTAATTTATATGAATAAAAATGAAAATTTTAGAGGCTGTAGTTTTCTAAATATTTTATCAGAAATTCAATCTGACAATATTAAAATTCTAGCAGTAATTCAAAATCATAAAGCTGATTTGCGTTCTTATTTTACTGAAATTTTAAAGGATAATCTTTTATCCGATCATGTATATCTGCTTTTTGAAAGCTGTATTATAGAAAGTCAGCTTTTTAAATCCAATCAGCTTATCGAACAAACAAAAAAAATTATTCAAACTTTAATGTAATGATTATGGAACAAAAATTGCCATTGCCACCTTTCACGTACGAAACAGCAATAGAGAAAATTCAATTAGCAGAAGACGCATGGAATAGTCAGGATCCGGAAAGAGTTTCAAAAGCATATACAATTGACAGCGAATGGAGAAACAGAAATCAGTTTGTAAACGGAAGAGAAGAAATTGTACAATTCTTAACGCAAAAATGGAAAAAAGAGAAAAATTACAAACTTAAAAAAGAATATTGGGCACATACAGAAAATAGAATCGCAGTTCGATTTGAATATGAATATCAGGATACTGAAGGAAACTGGTTTAGAGCCTACGGAAATGAAAACTGGGAGTTTGATGCAAATGGTCTCATGCAAAAAAGATTTGCCAGTATAAATGATCTTTCAATAAAAGAAGAAGAAAGAAAATTGTAAATAATTTAATTCATAGAGGGCGGTTCAGGAATCTTTACCGTCCTTTTTATTTTCTTAATCAATAAATAAAAAGTAATTCCTCCCAAAATGATAAGCAATCCAATTTGTAATTGACCAATCGAATTATTTCTATTGTACATCGAATTGGCAGCTGCGAGTTTTGCTTTTCCTTCCACAATTTGAATTTGTGATAAAGATTCTAATGTTTTTAACGCTTCAGCACTTGAGACGGCGATTTTATTCCAATTTTTGTTTTTAACTTGTAAATTTATTTCTTTACAAGCGCCTAAAAATACATCGAAGTGCTGTTTTTCTTTATTGGTTAAAACCGTTTTTGCATATAAATCATCAATGTTATGAATGATATCTAAAGTATGAATGATTTCACTTTTCTTAATATTATCACTCAAATCGAGTTTTTCGGCTTCGGCTTTTATAAAATGAAGCTGCTTTGAATATTGAAAAATGTAATGTGCAACAACTAATCTATCATTGTAAATTGCATTGATATTATCGTTTACATTTTTAGAATTTCTAAGCGTATTGAAATTTCCTAACAAAATAATTAGCATTACTATTAGTAGCACAAATGCGGCTTTGGCTTTGTTACTATACTTTTTTAAATCTTTCATAATGCTATTTTTTTGAAAAATTAGAAAAACGGAAAATCTTTATCAATTATTCTATTTTTGGTCATCTCTATATTTTTGATAGAAGAGACTGGTGAAATTTGGATATGTTTATCTCCTTTAATTAAGTAGAAATAATAAAGACTGTTATTTCCAATTAGGTACACTTCTTTAGAATCTCCTTCATTAAAATCCAATTTATAAATGTAATCTAAATCGTTGTTTTTTATCTTTTGCCTGCCCATATAGCCACCCGCAAATCCATAACCTAGAAAAAATGATAATAAAAAGGTAGCAAGAAATTTTATTGCAATACCATTATAGTAATTTTTGGCTTCTTCAATCGATAATAAATCTGTCGGCTTTAACTCAAAAGATTTTTGAATAAACTTTTTTTCTTTATTTTTTAATAAATAGTCAGGTAAATAATAATGAAGTACAAACAATGAAATTATTGAAAATAAAATAATAGGATTCGAGGTAAACTCAGCAATAGGGCTAATTAAAATATCCATTATCGTAGAGTATTTTAAAATGTTTATGCCGAAAAGATGATAGTATATGCTATCTTTTAATATTCCCATTATAATTAGAAACAGATAACCAAATGGTAATAATTTTTCTAAATTGTCTGAAATTTTCATTTATAATTTCTCCAGTTAAAGTTACATTAGTTTTTGGAAAGTAAATCTTTAAGAAAAGATTTACAGCTACTAAAATAGTGTTTTTTACTTACAAATTTAATGCAGAAATATGGTTTGTTGAATTTAGTTTTAGAATACTAATGTTTAGGAGCTTCTTCCTGCTGTTCGCTATATCTTTTTGTTTTTAAAGAAAAAACAAAAAGGATGCCGCTTCCATCAGGGCTAGGGCATTAGGATTATTTAATAGAATGTTTATTGTATGAAAAATTACTCTATAACCTAAATTTTTTGCCCTCTTTATAATTTAATGGAAAATTTGGACTTTTCACTCCAAAAGGTCCAGAACCATTTTCATTATAATAGTAATCATCTTTATCACCACTATATTTTCCAGAACATAATAGATTAAAAGTTGTACTTTTTCTACTTGATTTTAAAACGCTGATATCAATCCAAATTGGTATTTTATTGTTTCTATATAATAAATCTACAACTTCATTATCAGTTAAATCCAGTTTTATAATATCTTTTTCTTCAGGATATATCTCAAATTGCTTTACCCCGACAATATTACCAGCAACAGTAAGAATCACATTATACTTAAAGTCTGTAACTAATTTATCTTTGACATATCGTTCTGCAAATTTGAGAGCAACAAAACTTGCTCCTTTTAAACAAAATAAAAATTCTTCTTTTTTCATTTGCTGAAAATATCAAATTTATAAATCAGATTATTCTTCAATTACTTCTAGTTCACTTTGCCCTCTGAAAAATAAAAATTGGAAAAGTAAAGCCAAAACAATTGTCAAAATAGCGCCAATAAAATTCAGCCATAAATAACCTAGTTTTTCTTGCGTATAAATCATAAAGTAATAAATCACAAAAATCGTCAATTGACTAATGATGGCACTAATAAACATTGGTTTTGCTTTAACTCTTTTTAAATAAAAACCAACAAGGAAAATTCCTAAAACGGTTCCGTAGAAAATCGATCCGATAATGTTTACTAGCTGAATTAAATTCTCAAACAACGTTCCTACACAAGCAAAAAGGATTGCTATAATTCCCCAAAAAAGAGTAAAAAACTTCGTTACGTTCAAATAATGCTTTTCTGATTTTGGTGTTTTCTGATTTCTTTTGTAAATATCAATCGCCGTTGTAGAGGCCAATGCAGTTAATCCAGAAGCGGTAGAAGACATTGCTGCAGAAAGAATAACGGCCAATAGCAATCCGATTAGACCTTTTGGTAAATAATGCAGAATAAAGTGAAAGAACACATAATCTTTATCGTTAGTCTCGGTATTGTTATCTGCTTTTACAATTATTTCTTTTGCTTTGTCTCGTAAATCTTTCTCTTTATTAGACAACGCTACCAACTCTTTACGCAAAATAGGATTGTCATAATCTTGATTTAACTGATCGATATACAACAAGTTAATTACTTTTTTGTCTTCCGATAATTTTACTAATTTTTGTTCTAAAGCATGATATTCATCTTTATAAATCGATTTTTCAATCGCAATTTTATTATTTGGATTGAAATTTAAAGGAACCGGATTGAATTGAAAAAACACAAAAACCATAACTCCTGTCAAAAGAATAAAGAACTGCATTGGAACTTTCAAAAGGCCATTCATAATCAATCCCATTTGACTTTCACGAATTGATTTTCCAGACAAATAGCGTCCAACTTGCGATTGATCAGTACCAAAATAGGCAAGAGCCAAGAAGAAACCTCCTGTGATACCGCTCCAGATGGTGTATTTCTCTTCTGGATCAAAAGAAAAATTCACAATATCCATTTTATCGTTTGCACCTGCAATATGAAGTGCACTATTAAAAGTCATATCGTTTGGAAGGTAATGAAGAATCAAAAAGAAAGTGATAAACATTCCAGACATAATTACGAACATCTGCTGTTTTTGTGTAACGTTAACGGCTTTTGTTCCGCCAGAAAAGGTATAAATGATAACTAAAAAACCGATAATGATATTCATAACAGTCAAGTTCCATCCTAAAAGGGCAGACAAAATAATGGCTGGAGCATAAATTGTTAAACCAGTTCCTAATCCGCGCTGTACTAGAAACAGAATAGCGGCTAGAGAACGAGTTTTAACATCAAATCTTCTTTCTAAAAATTCGTAAGCCGTAAAAACTTTGCTTTTATGATAAAGAGGAATAAAGGTGACGCAAATTACAATCATGGCTATTGGCAAGCCAAAATAAAATTGAACAAATCCCATTCCGTCATGATAAGCTTGTCCTGGAGTAGATAGGAAAGTAATCGCACTGGCTTGTGTGGCCATAACAGAAAGGCCAACAGTATACCAAGGCGTTTCGTTGTTTCCTAAAATGAAATCTTCAACGTTTTTACTGCCTCGCGTTTTCCACGAGCCATATCCAACAATAAATAATAATGTTACAATAAGTACGATCCAGTCAAATAGCTGCATAGGTTATGAGTATAATTGCATGATTAAAACGAAAATAGCAATGTAAATTGCATTAACGACCAAAACGTAGGTATAGCTTTTTTTCCATTTTTTTGTTTTTTTCGTTTCCATAGTTTATTGCTTTAATTCTTGTTTAGGAGCTTCAATTGGCTGTTTAAGAGAAATAATATTCGATAATAATCGGTAAGCGCCAGAAACTCCTTCTGGTAATTCTCTAAAGAAACTTAAACCCGTGTAAATGTAATATCCTTTTCCGTAAGGTGCGACTAATAATGCACCATCTTTTGCCGATTCTCCTTTATCGTGAGAAGAAATAATAGGAGTGAAGGCCGCATCGTATTCATTTGGGTAATATAAACCTTGTTCTTGTGTCCAGCCTTGAAAATCTTTTTCTGAAATTTTATTTGGCGTATTCAAAACAGGATGATTTGGTGCTAAAAAAGTGATTTTTGCATTTTCTTCCGTAACACGATCGTTTGATAATTTTAATGGATAAGGCGCAATTTTATCGGTTACTAATTTTCCGTTTGTGTTGTATTGCACAATCATATTTTTTCCGCTTTTTACAAAATTGAAAAGAATATTTTGTTTGTTAGCCAAAGCATTTACAGTATTGTAAGCACGTATTCCAGTAATAACAGTACTAAAAGAATCTAACTTTTCAGGGGTGATTTCTTCTGGTTTTAGAATAGAAACTTTATATCCCATTTGGGCCAAGCTTTCAGGAACTTCATCTCCAGCACCCATGATATAAGCAATAGCATCTCCCGAAGTTTTTAGGTCAATTCGAATACATTTTGATTCTGCGTTCTTTAAAACCATTTGTTTCGTAATATGGTTAAAGTCTATAATCGTCTGATCTTTATCAAAACGTTTTCCATCAACAATGGCTATACTTTTTACCATCGCTTCTTCAGGATTAACAGGAGGAGTTACTTCAAAATAAAATATCTGTTCATTGCCTTTTTTATCTAAATCAAAGGGAATTTCTTTTGGAGAAACTGTCCAGCTTTTTGGTAATTCTAATTGTAAATTTCCTTTTACATTATCTTTTCCAGCACGAACTTTAACTGGAATCATTTTGCTTTTGGTATCCCTAAAAATCAAAACTTTCTCTAAAATAGAAGTGGTAATCTCAGGAACTATATCAAGAAAATTATACATTTCTCCTTTTACACCGTCGTTGTATTTGTAAACAATAATACGTTCAAAAGGAATTTCGGTGTCATTAATCTTAACATTAAAAACGACTTTAGTTTCTCTGATAATATCTGGAATTCCAATAATTTCTTGATTAGAAACAGTGTACATTCCAACTGTTGCTTTTTCCTTTAACCAATACGGTTGCGTGTATTCTATATTTTCTGGAAGTTGCAGTTGAAGATTTATTTTTTTATCGCTATTGTTTTTTAAATCAATATTTTGAGAAATGGTCTTATTATCAGGTAAAGTTTTTATGCTAACTAATTGCATATCAATACTACATCTGTTAATAGCTTCAAGATACAGTTTAAGAGTGCTTCCAGGAGTCGCTTCCTGCTCATTTGCAACAGCTTCAAGGTATAAGCCAGAACAAGAGGCAATTATATTTTTAATCGCTACAGATTTAATAGCTTTCCAATGATCATCTTCCAAAGCTTCAATCATGGCGTAAGCTTTTACTAAATCAGGAATACTAGCCGACGGTTTGTTAAAATCATATTTTGAAATAATTGAAGAAATCAAATCACCGATTGGTTTTCCATTTTTAACGCGGTTCCAGCTTGTATCAATACCATCAAATAAATTATCACGATTTTTGGGTGTTTCACCGTTAATTAATTCTAGGTATTCTGTTTCTTCACCACGTACTCCTGTGCTTCCAAAACCTTGTGATTGATGACGGCTTCTGCTTAATGCTGCTATTTCCTGATTCGATTTTCCAATTCCATTATAATAAACACCAGTTTCTAGCTTTGTAAATTTAGCTTTATTGGCAGCATCAAATTTTTCCTGACTTCCATAAAACCACCATGACGGATTGAAAAATTGGCGTTTTACTTGCCAAGGAGCAACATATTTTAATTGCTCAGGATATATTTTTGGGTCGTTGGTCAATTTAAAACTTTCAACACTTAACATTGCTGAAGATGTATGATGCCCGTGTGTAGTTCCTGGTGAGCGATGATCAAATCTATTGATAATAATATCTGGCTGAAATTTTCTAATAGTCCAAACTACATCGGCAAGAACTTTGTCTTTATCCCAAATATCTAAAGTTTCGTCAGGATTTTTTGAGAAGCCAAAATCATTTGCTCTAGAAAAAAATTGTTCGCCTCCATCAATTTTTCGTGCTTCAATTAATTCTTGAGTTCTTATAACTCCTAATAATTCGCGCAATTGCGGACCAATTAAATTTTGACCTCCATCGCCACGAGTTAAAGATAAATAACCAGTTCTGGCATTCATATCGTTTGCTAAATACGAAATCATTCGGGTATTTTCGTCATCAGGATGCGCTGCTAAATAAAGAACAGATCCTAAAAAGTTTAATTTTTTAATCTGATTGTAAATTTCAACTGAATTTGGTTTTTGTGGCTGCTGCGCAAACGAAATCTGAAAACCTAAAAAAAATAAAAGAAAGATTTGAATCTGTATTTTTCGCATGTTAGAGGTAGATGTTTTTGAAACTGTTCCAAAAATACTAATTATTTTATGGAAGATTATTTAAATGAAATGTTAATGCACAATAATTATACCTTATTTTTGAGAATAAAACAAAAAAGCTGTTAGAAATTAATCTAACAGCTTTTTTATTTATAAGATATAAGTGATTGGAACTTATAGTTTTATTTTAATTTATTTTCAGTGTCTTTATAATTCCCTGTAATGGTAACATTGCTTCCTTTGGTTACTTTTCCGTAAATAGTAATAGACGAATCGTTTCCAATAAAGTTGATTTTAGCACCACTGTTTAATCTCAAATCTCCCCAAATTACAACTGATCCTTCTATGTTTAAAACAGATTCGCTGTTGAGGATAAGTTCTGTTGGATTGGTTTGCTGGTATTTTCCTTGAGATAAACTTCCTCTCATATTGAATGTACCTTTACTGTTTAAAGTCAAATTACTAAGAATAGCAATTGAACCGCAATGTGTTAAAACAGCACCAGAGTTTATAATAGCTGAATTAATAGCTGTTGCACCTTGGTAAGATTTAGTTTCATTAGAATTTAAGATTAAATTGCTGCCTTGGTTATAAATACCATATGAAGAACAACTTGCAAATGTAGTGCTTGGTTTTTCTAATTTAATGATTTTTAAACCGCCTGTACCACTAGCAACATATATGTAATTACCACTAGATTTTACATAGTTTGATGAACCAGCAATTCCTAAAGAACCTAATAAACTAAGTTGAGTGGCAGATTGATAAACATTAAGTCCAAGAGCTCCATTTGCAATAAAAGCGTAACCGTCATTAAAAGAAACCGCATTAGTAACATTATCTTCTCCAGCAACTGGAATTCCGATAGTCTGTAATTTTGATCCGCTATTGATGTCATAAACTCCTAAACCATTTCGTCCCTCAGAAACAAAAAGTTTTGTTCCGTCGATGTCCATAGTTCTCTTTGCACCACTAATATCAGTAGAAGTTGCAAAAGTTTTTTGCAAAGCTAAAGTCGATTGGTTGTAAATATTTACTCCTTTAGTTCCGCTTAAAGTCACTACTTTGTCAGTTGTTAAAGCAATAGAACGTAAGTCGGCAACAGCAACTTTTCCTGTAACAGCTTTAGTTGAAGTGCTCAATTTGAATAAACTTCCATTGTCTCCTGTAACTGCAAAATAATTAGCTGTATTTGCAGCGACGTCTGTTGTCACTCTACTTTCTAAATAATTTGTTTTTATTGTATTGGTAAGTAATCCGGAACTTAAATCCATATTAAACACAATTGCAGGATTTCCTGCAAGCTGAGAATCTTTATCCACATCTTTTGCTGCACCAATAATTAAACTGTTATTGACATAAGTAAGAGAAGTGATATCCGTATTTGGAATCAAAGCAGAAGTAACTAATTTTGGTTTGTAAGGATCAGAAACATCAATAACATCGATTGCTCCAGAATAAACATCGCCTCTTGTGATGTAAGAAACGTAAGCGTAATTTCCATTTACTGTTACATGGCTTGCTTGAAGTGTTCTTCCGTTGGCATCAACAGGAGGCTTTACTTCGGCAATCTGCACTAAGGGTAAAGTTGTAATTGCAGTTTCTGTACTTTTTCCAGTAGCTGAAACATTTTCAATTGAAATAACACCAGAATTAGTTAGGTCAAGTCTCTGATTTAAGGTAGTTTGATCTGAGTTAATTGTAATGTTATTTACCGATTGGCTGTCGTTTCCATCATTATTATCGTCACAACCTATTAAAAGTGACATTGCTAAAAATGAAAATAAATAAACATTCTTTTTCATAAAAATTTTGATTTGAGTTTAAAAATTCGCTGCAAATATATATCATAATCACATTAAACAAAGGTTAATATTTAAAATAACTCAATTGAAGCCATTGTTGTTCAGTGATTTATATTGAAGTTACAATATTTTGACAAAACTTGGAAACTAAAAAAGCAAAAAAAAAGAGAGTATCGTTTCTGATACTCTCTAGCGCTAAAAATTAACATTTTAGCATTATCTTCTTCCTCTACCGTGGTCGTGATCATCATGGTGATGGTGATCATCATGTCTATCGCGATGTTTATCGTGTTTATCATGTTTGTCGTAACGTTTGTAATCTCTTCGATCATTATAACCATAAACCGGTCTTGGTTTGTATGGTCTTTGTGGCGCTCCGTGGTATCCTTTATAGTATTTTACTCTATGGCGATCAAAGTAAGCATAAGGTGTTCTACCATGGTAATCAGTTAAAACTACTTTGTAACCACCGTATAAATCATAGTTTCTGTATTGTCTTGGTAAATAGGTTGTTCTAACCCATTTTCCTCTTCCAAAATAAATAAACTGAGAAGCTCTTACATCATAATACGCTTCAATATCTGGCAAGTAGTAATATTCCATTTCGGCATATCCTGCAGGTCCCCAAGCTGGCGGAGTACCTATATTAACGTTAATCGATACTTGGGCTTGCGTGGCATTTGCAACCATTAGAAATAATCCAGCGATTGCTAATTTTATCGTTTTCATCTTTTTTAAATTTTTAATGTTAATCTTGAAAAGGAGTATTCACATACTGTGCCAAAAAAAATAATCATGCATTTTGTCGAGTAAAAAATGTATTTCGTCGAATTATTTTTTGATTTGTTTAACACTTAATTTTCTGATATTAAGTGTTTTATTTAAAGATGAAAATTTTAAAAAAAATTACTGATAATTGACAACTCTAGGCTTATTTAACTCAAAACTTTGCATTCTGTAATCTGTAGTTTCAAATGTATTTGTCTTAAATACATTATCCCCTTGCTGCGGAATGCTCGGGTAATAAGAAATTGAAAGCTGAAAAGAACTAAAAACCAAATAGTCATTGCTTACCAATAAACCTAGAGTAATTTTAGAATATGGCTTACTTTTGGTCATAGCGATTTCTGGACTTCCTAAAACGGCTATCGCGTAATTAAAAAACGGATTTAAACGAAAACCTAATAAAGAATGCGGAGAGTAGGTTTGTGTTTGAAGTGAAAGAACGGCTTTGCTGGTTCCGTACAAAGCTGTATTAAAGCCCGCTAAACCATTTTGTTCGTTAATATTAAGCTGATCTCCCATAACATCATCACGATTTATTCCAACAACAAATTTCGGATTTACGAATTGTCTCAATTTCCAATTTCCAATACTGTATAATTTTGTAAAATAGTTTGATTCAAACAAAAATGCAGTTTGATAGGTCTTGGATTGATGAAAGAAAGTTCCAGCCTCAAAGTTCATACTTAAAAAACCTAAACGATAGTAATTACCAAAAGAGAATTGTGCGCCAACATACGGCCGCCAGAAGGTGTTTTTATACTGATAACCAAACGTAAGTCCGTAAACACGCCCTATCGGTACGTCTTCGGTTTGGCCATTTCTAAAGATGTATCGATCTTGAATAAATTTTCTGGTATTCAGTCCTACACCGCTTAAAATTAGTTTTTCGCTAGAATAGAAATTATCAGGATCGTAAACTTCGGTAGGAGATTCGGTGAAATTCTTATTTAAAAAACGAGTGGTTACAACAAGATTCGTAATAGCTTCGTGCTGATCTTCAAATATTTTAAAAGCACGCCCAGCCCAAAAATCCTGAGATTTGTATTTTACCGGCTGAAAGGCAAAAGTAAGATCTGGCGCTTGAAGCGTATCTCTTCTATAATATTCATCTACATATACGCCACCTGCCCATTTGGTTAAAGGTGAATAGAAGTCTCGCTCTACATTAATACTTTTAATATAATTGTTATCCAAATCCATTCTGTAATGGAGCACTGTACCGATATAAGTGTTTTTTATATTTGGAACAGTATAAGTTGCTTCGTTTGCATTTCTACCATCATCAAAACGGTTTGTAAAACGATATTCCAACTGCTGTCCAGAACCAAAAAAATCTTTCTCTTTAAATCCAACAGAAACCTGATTACTAGAAATAGAAAACTTCGGAATTGTGCTCCAGGAGTCCAGCACACGAATTGTTACGTCTACAGAATCTGATGCAACACCAACGGTCTGATTAGAAATACGAACAGCTGTAACATAGCGTTGCGCACGAATCAAACGTTCAGATTCCAAAATTTTATAGGTATTGTACGGTGTGTTTTTTTTGAAAAGAAGTAAATTATAAATTGCTATTTTTTTTGTTTTTAAATGGAGCCTATTACCGGTTCTCTCTCCCCAGTTTTTTGGCATTTGTGCTGTATCTGCAACAGAATATCCAAAAGGATCTAATGTTATGATGTTTATTTTACGAATAATTTTTCCATCATAATGCGTCGAATCAATTGGTACCAGTAATTCTTCCTTTTTCTTTGATTTCTTGGATCTAAAAAATAGCTTGTGCATAGTCTGCGTAAACTTATTTTTTTTAGAATAGTTTCGAATTCTATTGTAAATTTCAGTCGTGTCTTTTTTGTTTTGTGCGGCTTTTTTTGCCTGCTGTACCTGAGCATATCCTCCTTGTAAACACAAGCACAATAAAATAAGAAATAATATTTTTTTGTTTACAGACATTAGGATAGTTATTCTACAGATAGTTTTATTGTTTATGAATTTAAGGAATAATAAAGAGATTTTTAGATTCCTCTTGTTTAATTTTCAATAGTAACTTTTTTTGCTCTCCATCTAAATTTGCGCGGAACATGATTTCCCATCAAATAGCCCCAAGGAGCGAGAGATTCAATTCGGTCAAAGATTATTTTTAGAATGGCTAAAAGTGGAATTGCTAAAAACATTCCGGCAATTCCTGCTGCTGCGCCTCCAATAATAATTCCCATAATGGAAACAAAAGCATTGATTTCGACTTTTGAATTAATAATTAACGGCACAAGAAGATTATTATCAATAAATTGAACAATTACATTAACAATAAGAATTCCTAGTATCATAGAAAATTCAGCAGATCCGGTTAAGGAAGCCAAGACAGTAATAATTCCGGCAATTAGAATTCCGATGTAAGGAATCAAATTTAGAATTCCTGTTATCAATCCCAATAGAATAAAATATTTGATGCCAATAATCCATAATCCTAAACTTGTCAGTACCGATACAACGATCATTTCGATAATCAAACTAACAATATAATTGTTTATCGAAACTTTTATTTGAGAAAGAATATCCACCAAAACAGGATGATTTTCTTTGCGGATTAATTTGGCCAAAAACAGTTTAAAATGTTCTTTATATATTAAGAATAAAAAGGTGTAAATAATAATTATAGTGCTATCTAAAAGTACGTCGCTCATTGATATAATAAATGAGCCTAATTTAGCCTGACCCGTTTTTACAGAATCTTTGGTAACAGAATCCAAATATTTTTTCTGATCTCCGATGCTTACTTGGAAGTTTTCTCGTACAAATTTATGAATTTCTATAATAAAAGAATTGGCATTTTTCTTTATAGTTTCAAAATCATTGGCCATATAAGTCACTTGATACGAAATGAAAATCAAGATTCCGACGATGATTGATAAAAAAACAGCAAGACAAACAAGTGCAGCAAGATGCCGAGGAAACTTGAATTTAGTATTCAAAAAAGTAAAAATTGGCAACAGTAATACAGCAAATAAAAATGCCAGTAAAACGGGTGTCAAGATATCTTTTCCGGTACAAAATATAAATGCAAAACAAATTAAAGTAACAAGAATAAAGGCAAGTTTTGCATAAAAAGGTAAAGTAATAGGTCGAGTCATTTTTAATGAGGTTTAGCTAGATTTATTAAACAAATATTACACTTTATTTGTCTTTTTATGTTCTAGCTTTTTTGCCTGCACTTATAAAATTCCCATTCTATATCTTAGTCAAAAAATTCTCTTTCTTCGTATTTTGCAGGTATTATAGAAATTCCTTTTTGAAGCAAAAGATTGTTTGGAAAAATTATTTTTTCTCCTTCTTTCGTTTTTAAACTTACATGAAAAGTATTAATATCTTCAATTTCAGCTTCAATAGGGAAATCTTTATCGTGTATTTTTATAGTATCTCCAATTCTAAAAGGAAAAGAGAAAAATAAAATCATTCCAGAAGTCACATTACTTAAAATAGACCATTGTGCAAACATTGCCACACCTATAACGGTTGCTATAGAAGAAATCGTAAAGAAAATATCCTCAGTTTGAACGCCCCAAATTACGATTAAACTAGTCGTTACCAAGATATTCATTAAAATATTAATGTATTTGATAACCAAATTGGTACGATCCTCGAACAACTGACTTGTAGCGGCGAAACGTCTTATTAGATTAGCAATTACTACTCGAAGTACAATTAATACTGCTATAAGAATTACGGTGACTAAGATTTCGCGGCTATACTCTTTGAAAGAAAACATAAATAAATTTTTACACTAAAGTAGTCAAAAATTTGTAGACTTTTGCTGTCGGAAGTCCCATAACATTGGTATAAGATCCTTCAACTTTTGCAACTGCCATAAAACCAAACCATTCCTGAATACCGTAAGCACCAGCTTTGTCGTAAGGTTTGTAATTTTCGATATAATATAAAATAGCTTCGTCAGATAAATCATTAAAAGTAACTTTAGTGATATCGTGCAAAAGAGTAGAGGAGTCACTAGTTTTAAAGCAAACAGAAGTAATAACTTCATGTGTTGTATTCGACATTGACTTAATCATTTCAAAAGCTTCTTCGGCATTCTTTGGTTTTCCTAATGCCTTATTTTGATGCCAAACAATAGTATCACTTGTTACTAAAATTTCATTTTCTTTTAATTCACCTTCAAAAGCTTTTGCTTTAAGTTCGGACAGATAATCAGTAATTTCAACTGCTTTTAATTCAGGAGGATAGATTTCTTCTATATCCTTTAAACGAATTTCAAAATCAAGATCTAAATCCTTGAAAAACTGCTGTCTGCGAGGTGAACCTGAAGCTAGGATGATTTTATATTTTTTTAATTTTTCTTTAAGCATTGTATTTAATATTTAGGGCAATAACCAAAATAGATAAAATTCCGAAGAATAAAATAAGTTTTAAAATAGTACTCAAATGATGAAAATCTTTTTGAGTTTTGGCACTGAAAATTTTTACAATAAAATATAATAATGGAGCTAAAACGGTAGCAAAAGCATAAAATATAACAATGTAAAGTTTATTCTGCATGAAATATGTATTACTGTAAAGCGATAAAAGAATAAAAGCAATTATTGCGAATCCTAAAGCAATTTTAGCAGCTCTATTAATTCCGATTGCAATCGGTAACGTATTCATTCCTTGATTGTAATCTCCATTTACATCTTCTATGTCTTTAATGATTTCACGGATAAAATTAATCATAAAAGCAAATAATGCATAGTCTGTCAAAATAGAAAAAAGACTAGCCATTAGAGCCTTATTTTCAGAAGTTGTAACTGGAAAAAGGTCAAAAACACCAATTATTAATACGCTTGCGGCAAGAAGTACAGCGACAACAACATTGCCCAAAATCATAATTTGTTTTAAACTGGTGGAGTAGAAATATAACAAAGAAGCGATTAAAATGAAAAGCGAAGCAAAAGTTGGTTTCTGAATGATGTTAGAAAGTAAAAAACCAATTCCAACTCCAGAAACATTTAGTGCAATATAAATATTGAAAGCTGTTGTTTCGCTAATTCCTTTTCCAACAACTACATCATTTGGTTTATTAATGCTGTCGGTTGCAACGTCGTAAATATTATTAATTACATATCCCGCGGCAGCTAATAAAACCGTACTTAAAACTAATAATCCGTATTGCCAGTCTGACAATGCTAAAGGAATTTCTTGCTGTTTTAAAAAAGCATAACGAAAAAGAAGTTGCATAAAAGCAAGCATCAAAAGATTTTGGTAACGAATTAGTTTTAGGAATTTCATTTTTTTGAGGTTCTGAGTGGCTAAGATGCTAAGGTTCTAAGTTTTTATAACTAACAATTGATAATTCACAATTATTAATCGTGTTTTCCATTAAAATATTCCATCCATTTTCCTTGCACTTTCATCACTTGTTCGATAACATCTCTTACAGCACCTCGTCCGCCTTTTACGTGCGAAATGTAACGGCAGATATTTTTAATTTCCGGACTTGCATCTTGCGGACAAGTTGGAAGCCCAACTAATTTCATTACATGAAAATCAGGAATATCATCTCCCATATATAGCACATTCTCATGTTTAATATTATTTATTTCGACGTATTCATTTAGCGTTTTTACCTTATCAGGAGTTCCTAGATGTATATCGTTTACTCCTAAATTACGCAAACGAATGCGAACTCCTTCATTGCTTCCGCCAGAAATAATGCACACTTTGTAACCACTTTCAATTGCTGCTTTAATGGCATAACCATCACGAATATTCATTGTTCTTAACATTTCGCCTTCGTTGGTCACAAAAACAGAACCGTCAGTAAGTACGCCATCTACATCAAAAACAAATGTTGTGATGTCGTTCATTATTTCTTTATAACTTTTTGCCATTATCTTGTATAGATTGTGTTAGAATTTTATAGATTTTTTTTTTGTTTTCGTCTTGTAAAAATGCTAAATGTGCTTCGGTTGTATTCGAATCGTGACGTTTAGCAGGACCAGTTTGTGCATCAGCAGGATCTAGCGTGTTTATTTTGTCTGCAGTTTCTGTTATTAAAGGTCTTAAAATAGCAAAAGGAAGCTGATTTTCTTCACAGATTTCTTGTCCTAAATGATACAGATGATTGGTAAAATTATTCACAAAAACAGCGGCTACGTGCAATGCTTTACGCTGTTCAGAATTTATCGAATAAACTGCTGTAGAAATGCTTTTAGCAGTTGTTTCTAAGATCTTAAAATCGGCTGTATTTTCTGCTTCGAGACAAAATGGAATTATAGAGAAGTCAACCTCTTTGGTTTTAGAAAATGTTTGAAGAGGATAAAAAACACCGCGTCGGTTTTTCTCATTTAAAATTGTCATTGAAGAAGTTCCTGAAGTATGAACCACAAGCTGATTATTAAAAGGAAGTTGTTCTGAGACTTCGCTGATTGCATTATCTGAAACAGCAATTATGTGTAGGTCAGCTGTTTGTAATTCATTGTAATCAGTAACAATTTTTTCAAAATCAATTAAATGATGAATGGCTTCTGTTTTTCTTGAAAAAACCTGTTTAATTTCAACAGTTTTACTTGCACTAAAAGCTTTTATCAAATGCTGTGCAACATTGCCGGAGCCAATTATATTTATCTGAATCATAAAAGCAAAATTAGTATTATTTTTTTAATGCAATGAGCCCCTAAAGTATTGATAATGGTTTTTTAGAATTTTTATTGTTAGAAAACGCTATCTTTTTCATTTTGAATAATTAGTGTTGCTTGATAATATTCAATAGATATCAAAAACAGTTGTTTTTTGTAAGCTTTAACTTTCTCTATTATCAATTTGTTTGAAAATTAAGCCTTATTTTTGGTTTTTATTAACAAAACTGCGAGTCTGCAAATCAACATTTTTAAGTACTTTTGTGCCACTTTTATACAATGTAATTCCTAAGAAATGGATAAAAAAATATTCTCTTTTTTGTTTTCTACACGATTAATGGCCGTTCTTTTTTTAACATTCGCAATTGCAATGGGTGTTGGAACTTTTATCGAAAGTAAATACAATACCGATACAGCCAGAATCCTAATTTACAATACTTGGTGGTTTGAGGCAATTATGGTCATCTTTATGCTTAATTTCTTCGGAAATATTAAACGTTATCAACTGCATAAAAAAGAAAAATGGGCAACACTTTTACTGCATCTTTCTTTTATTTTTATCATTTTAGGGGCTTTTATTACTAGATATATCAGTTATGAAGGTGTCATGCCGATTCGCGAAGGTTCGGCAGAAAATCAGATTTATTCAGACAAGACATTCTTAACCATTTTTGCAGATGGTGAATATAAAGGAGAAATGAAACGCAGGGTTTTTGAAAAAAGCCTTTTGCTTTCTCCAGTTACCAATAATGATTTTACTGTTTCGGGAAAATTTGATGAAACTCCTTTTGAAGTGACGTATTCTAAATACATTATGGGAGCAAAAGAAGTGGTTAAACCAGATGCAAACGGAACATTATATTTAAAATTAGTTGAAGCGGGAGCAGGCGGACGTGAAGAACATTATTTAAAAGAAGGTGAAGTTCAGAACATCCATAATGTTTTATTTGCTTTAAACAAACAAACTGACGGCGCTATCAATATTAATACAAAAGGTGAAAAATATACCATTCAGACTCCATTTGAAGGGGAGTTTATGCGAATGGCAGATCAGTTCAAAGGGAAAGTCACTAAAGATGATGTTCAGCCTTTGATGATGCGTTCTTTATATAGTATTGGTGATATCAGAATTGTTTTTCCAGATCCTCCAATGAAAGGAAAAGTAGATTATGAATCTAATAATGATTTTAAAGCGAAATCTCATACAGATGCCTTAGTTGTAAAAGTTAAAGCGGAAGGCCAGGAAAAGGAAGTAATGCTAATGGGGTCTAAAGGACAAGTTGGAGAAGCTAAAACAGTTAAAATTGGGAATATTGAATATTCTTTATTCTTTGGAAGTAAAGCTTATGTTTTGCCTTTTAAAATAAAATTAAATGATTTTATTGCTGATAAATATCCAGGAACAGAAAAAAGTTATTCTGCTTTTGAAAGTAAAGTAACGGTTCAGGATTCAGCAGAAACGTTCAATGCAGATATTTACATGAATCATGTTTTAGATTATAAAGGTTATCGTTTTTTCCAATCTTCATTTGATCCAGACGAAAAAGGAACGGTTCTTTCTGTAAACCATGACTTTTGGGGAACTAATATTACTTACTTTGGATACTTTCTGCTTTACATAGGTTTAATGGCAATTATGTTTACAAAGAATTCTCGTTTTGGAGATTTGAAAAAGAAACTGGAAAATATTCAAAAGAAGAAAGAAAAATTAATTACTATTTTAATTTTATTGATTAGTTTGAATGGTTTTGCGCAACAATCACCGCACGTTCACTCACATAATCACGAACACGATCATGCACATTCTGCAGATCCAAATGATCACGCTAATCATGTGACAGCGCCACCAAGTAAAAAGCAATTAGATTCTTTATTGACTATTTATAAAGCACCAGAAGCTCACGCCGCAAAATTTGGACGTTTGATTATTCAGGATGCAGGAGGAAGAATGAAGCCTATTAATACGTTTTCTTCTGAACTACTTCGTAAAGTAAGTCATAATGATACCTATAATGGAATGAATTCTGATCAGGTTTTCTTATCCATGACGCAATATGCTCAGGTTTGGATTCAGATACCGCTTATTTACATTAAACCTGGAAATGACAGTATTCGTAAAATTATCGGAATTGATTCTAAAGATAAATATGCTCCATTTGTTAAGTTCTTCGACGAAAACGGAAATTATAAACTTTCTAAATATTTAGAAGAGGCTTATAAAGTTGCAAATCCGAATAATTTTGAGAAAGATTATATCGAAACAGATAAAAAAGTGAACTTAATGGAATCTGCTTTAAGCGGAAGTATTTTAAAGATTTTCCCAGTTCCAAATGATCCAAATCACAAATGGGTTTCTTTCTTAGAACGCGAAAGTGCTGGTTTTAAAGGAATGGATTCTACTTATGTAAAGCAAATTTTGCCATTGTATTTTAGCGCTTTAAATAATGGTTCTATTGCGAAAAATTTTGATACGGCAGATAATCTAGTAGAAAGCATTAATGGTTTTCAAAAGAAATTCGGAGCCAAAGTAAGACCAACTGAAGAAAAAATCGACGCTGAAATAGCTTATAATAAGTATGATGTTTTTAAAGTATTGCCTTATTGGTATATTACGGTATCGATCTTAATGTTGATGTTTACGATTATAAATATTTTCTTTGATAAGAAATGGCTTCGTATAACAGTAAACGCGTTCCATATTATGGTTGGATTGTTATTTGCGATTCATACCTTAGGATTAATAGCACGCTGGTATATTTCTGGGCACGCGCCTTGGAGTAATGCCTATGAATCAATTGTATATGTAGCTTGGTCAACAATGTTTTTCGGATTGGCTTTTGATAGAAAATCAAAATTAACCGTTGCTTCATCAGCTTTTGTTACGGCTATGATTTTAATGGCGGCATACATGAACTGGATTGATCCTGAAATTGCAAACTTACAGCCAGTTCTTAATTCATATTGGTTAATGATTCACGTTGCAGTTATTGTGGGTAGTTATGGTCCAACTGCATTAGGATTTATTTTAGGTTTCGTAGCATTAGTCTTGATTTTCTTTACAACAGATAAAAACAAAGCCAAAATGGAACTTCATATTAAAGAGGTAACCTACATCAACGAAATGGCGTTAACGATTGGTTTAATCATGCTTACTATTGGAAACTTCTTAGGTGGACAATGGGCAAACGAAAGCTGGGGACGTTACTGGGGATGGGATCCAAAAGAAACTTGGGCTTTAATCTCGATTATGCTTTATGCCTTTGTAATTCACGCTCGTTTTGTTCCAGCTTTAAGAGGAGCTTGGACATTCAATTTGATGAGTATGTTCGTTTTCATTTCCATCTTGTTTACTTATTATGGAGTAAACTTCCATTTAGTTGGTTTGCACTCTTACGCAAGTGGAGAAGCGCATTCTTTAAGCTGGGTTTACTACACATTTGCAACTATTTCTCTAATAGGATTAATTACATATCCTAAATACAGGAAACATTTCAAGAAAAAAGAAAAAGTAAAAAAATAAATAATTATTGATTCGTAGAAAAAAGCTCAGTTTTACACTGAGCTTTTTCTTTGAGCTTAATTCAAAAAGAAAATAAATATTTATTTGACTCTAAAAATTTTGCTTCTCTAAGGCTAAAAAAAAAGGAACTCTCTCACATGAGTAGTTCCTTTTTTCAATTTTATACATATTTTAAGTTTAAACTTTTCCTAAAGTATAAAGCTGCTCCATTGTTGGTGTTAGACTTCCTCCAGCTGGTTCCAAAGTAATTCCGAAAGCTTCTGCAGAATCTGTTTGACTCACAGCAAAGATTTTCTGTGAATTCCCCTCAAAATTATCCAGTAAACCAATGCTAGTTGGCGTAAGAACCGGACTTAGCTTAAGAGACCAAACTTGGTAAACCATACCTTTTGGAGGTGTTGGCAAACCGGCAGCATCTATATAGGTTGTTTTAGTCTGCTGATTCCAATATACTTTTGCGAAAGATTTTGGAGAAACTGCCTGACCGCCAAGTGTAACTCCAGTGTTTTTGATATCTCTAACAATATTTAAGTTTTTCTCAGTCTGCTTATTTTGCTGATCTAAGAAAGCATAATCTCTTTGTATTTTGTTTTTTTCGTTTCCAACAGTAGAGATTGCTTCTTTTGTTTTTGTCAGTTCCATAGTTTGATATCCTAAACCTAACAATAATAAAACAGCGGCAGCCCAACCAATATACTGAGAAGATTTTGATGCTGGTTTTAAATCGAAGACTTTACCATGTTTAAGTTCTAAACGTGCTTTTATCTTTTGAAAGTTTTCTACAGAGTGGAAAGGAGAGAAGCTTGATGATAATGCAATTATCGCTTTTTCTATCGAAATAATTTCCTGATCAACTTCAGTATTCTTTTTTGCCAGTTCGGCAATTTCTAAATTTTCTTTTTCACTCAGTAAGCCGTAAACATACAGCTCTAATATACCTGATTCTATATATTCTTGTGCTTCCATTATATTTTTAAATAATTACGTAAATCGTTAATACAGTTTCTGTTTTGTGTCTTGATAGTTCCCAGTGGCATTGCCAATTCTTCTGAAGCTTCTTGCTGGGTATATCCTTTAAAGAATAACAAATTAATTATTTCAATACATTTTGGTTTTAGTTTCTTTACGAATTCCTGAATTCCAATTGCATCAATCTTGTGGGTTAATTTATTACTCTCATCTAACAGATTTACGAAATTATCTGAGGAAAGGTTTTTTTGACTGTTATTAAAATTTTTTGAACGGAGTTTATCAATAGAAGTATTTCGAGCAATATTAAGGATCCAAGTGTAAAATCGGCCCTTGCTTTCGTTATAAGAATCGATGTTTTTCCAAATTTTCACAAAAACATCTTGTAAAACATCTTCTGCTTCTTCTCGATTTTTGATTAAGACATGAATGACTGAAAACAAACTTTTAGAATACATGTCGTATAAATGTGTAAAAGCTTTTTCGTCTTTTTTATAAATTAAAACTAACAATTCTTCTTGACTCATAGATTTGGATTTTTAAGTTTAAACATTAAAAGTTAGATGTTATTGGGTAACTGTTATAAAGGTAAATTATTTTTTTTTATTTTTTTTTATTTTTTTTTGTAGTCCTAAACCTAGAAAAATCAAGGGTTTGAAAAAAAATGTGATTTTTTTTACATTTTTTTAAAACCAAAAACAATCCAGTTACGTAAATGTAATTATAAACGTGAGAATGATCTTGAGAAATTAAGAGATGAGTTCTTAAATAATAAAACTGTTGTTGAGTCCAATTTTAAAAAGGGAATTATGGATAGCAAAATAATTAAAATAGTTATAGTTGGTTTGACAACAGTTTTAGCATTGTGTACTTTTTCTAAAAATGATTTTTTAAAAGATATTACGCAATGTCAAAATGAAATAAAAACAAAATGGATTAAATAACAGCAAATTATGAATCTGTTGAAATTATTCGTTTTGCTTGTTTTTATTCTGTTTTTTATTTCAATATATAAGCAGTAGATAGGTAAAAAAAGATATAAAGAGATTAGTAATTTTTAATAGTTGATGCACTCGGACTTCCAGACCGAAGATTATTTTAATATGTCATAACAATTACAAAGAGTTTAGATTAGATAAATACAAGCCATTTGAAAATATTTTGAAAAAGGTGTGACATTTAGGGGTTAAAATGATTTTCACAATAACCGAGGCATCAACTTCTTAAAAAGTAAAATATATTTTATTATAAAAGATTGCATAATAATTAATTCATGGTTTGATTTGTTTGTATGGGGGGAAGCCTAACGTCTGATTAACGTTAGGCTTCATTTTTTATTTAACTTTTGATTAGCAAAATTTAAATAAAGAAAATAGTTTTAATGAAATCTATTTTAGCTAATTTTATAAAAAATTATCAGATGAAAAATATAGCAATTTTAGTTTGCAGCGCACTATTTATGATCGCTTCGCAAATTCAGGCTCAAACGAGCCATAAACCTAAAAAAGAAGTTATGGCAAAACAAAACATTTATCAATTTAAAGTTGAAGACTTATCAGGAGATACTTTTGACTTTGCATCTCTAAAAGGAAAAAAAGTCATGATTGTAAATACGGCTTCAAAATGTGGCTTAACACCTCAATACAAAGATTTAGAAGCTGTTTACAAAGAATATAAAGATAAAGGTTTTGTAATTGTTGGTTTTCCAGCAAACAATTTTGCTTCGCAAGAACCTGGAACTGCTAAAGAAATTGAAACTTTCTGTCAGCAAAACTATGGTGTAACTTTTCCTATGATGAACAAAGTTTCTGTAAAAGGAAGCGATATGTGCGAAGTTTACAAATTCTTGACGGAGAAATCTAAAAATGGTTTGCAAGATTCTGAAGTAGAATGGAACTTTCAAAAATATTTGATCAATGAAAAAGGTGAATTGGTAAAAGTAATTAAACCAAGAACTCTAGTAACAGATCCGGAAGTTATTAATTGGATTAAAAGTTAAACTATAACTATCTAAACCCAAAAAATCCACAAAATTGAATATTTCAATTTTTGTGGATTTTTTTTGTAGCTGTCAGACTGAGCGAAGTCGAAGTCCCGATTGCTGAATCACTTTGCTTGACTTCGACTTCGCTCAGTCTGACAAAACATATTTTTTTGCGGTTAAATTAAACCAAAATCAACTGCATAAAAACCAAATCCAACCAATGATCAAACTTATAGCCAACTTCACGAATTGTTCCCGTTGCAACAAAGCCAAATTTTTCATGAAAAGCAATACTTCCAGCGTTATCGGCATCAATAGCGCCAATCATTACGTGATAACCTTGTTCTTTTGCCAAACGAATTAATTCTGTTAAGAGTTTAGAGCCAATGCCTTTTCCAATAATACTATCTACAACATAAACAGAATGTTCTACAGTATATTGATAGCCTATTTTTTCACGAAACTGTCCATAACTTCCAAAACCAACCACTTCGCCTTCTAAATCAGCAACAACGATCGGAAGATTTTTTGCTGTTTTATCTTCAAACCATTTTTTTTGAACTTCTAAAGTCTGAATTTCGTAACTATAATTAGCTGTTGTATGCAAAATAGAGTGATTTACAATTTCTAATATTTTCTGTAAATCGCTTTCAGTTGCCGGTCTTAAAGTAATGCTCATATTAATTTCTGTAATTATTTTTTGTTTAGTTCTGCTAGCAAAGCATCGGCCTCTTTAGAATCCCAACCCATTTCTTTGGCAATTGCTTTGGCTTCTGTAGCGTATTCTAAAGCTTTCTTTTTGTCTTTTATTTTGTAATAAAGTTTAGCCTCGAGTAAATTTCCGTCATAAGAATCATTTAATTCTAGAGAATGATTTACCCAAAAAACAGCTTTTTTTAAACTTTCGGTGTCATTAATATGTTTGAAATAGGTGTTTCCAATATCTTTTAAAAAGCTAGCATCATTCCAAACTAGTTTTTGTGTGTCTTCAAGAGTCACTTTTTTATAAAAATCCCACTTTTCAGTTCTTTCAGCTAAAGTCAAATCATACTTAAAAACCAAAGAATCCGTTTTTTGCAAACGAATAGATTTGGCAATTTCTCTTTGTTTATAATAATTTATAGTATCTAAATTATCAACCAGCGGGCGCAGTAATTCATTTACAATATTTTCAATCTTCTTATCGATTCTATTTTGTGAAGCCACTGCTGCAAATTCTTTTTGGTGCTGTAAAACAAATTGAAATTCTCTTGATTTTATATCAGTCACGCCATTTGCAATAACTCTCCAATTTAATTCGCTAATTAATTGTTTATCAGATTGTGTGTTTAAATAAATATGTGTTGCTGGCGATAATTCTGTTCTGTCTTTTCCTTTTTTTAAAGTGTTTAAATAAGTGAAAAATTTATCAGAATTGCTAGGATCACCCATAAATTCTTTCTCTAAATAAGGCAATTGCATTTTTGGATTTAGTGCATATTGAAGCTCATTTAAGAATTCAGCTTTTTTCATTTCCCCTTTTAAAGCATATACTAAATTTTCGTTCGAATCTAAAAACAAAAAAGTCGGCAACGATTTGGTGTTGAATTTACTCTTTAGAGCAATTCCTTCTTCCTTTTCAACATTCTTGTAAGTGCAGATAAAATTCTTATTTAAAAAATCTTTTACAGCTGGATCGCTTAAAACTTCGCTTTTCATCAAATTACAATGCGGACACCAATCTGCATATAACATAACAAAAAGTGGTTTTGCTTCTTTTTTAGCAGTTTCTAAAGCTGTTTTGTACGGAATATCAATAGGAACAAATTGATTTTGAGAAATTACGGTTTGAAAAGTGATTGCTAAAAAGGCTATAAATAAGAAACGCATATCGAGTTGGTTTTTATTAATTATTCGATTTTACAAATATATTTCCTTTTTCGTGAAAGAGCCTTAATATATTCCTAATTATAATTTAAATGAACTGCGAAGTTTGTAACTTTGTATGCAATAAGAAGAAAAATCAAATTTTAGATTTTTTTTAAAAAAAGTAATACACAACTAGAATGATTTACCCCAAAATAGCGCTTGCACAAAGCATTATCGAAATATTATCTGCCAAAGGGATTGTCAATATTATTATTTCTCCAGGATCAAGAAATGCACCCTTAACGATCGGATTAGCTCAAAATTCCAACTTTAAATGTTATAGCATGGCAGACGAACGTTGCGCTGCTTTTTTTGCTCTCGGAATTGCACAGCAAACTAAAGAGCCAACAGCAGTTGTATGTACTTCTGGATCTGCTTTATTAAATTATTACCCAGCCTTTGCGGAAGCGTTTTACAGCCAGATTCCTCTAATTGTAATTTCTGCAGATCGACCTCAAAGTAAAATCGATATAGGCGATGGACAAACTATTCGTCAGGAAAATGTTTTTGCCAATCATTCTGTTTTTAATGCTAATTTAACCGAAGAAGCATCAGAAGAAAATGATTTAAAAATTAATCAAGCGATTGAAATAGCTGTTCGCTTAAAAGGTCCGGTTCATATTAATGCACCTTTTGAAGAACCTTTATATGAAATAACCGAAGAACTTTGTGTGCAGCCAAAAATTACAAATCCTGTTGAAGAAACTGCTGAAAAAGTGATCAAAAACAGTGATGAAATTGTTTCTGTTTGGAATAATGCGAAGCGAAAATTAATAGTAGTCGGAGTAAATGAAGCGAATGCTATTAATCAGGAAATTATTGAGAAAATGGCCTCAGATTCTTCAATCGTGGTGCTGACAGAAACGACTTCAAATTTACATCATCCAAATTTTATAAATTCAATAGATACTTTAATTACGCCATTTGATGATTCTGATTTTAAAGAATTTAACCCGGAGGTATTAGTGACTTTTGGAGGAATGGTAGTTTCTAAGAGAATAAAAGGTTTTTTAAGAAAATACAAACCAAAACACCATTGGCATATTGATACTTTGCGTGCGTATGATACTTTTGGGGCATTGACAAACCATTTTAAAATGCAACCAAATGATTTTTTTAAAGATTTGTTCTCAAAAAGCATTTTTGTAAAAAGCAATTATTTTAAAAATATAGATACAGTTTATAAAAAAAGACTGCTCAAAAAAGAAGAATATTTAAGTAAAATTGGCTTCTCTGATTTTAAGGTTTTTGAAAAAGTGATCGAATCGCTTCCTAAGAATAGCCAGCTTCAAATTAGCAACAGTTCTGCAATTCGTTATGCACAGTTAATCGACATTGACGAATCAATAGAAGTTTTTTGTAATCGAGGAACAAGCGGAATAGACGGAAGCACTTCTACAGCTATTGGAGCTTCTGTAGGAAGTTCTAAGCAAACTGTATTTATTACTGGTGATATCAGTTTTTTATACGACAGTAATGCGCTTTGGAACTCTTATATTCCGAAAAATTTTAAAATTATTTTGGTTAATAATGGAGGAGGAGGAATTTTTAGAATCCTTCCAGGACATCAGGAAAAACCTGTTTTCAATATTTATTTTGAAACTTCGCATCATTTAACTGCAGAACATTTGGCTAAGATGTATAATTGCCACTATTATACAGCAAATGATGTAGTCTCTTTAAACAAGGGAATCCAATCGTTATATAGTACAAATGATGCTCCTGCAATATTGGAGATTTTTACGCCAACAACAGAGAACGACATTATTCTTAAGCAATATTTTCAACATCTCACTTAATTTTTTTTGTAAGTTAATTTTTGTTAAAAATTAGTTTTACTTATTAAATGTTATTAGTTTTGATTTTACAAATTATAAACTATATAGCATTATGAGCAAAAGAAACGAGTTAATCCTGAAGTATGCAGCAGATTTAAAAGAAAAGTGTGGAGTAACTCCGAATATGGATCTACTTACAAAAGTAACAATAGGATGTGGACCATCAATCTATAATGACGATGCGTCAACTGTAGCTGGAAGCCAGCAATCTGAATTAGATACAGTTAAAAACAACTTTTTAGTTAAAAAATTAGGTTTAAAAGACGGACCTGAATTATTAGAAGCAATCCATTCTGTTTTAGAAAAATACGGTAAATCTAATAAGCACAAATACAGAGCTGTAGTATATTACCTGTTGACTGTACATTTCAAAAAAGAAAGTATTTACAAGTAAGTTAAAAAATAAAAGCGCCTTTGTAGGCGCTTTTTTATATTCTATACTATCGAATTGGAATTGGAAAAACGGGTAAACTTGTATGCCCCAAAGCATCTACAGTTTGAACTGCAAAAAAGTAATTGTCTTTAGAATATGGAATTTCTATCTGGGTTTCTTTCGTAAAAAATGTTTTTTCCCAATGAGAAGACACCGTTTCTCTCATTAAAATTTGATAACCGTACGGAGCCTTTTCAGGAGCAGACCAAATAAGTGTAGAAGAATTAGAAAGTTTCTTTACTTCGATTCCAACATTTACAGGAGTTTTCGGCGATGATGCCAAATTTGCCAGTGTAGCTAAGTTAGCACAGGTATTTTTTCTAAGATATTCAAAGTCCATAAATTCTGGAAGATCTCCGTAAACAACATTGTTTTCTGTTCTTAAATCTTGATGTTGATGATCGAAATTTTCATTCATTTCGCATAAGCGAACAGCTGTAAATCCGTTTTGGCTAAATGGTGTATGATCGCCACCGCGCAAAAAGCGATCATTTCTATAAACCAATTTAACCGTTAATTGATCTACATATTGTTCTGTAGTAGTTTTAATGTAACGCGCCAATAATCTCGACGGACTGTCATTATCGCGACTTATTGCTTTTCGCATTTTTGCATCTTCCTCTGTTTCTAAATACGGAATAGTTTCACTAAAAACACGAACCTGAGTGTTGTCTCTTAAATTTGTACCGCTAGACAAGCTGTTTCCAATCATATCATTGTTAAGCATTGCAATGATATTCCAATTAGAGGCTTTTGCTTTTTCAGCAAGATAGCGAGCACCAATAAGACCTTGTTCTTCACCGGTCACAGCGACAAAAATAATAGTAGCTGGAAAAGATCTTTTGCTCATTACTTTTGCTAACTCAATTAGAGCCGCAACTCCAGAACCATCGTCGTTAGCGCCAGGGGCATTAGATTTAACATTCATTACATCCGTTACACGAGAATCAAGATGTCCGCTAATAATAAGAACTCGATCATCAGTAGGATCTGTTCCTTTAAGAGTGGCCATTACATTTCCTATATAACTATCAGCTGGAATTCTTTTTCCATCTGCTTTTGCAGTAAAATAATCAATAGTTGTTGTTAATCTTCCGCCAGATTCAAGAGAAGCTTTGTCAAACTCATTTTTAACCCACTGTTGAGCGGCACCCATACCTTTTGTTTTGCTTTTGGTTTCACTTAAAGTATGTCTTGTGCCAAAAGAAACTAATTTATGTATTGTTGCTTCTAGATTCTCCGTTTTAATTTCGCTGATCATTTTTCGTATTTCTGGATCTTCAGTAACTTGGGAAAAGGAAAGCTGAGTAAAAACTAAAAAAGAAAAAATGGAGTAGAATAAAGTCTTTTTCATTGATTTGGGATTAATTATAGATATCCCAAATTTAATTAAAAATTGATTCAAGCGTAAAGTGTTTTTTATCTAAAACATTTTTTGTTTTACCATTTTCAAACTTCGTACCTTTGCACCTCACAAACTTAGTTGTTTTATCAACTTAGAATATTTAGAAAATGCTAGAAATAGGAAAATACAATACCCTAACTATATTACGTGATACTAAAGTTGGTTTGTTTTTGGGAGATCCTGAAAATGATCCAGAAGGAATTCATGATGTTTTACTTCCAAACAAATACGTACCAAAAGTATTTGAAATTGGAGAAGAACTGATTGTTTTTGTTTATTTGGATCACGAACAACGACCAGTGGCAACAACTTTAGTTCCTTATATTTTACTAAACGAATTTGCCCTTTTAAGAGTAAACTATATTAATAATGTAGGCGCTTTTATGGATTGGGGAATGGAAAAAGACATTCTTGTTCCGTTTAAAGAACAAGCGCGTCCGATGGAAAAAGGAAAACGCTATTTGGTTTATTTGTATATGGACAAACAAACCAATCGTTTAGTGGCTTCAAGTAAAACAAATCAGTTTTTGAGCAACGATCAGCTTACTGTTGAAAAAGGTGAAGAGGTTGATTTGATTGTTTCTCATATCACAGATATGGGAATTAATGTCATTATTAATGAACAGCATAAAGGACTTTTGTATAAAGACGAAGTTTATGATGATTCGATAAGAACTGGAGATAGAATGCGTGGTTTTATAAAAAACATTCGTCCAGATAATAAGATTGATGTAGCAGTTCAGGCGCAAGGTTTTGAAAGTATTGAACCAAATGCAGATAAAATTTTGAGTGAATTAAGAGCAAGCAGAGGTTTTCTTCGTTTGAATGATAATTCGCATCCTGAAGATATTAAGACCGTTTTGAAAATGAGTAAAAAATCTTTTAAGAAAGCTATTGGAGCTTTATATAAAGAAAAATTAATAGAGATTAAAGAAGACGGAATTTATCTAGTAAATTAAATTCCAATATTTTTAAATTCCAAATTCCAAAATGAATTGAACACAATACATTGGAATTTGGAATTTTTATTTTAGAATTTTCAGAAGTCCAGAGTTTGGAATTTTTTAATTGAAATTTATTTTGCACTAGCAAAACTATTATAACACAAAAGGCTGCTCATTATGAGCAGCCTTTCGCTTTTTATTCTAGTTTTAAAAAAAATTGTAATTAAAAAAAAACAGAAATAAAATAATTCGAATCCTTCTCAGGATAATAGCTTTATAAATTTTAGAAATTACCCCTTGACGGTATGTCTTTTAAATAATCTAATGCGTAAATCTTAAAAGCAAAAAGATAATTTCACGGCTTAATCCATTGGTTTTTAAAATAACTTTTAGAAAGTGTGAATTAGTACTTTTTCCTCTTTTTCGTTATCAATTCTATACTAATTATAGATACAATTCTAACTTTTAACCTTAGGTGTTACTTTTTTCTTTTTGAAGTTTCGACAAACACATAAATCATTTGCTCTTTATTTTGAGGTTTGTTACTTAAAACCCTAAAAAAATGAGCGACAAATTTTTTAAATTTTCTCAAAAAAATCATTTTTTAGGTTAATAAATCAGTGAAAGAAAATCAATCTGAAACCAATAAATAAAATGTATCTCATTGATTTCTAGGGTGTAAAATTAAATATTATTTTTCTAAACTAATGTTAAAAAATGTTATTTTTTGTAAGTAAATACCAATTGTTAACATTCGACGTCAATTTCAGAAAGACTTAAGACAATTTGAGTAGGTAAAATAGTAAAAATGCCTTATTTTTACCCTATAATTATTTTAAACAATAAAATCAAAATGGATTGGATTACAGCCAGAGAATTTGAAGATATAACCTATAAAAAATGCAACGGAGTAGCGAGAATAGCCTTTAACAGACCAAATGTCAGAAATGCATTCCGTCCTAAAACTACTTCAGAATTATACCAAGCTTTTTACGATGCGCAAGAAGACACTTCAATTGGAGTTGTTTTGTTATCTGCAGAAGGGCCGTCTACTAAAGATGGAGTTTATTCTTTTTGCAGTGGCGGTGATCAAAATGCCCGTGGGCATCAGGGATATGTTGGAGATGACGGACAGCATCGTTTGAATATTCTAGAAGTACAGCGTTTAATTCGTTTTATGCCAAAAGTGGTTATTGCTGTTGTTCCAGGATGGGCAGTAGGTGGTGGACACAGTTTGCATGTTGTTTGTGATATGACACTTGCTAGTAAAGAGCATGCTATATTTAAGCAAACTGATGCAGATGTAACAAGTTTTGATGGCGGCTATGGATCAGCTTATTTGGCAAAAATGGTTGGTCAGAAAAAAGCGCGCGAAATCTTTTTCTTAGGGAGAAATTATTCGGCTCAAGAAGCTTTTGAAATGGGAATGGTCAATGCGGTAATTCCTCATGATGAACTAGAAGCTACTGCTTATGAGTGGGCGCAAGAAATTCTTCAAAAATCACCAACTTCTATAAAAATGTTGAAGTTTGCTATGAACTTAACTGACGACGGAATGGTTGGACAGCAAGTTTTTGCCGGAGAAGCAACTCGTTTAGCTTACATGACAGAAGAAGCTAAAGAAGGAAGAAACGCTTTCTTAGAAAAAAGAAAACCAAACTTTGGAGAAAATAAATGGTTACCATAAATATTTTAGATTTTAGATCGCAGATTTTAGATTTTATCTAAACTGAGATCTGATTTTAAATTAAAAACAATACTTTTTAGGTTGCAGATTTTAGATTAATAAAATTCAACACAAGTTGAAATAATCTAAAATCTAAACTCTAAAATCTAAAATTTAAAAATAATGAAACATTGGATTGAAGCCGCAAGATTGCGCACATTACCATTATCCGTTTCTGGAATTATAGTTGGAAGTATTTATGCTTTATCTAATCCAACAGAAACTATTAACACTCCAACGGAAGTATTTAGCTGGAAAGTTTTTGGTTTTGCACTTTTAACGACATTAGGATTGCAAGTTTTATCTAATTTCGCTAATGATTATGGCGATGGGGTAAAAGGTACTGATAATGCTGATCGAGTAGGGCCGCAGCGCGCCATTCAGAGTGGTGTTATCACACCTCAGGCAATGAAAAAAGCAATTATAATTACTTCTTTATTGACTTTATTGTCGGCAATAATATTGATTTATTTTGCTTTTGGAAAAGACAATTTTGGATATTCTATTTTTTTCCTTTTGCTAGGAATAATGGCAATCTTATCTGCGATAAAATATACTGTCGGTAATTCTGCTTATGGTTATAGAGGATTTGGAGATGTATTTGTATTTGTCTTTTTCGGATTAGTAAGTACTCTGGGGGTTAACTTTTTGTACGCGAAAGAAGTAGATCCGCTTTTAATTCTTCCCGCTATTTCAATCGGATTATTGAGCGTTGGAGTTTTAAACTTAAACAATATGCGTGATCAGGAATCAGATAAAAAAGCAGGTAAAAATACCATTGTAGTGCAAATTGGAGCTGCAAACGCTAAAATTTATCATTATACTTTAATCATTACAGCAATGCTTTTGGTAGTTGTTTTTGCTATTTTAAGCGATTATAATTTTGATCAATATCTTTTCTTATTGGCTTATATTCCTTTAACTAAACATTTAATTACGGTTTATAAAAATCAAGACCCTAAGTTGTTGGATCCAGAATTGAAAAAACTGGCTTTAAGCACATTTTTACTTTCAATCTTATTAACAGTTTGTATGATTTCTTTGATTTCGGATATTATTGTAAACCTGTTTTTAGGCGGAAGATAAGATAACTTTAAAACTTAAAATTACACAAAATGAAAATTACATACTACGGACATGCTTCATTAGGAATTGAAGTAGGAGGAAAAAATATTATTGTTGATCCATTTATTACTGGAAATCCAAAAGCTGCAGGAATTGATATAAATTCATTAAAGGCCGATTATATATTGGTTACGCATGCACATGGCGACCACGTTTTAGATGTTGAAACCATTGCAAAAAACACAAATGCAGTTATTGTTTCAAATGCTGAAATTGCAACTTATTATGGAAACAAAGGTTTTAACTCACATCCAATGAATCATGGCGGAAGCTGGAAATTTGACTTTGGAAGAGTGAAATATGTAAATGCAATTCATTCCAGCAGTTTTCCCGATGGATCTTACGGAGGAAATCCAGGAGGATTTGTAATTGAAGGCGAGCATAAAAATATTTACATCGCAGGCGACACAGCTTTGACTTACGATATGAAATTGATTCCGCTTCGCACGGAATTAGATTTGGTTATTCTTCCAATTGGAGATAATTTCACAATGGATGTTGAAGATGCTATTATTGCTTCTGATTTTGTAGAATGTGATAAAATTTTGGGCTACCATTTTGATACTTTTGGTTACATTGAAATCAATCACGAAGAAGCTATTCGTAAGTTTTTTGATAAAGGAAAAGATTTGATGCTTTTACAAATCGGAGAATCTATCGAATTATAATTGTCATCCTAAGAGTAGTCTAAGGGAGGAGCTAATACGACAAACATTATATCTTTTGTGGCTCCCGATTACTATCGGGGCCACCACAAAAGAATATTATTGCTATTGAGGCTACGGCACTCATTTTCATAAGAAAGTTATTTGGCACAATCTATGTTATTCATTTCGTGAAGTTTTTAAAATAAAAATCATTTTAATCTGTGAAATCTGTGGCAATTCAATCATCCTCACAAAATTCAACTTTCAAAAAAATAATTCTTTCCCTTTTAGTTTCTTTTTCTTTTAATGCTTTCGCTCAAAAAGACGGCTATTGGGATAAAGAACGAGCTACTACTAAAGAAATCATGGTTCCCGCCAGAGACAGAATTGCTATACCAACAGAAGATCTGCCAGTTGGAACCACAGAGATTGTATATAGAATTACACTTTTAGATAAAAACCAGGAAATGGCGAATAGCCTCGTTTCTCTGTTAAAAGCCATTCCAGATCCAACAGGAGTAAGCCAGGGGTCTGCTGGAGCAGTTTTTTTAATGTCGAAAATATCTGGAGACGACCAATGCACGTATTCGATTTTTACTTCTAATGAAAATGCAAAAAAATATATCGCTGATGGTAAAATAGATAAAGCGTGTTATTCGCAAGCTGAACCTGTTAGTAAAGACGCGAAAAGATTATCAGTAAATAGATCTTCTTGTCTAAAGGAAAATATCAGTACTATTTGGTTCGGTTTTGAAAGTAAAAATTGGATTTTAAGTCAAAAAGTAGTTTTAGAAGTAGTGCCATGGGTTGATACCAAATTAAGCCGAGGTTGGAATCAAGATAATAAGAACGAAATTATAAGCTTGTGCAAAACTTCTACAATGGCTCAAAAAATGGCAAACTCAGATGATTTCTGCGTTTGTATTTTAAATAAAATTATGAAGCAATATCGTTATGATGAGTTTCAAAAATTATTAGCTGTTGAAAAAACAAAAGTGTACAAAGATTTCGGAAACGCATGTTACAAAGATGCTGATATTTCTAAAAATGTCTTCAATGATTTGAGAACGCAAGCAGCTTCTTTAATAAAAACACAAAAATACAATGAGGCAATTCCAAAATTAAGCACAATTGTTAATGAAGGAAAAGCAACGGCACTAGATTACAGTTCGTTAGGTTATTGCTATATATTGACAAAACAATATGCAAAGGCTTTAAAAGTATTATTGGAAGGAGAAAAGCTTGATGATACAGAATTATTGATTAAATTAAATCTAGCACATACTTATTTAGTAAGCAATGATTACAGCGCTGCTAAGGCAATTTATAAAAAGTACCAAGATCAAAATGTGACAGACAGTTTAAGCTGGATTACTAAAACAAAACAAGATTTTGCTGTATTTGAAAAGGCTGGACTTTCGTCTAAAGATTTTGAAAGAATACTAAAACTTTATAATTAAACAAATTGAAAGCTTCTTACCACAAATATTTGCTAGAATTTAAACGTCCTTCAGGAACTTCTAGAGGTATAATGACCGAAAAGGAAACTTGGTTCATAATTTTAGAAGAAAACGGAAAAAAAGGAGTAGGAGAATGTGGAATCTTACGCGGCTTAAGTATTGATGATCGCACTGATTATGAAGAAAAACTAAAATGGACTTGTGATAACATTCATTTAGGTGAAGAAGTTCTTTGGGATTCGTTATTAGAATTTCCATCAATTCAATTTGGTGTAGAAATGGCTTTTTTATCTTTAAAAAATAAGAATCCATATCTTTTATTTCCATCTGATTTTACGGAAAATTTGAGTTCAATTAATATAAATGGTCTGGTTTGGATGGGAGAATCTTCCTTCATGAAAAAGCAGATTGAAGATAAATTAGCGGACGGTTTTAATTGCATTAAACTTAAAATTGGAGCGATTGATTTTGAAAAAGAACTAGAATTATTAGCCTTTATTAGGAACCATTTTTCACCAGAAGAAATTGAAATTCGTGTAGATGCGAATGGAGCCTTTAGTACAAGTGAAGCTTTAGATAAACTCAATCAATTAAATAAATTTGAACTACATAGTATTGAGCAACCAATTAAAAAGGGTAATGTAAATGAAATGGCAAAACTTTGCAAGGAGACACCATTTCCAATTGCATTAGATGAAGAACTTATTGGAGTGTTTTCATTTGAAGCAAAAGAAAAATTGCTGCAGCAAATAAAACCACAGTATATTATTTTGAAGCCAAGTTTTGTTGGAGGTTTTAAAGGAACACAAGAGTGGATTACTTTGGCAGAAAAGTACAATATTGGCTGGTGGATTACATCAGCTTTAGAAAGTAATATAGGTCTTAATGCAATTGCGCAATGGACTTATACTTTACATTCTAATATGCCTCAAGGTTTAGGAACCGGATCATTGTATACTAATAATATAGATTGTCCATTAGAAGTTAAAAACGGAAAGTTATGGTATAACTTAACCAAAGAATGGCAATCGGATTTTTTTTAGAAGGTTCAAAAGCATAAAAGGTTCAAAGATGTAGAGGTTTAAAACTTTGTGCATTTTTTTATGATTTTAAATATGAGAAAAAAGAAAAAAGGGACAGAGTTTCGCACAAAAGATAAACCTTTGTTCCTTTGTAACTCTGTCCCTCTGAACCTATATTTTACTCTTTTCCGCCTAAAAGATTGCGTTGCCAATCTTTCAATTCCTGCCATTTTCCTTGATAAGCGAATAAAGCTTGTTTAGCCCAAGTACTCGGATTATGTATGGAATAATTTTCTCCGCCTGCATCTAAAATAGACTGCAATTTTTCTGTTGATGCTTGAGAAAGATCGTACCAGGTTTTTATGCCAGCGTTATTCAATAATGCTTCGATTTTTGGTCCAATTCCTTCTACAACCTTCAAATCGTTTTCTTTTATTTTTTTACCTAAGGCTGTAGACGCCAAAGAGCTGTCAAAAGGAATAAGAGTAGGAGCTGCTGCAGCAAATGATTGTGGTGCTATTTTTGCTTTTGCAGCCAAATCTGCTTCTAAAGTTGCTATTCTTGCATTTAAGTTTCGGGTATTTGCTTTGCAGGCATCTAAATCTGCTTGTAAAGATAATGCTAGCGAATCATCATTTTTTGAGTTCATTTTTCCTAGTAAATAACCTAAAATTCCACAAATTAGGCCTACTAGAGCAGGTATTAAGATACAAGGTATATTCATGATCGTATGTTTTAATTATTTAATTGTAATGACTGTTCTTCTGTTTGATGCTTTTCCTTCCGAGGTATTGTTATCACCTATTGGTTCATCTGGTCCTTTAGACTGTGTTTCAATTCGGGTTGCATCAATGCCATTTTTAGAAAGATAATTTTTAGAAAAATCCGCTCTTTTTTGACCTAATATTACGTTAGAATCATGGTTTCCAATATTATCAGAATGTCCAACAGCCAAGACAACAGCATCTTTCACATGCTCTAAATACTGCTTAATTGCAGTAATTTTTTGCTTTTCTGAATCGTTTAAAGTTAGACGAGATTGATTTGTGTTAAAATGAAGAATTAACGGATCAGCGTTAATTTTATCTCTTAAAGCACTCCATTCATCACTTGCAGTTGAAGTAGAATCAATTGCGTCAAATGAGTAGTTTGCGGGACCTAAAAGTGTGTCAGCACTCATTTTCCATTTGTCTATAACCTCTCCCTTCGTATTGAATTGATTTTCCAACATCCCTTTCGAAACAAAATAATTCTTGACATCATTGGCTCTTGCTAAGCCTAAATTTTCAAAAGTTGTGGTGTTTTTTTCGTCAGAGGTAGCATAGCCGGTTATGGTCACTTTCTGTTTCGGATTTGAAGACAAGAAAGCTTTTAATTTTTCAATACCAGCTGTTACAGAATCGCTTACAGGCATTACAAGAATGGCGCTGTTTTTAAGGAACTTGAGATTATCATGAGTCTGATATTCAATTCCCGAACCACTTAATACAAACGGAACAAAATTTGGCTCTTGAACAGCTGGGGAAACTATTTTAGGAGCATCATCCGTACTTGTTTTGTCACAGCAATTGCAGCAAAATTTTAGGTATAAAAAAGTGCCTAAAATAATGGTTATCGCAATGCCTAATAGATAAAGTGCTTTTTTAGACATAGATGATGAGTTTAGATTCTCTCAAATTTAACTAAAATTTTAATACGTAACGTATTAATAATCAGTTATTTTATCGTTTGTTATTCGTGTTTAAAAAAATGAATTAACATATTTTTGATTTTGATATTTTACAACCTCTTAATTTAAATGAGTAACTTGCATTAAAAATAATTCAAATTAAAAAATGGTCGAAATAGAACGAAAATTTCTTGTAAAATCTTACGACTTCAAGAATCAAGCTTTTGCTCAGAATAAAATTGCTCAAGGCTATTTAAGTTCTGTTCCTGAGCGCACAGTTAGAGTGAGAATTAAAGGCCATAAAGGCTTTATTACAATAAAAGGATTAAGTCATAGCAGTGGAATGTCTCGTTTTGAATGGGAAAATGAAATTCCGTTAGAAGAAGCCCAACAACTTTTAAAACTTTGCGAGAAAGGAAAAATCGAAAAAACACGTTACGAAATTAAATCTGGAAATCATGTTTATGAAGTTGATGAGTTTTATGGCGAAAATGAAGGTCTAGTAATGGCTGAAATTGAATTAAACTCGGAAGATGAAGCTTTTGAAAAACCTGAATGGCTAGGTGAAGAAGTAACCAACGATGAAAGATATTACAACGCTTATTTAAGTAAAAATCCTTTTAAAGACTGGCAAAAATAAAATGACAGAATTAGTATACGACCTTATTATTGTTGGAGGAGGACCAATTGGTTTGGCTTGTGCAATAGAAGCTGAGAATAAAAAACTGAACTATTTAATTATTGAAAAAGGAGCAATTGTAAACAGTATTTTTAATTATCCGCTTTACATGACCTTTTTTTCAACTGCGGAAAGATTAGAAATCGGAGAAATTCCATTTAATTGTTTAGCGCCAAAACCCGGACGCCAAGAAGCTTTGGAGTATTACAGAAATATTCATAGATATTTTAAATTCAATATCAATTTATTTGAAAAAGTCCTTGATGTTAAAAAGGAAAATAAGCTTTTTAAAATCAAAACGGACAAACAAAACTACGAATCTAAAAATGTTGTGATTGCTACGGGTTTTTATGATATTCCGATAGAAATGAATGTTTTGGGAGAAAATCTTTCTAAAGTTCGTCATTACTACAAAGAAGCACACGAATATGCCTTTAGAAAAGTTTTGGTTGTCGGAGCAAACAATTCTTCTGTAGATGCTGCTTTGGAATGCTGGAGAAAAGGTGCAGAAGTAACTATGGTGATTCGTAAAAATGAAATCAACAATCGTGTGAAATATTGGTTAAAACCAGATATTGAAAACCGAATTGAAGAAGGAAGTATTAAAGCTTATTTTGAATCTAATATTACTGAAATTAGAGAAAATGAGGTTGAAATTGAAACTCCAACAGGAAAGATTACAATTGAAAATGATTTTGTTCTAGCGCTAACTGGTTATAAACCAGATTTGAATTTCCTTGAAAAAATGGGAATTGAACTTTCTAAGGATGAATTGAAAATTCCAAATTATAATTCAGAAACGATGGAAACCAATATAGAAGGTTTGTTTCTTGCGGGCGTTGTATGCGGCGGAATGCAAACACATAAATGGTTTATCGAAAATTCAAGAGTTCACGCCAATATGATTGTGGATTGTATTACTTCGAAGTAAAAAAAAAGTTCGCCACGAATTACACAAATTTCCACTAATTTTTTTCATAGGTGAAATAAATTCTTTTTTAATTTCATTTAAACTGACAAACTTAATTCGTGGAAATTTGTGTAATTCGTGGCAAAAAAACTTTTTAAGAACTACAAGAAAGCATTGAACAACCTACTTTGGTTCTTGCCCAATCCGGACGTTTGGCAAACCATTTTTCTGATTCTGGTTGTTCATCGTACGGATTTTTTAAAAGTTGAAATAATTCATCAATTAAAGAATAATCCTCTTTGTCAGCCGCATCAATTGCTAATTGCGCCATATAATTTCTTAAGACATATTTCGGATTTATAAGATTCATTTTTAAAGCACGCTCTTCATCAGAAAGTGTTTCAGCATTTAATCTTTTCAAATAAACAGAAAGCCATTTTTGCCATGCATCAAGAATTTTTTCTTTGATTTCTTCCGGTAGATAAAATGCATATTCAATTTTTTCGAATGCTTGTTCTACAGAATCCTCTTTTTTAATTTTGCTTAGATTTCTAAAAAAGATCGTCATATCGGTTTCGGATAATTGTAGAATTTCTTCTAGACCTTGCATGATTTTATCATCAGATTCACTTGAAGTAAATATTCCTAATTTGCTTAAAAACATTGTTTTATAATCTTTTTCAAAATCAATTATGAAAGAGTCCAATATTTTTTCTAATGGAGCAGCTTCATTAATTAAAGGATAAAGTGCATTGGCCAATTGAAATAAATTCCACTGCGCCACTTGAGGCTGATTTCCAAAACGGTACCTTCTATTTTGACTATCTGTTGTATTTGGAGTCCAATCTGGATCATAATTTTCTAACCAACCATATGGACCATAATCAATCGTGATTCCGTGAATGGACATATTATCAGTGTTCATAACACCATGTACAAAACCAACACGTTGCCAATGTAAAACCATTTCGCGCGTTGTGTCAGCAACCTTTTGAAAGAACTGCAAATATTGTTCTTTGGGCTCTCCTGCAATTTCAGGAAAATAATGTTTAATAGTAAATTCTACAAATTGCTTTAGATTTTTTAACTCGTTTCTGGAGGTAAGCATTTCAAAACTTCCAAAGCGAATAAAGGAAGGAGCCACTCTACAGACAATTGCTCCTTTTTCATACGCAGGATTTCCGTTGTATAAAATGTCTCTTAAAACTTGATCTCCCGAAAGAATCAATGAAAGCGATCGAGTAGTAGGAACGCCTAAATTGTACATTGCTTCGGCGCAAAGATATTCTCTAACCGATGATCGCAAAACGGCTAAACCATCTGCGGTTCTAGAATAAGGCGTTTTGCCTGCACCTTTTAATTGAAGTGTAAAAAACTCATTATTATTTTCAACTTCTGTCAAATTTATGGCTCGTCCATCTCCCAACTGTCCAGCCCAATTTCCAAACTGATGCCCTGCATAACACATTGCATACGGCATTGTTTCAGGATAAATCTTTTTTCCTGAAAAGGTGTTTAAAAAATCTTCTGACTGAATTTCATCTTTTGAAATTCCAACCAATTCCGCAACTTCTTCTGATGCATGTATCAATTGAGGGTTAGAAGGTTTTGTTGGATTTACATATGAAAATAGCGTGTTTTTTACCTGACGAATTTCGTTCGTTAAGTCAGGATCAGCTGGTAATTCTGCTGTAAATCGATTATTTATTTTAAGATTTTTCATTTTTTTTACTTTCTTTTTTTTGCCACAGATTATGCAGATTATATGGATTTTTTATCCTAATCTTTGTCAGGCTGAGCGAAGTCGAAGCCAAGGTCCAATTGGAACGCCCTTCGACTTCGCTCAGGGTGACAAGCTAATTCATAAATAATTCTAATCTTTACAATCTGTGACAAAAAAACTTTTAGCCAATCAATTTATCGGCATACATTTTTTTTAGTTTTTGAATTTTCGGGTCAATTACAACTTGGCAATATCCTGCTTCTTGATTTTCATTATAATAATTTTGATGATAATCTTCAGCTTCATAAAAAACTTCAAAAGGTTTTAACTGCGTAACAATAGGATCTGCATATGCAGGCTGAACTTCTTCAAATACTTTTTCTGCAATTTCTTTTTGTTCATCGTCGTGATACAAGACAATAGAGCGATATTGAGTTCCGCTGTCTCCGCCCTGACGATTTAACGTTGTTGGATCGTGACTTGTCATAAATATAAAAATTAAGTCATGATATGAAATTATGTCAGGATTAAAACTGACTTGAATCACTTCTGCGTGTCCAGTTCTTCCTGTACAAACTTCACGATAAGCAGGATTTTTAATAAACCCATCTGAATATCCTGATTTTATTGATTCTATTCCTTTTAAACGCTGAATTACAGCTTCTATACACCAAAAACATCCACCACCAAAGGTTGCTACTGATAAATTTTCCATAAGTACTACTTTCTATTCGTTTATTGCCTATTAATTCGATAGGGTATTATGATAATTTATTAAAAAAAAGATCTTTTAACTAAAGATACCAAACAGATATTTAATGTTTGAAGTTTAGTATTGATAAATTCGCAATTTTATAAAAAAACGATATATTTGCATTCGAACACAAGGCACAACTAATGAATAGCAAAAATAATACCATGACCCTGGAAACTTATTTTCAGGAATTTAGACAAAATATTGTCGGTATAAATCAGGAATTTACGTCACCTTATGGCAGAAAATCAATCGTATATACTGACTGGACTGCCAGTGGAAGATTGTATCGTCCGATTGAAGAAAAACTTTTAAACCAATTCGGACCTTTTGTTGCCAACACGCATACGGAAACTACTGTGTCGGGAACTGCCATGACAAAAGCATATCATCATGCGAGACATATAATTAAGCGCCATGCAAATGCTAATAATGATGACGTTTTAATTACAGATGGAACCGGAATGACTGGTGTCATAAATAAATTTCAGCGTATTTTAGGGCTAAAAGTTCCTGAGAATTTGAAATCTTTTACGAATGTTCCTGCAGAGAAAAAACCTATCGTTTTTATTTCGCACATGGAGCACCATTCGAATCAAACTTCTTGGTTAGAAACTATTGCTGATGTTGAAATTATTCCGTCTTGTGAAAAAGGACTTTTTAATGTTGAGAATCTAGAAATATTATTAGAAAAATATAAAGATAGAACGATTAAAATAGCGTCTATTACTGCTTGTTCTAATGTTACGGGTTTAAGAACGCCTTATCATGATGCTGCAAAAATGATGCACAAACATAATGGGGTTTGTTTTGTTGATTTTGCTTGTTCTGGCCCTTATGTAGAAGTTGATATGCATCCAGCAGATCCAGAGGCTTATTTGGATGCTGTATTTATGTCGCCTCATAAATTTTTAGGAGGTCCTGGTACTTCAGGTGTTTTAATATTCAATAAGAAATTATACAATAATATGATTCCTGATTGCCCTGGAGGAGGAACTGTAAGCTGGACAAATCCTTGGGGAGAACATAAATACATTGACAATATTGAAGATCGTGAAGATGGGGGAACTCCTGGTTTTCTTCAGGTTATAAAAATTGCACTTGCAATTGAGCTGAAGGAAGAAATGGGAATTGAGAACATTATGCAACGCGAACACGAAATTGTAGATTATATTTTTAGTGAATTAGATCCTGTTTCGAATATTAAAATTTTGGCTGGACAGCACAAAGAGCGTCTTGGTGTAATTTCTTTTTTTATTGATGATCTTCACTTTAATTTAGGAGTTAAAATTTTAAATGACCGTTTTGGAATCCAGACTAGAGGTGGATGCAGCTGTGCGGGTACCTATGGACATTATCTATTACATGTGGATCAGGAAACTTCTAATAAATTGGTAAATGAAATTACAATTGGTGATTTGATCAAAAAACCAGGATGGATCAGAATGTCTATTCACCCAACGACTACTGACAAGGAAATTGCCTTTGTGTGTGAAAGTATAAAAGAAATGGCTGCAAATCATAAAACTTGGGCTTTGGATTATTCTTATGATAAAATGAGAAATGAGTTTATTCATAAGAATGCTACTTCTTTTGAAGATGAACTGGTAGCAGGATGGTTTAAATCTTAGTTTTTTAACAGCAAAGCGCGCGAAGATTTTTTTTAAATTATAAATAAACCCGACAGTTTTAAACTGTCGGGTTTATTATTTCAAAAACTTGTCATTTCGACTGGAAGGAGAAATCACATGTGAAATTATACAAAGATTGAAGTAAATGGAATTACTTGTGCAATTTCTCCTTTCAGTCGAAATAAAAAATAGTATTGATAAGTTTGAAATGAACCTTTGTCAAAGCTTTAATCTTTTGCAATGGTTTTTATATTTCTTATGAAAAGGATTCTTCAAATCTAGCCCCGATAGAAGTAGAAATCTTTTTGTGCCGGTGTTCGGAACAAAAAATTGAAACGGATAGCGGGACTGAACGTCTTGAAAAAACAAGAACTTCTGCTTCTAAAAAATCACATAATCAATCTTACACCTCCTAGATCTGAAACGCGGTAAGAAAATTTATTTCCTGGTGAACCGATAAACATAAAGTTTTTAGGGATTTTCCATTTTTGAGAAAGTTCATCTATAATCTCTGGTCCAAAAACTCCTTGAATTTCAATATATTCAATATCAATTCCATCGTATGCACGGTCCAGAACTTCCAAGTCTTTTCGTAATGCATCGTTATTGACGGTATCATTAATGACTTGAACTATTTTTAGTTTTTTTGTTGTTTCGTTATCTTCTACATATTGTAAAACCTTATTTAATATGGTAATATCATCGCCTTTTGTAAAGAACACAAACTCCTGAGAGTTAATTTCTGTACTCAAATTTTGCAGATAACGGTTGCTGATAATAACCATTTTTCTGAGTGGCTGATAAAAATATTCTAGAGCTTCAATTAGTAAACGGATCAGGATAACACGATTTAGCATAATTCCGATAAAGACCAGAGCAGGAATCATATATTTCAGAAAGGTATAGAATGAATTGATATTCAGTTCCATGTTTCCTAGAAAAGCGGCAATTACAAAACTTACGGCGGCAACAACTGCAATACCACGAGCACGTTCTGGCCTTGGAAGTTTTCTTCGTTTGTATTTTAAAAGTAAATTACCAATTCCGAACAAAGCCATTACAGCAAGAAACGAAAAAGTATAGACTCCCGCTAAAGATTCTAAATGACCGCTTGTAGCAAAAAGTACAGAAATGCAAAGGATTAAAAAGCTGATAACGATTCTGTAATGCGCTCCTCGTTTATTGGTTTTAAGGAAATAATTGGGGAGAATTCTATCTAATGTCATTCGGTTTAAAAGACCAGAAACACCAACGAAAGAAGTTAAAACTGCTCCACAGAGTACCATTACAGCATCGATTGAAATAAGCCACGCCAGCCAAGCGCCTCCAGTTGTTTGGCCTAAATGTGCTAAAAGGGACTCTTTGTTTTCGCCAACTTCTGTTAACGGAATTACACTTATCAAGAGAATAGCAATAATTGGATTAAAGAAACTTACAATTCCCCACATATTTCTAAGTGTTTTAGGAAAAACACCCTGTTCTTGCTCTTCGACAAAATTGGCAGAACTTTCAAAACCTGAAATTCCAAGCATTGCTGCCGAAAAACCTAAAAAAAGTGCTGTTTTGATACTTTCGTATGCAATAGGAGTATGCCAGTTGATGTGGAAAGTTTCTAAACCATGCGTTAAAACGAACCAGATGGACGCTAAAACCAATAAAGACAAGGTTCCAATATGTGTTAAGAAAATTATCACGGCTACAAAAGCAGATTCTCCAATTCCTAAAATTGCAAGTCCAGTAAACAAAACTAGAACAACAACAGTCGCAATAGTGACGTTTAAACCTTCGAAAATTCCATGTAAATAATGCATTCCTTCTGAAGCAGAAATTACGGCCGTTGCCATATAAGACAAGACCGTTAAAGTTGCGGCCAATGAAGCCAAACGCTTTGTAGAAGTATTTAGCAAAACATTGTAAGCTCCTCCATTTAAAGGAATTGCACCAACAACTTCTCCGTAAATTTTCCTGAAAAGAAATAAAACTACAGCGACAATTAGTAATGAAATCCAAGCATATTGTCCAGCATATAAAATAGTTAACGCTGAAACATATAGACAAGAAGAGCTAATATCATTTCCGCAAATGGCAGTCGCCTGTAATTCATTTAATTTCTTGTGTACGATTTCTTTCATCAGTATTTAATTAACACTTTAAGTAAAAAACAATAAGCAGCAAATAATCAGAATCGAGAAAAAGGCAGATATTAAATTGAAAACTTATTATACTTTTAGTCTTATAAAAGTATATTCAATTTAAGGATTTTATTTTGTTTCTTGAAATTTTTGTAGGGATAATAAAGCTTGGCTCTGAACTTTCTTCTGAAAAAAACCAGTCCAGCCTAATAAATAACCTGTAGTGCCAAAAGCTTGTTTTGACCATTTCCAAATATCAAAATTGTCAGTGTGTTTGATGATTAAACCGTCTTGGAAAACGAATTCAGCATAAATTCGATTTACTACTTTTCTGTTTGTTTTGCTGAAATTATAGGTAGCAACCCAATTTGCCGAACCAGTTGAATCGTCTGCTTTTACATTTGAAAATTCAATTTTTATATTTCCTTTACTTTTCAAAAGAAGCATTTCCCACATTTTAGCTACCTGATTTTCTTTTAGTAAACCGAAAGCGGGATCAATAAAATGAATTTTTGGATGGTAACATTCAATCATTGTTTTATAATCGGAATTCGCAAAAGCGGTATAAAATTTAGCAATTAAAGCTTCATTTGCATTCATAAGAAATATATTTCCGATAAATATAAGATTAATTAGATAAAAATGATCTTACAAGACACTAATTTCTTTAGCAGTATCAAAAGATTTTTTAGATTTATCGTAAGCAGTTGAAAAGTAATTCATTTTATTATAAGCTGTAAAATGTCCTGTTTGATTTCCAAAATTATCTGGACCGCCAGCAATTATAAAGCGTACGGCATAAATATCATTTTTCTTAAGCTTTAGCCATTCAGCTGGTGTAAAGTAGTAATAAGATGTTGTTTTTCCGTCTGTAGTTTCTTTTACATTTTTGTCTGTACATGCAATAACATCTGCATTAGCCAAATCTACATAAACACCTCCTGCAATTCTGGCTTTGTCATTTGAGGTATCAATCGTTAGTTTTAAAATACCACCTTTATCTGTTTTTGCAATTTGAACTTTTATCTCGCCAGTAAAGGCATATTTTTCGCAAATAAAAGTATATTCTTGTGTTGCCGGAAAAGGAGCAGAGCCTTTTACGGTTATGTTTTGCTGTGCAATTGCAAAAGTTGAAACAAACAATAAAAGAAAAAGTGGTAATTTAAAATTCATAGTTTTTAGGTTTATTGATCGGCTAATTTGGCATCAAATTTTTCATCCCAATCCATTGATTTTATTGCTGAAATAAGATTGTCTTCATTTACAAAAACACGTAATTCTTTATTTGCTACTTTTTTAGAATACAATGCGTGATAGCGATAAATAACTTCTTGCTTGGTTTTGTAAACTCCATCTAATTTTAAATCAATAAAACTTCCGTAATATTGTCTAAATCTTTGGCAGGTCTTGGTTAAACGCTCTTCTGTAGTGTTTTCCATTACCGATTTAGTTACTTCGGTTTCATTAAAAGGTTTAAATTTAGAAGTATTACAAGTTTCTAAAACTCTTTTTCCTAAATCATAAGCTTTTCGCTGCTGATTTGTATTCACTTCTGCGATAGCAACTTTTTTAATCTTTAAATCTTCAGTATTTCTGCTAACCGTTTTAGACTTACATCCGATTAATAACAACAAACATATAATCAATCCTGCTTTCTTCATAACTATTTAAGTAATTTTTAATAATAAGTTAGGATCGGGACAATTCTCAATATAAAAGTTTAGATCTTTTGCATTGCAAACACCAGGATAATCTCCCCAATAATTTTCAATATTATGAATGATTTGAAAATGGACATGGGGTGCATAATCTCCATTTACTGAGGATTCTCCTAAAGTTGCAATCGTTTCACCTTTTTTAAAATGGTCTCCGACATTTAAATTTTCTATACTTTCTAACGATAAATGTCCGTATAAAGTATAAAATTTCTCATTTTCCACGTTATGTTCTAATATTATTGTAGGACCATAATCGCCTAAACCCTCATTGTTTTTAAAGCTATGCACTTTTCCGTCAAGTGCTGCAAGAACATCAGTTCCTGCATCGGTCCATAAATCTAAACCAATGTGAATATTACGCTCTGGTTTAGATTCGTTATAAAATATAGAGCTTCTTTGGTATAAAAATCGTCCTTCGATATATCCGCCAAAAGCGACTTTGGCACTGTTTTCTCTTAGATAATTAAAAATATATTTCTCAAAATCTTCGGAAGTTTCCAGTTTTGCATCAACTAGCTCTTGATTCGAAGCTGATAAATTTAATGGTGCGTAATCCGAAATGTTGATTTCGGCATCGATAACTTTAGTAGGTGGTAAGGCGTTTAATATGGAGCTAAGGGGTTTCATAAAATGTTAAGCAACTTTATTTATAATTATTAATTCGTTGTGTACTTCTATTCGGGGCAGCATTTTAGCAGTAAATTTTTTTTCATTTACATCAGCAATGTACTTTCTGTTTCTAATGTTATGAGCTTCATCTAAAATCATAGTATTAAATAAAATAAAACCATTCTCTTTTAAAAGCGTACAAATTCGATCTAAAAAGAATTTTTCAAATAAAAAGTTTGGCATATTAGTATCTTCAAAAACATCTATAATAATAAGATTATATTGTTCTTTTGTTTTGAGTACAAATTCAAATGCATCATCAATTACAAGTTCTAATTGCTTAATTTGATTCAAATTAAAATATTCATTTGCAATTTGAATCATATCTTTATCAATTTCAACTCCTGTAATTTTTCCTTTATATTCTATTTCATCAACCAAGGTTTTTACGACACTTCCGCCGGCAACTCCTAATAATAAAATATGATCCATTTTTAAGATTTTATCGTAACCGATATTTCGTAGACCGTACCTTAATATGCGTTGCAAACTTCCGTATGAATAATTGGTGTTTTCAGAATCTAAAACTAATTCGCCATTGGCCCACGTAACTTCGATAATTTTACTTCTTGCAGATTTCTTTTTAAATATTTTTACTGGAATGATGTAACTGAAAAATTTTCGAATCATTTTAAATGCTTTTACTCAAATTTAGCATTAAATCTTTTATTTTGCACCAAATTTTGAATGATTAATGAAAAAACTATTGTACAAATTCATATTTTTCAAGCTAATGGGCTGGAAAATAGTAGGGATAGAAAATGCGGAAATAAAAAAATGTATCTTAATGGTTATGCCTCATACGAGTAATCATGATTTTTATATAGGACTTTTTACCCGAGGAATTTCTGGATTTGAAATGAATTGGGTCGGAAAAAAAGAATTATTCAAATTCCCTTTTAGATATTATTTTAGAAGTGTTGGGGGAGAACCTTTAGATCGTTCTGGCGGACTGAATAAAGTAGATTCCATCGCTGCTATTTTTGAGAGAAAAGAAATTTTTCGATTGGCTGTTGCTCCAGAAGGAACACGAAAAAAAGTAACAGAGATTAAAACCGGATTTTATTTTATTGCGCTTAAAGCGAAAGTGCCAATTGTACCTGTAACTTTTGATTGGGGTAAAAAAGAAGTGAATTTTGGCAAACCGTTTTTCCCAACTGGAAATTACGAATCTGATTTTGAAATTTTAAAAAAACATTATAATGGTGTAACAGGTAAAATTTCTGAAAATGCTTATACATTCTTAATATAGAAAGATCGGTCAATTTTGTATTTAAAACCTAATTAACATTTTTTTCGTAAGTATAGTTAACTATCAAAAATTATATATATGAAAAAAATAATTATTACATCGGCATTTTTACTAACTATTCTCGCATCATGCGACAGTAGCGATTCTGAAAAAACAAATTCTAGTGAAGCAGTATTGTTTACATCTAGTAACACTTCTGGAAAAATTACTTACCAAGACTTACTTTCTTCTTCCGCAACCGTTAAATCTTTTACTATAGCATCACTTGATGCTGAGGGTATATCTTATAATAGTGATACGGATGCAGTTATTGTTGCTTCAAGAACTAATAATAAATTAGAAACTTATACAGGAGTAAAAGACGCAGTTAAAACAGGAATGGATAACTTAAAGTTAACTTTGAGTGGCTTAAGTACTGAATTTACAAATGCAAGAGAAACTGCTGTTTCTGGTGATATAGTTGTGGTGGCACAGGATCAGCTTGCATCAAATGGTATGATAAATAAACTTTTTGTTTATAAAAAAACTGCAACGGGTTTTTCTCTACAAAAAACATTTACAACCGATTTTAAATTATGGGGAATTCATCTAAATGGAAATGATTTGTACGCTGTAGCAGATTTAACGGGTGATCTTGTTTTATTTAAAAATTATATGAATAATGCATCAGGAACAATTACTGCAACAAAGCGAGTTACAATTGCAGGTTTGGTACGCACACACGGAATCACATATTCCGCTTCAGATGATACTATGATTTTAACAGATGTCGGAAGTGCAACTTCAGGAACTGATGGAGGATTGATTTTTATAAAGAATTTCTCAAGTGTATTTAATTCAACTTCGGCTGCAGGAACAATTGCACTAACGAATCAAATTAGAATTTATGGACCAAATTCTCTTCTTGGAAATCCAGTGGACGTAGCATATGACCAAGTAACAAAAAAGATTTATGTTGCTGAAAGATTAAATGCAGGCGGAGAAGTTTTAACTTATACATACCCAACTGCGTCTGGAGATTTTGCTCCAGCGAATGTAAGATTAGAAGCCGGAGTAACATCTGTTTTTGTGTTGAGAAAATAATTCATAAATAATATTATTTTGCCTGATTCATTAAATGAATCAGGTTTTTTTTGAAACGCGTGAGAATCGCGTAAATAAAAATTTTCTTTACAAAGACTCAAATATGCGCTAATTTTTGCATTATGGAGAATAGTTCTTAAATCTTCCGTTTTTATAAAAAATAACTATTTTTTCAATTTCTTCATTTGCGAAACTAAAATTTAAGTTTTCCAGTTCTGATGAAATTTTCGTTTTAACTACATCTTCTTTTTCTGATTCTATTTTAGCAAATAAGTCTTCTTCAAAATTTTCTTGAGATGAAATAGGAGAGGTTATTTTTTTTATTTCGCCAGAAAGTTTTTCGTTGTCTTTGGGGAAATTTCCAGTTCCAAGCAAAATCCAATACAGATCTATTTCTGGAAAAACTTCTAAAATTTTCATTACAAAATCTAAGCTTGGCTTATTTCTTCCAGACAAAAGGTGCGACATACTAGAACGCTGAACGCCAATTTTATCAGCAAAAGCAGAAGTGCTTAAACTATAATAATCCATTACAATTTCAAGTCTCTTTACAAAATCTTCTATGTTTACCATTGTAAATTATTATTTAAGATTAAGCTATTTACAAATGTAAACAAAAAGTTTGTTAGAAAAAATTTTAATCAAAAAGTAAGTATATAAAAAGCACTATTACTTAAAGTTTTAATTTGATAATAGTAATTAAGTTGTTGAAATACAATAACTTTAGTCTTATTAATTTTAATGCAAGATTTACTATTCCTAAAATAGGGCTAATCTTTATTAATGTTTTAAAAAATTGTTTACAATATTAAATTGTTAAAGCTTTAGAAGATTTACAATTGTAAAAATAAAGATGTTTACTTTTGTAAACTAATCAAAAAGCAATGAATTTAGAACAACTTTTTACTCAATACAAAGAAGAAACAATATCAGGTAGATATCTTACTTTAGACCATATTCAACCACTTTTAGAAAAGCTTAATACAGACAATCAAGTTCAGGTAATTGGAAAATCGGTTTTAGGCGAACCTATATATAGTTACCAATTGGGAACAGGAAAAATACGTGTTTATTTATGGTCGCAGATGCATGGTAATGAAAGTACAACTACAAAAGCTCTTTTTGACTTTATAAATTTATTAAATGACAATACGGATTTGTCTAGGAAATTGCTCGAAACTTTTACCTTTTATAGTATTCCAATTTTAAATCCTGATGGCGCGCGACTTTACACACGTGCAAATGCAAACGAAATAGATCTAAATCGAGATTCTCAAGATTTAACACAGCCAGAAAGTACTGTTTTGCGTGATGTATTTGAAAGTTTTAAACCTCATTATTGTTTTAATCTCCATGATCAGCGTACTATTTTTGGAGCTGGAAATACAGGTAAACCAGCTACCGTTTCTTTTTTGGCACCATCATATAATGAAGAAAGAGAAGTTAATGAAAATAGATTAAAAGCTATAAATATCATTGCAGGTATAAATGAAGAGCTTCAAAAATATATTCCAGGACAGATTGGCCGTTTTGATGATTCTTTTAATATTAATTGTATTGGAGACACTTTTCAATTTTTAGGAGTTCCAACTATTTTATTTGAAGCAGGGCATTATCCAGATGACTACGAAAGGGAAATTACTCGTAAATTCATATTTTTCTCGTTAATTTTGAGCTTTAAATTGATTTCCGAAAACGATTTAGTTAATAATAGATTTGGTGAATATTTGAATATTTCACAAAATAACGTGGTTTTTTATGATTTTATGTATAAAAATGTCAAAATAAATTATGATGGTATCGAAATTATTACGAATTTTGTCGCACAATACAAAGAGGAATTAATCGAAAATAAGATTCATTTTAATGCTTACATAGTTGAAGTAGGCGAATTGGAAAAATATTTTGGACATTATGAATACGATGCAAAAGGGCAAGAATATTCAGACGATTTGTTCAATTTTCCAAAAGTGGGTCAAAAAGCAAATTTTTATTTAAATAAAAATGTTAAATTTGTTAACGGATTAATAAAAAGTTAATTTTTTTGTGAATTTGTTGTTTTTTATATATAATTTTATACTTTGTAATAGCAATTAGTAATATTAATTAAACAATTATGAGTAAATTTCGTTTAGATGAAGTAGATCACCAGATTTTAGATATGTTAATAGACAATACGAGAGTTCCGTTTACTGACATTGCAAAAAAACTATTGATATCTGCTGGTACAGTACACGTTAGAGTTAAAAAGATGGAAGATGCCGGTATCATCATGGGATCTTCATTAGCCTTAGATTACGATAAATTAGGTTATTCATTTATTGCTTATGTAGGAGTTTTTCTTAATAATACATCTCAAACTAAATTTGTATTAGAGAGAATTAATCAAATTCCGTTCGTAACTGTAGCTTCTGTAACTACAGGAAAATTCAATATCTTTTGTAAAATTAGAGCAAAAGACACTAAACACGCGAAAGAAGTTATCTTTATGATTGACGATATCGATGGTGTATACAGAACAGAAACAATGATCTCATTAGAGGAAAGTATAAACGATAAGAAGCGTTTGATGCATACTATTTTCAAAAATATGTAATAACTTTTCTTGAATGCTATATTAAAATATACCTCAAGTTTACTCTTGGGGTTTTTTTATGACTAATTAACCAACCAACTATAACACGATTATGTATACGTTGCCAAAAATTGAGCGTTTTAATCAAGATGTTCTCTCAAAATATCACATTTACAATAGTGTTTTTATAACATTACCATTTGATTCTATAGATAATACTGGAGTTCTACTTCCTTTATTTACAGAAACTTGCGAAACGGGCTTTAAAAAACAAGAAACTCCAAAAGAAATTTTTGATTTCTTCTCAAATAAATTTCTAAATAACGCTTCAGAGACTGAAAAAGTCGACTTAATGTTTCGATTTATTCAATACATTGAGCGTCAAATTGTATTATTTGATGCAATAGAAGATGCGGCTTTTCCAGAAGTTAATAATATGGAAGGGCGCGGATCTCTGCGTGATATCAAAGAAAAATCGGATGCAAAAGAGAAAGACGACGAATTGGTTGAGTTCTTAGAGAACTTTAATGTTCGTACGGTTTTAACGGCGCACCCAACTCAATTTTATCCTGGACCAGTTTTAGGAATTATTAATGATTTGACTGAAGCGATCCGCCAGAATGACTTGCTTAAAATTAAACAATTATTAGCGCAGTTAGGAAAAACGCCTTTTATTCAGCATGAAAAACCAAATCCTTATGATGAAGCGGTGAGCTTAATCTGGTATTTGGAAAATGTATTTTATGCTACAGCTGGAGAAATTGTTCATTATCTTCAAAAGAATATTAACGACGGAACACCAATTAAGAACCAATTAATAAAACTTGGTTTCTGGCCAGGTGGTGACCGTGATGGAAATCCGTTTGTTACTACAGAAATAACTCTTAAGGTTGCTGATCGTTTACGTACTTCAATTCTGAAATGCTATTATGTCGAAATGAGAAACTTAAAACGTAAGCTAACTTTCTCAGGTGTAGATACTTTGGTATCCGATCTTGAACATAAACTTTACCGTTCGGTATTCTATTCTAAAGGTGATATTTTTATTACTTTAGAGGAATTGTTAACGCAATTGAATAAAGTTAGAGAGATTATAATCGAAAAACATCAGTCTTTATATTTAGATGAATTAGAAGCTCTTTTGGTAAAAATCAATTTATTTGGATTCCATTTTGCGACTTTAGACATTCGTCAAAACAGTAAAATTCATAATAAAGTATTTAAGGATGTTGTAGATTATTATCAGAAATCTGATTCGACTATTTTTCCTGCAAATTATTATGAACTGTCAGAAGATGAAAAAATTGTTGTTTTATCGAAAGTTAAAGGAGATTTAAATCCAGCCGATTTTGAAGATGAAATTACAAGATCTACTTTAGAATCTGTTCAAGCAATTAAAACCATTCAGAAAAACAATGGTGAACAGGGAGCAAATCGTTATATTATTAGTAATAACGAAAGCGCTTTGAATGTTATGGAGACATTTGCTATGATCCGTCTTAACAATTGGGAAAATCCTACTGTTGATATTATTCCTCTTTTTGAATCTGTAGATGATTTACAAAATGCACATTCTATTATGGAGCAGTTGTATACTAATCCAGAGTATGCTAATCATTTAAAATCGAGAGGAAATGAGCAGACTATTATGCTTGGTTTCTCTGACGGAACAAAAGACGGTGGTTATTTAATGGCTAACTGGAGTATTTATCAAGCAAAAATTTCGTTAACAGAAATTTCAAGAAAATACGGAATCAAAGCTATTTTCTTTGATGGACGTGGAGGACCGCCTGCACGTGGAGGAGGAAAAACACATAAATTCTACGCTTCTTTAGGGCCAAAAATCGAAAATGATGAAATTCAGATTACAGTGCAAGGACAAACTATTAGTTCTAACTTCGGAACGTTAGATTCTTGCCGTTATAATATTGAAAATTTAGTTACTGCCGGTGTTACGAATCAGGTTTTTGGAAAGAATAAAAATGAATTGTCTGCTGATGAAACTCAGATTTTAAATCAGTTGGCTGATTTGGGATATCAAAAGTATTTAAGTTTTAAAAACCATCCGAAGTTTATTCCATATTTGGAAAAAATGAGTACACTGAAATACTACTCAAAAACAAACATTGGAAGTCGACCATCAAAAAGAAGCAAATCAGAATCTCTTGATTTTGCGGACTTAAGAGCGATTCCGTTTGTAGGTTCATGGAGTCAATTAAAACAAAACGTACCGGGATTCTTTGGGGTTGGTTCAGCTTTAAAACATTTTGAAGAATCTGGACAATGGGATAAAGTAAGTGATTTGTATCATAATTCATTGTTTTTCAAAACATTACTTGAAAATAGTATGATGTCTTTAGCAAAATCATTCTTGCCTTTAACAGCTTATATGAGTAAAGATCCTGAGTTTGGAGAATTTTGGAATATTATTCATAGTGAGTTTTTAGAAACAAAAAGACTTCTGTTGAAAATTGCAGGTCATAAAACACTGATGGAAAATTATCCTGATGGTATTGCTTCTATTCAGATTAGAGAGCGAATTGTATTGCCATTGTTGACTATTCAGCAGTATGCTTTGTTAAGAATCAATGAGTTGAACAAAGAAAAAACTCCAAACGAAGATTTGATCAAAGTGTATGAGAAAATTGTAACTAGATCTCTTTTCGGAAATACTAATGCCAGTAGAAATTCAGCATAAAACAGAATTATAAATTTTAATTTTATAAAAATGAATGTCAGCGATATTTTAGAAAATGAATATGCAGGTCATTTTGGAACTTATATTAAACAAGCGGGAGAAGGCAAATTACTAGAAGAGTTAGAGATTTCTCTTCATGAATTTATCAGATTTGTTCAAAACATTCCGATGGATAAATTTGATTATCGTTATGCAGAAGGAAAATGGACAATTAAAGAAATTATCCAGCATGTAATTGATACGGAACGTATTTTTGCTTACAGAGCTTTGCGTTTTTCAAGAAATGACAAAACACCTTTGCCTAGTTTTGAGGAACAGGATTATGCAGATAATTCAGATGCAAATGCAAGAAGTATTCAAGATTTGTTAACGGAATTTTCTGCTGTAAGACATTCCAATTTATTATTTTACAAAAGTTTATCTGATGAACAGCTTAAAAGAATAGGTACTGCATCAAACAATCAAATTTCTGTGTGTGCTTTAGGTTTCGTTATAATTGGACATCAAAAACACCATCAGAAAGTTTTTGAGGAAAGATATTTGTAGTACTTAAAATTTTTATACAATTAAAAAATCCTGTGAATTATTTATTTCACAGGATTTTTTTGTTTTGTCATTTCGAGGAATGAGAAATCGCACTAGAAACTCGACAAAGATTGAAAATTAGTATGAGGAAATACTTTTGTGATTTCTACTTTCGTCGAAATGACAAAAATGATTGTTTAATTAAATTGTTTGATTCTTTCTTTCTAAAAAAGCTAAACCAAATCGAATCTTATCGTAAGACATTTTTTCTTCAAAATATTCAAAGTAAGGTCTTAATGCTTCAGGTTTTTCCAATTCAATCTGCGCTTTTTCTATTTTTAGAATTTCATCTTCTGAAACAAACTGACTTGGATTTATATCATTTCCGTCAACATATAATTTTGCTAAATGAGAAATAATTGTAGTTTCTCCTAAATTTCGTTGTTCAGCCATTTCTTTTACAGAAAGTCCATTCTGAAATAATTCTAGCGTTTTTTTATATGTACTGTCTTTCTTTTCTTTTTTGACTACCGATTTGTTTCTATGAAATTCAATTATAGCATTAATAAATTCAGTTCCATATTTTTCCAGCTTTGCTTTTCCGACACCTTCAACCGCAAGGAAATCTTCATCTGTCATTGGTCTTAAGACTTCCATTTGCCTTAATGAAGCATCACTAAAAATAACGTAAGCGGGAACTTCTTCTTCTTGAGCAATTTCATAACGTAATTTTCTGAGTGTTTCGAAAAGTGAATTTTTAGTACTTTTAGCTTTGGTGACTTTAATTTCATTTTTATCAATTACCTTTTTAACAACGGTAGTCAATTTTACTTTTTCCCCTTCGAATAAAACTTTTTTAGCAAAAGGAGTAAGCAGAATTTTATTGTGTTGATGGAATGCAATTTCGCAATAACCAAGATTTATCAATTGAATAAGATATTGATTCCAATCATACCAAGAAATGTCATCGCCAATTCCGTACGTTTTTAGCGTTTGATAATTTTTTTCGTAGATATACGCGTTTCTCGAGCCTCTTAAAAAATCTACAATTACTGCCAAAGGCTCAGATTCCTGCAAACGAGTAATGGCCGACAAAGCTTTTTGCGCGAGAATCGTGCCATCGAAAAAAGTTGGCGGATTTTTACAAATATCGCAGTTTCCGCAATTCTCAGTAACCAATTCTCCGAAATAAGAAAGTAGAATTTTTCTGCGACAGCTTACAGCATCGGCATATTGTTTCATACGATCTAATTTTGCCAATTGAATATCAGCATTCAAACCATCTGAAGCAAATTTCTGTAGTTGGATAACATCTGCATAACTTTCAAACAAAAGAGTTTCGGCTGGCAAACCATCACGCCCGGCGCGTCCAATTTCTTGATAATAACCTTCAATATTTTTGGGAAGATTATAATGGATGACCCAACGAACATTTGATTTGTCAATTCCCATACCGAAAGCAATAGTGGCACAAACAACTTGGCAATCATCATTAATAAATTGATCTTGGGTTTTAGCACGAGTTTCATTATCTAAACCAGCATGATATGCTTTCGCTGTAATTCCATTCTTCTTTAATTTCTCAGCTAGTTCTTCTGTTGTTTTTCGACTTAGACAATAAATAATACCTGATTCGTTGGGTTTATTTTCTATAAAATCAATAATCTGTTTGACACGATCTAAAGCTGGTCGAACCTCCAAACTTAAATTTTTTCTATCAAAAGAAGCAATAAACGTTTTTGACTTATTCAAATTCAGTTGTTTGATAATGTCAGTACGCGTTGCTTTATCTGCGGTGGCTGTTAAAGCTAAAACTGGAGTAGAAGGGAAGCGATTTTTTAAATATCCTAAATTGGTATAAGCTGGTCTGAAGTCATGACCCCATGAAGAAATACAGTGCGCTTCGTCAATTGCTATAAGGCTGATTGTTAACTCATTAAAAGCCATATCTAAATAAGAAAGACTTTCAGGAGCAATATAAACTAATTTAAAAGTATTGGATTTTAAATTATCAATATAATATTGCTGTTCTTGAGATGATTGCGAACTATTTATAAAACAAGCAGAAATTCCGTTTGTTTTTAAACTATCCACTTGATCTTTCATTAAAGCAATTAATGGAGAAATTACAATAGTAATTCCTGGGAGAATCAAAGCAGGAAGTTGAAAACATATCGATTTTCCTCCTCCCGTCGGCATAATTGCTAATGTATCTTGCCCCGAAAGAATGGTATTTATTATGGTTTCCTGATTCGGTCTGAATTTTTCAAAACCAAAATTTTCTTTTAACGTTGCGTGTAAAATTTCTGAAGTCATGGGCGTATAATTTTTATATCGTAAGTTTAAAAATAAGAATAATCTTATAAATATAAAAATTTAATATTAGTAAGTATTTATAGGTATAAAAAAAGGAACCCAAGTTGAGTTCCTTTTATTTATTATAAAGAAAATGAATTAATCTTCATCATCTTCATCATCATCTTCGTCAGCAATATCATCTGGGTCTCTGTCTTCATCGTCATCATCATCTCCGCCATCTGTATCTGGTTTATCAACTGCATCATCGTCGTCATCGTCATCGCTATCGTCATCAAGATCAAGACCTTTTACTGGTTCGATTGTATCGACATCCAGATCAATGTCATCATCTTCATCGTAGTTTTCAATTCTGTCTGCAAGTTTAGTACTAATTTTTACCAAGTAAATTGTATCTTCAGTACGAACTTCAACAGCTTCAACCAGCTCGTTTTTAGCGTTTCTGAAACGGATTACATCCGAATCGTCATAACCATCAGGAAATTTTTCAACCAAAAGGTTTAAAATTTCATTGGTAAGTTTAGCGTAGTCTACTATAACTCTTTTCATAAATTATTTTATAAATCTAATAAATATGCAAAAATCAACGGAGCAACAATTGTAGCATCCGACTCAATAATAAATTTAGGGGTTTTGATGTCTAGTTTACCCCAAGTAATTTTTTCATTTGGAACTGCTCCAGAGTAAGAACCATAACTAGTTGTTGAATCTGAGATCTGGCAGAAATAACTCCAAAATGGAACATCGTGCATTTCCATATCTTGGTACAACATTGGTACAACACAGATAGGGAAGTCACCAGCGATACCACCACCGATTTGGAAGAATCCAATTCCGTTTGAACTGTTTTTAGAATACCAATCTGCAAGGAAAGTCATGTATTCAATTCCAGACTTCATTGTAGATGCTTTCAGTTCTCCTTTTATTACGTATGAAGCAAAGATATTTCCCATTGTACTATCTTCCCATCCTGGAACGATAATTGGTAAATTTTTCTCTGCAGCTGCATACATCCAGCTATCTTTTAGGTCAATTTCGTAGTATTCTTCTAAAACACCAGACAATAACATCTTATACATGAATTCGTGCGGAAAATAACGTTCTCCTTTATCATCTGCATCTTTCCAAATTTTGTAAATATGTTTTTGTAAACGACGGAAAGCTTCATGTTCAGGAATACAAGTGTCAGTAACACGATTTAATCCTCTTTCTAATAAAGCCCATTCGTCTTCTGGAGTTAAATCACGATAGTTTGGTACTCTTTCGTAGTGAGAATGAGCTACTAAATTCATGATATCTTCTTCAAGATTTGCACCAGTACATGAAATAATATGCACTTTGTCTTGTCTAATTACTTCGGCAAAAATTTTACCAATTTCAGCTGTACTCATTGCGCCAGCCATACTTACAAGCATCTTTGCGCCATCGGCTAATTGCTGCTCATAAGCTTTTGCAGCATCTACTAATGAAGCAGAGTTGAAATGCAAATAATGTTTTTCAATAAACTGACTGATTGGTCCTTTCATTTCTTTTGTTTTTGTTTTTTTTGAATTAAAAAGTTTAACCTTTTTGGATGTTAATGCAAATTAAGAATTTTCTAATTATATCCATTACTTAATCTGCCGTTTTTTTTTACAACTTTTTTTTATATCCTAAAATCTTTAGAACGTCGTCTGAAGTCTGTTGTTCTGAGAAAACCTCAGTCGCTAGAATTCCGTTTTCGTCTCTGTCAATTAAGATATGTTTTGGTTGCGGGATTAGACAGTGGTGTAAACCTCCGTATCCTCCAATTGTTTCCTGATAAGCGCCAGTATTAAAGAAACCAATATACAAAGGTTTTTCTTTATTGTACTTTGGCAAATAAATGGCGTTCATGTTTTGCTCAGAATTGTAATAATCGTCACTATCACAAGTAAGACCACCTAACAGAACCCGTTCGTAAGTATCATTCCAACGGTTAACCGCCAGCATAATAAAACGTTTGTTTATAGCCCAAGTATCTGGTAAAGTGGTAATGAAAGATGAGTCAATCATATTCCATTTTTCTCTATCATTTTGTTGTTTTTGATACAAGATCTGATAGATTGCACCACCACTTTCACCTACAGTAAATGATCCAAACTCCGTAAAAATATTAGGAACATCAACTTCGGCTTCATCACAGGCAATTTTAATCTGATTGATAATTTCATCAATCATATATTGGTAATCATATTCAAAAGCAAGTGAATTCTTAATCGGGAAACCTCCACCAATGTTCAAGCCATCTAGAGTAGGGCATTCTTTTTTAAGAGCGATGTATACTTTAATACATTTTACAAGCTCATTCCAGTAATATGATGTATCGTTGATTCCGGTATTAATGAAAAAGTGAAGCATTTTAAGCTCTAATTTATCATTTTCCTGAATTTGTTTTTTATAAAAAGAAACAATGTTTTTGTAACCAATACCTAACCTAGAAGTGTAAAACTCAAATTTAGGTTCTTCTTCAGCAGCAATACGGATTCCAATTTTGAACTTTCCTTTAATTTCTGCCTGAAGCAAATCTAATTCTTCATAATTATCAATAATCGGAATAGTATTTTTATGTCCGCTATTGATTAGTCTTGCGATATTGCTAATGTATTCGTCTCTTTTGAAACCATTACAAATCACATAAGTACTTTTATTGATTTTACCATTTTCAAGTAAGTTTTCTACAATATTAACATCAAAAGCAGATGATGTTTCAATGTGAATGTTATTCTTGAAAGCTTCATTCATAATATATTCAAAATGAGAGCTTTTTGTGCAATAGCAATAATAGTATTTTGCGTCGTATTTGTTTTTTTCCATTGATTTTCTGAACCAAGATTTTGCCTTGTTGATATTTTCAGAAATTTGAGGTAAATAAGTAAACTTTAATGGCGTACCATATTGTTCAACCAATTTCATTAAATCAATGTTATGAAAATGCAGGTTGTCTTTGTTTAATTTAAATTCCTCTTGTGGAAAGTAGTATGTTTGGTTTATTAGATCAGAATATTTTGTATTCATTTATTTGTCAACTTTTAGAGATTGTAATTTTACTTTTAAATTTAGTGTTTTTTTCTGTGCTAAATCTTCATTCAAACTCTAATATTGGCAAATATAATCGGCAGTTTTTCGTGCTCGGCTTTTGAACATTGGAAAACATCGAAACAGAACGGGCTTTTACTATTATAAAAACGATTCAACATTCTAAGTAAAGAACTGTTGAGGCGGTTTCTGTAAGAGCTAAATTGTCTTTGCTGCTTGTTTGTTTTCATGGGGCAAATGTAAAAAATAAAATATACCAAATGCAACGCTTTCGATTAAAAAAAGTTTAAGATTTATAATCTTGAAACGCGTCTAGAATTAATTTATTTTCAACGGATTGGTTAATTTTTATTTTCCCGATTCCTTCAATCAATGCAAATTGAATTAAACCATATTCGTTTTTTTTGTCGTGAATCAGCAATTCTAGGATCGGATCGATGTCATTTTCTTCAAAAATAATATCTTCATAAATACCTTTAATTATCGTTTTAATTTCTCTGTATTCTTCAGGTGAAATTAAATTTTTCTGTAAAGAAATATAACTTTCCAAAATCATTCCCACAGCAATAGCTTCCCCATGCAGTAAAGTTGTTTTTTCTGTGCTTTCTAGAAAATATCCTTCAATAGCATGACCTAAGGTATGTCCGAAATTTAAGGCTTTACGAATATTCTTTTCAGTTGGGTCCTGAATTACGATTTCGTTTTTAATTTCAACTGAACGATAAATTAACTGATCCAGTTCGTCAAAAACAATTGATTTTAAATCAGAAAACTGTCTCCAGTAAGGCGCATCATAAATTAAACCATGTTTTAACATTTCTGCCAAGCCAGAACGCATTTCGCTTTGTGGTAGAGTTTCTAAATATTGTGTGTCTATTAATACCATTTGAGGTACATTGATAACACCAATCTGATTTTTAAGATTTCCTAGATCAACTCCTGTTTTTCCTCCCACAGAAGCATCAACCATAGATAAAAGAGTAGTAGGGATATTTATAAAATCTACACCTCTTTTAAAAGTAGAGGCAACAAAACCACCCAAATCAGTAACAACACCGCCTCCAAGATTAATTACAAGTGACTTTCTATCAGCGCCTAATTCTGTCAAAACATTCCAAATCTGAATACAAGTCTCTATATTTTTGTTTGCTTCACCGGCCTCAAATTCGATAATTTCGATGTTTAAATCCGTTTCAATTATAGGTAGTAATTTTGGTAAACAATGCTCATTGGTTTGGTCATCAACAATGATGAATAAATTAGAGTATTTATTTTCTCTTAAATGTTTATTTAAAGCTTCGTAGGCATTCTCGTTAAAATGTACAAGGTAATTATTGGCTTGAATAGACTGCATAATTCTTTAGTTAATTAAAAGCACAAAAATAAAGTATTTTAAGCTAAATAAACTTCAAACTTCTGTCCTAATTTGTTTAAATACTTGTTTAATTTTAATTGTATAAATAACTCTTATGGTAAACATTTACTTCATAAAATAAGATTTTTACTTCTCTCATTAGGGATATTAAAAAATATGGCGCTGTTTAGTAAATAATATTCAAAACACTCTCTATATTTGCATAAAAAATAAATTTAATGGAAAAAATATTCGATAATACTCAAGTTGCATTTTCACTTAAAAGTGATACGGAACTTGACAGAGCTTATTTTCTTTTCAAAATGATTGACAGTGAGCCTTTGGTAAGAATTGGAACTGCTGTAACCAACTTTGCAATTAAAGCTCATTTACCAGTTGAAGGTCTGATCCGTGCAACTGTTTTTGATCATTTTTGTGGCGGTGTAAACGAAAATGACTGCCTTACTGTTGTAGATAAAATGTTTACTAAAGGTGTTTCATCAGTTCTGGATTATTCTGTTGAAGGAAAAGAAGAAGAAGAGCAGTTTGATGCCGCTTTAGAAATGACTTTAAGAACTATCGATTTTGCAAAAGAACGTTTAGCTATTCCGTTTGCTGTTTTTAAACCAACTGGTTTAGGTCGTTTTGAATTGTATGAAAAATTAGGAGAAAAACAAACTTTGACTCCTGCAGAGCAAGCAGAATGGGATAGAGTAGTGGCTCGTTTTGATAAAGTTTGTGGTGAGGCACATAAAAAAGATGTAGCCTTGTTGATTGATGGTGAAGAAAGCTGGATGCAAGATGCTGCTGACGATTTAGTTACAGATATGATGCGTAAATACAATAAAGAAAAAGCTATTGTATTTAATACATTACAAATGTACCGTTGGGACCGTTTAGATTATTTGAAAAAACTTCACGAGGTTGCTAAAAGTGAAGGTTTTTACATCGGAATGAAATTGGTTCGTGGCGCTTACATGGAAAAGGAAAACAAAAGAGCGGAAGAAAAAGGTTATGTTTCTCCAATTTGCGTTTCTAAAGAAGCTACAGATGTAAATTACGACAATGCTGTACAATATATGTTGGAGCATCTTGATAAAATGGCCATTTTCGCTGGAACACATAATGAATTGAGCTCTTATAAATTAATGGAAATGATGGCTCAGAAAGGAATTGCCAAAAACGACCCAAGAATCTGGTTCGGGCAATTATACGGAATGAGCGATAATATTAGCTATAACTTAGCCGAAAACGGTTATAATGATGCTAAATATTTGCCTTTTGGACCAGTTAAAGATGTTATGCCGTACTTAATTCGTCGTGCTGAAGAAAATACTTCGGTTGCTGGCCAAACAAGCCGCGAATTATCAATGATTAAAGCTGAACGTAAACGTAGAAAAGGGAAATAATTTTTAGTTTTCAGTCTCAGTTTACAATTGACATAAAAAAAAGCTCCAATTTTTAATTGGAGCTTTTTTCTATTTATCTCAAACTGGACTGAAGTCCAGCTCTACAATATTCTTTGTTCCTTCGGAACTCTTGTGAAGAGCCTTTGGCTCGATATATATTGTAGGGCTGGATTTCAGTTCAGTTTAAAAGTTGTTGTTTTTTTTATTGGATTTTCTATTTTAAGAATTGCTAAACTGAAGATTGCTTAGATTTTTATAAATACCGTTTTCAAGATTTATTAATTCTTGATGTGTTCCTTCTTCTGATATTTTTCCATTATCTAAAACTAAAATTTTATCCGCATTTCTAATTGTCGAAAGTCTGTGAGCAATAATAATGCTTGTTCTTCCTTCCATCAAAACTTCTAGGGCTTCTTGAACTAATTTTTCACTCTCGCTGTCCAAAGAAGATGTTGCTTCGTCTAAAATTAAAATACTTGGGTTTTTAAGCAAAGCCCTTGCAATGGCAATACGCTGGCGCTGTCCGCCTGAAAGTTTTACACCACGTTCACCAACCAAAGTTTCAAATTTCTCTGGAAATCCATCAATAAAATTGAAAGCATTCGCTTGTTTTGCAACGGCAATAATTTCTTCTTCAGAAGCGTTAGGTTTTCCGTAAGCAATATTTTCTCTAATAGTTCCGCCAAAAAGAATAACATCTTGCGGAACAATACTCATATTTCCACGAAGATCTTCTAAATCATAATCATGAATATTCTTTCCATCAACTATAATTTCTCCAGAAGTAATATCGTAAAAACGAAGTAATAGAGATGAAATTGTAGATTTTCCGGCACCACTTGGTCCAACGATTGCAATTTTCTGACCAAATTCTGCATTAAAATTTACGTCTTTTAAGACTTGAACTTCTTTTCTTGAAGGATAACTAAACGCAACATTTTTAAAAGATACGTTTCCTTTTATTTTTTCTATAGGGGTAGTTTTCGGATTCGCATTAATTTCTTCAGGTGTTTCTTCTAGCAATTCAAAAACACGTTCTGTTGCTCCAACCGCTTTTTGAATCTGTGCATACATTTCGGCAATTCCTCCGAAAGAAGCACCAATAAAAGTGGTATAAAGCACGAATGAAATTAAATCTCCAACACCTTCAACTTCTCCTTTAATAGTTAAGGTGATTCCGTACCAGACTACCGCAACCACGCACCCGAAAAGGCATAGAATAATAAACGAAGCAAAATAACCTCTGTATTGTCCTCCTTTAATAGCAATCTTTACAATTTCTCTAATTTTGTCTTTATAACGCTGAATTTCGTACCATTCGTTAGCAAAAGCTTTTACATTACTGATCCCTTGTAGAGTTTCTTCAACAATAACTTGGCTTTCGGCAACTTTATCTTGTGTTTTTTTTCCGTATTTACGAATGAATCTTCCAAAAATCACTGCTGCAATTGCCACAACTGGTACAATTGCCAACATCATAAAAGTCAGCTTCGGACTAATGCTTCCTAATATAATAAATCCTCCGATGATTAAAATAAACTGACGCAAAAACTCCGCAATTGTGGTGCTGAAAGTATCTTGCAATTGTGAAATATCTGCGCTGATTCGGCTATTAAGTTCACCAACACGTTTTTGAGAATAAAACGACATTGGCAATTTTATTAAATTTTCATATAATGCAAAACGAATATTAGAAAGAGAGTTTTCTGTAAAGTTTACAAATAATGAAATTCTGAAAAAAGAGAAAATAGCCTGAAGAACCAGGATTCCCATCAATCCTAAAGCAATTTCGTTTGCTTTAGAAAGATCTTTATTGGTAACACAATCAATCAGCATTCCCATTAATTTAGGAAAGGCGAGGGCAGTGGCGCTTGTTAAAAACAGAAAAATCAAACCAACGAAGAATTTCCATTTGTGGTTTTTAGCATATTTAAAAATTCGAAGTGCTTTTTGAAGGGAATTAGAGTTTAATTTAGCTTTCGGTAAATCATTTTCTTGAAATCTTGCCATTTGAATATACAATTAAGGTATGCAAAGGTATGACTAAGTCGATTTACTACAAAGAAATATTAAGAATTAGAACTTTTAATTTGGCTTTTTAACGAAATTACAAGAAAGAGTAAATAAACTTTGTTTTTTAAAGGTTTGAAAGATAGCTTTCTAAAGAAAAACACAAAAAAATATTTCATTTTTTTTATAAAAAGGCTTGCAAATACAAAATCTAAACGTATTTTTGCACCCGCAATCACAAAGATAGCAGCCTAGTAAAATAGGGCGATTAGCTCAGCTGGTTCAGAGCACCTCGTTTACACCGAGGGGGTCGGGGGTTCGAACCCCTCATCGCCCACAATTTTTTTTAAAAAAAGGCTTGCAAATACAAATACTAAATGTATATTTGCAGACGCAATCACAAAGATAGCAACCTAGTAAAATAGGGCGATTAGCTCAGCTGGTTCAGAGCACCTCGTTTACACCGAGGGGGTCGGGGGTTCGAACCCCTCATCGCCCACAAAATTATAAAAACTCCAAAGTCATTTGATTTTGGAGTTTTTTGCTTTATATAAATTTTCATAAATTTTATTGTATTTAGCGAAAGCAAAGAATAGATTCTATATTAGATTTACTTCGAATTTAGAAGAAAGAATTATTCGTCATAATCAAAAAAGCAAAGGTTTTACAGGAAATGTGAATGATTGGAAAGTAGTTTATACTAAAAACTACGAAGTGAAAGAACTTGCACATAAAAGAGAGCTGTAAATTAAATCCTGGAAAAACGGAATTAAGATTCAGGAATTAATTAAAAACGAGATTAGCTCAGCTGGTTCAGAGCATTCCGATTTTTAATCGGAAGTGGTCGAGGGTTCGAACCCCTCATCGCCCACAAAATTATAAAAACTCCAAAGTCATTTGATTTTGGAGTTTTTTGCTTTATATAAATTTTCATAAATTTTATTGTATTTAGCGAAAGCAAAGAATAGATTCTA
>NZ_JAJGZV010000010.1:0-33360 GCF_020805785.1 Flavobacterium chungbukense | reverse complement strand
TTCTATATTAGATTTACTTCGAATTTAGAAGAATGAAATATTCGTCATAATCAAAAAAGCAAAGGTTTTATAGGAAATGTGAATGATTGGAAAGTAGTATATAATGAAAATTACGAAGTAAAAGAACTTGCAAATAAAAGAGAGCTGTAAATTAAATCCTGGAAAAACAGAATTAAGATTAAGAAATTAATTAAATTTTATTTACTTTCTTCTAAAGTTATAACTGGCTTAAATTCAATATTTTCACAAGCATAACAATGATCTTTATGAAACTCCCGAAATTCATCAAACTTGGTTGTGTATGTTTTATAACCATCTTTTTCAACTTTAAAATTTCCGAAACACCACGCAAAAGATAAATTTAATGGACTGTGTATCCATTCTATTCTTGATTTTTCATCGAGTTGAAAAACACCTTTTTTATCACTTTTTATAATCTGTGTATTATATTCCGTGTATTCAAAATACCCGTGTTTTTCATTTACTGAACTTAAATATTCAATTCTCGAAACAATAGCGTCTTTTATTGGATTTCCGTTTTTATCAATTATTTTCCCTGTAATTTTTGGAGCATAAATTACTTTTTTTGGATGTACAAATAATGCGATTACAAGAATTAGAAATATTAGCAGAATTATTCTAGTAGCTTTTTTCATTTTGATCTCTAATAATTTACAACTTAATCTCTTTACAAACATAACCTTGATTTTCTGAAAATTCGTTTGGTAAGTTCATTAGGAAAGTTCCTTTCAATTGCCATAATAGTAATGTTCCGTCTTTAAGAAATATCCAGCGGGAAAAACTTCTTTCTGAATTTCTATTTTCTGTTAGTTCAAAGAAAATTGCATCTTTTAATTTTCCGTCGTATTTATTTCTATTAGTTCCGCTTTCTTGCAGGTATTCTTTGAAATTGTTTTCTGCTTGCTTACTCAACGATTTAGATTTAACCCAATGTATTTCTCCTAAACAGTCACCGCAGTTTAAAGTATATTGATAAATTGGATTTTCTTTTAAGGATTGGATTAAATCATCTTTTTTATAAATTATTGATTTTTTTGTACTGAAGATCTCATTTACACCAGAAATAGTGTTGAATCTAATATTTTCTGAAATTGATAAATCCTTTAAAGACATTTCTAAACATTCTCCTCCAAAATTTTTACCCCATTCAATAGAGGACATATCCATAATTTCTGCCTTCGTAATTTCAAATTTCTTTTCTAAAGCTTTGAATGTTCTAGGAAATTTATCTTTAGCTTCTAGATAATGATCTTTATCAACTAGAAAAGTGTTGAAGATTTTACTAATTAGAGAACTATTAAAATTTTTCCCATTTAATCGTTCTTTATTATTAGGATCTTTATCTGGCAATAGTGCCGCGACTAACTCGGAAATTTTTGAATTATAAATTTTTCCTTTCTTTATAATCCAAGGTAACATATAAGGATGCTGTCCAAATGTATAGGCAGAAAGAGTGTCTTTTTCTTTAATAATGCTAACAATAACTAACGGATAATCGTCAGTGCTTTGGGATCCTTCAATAGATGAAGCAGCTTGATTTGCTTTTTTGTAATCTTTTATTGTAGAGATTGCAATAGAATCCATTTGCTTGGTTCTTTTCCAATTTCTGGTATAATCTTTCCAAAGACTTTCAGCATTATCAACAAGCCAAACTGAATCTCTTCCAAAAGAAATCAATGGATTTTTGAACGGGACAGAATCATTTGTTGTTTTAATAAGTTTAATTATTTCATGAACTAATTTTGGATCAACTTTTTCAATAATTGAGTCTGGTTTATTTAATACAGTAAGTAGAAAATTTTCTTTTTTAATTTGATAGTTATTTTCGAAGTTGGACCAGCCTCCATAACTATCTTTGATAATAATTTTATCCCAATCATTTAATGAATCTTTATTATGCTGTCCGATTAAAATTTGAATTTCAAATAAGAATGTAAAAACAAAAAGAATGCATTTTCTCATGATTTTATAGGGATATTCATTTTTATTTAAACGAATATAAGAATATTTGCAACACAATAGGTTCAAGTAATTAAATCAAAAACTCCAAAATAATTAAACTTTGGAGTTTTTGATGCAGACTTTATTTTATACAACAAATAAAATGTTCTTGAATTGAATTAAGTTTTTGAATATTCCCTCCAAGAATAACTTTTATGAACTATTTTCCAGCTTCCTTCATATTTTAATAATAAAAAATAGTCGGTAAAAGTTCGCCAATCTGGAACTATTATTTCTGCTTTAGCAATTGCGGCATCATTTTCTACATCAATTGAAATAATCTTTCCAACTCTGTTTACTTTTTCTCCAGTTTTTATGTTAGCAATATACTCTTCGCCTGAGCGTACCCAAAGCGTATCGTTTGCCACAGTATATAAATTAAAAGTAGGATGAAAAGCTTTTAGAAGTCTTTCTGGCTGTCCGTTAGCAGTTCCTTCTATATAATCATTAAGAATGCTTGTAATTTGTTCCAAATCATTTTTTGATTTTGGTTGCTGAACTTTCAAATTGACTTTTAGAAGCGAGACCACTTCATCTGCTACTTTAATGCCTGAGCTCGGGTCTTGACCTGTTACAAATCTGCCGTCAACGCTATAAAACGCATCTCCTCCGTTTTTAGAAAATATAAAATTCCCTTTATTTTGTTTAATGGTATTGTTTATTGAAAATGGGAAGGATTTATAATATTCAGCATTCTTATTTTCTAATTCATCTGGATACCCCGTAATTTTTAATCCAGCATACAACGATTTTCCTTTTTCATCTTTTAAGTGCACAATTCCTGCTGTTCCGTGGCAGATTGCAGCGATAATTCCGTTGTTATTATAAATCGTTCTTGCGATTTTTTGAATTGTAATATCTTCAGCAACTCCAAACATTGCAGCGCCGCCACCACTATAAAAAATTGCGACATAATCTCTGGAAATAATTGATGATGGTTTCTTAGAATGTTCTAATTTGTTCATAAACCAGCTATCATACAAATATTTTTTCTGCAAACTATCTGATGTGTTGATGTAGCCAATAGGAATTGCCCCGCCTTTTGGACTTACAAAATCAACGGTATAACCAGCTTTTATAAAAATATCATAAGGAACAACGATTTCCTCAAAATGATTGGCAGATGGAATTTTTGTATTTCCATAAAAATCTTGATTTGAAGTGACAAATAAAATTTTGTTTTGCGAATTTGCATTCGAGGCAAATAACAAGAGACGAACAAGTAATAAAACAATTAATTTATTCATATACAGAAGGTTTTTAAAGATTACTTTAAGTTTTAAATTACTTTGTACTTGCCGTAGGAGCTTCAACTGTTTTGTGTGGTGTTCTAGTCGAAATTTTGTCGACAATAAACCAGTCTTGATTTATTTTCATCAAATTGAAATAATCGATAAATAAAAGCTTTGAAGTACTTATTTCGACCTTTGCAGCAGCCACACTATTTGTAATATCAATAGAAATAATTCGTCCTGACCAATTTGAAACTCTTGCGTAAGGAGCTTTGTAACCTTTCATGTAATCAGATTTACGTACAATATTTAACTTATTATCAGCAAAGTATTTTAGCTGCCACGAATCATGAAATGACTGTCCGACCTTAACAGAATCGCCTGTCGCTTGTCCGTCTAAGTACAGGTTAAGTGTTTTTTGAATCGAAAGCCAATCATTGCCAGGATCGCTTACTTGCGAATAGGCATTAAAGAACAAAAAATTTAAGCAAATAAATAAAAAGACTTTTCTCATTTTTAAAATTTTTAAATTAATAATAATGAGACAAATATCCAGCAGATGAAAATTGAAAAGGTTTTAATTTATAAAGTAGAACTCGTAATTTATAATATCAAACTCCTTTTGAATATGATTTTTGATATTCTGCAGGAGTCAGACCGGTTATTTTTTTGAATGCCGTAAAAAATGTAGATTTTGAAGTAAAACCACTATCGTAACCCAAACTTTCATAGGTTAAGTTTTTTTCGGTTTCTAATAATTTTTTAGCTTTTTCAATTCGATACTCTTTTATAAGATTTGAAAATGATTTGCCTAAAACTTCATTTATGTATTGAGATAATAAATGCTTGGTTATTTTTAATTCTTTTGCAGCTTCTTCGAGATTGAAATCTGGATTAAGATAAAGTTCTTTTTCTTCGATAATTACTATTTTTTGACGGATAAGGTCAAGCATTTCAGCATCCATTTCTTTATTCTTGTATTTTTCTTTTTCTTTAAAAAAAATACTTTCACTGGTATTTCTGAAAATTAAAAGCAGAATAATTAAATATAAAATAAAGGTGAAGGACAATGCTCCAACAATGTAAGAAGTATAAGCCGCGCTGGCATAAGCCAACCATATTAGTGAAACGCCAAAGTATATACTAAGAAACCAAATGTCTATTTTCTTTAAATTTTCTTTTTCTTTGAATTTGTAAAAAATAGGCTGAAGATATTTTAATGATAAAACAATATATACCAACCATTGAAAATATATTGCCTTTACAATCCAGAGGCTCCAAATTAACTGATGTTGAGTATAAGGATAAAAAGTCCCTAAAACGGTTATAATTGCTAAATAGGGTATTACGTGTTGAACCCAAGTCGTTTTTCCGTTTTGAGCGTGTGATTTAAGGCTTAAGAAAAGAAAAGGACCGATAAGAACACAAGCCGAAAGTCCGATTTGAATAAAAATATTGGAGAGCGAAGGATTAAAGTAGAAAAAAACAGATTTTATAATTCGAATACTTAAAACCAAAAGCAATAACGATAAAAAGTAATTTGCAAAAATTTTCTTTTTTGCATTGACAGCAAAATAAAATGAGAGTATAAATCCATTAAAAGCTCCTAAAGCACTAAGAAAGAAAAGCAACTGGTTTGATTCCATTAGTATTACCGAATTAGTAATTGCTGACCTCTCAATTTACCAGCTATTTTTATGTTTTTTATCTAAAAACGAATATAACAAATTTTTTACTGAATTTTATCTTGAATTATATTTCCTTGGTTAATCGATCCAATTCTTTTAATAAGGTCGGAAATCTAAATTCTCCATGCATGCTTTCAACTTTTTTTAAAGCCTTATCCAAATCAATTCCGATAGAAGTAATGTACAAAGGTTTTTTACTGTCTCCTCTAAACAATGCTTTTTTGTTCTGTTCTATTGAAGCAAAATTTGTTTTAGCCACACCAATAATCGGGATTTCTTTATTTAATTTTTCGTATAAATAACCGCCTAAACCATATTTCATTTCATCATCTAAATAAACAAACCCGTCAACTACAATTACTTCAATTTCAGATAAATCAATTTGTTGCAGTAAACTTAAAATACAAGGTAATTCTCTTTTGTAAAATTCTCCTGGAATATATTCTTCAACATTTTCAATGATTTCAGAGTAAACTTTAAAATTTTTGCCTTCATTCCATTCTTCGAATTCAAGACAAACAGTTTTTGCTTTTTGATCAAAATAGTACGTGTCAAAAGCTAAGATTTTATTGGGCATTTATGTTTTTATTTTGAATTAATTTTCTGTAATTCAGCATACATTTCATTTAAAAATGATTGCTGTTTGGTATCGTCTTTAAAATAACGTTGATATATTACGCTGCAACTTTCTACATCTGCTATATTTTGTTTATTAAAAGACCAATCATCCGTATTTTTAATAGTAATTCCGAGATCAGTACTGCAACTTTGCCATAATTCTGAAAATCTCGTTTTATTATCCTCGCTCAATTTGGTAAAATCTGCCGTAACAGTATAACCTCGCATTTCTGAATTGAAAAATTTATAAATAGATCTCACAGGAACGCCTCCCCAAATTAATTCTTTACCGGCAGGAAATTCAATTGTAGTGAGTTTTTCTTCACGCATTTTGTGATCTTGTTTTCCTTCAACAAAAAAATGCTCTTCATAAACTAATTTTGAACCAATTGGAACTTGAATTTTCTTTACTACCAAAGGTTCAGTAGTGATAAAATATGGATAATTTGGTGTAGAATTTCCTCCGGTTGGATTCATATTTCCAACGCAGCCAGTTAGAATCGCAGAGAAAAGAAAAGAGAATGGTTTGAAGATTTTCATACTTTTAAATCATAACATTATGAGCTAATATAAGAAAAAACTTTACTTTCATATTGCTTAGATTGAGTTCTTCCTAAAAAAAATAGTAACTTAGAGTATAATCAATTAAAACTAAAACTCATGAAAACTAAAATGATATGGGGAAACCTTGTTTCTAATGATTTACAAAAAACAATTCAATTTTACACTGATTTAGGTTTCAAACAAAACGGAAAAGAAACAGAAGATTTAGTGAGTTTTATATTTGCTGAAAATAATTTCATCATTAACTTTTTTGTTCCCCAAAGATTACAAATTGCTGTAAAAGGAAAATTGGCAAACACCAAAACAGAAAACGAAATTATCTTTTCTTTATCAGCAAAGAGTAGAGAAGAAGTGGATCTTTGGTATAAAAAAGTAAAAGAAATCGGAGGAATTATTTTCTCTGAGCCAGAAAATTTTGAAGTTGGTTATACTTTTGGTTTTGCAGATCCAGACGGACATAAATTTAATTTTTTATATTGGCCGGGAATGTAGTTATAATACATTATTCGTAGTCTGAATCACAATATTCATTATAAAAGAAAACCATGTCTTTGATATTATTTTTGGTGATTTTTTTACTATTGATTTTTTCTACGACTTTTTTACAATCTGCAAAGTATTTTTTTGCTCTTAGAGTAAAGCTAAATTCAATATCTGTTGCATAAGGTTCATTCTTACGTTTTACATATAACGCTTCAGTCATTGCCCAAACTTTGTCTTCATCTGAAGGCAATTTCCCTATAGATAAATTGGAACTTCGACCTATATAATACTCTTTTGCGTATCTGTAAAGATTTACATTTCCTTCTTCAACAACTTGCAACAACTTTGGTTTTGAATGCTCAAATTCAATATATTCATATTTTTCAGAATATCCGTAAGATGAAAAAATTAATCCTTTTGCAAAATCATAACTCCATTTATCTGCTTTATCTTCTTGTTTTACTTTAAAATATATATCATTATTTTTAATTTCAGCAAAACCTTCAATAGAGCTACTATCCTTAAATATTATAAATGCTTCTCTATAATCTTGGCTAAATCCTAGATTAATAAAAAGAACAAATAGAAGCTGTAGAATTAATTTCATTGTTTCGTTTTTCAGTTTGCTAATATAAATATATCGGCAGTATTTTTTGCCATATGACAAATTCTCTATAAAAACTTATTCCTAACTTTCGTGCATGAAAGAATTAGTAAATTATATATTGCAGTTTGGCAATTTAAATCAACAGCAGATTGATTTGATTTTATCTAAAGCTCAAGAAAGAGAAATTCGAAAAGAGGCGTATTTTTCTGAAGCTGGAAAAGTTTCTGTTGAAGTTGGTTTTATTTTAGAAGGAATTCTGCGAGTTTGTTATTACAACAATAAAGGTGAAGAAATCACAAAATATTTTATAGACGAAAATAATCTGGTTGTAGATTTAGAAAGTTTCGATAACAATATTTGCTCTTCTGCCTATGTACAAGCAGTTACAGATTGTAAAATGATTGTATTTTCTAAAAAAAACTGGCAAGAATTATTAGACACGATTATTGGCTGGGATACTATTGTGCACAAAATAATTTCAAAAGCTTTAATCCAGAAAGTAGCCAGAAGAAGTCCGCTGGTTTCTGAAGATGCTACAACGCGTTATTTATCTTTTATGGAAATGTTTCCAAATGTAATCAATCGTGTTCCGCTTTCTTATTTGGCTTCTTACTTAGGAATTACGCAATCTTCTTTGAGCAGAATTAGAAAAAATATTCGCTAAAAATCGCTTTTTGCCATTTGGCAAATGTTTTTATTTTTTATCGATGGAACTTTGTAATCAATAATTTAAAAAGATAAAAAATGGATTCAGTATTAATTACAGGCGCAAATAGAAGCATAGGTTTAGAAACAACAAAACAGCTTTCGGAAAAAGGATTATTTGTTTATTTAGGAAGTCGTGATCTTGCAAAAGGTGAAGAAGTTGTAAAAGAATTAAACCAAAAAGGATTTCAAAACATCAAAGCGATTCAGATTGATGTTACAAACGACGAAAGTGTTTTAGAGGCGAAAAATAGTATAGAAAAGGAGCAAGGCAAATTAGATATTTTAATCAATAATGCCGGAATTTTAGGTGATGTTCCACAAGATTCGTCTACAACCTCTGTGGCAAATATTCAGAATGTTTTTGATACCAATTTTTTTGGAGTAATCAGAGTAACACAAGCATTTATTGAATTATTAAAAAAATCCGAGAATCCGAGAATCAGTAATATTACTTCAGGGCTTGGTTCTCTTACGCTACATAGTGATCCCAGCTGGAAATATTATGCTTTTAAAGCGGTTTCTTATGTTTCCTCAAAAACAGCTTTAAATGCTTTTACCATTACTTTGGCACATGAACTAAAAGATTTAGGTTTTAAAGTAAATGCAATTGATCCAGGTTATACCGCAACTGATTTTAATCATCATAGCGGACCTGCGAGTGTAGAAAGCGCAGCAAGTTTCATCATTAAACATACTTTAGATGAAAACGGGTCAACAGGAAAATTCTACAGCCCCGATATAGAAAACGAAAGCGAAGAAAGTCCTTGGTAAAATAAAGGATAAAAATATTTAAACCCTCATAAATATTGATTTTATGAGGGTTTAAGCATTTAAATAACGCTTAATTTTGAAGAAAAGTAGTATTTTAGTCGGCAATACGTTTGAATAGAAATTAGTAAAGAAAATACCATGTCAATTATAACAGAAGCAGAATTAATCGGAATGAAAAAAGCGAGTGAAGCAGTTGCTTTTACTTTGAAAGAAATGAGAAAATTTGCCAAACCCGGAATCTCTACAAAAGAATTAGATGATTATGGCGGACAAATTCTGAATGATTTAGGAGCTAAATCTGCGCCGTATTTGACTTACGGTTTTCCTGGATGGACATGCATTAGTGTTGATAATGAATTTTGTCACGGAATTCCGTCTGATAAAAGAATTTTGCAAGAAGGAGATTTAATTAATATTGATGTTTCTGCAGAATTAGGCGGTTTTTGGTCCGATAACGGCGGTTCTTTTGTGATTGGATCTGATGTAAACGAACATCAAAAATTAGTAGAAGCTTCAAAAGATATTTTACACAAAGCTATTTACAACATCAAAGGCGGCGTTCGTATTTCTGATATTGGATTTCTGATTGAAACTGAAGCTAAAAAACGAGGTTATAAAGTCATTAAAAATTTAACGGGGCATGGAGTAGGGAGAAGCCTTCACGAAGCACCACACGAAATTGCCAATTATAGAGATCGTTTTAACCAAACCAGATTTAAGAAAAATTCTGTTGTTGCCATTGAAACGTTTATTTCAACCACTTCTACTTATGCAGAAACGTTGCAAGACGGCTGGACAATGGTAGGAAATAAAGGCGGATTTATGGCGCAACACGAACATACTATCGTAGTGACAGAAGGAAAACCCATTATTCTGACCGAAATGAATGAAATTTGGAATTAAGCAATTAACAATTGATAATTGACAATTTATAATTATCAATTGTTAATTATAAATTGTTTATGATGGTTCCCAAAGTTCAATTTTATTGCCTTCAGTATCCATTATATGAACAAATTTTCCGTAATCATACGTTTCGATATCATCTAAAATGGTAACTCCATTTTCTTTTAATTTTGCTACAAGTCCTTCGATATTTTGAACGCGATAATTGACCATAAAATCTTTTTTAGACGGAGAAAAATATTCGTCACCTTTCTTAAAAGGACACCATTGTGTCGATTCAATTTGTTCGGGATTTTCTAAATTTCTAGATTCAAAACTGGCAGAACCCCAATCGTTAATTTCTAAACCTAAATTTTTGGCGTACCAATCTTTAGCCTCTTTTGGATTGTCAAGAAAAAAGAAAATTCCGCCAATTCCTGTGACTTTTGGTGTAATTTCGTTTGAATTATTTTCCATATAAGTAGTTATTTAGGATTGTTAAATACCATTATTTTAAAAGTCTAAGGTATTAAAATATTTATTGCGTTTTCCATTTTTATTGTTTTGAATTATCTTTACATCAAAGCTTTTATTCTAAAACAGGTCCAAATGAAAACAGAAAGAATTTACAAAATATTATTTTCTAGTGTTTATCCTTTATACATTCAAAAAGTAGAAAAGAAAGAACGCACCAAAGAAGAACTAGATATTGTAATAAAATGGTTAACAGGGTATAATGACAATCAACTTAAAGAACAAATTGAAAAGAAAGTAGACTTTCAAACTTTCTTTGAAGAAGCGCCGCAAATCAATCCAAACGCTTCGAAAATTACTGGAGTTATCTGCGGTTATAGAGTGGAAGAAATTGAAGATCCGTTAATTCAAAAATTGCGTTATCTAGACAAATTGGTCGATGAACTTGCGAAAGGAAAGAAAATGGAAAAGATTTTAAGAGAATAATCAAAAACGAAAAACCTCCAAAAATCAATTTGAAGGCTTCTATTTTTAAACTCTTAATAACCCACGAAATCCTCTCGCGGCATAATATGATTCTGCACCGTTATGATAAACAAAAGCGGTATTGTATCTAAAATCACAGAAAATAGCGCCACCTAATTTTCTAATTTCTGGCGGAGTCAAAATCCAGCTAGACGTTTTGGTGTCAAATTTCCCTAATTTTTGTAAATCTTTATATTGTTCTTCGTTTAAGATTTCAATTCCCATTTCTTCTGCCATATTTACAGCACTGTTAGCGGGTTTGTGTTCTTTTCTTTTTTCAAGCGCTTCATGATCGTAACAAACACTTCTGCGTCCCTTTGGACTTTCTGGCGCACAATCTACAAATAGATATTCGTCAGTATTTTTATCATAGCCCACAACATCTGGTTCGCCTTCAGTGTTTTCCATTTGTTCCAGTGACCATAATTTTTCCGGATTTACTTTTAGTTTGGCTTCAATTTTAGACCAATCCAAATTTTCATGACGATTTTTATTCTTTTCGAAACGTTTCTCAAGCGTACTTAAAATTTCTTCTTGTTCGTTTGGTGTCAATTCTTTTTTCATGTTTTTGTGTTTTTAATTAGAACTGCACTTTCTATTTTCAGGTCTGAAGTACCAAGAAATTACAGTCAAAACAATTAATAAAATTGGTCCAAAAAATGCTGAAGCGTCATCTCCAACAGCTAAATGCGAAACTACAGCTCCAGACATTGCAAAGAAAAAACCAGCATAAGCCCATTCTTTCAACAAACCAAATTTCGGAATTAAAATTGCAATAACACCTAAAAGTTTCCAAACGCCTAAAAGAGTCAAAAAGTAAAGCGGATAACCTAAATGTTTTATCATTTCAGCTTCTTCTTTTAATGGTATAAGCTGTACAATTCCTGTAGAAGTCATTCCCAAAGCCAACCAAAGTGTAGCAATCCAAAAAATAATCTTGTTTCTTTTACTCATAATTTTTTATTTCAGTTTAGTTAAAATTTCTTCTAATCTGTTGTGTGCCATGTTTAATCCTTGTGCAAATGGCAGTTTAAGCTGCGTCATTCGATGCTCAATAGATTTGTAAATAATCTGCATGGTCAATTTACTTGTTTCTTCAGTTAATCTTTCAAATTCTAAAAACTCTAATTGAGGGGCAAAGTTTACATTATCCATTTCAAAAGTGCGGACAATCTTCTCGTTTGGAACGATATCATGAATAACACCATGTGCTTTAAAAACTACATTTCCAGCTGGATCGCTCGTTTCAAATTCCCAACCGCCATGTTTCTGGCTTTCAAGTTTTATCACTTTAGCTCCCATCCATTGTGCTACGATTTCTGGCTCTATATAAGCTTTGAATAAAAGTTCTACCGGAAGATCAAATTCTCTCGTAATAACAAGATCTTGTCTATAGTCTTCAGCGTGGATTTTTGTCTTTTTTTCCATGTCCTATTTTTTATAATTTTTCATGATTGCTTCTAACTTATTAAATCGTTCGTCCCACATTTTTCTAAAAGGCTCAATAAAATTGTCAATTTCTTTCATCTTATTAGGATTTAGATGGTAGTAAATTTCTCTTCCGTTTTGTGTCTGATTTAATAATTCACATTCGCTAAGAATCTGAATATGTTTTGAAATTGTCTGTCTCGACGAATTAAAATTCTCTGCAATTGCGCCAGGAGTCATACTCTGAATCGCAACTAAACTCAATATAGCTCTTCTTGTCGGATCGGCTATAGCCTGAAAAACATCTCTTCTAATTTCCATTATGCAGTTATTTGACTGCAAATATAGTGAAGTTATTTGACTGCGCAATATTTTTTTAATTATTTTTAAAAAAGAAAAACCTCCAAACATTTAAATTTGAAGGTTTTGTATAAAATAAAAGTCACTTTAATCCAATCCAGCAAACTGAAAAGGCTTCGTTTCTTTGAAGTTTAGCAGCGAATCACCAGAATAATTTTCATTATTGGCCAAAGTCAACTTTTTGATTTTTCCTTTTTCACTAAAATCAATTTTATTGAATTCAACCCAAATCACATTCGGATTTAACACATTATCAAAATAATACACTAGGTTTTTTTGATCTGCAACGGTTCTCCAACGAGTAGAAGAGATGTTAGGCTCAGTTTCTGATGAAATTCCCAGCGGAACAGAACAATTTCTAATTACACCAAAAACACTTGCCAAAGCCGTTCTAGTATTATCCGTTTTCGGAATCGCGTCTATATAATAAGAAGCGCGAACAAATCGATCTGCGGCTCTGTTAGTTCCTGGAAGCATAATAGTTCCGGGTATACTTTTCCAGTACGAATTAATCGCTAATTGTTCATCAAAAATGGGAGAATTAGTCATCGCCACATATTTTCTATCGTGGTGAATAACCAGTTTACCGTTTATATATTCGAAAATAGCATTGTCTCCAGTTGCATCTGAAATGGATAAATGAACCGTTGCAAAAATATCGGTTCCTGGAATATGAGAAGAAGCAATAACAAAATCTCTTTTTTCTAATGCGGCAACAGCTTCAGAAACCGTCGAAAAATTATCTAAAACATATTGCAGCCATAAAGAAACAGCCAAGCCTTTTACTTTTCCGTTTTTCTCAAATTTTGGATATTGAGATTCTACCAACCATAAAAGATTGCCAACAAGGCCTTTTTCGTTCATTCCGTCTGAAGAAGCAATGTCCCACGAGCTTGTAATGACACTTCCGTATTTAGATTTCCATTTTACAGAACTGCTTCCAGCTTCGCCAAATCGTTCGATTCCACGCGGAAATATCCATAAATTGGCCGGAATTTCTCCTTTCCAATCCATTGAACGTGCCGTGATAATGGTGCCATTTAGCCCTTCATAAACTATTCTGGTACATGGAAAAATGGTTTGCGAGAACAATAAAGTAAAAGCTAAAAAAAGTAGCAGAAAGCTGTTTTTGGATTTCATAATTGTAGAAGTTTTAATGAAACAAATTATTGAAAGGTTATTATTTTTGAAATAGAATAGACTAAAATTATAAGATTTATCTGCAATTTAAGGAATTTATATCTCAAAGTAAAATTCAAATCATTAATAATGAATAACATGCAATCATTAAAATAGTGATCGTATAATTTTAAATATTTGTACAGAAATAGAAAAAAAGCGCCAAGTTAATTCTAGCGCCTTTTCTGCTTTTAAAGCTGTACACTTTTTTCGATCTTAATTTGTTCCAAAAAAGATTGATCGTGTGAAATAACGATCAAAGTGCCACTATATTCATTGATAGCCGCAGTTAGAATTTCAATATTTTGAATATCTAAATTATTCGTAGGTTCATCTAAAACAATAACTTCTGGTGATTCGTTACTAATGATTAAACAACAAAGTATCAAACGCATTCTTTCGCCGCCGCTTAAAACTTTGCAAGGTTTATCCCAATCCTTTTGCGCGAATAAAAAACGATTCAGTCTCATTTTGATATCATGTTCTTCTAAACCGCAATCATTGAAAACTTGTGCTTGCTCGTAGATTTTCAGATTATTATCAATAAGTGAATAATCTTGATCGATATAAATTGATTTTTTTTCTAATGCAGTAACATTTCCTGTTTTAGGAATTAATTTGCCTAGAATAATTTGAATCAAAGTCGTTTTTCCTGAACCATTTAAACCTTTAATTGCCAAACGATCACCGGAAAAAATTTCAAAACTTAGATTTTCATTCCAAAGCGATTGATTTTTATAACTATAATTGATTTCATCTGCTTTAAAAAGCATTTTTCCTTTATGAAACGTTGACGTATTAAACCCAAATTTTATTTGATCTATTGCCGGAAGATTGGATCTCAATTGTCGTAAATCTTCAGAAATACCGGTGATTTTTTCTGCATGAACATCTTTTAATTTCGAACTGCTGTTTTCTGCATTATTTCGAAGCGTATTCATCATAATCCTTGCGACACCCGATTTTTCCTGTTTCTTTTTACCTCTTGAATCTAATTTATTCTGGCGTTCAATTGTTTCGCGTTCTTTTTCTTTAGCTTTCCTGAGTGCTTTTTCCTTGCTTTGAACATCTTGTTCTAAAGCATTATTTTCAACTTTTTTTTGTTCATTATAAAAATCATAATTTCCGCCGTAAACTGAAATTCCGTCTTTACTCAATTCAAGCGTTTTATTTAGGATATTGAGTAAAGTTCTGTCGTGACTGACAACTAATAACGAACTCGAAGTAGATTTAATAAAATCGTACAGCAATGTTCTTCCAGCAAAATCGAGATGATTACTAGGTTCATCCAGCAAAACCACTTTTGGTTGATGAATGATAATTCCAGCCAAAAAAACTTTTGTTTTCTGACCTCCGCTCAAAGTTTCCATTTTCTGATTCAAATCTAAATCCAGAAGATTCCAATACGATAAAGCTTCATGACAACGTTCTTCGATTGTCCAATCATCGTCTAATAATTGCATGTTTTCTTCTGTTACAACACCTTCAAGTATTGCTTTAAGTGACTCTATTTTATCCTTTATTTGTAAAGCATCAGCAATTGTCAATTCATTAAACTGACCAAATTGCTGTGGTACAAAATAAGGCTTTGAATTCTGATTTATTTGACCTGAAAAAGCTTTCAGTTCGCCAGAAATAATTTTTAATAATGTCGACTTTCCAACGCCGTTATTTCCGACTAATGCCGTTTTATCGTGATCGTTTATAGTAAAACTTACGTTTTGAAACAGCATGTCTTTATTCTCATGCTGATATGAGATATTTTGAAGAATAAGCATAATTACTTTCTTTAAGAGATTAAATAATTAAGTAGCCACAATTTGTGGTTACTTACTAAGTTTTCCGAAAGAAATTAATTTTCACATAGATAAAATGCTTATTTGAAGAAGTGCAAAGTTATTTATTTTAGTTTTAAAATCAAAAAACCATTCTGTACAATCGCAAAGAATGGTTTTTTTGTAATATTGAAAGAAATTAAAAACGTAATCTCTGTTTTAAATTTTGTTAAATGTTAACTTAGCTTCTTTGGTATCAAGAATTAATTTATCATCAGTAATGGTGCTTTCACATTCATAAGGTGTACCAACTTCGTCTTTAATTACGAGTTTTTTACCTTTTTGAGATAATGCAAATGTTCCGTCCGTTATTTCACGAAGCAGATATCCTGTTACATGACCATCTTCTGTGAAAGTAAGCATACCGTTAGTCAAAATTGCATTTTTTGCAGAGTCATTAATAGAAGTTTTAGCCTCGACAGCTGTAACTTTCCAGGAATTAATCAGTCTGTTTCTTTTACCGTGACATGAAACCATTAATACGACAACAACTGCAAATAGAAGGGTAAACAATTTAGAGTTTTTCATGATTTTGTGATTAAAAGTTAAACAGGAAAAAGTTACAAAAAAAAACGACATTAAATTATTCGTAATCAAATATTTATAAATATTTTTTTTTCTTAAAAATTAGATCACAATTTAACCGATGTTGCAATAGTCAAATCACAATAACTTCTTTGCAACTTTAAATCTAAGATTGAAATTTCTAATTAAGAGTTAGCGCTCCTAAGATTTCTTCATACATAAACGGACCTCCAGGATAAGTTGCTGTGTAGTCAAGATTCATCCAAACCTGACCGCGTTCGTCTATATGGTAATGTATTTTTTTTCCGTAGCTCTCTTTTGTAAAAAGCACATTTTTAATCAGGTAATTCACTTTTTCCAAATCAATCATAGAGCCAATTAATATTTCAGGATATATATGCCCTTTGGTATGAATAAGTCGTGGAGTTCCTCCAATTGATCGGACTGCTGCAGCCATTAAAATAGAGTGATCATCGCAATCGCCAGAGAAATACTCTAGAGATTCGCTAGCGGTTGCGATATAATCACCGTCTTTTGGATCGTTTACATAATTCCATCTGCTGTTTATTTCTTTAAAAACAGCAAAACACTGAATTATCGTACGATAATCTGAATAGCCTCTAATGCCTTTAAAATGCTTTGTGGTTGCCATAACAGCAAAATTTCGCACTTTGGGATTCTGGTATTCTATAGCATTAAGAATTTTTGTTTTATTTGGAAACGGAAGCAGTTTTGCCACGATAATATCCTGCGGATATGGATTATCAGACATGGTATAAATCATAGAATTATAATCTTCTGAGATTTCGTTAAAACCATAATTTCCGATAACTGTTCCGTAAAATAAAATCAATAAATAAACTGCAATGCACAATATGATAATTGTTCTGAGATACATCAGAAGAAAAAATATTGCGACAAAGACAAAAATAAAGATGAAAACACGATCTAAATTGAACGCCCATTCTAGATCGATCAAATTTTGATGCAGTATGATGAAAATCGGAATAGTAATAAAAAGACTCAAAAGCATTATAATAATCCTGTCCCACGGTGATTTCACCTGTAGCTTGGATTTTAAATACGGTAAGTCAATTTTAGGGAATTTCATCATACGAATCAAAAAAGCAGTATTACAGTGCTTTTACGGTTTCTACAAAAATACTTTTTTTATCAATAATTCCCAGATCAAATAACTGATTTTGAATTTTATTAAAAGACTTTTCTGTTAAATTCTTTTGTGACCATTGAGTCAATTTAAGCCATTCTTTAATATCCTCTGCTTTTTGATTAAAAAGTTCGGATAATTTTTTGTCAATTTCTGGAATCTCCTTAAAATCGGTGGTTGTGCTATTAATAATTTCAAGGATTTTCTCTACTACTTTACTGTTCTTTTTTAGAAATTCTTCTCGAACAGCAATTATAAAAGAAGGCCAAGGAGTAGGGCAGTCGTCAATACGTCTGAAAACTCCTTTATCAACAAGGGGTTTTGTCATAAAACGTTCCCACATAAAATAATCTGCTTTTTCGTTGGTTAAAGCATCTACAGCACCGTCAATCGTATTTACAATTTCAAATTCTAAATCATCCGTTTTCCAGCCTTGTTCATTTGCATTTACATAAGCCATTAATTGTGATCCTGAACCTACTCTTGAAATAGCTACTTTTTTGTTTTTAAGATCTTTTAAGGTTTTGAAATCAGATTTTGCCGCAACGTGAATTCCCCAAATAAGAGGCGACTGTACGTAAATCTGAACAATTTTACTCGGATTGCCTGCCGAGATATCTTTCAGAATTCCTTCAGTTAAAATTACCGCTAAATCTGTTTCGCCGTCACGAAGCATTTGACACATTTTCCCAGTTCCTTCGGGAACGTTGGTCCATTGTAAATCGATGTTTTCCGCTTCGAATTCGCCATTTTCAATACATAGATGCCATGGCAAATTGAAGTGTTCCGGAACACCCGCAATTTTGACAGTTTTCATTTCTTTTAAGTTTAAGTTAAGTTAAGTTGCTTGGTATGCGTATGCGTATTAATTAAGTTTGGTTAGTTTAATTTTTTAATAAATCTGTTCGATGTTTTTCTGAAAGACACGGTTCTGCAAACTCGATAATTTCCTGCGATTCATATTCGCTCAGCAGGCTTCTTACCAATGCATAATCAACATCTTTGCCAATTTCTGCAGCAAAAAAGGTTTCATTTAATGCATCCGACAAACAATTAATTGCCTTTAATTTTTCTCGGATAATTGCTGCATCAAAACCTTTTTCTAAAACTGCAATCTGTACAATCGAATTTCCAGAGTTTTGAATCGTTTTTCTATGCATGAATTTTTTTTCAGTTTCATCAAATTCTGCGTAAAAAAGATCGTCTGTAGCAATTAAAGGCCCAAAAAAAGGAATGTTATCCAATTTGAAAAGACCTTTTTCTAAATCTATAATTTCTGCCCACATGGTTTCAGATACTACTTCATCTAGATAATCACTATAGTATTTAAATAATATTTTTTTATGCGTTTCTTGTTCCATTCTATAATTTTCTTTGCTTAAAGTTAGCCTTCTATTTTTTCAATTAAAATATAAACGCTATAAAAAATGAATATTCCAGCAAGAATGCTCTTTTAAGTACTTTTAATCTATAAATTAAATACGAAATTAATTCCCAGCCAGTTTATTCAACGTGTAAGCAATTAATTCATCTACAGCTTTGTAAGGGTCTTCACTAAAAGTTCCAGATGCACGATTAGCGATAATTGCATTAAGCGATAATGCATTATGTCCTAAAAGCGCAGAAAGCCCATATATTGCTGCAGTTTCCATTTCTAAGTTAGTAATTTTAGTATCATTATGACTAAAATTATCCATTTTGTTATTCAATTCTTCGTCTGGAATATTCAAACGTAAAACTCTTCCTTGCGGACCGTAAAAACCGCCTGCTGTAGCTGTAATTCCTTTAAATATTTTATCAGATTCAATTAGTTTTTCTAATTCCTCAGAACATTGTGTTACATATGGTTTTCCTTTTTTAGAATCCCAATTAGTATGTTGCACAAAAGCGTCTTCCATTTCAGTAATCGAAACATCATCAATTAAATAGGAGCGGAGCATGTTGTCTAATCCTAGACCAAATTTTGACATTACGAAACTGTCTACTGGAATATCTTCTTGCAAAGAACCCGAAGTTCCAATTCGGATAATGTTTAGTGAAGTTAGCGTTTCTTTTGGTTCACGCGTCTTTAAATCGATATTAACTAATGCGTCTAATTCATTTAAAACGATATCAATATTATCTGGGCCAATTCCGGTAGAAATTACAGAAATTCTCTTGCCTTTGTAAATTCCGGTCTGGGTTTTAAATTCTCTTTTTTGAGTGGAATATTCAATTGAATCAAAAAATTGGGTAATTTTCTCCACTCTATTTTGGTCACCAACAAAAATAATGTCGTATGCAATATGTTCAGGACGCAGGTTTAAATGATAAACGCTTCCGTCTGGATTTAGTATTAATTCTGATGATTGGATCATTTTTTTTTAAGTTGCTAAGGTTCTGAGGTACTAAGATTCTAAGTTTTTTTACTTGGAATTTGGAATTTAAAAATTGGAATTTAATTTATTCTATCCACCTACACGTTTGGTTTTAAATCCTTTTTCTTTTAAAATTGCCATAATTTTATCACGGTAATCTCCTTGAATAATAATGGAATCATCTTTAAAAGTGCCGCCTACGCTTAATTTAGTTTTGATTTCTTTGGCTAAGATTTTAAAATCTTCGTCGGAGCCTTCATAACCTTCAATAATTGTGGTTGCTTTTCCTTTTCTTTTTTCAAATTTACAGATCATTGGTTCTTTTTGAACATACAGGACATGTTCTTGTTCTTCAACTTGTTCTGGTTCATTTGATTCAACATGATCTGGAAATAAATTCTTTAATTGATCTTTAAAATCCATAATTTTTATTCTCTAAATAATTACAATAAATATAGTTTATAAAAATCAAATTCCAAACTCCAATGAAGATTGGAATTTGGAATTTTTATCCCGAAGCCTCGGGAGAAATTTATTTAAGTTTTATTTTTTAATTAAACCTAATTCTACTAAACGTTCGTGCAAGAACTCACCCGCAGAAATATCTTCGAATTTCTTTGGATTTTCTTCATCAATACAATTTTCAAGACAATCCAAACGCATATCGCTTACTGGATGCATAAAAAACGGAATTGAATAACGTGAAGTTCCCCACAATTCTCTCGGCGGATTTACCACTTGGTGAATCGTAGATTTTAATTTGTTATTGGTGTGTCTTGACAACATATCTCCAACATTAATTACCAATTCATCATCTTGTGCAATGGCATCAATCCATTCACCATTATGATTTTGAACTTGTAATCCTTTACCTTGAGCTCCCATTAACAAAGTGATCAAATTGATATCCCCGTGAGCTGCAGCACGAATGGCATTTTCTGGTTCAGAAGTAATTGGAGGATAGTGGATTGGTCTTAAAATTGAGTTTCCTTCTTTTGCATATTCATCAAAATAAAACTCGTCAAGACCTAAATGTAAAGCCAAAGCTCTTAAAACATAAACGCCGGTTTTTTCTAATTTTTGATATGCTTCTTTACCAACCACATTAAAACGAGGTAACTCAGTAACTTCCACATTATCTGGATATTCTGAAGCCCATCTTGAATTTTCGTCAACGTATTGACCAAAATGCCAGAATTCTTTTAAATCTCCTTCTTTGCGTCCTTTAGCATGTTCTTTTCCAAAAGAAACATAACCTCTTTGACCGCCAATTCCAGGAATTTCATAATTATGCTTAGTTTCTATTGGCAAGGCGAAGAAGTTTCTAATTTCGCCATAAAGTTCGTCTACCAATTGATCATCAAGAAAATGACCTTTTAAGGCTACGAAGCCAATGTTTTCAAATGCACTGCCGATTTCATTTACAAATTTTTGTTTACGTTTCGGGTCGTCCGAAAGGAAATCACGTAAGTCTACACTAGGAATGTTTTGCATACTTTACATTTTTTATTTAAAAAAAGAAAGGTGTCATAAGCACCTTTCGCTAACAAAGGTAGAGAATATTTTAGAAAATAATCTTAAGCACAGGCATTAAAAGCGTGATTCTGACTAAAAAAATATTTCAGAATCCAATAAAATTAACTCAAATTGTTATATTTGAAACACTAAAAAACAAAAAAATTAGATGATTTTTTACCGACAAAACCTAACCGACGCTCAATTATTAGATTTATATAAAAAAATACTAAAACCGCGATTAATCGAAGAAAAGATGCTCATCTTGATTCGTCAAGGCAAAGTTTCTAAATGGTTTTCTGGAATCGGGCAAGAAGCTATTGCTGTTGGAGTTACAGCTGTTTTGGACCAATCAGAATACATACTTCCAATGCATCGAAATTTAGGTGTTTTTACCACAAGAGAAATTCCGTTGCACCGATTATTTTCACAATGGCAGGGAAAAGCAAATGGTTTTACCAAAGGACGTGACAGAAGTTTTCATTTTGGAACGCAGGAATATAATATAATTGGAATGATTTCGCATTTAGGTCCACAATTAGGAATTGCTGACGGAATTGCCTTAGCTGATAAACTTCAAGACAATAAAAAAATAACAGCGGTTTTTACTGGAGAAGGTGCAACGAGTGAAGGGGATTTTCACGAAGCTTTAAATATTGCTGCAGTTTGGAAACTTCCCGTAATGTTCATTATTGAAAATAATGGTTACGGACTCTCAACTCCAACAAACGAACAATATGCCTGTGAAAATTTGGCAGATAAAGGAATTGGTTACGGCATTGAAAGCTGGATTATTGACGGAAATAATATAGTGGAAGTTTTTAATAAACTTTCGCAATTAAAAGAAGAAATGAAAGAGAATCCGCGTCCGATTTTGTTGGAATTTAAAACGTTCCGAATGCGCGGGCACGAAGAGGCGAGTGGTACCAAATATGTTCCGCAAGAATTAATGGATCAATGGGAACTTAGAGATCCGGTTTCTAATTATAAAAAGTATTTGCTAGAAAATGAAATTCTTACCGAAGAGTTAGATGAACAATTTCGTGCTGAAATAAAACAAGAAATTGATGAAAATTGGGCAAAAGCAAATGCCGAACCAGAAATAGAACCTACTTACAGCGGAGAATTAGATGATGTTTATAAACCTTATCAATTTGAAGAAGTTAATACAAAAGGAGAAAGCGAAAATATTCGTTTTATTGATGCCATCCGAAACGGTTTAAACGAATCAATGCAGAAACACAGAAATTTGGTTTTAATGGGACAAGATATTGCAGAATATGGCGGCGCATTTAAGATTACAGATGGTTTTGTTGAGTTTTTTGGAAAAGATCGTATTCGAAATACGCCAATCTGCGAAAGCGCCATTGTCTCAACTGGAATGGGCTTGTCTATAAATGGTTATAAAGCCATTGTAGAAATGCAATTTGCCGATTTTGTTTCTACAGGATTTAATCCGATTGTAAATTTATTGGCAAAATCACATTACCGTTGGGGCGAAAATGCTGATGTTGTGGTTCGTATGCCTTGCGGCGGCGGAACTCAGGCAGGACCTTTTCATTCGCAAACTAATGAAGCTTGGTTTACTAAAACTCCAGGTTTAAAAGTGGTTTACCCTGCATTTCCTTATGATGCAAAAGGACTTTTGAATACGTCAATTAATGATCCAAATCCGGTTTTATTCTTCGAGCATAAATTATTGTACAGAAGTATTTATCAAGATGTTCCAAAAGAATATTACACTATTCCTTTAGGAAAAGCGGCTTTGATAAAAGAAGGAAAATCGGTAACGATTATTTCATTTGGCGCGCCAGTTCATTGGGCTTTAGAAACTTTGGCTAAGCACCCAGAAATAGATGCGGATCTAATTGATTTAAGAACTTTACAGCCTTTAGACACAGAAACGATTTTCGAATCAGTTAAAAAGACAGGAAAAGCGATTATTTATCAAGAAGATACCTTGTTTGGCGGAATTGCAAGTGATATTTCGGCCTTAATTATGGAAAATTGCTTTGAATATTTAGATGCTCCTGTAAAACGTGTCGCTAGTTTAGATTCGCCAATTCCATTTACAAAAGCACTAGAAGATCAGTTTTTGCCTAAAAACCGATTTGAAATTGCGCTTAAAGAATTATTGGAATATTAAAAAGAAACGCTTTAAAAATTAATTATATGAAAAAAATTGGCCTATCATTTTTTGCAGTTTTGCTTTTGATATCTTGTGCAAAAAATGCTAAATCTACCCAAGATGGCGATTTAAACAAAAAATTTGACAATTATAAAAATAACTTCATTTCGGCATTATGGAAAATAAATCCGAACTGGGCTTCAGAGGTTGGATTTCATAAGTATGACAGCATCTTAATTATTCCTGATGCAAAGGCAAATCAGCAAAAAATAGATTTTGCCAACTCACAATTAGATTCTCTAAAATCGTATACAATTGATCAATTATCAAATAATAATAAAACAGATTATTACATGATAAAAAATCAATTAAAAGGAATTATTTTCAATATTAAGGAACTGAAATTATTTCAATGGAATCCGTCAGAATACAATGTATGCGGTTCTTTTGCTGAAATATTAAACGGAAATTACGACAGTCTTGAAACTCGTTTAAGAGCTTTTAACACAAAAATGAATGGAATTCCTGCTTATTATGAAGTTGCTAAAAAGAACATCCAAAATCCTACCTTGGAGCATACAGAACTAGCAATTGCCCAAAACCTTGGAGGTTCTTCTGTTTTTCAAGATGATCTTAAAAATGCTTTACAAAAAAGCAAGTTATCCGACGCAGAAAAGAAACAAATACTCGAAAAAGCAACTGTTTCTGTAAAAGCTATTACTGATTATGCAGAATGGCTAAAAAAACTGCCAAACAAAACGCCTCGTTCTTTTAGATTAGGAAGCGCTTTATACGCGAAGAAATTTGATTTGAATATTCAGTCAGGATATACAGCCGATGAAATTTACCAAATCGCTATAAACCACAAGAAAGATCTACATGAAAAAATGTTTGTTTTAGCCGATAAACTTTGGGAAAAATACAAAGGTAAAGCTGTAAAACCAGCAGATAAACTCGAATTGATCAAACAGGTAATTGATGAAATTTCATTAAAACATACCACTCCAGAAAAGTTCCAATCTGAAATTGAAAAACAAATTCCAGAATTGACTGCTTATGTAAAAGCAAAAGATTTGTTATATATTGATCCTTCAAAACCATTGGTAGTTCGTAAAGAACCTGCTTACATGGCGGGAGTTGCCGGAGCTTCTATTTCTGCTCCTGGACCTTACGATAAAAATGCAAACACATATTACAATGTAGGAAGTTTATCAGGATGGACTAAAGAAAATGCCGAAAGTTTTTTAAGAGAATACAACGATTATATTTTGCAAATCTTGAATATTCATGAAGCAATTCCAGGGCATTATACACAATTAGTTTATAGTAACCAATCGCCAAGTATTATCAAATCAATCTTTGGAAATGGCGCCATGGTTGAAGGTTGGGCAGTCTACGCTGAAAAAATGATGCTAGAAAGCGGTTACAAAAACTCTGATGAAATGTGGTTAATGTATTATAAATGGAATCTTAGAACAACTTGTAATACTATTTTAGACATTAGCGTACACACCAAAGAAATGTCTAAAGAAGATGCAATTAAGCTTTTAACAAAAGAAGCTTTCCAGCAGCAAGCAGAAGCAGACGGAAAATGGAAACGTGCCACCTTATCTCAAGTTCAATTGTGTTCTTATTTTACAGGTTATACCGAAATCTATAATTTAAGAGAAGAATTAAAGAAAAAAGAAGGAGATAAATTCAACTTAAAAAAGTTTCATGAAAAATTCTTAAGTTTTGGGAGTGCTCCAGTAAAATACATCAAAGAATTGATGCTTACTGAGGAATAGATTTTTCGATTCTAAAATAAAAAAAAATAAGGTTTGATTTTTAAAGTCAAACCTTATTTTTTTTTATCCTATAATTTAATTTTCAAATCTTTTTAAAACAGTTCTATCCAAATAAGAATCTTTCCACATTTCTATTTTGTAAAAATCTTTAGGATTTTCATCATAGGCAGTTTTTAAATTTTTATAATAAACACGAACCCTATAATTTCCTTTTTCAATTTTTTCTTCTAAAACAAGAAGAGAAAATGGGCAATCATTTACTTGCAGAAAACCTGTGTTTATCTCTAAACTTGCTTCAACAACATGATCAAAATCGCTAAAATCTGAAATTAAACTTTTCGAATTTAAAATTTCAAGTTCAGCTTTTACGATTCCTTCACTATTCTCAAGAGAAACACCCAGAACTCCTTTTTCTACAGCGAGTTTATCATTAAATGCTTGATCAGTCCAAAAATCTGGAGAACCTGTATCTCCTTCGTCTTTATCATTCAAATAAAATTGACCGTATCCGGTTGTAAAATCTAGATTAAATTTCATTCTATAATATTTTTTATTTCAAATCAGATTCTACTTCAAATAACTGTACCTGACTTTTCAATCTATCGATCAATAAATTCATCATTCTTTTATTCAAACTTGATGAATTTTGAATGTATGTATCGTATTCTTCAATTGTAAAAAGCGCCATTACAATTCCTTTCAGAGAATTTCTAAATTTAATGTCTTTTTGAATGGAATTTTCGATGGTTTGAAGTTTCTTCTCAACCGTGTAAGAATAAAAATCAGGTTTATTTTTATTCACATAATTAATAAAAACTGCAATAAACAAATCATTCTGGAGTTTTAAAATCGGTCTGATGGTCTGGTTTTGAAAGATCTCATCTGGAGAAGATTGAGCACTTACGGTTCCTAAAGTTTCGCCTCTGAATTCTTTTAAAAAAGTGTCTCTATCTTCCATTTTTTTTCTTTTTAGTTTTCTTTAAAGTTAACAAAATTATCCCACGGTAAAAACCTATTTTTGTTTTTATAAAAATAAAATATGAGATTATTTCTGTTTTTCTGCGTACTATTCATTTCCTGTAATTCTAAAGAAGACAAGGATAAATACCACCGTACTTTATATCGTGCTGTAAATAAAAAAGATACAGCAATTTTAGATATCAATATGAACGACAAACGCTTTTTCGGACGTTATGAAATTTCTCACTACGGAACAGGAAAAGATTCTGGAGACGTAAGAGGTGATTTAAGGGGTGATACACTTAGAGGCGATTATCATTATATCTCTTTTGGAGGCTCTTGGAAAAGAGTTCCATTGGCTATTTTAAAGAAAAATGAAAAACTTTATTTAGGTAAAGGAGTTATTGGAACATATTTTAATCTCCCTTGTTTTGTTCCAGAAGTTCCAATTGAATATAATAATTCTGAATTTGTTTTTGAGGAAATTGCTAAATAATTTAAACGCAAAGAACGAAAGGTTTTTTAATATACGGTATGTCACAAAAAACACAAAGTTCGCAAAGATTTATGAAAAAAAACTTTGCGAACTTTGCGTAAATCTTAGCGTCCTTTGCGGTTAAACCTGAAACAAAGAAAACTAATTCAATGTTGACGGTAATTCAAAAATTTCAAGGTCAAAATATTTTACGGAAGCCATAACATGATCGAAAATATCAGACATAATATATTCGTAGTTTGCCCAACGTTTGTCACTCGAAAAAACATAAATTTCTAACGGAACTCCATGCGCAGTAGACTGTAATTGTCTGCACATAATATGCATATCTTTATTTAATCCAGGATGATCCATAAGATATTGCATGATATATTTTCTAAACAAACCTAAATTAGTCATGTTTCGACCATTTAGTGAAAGCGTTTTATCAATGCCTCGCAGATCATTATATTTCTCAATTTCGGCTTGTCTGCTCTCTATATAAGATGTTATCAACTGTACTTTTCGTAATTGATACAAATCTTCATCATTTAGAAAACGAATCGTACTGCTTTTTATCAAAACATGTCTTTTGATACGTCTTCCTTCAGATTTTTGCATACCGCGCCAGTTTTGAAAAGAATCCGAACTCAATGCATAAGTTGGAATTGTAGTGATGGTATTGTCAAAATTTCGAACTTTTACTGTCGTTAAATTGATTTCAATTACATCTCCATCCGCTCCAAATTTGTCCATTGTAATCCAATCGCCAATTCGGACCATGTCGTTTATTGCCACTTGAACACTCGAAACAAATCCAAGAATCGTATCTCTGAAAATCAAGATAATAATTGCCGAAAGCGTTCCTAAAATAGTTAACAATTCGCCTCTTTTGATTCCGAATAGAGTAGAAATAATCATCGCAACTCCAAAAATCCAAAGGATAATCATGATAACTTGAACGAAACTATCAATTGGTTTGTCGCTGTATTCTGGTTTTTGTTTTAAATAATCACGTAATGAATTAAAAATCGTTCTGACAATCCACAATCCAAGTAATACGATATAGATGCCAACGATTTTTCCGAAGATTGATTCCCAATATTCGTATTTATCCAAAATTACGGGAACAGCTTTATAAATAAAGAAAAACGGAATTAAATAGGCGGTGTATCTAGTGGTCTTGTTTTGAATTAGATAGTCGTCAAATTTTGTTTTGGTGCGTTGCGCAAAAACAGCCGTTAAGGTAACTAAGATAAATTTGGCCACATAATAAATTATGTAAGCCAATGCTACTAAAATAGCAATATTAAAGATTAAACTGGTATAAGAAGCAACATTGCGGCTCATTCCCCAATCTCTAAAAACAGGATATAAAAAGTTAAATATTTTCTCCAAAAGCTTATGCATTTGCTTTAGTTTCTAAATATTTTTTCTCGATATAGAAAGTTCCAAACGGAATAAGTGAAGCAACTAAAATAATTGCAAAAGTTTTTAAATCCCAATTCATTGATTTTTTCAATAAAAAAGCTAAAATAATATATCCTATAAATAAAACACCATGCGTCATTCCTAAAGGACGTAATAAGGTGTGGTAAAGTTCAGGATTGTTATTTTTGATAATCAACATATTAGCAAATAATACTAAATAAGAGATTCCTTCTAGAATGGCGGTAACTTTGAAAATCTTGAGCATGTATGTATTTTTTAAGTTTTATGCCAGCAAAATTAAGGATTCTGGATTGATTTTAGAATTTAAAAATTCAAAATTAAATAAGTTAAATAGGGTAAAAATTGCAATTTGGAATTTAAAAAATTGAAAATTATCTTTACTCTATGAGTAAAAGAGATTTAAAAAAATATTTAGGCGAATTAACGAAGGGACAATTAGAAGAACAATTGATTGAATTGTACGAGAAATTTGCTCCAGTAAAAACATATTACGACTTTGTATTTAACCCGAAAGAAGACAAATTACTGCAAGAAGCTAAAGTCAAAATTTCGCAAGAATATTTTCCGATAAAAAAACCTGGTGCAAAATGGCGCCCAAAAGCTAAAATGCGAAGATCGGTTGCTCAAAAATTAATCAAACATTTTATAATGCTTGGTGTTGATTCTTATATTGTAGCAGATATTATGTTGTACAATATCGAAATTGCGCAAACGTTTTCTTCTCAAAATTTAATCAAGCAAGAATTGTTTTACAAAAGTATCTTTAATTCGTTCGATCAAGCTGTTAATTTTATTATCTCAAATGGAATTTTTAATGATTTTAAATTGCGAATTAATTCCATTTATGAAGAAACTTTGCAGCAAAAATGGAAAAATAAGTACGATTTTGAAGCAATTTTAGACAAAATCGACTACTAAAACCACTTCCCATAAAAAATCTTTCTTTTAAAAAAACATTTATTTTAGGTTAAAATAAGATGAATAACTGTTTTTTCGATGTATTTTTGCAAAAATCCAAAAATAAACAATGTCTCAAAACACTTTAGAAATACAAAGAGAAGAGAAGAAAGAACTTTATGCATACCAAAAAGGCGACATAGACGCCATTTTTGACCGTTTAGACAATGCTCCTCCAAAACATCATTTACTGTACCAACTTCCGACAGGAGGTGGGAAAACGGTAATTTTTTCTGAAATCGTTCGTCGTTATCTCTCTCATAATGATAAAAAAGTTGTGGTTTTAACGCACCGTATCGAACTTTGTAAACAAACTTCAAAAATGTTAACAGGTTTTGGTGTAACGAACAAAATAATCAATAGTAAAGTAAAAGAATTGCCCGATCAGAATGATTTTTCATGTTTTGTGGCAATGGTTGAAACTTTAAAAAACCGTATTAATGATGAAAAACTTCATTTGGATAATATTGGTTTAGTAATTATTGATGAGGCACATTATAATTCATTTAGAAAATTATTAAACTCATTTAAAAATGCCTTTATTCTTGGAGTAACAGCAACACCTTTGAGTTCAAATATTAAATTGCCAATGCACCAAAGTTATAATGAACTTATTGTAGGAGATACAATTGGATCATTAATTGACAAAGGTTTCTTGGCTAGAGCAACAACTTACAGTTATGATGTTGGTTTGACATCTTTAAAAGTTGGTATCAATGGTGATTATACGGTTAAATCATCAGATGATTTGTATACTAATACCTTGATGCAAGAAAAACTTCTTCATGCGTATACAGAACGCTCTTTGGGTAAAAAGACATTGATTTTTAATAACGGTATTCACACTTCTTTATATGTTTATGAAACTTTTAGAGAAGCGGGTTATGATATTAGACATCTTGATAATACTAGCAGTTCTGAAGAACGTAAAGATATCTTGCAATGGTTTAAAAAGACTCCAGATGCGATTTTGACTTCTGTTGGGATCTTAACAACTGGTTTTGATGAGCCAACTGTAGAAACAATCATTTTGAATAGAGCAACTAAATCATTGACTTTATATTTCCAAATGATTGGTCGTGGATCTCGTAAACTGCCAGGAAAAGATGAGTTTACAGTTATTGATTTAGGAAATAACGCGGCACGTTTTGGTTTATGGAGTGATCCTGTAAACTGGCAGCACATTTTTAAATCGCCTGAATTTTATTTGGAAAATCTTCGTGATGACCAAGAAATTGAAATGTTTTTTAAATACAGCATGCCACCAGAATTGAGAGCTAAATTCAGCAAAACAGCTGATGTTACATTTGATGTAGATGAAGAGCATAAATTAATTATAAAACAAAATTTACGTTCTAAAGTGGTTTTAGATAAATCATTAGAACAGCATTCTTCAATGTGCGTGGACAATACGGAAACGTTGCAAGAAGCGAAATCTTTAGCAAAAGAGTTAGACGATGATATCGAAGATCGAATCAAACGTTATTCAAAATGCTTGAGCCAATGCAGTAAAAATTATCGCGAATGGCTTGTAGACGATTACAAACAAAGATTAACTTTATTAATCGGTAAAAAATATCGTGAGAAAATCATGAACGAACCGGATTGATAACTTTTAGTCGGAAAGTCTAAAGTTTAAAGTCATAAAGTTTCCGTATGGAACTTCAAATAAAATAACCATTAAGATATTTAGAAATAAGTCTAAATGTCTTAATGGTTCAATAGTTTTAAAGAACAGTATAATCTTTAGTAAGGTTTTGACACAATCTAAAATCTAAAGTCAAAAATCTAAAAAAAAAAAACATGTCTAAACAATTCTCATCATTAGGACTTTCAGCACCAATTTTAAAAGCTTTAGGCGAATTAAATATTGTTGAACCTACTGAAATTCAACAAAAAACAATTCCTCTTTTACTTTCTGAAAATCATGATGTTGTTGGTTTAGCCAAAACAGGAACAGGAAAAACAGCTGCGTTTGGATTACCGATTTTACAATTGGTTAATTCAGAATCGACTGTGATACAAGCTGTAATTTTAGTTCCAACAAGAGAACTTGGACAGCAGATTTTTAGAAGTTTAGAAAATTTTTCAAAACATATTCCGAATATTTCAATCGCATCAATTTGTGGAGGAACACCTATAAAGCCACAAATAGAAAGATTAAAAGAAGGCGCGCAGATAGTTGTGGCTACTCCGGGACGTTTAATCGATTTAATTCAGAGAAAAGCTATCGATATAAAGCAAACGGAATACTTAGTCTTAGACGAAGCCGATGAAATGGTAGCCATTCTTAAAGAAAGTTTAGACGAAATAGTTGCTGAAATACCTAAAAAACACCGCACTTTATTGTTTTCAGCAACACTTCCTGGAACAATCAAACAATTAATTCAGAACTATTTGAACAAAAATGTGGTTCAGATTAGCGCCAACATGGAAACAGTTGGAAACGAAAGTATCAATCACGAATATATTGTTGTAGATCCTATCGAGAAATTGGAAGTTTTAATGCATTTCTTAAATTCAAGAGATGGTGAACGTGGAATTATTTTCTGCAAAACAAAAGCAGCAGTTAATAAATTAGCCAAAAATCTTGCTATTAATAAATTTTCTTCTGGAGCAATTCATGGAAGCTTAACACAAGGAATTCGCGATAGAATTATGGAACAATTTCGTGAAGGCCATATTAATATTCTAGTTGCAACCGATTTAGCAGCAAGGGGGATTGATGTAAAAGAAATCGCTTATGTGGTTAATTACCATCTACCGGACACTTACGAAAATTATGTTCACAGAAGTGGAAGAACCGCAAGGGCAGGAGCAAACGGACTTTCATTGACTGTTTTACAACAAGAAGAAGTTTTTGAAATTGCTGATTTTGAAAGAGAATTAGGTATTAAATTTTCTCAATTTAAAAAACCATCGGCAGAAAGTCTAGAAGAAAATAATATGCTTTTGTGGGCCAAGCAAATCTTCAAAACAAAACCAAATCATGAACTTTCAGATGATTTAAAAACAAAAATAAAAACAGTTTTTCATCATTTAACGAAAGACGAACTAATCGAAAAACTAATGGCAAGTTATGTCTTACAGAACAAAATCGATATAGTTGATAAAACAGTTAAAAAATTCAAAAAGTAAATAATATGACTTTTGTCATTGCATATTAAAGTTGTACTTTTATAAGGAATTATTTTATAATCCTACCTAATACAACATATATGAAAATAGTCATTATTGGAGGTGGATTTGCAGGACTTAATCTAGCAAAAGAGCTTGTAAACCAACCTCAAATACAAGTAACACTTGTAGACAAGAATAATTATAACTTTTTCCCACCCCTTATATATCAAGTCGCAACAGCGTTTTTGGAACCTTCAAGCATAAGTTATCCTTTTAGAAAATTTTTTGCAGGTAAAAAAAATCTGCAGTTTCGTTTAGGTGAATTATTATCTGTTTCTCCTGCTGAAAAGAAAATTACTTTAAGCAATGGAGATTTAGAATACGATTACCTTGTTTTTGCTACTGGAGCAGAAACGAGTTATTTTGGCATGGAAAACGTAATGAAAAACGCCATTCCGATGAAGACATTAAATGATGCCATCGTAATGCGTAATACGTTGCTTAAAAACCTTGAAAAAGCTGCAATTTGTAAAGATATGCGTAAACGCAGAAAATTACTTACAATTGTGGTAGCAGGAGGGGGGCCGACAGGAGTGGAGGTTTCGGGAATGTTTGCTGAAATGCGAAAAAGTATTCTTCTAAAAGAATATCCTGAATTGGATACCTCTGCAAGTAATGTGTACTTGGTTGATGGCGGTGATGCATTATTAGCGCCAATGAGTAAAGAATCTCAAAAAGATACTTTAGAAGCATTAACAAAATTGGGAGTTGTAGTAAAATTAAATACTAAAGTAGTTGATTATGTTGATGACACAGTAGTGTTTGAAAATGGAGAAACTATAAAAACCAAAAACTTAATCTGGGCTGCAGGAGTTTCGGCTAAAATCTTTGAAGGAATTCCGAAAGAAAGTTACGGACGAGGACGCCGAATGGCAACAGATGAATATAATAAAGTAAATGGTGTCGATCATATTTATGCTATTGGTGATACCGCTATTGCATCTGGAGATAAAAATTTCCCTGACGGTCATCCGCAAGTAGCACAAGTGGCCATTCAGCAGGGATTGAATCTAGCAAAAAACTTTAAAGCAATGGTTTCAAACAAACCACTTAAAGGTTTTACTTACCATGATAAAGGCTCAATGGCAATCATTGGAAAAGCTAAAGCTGTTGTTGATTTGCCAAGTCCGAAATGGCATTTTAAAGGCTTTTTTGCTTGGATTATCTGGTTGTTTATTCACTTGATCTCTTTAATCACTTATAGAAATAGATTGAATACTTTTTGGAACTGGATGGTTGCTTATTTTGCAAAAGATCAATCACTTAGAATGATCATCAGACCGGATAAAAAACTACCAAATTAAAGAATTCAAAATTCTTAAAGAAAGCGATAAACAAAAGCCGAAATCTAAGATTAGACTGCACCCAAAAGTTTGGACGAATTTATAATTAAATTTGATAATAATGAGCTCGATATTTTATCGGGCTCATTCCTTTTAAATTAAGTTTTATTCTTTCATTATTATAGTATTCTATA
>NZ_JAJGZV010000001.1 GCF_020805785.1 Flavobacterium chungbukense | reverse complement strand
TTAATCGTACTGCTGATGATTTAAACTCAGCACTGTAAACTCGTTTTTTCATAATTCTAAGATATTTATTTTTATTTAAACAGTCTTAAAATTTATGTCCCAGTAAATGTAGCAACTCCAAAACATTGGGCACTAAACTTTTAGACAAGAGTAAAACGATACAAGCGTTAATGGATTTTTACATTAAAAATAGTGATGAAGTTTTTTTAAATTACACTGTAAAAAAAGAAGTAGCAGTAGAGGATGTGGAAAAAGAGGTTTTGGAAGAATTATTGAAAAGAAAATTATTTAAGAGGGTTTATCAGGTGAAAATAATTCTAACTAAGGACAACTTTGGAGACTTTGAAAAAATCAATAAAATTAAAGAAGTTATTAATGAAAAATTAAAATCTTTAGTTCCTGAAAAGATATTCGCAACTACAGATATTTATGAAAATAAAACATTTAAGGATTCGGATATAAAATATATCCTAATTGCCCAGAAAAGCAATGGAAATTATGAATTTAAAGAGACATGGGAAAACGTAAATAAAGAATTCTCGCTTATGAACATGAATGTCGTAATGGTTAGAATATTTTTGAGAAGGTCATTTACAAGTTCAAATGACTTTGAAGAGAAAAAGAAAATTATTCAGAATACGGTTTCCGCAGAAATTTCTGACTTAGAAAGATATTCAAATACCTGATTCATATTTAAGTGAAAATTTATATCATATCAGATGAACTAAATATAACGCTTTCATTTAAACAATTATTCTAGACTTTACTATTTGTATTCTATAATTTTCTTGTGGACATTTTGATACAATTTGCCATCAAAGCAACTACAATTGTTTAACGGCATTTATATAGTTTATCTATATATCAAATAAAAAAATTATTTTGTCAAAATTACTCGGAAGGACGAGTTTTTAAATTAAGATTTTCTATTTTTCTAAATCAATATTATGTAAAGAAATTGCTCCATATTCAAGGTACACTTTTTTTTTTGCCAGTAGTTAAGCAACATGTCAAACCTACCATTCACTAGATTTTTTAATAATTCAAAGCGGAACCTCTTCCTCTGCAAAGCACGTTTATAAAATGCTCTCTATTCCAACCACCGGCCCCCTCACCGGCCAAAACAAACCAAAAAAAAATCTAGCAACAGAATACAATCTAAAATCAGAAAACACTAACTAACTAACTAACTAACTAACTAACTAACTAACTAACTAACTAACTAACTAACTAACTAACTAACTAACTAACTAACTAACTAACTAAGAAAAGTAACAAAATAGACATTTAAATCAGACGCCTGAGATCTGATTTGAAATATCGGTTCGAATCCCTCTGTGGTCGCAAAATCTTACGAAATAGTAAATGCACCTAAATCTAAAAACATTAAAAAATAATCCTCTCGATATTCCAAGAAAACAAAAAATAAAAATAATCTGCAATTAATAATAAACTGACCAGTTTATTATTATATTTGCATCATTATGGCAAGAACAAAAGAATTTGATTATGAACAGAAATTGGATATTGCGCTGGAACTTTTCTGGACGCAGGGATATCATGTGACTTCTATCACTGACTTGGAGACGCACTTAGGAATTAATCGAAGCAGCATTTATCCAACTTATGGAGATAAAAAAGCGCTGCTTATTAAATGCCTGAATAAGTATATGAAATCTAAAGTATCAGAATATGAAGGTATTTTAAAACCCGGCCAGACTGATGCAGTTGAAACTTTAAGAGCATTATTAAAGCTGGCAGTAGATCAAAGCATAAAAGAAGACAGAATATGTCTGGCTGTTAAAATTGCATTTGAACTGGCATTAACTGACAAGGAGGTCAGACATCTGCTTGCAGCAAATGAGAAAAAGATAGAACACATCTATTTTGAAGCATTAAAGCTTGGGCAGCGCCAGGGGAGCATTAAAGCTGGTTTAGACACAAAACTGGCTGCTGATTTCTTTGCCAGTTCCTCTAGTGCAATGTTCAAGAATTATGCATTAAATAAAAATCGAAAATATATCTACGATATGATAGAGGCTTTAATCGCAATGGTTAAAATCTAAATAGGTCGTCTTGGAACGGAATTAATTATAATAAAATATTTTTTTAACCTTTTTTAAACCGATCAGTTTAATATGAAATAATCTATACACAAGGATTGCATACTTGGGATGCATGGACGTTATCGAAATAATAAGTACGGATTTCGCTACGCTTGTAAGCTAAACTGTACATTATATAAAAATCGAAGGTGTCGTTGTGGCATTTTAAAAACTTTAACCACTGCGATTAAAATGAACTGGAAACTTTCGAACAGAATTAATAAGTAATAAAATTTTTTAACCTTTTTTAAACCGAACAGTTTAATATGAACTCAAATTTAAATAGAAGAATAGCGTACATCGGATGTCTGGGCGTTATCGGAATTATAAGCACCGAATTTGGCGTAATTGGCATCTTGCCGCAGATAGCTGACCACTACAAAATAAATATTGGAACCGCAGGGTATCTCTTGAGCATATTTGCTTTAACTATTGCCCTTACAGGACCTTTCATGGTTTTATACGTATCAAAATTTGACAAAAAGAAAATTATGATGTATGCCTTGGGATTTTTCCTGATTTCTAATTTCTTTTCCATTTTCAGCCCTCCTTTCTGGCTTCTGATGATACTTCGAATACTGCCCACGATTTTGCATCCAGCATTTTTTTCAATGGTAATTGCCGCTGCAACAAAAGACACATCTGCTCAAATGCAGATGCGCTTAACCAGTATTATAATTGGAGGCATAGCCCTTGCACAGGTAACACTTATTCCATTCACCACATTTATTGCAAGTATTTACACCTGGCAGTTAAGTTATGTTATTCAGGGCTTGCTCATTTTGATAACATTGATCATCATTTACAAGTTTCTGCCCTCTATGCCCAACAAGGAGGTGAAGTCTTTTAAAAACCAATTGAGCATACTCAAAAGACCCAGGTTTATTGCCGGGACTGCTTTAAACCTGCTTCTTATAACTGCCTGGTTTTGTTCCTATAGTTATTTTGCCGATTATCTTTCGAAAGAAAAAGGCTTAAGTGCGCAGCAGATCAGCTATATGCTGCTTTTGTTTGGAATAATGGGTGTGATATCTAACTTTCTGGCAGGCCGTTTACTGGGAAGATATATGTTCTGGACTACCCTATTTTTCCTTGCAGGTACATTTCTGCTTCCATTTGCATTTCAATATACCGGCAGTTCACTGCTCAGCATATCAATTGTGGTGGGGTTTTGGGGAATTATGTATGGACCATGTTTCCTAATTGGCGTCGGCCATATGGTATCGGCTGCATCCGATGCAAAAGAATTCGCGAACAGTCTTCAGACTTCGTTTGGAAATCTTGGTGTTTCACTAGGCACTGCTATTGGTGGATGGTTTATTAATCATTACGGAATATCAATTACGCCATGGATTGGTGTAAGTTTCGGTGCACTGGCTGTTATTGTAATTTTTTGGAGAGCCTGGCTTGATCGAGCTGTTACAGCTGAGAATCTTTAAAGATTTGCAAAAAATATTATTTAAAATGCGGTATTTGAAGACCGCAATTTTTTTTGAAAAAAGTGTATCTAATTTGATTCCTTTGTATGGCATATGCAGTATGGAATCGATTCTATTTTCAAACAAAACGCCAAAGCGAGAATAGATGCCAATTTAGTCTAAAAGGCTGGGAAAAAACATGTTTTTTTTTTTTTCAATTTCCATCTTAATTAAATTTTGGTCACATCCCTATTGACGCGTGCCTACCGCTGGTGAACGCAGCGAAATGCTGACAAATATGGCCAAAACAAAAAAACTCCAGATTTCTGTAAGCTTTTTCTTAAAAGCGGAAACATGACTCTAACTATAGTGTCTTTTTTAAATCTAGCTAATTCTCGGAAATGAAACAGAATTTAGTGATTTCGTACAATTCAAAAAAACCTCTCTCCCCAGCCAACTTCCCCATCACCGGCCAAAATCGACATAAAAGAAATCTCCAACAATTAAATGCAGTCTAAAAAGAAACAAGAACTAACTAACTAACTAACTAACTAACTAACTAACTAACTAACTAACTAACTAACTAACTAACTAACTAACTAACTAACTAACTAACTAACTAACTAAGGAACAAAGAAAGGTAAGATCTTTTGTGCTGTAAAAGTTTTAACCGTCTCATTTAGTATGCTTCTTATTTAATAACCGCAGCATCAAATCCATCAATTGTGTGCTTAATATTTGCAAAGATTGAGATGGTCCGAATGATAGCTCTACTCTTTCAACAGTTATGCTGCAGCGCTCAATATTTTCAAAACGCCTATTTAATAAAATGACAGGGAGATCTTTTTTAAATAGATTTTTGACAGCACCCTGTATGCCAGCTGAGGAAGCAAGTATAAAACCGTCTGCCTGCCAGTGGCAAAAAAAATTAATAAGCTCCATTGCCTTATCATCGTTATTTTTGTTGCTGCAGAAAATAACTTTATACCCTTCATTATAAGCAAGACCTTCAAATGCACTCGCCAGTTTAGAAAAGCAGGCGTCGGAGATATCCTCAACCATAAAAACCAGAAGATTTGATTTTCCGGTTCGAAGACTCTGCGCAATCTTATTGGGCTGGTAATTTACCGATTTTGCGTAAGCCAGCACTTTTTGAGTGAGAGCTGCAGAGATATGCTTTTCCCTGGCTTTTCCATTCAGTACAAACGACACCGTAGAAATAGAAATCTTCAGCTGGTCAGCTATATTCTGCATGGAAACCGCTTTATTTTTCATCAGAAAATTTATTAGCTATTTTAATGAATGGCATTTAAACGCGTAATCACTGATAATTTCCTGAGTACTCAGATCAGTATTGTAAACCGAATACCATCCCTGGTATTCATGCGGAGGATCTCCAATTAAATCATCACCCAATTTCCAGATGCTCATCGGAGTTCTGGGTCTTCCCTCACCTCCCCAAGCCCAAAAATTTACTCCGGCAACCTGAGGATTTGTTTTACTTAAGGTATATATTTTATCAAAAATCATTTTATAATATTCGTCTCTAACTTTAACCGTTGAGTTGGCATCATAACTATTTTCATCTCTCGAAATTCCGAATTCTTCCAGTACAATTGGTTTATTCAATTTCTGAGCAATTTTAACATGTTCGTCAATATAACTATTGGCTTTTTGCACAGCAAAATCGTAGGTTTCTTTCGCTTTAAGCGGATCATACCAGCCCCAATTCTGAACCCAAAGATGAAAAGTACAATAATCAATATATTGGCTTTGATGGTCTTTTTCAAAATTAGTTCCGTTTGCGGGAGAAGGTGTGTTGCCTTCTGATCCAATAGAAACCAAATGATTGGAATCTAACTTCTTAATATATTGCGCCGTTTCGTGAATCCATTTTCGATAGTCTTCAACGTTATTACTTCCTTCGGGTTCATTAGCCAGCTGCCAAGCCATGATTGCAGGATCTTTTTTGTATGGAATTTTAGTAATTGAATTTACCCGGTTAACGACTTTCTCAATATGATTTTCAAACCATTTTTTAGCCGTTTTACTGCTGTAAAAACGTGCCGAATACTGCTGGTATTTTCTCCAATCGCCGTTTTCTGCCGGCGGCGGGTACGGAATCGTTTCGTTCTTATTTGCCCAGGAAATATATTGTGCAAAACCTCCGGACCAAGGCCAGAAATTATTCAAACAAACCACAGCCGTCATGCCGCGCTGCTTCATCTCTGCCAATAAAAAATCCAGTCCCGTCCAAAGTTCTTGGTTATAAACTCCAGGCTCTTTCTGCAGGGCTGGCTGAACGGACCAAGGCGTATCTAAACTTCCTTCTGAACCTGCCATAATTCTAAGGTTTTTTACGCCGAGAGTATTTAGGCGGTCTAATTCCCGTATTAATCTTTCTTTATCAGAAACGGCTAAATTCATTCCGTACCAAAAATTGGTTCCCACATAATGATAGGGTTTTCCCTCTTTTATTAAGACGCCGCTTTCTACTTTTATAAAACTCTGTGCGTTTGACATAAGCTGAAATAGTATTACAACTAAAACGTATATATTTTTTTTCATTTCCCTTTTTTATTGAACTTCAAATGATACTTTTTCGCCTTTTGCGCTGCTGCTTCCGATCCATAAATCAAATTTTCCAGCTTCGACTTTCTTTTTCATATCGATTCCGTAGAATGCTAAATCGGAAATTGGCAGTTTAAATGTAACCTTTTCCTCTTCATTAGACTGTAATTCAATTCTTTGAAAACCTTTTAGTTCTTTTACAGGAAGTGCAATCGAAGCTGCAATATCCCTGATATACAATTGAACAATTTCTGTTCCTTTATATTTTCCTGTGTTTTTTAAAGTGAATGATATTTCTAGAATATCTTCTTTCTTTAAAACATTCTTAGAGAGATTTATTCTGCCGTATTCAAAACTCGTATAAGATAAGCCGAAACCAAAAGCAAACAACGGATCAGTGCCGCTGTCGAGATAATACGATTTGTTTCCGAGTGAGGTTTGAGAAGCTTCAATTGGAATACTATTTAAATTTAATTCGCTTCCCTCTGCCGGACGGCCTGTATTTAAATGATTGTAATACATCGGAATCTGTCCTACATTTTTAGGAAAAGTGATCGGTAGTTTGGCTGACGGATTTGCTTTTCCAAACAAAATATTCGCAATGGCAGAACCTCCCATTGTTCCCGGATGCCAAGCGTATAAAACAGCATTTGAAAGCTTTACTTCTTTCTCTATAGTTAGTGGCCTTCCTGCTAAAATCACAGTTACGATTGGTGTTTTTGTTTTCACTAAAGCCGCTAAAAGTTCCGACTGAATGCCTTGCAAATTCAAATCAGAAAGACTGTGGGCTTCACCAGAAAGTATCGATTCTTCGCCTAGAAATAATAAAATGATATCTGCGTCTTTGGCAATTTGTCTGGCTTTTGAAAATGCTGTCGAATCTTTGTCTCTTGAATATTTTAAAACAGGTTCATATACAATCTTGATCTCATTTCCGTATTGCTCTTTTAAAGCGGCGAGCGGTGTTACGGTATGCTTTTTTTCTCCATCAAAAACCCAGGTTCCCATCTGATCGTGAGGCGCATCAGCAAGCGGACCTAAAATAGCAATTGTTTTTGGCTTTTTCAGCGGTAAGATCTGAGCTTCATTTTTCAATAAAACTATTGATTCTTCTGCTGCTTTTTCTGCCAGTTTTAAATGTTCTTCTTTATAAAAAACTTCTTTTAAATTGCCTTTCACATACGGATTTTCAAAAAGTCCTAATTTGAATTTTACTCTTAAAATATTGCGTACTTCCTCGTTAATGGTTTCAATTGTAATTTTCTTTTCCTTTAATAACGTTTCGATATAAGCCACATAAGTTCCGCTGACCATTTCCATGTCAACTCCGGCATTTATGGCTTTTTCTGCCGCTTCTTTATTGTCTGCGCTAAAACCGTGATCGACCATTTCGGTAATCGAAGCCCAGTCTGAAACTACAAAACCTTTAAAATTCCATTCTTTGCGAAGAATCTGCTTCAATAAAAATTCATTTCCAGAAGAAGGGATTCCGTCATTTGCATTAAAAGCCGTCATAATAGTTGCCAGATTTGCTTTTTTCACTGCTTCTTCAAACGGAACTAAATACACATTTCTAAACTGTCTTTCGGTAATAGCCGTTGTATTATAGTCTCGGCCTCCTTCTGCAGCGCCATATCCTGCAAAATGTTTGGCACAGGCCGCAATCGAACTTGGATCTGATAAATCTTTTCCTTGAAATCCGTTAATCATGGCAGCTCCCATCACAGAGGTTAAATATGGATCTTCGCCGCAGCTTTCAGCAATTCTTCCCCAGCGCGGATCTCGGGCAATATCAATCATAGGCGCAAAGGTCCAGCGAATTCCAGTTTCCGAAGCTTCAATAGCCGCAACACGGGCTGCTTTCTCGACTAAATCTGGATTAAAACTGGATGCTTGGCCTAACGGAATTGGAAATATCGTTTTGAAACCATGAATCACATCGCGTCCAAAAATAAGCGGAATACCTAATCTGGTTTGTTCTACTGCAATTTTCTGTGCTTTATTCGCAATTTCGGGATTGGTGATACTCAAAACTGAACCTGCCATTCCCTGCTGAATCACCTTAAAATTGGTTTCCATATCATCTGCAGACAACTGGTTCATCTGACCGATTTTTTCTTTTAAAGTCATTTTCTTTAAAAGAAGATCAATCTTTTTTTCGATGGAAGCATTGGAAGTCTGAGCGCTTGTTTTTAATCCTAAAATGATTAAAAACAGCGCTAAAAAGTAACCTTTTTTCATTACTTAATTTTTTAATTCAATTAGTAAAACAAAGCATACATTACAAAACAGGCAACCACAAGTAACAAGGCTTGTAAACGGAAGTTTTTATACCAAACTACATTTTGCAGCGCGATGCTTTCTTCAATCCAAATGGCTTTTGTCCAAGTGTTTTCTTTTACTTTTTCTTCTAATGGCGGATCAGTAGATAAACTTACAGCAACATTTACCAAAAGACTTAAAACCAAAATAATTGGCGCTAATAATAGAAAATGAAGCCCAATTTCAAAACCAAGAACATATTTAGCGAGCATAATAATCATGGCAATAAAAAGTCCAGACATCAGTCCGCTGAAAGCTCCGATGGCATTGGAACGTTTCCAAAATAATCCTAAGAAAAAAGTTCCCACAACCGGCGGCGCTAAATAAGAAAGTATTTCTTGGTAATAGGCAATTAAAGAATCGAATTTACCAATGTAAGGCGCCCATAAAATGGCAATAATCAAAGTAACAACGGCAGTAATTTTTCCGACTTTTACCTTTTTTTCACTTGATGCATTTTTATCAAATTTGCTGTAAAAATCCATTGTAAATAAGGTTGAAACCGAATTTAATGTCGCGCTTAAAGCGGATGTTAAAGCCGAAATCATTGCTGATAAGATAATTCCAATCAAACCAACTGGAAGTACTTTATTGATTAATCTTGGATAAACCTGATCGGTATTGATTCCGTATTTTGATTTTAGTTCGCTTCCGCTGATGATTTCATGAGGCAGATTTTCCACTCCAAACAAATTAATTCCCCTTGCAATTACACCTGGAAAAATAAAAATGAAAAGGGTAAACAAATACAGAAATCCAACCAGCAAAACGCCTTTTCGACCGTGATCTATTGATTTTGCAGACAAAACTCGCTGCACCATAACCTGATTATTTCCCCAGAAATAAAAACCAAGAATCGGGATTCCAACCCACATTCCCAACCAAGGAACTGTCGGATCATCCATAGATCGTGTGAGTTTTAGCCAAACTCCATCTTGAAACTGTGTGTAAAATGCATCCCAGCCACCAATGCTATCCATTGCAAAAAAGGCCAATAATGTTGAGCCAATTATCAAGATAAAGGCTTGAATTACTTCGGTATTAATTACAGAAGAAAGTCCTCCAATAATGGTATAACTTCCTGCTACAACAGCCATTCCGATAATTATCAGCATCATATCAACGTTTGGAAAAATCATATTAATGATTAAAGCTCCTGCGTACAAAGTGGCAGCTGCATCTAAAAAGATATTTCCAACAATGGTAATGAAAGAAAAGTAAGTTCGTGATCTCACATCGAATCGTCTTTCTAAAAACTCAGGCATGGTAAAAATTCCCGATTTAATGTAAAACGGAAGAAAAAAGATGGCGAAGAAAACCATTACGAGAATCGAAATCCAGTTGTAATTGAAAACGGCAATTCCATTAATAAACCCTTCTCCAGAATTCCCCATTAAGGTTGAACTAGAAATACTGGCGGCAAAAAGCGACAAACCCACCATTGGCCATTTTAAATCGCGTCCGGCCAGAAAATAAGCATCTGAATCGCTTGATTTACTATTTTTTAATCCCCACCAAATAATAAAGATGATGTATAATACGAGTACAACTAAGTCAATTATATTTAAATTTATCATGATTATGGCTGGTATGAAGTATAAAGAATTACGCTTTTTGCGGGAATTGAAACTTGAATCGCATTGTTTTTTATAGTAATTTTTTCTAACGGAACAGGAAATCCTTTGGCATCAACAGGTCGTTTGTTTTCGCTGTATAAATATTTATTCAACGCCGATTTTAGCTTTAGTTTTTTGGTATCAATTGTAAAATTCGCTTCATTATCGCTGTTGTTTACAATGGCAATGGTAATATCTCCACTTTTTGTTATTCCTGTTAAGGCACGAACTTTATCAATGTTTAAATTGCTGTTTTTTACAATTTTCATATCGCCTGTAAAATAACGTGTCATAATTGACCACGTATAAAACCACGGACGCAGCTCTTCATCTGCTTTATTATCTGTCAGTTCCTTTCCTAAGCTGTTGAACATTCCCCAGCGTTTCAATTTATATTTATCGCCTTTGTCATCTTTGGTGTGCATAGCATCATCCAAATCCCAAGCAATTACAGCATCAAAACCGCTGTTTATAGATTGAATTAAAGCATCGGCCATATCGACTCCGTAATCATAATCGTAAACTGAAAGCTGACTGTCGACACTTGTAAATTTATCGCCCAAATGTTCTTTTGACGAAGGATCGCCTTTAAGACCTAATTCTCCCAAAATAAAAGGCTTTTTATGAACCGAATCGGTAAAACGAACTAATTCGCTAAACGTTTTTTGAAATTCTCCCGAACGAATACTTTCTTTTGAGGGATAATCATGCACATCATAAGCAGATACTAAATCAGGAATCTGCAAGGCTGTTTGTCTTGCCCAATCTAAACCTTTGTATTTGGATTTTGGATTATTAAAAGAAGTCGCATCAGGTCCGATAATCGAAATATGTTTGTCTAATCCTGCTTTTTTGATGGCTTTATGAAGTAATTGAATTCCTTCTTTCCATTGCTCAAAATCGCCGTCGGTTGTTGCCCAGTCTCCGTTGGGTTCGTTTACGAGATTGTAATATTTGATACAGCTGTATTTTTTAACTTTGATTAAATGATTCAGATTTTTAACAATCAATTCAATCCATTTTGGGTCGTTCGCACCTGTAAAGCTATTTTGCAGTTTTAAATGGGTATCATGAACTTTATATGGCTGTCCCCATTCGCCTAAAATGACAGCAATTTTGTTTTTTTCGCAATAATCCAACAGTTTGTATAATGCTCTCATTTGATCGCTTTCAAAATCAATTATCGGATTTCCAGATGCATCAAAACCTTTCAAATACCTCCAATTGGCCTGATCCATTACTCTGGCAATTTTTGGTTTAATGAAAGAAACACGGTCAAAAACCAGCTGCCATTTTTCTTCTGTCATTAATTTTCCCCATTCAGAATCTTCAGTATCGGCATGCGGATAGGCAGAAAATTCAATTCCGCTTCCAATAAATTCATTTGAAATAACCTCATCTGGATTAATAGAAATTATAGGAATCGAATTTTGGCTTTGTGCGGAAAAACCAAGTAATACGCACAACAGTGCAATGCTATTTTGAATTTTCATTTTGGGAATCTTTTAAGGTTTTTAGTAAGTCATTAATGTCGCAGGTTGCTAAACCAACGTATTTATCAGCTGCGCCGTAATAAACATATAAAATATTATCGACAATCATATTCCCTGTAGGAAAAACACAGCCTTTGTAAAAACCTTCAATTTCGTAGTCGTGTTCGGGTTCCATTATCCAGTCTTCTAAACGCGCAGTTACTTTTGTTGGATCTTCCAAATCTAATAAAGCTACGCCTACTCTGTAATATCCGTTTCCGCCATTTTCTACTCCGTGATAAATTAACAACCAGCCATCTTCAGTGCGTAAAGGCGGTGTACTGCCTCCAATTTTTTCTTCCCAAGTTCCATTTCTTCCGCTTAAAAGTAAGGTGCTTTTTTCTTCCCAAACCATTAAATCATCAGAATAACGAATCCAAATTGCAGGATAATCACAGCCATATTCTGCTCCAACCCATTGTTTTGGACGGTGCAGCATCGCATATTTTCCGTTGATTTTTTCAGGAAATAAAATCACATCGCGATCATCCAGATTTGACGTTGTGATGCGGCCTAATCTTCTAAAATTTTTAAAATCGGTTGTAACAGCCAATCCAGAATTCGCAATATTATGTTTGTACACTGCCGGTGCATCTGGACCAGTTTCTGGAAGATTTATTACATCGTGCGCAAATGTCCAATAACGCCCTGGAGGATAAGGTCTGTAAGCGTACGTTACATAATATTCGTTTCCGAATTTGATAATTCTAGGATCTTCCACTCCGCCCATATCGGGTCCGTTACTGCTCGGTCCAAAAACAGGTTCGTCTGATTCTCTTTTAAAATTAATACCATCTGTACTCGTTGCCAAACCAACTCGGATTAAATGATCTACATCATCTCCTGCCGCTCTGTAAAGCATATAAAAAGTTCCGTTTTCATACCATACGCCCGGATTACAAACCACTAGGTTTTCCCAATAATTATTTGGGTTTGGACTTAAAACTGGATTTTGGGTGCACTTACTTAATTTCATTTTGATTATTGTGTTTTTGGTTTTTATTTTACTGTTGTGTTGGCTGCCATCGTATACATATCAGGCAGTTTTTTACTGAAGATCATATTCGGACCTGCATAAAGCAGTTTAAAATTGGCCGCAGAACTATGTCCTTCAAAAGGCGCATAAAAATGAGTTCCTTCGTGAAGCGGATCGTATTTGTTACGCCACATTACGACCATGCTTACTTTTTTTCCCGTAAGAGGAACCGAAATTTCGTTTGTCCAATAGGTGTCATACGGCGCGCCGTTTTTCACTATGCCTTCTACTCCTGTTTCTGTTACGCCGCAAGGTTTTAGTTTTTGCTGCGAAAGTGTTGCCAGATTTCGAAGATTGGTACTGAAAGCGGCTGTATTAGTTCCGTGATAACTGTCCCATCCTAAAAAGTCAACATAATTGTCTCCCGGCCATCTGAACAAAAAACTATCAACAGTTCCTTGACTATCTAATTGAGGCGAAATGGCATAAATAAAGCTGTGAACTTGTTTTTTATTTTTCAGATAATCAATGGTGTATTTCCATAAATTAATGAATTCTTCCTGAGTTGCAGCACTTGAACCCCACCAAGACCAAGCTTGTGTATGTTCGTGAAATGGACGAAAAACAATTGGAATTACTTTTCCGTTATTGTCTTTTAAATTATTGGCAAAAACAGCTAATTTATCCAGCCAAGAATTGAATTTTACATTAGTCGCACTTCCTTCCGTTAAGATTTCTTTTGCAACTGTATTTTTTGAATTATCCCAAGAGTCACCACCCGTTAACGGATTATTTAAATGACAACATGCCGTAATGACTTCGCCTCTTTCGCGAGCTTCTTTTATCACTCTCGCTCGGTCGTTATTTAATGTTGAAGTTGTGCTTCTGTCATCCATAATTTCAGCAAAATCAACGCTGAAAACGGCTGGATAATCTCCGCAGACATCTTTAATATCAGAACGTCCGGCTTGTGTCATCCAGTTTCTTCCGTACAATAAATCGTCGTGATGACCAAACATGGTTCCTTTTTCCTGAATTCTCCATAAATTGGAATACAGCGCTTTGGTTTCGGCAGTTGCATTTGGATCGCTCAGTTTCAATTCTACCGCAGTCGGCACTTCGGGTCCGTTTCCGTCTGAATCTTTTTTATCATCAGAAGAACATCCGATACAGGACAAACTCAGGGCAGCCAAAATTGTATATAATGCTTTCATCGTTTTCTTTTTTAGGTTAATAATCGAAATTGGTTAAAACCAAAAGTCCTTCGGCGGGAATTGTTTCGGTTGTTTTTTTGTTTAAATCCAAAGTAAGATTGGATTGATTTGCAAGAAGATTGTGATCGCCTTCAAATTTTAATTTGTCTTTCGCATATACAAACTTTTTAATTTGATTTAAAACAGGCAGATCTTTTGAAGTCAGGTTTATTTGTAAAGCTTTTGAAGAAACATTGACAATAGCAATCATGTTTTTTCCCTCTTTTGAAACTGAAATCGCTTTTAGGTTTGGATTTCCTTCAACTGAAACTTTATGAATTTGAGATCCCGAAGGCATATATTTCGTCAGCAAAGACCAAGAGTAAAACCAAGGGCGAACTTTCTCTTCCTCTGCTCCAAAATATTCGTCTCCTAAAATGTTCCAAAATCCCCATACTTTCAGTTTGTTTTTTTCTTCTTTGGCATGCATGGCATCATCTAACATCCAAGCGACGGAACCCGAATAACCCGCATTTATGGTTTGGATTAAAGCGTCTGCCATATCAGAACCATAGACATAATCGTAAACAAACATTTGAGAATCTTCCAGCGAAGCATACGGTTTTGCTTTTGCTCTTGCGATATTTTCATTTAGTAAAGCTTCATCTTCTTTTTCGACAAACTTGAATCCGATTTCGCCCATTACGATAGGTTTTCCTGCTGGAACGGCATCTTTATACGCTTTTAAAATGGAAGTATATTGACCAGAATTAACCGTGATTTTAGATGGATACGTATGAATATCGTAAACGCCAATGGCGTGATCCAGATCTTTAGCGGACTTGGTAATCCAATCTACTTTATCGGCTTTCCAAATGGCAATATCTGGTCCTAACAAAGACACTTTTTGATCTAGATTTAAAGCTTTTACTTCTGACCAAAAATAACCTGCCGCATTTTTCCAAAGCTCATAATTTTCATCTGTTGAAGACCAAAATCCATTCGGTTCATTGATCATATTGTAATAATGTATACACGAAAAGCCTTTTTTATTTACCAGAAAATCAAGATATTTTGCTGCTAATTTTAGATTGTTTTCGGAGATTATATTGGTTTTACTATTTACCATTCTGTCTCCCCAATCTCCCAATACAACTTTTACATTTCGGGACTGGCAGTATTCCAAAATCGGGGCAATGTTTTCGTAATTTTTCATCTCATTCAATACGCCGTTTTCTATTACAGCCGTAGTGTTAATCATGACTCTTATAAATTGGGGTTTCATAAAATCAAGACGAGAGTATAATTTCTGCCAGTCTTCCGAAGAAATTTTTAATTGCTTTTCTCCATAATCTAACTGGTAAGGATCCCACTGGACGCCGTTACCAATATAATTTGAGTTTATAATGGCTGTGCTATCAACAGCAACAGTTGCATCGGACACAGCCGAGCAACTGATTACTGTTGTCACTAACCAAAATGATACTATAATTTTAGAAACTGTTTGTCTCATAAAAGGTTTTATGACATTTATATTTTATTCTACTTTTGTTACGTCTATCCAGAAACGTCTTGGCTTTTTAACGAATTTATCATAGTCGGAATAAATTTTACTCCAATCATCTGTTCCGTTTAAATTGAAAGCAAAAGCATTGTGTGCAATAGTTTTGGTACTTCCGTTTCCAAGATTTTCCGTTCCAGCATTTTCAAAAGTTCCTACTTTCGTAGTTCCGTCAGCAAAAGTGAAAGTGATGGTTCCTGTCGCATAATTTCTCAGCCATTTCCCTTCTCCAACTGGAATTTGTCTGTAGAATTTTTTCACATCAGTTACAGGTGTTCCAACAAATACAAAGTCGGCATATTTGCCATCGGCACCGGCTGTATTTGTAATTTTTCCGTAGGTATTTCCGTCTTCGGTAATTCCCGTCATTTCAAAAACCAGCTGATTGTCTAATTCTTTATCTGGTCCTTCTGCTGCAGACCAAATCCAAGGCTTGTCTTTCATAGCTAAAACAGCTCCTCCGCCATATTCTGGACCTGTTCCTCCGTAGACAATCAGATTGTCAATATCATATGTTCCAACAAGCGTTTCTCTAAATGAGCTTGCTGTAACAATATATTTTCGTGATTTTCCTGTTGGAGAAGTTACTGTAAGCTCTGCACTGTTCTGAGCATTTTCAAAATTCAGCGCTTCGCCTTCTTTTATAGATGATTTCGCACCGTAAGACAATACGATTTCTTTAATCACAATGTTGCTCAAATTTGGAACTGCATCTACATTAATTGCTAAATTGATTGTACCCGTTTGATCGTCTACGCGAACAACCTGCGCGTTACCAACCTGATTTTCAAATTTAATTTCAAGAACATTGCGCTCATTGTTCCAGTTTCCTTTGTCAATATCTTCTAAAGGATCATTTTGACAGCTTGTCTGCATCAATGCCATAGCAGCAAACAAGACATATATAATTTTTTTCATACTACTATTTTTAAGAATTATAAACCTGTGTTTAAATCTATTTCTGTCTGCGGTATTGGGTAGAACGCGGCTTGCTCTGCGGTAATTCCAGCCGCTTCAGGAACAACTTGAGAAACTTTATTGAATCGTCGCAAATCATACAAACGGTTTCCTTCAAAAGCAAGTTCCAATGCACGTTCATTCCAAACTGCTAATCTGAAATTTTCTAGACTTAAGCCTGGAGCCAGATTTCCTAGACCCGCTCTATTTCTAATTTGATTGATTATCGCATACCCTTCTGTAGTAGGTCCTGCAGCTTCGGCGTAAGTTAAAGCCACTTCGCTAAAGCGGATTAAAAATGGTTTTGTACTTGTCTTGTCTCCAATGAAATTTGGATCGATATATTTTCGTGTAAACGGATACACAATTTTTCCTGGATACTGCGCCGAAACTACACCCGATGCATCATAGGTTGTGGCAACAAATAAGTCTGTTTTTCTTTTATCAGCATTATCAAAACTGTTGTAAAAGCCTGTCAAAGTTTGAAAAACACTCCAGCCATCGTGCGATTTCGTATAGGTGTTATCTGGATTTTTCAAATAAATTGTCGCACCATCGATATACGGAATAAACAATTTTGAAATTTTAGAATAATCACCTTCTGTCGCTCCTGTTCTGTCCATTGAAAGCAAGAAGATATTTTCTTTTCCTAAAGGTTTTTCAACATCATAAATGCTTAGAAGGTTATTTTCGAAACCATAAACGCTTTGTCCTGTAATCACGTCGTTTGAGTATTTTGCTGCCTGCTGGTACATTGCCGCAACATCTTTAGTCATTTCTGCATATTGAGGCACATTATGTTCTTTTGAAGAGGCGATGTACAAATACACTTTTGCCAATAATGCCTGCGCTGCCACTTTATCGGCACGACCTAAAGCTTGATTTATTTTTAATAATTCGATTGCTTTTTCGGAATCTGCAATAATAAAATCATACACTTCATCCAAATTTTTAGCCATTGGCGCAGCGGTCTGATTTACGGTTTCTACAACAGAAGTATGCATCGGTACACGACCAAAGTTTTTAACGAGATTGAAATAATTCCAAGCTCTTAAAAAATATGCTTCTCCAAGAAATTTATCCTTTAATTCTTGTTCAAACTTTCCTTCTGGAACATTTTTAATTACGGCATTTGCTCTATTAATAGCGATATAGGCGTATTTAAAATAATTCCCCAGCATTCTGTTGGTATTAAAAGTCCCAACCTGCCATTTATCTAAGTTCTGATTATCGGCAGTTTCATCGCCTTTTGGTCCGCATTCTTCAGTTGGAAGATCGCCTACATAAAATATCGCTCTTGAATATTCTAAGAAAGTCAAAGCATCATAAGCATAATCTACTGCGGATTCGGCATCAGAAGCGGTTTTATAGAAATTCTCTTCCGAGTAAAATCCGTAAGGTTCTTCGTTTAAGTCACAAGCAAAGGCGCTCATAATAAGAGCCATTGTTAGTATTTTATATCTTGATTTCATTTTGATACTGTTTTAAAAAGTTAAGTCTAATCCGAAAGTCCATCTGCTCAATCTAGGGTAACCGCCCCAGTAAATTCCGTCTGTTCCTACTTCAGGATCGTAACCGTCAAATTTGGTAAACGTGTACAAGTTGCTTGCATTTAGATACAATCTCACACTTTGAAAAGCACTTTTTACAGGTTTTAAAGTATATCCTAAAGTCACATTCTGGATTCTCACAAAAGAACCGTCTTTAACCCACCAGTCTGAAAATTTCAAAGTTCTTCCGTCTCTTAAACTCGGATAATCATTTGTTGGATTGTCTAATGTCCAGCGCAAAGGTGCATTGCTAGGCTGATTGAAAGCCTGTGTATCTAAAACATCCTGTCCGAAAACACCATTCAAAAACACGCTGAAATCAAGCTGTTTGTATTTTACGCTTAAATTTAAACTCGCCATAAAATCAGGATTTGGGTTTCCAATTATAGTCTGGTCTTTTGTATCTACAACACCATCTCCATTAATATCTACATATTTAAATTCTCCAGCCTGTGCCAGTTGTCCGTCTAAACCTGCGTTGATACCTTCTTGTAAATTCTGAACAATTCCGTTGGTTTTGTAACCGTAGAAAACATTTACCGGCTGTCCAATCGCTAATAAATTTGGAAATTGTCTGAACTGTTCTAAACTGTTTCCAGAATACTCATACTGCATTCCTGTATTCGGATCTACATTTAAACCCGACTGTTCTACTGATCCAAGGCTTACAATTTCATTTTTGTTTTTAGAATACACCGCTTGAGCACTAATTGTCCAATCTTGATTTTTATAAATTTCTCCGTCAAGCGAAAGTTCAAATCCTTTGTTGGTTAATTCTCCATCGTTTACCCAGATTCTGTCATAACCAGATGAAGGCGTTAGGATTCTTTCTCTCAAAAGATCTTTGGTTTGTTTGTTGTAATAATCAAAAACAATATGAAGACGATTATTCAAAATCGACATATCAACACCAAAATCACTTTGCGCTGTTGTCTCCCATTTTAAATCTGGGTTTGGAATTCCGCCCCAAAGTTTTTCGATTCCATCTTGTCCTGTTGTTCCCACAACATATCCAGGTCCGATTGCCGAAACCCAGCTTCCGTTATCGTAATACTGACTTACACCATAACGGCTTAAAGTCTGATACGGATTGATTCCTTGATTTCCTGAAATACCATAACTAGCACGGAATTTCAATTCATCAAAAACTTTTAAACTTTTAATAAATTCTTCATTGTGTGCTTTCCAGCTTAAAGCTCCCGATGGGAAATACGCCCACTGATTGTTTTTACCAAATTTGGAAGAACCATCTGCACGGGCTGTAATTGTTGCCAAATATTTATCTGCATAACCATAATTCAATCTGAAAATTCCTGATACCAATTTTGTTTCTGTTTTACCATTCGAAACGGTGTTGCGTTCTGGATTTCCAGCACCCATATTTTCGTTTCCAAGTGTTTCATTCACAAAATCAAATGCACCAAGTCCTGAACTTCTAGATACATAACTTTCGTAAGTATAACCTCCTGTAATACCTAAATCATGTTTACCGAAAGTCTTGTTATAGTTTGCAAAAGTTTCTGAAACAAAATTCTGTCCTTCCCAGTTGTTGATATATCCTGCTCCATTATTAAAATCTCCCGTTTCAGTATATTTACTTGGATAATATTGGTCATTAACCGACGATCCATATTTGTAATTTAGTCTTGAAGTCAATCTTAAAGAAGGAATGATCTGCCATTCTAAAGAAGCAGAACTGATTACATCTATCGTTTTGGTTTCATTTTGACGAAGATTCGTAATCGCAACCGGATGTGTATAATCGTTTTGGCCAATCATATAATAATCGCCATTGGCATCATAAATTGGGAAAATAGGATTTCTCCAATACGCTAAACCGCCGTTCGAATTTCTTTTTCCTTTGGTCACAATGTTTGAGAATCGAACTGTGAAATTGTCAAAAACATCATGTTTGATTCTAAGATTATAGCCTCCTTTGCTGTAACCGTCCTTTACAAAAACACCTTGTTCGCTGTAATAATTTCCGCTTAAATTGAAGCTTGTCTTATCTGTACCGCTGTTAACACTCACGATAGTATTATTGCCAAGAGGCATATTTCTAAAAGTCACATCGTCCCATTTGGTAAAATAGGGCCAAGATCCAGACTGTAATTCTTGAATAGAAGGATAATACACGCCGTTAGAATTATTCGCGCCAACATAAAGCGGTGTTTGTCCGCCATTAATTCTGCCTTCATTGCTTAACTGCGCCATTAAAACAGGATCTCTCCATAAATTCAGTTTTGAATTAAACTCAGAAACAGTAGACTGCTGCTGTACTAAAATTTGTGTTTTTCCTTTTTTAGCCGATTTAGTGGTTATAATAATAACTCCATTTGCTCCTCTAGAACCATATATTGCTGAAGCTGAAGCATCTTTTAATACATCGACTTTTTCGATATCAGCAACGTTAACTTGTTTTAAATCGCCAGCATCTCCAAGCGGAAAACCGTCTAAAACCACAAGCGGCGCATTTGAACCTCTAAGAGAACTTCCTCCTCTGATTCTAACGGTGGATGTTGAACCTGGATCTTGCGAAGTTGTTACCTGTAAACCAGCAACTCGCCCCTGTAGAACCTGCTCGACTGAGTTGGAAGGAATATCTTCTAATACTTTAGTTTTAATTGTACTTACAGAACCGGTAAGATCTGCTTTTTTAACAGAGCCGTATCCAATTACGACTACTTCTTTTAGGTTTTGCGATGATGCTCTTAAAACGACATTTAATGTATTTTTACCTGAACCGGCAATCTTTTGGGTATCAAAGCCCATAAAAGAAAAAGATAAAACTGCATTTGCAGGAGCATTGATTTCAAATTTTCCATCAAAATCTGTAGAAGCGCTTTTAGTAGAACCTTCTACTGTAATGTTTACTCCAGGTATTGTCAGACCGGTTTCGTCTGCCACGGTACCTTTTATTATATTCTGACTGTAAGCTGCAAATGTGCTAGCAAACAGAATACAAAAAAGTAAGCTTTTTGTCCATTTTTTTTTCATTTGTTGATCGGTTAAAGATTAGTTATTAGTTTCACGACAAATTAACTACTTCGTTTTCGTATCGATTTTGTAAATACGATCAAATGATAATACTTTAATGAATAACAAATAGTACTTTAATTTAAAATTATAGTCTTTATATGAATAAATTATTTTTTAAACCTTAAATAATTACGTATAACAGAAAAAAAATATCTATTTTTGGACAAGTTTATTATCTTATGATGAAATATAATAATACTATTATGAACGAAAAACGCAATATCTTAAGAGAATTAGTACCAATTTCAGACGATGACTTTTTTATCGTACTCAATCATATGCACGCTAAATTTGATTTTCCGCTGCATTTTCATCCAGAAATCGAATTGAATCTGGTTCTAAATTCATCTGGAAAAAGAATTATCGGCGATTCTGTTGTAGAATATACAGATTGTGATTTGGCGCTCATTGGTCCGAATACGCCGCATTTGTGGACTGGAATAAAAGACAATAATGACGCGCATGTGGTTACGATTCAGTTTCATGAAGATTTATTTTCTCAAAAAACTTTAAACCGAAAACTGGCGCTTCCTATTAGAGAATTATTGGAACGATCCAAAAGAGGTATTGCCTTTTCTAAAGAAACTATTGAAGCACTGAAACCAAAGATAGTACAGCTTTCAGATTCTCAAGATTTTGATTCATTATTAAACTTTCTTTCCATTTTACATGACTTGGCTATTGCAAAGAATACCAAAAATCTTGCTTCTCATTCGTATGTTGACTATTACAGTTTTCCTGAAAGCCAGAGAATAGAAAAAGTAAATGATTTTATTAAAGAAAATCTGCAGAATAAAATACAATTAAAGGAAGTCGCAGATCTAGTAAATATGTCAGAATCGGCTTTTAGCCATTATTTTAAAAAATGTACCAATAGTTCTTTTTCCGATTATATTACTGATTTGCGTCTGGGTCTTGCTGCACGATTGTTATTTGAATCGGAACAATCTATAAAAGAAATCTGCTATGACAGTGGATTTAATAATATTTCCAATTTCAATCGGACTTTTAAGCGTAAAATGGGCTTTACACCAAGCGAATTTAGGGATCAAAGCAAGTTAATTACGAAACATTAAGTTATTGATTTAAACTGCTGAACAAATTTAATTATAGAATTTTTAAGCAGTTAAGCCCGTGTCCAAAAATTAAAACACGGCAAACTAAACCATTAAAGCATTAAGTTCAATTAATATTAAAAATAATTCGCCCAATTACTTTCCCGTGTTATCCTTTTTTATCTCATTTAATTATTGCTCTCTAATATAAATTCTTTAAAAAATAAATAAAAATTCTCGGATCGAAATCAACTTCCCACCCCAACCAGCCTCCTCCTTCACTGGCCAAAATCAAATTAAAATATCTGCAAAAAATAAAAGGAAAAACCTAACTAACTAACTAACTAACTAACTAACTAACTAACTAACTAACTAACTCTTTAATAATTCCCTCATTTAAATAGATGAATTTGTGCCTAACCATCTTCATCATTACCTGCCAAAATAGAAAACAAAAAAAATCAAAAACTAACTCATAAAAGTTTAAATAAAAAAGCATTATAAAATAAAAAAACAGCCTAAAGGCTGTCTTAATTTTTATGCGATATTAATATAACATATCTGATTTTCTGTAGATGTCATATACAATAATTAACCATTAATGCACCTAGGACATTATAAAATCGAAATATACTTAAAAACTGGAGGAAGAGAATTTCTTAAAAATCTTGTTTTTAAAATTTAATTCGTCCAATTCATATCCACCACGACAAACTAAACTTTAAAATTAAGGAATTCAGCAAGTTCCTTTGTTTGCACAAGATCACTCTGCATAAAATGCTCTACAGCATCTGCTTTTTTTCTATCAGACCTTTTAAGTCGTAAACCTATAATTCTATAATTAAATTCAGCTATTTCAATCCTTATTTCTTCTGCAAGAAATTTATCATCACCAAAATCTCCAGACAAAAGACTTTCCAATTTTAATAATTTCTCTTTGCAGTAACATTTTTCTTCATCACTTAAAATAGCCTCTTTTTTAAAAATCGTCAATAATCTACCTTTAATCATGGTAACAAAACCGCTTCTGCGTCTTGGATTAAATCGTTGATTTTTATTGCAGTCTATGTTATTGCCAAGATAATTTGCAATCTTCCCGGGTTTTATACGCTCGTCATAGTAAGCAGCCAGTTTACTTAAAGGAATACTTCTATTTCTATCCAATGACAAATCAATCTGTCTTAAATAAGCATACAAGAAAACCAGAAAGTCATATTTAACCATATTTTTTTTTAATACCACCATAGGACAACAAACTTAGGTTTAGCACTTTTTAAACTATAAGGAACATGATTCGTAAACAACTCCCCATAATTACCAGGTCCTTTATATACTTCTGGATAAGAAACCGCAGATCTTGGTACCGAAAACTCAACATATGCGCCCTTACCTGCATTTCCAAAATAAGATTTATAAGGATTTGAAAACGGCGGAAATTCAAAATGAACATTACCGTCATGATGCGTCTCTATGAATTGTGCTTTTTTTATTTTTTTCAAATTTTCCACAGATGTATGATGTCTCACCCGCATCACATCCTCGGCTACTGTTGCTTCAGTCCGTGCAATAGAAAAGTCCATAGCGCCAATTCTTGACCCAATACCTTCCACTGCATAAGGAATAGCGAAGGAAGCTGCAATGTCAGGTGCACTATATCCAGCTGTATATGCCCAATCATAAACAGACATATTTGTTACATTCGTATATATCTCTTTCTGATATGCCGAACTTGCATTAAAAATTGTTCTTCCATCCATGAAATTATTTCCGAATGTCTGTAAAGTGCTGCCCCAATAATACGAGCTTCCAATTTTATTTTCGAAAAAATCAAAACTATCAGTAATCCTTTGATTTACACCATCATCAAAACGATCTCCGGCCTTTCCGATATTTGTGAACAAATTAATTATAGACTCATTTGTAATATTCTGTTTTGATCCAACAGCACTTATTCCCAATTCTGGAGGACTATTATAATTATCAAGATAATTGTTCGTAAGATTTGTCGCCACTGTACTAGCTCCCAGCGAAAACGTGCTTGTAGCAGCGCTTATAAAAGCTGCCGAATTCCATTTCGCTGGATTTAATTCCCCACCACTAGCATAAGCACCATGAACATAGGCGCTAAAAAGGTAACCAAATAAAATATTCCAAAACTCACCGCTTTGATCAGTATATTTTACAGGATTATTCATCACATATGCATATCTGTTATAGTTTTGCGTATTAAATGGATCCTGGATGTTGTTGTCAGGCTGTAAAAAACGCCTTAAATTACAGTCATATAGACGGCCATTCATATGAATCATCCCAATACTCTGTAAATGTTCATGGCCAGTATACCCCCTATCCAGCACAGTAAGTCCTGATAAAGCTGCACCGGATCCATTCTGCACAGAAATTACTCCTCCCCAAGGATCAAACAATCGTTTTTCAATAATAGCTCCTGCAGCATTGGAAATCCCTACTATAGAACCTTGATAATCACGCTGTAAGTACAAATAATCATAATTTACACCGTCACTTTTTAAGACAATAGGCGCATTATATGAATCTCCACCAATATAGGTAAGAAATTCAAAAGCTCCCGTTACGGTATTCTGTTTGACTTCCATAGTCCCGTCACTAGAATAAAATTTCCTATATGGTCTCAATAATTTATCTTGCGTTCCACCATAAAACATTGCACTTCGAGCATTATCATCATTATACTCAAAACTAATTTTTTCAATCCCTACATCTTCAACCTGATAAGGGCCTTTAAAAGTATTATAAGTTATAATCTGAGATGGTCTGCTCTGATAATATGCAAGAGCGTTTGGCGCGATATTTACCGAAGAGTTCTGATAAATTTTTCCACTGCTTGGATAATTATAGGTTCCAAGCTGATTAGACAAAATTCTTCCCTTGGCATCATATCCCTGTAAAGCCTTACTTTTCTGTCCTCCAGTAACATTGTCAAGAATAAAGACATTCATTGATGTAGTATTTACTTTTTCTATCCGTAAAATTAAATTTGGGTACTGCATTACAGTGTGACTCAAATTCATAACAGTACCTGTAGTCGAAGTAGCAAGCGTTCCTTTAAAATATTTAACGTTTGCTAATGTTACAGGATCTTGTTCTTGAATATAAACATTAAAAGTATCTGTTCCAAGAACTTTTTTAACATCGTATCGCACTGTAATTTCATCCCCTATAGATTTTCCAGTAACCAAGGTTCTTTTTACTGTACCTGTCGCATTTGGAACAGCAACACTTAGACCACCAGCTGAACTCACTATTGACGCACCATTTTCAACTTGAAAACCTTCCACACTAGATGTGTCAAAAGTACAGTTCATATACTGACCTGTACTTGTTATTTCAGTAAGTCTATCCATTGGATCATATTTAAAATCTTCGATATAATTAAAAAGACCATTAGTTTTTGAGTCCAAGGTACCTTTGGCAACATTGTAAGTATTTTCCATTTTATACATTATATTGGCACCTTGTCTGTACATTTTGTTTATAATGAAATCATTGCCATTATAGTCAACTATTACATTTGTTCCATTTGCAAAGACTCCCGAATTTAGAGCTCCATTATCACTAATAACGTCTTTTTGGCATAAAATGGTTGTGCCATCTAAAATCTGATAAGGGGCGCCGTTCTGATATGTTTTCTTAATGGTTTTACTACTTAACTTTGTACCTGATTTAGCCGCTAAAGTTTCTGTATCGATTCTTCCAAAACTATCAAATCCAATCGTTTTAGTAAAAGTTACATATGGAGTCGTCTCAATAGTCTGATATAGCCTTTTCGCACTATCATAACTATATTCATTACTTATTGTAAGACCGCCATTAAGATAATCTGTATATAAAGAACTAGAAATTTTTCCGGTGTCTGAGGCATAGCTATATGTGGTTTTAGAATTTGCAAATGAACCCACAATTGTTTTCTCTAGTAGTTTTCCTAAGGGATTATAAAAGTAAGTAGTAACACCATTACTATTTTCTTCTGTAACCAGCTCATTAAAATCATTGTAACTGTAATTAAATTCACCAGCGGAAGAATCCGTTAATCGGGTTCTGCGCCCCCACTTATCTTGAAGAACACTGCTAACGGCACCATCGCAATTGCTAGTTTTTAAATTTCCATTTGCGTAATAACCAAATGTTAATATCGCTCCAGAACCGTCATTTACTTCAATAACATTCCCTACAGCATCTTTTCTTACTGTTTTGGTTAGAGTTCCATTATTTGCACTGCTCAAAAGACCTGAATATGTTATCGTTGTTCCACTTCCTATAGCTTGAGATTCCGGCCCCATAAATTTTACGATTCGCCCGTAAGGATCATATGTAGTTAACGACCTTCGAATTTGGGCGGGATAATGAGACACACCTTCTTCAATAATCCGACCATAAATATCATAAATAAAATTTTTACTCAAATAACGACCATTCACATTGGCTTTTACTTTCTCTTGTACCTTCTGTCCAAAATGATTAAAAACATCAGATGTCGCAGTACCATCACTTGAAACCGCTTCTATAATCGAAGTATTTTCTGAAGGATTTTTAGTATAGCTAAATATTATGGTCTTCTGCAAATAGTCCGTTGTTTTTATTTTTCTAAACCATGGATCATATTCATATATCGACGTCTGTCCATATGGATTTGTTTCTGTTTTTAAAGTCCCATTAGGGAAATAGGTAAAAACAGTCTGAAACGATTCGATGTCAGACTTAGATATTAACAATCTCCCTGAAGTGTCATAGGTCCATCCAGCCTCTCTGGAATTTCCACCTGCCGTAATTTTTTTTGAGATTATATTTCCAAAAGAATCATAAGTGTTATCCTCTGTTACATAATTCACCGAAGCATCTGGTCTTTTTTTAACTTGAGATAGTAATTGTTGAGAATTATATAAATAAAGCTCTTCATTAACTGCTGTATCTCCATTATATAAGACAGATTCAGTTTTACTCTCCAGTCGTCCCACGATATGAGGAGATGCAGAGGGCGAAGCATAAACTAGATTTTTAACGCTTGTCTGTGCCAATGTTGAACCTTCTTTTATTAAAACAGTTGTCGAAATAGGATTATTATAAGGATCAAGGCTCACTGTCGTCTCTGTACTTGTATTGGTCAGTCCATCATATTGCTTAACGGAAAGATTTTTTAGTTTAAAAACTTTATTGCTTTGCAGAGCATCGGCAGCTGAATTATAATCCAAAATCGATTTTGATATAAAATTAGCAGGCGTCGCTGCTGACGGAGATGCCAGTCCATCCACGCTATAGTTCTCAGTATTTGCTCCTCTCAAAAGAAAATCAGTTTTTCTGACATTAGAAATAATTGGATAATTGCTGTCATTATGAAGATTAGTTGTTAATACAGACTGAAACCCCATAAAACCAAGCCCTTCGACATTAGTAACCGCATCAAAGTATTTAAATATTTTTTTACTTTGCCCATTACTTGGATAATCGATTTGTGAAACGACTTTAAATCCAGAATTATTCTGCATGGCCAGATAAGGATAAGGTTTTATAGCGCCTGCTTCATAAACTTCATTATTATTTTTTAAGAAACTATAGCTTATATTTTCTTTTACTCCATTGCCAGTTGTAACTGATTTTAGCAAATGCTGGTCGGAAGAAAAGCTGTTATTAGAAAAAAATACAAGTTTACCACCTAATCCAACTACTAATTCAGATTTATTCGGAGTTGTTTTGCTTTTTCTCGAAAATAGTGGATCATTAGTTGTTAAATATGGATCATCAGGATTGTAATATTGGCTCCAGTTATCAGAAAAAACAAATCTAGAAAAATATTGATGGGACCACTGATTTGAATTTTCCCTGCTCTTGTAGTAAAGATCCACTTCCAGGAGATCTTGATCATGAGTTGTAGTATTACCTACTGTATAGTTTCTCTTAACTGGCTTGATTCTTATAATATCTGATCTTCCATCATTATTAAAGTCCATAGCTACCCATCGATCCATCGCTCCATATGGATATGAAGGAGGACTGTACAGAGATGGAAGAGTTTCTTCAGAGAAATATACACCTCCCGTAGAAGTTAATAATTTACCTGTAGCGATGAAGAAAATATCGCTTTTTCCATCCCCGTTATAATCTCCCAACAAAATTGGAAAGTCGTTCGGAGTACGGTGCGTATCATCTCCAATATCTCCTGGAATATTATAATCCCAGTCAATAAATTTTTCGAAAGTATTGTTTACCAAGGTGTAACCTAAAATATCATTGTAAGGAGCCCCCCTAAAAACAATTATATCTGATTTTCCATCCCCATTTATATCTGCTATTTTAATATCATTGGTACCACTAATCATGCCAGGTCCATTGTCCACCCAAACACCAATATCTATCTGTCCAGCACTTGAAATGAAATTTGAGGTTATTCTGCGATCAAGATTAATTACTTTCAAGTTGCTAATGCCGTTAACCGGTTCTCCAAAAACTAGTAGATCTGTTAAATAATCACCATCAAAATCGCCATAGTACTTTATTGCGGGATATCCTTCACTTACTGGGCTGGTTTTTTCATAATCCAGAGTAAGACTTGATAAAGACGTGTTAAATGAGTAAATTTTGTAACGAATTAAGTTATTTTCATTTAAAGTGAGACAAAGATTCTGCTTGCTTGAAATTCCATAATTAGAATCAAGAGAGTTTACAACGTATCTATTGTCATTATTATAAACGGTGAAATAGTTGTTGAATGTAGAATAGTCATCTTTAATTTTTCCAATACTGATTCCCTGCGAAGACGATCGGCTTAAAATTTCAATTTCTCCATCACCATCGAAATCGCCTGCCAACGTATTTCCGCTATTAGAAGATGTAGGAAAAGATGGTGCTGTACGGCTCCATTCAATTTGGGAGCCTACTGCAGACTGATTCTCAACATATGTAAAAACTGTTGGATTTAAAGACTTTGAATTGTCGCCGCTTTTTTCCGTAATCGAGATTAGCCTTTCATATTTCAGAGATGATAGATCATGATTAAGAACATAATTTCTAAATCCAATCCCATTAGTTTTTACAGTGATTTCTGATAAAACTGATAAATCTCGTTTATACTCGCCTGCTATAATCTGTGTATCGTTCAATACTCTGTTTTTATAGATAAAACTAATTTCATTAGGAGGGGTATCGTCATTTTTTGAGCCATATTTTATCCCCATAAGCATTAATTTATCAAAAATTGTATAATTATAAAAATAACTTATTCTAATACCTTGAGGATTTTCCCAGTAAGTCAAAGCGAAATGAATCTGCGAGAGCGAATTAGAACTATTACCAGCTATGTATCCATAATAAGCCTTTGAACCATCTGGATATTCAACTGTAAAATAGGCCGGGCCGATGTCTCCGGTTATTCCTTGAGAGCCGTGTGAGATAATTTTAACATTAGAAAAATTTTCGGTCTCATAGACTGTCCCGTCTCCGCCATATACTCCGGTAGTGCCGTTCTTCACAAGCAGCCTCTGGCCATCTAGAGCATACCTGTCGTTCATTGAGTATTTAATGGTACTTACACCTCCATCATGGAATTTTGTTGATGGAATACGCGAAATAGTCGAAACTCCTGCAATATTCCAACCGTAACCTGCGGAGCCATTACCAGATTGGCTGTCATAAACTAAACTGATTCGGGGTTCTACTCCATTTATACCAGGTGGAACCTTAATCGGAATCGAATAGTTTGCGGCACCTGACAGAGATACTGTCAGCTGTCCTCCAGTATCACCAACTTCTGTTGAAGACCCTGTAGGTGTTGATTGGCCTAAAACACAAAAACTGAAAAATAAAAAAGTAAGAATAAAGTAAATTTTCTTCATAATTAATTATCGTTTAATGATTTTGATAGTTTTTTGTTCTCCGTTGCTGTAATTAAGCAAAACAATGTAAACGCCGACAGGATAATTTTGAAAAGGCAGATTTTGATTATCAACCCCTGAATTTAGCTGATATGAATCCAGTAAAGCACCCGTCATGTAATAGACGGCTATAGAATTTACAGCCTGACCATCAGCAACAGTCCATTTCAGATAAAGCTCTTCTTTAACGGGATTAGGATAGTAGGAAATCTGGTCCTCAGGGTAAAATTTCTCAAGATCTTCTTCCTGGACGGCTTCAATTTCTTTGACTTCTTTGGAAGGTTTTGAACTGCATCCAAAACAGTATGTCCTATTGGTCTGGTTACCGCAGCTGTCATACTGAAAAGTTATCTGATGCTGGGAAAATGAAGTGGCGCCAATAAGCAGGAACAGTAAAATAACTAATTTATTCATAAGCAAAATTTAACAAAATTAAACCTTAAAAAAATATGTTAATAAATATACAATCTTACAAAAAAAATATTAATATTTTACATTTAACATAAAAAATACCTATTTTTTTTACAAAAAAAAATAGCCATTCCAAGAAAATCAATAGCTGAGAAGAAGCAAGCACTACTTAACACATAAAATACTGGATAACAACCTGGTATGTTTCATATTGAAATAATATTGCAATTTGAAGGAGGAAGGACATTCAATAAGAATAATTTATGTAGAAAGTACTATAGCCAACTTAACTAGAATCTTAAGATGGAGGTTATGCGTGGTGCTAGTTTTTTAAATTTACTGCGAAAAGAGGAACTTCACAGCAATTTTGCCTGCATTCTTAAATGAAAGAGTTTTTTATCTTTTAAGCGAAAAATGGCCTTTATAGGTTTTACCGTTTTCTAATTTCACTAAATACCAGTAATCGTCAGCAGGCATCTGTCTTCCAGTATATGTTCCGTCCCAGCCCTGGCTTAAGGGAGCAAATTCTTTCAATAACTTTCCATACCTATCATAAATCTGAACATTCGCTTTTTGCTGTGCTGACGGCAAAAGCCCTTCAATGTTCCAGTAATCGTTGAATCCGTCTTGATTAGGCGTAAAAAAAGCAGGAATTCCAAAAACGGCCACTTCTTCTGAAGCTGTCCCGCAGCCATTTTTGTCTTTTACATAAACTGTATGGATACCCGCAGGCACATTTTCGAAAAAACTTTCTTCTTGATAATAGCCATTCTGATCATCTAAGGCATACGCATAATCTCCATTTCCAGTCACAGAAATTTTGATGGTATTCGACTGGCCAACCACCGCAATTAAATTTGAGGCAATATCTGATGCTGCGACTTTAATAGTTCTTGTTCGACTGCAGCCTGTCTGTTTATTGGTTACCTCTGCAGTAAACACCCCTTCTTTATTCACTATTAAATCATAGCCTGTTTCATCGGGGATTATAGCGCCATTGAAAGACCAGGTGTAATGGTAATCATTAATCAGATTTAAATCCAAAAGTCCGGCATCGATCTTCTTTGTAAATGTGGGCAGGTTACTGCAAACCAGCTCTTCACCTTTTAGATCAATCTTGGGAACCGGGTTTACGATAAAAGGAATTACGGTGCTGGCAGAACAAGCTGTATTATTAGGATTTATAACTTCCACTCTTACATTTTGAGAATCGGTTACAAAAGGATTGGGAAGCGGACTAGGAAGTAATTGGTTATCGCCGCCATAATATCTAACGATCATTCCGGTCTGGCCGCCCAGCAAGGCCGTCTCAAATAGAGAGGTATCAAAAGCATATCTGCCATCCTGCTGAACCGGATCGGGTTCATCATCGCAAACATTGGTAAGCGAGGGATCTATTGCAAATGCTTCAGGCAAATCGTCTACTATAAAAGAAATTGTGGCATGAAATGGGCATGCTGCGGGCGTATTATTCTTCACTGTAACCTTTACAATTTGGGAAGCTGTAACAAACGGATTGGGCAGTGGGCTTGAAAGCGGATTACCATTCTGGTCGGTGTAAGAGACCGTAACATTGGCAATGCCATTCAGCAGCTCCTGTTCAAGGTTTGCAGTATCAAATCCATATAGACCGTCCTGATCATCGTCGCAATGTTCAATTTTTAAATTTTCCACAACAAGGACAGCTTCAACTTTTAAGGTAATATATCCCCCTAGTCCCAGACAGTCATTATTAAGTCTGCTGTCTACCCTAATAAAAATTTTCTGCACATTCGGCGAGTTTGTATTGCGGTAGTTCGAGATATCTGCAATAGCATTTTTCTCCGCCAGGGCGTCTTCAACATTCTGGTAGTAGGTGATATCCAATAATTGCCCCGAAGGAAAAACATTTTCTTTTATATCGGCTGTTATGCCGCTAAAATCAAATGACGCAATTCCATCATTGTTAGTCCCGCGTTCACTATCATCGCACTGCGTAAATGATTTAGAGTAAGTTGCAGGTATCTGAGTTGTCGAAACAACCAGATCTAATTGCGCAATCCGCCAGCAATTGTTTTGATTCGATACACGGACATATACTTTATCGCTGCTGACAGTTTTATTTCGGTATGAAATAGGATTCAAAATGGGTTTGACAGCATTCTGGGCATCAGCCAGAGTTTCATGAAATGTTATTGCATCTACTGGATTTGCCGTTATTTTTTTAATTGCTTCTTCCAAATTAAACTGGCTAAATCCATCAGTATCATCATCGCACTGCTTTAAGCTTACCGTGCTGGCAATTACAGGAAGGCTAAAAACCTTAACATTAAATGATGTTGCAGCTGAGCAGTTTATATTATCCCTATTGGCTACTTTCACAAAAACAGTTTCCGAAGGCAGCATATTTGCATAGGATCCAGGCAAAACTATAGGCTGGGTGAATGCCGCATCGTTGTAATAGGAAATCAAAAATTGAACTGCGGACTGCCCGTTTAGTATTGCAGTTTCCATTTGAGTCAGGTCAAAAATTATTCTCCCGTCGCTATTCGTTCCGATACTGGAATTATCACAGCCAGTCAGGTCAGGAATATTTAAAGGTAAATTTGGTTTTGGACTGTCAAAAACATCAACGGCAAAAGTGATTCTGGCTGTACAATTTGAATTAGCGCTATTGCTGACCTCAGCCGTAATGGTTTCACTCTGATAAGCAGTTCTATTTTCATAACTGCTGGGATTGGCAATAGGAACATTATTCTGGTAATAAGTTACGGTATACAAATTTGGATCCTGTCCGTTTAAAATAACATTATTTTGCTGGGTCAAATCGAACTTGAACAAACCATCATTATTCTCGTCACAAACCAGCATATCTTGAGGCTTTGCGGCAGTCGGAATAATACTTATGACCACTTCTCTGGATTCTGTACTGGAACCAGCCGATCCCGTTGCTGTTACAGAGACATTATAAGTTCCCGATTTCAAATAGGTATGAAAGGGATTTAGATCCGTTGATGCGGTTCCATCTCCAAAATCCCAAGCGGCTGATGCAATTGTTTGAGAGGAATTCAATATAAATGAAGTTTTATCTCCAAGACACAAATTTTTAGCTTCAAAAAAAGCATCAAAATACGAGGTGATAAAGGGCGGCAGTCCCTTATTATGTGTGGTGTTCAACAATAAAGGCTGCCCTATCGGATCAAAATTGCAACCTAAACCTACTATGTTAGGATTATTAATCACCCCTAAGGAGCTTGGATAATAACTACTGTAATATATTTTATTATTGGGTGCCAGCTGCAATGCTCCAATTCCATAGGGAGCATTAAACAGATACAGCTTGGTGCTTGGAATATCATTGCTCTGCAAATCAAACTGCGCCAATCCCTGTGAGGTGTATAACGCTTCCATACTAGCGTAAAGCACATTGGAATCATTTGAAAATTCTACGCCATAGGCATGGACATCCTTTGCAATTAACCTAGGGTTGCTTACAATACCCGATACATTATCAAAATCATAGGTATAAACGCTTCCTTTATAATTATTATAAGGGGTTGTTGGAGTATCGATCTGATCATATGCCGCTGCCAATTTTTTTCCGTTTGGCGATGCCTTAAAGCATCCTATCGCATTTCTCCTATACCCGAAAGTAGGAACACTTGGCAACACAAGTGATTTGACTGGCATAGCTGTGATACCGCCGGACGTCACCCGAAAGGAATAGAAATAATCCGTAAACTGTGTTACAACCCAGAAGCCATTTCCCGAGGCATCACGTACAGCTGTTATCTTTTCAGAACATTTATATTTTATTTCTTCCCCATTTGGATCTGTATTGTATGTTATCAGATGATTATTACGGCTTACAATATCCCCGATGCTGCCATTGGTTCCTGTTTTGGTGAGATCCACTATCGAATAATTTAAGCCGTTATTCAGACCATCATCATTATCCGGAGTTTTGCCGCTATCTTCATCGATATAATTACCTGAAAAATCGCTAGGATAAACAGCCGCATTTTCGTGATGCGGCTCATCTAGGGTAAAAATATAGTATGTTTTTGAATCTCCAGGTTTGGGAACTATGATAGCTGAATTTGTACTGGAGGGATCCCCCATTAATCCGGTGCCGCTAAAGTAATCGCCATTGGGCATAATTATATGATTCTTATCCCATACCGTCCTTCCATCTGTATAAAATAGCAAATTACCTGCAGCATCTGCAATTGATGCACACCCCTCATTGGTAACTAATTTACCATCCGTTAAAGAAGTAACCGATCCATCCTGATGAAACTTCAGCCCCGCGTTCTTACCAAAATACCAGACACTTGCTTCCCTTTGAGCAAAAGAAAATAAAGAAAATAAGTAGCAAATTAAAAGTAATTTTATTTTCAAAGGCATAGTTTTAAAACTAGTTATCCAGCAACTCAACAGTCAAAACTGATGATAATCTCGATGTAAATATAAATAATTTTGATTACTTCCTCCATTGCTTTTTATATTTGACACACCGTATAACTATAACTTCCAGCCCATTACCTATTGTCACTGGCTTAAAGTTTAATTTCAAAAAAAAATGTTTCTCAAAAGCAAAAGAAATATGAAACAAACAAAAGTGATCAAAATAAATTGAATAATCCTTCCACTACATTTACCCGCCTTTCCAGCCAACTGCACTATCACCGGCCAAAATCAAACTAAAAAAATCTGCAACAATTAAAATTATTTAAAAGAAAAGAAACACCTAATCTAAAACTAACTAACTAACTAACTAACTAACTAACTAACTAACTAACTAACTAACTAACTAACTAACTGTCAAGTCTGAGTTTAAAATTCGAATCTGCAGGTAATCATTATTCTCGCACTATAAATAAAGCGGACTTTTTCTTGAGATATTTACTAAAGCTTGTAAAACTATTTAAAAGATGCTCTGGAACATACTAAGATAAAAAAGAGCCGTTAAAGATTGATATACCGAAATACCACCTGCAGTTATATCATTAATAAACATGAAGATAAAATTCCAGCCGTACCAAAAAAAGTTTTAAATTTTACCTATTTGGGAACTTGATTAATTTTTGAAAAATAGTATTTTTGAAAAATAACATATAGTCTGTTCAACGTGTCCAGACACTTAAATACAGAATTATGAGCGGTGTGACAAATTTAAAACCAAAGGCAATTATTTTTGATATGGACGGAGTACTGGTTGATTCAGAACCGCTGTGGCAGAAAGCAGAATTTGAAATTTTCTCTTCACTAGGAGTTCATGTAACTGAAGAACTAGCAATGACTACAAAAACAATGACTACAAGGGAGGTTACTGAGTTCTGGCGTAATAGATATGAATGGAAAAATATTAGTGTCCAGCAGGCAGAAGATAGGGTAATTTCGCGAGTAATTGAACTCATTGAGAATGAAAATTGTGAAATAGACGGCATAGGGAATTTTGTTAAGCTGATTAAAGATCAAGGTTACAGAATTGGACTGGCTACAAACTCCCCTTATAAAATTATACCTGTAGTACTCAAAAAATTAAAATTAACACACTACTTTGATGCAGTATCATCATCTGATTCAGAACCAAATGGCAAACCTGATCCCAGTGTATACTTAACCACATCTTGTAAACTGGAAGTAGATCCAGAGCACTGCATTGCTATTGAAGATTCCTTTAATGGAATGCTTGCCGCGAAAAGAGCCGGCATGAAAGTAGCCGCTTTTACAAACGGAAATATAGCTGCAGACCTGAGCATTGCAAATTATGTGATTAACAAATTTGAAGATATTGATCAGTGGACGGCATGCGTCATTAATTGAATTAAAATAGATATGGGCCTTCCAGCATTTCCACCACAAAAAAATTAGTGCTCTTTTTTTACAGATTCAGACAATTTCAACTCCATTACAATTCCCATTATTTGTATGCTGGGATTTCTAATTTTATACTGTGTAGCCAGCGGATAGTTCAATAATGGAAAAGCCCTAATCACAATATATTCAAAAATACTGTACCCAATGAAAATAATAAAGGCACCTGCTGCGCAGATGCCTTTATAAGTTAACTGTGATAGTATGGTTATGCTACAACTACGTTTACTGCGTTTGGACCTTTACGGCCTTCTTCTACGTCATATCTTACTTCGTCATTTTGACGAATGTTTTCTGATAGACCTGAAGCATGAACAAAAACTTCGGCTCCTCCATTATTAGGAGTTATGAATCCGAAACCTTTTTCTTCATTGAAAAATTTTACTGTACCTTCTTGCATTTTAATGTATTTAATTGCCCAAAGATAGCTTTAATTAATTAGAACTTATTGAAATTGAGATTTTTATTTTCTAAATCATTTAATCTATGATTGCATCACCTTTAGGATTTTCCAGTAAATAATAAGTTTTTAAATAATTAAAAAATTAAACTGCTGATTGGCTAAGCTGATTTAAATTATTTATATACTGCCGCTGTCACGCCTATTATAAAACTTTGTAAACATCATGTCATATACCAATATTTTCTTACTTTTATAAAAAAGTATTATGAATAAAAGCGGACCAATAATTATAATAGAAGATGATTTAGACGATCAGTCAATTCTAAATGAAGTATTCCTTTCACTAAACTATCCTAACGAAATTATTTTTTTTCAGGGGGAGAACAGGCATTAGAATATCTTATCAGCACAGAAGTTGAGCCCTTTATTATTTTTTCAGACATTAACATGCCTAAACTAAGCGGTGTAGAGTTAAGAAATAAAGTACATGAGAACGAAGATCTCAGACTTAAATCTATACCCTACCTCTTTTTTACAACAACAGCACAGCAGGAACATGTAATTGATGCCTATTCTAAGTCGATCCAAGGTTTTTTTGTTAAGCCATCAGAATATTCAGAAATTAAAGAAATTGTAAAAACTATTGTGGAATACTGGTTGAAATGTGTTTCACCAAATTACGTAAAGTAGTGGTAAAAGAAACAAAACTTCCTTCAAAAAACTATTTGAATGACACCTGTCAATACTGGATAAAACAAATTTACAGCACTTAAAAATCTAAAACAAGTATAAATACCTAATAATAAACTGATTTTTTATAATAATTATAATTTGTAAATAAATCCAAAATTAATCAGCATCATTTAACGAGCACGCTTAAGTTTTAAGTAAGGAAGATAATTATTTAAACTAAAGATTATGAGAATTGGGATCATAGGAATAGGAAGCCTTACAATGGAATTAGCCTTCAGATCTGTCCGCGCAGGATATAAGGTTAAAATTCACAATCCAAGAGGCAACAGCCTTGTTAGGGATGTCTTTGAAAAAATGGGATCAAATATTCAGCTCAGTTCTATGGAGCAGGCCTCTGATACGGAAATTGTAATATTATTTGTTCCTAAAGAAGATTTGCAGCAGGTGATCCTCAGCATGCCGGATATGTCAGGAAAATTAATAGTACATACCAGCAGTTTGATATTTAATCCAAAATTGCTGCTATCAGGCATTACTAATTCAATGACCTATAAAACTACTGCTTCAATGCTTCCTGAGGCTCACATAGTAAAACTTTTTAATCCTGTTAATCTTAAGCGGAACACCCTGATAAACCATAACAAAGATGACAAAAAAATATTCTTTACGGGAGATCATAAAGATTCCAGAAACTGTTTAAGGGCATTTTTAAAAAATATACATTTCTCACCCATTGACATATCCGGCAGACTTCATCTTCATAATAACGGAATGAATTCTAAAACTGGAGCTGCCGCCAATTTTGCCGCAAAAGCTAAAGGCAGTTTTTAACATTATTTACCAATCTATTCTTTTGCGGCAGAATCGTGGCATTTGGTATTTTTGAAAACCAGAAGTTCAGCTGTATTATACCTTAAGAAGTTTAGGTTCAATATGCAGCTAATCATGCCTCAGTATAATATACCCACAATTCTTTTACGGCATATTTCACAGAGCAATCGATATAATAAATAACAAACCTTTTAACCATCCTCCCCTTCACCGGCCAAAATCAAAATAAAAAAAAATCTGCAAAAATTAAAAACAATCTAAAAGAAAAGAAAAAAACACAAAAACTAAGTGACTAACTAAGCACTTGATCCTTTCTCACTTTTTTTATGCAGAGATTTGCCAACTCCAAATAATGGCTTAATTTAGTTCCTGACATGTCTGCTTGTAAATGCAAAGCCGCAAACCATAACCTTAACAGCAAGCAACCGCTAAAATTAATATGAAACAAAATATCAGATTCAGTACAGTAGCACTTATGTCTTTACTGATGGCAGGCTGCAGCAATTCCGCCAAAGAGAAAGAGCTCAAACTAAAGGAAAGAGAGCTGCTGCTGAAAGAGAAAGAACTTTCCCTAAAGGAAAAACAGGCAGACAGGCCCAAAATCACAACCAATGATGCCGTGCGGCTTGCAGAAAAAAAGTTCCAAAAATACCTTCCCAAAATTCTTGCTTCGCATGATGCCGTCCTTGACCTGCAGCAGTCCTACACGGGGGACTTCACCGGAGACGGCATTGAAGACGTTGCCATCTATTTTTCCCTTGCTCCAAGCGGCGGAGGAAATGCGCTTGTGGGACAGGGTCTGACACTCTACCAGAACAGCGGGTATGATGTTAAGGTTATTGCAGGATACGAACCCGAGAAGCTGTTTGAATTCGATAAGATCACAGGGGGACGCATTCATGTCCAGGAACTGGAATATACGGAAACTGATGGACGCTGCTGCCCTTCGATAAAAACCCCTCATATCATTACCATTTCCGGAAGCAGGGCATATTAAAAAATCTGAATAATAAAATTGGCGAAAAGTTGATAAATCAGCTGGAACCGCCGGCCAAAATCATAATTAAAAATCTGCTTTATAAAATCTAAGAGCAACAGCAGCTTTAAAAAAGTCTCAAAAAAAGAATGAAAGAGCAGGTAATCCGTTACCAATCCTCGCGCATAAAAACTGCAGCATGATTATTGCCGTGTATGAATAAAAGCCATCCTATCATGGAAACATCATCTATACTATCCAAAATCCTGCAGCTGCTTGCTTCCCGATACGGTACGAGCTGTTCTCTGGAGGAGCTTGCAGAGCTGGTGCACAACAGCGCCGGCAGCTTAAAACAGAGTGAAAATCTTGCGGAGCCAGAAAAGGAAATCCAGGCGCAAGTGCTGGAATCCCTGCTGCAGCTCAATGACCAGGGCCTGATCTTTCTGGATTCCGATACCGATTGGAGCGTCATCACAATAAAAGGGCTTTTGAAGGCGCATAACAGGATTTTGTGCAATTGATTACCCGCTTCTAAATCTGTGGGCTGCAGCGGCTTTTAGGAATAGCTGCTCTTATTCGCATTCCTCATAGGAGACTGGTAAATAATAGGCTGCAATCACGTGAATATACGCTTAAAGCAGTTCTTCTAGTATCTGCTTAAGCTCTTCCATATGGACCGGTTTTGAGATGTATTTGGCCCTGATATTGTTACGGTCCAGCCAGGGCACCATCACTTCCTCGGGAGGCGTGGAAAGGACAATAACCTCAATATTTTTCAGGCGTTCGATCTGGCCCATGCGTTTGAGAAATTCAAGACCGTTTACCGCCGGCATGTTATAATCCAAAAAAATGATGTCAGGCAGCTGCTCGGCATTTTCCAAATCTTCCAGCGCCTTTAACGGATTCAGGGCAGTATGGCATACCGCCTCTTTGCCGGCCTCTTGCACCGCTTCCAAAAAAAATTGCGTATCGTCGCTGTCGTCATCAATCAAAAGTATATTTTTATAGGGCATATTTCTTGCATTAAAATCAGTTAAACTGCGTTAGCTTACAAATTTAGCCATAGCATCAGAGATCAGCTTACGGGATTAAAATCCAAATTTATATTATTCCCCTTATATTCTAATCCTAATTTTTACGTTTTATTAGGCCGTGATTTTATCTGATCAGAAGTCAGCTTTAGCTATATAGGGCATACTTACTTCAAAATTGATTCAGTTCTACTTTCTTATCTTAAAAAAAAATGCAGATTGAAAAACAGCACGCTTCCGTGCCAACTTCTCTTTCAATGGTCGAAATAAAAAAACAGCTAACAGAAATCATATAATTTCAGTAAAGGCAGCAGTGCAAATCTATGTCAAAAAAAAATTATTTGTATTTAGTCTAAATAGTTATAGATTTGCACCCTAAAAATAAATAACCGCCATGAAGTCAACTTTCTCATTATTGCTGCTTGCTTTTTTAAATATTGGTCTGGCACAAAATGCTAAAATTACCGGAAAGATCGTTTCCGAAAATAATGAAGCCATCTCTTATGCTTCTATATCAATAAAAAGCCTTAAAAAAACTGCCGTTTCTGATGACAAGGGAAATTTTGAAATTACAAATCTTACTCCTGGAAACTATACGGTATATTTCACTGCAATGGGTTTTACAGCTCAAGACAAAAAAGTTGAACTGCATGAAAATGAAAACCTTGACATATCCATAACTTTACAAGAAAACGTCAATACGCTGCAAACTGTAGAAATTACCGGGCGTAAAGAGAAATCTTATCGCAATACAAAATCTTTTATTGGAGCTAAAACAGAAATTGCTTTAAAAGATTTGCCGCAGGCAGTTTCCTATGCCACCAAAGAATTAATAGCAGATCAGGGAGCTATTCGCGTTGGCGACGTGGTGAAAAATTTCAGCGGTGTAAGCCAATTTACTTTTTACGACGATATCTCTATTCGAGGTTTTAGAATAAACGGAGGAAGCAATACGCAATTGCTTAACGGTATGCGTACTTCTACAGGATTTTGGAAACAGCCTCTGGCCAATTATCTGGAGCGTGTTGAAGTTTTAAAAGGCCCTTCATCTGCTTTGTTTGGAAATGCTTCTCCTGGAGGAGTTTTAAATCGCGTAACAAAAAAACCTTTGGATCAGGCGGCAAACAGCGTAAGTTTTTCTACCGGAAGTTTCAATACTTTAAGGGCTTTAGCCGATTTTACCGGACCTTTGACAGAAGACAAATCCCTTTTGTACCGTTTGAATTTAGGTTATGAAAACGCAAACTCTTTTAGAGATTTGCAATATGATAAGAATATTGTTGTAGCCCCTTCCCTTTCTTTTCTTCCGAATGATAAAACAAGCGTAAATTTTGATTTAATCTACAGCAGCTCAAATGGAAATCTGGACCGAGGGCAATCTACTTATGAAAACAACCTGTATTCTACAAAAACTTCAAATTCGTTAAACTCAACTAACGATTATTTAAAAGAAGAAACCTACATCGTTACAACCTCTTTAAATCACCAGTTTTCAGATCGTTTATCGTTTTCAGGATCCTATATCAGAACAGGCTATAATGAGGATCTTTTAGAACACCGCGGTGCCAATAAATATGCTTCTGCCGGAGACGGATCCACAATTCCGACAGCAATTGAAATGCAGGTCTTTCAGCGTAAACGCAAGCGCTACATCGATAATCTTTCCGCTTTCTTTAAGTATAAAGCTAAAACAAGCGTTTTAGGCCATGATTTAATTGCAGGTTTTGATTATGCTCAGGAAGAGGTTCCTGCGGGCGGTTCGCAATTAACAGCAAGTGGTTACAGAAATGCAGCCAACAATGGCTTTATCGCCGCTTACAATCCTGCAAATAAAGCCAATTATCTGTTGGACTCTAAAGGAAATCCAGTGCCAAACGTAGCTCATTTTGATTTGAGCAATCCACTTGCATCGCAGCAATTAAAAGATATGAGCAAATATTTTTATGTAGCCCGCCAAGTTGATCCAACATACTATTCGCTGTATGGAATTTATATTCAGGACCATATTAAATTTGGCGCTTTTCAGGCTTTAATTGGTCTGCGCTACGATGAATATTCAGATAAAGCAAATTACAAAAAAGCCACTGAGACAAAAGTAAAGCAGCATTCGTTTTTGCCCCGTGTCGGTCTTACTTATACACTTAATCCAAACATTAACTTATACGGAACTTATGTTCAGGGTTATAATCCTCAGATGGCTTCTACTATGGCAAATCCAAATTCGGGAGGACCATTTAATCCGTTAGAAAGCAATATGGTTGAATTTGGAGGAAAATCTTCCTGGTTCAAAGAAAAGCTTTTTGTGACGGTTGCTTTATTCAAAATACAGCAGAAAAACACCTTGTATCCGGCTAATGATCCGGCAAATCCAGATTTAATGAGGTCAATTGGTGAAGAGGAATCTAAAGGCATCGAAATTGATCTGAATGGAAATATTACGCGCAACTGGAGTATTTCTGCCGCTTACAGCTATAATGAAGCTTTTATTACAGAAAGCCCGATTGAAGCTGAAGTTGGAAGACAAAAAGCAAATACTCCAAGACAGCAGGGTAATATCTGGACCCGCTATAATTTTACTGATGGCGCTTTAAAAGATTTTGGAATCGCAATGGGATCAAATTTTGCAACAACGCGCACCATGAGCCAGACCACTACAGAAACGCTTCCCGGATATACCTTATTCAATGCCGCTTTTTACTACAATATAAACAAATTTAAAATTCAGCTCAATGCCAATAATATTCTAAACAAAACCTATTGGGTTGGCGGTTACGATTATATCCGCTTGTTTCCGGGCGCGCCTTCGAACTGGCTCTTGACTCTTGGCTATTCGTTTTAAAAGAGTTTTAATTGCATCAAAAAATATTGCAATCTTTTTACATGAACAAAACATTAAAAAAAAGCATCGGTTTTTTACATTTATGGCTCGGGCTTTCGTCCGGGCTTATTGTATTTATTGTAGCACTCTCGGGAAGCATTTTAGTTTTTGAAGATGAGATTGATGCATTTGTCAATCCTGAATTTTATAAGGTTTCGACAATCGGAACAAAAAAATTGCCTGTTGATGTCCACGTTCATTTCATAAAGAAAAAATATGCAATTACTCAATTACATCGCATTCAAACGTATGAAAACCCGGCAAGAACGGTAATTATTTCTGGAATCGATGATAATAAAAAGGATCAGATTTTCTCTGTAGATCCATATACAGGAAAAATATTGGCTGCAATTCCTGAAAAAAGCAGATTCTTTTCTGTAATGCTAGATTTGCATCGTCATTTGATTATGGGCGATATTGGAAAATTTATTACAGGCTGCAGTTGTCTGATTTTTGTCTTTATGCTGATTTCCGGCATCATCTTATGGTGCCCAAAAAAGATAAAAAACCTAAAGCAAAGATTAACCGTAAAATGGAACGCATCATTTAAAAGAGCCAATTGGGATTTTCACTCTAAGTTTGGTTTTTACAGTTTTTTATTTCTTCTGATAATATCGCTAACGGGATTAACCTGGTCTTTCAAATGGTTTGAAAGCGGCATTTATTTATTGGCAGACGGAACAGCAAAAAAGCCTTCCGCCAAAGTTGAAAATCCGACAAAAGTGGATCCAAAACTGGATAAGACTTTTTTCTATCAAAACATGCTTTTAAAAACTGAGCAGATTTATAAATACAAAGGTGATACTCAAATTAGAATTCCATCTGATACCATAAACAGTATCATGGCCATCAAATTAAATATTGAAAAATCCATTCCGAATATTTCAAGCATGGCTTATTTTGATAAATATACCGGGAAGCTTTTAAAAATTAAACCTTATGAATCTTTTAGCAACGGTGATAAAGTGCGGCGCCTAATTTATCCAATTCATACGGGAAGCATCTATGGCTATCCAACAAAAATTTTGGCCTTTTTGGTTTGCCTTTTCGCTGCAACATTACCCATAACAGGATTTTTTATTTGGATGGGAAGAAAGAAAAAAAGACGTTAGTTTTTACATTTTCTTCTCAAATCATTTTTAGCTACTTAACAATAATATAGTTGTTTTAAATCTTTTTGCTAACTTCTTTTACAAGAAATTGACTCTAATTAAAACCTTAAAAAATCCTTAGGTTTGTCATAATTTATCCCATTTGTCGCAAGTTTTGTACATTGAAACCCTCGATGTGATGCCTTTTTTGCCACATAAAGCTAAAGCGGTTAAAAAAACTGAAAATCTCTAGTTCGTTTTTTCAGGTTTTTTAATCGATTTTCCTTCACGGTTATATTACAATATTCTGTCTTCATCTTTCACATCAACAACTCCTGTACTGGCAAATCTGCGCCAGTATTATCCAAAATATACCAGTTTCCATATCTTAAAGCTACTCCATAATCTTCGCTAAATGTTCCAGCAATCTATATTTTATAGGTATAACTTCCTTACCCGAATAATTAATGCAACCAAATAGATTATTTCTTTGCACAAGTGCAAAATCGTCTTCAAATGCTGCAATGGAATCGTATTTAAGCTCAAATGGTTCCTTAAAATCAAGAAAGCCTGCTCCGTATTTTTTATCTTTATTAGCAATTTTTTGAATCAAAAATAATTATATAATCCCCTGAAAAATACAGTTTTTGATCAGTTCTGCCGTATTTTTTGAATCTGATTTAGCCAGTATATTATTTCGATGTTTTTTGACGGTTAAGGGACTGATAAAAAGTCTGTCTGCAATTTCATTATTGCTTAAACCGCTTCCCATTAGCTTGATAATATCAATTTCTCTCTTTGAGAATTTTTGGTCTTGTTTGTAGGCTTTGTCAAGGCTTAAATTCATAAAAGAAGGTTCGCCATTTAAGCCTATAAGTGATATTTTATAGGTATTATTATTAGTCAAATGATCAATTCTGGTATGAATGTTTAATGATTTTCCATATCCTCCATTATCATCCATCGTAAGCATTAGAGCTTGGTGATTAAATAATGCATACTCTCCATTTTTTAATCTGCCTCTGTAGCAATAGCTTATTTTGTAGGTTAATAATTTTTCACGTCCGACATTCTGGAAAAAAAATTTCGTTAAAAAATCTTCCGCTTTTATTACGAAATCCAGATCTTCGGGATGAATTGCCCCCAAAACATCATTGAAAGTAACCGTTTTGGGATCAAAACCGTGGAGTTCATACACAGATGGGCTCACATGAGAGAGTGACATATCAAAGAAGTCAATTATGTAGAATGAAAAAGGTCCAGTACTGATAATGGAATTGGTCAGACTATCAAAAGATATCTCGGCATTTGTTTTGCTTACAGTTCGGTTAGTAAACCAAACATCATGAAGACCTTGAATTTCCGGTAACATAAAATTAAGTTCTGTTAAATAATTGTTAAAACAAAATAAAGCAAAAAAAATATGAAATTCAAATGCTTTCAAAACTTTAATTCACTGACTAGGAATAGGTTTACATAACAAAAAAAACTCTTAAGAATTTTAAGAGTTTTAGCCGGAAGAAGAAAAATAGAATTGATTTTGCTAATTCTAAAAGTATACTGCACATTTACATGGTTAATACGGTGGCTTCTCCACTTTAGTATTTTTTTATTTAAAGCATAAAAACGAAACAGCCCGAAAGGCTGTTTCATATTATTTTTGTACTATGCCTTAAGATCAGTAATAGCATTCTCAACTTTTCTAATCTATTTAAGCTCTACCATTGAATCTGCCTCAACACTGTATAATCTGCACCAGCACCGGCGACATTATTTTTATTCTTAACTGCATTGTTCAATGCTTCGCTTGCATTTGAGCCATACCCGATTGTAATTACAGTTATAAAGCAATTCCATCCCGCCATTTTGTAAACATATTGGATTACGGCAGCAAATTTCTGTTTGGTGGCATTTGAGGTGAAATCAATTGAAGCGCCGTACTTATTTCTCAAAGTCGTCTTAGCCAATTCCCTCTCCGATTTCTCATTTTTAGAATATATAACTTTTGCATAATAGCCTTTTGACATTTGAGCACAATCCTTTGCTTCTTTGCCTTGGGCGATATAAGTTAGAAGCATGTCTCCGCCAGCGGTATTGGTGGTCAATGTCACAAAGGACACCTGATTTCCATAAGTAGTGCCTGAAGCTGATACCGCATATGCTCTGACGTAATAGCGAGTGCCTGAAATCAGACCCGTAATGCTTCCATTAAAATTTCCCAAACCAGATCCGTAAGTAATTCTGGCATTTCTAGTGGTAGGATTCTGTGCTGTTGCAAAACAGAAACCTCTCTCCGTAACTTTTGAACCTCCTGAAATGCTTCCCGAAAATGCAGCACTGGATCCGGTAATTGAACTGACATTATTTGTAATTACAGTCAATGCAGGATTCGGATTTAGATTGGGGTCTTCAATTGTTCCTGGTGCTGTAGTATCAGGCTCTTCAGGAGCATCCGTTCTAAAGGAAATCTCATTGCCATAGTATACTTTTCCGCTGCTTCCAATAACATAAGACCTGAAGTAATACGTAATTCCATAAGCTATAGGTCGAGTAGTGGCTGTAATCTCTCCGCTTGAATTGCCATTTGATGTATGAGGGTCCAATATTGTAGGATCATGCGATGTTTTCCAGCATATCCCTCGAGCAATAATGGTTTCCGAGCCTATGATTGTCACATTGCTTTTTACGTTAAATTCATTGGCATTACCGCTATATGAAGTATTTTGCGTCGTAATCTCAAAACTCGGAGCTGATGGAGTAGTAAACATTACCTCATTGCCATAAATGACCTCTCCAGATTTTAAAGTTATAAAAGATCTTAAGTAATAAGTTGAAGAATAATTTACAGGCTCAGGGTACAAAACCGCTCCAATCGGAATTCGTATTGGATAAGATCTGAAATATTCTCCCATAGCATAGGTATTCATTGGAATTACCTCCTTGCTTCCAGTTGCAACAGTAGGATTGGGCAATTTGCTCCAACAATATCCATAGTTAGTCAACCCGTTTGAAAGAGGCGGGGCTGGTCCATCTAAAAATCCTCCCGAAATGACCGTTGGTATCGAAGTTTCATAAGGAACTGAAATTACTGGATCTGCTGTTTTTACTGCATATGCAGCACTCTCCTGCGATAAAGCGGTAAAAGAAAGTTCATTGCCATAGATAGGAGCCTCGTAATCATACTCGCTCCCAGGCATAACATATCCCCTAACGTAATATTTTGTTCCTGGGGTTAATCCGCTGAAAAAAGATACATAATCAAAATCACCCAATACATTTATAATTCCTGCCATTCCCTCTGCAGGAGCATTCGGTGAGGTGCTTATTGCAACACCCAATTTTGCATAAGATACACCAGTAGCCTTAACGCGCACAAAAGCTGAAGTGCCATTGATATTCTCAACAGAAATAGTTGTCACTGCAGGTATTTCTGCCACCGCTTCTTTCACTGTTGTGAATGATACCTGATTGCCATAATAAGTTGCTCCGGTCGAAGCTACCGCATATGATCTCACATAATAAGTCGTCAGCGGTTCCAAACCTGTCAAATCTCCTGATATTTTAGGCTGGGCTGTAAAAGCAAAAATTGTCTTACTGTCAGCAGTTGTCGGATTGGCTTTTTTGCTCCAGCACAAACCTCTCTGCGTTACAGCGCTTGTTCCGCTTATCTGAGCTGTGCAGTATGCAAGCCTATCGGTAATAAGCGATACATTATCTGTCAGCAGCTGGAGATCTGCCGCAGGAGGCTGAGGAGTTGTAAATGATATCTCGTTGCCATAGACAACCCCAACATTTGTAGCGCAGTAAGCGCGGACATAATAAATCTTGGTGCCGTTCAATCCTTTAATAGAACTGCTGAAAGTCCCCGCTCCTGCACCGCTCACCGCAAAACTATTGCTGCTTACAGTCGGATTTGGGAATTCGCTCCAGCATACGCCTCGTGAAGTTATTGACGTTCCTGACGCCACTATTGTTATAACGCCCCCTGAAGTCGCTGAGATTGAAGTAAGGTCCGTTATAGGTGAAGTTGTTATAATTACGGGACTTGGTGCAGTAAATGAAATCTGGTTTCCATAAACAGCATCTCCTGAATCTTTTATCGCATATGCACGCACATAATAGATGCTTCCAGGGTTTAATCCTGTTAATGTGCTGGTATATGAACCGCTTCCTGCTCCATCGCTACTTTTGTAATCAGCCACCGTAGGGTTTTGGATCAAACTCCAGCAAACACCTCGTTCCGTAACTGATCCATAGCCAGAGACAGCGATAGTCCCCCCAGAAGCGGCACCCGTAGCTGTGATATTTGAAGCGTTATAAGTTGTTATATTTACTGCCAATGGCTGAGCGGTAGTGAAACTGCTCTCATTCCCATAGACAATTTTTCCTGACGACAGCTCAGCATAGGCTCTCACGTAATAGTTTGTCATGGGATTTATCCCCGTGATTATGCTTAAAAATTTTCCTGTTCCATTTCCATCCGAAGTGTAATTTATTGCTGCAACCGGATTTGGGCTGGTACTCCAGCAGACCCCTCTTCGAATCACGGATACAGAGCCCGAAGCAAGATCCGTAACCGTTCCTCCAGACACAGCCGAAGAAGTTGTAACTGCAGTAACTGCTTCCGTATTTACCGAAATGCCTTCCAATGTTGCAAAACTCACCTGATTGCCGTAAAAGGTTTTGCCCGTAGCGGAAGTGGCATATGCTCTGATATAATAAACAGTGCCAGGAGTTAAGCCCGCAATTGAAGCCGTAAAACTTCCAGCGCCAGATCCATTTACAGTTTTACTGTTTGAAATTGTAGGCAAGGCGGCCGTGTTCCAGCAAATGCCGCGGGCAGAAACTGTGCCCGAACCCGCTATCTGAATGCTTGCTCCTGCATTCGCGCTTGAAAAAGAAACTCCTGAAACATTGCTGGTCTGGATCGTGAAGGAATAAGCCGGCAGTGTCTCAAAAGAGATCTGCTGTGAATAATATGTAAGTCCATTACTGGCCGTGACATAGGCCCTAAGATAATACACCTTCTCAGACTGCAGATTGGTTAAAGAACTGGCATATGATCCTTCTCCAGTTCCGTCTGATGTTTTATTGTTGGCAATCGTAGGGTTCTGGCTGGTGTTCCAGCATACGCCTCTGGCCGCAACCGTTTCTGTCCCATTAAGTTTAATAAGTCCTCCCGAAAAGGCTGAAACAGCCGAAATATCATATACAGGAACAAAACCGATAGAAACCAGCTCAAGGGTTCTGATGGAAATCGACGGACTGTATAATGTCATTCCCTGATCTGTAACAGCATAGGAACGCAAAAAATAGGTGGTGCTTGGCGCAAGGCCAGAAATTGCGCTTGTGAACGTACCTATATCTGAACCCTCAGATGTTTTGCTGTCATTAACCGTTGGATTGTTTAAGGTGCTCCAGCAAATTCCTCTCTCAACCACTTTAACGACTCCTCCCAGCCGCTTTATTTCTCCCTGTGCAGAAGCACCGACAGCGTTAAAGGAGCTAACCGTTGGGGCATTAACTGAAATACCAGAATCATTGCTTACCAATACAGATCTTACAGTTGTATAGATGGGATCGCAGGCCATCTCTGTAACAACGGCTCTATACTGTGTATTTAACAAAGGACTCACAATCAGATTATTGACTGTTCCTCCAGCTATATTGGACCAAGAAATTCCGTCACCAGACTCCTGCCATTGAATGTTCCCTCTGTAGCCTGCAGCCAAAGAAAGCTCTATGTTATCGCCCTTGTAGATGGTCTGTGCTTTCAGACTCTGGCACATAAAAATAATCTGAAGAAATACTGCAATCATCATGCAGTATTTTCCTTTAATGTATATTTTTTTCATAATGGATGTAAAAAGATAGCGGATTTATAGAATCATAACAGGTCTGCTGATATTTAGGCCGCTTCCTGTGAGCTTTAAATAATACACTCCAGAACTTTTATGAGGAAGTGTGATTGTTCTGTTTAATTTATCGCCGTCTGAAATCGTTTCAGAAAAAATCAACGATCCGAGAACACTAAAAATTTCTATTTGTATTGGACCGCTGCTCAGGCTTTTTTCCGATTTTACTGTAAATGACCCTGTACTTGGATTGGGATAAATTACCAGTCCGCTTTCATCCTGCATTTCATCTGTACCAAGATTAGAATTTACCGTAATGGTCACCGAAGCATTTATGCTGCACTTTTTGCCGTCATTGACAGTGAGCGTATACTGCGTTGTTTTTAAAGGGCTTGCCACCGGATTAGAAATATTAGCCTGATTTAAGCCCTCCGCGGGTGTCCATAAGTACGTGTAAGTCCCGCTGCCTCCTAAAGCCGATGGGGAACCGCCTAAAACTGTGCTTGCGCCGGGAAGAATTGTTTTGCCCGAACCTGCATCTGCTATCAGTATTGGTGGCTGGGAAATTGAAAACTGCAGTTTGGTCTGCGCTTCAATAGAAGAAATAAGAAAAAGAAAAAGAAGCGCTAAAAAGTATTTTTTTTTCATAGGCATAAAATTTTAGAGGAATTTGGTGTTTATTAAATTAATATCGGTAGAAGAAAGGCTTTATTATACAGTGAAATTGGTTTTAAAACAGTTGCAAAGTATGTGCAAGCCGTTCTTCTTACATTTTATAAAAGCTTTACAATTTCTATAGTTTGCATATTGAATGTGATATCTCTCATATATGAATAGCTTAGACTAAACAGTATAATGCATTAAAAATCAAGCGTTCCTTTCAAATTTTATCGGCAAAAGCAACCTTTTAAATTGCATCGTCTGGTTTTAAACAGGTTTTCTGTATAAAAGCCCAAAAATATTTTCCGACTTCCATCTCATTAAATTATTTTAAAAGGTAAATGCTACATTTTATTAAACGCATAAAAACCAAAAATGTATTTTGTGCAAAAAACTTAAAACTATATGGTTACGTAGCAAAGCTAAATTAACAGGAAGACAAAAAAAATACTCCTAAAGGAGTATTTTATCGAGTGGAGCTACAAGCTTTTCCTGCGATAAAAGTTAACAAAATAGCCTGTAATCAATCATTTTAAATTTTTACATGAGTTGGAACCACTTTTCCTAATATTCTTAATATTTTTTGCAATGTAAAAAAATAGCAACATTTCATATAATCCATTAGAATACAAATATTAAAAAAAGAGTAAAATTAAATTTAATTGCAGAATCGTAGCAATTTGCTCAAAGACATTTTATCAATCGTAGTAAAGACAGGATTTCAGCTATAAAGTTCGAATTCTGCTCCCAACTTAATAGTGTTTTTATAATTTATCTGTGTGAAATCTCAGATCCAGAAATTCACTTTACAGCCTTTACAAGCGATACACGAATAACAGGTACAGATAGGGTACAAACTGATAAGCCTGCAGAAAATCTGCAGGCTTATACCATCCTATCTGTTAAATCGCTGTTCCACTTCCTGTCTTATTTCCGAAACGGTTTTGATGCGCCCTGACTTTATCCACTCCAGCAGATCCGATCTTAAAAAGTAAAGCCGTTTGCCCTGCTTGCTCACCGGTATCTCATTACGGCAGACTTTAGAATAGATCGTCGGAACCGAAAGCCTGATCAGTTTTGAGGCTTCAATTATGGTCATCAGACCGGCATCTTCCGGCTCGGGAGGCTTATTTTTAATCTCTTTTAAAAGACGTTCAATATTTTCCACCCTCAGGGAAAGTGTTCCTAAGATGTTGGGAAGATCTTCAAAAGTAAATGGTTTCATATCAGTGCTGTTTTAAGTATATCTAACTAACTATAGCTATTTCTGCCAAATCTGCTTTATTATCCGCAATGTAAAACCTGCAGTGCTATTTATTATTTTTACACTCTAAAGCACTAGTGCATCATTTAATTTTAATTTAAGATGAAAAGAGCTAAAACTACTATCAGACCTTTTATTACAGTACACAATGCAGCTAGAGCAGTTGATTTTTACATCAACGCTTTTGGGGCTGTTGAATCAGAAAGATATTCACTTGAAAACAATACAATATCATCAGTGCTCACAATTGATGGCGCAGGCTTTTATGTAAGCGACGAGCAGCCCTGTGATGGCGGCCAGACCGGCACCATGCCATCCAATCCTCCGGTCAGAATAGTTTTAGAAAGTGAAAATGCAGATTCAATATTTGAAAATGCAGTCCAGTACGGTGCAGTTGCAATCTGTCCCATGGCTACAGAAGAAGACTGGAGGATCGGAAAGCTGAAAGATCCTTTTGGACATATCTGGGAAATTGGCCATCCACTGGTGAAGCAATAATAAAAGAGCAAGGGACATTATTGTACGGATCTCCAAAATGGCTTTACAGCTTTCCCATCTTATCAGCTTGTATCTGAATAACATTGCCTGCAGCATTTTGTTTTGCAATGCCGCATCTATCTGCCTGTCTGTGTGATAGCTATTTTATAAATCGAATCCATTATTCTGTAAAAAAAAAACTGCCTATCCTCTTTATTTTTGTTATAAGGAGAATAAAACGATAAAAAGCCGCGGAACAGCTGGTGAACGGTCTCTTGTTGAAAACGACAGTGAATAGTCAAATTAAAAATATAAAATTATGAAGGCAGATAAACATGAAAATTACGGTCAGGATGACAAGAATTTTCAAAATACAGACCCAGGCAAGCAGCTGCAGAAAGCTTCCCCCTCTTCAGCGAATCCCATTGCGGACGATACTGAACCGGCTCACGCAGATGATCTGAGTACCGATGATATCAGCAACCCTTATGATTCAGAGAATCTTGACAGCGAATCGGACAGCGAATCCAAAGATATTACCGAGAAGGACATTGAAGAGGATCTTATAGAAAATGATCCGTCTGAAGGTTTTGAAACTGACATTGACACTGCTGGAAACAAGGAGCTTGAAAACGGCGCCTTTCAAACAATTGAACCTGATCTTGATAATCCCATAAACAGGGAATTCGAAATCGGGCAGCTTGGAAATGAAGAGCTTAAAGAAGACGAAATCATCAGAAATGAAACAGGTAATGGCGCGCCCGGCAGGAACAAACCTTCGCAGCGAAAATTTTAAAACCTTGATAACGTTTTTTTATGCAGTCCTGGGAAGAATCCGCTTTACCGCGGTGCAATAATTCGCACAACCTGGTTAAGCCGCCGCCTCCAATGGCAGGAAAGCGCACCTGCCCCTTTTCTTGTTGAAGAAATTTAATCCTGTAATTTGAATTCAAAAGCAAATGCCTTAAAATTTTATATTACATACTAAATAAAATGCTGCATCAAAATATGCGCATTATTTAGTTGTGGCAGTCAATGACTTTTAAGCTGACCCGTAAACAAACATACATGGATAAAAGCGCCCGCTACCGCGAAAAGCATCTTTTTTAAATGCATCCCAATCAATACGCAAACTACATGAAAATAGCTACTTATAATGTAAACGGGGTTAACGGGCGGCTTAATGTCCTTCTGCGTTGGCTGGAGGAAACAGCTCCCGATGTTGTTTGCCTGCAGGAGCTCAAGGCACCGCAGGGCAAATTCCCGCTAAAAGCCATTAATGATGCAGGCTACAATGCCGTCTGGCACGGGCAGAAGCAATGGAATGGCGTGGCCATACTGGCTCGTGACATGGAAATTGAGGAAATAACACGAACGCTTCCAGGAGATGAGAACGACAGCCAGAGCCGTTATATAGAGGCGCTGATAGGCGGCATTGTAATTGCCTGTCTTTACCTGCCCAACGGCAATCCGGCGCCTGGCCCTAAACTCGAATATAAAATGCTGTGGTTTAAGAGGCTGGCCAAGCGGGCCGCTATACTGTTGGGTTTAAACACCCCGGTAATACTTGCGGGAGATTTCAATGTGATGCCCGCAGAGCTTGATGTTTATAAGCCCGAACGCTGGGTAAAAGATGCGCTTTTCCTGCCCGAGGTCCGAAAATCATTTGCTGAGCTCGCCGCACAGGGATGGACTGATGCCATCCGCAGCTTATATCCTGATGAGGTCATCTACACCTTCTGGGACTATTTCAGAAATGCCTACACCCGCAATGCAGGGCTCCGGATCGACCATTTCCTCTTGAGCCCTCAAGTAGCCAAAAAACTGAAATCAGCCTCGGTGGACCGCCACGTGCGCGGATGGGAAAAAACCAGTGACCACGCTCCGGTATGGATTGAAATTGATCCTTTGTAAGAGAGAGTACTGAAACTAAAAAGTAACCTTTTACCATAGGAAACAAATCCCATGGAAGATTTAATAAAGCAGTCGAATAAGATCTGAAAGCGCACATGGAAAGTGCATATAACGCTTCCACAGAGCCTGATGATCCAAAAGCTTGACCATATCGAAAAAACAGTTTTGGATTACGTGGATAATTATCTTTTGGAATCTCCCCTGATCGCAAGGGATGCGGAACGTCCTACCCAGGATATGCTGGATGGATTTGCCCGATCCAAAATAAAAGGCATCCACTAGCCGCTGCCGGTTATCGGCTGCTCTATTTATTGCGTGAAAAACAACTCGTGGCCCCATCCAGCCTATCCATTGAAAATGCCAATTATTGCAGGCACTGGCGTGGCGGATCCATACAGAAAATACAGAGCAGCGGCAAGATGGCATCATTTAAATTCTTAGCCATTGGATTCGCTTGGATCCCGACTGATTGGGCAACAGGCTTACCAGTCGTCATGCCAGCTAATGCCGGCAAAAATGGCAAAATTAGCGTCGCCACGGACTCCTTTTACGCAAAGGCCTAAAAAAACCTGCACCATAAGAAAACGGTACAGGTCCTGAAAAAAGCAAATCTAATCTTGGAATTGCAATTTGAAATTATTTTTGATCTTCTTCTTTAGCATCGAAGTTGATCGTATTATAAGCAGCTTCCGTCAGTGTCACATCCGCCTGTTTTTCTTCAGACAAGGTTTTCTCCAGCAGCAGCACCGCGTCATCCTCTCCCAGCGTTGCAGCAAAGGCTGCCAGCGTTCCGTAGCTCGCAATTTCGTAATGCTCAATTTTTTGTGATGCGGCAATAATTCCGGCATCTCTTACGGGTCCTTTTTCAGTTTCCTCCATAATGCTTTCCCCCTCTTTGATAAGTCCTTCCATGGCGTCGCACTTTTTAGCCGCCGCCTTCTCGCCTACCGATGTAAAAACTTTTTCAAGTCTTGCAACCTGCTCCTGAGTTACCGATAGATGCTCATTGATAGCGCTGATCAGATTTTCAGAAGTCGCATTTTTGGCCATTTTAGGAAGTGCTTTAACCAGCGCCTTTTCAGCCCAGTAAATATCTTTCAGAGAATCTACAAATAATTCTCTGAGGCCTTCTGCAGCAGAAGATTTGGCTTTTACAGTTCCTTTTGGGGACGTCTTAGAGGCGGCGGATTTAGCCGATGCGGCTCCGGTTTTGCTTTTTGAGTCAGCTGTTTTTTTTATTGCAGTTTTCATAATTATTTTTTTTAGTTAATAAGCCAAATTTACAATGGGCATGCCAACGGTGTCTTACAGCTTTTCAACCAATTCTTACAGCATTTAAATATTGAAATATAGGAAATTGCGATGATGAAGCGCATAACTTTTATGCGACACCGCATGTGAGCGCATGAAATGCTGCTCATGAATTTGTATTTCACTTCTTTGGTAAACTGTCTAGAAAAAACGACTATCATATGATTAACTTTTTCATGCAGTGCGGAAAATCTATAAAAACTTGTATAAATTATATAAGAAAAAATGGCGGCATTTTGCAGAAATTTGCTGTAAATCAATCTGATGACAAAGGAATCTTACATAAATACGGCTTATTCATTTATTTGCTTCCGCTCTGGCTGGGAAAAGCAGCAAAGAGTGCACCGCTCTTGAGCTAAAAGTCTAATCCCACACAGGCTATGGAATTGCAGTCCCATCGTCCATAAATTATCAACCGGCAGCATCACTTTTGCATAAATAAAAATGATCATAATGAATACAATTACACCTTGGAGCGCAACTGCACAGGCAGATATTGAAAATAGCGAAATACTTTTAGAAAGAAAAGTTCTTGCCTACACCTATCAATTTTACAACACGGGCGATTCGCTTTGGATTGTGGCGGTTCTTCCTGGCAGCGGGCAGATAGCCTTCCGGGCTGCGTTTGCCATGAACAGCTGTTTTGAAGTTTCCAATCTTTTTGATGATCAGGACAGCGTTATTATTTTGTTGAATTCAAGGCTTGGGAATTACGAAGTGCGTGTGGATTTTACAGCAACTCCCGTCTTACATTATACTACCTCTTTTACAGCAAACGTTCCGCTGATGATGCCGTTTTGGCCGCGTGATATAATTCCGCTGACACAGAATGGAAATATAGCCAATACTGCCGGAAAAATTCACATGGAACAATTCGGATCCCGTTCAGGACTGCTGTTTGCAAGCATAACAAAACCGCAGACAGGCTCATTTTTTTATTTTCAAAACCTTACCTCCTTATCCGACTACTGCGAATCCACGGAAACAGAATCCAAAAATACAGTCGGGGGAAACTGGCCAGAAATCGGTTTTCAGCTTCCAATAACTGATAAGCTTCCTCTGCCGCCGGACAGGGCTTTCATCATTTCAGATGCTTATATTATTTTTCATACTGAGATATTTGAAGAAGCAGCCACAATTTGTGAGTACTTTTTAAACAATCTCGTAAAAATTTATAAAGTCCTGCATCAGCCCAGAATTGAATATAATAACTGGCCTGATATTGCCCAAAAAGTTATAGCAGATCTAACCCAAAATAAAGGTGCATGGACGCAAAAAGATGGCCTTTCGTATTTAAATGCCTATTTATGCGACTATGAAACGCCGCCAGAAAGCATGGTACAGCTTGCAGTACTGGCTCCAATGAAAGAATATGAAAAATGGAGCGGGGAAAAACAGCCTGTCTGCGAAGATCTAATAAAGGGGCTTTCTGCATTCTATGATAAAAAAATAAACTGCATTAACCGCTGGCTTCCCTCAATGACCGACAAGCTGGACGAATCAGAAGAGCAGAAAAAAGAAATGGTGATGGATTCCTGGTATCTGCACCATCCTTTGATGAATCTGGCAAGACTTGCTTGCCAGGGCGACAAAACTGCAGAGAAACTGGTGCTGGATTCAATCGAATATGTTATAAAGACGGCACATCATTTTAATTATGAGTGGCCGGTATTTTATAATATGGAAACCCTTGAGGTCATCAAAAAAGAAACGGCTCCCGGAGCCGGCGGAGAAAGGGATGTTCCTGGTGCATACGCGCACCTGATGCTGCTGCTTTTTAAGATAACCAAGGAAAAACGCTACCTGAATGAAGCAGAAAAAGCAGCAAAGAAACTGGAAGACCTTGGATTGAACATTTTATATCAGGCCAATAATACCGCTTTTGCAGCAGGTGCTTTATTGGAATTGTTCAAAATCACCAATAAAAAGCTATATCTCGATTTAAGCTATATCTGTCTGGCGGGATTGTTTAAAAACATTCAGCTTTATGACTGCAGATACGGGTTTGGCAAAAATTACACCAATTTCTTCTCCATTTTTCCTTTAAATGATGCGCCATATACGGCTGCCTATGAAGAATTGGAAGTCTATGCCGCTTTATCAGAATATCTGATTCAGGCACGAGATGTGGCAATTTTACCAGCTGTAAAAACATTGATTGCCGAATTCGTCAAATACGCTATCGGCAGAATTGCCTTTTATTATCCCCCGCTGCTGCCAAAAGAAATGCTGTCGGAACAAGTCAAAACAGGAGAAATACAGGCAGATTTGTGGGTTCCTTTAGAAGATTTATATAACGGCTGGGAGAAAAGCGGCCAGGTAGGCCAGGAAGTCTATGGCGCCGGAATGGCCTTTGGTGTCGTGCCAAGGCAGTACATCAAAATTGGCGATGAGTTTTTACTTTTTGTCGATTATCCCATTATTCACCACAGTAAAAGGGGAAATGCAGTCACCATAAAATTAGATGGCGATAAAGACTTGAGCTGCAATTTGAAAATTATAAAAATTAAAAACAGCAGCATTAAAATGGAGGTCTGGCAGGATAAGCAAACCCAAGAACCTTTTGCAGCAAATGCGAATATACACGAGTATAAAATTTCAGGTCAGGGTACCGTAAAAATTCAGTGGTAATTTTTTCTCCTTCAGTTTAAAGGCTCAGAAGGTGAAAGATGAACATACAGATAAACAATAAAGAATGATCGCAATCCAGTTTCTTTTGCAAATGCGGCTGTTTATGGGATATCATACATAGAGAATACAAGATGAGCGGACCAATTTTCATCTCATCGACCGTATTCCCGGCACAAAACTTTTTGCTATGCCGGACATAATAGATAATAATCACTTTATAAAACACATAATGGAAAAATTAACAAATTACTTTGGACAGAATATTAAGGATAAAAAAATAGTCATAACCGGGGGAACAACCGGAATAGGAAAAGCAATTGCCGATGTCCTGGTTTCTCTTGGCGGGCGGGTGCTTATTTTTGGAAGGGATCAAAAAGATTTTGATAAAGCCGTTGCAGATATCAAAAAGCAGTTCCCAGACAGCAAGCTTTACGGTACTCCGGCCGATGTTACCAAAAAGGAGGATATTGACAAAATACTGGCAATAGCAGATACTGAGCTCGGCGGAATTGACATCCTTATCAATAATGCAGCCGTGGCAGCCCCGGGACTTATAGAGGAAACTTATGAAGATTACAAATATGCAATCGATACCAACATTACCGGCTATCTTGCCTTTGCACAGGCAGCTGCTGCACGAATGAAAAAGCAGAAATCAGGACATATCATCAATATTGGATCCATGAGCGCAGAGAGCCGCACGGCTGAAAGCACCATTTATGTGGCCACAAAAACAGCCATACGCGGATTCAGCACCTCATTGCGCAAGGAACTAAATCCCCTTGGAATTAAGGTTTCCCTTATTGAACCGGGCGCTGTAACTAGCGACATGCAGACCGATCCAAAGAAAGTACAGCACGAGAAAGTAGAGAAACTGGAAATGCTGGAAGCTTATGATATTGCAATGAGCACTTTGTTTTGTCTCTCGCAGCCCAAAAGATGCGATATTGTAACGATGCAGATCCGTCCGCACCTGCAGATCATTTAAATGGAAACGCATTTATCAGAGCTTTTGATAAAGATCGGGAAGAAACAATCTGCTTTGAAAATGCGAAATCAGATACAGCCCAATCAAATAAAATACGTCAATTTTATTAACACTAATTTTTAAATACCAAGTATGGAAAAATTTTTGCATGATATTGCCCTGCACATCGAAGGATACTATAAAAGTCTTGTTGATATCACTCCTAAGCTGCTTCTGGCAGTAGTGGTAGTTCTTATTTCCTGGTTCATTGCATTGCGTGTCCGCGCCTTTGCAGATTCCAGGCTGAAAAGCAGGATGCATGATCCCCTGTTGGCTACTTTTATTGCCAACCTTATCAAAGCGGCGCTTATTGTGGTCGGCTTTCTGTTTATGTTCCGAGTTATTGGTCTGACCGGTGTTGCCCAGAGTGTGCTTGCCGGAGCCGGCATATCAGCGTTTATTATCGGTTTTGCCCTGAAAGATATTGGCGAGAATTTTCTGGCCGGAATACTGCTGGCTTTTAAAAGGCCCTTTTCGGTTGGTGATATTATCGAAAGCAATGCCGTAAAAGGCAAAGTGGTGGCGCTGAATCTTCGCGATACCCAGATTAAAAGTGACAGTAAGAATATCTATATTCCAAACGCGCTGCTTATCAAAAATACCCTGATCAACTTCAACAGCGGAGGATTTCTGCTGCAGGACTTCACAATTGGAATCGAATATGGATCGGATTACCGCAAGGCTCTCAGCCTGATTACCGAAGTACTCAAAGCAGACAGTGACGTTGCCGATAAAGGTTATTCAAACTCTGCCGTGGTGTCTGGCATTACAGGCAATACGATTCAGATAATTATCAGATACTGGGTAAAAACAGACCTTACGGCCACCGACGGGAAACACCGGTCGGAAATTGTTATGAAAGTTGCCGAAACTTTGAAGGAGGCCGGCTTCACATTGAAATAAAACTAAAATTTCTAAACAAAATTAAGATGCAGAATTAGTGTTAGGTAATCACTTCGCCTTTTTTATGCCTCCTGCATGATATCCTCGCAGCAAATCCAGACAGACCGTCCAAATGAAACCGAAGGTCCGAGTGCAGTATCGAAACAGATGCTGCAGGTCGAAAGCGGCTTTTCATTTGAAGAAAAAGATTCAGAAAAACGCATGGAATTTCCGAAATTGCACTTCGTTAAAAATGCGGAACTTCGCCTGGAAAGGGCGCCGCAAACAACAAATGAACCGGATAATCCAACATATGGTTTTAAGCCGTTAAGTTTTGGATTCAAATACCACCTTGCGGATCATGATAATACCGTTCCCGATGCAGCACTGATTGGCCGGATCAGCATTCCATGGCTCGCCGATAATTTGTATCAGGAGCCAAAGTGCGGCCCTGAAGTGCGGCTTTTATTTGAAAATGAGCTTTCGAAATCATCACACATCGGATACATTCCTGGAATACGCTGGACTGCAGAATCAGTCAGACCTGAATATCTGCACACTCTCTGCAGATCATTCGCTCTCTGATAAGGTGAAAATAGTCTTGGAAACTTATGGGTTCACTCAGCCGCACCATCATGCCCCAAATATTGCCGATCCAGCTCTTCTGTTTTTGCTCAGCAAAGATTTACAGTTTGATTTTATTGCAGGAAGTGGCATAATGCACCCTTATGCTGAAAAACTTGTTGAACTGGGATCGTACCACGTTATCTGTGCAAGCGGCACTTGCACAATTGGAAAGTCCGGATAAGCTTCCGAAAAAGCTTTAATATATTTTAAATTTCTGACAAAAAATCCTGTGCTGTTCAGAAAATTCCCTGCCAGATCAGAAGCTAGAAGATTTATGACCCTGCTTCCCCATCCGTTCTGTTTTTGTCTTTCAATAATGGAAGACCCTATTTGCCATTATAACTTGAGCATTTCAGCATTGATTTTTAATGCGGTCTCGGTCGCGCATTGTTATTTTTTAATAAAATAAATGCCCATCAATCTTTGTAACGGTCACTCTGCAGAACTTCATCAGTCATATTGGAAATTATAAATTGTTACTTTACAAATGCAATAAAAAGATTATGGCCTTCAATACTGCAAAAAAATCATTCCTGCTGTAATTGATCAACCAGCCTAAAACGTGCTGGACAAAAATGAAGTGCACTAGAGAGTCTTGCACTGCTGCATAAACGATCTGCGAATAATAATGCCTAACGCATACTTGGAAAGAATTTCATTCCAAATCTATTACACTATAAACAATTAGCAATAAAGCAATTATTTCAGTTATTTAAAATAATTATAAATAACTAATGCAAAACAGCAAATATGTAAGAATAATTAACTAATTTCGCTTTCATATTATCAGTTTTGTTCTCTTATCCAATATAACAGCATTCGGCCGGCCGGCGGATTCCAGTATCGGATATTCGGATCAGGACAACTTAAATAAACAGATATTTTTATTAATCCACTTTAAACTTATGAATAATAGACTGCGAAAATCAATTTCATTTCTCGCACTGGGCGCCGCTTTACTATTTGCCTGCTGCCAGGGAGACGAAAATGGAATATCAGAACAGGAATCGGCCGTCCTGAATGCTAAAGAATGGTTTGATGCCAATAAGCCCGCTTTAGAGGCTTTAAAATTCACCCAAAGCATCAGCTGGGAAAATGCGATAGTGCTTGACAACGGCGGCGAGCAGGCTGTTGAGGTGCCGCTGCGCCTAACTGCCAATACTTCAGCCAATGTCGTGGAAGACAGGGACTACAAAACTTTTATGAGACTGCTGCTGATTAAAAATGCACAAGGCAGCTATACGGCTTTCAATATTGCATACACTACCAAAGACACCACTTTTAATAACAGTGACAAAGGATTCAGCATTCTTAATACAGGTTCATCTTTTTCAGGATATATCACAATCCAGAAAAGCGATAATACTGTTGCATACTCTGGAAAATTCAAGAGCGGTGAATTTGCAGGACCGCATAATTACAGCCCCGAGCCGAGCAAAACCAGCAGGCTGGTATGCACCTATTATGTGACGGTTGGCCCCTACACCACCTGCAGCAACTGGGTATGGTATCCGGATTACACATCGGTGCCGGGAGGCAATCTTCCACCGGGATATATGCCGGGAATCACTGGTCCGCTATGGCCTAATGGGTTTCCCCGTCCCCCTGTTGACCCCTGTGCCGCTGCAGTGACAGCGAGCGGCGTTGCCGCCAATCCTGGATTTGCCAGCGCAAGCGCAGCCGTAGCAGCCGCAGGTGCCGCCGACGGCAACGAGCACAGCATCACCCTTGGAACACCGGGCGCTTCCGGTGCCTATACCAATTCTGCGATCAGAACCAACGGGAATCCAAACGGCGTAGCGGTAACCGAAAGTCTTGCCGGGGCTTTTGCTGCTGTTCACAACCATCCCAACAATACTGCTTTATCTTCAGGAGATGTTTACGCGGCGGTTACCCTTGCCACTAAAAACAGTGCCTTCACGACTTCGTTTATACTTACCGGCGGGGAAACCTACGCTATTGTGATAACCAATCTGGCAAACGCCCAGGCTTTTGTAAAGCAGTTCCCGGCAGATCTGTCGCCGAATTACCCGCCAGAATTTCCTGATGCCATATTCAATCAGATCAACAACATAACATCTGAGATTGGAAATTCCATCGATTCGAAAACAGCTGCCATTTCTTCGGTCCTAGATAAATACGATTCAGGCATCACACTGATGAAACTGGGTCCTGACGGTAAATTCACCAGAGTTAAAATACAGAAAAACCCAAATGGCACCTACTCTTATGTCCCTTGCTAATAAAATTGAAAACATGAAAAATACAATCAGAATCATAGCCCTTTTCGTGCTTCTAACAAGCACAGGCTGCAAAGCACAGCAGCTGGTACAGACTCCTGCCGATGCTCATAAAATAAAGACTAACGAGCAGCAGTTCCTAAATAAGCCTTTAAAAGACCTGCTAAAAGAAATAAAGCCTGAGATAAAACTGGTGACTGGAAATCCGGAATATCCTTCTTATTTCTCTTTCCGTTTCATAAGCAGGGAAGAACTGAGAAAAAAAACGGACAGCGAAAACACCTTAGGACTATTTGTATACGTTAAAGAGCCTCTGGATTGGAATTTCGATAAAAGACCAAAAGGGAAAGAATATGAATGGTCCAAAGAGGACCTTCAGAAATACGGCAATCTTACGGTAACCAGAATCAAAGTCATCGGCAAGGAATAATGCCGCTTTTCAAATAAAAACCTCAATTCAAATTAATGATTGAGGTTTTTTTGAAAATGCCCCGCTGGCAGCAGCATTTGCCTGCTCTGTTTACAGACAAGATTTTTTTTTCGTATATTTAAGAAAGATTAAATCTAAAAATGATGAATACAGCAAAAATAGTTGGCATTGCGCTTATCGTGATCAGCCTGTGCGCAGGCTATGTGGGATTAAACCGGGTGGCAGACAGCACTAAGGAAATTAACTTTCTAGGCCTTAAAATTGATGCTTCGAACGAGTCGGGCCAGATGCAGGGTTTTCTGTATATTGGAGCGGCGGCCGCTCTTTTAGCGGGCGGGATTTATACTTTAAAAAAGTCAAGCTGATTAAATCCTAAAAAGTGAAGCATAAAACCTCTTCGTAAAAAATCGAGCAGCGGCAAACTTTAAAGTGAGCAGAAAATAAAAACTCAAAAAAATCTTACCCATAATGCAGGACATAGAAAACAAAACAGCTTATATCACCGGCGCCTCCAAAGGAATCGGTCTGGGCATTGCAGCAGCTTTAGTGGCAAACGGCCTAAAAGTAGCTGTATCAGGAAGGGATGCAGATGCCCTTGAAAAGGCGCAGCAGCAATTAGGAAAGCAGAACGTGCTGGTGCTTCAGTCCGATGTGAGAAATTTTAACGACGAACTTAAAGCAGTCGAGCAGATAGTATCGGAATTCGGAACACTGGATATCGTAATTGCCAATGCAGGGATTGGGAAATTTGCTCCCATAGACGAAATTTCCCTCGAAGACTGGAATGCTATGATCGGCACCAATCTCACCGGCGCATTTCATACCCTGAAAGCGGCCGCCCCGCAGCTTAAAGCCAACAAAGGCTATTACATCTCCATCGCTTCACTTGCAGGAGCTAATTTCTTTGCCGGAGGGGCTGCCTACAACGCCTCAAAATTCGGACTTGTGGGCTTTACCCAGGCCGCCATGCTGGATCTGCGGGATTACGATGTCAAATGCACCACCATCCTTCCGGGATCTACCGCTTCAAACTTTAACGGCCATTCTCCAAGCGAGGAGGATAATTGGAAAATCCAGCCCTCCGATATCGGGCAGCTGGTTGTGGATCTGCTAAAAATGAACCCTAATGTGCTGCCAAGCAAAATAGAAGTCCGTCCGACGAAAACTAAATAATTCAAAAATTAATTTTATTTAAAGAATAGAAAGCAGCCCTTTAGGCTGCTTTCTTATTTACGGCAAAATAAGCTTATTTTATTAAAAAGTGTCTGCTCTGCAGGCCAAAATCATGATTAAAATTATCGCCGCAACAATTAAGAAGAAGGAAACAAAACCTATTGTGCTTATAATTATATAAACGCGCTGGAGTATTCTGTAAACCCTATTGTCTTTTTAATTCTAATTTTAAAATAAAAATAACATCAAATTGACACTTATGGAAAACCTGCTTAATGAAGAGAATTTAGAAAATATCAGGGAATTAATTGAAAGCAGACTGGCTGATATTCCGGGAGAACTGATCCTTCTTGGAGGAGTAGGCTCCTTACTGCTGTCTTCCTATCTAACTAAAAAAGGCAATAAACAGGCTGCCGCTTTTATCGGCTCTCTGGCTGTGCCGATATTGGGCATTGGTCTGGCAAAATACAAGGATCTTTTAAAATCTGAAGCGGAAAACTTTAAGCAGTCTCTGCAGAGTGAGGAATAATTTCCGCTCCGCATTGCAGTGATGAAAAAATGCGGCTGTCTGCTGCAGGAAATATCCAAGCGCAATAATATGGAAGAAGTTTTTTTAAAGACTGCAAAAGCATCGGCCCTGTTGTGCTTTGCACCGTCATCGCTTTTATTACCCTGTTTTTCTTTCTGAGGATTTCAGGAAACGCACGCTCGCGAAACTTAATGCTTTTGATTTTGAGGTGACTGCGGCCCTGGGATCCATCTTGACTTATATGATGCTGGCAATGGCGCCTCTCGCAGAAGGGGCAATCGTGCTTTTTCTGATTATTGCCCTGCAGTATATCTTGGCCTGGATTGCGCGCTCTTCCAAGAAAATGGAAAGGCTTTAAATGCAGTGCCCCGCCTTATCTATTACAACGGAGAACATGGCAAAAGAAGCCGTGACCAGAGATGAGATATTCTCCATAAAAGAAACACTGGAATCGACCAGATCGATGACGTTAAGTCTGTTGTGGCGGAACTTAACGGACAGATTACAGTGGTCAGGAAAGCTGTCGGCGGCGGCAGAAGTTCTCTGGATGATGTAACGGTATAAACAGATCCGTGCTTCAGGATTTCTTCGCAGCACACGATGCGGGAGTCTGCATTCTCAAAGAGCAGCCCCTGATAATATTTCCTGCAGATTTCCTCTGCCGCAGGAGTGATATTTAAATTTCTAATATTATTTCTTATTCACCTGTGCCAACTTAAGTTAACTTTTTCTTTAAACCTGCAGCGCTCCATTGACTCCCGGCACACTTTGCTGAAGATAAATGCTTCATGCCTTTAAAACTGCACCGCTTTCCTTTATGTATATAAGTGAAAAAATTTTTATCATGTAAACCACCCCTTTCACAGCAAAAATACTCCGGCTGCTTGCCTCCAGATAAGCCCTGGCCTGTACTCCGGAAGAGCTTGCAGAACTTGCTGCTGCCGAGGCCTCAGGTTCTGAGTTTACGGGCCACCCGGCTGATGATCCAGAAAACCAATCGCTGCTCTTAGAGGCCTTAATTGTGCTGGATGACCAGGGTCTCATTTTTTTAGATTCAGATACCGAAAGCAGCGTCATTACCATAAAAGGGCTGCTGCTGGTTCATGGTAAAGTTCTGTGCAATTGATTTATGCAGGCACGGGAGCATCCTCCGCGATGAGTTTGCCCTCTTTAAGCGCTGCCCAGAATGCTTTGGGAATTTCAGCCTTAAAAGAAGCTGCATTGGCGGCTGCCTGCTTCGGATTCCAGGCTCCGGGTATGACTGCTGAAACTACGGCTGGCGCGGCAGAGAACTGAAGGGCAGCGGTGCGCAGATCCACACCGTGGATGCTGCAGATACCAAGCAGCCTTTTTCTTTTTTCCATAACGCCTGCAGGAAAAGTTCCCGAATAGTCGTAGCGCTCCACTCCCGCCAGAAAACCGGCATTTAAAGGTGCTCCGACCACTATGGAGATATTTCTTTTTTCACAAGCCGGAAAAAGGGTTCTCAGAGCCTCTTCGTGTTTTATGATGGAGTACTGGGTTGCAGAAAGAAAAATATCAGGATCAGCCTGCTCAATTGCCTTCAAGGCGGGCTCAAGAGTGTTCACGCCAAATCCCCATGCTTTTATAATCCCTTCTTCCCTCATTCTGGTCAATTCGGGAATTGCCCCTTTTAGGGCCTGGTCAAAATATACGGTCCAGTTTTCTTTCATATCCTGATTGTCAGGCGAGAGATCGTGTATGTACACAATATCCAGATAAGGAAGCCCAAGGCGCTGCAGACTGTCTTCAATGCTTTTTCTGGTTCCTTCTGCCGAATAATCATAGCGGTAGGAGAAATTAAGCCTGCCTTTCCACAGCCCGTTTTCGAGTTTAAAATCTTCGTCAGGCGTGAGAAGGCGTCCCACTTTGGTAGACAGGGTATACTCTTCCCGTTTCCTATTTCGCAGAAAATGGCCCAAACGGCGTTCGCTGAGCCCCAAACCATACCAGGGCGAGGTGTCAAAATAGCGGACTCCGCTGTTCCATGCCGCTTCCAAAGCCTCATTGACAGCTGTGTCGGGATTCTCGTGAAAGCCGTTTCCGGCGGCAACACCGCCTAATCCTGAGACGGTCAGGGGACGATAGCGTTTATGCTGATTCTCTTTTTCTTTCATGGCAATTTATTTAAAAGCCGCAAGGGAAGGCTGAGTCTAAATGCCCTCGCCTATGCAATAATTAATGAGTTTCAAATTTCGTTTAATTTCCAGCTATCAAGCTATAGAATTACCATTGCAGAGTTTCATTATTTACAGTTCTGAGAAATTTAAATCCTTAAAATCTGTCCGGAAAACCGTTTTAAGCCAGCGGTCACTTTTTCTTAAAAACTACCAGATGCTGCAGCGCCGGGTCATTCAGAAGCCTGTCCATCTCAGTATAGATGATTTCCTGCACGTCACGCTTGATCTGCATATAGTTCTGCTGTATCATCGTATTATCCAGCTTTCTGACAGGCGGTATTTCCTGATAGCTCTCCTCTTCTTTCCGCATTGCATCATGGTCATTTAAGATTTCTGAATGAAATGTTTTAAGCTTGATCCTGCACTGCGGGTCATCGGCAGTCATGCCCACAAATTCACCCGAACTTAAGGACGAAATCTTCGACGGCGGAACCGCGGCTTCGAGCTGTCTGGAGCGGCTTATCGAAGTATCCGAACTGCTGATGGACACGCTTTCCCTGTCCTGCATGATCTTCCCGAAACGCTCCGAAAGCTGTTTGGCGGTATCTCCGGTTACCTGTCCCGAGATGATGTTTCCGGTGATGTTCATAATCACATCGGCCTGCTCGCGCCCGTAGTCTTTACGCAGCTGGCTGAAGTCCTGAACCCCTAGACAGGTGCTGACTTTGTTGCTTCTGGCCGTGGCAATCAGGCTGTCCATATTGTTAAGATAGATGGTCGGAAACTCATCAAAAACAAGGCTGGATTTGAGTTTTCCCTTTTTGTTGACCAGCTTCACCAGACGGTTTACATACAGCGACAAAACGGCGCCGTAGATCTGTATTTTCTGCGGATTGTTTCCCATGCAGACAATCTTGGGCTCCAAAGGATTGTTGATGTCTAAAGTAAAATCATTTCCGGAGAGCACATAATAAAGCTGGGGTGAGGACAGCCTTGCCATGGCCACCTTAGCAGATGCAATCTGCCCTTCGAGCTGCTCCATGGCATCGTTGAGATAGGCAGTGATAAAGGGGTTGATCAGCACATCGATTTCCTTATCGGTGCGCAGCAGGGTAAACAGGCTGTCGTAGTCTGCCTGCATGAGCTCGATGACATGCGGCAGGGTGCAGAACTCCCCGTCATTATACCTTCTGAGATACCAGATTACGGCCGATAAAAAGTTGATCGGCGACTCCACAAAAAAGTCTCCCTGCTTTTTGATCCACTCCCTGTTAAGTCCCATAAGAATGGTGCGCGCCGATTCAGAGGCATCGGTAATATCGTCCATGCTCTGCGGATCCAGCGGATTGCAGCGGTGCATGATGCTGTCAAAATTGATGAAATAGCATTTAGGCATAACCGTATAGACATGCTTGTATTTCTCAAAGGTATTGTAGACGATTTTTGACAGGTCATCGTATTTGAAATCATAGACAAACATGCTGAATCCTTTGGCAATATGCTGGGTGATGACGTGGCGGATGACAAAATAGGATTTGCCCGAACCGGGAGTTCCTAAAACCAGCAGTCCGCGGAAAGGATTGATGATGTTGATCCAGCTGTTTCTAATTTTATCCTTCAGAAAATAACGAGCTGGAAGGTTAATCGAATATTCATTTTCCAGCAGCCGTTCTTCCTGCGGAAAGGTCTCATTTTCGGTATTGAAAATATCGGCGGCAGCCAGCCTGTTTTTAATGATCCGCGACAGCAGCGTGCCTCCTGAAAGCACCAGCAGAAATCCCAGCAGAGCAGCTCCCATATACAGAACAGCATAAACTGGACCAGCACCTCCGTAAGGCCGCAGCAGACCGCTCAGAAAATAAACCGCCAGTCCTGCGCCTGTATAATAAAGAGCTGTTTTTACCTGCAGCTTCTCATCCTTTTTTCCTTTTGCTCCCAGAAGGGAAATCACCAGCAGCCCTAAAGAAATAAATTTGGAAATATGAAAGCTTGCGAACAGTCCCGTCTTATAAACAGAATCCAGAATCTTATCCCCGAAAGCTCCGGTCAGCTCCCAGAAACGGAATGCCCCGTAGCAGTAATAATAAAAATGGAGCATTAGTACCATAATGCTCATCAGTCTAGTCATATCCAATATTTTTCTCAGCGCCTGTTCATTTTCTCCCGTCTGCATAGCTCTCAAATTTTATTGTTGATCCTTCTGATTAATTCAGATCCGAACGTCCTTTTCTATTCCTTTTTTTCCGCCTTCCCTTAAATTTTCCGCTGACATAATCCATCTGCCATTCGGACCGTATCAGCTCTTCGAGTCCTTTGGCGCTGATACCCTGCATCATGCTTTCAGGAGAATGCTTCTCACTGAAAACAGTGCTGTTTTCCAGAACCTCTCCAGCTGTCCGGAACAATTCTTGTCCACCCGCTGCAGAACACCTTTCCAGCACTGCTTTGGCGCTGTAATTTCTTCCCAGCGCGCTGCCGTTAAACACGCATCTGGTGGCATGATCCACATAGGTAAGACCATACAGAAGACCTGCATTGCTCTTTCGCAGCACCGTGCTGATTCCCTCTTTTTCGAGCAGTGAAACCAGCCTGTCCAGAGTCTGATCCTTTCCGAAAAATGCACTGTCCACAGCGCTTCGGATTCTCTTTTTTTCAAAAGCTCTTTCGGTATTGTTTAAAGTAAATTTTCTTTCCAGAAAAGCCAGTGTCGGACGCATCGAAAAATCGCTTGCCTTAATGGGAACGCCGTTTGGTTTTCCGCTCTTGTCAACTATTCTGTAAAGCAGTCCTCCCGAGGCAAAAACGCGCGAATTCTCGCTGCCTCTGTCGGCCTTAATATTGTAAAGCTGCAGCACCGCATTGAGCTCCGCCAGAGAAGTGTATTTGTAACTGGAAATTACCGAATGAAGCACCGCAGCCATGGCTTTTTTAGATTCCATTTTACCATACTGCGCCTTTGCGGCCGGAACTGGTTTCAGGGAAGAAAACACTTCCTTTTTTGCCTCTTCAGCCCGCACCAGCCCGAAATCTTTTTCAATCTCTTTTCTGGCTTTCTCCGACTGGTTTTTCCCGATTTTCTGCATATCGATTCTCGAGCCGTCCTCTCTTACTTTTATAGACACCAGATGAATGTGCGGATGCCCTGCGTCATGATGCTGGTACACCAGATAAGGCTGGTCTCCGAACCCTATTTTTTCCATATAGGTTCGGGCAATTTCCATCAGCTTTTCGGATGGATAATTCTCTGATGGGTGAAAGTTTAAAGAGATGTGCACGCTGCCCCGTTTCACATTTCCGTTAAGGGCATTCTGGTGCAGCAGCCTGCCCAGTTTCATTGCGGGTGCCATGCGCGAAACATCCATCGGATAATTGCCCTCTCCAATACAATGAGCTTCTCCCGTCTTAACCTTCTTTTCATTGTAATTGAAAATGCTCCGCACCGAATGTCCGGTCTTTATCACTGCAACCATTTCGCGGCTGTTCTGTCAATGGCTTTCTGGATTTCTTCCACCTTTTCCAGCAGGGCTTGACGCTGGGCCTCACTCTGCATAATGCAGTCCCTGAACTCCGGAATCTGCCTCAGGGTATGGAGTTTTTTAACGGTCTGGTTAAAGTTGCCGGCAAGCGCATTGAGCTCTCTGCGAAGGCGGATGAGCTCCAGCATAAACTCATCAAGTGATTCATTTCGGTAATTGGTGGCAATGGGTTGATGCAGTACGCATTTCCTGAGATATTCGCTCATCTTCCGGCAGGTGGTTGCCTTAAACCTTTTTACCAGTTTATTGTATTCCGCCGCGGTAAAGCGAACCGCGGCAATTCGGTTTCTGTTTACATTCTCTTTCTCCATCTTGTTTCCCTTTCCTTTCTTTACACTTCATTCTTCCCCAATTTATCTTCCCGAATCACTGCCGCGAGTTCCGAGCACAAGACAGCCGGATGCGTTTGTTTAACAAACGGACATCTGGCCGACTGCAGGAACGAGGCAGTCCCACAGCCCCTTTAAAACATCCAGTCTTAAAAAGTCCCTTAGAACGATTCTTCAGCGAATGTAGAAAAGCAGCATGAATACAGCCTATCCCAGCCATATTTTGAACGGGGTGTTTTCAGCGCTTCACCGTATCTTTGACAGAATCAATTATTAATTTAAAACTCGGGAATTATGCTGACAGAAAATGATGCGGTGAGGGTGTTCGATACGATTATGAGCAGCCCCGGAATGAATGAGATGGTGAGAATGGACCTGAAGATTTCAAGGAAAAATGTGCTGCTGCTCCATCATGTGATCGAGCGCGGCATTACAGAGAATGAAGGCAGCCTTTCGCTGCTGCTCCAAAGCATTCCAAAGGAGAATACTGCCGATCTCAGACAGCTCTCTGAAGAGTGTCTCCAGCGTGCAGGACTTACCGAACTGAACGGGAAACTTTCTGATTTGGGAACAGAGAAAAAAAAGTCTTCTTAAAGAATTCCGCCGGCTGAAAAAAGGCCGGCTTCTTTTGTGCAGGCTGTGTCTTTACGAGCTGTTATTCCCTATAAAAAAAGATACCTCTAAAATGCCTCTTACAATACTGCCTCTGCTATTTCAAAAGCAGTCTCTAGCCTGTTTTGAACCTGCTGTTCAAGTATAGCATCATTACGACAGTGGTTGCTATGCACGAAGCACATCCTTCAAATAAGAAACATAGAATATATAAGGGTACGGAAGGTTCTCCTCCATACATTAAAGTCTGCGGCAGCGACTTAATGTAAGCATCACCTCCTCTCGCATAACTGTAAATCATAAGGGCTGCCAGACTCAGCACCACCCCGGTAAATGAAGCAGTCATTGCTGATACCGCGTTTAAGAGAAAATTGTTCTGCCCTTGTGCAAGATTCATCCTTAATATTCTGTTCACGCCGAAGAAAATAAAAATAACGTTCAGCAAACGGGTATGCAGGATCTGGTTCAGCCCTGATGCTTCCATTAATAAAAAAAAAAGCGCGGCTCCGGCAAAAATCAGCAGCCCGCTGCTCAGTTCGCCTCCCGTCATTAAATAGTGAGTTATTTTCATACGGCTACGCATTTATTTTAAGTGTCAAAGCGATAGTGGCTTTAAACCAATCTGTTTCATATATTCACGTAAAGATACTGCAGGATTCACAGTATTAAACACCTAAAAACCTTTTATATGCTGCCTATGCTTAATCTGCCTTACCAGATGCGTAAACGGACCGCTCTGCTGCAGGCTGGCGGGGCTTAAAGCTTTCATTTTTCCACAAAAAAAATAAAAAAGGCGCTATAAAGCGCCTTCATCTGCAAAGGAATAATAGTTCTCCGAGGTCACAATCAGATGATCCAGCAGCCTGAGATCCAGCAGTTCTCCAGCCTGCGCTATCTTTCTTGTGATCTGTTTGTCCGGATCTGAAGGAATTAAAGTTCCCGAAGGATGATTGTGTGCAAGGATCAGGCCTACGGCACTGGCTTTAAGTGCTGCCGCAAACAGCAATCGAATGTCTACGACGGTTCCGGTAATACCTCCTGACGAAGCTTCATAAATGCCTAATACTCTGTTGGAGTGATTGAGCAGCAGGACTTTGAACTGCTCCAGAAATTCAATCTTGCCGGGATCCCAGCTGTCTTTCAAAAGCGTGTAGGCATATCTGGAGGATGTAACATGAGGTCGTTCAGAATTTTTAACTTTTGTTCTATAAACCAGATCAATTTCTGAAACAATTTTCCAATTGCTGTTTTCTTGTGTTTTCATGATGCTAAATATTTAAGATTAATTTTAGCACCGCCCGCGGGCAGAAGGAAGCAAGCGCAGAAAGCAACGCAATAAAGCAGGACGGCTGTCCTGCATTTATGGGGGAATTTTTTGCAGCGCCCCGCGCCGCTGTGCCCGACCTTTGTGATGGAATTAAACGGTATTTACATCCGAAGCGGTTAGCCTGCACCGTGAAAAATAAATGAGACCAGGGACATCTGAAAGCTGTGCTGCATGACGCTTTTATATTAAATTAAGGACATAAGCCAGAAGCAAACAGCTGGACTCCAGAACAGTGTTTAAGCACTACGGAAAAACAGCAGCTAAATATGCCGTAAGACCACTGCCAGATTTGCCTGAAGTGCAGTTTTGAACTACTTTTGCAGCATGAATTACGAAGATATAAAAAGACATTTTGAAGCGTTTCCTCCTCCCCTTGAGGTGGAATGGAAGCCCTGGGCAAAGATTACAGATACGCAGCTTTTTTTGAAGAGCTGCTACATCGGCATCCGCAATTTCAACGGCCCTGTAGAAAGATGCCCGGCCTGGTGGCATCTCAAGGATTTTTACCTGCACATCAAACGCACCATGCCCATTCAAGGGAACCCTGAAAAAGAAACGGCCCCTGAAGAATAAAGCCCCGTCCTGTAAGATCTTGTCTGATTAAAGATCCGCAAGCATCCAGATACCTCATCATTATTTTTATTTTTAGCAGGCGGGCAGTTTTTTTTCCATCTCTTTTCTTAAGCTCTTAAGGTCACTGTCCAAAATCTCCTTTAAAAGATCTTTCAATTCCATAAAGGTAGGCGGTTTTACGGCATAATAATCCGCCCCGAGATTATAGGCGGTCCGTATATGCATCGCACTGCTGCTGGTGGATAGCATGATAATCTTTATATTTTTGAAATCGCTGCCACCGTTTCGAATTTCTTTAAGGCATTCAAATCCGTTTTTTCGGGGCATATTGATATCCAGAAATATCGTTTCAGGAAGATGCTTCGCCTTTTCAAGGGTTTCCAGCAGTTCGCAGCCGTCTGCTGTATGCACTACCAAAATGGGCAGGTTTAATTCTTCGACTGCATCAGCAAACAGCAGTCTGTCATCTTCGTCATCTTCAGCCAGATAAATAATCTTCTCCCAATTCTGCTTTTGCGGCATAGCTTTTAAATTTATAATGCGGCAAGTAAAAATAGATCTGAAAGCCGCAGTGGTTAAAAAAACTTAGGTTTTAGACTATTGAAAATAGAATTACATTTTTTGATGGTAACTGTAAAGATAATTCTTTTTTTCTAAAAGAAAAAACTTTCAAAAAAAGATGATTTCTGTGGGCTAAAATGCCTGTTTGGAAAAATCCAAATACGCTGGCGGCGCTGGTTTAAAAAAATCCAAAATAAAGAGCTGCCGTAAATTCTGAATAAAGTCTTTCTTCTTAATTGCAGCATAATCCAGACCGCCCGTAAAATCAGTGTTTTGATTTTTTGTTATTATTTAGAACATAATATTTACAAAACTTGTTACCATCTGTACTAATTTTGAAAGATATAAATGATACAGATTATGAACCGGGCAATTGTACACATCGATATGAACACATTTTTCGTCTCCTGCGAAAGGCTTACCAATTCAGAGCTTAATGGGATTCCGCTGATTATTGGCGGCGGGGATCGGGGCGTTGTAGCCTCCTGCTCTTATGAGGCGCGACGTTTTGGGGTGCGCTCGGCCATGCCGATCCAGATGGCACTCAGGTTATGTCCGCAGGCCAAAGTGATGAAAGGCGATATGGAGCTCTATTCAAGGCTTTCCCATGAGGTTACCGAAATCATTCAGGAAAAGGCTCCCGTAGCAGAAAAGGCCTCTATCGATGAATTCTATCTGGACATTACCGGAATGGATAAATTCTACGGCAGCTACAAGTGGACTGATGAACTCTCCCGGCGCATTACAAAGGAAACGGGCCTCCCCCTCACCTTTGCCCTTTCGGTGAATAAAACCGTATCAAAAATAGGGACGGGAGAAGGAAAACAGAAACAGAACCTTGAAATCCCGGAGCATCTGGTGCAGTCTTTTTTAAACCCGCTCTCAGTGCGGAAAATACCGATGGTGGGCGATAAAACCTTCCAGCTCTTATCCCGAATCGGCATACGCACCATTAAGACACTTTCTGAAATGCCAGCCGAAGCGCTCCAGCGCATGATCGGCCAGAACGGCATTGAACTCTGGAAAAAAGCCAATGGCATTGACAATAACCCCGTGGAACCGTATACCGAAAGAAAGTCGATTTCCACCGAGCATACTTTTTCACAGGATACCATTGACATGGATAAACTGGGAAGGGTCATCCTGGGCATGGTAGAGAAACTTTCCTACCAGCTGCGCTCCGAGCAGTGGCTCACCTCAACGGTTACGGTCAAGATCAGGTACGCCAATTTTGATACCGAAACCAAGCAGTGCAGGGTGCAGTATACCTCGGCAGATCATATCCTGACCCAGGCCGCAATGGATCTTTTTGGCAGGCTCTACCAGCGCCGGATGCGCCTGCGCCTGATCGGGGTGCGGTTCAGCGGACTGGTCAGGGGAACTTATCAGATTGATCTTTTCAATGATACCGAAGAAATGCTGGCGCTATATCAGGCTATGGACCGCATGAAAAACCGCTACGGCTTTGATGCTGTGATGCGATGCGCAGGCGCCTCTTTTAAACCCAATACTAAAAATGAAATTTTAAAACGCAAAACAGATTAAATGTATCTCAACTGCCATTCCTTCCATTCCCTGCGTTATGGCACCATACCGCTTGAGGATCTGATATCCAGGGCCGCTGCCTTGGGTGTCAAGGCGATGGCATTGACTGATATTAATACCGTGACGGGGATCTATGATTTTATAAAAGGCTGCCAGGCTGCAGGCATCAAGCCTATTGTCGGAATAGAATTCCGGTCAGAGCATCAGCTGCGTTTTATCGGACTGGCAAAAAATGCGGCGGGTCTTGCTGAAATGAACCGCTTTCTGACCCGGCATAATTTTGAAAAAACGGCACTTCCCCAGTCAGCTCCCGACTTTAAAAATGTTTTTGTGATTTATCCTCTGGAGAATGTTCCTGCTGTTTTAAAAGAACATGAATTTATCGGACTTCGCCCCGAACAGACGCCCGCACTGGTAATCACAAGCTGGAAGACGAAAATTGACAGGATGGCCGTTATGCAGCCGGTTACCTTCCGTACCAAAACCGAATACAAACTGCATAAAATACTTCGGGCTGTTGACCTGAATATAATTCTTTCCCGCCTCAGCGCTGCCGATTACTGCGGGCAGTATGAAGTCATGGTTGACCTGGACAGGATCCTCAAATGTTATGAAGAATATCCCAAGATCATCTCCAACACGGAAAAAATAATCAGGGAGTGCCATTTTGAATTTGATTTCAAAACACCAAAAAACAAGAAATTTTATACCAATAACAAAAAGGACGACTTGCAGCTTCTGACCACCCTTGCCCAGCAGGGACTGGAATGGCGCTATGGGCAGCATAATGCAGAGGCAAAATCCAGGATGTTCCGAGAGCTCAAGGTAATTGACCAGCTGGAATTCAGCGGTTATTTTTTGATCACTTGGGATATTATCCGCTTCAGCAATTCTCAGGGCTTTCTGCATATCGGACGGGGCAGCGGCGCTAACAGCATCATTGCCTACTGTCTTGGGATTACCGATATATGCCCTTTGGAACTGGATCTGTACTTTGAGCGTTTTTTGAACCTGAACCGCAAAAGCCCTCCGGATTTTGACATCGACTGGAGCTGGAAAGAACGCGACGTAATACTGGAATACATCTTTTCACGTTACGGCTATGACCATGTGGCCTTCTGCGGCACAAATGTGGAATTCAAATACCGTTCGATTTTTCGTGAAGTCGGCAAGGTTTTCGGGCTTCCAAAGGAAGAACTCGATGCACTGGCCAAAAACCCGATGACCCTGCATCCGGCCAATGAAGTGGTAAGGGAAGTGCAGCGGTACGGCATGATGCTGGAAAAATATCCGAACCAGAGAAGCATGCATTCCTGCGGCATACTTATTTCTGAAGAGCCCATTACCAATTATTCGGTACTGGAAATGCCTCCTAAGGGCTTTCCCATAGTGCTTTTTGACATGCATACAGCGGAAGACATCGGGCTTGAAAAGTTTGATATACTGAGCCAGCGGGGGATTGGCCACATTGATGACAGCGTAAAGCTTATAGAAAAAAACCGCGGTGTAAGGCTGAATATCCGGGACACTGCAATTTCAAAAAACGAAGAAAGCTGCAACAGGTTTCTTTCAATGGGAAAAACCATAGGCTGTTTTTATATCGAAAGCCCTGCCATGCGCGGTCTGCTGCGCCGTCTGAAATGTGACAATTACAAGACCCTTGTGGCTGCCTCCTCCATCATACGCCCAGGGGTGGCACAGTCAGGAATGATGAAAGAGTACATCTTCAGGCACAATCATCCCGACAGATTTGAATATTTCCATCCGGTGTTTGAGCAGCAGCTTGGAGAAACCTATGGCATTATGGTCTATCAGGAAGATGTGATTAAAATTGCCCTTCATTACGGCGGACTTCCCGCAGCCGATGGGGATATTCTGCGCCGTGCCATGTCTGGAAAAGGACGTTCCAAAGCAGCCCTGCAGAAAGTAAAAGACCACTTTTTTGAATCCTGTGCGGCGCAGGGACATCCTTCAGCGCTCAGCCAGGAAATCTACCGCCAGATCGAGTCCTTTGCGGGCTATTCCTTCTGTAAGGCGCACTCTGCCTCCTATGCCGTGGAAAGCTACCAGAGCCTCTATCTGAAAGTGCATCATCCTATCGAATTTATGGTGGCGGTAATCAACAATCAGGGCGGTTTCTACCGCACGGAAGTTTATGTGCATGAAGCCAAGATGTCAGGGGCAGCAGTGCACAATCCCTGCGTGAATAAAAGCGAGTTTGAAACCGCTTTATATGGTTCTGATGTCTATCTGGGTTTCATGCATCTGCAGAGCCTTGAATCCAAAACAGCTTTTCTGATACAGCAGGAAAGGGAAAAAAACGGGCTGTACAAATCGATCGAGGATTTTATCAACCGCATACCCATAGGAATTGAAGCCATACAGATTCTGATTTTTATCGGCGCATTCCGGTTCACAGGGAAAACAAAAAACCAGCTGCTGGTCATTGCCCGTCTTATTCTGGTAAACTTCAAGCCCGAGAACCGAAATCCCATGCTGCTTGAGCAGCCGGTTAAAGAATTTGTGCTGCCTAAACTGGAACGATCCCCCTTTGAGGATGCCTTTGATGAGATTGAGCTTCTGGGTTTTCCTGTGTCCTGCTCCCCTTTTGACCTTCTTCGGACCAGTTTCAGGGGAAATGTAATGGCAAAAGACCTGCTGGCGCATCATAAAAAACAGGTGCGCATGCTTGCTTACCTGATATCACGCAAGCACGTTCCGACCAAGATGGGGGATATGTATTTCGGAACCTGGATCGACGCAGATGGAGAAATGTTTGATACGGCCCATTTTACCGACAGCCTGGCCGCATATCCTTTTCAGGGAGGAGGCTGCTACCTGCTGCTGGGCAATGTCGAAGTGGACTACCACTTTCCCACCATTACAGTCATAAAGATGACAAAGATGCCTTTTATCCCAGATCCGCGTTATGAACATGAAAATGACTGGAAATACAAAGCGCATCAGAAACTGCGCGAAGATGTGAGCATGACCCACCGCTCACCTTATCCGCAGGAACATGAAATTAATATTCCAAGGCTTAAAATGAGCAATTGACAAGATTCTTTCCTGCTGTGGGCCCGGAGCCTGATTATGAATTAAAAAAATTAAAGAAGATGATGCTTTTTGACGACACCGAAATTTTTTCATCCGGAAACGGCGGCAGAAGAATATTTGACGTCCCTGATGCCGACCTGCTGCTGATTGATAATTTTTTCAGCAAGCCCGAATCCGATCATTTTTATAACGTATTATACCACGGCACCCAGTGGCGGGAATACGAAATGCCGATGTACGACAAGGTAGTGACAGCCCCGCGTATGATTTCGTGGTACGGCGATACGAACAGACCAGAGCGCAGATCAAATCCTGACTGGCCCAAAGAACTGCTGCAGATCCGCGAGCGGGTTGAAAGCGAGACGCAGATCCGTTTTAATGCTGTGCTCCTTAACCTTTACAGGGACGGCAGTGACGGTGTCGGATGGCACAGCGATAAAACTTCTTCCAGCAACAAGAATATGAACATCGCTTCGGTGACCTTTGGTGAAACCCGTCTGTTCCGCCTTCGTCATAAAACACTGAAACATATTCCGCCTATTGAGATTCCGCTCCACCACGGCACTTTTCTTCTTATGGCAGGCAGCACCAATACCCATTGGGAACATCAGGTTCCGAAGACCGCCAGACCAGTGCTGCCAAGAATCAATCTTACCTTCCGCCAGGTCAGGGAATCCTAAAACCAGATACCTTATAAACACATGATCTGCAGCTAAATAAATCATAGCAATCCTATAATAATCCTGTTTTATAATATAACAGGGTTATTTTCGGTCATGGTAACTTTGGATTAACTATAAAAATTAAAAATCATGGAAAATATAAACAGCATAGGACAAGAAGTTAATTCGCATATCAACATCTCAGAACAGGCCGAAATCCAGCAGTGGGCTGAAAAACTAAATGTGCCCGAAGAAATATTAAAGAATGCGGTGAGAGCGGCAGGATCGACTGTCGAAGAAGTGACAGAGCATTTGGACGGGAATCCCCCTTCAAGAGAAAGCGCATCTGAAACGGTTCGGATGAAAGACGGTCCGTGGCACGATAATGAAAAAGACAGCAGCCGTCACAATGCTGAAGGAAAAAGCATCGGAGAGGCTACCGATCCTTCAAAACTGTCACAGCTGTAACTCATAATGTTGCAGTGGATTTTTTTATATGCACTGAGAATGCAGGCTGTTTAAAAAAATCAGCCGGCCTATTAATTTTAAATATGCATTTCAAGTATAATAACTAAACAATTATAATTATGTCTAGAGAAAATTTCGATAACTATGATCAGGATGATCGTACTTATCAGGCAGCAGATGATTCCATAAATTCAGAGCTTCTGGAAAAAAAGGATCCGGCCATCAACCAGCATGAAAATGACACAACCGGTATCCACAGTGATGCTTCAGACCATCCGAACCCTCGTCCTGACGAGCGTGATCCTGATGCTGACAGAAGAACACTTGACGAGGAGAAAGCCGTTGAAGACGACGAGGATGACAATTAGCTCCCGCCTCAATGGTGAAAGGCGGCAAAGCAGGAAAGACACAAAAAATCCTGAAGAGAATCAAGCGCTGATTAAACTGCCGGTTCTGTTCAGGATTTCTTTTATACTACTGTAAATCAATTAATTATAATAGCATTCCCAGTTAAAATAATTGCATAACTTTGCGGTATGGGCATTTTGATCGGCCTGCATGCTGAAAATAAATACAGATAAAAAAAAATTTACTGCATAGAAATGAATGATCCGATTCTAGAAAATCTTAATGAAAGCCAGCTTCAGGCAGTCAGAACCACAGAAGGATACGTGCGTGTCATTGCAGGAGCGGGATCAGGAAAAACAAAGGCGCTGACTTCCCGATTTGCCTATATTGTGGACAGGCTCGGCATCAATTCCTCCAATATCCTCTGCGTTACCTTTACCAATAAGGCGGCACAGGAAATGAAAAGACGCGTCAAGGCGCTTATTGGAGATCTTTTTGATGTGAGTTTCATCACCACCTACCATGGGTTCTGCGTGCGGTTTCTGCGCGAGGAAATAAACAAAATCCATTATCCGAAGAATTTTATCATATTGGATGCCGAAGACCAGAAAACCATCTTAAGGGAGGTGTTTACTGAGCTGGACATCAATTCCAAAAACCTGACTTTCAAACAGGTGCTCCGTTTTATCTCCAAGCAGAAGAGCACCTCTGATTACCTCGGCTACATGCTGGAGAATAAAAGCTTTGAACCAGATGAGAAGGACTCGCTCTCCAGCCGCGTGTACCAGAAATACCTCGACAAGCAGAAACGCAACTACGCGCTGGATTTTGATGACCTGATCCATTTTACGGCTTTCATACTCGACAGCAATCCTGATGTGCTTTTGAAATGGCAGGAAATGCTGCATTACATACAGGTCGATGAGGCGCAGGACAGCTCCGACAGCCAGTTCCATCTGGTGGAAATACTCTCCCGTGTGCACCAGAACCTCTTTCTTGTAGGAGATCCTGACCAGACCATTTATGAATGGCGCGGCGCCAAACCGGAATATCTGGTGGAATTCGACAGGATGTTCCCTGACACGAAGACCATCATCATGAACCAGAATTACCGCTCTACGCCCAACATTCTTAAAGTGGGCAACCATATCATTAAAAATAACAAAATAAGGGTAGACAAGGATATGGTGACTGACAATCCCGAGGGAGTTGAGGTGGTGCATTTCCATGGCAAAAATGACTATGAAGAAACGGTGTGGGTGGCTTCTGAAATCAAAGAAATCCTTAAAACGGAAAATGCCGCCTTTTCCGATATAACCATTTTATACCGTTCCAACCATCTTTCCAGAAATATCGAGCAGGCACTGATTAAGGAAAACATTCCGTATGCCATATTCGGGGGCGTGCGTTTTTTTGAACGAAAAGAAATCAAAGACGTGCTTTCCTTTTTAAGGCTTATTGTCCAAGGGGATAATTTTTCTTTCCTGCGACTGCACAACCATCCTTCCAGAGGACTCGGGAAAAAGTTTATGGAAAGGCTGAGCCTTTTGGCAGGAGAGCAGAACCTGCCGCTGCTTCAGGCACTGCAGCATAATATTGAAGATAAGGAACTCGGTAAAAAAGGAGCTGCCGACTTTCTGGCTCTCGTTGCGGCACTTAAAACAGATGCCGAGACAAATTCCATCTCGGATCTGGTTAAAATCATACTCGATAAAAGCGGACTGTCCGAACTCTACCGAAAAGACGGCGATGAAGACAGGCTGGAGAATATTAAAGAGCTGGTAAGCTCGATGCTGCTTCTGGAAAAAGAAAACAACGGACCTGTAAATATTGCGGAATACCTGCAGGAAATAGCGCTCTATACCGACCTTGACAAAGACACTGAAAATCAGGACAAGGTGCGTCTGATGACCATCCACATCTCCAAAGGCCTTGAATTCCCTTATGTATTCCTGTGCGGTTTTACAGAAGGGGTGCTGCCCAGCGCGCTTTCCATTAAGGAAAGGAGAAAGAGGGCGATTGAGGAGGAAAGAAGGCTGATGTACGTTGCCGTTACCAGAGCCGAGAAAAGGTTTTACATGACCGACTCGGAAGGGTTTAATTTCACCACAGGGCTGAACAAATATCCATCGAGGTTTCTCTTTGAAATTAAGGAAGAGTTTTATGTGCGTAAAGGAAAACTGTCAGCAGAGATCCTTCAGGCCGCACAGTCATCGGCAGCTGCTTCAAAAAGCAGTGAAGATACTTCTTTCAGCGAAGGAGACCTTGTACAGCATCCAGTCTGGAACAAAGGAAAAGTACTTTCTGTGGACAGCGAGAAAAACCAGTATATTGTGCATTTTTTTGAGATGGGAAAAGAAAAGCCCATTGATTTTGCTTTTCGTTTTCTTACTTCTGCACCAGATGCACAGGAAGAGATCTCTTCGCCTGCCGATCTCTTACAGCTTCACGAAAACTTAAAAAACGCTCCGGATCCATTTGAAGATGAGACTGGAAAGACTGCTATAAATCAGAACATTTTTAATGATAAAAACACGGACGAAGAGCAGCCAAAATGGTGAAAACTACCCCACAAAAAAAGGTATCAAAATAGCCTTAAATTAAAAGAATTAATCGCTTACTTTAATACAAAAGCCCATTATTCAATTGAAACAATGGGCTTTGTTTTGTATTGGCGTATAATATAGAATACCAGAAACTTTTCAGCAGAAGCATCCGCTTTATCGGACTGTAATTTATATTATAACGCCGTAAACCGGTATTTTAGTGTGCGGCATAAGAGTCTATTCTTTAGGATTCTCCATGCTGCTGATGATTTTACCCACTTCGGCTTCGGTAGCTTTCAGCCTATTCTGGCAAAATTCAATGAGCTCGGATGCTCTTTTTACCTTTGCTGCCAGCTCGTCCACCGAAATGGTTTCATTTTCAATTTCTTTCGAAATAGCGCTCAGTTCGGCAAAAGCTTTTTCATAAGTCGGGTTCTCTTCCATCGTATTGTATTTTTTCTTTAACGGTGCTTATCAGTCTGGTATCCTTCAGGATCACTTCAATATCGTCGCCTTCCTTTATCCCTTCGGCGCTGCTCGCAATGGCATCTTTTACTTTGATAATGGCATACCCTTTTCTAAGGATATTCTGCGGAGACATCATTTTCACGGTTTTCTGATGATGTTCCAGTGTCAGCTCCTGTCTGCGAAGGTAAGCATTAGTGAATGTTTTTATTGCATTTCTAAGCTGAAGCAGTTCGCCCTTTCGCTCAACCATCAGCATCTTGGGACCTTGAAGCGTATGCTGGGCGGCAACAAGCAGTGTTTTCTGGTTTTCATGCAGCACAGCTCTTGAATTTCTGATAATCTGCTCCCTGGTCTGATCCAGCTGTTTCTTATGGTTTGCAGCCAGCGCCGCTGCATTGTAAGAAACAGCATTTTTTATCCGGCTGAGCTCTTTGTAATGCCCCAGAAACAGCTGCTGTGATTTAATGACAATAGTCCGCTGCAGCGCCAGTATGCTTTGTTCAAAGCTGCGGTTATGGGCAATAATGAATTCCGCGGCCTTGGTAGGGGTTTTGGTATGGGTGTGCGCCATCATATCGGTGATGCTGACATTTTTCTGATGTCCTATTCCTGTAATTACCGGGATGGGAAACTTCGCCACTGCTCTTCCGATACTGTAATTGTCAAAAATCAGAAAATCGGACTGCGAACCTCCTCCTCTTGTAATGACAATAGCATCGTAAGGGATTCCAGTATTATAGACATCAATTAGTTTATTGAGAAACAGTTTTGCATTGTTGTCCCCCTGCACTACGGTATGGTAATCATCAATCTGGAAAACATAGCCGAAATCATTGTGCAGCATCGTATGGCGGAAATCCTCATTTCCTGCAGAACTGCTCGAAGAGATTACAGCTATCCTCTGAATTACCGCGGGAAGTTTCAGACGGCTGTTCAGCGTAGAATACTGCTCGCCTTCTTTCCATATGTAGTCATTTTCCCTTACCAGCCTTGCCAGCGTTTCATTTCGCTGCTTTTCAAGAATCCCCAGCATAAAATTACTGTCGATATCCAATAGGTTTACCGAAAGCCCGTACAGAGGATGATAATCCACGCTCACCTGCACCAGCACATGCAGATTGTTGGTAAAACGCTGTCCGGTTGTGATTTCAAAATCAAGAATCCGCAGCGCCCCTGTTCCCCAGGACTTGCCCATTATCTTTGCTGCAATAGCACTGCCGGTTTCTGATTTCTCTACAAGCTCAAAATAATGGATCTTTTTATCGGCCTTAAAGGAATGATTGGTGATATCCGCGACAACCCAGTACTTCTGTCCCTTAAAACGGGCGTTTATCGTATCCTGGATATGATCGCTGAGCTGCGAGAGTCTGATATACTGGTCGGGTCCCATAGCGGCTGAATGCGTCTTCTGCATAAGTTTTCTTTCTCAGCTAATGTACTAATTATAGCGCGGAATCTCAAAAAGCTTTAATACCCAAATCTTACAAATTGATATTTTAGAAAAACGGGCTTTTAATTCTGTAAAAAAACAAGCTGCTGTTTTTAATTTTACTTGAACTTATTCCAAATCAGGCGCTATGATCCAGCTTATACCTACATCCGGAAATGTTGCCGCTTTCAGGGCACACGGCCAAATGACGGCAAATGACTATGTAAATGTTCTTGTTCCGGCAGTTACAAGTCTAGTAAAAAGAATCAATGAAATAAACTTTCTCCTTGTAGTGGACACGGAAATAAAAAGTTTTGCGTCGGCAGACTGGATGGAAGATGCCATACTGGGGCTGAAAAACCTCGGAAGATGGAACCGCGCGGCATTGGTTAAGCAATTTCTTTTACAAATGCTCTTACCAATCTCATTCCGGGTGAATTCAAAGGTTTTAAAAAAGAAGCATTCGAAGAAGCTATGCGATGGGTACAGAGCGGCGGCGGATAATATTGGCGACGGCATACCATAACAAAGCCCGCATACCGCCCTAATACTGATCGGGAGACAGCTTCTATTCTTTCTCGGAAAGCAGTTCTTTACTTTATCGTAATGGCATCTAGAAGGTTTTCCTGATTAATGAAAGCAGTAATATACTGCTGCACTTCATTTCTTTTCTCGACAGCTGTTTCAAAAGTATTGATATGAAAGTCCTCATCCTGGTCCAGAATATGAATAATCTCGGTGTACCCTCTGGAAATCAGATTCCCTTTAAGTTTAATGACTTTGAGCTGCTGGCGCGGGTCCAAATCTTTTCTGACCTGCAGCTGTATTGCTTTTTCCATTTTGAAAGATCAGTGAATTATAAAGTAATGAATCTGTATTCAAATATAATAATTCAGAACAAAGCTTCAATTTAATGCGGTGTTAAAAAAAAACGTTTTTTAAAACATTGGAATTAACCAATAAAAACACTCAAAAACAAATCAATAGGAAAAAAAATCTCCCTTATCCCAAACATGTTAATTTGATAAAAAATGTGATTTTTTCTATAAGAAAAAAATTCAGGTCTTGCTTTAATTTTAATGCATTAAAAATCTTAAAAATACAGCAATCATGGAAAAAATGCATAATTACAGTGAAGAAGAACTTCAAAAATGCCCGTACCACCAGCAGATGAAAGCTTCAGATGATAAAAGCAAGGACCGGCATGTTAACACCGGCGACTGGGAAGATGAGCGTGATGAGGATGGAAATGCCCCAGACCATTATGAAGAGGAAGGCGGAAACAATAACTCAGGAGGAGCCGGAAGCACAGGAAGCGCGGCAACCAACAGTTAACAATTTATTTAAATTATAAAATATACAGTATGCACACTTCAGCAATATCCAATAGAAAAACCATTTCGAAAAGCAATGTCAATGTTTCGGCATTGGAACGCATCCTGATGACGGCAGCAGGTTCTTATCTGCTGTACAAGGGACTTTCACAGGAAAAGAAAAATATCAGCCAGATTACCTCAGGAGGCGCTATGCTGGCAAGAGGAATCAGCGGCTACTGCCCTGTTTACAGCGCTGTTGACCATCTAAAGAATGATAAAGGCTCCAATGTAAACATTAGAACCAATATCACCATCAACAAACCTATCAGTGAGGTCTATGCTTTCTGGCGCAATCTGGAGAACCTTCCTAAATTCATGAACCATCTGGAGTCGGTAAAAACAATCAACAGCACGCAGTCTGAATGGACTGCAAAAGGACCTGCTGGCATAGGTTCGCTGAGCTGGAAAGCCGAAATCATCAAAGACCAGAAAGAAAAGCTTCTAAGCTGGCAGTCTGCAGCTGATGCTCCGGTGAAGAACTTTGGAAAAGTGCTTTTCAAAGCCAATGGCGCTGCTACTGAGATTGACGTTACCATCTCTTACCGTGCTCCTCTGGGAATTGCGGGACAGGGAGCAGCAAAACTGCTGAACCCCATTTTTGAGAAAATAGTGCACGACGATATCAGCGGTTTGAAATCTTATCTTGAAAAATAAGCAAAGCGGGAATATTTATTTGCCTGTTTTGCTGAAACCTTTTGGGATTTGAATTCCCAAAAGGTTTTCATCTCCGTACTCACTTAAATTATAAGAGGAAATTCTGCGTTAATTACTCTATTAAACTGTATCTTTATAACATGAGAAGAAAAGGCGAAATTATTATAATTGAAGACGATGAGGACGACAGACTGTTCCTTCAGGATATTTTTGAGAGCCTGGAATATCCTTACAATTTAAGTTTATAGCAGACCCGTTGGAAGCGATACCGTATTTGTCCAATGCGTCAGTTCTCCCTTTTCTCATAATCTCAGACATCAATATGCCTAAAATCAACGGATTTGAATTAAGGGAACAGATTATGTCAATCAAGGAAATAGGGTCTAAATGTGTCCCTTACATTTTTCTTTCAACTTCAAAAAATCCTGAAAACGTACTCAAAGCGTACAGCTGCAATGTTCAGGGCTATTTCAAAAAACAGGAAGAATCAGAAACTGATTTCCATTCTGACGGCAGTGCTTTATGGAATTCCTTTCCCAGATAATCAGAATGTGCGCTGCTGTGCGCAAGAAAAGGACGGAAGGAATCATTGTAAAAAAAAGCAGCCGCTTTACCCCAGACTACAAACAGGGGAACAGGGGGAAGAAAGCATTATTCCAAGTGTGGTGCGAAAACTCTCAGGCCATTGCTCTAAAGCTCCCAAAGACGAACTGCTCCAGTCCCGATGCGATATCAGGGTTCCTGTCTCTCCTCCGTTTATTAAAAATAGATGTTCTGGTTCTGGTTCTACTACATACACTTCGAAATGATTTGGTGCATCGAAGATAAGGCAATTTTCGGACTTCTCCAATTTTAGCAACAATACAAATGCGGAGATTCAGAGTTTTTATTCAGATTTTTTTCGTTCGGAAAATGCAGATGAAAATTTTACAACAAGATAAAGAAATGTTATAAACCACATTTCAGCCCCTCCATTATTTTTGTTTTTTTTTGTAAGTAATTATCCTATGGAATGTAAATTAAAAAACAGAATAACACAATGAAAACCATGTTCCTTTTTATTTACTGCCTGTCTGCCGTGCACTGCTGCTCGCAGACACGCTATCCCTCTGAAAAAGTGCAGCTTGCCATTGAAACATACGCCTATTTAAAAGGACAGAATGCCGCCTTGAAAAAAGTGGCCGGACAGTTCCCATCATTTACAAAACAAGTCAGTGAACTGAAGAAAAATGCGCATCCTGTTTTTGGCAGGGCTGAAAGAAATATAGAAGATTTTCTGCAGCAGGAGCTCAACGATTCTCAATTTAATGCTGTGGAGAAGCATGTCGATTCTCTTATTAACGAACAGCTGAAAAGCCCCATTGAAAAGAAAGAATATGCCGGAAGTTTTCTGGAGCAGGTCAAGGACAAAATAGCATTCAGCAGTAATGCCGCTGTTCCAAAAGGCATTATCTCTTTTGCCTATCATGATGCGCCGCATGAGGAAGTTACCGATGGGCATATCATAAACTTCAGCACAGAGGACCATCCAAAAGCAGAAGACGCAGTACTAAGGCTTCCCATACCTAAAAGCTGGAGAGCGGATGAAGCGGAGATGCCTGGAACAGTGCAAGAATTCACCAGCTGCGACGGCAAAGGAAACGAAAAAATACTTATCGTAATACATGAGCTTTCTGAAGAAGATCAAAACATGATTCTTACCGAGCAGTCTGTTTCAGAAATGATACCGCCGCAAAGCAGGCTGATCCGTACTGAAAACTTCAAAATTGACGGAATGCCCGGAATACTGGTTGAAATCGAAGAGACGCTGGAAATAGCTTTAAAGAAAATGAAAGTACGCATGCTGCAGTTTATGTGGACCTATAAACAGAAACTGTACTGCCTTCAAGGCAGTATTGGCCCGGTCGCCATCAATCACAACCTTGATGTTCACATACAGAAATACGAACCGCTGTTCCGGCTTGTTGCCCACGGGACCGAGATAGAAAATTAAGTTTCGTTACGTTCAAAATAATATGCATTTGCATCCTGGCTAAGCTGTAATTTGCACGCTCAAAAAAACCGTACAGATATTGATGAAACGAATGCTGGACCGGTTCGAGACGACGAATTATTGCGTCCTCGAAAATAATCGAACATTTTGAGATTGCCGCTTATGGAATTCTTGCAGCATTTGCCAAAATACTTTTTAAAAAAGATGCTGAAAAGCTTTTAAACCATGCTCCTGCTGAGGAAAAGGAAGCAGACTGTCTGCTAAATAACGTAGCGCTGAATGCCGTAGATAACACGGCAGCAGAATAATATAATAGATAGTTCAGAAAAATTGCATAAGCTTATAAGCCCCAGCCAGCAAGTTTTTACCGTTCTGGGGCTTTTCCATTCACTTCACACAAAGCTTTATAATACTGTTACTGGCAATGATATAACGCCCTAGTGTAAAGCTATAAAATAATTTATAATCGGATGTTTAACTTTAAACAGCAATACTTCGAAAGTTAATTATAAAATATAAAAATGGAAAATCAAGATAAATTAAATGACGGCAGCATCTCTTCAGGCGAAAATGTATCATTTTGGATTGATTCTGCTCCAATTACTGAATTTGAAAAACCCAATGGCGATGTACATACGGAAGTTCTTATAATTGGCGGAGGAATAGCAGGACTCACAACTGCTTATAATTTGTTGAAAAAAGGAAAAAAAGTAGTGCTTGCAGAAGATGGTTTTATAGGCAGTGGCGAAACGGGACGTACAACGGCGCATCTTACGAGCGCATTGGATGACCGTTATTACTTTCTCGAAGATACCTTCGGAGAAGAAGGCACTAAACTGGCCGCTGAAAGCCATACTGCAGCCATTGCCGCCATTGAGAAAAATGTCAATGATTTAAATATAGACTGTTCCTTTAAAAGAGTCAACGGCTATCTGTTCCTTCATCCCAGCGACAACGAAAAAAATCTGCAGAAAGAATTTGAAGCCACACAAAATGCAGGACTTAATACCGGTCTTTTAAAAAGCACTCCTTCGATATACAATGGAGACCAGACATCCTGTTTAGCATTTTACAACCAGGCCCAATTTCATATACTGCGCTATCTTGACGGACTCGCAGCTGCTGTAGTATCTTTGGGAGGCCGCATTTATACGCAATCACGTGCAGAAGAAATTACAAAAGACGGCGCTCTTGTCAATAATTACAAATATACGGCTGACCATATCGTAGTGGCAACCAACTCCCCAATTAACGATCTGGTTACCATGCATACCAAACAGGCCGCTTACAGGACTTATGTTATAGCCGGTAAAATCCCTAAAGGAAAGCTTCCTTATGCTCTCTGGTGGGATACGGGAGATGCGGATTCCAAATGGGTTTCCCAGCCTTATCATTATGTAAGGGTGGAAAATTTTGATGAGAATTACGATCTGCTGATTTCAGGCGGTGAAGACCATAAAACCGGCCAAGCCGATCAGGAAAATATTGCTGAAGCTGAACGATATGAAAAACTGGAAGAATGGACGCGCACCTTTTTTCCTATGTTGGAAGACATAGCATATAGATGGTCTGGACAGGTAATGGAACCTGTAGATTCATTAGGCTTTATGGGAAAAAATCCAGGAGATGATAATATTTATATCATTACAGGCGATTCAGGAAACGGGATGACGCATGCCACTATCGGGGCTGCCATTATTACTGATGCCATTATGGGCATTAAAAATAAATGGGAAGATCTGTACAGCCCTTCTCGAATTACGCTGAAAACAACTCTTGACTTTGCAAAAGAAGCCGTAAATATGGCTTCCCAGTATCTGGACTGGATTTCTTCTTCTGATTTAAAAAATACGGCTGATGTTCGCGCGGGAGAAGGCGGCATCATTACGAAAGGCTTAAAAAAAATTGCTGTGTACCGTGACTATGACGACTCGCTGAAAGCTTTTTCTGCTGTCTGTCCCCATTTAGGCTGTATTGTCCATTGGAATAATGATGAAAAATCTTTTGACTGCCCGTGTCATGGTTCCCGATTTGCCTCAGACGGAACTGTTACAAACGGGCCCGCGCAGACCAATTTAAAACCAGTAGATGTCAAATAGCATTCAAATTAGATTATTGCGGCATAAAGAGGCAATTTTATAATACCAGCAGCAAAGCCATTGGCTAAATTTGAGTTATTGTCAATTTCGATAAGAAAGTTAAAAAAATAAATGATAAATCCGATTATTATGGAAAATAAAAACAACATACCCCACAACACAGAGCAGACAGGTGTAGCACCTGCACTTGGGGAAAGCGCTCTGAATACCGAAAATACTGTTAATCCAGCCGCAGAACAAAGCAGCAATAGAGCTGAAATACAAGATCCAACTGTTAAATATGCAGTTCCGCCATTCAATGAGCAGTCACAGCCATGGCCGGGACTTGTCAGTAAAATGGATCCGAGACCGGATCACGGTGAAGAAAGCTACAAAGGAACGGGACGTTTAAAAGGCCGTAAAGCACTTATTACGGGAGGCGATTCCGGTATGGGGAGAGCTGCCGCTATTGCTTATGCAAGAGAAGGCGCCGACGTTGCCATAAATTATTATCCAACTGAAGAAGAAGATGCTAAGGAAGTAATCCAGCTGATTGAAGCTGCAGGAAGAAAGGCTGTTGCCATTCCTGGAGATCTCCGTGATGAATCATTCTGCAGATCTCTTGTCAAGCAGGCAGCCGAAGCCCTTGGCGGGCTGGATATCGTGGTAAACAACGCAGCAAGACAGCAGGCACATGAGTCAATTTTAGATATTTCTTCGGAAGAATTTGACTGGACCATGAAAACCAATATTTATGCGCCTTTCTGGATCATTAAAGCCGCTCTTCCTTATCTTAAGCCAGGTTCTTCTATAATTGGCACCAGTTCGGTTCAGGCTTATGCTCCAACAGAAGATCTGTATGATTACGCTCAGACTAAAGCTGCCACAACCAATTATATCAAATCACTGGCGAAACAGCTGGGACCGAAAGGAATCAGGGTGAACGGTGTTGCTCCGGGACCAGTCTGGACCGCCCTGCAGGTGAGCGGAGGCGCCAGTATGGAAAAACTAAAAGAATTTGGATCCCGCACCCCTTTAGGAAGACCTGGACAGCCGGCCGAACTTGCCTCTATTTATGTACAGCTTGCCGCTGAAGATGCCAGCTATGCAACAGGCCAAATATACGGTTCGAGCGGCGGTGAAGGGAATCCGTAATCAAAAAACTACAGATTTTTTTACGTATAAAAAAACCTCAACAGTACAAACTGCTGAGTTTTTTTTTATTGTTAAAGAATTAACTCATTAATAATTCGGTTATTATTTATAAAAGTTTGTCAAAATGAATCGGCAGGTTATTAATACGCTTTCCTGTTGCATGAAAAATAGCATTTGTGATGGCTGGAGGCATTCCCACTACTCCAATTTCTCCTACTCCTTTAACACCTAAATCGTTGACAAAATCATCCTCTTCTTCTACAAAAACAACGTCCAGATCATGAATATCCGCATGAACAGGAATATGATATTCTGCCAGATTAGTATTCATATATTTTCCAAACTGATTATCTAATATGGTTTCTTCATGAAGGGCTTTGCTTATCCCCCAGATCATTCCCCCTAAAATCTGGCTCTCTGCTGTTTTAGGATTAATAATTTTCCCTGCTGCAACGGCTGTGACCGCTCTGGTGACTTCAATAATTCCCAGTTCCTCATCAACTTCCACCTCAACAAAAACCGCGCTATGTACGAGTTTAATCTTTTTCCCGTACGTCAGCGGGTTTGGCATTGAACTATTGGTTGTTTTAATTTCTTTTCCGCCGTTGGCAGCAAAAATTTCCTGCACGCTGTATTTCACTTCCGCACTATTTTTCAAAAATATAAAGCCGTCGCTGAAAACAGCGTCTTCAAATGCCGCATCTGCAAGACCGGAGTCTTTATCTCTTTTAGCTTTTTTAAATAATTCTTTATTTAATGCCCTGCAAGCCACCTGAACAGCCGAACCCACTGTTGCGGTAGTAAACGAACCGCCCTGTATCGGTGCAAAAGGCATGCTGCTGTCGGCAAAAGAGAAAGTAATATCTTCTAAAGGAAGTCCGAGTTCGTCCGAAGCAATCTGGGTCATGATAGTAATTGTTCCTGTTCCAATATCAGTAACAGCACTTTTAATTTCGACCTTTCCGTCACTTGTCATAATTGCCTGAGCGCGGGCTAAAATTCTGTTGGCATCCCAAATGCCAGTCGCCATTCCGTATCCGACCAGTTTATTTCCTCGCTTCATGCTTCGGGGCTCAGGACTTCTTTTCTCCCATCCAAATTTTGCTGCAGCCTGTAAATAGCATTTTCTAAGTTCTTTACTCGAATATTCTTTCCCAGAGCTTTTATCTTTTTCAGCGTAATTGATAAGACGAAATTCAACAGGATCAATGTTCAGCTTATAGGCCAAATCATCCATCGTAACCTCAACGGCATGCATGCCGGTGCTTCCCCCAGGAGCGCGCATATCCAGAGGAGAATAAACATCCAACGGAACGAGTCTATGCTCGAGTAGCGTATTTTCAGCAGGATAAAGCATGCCAGCCCAGTTTACCACAATTTCTGTATAATCTTCAAACTGCGAAGTTTCTCCTATTGCTTTGTGATATACGGCGTTTAATTTCCCTTTTTCATCAGCTCCAAACTTGGCATACTGCAGCGTAGTAGGTCTGTGCCCGAAAGTGAACATCTGCGCCCTGTCTAAAGTAACGCGGACATTTCTTTTTAAGGCCAGAGACGCCATAACGGCCATAAACAATTGGTACTGCGGACGAAGTCCAGATCCAAAAGCACCGCCGACAAAAGGTGCAATCACCTGAACGTTTTTCATTTTTAATCCAAAAACGTTTGCCACGTACATTTGAGAATTAACAGTCCCTTGGGTTTTATCATAAATTTTAAGTCTGTTTTTACCTTCATAAATCACCGTTGTGGCAAACATTTCCATCGGATTATGATGTTCCGTACCATGTTTGAATTCTCCCGAACTCTGCACAAAAGAGCTTTCGTAGGCTTTCTCGAAATCCCCTGCCGGTTTAGGCGGCGGCGGTTTCAGCATAGAAGCCATTCCTTTTTTTGGCTTTCTGGCTTTATCGATATTAGATTCTAAGTCAGTTTCGAATTTTTCTTCAACATAAGCAAGTTTAATCTGAGTGGCAGCATAACGTGCCATTTCAAAAGTGTCAGCGACCACTAGTGCAATGGGCTGCCCATTATATTTAATCTCATTATCCTTTAAGGGTTTGAAAACCGTTCCGGGAGGCGCATCCATATCAGCATACTGAAAATCGAACCACGCCGTGGAAGGCCTGTTTTCATGAGTGAAGATTTCAATGACGCCCTCCAGTGCTTTTGCATCTGCCGTGTCAATAATCTTGATTGTACCTTTTGTAATGGTGCTGTTTACCACATAACCGTAAAGAAGTCCAGGAGCTTGGTACTCACCTGCATACTTCGCAATTCCTGTAACTTTTAAACGGCCTTCCAGTCTGCTGATTGGTTTGCCTATTGAGGGTAATTTTGTCATTTTTTTCAGTTTTAATCTAGCGTAAATCAGCGTGAAGGTTTTGCGCCGGGACGCTGTGATTCTGGATATAATGCCATCAGGCAGTTTCGGATAATTGCTCTGTGTGCCAGTTCAATTTTAAAGTTATTATGTTCATAACCAAAAGCCCCGTTAAGAATAATTTTTGCAGCTTGGGAAAAATTTTCGCGAGTAGGTTCTTTTTGCTTTAAAAAATCTTCCGCCTCCAAAACTCTCCATGGTTTGTGCGCTACACCTCCCAATGCAATTCGGGCATTTTTTATAGTTCCCTGCTCCAATTCAAAAGCAGATGCTACAGAAACCAAGGCAAAAGAATACGAACTTCTGTCTCTGAGCTTTAAATAAGAATAGTTTTCCGCAAATCCTTCAGCAGGAAGATCTATGCTGGTAATTACCTCTCCATGGATGAGATTATTGTCAAGATGAGGCGTTTCGCTTGGAAGACGATGAAAATTAGCAAACGGCAATTTTCTTTCTCCATTAGGGCCGCTGATATTGACTTGCGCATTTAAAGCCGCTAAAGCCACGCACATATCGGAAGGGAAGACAGCAATACAATTTTCGCTTTGCCCCAAAATAGCATGGATCCTATTATAACCTGAAATGGCAGAACATCCAGAACCCGGATCTCTTTTATTGCAGGGGGTGCTGATATCATAAAAATAATAACATCGCGTACGCTGCATCAGATTGCCTCCATTGGTAGCCATATTTCTGATCTGGGCAGAAGCGCCTGCCAGGATAGCTTTTGACAGTAAAGGATAGCGTTCCTCAATTATGGGGTCATATGCAGTATCTGCATTGGTATGCAGGGCGCCTAGCCTTACTCCGCCGTCATCAAGCCTTATTATTGAATTGAATTCCTGAATCGGATTAATATCTACTAGTTTATCGGCTTTGGTTACGAAGTACTTCAGAAGATCATTGATATTCGTACCGCCGGCCACTGCTTTATTGCGGATATCCCCGTTCAGCTCTGCAATGGCCTGCTTGGCATCAGAAACTTTAATATAGGAGAAATTATTCATTGCTGCCTCCTTCCATCACCTGCATCACTGCATTTACAATTCCTCTGCTGGCACCGCACCTGCATAGATTGCCGCTCATGAGCTCCTTTATCTCTTCCCTGTTCCTCGCTTTTGCCTCCTGCAGCATCCCAACAGCGCTGCAGATTTGGCCTGGCGTGCAGTAGCCGCACTGAAATGCATCATGGTCTATAAATGCCTGCTGGATCGGATGGAGTTTTTCACCATTGGCAATGCCTTCTATCGTGGTAATAGCAGCACCGTCTTTCATAACTGCGAGCGTAAGGCAGCTCAATATTCTTTTTCCGTCCACCAATACCGTGCACGCTCCGCACTGACCGTGGTCACATCCTTTCTTAGTTCCAGTCAGACCGATTCTTTCCCGGAGAACGTCCAAAAGCGTTACCCATGGCAAAATTTGTAAATGGTAATCACTGCTGTTTATGCTGAGATTAATGCCGTGCGTCTGAGTTGAATCCATAGCCTTATATTTTTTAGTTCTGCCGAAGCAATATGGCTCTCTAAATTAAACTTTTTATGCCATTATCACTTACAGCATTCCTGAGTATTCTTACAAAACTTACAGCAGTCCTTCCAGCACGACAAAGTGGCAATTCAGCAAGGCCGCACACAAATTATATAACGGAACTGCAAGCAACTGCAGTAACTTTAATATCTCTATTTTCACCAAAGGACATTTTTAACACTAAACCGACAGATATGAAATTCGATCTTTACCTTGAGACAGCAGAACACGCGCCTACTTATGAAGAGCAGCTGCTTTTAAATTTTGATGAATTCTTAAAAAAGGGCTGTACGAATATTAGGAAAGCTGTCAGTGCCCATGCCTCCGGATACCGCATGCTTAAGGGTGACCTTAAAGGTTATTTCCAGCCGGAGCGGTTCAAAATCCGCTGGGATGAAGAACAGACGGAGGAATATCCGGCAGAGCCGCAGGAAAATGAAGAAGAACAAGAAACTTTTGAAATGAAAATCCAGCAATAAATCGAACTGATTTCAGTAAAGTTTTCTTTAGCTATATTTTTAATTTTGAATGGATTATAAAACTTAAAACGCGATGAAAAATGCAGCAGAAAAAAAAGAAAATCATAATTGCCCTGCCAGCAGAAGCAGGCTTTTCAGCGGAGAAAACAATGAATTGATTTACATCAAATCTTATAATGGAGACTGGGGAGACTGGGATGAAAAATCAGTTAATGAGAATATTTCAGCTGATCCGGCAGCAGAAAATTCCAGCAGCAAGGATACCGAAATTAGTGATTTAGAATAAAAATATATTACTTTGTACAGCACAAATAAAAGGAATTATACGTCGAGTACGAGGACTTCGGATAAAAAAATGCAGTCTAAAACTGCTTATGCCAGAGCTGATGAGAAAGCAGGGGCTGACATCAAGAAATTTGTTCAAACCGGCAGCAGATCTTCACTTTAAACATGCCCTTTAGTAATATAATGTACTCATAACAAAAAAACATCCCATTAAAAAATGAGATGTTTTTGTATAAGCTTAAATTGGCTGCAAACATTAATTATTCCAAAGAAATTCTGTTTGCAGCCTCTCTTTTCTTACTGTCAATTACCTTCGCATAAACCTGCGTAGTCTTAACACTCCTGTGACCGAGCATCTTTGAAACAGTAAAAATATCAGTTCCGGCCGTAATCTGGAGTGTTGCATAGGTGTGCCTGAAACAGTGAAAGGTAATATGCTTCTTAATGCCTGACAATTTTATCCAAGCTGGAACCGCTTTATCTACATCACATTTTCTTAGGCCTTTAAACACAAGCTCCTTTTCCCCTTTTCTTCTGCCGAGCAGTTCAAAGGCTTCCTCTGAAATTGGCATTGACTCCGCACCCTGTGTTTTTTTCTGCCTGAAAATAATATAGCACCCGTCATTTTCAATGTATTGGATTTCAGACCAGGTCAACTTGGCAATATCTACATACCTGATACCCGTAAGTACGGAAAACATCGAAATCTTACGCACCAAGAGATCAGGGCACGGAGTTGCAAAAAGAATTTTTATTTCCTCTAATGTCATAAAATTACGCTGGGATTCCATTTCCTTAATGCAGCTGATTTTTGAATTGATATCTGATTTTAATTTATCTTCCCTGTAAGCCCTTTTTAGGGTCGTTTTGATTTTATTGTAATAAGAAAGCGCTGTATTCCGAGACAGTTTTTTCTGGGTGTTTCTAAGGCTGCGTGCAATTAAAAGGTAATCTCTGAAATCTTCAATTAAAGTAACCGTCACATCTTGAAACAGCAGATCCTCTCCTTTTAAGAAAGCTTCAAAGTGGACAATGGCGCAGTTCCATATTGACAAGTTGTTTCCTTCCTTTTTCTGTCCAAGCCTTTTGTAGTAATCCACAAAAGATTCCCTCCCTACTTCCTGAATTTTAAGCTGCTCTCTCTCAAATGCAGAATAAATTTCCATTTTGTTTATTTCATTCTGCCTTCTGGCACGTATCAATTCTGCCGTGTGCATATTTTCAATATTGGCCATTTTCTGGTATTGGTCTGCAGGTTTCTGATATACATAAAGTTTCAGAAATTCTCTGCGGGTAAAACAGTTTGCATCCTGATCCCATATTGGAGGATAAAAATCCAGATACAATGACATTCTGCCTTTAGATATGGCTTTCTTTCTAAGTGTTGCTATACTTTTACTCATCTCCTATTCTTTTAAGATAAATATCCAGATCCTTCTTCTGCACATAGGTGAATTTTCCTGATATATATTTACGTATGTTATACTTCTTAAGTATCAGATAAAGCCCTGTCTGGCTTACACCGTAAAGCTGCTGTGCCTGCGTTATGGTACAGCACTCATTTAAATCTAAAATCTGAGGTTCAGCAGCCGGCTTGACTGCAGCTGCTTCGTTAACTGCAAAAAGAGCTTCGATGCTCTTGGTGCTGACAAACTTCCGTCTACCCAGTTTTACCGTTTCTACATCCTTTCTCTCGATCATTCTGTAGAGTGTTCTTCTGCTTATTCCAAAAAACTGGACGCAGTTATTTATACTTAAATAATCCCTTTTTTTAACAGCCTCAAAATCCAGCAGCCGTATCCTCTCCGTTTCCTGATTACTGACATCAATTGTTTTGTGCCTGGTAATTAATTTATAGTTCTTGCTCGAGCATTTTAGGGAGCAGAACTTGGTTTTAGTGGTTTTTGCCGTAAATTCTTCACTGCAGAATTGGCAGATTCTTGTAATTCGAATGTTTGAACTCATAATTTTTTAAATTTTTAGTTATGTGCCCTACAAAATCCAATAAATCCTCTCTTGAGATGTCATAATGTGCCATAAGATGCCAAAATGTGCCAAAATCTGCCCCCATCATTAATTTTTGCTTGTACCTCGAAACTCGAGGTACAAATAAGGTACAAATTTTAGCAAAATAACACCCAAATATTCCAAAAAACATTGCAACAAAAAAAGAGCTAAAATGTTAATTACCAACATTTTAGCTCTTTTATATATTTTTCTTTTGTCTTTTTTTGTGCCCTTTATTTGCCGATGCAAAAGTTGGCGAATATATTCCCCAGCAATTCGTCATTTGAAACTTGACCAGTGATAAGTCCGAATTGGTATAAAGCTTCACGAATATCAAGCGCCATTAAATCACTTGAAAGGCCAGATTCTAAACCAAATTTCACATTTTGAATTTCATCTAAAGCTTTTAATAATGAATCATAATGTCTTGTATTCGTAACAATTGTTTCATTATTTCGAAGCGCTCCTGTATTTACAAAAGATAATAATTCATTTTTTAAATCCTCTACTCCTATTTTTTCTTTTGCAGAAATTAATAGCAGTTTTGCATTTAGATTCTCCAGCTGGGTTGTAATATTTGACACTTCATCAACAGACAAAATATCTTTTTTATTCACCACAATCAACAGAGGTTTTAGCGGATATTTATTTTTGATTTGTTCAATTTCATTTACAAATTCTGAACTTGAAGCTTGAAATTTCAATCCGTCAAATAAATAAATTACGACTTGTGCTTGTTCTATTTTTTCGAAAGTTTTTTTGATTCCAATACTTTCTACAACATCTTTTGTATCACGAATTCCTGCAGTGTCAATAAATCTGAATCCGATTCCGCCAATAACCAATTCATCTTCAATTGTATCGCGTGTTGTTCCTGCAATATCAGAAACAATTGCACGTTCTTCGTTTAATAAAGCATTCAATAAAGTCGATTTTCCAACATTTGGCTCACCAACAATGGCAACCGGAATTCCGTTTTTGATCACATTTCCAACAGCAAAAGAATCGATTAAACGTTTTAAAACAAATTCGATTCGATTTAATAATTCATGAAATTGTGTTCTGTCTGCAAATTCCACATCTTCTTCTGCAAAGTCCAATTCTAATTCAATTAAAGAAGCAAAATTTAAAAGTTCTTCTCGAAGTTTCGCAATTTCATTACTAAATCCGCCACGCATTTGCTGCATGGCAATTTGATGTGAAGCTTCATTATCAGACGAAATCAAATCAGCAACCGCTTCCGCCTGCGATAAATCTAACTTTCCATTTAAAAATGCGCGAAGTGTAAACTCTCCAGCATCTGCCATTCTACAGCCTTTCCTCAATAATAACTGAATAATCTGTTGCTGAATATAAGTTGAACCGTGGCACGAAATTTCAATTGTATTTTCTCCTGTATAAGAGTTTGGACCTTTAAAAACCGAAATTAAAACTTCATCTAATGTTTTATTTCCGTCAACAATATGTCCTAAGTGTAAAGTATGGGTTTTCTGTTTCGTTAAATCTTTATCTTTAATAGATTTAAAAACCGAACTACCAATTGTAATAGCTTCAGCTCCAGAAATACGAATTATGGCGATAGCTCCAGCGCCCGAAGGTGTAGCCAAAGCAACTATAGAATCTTGATTTATCATGTTGCAAAGGTACAAAAAAAGGCTAAATTCTTTAAAACAAACAAAATTCCTAATTCTGTCCAAAATCGTAAAATTAACAAATCATTAAGTGTTAAAATACTGATAATTATCAGGTTGTTTTCTTTCTAGAATGAGTAAATTTGAGAGACAAACCTTAATTCTAAATACGATGAAAAAGATATTATTTCCTACCGATTTCTCTGATGCAGCCACAAATGCATTTATCCACGCTCTAGAATTTGCTAAAGTTGTAAAAGCCGAATTGATCTTGCTTCATACATTTGAAATACCGGTTTACGACAGCCAATTCTTTCCAGAGAATTACGCTTCTATATACAGTTCGATTGAACTGGCAAAATTTGAAATGTTTAAAGATGAAATTCCGAAACTTCGAACCATCGCTGCTGAACGGAAATTAGAAGACATTGTAATCAAGCACCGTTTAATGGATGGTGACCTGATTTACAACCTAAAAAATGCAGTTGAAGAAGACAAAGCAGATTTTGTAATTATGGGTACAAACAGCGTTTCGGATTGGACAAAATTCTTTACCGGTTCTAATACCGAATCTGTAATTGCTGGCGTTGAAGTTCCTGTATTATGCGTTCCCGTTGAGGCGAAATACAGAAAAGTAAAAACAATTGGCTTTACAACACGATACCGTGAAAAAGATAAAAAAGAACTCAAAAAAATCTTGAAAATAGCTAAAAAAACCGATGCGAAGGTTAAGAGTTTGTATGTTAAAACTTCTACTTCTGATGTGAATGATGAAACTAGAAAAGAATGGGAAAGAGAATTTGCGGGAGAAAATGTCGAGTTTTTAGTTTTACCAAGTGACGATGTTAAAGAAACTATTCTTGATTTTGTACTATACAAAGACATAGATATTCTAACAACAATTACGCACAAACGTTCTTTCTTTGAAGGCATATTTAATTCAAGTTTCAGTAAAAAAATAACAAAAGAAGTTCCGATTCCAATCTTGGTCATGCATGAAGATTAATAAGAATATTTACTGATTTTACTGCTTAAAAGCTATATTTGTATTTCAAGCAAATTTTAGAATGAAAGCATATCAAGACAAAGTCAATACCTATTCAGAACTATATCATAAAACCAACAAAAAATACAACAGCATTAGCCTTTTGAGGTTACTAAGTATCTTCCATTTATTGTTTTTCATGTTTTACTACATCAAAACAAACGAAGTGCTTTATGTCTTATTAGCTGTTTTATCTTTTGCTGGTTTTATTGTTTTAATGAGAATTCACTCCAAATTATCTTTTCAAAAACTACTGGCTGAGACGCTTTTAAAAATCAACAAGGATGAAATTCTATTTTTAAAAAGAGAAAAAACGCCTTTTGAAAACGGAATTGAATTTGTCGATTTTCATCATCCATATGCCTACGATTTGGATATTTTTGGTGAAAATTCCTTATTTCAGAATCTTAACCGAACTGCTTCGTTTATAGGTAAAAAAACACTTGCTAATTTATTACTGAATACTCTTCCTGAAAATTCTATTTTAGAAAATCAAGAAGCCGTAAATGAATTAAAAGATAAGATTGATTGGAGACAAGAATTTCAAGCTTTAGCTATTATTGGTGAAGATTCTAAACAATCTTATGAAGCCATAAAATATTGGTCTTCTTTTAAAAAAAACAATTTATCTAAAGTTTTAGTTGCATTATCTATTATTTTCCCAATAACCTTTTTTGGACTTTTAGCGACTTATTTTATCACTTCAAAAGTCATTTTGCTTTCTTATCTCACGTATGTTTTTATTGGCAATATGATTATTTTAGGATTTGCTACAAAAAGAATTCGATCTGAAATCGCAAAAGCTGATAATATTGATACCATCATTAAGCAATATGGATTATTGATTGAAAAAATTGAGAATGAATCTTTTCAATCAAAAAAGCTAATTCGCTTACAAGAGCAATTAAATTTCAAGAACGCAAAAGCAAGTGATCATTTAAAACAGCTTTCAGAATTGTTCTCGAGAATGGATACTATAAGTAATTTATTTACAGCTACTTTATTTAACGGAACATTTTTATTTAACCTTCATGTCTTGCGAGCACTTTTAAAGTGGAAAGAAAATTATGCTTCTGAAATTGATAACTGGATTTCTATTATTGGAGAAGTTGAAACTTTAAACAGTCTTGCCAATTTAGCTTACAATAATAGCGATTTTGTTTTTCCAGAAATTAACTCAGAACATATTATAGAATTTAAAAATCTAAGTCATCCGTTATTAAATCCAGCAACTAGAATTGGAAATGACACGCAATTTTATCCACAATCATTCGTAATTTTAACAGGTTCGAACATGTCGGGTAAAAGTACTTTTTTACGAAGCTTAGGAATCAACATGGTGCTTAGCGGAATTGGCTCAGTGGTTTGTGCTTCAGAAGCTAAAGTTCATCCACTTCCAGTATTAGTTTCAATGAGATTATCAGATTCGTTATCGGATTCAGAATCTTACTTTTTTGCTGAAATTAAACGTTTAAAACAGATCATGGATGCGCTTGAAAATCAGCCTGCTTTCGTTTTATTAGATGAGATTTTAAGAGGTACAAATTCTGATGATAAAAGAAACGGAACTATTGAAGTGGTAAAGAAGATTATTTCTAAAAAAGCAATCGGCGCAATCGCTACTCACGATATTGAAGTTTGTCTTACTACAAACGAATTTCCTGAAATTTTAACCAATCAATGTTTTGAAGTTGAAATTCAAAACAACGATTTACATTTCGATTACAAACTAAGAAATGGAATCTGTAGAAATAAAAGTGCAACGTTTTTAATGCAGAAAATGGGGGTGATTTAGTTATGAGTTATGAGTTTCATTCTTTGTGTATAATAGTCATTCTAAACTCTTAACTCATAAACGTTCTTTCATATTTCTAATCCCTTTTCTATAAAGGCAGTTTTATTTTGTTTTGCTTTTTCCAAAACTTTTTTTCTCTCTTCTGGGATTTCATAATATTTCTCGGCCCACAAACTGATTTCAATCAATACTGGAAACAGTTCGATTCCTTTTTCTGTCAATTGGTACAGCACTTTAGCTTTGCTATCTGGATGATCTAACTTAGTGATCAAGTTATTTTCTTCTAAAACCAAAAGTCTGCTGGCTAAAATATTAGTCGCAATCTTTTCTTCTGATTTTAAAAAATCTCCGTAAGTACACTGTTTTTTTGAACATCAAATCTCTGATAATCAATAGTGACCATTTATCTCCCCAAATTTCTAACGAAGTATTTATCGGACAATCTGACCTTTTTTTTGATGCTTTCATAAAATAATTTAAAAATTAACTTGCATTTTGCAAGTAATTAATATCTTTGCACTTGCAAAATGCAAGCAAATTTATTTAATATTCTTAAACAAAGCAAATTATACACTTTAAAATCAGAAAAAATGGACTTAAAAGGTAAAACAATATTGATCACTGGCGGTGCGTCAGGAATAGGCTTAGAATCTGCAAAACAGCTTTTAGCAGAAGGCGCCAAAGTAATTATTACAGGAAGAAATAAAGAAAAATTAGATACTGCGAAAAGGTTGTATCCACAAATAACGGCGATTCAAAATGATGTTGCAGATGCAGAGCAAGCGCAACAGCTTTATAAAGAAATAGAAGCTTTGGGTGGAATTGATATTCTTTATAACAACGCAGGTGTCGCTAACCCAACAAACAACTTAGCTAAGACCAACGATAAAATTACCGAAATGGCGGCTTACGAAATGAATATTAACTATCTGGCAATAGTAAGGTTGAATAATTTGTTTCTAAAAATGCTTCAAAGCCGATCAGAAAGCGCTATCATTAATACCACTTCCGTGTTAAGCTACGTTCCTTCTAATTTGGCTCCAACTTATTCTGCAACCAAAGCGGCACTTCGTTTTTATACCGCTTCCCTTAGAAATCATTTAGAAGCGGCTAAAACCAATGTAAAAGTTTTCGAACTATTACCTCCTTTAGTGGCAACAGAAATGGCAAAAGGAATTGACTCCAAAACAATAACACCAGAAATGCTTGTAAAAGGCTTAATACAAGGAATTCATAAAAACAATTTTACCATTCGCGTAGGCGATACAAAAGTAATTTATTTCTTGAGCCGATTTTTCCCAAAAACAGCTTATAAACTAATTAATCCATTAAAAAACAGCATCAAATTATCAGCCTAAATAATTTAAATATGAAAAATAAAAGGTTACAATTTCTTCAAAGTTTTGTTGGTAAACATTTTACTGGAAGCCCTTCACCTTTTGCACATTGGCTCAACGGAAAAGTGATTGCTGTTGAAGAAAAAGCAGTCGAATTTGAATTTGAAATTAGAAAAGAAATGACCAATCCCGTAGGAATGCTGCACGGTGGTGTCACCGCAGGAATGATTGACGATTGTATTGGTGTCAATTTTATGGTTTTAGGTCTTGAAAAATTCTACCCAACCATCAATTTGTATATTGATTATTTTAATCCCGTATTTGAAAATCAAACGGTTATCGTTAAAACTAAATTGGAAAAGTTAGGCAAAACAATTATTAATATAAAAGCAGAAGTAATTAATAAAAATACTTCTAAAATTGTTGCTCAAGCAAGTGCTAATTTAGCTTTAAGCGATGTGAAGATTCCGAATTAAAAATGTCTTTAAAATAAAAAAGCTTTGTCAAAGTTTATAACTTTGACAAAGCAATATATTCATAATCTTGTCATTTCGACGAAGGAGAAATCACACTCGGAACTCTACAAAGATTGAAGAATTACTTTCTGGAATTTCTTGTGTGATTTCTCCTTCGTCGAAATGACAAACTACACTTCAAATTTGTTTTGCCGAAATTTTATTCCTCATACATTTCCATCCACAGACGAGTTTCTTCCAAATCCAATTCTTTTTCGATTTTACGGAAGATTTCTTCGTTTACAGAACCAAACTTATGCATCGATTCTAATTTCGCTCTTTCAACATTTAAAAGATCAATCTGGATTTTAGTAAACTCATTAAAAATTTGTCCGCCTAATACTTTTCCGTTTCCAAAAAAGTTAGAAGGAAGTTCTGTTTTTTGCAGTCGATTAAATTTTACTTCGTATTTACTCTTTATATTATGGAGTAATTCATCGTCTAATAAAGAAAAATTATCCTCGATATGGGTAATAGTTTGAGAAACTATTTTATTTCGAATTTCATACTCTTCCGCCAAAATAGAATAACGTTCAATTTTCAACTTCTTAATAAGCCACGGAAGCGTAAGACCTTGAATAACCAAAGTGGAAAGAATGACGCAGAAAACCAAGTATATGATTAAATTACGAAGCGGAAATTCTTCCGTTTTATTCAACATTAAAGGAAGTGCCAAAGCTGCCGCCATAGAAACCACACCACGCATTCCAGACCAGCCAAAAATGATCATATTACGATAATCAAATTCTTCTTTTTCGCGAATTTTTTTACTCAGCATTCTTGGGATAATCGTTGCCGGAATAACCCATAAAAAACGAACTAAAATAACCACAATACTAATAACTGCTCCCCAAATAAATAACGAATTTCCAGAATAATTACTGATTCCTTCTATAATTTGTCTTAATTGAAGTCCGATTAAAATAAAAATCAATCCGTTCAGGATATTATTTAAAACATCCCAGATTGTATTGGTCATAATTCGGCTTTCATGAGAAAAAATGGTTCCTGATCTTGCCGCTAGAAAAAGACCTGTAGCGACTACAGCTAAAACTCCCGAACCTTCAAAATGTTCTGCGATTAAATATGATGCAAATGGTGTCAACAACGTAAGTGTTACTTCGATAATATCATCGCAAACAAATCTTTTATGGATATAATACATGATATAACCAACCGCCAAACCTATTGCGATACCCAAAACCGACATTAAAACAAAATTTAATCCTGCTTGCCACAAAACAAAATTCCCGGCTGTAATTGCCATAAGAGCATATTTGTACGCCACAAGACCACTAGCATCGTTTACTAAACTTTCTCCTTCAAGAATAGCTATTAATCGTGGGTTAAGCCCTAATCCTTTTGTAATGGCTGTTGCAGAAACTGCATCTGGTGGCGAAACAATTGCACCAAGTAAAAAAGCTAACGGCCAAGAAATATCATCAATAAGCCAGTGCGCTACCACTGCAACCAATCCTGTTGTAAAAAAGACCAAACCAACGGCGGCTAAAGTTATCGGTCTGACAGACTGTTTAAAGTCAGACCAGCTTGTGTGCCACGCAGCGTGGTATAAAAGAGGAGGTAGAAATACAATAAATACGACTTCTGGGCTTAATGCAATTACTGGAAGTCCTGGAAAAATACTAATAATAACACCGCACAAAACCAAAACAATCGGAATTGGAAAATTATATCTTTTACTAACAAGGCTAAGAAAAGCTACGCCGAAAAGCAGCATAATGATTACGGTAATGTTCTCCATTTATTTGGTGGTATTTATTGATTTTGGATTATAAATTGTCGGCACTAAATTACTATTTTATGACAACTTAATTTTCATAGATTAAAAAAATAATTACGGACAAGCACAGTTCTGTAGATGAAAAAATAGTATAAAAATAAAACTGCCCCTAAAAAGTTTGAAACTATTTAGGGGCAGTTGATTCAGATTCGGTTTTTTATTTTTATGATTCACAGCTGCTGCAAGAAACAAGACTTGTAACCAATTCTTTAGAAACACTTTGACTTCTTTGGTAGTACAAACTTTTAACTCCTTGCTGCCAAGCTTCGATCATTAATCGGTTTACATCTTTGATCGCCAATTCTGCTGGAATATTAAGATTTAAACTTTGACCTTGATCTACAAATTTCTGACGGATTCCTGCTTGCTGCACAATTTCTAACTGACTGATTTCTTTAAATGTTTTAAAAACATCTTTTTCTTCCTGAGTCAATTGTTCCATATGCTGAACGCTTCCTCCATTTAACATAATTCCTCTCCAAACTTCTTCGTTATCTAAACCTTTTTCTTCAAGCAGTTTTTTAAGGTATTTGTTTTTACGCATAAAATTACCTTTGCTCAATCCAGCTTTGTAATAATTACTGCTGAAAGGTTCAATTCCTGGAGAAGTCTGTCCTAAAATAGCAGAAGATGAAGTGGTTGGAGCAATTGCCATTGTGGTAGTATTACGTCTTCCGTAACCTTTTAACAATTCTGGTTCTCCGTAAATTCTAGCCAATTCCTGACTTGCTTTATCGGCTTTGTCGCTAATATGTTTGAAAATTTCAGTTGTTTTCATTTTAGCTTCCATTCCTTCAAACGGAATCATATTTTTTTGCAAATATGAGTGCCATCCTAAAACTCCTAAACCTAACGCACGGTGTCTTTTCGCAAATTTATTCGCTGCAGAAAGATAATAGTTCCCTTCCGTTTTTTCAATGAATTCCTGTAAAACAGCATCTAAGAAAAAGATCGCTAATTTTACAGCTTCAGTATCTTTCCATTCATCATATAATTCTAAATTCATAGAAGAAAGACAGCAGATAAAAGATTCGTCATGAGTTGACGGAAGCATAATCTCACTACACAAATTACTTGCGTTAATTCTAAGATTTTGATCTTTATAAACTTGCGGTTTATTTTTATTTACGTTATCACTAAAGAAAATATAAGGCAATCCTTTTTGCTGACGGCTTTCTAAAACTTTAGCCCAAATTTGTCTTTTTTCTGCATCGCCATCAATCATTTCCTGCATCCAGTAATCTGGCACACAAATTCCTGTAAACAAGTTTTGAATAGGATTTCCGATACTTTTAATTTTCAAAAACTCTTCAATATCTGGGTGATCAATATCTAAATAGGCAGCAAATGCACCACGGCGAACTCCACCTTGAGAAATCGTATCCATAGCCGTATCAAAAAGTTTCATAAAACTTACCGCTCCACTACTCTTTCCATTGTCTGTTACAGCACTCCCACGCTCACGTAATTCACCAAAATAACCAGAAGTTCCACCTCCAATTTTGGTCTGCATAATTACTTCACCTAATTTATGTGTAATTCCTTCAATCTTATCTGGAACATGTACGTTAAAACAAGAAATTGGCAATCCTCTTTCTGTTCCCATATTTGCCCAAACAGGCGAACTGATACTCATCCAGCCTCTTTCTATCATTTCCATAAAAGACTCTTTCAATTCAGGCTTGTAAAGTCTTTTTGAAGCAGCCGTACAAATTCTGTCAATTGCACCTTCAACTGTTTCGCCTTTCAAAAGATATCCGCGGTTTAAAATCTGCTCACTTTCAGAGTTTTTCCACCACATCTTTGTATTGATTTGTTCTTCAAAATTATTTGCTGGGTTTGTGTCTATCGTATTCATATGTATTGTGGGCTTGTATTAAAAAAGATCGTTTGCTGTGATACTTTTATCATGTTTTGTGTATTCTACCGGACGCTTAGCAAAGAAATCATCTAAACTGTTTGCAAAAACTTCTTCTTCAAACCAAGTCATTTTTGAATATTCGTCTGGCGAAACATTAAAAATCGTTTCGATATTGATTTGTTTCAAGCTTTCGTCAATTCTAAATTTCATGAAGTTTACTAAATCTTCTTTGTTGATTGTTTCGATTGCTCCATCTTCAAAAATCCAATCTAAAATATCTGCTTCAACTGTAATAGATTCTCTAACCGTTTCTCTGATTAATTCTAAAGTTTCGGCATCAAAATATTCTGGAAATTCTTCACGGATTTTATTAATGATATAAATTCCGCCATTTGCATGAATCTGTTCGTCAATTGAAGTCCAAGCAATTATATTGCTCACATTTTTCATATATCCTTTGAATCTTGTGAATGACAATAAAATAGCAAACTGACTGAACAATGAAACGTTTTCAATTAAAATACTGAACAGAATCAGCGAAACCATATATTTTCTGTTGTCTTGAGATTTGGTGTCTTTCAATACATTAGAAAGATAATCTACACGTCTGCGAACTACAGGAACATCTAATAGTCTTTCGAATTCGTCATTATAACCTAAAACTTCCAATAAACGAGAATATGCTTCAGAATGTCTAAATTCACATTCTGCAAAAGTAGTCCCTAATCCGTTGAATTCTGGTTTTGGAAAATGCTCATATATATTACCCCAGAAACTTTTTACAGCTACCTCGATCTGCGCAATAGCCAACAAACTGTTTTTAATCGCTGTTTTTTCAGCATTATTTAAATGTGCATGAAAATCTTGCGTGTCGGCAGTAAAATCAACTTCAGTATGTACCCAGTACGCTTTATTGATTGCTTCAGTAAATTGGAGAACCTCTGGATATTCGAAAGGTTTATAATTGATTCTTTTATCGAAAATTGACATATATATAGAATTTTAAGTGACATGATTTAAATTGAAATTCGAGCGCTCAATTGAAGGTGGTATTTGCGTGTTTTTCAATTAATACAAATTTAACCCACAGTTATTCTTTTGTCCAGTTTTAGATGTTAAAAATCCCATCAATTATCAACAGTTCGAAAACTTTAAAAAATAGTGATATTCTAAATTTTATCAACATGAAAATCATGTCTTCTAATTCGCAATGAACTAGCATTTTCACTAAAATTAATAGTAAGTTATCAACATAATAATAAGATCTTTTTTGGAAGAGAATTGAAGACAGTTATCAACAGTCAGTTTTAGAAAATTGGAATTTGAGATGCAATTTCATTCTAAAAAACGTCTTTTATTAATAATTATTCTAAATAATATTTTAATTATTTTTCACAACTTAGAAGTTTAACTTTTTAAAAAACAAATATTTACGATTTAAATAGTTTTAACTTCCTTTATAAACTTCATCAAAAACCATTTAAAAGTACTTTATTCAGCGTCATTTTTTGCCAAAATAAATTTAACATCGAAAAACGGCTGAAAAAGGAAAAACCAATGCTACACTTGACCATTTTCAAAAAATTAAATAGCAAAATTAATGTTGCTTTACAATACTGTTTCGCTTCTATTATTTCGGCAAAAAGCAAAAAAAGATGATCTAAAAAACTGGGAAATTTTAGATTCATTTTGTTATTAAATAAAGATCTTTAAAAATAGCGTAGAAATACCTGAAAAATTATTTTAGGAATAATTTAACTTGCCCGTAAAATTTTGAAACCCCAATACTAAAATTTAGCATCTAAAACATATTCGAAATGGCAGGAAAAACAAAAAATATTATTCCATATAGTGCAGTTCAGAATCAACACTTTAATTTGATTACTATCTAATACATATTTTCTTTTTACTAACTTTACTATACAACTTCATCTGCCAAAATAAATTTAATGCCTGCCAAAAAAATATTTTTCGTTGTTTTGTTCTATTATGCATTGGCCATTAATGCACAAAAACTGCAAATAAATTCCTCAAAAAATGAGCTCATGGATATTGAATCCATTCTCCTTCAAGAGAAGAATTTTGGCACAGATACAACTGCTTTAAAAAATTATCTTAGCCCTTTAAGCAAAATAACCCGATATCAGAGTATTTATGACGGTTTATTAGCAAACGGTTACAGTAACTGCTACAATGCACGCAACAAAACTTCTGAAAGGTATTATTTAACTTCCATTGAAAAAACAAAGGCTTCACATCATTTACCTTTAGAAATTTGGGCAAAACTTAACTACATTAACTATTTATATTTTTACAGAGATTATATCAAACTTACTCCTTTTCTATTAGAAATAATGGAAAATCTTGAATCTCTTGAAGCTGAAGATATTATAAATCCCGATGAAACTTACAAAAGAATTGGATGGATCCTGCACACATTTGGCGATTATAATAAATCGCTACATTATTTAAAGATTGCTGAAAAACAAGCTGTTAAAAACACTCCCGAATATGCTTCTATCATTAATTCTATAGGGTTGAACTATTTGTACATTCGCGATTATAAAATGGCTTCTTATTATTTAAATGAAACTGCAACCTTATCGAAGCAGATTCATGATGACGTTCGATACGCCAAAGCATTGGGAGATTTAGCGATGGTCAGCCAGCAAAAAGGCGATTTTGCAACAGCAATTTCTTTCTTGAAAAAAGACATTCAAATTTCTGAACAATATAAAAGTGATCAGAATACTATGTATGCTTCTATCTTACTGGCAGAACTATTTTTTAAAAATAATCGCATAAACGAAGCTTTTGATTCTTTGGACAAAGCTGAAAAAATTGCGGTTACTAAATCTTATTTTAAGAAATCTGAATTACAGATTATCAAGCTGAAACTGCAAATACTAAAACTGCAGAATTCAACAGTAAACGAATTGAATTTAAGACGCCGAATGGTTGCTATTGAAGAATCTCTTCAGAATGAAGATGGTGATACAGCCATTAACCAAGCTAACTGGATTATTGAAAAAAACAATTATCAGCAGCGTATTGAAGAGGAAAAAAACAAGTACGAAAAAACGCTGAAAAAATTCTATATCATAGTAATTACAATGCTTTCTAGCATTCTTTTATTGGTATTTGTTTATTTTATAAAAAAGTTCAAAGACAGAAAACTTCAATACGAAGAAAAAGTAAAAGATCTGGAATCTGAAAAAGTAAAGTTGGAACATAAAGTTCATGACAATCTAGAATCTCAAATAGAATATTTAAAGGAGAAAAATGTCCAAATAAAGAATCTGAAAAAAGAGATTGAAAATATTGAGAAATCGTCTTTTTATTATTTAGAAAAAAGAAAAGGAAAACTAGGTGCTTTACTGCAATCATATTTAATGACAGATAAAGAATGGATTGCTTTTGAAAAAGAATTTCAAAAAGAATGTTCAAAATTCTACCACTTGCTGAATCAGGAATTTCCAGAAATTAGCGAGTCAAATAAAAGATTATTACTGCTTCAAAAGCTTGATTTCAGTAATAATGAAATTGCTGAACTGATAGAAATTACAAATGAAGACGTAAAAGAATCCAAGGAAAAGCTAAAGGAAATACTTGGAGATAAATATAAAGTGCTTTTTGGCCGTTTCTATTAGAACTGCTTCAAATAAATAGGCTTCATAAAAGGTTTTAAATTAAAGAAAAATTAAAAGCAGCTTAAGCTATTCTTAAATTTTAGAAAATCTCTACTATAAATCTCTTTTTACCACGATTTATTATTGATTTAAAAAGATTAATTTTTACATTTGCTTTATTTTTATTTATTCTAAATAGATAAAAATAATTCTCTCAAAAATTAAGTTAATCTTGTACAATTCAATAACCATAAATTATCAAAATATGAAAAAGAATCTTTTCGTTTCTTTTGCATTTGCTGCTAGCTTATTTGTAAGCGCTCAGCAAAAAAATTCATTGTTAGATGCCACATTTTGGAAAAATTCTCCAACTGTTGAAACCGTTCAGGCAGAAATAGCAAAAGGAAATAATCCGTCAGAAGCAAACGCAAATGCCTTTGATGTTACCACTTTAGCTATTAATAATGATGCACCTTTTGCAACAATCAAATTTTTAGTTGAACAGCCAGGAAACTCCATTACAAAATTGACTCACGATAATCGTATTTATTTACACTGGGCAGCTTACAGAGGCAATACAGAGTTAGTTCAATATTTAATTGGCAAAGGTTCTGATGTAAATTTTGAAGACAGTCACGGAACAGCTCCTGCTGATTTTGCTGCTTCAAACGGACAAGCAAATCCAGCAATGTACGATGCGTTTTTTAAAGCAGGTGTAAATCCGACAAAAAAATATGCAAACGGTGCTAATCTTTTGCTTTTAGCAATTGCTTCAGATAAAGAGCTAAAAGCTGCAGAATATTTCTCAACAAAAGGAATGTCTTTAAAAGATGTTGATAATGAAGGAAACACTGCTTTTTCTTATGCGGCAAGATCAGGAAACATCGCCCTTTTAAAGAAACTTTTAGAAAAAGGAATTAAGCCAACAGACAATGCGCTTTTAATTGCTGCACAGGGAAGCCGCAGAGAAACAAATACGCTCGAAACTTATAAATATTTGGTTGAAGAGGTAAAAATTAAAGCCACAGCTCAAAACAAAGCAGGACAAAATGTATTGCATATTTTAGCTGGAAAACCAAATCAGAAAGAAATTATTGAATATTTCTTAGCTAAAGGAGTTGATGTAAATAAAGCGGATAAAGAAGGAAATACGCCTGTAATGGCAGCTGCATCGGCGAGAGAAACTGCTGCATTAGAATTATTCCTTCCGAAAGTAAAAAATGTTAACGCACAAAATTTAAAAGGAGAATCTGCTTTAACGAATGCCGTTAGATACGGAATTCCAGAAGCGGTAAGTTTACTTTTGGCTAAAGGTGCTGACGTTAATGTAAAAGATAAAGACGGAAATAATTTAGGAGTATATCTGGTACAATCTTATCGTCCTGCAGGAAGAGAAAAAGTAGCCGTAGATCCATTTGATGCTAAAGCAAAATTACTTCAAGATAAAGGATTGAACTTAGCTGCACCACAAAAAGACGGAAATACTTTGTATCATTTAGCTATTACAAAAAGTGATGTTTCTCTTCTTAAAAAAATCTCAGACTTAAAAGTGGATCCCAATGCTAAAAATAAAGATGGATTAACTGCTTTGCACAGAGCAGCAATGACTTCTAAAGATGATGCAATCTTAAAATATCTTATTTCAGTTGGAGCAAAGAAAGAAATAAGCACTGAATTTGATGAAACCGCTTATGCTTTGGCTAAAGAAAATGAACTGCTGAACAAAAACAACGTTTCTGTTGAATTTTTAAAATAAAAACAATTAAATCAATATTTGAAATTCCAAATTCCAAACTTACATTTGGTCTTTGGGATTTCATGTTACAAATCCACACAAACAAATAATTTTTATGAAATCAATATTAAAAATTGCTTTTACAGGCGCTTTTATTTTTTTACTTTCTTTTCAGGCTCAAGCACAATCAAGCAAATACAAATGCATGCTTCAAATGAACAATTATATGGGAGAAGGTGCCTATATCGTTGTTTCTTTAGTGAATGCTAATGGTGAGTATGAAAAAACGCTTTACGTAATGGGCGATGATAAAAAATGGTACAAATCATTAAAGGAATGGAACAAATTTCACACGGCAAAATCAGATGATATTAGTGCAAAGACAGGTGCTTCTGTAACTGGTGGAGATCGCAGTGTTACTACAATTGAAATTGAAAATTCTAAAATTAATAAAGGATACAAATTACGTTTTGAATCGGCTGTAGAAGATCAAAAGTATTATGTAAGCGATCTTGAAATCCCGCTTACAACTGAAGGTCTTGCAGAAAAAACAGATGGTAAAGGGTATATTAAATATGTAAGGCTAAACAAAATATAATATTTAGTACATTATTTATTAACTTTCATAAGCATAGATTCTTTTTATTTATGCTTAAAATTGAAATCTGAGCTTTGTCAAAGTTATAGCTTTGACAAAGCTTTAAATATTTTAATACATTTCTAGAATAAATTCAATGACTCTTTCTTTTTGGCGTTACGCACACTTGGCTCTGGCCTTATTTTCTTCTATTTTTTTGCTTTTGGCTTCGGTAACCGGAATTATTCTGGCAGTCGATGCGGTTCAGGAAAAAACACTTCCATATAAAGCAGAAAACTTCAGTAAAATAACTTTAGGCGAAACACTTCCTATTTTAAAGAAAGCGTATCCTGAAATTACCGAATTGGCTGTCGACTACAACCAATTTGTAACACTTCAGGCAATTGATGCTGACGGAAATGATGTGAATGCTTACATCGACCCGAAAACAGGAAAAGCATTAGGAACTCCAGTAAAAAAATCTGAATTCATTAAATGGGTTACTGGCTTTCATCGATCATTATTTCTTCATGAAGCTGGACGTTTTTTCGTGGGCGTAATCTCTTTTTGTCTGTTATTAATATCTATTTCGGGTTTTGTTCTTGTTTTAAAAAGACAGCGTGGTATCCGAAATTTCTTTTCTAAAATAATTAAAGAATATTTTGCACAATATTACCACGTGCTTCTTGGAAGACTAGCGCTAATTCCAATTTTGATTATTGCGTTGACAGGAACGTATTTATCGTTAGAAAGATTCAACTTTTTTATGGGTGAAGAAAATGCAAAACCTATAAAAACAGAACTTTCGGCCAAAACCAAAACCACTTCTATTTTTAAAACGACTTTATTATCTGATGTAAAGAAAATCGAATTTCCTTTTACAGATGATCCAGAAGAGTATTATATCATTGAATTGAAAGACAAAGAAATTGAAGTTAATCAGGTAACTGGAACTGTTATTTCTGAGAAACTTTCTCCAATGACTGCTCAATTTTCGGCTTTAAGTCTTGATCTACATACTGGAAGAATCAATGGTATTTGGGCTGTAATTTTAGCTATTGCTTGTCTTAACATCTTGTTCTTTATTTATTCTGGATTTGCCATTACTTTGAAAAGAAGAGCGAGCCGAATTAAAAATAAATTCAAAGCAAGCGAAAGTACTTTTATTCTTTTGGTTGGTTCCGAAAACGGGAGTTCTTTTCGATTTGCAAATGCGATTCAGAAACAATTGATTACGCACGGACATAAAGTTTTTATCAGTGAATTAAACAAACTAACTGCTTATCCTAAAGCTGAACATATTATTGTTTTAACTTCAACTCATGGTTTAGGTGATGCGCCTTCTAACGGAACGCAATTTAAAACTTTACTAGAAAGACAAAATCAAAAACAAAAAATCAATTTTTCTGTAGTTGGTTTTGGCTCTAAATCGTATCCAGATTTTTGCGGATTTGCCATTGAAATTGATCAGCTTTTAGAAAATCAAAGTTGGACAGAACGTTATTTAGATTTACAGACCGTCAATGATAAATCGGCGGTGGAATTTGTAGAATGGGTAAAATTATGGAGTGCCAAAACCGGAATTCCATTATCGACAACACCTTCATTATACAATCATGTTCCAAAAGGACTTCAAAAATTAATGGTTTTAGACAAAACGCCGATTTCTGAAACAGAACATACTTTTATTCTGACTTTGAGAGCCAATTCGAGAGCTAAATTTAGTTCTGGCGATTTATTAGCAATTTATCCAGCAAACGATTCGAGAGAACGCCTCTACTCTATTGGAAATCATTCTGGGAATATTCAATTGGTTGTTAAACTTCATCCTGATGGTTTAGGCTCTGGATATTTAAACAATCTGGAACCAGGAAATACTATTAAAGCAAGAATTATTAAAAATCCAGCTTTCCATCTTCCTAAGAAGGCTTCAAAAGTTGCTTTCATTTCTAACGGAACAGGAATTGCACCTTTCCTTGGAATGATTGAACAGAATAAAATCAAACAGGAACTGCATTTGTACAGCGGATTTAGAATGGAAACTCCAACTTTAATGGCTTATAAAAAATTTGCGGGCATTATGATTCAAAAAGAACATTTGGATAATTTTCATGTCGCTTTATCTCGTGAAGCAGAACATATTTATGTAATGGATTTGATCAAAAGAGATGCCTTGTTCTTTGCTAATTTATTAAAGAGAGGCGGCGTAATTATGATTTGCGGTTCGCTTGCTATGCAGCAAGATGTTGAAGCAATTTTAAGTGAATTATTGGCTGAGAAAGGATTGAAAACACTTTTAGAATATAAAGCCGACAAACAATTTTTAACGGATTGTTATTAATTGTTAATTGATAATTGTTAATTGTTAATTGATAATTGTTAATTGTTAATTGATAATTGTTAATTGTTAATTGATAATTGTTAATTGATAATTGTTAATTGATAATTGTTAATTGATAATTGATAATTGTTAATTGATATTATTTTGCTTCGCTGGTGCCTATCAAAACTATAAACTATTTTTATGTATAAATCGATTTTATATAAAATTTTATTCTTTATTGTGATGACTTGCTGTTTCACAATGAATTCGCAAGTTCTACGAAAAAGAACAACACTTTTAATGGGCGGAAGATTTGACATTAGCATTGTAGATAAAGACTCACTTTCTGCAGAAAAAAATATTAATGTTGTTATTGAAGAAATTAGCCGAATTGAACGTATAATTTCAGATTGGAAATCCGATTCTCAAGTTTCTGAAGTCAATCAAAATGCTGGTATAAAACCCATAAAAGTAGACCGTGAAGTTTTTGAATTAGCCCAAAGAGCAATTAAACTTTCTGAAATAACGAATGGTGCTTTTGACGTAAGTTTCGCTGCTTTAGACCGTGTTTGGAAATTTGACGGCTCTATGACCGAAATGCCTTCGGCGGAAGCCATAAAAAAATCAGTTGAAAAAGTAGGTTACAAAAATATCATTCTGGATAGTGTCAATTCTACCATTTTTCTAAAATTAAAAGGCATGAAAATTGGTTTTGGTGCTTTAGGCGAAGGTTACGCGACCGATAAATGCCGAAAAATGATGCTCGAAAAAGGAATTCAAGCAGGTATTATAAACGGTTCTGGCGACATGAGCACTTGGGGAAAACAACCCAACGGAAACGATTGGAAAATCGGAATTACAAATCCGTTTCATCCTGAAAAATTAATTGGAACAGTTCCGTCAAAAGAAGGTGCTGTCACAACTTCTGGTAATTACGAAAAGTTTGTTGTTTTTAATGGAAAACGTTATTCGCACATTATAAATCCTGCAACCGGATATCCTGCAACTGGTTTATGCAGTGTAACCGTTTTCGGGCCAAACGCAGAAACCGCCAATGGATTAAGCACTTCAATGATGGTTTTAGGTCAAAAAGAAGGTCTGCTTTTACTTCAAAAATTTCCTGAATATAGTTGTCTAATGATTACAGATAAAGGCAAAGTTATTAAATCGAAAAACTTCTCTTATAAATTGTAAATTATCAATTATCAATTGTGAGTTGTGAATTGATAATTCACCATTAAAAACTACATTAAAAAAACATTAAAATAGAAGATGCAATTCTAATAATCTTCTAATAGCTTTATTTAGATTAAATATAAACAATGATATAAGTTTGCAGTCCAATAAACAGCAAACTAATATATGAGAATTCTCTACTCTCTTTCTCTCTTTTTAATAATGACCATTTCTAGTTGGTCTCAAACTGGAAAAATTACAGGAAAAGTAACCCTTGGAAATACAGAAAATGCTTTTGGAGCAGCAGTTCAAATTAAAGGAACAAAAATATATGTTGTTGTAGATGCAGACGGACAATTTGAGATTAAGGGATTAGCATACGGCAGTTATAAGTTAGAAACGTCTTCAATGGAAGCGAAACCTAAAATGATTGACGTTGTTGTAAATCGACCGACACAGCAAATCAACATCGATTTAGAAAAAGTAACAGATGCAAAGACACTTAAAGAAGTCAAAATTGAGCGAAAAAGTTTCAAAAAAGACATCATAGAAAAAGGATTTGCCGTAAATGTGATTGAAACACAAGAAGCCGCTAAAAGAAACCTTCAAACTAACGATTTATTAGACCGTTCTGGAGGTGTTCGCATTAGACAAAATGGTGGATTGGGTTCTGCTGTTACTTACAACATTAACGGAATGTCTGGAAATGCCATTCGAATTTTTATTGATGGCGTTCCAATTCAAACATACGGTGCTTCTTTCAGTTTAAATAGTATTCCACCCGCTCTAATTGAAAGAATTGAAGTATTTAAAGGAGTTGTTCCCGCGTATCTAGCAGATGATTCACTTGGAGGCGCAATTAATGTTGTTTTGAAAAAAGGAGCAAAAAACAGCTTAAACGCATCGGTTTCTTATGGCTCATTCAACACAGTACAATCTAATATAAATGCTTCTTATAGACATAAAAACGGGTTTACAATTAAAGCCAACGCTTTTCAAAACTACTCTGATAATGATTATGAAGTTTGGGGAAGATTTGTTTACAACATTGCTCCAAACGGACGTTACGAATATATTAGAGCCAAAAGATTTGAAAGTATGTACCGTTCTTTTGGTGGAAGATTGGAAGCTGGTTTTACCAATGTTGATTGGGCAGATAACTTTTCTATAAGTTACAATGGCTCTCAAGATTACAATCAGATTCAGCACGGACAGTACATGACGAAACCTTATAAAGGTCGTTTTAGTGAAGCTGCAGCCAATGTTATTTCATTAAATTATAATAAAAAAGACTTTCTAATTAAAAATCTAGACTTTTCTGCTGTTTCGGTTTACAGTCATAGAAATGATGTAATTAATGATACTGTAAAATGGAACTATAATTGGAATGGAGAAAAAGCGCTTGGCTTATATGGCACACCCATTTTAACCAATACTGGTGCACAGCAGGGCGCCCCGACGATTAATCACATGAAATCGGATATTTTCAATACTCGTGCTGGTTTAACTTACAACATTACAGAAAATCAAAGAGTAATGGTCAATGTTATGACGTATATTTTAGATCGAAATGATCTGGATGAAATGTTGCCAGAAATTACTAGAAATTTCATTGTTACAAGAGATTTAGCCAAAACAGTCTCTTCTTTTTCTTACGAAATATCTGCTTTTAAATCTCGTTTGAGAGCCAATCCTTTTGTTAAAAATTATAGCATGAAAACAGAACAAACTACTCCAACTGTTTTAACAGAGAATGGTCAGAGTGTTGTTAAAGAAAATGTTCTGTCAAAAAGAATTAATTATACCGGTTATGGTTTCGCTGGTTCCTATGCACTTTTTCGTGATGTAATGTTTATGTTTTCTGCTGAAAAAGCAATCAGATTGCCAAATGAAAATGAAATTTTCGGAAGTCCTGGCGAAAACATTATAAGCAATCCTAATTTAGGTCCTGAACAAAGCAATAATTTCAATGCCGGTTTCAGATTTGGACCTTACAACCTTAACAATCATAAAATTACTGTTTCAGGAAATGGATTTTGGAGAAATACAAAAGGTAAAATTGTACGTCAGATTAGTGATCGTTTAAATGAAGCTATTCAGGCTTCTCCTTTTGTCAATTTAGGCGAAGCACAATCGGTTGGTTTTGAAACTTCTCTTCAATACTCGTATAATAATCGTTTTTTTGCAGGTATGAATCTTTCTAAGTTTAATTCTCTTTATAAGGATAAATACGATTCAAACGGAAATATTTTGGTTCATTACAACAAACAATTGCCAAACGAACCTTATTTCACTATTAACGGAAATCTTCAATACAACTTTAGAAATGTAATTCAAAGCAAATCAGAACTTAATCTGTATTACTACTGCGGTTATGTCGCTCCATTTTATACTTCTTGGTTAGAAGTTGATAGAACAACAGCGCAATTTCCACAAGATTTAGGTTTGAGTTATGTTTTTCCAAATAAACAGTTTACGGTAAGTTTTGATGCCCGAAACATTCTAGACGAACAGGTTTACGACAACTTTGCCGCACAAAAACCTGGAAGAGCTTTTTATCTGAAAGTTAACTATAACCTTAATAAATTTTAAAATCATTCAATAAATAACTAATTTTTAAATGCAATAAAAATGAAAAAGAATACATTTAAATTATTTACCTCAAGCTTATTATTTGGCGCATTAGCACTAAGTACTGCTTGCAGCAGCGACGACAATAAAAATGCAGAACCAGTAAATCCGGTAACAGATGGCCGTTGGATTACAGTTGCAGGAGCTTTAATGCAAACAGATCCAGGTGATGGAAATGGTGGAACAAGAGTTTACGCTATTAGCAAAGAAAATGCTATTGACCCCAACTTTTCTGTAGATGTTTATGCAAATGGTAAAGCTGTACAATCAAGCAGAACTGCTCGTTTGCAATCTTCTGTTGACGGGAGTACACTATTTAACATCACGTATACAGGTGCAAATGGCGGTGAATTTATGACTTACAAAGTAACTGGAGGAAACAATTTTACTGAATCTACTGCAAAAGTTAACATTTCTCAATACGCTGGAACTTCTCCAAGATGGGTAAAACTTTTTGACGGTGATAAAACTGGTGTTGCTGTAAACGTTGCCACTCCAATTGTAACGACAAATGAAGATAAATCATATAAAAACACAAGAGGAATTGCTACTGTTCTATCTTTAGATATGCAGCAAACTTTAATCGCAGGTTACAAACAATATCAAATTCCGTTGACAGCTGAAGAAGAAGCACTTGGACACCACATTTTCCGTTTAGATGCTCCAACATTAAATAAAGCTGGAAACAAATTAATTATCGGAACTTGGATGCGTAAATCAAATCCAGCTAATCCTGCAACAAACGAAAGTTCATTTACACGTTTAGGTTCTAAATCTGTTGTGGTTGATTATCCTTCATTAGAAAATCCTAAAGTAATTACTTCAACTGTAGGTTTTGGTGATACTAGCGGATACAGAAGTTTTAACAGCTTTGTAGCTACAGATGGAAATATCTATCAAGCGACACAAAGAGATACTCAAAAAGGTTCTTATATCTTAAAAATCAACCAAAGCAACGAATATGACAATTCTTATGTATTCAGTTTAGATTCAGCTTTAGGAATTAAAGGTTCTTATATTGATGCTTGGAGATATGTTGGAAACGGAATTGCTTACGCTGTTTACACTTACGAAGGAACAAGCCAAGGTTTCTTAGCTAGATTAGACTTAAACGCTAGAACAGCTACAAAAGTTGAAGATATTGCTTACGATGCAGACTTAGATTTCGGTCAATACCAAGGGTTTGTTGTTGATGGAAACAATTTCTACATCGCTGTTACTCCAGTTGGAAAAGATGGTAACATTTATGTAATTGATATTCCAACAGGAAAAGTTACTAAAGGTGCAAAATTAATCAATAAACCAGGAAACCACTATATCGGTGTATTCTAAAAATTATACAGTTATGATTACAGACTGTATGTAATTCATCACTTGAGTTTTTTTTTAATTGGACATTCCGCTTCTATTTATAGTAGCGGAATGTTTTTTTTTATAATTAGAATTTTGACGCAAATTCTTTTGCGAAGTCTTCTAATTTGATTTCACCATCAACTTTTCCATCATTATTTAGAAAATCTGCAGCGATTGTTTCGTTTCTTAATCCAGTTCCCATTTCGGTATACAAACCAGCCATTTCTTCTGGAACTCCAGCCTGTGTCATTCCGCCTAAATATTGTTCGTCTGTAAATTCAACCCAAGGAAGTTCTGGTTTTCCAATAGCGTTACCAAATGCTTTTACAATTTCTGACGGAGTTTTGATATCACTTATAATATATCGAACATTTTTACCTTCTTGTGCTTTTTGTAATTCTTCGGCGGCAGCCCTAGCAATATCTTCCGGATGCACTAATGGAATACGGTTTGATGCTGGAAAATTAGCTCCCATAATTCCCGCCCCTTTTATCATCGGAATATCATTAAAGAAATTAAAGTAGAAATAACCCGCTCTTAAAAACGTAATTGAAGTATCTAATTTTTCGTAAATCTTCTCGATGTTATACAAACCTGCAATCGGTCCGTTTCCTGTTGGCAAATCAGCTCCTATGCTGCTTAACATTACTACTCTTTTAATGTTTGCAGACTGAATAGCTTTCGCCAAAGCGTTTCCTGCATCGGTAGTATTTTGAATGATATTTACACCGCCCATATTTGGAGGTGTCATAGCAAAAAGAGCATCTGCACCCGCAAAGGTAGCAGAAAGAAAATCAGCATCGCTAACTGAACCTATTGCAGCTTTTGCACCTAATTTTTCGATTGTCTCTTTGCGATCTGCATTACTGCTAATTACCGTTACATCATGTCCCGATTTTACTAATTGAGCCGTCAAAGGCTTTCCTATATTTCCTAACGAACCTGAAATTATAATTTTCATCTTTAAATGTTTTTTTATTTAACATTACAAAGGTATCTTTGTACTTACTTTTATACAAGTACTTACCCTAAAGTATGTATCATGACAGCAATTAAAGAATCGTCTACAATTCAGGAAAACAAGCAATATGCTTTAGAAAAATGCCCTGTAACTTTTGTTATGGAAAAAATTGGAGGTTATTGGAAACCTATCATTTTGTATCATTTATCGACTGGAGATAAGCGTTACAGCGAATTGAAAAGAGCCATTCCGGCAGTGACAGAAAAAATGCTCATTCAGCATTTAAAACAATTAGAAGGAGATGGTTTGATTATACGAGAAGCAAAACCTGTAGTTCCGCCATTTGTAACTTATAAATTAAGTAGTGCTGGAACAGGATTATTACCCGTAATTGATGCAATGGCTGCATGGGCTTTTAAAGTAAAAGACGGCGTTTATACTGTTAAATAGGCATCTCACTTTCAAATAGCAAAACTCAACTAACTTTTTTACAATTTCCTATTTAATTAACAAACCTACCCAGTTATCTTCCTTCTCACATGACGAAATGGTACTGGAAACATTTTAAGAAAACTTACTGTCTAATTTCTAAGATACCAAACTAAATTTCTAATCTCTGTATAGTTTTACTATCTTGTTACAAAGAGTAGGCCTGCAATGTTTTTCGTGCCCATTTTCCCCAATCTTTTAAAGCTTCTAAAAGTGTTTTGTTCAATTCTTTATTGTCAGTAGGCTTACCTTTTACGGGAGGAGCTAAATCTTTGTCAGAAACTGGAATTTCACTAACTTTTGTGGCAAACCATGTCATATTTTCATGTGGCAAGGCCAAGCCTAAAATTGCTCCGGGCAAGCCTGTAAAAGATTCAGGACCGCCTGAGAATGGAATTTGAATGGTGTAATAGGCAACAACATAAACAGAATCCAGAATTACAGCATTTGCTCTGCGGCATTCATAACCCGCAATTTCTCTGGTTTCATCTGTAATTTTCCAGTCAATTTTGCGTAAGCTGTCTTTAACTAAATATAAATTATCGTAAACATTTTTTTGTGTAGTACTAGTTTGCGTATCAAGATCTGTAGCAATAATATTTTTTAAATTGGCCATTGCATCATCGGCAATCCAACTATGGTTGCTTGTAGATTCATTGGTTTCATCCCATTTATATAAACTTTTATTTTTTGAAAAACTGAGTCTACTTTTTGCCGTTTTAAACTGTGGATTGTTTTTTTTATAACTTTCAAAAGCAGCTTGATAATAACTATCAGTTTCTCCTTTTATTTTTTTTGTAATCAAAGCATAAATATTCGATTTTTTCTCATATTCGATTACGCCATTTTGTATAAAGTGGTCATGTTGTGCAAAAGTATTGCAGCTTGTCAATATAATTATTAAAATAAAGATGCGATTTATTATTGTTTTCATGGTTTTAGTTTTGTTTAGTTTCTCCTCCACCCATTTTACTGAAATCCCAGCTTACAGAGAACATGAAGTATCTTTGGATAGTCGTATAAGTACTTTGGCTGATATTCCCATTGAATGCAGAACGATTAAATCCTACATTTTGGTTCAAAAGATCTCTTCCCGTTATAGAAACTCTTAAATTATCTGACTTTAAGAATTTTTTGGTGATAGATGCATTCCAAATAAAACGTTCAAAAGTTTCCTGAATCACTTGTGTTTTTCCATTATATTGATAATTACCATCTGTGCTAATTTCTAATTTGAAAGGTAATTCTATATTGGTCCAGAAATTTCCATTAAAACCCCAACCATTACTGTCGCTATTTTCGTTGATGCTTGCATCAGCAACATTATAAGTAGGTCCGAAATTAGCATTAAAATTATATTTTTTTTCTTTATACTTTGACAAGTTTAAATTAAAGGAATAACTTGAATTTTTAGTTTGATTCAGTTTCGCATTGATGTAATTATAGTTTACATTCTTATTAGCGCTTAAGCCAATTCCTGCTGTCATGTCTATCGCTTTGATTGTTTTGCCAAAATTACTATTCAAATAATAACTTGTTGTGGCTTTGTTTTCTAGGTTTACAAATTGAGAAATACTTTCTCCCCTATCATTTGTAACCACATTACTTATTATTGGATTTAGTGTAAAATTGTACGATCCATTAACCGAAAAATATTGATTGCTAAGTACTTTATACGAATAATAACTTCCTCTAAAATCATTTCTAAAAGAAGGATCTAAATTTGGATTACCCAAAATCGTATTCAATTGGTTTTGATTATTTCGTATCGGTTGTATTTGTTCTAATGTTGGCTGATCGGTGTTTCCGTTATACGACAAATAAAGTGCTTCTCTTTGCTTAAAATTATATTGAAAGTTTATCTGAGGCATGTAGTTGACAAATTTTCGCTTAAAAGAACTATCTGTGTAAACATCATATTGTTTAAAGTTTACACCGCTAAATTTAGAACCAAAAGAAAAAACAGTTTTATTTTTTTTGTAACTAAAAATCCCTCCAAGTTGGTTTATAGTTTGGTCTAATTCATAATTATTGCTAAAGATGGAATCCAAAACATTATAATCGCCATTTGCAGATTGATTAAAAGATTTACGATCTGCTTTTCCGTTACTGATGTTGAATCCATAATTAAGAATTAAAGATAGACTCTTGGATAACGGTTCGGTGTAGATTAAATTTGATTTAAAAGCTATATTATTAATATTATTAACTTTATTCTGATCGACTACTTTTGTACTATCTGGACTAATTACGGATGGCGTAAAAAATTCAGCTCTAGAATTTAAATAACCATCACTTTTGCTATTTGTACTAGATTGGCTTAGATTAAGAGATAATGTTCGGCCCTTTTTTTTAAGTCTTTTGGTTAATAAAGTATTTATATTAAATGTTTTATCATCAACATCGTTTGTAGTTGTCTGTTTCAAATTATTCAGTTGGTTACCTTGTTCGTCAGTACCTTTTCGCATTTCTGCTTCACTTGAATTGCTATTTTTAAATAAACCGTCTACATTTAATTTTAAAGTTAAAGTAGTATCAATTTTAATTTCATAAGCTAGATCCAGTTTATTTTTAGTCATGTTTTTCTCAAAACTCTTGTCTGAAGTATTATAAATGCTGCTAGAGCTTAAATTTTGTTGGTTAATATCATTGCGATTTCCTGAAAGTTTGATATCGCCAATTTTATAATTTGCATTGATAGATTCTTTATCGTTGTTCCATTTATTGTCAAAATGTATTCCTCCCGTTTGAGCTACCGGAATTCCTTCACCATTAAATTGTCCATCCCAACTATCAAATTCATCATTTCCATTGTTTGAAAAATTGATACCACCATCATCAGTTACTTGATAACCGCTTTGTCCATATTTATCTTTATCTCCCCATCCTAATCCTACTTGTCCGGTGTTGCCAAAAATACCATAAGCTGCTAATTTTTTCTTGTCCCAAAACTTATTAAACATGGCTTGCCCTTTGTAAAAATTGTCAGTTCCTCCTCCGAGTTCTACTTTCCCGAAATAGCCATTTTTTTTATCTTCTTTAAGTTTAACATTCAGCGTTTTGGTTTTCTGACCATCATCAATTCCTGTAAAAGCGGCTTGATCACTTTTTTTGTCGTACAATTGTACTTTATCAACCATGTCCGCACGTAGATTTTTTGTAACTAAAGTGGGATCATCACCAAAAAATTCTTCACCATCTACTAAAACTTTGGTTACAGTTTCGCCTTGAGCAGTAATTTTTCCATCCTTATCGATTTGTATTCCTGGGAATTGTTTGATCAGATCTTCTACTTTTGCATTAGGCTCTATTTTAAATGCTTTTGGATCAAATTCTAACGTATCTCCTTTGATTTTCATGGCAGCCCTATTTCCTTTTATAATTATTTCGGATAGTATTCTCCCTTTATCAGCCAAATTTATTTTGCCATAATCTTTGATTAACTTTGTGGAATCAACAGAAAATTGATCTACAAAATCAGCATATTTGGGATAAGAAACCAGCAAAATAAATTTACCCGCTTTAATATTATCCAACTCAAAATAACCATCTTCTTTGGCTCGGGTAAATTTCACTAAAATAGAATCTTGTGCTCTTAACAAAGAGACTGATGCTTGTGTTAAAGTAGAATTGTTTATGGTATCTGATACATATCCTTTAACTGTGCCTGATTTTTGTGCCTGTAAAGTATTTGATAAAAAAAGAAAACAGCATAATACTAGAATTGTTTGTCTCATTAATGGGTTGTGGTTTTTTGAAAAAGAGCATTATAGTCTTATTCTATTTTTAGAGAAATAAAAATAAAATGCATTTGTAGTGAGATTTTTTTAAGCAAGTAAAATTGTAGATTACAGATTTTAAAATAGAAATTGAAATAGCATCTTTTGGTACAGACTTACTGAATAATAATGGCTTAATTTTATGAAAGTCATATTTTTTTGCGTGGTTTTGGTTGTTAGCAGTTTAAATTTTAGTGACTTTAACTAGTAATTATTACTATAACAGTTAAATATCAATATGGCTCAAAAATAAGTAAAAATACTACAATATCTAAAAAAAAGAATTTACTTATATTGTTATGATTATATTTTATTAAAACAGTAATTTACTTGTTCGGTAATAAAAAAAGACAGCATTTTTTTGCTGTCTTTTTTTTATGAATACCTTTTATTAAGTAACTAACTTATTTTTAGCTAAAAATTACTTTGTTTCTAATTTTGTTTGATAAAAAACAAAGCATCTTCGTAATTGGCAATTTGAGTGAGGGCATTATAAATGTATTTTGAAACTAATGCGCCTCCATCTGAATTGATCAGATTTATATCATCATCAGGAGTATGATATTGCGAATGTCCGCCTGTATGAAAACCAACTGCTGAAATTGATTCTTTATAAAAAGAAACATGATCAGAACCTCCGACATCACCAGCGTGAATTACAGGATTTAATCCGCTCTTTTCTTTGAGTTTTTGCATCAGCTCAACACCTTTCGGAAAAGTTCCTGCGCCTCCCATATACAATTCTTTTTTGTCGTTCAGTCTTCCTACCATATCCATATTGAGCATTACTTTTATGGCTTCTTTTGGAACTGGAAGATGATTTACAAAATATTTAGAGCCTAATAATCCTTCTTCTTCTCCACTGAAAGAAATAAAAATGATGCTTCTTTTAGGTTTTTCTTTTTGTTTGGAGATTTCTTCTAAAATGCACAACAATGCCGCGACACCCGAAGCATTATCATCCGCGCCATTATGAATAGCAAAAGCATCTTTCTTTTTACTTCCAGAACCTTGTCCGCCCCAACCCCAATGATCATAATGAGCACCGATCACAATGTATTCATTTTTCAGTTTTGGATCTGAACCTTCTACAAAACCTAAAACATTTTGAGTCGAAACACTGTCCGATTTCATTTTATTAATTCCTTCTTTTACAAAAAGTCGGAAAGGTTGATAATAGGAATTATTGAATTCTTTTAAACCGTATTTTTTAAAGTACTTCTGAATATAAGCCGCCGCTTCATTATTCCCTTTTGTTCCAGGAAAACGACCTTCTAATTTATCCGAAGACAAAAATTTATCGTGTTTATAAAAGGTTTTGGCCATTTGTGCATTCATGAAAGTGCAACAAAAAAATATCCCAATAAAAATATGCTTTAGAAATTTCATACTATAATTAAAGGCTAATTTCAAAAGAGGTATGTTTAATATATTTTCTATCGTAAGTATATAAAACATGTATTCTTTTATCAGTTGTTTGGATAATGGCTGGATAGCTAAACTCCCCTTTTTCTTCTTTTTCTAAATCAAATAATTTAGACCAGTTTATACCATCTTTGGAATATTCAACATCCAAAATATTTCGTCCGTTAAACCAATCTTTTCCAATCGGCAGCGGATTGTTAACTAATAGAAAAAGGTTTTTATTGATAGTTAAAGCATCGATTCCTGAATTGGAATTGACAACGTTTATTTTGCTGGTTCTAATCCAACTTTTTCCGTTATCGCCAGACCAGCTAGAAACCACTCTATTGTGTTTGCTGCGAGATAACATTTGAATATCGCTGGTACCGTGTATCAAGAAAGTAGGCTGAATAATATCAAAATTTTGATTGTTCTCTACTTTTATTTTTTTCCAAGAATCTGTTGCTTCGGTATACTCTTCAACATGAACGCGCCATTCGTCTGTATTGACACTTTCTGTACTGCTGCCACACAAAATTACCCCAGAAGTAGTTTCAATTGGTTTGTTTCGAATTGGACCTAAAATTCCGTCCGGAAGATATTTTGGTTCTCCCCAGGTTGTTCCATTATCTTTTGAAACAATCATAGCGCCAAACCATTCTCTCGGATTTTTTCCAATTTTATAAAACAAATACAAATTCTGACTTTTACTTTTGAATAATACTGGATTCCAGCAAGGTAAAGTATCTCCGTTTTTAATTAAAGGCTGAATCAATTCTTTAGGCGCAGACCATTTTTTGTCTTTATAAGCCGAAATGTAAATTCCGACATCTTTTGCACCTTCATGTTTTCCTCCAAACCAAGCTGCTAAAATTTCGTTTGGTTTGTATTCCACTAAAGTTGAAGCATGGCTGTTAGTAGTTACAGGCGGATCTGCGATATAACCGCTTTCTATATTAACCGCTTTTTGAGCCTTAGTTGCATTCGAAAAAAGAAAAACAACTAGTAAAACTGCTTTAGTATATTTCGTTTTTAAAATCATTTTATTGTAATCAAAATTAATATTGTTTACCTATTGCAAGAAATTATTAAACACATAGAAACATAGTTCCAAACCTAAAAAAAGGCGTTTCATTAATTTAATACACATAGCAAACTATGTGAAAGAAAATATTTTCTCTACATTTTCTTATATAGACATAGAATCTATGTCACCATGTGTTTAAAATTAAACTTTGTTAAATCTCACAAAAAGACTAATTGTAAATAATGAATTAAAGTTGGGGCAAAAATTCACTGACCTTTATATAAAACAAAAGGAGAGTTAACTCTCCTTCTGCTCAAGTAACAAATCTTTTGATTTTTTACTTTACCAAATTAATTATTTTGTGTCCCACCAAAGTCTAGTTCCACCAGAATCAGGACCGCCTAATTTTACGACACCGTCTTCAACAGCAGCTTTGTTTGATGAGTACTCATTTGTTGTGTAAATGATTCTCTTCAATAGAGACTTACCAACACCTGCATCAGTATTATCTGTATTTAAAACTGGATAGATTACTTTAGCATCGCTTCTACGTAAATCTGACCAAGCTTCCCAAGATTCTGGGAAAATTGCTAAATACTTTTGAACCGCAATCTGCGTACGTTGATTAGCAACTGTTGCAGACCAAGCAACTGGCAATTTAACTGGAATATCTCTTAAATCTAATGTTGGATAAACAGTTAAAATGTTTGGTAATGTTGGTAATGTAGAACCATTAATGTATGCGTTAACCTGAGCAACATCAGTAATACCCCATTGTGCAAGAGACATTCTAATACCTGTTTCATACAAAGTCTTAGCATCTCCACCCATGTTCCATCCATTTAAAGCTCCTTCTGCTCTACTCAAGTAGTTTTCAGAAGCCATAAAGATTTCGATATTTTTAGTTTCACTAACTGTATTAGCAGAACCATTACCCATAATTTCATTATTGAATTTAGAGAATTCAGTAGTTCCAAACTGATCTTCTAAACCTCCAACTGGGTTACCTCTATATACTCCTGTAGCGATTGGGGCAAACCATTTTGCTAAACGTGGATCTTGGTATCCTACTAAGATACTTTCCATAGAAGCAGTCATTACATAACCCCAGCTATTTACAATCATGTTTAGATTGTTTGGAGTAATATTACTAGCTTTAAAGAATGCACTTTGATCGTTTGTCTGCATCACTCCTGCAGCTACAGCAGCTTCTGCTTGAGTTTTTGCTTTTCCTGGATCTTTATCAGAAATTCTCAAAGCCAAACGTAATCTTAAACTGTTTCCAAAAACTCTCCATTTGTCAACACTACCAGCATAAACTCTATCGTTTGGAGAAAGAGATGCAACTGTAGCTGTTGAAGAAGCAGACAATGTTGCGTTTGCTTCGTCTAACAATTTGAAGAAATCTTCGTAAATAAATTCTACGCTATCATAAGGAACTTTTTCTTTTCCATTTCCAGCTTCAGTGTAAGGAATTGGTCCGTAAGCATCAACCATTTGGTTGTACATAAAAACTTTCCAGATTTTAAGAACTGCCGTAGCTTCAGCATTTCCTTCAGATGCTTTTAAAGCATTTGTTAAAGCTGGTGCAGCAACCGTATAAAATCTTAACCATCCTCTTCCTTCGTATCCGTTAACAAAAGCATTTCTTTCTGTACCATATCCACAGTTTAAGTAGTGGATAAACGTTGAAGATAAAATACCTGTTGCAATACCCCAAGTACCTTGATCATCTACACCTGGAGAAGAATAAGATCCGTTGTGGATACCTGCGTACAATGCAGATGCAAATGCAGGACCTGCTAAAGTAGCATCTAACTGATCTTCAGTCAATGAATTAGGATCTTTGTTTATTTCATCAAAATCGCCAGTACAGCTTGATAAAATCGAAACTGCCATTAATGCAACTCCTAATGTTTTTATTTTAAAACTATATTTCATGATGTCTCTTTTTTAATTAAAATCCAAATTTAACATTAACTCCATAATCTCTTGTTGAAGGAATGTTGAAAGATTCTATCCCCTGTAAGTTACCTGTACCTGCTCCAGCTTCTGGATCAAAGTGTTCTGCTTTGTTTAAGAAGAAGAATAAGTTTCTACCCACTAAAGAGAAGTCGATACTTGTAAAACCTGAATTATTTAACATACGTTTTGGTAATGAATAACCAAAAACAAGCTCTCTTAATCTGATGTTTGTAGCATCATAGATAAATGGCTCTGCAATTGGAGTTCTTTGTCCGATAGCTGTCCAATATTGCTCTGCATTGATACTTGTAGTATTTGGAGAGTAAGTACCATTTCCGTTAGAAACAACACCATCAACAATTATTCCACCTTGTCTTCCTGCTAAAGTAATATCGCTTACCCCTAAACCTGCTTGTCTTGCTTGAGTATATGAAATAACTTCACCACCAATTCTGAAATCAACTAAGAAGCTTAAAGAGAAATCTTTGTATTTGAAATTATTTTTGAAACCTGCTGTCCAATCTGGGTTAAAGTTACCAGCACGAACATCAAAACCGTTTGTAGCTAATGGAATACCAGCGCTGCTTACGATAATATTTCCTTGTGGATCTCTTTGGAAACCTTTAATATATAAGTCACCATATTCACCACCTTGAACAACTTTACTTCTAACTAAACGTCCTTCACCTAAAACTAACTCATCTCTTCCATCATAAATAGATTTTACTTTAGATTTATAAGAAGCATAGTTTGCTGTAATATCCCAGGTAAAGTTTTCTGTTTGAATTGGAGTTGCAGTTAAAGTAAGCTCGATACCTTTATTCTCAATATCACCACCATTTACAACAGCTCTAGAAAATCCAGAAGACTCAGGAGTGTTGATATAGAAAATCTGATTGTCTGTTAAAGTATTGAAATAAGTAAAATCTAGACCTAAACGATTGTTGAAGAATCTAACATCAACACCAAACTCTGTAGAAGAAGAAATCTCTGGTTTTAAGTTTGGATTAGCTTTTGTGCTTTGTCCGTACAACATACCACCGTTTCCTCCGATGTAAGAGAATCTTTGTTGTGTTTGGTAAGGATCAGTATCGTTACCAACTTGTGCATAAGAACCTCTAATTTTTGCAAAACTGATAACTTCTGGTAATGTAAACATATCAGAAAGAACAGCTGAAAGACCGAAAGATGGGTAGAAATAATCTGTTGGTAAAGTAGAAGACCAATCATTTCTAGCTGTTACGTCTAAGAATAAATAGTTTCTGAAACCAAGCTGACCAAATGCATAAACTGAGTTGATTCTTTTTTCTGAAGCTGTAGAAGATGCAGTAATAGTCTGAACATTTGATAATGCAAAGTAGTTTCTTTTACTTAAAACACCACCAGAACCTAAAGCTGAACTGTTTTGTTGTAATGCGTTTGCACCAGCATTAAGTCCAACATTAAAATCTCCAAATTTCTCGTTGTAAGAAAGTAAAGCATCAACGTTCAATTCGCTAACAGTTTCATAAGATTCACTGTATGACCCCATGTTGCTGTTAAATGCATTTGTAGCGTATCTGTTTCTTACATTTCTATTGGTCATTTGGTCTAAACCAGCTCTACCTTGTAAGCTTAATGTTTTTGTAAACTCATATTTAAGAGACGCTAAACCAATAAATCTATTTCTTTTGTCTGTACGAGCATCATCTCTTAAAGCAGACCAGAATGGGTTTCCTCCAGGAGCTCCAGTTTCGTCAAGGAAATAGTTTACTTGTCTTTGTCCTGCTGCATCAATGTATTCGAAGTTTTTGTAATCATTGTATGCAATACTACGAGGCAATAAATAAGCAGATGTACCAATAGACTCTTCTCCAGTTCTTAATAAATTGTCAATATCCTGAACGATGTAGTTTGTTTTTACATCTAAAGTTAATTTATCAGAGATTTTGCTTGTCAATCTTAAGTTAAGATTATGTCTGTCCATTTTGTTTCCTCCAACAATACCTTCGGCACGAGTGTTAGTATAAGAGAAATAACCTTGCGCTTTTTCGTTACCAGCTGTAACTGTTAAAGTATTTGCTAAGTTATAACCTGTTTTATAGAAATCAATAACGTTGTTTGGCTGTGCAGAATAGCTTTGTGTAGCTGGTCCAGCATAATTTGGATTACGAACTAATTGCCAGTTAGAAACTTGGCTTCCGTCTAATCTACCTCCCCAACTTGAAGAAGAGTTTGGAACGTAAGTACCGTTTGTTCCTTGTCCGTATTCATTTTGTAAATTCATCAAGTTATAAGCTGAAGAAGCCATAAAGTTAGATGATAACGAAACTGAAGTTTTTCCAGCTTTTCCTGATTTCGTAGTAATTACGATTACACCATTTGATGCTCTAGATCCGTAAAGAGCTGCAGCAGATGGTCCTTTAAGAACTGTCATCGAAGCAATATCTTCAGGGTTAATGTTAGAAATACCATCCGGCTGTGTAGTACCTCCTGTATCAATATCAGGATTAGTTGTAGTTGTTCCGTTACTAATTGGCACACCATCTACTACATATAAAGGTTGGTTGTTTCCGTTAAGAGATCTGTTACCTCTTAAAGTAATTCTAGAAGAAGAACCAACACCGTTAGAAGTAGTAGAGAAGTTAAGACCTGCAACTTTTCCTGAAAGTGAGTTGGCAACGTTTAATGATCTAGCTTCTGATAATTCGTCTACTGAAACGTTTTGTGCAGAATAAGTAATTGCTTTTTTCTCTCTTTTAATACCAAGAGCAGTAACTACTACTTCTCCTAATTGCTGTGTGTCTGCACCTAAAGACACATTGATTGTTGTTTGAGATCCAACTGCAACTTCTTTTGTAGCAGATCCTACGTAAGTAAATACTAAAACTGAAGATTGATTTGGAACACTGATGCTGTATTTTCCATCAAAATCTGACGAAGCACTTGTTTTAGTTCCTTTAACAATAATATTTGCTCCAGGAATCGGAATTCCACTTTGAGCATCTGTTATCGTTCCTTTTACTATTGTCTGCGCTTCCAGGCTTTGGAACCCGAAAAGGCAAATGACAAACAGTAACTTTAGTACGTTTTTAATCATATTAGTTGTTTTTTTAGAGTTAATAACATGTTAAATTTAAGAATACGTTTTGTTAACAATACATTATTTCGACAAATGACAATTTTGAAAAGGTGTTGGTGAAAGTTTGGTCGAAAAATGAAAGAAAACGTTTTCATTTGTAATCCAACTCTTCCTTATTTTAAAGGCCAAAACTCTATTTATCTGATAGATTTTGGCCTTTTTTAATTGTATTCATTTTTTTAGTCAAAAAATGCCTAAAAATATTCTGTGTTTTATAGATTTTAGTTCAAAACCTTGAATTTAGTTTTAAGTAAATCTGTCGAATTTCCGCCTACCATTACTTCAAAATCTCCAGGCTCTACAACGCGCTTCATTTCTCTGTTCCAAAGAGATAGCTCATCTGGTGTAAGTGTAAATTCAACATTTTTGATTTCTCCTTTTTTGATATTTACTCTTTTAAATCCCTTTAACGTTTTTTCAGGAGTTGTTACCGAACTGTAAACATCATTAATATACAACTGAACCACTTCATCTCCGTCTCTATCTCCAACATTTTTAACATCGACAGAAACTTTTACTTCACCATTTGGTTTAATTTCAGTAGTATTCAGCTTTAAATTAGAATATTCAAACTTCGTATAACTTAATCCGTAACCAAACGAATATAATGGATGTTCGCTTTCTGCTACATACTTATGGATTGCAGATGGTTTTTGGTTATAATATATAGGTAACTGCCCTACTGATTTTGGAACTGTAATTGGTAATCTTCCACCTGGATTGTAATCACCAAATAAAACATCGGCTACTGCTCTTCCTCCAAATTCCCCTGGAAACCATCCTTCTAGAACCGCAGGAATATTTTCAGCAATCCAGTTTGTTGAAATAGGACGACCGTTTAATAACACACAAACTACTGGAGTTCCTGTTTTTTGAATCTCTTCAATCAATTGCTGTTGGATTCCAAATAAGTCTAAAGAAGCAACATCTCTGTTTTCTTCTACCAATTCGTTAGATTCTCCTAAAACTACAATCGCAACATCGGCTTTTTTAGCAGCGTCGATTGCTGGCTGTAAGTTTACTTTTTCTAAATTCCAACGGAAATGCGCTCTGGCACCCCAGCCTCCTTCCCACATTTCAATGCGGACTTTGTATTTCTTCCCTTTTTCGATATTTTTTGGAACTGTGACCATACTAGTCGCTCCTTTTGTCCAGTTGTCAATTACCAATTGATCATCGATATACATTCTGATTCCGTCATCCGAACTTAAACCTAACCACCCATCAAGTGCTTGGTCTGATTTTAAAAACCCTGTCCATCTGATAGAAAAATCATCTACATTCACACCATCTCCAGGCGCCCAAGGCCAGTCAAACTCTAACTGACTGTCGATACGAGTCAATGCTGGCGTACCTTCTAATTCTCTATTATTGAAATATTCTCCTTTTAATCCGTTTTGAGATTCGTCTGGCGTAAATAAATATTTTGATGGAATAATTTGTCCTTTTACAATTAACGGAACACCTTCCTCATAAACTACATTAGCCGTTTTTCCCATTATTTGCTGAATACCTTCAAAAACAGTTACCCCAACACTATTTTTAGGAGCATAACCTCCCATTCTTGAAGCATTTGCATTTGGTCCGATAACAGCAATATTTTTTAAAGATTTACTTAAAGGCAAAATGTTGTTCTCATTTTTCAATAAAACCATTGATTTCTGAGCAGCCTCTAAAGCAACAGCTTGATTTTCTTTCGTATGAAAACGTTCTTTAATTAGATTTTTATCTGTGTACGGATTTTCAAATAATCCTAATAAGAATTTCAAACGTAAAACTGCTCCCGCCGCACGGTCGATATTTTCCGTTGTCAATTTCTTTTCATTTACCAATTCAATAACTGTACTTTGCCAGAATTCGTTTGAAAAATCATAAAACTGCATATCAACACCAGCAGAAACTGCTTCTCTAATAGCATCTTTTGGAGAATCAGCCACTTTATGAGTTGTTTGAATGTATTTAATTGCTCCCAAATCTGAAACTACCAATCCTTTAAAACCCCATTCATTTCTCAAAACATCCGTCAATAACCAATGATTTGCTGCACAAGGAATTCCATCTAACTCAGAATAAGCACACATGGTTCCTAAAGCACCACCTTTTGTAAATGCTTTTTCGAAAGATGGCAAATGATCTTCTCTTGCAGAACGTTCTCCAACCAAAATTGGCGACGAATTTCCTCCTGCTTGTGGAATCCCATGAACGGCAAAGTGTTTCGGCTCAGCAATAATAGAACGATCAGATTTTAAGTCATCTCCTTGTAATCCTTTAATGAAAGCCAAACCAATTTCGCTGTTTAAGAAAGCATCTTCACCAAAAGTTTCAGCAACACGTCCCCATCTTGGCTCGCGACCTAAATCTAAGTTTGGGCCAAAGCCAAAATGCACTCCATGCGCTCTGGCTTCCATACCAATTACTTTTCCAACTTTGTCTAATACGCTAGTATCCCAAGTTGATCCAAGTCCAATGTTCATAGGGAAAGCGGTACTTCCTTCGTCTAAATATCCGTGAAGCATTTCACACATAATCAGCGCCGGAATTCCCCAACGGTTTCCTTTGATTACGCTTGTTTGCAAATCATTGATCATTTTCGCTGAACGCGGATAAAGATCATGAATAGCTCCAATTCCTAATTTACCGATTTTTTCTGCCGATTTACCTTTAGCAAAATCTTCTTTATCTTTAAAAAAATCTCCTCTATACATATCCATCTGACGCACTTTTTCTTCAAGTGTCATACGGCTTAGCAAGTCTTTTACTCTATCTTCAACAGGCGCTTTGGCATCTTGATACAGATACTTTTTCTGGGCATGGGTTTGGTTAAAAAAACCAACAGCCATTACAAAAATAATGGCCGTTTTCCTCATTCTTAATTGTAACATAGTTGTGTGTGTTTAGTTTTGAATCACTTTAAGCTTGGTTCCATTCACAAAATCATCGTGCGAAATAAAAAAGCTATTAAGTGTTTTTCCGTTTAGCTCAATCGAATTGATTTTTCCACCATTATTTTCTTGTCTTTCAATTACGATGTTTTCTTTTTTATAATATCTTGGATCTAATTTAATCGTCACTCTATGAAACATTGGCGTTGTAATAGTGTAAATTGGATCTCCTGGAGAAATTGGATAAATTCCCATCATCGAATACACCAACCAAGCTGACATAGTTCCGGTATCGTCATTTCCTGGTAATCCTTTTGGTTCATTTTTAAAATATTCGCGAACCAATTTCTTTACCATGTCCTGAGATTTATACTCTTCGCCTTTCACATAATTAAATAAATATGGATTAGCAATGTCTGGTTCGTTTGCCATATCAAATTGTTTGATATCAAAGATTTTCTGCAATTGCGCCGAAAATGGTATATCGCCGCCCATTAACTTCTTCAATCCGATAATGTCGTGTGGCACCATAAAAGCATACTGCCAAGCATTTCCTTCGATAAAACCAACATTTTCTTCAAAATTAGCTCCAGAAGCAGGATCAAATGGCTCGTACCATTTTCCGTCAGCCGTTCTTGGTCGAAGCAGATTTAAGTTTTTATCGAATAATTTTCTGTAGGATAATGAACGTTCTTTAAAACGTTTTACATTGTCTTTGTCCCCGAATTCGTTGGCCATAAGCGAAATAGAATAATCTGAAATATTGTATTCCTGAGTTGTAGAAACTGGGCCTTTATTGTCGGTTGTTAAATATCCTTTTTTGATATAATCTTTCAATCCAGGACGAAGCGGATTATTTTCAATATTATCTGCGCCTTTCAACATCGCATAATAGGCTTTATTAACGTCATAATCACGAATTCCTCTCATATAAGTATCTGTAATTACAATACTTGCTGGGTCTCCAACCATTGTAAAAGTCTCTGTCGAATTCAGTTCCCATTTGGGTAACCAGCCGTTTTCATCAAACATATTCAACATGCTTTTTACCATATCAGATTGCTGTTTTGGATAAACCAAAGACATCAATGGATGGACATTTCGGTACGTATCCCATAAAGAAAATACGGTATATCGGGTGTCATCGGTTTTAGCAATTTTAGTTCTTTTGATTACGGGATATTGTCCGTTAATATCATTTAAAGTATTTGGGTGAATTAAAGTGTGATACAAAGCTGTGTAGAAAATTATATTGTCATCTTTTGAGCCACCTTCAACCAAAATTTTAGACAATTCTTCGTTCCATTCGTTGTAGGTTTCTTTGTAAATTGCATCAAAAGATCTGTTACCAACTTCTTTTGCTAAGTTTTCACGGGCATTTTCGATACTTACGTACGAAATTCCAATCTTCACTTCAACCGTTTCTTGTTTATCGAATTTATACGTAAAATAACTTCCAATACTATCACCTACTACGGTTTTAATGGTATTTTCCATTATTCTCGCTTTTCCGTTGTACCCCATCCATTGCGCTTCAACGCCGTCGTATTTTGCAGGTTTTTTCCAAACTCCAAATTTGTAGGCAGGTTTAGAAAATTGAGCCACGAAATAAACCGGATAAGAATCTTCTGGACTATTGTAACAAAACGAACCAACCGAACGCATTCCTTCAATTTCTGTTGAAGAAACGACTTTTATCATTGCGCCTTCTTCGTTTGTTAATCCTAAACCAAGATTTAATAAAATATTAGATTGCCCTTTCGGGAAAGTGAATCTGCTCACTCCTACTCGTTTTGAAGTAGTGAATTCGCCTTTTACTTTGTATTTGTCGATGTTTACGCTGTAATACGCTGCTTTGGCAACTTCATTAGAGTAAGTTGAACCGTATTTTAAATGATCGATTTCTACATTTCCAGTTGTTGGCATCAATAAAATAACACCCAAATCTGGACAGCCAACTCCACTTAAATTCACTTGACTAAATCCTGTCAAAAAGGTATTTTCATTCACATACGGATTCGAAAGCCATTGACTGTCTTTTTCCATCGGTGTATTTTTTACTCCCGCCACATTAAACGGGCTAATACTTGCCATTCCGCGTGGGGCAATTGGTCCCGGAAAAGCCGCACCATAATTGGAAGTCCCAATAAACGGATTGACAAAATCGGCAGGCCCCTGCGCAAAAATAGTAATGCTAAAAAACAGCATGTATAAAATACATGCTGTCTTAAATTTATTTTTAATATTTAAAACCATAGGTTTCCTTCTTATCTGTTGATCGCTTCAATTTTTAAAGTCCAAGCTTCTTTTGCAGGAAGATTGTTTCTTAAACTTTCTGGAATAATTACTTTAAATCCGTTTCCTTCTTTTGTCCATTTTAAAGAAGTTTTAGATCCTAACATCGTAATCTTAGTTCCTTTTTTAGGGCTAATCGATTTTACAGTAACTTCAGCAGGAATTTTATCTTCTCCTTCTTTAGCTAAATAAAATGCAAATACATTTCCAGCTTTATTTTGTGTAAAACAAATGTTTTCTTCTTTGTAAGGTTCGATTGGTTTTGTGTTGTAAATCGCTGTGCTGTTTACTTTCATCCAATCACCGTAAGCTTGCAACAAATCGTAAGCACCTTTATCCCATTCTCCTTCTGGACTTGGAGCAATGTTCAATAATAAGTTTCCACCTTTTGCCACAATATCCACTAACATATGAATACCTTGTCTTCCAGTCATGTATTCAGCACCTGGAGAATAAGACCATCCGCCACCAGCAGGAATACAAGATTCCCAAGGATAAGGCAACGTTTTGGCAGGAACACGTCCTTCTGGCGTTAAATAGTTTTGGTTTTTACCGTGAACCGCTCTATCTACAACAATTAAACCTGGTTGTTTCTGACGCGCTTTGATAACCAAATCATCCATTTTAGGATCTTGATCTACCACTCTGTGTTTGATGAAACCGTTTTTAGATTCGTTTTCAGTAAATTTCTCGTCGTAGTTTTCTTTGATGTTTACTTGGTCTCTTTTTCTAACCCATCCTCCATCTAACCATAAAATATCAACTTTACCGTAGTTCGTTAAGATTTCTAAGATTTGGTTGTGCGTGAAATCAACATATTTTTGCCATTTTTCTGGGTATAAGGACGGATCGTAGTTTACGTTTCTATCGAATGGAGGAAAATAAGGATCCCAGTAATTTTCGTTATGCCAGTCAGGTTTAGAGAAATAAGCTCCAGTTGAAATACCTTCGCCTCTAAAAGAGTTGAAAATTTCTTTTAAAACATCAGCTTTAGGATTAGTATGAAAAGGAACATCTTTACTAGTAATCTTGTAATCAGAATATTTAGTATCATACATGTTGAATCCGTCATGGTGTTTTGTAGTGAAAACCATGTATTTCATTCCTGCATATTTAGCAGCTTTAGCCCATTTTGCAGGATCAAATTTCACAGGATTAAATGTTTTTCTTAATCCTTCGTAATCTTTAATATAATCATTATAATTAGATGGATTACTTCCTTTTTTACGTTCACACCATCCGTAATCTTCAGGGCAGATAGACCAAGATTCTACAATTCCCCATTGGCTGTAAGTTCCCCAGTGCATTAGCAAACCAAATTTTTTGCCTTGCCACTCGTCTAAGTTTTTCAAAACCAACGGATCAGTTTCTGGTACGTATCTTTCATCTTCATAAATCGCCTGAGCGAATATCTGAGCTGAAAATAAAAGGGCGATTATGAATATTCCTTTTTTCATCTTTAATCTAATTTATAATTTATTATTCTTTGTTTTTTAGTTTAGTTTATCAAGTATCGGTTGATCTGTAAAAGTTAATTCTTTTTGGGTGTTTTCATTAAGCTGCTCCAATACAACAAACTTATTTTCTCCCGCTTTCAACCAGCATCCTGGTACATAAAGCGTTTGCTGCGGGCCTACTTTCCAGTAGCGGCCAAGATTGTGGCCGTTAACAAATACGATTCCTTTTCCCCAAGCAGACATATCGAGAAAAGTATCTGCTGGTTTATTGATGTTCACAACAGATTCATATAAAACTGGGCGTCCTGGTTTTATCGTTTCATTTTTAATAGCTGGCACTTCACTCATTGGCATTTTATACATTTCCCATCCACCACTAATTTCATATTCATTAATGAATACTGGAGAAATAATTCCTTTTGTGTTATGCACTATTTCTGCTCCGTAATTAATACGTCCCATATTTTCAACTAGAATTTCTAAAATACCGTTAAAAGGAATAGAAAGTGTCAACTCGTAATTTTTGAAAACTCTATTCAATTCACCAACCTTAACTCCATTTACATAAACTGTAGCAAAGTCTCTTAATCCCTCAATCTTTAATTTTCCAGAAGAAATTGGTTGCGTAAATCTTTTTCGATACAAAACATATCCATTTCCCTGACCTAACTTTTCAAATGTCAAAGGTTGATCATTTACAACCGGTTTTTCTTTTTTGATCCAACTTAAAACATCCATACTCGATTTGATAAGCTGATTAGGATATTTTGTAACTGGTATTTTCTCTGGAATCGATGCTAATTTTGTTTTAGAATACTTTTGCATGACATCACGTATAGCCATGAATTTTGGTGTTGCCCAACCTGCTTCACTGATAGGAGCATCATAATCATAGCTTGTAATATCCGGCTGAATATCACTTTCTTCATTATAATTTGCTCCAGAGGTAAATCCAAAATTAGTACCACCGTGTACCATATAATAATTAAAAGAAACACCTGCATCAAGGTACTTTTTAGTTTGACTTGCAATCTCTTCAGATCCAATTTTAATAAATGGCTCTGCCCAATGGTCCAACCAGCCAGAATAGAACTCAGCTACCATATAAGGCCCTTGTCCTTTATGGTATTTATCAACCTGTTTTTTTAAGTTTTCTATATTTGATTCCCCATTTGCAGTTGGTAAAACTCCTTCAACAGCACCCCCTTCAAACAACCAAGTACCGTCAGAAGTAAAAAAAGGCTCAGGAAACCCAGTTTCTTTAAGCATATTGTAAATGGCAGTTTTGTAAGCTTTATGATCCTCAGCACTAATATCGCTTCTTTGAGAAACATAAGAACCAAATTCATTTTCAGCCTGAACCATAATAATTGGCCCTCCCTGGTTAGCAAAATTTCCTTTTACCACTGCATATAAATTTTGCAGATACGTTTTGCAAGCATCTAAAAATGCTTTGTTATTGGTACGAATTACTAAATCTGGATTATTTTGCAACCACCAAGGATATCCTCCAAATTCCCATTCGCCGCAAGCATACGGACCTGGTCTAAGAATCACATACAATCCTTCACTTTTAGCAATACGTAAAAACTCTGCTAAATCTCTATTTCCTGTTTTAAAATCCCATACACCTGGCTCTATTTCGTGATAATTCCAAAACACGTAGGTTGCTACGGTATTCAATCCCATCGCTTTAAGCATTTGCAATCTATGTCTCCAATATTCTTTAGGAATACGCTCATAGTGCATTTCTCCTGAATGTATTTTTACAATTTTCCCATCTTTTTGAAATTCTCCATTAGATATAGAAAATCCTTTTGTTTGTGCCGTACTAAAAAAGGGAATCAAGCAAATCAATAATACACCGAGCTTAAATAATATCTTATTCATTTTTTTTTCAGATTATACATTTATAAACTTAACAAGCATTACACGTTAAGCTATGTGTTAGAAACTAATTTCTTTCTAAACTCTTTTATCCAAGTTTCAAAAGAAAAAAAACTATGTTTCTATGTGTTTAAAAATATTTAATTCACCAAAATCTCATCCACAAACAACCAAGAGCTTTCTCCTTTTGGACTTTTCTTTAAGTTGCCTCCAATTACTTTTACAAAACGCGCATTTTGTTTTTGGAAATTGATTTTGAAATCTTTCAATTCTGGAACTGGATTTGCTGCATACGGGCGTGTTATTTTTCCAACTTGCGTATACTTAATTCCATCAGTAGAAATCAATACTTTCAATTGAATTGGGAAATTAACTCCTGCGCCTTGGCTTTCTAAAGCTCCAACTGTAACTTGTTCAATGCTTTCTACTTTTTCAAGATCAATTACCAATTCCATGTCATTAACTAGCCAAGCTTGCCATTGTCCGTCGTGGAAATTTTTGCTTCCTCTAATACTGTTTACCATAGTATTAGCATCTCCTTTATAATTATCATTAAAAGGCGTTAAGTATTTCACTTTTTTCGCAAATCCCTTATGGAAAACAATAGTATCTGTAAATGTTTTTCCAACTGGTTTTTCGTCTTGAAATAAAGAAGCTTTTAAAACTGTAGTTTCTTTGATTTCAATTGGACTTGTATATTTTACCGCATGATGATCAATACTTTGGTTTCCTAAAACATAGCGGATATCTGGATTTGGAAACTCGTTTTTCAACTCTACTTTGATTTGTTTATTCGCCAAATCAGCTGTAGAAGAAGCCGTAACCAAATAAGCACTTTTCGCATAATTTAATCCCTGATAATCGTAACGTTTGAACATTGAGAATAATCTTGATGTAAAATCATTCCAATTACGTTTCTCTTTCGGACTCCATAAGGTTTCAGATAAAGCCGCTAATCTTGGAAAAATCATATATTCAGAATCTTTTGGACCAGCGATATGTTCTGCCCATAAATTGGCTTGTCCACCTAATACGTGAGCAGCTTCCTGCGGTGTCATTGTTGCAACTACAGGATCAAATTTGTACACTTCGCTTAACGGATTATAAGCATCAAAAGCTAAAGGTTCTTCGTTTTGAGGTCCTTGGTAAAAGTTGAAATAACAAGGCGTTTCTGGTGTCATAATTACGTCATGACCTTGATCTGCTGCTTCAATTCCGCCTTTCATTCCTCTCCAACTCATTACAGTTGCATCTGGAGCTAAACCGCCTTCTAAAATTTCATCCCAACCGATAACTCTTTTACCTTTTGAATTGATGTATTTTTCCATACGTTTTACAAAGTAGCTTTGTAATTCGTCAACACTTTTCAAACGCTCATCTTTGATTCTTTTTTGGCAGTGCGGACATTTTGCCCAGTTGGTTTTAGTCGCTTCGTCTCCACCAATATGAATGTATTTTGAAGGGAAAATAGTAATTACTTCATCAATTACATTTTGCAAAAATTCGAACGTAGTTTCTTTTCCAGCACAATAAATATCTGTCAGAGGCCAAACACCACCTGACGGAACTCCAATTCTCTGATTGAAACAAGCCAATTCAGGATAAGATGCAATTGCACTACTTACATGAGCCGGCATCTCGATTTCTGGAATTACTTCAATTCCTTTTGTCGCTGCATATTTAACGATTTCTTTTAATTCTTCCTGAGTGAAAAATCCGCCGTAAGTTCCTTTTTCGTCAGGATTTGTAGTTAATCTAGCATTCCAGCTTCTATTTTCCTGATCTACTCTCCAAGCACCAACTTCTGTTAACTTTGGATATTTTTTAATTTCAATTCTCCAGCCTTGATCGTCAACTAAATGCATGTGCAAAACGTTCATTTTATGCGCAGCCAAACGATCAATTGTTGCTAAAACGTAATTTTTATCAAAGAAATGACGTGAAAAATCCAACATTAAACCTCTCCATTTAAAACGAGGCTCATCATTAATGGTCAAGCTTGGAATCTGCCATTTTGCAGAAGTAATCGCAAATTTGCTTTCGATGGCTTCAGGAAGTAATTGTCTGATACTCTCCAAAGCATATAAAAAACCATTATTCCCTTTTGCAGTAATAACTATATTTGTCGGATTAACATCTAAAACGTAAGCTTCGTTTTTTAAGTTTGAATCTGTTTTCAATAAAACATAATTGCTTGCGGGAGCTTTTGTCGTAACTTCTGGTTTCCATCCTGCCGCAGTTTCAAATTTAGATGCCAAAGCATTTGCAGCGTCTTTTTGGAAATCCCCGTTTACTACAAACTTTGTATCTTTTGTAAATTCAAAAACACCTGTTTTAACAAGAGTCTGACTGGGTTTTGGAATAATATGTATATCACTTTCGGTGTAAACTTTCTGCGCGTTAGCCGAGAAAATTGAAGCGATTACGGTTAATAGAAATAGTAATTTTTTCATTCTTTGTTTTTTGGTTTCTCTATCTGCTTAATTAATTTAAACACATAGAGACATAGTTTTTTAAAGCTTAAAAAAAGGCGTTTCACTTTGCATGAATGCACATAGAAACTGGTTACCTTTTTTATGTTTTATTTTCTCATATTTTTGTCATTTCGACTGAAAGGAGACCCGAGCGATAGCGAATCGGCGAAGCAAATCACACTAGAGACTCCTCACAGAATGTCGCCAATCTTTGTCGAATCCCGAGTGTGATTTCTCATTCCTCAAAATGACAAACTGTATCACAAAACTTTGCCAAAGTTTGAAACTTTGACAAAGTTCTAAACATGATAATTATTTATCCCAAGACATTTTAAACTTCGCGTCTTCCATTCTGTGACCTTTTACGTCATCAGAAACGGCGTAATTAAATCCTGATCTTAAGCTGTAACCTGCGTATTCACCGTTTTTATTCAAAGCAATAAAACCAACTTGCAGGTATTCCATGTCTTTGTGGTTTTTATGTTTATTGTAAATGCGCTCTGTAATTTCTTTACAAGCATCGTAAGGCGATTTTCCCTGACGCATTAATTCGACAACCATAGCGCTTCCAGCAGTTCTAATAACCGCTTCTCCTAAACCAGTTGCTGCGGCAGCTCCTACTTCGTTATCCAAGAAAAGACCCGCGCCGATTATGGGGGAATCACCGACGCGTCCGTGCATTTTCCAAGCCGCACCGCTCGTGGTACATCCGCCCGAAAGATTGCCATCTTGGTCTAACATTAGCATGCTTATGGTATCGTGATTTTCTATATTAATAACTGGTTTGTATTTTGAATCTTCCAGCCATTTTTTCCAGTCTTTTTCAGATTCTGGAGTCAATAAATTTTCTTCTTTAAAACCTTCTGACAAAGCAAACTGCAATGCTCCTTGTCCTGCTAACATAACGTGAGGTGTATTTTGTAACACTCTTTTTGCAACAGAAATGGGATGCATAATGCCTTGTAAAAAACATACAGAACCACAATTGCTGTTATGATCCATAATACAGGCATCAAGAGTCACTTTTCCTTCGCGATCTGGATAACCTCCATAACCAACACTGCGAACAGTAGGATCTGCTTCAGGTATTTTCATTCCAGCTTCGATGGCATCTAATGCTGATTTTCCTTCTTTTAAATTCTTCCAAGATTCTTTATTAGCAGGCAGGCCGTGATTCCATGTCGAAATAATAATTGGTTTCTGCTGCTTTTTTTCTTTTGGTTCTGCTGTTATTTCTTCATTTTCATGATTGGCAGCAAATCCGCTTACGCCCAAAACAGAACTTATTGCTAAGGTGCCTAAAGTGGTTTTCTTGATAAAATCTCTTCTATTTGACATGTCTTTTGGTTTTAATTCAACTTTCAGAAACAGAATGTTCTTAATGTTGCTAAATTAATCAGTAATCTTTTTTAATCCCAGTAAAATCGACTACAAAGCCGATTTTACGGCCGCAATTGTTTTTAAATTACTATCTGATAAGGCATTTCCGTCAAAAAATGAAACTCCTGTTGCGCCATTTTTCTTGGCTTGCAAAATCGCTTCTTTTAATTCTGCATCTGATTTTAATCCCGGAATATAAATTCCTGTATTTACTTTCGTTGGCTTTCCTTCTAAATCGGCTACACCTTGTTTGGTTGCGTAACCTACCCAGTCAATTTCTTCATCATAAAAACTATGATAAATCATTGGATATACTTCGTCAATATTCCATTTATCCCAACGCTGACGCACCATATGATCTGCCATTTCTGGATAAGGGAATACTGCTGCGGTTAATTTTTTATTGTGTTTGTGAGCAATTTTATAGGCATCATCAACAACTGATTTTACAGCGTTTAACCTAAAATTTTTCCATTCCATATCAATGGAAGTATTGTGGCTTTTCTTTGGATTTTTTTGATGTTCTTTTTCGAATTTAGAAACACAGGCATCACAATAACAGAAATCGAATTGAGGCAATTCTACATCCTGAACCAAATTATATTTTGGCAATAAACTGATTGGCAGGAAAATATCTGGGAAACGAATGTAATCTAAATGTACGCTTTCGATTCCTTCCACTTTTGCTAAACCTTCCACTAAACCTAAAACGTGGTTTCTAGATTCTTCTTTAGTTGGGCAAAGCCATTGGTAATAATCTACATACGGACGGTTATCAAAACAAGATTTTCCTTCTTTACTTACTTGATACCAATCTGGATGCTGTAAAGCAACTGAATCGTTTGGACGGTTCATTGCCATAATCCAAGCGTGAACTTTTAGACCTTCTTTTGTTGCAAGCGGAACTAATCTTGCTAAAAGTTTTGGATCGGTTTGAGTATTTATTAAAACTTCATCGATTCCGCCGTCTTTGTATTTTTTGAATTCTTTCGAATAATCTGCATCCGATTTTTTAGCGTCGGCAGTGGTCCAAACTCCAAAAGTGAATTTTCCGTTTTCTTGATCTTTATTTTCTTTTTGTCCGCAAGAGAATAAACTCAGCGAAAGCACCAGAACTAAAATCTTTGAAAAGTGCTGTAACTTATTCGTTCGTAATAATTTTACCATCTTCTTTAATTATTAAGGTTTTGTTTGAAAAAGGACTTTTTACCAAGATATTAAATCCTGATGAATGATTTTCTAAAACTGGTTTTAAAGTCTTTCCGTCAACAACTATATTTTTTTTACTGATACTTTGCAGTGATTTTGCCCAAGATTTATTTTTATCGAAATATCTCTTTTGAGCACGGTACAACGTATACAGTTCCCATTTTACTTTTTCTTCCTGCGGAATTGTAAATTTATCATTGCTTTCTTTTGAAGAAAAGTATACATAAGCCCATTTTTCGGGCTCATGCATATTGATGACTCCCATAGGCGACCAAACCCAATTGTATTCTGGGAGAAACTTTCCTTCTGAATCTTTTTTTCGTTCGTATTTTCCGTCAACGATAGAATGCTGCCAATTTACACGAGAGAAATTAACTCTCCAAAATTTATCTTTCGGAACAATATTATCGAAATATGATGTTTTATAAACCGACCACGGAATAGCAATTTCTAATGTCCAGCCTTTATCTGTATCTGAAGCATTATTCAAAGTTCCATCCACTTTTACAGCCGATTTTAATCCGTCGATATTCCAGTCGTTTAGAACGGTATTTTTTTCGCGGTAGGGTTTATTGATAAATAAATCCCAAGCCGTGTTTAAGGCATTTATTTCTAATTCATAATAATTGTGTGTATCATTATCTGGATCGATAAAAACTTCAAAATCATTATTGTAGAAAATAATAGTATCGCGCTGTCTTAGATTTGCCCAAACATGAGGCTCCTCCAATTTTGCCAGAATATAGTAGTATTTATCGTCCCAAAGCATTTTGACCTGAGTCTTATATTTTGGAGTTTCAACACCTTCTATGTCGACAAAAGGTGTTGTCCAAGATGCTTTTTCCCAGTCTTTATCTGCTCCGTCTCCGTCAATAACAATTTCTTTCGAAGTTTTATATGCAATATAACTTTTCGGTGTAACCTCCTTTTCAGATTGCGCATAACTCATCAATACAACAAAAAAAACGGCAAGGGACAATAAATTACTTCTACTATGCATCTTTATATTATAAACTATTATCTTTTGTAAATTGAATTACCTCACTTAATTTTCCGAAGGCGATAGCAACATGCGTATCTGCAGCACCGTAATAAACTGCCAATTTATCTTCTTCAAAATCATGTAAAGCTGCACAAGGGAAAACGACGTTTGGTACATCTCCAACCATTTCATACGTTTCTGCAGGTCCTAATAAATAAGGCTGTGTTCTGTATTTTACTTGATCTGGAGAATCAGTATCTAAAAGTGCTGAACCCATTGCATAACGAAAACCGTTGCAAGTATTGATCACTCCATGGTAAATCATTAACCAACCTTCGTCTGTTAAAATCGGAATTGGTCCTGCACCTACTTTTGTACATTGCCAAGCACTTTTTTCAAACTGGCTTGGTTTCATAACCAATCGGTGTTCTCCCCAATATTTCATGTCTGGGCTGTAACTGATCCAGATATCTCCAAAAGGTGTGTGTCCGTTATCACTTGGACGGCTTAACATTGCATATTTTCCGTTGATTTTCTGAGGGAATAAAACTCCATTTCTGTTGAATGGTAAAAAGGCATTTTCGCATTGGAAAAATTCTTTAAAATCGAAAGTATAACCAATACCAATTGTTGGTCCGTTATAACCGTTACACCAAGTAATCCAGTAACGATCTTCAATCCAAACCACACGAGGATCGTATTTATAAGAAGATTCGATCATTTCTGTATTTCCAGATTTCATCTCAATTGGTTCGTGGTTGATGTCCCAATTAATACCATCTTTACTGAAACCAGCAAAAATATTCATCTGAACTGCTTTATTATCACATCTGAAAACCCCAGCATATCCGTCTCCAAAAGGTACAACTGCACTATTGAATATACTGTTTGATGAAGGAATCGAATATCTGTCGATAATTGGATTCTCAGAATATCTCCACATTACATCTTTACTGTTTTCGGGTCTGTCTTGCCAAGGAATAGTACTCATTTTTTGTTTTTTTTATTTATTAGTTTTTATTCTTTTATTCTTTTTAAACACATAGGGACATAGTTTGCTTTGTCTACAAAAGGCGTTTCACTTGTTTAAATAAACATAGCTTTACTGCCAATCTTTCGTTCCTGTAGTTGAAACTACGGGCTATGTTCAAAGCAATGTGTGAGAAACTAGTTTCCTTCTACACTCTTTTCAAAGTCAAAAAAATTATATTACTATGTGTTTAAATTTTTATCAAATCAAAATAATTTCCTCTAAAATCTTGATTCTATTTTCTTTATTCTATTTTCTTTTAATCTTCAATCTTACGAACTCGGTCTAACCAAGTAAACTTCAATACTGTAGTTGTCACTAAGAAAACTACCAGCGCCACTGCCGCTTTTGGATAATCTCTGATGATGAAATAAATTGGAAGCAGAATCATGCTTGACTGCCATACAATTCCAATTACACAATTCATCATATCTAGATAGAAATCATTATTTTTTTGGAAAGATTGATCTTCCGCTTTTAATTGTTTGTAAACCGGCCCCCAGAATCCCCAAGGCCTTACGTTTGAATAGAAAGATTTTAAAACTTCCATATCAGTTGGTTTGCTTAAGTAAGTTCCTAAAAGACAACCTAAAATTGACATTCCAAAAATTAATGGAAATAAGTAAATCGATGGCACTTGCGAAAGATCATGCAAAAATGTTCCTGCGGCTAAATTTCCTTTGTTTTGATCTAAAACGAATTGAAGAGAAGCAGCAATTAATCCGCCGACCATTCCCCAGAAATAACCCCATCCGTTGAAACGCCACCAAATCCATTTTAAGAAGTTCGCTGCCACGTAACCGCCATATAAAGCACTTGTAATCCAAAGTGTGAGTGAGTTAATCGAATCTGCGAAGAATCCCATGAAAACTCCAAGTCCAACAACTAAGAAAGAAGAAATCTGACTTACTTTAATATAATGTGCATTTGAAGCAACTGGTTTAAAGTATTTTTTATAAATATCATTTACAATATAAGCTGGTCCCGCGTTTACGAAAGCTGAGAATCCAGACATGAAAGCGGCTAATAAACCTGCAAGAAGAATTCCTTTAATTCCAACTGGAATATAAAGATTCACCACTTTTGGCATTAATAATTCTAAATCTGCTCCAGTAAGATTAACGTTTGCATTTAATTCTGGCGCAAGATTTACTAATGCAATAACCACAATTCCTGTGATTAATAAATATCTCGGAATAAATAAAATCAAGTTGGTAAAACCACTCATATAAGCCGCCTCTTTTACTGACTTTGTAGAAAGAACACGCTGTAAATCATAACTTGGAGTTGGTCCTGCAACACTCGCAAAGAAACCTTTGAAAAGTGTCATTCCGATAAAAGCACCAAACATTTTGTAACCTTCTGTATCAATTAATTTATTGAAAGTATCGAATTTATCGCTCCATTGTGTTTCAAATTCCCATCCGAAGAAAACATTTTTCCACTCTGGCGTAATAACCGAATTGATTTGAATATCTGTATAATTAATGAATGCGTAACCAGCAATTAAAACTCCGGCAATAATCATAATTACATACTGCACCACTTCTGTTGCAACAACAGAAAACATTCCGCCTTTAACCGTATAAATGGTTGTTAAGAAAATGATTAATAATGCATAAGCTTGTTCTGATGTTAAGAAAACACCACCGTTCATGTGAACTGTTAAATCCCAAGGAAGAATAATCGTTACGAATTTCCCAATTCCAACGAAGAAATACGCGATGAAACCAATGGTAGAAATAATAGCAAAAATAGCAACAATAATATGTGATGCTTTTCCTGCTTTGTCACTTCCAAAACGAGTTAAAATCCATTCGGAACCTGTCATTACTTTCGATCTTCTAATCCAGACTGCGAGGAACATCATGACGAAAATCTGATTCCAAATCGGCCAAAGCCACATAAACATGAAGCTTTTTACTCCATATAAAAATAAAACTCCAATCATCCAGGAAGTTCCTGAAACATCAAACATTCCTGAGCCATTGCTCAATCCTAAAAAATACCATTTGATTGATTTCCCGCCAAGGAAATAATCGTCAAGTCCTTTTGATGCTTTTCTTGAAATCCAGATTCCTATACCGACCGACATTACGATATAGATTAAAATGATTGATACGTCTATAATGTTCATTAAATATTTATTTTGAATTAGTTAGTTCAGACCCCAGTTTTTGTTTGGTTGTGCTCCCATTACAAAATGAAGTACACCACCTTTTTGCATTTCTTGGTGAGAAATGGCTGTTTTTTCAAATGCTTTTCCGTTTAAAGTAGCCGATTGGATGTAGAAATTTTGCTTCGAAACATTTTCTGCTTCAATTACAAAAGTTTTTCCGTTTGGAAGATTTAAAGTCGATTTCTCAAAAATTGGACTTCCTATTTCGTATTCTCCAGAAGCTGGATTCATTGGGTATAATCCCATTGAGCTGAATACATACCAAGCCGACATTTGTCCGCAATCTTCGTTTCCGCTTAGACCGTTTGCAGTCGTATTGTATTGAGTATCTAAAATGTGACGCACCCAATATTGCGTTCTCCAAGGTTGTTTCGCATGATTAAACATATAAGCAATATGGTGGCTTGGCTCGTTTCCGTGCGCATATTGTCCGATCAAACCAGAAATATCTGCAGAAACGTTGTTTCCTGTAATTTCAGAACTCTCAGTAAATAATTGCTCTAAACGTTTGGTGAAAATGTCATTTCCTCCGTGAAGCTTAATAAAATTATCTACATTATGAGGTACAAACCAGCTGTGTTGCCAAGCATTTCCTTCCGTATAATCAGTGTGTTCTCTGTGGTTAGAGTGTTTTGGGTCGAAAGGTTCATTCCAAGATTTTCCGTCTTCAGACTTTCCTCTCATGAAACCTGATTTGGCATCAAATAAATATTCGTAAGCTTTTGCTCGTTTTGAGAAAAACTCATAATCTGCTGTTTTTCCTAAAGCTTTCGCCATTTGCGCTACACACCAATCGTCGTAAGCATATTCTAAAGTAATCGTAACAGATTCGTCTAATAAGTTATACGGAATGTAACCGTATTTTTTGTAGAAATTTAATCCGCGTTCGTCTTGCATCATGGTTGCTTTCATGGCTTCAAAAGCTTTTTCGGCATCAAAACCTTTAATGCCTTTCATGTAAGCATCAACAATAACTGGAATCGAATGATATCCTGTCATGGTATTAGTTTCATTAGCATATAAAGTCCAAACCGGAAGTATCTTTTTGGTTTCGTAATACGCTAACATGGAGTTCACCATATCTGAAACTCGATTTGGATCTAAAATGGTAAGCAATGGATTTTCTGCTCTAAACGTATCCCAAAGTGATAAAGTTGAATACGCTGTATAATTTTTTGAAGTAACGATTTTGTCATCTTCGGTTCTAAACTGTCCGTTTTTGTCGCTGTACGTTACTGGCGCAACTTGAGCGTGATATAAAGCGGTGTAGAAAATTGTTTTTAGAGAATCTACTGGAGTTTCAACTGTAATTTTACTTAAAGCTTCGTTCCAATCAACAGAAGCTGCTGTTTTTACTTTTTCAAATTCCTGATCTTTATCTAAATTGTCTTTTGCATTTTCAACACTTACCGAAGAAAGTGCCACTTTTACACCTAGTTCTTTTGAATTTTTAGCATCAAAGAACAATTGTAGTGCTGTATTTTCGCCTTCCCCATTTTTAGCTGAAACAACTTTTTTATCAGCCGTAATAACTGATTCTATAATAGGTTTAGAAAACTTAGCTACAAAAAATACTTTCTGATTTTTTGCCCATCCCGTACTGTAACGGTAACCGCTAATGGTGTTTGCATCTTCAATTTTAATAGATGTTTTTACCGCTTTGTCCCAATTGATAGCAAAACCAAGATCTACAACTACAGATTGTGTATTGGTATCATTAAAAGTATATTTATGGTATGCGGTTCTTTGCGTAGATGTTAATTCTACATTGATTTTAGGATCTTCAAGAAAAACTTGGTAATAACCCGGTACTGCTTTTTCGTTAACATGACTATATTTTGATTTATACGGAAGGAAATCGCGTGAAGCGGCTTTGGCGGTTAAGTCTAATTTTTTGTTTGTCGGCATAAATAAAATATCTGCCAAATCACCGATTCCTGTCCCGCTTAAGTGTAAGTGACTAAATCCAGAAACTATGGAGTCAGAATAATGATAGCCGGAACACCAGTCCCAATGCGAAATTCCATTATCTGGACTCACTTGCAGCATTCCGAATGGAACTGTTGCGCCTGGATACGTATGTCCGTGACCACCAGTACCAATAAACGGATCTACATAATTTGTTGCAAAACTTTCTGGATGTTGATTTTTATCAACTTTTATTTTGCAACTTGCAATAAAAATTACCGTAAGAGATAGCAGAGTAATTTTCTTCATATCAAAACAATATTAATTTAACTTTAAATTTAGATAAATTCAACTTTTACCAAAATAATTTTAGACGGACGACATTTAAACAGCTCTAAACATCAAAAAATAGTAACAAACGACATTCTAAAATATTCATATGATTTTCAACTCAAGCAAGCTTTACAGATTACCAATCCGCTATCATGTTTACTTCTGGCTGACGTATTTTGTATTCAATACGTTCCGCTGGGGAAGCTATTTTAACGATTACGTTTACTCCCTAAAAACAACTTTACTTGGTTTCCCAATTCACATGGCTTTATGTTACCTTAATATTTTGGTATTAATGCCACATTTGGTTTATCGTAAAAAATACTTCCTATATATTATAAGTGTACTTTCTGCCATTTTTGTCATGGTCGTCATCAAATTTAATCTGACTTATTTGTTGATTACACACAATGTTTGGCCAGAAGGACCGCAAACCATCAATGCGCTTACGCTAAATTATACAATTGATATGATGATGGGAGAATTATATGTAATGACTTTTGTTACGGCCATTAAAATTACGCTCGATTTATTGCAAGAGCAAAAACGTGTAACCGATCTTGAAAAATCACAATTAGAAACCGAATTATTGTTTTTAAAATCTCAAATTTCGCCTCACTTTTTCTTTAATACCTTAAATAATATCTATTCTCTTTCTGTAGAAAAATCAAATAAAACTCCGAAAATAGTTTTAAAGCTTTCCGAATTGATGCGATACATGCTTTATGAAACAAAAGAAAAAAAACAGTCTTTAGAAAATGAAATTCTCTGCATTCAGAATTATCTTGATTTGGAAAGAATTAGAAATGGAGAACGCCTAGAAGTTAATATGTATATTTCTGGTGATATACATGACAAAGAAATCTCACCTGTTTTACTTTTGACTTTCGTCGAAAATGCCTTTAAACATGGAGTAAACAAGAATACCGGAAATGTTGTGATTGATATTAATTTCAAAGTAAAAGGAGATTATCTGTATTTCATCATTTCAAACCCAATGCCTGAAATTACCGTACATAAAGATAATTTTAACAAGTCAAGTGGTATAGGAATTGAGAACGTAAAAAAAAGACTTGAATTAGGATATAATAAAAGCGACTATAAGCTTTCATTTAAAAATAAAAAGAATATTTTTGTCGTTAAACTAGTTATAAAAGTCACGTAGCCCCTCTTTTACAAGTTTAGAAAACTATACCTACAAAAAACCACATATCGGCCTAAATAATATTTTGCAAATGAAAATAAAGTGTTTAATTATCGATGATGAGCCATTAGCAATAAACGTTATTAAAAATTATATTGAACAGATTGAAGATTTAGAATTAATAAACACCTTCAGCAATTCTATTGAAGGGCTAAATTTCTTGAAAAACAATACGATTGATGTAATTTTTCTAGACATAAATATGCCTGTTTTAGATGGTATTAATTTTATTAAAAGTTTAGAAAATCCGCCTTTGCTTATTATTACAAGCGCTTACGATCAATTTGCAATTGAAACGTACGAACTTGATGTTTTAGATTATCTGGTAAAACCAATTGAGTTTCCGAGATTAATGAAAGCGGTAAATAAAATCAACAAACGTCTTAATAATACCAGTAAACTTCCTGCAGAAAACAGTAAAGAAAACGCTTTTATTTTTGTAAAAATCGACAAGAAAAAAATGAAGAAAATTTTCTTGAACGAAATTTTAGTTATCGAAAGTTTAAAAGATTATCTAAAAATAAGCACCACTTCTGGAAAGTTTATCATTCATAGCACTTTATCTGATTTTACAAGTTTATTACCAGAAAGAGATTTTATCAGAATCCACAGATCTTATACGATTGCAATAGATAAAATTGACGCTGTAGAAGGAAATAGCATTGAAATTGAAGGACTTCGATACGTTATAGGAAGATCTTATATTGATGAAGTAAAACAGAAAATTTTGAATTCTTCTATCTAATGATTTAACCGCAAAGACGCTAAGATTTACGCAAAGTTCACAAAGATTTTATTTCTATATTGTGTAAAAAATGAGAATAAAAAAGTTCGCAAAGCTTACCTACTAAGCTTTGCGAACTTTTTTATTCTTCTTTAAGATTAAGCAAAAAAAACTTTGCGAACTTTGCGTAAAATCTTTGCGTCTTTGCGGTAAAAAAAACTTTGCGGTTTAAAAACACAAAACATTTAAAAAACGAAAATGCAGCCAACCACGACTGCATTTTCTCTCAATTATAGGTAACTAACCAAAATAAACCATGAAATAGTCTATTATCTTTATTGCTGCAAAACCACTAAAAGTGATATCTTTTAAACGCTTCTATAGCCGAATAATCTGCTAAACCTAAGCTATGATATTTTTCTGCAGTCAATCTATTTCTGTCTTCAACTCGAACCCAAAACTCTCTGCTGTCATCACCTTGAAACATAACCCCGTCTTTTTGAGACTGGTGATAAAAAATAGCATGTCGTTTCTTTAAAACCTGGTCAGGACTCATTGGTACTGCCATGTCGATCTGGTACGATTCCCATTCATGCCAAGCGCCTCTGTAAAGCCAAACCCAGCAATCATCCATAAAGCTTTCGTTTTTTAGTCTTTTTAAAGACTCAAACAAACTGTCTAAACATACTTTATGAGTTCCGTGCGGATCTGCTAAATCTCCGGCGGCATAAATTTGATGCGGTTTTATTCTTTCTATAATGTCACACATAATGTCGACATCTGCATCTGAAAGATTATTTTTCTTAACCGTTCCTGTTTCGTAAAACGGAAGATCTAAAAAGTGTACATTAGCATCAGGCAAACCTATGTAACGTGTTGCTCCAAAAGATTCGCTTCTTCTAATTAATCCTTTTAATTTTCTAACTTCAGGCGAATCTATTTCAGTTCCTGTTCTGTTTTTAAGAAAATCAACAATCTCCTGAGAAAGTTTAGAATCTGGACTTACCGCTTTAGAAATCTCTGCAAATTTCAAAGCTTCTTCATTAGAAACTGCAATATTTCCAGAAGTCTGATAGGCCACATGAACTTCATGTCCTTGTTCAACCAAACGATCAAAAGTTCCTCCCATCGAAATCACATCATCATCTGGATGCGGACTGAAAATAATGATTCTTTTCTTTTCCGGCGTGGAACGCTCCGGTCTATAAGTATCATCTGCGTTAGGTTTTCCGCCCGGCCATCCGGTGATGGTTTGCTGCATTTTATTAAACATCTTAATGTTCAAATCGTATGCAGTTCCCTCTTCCGTCAAAAGACTCGACATTCCGTTGTCGTTATAATCTTTATCGGTCAGTTTCAGGAAAGGTTTCTTCGTCAATTCACTCAACCAAGCTACCGCTTTTAATTTTAATTCGTCTGTCCAAACGCAAGACTTTACCAGCCAAGGCGTTTTTACACGTGTTAATTCAGACGAAGCTTCAGTATCTAGAACAAATGTTGTGTTGTGATGCTCTTGCAAATACGTAGCCGGAACTTGCGAAGAAACCTGCCCTTCGATTGTCTTTTTTATAATTCCTGCTTTACTGATTCCCCAACCGAGTAAAACAATTCTTTTTGCATTTCTAACAGTTCCAATTCCCATAGTAATCGCTTTTCTAGGAACATTATCAATTCCTAAAAAAGAAGAAGCCGCATCGACACGTGTCAAATGATCCAAAGTAATACTTCTGGTTCCAGAATTCACATGAGAACCTGGTTCATTAAATCCGATGTGTCCAGTTCTACCGATTCCTAAAAGCTGAAAATCCAATCCGCCGTACGACTTAATTTTCATTTCGTAATCGATACAATATTGCTGCAATTCCTCTGCACTTACGTGTCCATCTGGAATATTTATATTTTCTGGATGAATGTTGACATGATGGAACAAATGCTCGTGCATAAAATGATAATAACTCTGAATATCATTTTTATCCATCGGATAATATTCATCCAAATTAAAAGTTACTACGTTTGCAAAACTTAGTCCCTCTTCTTTATGCTTTCTTACTAATTCTTCGTAAATTTTGATTGGAGAAGATCCTGTAGCCAAACCTAAAACACATGGTTCGTTAAGCTCGTTTTTTCTCTGAATCAAATTAGCGATTTCCTGCGCCACTAATAAAGAAGCTTCTTGCGAAGATTCGAAAATAACATTATGAATTTTCTCGAAACGAGTTTCTTCAAATTTCCCAGCTTCTCTAAAACCAATATCTTCTTTAATCATTTGCTGCGTGTCATTTAATTAGTAAGATAAAAGTAGAATTAAATTACTCTTTCCTATTAAAATTTCGACTAATAACGATTGCGCTTCGGCAAAAGACAAAATAATAAATATCAAACTATTTTTAACGTGTCTAAAAAACCATTTATTCGATTACTCCAATTTCAGCAATCGAAACAGTTTGGCTATTTCCTACTGCTCCTGTAGCCACAAATCTTAAAAATCTTGCTTTTACAGCAGTAAAACTCTTAAATTGTTCAATTGGATTATGTTTGATATTCGAAAATTCTCCCTCGGATTGTTTTGTCCAAGTAATATTATCTTCACTTGTATAAAACTCATAATTTGAAATCAGACTCAAATTACTTCCAACTTGCTGTGGCGTATAGGTGAAACCTTTTATAGTGCTTAAATCGCCCATATCAATAATAATGGTTTGAGGCAATTTATTTTCATTATTTCCAAATCCCCAAGCTGTATTAGCATCTCCATCTATGATTTTTTCAACCGATTTATTATCTCCGCTCGAAATAGAAATCACTCTCCATTTTTCTTTAGAAACACCGTATTTTGCCATTTTTACTGCACTGTTGATTTTCTCTTTCGTATTTCTCGAAATTGCTTTGATTTCTACCGCTTTATTATATGCAAAAGGAGCCTTATATAAAATGCTTTTTTCTGAAGGATTTTTTCCATCTAAAGTATAATAGATCGCATTTCCATCTTCCGATTTAATCGTAACCAAACCATTTTTATCGCGAAGAATTTGTGGTTCTTTCACAAAAGTCGGTGCATTAAATGCTTCAATTGTACTGATTACAAATCCTGCTTTGGCATCTAAAATATTCACTCTGATTGCCGAAGCCATAACTCGGTCTAAACGCAGAATTCTTTTGTAACCAATTGTTGTTTCATTGGCAATTATTTTCCATTGTCCATCTACTTTTGCTTCGACAGAAAATGCTTTTACACGCTGCCCAAGTTTAATATATTCTTGAAGTAAAAGTCTATTAATCGCCGTTGGTTTTTTAAACGTAAATTCGATTGAAGCTTGTTTTACTTTATCATCTGTTGCCCAATAGGTATTTTTATTACCGTCAATTGTATTTTGAGGTCCAAAATTAGAATCGTTTGTACGAATATTTGAAGCTTGAACTTTAGTTCCTGCTAATACTTCTTTTTTGAAATCGGCTTTTATAGTGGCAACCAATTCTTTCAATCTTGCTTCGTCATTTTCATGAACAAGACCACGTTTATCAACTGGAAGATTCAATAATAAAGTCGCATTTCGCCCAATCGATTCGTAATAAATATCGACCATTTCGTCAAGCGAACGCACTTTATCATCTTCAACAGAATGATAAAACCATCCTGGTCTTATGGAAACGTCTGCTTCTCCAGGAACCCATTTTTCTCCATCTTCGTGTCCAGACATAAATTCGCTGTAATGTACTTTTCCAGCCAATTCATCTTTTTGTCGCAATAACGACCAATTGGTTTTCCCTGCACGTCCTTCTTCATTTCCAATCCATCTTGCTTCAGATGGCCCAACGCCCCAAACTAAGGTTTTTGGTGCGATATCGTAAATTAATTTATAGGTTTCATCCCAATTATAATAAGTAAGCGAATTGATTTTTCTGGTCTCATTTGCCCCGCCATAATAGCCGTCACCACCGTTTGCACCATCAAACCACATTTCGAAAACATCGCCGTAATTGGTCAATAATTCTTTTAATTGATTTCTGAAATACGTCACATATTCAGGTTTTCCATATTGCGGATGATTTCTGTCCCAAGGCGAGAGGTATAATCCTAATTTTAAATCGTATTCTTTACAAGCCGCAGCCAGTTCTTTTACCAAATCTCCTTTTCCGTTTTCCCAAGGTGAATTTTTAACTGAACGTTCCGTATAAGCTGATGGCCAAAGGCAAAAACCATCGTGATGTTTAGCAACCAAAATAATTCCTTTCATTCCGGCTTCTTTTGCCACGCGTGCCCATTGACGAACGTCTAATTGCGACGGATTGAAAAGTTCTGGCGATTCGTCTCCGAAACCCCATTCTTTATTGGTAAAAGTGTTTAATGAAAAATGCACAAAAGCATAGAATTCCATTTCCTGCCAATCGATTTGTTTTTGAGTCGGAACTGGCCCAAAAGGCTTTGGCGAATTGGCAAATTCCTGTCCCGAACTGCTAAAAATGACACCAAAAAGACATAAAGAAAGGTAAATTTTTTTCATTGCTGATCTGCTTTAAAATAGTCTATAAGGTATAAATGTAGTATAAATTGAATTTCTGATGTGTAAAATTTCGACCAACAGCAAATTTAATAGCATTTTGGTTTAAAATTGTTTTTTGTTCCGTAGGAACATTTCATCGGTAGAAAATTTTGATGTTACCGTCATTTTACGTTCCGTAGGAACGTTTGTTTTGACGTTCCTATTTTAAACAATTAGAAAATCAGACGTTCCTACGGAACGTAAAATGAATGGGATGAACTATTTTTTCTACCGACCAGACATTCCTACGGAATGATAAAATGATCCGAAAAGTGAAAACTATTACTTCGGTTAACAAAAAAACAAAAAAAAGAGCTGTTCCTAAAAACAGCTCTCTATAGGTTTTTCAAGTTAGTTGTATATATGCTTACTAATTCAAAATACTCCTTAAAAAATGAAAAACCAATGTATGCTAATATTGTGTTGCTTTACTATCCGTTTTCGATTTCATAATGACTTCAACCGTGCTCGGTTTTGCAAAGAATTCCTTAGCGAAAGCTTTTAAATCGGCTGTAGTTATTTCGTTTAAGGTTTTCTTGTAAACAGCATCATCTTTGAACGTTTCGTTGTTCATAATCATATTATTTAAACTGCTCATCCAGAATCCGTTATTTAAGACTTTTTCTGCTCTGCCTTTTAAAACAGTATTTTTTATCGATTGAATATCATCTTCGTTTACTTCTTTTTGCTGCATTAAAGCGATTTGTTCGTAAACAATTTTAGTCAGTTTTTCTTCCTTTTCTGGATCACTGTCAAAATTGATTGTCATTGAATATTCGTCTGATGGTAAACGATTTACCGAATTCGATACATGAACGCCATAACTTCCGCCCTCTTCTTCACGAATTAAATCCAAATACTTTTTAGACAGCAATTCTGATAAAATATGCATTGTAAATACATTTTTATAGTTGTATGGAAATTGTTTTACAAATCGAATATAAACACTTGCTTTTGGTACATTCATTTCGCGAACCAATAACTGCTTTGCGATTCCAGACGCCGGATCTAAATGATTGTCTACAAAATTTTCTTTTTTATCTGCATCTGATTTTATACTTCCAATATATTTTTCAAGAAGTGAAATTGCATTTTCAGGAAGATTTCCAGTAAATACAAAAGTAAAATCTGCTGCGTTCTGAATTCTTTCTTTGTACAATTCTGAAGCTTTTTCGAAACTTAATCTTTTCAAGAATTCCTCATTAAATAAAGGCACACGTTTATTATGATTGTAGTTTAATTGCGAAATTGTGTCCTGAAAAACTTTCGGATTGGTATTGGCTGTGTTTTCCAATGAATTTTCAAAACCTGTCAACATTCTTCCGTAAGAATCTTTATCAAACCTTGGCTGTTCAAAATACAAATACACCAGCTGTAATAAAGTTTCAAAATCTTTTTGGTTACTTGAACCCTGAAAACCTTCTGTCAACTCTGAGATGTATGGTTTTACATTCGCAATTTTACCGTTCAATTTATCTTTTAAATCAGTGCTTTTAAAATTACCTAAACCTGAATTTTCAACTAAACTAACAGCGATTTGCGATGACGGAATATCTGCTGTTTTAACTAATGAACTTCCGCCAAAACTAAAAGCAGAAAACAAAATTTCGTCTTTTGCTAAAGTTGTTGGATATAAAACAATCTTGGCACCATTTCCTAAAACATAACTTTTGGCACCTTTAATTCCTTCAATCGGATCTTCTTTTATAACCTTAGAACCGTTTAAATCTGCTGCAATTAAAGGCTGGTCTGTATCTGTTTCTTTATACTTTTCGAGTGGCATTTTCTTAACTTCTGCCATGATTTTCAGATAATCTTCTTTCGTCGGATAAACAACATCGCTTTTATCAGGACCCGTAACCGTCATTACAATATTATCTGCAGTCTGCAATTTTTTAACCGCTTGATTAATTTCTGAAAGTGTAATTGAGGCTAATCTCTTTTTGACGTTTTCGTATTGTGTTTCGATACTTTCAAACGGAATCGCTTTCAAGAAATATTCGACTAATTCTTCTGATAATTCATCGCTCTCAAATTTGTCTTTATTTTTCAAAAGGTTTTCATAAGAACTCAAAACAGCTTCTTTATTACGATCTAATTCTTTCTGTGTGAATCCGTAACGAACAGCTTTTTCTGTTTCAATCATCATTTCTTTGAAACCTTCAAGTGTTTTATTATTTTTTGGAGTTACATATAAATAGTAGGAATTTGTCAATCTTGAAACTTCTGAAATCCCTGTTCCTATTCCTAAAACAGCCGTTTCATTATTCTGAATAAATTCCTGATAACGTCTGTTCATCATATCTGTACAAAGATTATTCACCAAATCTCTTCTAATAGTTTCGTTATTCTTTACTTTATCATATTCCTTCTTATAATAAACTACAATTGATGTTTCCTGCGCTTCTTTGTCTTTTGCCAAAACATATTCCATTCCTTTATTTTTCGGAACTGAAACGTAATAACGTTCTGCGGGATTTTTCGGCATTTCTATTGAAGAAAAAGTTTCAATAATCTTCTTTTCAATTTCTTTTGCATCAATATCGCCAACTACAATAACAGCTTGTAAATCTGGACGGTACCATTTTTTATAGTAATCTCTAAGAACTTGATAGTCAAAATTATTAATGATATTTAAATCACCAATTACATCGCGTTTGGCATATTTTGAACCTTTATAAAGCGTTTTATCGGTTTCTAATCTAAGTCTGAAATCTGAGTTACGTCTTGTGCGCCATTCTTCTCGAATTACACCGCGTTCTGCATCTATTTCTGCTTCTTTTAAAGAAAGAAAACCAGACCAATCGTGCAATGCCAAAAGACAAGAATCAATTAGTTTTGAATCGTTTGCTGGTACATTACTTAAGTTGTAAACGGTTTGATCCTGTGCCGTGTAGGCATTTATATCTTTACCAAAACTTACACCTTTTTTTTCCAGCATATCGATAATACCTTTTCCTTCAAAGTTTTTAGTTCCGTTAAAAGCCATATGTTCTAAGAAATGCGCTAAACCGTTTTGATCGTCGTTTTCTAAAATTGCTCCAACATTTTGGGCAAAATAGAAACAAACACGATCTTTTGGAAATTCGTTATGAAGCACATAATATTTCATTCCGTTTTTCAATTGTCCCGAAACAACATCTTTACTCAGCGGAATGGTGCTTGTAAACTGAGCCGCGCTTTTAAACCCTATAAATAGAGCTAAAAGCCAATATTTTGAGTGAAAAATTTTCATTTAGATAGTTATTTTTATTGTTGAGTTTATTTTTCTAAACAAATAGAATCATAGAACTTTGATTGTCTTTTAAAGGTATTTCATTTGTTTAAATAAACATAGCGTAGGATGTTTCAACTTACCCAAAGCTATGTGTTGAGAAACTAGTTTCTCTTTTATAATCTTTTCAAAAGAATTAAAATCTATGATTCTATGTGTTAAAAAAACTACCTCAACGTTTCATATTATTTTTTAAAATTCAGAATTCCTTCTTGAAGCCATTCGTAATATGCATTAATATCTGGATTATAAGCCGATGGTTTATTTAAATCCTTTTCGTTATGATCCATTAAAACGTAATACGGCTGCGCGTTGGTTTTGTATTTTAAAATTTGAAGTTCACTCCATTTTTGTCCTGTATATTTCAAAACTTTACCCGTAATCTTAGAAACAGCCTGCTCCTCTTTTGGCAAAGGTCTTTTATCATCAACATACAACGAAATCAGCACGACATCATTATTTAAAACATTTAAAACTTTGGGATCTGGCCAAACGCGTTCTTCCATTTTTCGACAATTTACACAGGCATAACCTGTAAAATCAATCATTACGGGTTTGTTTACTTTTTTCGCGTAAGCTAAACCTTTGTCATAATCATGAAAAGTTTGAATTCCGTTTGGACCGCTTTCTGCACCTTCTGGAAGAGAAGATTGTTCTGCATTTTGAACTACTGCATTTCCAAAGCCATTTGGCGATTCACTATATTGTTTTGCTGGCGGAAAACCGCTGATGTATTGCAACGGAGCGCCCCAAAGTCCTGGAATCATATATACTACAAATGATAAAACGATAATTCCTAAACTCAGTCTTCCAACAGAAATATGAGTTACTGGCGAATCATGCGACAATTGGATTTTTCCAAATAAATAAAATGCTAATACAGTGAAAATCGCTATCCAAATTGCTAGAAACACTTCTCGTTCTAATAGATGTAATTGTAAAACTAAGTCGGCATTACTTAAGAATTTAAAGGCTAAAGCCAATTCTAAAAAGCCCAAAACGACTTTAACTGAGTTTAACCATCCTCCCGATTTTGGAAGCGAATTCATCCAACCCGGAAATGCCGCAAACAAAGTAAACGGCAATGCAATTGCTAAAGAAAATCCTAGCATTCCAATAATTGGTGCAATTCCCGCCTGACTTGCCGCTTGAACTAATAAGGTTCCTACAATTGGACCTGTACAAGAAAATGAAACTACGGCTAATGCCAATGCCATAAAGAAAATGCCAAAAGCACCTCCAATTTCTGATTTCTGATCAATTTTAGTCAGCCATGAACTTGGTAAAACAATTTCGAAAGCACCTAAAAAAGACAATGCAAAAACCAATAAAAGCAAGAAGAAAACAATATTAAAAATAACATTTGTAGCCAAAGCATTTAAAGCATCTGCTCCAAAAATCGCCGTAACTAAACTTCCTAGAATTACATAAATTACAATGATAAAAATACCGTACATCATCGCATTTCTAATTCCAGCTGCCTTATTTTTACTTTGTTTGGTAAAAAAACTAACCGTCATTGGAATCATTGGGAAAACGCAAGGCGTAAATAAAGCCGCAAGACCTCCTAAAAAACTAAAGAAAAATAGTTTCAAAAGACTTTCTTCTGCTTTCACAGGAGAGGAAACCGATGAAACGGTGCTAACCGAATTATTTAAAATTTCTGGAGTGTCTTTGCTGGCTATTGTAACAGAATCTGTTGTGTTGTTTGTGGTATCCTGTCTAGTAATTGATTCGTCTTTTGAAGACAAATCTGTATTTTTTTGTTCTGTTAATGCGCTTGCAGTTTCTGCATTTTGAATTGGCGTGTCCGATTTTTTGAACGTGAATTTTACTTCCTTTTCTCCTGGTGGCAGACAGCTGTTATCATTACAAACCATAAAAAACACAGCTGCATCTATTGTAAAAGCGTCGTTTGTTTTTCGTTCGATATTTTGTGTAAAAATAGCTTTGTCTTCAAAAAATTTAATACGCATCTGAAAAACAGGATCATCTACTTCATGTCCTTTTGGTTCAATTACAGCACCAGTTTTTTTATAATTTTTTGAAGGCTGAAAAGTAAAACTTGTTGGCGCTGGTCCGCCTTGTGGTACATTTTGTGAATATATGTGCCAGCCCTTGTCTATCTTGGCAATTATCGACAACGTATATTTGTTTTCCCCTAATTCTTTTACTGAAGTAGTAAACGAAACTGGATCGTAAATTTGGGCAGTAAGATTGCTTACCGCAAAGAATGTTGCGATAAAAAAGAATAATTTTTTCATGATGAAAATATTGAATTTAGATCTTAGAATTTGGATTTTAGATTTCCCAATCTTTGAGCCCTTCGACTTCGCTTAGGGTGACAAGACTATGCTTACTTAAAAAAATATCGATTGTCAGGCTGAGCGGAGTCGAAGCCCACGTTTCAATTGGATCGCCCTTCGACTTCGCTCAGGGTGACAAACTAGGATTTTTTATATCGAGCCAAAATCCATTTTGAAATATCGTCTAAAACTTCTTCGGCAAAAACTTCATCGAGTTCTGAAACTTCTTTCTGCGTACAAGTCTTACAATGCTGATACATATGGTTTAATCCTGGATAAATCTTGGTTGTCAAATCTTTTGTTCCCAGATATTTTTTGAATGAATTAATATTTTCAAGAGCTGGAACCTGAATATCTTTATCTCCATTTGCTACAAATACCGGAACTGTAATTTTCGGAAGATAATTTTCTGGTTTATAATGAATCGTGTAGCGATACCATTTTCTATCAGCGTCTTTTCCATAACGATATAAAAAAGTCTGATCGCGTCCGTCCCACATTTGAACTTCTTTTAAAGTTGTGGTATCTTGTTTCTGCATCCATTCTTTTAACTTTACTTCCATTGCAGGTTGTGCAGATTCATTGTCTTTGGAATCATAAACAACCTTGAACATGATATTGTACATTTCCATCTGTTTGGCAACCACTTTATCCGAAAAATTATAACTTTTTAGAATTGCTGTATTTTGAAGATTAAGCATTTCTAAACCGCTTACGCCAACGCCAGAAAGACTAATCATAAATTTTACGTCTTTGTTTCTTGAACTTACAATTGAGGCAATCATACCGCCTTCGCTGTGGCCAATAACTCCAATAAACGATGGATCTATGTTTTTATCACTTTTTAAGTAAGCAATTTGTTCCTCAACATCATTAGCAAAATCGCCAGTTGTTGCGGTTTCAAAATCGCCAGTTGTTTTGCCTTTTCCTCTATCGTCTACGCGTAAAGAAGCAATTCCGTTTCGAGCAAGATAATCGGCAAGAACTGTAAAAGATTCTCTTCCCATATAAGTGTAATTACGATCGTGCTGTCCTGTTCCGGAAATTAAAATCGCTAAAGGATATTTCTTTGTATTGTTCGGAATTGTTAATGTCGCTCCGTAAGTGAGTTTGGTGTTTTTTCCAAGAAATGTCATATCAATTACCTGATACGGATAGGGCTTTTTAGGATGCTGTGAAAAAAACAAAGGCTGAATTTCTTTTTCTTTCTTTAAAACAATTGAGGCATTTGGAATAGAATAATAATTAAAAATACCTGAAATAGCACTTTTATCGTCATTATATTTTCCTTTGAAATTGAAACCATACATCTCATTTTTAAAAGATATACTATCTCCTTTTACAGTTGTGACTACTTTTTTATTGATATCTAATTCGGGGATATTTACACTTAGCGAATCTGTTTTGTATTTTGCCAAATCGCCCGATAGAATAATACGATACGAATGATGCTGGCCCTGCCAGATAGTTTGTGCAAAACTATACTGGCTGGTCATCATTAAGAAACTTAAAAAAGTTAAGTTTCTTTTTATATATTTTTTTATTGAAGCTTTCATTATTTTTTATTCTCCGACTTTAAATACTCAATTATAATTGAAATTTCGTCTACTAATTCGCTTGGACTTCCAAAATAACCATTTGACATCCAACGTAATTTTCCCTTTTCATCGATAATCATTTTCTCCGGGATTCCAGAAAATTGAAATGCTTTTGAGTACTGCTCGTAAGCCACATCCATTTTTCCGGTTTTAGGATTTTTTCCATCGTAAAGCACATTAAAATCAAATCCTTTTTCTTTGATGAATGCCTGAGTTTGTGCTTTATAATCTTTGATATATTCCTGTGTATCTACAAAATAGAACTTTACATTCGGATCTTTTTTGTATTTTTCAACCGCCATCTGCATTCCTGGCATAGCATTTTTACATGGTCCGCACCACATAGCCCAGAAATCTAATACTACAATTTTTCCTTTTTGATCGGCCAGTTTAACTGTTCCGCCTTTGCTGCTTTCTAATTCAAAACCAGCAATTGGAAGATTTATTAATTCTGAAATTACTTTCTTTTTATGCTCTTCTATATTACTGATAGATTTTAAAGATTGTAAGTAGGCATCAAAACCAGCTTCTGCTCCACCTTCTTTTAAATAAATTGCTTTTATTGAAGCTAACATTTCAGGTGTTACCTGATTTTGTTTTACCGCAAGTGCCATATAATTTTTAGCATCTGCTGTTTGCCCTTTTCTTAACAACATTCTACTGTAAACTTCATTGTATGTAGCATCATTATAACCGTAAAGTGGTTTTATTTTTGCCAAATATTTTTCTTCTACATCATAGTTTTTTGTCACTTCTGCCAATTTAGCGTAAGTAAAATATTCTCTTGCCATCATTTGCAAAGCCTGCTCCTGCCATTCTTTTAATGATAATTTTCCAACGTACATTTTTGGAACAGATGTTAGCCTTTTTTCCATTTCGCCCATAAAAATATCTGCATATTTCTTCAATGTTTCTATAGACGCTTTTTCAGTTCCTTCTCTGTCTCTGTCAAAAGGAATAGAAACTAAATGCCAGTGGTAATCTAATAAGTTCCCAAAAGAAACCGTTTTTACACTATTAAGTGCATAATTGTAATCTTTGTTATTTACAATATATCCGTATACAATCGATTTAACCATTTTATCATAGAATAAACTTTCTAAATCTGTATACACATCTTCAAATTTGTTTTGAGGAAAGTTCTTTTCAAAATCAGCATATAATTTTACTTTTTTTGCAAAATCAACTTCTCTAACTATCTCCTGAATTTGTTTGTCTCTTGCTAAAACACCTAAAGGATATTTGGTAACTAACACCTTTTGAACAGAATCTGTAAAAACTTTGTCCGATGGATTTTGCAATAAAGACAAAGTCTTCTGAATATCATATTGCGTTGTGTGATCCAGATTGCCATCTGCTAATAAACCTCGTAATTCTTTCTTAATTGCTACAGATTGATCCTGACCAGATGAAAGTTGCTTTAGTTTTAATCCGTAATAAAAAATCTTTTTACGAGATTCCGGATGATATTGCAATTCGTAATTTATCCACATCAATCCGACCTGATCGGCGATGTAGGCACTATCATGAACTACATTTGGAACTTCATTCTCAAAAGCTCTGCTTCGCAAAATTCCCCAGCCTGTATAAGCTCCAGGAACTTGTGCAAACATATAAGCATGAGGCATTTTTTCTCCTTTGTCTACAATGGTATCCGATTTAAAAACACAGTTAATAAAAGAGGCATGATCAGAAAGCTTCATTTTGGTTTCCCATTTTTTATCTCCAGCAGCTTTTAAGGTGATATCAGTTGCAAGCCATTTAAAATTATCAAAAGTATAGACCACTCCATTAACATACATAGCATTCGCTAATGGTCCGTTAGCTGCATTATAGGTTATAGTAATCTCATCTCCTGGATTTGGATGTTCCGGAGAAAGCACAATTTTCTGAAATGGCGCCGCATCTTGTGCCAATAAACTCGTTGTTATACTTAAAAGGAAGAGTACCAGTTTTAATTTTTTCATTTTTTTTTGAATTTAGTGCACTCAAAGTGATTTTGAGTGCACTTTATTAATTAATCTAATTATGGATTTTGTTGTAAGTTTGGTGCGTAATCATAATAAATTGGAGCATACGGCATTTGGTAACGATCGCTGTTTGGCGCTAGTGTAAATGTTTGTCCAGCAAAAGCATGCGTAATCGTTTTAGCAAATTCAGGTTCTTTGTTTAATCGTTTTAAATCAAACCATCTAAAACCACCTTGTCCCATTAATTCTCTTCTTCTTTCTGCTAAAACTTTGATTAAAGCATCTTTGCTGTCTGTTGCAGTCAGGGCAACATATTGTGATGCTCTAAATCTTTTTTGCCTTAATTTATTGATTTCAGCGATTGCTAAATTGCCAGAACCAGCTCTTGCCAAACACTCTGCTTTAATTAGCATCATTTCTGCAACTGTTGGACCGCCGTTTCGGCTTTCTCCTGTCAATCCTTCCTTAGCATAAGTTCTTCCGATGGTATAATTAGAATTAAAACTGCTTGTTGGTTGTGTAAGCAATACATAACGCAAATCGTTTGTGTCAAATGAACTTATTAATTCATTACTTAATGATAGAATTTGTGGTGCATAACTTAAAGAGGTGTATCCGTTCCATTTTGATAAAATTAGTTCCTTATCAAATCTTCTGGTTGGAAAAGCATTAAATTCATAATCTTCATAATTGTTTAATGTACTTTGAATAGCCAATGCTTTTTCTGCATTTTCTAAAGCCATTGGATAGTTACGCATATACAAATAAGTCCTTGCTAAAAGCGCATATGCCGAAGCTCTAGAAGGAAATGCAACATTGGTGCCCGAATTAATTGGTTTTAATCCTGAATTTACAGCATCATTCAAATCACTTAAAATAATATCATAAGCGTTTTGAACTGAAGTTCTTCTGATATCATCAGATACTGTTGGAGTTGTAAAAAGTACAATTCCTAAATCTGTTGATGCAGTTGCTGGATCATAAGCTTTTCCAAAAGTATTCACTAAGGTTAAAAAGATATACGCACGGTGTACTTGTGCTTCCCCTTTTATGGCTAATTTTTCAGCTTCCGTTCCTTTTTTGCTTTGCATTACTTCATTAATCACAATATTACTATTGTACAATGCACTGTACATACCATTCATATTATAATCTACTTCACCATCAAAATAAATTTGATCCGCCCACTTATACAAATTAACAAATGGACGATAATAATCTGAAGCTGCTAGTTCTGTTGTTTGGGTACCATTTTGAAAACTGATATCATCCGATGCTACATCTACAGCACCATAGGTGAGATCAAATTGATATGAATTCTGCAAAAGATATCTGTAATTTTCAGTTTCTTCAGGTATTAACCTCCCTTCAGTCTTGATGTCCACATAATTGTCACAACTTAAAACGATTGCTCCGAAAGTTGCTAAAGCGATGTATTTTAAATATTTTTTCATCTTTAAAAATTAAAAATTAACATTAAAACCAATTGAATACATTGCCATTGCAGGTAATTTCATATTAGTTCCGGTATATGGTAAAAAGTCAGGATCTAAACCGTCTTTGTTTTTTCTCCAGAAGAAACCAAGATTTCTAGCAGTAAAAGTTACCGAAGCACCATTTACAGCTCCCGAATTGATTAAATCTCGTAAATCATATTTAAGTGAAAGTTCACGAAAACGAATATGATCTCCTTCTATAACTCTATTATCTGAATTTAAATATCTTATATAACTCATACCGCTTGAACCCACAATTCCAGGTACCGATGTTGTAGCCTCATCTCCTGGATTTCTCCATCTTTGATCGATATCTGTATTTAAATCGTATTGATTAAATCTACCTGTTCTACTTACATAACCACCATAAGTTGGTTTAAACAACACATAATCAAACTTATAGGTTGCCAAAATAAACAATGACAATTTTTTATAAGTGAAGGTATGATTCAAACTTCCGTAGTATGCTGGAATGTTGGTTCCCATATATTTCATATCATCAATTTCTTTTAATGAAGTAAAAGAGTTAACAATATTACCTGATTTATCATACACCTGAGTTCTGCCCGTTGCATCCAATCCCGCTGATCTAAACGCGAATACACTGCCTAAAGGATAGCCTTCAACCGGAGGTGTTCCTCCTGAACCATTTAAATACTGACTAAAATTTGTAAAACGAGAATCGGTTACTTCTGTTTTATTATAAGTCACGACAAGAGCCGAACTCCAAGAAAAATTGTTAGTCTTAAGAATAATACCGTTTAAACTTACATCTACTCCTTTTCCTGCTAAAGTTGCCGCATTTTGTCTTAAATTGTTATTCTGAATACCATAAAATGGTGAAATTGGGAAATCAACAATCAAGTCTTTACTGTTCTTTTTATAATATTCTACCGATCCGCTTAATCTACTGTTTAAGATGGAAAAATCTACTCCCAAGTTAAGGATTGCTGTTTTCTCCCAACGTAAATTAGGATTTGCAGGTTGCGAGATAAAAGCGTATGGTAGTTGCGAAAATGTATCTGCATTACTTAAGCTTATATTGGTAAAAGGAAAAACTTCTAAATTGATGTTTCCATTATAACCATAACTGCTTCTTAAACTTAAACTGTTAATTAACTCAACGTTTTTAAGAAAAGATTCGTCTTTAATATTCCATTTTGCTCCTGTTGACCATAGTGGCGTTCTTCTTAATCTTTTATCTACACCAAAATTGTTGTAGTCGTCTAAGCGCGCACTTCCAGTAATTGTATATCTATTCTTAAAGGTATAACCAGCATTTGTATAGTACGATAAAAATCTTCTGCGTACATCTTTATGCTCGTTACCATAAGTCATGGTTCGATTAAATCCGTTTACATCAATATAATTTTGTGATGGCAAATCTATAGAAGTTTGAGTCTTTGGATTATAACCGAATAATGTTCTGAGGTCTTGGCTTTCTCTTGTTTGTCTCGCCTCAATACCTCCCATTACATTAATCAAATGATCCTGACCAATAATGCCATCATAATTTAATTGTCCCCTTACAGTATAACTGCTTGTTCCAAATTCGTTGTTCTGATAAATTCCTCCTTTCGGAATTCCATAAACTAAATCACCATTACTATTTATAGATGTCGCCGAGTTGATTCTATCACGTGTAGAATAGGTATCCTGATTAAACATATTATCGTTTGAAGAACGTCCATTTTCTATAGAATAAGTTCCAACCGCATCTAATCCTTTCAACAAAGGAACAGTAGCCGAAATAGTGGCTCCAAAATTTAGTTCCTCTGCTGTTCTATCAGAATTATTTAATTCATCTATATAATTGTAAGTCCATGGTAAATACCCCGCTTGCTCCAACGGAATAGTTTGTCCGCTGTAATAACGATGGTAGTAATCTACCGAATTCCCGTCATCTCCAACAATCTGATCGTAAGGCAACAACGTATTTAATGATATCCCTAATGGAGAAAGTCCTAAACTATTTTTATTGTATTTAAAAATCGAACCTCTTAAGCTTGTTGTCATTTTTACATAATTGAAAAGCTTAAAATCCTGATTTGATAATAAAGTTAAACGCTGTCCATCACTTCCTTTTGACTGAGTTTCTTCTTTAGAATAAGACCCCGACATAAAATATGAATAATCGTTTTCTGCCCCGCTAAATGACAAATCATAGTTTTGAGTAGATGAAGCTTGAAGCAAATATTGCTCTGCTTGTCCGTAAGTATTACGATTACGTAAAACATCTAAACCAGCATTTCTTTGCGCTTGGGATATTTCACCACGTTTGTACTTAAACATTAAATCCATTCCCTGACTTACTGGAGTAGTTAACATATATGTTACACTTGCTGGATCAGTAACTAGATTTTTATCTACAAACTCCTGCTCTAAATTCAATACCTGAGAGGAATTCATCAATGGTAATTTTGATAAAGAAGGTTTGTTTGAAAAACCATAATTTTGAGAAAAATTAATTCTTGTTTTCCCTTGTTTTCCTTTTTTAGTATCAATTACTATTACTCCGTTTGCCGCTCTCGCACCATAGATAGAAGCTGATGCTGCATCTTTTAAAAAGGTGATTTTCTCAATATCATTTGGATTTATAGTTCTAATGTCTAGTTCTGTAGGCGTACCATCAAGTACTATTAATGGCATAGTATTAGAATCTGCAGAAGCAAAAGTAGATGTTCCTCTAATGGCAACGTTATAGCTAAATTTTCCCTCGTTTTTTCCAAAGGTATTACTGTAAACAAAAGAGTTATCAGAGTCTTGAACGTCCAATTGCAAACCAGCAACCTGACCTTCTAATCTATGAAGCACGTTATTTATGGGAACTTTTTCTAAATCTTTAGCCGTAATGGTTACAAAAGATCCTGTAGAGCGCTCTTTATCAATTTTTTGATATCCTGTAGAAACAATTTTTACTTCATCTAATTTACTAACATCTTCCAATAAAATCGGATTAATGATTAGGCTATCGGTAACGGTAACTTCTGTTTTTTTGTATCCTAAATATTCAATAACAAGAACATCTCCTTTTTTGGCCATAATTTCGTAAGAACCATCAAAATTGGTAATCGCTGCATCTTTAGTGCCTTTTACCCAAATAGTTGCCCCAATTAAGAATTCTTTTTTGGCATTGGTCACAACTCCTTTAATTTTTACTTTTTCTTCTAATATAGAAGTTTGGTTTGTTTTTACTTTTGGATTTAATGCAATAACAATCAACTTATTATTTACAAATTCTGCTTTATAATTATCCCCAATTAGTTCTTTAATAACAGCCATAACATCGGCTTTATTTACAGAAATATCTACTCTTCTCTGTGCGTCAAAAACATCATCGCTATAGAAAAATTCAACATTGGTTTTTCTTGTAATAGTTTTTAAAACGGCAGATACAGATTGGTTTCTTGCATTTATAGTTACTTTTTGCGCATAAGCAAAAGCGACTATATTAAAAAGAAATATCGATAATATTAGGGATTTCTTCATTAGGTCAAGAAATTTATCCCAAAGCGCGGATTTTACCCCACAATCTTTTGCGGATAGGTTTTTTTTCATACTTTTAAAATGTTTTGGTTGGTTAATTGATTTCGAACTCTTTTTTTCGACTGAACAAATACTCGCCGGGAAATACTGCAATATTTTCCGGTTTTTTTGTTTTTACTTACTTACGGTTACTTCATACGTTTGGTTTACTTTGGTTATTTTATATTTAACATTGGATGATTTACTAATAATATCGAGAAAACGATCAATTGGTTCGTCTTTTAAAACGATTCCAGTAAACTTAATCTGCTCTAATGCTTTTTGTTCGAACTTCACATTAAAGTTGTACCATCGCGCCATTTTTGTCAAAATGTTTTTCAAATTTTCATTTTCAAAATAAAACTTACCATCTTTCCAAGCTGTATAAACTAAAGGATCAACTTCTGCAACAGTTAAAGTTTCATTTTTAACACGTGCCTGTTGTCCAGGTTTCAAAATCACAGATTGGCTTTCTTTACCTATTTCAGAAACTTTTACTTTTCCTTCGGCAAGTGTTGCTTCAAAATTTCGATCTTCTTGATAAGCGCTTACATTAAAATGTGTTCCTAAAACAGTTACGTTTCCAGATTTTGTTTTCACTGTAAATGGACTATGCGGGTTTTTAGTTACTTCAAAATACGCTTCACCTTCCAAGGTTACCGTTCTTTTGTCTCCACTAAATTCTACAGGATATTTTAAAGATGATTTGGAGTTTAACCAAACTTTTGTTCCGTCTGAAAGACTGACAGCATAAATTCCGCCAACAGGAACAATCAGAGTATTGTCGCCAACTGAAGTAGTTCCTTTCAAATCTTTGGCATCATAAACCAAAACTTTATTTACATTAGAAATAACTCCATTTTTAGAAACTATTCTTTCCTTTTTTGGCTCTAAAGAAACCACTGTACCATCAGCCAGAACTAAAGTCGGATTGTTGTACTTTGGCTCAATACTTTTTACAACAACGTCTTGATTTTTAGAATCTGAGCTATTATTCAAATAAAAGAAAACTGATGTGATTCCTGCAAGAAACACTAAAACAGCGGCATATTTCAATATTCTTCTATAATTGAAAAGAGAAATTACGGGAGTATCTTCCGAAATCATTTTTCTTTTAATTCTTTCGAAAGCTAAGTCTGTATTGACCGTTTTATAAAACGTTTCTTTTGATTTTAAAGTTTCTAAATCAACAACTTTCTGATAATATTCTTGATTTTCGGGTACAGAAAGCCATTCCTGCAAAAGAGCATTTTCTTCAATCGATAATTCTCCTGTAAGCAGTTCTTTTCTTATAAGAGCAGCGATTTTGATTTCTTTCTTTCCTGAATACATATTTTTTGACATTAAGTATCGGTTATTAACACTTTAAGTAAATGTTATATAACTAAGAGTACGAAACATTAAAAATGGGTGGAAAGATTTTTGATTTTTTTTAAAGAAATAATAAAATAAATAAAAGTTCAGAATGATTTTTAAGTTTTTCCTTTAATAATTCGATAGCGCGGGAGCGCTGCGACTTCACAGTATTAACAGAAATATTAAGCTGTTCAGCAATATCTTTGTATTTCATTCCTTCTAAACAAGAAAGTTCAAAAACCTCTTTACATTTTTCTGGCAATGAATTTAAAGCATCAATTAAAGTCGAATATAACTCTTCTTCCAGAATATTAAAATCAAAATCTACCGTTTCATCTGAAAGTTTATAGTCAAGTTCTGCAACCTTTTGTTTTTTCTTTAAAGCTAATAAAGAACCATTTCGAACCATCGTGTACAAATACGATTTTACATCATCTATTTTTTCAAATTTGACACGGTTCTCCCATAGCTGCAACATGACATTTTCGACCACTTCTTCAGCCAGAAAATTATCTTTTACGTAAGTATAACTATAACTCACAAGACGTGGATACAAAGAATAAAATAGTTCTTTGTAATACGCTTCATCAATTCTAATATTTTCTTGTTCTAAGCTAATTTTTGGTCTTCTTTACTTGCGCAAATATAAATTTAATATCAACAAAACATCATTTTTACAAAATAATTATCATCAAATCCCTTAAAGCATTGCAAAAAAGTAAGAATTGAATGCTTTTTTAGCTTCAAGTTATTTTAATTACTCAGCGCTAAAAATCAATTCGAAGTCTTTATTCTTATTTTAGAAGTAAAAATCAAAATAATAGATAAAACTACGAAAGCAATTAAGACAAATAAAACGTTTACAATCGCAGTTTTAAAACCTAGTTTAGTTGCATCAATAAACGGATAAGGATAAAAACTGGTAACAATTCCGTGAATTAAGGTATAAATGATATAAATGACCGGATATACTAGCCAAAACAGAATGACCTTGAAAGAGATTCTCTCTGGACTCACAAAAGCAATCCAATAAAAGAAAAATAAAACTGGAACTACCGAATGAAAAATTTCACTAACAATAAGATGATGTCCTTTTAAATCAACAATTTGACGAAGAAGCAAATTAAAAACAATTCCAACAATCAAAATATAAACTGTAATTGCTGTAATTGTAGTCCATTTTCTAAAAAAGGCATTCATTGCACATTTTCCAGCAAATAACAGCGTCGCTGTACAAATGAAAACAATAGAATTTGTTGTAATGGTAAAGAAACTAAAAAATCGGACCGCGGCACTGAAAAAAGTAAATTCAGGACTTTTTAATAATAAATAAAACTGTACGGGTAAGGCGTATAATTCGAGAGCAAAAATAATACCCAGCAAAATTTCCCCTTTAATTTTTGTGGTATTTTCTTTTTCCATATAAGTCTATAAATCAATACTCTAAAATAGTAAATTTTATTATATTCTTTTACAATACTCTTTTCTGTTTTTCGCTTTCGGCAATTGTTTTTTCCAATCTTGACAGTTGTGTTTTTTCTTGCTTAGCACTCATAATCCAATGAATCATCACTTTTTTGTATGAGGGCGCTTGTTTTTCAAAAAAATTCCAAGCGGTTTTATTGTTTTTGAACTGCTTTTCATAAGCATCTAATAATGGAACAGGTTCTTTTTCATGCGAATAAATCTTAGACTTATTTTCGGTTCTAAAACTAAAAGCCTTTAATCCTGCATCTGTCATTAAACCCGCTTTTGTCAAATCATCCATTTTTTGAATATTAATGGCACTCCAAATACTAGAAGTTTTTCTAGGCGTAAAACGAATCTTATAACTGTCTTTATCTATCGATTTTCGAACGCCGTCAATCCAGCCAAAACAAAGCGCCTGATCGACAGATTCCGACCAGCTCATAGAAGGCTTTTTACTTGTAACTTTATAAAAACCAACTAGAAGTTCTTTTTCTTTTTGATGGTTTTTCTCAAGCCATTTTCTAAATTCTAATTGATCTGCGAAGAAAGTTGGAGTCATTTTATTTTTTTTATAAATGTATAAAGAATCTCGCAAAGGCGTAGAGGTGCAAAGTTTAATGAAAAAAAAATAAACCATATAAGTTATATAAGTTCAATTAAGCAGAAAACTTAAAATCACTTCTATAACTTATATGGTTTAAAGATCTCTAGGCCTTTGCGAGATTAATTTACTTTGACTTCAATTGTTGAAGCTTGTAAACCAGTAGTCATTGCTTTCAACTTAATATTTTCTTTCTTGCCATTCGATTGAATAATTACAACACATTTTCCATTAAACAACTTACAAGAATTCGCTTTAAACGAATCCAAATTGGCTTGGTAACCATTATCAACTCCCACTAACTTTCCTCCCCCAGTAACTTCAAAATTGATTAAATCCATTGCTTTTGGAAGTAAATTTCCGTCTTTATCTGTCATAGAAACTGTAACATAAACCAAATCGTAAGTATCATTTTTAATTGCAGTTTTGCCTGCTTTTAAATCAATTTTAGAAGCTTCGCCAGCGGTGCGAATTTCCCTTTCTAAAACCACTTTTCCGTTCTTTCTTGAAATTGCCTTTAATGTTCCCGGTTCAAATTTCACTCTCCATGAAATATGCAAATCATCATTTTGTTTTGATTTCTTCCCTAGCGATTTTCCGTTTAAGAATAATTCTACTTCATCGGCATTATTGTAATAGGCCCAAACTTCTACTTCCTGCTCTTTTTTCCAGTTCCAATGCGGTAAAATATGCAGAACCGTTTTATTCGACCATTCGCTTTGGTACATATAATACACATCTTTTGGAAGTCCGGCCAAATCAACAATTCCGAAATAAGAACTTCTTGCGGGATATGGGTACGGATCAGGTTCTCCGATATAATCAAAACCTGTCCAGATAAAAGTTCCCGCCATGAAATCCTGACTTTTAATTGTTTTCCAGTTTTCTTCGTGCGTTGCACCCCAATACGATTTCACTTGATCGTAAGCCGAAACGGTCCAATCAGCATTTCCATCAAACGGAGCGCCGTGTTTGGTTGGCCAAGCTTTAATTCCATCAGGAAAATCATAATGTCCGCGCGTTTCTAAAGCCGAAACACTTTCTGATGCCAATATTTTTTGTCCTTTAAATTTCGTTGGAAAATCTTTATAATCTTCATGTTTGTAATTGAATCCCAAAAGATCCAAAGCTCCAGATTGATAAATGAAGTTTTTTTCAATTACATTTTCGGTCAAAGCCGAAGTTACGGGACGAGTTGTATCCAAAGATTTTACAATTTTAGCTAATTCTCTTGTAATGGCAATTCCAGTCGAATCAAACTGCTCTCTAATTTCGTTACCAATACTCCACATTATAACCGACGGATGATTTCGGTCTCTTTTGATAAAATCTTCTAAATCTTGTTTGTGCCAAGCATCCCAGTCTTTATGGTAATCGTTGGTTACTTTTTTCTTTTTCCAAACGTCAAAAGCTTCATCCTGAACAATGAATCCCATTTCATCACACAATTGCATCATTTCCAACGAATGCGGGTTATGCGACATTCTTATTGCGTTTGCCCCCATTTCTTTCATCAACGTTAGTTTTCTTCTAACGGCATGAATATTTTCTACGGCCCCCAAAGCACCATTATCATGATGCAGACAAACGCCGTAAATTTTAGTTGGAACTCCGTTTAATGAAAAACCTTTTTCAGCATCGAAATTAAAAAATCTAAATCCAAGAGGAGTTTCATAATTGTCAACTAGTACCGATTTTTCGTAGATTTTCGTAATTATTTTATACAAATATGGATTTTCAGTATTCCATAATTGCGTCTTTAAAACATCTAGATTATGCACTTTCGTTTCAAATGTTTTAGCCCCAATTTTCTCTACAGAAATCTTATTCGCCACTTCTTTATTCTTTGCATCTAAAATAGAAGTAACCAAGGTAAATTCTCTAGTGGTATCATTATCATTATCGATTGTAACTTCTAAATGCACTTTTGATTTCTTTGTTGAAACTTCAGGTGTACTCACAAAAGTTCCCCACTTTCTAACATGTAATTTTTCACTTGTCACCAATCTCACATTTCTGTAAATTCCAGAACCTGTATACCATCTTGAATTTGGCTGAGCATCATTATCAACTTTGACAGCTATCGTATTTGCTTGTCCATAATTTAAATACGGAGACAAATCATAACTAAAAGAAATATAACCATTCGGGCGAATTCCCAATGATTTCCCATTTATAAAAACTTCGCTATTCTTAAAAACACCATCAAATTCAATTGAAATGGTTTTGTTTTTCGAGCTCGCCGGAATAGTAAACACTTTACGGTACCAACCTTTTCCAGCAGGTAAAAATCCTTGTGCTTGTTTGGTTTTGCTGTCTTTGTCAAAAGCGCCTTCAATACTCCAATCGTGTGGCAATTGAAGCGTTCTCCAATCTGATGTGTTGAAACTGGCATTAGTCGCTTCGGGATAATCTCCCAGTTTGAAGTTCCAGTTTTTATTGAAGTCTTCGATAATTCTTGCTTGCTTTTGCGCAAAAATAGATACCGAAAACAATAAGGCAATTGTAATTTTTTTTAAAATCATATTCTTTAGTTTTCTCTCGCAAAGTCGCAGAGACGCAAAGTTTTTTTTCTTAACCATATAAGTAATATAAGTTCAATTAAGACAAAACTTAAATTATCTTATATTACTTATATGGTTTAATTTTCTTTGTGCCTCTGCGACTTTGCGAGATTAATTTTTTATTTACTGAAATTCAAAATTGTCCAACATTAATCCCTTCAAATCATCACCTTCCAACGTAATTTTATACGTTCCTGCATTAATATATCCTCCAGAAGTCGTATTTAAAACCTTCCATTTTTCTGGCGATGGGAAAAACTCAATCGTGTCATTTCGCATTAAAATTCCGTAAGCATCTTCCATTTTGAATTTCACTTTCATCGGGGTTTCATTTCGATTCATAAAACGGAAACGCATTAAATAAATTCCAGCAACACCAGGTTTTACTTCAAATTCGATACTGTTATTGGTCTTTTTAGTGAATTCAATATAATCCGCTTTTTTGAAATTTCCTTTTTCGATTCCTGTTCCTGTTGTTTTTGTCTTTTCTGCTTCGATAATTACAACTGGTCTCGAATCGTCTTTTTCGCCCATATCGTAAGTTGGAACGACAACAATAGAAGATATTGTTTCTGAATTATCAAAAAGAATTTTCTCGTCTTTCTTTACTTTTTTAGTGAAAACATCAAATGAAATTCCGTTGCTGTTTTTTGCTTTTTCTTCTATTTTTTTATAATCTGAAAGCCCTTTTAAAGTCTTTATTTTAGCATCAACTAAAATATAAACAGTCGATTCTTCTTTAGCTGTAAACGAACCTTTATTTTTAGAATGAGATGAAAACTGTAAATAATCTGCTCCAAAAACTTCCGAAGGTAATTCGGTAAAGACAATATCAGAATCTGAATATTGTTTTGAATTAATATCTAGCCATGAAGCTACTTTGTTGGTTTTATCATAAGAATCTAAAACCAGATTTTGAATGTTTTTTGAAGATTCGGATGCTGGTCTTGCGTGAATGTCTTTTGTCGCAATGGCAATGGCAGAAATAATCGCCTGAGAAGCCTTTACATTTGGAAACGAAATCACAATTTTTCCGTTCTTACTTTTTACTTTGAAAGTTTTCTTCAGCGCGTTATCGTGTCCTGATTCTGCCCAAATGTCGAAATCTTTTAAAACAACATTTTCATTGATGGCAACATCGAACAAACGCCAACCTTTGCAGTCTAAGCCTCCGCCAGTTCCGTACCAAGGTTCTGTGAAATATAATTCAATTAAATATTCGCCGTCTGATGCAGGAAATTCGTAACATAATTTGTCAACTCCGTATCTAAAACTTTGAAATAACTCTGGATCTTTTGTTCCGCTAATTGGATCAAAAGTTGTTCTTTGACTGGCGAAAAAATCAGGAAGCTTTTCAAAATTATCAGTCCACGATAATGAACCCCAAGTATTTTGTCCGTTTTTGTGAGTGTCGGTAAACCAAGTATTTCCGGCAGAATCTGTCAATTCAGAACCTCCGCAATTTACTCTGTAAATATAATTGTAACCGTTTTTAGCTTTTGTAATATCAGATTTATCAGTTATTAAAGCATCTAAATTTGGTGCTTTTGGCAGATTATTTAAAACAATATAATCTTTCGCAACGGCTTTTCCGTTTACATATCCAACCGCGAATAAAACATTATATTGAATATTTACATTATTAAACTGAAAATGCTGTCCGATTCCTGGATTTTTTAGTTTTCCTAAAGAAGATTTATTCACATCGTTGAACAATTCTACTTCATCACAATTGGAATAAATATCTATTCCGTTCTTGATTCCCGGTTTTTCCCAACGGCTTGGCCAAGTATGCGAAACGATATACACCATCGGATTGGTTTTGTTCAAAACATAATTTGCACGATACATATAAAATGCATCTAGAGGTTCTCCCCAAATCGTAAAAAGTCCTTTGTAATTTACTGGACCAACTTTATCAATATCTCTAAAACCTTCTCCGTTTTGGACACGTCCCGGATTTTCGTGCGAAGCAAAAAGCCAGTTGAATTGTCCCGCAATTTTATCTTTTACTGATTCAGCTTCACGAACTTTAATTTCCATTAATTGAGAAAAACGGTTTTCGCTTAAAATTCCTTTTTGGTCAAATTCACCTTCGGTATGTAAATCGGCTGAACGCCAAGCGCCATATTCTCCGTTTAATAACTGAGTGGTCATTTCCAAATGGTATTTCAACGGATCTCCACCATAGGTTCCAGACCAGTTTTGAACGACATTCCAATCTGTTCCTTCTCCTCCGTTACAAGTCGTTACAATTCTTTGTGAAGCTGATAACGGATCCATTTCACGGATAATCTGCGTACATTCTTCTGCAAATTCCTTCGGAATGGTACTTTCATTCTGCAATCCCCACATCACAACCGATGCACTGTTTCTGCGTTCTTTAATCCATTCTCGCAATAAGGTTTTAAAATTTTCCTTAAACTCAGGCGTATCGTACCAAATATGAGCTGAAAACTGACTCCAAAACAAGATTCCGTTTTCGTCTAATTCTTTTTGATATAATAAATTGTGTGGCTGATGCGCTTCTCTAAAAGCATTGAATCCGCCTGCTTTAATCTGTTCGATTCTGGAATGAATAATTTCGTCTGAAAACGAATGACTTTTTCCAATTAAATGTTCGTACTCGCATATTCCATTTATAAAAACAGGTTCGTCATTAATGAAAAAACGATTGTCTTTTCCGTCACGGCTAATAGGCCAGCTTACCCAGCGAATTCCGTAAGGCGTTGTTAACTGATCGATTATTTTTCCGTTGTCGTAAATTGAAGTTACCAGTTTATACAGATACGGATTGGATGGCGACCATAATTTCGGATTCTGAATCTCAGGAAGTGTCTGTGCTATTTCTTTTGTATCTCCTGAAATGTTTTTGATATCACTTTTCGCGATAACAACTTTCTTTCCCGAAGCATCAAAAAGAATATTTTCTATAGTTAGATTTTTGTCTGAAGTACCGTAATTCTTGATTTCTGTAGTCGTATGAAGAATCGCTTTTTGTTTAGAAACCGATTTATCATTCCAAATATGAACACCGAAAGGCTCGATTCTAACATCGTTTGTAATAACCAAAGAAACTGGTCTAAAAATACCCATCGGCTGCGAACCTTCTGAAAATCCCCATTCACCAGAACAACCGCCGCAAACCCAAGGTAAATCGGCAATAAACGATGGATGTGCTGCTTTTACTAAAATTAGATTCTCCTTATTTAAAGAAACAGCCTTAGTAATATCAAGCGTAAAAGTGGTTCGTCCACCTTTGTGTTCGCCCACTTTTTTTCCGTTTACCCAAACTGTTGCGTAAGAACTTACTCCTTCAAAATAAAGAAAAAGTCTTTTGCCAACAGTGCTTTTATCAAGTTTTAATGCTTTTTTGTACCACGCAGTACCGTGTAAATTTCCATGTTTTGTTCTTCTAAAACCATAATACTGATCCCAATTGTGAGGCACACTAACCTGCTGCCAATTGGAATCAGTTTTTGGAAGGTCTACAAACCTGTCTTCCTGCACCGGAAGATTGTCCAACATTATGGTTTCCCAAGACGAATTCAGTGAAATTTCTTTACGAAACTTCCCCGAATCTTTGCTTTGACTCCAAACAAAGCAAAGACTTGAAAAAAAACAAAAAATAAAAAAAACTATTCTATTCATATTTTTAAAACCATATAAGTGATTATAAGGTTGTTTTAAGTTATTCTACGAATCTTACCTCGCTTTTTTGTCATTTCGACGGAGGAGAAATCACACTAGAAACTCCTCATAGTTATTCCCAATCTTTGTCGAATCCCGCGTGAGATTTCTCGTTCCTCGAAATGACAAACTGTACGGAGCTTCATTCGCGTGAGGGATGGCAGTGGAGCTCTTTTTTGAGGCGATTTTTCTTCGCCTCAAAAAAAGCGGGAACGTACAGCCCGACCCGGAGGGACACGCCCAAATTATTTTTTTTATTCTAAACTTTATTATACCTACAAGGTTTCGAAAACCTTGCAGGAACGCAGACTAATAAAACAACCAATCAATAGCTGCTTTTTCTCCTGCGTCAATATATCCAACATCACGTGGTGTTACGGTTTGATCTGCGTCGATGAAACCTAAAATCAATACTTTTCCTTTTCCTAAATCTAATTTATTCTCGCCCGGTTGAAAAGTATAGGTATGAATGTTTACACGTGGCAACTCTTTTAAGTTCATCGCACTTGCCAAAATCACTTCGGCTTGACCATGTGCATTTCCTGCTGCGTCTGTTTCTAAACTTGGCGGCAACAAAAATCTCTTTTGATCTGAATTGAAATAACCAACTACTAATTTAACTGCTTTTGTGTTTCTAAACTTCAAATGGGTTCCCTTTTCGTTTTGATCGTTTTCTACGAAAGTAAAACCTTTTAGATTTTGAAGTTCTGGAGCAATTTTAGTTAATTCTGAAATATCCGTTCCGTAAACTTTTGTTCCCGATTTTACTAAATACGTTCCCGGTTTTTCGTCGATAAAAGTTACTTCTGCTGTTTTCCAAGGTTTTCCTTCTTTGGTTTCAATTTTACCGTCCTTAGAAGATTTTAGCTTATCCAAATTTCTTTTGAAATTAGCCAATTCACGCTCGTAATGAGGCAATAATTCTGCCCAAGTTTTATTATTTCCATCGTCTCCTCCAATCGGAATTCTACGTTGAGCGGTCTGCATACTGTTGGCATAATAGTATGTGTCTTTTGTCAAATTCACCAATAACTCGTAATGCTCGATGCTTTTCTCTAAATGAGGCATTGCTTTGTCTAAATCGGTAATATCGTTGGAATAACTGTATCTTAAAACCAATAAAGCTGCTTTTACTTTTTCTGAGAAGAAATCGGCGAAAGCTTTGTACGCATGCATATCATTTTTAAGACGTGCAAATTCTTCTTTGTCTTTGGTTACACTCGCCTCAGCTTTATCAATTGCTTCAACTGCCAATCTTCCGTGTTCCGTGATTTCGGCAATAATCTGAGTTGGAAGTTCGCCAGAATGCGGTTCTTTATTCCATTCTTTTTTAGCATATTCTAAAAGCAATTCGCCCGCTGGTCCGCAAGATTCATGGAATCCTGGATAAACTCGCCATTTCGACGGATTCACCAATTGGCTTTCGAACATTCCCAACAATAACGTTTGACGGTTTCCTTCTGTAATTCCGAAACGTCTTAATGTTTTTGGAGCGATTTCTCCTGTTTCTTCGTAAGCTTTTAAAATATCATTAGCCGCTTCCTGAGTTGTTCCGAATTTCGTTGCTAAATCTTTATCCCAATATTTAACCTCTTCATTACGATCTCTTTTGCTGTCCCAAGCATATCTTGCCCAAGCTTTGTACCAAATCCAGTCACGATCCATTTCTAATAAACGCTCTCCTGTTTTGGTTTTATCTGCCGAATATGGCCAATCCCAATACGACGCCTGCGGATATAAATGCAATGCATTTGCTCCGTGAACGCTGTGCATCGCTTTTACTGTTTTCTGAATAAAATCTGGAGAACCGTATCTGAAAGGTTCCAAGTTGGCCAAAATGTGAACATTCTCAATATGAATTGATTTTAAAGCGCTCAACTGCTTGTGTGTTTCTCCCCAAGGTCCACCTGGCGTATAAGTTGTTAAAGATTCTCCTGTGTATTTACTTTCTGTATAGAGGTTTTTATATAACGGAAGCGATTTTTCCATTACCAAAGGTCCGTCTGTATCATGAGAACGTAAAATAATTGGCGGTTCTTCTGTTTTTCCTAATGCTTGCAAACCATCGCGAACTCCCGGAATAATCGTTTTGGTAAACCATTCCACATCGTCGTCAACGGTATTGATGGCTTCTCCCAAACAAACCATTAATCCAACATTTGGATATTTTTCGATAAAAGCGGCAATAGATTTTCTGGTGTAATCTGAAAGTAATGGCGTAATCGGTCTTGAACGATCTTGTGTTTTAATATTGAAATGTTCTGCAAAAGGCTTAGAAACAATAATATTATAAAACATCTGGATGACCCAGATTCCACGTTTGTTAGCTTCAACTGTTAAGAATTTATAGATTTCTTCATTTTTTTTAAAATCCTCATCGCTCACTTCAACCGCAAACGGATATTCTTTTAATTTTACTAAAGAAGCAAATGGATGTCCGTTCCATAAATAAAGCGAGTTCATGCGGTTTTCTACCAGCATGTCCAAATACTTTACCCATAATTTTTTATCGTAAAACCAAGGAAAAGTTTCTGGCGTATACGGATATTCGTAAACGTCACGACCCGGAAGATAAACTGGTTTCTGCATTCCGATACAAGCGCCTCTTAAAACCATTTCTGGACTATCGTCAATATTCAACTCTGAAGGCAGCTGACCCGAATTTTTAATACGATCTGCCAATTCTAATGCACCGTATAAAGCACCTGAAGCATCTGTTCCAACAATATAAATAATATTTTTTTGAGTACGGATTTGAAAACCTTCTTTCTTCGTTAATTTGCTATCATCAATTTTAGCGCTTTTAGCATTTTGTTTCCAAAAATCGGTTCCTTTTTCTCCAATTACAATTATTTTATCTTTTGAATTTTTGAATTTATCGGCAGCAGTTACTTTGAAACCTTTTGAGGAAAGTGTTTCTGATAATTTGGCTGCTCCAAATTTTGCTCTCGGCGAACTTAGATCACTAACAACAGTGATGTTCTGCGCTGTAGCGAAAGAGACATAAAGACATAAAAAAAGTAATTGTAAATATTTCATTGTAATTTTATTTTATCTTTGGGAATGCTAAAAAATAATCTGCTAAATCTGCTTAAATCTGTATAAATCTGCGTGCAATTTTTCACGCAGATTAGGCAGATTTAAGCAGATTTCATTTTGATTCTTTTGCCACAGATTAAAAGATTTCCACAGATTAAAAAAAATCATTATAATCCATTTAATCTGTGGCTATAAATTAATTCTGGAAAATTCGTTTTAAATAAGCCACGTTTGCGCCGTAATTGGCTTTTACATTATGCACTTGCGTTACGTCACGAGAACGCTCTACAATAAGCCATCCACTCCATTTCATTTCATCCAGCGTTTGTTTAATCTTTGGCATATCAATCGCTTTGTCATTTTCTAACCAAAACTGATCGGTGTTTGAAGCATGAATTTGTGCTAAATATTTCTTTCCTAATATTTTCAATTCTGATGAAATATCTCTTTTATTATCTAAAGCATTCGCAAAATTGAAAGAGCTTTTAATGTATTTTGAACCGACTTCGTCTAAAAGTTTTTTCTCTTCTGTAGCACTCAAAGAAGTTTCAATCGCAATTACTCCTCCAATCTTCCCTACTTCTTTTCCTGCCCATTGCAGTCTTTTAATTACTTCTGGACGTAATTCCGGATTCTTAACCAAATCGGTTTGTGTTCCTAAAGGAAGATAAGCTACTTTTACATTCATATCTTTCATGGCTTTGATACAATCAGCAATCATAGGTGTGATTTCTCTGGTTGCAAAAGACTGCGCATAAAATCCAGACATCGCAATCGAACTGATTCCAACTCCGGTTTCTTTCGATTTATCTAAGAATTTTTGTCTTTCAACTGGATCGCCTAGTTTGCTGTCGAAAGTGGGTCTATTTCCTAAACCTCCCATATCCAGTTCGATTCCGTCCGCTTTTAATTCAGCAGCTAAACCAAAAGCGCCTAATTTTTGTCTTTTTAAAATCATCCAGTCGCAAACTGCCACTTTGTATTTTTGCCTTTTGGAAGACTGAGCCGTTGCACAACTGTTGAATGTTGTCGAAATAACAACAAGCATTGCAATTAATAAATTTCTTTTAGATTTCATGCTTATATTTTTTTTGCCACAGATTATAAAGATTAAATAGATTAAAAAAAAATCTGCTCGATCTGCTATCCCGATAGCTATCGGGAACGTGAAAAAAATTTACTCTCGCAGATTTTGGAGATTTTGGAGATTAACTACAATAAAAAATCATTTTAATCCTTTTAATCTGTGGCTATATTTTTATGCCACGAATTGCCCGAATTTTCACGAATTATTATTTTAAAAAATTTGTGGAAATTAGTGAAATTCGTGGCGAACTTTATTTTACTCTTCTTCAGCTTTTACCGCTGTTACTACTTTTCCTTCTTCACCTGGCCATATTCCGTTTTTGATTGGAAGTGCAACCAGTTTACTCGGATCAACTTTTACGTATTTCAGTTTTTCTCTTCTCCAAGTATAAACGATATGCACCATTCCATCAGAACTCTGAATCATTGAAGGATAAGAATATTGGCTGATTTTTGAATCTTCTAAAACCAAAGCCGCGTTCCAGTGAATTCCGTCTTTAGAAACCGAAACATTCAAAGGTGTTCTTGGTCCTTTTGCTTCTTTTCCTGGAGGAAGAACGTGATTATAAACTAACAAATGTCTTCCGTCTTTTAAAGTTACAGCATCAGTTCCTGAGTTGTTATTTGGTAGTCCGATTAATTCTAAATCCGACCACGTTTTTCCGTTATCTTTTGAGAATGTGCTGAAAATAGCTCTATTTCTAGTTCTTCCAATGGCTTGAATGCTTCCGTCTTTATGAAATAAAATACTCGGCTGAATCGCATTGATTTTTTGTTTTCCTCTTGGAAGCGTATCGCCCATTACCCAAGTTTTCCCGAAATCTGGAGTAGATTCCATACGAAGTCTCCAACCGTCGCCTTCGATACTTGACGGACATAATAATGTTCCGTTGCTTAATAAAACTGGTTTATTTTTGATTGGCCCTAAGAAACCATCAGGCATTTTTTTTGCTTCAGACCATGTTTTTCCGCCATCAGATGAAGTTCTGATTACACCCCACCATTCAGATGGTTTTGGTCCGATTTTGTAGAATAACATTAAATCGCCTCCTGGAATTTGATATAAAACCGGATTCCAAGTTGGCAATCTCGGTCCTTCTTTCATGACACCGTCGGCAACTTTTATTCCTTCGTTCCAAGTATCGCTTCCTTTAGGTTTAATGGCTACGTAAATGCAAACATCAGGATGTCTTTCGTGTGTTCCTCCAAACCATGAGGCAACTAAATCACCATTTGTAGCTTCGACAATCGTAACGGCATGGCAAGACGGATAAGGTGCTTTATCGTAAATAAATTGATCTACTAAAATTCCTTCTTTCCAAGTCTTTTTCTCTAAAGCCGATTTACAACTTCCTAAAAGGAAAAGTCCAAACAAGACAAATGCTAATTTTGTTATCTTCATTCTTAATTAAATTATGAATTATTTTTTCTGACTATAAATACATACCTAACATTTTTTTAGGTAAAAATATTTAATAAGTGTAAAAATAACACGAAAAAATTAACAATGTATCCTGTACTGTCCCGAATTAGCAAAAATGCAGATTATTTAACGTTTATTGTAAAATTTCCTGACGAAAGTGTCACAACTATTTGATTTTTCTCTGTTGAATGAGCATAAGAAGTCTTATCCAACTTTTGTTTATTAATCGAGATTGCTGAATCAGCACTTGCAGGAAGATATACTACAGCTGTTGTGTTTGCAGGCACAGTAATATTCCAAACCAATCCTTTTTTATCTTTTTTCCAATCACTTTTAATCGTTCCGTAAATTGATTCGAAAGAAGCATTTACATAGGTCAATCCAGCGTTGAAATCGGGTTTCATAAGAATTTGTTTGAAGCCCGGAGTTTCAGGATTGCTCTTGATTCCTGCCATATTTTCGTAATACCAAATCAATAAATCGCCTAAAAGCATGACGTGGTTTTGCGAGTTCATTGCGGGATCAGCAGTATTCCCGTTCCAAAGTTCCCAAATGGTTGTTGCGCCGTTTTCTACCATATAACCCCAACTTGGATAGGTTTTGTTTGAGGCCAATTTGAAAGCCAAATCGCCACGACCAAAGTTAGTTAAGGTTCGCATTAAAAACTGAGTTCCGATAACTCCCGTGCTTACATGACCGTTTTTAGTCACATCCACTTCATGAACCAGATTTTCGAAAACTTTTTGTTGCAATTCTTCTGAAACCATTCCGAAAGTTAATGGCAGTAAATTGGCTGTTACGGTATTATTGGCGTAATTGTTTTTGGCTGCATTAAAATATTTAGCGTTGAATGCTTTTTTGATTCTTGAAGCTAATTCGTCGTAATGTTTAATATCATTTTGTGCATTGGCGATTACTGCAAATTTCTTCATGATGTTTAACAGCTGATAATAAAACGCACTCGAAATCAATTCACCATCAGTTAATCGAGAAGGATCTTTCGAACGAATTAATTCTAACGATTCTGGCGGAACACACCAGTCACCGTATTTATCTTTGGTCATAATATCATCAACCAAATAGTTTTCTTCCATATAATCCATCCATTTTTTCATCGACGGATATTGTTTTTCCACTACTTTTTTGTCTCCAAATTGCTGATATAACATATCCGCAACTGTAATATAAGTTCCCGGCCAAGTTACATTATCACCATAATAACGCCAGAAAGCTGGTGCTACATCTGGAATTCCACCATCGATAGTTTGTGAGTTCTTAATATCATCTAACCACTTGGCATATAACGTCTGATTATCAAATAAAAAACTTTCGCCGTAAGCTCCCGTTGTTCTATCTCCCAACCAAGGCTGACGCTCATTCCTCTGCGGGCAATCGATTGGCATTCCTTTATAATTTCCGCTGATTCCCCACCACGCATTCTTAAAAATCTGATTCATTATTGGGTTAGAAGAATCAAAAGTTCCCGTTGTGGCAATGTCATCGTAAACCACTTTTCCAACAAAATTTTCTAAAGTGGGTTTTGTTTTAAAACCTGAAATCTCCACAAATCGAAATCCGTGAAAAATAAAACGAGGTTCCCAAACTTCTTCGCCTTCACCTTTTAACGTATAAATATCAGTTGTTTTAGCATCACGTAAATTGGCAATATATAATGAACCATCTGATTGTAAAGATTCTGCAAATTTCATCGTGATTTTATCGCCCGCATTTCCTTTTACTTTCAATTGTAACCAACCTACCATATTTTGCCCCATATCTAAGATAAAAGTTCCTTTTGGAGTCTGTTTGATTGAAATAGGTTTTACTTCGCGTTTTATCTTCATATTCGCCGACATCTGTCCTTCATAGAATCCGCCCGGTTCTTGCACATATTCAGCTGAAAGCCATTTTTTATCATTAAAATTGATGATATTCCAGCCTTTCATTTCTTTACGGGCATCATATTCTTCACCATCGTATTCGTTGTTCGATAAAATCGGTCCGTCGGTCGTAATTTTCCAAGTATCGTCAGTTCTAATAACATCTTTACTTCCATCCGTATATTCTACAAACAACTGCAAAGCCATTTTCGGGTAACCAAAAGTTTTGATTTTATAGGGTTTATAGTCTTGACGCATCGTAAAAAAACGTCCGTTTCCTAGAATCGTTCCCAATGTGTTTTTGCCTTCCTTCAATTGTGAAGTCACATCAAAAACATTGTATTTTAAATTCTTCGTATAATCTGTAGGAACGGGAGCTAAAACCTGATCGCCAATTTTATTTCCGTTAATGTATAGCTCGTACAAGCCCATTCCCATGATATAAACTTTGGCACTTTTTACTTTCTTTTTCAGATCAATTTCTTTTCTTAAATATCTCGCTGATAATCTGGAATATTGTGAAATACTGTCTCCTGGAGAAGTTTTTTCATAACCAATCCAACGCGTCGATTTCCAATCAGCATAAGTCAAAATTCCAATACTGAAGTGCGCTGTTTCTTTTGATTGAACTTCGCCTTTATTCGTAAAAACCGTTACTTTCCAGTAAACATCTTGTCGGTCTTTTAGCTTTTTTCCGTTGTAAATTACATTTACAGATTCGTCGCTTTGCACTTTTCCGCTATCCCATAAATCTGCGTTTCCGGCATTTAGTTTTTCTAAAGATGAAGAAGCTAAAATTTGATAATGAGTTTGTTTTACATCATTTACGCTTGCTTTAATTTTCCAGCTCAATCTTGGCTGTAAAACGTCAATTCCTTCAGGATTAGTCAGCATTTCACATTTTAAATCACTTACAATGATTTTATTTTGGGCTTTCGCCGAAAGAGTGAAAAGTGAAATGATTATTGTAAGATGTAAAAAAAACTTTTTCATGATTTTATTTTATTGCCTTTGCGATAATTTTTGTTTCACGCAGATTTGGCAGATTTAGGCAGATGTTCACAGATTTTTATTATCATTTTACAGATTAGATTATACATCAAAAAATCTATTCTAATCTGCTAAAATCTGTTTAAAATCTGCTTGAAAAATTCTGCGTAACAATTTTTAATTTTATTCAGAAACTAACTTCTCCAATCTTTCAGAAACCGCAATTTCCTTCCCGTTTCTAAAGATTCTAAAACCTTTACCTTTTTTATATTTTTCTCCCGTTTTATCCCAAAGAATCGTAATGATATTTCCGTGATATAAAACATTGTCTAAACAAAACCAATCCCATTTTTCTTGTGGAATCAACGGATTTACTTCAATCTTTTCATCTGCTCTCGGACGTAAACCAACCAAACCTGTAATCACTAAATCATTGAAAGTCGAATGATTGTAATAACGGCTTCTTTCTCTGTCGCCCATTAACCAATAACCCGTTGTTTCGTCCAAATATTCGCCAAGATAAGGTTTCCCTCTGTAATATTGCGATTGAACATATAATTCCATTTGCTTGAAATAATCAGGTTTGGCTACAAAATTCTGATTGTAATTATTCAAAACATTCGCCAAAGCGGTTAACGTCTGCGAACTTGCAAATGGCCAAATAGCGCCGTCCCATTCGCAGGTTCCTGTTCCGTGAGTTCTAAAACGCGGACTTCTACGTTCTGCCGTTGTTAAACCAAACGGAGCCGAAAATCCTTTTCCATCTTTAATTTGTTCCCAGGCTTTCTCAAAACCTTTTCCTTTTTCAGGAAGATTAAAATACCACGGAATAAATCCGATTGCTTCTCTAACTTGCGCTAATGTATCTTTTTCTGTGAAAGTTTCAAAAAACTCGCTTTTCTTATTCCATAATTTCGTTTCTACTAATTGTTGTAAAATGTCAGCTTTTGCCTTGAATTTTACTTCAATTTCCTTATCGCCTTTCAATTCAGCCATTTTAGAAATCGCTATAGCATTCCCGTACATATAACTGTTAATCGTTGGTCTTGCATTTTGTACTTTACGCCCGCCACTTAAGGATTCTTCCATTCCATCTTTTACATCATGTTGCCAAAACAAACCATCTTTACGCTGACGGTCTTTTTCCCATACCGCATAATCTGTAACCATGTCTGGGTATAAATCCAATAAGAATTTTTGATCTTTATTTACCAAATAACGATTATATAAAGCATCGGCTGTCCAACTGCTGAATTTATACAATTTGTTCATCGGTTTTCCATCATTTCCTCTATACCAAAGTTTTACATCTTGCTCAATGTATTTCGGATCATGAACCCATCTAAATTCGTTAATATGATGTCCCAAAGCACAACTGATCATATTGTATTTATCTGCATATGAACGGTCTACCAAAAATTCTGTAATCGCAAATCCTTGTGGTGTATTTTTTATATGCTTACGAACACTCCACCAACGGAAATAATAGATTTCCTCAAAATTTTGCTGCGGACATTCAAACAACGGAATATTCTTTTCCATCCAGGTCCAAGCTGAATCATTCGGAATCGCAAACTTCAAATTTTCATCTTCCATCGTGTTGAAATAATCCACATAATGTTTGAAGTTCTTTTCTTTTAAAATAAACGATTTCCCTTTTTGGGATTCTACTGCACCAGATTTACAACCGCTGTTTATACAAGCGATTACAATTGAAAGTGTTATTATTTTATGTTTGAAATTTGTCAACATTTAAAATTCAATCTTTTTAAAGTTAAACCATATAAGTAATATAAGTTCAATTAAGCTTTACTTTATATTTTCTTATATTACTTATATGGTTTTAAAATATTTTTAATTTCCAGTAAAAGTATACGTCTGCCCCGCTTTCATATTTACATCATAAATATTATAATTTGGCAATTGTACTTTAGGCAATTTTGCTTCATTAGAAATAATTGGTTTCTTCACTTCCACATCATAAAACAACGGATTAGTATTTTTGCCTTTTGCTTTTTTTAGTGACGAACCTTTCAGCATATTCTCTACTTTCAATCGGCAGTTTCCTCCAATTTTTGAATAGATTTTCAATTCCGAAACTTTATTGTTTTTCCACGTCATATCAATTACAAATCCGCCTCGGGCAACCAAACCTTTTATGCTTCCATCTTTCCAGACACTTGGTAAAGCAGGCAGTAAATGAATCCCATCTTCCTGACTCTGCATTAACATTTCGGCAAAACCAGCTGTGCATCCAAAATTCCCATCAATTTGGAAGGGCTGATGTGCATCTAGCATATTCGGATACGTTCCGCCGCCTTTTCTTTGGTCTGCTGTTACCAAATGCAATTGATCCTGAATCAATTTATAAGCATGATTTCCGTCTAATAATCTTGCCCATAGATTCACTTTCCATCCCATCGACCAGCCTGTAGATTCGTCTGTTCTGTAAATTAAAGATTGTTTAGCGGCTTCAAATAATTCAGGCGTTTTTACTGCCGAAATCTGATTACTTGGATACAAGCCATACAAATGCGAAACGTGTCTGTGATTGTCTTTCGGATTGTCCCAATCGTCCTGCCATTCTTGTAACTGATTGTGTTTACCTACTTTCATTGGAGGCATTTTTGCCAAAGCATCACTCACCTTTTTCGCATAAGCAGCATCTGGAGCGACCAAAGCCGAAGCTTCCATAACATGTGTAAACAAATCAAAAACCAGCTGATTGTCCATTGTCGTTCCTGATGCAATCGTAGATTTTCCTGTTCCGCCTGCATGTGTGTTTTCAGGTGAACTTGACGGAACAACCACTAAATATTTTGTATTAGGATCAATAACCATAAAATCCAAAAAGAAATCGGCCGCACCTTTCATGATTGGGTAAATTTCTAACAGAAACTTTTTATCTCCTGTATATAAATATCTTTCCCATAAATCCTGACAAACCCAAGCACCACCCGTCGGCCACATTCCCGAAGCAGCTGAATCTACTGGAGCAGTTACGCGCCAAATATCAGTGTTGTGATGTAGAACCCAACCGCTGGCATTATACATCGTTTTAGCTGTTTCTGCACCAGTTACTGCCAACTCTTTTGCCATTTGCACAAAAGGTTCGTGCATTTCCTGTAAATTGGTTACTTGTGCCGGCCAATAATTCATTTCGGCATTGATGTTGGTCGTGTATTTACTGTCCCAAGGCGGAGCGACCATATCGTTCCAAATACCTTGTAAATTGGCTGGCTGTCCTCCTGGTTGTGAACTTGAAATTAAAAGATAACGTCCAAATTGGAAATATAAAGCAGCCAATTGCGGATCAAACTGTTTCGAAAAATCTCTAATTCTTTGGTTTGTTGGTTGCTGAACTAAATCATTCGAACCTAAATCTAAAGATACTCTGTTGAAGAATTTTTGATAATAATCAACGTGGGCTTCCTTAATCGTTTCAAAATCTTTTGTTTCAGCTTTCGCCAAGTAGCCTTTGCTTTTCGCAATTTCATCACCTGAAATATCCTGATAGTTTTTGAAGTTGGTAGCAATAGAAATGTATAAAGTCACTTCATCGGCTTTGTTGATGCTTAAAACCCCGTTGCTGGCATCGATTTCACCGCCTTTGTTTTTAGCAGTTAGTCTTCCCTGAAATTTTACTTTCCCTTTTACGCCTTCAAAGTTAGTTCCAACTCCCGAAAGGATAATCTGGTTTCCTTCTGTCGAAGCGACTGTTTTATCGATGGGACTGTTCATGAAAACGTTACAAGTAATCTGTCCTGGCTGACTAGCAGAAAGTTTCACCACAATAACCTGATCTGAAAATGCGGTTAGAATTTCTCTTGTAAATTCAACGCCGTTTACTTTGTATTTTACTTTTGCTGTAGCATTGCTGATGTCTAAATCACGGTAATAATTCGTATATTTTTGATGTCCTGCGAAGGAAATATAAACGCTTCCAAAAGTCTGATACGGCATTCCGTCATTGGTTTGCGACATAATATCTTGTGTAGCCAAATCCTGTGCTTCATCAAATTTTCCATCAAAAATTAACTGACGAACAATTGGAAGTGCTTTTATCGATTTTGAATGTGCATTACTGTTTGGAGAACCCGCCCAAATCGTTTCCTCGTTCAATTGCAAACGTTCTACTGCCGGATCACCAAAAACCATTGCGCCCAAACGTCCGTTGCCTAATGGCAAGGCTTCGTTCCAGATTGCTGCTGGTTTATCGTACCATAATTTCAGGTCATTTTGTGCTGTTGCAGTCAAGGAAAAAATCCCGATACAGATTGCCGTTATTTTAATTTTTAACTTCATAAATATTTTTTTTCTTGCCACGAATTACACGAATTGCACTAATTTCTTTTTTAATTTTTATTTCAATTTCTCTAATTTTTTTTTGCCACAGATTAAAGGATTTCCACTGATTAAAAATCTGCCAGATCTGCTAAATCTGCGTGAAAAAAAATACTCTTACAGATTTGCTTCGTATGTTCGCTGTCGCTCGGGGTGCAGATTAGGGAAATAAAAAATCCTTTTAATCTTTTAATCTGTGGCAGAAAAAAAAATTCGTGCCAATTCGTGAAATTAGTGGCAACTTTTTTATTTTTTTACCTCGTAAACTTTCAGATTTTTTTCTCCGAACATTTCATATAATTTGTTGATGTCTTTCAGTGCGTTTTTTGGCAGATTTTCAGCTTTGTTTCCAAAAACATATAATTTATCATAAGGTTCAATCACACAAGTCGATTCATCGATTTCGCCTTTATCATTCTTCACTTTATTCAAATCAAGATTTAAATATTTCGCCATAAACGGATACAAAGCCATACGTTTTGAAACTCCGAAATCATGCCCTTCTTTTGGAAAATGAGCATTTTCGACTAAATCTTTCTTCCCATATAATTCATAGGTTCTTTGGATAAAAGGAAATTCCAATTCTGGAACTGCTAATGTCCAGTCTTTTCCATCAGAAACAATTAGTTGTGGCTTTGGAGCCATCATTGCTGAGATTTCGGCATTGTTTGTTCCGTTTCCGCATAAGTGAATACCACGACCGCTTTCGCATGGACAACCGCCTGAAAAGTGAGACGAAACCATTACAACAGGAGCTGAAACTTTCACTCGATCATCAATTGCTGCTAAAAACATGGTATGCGAACCTCCGCCAGAACCACCTGTAACACCAACTCTCGACATATCAGCATTTTTTACGGTTGCTAAATAATCCAATAAACGAATTCCTGTAAGCAATTGAACGGTTGATGCAATACTATTTCTATGCGTTTCTTCTGGAAACTGCAATAAAGATTCTCCCCAAGCAAATAAATCATAGCCTACAACAATTGCGCCCATTTTAGCCATCATTGCACAACGATACTGTTCGTCTTTTCTATATCTTCCATCTCCGAAATGTCCATCAGGAGTAATAATAACAGCTGCTTTTTTATTTAGCGGATACGGTTTGTAAATCGATCCTGTTGCATAAACACCAGGGAGAATTTCCAAAGCAATATTTTCGACACTGTAGTCTTTGTAAATTCTTTTTGGAGTTAAAAGTGGTTTAGATTTTGGCATTGGGGGAGCCTTTTCTAATCCAAATGAGGTTATCATACAAGCTTTTAACTCCTTTTTACGTTTTTCCCATTCTTCTTTAGTTGAATAAAGGCTTTCTAAATAGAACAAACGTTCTTTTCCTTTATCTACCGAAACTTTATGGTTTTCATACTTGCGTATGATGTAGGTTCCATCGGGTTGTTTGAAATACATCAATTCAAACGGTGCCAAAATATTGGTCAGCGAAAGCGCTAAATTTCCAGGTTCAATTCTCCAATCTGCATAGTCAAGTTCTTTTCCTTTTAATAAACCTCTATCATCGTTGATTGTGACTTTAAAAGTAGTTTCGATTTTTTTTAAAGTTTCCGAAACTGGTTTTCTAAAATTAGTATCAGAAGTACTTTGCGCATTGGCAAATGTCAAAGCAAAAATGGAAACTAAGAAGATGTATTTTATTTTTTTCATTATTACATTTTTTTGATTTGCCTCCTGCTTTAGCTGGAGGAAAACAAATTGATTTCTAAAATTGGCTCTAGTCGAACTTTTTCATTTGGCTAAATACCTGTGACTTGTCTTATTTCAAACCTCCAGCTAAAGCTGTAGGCAATTAATTTTTATTTTTTAATTTATGGAAAAAGTGATTAAACATTTTTACAAATCACATTTCACATTTTACAACTGACATTCTATTGTATAAATTCCAGATCCTAATTCCAAAACAGGTTTTTGCGCTTTTTCATCAAAACCTGCTCTAACTTTTTTATTATCAATTTTTATTTCTGAATTTTTAGCAACTGGCAATTTTATTGTCGCTGTTGTATTTACCGGAATTTGAACCGTCAAAATAAATTTACCGTCTTTCTTTTCCCAAGAAGAAGCAATTTTCCCGTAAACCGATTGATAGTCCGCTTTCGCGAAAGTCATATCGCCAACTACTTCCGGCTGAATAAAGAAATGTTTGAAACCCGGTTTTTCAGGATCGGACATAATTCCGGCTAAACTTTGGTAAAACCATTCCTCAATCTGCCCTAACATAAAGTGATTCCACGAATTTCCTTTTCTCGGATCCCATTGTTCGGTTAAAGTGGTCAAGCCAAATTTAATCTGAAAACCATAACCCGGCGCATCATAATGATTGTGCATTCTGTACATGGTTTCGTTTTCGCCATTTCTTGCTAAAGTCTGGAATAAGTAACGATTTCCAACATCTCCCGTTGTTAAACGATCTCCTTTTTCTTTGATATCGGCTAATAAATTCTTCATTACTGCCTCTTTATACTGTGGTTCTACGATATCCATAAATATAGGAACGGCATTGCTAAACTGACTGCTTGTTCCGTATTGTTTGGTCTCTTCGTTGAAAAATTCCTTGTTGAAAGCGGTCTTAATCTCTGAAGCCAATGCATTGTATTTTTCAAAATCTTCCGTTTTACCCAATAATTTTGATGCTTTTGCCACTAAATAAGCTCCGTAATAATAGTGCGAAGTCGCCGAAAGCGCAATCGGACTATTTTTAGAATATCCTGCCGGATGCGTTCCGTAATCGTACCAATCGCCTAATCCGTGCGAAACGATATGGTTTGTTGCTTTCGTTCCTAAATAATCCACGTAATTCTTCATTATCGGAAAATATTTCTCTAATAATGAAGCATCTCCGTAATATTCATAATACATCCAAGGCAGAATTACACCTGTGACTCCCCATTCTGGAGAATCGGTAAAATCACCTCCAAAAATGACATATTCAGGAACAATTGTCGGAATTAAACCATTTTCTCTTTGGGAATCAGAAATATTCTGCATGGTTGCAGGAAGGAAAGTCTGCAAGTTATAATTGAACATTAAACCCGGACCATTCAACTGAATTTCTTCTAGCCATCCTAACTTTTCACGTTGCGGACAATCGGTAAAAACACTTTGAAAATTACTTTTAATTGAATTGTTTATCAGCTCGTGCGTTTTGTTAAAAATCTCATTCGAACAGGCAAAACTTCCTGCTTCTCCAGCCGAATTGTAAATGAAATTTGACTTTAAATCAACCAAAGTTGGAAGCTCTTTGTTTTTAGCTTGTTTATAATTGATGTTTTCAATCTGAACATATTGATAGCCGTAGAAACTGAATTTTGGCGTCCATTCTTCTGTTCCATCTCCTTTTAAAGTATAATCATAATAATACGGTTTTCCAGATCTTCCCTGCGCAATTGTGCCTTCTTCATTTAATCCTTCAGCAACCCAAACACGAATCGTCTGACCTTTTTTTCCTTTTACTTTGATTGTTGGAAATCCCGAAAGATTCTGTCCCATATCAAAAACATAAAAATTCGGTTTCAGTTCTTTTGCGGTTTTAACTTCGTATCTTTTCTGAATAGTGACTGGCGGAGCAGTCTGCGGTCTTAAAACTCCTTTTGGCGCTTCCTGAACGACTACTTTTTTCCAATCTCTATCTTTGAAACCTTTTCGATTCCAACCTTTTTGTTCTAAATTGGCATTGTAATCTTCTCCTCCAAAAATACTGTTATAGGTAATTGGACTTTTACTGTATTTCCAAGATCCATCTGACTTTATAATTTCTTCTGAACCATCATTATATTTGATTTTCATTTTAAAGAACAAAGTTGACGGACCAAAACTCACAAAGAATTTGGTATATCTTTCGGCAAGCGTGTTGTACATTCCGTTTCCTAACAAAACACCAATTACGTTGTCACCTTTCTGAAATTCTTTTGCACTTAATTCGTAAACATTGTAATTAACCGTTTTGTCATAATCTGTCCACAATGGCGCAAATTGACTGTTACCCACTTTTTTTCCGTTGATCGTCAATTCGTAATGTCCTAAACCTGAAATGTAAACTACAGCTTCTTTGATTTCTTTTTTTACTTCGAAAGGTTTACGAAGCATAATACTTCTGCGTGCTAAAGAATCGGAAGCATTGATAAATGAGTTCTTTTTTTCTCTGTTGAAAGTGGCTGTATGGTAGTTTCTTCCTTCCGGTAAATGGCTGTCGGCTTTGGTAATGGCACCAATCCAAGTAGGATTTAAATCGGATTCTAATGAAGCTGTTCTGAACGAAGCTGTTCTACTCCATTTTGAAACTTTCCCTGATTGATTCCAAACTTTTACTTTCCAGAAATATTTGGTTTCATTTTTTAATGGATTTCCGTTGTAAACGATATGGAGATTTTTATCTGTATTTACTCTTCCACTGTTCCATATATCGCCATCGTCATTATTTAATTTTTCTTCTGATGAAGCTACTAAAATCAAATAAGCGACCTGTGATGCATTGGATTCTTTTGAAACCAATTGCCAGCTTAATCTCGGCTGATTCTGAACCACTGCTAATGGATTTTCAGCCATTTCTGTTGTTAAACTTACAGGCAGAACTTGCGCATTAGAAACTAAAGTTCCTAGAAGACAAACGGCTAATAATATGCTTTTAAAAAACTTCACTTTTATATTTTTTTGTCGCCACGAATTCACGAATTTTCTCTAATTATTCTTTGCGTTTTTATTTCTCCAATTTTTACCGAAAGTATAATTCGATTAATTTATGAGAAAAACTACGAATCGATTATAAAAATAATTTGTGAATTGCTTTGATTTTTCGCTATCGCTCGGGTCGTGGCTATTTTTTCTTTATAATTTTTTAGTAATCAAAGATTCGATATTGAATACTGCTTCTGGAATTAATTTTCCAGTTTGAGGCAGATCATCGTAATCGTCTATATCTGGCTCGGTGTCAGGATTTGGCGTATGTCTTTGCTCTCCTGTGCGGAACATAATTCGATCAAAACCATCTGTTGGCGCATAAAATATCTTTGTTGATTCTTTTTCGTCGTTTACTTTTACGGTGTACGAACGATTTTTAGCATCCAACTTTACAACTACTTTATATGTTTTATTCGCTTCGTATTTGGCGATTGTATTAAAACGTGCTCCTGTTTTTACTTTTAATTGTCCATCACTATCAAAAACCAATCTTACTGAAGGCAAGCCTTGTTTGTTTTGAAATTCAATCTGCAGTAAACCATGATTATTCTGTTCTGGTTTTACTATAAAAACAGCTTCTAATTTTGCTGTAAATGGAATTACTCTTTCGGCACGTGAATAATCAAAATAATCCTGATCTCTTAACGTCAGCCATTTTTTACCATCGGCTTTCTTTTCGATTTTTGTTGATGCCCAAGAAAGATCGTACGTATTCCATAATTTCAATTCTTCTCCATCTGGAAGCGCATTGAAAACTTCATTTGCTTGTTCTTTAACTTCTGAAGTTACAGGAACAGGAATCGAAGCTACCCAAATATCTTCTTTATTTACACTATATCCAACCCAAATTTTTCCGTCTGGGGGAGTTCCATTCTTTTCTGTAATTCCACGAACGTATTGAGGGCCTGCTGATTTGTAGTTTCCGCCGTAGCGCATCGGACTTACTTCTCCGTGAACCAATAATAAATCTCTATAATTCATTCCATCATCGCTTGTTGAAATTGCCAAAGGCCAACGATATTCTGACGGATTATACAGTGTCGCATAACGATTGTCTGACGTTTTTTGTCCCCAGATTTTGGCGTTGCTGTTTACAAATCCAGGAGCGCGCAATGGCATATAATCCCAAGATTTTCCTCCGTCTCTACTGATTGAAGTTAAAGCATGTTTCCATAAACCCACTACATTTCCGTTTGGCAAATGGTAATAACTAAATGCTTTATATGGTTTCTGCAACGGAATCAATTCATCGTCACGATCAGCCTCTTCCACCCATTGCTGTAAAACCAATGGTTCTGATAAAATTTCTTCGCAGGCTTTTTTCAAACCTTTGTCTTTTGATGTTGTATAAAATGGGAATTTCGATTTCGATTTATCCCAAGTTTTGTTGTATCTAATGAAATAAATTTCGCCAAAACTTCCGTCTTTCTTGATTTCACGAATAACACGACCAATTCCTTTTCCGTCATTTGGATCGTCTTTTTCATCCATTGCGATTCCGTAATACGCTAAAGCAAAAAGTCTTTTGTCTTTTGAAGTATAAAATCCCATTCTTTGGTGCATAATCGCATCTAAGTTTTTTGAAACGCCTTCAACGCCTTCTTTTTTCCATCCGTCTGGAATTCGATAAATTGGAAAAATCACTTCTGGTTTTGTCCACGTTACACCGTCTTTTGAAGTCATTAATAAAGTCTGACTTGGTGGAATATGTTCGCCAGAAGGATCACTCAAATAATGCAGATAAAAAGTATTATTCCAATACGCCATCATCGGCTGGTGATTGTATGTCCATCCAAAACCATCTGCTTTTTCAGGATGTTCACGGCTTGCACGCATAATTTGTGTAGCGTGAACTCCAATCGCTGGACTTAATTGTCCGTGATGATAATCGATGTTGGAAAGTGTTTTGCCAACATAACGCACAGTATCGTTTTGTGCATTTACAGCCGTGCAAGCCAATACGATTGTGGCTGTGGTTATGATGTTGGTTTTTATTTTTTGGAAAGTAATCATTTTATATTTTTTTGTTTCACGCAGATTTAGCAGATTTTAGCTGATGTAAGCAGATTTTTTGATCTGCTTTTGATTAAAATAAAATCTGCCTCATCTGCTTTAATCATTTTAAATCTGCGTGAAATTTTTCTATCTATTTCTTTTCAATTAATCCCTTTAAAACGTCCGCAGAGATTGTTGTGATCGTTCCGTGTTTGTGTCCTTCGGGAAGACTTATTTTGGAAGATACATCTTCAAAACGAACAAAATCTCTTGTGCTTAACGCTTTATAATTTTTTGAACCGTAATTATCATAATACAACAACCAGTTTTTACCGACTTTTACTACTGTAGGGCCTTCTGATAAATATTCGGTTAAAGGCTCAGAACTTTTTTGAAACGGTCCTAAAGGCGATTTCCCGAAAGCTACTTTTATGTTTCGCATTGGTCTTGTATTGTCTTTCAAAACCAAAACATAATCTTTCTTTCCTTTTTTGACAATCACACAATCAATTACACTGAAACCTGGATCGTAATATAATTTTGTATCCGAAAAAGTTTTAAAATCTTTTGTCGTTACGTAATACATTCTGTGGTTATTTTTCTCTTCTTCCACTCCTTTTGGAAATCTAAACGGAATGGTCGATGCCCAGATAATAATGTATTCTTTTTTAACATCATCATAAAAAATTTCAGGCGCCCAAACGTTTACTACTTCAGGTTCGTTTTTCATTACTGGAATATACTGCTGTTCAGACCAATGAATCAAATCTTTTGAACTTGCGTAACCAAAACCATTTCCACCTTTCCAATCGGTTGTCCAAACCATGTGATACGTACCATCACCTCCTTTTGTTATTGACGGGTCACGCATGATTTTGCTCGCTCCGATTTCTGGCTTTAAAAATGAGCCTTCTAATCCTTTCCAATTATAACCATCTTCGCTGTACGCCAAATATAAACCTTCTGTTGCGGGTTCTCTAAACGACGTAAAAAGATACAAATCTTTCTTTTTCTGAGAATAACTAATCGCGAAAAGTGAAAGGGTTACTATAATGAATATTTTTTTCATGATATAAAATTAAACACTGATTTCACGAATTATCACGAATTAAATTGGTTCAAATTCGTGAAATCAGTGTTATTATAATCTATTCTGTAATTGCTTTTTTATCTAAAGAAGCTCCTTTTTTTATTTTCGTTGTTACGTTGTTTAAAACATTATTTTTTAAGAAAATGTTTTTAGTGTCTTTTCCATCCGCTTCGATAAAAATATCCGTTGGGTTGAATGGAAAATTATTGTTGATTAACGCATTCGAAACATTCTCTAATTTGATAACTGGAACTCCTTTTATCGCTGTTGAAGATCCGACGTTGTCTAAAATAATATTTTTTGAATCTGAAATTTTGAAAGAAGAACCTACTGTTGCATTTACTTTTACATCGTGAAATTCAACATCTGTGGCCGTACTTACTGTAAAACCTTCTTTTCCATCCATATTAATGTTCGAGAAAGTGATGTTTTGAATAGGCATTTCGGTAATTCCCAAAATCTGTCCAGCTTTGTTTACGTTTGAAGCTGTAATGTTACTCATGTGAATGTTTCTGAAAATCGGAGTTTTCTCCGTTACTGGTTCAACTTGCGTTCCCTTATCGTAAAAAAGGCTCAAAACGATTGCTTCTTCTTTGATATTTTTCATGACGATATTATCGACACGAATATCTTCTACAACTCCGCCTCTTCCACGAGCCGATTTGATACGGATTCCGCGATCTGTTCCGTCGAAAACACAGTTGGATATTGTGATTTTTTTGATTCCGCCTGACATTTCACTTCCAATTACAACACCGCCGTGACCGCTTAACATCGTGCAATTTGTGATTGTTACGTTTTCTGTTGCTTTTCCGTATTTACGTCCGTCTCCGTCTCTACCTGATTTGATCGTGATACAATCGTCTCCAACGCTGATATGGCAGTTTGAAATATGTACATTGGTACACGAAGAAGGATTGATTCCGTCTGTATTTGGCGAATGCGGATTAAAAATCGAAATTCCCGTAACGGTTACATTATCACAGAATTCTGGATTGATGGTCCAAAAAGGTGAATTTTGAAAGGTTACGCCTTCTATTAAAATGTTTTTACAATTATAAGCCTGAAAAAAAGAAGGTCTAAAGAATTTCTTGTCAACTGTCCTCTTGTAATAGGGTTCTGTATAAAGGCCTTTGTTTTGCTCCTCCCACATGGTTTGGTATTTGGTAGGAGGAAGTGGTTCTTTAGCCGTTTCGATTCGGTACACTTCATTCCACCATGCTTTACCTTGTCCGTCGATTACGCCTCTTCCTGTAATGGTGATATTTTGAACATCTTTTGCGTAAAATAAAGGCTGGAAACTTTTCATTACGATTCCTTCGTAACGCATTTCTACATAAGGAAGGAAATCATCGAAGTTCTCTGAGAACTTTAAAAGTGCTCCAGAATCTAAATGAATCGTAATGTTGCTTCTTAATGTTAAGGCTCCTGTTAAATATTCTCCTGCTGGAAAAAAGATTGTTCCTCCGCCATTTTTAGATGCTTTTTCAATTGCATTCTGAATGGCTTGAGTACATTTTATTCCTTTGTTGTTTCCGCCTTCTTTTAAGATATTCAACCAGCCGTCGTTTGCGAAAGTGGTGTTTAATCCGGTGATGAAGCAGAGTATTATTAGTATATTTTTCATAGTTGTGTTTTTGGTTTCACGCTCCCGATAGCTATCGGGATGGCAGATCAACGCAGATTTATATTTTAAAATATCTGCAGAATCTGCTTAAATCATTTTAAATCTGCGTGAAATATTTTATTCTCATTTTTGTCACCCTGAGCGAAGTCGAAGAGCGCATGCAATATCAATTACAGTGTCCAATCTTTGCGGTCCTTCGACTTCGCTCAGGACGACATACTAGACTTTTTTTACTTTGACTTCAAAATCAAAACCCAATCATTGCCATCTTCTTTTTTACCTACTGGTTGAAAATTTTGAGTTCCTTTATTATCAAATGTTCCTATTTTAGTTTTCTTTCCATTTCTAGGATTGTACCAAGTTGCTTCGAATTTATCTCCAGCTATTTTTCCAAGTTTTACTTCTATTATTCTTCCATTGTAGGTGTATAATAAAGCATATCTTTCTCCTCTTATAGCCGGAATATAATCGTATTTCTCTCCTTGATTCACTACTAAAGAAACATCTGGAACTCCTTCTAAAAATGGTACTTCTTCCATTAATTTCTTAATGTAAACCATTTGCTTTGCTCCAGGTGCGTTGATCGCTGATGTCCATAATTCTTTGTTTCCGTACGCTGGTTTATCGCCTTTTCTAAACATTTGCATTACGGCGTTGTGTCCATATGTGTAACCTGCACCTCCTGATAAAACCGACCAGTATCCGTAACGACGAACATCGCTTGCGGTCCATTTTGGTTGTAAAGTATCGTGCAAACCGTGTGGAATTCCTTCGTAAGATGGTTCTCCGTCAAGTGCTGGTTTTGTTGGTTTTAATTCGAAATCTCTTACGACAAATTTGTAATTGTCTTCTTTGAAATTCGTTTTTGATGAATCCTGATCGTATCTTCTGTGTCCTGATTGGAACATATTGAAATCCAGCCATTTTTCATTGTGAAAATTCTCTGAAGAATCAGTTCTTCCAAACGGATGGAAAGTCACTAATTGGTTTGGATTATTTGTTTTTAAAGTATTTCCGATGGCATTCCAGATGTCCTGAAATTCGTTCCCGTGTGTATCTCCTCCGTTTAACCAAATTACGTTGGTTCTGTTTTTATATCGGTTAGCTAAAAACTTCGCATATTCAGTTGCCTGTTCCTTACTTACTTTATTTCCTTTTGAAACGTTGGTTCCCCAAACTGGAACCATTGCTAGATAAATTCCATTTTTCTGAGCTACATCTAAAGTGTAATCTACATGATCCCAGTAATCGTATTGCTTCGCATCTTCGAAATCATTTCCCGCTGTAAGCAAAGGTTTTGAAACGTCTTCGTTGATTAAAGCTGCGTCACCATAAACGTTAACGGCATTGATGTTATGCAAAACCATTACCTGAATGACATTAAATCCTTTTTCTTTTCTGTCTTTGAAATATTTCTCTACTCCCGCTCTATCTAGTTTTCCGAATGCCAGCCAGCCTGTGTCGCCCAGCCAGAAAAATGGTTTTTCGTTTTCGGTAACAAAATAATGCTGATTTTTAGATACTTTGATTTCAGGCAGAGATGCTTTTGTTTTGGCAGATTGCGAAAATCCGCTTTGTGCTGTAAACATAAAGCTTATACAAAGAGCGTATAAAGATTTAATTTTCAGATTCATTTTGGTTTGTTTTTGAATTTATGTTTTGTAGGTTTGTTTGCCACGTATTGCACGAATTTTCACTAATTTTTATTCTGCTTGTGTTTATTGTTTCACGCAGATTTCTCAGATTTTGGCAGATCTACGCAGATCAAAATTTAAAAATCTGTTGAATCTGCTTTTATCTTTTTTATCCCGATAAATATCGGGAGCGTGAAAAATTTACTCTCGCAGATCTTTCAGATTGAGCAGATTTAATTCAAAATTAAATTCGTGCTAATTCGTGGCAAACCCTTCTTTTATTTCTTCACTACAAAAAGCACTTTTTCTTTTATTTCAGCTTGTGGAATTGTCACTTGTTTTCCTCCGCTGATATTTGCTTTTTTCGTTATATTTCCTGTTATCCCATTGATTGCAAATACTTCAAATGTTCCTTTTTCGTTTGCTAAATCGATTGTGATATCCTGATCATTTTTCAAATAGAAAAGGTAACTTTTTCCTTTGTTTTCTAACTTCCAAAGATTGTCTGAAAACGTATTTCCGTCAACTAATTTCATTTCGCTTAAAGCGGCATAAAACTGTGGTAATTCGATTTTTGGAATGTTTGGCAATGAAGCTCCCGCCATTAAAGCAGGCCATCCAAATCTTGAAGAACCATCTGTTGAATATAAAATGACTTTTTCAGGATATTTTTCTCGGTATTCTCTAACTGCACGATACACTTGATTATCGGTTTCTTTTCCGGTTTTTAGCTTTCTAGCGTGCTGTCTTGGTGCTAAATTTACGCCTCCTTGTGGAGCGTAAGCTGAACCGTCTTCTTTGTAATACCAGTAACGAATGTCGATTACATCAACGGTTTTTACTCTTTTAGCATCATTTAAAATAGCATCCTGAACGTCTTTTGTAGCACTTAATCCAATTAAGCCTTTTTTTCCTGTTTCGTCTTTCCATTTTTGGGCTTGGTCTAACCAGAATTCCATAAAATGTAACGGACCAGTATATTCAGCACTTGTTAACTGAATTACATTGCTGTTTTCCTGAAAGTTCTCGAATGATTTTCTGATGAAACCTTCATGTAATTTTCTTCTTTGTGCATTGGTAATATCATAAAACTGCTCCGCCATAAAAATACGTTTGTCTCCTGCGTAAGGCGGCGGCTCTGGAAATCCTGTGCTGTTGATATTGTTTGCTGAACGCCAAGGCGAACTTGCCCAATGCGCTCCAGCTTCTAAAATATTGTGCTGAAAATATTGCTGATTGATTAACAATTGTCCGTTTGGCTCTGAAAGCGTTGCAAACTGAGCTAAACGACTCCAATACCAATCATTGAATTTTGTTAAATCGTATTTGCTTAAATGATCCCAAGCGAAATCTTTTCCGCTTCTAGCGAAAGGCTGTTCGTAAAATGGAGGCCAAACATCGTCATCAACTCGGCGTACACGTTCGTGATCATCCATTCTTCTGTCGTACCATAAACCGTAATTGTGTTCTAAGGCAACGATATTGTTTTTAGTTAAATAATCAACCGTTTCTTGCACTTTATCAGTCAATCCGTTTCCTGTTCTTCCAGGTACAAAACGCGTAATGTGTGGTGTTGATTTATTTACGAAATCATCCGTTAAATCGCCTCTCCACCAAGCTACGTTGGTTTGTTTTCCTGCAATTACTTTTCCTTCAAAAGTTAACCAACCGTTTTCTATCGTAACTTTAGAAGTTGATTTTTCAGTTTTATTTGAAGCAACTTTTAAATCGTTTGCATTTTTTAAACCTTTACTGTCTGTTTTAATCGGATTTGCTTTTGAAGCTTCTGCAATCAATTCTTGTAAACTTTTTGCCGTTGTTGCTGAATTTTTAGTCAATTCTGCAGCAACTTCTACACTCGGACTTGAAGAAGCTTCTGAACCTAAATCATAGATAAAAGGCTGAACTGGAAGTTTTCCTAATCTGGCTTCTAGTTGTGCGTAGAATAAACTTCTTGGACTGATATGTTCGTTTACGTTTTTCCAGTGTCCGTTTCCTCCAAATTGTCCCCAAACTCCAAAAGCCCAGTTCTTTGCTGTTGGCGGACTGTAACATTCTACTTTTGAAGCCGATGATTCCCAGATTACAGAATTAGCTGCTGTCCATCCTGCTCCTCTTCCGCCTTGTTCTCTATTGTTATAACTTAATGCTTTTCCATCGATATTGGCAATATCAAATAAAACTCCAGTTGCCCAGCTTCCAATTGCACCGCTGTTTTGGAATGGCAAATGTGATTCGCATTGTACGAACGCATTTGGACCCGTTGTTCCAAATCCGCCTACAGCGAAATCATGATATCCAAATTCGGAGTAACAACGTTGGAAAAGTGTTTGCTGACCTTCTGTATAAAAAGTATGTCTTCTGAATGAAGCAATTTCAGAAATTGGTTCTGTTGCAATACAATCTTCAACCGTAATTTGCTGACTTGTTTTTAAAACCGTAACGGCTCCGCCTGCAAAATGCTTGAAATTAACTTGTTTTACCCAAGCATTTCTGGTATTTTCGATGCTGATGGCCTGCCATCTATGCTCTTCGTCTTTTAAATTTGAAGAATTGTAAGTTGATTTTATTAAGATATTTTCAATTCCGTTATTTTCAATTCTTCCTTGCCAAGAGTAAACACTTACTTTTGAAGTTCCGAAAACATCATGCAAAGACATAGTGATTGGTGCATTTACAGTTACTTCGTTTCCGTTGATTTTGGTTACAACACGATTCCAAGTTGTCGTCCAATCGCCTTTTTTCCAGCCAATCCAAGAAGTTTCTCCGCCGAAATCCTGCATGTTTACTTCTTTAATAAAATTATCCGTTAAAGGTTTACTGATTTCAATTTCGTCTCCAACTTTTAATTTTGAAGTGTTTTTTAATTGGATTTTCTGAGTTCCAAGTGGTGTGTATGCGTTAGCGAATTCAAATGAATCTTTATACGCTTTATCGTTTAAACCTAAAATTCTAATTAAAGCTTCTCTTTCTAATCCGGTTCCTAAAAGTACAGTTCCATTTTCAGTATTTCCGCTTCCTCTTAAAACAACTCCTGATTTTCTAATGTATAATGTTCCGCTGATTTTGAAAGTTCCTTTGTCTAACAAAACTGCTCCACGAAATCCTGATTTGTCCGGTTTTAATGCACTTACATAATCAATCGCGTTTTGGATTTTCTGCGTTGCATCTTCTTCTTGCTGCGAAACAAAAATTTTGTTATCCAAATTCGGAATGGCAACTTCAGAGTTTCTATATCCTGCAAAAGAAAAATCAGGAATTTGATTTCCTTGATTGTCAGTTGTAAAAGAAAGTTTTCCTTCTTTGGTTTTGATGATATCTGGGAAATTGTTTTGGGCTGTGATGTTTATACTGAAAAGCATCGCCAAACCAGACAAAACTATTTTATCTTTTTGAAGGGAGATTGTATTTTTAAATTGGATAAAATTCACCTTATTATTTATTTAGACTTTAAAATTAAACCATATAAGTAATATAAGCTCATATAATTTTTAGGTTTGTCTTTTTCCACAATTTTGTCATTTCGAGGAACGAGAAATCTCACGCGGGATTTACGCACTGTTGTGGAGTTTCTAGTGTGATTCCTCCTTCGTCGGAATGACAAACTTTGGGTGTACGCTCTTTATGTTGAATTACTGTAATAAAGACTTTAACTTAGCCAAAGTATCCGTATTATTTTCAATTTTTGTCCAATCTGTTTTACTGTTTGGATCGATTCCGTTAAAATATTTCTCGATGTTGGTATATCCGTCTCCGTTTGCATCTTTATTGGCATCTGCAGCATCATTTGGATTTAAACCAAATTTCTTTTCCCAAGCATCTGGAATTCCATCATTATCTGAATCTTTGTATGCTTTCCCTTTGTAAGTCGGATATCCGCCAACTTGATCAGGATGTGTTATAATTCCTTTTTTATATGAATCTGCTGGCAATCTTCTTTTGATGAATTCTTTTCCGATATTATTTTCTAAGCCGTCTTTTACTTCGATTTTTCCAGTTTTAACTTGTTTGATAATTCTTTCATCGACAGCATCTCTTTTTGGGATTGTGGCTCCGACATTCGTTAAAACAAAATCATAAGCTTCTTCTGCCGACATGATATTGAATTTTGGCATTGAAAAAGGTTTTGGCTGTTTAATAGCTGCTAAAAATGCTGCCGTTTCTGCTTCTGGAAGGTTTTCCAATTGTACTCCACCATTCCAGTTGTCTGCTGTAACTTCAGGAGAACCTACGATAAAGTTTCCTGAAACATACGCTCTTCCATATTGTTTCGGTTCAATATAACCTGATTCTGGTTTCACAATTCTATGTGAAATAGGTTCGTTTTGTGGCGTTATAGGACCTGGTTTGAAATAGTTATTGATGATGTTTAACATCGAACGATAATCACCGCCGTCAAGCGTACGATTCCACCAATTGAATACTACGTTATTCACAAAATTAAAGTCACCATACATTCCGATAGAAGCATTTCTAGAAATGTTATCCGCCCATAAGTTGCGCATAAAAGTACTATTTAATCCGCCGATTGTACTTCCGAAAGCATGGTTATAGGTATCTAAACCTTCTGATGAAATCGTGTTTTGAATGGTGATATTACAGGCTGGTAATTTTTCCAGTTTAGATTTTGCATTAGCTGCAAATTGATGTCTGTATAGAGAAATATTTTCGTCTAATCCCCAACTTACAGAGCAGTGATCTACAATAATATTTCCCATTGGATTTCCGCCCAAAGCATCGTCTCTTCTTGTTACCTCAGTTGCACCACGTCTAAAACGCATGTGTCTGATAATAACGTCATGTGTGTCGATTTCTAAAGTTTCTCCTGCAATACAAATTCCGTCACCCGGAGCCGTTTGCCCAGCAATGGTGACGTAAGGAGCACGCATGCTGATTCTTTTTTTCAATTGAATAATTCCCGAAACGTTGAAAACAATTGTTCTTGCCCCAACCGCTTCGCAGGCTTCACGAAAAGTTCCTTTTCCGCTGTCTTCTAAACTCGTAACCACAAATATTTTTCCGCCACGACCACCTTGTGTGTATGCTCCACCGCCTTCAGCACCTGGGAAAGCAGGAATATCTGCCAAAACAAAATCTTTTGGATATGAAGCCCAAGGTAAATAGGGTTTTCCTTGTTTTGCTTCTTCTTTGATAATATGAAGATTAGCATTCCATATTTCACTTAGTCTTTTTTCTTCGTCAGCTAAAATAGCATCCGCTTTTTCCTGAACAGGCTTTGGAATTACAGGATATTGCGCATATGCCGAGGATACAAGTGAACAAAATGACAACGCCATAAATGTTCTCTTTAAAGTATGTTTTGGGAAAATATTTTGCATTTTTTAGTTCTTAGTGATTAGTTACTAGTCCTTAGTTTTTAGTGATTAGCTCTTAGTAATTAGTGATTAGTTTAAAAAACATCCACTAATGAATTTTAAAAAAACTAATTACTAATTACTAGACACTAAGGACTAATTCTTAGCTTTTTCTCTTTGCTCAACACGTTCGTGCCAATCTTTACTTTCTTTGTTTAGATCATAACCTTGTTTTGATAAATAGTTATTAATTCTTCCTTTGTATTTACCAAACCAGCCGTGTTTTTCTTTAGATGAACCTGCGTCCATTGCATGTTCTCTCGCTTCAACTAAAGCTTTGTAGATGTAGTCTTTTTGTTCTGCTGTTAAATTTGGAAGCATGTCGTTGTAACCTGCAACTGTGATAGGAAGCACTCCATAAGTCATTCCATCTTTAACTTCAGTGATTTTGTCTTCTGATAATTCTTTACCTAATTTTTTGAGGTAAGATTTATGCAGCTTTGCTATTGATTCGTCTGCTTTTGATTTCAGTTTATCAATTTTCTCGTTTTGTTTTTCTTTTGCTAAAGAAGCATCTTCTTTTACTTTTTTGATTTCAGCGTCTCTTCCGTCCTGAATTTCAGATAAATCCCTGAATTGCTGCGCTATAATATTCGAAACTGCTTTTTCTTTTGCTTCGTTTTTCAAATCTAATTTAGTAACGATTTTTGCAGCTCTTTCGTTAGTAACTTTAACATATTCAGGATCTAAATGCTGTTGAGCATTTAAAGTTGAAAATGCGAAAACCAGCGATAATAAACCAGCATTTAATTTATTTAGTGCCATGATTTTTATTTTTTGATTTGATTTTTAAACCATACTTGATTTAAAAAAGTCAAATAGATTTTTATTTACTTTTTAATCTTGAAAAGTCGCTAAGACGCAAAGTTTTTTATGCTTACTTTAATAATCTTTGCGTCTTAACAACTTTGCGAGCAATTTTATGGTTTCAAAAATTGTTCCTATTTTAAATCTAATAAAGGTCTAACTAAAGTTTCTTTATTATTAGCTAAATCTTTCCAGTCTACTTTTATCGCAGGATTTACACCGTTAATGTAATCTTCAATATTAGTGTATCCGTCTCCATTTAAATCTCCTTGCGCATCAGATGGATCATTCGGGTTTAAACCGTATTTTTTCTCCCATGCATCTGGCAAACCGTCTTTGTCAGTATCTACATAAGGTTTTCCTTTGTATTCTGGATATCCTCCAACTTGAGAAATATCTGTAATGATTCCTTTTTTATAAGAATCCATCGGTAAACGTCTGTGTTCAAATTGATAAAATTCTTTTTTCTCTAATCCTTTTGCATATTCTGGAACTCCAGTTTTTACAGTTCTAACGATTCTTTCATCTACTTTATCTCTTATTGGTAAAGTTGCTCCAACATTTTTAAGAACAAATTCATATGCTTCGTCTGCTTTCATGAATGGACGGAACCATGGCATTGGAAAAGGTTTGTCCGTTTTCATTTTAGCAAAGTATTCTTTTGCTTCATCATATGTCATTAACTCACCTTTTTTATTTTCTAACTGAATACCTCCGTCCCAGTTGTCTTTAGTAACTTTTTCGTTTCCATTAACTATGTTTCCGTTTACATAAGCTCTTCCGAAAACCATATAAGGTAATTTACTTCTTCCAGATTCTGGTTTTAAAATTCTATAGCTGATTGGCTGTGTTAAATCGGTTACCGGACCTGGTTTGTAGAAGTTATTAATGATATTGTAATTAGCAGTATAATCTCCACCATCAGTAGATCTATTGTACCAGTTGAAAACTACGTTGTTTACAAAATTGAAAATTCCGTTCCATCCAATAGAAGGGTTTCTTCCTGCATTATTAGCCCACATATTTCTCATGAAAGAGCAGTTTTCTCCTCCTAAAGTACTTCCAAAAGCGTGATTGTAAGTATCAAGAGCCTCTCCAAATAAACTGTTTTGGATGGTAATATTTACAGTTCCGACTTTAATATCTGGATATCCTGCCCCTGGATTGTACATATGTCTATAGATTGACATGTTTTCATCTAATCCCCAAGTTGCAGAAACGTGATCAATCATGATATTTCCAACAGGATTACCTCCAATAGCGTCATCACGACGGCCTACGAAAGTTTCTCCACGACGGAAACGTACGTGTCTGATAATTACGTCATGCGTATCAATCCAAGTAGATTCTCCAGCAATACAAATACCATCACCAGGAGCTGTTTGTCCTGCAATTGTAATGTAAGGTGCACGAATAATCAACGGACTTTTTAATCTGATAATTCCAGCAACATTAAATACCACTATTCTCGCTCCTCCTTGTTCGCAAGCTTCACGTAAAGTTCCTGGTCCGCGATCTTCTAGACTCGTTACAGTGTAAACTTTTCCACCACGTCCTCCGAAAGTATACATTCCTCCTCCTTCAGCACCTGGAAAAGCTGGAATTTCAGCCTGAGGTAAATCGGTTGGTCTTGCTGCCCACGGAATATAAGGTTTTCCATGTTTTGCTTCTTCTTCAATAACTACTAAAGCTTTTGTCCAGGCTTCATCAGAAAGTCTTTGAGCTTCTTCTTTGATAGCTTTTTCCTGAGCTTGAACTTCTGGGCTAATCTTCGGATATTGAGCAAAACATTTTGCACTTCCTAAAAAAAGCAGAGATGATGCGATAAATAATGCGGAATTTTTCATGTTAATTTCTAGTTGTGGTAATTCTTTTTAAACAAATCACCTGTATCTTTTGAAGAATACAGGTGAAAAGCTTATTATATTATTTTTTAATCTTAAAATTTATTCTTGGTAATTAAACGTTCCTAGTCCACCAAAGTTATCATTCCATCCAATTGTTTGCAACAACCATGGATTTGAAGTTAAAGCTGTAGTGTTAAGACCATTAATATAATAGTTAGGATTGAACTTAATATTAACAGCAGCTCCGTTAAAATTATCCATAGGCGTAACTAAATTTGTACGAATAAAGTTTGTGTTGTAAAATGTAGCCAAAGTTGTTAACTGAGCGTTGAAATTTGCAGCATCTGGATCAGCAACTATACTTGCACGAGCAGCCGTTAAAGGATCTGTTGTTGCAGATGTCGTAGCAACTCTATATTGTAAAAAGTTACCAGTACGTTTTGTTCCGTTAATTGGCGTTAAACCTAATTTACTTACTGTACCACCTACAACTCCAGGTAACACCTCATTATCATATAGCATCCATCTTTGTACATCCCAGAAACGTTTTCCTTCATAAGCTAATTCTACTCTTCTTTCATATAAAACAGCTTCAATAGCTTGATATTTTGTTGTTAATGTACCAATTCCGTAGTTATTTGCAGCAGGAATACCAACACGATTTCTAATTCTTCCTAAATAAGTCAAAGTATTGTTAGTCTGTCCTAAAGCAGCATAACATTCTGCAATATTCAATAGTAACTCAGCATAACGATATTCAAAAATATCTGTTCCTGAATACTGGAAGTTAGTTTCTTTACTAGCATTGATATTAGTCATTTTTCTAACGAAAGCAGGACTTGAAATTGCAGTATTTCCATCTGAGAAACCTGCTTTATTTGCTCCATCTACCCAACGATAAGCCCAAAGAACACTGTTAGGAGTTTCTTTACTTCCCCATTTAGAACCAGAGAAAGCAAAAGTTCTGTAGAATCTAGGATCTCTGTTAAGGAAGAAAGTAAAATCGTTGTAACCATTTGCAGTAGTTGGTCTTCTACCATCTGCCATTGGGAACAAATCAATCATTTCTTTAGGAGCAGCTACTCCACCACCAGTTCCACCTAAACTTAATAAACGAATTCCTTTTTCCCAAGAATTGTTATTTGATTGAGTTGGACCAAATCCAAGAAGTTGTACAGTTATTGCTTCTGAACAAAATGCATTATCAATTAAAAACATTTGCTCCCATTGTTTTGCTGTGCTTCCATATAATCCGTAACCATCAGCAGACAATTGAGCTTCTGCTTCTAATCCCGCTTTCAAAGCAGCTTCCCAACGCTCGTTTGAACCATCCCAATTTTTATTGAACAATGGACTAGCAAATGTTAAAAGTACTCTAGATTTTTGTGCCATAGCAGCGCCTTTTGTAAAACGTCCGTAAGCTCCAGAAGCCCAGTTTCCTGGCAATAAACTTGCTGCCATGTCTAAATCTTTTACGATTTGAGCTACTACCTCAGAAGGTTTTGCTCTTGGAAGCTGAATTGAAGGATCATTAGCTGATGCATTTTGAACTGTAGTTACAATAGGAACTCCTCCATAAACACGCAGTAAATCAAAATACTGCACTGCACGCAAGTAATACATCTGGCCTTTTGCCTGATCACGAAATGTTTTATCAAGATTTGCACCTTTTACATCTACATCTTCTAAAAAGGCATTACACTCTCTAATTCTATTATAAGGATGGTTATTAATACTAGTTGCTAATTTTGCTCCATAGTAACCACTTGCATCAGCAGAGTTTATTAAGGTTTTATTAGGATTAATAAAATCTTGTGTACCACCTATCTCCTCAGTCAATCTAGTATTTGTATCTGTGTAAGAACCAATAACAGTAGATGTTGGTGACTTATAAGCACTATAAAAATCATAATATTGATTATCTACATATGCTTGCACACGCTCCTGAGTCTGGTAAAACGTGTCGTCGTAAAAACCATAACCTTTCTTATCTTTTAGAAAATCATCACTACAAGAAGCAGCACCTACAGCAAGTAATAGTGATAGTGTTATATATTTAAATGGTGTTTTCATAATTTCTTTTAAATTTTGATTAGAATGATACGTTAAAATTAAGCGACCAAGTTCTAAGTGTAGGATAATTTACTGAAGAATTATCGTACATGTTTCTATAATGATCAGGATAAGGATTGTATAAATCCCAAAGGTTGTTACCTGTTACACCTAATGTGATAGCAGAAATTTTTGTATCTGCAAAAACCTTTTTAGGGATATCATAATTAAGACTTAAGTTTCTCACAAAACAACGGAAAGTATTCAATTGCCAGAAATCTGATGGACTCGACATATATGCCCATTGTGCTACGTTTGGATATTTACCATTTGGATTATCATCACTGTACATATCTTTCCAGAAACTTTCACGAGACCACATATTGTGAGCAGATGACGTACCTTGATTTACTAAGTCTACAAAAGTTGCTCCTCCCCATGAAGTTGCGATTTGAGTTCTTAAAGAGACACCCTCATATTTAAAACTCAAGTTTGTTGTAAAACCGTAAGTTCTGTTACTATTAGCTAATTTCACATAATCATTATCTTTCATAATTTGTCCGTCTGCTGGTGCTAACGTTCCATCTGGATTAAGTTGTCCTGCAACATCCTGATACGCTAAAGATCCTTTTCTCATACCTGCTGCAGAATTGATATCTAAATATCTTGGCACACCTCCAACTGCTGTAGCACGCTCTGTTAAATATGCCCAGTAATTTGCAATATCCTCATCTGTACGTAAAATACCGTCTCCTGTAGATGTTCCTTTCCAAACTGCATATCCCCATACTGGATTAAAAGATGAATATCCTACTCTTGTAGTATTATTAGATGGAACTAAATTTCCTTGATCTGGATATTTTTTAACTTCATTGTTGTTATAACTAAAGTTGATTCCAACATTATAACTCATGTTGCTTTTTATTTTATCACTCCAAGTAATGCTAAATTCGTGACCCCAAGCATCAATTTGACCATAATTTTGTTCAGCGTAAGCTCCTCCTACTGAGATTGGCACCCCAACAGCACTACTCATATCTGTCAACATATCTTTATTTTTGTCGTAGTAGTAGTCATACGTTAAGCTTAATCTATTTTTCAATAAATTTATATCAACTCCGAAGTTATTTTTTATAGTAGTATCCCATGTTACACTTCTATTTGGATTCACTCTAGGTGTTAAACCATTTCCATTAAATCCACCACCACTAGTTGCTGTACCAGGACCAAACTGAAACCCTTTATCAACAATAAGATCGTAATATTGTTCCCATCTCCAAGGACTGATATTATCTTTACCAGTTTTACCAATAGAATAACGAAGTTTGAAGAAATCAACCCATGGCAAACCTTTTTCAAACCAGCTTTCTTTAGACATTACCCAACCTAACTGAACTGCTGGAAAAGTTCCCCAGTAATTTTCTGGAGCAAATTTTGTCGAAGCATCACTACGAAGAATAAATTGGAACAAATATTTTTGTTTATAACTATAATTAAAACGTCCAAAGTAAGATAATGTACCACCTTCTACTTTTGTAGCCTGGCTATTAGAAAGACTTAATGTACCAGCTGTACGATAATCACCTAAGTAATCTTTTCCAGTGTTCTCATAAGCTAAACGTGTAAAAGTATTATACGTTTCTGAAGCCTCTCCACCTACCATAGCTCCAATTTGGTGATCTCCAAAAGTTCTATCGTAGTTAATCAAGAAATCTCCTTGACTACTTTTACTATCTGTATTATTGTAATAAACTCTTGAGTTTCTAACGTTTGTTTCTATAACATAACTTCCTGTTGGATTAGTTGTACTATTAAAGATGCTAGGATTAGCAGAACTCGCTAAGTGTCTGTCCTGAAGTTGATAATCTCTAATTCTAGCCAAATCATATGGCAATTGAATTTGCTCATTATAAGCTGAACTTTGGTTTCTCGAAAAACTTACTTTGAAAGACAATCCTTTAACTGCAGCTATCTTATAATTTAATGACGCATTAACGTTGAATGTGTTATCATCTGTAGTTTGATGAGAACCATTATTTAAGTTTGCAAAATAGTTCCATCCAGCAATATTATTATTTGCATTTGCACTTCCAAAGTTTTTGTTTGAGTTAGGAAATGGAGACACATAGTATTGTTTTCCACCTAAAATTGTTTCCCAAGGCACATGTTGTGGCATGTGTAACAAGAATCCGTAATCTGCTTGTTCTCCACCTGCTGCAGAGGCATAACTACCATCACTAATGTTAGATGATGCTTTAGTAAATGATTTATCGATAAATCCAATATTTCCAGAAATAGATGCAGAAAAATCTAAATTCTTAGCGATTTTTGCATTAATACCTGTACGGAAATTCCATTTATCATATTTTTGATATCCTAAATTAGCATCCTGCGTAAGATATGTAGCACCTGCGAAATAAGTAATATCTTCAGTACCTCCACTCACGTTGAACGAGTGCTTTTGCTGAATAGCTGGTCTCCAAGCTTCATCTAACCAATTATAATTTAAACCTTTCATTTGCTCCAATTCAGCATCTGAATATATTGTAGCTGGATCAATTACAGCTGGAGCTGCAACTCTAGATTTGAAAAATCTATTACTGAAAACCCCAAATTCATAAGCATTCAATACTTTACTATGGCTAACCGCATCATTAATAGCAAATTGACTATTGTAAGAGAATTTTGCTTTACCTGCTTTACCTCGTTTAGTTTTTACTACAATTGCTCCTTGAGAAGCACGAGAACCATAAATTGCAGCAGAACCATCTTTTAATACAGTGATACTTTCGATCTCAGAAGGATCTAATCTATTAAACTGTTCTAATGTAGGTTTACCATTAGTAGGATCTACCTGAATCATATCATCAATGATAATTAAAGGAGTATTAAAACCACCATCTTTAGATAAACTAAATGACTGACGAATCGAAACGCTTCCTGCTTCACCTGGACGACCAGTTCCACTAGTAACGTTAACACCAGGAACTAATCCTTTTAATGCGTCAGATAAATTTGTTACCGGCAAATCCATTAAGTCATCTGCCTTGATAGTAGCAATTGCTCCTGTAAGTTCTTTTTTCTTTTGACTACCGTAACCAACTACAACGATGTTTTCTAATTGATTAAAATCGTCTTCCATTTTTGCATTAACGATTGTACGATTGTTAAGTGGTAATTCAATTTTTTTCATTCCGATGAAAGAAAAAACTAATGTTGCTCCACTCTTAACTTTAATTTGGTATTTACCATTGTAATCTGTTGTCACCGAATTCTTGCTAGATTTCTCTGTGACGTTAACCCCAGGAAGAAGTCCTCCTAAATTATCTGTAACAGTTCCTGTTACTGTAACTTGATTACTTTGAGCATAACTCAGCACACTCATCAATGTAAACAAAAGAAAACTACATCTTTTTATAAGTGCTTGTTTCATAAATGTTTTTTTGGTTAGGTTATTAATTGTTAGTTAGTCATGTTAAATATGTCTTAAGTCTAATAAAATTTTACTTAAAGAAATCTTAAAGCATTTATTAAATGTTTAAAACACATTTATTTTTAGTATTCCAAAAATATAACGATGATATATGAGAACCGTCCTGCTGTATCCTGTTTTAATAACATAATTTCAAAAAAAAAGACATAAAAAAAACAATATTGATAAAAAACGGATGAAAAAAATAAACGATACAAAATATTCAAGATAAATGATTGCTTATAATAAAATTTATAAACCCGTTTTAATCAAAAAACAATAATATTTTTATCAAAATTATGCATATACTATTTATTCTGCAAAACTTACTACTAGCATGACTGATGCATAGAAGCTTAGAAATAGTTGTATTTTACGAAAACGTTAGAGATAATTTTTAAAATAACATTTAATTTACATTAAAAAACCTACAAAACAAATACAGGATACTATTAAAATTGTTTTAAAAAAAAATCTAAATAAAAAATATTTTTAAAAGTAAATTCTGACCAATGAAATGTAAACGATTACATTTTTACTTTTTGAACTTAAAAAATGAATAAAAAAACCGCTAACCTTCAATGGCAGCGGGCGTTATATTAAAAAACTTTTGTTTAATTTCTATTTAGAAAATCACGAGTTTATTATGGGTCTATTTATTTGGATTCCATCCTTTAAAAACGGAGTCTCTATCGTATCTTGTAATCTCAGTTTTATTCAATTGATGCGACCAAGAAACACGTTGAGACAACTCTTTGGCACTCGAAACTTTACTTCCAAATTCTGCATAATAAGCAGTTTTATCTTTATCAGGAAATCGAGTATCAATCCAAGCATTCCAACCTTCTGGAATAATGTGCGAACCTAAATCAGTATTAATGAAAACAGTTTGTGCATAAGGTCTCCATGGTCTTCCCAAAAACACTTTATCTACAGATTTGTCTTTTGCAGTAAGCTTACAATCAACAAAAACAAAACCGTAAGCTTGCCCCTGCGGAGTTGAAGCCGCTGTAATATAGGAATTCACTAAACTTTCGATGGTACATTTATAAAAATAAGCTGTTGCCGCTCCGAAGATAAAATCGGTTGTTCCGTTTATGAAACAGTTTTCAAAATAAGTACGGGTATTTCCTTCTGATAAATAAAGCGTGTCCTGATTTCCTAAAAGATTACAGTTTTTCACAACAACTCTGTCACTTTTAATATGCAATGCTACCGCCTGTCCTACTCTTCCTGCCGTATTTTCGACAGTTAGATTTTCAAGTATACAATCGTTTCCCTTAATTAAAAAAGAATAAGATGTAGAAGTTCCAAATTCTTTTTTACCAGATGCATCCACTTCTCTTAATGGTTTTCCCGAATAATCATCAAATGAAATAATGGTTTTATTTCGGTCAAGACCTTTTAAAGTAATGAATGGTTTTGAAGCTGGAATTTCCAATTTTTCAACATATTTTCCAGGCTTAATCGTAATTACAACACGTTTTTCTGAATTGTCTTTGACATTATTTACTGCTTCCTGAATGGTTTTAAAATCTCCAGAACCATCTTGAGCAACGGTTAATGTCAATTTATTATCTAGTGTTTGGGCTGATATTGAAAGTGTTATTAGAAATAAAAACAGAATATGTTTCATAGTATTTAATGTTAGGATTTTTAGACAAAGTTTATCTGTAGAGACGCACCACAGTTCGTCTACGCCATGTATATCAAACATTGTGGCTACGTTACGTTAGACGCACTGCGGTGCGTCTCTACGAAAAAATAGGAATCTATATATAATTTTAATGCGACATCCAAACCGTCATTTCTCCTTTTCCTTTATTTCCCCATGCAAAATACGGAATCAATTTTACTTGTACAGCCGTTGCATCTTTAGAAGAAAGTGGTTTGTACAACGTTTTATTCCAAGAATTATTCGAATTTATAACGGCTTCCGCATCAATGCTTACTAAGTTTCTATTGTTCAATGTGAAATTGTTGGTCGCAAAATTTGATTTCAAATTCAAAGCCACATCATTTACGCTTATTTTCGCAGGAAGTTGGTCTGATTCTAAGCAATATACCAAAGGTCCTCTTTTTACAGCAACCTGATTTTTAACTTCTTCCACCAACGGATTAGCTTCCATTAATTCAACTGGCATCGGGAGATTCAATTCAATTACATCTCCTTTTTTCCATTTTTGGTTTAATTTCAGATAAGCTCCAGAAACGATTTTATCAGTAATTTTTGAATTATTAACTGAAATCGAAGCATTCTGACTCCAACCTGGAATTCTTAAAAAGAAATTTTGTAAATCTTTTGGGGCTTTTACAATTTTCAAGGTTATTTTTCCGTCCCAAGGATAATTGGTTTGCTGTTCGATTTCGATTTCTTCTCCATTTAAATATTTTGTTTTCAATTGATTACTTCCGTATAAATTGACATACAAGCCTTCTTTCGAAATATTGTACGCATAATTTCCAACTTCGGCAATTGTTCTCGTTACGTTTGGAGCGCAGCAATTTGATAAGGCGATATAACCTTCACGCTCATTTCCCCAACGCTGATGAAATGGTAAATCATTAGAAACATTCAGCGGATTATTATACAGGAATTTTTCTCCTTCTAAATCCATTCCCGAAAGCACACTATTATACAATGCCAATTCCACAATATCAGCATATTTGGCATCTCCAGTAATTTGAAGCATTCTCCAGTTCCATAACACATTTCCAATATTAGCGCAGGTTTCAGTATGAGCCGTTGCATTCGGTAATTGAAAAGGTCTTCCATAAGCCTGATGAATTTTCTGAACTACAGTTGGATCATACGAAGTTCCGTCTGGAGAAACGCCGTCATATAAAGAACCGCAACCTCCAGTAATGTACATTTTACGATACGTTACATCATCCCAAATCGATTCTAAATTATCCAATAATTTCTTTTCTCCAGTTTCGGCATACAAATCGGCTACTCCAGCGTAAAGATAATTTGCTCTTACGGCGTGACCCATTGCGGTTGTCTGCTGTCTAAACGGAATTCTGTCCTGATTATCATCAGTTCCGTCATTTGTGGTTCCGCGAATATCTATAAGATTATTGGCTAATTCCAGATATTTCGGATTTTTAGTCGTTCTGTACATTTCGACAATTCCCATATAATGAGACGGACAAATCGCATTTCGAGCCAACTCTGGCGAAGCTTTTTTATAGAAATCATACAAGAAATCGGCAACACCTTTGGCTATATTTAGGAAATTTGTTTTTCCTGTCGCACGATAATGAATACAGGCTGCAGTCATTAAATGTCCCATATTGTATTTCTCAAAACCCAATTGTTTTTTTACTTCTTCCGGGCCTAAGGTTCCCCAGCGTTCGTCTATTAAAACAGGCGTGTGAATATAACCGTCTTTACGCTGTACTTTCGCGAAAAGCGCAATGGCTTTATCCATTTCTGCATCTAGTTTTTTATCTTTTGTTACGGCATAAGTCGCAGCCATTCCTTCAAAAATCTTGTAGAAATCGCCATCATGAAACGACGGTCCTTTGAAAGTTCCTTTGCTTAAACCTGCAGCAATTTCGAAATTTTTATAGGCATGCGAAGTTTCATTATGATACAAATCCCACATGTAAGGCAAAGTATTTTTGGTTTCTACATCAAATTGTTCTTTCCAGAAACCTTTTGTCCATTTTACATCTTGCAAGCCAACACTCTGCAGTTTTGAATATGGACTTTCTGAATTCGCAACCAAACCTTTGTTCTGCGCAAACACTCCAGTGCTAACAAAAAACAAGCTTAAGGAAACATTTAATATTTTTTTCATTCTTTTATCATTTTGAACCATATAAGAAATATAAGTTCATTTAAACTAAACTTTCTTGAACTTGAACCATACAAGTATTAAGTCAATCTTATAATTTTCTTATATCACTTATATGGTTTAATAATTTACTTAACAAAGAAATTAATCGTTCTGCTCATTGAATCTCCGTCTGCATCTTTTACCGTTAGGACGAAAGAAGCAAATCCTTTTTCAACAGTTGTAAACTGAATTTCTTTTCCTTTTAAAACCACTTTTCCATTTTTAAGCTCTGAGAAAGTATACACAGGTTTCTTTTCATAACCTTTGAAATAATCTGCAGCACTTAAAATCTTTTTCTCCCCAGAATTTACAAAATAATGAGGCTGAGCCAACCAGTCTAAATAATTATCCAACTGTGTAAATCCATCTTTATCAGTATCTTGATTTGCATCTGAGAAATCTCCAACAGGTGAGTTTTCGTTTAAACCAAATGCTTTTTCCCACCAGTTTGGTAATCCGTCATGATCTGTATCCCAGTCTGCTGGACGAGTTTCTGATACAAAGTTTGGCCATCCACCCGCATCTTGTTCGTTATCAATCATACCGCCCAAACCGCTTTTACTTCCTTTGTAAGTGAAAGTTCCTTTTAGAGTTTCACCAATAATTCGGTTATCGTGCTTATCAAAAAACGGTTGATTAGCGCCAACATCGGAAAGTACATTTTTATAAGCCGCTTTCGCTGATTGCGTTTCTACATAAGAAGGAAAAAATGGTTTGTCAACAAAAGTTTCATACTCTACCTTCTCTTTATTTGTGGTAGTAAATTTTCTTCCTTTATCCTGAGATTTTTCATCAAAATAACCTGGCATAACATTTCCATCAAAATAATAGCGCTGCATACCTTTTCCAACGCCTTCATGCTGTGCATTCAGCGCTACAAAAATTGCAGTTGAAGCACCTGGTTTATAGTAATTATTTACAAAATTGACTTCGTTTGCACCGCCGTCTGTTGCTCTTTTCCCCCAATTGTACACCACATTATTTGTAATATCCAATCTTCCAGTGTAGAATCCGTCACCGCTTAAACCACCGCCAATACTCCAGTTACGTCCGTAATTGTGAGCTAATAAGTTATGATGAAAACTTCCAATATCACCGCCAATTGTAGCTGCATAGCCGTGCATTTTACCAGCTTCATATTTACCATGTCCCGCAACATTTAAAGCTTCAGAAATTAAAGTTCGCTGTAATGTAATATGATGCGCTCCTCGTGAACTAAACGACTCATCAATTGTCCAGCTTATAGAGCAGTGATCGATAATACTATAATCTGCACCCGTTAATCCCATTCCGTCGAATGTTCTGCCTCCACCGATACGCACTTTTAAAAATCTCATAACACCATCATTTCCAGTCAAGCCTATTGGAGCTCTGCTAATGGTAATTCCTTCACCAGGAGCAGTTTGTCCTGCAATAGTGATATAGGGCTGATTTGCCACTAATCTAGATTCCAGTTTTATATTTCCAGAAACAGTAAAAACAATCGTTCTCGGTCCAATTTCCTGATTAATCGCATCACGGAAACTTCCAGGTCCATCGTCATTTAAGTTCGTTACTTCAATTACTTTACCGCCACGACCTCCAACTGCATAACGTCCATAGCCTTCTGCTCCCAGAAACGCCAATTGTGCAGGTTTAAAAGACCACACATTCCCTTGAGTTGCTTCACCTTTATTATCCAATTCATCTACTCTCCAATAATAAGTGGTACCGCTGTATAAATCTGAAACTGTAAAATTTTTATCAATCAATTTTCCTTTGAATTCTTTTGAAGATTCTGTTGCATTTTCTACAGCATTTTTGTCTTCACCAAAATACAAATTATGCGCTGCAACACTATTTGGAGCATCCCATTTTAAAATTAAAGTTTTAGTTACTTCAACATGTTCGTCTCTGTTTTTTGGTTCTGGAGTACGGGCCTGATTCATCAAGTTTGGCGTATCAATTTCAAAACCATTAATAACAATTTGTTTTACAATATCAGGATTATTTGTTGAGTCAATTTCAAAACGAACAATTACATCTTTGCCTTTTTCGGCAGTAAAAGTAATATACGCCATTGCTGCATCTACTTTTGCATTTGCTCTCTGACTCGCATTTACCGTTTCCTGAAGTTTTCCATTTACATAGATTTTTATCGGAGAAAAAGTTTTCCCTGTAATCACATCAAAGGCATTATGAAAAGTCAAAAGAGTATGCTTTCCTGCTTTTAATCCGCTAATTTTCAATTCTAAATTTTCAGCTGTAACCAGACCGTCACTCCCCAATTTGTTATAATGTGGAGCACTCATTCCTACTTTATACCATTTTGATGTAAAGTTTCCTTTTAATTTAAATGACACATTATTAAATGATTTTTCGGCTTCTTTTCCTTCATTAATTACCCACGAATCATAACTTGGGTCATGAACTTCTTCTAGTCTTCTTTGAAAAAAGTCAAAGTCCACTTTTACGACTTGTTTATCAGTATTTGCAACTGATTGTGCTTGTCCATTTGTGGTCAAAAGCATGGACAAAACAACACCACATAATAATTTCTTTATCATTTTAATTAGCAATAGTTAGTTTAATTTCGTTTTCTCTGCTTCAGATTTTCCTAACAGATTTATAATGTCTTTTTTTCTTTCTTCTGGAATTACTTTTAAAACCTTCAATTCTCCATTCAGAAGTTCGGCTTCAATTGTAGTATTTTGTTTGGCGTGTAATTTAAAATGAACATTCCATTCTTTTGGCCAAGCTGGAAAAAGATAAATTTTCCCCTCTGCTTCCTGTAAAAGCATTTCTTGCATTCCAATCATTCCCGATCCGCCCCAATTATGATCTGGAACCCAGTCAAATCCTGGTCCCCAAAAAGCTGGAAAACGTCTTTCTGAATTCGCCATTTTTAACGTATTATATTTCATCGCTTCTTCGGTTAAGCCCAAACGAGCAGAGAAAATATTATCCTGTTTCCATCCAATATGACTTCTAAATTTTAAAGCATCAGGATCGTATTTCCAGGTATTTAAAGCCGATTCTAAATCTGGTTTTCCAACGCCGTAAATTCCCCACGGATAAACGGGATACAATTGCGGAACTTCAGAATTATTAATTCTTTCCCATGTTTTGGCAGGAAGCAAAACTTTATGATTTTCAATCTGTCCAAAGTTTAAAGGCGGAATTCTCGTTTGAAATGCTTTTAAATATTCAACGTCTTCTTTTGACAACTGATTTCCTGAAAGGTTTAAAAGGTTTTCTGTAATAACTTGCAAAGCCGAAATTGTACTGCTGGCATTATTTGCCATTTTATAAGTTTCCGCTCCTGAACCTGGAAAAAGAATTAATTTTCCGTTTCCATCTAAAGCTTTTCTTCCTCGTTGTTTTGCTAAGTATTGATAATGTTCATCGAAAAAACGAAGACAGCTGATGATGAATTGATTGTATTTTTGAATGTCTTCTCCAGCATATTCTTTCTGCTGCAGCATCATTTGGCAAAATTCCAAAACCGTATCCCATTCGTATTCCAGCCAAGCATTGTATTCCATTCCTGGATCGTAATCTGCAGGACGTTTCCATTCGTATTCAGCTGGATTTGGGAGTCCAAAATTTTCTAATTGTTCTGTAAATGATGCACCATTATGATTCCAATATACTTTGCTTCTTAATTCAGCATTTTTTTGAAGACTTACGTAATAATCTAATTGCGATTTCATCATATCAAAATCACCGCTTTTTACCATCGGAAAATAAACCAATCGTTGGTTTTGAGCCGTCATGGTTCCGCCTCCCCAATTTCTGAAATCGGGCGTAAAATTCAGATCTTTATTGGTGTAAACAGGATCAACTGTAAAAAGTCCGCCGTTAAATTTTGTTGGATATTTTCCGTACGCATTGCATCCCAGCATGTATCGAAACAATTGATAATTCTGCCCGATTTGATACACCGAATCTTTCTCAATCGATTGATTTTTTTGAGTGAAAATAAAACTGCGATTCCAGAAATTATTCCACCATTTTTGAGTGTTTTTTTCGGCTTGTTTTGAAGTGTTTTTATTGGATGAAATAAAACTTTTTAATCCATAATCCCAAGTAGAAAAATCGGATTGACTGTTGTTTAAAAAAATTTCTAATGAATGCTTTTTTAAAGGTTTTACACTTGATAAACTAAAACCTTTAAAATCTGTCGACTGATATTTTCCTAAATATGTTCCATCAGGTTTTAAATTATCGCCTTTCATGAATCCACCAAAAGTTAAATTCGCAATTGGATTCAGCATTTGGTCTTTAACCGATTCCATTTTCTGCTGTTTTACGGCTACATCAAAAACGGTATTTTCTCTATTTCTGTGATAAAATTTGACACCATTATTTTCAAATGAAATAGAATCTTTATATGTAATAAGTTCTCCCTGAGGTGCCCATTTATAAGAATTAGCGTTGTTTTCTTTTCCTTTTGGATAACGGTTTTGATAACGCCAACTTTCATAAGAAGCTGTCATTTTCAACGGATTTTTACTTTCTAAATCAACATGAATAATTGGTTTAAAAACATCCACCCAAAGTTTAATCTTAGTATCATTTTGGCCAACTAAAACATATCCGTCTTTCAGTTTTAACTCCTGACGAAAACCTGTTGTCCCTTCAAACGGATTTGGTGTTAAAGTCACCTTTACACGTCCTAATTTCAATAAAGTATTATGTTCATCGAAAGTGCCGCTTCGTGAAAAATAGAAATACAAATCTCCTTTCTCTACCCAGACATTCATACCAATATCACCGCCACCCAAAGGCATGGATTCTGATGAATTGTTGCTTTGCGCTGTCCAGATTTGATTGTAATTATCGAGCGCAGGAATTTGCGCTTTGAGGCAAAGCGTCGTGAAGAGAAGTATTACTAGTATGATATTTTTCATCGTTTTCTTTCCTGCAAGGTTTAAACCTTGTACGTATATTTTTTGCTCTCTTGCAGATTTAGCTGATTAAGCAGATTTATTCTCATTTTTTGTCATTTCGACTGAAAGGAGAAATCACACGAGAAACTCCGCACAGAATGTCTTCAATCTTTGTCGATTTACGCGTGTGATCCCTCGTCCCTCGGGATGACAAACTAGACGTCAAACTCATAACTCATAACTCATAATTAACAATTAACAATTACCACTCATCCGTCCTAAACGAAGAAACTGGCAATCCGCCCGCACTAAACAATTCCGCTTTTGCGAAATCTTTCCATAAATAGCGAACTGCAACTGGATTTTTTACTTTATCCGAAGTCAGAACTACTGATTTTCTTCTTACAACCGTTTTTGCTGGATAAAAAACTTTGTCTGCTCCTGCAATTTCAAAACCTAAAACTTCTTTATCATAAGACGTAATTCCGTTGGCAACATCATCAAAAGAAACGGTTACTGAACCTTCTTTTATTTCCATCGATTTATATTTCGGACTTTCGAATTCAAAACCTTCAATTCCGTACGTTCTTGCCAAAGCTTGAAAAGCCAATCGGTTTCCTCCTTTTTCTTTGTCCATTGGATGAATGTTGTTTTCTTCTCCAACATCCATTAAAACCGCCATTGCTGAGTTTGGAATTTCCTTTGAAGCCTTAAACTGCGCTTCTCTCAAATAAGCTGAATTGTATTTTTCCTGATAATCTTTTGGATGAAATGAGGCGTAATTAAATGGTGCGATCTGAGCAAAATAAAAAGGAAAATCTCCCTGATTCCACAACATTCTCCAACTGCTTACCATTTTCTTCATTAAAGCATTATATTCAGAAGCTCTTTCATAATTCGATTCTCCCTGATACCAGATACATCCCTTAATTCCGTAACCAATTACAGGCGAAAGCATTCCGTTAAATAAAGTCGTCGGAACACGGTTTGGATCTTTTGCCAATTCTTCTTTTGTGGTCGGGATTTTAGCACTTGCAAAATCTTTCAGCATTTCCTTGTTCATCCACGCTTCCATGCTAGAACCTCCGTATGAAACATGAATCAATCCAACAGGAACATTTAAAACTTCCTGCAATATCGAACCAAAATACCAAGCCGTTGCACTAAAATTGGATGTTGATTTTGGAGATGCTTCTTCCCATTTTCCTTCAAAATCCTGCAAAGGTTCTAAAACCGTAGCACGCGGAATGGTGATTAATCGAATGTTTTTATTAGTTGATCTTACGATGATTTCGTTTCCGTTTTTAACAGGTTGTCCTTGAAATCCTTTCAAAGGCATTTCCATATTGGATTGTCCTGAACAGAGCCAAACTTCTCCCAACAAAACATTTTTGATGGTTACTTTTTCGTTTCCTTCTGAAACTTCAATCGTGTATGGGCCACCAAATGAAACCGTTTTTAATTCTGTTTTCCATTTACCTGAAGCGTCTGCTTTTACCTTGTAAATTTTAGAATCCCAAGAAGTTTTGATTACAATGTTGGCGTTCTTTTCTGCCCAGCCCCAAATGGGTGCATTGGATTTTTGCTGCAACATCATATTGTCGGTAAACAATGCTGGTAATTTGATTTTTGCATTGATTTGAAGACTCGCTAAAATCGTTAATAATGCAATAATTGTTTTTTTCATTTTTTTATTTTTTTTTTGCCACAGATTAGAGGATTAAAAAGGATTATTAATTTTAGTTATGTCAGGCTGAGCGAAGTCGAAGCCCGATTCCAATTGAAGCGCCCTTCGACTTCGCTCAGGGTGACAATCCAAATAATCATTTTAATCTGTGGCTAAATTTTTATTTATTTTTCTCTTTCAAAATCATAACCGGCCCAAATAATCCCGCTTTCAACAAAGGTTCTCCTTCTAAACGAAACGGCGCTGTTGTCCACGTTAATCTTTCTTCTTTTGGCAATTTTTGATCGCCAATTAATCTATTTGCCCACGTATTTGTAACTTTTATTTCTATCGTGTTTTTCCCTTTTTGTAAAGCTTTTGAAATATCAGTTTTGAAAGGGAAAGTCCAAAGCGTTCCGCAATCTTTTCCGTTGATTTTGATTTCGGCGATATTGGCGATTTCACCTAAATCCAACCAGATTTTCTCTGAAGTTTTTCCTTTCCAAATAAACTCTTTTTTATAGCTGATAGTTCCTGAATAATACTTAATCTGATCATTTTCAGAAGTACTCCAGTCAAAAAGTTTATTTGTTTTTACCACTTCTTTTGGACCTTTAAAAGCAGGATCAAATTGTAATTCCCAGTTTTCATCTAAAGTCTGCACTTTTTCAAATTCAGATGATTTTCCTTTTGCTAAAACTTCATTGGTTTCCTCTTTAAAAATCACAAAACCAGATTCGTTTGCATCTAAAGTTATTGATACAATTGTTCTTCCGTTTTCTATTTTCCAATTGGCTAAAGCCGAAGTTTTATCATTTACGGGATTGTACCAAACTGGAATTTTTCCAGCTATTCTGAAAGAAGCATCGAAAGTTCTTCTTTCTCCTTTTTGATTGGAAATGAAATAAATATCTTCCGTATCCGATTTACGATGTGCCCAAGCCAATGTTTGTGAATCAGCTCGGTTTAAATTTGGAAAATAAACGTCTTGTGTGATTCCGATGGAAGTAAAATCATTTCCTAAATATGGCAGTTTTACAACCGTACCTTTTCCGATTTTCCATGAAGACGAGTTGGCGCTATTCCAAATTTCATCAATTACATTCTGCCATTTCTTTTGATCTACTTCTGAATTAATTCCTGGCTGAAGGTTCGGTTTTTCATCCACAAAAATCGTTGCGCCGTCGTTTAGTAATTGCAATATTTTTTCGGCGGAAGCCAAAGATAAAATCTTATTCGGTGCCATTTTGTGACTTCCTGGGAAGAATAAAGCACCGTATTCAATTCCGCCATCAAACGAAATTTTTCCGTTTACTACTTTCGCTCTATTAATTAAAACATCTGCATTGAAAGAATCGTATTGATACCCATTTAGCGGATTAATCCATTGCGATAAATCGGTAATATTTTTAGAATAGGTCACTTCTTTTGGCATTTTTGCCGTTGACTGACCTTCATTTTCTAAACGGATTTTCTCGCTTTGCAATCTTGCTGCACCAAACACATTCGGAATAAAAGGTACTAATCGATCTGGAACAAAAGAACGGGAAGGAAAATCTTCGCCAATAAAAACCGCCAAGTCAATTACTGGTTTTCCTTTTTGCAACTGAAACTGTACTCTTTGACAATAATCAAACCACGCTTTTCCGGATTTCCACCAAGTTTGGTCTCGTTGGAAAAAAGTTCCGATATCGTCTAAAGTCATTCCCGGTTTTCTATCTGTCCAAGGATTATGGACAAAAACGTGATAGAATAAACGGTTGATTCCTAAAGCGTAATTGCGATCTGCCGTTGTTTTTAAGTTTCCGGGATGCTCGTCCCAATCCATTCGTAAAGCGGTGAAAGATTCTGCTTGAATAATATCTTTTCCGTAAATATGACCACCCGAAATGGCATCGACCATATCAAAAGGTTTGTCGTGTGTTGGGCTTTTTAGCCAAAATTCACCACCTGGATAATCGACATATTTATAATGCAGCAAAGCATCACTCATCATGGTTGGCGCGACATTTTCTGAACTTAACTTAACGTTATATTCTTTTGCAATTTGAGCGACAGTTCCGTAGAAATTATCGGCTACTAAATCGGCAATTGTTTTTCTAACATCGTATAAAACTTTCTCTGAAAAATCGGCATTTTCTATCGGAATTCCCGCCATAACTGGAAGATAATCTACAAGATCGTAGCCACGTCTCTTTTTAAATTCCGCTTGAAAAACCGAAGACCAGTTTTGGCTTCCGCATTCCCAACTGTCAAAATGCAGAATTTCCAGAACTTTTGAAGCCAATTCAGGGCCAGCAGAACGAACAGCTTCTCCAAACCAATGATCCAACTGAAAACGAATTAATTCTGGATTAAATTTATCAACTTCCAATCCTTTTCCTGCTCCTCCAGTGGCATTTTCATGTCCTGTCGAAGTATGCCCCATTCGGATTATTTTCCATTTCCCTTTTGGTGCTTTCCAATTCAAGTTTCCATCAGCATTAACAAAACTCGAAATATTGATAATTTCTGATTTTTTAAATGCATCAGAATTTGGAATTTCTTTGTCGGTAGTCTGCGGAGTCAAACGCCAGATTGCTCCAGATTTTCCCTCGTAATTATTTATTAATGACTGATTCGAAAGGGTTATTTTACTCACTTTCAGATTCTGTTTCCACTTCGCAAAATCCAAATCTTCTGCTCCGGGTTCTGTACCTTTTGGGTCATACACAAATCTGAAATATTTTGCTGTAACTGGCGTAATGGTATGTGTATTGGGAAAATCCATATCCTGCCAGCCGTGACGTGGCGCGATCATTCTTTCGTGGAATCTAAAATTGATTCCGTCATCACTCACTTCTACAATCAGACGCTGTGCCTGAAAATCTCTTCCTTTGGTTTCAATTACGATGGATCTGCAGGTAAAAGGCTGTGCAAATTCATACTGAATCCAGCCTGCATCGGCAAACTTGAAGTTTTCGTCTTTTTTAGGATTAGCCAAAAAAGATGCATCTGTGTTGTTTGATGTCGTTACTTTTGGCAGTTGCATTTGCGAAGTAATTTGATATTCTTTTATCGGAATAGCAAAAGTTGCAATTTCTTTATAATAATCTTTATAATGTTCTGGAACTGGCAATTTTAGCGCTATTTTCTTTCCTCCTAAAATTTCAGTCGTAGACCAGACTATTTTCTGCATCGACATTTCTGGGGTAATCCAAGGCCCACCTGCAACGGCAAATCCGTCAGCTCCATGAAAAGCCAGTTTCAAACCTAAACGATCTGCTTCCTTAAAAGCCCAATGAATCATATCCCAAAATTCAGGAGTCAACTGTAAAACTGGCGGATCTAGCAACGGCGGATTTGCTGGTCCTTTTATGGTCATTAAATAAGCTCCCTCAATTCCAGCTTGTTTCATCGCTTCTAAATCTGCTGTAATTCCGGGTTTAGAATACGCCGATTTCATCCAATACCAATACACCCAAGGTCTTGAGGATTCTGGTGTTGGCTGAAAAGATTCTTTTTTATGGATTTCCTGTGCAGAGACGAAGCTCGCCAAAAGGAGGATAAAAAAGAGGTGTTTTTTTTGAAACATTATTATTATTTTTTTTACCATATAAGTGATATAAGATAATTTAAGTTTGCTTAAATAGCTTTTGTTTTGTTATTCTTACATGTACTATTTTTTAAAATAAAACTTACGAATTCATGTTGAAGCTAACACTTGAATTATCTTATATCACTTATATGGTTAATTTTTTAAAATTTAATATTTAAATTTCTTCAAACTACTTTCTAATTCATTCTTCGAACCACTAAAAGGCGTCAAATAAAAACTGTACTCATAATCTCCAGATTTAATCTGATATTGTTCCAATGGCTGTGCAACAATCGTCCAGCTGTCATTTCCTCCCACTCCCATTTGGATTAAATCGATGTTTACAGTTAAGAATCCAGGATCTTTCAAATCATACGTGTGTCCTGCAGCACTCAGATTTTCCTGTGTATACGGCCATGCACTCATACTTAAAAGTTTGGTATCGTTTACAACTAAAAATCCGTTGTTTTTCTGTGGAGTACTTAATGCCATCCATCTCACATCACATCTGTTTCCGTTTTCTTGCGGTTTTGGATAATGTTCGATAAAATCATTAATTGGAAGTGAATATTTCCCAACAAACGAACCAAAACTTCTGTCGCTGTAATTTTCTAACTCTCCTTTTCCATACCATGAAATCTGGTCGAATTTTCTTTGAACACCCATCTGCATTCCGATTTTTGGAATGTTCGGTAATTTATTTGATGCTTTTAAACTGTAATCTACTTTTATTAATCCGTTTGGTAAAATATTATAGATTACTTTTACGCTCGCACTATCTTTTATAACTTCATAATCACTTGTTATTTTAATTTCCGAAGCTGATTTGTCAATTGAAATGTTAACCAATTTTGGTTTTGCTTTGTACCATTGTTTCAACAGCTTTTGCGATTTCCAACCACGTTTATCATTGTCTGTAAGCGGTCTTACAAAGTTTGGTAATAGCGGTGCAAAAACTTGTTCTTCTCCGTTAAAAATATAAGAACTCAAAGCTCCGTTTGCTTTTCCAATCGTAATATCAAAAGTTTTTCCTTTGATTTTGAAATCTGAATCTGATTCAGAAACGTTTAAATTTTCTTTCTTAGATTCTGGAGAAATCACTTCTTTCTTTTTCAATACAAACTGATCTTCCGCGACAGCGTAACCTTTTGAAGCCCATAATTCATCCTTTGAAAGCTGGAATTCTATATTTAAAATATATTCGGCATCAGCTTTCATTTTTGGAAGATAAGAACTGATATCTAAGGTTGTTGATTGTCCTGCTTCTACTTTTAATGGTTTTAAAATCTGAGTTTTGATTACGTTTCCGTTTTCCAACACTTTTAAAACCGGAATATAACCTTCTAATGATTTAACCGACTGACGATTTTTAATTTCTAATTGACTTCCGTTTAAAGTCGAAATCGCTGGCTGATATACCCATTTGTTTTCAAAAATCGAACCTTTTGGTTTTCCGTTAGAATCTACAATTCCTTTTGTATTGAAATTTCCATCATGGTATTTCTCGCCAAAATCTCCTCCGTGCGCAAAATAATTCTGACCAGACCTGGAATCAAATTTCACGATTCCCTGATCTTTAAATTCCCAGATACAACCTCCGATAACTCTTGGAAGCGAACGGAATTCATCCCATAATTCTTTTAAATTTCCAACTGAATTCCCCATTGCATGAGAATATTCAACAAAAATAATCGGGCGAGTATCTTTCTTTTGATCGACTAAAAATTTCGGTGTGAAAACACCCGGATAAAAACGGCTAACCATATCAACATACGAATCATCCTGCGGATTTTCGAATCGATAAGCGTGATCAATTGTTTTTGGATATCCAGGATCAAGCGGATCGATATATCCGTCTAATTTTGCATTTCCCTGTGCTGGTTCGTAATGGACTGGACGTGTAATATCGAAATCGTGAACCCAACCAGACATTGCCGAATGATTTGGCCCTTTTCCTCCTTCGTTTCCTAAACTCCACATGACAACCGATGGATGGTTTTTATCTCTTTCGACCATTCTGATCATTCGTTCCATATAAGCATTTGTCCAAAGTGGATCGTTACTTAATTTCCCGCCAATTCCATGTGTTTCCTGATTCGCTTCGTCCATAACCATAATTCCGTATTGATCGCACAATTCGTAGAAATAAGGATCGTTTGGATAATGGCTTGTACGTATAAAATTGAAATTGAACTTTTTAATCGTGGTAATATCTTGTTTGATATCTTCTCTCGTAACCGCTTTTCCTCTTGTTGGATGATGATCGTGACGGTTTACGCCATATACATAAGTTTCTTTTCCGTTAATGAGCATTTTTCCATTTTCTTTCGAAAATTCGATCGAACGGAAACCTACTTTGCAACTTTTTGCTTCTGTAACATTGCCGTTTTTATCTTTTATAGAAATGACCATCGTATATAAATTCGGTTCTTCTGAACTCCATTTCTTAGGATTTTTGATATTTTCCTGAAAGAATCCGAAACGAACATTATCCAATCGAGGATAACTTTCATTGATTAAATCGATCACAGGTCTTTGAAGCGGTTCTTTGAAAATCGCCGTATTATTGGCATCGTACAATTGAACATTCATTGTGTAATCTTTGACTTTTTCACCTGTCAGATTTTCAACTTTTGGACGCAATTTGAAAATCGCATCTGTATATTGTTTGTCTAATTTCGTTTGAACAAAGAAATCCTGAATACGCAATTTTGGCTCAGCCATAATGAAAACTTCACGTTGGATTCCGCTCATACGCCAATGATCCTGATCTTCTAAATAAGAACCATCCGTCCAACGAATTACACGAACAGAAACTACATTTTCTCCCGCTTTTAAATAAGGTGTAATATCAAATTCTGATGGCAGAAAACTGTCTTCTCCATAACCTAAAAATTCTCCGTTTAACCAAACCTCAAAACCTGAACTTACAGCTCCAAAATGTAAAGTCACGGTCATATTTTTCCAGTTTTCAGGAACAGTGAAACTTCTCTGGTAAGAACCAACTCCGTTATAATCTTTAGGAATATAAGGTGGATTTATTGGTCTAAACGGATAAACAGCACTTTTGTAAATTGGATTGTCATAACCTTTCATTTCCCAATTTGATGGTACTTCGATTTTATCCCAGCCTGAAACGGTATTTTTATAAAAATCTTTCGAAGCTTCTTTCTGATTTACAGCATATTTAAAATCCCAATCGCCATTTAACATTTGGATTCTGCTTTTGGTTCTGTCGCCTTTTAAAGCGTCTTCTACACTTGCGTAAGAATAAGCTGTTGCTCTTGATGGTTGTCTGTTGATGCTTGTAACTGTTGGATCTTCCCACGGAGCGAATTCGTACTTTTTATGCAATTCTGGAATTCCTGCTGGCTCTCCTGTTACGGATTGGGCGTGCGTATAAGATGTAAATAGTAAAATTACAGTCAAAAAGTCGAAAGCTGAAAGTCGAAAGTTGAAAAATTGCTGAATATGATTGGTTTTAAACATTATTTTATTTTTAGTTTTTTTGTCATTTCGAGGAACGAGAAATCTTCGCGCGATATTCTACAAAGATTGGTAACCATCCTGTGCGGAGCTACTTGTGGAGATTTCTCCTTCGTCGAAATGACAAAACTGGGTCTTTATTTATTTTGTGTAATTAAACCTGACAGATTTTAAAAACCTATCAGGTTTAAAACGTACTGTATCTTAATTCTTTGTACTTTGTACTTTGTACTTAATTCTTCTTCTTTTTCTCAGGCGGTGCCACAAAATTCAATTTGCTTTTTCCCAAATCTTTAGAAGTTGCAATGGCAATTCCTCTTTGTTCTGCTTTGTTAACGGCACAATAAAAATGATAGACTACACCATCATGCTTTACCACAAATGATTTATGCGCAAACATATCATCGTAAGGTTCAGAGGATTTAACTAAATCTTCGCCTTTCCAGTCGGTCCAGTTTACTAAATCATTGGAAACTGCAAAACGGTTAAATGCACCCTGATTCCAACCCGTCCAAAAAGCTCCAAAATAGAACATTACCCAAGTATCATTAATTCGCTGAATATAAGCATCTCCCGAGATTCCTTTATGATGATTGATTAATGGTTTATCGCCATAACGCTTCCATGTTTTCATATCGTTTGATACTGCCATCGCAATGCGTTCTGCACCTTTAGCCGGATTTATACTATCGCCACGGGCGTTATAATACATGATGAAATTATGTCCTGTCAATTTATCTTTATCCCGAATCACACTGTTTTTGTACATCGTACTATTGTCCCACCATTTGGCGTCTTTATCTTTTGGTGTTAAAACTGGATTCTCTAATCTTTGGAATTCGTGTGGTTTTGTTGGCGCTTCTTTGGTGTATGCCATTCCGATTGACAAAACTCCAGCTTCATAACCTTTACTGTCTCCGCCAAAATAACTCATCCAGTATTTGTCATCGTATTTCTCCCATTCGTAGCTTCCGCCCCAAGTTGGATCTTGTAACGAAATATATCCAGCTTTTTGGTTCACATCCCAATGTTTTTCATTTTCTGAGAAAGACATTACTTTTCCTAGATATTTCCAATCTAAAAGGTTGTCACTTTCTGCTAACCAGGTTTCATATCCTCTTCCGTCATAAATTAAATACGTCATGTACCATTTGCCGTCTTTTCTAAATACACTCGGGCAATCCATTTTGTATGAGTTGTCGGTAGGAACCATTACCAAACCGTATTTATAAGGCGTTTTGATTTCTTCGTAAATCTCCTGCATTACGCTGTCGGTGATTTCTCTTTTCTTGTATTTGGTAGCACAGCTTGTTATGGCAAGTGCTGAAATGGTTAGGATTAGGTATTTAATTTTCATTTTTATGTTTTTTTTTGCCACTAAGGCGCTAAGGCACTAAGTTTTTTTTTCACGCAGATTTTAGCAGATTTAAGCAGATTATTAAGTGATTTTTATCTGCGTCAATCAGCTAAAATCTGTAAAATCTGCGTGAAATTATTTTTTCAATTCTTTTAAACGAGAACCCATAACGTCTCTGTTCAATTTTACTCTTACCATTCCTGTTGGATGAAATCTTCTTTTCAAATCGATAGCATTATACACGATTGTGTAAACGTCATTTCCTTCTGGGATTAAACACAAAGGCGTTCTCATAATGTCCCACCATTTATCAACTTTAGTTTCTATTGGTAAATAATGTGCTTCTGCCCAATTAACTCCGTCTGCTGATAACGAATACGCAATCATATTTGGTAAATGATGCCCCCAGCCATCTGGACCTCCATCGAAAATAGCGATATACATTCCGTTTGGTAGTTGACTTACAATTGGATTTTCTACAAATAACGGATGCATGGTTTTAATTGGCTCCAGACCTTTGTTCATTCTTAACCAAGGACCTTCTAAACTTTTGGATTCGGCTAAAGCTACAAACCAGCCTTTTCCTGATTTCTTCGGATAATCTGCCCATGAATTAAACGGATACGCACCACTGTAAAATCCGAAGTATTTATCGCCTACTTGATACGGAAAAAACGAAGCTACTCCCTGACGTCCTTCCCAAGGTTGAGAATCTAATCCAGGTTCCATGATGATTCCCATATCTTTATAAGGCCCACCAATTCCGTTGATTCCTTCAACAGTCGACTCGCAACGCCAGATTCTTCCAAAAGAGTGATTCGGTTCTATTTCTTTACTTACGGTATAAGCCAAATAATAGCCGTACCATTTGTTTGCCTTTTCATTAAAAACAGGCATATACGACCAAATGGCAGCACGACGATCATTCATTGGATTATCATCTTCGGTTACTGCGTAAGTTCCGCTAGCTTGATAGATTGTAGATTCTCTTTTCCAATGAATGGCATCTTTACTTGTCCAATGTCCAATTTTTGTTTTTACACGATCGTAATAGTAATCAACACCTTTTTCTCCTGCTCTTTCTGTTGGAAACATATGATAGATATCGCCGACTTTTACCACACGTCCGCCTTCAAAACCGCCTTGAATTCCTTCTGTTCCAGACATTCCTTCATCTATAACGGGTTTACTTTCTCCTCCGATAACTTCGAAAAGCGGTTTTTCATCTGAAAATCCTTCAACAATAAAGGTTGGATTCCAAAGTTTTCCGTCTGGTAATTTAACATCTCTTGCATTCAATTGCTGGTCGCTTTTCAAAACTCCCAAAACAGCAAATAATCCTTTTTGATTTGGTAAAATAGTGTGAGTTCCTTTTCCGTAAGGAATTGCATAAACACTTACTGGCGGTAAACCTGTAATCGTAACTCCATTTACAAGAATCTCATTACTATTGCCAACTTGATTGGGTTGAAGATATTCAGCATTTTTATCCTGAAAAACACCAACCATAACAGTTACTGGTTCCTTAAATTTTAACTGTAATGGAGCATTAGTTCCGTTTTTATATTTATCTAAAGGAAGTTCAATTCCAGTTAAATCTTGCAATTCTGGAGCTAAACGAACAATATTGTGTTTGCTTCCTGAGAATATATGAGCGTATTGGGTGGTTTTGAAAGTTTTGTAATTGGATTTTACGATTTCAAATGATGCTGGTTTCCATGTCGTTTGTGCTGTGGCTTGGATGCAGGTTACAAACAGCATTAGGAAAGCGGTTTTTAATTTGAAGTTGTGTATTTTATTTTTTGAAAACATTGTTTTTTTATTTTTATTGACTCTGAATTTCTTCAATCTTGTCATTTCGAGGAACGAGAAATCTTCGCGAGAAACTCTACAAAGATTGGCGACATTCGGTGCGGAGCTACTTACGAAGATTTCTCCTTACGTCGAAATGACAAACTGTACGTGATAATTTTTGTGGTTACGAGTGGGATTTGCTTCGCCTATTCGCTATCGCTCGGGTCTCCTTCGTCGGAATGACAAACTAGACGTTATAAACTAGCAGCTAATTACTAATCACTAATCACTAATCACTAATTACTCATAACTCATAAAGCCTTATAACTCACTTTATACTCCACATTCGGTTTTACAATCAATTGATATTTATTCTTTGCTAATTCTGTAATCGTTCCCGAACTTGTTTTTGGTCTAGATGAACTTTCAAAAATCAATTTTCCTTCTCCTTCGCCTGCTTTTACTTTGATTTCTTTGGTATTGCAATACACAGCAACTTCTCCGTTTGGTGTGGGCACTTTTCCTTCCATCCATTTTAAGCCTCCTAAATTGGGTTTGATTTCGTATTCTGAATACCCCGGAGCAGTTGGTTTTACACCCAAATAATATTTTCCTAATAAATAAATCGGACTTGCACCCCAAGCGTGGCAAAGGCTTTTTCCGTAAGGACGACCGTACATCGTTAAATGTTCTGTTCCTTTTTTGGTTGGATTATATTCTTCCCAGAAAGATGTTGCGCCTTCATTCAGCATTCCGCCCCAATAATCTTTCATTTCTTTTAAAACATAATCCTGTTCGCCCATTGCGCACAATGCTTCTAACTCATAAAAACGCATATATGGCGTTGTGATTTGAAGCACATCTTTATTAAGCAACACTTTATTTTTTACACTTTGTTTCTGTTCTTCAGTAAAATAATTGAAGAATATACCGAACATATTAGCGTATCTCGTTACAATATTTTGCATTTTACCGTCGATGCGCTGGTGTTTCATAACGTTTTCTTTTTTATCCCAAAACACATCGAATAATTTGGTTTTTAAATCATCTCCTAATTTTTGATATTGTTTTTGGTCTTCAGTTTTACCCGCAATTTCAGCACTTACAGCCATAGCTTCTAAACTTCTTGCTAACAGCATTTGTTCAAAACTGACTTCGCCTGTTTTTGGAAGTCCGTCTGCCCAGTCAATAAAAACCCAATCGCCTTCTAATGGTTCCAGGAATCCGTTTTTGTTTCTTCTTTCTAAACAGAAATCCATAAGCGATTTCATTCTTGGATAAAAAGTCTTGATGAATTTTGTATCGCCCGTATGCAAGTAGTAATCGTAAACACCTACAAACCAATACAAAGAATAATCCATGATGATATTTACGTGAGCTGTAACAGGATCTTTTCCACGAAGAGCCAACAGCGTTCTTTCCACTGAAGCCGAATCAAAGAATAAATAATAATTCATTAAATAACTTTGATAAGCATCGCCAGACCAAACCCAGCGGTCACGTTTAATTCCGTCTATAAAAAATTCACGAGAGGTTAAATGCATCGTGTAAGCCGACACATCCCAAATTTTATTCAATTGTTCATCCGAAGATTTGAATGCACCACGATAATCTAATGGTAAATATTCATACAACATCGAAATAGAATCATATTTTACACCTGCATCTGCTTGAACTTGAACATAACGAAATGCTTTCGATCCATCATGTGTGTAGGTTTCAGATTGTTTTCCATCAAAAGATAAATGATCTAAGGTTTCGCATTTGGCAGAATCCAACGCTTCTTCACGAGATTCACCGTAATAAAGTGCTAGTTTGCCTTTTCCTTTTAAACCATGAATTTTAATGTAACCGAAAGTTTCTTTACCAAAATCTACTAACTGACCAGTCCCTATTTTTTCAGTTTTCTTTGCGCTTAAAGGTTTCGTTGTCAATTTAAATTCTGAAGGCTTATTTTCCGGCGAATTAAAATTCCAAGAACCAACAGGAACCCAAGGCGTACCGGATTGCTGTGCTTTTCCAGTTTCATCGATCCAAAGTTTATCTTCATTAGTTACTTTCCAAGAAGCATCAGATTTAACATAATTACCAGCAATATAAATAGCTGGCAATACTTCCTGATTATAAACTTTAAAGGAAATTTTGTGTTTTCCAGAAGGAATTTTTATTGATTTTGGCTGTCCGTAAATTTGAACGCCATCTAAAAGTAATTGAAAAGGTCCTTCTGAGAAGATTTTAACTTCATCTGGCTTTGGAATATCTACTTCGGTTTGAAAAGTGACCAAAGCATAAGGACTGTAATATTGCCAAAGTGGCGGAAATACTGCTTCACGTTCTGTACGTCTTACTTGCATTTTATTGCTTAACCAAACTTCAAAATCGCCTGGATACCAGATCCATGTCGCTTCTTTTGGTTTTTCCTGTGCTGATGACAGCGAACAAGAAAAAAGAGCAACAAAAAGAAGTAAAATTTTAAAAATGGAAAATCGGTTTAGCATAGTAAGTTTATTTTGGGACTAAAGATAAGTGTTATCTTTACATTTCACAACCTGCACTATCCTGCTATTTCATAAAAAATAATACTTTTTGATAATTTTTTAAGGTAAAAATTATCAGGTATCACTTTTTTAGTACTAAAAAAAATGATGTTATAATTTTATGGGACGCTGATGAGATGGACTCTAAATATTTAAGTATTTTTTGTCATTTCGACTGAAAGGAGAAATAACACGCGGGATTCCGCCACGTTGTCGCCAATCTTTGTAGAATTACTAGTGTGATTTCTCCTTTCAGTCGAAATGACAATGATTGTGGTTATTTTTGTGTAAATTATAATCTAAGCAATCATCCTTTCAGATTCATTTTCATCTTCTAAAATATAATTAGAAGGCGTTTTTCCCAAATGCTTTTTAAACATATAAATGAAAGCGCTTGTAGTTTCATAACCTAAATTAAAAGCAATTTCTTTAATGGATTGCTTTTCTCCTAAACGTTTTATTGCTTCTAACAGTTTTAATCTTGTACGCCAGTCGCTGAAATTCATTCCCAATTCTTTAATAAATAACCGGGATAAAGTTCTGGTACTCATAAAAGAAAGCTCAGCGTAATATTCTATTGTGTTTTTGCTTGAAACGTCATTCATTAAAAGCTCAACAACTTTTTGAAGTCTTTCGTGATTGGTTGTTGGTAAGAAAGTGGCACTTGGCTCGATTAAAGCTAATTCATCCAAAAAAACGTCACTAATTCTTTTTTGCGATGGCGTAAGATTTCCTTCAACTCCAAAAGAAATGATTTTAAAAACCAACTGTTTTAAAAACATCGGTATATCAAATGAAAAACTGCTTGTTGGTAAACCTTCCATTGCAGAAGGATCGATAAAAACACTATAGTAATTAACGTCTTTTTGAAAAGTAACCTGATGCTCTACTCCGCCCGGAAGCCACAAGCCCTGCAACGGATTCACGACCCAAATGTGATTACCAACCACAACATTCATAACGCCACGAGTTGCATAGATTAGCTGACCTCTTGGATGCGAGTGCGAAATACACATTTCGTTGGTTACCATTTCGGTATAACCAATAACTGGGATTGAGGAATCTACTTGGTATCCAAAATCCGTAGCCATTCTATATGTCCGATATTGACTATTCATTGTCCAAATATAGCAATTCTGACATTGGTATTCTTTTAATCTTTGCAAAAAATAATACAGCTGTTGTTTTTTAACCTAATTTAAAAATCAAAAAATATATCATGGACACTATTAAAGCAAATCCTGAAATAGTAAAGAAAACCACTTATTCGATCTTATTTATTATTAGTTTTTCTCATTTAATTAATGATCTTTTACAGGCGATTGTTCCTTCAATTTACCCACTTATAAAAGATAACTTCGGATTAAGCTTTACACAAATCGGAATCATAACTTTTACTTATCAAATCGTCGCTTCAATTCTGCAGCCATTTGTAGGAATGTATACAGATAAAAACTCTAAACCGTATTCGTTAATTATCGGAATGTGTTTTACAATGGTTGGATTATTTCTTGTATCTATCGCGTCTAGCTTTGCTTTCCTATTAATGTCGGTAAGTTTAATAGGAATTGGTTCTTCCATTTTCCATCCAGAATCTTCACGTGTAGCACATTTAGCTTCGGGCGGAAAAAAAGGTTTGGCACAGTCTATTTTTCAATTGGGAGGAAATGCTGGAAGTGCTATCGGACCATTATTAGCAGCGTTTATTATCATTCCGCATGGACAAAGTTATGTAGCTTGGTTTTGCATTATTGCATTAGTTGGAATTTTCGCTTTGTATAAAATTGCAATTTGGTACACCGCTCATATGTCTGAAAGAAACGCTAATAAATCGGCGTATAAAATTGAAACGCATCATTTATCTAAAAACAGAGTAATCGTTTCTTTAGTTGTTTTATTGATTCTGATTTTTTCTAAATTCTTTTATATGAGCAGTATTACGAGTTATTATACTTTCTTTTTAATTGATAAATTCCATATTTCAGTTCAACAATCACAAATTTATTTATTCTTGTTCTCTGGTGCTGTTGCGGCTGGAACCTTAATCGGAGGTCCAATTGGCGATTATTTTGGAAGAAAATATGTAATCTGGATATCTATTTTAGGCGTTGCTCCATTTACCTTATTGTTGCCTTATGTTTCTTTATTTTGGGTTGGAACTTTATCTGTAATTATCGGATTGATTATTTCTTCGGCTTTTTCTGCAATTTTAGTTTATGCAACCGAATTAATGCCTGGAAAGGTTGGTTTAGTAGCAGGTCTTTTCTTCGGATTTGCTTTTGGAATGGGCGGGCTTGGTTCTGCTGTTCTAGGAAAAATTGCCGACGCTACAAGTATAGAATATGTATTCAAAATTTGTGCTTTTTTACCTTTAATTGGGGTTATTACTGGATTTTTGCCTAATATCGAAGGGAGAAAAAAGAGTTAATTTTTAATCTCGTAATCCCGATAGTCATCGGGAGCTAAGGCGCAAAGTTTTATTTTAAAAATTAAGTTTTAATTGAATCCCCATAAATCGGGATGAGAAAAAATATAAAGCCTTTTCCTATTCTTTTTAAATATACCTCCAGTTAAAACTGGAGGCAACTTATAAAATAGCTTTGCTTTATTTATAATCTTTTTCAGAACATAGCCCATGGTTTCAACAACGGAAAACGTATTTTGGTAAACGTAATGTTATACATAGCGTCCCAGTGGATGAAGCCACGTGTTATGTTTGAAATTCTTTTAATTTATTAATTCCCATTAAAAACCAAATACAAAGCCAAAATCGTCAATCCCAACAAACCAAACAAAAGCTTCACCTTTTTACTAGTTTTAGGAATATCCGTTTCATCTGAAACATTAACTTCAGGATTTTTATCGGTTAAAGAAATAATCACAGCAGATATTAAAAGCGTAGCAAAAATGTAAAACGAAATCAATAAAAAGTGAGGCCAAACTGGATACTTATCGGCAGGGAAAATCCATAAATACAGAACTCCTACAAACAAACTAAAGGCAGAACCCCAAGAAAGTGTTGCATTTACGGCTTTTTTCGTAGTGCGCTTCCAGAAAACACTCAAAAGGAAAACAACAGATAACGAAGGCGCCAAGAAACCTAAAACCGCTTGAAAAATATTGAATAGATTCTGTCCCTTAATATTATCAATCGCAACAGCAATTAGAATTGCAAATACACATCCCACAGCAATTGTTAAACGGCCAATTTTAATTTGATCCTGAATTGTCGCCTTCGGGTTGATTTTCTTTACATAAATATCATTCGTAAAAACGGTACTCAAAGCGTTAAGAGAAGAACCTATTGTTCCCACCAAAACCGCAATCATTACACAGATTACTAAACCGTTCATTCCGCTTGGGAAAAGATTCGTAACCATTGTCATATAGGCCAAATCAGAATTGCTTCCTAATTCGGGATATAAGGCATAACATAAAATTCCAGGAAGAATAAACAACGGCAAAGCCATAACTTTTAACCAACCAATAAAGTTAACGCCCAATTGTCCTTGTTCCAGATTTTTAGCCCCCAAAACACTCTGCACCATCGATTGATCGGTACAGAAAAAAGCAACGGCAGCAACAGGATATCCCAATAAAATAGCAGGCCACGGATAATGTGCATCATCTGAAGGACGAACTAAATTCCAAAAATTAGAAGGAGTTTTGGCAATTAAAACGTCAATTCCGCCCAATTTTTGTAAACCTAAATAAGACAAAGTCAATGAAACTACAATCAGCAGAATCATCTGAAAAACATTCACTTTAGCAATTGCTTTTAATCCTCCTGCAAACGTAAATATTCCAGAGAAAATCACTAAAACCGTAACACTCTGCCACATCGGAATTCCCAGAATCTGACGCACTAAAACGCCTCCACTGAATAATCCCAAAGAAAGCCAGCTTACTAATATTTTTACTAAAGCGTACCACGCTAAAATATTCTGCGTACTATCACCGTAGCGTTTTCCCATATATTCGGGCATGGTGCTTACTTTACTGGCAATATATCTTGGTGCAAAAACCATCGCCAAAAGCAGTAAAAATACAAAAGCGTACCATTCGAAATTTCCGGCTACAATTCCCGTAGCGTAACCAATACTTGCAAAAGCTAATAATGACGAAGGTCCAACATTTGTCCCCCACATATTAAACCCGATGCTATACCAGTTTAATGAATTTCCGGCCAGAAAAAGCGTTTCGTTTTTCTTTCTCTGCTTCATACTTACCACATATCCAATGACTAATAAAGCCACTAAATAACCCGCAACGATTACAAAATCGAGGGTGGTTAATTTATCGTAGATACTGTTCATAGCCCGTATTCGTTAAGAATATCGGCAATTTTAACCGGCATTCCTGTTTGCAAAGATTTATCCATTGCTTGTAATAAAGCTACAGTTCCAATTCCTTCTTCCATGTTTGGATAAGCTTCAAAACCTTGCTCGATACTATCTGTAAAATATTCTAAATAATTCTGATATTCCCCGCCGTGATGACTTTGTCCTTCAAAACGGAAATAATATTTTATTGTACTATCGCCCCAAGTAATTACTTTTTCTTCGCCAGTTCTATCTGTAACTGCATAACGTAATTCGTGATAATCCGCCTGACTTGCTCCTTCTGTTGCTCTTAAAATCGTGCTCATTCCGCTGTCACGTTGTGCGGGTTGAGTCGGCGAAGTATAGACACCGCTTACACGTGCAATTCTTCCATCAGTTGCTTTGAAGATAAAATGCATCGTATCTTCATTTTTCAATCCTGCATTTTGTCCGTTACTGCTGATCATTCCGTAACCCATCACTTCCTGAATATTCGGCAAATACCATCTGATGAAATCTACAGGATGACTCAAACCTCCGTACAGCCATTTAAACGATTGCAAAAGCGACCATTCTTTCTTTAAAAACCATCTGTGATCGGCATGATATTGGGCTTCAATTGTGATTAAATCTCCAATTAAGCCTGCTTCATAATCGGCTCTTTGTCTTTTAGCTGGTTCAAAGAAACGTGAACTTTGCCCGATAAAAACTTTCTTTCCTGTTGATTTGCTTAATTCTAAGAGTTCTTTTGCATCAGAAAGATCATCGATAAACGGTTTGGTACAAACGACATGTTTTCCACTTAATAAAGCTTGTTTTACATGTTGTGCGTGCAGATGATCTGGCGTATAAATTGCGATAATATCAATTGATGAATCATTTAATAAATCTTCGTAATTGGTAGTGTACGAATAAAAATCGAATTCTTTTGCGCGCTGTTTGCACAATTCTTCGTTTCGGTCGCATATTTTAACGAGTTCTAGTTTTGAACTTTCTATAGCTGCAGACATTGTGCTTCGTCCTTCTCCAAGTCCCAGAATGGCTATTTTTAACATGAGGTGTGGTTATTTTAGATTGTTGATTTTAGATTTTAGATTATCTCCGAAATCTTCTTTGAGATTAGTTTTTGTTTTTTCACGCAGATTAGGCAGATCGAGCAAATTTTCTTTCTTCTTGACTCTTTCTTCTATTTTTTCTCCTCTACACTCACTTTATTCAAGAAAATCCAAGTTTCGTCTGGTTTTGCGCCTTCAATTCCCGATTGATATTTTTTCATTAAGGCGTTCCAATCGTCTACACGAGGATTGTTTTGTGTTGTTTTTGGATTTAGTTTATCCAGATTTTCTCCTTTCGGAATACTGATTACCAAGATTAATTGTCTGTCTTTTTTGAAGACTTGTAATTGCTGAAAATCGGCGTTACAGAAACCTTTGGCTACTTCTGGCCATTTTTCGAATTGCGTTTTATGATACTCTACATATTCTTTTTGCAACTTTTCATCGGCAGGAAGATTGGCTGTTAAAACAATATTTTCCCAATCTGATGCTGGTTTGGAATCTTTACATCTTTCGAAGTTTTGGAAATCGTAAACCAAATCTTCATAGATTTTAATTTCTAAAGAAGGAAAAGCCCCTGCCAATTTGCGTTTTGTTCTTTCTGGCTGATTCATTTTTCCGTAAATCACCAAATGATTTTTCCATTGATACAACTCCTGACCTACAATTCTAAAACCAACCAAAGTCGATTTGATTTTTTCGATATCAAAATCAGAACCTATCAATTCGATTGCATACGGTTTTGGCATTTCCTGCAATCCCCATTTTTCATCGATTACAACTTCTTTTTCTAAATCTTTGTAAGGCGCTCTGATTCCTGCATTTTCTTTAATTTTAGAACTTACATACGGATCATTGTGTTCCCAAATATTCCCTTTTGGACCGTTATGGTTTTTAAGGATTTTCTTTTCTGCAATCCAATTGTTTTTTATCGTAAAACCTTCACTTCCTTCATCGGTATATAAATACAGCCATAGAAACGGATCATGCGCATACGGACTATTGTAAACCTTGTCAATATAATTTTCCTCGATTCGGCTTCCTGGCTGAGCCGAAAGCGTGTAAATTCCAGCAACATCGTGTAAATGTTTCGCATAATGATGGATTTTATTTGCCAAAATTTTATTGTTCTGCATCACGTTTGGCGTGTGTGTCCAACCCCATCCCATCGCCATTCCAGAATACGATACATCCGAAATTTCGTTGTGTTCAATCGTAATATTTCGAACAAAACCTGCACTGATTCCTAAAGTTCCCCAATCTTCATTGGTTACATTGGTGATTAAATTATCAGAAATCACTTCATCCGAACACATTTCTCTTTCATCTTTTATAATTAAAGGCAAATGCGCTTCAAAAGCTTCTTCGGAGAAAATCCCAACATTGATGGCACTTCCACCAATATCTTTAAATAAATTTCCTTTTACAGTATTGTGATTCGTTCCTTTATTTAAATCCAAACCAGTCGAAGCCAAATGCTCAAAACGGCAGGATTCAAACTGAATATTATTGGCATAATTTACTTCAACCGCTGCACGAGGTCTTCCAACCCAAGCCTGATTTTCTAAATTGGCCTGATTTGGCGTTCCTGGCTGTTTCAATTTATAAGCATCTAACAAATACAATCCAGACTGCAACGGCACATGACCTTGCTGTGAAGGGCGAAGCCAATTGCTGTACTGAAATGAAATTCCTTTAAATCTAAAATGACTTACAGGAGAATCGATTGTTCCTTTTACTTCAACTAGATTTTCTAAAACAGGAGCGGTTACAACTGCCGAATTAATCTCTTCTCCAGCTCTCGGAATATAATATATCTTAGCATTTTTCTTGTCCAAATACCATTCTCCAGGTTCATTTAAAAGTGAAAAAGCATTGTTTAAGAAATAAGCTGAATTCCCATTGTTTTTAGAAATCCACGGTGCTGGCCAAGGATGTTCGCTTTGAATACGGCTTTCTGGTTCTTCAAACGAAAGTTTGGCACTGTCTTTTTGAACTTCGATATTTTTGATTCGAAGATTAGCGTTTGACCACCATTGTACGATAAACATTTCCATTCCTGGTTCGTACTTCACTGATTTATCTTTAAACGGAATCCAACAAGTTTGTTCTTCGTGATTCCAAGATAAAATACGTTCCATTGTAGTTCCGGCAGTATTTTTGGCTCTTACGGCTTTTTTACCGTTTACCCATAATTGTCTGTAATCAATCAAATTTCCTGCTTTTTTAGGAGCATTTGCCACCCAAACAGAGCCTTTTTTCAGTCCGTTGATAACCGTTGTTGATTTTGTCCAGTTTTTAATTTCGATTCCACCATTTATAATTGGTTTTGCTTTTACATCGGCTTCAATTGTTGTCGGACTTTCTGCTGTTCCTGAATCTTCTGGGCGCACAAATAATGGTTCTTTTAAATAATACGTTCCGTTCATTACAATGATTCGAATTCCGTCTTTTATCGATGGATCTTTTAAACGACGAAGTTCTCTCGCTTTTCGCATGGCCATATGAACTGTTGCCAGCGGACTTGATTTTGTTCCGAGATTCGAATCTTTTCCTGATGGTGCAACCCAGATTTCAGCTCCACTTACAGAAACTGTGAATACCATTAAAAAAACAATTAGTAATTTGTTGAAAGGAATTAAACGCATTATTTATAGTATTGATTTTTTTATTGAGCTAAAATTACGAGGCATTTATTTAAAGCGCTATAATTTTTACAAATAATTGTATTTTTAACACTTTTACCAAATAACAGGGACAATTTAAAAGAATATAAAATCACAAGCATCCTGTACCCTCCTGTAATATTGACTTCAAGACATTCACTTTGAAAATTCAGCTTTTAATTATCTTCTGATTTCCCAATCAAAAAAAGTTAAATTCATAAAAAATCTGTGATAAACCGTCAAAAACTGTTATTTCATAATATATTTTTAATAGATTTGTGTAATCGATTACATTAAATATTTCAAATTAAAAATGCATAATTTTATTCATTGAATAAAAATTTACAGCATAAAAAATTGAATTACCAGTAAATCAAAAAAAAAGTTCCTAAGCACTAAATCACTAAGATGCTATGTTTCTCACTTGAATCTTAGCATCTTAGCCACTTAGAACCTCAGAACCTTAAAATACTAACTATAATATAATAAGAATGAAAACTAACCGAAAAACCCTTTTATGTGTTGCTCTCGCCTCTTTTGCTTTGAGTTTCAATCCAGTTTCTGCACAAAAATCTGCTGATACTTATAAAAATATTGAATTTAAAATGGCTGAAGTCCAAGAACCTGTAATTCCAAATTACAGTGTGAATTTAAAAGACTTTGGAGCAGTAAATGGTGGTTATGTTTTAAACACAAAAGCTTTCTCCGATGCCATAGATGCGCTTTCTAAAAAGGGCGGTGGAAAACTAATTATTCCGCCCGGAATTTGGCTTACAGGACCGATTATATTAAAAAGTAATATTGAGCTTCATGCTGAAAGAGGTGCTCTGATAAAATTTTCTCCAGACAAAACTTTGTATCCTTTAGTGGAAACCAATTTTGAAGGCTTGAATACTTGGCGCTGCATCTCTCCTATTTATGGTAAAAATCTTGAAAACATTGCTTTTACTGGAACTGGAGTTTGGGATGGTTCTGGAGAAGTATGGAGACAGGTTAAGAAAAGTAAAGTAACAGACAGCCAGTGGAAAGAAATTATTGCAAGAGGAGGCGTTTTAAATAAAGACAAAACAAGCTGGTATCCTTCAGAAGTTTTTATGAATGCTTCTAAAGGCGCTGATCAAAATGTGCGTCCAGATTTAAAAACAAAAGAAGAATTTGAAACGATTCACGATTTTCTTCGTCCGGTAATGGTAAGCATTCAAAACAGCAAAAGAGTTTTATTTGACGGACCTGTTTTTCAAAATTCACCAGCTTGGAATATCCATCCTTTTATGGTTGAAGATTTGATTGTTCGAAATGTAAGTGTCCGTAATCCTTGGTATTCTCAAAATGGAGATGGTCTTGATGTTGAATGCTGTAAAAATGTATTGGTTGAAAATTCAAGTTTTGATGTCGGGGATGATGCAATCTGCATTAAATCAGGGAAAGATAAAGACGGACGCGAAAGAGGTGTTCCTTGCGAAAATATAATTGTAAGAAACAATATTGTGTATCATGGTCACGGCGGTGTTACGGTTGGAAGTGAAATGTCCGGTGGTGTCAAAAACCTGCACGTATCAAACTGTACTTTTATGGGAACCGATGTAGGGCTGCGTTTTAAAAGTGCCAGAGGAAGAGGCGGTGTTGTAGAAAACATTTTTATTTCGGATGTGTTTATGACTGATATTCCATCGCAGGCTATCTCTTTTAATTTATATTACGGAGGCAAATCGATTGCCGAAACATTAGAAGAAGGCGGAGACAAAGTTGTCAACAAGGCAATGCCTGTAACAGTTGAAACTCCTCAGTTTAAAAACATTTCGATTAAAAACATCACTATTAAAGGCGCTCAACAAGCGGTATTTTTACAAGGTCTTCCTGAAATGAATTTAGAAAATATTGAAATCACAAACCTAATTGCTAAAGCACAAAAAGGATTTTCTATAATTGATGCTAACGGAATTAAAATCAGCAACGCACAATTGGATATTGAAGCTAAAAATGCCTTCGAAATTTACAATACTAAAAACCTCTCGCTTAAAAATATCGAATTTAACCCTTCTTCATCAAATGCAATTACGATTAATGGTGAAGCGAGTAAGAATATTGACTTAAGCGGTTCTTCAGCTAATTTTTCTAAGACGACTACTATTGATAAAAACGTTCCTAAAAAAGCGGTGAAATTTTAATTTTTTTTGAACCATATAAGTGATATAAGTTCAATTTAGCTGGTTCTTAAATAGTTCTCGCAAAGACGCCAAGTCGCAAAGTTTTATTTTCTTAGCAACTTGGCGTCTTTGCGAGTTTTTTTATCGCATTTTTATTAAATGAACTTATATCACTTATATGGTTTAGAAAAAAAACTAGCTATTTAGTTTATAAAACTCATTCGCATTCTCAAACCAAATCTTATTCTGGTCTTCAATAGAATACTTCGAAATATAATCTTCTAAAGTTTTTACAACCTCGTTATAATCTGAAGCAACATTAAGAACTGGCCAGTCTGAACCGAACATTAATTTGTCAACTGAAAAATTTTCAAAAATCACATCTAAATATGGTTTTAAATCTTCTGGCTTCCAGTTTTTCCAATCGGCTTCTGTGACCATTCCCGAGATTTTACACCAAACATTATCATGTTTTGCAATTTCTTCAATGCCACTTTTCCAAGTATAAATAGTTTCTGATTTGATATCTGGTTTGGCAATATGATCGATTACAAACTTTTGATTTGGAAAATCTTTTACCAAACTTATTGCTGCTGGTAATTGATGTTCGAAAATCAGAATATCATAAGTATAATTAAATGGCTTTAAAGCTTGAATTCCATTTCTGAATTCTGTTCCATACATAAAATCATCTGCTTCGCCTTGCACAACATGTCTAAAACCTTTCAGTTTTTTTTGATCTGAAAAGAATTGCAAACGTTCTTCAATATTCTCATTTCGCAAATCTACCCAGCCCACAACTCCTTTTATGAAATCATTTTTAGAAGCCAAATCCAATAAAAAATGGGTTTCTTCTTCCGATTGGCTTGCTTGAACCGCAACACAACCTTCAAACTCGTTAGCATTTAATAATGGCTGTAAATCTTCAGGAAGAAAATCTCTTTGGATATTCTGCATGGTTTCGTCGATCCAGCTGTCTCGAACGGGATCAAACTTCCAAAAATGCTGATGGGAATCTATTCTTTTACTCATAATTTCTTAGTTAACATCGCTGATTAAAGCGCGGTCTAAATGTACGTAACCTCCATCCACAAAAACAAATTGTCCTGTAGTATGCGATGATTTTTCTGAAATGACGAAAAGCGCTGTATCTGCAATTTCTTCTGTTTTCGTCATTCTACTTTCTAGCGGAATGCTTTTATTAATTTTATTCAAAACAGTTTCACCATCTGGCAATGTTTTAATCCAATCTTCATACGCAGGTGTATAACTTTCTGCAATAATAATCGCATTAGAACGGATTCCGTATTGAATCAAATCTACCGCCCATTCTCTTGTTAAGCCTAAAACGCCTCCTTTCGCAGCAGCGTAACCTGAAGTTCCGCCCTGTCCAGTTAAAGCCACTTTTGAACCAATATTCAAAATATTTCCTTTTGATTCTTTTAAGTACGGAAGTGAATATTTAGCTAAAAGAAAATAACTCACTACATTCAATTTCAAAGAGTTCATAAAATCTTCGTAGCTAGAATCTAATCCTGCACCGTCGTTCACGCCAACATTATTAATGATGGCATCAATTCGTCCGTACTTAGCTCCGATTACTTTTACAGCATTTTCTATTGCAACAGGATCGGTTACATCAGTCTGAACAAATAAGGAATTAACGCCTCTTTTTTGAAGTCTTTCTGCGTATTCGAAACCTCTTGCGTTTCTGTCAACTAAAACCGGGATTGCGCCTTCATCTGCCAATCTATTTACGATTGTTTCTCCAATACTGCCTTCTTTTCCAGCAGAGCCAGAAACGACAACTATTTTATTTTTTAAGTTTAAATCCATTTTTGTGGGTATTTGAGATTTATTTTTAAACACATAGAAACATAGATTTTTAAAACTTAATAAAAGGCGTTTCACTTACATTAACACACATAGCTATGTGTTAAGAAACTAGTTTCTTTTTTATTCTCTTTTACAAACAATAAAAATCTATGTTTTTATGTGTTCAATATTTTTGCAGCATTTTTGTCATTTCGACGAAGGAGAAATCTCCACGAGTAGCTCCATCAAGAAATTCGCCAATCTTTGTTGAGTTTCTTGCGGAGATTTGCTTCGCCTGTTCGCTATCGCTCGGGTCTCGTTCCTCGGAATGACAAACTGTTACGTAAAACTTCTTTTAAATATACTTTTAGTCTATTTCAATCAACGCCTTAATCACATTATTCTTCGGATCAATTAAGTTACCAAAATCAGTAATCATTTCAGAAAAACTTGTTCTATGTGTGATGTATTTTTTCGGATCGATTTTTCCTTCTTTCAAACATTTCATTACATATTCGAAATCTTCAATTGTTGCATTTCTACTGCTCATTAAAGTCGATTCTCTTTTGTGGAAATCTGGGTGACTGAAACTTAATTCCCCTTTTTGAAGTCCAACCAAAACAAATCTTCCACCATGCGAAATATAATTAAAAGCGCTGTTCATCACTTTCTGATTCCCAGTTGCATCAATAACCACGTTTGCCATGTCACCGTTTGTCAATTCAGCTAACTTTTGCGCAACATCATCGTTTAACGGATTAATTGTTTCGTCTGCGTTTAGTTCTGTTTTACAGAAGTTTAATCTGTAATCGTTGATATCCATTACAATTACTTTTGCTCCTGCAATTTTAGCAAACTGAATCAAACCAATTCCGATTGGTCCTGCTCCCATTACCAAAACGGTGTCCGTTGGTTTTACTGCTGCTCTTCTAACTCCGTGCGCTGCAATTGCCAACGGTTCAACCAAGGCCAATTCATCATAATCTAAACCTTGACCGTGAAGTAAATATTGTTCTGGAATCGAAACATATTCAGCCATTCCGCCATCAATATGAACTCCGAAAACTTTGATATTTACACAGCAGTTTGTCAATCCGTTTCGACACGCAACACATTTTCCACAATTGAAATACGGAATAAACGTTACTTTATCTCCCGGCTTGAAACCTAGAGCATTTCCTTTTACATATTCTGCAGCCAATTCGTGGCCTAAAATTCTTGGATATTCAAAATATGGTTGAGTTCCGCCAAAAGCGTGAATATCAGTTCCGCAGATTCCGATTCTTTTAATTTTCAATAAAACTTCCCCCTCTTTTGGTTCTGGAATACTGGTTTCTTTTAGTAGAAATTCCTGCGGTTTTTCGCAAACAATATATTTCATTTTATACTTTCTTAATTTTTATTTTTGATATGCTACAGCCTTCTGTTTGCTTGTTCCTAAACCTTCAATTCCTAATTCAACAACATCGCCCGCTTTAATGTAAATCGGATCTGGTTTGATTCCTAAACCAACTCCCGGAGGCGTTCCCGTACTGATAATATCGCCTGGAAGCAAAGTCATAAACTGACTTAAATAATGAACCAAATAAGGAATTTTGAAAACTAGATTTAAGGTGTTGCTATCTTGGTACTTTTTACCATTTACCGTCAGCCACATCTTTAAATTATCAACATCTTCGATTTCATCTTTTGTAGCCAAAAATGGTCCAAGAGGTGCAAAAGTATCGCTTCCTTTTCCTTTCGCCCATTGTCCTCCACGTTCCAATTGAAAAGCTCTTTCACTGTAATCATTCAATAAAGCATAACCAGCAACGTAATCTAAAGCTTCAGCTTCTTCAACATAACTTGCTTTTTTTCCAACAACGAAAGCCAATTCTACTTCCCAGTCTGTTTTTTCGCTATTCTTTGGAATAATCAAATCGTCGTTTGGTCCGCACAAAGAAGTTGTTGATTTAAAGAAAATAATAGGTTCTGTCGGAATCGGAGCATTTGTTTCTTTACAGTGATCAATATAATTCAATCCAATGCAGATAATTTTTGAAGGTCTTGCCACTGGCGAACCCAAACGAACTGAAGCATCAACTTCTGGCAAAGACGGATTACTTTCTAATGCTTTTTCTAATTTTTCTAATCCGTTTTCTTCAAAGAAACTTTCGTTAAAATCGGTTACAATCGAAGAAACATCATATCTCTTTTCTCCAATCAAAACTCCAGGTTTCTCTTTTCCGATTTCTCCAAAACGTATTAATTTCATAATCGTATATTTTTAGTTGTTAGTTTATTTTTTCAGATGAAATGAGTTCACCAATTGTATATTATCGCGATAATTCTGCTTTTTTCAATTTCGAAATTCATCAAAAAAACAAAGCAAAATTAATAAATGTAAAAAATACAATTACAAAAATACTTTTTAAAAATTAATATCCGAGATATATTTCGTTTTCCTCTTCTTAAAATGACTAAACTTTAAATTTTTATAACAATTTTTAGACGCTTTGTAAAAATTATATCACTAATTATCGATTTATGTAAAAAAGATTTCTTAAAAAGAAAGGATTTCTTGCGCATTTAAATCTTATTCCTACTTTTGTAATTGTATTTTTTACATTTATTATTTCAATCGATTTCACTACTCAAAAATTCCTATACAAAAATGATAAAATTAAAGGGCATAACTTGGAATCATACAAGAGGTTTGCTTCCAATGGTTGCTACATCGCAGCGTTTTACTGAACTACATCCTGATGTTGAAATTTCTTGGGAGAAAAGAAGTTTACAAGAATTTGCCGATGCTTCTATCGAAGACCTAGCCAAAAGATTTGATTTATTGGTAATTGATCATCCTTGGACAGGTTTTGGAGCGCAAACCAAAGCGATTCTTCCCTTATCTGATTATTTATCAAACGAATATATTAAAGATCAAGAAAGTAATACCGTTGGAAAGTCATACGGAAGTTATGTTTTTCACGACAAATTATGGGCACTTCCAATCGATGCCGCAACTCCGGTAGCTTCTGCCCGCTTGGATATTTTAGAAAAAAATAATTTAGAAGTTCCCAAAACCTACGAGGATTTATTGGCTTTAGCGAAAAAAGGTTTAGTCGCTTTTGCTGGAATTCCGGTAGATGTTTTAATGAGTTTTTATATGTTTTGCTGCAGTTTAGGCGAAGCTCCTTTTCTTTCGGAAGAAAAAGTGATTTCTGAAACTACAGGAATCAAAGCGCTTCAAATGTTTAGAGAACTAGCGCAGTTGATTGATCCAGCAAACTTTAACCGTAATCCAATTCAAGTTTACGAAGCAATGGTCAATTCAGACGAGATCGCGTATTGCCCTTTTGCTTACGGTTATTCTAATTATTCTCGCATTGGCTACAGCAAAAACCTTTTACATTTTTATGATTTAGTAAAACTGAATGAGAATCCAATGATTTCTTCTTTGGGAGGAACTGGGTTGGCTGTTTCTTCATTCAGCGAACATATTGAAACTGCCATAAAATACGCTGAATTTACTTGTTCATCACAAGTTCAGCAGAATATCTATACCGATAACGGCGGTCAGCCAGGACATTTACAAGCTTGGAAAAGCGAAAGAATAAATGGTGTAACGCACGATTATTTTAAAAATACGTTGCCAGCTTTAGAGCGTGCTTTCCTTCGTCCAAGATATTACGGTCACATGTATTTCCAAGATCATGCTGGAGATGTGGTTAGTAATTATTTGATGAATGGTGGAGACGAATTAAAAGTATTGGAAGAAATGAATTCGCTTTACGCGGAATCTCTAAAAATCCAGACCGTATGAGACCTTTAGAAGGATTAGTTGTTCTGGAATTCTGCCAGTTTTTAGCAGGACCTTCAGCTGGATTAAAACTAGCCGATTTGGGCGCACGCGTTATCAAAATCGAACGTCCTGTAAAAGGGGAAGCTTGCAGACAATTGAGCATCAAAGATTTATTTGTAGACGATAGCAGTTTGCTTTTTCATACCATAAACCGAAATAAAGAATCTTTTGCAGCCGATTTAAAAAATCCAGACGATTTGGTTTTAATCAAAAAACTAATCGAAAAGGCGGATATTATGACGCATAATTTCAGACCTGGAGTGATGGAAAAAATCGGATTAGATTTTGAAAATGCGCTTTCTATAAATCCGCAGATTATTTACGGAACGATTACAGGTTACGGAAATGAAGGTCCATGGGCAAAAAAACCGGGACAAGATTTATTGTTACAATCGCTTTCTGGATTAAGCTGGTTAAGCGGACGCAAAAGTCAAGGTCCAGTTCCTTTTGGTTTGGCTGTAGCCGATTTAATGTGCGGAAATCATTTTGTACAAGGAATTTTGGCCGCGCTTTTAAAAAGAGCTAAAACTAAAAAAGGCGTTTTAGTTGAAGTTAGTTTGTTAGAATCTATACTAGATGTACAATTTGAAGCGATTACTTCTTTCCTAAATGATGGCGGTCAATTGCCTGAACGTGGCGATATTAAAGGAAGTGCACATGCTTTTCTGAGTGCTCCTTATGGAGTTTATCAAACGCAAGACGGCTTTTTATCTCTTGCAATGGGTGATTTACTTTTCATTGGAAAAACGTTAGGTTTGGATTTAAACGCTTTCGCTGACAAACATCTTTGGTTTGAAAAACGGGACGAAATCAGAACGATTTTGAGTGAAAGAATTCAAACCCAAACATCTGATTATTGGATTGAAATATTGCAAAAAGAAGGCATTTGGTGCGGAAAAGTTTTCAATTACGAAGAACTGGATAATCAGCCTTTTGTAAATGAATTACAACTGAAACAAACCGTAAAAAATACTGAAGGCGAAACTTTGGTAACCACCAGAAGCCCCATTCAGCTGGACGGTGAGATTTTATTAAGTGAAAAAGCAGCACCAAAAGTAGGTCAGGATAATTTAAGTATACACGCAGAGTTTATTCAAGCTAAATAATACTCAACAGTTTAAATTAAAATCTGTTTAAATCTGCTTTAATCTGCAAAATCTGCGTGAAATAATTTTTGCGCAAAGATTTTTTTACGCAGATTCAAAAAGATTTTAGCAGATCAAATTAGATTTTTAATTGTTGAATAAAAACGATTAAACACATAACCGATTAAACGGTTAAACATAAAAAAAATGAAACCATTAGAAGATTATTTAATTGTAGATTTCAGTCAGTTTCTTTCGGGTCCGTCGGCGAGTTTGCGTTTGGCCGATTTGGGAGCGCGTGTCATAAAAATTGAAAAACCGGGAACGGGAGATATCTGCCGTACTTTATATACTTCTGATTTGATTATGAACGGCGAATCGTCAGTTTTTCATACCATCAACAGAAATAAAGAATCTTTTGCGATTGATTTTAAACAGCCAGAAGAGCTTCAAAAATTAAAAAAATTATTAGCCAAAGCTGATGTTGTCATGCATAATTTCAGACCTGGAGTTATGGAACGCATTGGTTTGAGTTATGATGACGTAAAAAGCATCAATCCAAATGTTATTTATGGATCGATTTCAGGTTTTGGAGAACATCCCGATTTGAAAGATTTACCGGGTCAAGATTTGCTTTTACAATCGTTAACCGCTTTAACGTGGTTAAGTGGCAATCAAGAAGACGGGCCAGTTCCAATGGGATTGTCGATTGTAGATATGCTTGCGGGCGCACATTTGGCACAAGGAATTTTAGCCGCTTTATATAGAAAAGCAACTCATAATATTGGCGCACAAGTACAAGTAAGTATGCTTGAATCGGCATTTGATTTTCAGTTTGAAACAATTACCACTTATTTTAATGACGGAGGCGAATTGCCTGTTCGAACCAAAACCAATAACGCACACGCCTATTTGGGCGCACCATACGGAATTTACAAAACCAAAAACGGTTATTTAGCATTGGCAATGGGATCGATTCCTGTTTTGGCTTCTTTGCTAAAATGTGACGCTTTATTGGCTTTCCCAGAAAATAAATTTACGCTTAGAGACGACATCAAAAATATCCTTGCTAATCATCTGCAAACGCAGGAAACACAATTTTGGCTAGACATTTTAGAACCTGCAGACATTTGGTGCGCAGGAGTTTTAAACTATCAGCAACTATTTGTAGAAGACGGATTTAAGGTTTTAAATTTTACCCAGCAAGTCGAAATGTTGGATGGATATAAGTATAAGACAACACGCTGTCCCATAAAAATTGACGGCGAATACCTGACTTCAGAAAAAGGTTCGCCGAAACTGGGTCAAGACAACGAGAAAATTATTAAAGAATTTATAGACTGTTAATGGAAAAAATTAGAATCGCCGTTCGTAAATTCGATCCTTTCGAAAGTACACTTCGAAAATTATGGGATGCATTTTCACTTCAAAACAATATAAAAATGGAAGCGGAAATGGTTGCATTGGAACTTCATGATTTATATGAAACCACAATTTCAGATAAAGGCCTAAAGGAAGGAAAATGGGATATTGCTCATATCAATACCGATTGGATTTTTGATGCTGCAAACGAAAATGCGGTTCTTAATTTATTTTCATTAATTGGAGAAAATCCGCCCGAAAATTATCCTTTCGGATGGCATAAATCGCTTTTACATTTACAAAAGCTGAGTAACGGCATTTTTGGACTTCCTTTTCACGATGGCCCGGAATGTCTGATTTACCGCAAAGATTTATTCGAAGACGAAACAGAAAAAGAGAATTTTAAAAAACAGTTTGGTTACGAACTTTCTACTCCAAAAACGTGGCAGGAATTTTCAGAAATTGCGACATTCTTTAATCGTCCCGAACAAAATTTATACGGTGCTGTTTTTGCCAATTATCCAGACGGACATAATATGGTTTTTGACTTCTGTCTGCAATTATGGACACGCGGCGGTTCATTATTAAACAAAAAAAATCAGATTGACATTCATAACGAAGCGGCGATAAAAGCATTGGATTTTTATCGAAAAATGGTCAATGACAAAAATGCCGTTCACCCAAAATCGAGAGAATTTGGTTCGGTTGAAGCAGGTTTGGCTTTCGCCGAAGGACAAGCCGCAATGGCAATCAACTGGTTCGGATTTGCTTCTATGGCAGAAGTGATTGAAGAATCAAAAGTAAAAGGAAAAATCGATATTACTTCCCTCCCATCTGATCCTGGTCATAAAACGGCTTCTTTGAATGTATATTGGTTGTATACCATTGGTTCTGGAAGCAAACACAAAAAACTAGCTTATGATTTTTTACGTTTTGCCACAACTCCAGAAAGTGACAAATTATTGACTACAGAAGGCGGTATCGGATGCAGAAAATCGACTTGGAAAGATGCAGAAATCAATACTTTAATTCCGTTTTATCATAAACTGGAAATGCTTCATGAAAATGCATTGACACTGCCTCAAACGCCAATTTGGCCAAAAGTCGCAGAACTAATTGATGGTGTGGTTTTAAAAGCTATTGAAACTGATATTTCTTCGGCAATACTTTTAGAAGAAACTCAAAAGAAAATTAGAGAATTAAGTCAAGGAACAACATTACACGGCTCTGTCAAGAATTAAAATTGGCAGACTTAATTTCAAAATATAGAACAAATGAATATTCCCTATAAACCTTTACTTCCCCAAACAGAACAGCCCATTGTAATTATTGGAGCGAGCGGTATTGTAAAAGATGCTCATCTTCCTGCTTACGAAATGGCTGGTTTTAAAGTTTTTGGTATTACCAACAGAACCATCTCAAAAGCGTACGATTTACAGAAACAATTCAAAATCGATCATGTTTTTGAAAGTGTTGCAGATGCGGTAAAAAATGCACCTTCAAATGCTGTTTATGATATTACGGTTTTGCCTGATCAATACATTGAAATTTTAGAACAATTGCCAGACGGAGCTGCGGTTTTGATTCAGAAACCAATGGGAAATGATTTGGCTCAGGCACGCGAGATTGTAGAAGTCTGTGAAAGAAAAAATCTGGTTGCTGCCATCAACTTCCAACTGCGTTTTGCTTCTTTTGTAAGCGCTGCTCGTTATTTAATTAACGAAGGAATTATTGGTCAATTATACGATTTAGAATTCAAAGTTACTGTAAATACGCCATGGGAATTATTTCCTTTAATCAAAGAACATCCTAGATTGGAAATTCTTTTCCATAGTGTACATTATATCGATTGTATTCGTTCTTTCTTGGGAAATCCAAAAGGTGTTATGGCAAAAACAGCCAAACATCCGCTTAAAAAATTATCTTCAAGCAGATCGACGATTATCTTAGATTATGATGAAGATATGCATGTGGTAATTAATACAAATCACGATCACCATTTTGGACCAAAACATGAAGAAAGTTACATCAAATGGGAAGGGACAAAAGGTGCTGTTAGAGCAAAAATGGGCTTGTTAATGAATTATCCTGACGGTCTTCCTGACGTTTTTGAATATGCTTTAGCAAAAAAAGATAACGAAAAGGAATACGAATGGACAGAAGTTAAACTGGAAGGTTCTTGGTTTCCGGAAGCATTTATTGGTGCAATGTCTAATCTGATGCGCTACAAAGAAGGTTCTGACTCAACATTGTCTGCCAGCGTGCAAGATGTTTTAGGTACAATGAAAGTGGTAGAAGCCTGTTACATCAGCAGTAAAAATGGAGGTATTTCTTTTGATGAAGTGTAATTAAAACACTATATTTCAAAACCAAAAAAAAAACAAATTTAAGCCTGCTTTAAAACGAACGTAATTTTGACATTTATTTTAAGTAAGGCCGATAAAAAATATCAAGAATATGTATTTTAAATCGACTTTTTTCGAAGATTATAAAATCGACGATAAACGAGTAACATTAGGCAGAACAATCACAGAAACTGACTTCGTAGTTCACGCCGGACACACGGGAGATTTCTTCCCTCACCACATGGACGAAGAATGGTGCAAAACACAACCATTCGGACAAAGAATTGCACATGGAACTATGGTTTTCAGCATCGGAATCGGATTAACTGCTTCGGAAATAAATCCAGAGGCTTTTTCTAGAGGTTATGACAAAATGCGTTTTGTAAAACCTGTTCATATTGGTGACACTATTCATTCTGAAATCACTATTTCTGAAAAAGGAGAAGCCAAAAATCCAGAAATGGGAACTGTAACCGAACATGTAGAAATCATCAACCAGCGCGGTGAAGTCGTTTTGGTATGTGATCACTTACTTTTAGTGAAGAAAAAATGATTTTTCTTCAAGTGACAAAGATACAAAGTTGCAAAGAGACAGAGGTTTCTAAACTTTGAACCTATGAATCTTTTGCCACTTCAAATTCGATAAAAACAAAGAAGATTGTGACAAATCGACAAAATTTTAAAAAACTTTGAACCTTTGTCTCTTTGTCACTTTGAACCTAAAAAATAACAAAAAACTATCTAAACAATGCAAATTACAAACCAAGCTGGCGATCTACATGAAGTGCCAATGGAAGGCGGAAATCAAAAACAATATCTGCTTCCTTTTATTTTAGTTACCTGCCTATTTTTTCTATGGGGAATGGCCCATAACTTGGATTCAGTTTTGATTCCGCACTTGAAGAAAGCGTGTGAATTAAACAATCGCCAATCTACTTTAATTGATACTTCTGTATTCTTCGCTTATTTTATCATGGCAATTCCTGCAGGAATGCTAATTAAAAGATTTGGTTATAAAAACAGTATTATAACTGGTTTATTAGTTTTTGCCGTTGGAGCATTTTTATTTGTACCTGCAGCAAATACTAGAACTTATGAATTATTTTTATTCGCTTTATTTGTAATTGGTTGCGGTTTAACCATTTTAGAAACAAGCGCAAATCCGTATGCGGCAATTTTAGGACCTGCTGAATCTTCTTCAAAACGATTAAATTTAGCTGCATCTTTTAATGGCTTAGCAGCAATGGTTGCTCCGATTGTAGGTTCATTATTTATCTTATCTGGAACTAATCATACACCAGAACAAATGGCAGCAATGCCTGAGGCAGAAAAAGCAGCTTATTTATTAGGCGAAGCAGCTTCTGTAAAAATGCCTTATATCGTACTGGGAAGTATTTTAGTTTTGGTTGCAATTGTTTTCTACTTCGTACAATTGCCTTCTATGAAAGTAACTCATACAGAAGCTGAAATTAAACCAGGTTTTTTCTCTGTTTTAAAATTCAGACATTTAAGTTGGGGAGTTGCTGCTCAATTTTTCTATGTGGGTGCACAAGTTTGTATTACAAGTTTCTTTATCAGAATTGCACAACAGGGTGCAGGATTAGATGAAAAAACAGCTGGATATTACTTAGGAATCTATGGTTTCCTTTTTATGGCGGGACGTTTTATTGGAACATTCTTTTTACGCTTTGTAAAAGATTATGTTTTATTGTCAATCTACTGCGTCATGAGCGTTTTACTATGTTTAGTAGCTATTTACGGTTCTGGAATCGTAGTGATTTATGCTCTTGGAGGAATCGGTTTTTTTATGTCGATTATGTTTCCAACTATTTTCTCTTTAGGAATTAAAGGTTTAAAATCGAATACAGAAACGGGTTCTTCTTGGTTGGTAATGTCGATTGTTGGTGGCGCCATTATTCCTTACGGAATGGGAACTTTAATCGATATGAATCATGATGATATTCAGTCTGGATATATTATTCCATTGGTTTGTTTCTTGATCATTCTTTCTTTCGGAGTTTTTGGTCATAAAGTAAAGACTGTTTCGGAATAATTTTAAATATTCTATAAAATCAAAAACGTCCCGAAATTCGGGACGTTTTCTTTTAGTCATGTTTAAGAACTAACGACGGTTGCCGTTAGAATGATCGTGGTTTTTGTCTGACTGCTTTTTAGAGTTATTCTTGTTTTTATTATCCTTTTTTTGACCTTTTCCGTTGTTATTTTTTACTGGTTTTTCTCCTCTATTTTTTTGAGGTTTTCCATGATAACCTTTTGGATAACTAGCTCTATGTTTTGTATGATAACTATATGGAGAATCTCCTCTATAATCTGTCAAAACAACTTTATAACCTGAATACAAATCGTAATTTCTATATCTTGAAGGAAGTCTTTTTTCACGCATCCATTTACCTCCATTATCATAGATAAATACGCTTTGGTTTACATCATAATATACATCGATATCTGGCAGGTAATAATATCTGCTGTCATCGTAACCTTGTGGTCCCCAATTTGGCGGAGTTCCAACATTTACATTGATTGATACTTGCGCTTGGGCGAAAAAAACACTCATAAAGAGTACTGAAGCGAATATTAATTTTTTCATGATCTTTAGTTTTATATATTTATTTTAGTAAATATAAATCTAAATTAATGCCAATATTTAAATTTATGGCATTCATTATACAGAACCATGAAACCAATCGACGAATAGTACTTTTCAGCCGATATACATTTAATAAAAAAACGCCTCAGAATCTGAGACGTTTTTAGCATTATTAATAACAATTATTTCCAACCACCACCCAATGCGCGGTATAAATTAATAACAGCTTGCAATTTTTGCAGATTATCATTAACTCCGCTTAATTGTGCTGACAAAAGGTTTTGTTCAGATGTTAATACATCTGTATAATTGGTTGCAGAACTATATTCTAAAAGCTGCTGTGTAAAGTCTACTGCCTTTTCTAAAGCCGCAATTTGTTTGGTTCTTGATTCTTCTTTCTCAACAGCCATTTGATAAGAATACAAAGCATTAGAAACTTCCTGACCCGCAACTAAAAGACTTTGTTGAAAATTGTTATAGGCTTGCAATTGTTGTGATTGCGCCGTTGTTAATCTCATTTTATTCAATCCTTGATTAAAAATCGGCTGAGTTAAACCTCCAATGATTGAATAAAAAATAGAATGGCTAAAGAAATCGTTTAATTCTAAATTTGAAAATCCAGTACTTGCTGTAAGAGTCAAACTTGGATAAAAGTAAGTTTTAGCCAAATTGGTCGATTCAAAAGCAACTCTAAAATTAAATTCCGCTTGACGGACATCTGGACGATTATTTAAAAGTTGAGCAGGCAAACCAATTTCAATTTTTTCAGGAATGACCTGCGTTCCCAGTTCTCCTCTATCAATAGGTCCAGGCGCTTGTCCTAACAAAATATTCAATGCATTTTCGGTCTCACGGATATTTTGTTTTAAATCTGGAATTAAAACTTCCGCTGCGTGCTGATTGGCCTCACTTTGAACAACAGCTGCACCTGTAACAATTGCACCTTCTTTTAAAGCTTTAATTGTTTCTACATTTTCAATACGGCTTTTTAATGTTTCTTCAGTAATTTTTAATGATTTATCATAAGCCAGCAGCATGAAATAATTATTAGCGATATCTGCTATCAATTGTGTTTGAACGGCTTGTTTTGCAGCATCTGTTGCTAAATAAGTCGCCAAAGCTGCTCTCTTGGAACTGCTCAGTTTTCCCCAAACATCAATTTCCCAAGACGTGCTAGCACCTAATTTGTAAGTCGTTGTCAAAGTATTGATGTTAATTCCTGCTGGAAAGTTAAGCCCTGCCTGAGATTGCTTATTATGTGTAGCACTTGCATCTAATTGCAAAGTCGGATAATAAGCCAATTTAGTCTGACGCAAAGATGCTCTTGCTTGTACAATATTTTCAATTGCATTTTTCAGATTTAGATTTTGGTCCAATCCTTTTTGAATTAAAGCATTCAATTTTTCGTCTTTAAAAACAGTATTCCAAGGCATATCTGCAATTGTAGTCGAATCTGAAGAAGACTGATCACGATACAATTGATCTGTTTTTAATGTTGTGGGACGTTCGTATTTTTTGGTAACAGAGCACGCACTAATAAGTGCGGCTGTTATTACCAGTAAAATATATTTATTTGAACTATTCGTCATTTTTGTTGTAATTAAATTTTACTCTTTGTGAGCTTCTATTAAATGAATATCGTCGTCATCGTCGTCATCATCATAACCATCTTTGGCAGGTCCGCTGATTTTTTCCTGTAAATTTTGGAAAATAATAAACAACACAGGAATCACAAACACTCCTAAGATAGTACCAATCAACATACCTCCAACGGCTCCAGTACCAATCGATTTATTACCGACAGCTCCTGCACCAGAAGCAAACATCAACGGAACTAATCCTAAAATAAAGGCGAATGAAGTCATCAAAATCGGACGTAAACGTGCTACGGCTCCTTCGATTGCTGCTTGTACGACTGGCAAACCTTTACGTCTTCTATCTAAAGCAAATTCGACAATCAAAATACCGTTCTTCGCCAGAAGTCCAATCAACATAATTAAGGAAATTTGTAAATAGATATTACTATTCAATTTAAATATAATTGAGAACAAATAAGCTCCTGCCAATCCAAACGGAATTGATAATAATACTGCAAATGGTAAAATGTAACTTTCGTACTGCGCACTTAATAAGAAATAAACGAAAACCAAACATAATACGAAAATGAATATAGTTTCACTTCCAGAAGCTAATTCCTCACGTGTTAATCCAGAAAACTCATAACCATAGCCTGCTGGAAGATTTTCTGCTGCCACTTCCTGAATTGCCTTAATAGCATCTCCAGAACTATAACCAGGTTTTGGTGCTCCTGTAATCGAAATTGACGTAAACAAGTTAAATCTTGAAATTGATTCTGGTCCAAATACTCTGGTCATTTTCACAAACTCGGTAATTGGCGCCATATTCCCTGCACTATTTCTAACGAAAATTTTATTCAGCCCTTCAGTATTAGCTCTAAATTCTGGAGCTGCCTGAACCATTACACGGTATTGTTTTCCGAATTTATTGAAATTAGAAGCATACAATCCACCATAATATCCTTGCATAGTCGATAGAATCGTGTTTACAGAAACTCCAGCATCTTTCGCTTTTGCTAAATTGATATCCATCATATACTGTGGGAATCCTGGATTAAAAGGAGTTGTTGCATATTGTATTTCTGGACGTTCAGATAATTTAGCTAAGAATTCGTTGTTTACTTTAAAGAATTCGGCAGTCGTATGTCCTCCTTTATCTTGTAACTGAAATTCGAATCCACCACTTTGCCCAAAACCTTGAATAGTTGGTGGCGAAATAAAGAAGATACTAGCCTCACGAATTCCGCTTGTTTTAGCAAAAAGCTGTCCGATTACATCATCAACACTAAGATCACGTTCGTCCCATGGTTTCAATTTTACAATAACCATACTATAAGCACTACCAGCACCAGCGGTAAAGTTTTGTCCAACGATACGAAGTGTATTTTTAACTCCTGGAATAGTCTTAGCAATACTGTCTACTCTTTTTGCAATAATATCAGAACGTTCCATAGAAGCTGATGGCGGCAAACTAATATTCGCAAAAACAGTTCCCTGATCTTCTGATGGAACGAAAGCAGATGGCGTAGTTTTCATCATATAAAATAATGCCAAACCTGCAAATAAAATAGAACCCAAAGCAATCCATTTTTTCACAGAAAGGAAACTTACCGAACGCTTGTATCTTTGCGTTACATTATCAAAAGCAACGTTGAAAGAAGTATAAAAACGCTGTAAATAACTTTTATGTTTATGATCGTCAGCATGTGGTTTCAGTAAAAGTGCACATAACGCTGGACTCAAGGTCAAGGCATTTACCGCAGAAAGAATAATTGCAACGGCCAGCGTAATACCAAATTGTTTGTAGAAAACCCCTGTTGATCCTGTAATAAATGTTACTGGAATAAATACCGCAGCCATTACCAATGTAATCGAGATAATCGCTCCAGAAATTTCGTCCATTGCATGAATAGTCGCTTTCTTAGCCGATTTATATCCGTCATCTAGTTTGGCATGCACCGCCTCGACGACCACAATCGCATCATCGACGACAATACCAATGGCCAATACCATCGCAAAAAGCGTTAACAAGTTAATCGTAAATCCGAATAAATTTAGGAAGAAGAACGTACCCACAATCGCAACCGGAACTGCAATCGCTGGAATTAAAGTTGATCTAAAATCTTGAAGGAAAATAAATACTACGATGAAAACTAATATAAAAGCTTCAATCAAAGTATGAATTACTTTCTCAATAGAAGCATCTAAATTTTCGTTAACATCCACCATAATGGTGTATTTCATTCCTTTTGGAAAACTCTTCGCTGCTTCTTCAATCAATTTTTTAGAATTGATAATTACATCACGTGCGTTTGATCCAGGAGTCTGGCTAATTGCCATCGCCGCCGACTCTACACCGTTTGTTTTAATTGTTGAGGAATAACTTAAAGAACCTAACTCTACTTTAGCCACATCTTTAAGTCTTAACATCTGTCCATTTCCAACAGATTTTATAACAATATTCTCAAATTCCTGAGCGCTTGTTAAACGTCCTTTGTATTTGATTACATATTGAAAAGCCTGATTTCCATTCTCACCAAATTTACCTGGTGCAGCTTCTATATTCTGTTCTGCCAATGCAGCCGAAATATCACTCGGAATCAGTTTGTATTGCTGCATTACATCTGGTTTCAGCCAGATTCTCATTGAGTAGTCTTTTGCACCAAAAACGGTTACATCACCTACTCCAACAACACGCTGAATTTGTGGCACAAGATTGATCTTCGCGTAATTCTGAAGAAACGTCTGGTCGTAAGCTTTATCATCACTATATAAAGAGAAAATCAATAAGTTACTACTTTGGCTTTTCGTAACCGTTACACCGGCTTGAGTTACCTCAACAGGTAATAAACTAGTTGCTCTAGAAACCCTGTTTTGAACGTTTACCGCTGCTAAATCAGGATTAGTTCCTACTTTAAAGAAAATTTTGATTGAAGCATTTCCGTCATTAGTTGCAGTAGAAGTCATGTAAGTCATGTTTTCTACACCATTAATCTGCTCTTCCAACGGAATTACGATACTTTTCAAAACTACATCGGCGTTAGCTCCTGTATAACTTGCCGCCACGTTTACGGTTGGAGGAGCAATATCTGGATATTGAGAAATCGGTAGCTCAATTAGGCCTAAAACACCTAAAATAACGATAATAACAGATATTACCGTCGAGAGTACGGGTCTTTGTATAAATTTTTTAAACATTTGTCTTATTTTAAGTCAGCGTAAACCGTTTCTGGTTTTTGATTTTGAGCTTTAATTTCAGTTCCTTCTTTTAGAGAAGCTACTCCTTCTAAAACTATTTCGTCACCTGGATTTAAACCGCTTGTTACTACATAATAGTTTCCTGCTGTATTTTCAAGCACGGTGATGTTTGCATTTCTTGTCTTCTTGTCTTTTCCTAAAACTACTGCAAACATTTTATCTTGAAGTTCAAAAGTGGCACTTTGAGGAATAATAATCCCGTCTTTTACTTCTTTTGGAATTCGAACTGTAGTACTGCTTCCGCTTCTGATAATTCCTTTTGAATTTGGGAAACGCGCTCTAACATTTACCGTACCCGTTTCTGTATTGATTAATCCGTTTACGGTTTCGATATGACCTTTTTCTTCGTAAGCAGAACCATCTGAAAGCAATAGAGAAACTGCTGGCATGCTTTTTAGTTTTTGGTTTAATGAAGACCCTGAATCTTTAGTAAAATTCAATAAGGTTTTTTCATTCATTGCAAAATAAGCGTAAACATTTCCAATACTTGAAACTGTAGTTAAAGGTTCTGTTGTGTTAGAACTTACCAAACTTCCTAAACGAAATGGAATTGAACCTACAACACCGTTTACAGGGCTTGTAACTGTTGTATATCCTAAATTGGTTTTAGCATTTACTAAAGCAGCATTTGCCTGTGCTAAATTGGCCATTGCAGATTCATAAGTATATTGTGCAGATTCTAAATCATATTTACTGATGATTCCTTTTTCAACCAAAGGTTTTACTTTATTGACAGCCAATTTAGCTGAACTAACTTCAGCTTGAGCACTTTTAATACTCGCAGTTGCAGTACGAACTTGCTGCTCATACTCTGGAGCACTAATTTTAAATAAAGGCTGTCCAGCTTTTACAACTGCTCCTTCATCTACAAAAATTTTATCGATATAACCTTCAACTCTTGGTCGAATTTCTATGTTTTGTTGTCCCTGAATACTAGCTGGAAAGTCGCTGTTTAATATAGCAGATTCCTGTTGTAACGTCACAGTTTTATACTCTTTTATCTGTGGCGCTCCACCAGCCTGAGCCGATTTATCATTTTTACCGCAAGATGCGATAATAAGTGATGCTGCTAGAATACTTAAAAATGATTGCTTCTTCATTGTGAAAAATGTGTGATTTATCTATTATATGACAACAAAATAAATAAATTATAACAAACGAAAATTTTCAAATAGACGAAGAGCGAATGAGAATCGACAAAGATTAGTTAAGAACCGATGGTTTTTTTATTAATATTAAACAAGCGTTTAATTTTTATCCCGTCGGCTCTAAAACGCTTTTTAGAGGCTCTAAATTCGGATTGGGCGATTGCTTAAAAATCCTATTCAAATAAAATGTAATATTGCCTTTAAAATCATAAATTACAATGTCACCAAACTTTTTTAGACCCTACTTATTCACTGGATTACATATTCTTGGGTGGTTTTTACTGGGCTATCTTATGTTGTTTTATATTCCATTAACTTGGAATGTTGTGCTTCCGTCAGCATTTTGGCTTTGGCAGAGTATTATCTTGTTTTTATTGATTGTTGTTTTTTATTCTACAGCAAAAATCATTGTTCCTAGAACAATTATTAAAGACAATACTTCGCTATTTTTATTTTGGGCATTTCTGGCAATTTTTACCATGCAGCTGATTGCCTATTTTTATACTTCTCAAACAGATTTACATAATCAAATCAGTAAGGCAATTGGTTTTACAAAGTACAAGAATCCTTATTTTGATAATTACGTTTTTACCTTGACACTTTTAGTTTTAGGAATAAGTACAAGCTGGGCAATGTTACAGTATTGGCAAAAAGCGGCACAGCACAAACAAAAATTGGAACAAGATAAAACTGTAGCCGAATTGGCTATGTTGAAGGCTCAGATTAATCCGCATTTTTTCTTTAATTCCTTAAATAGCATTTATTCGCTTACTTACACCGATATTGAAGATTCTCGAAATGCCTTGCACACATTAAGTCGAATGATGCGTTACCTGCTTTACAGCACCGAAGAAAAAACGACATTGCTTAAAGAAGCAGAATTTATGAGAGATTTTATTGCTTTGATGAAACTTAGAGCCAATAGCAAATTGACCATTACAACAGACATTCCTGAAAAAATACATGATTATCCGATTGTTCCGATGTTATTATTACCTTTAGTAGAAAATGCTTTTAAACATGGCGTTCATGCTACAGATAAGAGCGAAATTCACATTAAGCTTACTCAAGACGTAAGCAATCTGGAATTTGAAGTAGAAAATACTTTCTTCGAAAAAACGGCTGTTTCAGATGTAGGCGGAATTGGTTTAACAAACACCAAACGAAGATTGCAATTGATTTATCCCAATCAGCATTTCATCACTTTTGGAGTTACCGATCACGGAACATATAAAATTAAATTGAAAATAAATTTAGAGCAATGACAGTATTAAAATGCATAGCAGTAGATGATGAACCATTGGCTTTAAAACTGGTAGAAACCTTTATAGAACAAACTCCTTTTTTAGAACTCATTACCACTTGCGACAATGCCGTCGAAGCGATGGGCATTATCAGAGAAGAAAAACCAGATGTTGTTTTCTTAGATATCAATATGCCAAATCTAACCGGAATGGAATTGGCACGACTTATTCAAGACCAAGCTGGACCTTTACCAAAAATCATTTTTACGACAGCATACAATCATTATGCAATTGAAGGATATAGAGTAAACGCTGTTGATTATCTTTTAAAACCTTTTAGCTACGAAGAATTTCTACGTGCTTCCAGCAAAGTCTTGCAATTGCATGAAGAATCGAACAATCAATTTCAAACCGTTACTTTAGACGACGAATTTATCTTTTTAAAAGTAGAATATCAATGGGTTAGAATCTCACTCAAAGACATTTGCTACATAGAAAGTTTAAAAGATTATGTAAAAGTACATTTGGAAGATTCTCAAAAAGCTTTATTGTCGTTGATTTCATTAAAAGCTTTAGAAGAAAAACTTCCTTCTTCAAAATTCATGCGAGTTCATCGCTCTTTCATCGTTTCACTTGACAAAATAAGCGCTATTAGTAAAAACTCCATTTTTATCGATAAAATCGAAATTACAGTTGGCGAACAATACAAAGAAGCCTTTAAAATCGTAGTCGATAAATGGCTGAAATAAAATTAGAATTACAAATATCATGGAAAAAAGATCAAACAAATATTATCTGACTTTAAGTCTAAAACAATATGCAAATGGCGAAACTGAGCCAGCAAAAGAAATAGGAATTGAATTTGACAATCACGACGAGATTTTCAGCATTATAGAAAGAATCAAAGACAAAAACATTTTTGCGAATGAATCAGAAGCCATTCAATTTGCTTTGGGACTAAAATTATTTAGTGAAATCAAAATAAAGAATCGAAAAAATCCACTTTTTGACGAGTTAAATGAAGTTTTTCCTGTTTTTATGAAGAAGCTTAAAAGTCTATAAAAATTCCTTTAAAAATAAGTGTTCAGCACTATTTTTACTTCCAATTTCAATATTAAATTTACTTAAAAAAAGAAGTTATCTTATTTTGTCTGGCAATATTTTGTAACAATTTTCCGTTAAAATTAAGCATGTCCCACTAAATGCTTTCCAAAAGAAGTTTAATTTCTTTTTTGAAATTGAATTATTTCTTATAAAAAATGGCATAAGCATTTAGGCAATCTTAATTGAAAATTAAAGAGCATTTTGTTTGAAGCTGACCATTTCATTTTAATGAATCTCTAAAATATATTTTTCACTTTCGATTTGTTCGATATTGCAAAAATTATTTTTTAACCATTAAAAATGAAAAAATTATGATAATTCAAAAAAATATTTTTCTACTTGTTGGATTGCTTGTCTTAAGCAGCTGTTCCAACAATGATAACGATGACAGCGCCAATACTGGACCAACTGGACCTCCTGTAGAAACAGGCACTGCAAACACTACATACCAGCCTGCATTTGCTGGACAAACTCGTGCTGGAAGCATTCAAACTACTACAGAAATTGAATCTAAAGTTATCACCAACGGTTTAAGTGCTCCTTGGGGAGTTGCATATCTTCCAGACGGACGTCTTTTAGTAACTGAAAAAGCAGGTAAAATAAGAATTGTTACACAAGCGGGTGTCATTGGTAATGCGCTTACAGGTGTTCCAGCTGTTAATCCTGCAGATCAGGGAGGTTTATTAGGAATTTGTCTAGATCCTTCATACGCAACAAATAGAATGATTTATTGGGCTTTTTCTGAAGCTGTAGCTGGCGGAAATATTACCGCTGTTGCGAAAGGCAGAATATCTGACAACGAAACGGCGCTGGAAAATGTAACTGTTATTTATCGTTCTAATACACCAAATGCGAGTACGCTACATTATGGAGGCCGCGTTTTATTTGACAAAACTGGAAATTTATTTGTAAGTATCGGAGAAAGATCTGTTTTACAAACACGTCCGTTGGCGCAAGCTGTAAATAGCAGTTTGGGTAAAGTTGTCCGAATTACTACTAGTGGCCAAGCAGCAGCCGGAAATCCAATTATTACTGGAACTGGTGCTTTACCAGAACTTTACTCGATCGGGCATAGAAATCCGCAAGGATTGGCACTTCATCCTACTAGCGGTGAATTATGGCAAAGCGAACATGGTCCAAGAGGTGGCGATGAAATTAACAGAATAACTGCTGGAGCCAATTACGGCTGGCCAACAATTACATACGGAATTGAGTATGGCGGAGCAAAAATTGGAGATGGAATAACACAAAAAGAAGGATTGGAACAACCCGTTTATTATTGGGATCCTGTTGTTTCTCCAAGTGGTATGACTTTTTACGCAGGAAAACGTGTTCCAGAGTGGCAGAATAACCTTTTTATCGGTGCTTTAAGCGGTCAACATATTGTTCGTTTAGCATTTAAAGATAACAAAGTGGCCGGAGAAGAAAGATTATTGGCCAGCGAAGGGCAAAGATTTAGAGATATTACACAAGGAAAAGATGAAGCATTATACGCCGTTACCGATCAAGGAAGACTTTATAAAATTGATAAAAAATAGAAATAAGTAAAACTTGTTCATTATACTAGCCAAAAACGCCCCAGTAAAATGGGGCGTTTCGTATTTTATGAATTGTTTTGTCTCAAGTTTTAGGTTTAATGTTAGATGTTAAGTGAGCAACTTGAAACCTGAAACAAAAAAACATTTTTTTTTAAGCTTTCGCTTTTCTTTTAACCGTACAGCCAATTTCTTTTGTTTGCGTTACAGCTGGTTTTTGACCACTTTTTAAAGACGCAATTACATCTTCTGCATATTTTACTTTTTCAGGTTTGTTTCCTTCTGGATCATTGTCTATTGCTCCAACATATTCTAATACATTTCCTTTTGAAGTTTTTGAAACTATGAAAATATGAGGCGTACGTTTTGCACCATATTCATCAGTAATTTTTTGTCCGGGATCAAATAAATAAGGAAAAGGATATTTTTTGTCTTTTGCTAAATCTTGCATTTTTGCAAAAGTATCTGCTTTAGAAGCTTCTGGATCATTTGGATTAATGGCAATTACAGGATATCCTTGAGGTCTGAATTTTTTATCTAAATCGATAATTCTTTGCTCATACCCTATTGCGTATGGACAAGTGTTACAAGTAAAAACAACAATATATCCTTTGGCATCTTTAAAAGTTCCGAAAGAAACTTCTTTATTGTCTACGTTTTTCAACTTAAAATCTGGTGCTTTGTCACCCGCTTTAAGCGTTACAGCATTTTGTGCTTGCGAAAGAAAAGCAGAAAAAGCTAATGCTAATAATAAGATTATTTTCTTCATGGGATATTTACAGTTTTTTATATTCAGTTAATAATTGTTCGTAGGTAAATTCGCTTTCAACAAATTTTCTTTTATCATTTTTTATAAAAAGAGTTGCCGGAATACTTCCTGACCAAGATGGATCAATTCGGTCAATAAATTGTTGTGGGTCGCTTTCGTTTAAGAGAAAAACTTGATTCTTTAAATTCTTCTTTTTTACAAACGGAATAACATTCGATTCTAATTTTGATTTAAAGTCTAAGCTTACTAATAAAACAGCCAGTTTTTCTGACTTGTGTTCAGCGCTTAGTTTTTCAAAATGTGGCAATTCTTTGATGCAAGGCGCACACCAAGTTGCCCAAAAATTGACAACATACGTACTATCTTTCCCGTTTTTGATTCTTTCATTTAATTGATCAATATTCAAAAGTTTTACGTTCTGATTATATCCTTTAATTGAAAATAACAGGAAAAGGAAAAAAGAAATCTTTAAAAGTTTATTTTTAGTAGACTTTAGCATCTAAATTTAATTTGTGTCTTACAAATGTAAACTAATGCCAAATTAGATTTTGTTAATGAAAATTTAATGTGTTTTTTTTTAAAGATGGTAAGAAACTAAGATACTAAGTCGCTAAGATTTATGAATCGTAAGTTGTCAATAAACTATTAGATTTCTCGCACTATTATTTTTTCATTAGTTGTTACTTATAGTATTTTTCTTTTATTTCGTTTAATGCTATTTCCCAACTCATTTACCTGACTATAGTTTTGTTCTTTTTCCCATATAATAACTGTACTCATTGTCAAAAGCATAACCTTTTTCATTAATAACTTTAAAGTGAAAATCTTTCAGACTTTTTGATTTTATAACTTTTACTTCATCACTGATTGTTCTTATGAAATAGGCATATTTATCATCTTTCGCATAAAATGCATTATCACATTCCAAATAATAAGTTCCATCTAAACAGCCTTCTAGAATTTTAAAAGTCTGCGCATTTGCTTCAGGAATTATCTTTCCTTTAAAAAAAACATGCTTCTTATCAATCGCTAGGTTTTGAATCAAATCTGGATACGGAATCTTAAATGATTTTAAATCTACGTTTTCAATTAAAATTACATCGCCAAAATACAATTGATCATCAACTTGAATATGATAATCATTGAGGTGTTTTGCTTTACTTAAATCAAAAGGCATTTTATCATTGTGACGGTAATAGTTTCTGTTTGAAAAAGTATATCCTTTCTTAATATCTACTACTTTAAAATCATCAGGTTTAGCATCTTCTAAAATACAAAAACTAGTAAAAGCACTTTCTAAATAAATATGCTTTTTATCTTCAAAATAAACTGTCGAAGCAAATCCGTCATTATCGAACTCAGCATTTGTTGCCGTGATTTTGAATGTTTCGAAGTCTATAATCTTATAAAACTTTTTAAAAACTTCACTATCATAACGAAGAATAAATTTGTTGTCTATAATTTTATAACCGTGTCCTAAATCTTTAACCATTTTTTCTTTTTTTATGATTGTCCCCAGTAAAATTCACAATTATCAAAATTCAAATCCTTCAAATCATTTTTATCAATTAAAACACTAAACACTCCTTCATCATTAAATCCGTTCTCTCCTATTTGCAAAAGCACTATTTTATCTGAATTTACAACATCTAATATTTCTTGTTCTTGCGCTTGGCAATGCGTAAAGATTCCGAAGATTTTAGAAGTTTCACTTCCTTCAAAATAATCCCATAAAACACCGTCTTCATTTGTATCTTCTTCTTCGTCTTCATCTTCAGGCTGACGATAACGGCTAGATAATTTCTCGGTCGAAGAAAATGCTGATTTTATTAAAACTCCTTCAAAGAAATTATCCTCATGATCTTTGACTACTCTTTCTAATTCAGCATTAGCAATATCGCTGTAAACTACTAAACCTTTATCTTCCATAATATCTGCGAAGAAAAATAAATGTCCTGTTTTTGGTAAGAGTCCAGATTTGTCATGCACTGCAATTTGTTTTAGATCTAATTGAGCGGCAAATCGCAAATCTTTTGGATATTCAAAATTTTTAGGAAGATCGGCAATTGGTCCGCCATAACGAGAATGTCCTAGTGGAATATCCAAAGTTCCTGCTTTTACTAACAAACCGTCTTGTAAAAGTATTTCTGGCATTTTTAAACTATCTCCATAATAGTGTTTCGTAGCTGGTCGTAATTCAATGATATCAAAAATTTCGTTTTTCATTTTCTTCAAAAATTATAATGTTGATTTTGGCTTTTAAATTATTAAACGTGAAAATAAACAATTACTTGTAAGATTGCAATTACTTTATTGTTCATAATCTATTTTTTAGAGAAAAATGACAATTTGTTAAAATTGCCTAGTCATGTTTTTTTGACTAATTGATTTTCGTTTAAATTCAGCGGAAATTTGCTAAAATAAAAAACAAGCGTATGAAAATACTCTCGCTGTTATTAATCTTGATTTACAGTGCGAGCTGCCAATCACAAACTAGTTCAAAAATGAGTGAAGAAAAGACAAATCCTTTATTATGTGATTCTGTTAGTGGAATGTGTGAAATGCCTATCAGCGAAAAATCAAATGAAACTACAAATATTTCAACAGAAAATAAACCTATAAAAATTGTTTATTACACAGATCCAATTTGTTCTTCTTGCTGGGGAATTGAACCTCAGCTTAGAAAATTAAAATTGGAATATGGAGATTATTTTGAAATTGATTACAGAATGGGCGGATTACTTCCTGATTGGAGTTACAACAGCGGAGGTATCAGCAAACCTTCAGATGTTGCTCATCATTGGGATGAAGCTAGTTTACATTACGAAATGCCAATTGATGGCGGTGTTTGGCTGGAAGACCCTCTAAATTCTTCTTATCCGTCTTGCATTGCTATGAAAGCAGCTCAGATTCAGAGTAAACACAAAGCTGTTTATTTTATGAGAATTCTTCGTGAAAAATTATATCTCGATAAAAAGAATATCGCTAAATGGGATGTTATTGCTGAAGCTGCAAAAAATGCTGGTCTAGATGTGCAAAAGTTAAAAACAGATTATGATGGTGATGCAAAAATACATTTTGAAGAAGATCTAAATCTAGGAAAAACACTTGGTGTAAGAGGTTTTCCTACTTTGTTTTTTTCTGATGGAAATCAAAGTCAACTTACCGTTTATGGTTCTAAACCTTATGCGTCTTATGAAAATGCTTTGCTTGCTTTGTTTCCAGAAGCTAAAAAGAAGAGTTTTAAGAATGAAAATCCGTTGGCTATTTTTGATGTTTTTCCGACGTTAGCTCCAAAAGAATATGCTGTAATTTTAGATAAAACGTATTCTGATGCTCAAATTATTTTAGAGAAATTATACCAACAAGGTTTTTTAAATAAAAAGACCATAAAGAATGGTTCGCTTTACAGTAGAAAGTAACTAAAAAGAAGCCATAAATAAATCAAAATTTTATGGCTTTTTAAATCTCTTTCAAAATCAAATCTGCTACAACATCAATTGCTTGATCAATAATGCTTTTTGGATTTCCTTTAAATTCATAACGTTTGGCGATATGTTTTTCTTTAAAAATGATATGCAAAAAAATAGTTCCAACTGGCTTCGATTCACTTTCACTTCCTCCAGGCGTTGTTAATCCAGTTAAGGCAACACAGATATCTGAATTCGCATAACGATAAAAATGCTGTGCCATCAATTTTGTAACCTCAGCCGATTCGGCACTATATTTTTCGATTGTTCCCCATGGAATTAGTAGTAAATCTTCTTTCATAGAGGTATGATAACACACAATTCCTCCTATCAAAATTCTGCCTGAATTAATCACCGTCGAAAATTCATAACACATTTTTCCAGCAGAGGCACTTTCTACAAAAGAGATTGTCAAGTTTTTCTCTATTAAGGCTTGGCAGCAGGCAGTTACTTTATCAGAAGCCATATCTTTTATTTTTAATTCAACTTTTTTTTCTAATCAAATGTAAAATCTTTTAAAGTGAGAAATTTTATACAATTACTCTCTGTTCTTATATTATAAGTAACTGTTAATTATACAACTATATTTAAAATTCCTGTAAGAACTTCGTTGTGTTCGATTGTTAATTTTGTATATACAGTAAATTTTCAATTAGGAAAGATTTGCTACCGTACAAATAGTAATCTAAAAATTTAGCATTATGGAAAAAGAACATAACCACGAATATGGTCAGTACGATCCTGATTATATCGATCAAAATACGCTTGTTGATGGAACTCTTTCTAATGAAGATCAATACAAACAAGACTTGAAAAAACACGATAACAGAGAATTTGGAGAAAGCGATCCTGATTATTATGAACAAAATACATTAGTTGATAATGATAATTATGCGCGAGATGAAGATCCGTTTCAATATCAGGAAGAATTTATTGAAGATCCGAAACATCCTCTAGGCGATTTTGAACCTAATACAACTATTCGATCTGAAAATATTCCGAATGAAGAGAGAATTATCAACGAAGATGATGCCATTACAAATGATGACACAGAAAGCGATTTAAATGAAGACTATGATCCTGATTTAGATCCTGAAAATGATGTCGAAAAAGACAGAGATTTGGATGATGATGAAGAGCTTGACGATTTTGATGCAGAGCATTATCCAGAAAATCATCCTAGAGAATAACCTGAATTTGTAAATTATAAAACATCCGCTCATGGCTTTAGGAGTTCAACTTTTCTGGCTTTTTGTATTGGCAATTCCAATTGCCTGTATCAGCTGGACTGTAACACATGAAGAGATTTTTAGGGAACCGCATGAATGGTGTGTCAGGCATTCAAAAAATGACAAATATATGATGTCGAGAAAGTTCTTTTATCTCTTTACGTGCGAATACTGCTTTAGCCATTATGTCACAATTGCGTTTTTGGTACTTTGCGATTATAAACTTTTGTTAAATGATTGGAGAGGCTATATTTTGGCAGGGTTTTCTCTAGTCTTTATGGCAAATATTTACATGAGTCTTTTTGCGTTATTACGTCAGGCAATTAAAAAAGAAAAGGTAGAAATCGAAAAAATCGAGAGCGAAACTGATAATGAAATCAGGAAAAATTAAAATTTAAGTATAACTAAATAAATTAAACTATCATGGAGAATTTAAATTTCATAGATCCATTATTACACGGAATAACACCTCAAAACAAACCAATCAATCTTTCAGTTAAACAAATGGTATGCGCAGGAGTTGGTGCTCTAATTGTATCGGCTGTTTTGAAAAAAACTGGACATACAAAAGCTAGCGCAGTTGTAGGAAGCATCGCTTTACCGATTTTAGCATCTGCTTGCTATAAAAAATATGCTCAGGTTACGAAAGAAAAAAGTGATGCAAAATCTAGCAGTGGAATTGAATACAATCATTAAACCTTATCCCATAAAAAAAGAGCACTATTAAAGTGCTCTTTTTTTTATCTGTTTTAAGAAATATTTCCTTCAACCCAATTTAAAGCTTTATTAAAATCTACTTTTTTATAACCTCTAAATTCGCCTGGAACAATAAAACTGAAACCATTTGTAAAAGAAATAATTTCATCGGTATCGGTAATAATTGCGGCTCTATTCCATTTTCCTAAATGTTTTAATCCTAAAAGAGCATCTTGCAACCAAGCTCCTGCCGTGAAATTTTTAATATCGGTATCTAAAACCAATAGAAAATTAATTTCGTTTGTTTGTTTTACCAAATGCTCAACTGCTGGCACAACTGCTGTCAAAAAATCTTCTTTTGTTACTTCTGCTAACGCTCTAAAGGCAACAATATTATCCGTAGTATCTATTTGATGTATCATAATGCGTAATACTTATTTGAGTTATTGTAATGAGTTTAGTTTAATCATTTCTAGGATGTTCAAAACCATATCAAATATACTCATTATCAAAGAGATGTTATTTATATTTAACTGTTCGTTTATTATATTTTTTTAAGGTTCTGAGGTTCTAAGTCTCTAAGTTTCTAAGTTTTTAGTATAGTGAGTTAGATGCACTGCAGTGCATCTCTACAGTGTAAAATGCTAATAATTAAAATCAAATAAAGTCGGAAGCAAAAACCTTAGCACCTCAGAACCTTAGAGACTTAGAACCTCCAAAAAAAGAAAAGCCTGTCTCTTCCGAAACAGGCTTTTGAAAAAATAAAAAAAAACTAACACACAAACTTAATTGTATCCTTGGTTTTGTTTGAATTCTTTAGTCACATCGATTGTTGACTGCGGAATTGGAAATACTCTTCTGTATGGCTGCGAAGCTGGTTTTGCAGTTCCTGGAAGATCAAACTTTCCAAAACGGATCATTTGTGGTCTTCTGTACAATTCCCAGTATAATTCGAAACCAATTTCATTATATAAAACGGTTTGATCTATTGCTGTAAGCGCTTTACCAGGAACACTTCCAAATAATGCTTCTCTTTTTCTGCTGGTGCGCAATTTGTTTAAATCTTCCATCGCTAATGCTGAATTTCCTTTTCTGAAATATGCTTCAGCTCTCATGGTATAAATTCCTCCTAGACGGAATAAAGGAATATCAACATTACTGTTTCCGTTTCCTCCTTCTGGATCAAATTCATATTTAAAAATACGCGCTCCTTGATTGATTTCATTTTGAGCAAAAACCGCTTGAGCAGGATTTTTGAAAGTTAAAGATGGTGTAAAGTCCATTCTTGTTGTGGTACTTTTTTCCATATATAATGGAGAAACTTTAATACGTCCACCAACCATTTCTAGAGAACCTGATTGTAATAAGATTGGTCCGTATTGTGGTCCAAATTCGATTCCTCTATTAAAGTGAAACCAAGGTAAATTAGCGCTTTTAGGAACGATATCTGTTGCTGGAACACTTACATCTGTACCGTCATTTTTAAACCAAGTTCCATCTGCGTATTGGTATTTTTGCTGGAATCTCGGATCATCATGATTACCATTCCAAGTGGCAAAAAACTCTGGAGTTGTACAAGCAGCATTGGTTCCTCTGTTGGCGGCAGAAGTTCTTTGGTTACGCTCCATACATACATACGCAAAACTATTTGAACCGTTTCTGATGTAATCAATCTTTTGAGAAATGGCAAAAATCAATTCTTTTCCTTTGTCATTATCTCTTGCAAAATTTTTGAAATAATCACTTTCTAAAGTATATTTTCCAGAATTAATCAATAATGAAGTATAATAAATTACACGATCCATATCGGTTCCCGTTCCAGTTGCTGCTGCTTCATTAAAATTGAAAGCTGAAGAAGCATTTAAACGATCTTTAAAAACAGCACGATTTAAATACATATTACTCAGGAAAGCATAAGCGGCTTCTTTTGTAAATCTTCCGTGGTGCGTTTGCTGTGTTCCCATTTCAGCCAAATCTGGAATTAAAGCTTCAACATCAGCAATTAAAACATCGATTTGTGTATCTGCTTTTAAAATTTGCAATGGCGCATTCGGGTTCATCGGATCTCTGTATGGCGCTTGTCCGTACAAATCTAATGTCGTATACAAATAATACGCTAAAAGTCCTTTTGCTTCGGCTAAAAATAATTTTTTCTGCGGAATTGTACTTTCTTCAATTGACTGGATCGCTGTTAGAGAACGCGTAATTCCGTTTGTCAATTTATTCCAGTTATCCACTACAACGGCATTATCCGATTTCCATGTAAATTCGTGCATGTCTCTCCATTTTCCACCATCTCCCCAGTCACTTCCACGTGTTGGCAAGATTGCCTCATCTGTAGAATATTCCTGTAAAGAAAAAACACCGCCATGATCTACAAAAGTCCCGTCTCCTAGACGATCGTAAGCTGCTGCTAAAGCTCCTGCAGGATTTGAAGTATCATCTCCTAAAACCTCATCTAAAACTACCTCGTCAAGGTTGGTGCAACTTGCAAAAAGCCAGATAAAAGAAAATATCGCTAAGGTTTTTATATTAAAAATAGTATTTGTCTTCATAATAAATTATAGTTTTAAAGTTGCTCCAAAACTGAATGTTCTAGAAGTTGGATAACTTGCATAATCGATACCAATTGATTGATTTCCACCGTTTGATTTCGGACTGTTGATTAACGGATCGTAACCGGTGTAATTTGTAATCGTAAGTAAATTTTGTCCCGTAATGTAAAGTGTTAATCCGTTGATCCAGTTCAATCCTTTTAAGTCGAAATTATAACCAATACGAGCTGTATTTAAACGAATGAAATCTGATTTTTCTAAGAAAAGAGTGGATAAAATTGGTGAGTTCGTCGGATTTGCGCCAGACTCATAATAACCTGTTGCAACGTTACGATCTGAAGCTAAATTGTTAATATTCAAAGCATTCAAACCTGTATTATTCAACAAATAACCACCAGTTTGTCCTATGATAGAAAATGAGAATGTAAAGTTTTTGTATCTCATATCACTATTCAATCCGTAATAGAAAGTTGGAAGAGCGCCTTCAATAATAATTCTATCACTATTATCAATTTTACCATCTCCGTTTTGATCTTTAAAAACGTTTGCTCCGTTGGCATCAAAACCTGTGTGCTCTAATAGATAGAAAGATCCCGCAGAATATCCGCTTTTGTAAATATTTGCATTTACGCCAGATTGTCCAGGTCCTGAAATGGTTCCTGTCAAAATTTCTGAAACCGGAAGATCTTCAATTTTGTTATTTAAAGTCGCACCATTTACGTCTACATTCCAAGTAAAATCTTTCGTGTTTACGATTTTTGATCCCAACATAAACTCAAAACCTTTATTGATGATTTTACCATCGATATTAGTCCAGATTGTAGTTGTCGGACTTAAAGCTTGTGAAGGAACATTCAAAATGGCATCTGTAGTTGTTTTATTGAAATAATCTAATGTTCCGTACAATGCATCATTCCATAAATTGAAATCTAAACCTAAATTATATTGCGTTACGACTTCCCATTTTAAATCAGGATTTGGAGTTCTATTTACAGATACACCATTTACCAAATTCAAATCATCGTACAAATAATATCCGTCAGCTCCTGATAAAGAATAACTTGCTTGCGTAATTTTATTTTCAACTTCCTGATTTCCTGTTTGTCCCCAGCTCGCTCTCAATTTTAAATTTTGCAATGTAGCTGACTCTTTCAAGAAACTTTCATTAGCGATATTCCATCCTAAAGCAAATGATGGAAAATAACCGTATTTATTGTTTTTACCAAAACGAGTCGATCCATCACCTCTCATAGAAGCTGTCACAAGATATCTGTTGTCGAAGCTATAATTCAATCTTCCGAAATAAGATTGCAACTCATTTTCCTGAGCGTAACCAGTTGTTCCAGATTGAGTTCCTGCAAATCCAGGATTGATTGAAGGTGGCACGCCAACTCCTTGCTGCGAAATTCCGTCGATACTAAAAGCTGTTCCGGATCTTTCAAATTTTTGATATGAAAAACCACCTAGAGCTTCAATTTTATGTTTATCTAAATTTAAATTGTAAGTCAAATAATGTTCAACTAAAGAGTTTTTAGAATCCAAATTGTTTTGAACATATTTCCCTTTAGGATTCAAGTCAGTTAAGTTTGGAAAAATGGTAGTATTTCTTTCTGACATTGAACGGTCAATACCCAAATTCAATTTATACTCCAATCCTTTTACAATTCTCAAAGAAGCTTCAAAATTTCCTAAAACTCTTAAAGTACGAGTTTGATCGGTATAAATGCTTAACAAATACGCTGGATTGTAGTGCGCATTCATATTAAAATTGGTATAATTTCCATTGGCATCAAAAACAGATCTTGTTGGATTTGCCATTAAAGTGTGAACCAATAATTGTCCGTTAGAACCTCCATCATCACTCGTTGGAACTCCGTCATCTTTAGTTTCGCTGGCAGTAAGATTAAATTTCAATTTCAAACGTTTATCATCCAAAAATGATTCAGCAGCGTTAATTCTTCCAGTCAAACGCTTAAAGTTGCTGTTTCTAATAATACCTTCCTGATCTAATTGTGAAACAGATGCATAGTAACTTCCTGATTGCGTTTGTTTAGAAAAAGCCAAAGCATTGCTTTTTGTAACGGCTTGTCTAAAAATTACATCTTGCCAATCTGTATTTCCACCATGATCAAAAGCTTTATCTTTAATTGCATTTCTGTATTCTCCAGCGCTTAAAACATCTAATTTGTTTGCTACCGTAGAAATTCCTAAAGAAGAATCAAAAGTCAAAGTTCCATCTCCTTTTGCTCCCTTTTTAGTTGTAACTAAAACTACTCCGTTAGAACCTCTAGCTCCGTATATTGCAGAAGCAGATGCATCTTTTAAAACGGTAATAGATTCGATATCACTATTATTCAAAAAGTTTAAAGGGTTTTTAGCTTGAGAACTTCCGAAACCAACATTTGTTCCAGAAGGACTTACATCGTCATTAGACAACGGAATTCCATCGACAACAAACAAAGGCGTACTTCCGCTTCTGATAGAACCAACTCCTCTAATTGTTACATTTACTCCAGCTCCCGGCTCACCGCTTGTACTTACAACGCGAACACCCGCCACTTTTCCTTGAATTAAATTATCTGGAGAAATACTTACACCTTGTTTAAAGCTTCCAGCTTCTAATTGCGTAACGGCTCCAGTAACATCTTTTTTAGATTGTTTTCCGTAACCAACAACCAAAACTTCATTAAGTTCAGATGTGTTTGGCTCTAACTGAATGGTCATAAAAGTAGTTACAGCAGGAAGTGTTTTTGTTTTATACCCCATATAAGCAACCTCAATTGTTTTTCCTTCGCCAACTGTTAGTTCAAATTCACCATCAAAATTAGTAACAGCAGAATTTGAAGTACTGGTTTCTTTGATAGTCGCACCTGGAATTGGAACATTATTTTCGTCAACAATTTTTCCTTTTACTTTAATTCTGTCAACTGCTTTATTATTGGTTGCTTTTGGTGCAGCTGTTTTCTGAATTAAAACTAACTTTCCATTAATATTATAATTGAAATTGGCTTTTTTAGAAAGATCATTTAAAATTTCTGTAACAGATTCACCATTATAATTTACTGTATAAACCGTATTGTCAGCAATTATGGCTTGACCGTAACTAAATTTATAATTGGTTTGCTGTGTTAATTTTGAAAAAATAGAAACAAGGGTAGCTTTTTCTATTTTATTTTTTATTTTTGACTCTTTTAATACATTAGTTTTACTGTAACCGCTCTGAAAAGCCAGTAAAGCCATAAATAAAAAGACAAAACTTTTTAGATTTAAATAAGAAGGTTTAAAATACATGATTTAAGTAATTGTTTTTTTTTACGATGCTTAATTATTAATGGCAGTTGTTCCCGCAACTGCTTTTTTTATGTTTAATCTACTTTTACTATTTCGCCATAGACTTTGAATTTTAAGTTTGTGATATAATTGATTTGCTCCAAAACATTTTCTAATGTTGCGTCCTTCTTAATGAATACCGTTAACGGCGTTGCTAATACGTGTTCATTATTGTATTGAAATGATACTCCGTATTTATATTGTAAAATGGTAATTACCTGTCTTAATGTGGTTTGATCGAGCGTTACATCTTCATTATACCAATTCACCAAAAAAGCTTTCTCGGCCATTTGTTTAGTTAGTTTTTGAGATTCAAACAACGCTTCTTGATTTGGAACTAAATCGACACTTTGCCCTTTTCCTGAAACATTTACTTTTCCGGTAACCACAATTACTTTACAGTTTAATTTGGATAATTGAATGTGGAATGAAGTTCCGACAACTCTAGTTTGTATTTCGCCAGAATGAATAATAAACGGATGCTGTTTGTCTTTTGCTACTTCAAAAAATGCATTTCCTTTTACTAAAGAAACTGTTCTTTGATCGCCGTCAAATTTTTCAGGATACTGAAATGATGAGTTTGCTGCCAGATAAATTTTCGAACCATCACTTAATTGGATAGATTTGGGAATCGATGAAGTATTAAATGTGATTTGTTTTTGGTTTAAAACATTTGGTCTCAAGAAAAATCCTAAACCAAGCAGAAAAAGAATGCTGGCAGCTGCCATATATTTTAAATAAGGATTGAAAGTTTTCTTTTTCCCTATTCTAAGTTGAATTTGGTCATAAATATTCTGAGATGCGTCTTCTGGATTTCCCAATATACTTTCATCCCATTTTGAATTTTGATATTCGCTAAAAGCAAAATCATTTAATAAAGTTTCTTCTGCTCTTGAAGTTTTTTCTCGCGAACTTTTATCAAGCAAATATTCTAAACTATGTTTAATTCTTTTTATCATAATACTTATTGTTATAGATAAGTACTAGAAACTTGAAATCGTACTATCGCCAAATATTATGAAAACATCAAGCGAAAGTTATCTTAAAATTTTTGATTAAAAATAATAAATGGAGCTAGCCAAGCCAAGTCTTTTAAGCCTTCTCGAAGTTGTTTTACTGCCGATGAAATCTGATTTTTTACGGTTTGTTTCGAAATTCCAAGTTCTTCTGCAATCTGATCGATTGTCATGTCTTGAAATTTATACATTAATAAAACTTCTTTTCTTTTTTCTGGAAGTTTATCTAATGCAGCATAAAGCAGATCCATAACTTCTGGATCAATCGTAGAAAAATTATCTATAATGTAGTCTTCAAATTTTTCTTCTAAAATAGTCTTATCAAAACGGTTATTTTGATAATGTTTGAAAACCTGATTTTTGACTGCACGAAACAAAAAAGGTTCGATCGCATTAATATTCAGTTCTTCTTTTCTTTCCCATAAATCGACAAAAACATCTTGAACAATGTTTTGTGCCAAGTCTTTATCCTGAGTCATCGTATAAGAAAAGGCATTGAGCTTCTTCCAATATTCGTTATACGTTTTTTCAAAAATTTCAGGATTATTCATAAAGTAAATACAGGCTTTTTAATACGGTAAAATAATAAAATGAAAAGCCAATATTTTTTGTGGCAATGTTATCTTTAAATTAATAAATAAACACGTTTGATGCAGAAATACTACTTTTTTGGGATGGTCTCGGCAATCAGTTTGCGATTTCTTTTTTTTTATCTAACATAAAAACCAAAGACTAGATTTAACTTAGTAACTTTCAAAATGCAATTTCTATTGATGCGTCCCTGTCAAATAGTATCAATTACATTTTAAAATCATGAAACATTTTTTGTTCACTTTAATTCTTGCCGGAGCGGCACATTTAGGAGCTCAGGCTCAAAACGACAATCTTAAAATCAATCAGATTCAGGTTATCGGATCGCATAATAGTTACCGTCATGCTATTGAAACCGATCTGTACAATTTAATTCAAGCCAGAGATACTTCTCGTTCTCTTAAAGGTTTGCAATACACACATATTAGTATTACCGATCAATTAAACAAAGGTTTACGCAATCTTGAAATTGACATTTTTGCAGATGCAAAAGGCGGAAAATATGCGCATCCAAAAGGTTTAGACATTGCCAAATCTGAAGAAGTTTACGACCCAAATGGTTTAATGAAAAAAACAGGTTTTAAAGTATTTCATATGCCAGATATCGATTTTAGAACTTCTGCCTACACTTTCGAAATCTGTCTTCAGGAATTGAAAAAATGGTCAGATGCCAATCCAGGACATGTTCCAGTTTTTATCACTTTAGAACCAAAAGATGGCGATGCCAATTTCTTCGGAACAAAACCAGAAGATTTTACAGTTGCAGTTTTTGACGAAATGGATAAAGTCATTCGAAAAGAATTGGGAAAAAACAAACTGATTACGCCAGATATGGTTCGCGGAAAATATAAAACATTGGAAGAAGCCGTTTTAAATAATAATTGGCCAACCTTAAAAGAAGCCAAAGGAAAATTTTTGTTTCTTTTAGATAACAATGGCGCAAAAAGAGATTTGTACGCATTAAATCATCCGTCGCTTAAAGGGCGCGCCGTTTTTATTAATGCAGAACCAGGAAAAGCAGAAGCTGCAGCTTTATTTAGAAATAATTCCGAGGATCCAACAATTACTGATTTAGTTAAAAAAGGATACATTATAAGAACCCGTGCCGATTCTGATACCAAAGAAGCTCGTGCCAACGATTATTCTCATTTTGAAGCGGCTAAAAAATCAGGTGCACAAATCATCACGACAGATTATTATTTACCTAGTACCTTCTTCAATTCTTCGTACCAAATTAAATATGATGATGGAAGTTATGTGAGAAATAATCCTGTGAATGGAAAATAGTTTTTTTGTTTCAGTTTTAAGTTTCAGGTTATTGCCGATAAGTAAAACAATAATAATTTTTAACGCAAGAGCGCAAAGAATTTACGCAAAGTTCTCGAAGGTTTTAAGTGATATTTTATAAAATAAAAAAGTTCGCAAAGCTAAATGATAAAGCTTTGCGAACCTTGCTTTTGAGTATTATCTTAAATTAAAAAATCTTAGCGAACTTTGCGTTAATTCTTTGTGCTCTTTGCGTTACTTTTATAATGGCGTGGTTTGCGGTAAAAAAATTAGCGCTCTTTGCGATTAATTTCTCCACTTTTCAAATCAACCGTAAAATGATCTGCAGGAACTTCATGCATGAATTTATTCAAGATTGTAAAGAATAATTTCATTTGTTTCTGCAAAGGTTTCGAAGGTTCATCTTTAGATTCTAAAAACAACTTTGATAAAACTTTGTAAGTTGCAGCTCTTTTTTCTGTAACATCTGCAAATGCCAATTCATCTGCACTTCTAAAACGATAAAAATCGATCAAAAGATCATTTCCCGTATAATTGAAATCTTCTTTCTTCAGTTTATTTTTAATTAAAATTTGCTCTGATTTAGCTTCGCCTTCCTTCCATTCTTTTTGAAACTGTTCTTTGTTTTTCAAAATAAAATCAAAATCTTTATCCGAATTCATATTTGCCAATACCAATAAATCTTTTGCAGAAATATTCAATAAAAAAGTGGCAAAATCAGAAGGCCAATCGTCTTTTAGAAAACGAAGACGCACTAATTCCTTCAAATGAAAATCGGTAAAATCGTGATAGTTTTTGGTTTTCAAAATATCAACATTCCAAATATCTTTCGAATTCTGGCTTTCTAAAAACTGATATTCCATTTTATACAAATCAAAAAGTTCATCGAATCTCGGAACTTTATCAATTGTAATAGTCTGAATATCTACAACATTATTTTTCTTCAATGTCAATAATTTATACGCCGGAATATAAGCCGCAAGCGATGGCGTCTGAATATTAACCAAAGTATTTCCTTTCGGTGAAGTTCTAACTCCCGTATCGTTAATATGCATGTGTCCGCCAAAATGAATCTGCAAACCTGCATCTGCAAAAACTTGCGCAACTTCTTCGACAGGAACTCTATTTAACTGCCATTTGTTTGGGCCAAGCAATTCTTTTATTTCTGTAGAAGCGTCATCATTAAAATCAATCATCGGAAAATGGCTAAAAGCCACTAAAGTTTTTCCCTGTTTTTTGACTTCAGCCGAAATATCCTGTACCCATTTAATCAAATGTTTTTTGTTCGAAAGCACATTATTGTAACCTGTGCTCGCTTCCGAATAACTTTTAGAGTCTTTAGGATCGCTATCGGTTTTCTTCGGAATATAAACATTGCCATCAATTGCCATCAACCAAAGTCCGTCAATAGGTTCTACAACATAACTAACGTCTGGAACTTCGTAACCTGGCGCTACTTGATAAACTCGATTAGCTAATTTTGCGCTTTCTAAAGCTCTCTCAAATGTGTAATTTTCACTTGAATAATTGGAAAAAGGAGTCGCCCAAAATTTGTTTTTTTTGTTTGGATGAAAACCAAAATTATTGAGCTGATCTGTAATTCCTAAATAACCCATTTTAGCAATATCGGCCGTCACAACAACAGGCTGTTCGATAGTTAAGTTTGGCTTATACATACCGTCTTTGCTATAAATGGGCTGACTTTTACCATCTTTTCCTAAAAAATCTTCCTTTCCAGATTCTTGTGCAAAAGGACCAACGGGATCGTGGTTTCCTGTAGTAATAAAAAATTCTATTCCGTATTTTTGAGTGTATTGTTCTAAAATCTTTGCTAATCCTCGTACGTGAATGGGCTGTCCATCATCTGTATAATCTCCTGGAAGTGCTACGTATTTGATTTTTCGTTTAGCGATATCTTCTAAAGCCGCTAAAAAAGCAAAATAGTTTTCGTTGAAAATTCGAGTAGAATGCAGCTGCGAAGACATGGTTCGCACCAAAGCATATTGCCCCGTTTTTGGATTCAGAACGCCTTTGTAATCGGAATCTGAAAATCCGCCAAACAAATCCTGTAAATGAACATCAGATAAAAATGCAATTTGTGTTCCGTTTAGGTCTTTTGTTTTTTGAGCCGAAATACTGCAATTGAAAACAATAAAAAAGAATATTATAAAAAGTGAAGTAATTTTTGAATTCATAGGTTTTAACTTTAATAAATTGGGGACTTATTAGAAGTTTTGGAACTTTTAATTGACCGCAATTTTATCAATTTAAAACCGAAACGAGTTTACGATATTGTTATTGAATGATAATGTTTATGAGATTTACAAAATCTACATGCACCTATAAACATTTTAAAACCACTTTTAAAAAACAAACTAAAAACCAAGAATAGCAGTTAATTCCTTATACGAGCTAAAAAGAACAGCGCCTTCATCTTTTAAATCTTCATCGTTATATCCGTTTGCGAAACCGTATACTTGAAATCCACCACTTATTCCGGCTTTTACGCCAGCTTTACTATCTTCTAAAACAATACAATCTTTTACATCAAAACCCATTTCTTTAGCAGCATGCAAAAATATTCCCGGTTCTGGTTTCCAGCTATTTATTTGGTAAGAACTAAATAGTTTGTTTTCGAATTTATCCAACAAACCTGCAATTCCTAGATTTAAACGTATTTTTTCGACTGGTCCGCTCGAAGCCACACAATACGGAATTTCCAATTTTTCTATATTTTCAATAAAATCAAGTACACCTTCCATTGGTTTTACTTGCGTTTTAAAAGCTTCAAAACTTTTCTCTCTGTATTCGGATTCAAAATTTTCAGGAAGTTTTTGATCGATTGCTTCTTCAATATGACGGAAACAATCATTCAAATTACGACCATTAAAATGGCGATATGCATCTTCCAATTCCATTTCAAAACCATGTTCTTGTGCCATTGCAAGTAAGATCCCGTTACCAATTTTTTCTGTATCGACTAAAACTCCGTCGCAATCGAAAATAATACATTTCACCATTTTTCTGATTTTCATTTAATTAGAAGTAACTTTTTCCATAAAAGATAAGAAATGAAATTTACAAAAAAATAACCGATTCAAAAATCTAAAGTTTACATTTTGATTTTCAACAATCTGTACAGAATTATACCTATTCTGTATTTTCATTTCCTTTTTGATTTGTACTTTTATCCGATACTATTTAACTGATTTTATAAAATCTAAACCACACGTTTTGAAAAAATATTTTTTATTTATCATTATTTTGACTGGTACATCTGTTGCCATTTCACAAAATAAAATCATAACAATTTCAAATAATCTGCCAGTTGACAGAGAATATGAAACGATAGAATTGACTAAAAATTCTCTTGGATTAGGTTCTACTGCTAAACTAGAAATTTATGCTGTAAAGGAAATCGGCAGTGCTAGTTTTTTAGAAACACAAACGGTAGATAATGATGGTGATGGTACAGCCGATTTGCTCTTGTTTCAGCCCAAAATAAAAGCTTCATCAAAACAAGATTTTGAAGTTTTTGTTGGAACAAATCCCTCAGCTTCAAAAATTATAAACTGCTATTCTCGTTTTGTTCCCGAACGCACAGATGATTATGCTTGGGAAAACAACAAAGTCGCTTTTAGAACGTATGGTCCTGTGGCACAAAAAATGGTCGAAGACAATATTGCTGGCGGGACTTTGACCAGCGGAATAGATGCCTGGCTGAAAAGAGTCGATTATCCAGTTATCAATAAATGGTATGAAAAAGCAACAAACGGAACTGGAACTTATCATAAAGATACAGGCGAAGGTTTAGATAATTTTCACGTTGGAGACAGCCGAGGCGTTGGCGGAATTGCAGTAAATATCGATGGAAAATACTATTTTTCGAAGAATTTTATCAGCTGGAAAACCATTACAACTGGACCAATTCGAACTAGTTTTATTTTGACTTATGCTGATTGGGATGCAAAAGGCAATAAAATAACCGAATCTAAATTGATTAGTTTAGATTATGGAAGTCAGCTTTCTCGTTTCGAAATTAATATTACAGGAACAAAAACGATTGCTGCTGGACTAACACTTCACGATAAAAAAGGAACAATCGGAACAAATATAAAAGAAGGCTGGTTGAGTTATTGGGAACCAATCGATGATTCTGAAATTGGAACAGGTTTAGTTGCTGCAAAAAATACTTTGATAAGCTTTGATAATCATGTTACCGAAGAAAAAGATTTGAGTAATCTTTATGGAAACATTTCAGTAAAAAACAATAAAGCAATTTATTATGTTGGTTTTGGATGGAAAAAAGGAAGTCCGTTTCAAACTAAACAAGAATGGGAAAAATATTTGAGTTCTTTTGCTGAGAAAATAAATAATCCTTTGGTTGTGAAGGTTAAGAAATAAGTTTTTTTTGCCACGAAGGCGCTAAGAAAGAAAGTTTTTTAACATAGCCCGTGGTTTCAACCACGGGAAACGTATCGTGATTATTCTTTGCGTTCCCGTGGTTGAAACCACGGGCTATGTTTGTTTTGTCATTTCGACTGAAAGGAGAAATCACACTAGAAACTCGATAACGATTGGCAATTTTCTTTGCGGAATATCTTGTGAGATTTCTCCTTTCAGTCGAAATGACAAACTAAACTTTAGAAGTAAGGAGAATATTATTTCGCAGGAAAATAATTCTCCTTCAAAATAATCTCTAACGGAATATAATGGATCTTTTCTGTTTCTTCTTGAAGAACCAGTTTTTTATATAAATAATTGATTCCCAAATAACCTTGATCTTCGGGTCTTTGGTTGATTAGAAAATCAATTACACCTTTATTTAAGTACTCGATATTTTCTTTTAGTAAATCAAAACCAATAATTCTAACACCTTTTATTTTGTTTTTTTCTAGAAATTCAGCCACAATATAAGCTCGGGAATTTGGGACAAAAACACTGTTCACACCCAAAAACATTTCCATACTCAATTGATCAATTCCAGAGTCTTTTAAAGTAACCTCTGAAAACTTAAAATTGGTCAATTCATCATGATCTTTGAAATATGAATAAAATCCTTTGATACGCTGCAAGTAAACAGAAGTACTTTCAATTTCGCGTGTAATTTTAAAAATCAAAATCTGTCTTTCATTTTTAACCGCAAAACTGATTAGTCTTCCAGCCAAATAACCGCTCTGAAAAGCATTTTGTCCCACATAAGCGTACTCATTTTTTTCAGAAATATTCGAATCGATCATGACAACCGGAATATTCTTCTTTTTGTATTCGTCTAAAAACTGAACAGATTCTTCGTAAAAAATAGGTGCAAACAACAATCCATCACATTCAAACTGCATTATTTTTTTTGCAGATTCTTTAAAAGACGCCAGATTATAATCATAGAAAAAATAATCTAAAACAATTCCGAATTTACTGAATTCTAAAGCCGCTTTTTCAATTCCGTCAATCTGACTTTTCCAATATTCTAATGTTTCTGATTTTGGAAGAAAAATGGCAAAATGAAATTTCTTGTTTAATGCCAGATTACTGGCCATTATATTTCGCTTATAACCAAATTCTTCTATAATCGCATTGACTTTATCAACCGTTTCCTGAGCCACTTGTCCGCGCTTGTGTATAATTCGATCCACAGTTCCTGGCGAAATATTTGCTAATTCGGCAATTTTCTTAATCGTTATGATATTGATTCTTTTTAAGTTAAAAAAATAAAAGCAGTGCGGTAAAATTAATTTATTTTAGTAAAAATAAGTTGTTTTACAGTACAATTTACATACATTTGTAAAAACACCGTGTACGCACACGCAAATATACACATAACACTATAAATCCAAAATAATAGCAATAGAAAATGATACTAGATTCATTACAAAATGCAGCAAAATACTACGGTTTGCATCCTAATTTCAAAAAAGCTTTTGATTATGTAAGCAATAATGATATTGCCAATCTTGCCGAAGGTGCTTTTGAAATCGGTGAAGGTTTAAAATTGATTGTAATTGTTGGAGAAGGAAATACAAAAGAAGAAGCCGTTAAAGGATTTGAATGTCATGATAAAAATATCGACATACAGATTTCGATTAAAGGTCCTGAAACTTTTGCATGGAAACCAAGAGAGAAATGCGTGAATCCGAATGGAGAATACAGTGACGAAAGAGATGTTCGTTTTTTTCATGATGCACCAGACACATTTTTTCAATTGCAAGAAAAACAATTCGCAATATTATTTCCAGAAGACGTGCATACCGCAATGATCGGAGAAGGTCTTTTGAAGAAAATTGTAATTAAAGTAAAAATATAATTTATGAGTACCATTCAGAACTCCATTGACGTTATTGTAAAACAAGGAATGCTTCCTTTATATTTTAATGCCGATGAAAACAAAAGTATTGCTGTTTTAAAAACTCTTTATAATGCTGGAATTAGAGCTGTAGAATATACAAGCCGTGGTCCAGAAGCTATTTCGAATTTCAAAAAAATGATTGAATTACGAAATGCTGAAATGCCAGGAATGCTTTTAGGAATCGGAACTATCAAAAATTTAGCGCAGGCTGAAACTTATTATTTAGCTGGAGCTGATTTTTTTATCAGTCCAGGATTTGTTCCTGAAATAGCTTCTTTTTTAATAGGAAAAGAAGTTTTGTACGCACCAGGATGCATGACGCCAACAGAAATTATTGCTGCTGAAAATGCTGGAGTAAAATTCATTAAACTTTTTCCAGGAAACATTTTAGGACCCGATTTTATGAGCGGAATAAAAGATGTTTTTCCAAATTTAACTTTCATGCCAACCGGTGGTGTAGATACTACCCGACAAAGTATTGAAACTTGGTTTAATGCAGGAGTTTCTGCTGTTGGAATGGGAAGTAAATTAATTAGCAAAGAAGTAATGAATTACGAAGCTTACGATACAATTGAAAAAGAGACTAAAAGAGTTTTGGATTTGATTGAAACAATAAGAGGTTAATCTTGAAATTTCAAATTTCAATTAAAATTAAAATTTAAAAATATATTACTAAATCAAAACCATACTTTATCTTCCAAATTGGAATTTGGAATTTTAAAGTATTGAATTTTAAATATTAAATAATGGATTCAATATTCAATCTAAAAGGAAAAATTGCACTGATTACTGGCGGTGCTGGAGTATTAGGAAGCAATTTTGCCAATGTTTTAGCCAAACAAGGCGTTATTGTCGGAATCGTTTCGCAATCTCTTGAAAAAGCTGAAAACACTGTAAAAGCAATCGAAGCAAATGGCGGACAAGGCTTTGCGGTTCAGGCAAATGTTTTAAACAAAGAAGAAATAGAAAAAGTTAGAGATTTTATCGTTGAAAAATACGGCCGTTTGGATATTCTGATAAATGGCGCGGGCGGAAATATGCCTGGAGCAACCATTCAGCCAGATCAAGCCGTTTATGATATGAAAAGTGATGATTTGCAAAAAGTTATCGACTTGAATATTATTGGAACAATGCTTCCTTCTCAGGTTTTTGCTGAACTTTTTGCAAAGCAGAAATCGGGAAATATCATCAACATTTCATCGGCTTCTGCTCAAAGACCTTTAACAAGAGTGGTTGGATATTCGGCTTCAAAAGCAGCAATTGACAATTTCACACAATGGATGGCGGTTGAATTGGCTTCTAAATATGGCGAAGGAATTCGTGTAAATGCCATTTCTCCAGGATTTTTTATTGGAGAACAAAATCGTGCTTTGCTACTAACTCCAGAAGGAAAATTAACTCCCAGAGGAGAAAAAATTATCGACCACACGCCAATGGGACGATTTGGTTCGCCAGAAGATATTGACGGTGCGCTTTTATTTTTATGTAGCGATATGTCAAAATTCGTAACTGGAATTACGTTAAAAGTTGACGGTGGTTTTGCCGCTACAAGTATTTAAGATTCCTCACGTCCTGCAAGGTTTTTAAAACCTTGCAGGTCTAAATAATTTAGAATAAAAACTTTAAAACAAACCTACAAGGTTTTAAAAACCTTGCAGGAACTAAAATCATAAAAAATGGAACAAACATTAAGATGGTTCGGACCAAATGATCCTGTTTCTTTACAAGATATTGCACAAACTGGAGCAACCGGAATTGTAACCGCTTTACACCATATTCCAAACGGACAAGTTTGGAGTATTGATGAAATTATTAAAAGAAAAGTTGAAATTGAACACCAAGACGGCGATCCTAAAAAAGGCGCTTCAGGTTTAACTTGGTCGGTTGTAGAAAGTATTCCAGTTCATGAAGACATTAAAAAACAAACTGGAAATTATCTTCAATACATTGAAAATTATAAAGAAAGCATTCGCAATCTGGCTTTATGCGGTATTAAATGCGTTTGTTACAATTTTATGCCGGTTTTAGACTGGTCAAGAACTGATTTATCATACACAGTTGAAGATGGTTCGAAAGCTTTACGTTTTGACATTAATGCTTTTGCTGCTTTTGAATTGTATATTTTAAAAAGACCTGGAGCAGAAAAAGAATATTCTGCAGAACAGACTCAAAAAGCAAAAAGCTATTTTGAAGCAATGACTGCTGAAGATAAAGTAAAATTGCAACAAAACATTTTGGCTGGACTTCCAGGAGCTGAAGAAGCCTATTCAGTTGAGGATTTCTTAGTTACATTAAGTGCTTACAATCATATTGACAGACAAGCTTTAAAGGACAATCTTTTTCACTTTTTAAAAGAAATTATTCCAGTTGCAGAAAGTAAAGGCGTTTTGATGGCTATTCACCCAGACGATCCGCCCTATCCTATTCTAGGTTTGCCAAGAGTGGTTAGTACTGAGGAAGATTTAGTAGAATTAATGAATGCTGCGCCTTCTCCATCAAACGGATTTACAATGTGTACAGGTTCTTATGGTGTAAGAGCTGATAATGATTTACCTGGAATTGTGAGACGTCACGGCGATAAAATGAATTTTATTCACTTAAGAAGCACGCAACGCGATGAAGAAGGAAGTTTCTACGAAGCCAACCATCTTGAAGGTGATGTTGATATGTACGAAGTCGTAAAAGCGATTTTGGAAGTTGAAAAAAGAAATAACAACAAGTTACCAATGCGACCAGATCACGGACACCAAATGTTGGATGATTTGAAGAAAAAAACAAATCCAGGTTATTCTGCAATTGGCCGTTTAAGAGGTCTTGCAGAATTACGCGGACTAGAATTAGGGATTAAACGATCTTTATAATTTTTTGCTGTAAAGACGTTCAGACTCGAGTATTTTTTCACGCAGATTAGGCAGATTTTAGCAGATTTTAAATGAATAAATTATCTGCATGAATCTGCTTAAATCTTTTTAAATCTGCGTGAAATAAAAAAATTGCGCCTTAGCGCCTTAGAGGCAAATCAAAAAAACTCACTAACCACAAACAACCACAAAACCATGATTCGCCAAACCATTATCCTCTCCTGTGGCTTTTTTATGAATACCATATTGGCGCAGGAATTACCTAAAATTATTACTTCAAAAACAAATTATCTTCCAGATTTCAGTTACGCTGGCTATCATTTCGGCGAAAGCCAGATTTTAGAATCAAATGGAAAAATTATTAATGCCGTAGATTATGGCGTTAAAGCAAATGACAATCTTGACGACTCAAAAGCTTTATTAAAAGCATTAAAAGCTGCCAATGCTGTTGAAGGAAATGTGATTTTGCAATTACCCGCAGGAAAAATCATTCTGAGTGATATTCTATATATCGAAAGAAGCAATTTTGTTCTTCGCGGTGCAGGTTCTGGTGAAAACGGAACTGAAATCTATTGTCCGAGACCAATGATGTATCTTAAAGATTCTGAAGTTCTGGCAGAACTACGCGAATATTTAAACACATTTGACAAAAGACAACGCGAAACTGAAAACAATATTGATCTTCCTTTCTCGCAATATGCATGGTCGGGAGGTTTTATCTGGACACAGGTTCCCGGTGAGCGTGTAAAATCGTATTTGGATAAATATGAACCAGAATCTAATCCGTTAGCAAAAGTCACTTCTGGAAAAATGGGCGAACATATCATCAATGTTTCAGACGTAAAAGGCTTGAAAGTTGGCGATGTTGTCGAATTGCAGTTGTTTAATAAAGAGGGCGAAAATGGCGAAATCATCAAAGATTTATATCAAGGCGCCAACGTTAAACCTGGTTCTCATCATTGGAAATTTCCAAAATTACCGATTGTGAGGCAGCAAGTAGAAATTGTTAAAATTTCAGGGTCAAAAATCACTTTAAAAACACCTTTAACCATTTCGATCAAACCTAGTTATCAGGCACAATTAGTACAATGGAAACACTTAAATGAAGTGGGAATCGAACATCTTCGTTTTACCTTTCCTGATATTCCAAGAGTTGCACATCATGTCGAACCTGGAAATAATGGAATTTTCTTAACTCGTTTGTTTAACAGCTGGGTCAAAGATGTAAAAATTACCAACGCCGACAGCGGAATTCTAGCGGAAGAAGTTTCAAATGTTACTATTCAAGATATTACAACCGATGGACCACATTTGTCACATTATACCGTAACTTTGGGAGGCGTTCATAATGTTTTAGTTAAGAATTTAAAAATCTACAACAAGGCGGTTCATCCTTTGAGTTTCAATACATTTTCTACTAAAAATGTATATCAAAATTGTGAAATTTTTGACGATGCACTTTTAGATCAGCATTCGGGAGCAAATCATCAAAATTTATTTGATAATATTATCGTTCATATTACACCTGACAAAAATAATAGCTACCTATTATTTGGCGGCGGCGGCGCAGATTATTGGAAACCATCGCACGGACCTTTCAGCACTTTTTGGAATTTAAATGTTCAAGTTAAAAATCCAGATGCCTCAAAACCAATTTCATTGTACGGAATGAAAGACGGTGCTTTGGCACGGATTATTGGTGTTCATGGAAATGCAAAATTTGAAATCAAATACGACATCGATCCTTATATTGAATTTTTGAATACGCCAATAGAAAGAATTCAGTCTTTGTACGATTATCAATTGAAAAAACGATTGAAGTAAGTTTTTTTCTCATCATAAAGTTATAATCTCGCAAAGTCGCAGAGTCGCAAAGTTTTGTTTTTTTTAAGTTAATTGCTTTGCGTCTTCGCGACTTTGCGAGAGAATAAATTCACAATATAAACCCGTGCGCTATGAAATTTAAAATAGCTCTTTTATTTTTAGTATTTATAAGTGGAAATCTATTTTCCCAAAATAAATACCGTCTTAAAAATTTTTCTACCACCGACGGGCTTTCGCAAAGCTCTGTTATTGCCATACATCAGGATAAATTTGGGCAGATGTGGTTTGGTACGCGTGACGGTTTAAACAAATATGATGGCAGTCGGTTTACTGTTTTTAGAAATGATGCCAACGATAAATTTTCTATCAGTAACAATGATATTTTGGCTATTGAAGAAGACAATTCGGGAAAAATATGGGTTGGAACTTACAACGGACTGAATTGCTATGACCCAATTTCAAATCGTTTTACAAGATATCTTCATACCAAAGCCAATCACACCATAAGTAATAACGCTGTTTGGAGTATTCGAGAAATTGATGGCGAAATGTGGTTTGGAACTTCAAAAGGATTAACCATTTTAAATAAAAAATCAGGATTATTTACTTCCGTATTCCATTCAGATAATGATGCTTCAACTCTTCCAAGCAATAATATTCTTAGTATTTTAAAGACCCAAAAAGGAGAAATATGGATTGGAACTACGAAAGGTTTATGTCAATTAACGAATAGAAAAAATGGAAAATTATCCTTTAAAAATTATCCTTTAAATGCAACAGATTTATTAAATGTTCAATCGGTTATTGAAGATAAAGATGGTAGTTTATGGGTAGGAACAAAAAATAAAGGACTTCTTAAATTCAATCAAAAAGAAAAAGCTTTTGTTTCTTTTTTAACCGCTGAAAAATACCGCGAAATCAATACTGATATTCGATCATTAGTAATTGACAATCAAGGCTCTTTATGGGTTGGCGCTTATGACGGAATTTATATTTTAGGAAAAGATCAAAGTATTCAAAAAATCAATAATAGCAATAACGCGAACGGAATCGACAAAGTAAAGTCGGTTTTTATGGATAAAAAAGGATCTATATGGATTGGCTGTTATTACAAAGGCGTGAATCTTTGGGATGTTTCTAATGTTAATTTCTCAAATTACAACCAAACATCAAAAAAGATTCCGATGAGTTTTGATGTGGTTAGTTCGATAATTGCTGATAAAAACCAAAATATTTATTTTGGGACTGAAGGTGGAGGAATTACGATTTACAACAGAAATAATGAATCTGTAAGCTACATCAACAGCAAAACAGGACAAGCCAATAAAAATGACATCAAAGCTATGTGCCTTTCTGACAATCATATTTTATGGATTGGCACATTTTCTAAAGGATTATCGGCTTACAATACGGTTTCAAAAAGAATTGAAGACAACCGAATTGCAGCTGATTTAACTGAATTATTAAAAGAAAGCGGTGTTTATTCACTTAAAGCTGAAAACAAAATTTTATGGATTGGAACTTTTGGCAAAGGCTTAATTCGTTATAACACATTAGATAAAACCTTCCAAATTATTGGAAATGATACTTCTAAACCAGTTTTCTTAACCAATAATATGGTTCGCAGTATTTTGATCGACAAACAAAATTCAATATGGCTTGGAACACAAAATGGGTTAAATCGTATTTCGCTTCGAAATTTTAATCCGAAGAACTATCAAATACAGCATTTCTTTTACGATCATTCAGCTTTGTCTGGTGATGATATTTTAACATTATTTGAAGATTCTCAGAATAAAATTTGGGTAGGAACAAAAGCAAAAGGACTTCATGTTTTTGATGGAAAAAAATTCAATAGAATTAATCTAAAAGTCGGAAATACCGTTATTACTTCTATTCATTCTATTTTAGAAGACGATGCTAAAAACTTATGGATCAGTACCAATCAGGGAATTATAAAATACAATCAATCTAAAAAATCAGTCGTTATTTATGATCAGAAAGATGGTTTGGCAAGTAATGAATTCAATGATAATTCTGCTTTAAAAGTAAGTTCCAATCAGTTTTATTTTGGAAGTCCTTCTGGCGCTACCTTTTTTGATGCTTCAAAAATTTCCTTAAATAATTATGCTCCACAGGTTTTAATTACTGATTTAAAAATTAAAAACGAAATCATTAATGCGCATGATAAAGATGAAATTTTGGAAAAAAGTATCGGTTTTACCAACACCATTACTTTAGATTACGACAAAGCAAATTTCTCGATAAACTTTGCAATTCCCAATTACATTCGTTCGAAAAATAATCAATACAGTTATCGTTTGGTTGGTTTAGAAAACAACTGGACGACGACCAAAAATAGCGAAGCCAATTTTGCGATTCAAAACCCTGGAACGTATACTTTTGAAGTTCGCGGTGCTAATAATGATGGCGTTTGGAATCAGACTCCCACAACATTAACCGTAATTGTAAATCCAGCTCCATGGCGCAGTATTTGGGCATTTTTATTGTACGGAATTGTAATTGGTTTAGGTTTATACGGCTTAATTTGGATTATGAAATCGAAAGCCAGATTGAAGCAAAAACTGGAACTGGAATATTTGGAAACGCAACGAATTGAAGAAAATAACAAATTAAAATTAGATTTCTTTACCAATATTTCACATGAATTCAGAACGCCGTTGACTTTGATTTTAGGTCCGTTACAGCAAATTTTAGCTGATTATAATGGTACAAACGAAATGTATAAAAAGCTTTTGGTTATTGAAGGAAGTGCCAATCATCTTCTAAGTTTGATTAATCGTTTAATGGATTTCAGAAAACTAGAAAATCATCAGGTTGCCCTGGAATCGGCAAACGGAAACATTGTCAAATTTACCAAAGAAATCTTTTTATCATTTATCGAATATGCAAAAGACGGCGGTTACGATTATACTTTTGAAACTCAAAACGAAGAAATTCTGGTTTATTTTGACCGTTACAAACTCGAACGCGTATTTTATAATCTGATTTCTAATGCTTTTAGATACACTCCAAAAGGAGGTTCTATTCATATTAAAATAAATCACGATCAGCAGCATCTTTTTATTGCTGTTGAAGATTCAGGAGTTGGTATTTCTGAAGAACATATCGATAAGATCTTTGATTTGTTTTTTGAAGTTCCGACACACAATCAAGTTCAGAAAAATTACAATAAAGGAACTGGAATCGGGCTTTCGATAGTAAAAAACATTGTCGAGCTTCATAAAGGAAAAATCGATGTGACCAATAAACCAACTGGCGGTGTGATTTTTAAAGTGACTTTACCGCTTGGTCGCGAACATCTTTTGGATAGTGAAATTATTACTGACTTTAAAATCAGTGACGATATTGAGCAATATTCTGCTCAATTGGAAACTTCTGAAATTGTTGAAAATGATGACATTGAAGATTTAATTGTAAATGAAGAAAAACAGACCATTTTACTTGTTGAGGATCATAAGGTTTTGAGAAAATTCATGAAAAACCTTCTCAAAAAAGACTATAACATTATTGAAGCCGAAAATGGAAAAATTGCTTTAGAAAAAGCATTAAAATTTGTTCCCAACCTAATTATCAGCGACGTGATTATGCCCGAAATGGTTGGAACTGAGCTCTGTTCTAAAATTAAAGAAAACATCAAAACCAGTCATATTCCAGTTATTTTACTGACTTCCAGATCTTCATTAGTTTATAAATTTGAAGGTCTTGAAAGCGGCGCCGATGATTATATCAGTAAACCATTCAATTTAATGGAATTCAGGCTTCGAGTTAAAAATCTTTTGAACACTACAGAACGTTTAAAAATCAAGTTTTCAAGCGAAGACAGTTTTATTCCTTCAGAAATTACCGTTTCTTCTTTAGATGAAGAGTTACTAAAAAAAGCTTTCAAAATTGTAGAAGAAAACATTTCCAACGAACAATTTGATATTCCGTTCTTCTGTTCCGAATTAGGTGTCAGCCGAACAATGCTATTTTTAAAAATCAAAGCTTGGACCAATTGCACGCCAAATGAATTTATTCATGAAATAAGATTAAAACGCGCCGCTCAACTATTAGAACAAAACAAATTGAACGTTTCAGAAATTAGTTATAAAGTTGGTTTTAACAATCCGAAATACTTTAGCAAATGCTTTCAGAAAAAGTATGGCGAAACTCCTTCTCAATACGCCGACAAATTTTATAAATCTTCGGCAACATTTTAAACATTCCTTATTTTTAAAGGCTTAAAAAAGGGTATCTGTATTTTTAGATACCCTTTTTTGTATTTCTGTTTCTTTTTTGGCTTCTACATTTGCGATATGAAAATCAAAAAAACAAACTTCCTACTGCTGCAAATTCTATTTGTCATCATCATCATCGGAATGAGTTTATTGCTTTTCTACTTTATCTAACTTATTAACCTTAAAACCAAAAAATGAATGTTTACAGACCAAAAAAACAAATCGTTTAAATGGTGTTTGCTAGTCTCTTTTTTACTGGTAAACATTATGATGAATGCACAGGAACGAAAAGTTACTGGAAAAGTAACTTCCAGCGAAGATTTACTCGGACTTCCTGGTGCTAATGTTTATATCAAAAACTCTTCTGTCGGAGCTTCTGCCGATATGGACGGAAATTACACGGTCATTGTAGGAGAAAAAAATGCTGTTTTAGTTTTCAATTTTGTCGGATTTCAAACCGTTGAAATTCCGGTTGGAAACAAAACTGTAATCAATGTAAGTTTAAAACCGGACACCAAAGCACTTGATGAAGTAATCGTAGTTGGTTACGGGACGCGTAAAAAAAGTGACATTACAGGTTCTGTTTCTTCTGTAACGGCAAAAGAATTGACTGCTTATCCACTTTTAAATGCAGAACAAGCTCTACAAGGCCGTGCAGCGGGGGTTTCGGTAATGACAAATAATGGTGGAGAACCAGGCGCTCCTGTAAAGATCAGAGTTCGTGGAGGAACTTCTATCAATGCCAGCGGTGATGCTCTTATTGTTGTTGATGGTTTTGCAGGAGTTGCAATGCCAGCGCCGCAAGATATCGCTTCTATTGAGGTTTTAAAAGATGCTTCGGCAACTGCAATTTACGGATCTCGAGGTTCAAACGGAGTTATCATGGTTACGACTAAAAAAGGAAAACCAGGAAAACCAGTAATTGAGTTCAGTAATTCAACTTCTGTACAATCTGTAAATAACAAACTGCATTTATTAAATGCTGATCAGTTTGCTGCTTACCGCAAAAGTTTTACCACGCATACACAAGGTCCGGCAAACTCAGACTGGCAAGATATTATTTATCGTGATGGAATGATTTCGAATACGCAATTATCATTTTCTGGCGGTTCAGAAGATATTAAGTATTATGTTTCGGGAACGTATTTTAACCAAGATGGAGTTGTGATCAATTCTGGAATCGATAAATATACCATTGTTGCTAATCTTGAAGCGAATCTGTCTCCTAAATTAAAAGTTGGTTTGAACAATTTTACAAGCAAACAAAACAAAGAAGGAATTATTAGCCAGACTGGAGCTGGAGGAACTGGTGCTGCAGGTGTAATTGCCGCTGCCTACCGTTTTATGCCTGATAAAGGAATTTATAATGCCGACGGAACGTACACTACAACCGCTCCAATTGGAGATGATATTGATAATCCGTACGCAACGGCAATGGAGAATATTTTAGAAACAGTTTCTATCGTAAACCGAAATAATTTCTTTGCGCAATATCAAATTACAAAAGATTTAGATTTTAAAACAACTTTAGGCTTGACCGATAATAATTCGCAAACGGGTAGATTTATTCCTTCGACTTTGATTGCTGGAAAAAACATTAAAGGTGAAGCTTCTGTAAACAATACGAGATTTTCTTCTTTCTTGACAGAGAATTATCTGACTTTCAAACGTGAAATTATCTCAAAAGGAATTTTGACTGTTCTTGGAGGATATTCATACCAAAAAAATAAAAACGAAAGTTCGTATGCTGCTTCAAGAGGATTTTTAACGAACACCAATTCGTATAGAAATTTAGGAGCTGGAACGGTATTCTTAAAACCAGATTCTAACTTGTCTGAAACTGAATTAATTTCTGCATTCGGAAGATTGAATTTTGATTATGATGACAAATATTTGCTAACATTTACGGCGAGAAGAGACGGTTCTTCGAGCTTTAGTAAAAATTACAAATATGGAACTTTCCCTTCAGGAGCAATTGGATGGAATATTAGTAAAGAAAACTTTTTAAAAGACAGCAAAACGGTTTCAAACCTAAAATTAAGAGCCAGTTACGGAGCAACAGGAAATCCATCAATCGGCGCTTACTCTACACTTTCTAGATTCTCTGAAATTTATGATGTCAGCGGTGACGTGATTGTAAATGCGGTTCAATTGACTTCTTTAGATAATCCGAATTTGAAATGGGAAACTTCATATCAACAGGATTACGGAATTGATTTAGGTTTATTTGATAATAGAATCAGCATTACAGCAGACTATTACAAAACTATTACCAAAGATTTATTGTTTAACAGACCCCTTCCTGGAGTTTCTGGAATTGCTTCTCAGCTTCAAAATGTGGGTGAATTAGAAAATAAAGGTTGGGAATTAGGTATTAATACTAAGAACTTTATCGGTGCCGATTTTACTTGGTCAACAAGTTTTAATATTTCATCAAACAAAAACAAAGTATTAAAGTTAGCAGATAACAAAGACCTTTTGATCAACTCTGCTCCTGGCCACTTTTTGGCAACTGAATCTCAGATTTTGAGAGTTGGACAACCAGTTGGTTCTTTTTTCGGATTTATTTATGATGGCGTAATTCAACAAGGAGAAGCTGTTTTACCTGGAAATTTTGAAACTATTGCTGGAGGTGAAAAATTCAGAGATGTAAATGGAGACGGTAAATTAGATTCGCAAGATAAAACGATTATCGGAAACCCAAATCCAGATTTCATTTTCGGGTTTAATAATGATTTCACTTATAAAAATCTGGATTTAAATATCTTTTTTCAAGGTTCTCAAGGAGGTCAAATCTTAAACTATACTTTAATGGAACTGGCTTCTGGAAATAACAATGCTACAACAGAAGTTTTAGATGCCTGGACTCCAACAAATACCGATACTAATGTTCCTATAAATGCTGCTAGGACGAAAAGAATTACTTCTAGGTTTGTTTATGATGGAAGTTATATTCGTCTAAAAAACATCTCCTTAGGATACAGCTTGGATGAAAAAATTGTTTCAAAAATGGGATTAAGTAAAGTTCGTTTTTACATCAGTGCTCAAAACCTTTGGACCATTACCGATTATCCAGGAACAGATCCTGAAACAAACTACTTAAACGATACTAACTCAAGAAGTAACACCAATTTAGGATTAGATTATGGCGGATATCCAAACGTAAGAACATTTACATTCGGATTTAACCTTAAATTTTAATCTAGTAAAAAATATTCAATATGAAAAAATATATCGCTTTTCTAATATTTGGAACACTCGCTTTTTTTAGCTGTTCCGATCTGGAAGAACATCCAGTTGGAGTTATACGTCCAGATAACTTTTTCAATAATACAGACGATTTGCAGGCAGCAGTAAATGGTGCTTTTGCCAATATCGCACATAATAATTATTGGGGGAGAGAATTTACAATTGCTTTGATGCTTCGCGACGATATGTCTGATATCGGAGATAGAACTACACAAGCAGCACGTATTGATGTGAATGATATGAGCATGAATGATACCAATGCACTTGTAGCAAACTTTTGGCCACAATCTTACGTAATTATAACGGCAGCAAATCAAGCGATTGAAGGTGCAAAAAAAACACCTGGAGATCCAGCAAAAGTTAACGCTATTGTGGCTCAAGCCTATTTTGCCAGAGCATTTACTTATTATCATTTGGTGCGTCTTTTTGGAGATATTCCGTACATCGATTTTGTTGTGAATGATGTAAAACAAGTTAGTTCGATAACTAAAACAAAAGAAGCAGATGTTTACCCTAAAATTATTGCCGATTTAGAATTTGCAAAACAATGGTTAGAAGATAAACCAAAAGTAAAAGCCGTTCCAGGAAAAGGTACAGCGGCAGGATATTTGGCTTCCGTATATCTTACTTTAGGAAATTTCCAAAAAGCTTATGACGAAGCAAAATATGTAATTACAAATGAAGCCAAATTTGGTTTAGGATTAGATGCTGATTTTCAGGATTTATTCAATGCAACCAAAACAGCTTCTCTAAAAGAGCCTTTGTTTACAGTAGATTTTAATAACTTGACTTCAGGAAATTACGGTCAAGACTATACAGCGTTTTTTACAGGTTCTTTAAAAGATGACAGCTACAGTTATGGACAGGGATTTTCGGTTGCCGTTCCTTCTTTAAAAGTATTTTCTACTTGGGATCAGAGAGATTATAGAAGAGCAGTAAGTTTTGATACTATTATTAGAAAGAAAACAGGTCCTGGAGGCTCTTTGCAAGTTTTTCCATCAAGTGATAACGAAAAAGCACCGCGTCCGCATATTGCGAAATATTTCCGTTTTCCTGGAAAAGCAGGTGCCAACGGAAGAACATCTCAGCACAATTATATCACAATGCGTTTTGCAGAAGTTTTACTGACTGCCGCAGAAGCTTTAAACGAAATCAATCCAGGAACAACAGAAGCTGATGGTTATGTAAACCGTGTTCGTGCAAGAGCTAGAAATAAAGCAGGAAAACTGGTTTCTTTCCCAGCAAATGTTACCCCAGGTTTATCTAAAGATGCTTTTAGAAAAATGGTTGTTGATGAAAGAAGATTAGAACTAGCCTTTGAGTACATTAGATGGTATGACATTAAACGATTAAAAATGGGACCTGAAGTATTTGGAGCAAGTGGTTTAGAGCCTCACGCTAATTTTAATCCTGAAAAAGATTACTTATGGCCGTTGCCAGGAACCGAATTGGCAATTAATCCGAATTTAAAACCAAATAATCCTGGTTATTAATTGAACGCGGATGCCACTGATTTGTTATTGCAATGATTATCATGTTTTAGTTTCACGCAGATTAAAAAAGGATTTTAGTAGAGAACGCAGATTTTTAAAGGTATTTTAAAATTTCAATAATCTTATAAACATAGATTATTCAAAAAAATCTATTTTAAATCTGCTTCAATCTGTACAAATCTGCGTGAAATAAAAAAATCCGCACAATACGCATCTTCGCGATAGCGAATCAGTCAAATCCCCGTCTAAAATTTCGTTACCAAAATATATTTTAATATGAAGAATGTCAGTTTCATTTCTTTAATTCTTGGGTTTGCATCGCTGGTAACATCGTGCAAATCCGGAATTAATTCTCAAACAAAAAATGCATCTGTATCGACAGAAAAATTACTGGAAACGCGTTACAAAATGTTACTCGATTATCCTGTTGATTCTATGTCAATGCCAAGAAGCATGAATACCAAAACGCTAGAAATTCGCAAAGTGCCATCCAAAGATTGGACAAGCGGTTTTTTTGCTGGAAATCTTTGGCAATTGTACCGATTAACAGGCGATTCAAAATACAAAGAACAAGCTCAAAAATGGACTCCATTCAGCAAAAAAGAAAGTGTCAATAGTAATTCGCATGATGTAGGTTTTAAAGTGTTTTGCAGTTTTGGAGAAGCCCTAAAAGTGGAAAACAAGAAAGAATACGAAGCGGTAATCATTAAAGGCGCTGAAACTTTATGCACAAGGTTTAGTCCAAAAGTAGGTTCTATTCGTTCTTGGGATTTCAATAAGGAAATTTGGGATTACCCGGTTATCATTGATAATATGATGAATTTAGAACTGCTTTTTGAGGCTTCCAAATTATCTGGAAATCCGAAATATCGTAACGTAGCGATTCAACACGCTAATACCACTTTAAAAAATCAATTTAGGGAAGACAACAGTTGTTATCACGTCATCGACTACAATCCGAATACGGGTGCAGTTAGAAAGAAAACTACTCTTCAGGGTTACAACGATGATTCGGTTTGGGCTCGCGGCCAAGCTTGGGCGGTTTATGGTTTTACAATGTCATATCGTTATACAAAAGACGAAGCATATAAAAAACAGGCAGAAGCTACTGCTCTCTTTTTTATGACAAATAAAAACCTGCCAGAAGACGGAATCCCATATTGGGATTTTAAAGATCCTAGCATTCCAAATTCGCCACGCGATGTATCGGCAGCAATGGTTATGGCTTCGGCTTTATACGAATTATACAGTTATACCAAAAAAGAAAGTTATTTAGCTTTCGCCGACAAATTAATTGCTTCTGTACAAACTGATAAATACATTTTAGATTCTGAAATCAAAGCTCCTTTTCTATTTGATCACAGTACTGGAAACTGGCCAAAGCACGACGAAATAGACGAACCTATAATTTATGCCGATTATTATTTTTTGGAAGCTCTTCTTAGAAAAAGGGACAAAGGTTCAAAGTAACAGAGTAACAAAGGTTTCCAGCCTTTGTTACTCTAAGCCTTTGTCACTTTGTCACTAAAAAAATAACCTATGAAAAAAAAACATAACCATACATTTTCAATTTTTGCGCTTTTTGTTTTGTTTCAAATTTGTCTGAGCAGTTTTGCTCAGACAAAAAGAAACATCAATGAGAATTGGCTTTATTTAGAAAATCATACTTCAAACCTCAACGAGGCACAAAAAGCGTCTAACTGGGTTTCATTAAATTTACCTCATACTTGGAATGCCGAAGATGCAACTGATTTAAATCCAGGTTATAGACGAGATGCCAGCTGGTATCAGAAGAAATTAAATATCTCTCAAATCGATAAAAACAGCGTTTATTCTTTATATTTTGAAGGATCAAATGTTACTACAAAAGTATATGTAAACGGAAAAGAAGCTGGAAGTCATATTGGCGGTTACATTGGCTTTTCAATTGACATTACAAACTTCATCAAAGAAGGAAATAACGACATTTTTGTTCGTGTTGATAATAGTTACGATATCGAAATTATTCCATCTCAAAAAAGTGATTTCTTTATTTACGGAGGAATTACACGCGATGTTTGGTTAATTTCGAAGTACAAAAATCATATTGAAAATTTGAGGATTACAACACCTGAAGTTTCGGCTAAAAAAGCCTCGGTTCAGATTGTTTCTTCTTTTATAAATCCAGAAAACTCAAAAGATTTATCGTTAACGGTAACACTTAAAAATCCGAAAGGCAAAAAAGTGGCAAGTAAAACGATTCCAGTTTCAAATAAAACTTCGACAATCACTTTCGAAAACATCAAAAACCCAGAACTTTGGGATACCGAAAAACCAAATTTATATTCCCTAACGGCTGTTTTATCAGAGAAAAATCAAATAAAAGACAGTATTTCTGAAAAAGTAGGTTTTAGATGGTTTGAGTTTAAAGATCACGGCCCGTTTTACCTTAACGGAAAACGATTATTAATTCGAGGAACACATCGTCATGAAGAACAAGCTGGAGTTGGCGCCGCTATGAGCAACGAACAACATTGGGCTGATATGAAATCAATCAAAGAAATGGGTGCCAATTTTGTTCGTTTAGCCCATTATCCGCAAGATCCTGAAATTTATAAAGCTTGTGATGAATTAGGACTTTTAGTTTGGGATGAATTGCCGTGGTGTCGAGGTGGAATTGGTGATGCACTTTGGCAGACGAATACCAAAAATATGTTGGCAGAAATCATCAATCAAAATTACAATCATCCGAGTATTATTATTTGGTCTTTAGGAAATGAAATGAACTGGCTTCCTGACTTTCCTGACGGAGATAACACCGAAAAAACAAATGTCTTTTTAACCGAATTAAACGACATAGCGCATAAACTCGACCCTACTCGAAAAACGGCAATCAGAAAATATTATGAAGGTTCTCATATTGTAGATGTATTTTCTCCTTCTATCTGGTCTGGCTGGTATTCTGGAAGTTACAAAAGCTACCAAAAAGCAATTGATGTTTACAAAAAAGAATATAAGCATTTCATTCACGCCGAATATGGCGGCGACAGCCATGTTGGCCGTCACAGCGAAAATCCTATAACTGGTGAAAATGTCATAAAAGCAGAAGGTTGGGAAGAAGCAATTGTACAGACAAAAGTCGCCAACATCGCCCAAATTGGCGATTGGAGCGAAAACTATATAGTTGATTTGTTTGACTGGCATTTGCATATATCCGAAAATGATCCTGATTTTGTGGGCAATATTCAATGGGCATTTAAGGATTTTGCAACGCCTTTACGTCCGGAAGATGATATTCCGTATATGAATCAAAAAGGATTGACAGATCGAAACGGAAATCCGAAAGATGCGTATTATGTTTTTAAAAGCTATTGGGCAAAACAACCTTTCGCTTACATAGAATCGCACACTTGGACAGAACGTCAAGGTCCTGAAAACACGCCGAGAATTATTAGCGTATTCAGTAATTGCGAAAAAGTGACTTTACTTCATGATGGAAAATCATTAGGAGAAAAACAACGCAATCTCTCTCTATATCCTGCAAATGGTTTAACTTGGGATGTCAATTTTAAAAAAGGAGAAAACATTCTGATTGCCATCGGTAAAAATAAAGATGGTAAAACGGTTTCTGACACGATTAAAGTCAATTATCGTTTCAATAAAAATGATACGGCTTCATCTTTGCAATTGTCTTCGGAAAAATTAAAAAATGGTAATTATCTGATTACGGCAATTGCGATTGACAACAACAATTTACGCTGTTTGGATTATGAGGAAAGTGTTTATTTTCAATGTTTAAAAGGCGGTAAAACGTTGAAAAATCAAGGCACGCCAACAGGAAGTGAATCGATTAGAATGGCGAATGGAAAAGCTTCTATAGAGGTTATCCCTGACGGTTCTGGCAATCCGATTGAAATGACGGCGTTGAACCAGAGTTTTAAAGGGGAATATTTAAAGATTCCTGTTGAATAAAAAGGTTCTAAGTTGCTAAGAGGCTAAGGTACTAAGTGTTTTTGTCATCCTGACGAAGGAAGGATCACACTAGAAGTTCCGCAATCTTTGTAGAGTTTCTCGCGAAGATTCCTCGTTCCTCGGAATGACAAAAAATACGGTAACACTTTGCACTTTAACAACTTTTAAAGAACAAAAACTTTGCGCTCTTTGCGGTTAGAAAAACTTTACAATCCAGCACAAAAATTAAAATGAAATATTAAAATGAAAAAATTCCTAACACTATTATTACTAACATCATTTGTAATTGGGCACTCACAAGGTTTAATATCAAACGTACCAAACCGAAACACTACTTCGCTAAACGGTGTCTGGAATTACATAATAGATCCGTATCAAACAGGCTTTTACAGTTTTCACCTTGATCAATATGACAAACAGGAAAAACCGGCAAAAGGAGCATTTTTCAACAATTATCATGCTCAAAACAAGCAGGAATTAGTAGAATATGATTTTGATAAATCACCGACTATTACTATTCCGGGTGATTGGAATTCGCAAGTTCCAGAACTGAAATATTACGAAGGAAATGTATGGTTTAAAAAGTCTTTCGATTATAATTTAAAAGATAAAAAACGTCTATTTCTATATTTGGGAGCCATTAATTACAAAGCTGATGTTTATTTAAACGGAAAAAAACTGGGAGCACACGAAGGCGGTTTTACTCCATTCAATTACGAAGTCACTTCGATTGTAAAACCAACAGGAAATTATCTAGTTATTAAAGTTGATAATACACTTCATAAAGAAGATATTCCGACAATAAATACCGATTGGTGGAATTATGGCGGAATCACGCGCGATGTGACTTTAATTGAAGAGGAATCTTCATTTGTGGAAGATTACAACATTCAGCTAAAAAAAGGGAATGCAAATGTGATTTCAGGTTTTATCAAAATCAATAATTTGGATGCATCAAAAAATCAGATTTCAATTTCTATTCCTAAATTGAAAATCAATTTCAAAGGAAAAGCCGATAGTAATGGAATTTTAAACTTCGAAATTCCAGCGAAAAAGATCTCTTACTGGTCGCCAGAAAGTCCAAAGTTATATGATGTTACTGTAGACTTTAACGGAAAAAAACTAAACGATAAAATTGGTTTTAGAACTATTGAAACGCAAGGTGACAAAATTTTATTAAACGGAAAACCTATCTTTTTAAGAGGAATTTCTATTCACGAAGAAAATGCAAAAGGCGGACGTGCTAATTCTGAAGAAGATGCGCTACGTTTACTAAATTGGGCAAAAGAATTAGGCTGCAATTATGTTCGTCTGGCACATTATCCGCATAACGAAAATATTATTCGACAAGCTGATAAAATGGGATTAATGGTTTGGGAAGAAATTCCAGTTTACTGGACGGTTGAATTTACCAATAAAAATACGTATCAAAATGCACAAGATCAATTAACCGCTGCTATTACAAGAGATAAAAATAGAGCCAGTATAATTATTTGGTCAATGGCAAATGAAACTCCAGTTTCTGATGCGAGAAATAATTTTATAACGAATTTGGCAACTCATACAAAATCATTAGACAATACAAGATTAATCAGTGCCGCTTTATTAACGCATAACGGAAAGATTGACGATGAAATTGGTAAATCGCTTGACATTATTGCTTTTAATCAATATTTAGGCTGGTACGGCGGTAACTTGGAAGATGCTGAAAAAATATTCTGGACTACGCCATACAACAAACCTGTTATTGTCTCTGAATTTGGAGGTGATGCTAAGGCGGGTTTTCACGGAGAAAAAAATGAAAGATGGACAGAAGAATATCAGGAATATTTATACATTCAGAATTTGAAAATGATTGAAAAAATTCCACATTTAAGCGGAACGAGTCCTTGGATTCTGTTGATTTCAGATCGCCAAAAAGACTGTTGCCAGGTATTCAGGACGGTTACAATCGTAAAGGATTAATCTCAAATGATGGAGAAAAGAAGAGAGCATTTTACATTATGCAGAATTGGTACGCGAAAAAGAGTAAAGAGTAAAAAACTATTATCAATTCATTAACAAAAAACAGGCTATAAATTATATGATTTTTCTTCATTATTAACTTACTTTGTAGTTATTCTAAAAATTGTAATCCTATGAAAAAAATTTATTTACTGGCAGTTACATTGTTTGCTGCCTTTACAATTCAGGCACAAGATGTAGTAAAATTTGCTCCACTTGATGCAAGTCCTGTTGATATTTCTTATTTCCCAAACAAAGCGGTTAAATTCAAAAAAACAGATAATCCAAACCCAGTTATCAAAGTTCTTTACGCAAGACCTTCTGCAAAAGGAAGAACTATTTTTGGTGATGTAGTGAAATTTGGAGAAGTTTGGAGAGTTGGTGCTAACGAAAACACAGAAATCAAATTTTACAAAGATGTAACAATCGGTGGTAAAAAAGTTCCTGCTGGATACTATAGTTTATTTGCTATTCCAGAAAAAGACAAATGGACTATCATTATCAACAAAGAGTTAGATTTATGGGGTGGTTATGCTTATGACGAAAGCAAAGACGTTGTGAGAGTTTCTGTTCCTGTTAAACAAGTTTCTACTCCAATTGAAGCTTTGTCAATTGCATTTACAACTCAAGGTAATGTAGCAAATCTTGTTATTGGCTGGGATAAAACAACTGCTGAATTGCCAATTACAGTTAAATAACTAATCATTTTTTGATATATAAAAGAGGCATTGAAAAATTTCTCTTTTTTTATGAAGGTAATTTTCTTCGCATATGATAACACAATCCTAGGCAAATATAACCCGTGGTTTCAATCACGGGTACGCAAAGTGTATAACATTACGTTTATAAAAATACGTTTCCCGTGGTTGAAACCACGTGCTATGTTGATTATAGTTTAAATAAAAAAGAGGCACTTTAAAATGCCTCTTTTTTCGTTTAAACCTTAACAGTTTCTATAATTTTATCCAACGTAATTGGCAAATCTCGTACACGTTTTCCAGTTGCATTAAAAACAGCATTTGCAATTGCTGGTGCCATTCCGACCAAAGCAGTTTCTCCCAGACCTTTTGTTCCCATCGGATTACTAATTGGGTCTTTTTTATTGACGAAAAATACTTCTTGCTTTTCAATATCAGCATTTACGGGAACATGATAATCCGCGAAATTGTTATTGATCGGACGTCCAAAACGATGATCAATTTCTAAGGCTTCCATTAATCCCATTCCGATTCCGCCAACTGCTCCGCCAAACATTTGTCCCGCAGATGTTTTCTGATTGATAACGGTTCCAATATCAGCACAAGAAACCACATGAGCCAATCTAATTTTACCCAAATTCGGATTTACAAGTACTTTTACAAAGTGAACTGAAAACGAATAAATAGAATATTTCTTAGCTTCTTCTGCTGCTTTAGAAAGGTTTTCCACTTCAAAATCTTCTAATTTATTACTACTCAAAAGTGAAGCAAATGTTATCGATTTAGATTTATCCTTTTTAGAAAAAATCACTCCATTTTCAAAAGTCAAATCTGTGATTGGAATTCCTTTTAAGGCAACATTTTTACTTGCCAATTCGATTACTTTGCTCAATAATAAATTACAAGAATCATGCACCGCAGAACCAACAGATGAAGTCGTTGCAGAACCACCTTGGGTTGGACCTTTTGGCAATCCGCTTTTACCCATTTCTATAATGACATTTTCTGATGGCAAACCAATTACCTCAGCTCCAATAGCCGTCATCATGGTTGCCGTTCCTGGTCCCATGTCATTTACGCTGCATTGCAGTACTAAATCTCCATTGGCTAAAAATTTTGCTTTTACAGAAGTGGGACTTCTATAACAGCCAAAAGTTCCAGTTCCCATTCCGTAACCTACTAGCCAGTTTCCTTCTTTGAGTAAACCTGGTTCATTTTTACGATTTTTCCATCCAATACGTTCCATTCCAGCCTCGTAACATTCTAAAAGAAATTTACTGCTCCACGGTTTATTTTGTTCCAAATCTTTCTCGGCATAATTGCGTTTTCGAAATTCAATTGGATCTAAGTTTAACTTATACGCCATTTCATCCATTGCCGATTCTAGGGCAAAAGAACCCGTTGCTTCTCCTGGACCTCGCATCCAGATTGGTGTACAAGTATCCAGAGGCACAATTCTGTAACGTGTCGAAACATTCGAACAATTATAGATAAATCGGGACATATTTACGGTACCTTCCATGAAATCTTCGTAGCTCGAAGTCATCGCAACAGCTTCATGTGTCAATCCCGTAAGTTTTCCTTCTTTGGTTGCACCCAATCCCATTTTTTGAATCGTGTAAGGTCTGAAACCTACATTGGTAAACATCTGTTCACGATGCAAAACCAATTTTACTGGGCGGTTTAATTTTTTCGATCCTATCAAAGCCGCAATTTCATACGGCCAAGTGTGCAATCCCATTCCGAATGCGCCACCAATATATTCTGAATGAACCTCAACATTTTCTACTGGAACATCAAAAACTCCGGCAACACTTTTTCGAGTTCCTTCAACACCTTGACTTTTCGTATATAAAATTGGTTTATTTCCATCCCATTTCGCAATAATATTGGCTAATTCCATCGGATTGTGAACCTCAGTTGGAATTGTATATTCTGTTTCAAGAATGACTTCAGCATTTTTATAACCATCGTGTTCGCCGCGATGATAATCATTTCCTTTATCAGTATCTATTTTTCTTTCTTTATCAGCGGCTTTGTGAAGTTCTGTCGAATGTTCTTCTTTTAAATAATCTGCTTTAATTAAACTTGCCGCATATTGCATACGTTCAAAAGTATCGGCAATTACCAAAGCAATCGGCTGATCGTAATATAATACCGAATCATCTTTAAAAATTTGTAAAGACTGACCAAAGTTTCTTTTATCTTTTGGTTTTTGATACCCCGATGGTTTATCAACATTCAAATGCGTAATTACGGCCAGAACTCCTGGCGCCCATTCTGCTTTTTTGGTATCAATTGACTTAATTCTTCCTTTTGCAATTGTACTTCCAACCAAACAGGCATATACAACTCCATCCGCTTTATACTCAGCCGAATAAGTTGCAGAACCTGTTACTTTAGCAAATCCGTCTACTCTATTTATATTACTTGTCTTGCTCATAATCTAATTATTTTGATGCTGCTATTGTAAGTGCTTCCGTTATCGCATTGGCTCCAAGAGTCAGTTTAAAATCGTTTTCTCCGTATCCTCTTGCTCCCTTCATAGACAAATTTGCTGCCTGTCTAAATAGTTCTTCTGAAACTGTTTTTCCTTTAAGAAATTCTTCTGTTTCAGTTAATCTCCAAGGTTTGTGTGCTACACCACCCATTGCCAATCTAGCATTCTCAATTACATTGTTTTTAAGATCTAAAGCCACAGCAACCGAAACTAAGGCAAAGGCATAGCTAGTTCTGTCACGAACTTTTAGATAATGTACATTTTTAGTAAAATTATGATCTGGAATTTCAACTGAAGTAATCAATTCTCTACTATCTAGTGTGTTGTCTTTTTCAGGTGTATTTCCCGGTAAGCGATGAAAGTCTGTAAAATTAATTTGGCGTTTCCCTTTTGGACCTTCCACTAAAACCGTTGCATCTAATGCAGCCAAAGCAACGCACATATCGCTTGGATGAACAGCAATACAACTGTCTGAAGCTCCAAAAATTGCCGACATTCTGTTTGAACCGCCAATAGCACCGCAACCGCTTTTTGGAACACGTTTGTTGCAAGGCATATCGGTATTATAAAAATAAGAACAGCGTGTTCTTTGCAACATATTTCCTCCAACGGTTGCCATATGTCTAATCTGTTGAGATGCACCAGCAGCTAAAGCCAAGGCAAGCAAAGGATGTTTTTCTTTGATGGAGGAATCTTCTGCGACCTGACTATTTTTAGCCAAGGCACCAATTGAAACTTTACCTTTTAAGAATTCAATTTTCTTTAAATCCAATCCGTTGATGTCAACCAGTTTGTCTGGAGCCACGACGTTTTTTTTCATTAAATCAACCAAATTAGTTCCTCCTGCAATAAACATCGAAGAATTATCTTTAGCTTTTCCTGTCACTGCCGATGAAGCCGACAATGCTTTTATAATTTGAAAGTTTTTCATAACTCCTTCCCTCCTTCCTTCACTTCTGTTATGGCATCAACGATATTATGATACGCTCCACAACGGCAGATATTTCCGCTCATATATTCGCTTATTTCCTCTCTGCTATTGGCATGACCTTCTTTTATACAGGCAATTCCAGACATAATTTGTCCCGGTGTACAATAACCGCATTGAAAACCATCATGTTTGATAAATGCTTCCTGCATGGGATGCAATTTTTTACCATTTGAAAGTCCCTCGATTGTGGTAACCTGAGCATTCTGTTGCATTGATGCTAATGTGAGACACGATAAAATTCTAGTTCCATTTACGTGAACTGTACAAGCACCGCATTGCCCGTGATCACAACCTTTTTTGGTTCCTGTAAGATGCAGTTGTTCTCTCAACAAATCAAGTAAAGTAGTTCTTGGTTCGATATTGAGATTGTGTTTCTGACCATTTACTTCAATAGAAAGCGATACGGTTTCTAAATACTCCGCAATTTTTTCATCCCATTTCTTGTCTGATGCCATTACCAATGTTGGCGGCGTAAAAGCAAGAGCAGTAAAAAGTCCTGATTTCTTTATAAAGTCACGACGGGAATTGGAGTCTTCCGGAGTTACTTTATTCTGGTTTGTTTTTTTAGAAGCCATTCAGTCTATTTGTTAAATTAGCAAATTCACTTTTTGTCATTCTAACAAATTTAAGCATCTTAAATCACAAAAAGTTATGAAATTCAAACATTACTCTTATTTAGAATAATTACAACTTTGTGCTTTTTTTAACGCAAAGCGCGCAAAGTTTTTTTGTTTTAGAGTATTTTATAAAATTGTAAAGTTCGCAAAGGTGGAAATTAATAAAGCTTTGCGAACTTTGCTTTCACTAAAGATAAAAGTGATACAAAAAACTTTACGCGCTTTGCGTTAAAAACAGATCCCAAACTGGTTAATTCTTTATTTTGAAAATTGTATTTTTACAAGAATTAAGTTTCTATTATGCAGAATCAACAACCTATTTATCTCGATAATAATGCCACAACTCGTGTTGATGATAGAGTTTTGAATGCAATGCTTCCTTATTTTACTGATTTTTATGCCAATTCTACAAGTCAGCATATTGCAGGATTAACAGTAAAAGAAGCCGTTGAAAATGCCGCATGGCAGACTGCCGATTTAATCAATGCTGAAGCCGAAGAAATCATTTTTACCTCTGGCGCCACTGAAGCAATCAATCTGGCGATAAAAGGTTTGGCTGACCAAGATCGAAAACACATCGTAACCATTCAAACAGAACATAAAGCGGTATTAGAAACTTGTTGTTTTATGGAAAATAACGGTTTTGAAGTAACCTATTTGCCAACCGCTTCAGACGGTATTTTAGACATTAAACTTTTAAGCGAAATAACAACAGATAAAACACTGGTTTTTATAGGAATGCTTTCTAACAATGAAACGGGTGTCATACAAAATGTTAGCGAAATTTCTAAAGTTTTAAAAGCAAAAAACATTCTTTTTTTATGTGATGCAACTCAGTCCACTGGAAAAATCCAAATTGACGTTAAAACTTTAGGAATTGATCTCTTAGCCCTTTCTGCACACAAATTTTATGGTCCTAAAGGAATTGGCGCTTTGTATATTTCGGCAAGAGCAAAACTTAAATTACTACCTCAAATTATTGGCGGTGGACAACAAAAAAAATTGCGAAGCGGCACCCTAAATGTTACTGGTATCATTGGTTTAGGCAAAGCTGCAGAAATTGCTGTAAATGAATTAGAAAAAGACAGCAACAGAATTAAAATTTTAAGAGATAAACTTGAAAAAGGTTTATTACAATTTGAAGGTTCTTTTGTGAATGGAAATATAGAAAACCGAATTTATAACACTTCTAATATTTGTTTTCCTGGAGTAAATTCAGAACAATTGATTTTGGGTTTAGGAAATATTTCAGTTTCAAATGGAGCTTCTTGTTCGGCAGTAACATCTAAGCCTTCTCATGTTTTGAAAGCGATGGGATTGTCTGATGAAGAAGCTTTGAGTTCAATAAGGTTTAGTTTGGGAAGATTTACAACTTCTGATGAAATTGAGATTGCTATTGAGCAGGTTTTTAAGATTGCAATAGAATTAAAAGTCTAGTTTGTCAAATGACAAAAAATACGTAATACTTTCTACAGATTGAAAAAAAACTCTGAACCTTTGCAACTTTGTCCCTTTGCACCTAAAACCTAAGAAATCAAATTCTTATAATCTTCTTCGGTATCAATATCGATATTACCGTTTTCAAAAACTACAGAAACAACATCTTCAGCATATTTATTAATTAGTTTTTTTGCGCCTTCTTGCCCTTTCAATCGCAGTAATTTTTCGAAATATTTTTTATGAAATAAAACAGGCGTCCCAAAAGTTTCAGAATAAGCAGAAGCAGCAATTCCTTTTTTAGTTCTTTCAGATTCTTTTCGTAAATTTTCAAAAACAGAGCTTGTTATAAATGGCTGGTCACAAACTGCTAAAATGCAGTTTTCACAATTGGGATTTAAAAGTAATAATTGTTCAACGCCTTTTATTATTGAAGAAGACATTCCTGTTTGCCATTCAGAGTTGAAAGTAAGTACAACATTATCAAAATTAAGTTCTTTTTCGATCAAATTATTGTTTGAACCAGTCACAACTATTGTAAAAGCATTTTCAACCTTTAAAGCTTCCAAAAATGTATTTTTAAGCAGCGTTGATTCTTTATATTTCAGCAATTGCTTAGGTCTTCCCAATCTAGAAGAATTACCCGCTGCGAGTATAATTATGGCAGTTTTATTTCGAAATTTCTTGTCCATATTCAATTTCATCGTGTATCTTGCCTTCTTTATATTTTAATGAACTTCCTATTCTTCCTGTCGCAAAAGCCTTAATTTCTGAGACTATAGATAATGCAATTTCTTCAGCAGTTTCAGATCCAATATCTAAACCAATAGGACTATGAACTCTTTTCAATTGTTCTTCACTTAAAATAGTTCCAACGCTATAAAGATCATCCAACATTCGGTTAAACTTTGATTTTGGACCCAGAATTCCAATATACTGACAATCAATTTCAAATAATGATTTTAAAACCGCTAAATCATATTTATAGTTGTGTGTCATTAAAACAAAAAACGTTTGATCATCAGGAACAATATGATCTAAAAATTGATCCGGTTTAACGACACTTACACGATCAGCTTTTGGAAAACGTTTTGTAGTAGCATGTGTAGCACGACCTTCCTGAACAGTGATTTTCCACCCTAAAATAGCTGCCATTTTTACCAATGGTTGCACATCGTTTCCTGCTCCAGCAATTACAAGAGAAATTGGTGGTTTTACATATTCAATTAGAGCCTCGTCATCATTTACTTCCATTAATTTCTTAACAATGGACTTTTTACTTTTTAAAACCTCATTTACGTCCGCAATCAAATTTAAAACATCAATATCATGATGCAAAACTGGATTGTCTTTCCTAAAAAAAAGTGATGTCCCGATTTGCTTTGCTCCTCTTTTTAAAGAAAAAACAGTCACAACAACTGCTTCTTTTCTTTCTGCCTCTAATTGACGCAAAAGTTCAATCGGATTACACAAAATCTCTTCATCTATATATTCAAATAAAATATGAACAATTCCATTGCATCCTAATTGCAGGCCAATTTCTGCATCGTCTTCATTACTGGTGTTATAGGTAATTAGTTTACTTTGTTTTTGATGAATAGAAAGAAGCGCTTTTCTTAATGCATCTCCTTCCAAACAACCACCGCTAATAGCTCCAGTAAGAATTCCATCATCTGTTACCAGCATGCGTGCGCCAGGTTGTCTATAAGAAGAACCTTCCACTTTTACCACTGTAGCCAAAGCGCATTTTTTACCTGCTTTTCGTGCTTCAGAATAAGATTTTAGTATATCACTTATTTCCTTCATATAAATTTCCTCTTAAACAAAAATAAGCAAATCTTTTAAAGCGAGATAATTCCCATTACAAAAGCTGTCTGAACCGCTTCTGCCGTATTGGTTACTTTTAATTTTTCTATGATGTTTTGTCTATGTCGTCGAACAGTATAAACCGAAATGTGCATTTCTGCCGCAATTTGTTCACTTTTATTTCCTTTTGCAACGCTGTTTAAGACTTCTATTTCTCTTTTAGAAAGAATAGTTTCTGCATTGTTTTTATATTTTTCAGCTTCAATAACTTCTCCGGTTTGAATATTGAAAATCTTTCCATCAATACCGTTTCTTGTCTGTAAATCTGCGGAAGGCATATACAAACATAAAGCAAGAGAAATACTTCCGTTACTGAAGGTTTTAAGATAAATAGTACGATGATTGATATAAGAGCATTTTTCAACAAAATCTTTCATTCTCAATCTGCTCAATGTGCTAAAATTAGAATATTCTTCTTTCGGAATTCCTTTTAAAAATTCATAAAAATTAAGTTCTAAAATATGGCGTTCAACCAAATCGTCTGAATTAATTTTAGTAAAAATACATTCTTCAAAAGCAGAATCAATTACAGAATTTTCATTTGGAAGTCCGAATACGGAGCCAAAATTTCCCGCAAAAATATAACTGCAATCTGCCTGATAATCTGATAAAACTGCCACACATTGTTCAATCTTAACATAATTTGCAACAAATTCTTTGTACATTTCTATGTCATTAGATTCTTCAATGTCAAACTTTTGTTCTAAAAATGTATGCATTAATTGATTTTCGACAGAAGGATTTTGTGGCATTTAAAAAGAGTGGAATTGGTTAATTTTACGTATTGCGGTTCTTATTTGGCAATTTTATTTTTGGAAAATTAAAAATATCACTTTCTATCCCAAAAAAATAATTTATGAAAACATTTTTTTACAACGTTATTATTCTAAGTCTTTTTATAGCAAGCTGCAATAATAAAAAGGAAACATCGAAAACTGCTATTACAGAAGAAATAAAAAAAGATTCGGCAATTGTCAACGGTTCACCTTGCGACATCAAACTGTCAAGTATTCATTTTACTAAAGCTGTAAATGGTGCCGACAGTTTAATTAAAAAAGAAGCAAATGAAAAAATAATTTTTAAAGCAGGCGAAAAATCGGATTATTTTTCTGATCCTGACGGAAAATTATCGAATACAACAGCACCAATGCTTTTATCAAAAGTAGACAATACCAAACCTTTTACGCTTACCGCGAAAGTTACGCCTGAATTTACAGCTAAAGGTTTGTATAATGCTGGGGTTTTATACATTTATGTGAACGATAGTTTTTATCAAAAATTTTGTTTTGAACAAGACGAAAGAGGCAACCACAGAATTGTAACCGTTCGTACTATGGGAACTTCTGACGACAATAATCATGATGTGGTGAAACAGCCTTCAGTTTACATGAAGATCTCTTCTGATACCAAAACAGTTGCTAGTTATTATTCTATTGATAAAAAGAACTGGCAGATGGTTCGTTTGTACAAAAACAATTATCCAAAAGAAATCTGGATGGGAATTAGCACGCAATGTCCTATAGACAAAGGAACTCAAAGCAATTTTGAAGAAATTGCTTTGGAAGAAAAAAGTGTTTCTGATTTTCGTTTAGGAATTTAATACAGCATCTAAATCTTTGACCTAAAATGTTTTGTTGTTGTTTGCTTAATTATTTTTTCAAATTAACGTATGATTTATATTACTAAGTTTTGTATTTTTATCTTAATCAAAAATGAATTATTACCTAACTTTAATAAAAAACTACATGGGAAAATTTGTAATTACTAAAAGAACCAATGGCGAATTTCAATTTAATCTGAAAGCTGGAAACGGACAAACTATTCTAAGCAGTGAAGGTTATGCTTCAAAATCTGGTGCCGAAAACGGAATAGAATCTGTAAAAAAGAACTCGCAGGACGATTCTAATTACAGCAAAGAAGAATCAAAAAGCGGTAAACCTTATTTTAATTTGAAAGCTGGAAACGGACAAATTATTGGTTCAAGCGAAATGTATGAAAGCACTTCTGCAAGAGATAACGGAATAGCATCGGTAAAATCAAACGCTCCAGAAGCAACTATTGATGATCAAACAGTATAATTAAAACTGTTTTAAACATAAAAAAAGCGAGGTAAAATGCCTCGCTTTTTTATTGTCTAAATATTTATTTCTTAATCTAATAAAAACACAATCAATCCTCTTGCGCCGTGAGCACCAAGAACTAAAGATTGTTCAATATCTGCTGTTTTTGACGGACCAGCTATAAAAGTTCCAAAACCATATTCCATGTTTCCAATTCTATTGTAAGCCTGCTGCATCGTTGGAAGAATATCTTTTTTATAAACTACAATGGCTAAATATTGTGCGATAAAAGGCGCTACACGTTGTCCTAAAATATCATCTGTTACCCAAAGTCCGCTGTTTTCTGCTACTCCAAAATGTGCTTTTACAACTGTTAATTCAACATCTTGTAATGAATGCGGATCGACCTCTTTCCAATCTAAAGAAGCAATTTCTGAAAGTTCTGGAAGTGTTGTAATTAATCGTTTTTCAAGATTATAATTGGATTTGATGTAATTGATAATTTCGCCATAATTCGCAACTTCAACAGGATCTCCTCCAATTCCTTTCAAAACCGTTTTGTACGTTTCTATAACATCAAATTGTTCTGAACCTAAAAGATTTAAATCTGGCAGTTCTGAAACCAATTCCGGCTGATTCGCTTTTATTCTTTTTAAAATATCGCCTTTACTACTCATTCTTTTTATCTTTAGATTCTCTCGAATTTTTCTTGTACCATTCTCTAAAAGATTCTTCAGGAACGTCTGGCATTTCGCGCTGATCGTACCATTTATTCATCTTATTATTGACCATTCCTGGAATATTCTTCATTACAAATCGTCCTGATTTCCCAGCAATATTAAAAACTGTTGGATTTGCCAATACTGTTGCCATCGTTTTCATCGCTACTGTTTTGGCAGTTGGTGTATGCCCTTCCTTTACCAAAACCTGACGCCATTTGTACAATTGATCGTGAATATCAATTTTTACAGGACAAACATTGGTACAAGAACCACAAAGCGTACTGGCGAAAGGCAGATCGGCATTTTTGCTCATATCTAAGTTTGGCGCTAAAATAGAACCAATTGGTCCCGCAACCGCATTATGATAACTGTGTCCGCCGCTTCGTCTGTACACTGGGCAAGTGTTCATACACGCGCCGCAGCGAATACATTTTAGCGAATTTCTAAAATCTTCTCTTCCTAATTGTGTACTTCTTCCGTTGTCTACAATTACGATATGCATTTCTTTTCCGTCTCTTGGTTTTTTGAAATGACTTGAAAAAGTAGTAATTGGCTGACCCGTTGCACTTCTTGCTAACAATCGCAGGAAAACACCTAAATGTTCTCTTTTCGGAATCAATTTCTCGAATCCCATACAAGCGATGTGGACGTCTGCTAAATGCGCGCCCATATCGGCATTTCCTTCGTTCGTACAAACCACAAATTCTCCTGTTTCTGCAACAGCAAAATTGACTCCGGTTAAAGCGACTTTTCTAGTCAAAAAAGTATTTCTCAAACTATGACGAGCCGATTCCGTTAAATATTGTGGATTAAAATTTCCTTTTTCTGTTCCTAAATGTTCGTGAAAAGTTTCACTTACATCTTCTTTCTTCAAGTGAATCGCTGGAAGTACAATATGACTTGGCGGTTCTTTTCTAAGCTGTACAATATATTCACCTAAATCAGAATCGATTACCTCTATTCCTTTTTCAGCTAAATAATCATTTAGATGACATTCTTCTGTAAGCATCGATTTGGATTTCACCATTTGCTTTACATCATGTTTTGCCATGATTGAATGTACAATTTCGTTGTGTTCTTTGGCATCGGCTGCCCAATGCACGATGATACCGTTTCGTTGTGCATTCGCTTCAAATTCGACTAAATAATCATGAATATTAGAAAGTACGTTTAATTTGATTTGAGAAGCTGTTTCGCGCAGCAATTCCCAATCTGCTATTTGGTGCGCTGATTTATCTCTTTTAGCACGAACAAACCAAAGTGTTTCATCATGCCAATTGACACGCTCTACATCTTTATTAAACTTTGTTGCGGCTTCGCTGTGCTGTATTATTTTTTCTGATGACATTTTCTATTATTTAAAAGTCAATTTTGAAATGTTTATTTAACCGCAAAGTTCGCAAAGGAAAAAGCGCAAGGTTCGCAAAGATTAAAATTAACTTTGTGAACCTTGCGTAAAACTTTGCGCACTTTGCGGTTAAATTTTATACTCAACATCTATATTAGTTTTCGAGTGAATTTAATATTTCGGCAATATGAATGGTTTTGATTCTGCTTTTTTGTCTTTTTAGAATTCCATCCAAATGCATTAAGCAAGACATATCACCTCCTGTAATATAATCCACATCATGACTTTCGTGATCTTTAATACGATCTTGTCCCATTTTTACAGAAACCGCTTCTTCGGTTACACAGAAAGTTCCACCGAAACCACAGCATTCGTCTTTTCTTGTTAAAGCAACCAAATCAAGACCTTCTATATTGTGCAATAATTGTTCAGGTTTCGAGAAAAATGGCGCGTTCAATTCAGACATCTGCGAAAGTTTTAATCCACGCTGACCGTGACAGCTTACGTGCATTCCGACTTTAAAAGGAAATTTTCCGTCGATATGATCGATTTTTAAAACGTCGGTTATAAACTCTGTCAGTTCGTAAACCGTATTTCGAATTGCTGTTGCTTTCTCTTCTTGTTTTTCGTCATGCAAATGGTCTTTCACATGCAAAACGCAACTTCCAGAAGGGCAAACGATATAATCAAATCCAGAGAAATTGGCAATAAAATTAGCATCGCAACCTTTTGTCAAATGTGCATAACCGCTGTTTGCCATAGGTTGTCCGCAACAGGTTTGTCCCATTGGAAAATGTACATCACAGCCTAATTTCTGAAGTAATTCGTAGGTTGCAATTCCTACTTTTGGGTAAAATTGGTCGACATAACAAGGTATAAAAAGTCCAATTTTCATATTGTAATATTTAGTGTGTTGTTCATTAGGCGTATACTGTAAAAATGTAAAAATTACGTTTCTCAGCAAATTTACAACATACAGAACGTTTTTACCTAATGTTTATAGAATTTCAAGTCAATTAAATCGTTCTGAATTGGTTTCGGATTCCAGTTTTGATGAATTGCTAATGCCGCACCCAATGCACTCGCTTGAGCCATCGAAGCCGCGTAAACTTCTACATCTGGAAAAGCTTCCGCTAATAAATTCATGTAAATGGAATTTTTACTGAAACCTCCATCTACAAAAATCTTTTTAACCGGACTGTTGTGAATCACCAAATTGGTAGAAAAAACCTGCTGTTCTACCAAATCCAACATTAATTGATGATAAGCTGTTTCGTAATCCTTAAAGTTTGAAAGATCTCTTTTTTGAAAAGGACATTCTTTCAGAATATCAAAATTGTATTTTTTCGGATAAATAATCTGGAAATTAAGTGCTCTTAAATTGGCTACTATTTTCTTATCAAAATATACTTCTTTATAAGTGTCAACTGGAACATTAAAATGCTCTGCCAAACGTTTGGTCTGAACTTCATGTTCATTTCCTGCAAATAAACGCGCTGCTTTTACTGGTTTTTCGGTGTATTGCATGTAACAAAGACAATCATTTTGCGATTCGTCAAAAGTTAAAGGTTTATTGTTAAAAGGATTTAAAGAAATGCTCCAAGTTCCTGTTGATAATAAAACAAAAGGCTCTGTAAAATTGATCGTGTATGGAATAATTGCCGATGAACTATCATGAAGACCAACTCCAATCGCTAGATTTTCGCGGGTCATGATGACATCTTTTCCAAAATGTATTGGCGGTATTTTCTCAGAGATATTTTCTTCTTTCAGCCATTTATGGTATTTCATTTTTTTGAAATTCCACATATTCGTATGACAGCCAATACTCGTAATATCTGCGTAAGCTTCATTCGTTAAAAGAAAACTTAAAAACTGAGGCAAGTGCAGACAGTATTTTACCTTTTCGAATAATTCGGGCTTTTCTTCTTTCAATCGGTAAATCTGCATTCCCGAATTTAAACTGCCTAAAACTGGAGAAGCTGTTTTTACAGCAAATTTCTTTTCTCCTTTGTATTTTTCATAGAAATTAGATTTTAATTCCTCTGGATAATCTTTAAGATAATTATACAGAGGAGTTAAAACTTTTCCATTTTCGTCTATGTAAACAAAACTGGCGCCGTAAGTGCTAAAATTGATGGCTTTTAAAACATAATCTTTAAGCTCTTTTATTTCAGATAATCGATCTAAAATCCAGTTTTTCAGTACTTCGATATCTTCACACGGAAATCCATCTTCGTCTGTCGTTTCATTCAGATTAACTGATTTTTCCCAGACAATTTTATAATTTTCGTTAAATAAAAAAACCTTTTTGTTTGTTTTACCAATATCAAAAATCGCAACTACATTCATTTTTCTAAATTGTAAAATGTTAATTATCAATCGCTAATTATAACTCACAATTTATAATTAGCAATTCATAATCTATAATTATAATCCCGTTGCCATTGTTTTTAAACCTCTTTCTTCGATAAGATTTTGTCTTACTTGAAGCGAACGATATAATGCTACTGGATTTAAAGCCGAACCAGAACGAAGACGAGCTTCTGCAACTAATGCGCGAACATCTGTACGGAAAGCATTCTGCAAAATTTCTTGTGCTTTTACTACATCATTTTCTTCTTGCGCTTGTTCTAAAGCTTTTCTGTCTACAGAAAGTGCTTGTGCGTAAGCAATCATAATTGCTTCAACAGATTGCAATAAATCTTCTAACGGATCTTTGATATTGTGAGAAGCATCGATCATCCAACCTAAATCTTTGGCATGATTCATTCCTCTGGCGTCCATCCCTTCTACTAATTCATTGAAAATCAAGAATAATTGATATGGTTTTAATGCACCAGCTGTTAAATCGTCATCACCGTATTTTGAATCGTTGAAGTGAAAACCTCCTAATTTATTGTCCATCAATAAAATAGAAACAATTTGTTCAATGTTTGCATTTGGTAAATGATGTCCTAAATCAACAAGCGTTTTTGCTTTGTCTCCTAATTTTTGAACATAAGAATAAGACTGTCCCCAATCTGCTACAGTTGTAGAATAAAAGTTAGGTTCAGCACATTTGTATTCTAAAAATAACTTCCAGTTTGAAGGCAATGCATCGTAGATTTCCTCTAAACTTTCTAATGTATTTTGGTATGCTTTTCTGAAATTTAACTGTCCTGGAAAGTTAGAACCATCTGCCAACCAAATAGTTAATGACTCAGACCCTAATTCGATTCCGTGTTTGATAACTTCAATATTGTGAGCAATTGCTTGTTTACGAACCGCTTTGTTTACGTTTTGTAAAGAACCATAACGGTAAGTATGCTCCGCGCTTGCTTGATCTTGAAAAGTATTCGAGTTCATAGCATCAAACTTCAATCCGTGCTGTCCTGCTAATGTTTTGATAGCATTATAATCTGTTGGAATATCCCACGGAATATGAAGTGAAATAGCTCCTGAAGCATTATTTAATTTGTGAAGCAAACCAACATCTTCTATTTTTTCTTCAATAGAACGAGGTTCTCCTCCTCCAGCAAAACGTCCAAATCTTGTTCCTCCTGTTCCTAAAGCCCAAGATGGAATTGCAATTTGAAAATCGATTAATTTCTGAATAATCGCTTCTGTATCATTAATTTCTGAAGCTGTAAAAACTAATTTATTCTGGTGTTTTTTGATTAAATCTTCGTTATGAGATTCGATGTGGTTTGATCCGATTAACATAGTTATTGATATTTTAATAGAGTTTACAAGATATAAATTTTATACGTTTAGTATATTTTTTTAACAACATAGTACCAAAATTTTTGACGCTGATTTTACGGATTCGCTATCGCGAAGACGCTGATTGACGCACTTTTTATTTCTGGTTTCACGCAGATTTAAAAAGGATTTTAGCAGAAAATGCAGATTTAATCTTGAGATTTAATCTATTAAATCTGCTTCAATCTGTCTAAATCTGCGTGAAACAAAAATCCGTTTTATCCGCGTTCTATAATTTCTATGTTTTTAAATATTATTTGAACTTAAAAATTTTATAGCAGCTAAACTCTGGTTGTACTTCACTTTTTTGTTATGTTTTCTATATTTAAAACAAACTGTTATAGGCTAAAAAAATCTAACGTTCGAAATAATTCGAACGCTAGACCACAAAAAACCACTTTTGCTTAAACAAACTTATATAAAAAACCTAAACAATCTTTATCTATAAAAGCCCATTGCTACGCCACCGTCAACGTTTAATGCGTTTCCTGTAGATTTACCAAGTAAACCTCCAACAAAAGCATAACAAGCGTTAGCGATATCATCAGGTAATATGATTTCATTTAATAACGTACGTTTTGCATAGTAAGCCGGAAGTTCTTCAACTGTAACTCCATATGCTTTTGCACGACCTTCTGCCCATCCTCCAGACCAAATGTTTGAATCTGAAATTACAGCGTCAGGATTTACTGTGTTTACACGAATTTTATCAGCTCCAAGTTCAGCAGCCATTAAACGTGTCAAATGCGCTTGAGCCGCTTTTGCCGAACCATAACCTGGGTTATTTGGACCAGCAACAACTGCGTTTTTAGAAACGATATTTACAATATCTCCTCCAAAACCTTGTTTGCGCATTACTTCGATTCCGGCTTTAGAAACAATAAATTGTCCTTTTACCAAGATATCGTATAATCTATCCCATTCTTCTAAAGTATGTTCTGCGATAGATTTTGAAATACTGATTCCAGCGTTGTTTACTACAATATCAACACCACCAAAAGCTAAAGAAGCTTCGTCTAATGCTTTCTCTGTACTCACTTCGTCCGTAACATTCAATAAAGTACTAGAAACTGCATCTTTACCAAAAGCTTTAATAAATTCAGCAGTTGCTCCTTCTAAACGCTCTTCGTTAATATCATTAATTACAACGCAAGCACCTTCTTGAGCGAATTTTTTAGCGATAGCTTTTCCAATTCCACCCGCAGAACCTGTGATAAGAGCGACTCTTCCAGATAATGCTTTTGGTTTTGGCATACGCTGTAATTTAGCTTCTTCTAATAACCAATATTCAATATCAAAAGCTTCTTGGTGTGGCAAAGAAGTATATTCTGAAACTGCTTCAGCACCTTTCATTACGTTAACAGCATTGATATAATACTCAGATGCTAAACGTGCCATTGTTTTATCTTTAGCAAAAGTGAACATTCCAACTCCAGGATATAAAATCACAACCGGATTTGGGTCACGCATTGCTGGCGAATTTGATTTTTTACAAGCATTGTAATAGTCTTTATACATTGCACGGTATGCTTCAAAAGCAGGAGTTAATTTTGCTTTGATAGCATCAACGTCTGATAAATCTTCGTTTGGATCTAATTCTAAAACCAAAGGACTAATCTTCGTTCTTAAGAAGTGATCCGGACAAGAAGTTCCTAATGGAGCTAATTTTGAAAGATCATTAGAATTAATGAATTCCAAAACTCTTGCATCGTCTGTATAATGTCCGATCATTTGACGTTCTGAAGAACAGAAACCTCTTAAGATTGGTGCTACTTTAGCAGCTTTCAATTTACGATCTGCTTCTGGAAGACTGTCAATTTTCTTTCCTCCAAAAACTGGACGTTTTTTTCCGTAATTATCTTCTAAGTAAGTCGCACATTTCTCGATTACTTCCAGCGTATTAATATAACTTTCAAACGCAGTATCTCCCCATGTAAACAAACCATGAGAACCTAACATGATACCACGTAATTGTTTTCCGTTTTGAGCAGCTTCTTCTAAACAAGCTCTTAACTGAAGACCAAGATCAAATCCTGGACGCTGCCAGCCCACCCAACCGATTTCTCCGTTGAATAATTCTTCTGTAATTTTCTTTCCATCTTTCGCTGCAGCGATAGCAATAGCAGCATCCGGATGTAAGTGATCGATATGTTTGAATGGAAGAAAACCATGTAAAGGCGTATCGATAGAAGGCGCTTTTGACGCTAAATCGAAAATACAGTGGTTGAATAATTCTACCATTTCATCTTCAAATTCAATTCCTCTATAAACATTTTCAAGATTACGAAGTCTGTCCAAATACAAAGCCGCACAACCTGATTTTGTCAATGTTCCGATATCTCCACCAGAACCTTTAATCCACATTACTTCAGAAGATTCTCCCGTCAACGGATCTTTATCCGTAATTTTTACAGAAGTATTTCCTCCTCCGTAATTCGTTAATCTTAAATCAGCTCCTAACAAGTTAGAACGATAAATAAAAAGCGCTACTTCATCACCCGCCAATGCAGCGGCTTTAGCATCATCCCAAAGGTAGCTTACATGCTTAAAATTTGTATTAATTGTGTTTGTATTCGACATATACGTTTATATTAATTCTTGTATTATTTATAATGAGTTACCAATTCCTACCAAAACAATCGCTAGCATAATAAGCCCGATTCCCCAGAAAAAAGTTCTTAATGTTTTTTTAGAAACTCCTTTCCATTCTTTCAAATAAAATCCCCAAAAATTTGCTGTCAAAATGATAGTTGCCATATGCAAGATCCATGAACTAGCACCATTTCCTAGTTTGCTTTCTCCCATTCCGTAAAAGAAAAACTGTAAAAACCACATGGTTCCAGCAAGTGCAGAAAACAAAACGTTTTTTGTTATCGGAGTAGATTTATCTGTATAATTTTTAATTGATCTATTCTTAAAATTCAAATAAAGACACCAAATAAAATTGGTTGTAAGTCCACCCCAAAGCAACACAACATAAGTCACGTTGTTTTGAAATAAAGGATTAGCCCCATTTATTACAGCTTGTTCTGCCATTGGCTTTCCAGCTTCGATTCCGTAATTAAAAAAAGAACTTAAAATTCCAGAAATTACAGCTACAATTAGACCTTTTACTAAATTGAAATCTTTGTCTTTATCTTCATGACCTGCTGCAAAATCTTTCTCTTTTAGCATACCTGCTTTTCCAGAAATAGCAATTCCGATAAGATATACAACCACACCCAACAAAACGACCTGGCCACCAGTATTAGTAAGCATGTGAGAAAATGAAATTTTTCCTTCTGTTGGAACAAAATCATAATATATTGAAGGAACTAAAGCTCCAAAAGCAGAGCAGAATCCCAACGTAATCGAATTTCCTAACGACATTCCTAAATAACGAACGCCTAAACCGTAAGTTAGTCCTCCAACTCCCCAAATTAATCCCATTGAATAAGTAAAGGTTTTAATTGATGGAGAAGACGCTGCTATAATTTCACCAAAATGAGGAATTGTCAAGTAAGCTGCAAGTGGAGGAACAATAAGCCAAGAGAAAAAACCTCCTACTAGCCAATAGCTTTCCCAAGCCCAGTCTTTTACTTTTTTAAAAGGCATGTAAAAACTACCAGAAGAAAATCCTCCGATAGAATGAAAAATGATTCCTAATAATGATTCCATTTAATAGTTTTTGGTTTAAGGTTAGTTTGATAGTAATTTGGTTTTGTAAAATAATAGAATGTAAAAAACAAAACTGTCCTGTACTATCCTTTACGGATTTCGTATTTTTTGTTAAATCTAAAGATTATTAGAAATAACGACTTGTAATTATTGGGTAAATAAATTTAAAATGGCTATTTTAGCAATCGATTTCGCAATTATTAATTCTTCATTTTGATTAAAATTTAGAAATTATAAAAAAAAGATTACAAGCCTTGTCAGATTCTCTTTTTAAAATGTCGAAAAACAAAACAGAAAAAATGTTTTAGGCAAGAGATTTTTTGATAAAAGCTACAATTAAAAATGAGTTTCGTTGAAATGCGAGACAAATTTCCTCAAATGAACATGATCAAACTTATTAAAATAGATGAAGATTCAAGAGTTCCCAAATACAAACAGATTGTTGACTCTATTCTTCAGAACATCGCCAACGGAAATTTGAAAATCAATCAAAAAATTCCTTCTATAAATAGTTTTAGTGAAGAATTTTATATGTCTCGCGATACAGTCGAAAAGGCATATAATATTTTAAAGGAAAGAAAAATCATTTCTTCTATTAGAGGAAAAGGTTATTACATTACCCGTACAAAATTAGAGTCTAAGGTTAATATTTTATTTCTTACCAATAAACTGAGTTCGTATAAAATGAAGACTTACAGTTCTTTCATTAATACGCTTGGAGCCAATGCACATGTAGATCTTCAAATCTATCATTGCGACGAGACTTTGTTTTTAAACATTTTAGATAAATTTGAAGGTGCCTATGATTACTATGTAATTACTACTCATTTTAAAACGGATGAATTAAAACATTTGAGTTTTACAGATGAAGTGGTTAACGCAATTAAAAATATTCCACAGGAAAAACTAGTTGTTTTAGATAATATTAAATTAGGAACTGGTGATGATGTAATTAAGATTTACCAAGATTTTGAAAATGATATTTACAATGCCCTAAAAGAAGGACTTTCTAAAATAACAAAATACAAACGACTAATTTTAGTTTATCCAGACAAGGCCGTTTATCCTTATCCAAGAAGAATTTTACATGGATTTAGAAAATTCTGCGTTGAACATGAAATCAACTTTGAAATTCTGAGTGAAGTCTATGATGATATGATTCTTAAAAAAGGAGATTTGTTTATTACAATTGAAGAATCTGATTTGGTAAATTTAGTAAAACAAATTAGGGATGAAGAATATGTTCTAGGAAAAGAGATTGGTGTTATATCTTATAATGATACTCCTTTAAAAGAATTATTAGGCATCACGGTAATGTCGACTGATTTTAATATAATGGGAGAAACGGCAGCCAGAATGATCTTGAATAAAGAAAAAGGTCAGGTAAAAGTTCCTTTTAATTTTATTGATAGAAATTCGATCTAGGTTCTGAGTTTCTGAGATTCTAAGATTTTTTTAATTTTTAATTTTTAATTTTTAATTTTTAATTTTTAATTTTTAATTTTTAAATAAATAAAAGCAAAAAAAACCTCGTCTAAAGACGAGGTTTTTTGTGGTATTATTTTTTTGATTCTTCGATAGAAACTTTTCTGAACTCTTTTAAAAGTTTTTCAATTTCTAAAGTAGCTTTACGTGCTCTTGGACCTGCAGCTTTAATTCCTTTTTCAGTTAAAGATTCAGCTTCTGCTTTGAATGTGTCAATTTCGGCGTTGATTTTTACTAATAAATCTTTCATGCTTATATATTGTTAAATTAAGCCACAAAAATAGAAGTTTGTGTGATAGTTACAACAAATTTGTTGTTAAATTTAATGCACTTTTTCATTCATTTTCTTTACAATAAATTGACTTCTCCATTTTACAAAACACCAACAAACACAAACAACTATAATTCAAATACTTACTTAAAAAACATAAAAATCTTTTTTTCCTTTTACACTTTGTACAAAGTGCCTGGCTTAATCAAAATATATCCTAAAATCAGTTTAGAGCACCTTTTTTTCTTACTTTTTATGAGAAAAAAATCGTCTTAAAGCTCAAAAATATGTCAAGAGCTGCTGAAATATTTAGAAATCTTTTAATAAAAAAACAATTTGCAGACGATTAGAACAAAACTTTGGTCATCCTTGTTTTTAACTATATTTCTAAACTATTTAATTTTAACTGTAATTTTAACTGAAAGTTGCTTTGCCAAAGTGATTACGTAATTAGTAAAAAATACCGTATTATCGAATCCTTTATCTGCACTTAATTCCCAAGCCGCAACCGCATAGTAGTCGATTTCCTTATTGTTTTGGATACTCAATTTTGCTAAATAGGAATCTGTTAATTGACCCGTTTTTGGAGCTTCCATATACCCTTGATAAATGTTTTTTGGAACTAAAATAGCTGTTCCTAAAATCCATTGCCTTTCATAAGTTAGATAATCATGCTGAATTAAACATACCCAATCTCCTGCTTCTACTACCTGCAACGGATTTTTATTATTTAAGTTTGAAATTGCCGCCAGAAAGGTTTCTTTTCCTTTTATACCTTCAATCGAAACTGTATTTTTATACGCATACATTCCCGGCCAAATAGAAGTTTTTTCCTGAACTTGATATACATGATCCGAAGCTTTCCAATTCTGATAATGGTAGCTCAAAACAGAATTAACAGGACCTTCCGCTACAATTTTAAATGTCGTTTTTTCAACATTATTAATTGTATCATTTCCTAATATTCCCAGTCTGTTAATTTTATTATCAACCAATAAGGCATAACCGCCTAAACCGACAGAACTTCCTACTGGAAAAATATCTCTTCCCCAATCGTACATTACGTGGTAATTGTCTTCAACAGCACCTTTATCATTTATTCCTACATTCTCTGGAGTTATTCCAGGCGTTTTTTTACCAAAAACATCTTTAGAATTTCTTCCGTCCAGATAATGTCTAAAACCTACTTTATCATTTTCCCAAGTTGGTCCGTCTGTCTGGTATTTTTGATAACCTAGTTTTTTAAGAACCTGATTTGCCATTAAAACTTCTTGCGTGTCAGGGTGAACTGGCAGATTCTCACCTTCTCTTTTTCCAAATCTAACACTAGTTTTCACAGTAAACTTAGGATCAATTTCTGACCAATGCAGACTGATACTTTTCTCTTCATTTGGCAAAAAATCAGCAGTAAAAAATAACTCATCCCATTTTCCATCTCCATTAAGATCATTTGTTTGCGCTGGAATTGTATCTTTCTTAAACAGTAGAATCGGAAAAGTTCCTTTATTGTTATTCTTGAGACTTTCTCTTTTTATTGAAATTGCTTTCTGAGTTAAAACTAAAGTACTTTCATTTTTTAAAATTATAGCACTTTGAGAAGCGCTTTGAGAAACTTTGCAACTACTAAAAGATATTGTAATTAAAGTAATGGGAAGATAAAATAAGACCGTTTTTTTCATTTTTTTGACTCTTTATTTTTTTTCAGAACAATTTAAGAGAATTAATTGTTATTTCAACACTTAAAAGTAAAATGTTGTAAAAAAAATAAGAGCAAAATAAAAAAGCAGGACAATAAAAAATCATTATCCTGCAATTTAAAGCACATAATTAATATAAATATGTGCACGAAAAAATATAAAAAGTGAACTAACTTAAATTAGAAAATACATTGCTTGATAATAATTCTGATGTTTTATGGGTGAATAATCTTGGTTTGATAAACCAGCTATTTCATTTTTGGAATCTACTCTTCTTTTAAAAAATTTCTTTAGCTCTTTAAGAACTTCTCTACTAGTTTTTAATTCGTCGAACAAAATCAAATTATTCATTACTTCAAGAAAAACTAAACTCCTATAAAACTGTTTATCAAACAAACAGACCAAGGCATTTGAATTTTTATTTTCTTGCAAAAAACTTAATAGTTCTTGCCTATTATGAATCACATAAACTATTCTGCTGTATTGATTTGAACTATCTTTATTATTTTCAAAAAAAGATTCTTCAGAAAATTCAATTTCGTTTTTAAATTTTCTCCTGAACATTTTTAAGAAGACACCTTTGCTATCTTTAACTAAAACTTTCTCTTTCATCTTCCTTTTTGTTTTAAACTTTAATAATTGTAATGACATTTTTTTCTACAAACGAAAGGAGTTCTTCTATCTTTCTGCAGTCATAATCTTTTTTAGAAATAGAAATAATATATCCGTTGCGTTCTTTTATGTAGAGAAATAAAAAGTTCTTTGTAGAAATCACTTTTTCAATCTTTGACCATTTATGCGTTAATTCACCCAATGGTGACCTGATACAGATATTATAGTAGTTAAACGTAAGTTTATATCTGTTTATAAACTTTTCTTTCTTCATCAGTCTTTTTGTCAATTTAAAAACACCTTTAGAAATGGCATCTACAAACGAAAACTGTATGATTACAAAAAAAACAATTAGGAGACAGCTTTGTATTAACCATTGAAACAAATCGATTTCAAGGGTATAATCAGCAAGAATTAGCATCACTAATAGAACAAACAAACAAAAAGACAATACGTTCTTTAAACAAATGTCTAAAGTACATTTTGTTCAGTTTTCTAATTTCAGGAATACTCAATTGAAACTCTAATGAAAAATTAGCAGCTGTCATATTTTTTGTTTCGGATTTCTTACCCAAAAATATTTTAAATCAGCAGCAGAAGATAGACGCTTAAGCTTTTAAACTATTAAAATAAGACTTTGTTTCAAAACAATCAGAGTCACTAAAATTGGCTTACAAAAAACTTATTTCTTAGTTTTCAAATACATAGAGCACAAGTCAAAAATTTTATACACAAAATCTTAATTAAACCTGACTTTAAAAGACAAAAAAATAATAAAATAAGACGTAAACAAAGACTGTATTTAGCTTATTTGCAAATATTTAAGTTTTAACTTTCTTTTGATTTTATGTCTAAAATAATTCTTTACTTTTGCATACCTACAAAACAAAAACAAATATTTTCTTACATAAAACAAAGTGTTAAGGAATTAAAATCTTTGGGAAATTACCACCTTCAAAGATTATTTTCTGCATCCTTTTCTATTCATATTCATCTTCTAAAAAAATTGCAAGCAAAAGATATTTGATGCCATAATTGAAGTGAAACAATAGAAATGATAATCGATTATGATTTTATCATATCAAGCAAATAGTATGAGAAACATATCAAACGAGTGATATCAAATTGGATTAATGCAGCTGCCCCATCTTGAAGTAGATTAATCTTTTTCAAAATATTTTTTACAAGATTTTCCTAGATATGAACAGAATTATTTGCGTTTTTAGACAAAAAAAAAGATTAAAAACCTACAAACCAATAATTTACAAAATAAAAAACATAAGTATTTTCATAAAAATACTTTAACTTTATAAAACAAATCCCTATTTACATGAAAATAATTGAACATTATTATGGCGCAGATTTAAATTGGGTTGAACATTATGCCAAACAAATTGAAGGGAAAATTAAAGGAAATTTCATTATTCTTCCCGAAGATTCACAATCTGGAACTAGATACTTTTTAGACTGCGGAGATGGCATTATTGCCTATTACATCAATGTTGAATATCATAGAAATTTTGAACTCATACAAAAAAATCCAAATCCAGACTTTGTTGGTTTCTATTATAACCTGACAGAAGGAGAGGCAACGGTGAGTAGTGGTCACTTCATGTACAATGTCGGGAGATGGCAATATAATTTATCCGTAATAGATGGATCTCTAGAATCTAGATACAATGTTGGCAAAGGAAGCAAAACTTTTTGCCTGTGTATTTTTATTAAAAAAAGCATGATAAAAGCTTATGCTAAAAAAAATAATATCGTCATACAAAACATCGATACTCTTGTCAATTCGCAAGAAAATACTATCGTTCGTTTTGACAGAATGAGTAGTGAAAGCTTCCATCTATTAAACGACTTGAGAAAATTGGAAGTTGGAGGATCTATTTTCGATTTAAATTTAAGAGGAACTGTTCATCTGCTGATTTCAAATTATCTAAAAAAAATTGCTACTAAAAGAATTATCATCCAAACCGTAAATGAAACAGATCTTGATAATATCATTACTATTCAAATGTATCTCATTAATCATTTAGATCATCCTTTTCCAAGCATCACTTTCATGGCCAACATGGCTAATATGTCTGAATCTAAATTTAAAAGTTTATTCAAAAAGATAACTGGCAATACTGCAAATGTTTTCTTTATGGAAAACAAAATGTTATTAGCAAAAGAGCTTCTTGAAAAAAAACAGCTAACAATTTCGCAAATATCAGATCAACTCCATTTTACTAATAATTCTTATTTCGCTTCAAAATTCAAAGAACATTTCGGATTGTCTCCTAAAGCATTTAATAAACAATTGTAACGATAGAATCTGTAAAAAATGAAGAGCCTATGAGAAAAGTTACACATACTTATAGTTTAACACCAGAATGGCAGTTAGATTTAGCAGAACAGCTCAACACCAAATTGATTGATAATAAACTTATTAATATTCCAAATGATTTGGGAGAGGGATTTTTTTACTTTTCTCAAATCATGAATGGTATTTCAGTTGTCTATGCCGACTTTACGTTGAAAGAACCTTTGAAAATTACGAGATTAAAATCGCAAAACGAATTATTTATATTTCATTTTGATTTGAGTGAACATGTTAATCTCATTAAAATCAATCATATCGACTACGAAATAGGATCTTTTAATCAATTAGACTTAGCTATTCTTGACAATGAAATAGAAAGTTCTTTTAAAGCAGCTGTAAATGAGAGAACAATTGCTTTACGCCTTTTAATTGATAAAAAACTACTACATGATTTTGTTCAAAAGTTCAAGCAAAAGGAAAACCATTTTTCAAAGAATAAAACAAATAAAAAGGCCTTTTATCACTACGGCAATATTGACAGTAATAGTATTTTACTTATTCAATCAATTAAAAACAAATCGGTTAAAGATTTGTCTTTTGATTCTTTTATAAAGGGAATTTCCTTAAAAGTATTGGGTAATTTTTTTAATAAATTTTACGAATCCAAAGACACTACTACCCAACTTACTGAAATAGAAAATGATGCTATAGAAAAAACAAAAAACTACTTATTAAATAATCTATATGGACCGTTTCCCTCTCTCACTTTTTTAGCAGGAATGGCTGGTATGTCTGCCTCGAAGTATAAAAGTTTGTTTAAAAAGCATTTTAATAATACTCCTAAAAACCTGTTTATTGAAGAAAAAATTAATCTTGCTCAAAAACTTCTGAAAAGTGGAGAATACAGCACTTTAACCGCTGTGATGTATGAACTTAACTATTCTAAATTAAGTTACTTCTGAATTTCCTTCTTAATCTTCAATAAAGAAGGGCTTTCAAGTAATTTAATTTGATCAACCACAATTTGTGCAATTGTAGTTGCTCCTAATAATGAGAGATGTGTATCATCTGCTTTTTCTTTATCGTAATAAGCATTTTCACCTGCTTTATAATGTAAATGAAGTAGTTTTGATTTCTCTGGCCCATAAGACTGCTCCAACAATTCGGTGTAATATTCCAAATCTATAAATGGCACATTGTATTCCTTTGCTACTAATCGAGTTTCTAAAGGATAATCTCCATGTGTAGGAACCAATACTCCTTTCTCATTAAAATTACGTCTTGATATAGAAGTTAACAAAATTGGTATAGCGCCTTTCTCTCTACTTTCTTTTACAAACTTTATTAAATTATATCGGTATGCTGTATGAGGATTTGTATAACGACTTGGATCTTCTATTTTTTGATCATTATGTCCAAATTCAATAAAAACATAATCTCCTTTTTTTAACTGTTTATAAATAGAATCCCAACGTTTTTCATTTATAAAACTTTTAGTGCTTCTGCCGTTTACGGCTTTGTTAATAATCAAGACATTATCGTTAAAAAAAGGCTGTAGAACCTGTGCCCATCCATGTTCTGGATTTTTTTCAGGATCTTTTTTATTCGCCATCGTGGAGTCTCCAATGCAATACACTGACGTTCTTTGTGCAAAACTTACTGTAGTGATTAGGAGTGTTAGGAAGATGTATTTTTTCATTTTGTTTACTGATTGTTATTTTTTGTTTGATTGCTTATAATACATATGTCAGTCTGAGCGATCCCGAAGCTTCGGGAGAAGACCTTTTCGTCACGAATATCCTTCGACTTCGCTCACGAGGACAAATCTATATGGATATACTTTGTGTAGACGCACTGCGGTGCGTCTCTACATAAAAATACCTTTGCCACTTTGTATCTTTGTATCTTTGAACCTAAAAAATCTAATGTTTCGAAACCGCCGTTGGCACTGTTGCTCGTTGTCCTATAAAAACATCCGTCATCGTAACATTTTCTGCATTTTCATTCGACAAGGCATTTTTAGCCGACTTAATCTCAATATTTTTTAAGGAAATATTTCTAATTTTCTTATCTGAAAATCCCTGTATAACAATTCCTGATTCTGAAGCTTTGTTGCATGTAATATTAGAAAAATAAACATTGGATATATCTGATTGATAACCTTTGCCTTCACCGTGATAATTTGCCGTAATATACAAGCAGTCTTCCACTTCATCTAATTGTATATTTCGAACAAATATATTTTTAATATAGCCACCTCGGTCTGCATTGGTTTTTAGATAAATTCCTCTTTTTAAATAACCTGATGTTTTACAATTTTCTACAAAAACATTCTGAACTCCTGCTGACATTTCACTGCCAATTACTACACCGTGAAGACCTTTAAAATTACAATTTCTAATAACTATATTTTCACTCGGAGTTGCTGTATTCGCTCTTCCTTCATGATCTCGTCCAGCTTTAATGGCCACATTATCATCACCATTATCAAAATTGACATTTTCGATTAATACGTCCTTTGCATATTCTGGATCAATTCCGTCGTTATTATGATTCAATGATTTATAACTGATTCCGCGAATGGTTATGCTTTGGGATTTTAGTAAATGAAGACACCAAAATGGCGAATTTTCGATTCGGACATTTTCAACCAAAATATTTTTGCAATTTAGAAATTGAATCATCTGTGGTCTTAGAAAATAACTTTCTCCAAATTTTCTATTTTCAATTGGTACATTAGTATGATTCATTTCTCGGCTCAGATTTTTACCCTCGACTTCTTTTGCCTTAAATGTCTTCCAAACCTTTCCTCCTTCTCCGTCAATTGTTCCTTCTCCAGAAATAGCAATATTATTACAATTGTTGGCATAAATTAATGGACTGTAATTGTAAAGCATCGTTCCCTCCCAACTTGTCAAAACCAGTGGCAAATAGTCTTTTGGATTGTCGCTGAATTTGATTTTTGCTCCTTTTTCTATTTTCAAATTTACATTGCTGACAAAATGAATCGGACCATTAATTTTATAAATCCCCTTTGGAACAATTATCGTTCCCCCATTATTCTTTTTACATAATGCCATTGCTTTATCAAAAGCCTTTTTATTATCCGTAATAGAATCACCTTTTGCGCCAAGTTTTAAAACGTTTACTTGATACGAAGGAAATACTGGAAGCTGAATTCTTTTAACTATCGAATCTACTTTAGCAGAGGGAAAATCGCTATTCTGTGAAAACGCAACTGAGCAAAGCAGTAAAAGGAATAAATACTTAAAATTCATGTTTTTATTTTTTTAGTTTTCAATTTAAGTTTACATTTTCAATTTATACTGATAACTGTAACTAAAAACTAATTAGAGTACCAATTAACATTCTTATCCTTTAGAATATTTTCTATAGAATATTCTCCTACCTCTTTTTTAGAAAGCTGATGTGACCAGCTTACTCTTTTAGATGGCTGAAAACCTTCACCTGTACAATTGTATTCTGCGTAAAAAGCTTTCTTTTCTGCTTCAGGCTTTGACCAATTTTCCCAACCCTCTGGTTTAATTTGTTTGCCCATTTCACAATTTATAAAAACTGTCTTTGCATAAACTCTCCATGGTCTTCCTAAATACACATCTTTTGCTTCTGGATTTGCAGTCAGCTTGCAATTTTTGAAAACAAAACCGAAAAAAGTTCCTTCTGGTGTTGAAGCTGCTGTGATATAAGAACTTTTAATACTGTGAATGATGCAATTCTCAAATAAAGCTGTTGCACCTCCAAAAATAAAATCAGTTGTTCCTTCTATGTAGCAGTCTTTAAAATATTGTTTTGTCTCTTTTCCAGATAAATATAAAGTATCTTGATTTCCTAATAAATTACAGTTTGTTATTTTTACACGATTGCCCACAACCGACAATGCTATCGCTTGTCCGCGCTCTCCAGAAGAGTTTTTAACTGTCAAATTAGAAACTGTACAATCATCTCCTTCAACCAAAAGCGTGTAAGTATAAAAAGTGCTATTTCTTCCTAAAGCTATTTTTGAGAAATTATCATCAAAAGTAATGATGGTATTTTCTTTGCTTTCACCTTTCAGAATTACATTATTATTCCATTCTGGAATTCTCACTTTTTCATTATAAATTCCATTTTTAATGAAAATTGTCACCTTTTGATAAGGAAATGCAGGTGTTGCATAAACAGCATCTTGAATTTTAGCAAAATCTCCCGAGCCGTCCTGAGCTACAGTAATATAATTAACTATTTTCTTTTCAGCAGCTCCGCCTTTAGTGCCATTTTTAACTGCCCAATCTGGAAATCTTTTTAGAACTTCCTGTGGTGCTTCTGAATACCAAGAATAACCGTTTCTTCTTTCAGCACCAATTTGGTCAATCGATTTCTTTTTTATTCCATCTCGATCACAAAAGAAAGGTTCATTGGTTTCCAAATCCATAAATCTTGCCCAGATTGGTTTGGCATTTGTTGCTGGAATCATTTTTTTATCTACAATTTTTCCAGCGTCGTTTAAGATTCTTTTTTCTTCTAAGTTGGTGATTTTTGTCTTTTCAAACCATTCAACAGCACTTTTAACAGCAGTTACAATTTCTCTTGACGGTTTCTCAATCGACATTAAAAGCAATACTATTTTTGCTGATTCATAACCGCTTAAAGAAACCAATTCAAAAGCTCTTGCATTTGCAGGTGCCAAAGTAACTTCATCATGCTGAGCACACCATGCAGTTAAAACACCATTTTGTTTGTATTGGGTTTTTAGAATGCAATCAATTCCTTTATCAAAAGCTTTTTGGCATTTTTCAACAATATCTTTTGAAGGTTTAACACTGTAATACTCTGTTTCGTCTGCAACGGCTTTTATTACATTCATAATATTAACCATCGAATCGTCATTGTAGGTAATATGAGTATAATATCCTTTTTTTAACGGATAAAACTGTGGCCATCCGCCGTTTGGATATTGCGCTTCAAGCAGATAATTTAATCCTTTTATAAATGATTCCTTATAACGTTCATCTTTTATTTGAGCGTACATTCTTGACATAAAAAGCATTTCCTGACAAGTTGCTCCATTATCTGTTGTAGTTTCAGCAGACGTTTTTTTGATCGCAATTAAATCATTTTGTTGTTTTTCAGTCAATTCATCTTGCATCTGAATATTCTTTGGCCAACCTCCAATATTTCTTTGGTAAAGCAAAACATTCTCTGCTATTTTTTTAGCTTCAGCTGAACCAAACCAAGCTGCATCATTTTTACTAATAATGTCTGGCCATCTTTTGTAAGTATTTTGGGCGTTTATTGAAATTCCTAAAAATAACAAAAGAACTAAAGCTATTTTTTTAAATTGAATCATTTTATGTTTGTTTTTAGTCGACAATTAATTTTGAATTTAAGAATGGGCTTTTTTCTAAAATTCATTTCAAAAAAACTAATTTGTAAGAAAAATCATTTAAATATACTTTTTAAAGCTTATCCTATAACCGAAGATATCTGAATATCAATTTTTAATTTTTGTTGAAAATATCGAATCTATGAAAGCTGTTTTTTTTCTTAAATAAAGAAAATTTTAGTTTTTAGGAATAATTACTTCACTATTCTAAACCAATCTACTTCGACATTTCCTGAATCATTTTTTACGATTTCTCCCAAAGCAAAAAGTCCGACTTTAGCACCAATCCATCTTCCTTCTCTAGCCTTAAAATCTTTTCCAATTGTTTGGTAATTTTTATCATCTAAGCTATATGAGAAATTGCAAATGCCTCCTTTAGTGATATTAACTCGCAAATAAATAGTGTTTTGATCTATCAATACAGGTTTGGTTTCTGTTTCTAAAACTGTTTGATCAAAAGTTCCTGTTTTCTGGTTTAGATATAATTTTCCATTCTCATTTTTTAAATTCAGATAACTGTAATCTAAGCCCATTATTATTAAACCTGTACTTTCTCCATTTAATCTTGCATTAAAAGTGAGTTTTGTAGTTGCTGTAAATTCTTCTGCTGGAAATTTTTGCAATAGTAAATTAGGAGCATTAAAAATGTTTTTTGTTGTTGTATTACAAAACAAATTCAAATAGCCTAAACTAGTCGGAAATCCAAAATTGGTTTGTTTATTGGCTTGCCATTGCCATTGCAATCCTAATTTTGGTTCGCTAAACTCATCTGAAGTCGCAGGAACTTCAATCGGATATTTTTTTCCAACATTAGGTTTCTTATAAGTGGTAACTGGCTCTCCTATTCCATTTTTATCAAAATCTTCTCCCATAACCGGCCAGTCGTTTACCCATTTCATCGGCTGTAAATGAACAATTCGTCCATAAGCTCCTCTATCCTGAAAATGAAAAAACCAGTCTTCTCCAGTTTGAGTAGTAACCCAAGCACCTTGATGCGGACCATTTATTTTTGTTGAACCTTGTTCGAGAACTTTTTTAGTTTCATAAGGACCAAATACATTTTTTGATCTTAAAATAGTTTGCCATCCTGTTGGAACTCCTCCTGCAGGAGCAAATATGTAATAATATCCGTTTCGTTTGTAAAACTTTGGTCCTTCAATTGTTTCTTCTCCTTTATGTCCGTCAATAACCATTACTTCATCGTTGTTTACAACTGTTCCTTCTGGGTTCATGGTGCAGACTACCAACAAACTTTTAATCTGTGCACGACTTCCTGCAAAGGCATGGGCCAAATAAGCTTTACCATCTGTATCCCAAAGCGGACTAGGATCAATCAAACCTTTTCCTGCTTTTACTAAAATAGGATCTGACCAAGGTCCTTCTGCCTTTTTAGCTTTAATCATATAAATCCCAAAATCAGGATCTGGATAGTAGATATAGAATTCATTTTTATGATAAGTAATGCTTGGTGCCCAAACGCCATTTCCGTGCTGTACTTTGTCATAATTTTCGAACGGTGGCTGTTTTATTAAAGCATGCCCTATAATTTTCCAGTTTACCAAATCTTTTGAATGCAAAATAGGTAAGCCTGGAATGCAATTAAATGAAGAAGCAGTCATATAATAATCATCGCCTACGCGAACAACATCTGGATCTGAATAATCGGCATGAATAATCGGATTGGTATACGTTCCATCTCCATTATCAGGCACCCAAACTTGTGCATCATTCTTCTGAAAAGAAAAAATACAAAGAAGAAAAAGGATGATTTTTATTTTTTTCATTTTTATTTTTATTTAAAACGCAACGTTTTTGTCTTTTCGACCGAAGGGAGAAATCACACTAGAAACTCTGTAAAGAATGTCACCAATCTTTGTCGAATTACCAGTGTGATTTCTCCTTCGTCGAAATGACAAGATTGTATTTAATTTTCTCAATCAACAATTAACCATTAACAATTAACCATTAACAATCAACCATTAACAATCAACCATTAACAATTAAAAACTATCTATTTAACTCAATAGCAGCCAAAATAAAAGGTCCTGTTGCTTTAGGATCGTTGTCTTTTTTTCTTTCGTTTACATAATATTCATAAGATCCATCACGATAAGGAGTTCCGCCCAAACCAGCAACTTGACAGCAATTGGTTAAAGTGATACCGCCATCTTCATCAACTTTTTTGATTAAAACTGTAGTTAATCCATCAAAAGCTTTATTTGCTGCTTTTTTAAATTTAGCTGGTAAATATCCTTTGTTTGCTCCTTTTGCATAAGCATACGCAAACATAGCCGAACCTGAAGCTTCTAAATAATTATCTTTTTCACCTGCTTTATCAGTAACTTGATACCATAATCCAGATTTATCCTGAAATTTAAGTAAAGCTTCTGAAGCGTTATTTAAATATTTAATCAAGTCTTTTCTTTTTGGATGATCTTTTGGCATGTAATCTAAAACATCAACCAAAGCCATTACATACCAGCCTAAAGATCTTGACCAGAAGTTTGGTGAATTTCCTGTTTCTTTATTTGCCCACGGCATTTGTTTACTTTCATCCCATCCATGGTACAATAATCCTGTTTTTGGATCAGTTGCTTTTTCCTGAATCAACTCAAATTGTTTAGCAATATCATCGAAGCTTTTTCCATTTTCAAACTTAGCCGTATATTCAGCATAGAAAGGTTCTCCCATATATAAACCATCCAACCACATTTGATTTGGATAAATTTGTTTGTGCCAAAATCCTCCGCTTTGTGTTCTTGGTTGCTCTGATAGCTGTTTTCTAATTAATTGCAATGCTTTTAAATATTTTTCTTCTTTAGAATAAGCATAAACATCAAAAAGCAAACGTCCAGGTAAAACCAAATCAATATTATACTTTTCAAACTCATACGTAGTGATGCTTCCGTCTGGCTGTACAAATTGATCTACATAACTTCTTACATAGGCTTTGTATCTAGGATCTGGATTTTTTTTGTATAATTCTTCAATTGAATGCAATACTAAAGCGTGAACATAATCCCACTTTGGTTTTTTCGCATCATCGATCATATAGGATTCTGGATGACGTTTCATTAATGTCAAAGCCATTTTATCAGACCATTTTGCATTTTTTGCAATTACAATATCTTTTTTTGCTGGTTCCTGAGAAGTTACTTTACAACTTGTAATCGTCATAACACAGATCATCAAAACTGACATCAAATAACTTTGCTTTCTACTGTTTTTCATTTCAAAATATATTTAAATTCTTTTATTTTTCTAATTCTATTGCTGCTAAAATAAAAGGTCCTAATCCATGCGAATTATCTACTTTTATTTTCTCGCTTATATAATATTCAAACGAACCGTCTCTGTAAGGATTTCCCCCTAATCCAGCACTGGCGCAGACTTGAGTAATGTGTATTTCTCCATCGTCATCAACGGTTACCAAATCTTTAATTACACCTTCAAAACCTTTAATGGCAAGTTTTTTATAACTAGCTGGTAAATATCCATTTTTTGCCCCTTTTGCAAAAGCATAAATAAACATCTCAGAACCCGAAGCTTCCAAATAATTACCTTGTTTTTTACCTGCATCTGTAACTTGATACCATAATCCTGATTGATCTTGATATTTTGCTACAGCTTTTGAAATATCATTTAGATATCCTATTAATTCTTTTCTTTTAGGATGTTCCTTTGGCATATAATCCAGAACATCAACTAAAGCCATCATATACCATCCTATAGATCGCGACCAAAAGTTAGGAGAAGTTCCGGTTTTTTTATCTGCCCAGTCCATCTTTTTACTTTCGTCCCAAGCATGAAATAAAAGTCCCGTTTTTTTATCTAATGTATGAAGATGTATTTGTTCAAACTGTTTAGCAATATCGTCAAAATCTTTTCCACCGTCAAACTCAGCTGTGTATCTTGCGTAAAAGGGAGTTCCCATGTACAATCCGTCAAGCCACATTTGGTTTGGATAAATCTTTTTATGCCAAAATCCACCAGAATTTGTTCTTGGATGTGTTTCTAATTGCTTTCTTAATTGCTGAATTGCATTTAAATATCTTTCGTCTTTTGTTTGTTTGTAAAGATCAAAAAGTGTTTTTCCAGCATTAATATAATCGATATTATAATCTTCTAGTTTGTAATTTGTAATTACTCCTGAACTGCTGATTACCGAATCGTAATAATCTTTAACATAACTTCCGTAAATTGGATTGTTTGTTTTTTGATACAGATTTTCAAAAGCAGTCATAATCAAACCCAATTTATAATCCCATTTTGGTTTGTCATTATGATCGATCTGCCATGCTTTGGGAGCACGTTTCATTATCGAAAGTGCCATTCTTTCTGACCATTTTAAATCTTTTGAAATAATTAGGTTTTTCGAAGTTTCCTGCGCTGTTATCTTCAAACATGAAAAAAACATACAGCCAATAAAAATGGCAGAAATAAAATATTTTTTCTTTTTATTCATATTCAAAAATTCAACTGGTTATTTATTCAATTCGATTGCACTTAATAAAAACGATCCAAGTCCAATTGCACCATTTTCTTTTGTCTTTGCTGTAAGATAATATTCGTTTGTTCCGTCACGAAAAGGTTTTCCTCCTAAACCAACATTAGAAGAAACATTCAAAACATTTATTTCTCCTTTTTTATCCACTTTTACAAACTCTTTTATAAAACTGTCAAAAGATTTTTTAGCCACTGACTTATAACTCGCTGGCAAATACCCCTTGTTTGCACCTTTTGCAAAAGCATAAATAATCATACCAGAAGCAGACGGTTCTACATAATTTCCAAACTTTTCTGGTTTATCTGCAACTTGATACCACAATCCAGATTCACTTTTATACTGATTTACATTCTTTGCTATCTGTTTTAAATACCCTGCCAAAACTTTATATTTTGGATGTGATTTCGGAAAATAATCTAATGTTTCTACCAAAGCCACCATGTACCATCCAATGCCGCGTCCCCAAACTGTAGGGGAAGTTCCTGTTTGTTTATCTGCCCAGGCAATTTCTTTACTTTCGTCCCAAGCATGATAAACCAAACCTGTTTTTTTATCTACAATATGATTTTGAACCAATTCAAACTGTTTTGCAATATCGTCTAGACTTTTTCCTTTTTCATATTTAACAGTAAACTGCGTGTAAAAAGGTTCTGCCATATACAAACCGTCAATCCACATTTGATTTGGATAAATCTCTTTGTGCCAAAATCCGCCGCTTGCTGTTCTCGGCTGAGTTTCTAATTGTGTTCTTAACTTTCCTATTATCTGTAAATAGCGTGAATCTTTTGTGATTTCGTATAAATTAAAAAGCAGTTTTCCTGGATTTAGATAATCGATATTGTATTCTTTAATATCGTACTTTTTTATATTTCCAGTACTGTCAATCATTCCGTCAACGTAATCTTTAATATAATTCAGGTATTTTTTATTGTTTGTTTTTTGATATAATTTTTCAAAACAAGACAATACAAATCCCATTTTATAATCCCATTTTGGCTTGTCATTTCCGTCGAGTTGCCAAGCTTGAGGATATTTATTTAAGATCGAAAGCGCTGTTCTCTCCGACCATTTTAAATCGTACGGGATCACATTATTTTCTTCACTGGCTTGATTTTGCGCTATCGCTTTAAAACCACAAAACAACAGCAGGAAAATTACAATTTTCAGATTAATGTTTATACAAAAGGATTTACGCATAAGTCTAATTCGTTTTTAATATTTTTTCAAGCAGTTGTATCATTTCTGCCTTCATCTTTAATCTAAATTACTTAAAAATTCTATCTAAAAATCTTACAGTATATGAAATTGTCCGTCCAAACCAAGGTTCATAAAACCAGAATGAGTGCGGTGAATCTGAGATTGTTTGTACTTCATTGTAGATTTTATGTTCATTTAAAATTTTAATCATATCATCTCGTCCTGCGTGAAATCTCGGAATACTGCTGCAGATAAATAACGTTGGAGGTGTATTTTTATCGGTATGGCTTAAAGCCGAAGCCAGTTTCCAATTTTCTGGAATTTCATCTGATTTTCCTCCCAGCCAAAATGCTGCCATGTCGCCTTCTGAAGATTCAGGATGTTTGAATGCTAAAACGCCGTCAACATCAATTATCGCATTTACTTTTGATGAAGATTTACTTTTAAAAGTTGGATCTTCAAAAATCGGGTTATTGTTTGTTGTTCCAATTAAAGCTGCCATCTGTCCTCCCGAAGAACAGCCTAGAATAGCAATTTTATTCGGGTCGATATTAAATTTTGAAGCATTATCTTTTATAAATTTAATGGCATTTTTAACGTCAATAACACCTGTTGGATATTTTGATTCTAATGATAATCTGTATTCTATTGCAAAAGCCGAATATCCTTTTGAAGCAATTTCTTTGCCTAAAAACTGCATCTGATTTTTATTTCCAGATCTCCATCCTCCGCCATGAATCATAAAAACAGCTGGATTCTTTTTCTTTTTTGTATTAATAAATGCATCGAAATGCAAAATTCTTTCTTTTTCCTGATGATAAACCAAGTCGAACTTTTCGTGAACATCTGAATTTGGTTTAATTTCTGGAAGTGTAATAAATGGATATTTCTTAATTAATTTAGCGTAAGTGCTTTTTATTGTATAAGATGAGTCTATTTGATATTGCTGGCTTTGGACAGTAATACCATAAAAAAACACAATTAAAATTAATCTCACTTTATACATTCACTTTTCTTTTTTAGTTAAGAAAAGAGTTTGACGAATTATCAAACTCTTTCTCAACTACTTCAAAAAACAATAGTCTCAAAAAACTACCAAATTACTAATAACCAGGATTTTGAGGAAAATCTTTGTTTTGGTTCAAATCCAAAACAGTTTGCGGTATTGGTCTTAATATTTTAAGTTTCCCATCAATACCAACAAAATTTGCTGCCTTAATTCTATAATTGTGAGCAGATGCTCTTTCAACCAAAGTTCCAGTACGTTTTAAGTCAAACCATCTTTTATATTCTCCCAAAAGTTCTCTTCCTCTTTCGTCTAGAATATAACTGATATTCAACTGACCAATTGTTGCATTTGCTACACCAGCTCTTCTTCTCACTTCATTCAGACGATCCAAACTTGTTGAAGGTACGCCTGCTTTTAAATAAGCTTCGGCTGCAATTAAATAAGTTTCACCTAGTCTCGATACAATAATATCTCTAGTACTTACAGGACCTGTACTTGAAGGTGTAGTTGGATCTGGATCATCAAATTTCTTAACTGGAATTGTGTAACAATCTAAATTCTTAATCAAAGTATGAGCTGCAGAATATTCCCCCCAAGGATGATAAACAAACGTAGCCGATTTTCTTGCGGCATTTGCTGTATTCCACGCTGTTCTGTCTGCTGGAGTAAACCATTTTGGTTCGTAAAAATGTCTCACTTTTAATGACGCAGGATTTGAACTTCTGTAGTATGGATAATACAAAATTGTTTTTGTAACCCCGTTTGTTGTTTCTGGTCCTTCTAAAATTTCTGTCATAAAAGTCGCTTCCCATCTTTTATCTCCTTTTTCATATAAGCCTAAAGCATAATCTGTAGGACATAAATTGTAACTTCTTAATGGCGCTCCAGTTTCTGCTCCTCCTAAATAAGAGCTGAAATAATAAAATTGGTTGTTTCCAAGTTTAGTTGGATCTGTACTTGCCGAAGCTTTATCGTACTGAACAGAGAAAATAGTTTCTGCATTTAGATCATTTCCAGGTTTAAATAATTGATCCCAAGCTACATTTAATGCTTGTCCAGCAATTGCTGCATCGGCATACGAAGCGGCTTTTGAAAAATCATCGGCTTTACCAAAAGTTTCATATCCTCTGGTTAAATATACTTTAGCCAACAAATCATTCACTGCTCTTTTGTTAACTTTTCCTGCAGTGCTGTAAGTAGAAGTTCCAACATTAGCTAGAGCGAAATCTAAATCTGTAATAATCTGTGTATAAACCTCTTCGGCTGTATTTCTAGTAAAAGATAAAACTGGTGTTGTAATATGTTCGTTAACAACAGGAACTCCTCCATAAGTTTGCACTAATAAAAAGTAAGCCTGCGCTCTTAAAAATCTTGCTTCTCCTACTAAAGTATTTAGATTTGATGTCTGCTCTGTTACTGTCGAATAAAAAATAGTTTTATTTACTGACTGAATTAACTGGTAACAAGGAGTATACAAATCTGCAACATTGTCTGAAGACGGAATTAAAAGTGTATACTGGCTTAAACCTGCTGGTTCTGGTGTTCTTCCTTCTGCATACATATCGGTTCCTGCTTCAAAAAGCCAAGGATTTCCGCCGTAGATACTTTTTAGCCAAGCGTAGTTAGTATTTACCAATAATTGAAATCCAGATGCTGTTTTATAAGTTGCATCTGCAGGTACATAAGAACGGCTGTCTTCTTCAATATAATCGCTGCATGAACTTACAGATACAGCGAATATTCCTAACATTATTATTATTTTTTTCATTTGATATCTTTATTAAAATTTAACACTTAATCCCAATTGTGTAGTTATTGCTGCTGGACGGTTTACCCCAAACGGAGAACCAGCCCATTCTGGATCATATCCATCAAATTTTGTAAATACAAATGGATCTAAAACATTTACATAAACTCTTAGATTTGAGATTTTTAGTTTTTTCAATAAATCTGAATCTAGTGTATAACCTAAAGATATATTTTTAATTTTCACATAAGAAGCATCTCTGTAATATCCAAATAAAGATGTCCAATAAGCACCTGCTCCTGTTGCAACTGGCCCAGGTCTTGGGTTTGTATTGTTAGCATTTGCTTCAATTCCTGTACCATTAGTAGGAATAAAATAATCCAATGCTAATTTCTGACGTCCTCTATCGCTCATGTCGGCAAAGTTTTGGTGAAAAGTACTCAAAACTGTCTGGCCCTGACTAGTGATAACTGAGAAATTAAAATCGAATTGACCAACGTTTAATTTAGAATAAAAACTTCCCTGCCATTCTGGATTTGGGTTTCCAATTACTGTTCTATCATCTTGATTAAATTTACCATCACCATTTAAGTCTTTTGGTCTCGCCTGTCCTGGAGCCATTCCGTAAGACGCTGCAGCTGCGGCTTCACTTTCCTGCCAAACACCATCATAAACATAATTGTAATTTGGGTTTAATGGTGCACCTAGTATTAATTTATTACCAATATCACTTACTTTATCTTGATTGTAAATGGATTCTAATTTATTTACGTTTTTACTAAAAGTAAAAGTGGTTTCCCAAGTTACATTTTTAGATTTGATATTTTTTGTAGTTAATAAAACCTCAATACCTTTATTGCTTACAGAACCAACGTTGGCAAATGTATTTTTCCATCCTGATTCTGCCGGTAATTGCTGTTTGTATATTAAATCATCTGATAATCTATCGTAAACATCTACACTACCAGAAATTCTGTTTTTTAAGAATCCAAAATCAAGACCTAAATTATATTCTCTTGTTTTTTCCCAAGTTAAATCTGGATTCGCTAAATTTTCTGACTGCCATCCAGAAACCACATTTGCTCCTGTAGCATAAAACGTCTGCTGATTTAATAATGCCTGAGAAGTGTAAGGAGCAACATTATCATTTCCTGTATAACCTAAACTCGCGCGTAATTTTAAATCTGAAACTACTGAACTGTTTTCTAAGAAAGATTCTTTGCTAATTTTCCATCCTAATGCTACAGAAGGGAAACTCTGCCATTTATTACCTTGAGATAAAACAGAAGAACCATCCCATCTCGTTGAAGCTGTAATTAGATATTTATCTTTAAATGCATAGTTTAAACGAACAGCATAAGAATTTAAAGTATTTTTAGCATAAGATGATTTTACTACATAACTGGTTTGCACGCCAGATCCCATGTTATCTGTACCTACATCAAAAGGCTGATTATTAGAATACAAAGAAGAAAACTCATCCACATTTGAATACAAACTTTGCAGCAATAACAAACTAAAATCGTGTACTTCATTAAAAGTATGTTTTAAATCAATTTGATTGTCCCAAGTATAATTGAAGTTATTAAAATTTTCAAGAGTTGCAGAATTTTTCCCGTTTAATGTAACACCAGCGTTTGTTTGTGCTGTATAAGCTTTTGAGTTTTGAGTATCCATAACTCCTGCTGCAAAAGTTGTTTTAAACGAAAGCCATTTTAGAGCCTGATATTGGAAATAAACATTACCAACTGTCTGCCATGTTTTTTCTGTTTGAGAAGAGTTCGCAATCTCCATTAACGGATTTACAGTCGATGTTTTATTAATTGCCCAAGAACCATCAGGATACGTTAGTTTTCCTGGCAAGAAAAATAAAGTTCCTACTTTTTCATTTCCTGCGGCATCAACTGCCCAAGGAGACATTAAAGGACTTAACCTAAAAGCATCCTGCATCGCTAAATCACTTCCTAATTGGTTATCTAATCTAGCAATTGTAACATTTACTCCTGTAGAAAATTTATCGTTAATCTTGTGATTTAATCCTAATTTAAAAGAATATTTGTCTGTTGAATCATTATCAATAAGTCCTCTATCACTTTGAATACCAAATCCTAAGTTATAACTCATACCTGATTCTGAACGTCCTGAAATGTTTAAATAGTTATTTTCAGTCATTCCTGATTTCAGTACTGCATCATACCAGTCAAAATTATACCCGTTGTTTGCACGAGATACTAATAATGGACTTTGGTTTCCTGCTAACGCTGCTAATTGAGCTGGCGTTTGAGTTGAAGGCGTAGCACTCATATAAGCTACTTGGTGAAATTTCCACCATTCTTCTCCTGACATCATTTTTGGTAATCTAGCCGCCGTTTTGTTTCCGTAAGATGTATCAAAAGTTACATTGATACCTGCTTTTGCGCTTGTACCGCTTTTTGTAGTAACAATAATAACTCCATTTGATCCTCTAGAACCATAAATTGCGGCAGAAGAAGCATCCTTTAAAACGTCCATTCTGGCAATATCCTGCGGATTTAAGAAATCAATTCCATCCATTGGTACACCGTCTACAACATATAAAGGAGAAGATCCTACCACGCTTGGATTATTTGAATCTGCAATTAGCGAATTGTTTCCTCTAATTACAACTTTAAATCCATCTCCCGCACGACCAGAAGAAGATGAAATCTGTACTCCCGGCGTACTACCCTGAATAGCTTCTAAAGCATTAGTTGTGTTTCTTTCTGTAATTGTGGCAGCACTAATTGTACTTACAGACCCTGTAAGATCTGTTTTCTTTACAGAACCGTATCCTACAACTACTACTTCATTTAGTGAATTAGACTGTTCTGCTAAACTCACATTAATTTTAGATTTTCCTGCAACAGCTACTTCTTGCGTTTGAAAACCTAAATAACTGATTACTAAAACAGCTTTTGAATTCGTTACATTTATTTTAAAACTTCCTTCAAAATCCGTTGAAGTTCCATTCTTTGATCCTTTTTCCTGAATATTTACACCAGGAAGTGATAATCCGGCAGCATCTGTTATTTTTCCTTCTATTGTAGTAGATTGGGCGCTCATGGTAGAGCATAGCAGAAAATTCAGAAAAAATAGAAATACAAGATTGCATTTTATTTTTTTCTTTAGTGGTTGTTTAATTTTCATAAGTTTTTTAAGTGGTTTTGGTTAATAGTTACTAGTTATTAGTTAATTGATTTTACTTTCTGATCATTTATGTAGGTATTTATAAAGTTTATATTTTTTACGTTTTTTAATCGATAAATAGAATCTACCTTTTGAATTTTTACATTTTTAAGTGTAATATTTTCTACTGGCGATGCTGCATATCCTTCTGCCCAAACGCTGTATTTTCCACCGTTTTTTACATTGATATTTTCTAAACTAACATTTCGGATTGTCGGAATAAAATTTCCTGTTTGAGATCCGTAAACATTGTAAAACATATTTAATTTTAAAACACATTCTTTTACTGTTCCTACTTCCAGATTTCGAACAAAAATATTTTCGATAATTCCACCTCTTTTTGAATTGGTTTTAATACGAATCGCACGATCTAAATTTGGACTGTCCATAACACAATTTTCAACAAAAACATTATTTACACCAGCAGAAATTTCACTGCCAATAACCACACCGCCATGTCCATCAACCATTTTACAATTCTGCACGATAATATTTTTACTTGGAATAGCCACTCGTCGTCCGTCTGCATCTCGTCCAGATTTAATGGCAATACAGTCGTCTCCAGTATTGAAAATGCAGTTTTTAATTAGAATATTTTGAGAATATTCGGGATCGCAACCGTCATTATTTGGACCATGACTGTTAATCGTTACACCGTCAATAATCATATTATTGGTTTTTATTGGATGCAAAATCCAAAAAGGAGCATTGATGATTTTGACATCTTTTATCAAAGCCTTATTACATTCGAAGAATTCAATAAAATTAGGTCTTAGATAACGTCCTTCACCAAAAACGCGCTCTGCAACTGGAACTCCTTTTTCAGCCATATCAACTAAAACCTCACGATTTGTCGGATCATTTTGAGACGGAATTCCTTTCTTCCATCCGTAATTCTTACCTCCTGACCAAATCCACCAATTAGTACTGTCTGCCTGACCATTTAATGTCCCTTTTCCAGTAATTGCAATATTGGTTTTATTCTTAGCATAAATAAGTGGCGAATAATTCATTACTTCTGTTCCTTCCCAAGAGGTATGAACAATGGGATAATCTTTTGGATTAAAGCTAAAAAGAATTTCAGCATTATCTTCCAGATGCAAGTTTACATTACTTTCTAAGTGAATTGCGCCAGTCAAATATTTTCCATTTGGAACCAAAACCTGCCCGCCTCCATTTACTGCACATTTTTGTATCGCTTTTTGAAATGCAACTGTATTTAGCGTTTTCCCATCAGCGACTGCGCCAAAATCGTTTATGTTATAAATCGTATTTGAAAACTTTGTTTCAGGAATGCTTTTAATAACTACATCCATTTTTTTCCATGAACTAAACTCCTCACTATTAGAATTTGCCATCTTTTTTTCTGCACAAGAAACAAATAGCAAACTAGCAGTAGCGGTAAAAGCAATTTTTTTTAATGTTATAATCTTATTTGCAATCATTTGCGCAGTATTTTCTTGTTTACAATATAAAACAGTCGGAAATCATGTAATCGATTACACGAAAATAGAAAATTTGTTCTAGTACAGCAAATTAATTTAGAAAAAAATTATATATTTAATTTTTATTACAAATTTTAATTACATTTAACGCAAAAATTTATATAAATTATTATCATAATAATTCCTAAATCGTTTGATTTTTAAAATCTGGTAATCGATAACAATTTATATTACATAATAAAAAAAAATGTACTTTTGTCTAATACATAATCCGAAAAACTTTTTTTGAATGAGTGAAAAAGTAACTATTTACGATATTGCTGAAAAATTAAATATCACGGCTGCAACTGTCTCAAGAGCTTTAAATAATAATCCGAAGATTAAGGAAGCTACAAGAGAGTTAGTTATTAAAACTGCTGCTGCCATGAATTACAAGCAAAATAAATTGGCACTAGCTCTAAAGAGCGGTCGAAGCAATAATATCGGAGTTATTGTACCTCGTATCGACAGCAATTTTTTCGCCTCTGTTATTAGAGGAATCGAAGAAGAGCTTTATCCTCATGGCTATCAAGTTATCATCTGTCAAACACACGAAAGCATCAAAAGAGAAAACGAAAATCTTCATACGCTAGTAGATGCGCAGGTAGACGGAATTATGATGTCTGTTACGGGTATTTCAAATGAAAATGACAGTGCTTTTAGAAATGTATTAGAAAAAAATGTTCCTCTGATATTTTTTGACAGGAGTAAACATATTGACGGCGTAAGTTCTGTAACTATAAATGACTTTAAAGGAGGTTATTTAGCAACTAAACATTTAATTGATGAAGGTTGCAGACATATTGCTCATTTATCTGGAGATCAATCTTTAGATATATTCAAAAACAGGTTTTTAGGCTATAAACAAGCTTTATTAGACAATGGACTGACATTTAATGAAGAACATGTCATTCATGTAAAAAGTAGTGTGGAAGCTGGAAAAGAAGCTACTACAGCTTTATTAGCATTAAAAACACAACCAGATGCCATATTTTCTTCAAGTGATTTTGCCGCTTTAGGAGCAATTCAAGAGTTGCAGGCTAGAAATTACAGCATTCCAAATGATTTTTGCGTAGCAGGTTTTAGTAATGAGCCATTTACCAAATTCATGGAATTATCTATTACTTCTGTAGATCAATCGCCACTTGAAATGGGGAAAATGTCTGCTCGTGTTTTCTTAGAACAAGTAGACAAAACAGACACTATTAAAATAGAGAAAAAGGTAGTTCTTGCGCCAGAATTACACATTCGTAAATCTTCTACAAAAACCACTTTTTAAAATTATTTTTACCATATAAGTTATATAAGCTCATTTTAGAATGGGCTTTTTTTATCTATAATGATAAACAGAATATCATTCTGCTGGAGCTTTATGTTGTAACCCCTAATGTTTTACTATAAATATTTGGCTTCTCTGAAGCTTTCTCAAAAAAAAAAAAAAAGACGCACAAAAACTGTACGTCTTCTATATAATTTTTTATCACTTTGCCCCTTAGAACCTTAGCATCTTAGTAGCTTAGCCTCTAAAAAAATTAAAGCGAAACTCCTCTTTTCCAAGGAATAAAATCGTTCTGATTTAGAACTGCAGCTTTTGTTTTGATAGTACCACTAGCAATATCAATAATAAATTCAAGCATTTCATCAGACATTTCTTCGATAGATTTTTCTCCTTTGATAATTCCACCGGTGTCAATATCAATAATATCAGACATCTTTGCAGCCAACTCAGAGTTTGAAGATATTTTTACAACCGGCGCAATTGGATTTCCTGTAGGAGTTCCTAAACCTGTTGTAAATAATACCATATTAGCTCCTGAGCCCACCATTGCAGTTGTACACTCAACATCATTTCCTGGTGTGCACAGCAATGTTAGTCCTGGTTCGTTAATATACTCTCCGTAATCATAAACACCTGCAATTGGAGATGTTCCTCCTTTTTTAGCTGCACCAGCAGATTTCATAGCATCAGTAATCAAACCGTCTTTAATGTTTCCTGGAGAAGGATTCATATCAAATCCAGAACCTGCATCAACAACTGTTTTTTCGTACCATTGCATCAAATCCAAGAAACGTTTTCCGTCTTCGTCATCAACACAACGGTTTACTAATTCCTGCTCTACTCCACATAATTCTGGGAACTCAGAAAGGATTGTTGTTCCTCCTAAAGCAGCCAATTTATCAGACAATACTCCTAAAGTTGGGTTTGCAGAAATTCCAGAGAATCCGTCAGATCCACCACATTCTAAACCAATTCTTAGTTTAGATAATGGCGCTGGTTCTCTCTTAATATCGTTTGCTTTTTTGATCGCCTCAAAAGTATCTTTTACTACACTGCTCAACATCGTTTCGATTGTTCCGATAGATTGCTGATCGTAGATTAAAACTGGCTTTTTACTGTTTGGATTAATTGCATCTAAAGCTTCTTTGAAAATTGAAATCTGAAGATTCTGGCATCCTAAACTCAAAACAGTTGCTCCAGCTACGTTTGGATTGTTTACATAACCAGCCAAAAGTTTTGCTAAACTATGTGAATCCTGACGAATTCCGCCACAACCACCTTGATGTGTGATAAACTTTACTTGAATATTATTAAACAAGTTAGCATCGTTTGAAGCTTCCTGATTTCCTGCACCTCCAGTTTCTGATTTTACCAAAGAACGTAACAATAACTGGTAATCGTTCTCTTTCGGCTTCATCAATTCTTTCTCAAAAATATCTTTTAAAATTTCGATATTTCTGTTTTCACAGAAAACTAATGGAAAAAATAACCAAACATTTTCTGTTCCAACCTGTCCATCTTCTCTATGATAGCCCTGCCACGTTCTGTCTTTCCATTTATCAACATTTGGAGCATTCCAGCCAATAGTTTCAGTTTTACCTGTAACTTTATCACTTTCATGTTTTACATTTGCTGTAGAAAGTAATCCGCCTTTTTCAATTCTTGCGCTTGCTTTCCCAACCAAAACACCATACATAATAATTCTGTCTCCTACATTAAAAGGAACCATTGCAATCTTATGTTTCATTTTCACATCAGACTCAACGGTAATTGATTGTCCTTCAAAATCAATTACTTCGCCTGCTGTAAGATTTACCAAAGCTACCGCTACATTATCAGTAGGATGAACTTTTATTAATTTTTTTTGCGTTGCCATAATTAACCTTTGTTCTTTGTTCTTTTTGTGTTTTCTTTTATTTTATCTGTTATGTGAAATTATTTTTTTCAATAATATTCACCAACTTAAATTTAAATCTGTGTAAATCTGCTTTAATCTGTATAAATCCTGCGTGAAAAAATCGATGCGTAACTAATATTTCACGCAGATTTAAAAAGATTTTAGCAGATCAAATTAGATTTTTATCTAACGGATTTATTTTATTCTTTCTTGGAATTTTGCAAAACCAGCTTCAATTCCATTTGAATCAATTTCTTCTAATGCAATTGTAATTGCTCTTGTAAGTCCTGGAATTTCAGTTAAATCTTGGTCCCAGAATGATTTGTTTTGTAATGTTAAACGAGCAATTTTCTCATAGTCATCCGATTTCCAAAGTCCGTTAAAGAATGCTGTAATATCTTCACCATCTTTAACTGGTAAGCTTTCACCATTCCAAGTTCCTTTGTAGAAACGAATTAAACTCGCTAATGAAAAAGTCAAATTAACAGGTAATTGTTTGTTAGCCTTATAATATCCTAATAAACTAGGTAAAACTCTTACTTTGAATTTCGATACAGAATTTAGTGCAATATCAGCAAGTGCATGTTTGATAAATGGATTTTTAAATCGGTCCATTACTTCCTCAGAATAGGCCGTAATTTCATTTTTGTCCATATCAAGAGTTTCACTAATTTCACTAATAACGTTATTTACAAATTTTCCAGTAAAATCTCCGTTAACAGTTTCCATTACTAATTTATTACCATGTAAAAGTGAAAAAGGAACCATTGCCGTATGCGCACCATTTAAAATACGCACTTTAATCATTTTAAAAGGACGTATATCATCAACGATTTTTACATTCAAATCTGTTTTGTGAAAAGGCAATTTTGCTTTTAGATCGTCTCCACCTTCAATAGCCCAAAGGAAAAAAGGTTCAGCCGCAACAATTAAATTGTCCTCGTAATCTAATTTATTATTGTATTCTTCAATTTCAGCTCTTGGATATCCAGGAACAATTCGGTCAACCAAAGTACTATGATACGTACAAGCATCTGATACCCAAGTTTTAAACGCATCTTCTAATTTCCATAAATCAACATATTGTAAAATATATTTTTTAAGCGTCTCAGAGTTATAATCAATTAATTCACAAGGAATTATTGTAACTCCTTTAGAAGCATCTCCATTAAAATGTTTAAATCTTTCATATAATAAAACCGTCAATTTTGCAGGAAATGAAACTGGTGGCTGCATCTCTGGAGTATCACTTTCAATAAATTCAATTCCAGCTTCTGTAGTATTAGAAACGATAAACTGAAGTTCTTCTTCTTTAGCTAAAGCCAAATAATTTGTAAATTCAGTATATGGATTTACAGTTTTTACGATATTGGTAATTAATTCAATGTCTTGTATCTTTTCACCTTTTTTAATTCCATTCATAAACAAGGTATAAAGACCGTCCTGATCATTAATCATATTTACCATACCGTCTTTCAAAGGTTGAACTATTGCAATACCGGCATTAAAATCAACTTCTTTATTTAGTTTGTAAAAAGCATAATCAACAAAGGCTCTTAAAAAATTACCTTCACCAAACTGAACTACCTTAATTGGCTGTAACTTTTCTAATCCTGTATTTTTTCTATTTAATTTTTTCATTTTAAATTTTCTTTAATGCGTTATAAATAACCATCTATAAACCTTATTTCTTCATTTCTGCCTTTTAAACTGTAAATGAAACATTACACCCGATTGAGTAAAACAAAGCCTGCTGTGAGGAATGGCGGGCTAAATTTTTCAAGCGTAATGTTCAATTACAATCTCTAAAAATCTAAAAAAAACTTATAAAATAAGGAGTTTGGCATGATTACCCCTTAATTTATTTTCTAATATCTTTTATAATATCAAGAACCTGTTTCACTTTTGCACTTAAGCCATCGAAGTCTTTATTATCCAGTATATCTTTTGAAATCAACTGTGAACCTAGACCCACACACGTTGCTCCAGCATTCAGCCATGAACTCAAACTTTCAACCGTTGGAAAAACACCTCCTGTTGGCATAATGTTCGTCCACGGGCATGGTCCTTTTATTGCTTTAATAAATTCTGGCCCGTAAGTATCAGCTGGGAATAATTTTACGATTTCGCAACCTAATTCTTCTGCTCTTGCAATTTCTGTCAATGTACCGCAACCTGGCGACCAAAGTACTTTTCTTCGATTACAAGCAATAGCTATATCTTCTCTAAAAACTGGTGTTACAATAAAATTTGCTCCTAAACTCATATATAATGAAGCCGAAGCCGCATCTGTAATTGAACCAACTCCCAAAATCATTCCTGGAAGTTCTGCCAATGCATACTTGTTTAAAGCTCCGAAAACTTCATGTGCAAAGTCACCTCTGCTTGTAAATTCCATTAATCTGGAACCTCCGTCATAACATGCTTTTAAAACTTTTTTACTCAATTCGATATCAGAATGAAAAAACAACGGAACCATACCGTTTTCTTTCATTGTCTGCGCAACCTCTATTCTTGAATATTTTGCCATCTTTTATTTAAAATTATCTTGATACTAATGCAGAACCATCACCATCAATCATATTCTCAACTTCTTTTAAAGTAACTAAGTTGTAATCTCCTGCAATTGTATGTTTTAAACAACAAGATGCAACTGCAAAATCTAATGCTCTTTGGTTATTGTTTTGATATTCCAATAATCCATAAATCAATCCGCCCATAAAAGCATCTCCACTTCCTACGCGATCCACAACTGGTGTAACTTCTTTTACTTTTGCACTATAAATTGCTTTTCCATCAAACAAAATTCCGCCAATTCTTTGGTGCGAAGCACTTACAGAATAACGTAGTGTTGTTGCTGCAATTTGTAGATTCGGAATCAATTCAAACAATTTCGTATAAACAGCTGGAAGCGATTTTTCATCCTGATAATTCGGATTTACTTTCGGAATTCCCAACATGAAATAAGCGGTGTCAATATCTCCTAAAATTACATTACTGTATTTCAGCATTTCAGGCATAACTTCGCTTGGCGTTTTACCATATTGCCAAAGTTTTGATCTATAATTTAAATCACAAGAAATTTTAATTCCTTTTTTATGAGCCACTTTAATAGCTTCTAAACAAGCTTCTGCAGCGCTTTGAGAAATAGCCGGTGTAATACCGCTCCAATGAAACCATTCAGCTCCTTCTAAAACTTTCTCCCAATCAACTTGTCCTTTTTCTATAGTTGACATTGCGCTGTGTGCACGATCGTAAACTACATTACTTCCTCGAGTTCCAGCTCCAGTTTCTAGAAAATAGATTCCTAAACGTTCTCCTCCGTAAACCATGTTTTTAGATTCGACATTCATTTTTCTGATTTCCTTTAAAGCAGAAAAACCAATTTCATTTTCAGGTAATCTTGAAACAAATTCAGCATTTACACCATAATTTGCTAAAGAAACGCACACGTTAAATTCTCCGCCGCCATACGTAGCACCAAATGCTGTAGATTGCGAAAAACGTAAATGTCTTTCTGTCGATAAACGCAGCATGATTTCTCCAAATGCAACTACTCTACTCATATTTTTATTTTTTTGCCACTCCCGATAGCTATAGGGATTGTGGTTAGACTTTATTTAAAACTTAAAATATTCTTTAGCGTTGTTATATGAAATATCAGAAACTAATTTTCCGATCCATTCCATGTCATTTGGAAGTTCACCACGCTTGATTTCATCTCCTAAAAGATTACATAAAATACGTCTGAAATATTCGTGTCTTGGGAATGATAAGAAACTTCTAGAATCCGTTAACATTCCAACAAAACAACTAATTAAACCCATATTTGAAAGCGCATTCAATTGTTTAGTCATTCCGTCTTTTTGATCTAAGAACCACCATCCAGAACCAAATTGTACTTTTCCGCGAACGCTTCCGTCGTTGAAATTTCCAATCATCGTTGCCATAACTTCGTTATCTGCTGGATTTAAGTTGTAGATAATAGTTTTAGTCAATTTATCTTTGCTATCTAAGGCATTTAAAAAGCCAGATAATTTTTGTGCTTGTGGATAATCTCCGATAGAATCCCAACCAGTATCTGGTCCTAAAATTCTGTGCATACGAGCGTTATTATTACGCAATGCACCTAAGTGAAACTGTTGTACCCATCCAAATTCATGATACGTTTCAGTTAAAAACAATAAAACAGCACTTTGGAATTTTAAAGCTTCTTCTGGCGTTATGATTCTATTTTCTCTTTTCTTTTTGAAAATTGCAGCAACTTCAGATTCTGTAAATTCTTCAAAATAAATCTGATCCAAACCGTGATCACTTAATTTACATCCGTTTGCATTAAAGAATTCAATTCTGTTTCTTAATGCCGTTTGTAAATCAACATAAGTATTAATTGCAACTCCGGACACATCCCCTAATGTGTCCAGATATGCATTATAGCCATCGTTAGAAATTAAGATCGCTTTATCAGGTCTGAAAGCTGTACTCATTTTTATTCCAGTTGAGTTGTTTGCGAATTTTTGGTGAAATTCTAAACTATCAATTGGATCTTCTGTAGTACAAACTAATTCAGCGTTTACTTTTTTAAGAAGGTTTTGCGTACTGTACGCTTGAGAATTAATTTTCTCCGTAGTTTCGATATAGATTTTCTCAGCTGATTTTTCATTCAACAAATCATAAATATCAAAATAACGAGCTAATTCTAAATGTGTCCAGTGGTACAAAGGATTACGCATAGTGTACGGAACTGTTTTTGCCCAGTTTAAGAACTTATCTTTATCTGATCCATTTCCTGTTACAAACTGCTCGTTAATTCCTAATGTACGCATTGCACGCCATTTGTAGTGGTCACCGTTAATCCACACATTTGTAATGTTGTCGAAGATTTTATCTTCAGCAATAAATTGTGGATTTAAGTGATTATGGTAATCAATAATAGGCTGATTTTTAGAGTAATTATGGTATAACTCTTCAGCATATTTATTTTCAAGTAAAAAATTATCGTTTATGAATGTCTGGCTCATGTCTTTTAAAATATAATTTGAAAATTATTCTTCGTTTGAAGGCTTTCCGATTGTAGCAAGGATTCCTCCGTCAACATATAAAATGTGACCGTTTACAAAATCACTTGCTTTTGAAGATAAAAATATCGCTGCTCCTGCCAAGTCGCTTGGATCTCCCCATTTAGCTGCTGGCGTTCTGCTAATGATAAAATCATTAAAAGGGTGTCCGTCAACTCTAATCGGTTTTGTTTGTTCTGTAGCAAAATATCCAGGACCAATTCCGTTGATTTGAACATTGTACTTAGCCCATTCTGTTGCCATGTTTTTAGTAAGCATTTTCAAGCCTCCTTTTGCAGCAGCGTAAGCAGAAACTGTACTACGACCTAATTCGCTCATCATAGAACAGATATTAATGATTTTTCCTTGACGTCTTTCAATCATTCCTTTAGCCACATGCTTAGAAACAATAAACGGACTAACTAAATCGATATCCACTACTTCTCTGAAATCAGCAACTTCCATATCTAAAAGCGGAATTCTTTTAATAATTCCAGCATTATTAATCAAGATATCGATTGGTCCAACTTCAGTTTCAATTTTCGCAACAGCTGCTTTTACTTCTTGCTCTTCTGTTACATTAAATTTATAACCAACAGCATTAATCCCTTCGCTTTTTAATTCGTTAACTGCATGATCAATTTTTTCTTGAGAAGAATTTCCATTCACCACAATTGTAGCGCCTGCCTGACCTAATCCTTTTGCCATTGCCATTCCCAGTCCGTGTGTACTTCCTGTGATTAATGCAACTTTTCCTTTTATATCAAATAAGTTTGTCATTTTCTTATCTTAAATCTGTGATTTTACAAACATCCATATCTCCGTAATCTAAGTTTTCACCGGCCATTCCCCAGATAAAAGTATAATTACTAGTTCCAGAACCAGAGTGAATAGACCAAGGCGGAGAAATAACTGCCTGATGATTGTTCATCCAGATATGTCTAGTTTCTTGCGGCTGTCCCATAAAGTGGCAAACTGCTTGATTTTCTGGAATATCTAAATAGAAATAAACCTCCATTCTACGATCGTGAACGTGTGCCGGCATAGTATTCCAAACACTTCCAGGTTTTAATTCTGTCATTCCCATTTGCAATTGGCAAGTGGTAACTACACTTCCAATAATCATTTGGTTTACGGTACGGTGGTTTGCCGTTTCCATTGTTCCCAATTGCAATTTATTAGCTTCAGCTAAACTTACTTTCTTGGTAGGATAAGTTGTGTGCGCTGGTGCAGAGTTTAAATAGAATTTAGCAGGATTGCTTTTGTCATCACTTTTAAAAACCACCTCTTTATTTCCTGCTCCGATATACAAAGCATCTTTGAAACCTAATTCATAAGCTGTTCCTTCTACTACCACAGAACCACTTCCTCCTACATTAATAATTCCAAGTTCTCTTCTTTCTAAGAAATAAGGCGCTTTTAACGGATCTATTGTTTCAAGTGGCAAATCTCCTTTTACAGGCACTGCAGAACCAGCAATATATCTATCGTAATGAGAATAAACCAACACTACTTCATCCTCCTGCATTAAGTCATCAATTAAGAATTCTTCTCTCAATTGCTGCGTATCATATTTTTTAACTGCTTCTGGACTTGACGCGTATCTTGAACTATATTTTGTCATAATTTTAAATTAATGTAATCGATTGCACAAAATTATATTTTTATATTTAAATAGCATAATTGAAACGAAAAAAATATTTCAATTCTGTCTATTTTTCTTTATAAATCAGTAATTGGAGCGTATTTAGGAACCAGCGATTTCATTACAATCCAACCAGTTAAGTAGCAAACAGCACAAATTGAAAAGATAATAAAATATCCAGCTTCTATTCCTTTGAATCCCATGAAGACCATTTCAGTCTCTTTCGCATAATCAAACAAAACACCTGAACCTTTATTAATTAAAGTAGATCCTAATCCGCCTGCTAAACCACCAATTCCTGTAATGGTTGCAATTGCTTTTTTAGGAAACATATCTCCAACAGTTGTAAAAATATTAGCTGACCAAGATTGATGTGCCGCACCTGCAATTCCGATAATAATTACTGGAATCCAATAACTAATATATCCTAATGGTTGTGCGATCAAAGCTAAAAGTGGAAAGAAGGCAAAAATCAACATCGATCTCATTCTACCCTCGTACGGATTCATACCTTTTTTTTCAACAAAGTAAGTTGGAAGCCATCCTCCGATAATTGACAACAATGTAATCATGTAAAGTACAAATAAAGGCAATGCAGCTTGTGTAGAGTCCATTCCGTAAACAGAACTTAAGTAAGCCGGTGTCCAGAATAAGAAAAACCACCAAACACCGTCAGTCATAAATTTACCAAATGCAAATGCCCAAGTTTGTTTGTATTTAAAACAATCTACTAAAGACACTTTTGAAGTCGTTTCAGGAATATACCCAACCAATTTGCTGTCTGCAATATCATCTTGTTGGATATAAGCTAATTCATCTGCCGAAACTTTTGAATGTCTTTCTGGTTTATCATACATAAACATCCAGAATCCCATCCAAACAAATCCTAATGCACCGATGATAATGAATGACATTTCCCAGCCAAAAGATTTTGCAATAAAAGGAATTGTAATGGGCGCCGCTAAAGCTCCAACTGTTGCTCCTGCATTGAAAATACTCGTTGCAAAAGCCCTGTCTTTCTTAGGAAAATATTCTGCTGTAGTTTTGATTGCCGCTGGAAAGTTTCCTGCTTCTCCTACTGCCAAAACAAAACGAGCAAAAATAAATAAAGCCACACTTACATTGATTACCAACGCAGTATCGCTTATTGTACTGATAATTTCTTTTGACCCGTGAAACCCTACAAACCATTCTCCTGTAATAATTCCTGAAGTTGCAATTCCGCAAAATGCGTGAAGACAAGCTCCAACAGACCAAATTCCGATTGCCCAAAGAAACCCTTTTTTAGTATCCAACCAATCTACAAAACGTCCAGCAAACAATAATGAAACGGCATAAAAAATTGAAAATAACGCCGTAATATTTCCGTAATCGTTGTTGGTCCAATGAAATTCTGGCGCAATAAAATCACTCCAAGTTAAAGAAAGTACTTGTCTGTCAAGATAATTGATGGTAGTTGCAAAAAACAATAAGGCGCAAATACTCCAACGGTATTTTCCTGTAGTCTTAACGTTCTCATTTACTGCAACTGTTTCGGTTTGATTCATAGTTAGTGGGTATTATAGTTTTGTAATTTTTGGAAATCTTAATAAAACAATTGACTTCTGTTTAAAAATATTAAAATCAACAAATTAACACCTTCAAACAGAAACAATGTAATCGATTGCACAAATATAGTTTTTAATCTCTACAATCCAAATAAATTATATAAAAAATTATTTTAAGTATTTAAATTAATAGATTACATAAAAAAAAGAATACAAAATTACACATTAAACAATATATTTGTTAAAAGCTAACAGGTGAAATTCATCCTTTTTATGGGGTAAAATTGTACCAAAAATGGTGTTTTTTACATCCTATTTATAGTAATTACAACAACCAATATCAACTGTTACATTTTCTAAGTTAAAGACAATAAATCATTGTAAAACAACTAATTAAATATCAAATTGAAAAATAAAAAGATCCAATTTTACAGAAGAATAACATTGAGTTTCCTCCTTTTCTCAGGAATATTTTCTTCAAATGCTCAAAATCAAGTAATTCCGTTATGGAATAAAATTCCAGACGAAATTAAAGCCGCAGATTATAAAGAAAAACCTGAACTCAAAGAAGGAAAAATACAAAGCACAAGTCAAGTTTCTATACCTACATTAAGTATTTTTATTCCCAAAGAAAGTAAACCAAATCAGTCTGCAGTCATTATTTGCCCTGGAGGAGGCTATTCGCATTTAGCTTTTGACAAGGAAGGAAAAAAAGTGGCAGAATGGTTTAATAGTCAAGGCATTGCAGCTTTTGTCTTAAAATATAGACTCCCAACAGATTTAACTATGAAAAATAAAAATGTTGGTCCATTGCAAGATGCACAAGAAGCCATTCGGTATGTAAGACAAAATGCCTCTAAATGGAATATTGATCCGAAAAAAATTGGGATTTTAGGCTTTTCTGCTGGAGGGCATTTAGCTGCCACTGCATCTACGCATTATGATGATAAAGTTTATGAATCAGCATATAAAGTAAGTGCAAGACCCGATTTTTCTCTTTTGATTTACCCTGTTATTTCAATGGAAAATGACATAACGCATAAAGGCTCACAAACTAATTTATTAGGAAATAATCCTTCGCAAGATGTAATAGATTCCTTTTCGAATGAAAAAAAGGTTACTTCTCAAACACCGCCTGCATTTTTAATTCATAGCACAGATGATACCGTTGTAATACCTGAAAACAGTATTAATTATTATTTGTCTTTAAAGAAAAATGGAGTTACAGCGGAGTTACATTTATATGAAAAAGGCGGTCACGGATTTGGATTAGGTGTAAACGACACAAGCAAATTTTGGACAAGAGATTGCATCGAATGGCTTAAAGCTAATGGTTATAATTAAAACGATCAAAGCATTGATAAAGCATGAAGATGTAAAACAATTTTACAGTACAAAAAAAATCCCATTTCAAATAAAAAATGGGATTTTAAAATTGTAATTAACCTTTGCATTATTGTTTAGGATCAACGCTTAAAGGTGGAAGCGTCAATTCTTTAGAATTTAGTAACTGTTTAGCCTGCTCAATAGTTCTATATTTTCCAATTTCCATTGGTCCTGCATACGAACCACTTTGCTGTGGTCTTGGCGGAGTTGCCGCATAGGTTTTCATTAATTCCAAAATAACTTGGTCAAAAACTACCATTGTCCATGTTTTCTCTGTAAAACTGTTCATAAATAGATCGTAACGTTCCTGAGGATCCTGCCATAAATCATATACCGCTGGAACAGTTGCAATGTAAGTCTGATCACCTCTCCAGCCCAATTGCTGTCCTGGCGTATCGCTTCCTGCTTGTGCTCCGTTATCTCCTCTTGTATTAAATACTGCTTTCCATTTTCCTATACGCACTGCTCCTGGCGACAATTCGTTTTCTGTAAAATAAAACCATCTGTCGCGAAGTGGTTTTCCCTTTTTAAATAAAACATTCGACATATCATAGCTGTCAAAAACCATTGGTTTTCCTTCTTTATCATTTTTTGGCAATTCAACTCCCGCAAGAGCTGCAAAAGTAGCCATCAAATCTAAGCCACCAACAATATCATGACTTACGCTTCCTGCCTCAATTTGTCCCGGCCACCATGCAATAGCTGGTACGCGACTTCCTCCTTCTCTATCAGTACCTTTTGAACCTCTGAAAGGTGTATATCCTGCATCTGGATGAACGTCCTGCCAAGCTCCATTGTCAACTGTATAAATGACAATAGTGTTATCTGCAATGCCAAGCTGTCGAATTTTATCCATAATACGGCCTACATTATAATCCATTTCTACAACAGCATCACCATATTTGCTTTTTGCTGGAGATTTCCCCACAAATTGTTTGGATGGCAAATTAGGCTGATGGTTTTTAGCAAAATTGATACACATAAAAAACGGATCTTTAGACTTTCCATATTCATCAAGCTGTTTCAAATTATTGTCCACCATATTTATATCCAATTCTGCAATATTCTCTTCAGTAACAGGGCCTGTATCACGTGCTGGTTTTCCCGCTTCTCCTTCCAAAATACCTTTTGTAGATTTCTTAATAAAATCACTTATCTCTGGCGCCATATCAGGATTCCATGATGGGAAACAATACGTGTAAGCATTTAAGTGATACAATACCACATTCTGCATTTTATCAAAACCATGCGCGATTGGCATAGCGTAATCTGCTTCTCCTAAATGCCATTTTCCAGAGAAATAAGTTTTGTAATTCGCTTTCTTTAATACTGATGCCAAAGTCCATTCTGCTGCTGGAAGTCCGCCCCCTTGCCCTTGAAAAGCCACTGTAGTCATACCGCTTCGGTTAGGAATACGGCCTGTAATCATAGCTGCTCTTCCGGGCGTACAGCTTGGCTGTCCATAAAAAGACCAGAACTGCATTCCTTCCTTAGCCATTTTATCTAAGTTTGGAGTTGGCATTCCACGTCCGATCCCTCCTCCATAAACACCTAAATCTCCCCAGCCCGTATCATCAGAAATTACCATAATGATGTTAGGCTTCTTTTTAGTTTGTCCATTTATAATTCCAATAAATGAAAAACAGAGTAAAGCCGTAAAAATAAACTGTAAGTTACTTTTTTTCATGATTTTAAGATTTAATGATTATATATTTGCATTGTGGGTATTCATTATCAATTTATCAATCTGCACCTCCATCAACACTATCAAAAGTTTCTCGTTCTTTAGGTCTGATACTGTATTTTAGAGACAACATTGGACCATAGTAAACATCAAACTGATTGCCATTGTTTCTTAGCTGCATCTGCCCAATTATACCTGCCAAAAAATGAAGATTTGGCGTTATTCCTGCACTGTAATACACCGAAAGTCTGAAAATATCAAAATGTTCTTCCGCATAATCTTTGGAAGCGAACTTTAGCATGAGTTCTGTATAATAGCCCAAATTTGGCGCTAGAAATAGTGGTTTTTCTTTAGTCTGTCTAAGAAAATGATTGACGCCAAATCTTGCTCTTAATCGCGGAATTGTCTGTGGAACGCCATTCCTATCATCAAAAAACTTAGTTTCAAATCGCACTTGTTCAAAAATGGATCCCTTCGGCATCTCCTGCGTATAGGTTCCCATGACAATTAATCTGTTTTCAAGTGTTTTATAATTTCCCATTTCTTCGACGGCATATTTTTGATTATGCGCATATCCAAGCCACAATTTCATATTCTTTAATCCAGAAAACACAATCCAAGGTCTTACCACAACACGCTGCGTATACTCAAACGGATTTGTGGTATTATAAGCTCCTTGTGTAACTAACTGAAAATCTACCTGACCGCTTAAATGCCATTTGTCATAGATTGGAAAAGCAAGATCACCTTCTGCAATAGAAGCTGGAATAAAACCCATAGTGTAAGGCGCATCTAATTGTGCATATACAAAAGACTGACAAATAATGCAGAACAAAATAGTAATCGCTTTATTCATTTTATTCATACCTTTTCCAATTAAAGTCTCTTAACCCACTCAATCAAATACCATTCTTAACTGATTATCAACTTACTACAATTTAACAACACTAAATTAGATCTAATCTTAAGATGAAAATCTTTAAACATGTTGCAACTTATAATTTGAAACAAAGTTTTAGGATTTAAATCTTATAAACAATCAAATGATCCGCTTGAGATTTAAATCCAACTCTTCTTTTGCAAATACCAGTAATTGGCTTACAATATTCCGTAATATGCAAACTGCTAAAAGTGCACTTCCTATCGAACTTTGTATTCAAATAAAACTTAAAAAAATGAAAAAGATTAAATTAGGAAGTCAAGGATTAATTATTCCTCCAATAGGTTTGGGATGTATGGGAATGACAGGTTTTGAAGAGGCAAATATATATGGTGCAGCAGATGAAATAGAAGCCTTAAAAACAATCCATCGTTCGCTTGAAATGGGAGGCAATTTTCTAGATACAGCAGATCTGTACGGTCCTTTAAAAAATGAACAGCTAATAGCAAAAGCTATTGGAAAAGAACGTGATAAATATACAATAGCTACAAAATTTGGTTGGGAAATTGATGATGCGGGAAAAGTAACTTGGGCGATAAACGGAAGCAAAAAGTATATCAAAAAAGCAGTGGAACGTTCTCTCAAAAATTTGAATACCGATTATATTGATCTTTATTATATGCACCGCCTTGACAAAAATACGCCCATAGAAGAAACGGTTGACGCGATGAGTGATCTTGTTAAGGAAGGTAAAGTGAAATATTTGGGACTTTCTGAAGTATCTTCTGAAACAATTAAAAGAGCACATCAAATTCATTCTATTACAGCTGTTCAAAGTGAATATTCTTTATTTGAAAGAACTGCAGAAGAAAGAGGCGTACTAAAAACTCTGAAAGAACTAGAAATCGGTTTTGTTGCGTATTCTCCTTTAGGAAGAGGCTTTTTGTCTGGGCAAATTCGTTCTATAGATGATCTTCCAGAAAATGACTTCCGTAGAGGTATACCCCGCTTTCAGGAAAATTATTTTCATAAAAATATCGAATTAGTAAAAGCGATTGAAAAAATGGCAGAAGAAAAAAACATCAATTCGTCTCAGCTTGCTCTTGCATGGATAATCAGTAAGGGAATTGTGCCTATTCCTGGAACCAAACGCAGAACCTATCTCGAGCAGAATATACAGGCTACTACCGTAGAATTAAGTCCTCAAGATCTGCAAAAACTGGAAAGTATTGTACCTTTGGGAACTGATACCGGAGCTCCGTATGATGAATTCAGCATGGGACTTCTAGACTAACTTAAAAGAAGCGTTATGAACACTATAGCATCTGTGTCTGCCTTTCATCGCCTACTTTCTCTTCAGGAACCTAAACATCCAATGGTAAGCGTAATCAATTTATCTGAAAGCATTTTTTTGGAGGATGAAATCTGGAAAGGATTTGTAAATAAATTCTACTGTGTCGCTCTAAAAAGAGACGCAAAAGGAAAAGTTAGATATGGTCAAGGACATTACGATTATGATAAAGGAGTACTAAGCTTTACTGCACCGAATCAGGTGCAGTATTTAGATTTTCATAATATGGAATGTGGAGCTGGTTATTTGTTGGTATTTCACGAAGATTTTATTTTAAAACATCCGTTAGCTCAGAAAATATTTGATTTTGGATTTTTTTCCTATGCCGTAAATGAAGCATTACATTTATCTGAACAAGAAGAAAAATATCTCATAGAAATATTGGACCGAATTGACAAAGAATGCCAGCATATTGATCGTCATACTCAGGAAATTATCTTATCGCAGATTGATCTACTCCTAAACTATTCAAGTCGATTTTATGAAAGGCAATTTATAACCCGAAAGAACAATAGTCATACCTTACTTCCTAAATTTGAAAGGTTTATAAATGATTATTATAATGATGATACTAAAGAAAAAGGTCTTTTAAGTGTAAGTTTAGCTGCCGAAGCGATGAATCTTTCTCCCAATTACCTCAGCGATTTTTTGAAGATACACACCGGTCGTAATGCAAGTGAACATATTTATGAAAAACTGATCAATAAGGCCAAAGAAAAACTATCAGTAACTGAATTGTCTGTAAGTGAAATAGCTTATACTCTTGGTTTTGAACATCCACAGTCATTTAGTACACTTTTTAAAAAAAGAACACAAATGGCTCCTTTGGAATTTCGAGAAAAAATCAGGAATAATTAGTCCTTCAGCTCAATAGAATTTCTAGTCACTTAACTAATTTTATACAGCATTTTCTACTTAGAATCTATTTTTTTATATTTTTGTACCAATCATTACAAAATAAAATTAAATGAGAGGAAGACCAACTATATACGAAGATTCTAATATTATAAAAAAAGCTCAAGAGCTATTTTGGAAAAAAGGTTATACCGCAACCTCTTTAAGCGATTTGCAGAAAGCTACTGGTGCAGGTGCCGGAAGTTTTTATAATACTTTTAATGGAGGTAAAAAAGAAGTTTTTCAAAAAGCTATTCAGGAACGAAGACTGGCATTTGACGCTTTTAAAAAAGAATTAAGCACAAGCAAATATCCGTTGGAGCTAATTAAAGATTTTTTTAGAAGCATAGCAGACTCAGATAAAAACGAACATCTGAAAGGTTGTATTATTGCGAATACAGTGGTTGAAATGACTTATATTGATGACGATCTTGAGTCAATTTCTGTACAAATCTTAAAAGAAGTTGAAGAAATGTTTACAGAAGTTATTTCTGCAGAACAAAAAAAAGGAAATATAAAAACAATGACTTCTCCCGAAATTTTAGGAAAATATCTTATAACATTTTGGTGCGGACTCAATACACTCCGCCGAATGTATCCGAACAAAGAAGTATTAAAACAACAAATCGAAATGCAATTAGCTGTTATCAGCTAATTTTTTTGATTATTTATGTATCAATCATTACAAAAATTAAATAAAAAATGAATTTACAATTAGAAGAAAAAAAAGCTTTCATTAGCGGGTCAACACAAGGAATTGGCTTTGCAATTGCACAGCAGTTATTAGCTGAAAATGCCGAAGTCATTATTAATGGAAGAAACAAAGAAAAAACCGAACTCGCTGTTGAAAAATTAGCAGCTGAATTTCCAAATGCAAAAGTTTCTGGAATCGCCGCTGACTTTGGAAAAAAAGAGGAAGTGGAGAAATTAATCCAAAAATTAAATGATATTGAAATTCTAATTAATAATGTTGGCATTTTCGAGCTAAAAAACTTTGAAGATCTTGAAGACGAAGATTGGTATACTTTTTTTGAAATCAATGTTATGAGTTCGATTCGACTTTCAAAGAAACTTTTACCCTCAATGCTAAACAAAAAATCTGGAAGAATTCTTTTTATCAGCAGTGAATCTGGTGTAAACATTCCTGGAAACATGATTCACTACGGAATGACAAAAGCGGCTATGATGGCGTTTAGCAATGGTCTATCAAAACTAACAATAGGAACTGAAGTTACTGTAAATACGATTCTTGGTGGTCCAACGTACTCAGACGGAGTCGCTGCAACTATAGAACAAATTGCTGCAATGCAGAACATCGAAACAGAACAGATGAAAAGCATTATCGTACAGCAAACCAATCCTCATTCATTATTACAACGATTTATAAATCCTTCTGAGATTGCTTCATTAGCCGTTTATCTTTCAAGTCCGCTTTCAATAGCAACAAATGGAGCTTCGTTACGAGCAGATGGAGGAGTTTTAAAAACTATTTAAAAATTTTAATTTTATCATCATTGAAATCAAGAAAGCCAGAAAATATTTTTTTTCTGGCTTTCTTGATTTTTAATTAGAAGTTTCTTTTAAAAACTTAATCAATCCTTTCATGTATGTTTCCTGATCATCATACATACTCATATGACTGCCTTTTTCACAATACAAATAAGTACCATTTTTAACCTGTGTTGCAATCCATTTCATATGTTCGGGATCCATGGTATCGTATTGTGCTCCAATTGATAATGTGGGTACTGTAATCTTCGGAAGTTCTTTTGTAATATCCCATTTTTCTAGTTTACCAGAAAGCCCGAATTCGCTTGGCCCTTGCATTGTAACATACAGCGACTGATTGATTTTAGCAAATGATCGATTAACTGGTTCAGGCCATAAATTTGGATCTAAGCGCAAAATGTGTTTAGAATAAAAATTAGGAACCAACAACTTCATATATTCTGGATTCTCAAAATCTTTGTTTTTTTCTATTTCTCGTATTCTGGCTAAAACTTTTGGATCCATCTGTTTCGCTAATACATCGTCTGCATATTTATCATAAGCTATCGCACTCATCATCATATTGGAAATGATAAGTCCTTTCAAATTCTTCTGGTATTTAAGTGCATATTGTGCAGCTAAAATTCCACCCCAAGAATGACCTAATAGATAAAAATTATCTTTATCCAGTTTTAAGGCTTGACGAACCTGCTCTACTTCTTCAACATATCTAGATAGATCCCAAAATGCTGGATCATTCGGATTATCAGAATTACCCGTTCCCAACTGATCATAGTAAATAAATTCAATTCCTTCTGATGGCAAAAAACTTTCCATACATTCAAAATACTCGTGTGTAGCTCCAGGCCCGCCGTTAAGAAGTAATAGTTTTATTTTAGGATTATTTCCAATTCTCTTCGTCCAAACATTAAATTTTCCTTTTGGAGTATTGATTTGTACAATTTTAATCCCTCCAATTTTTATGCCCGAAGCGTTATCCGTTAAGTAGTTTTTTAAATCAACACTTTTGTTATCAGAAGAATTCTCTTTTTTGCAACCAGTTAGAAAAAAAGCAACTATCACTATTAAAAAAGCATTTCGAAATAAGGTCATAAACTATACTTTTAAGTTATTTGAAATTCTAATTTAAGTATTTATTTGACATTATATAGATTTCATTATAAGATATTTAAAATAATTCTCTTTGCATTTTTTAATTTATAAAAAACTTTCTTCGTTTGCTATGAGTTCTAATTTTGCTAAAATAATTGCCAGTTTGTTTTCTAATAAATCTTTTCCGTCGCGCCATTCTTTTTTTATCGATTCTCTTTTAGCTCGAAGTATAAATTCTCCGGTAAAAACGTATTCTGACGTTTCTCTTTTCCCTTCAATAGTAATTCTTTTTAATGCTTCTCTCAAATCAATTTCAATCTCTATTCCATTAGTAAAAAGAATGCTGTCAGACCCGTTATTGTTTTTTCGCATTTGGTGACCGCGGAATTCCAAAATTTTTATAAAAGCGTCCATAAATAGTAAAGCTCTGTTTACACTTTTGTTTGATACATTTAAATTTAAAATCTCAAGAAAATCATTATCGTTTTTCTTTAAATTTTTATAATAATCTTCTGTAGCATAAACGATTTTAGAAGGATTTTCAAGCTTTTGTTTAACGATCAACAAATCACTTACCTCTTTCTTTATTTGATGAACGGAATCAAGCAACGGGGTAGATTTTGAAGTGTATCGAAATTGCATTTCATACCTTTTCTTTAGAATGTAAATCTGGTTGATCGTATTATATTCTGTTGATAGTTTTGGTCTTTCCGATCTTTTGTATTCCAGTTTATTCCAATGACGGTTATTGGGTAAAGGAATCTGCATTTTATCACAAGCGTTCTTTATTCCCATAGTCGAAATTTCGTAGTGCTTTGCTATTTGAATAAGTGGAAATTTCCAAACCAAGTTATAAAGTTCTAAGCGTGTAAAACTAACTTTATCCATATTTAAATAATAATCTGCTGAAATATAAAAACACCATTTCTGTAATTTTTTCCAGAAATGGTGTTTATAAAAAAAACTATTCTACTCCTCCTCCTAAAGCGCGATAGAGGTTAATGGCTGCATTTAGCTTTTCTAATTTTATAGTTACAACATCTAAATCATTTTGAAGTGAACTGTTTTGAGCAGTTATAACTTCTAGGTAATTTGCCATTCCGCTTTTATACAGCAAAGAAGCGTCAGAAGTCGCTTTGTCTAAAGACTGGGCTTTTTCTTTTGCGAGTAAAATACGTTCATCGGCATATTTCAATCTTGACATGGCATCATTAACTTCTCCTACAGCAGTAATAAAAGACTGTTTAAATTGTACAACTGCTTTTTCTTGTTCTAATACAGCGACTTCATACGACGTTCTTAACGCTTTTTTTCTGAAAATCGGCTGTGCTAAATTGGCCGCAATAGTCTTAGTAACAGAACCTGGAAAATTAAACCAGTTATCAAACTCAAATGAATTTACACCAATTGACGGACTTAAACTTAAAGTGGGATACATGGTTGCTTTTGCTAAACTCGTTTTGGCGTTTGCTGACATCACTGCATATTCACTAGCTTTTACGTCTGGTCTTCTGCTCAAAAGTGAAACAGGAACTCCGTCAGGAAATAGTACCGCAACTTCTGCTGCGTCAATATTACCCGCTCTTTCAATTTTATCTGGATATTCTCCGCATAAAATCTGTAAAGCATTTTCTTGAACAGCAATATTCGCTTTTGCTAAAGGCACTAATAATTCAGCTGTTTTTTTCTGAGCTTCAGTTTGATTTACGGCTAATGAACTAACAGAACCAGAATTGTACTGCAAACGCATCATACTTAAGGTATTGTTACTTAACTCAATATTTTTCTCTGCAATTTTAAGCTGTTCATCTAAACCAAGAAGATTGTAATAAGCTTGCGCAACCTGAACAATTATACGAGTTTTTAAAGCCGAAAGGTTTTCTTTTTGAGCAAAATATGCTGCTTTGGCATCTCGTTTCTGCATCGCAGCTTTTCCCCAAATATCAACTTCCCAAGCCAAACGAAGATTGGCATTGTAATCGTCCATATAATCTTTACCAATAAACTGAGCACTTAATGATCCGTTTAAAGAGTTTTTAGATTGATAAGAACGACTAGCACCTGCATCAAAATCTAGTGTTGGAAGTAAGGACAGCTTGGCTTGTTTATAAGAAAGATCAAGCTGTTCCATACTTTTCATTGCAATAAGCACCTCGTTATTTTTAACGAGGGCTTTTTCAATCAAATTAACCAACAAAGGATCTTTATAATAGTTTTTCCATGGAAGCAAAATCGTATCTCCAGTTACCACAATCTCTTCGCGGTATTTTTCTGGAACATTTAAATCTGTACGCGTATATTTTTTTCCTACCACACAAGAAGTCATGATTGTTCCGGTAAGTAAAACAATTCCGATTTTATATAGTGTTTTCATTATTATTCTTTTATGGTTTGAACTTGTACTGCAATCTTTTTCCCTGACACTTTTTCTTGTAAATATTGAAATACAATGAAAAGCAACGGAATCACAAAAATTCCCAGTACAACACCGCTAAACATTCCGACTGCGGCACTCACACTAATTGATCGGTTTCCAACTGCAGTTCCTCCAGAGGCAAACATCAATGGAATCATCCCTACAATAAAAGCTAGCGAAGTCATGATAATCGGACGTAATCTTGATCTTGCTCCTTCAATTGCGGCCTCGATTATGCTTAATCCGGCAAGACGTCTCTGTAAAGCAAACTCAACAATCAAAATGGCATTTTTAGCCAAAAGTCCAACGAGCATAATTAACCCCACTTGAACGTAAATATTATTGTCTAAGCCAACTGCTTTAATCCCTGCAAAAGCTCCTAAAATTCCTGTAGGGATAGAAAGCAATACAGCAAGTGGCAGTAAATAACTTTCGTATTGAGCAGCAAGCAGGAAGAATACAAACAAAAGACACAACCCAAAAATGGCAATTGTCTGGCTTCCTCCTGCTTTTTCCTCAAGACTTAAACCTGTCCATTCGTAACTGTAATCAGATGGAAGTTGATCTAAAACCTTTTCTAAATTCCCCATAATCTGACCGTTACTATAACCTGGCAATGCCATTGCTGTAATATTTACAGAATTATACAAATTATAGCGGTTTACCGATTCCGGCCCGTACACTTTATGAAATTTTACAATCGATTTTACAGGAACCATCTGCATATCTGCGTTTCTAACAAAAATTTCATTAAAAGCATCTTCATCCATTCTAAAAATACCATCGGCTTTTACATTCACTCTGTAGAATTTACCAAATCGGGTAAAATCCGATGATTGATCTCCTGCAAAATAAGTCTGAATGTTTCCTAATAGTTCTTTGATATTTACGCCCATCTGTCGGGCTTTATCTTCATCAACTTCCAATTCCAATTGCGGATAATCGGCTCTAAAAGTCGTATATGCATATTGAACTCCAGGCTGCTGCATAATCTGTCCGATTACTTTATCAGACATAGCTTTTAAAGCTTCTGGGCTTCTAGCCATTCTGTCCTGTAAAACAATTTCGGCACCGCTAGTTACACCAAATCCTTCAACAGGTGGCATTCTGAATACCATAATCGAACCTTCTTTAATTTTAGATAATTTAGCTGTAACGCTATTCAAAATTTCGTCAATATCTTTAACAGCACCTCTTTCTTTTTTAGGTTTTAATTTGATAAATCCTAAACCGTACGCTGTACTAGCACTGTTACTCAAAATATTAAATCCCGTAATACTGGTGTTAACATCAATAGCTTCTTCTGTTTCTAAGATTTTCTCCATTCTCTGCACTACTTCAGTCGTACGATCAAGCGCTGTTCCTGGCGGCATAGACAAACTGTAGACCATGAAACCGTCATCTTCAAGCGGTACAAAACTTTTTGGTGTAGACATCATCATATAAACCGCAATTGCAGTAATTCCTGTCACTAAACCAGCAGCGATCCATTTTCTTCCGATAAGGAAACGAACCCCTTTAATATATCTGCCCGTAAGATTATTGAAACTAGTATTAAATCCGACGAAAAATCGATCTTTAAAACTTGTTTTGTGATTGTGATTATCATGTTTGTCTCCATGATTCTTTAATAAAAGTGCACATAAAGCTGGAGTTAACGTAAGTGCATTTACTGCCGAGATAATAATCGCAATCGCTAAAGTATAAGCAAATTGTTTATAGAAAATCCCTGAAGATCCCGTCATAAAACCAATCGGAATAAATACAGCCGACATTACCAAAGTAATCGAAATTACAGCTCCTGTAATTTCTGCCATCGCACTATGTGTTGCTTCTTTAGCCGAAATACCTGCATCTTCTTCCATTTTACTGTGAACTGCTTCCACAACGACAATTGCGTCATCGACCACAATTCCAATTGCTAGTACCAAAGCAAAAAGAGTTAGAATATTGACGGTAAATCCGAAAACCAGCAGAAAGAAAAACGTTCCTACAATTGCCACTGGAACTGCAATTGCCGGAATAATCGTTGATCGAATATCCTGAAGGAAAATAAATACTACGATAAACACCAATATAAAGGCTTCGAATAAAGTCGATTTTACTTGTCCCGTTGCTTCATCCAAACGCTCTTTGGTGCTCATTACGTTCACATACTTAATTCCAGGAGGAAAAGATTTTGACAATCTTTCGACTTCTTTATTAATCCCGATTTCAATATCGTTTGCATTAGAACCCGAAGTTTGTAAAATTGCCATCGTAACCGCATTTTTACTATTCGATTTGTTATCCCCGCTGTATGAAATAGAACCGAACTCAACTCGTGCAACATCTTTCAATCTTAAAACGTTACTTCCGTTATTTTTAACTACAATATTTTCATACTGTTCCGGCTTGTTCTTTTTTCCTTTGTAACGAATTACATATTCTAAAGCCGCTTTTGATTCTTCTCCCAATTTTCCTGGAGCTGATTCTAAACTCTGTTCCGCAATTGCCTGCGTAACATCTGAAGGTACTAAACCAGCATTTGCCATTTTACGCGGATCCAACCAAATTCGCATGGAATAATCTTTCTGTCCAAAAATCTGAACTTGTCCAACTCCTGGAACACGTTTCATTTGAGGTACAAGATTTATATTTGCATAATTCTGCAGAAACAATTCATCATATTTGTTATTGTCATCTGTATACAAGTTGAAAATAACAATCATACTGTTTTGTTGCTTCGAAGTTGTAAGTCCCATGCGGACTACTTCTTGCGGTAATTTTGGAGTTGCCTGCTGTACTCTGTTCTGCACGTTTACAGCGGCCTGATCTGGATCTACCCCTTGTTTAAAAATGACACTAATCGAAAAAGATCCGTCATTACTTGCAGTAGATTTAATGTACTGCATATTTTCAACTCCGTTAATCTGCTCTTCTAAAGGCGTTACTACCGAACGAATAACGGTTTCACTATTTCCTCCCGGATAAGAACCGCTTACCATAACAGTTGGAGGAGAAATATCTGGGAATCTTGTTACAGATAATCGGGTAAGTCCAATGATACCCAATATACCCAATACAATGGAAATGACTGTGGCCAATACTGGCCTGTCTATTATTTTCTTTAACATGGAAAATGTTATTTTTTATATTAAATCAAAAGAATTATTTGCTGCTTAGATTTTTAGCAGCAGTTTTTGGAACAACTTCCATACTATCATAAAGTACATCGATAGAATTAAGCGCTACTTTGTCACCCGATTTCAAACCAGATTTTACAAAATAATTGGTTCCTGCATTTCCAGCAATTTCAATTGGAACCATCCCTACTTTGTTGCCTTCTTTTAAAACAAAAACAAAAAATTTATCTTGAATGTCTTTTACACTTGCCATCGGAATTGTAATAACAGAAGACAAATTCTTGTTTAAGACAATTCGAGCAGAACCTCCAGAACGTAATTCTTTTTTCGGATTTGGAAAAATGGCTTTTAAAGCAATTGTACCCGTTGCTCGATCTATATTTCCGCTGGCAACTTCCAATTTTCCATTCTGATCGTATTCGCTGTCATCTGCCATAATTAAACTAACAGACTTATCTGATTTTGAATCTTTTGAGAAAGCAAGATAATCAGCTTCTGTAAGAGAGAAATAAACAAAGACATTATTAATCTCAGAAAGTGTAGTTAATGGAACAGCATCGGTTGGTGTAACTAAATTTCCGATACGATTCGGAATACGGCTAATATAGCCGCTTACAGGAGCTTTAATCAAAGAGAAATCGGCATTTAACTGAGATGATCCTAAAGCGGCTTTAGCCTGTGCTACTTGTGCGGTTGCAGCTTCATAATTAGCTTGTGCGGTTTTTAACTGCATATCTGAAAAGACTTTTCCATCAACTAAAGGTTTGATTTTTTCTACCTCCAATTTAGCATTTGCCTGATTGGCCAAAGCGCTTTTGTAGGCCGCACGACTGTTGTTTACTTGTTCAGCATAAACATCGCCTTTAATTTTAAAAAGAGATTGTCCTTTGTTTACATAATCTCCTTCTTTTACATAAATAGCTTCAAGATAACCTGATACTTGAGCTTTTATATCAACGTTTACGGTACCTTCAACAGTACCTGGATATTTTTTTTCTATATCTCCTGATGTCGAACTTGTCTGAAGAAAGTCAACTTCTGGTTTAGGAGGCGCCATTTGTGCATCTCCACTCTTTCCGCATGAAGAAAGTGATATGATTATTAATAAAACTGCAATCCTATCAATTGCTTTATTATTTTTAAAAAACTGTTTTGTCATTTTATTTTTCATTTTAAATGAATTACCTCAAATTTGGCAGCAAAATAACAGCTGAAAACAGCATTTTCAAGGAAGAAAGTTACCCAAACGGCATTTTTTGACACCGAAACGGAGGGTTTTCTTTTTAAGGTTCTAAGGTTCTGAGATGCTGAGGTTCTAAGTTTTTTTTCGCCACGATACGAGCAATAGCGAACAGGCGAAGCAATTCATGAATCTTAGATAATTAAAATTCTTGTATAAAACTGGCGATATGATTTCTCGAATTTTTATGATCAAGAATGATATAAGACAAAAATGAGAGTAAAACATCGTAACTTCAAAAAGGAAATTAGCGAAATTAGTGCAATTCGTGGCAAAAAAACTTAGAACCTCAGCATCTCAGAACCTTAGTTCCTTCCTAGCTAGCGATCCATCCACTGTTTAAACAATGGCGTTTTCTCTCTGCTGATAATCACTTCGCGTTCGGGATCGAGTTTTAATTGGATTTTCAATTTTGCGTTAAAGTAGTTCGCAATTGATTTGATACTTTCCGCGCGAATAAAAAACTGACGGTTGGCGCGAAAAAAGATATTTGGATCTAATTCTTGTTCCAACTCTTCCATTGTTTGCGGAATCGAAATAATTACACCAGATTTGAGAAACAAATTACTAGTTTTAAACTCCGAATAAATAAAATCAATATCTGAAACATCTACACTTTTGTAACCGTCACGATAGGTCACTAAAAAGCGCATTCTAAATACTGGTTTTTGAATAAGTTCTTTTAGAATTCCAGTAATATTAGAATAATTAGTTTCGTTTTTATTTAATGATTTGAATTTTGTTAAGGCATGTTCTAATTCGTTTTTTTCGATTGGTTTCATCAAGTAATCGATACTGTTTACCTTAAAAGCTCTAATGGCGTATTCATCGTAAGCCGTTGTAAAAATAACAGGACAAGTGATTTCCATTTCATCAAAAATAGCAAAACTTAATCCGTCTGCTAAACGAATATCCATGGTAATTAAATCTGGAGCAGAATTAGATTTTAACCACGCCACTGTATCTACAACGGTATCTATAATACCTAAAATTTCACAATTAGGCTCTAGTTCTTCCAACAGTCTTTTTAATCGGCTGGCATTAATACTTTCATCTTCTACAATTAAAATTTTCATAACTTCTAAATTAATGGCAGACGCACCTCATAATAGCCGTTTGATTCACTAAAAACCGGCATTTTTTCAGATAAAATTTTATAACGGAATTCAATATTTTTATTTCCGATTCCTGTTGAAACCAAACTCTTTCCAGCGGTTTGCTGCAGTTTATTACGAACGATAATATCTCCAGAATCAGAAAAAATAGTAATTGTAAGCGGATTGGTCAAAGTTGCTGTATTGTGTTTTACAGCATTTTCTACCAATAATTGCAAAGTAAGTGGCGGTAAATGAAGTGCAAATAAAGCAGAATCAATCTCAATTTGTAAGTCGATTTTTTCGCCAAGACGTTTCTTCAATAAATAGAAATAAGCATTTAGAAACTCTATTTCTTCTTTTACAGTAATGGTATCTTTATTCGAATTTGAAATCATATAACGATAGACTCTCGTTATATTTTCTAAAAATGAAGCTGCTTCTTTTTGGTCTTCATAAATCAGTTCCGTTAGGGTACTGAAATTATTAAATACAAAATGCGGATCTAATTGCATTTTTAAAGATTCCAGTTTAGAGCGCATTACGGCTTCTTGAAGTTCAGAGGCTTTAATTTTTAATTCTGCCGTTTCAATAGCATTTAAGCGCCATCTGTTTAATAGAAATATTCCGGTATGAATGGCACTTATAAAAAGCGAAATAATGGCAGCCATAATTTTTGACTGCCAAATCGTAACCAGATCATTTTCTTCTAATGCCGTACACGGATACAAATAATCCCAGAGACACGAAAAAAAGTAGTTTAGAAGCATATTACCGGCTATTAGGCAAATAAACTGTGCTATCGCCCTAAAAACCGGATTTTGTTCCCAACTAATGTAGTAGTTTAATTTCCTTCCAACAAAAAGTGTTAGCTCTGTAAGTATGGCACAATACAGCAGGATAATAAAGATGTCAAAACTCTGATCTAAATCGAGCAGACTTTCTTCTTTAAAATTTCTATAGGGATTCAGAAAATAATAAGAAGACAGGTACACCAAAAAAACAGCCGGAATTACGATAACTCTGTAATATTTATAGAAAAAATTCTTCCCCGACTTCTTATTTTGGTTTCCTAACCTCATTTATTTTTTTTAAATAGAATAAATTTGGCAATGCTTAATGCGCTACCAAAACATCCTCTTTTTCAATATTAGTTATTTTTTGCTTCAACGTTTTTCTTTCACGCATTACACCCCATTTCAAACAAGTTGCACCCCAAGAAAATCCTGCACCAAAAGTGGTGATCAATAAATTTTGACCTTCTTTAAAATCTTCTTTAAAGTCCCATAAACATAAAGGAACTGTTGCAGAAGTTGTATTTCCGTAACGGTCAATATTTACTTTAACTTTATCAAAATCAATATTTAAACTTTCGCTGACAGCCGTGATAATTCTCAAATTAGCTTGATGCGGAATTACCCAGTCAATTTTATCTGCTTCTAAATCATTTTTCACCAAAGCATCTTGCGAAACCTGGCTCATTGCAGATACAGCTCTTTTAAAAACAAAAGCACCGTCTTGCTTTAAATAATGTGTTCTGTGTAAAAGACTTTGCATAGAAGTTGGATTTCTAGAACCTCCAGCTGGTACAGCTAAAGAAGAAACTCCGCTTCCATCTGTTTTTAGGATTGTTTTCATTAATCCGTAATCAGATTCTGTTTTTTCTAACAAAACAGCTCCTGCCCCATCTCCAAAAAGGATACAAGTATTACGATCTTCATAATCTACGATAGAACTCATTTTATCTGCCCCAACGATTATTAGCTTTTTATAGCGTCCGCTTTCGATCATATTTGCTCCCATTTCCAGAGCGTATAAGAATCCGCTGCAGGCAGCATTCATGTCAATACCAAAAGCATTTGTCAGTCTGCTTTTTTCACAAACAATACTTGCTGTTGGCGCTAAAATGTGATCTGGAGTAGCTGTTGCAACGAGCAAAGCTTCAATTTCGTTACGATCTACATTATAATTTTCGATTAGATTTTCAATCGCAGCCGCAGCAAGGTCAGATGTTGCGGTTTCGTCGTCTGCGATTCTTCGTTCTCTAATTCCAGTTCTTTTAATGATCCATTCCTCCGATGTATCAACAGTTTCTGAAATCTTTTTATTAGTTAGGATTGATGGCGGTACAAAGCCACCTATAGCTGTTATTACTGCGCTCATTTGTTTTTGTTTTTTTTAAGCTTTGTACTCTTATAACCCAATGCTTAATACTTTCATTATTCTTTGAAAGGTCTTCGGAATAATATTCAAAAAATCCCTTAGAACAGACGTAAGAAACAATAATAATTGTCTTAAAAGTCAATTTAATCTAATGACATTCAACTTTTTAAAAGAATTTAAAACCTGAACAAACTAAAAAAATTATAAAAAATTATTTTCAAAATGAATTAAAAATCTACACAAAGTGTTTTCTCGGTATTCCTTGGTATAAACCTTTAATTGATTTTATGTTTAAAATCCTATAATGCTGTTTTAGTTTGTAGATAATTCCCAATTACAGCTGCTGTCATTTTAATAAAAAAACTATCTGCATTAAGTTTTAGAGCGCTACAAAATTAATTTAAAAAAATCTGAAACAAGCAGGTAATTAAAAATAATTAACAAAACTGCTCGAAATGTTAAAATATAATTTTTATATCTGTCAACAAGCATAAAAAAATTATAGAATTCTTAAAATCAAAAATATTTTCTTTATGATTTCTTTTAATAGAACTTCTTCAAAAAAACCTTGTAATTTTTATACGTTTTTTTCTAAATCATATTAATTTTTAATAATTCGGAAATGATAACAAAGGGATATCCAGACCTGCAGCCAAAATTCTGGTCTTACTTCTATGTACTAAAGAATCCCAAAAACCATATTTTTGAGGTACCATAATTAAAAGATCTGCCTCATAATTTTTAATTTCTTTTCTAATTTCTTCAATAACGGCATTAGATCTTACAGTTTTATAAAGATATTTTACATCTTCAAATTCTTTTTCAATATTCGAATTCATCAAAATTCTATGCTGTTCTTCTTTTAGATCATCCAGCTTTTCGTCAACACTAAAAAATTCAATTTCAGCACCAAAATCTCCAAGTGCACTTTTAATCCAGCTGAATTTTTTTATTGCCGAAAAACTTAAACTATCACAAGCATAAAGCACCTTTTTTATATTTAGAAAACGTGCATTTTCAGGAACAGCCAACACTGGAACATGAAGATTTTTTATTGCTGTTGTTGTAGAATTTCCTAGTAATTCCTGCTCAAAAGAGCGTTCTGCCATTCCCATTACCACAACATCTGCTTTTGTATGTTCAATAATTTTAGGAAGTTCATCTTCTAAAAAAGAATACGTACAAATCGATTCTGTTTCAATTTTAAACATTTCTGCTGTTTGTTGGGCTAAATTTTCTAATCTCGAAATCGCTTTTTCAATCTGTTTCTGCATTGCATCTGCAGTTATGTGCGAATTTGCGCTGTGAACGCTCAAGGAAAATGAATTAAATAAAATAAGTTTTGCTCCTGTAGCTTTTGCGAGTCCTGCAGCATAGGTAACTGCATTGTTTGCTATAGCTGAAAAATTGGTAGCAGCAATTATAGTAAGTGGTGACGTCATAAAAATTGTCATTAAGCATTAATCCAGCAAAATTGCTTAATTAATCACCAATTGCTTTATTTTAATCCCCGAAGTAACAATATTTACTTCTCAACCGTAAATTATAATTTCTGAAAAAAAGCCGGTTGTTTTCTTTTCAAAGTAAAACGACCGGCTTTAGTATGATTTTTTAAAAAAATTACGATCTAAATTTTTGAAATTCTCATCCCAAAGAACGGTTTCCACCACAACAACTCCATTCAAAAATAAGAGTCAGAAAAGAACCTTCTTTATTTTCGAACGAGAAATCTATAAATCGTTTGAGAAGTAAAAATTTCATTAGGACGCAAAACTGTATTTGGAAAAGAAGGCGTATTGATCGAGTTCGGATAATGCATTGTTTCTAGGCAAAATGCACCATTTTTTGTGTAAGGAACGTTGTTGCGTCCTTTTACTTTTTCGCTCAACCAGTTTCCAGAATAAAATACAACACCAGGCTCAGTTGTATACACTTCTAATTCACGTCCGCTTATGGGCTCGAAAGCTTTTGCGGCTAAAGCTAATTTGCCTGTTTGGTTTCTCAGAACAAAAGTTACGTCATATCCATTAGTATATTGCTGTACTTTTTCAATATCTTTTCCGATTGTTTTAGGCGAAGTAAAATCAAAAGGAGTTTCTTTTACATTCAGGATTTTTCCCGTAGGCATACTGCCATCTTTAAACTCCAAAAACTGATCGGCAAAAACGGTCAATTCTGTGTTTAATGCTTTCGTTTCTTTTCCGCCCGAAAGATTAAAATACGTATGATTAGTCAGAACTAATGGAGTCGCTTTGTCTGTAGTTGCTCTATAATCAATAACCAAATCATTATTGTTTTTGAGCGTAAAAGTTACGGAAACAGATAAATTACCAGGAAAACCTTCTTCTCCATCTTTGCTTAAATACGTCATTTCGACTCCTAATTCATTCTTTTTTGCTAGTTCCTTGGCTTTCCAAATGTGTTTATCAAAACCATTTACACCGCCATGAATATCTGAAGAAAGCGTGTATTCTTTTCCTTCAAGTGTAAATTTCTTGTTTGAAATACGATTGGCAACGCGACCAACTGTAGAACCCATTAAAGAGTTTTCGTTACTTGCATATTGATTAAGAGAATCGAAACCCAGAACAATACTATTCATTTTGCCATCCTTATCTGGTGTTACAATATTGGTGATTGCCGCTCCATAAGTAATTAACTGGACTTGCATTCCCATTTTATTTTGCAACGTATATTGAAAAACATCTTCTCCGCTAACTTGTCCTATTATTTCTTTATTGATGGACATTTTTTTAGCCGAATTTTTATTTTGAGCCAATATATTTTCAGTTAAGCCGAATAACATTAAAAATGACAAGCTTATACTTAATTGGAATTTGTTCATGATTTTAAATTTTGTTTTGTACTTCTAACATTATTTCAATTTTGACAAATCGTACTTTTCTTCGAGATGTGCGAAGCGAGCCAGAATTTCAAGCATTCCTCCATGTTCTACTAAATTATAAACCCCGTTATCTGCTTCAAATAATCCCTTTGCATTTTTATTTTCTTTAATCGCATTATCCAAACATTTTTTAAATCCTGAAATGTATTTTAGATCTTTATTGTGTTTTAAAAGATGCATATAACCACGAAGTAAAACAGCATTAAACCAATATCCGTCTCTAAATTTTCCGCTTTTATAAAAATAGTCTAAAGAACTCTCTGCCATTTTATTTGCTTTTTCAAGATACATTTTGTCTCCCGTCAATTCGTATAAATAGACACTCGACTGCAGCATAGTTCCTGTATTGTAAGAAAATATAGCTTCGCCAATACTTCCATCTTTTACTTTAATATTATCATAAAATAAACCTGTAGCAGTTTGCAGTTTTTTAGTTGTCCAATCGTAAATCTTTATCGCATTTTCAAGGTATTTTTTGTCCTTTGTGGCTTTGTACATTTTTAAGGCAACAATAATTCCAGGTCCGTTTGAGCAGGTGTTTTTCGTTTCAAAATCATTTTCTCTCCAGTATAATCCGCCTCCAAGCGCATTGTCTGATGCCATCATCATGAAATCATACATTGACTTTCCTAAATCGAAATAAGATTTCTTGCCAGTTCTTTCGTAAATATCCAAAGCTGTTATTCCAATCCATTGGTTGTCATCATAATATCGCTGACCTTTGCTCAATTTTACAATATATTCACCATAACCTGGTTTAGGTGGCGAAGGATCATAATAAGGCTGCATGCTATTGAAAATTCCATCAACTAAGTTCGCCTTTTTGTCTACTTTTTCAATTTCGTTAGAAGCTTCAAACATAGCACAAAGTGCCCACAACCAACTGTATTCTCTTTTATGTCCAAATTTTGTTTCTCTTTTAGCTGGATCTAAATCCACGAAATAATAACCCGAAGCGCTATCATGAAAATTACTTTCAATTGCTGCATTTAGTTTTTCCATTTCGGTTTTATAAAAACTACTTTTTGAATTTTCATTTGTCTTTATAAGAGCAAAACTTGACAATACTACTACTGCTGCAAAAAGCAATAAACTTCCTTTTCTTTTATTCATAATCTCAAAATATTTGTAATTCTTCTTTTATTTTTTAATGTTTCTAATCTTGCTTGAATATCGTGCTCTGAAGTTCTTCTAATGATTTTCCTTTTGTTTCTGGCATCATAAAAATCACAAAAAGTAATTGAAAAACCATCATTATAGTGAATATTAAAAATACAACTCCGGCTCCGATTGTGGAAAATAAAAACGGAATCATAGATGGAATAATTGCCGCCAAAACCCAATGCGTGGACGAGCCAAATGCTTGACCGCTAGCTCTTAAGTGATTCGGGAAAATTTCTGAAATAAAAACCCAAATTACAGCGCCTTGCCCAATCGCATGTGAAGCAATAAACAGAAATAAGAAAAGTGGCACTTGTATGCCTTGCCATTTTAAGAAAAAAGCAATCGATACTAATCCTAACGAAATGATATAACCAATTGATCCGATGTACATCAAGACTTTTCTGCCTAATACATCAATTAAAAAAACACCAATAAGCGTGAATACTAAATTAGTAATCCCGATTCCGACACTGCTCATTAATGCGGCGCTTTCTTCTAATCCTGCTTCGGAAAAAATTCTTGGAGCGTAATATAAAAAGGCATTTATTCCTGAAAATTGATTGAATAAAGCGATTAAAAAAGCTAGCATTAATGGAAATCTATATTTCTTTAAAAATATGGTTTCTTTTTTTTCGTCTGTGTTTTCGTTTCCCAAAAATTGCATTTCGTGAATTAAGTCTTCCATTTTTGCATCATGATCTATTTTCTTCAAAACCGTTTCTGCTTCTGAAATCTTTCCTTGAGAAAGCAACCATCTTGGACTTTCTGGAATTGTAAAAACGATTATGGTATAAAAAAATGCAGGAAAAGCCATGATACCAATCATCCATCGCCAAGCATTTTCTCCAGCATCTCTCAATAAATAATTAGAAAGAAAAGCCATTAAAATTCCTAACACAATATTAAACTGATATAAAGAAACCAATCTTCCACGATCTTTTGCTGGTGCAATTTCTGAAACGTATGCGGGCGCGGCAATGGTTGAAGCACCAATTCCTAATCCGCCGAGAAAACGGAAAAATGCAAAAGTCAACGCATCATTAGCCAATGCAGAACCTACGGCCGATAATAGAAACAAAATACCGATTCCGATCAGGGTTTTCTTTCTTCCTAACTTATTGGTTGGAATACCTCCAAAAATAGCTCCTGCAACAGTTCCCCATAACGCCATTGCCATTACTACCGCGCCATGAAAAGCATCTGAAGTGTGCCATAATTCCTGAAGTTTAGTATCGGCTCCAGAAATAACGACGGTATCAAAACCAAATAAAAATCCAGCCAAAGCGGCTGTAATTGCCCACAAAAATATTTTATTCATAATATGATTATTTAGTTTTAATTGTAAAGGAATATTTCCCTGCTTTCAATTGAATCACTTTATAAAGTCCCTCATTACTAATTTGAATGTCTTTTGAACTACATGAAAAAATGCTGTTTTTTTCTAAATAGAAACTCGCATTTGAGTTTGGCGGCACAATTACTTTGTACACTATCCTTTTCTTTTTTCGTTTCCAATTCGAGACAATTTTACCGTAAGGAGATTCATGTTCAGATTCAAAATAATCAAGTCCGTTTACAAAATTTGGTTTTAAAATAATGTGCTTAAAACCTGGTAAGTTTTCATCTGGAAAAATTCCGCCCAAACCTTTGTACATCCATGCTCCTATTTCTCCAAACATAATATGATTCAAAGAAGCATCATTTTTCTCCACATGTAGCGGCCAGTTTTCATACAAAGTTGTAGCTCCATTTTTGATCCAATAACCCCAAGACGGAAAATCTTCCTGCGAAGCGATTTTATATGCGGCATCTGCGTAACCGTTTTCGCTTAATGCATTGAGTAAAGTCTTTGTTCCAAGTAAACCAACATCCAAATGAAAATTAGTTTCCTGAAATTTTTTATATAAATTATCGGCTACTTTTTGTTTGAATTCGTCAGGAACTAATCCCCAATACAATGAGCCAGATAATTCGGTTTGTGTTCCGCTCGCATATAAATTTGTTGACGGATTAAAAAATTGCTGGTTAAATGCCGTTTTAATTTTTGTAGCTAACTTAAAATAGTGTTCAGCATCATTTGTTTTGCCTAATAATTTGGCTGTTTTGGCTAAAATCAATGCATCTGCATAATAATACATTGTTGAAGTGAGTGGTTTTGAACTTTGAGTTTTAACAGGAACCCAATCCCCTAATCCCCAATCTGTAATACCGGTTGGATATTTCTGATCGATCAAATCCACATACTTTTTTATGTTTGGATACATTTTATGCAGTAAACTGCTATCTCCATAAAACTCATATATTTTCCACGGAATAATAGCAATCGAACTCGTCCAGTCAGGACCTGTTGCAAATTCATATCCAAAAGCTCCAGGATTTGGAACAATATTAGAAATTCCGCCATCTGGCTGCTGCTCGTCTTGATGATCTGCAAGCCATTTTTCGTAAATTGTAATTCCGTCAAAATTGTATAATCCCGTTTCAACATTGATTTGTGCATCTCCTGTCCATCCATTTTTTTCGCGTTGCGGACAATCAGTCGGATAACCAAATAAATTCGCCAGATAGCTGCTGTTTGTCGCTTCCCAAATTTTATTAAAAACTGGATTCGAAGTTTTAATTTTTCCGACAACAGGAACGTCGCTATGCATTTCGAGAGCCAAGAGGCAATCTTTATTTAATTTAAACTGACGGCTTGAAGTTACCTCAACAAATTGAAATCCTTTGTAATTAAACTTTGGCGAAAAGTTTTCCTTACCATTTCCTTTCGCAATAAAAATATCCGTCTGAAAAGGATCTGAATTATCCGTTGGACGATAATGCAAGTCAATATTAGAAAGATCAACCATTCCATTTGCATACAAACGTTCCGCATGTTTAATTCTAAAAATGGTTCCAGGAATTGCATTTTTTATTGAAAAACCAACCGTTCCCGCTATATTTTTAGGAAATGTAAAAACCGTTAAAGTATCATTTATTCGATTAATCTTAGTTGGTTTTAATTGAGCAGTTACGCGAATAGGATGCAATTGCTGCGAAACCAAATTGGACGATGGCGCTTTTATAACTGTAGATTTATCCCAATTGCTGTCATCAAAATCAGGTTTGTTCCAATTGCTGATTTCTTTGCGGGCATCATAATGTTCGCCCGTATAAATGCTGTTAAAAATTACAGGACTATCTGTTGTTTTCCAAGTTTCATCTGTCGTTATGGTTTCGGTTGTGTTGTCAGAATAAGTAATCCTAATGTTTACCAAACAACGCGGTCTATTTCTCCAAATTGCTTTATCAAATTTCCAAACGGCCGTCGATTGATGGTTGTACCAGCCATTTCCTAATAAAATTCCGAAAGCGTTTTTTCCCTTTTGTAAGTGCGATGTAATGTCTAAAGTGGCGTACAAATTTCGACTGTCAAATTTTGTAATCATCGGATCAAGTAATCTATTTCCAACTTTTTCTCCATTCACATAAAACTCATACAATCCCGCTGCTGCAACATACGCACGAGCCGATTTTATCGTTTTTGCTGTGGAAATTTCTTTTCTGAAATATGGAGCGGGTTTATAATTCATATCATGTGAATCTGAAATCCAGCTGCCTTTCCAATCTTTAGACTGAAGCATAGCAGTTTCAAAACGTTGAATTTTTGAAATTGTCACTTTTTGATTTTGATCCCAAACTTTTACTCTCCAAAAATAAGTAGTGAAAGATTGAAGAGATTCTCCTTTATATGAAACTAAAATATCTGATGAAATTACTTTTCCTGTATTCCAAACCGTAGCTTTTTCTTTGCTTAAAGCAATTGAATCTGTAGCAATTTCTATTTGATATGCAGTTTGATCACTATTCTTTTTATTGCCATTTAATTGCCAAGAAAGTCTCGGTTCTCGAACATCAATTCCTAATGGATTTAGCAAATGTTCGCACTTGAGGTTTACCGGAATTTGCGCATAAACTGCTACATTCATTAACAGAAAAAGTAAAAACAGCTGGTTTGTTCTAGTATTTTTTTGATTCTGTATGATCATTAGATTTTCTATTTATTTTAGAATTATCTTTAGTTTTTAAATCTCTTCTAAAACGGCAGCCCAACCGCCATTTCTAAGCATTTTTATCTCAATTCTTTCACCCGATTTTATCTCGAAATTCTTTTTTCTATAATCCATTGCCTGATATCCTGCATTGATTCCGTCTTCGAATGAAGTTACTTTATACGACTTTCCATTCTTTAAAAAATTAAGATTCAGTTTGAATGTTCGTTCTTTTTCGGCATTATTTGTAATTCCTCCAATAAACCATTTTGAACCTTTTCTTTTGGCTACGATTGCATATTGTCCCGTTTTGGCTTCTAAAGAAATTGTTTCATCCCAAGTTGTGGGAATAGAAGTAATGAATTCTGTACATTCTTTTTCACGATAATACAGCGTTGGATTGTCGGCTAACATTTGTAGACCACTTTCAAAAACAACAAAAAGTGCCATTTGATAGGCTCTAGTTCCGATACTTGCAGAATTAGGACGTTCTGAACGATACACTTCTGGCTGCATGCTAATCATCGCCCCTGGCGTATAATCCATTGGTCCAACGGCATTTCGCATAAAAGGAAAATACACGCTATTATCTGGTTTACAGCCGTCCATTTGTTCCATTCCTCGTACACCTTCGTACGAAATTAAATTGGGGTATTTGTATTCTAAACCAGAAGGTTTAAAAGCACCATGAAAATCTACAAATATTTGATTTTTAGCCGCTTCCTTAACCACTTTTTCATAATAATTAACCATAACTTGATCGCTGCGATCCATGAAATCAATTTTTACACCGGCAATTCCCCAATCTTTGAAAGTTTTAAAAAGTTCCATGTTTTTGTCGACCGTTAACCAAGTTAGCCACAAAACAATACCAACATTTTTTTCTTTTCCGTAACGAATGAGTTCATGCACATCTACATCTGGATTAGGCGAATACGGATCTGTTGTACTTTTTGCCCAGCCTTCATCCATAATAATATATTTGATGCCAAATTTTGAAGCAAAATCGATGTAATATTTATAGGTATTTAAATTATAACCTGAAACAAAATTGACGTCTGGACCATAAGGAGTTGCGCCGTTCCACCATTCCCAACTTGCTTGTCCCGGCTTGATCCATGAAGTATCCTTTATTTCACTTTTTGGAGCCAATTTCAATGTCATTGTATTCTGAATAAGCTCTTTGTCGTTTTTGGTAATCACAAAATAACGCCAAGGAAAATTTCGAGTTCCAGAAGTTTTTGCAATATAATCGGCTTCTTTTAAAACCTTTAAACTTCTGTCTCCATCGGGTCCAAAATCCAAAGGTGTTTTAGGAAATGTAGATTCAGCGCCTTTTCCAGTTCCTTTTAAAAACATTCCTGGATAATCAGACAAATCAGATTCGCTGATTAATATTTTATATTGTTTTTTCGAATCAACTAAAATAGGAAGTGTAGACATTTTAGCAGATGAAGTCCAGTCGCTTGCATTTATATGTGAATATTCTTCTTCGCTTGAGGTTTTAAAATTTCCTGTTTGCTGTAAATGAACGAAATAATCTGTTGGAAAATTGATCGAGAAATCTTCATTCAACACTTCAATTTCTCCTTTTTTGGAAGTTATAAATCGATACGCAATTCCTTCATCAAAAGCTCTGAATTCAACAGAATAATTTCCTTTAAAATTTAAAAGCAAATAATTATATGAATTGGAAACGGTTGAAAATTTAAGCGGAATTGCAGGTTTTATCACTTCATTTATTTTTCCTGTTTTGCTGTTTATTAGCTTCGGCTTTGAACCTAAAGTTTCATTTTTAAGAATTAAACCTAAATGATTTTTTTCTGCTAAGGTTTCATTTCGAGCCGAAATAGCATAATAGATTTTATCTCCTAACTGGATTGAAACTTTTAATTCGCCATTGGGAGAACTAACTTCAAAATTTGTTTTTTGTGAATGAACATTATAACCTCCAAATAAAAAAAACAGGAAAACCAATACTTTTATATTTTTCATGTAAAATCGTTTTTATAAAAATAACGCCCCACGAAAATGGGACGTTATTTTACAGATTTAATTATTTTGTTTCAACTTGTATTTCGCCACCATTTTTAAATAAATCGTGAGAAATAAAATAACTATTGATTTTAGAACCATTTACTTTAATAGCTTCTAAATCTCTTTTCCCGTTTGGATTTTTTAGGATTACTTTTTTTCCTTGCGGAGTTGTCCAAGAAACTTCTTTAAAAAGAGGAACTGTCACAATATATTCAGGATCTGCTGGCGATAACGGATATAATCCTAAAGCTCCAAAAACATACCAAGATGACATTTCTCCCGCATCATCCATGCCGCTCATTGCCAGTTTTTCTGGACCGATTCCGTACATCGTATCTAAAATTTCGTCAATTACTTTTTGCGATTTTTCAGGTTTATTGATAAAATAATACGAAAACGGCGCTTCATGATCCGGCTGATTTCCATGACAATATTGACCGATAAAACCAGAAATATTCCAAGCAATATACTTCGGATTCCAAGGTTTAGTGAAAAACTCATCTAGTTTAGCCTCAAAAGGTTTATCACCTCCATACAATTTCACTAATCCTGGCATATCATGTGGTACAAAAAACGAAAGCTGCCAAGCGTTTGCTTCTCTATACATATATTCATAATAAGGAAACTCAGGATTAAAAGGTGTAATCCATTTGCCATTTGCCAATCTTCCTCGCATAAAAGTCGATTCTTTATCAAAAACATTGGCGTAATTTTTAGCACGTTTCGTCAAATCATTATAATGTTCGGTGTCGTTTAATTCTTTGGCTAACAATGCAAGCGCATGATCGTCATAAGCATATTCTAAAGTTTTAGTAACCGCTGCATTTGCTACCGTTTCTACCACAGGATTTTTAATATCTTGTTCTGGCACATATCCCTTTGCAATGTATTCGGCGATGTGCGGTCTAGTTCCGCCTTCTTTGTAAGCGTTATTTAATAATAATTCGTACGCTTTTTTAACATCGTAATTTCGAATTCCACGCATATACGAACCAGCGATAAAAGATGCCGCATGATCGCCGTGAAAAAATGTCGGAATAAAACCTTTAATTTCTCCCTCATTAATAATCGAACTGATGACATCGCTTGTAACTTCTGGAGAAAAAATACTCAATAAAACCAATTTATTTCTGTAATCATCCCATAATGAAGGAAGTGTGTAATAACGGTAATTTTCTTTACGCACTTTTCCAGCTTCGTCTGTAAATTGTCCGTTTACGTCGCTTCTTAAAGCTGGCCATAAAAACGATCTGTATAACATGCTGTAAAACATAACGTTTTGCTGTTCTGTTCCGCCTTTTACCTGAATTTTAGAAAGGAGCTTTTCCCATTCTGAACTTCCCTCTTCAAAAACTTTAGCAAAGGTTTTATCTCCAGTTTCTGCTTTTAAATTTTCAGCTGCATTTTCAACACTTACAAACGATAAAGCAATTTTTACTGTAACTGGTTTGTTATCGCCATCTTTGATATTGACCAAAGTATAACCGCCGCTTTTTGTGATATCTTTAGTATCTAATTTATCAATCGGACTGCTAAAAGTTGCATAAAAATATATTTTCTCACCGCCAGTTCTTTGAAATCCGCTTACGGAATTTGAACCTTCTTGTTTAATCTGCCAATCGTCTACGCGATTGTTGGCTTTTCCTAAATCAAAAAGTACTTTTCTTCCTTTATTATTTTTGAAAGTATATTCGTGAATTCCGCAACGCAAAGTTGAAGTCAGTTTTACCTGAACATTATAATCTTTTAAAAACACTTCATAATACGCTGGACTTGCTTTTTCCTGATTGTGGCTGAATGACGATTTATAGGGAAATGAAGCGCCTTCTGAAACTGGCAATAACGGAATATGACATAAATTCCAATGTCCTTTATTGGTATGCGTGAAACCTAAAATTTCGGTATCTTCATATTCATAACCTGCTCCAGATCTGTACTTTGTCATCGGACTTAACTGTACCATTGCATTTGGAATCGAAGAACCCGGAAAAACCAAACCTGCCCAAACGCGCATATCTTTTGGAGGTGTGTAACCAATGATTTTGGTGTCCAACAAAGGCGCTGTTCCAATAAACGGATTTACCAAAGCAGTATATTTCCCTTTTGCTAGGCCACCTCCTGATTTTTGAGCAATAGTTGTCAGGCTCGCCATAGACATTGTTAATGTCGCGAGTAATATTTTCTTTCTTAATTTCATAATTTAAAAAATTAAAATCGGTTACAAGTTATAACTCAAGCAGCTTGGGATTGGTTTTATAAGTATCCCACAAAAGCTCTCCAAATAAGGTGTTTGTCCAAGCAAACCAAGATCTGGTAAAATTCTTAGCATCGTCTTTGTGGAAAGATTCGTGCATAAATCCTGTATCTCCGTGAGAAGCTTTTAACATTCTAATACAATCTTTAATTTCGTTTGCATCTGAAGTAGTGTATGCTCTCATAACCAATGACATTGGCCAAATCATATCCATACCAACGTGCGGACCGCCAACTCCTTCCGCCACTTTTCCTTTAAAGAAAAAAGGATTATCTTCTGAAAGCACAAATTTTCTTGTATTTTGATAAATTGGATCTTTAACATCTATTGCATCTAAATACGGAAGGCTCAACAAACTTGGAACATTCGAATCATCCATTAATAAATGACCGCCAAATCCGTCTACTTCAAAAGCGTATATGTCACCGTGTTTTGGATGTTTTACAATTGCATGTTCTTTAATTGCTTTTGAAACTTCATCTGCTAAAGCTCTTAATTCTTTTGCCGTTGCAGTATCTTTTTTAATGGCTTCTAACATTTCTGCCGCCTGATTCATACTCGCAACAATGAAAAAATTGGAAGGAATTAGGAAAGAAAAAACTGTTGCATCATCACTTGGTCTAAAAGCCGAACAAACTAAACCAACTGGTTTTACAGGATATCCGTAGCCTTTTAAAGGTCTTGTATCGGTTGCAAATTGCGTTGTTCTTTGGAAAGTGTATGGATTTTTACCATCTTTTTGCTGCTGATCTCTAAAAACCTTTAAAGTTGTTTTGATCGCTTTTACCCAATTTTCATCAAATGGAGAAACGTCTTTGGTGTTTTTCCAGTAATTGTAAGCTAATCTAATTGGATAGCAAAGTGAATCGATTTCATATTTTCTTTCGTGAACGCCTGGTTTCATATCGGTATGATCGGTTGTCCACTCGCCTTTTTTGTTCGGATCGTTGTAAAATGCATTCGCATACGGATCTTTCAAAATGTATTCTGTCTGTCTGTTTATAACACCAGCAATCAGATTTTTTAATTTTTCATCTTTTCCTGCAAAAGCTATATACGGCCAAACTTGTGCAGAACTGTCACGTAGCCACATCGCGTCAATATCACCTGTGATTACATAAGTATCCGGACGTCCATTTTTTTGAGAATACGTTACCGTTGTATCCAAAGTATTTGGAAAACAGTTATTAAACAGCCATCCTAATTCTTTATCTTTTACATTTTTTTGAAATTCAGCAATTGTTTTTTCAATAAACTCACTTTCAAAATTTCTTTTATTTTTAGCAACTCTAACAATTGGAAAATCTTTAACAGTGGCTTTTGTTCCAGCAATTATTTCTAGAGGATCAATAAGTGCTAAACTGCTAAATAAAACAGTGTTTTGGATAAATTTTCTTCTTTGCATAATAATATATTTTTAATTTTGAAGGCAAGACCTCCGTTTATTCTTTTTTCATTTATTCGTTTGATAAAGAGTATGGAAAATCTTCTTTATTGATTCCTCTTTTAGTATTTGATGTCGATGACATATCAAAATCTAATGTCGCGCCTTTCATTAATTCTGAATGGCTCAGCCAGTTTTTATTGTACGCTTTACCATTGAATTTCAATCCTCTAATATATCGATTTTGATCACTATTTTGTGAAGCATTGATGGTTATGTTTTTACCATTTTCCAATTCAATTGTCACTTTTTTAAATAATGGCGCACCAATTACATATTGATCTGAAGCGGGAGTTACAGGGTAAAATCCTAAAGAAGAAAAAACATACCAAGCCGAAGTTTGTCCGTTGTCTTCGTCTCCGCAATAACCGTCTGGCGTGGCGTGATACATTCTGTTCATGGTTTCTCTTACCCAATATTGAGCTTTCCAAGGTTCTCCAGCATAATTATACAAATAAATCATGTGTTGAATCGGCTGATTTCCATGTGCATATTGTCCCATATTGGCAATCTGCATTTCTCTCATTTCATGAATTACGCCGCCTTTAAAATCTTTTGTGGCAAAAACTGGAGGTGAAGAAAAAACTTTATCCAATTGAGAAATAAATACATTTTTTCCGCCCATTAAGTCAACCAAACCTTGCACATCATGAAAAACAGACCACGAATAATGCCAACTGTTTCCTTCTGTAAATCCGTTAAACCATTGAAAAGGATCAAACGGTTCCATAAATTTTCCATCTTTATTTTTAGGATGCATCAAATTGTATTTTGGATCGAAAAGGTTTTTATAATTTAAACTTCTCTTTTTGTACAAATCAATTTCTGATTGCGGTTTCTTTAATGCTTTCGCTAATTGATAAATCGCAAAATCGTCATACGCGTATTCTAAAGTTCTGGCAGCACTTTCATTCACTTCATCATTTGGAACATATCCTAAAGCATTATAAGAATCAGCCGCCGCACGACCAACTGCTTTCATCGGACCTGCATTATTAGCGCCGTGAATCAAGGCTTTGTATAAATTTTCTATATCGTAGCTTTTTACTTTTCCGCTTTTTAAATACGCTTCCGAAACGATTGATGCCGAATTATTTCCAACCATAATATCTCGTAATCCTGGACTTGACCATTCTGGAAGCCAGCCACTTTCGTTAAAAGCATTCGATAAAGCTTCTTGCATTTGCGTATTCAATTCTGGATACATTAAATTTAAAAAAGGATACAATGCTCTAAAAGTGTCCCAAAAACCAGTATCTACAAACATATATCCTGACAAAAGTTTTCCGTTATAAGGACTGTAATGCACTACTTTATTGTTTTTATCATACTCATAAAATTTTCTCGGGAAAAGTAACGATCTATACAAACAAGAATAAAAAGTTCCTATTTGATCTGGTGTTCCTCCGTCTACTTTTATTCTTCCTAATTCTTTGTTCCAAATGTTTTTTCCTTTTTCCTTAAGCTGATCGAAATTATTGGTTCCAATTTCTTTTAAGTTTAATTCTGCCTGTTTATAACTGATAAAAGAAGATGCCACTTGAGCATTTACTTTTTCGCCAGTTTTTGTTTTAAAACCAATAACAGCCCCTGCATGATCTGCTTTCATTTCTAAAGCATTTCCTAAAACAGCTCCATTAAAAGTAGAATTCAGCTGAAAATCTTTATCGAAAATGATGACGAAATAGTTTTTAAAATTCTCTGGAACGCCACCACTATTTTTAGTTGTATAGCCGATAATTTTTCTTTCAGATGGAATAATTTTCACATAAGAACCTTTATCAAAAGCATCAATTACAATGTAGGCTCTGTCTGTTTCTGGAAATGTAAATCGAAATCTTGCGGCTCTTTCTGTCGGGGTAATTTCGGTTGTAACATTATGATCTGCCAAGTAAACACTATAATAATAAGGTGTCACGGTTTCGGCTTTATGAGAAAACCAGCTTTGTCTTTCTTCTTCTTTAAATTTTAATTCACCCGTAACTGGCATAATCGAAAACTGACCGTAATCGTTCATCCAAGGAGATGGCTGATGGGTTTGTTTAAAGCCTTTTATTCGGTTTGATTTATAGGTGTAAGCCCAGCCGTCGCCCATATTTCCAGTTTGAGGCGTCCAGAAATTCATTCCCCACGGCATTGCGATTGCTGGATACGTATTTCCGTTTGAAATTCCGTAATCTGAATCTGAGCCAATTAAAGGATTTACCCAATCGATAGGTTGTTGCGGTGTTATGACCTGCGTATTTTGCGCACTTACAAAAGCAAAAGTGAAAAGCGCAAAGACAATGGAGTTTTTAATATTCATCAAAACTTTAATTATTAATCGAATTAATTACTTCTTTGTTGATTTTATTTACTTCAGAAAAATTCATTTTATCCACTTTTCGATCGTACGTCATAAAACCATTTACTTCACCTTCTACGTCGGTTGTTTGTGTATAAACTGCTGCAGAAAAACCAACTTTAGCTTGTTTTATCAATTGGTCTGCATATTCTCTGTATTTAGCAGTTGTTTCATCTGTATTTTTAAATTGTGTATACCCCCAATTTTTGTCGGCTTGCCAAAGATGTCCGGCAACAGGAAAACCAATTCCGCCGTATTCGCCTAAAACTGTAATTCTACGGGCATCGTACAATTTCAATTCTGGACCAGGATAATGGTGAATGTCTAACATATCTCCCGTTTGAAAATGATTTCCTCCGCTTGACGAATTGACCAATCGGCTTGGATCGTGATTTTTTGTCCATTCTGTAATTTCAACTGTTTTAAATTGTCCCCAAGCTTCGTTGAACGGAACCCAAACCACAATACTCGGATAAGAATACAAATGATCCATAATTTCTCTCCATTCTTTTTTGTAGGTTTCCTCAGACTGAGCTGTTCTTTTTAATTCTGTTCCTTCAAAATATTTGTGCATTTGCCAAATCGGACCTTCATCTCCGCTCGGCATATCTTGCCAAACCATAATTCCCATTTTATCACAATGCGTGTACCATCTTTCTGGTTCTACTTTTACGTGTTTGCGAATCATATTAAAACCCAATTCTTTTGTTCTAACCAAATCATATTTTAAAGCTTCGTCGGTTGGCGCTGTATACAATCCGTCAGGCCACCAGCCTTGATCTAAAGGTCCAAATTGAAAACAATCTTTATTATTTAATTGAATTCTAACAATACCATTTTGATCCCTTTTTGAAGAAATTTTACGCATGGCGAAATAACTTTTTACTTCATCAGCCACTTTTCCTCTGCTGATTAATTTTACTTTCACATCATATAAAAACGGAGAATCTGGCGACCATAATTTTGGATTATTTACCACAATATCCAAAGATTGTCCTGCCACAGCTTTTTCTACTGCAATAGTATTTGAACCGTCTAAAACTGTAATTTCTACAAGATCTCCTTCGTTAGCACCTTCTGCTTCTGCTTTTATGCTTATCGTATTACGGTCAATATCTGGTGTTGTTCTTAAATTAGTGAAATGTTTTTTACTTACTGGTTCTAACCAAACCGTTTGCCAAATACCTGTTACAGGCGTATACCAAATACTTTCTGGATTTTTGACTTGTTTGCCTCTTGGTTGCGTTCCATCATTTGTTGGATCCCAAACTTTAACGACTAATTTTTGAGATTTGCCATTTAAATAAGGAGTGATATTAAACGTAAAAGGAACAAAACCTCCTGTATGTGTCCCGATTTTTATATCATTAATATAAACTTCCGTTTTCCAATCTACGGCACCAAAATGCAATAGAATGTCTTTGTTTTTCCATGAATTGTCTACGGTAAAAGTCGTTTCATACCAAAGTTCATTTTCTGAGCCAACTGTTTTCATTACACCCGAAAGACTAGATTCTACAGCAAAAGGAACAAGTATTTTTCCGTCATATCCTTTTGGCGCAGTCTGTCCTGCAGGTTGTATTTTGTAATTCCATAAACCATTTAGATTTTTCCATTGGTTTCTTTCCATTATTGGTCTTGGATATTCTGGAAGTGTATTTTTAGGATCTACTTGTTCTGCCCATTTTGTTTTGATTTTATCTCCTTGCGGTTTCCATTGTGCAAAACAATTTAATGCCAAAAAGAGGAAAAATATTATGGTGATTTTATTCTTCATTATGATTTTTCTTGAGGTTGGATAGCATATTATAAAACCTGAAGGCATTTTATAACCTTCAGGTGTTACAAAAATTACTAACAAATACTACTTAAACTAATTACTTAAAATAACCATCTTTATCCAGCTTGGCTGCTGCCTCTATTAACATAACCCCGCTCAATTGGGTTGTAAGATCTGTGTTTGCTCCTGCAGCAGGCGCGACTTTCCAGTTACTTCCAGAAAACATTGCTGGTCTTAAGATTCCTTTTTTGTAAAATGTCTGAGCATTGAACTTTAAGAATGCTGCAAATTTTTCTTTATCCGTCGAATTGATTGTTGGATGCTCTGTAAGTTCTACAAAATAACGTATCAAGATACCTTTAAATAATCCGCCGTCTCCTTGTCCTTCATCTCTCAGAAGTCCTTCAGAAAGTAATTTTGGACTTGTTAAAACGGTTCTACCCGATTTTACAGCATCATCAAGATACGTTTGCTCGTTTGTTGCTTTGTATAATCTTAAACCAGCACCAATCCAAGTTCCCATGTTGTATGTAAAAACCCAGTCTTTGTTGGTTGTGATTACACCGTTTGTTTCTGAAATATTATCCCAAACGGCTCCAGAAACTGGATCAACCAAATTGCTTTTTTGCCATGCATAGATTTTTTTTGCCCAATCTAAATCATCGGCTTTTTTATCAATTTCATACAATCTCATCGCCAAAATTACCGCTGGACCATTTGAAACTGCATTTTTTTGTCTCGGCGTATCTTGCTTCCAAGTGATACCTCCTCCAAAAACATCACTCCAGCTTAATTTTATTCTTCCCCATAAATAATCAGCAACATCCTTGTATTCTTGATCTTTTGTTGCGTCATAAGCACGAAGGCAAGAATTTGCCAGCCAAAGCATATCATCATTAAAAACATTATTATAAGTATTGTTTCCGTTTTTAACTTTGATTCCTTGTACCAAAGCTTTCATTCTGGTTTTGTAATTTTCGTTTCCGGTTCTTAAAAAACCATCCACAAGAACATCCAAAACGTGTGCATTAGGCCAATAATTGAAAGTACTTTTCCCTGTATTGTTTTCTATAAAAGTTCCGTTTGAACCTAAATAATTATTATAAGTCGACGTTTGCAAAGAATCGGCTGTCTGAGACCAAGTGTATTTAAATTCTGTTCCGACATTACCGTTTGGGTCACGCAACGGAATCGGATCATCATCACAAGAAACAGTCAATAAACCCAATCCTATTACGCTTAGCAACATAAGACTATAGCGCTTTGAAAATAATTTTTTCATAATATATTCATTTAATAAAACGTCTCTCAAAAATCTCTTTTCAAGAGACGTTATGGGTTATTTTATAAAACTGTAAAACTGTGAGTGTAAGCTGGTGCAGTTGCACTGAAATTGATTTCTGCATTTACATTCTTGTTGTCAACTGCCGAAGCAAATTTGAAACAGTTGTTCCAGAAATCGCTCGTTACAGGAACCATGTACCAGTATGAAGCGGCAACATTTGCACCATCAGGTCTGCTGTTATCTCCGTTGATACTTCCGTACCATTCTTCTGTTGTAGTTGCGCCATTTGCTACTGTAAATTTAAATTTGTAACGCTCATCTCTACCCCAAGATTCTTGTTTGAAACTGATTGCTTTGTTAGCTGCTTTCCAAACACCTCCACCTGAATAAGTATATTCGAATAAATATTGGCTAAGCGGCGGGAACCATAATTCGATTTTTTTGATTTCTGTGAAAGTTGTTCCTCCGTTACTAAAGTCTACTACGATTTTGTATACTTTGCTTGCTCCTGCAACAGTTGTTTCTCCATCTTGTTTCAATTTACCATCACCCACAGAGAAAACTTCTGGAGTACCATTTTTTCTAGTAATAAACTTGTAAGTACCTGCACTTAGTTTTGTATAAATTTCAAATTTTGTTGTTCCTAACTTTTTGAAAGCTTGAGCATTTGCAATAGTTTCTCCAGTTTCTGAAGCTGTTCCTGTAATAAACAACTGATCTGGTGTTGGGAAACCACTTGCAGTTAGAATTTCAATCGTACCCGAAACTGTTGCTTTTTGTACATTTATTCCTTTAGAAGAATAAACAGTCCATTTTAATTTTCCAACCGTTTCTGAAGGAATTCCTGCTAATCCTGCAATTTTATTTAATTCTGAAAAAGAAAGATTAAGTGTTTTTTGAAATCCGTTGCCATCAGATGGAATGGTATAAATTGGTTTAGAAAAATCTCCGCCTTCCTTATCAAAAACAACATCATAAAGTACGACACCGTTGTCTTCTGCTTTAGCGCCTTCCCATTCGAAAACGGCAGCACTTTGCGCATTCAAATCAAAAAATTTATTATTTGCAGGTGAGTAAAGAGCATTTACTGTACTTACATTGGTATGACTCATTTCGTCATTATCGCAGCTTACAAGAAATATTGCGCATAGTATTAATACTAGTTTTGAATATATATTTTTCATGATTTTATTTATTAGGTTAGTTAGTTTTACCAGTTAGGATTTTGAGATAAATTAGTGTTAATCAAACGCTCATCTCTTGGTATTGGCCATAAATAATGTTTACCTGGATCAAAAGTCCTTAAATTGACTCTTAAATAACCGTTGTCTACAGAAGACACTCCGAATTTTGCTCCGTGTGCATAACCGTTTAAAACATTTTCAGCTATTTTCCATCTTCTGATATCGAAGATTCTTAAGCCTTCCATTCCAAATTCTGTACGACGCTCATTTCTAATTACTTCTCTAAGTCCTGCTTGTCCTAATGCACTATTAAATCCTAAAGCAGCTCCATCTGTAAAACCTGCACGAGTTCTGACAGCTCTAACAGTTTGGTCCCAAACTGCACTTGTCATTTGGTTCAACTCATTTTTAGCTTCTGCGTTCATTAACAATATATCGGCGTAGCGGAATAACATTAAATTCAAACCTGAATTTAAAGATGTTGTATGTTGTGGATCGTAATATTTACGTGTGTAATAACCTGTTGGTGTTGCAGATGAACCTTGTACAAATTCGTCTGTAGCATTTCCTGGTGAAGAACCTGGTTTAATGTAAATTACGTGAGAAGAACCGTCTGCTTCTTTCCAAACATATTGATCGTAAACCACAGTTCCTGTTAATCTTGGATCTCTGTTTACATACGGATTGTTTTCGTTGTAGCCAGAACCAGCTTCGTTGATTTTCTTTCCGTTCAACATTAAATAACTATCTACCAATTCCTGAGTTGGAGCCAAAGCATTTAATCTTGCTCCTGCTGAAAGTGGCGCCATATCAAAAAATTCGCCCCACATTCTAAATTGAGGAACATATTGAATGCTTAAAATATCCTCGCTATTGTACTCGTTTTGTGGCAGAAATAATCCTTCATAAGATGCAAAAAGACTGTACTGACCGTAAGTCCCTGCTATAATTTGGTCGGTTACTTCCGCAACTCCAGCCCAATCTCCTTCGTACAAAAGAACTCTCGCTTTTAATGCAGCTGCAGCACCAACAGTAATTTTGCCTCTATCTGCGGCAGTCAATTGTGTGTTTTTTGGTAAAGCCGGAATAATCGCATCTAGTTCGCTTAAAATAAATTTAACCACTTCTGCGTGCGAAGTTCTACTTAAAGTTGAAGCTTCTGCTAAAGAAGGATCTTTCTGGATAAGTGGAATATCGCCAAACCAAGTTGTCAATTGAAAATGCTGAAATGCTCTCAAAAAACGTGTTTCAGCTTTCATTCTTGCGATAACGGTTGCATCTGCGTTGGGTACACGATCGATATTTTCCAAAATCAGATTGCACGTTTTAATTCCTGCATATCTGTTTTTCCATTCGTCTTTAATTCTTCCCAATGAAGGATCGTATAATCCTGCACCGATTGAAGCCGCGCCGGCGTTGTCTCCTCTACCGTTGTAAGCGTTATCTGAAAGTCCTTCGTTGTAAAAGAAATACTGGCTGTTCTGCATTTGTGAATAAGCTGTATTTAGAAAAGTCTGCGCTTTTTCTACACTTGTCCAATATGTTGTATCTGTAAATTGATTTTCAGGTACTTGATCAAGATCTTCACAACTCGTCAATAGTAAAAGTGCTACTACTGGTATGAATTTTATTTGTTTAAGTATATTTTTCATTTTATTTCTTTTTTAAAAGCTAACATCAATACCCATTCCGTAATATACTTGCGATGGATAAGCTCTACCGCTGTTTGCTCCATTGGTTGACATACTATTATTGAACTCAGAAAGCTCTGGATCAACAAATTTAACTTTAGATAATGTCAGCAAGTTTTGTCCTGAAACATACATTCTTAATCTACTCATACCTAATTTCTTAGCAACATCATCTGATAAAGAGTAACCAATTTGTACGTTTTTAAGTCTTGCGTAAGCGCCATCGTATAAATACATATCTGAACCTCTTCTGAAGTTATTTGTATTGGATTGTGTTCCGTTATTAGCTAGACGAGGATATCTTGCATCTGGATTTTGAGGCGTCCAATAATCCAATTGGTGCGTGTACATTGTCATACCGTAGTTGTAATGAAAAGGTTCTACTAATTCACCTCTAATCATCATCGTTCTTTTTCCAACTCCTTGTATGAAAAGACTTAAATCAAAATTTTTGTAATCAATGTTGTAAGTCGCTCCGAAAGTGTAACGTGGAAATGGATTTCCGAAAACAAACTTATCATTGTCATCAATTTTACCATCTTTATTCACGTCAACATATCTGTTATCACCAGGCTGAACTGTAATTCCTTCTGGAACTGCTGCTCCTTGAATTTGTTCAACATTTTGGAAATAACCGTCTCTTTTTAAACCAACATAAGAATTAAAAGGTAATCCTTCGCGAAGAATAACTTGAAGTTCTTCTACTCCTGTCAGTCTTTCTTGTCCGTTAAATTCAAGTACTTTGTTTTTTGAATCTCCGAAATTAACGGTCAAACTTTGATTTACCGCTTTACCTTTATGACGGTATGTTGCACTTAATTCCCAACCTCTATTTCCAACTTTTCCAGAATTAAAATCAGGAAGATCTGTTCCGTAAACTCCTGGAACTTGCGGTGGAACTAAGATGTCTGAAGTTACTTTATCGAAGAAATCAAATGAGAAACTCAAAGCACCTTTGAAGAAATCGGCATCAACACCTACGTTAAAAGTTGCTGCTTTTTCCCACTGAATATCTGGATTGGCAAAGTTATAACCTGTTCCACTTTGCTCATTATTATTAAATCCGTACGCATTTTGGAAAGTAAAATAAGTGGTTTGATATTGGTAGTTTCCAACATTTTGATTTCCTAGAATTCCGTATGAAGATCTCAATTTAATATTTCCTACATTGTCTCTGTAGCTTTCCATGAAATCCTCTTTTGTTAATCCGTAACCAACAGTTACCGACGGAAAGAATCCCCATCTTACTTCATCTCTAAATTTTGACGAACCATCATATCTAAAACTGAATTCAGCAAAATATTTATCTTTATAATCATAACCTGCACGACCAAACAGCGAATTTAAACTGCTTGTTGAAGAAGCAGGATTACCATTCGGATCTGTTCCGTTAGAAGTAAATGAGTTTTTACCGATTACGGTTTCACTTGTTGGCGTTCCTAAATCTGGATCATTAAATTTGGTGTATAATGCAGATCTTCTTTCTGAACGACTTTCGTTACTAACCCCCAATAAAGCACTTACGTTATGATTTCCGAAAGATTTAGTGTATTCTAACATGAACTGCATATTCAAGTCAAGGCTTTTTTGGTTTTCTTCGTTCGTGTCGCGATCTGCGCCATAAACACCTTGCGGAGAGAAATTAACCTGCATGGTTCTGCCATACATGTTTCCTGACCACAAACGTCCTCCAAAAACTCCTTTTGCTTTAAAGTTGCTTGTTAATTTGTATTCTGCATTAAAAGCTCCAAAAATATCATCGTTGTCGTATTTTCTAAAACCTCCTTTTTCTAAAATACCTAATGAGTTAAATTGCTGCAAAACATCATTAGTAAGGAAATTACCATCTTCATCTTTTTGCGTATAATATAATGGAACCCTGAAAGCATCAACCATTAAAGTACTTGTGCTAGAAGAATGATCTGTAATTTTTTGTTTTGAATACGCTAATGTAGAAGTCAATTTAAATTTACCATATTCGTTGGTAAGGTTGATTCTAAAATTGTAACGTTCCATTCCTTTTTGAGGTCCAACGAAATTACTTTCTTGATCTAAATAGCCTAAAGAAACCAAGTAAGTCGAATTTTCGCTACCACCAGAAAATGAAAGATTTTGATTTAATTGCAAGGCAGGTTTTACAATTTCTTCTGCAAACCATTCTGTGTCTCCTTTTGCTTTCAATTCTGCAATTTTAGCTGCGGTAAAAACTGCAGTTGATTCTCCAGAATTAAAAGCCGCTTCGTTTCTCAACATCGCGTTTTCGTAACCATGAACAGGTTTTGTAAAGAATTTTGGCGTATTAAATCCGACAAGACTACTATACTGAATAGTCATAGGATTTCCTTTGCTTCCTTTTTTTGTAGTAATCAAAACAACACCATTACTCGCTCTCGATCCGTAGATAGCAGCACTTCCGGCATCTTTTAAAACCGAAACACTTTCTATATCTGCTGGATTTAAAGCATTTATATCTCCTCCAACAATACCATCAATAACAATCAGCGGACTGTTATTTCCTAATGTACTGACACCTCTAATATTAAGATTAAGTCCAGCACCAGGCTCAGAATTTGTTTGTTGAATAGTTAAACTCGGCGCTTTTCCTTGTAATGCCAAAGTTGCATTTACATTTGGTCGTCCATTAAAAGCTTCATTATTAACTTGATCAATAGCTCCAACTACTTTTTTTCTTTTTTGTGTACCGTAACCTACTACGACAACTTCATCTAAAGCTGAAACGTCTAAGTCCATAGCCACATTAATAACACTTTTATTATTAACCTTTATGTCGACTGGTTTGTATCCAATCATTGTAAATCGTAAAGTCGTACTACCATTTTTTAGTGCAATGGTGTAGTGTCCGTCAAAATCTGCGTTTACCGCATTCCTAGGATCACTTACGTCGATCACAGTTGCACCTGGGAGAGACAGGTTGTCTGAAAGAGAAGTTATAACCCCGGAAACTTGAGTTTTCTGGTTCTGCGCGGCAACGTGGTTATACCCGCAGAAAAGCAAAGCAATTGTGAGAAAAAAATGCACACGGAGCATCCTTTTCATTCTGCAATTCGAATGTTTCATCATGAAATATTTTGGTTAGTTAGCAATAATTGAATCAATAATAAAAATGAAAGAAGGTTTGGAGAGGAACCCACTTAAATAGTAAAATAGCGTAACAGTTTTTTTGATTGATTAAATGGTTCCGGAATTCTTAATCGTTAAAAAAACTAAAATGACTATAATAACTTATTAACTCATAACAAACATACTAAAACGTTTTAGTAAAAAAAAATATTTTTTACTAAATATAATTTTAATGTTAATTTTTAAAGAAATTCGTTTATTTAAGATAATATTATAAATATAATTCAAATAAACGGTACGAAAACGTTGTAAAACAAGAATAAAATCAAAGACTTAAATTGAAGTTAAAATGAAAGTTGCAAGTATTTTACCGATTTTAACACCTAAAAAAGACAAAAGACAGCAGATAAAAGATGAGAGACAATAATTAACAGACGAATGACAAATTTTCGAAAGATTTCTACAGAGAATTTAAGAGATAAGAAGCCAAATCAATTTGAGGAAATTTTAAGATTAAAGAAACAAGATTTGCCAAAAAAAAATTTCGAATTCATGAATTTATTTTTAAAATTTAAAACAAAAAAACCTGAAAATCGATCTTGCGAATGATATTCAGGTCAGTTGAAAATAGTAAATCTTAAAATTATTTCTTCTTAGCTAATGAAGATTCTCTAATAATTAATTCTGTTTTTAAAACAATTTTTTGATGGGTTTCAGAAACATCTTTTTTCTTTAAAAGCGGAAGCATTACGTCCATCAATTTAGTACTGATTTCTACTAAAGGCTGAGCGACAGATGTGATGGTTGGATCGTAAATTTTGAACATATCATTATCATCAAAAGCAATCAACCCTAAATCTTTAATTAAATTTTGATTGGTTTCTTTTAAAACTTCTAATCCGCTTTGTGCAAGATAGTTGGTAGAAAAGAAAACAGAATCTAAATCTTTATTTTGTTCGAAGAATTTTTTGATGTACTCCTTCCCTTTTCCTTTGATAATTTCATTGAAAGGAATTTGAAGAACATGAGGCTCTAAGCCATTTGCTTTAACAGCTTTTTCATATCCGTGCAGACGCCCATACATCTGACTTTGATCTGAAGCTGTACTGATAAAACAGATATTTTTAAACTTATTATCTATAAGATGTTGCGTGGCATCAAAAGAAGCCTGTTCATTATCGATAACAACGCTATTACACTCTAATCCTTCATAGAATCTATCCAATAAAATAACCGGAATATTGTCTTTTATTAAATTTTCGATGGTATCTTTTATTCCTGGAGACGGTACAATAATAAATCCGTCAACTTGGCGGAAATTAAATAATGTAATTAGCTCATTGGCTTTTTCATCATCATTTTCGTTGCTGCAAAAAATAACTTTATATCCTTTTTCGTATGCAATATCCTCAAAAATGCGGGCAAGCTGAGAGAAGAAATTATTTGAAATATCCTCCACCATAAAAACCAATAATTTTGATTTTCCCGTTCTTAGACTTTGTGCAATTTGATTCGGTCTATAGTTAATTAGCTTTGCGTAATCTAAAACCTTTTTCGTAAGTTCCTTAGAAATGTGCTTTTCTTTTGCCTTTCCGTTCAATACAAAAGACACTGTTGTTACAGATATCTTCAATTCGTCGGCAATATTTCTAATCGAAACAGGTTTTTTCTTCATTTTTAGATTCTTTTTGTTTTAAATCCATATTTTTTTCAAATATAGTAAAGTATTACTTATTAGAAATACGGAAGCTCGGCCTTAATTCGTTCCCAAAAAACTTCGTTATACAAATAGCTCGAGCCTAAAATACTTGTTTGCTCGGTATTTTCTACAATAGAAATAGCTAGATCAATATTCTGCTTTTTTAGATTTTCTTGCACTTTAGATAAAAACAATCGATGCGATTTTGCAATATTTCCTCCTAAAATAAGCAGATCAGCATCAAACTTAATGATGAACGGCGCTAAGAATTCGGTTAAATTATTGGCGAAATCATCAAAAATTTTGGCTGTAGAAAAATCTTCAATCGACGCAATTTCTTTTACGCCGTCTGTCAGTTTCTTGCCTGTACTTTTTTCATATTCATTTAAAAACCATCTGGTAGAAAAATAATTATCTGCAATACTATTATGAAAAGGTTTATCCCACAAACATCCATTGTGAGGAACGTCTTCTCCTTGAGTAATGGGCAATTTATGATCTAAAAAAGCGGCTCCAAAACCTGTACCTAAAGTAATCGCAATTACTTTTTCGGCATCGGTGGCACTTTCTTTAAGACAGCCTCCAACGCCAAAACAGCTGGCATCATTAAGAAATCTGAAACTCACATTTTTAGTATTCAAATATCCTATAAGCTCTTGGGAAATAGAGACATTATACAATGCTTCGTATTTATCATTCCCTTCAAACATTGCAATTCCAGATTCGTATTGAAAGGGACCTGGCATAGAAAAAGCGATTCCAATTTTATCTTTTTCAACAAAATCTGAAGTGTGCTGAACTGCTTGAATCGTTTGGTTAATTATTTCTGCCCATTTTTGGATAATCACTTCTTTAGAAGCTTTACTGTCTACTGGTCCGCTAAAATATGTTTGAGGAATTATTACAAAGTCATTACCGTTTATGGCTGCGCTGCTTATGTGGCTTCCGCCTATATCTACACCTATTGTTATTGACATTTTTATTCGTTTTAATTGTTTTTGATAATCATTCCGCTCTTATTTAATTGCTGATTATCACTCTATAAATAACATTTCAAACCTAAAAAGAAAGTTTTTTGGCATTTGATACTTTATTGTCAAAAAACAATACTATTTACATGAAATCATTCTCGAGAATTAAAAAATCTCTCCATATAATTTAAAACTAAAGAATGAAGTCTGTTTTACTTTTTAAGCGCTTTTGCAATTGTTTTTTCTAAAATTGGTTCCATCACAGCGTATCCAGCCTCATTCGGATGAACGCCATCTGTACACAATTCTGCTTTTAAACCCATTTCATCATTGACCATAGCCGAATAATAATCTACATAAAAGAGTTTATTTTTTTCTGCGTATGATTTAATGATTTTGTTTAATGCGATTACTTTTGGAGCAGGCTGCATTCCTTTTCGCCATTGAAAATCTAATGCTGGCAAAACCGAACAAACAATTACTTTTATTCCATTTTGTTTCGCCAGTTCGCACATCGAAAATATATTTCCCGATGTAGCTTCGGCAGAATACGGTCCAGTATTTTCGGCTATATCATTTATTCCTGCAAGAATTACCACTAATGATGGTTTTAAAGCGATTACATCTTGTCTAAAACGCAATAACATTTGCGGCGTCGTTTGTCCGCTAATTCCTCTGTTGATGTATTTTTTGGAATGGAAGAAATCTGGTCTTTTATTTAACCAGCCTTCGGTAATGGAATTTCCCATGAAAACGACACGACTATGATCTTTAGCGCTTAAAACAGGAACTTTTGCATTTTCTTCTTTGTAGCGATTTAGGTTTGCCCAATCTTGACTATAGGCAATATTCAAAGTAAAAAATAGTAAAAAGTGATAAAGTAAAGTTTTGGTCATCATGTGCAATTATAGCTTAATAGGTCGAAACTCATCATTTTCTTATTATCCTATTTTATCTTAATTAAATCCGAATATCACTAAATATTTAATTATTAATTTTTCGATTAACAATTATGTATTTAAATTTATTTGATTTATTCAAAACAACAAGAAAGATTGACAAATATACTAAAACGTTTTAGTATACCAAATAAAGTATATTTTTTTTTCATTTTTAAATTTGAGACGAAGTAAAAAACCAAAAAGCCTTAAACAATATACTGTTTAAGGCTTTCCACAAAAGAAACTGAAGCTTTTACACTTCTATTTCAACATCAAACTTTCTATTTTAGAATTAGAAATATCCGGATTTGCACCAGGCGCTTCAGCAACCAAAGCACCTATAGCACAGGCAAAATCAATCGCCATCTGAGGCTTTTGATCGTTTAATAATGAAGTAATTAAAGCCGCTAGAAAAGAATCTCCCGCCCCCACGGTATCTGCGACTTTAATTGGATAACCTTCATTTTCATAAATTTTACCTTCCCAAAGCAATAATGCTCCATGTTTTCCTTTAGTAACACACATGGCTTCTGCATTTGTCTGTTTTAGAATAAAATACATATTTTCCTCTAGACTTTCAAACGGTGAATTTAGAGCAGATGCAATTTCTAATAACTCTTCATCATTAAATTTGATAAAATTAGCTGACTTCATTAACTGATTCAGAATTTCAAAAGAATAATGAGGTTTTCTTAAATTGACATCAAAAACTTTATAGACATTAGTTTGAAGCAGTTCTTCCAAGGCATTTCTCGAGATAGCATCACGGCAAACTAAGCTTCCATAAATTAAAACATCTGCTTCTTCTACTGTTTTTCTAGCCGAATTATTCAGTACTATTTTATCCCATGCCGATGGATAATTAATTTCATAACTTGCAGATCCGCGATCATTTAAGGTAACATTGACCAATCCAGTCGGAAAATCTTCAGCAATAACAATATTATCCGTTTTAAGCCCTAAACCTTTTATCTGATTAATAATTGCCTGACCATCTTCATCATTTCCTACACAACTAATCATGACAACTTCGCATCCTAATGTTTTCATTCGCAGCGCCACATTTAACGGGGCGCCGCCAATTTTTTTTTCATTTTCAAAAACATCCCAAAGCACCTCTCCATATGCTGCCACCTTAAGGCTTTTTCCGTTATTCATTCTAAAATTATTTAATATATTGTTTTTATTTTACTCCTTTAATAACCAGGATTTTGTTTGTAAAGTCCTTGGCTGAAATTAATTTGTTTCAAAGGAATTGGGCAATATTCCTCTTTCTGTGCATCAAAATTAGCATCTTGATAATAGGTGCGTTTTGTTTTTTCTCCTGCATAAAAAGTATTCAAAACTTGATCTGTAACACCCCATCTCACAAGATCAAAGAATCGACTGCCTTCCATTGCCAATTCTAATCTTCGTTCCCAGCGCATCGCTTTGCGGGCAAAATCTTGTGTCCAATTGCAATTAACTCCGTCAACATAAGTATTGATTTTAAAGTTATTTGCGTAAGGCAATCTTCCTGTACTTTGCGAAGCTCTTTGTCGAATTTCATTAATTAATGGTAAAGCTTCTGCTTGTCTTCCTGATTCTATCAAAGCTTCGGCACGCATTAAAATTACGTCGGCATAGCGAATTTGAATTCTGTTTTTTGAATTCCCATAAAATGGATCAATATTGACAAAACAGCTGCAGCTTGGTGCCACATTTTCTTTTAAAGAAGCAAAATAACCATATGTTCCTGGCGAGCGAACCCAAGACTCTACATATACATATTCTGGGTCATATTTATAAGGCAAACCAGGCATGGCGACCGTATGATACAATCTTGGATCTACCGTGTTTGCATTTCTGTTTTTATAATCAAAATCTTGATTGTTGTAAGTGTCAAATTGAGGCAGACCGTCGGATCCAGTTTTAAAAGCATTTACTAAATTCTGACTTGGTTTATGAAAATCGCAACATCCTAAACCTTGAGGAGTTGAAAGCACATCTGAAAAATTCAATCTTCCGTATAAAGTTCCATCATTATCAGAAAACTGAATAGAGAAAATCGATTCTGGTCCATTTTCATAAGTTCCAGGCAAAAAGTTATTAGCAAAATCTGGCTCTAAAGTTGCTTTTCCGATTACTTTTTCTGTAGCCGCAATTACTTCCTGCAAATGCTGCTGATTGATTCCTGTTACTTTAAAATTATCATCTTGTGTATATGCCTGATACAAACGTGTTTTGGCTAGATAAGCATAAGCCGCTTTTTGTGTAGCGCGCCCAACTTGTGTTTGAGTTTCTGGCAAAACATCGGCTGCAGCTTGAAAATCTTCTGCAATTCTATTCCAAAGTTCTTCGTTTGTAAGTGCAACATTCGAAATAGTTTTATATTCTTCAACTGGAATATCTTCTGTAATGTAAGGTACATTTCTGAACATGATTTTCAGCATAAAATAGAAATGTCCTCTTAAAAAACGCATTTCGGCAATACGTGTTTTCTTCAATGGAAAATCGGCTTCAGAAATTTGCTCTAATGCTTTCAACGCTTTATTTGCTCTTCCAACTCCAACATAACTGTTGTACCAAAAAGTGTCTAGTTCTCCAAAATCAGGCCTGATGTTATTTGAAACTTCAAAAAAGTGAAAAACCTGAATATCATTTGTACCGCTTCCGCCTTTGTAAGCATCATCGGAACGAACGTTTCCAAAAGGCCATAAACTGTATGGCGAATCGTAATGATCATTTCCTAATTGCGCATAAGCTGCATTCATAAAACCATCAATAGTTTCTGGTGTCACAATATCGTCTTCTGACAAAACCCCTCGCGGATTATTTTCTAAAAAATCGGAACAGGAAGCGAATAAAACCATCACTAAAAATCCTGATATATATAGTATTTTTTTCATTTTCAATATTTTATTATAAAGTAAAATTAAGACCAGCAGTAAAAGTGGTAGGCTGCGGATATCCAAATCCTGCATTTTCTGGATCGACTCCAGTGAAATTTTTAGCATCTAAAATCAGTAAATTTTGACCGCTGATGTACACTCTAAAGCTTTCCATATTGATTTTCTTCAGAAAATCTTTTGGCAGATTGTAACCTAATTGCAGAACTCTTAGTTTTAGATAACTTCCGTTTTCTACATAATAAGTTGAAAATCTGTTTTCTGCATTTCTATCAACAGTTGTCAAAGCTGGAATTGTAGAATTTGGATTGTCTACAGACCAAGCATTCAATAATCGAGTTCCTTTATTCGATCCGACATCATCAACACTCCAAAAATCTGTTTGATATTTGGTATTGTTGATTACATCTACATTTCCTGTTCCTTCCCAAAAAGTGGTGAAATCGAAGTTTTTATAAGACAAGTTTAAGTTAATTCCATATTGAAACCCAGGATTCGGATTCCCGATCCAAGTACGATCTTTATCTGTTATTTGCCCGTCTCCGTTAAGATCTACATAACGAATTCTTCCTAACCCTTTTCCTTCCTGAATTGGAGAATTAGTAACCTGATCTTGCGTTGTAAACAAACCATCTGTTACATAACCGTACATCGAATTAATTGGTCTTCCTAAAATATTATCATTTAATCCATCCCCGCCGTAGTTATTTTTAACCTCATCTGGCAATTGCGTAATCTTGTTTTTGTTTGCCGAAATATTTGCCGAAACATCATATTTCAATCCAAAAGAAGTTTCATCTTGATAACCTAGAGAAAATTCCCAACCTTTATTTTCCATTGACGCACCGTTTACCCAGCGGTTTCCTCCTTCTCCAATAACTCCTAAATAAGCTGGAAGAACCAAAATATCTTCTGTTTTTTTGATGTAATAATCAATCGATCCTGATAATTTTTGTTTGAAGAATCCGAAGTCTAAACCAACGTTGGTCTGCGTTGTTGTTTCCCATTTTAAATCATCATTTCCTGACTGCGTCGCGATAAAACCAGATGGAAGTAAACCGTTTCCATTTCCTGCAATATCATAAGCCGTTCCGTAAGAAGTTGCCCAAGTAGGACTTCCGCCTGCGTAAGTTGCCAGATAAAGAGAATAAACTGCCGTATTACTGATTTCCTGATTTCCAGTTTGTCCCCAGCCCGCTCTTAATTTTAAATCGGAAATGGCTGTGATTTTATCTTTTATAAAATTCTCGTTGCTGATTCTCCATCCTCCAGAAACGGCTGGAAAAGTACCAAACTGATTATTTTTACCAAATCGAGAAGAACCATCACGACGAATTGTAGCCGAAAGTAAATAGCGATTATCAAATTCGTAATCTGCTTTTCCAAAATAAGAAAGCAAAGAATAAACGGTTGAAGTTCCGCTTGTGAAAGATTCTCCAGTTCCTGCATCAGGATACATATAATCTGGCGTTTCGATCAAAAAGTCGTTTTTACGCAAAGTTGTTGTATCATAAGTATCTTTATACATTTCGGTTCCTGCCATCAAATTCAAATTGCTTTTGCCAAAATTCAAACTATAAATTGCTGTGTTTGTCCAAGTCCATTTATCGCTTACAGATTGATCAATTGTTACAGAAGTCTGGTCGTTTTGCAAATAACCTGACTTGTAGCTTCTTTGTAACGTACGTTTTTTATAATAGCCATAATCAATTCCGAAACTACTCTTAAGATGAAGATTTTTAACGATTTCTAAATCGGCGTACACATTTCCAAAAAGACGTAAATAATCATATTTGTTGTCTTTATTGTATTCTAAAAGACGTACCGGATTCTGTCTGTCATTCATTCCGCCAACTGGTCCTCCCCATCCTATTCCATCTACTGTTCTTACTGGAATAATTGGTAATGCACGCAACGCAGGATCTAAAACTCCTGGATCCGTAACTTCATTAGTTCTGTTTAAAGTAAAGTTCTCTCCAATCACTAATTTCCCATCAAAGTATTTGTATGAACCATTCATTCTTGCTGAAATTCTCTCAAAATCAGTTGTTTTTACGACACCTTCATTTCCATAATAGCCCAAAGAAAAAACGTAACTTCCTTTGTCTGAAGCATTCGAAACCGATAAATCATAAGAATTCGCAACCCCTGTCTGAGAAACAGCATCGTACCAATTGGTATCAGCCGACTTTAAAGTTTTTTCTGCATCAAGATATTCAGGAATTATAACTCTGTTTAATTGCGCTTTACCATTTACATTCGCCCAATCAAACTGATAGCGAACATTATTATTATTTGGATCTAAACCGTCATTTATATTAGCCTGCCATAATGCTTGCCCAAATTGATTGGCATTCATTACACTTAATTTATTAGAATAGCTTGAAAGCGAAGTGTAAGTGCTGAAATTGATTCGCATTTTACCTTCTTTCCCTTTTTTTGTAGTCACAATAATAACTCCGTTTGAAGCTCTAGAACCGTAAATACTCGCAGACGAAGCGTCTTTTAAAACCTGAATCGATTCAATATCATTCGGGTTTAATTCGTGTAATCCTGATTTCGTCGGCATTCCATCAATTACATAAAGCGGATCTGTATTGTTTAATGTTCCAACTCCACGAATTACAACTTTTGTATTTGCACCACTTGGAGAACCATCAGAAGAAACTTTTACGCCGGCAATTCTTCCCTGCAAAGCTTTAATCGGATTCGGCTCCGGTTGTTTCATAAGCTCTTTTACACTCACAACTGCAACTGCCCCTGTAATGTCAGTTTTCTTTTGTTTGGAATAACCCGTAACAACCACTTCATTCAATTGATTATTGTCGAGTTTTAAAGTAACACTGATTGTTTTTTGTCCGTTTACAGCGATTGATTGTGGAGCATATCCTATAAAAGAAACTACAATTGTAGCATTTGAGGCAATGTTTTGGAAAGAAAAATTTCCATCAAAATCGGTAGCGGTACTTATATTTGTTCCCGAAATAGTTACAGTCGCGCCAGGCAAAGGCATTCCGTCATCTGACGCAATTACCGTTCCTTTAACTTGATTTTCCTGAGCTGAAAGAAGCAACACTGGAAAAAAGAAAAATAGAAAATAAATGATTTTACTTTTCATAAATTACTGGTTTTGGTTTATATTTAATTGGTTAATTACGAGGTTAGAAATTTCAATTCCTTGGTTTGAAGAAGCTGAAATAGAGTTAAATGGCTGGTTTAAGAAAAAGATTTCAGTCATTACTTTTTCGCCATTGTTGTAAAATATTTCTATTGAAGTTTTGTCGAGAACAACTTTAAAAGTCGCCTCTTTTTGATTCTTGTCTAATTTTGCTTTATGCACAATCGATGCAAATTTTTCTGAAAAGTCAATTTTTCCAGCTTTTGAACGATCTGCAAATAAGTAGTTTTCTGTATTATCTAATCCGAAAGTTAAAGACTCTCCAATTGCATTTGAAAGCGTAAAAGTGTAGGTATCTTGCTTTAAGTTTTTTAAATCGAAAGTGATAATGGACTGTCTTAAATCTATTTTTCCAGATTCGACAAGTTCCAGTTTGCCTTTTCCTTTTAAAGTTTTCGTTGGAATAGATTTAGAAATGTATTTATTAATTTCCTTAACTGGATTACTAATTAAACTGTATTCATTTCCTTTTTTGATTAATTGCATTTCACGCGGCGTTGTCATACTGCTTCTCCATGCGTTTGTTGGAACACTTCCGCCATAATCCAAACTTACCATCCAGCCAATAAACAATCTTCGCCCGTCAGAAGTTGGAATATTATTCCACGTTACTCCCGCATAATTATCTTTTCCGTAATCGATCCAAACGGCTTTTTCTCTTTTAATTCTTTGTTCAAAATTGGTGTCTACAGTAAACTGTTTCCCGTCAAAATCTCCCACATAATATTGTGTTCCAGAACCTCCGTTTGCTGCACCCTGACCTAAACTTTGCAATAAAACCCATTTTTTCTCATTGGTTCCTTCTACTTTGATTTGAAAAAAATCTGGACATTCCCAAACACTTTCATGTGCTCCTAAATCTTTTCCAAATTCCGATAAAAACTGCCAGTTTTTTAAATCTTTAGAACCATAAAAATGATCTCGGTCTGAAGCTGCGACAACCATTACCCATTGTTTTCTAGCTTCGTCCCAAGAAACTTTTGGATCGCGAAAATCTCGAATTCCGGGATTTTTTACTACTGGATTTCCCTCATCAAATTTTTTAAATGTAAATCCGCCATCGGTAGAATACGCAATATCTTGACGTTCTGTGTCCAATTTTCCGTCTTTACCTTTTTCCATATCATGCAAAGTGTAAATTGCCACAATTGGTGCTTTCCCATCTTTTCCAAAACCTGAAGTGTTTTGCGTGTCGACAACAGCGCTTCCAGAGAATATATATTTTTCTTTGTCAGGATAAATCGCAATTGGCTGTTCTTCCCATTTAATCATGTCTTTACTAATTGCGTGTCCCCAATGCATAGGTCCCCAAACATTTTTTTCAGGATAATGCTGAAAGTACAAATGGTAATAACCGTCCGCATAAAACATTCCGTTAGGATCATTCATCCAGCCTTTTTTGGGCGTAAAATGAAAATTAGGGCGGTACATTTCTGCTTCTGAAATAGTTGTAGATGCAACCGATTTAGTTTGTGCCCTTAATGCAGAAAACTCGAAACTTGCTACAAAAAACAATACCGCAGCATAAACAGTAAGCGACTGTAATTGAGTTACTTTCATTTGATTTTTTATTGGTTGATAATTAGAAGTTATATTGAAATTACCTTCTTTTACTTTTCAGAAAAGAGCATAAAAGGTCGGAAAGCATTACACTTTCAAGTGGTTATTGCGACTGAATTATGATTTTCTAACGAAAAGAAATTAATTTAATCCTGTAGGTGTAATATTTGAACACATAGAAACATAGATTTATTTTTACATCTTTTAAAAAGATTCTATAAAGAAACTAGTTTCTAACACATGGTCCCGAAGTTTCGGGATTTCTTAATGCAAGTGAAACGTCTTTTTTAAGATTTAAAAACTATGTTTCTATGTGTTTAAAATTCACCCAATTAATTTAATTTAGATGTTTGTTTTAATTCCTTTTCAAAACATCTAATTTTTGAATTACTACATTATTTATTTCGATTTTTTCTTTAGAAGAAACTGAAAGTGATGTAAATGGTTTTTCTAAGAAAAAGATTTCCGTCATTACTTTTTCGCCGTTATTGTAAAATATCTCAATTGAGGTTTTATCCAAAATAATTTTGAAAGTGGCTCCTTTTTGATTTCCATTTAAAAAAGCTTTACTGATTGTAGCCGCAAATTTATCCGAGAAATCATTTTTTCCAGCTTTTGAACGATCAACAAATAGATAATTGTTTTTATTGTTTAAACCGAATTTTAAAGATTCTCCATCAGAATTGGAAAGCTCAAAAGTGTAATTTTCAGGTTTTAAATTTTTCAACTCTAAATTTACAATGGCTTGCGATAAATCTGCTTTTCCATCTTCGAATAAAGTATAATTCTCTTTTCCTTTTAAAGCTTTTGTTCTGATAGTTTCCGTAATATAATAATCTAGTTCTCTAACTGGGTTACTTATTAAATTGTAATAATTTCCCTTTTTTACCAACTTTAGTTCTCGTGCAACTGTGGTGCTGCTTCGCCAAGCTGTTGTTGGAACTTGTTGCGCATATTCCCAATTAGACATCCATCCGATAAACAATCGTCGACCGTCTGTACTTGGAACATTATTCCAGGTTACTCCAGCATAATTGTCTTTTCCATAATCTGCCCAAACTGCTTTTTCTTCATTCACTCTTTTAGCGAAATTCGGATCAAGTTTAAACATTTTTCCATCAAAATCACCTACGAAATATTGTACTCCCGAACCTCCGTTTGGTCCACCAGGATTTAAGTTTTGAATTAAAACCCATTTCGTTTCTTTAGTTCCTTCCACTTTGATTGGAAAGAAATCCGGACATTCCCAAACACCGCCGTGTGCTCCTATCTCTTTTCCAAATTCAGATAAAAATTCCCAGTTTTTTAGATTCGATGATTTGTAAAACTGCGCTCGGTCCTGCGCTGCCAAAACCATAATCCACTGTTTGTGTGTTTCATCCCAAGTTACTTTTGGATCACGAAAATCACGAATACCAGGGTTTTTCACGACAGGATTTCCTTCCTCAAATTTCTGCCATGTAAAACCGTTATCGTTAGAATAAGCAATATCTTGCTGCTCCACATCTATTTTGCCCTCTTTTTCTTTTGTCATATCGTGCAAAGTATAAATCGCGATAATTGGTGCATTGTTACCAATTTTTAAACCCGAAGTATTATTTACATCGACAACAGCACTTCCAGAAAAAATATATTTGTCTTTATCCGGATAAATAGCAATTGGCTGTTCTTCCCATTTCACCAAATCTCTACTCGTTGCATGTCCCCAATGCATTGGTCCCCACACGCTTTTATCTGGATAATATTGATAAAACAAATGATAATATCCGTTGGCATAAAACATTCCGTTTGGATCATTCATCCAGCCTTTTTTTGGTGTAAAATGAAAATTAGGACGGTACATTTTTTCTTCAATTGCATTCGATGGCAAAACCTTAGTCTGCGCCGATGCTGAAAATGGTTTGCAGCCAGCAATTGATAATACTAAAGCACTATAAAGAGCGAGCGGCAGCTGTTTCGTTGATTTCATTTTTTTTGATATTTTTTTTAGTTAATGTTTCACTCAATACTTCCAGAGCAATTCCTTTGGTTTCTGGCATTAGAAAAATTACGAATAATAATTGCAATACCATCATCAAAGTAAAAATCAAGAATACCACTTCTGGACCAATTTCTGAAAATAACATTGGAATTAATGACGGAATTATCGCTGCTAAAACCCAATGTACAGAACTTCCAAATGCTTGTCCTGATGCACGAATGTGATTTGGGAAAATTTCTGAAATGAAAACCCAAATTACAGCTCCTTGGCCAATGGCATGAGAAGCAATAAACAAGAAAAGGAAAATAGGAACCGCTAATCCTCCCCAATTGTAATAAAAAGCAGCCGATACCAAACCTAGCGAAATAATATATCCAACAGAACCAATGTACATTAACAACTTTCTTCCTAATTTGTCAATTAATGTTACTCCGATTAAGGTGAAAATAAGATTTGTAACTCCAATTCCGATACTGCTTAATAAGGCTGTATTTTGTCCTAAACCTGCTTCTTCAAAAATTCTTGGTGCGTAATAAAGGAACGCATTAATTCCTGAAAATTGGTTAAAAAAGGCAATTAAAAAGGCTAAGATTAAAGGAAAACGGTATTTTTTCATGAAGATATTTTCATGCTTTACCACGCCATTTTCACGAGAGTCATCCATAAGATCATCGATGTTTGAAGAAGGATCAATTTTATATAAAACTTTACGGGCTTCTTCATCTCGGTTTTTAGACAACAACCATCTTGGACTTTCTGGAATGCTAAGAATAAAAAGTATATATATAAAAGACGGAATTGCCTGAACACCAATCATCCATCTCCAAGCGTTATCTCCAATATCTTTTAAAAAGAAGTTAGAAATAAACGCCATTAAAATTCCTAATACAATATTAAACTGATACAAAGCCACTAACCTTCCGCGCTTATCTGCAGGAGCAATTTCTGAAACATAAGCTGGCGCAGCAATTGTGGAAGCTCCAACTCCTAAGCCTCCAATAAAACGGAAAGCGGCAAACACAAAAGGATCATTTGCAAAAGCGGCTCCTATTGCTGAAACAAAATATAAAATACCAATCCAGAATAAGGTTTTTTTACGTCCTATCTTATTAGTGGGAATTCCGCCAAAAATGGCACCAACAACTGTTCCCCATAATGCCATCGCCATAACGACTGAACCATGAAAAGCATCTGAGGAATGCCAAAGAAGCTGTAATTGTTTATCAGCTCCAGAAATAACTACGGTATCAAAACCGAAAAGAAAACCTGCCAGTGCAGCAGTAATAGACCAAATCAATATCTTATTCATTGTACATGTATTAAAACTTGTTGCTAAGATATCTGCAAAAAAAACAACTTATTTTTAATGATGTTACAATTTATTTCTATAAATATTGATGGATTACCATTTTAATCTCAAAACCCTTATTCACAAGCCTTTACGAACATCAAAAAATATTTACGAAAACCTTGTAGTTTCGATTCTGTTACATAAAGTTCAAAATTGATACCTAAAATGTAACCATTTCGTAGTCTTCTTAATTCAATGTTTTGTATTCTTTTGGTGAAACTCCAAATTTATTCTTAAAAGCTGTCGAAAAATAGTTCGGAGTTGAGAATCCGAGTGAGTACGCAATCTCTGAAATATTCATATCATTTGACTTCAAAAGTTCTGCTGCCTTTTCTAATTTGACATTATTAATATGGTCACTAATATTGATCCCGATAATTGCCTTTACTTTTCTATACAATTGTACTCTAGAAACACCTAATTTGTCTGCCAATTCTTCAACAGAAAACTTTGGATTTTCAACATTACTCATAATGATATTATTCATTTTGGTAATAAAAGTCTGCTCTTGGTTTCCAAATTTGGATTCTGGTTCTATACGATAAATATTGTTGGTGTAATAATAGCGTAGTTTTTCACGATTAAAAAGTAAACTTAAGATAGATTGCTTTAAAATCGAAAGGCTGAACGGTTTGGTTAGATATTGATCTACACCGCTTTGCAACCCTTTTAAAACAGATTCTTTGTTGCTTTGAGCTGTTAGAATAATAATAGGAATATGTGAAGAACGAAGGTCTTTTTTCAACTCTTTAGTAATTTCGTAACCGTCTTTATCTACCAGATTGATATCACAGATAATAATATCTGGAATAATTTCTAGCGCTTTCTCTACAGCATCACTTCCATCAGAAATATTGACAATGTATTCGTTAGATAATTTTGCTTTTAAAAATGCAACTAAATCAATATTATCTTCTATAATTAAAAGCGAATGTTTTTCTGAATCTGAAATTGAATTTAAATCTTTTAATTCCGTTTCTAAATCTAAGTTATCTGTAATCAAGCTTGGAATAGTGCTTTGATTTTCTACTTTTTGAACAATTTCTGAGGGCTGTAAATGTTCCTTGCCTTTCCATAAAGTAATTACAAATTCACTTCCTTGTTTTGATTTTAGTTCGATACTTCCTTTATGCAAAAGCACAAATTCTTTGGATAAATGCAAACCAATTCCTGAACTGTTTTTATTGTTGTTTGAAGCTCTAAAAAACGGATTAAAAACATTCGATTGTTCCTCTTCAGGAATTCCGATTCCAGAATCTTTGAAATGAATTTTTACCGAATTGTCTGAAGATTCCACTATTGAAATTGTAATTTTACCATTATCCGGCGTAAATTTAAAAGCATTAGACAGCAGATTGAAATACACTTTATCCATCAATCCGTTATCCATAAAAAGTTCAAGATTCTTATTCTTGCTGATTAATTGAAAATCGATATTTCTACGTATCGCTTCACCTCTAAAATTAGCCATGACTTCGTTGGTAAAATCGTAGATTTTAATATTAGAAGCTCTTAAAGTAAATTTCTGTTCTTCAATTTTTCTAAAATCTAACAACTGATTAATTAATCTGAGTAAACGGTTCGAGTTTTTATGAATTAATTTAACTTCATCAATCAAGGCAGTTCCTTTTATTTTATCATTTTCAATCAAAGATTCCACATAACTCATAATCAAAGTTATAGGAGTTTTAAATTCATGTGAAAGCCCTGTAAAAAAACTCAGTTTTGCTTCATTGCTTTTGGATGCAATTGCTGCCATTTCCTGAATTTCACTGTTTTGATCAATCACAGTTTGATTGATTCTTTCTAATTGTTTTTTCTTTCTAGAAATAGAAATGGTAGAATAAATACTGTAAACTGTTAAGCTTAAAATAATGACCAGAAAGAAACTCAGCAAACGAACCAAATTATTCTGAGAAGCATATTCTTTTTCCTGCACTTTTATAGCACCTTGCTGCGATTCGATTACCAATTGCTGCTGGTCTACTTTATCCATTTGATTTTCGATAATCTCAGCATTATTTTTATCTATTACAATGGTATTCAGAATGTTATTTTTAGAAACCGATTCTTTATTATAAATTTTTAAGGCTAATTTTAATGCTTCATTTCCTCCTGTTGGATACAAAATAGTTCCATCGAGAACACCGCTTTTAACCAATTCGATTCCGCCATTAACACTATTTAAAGCATCAACACCTATAAACTTTATTTTGTTTTCTAAACCAAGTGTTTTTGCTGTTTCCCAAGCACTTAGAGCCATTCTATCATTGTGTGCAAAAACATATTCTATATCAGGATTTTGCTGTAGAACTGCTTTCATGGGTGCTTTTACAGATTCTTTTTCCCAATCTCCTTGAATGGTTTTAACAATAGTAAAACGCTTATTTTCATTGATAATTTGACTAAAACCTAGCGTTCTTTCGTAAGCTGGAGAAGATCCCGCAGCACCAGTAATTTCTACAATCTTTCCAGAACCTTTACTATGCGAAATAATATAACGCGCACCAATTCGGCCGATTTCTATATTATCTGCACCTAGATAGGCGGTATAATTTTCACCTTCAATTTTTCGGTCTACGACTAAAACCGGAATTCCCGCTTTTATCGATTTTTCTACAACCGCCGTTAAAGGTTTTGATTGAATGGGAGATACAATAATAACATCAACTTTGTTAGAAATAAAACGCTCTATGTCTTCTATTTGCCTGTTGACATTATTATGAGCGTCTTTAATTGTCAAATCGACTTCTGGTCTTAAGGAAGCTTCAATTTTAATAGAGCTGTTCATTTGTTTTCGCCAGTCGTCAGTGGTCATGGCTTGCGAAAAACCAACTTTAATTTTGTTTCCCTGATTTTGTTTACAAGAAATTAAACTTAATGATACTGCAAGAAACAGTACAATATATTTTATAAATTGATACATGGAGTAATGAGGTTTGGTCAATAGTATAAGTTATGAAAATAGCCTTCTGAACCAACAGTTTGTCTATATAATTAGGAAGGGATTATATTGGGTTTGACAAACAAGAAGGATATTATAAAAAGTAAAATTAAACTTTTATTTCATTCACAGAGAAGTGAACTTAAATTAAATTTAAAATTAAAAAACATTCTATTGCTGAAAAATGATGTTTTATTAACGCAACAATGTTTCGTTAATTGTAATTTTTAAGTTAAATTGCCTGAAATTTAAATATTAGCAAAAATGAATAGACGTAGATTTCTTAAGGGCTCAACTTTATTAAGCGGACTGGCAGTAATGAGCCCTACAGTCATTTTTTCAAATGATTTGGAATCCATTTCAAAGAAGGCAAAAAAAACCAAAAATATAATCTTTCTTATCAGCGATGGTATGAGTACCGGAACATTGCAAATGGCCAACTTATACTCTCAAAATATATTGAACAAAAATGGCAATTGGATGAATTTGTACGCTCAAAATAAAGTTTCAAGAGCGCTTATGGATACGGCATCGGCAAGTTCTGCTGTTACAGATTCTGCCGCAGCAAGTTCATCTTTTGGAGGCGGATATCGTGTTAGAAACGGTGTTTTAAATGTTGGTCCTAATGGAGAAAAATATCTTCCGATTTGGCAGAAATTTAAAAATGCAGGAAAAAAAGCGGGCTGTGTTACAACTGTTACCATTACACATGCAACTCCTGCGGGATTCTGTGTTAATTCGGACAGTAGAAATGCAGAAAGTGAAATTGCAGAAATGTATGCTCAATTAGGATTGGATGTTTTGATGGGTGGTGGAGATGAATTTTTCAATCCCACAAAAAGAAAAGATAAAAAAGATGTTTATAAAATCTATCACGAAAAAGGATATCAGATTCTAAAGGATAAATCGGGACTTGAAAACTTAAAAAAAGATACTAAAACTCTTGGTATATTTTCTACTGGAGCTTTACCCTATTCTATTGACAGAGCTAATATTGCAGAATTACAGCAAACTCCAACTCTTGCCGAAATGAGCAAAGCCGCGATCAATCAGATGAAAGATCATAAAGATGGTTTTGTTCTTTTAATTGAAGGCGGAAAAGTAGATTGGGCCGCGCACGCTAATGATATTGCCGCTTTAATTCACGATCAGCTGGCATTTGATGAAGCAGTAAAAACAGCGATTGATTTTGCAGAAAATGACAAAGAAACTCTAGTTATTATTACAACAGATCACGGAAATGCAAATCCGGGACTTATATATGGTTCAGAAGCGACACAAAAATTTAATAGCATTGCAGATTACAAATACACAAATGAATATATTTTAAACTCGATTCACAGTAATTTCAATCTGCAACAGATTAAAGATTGGATTTATCAAACCAACAAAATAAGTTTGAGCGATCAAGAAGCGCAGCATTTATTAGATTTTTATTCTGGTTTAGAAAAATTGGAAGATGGTTTGTATAATTATAAAAAACTACCTTTTAAAGCCTATTCTGAAATACAGAAAAAACACAATAATGTTGGATGGATCAGCATGGATCATTCTGGAGATTATGTGGAATTGGCCGCTTTTGGTCCTGGAAGCGAACTTTTAAAGCCGTTTGTAAAAAATACAGATATGCATTATTTAATGCTTGAAGCTGCAATGGCAGTTTAAATTTTCATTTAAAAAAAAGCGTTTAAAAAATTAATTTTAAACGCTTTTTCTTCTATAGATTTTCAGATTAAATTATTGTATTATTTTCATCAGGATTAAAACTTCCGTCATCTGGATATTTGATACTGTTCTTTAGTTCTTCTACACGTTTCGGATCAAATTTAGGAAGCTGTAATTCATTGTTTTCTTTCCATTTTTTAACTGTTTCTGAAACCTCAGCAGCTTTTTCGCTTGACGGAGGAATATTTCTTGCCACATAAAGTGTCTGAGATGGATAAGCTAAAGAGGTTCCGCTTTTTTCTATGATATCCATCATCCTTAAAAGAAGATCTTCTTGAACTTCTTGAGAAACCTCAAAACTTGAAGCTTCTATATAAGCCGTAATTTCTACTTTTAAAGCATCATTTGTAATTCCTGTAAAACGGACAATAGGAGTTAAATTTAGTATAGAAGGATGTGCATACAATAGCGATCTAAGTTCTACCAAAAGATAACGCATCTGATCTGGAGTGGTTTCCATTCTAAAATTAAAAATTGGATTAAAGATAAAACGATCACGATGGGCAAAATTTTCTATTTTACTCGCAGACAATTGTCCATTTGGGATGGTTACGATAGTACGTGCCGAAGTACGAAGCATCGTAGAACGCATTCCGATAGATTCCACAGTTCCTTTTATATCATCAACTCGGCAATAATCTCCCACTCGCAATGGCTGGTCTGCAATAAGACTTACACTTCCAACAAAATTTTCTATTGTTTTTTGTGCTCCCAATGCTAATGCGATACCTCCGATTCCAAGTGCTGCAAGTCCAGCCGTAACATCTACTCCAATAATTCCGAGTATAGCAATAATTCCAATAAAAACGATAGCGACTTTTGTTGTACGACTCAAAAACAATATTGCAGAAACCGCCGAAATACGTCCGCGTCTGTTCATTCTGCTGCGCGTAAACATACTAACAAAATCGGTCATTCGCCAAAGCAGAATTAAAAATGCGACAATACTAATAGTAATGATGATAATGCTAAAACGCTGGCGCACTACGATTGAAATACCCATTCGCTGCGTAAATGCTACAAATAAAAGAACCGTCAGATACATTTGAACGGGTAATGAAAATGCTTCTATTACTGCTTCTCCTTTTTCGGTTGCCGCTTTCTTCCATATTTTTTGGATCAGAAAAGCAAGTACAAAAATGAGTAATCTTGATAGTAAATAAGATGCCACAGTCATAATTACCACTACCAGCCAATGTCCTATTGGAACATTCCCTAATTTTTTTTGTATTAGAACATTGGGCAGTACTCGATCTAGAAATGTTTTTTCTCCTTTAATATCGGCATCCATAATTGATTCTACTGTTTCAGAAGAAAAAAGCCATAAAGCGGGCTGGCTATCATCAGACTGATTTTCTACATAAAGCTGAATAGCGGCTTTATTAGTAGAAATATTTCCAACATGATCAACTCCCGTTCCCAGATCATCATCTGTTCGTCCAGTTTCTTTATTGCTAATGATAGAAGATGGCGATAAATTGCCACCTTGATCTAATAACTGCTGAAAGGTTTTTACGATTCGAACTCTTTCGGCATTCTTACGGTACGAACGTTTACTTAATACTAAATACTGACTAGCTCTAAGGTAGTTTTGATCTCCAATTGCCTTAATAAATCCGTTGACAGTTCCTTGAGGCGTTCTTCTTCCTAGAGAATCTTCTGGAGTTTTGGCGGGTTCTTCTGCTGGAGTTTTTGCTGAACCTAATAATTGGGCTTTTGCTGTATTTGAATTCATTATTAAAATCAGCAACAGCAATAAAAAAGATGAAAAACGTTTAATACCTAAAATCATGGTTTTGTTTATTTTAGTAATTAAACTACTAAAAATAAGAAATCTAATAGAGAAATAAAATCTTTCAAAAACAAAAAGAGCTATTATTCTTTTAATTGTCATAACTGATCATTTTTGAATTCTATTAAATTAATAAAATAGCAACAGAATTTAGTTTTCATCTAATTTACTTTTTAAAGCTTCGGAGAAGCTAAATATTTATAGTGTAGAATAATATTTGCTCAATATAAAGCTCCAGCGGAGTGAAATACACACTTTGTTAAACTCCATATTTCACTCCGCTGGAGCTCTTTTGTGCTTGATCATAGAATTTCTATAAATATTCCGCCCCGTTGGGGCTTCTTGAAAATAGATATTATTTTAAATTAGAAGCCCGTCATTACCTAAGTAAATAACGGGCTTCATAAACAGATGGGGGCTGTTTTTAAATTTGATTTACTTCAGTAATGAAAGTATTTTTGTAAAGACTTCATTATTCTCGTAAACACCTTGAAAATCTTGCGAATGTGGTCCGTAAGAAAAAACAGGAACCATGGTTGCCGTATGATCATTGGTAATAAAATCGCCTTCTATTTTATGCTTTTTCACATTTCCCTGCGGAATTGCAAATCCAGAAGTTTCATGGTCTGCGGTAACGATTACTAAAGTTCCTTCATTTTTATCTGCAAACATAAGCGCTTGAGTGATCGCGGTATCAAAATCAATAGTTTCAGCGACTATTCCGCCAACGTTGTTAACATGTCCAAAACTATCAATCTGTGCGCCTTCGACCATTAAGAAAAAAGGCTTTTTCTTTTTACTTAAAAATTCAAGACTGTATTTTGTAGCATCTGCTAATACTTCTCCTCTTCCTTCCAAAACAGACGGCACTCTTCCTTCAGAAATAAAAACACCAGCTGTATCGCTGCTTACTGTTTCTAGCTCTTTAACTGAATTTAATAATTTAAATTTAGAACTTTGTGCAGAATTTTTAAAAGTAGAACCACCACCTCCAACAAATAGATTCAATTTGCTTTTCAATAAATCCTTTGCAATTATTTCTGTATTAGATCTTTCTTCAGTGTGTGCATAAAAAGCGGCTGGAGTTGCACCTGTCACCTCATCTGTTGTAATAATGCCAGTAGCGTACTTTCTTTTTTGCAAGACTTCCATAATATTGGCAATTGGTTGTCGCAAAGTATCGGTTCCAATTGCTCTATTGTTTGTTTTCTGACCTGTTGCCAAAGCCGTACCTGCAGCTGCAGAATCGGTTGTAAAATCGTCAGCAGATTGTGTTTTTATAAAACCTATACTTTTTAATTGTGTTAGAGATAAAGCTCCATTGTTAGCCAAAACTGCAGAAGATATTTGCGATAAACCATTTCCATCTCCAATTAAAAGAATAACATTTTTAACAGGAACCTCTTTCTGATCTGTTTTATAAGTAGGTTTATAGACTTTAGAAGAATTACTCGCCGTTATTAATCTTTTTGGCAAAGCTTGAATATATTGCACGCAATTATAAGGAGAATCTGTATTGATGATGTCTACTCCTAATTCTAAAAATGCTTTCCACGCACTTTTTGTATCTGGAGCTCCCCAAAAACGAAACGGTTTATTCGTTTCTTTTGCTTTAGAAATAACAGCGCTTACTTTATTGTAATCTTCATGAGTTAATCTTCCTAATCCGTTCCAAACAGAATATTTTTTAAAATCTGCACTAACCATTGCTACTTTAGACCAATTTTCTTTTGAGATTGATTTACCTAATTCTTGAAAATCAAAAGAGATAAAATCTGGATATTTTACGTAGGTTTCTGGATCAGGTCTATTTCCTGATACAATAATTTTAATATCCTTGTTTTTTGTAATGGATTCGTATTTACTTAAAACAGCAACCAATTTAGTAAGAGTTGATACTGCTTCGGTTTTAATATCAATCAATAAAAACAATTGGTGTTCTTTTTTGAAGTTCATTTTTAAAGCCGTTTCTAAAGGCTTTAAATACAAATCTTCTAGAGTTCTTGAAGCTGAAATGCTATGAGGATCATGAGAAACGTATAAATTATTATCTTTTAGAAAAATATCTGCTTCAATAGAATTCGCGCCATTTGCGTAAGCATTCCAAAAAGGAATAGTTTGATTGTAATCGTTATGAGAATGTATTTTAACCTGTTCTTGAGAAAATAAGCGTGTAACTGCGCCAAATAAGGACAGGAACAGACTAATGAACAAAACTGATGTTTTCATTTTGAAATAAATTAATGACTATTTGGGTACTAAAAAGCAGTAGGTTTGGGGGCAAAAAAGGGTGAATGACTTAAAAACAATCATTTTTTCTGATGGGCAATCAGACTAGAAATGAAATACTTTTTAAGCGAACTTGAGTTTTTGAAGAAAAAAAATTAAAAAACAGGGGGTTTTACAAGCTCTAAAACCTCCCTGTTTTTAACTAAGCATAAGAAAACTGCTTAAGCAATAGCAGTTTTCAAACTAACACAATAAAACAACTTACTAATATCCTTTATTCTGAACTAAATATCCTGGTGTGTTAGATGCTCCATCAATTGCAACTTGAGGAATTGGGAACAATCTTTTGTTAACATCAGTATCTGATTTTTCAGTCCATTTATCTTCGAAATGGCTAAAACGAATTTGAGTATTTCTTCTTAAACCTTCCCAGTAAAACTCAAAACCATATTCTCTATACAAAATATTTAAATTGATTGCTGGAAGCGCCGCTGGAATTGGAGCACGAGCTGTTCTCGAAGTTCTAACTGTATTCATATCTGCCAATGCTCCTGCAGTATCTCCTTTTCTTAATTTAGCTTCGGCACGCATCATGAAAATTTCAGCATATCGCAACAAAACCATATCTACACTACTATAGTAATTTCCGTCAGGAGAAGTGTGGCTAAATTGGTATTTAGAAACTCTGTAGCCAGAATAGTGCATACTTCCTTCTTTTGTAAAATCAACTTTAAGCGTCAAGTTAACGTAACCAACATTTTTATCAGGACCATTTCCTTTGATTTGTTTTACTGGATAAATTCTATATCCTGTATCACATTTGTAAAATGCTCCATTTGCATCTTTTCTTGCGGCCCATGGAATACCTCTCATAATTCCTCTGTCAATTTCAAACTCTTCTGCTTTTACACAGTAGTAGTGATTCTCATCATTCAATGGTGAAAGTCCAGTAAGATCTTTCAAATTATCTGGTACTTTTGCATTGTTTTTATAGAATCTTGAATCGGCATTAGCAGGATCTACAGATCCGTAAGCATCAACCCAAGTCTGATAAAAATCTGAAGTAATTGCTGGACCATCTGTTCCATCTGCGTTAATAGATTCAGGTCTTGGAAACATTGATCCAGGAATTGACCAATACGCCCAACGATTGTTTTCATCTTTTAAGACTCCACGCTGATCTAAAGCAAAAATTACTTCTTTATTAGAATTGTTATTATCATCAAACAAATCAAAATACTCAGGAGATAAAGTGAATTTTCCAGAGTTAATAATGTTATCTGTGTATTTGATTACTTTATCCAAATCTGCAGTTGTAAATGAAGGCGTTCCGTAAGGATCACGGTATACAGCAGCATTCATATTTAATCTTGCTAAAAGTCCCCAAACGGCAGCTTGTGTCATTCTACCTGGTCCTTTATCTTTATTGATTACATCAGCAACAGACAAAAGTTCGTTTTCGATATAAGTAACAGCATCTTGACCTCTAAGGATTTCAGAAGTTGCAGCCGATGCTTCTTTTTTGAATACAAGTCCCCAGCTGTCTAATGTCATCATGTTCAAATAAGCTCTAAGGGCTTTCATTTCGTAAAGCGCTCCTTGTGCTTCTGTGTTTCCAGCTTCTGCAAGCGGCGTTAAAACCTCAATAGCAGATAATGTTCTTGAGATATTTTTAGTCAATTCGTTCCAAGTACTTGTAACCAAATCATTCGTTGGGGTAGTCGTGTGTGCGTGTACTGCTAAATATTTACCTCCATCATACCAATCTGTTCCTCCACGGTAAGGTAAAATACCTTCGTCACTTGCAATTAATTGTAATCCAAAATTATTAGTATGTATCCAAGTCGATTTTAATTGTCCATACGCTGGAGCAATTGCTCCGCTGATTGCGTCTGCTTGCCCGCCTCCGTTTAAGGATTCGTCCAGCACTTTTTCTTCTAAGTCTGTACAGCTCCAGTTCAAGAACAAACCTAATCCAAGAGCGGCTATTATTATTTTATTTTTCATGTTATGTTTTTTTTTTTTTTAAAATGCTACGTTTAAGCCAAATACAATTGTTCTGCTTCTTGGGTAACTGAAGTAGTCAATTCCAAAAGACTGAATATCTCCAACTGAAGTTCCAGTGTTTATCTCAGGATCATAACCACTATATTTTGTGATTACAAATAAGTTTTGTCCTGTTATTGAAAGACGGATATTGTCCATAACATCTGTAAGTCCGATTAATTTTGGATCTAAATTATATCCTAGAGTAGCATTGTTTAATCTTAAGAAACTTCCATCTTCTAAATATCTTGTAGAAACGGTGTTAGAGTTTGTTGAAGCTTCGTTTAAATATTGAGAAGCTCTGTCAGTTGTATTGAAAGAATTCGCTAAACTTCCTCTGTTGAATGAAGACATTGCCACGTGATTGTAGATTTTGTTTCCGCCAGCACCATTAAAATTAGCTCCAAAATCAAAATTCTTATATCTTAAATTCAAGTAAAAAGCATAGATATAATCTGGTAAAGCGCTTCCGGCAACGATACGGTCATCATCTAAAATTTGTCCGTCTCCATTTGTATCCGCAAATTGGTTTAAACCATTAGCACCGATTCCTGTAAAGTTAAGCATGTAGAAAGAACCAATTGGCTGTCCGTTTAGTACACCGTTAATTGTTGCTCCAGATTGACCACCACCTTGTGCTCCACCAGTAGTTAAAATTTTATAAGGTGAATTTTCTACTTTATTGTTTGTGAAAGAAACGTTTCCTCCAATACTGTATGAGAAATCTTTGCTTTTGTCGCTGCTGTAATCTAAAGCAACCTCGATACCATTATTTTTAATCTCCATATTCGGAATGTTTGTCCAATATTTTGATGTTGGTTGAATAGGATCTGTTGGAGCAACTTCTAATAAAATATTATCCGAAACCTTATTAAAATAATCAACAGTACCTGATAATCTATTATTGAATAAACTAAAATCTAAACCAATATTGGCCTGTGTCGAAACTTCCCATTGAATATTCGGATTAGCCAAACGAGTGTAAATCGAACCATAAGGATAACCGCTTAAATCTGTAGCAGAAGGATCTAACGGATAAGTATCGTTTCCTGTATTACTTTCTGTATAACTTGCTTTTGTAATTTTTGAAGGAATCTCTTGAGAACCTGTTTGTCCCCAACTTGCTCTTAGTTTAAGATTATTTACCGTTTCAGAATCTTGTAAAAAATCTTCTTTTGTAATATTCCATCCTAAAGCCACAGATGGAAAATATCCGTATCTATTGTTTTTACCAAATTTAGAAGAACCGTCAGCACGCATTGTTGCAGTTATAAGATATTTATTATCATATCCATAGTTTAATCTTCCAAAGAAAGACTGCAATTCATTTTCGATAGCAGATGAAGATTGTGTTGTACGCTCACTTGCTGTTTCAATCTGATTTTTTGGTTCTACACCATTATCAGGAAATCCAGACAAATTGTAGCTCTTTTGATTCAATTGAATTTTTTGGTACGATTGACCCGCTAAAACTGTAAAACTATGTTCTTTTACATTGAAATTATACGTTAAAGTGTTTTCGTATAAAATATTATTATTTGTAGAAACAATATTATTTAAAGAACCTAAAGTTGTATTAGTAGCCGACGAATAAGGCAAAACCTGAATATCTCTCTCAGACATAGAATAATCAACTCCAAGATTAAATTTATAAGTTAATCCTTTAATGAATTCGTAAGATGGAGCGATGTTAGCCAAAATACGATTGTTGTTTGTAAAATCAGAATAGATTCTTTCACTAATCAATGGATTTAAAACATCATTACTTAAATTAGTATTAGGTTGACCGTTCACATAAACAGCATCAGTTGGATTCATTGTCAGCATATTTCCGACAATACTTCTAGCATCTGGTCTAGAATTTTCAAGTTTCGTTCCCGTCATACTGAAGGTAACATTAAACTTATCATCTAATGCTTTTTGGCTTAAATTTACACGTCCAGAATAACGTTTTAAATCACTATTTCTTAAAACACCTTCTTGATTATCCATACCAACAGAAGCCGAATAAGTAGATTTCTCAGTTCCACCACTCATCGATAAATTAACGTTTTGAGAAACCCCAGTTCTAGTCAATTCATCTTGCCAATCTGTATTTGCACCTCCATCTTGAAGAGTTCCGTTTACAGCAGCAACTTGTTTTCTAAATTCGTTTGCGCTAAAAACATCTACTTTATTTGCCAATGAAGAAAAACCTGTCGTCATAGAAAGATTAATCTGAGTTCTTCCTTTTGATCCTTTTTTAGTTGTAATTACTACTACTCCATTTGCGGCTCTAGAACCATAAATTGCAGAAGCAGATGCATCTTTAAGCACATCAATACTTTCAATATCCTGCGGATTGATAAAGTTTAGAGGATTTGAGGCAACACCATTACCACTATTATCCAAAGCAAAACCATCTACTACATAAAGTGGTGTTGTTCCAGAACGCAAACTTCCAACCCCACGAATGATGATGTCTTGATTAGCACCCGGCTCACCACTTGCAGCTACGACATTAACTCCGGCAACTTTCCCTTGAATCAATTGTCCTGCATTGGCTACTACTCCTTTATTAAAATTTTCACTTTTCACAGAAGAAATAGCTCCAGTTACATCTGATCTTTTTTGAGAACCGTAACCTACTACTACAACTTCGTTCAAGGTACTAACTTCTTCAACTAGCGAAACGTTTAATTTCTGATTTCCAGAAAAAGGAACTTCTTTAGTTTGAAATCCTACGTAAGAAAAAACTAAAACACCTTGATTGATTTGTGCTTTAATTTTAAAATTCCCATCAAAATCTGTAGTTACAGCTCCTTTAGGTTCTCCTTTTACATATACAGAGACCCCTGGTACGGGTATTTTTTCTGCGTCAGAAAGCACAGCTCCTGATACTGATGCCTGCGAATAGGAATACGACATACATCCTAAAGCAAGAATTAATAATGCATAAATTTTTTTCATTTAAATTACTTTTTTTGTTTTGCCAAAAGTATCTTAACGGCTCCTCCAAAGGGAGGATTTTTGTTTTTCAAAAGAGGACTTTTAATTCAATTTGGAACAGAATTCATTCTAAAAAAGAGGAATATTGCACATTAACATTGTCCTAACTTTATACAAATACAGGGCTAACAGAAACCTTAAACTGTATACTCTTTAAATTCTTTGAATTCCTTAGGAGTTTTCCCAAAGTACTTTTTAAACGAGCGCCCAAAGTATTTTGGATCATTGTACCCGCACTCAAAACTAATCTCTGATATGTTTAATCGTTTTGTTTTTAATAAAACTTCTGCCTTTTGTAAGCGAAGAGACATGAGTATGTCTGAAGGAGATTGGTTTAAAGTTTCTTTAAAAATGCGATAACATTTTACTCGCGAAATGCCTAACTCTTCTACCAGCATTTCGACATTAAAAGAAGGATTTTGAAGTTGTTCTTTTATAATTTCTAAAGCTCTTCTTAAAAGCCTTTCATTTGCCGTGACGTGTTCGCTGTTTTCCGTTAGAATCTCAAATATTTTCTCCTGAATTTTATGTTCTCTCAGCGGTTCAATATTTTGATTTATTAAACTGTCTATTTTTTTTCTAACGAATGATGCACTCGCAGGAAGCTGTATATGGGTTTGAATACCAATTTCTAATAATTGTTCATTCAATTCGTAATTAATATCCTCCGAGATATAAATCATCGGTATTCTGATATTCGAATTTTCTTTGTTTACTTTTAAAAAGTCAATTAGTTTTTTGGAAAACTCTGTCTGATATAAAATCAAGGCCGAAATATCGATTTGTTTCATCACAGCATTTAAATTAGAAATAGAACTTTCGAAAATCAAATTGAAATTTTCACTTTCTAAAACTTGGCTTGCAGCCGGATTATTATAGGAATCTCCAAAAACCAAAAGACTTTTTTTATCTGCAGCAAACTCATCCAGATAATTGAAATTTTTCCAAGATATAGTTTCCTTAAAATGAATATCTGGATTAACAACTTCTATCGGAATACGCAAAGCTATCTGAAAATCTTCTTCTGAAAACGGAAGCAATTCTCCTTCCAAATCCCGCAACAAAACTTGCATCGCTTTAAAATATGGACTGTAATGCGAAATGTTATACCAATTATCTTTTAAAATTATACTATCTGAAACGGCTTTAATTTCAATACAATTATCTTGGTAAGTAATTGCGATATTTATAGTACTGTCTCTGTCGGAATATTTGCTTAAATCATTGAAAAAATACTGCATTGCCAATTTTAAACGCAATACATCTACTGATACAAAACAGTCTGAATTATCAATTTCACAATTAAAATTCACCTCATTCGCCTGTAGTTCTTTCTTCAATTTTTCGACATTATTTCTAAAAACAGGCAACAGGCTTGTTACTGATTTTTTTACAGGTCCAAGATCTTTAACATGTTCTAAGTAATTCCATTCTGATATAAGTTTTACCAATTTACCAGATTGCACAATTAAATCGCGATGCGTTTCTGAGTCTTTTTTAAATGAACTAGAAATTTTGATTATTCTAGAAATGGGTTCTTGAAACTCAGCAAGCATGAAAGTTTTAAATTTTTCGATTTCAAAATTTTCCTTTTTCAAATTGCTGTGAAGAATCAGTAATTTTTCTTTTTGCTCTAGAATTTTTTTATTCTTTTCATCCAATTCTTCATTTACCGCTTCCATTTCCTTTTTCTGATTTTCGATAACGGCAGTTCGCACGGCAACCAACTCTTCAAGATATTTTTGCTGTGCAAGGGCGGCTTTATTTTTAACGTAAACCACTGCAATACAAACCAGAAGAATAAAACCCGATAATAGTATATAAAACAATATCGATTCGTAAAATGCTTTTCCAATATGAAGATCAAAAAATGTCGGTTCAGGTTTTCCGTCTTTACCTTGTTTAATCATAAAACTGTAATCGCCTGAAGACAGGTTAGAATATTCTATTTTATTATTGGCAGGCAAAAGAACCCACTTGTCCTCTCTTCCTTCTAATTTATAATAAATAGAGGCTTTTTTATTTCTAGGAAAAAGAATCGGAATTACTTCAATTTCTAATGAGTTCTTGCTGAAGCTTCTTTCAATCGATGCTTGAGAACTTTCAATACCATCAATTTTCAATTTTATTTTTGCTTTAGAATGTATGCTATGAATGGTTTCTGGATTAAAATAATTAACACCTTCAACACCTCCAAAAAACAAATTTCCTTTCAAATCTTGATAGTACGCACCTTCTGAAAATTCTGGCGCTTGCCATCCATAATCTGGATTATAAGAAGTGACGGTATAATTTTTCTTGTCAATAGAAGCAATTCCTTTTGTGGTGCTAATCCAAACTTTATTACCCGTATCAATCAATCCGTAAACCATATGACTTGGCAATCCTTCTACTTCTGTGATATTCTTAACAACGCCATTTTTTTTATTAAAAACCGTGACACCGCCAAGAGATGCAATCCAATAATTATCCGATTCATTATCAACAAAAACAGAATAAATGCTATTGCCTAAAATTCCGTCTTTAGTACTTATTTTTTTTAAAGTATTTGTTTTTAAATTGAAGACAATTACCCCACTATTTTCAGTAGAAAGTATCAGGTTTTGATTGTTTTTTTTGACATTTCTAATATGGAATTTACTCAGCAATTCCTGACCTTGAAATTTTTCAAATTTTCCTGTTTCCAGATTAAACTTAGCCAGACCTCCCCAACATCCCATCCATAATTGCTTATTTTGATCTTCAATTATAGAATAACATCTTTTAATAGAAACCCCGTCGCTATCTGCCGTTTCATAACTAGTGCATTTATTACCAGAAATTCTAAGAATTCCGTTGTAAGTTCCTGCCCATACATTTCCGTCACTCGATGCAAATAAACTTCTCACGCGTTCCCAATCAGGATGCGAACTTGCTTTGCCAATTTTAAACTTTTCAAAAACATGACTATTATTGTTGTAACAGTAAAGTCCTCTTGTATAATATCCTAACCAGATTTTTCCGTTATTATCTTTTGTAATGGCTCTAATTGTTTCATCTGGCAGATTTGGTTCTTTTAAAGGATGCGGCACTATGGCATTTATTTTTTCAGAACCTGTAAATGCCATACTTAAACCACCATCTTTTTGTCCTAGCCAAATATTGCCGAAGTCATCAAGATGAAGTGCTTCTATTTCATTATTTTTAAAAGAATACGGCGCATACAAATCGGCTGTAAGATGTTCGATTTTGTTTTCATTCGTAATAATATACAATCCATTTTCGCGGGTTGCGAACCATATATTTCCAGATTTATCTTTTAGGATATCATTAATTTTAAGCAGAGAATATTCCTTTAATAAAATATTCTTTAATTTACTAAAGTCTGTTTTTTTTACATTCCTTACACTCGTCTCTACAAAAGAATTGTTTTTGTACTCGTAATACTTTTTTTGGGCTTCAACGACAATGTTTCCTTTCTGAGATAAATAAAGATTCTCTGGAGTTGTTTTGAACTTAAATTCGTCAAATTCGTCATTACCTAGATAGCAATTTATATGACCTTCTTTTGTCATAATCCAGATTTTTCCAGATGTATCTTTTTTTAGCTTCGTAATATAATTGCTAGAAATGGTTTTAGGACGATTGAAACTGTTTTTAAAAATCTTAAAATTATAACCATCAAAATAATTCAGTCCGTCCCAGGTTGCAATCCATAAGCCTCCATCAGTATCACTTTCGATATCTACGACAGAGTTATTGGATAATCCTTGATTGGTGGTAAAGTTTTCAAATTTTATTTGTTGTCCAAATGAATACAGTGTAAAAAGAAAAAATAATAGTAGTGCCCTAGTCATTGCTTGTAATTTAACTCGCAAGTATACAATCGCAAGTTAACTTAAACATAAAATGTATGTTAAGTTAAAAACTGAGGTAAAAGTAAACTCGAGAGCTTATAGAGCTAATTCAATCAAAAAAGCAAATCAGTTTTAAAGATTTAAAAATTAATTAAACAAAAGAAAGTACATCGTAATCTTATCTTAATGCCTGTAATACTGGCATTTCTTGTGTTATTTCGTATATTTGCGAATTAGATTAAAAAAGCAAAAACCAATAATGTTCCAACTTTTTCCTGTAGACCCCAAAACTATTTTTCTACTTTATTTCTGGGGCAATTTTTTTACTTGTATTCTAATTTTTAGTTATTCGTTTTCTTACGCTACAAGCGATAACAAAAAAATATTAAAACTTTTCGGTCTAGGAAAACTAATATTGACCGTAGCTTGGATATTGGCACTTTTACGAAATATTATCAGCGATTTTACTTCAATTAACATTGCCAATTCTATGATTCTTGCTGCCTGTTGTTTTGAAACAATTGCCATGTTGGCACTGATCAAAACAAAGGCAAAGAAATATTTTAGATTACAAATAGCCATTACCGTCGTTACTATTTTAGTTTTCAATCTCATAACTTTACTAGAAGCAACCATGAATACACGTGTTGTAATTGCCGGTTTTGGGGTTTTTGCTATCTATTTAATGCCGACCGTTCTTTATTTTACAGAGAAGAAAAAAAGCTTTTTTAAGACCTTTTACGTGCTTTGTTACGTAGGTTTTGAAGTTTTGATTTTTGTACGATCCATTTACAGATACCTCTATCCGCAAGATCAAATTATTTCTTACGGTACTCTTGATAGTTTGTATAGTATTTGCTTATTCCTGCTTTCTCTTATTGGGATCGTTGGTTTTTTGCTGTTGGTCAAAGAAAAACAAGATGATAAAATTCAGAAACTTCTGGATGATAAGAATCAGTTTTTTTCAATAATAGCACATGATTTAAGAGGACCGTTAGGATCATCCGTTTCGCTCTCGGAACTTTTTCTTGAAAATATAGAGGATTACTCTCGCGAAGAAATTAGAGAAATCTCAGAAATGCAGCATGAGTCTAATAAAAACATTTACAAGTTGTTAGAAAACCTGCTAGAATGGTCGCGAGTACAAACAGGAATGATTACTTTTTCTCCAAAAAAAGTGGTATTAAACACATTGATTAAAGAAAATCTACAATTAAGCAAAAATGCAGCCTTACATAAAAACATAAAGCTTGTCTTTGAATCGACCGATGTAATTGAAGCCGAAGTCGATAAAAATATGATTGGAACTATTTTACGCAATTTGCTTAGCAATGCCATTAAATTCACAGAAAAATATGGCGAAATTAAAATCAAACTTTCTCAAAATGAACAGCTAGCCAAAATTTCTATTACAGATAACGGAATTGGAGTTCCAGATTCTATAAAAGAAAATTTATTTAGAATTAATGAAAAAGTGACACAAAAAGGAACTGAAAACGAAACAGGAAGCGGATTAGGATTATTGCTTTGCAGTGAATTCATAAAAATACATAATGGTAAAATCTGGGTAGAAAGCGAAGCAGGAGAAGGAAGTTCTTTTAAGTTTACTTTGCCTTTACAAAATATTTAAAAAACAAATTCCAAATCCCAATTTAAATTTGGAAAATGGAATTTAAATTTTGAGCTTTATTTTACCACCGTTGCTTCCAGTTCTACTGTTAAAGTTTCAAAAAGACTTTTTACTTCCAAAACCGTACTTGACTGTTTAATTTCATTCTTTTGAATCCAATTTTGAAAGACATCAAAGTTTTCAAATAATGAAGCCGAATCTGTTGTATATACATTTAATCGCACAATATTTTTTAACTCATAATTAGAATCCTGAATTACTTTTTCAAGATTTTCAAATGTTTTCAATAATTGAGTTCTCATATCGGCGGTACTCGAAATACCTTCATCATCAATAGCAGTTTGTCCAGAAATATATAAAGTTCCTGTAACATTACTAACATCAACTGCTTGTACATAGTTTCTTGCGTCTTGCCATTTCCAAGGATTGATTATTTGTTTTTCCATCTTTTTATATTTTAAAATTAAGTTAATGCAAAAATGATAAGACTTGTAATTTTGATGGCGTGACAAATATCACTATTTGAAAAGACGGCTCAATGTTTCGCGCGAAACTCCTAAATAAGACGCTAAAGAACTTTTAGGAACCCTTTGCAGCAAGGAAGAATTTTTAAGAAGTAACTGCTCGTATCGCTCACGTGCATTGGAAGTCAAAAATGACAATATTCGAGTCTGCGATCCGATATGTCCTGCAATAGATTTTCGAAGAAAAAAACGCTCCATTTTTCTCCATTCAAAACATAATTTTTCAAAATTTTCTAAAGAAAGACTGTAAACAACTGTATCCTCAATACATTCTAAAGTCAACAATGCTTTAGTTTGAGTGTAAAAAGCTTGAAAATCAGTTTCCCACCAATCTTCCATTGCGAAAGAAACAATATGTTTTCTAGCATCTTGATCTTCATAAATGAGTTTAACCAATCCTGAAAGCACAAAATACACATCTTTAACATCATTTCCAGCTTCAATGATAAATTGCCCTTTTTTAAAACTTTTTAATTCAAAATGAGATACAATAGCAGCAGCTTCATCTTCTGTCAATGAAACTATTTTCTCAATATGTTTTATTAAAAATTGCTCGGAAAGATTCATAGTAGTTTTTCAAGTAAATTTAAAATATTGCTTTTAAAATAAAAAAATCCAAACTCCAGTTTAAATTGGAATTTGGATTTTTAATATTGGAATGTATGTCGCTTAGTCTAAAACAAAACTTACGCTAACATTTGCTGTAATTTCAATTTCTCCAATTGCTAAAGTTTCATTAGAAGAACCCATTGCATCAGCTTCTTTCATTCTCATAGCGGCATACATCGGCTGTGGATGATATACCTGAGAATTATCAGAAATTGTAAAAGCCTTACCAACTTTTTGTCCTAAAACAGACACATACTCTTCCGCTTTTACTTTTGCATCTTTCATAGCTAATTTTCTAGCTTCAGATTGATATTGTGCCAATTTAGACGACTCAAAAGAAACTCTATCAATTCGATTGATTCCTTGCTGAACTAAACCCTCCATCAATTCATCATACTTAGACAAGTCTTTAACTACGATTTCTACCGTTTGAGTAGCATTGTAAGAAGTTTTCTTTTTCTCATAATCGTACTGCGGATTTAAAGCAACTTGTTTTGTTTTGAAATCTGCTGTTGGCACATTCATTTTTTTTATGAATTTTAAAACAGCATCCATTTTTTCGTCGTTTTGTTTTTTAACATCTTTAGCATTATTCCCTTTTGTTTCAACCGTAGCTGAAATACAAACTTGATCAGGTGCTACTTTTACTTTTCCTTCTCCATTTACATTAATTAGAGGTATTTGTTTGATTTCCTGGCCGTAAGACATAGTCATAAACATTATTGTTAAAAATAATACTAGTTTCTTCATTTTTGTTAAATTTTAATATTTAATAAAAGCTTTTCAAAAGTTATGCCAGCATTATAATTTTCCCAATTTTGCCATTCCAAAAAGTATCATAATCGGAATAGCCAGCAAAATAACCATTAAAGTATTATCTGTAATTAGTGAAGGCTGTTTTATTAAAGTAATCAAATAACCGCCTATAGCGCCGCCAAAATGAGCTGTATGACCAATATTATCATTTTTGGCACGCATTCCATAAATAGAGTATAATAAATACACAATACCAAAAATATAAGCCGGCATCGGAATGACAAAAAATACACCAAGCATCATATTGGGCTGTAATAATATCGCAGAATACAAAACTCCTGTCACAGCGCCAGATGCACCAACGGCACGATAGCTGTAATCGTTTTTATGAAACATCATTGTTAGAAGATTTCCAAAAATTAAACTTCCAAAATAAATCAAAAGGAAAGAAAATGTTCCGAGCCAGGATAAAACAACTGGAGCAAAGAAATAAAGTGTCAGCATATTAAATATTAAATGCATCATGTCTACATGCAAAAAACCAGAAGACAACATTCTAATCTGCTCTCCCGAACGAATGCTTCCTACGTGAAATTCGTACTTTCTAAAAAAAGAAAGATCATTAAAACCTTTGTAACTAATAACAGCGTTGGCAACTATAATCCCTACTAAAAAAACATTCATAAATAATATTTATTGTGAATGGTAAATATAATCATTCTTAAAGATAAGTTAGCAACAAACCAAAATATCGAAGGTTAATCATTTTTAATTTATCTTTGTAAAAAAAAGCTGCATGCAATTTCTCGTTTATATTTTAGCCTATCCTTTACTTTGGCTTATCTCCATATTACCTTTTCCTATTTTTTACTTATTCTCAGATTTTGTTTATTTTTTAATTTACAGAGTGATCGGGTACCGTAAAAAAGTAGTTCGCGAAAACTTAGCACTTGCTTTGCCTCATTTAAGCGATGCTGAAAGAAAAAACATAGAAAAGAAATTCTACAAACATATGTGTGATATGTTTTTAGAAATGGTAAAAACGATGAGCATTTCGCATGAAGAAATGGACCGACGATTCCAGATAACCAATCTTGATCTTGTATTGGATTATGCCAAAAAAGGAAAAAGTGTAATTCTTGTAGCGTCACATTACGCTAGTTATGAATGGCTCTTGACTATTAACCCAAAAATTGGTTTTAAAGGAATTGCAGTTTATAAAAAACTAGCCAATCCGTATTTTGATAAATTGGTTCGAAAAATTCGCTCTAAATACAATACCGAGATGATAGAAACCAGAAAAGCAATACCGACAATGGCTCAAAATCAGCGTAATGATGTTTTGGCGATGTATGGTTTAGCAAGCGATCAATCACCGAAATTGGATAGGATTTTCCATTCTATGAAATTTATGGGCGTTGAAGTTCCTGTACATACAGGAGCCGAAATGCTGGCAAAAAAATACGATTTAGCCGTTATCATGGTAAAAGTAAAAAAAGTAAAGAGAGGATTTTATGAAGCTACATTTCTTTCACTTGCTGATGATCCAAAAGAATATGCAGATTTTGAAATTACCGAAAAGTATTTAAAAGAAGTAGAAAAACAAATTCTTGAGGTTCCGGAATTTTATTTATGGACACATAAAAGATGGAAACACCGCGTTAACTAACAATCACAAATACAATATATAAAATCCGAAAAACTGACTTGTGTTTTTCGGATTTTTATTTTGAATGCGGTATAATTAATCCATTTGCGCCATATAAACTAGATTTGATGTGTTTTTGTAATGATTTTTTTGAATGGATAAAAAAAGGAAACAATTTAAATTTGATATTCTCTAAGTATCTAAAAAAAACCAAAAAAATCATTAACCATGATCAAAAAATTACTTTTTACAGTTTTGCTATTATTTCTGTTTTCTGCGATTTCCGCTCAAAGTCCGAAAAGAGGTATTGCTTATGGAGCACATTCTAAAGCAGATATTTTGGCTTTAAAACCAGGACTTTCTTGGTGGTACAATTGGTCGCCAGAACCAGAAGCCGCTGTCAATGCAGACTACGAATCTCTGGGTGTTGAATTTGTTCCTATGGCATGGGGAAAAATCAATGATTCAGAAGTTCAAGCATTCATTAATAAAATTAAACCTGGAGCAAAATATTTACTTGCTTTTAACGAACCTAATTTTAACGATGGCGCAAGATTAACACCGCAGGAAGCTGTCAATGCTTGGGCAAATATCGAAAAAATCGCTGCCGCAAAAAATCTGGAAATAATCAGTGCATCTCCCGCTTACAATGGTCCAAGTAATTATGGAGGAATTTCGGATCCGATAGTTTGGCATACACAGTTTTTTCAGTTGTGCCCGAACTGTAAGGTTGATTACATTGCTTTTCATACTTATGATGCTACGGCAGGTTCTGTAATTGGCGTTACCAGCCTTCTGAAAAAATTCAATAGACCACTTTGGATTACGGAATTTGCCAATAGAGTTATTCAAAGTGCTGCAGACAAAACTGCTTTTATGAAAGATATTCTAACCAATTTTGAAAACGATCCTGATATCTTTCGCTATTCTTGGTTTTCTGGAAGAGTAAATCCGACTTGGACCGATATGTTAGAAGGACAATTATTAAGTTCTACAAGCGGTGTTTTAAGACCAATCGGAACGGAATATATTAATGTTCCTTACACAACAAAAAAAATAAGTGTTCCCGGCCGCGTTGTTGCCAATAAACATTATAGACGAAAAGGAACTGGCTTACAAGCAACTACAGACTCTAATACAGGCCAGAATGTTTGTTATATAAACGAAGGCGATTGGAATGAATTTATGCTAAATGTGGCCGATGCTGGAACTTACAACTTAACGTTCAGAGTTGCCTCTCCAGTTCTTGAAGGAAAATTTGATGTTCTCGTAAACGATGTTGTGGTAAAAACAGACGAAGTATTTCCTGCAACGGGAGATTGGCAGACATATGCTAATAAAGTTGTAAATGGAGTTACCTTGCCAAAAGGCGAAGTTTATCTTAAGATTAAATTCAAATCAAACGATTTCAATTTTAATTACATTGATGTTGCTGCCGCTAATCTTGGTGTGAAAGATGATGTTTTAGAAAAAGACAGTTTTACTATTTATCCAAATCCTGTAAAAAATCAATCGACCTTACATGTAAAATCAAGTATAACAGAACCTTTAACCATTAAAATCATCGATATGAAAGGAGCTATTTGTTTCTCATCTTCTGATTTTTCTACAAATGAAGATATTAAAATTGGAGAAAAATTGGCAAAAGGAGTTTATATCGTAAATGCTTCTTACGGCAATATCAAAAAGTCAATTAAGATCATTAAAAATTAAAGATATTGTCTTGTTTTAAATATTCCGTAGGAATATCTCGTCGGTAAAAAGCATCTTGCGTTCTTTTCATCGTGTCCCGTAGGGACACTTGTTTGTTTGTTTGTTTGTTTTTGTTTGGAAATATTATAGCAACATGTTACTCAAACGTTCCTACGGAACGTAATGCCATGTAACTCACTTTTTTTTCCACCGACGAGACATTCCTACGGAATGAATTATCTTTAATAGAAAAAGCCTCTTTCGAAAATTTCAAAAGAGGCTTTCTTTATTTAAGAACAGCAACTATTAGATTCCTGCAATTACTTTAATTTCATCAATAATTCTAAGTGCTAATTTATCAGCTGCATCTTGTGAAGGCGCTTCTGTATAAATACGAATAATTGGTTCTGTATTTGATTTTCTTAAATGAACCCATTCTGTAGCAAAATCAATTTTCACACCGTCGATTGTCGTAATGTCTTCATTTTTATATTTCTCAGTCATTTGAGTTAAAATTGCATCAACATCAATTTGTGGTGTTAATTCAATTTTATTTTTACTCATGTAATATTCTGGGTAAGAAGCTCTCAAAGCAGAAACCGACATTTTTTTATTCGCTAAATGCGTTAAAAATAAAGCAACTCCAACCAAGCTGTCTCTTCCGTAATGCAATTCAGGGTAGATAATTCCTCCGTTACCTTCACCACCGATAATGGCATTATTCTTTTTCATTAATTCTACCACATTCACCTCTCCTACTGCGCTAGCTTCATAGCTGCCACCGTGAGTTTTAGTAACATCTCTTAAAGCACGAGAAGATGACATATTAGAAACCGTATTTCCAGGCGTTTTACTCAAAACATAATCTGCGCAAGCCACCAAAGTATATTCTTCACCAAACATTTCGCCATCTTCGCTAATAAAAGCCAAACGGTCAACGTCTGGATCAACTACGATACCTAAATGCGCTTTTTCTTTTACAACCAATTCAGAAATATCAGTTAAATGCTCTTTTAAAGGTTCTGGATTGTGAGGAAAATGTCCGTTTGGTTCGCAATATAATTTTACTACTTCTACTCCCATTATTTCAAGTAATTTTGGAATAATGATACCGCCTGACGAATTTACTCCATCAACAACAACCTTAAATTTAGCGTCTTTTACAGCCTGAACATCAACCAATGGAAGACATAAAACTTCATCGATATGAATATCCATGTAAGCGTCGTTTACCGTAACTTTTCCTAAACTGTCAACATCCGAAAAATCGAAAGCTTCAGCTTCGGCAATTTCAAGAATTTTAGTTCCATCAGCACCGCTCAAAAATTCTCCTTTTTCATTTAATAATTTTAAAGCATTCCATTGTTTTGGATTATGAGATGCTGTTAAAATAATTCCGCCGTCTGCTTGTTCCAAAGGAACGGCAACCTCAACAGTTGGTGTTGTAGAAAGTCCAAGATCGATAACATCAATTCCTAATCCGACCAAAGTGTTTACAACCAAGTTATGAATCATCGGTCCTGAAATTCTGGCATCACGACCAATTACAACCTTTAATTTATCTTTATTAGCATTATTTTTCAAGAAAGTTCCATACGCTGATGCAAATTTCACCGCATCAACAGGAGTCAGATTATCTCCTACTTTTCCTCCGATCGTTCCACGGATTCCAGAAATAGATTTTATTAGCGTCATTTTTGTGAGTTAGGGTTATTTTTTTACAAATATAAAAAAGTTACCGAGTAACTAAGGTGCTAAGTTTCTAAGATTTTAAATTTAACTTATAAGAAACCACTTTCAAGGAGTTGTTTTTATAACAAAACGATTTAAAAAAGTTTTTATACATTTACTAAATAACTCCGAAACTTAGCCACTAAGTCTCTCAGAAACTTTAATAAAAATGAATTTCTTAGCCCATATATACCTTTCTGGAGAAAATGATTTGATCAAAATCGGGAATTTTATGGCAGATGGAATTCGCGGAAAACAATTTGATCATTTTCCACTCGATGTGCAAAAAGGAATCTTGCTGCACCGCTTTATTGATACTTACACTGATTCTCACGATATTTTTAGAAAAAGCACAAAACGTCTTCATGATAGATATCATCACTATGCTGGCGTGATTGTGGATATTGTATACGATCATTTTTTAGCTAAAAACTGGAGTAATTATTCTGATGAACAATTAGAAAGTTTCATCAGCCGATTTTACCATTCTTTACATGACAATTACGATATTCTAACAGAAAAAACGCAAGGTTTAATGCCTTATATGATTGAAAGAAACTGGCTTTTAAGTTACCGAACGGTTGATGGAATTCATCAAATTCTGACTCAAATGGATCGAAGGTCAAAAAATATTTCTCAAATGCAGTATGCAGTAGAAGAATTAAAGGAGTTTTATGACGAATTTGAAGAAGAATTTACCTCCTTCTTTGAAGAAATGAAGAGACACGCTAAAGTAAAATTACTCTCACTTTAATCGCTGTTTTCTCTATTAAACCTTATTTACTTATGAAAAAAATTACGCTTTTAGTAGCACTTTTATATCTGACACATAGTACTGCACAGCAAAAAAATCCAACAGGATTGGTTGTCACAAAAGCAATGGTGGTTTCTGCACGCGAGGAAGCATCAAAAATTGGAGCCGATATTATGAAAAAAGGCGGAAATGCTTTTGATGCCATGGTAGGAACTGAATTGGCATTGGCAGTTGCTTTTCCGTTTGCTGGAAACATTGGCGGAGGAGGATTTATGGTGTATAGAAAAGCAAACGGCGAAGTCGGATCTTTAGATTATAGAGAAAAAGCGCCTTTAGCCGCTACAAAAGATATGTTTTTGGACAGCGAGGGAAATGTTATAAAAGGCAAAAGTACTGAAACTGCACTTGCAATTGGTGTTCCTGGAACTATTGCTGGCGTTTTTGCTGTTCATAAAAAGTACGGAACAATGCCAATCGCGAAAATTCTTGAGCCCGTAATTGCTTTAGCTGAAAGAGGTGTTGTCGTAACCAAAAAGCAAGAAAAAAGCTTAAACGATTATCATGATAAAATTGTAAAAATAAACGGAGAAAATTCTCCCGCATCAAAAATTTTCAAAGAAAATGACACTATAAAATATCCTGCTCTTGCTAAAACTTTAAAAAGAATTCAGAAAAAAGGAAGAAATGAATTCTACAAAGGTGAAACTGCTAAGATTCTAGTCAACTATCTTAGATCAAAGGGTGGAATTATTACGCTGCAAGATTTAGCCAAATATGAGGCAAAATGGAGAAAACCGCTTCAATTTACTTATAAAGATTTAAAAATCACTTCGATGTCGCCCCCAAGCAGTGGCGGAATCTGTTTAGCTCAAATTCTAAAAATGCTAGAACCTTATGATTTAGCAAAAATGGGACACAATTCAGACGAAGCCATTCAAGTTATTGTTGAGGCAGAACGAAGAGCCTATGCCGATAGAAGTTATTTTTTAGGAGATCCTGATTTTGTAAAAATTCCGTTGAAAGAATTAATGGATGAAAAATATTTACGTGATCGAATGGCAAGTTTCAATCCTGAAAAAGCAACTTTATCTTCTGAAATTAAAGAAGGAAAAGTTAATTATGCAGAAAGTACAGAAACGACCCATTATTCTATTGTAGATCAATTTGGAAATGCGATTGCGGCAACTACAACTTTAAATGACGGTTATGGTTCTAAATATTATTGCGATGAATTAGGTTTCTTTTTAAATAACGAAATGGACGATTTTAGCGCTAAACCAGGTTCTCCAAATATGTTTGGTTTAGTAGGAAATGAAGCCAATAGCATTGCACCGCAAAAACGTATGTTAAGTTCCATGACACCTACAATTGTAGAGAAAAACGGAAAACTATTTATGGTAGTTGGGACTCCGGGCGGATCAACTATTATAACTTCGGTTTTGCAGACAATCTTAAATGTTTACGAATACAATTTGAGCATGCAGGAAGCTGTAAATGCACCGCGTTTTCATCATCAATGGCTGCCAGATTTAATTACTTTCGAACCAAATACTTTTGAAACTAAAACCATCAACAAGCTTAAAGCCAAAAATTATTTAATTAATGAAAAACCAACTCCAATTATTGGAAAAGTAGATGCCATTTTGGTTTTACCTGACAATAAATTAGAAGGCGGAGCCGATTTTAGAGGTGATGACGCTGCTATTGGTTTTTAATAAATCCTTATCTGTTTTTATTTTTTTATCTAAGATTATAGCTTAATTTTGTAAGACCTATAATTTTAAAACCGAATGCTAAAAAAATATTTCAGAAGACTAGAAAGCATCATTGCTTTGGCTCAATCCTTAATGACTCCAAAGCAGTTCCTTTTTCTGTCAAGCGTTTTAATTGGAATATCGTGTTCGTTTGCCGTAATCATTCTTAAAACGTTCGCACACAGCGTTTTTTCTTTTGCTACTTACATTAACGGAATTCTAAAATTGAGTTTCATTAACAGTATACTTCCAATAATTGGTATTTTACTGACGGTTTTTGTAGTTAAAAAAGTCCTTAACGGAAGCATTCAAAAAGGAACTTCACAAATACTTTATGCTGTAGCCAAAAAAGCAAGTATTATTCCGCGAAAGCAAATGTATGCGCAAATTGTTACGAGCTCGTTAACGGTTGGTTTAGGTGGTTCTGCTGGTTTAGAAAGCCCCATCGTAATTACAGGAGCTGCATTTGGTTCCAATTATGCTCAGAATTATAAAATGCAGTATAAAGACCGTACTTTACTAATTGGATGCGGTGTTGCAGCTGGAATTGCGGCAGCTTTTAACGCTCCTATTGCCGGAGTTCTTTTTGCTATCGAAGTATTATTGGTAGATGTCAGTATTGCTGCTTTTACACCCATTATGATTTCTGCAGCAACCGGTGCATTAGTCTCTGCCATTGTTTTAGATGAAAGTATTCTTTTGAGTTTTAAAAAACAAGAAACTTTCGATTATCATAATATTCCGTTTTATGTAATATTAGGCGTTCTTACTGGACTTACAGCCATTTATTATTCTAGAAATTTCCAGAGAGTTGAACATTATTTCAGTAAACAGCAGATCAATCCGTACAAAAAAGCATTAATTGGTTCGTCGCTTTTAGCATTGTTAATTTTTATTTTCCCAACCTTATTTGGTGAAGGTTATGAGAGCATTCGAACTTTGTCTGAAACCGATCCTGGAAAATTACTAGATAATACTTTATTTGCCGATTTTAGAAATAACCAATGGGTTTTACTGCTTTTTGTTGGCGCTACAATGATGGTTAAAGTTTTTGCCTCAGGTTTAACAATAGGAAGCGGCGGAAATGGAGGAAACTTTGCTCCTTCTCTATTCCTAGGATCGTATTTAGGATATTTCTTTTCTAAACTTGTAACATTAATTGGTTTATCCAAACTTCCTATCACCAATTTTACAATGGTAGGAATGGCAGGGATTCTAAGTGGTTTATTTCATGCACCATTAACTGCAATATTCTTAATCGCAGAAATTACAGGTGGTTACGGACTAATGATTCCGCTTATGATTGTTTCTTCAATCAGTTTTGCGATTTCAAAACGTTACGAAAAATATTCGCTTGACGTAAAAGGATTAGCTAAAAAAGGACACGCCTTTACTAGCAATAAAGATTCTAATATTCTATCGACTCTGGACATAGATAGTATTATTCAGTGCGATTATTTAACTGTCCATCCTGAGGAAAATTTGAGCAAATTGGTAGATCTGATTTCTCACTCCAATCAAGTAGTTTTTGCAGTTGTTAACAACGATAAAGATTTAGTCGGTGTTGTTCATTTTAACGATATCCGCGAAATCATTTTTAATTCTTATCGTGTAAAATATACTCATATTAAAGATGTGATGAAAGCACCATTGGCAACAATTTCTTCTCTAGACAGTATGGAAATTGTGATGAAGAAATTTGAAATGTCAAAATCGGCCTTTCTTCCTGTATTGAGAGATGGTAAATATCACGGCTTTATTTCTAAGTCAATTGCGCTTGAAGCTTATCGAACAAAACTTCGTTCGATGACGATTGAATAATTTTTTCAACCTTGTATGATTAATAGATATATTCATACAAAAAATACTATATTTGGTTTACTATTATCATCCCAAAAACGATAAACCAAAAACCAATTTTATAGATGAAAAACTATTTAATCCTTGTTTTCCTAATTGCTGGATTTCAAAATGCTAAATCTCAAGAAACAGCAAAAGTTAATGCTGAAGAATTACTAAAAGAAATCTCAGACGGTGCTTGTAAATGTATAGATTCTATACCTACTCTAGATAGAGTTAAAGATTCTATAACTGCCGATATTCATTCGTGTATTAGCGAAAAAGTTGGCGCCTACCAAATAGGCGAAAAATTAGCCAATCTTGATATGTCTAAAGCAACGACTGATGCTCAAGGAAAAAAGAATATCGATGTTACGATGAATTTTAATCCAGATTCTAAAGATTTTAAAGATTCTTATTATAAAATTGAGCGTTATTTAATGGCCAATTGCAGTTCCTTGAAAAGAAAAATTGCAACAAACGATAAAGTGAATAAAAATTCTGTTTCACAAAATGAAAAAGCTTTAGAAAATTATCAGCGGGGAATTGATGAATCAGAAAAACAAAACTATAAAGGTGCTATTGAATATTATAAAAAAGCTGTAAAAATTGACCCTAATTTCGCCTTTGCTTATGATAATATGGGAATCTGCTACAGAAGATTAGAAAAATACGAAGAAGCAATTGAAGCTTACGAAAAATCCTTAAAAATTGATCCAAACGGATTAATGCCACTACAAAATATCGCTGTTGTATACTCTTATAAAAAAGAATATAATAAAGCTGTAAAAACATACGAAAAACTGGCTGAAATTGAACCAAACAATCCTGAAGTTTATTATGGAATTGGTCAAATGTATGCTCTACATTTAAACAACCAAGAAAAAGGTTTAGACAATATGTGTAAGGCGTACAACATGTATATTGCACAAAAATCTCCTTATAGAACAGATGCCGAAAAAATAATTAGAATGATTTATGCCGAAATGAAGAAAAACGGCAAAGAAGCCGATTTTGAAAAAATATTAGCAGAGAATAATATTAGTTCCAAATAGTTTGAAAAAATTTAAAATTGAAAAACACCGATTCTGATCGGTGTTTTTTGTTACTATTTGTAACATAAAGTTTTGCTATCGAGCACAAAAAGAACAAATCAAAGTGGTAACTTTGCGTTTTGCTCAAAATTATGTTAGAAAAAGACAATACTATTGAAGTTCTTGGTGCAAGAGTTCATAACCTTAAAAATATAGACATTTCTATTCCGCGTGAAAAATTGGTAGTTATTACCGGTTTATCAGGTTCGGGGAAATCTTCTTTGGCATTTGACACTATTTATGCTGAAGGCCAGCGTCGTTATGTTGAAACTTTTTCGGCTTATGCCAGACAATTTTTAGGCGGATTAGAACGTCCTGATGTAGATAAAATTGACGGATTATCGCCAGTTATTGCAATTGAACAAAAAACAACCAGTAAAAGTCCACGTTCAACTGTAGGAACTATAACTGAGATTTATGACTTCTTAAGACTTTTGTATGCTCGTGGTGCAGACGCTTACAGTTATAATACCGGCGAAAAAATGGTTTCTTATTCTGATGAACAAATTAAAGATTTGATTATTCAGGATTATAACGGAAAGCGAATCAATATTCTGGCTCCCGTTATTAAAGCTAGAAAAGGACATTATGCTGAACTTTTTCAACAAATTACCAAACAGGGATTTCTAAAAGTACGTGTAAATGGAGAAGTTCAGGATTTAGTTTCTGGAATGAAATTAGACCGTTATAAAACACACGATATTGAAATTGTTGTTGACAGAATGGTTATTGAAGACAATCCTGATACACAAAAAAGATTATCAGAAAGCATTAATACAGCGATGCATCATGGTGAAGATGTTTTAATGATTTTAGATCAGGATTCGAATGAAGTACGTTATTTCAGTAGAAATTTAATGTGCCCAACAACTGGAATTTCATACCAAAATCCAGAGCCGAATTTATTCTCTTTTAACTCTCCAAAAGGTGCCTGCCCGCATTGCAATGGATTGGGAACTGTGCATGAAATAAACACAAAGAAAATTATTCCAAATCCGAAATTATCGATTAAAAGCGGTGGATTTGCTCCGCTTGGCGAATATAAATCATCTTGGATTTTTAAACAATTGGAAACAATTGGAGAAAAGTTTGGTTTTAAAATAACCGATCCGATTGAGAAAATTCCAGAAGAAGCCATGACCATGATTTTATATGGCGGAAAAGATAAATTTTCTATCAATTCTAAAGATCTTGGTGTAACCAGAGAATATAAAATTGATTTTGAGGGAATTTCTAATTTCATCAAAAACCAATACGACGAAAGTGCTACAACAAGTATAAAACGTTGGGCAAAAGATTTCATGGATGAAATTGACTGTCCTGTTTGCGAAGGCTCTCGTTTGAAAAAAGAAGCACAGTTTTTTAGAGTAAATGGAAAAAATATCACCGAATTGTGTGATATGGATATTTCCGATTTAACAGCTTGGTTTCAAGATTTAAATAGTCATTTGACTGACAAACAGCTTTTAATTGCTTCTGAAGTTGTAAAAGAAATCAAAGACCGTTTGAACTTTTTAATGAATGTTGGTTTGAATTATTTGGCTTTAAGCCGAAGTTCAAAATCGCTTTCTGGTGGAGAAGCGCAACGTATTCGTTTAGCAACACAAATTGGTTCTCAACTAGTTGGAGTTTTATATATTTTGGATGAGCCAAGTATTGGTTTGCACCAAAGAGATAACGAAAAATTAATTAAATCTCTGGAACAATTACGTGATATTGGAAACTCGGTAATTGTGGTTGAACATGACAAAGACATGATCGAAACTGCTGATTATGTGATTGATATTGGTCCAAAAGCTGGAAAATATGGTGGCGAAATTATCAGTATTGGAACCCCTGCAGAAACCTTAAAATCGGATACAATTACCGCTCAATATTTGAATGGTAAAATGAAGTTGGAGATTCCGAAAAAACGTAGAAAAGGAAACGGCAAATTCTTAAAACTGAGTGGCGCAACGGGAAATAACTTAAAAAATGTTTCTATTGAAGTTCCGTTAGGACAGTTAACTTGCGTTACGGGAGTTTCAGGAAGTGGAAAATCAACATTAATTAACGAAACGCTTTACCCAATATTAAATGCCTATTATTTTAACGGTGTCAAAAAACCACAGCCTTATAAAAAAATTGAAGGTTTAGAACATATTGACAAAGTAATCGATATTGACCAAAGTCCGATTGGAAGAACACCTCGCTCAAATCCAGCGACTTATACAGAAGTTTTTACAGAAATTAGAAATCTGTTTACAATGACTTCCGAAAGTATGATTCGTGGTTATAAAGCAGGTCGTTTTAGTTTTAACGTAAAAGGCGGAAGATGCGAAACTTGTGAAGGTTCTGGTGTTAGAACAATCGAAATGAACTTTTTACCTGATGTTTATGTTGAATGCGAAACTTGTCAAGGAAAACGTTTCAACAGAGAAACTTTAGAAATTAGATACAAAGGAAAATCAATTTCGGATGTTTTGGATATGACGGTTGATGAAGCGGTACCTTTCTTTGAAAATATTCCGAAGATTTACAGAAAAATCAAAACAATTCAAGATGTTGGTTTAGGATATATCACACTTGGTCAGCAAAGCACAACGCTTTCTGGTGGTGAAGCACAGCGTATTAAACTAGCGGGAGAATTATCTAAAAAAGATACTGGAAATACTTTTTATATACTAGACGAACCAACAACAGGATTGCATTTTGAAGACATTCGCGTTTTGATGGAAGTAATTAACAAATTGGTTGATAAAGGAAATACAATTCTGGTAATTGAACATAATATGGACGTCATCAAACTTGCCGATTATATTATTGATATTGGCCCAGAAGGCGGTAAAGGCGGCGGGCAATTAATCGCAAAAGGAACTCCTGAGCAAGTAGCCGAAAATAAAAAAAGTTATACGGCTAAGTTTTTGAAAAAAGAACTAAATTAGTATCTAATTTTTTATAAATATTATTTTATGAACAGTTTAAGTTTGAAAGTAGATTTAGATTTTAAAGAATTGATGAAAGTTGTAAAACAATTATCACCTGCCGAAAAATTGAAACTAAATGAAGAGATTTGGAAAGATGATAATATTGAAATTCCTGAGGAACATCAAAAAATAGTTTTAAATAGAATTGAAAAAAGCAAAAATTCTCCTGAAAGAATGCTTGATTGGGATGATGTTTCTGATTTACCAATTCAATAGTTGTTTGGATGTACAATATCAAAATAGATCAGGACGCTTTAAATGATCTGACACAAATAGTTAAATGGTATAATTACCAATTAGAAAATTTAGGACTTCGTTTTCATAAACAGGTAAAAACTCAAATTAATTCATTAAAAAATCATCCGCATATTTGCAATATTCGTTATGAAAATATCCGTTGCATGATTGTCAAAAAATTTCCATTTATGATTCATTATTCAGTTAATGAAGAATTAAATTTGGTAGAAATTTTCTCAATCTTTCATACAAGTAGAACTCCTGAAATTTGGAACTCAAGGACTAAAAGATAACGAACATTTTATTAAAAATTCAAAAACATAATCATCTGATAATGAACCAAACTCAAACTATGTTCATTTATCCAAACATTACTTTTAGATTATAATTCCCCTTTTCTGTAACAATTCTAGAAAAAAGTGTTAATTTAGTGTCCGCTTTTTCTGAAAAATTCAAAGTTTTAAAAGAGAAATCTTTCAATTAAACCAATTGTTTATTTGAAACCAACTGCCCTAGCCCTGATGGGAGCGGCATCTCCCGATTTAGAAAAACAAGGCTTTTTAGCCGTAGTTTTTGTTTATCGGGAATATAGCGGACAGCAGGAAATAGCTCCAAATCCTTCGACTACGCTCAGGATGACAATTACAGGGACAAAAACATAAATAAAATAATAAATTAAAATACCTAAAATGAGATTAGAAGATTTTGATAATGATGAAGATAAAGTAATTCAGGACCGTTTGAAACAAAAAACGTGGAATGAAATTAGAACCAATGACAGCTGGGCAATTTTTAAAATTATGTCTGAGTTTGTAAACGGTTACGAAGCAATGGGACGTATTGGTCCGTGTGTTTCTATTTTTGGTTCTGCAAGAACAAAACCTGAAGACAAATATTATCAATTGGCTGAAAAAATTGCTTATAAAATCAGTAAAGCAGGTTACGGAGTGATTACAGGAGGTGGTCCCGGAATTATGGAAGCTGGAAATAAAGGCGCGCATTTAGGAGGCGGAACTTCGGTTGGTTTAAATATCGAATTGCCTTTTGAACAGCATTTTAACCCTTATATTGATCACGATAAAAACCTGAATTTCGATTATTTCTTTGTGAGAAAAGTAATGTTCGTAAAATATTCGCAAGGTTTTGTGGTAATGCCAGGTGGTTTTGGAACTTTGGACGAAATGTTTGAAGCAATAACTTTGATTCAAACTAAGAAAATTGGAAAATTTCCAATTATCCTAGTTGGAGTTGAATTCTGGTCTGGTCTGATCGAATGGGTTAAAACAGTTTTGGTAGAAAAAATGCACACTGTTAGTCCAGAAGATTTGAACTTATTTAAAATTGTAGACACCGAAGATGAAGTTGTAGACGTTTTGGATAAATTCTATAAAAAATACGATTTAAGTCCGAATTTCTAATTTTTAAAACATGTAAGTGATATAAATTCATTTAAAATGATCGCTTTATGCCCTGCGCTTAAATACACTTATATCACTTATATGGTTAAATTATATTGCAAATACGCAAAAATTGAAAGCTGTTTTTTTAAACAGCTTTTTTTATCTTATTTTTACAAAAATCCGAAGTCACAATATGTTCGTAACTTAAGTATATCTGATTATTTTTAAGCCCGTATTTGAAAGCACTTTATAAAATTATTTACGCCATTTTAGTTTTATTCTTCTCAATAAAACTTTCAGCACAACATCAATCTAAGATGGAAGTGGCGGTAAATCTTGAGCTTAAAACTCTGAATATAAAACAGGATCTTACTTTCTACAATACTTCAAATGATTCTCTCGATTCAATTGTTCTTAATGATTGGAATAATGCGTTTGTGGACAAAAACACACCTTTAGCAAGACGTTTTTCAGATGAATTCTATAGAGGATTTCATTTAGCAAAAGCTGCAGACAGAGGAAAAACTACCATCTTAAGTCTTACAGATGACAATGCTACCGCTTTGGAATGGGAAAGAACAGAGAAAAATCCAGATTTTATCATTGTTCGGTTGAACCGAAAAATTGCTCCAAACGAAAAAGTCGATTTGCATCTTACGTATATCGCTAAAATTCCAAACGATAAATTTACTCATTTCGGTTTTGATCAAAATGGCGGAATGGCCTTAAAGAATTGGTTTGTAAGTCCTGCGCGTTATGAAAATCATGATTTTATTAAATACAACAATTTCAATTTAGATGATATTGCAAATGCAGTAACCGATTATGAAGTTGCTATTAAAATTCCAAATCAATATTTTATTGCGACAGATTTAAATTCGATTTCTAAAGATGTAAGTAATCCCGATTATACTGTCTATTCATTTTCAGGCAAAAATCGCTCAGATTTTAGTCTTTACATTCAAAGACAAAATAGCTTTAGAACTTACGATAATGGTCTAATTGAAGTTTCAACAGATTTAAAAAGTAAAAAAATAAACGAAATTCAAAAGGCTGTTATTGTCGATAGGGTTGTTTCGTTTATGGAAGGTTTTATTGGCGAATATCCTAATGATAAAATCACGGTTTCACAGGCGGATTATGAACGAAATCCATTTTACGGATTGAATCAACTGCCTTCCTTTATTAGTCCGTTTTCAGATGATTTTATATTTGAAATTCAGTTTTTAAAAACGTTTTTAAATAATTATCTAAAGAATAGTCTCCGATTGGACCCAAGAAAAGACAACTGGGTTTATGATGCAATCCAGATTTATGCCATGATGCAATATATGGAAGAACATCACCAAGATCAAAAAATGCTTGGAAGACTTTCTAACATGAAATTATTCAGTAGCTATAATATCACTAATCTGACTTTTAATGAGCAGTATAGCTATTATTATATGTTAATGGCACGTAAAAATCTAGATCAGCCATTGGGAGATCCTAAAAATACGCTGATTAAATTTAACGAACAGATTGCGAGCAAATACCGAGCGGGTTTAAGTTTGAGTTATTTAGATGATTATCTGAATCACAACATTGTTCCAGAAAGTATAAAAGAGTTTTATAACCTCAACAAAATTGCACAATCTAATCGATATGACTTTGAAAAAATTCTAACTAAAAAAAGTCAAAAAGATATCGATTGGTTTTTTAAAACAGTCATAGATTCGAGAGATATAATTGATTATAAATTTAATCATGTTTCTAGATCTGCAGATAGTGTGTCGTTTTCAATCAAAAATAAAACTGGTAACTACGCACCTATTCCGGTATACGGAACTAAAAAAAATCAGGTTGTATTTAAAGAATGGATAGAACCAAAAAATAAAGATTCGGTTTATGAATTCGCAAGAAAAAACGCCGACAAAATTGTCATAAATTTGGATAATGAAGTTCCAGAATACAATCAAAGAAATAACTGGAAATCTTTGAAACATCTTACTTTGAATCGTCCAATTAAATTTAATTTTGCTAAAGATTTAGAAGATCCAAATTACAATCAGATTTTGTATATACCAACTATCTATTATAATTATTATGATGGACTAACTCCAGGAATACGATTTCATAATAAAACCATTTTAGACAAACCATTTAATTTTGATATTAATCCTGCTTTTTCTTCTAAAACAGGAAGTCTATCGGGATCATCAGCATTTTCTTGGAATCAGTATTACCGAAACAGCACTTTGTTTAATGTGCGTTATTCTTTAAGTCAAAACTACTTTCACTATGCTCCAGATGCAACTTATTTAAGATTGAATCCGATGGTGCAATTCCGCATTCGCGAAAAAGATTTTAGAGACAACAGAAAACAGCTTATAATGGCGCGTCAGATAATTGTAAATCGTGAAGCGAGCGATTACATAACAGATAATTCAAAACCAAATTATTCTATTTTTAATGCTCGATATTCCAATACAAAAACAGAATTGATTAATCATTTTAGTTTTATGACCGATGTGCAATTTGCTGGAGATTTTGGAAAAGTATCTGGGGAAATAGAATACAGAAGATTATTTCAGAATAACAAAAAACTAAATTTGAGATTGTTTGCAGGAACTTTCATGTATAATACAACAAACTCAGATTATTTTAGTTTTGGATTAGACCGTCCTACAGATTATTTATTTGATTATAATCTCTTCGGAAGATCCGAAAGCACTGGTTTTTTTAGCCAACAGTATGTCATTGCAGAAGGCGGTTTTAAATCGCAATTGCAGCCCTCTTACGCAAATCAATGGATGACAACTTTGAATGCAAGCTACGCTGTTTGGAACTGGGTAGAGCTTTACGGTGATATTGGTTTTATGAAAAATAAACATCAAAGTGAGTTTTTTGCTTACGATACTGGAGTACGTTTAAACTTGGTTCCTGACTACTTTGAACTTTATTTTCCTGTTTATTCTAATAATGGATGGGAAATAACGCAAACGAAATACAATGAAAAAATACGATTTATAATCACTTTCTCACCAAAAACATTAGTTACTCTTTTTACCCGAAAATGGTTTTAATCAAATAAAAATTAAACAAAAACTTGCGAAATTATCAACAAAATAAAATTTTACATGAAAATAACATAAATAAAATACGTAGTTTTTTGATTTTGAATACAAATAATTAAATTATATTTAGTTCAAAGAATTATGATTATTGATTGTTTTTAAGTAATTTCGCGACATAATAACATGACCCTACAAGATTATGATAAAAGAAAAAAACAATACTACACTGACATTTGAAGATTTCAAAACTGAGGTATTGAATGACTATAGAATAGCTGTAACCAGCCGTGAATGTAGTCTTTTAGGTCGAAAAGAAGTATTAACAGGAAAAGCTAAATTTGGAATTTTTGGTGACGGAAAAGAAGTTCCGCAATTGGCAATGGCCAAAGCTTTTAAAAATGGGGATTTCCGTTCTGGATACTATCGCGATCAAACTTTTATGATGGCTATTGGCGAGTTAAATGCAAAACAATTTTTTGCAGGTTTATATGGTCATACCGATTTAGCTTTCGATCCGATGTCTGCGGGAAGACAAATGGGCGGACACTTTGTAACCCACAGTTTAAATGAAGACGGTTCTTGGAAAGACTTAACAAAACAAAAAAATTCAAGTTCAGATATATCTCCAACTGCAGGACAAATGCCAAGATTATTGGGATTAGCTCAAGCTTCTAAAATTTATAGAAACGTTGACGGAATTACAATCAAAGATAAATTTTCTGTTGATGGAAATGAAGTAGCTTGGGGAACAATTGGTAACGCAAGTACTTCTGAAGGTTTGTTTTTTGAAACTATAAACGCTGCAGGAGTTTTACAAGTGCCAATGGTTATGAGTGTTTGGGATGATGAGTACGGAATTTCTGTTCACGCTAAACATCAGACTACTAAAGAAAATATTTCTGAAATTTTAAAAGGATATCAACGTGACGAAGATGCTAAAGGTTATGAAATCTTTAGAGTAAAAGGCTGGGATTATGCCGAATTGGTTTCGACTTACGAAAGAGCCGGAGCAATTGCACGTACAGAACACATACCCGTTTTAATTCACGTAAACGAATTAACACAACCTCAAGGCCACTCTACTTCTGGTTCTCACGAACGTTACAAAAGTGCAGAAAGACTGGCTTGGGAAAAAGATTTCGATTGTATTCGTCAAATGCGTCTATGGATGATTGCAATTAATATTGCTTCTCCAGAAGAATTAGCAGAACTAGATTTTCAATTAAAGAAAGAAGTTTTAGAAGCTAAAAAAGAGGCTTGGAATTCATTCATCAATCCAATTATTGAGGAGCAAAAAAATCTTCTAGCTTTATTAGAACAAATTGCTGAAGCAAGTATCAATCATAAAGATAGAATCAAAAAATTAATTACTGAATTAGCATCGATTAAAGCGCCTTTAAAAAAGGAATTATTAGTTTATGCTAGAAAGATTCTTCGTTTTATTGAAGTTCCAAACAGTAAAGTTCTTTTATCAAACTGGATTACAAAATTCTTAGCAGACACTCAGGAAAAGTTTAGCAGTAATCTTCATTCTGAATCTGTTCAAAACATTTTTTCTGTAGAAAAAGTACTTCCTAAATATGCTGAAAACGCAAAACCAGATTTAGACGGAAGAATGATTCTTAGAGATAATTTTGATGCTTTGTTTGCAAAATATCCAGAAACTTTAATTTTCGGTGAAGATGTTGGAAACATTGGAGACGTAAATCAAGGTTTGGAAGGTATGCAGGAAAAATATGGTGAACTTCGTGTTGCCGATGTCGGAATTCGTGAAGCGACTATTATTGGTCAAGGAATCGGAATGGCATTGAGAGGTTTACGCCCAATTGCCGAGATTCAGTATTTAGATTATTTATTGTACGCAATTCAGATCATGAGTGATGATTTAGCGACATTACAATATAGAACGGTTGGAAAACAAAAAGCACCATTAATCATTAGAACCCGCGGACACCGTTTAGAAGGTATCTGGCATTCTGGTTCTCCAATGGGAATGATTATCAATGCAATTCGCGGAATTCACGTTTTGGTTCCTAGAGATATGACACAAGCAGCCGGTTTTTATAACACTTTGTTAGAATGTGATGAACCTGCTTTAGTTATCGAATGTTTGAACGGATACCGTTTAAAAGAAAAAACTCCTTTGAATTTTGGTGAATTCAAAACACCAATTGGAGTTGTTGAAACCTTAAAAGAAGGAAAAGATATTACATTGGTTTCTTACGGATCTACTTTGAGATTGGTTCAGCAGGCAGCAAATGAATTATTAGATTTAGGAATTGATTGTGAAGTTATTGACATTCAATCTTTACTTCCGTTTGACATTAATAAAGATATTGTAAAAAGTATTGCCAAAACCAACCGTCTTTTAGTAATCGACGAAGATGTTCCAGGCGGGGCTTCTGCTTTCATTTTACAGCAAATTTTAGAAGAACAAGACGCTTATAAATATTTAGACAGCAAACCGCAGACTTTGGCAGCAAAAGCACACAGACCTGCCTACGGAACTGATGGTGACTATTTCTCTAAACCTTCAGCAGAAGATATTTACGAGAAAGTGTACGATATAATGCATGAAGTTAACCCTTCTAAGTATCCGGCTTTATATCAGTAATTTATATCTTATAGATAAAGAAAAACGCTCCAAGAATTTGGAGCGTTTTTTGTTTTTACCCAAAGTAACCAATCAGTTTTGTCATTTCGACGAAGGAGAAATCTCCGCGAGAAACTCCGCAATGCCAATCAATCTTTGTCGAGCTATTTACGGAGATTTATCCTTCGTCGAAATGACAAGATTATGGATAATAATTATTCAATTAACAATTAACAATTAACAATTAACAATTAATTAAATATCCTTCAACATTGCTCTAGCTCTTTCCAAATCTTCAGCCGTATCGATTCCAATTCCGACATGCGTTGTTTCGACCATTTTAATGCGTTTTCCGAACTCTAAATAACGTAACTGCTCCAGTTTCTCAGAAGCTTCTAATGTCTTCATAGGAAGGCTGTGAAAATCTAATAAGGCTTGTTTTCTAAAAGCGTAAATTCCGATGTGCTGAAAATATCTTACACCGACGTTTTTTTCTCTTGGATACGGAATTACAGAACGAGAAAAATACAACGCAAACTGTGATTGATCTACCACCACTTTTACATGATTCGGATTATTGATTTCTTCTTCATCTGTAATTTCACGCATTAACGAAGCTAAATCAATTTTTTTATCTGCATCATTTTTAAAAACAGATAAAACATCCGCTAAAGGTCCTGCTTCTGTAAAAGGTTCATCTCCTTGCACATTTACTACAATATCAACATCTAGGTCTGCAATTGCCTCGGCGATTCGGTCGCTTCCAGATTCATGTTCTTTGATGCTCATAATGGCTTTTCCTCCATTAGAAACGATTTCATCAAAAATCAAATCTGAATCGGTTACTACAAAAACATCGTCAAATAAATTTGTAGATACTGCCGCTTCGTAAGTTCTTAAAATTACTGTTTTTCCTCCTAGATCCTGCATTAGCTTTGCAGGAAAACGTGTTGATGCGTATCGCGCTGGAATTACCGCTATTATTTTCATTCTTTATGTCATTGCGAGGAACGAAGCAATCTCATCCTCATTATTAATTTATTCTTTTGTGAATCTCCGTGAAAGCTATAACGCAAAGATGCACAAAGATTTCGCAGAGATTCGCAAAGTTTTTACATTATTTTTACCGAAGTCATACTCAAAGAACCCGCTAATAATTTATCATTAAAAAGTTCAATTTCATCCGTTTTATCTTTTAAGCCTAAAGTATATAATAACGGAAGATAATGTTCTGGCGTTGGAACCGCCAATTGAATCGCTTTGTTCAATTTTTCAAAATCAATCAAAGGCTGGAAATTTCCATCTAACAAATAATTATTTACCGTTTCACGTGCTTCAATTGCCCAATCGTAACCGTAATTATCTTTGTCAAAATTTCTAAAATCAACCATTCTAAGATTATGAACAATATTACCGCTCCCGATAATTAAAACACCTTTATAACGAAGTGCCTGAAGTTTCTGAGCCAATTCAAAATGGTATTGTCCCGATTTTGTATAATCGATGCTCAGTTGAATTACAGGAACATCTGCATTTGGATATAAATGTTTAATGACACTCCAAGCACCATGATCTAATCCCCAATGCTCATCTAATTCGACCATTACAGGATCTAAAATTTTCTGAGTTTCTAGAGCTAATTCAGGACTTCCTTTTGCTGGATATTGCACATCAAAAAGTGCTTGCGGAAAACCTCCAAAATCATGAATCGTTCTTGGCATTTCCATCGAAGTGACTTTTGTTCCTTTTGTAAACCAATGTGCAGATACACACAAAATAGCGTTTGGCTGTGGCAAGGTTTTAGCCAAAGTACGAAAACCAGCTACAAACTGATTTTCTTCAATGGCATTCATAGGACTGCCGTGTCCTAAAAAAAGAACTGGCATTTTATCAGTATTCGAAAACATTGACGAAATCGAATGTAAATCGTTTAGTGTTGTCATTGTAAAAATATTTAAACACGGATTACACAGATTCGCACTAATCTAAATCAAAAAAATTCGTGCTAATTCGTGAAATTAGTGTTTTATTCCTCAAAACTCTCGTCTTTAAATCCTATCAAATATAACTTATTTTTTGCACGTGTCATTGCGGTATAAAGCCATCTTATGTAATCGCGGTCAATTCCGTTTGGCAGGTACGGCTGTTCGATAAAAACAGTATTCCACTGCCCTCCCTGAGATTTATGACACGTAATCGCATAAGAAAATTTAACCTGTAGTCCGTTAAAATATTCGTTCTCTTTTACCTTTTGGAATCTCTTATATTTAGTTGGTTCGTCTTCATAGTCCTTCATTACTTCTTCGTATAAACGATTCGATTCTTCATAAGTCAAAGAAGGTGATTCGCTTTTTAAAGTATCTAAAATTAAAACTGTTTCAAAAGGTTTTTGTTCTGGATAATCAACCATTCTGATCTTTACTTTTGCAAAAGTATAACCGTACAATTCTTTGATTCCAAAAAGTTCTAGAACTTCAATAATGTCACCGTTGGCAATAAATCCTGCTTCGTCGGTTTCTTTTAGCCAGAAATAATTGTTTTTTACAACCATTAAGAAATCACCAACCGAAAGTTCGCTTTCTTTAAATAATATACGGCTACGAATCTGTTCGTTGTATTGGTTTGCTCTTTTATTAGAACGTACAATAAAAGCGGTATCTTCAATACTATAATTGCTGTAAGCCATATTTATAGCATCCTGGATATCATAACCATCGGTTAATCTGACAATATCTTTGAATTTTTTTACATTGAATTTAAATTCAGTAATAAAACTCTCTTTTAGCAATTCTCTTAATTCTGTGGCATTGTACAAAATACCTGAATTTTCTTCTTGACGCATTACTTCGTCAAGTTCAATATGTTCAATTTCTTTATTGTAATGAATGCCTAAAGTCTGAATATCTAATGCTGGACTTATATCTAAATTTACTGGAGGAAGCTGCGCTGTATCTCCTAAAAGAATCATTTTACAATTGTTTCCAGAATATACATAATTAATTAAATCGTCTAGAAGTGAATCACTATCCAGCGTACTATCTGAAATCATAGATGCCTCGTCTACAATGAAAATGGTATTTTTATGTTTGTTGACTTGTTTCGTAAAAGCTACTCCTCCACCAGAAGATTTTTTTGGAAAATAGATTTTTTTATGAATGGTAAATGCTGGATTATTAGAATAATTAGCAATTACTTTTGCCGCGCGTCCTGTTGGTGCCAGCAAAACATACTTTTTATTGATATCACCCAAATTATTTACGATAGTAGAGATAACAGTTGTTTTTCCTGTTCCTGCGTATCCTTTCAGAACGAAAATCGTATCATTTTGAGGTTCCGTTAAAAAAATCGCAATTTTTTGAAAAAAAATATCCTGTTTGTAAGTTGGTGCAAAAGGAAATCGTTTTTGTAAAATACCGTAAAACAGTGCAGAATTCATAAAATAGTATTGAAATACAAAGGTCGCTTTTTTTAATGGCAATGGCAATATCAAATTCAGTGGCAATTACAATATCAAATTCAAACTCAAATTCAAACTCAAATTCAAATTCAATAACAATATCAATTGCTCGCTAAATGATAATATTTGGGATAATGAAATATTCAGAAAACAATCAAATGTCAACTGATAAAATCACAACTTATTAAAATTCAAATAAATATACTTTTTCTTAACCTTACTTTAAAGTTAAATCCAAATTGTTTTTTGAAATTGCAATTATAATTGTTCCTTTTTAATTTGTAAGTTTGTGGTCGCTTAAATTCTTTCTTGATTTAAAACAGGTAACGAATTGTAAATCAACTATGTCATTACAAAACACTAACATTACTTCTAAAAATTACAAAAAACTTTCTATTCAGGTTTCTCTAACGGGATTCTCATATTGCTGTTTTGATACTTTAAATAATGTCATTACTTCGTTTAAAGAAATTCAATTTGACACCTCAAACAAATCAACAAAAATTGAAGATTTGTTTGCTAATGCTTTTAAGAATAATCCTGAATTAAAAGGAATTTATGATGAAATAATGGTTATTCACACCAACAATCTTTCGACTTTTGTACCTTCAGCTTTGTTCGATGAGAATTACTTAGGAAGCTATCTGCAATATACCACAAAGGTTTTCGAAACAGATTTTTTTACTTTTGATGAAATATCAAATTATCAGATGAATTCAGTTTATATTCCGTATGTGAACATCAATAATTTTTTAATTGATAATGTTGGTTCTTTTGACTACAAACATGCAAACAGCATTTTGGTTGAAAAAATATTAGACCATTCTCGCAATGATGATGATAAAAAAATGGTTGTGAATTTTAATCCTGGTAATTTCGAAATTATCGTGGTTCAGAATCAGAAGTTATTGTTATTTAACTCGTTTGAATATAACACTCCAGAAGATTTTATCTACTATATTTTATTTACAGCGGAGCAATTAAGCATGAATCCGGAGAGTTTCAAACTAGAATTATTAGGAACTATTAAGGAAAATGATCCATTTTATGCTATTGCATACAAATATGTTCGTCATATTTCTTTTATGGATGTAACGAAATTACAAGAGAAAAATAGCTTTTCAATAGCTGAAAATCAAAAACATTATATTTTATTTCAATCATGAGAATCATTTCAGGAAAATACAAAGGACGCAGAATTTTTCCGCCGAAAAATCTACCTGTAAGACCCACAACTGATATGAGCAAAGAAGCATTATTCAATGTTTTGAACAATCATTTTAGTTTTGACAGCTTAAAGGTTTTAGATCTTTTTTCAGGAACTGGCAATATTAGTTACGAATTTGCTTCACGCGGAAGCGCACCAATTACCTCTGTCGACGGTGATTTTGGATGCGTTAAATTTATCAAACAAGTTTCGTCAGAATATGATTTTGATATTGCGGCAACTAAAAGCGATGTTTTCAAATTCTTAGAAAACTCGAAAACAACTTACGACATTATTTTCGCCGATCCTCCTTATGGATTGGATCAGGCAACTTTTGAAAAAATTGTTCTGACCGTTTTTGAAAGAGATTTACTTGAAGATGACGGAATGATGATTATCGAACATTCTAAATATACTAAATTAGATCATATGAGTAATTTTTCGTTTCAGAAAAGTTATGGCGGTTCTTTTTTTAGTTTCTTCGAACTAAATTCAACCGACGACGATGAAGAATTACCACACGATAGTTCTAAAAAAGAATCTGAAGAAGACGAAGGTTAATTTAATTCCATTTTATAATAGTAAAAATCCAAATTCCATTTTAACAGTTAGAATTTGGATTTTTTATTTTTTTGAAATTTCATTTCTTTATCGAATTCGGCTTTCATTCTCATTGACACTTTTTTCTTTAAACTCACTTTCTTTGATTTTCCCAAAAGAATAACGAAGCGTTATAGAAACTTCATTTGCATCGACAAAATATCTGGCTCTCGAACTTATGTTATTGATTGTAAATCTTTCCGTGTAAATTGTATTTTTAAAAACATCATTATAGTTTAAAGTACAATTCCAATTTTTACCGAAAGATTTTGCCAGCGACATATCAAAAATCAGTTTTGCATTTCGCTCAAAAACGCCTTCTTTTTGTTTGGTTGCGCCCCAAAAAGACAAAACAAATGTAAACTCTTTTGGAAGCTTAAATGTGTTATTTGAATAGTAATACAAATAGGTTTTGGAAGAATTAAACAATGCTGATTCATCTTCAATTTTGTTGGTTGCAAAAATTAAAGAATTGGTATTCGTCCAAAATTTATAAGTAAAAGGCAATGTAAATTCAACATTATAACCCGATTCTTTTTGGAAATTTTTCTCCGTAAAAGTCAATACATTCGTTTGATTATCAAAAACAAAATCTTGGTAAATTGGATTTTTATTTTGGTATAAAGTCAGCTTTACAGATTTGTCATGATATTGAAAAGTAGCAGAAACGACATCTGCAAAAGTTGGCCCTAGATTGATATTACTTCCATAAATAAAATACGGATTGATATAGGTTGCAATCATACTCAAAGCAGAATAATTAGGTCTTGAAATACTTTTAGAATAATCTACACTAAAACTTTTTGTGCTATCTATTGAAAAAGAAAATTGCGCTTTTGGAAAAAGATTGGTGTAGTTTTTATCAACCAAGGCAACATTTTCTGTACTGTATTTTCCGGTTACATTTGTGTTTTCAACTCTCAACCCGACCGAAAAATCTACTTTTTTGATTTTTCCTGAAAACTGCGAATAAACAGCGGCATTGGCTTCTTTAAAATAATAATCAAAAGCTGTATTTTGATTCTTTTCATAATCAAAAACATCATAATCAGATTTGGATTTTGCGGCAGAATAAAGTCCGCCATATTCCCAATTCAATTCATTTTTAAACTTTTTTTCGAGATCAATTCTTCCCGAAAAAACATCCACATTAAATCTTTGGTCTCGATTCTGTGATAGTTGCAGTTCTGTTTCATTATAATTGTTTTGCACCAAACTCCATAAATGCTGATTAAAATTTGAACCTTGAAAACCGACAAATAATTTTGTATCTATAGCTTTTATCTTTCTTGAGTAATTTACAAATGAATTGATAAAATTTTTAGAACTTGAATTATCACTCATAGTAAAAACGTGATTTTCATCATTCTGATTTTGATTAAAAGTAAAAGTATTGATATCAAAAACATCACTTTTCAAATTGCCATTTATCGTAACAGATAAGTAATCTTCATCGTTTATCTTATAAAATAAACCTCCGCCAAAAATATACTGCTTTACATTAGAAACAGCCGTCACATTGTAATCAGAAACAATACTTTCCTGCGGAATCTGATATGCAATACTGTGATTTTCCCAAGGATTTCGACGGTTGTAATTGAAATTCGCTTTCCATTCTATTTTCCCTTTTTTAAAATTCGAATTGAAACCTAAATAATTATTGTAATTCTTTTTAAAAGAAGCCGTTTCAGAAATGTCCGTTTTAAAACTATCTTTTTTACTTAATTTTCTAGTGATCAAAATTACAGCTCGGCCTTCGGCTTCATATTTTGACGATGGATTCTGGATAATTTCGATAGTCTTGATATCTGCAACCGACAATGCATTCAAATCATTCATTCCTACTGTCTGGTTATCGATATAAATGAGCGGATTTCCTTTGCCGACAATCGAAATACTTTCACGATCAGCACTTATTTCAACCAAAGGAAGTTTAGAAAGCAACTCAACCGGATTAGGAACTGAGCTGTAAACAGAATTTGCAACATCAACTTTAATATTTCCGTTCGAATTAGTAAAAGTTTTCTTGTTCTGAGTAACAACAACCTCCTTTAATTCTTTGGAAATAGAATCTTTAGGTATTTCATTTTGAGCATTTGCTATCAGAGAAAGGAAAAACAACAGCAACGCGATAAGAACCTTTAAAGGCAGATACAAATTCATTTTGATAAATACATTTTGATTAGTGATGCAAAAATGACTTGAAAAAATAGTTCTGAAAGTTAATTGGAGGTTAATGCAAGGTTAATCTGCGCTTTGTCTTATAAAAGCATTATTTTTGATGTGTATTTTAAACTGGCATGAAACAAAGAATTAATTTACTAATAGCCTTTTCTGTGGTCGCGCTTATAGTGCTGATGACCGTACAATGCTATTTGGTAAAAACAACTTACGAATATAAAGTAGCGCAGTTTCATACGCAGATTAAAAACGAAATCGGACTGATTACCAACAATTACAGTGATATCGATTCAACTCTGATTTCTAAAAAAGAGGCGCTTTATAAAAGTCTTTCCGAAAATTACATTAAAGGCAAAAACACCAAATTAGACGTAAAAAGCAGTGTTCTACAGGCACAATATCAAAATGCGATTACACAAAAATTACAGCACAAGTTTGAAAGAGATTTGCCTAATTTTAAGATTGATTTTGCTATTGTATTGAATAAATTTATTCTTTACAAAAACACTCAAAAAGCAGATACAATTTTCTCTGAAAAGCCTTTTATCCAAAATAAATTATATGGAAATCTGGCGTCTTTAAATCATGCGTTTTTAGTTCGAAGTTATGTCAGAACGACCAATGGAACTTTTGAAAATCAAGATTATAAGCTATTGACAGAAGATTCCATGTATGTTTCGGTAATAGATTGGGAAATGATTATTCTGAAACGAATGACGTTTATTCTCGTTTTGTCTTTATTCTCCATTATAACGCTAATCAGTCTTTTTGTTATTGCGATTAAAGCTTTAATCAAACAAAAAAAAGTAAGCGATGTAAAGACCGATTTTATCAATAATATTACGCATGAACTTAAAACTCCTTTGGCTACTTTAGGTATTTCTACAAAGATTTTAGAGCAGAAAAATATTCGTGACAACGATGAAAATTTTAATTCGATTGTAAATACGATCTCACGTCAGAACAATCGTTTGCAGAATTTGATTGACCAAGTTATGGCAAACTCTTTGGCGGAAAATGAAATTGAACTAAAAAAGGAAAAAATTGAAACCGAAGATTTTCTGCTTTCTATTGTAAATGATTTTAAAATTACTTTTCCAAAAATTAATCTTAAAACCGATTTTCAGACTCAGAAAACGATTTTAGTTTTGGATAAATTTCATTTAACAACCGCTTTTTTAAATGTTTTGGAAAATGCGGTAAAATATGGTTCAAATAGCATTACAGTTAAAACAAAAATAATTGAAAACCAATTCTCTATCACTTTTGAAGATGATGGAATTGGAATTGCAAAAAATAAACAATCCTTTCTTTTTGAAAAGTTTTATCGCGTAGAACAAGGTAACTTGCACAACACAAAAGGCTTAGGTTTAGGATTGTATTATGTTAATCAAATCGTAAAAGCGCATCAGGGCTCTGTTAGCGTTATTAGTGATTTGGGAAAAGGAACTCAGTTTACTATTTTATTAAAAGTTTAATTACCTTATTTTGAAAAAATTACTTTTAGCCGAAGACGATTTTGATTTTGCAGCTATTTTAAAACAATACTTAGAATTGCATCAATTTGAAGTAATCTGGGCAGAAAACGGCGAAATAGCTTTAGACTATTTTAAAAATCAGACTTTCGATATTTGTATTTTGGACGTAATGATGCCTAAATTGGACGGTTTTTCTTTGGCAGAAAAAATGATTACAATCAATCCTGAAATTCCTTTCATTTTTCTGACCGCAAGAAAGCTAAAAGAAGATAAAATCATTGGATTGAAATTGGGCGCAGACGATTATATTGTCAAACCTTTTGAAGTTGATGAACTGGTTTTACGTTTACAAAATATCTTAAAAAGAATCGAACAAAAAAGAAGTTTAGAAGGCAATAATATAATTGAAATTGGTTCTTATATTTTTGATAATGAACGCTTAACTCTCAACAATAAGAATCACGTACAACAGCTTACAGAGATGGAAGCTTCTCTAATTGAGTATTTGTATTTAAATCACAATCAATTACTAAAAAGAGATCAAATTTTAATGTCTATCTGGAAAAAAGACGATTATTTTTCAGGAAGAAGCATGGATGTTTTTATCAGCAGGCTTAGAAAATATTTCAATTCTGATCCGAAAATTAAAATTGAAAGTGTTCGAAATATTGGCTTAGAATTTAAAATAGAAAAACCTTGACGTATCAAGTTTTTTCTATTTTTACACGAGTTTTATTTTCCTATAACCCAGCCTAAAGTAAAATTGATAATTGGAACAAATTCGCTATCATATTCATCAAAATTTACTCCTGGTCCAGCATTAAATTCTAGATTAAACCTTCCTTTGTAAGTACGCTGTAAACCCCAAAGTGCACCAAGTGTAAAGGAAGAAGAAGCTTCTCTGTAATTATCATTTGTAGAAATAGAACCGAAACTATAAACTGCGTTTGCTGCTACATAATTTCCTGAATTTCTTGCTGTTCTTTTTCCTTTTTCTGCTCTTTTTTCTAAGTTATAATAATAACGAAACTGTTCATTAATATTAGGAAAAATTGCAAAATTAGAATTGTTTGAATTGGCTTGAAAACCAAAACCTAAACTTGCTTCAGAATACAAAGTGTTTTTAGCATTAAAACCATGCTCATAGACAAATCCTGGCAATAATAAGTTTATTTTAAATTGATGTTTTACAACCGAAGTCGGAGCTTCGTCTTGAGCTTGAAGTGAGCTAAAAGAAATAATAAATAAGAATAGTAAAATGTAGTTTTTGTTCATTGTTTTTCAATTGGTTAGTTGCAAACAAAAATAACAATTAAACAATACGAAACTCTTAATATTTAAATTATTTTCTTACAAATACTATACTTGTAATCATGTAATTTCCGTAAACAATTGTATAACAACATTTAAGGAGTATGGATATAAATTTGTTAGAGAACTTTTAAATCTAATCATCATGAACCTAAAAAGATTTTTCGGAGGATTACTAACCATTCTCGGAATTGTAGGACTTATTTATACTGCGGTAATTTTTGCCGGCACGTCGGGTGAAACTAGAGATGTTAAATCTCTTATTATATATGGTATTCTAGGAATTGTCTTTTTTACATCGGGCATAAGTTTAGTACGTGCAACGAAAGACGAGTCATAGTTTTTTTATCACAAAGACTACTAAGTCGTAATTGCTTTTTTTGAGCTAAAATTGCTCGCAAAGGCGTAGATTCGCAAAGCTTTATAAATTTTTAAAAATTTGCGAATCTGCGCCTTTGTGAGATAAAAACACGTTGATACTTATTGCCTTTGTGTCAAAACTACTCCGAGACAGGCTCTAGATTCAGTTCTGTAAAATCTCTTTCTGTTTTTGAAATAATAATCGTTGCAACTGTATTTCCAATCAAATTGGTAATGGCTCTGGCTTCACTCATAAATTTATCAACTCCAAGTAAAAAAGCCAAACCCTCAACAGGAATTTTATGAAGAGCTGTTAATGTTGATGCTAAAACTATAAAACCGCTTCCGGTAACGCCCGCTGCTCCTTTCGAAGTTATCATTAAAATTCCGATCACGGTCAGTATTTCGAAGAAACTTAAATGAACATCATACAATTGTGCGATAAACAGCACGGACATTGAAAGATAAATCGAAGTTCCATCGAGATTAAAAGAATAACCCGTCGGAATTACCAATCCAACAACGGATTTACTGCAACCCATTCTTTCTAGTTTTACCATAATACTCGGTAAAGCTGCTTCTGAAGATGAAGTTCCTAAAACCAGTAAAAGTTCTTCTTTGATATATTTTAAAATCGAAAAAATACTGATTTTATAATATCTTAGAATACTTCCTAAAATTAAAAACACAAATAAAGCCATTGTCAAATACACACACAGCATTAATTTTCCAAGGGGAATCAAAGTTGCCAAACCAAATTTACCAATAGTGTATGCCATTCCGCCAAAAGCACCAATTGGAGCGAGATACATTACATATTTCAAACCAAAGAAAACCACTTTAGAAACGCGTTCTAAAACCAAAATAGTCTGTTCTCTTTTTTTGTAAAAGTTTAATGCAATGCCGCAGACAATTGCCGCCAATAAAACCTGTAACGTAAAATTGGATAAGAAAAACTGCAACCACGAAAAATGTTCAGCCGCGCCTTGCGTATATTGACTGGCATCTCCAAAAGTTAGTCCCGATTTATCTATTTTTCCAGGTTTAAACAAATAAGCAACCGTAACACCAATAGCTAGTGCAACGGTCGAAACGACTTCAAAATAAGCTAAAGCTTTCACACCAATTCGCCCAACTTTCTTTAGATTTCCCATTCCAGAAATACCTAAAACAATTGTTAGAAAAATAATAGGTCCAATAAAAACGGAAATAAGCTGAATAAATTTCTTGCCTAAAAATTCCATTTTCACACCATTTTGTGGCGAAAAATGTCCTAGTAAAACGCCAGAAATAATCGCAATTAAAACCCAAAAGGTAAGATTGGTTACAACTGTTTTAAAAAGGCTTTTTTTTGTATTTGTAGAAGGATTTGGAGTGATATTCATGAAATTAGGTTAGATAGTTTCACAAATATATAAAAAATGCAGACCTGTAAGCCGGATTCTGTTCTTGTCTCATTTTGCAATAAGACAATACCTTATCATTTATCTAGATCCATCATTGCTAATGGACTCAATCTACCTACCCTTCGACAACGAACGAGAAGCTCTTAAATGTCGATATACTTGGTATTTCACCGCATAGAGTTTACCTGGTTTCACTACAGCATTACCTGTACATACTTTCTGCTGCACTTGTCCTAATTCCGTCTCGTTTCAAGAACGAGACGAGACCGACGGGCGTTACCCGCTATGCTTCTCTGTGGTGTCCGGACTTTCCTCCCCTCCGATAAAATCGGAGCGACGATAAGGCGGTCTGCGCTGCAAAAGTAGCGATTTAAGAACTAACAATAATCATTTTAAATTTCAGTTTTTATGATTTCCATTCTAACTTTTTAATTTTAAAATAGTTATCTTTAAAATTGTATAATTATTAAATTCAGTTTATCATGAAAAGAATGTATCATTACGCAACTGTTTCAAAGGCTTTAGATCAATTGAATGAAAAAGGATTTACGTGCGATTTTAATCGAAATGCAGAAATGATTAAAAGAAATCCTGACAAATTTGAAATTGTTCATGTGTATCGATACGAGGGTAATTCAGACCCAGCGGATGAGGCAGTTGTATACGGAATTAAATCAACTTCAGGCAAAAAAGGAGTTTATGTGGCTGGTTTCTCGGCCGATTCAGATCAGGAAACAGCAAAATTTTTATTTGATTTAAGTATTAGAGGAAGGTAGTATTTAGATAATTCTTCGAAAATCAAAAAAAAAGAGAACAAAAAAAGGATTGAATAATCTATGCCATTCCGAGAAACGGAAATCAGCCTTTCTCGGAATGACATAAAATTAAAATAAATTTGCAACAAAAAAGCCCATCTTAAAAGAGGGCTTTCGAAACAGTAAAACTACAATACTGTTGGTATTTTTAATTTCCAGCCTGGCTGAATTAAGTCGGGGTTTGAAATAACATCTTTATTAGCTTCAAAGATTGTTTGCCAAGAAACACCAAATTCTTTTCCGATTTTCGAAAGCGAATCACCACTTTTAACCGTATATTCTTTTGAAGCATTTTCTGTAACTTTAATATTCATTACAACATCTGCCGATCTATAATCCGGATCGATTGCTCCATAAGCATTCCAAAGTTTCTCTTTATATTCTGCTGATTTTACTATTCCGTCTATATACAATACATTATCTTGCTCTCTTACTTCCAAATTTGTTGTTCCCAATTGAGAAGCCAGATCTGTCAATTCCTTATATTTATCTTGTAAACTCATAACACTCTTATTTAATAATCAATTTATTGTCGACTTTTTTAGGTTGCAATTCCTGGATACTTTGCATTAAAGGTTGCAGTTTATCCCTTTTAATTTCCCCCGAAAGTGTCACTACACCTCCAACAACAGTTGCGCTAACGCCATCATAAGCATCTACGACTTTGTGTATAGATTTATCTAATTCAGTATCTGGATTAATAACAACAGCCGCAGCCGCAGGTTCCTGATTTGCTCTAGCGATTTCACAAGTATTTACAACTGATTTGACACCTTTGGTTGCTCTAACGCTCTTTTCAATATTCTTTTTGAAAACTTCGTCATCACATGTTCCGGTAATTGTAGCTACACCATCATGGACAGTTACCTGTATATTTGGTGTATCGCTTAGTTTTTCACTAATTGCTTTTTCTATGTCTGCATCTTTGGGAGCGCAGGCGATTAAAGAAACAGCAAGTGCCATTCCTAATAAAATTGACCTCATTTTCATAATACTTTCTTTTAATAATTAACTATTCTAAAATTAAACAGATTAAGTATCAAAAGATTATAAGATGTTGTGATGAGATTTATATGTTTTCCAGTAAAGCCAAAGCTTTGAGGATATAAAAAATTTAATTATTCATGTTTTGACACATCATTATATTGCCAAAGAACATTTATAATCTTCCATTCTCCGTTTGTTTTGACAATATGCATATAATCAATCCATTCATCTGCATATAATTTTATAGAAGCTGTTTTTGCAGACACATCTAATAATTTTACTTCTTTTCGCGGATTCTTAGGAAATTTATCTCCTTTTACATTATAAGTTTCAGCGAGTATGACCATATTTTCTGCAAAGAATTCTGAGATAAAATCTTTTTGTGCAGTTTTATTTCTAAAAACTGATCTTTTAACCATTCTAGGATGAAGTGCTCCTTCCATAAGTTTAGGATTTGGAGTATGTTGCGACTCTATATAAGCCAAAGCAACGCGTTTAATATCTAATGTATCTTGCGCAGTTTGTGCTTGAATTTTAAACGAATAAAATATAATTGTAATGACTAATAAATATTTTTTCATACCAAATGGATTTAGATTTTATTATTTAAAACTTTTATTAATTCTTCTATTTTTCTAAAACAGAAATAATATCACCAATTTCTTTTTTAAAATTATAATTTTTATTCTTCTTAAAATGATATAATTTGTCACATACAAAAATCCATTTGCCCAATGTTGATTCTTTTGAAGGCGACCAGATTTTTCCTGTTTTATTATTCCCATCCTTATTTGTAGTTATAAAATAATAACTCACACCATCGGTTACAAAGTTTAGTTCTTCATATTCTTTTGTTTGTTCTTCTAAAAGTTTAAATATCTTACCAATTTGCTCATAAAGTTCTTTATCAATTTTATTTTTCTGAGTAGAAAATTTGACCTTTTTTTTGTTCTTTGAATACCAATAACTTTCAGACAATGAAGTTGAAATTATAAAATATTTCTCTTTTTTACTTTCAACAGAAAAACCGTATTCTGGGTAAAATGAAGGAACAACAGCGTATCTAAAAGAATTGTCTTTACTCAAATCCTCATAAAGCTTATCGAATAAACTTATATAATACAAATCCGATTTAGTATTCTGATCTAGAGATACAGGCTCTAAATGTTGTTTTTGAGCAATACCTGAAAAAATATAGAAATATAAAATTGTAAAAAATATTATTCGCTTCATTGGTTTCATCTTATTTCGAATTAAAAATAGCACATTTTTTATTACAAAATATGTTCTTGAAATTTTTCAATTCAAATGAAAAACAAACTTGAAAATAATACTGTTTAAAAAATATTTTAAACAAAAAAGATATTTTATTCTATAATTCAACCACTTAAAAATCTTTCAATTTTAAAATTTTTAAATCATTAAATTATACTCTATATTTGCTATCGAATAAAAAAGAATATGGAACAATTTGTAGTATCGGCACGTAAATATCGCCCGCAGACCTTTAAGGATGTTGTGGGGCAAAAAGCCATTACCAACACTTTGTTGAATGCTATAGAAACCAATCACTTGGCTTCTGCTCTTTTATTTACAGGACCGCGTGGAGTTGGTAAAACGACCTGTGCGCGTATCTTGGCTAGAAAAATTAATCAGCCTGGATATGATGATCCTAATGAAGATTTTGCTTTTAACGTTTTTGAGTTAGATGCTGCTTCTAATAACTCCGTTGACGATATTCGAAGCTTGATTGATCAAGTTAGAATTCCGCCGCAAACTGGTCAATATAAAGTTTATATTATTGACGAGGTCCACATGTTGTCTTCGGCTGCTTTTAATGCTTTTCTTAAAACATTAGAAGAACCGCCAAAACATGCTATTTTCATTTTAGCAACAACAGAAAAACACAAAATTCTACCAACGATTTTATCTCGTTGCCAGATATTCGATTTTAAGCGAATTACGGTAAAAGATGCTAAAGAACATTTAGCTGATGTTGCTGAAAGTCAGGGAATCAATTTTGAAGACGATGCACTGCACATTATTGCTCAAAAAGCAGATGGTGCTATGCGTGATGCTTTGTCTATTTTTGACCGTGTAGTTTCATATTGCGGAACAAATTTGACGCGTCAAGCTGTAACTGAAAACCTAAACGTTTTAGATTACGAAACTTATATTTCGATTACCGACTTACTTTTAGAAAATGAAATTCCGAAGCTTTTATTAGCTTACAACGATATTCTTGCAAAAGGTTTTGACGGACATCATTTTATTGCAGGTTTAGCGTCTCATTTTAGAGATTTGTTGGTAAGCAAAACGCCTTCTACGATTGCTTTATTAGAAGTTGGAGAACAAGCACAGCAAATGTATGCCGTTCAATCTCAAAAATGTTCTCAGGAATTTTTATTAAAAGGAATTGATATTGCAAACGATTGTGATTTAAAATACAAATTGAGTCAAAATCAACGTCTTTTAGTTGAATTATGTTTGATGCAATTAGCCTCTATCAACTTTGATGGAGAAAAAAAAAAGCTGAGCAATTCATAATTCCTCCCGTTTACTTTAAAAATGGTGGCTATTCGATAGTTGAAGTTACTAATCCAAAGTCTGATAATTCTAAAGTTGAAAACCAAGCAATTCAAACGGCAACAGAAACAAAGACTGTAAGTTCTCAGCCAGAACAAATTTCAGAAACTCCGAAAGTTCAAACTCCAGAGCCTCCAAAAACGGAAACAGATGGCACGCCAAAAGTTTCTGCTTTTTCGCTTGCCAGTATCCGCAAGAAAAAAGAATTGGAAGCAAGCAGTAAATCTTATGTTAAACCTACTTCTGTTTTACTTACTGAGGAATTTAACGAAACTGATATGCGTCTTCACTGGAACAAATATGCGGAACGCTTAGGCCAAAAAGGGCTTAAGATCATGGAATCAATTCTATTGATCAGCGATCCAACATTAAATGGGACAACAATTACTTACGAACTTCCAAATGAAGGTTCCAAATTGGATTTTGAAGGTCAGATGAATGGTTTATTAGGATATTTAAAAGGTCACTTGCATAATCATGACATTACAATTGAAGTAATTGTAAACGAAGAGATTAAAGCAGTAAGAGCCTTTAACGATCAAGATCGATACAATCGTTTCTTAGAAATCAATCCAAGCATTGAACTTTTACGTACTACATTTGGACTGGATATAAATCTTTAATCTCTTGTTTTTGCCACAATCCGAATTCTGGTAATTTGTAACAAGCTTTTATTTATTTTGAAGTCCAAAACGGTAGACTTTTTCAAGCCATTTTTTTCTTTGTTCTTCATTAGAACCTTTAACAATTCCTATATAACTGACTTTTACAGGTTTTACACCACAGAATTCTAAAGTTGATTTCTTCAATTGATTAACGCTTGGTCTTCCATAAAAAAATCTGTAATACCAACTCGGCTGATCTAGAGTAGTGATAATATGTGCCGTTTTACCTTTTAGTAATTTATCCCACCAAACCGAATTTTCGCGGTATTGAAACGCCATTCCTGGCAAAAATAATCGATCTATAAAACCTTTTGTAATTGCAGGAAGTCCACCCCACCAAACAGGATGAATCCAAACTAAATGTTCTGCATTTTGTATTTTTTGCCAAGCCTTCAGAAGATCAGGTTCTAGTTCTGTTCGTTTTTGATAACCGAATTGAAGATTTGGATTGAATTTTAAATCGGTAATTACGATAGTTTCTACTTGAGCATTAGAAGCTAAAGCGCCATTTTTATACGATTGTGCAATTCCGAAATTGAAACTTTCAGCGTTTGGATGTCCGTTTATAATCAGTATTTTTTTCATATCAATATTTTTTCAAAAATACTTTTAGTACATTTTATTTTACTAGACAAATGTCCTGAAAAACTTTTCTTAACTGTATGATTTTTCATGCAGATTTCGCAGATAAAAATGAACATATGAATATTTCGATTAAGCAGATTTTACATAAAACTAAAGCAAATAATCTGCGCAAATCAGCTTAAATCTTTTAAAATCTGCGTGAAATAAAACTAATCTAAGCTATGGCTTTTCGAATTCTGCTTAAATGTCTTGGTGTAATTCCTAAATAAGAAGCTAAATATTGCAGCGGAATTAACTGCAAATATTTTTGATGGTTTTTGTAAAGTTCTTCGTACCGTTGCGAACCTGACAACTTTTGAAAAGAAACCATTCTTTTGTGCAGGTTTACAAATTCTAATTCGGTTAATTTTCTACCCGTTTCTTGCCAGTTTGAACCCGATTGATATAGTTTTTCTAAACCATTACGATTTAGAATCTGCAATTCTGTATCGGCAAGAGCCTGAATATTTTCTTCTGCTTTTTCTTGGGTAATAAAACTGGCAAAAGAGGCCATAAATTCATTTTCAAAAGCAAAGCAATTGGTGATTTCGTCACCTTTATGATTAACAAAAAAGGAACGAAGAATTCCTTTTTTTATAAAAACAACTTCATTGCAAACCTGATTTTCCGTCAATAACAATTCTCCTTTTTTCAAAGTTCGATACGTAATTAAATCATCTAAAAGATTTAATTCGTCAGCAGAAAAATCTTGAATGGATTGAAAAATTGATTTCATAAAAAAATGTTTGCCACCAATTACACGAATTTACACTAATTTTTTATCTGTAAAACTTAAAAAATAATTCGTGGAAATTCGTGTAATTAGTGGCAGAAAAAAGTTTTAAATACTAAATTTTACCATAATACATCGCTTTTACGATACCATCAGAAAGTCCGATTTTTGGAACATAAATCTGGCGCGCACCACTCCATTTCATCGCATTCAGATAAATACGTGTTGCATGGATGATTACGTCGGCACGGTCAGAGTTCAAACCTAATTCGGCAATTCTTTGCTCGTAAGTCAATGAATTTAAAAATGCATATTGTGAATTGACATAAATGTATGAAAGCGGTTTTTCCTGCTGTTTTCCAGACATTTTAAACAATTTATTGATATTTCCACCAGATCCGATTAAAGTAACTTCATCGTAATCTGCTGTGTTTGTTTTAATCCATTTTTCTATTTCATCCCAAACAACATCATGAACCATATTGTTCAATAAACGTACAGTTCCTGCTTTGAAAGATCTTGAATTGATTAGTTTTCCATCAGAGAATAAGGTAAACTCTGTGCTTCCACCTCCAACATCCACAAAAAGGTAAGTTTCGTCAGATTTAATTAAGTGATGTAGATCTGTAGAAGCAATAATTGCCGCTTCTTTTTTACCATCAATAATTTCGATTTTAATGTCGGCTTTTTTCTTAATTAAAGCCACCACTTCTTTTGCATTATACGCTTCACGCATTGCAGAAGTTGCAAACGCCATGTAACGTTCTACTTTATGTACTTTCATCAAAAGATTAAATGCTTTCATAGCATCAATCATTCGATCTATATTTTCTGGTGAAATTTCTCCAACTGTAAAAGCGTCCTGCCCTAAACGAATTGGCACACGAACAAGGGAACTTTTATTAAACTGCGGTTCTTTCCCTTCTTGTTCTACAACATTCGAAATCAGTAGCCTCATGGCATTTGAACCGATATCTATTGCTGCAAATTTCCTAATGTTAATCATGCTCACTTTATGATTTGAAATTGGTTTTTATTATTAACTTATTTTTTGAGGAACCTCTTCTAGTATCGCTACTTTATTTTGATAATACTTATAGGTTTCAAATTGTGCTCTAAATGGGGCATGATGGTTTTTCGGCTTATATTTATTATCTAATTTATAAGAATGATATCTCACTTTCACATTTCCTTTCCAAGCAATATTGAAGTTATCTATCAATTCTTTTTTGATTTCAAGATCATAAATTGGGCAAGTTACCTCGACTCTTCCGTCAAGATTTCTGGTCATAAAATCGGCAGACGAAATATAAACTTCTGTCAAACCTGCGTTTCCAAAAATATAAACTCTTGTATGCTCTAAATAATTATCTACAATACTTATCGCTTCGATGTTTTCGCTCATTCCTGGAATTCCTGGAATTAAAGAGCAAATTCCTCTTACCTGAAGTTGAATTTTAACTCCTGCGTTACTTGCTTCATAAAGTTTATCAATCATTTTAAAATCTGATAAACTATTCATTTTAAGCTTTATGTGTGTTTTTCTTCCTGCCAAAGCATGAAGAATTTCGCGATCTATCAGTTTTATAAATTTAGTTCTTGTATAATGTGGCGATACAATTAAGTGCTTGTATCTGTGCACTCTATAATTGATATCAAAAAACTCAAATATTTTTGAAGTGTCTTTTAAGATTCCCTGATGGCAAGTTAATAGCGTTACATCGGTATAAATTTTTGCCGTTGATTCGTTAAAATTTCCGGTAGAAATAAATCCATAACGGCGATTTTTACCTTCTTCCATTCTTTCAATAACACAAATTTTACTGTGCACTTTAAGACCTTTAATTCCAAAAATAAGTTCGATTCCTTCTGTTTGCATTTGTTCTGCATACGAAATATTCGAAGCTTCATCAAAACGCGCTTGAAGTTCGATTTGAACTACAACCCTTTTACCGTTTTTAGCAGCATTGATCAACGAACTAATTACTTGCGAATTCTTAGCTAAACGATACAATGTAATTTTGATACTTGTAACTTTTGGATCTAAAGCCGCTTCGCGCAAGAACTTCGTTAAATACGAAAAAGACTGATAAGGGGCGTGCACTAAATAGTCTTTTTTGCTTATTTTTTCTAAAATGCTTCCCTCCAAACTTAAACCTGGAACTGGCAAAGGCTCATTGGGTTTATACAATAAATCGTAACGACCTAAATTAGGAAAACTCATATAATCACGACGATTGTGATATCTACCGCCCGGAATTATACTATCTGTTTCTACGATTTTCATTTTATCTAAAAAGAAATGCAACGTATCATCTTCAATTAAACTATCATAGATAAAACGAACAGGTTCACCAATTCGGCGATCTTTTACAGATGTAGCGATTTTTTCAAGCATACTTTTACTCAAATCACTATCGATATCCAATTGCGCATCTCGCGTAATTTTGATCATGTGTGCAGATACACTCTTATAATCAAATATATTGAAGATGTTTTTCAGTTTAAAACGAATCACATCATCAATTAAAATTACATATTGTTTCTCGTCATCAGAAGGAAGAACAACAAAGCGATTTATGTTTTTAGGAATTTCGATTAAAGCATAACGAACCTCATCATTTTTTAATTCTAAACGAACTGCTAAATATCCTAAAGTATCTTTTAGAATCGGAAAAACCGCCAAATCATTCAAAATGATGGTCACTAATTCCGGACTAAGCTTTTGATTATAAAAATCTTTTAAAAAACACTCTTGTTTAGGTGTAATCTGTGTTTCGTTAATAATAAAAATATTTTCGGCTTCTAGTTCAGTTTCAATATTTCCGAGAATACGCAAACTTTCAGATTGCTGCTGAATTACAATATCTGTAATATCTTTAATTAATTGATGAGCAGAAATTCCGCCTAAATATTTTTCACCAGAAATACCAGAAAGGCTCAATCTTCTAATAGCGGCATATCGAACCCTAAAAAATTCGTCTAAATTGTTTGAAAAAATTCCAACAAAACGCAATCTGTCTAAAAGTGGAACCGTATTATCTCCGGCTTCCTGAAGAACTCTTGCATTAAACGCTAACCAGCTTTTTTCTCTATCGATATATTTCTGTTCGTACACTGTTATGATTTTAAATCTTTGGGGAAAATAGTTTTATGTGTTTTGCCTTTATTTATTGTATCCCAGCTTTCGGCATCAAATTGTAAGGATACAAATCCCGAAGTTGGAACATTATCAATAAAAACATCTCCAAATTTATTAACAAAATTTGTAATAGCCTCGTTATGTCCAAAAAGAATAACGCTTTCTAAACTATTATCACACGATTTGATAACTTTTTCTAGTTGTTTCTCATCAAAAGTATACAAATCGTCTTTGTAAACGATGCTTTCTATGGGATAAGAAATATTCTGAGCAAAGATTAAAGCAGTTTCTGAAGCTCTTGCAGCTGTACTGCTCCAAATGATATACGTTTTTGGGAGATATTTAGAAATATGTAATGAAACGTCATGTGCATCTAAAATTCCTCTTTTCATTAATGGGCGATCGAAATCTTTCAATGGTGCTTCCCAACTTGATTTTGCATGACGTATTAAAATGAGATTTTTCATAAGCAGTAAAATTTAAAACCCAGATTTGGAGATTAATAATTTTAATCAAGTTCTAATTTACAAAAGAAATTTTAAACCTTTTCCTTTTTTTATTTCCCTTAACATTTAAATGAAATTTTAACAAGAATCCATTCTTTATAATATGTTAATATCGAAAAAATTGAATTTGTAAAAAAAATACATTTAGTGTACTTCATCTAGGAAATTAGTATTTGGTCGACATTATACAAGTTAGTAAAAATTTAACTAAATAACTGATTATTAATTACTTATAATATTTAAAAACTTCAAAATTTAACTAAAAAAGCAAAAAAAACGTGTTACATTTTTAGCATTTTTATGTTAAAAAACATTCTTTTTAACGCTTTTTTTTATAGAAAAAATACATTTCAACGAGTTTTTAGGTTAGTTACAGATAAAAAAATCTAAATAGAAAAACTCTCATATAACTTTGAATCTGTTAAAATTTCATAAATACTTTTAAACAAAATCATAAGTTATGAAAACTAAATCTACTCTTGAAAAAGCAGTAAAATTTGTTACCGATTGTAAGTTTATTTTTTTCTCGAAGAGGAACATTTTTCAAAAAAATATTTTTTTCATACTGTTTTCTTTGACAACAACTTTTTCATTTGCTCAAAGTGAAAATGTCGATTCGTACTTAACATCCTTAAAAAAATCAGGACAAGATTCTAAGCTTAGCCATCTCAAACATCTTTTGTATGATCTACAATCGGCTGTTTATTCTAATTCTGGAGGAACAAAAGTTTACGGAGACCATCCGACTGCTTTATTCGCTGACATTAATTCTCTAAATAGTATCAACAGTACTGTTTCGTTAAAAAATGATATCGAAATTGTAACGATTAAAATTAAAAAATCTAGCGATTTAAGCCAATCCATCAATCTGAATTCTTTTTCTGGTTTTGAAAAATTGAAATACATTTTCATTACTACAGAAATCGAAACAACTCCTTCTCTGATCAACAATCTCATTAAAAATGATGATTCAAAATATGTTATTCTTTATAAAATTTCTATAGGTGGATAATTAAAAAGCTATGACTATGAAAAAATACTACTCTCAATATTTAGCGGTTTTTTATTTCTTTTTAATGCTTTTTGCAGGCATTAATGAAATAAATTCTCAGGTAATTGTACCGTTTAAAGAACGAACTTCTTCTTATTCTCCTACCAAAACAATTTATAAAATTAAGGGAGATTTTACTATGATTGGAAACACCAATCTGACTTTACAAGATTATGATGTTACCTACACCAATGGTACTAACCCGACAATTTATGTTGACACGGATAATGATGCTCAAACACTTAATTCTTCTTCGGCAACCTTGAATTTGTTAGATGATAATGGAACAAAATTAACCAATTGCGCCAATATTATATATGCAGGATTGTACTGGTCAGGACGAATTTCTGATGCGCCAGTTAATCCAAACTCTTTTGTTGTGAATCACAATGGTGTAGACAAAACTTTGGACAAAAGAAAAATTTTGTTTAAAGGTCCAAATGACAGCACTTATGATGAGTTTACTGCAACTGACATCTATTTTCCAACAGATAAAGATCAAAATATGTTTAGCGCTTACGCGGAAGTTACCGATTACGTAAGAGCAAACGGAATTGGAGAATATTTTGCTGCAAATATTGCTGCAGCGGAAGGTACTGATGGTGGGGCAATTGGAAAATATGCTGGATGGGGTCTCGTGGTTATTTACGAAAATTCTTCAATGAAAAACAGAGATATTACCGTTTTTGACGGACATGCCTTTGTACAAAATAATATCACTGCAGATTTTACATTTCCAGTTTCCGGATTTAATTCTGTTGTTTCTGGTCCAGTAGATGTTAAACTTGGGGTAATGGCTGGTGAAGGAGATATTAATTATGATGGTGATTATTTTTCGATACAAAAATTAAACACCAACGACTATTTGAAGTTAAGCCGACCTGGAAATTCTCCAAACAACTTCTTTAACTCCTCAATTAACACAGGCGGAAACGACCGAAACCCTAATTTAGTTAATAATTCAGGGATTGATATTGGTATGTTTAAGCTTCCGAATGAGAATAAAGATATTATTGGAAATAACCAGACTTCTACCACTTTTAAATATGGTTCTACCGTTGATAGCTACACCATTTTTTCTATTGTGATGGCCGTAGATGCCTATGTTCCAGAAATTGAAGGTGTGCTTACCGCAACTACAATTAATGGAAGCCCCGCAGGCGCAGGTCCGTATACTGTTTTGCCTGGTCAGGAACTTGGTTATAAAGTTCAGATAAAAAATAGAGGAACGGAAGCTGTCCAAAACAGCAAACTTGTTATTCCAATTCCTTACAATGCAACATTTGCACTTGGAAGTTTAAATAAAACTATAAATTTTACTCCTGATCCTAGTCCAAATGCATTGACTTACGAGCCAACACTTGGTGCAAACGGATCAATTGTTTGGGATTTAGGAACTTTACCATTACCTGCTGATCCTAATACTGTTTTAGGAGAGTTGACATTCTCATTGAAATCTACAGAAAATTGTGCTTTATTAAAAAATTCTAACTGTAGTAATGTTATTCAAGTAAATGGGTATTTAAGCGGAAAAGGAGCCAATTCTACCGTAACGGTAGCTGACCAATCTTTGATATTAGGCTATACAACATCTGGAAGCTGTATGGGAGCTTCGATAGCTGGCCCGCTTCAAACAACAATAGATTCAGCAAATTACACTAATACAAACTGTCAGGCAACACCGCCAATAATTACGTTTACTTTTTGTAACGGATCATCATCAATTCCTGTCACAGATGTGACGGGTTCATTTCCTACTGGATCAACATTTTACAATGCTTATCCAGTAGTTGCTGGAACAACAGCTCAGTATACCATTAACAATCCGTTCCCTGCAACTGTTGGAACATCGACTTATTATGCAATTCCACCAGGAGCTGCTGCGGGATGTTATTTTCAATTTACAATTACCATTGAAAGCATTACAACAACGCCAACCATTACAAGTCCGTTAAATTATTGTATTGGTGATACTGCTACTGTTTTAACTGCTGTACCAACGAAACCTGAGTACACATTATACTATTATGAGACTTTAACCTCAACAGCTCAGCAATCCATTACTCCTTCTACAGCTGTGGCTGGACAATTTACTTATTACGTTGCTGAAGGAAAAACTAATGCTTGCATTGGTCCTAAAAAAGCAATTGTAGTTAATATAAATGACAAACCAACAATTACTATAACTAATCCACTTCCGATTTGTTCACCTGCTGCTTCATTAGATTTAAGTGTTGCAAGTATTACAGCTGGAAGCACATCAGGATTAACATATACCTATTGGACTGATGCAACAGCAACAGTTCCATACGCAAACTTTGCTGAAGCTGTTCCTGGAACTTATTACATCAAAGGAACTAATGCTTCTAATTGTTTCGATATAAAACCAGTTATCGTTACAAAAAGTACTGTAACTGTAACAGAACTTGTTGCGTCACATGTGGATGTGAAGTGTTTCAATCAATCTACAGGTTCTATTACTGTAGAAAATACTTCTGGAGGAGTGGCACCTTATACTTATTCATGGAAAAAAAATGGTACTGCTTATACTGGAACTTCTCAAAGTTTAACTAATCTGGAAGCAGGAAGTTATGAAGTTACAGCAACAGATAGTAATGGCTGTACTGGAACTTTAACCATTTCTATTTCTCAGCCATCTGCAGGTTTAACTTTAGCTATATCTTCTAAAACAGATGCATTGTGTTTTGGTACAAGTACTGGAACTTTAACTGCAGGCGCAGTAACAAATGCAGTTGGAACAGTAACTTATTCTTGGAAAAACAGTTTAAATGCTGAGATTTCAACTTCTGCTAATGCTTCAGGTTTACCTGCGGGAACTTACACTTTAACCGTAACTGATGATTGTTCTTCTCAGTCTAATTCAGTTATAATCGGCGAGCCTGCTGAAGCTTTAACTGCTGCAAAATCACAAGTAGATGTTTCTTGCGGAGGAGCCAGCACAGGATCTGCAACCGTAACTGTTTCTGGAGGAACGGCTGCTTACACTTACCTATGGAATACAACTCCCGTACAAACAACTGCAACTGCAAATAATCTTGCAGCTGGTAGTTATAGTGTTAAAATAACAGATGCAAACGGATGTGAAATTAATGAGTCTTTTACAATTTTAGATGGAGATTCTATCAAACCAATCATCGATCAATTACCGCAGACAACAACAATTAATTGTCCAGCAGAACCAGTTTTTGCTCAAGCAACTGCAACTGATAATAGTGGAACCGTTTCTTCATTAACTTATGTAGATGACATTGTTGCTGGAAATTGCGCAGGTTCTTATACTAAAACAAGAACTTGGACAGCACAAGATGCTTGCGGTAACATTTCGCTTCCTGTTTCACAAACCATTATTGTACAAGACAATACAGCTCCAACTTGGACGACTTTAGCAGGATCTTTAGACAAAACTATAGAATGCAGCGATGCCAATGCTTTAGCGAATGCTCAAACATTATTTCCAACTGCCACAGATTCTTGCGATGCTGATGTAACGAATATTGTAAAAGTAAGCGGTGCATTTACGGCTTCTGCTGGATGCGGAAATGCAGGAACTTACACCAATACTTGGACTGTTAAAGACGACTGTGGAAATACTTCTAGCACTTTCACGCAGATAATTACAATTCAAGACACTACTCCTCCAACTTGGACAACTTTAGCTGAATCTTTAGACAAAACTATAGAATGCAGCGATGCCAATGCTTTAGCGAATGCTCAAACATTATTTCCAACTGCCACAGATTCTTGCGATGCTGATGTAACGAATATTGTAAAAGTAAGCGGTCAGTTTACAGCTTCTGCTGGATGCGGAAATGCAGGAACTTATACCAATACTTGGACTGTTAAAGACGACTGCGGAAATACTTCTGCCACTTTCACGCAGATAATTACAATTCAAGACACTACTGCTCCAACTTGGACAACTTTAGCTGGATCTTTAGACAAAACTATAGAATGTAGCGATGCCAATGCTTTAGCGAATGCTCAAACATTATTTCCAACTGCTACAGATTCTTGCGATACAGACGTAACAAATATTGTAAAAGTAAGTGGTGCATTTACGGCTTCGGCAACATGTGCGAATGCAGGAACTTACACCAACACTTGGACTGTTAAAGATGACTGCGGAAATACTTCTAGCACTTTCACTCAAATAATTACAATTCAAGATACTACAGCTCCAACGTTTACAGGAAATCTTCCAAAGAATATTACTGTTTCATGTGATGCTGTTCCAGAAGCCGCAGAAATGATAGCTTCAGATAATTGTAATGGAAACTTACCAATAGTATTTTCTGAAATAAAATCGGATATCCAAAATGGCTGTTCTTCTAATTATACTTTAACACGTACTTGGAAAACTAGTGATTGCGGAGGAAATACAGTTTCTTACACACAAATCATCACAGTGAGAGACACAACTGCTCCAACTGGGACAGCTCCTTCGAATGTAACTAATTTAGCAAGCATTGATTTAATTCCTGCTGGAAGTGCAACGGATATTAAAGATGCGGCGGATAATTGTAGTTCGACTGTTAACATCACCGTAAAAGATACAAATAACGGATGTGATGGAAACGTAAACATCGTAACGAGAACATATACATTAACAGATTGTGCTGGAAACAAGACTGAATTAGTTCAGACATTTACCATAAACTGCAAAAAAGTTATTATAGCAAATGATGATACTGCTGGACCAATTACTGGTGTTAATCATTCTACAACAAATGTTTTGAATGTATTTTCAAATGATACTCTGGATGGTGCAGCGGCCACTCCATCAAATGTTATTTTGACAACAGTAACACCAAATCCATTTTTGCAACTAAATCCAAATGGTTCTGTAGATGTATTACCAAATGCACCAGAAGGAACATTAACTTTGGTATATCAAATTTGTGAAGCCAATCAAACTAATAATTGCGATACGGCAACAGTTACTATTACTATTGTGGCTCCAAAAATTACAGTTTCTGCAACTCCAATATGCGTAAACGATGTTCCGTATATTGATTATGTGGTAACAGCTTTAAACTTTACTCCTACAAACGGTGTAAGCATTGTATGGTCTGATAGCAGCAATAATGCTATTACAACAATGAATAATCAACCATTAAGTGGACGTATTTTATGGCCTGGAGCTGTTGTAGATGGTAATGGAAAAGGAATTGATTGGCCAGGATGGGTTTACGAAAATAATAAATGGGTTCAAGGTGCGGATGGTTTTGAAAAATTGCGTCCGACGGCTAATTTGACATTTTCTCTGAATCCAAGTGAAACCATTACTGTAAATTATCCTCCTTCTGATCCTTATTGTACAGCTCGCCCAACATTTGCAATTATTGCTAATGATGATACTGCCGGTCCTATAAATGGAGTAACTGGAGCTAATAATATCGTAAATGTTTTAACCAACGATACATTAAATGGCACTGTAGTAAATATAAACGACGTTACATTAACAACAACTATTCCTGATCCAAAAGGAGCATTAACGTTAAATCCTGACGGTTCAGTTAATGTTGCTCCAAATACACCTGCAGGAACCTATACATTGACTTACCAAATTTGCGAAAAAGCTGATTTTGGAAATTGTGATACTGCCGTAGTTACAGTAACAGTCACTACTCCAGCAGCACCTCCAACTCCTGTTGTTGCCAATGACGACACTTACAGCAATATTGGTTGCAACACTTTTGGAATAGTGGGGAATGTTTTAAGTAATGATTTAAAAGGCATAACTCCTGTTACTTTAGAAATAGTAAACTTTACACTTCTTAGCGATAACAATAGCAAAACAGATCCAAATATTACGATTAGCAATTCTGGAAATGTTACGGTATCAAGTTTAACGCCAGCAGGAACTTATACTTACAGCTATAGAATCTGCGACAAACTAAGTTCTGAAAACTGCGACAGCGCTATCGTTACAATTGTTGTAGTTCCTAATGGTACAACTCAATTTAGCAGTACAGCTTGTACAGACGATTCATCGCTTCTTAATTTGACTAGTTTGCTTCCAGAAGGAAGTCCAACAACCGGAACATGGGTAGACAGAAGTAATTCAAATGCACTTCAAGGAAATATATTTAACCCATTTGGATTGGCTTTAGGAAATTATACTTTAGAATACCTAATTGCCGACGAAAGATGTCCTAGAAGCATCATTCTAAATATGGAAGTAAATGACGATTGCAAAGTTTTGGCTTGTGAAAATGTATATCCTCACAATGCTTTCTCTCCGAATGGTGACACAGTAAATGACACATTCAAAATTGATAACATTGATAATTTAACTTGTTATCCTGAAAACACTGTCGAAATCTATAACCGCTGGGGTATTTTAGTTTTTGAAACTAAAAATTACAACAATGCAACAAATGCTTTTGATGGAATTTCAAGAGGAAGAACAACTGTTCAACAAGCTGACGGATTACCTACTGGAACTTATTTCTATATTATACATTATAAGTCTCTAGACGGCAATAATAACCTTCAAAACAACCAATTAAGCGGTTATTTATATCTATCCAAATAACAACCAACCAAAATACACTGCAAATAAACTTTGCAGTGTATTATCAAATTTCATGTAAAAAAAGAAAACAAGCATACATGAAATACTACATTGATTTTTAACACTTTAAAAGCCAATAGTAATAATAAAAATAATCCATTTACTATGAGAACAAAATTATTTTTTTTCGTCATTCTGTTAGTTACCTATAGCGGTTATGCACAGCAAGATGCGCAGTTTACGCAATATATGTACAATACAATTAACATAAATCCTGCTTATGCTGGTTCTCGTGGTGCATTAAGCGTTTTTGCATTACACCGTGATCAATGGGTAGGATTAGATGGAGCACCTAAAACCAATGCAATATCTGTTAATACGCCAATTAATAATAGTAATGTTGGACTTGGTGTATCTTTAGTTAATGATAAAATTGGACCTACAACCGAAAATCAATTTTCTGTAGATCTTTCTTATACTGTTCCAACATCAGAATCATGGAAACTTTCGTTTGGAGTAAAAGGTACTGCAGACATTTTCAATCTTGACATCAACAAACTTGATCCTGAAACAGCTGGAGATAAACAATTTCAAAACTTAAATAACGACTTTTCTCCAAATATAGGAGCTGGAATTTACTGGCATTCTAGTAAAGCATACATCGGATTATCTGTGCCAAATTTCATTCAGACCAATCGTTATGATGATAATGATGTAGCAATTTATAAGGATCAAATCAATTATTATTTAATGGGAGGTTATGTTTTTGATCTTTCTCAGGAAATAAAATTCAAACCAGCAGTTTTAGCTAAAATGGTTGAAGGAGCTCCTCTTCAGGTTGATGCATCGGCAAACTTTTTATTCTTCGAAAAACTAACTCTTGGTGTTGCCTACAGATGGGATGCAGCAGTAAGTGCCATGGCTGGATTTCAACTTACTGAAGGCTTATATCTTGGATACGGGTATGACAATGAAACAACCAGACTGAGAAAGTATAATTCTGGTTCGCATGAAATCTTCCTTCGTTTCGAACTTTTCAAATACAATAGTAAAATGACAACTCCTCGTTTCTTCTAAAAAACATCGCATCATGAAAAACTATACACTACTTCTCTTAACCATTATCAGTGCTTTTTCATTTGGCAGTTATGCGCAAAAAGCGAAAATAGCTTCTGGAGATAAGAAATATGACAGTTATGCTTATGTAGACGCTATTAAAACATATGAAAAAGTAGCCAATAAAGGATACAAATCTGAGGATATGTTTAAAAAGCTAGGAAACTCTTACTATTTTAATTCTGATTTTGCCAATGCCGCAAAATGGTATGGTGAATTGTTTAGTATGAATACTTCTGTAGAACCTGAATATTATTACAGATATGCTCAATCTCTAAAATCAATTGGTGAAAACAATAAAGCTAATTCGCTTTTAGATCAATTTTATACGAAATCAAAAGATGATGTTAGAGGTAAACTTTATAAAGACAATGTAAATTATCTGGATGAAATTAAAGCTAATTCAGGAAGATATAAAATTGAAGATGCTGGTATAAATAGTAAATACTCAGATTACGGATCTTTTGTTTATAACAACAAAATATATTTTGCATCGGCAAGAGATACTGGAAATTTTTCGAAACGCAAACACCAATGGACAGGCGAATATTTTACTAATATCTACAATGCTGACGTAAATCCTGAAAATGGAAATCCAGGCAAAGTCAAAAAGTTAAAATCGGCTATCAACACCAAATTTCACGAAGCTTCTCCAGTTTTTACTCAAGATGGTAAAACCGTTTATTTTACTAGAAACAATTACATCAATGGTAAAAAAGGAAAAGATGACAATAGAATTACTTTGATAAAGATTTATAAAGCAACTTTAGGTGCTGATAATAAATGGGGTAATATAATTGAACTGCCTTTTAATAGCGATAATTACAGTACAGCGCATCCTGCATTAAGTCCTGATGAAAAAACATTGTATTTTTCTTCAGACATGCCAGGTTCTATCGGTCAGTCTGATTTATACAAAGTTAGCATTAATCCGAATAACGGATTTGGAACTCCTGAAAATCTTGGAAAGGATATTAATACCGAAGGAAAAGAAACCTTTCCTTTTGTGACTAAAGAAAATGAAATCTATTTTTCATCAGACGGATATCCTGGACTTGGAGGTTTAGATGTTTTTGTTGCTAATATTGATAAAGACGGAAAAATCAGTAATGTTCAAAATGTTGGAGCAGATGTAAATTCTCCTAAAGATGATTTTGCCTACCTTATTGATCCAACTTCAAGAAGAGGTTATTTTACTTCAAATAAAGATGGTGGTCAAGGTTCTGATGATATTTACAAATTCTTAGAAACAAGAAAACTAAAATGTGAGCAAAAGCTTGAAGGCGTAATCACAGATGCTCAAACAGGAACCATTTTGCTAGGCACAAAAGTGACTTTATATGATGATCAAATGAACATCAAAAATGAAACTTTTAGTGATGGATCAGGAAAATATACTTTCCCTGTAGAATGCGGAAAAATCTATTTTGTTAGAGCTGAAAAACCAGAATATACGACAAAAGAAGTAACTGTAACCATTTCAAAAACAACTGGTACAACAAGTCTTCCAATTGCTTTAGAAAAATCAAGCTGTAAAGTTACTATTGGTGATGATTTAGGAGTATGTTTTGGCATTAAAATGATCTATTTTGATTTAGACAAATCGAATATTAGAACAGAAGCTGCTTTAGATTTAGAAAAAATATTAGTGGTTTTAAATGAAAATCCAACAATGAAATTAGATATTCGTTCGCATACAGACAGTAGAGCAACACATCAATACAATGCCGCTTTGTCTGACAGAAGAGCAAAATCTACCATCAAATGGCTTATTAAAAATGGTATATCGCCAAATCGATTAACCGGAAAAGGCTATGGCGAAACACAACTGGTAAATAAATGTTCTGATGGCGTTAATTGCACCGAAGAAGAACATCAAGCGAATAGACGAAGTGAGTTTATTATAACTGCTTTGTAATTTTTAATTACTAACATAACCATCTGAAAAAGCTGTCCGTAAAGACAGCTTTTTTTATACAAAAAAATCGTTGTAACTCTACAAATTACAACGATCTCTAAAAAACCAACCAGTTCAATTTTTTGTTACAGCTTAGCAAAAATGTTAGTGTAATATTTTTTACCAGTAGCTGCATCTGTTGTTACAGCTATACCGAAATGTGTATAATCACCTTCGATATTTGCTTTGTGGCCTGGACTCTCCAACCAAGCTCTCAAAGCCGCTTCGGGAGTTTTATAGTTGTAGGCAACGTTTTCACCAACTTTTTTGGCTCCTAAAACACTAGTAATATTTTCAGATCTTTTGACAAAATCATTGTGGTCTACAACATTATTTTCAATCATATAAACATTATGCTCTTCACATTTAGAAGATATATGATTCACTCTTTCTAAAGTATTTAAACCAACACTAACACGGTATTCGTTTATCAGCTTTATTATTGAAAGTTCTGAGTCGTTGTAAGAATAATTAGTAACGAGCGCTTCGATTGGATTATTATCCACGCTTCCTTCGGCGGTATCTGCAGAACATGAGTTCATTGCGATTAGAATCGCAATGAACAACATGATGCGCTTAATCTTTTTCATAATCAACAGCATTTTAGCAGTTTAAAGTAAATGTGGGGCAAATCCTTTAAATTTATGTTTGAATAAATATCCTTTGTTTTTCTTTACCAAACATATTCAATCTATCGCTAAACTACAAAATTAATCGATGAAATACATCTCTTTTTTTTAATGAAATATAATTTTCCTACAAATCAAGAAGAAAGCCTATCAATCTTCCATGTAAAGTCTGATTGGCTGGTATAACGAATCCTGTCGTGCAGTCTGTTAGCTCTTCCCTGCCAAAATTCTACTTGTAACGGTGTGACAATATATCCTCCCCAATTTTCAGGTCTTGGGATTGGTTTTCCTTCAAACTCCGCTTCAATTTTCTTTAAATTTTCTTCTAAAAAATCCCTTGACGGAATTACTTCACTTTGATTAGAAACAATAGCGCCGAGCTTGCTTCCGTCGGGACGTGAATCAAAATAATTGTCTGAAATAATTTCGGAAGTTTTTTGCGCGATTCCTTTAATAATTACCTGACGTTCCATTTCCTGCCAGAAAAAAGACAAACAAACATTTGGATTGTTTTCAATTGCCTTTCCTTTTTCAGAATGATAATTAGTGTAAAATATAAATCCTTCTTCAGAAAATTTCTTTAGTAACACCACACGAGACTTCGGAAAACCATCTAAACCAATTGTAGAAACAGTCATAGCATTTACCTCACCGCTTCCACCGAAATCTTCTACTTCGTGAAACCATTTATTAAAAAGATTAATAGGATCTTCTGGAATATTAGTTTCTAATAATTCGCTCTTCTCGTATGATTTTCTATAATTACTTAAATCGCTCATGACTTATTATTTTAGATTGTTGATTTTAGATTTTTTTGTTTCAAGTTTCAAGTTTGTCAGGCTGAGCGTTCCGAGACTTCGGGAGAAGCCCCTTATATTCAAGACGCCTCTCTACAATAGCCCTTCGACTTCGCTCAAGGTGACATCAGTATATTAAAGTTCCAAAACTTAGAATCTTAGCACTTCAGAACCTTAGATTAAAATTCAAAAGAAACTCCATCATCTCCCAAGAGAACATTCGGAAAAACCTCTTCTGCTTCTGCTTTAAAACGTTCTAAACCATCATATCGTGTAGAGTAATGCCCAAGTATCAATTGTTTTACATTTGCCTTTAAAGCGATTCTGGCAGCTTCTTTTGCTGTAGAATGCAAAGTTTTTTCTGCTAATCTTGCTTCCGATTCTAAAAAGGTAGATTCGTGGTATAAAATATCCGTATTTTCAATGATTGGAATTATCTCTTCATTATAAACGGTATCCGAGCAAAAAGCATAACTTTTTGTGGGCGGCGGATCAAAAGTCAATTTTTCGTTTTCAACTACAGATCCATCATCCAACGTAATATCGCCTCCATTTTTTATTTTCTGATAATAAGCAACATGAACATCATACTGCTGAACTGCTTCTACATTCAGCTTTCTTTCATCTGGTTTTTCCTGAAAATGATAACCATTGGTATAAACCCTATGTTTTAATGGAATTGTTTTTACAATTACTTTTTTATCTTCAAAAATAACTTCACTTTCTTTTGATTCTAATTCGTGAAAAAATAAAGAATAAGTCGTCCAAGATTCCGTCAATTTCAATTGAAGCAAAATTAATTCTTTAATTCCTTTTGGACCATAAATATGTAAATCGGTTGTTCTTCCTAAAAGAGAAAATGTAGAGATAGTCCCAATTAACCCAAACAAATGATCTCCATGAAGATGGGAAATAAAGATGTGATTAATTTTTGAGAATTTAATTTTATTCTTTCGGAGCTGCACCTGAGTTCCTTCACCACAGTCAATTAAAAACAATCTGTTTTTAATATCTAAAACCTGCGAAGTCGGATTAGTAAGTGTTCTGGGAGTTGCTGCATAACAGCCAAGTATAGTAAGCTTCATTTTAGATTGTTGATTTTAGATTTTAGATTGAGGAAAATATTTTAGAATTGAGAAACCATTTTAGATTCAGGTATAATCTAAAATCTAAAGTCTAAAATCTGAAATCTAAAATCCTAAGTCTCTTTCGATTTCTTCCATTTCGATAATATCGTGCGCTTCTAAAAGAGAAGGTACAACTGCCAATTTATCCGAAATGGCATTAAAATCAAGATCTGTAGCGACAATTACAAACGATTTTTTTGCTTTTTTATGCTGCTTAGAAAGCGGTAAAAAAGCTTTCAAATCTTTTTCTGTAATCGCTTTATCCGCTGACAAATCGATGATAATATTTTGTTTTTCAAAGGTTTTAAACTGTTGCGTTACTTTTTCCAAGAAAGCATTTACATCTCCTTGTGTATCTTTAATAGTAACGGTATGTCCTTTTTGATCTACTTTCATTTTTTAATTGGTGGGGCTTATATAAAAATTGATTTTCTAAGAGCTAAGGTACGAAGTTTTTTTTTAGAGTTTTCAGTCTCTGTTTTCAGTTTTCAGTTTTTTAACGAGTGTCACACTGAGCGAAGTCGAAGTGCTTTTTAAAATCGAAATGTAATTTGCAAGCGTGGGCTTCGACTTCGCTCAGCCTGACAAACGTAAAAGTTATTTGCACTGAAAACTGTCACTGCGACTGAATACTAAAATCTACTGTATTTTAGAAGCCAGCAAATAAATAACCGCCATTCTAATTGCAACACCATTTTCCACCTGATTTAAGATTACAGAATGATCAGAATCTGCCACTTCAGAAGTAATCTCTACTCCTCTATTAATTGGTCCTGGGTGCATGATTACGATTTCTTTTCCAAGTGAATCCAAAAGCGGTTTGTCTACTCCGTATTGTTGTGCATACTCACGTGTAGATGGAAAGAAATTCACATCCATACGCTCGTTTTGAACTCTAAGCATATTGGCAACATCGCTCCATTCTAATGCTTTTCGCAAATTCGGTTCAACCGTTACACCAAGCGATTCGATATATCTCGGAATCAATGTTTTTGGTCCGCAAACTTTTACTTCTGCGCCTTGCATCTGCAAAGCATATATGTTTGAAAGCGCTACACGCGAATGCAGAATATCGCCTACAATAACTACTTTTTTTCCGGCAACATCTCCCAGTTTTTCTCTTATAGAATAACTGTCTAACAAAGCCTGAGTTGGGTGTTCGTGTGCTCCGTCTCCGGCGTTTACGATACTGGCTTTGACATTTTTAGATAAAAAATAAGCCGCTCCGGGATTGGAGTGGCGCATTACAACCATATCTACTTTCATCGAAAGGATATTGTTTACAGTATCAATCAAAGTTTCTCCTTTTTTAACCGAAGACTGAGCTGCAGAAAAACTGATGACATCTGCAGATAAACGTTTCTGCGCTAATTCGAAAGAGAGTTTGGTTCTGGTACTGTTTTCAAAGAAAATATTGGCAATGGTAATATCTCGTAATGAAGGAACTTTTTTAATCGGTCGGTTAATGACTTCTTTAAAATGATCTGCCGTTTCAAAAATCAGGTTAATATCATTCTCGTTGATATATTTTATTCCTAACAAATGATTTACGCTTAATTCTTTCATCTTTATTGTTTAATTGTTTTTTATTGTTTAATCGCTTTTTGTTGTTTAATCGTTTATTTGTTTAATCGTTTAATCGTCCTCTTTTGGACTTTAAATCTATAAACAATTTCACGCTCCAACTTTTTTAATTGAGTAATCGAAATGAATCGATTAAACAATTAACCGATTAAACGATTAACCAAATTTAATTTGTCACTAAGTGAACCACATCTTCACCATCATTTTCTTTCCAGCTCACTATAACTTTTTCGCCATTAATAGCATCTACCTGACGGCCTCTATAATCGGGTTGAATTGGCAAATGACGGCTGAAACGTCTGTCAATCAAAACCAATAATTCAATTTCTGAAGGTCTTCCAAAAGATTGAATGGCAGTTAAGGCAGAACGAATGCTTCTTCCTGTAAACAAAACGTCATCGATAAAAATGACTTTTTTGTCTTCGACTATAAAATTGATTTGAGTTTTATTGGCTTCAAGCGGTTTATCAGTACGACGGAAATCATCTCTAAAAAAAGTGATATCCAGATATCCTAAAGAAATTTCAGGAACTTTGTATTCGCTTTCTAATAATTGTTTTAAACGTTCCGCTAAATAAACACCTCTTGGCTGAATTCCGACTAAAATAGTATTAGAGAAATCAAGATGTTTTTCGATTAACTGACAAGCCAAACGATGGAGTATGATAGTAACTTCTTTAGAATTAAGTAATACTTTTTGACTCATAAGTGATTGTAATGTTTGGTTGCGCAAATATACGGAATCTGATTTTATTTGTTGGGGTGTTGAAAGCGGAATTATTTCATTCACATTTGAGTTTAAACTAATCATTTTTTTATCAAGAATTTTACAAAATAAAATCCTACTTTTTCTATTTAAATAATATTAAAACTATATTTTAGCGTGCAAAAACAAATTTATAAGAAAAATTATGATATACGAAAAAAGTCTCGAAGATGAAATTGATTGGAAAGTAATCGATCAGCTTCATACTGCAACAAATTTCTTTGCTTCTACTAGTACAGAATTAAAAAAATTGTATTTCACATTGATAGCAATCGCAATTCCAACACTTATTAAATTATCTCAAGACAGTCTTGATAAATCATTATTTATCAGCATTTTCACACTAACTATTTTGTTTTGGCTTTTAGACAGTTATACCTATTTTTATCAAGATAAATTACGCGAAAAAATGAATATTCTTTTTAATCAAATAAAAAAAAGAAATACCGTTATTAACGAGAAAGACGAAAGTAACAATAAAGAAATTATAATTGAAACTAATAGAACAAGTAAAGGTAGAATTTGGAGATCTTTATTTAATAATTCCATGCTTCTATATTTATTTATGTTTACTATTACAATAATTGGATCGATACTGTTTTGGAAAGATTTTATATAATAGAGTAATGAAATATTTTGTAAGTTATACAACAATTGACAAAGAGATAACAGCATCTCTTCTTGCTAATTATTCAAATTTCCTAAAATCTAAAGGTGATGTATATATAGACTTGTTAGATAATGATTCATTAGATAAACAAAGACGAGTATTTGAAGAATTGAATAAATGTGATACCTTAATTATTATTGAAAGTAAAAACGTATACAATTCTAAATGGGTAGAATTAGAAATTAAGCAAGCAATTAAGCTAAGAAAAAAAATAGAAACAATTTCCCTAAAAACTATCAAAAAAATTATTGTTGATTTATAACTAAAATTTTAGAATATAGATTTAATCAAAGACTAAAAGAATAAACATTTTATCGTAAATAGTATTTAACATTATTTTTAAAAAGATGACAGAAAAAATTAAGGAATGTTTCATAATAATGCCAATAAGTAATAATGATAAATATTCTGATGGACACTTCAAAAGAGTTTATCAACACTTAATAGTTCCAGCATGTGAAATTGCAGGCTTTAAGCCTGTGAGAGCTGATGACATAATTAATACAAACTACATTGCAATTGACATAATCAAAAGAATAATCGAATCTGATATGGCAATTTGCGATTTGAGCTCACAAAATCCTAATGTTCTATATGAGCTAGGTATTCGTCAAGCTTTTAATAAACCCGTTACGTTGATCAAAGACAAGTCCACTAAACGAATTTTTGATATTCAAGGATTCAGGGATTTTGAATATGATGAAAATCTAAGAATTGACAATGTAGAAAGTGAAGTTGAAAATTTGGCTGAATTAATTCAAAATACATATAAAAGCCAAGGTAATGAAATAAATTCATTAGTTTCATTATTAAGTTTGAGCCCGGCAAAACTTAAAGAAAATAATAAATCTTTATCAATAGATACTGAATTGATATTAAATACACTTTTAGTTTTAGAAAAGAAAATCTCAAATTTAGAAAATAGAAATGGCAATATCAAAAGCGGTGAATTAGTAGCTAGTCCACAACATTATTATGGAGGAGGAGAAATAAAGGAAATTGAAAAACTTCCAGATGGTGTAGGAGATCGATTAACTAGAACAGATATTAATCGTCTCAAAATAGGTGATAAGATATACCAACCTAGATTTGGAATTGGTGAAATATTAAATATTGAAGAATCAGGTACGGCTATCTTAAGACGGAAAGCCGATGTAAAGTTTGACGTAGGAATAAAAAGACTTGCATTAGAGTTAGCTAGTCTCAGAAAAGTTGAATAAATATGGAGAATTTATAACTACTTTAAAATCATCAAATCAAAATCCTAAAACATTTCCAAAAAATTCTATAACACATTTCCACGATTGTTGAAGTAATTTTAATATTGAATTTAAAAACTCAACATCATGCAAAATAAAATATTAAGATTGTTAATGGTATTCGTAATACTATTTTCATTTACAAGCTGTGAACTAGTAGGAGACATTTTTAAAGCCGGAATGGGATTCGGAATTTTTATCGTAATCTTTATTGTTGCGATTATTATTTGGATTTTCGCCAAAATGTTCGGCAGGAAATAAGACATAAAAAATCCCCGTTATGAGAATAACGGGAATTTTTTTTATTGCCACTAATTACACAAATTAGCACAAATTTAATTCGTGGAAATTGGTGCAATTGCTTCGCCTATTCGCTATCGCTCGGGTAGTGGCTATATTTTTTAAATTAAAAAATCCCAAACTCCAAGTTTAATTTGGAATTTGGGATTTTCATATTGTAATTTATTTTGAGATTAAAGATTGTACATCTTCTTTCTTTGTTCTTGAATTTTTTCATCATCAAGATATTCGTCAAATGTCATGTAACGGTCGATAACTCCGTTTGGTGTCAATTCTACGATTCTGTTACCAACAGTTTGTGCAAACTCGTGGTCATGCGTTGTGAAGATCACAGAACCTTTAAAGTTTTTCAAAGAGTTGTTGAAAGCTGTAATAGACTCCAAATCTAAGTGATTTGTTGGTTCGTCTAACATTAAAACGTTGGCACGCTCCATCATCATTCTAGAAAGCATACAACGTACTTTTTCTCCTCCTGATAAAACTCTAGACGTTTTAAGAGCTTCTTCTCCAGAGAAAATCATTTTCCCTAAGAAACCTCTAATGAATACCTCATCACGCTCTTCTTCTGTTTTAGCGTACTGACGTAACCAGTCAACTAAACTCAAATCGTTTTCAAAGTAATCGTGGTTTTCAGCTGGTAAATACGCTTGGTTTGTTGTAATTCCCCAATCGAAGTTTCCAGAATCTGCTTTTTGTTCGTTGTTTAAGATTTCGTAGAAAGCAGTTGTTGCACGTGAATCTTTAGAGAAAAGAACGATTTTATCGCCTTTTGCCATATTCAGGTTAATATCTTTAAACAAAACTTCTCCATCTACAGAAGCGGATAAGTTTTCTACATTCAAAATTTGATCTCCAGCTTCACGATCCTGATCGAAAATAATCGCAGGATAACGACGGCTTGAAGGTTTGATTTCAGAAATATTCAATTTCGAAATCATTTTTTTACGAGAAGTAGCTTGTTTCGATTTCGCAACGTTTGCACTAAAACGACGAATAAACTCTTCCAATTCTTGTTTCTTCTCTTCTGCTTTTTTGTTTTGTTGTGCACGTTGTTTTGCTGCTAATTGGCTAGACTCGTACCAGAACGTATAGTTTCCTGAATAGTGATTGATTTTTCCGAAATCAATATCAGAAATATGTGTACAAACCGCATCTAAAAAGTGACGGTCGTGAGATACCACAATTACAGTATTTTCGTAGTTTGCCAAGAAGTTTTCTAACCAAGCGATTGTCTCGAAATCCAAGTCGTTGGTAGGCTCATCCATAATCAATACATCAGGATTTCCGAAAAGTGCTTGCGCCAAAAGCACACGTACTTTCATCTTTCCTTCCATATCTGCCATTAAAGTATAATGGTCTGCTTCTGAAATTCCTAAGTTAGATAACATTGATGCAGCATCAGAATCAGCATTCCATCCGTTCATTTCTTCAAACTGAACTTGAAGCTCCCCTATTCTATCCGCATTTGCATCGTTATAATCTAAATAAAGTTCATCCATTTCTTTTTTAACAGCGTACAGAACTTTATTTCCCATTAAAACGGTTTCTAAAACAGTATGCTCGTCGAACATGTTGTGGTTCTGGTTTAAAACCGACATACGTTTTCCTGGCTCTAAATGAATGTGCCCAGAAGTTGGGTCCATATCGCCTGAAATGATTTTTAGGAATGTAGATTTTCCAGCACCATTGGCTCCAATAACGCCGTAAATATTTCCGTGAGTAAACGTAGTATTTACTTCGTCAAATAAAATTCTTTTACCAAACTGAACTGATAAATTATTGACTGTTAACATGAATGTCTTTTTAATTAATTTGGTGCAAAAGTAGTGAAAAAGGTTCTAAGTTGCAAAGATACTAAGGTGCTAAGGTTTTATATGAACAAGCATTTCTCAGAGAAGCGCAGAGAAAGAACTTTGCACAGGTGATAAAACCATATAAGTGATATAAGTTCATTTAAACTAAACTTATAATTTCCTACAATTAGCAATAACACTTATAATCTCTTACATGAACTTATATGGTTAAAAAACTACAACTGACTTTCCTTAGCCAGCGCCCCTTCTAAACTTTCAAAATTAGGCAAGACTTTAGCAATTATTCCTACTTTATTTAAAATAAAATGAGTTGGGAATGAATTTAACTGTAAAGCTTCATTCATATAATCTTTCATATCTGGAATTACAGCATACGAAAGTGGTTTTCTTGCTAAAAATGCGTTTAACTGTTCGGTTGAATCTTCTGCTAAACTTAAAAACATAATATCTTTTCGGTCTTTATATTCTTCAACCAATTTATTTACTTGCGGAAATTCTCTAATGCAAGGTGCGCAGTGAATGTACCAGCATTTTATAACTATGATTTTTCCTTTCATAGATTCATTTGTAACCAAATTTCCGTTTAAATCTTTAAATGAAAACAGAGGAAAAGCCGTTCCTTCCATTTTGTAGTTTTTATAAGCGTCAAAACCTATTTGATTGATTGTCGCTTTAATACTGCTATCTGTTTTGGGCTGAATTTTAAATAATTTATAATAATAAATCGAGCCTTCTGATTTTAATCGGATTGGAATAAAATTTCCGTTTGCCAATTGATCTAGAAATGATTCTTTAGTAATTTCTTTCGAAGAAGAATCCAACGCCGTAAAATCTCTTGAAAGCATGATTTTTTTATTATAAAGCGACCAAGATTCGTACGTTTTCTGAATTTGAATTGGATCAACTTCGGGATTTCCAAATTTATTTTGGGCTGAGCTTACTGAGAAGATAAAAAGAGAAAAAATTAAAATAAATAATTTATGCATGGATTCTGAAACATTGTATTTGATTTCAAAAGTACTTAAAAGTTTTTATTCCTTTATGAATGAAATATCCATATAATATCTATTCGGATCTTTTGGATCAATCAAAACCATAATTTCATCTATTATTTCAAACTCTCTAGGATCTAGCCAAATATTTTCGCTTTCAAATAAATAAGTTTTGTTCGTTTCTGAATCTGACCATTTACTGCATATAAGATAGGGATGACTACCGTTTACTGTAACATTTACATTAAGCATTATTTGACTAAACCTAGTTGTAATACGTCTGCCTTTTTCCTTCAAAAATCGTATCTCTTTTTGTTTCAAATAATCAGCTCTAAAAAATGAAAAACCTGTCAGAAAGAAAACACTTCCTGCAATCCCTAAGATCGAGACTCCGAGATATAAAGTACTAAAACTATTTATCTTGGCCTTGTATGGATTTTTAGGATCATACAAAACTTCTACATTTTCTCCCTCGTTATATTCTATTAGATTATTGCTGGTATTTAAAAAAAGCTTGTATGTTTTCCCCTCTTTTGTTACAAAAGACACTTTAGTGCTATAATTCGAGCTAGATAGCACCAGACCCTTTACAAGATCTGCCTTATCTATAAAAGGCTTTTTTTCTTGATAAATAAAAAAGGCTTGTATTAGAATCCATAATCCAATTATGCAGAAAATATATTTCACGATAGAAATACTATTTTTCATTTTTCTCTATTTAAATTTTAGTGCAAAACATTCCTTAAATAAATTAGCTGCATTTCTAGTTTTTAAGTTTGGGTAAAAAAGAAGTATCCATAGTATATTTCGCAGGATTTTCAGGGTCAATAAAAACTCTTACGGTATCTGTTTTTACAAATTCTGTAGGATCAAACCAGATGCTTTCGCTTTTAAAAACATATAGTTCATCGGTTTTCGGATCCTGCCATTGACTCAAAATCTGAAAAGGATTTCTTCCGTTTAATGTCTGATTGGTGTTTAACTGAACTTGTGTAAATTTTGCAGCAATTGGCTTACCTGTTTCAAGTAAATTTTGCACTTTTTTCTTTTTAAGATAACGAAATAAAACGCCCAAAGAACCAATTAAAAAGAAAACGATTCCGATAAAACCTAAAATTATAACGCCTAACCATAACGAGAAAAAACCATTAATCTCAGCATCATGCGGGTTTGCGGGATCATAAAAAATTTCGACATTTTCTCCTACGTCATAACTTGGCGGATTACTGCTAGTAGATGATGTGTAGGTAATTTCCTGACCCGCTTTTGTTGTAAATGAAACAACAGGGCTATAAGTAGTAGAGTCTTTCGATCTTTTAGAAACCATTTCGATAACTGTTCCTTGTGTCGTTTCTGCTTTTTCGAGAAATGCCTGTTTGTCTACATAAAGATAAATAGCTCCTGCTAATAGACCTGCTCCGATAATGGAGAATACATAATTAAAAATTGAGAATGCTTTCATTATTTTGGGTTTGATTAGTTGCTGTAAAAATAATTCTAAAACCGATATTTCCTACTAAATAGATTTTTTTTTAAATAAAAAAAGCCTGACAACGAATTGCCAGGCTCTATAAATGTTCTTGCTTAGATAAAAACCAAATAACAAATTATCTAAACTCGACACATTCTTTTGAAATAAAATTAGATTAAAAAATAAATAACCAAACTCAATTTTAACCCACCAAACATTTTATTTCACATAATTTTCAGGATTTTTGTTATTAACTCTTGAAAATATATTTTTTGCTCTTTCTATAGAAGAGCAGAAAAATCACTTTTGTAAATATCTCTGCCAAAAACGTTCTAGCAGAGATATAGAATTCAAATTAATAAAGGCAACATTTTACTAAACACTAATTCAAATTATATTACAATAATTTTTTCAAGCTTGTATAAACAGCTAATTCTACATCTGCGTGGTCTTTTGTATTACAATCTTCTATTAATTTTTTCAAATTATCAGATTTTAAAGTTGACTTATTATCCAAAACCAATAATAATTCCTGCGATGCATCATTTAATTTTTTAGACAAAGGCAATAGTGGCTGCACCAAAGGAGCATTTGCACTTAGCGACGTCAGATCTTTGTGTACAACAATCCATTTGTTTAAAAAACCTGCCACTTTTGCTTTATTATCTGCTGATTTATTCGCTAAATATTGAGCAACTGCAGCATCAAATGCCAAAGCGTCTTTTGCATCTGGACCACATGCGTCTGCAAAAAGTGTCAACGGAGAATACATTTGATATTCTGTTCCACCTTTATTACGGGTATAGCCTTTTAATGGTTCGCTTACTTTTAGCAATTCTTCCAATGGCTTGATATCCTGATTGTTTGCAATATTTCTTAAAATCACGTCTTTATTACGAAGATGCGTAATTCCTAATTCTTCTAATCTAAAAGAAACTGTTTCCAATCGCTTGCGCATATTTTCAACATCTACCACATCTTCTGCAGACCAAAGTCTTTCTGCTATTGCAGCTGTTCTTGGCCAAAGTCTTGAATCTATTGTAAGTGGGGACACTAATTCTGTCCACATTGTAGCTTCTCCACCTAAAATTCTTGCTTTTTCTTCTGCAGTTAAATTTGCTCCTTTTGGCATTGGATCATTCAAATAATGGCTTGCAATCGGGTACATTAAATCGATATAATAGCCATTTGATAAAACGGTTTTATATCCTTTTTTAACAGCATCTACTAAAGACTGGCCAGCAGCCATTCCCTCATTTGGACCTCTCCAGGAATGTACAATCGCTTCTTTCGAAAGATTTTTCGTCAGAATCTCCTCCCAACCCATCAATTGTTTTCCATGTTTCTTTAACATTGGGGCCAATTGCATCGTAAAATAGGTTTGTAATTCGTGATTTGTTTTTAAGTTATGTTTCTTTTTAAATTCTTGAATTTTAGGGTTTGCATCCCAGTCTTTTCCTTCATTTTCATCTCCTCCAATGTGGAAATAAGCTCCCGGAAACAGCGGACAAACCTCATCAAAAACTTCACTTAAAATCTGATATGTTTTAGGGTTTGAAGGATCTAATGTTGGCGAAAAAATACCAGCATTTCTCTCAACTCCATAGGTAGCGATTGCTGTACCTTGAATATTTTTTTCGGACGTTCCTCCTGTCAGCGTGATAGCTTTACTGCCAATTTCTGGGTAAGCCGTTAAAATGGCTGATCCGTGACCTGGAACATCTATTTCTGGAACAATTAAAATACCGCGTTCATCAGCATATTTTACGATATTTTTAATTTCCTCTTGTGTATAATACATTCCATCCGAAGCTAATTCTATAAACTTTGGATGTTTTTTCATTTCAATTCTCCAACCTTGGTCATCAACTAAGTGCCAGTGAAAAACATTCATTTTCATAGCTGCCAATGCATCAATATTTCTTTTGATTACATCAATTGGTTGAAAATGTCTTGAAACATCAATCATTAAACCTCTCCAAGTAAATCTTGGAAAATCTGAGATTTTTGACGTTGGAAAATAAAAAGAATGTGAATTGTTTTGAAGCAACTGCAATAAAGTCTCTAAGCCATGCAAAGCACCTAAATCGCTTGATGCATTTAAAGTAATTTTGTTTGAAGTGATATCTAAATGATAACTTTCGTCTTCGTATATACCAATTTTACCGCTTTTAGTACAATTGATTTGCAATTCTGCGTTTGGAACTTCGTTTAATTTGGTAACAAAACCTTGCTCAAAAAATATACCTGCCCTACCATCTAAACGGCGCAAAAAGCGAGTTACTCCTCCAAAAATTCTTGGATTCGGATTTCCTGTAATATTGACTTTAAAATTTTTAGTTAAAGCAAAATTACCTTCATTAACAACCACACTCTGAGGCCAAGGCATAAGATTTAGTTGCTCTTTCTGGACTTGAGCACCCGCAGTTATACCTGCAAATAATAGTACAAATAAATATTTCATTTTTCTTTTTTTTGGTTGGATAGTTTTAATAAGCATCCTAAATTTATATAAAAAAAAGACAAAACTCAGAATGACTTCTGCATTACCTCACTTTTACAAGTAATCCTCTGAATTTTGTCAATTGATTCGTTCAAAATCGAATCTTAAAACTTTAATAATCAAAACGTTTAAAAGCTTCAATTGCTTCATATTCAGCTAAACCTAATTCATCATATAAAATCGCAGTATTTTTATTTCGATCTTCTGCTCGAACCCAAAATTCTCGAGAATCATTTCCTTGAAACATTACTCGATCTTTTTGAGATTGATGATACAAAATGGCATGGCGTTTTAATAAAACTTCAGACGGACTTAGGGGAACTGCCATATCGATTTCATGAATATCCCATTCGTGCCAAGCACCTCTGTAAAGCCATAACCAGCAATCTTTCATATAAGGTTCTGGTTTAAGTTCTTTTAAAGCTGCAAATATGGCATTGAGACAAACTTCATGCGTTCCATGCGGATCTGCGAGATCTCCAGCTGCAAAAACTTGATGTGGTTTTATTTGAGCAATAATATCTTTTACAATAGCAATATCTTCTGTCCCTAACGGATTCTTTTTAACTTGCCCCGTTTCATAAAAAGGAAGATCTAAAAAGTGCGTATTAGCATCTTTCAAACCAATATACCTGGTTGCAGCATAAGATTCTCTTCTTCTAATAAGTCCTTTTAATTTTCGAACTTCTAAAGAATCAATTTGATTTTCAGATTTTTTGTTTAAAAATTCTATTACTTCTTTAAAATTGATGCCAGAATCGTTTTTACCAATAAAATCACTTGCAACTTCAGCAAATTTTAAGGCTTCATCATCAGTAACGGCAATATTTCCAGAGGTTTGATAAACGACATGTACATCGTGACCTTGTTTAATTAATTTAGAGAAAGTTCCTCCCATAGAAATCACATCATCATCTGGATGCGGGCTAAAAAGAATCACTCTTTTTTTTGCCGGATTTGCTCTTTCTGGACGATGAGAATCATCTGTATTTGGTTTTCCTCCAGGCCATCCGGTAATAGTATGTTGCAAGATATTAAACATATTAATGTTCATATCGTAAGCAGAACCTTCTTGTGCCAAAAGATCAGACATTCCGTTATTGTTGTAATCTCGATCTGTTAATTTTAAAATGGATTGTTTTGTTTTTTGACATAGCCAAACAATCGCTTTACTTTTCAGCTCATGCGTCCAAAGACATTCTCCAACCAACCAAGGCGTTTTAAAACGAGTTAATTCAGTAGCCGCTGATTGATCTAAAACAAAAGTAGCGTTGGGATGGTTCTGCAAAAAAGTAGCTGGAATTTCAGAACTTATGTCACCTTGAATAGTCCTTTTGATAATATCTGCCTTGTTTTGCCCCCACGCCATTAAAACAATACGTTTAGATCTCATAATGGTCGAAACTCCCATAGTAATAGCGCGTTTCGGGACATTATCAATTCCATTAAAAGCAGATGAAGCATCAACTCTAGTGATATGATCTAATGTAATAATTCTTGTACCGGAATTAATGTGTGAGCCAGGTTCGTTAAAACCAACGTGTCCCGTACGACCAATTCCAAGAAGCTGAAAATCTAGACCTCCAGCGTTTTTAATATTCATTTCGTAATCAATACAATATTGATTGATTTCATCAATCGCTACAGTACCATCTGGAATATTAATATTTTCAGGTTTGATATCAATATGATTAAAAAGATGCTGATGCATGAAATAATGATAGCTCTGATTGTTCTCTTTCGTCATCGGATAATATTCATCCAAATTAAAAGTGATTACATTGCTAAAACTCAGTCCTTCTTCTTTGTGCATTCTCACCAATTCCTCATACACTTTTATCGGAGAAGAACCTGTTGCTAAACCTAGAACGCAAGATTTATTCTTCTCTTGTTTTGATCTGATTAGCTGCGCAATTTCCTGAGCTACAATCACAGAAGCTTCTATAGAACTTTTGAAGATTTCGTTATGGATTTTCTCAAATCGAGTTTCTTCAAATTTTCCCGCGCTTTTGTAACTGATATCAGGTTTTATTTCTAAAGCACTTTTCATTTCTTTTCTTTTTTTGTAGTAATTACCATTTTCGGCTTTAAGAATGGTATAGACCGCTTTCGCAGTCTATACCATTACTACTAACCAAACTCAATACTATTGTTTTCTTAGAAGTTTGCTTTATTAACATCCCACCAAAGTCTAGTAGCTCCATTATCTGCTCCACCAAGTGCAGTTACTCCTGAAGCCACACCTTCTGGATTACTTGCTGTCTCAGACTGAGCAAAAGGAAGTCTTCTAACACCAAATTCTGTGCTAATTACACCACCACTTTTATTATTTGCAATTCTAAATAATTTTGGATAACCTGTTCTTCTATACTCAGACCATGCTTCTTGTCCATCAGGATAAGTAGCTATCCATTTTTGAGTGATGATTTTTTCTAGGTTTTCTTCATTAGTTACTCCCCAAGCTACGGTAACTTTAGAAACTGCCGGAGTATTATTTGCTGGGAATAATGGATCTACATAATTAAGAGGCAACTTTGTATTGTCTGCCGCATAAGCCGCTGCACCTTCTACACCATTTTGCTCAAAAGATGCCTTAATACCAGCTTCGTATAATTCTTTACCAGTTCCTCCCATGTTCCATCCTCGTAAAGCCCCCTCTGCTCTAAGGAAATATACTTCAGCCGTAGACATCCAAGTAACTTCACCAGTTTTTGTTCTTGGTCCAGTTTGTGAAAATTTAGCATAAGTAGTTCCTGAAGGATAAGTAACTCCATTTCTTACCGAAGCATATTGACCAGGAAGAATGTCAGAGGTATTCCAGTATTTAGCAATACGCGGATCTTGATAACCTCCTAAGATAGATTGCATATCAGCTCCCATAAATAAACCAACCCAAGAGTGGCTCATTACATCAATTACATTAAGATCTACAGGAGATTTAATTTTCATTACGTCAGCGTTCAGTTTAAGAACACCGATTGAATTATTAACTGCTTTTTCAGCTTCTGTTTTTGCCAAAGCTGGATCTACTTTAACAATACGCATAGCCATTCTCAAACGAAGTGAGTTTGCATATTTAACCCATTGTGTATAATCTCCATCATAAGCAGATAAATCTGTTCCTTTAAAAGTAGAAGATTCGTTAGCCGCAATTCTTTTCGTTAACTCAGCAACTGCAAAATCTAAATCTTTGAACATTTGAGTGTAAATGTCCTTTTGAGAATCATAAAGAACTGCACCGTCAGCACCGTATTTAGAATATACAGCTGGACCGTACATATCAGTAATACGCTGCATTTGCACCGCTTTTATTATTAATGACCAAGCATAAAATTGATCGTATTTACCTTTAGCTCTTTGTTCAACTTTATAAAGATTTGCAATAATATCAACATAAGCTCTTTCCCAAGCATAACCATTCCAACCAGGATTTAATGCATAGTCGTAATTATTAGTATCTCCAAAAGGAACTGGCGTAATCATATATCCAGACCATCCATCTGCTTGCAAACTTTGCTGAATCTGATATTGCCAAGTAATATCAGAAATATATATTCTGCTAAAAGCTGGCTTAAACAAACTTTTAATATTGTTATAATCCTGTTCTAATTGTCCTGTGGTTGCACCTTCAGGATTTGTATTGATTTCTTCAAAATTATCTGTACAACTAAAAGCTGCAAGTAATGAGAAGCATATCGCCGTTCTTTTTAATTTATTTAGTGTCATGATTGTTAGATTAGAATGTTAAGTTTAAATTAAGACCAATACTTCTTGTTGAAGGCAAACCAAACACATCAACACCTTGTAAACCTTCGCCTGTACTTAAAGCAATGTTTGGGTCAAATGGTGCATCTTTGTAAATAAAGAATAAGTTTCTAGCAATTAAAGAGATACTTGCAGATTGTACAAATGGTAACTTGTCTTTTTTGAAAGTATATCCAACAGAAATCTCTCTTACACTTACGTTTGTAGCATCGTAAACATATTCTCCAGAAGCTCCGTTTCTACCTGCAGTACCGTTGTAATAATCAAATGCATCCATTGTTGTTACAGGAGTTCCGTCGCTCGCTCTTACACCATTAATTTTAACTCCGCCAGCATTTCTTGCATCACCTGTAGCTTGAGAAACTCCATTGTAATCATTGATTGCTTGAGTTAAACTTAAAACTTCACCTCCAAAACGTCCGTCAATTAAAATATTTGCGGTAAATGCTCCAATTTTGAAAGTATTAGACCAGCCTAACATAAAATCAGGATTTGCATTACCAACTTCTTCCCAATCTGTTCTTTGAATTGTATTATCGTCATTAATTAAGATTCTACCTTGAGCATCTCTTTTAAGGTTTTTACCTTCAATTACACCAAATGGTCTTCCTTCGATTAATGAGTATCTGTAGCTGTTAGATCCTGGGTCTGTAATAAGAATTCTTCCATTTGCACCGTCTGCTGCAGGAATATCATTTACTCTACTCTTATTTTGTGAATAGTTAACTCTAGTATCCCAATTGAATTTTTCCCCTCTAATGATGTCGCCGTATAAAACAACCTCAAAACCTTTATTAGTAATACTACCAGCGTTGATTGCATAATTAGTGTAACCATCAGGATTTGTAGCTGGAGCAGCAACTTGAATAAATTGATTTTTAGTTTTAGAATCGTAGTAAGAAAGTTCAAAACCTAATCTATTGTTAAACATTCTCCATTCTGTACCTAACTCAACCTCAGATTTCAATTCAGGTTTTAATGTTGTACCTGGCATTGGACCCACTGGCGGATTTACAATACTTCCTGCAACAATTGTTGAAGTAGGACTAGTAATGCTGCCCGCAATATCATTACCAACTTGTGCGTAAGTAGCACGAACTTTACCAAAGTTAATAACTTCTGGCATTGCAAACATATCACTAAGAATACCTGTAAGACCTACAGATGGATAAAAGAAACTTGGATCGTTAGTATTTACTAATGTAGATGACCAGTCATTTCTAGCGGCAAGATCTAAGAATAAATAATCTTTGTATCCGAAAGTTGTAGCGGCAAATACAGATTGAACTTCTCTTTCTGCACCAGTTTGAACGTTACCATTATTGTTTACAAAGTTTCCTAGAGTAAAAATATTAGCATAGTTTAAACCTCCTCCAATTCCTGAATCTACAGTCAAACCTGTGGTTTTAGAATTATTTATACTTGCTCCAACTGTACCGTTGAATGAAAAGTCTTCGCTAATTTTTGTATTAAATAAACCTAAGATATCAGCATAATTTTGAGTTCCAATTAAATTTGCATTAAGATATCTTCCTGTAGAATGAACTAATGAAGTTGCAGAAGTAGCATACATTTCTTTTTGGAAATTGCTTTCGCTTCTATTATAGCTATATCTTGATTGTAAGTGAAACCATTCGGCAACTTTATAATCTAAAGCAATTGCTCCATTAAAGAAATTATTAGTATCAAGAGATTTTTGTCTGTTAATCTGCCAGTATGGGTTCTCATTACTTTCGTTTACAGCTGCAAAACCAGGATAGTTTTGAACCATCATATTTCTTACTGGATCAAAAACTTCATATGTCTTTAAATCATTTAAAGTAAAAGCTCTAGGATGAGAATAAACACCACTAATTGGGTTGAAATATAAACCATTTGTTGGTCTATTGTTAATTGTTTGCGCTACATAATTCCCTGTTACTGCAACACTTAATCTGTCGTTGAAAAATTTACTTGTCTGACGAATACCAAAGTTATTTTTCTTCAAATGATTTCCTGGCATAATTCCAGAAGCATCTGTATTAGCATACGTTAAACTAGTTGAATTTCCATCAGTTGCTTTAGAGAAAGCCATAGAAGTTATTTGTGTAACTCCCGTTTCAAAGAAATCTTTTACATCTCCCTCTACTTTTTTCTTATCTCCCCAACTTCTTGGATCTCCATCATTTGAAGTATAATCTGATTGGAATTTTGGCAAGTAAGCAGCACTATCAAATGTTGTAACAGAATTTACATTAAATGACTCAACTCCAGCTTTTCCTTTTTTAGAAGTAAGCAAAATTACACCATTAGCACCTTGGCTACCGTATAATACAGAAGCTGCAGCACCTTTAAGTACCGTCATTCCATCATAGTCATCTGGATTTATTAATGACACAACATCACCACCGTCACGGTTACCCCCCGCTAAATCACCAAAAGTACCATTTGGCTGTCCAGTACCTTGATTATACAAAGGAATACCATCAATTACGTATAAAGGCTGGTTATTTACGAAAGATGAATTACCACGTATTACAACTTTTGTAGAACCACCAGTTCCAGATGAACTTTTTGTTACTGCAACACCGGCAATTTTACCAGCAACAGTATTAATAAGGTTTGGATCTTTAACACGAGTCAGCTCCTCTCCTTTAAGCTCTTGAGCAGCATAAGTTAAAGATTTTCTTGTCTTTTTAATACCTAGAGAAGTAACTACAACTTCATTTAAAGCATTGGAAGATCCTTGAACCAACTTCACATTAATTGTAGCCGCATCTCCAACAACAATTGTCTGAGTTTCTAGCCCTACATAAGTAAAAACTAAAGTCTGACCTTTTTGAGCCTCAATTGTATACAATCCGTCAAAATCGGTAGTTGTACCTTTTTGACCTCCTTGTACAGCAACAGATGCACCTGGTAATGGCATACCGTCAGAATCTGTAATCACACCTTTGACACTTTTTACTTGTGCAAGCGAAACCTGCGCCGTAAAAACAATCATAAAGATTAAGAAAATTTTTTTCATGTTTATTTTATTTTGTTAGTTATGAAGTAAAATTATTCTTAAGGTATTGTTAAAAAAAATAAATTAAACCAACGACAATAAAATTTAAACCAACGACATAAATCATTCAATAATGCGTTTTACGAAAACGTTCTATTTAAAAAAATAAACACGAATTACTAATTATAGGGAAATTTTATTCAAAAAAATTGGCACTTTGCCTTTAATTGTTTAAAGTTGCACAATAATAATTCATGTTAAGAAAAACTAAAATCCTAAAACTCTTAAAACCAATTGAAAGAAATCAAAAAAGTTAAATTTGATATCAAACTGCAAAATCATCTCTGGTTTTGGGGCGTATATTTTACTTTAAATTTTTTAAGGTGGGGTGCATACTTCAATGATTATCCTTACGCATTCAAATCAAACTTAATTGAATTCTCTTTGGTCATTCCTCTAGTTTATCTGAATTTATTTGTTTTGGTTCCGAGGTATGTTTTAAAGCAGAAATATATCTTATATACCTTTTTGCTTCTTGTAAGTTTGTTTGTGATCTATTTATTAAAAACAGCACTTACCTATTATATAATAAGTGAAAATATTTGGCCCGAAGCGAATCGAGAATATCATCCCTTTGAGATTAATCATATTGTGGCTGTTTGCATTGGAGAATTATACGTTTTGGCAATGGCTTCTTCTGTTTATTTAACTTTAACTTGGCTTCGAGAAAGAGAAAGAAACCGTTCTTTAAGAGAAAATCAGTTTAAGATTAAACTAAAATATCTTGAAAACCAGATTCAGCCTCACTTTTTCTTTAATACATTAAACAATTTATACGCTCTATCACTCGAATCTTCTAAGAAAGTTCCAGATGTAATTATCAAACTTTCAAACTTAATGGAATATGTCTTGTATGATGTAAAAGGAACTAAGTTTGTGCCCTTATTGAAAGAAATCGATTATATTCAAAATTACATTGAGATCGAAAAACTTCGTTTTGAAAATGTAGAAGTAACGATCAATTTAGAGTCAACGATTGAAGATGTGGTTGTGCCTCCGCTAATTTTCATCTCATTGGTAGAAAATGCATTTAAACATGGAGGTTTGAACAATAAAAATCTTAAAATTAAAATCAATTGTAGGGTGCTTGACAACAAAACGCTTGATTTTGAAATCTTAAATAATTTCGTAATTTCACAAAATGATAATTCTAAAAAAGGAATTGGTTTAGTAAATACAAAAAAGAGATTAAAGTTGATTTACAAAAACAATTTCAGCCTCAAACAAAAAACCAAACTAAATTTCTACATAATCAGATTACAAATACCTACTCATAATGAAGATTAAATGCGTGTTAATTGATGATGAGCCATTAGCGATTAAAGTCTTGCAAAATTATTTTACGAATTTTACAGATTTTGAAGTGATAGCAACATTCAATAACTCTTTAGAGGCGCTGGATTTTATCAACAGCACTGCTGTCGACGCTGTCTTTTTAGATATCAACATGCCCATGATGACTGGTTTTGAACTTATCAGTCTGATTGAAAGTAAAACCAAAGTAATAATTACCACTGCTTTTAGAGAGTTTGCTGCTGAAAGTTATGATCTTGATGTTTTGGATTATTTGGTAAAACCAATTCCATTGCCAAGATTTATAAAATGCATCAACAAAATCACTACCGAATACAATCTTAAAAACAATATCAAAGTCGAAACCACAAAAGGCGATTCGCACATTTTCATCAAAGTCGACAAAAAGATGATGAAAATTAATATTGAAGAAATTTTATTTGTCGAAGGAATGAAAGAATATATAAAAGTTGTCACTCCAGATAAAACCTATATTACCCATAAATCTCTTACATCTTTATCCGAAGAACTACCAGCAGATAAATTCCTCAGAATACACAAATCCTATGTAATTGCGCTAAACAAGGTGAAATCTATAGAAGGAAACCGCGTTCAAATTCAATCTTACAACATTCCGATAGGCAGAAATTACAGTAAAGATGTTAAAAATAAAATATTAGAATAAATATAATTGCGAATTACATTTTCTAAGTAGGTTAAAATTAACACTTTGTTGAAAAAATATAGTCGTTGGTATAAATTTAACATTATTTATACCTTTTTATTTTTTTTTGATAATCCTAACAAATATATTTACGGTCTTCAAAAAACAATAAATAAAAAATTAACCTTATTATTATGAGTTCAGAAAATGTGCAAACCAAATGGGGGCAATTTATCTCGTTGATAATCGTCTTTTTCTTTTGGGGTTTTGTTGGTTCTGCCAACGACATCCTGATTCCAGTATTCAAAAAAGTTTTTACTCTATCGCAAGTACAATCACAATTAGTAGCATGGGCATTTTATGCGGCGTACTTTGTAGGATCGATAATCTTCTTTTTAGTTTCTTTAAAGCTTGACGTACTCCAAAAGTTCGGCTATAAAAGAACACTTTCAGCTGGTTTACTTCTTTCTGCTGTTGGATCGTTTTTATTCATTCCGGCTGCAACTATGGAAAGCTTCCCTTTCTTTTTAACCGCTTTGTTTACTGTAGGTTTAGGTTTCTCTATTCAGCAAATCGTAGCAAATCCATTAGCAATTAAAATGGGAAGTCCGAACACTGGGGCGCACCGTTTAACACTTGCTGGAGGTATCAACTCTTTCGGAACAACAATTGGAGCTATCTTATTAGGTATCGCTTTATTCGGAATGGGTGACAATAAAAAAACAGCTCTTTCTTTAGAAGACATCAAATTACCATTTATCATTCTTGGTCTTGCTTTTATCATTGTAGCAGTTTTTATGAATTTTTCTAAAATCGAAGATCCTGAAAAAGAGGAAGAAGCAATTATTAAAGAGAAACACACTAAATTCAACATTTTAGATTATCCACAGTTATATCTAGGAATGTTAGGGATTTTCATTTACGTAGGAACAGAAGTAACAATCATTAGTAATTTACCCGCTTTATTACATACTGCTGAATTCGGAAATGTATTGGAAGACGCCATTGCACCATTTATCGCCCTTTATTGGGGAAGTTTAATGATTGGACGTTGGAATGGTGGTGTTAACGTATTTGACACTTCAAACTTAGTAAATACAGCTTTAAAATTCATTGTACCTGCTATCGCATTTGGAGTAATCATCGGAGCTAACATTTTTGCTGCTCACGACGTTTCTGCATTCTATATTTACCCAATCTGGATCTTATTATTTATTGGTGTAAGTTTCATTGGAGGTAAAAATGCTGGAAAGACTTTAATGCTTTTTGGAGCTTCAGGATTACTAATGATGGTATTTGGTTTAGTTTGGCCAAATCCAGAAATTGCTAAATTCTTCTTCATCTCTGGAGGTTTATTCTTATCGATCATGTGGCCTTCTATCTTCGATTTAGCAATTGCAGGTTTAGGAAAAAACACAGGAAAAGCATCTTCTTTCTTAATTATGATGATTCTTGGAGGTGGAGTTATTCCATTAATCCAAGGAAGTATCTGTGATTTTGACATTTCTCATCCAGGTGGAATCTTCGGAATTACTTGGACACACTTCTCTTACATCGTTCCTCTTTTAGGTTTTGCTTATTTAGGATTCTACGGATTCTATTGCCCAAAAATCCTTAAAAAACAAGGAATCAACCACGTTGAAGGCGGCGGTGGCGGACACTAAAAATTTTAAAAATACCAATATAAAAAAAATCCAAATTCCAATTTTATAAAACGGAATTTGGATTTTTTTTTATTCAAAAATAAAAAATCTCAGAACCTTAGCATCTTAGCACCTCAGAACCTTTACTTAGCATTTATAATATTTTCTAGATTCTTTTTAAAAACAGCCTTGCTCTGACTCGAAATTGTATAAACAACATCTTTATCTGCCTTAACAATTACTTTATCGATATTCGCTTTTAAAAGAGCTTGTGGATCTTTAATTTTCAAAGTACAAGCACCATCAAAAAAACCATCATCCTCAATAATCTTTCTGGCTTCCAAAACTGTCCCATCATTTAGAACTGCCGAAATAGTCATTTCTTTATTTAAAGTTTTAGAATAAAACCCATCCATAACCAAAAGAAGACGGTAACTATTCTTCATCTCTGCTCCTTTAAATTCATGTCGCGTTATATTATACCGAAGACCTTTAGCGAGCGTTTGAAATTTAACCGAACAATCCAGTTCGTACGTTGCAACATCGCGAGCATCATTTACAGAAGTAATAACTTTCGCTTGGGCATTTATTGAAAAACTAACTAAAAAACACAATACAATCAATACTACTTTCATAATCAACTGTTTAAGATTTCATATAAAAGTAAAAAAAATCGCCTTTTCTCGTTAGAAAAAAGACGATTTTAATTTTATAAGTATCTAAGGATTACTTGTTTCCTTTTTCAAAGTCAGCAACAAACTGAGCTAAACCGATATCTGTTAATGGGTGTTTCAACAATCCGTAAATTGCAGAAAGAGGTCCAGTCATAACATCAGCACCAATTTTAGCACAATTTACAATGTGCATAGTGTGACGCACAGAAGCAGCTAAAATTTGAGTTTCGTAACCGTAGTTATCATAAACTTCTCTAATTTCTTGAATCAAATTTAATCCATCAGTAGAAACATCATCTAAACGTCCCACAAACGGAGAAACGTAAGTAGCTCCAGCTTTAGCAGCTAAAAGTGCTTGTCCTACAGAGAAAACAAGTGTAACGTTTGTTTTAATTCCTTTGTCAGAAAAATATTTTGCAGCCATAACACCTTCCTTAGTCATAGGAAGTTTTACAACGATTTGGTCATGTAATTCAGCTAACTCCTCACCTTCTTTTACCATTCCATCAAAATCAAGCGCATTAACTTCAGCACTTACGTCACCTTCAACAAGATTGCAAATGTCAACATAATGCTTTAAAATGTTGTTTTTTCCAGTGATTCCTTCTTTTGCCATCAAAGATGGGTTAGTTGTTACACCATCCAAAACACCTAAAGCTTGTGCCTCTTTAATTTGAGCTAAATTAGCTGTGTCAATAAAAAATTTCATAATTTATACTATTTAAATTGTGTTGATTATTAGGGCGTGACCATATTTACAAAAGGCGCACTCATCAAACCGCTTACGAGCGCCTTTTCCAAATCTGGTCGGGCTATACGCACTACTTCGGTAGTTTGCTTCTATCCCTCACGCAAAATTCAGCTGCAAAATTACGAAATCAATACCAATAACAATTTCAAAAACTGAATCAATTTGTGATTTATATTAAATTTTAGAAAATATTCACCCATAACAACGCTTTCGTTATAAAAAACTAAAAATATTAAAAACAGAATTATTTTGTAATTTTAAAAAAAATAACAATTTATCGCAAAGTGCTAGAAGAAAATTTTAAACAAGACATTCTTAATATTCAGAATATCCCCATGATTCCAAAATTACTTAGTGTAATTTGCCAAACCACAGGAATGGGATTTGCCGCAGTTGCCAGAGTTACAGAAGACCGATGGATTACTTGCGCATCTGAAGATCATTTGGAATTTGGACTAAAACCTGGAGACGAATTACAAGTTAAAACTACAATTTGCGACAGCATACGAGACGATAGAAAACCGGTGGTAATTGACAATGTAAGTGAAGATCCCGATTATCGCGATCATCATACGCCAGCAATGTACAAATTGCAAAGCTATATTTCTATGCCGATTATTCGTAAAGATGGTAGTTTCTTTGGAACTTTATGCGCAATAGATCCAAAACCAAATAGCTTAAAAACATTTAAAGTCACTGAAATGTTTACTCTTTTTGCTGATTTAATATCATTTCACATCGAAGCTATTGAAGCAGTTGTAGAAAGCGAAACAATGTTACAAGAAAAAAATACACTTTTAGAAAAAACAAGAAATCAAAAAAACGAAGCTGAAAAATCGAAATCAGATGTTGAACAAAAGCTGATTGAAAAAAATATTTCTCTTGAAAAAATGAATAGTGAACTCGAAGCTTTCAATTACATTTCGAGTCACGATTTGCAAGAACCGCTTAGAAAAATTCAGCTTTTTACGGGTTTAATAGAAAATGGAGAATCTGAAAATCTATCTGAAAAAGGAAAACATGCATTTGATAAAATTCGTATTTCTGCATACAGAATGCAAAATCTAATCAACGATTTACTTACTTATTCTAAAACCAAATTTGACGAACGAAAGTTTGAAACAAAAGACCTAAATATTATTTTAAAAGATGTAATTGATGATCTTACAGAAGAAATACAAGAAAAGAAAGTAAAATTTGCAATCGAAAATCTAGGAAAGCTTTCTATTATCGAATTTCAATTCAGGCAATTATTATATAATTTGATCAGCAATTCAATAAAATTCTCGAAACCGGAGAAAGAACTTACCATTACAATTTCTTCAAAAATAATAAACAGTTTAGAATCTGATTTCGCTAAACTTACTCCAAACACAGAATACTACAGGATTAGTGTTGCCGACGACGGCATCGGATTCGATCAGGTTTATAACGAAAGAATATTTGGTCTTTTCCAAGCGTTGCATACAAAAACAACAAAAAGCACAGGTATCGGACTTACGATTGTAAAACGTATTGTAGAAAACCACAAAGGCTTTATAAAAGCGAAAGGAATTTTAAATGAAGGAGCAACTTTTGAAATTTTTCTTCCTGTAAATATGAGCTAAAAAAAAGGCTTTGGTTAAAATTGATTTAACCAAAGCCTTTTTTTTATTTTTAAATCATAATTGTTTTACAACTTATAATGATTCATCAACATCTTTTCGTAAACTTTATCTGGAAGCGCACGCTTTAAAACAATTGAAAACTTCTGCATAAAAGCTCCTACTTTATAATGTACGTTAGGCTTTTTAGTTTCAATAATTTTATAAACTGCTTCAGCCATTTCATTTGGATTACTTCCTGCGTCAACATGATCATTCATTGTCGCTAAAACATCTCCATACACCTTTTCGTAAGCTGAATCTTTTATAACTGGCGCATGATAACGACCTGCAGCAATATTCGTTGCAAAATCTCCAGGTGCCACATTGGTAATTTCAACACCAAAAGATTTTACTTCCATTCTTAAAGCTTCCGTAATCAATTCTAACGCTCCTTTTGATGCCGAATAAACACTTCTGTAAGGAAGTCCCATATAACCTGCAATAGAAGTAATATTTATAATTAATCCTGAATTCTGTTTACGCATTTGTGGTAAAACCGCTTTCATCACTTCAATCGGACCAAAAAAGTTGGTTTCAAAATTATTACGGATTTCTTCTGTCGGAATTTCTTCCAAAGGCCCCGTAATTCCAACTCCAGCATTATTAATTACAATATCTAATCTTCCAGAAGTTTCGATAATTTTGTTTACCGCTGTTTTAATAGAATCAGAATTTCGAACATCTAAAGCAACTAATGGAAAAACTGAATTTAAAACTTTCTCAGGATTTCTACTTGTTCCGTAAACAACAAAACCTTTATGATGCAAAAATTCACCAATAGATTTTCCAATTCCTGATGATCCTCCGGTAATTAAAACGACTTTATTCATTTTTTTTCGAGTTATGAGTTTTGGGCTATAAGTTATGAGTTTTACGCAGAGACAAAACTTTTTACCTCTAACATTTAACTTTATTACTTCCCTCCATGGTAAAAATAAAAAAATCTTCCAGAAGGAAGATTACAAATTAAGTTTTTCTAAAAAATAAAAAATGGCAAGCGACCTACATCGCACCGCTCAACCACGTACCCTTGCTATGTTCCCATCCTGGGGGAGTCTGCAGGAGCTGGTCGTGTAGGACTTGCCGGTGCAAATATACAACCTTTTTATATTTTTGCAAGACCTTTGTTGCTATAAAAATATCGTCGTATATTGGCTTATTCAAATTTTAAACTATGAAAAATTATAACTTCCTAACTCTCATTTTATTAGGAATCACATTAATTGGATGTGGAGATACAAAAAAAGGTGAAAATTCTTTATTTACTATCGATGAATCTGCTTTTCCTGCTCATTTTACGCAAAAAGAAGCGCTTACAATTGGAATTTTAAACCCAAAATCGAAAGAAATTGACAGTGTTGCTTACTTTATAAACGACCAAAGAGTGGGAAGCACAAAAGGTGCTAAAGATTTTAGATTTGAATTACTAGACCAAAAATTAGGTTATCAATACTTAAAAGCTACTGTTTATTTTGGCGGAGATTCATCTGATGCCACTAAAAGAATTGAAGTTGTTTCGGATGTTGAACCAAAAGCTTTAAAATTCAAAATTGTAAATACATTTCCACACGATACTAAATCTTTTACCGAAGGATTAGAATTTCATGATGGCTCTTTATACGAAAGTACTGGACAAAAAGGCGATTCTTATATTAGAGAAATCGATTATAAAACTGGAAAAGTAATCAGACAAGTAGATTTAGACTCAACATACTTTGGAGAAGGAATCACTTTTATTAATGGAAAATTATTTCAATTGTCTTGGCAAGAAAAAACAGGTTTTATCTATGATGCCAAAACTTTGAAACTTGAAAAAACTTTCACATACGATAAAGAAATTGAAGGTTGGGGAATGACAAATGATGGAAAATACATCTATCAATCTGACGGAACAGAGAAAATATGGAAAGTTGATCCCGCTAATCAAAAACATATTGATTATATTAACGTATATTCTGGAACATCAAAAATTAAAGCTCTTAATGAATTAGAACTTATTAATGGTAAATTCTTCGCAAATGTTTTTCAAAAAGATGCAATAGCGATTATAAATCCAACTTCTGGCGCTGTTGAAGGAATTTTGAATATGGCAGAATTACGCAAACAACTAAAATTTAATTCACCAGATGTACTTAACGGAATAGCATATAACCCACAAACAAAAACTATTTTCGTAACAGGTAAATATTGGGATAAAATGTTTGAAATTACCGTTTCGGAATAAATTTAAAAAATAATTTATAACACGAATTTCACAGATTTCACGGATTAGTTCGTGATAATTTGTGAAATTTGTGTTTTATAACAATTCATAATAATGATCACATTAATCACAAACATAAAAGAATTACTTCAAGTTCGCGAAACTACAATAGAGAAAGTTTCAGGAGCAGAAATGGCAACACTTCCAACCATTAAAAATGCTTTTTTAGTTTTAGAAGACAATCTTATTGCTGACTTTGGTTCAATGGAAAATCTTCCAGAAATTAATCCTGATAAAGTTATTGATGCCACAGGAAAAGTAATTCTTCCTTCTTGGTGCGACAGTCACACACATATTGTTTATGCAGGAAATCGCGAACAGGAATTTGTTGACAGAATCAATGGATTGACTTATGAAGAAATTGCTAATCGCGGTGGCGGTATTTTAAATTCGGCAAAAAAACTCAATGAAACTTCGGAAGATGAGATTTACGAACAATCTAAACTTCGTTTAGAAGAAGTAATGCATTTAGGAACTGGCGCCGTTGAAATAAAATCTGGATACGGATTAACCATTGAAGGCGAATTAAAAATGCTCCGCGTAATTAAAAAATTGGCAGAAAATTATCCTATTTCAATCAAAGCAACATTTTTGGGCGCACACGCATTTCCAACTCATTATAAAGAAAATACAGATGGCTATATAGATGAAATCATTTCAAAAATGATTCCAGAGATTGCTAAAAATAAACTGGCAGATTATGTCGATGTTTTCTGCGAAAGTGGTTATTTTTCTGTGGAGGAAACTGAAAAAATCATGCAGGCAGGAATCGACTATGGTTTAAAACCAAAAATTCACGTCAATCAATTTAATTCTATCGGCGGTATACAAGCCGGAGTTAAATTTAAAGCGCGTTCTGTCGATCATTTAGAAATTATGAATCCTGAAGACATTGAAGCTTTAAAAGACTCAGAAACGATGCCTGTTGCTTTACCATCTTGCTCCTATTTTTTAAGCATTCCATACACGCCTGCGAGAGAAATGATAAAAGCCGGTTTACCTTTGGCATTGGCTACAGATTTTAATCCAGGTTCTACTCCGTCAGGAAACATGAATTTTGTTGTTGCTACGGCTTGTATTAAAATGAAAATGACACCAGAAGAAGCCATAAATGCTGCAACCATAAATGGCGCTTACGCAATGGGACTTTCAGAAACGCACGGAAGTATTACAAAAGGCAAAAAAGCCAATTTAATTGTAACAAAACCTATTTCTTCTTATTATCAGATTCCTTATGCTTTTGCCAGCAACTTAATCGAATCCGTTTTTCTTGAAGGTAAAATTCTAGAGTAGTTTTTTATTCCATTATTACAATAAAAAAAGGTCTGTGAAAATGCACAGACCTTTAATATCAAAGTGGTATTTATCCCTTTTGGCTAGATTATCTTAAACTGAAGCTAGTTTTAGAAACCAACTCATCATTATCAAAAACATTGATGAAGTAAGTTCCTTTTGCGAAATCTTTTCCAGGAAGATCCTCACTTACATTTACGCTTTTGTTTTCATACTTTACAGTAGTTTTAAAGCTGTAAGTTAGAGAATTATCTCCAAAACTTTCTGTTTTCTTTTCACCTAAAACATTGTTTTTAGCATCAATTACTTGAACATAATATGTTTTATCACCAGATTTTGCAATTTGGTTTTCAGCAATTGTAAAACTAACTTTTAAAATATCTGCACGGCTTGCTTTATCAGTTTCAATTTGTTTTCCTGAGCTTCTCAATTTGTAAGCTGCCGTTTTTGTATTTAAAACAGATAATTTAGAACCTCTTTCTACAGTTTTAGAAAGTTCTTCGTTTTGACCAACTAAAACTTCATTAAACTTTTTAGATTCTCCTAAAACTACGATTGTACTATCTCTCTGAGTTGTTAAAACACCATTTTGTTTTTTCAACTCATCGTTTTCAGCAACCAAAGTTTTCATTTTACTTTGCATAGCTTGAACTTGAGATCTGTATTTAGAAACATCTCCTTTAGATTTATTTAAATCATCCATTAAAGCAACTACTTTATCCCTCTCTTGGATCAACTCATCAGACATTGAAGTATTTTCAGCAATTGCAGCATCGTACGTTGCTTTTAATTCCTGTAAATCTTTCATAACAGATTCTTTTTCTGTCATTGATGTTGTAAGTTCTGTTTTAACTACTTCTGAATCAGAAGATAATTTAAAAATATACACTAAGCTACCAATCAGTAGGACTGCTAAAACTGCGATTATCGCTTTTAGACTTGAATTGTTGTTCTTTGGGTTTTCCATATTTAAAAAATTTTCTTTAATAACAAATTTAAGAATTAATATAAGGTAATAACGTAAGTTAGTACAATTATATTATTTTTGGAAAATAAATTTTTTTAATGGAGAAATTAATCCCTTTCACTATAAATGATTTAGCAAAAGTCACAAATCATCGAAGCGGTGAAATAAAGTTCGGAGAAAAAATGATTGTCATTCCACCAGGAGCTGACAAAGTTGATTTTCTAAAACAAAGTGAAGCTAAATATGTTCTTTTAGGAATTCCTGAAGATATTGGTGTGCGAGCCAATTACGGAAGGCCTGGAGCCGCTTCTGCATGGCAATGTGCCATAAAAAGCATCGCAAACATTCAACACAATAGATTTTCTAAAGGAAGCAATATCATTATTTTAGGACATATTAATGTTGCGGATGAAATGCGCGAAGTTGAAAACTTAGATTTTAACGACATTGACGATCGTTCTAAACTAAGTCAACTGGTAGAAAAAATAGACAAAGAAGTATCTCATATTATATTTACCATTATCAAGGCCGGAAAAACACCTATTATTATTGGTGGCGGACATAATAATGCCTACGGAAATATTAAAGGTGCCGCTTTAGCGAAAGGAAAACCAATAAATGCAATTAATTTTGATGCACATTCTGATTTTAGAATTTTAGAAGGCCGTCACAGCGGAAATGGATTTTCTTACGCTTATGAAGAAGGTTTTCTAAAAAGATATTTCATTTTTGGCCTTCATGAAAATTACACTTCAAAAAGCGTTTTAGATATTATCAAAAAACTAGAAGATCGAGTTCGATATAACACTTACGACAGCGTTAATATTAGAAAAGAAAAAGATTTTAATCGTGAAATGATTACAGCTTTGGATTTTGTAAAAAATGATGCTTTCGGAATTGAAATTGATTTAGATGCCATTCCAAATATTGCCAGCAGCGCTATGACTATAAGCGGTTTTTCTGTTGAAGAATTAAGACAATTTGTTTCTTTCTTTGCTGAACACAAAAACGCAGCATATCTGCACATTTGCGAAGGCGCACCTGATTTAGACAACGCTCCAAATAATAATTTAATTGGAAAATTGATTGGCTATCTTGTTACCGATTTTATAAAAGCAAACTTGGAGCAGGATTGATTTTCAGTACCAATTTCAATCATAAATGAGATTGGTTTTGCCAAATAATCGCCAATTCAAACAAACGATTGACTGAATAAACCTATCTTTGCACAGCATTTTAGTACATTAAACTAAAATACTTAACAATTAAGATATGTTATTCGAAGATTTATCACTTTCAAAAAGTATACAAAAAGCCGTATTTGAGGAAGGCTATTTAAATCCTACTCCTATTCAGGAACAATCTATTCCGATTGTTTTATCAGGAAGGGATTTAATTGGCTGCGCGCAGACTGGAACAGGAAAAACAGCGGCATTTGCCATTCCAATTATACACCAATTACACCGAATTGTAGGTTCATCAAAAAAAGCAAAACAAATTCGTGCGCTTATAGTTACACCAACTCGCGAACTTGCCGTGCAAATTGGAGAAAGTTTTGACACTTACGGAAAATACACCAACTTAACACAATTAACGATTTTTGGTGGCGTTTCTCAAAATCCACAAGTTGAAACCTTAAAAAAAGGAGTAGACATTCTAGTGGCAACTCCAGGAAGATTGCTTGATTTGCATAAGCAAGGATTTCTAGATTTTGACCATTTACATACTTTGGTTTTAGACGAAGCTGACCAAATGCTGGATATGGGTTTTATAAACGATGTCAAAAAAATCGTAAAACTAACTCCAAAAAACAGACAAACTTTACTTTTCTCTGCCACGATGCCAATTGCTATTCGTGAGCTTGCAGAAATGTTTCTTCAAGATCCTGAAAAAGTAGAAGTTTCTCCTGTTTCATCTACAGCAGAAAATGTAGAACAACGCGTTTATTTTGTTGATAAAACAGAAAAAAGAAACTTACTTTATAGTTTGATTAAAGACGAAAATTTGTCGAACGTACTTGTTTTTTCGAGAACAAAACATGGTGCTGACAATGTTGTAAAAGCACTACGCAAAAAAGATATTCCAGCAGAAGCTATTCACGGAGACAAATCTCAAAATGCGAGACAACGTGTTTTAGATGCTTTTAAAAACAAAGAAGTTGGCGTTTTGGTTGCGACTGATATTGCAGCAAGAGGAATTGACATTGAACAACTTCCTTATGTAATCAATTTTGATTTACCGAATATTCCTGAAACATACGTTCACCGTATTGGTCGTACAGGACGTGCAGGAAATGGCGGAATTGCAATTTCTTTCTGTGGAAAAGATGAAGAGCCATATTGGAAAGATATTAAGAAGCTGATCAAAGTAGATGTAAAAATCATTACAGATCATCCGTATCCTTGGCATTCTGGAAGTCCTGAAGCTGGAGAAAAGCCTAAAAACTCTTCTAATCGAAGTGGTGGAGCTCACAAATCAAGAAAATCGAATTCTTCTAAGAAAAACAAAAAGCGCTGGTATTAAACAGTGCTTTTTTCGTTTATAAGGAAATTAATTATCTTAAATAATTTAACAGGCTCAAAAGGTTTAATAATTATATCATTCATGCCAGACGAAATGGCTTCGTCGGTAATTTCATCTTTATCAAAAGCAGTTAAGGCTACAATTGGCGTATCTATTCCTAAGAGACGAATTCGTTTTGTAGTTTCAAATCCGTTCATTAAAGGCATATTAATGTCCATTAAAATCAAATCAAAAACTTCATTTTCTAAAATCTTTAACGCGGCAAAACCATCATCAACAACCTTACACGCATAATTGTTTTTTTCGATAATCTTTTTAGTTACGAGTTGATTGATCAAATTATCTTCAACAACCAAAATTTTATAGATTTCATTTGAAGTTAAATCCACTTCTATTTCATCTATGATTCGTTTAGTTTTGGCTAAATCGTGCTCAAAAGCAATTGTAAATGAAAATGAAGTTCCTTTTCCGAGATCACTATCCAAAGTAATCGAACTTCCAAAAAGGCCTAATAACCTTTTTACAATACTAAGTCCCAAACCTGTTCCTTGATAATCTTCATCTTTACGCCCTACCTGAACAAATTTTTCAAAAATTTTACTTTGATCTACTGCAGCGATACCAATACCATTATCTTTAATTATAAAATTCAAGTAATTTAGTTTTCCTTCTACGTTCACTAAATCCACTTTTATTTCTACTTCTCCGTCTTTAGTAAATTTCAATGCATTACTTACTAAATTCATCAGAATTTGAGCTAATCGCAGCTTATCTCCTATTAAATACTCTGGAATTTCAGGATCAACATCGATGGAGATTTTATTATTATTTTTCTGGGAAAGAAAAGATAATGAATTTTTAATAACGGTAATTTCGTCAAGAATATTAAACGTTAAACTCTCGAGTACAATTTTATTTTCTTCTATTTTATTAATTTGAAGAATATCATTTACCAGAGAAAGTAAATATCTTGCTGAGAATTTTAGAGAACTTAAATGCTGGCTTTTTGAAATTTCTTTATGCTCTTCTAAAAGCATATTGGTAATACCCACAACACCGTAAAGCGGAGTACGTAATTCGTGGCTTATAGTTGAAATAAACTGAGTTTTTAATAAGGAAGCCTCTTCTGCAATTTCTTTCGCTTTTAAGAGCTCTAAATTATGTTTTTTCTTAAATCGGATATTCTTTATTAAAGTGATAATTAAAATGAGAAGAATTAAAGAAATCAGAATAAATAAAATTACAATAATTCTTGATTTTTTTAGACTTTGGGATTGTTCTACCTTTTCATTTTCGATCTTATCAATTTCTCTTTTGTATTCATCCAATTCTAAACTGATTCCAGCACTCGAAGCTTTTTTTAATTTCCCTTCATTGTAGACTTCCTCAGAAATCTTATTGTAATTCACCAAAGCTTCATAAGCTTCTTTATGCCTATTAATTTTATTCAAAAACGTAGCATACTCTAGATACGCATTTGATAAATCTGTTTTTTCTTCGCATTTATTCCCCGCTTCGATTGCTCTTAAAAAATAGGCATTGGCCTCATCATTCTGTTTTTTATAACTTAGATAAACACCATTCAGCATATTAACAATAACATCGGTAGATTCATCTCCATATTTCATGTTATTATTTACATATTTTAAGAAAAGATATCCTTCTTCGTAATTCTTAATATCAAAATAAGCCCAAGCTATATTAACATTAGTAAAAAATACTTCTTTTAGATTATTTGTTTTTAAACAGTAAGCAATAGCTTTCTTGTAATAACGTATTCCCTGATCAAATTCTCCTCGATCAAAGCAATGCATATTACCTAAATTATTGTAAATATTAGCTTTAAGAGAATCGTTACTAGTTTTATTTGCATAACCTAAGCTTTTTTTATAAAAAAAGATAGACTTATCGAACTCTGACACTGCATTATAATTAGCGGCGATGATATTGTAAGACCTTGCAATAAGACAATTATCTTTTTGCAGTGTCGCCGCATTTAAAGCGGTTCGCGAAAGTATTAGTGATTTTTCAAAATTAGACTCCCTGAAGTATGCAAGTGCCTGTTTGACCAGTTTGTCGGTTTTAGGATCATTACTGCAGTCAGATTGAGACATAGCCGAACCAACGCCGAAATTCAGGCAAAAAAGTAGAAATAAATAAATCCGTTTTCGGGGCATCAATCGGGCTAATTTAATCAAATATACACTTTAAAATAAAAAAAAGCTGTATTTCAAATAAAAATACAGCTTTTCAATTGTTATTTAGACAACTAAGATTAAAATTGTAATCTCAGCGCTACTTTTTCTTATTCTTTACCATCTTCCCACTGCCCTACAACAGACGTAGCCAAGGCATTTCCTAAAACATTAGTTGCACTTCTGAACATATCACAAAAGTGATCAATAGGCAAAATCAAGGCAATACCTTCAATCGGAATATCGAACATTCCGCAAGTTGCCGCTACAACTACTAAACTAGCTCTTGGAACACCTGCGATACCTTTACTGGTTAGCATTAATACCAAAAGCATTGCCATTTGTGTTCCTAAATCCAAATGCACGTTATAGAACTGTGCGATAAAAATACTTGCAAAAGTCATGTACATCATACTTCCGTCAAGATTAAAAGAATAACCAAGAGGCAGCATAAACGAAACAATTTTATCTTTTACTCCAAAACCTTCTAATTCTTCTGTTAACTTAGGAAATACAGCTTCACTGCTTGTTGTTCCGAAAGCAATTGCCAAAGGCCCTGTAATACGTCTTAATAATTCGGTCATTCTTCCTTTAAGGAAAATATATCCGACAGCAATTAAAATAACCCACAAAGTACTTATTCCAATTAAAAACGAACCGAAAAATTTAAAGTAAGTAATGACCAATTCTTCTGCATCACGTATAGCAAATACACCAGCAATAGCGCCAAACACTCCAATTGGCGCAAATTTCATTACGTAGTTTACCATTTTTAAAACGATATGAGACAACTTATCAAACGCACCAATAATCGGTTTTACCTTTTCTCCTAAAGAAGCAGCTGCTAGTCCGAAGAAAATCGAGAAAACTACAATTTGCAAAATTTCATTAGTTGCCATTGCTTCTACGATACTTTTTGGCACAATATGCTCAACAAAATTGTCAAAAGACAGGTTTTGAGTTTTACCAGTAACTTCAGAAGCTGCCGCCATATCCACATGATCCAATTTTAGACCAACACCTGGCTGTAAAATATTAACATAAAACAATCCAATTAAAAGAGAAATAAAAGAAGCTGTAAAAAACCATCCAATCGCTTTTCCTCCAATTCTTCCAACAGTTTTAATATCTCCCAATTTGGCAATTCCTACTACCAAAGTGGTAAAAACTAGAGGAGAAATAATCATCTGCACCAAACGAATAAAAACCGTTGCCAGCATTTTTATTTTACTGCTAAATGCTTGTGCAGCTTCGGGTGAAATACTATTGTGCAATATAATTCCTAATATGGCTCCAAGAACCATCGCAATTATAATTTGCCCTGTTAATCCCGAAAGAAATGATTGTTTTTTAGTTTCTGTAACTTCTTGCATTAATTTATTTTTTGATTATTAAAATATAAGACCCTCACTGTCTTACCTTTTATTAATAGGTTTTGTTGATTAAATAAAAATCAGCTAAAACAATGGCTGCCATTGCTTCTACAATTGGCACTGCGCGAGGCACTACACACGGATCATGACGTCCTTTTCCTGTCATTGGTGTAATGTTACCTTTATTATCTAGTGAATCCTGCGTTTGCATGATAGTTGCAACAGGTTTAAAAGCTACTCTGAAATAAATATCCATTCCGTTACTGATTCCACCTTGGATTCCGCCAGAAAGATTTGTTTTTGTAGTTCCGTCATTATTGTACAAGTCATTATGTTCGCTTCCTTTCATTTCAGAACCTGAAAAACCGCTTCCGTATTCAAAACCTTTTACAGCATTAATAGAAAGCATTGCTTTTCCTAATTCTGCATGAAGTTTATCAAAAACTGGCTCTCCTAAACCAACTGGAACATTCTGAATCACACAAGTTACAACACCTCCAACAGTGTCTCCTTGTTTACGAATATCGCGAATATATTCTTCCATAATTGCTGCCGATTTTTCATCAGGACAGCGAACCGGATTGCTTTCTATTTTAGAAAAATCCAATTCCTGGTAAGGAGTTTCTAAATGAATCGGACCAACAGACGAAACATAAGCATTAATTTTAATCTCTGAAAGCATTTGTTTGGCAATTGCACCAGCTACTACTCTACTTGCAGTTTCTCTGGCAGAACTTCTTCCGCCACCACGATAATCACGAAAACCATATTTCTGATCATAAACATAATCAGCGTGACTTGGTCTGTAGTTATCTTTTATATGTGAATAATCATCAGATTTTTGATTGGTATTTGGAATAATAAAACCAATTGGAGTTCCAGTCGTTTTCCCTTCAAAAATTCCAGACAAAAACTGAACTGCGTCTGGTTCTTTTCTTTGGGTAACAATTGCTGACTGTCCAGGCTTTCTGCGAGCCATATCCAATTCAATTGCTTCAAAATCTAGTTGAATTCCTGGAGGGCATCCATCGATAATTCCGCCTAAAGCTTCACCGTGAGATTCTCCAAATGTTGTTACTTTATATAGTTTGCCGAAGCTGTTTCCTGCCATTGTATTTTGTTTTGAGCAAATGTAAGTTTTATGAATTAAATTAAAAAATTTAAAACTGGTATTATTAACGAAACATTAAATGGTTTAAAAATCACAATTTGGTAAAATTATCCTCTTTTTGATAACCTTTTCATAAAATAAATCTGTTCGGATTTTTATTAATTTGTAAAACTTCAAATCAAGAAAAATTGAAAAAGAGAAATGTCGAATTGGTCATTCTTTCTGATGTCCATTTAGGAACTTATGGAAGTCACGCTAAAGAGCTAAACAACTATTTATCAAGTATTAAACCAAAAACATTAGTCTTAAACGGTGATATAATTGATGCTTGGCAATTCCGTAAATCTTACTTTCCAAAAGCTCATTTACGAGTAATTCAGCGTATTATAGGAATGGCTTCTAAAGGCACAAAAGTGTATTATATTACTGGAAACCATGATGAAATACTTCGAAAATTCAGTGATATGAATATGGGAAATTTTGCCTTGGTTGATAAATTAGTTTTAGAATTAGACGATAAAAAAGCCTGGATTTTTCACGGAGATGTATTTGATGCATCTGTACAGCATTCTAAATGGATTGCAAAACTAGGCGGATTAGGCTACGATTATCTAATCTTAATCAATCGTTTTGCCAATTGGTGTTTGGCAAAACTAGGTCGCGAGCCTTATTCTTTTTCAAAAAAGATTAAAGCAAGCGTAAAAAAAGCTGTCAAATTTATTTCTGATTTTGAAACGACTGCAACCGACTTAGCAATCGAAAAAAATTACGATTATGTAATCTGCGGTCATATTCACGAACCAAAAATCATCACCAAAGAAAATAAATACGGATCAACCTTATATCTAAATTCTGGAGATTGGGTAGAAAACCTAACTGCTTTAGAATATCATAAAAAACGCTGGAAATTATTTTCTTATAAAGCCAGTAATTTTGTAGAAGAAGAAAATCTTTTTGAAATGGAGGATATACTGACTTCACAGCTAATTTCTTCTATAATTTCAAAGTAACATTTTAACATTTAGATTGCAAAAATTAAAAAAATGTAAATTATATAACAATTTTCAAAAATTTTATACGTTTTCATCCTGACTGTAATTATACATTTGAAAAAAAATAATTTAACCATTTTATGAAAAAGATAATTTTATCTGCCCTTATGCTTCTAGGTTTAGCATTTACGGCTCAATCACAAGAAATTTCGAAACACGCTTTAGGATTACGTCTAGGAGACAACAACGGATTCGGAGGAGAGGTATCTTACCAATTAGGATTAAACCAAAAAAACAGACTTGAATTTGATTTAGGCTGGAGAACCAGTAGAGATGTTGATGCCATTAAAGGAGTTGCACTTTACCAATGGGTATGGAACATTGATGGAGGTTTTAACTGGTACGCTGGTGTCGGTGGAGGTTTAGCTGCTTGGGATTACGATTACCGTTTCAACGATAATAGATTTAAAGATAGCGGAACTTATGTTTTTGCTGCAGGAGATATTGGTATCGAATATAGATTTAAAGAAGTACCATTAACATTATCACTAGATGCTAGACCAGAAATTGGTTCAGGATACTATGATGATGACAACTTTGGATTTGACGTTGGTTTAGGCGTTAAATTCAGATTCTAAATAAAAATAAAAAATAATTGTAAAAAGAAACCTGTTGTTTAAAAGCAACAGGTTTCTTTTTATGTTTTATTATTAAATAAGGTCGCCCTGAGCGAAGTCGAAGGACTGGAGATATTAAGGGCTTCGACTTCGCTCAGCCTGACATTTAAATAAATTAAATCTAACTAATCACTAATAACTAATCACTTAATTATAATTTCTTTCTTAGAGTGAATCTTCACCACAGTATACGGATATGAAATTACCTGCATTGTCATAGCGTCTTTAGAAGGACTATTTTCTTTAACCGTTATGATAATATTCTTATCTGTTTCTTCAACCTTTTCAACGTCGATAGAATAACCACTAGTGTTTTTTTCTCCCATATTCAAGATTACGTAATTGTAATCATGAACATTTGGACTCTTCATTTTATCAGCCAAAAGAGGATCATTTTGAAGCATTTTAATTTCGTTAGGCTCTGTTAAGATCTCAAAAAACTTAATATTTCCTCCGCCGTCAGATTGCTTAGTCAAAACCTCATACAATGCGTTTGAACTTTCAACTTTCTTGACACCGCACGAAATCATAACAAAAATTGCTAAAATAGAAATTATTTTTTTCATCTATTGCTTTTTAAAATTAGTGCTTTTCATATTTATAATCATCAACCGCTTTCTGATACAATGCTTCATACTTTGGAAGAATATTTCTAATATCAAACTTTCTAGCCACTTCTAAAGCATTTGCCTTAAACTGACTTAAAACAGCATCATCTCTTAAAATTTTTAATGCGTTTTCAGCCATTTCCTCAACATTTCCAACATTACTTAAGTAACCCGAAAAACCGTCAAAATTAACCTCAGGCAAACCACCTGAATTACTAGAAATTACAGGAACACCGCACGCCATTGCTTCCAACGCCGCCAAACCAAAACTTTCAGTTTCTGAAGGCAATAAAAACAAATCTGTCATGCATAAGATTTTGTCAATTTCATGACTATTTCCAAAGAAAATCACTTTATCTAAAATTCCTAATTCCTGACATAAGATTTCTGCCTTCTCTTTTTCTGGTCCATCTCCAACCATCATTAACTTCGCAGGAATCTCTTTCTGAACATTATAGAAAATCTTAATGATATCCGGAATTCGTTTTACTTTTCTAAAATTACTAATATGCGTTATAATACGCTCATTTTCATTCGCCATCACATATCTGTGACATGGCGCCAAAGGATCTTTTTTAACTTTATCCAATTCAATAAAGTTCGGTATAACTTTTATTTTATTCTTGATTTTGAACAACTTCAAAGTATCATCTTTCAAACTCTGAGAAACCGAAGTCACATAATCTGATTTATTGATACTAAAAGTTACAGCTGGTTTGTAAAACGGATGATTTCCAACCAATGTAATATCTGTACCGTGAAGTGTTGTAATCATCGGAAGATTAATTCCTTCATTTTTCAGCATTTGTTTTGCCATGTAACCTGCGTACGCATGCGGAATTGCATAATGCACGTGAAGAAGCTCTATTTTATACAATTTTACCATATCGACCAATTTGCTCGATAAGGCTAATTCATAAGGCTGATAATGAAACAATGGATATTCCGGAACATTTACTTCATGATAATGTACATTCGGATTTAAAAGCGCCAACCTTACCGGCTGACTGTATGTAATAAAATGTATTTCGTGTCCTCTTCTGGCCAATTCAAGACCTAACTCTGTGGCAACCACACCACTACCACCAAAAGTAGGATAACAGACTATTGCTATTTTCATGTATTAAATTTAATTCTACGAAAATACTCAAAAATCACATTTAATTAAGCTTTAAAAGTGTTAGATTTTTGTGAATCTTAGATTACCCAGATTATTAGAGCATTAGAATTGAATCCAAAATCTTTATATTTATTTTTAAGTAGCAGAAGATCTGTTTTTCATAAGAAGTTCTGTCCCGCTGTCCGCTATATCTTTTTCTGTTCTCGTTAAAGAAACGAGAACAGAAAAAGTATACCGCTCCCATCGGGGCTAGATTTGAGGTTTTTGTTTTTATAAGTCACAAGCAAGAACAACTTTCTCGAAAGCTAAGTAACCATCTCGTTTGTCATTTCGAGGAAAAAGACCGCAAATAGGCGAAGCAAATCACCACAATTAGTTCAACAAAAATTGGAGATAACCGCTACGGAGTTCCTGGTGGAGATTCCTCGTTCCTCGGAATGACAAACTTTGGCGAAACCTGAAACCTGAAACTTAAAAACAATTAAAACCAAAAAAGGCATAAAATCTAAATTTTATGCCTTTCAAATATATTGTAAATTCCTCTTAGAAAAATCTGCTGTGCCAGCTATCGGCAGCAGGAACTTCCCAAGACTCATTAAATTCTTCGATGTTGTTGACCAAATTATTAAAAACAATCGTGTTCTCGGAAACCGATTTATCTTTAACCATCTTTTTAAAATCGATTAATGGTTTGTGTGCAATATGTTCTCCATTTTTAAAAGTAACATTCATTTTGTCAAGCAAATCAACATTATATTTCTTTTCCAAACTTTGAATAAATTCAACAGAACTATCAATAGAACAACCTGTTGCAGCCTGCACATCTTGATTTACAGCCAATATTATAAATCTATTGTATTTCAACAAAAAAGAAGCCTCAAGACTTGTTCCATGAGCTGCCCATTGTTCTACAAAAGCTTTTAAATCAGTTTCAATTTCAGAAAACTCTTCCTCAGAAAACTTTCTGTTCGATTGGTAAATCCAAACTCTTGATTCACCTGGTAAATTTTCAAAAGGTATATACATTTTTAATTTTAGATTTTAGATTGTTGATTTTAGATTTTAAGGATTAATCTTAGAACCTTAGCATCTTAGTAACTCAGAATCTTTTTTACAAATCCTGTGCATTTGCAATTAACTCTGCAACGTCCATTACTTTTACCTCGCCTTCTTTGTGAGCATGTTTAATTCCATCTGTCAACATGGTATTACAAAATGGGCAACCTGCAGCAATAATATCTGGCTGTACTTCTAAAGCATCTTCTGTACGAAGAACATTTACTTCTTTGTTTCCAGGTTCAGCATCTTTAAACATTTGCGCACCACCCGCACCACAGCACAAACCGTTTGATTTAGAGCGTTTCATTTCGACTAATTCAACGTCTAACTTTTCAATTAAATCTCTTGGTGCTTCGTAAACTTTATTTGCTCGTCCTAAATAACAAGGATCGTGAAAAGTAATTTTTTTACCTTTAAATTGTCCGCCTTCAACAGTCAATCTTCCATCATCAATTAATGATTTTAAAAATTCTGTATGATGAATAACTTCGTAATTCCCTCCTAATTCAGGATATTCGTTTTTTAAAGTATTAAAACAATGCGGACAAGCCGTCACAATTTTCTTTGCTTCGTATGCATTCAAAACTTCAATGTTCATCATGGCCTGCATTTGAAACAAAAATTCGTTTCCAGCTCTTTTCGCAGAATCTCCAGTACAACTCTCTTCTGTACCTAAAACTGCAAAAGAAACATTCGTACGATTTAAAATTCGCACAAATGCTTTAGTAATTTTTTTTGCTCTATCATCAAAACTTCCTGCGCAACCTACCCAAAACAAAACTTCTGGCTGTTTTCCTTCGGCAAGCATTTCTGCCATTGTTGGCACTACTAAACTTTCTGACATCTTGATTTTTGTTTAATCGGTTAATCGCTAATTTGGTAATCGCTTTAAAACGAAACTTACTCGAACTTCACTTAAAACCGAAAAATTATTTTATTATATCAATTAAACGCATTAACGATTAACCGATTAAACCATATTTAATTTTCGTTTTTCCAATTTAAACGGTCTTGCTGGCTGTATTGCCAAGGCGCACCATTATTTTCAATATTGGTCATCATCGCATTTAGTGACATTGGCGCAGCACTTTGTTCCATTACCAAATAACGACGCATATCCATAATAATAGATAACGGACTAATATTCACAGGGCATTCTTCGACACAAGCATTACAAGACGTACAAGCCCACAACTCTTCTGGCGTAATATAATCGTTTAAAAGTGATTTATTATCTGGGACAAAAACACCTTTATTAGCGTCAATATTTTTTCCAACTTCAGTTAAACGATCTCTTGTATCCATCATAATTTTACGAGGAGACAATTTTTTACCCGTTTGATTTGCTGGACAAGAAGAAGTACAACGACCACATTCTGTACAAGTATAAGCGTTTAATAACTGAACCCAGTTTAAATCTTGTACATCACTTGCTCCAAATTTAGATGGTGCAGCGTTTTCATCTGCAGGTGGTGCCGCTGCAAACGGATCTGCATTTGGATCCATCATTAATTTTACTTCATTAGTAACCGAAGCTAAATTATCAAACTGCCCTTCTGGCTTTAAATTTGCAAAATAAGTATTGGGGAAAGCCAAAAGAATATGCAAGTGTTTTGAGAAGTACAAATAGTTCATAAAAACTAAAATACCTGCTATATGCAACCACCAAAAAACTTCAAATAAAAGTACTACCAATTCGTTCGACATTCCGTTAAAAATTGGTGCAATAAATTGACTGATTGGAAAACTTCCTGCTTTATGAAAAATTCCTTCTGGAACATTTTGCAAATGATAATCTGCAGCATTCATCAACAAAAACAAGATCATCAAAACAGTTTCGAAGTACAAAATGTAATTTGCATCGCTTTTTGGAAATCCAGTTAAATCAGAGTGAATAAAACGTTTCAATCTAATAAAGTTTCTTCTGATCCAAAAAACGGTAACAGCAAATATTACAAGAATTGCTAATATTTCAAATGAAGCAATTAATACATCATAAACCACTCCTAAATAGGGAGCAAAAATTCGATGCGTTCCAAAAAGCCCATCAATAATAATTTCCAGTAATTCAATATTAATAATTATGAATCCCACATAAACAAAAATATGCAGTATTCCAGCAACAGGGCGTCTCACCATTTTTGATTGCCCAAGAGCAATCAAAGCCATGTTTTTCCATCGAGCTTTAGGATTATCTTTTCGATCTACATCTACTCCTAAATTAATGTTTCGGATGATTTTTTTTACGCTCGCTGCAAAAAAACCGAAACCAACTATAAGAAGTATGGCAAATAAAATATTATCTAAATAACTCATTTACAATTATTTTTTATCAGTTGAATTTGTATCTTCTGTTGGTGCTACGTAAGGTTTGTTTTTCTTTCCAAAAAGAGAAACATTTACATAACGTGTAGGATATAAACGAACATCCTGCAACAGTAATTCAAGTTCTTTCGAAGTTTTTGCTAAGTTATTATAAAGAGCATCGTCATTTAATAATTTACCTGCAGTACCTTTTCCAGAATTTAAATTAGCCATCAAACCGTCCACTTTTGCTAAAGTCTGATTCAAGCTGCGAACTGTTTTTCCTAAATCCGCTTTGTTTAAAGAGTCAGAAATTTTATTAAAATTGTTTGATGCTTTATTAAAGTTAGAAACCATTCCGTTAATCTGCCCTTTGTTGGTATCTAAAATATTATTTAGACTACCAGAAGCCTTATGAAATTGTTGCATGGTCTGACTTAACTCAGCAATTGTTTTCTTTAGATTTTCTTGAGTTGTTTTATCTAATGTATTGTTTAGACCTGTAACCAAAACATCAATATTTACCAGCATTTTATCTAGTTTTTGCTGAATTGGCTCAATTTTTCCTCCTAAAGATTCTGTCAATCCAAGTTCAACTGCAGAAGCCAAAGTCTGGCCGTCTTCTGCCAATTCTTTATCTGCCATATTTGGCACAATCTTAATTTGTTTTCCTCCAATTAAACTTGGAGAATACAAAGATGCTGTACTTGTTTTCGAAATTGGAAAATCAGTTTTTAATTGAAGTTCAACCAATAATTTACCAGTTACTTCGTCTATAGTGATTTTATTTACTTTACCAATAGCAAGCCCATTAAGAGTAACAGGTGCCGATGCTGATAAATCTTCAACATTGTCATATTGAACATATAAAGTTTTATAATTTGTAAAAAGGTCTCTGCCTTTTAGAAAACTATAACCCCAAATAAATAGTAAAATCGATGCGATGACTAATATAGCCGTTTTAATTTCTCTTGTTAGTTTCAAAATTCTAAGTGTTTGTACAAAATTAATATAAATATTCGAACTTAGGCTTATTATTTAATTGCGTCCTGAATACTGATTTTTTCTCCATCTTTAGTTGCAACTAAAAATGCCGCGCCATACCCTTTACTTTTAGCTTCTTGCAAATATTTTTGTGCTGTTTCGTAACTTGAAGTTTCTTCGTAGAAATACTTATATATATTGTTTTCAAATAACATCGTTACATTTTTTAGTCCTTTAAAGTTTTTAGGTTCTAATGGCGTTTTCTTAATACTTGCAATAAGCTGTACTTTAAAGAATGTTCCTTTTGGTGCATTTTTAACTACTGTAACAGGAGTAGTTGTTTTTGGTTTTACTGGTTTTGACGTATCTCTTATGGGCCGACTGTCGTCTGATTCACCACCAGATCCGAAATATTCTCTTTTATAACTTAAGATTGCCTCTGCGATTGCTTTTGCAATATCATCCTGACCTTCTTCTGAATTTAGAATATTACCTTCGGTTGGATTAGAAACAAATCCAGTTTCAACCAAAACTCTTGGCATGTAGGCTTTATGAAGTACCATAAAAGGCGCTTGTTTTACTCCGCCTTGACGAAGTTTTTTACCTAGTTTCTCAAAATTATCTTCGATTTTAGTTGCTAAAGAAATACTGTTATCTAAATATTCCTCCTGCATTAGAGTCATTCCAATCATTGATTCTGGAGAATTCGGATCGTAACCTTCATATTTACGTTTATAATCTTTCTCCAAAGTAATTACAGAGTTCTCTTTTTTCGCCGCTTCAAGATTCGATGCAACTTTACTTAAACCCATTACATACGTTTCAGTTCCGTCGGCAGCTGTATTTTTATTAGCATTACAGTGAATAGAAACAAAAATATTTGAATTGGCTCTATTTGCAATATTGGCTCTCTCGACCAAATCGATAAAAACGTCCGTTTTACGAGTATAAATGACATTAACATTCGGATTTAGTTCTAAAATCTTTCCCACTTTTAAAACAATCGCTAAAGCAATATTTTTTTCAATTCTGCCGCTGTAAACCGCTCCAAAATCATGATCACCATGTCCAGCATCAAGTGTGACCTTAAATACATTGGACTGACTATGAGCACAAAAAGACAGGATTGTTAGAAATAAAGTAAATATTACCTTAAATTTGTTAATTCTATTCATAAATCTAAAAGTTAATTTTAATAAAATGCAGCTGTTATAATTTTCAGAATTGATTATTTTTGCCAAAAAATTATATGTAAGTTTGACATGTCAAAAAACAAGCCATAATTTTACAAAAATAGCATTTAAACCTTTGCATACAAACTTATTTAATATCGTTTTAATATCATTTTTCCTAACTATAGGTTGTGGTAATTTATATTCGCAAGAAATAAAAAATAAAAAAAAGCCTTTACCTGCTGTAAAACAAACAGATAAAGAAGCCAGTAAGATTACTGACACTATAAAACTGGACACTGTTAGACCTAAAAAGACTTTTCTAGACGGAAAAGTAAAGTATAAGGCAAAAGATTATGCAAAAATCGATCAAAAAAACAAGCTTATTACCTTGTATAATGAAGCTGAATTATACTATAAAGATGTTGAATTAAAATCGGGTATCATCATTCTTAATTACGAAAAGGATGAAGTGTATGCTGGAAGAATAAAAGACTCTGCTGGCGTTTTGACTCAATATCCTAATTTCAAACAAGGTTCTAGCGAAGTTCAGCCTGACTCTATTCGATTTAATTTCAAAACCAAAAAAGCTTTAATTTACAATTCTAGAACCGAACAAGGTGAATTTAAAATTAAAGCAGCCGTTACTAAAAAAGAAAATGACTCTGTTTATTTCTTACGAGGTGCTCGTTTCACAACATCAACAGATGTAGATCATCCTGAATACTACTTTCAAACTAGTAAAGTAAAGTTTATTCCTGGAAAAAAAGTAATTACCGGTTTAACCAATATGGTAATTGCTGATGTACCGACACCTTTAGCACTTCCATTTGCCTATTTCCCAATGAGCCAGGAAAAAAGCGTTTCTGGTATTATTATTCCGAGTTATAACGATTCTAACACTAGAGGTTTTTCTCTTCAAAATGGTGGATATTATTTTGCTTTAAGTGATCATTATGATCTAACGGTGCTTGGAGATTATTATACTAATGGAAGTTACGCCATGCGATTTGAATCTTCCTATGCAACAAGATACAAGTATCGAGGAAACGTAAATGTTCGATTTGAAAATTTAATCAGCAGTGAGCGAGGATATCCTGATTATTCTAAACAAGGTATTTACAATATTCAGTGGTCACATTCTAAAGACACAAAATCAAACCCAAATTCAACCTTCTCTGCATCGGTAAATATGGGTAGTAGTAAATATTTTAAACAATCGATCAACCAAGCGAATATTGGGTCGAACCTAAACAACACTTTAAGTTCTTCTATTTCATATAATAAAACTTTTAATACTATTCCAGGATCACGTATTTCGTTATCTGCAACACATCAGCAAAATACACAAACAGAAGACATCATCATGACACTTCCAGCCTTACAAGGAAGTATTGATCGTATTTATCCTTTTGCAGGAAAAGATGGCGTAAAGAAAGGAATCATCAAAAACATCAACTTACAATATAATGTAAGCGGAAAAAACTATTTCCAAACCAAAGATTCATTGTTCTTTAAGCCACAGATGTTCCAATCTGCTCAGTTAGGAATGCAACATACCATTCCGCTTAGCACTAACTTCAAAGTATTTAAGTATTTTAGTGCAAGTGCTTCAACTACTTACCAGGAAACATGGGTAAATAAAACAATCAAAAAAAGCTATGATTCTTCGACAGGACAAGCAGAGCCTACAACTGTAAATGGTTTTGATTCTTTTAGAACATACAATTTCAGCACCAATTTAGGAACGACAATTTACGGAACTTTTAATTTTGGAGAAGACAAGAGAATTCAATCTATAAGACACGTTATGCGTCCAAGTGTAACTTATGCCTATACACCAAGTTTTGAGCGTTATTACGATACTTATGCAGTCGATGCAAGCGGAAGAATCACATCTGAGTATACAAGATTTGAAAATGGCCTATTTGGCCAGCCTGGAAAAGATAATTCTAACGTTGTTGGTTTTGCGTTAAGCAATACTTTTGAAGCAAAAGTAAGAGACAAAGACAGCACCAAAACAGAACCTAAAAAGATAATGCTGTTAAACAACTTAAACTTCAGTACAAGTTATAACTTTAATGCTGATGGAAAAACAACATTTGGATGGCAGCCAGTATTAGTTAGTGGTGGAACTCAGTTTTTTGATAACAAAATGAACATGAACTTTGGCGCAACCTTAGATCCGTATGCGATCGATAATGGTGGTAACAAATTAGATAAGTTCAACATAGATAACGGCGGAAGTTTATTCAGAATGACTAGTGCAAACGTGACTGTTAACTACTCTTTTTCTAATAAAGGAACTGGCGACAAAGAAAAAAACAATCAAAGTCAGCGGAATGGAGGACGAAGTGATGACTTATTTGGTACCAATACCGACTTAAATGACAGCCGAAATAGTCAATTTGCCAATGAACCTGAAAAAGAAGATGTCATTACGGAGTTCTTCAACTCAAAAATCCCATGGGATATGACGCTTGCCTATTCATTAACTTATAGCAATATAAATCGTGAGAATAAGATATCTAACAATTCTTTGATGATTTCTATTAATACGGATATTACTCCAAAATGGAAAGGCGGAGTTTCTACAGGTTACGATTTTGTGCAAAAAGGGGTTACCTTTACCCAATTCCGTTTTGAAAGAGATTTGTTAAGCTGGAGAATGGCCTTCAACTGGCAGCCATTAGGAACAAATTCTAACTGGAACTTCTTCATCGGAATTAAATCTGGTATGCTTAGTGACATTAAATGGAACAAACGAAGCGTTTCTAATCGATAAACTTTCCAATCAAAATACTTTATTATGAAAAAAATAATTTTTACCGAGAAAGCTCCGGCTCCTATCGGGCCTTACAACCAAGCTGTATTATCTGGAAATACACTTTATGCTTCTGGACAAATCGCTATTAATCCAGAATCAGGAGAATTGATTACAGAGAATATTAATGACGAAACAAACCAAGTTATGAAAAACATTGCTGCAATTCTAGAAGCTGCAGGAATGACATTTGAAAACGTAGTGAAGTCTACCATCTTCATTATGGACATGAATAACTTTGGAGCAATAAACACGGTTTACGGTTCTTATTTTAACGAAAAAACCGCTCCAGCTCGTGAAACGGTTCAAGTGGCTTGTCTGCCAAAAAATGTTAATGTAGAAATTTCTATAATTGCTGTGCAATAGCATCTAATAATAATTGTGCCGTTGCTTCATTGGTTGCCAGCGGCACATTATGCACATCGCAAACACGAATCAGCATATTAATATCTGCCTCATGCGGATGACTTGACAAAGGATCTTTAAAAAAGAAAACCATTTTTGTTATTCCTTCCGCTACCCTGCCAGCAATCTGTGCATCACCACCTAAAGGCCCCGAAAGCATTCTTTGAGTTTTAAAACCCGCTGCTTCGGCTTTTCCTCCAGTAGTTCCTGTACCAATTAATCTTATTTTCTCATTGTGTAAAACAGCTTCATTTTTAACTAAAAAATCAATTAAATCAGCTTTCTTTCCATCATGAGCAATAATGGCAATCTCCATAAAACCAGAACTATTGATTAGCAACATGGTATGCAATTAATCCGTCAATAGGTCTTCTTAAAACATTTCCTAATTGAAGTTCATACTTATCAAAAGTCTCTTGTAATTCATCTTTTAAATAAAATGCAATAGAACCAACAAAGTGAACAGGAACTTCTTTACAATTATCGAATTGTTTAATGTAATTCTTAACGAAAGATTTCATCCCTTTGAAAATAATTTTTCTACAGAATTCTGTGTCTTTATGCTTAATTAAGAACTTAGCATATGTTGCCAAATAAGCATTTGGATTTGGTTCTTTATATAATTTATTTTTAATAAAATCTGGATCAACGTCGTACTCTTTTTCAAGTTCAACAGCCAATTCTTTAGGCATTTTATTAAAATAGTATTTTCTAATTAATTCTTTTCCAAAAACGTTACCGCTGCAGTCATCCATAACAATGTATCCTAACGACTGAACTTTTTGATGCAACACTTTTCCATCAAAATAACTACAGTTAGAACCTGTTCCTAAAATAGAAACAATCGCTTCTTCACCTTTTGGAGTTGTAGCATAAACTGCTGCATAAGTATCTTCCTGAACATCTACAATTGCGTTAGTAAAATACTCTTGAAAAATTTGAGATAATGCAGTTTTCATTCTATCTGTACCACATCCGGCACCGTAAAAGAATAAATGAGTAGCATTTTTTTTGTTTTGTAAGATATCAAAACGATCGTTTAATCTTTCGATAATTTCTGGACCGTCAAGAATTTCAGGATTTAATCCTAAAGTTTGTGTTGTGAATAATACTTTTCCATTATCATCTATCGCAATCCAATCGGCTTTAGTAGATCCACTATCAACTATTAATTTCATTTGTTTAGTTTTTGGAATTAGGTTTTTCTATTTTTAATTTAAAAGTGTATTTTTTACATTAATCATAGAGGTAACAAAATAAGAAAATCCCGTTATTGTAGTAACGGGATTTTGCAAAAATATATATTATTATTTTAAACCTGCAATATGTACAGATAAATCGATTAATTTGCTTGAGTATCCGTACTCATTATCATACCAAGATACTAATTTGAAGAAAGTTGAATTTAAACCAATTCCTGCAGTAGCATCAACGATTGAAGTTCTTTTATCAGAAATGAAATCTTGAGAAACAACTGCATCTTCAGTATATCCTAAGATACCTTTTAATTCATTTTCTGAAGCTTTTTTCAATACAGCCATAATCTCTTCGTAAGAAGTTTCTTTAGCTACTTTTACAGTTAAATCTACTGTAGAAACGTCAGCAGTAGGAACACGGAAAGCCATACCTGTTAATTTTCCATTTAATTCTGGAATAACTTTTCCAACCGCTTTAGCAGCTCCTGTTGAAGAAGGAATGATATTGATTGCAGCAGCACGTCCACCTCTCCAGTCTTTTCTAGAAGGTCCGTCAGCTGTCATTTGAGTTGAAGTTGTAGCGTGAACAGTAGTCATTAAAGCTTCAACGATTCCGAAGTTATCGTGAATTACTTTAGCTAAAGGCGCTAAACAGTTTGTAGTACAAGAAGCGTTAGAAACAACTAAATCAGAAGCTTTTGCAGTTTCGTGGTTAACTCCCATTACAAACATTGGAGCATCTGCAGATGGAGCAGAAATGATAACTTTTTTAGCACCACCTTTGATGTGCTCATTTGCAGTTTCGATAGTTGTGAAGATACCAGTACATTCTGCTACTACATCAACATCAACTTCGTTCCATTTTAAGTCAGCTGGATTTCTTTCAGCAGTAATACGGATATTTCTTCCGTTTACGTAAAGTTTTCCTTCTTTAACTTCTACAGTTCCATCGAAACGACCGTGAACTGAATCATATTTTAATAAATAAGCTAAGTGATCAACATCTAATAAATCGTTGATTGCAACAACTTCTACATTATCTCTATTGAAAGACTCTCTAAAAACGATTCTTCCGATACGTCCAAATCCGTTTATTCCTAATTTTACTTTTGACATTTTACTAAATTTTTGCTTTTGTTTTTATTACACTATTTTCAAAGTCTAATTTCCTCACAATAAACTTCTCTTCTTTTTAAACTTTTATGTTTGGTTATGTCGACATGATGTCAGACACTCTTAATAATTCTCTATCAATTTCTGATTTTCCTTTTATAGCTTGCTCTAATGGAGTTAAAACTACTTTATCTTCTTTCAATCCAACCATGTAGTTTGATTTTCCTTCCAATAAAGATTCTACTGCTTTCATTCCTAGACGACTTGCTAAAACACGGTCAAAACAAGATGGAGATCCACCACGCTGCATGTGTCCTAAAACAGACACTCTTACATCATACTCAGGTAAATTAGCTTCTACATAATCTTTTAATTCGAATACGTTTTTACCAATTTTATCTCCTTCAGCAATCACCACAATACTTGATGATTTTCCTGATGCTTTACTTTTTTGAAGTGAATCTAATAATCGATCTAAACCTAAATCTTCTTCAGGAATTAGAATCTCTTCTGCTCCTGCACCAATACCAGCATTTAGAGCAATATGACCTGCATCTCTACCCATTACCTCTACAAAAAACAGACGGTTATGCGAACTTGCAGTATCTCTAATTTTATCGATACAATCTACTACAGTATTTAAAGCCGTGTCATACCCTAAAGTAAAACTTGTACCATAAATATCATTATCGATTGTTCCTGGAATTCCCATTACTGGAAAATTGTATTCTGAATTAAATATTAAACCTCCTGTAAAACTACCGTCTCCACCAATTACAACAAGAGCATCTATACCTGCCTTTAAAAGGTTTTCATGTGCTTTTTTTCTACCTTCAGGGGTTCTAAACTCAACTGAACGAGCCGATTTTAAGATCGTTCCACCTTTGTTTACAATATTATTTACACTACGAGGTCCCATTTCTTTGAAGTCACCTTCAATCATTCCTTGATACCCTCTATAAATTCCGATGCATTCTATATTATGATATGCACAAGTACGAACAACCGCTCGAATTGCAGCATTCATTCCAGGTGAGTCTCCTCCTGAGGTAAGAACACCTACTTTTTTTATTGTTTTTGGCATTATTTAAGTATTAAAGTGTAAAATTAGCAAACATTCAGCACTTTTCGGGTTATGATTATTATAAATTAATAAATTCTGTTAAATTCAAACGTTTTCGTTAATAAGTTTTTTCTATGAAAAAATTTCATTAAAAATAAAAAATTGCTATTTTTTTATTAAATCGTCAAAAATTAACAATACCCAAATGAAGTGTTATAAAATTAGAATTTTCCTCTCACATGAAAAATCCTTAAAGCGGGCCTAAATTTAGCACAAAAAAAACCATTATGAGAATAATGGTTTTATAAATGTCTATTTTTAACAAAGTGTTAATAATCGTTATCAGGAATTAAGCCTTGATTATTGCTTGGTTCTTCTTTTTTCTTCTTCTCCTCCTCTTTTTTCTTTTTCTCTTCCTCTTTCTCGGCTTTCTTTTTGTTTTTGTCCGATTCTTTCTTGCTTGTAAAATTCACATAATCGGGATTCAGATACGAATCTTGCAAATCATCTGAGGTTTTAGAAGCTCTTTCAATTTTATTCTTTTTAAACAGCTTATTTACAAGCTCGCTAAAAGTATCAAAATCTACTTCATAAGAAATACCAACACCTTGAGTGTAACCAATTCCCTGTCCTATATAATTAATATCATTTTCTTTATTGAACAATCTCAGATTCATTGTTCCATCTTCATTGACACGATATAAAATTTCGATATCTCCCACAATTGCCGATTCATTTACACCACCCACCGGAACTCCAAGTTTACCATTAATTGTAATTCGTTCATTAACCTGAGAAGAAATATTAGCCACAAATTGCCCATCAACCTCTTGTCCCATTCTTCTGTCGGCTGCAATATAATTTAAATCAATATTTACTTTATCATTATCTGATTTTATAATGCCTCCTAGCAAACTTGACGCTGTCTCCGTTAATGTTCCCGAAAAGTCACCCTGACTAAATCCGTCTGTACTCATAAACGAACCTGTTGACAACAAATACAATGCTTGTGTTTGACGAATATCTTTATCGTCTAACTTATACTGTATTTCTGATTTTAAAACATTACTAACCGATGGAAACTGAATATCAAAATTAGGCTCTGGACTTGCTAAATCTCCCCTTAATCCAATAACAACTTCCACAGGAACTTTTTTATTGAATGAAGAAGTATTATCTAAAAGCACTGCCGGATTGGCTTGGGTTTTATAAACTGCTTCTAAATTTAACTGAGCACGCATTGGGTTTCCTTCCCAGATGATTGAACCTCCTTTTTTAACCGCAAACTTTTTATCGATAAGTCCACCGTATTTGAAATTATAAGTTCCTTCGTATGCCTGGAAATCTCCCCACATATTAAACTTACCTAAAGTATTGATTTTAAACAAAAGAGATCCGTATCCTTTTCCTTTCATGCCGTGTCCAGAATTTCGATCCAGAATAACTTCTACTTCGGCGTCTGGCGTAATATCAAAATCAAATTCCAGTTCAAGTCCGTTATAGTTTTTTGTTTTTTCTTCAATTCCATTCGCTAGATTATATTTTTCCTGTGGCGTAACAAAATGAATCCAACTGCTTTCTCCAACACTTTGTACATTATTAATAGGTATCTTGACTTCAGTACCTTTTTCAGATTTAGCATCTACTTTTATAAATAAACCTTCAACAGGACCTCTAATGCTAGCCGATCCGTTTATGAATGCCGTTCCAAAATAAGCCGCATCATCGCTATCTTTAGTATCAAGAGCCAATAATCGTTTAGAAGTTATATTCAGATCCAGTTTCCAATCTCCAAAGTTTTTATGCTCAATACTACCATTCAGCAAACCTTTTGTACCGTATTTCGTATCGGTTAATTGATTATTTCTAAATAAAAACTTTTCATTCGTTAAATCAATTACGGTTCGGTCACTTAATTCATAATCTGTATTTAGATACGGAACTGTCATTCCGGCCTTTTCTACATACAAACGCCCATTGATTTCTGGTTTTTTCAAATTACCTACAACTGCTGCATTTCCAGAAACTGTACCTCTAATATTAGATAGCACATCTCCTCCAATCGTTCCTAAAGTTGCCAGATTGAATCCTTCTAATTTCAGACTCATATCCATGATTGTTTCTTTATTTTCTACAGCAAAAGTTCCGTTGGCTCTAAAAGATTCTGTAAAACCATTCTGTATAGACGAATTGACGGTAAACTTCCTGAAATTCTCATCTCCAGAAATATCAAAATTAAGCGTACCCAATTCTGTTTTATTCAGTACGAGATGATCAATTTTTATAGATGCGGTCGGCTGATAAACATTTTTATTCTGCTTATAATTGACGGTTCCATTTAAATTACCATTAAATACAAATTTGGAATTTAAAGGCGTAATCTTATTAATATCAACATCTTCAAAATTCAGCTCGAGATCCTTATAATCACTTCCTTTAATAACTCCATTCAAATCAATTTTCTGATTTTCATGCGACAAAACAATGTTGTCAAACGTAAAATTCTTAAAAAATTGATCAAAAACAATCTGGTTGTCTGGTCCGGCTTCTTCATTTAAATACCATATATAGTCTTTAAACTTCATTTCCGATTTTTTGATACCAACAATGTTATTTTTATTCTTATCAATGGTATGATATAAATCTAAATTGAAATAATCCTCACCTTTATTTCCTCCTTTAAATTCAGAACGAACGAAAAGTGTATCTTTTGAAGTAACATTAATTAAGTTAAAATCACGAATCTTATAATACGGCGTCTTAATACTATCCAATTCGACATAAGCATTATAAAGCGGATTTTTATTGTCTACGTTTACACGAATATTATCGAAGGTATTTTTAGCTGCCGTAATTTTTTTAGATCTAAATCTAAACTTGAATTCTTGAAGATCAGAATCAATTTTTCCTCTTACCACTGTAGAAGAATCAATATTAATTTCCGGATACAGCATCTCGACAACCTTATCATAAACACGGAAATTAAATCGTAAAAACTGTCCTTTTCTAACTTTATAGGGTTTATAATTGGTATACAAACTACCAACGGAATTCATTACCAGTTTATCTAATTGGTCAAATCTAAATTTACCAACTATTTTTCCATCCACAACATCATTAGAACTAATTGTAATAGTTCGTATTCTATCAGCATCAAAATTTGAATTAATATTTACTTCATCAAAAACGTATGTTGCTTTAGGGTTTTGATATTCTGTGTCTTTAATATAAATATTTCCTTGAAGATTTTCTATTGAATTTCCAGTCAATTGAACGTCAACATCTCCTTTAAAATTAGAAATAGAATCGCCTACAAACTTAAGTTTCCTTAAATCTGAATTTTCAACATTAATATGAAAATCATAACGATTCTCTTTTTTACTCAAATCAAGCAATCCATCAAAAGTTAAATTAAGATTCGGATCGTTTACGGCAATTTGCCCTTTATAATATGGAAGTTTAAAATTTCCGTTTACAACAATATTATTATAAGTATACTTATTGTAATCCAACTTAGAAATATCTCCTTTTATAATTGTATTTAAATATTTCTCTGTAAAACCGACACCCTCAACATCAAGATTCAAGCTTGTTTTGCCTACGTCTTTTCTAGCTAAAAGGGCTCCTACATTAAAATTATCCAAAACAATGTTTCCAGAATACGAAGCCTTATCAATAAAGTCCATATTATTCAGGTGAAGATCTACTTTTCCGTTTCCTAAATCGGTTGCCATTTTGAAATCAGTTTCCAAGGCAGTTGTAGAAACTTTAGCTTTTCCAACAATATTAAACTTCCCAATTCTTTTAAGTTCTTTTGGAAGTTTTTTGCCTAAAACTTCAGGAAGCAAAATCACTAAATCATCATAACTAGAAAGCAATTTATCAAACTTTCCGTCCATAAAAAATTTCTGAGTCTTACTGCCTAAAAGATTCTTGAAGTTTATAGTTCCATTAATTTTAGAACCGTTGGTGTCACTTAATCTTAATTTAGAAAGCGTTAAATCATTAAGTGGACCATTTAATTTAGTTTTTATTTTAAAGTGCTGATTTTTTCCTAATCCATCATAGAAATGACGAATATCGTTTGTAGCGATTGATGCTGAATCCAACACCACATTAAATCTCACTTTATCGGTAAAATTAAGAAAATCTTCTGGCTTATAATTTAAAACAGCGATACCGTAAATAGAAGATCTTTTTGTTTTAACAGCCAGATTTTCTACCTTAATTTGTTTTTTTGTATAACTAAATTTACCCGCAAAATTAGATACATACAAACCGCGATGATCCATAAAAGAAAATCTATGAATTGTCGTATTGACGTCTGGACCATAGAGCTTAAATTCGCTTATGTAAGCATTCAACTTGGTAAAATCTAAAAACTTAGGTGTTGCTTTATTTTCGTCAACAACCGAAAACCTTCCTTTTTCGATGTAGGCATTTTTAGCCGTTAACAGAAAATGTTTGGTCGATTTTTTCTTAGGCGTATTTTTAACTTCAAATGCTTTGATAAATTTATTGATGTTATTCTCATTTTCGCCTTTGTAAGTTTTCAGATTAAAGATTAAACCCGTCAGTCGCAAATCTCCAAAAATCAAATCACCATCAATTAATCGGCTGAGACTAGCTATATCGGTTGTAATGATATCAGAATAAATCAGAGTATTTTTATGATGATCTAAAATCATCACATTTTTTAACTTAACCCCTCCAAAAATATTAATCGCAGTTTTCTCTACACTAATATTAACTTTGAAATCCTCGTTTAAAGAATTGGTTATATAATTGGCAATCTGAGTCTGAACAACAGGTAAAGAAAGAGTGATAGCGAGTGCTAACAAAAGTAAAATCAACCCAATTAGGGTTCTAGATATTATTTTTTTTACTGTTTTGATAGCTCTTTTAATTTTAGTTTTCTTTTAAATTTATTTTGAACAGACAAAGAACGGCTGTTTTTGATAAAAATTCTTTAATTTTGGACACTGCTTAAATCAAAGAGATAATCATTTGATTTGTCAAATATAATTCAAAATTTGTGCCTTTATATGCAAAATCCAGAGGTTTTTATTCTAGCCATCGAAAGTTCATGCGATGATACTGCTGCCGCGGTTTTACATAACGACAAAGTATTGTCAAATGTTGTAGCCAATCAATTAATTCATAATCAATACGGCGGTGTGGTTCCTGAATTGGCTTCAAGAGCACACCAGCAGAATATTGTACCAGTTATAGATGCTGCACTTCGTAAAGCAAATGTACAAAAAGAACAGTTAAGCGCAATCGCATTTACACAAGGTCCTGGATTAATGGGCTCTTTATTGGTGGGAACTTCTTTCAGCAAATCATTATCATTAGCTTTAAAAATACCGTTAATTGCTGTAAATCACATGCATGCACATATTTTGGCTCATTTTATTGATGAAGAAGGTTATGATAAACCAGAATTCCCTTTTTTAGCTTTAACTATCAGCGGAGGACATACTCAAATTGTAAAAGTGAATAGTTTTTTTGATATGGAAATCATCGGAGAAACAACTGATGATGCTGTAGGTGAAGCATTTGACAAAAGCGCTAAAATTCTTGGACTGCCTTATCCAGGCGGACCTTTGATTGATAAATATGCGAAAGAAGGAAACCCAAAAGCCTTTACCTTTACTAAACCAAAAGTTCCTGGACTTGATTTCAGTTTTTCTGGATTAAAGACTGCTATTTTATATTTCATTCAAAAAAACAAACAAGCAAATCCAAATTTTATAGAGGAAAATTTAAATGATATTTGTGCATCCATTCAGCATACTATTATTGAAATTTTGATGGATAAAATTAAAATGGCTGTAAAAGAAACCGGAATCACGCAAATTGCAATTGGTGGCGGAGTTTCGGCAAATTCAGGAATTCGAAATACATTGAAAGAAACCGAAAGCAAATATGGCTGGAAAACTTTTATTCCGAAATTTGAATACACAACCGATAACGCCGCAATGATTGGAATTGTCGGTTATCAAAAATACTTATCAAATCGTTTTGAAACTTCGGCTGTCGTTTCTAAAGCAAGAATTCAATTTTAAATCATGCAGTTATTTTTTAATCCGGATATAGACGAAACAACTGAACGTTTTTCTTTTGATAAAGAGGAAAGCCGTCATATTATAAAGGTTTTACGCAAAAAAGATTCTGATATCTTACACGTAACAAATGGTTTTGGACTATTATTTGAAACCCAGATTACTTTAGCTTCTGATAACAAATGTATCGTTGAAGTACTATCGATTACCCACGCAGAAAAACCAAAATTTCATTTGCATTTGGCCGTTGCGCCAACCAAAATGAATGACCGTTTTGAATGGTTTCTTGAAAAAGCAACCGAAATTGGAATTCAGGAAATCACACCGATTTTCTGCGATCGTTCTGAACGCAAAGTAATTAACCGAGATCGTTTCGAGAAAATTATTTTGTCGGCAATGAAACAATGCAACGAGACTTTTCTTCCGAAATTAAATGAAGCTGTATCTTTTAAAGATTTTATTAAACAGCAGCAAAATGGCTTGCAGCTAATTGCACATTGCGAAGAAACAGATAAAAAATCTTTAAAAGAGGTTTTAAAACCAAATGAAGATGTTACCATTTTAATTGGTCCAGAAGGAGATTTTTCTGAAAAAGAAATCGTCTTGGCATTAGAAAATAATTACAAGCCCGTAACTTTAGGAAATACTCGTTTAAGAACAGAAACAGCTGCTGTTGTGGCTTGTCACAGTGTTGTTTTTTTTAATGAGGTTTAATTATCCCCTCAATCTTGTCATTTCGACGAAGGAGAAATCTTCGTTAGAAGCTCGACAAAGATTGGCAACTTACTTTACGGAGTTACTTGCGAAGATTTCTCCTTCGTCCAAATGACAAAAAATGCGAAAACAAGATATTTAAAACTTACATGAAAAAAATATTTTATCTATTATTACTAGTTTCTGTTTCTTCGTTTTCACAAGAAATTGCTTTACTAAAGTACAGCGGCGGCGGTGACTGGTATGCAAATCCGACTTCTTTACCGAATTTGATTGCTTTTTGTAATGCCAACATCAATACACGAATTAAAAGTAAACCTTCAACTGTAGAACCAAGTAATCCCGATTTATTTTCATATCCTTTTGTTCACATGACCGGACATGGAAATGTTGTCTTTAGTGATGCAGATATTACCAATTTAAGAAATTACTTAACAGGAGGCGGTTTTCTTCACATCGATGATAATTACGGAATGGATCAATTTATTAGAAAAGAAATCAAAAAGATCTTTCCAAATAATAATTTGGTTGAAATTGCGGCAAATCATCCTATTTTTCAAAAACCTTTTCCTTTTCCAAACGGATTGCCTAAAATTCACGAACATGACGGAACCCGTCCGCAGGCATTTGGCATTTTCATCGACAATAAACTGGTTTTACTTTATACTTATGAATGCGATTTAGGTGACGGCTGGGAAGATGCAGAAGTTCATAACGATCCTGCAAACGTAAGAGACAAAGCGCTTAAAATGGGCGCAAATATCATCAATTATATATTTACTAATTAGTGACTAGTTATTAGTGACTAGTTATTAGTGACTAGTTATTAGTGACTAGTTATTAGTGACTAGTTATTAGTGATTAATAACTAGTAATTCATGAAATTAAAAAAGAAAAATTATTTAGATTCTGACTCACCACTATTTAGTAATAACTAATAACTAATTACTAATAACTAATTACTTTTCACCAACAAAAAATGCAGCTTACTCACGAAGAAAATCAATTTGAAAGAAAAACGTTTCCTATTACTTTAGTATGCGATCATATTTACTTTCAGCAGAACATTGGTTCTTTATTTAGAATTTCTGAAGCTTTTGGAGTTGAAAATATTATATTTTTTGGAAAAGACATTCCGCTAACACCTCGTAAAATCAATAAAACTTCTCGAAGCACGCATCTTCATGTTGCTCATTCTGTTATTGAAGAATTTGCCGAACTTCAATCTTTTCTTTTAACTAATGATTTTGAAATTATTTCGTTAGAAATAGCGTCGAACAGCAAACCTTTGAAAGAAGTTACTGTTCCAAAAGATAAAAAAATCGCTCTTTTAATTGGAAGTGAAATTAGTGGAATTTCAGACGATCTTCTACAACTTTCTCATCAAATTGTCCATATCAATATGTTTGGAAAAAACAGCAGTATGAATGTTGTACAAGCTGCCAGTATTGCTCTCTACGAAATTACTTCTTTATAAAAACGGAGCTTTAAAGGCTTTCTTTTGAGGATTACCTTTAGATCTTCTATTTTTTTTTACTTCAAATTACCGTCAAAATACAAATAAGTACGACGAAATACACAAATAAAATAAAAAACAAAGTAAAATCTTATTAATATTTTTATTCGTGATTTTGTAAGAACCAGTATTTGTAAGGGATTGTAAAAATTCTCACAAAATTTGTGTTATAAAATTTTTCTGTAATTCTATTTTGTTATAAAATTGTGTAAATATTTAACCAAACAATGTTTTTATAACAAAAAATCCAAATTATTATGAAAAAAGTTATTATTACAACATTTGCAGCTCTAATGCTGTTTGCTTGTCAAAACGAGCAATCTGAATCAACTAATTCAGAATCTATGGCAGCTTCTCGACGCGGATGTGCGACTCAAGAAGTTTTAGAAGCACAACTTAAAGCTGATCCAATGTTGGCGATTAAAATGAACGAAATTGAAGCCTTTACAGCTAAACATTCAGTTGGTAATTTTACAGGCCGTTTAGTAAATGGTAAAATTGAAATTCCTGTTGTGGTCAACGTTCTTTACAGAACATCGGCTCAAAACATTTCAGATGCACAAATCCAATCACAAATTGATGTCTTAAACAAAGATTTTAATGCCCTTAATTCTGATTATAATAATGTTCCAGCATTATTTTCTGGAGTTAAGGCTAATGTCGGAATCACTTTTGTGCTTGATCAGATTATTAGAAAATCGACTACCAAATCTTCTTGGGGAACAAATGACGCCATGAAAAAAACAGCTCAAGGCGGAATTGCTCCTACTTCTCCGACAACTAAATTAAACATTTGGACGTGTACTATTGGTGGCGGAATTTTAGGTTATGCTCAATTTCCTGGTGGTGCTTCTTCTACTGATGGAGTAGTTATTGATCCTCGTTATTTTGGATTATCCGGCACAGCAAATGCTCCATTCAATTTAGGAAGAACAGCAACTCACGAGGTAGGTCACTGGATGAATTTACGACATATTTGGGGAGATGCAACTTGCGGAAGCGATCTTGTAGCAGACACACCAACTCATAACGAAGAAAATTATGGAGTTCCTGCTTATCCACATTACAGCACGTGTTCTGGAACACCAGTAGAAATGACAATGAACTACATGGATTATGTTGATGATAAAGCGATGTACATGTTTTCAACAGGACAAAAAAACAGAATTGCAGCAATATTTACTTCTGGAGGAGCAAGAGCTTCATTTGCACAGTAATTGCTAACAAAATAAAGCTTAAAGCGAGATGTAATACGTCTCGCTTTTTTTATTTACACCCTATTTTTAAAATGCTTTTTCCTATATTTATAGTCTAAATTTTAAACATGATTACATCAAAAACTATTTCGAACGGAATTTTAAGGGCTTTAGCAACTATCTTAATAATTGGGATCGTTTTATATTTTTTATATGAAATTCAAACCGTAATCGTTTATCTCTGCATTTCTTTACTATTGTGTTTGATTGCAAATCCGTTGATTTTGTTCTTAAAAAACAAATTGAAATTTGGTAATTCGATGGCTGCCACAACCACAATTATTCTATTTATTTTTCTAATTGTTGGTTTTATTTTACTTTTTGTTCCTTTAATCATTTCTCAGGCAAACAATTTAGCATTATTGGACACAGCTCATCTTCAGACTAAATTTATGGAAACAGAAAAACATCTTGAAGAATATTTTAATATTCAGCATATTGATCTAAATAAAGTAATTAAAGATTCTAAACTTACTTCAGTATTAGATTTTAGTTATTTTACAGGATTTATAAATTCGATAATCAATTTTATGGCTGATATGGGAATGGGATTAGTATCGGTATTTTTTATTACTTTTTTCTTTATCAAAGATCAGGATATATTTAAAGATCAAGCCAGAAGAATACTTCCAGACTCAAACGAAGACAAAATCATAAATTCAATTACCAAAATAAATCATCTCCTAACTCGATATTTTATCGGCTTGCTATTGCAGCTGATTGTCGTTTTTATTCTCTATCTAATTGTATTATTAATTTTTGGAAATAAAAACGCGTTTGTTATCGCTTTTTTATGTGCAATCTTAAATATCATACCCTATTTGGGTCCAATTATCGGAACAACTTTGGCCGGAATTCTGACCATGATAAGCATGATTGGACAAGATTTTCAATCCGAAATTCTTCCAACAACCATTTATGTGATTATTGGATTTTTAGTAGTTCAGGCAATTGACAATAACGTAAGTCAGCCGATAATTTCGTCAAAAAGTGTAAATTCGCACCCGTTAGAAATATTCTTGATTATCTTAATTAGTGGTATTACGTTTGGAATTGTTGGAATGATTATCGCGGTTCCAGCTTTTACAATGATCAAAGTAATTTTGAAAGAGTTTTTTCCTAACAATAAAATTGTCTCTGTATTAACCGAAAGAATTTAGTTTTGAATAACTCCATTTTGCATCCAGCCATTCAGGAATTTATAATCCAAAATACTGGTGCAGATCTTACGAAATTAGCGCTCCAAAAAAATCCTTTTCCAGAAGTGGAATGGATATCGATATTAAACCAAATTGAAGCTAGGGCAAAAGCCAAAGAAAAACTTCCAACTTGGTTTGCGGCTTCAGATATTATTTATCCCAGTAAAGTTTCGGTAGAGCAAACCTCTTCAGAGAAAACAGCTTTCTATAAAGCCTCTTTGATTTCTGGTGACAATTTAATTGATCTTACAGGAGGTTTTGGTGTAGATGATTATTATTTTTCTAAGAAATTTAAATCGGTTATACATTGCGAAATAAACGAAGAATTATCTCCGATTGTCGCACATAATTTTGAACAATTAAAAGTAGAGAATTGTACTTTTTTTCAAGGTGATTCTATTCATTTATTAGAAAAAGAAAATAAAAAGTTTGATTGGATTTATATTGATCCATCTAGAAGAAATGATGCCAAGGGAAAAGTTTTTATGCTGAAAGACTGCCTTCCAAATGTACCTGAACTTCTTGATTTTTATTTTGAAAAGTCAGATTCTATTTTAATTAAAACAGCTCCATTGCTAGACATTTCTGCTGGATTATCAGAATTAAAAAATGTCAAAAACATTCATATTATCGCACTTGAAAATGAAGTAAAAGAGCTTCTTTTCGAAATTCATAAAAATTATTCTGGCGAAATCACTTTAAAAACAGCAAATATTTTAAAAGACAGAACAGAGGTTTTTGAATTTATTTTAGGCGAAGAAACATTTCCAATCTACGACCTTCCTCAGAAATATCTCTACGAGCCAAATGCTGCAATCATGAAATCTGGAGGTTTTGATGAAGTGAGCGCTTTTTTTAAAATTGACAAACTGCACAAACATTCGCATTTGTATACTTCTGATAATTTAATCGATTTTCCAGGAAGAAAATTCGAAATTCAAAAAGTCATTTCATACAATAAAAATGAGATGAAAAATGAGATCTTAAATAAACAGGCTAATATTACGACTCGCAATTTTCCAGAAACGGTAGAAAACATTCGAAAAAAGTGGAAAATAAAAAATGGAGGGAATTTGTATTGTTTTTTTACAACAGATGTAAAAGATAACAAAATAGTTTTAATTTGCACCAAAATAATCTAAACAATGAAACAACTAATTACGCTAACATTTTTTTTATTAACCTTTACCGCATTTTCCCAAAAACAAAAACCATGTGAATACAGTGTAAATGTAAATGACTCGATTGGATCTTATAAAGTGACAAACGAATACTTAATGAGCGAAAAATATTTTGGAGGAAACTTTGATTACATTTTCTTTTCGCTGGCACAAACAGATGGTCTGCCAACATTAAATTTACAGCTTATTCAGAAAAGTAAAGATTTTATCAAAGCCAATTGTTTTGATAAAAATTCGAAAATCTTTCTTCAATTAGAAAACGGAAAAATTGTTACGTTAATGCACATCAATCAAGAAAGCTGTGGTACATTAGTACGTGACGATAAAGGTTTTGACAATCGAGTAAATACAGGAATTTTTATGTTTATGAAAGATAACTTCGAAGAGCTTAAAAAATCTCCAATTTCAATTATGCGAATAAAATATCTTACGAACGTAGAAGATTACATTGTGAAACGTGAGCTTACTTCTGAATTAACAGGCAAAGTCACCAATCCGAATACTTATTTTATGGAAAACATAAGATGTGTTGAAAATTAATCGCATTTCCATTTTTCATTGGCAACTTTATCCTTTAAACCTGTTTTTAAATTATAATGCCACCATTCAGAATCAAATGAATTAAAACCATTTTTGATCATTGTATCTTTTAGGTAAGCTCTTTTAGAAAGAATTTTTTTAGAAAGCTGCTTGAAATTATGACTTGCCTGAATTCCGAAAAAATCAAAAGAAGTTCCCATATCTACTTCTTTTCCAGTTATATCAACTAAAGAAATATCAACGGCTCCTCCTCTATTGTGGATGGAGCCTTTTTTAGGATCTGCCACATATTCTGGGTTTGATACAATTTCCCACATCTTTTTCTGAATATCTAAAGGTCTGTAACAATCATATAACTTAATTCTGTATCCTTTTTTCAGAAAATCATTATTAGCTGAAATTAATGCTTTTACTGTCTTTAAACGCAGCATACATTCCGCACAATCGTAAACTTTTGCTTTAAGAAAATTATCTTCTGTTGCGTATTTCATATCATAAATAAAATCATTGCTGTAGTCTCTTAAATTTACAAAAGTTGTATCAGAAATCTGTTCAGAAGATTCGCTTGTGTATGCTTCATTCTGAGCGTTTAATGAAGAAACAAAAAAAAGAGAGAGCACCAGAAATTTTGAAAAACAGTTCATTGTAATTTAATTTTAGAAAAATTGAAGTTAATCAAAAAAACTTAAAACTTCTATTTTATATTTTCTTCTTTATTCTGAAATTTGAGAGTATTAATGCCAAAACGTCTTATAATCCTTTCAAAACAAACAATATTTTAATATCTTTATAAAGATTAGAGTATTAAGATTTTATAATTTAATTTATTAATTCTAAAAATCAGTTGGTATGAATTTCAAAATCAAAATTATCACTGTAGTTCTATTTAGCAGTTTTATGTTCTTTTCATGCAAAAAAAAAATTATAAAAAGTGTTCCCACTACCGATTCTACTTCTATAAAAACCGAAGCTTTAAAAGCAGACAGCTCTGTTATAAATCCTGCCGATTCCTTATATACTTTAGTTGATAAAAGCGTCATTGGAACGCAATTTTTAACCAAAAGCAGCTTAGCTCCGCGATTAAAAAAATTATTGGGTGCAGAATATGATGAAATGGTAAAAAACTGGAATACAGAAACGCCTTTTGCTAAACAAGAAAATATATTACACGCCTGGGGCTGCAAACAGCACGACTGCAACACCTATTCTTACGATCTTTTTATTGACGTTAAAAACAATAAAATCAATGTCTACAAATTTGCCGAATCTAAACTAACTGTCTTTAAAGAAGATAATTTTGAAATTGAAATTAAAGATGGATTTTTAAAAGATTTGAATATTAAGAAAGACGATATTAAAAAGTAATTGATAATTGATAATTGTTAATTGTTAATTGTTAATTGTTAATTGATAATTGATAATTGTTAATTGATAATTGTTAATTGTTTAAATCTCTCCTGTCATTAGAATGTTTTCTTTTACGCCTTTGTTTTTCAGCATTCTAAAATGAGATCGAACGGCATGATAAAATGGATATGACGTATAAGGCAAATTATATTCTTTGGCATAACGTCTAATTATAGGCGTAATATAAGGGTAATACGTATGCCCAACTCCTGGAAAAAGATGGTGTGCGACATGATGTGTAAATCCGCCGTATAAAAAATTAGCCAATTTACTTTCTGTACTAAAATCCTTTGTCACAATCATTTGATGCATTGCCCAAGTTGCAGAAAGATTTCCTTCTTCGTCTGTATTAGGGAAATTTGCATCTTCGTCTACATGAGTCGAAACAAGCGCCACGACCCCAATTGCACTGCCAAACATATGCAGACTAAGCCAAGCCAAAAGAACGTTATACCAAGGCTGATTTAAATATAGCATTGGGACAAAAAGCAGATAAACCAGATTTATAATCTTTGCAGCAAATAAGCGATACACTTCCTTTCGTGGAATTTGATCTACCACCTTTTTCACATAATTGTCTTTCTTTCCGAAAAAGTCTTTAAAATCGCGAATGTAAATCCAATTTAGACTATAAAATGGATAAATAAACCACATGTAAATATGCTGGTATTTATGATAATCAAATAAAGGACTATTTGGAAAAATTCTAATAATATTACTTTGTTTAATGTCAATATCCCAATCTGGTACATTTGGATAAGCATGATGCAGACCAATATGTCTTCTCATCCAAAGCCAATGATTGCTGCCAAAGAGTTCCAAAACATATAAAAACCATTGATTATGTTTTGGTTTCTTAAAAAGAGCTCCATGGGCGGCATCATGAAATGCATTTATAAAAAGTACAATCATAGTCGCTCCAGACAAAATGTAAAAAAGAAAAAGTAAGAAAGTCTGGTTGCCAAAAATTAAAATACAGGCATAAAACAAAAAGAAAGCCACAAGAAGTCCTAAAGACTTTACAACATTCAAGACGTACAAAGATGATTTTTTTAAGATCGTTTCATTAACTTCTAAACGCATCTTTTTAAAAAAATCATCGTTTCCGGCTTTAAGGTAAACCGGTCGTTTTAATTTTTCCATAGGGTTAGAGATAGAAATTATTTAACCCAAATTTAATAAAAAAAAGCTTAAAATATTAACGTTCACAGATTTAACAAAACATGAATTAAGCAAAAAGCCACTCTTAGAGCAGCTTTTGTGAATCATTAATTGGTAAGTTTGTTTGATGTTTTTGGAAAACTGATTAATTATTCCCCAAATTTCTGTTCTTCCAAGCGCAATCGAATACTGTGAATACGACCTTCAATTTCTTCTAAATCATTCAGAATGTTTCTTTTTTCATATACTGCGCCAGCTTCATTAACCATATTTTGCCCTTTTTCTGGAGCAAAAAGATCATTTAAATCTACATCGGGAAAATTTTTACTTAAACTAATAATAAATTCTGAACCAATATTAGCTGTACCGTGTAAATATCTTCCAATCATTGCTGGGCTAAATCCTAAAATTGCCCCTACCTCTTTTTGCTTTAATCCTTTAGCTTTAAAGAATTTGCTTAGTTTTTCGTTGTACATCATCATTTAAATTCAATAAAAAATGTATTGATAATATATTTTTTAACATAATAAAGCACATGATAATATAATATTATTCCTACATTTACATTGAATATGGAAATATTAAGTTATAAAATGCAAATATATGTCAAAATTAATCAATAACCGTAATTTTAAAGAAGATAATTCTCACAATCAAAAAGCTTATGAATTTATTAACAAGCATTTACCTGCTACGTATGTAGACCTAACTTTAAACCGTATTGTTGAAAAAGGACACATTGCTCCCTCTAAAGCACTCATTAGAAATGTGAGAAATAGAACCATTCTTAGAAATGATATTTTACTTGCTTTAGTTGAAGTTGCAAATGAAAACAAACAAGCTATCGAGAAAATCAATCTTTTGATTTCTTAGTTTACTTTTCATCATTATAATTAATTTCAAATAACATGACCAATCAAATCACTACAGAGTTGAAAGAAAAATTTCCTGATAAAGAAAAGGATCTACATTTTAAGAAACCAACTGCAACGACTATTTCAGATTCTATTTATTTGTACGGAATGACCATTGAACAATATCGAGAAGGAAAAGAAATTCATTCGAAATTTATTGACCAGCTTCAGCAATTGATAAATTAAAGGAGTTTAGAAAATCCCCATACCTTCCGGTTTAATTGTAAATCCGAGACGAATCATACTTTTATGTTCCTGATAATCAATCAAACTTTCTGTATATCCTACAAACCATTGTAAGGTTACATAATAATTTTCGCTTTTGTAAGGTCTCCAGTTTAATTGTGTCTGAAGTGATCCATAATTAATTAGTCCGCTTCCTTTTCTAAAAAGAAGATCCGCACTCCATCTTCCTGGCTGTATTTGATAGGTTGCACTTGCTTCACCATAACCAACATATTTGGTTAATCCAGGATTATCTTCTTTATCTACTAAAGGAATCCAACCTCTGATTCCAACTGTCCATCTTGGAGAAACTTGCGATTTTAATGAAAATGCAAGCATATTCCAAGTTCTGGAATAAATGGAGTCTCTTCCGTTTGATTCGTGTTCAAAAGAAATTGCTCCATAAGTAAGTCTTCCGCCTTTGAGATAAAACGGACGCACCATTGCAACCCCTGGATTAAAATTGATTTCTGAAAAAGGTTTAGAACTCGCATAAATATCCCAGAAAGCTTTCTGTGTATACATTAAATAAGGAAAAAAGCCACCCAAAATTGGCTTTGAGTTCAATCGAAGCTTAAAACTAACTTGGTATTTAACATCGGCAGAATTGCGGGTAATGGGTTCATTTATGGGTACACCTGTCAAAAAATAATTATCTCGGTGAACAGAAAAACTATTTTCTTTTAGCAATGAATCTGCGGCTCTAAAGTTTTTTTTCTCTTCTACAATTTGTGAATTGGATTGTATTGAATATAAAATAAGGAAAATTAATATCGATTTAAAATGCATTCTTACTTGTGATTTAGGGTTTTATTTTAAGCCTTTTACACTAAGTTACGGTATTTAGTAGTTAATAAAAAATATACTTTAAAAAAAAAGACCACTCAATCGAGTGGTCTTTTCTACTTTATACAAGAAGTTTTCTTTATTAAATTATTTACATCATAAAAAATAATGCTCTTTGCAAAACTTCGAGTTGTTTTTGCTGCATCTGTGATTTTCCAAAAGTTTTATTGGAAATTTTCGGAATTAAACTAGAAGATTTGAAATAGGTTCTTAAATCCTGAAAAATTTCTGTTTTACTCTTTGAAGCATCAATCAAAATTAAATCTTTGATTTCTTCAATCATAGACAAGCTATTATACAAATGTTTACTAAATAAACAAACCATGAAATTGTTATTTATTCCTTCTAATTCAAAGAAATCCAATAGTTCAGAATATTCATAAACTACAAACACAGAATGATCATAAGAATTTGACTTTTTTTCATTTTCTAACAAAAACGAATCCTCAGAAAATTCAAATTCATCTTTAAATTTTCTTTTGAACATTTTTAAAAAAATCCCCTTATTATCTCGAACCAGAACTCTCTCTTTATTGACCATCTCTTAAAACAAATTATATTTTAATGACATACATACCCCGTTTTATGTTCCGTTATAGTATTTATACCGAAACTTTTATTATACATAAAGCAAAGCTTTCGCTCTTGAAAAAAAGCGAAGGCTATAGTAATCTTAGTCTGAAATTTTACTAGAATACTGTAAAAAATCAAACGAATAGATTTCTATTAAAAATACCAAACACAAAAGGGGCTATTATTTATCGCAAAAAAGGGACTCTTATTAAATATTATCATATAAGAGTGATTTGGCAACGTATAACAAGGAAAGAGTCTACAAAAAGAATTGCTAAGCAATTAATAAGAGACTAAAAATGGAAGATTTAGGAGAGCATTTTAACATATGGCGACAACTTTGTACTACGACTAAATCTAAAAGGGATAAGCCCGATATTTTTCGAGCTAATTCCTTTTAGATTTAATCATAAAATCGTCTAAACTTTTGCCAGCATTTTATTTTTACCCGATATCAAAAACAAGTAAAAAATTCAAAAAGTAAATATTTTTTATTTCACTTCACTAAAAAGCACACTTAATTGATTTAACGTAATCTATAAGAGTACAAAGGAAAAATCTAAATATAAACAGTCTTAAACGCCAACGTTGTAATTTTGAGTTTCAGATGGACTCAAAGTTTTAATTTTTTTGATTTTGTCATTCAATTTTAAAATTCGATCCAATTGTTTTTGTTGGATAGTGTACTTAGTATAATATTTATACCATTCTTTTCCGATAAAAAAGGTTGTAACAGAAACTCCTGTAAGTAAACCGATTAAGTAATTAGTTATGTCCATGATTCTATTAGTTTTATTAGTTTATTTTTAAATTATTTTGAGTCTATTTTTAAGTTCATTTTTTATTAAAAGGCATTTTTATCTCCTTTTAAGGTTACAATTACAGTCAAAAAGCAAATTTTAATATCCTTTATTAAGCTCCAGCGCTGTACGTATTCAATGTCTGTAGTTACGCGTCGTTTCATATCAGACACCTTCTTTGTTTCTCCACGCAGGCCAGAAACCTGAGCCAAACCAGTAATTCCCGGTTTTACAAAATGACGAACCATAAAATTATTGATGTGATCGTTATAGTCTGACGTATGTTTAATCATGTGAGGACGAGGCCCTACAACACTCATATTTCCGATCAAAACATTAAAGAACTGGGGCATTTCATCTAAACTAGTACGGCGGATAAATTTTCCAATCGGCGTTATCCTGCTATCGCCTTTCTGCGCTTGTTGAGCTTCATTGGCATTATTAACGTACATACTTCTGAATTTATAACACCAAAAGCTCTGGTTCTTTTTCCCTGTTCTCATTTGTTTAAACAGAACTGGTCCTGGACTTTGTTTTTTTATAATTATAGCCAACAAAGGATATAACCAAGACAGGATGAAAACAATAACTAGTATGCTAAAAACAAGATCGAATATTCTTTTTGCTAATCTGTTATACGCATTCTGTAATGGTTCAAAACGAGGCTTTATAACATGAAAATTATTTAAATGGCTTGAATTAAAATGCTTTTTTGAAATGGACGAAAAATCCGGAACAAATTTCAAACGCATGCAATGTTTATCGCCAAGCTCAAAAAAATCATTCAAATCTGAAATAAAATCAGGTTTAGAAACAATGTACAATTCATTAATATTATCTCTTGAAGCTTTATCAATACCGGCACAAAGCGCTAAAGAAAAATCTTCATTATTGGTGTATTCATCTGATGAATTTTCATTTAGAATACCTACAAAGTTTATAAAGAACGAATTGCTTTCTAGGTGAGAAGCCAATTCGATACTTGTTTTATTAAATCCCCAAATTGCAACTGTGTACTGTTTAAAAACCCATCCCTTAATTTTTCCTATCACTAGCGTAAAAAGGATTCTGGATAATAAAAAGTAAGACAGTAAGAAACTTAGCTGAATTAAATTTGCCTTTGTTCCAAAGAAATACAAGACATCATCTTGAAAAATGAAAATGTATCCGTGCCACAAAACTCTTTGTGTAAAAAAAGCTCTCCAGCTGTTACGAAAAAATTCATCTAAACTAAAAAGAACGTCTACTCTATATAATTGAAAATAAGTAACTGAAAACAACCAGCTAAGAATTGTAATAGGAATCATCTTATTTACAAATAGGGTATTCCAGCCTACTTTTTCTTCAATCGCAAAATTCAAAAATATTATTGTTCCAAACACCATTGCAATCATATCAGCAATAGCACAACACATTATGAAAGTAAATTTATGTCTGTTTCGCATTTCTTAATTTTTTCAATAAATTATAACTTACTGCTCCTATAATACTTCCGGCAATTCCGTAGAAAACATCCATTAGATCAGGGTTTCTTCTTTGAATTATAAACTGCCCTCCCTCCGCTACACAAACAATAATTGCAGCAAAAACTATATTTTGTTTAAAATTCAATTTTTTATTGTTGTTAAAGCCGTTATATTCCGTGTAGATTTCTAATAAGAAACCTAAAGCTAAAAAAGGAATAGCTGTGCGTAAATTGTAATATTTATTACTCCAATTTAATAACCACACTGGCAAATAACTTTCTTCCATAAAACTAGGATCTGATAGCCACGAAAAATAAAAAACTGCAGCAATGACAAAGAACAACAACACTAGAACAACTATTTTGTAAACCATTTTATTTTGTTTAGTTTTGAGAGGTACACATTCTTTTGTTCATGCTTCTTTTATCGCAACGCCTCTTTTATACCAAGGTTTTTTTTCTTTTGCTTCTTTATATTGATAACCGTAGTTTACACCATATCCGTAACCATAGGCTGTTTTCATCACAACACCGTTAATAAGGATTCCAACATTTTTTAGCTGTTGTTTTTTGATAAGACTGCTTGCTTGAACCAAATTGCTCTTATCTGTAAAATCATATTTGACTACAAACACAGTAACATCTGCTAAGTAACTGAAGTTAAGTGTATCTGAAACTATTTGTACTGGAGCCGTATCTAAGATGATAAAATCGTAAACAAGTTTGGCTTCTTCAATTAATGCTTCAAAATTAGAATTGGTTATTAACTGTGAAGGATTTGGAGGTGTCTCTCCTGCAAAAAGCACATCAAGATTTTTAGAATAACTATTGTCTTTTTGCAAAAATTCTTTCCAATCAACACTTTTGTTAGCTAAAAAATTCGAAAGGCCAGCTTCTTTTCTATCAATATTAAAATAATCATGCAATTGTGGGTTTCTTAAATCAATACCGATCAATAAAACTTTTTTATTCAGATTACTAAGTGTAACTGCATTATGAAAAGCACAAAACGATTTTCCTTCTCCTTGAATAGATGATGTAAATAATATTACATTTCCTTTATTTTCAATCCTTTTAGGCAACAGATAAGATATGTTGGATACGAGAGCACGTGATGCTTCTGCAATCATAGATCTTGAGGTTGCTGTGTTATTCAGCCTTTCATTACGACTTATTTTAGGAATATGACCTAAAATAGGAACATCTGCAATTACTTTCTGAATATCTTCTTCGTTATGAAGCTTAGTGTCTAAGAACAAACGAAGATATACTATTCCAAAAGGAAGCAATAAACCAAACAAAAAGGCACCAATCATAAACGCTTTAGGCTGAGGAAAAATCGCTGAATAATTTGTTTCAGGAGCATTTAGAGTTTTTAAATTTGATTCTAGTATTGCACCATTTAAAACAGCCTCTTCTCTTTTTTGCAATAGAGCAACATAGGTTTCTTCTTTTAAGGAAAGACTGCTGTTGATGTTACCTAGAACCTTATCCTGTGTTGGAATGCTTTTTAATTTTGCATCTGCAATATTTTGCTCAGCTCTATTCGCTTTGCTATTTTGGTTTAGAAAATTTAAATATCCTTGAAGAGTATTTAATAATTCCTGTTTTTGAACCCTTAATTGCGTCATTAAACTTATATACGCAGGATTATTTGGTTGTGCTCTTTCCAAAATCATTTGGCTATCTAAAATCTTTGCATTATAATTTATAAGCATTTGATTTACAGAAGGAGAATCTAAATTATATCCTGTTCCTAATGTTTGTGTTGGACCAGCTTGTCTGATATCGTTAAGTGCAAAATTTGCAAGAGAAATTTGTTTTTCGTTAAGTGACGAATTTTCAATTTTATGACTTCTATCTGCTGTTTTTTCTACTACATAATTATCCATTACTGCAATCTCATTGTTTTGTAGATATTTTTCTTTTATGCTTTCGATAGAATCTTTCTCTTTAGAGAAATTTTTAATTCTTTGGTTTAAATAAGAAACTGTGTTTTTAAAGACTTTCTGCTTGTTTAAAACAATATGCTGATCTAGTAAAACAATAATTTCACTTAAAATATCTCTTGAGCGAACTGGGCTCGATCCGACATGGCTAAGCTCTATAACTCCTTTAGCTTTTTCGTCTGTAGTAACTGAAAGAGCTAATTTCAGATTTTTCACAGCCAAAGCAGTAGGTTCAACACTTACTTTGTATTCGCTTTCAAAATACTTGGCTGGATCTTTTTTCCCTTTTGCAGAAAGCTGAATTTTAAATGGTAAACCATCAATAACTTCATTGCTAGCATATCCTTTCACATTAAAGACTTCTTCTGTTTCTAAGTCTGTTACAACAAAACCTTCTTTAATTATTTTAATTTCATATGATGCTTCTGGTAAAGAATCTTTTGAAACAGTAGGTATTAAAGCAAAGGGAACCTCTTTAACTCTATTATTTTGAACAGTGTATACTTTTTCAAAAAAGCTGAAATTTAAATTTAATTTCTTTACTACATCCAACAGAAATTCATTTGAAGTCATTAATCTAATCTCATCTTCTAGATTATCTTCGTTATTCTTTTCAGCTGTATTAATTGTAATTACTTTTGTTTGGTCTTCTTGTTTTTTGTCAATTAATACGGTAGCTGAAGTTTCGTATGTAGAAGGTGTTATTTTTATAAAGATAAATGCCGCACCCACGAATACAATCAAACTAAGTAAAAACCAAGGCCAATACTGATAATACTTTAAAAATTCTTTTTTGAAATCCATATTTATTTAATTAATTTGATACAGTTGCTTAAATAACAATAGCTCATTTTTTATTTAATAATGAATGTTTGAACACTCTTTAAATTCTGTCTCTTTTTACTGGGCAATCACTATAATCAAAGCAGAAAGCGATGCCACTATACCTAGTAATTGAATTGGGTCTTTGATAAGTCCTCCACTATTCGCTTTCAGTTTATTTGGTGCTACGACAATTACATCATTTTGTCTTATTCTAAAATTTGGGTTAGACATCCAAGAAGCAGTAGTCATGTCAACATGAAAAACCAAGCGTTTTCCATCTACTTCTCTAATCAATTTTACATCTTTTCGAATGGCTGAGTAAGTTAAATCTCGTGCTAGACCTATTGCTTCTAACAGACTGATTGTTTCTTCATTAAAAGGTATTACGCCTGGAGCATTTACCTCTCCTAAAATGGTGAATTTATTGTTCAGCACTCGAACTTGTACTGTAGGACTTACTAAATAATTCTCATTTATTAAGCGTTCTTTTATTTTAATTTCAGCATTTGCAGGTGTCAATCCAGCAACTTTTACTTCATTTAGAATAGGCATCATGATAGTTCCTTGGGGATTAACTAAGTAACCCGACAATTTTACCATTTCTACTGAGTTTTGATTGTTTGTAGTAGCCGTTGTCATATTAAAGGGAGCGGCCACAACCGGATTAATATCTCCAATATCAACTTTTAAGATATCATTAGGCTGAATTTTTGGAGAAGCATAAGTTACTGTTGAATTAGAATAACTGTCTAAATCTTGTAGGTACAACATTTGTTTCTTGGTAGTGCAAGACTCCAACATTATTAAAAGCAATAAAATTATCGTAAGGAAAATTCTCTTCATGTTGATTATAATATATATTTAATATTAGTTACTTCTAAACTTCGTAAATCCAAATTTTGCAATTGACTTATACCCTTTAAAAATTGATTACAAACGAATCAAAATTTATCCTTTTTAATGAACGATGTACTGCTTTAAAGCAAGAGTTTTTTTAAGAAAAACAGTTCCTGTTGCAGCTAAACCGTGAAACTTATAAATCTTGTAATCTTCTTGCAGCACTTCAAAAGCACGTTTAAAACTTGTACTCATTCCGCCCATTCTCATTTTAACCAGATAAGAATCGATATAACTCATCTTTATCTCATATTTGTACAGATAACGAAGTAAAAATTCTGTATCTGATGCAATTTTAAAATCAAGATTATACAAGCCATGTTTATCAATTATATCTTTCTTTAGATAAACCGTAGGGTGCAATGGCAACCATCCTTTTTTTAATCTTTTTATACTAAAAACACCTCCTATTCTATTTCGAATTAGGCGTTCTTTTTGATCGTTAGAAACATAAACTCCATCACCATAAATTCCATCAATATGTTTTTCATTTTCAAAACGTGATGCAATTCTAGCAATAACATCTTTATCGTAAAATTCATCATCAGAATGCATTAAACCGATAACATCGCCCGTAGCTAATTTTAGTCCTTTGTTGATTGCATCATACATTCCTTTATCTGGCTCAGAAATATATTTACTAACTTGATCTTTATAAGTATCAATAATTTCTTTTGTACCGTCGGTCGAATTTCCGTCTATAATAATGTACTCGACATCATTATAATTTTGTGCCAATACACTTTGAATTGCTTTTTCGATAGTGTTTTTTCTATTATAACACACTGTGATGATTGTAACTCTCATAATATTTATTTTTAATTATAAATAGTTGTTATAGTTTACTGTTTTTTTGCAATTCCATGTTAAAATTATAATAAAGGTCTGCTACTAAAAAAAGTTCTCGACGAAGCACCACAATACTCGTTAAAAGCACAAAAAATTAAACTTTAAACTTTCGCTTGCTTAAATCGACTTCCTAAATAAGGAAATTGAGGAAAAAACAGTTAACTAAATAATGGTGGTTTTTGTAAAATAATTCTTCTATTTGTAGGTGAATAGAATTCTAGAATATCTAATTGTAGAAACTAAAATCTTATCTAATATTTAGTTTTCTAACAATTATGTTTATTTTTTGCCAAAGAAAATAGATAGGAGGCTAATTGTATTTATTTAATATATGCGCGCACAAATGCGACTTTAAAATCTATTTAGATTCTAAACTTTAATTAAATATGTTTTTAGTAGTAAAGAAAAATATTAATATCTTTCTCTTATCAGAACAGCAGGATTACCCTGGTAAATACCGAAAGGTTTTAAGTTTTTAGTTGCGATTGAACCTACGGTTAAAATTGATTCCTCTCCGCATACAACTCCAGGACAAACAACTGATTTTGCTCCAATCCAAACTCCATTTTCAATAGTGATTAATTCGTTTCTATAATCAAAAGATGAAGATCTGTAATCATGATTTCCTGTTAAAAGTAAAGCACCTTGGGATATACACACATCATTGCCTATAGTTACTTTATCTAAATTATCGATCCAAACTCCTTCTCCAAGCCAAACGTCATTTCCTAAAACGAGTTTCCATGGAAATTTGATATTTACATTATTTTTAATGACAGTGCCTTGTCCTATTTCAGCACCAAAAGATCGCAACAAAAAAATTTTGAATCGCATAAAAACAAACCAAGAGTTTTTTAAAAAAAGAGCATTAACGAAAATCCAAATAAACTGAACTAATCTTCCTCTTCCTTTGTCAAAATTATTTGTTCTAAATGTTTTAAGTGATACTGGCATAATAATCTTAATTATTTAAAATCTTCTCGTATAAACTTTTAATATCAATTCCGATCTGCTTTATATTGTATTTATTTTCAATCAAATTTATTCCATTTTCTCCCAACTCTTTTAATTCGGGAGATTTTTTTGAAATTACGGCAGTCAAAGTTTGGCTTAAATTTTCTACAGACAGGTCGATCCACCAGCCACAGTTATGCGAATTTAAATCGTCCCAAGGTGTGCCTTTAGTCGTAATTACTGGTAGACCTACCGCAAGAGCTTCGGCCACCACTATACCAAAATTTTCGCTATGCGTTGGCAATACCATTACATCAGCAGATCGTAAAAAATTCCACTTTTCATCGCCATATTTTGCACCTACAAAATGTACATTGCTAATATCGCTGGCACTTTCTTTCAATCTTTGTATATAATTTTCATCGCCATTGCCCGCAATTTCTAAAGACCAACTTTGGGTATTCGTTACACGCCAAGCTTCTAATAATAATTCAATTCCTTTTTTAGGATGAATTCTCGATAAGAATATTACCTTTTTACTTCCGTAAGATTCCTTTTTCTTTTTAGCTTCACTTATGTCTATTCCGTTAGGTATAATGGTAAGATTATTTTTGTAACCTAAATTTCTAATGCTTTCTTGCTCCATCACAGCAGTAGCGTGCAAATGTTCAGCATTTTTAATCGCTTTGTTTTGATATAAAAAAAGGCCTATTTTTTTCTTCCATGGATTATTGGCTAAAATCCAAGGTTCCAACATTCCGTGCGGAGACAAAACTACTGGAATACCCAATTCTTGCGCGGCTTTTTGAAAACCCCAGTTTTGTGGACTCCAAATACCATTTATATGTACAATTTCAGGATTTTCCTTTTTAAGAAAATATCTAAATTCATTCAAAAGACTAAACCAACGTAAAACCTTAGTATCAAAAAACTTGACCTTAACACCATCAATAACTATCGGCGAGTTTGAAATCCCAGTTGCAATTAATAATTCAGTAGTAGATTTTAGTTCATTACTCAATAATCGCATGTATTCTGTTGTACCACCAGCCGTCTTATCTATACTATCTATAAAATGAATTACTTTCATTTGCTTATTAAAATTTGTTGGTATACTTTTTCGATCGAATCGACGAAACTTTGAGCTGAAAATTCTTTTGATCGAGAAATTGATTTTTCTACAGCTTCTTTATACTCTTGAGGAGTTAGTTTTAATATTCTTTCCAATTCTTTTGCAGCTACAGTTTTCCATTTTATTAATTCTTGCGAATCAAAATTTTTCTTTGGAATATAAAAACCAGCATTGCCTGCTACTTCTTTCATTGGATTTTCTCCAGTAGTAATTACTAAACTTCCAGATGCCATTGCTTCTACAATCGGCCATCCGAAACCTTCATATAAAGAAGGAAATAACATAACCGTTGCGCCTTGATAAAACTGACGTAATTGTAAATCGTCTGTATCTGTTATAAAATATATTGATTTTGAAGCTTTAGACTTCTCTTTAAAAATAATCAATTGATCAGAAGGAAATTCCCCAACTAAAATTAAAGGAATATTTCCTGTAAAATCGGTTTTCCATTGGTCATAAATTTCAAGCACTCCTAATTTATTTTTATAAAATGCATTTCCTCCTACATGAAGAATATATCCATTAGATAAATCAATCTTATACTTTTTAGAAAGTGTTTGACGTAATTCGTTTTTATCTTCTATCGATTCAAAATTTTGATTTAACCCATTATAAACAACTTGTGAAATTTTTGGTGTTTTATCTAAAAAAGAATGTAAATCATTTTGAGTCTTATAAGAAATGCTGACAAAATTTTCGCCTTTTTTATATCCCCAACGAATAAATTTTTGATAGTATTTTCCAGTCACACCAATCTTATTTTCTGTTAAAATACCAGATGCTGATTGCTGTGCTAAAAAATCATGACAGTGCACAACGTGATATCTTTTTTTAACTAACGGAACCCAAGGTCCTAAAGCATTGTCTGCAAATACAAATAAAGTATCTTTATTAGAACTAAGCAATTTTGCTTTTACTGTAATTGGAAAAATTATATATTGATCTAAGTAACCAAACCATTTTTGCAAAAATGATCTATTAAAAGAAAGTTTGAAGAAAAAAGGTTGAGGAGTCCATATTGTCAATTCATGTCCTTTCTCCAACATTCCATCCTTAATCATTTTAGCAAAACGCGGCATGCTTTGATGCGGTAAAAAAGAAGGATGTGTAAAAAGTACGATTTTCATTTATTCTATTTTCTTGTTCATATTCATACTGGCTATCAAAAGCCCTGATACTATTACAGCAGATCCTAAAATACTAGGTTGCGCCCATTGTCCTTGAGCAATTGCCAAGACAGCAGTACCACAAAAAATTACTGGTAGAAGTTTATCCTGACTAGGAAGTTTTACAGAACTAATCAGTAATTTGATAGACAAAACCATTCGTAATCCGATAAGTAATGCTCCTAAAATTAAACCTTGTTCTCCAGCCAAACGACCTAACTCTCCTTCTGATATTAAAAAGTTTCTATTACCTGCAAGCATTTGAGCTCCTGCATTTGTACCCATTCCTAAATTGCCTAAGAATAGCGGTTTCTTTAATAAGTCGACAATAGGATCTTTAAAATTGTCGTACATCCTCATAAATATAGAATCCTTAATAGTTCCGCCTTCATTTGCATTATCTACACGTGTTAAAAAAACTTCTGTACCTACACTAAAAATAGATGTTGTAGCATTAAGAATTAAGACCAAACCGACAAAAAGTAAAACAATTAAAAGAATTTTCAGAACTTGCTTAATACCTGTACTTGCTCCAATTATCGCAAAAAAACCAACAACTAAAACTCCCATTACTGTACCACGGCTAATTGTAAGAGGCAATGCAAAAATTAAAGCTGCTGTACTTGCAATTAATAAAATCTTAGAACATTTTTCTTTTGATAGCCAGAAATAGAAAATGTAAACAGACACTGCGACATAAAAAAATGTCAAACCAGTAATAAACGAGTAAGTTCCTGATGGGCGGCTATATCCTAAAGCACCCGAAAAACCCGCACTTCCTTCACCTCCAAGTCCTACATTGATATAAGCGGTCTGTGGACTAATAAATTGAAAATAAACAATTAGAGACATCAAGATATTAATCCACAAGAAAGCTTTTCCCATTTTTAGAATATCTTCTTTATTAAATACCTCTCCAATTATAAAAATTAATGGAAAATGAAGCAACATTATTCTAGCACCGTACAAGCCCACAAATAAATTTGCATGGCCAAAAGTAAGTGTAATTATAAATGATAACATCGTAATGATAAAACCTAAAACGACATATCCGTTTAAGAACTTAACTTTTAAGCTGATAGCTTTATATATTAAATAAATAGCAATTGGATCTCTTACAATTAACAAGGGTGTAGCTAAGCTAGGGAGAATCCATTTACGCAAAGCTCCTTCAAAAATCCAAAGGAAAAAATAGAGCCAAATAGCCGTTTTAATTGGATTATAATTTGGAATTAATTCTTCTTCTACTACTGCTGCTGTATTCATTAATTTTATTTATTTTTTAATCCCTAAATGAAGAAAGTGCATCGGCCATTTCTTGACCATAAACCGACCATGGTCTACGACGGGCTTTGTTTTGAGCTGCAAGCCCAAATTGCTCTAATATTTCTGGTGTTTCCAATATTTTATCTAAAACCTCTTTAATCGCTATTGAAGATCCTGCAGGAACAATCCAACCATCAACTCCATCTTCTATCAAATCTGGTCCTGCCGTACGATCTGTTGTAATAACTGGAACTCCTTGCGACATTGCTTCTGTAATTACCAATCCAAAGCCTTCAAAAAGAGAAGGAAACACAAATACATCATGCTCCTGCATACAAGCCAAAACCTCATCATGTGACAATGATGGAATCCAGTTATGCTGTTCTAAAGCCAAATTTAGCTCTTCACAATCTGCAACCGATTTATGTCCAACAATTGTTAATTCTACTGTGTCACCTAATTCTTTTACAGCTTCAAATAGATAAGAAAGTCCTTTTCTTTGCGATAAACTGCCAATAAATAAAATTTTAAGTTTACGATTAGAAAGTTTCTGGTATTTCTTTTCAATTTGAACTTCTGGAAAACCGTATGGAACTACTTTTATTTCGGGTAATTCTCCAGGATATTCTTCCAATGACTTTTTTGTAAAACTGCTAGCAACAAAAATAATATCTGCCAAAGCCAATTCTTCATCTTTCTTACTTAATTTATCTATCGAATCGTTAAAACCCGTCAGCGTACTTGACCATTGAGGATTGATATCAAACTCTTTTTGCATTAATACGCGAGCACTTTTCCAGTAACCAATAGGCAAATCGTAAATGCAATAAAGCCCTAATTGTTTTGCTTTTTTAAAAGTGCTTAAAGCTCCATCTTCATAGGCATAAACAGCCGATATACCATTTTTTTTTGCTTTAACTAAATTATTAGCTACCCAATTATCATGTTTTTCATAGACTCTATCAATGCAAAAAAAGCCTTTTTCGTGTCTCGTTAAATTACGTAATTTTAATTTTGAAGATAGCAAGCGTCCAAATTCAAAAAATGATTTTGATTCCGTGTAAGATTGCCATGAGCTATTTAAACTTCTTCTTTTTAAATCTTTCAATTTTGAATTATCACCTAATTTGTACAATAACTGACCTGGAAATATTGCAATTGCAGTAAATAATTTAAAAAGCTGTTTGTTTTTCAATAATCCATTTACCAAATTTTTTGAATTGGCATTTAAAGTTGGATGTGATACTATTAATTTCATGATATGGAAATTGAATTTATAAACTGCATTGCTATATTATTAACATTAACTTCTTGAACAGGCGTTGCATTTATTTCTAAATTATTCTTTTCAAACTTAATGATTTGCGGTATTGTATAATGTCCTTTTGTTGGAGTCCAATTTCTTGACACAGAGATTGTATTGAGTTGATGCTCTTTGTAAGCTGCATAAACTCCACTTTTTTCAGTCTGAAAATAAGGTGTTGTGGATATTCCGTAATCACTATCTAGTAATACTTGAGATATTACACTTTCAGATTGTATGCCCAAAATTTCATAATCAACATTTTTACTTTCAAGTATAGTAGTATAACTATCGAGCTCTGGGCCGTTTTTACCTATAAAAACAAATTTTATGGGTTTATCAAATTGCTTTGAAATCTTAAGTAAATCGTCAATAAAATCTTCAAAAGGAGCTCCATGATGAATTGTACCGAACAACACAAATTGAGTAAATGCCGAAATATTCTTTTCTAAAGCCGTTAGAGGTATATTGCCGCAAATTGGTAAAACTTCCGCTTTTATTTTATGCGATTGTAAATAGTATTGGTATAATTTATTTTGTGTAGTAACATTTTTTGCATCAACACTTTTAGCTACTTTTCGTATTATAAACTGCTGTAATTTTCCAATACATTTGTGTCTAAATGAAGACTCTGCATCTATTGCCAGCCATAATTCGTGGAACATGATATGCCAGTTATAATTTCCTTTTATTTTTTTTAAAAAAGAAGGCATCCAAAAAGGTAATCCTTTTGGATTAAAACTATAAGGCACAAATTGTAAAGAAATCCAATCAGGCTGAAATTTATTTAACGTTTCCTGTGTAAACAACAAACGTTGACTTTCTGATTCTTGAATGGGAATTCTATTTGCCAAAATAGTTGTATTTTCTATCACTTGTTTTTCACGAATACATTGATTAGCTTGATGATCGCATAATGACAAGATCTGAACTTCGTGTCCAATTCGTATTAATTCTCCACTTAATCGGCGTGTATAATCTCCAACTCCGTCTTTACCTGGTTCTGCAGAGCCGCAAATAAATAATATCTTCATTCTTTACTTCTATTTCCTTTCTCCAATTTTTTTTGCTGGAATACCTGCCCAGATTTCAAATGGCGGTATTGATTTATTAACAAGTGACTTAGCTCCAACTACAGCTCCTTTACCGATAGTTACGCCTTTTAAAATGGTGGCGTTACAACCTATCCAAACATCATCTTCAATATCAATTGGCTTTTCCGAACAAAGCTGCGAATTAATTAATTCATTGTAATTAAATCCGTGATTGTGATCAATAAACTTACACCCAGAAGCGATTAGACAATTATCTCCAACGTTAATTTTTGCTGTAATATTAAATTCTGTATGGTTTCCGACAAATACATTGTTACCTATAACTATTGAAGATCCTTCAGAATATATTCCATCATAATGAAAATAAACACCATGCTCTATTAAACACTTATTTCCTAATTGAACCTGATGCGGCCAAGTTAAATGACAATGGGATAAAACTGTATTTTTTCCTATTTTCATACCAACAAGTCTTAATTTACTGCAGCGTAGGTAGCTTGCTAATTTTTTAATGTAACGAAAACGGATAACAAAAAGAGATTGACTAACTAAGTATTTAATTTTCATTATGGCGTTTATTGAAATTAAGGTATCGATATCTCGATCAGTACTTTAAAAATTTTCTGTCCTAATTTTATCTTTTTGCAGAAATAACTGCAACTGTAATCAAATCTTCAAAACTCATAAAATTATGACATTCTTTTTTAAAACTTCAATTTACTCCGCTTGTTTATTTCTCAAAAGATTTATTCTATAAAAACCATAACCTACATGTACAATCATTTCGGTTATAGCAACAAAAATATTAAAATATAGTACTCCAACTAAATCTGATATATCAAAAATCAAACAGCCAACAATTAATGGTAAGATGCTGAATCCTACTGAAATGTAGTGTTTCATTACCCAGCCTTTGCTCATATAAAGAGATAGTCCCGAAGCCATAATCATGTTTATACATCCTCCTATCATTACTAGAATTAATTCTTTATCAAGCCCTAAATATTTATGCCCTAATATGTATAAAAAATATTCAGACAAAAAGCACAGTGTAATGATTACCAAAATAGAAATAAAAACAATTAGGATAATCATTTTTGTATAAAAAGCTATCAGAATCGAATAATCATTTTTTAGACGTGCAAACCTTGGTACAATTAAAACACTAAAAACGACCGATATTAAGCTTAATAACATCACAACTCTACTTAGAGCTCCCAGTTGAGCTAGTGAAGTTGTATTTCCGAAATAAGAAATGATCCAGATGTTTATCTGTCCCGAGAAGCAATAATAAATAACTGATGGTAAAGTTCTTTTTGAAATGTCAATTATTTTTCTTCTAATTTCTGGATCTGATTCTTTCTCTTCGCCAGTTATACCATAAACAATTTTACGCAATCGGACGTTTCCAATAATTCTTGGTATTCCTCCCGCTAAAATGGCAACAAAAGCCAATGGAAAAAAAAATACTGTAATAGCCGACAGAAACAATCTGACGATACCAACTTCTATCTGGTTTCTTTGCAACGGATAGATTTTCTGATGCAATTTAGGAACAATTTCTAATAATGAATCAGATAAAGCGGCATAAAAAGCCGGAATCATTGCAAGCGTTATAAGAAATGCTACCAACCAACTTGCGCCATTATGCAGTAATAAATAAAATAAAATTGGAATTGTTACAAGTAAGCTTAACAAAGCATATTTGCGCCTTAATTCTAAACCTGTGGCTAAAACTGTTCCTAACTTTTCTTTATCTTGCCATGATTCGCCTCCTAACGACATAACTCCTGTTGAGATACCACTGTCAGACAAAACTATCATTGCTCCGAGCATGGTATTACATAAAGTGTAAAAAGCATATTCTTTAACCGAAAGCAAGTGGATAATTAAAATACCCGAGGCAAAAGTTACAGCCTGTATAATAATTTGAGCACTTCCAGTAATAGATATTAATTTCCCCCAACTAACGATCGTATCGTATTTAGGATGTTGTTTGAGTTTTATCAAAATATTTTTTTAAGTTAAATCAATTATACAGTACAATCGTCTTTGTTCGATTTTCAAATTGAAAATAACATTTTTTTAATTCATCAATTATAAAAAATAATGATTTTTTTGTTAATCATTATTCGGCTAAAATTACATTAATTACTATTAATAAATGAATTAGCTTTTAATGGCTTGATAAAATTTACAAACAAAATACTATAGCACTTTTAAGTCCATAGTATTTTGTAATGATATTTTATTCGAAGTAATTCAGAATTTGATAACCTGACTCTTTTAAATATTGATCTTTTCTCATTAATTTCAAATCAGATTCCATCATTTCTTTTACCAAATCAGATAATTCATATTGACATTCCCAACCTAATTTTGTTCTAGCTTTTGTAGGATCACCAATTAACAAATCTACTTCTGTAGGTCTAAAATATTTTGGATCTACTGCTAAAACTTCTTTACCAATTTCAAGTTGATAATCAGGATTACTACAATATTTCACAATACCTTTTTCATCAACACCGGTTCCAGTAAATTCTATTTCGATACCTACTTCAGCAAAACTCATACGCACAAATTCACGTACTGGAGTAGTTTTTCCTGTTGCAATTACCCAGTCTTCAGGTTCATCAGCCTGAAGAATCATCCACATCATACGCACATAATCTTTGGCATGTCCCCAATCGCGTTGCGCATCTAAATTTCCTAAATATAATTTGTCTTGCAATCCTAAAGCTATTCTTGAAGTCGCTCTGGTAATTTTACGAGTTACGAAAGTTTCTCCACGAATAGGCGACTCATGATTAAATAGAATACCATTACAAGCATATATTCCATAAGCTTCTCTGTAATTTACAGTAATCCAAAAAGCGTACATTTTAGCAACTGCGTAAGGAGAACGCGGATAAAATGGCGTATTTTCTGTTTGTGGTACTTCTTGTACTTTTCCATACAATTCTGAAGTTGATGCCTGATAAATTCTGGTCTTTTTTTCTAATCCAAGAAAACGAACAGCATCTAAAATTCTTAACGTTCCTAATCCATCAGCATTTCCTGTATATTCTGGAGTTTCAAAAGATACCGCAACGTGACTCATTGCCGCTAGATTGTAGATTTCATCTGGTTGAATTTCCTGAATCAAACGAATTAAATTCGTACTATCAGTCATATCACCATAATGCAAAATAAAATCTCTTTGCTCCTCATGTGGATCTTGATATAAGTGATCAATTCTATCTGTATTAAATAAAGAAGTACGTCTTTTAAGTCCGTGTACAATATAGCCTTTTGATAATAAGAATTCACTTAAATAGGCCCCGTCTTGTCCTGTTACTCCAGTAATAAACGCTGTTTTTCTTGATGTCGTCATAATATAATTATAAGTCGCTAAGGCATTCTATGCCTTGGTTGCAAAGTTTATAAATTCTTAATTGTCTTTTTTTAGTTCTAGTTTAATGAAAGAAACCGTTAATAAACTTTCTCTTTTAAATTTTCAACATTTTCTAAAAACCAACTATAAGTTGTTTGTATTCCCTGTTCTAAATTTACCTGATGTTTCCAGCCGATGTTATGCATTTTAGAAACATCCATTAATTTTCTTGGCGTTCCGTCTGGCTTGCTGTCATCCCAAATAATTTCTCCTGTATGGCCTACAATTTTTTGTATTGTTTGTGCAAGCTCCTTAATGGTAAGATCTTCTCCCGTTCCTACATTGTATAAATATTCAGGAAGTTTATTCTCCAAAGCAAAGACAACTGCTTCAGCCATATCTTCTACAAATAAAAACTCGCGCATCGGACTACCTGTTCCCCATAATTTTACGGAAGCATTATTGTTTTCTTTCGCTTCATGAAATTTGCGAATCATAGCTGGCAGAACATGAGAACTTTTTAAATCAAAATTATCGTAACTACCATATAGATTAGTAGGCATTAAACTCACATAATCTCTATCAAATTGATTTCGTATTGCCTGGCATAATTTTACACCGGTAATCTTTGCCAAAGCATACCATTCGTTTGTACTTTCTAAAGGAGCTGTCAATAAATATGCTTCTTTTAATGGCTGCGCAGCTAATTTTGGATAAATACAAGAACTGCCTAGAAAAATAAATTTATTTACGCCTAAATAATGAGCTTCACTGATAAGATTATTTTGAATCTGCATGTTCTCCATTAAAAATTGATAAGGAAAATCATTGTTAGCTAAAATACCTCCCACCTTTGCGGCGGCATCTATAATAACATCTGGTTTTGTTTCTTGGAGAAAATCGCGGACAGCTTCTTGCTCTCTTAAATCTAAATCTTTGCTCGAAACTCCAATAAGATTTTTATAACCTTTTGCTTCCAATGTTCTCCAAATAGCACTTCCGACCATTCCTTTGTGACCAGCAATGTATATTACAGAATTTTTATTAATCATAGTATGCGTTTTTTATTTATAACAATGGCGAAGCAATAGATTCTAATTGCTGATAAACTTGCTTAACTTCTTGCGAATTTTCTTTTTGCAATACCATTAAAGCATCTGAAGTGTAGATCAGTATACAATTTTTTACCCCAATAAAAGTGGTATGCATTGATGTGCCTATCACAATATTTCTATTATCATCAATCGGATGATCTTTTTGAACTAAGTAATCGTAAACCGACTCAAAAGAACCTAAATCTGACCACTCAAAATCTGCTGGAACTACTTTTATGTCATTACTTCTTTCCATAACAGCATAATCTATACTAATAGATGGTATTTCTAATGACAAATCATAATCTAGAAAACCATCTTGATTGGCTTCCCAAGCTCTTTTTGAAGCCCAAAAAACCTCTGGTTCCTGATTTTCAAGTTCACTTAAAAACTTTCCCGCTTTGAAACAAAAAAGACCGCTATTCCAAAAATAATTTCCATTTTCTAGATAAGTATTGGCGGTTTTAGAATCTGGTTTCTCGTGAAAAGCAATTACATTTTCACCTTCAAATTCAATATATCCGTAACCTGTTTCTGGCTTCGTTGGCTTTATTCCAAAAGTTACCAAATAATCTTGATTTGCTAATTCAATTGCCTTACGTAAAGCATTATTATATAATTCACTGCCTTCAATAATATGATCTGATGGTGTAACCAACAAAATATCTTCAGGCTCAGATGCGAATGCAGCAAACGCAATAGCGGCAGCTGTATTACGAGGAACTGCTTCTACAATATGCGTAAAAGGTTTCTCGAATTTCGACATAATAACATTACTCATTTTGTAGTTCTCAATATTTCCAACTACAATTGTTTTATTAGACATATCAAGACTGCGGATCACGGTCTTTTCAAAAAGTGATTCGCCTTCAAAAAGCTCAAGATATTGCTTCGGTAATGTTTTTCTTGAAAGAGGCCATAATCTACTGCCTACTCCTCCTGTTAAAATGACGTGGGTGATTTTGTTAATTTCCATTTGAATGAACTAAAACTTCTCGTTGATAAACTTCATGACGTAGATTAGTACTAGAAAAACGGTGATCTCTAGTATTGAAATGTAATTCGATTCCTTTTTCTTCGCAATAAGTTCTGCCTGTAAAATCTCTCTCCTTATATTCATCTCCTAAAATACGAACATCAATAGCAAAAGCTTTTAAAATATCTTCTAGATCTTGCTCTGTAGCATAAGGAACTATTTCATCAACAAATTTACAAGCCTTTAACTGTATGTAGCGCTCTACTACAGTTTGAGTTGGTTTATTTTTTGTTGGGCGATCTAATGTTGGGTCTGTTTGTAAACCAACAATTAAATAATCACAATGTTGTTTTGCTTCTTCCAGCATTTTAACGTGCCCTGCATGTAACAAATCAAAAGCACTAAAGGTTATTCCAATTTTCATCTGCTTAATGTTTTAAATTAAATTTATAGTTTGTTAATGTAGATTATCTGTCTAAAATGTTTTCAGCCATTTTACTGGGGTTTTCAAAGCTTTTTCAAAATTTTAAAAAAGGGTTCCCCGTGAATAGTTACATTTTAACTACTCAAAAAATCAGATTACAATGGTAAAAAACTTTAAAAAATTATAGTTTATGACTTGTTCAATAGGACTAAAAATTCTAAAAAAGTAAAACTTTTGAAGTCATTTTTATCGGTCAATCCCTAATAATAATTTAAGATAAAATTATAATAATACCCGTAATCCGAAATTGCTTTTTTGTTGCTAAATGTCCTTAATAAGGAAATTTTAAGATAAAATACATTGCTAATTTTAAATGCTTGGAATTAAATTTACACCCCAGTTTACTTATCAATCGGGTTACATCGTAATGAATACAACAAAAAATTACTAGCGTAAAAAATGTGTATTATTTTTTTAATAATGCGATTAATTTAAAGAAAAATTTCTGTTAAAAAATAATCACAAAACAATTTACAAGTAAGAAGCTTTAACTATTTAAAAACTAATTTACAAATACGACAAATAATTTAAAATTATGAAATGGTATGTAGTGTACACTAAACCTAAATGGGAAAAAAGAGCAGCAGAACAATTAAGCAAATTCAACATTAATTCGTATTGTCCTGTAATTAAAAAAGTGCAACAAAGATCTGACAGGAAAGTAAAGGTAGAAGTTCCTTTATTCAATCACTACATATTTGTACAATTAGCAGAAAAAGATAGAAATTTAGTTTTTCACTCTCCAGGAGTAATACGTTTTTTATTCTGGCTGGGAAGACATGCCATTGTAAAAGATCAAGAAATTGAAACCATCAAAGAATGGCTTAACAGTAGCGACACTTCTTCAGACATATCGGTAATGCAATATCAAATCGGAGATCAGATACATTTAAATTCTGGTCCTTTCTGTGACCAAAATGCAGTTGTAAAAGATATTACAAAAACGCATTATGTATTAATTTTAGAATCTTTAGGATATGTCTTAAAGGTAAAACATAAATAATAAAAAGAGTTTGATAAATAAAGAAACATCTTTCAAATACAAACTCTGCTTTTGATTAAGAAATTAGATAAATTAATTATCAAGTTGAAAAATTTGACTTTTTTTGATTCCAAGAATCTTAACTAATTGATCTAGTTTTGACAATTTAAGATCAATCATTCCTAGTTCGATTTTTTCATACTTTTTTACGCTCATCTCCATTTGAATAGCGACATATTCAGGTGTATGATTATTTTGCAAACGGTACTCTTTAATTTTTAAATAGTAATTTTCCATGATCCTATTTTTTATAATTAGCTAGGGTTATTCGTTTTATATTATAATATTCAATAAATTTTGAAAAGAGATTTATCATCTAGTTTCACTAAAAAAAATGGAAACATCAAATTTAAATATGAACTCAATTGAGACCTCTAAAACTTTCGAGATTTCAATTAGTTTAGAAACAGTTAAATCGACATCACCTCGTTCAATTTTACCATAACCACTGGTGCTCATTTTTAATTCAGCAGCCACATATTCTCTGGTGAAATTTTTTAATTCTCTTATCTTTCTGATATTTTCGTATACACTATATTTCATAAAAAGTAAAAAATATAAATAATTCTTATTTCAAGTTAATCTTATCACTATTAATAAAATTCATACAAGAAGACATCTTACAATTTTTATCTTATTTGTAAAAAAAACACATTTTCACAACAACTATTCAATTATTAATAAGGTTTAAAGCTAAATGACGGTTTTTCTTTATCATTCATTTTAAATTCTGATCAAAAATATATAATGTTTCGAGTTTATAATAATAAATCTGTTCAACGGATTTTAAAATCCGATAAAATACAACTTGTGATGTTTTTCAACTAGAATATCCGTTTAAAAACGTTCAAAAAACCCTTATTTTATAGGATAATAACCACGTATTTTCACCTGTTGTCGAACATACACGATACAACTGAAAACAGTAAAAGAGAAAAATTAGGACAAAATTTTATCCGATAAAAAATTATCGACGAAACACTACAGTTAAAACATCCTGTCCAAGTAATTTTTAAAAAGATTTTTCAAATTCTCTGCTTGTCTATTTTACGACTAAAAAAAAATAGTTTTAAACTACATAAAAAATACAAAATGACAAGTGCTCAATATATGTTACAAAAAAAAGAGGCTCAAATAAATGAACCTCTTTGTACTATATGATTGTATGGTATCTTTATTGTGTTACTAAAAGCTGCGGATAAGGATTAGGTGCTGCCTCTATAATAGTAGTTGGTTTTGCAGCATTAATGTTAACCAAAAGCTTGTTGAATGTTGGACTAGCGGGTATACTGCTATTCACAATCATTCCAGAGGTTAAACTACCTACATTACCTGTTATTGTAGAATTTGTTATGAATCCTGCAGGAGTATAATTTTTAAACAAACTTACATTGTCTAAAATTGTACAGCCTTCCAAATATGCTCCATATAATTTAAAGGTAGCAGCGGCAGTGTTTTTTTCAAATAAGCAGGAATAAAATTCTACTGTATTTTCTCCCCCTATAACATAATCTCCTTTATTATTAGTAAATGTACAATTAGCAAAAAACGGAGAGTTATAATATTTAATATCGGCAACTGTACCATTATTATCAAAATTACAATCAATCCAAGCATTTAAGTTCGATGCTCTAGCAGAAATTAAACTTAAAGCTTTGGTATTATTAAGCCATTGGCATTTATAAAAAACCACTTTATCAATATACATCATTGTTGGAGTTTCTCCTCCACTATAAGCAGGATCGGTTTCTTGATAAACACCTGTAGTAGTATTTACAAAGCTTATATGTTCAATAAAGTTGTTATCAAAACCATAACCTTTATCAAAATGAATTCCATACTTTTGATTTCTAAAGACTAAATATTTAAAAATACAAGCACTCCATTGCACAGTTCCTCCACTTGTATAACTCATTCTAAGTCCAGAAAGACCTCCTTGCAGTGTCATGTTAGACAAATAACATTTTACCTCTGATGGTCCAACGTCCACAGCTGTTATTAAAGGAAAATCGTCTTTTAAACCTACTATAATAGTTTTTCCAGTTCCTTTTCCGATAATTCCCTGATTATTTTTAATAGTTAAAGTAGAACCTATATAATACGTCCCTTCAGTTAATTCTGCAATACCATTTTTATTTATTAAATCTTGGATGTAATTTTTCTGATCTGTTTTACCTGCTCTTTCTGTAGCCCAATTATCTCCAGTTGGATTAGGAATTGGATCGAAAACAGGTCTTTCCCAAGGTGTTTTTTTCGCTCCTAAAATTGTATTGGTTAATTTAGAAATTGTCGGAGTATCTGTAAGAGCTGCAGTTAAATTTACACCACCTAAAGCTACATTTGAACCATTAAATCGTCCTTTAAAGTCGAATCCTGTACTTGCTTTATCGATATTATAACCTTCTGAATTGCTATCTAAAATAAACATGTTGGTATTTGCTCTCAAAGTACTATTACCAGCAGCAGCGGCACTTATAAACTTTCTTGACATCAAGAGATTATTTGCCGCGATATCAAATACAGGTGTTGGAGTCGAGATTAGGTTTCCACCAGATATTGCAGCAATTCTAACATCGCCCATATTTTTCATCTCTATAAGCGCTTTACTGCTGTAATTATTAAAATTCCAGCTTTCAGAATCCACACCAACCCAAGTTAATGTTTTAACGTTATCTATTTCAGCACCATTTCCACCAGGAGTTAGCATGTTTATCCATAATTGCACATTTCCATAACTTGGAGTTGTGCTATTACCTTTCATAACTATCTGCGGGTAATAAGCATGAATTCTATGTTTGATTATTTTATTATTTCTAAAATATCCAGAACTGCTCATGTCCCACTTTAAAACACATCTTGACAGATTTATAAAGCTATTGTTTTCAATCATCCCTCCTGTAGAAGTAATCGGAGTAGACTCAATATTTTTAAATTCAGAATTTGTGATTGGAGCACCAGCTTCAAAATAAATACCACTTGGAGCAGTTGCAGTTATATTTTGCACTTTTACATTAGTACTCCCTGAAGCAATTCTTATACCCGTCACTGTATTTAATGTTGGATGCCCGAATAATCTCTGATTACTTTTTAAAACAATACTAATACCTGAATAATTTCCTTTTTCAAGTCGCACAGAACCATATTGATCTAAAGCAGATTGAATACTAGCTTTTTGCGATATTGGCAACAAATAAGCATTAAAATATTCTATTTCTTCCGGCTGATTATCGGCTACAGGAGAAACAGGACTTTTAACCGGCGCCTCATCAATCGCATAATGATAATTTTGTGAAAAACCTGAAACCGAAAGGAGTAAAAAGTAAATTAGATGTTTCATTGTCCAGAAATAATATAAGAGTTTGTTCCTGTTTTTCTAAGGAATCCGAATCTAACGTTTCCTGCCGTACTAGTAAACTTTCCACTACCTGCAGCAGTGTAGTTAATTGTCACGCCAGAAGCCGCCTGTACTGTTAATATAGCACCATTGTGCGCCTCTAAATTAACCGTTTCACCTACCGCCATACTTCCAAAATCTGAAGTCAATGTCAATGTAGCAGATGTTGTGCATTCTATTGTATTATTTACATCGGCGGCAGCAATATTTCTCGAAGCAGTAAATGCAATTATCGCAGATCTAAAAGGAGTGTTTGATGTTCCGCCAGCTGTTTTTGCATATAAAGCGTAAGGAACACTTAAAAGCTGCGTAACACCAGTGATATTGTAATTAGTACCTCCTTTAACATCAACTTGTGTTTCGATATAATAAGGGCCTTTATCCCAAGCGATTTTACTAAAATCTCCCGTTACAATTGCTCCTGTACCGATTTCAAGAGAAACTAATCCATTACTATTTGTTGTAGGAGAATGCGTTTCCTGATAAACAGTAGTTCCAGTTGCGGTACTTTGATGCACTACAACTTTAAGACTTATCTTCGAATTAGCTACCAAGCTATTATCTTGTGCACGAATGATGGCCTGATAACTCATTTTTTCAGGTGATTGTGCAAATACCTTAAGCGATAAAGTTACAAATAAGAATAAGAGGGTATGTGCCAGTTTCATTAGATCTTCCGTTTTTAATTTTTAATAATTTTAAATGATTTCAAAATCTTATTGTCTACATATACTACCAGTATATAAATAGAAGGGCTAAGATTATTTAAACTGACTTGGGTATCAGTTTGATAAATTGTATTTTGCTTTAAAAGCCTTGCTTGAATATCGTAAAGTCTATATGATCGCTGTCCTTCTAATTCTATTCCATTTAAACTGATATTAACAAAATCAGAAGTTGGATTTGGATAAACAAACATTTCTGCTTTAGCAGGCTCTTCTACATCTGGAATATCTAGCGATTCGTCTTTTACTTGCTGTTGAATTCCTTGTGCTACACTATAAACAGCATCAACTCCCATATATGTGTAAAATACCTGTCCAATTGAATAAGCAACAGTACCTGAAGTTCCCGTCGCATTGTTACCTGATGTAATTATAGTTTCCATTAAATTATCGTTACTCTGACAAATTCCTACAAAAGGAACAAAAAAAATCATCGTAAAAAGTATATATATATGTCTCAGGCGCGAATGCTTCACAGTTTATTATTCTTAGATTATTTTAATAGTGCAAAAATATTTAAATTCAAAAAATAATCGATATAATAAACCTTATTTCCGATAATCTGCATATAATGTAGTATTTTAGTGACTATTTACTTACATTGGAAAAGTTAAAAAAACGCTTAAAATTTTGATTAGCCATTTTGAAAAATTACAATCCGATTTAGACCGGTTGCAATACTAAAAATTCTTGGGCTTTTAATCTTAGTAGGAAGATTTACAAAATAACGACGATTAATCTATTTAATTATACAGAGAAGTGCTTTTTATTTAATTTTTAATACACCTATCCATATAATTTGATATTCATAATTATTACATGCATAAACAGCAAAATATTCATTCAACCTTAATTTACACAGTTGATTTACAAATATTTAAACTTCCTTAATAAGGCTGTTACGTCCTGATTTGTTCAATTGAGCAATTTTGCTAGTTTTTAGCGAAAGAAAGAAGGTTGGAAACACAATAAAAACTCCTTCAGAAAAGATAAAATAAAGATGTAAAATTCAAATTGAAACAAAATTGATTTCAAAATAACTCTGAATATTTTTTAATAAAACTTGTCTTATTCAATTGAAAATATGCCATTCATCGAGAATAATAGCTTTATATAGAAAATGCGAGTTTTAATGAAATATTTTTTCTTTTTTTGATCATCTTATTGAAGAATAAGTGATAAATTCTATTTATACATAGAAATAAAATAAAGGCCAAAACTAATTAAATTCTTACATCCATTAGTTACACGCAAATAAAGCCATAATGAAAAATGTAATCCTATTCCGCTAATTAATTAAAAAAAACATGAATTTAAATCCTGTTTCTTTTTTTAGTCCAACGCCAATAATACCATTTTATTTTACTCAACTTTAATTTTAATACAATTAAAATGAAAAGATCTAACAATAACAACTCAGACAAAGAAATAAATGGAGCAAAGATGGTGTATCCAAAAAATGCTCTTCACGAACTTTTTGCTACACAAGCGGAAACATCACCAGATGCGATAGCTCTAGAATTTGATGATGAAAAGATTACTTATAAATCGTTAGCAGAAAAGGCAAATCAGATAGCTAATTATTTTTTAGCTCAAGGCTTGTCTCCTGGGCAATTTGTTGCGGTATCTATGGATCGAAGCACAAATTTAATTGCTTCTCTTTTTGCAATTTTACAATGCGGAGCAGCTTATCTACCATTGGATCCAAAATTTCCAACAGAAAGATTAGAATTTATGCTTGAAGATTCTGAAGCAGCTTTTTTACTAACCACAGAATCTCTTTCTTCTTCATTGCCGAATAGTTCAAAAACCATATTAGTAGAAGATGTATTATCTTCATTAGACCAATATCCTTCTACACCACTTTCACATATTACTGTGTTACCAGAAAAAGTAGCCTATATAATGTATACTTCTGGATCTACTGGAAAACCAAAAGGAGTAACTGTAACGCATAAAAATTTAGTAAACTTCCTATATAGTATGGTGCTTGAGCCAGGTATTGAGGCAACAGATAAATTATTATCAATTACCACTATTTCATTTGATATTGCGGGACTAGAATTATTTCTACCATTAATTAAAGGAGCTTCGGTAGTTTTTGCTGATTACGAAACTACGCGAGATGGACAGCTTTTATTTAATCTTCTTCAGAAAAAAGAAATTACAATATTGCAAGCTACACCAACGACATGGCAATTACTATTGGATTCTGGCTGGAACACTCCTCTTCCTCTAAAAGCGCTTTGCGGAGGAGAAGCTATGCCTCTTAATCTTGCACGTTCCTTAACTACAAGATGTAATTCGCTATGGAATATGTATGGTCCGACAGAAACTACCATTTGGTCTGCCGTAAAACAAATAAAAGATGAAGATGAATTAATAACGATTGGTTTTCCTATTGCAAACACACAAATTTATCTATTAGACGAAAATCGTAAAGTTGTCGAATCTGGAGAAATTGGAGAAATTGTAATTGGCGGAGACGGAGTCGCAGAAGGTTATTGGAAACGTCCAGAACTTACTGCTGAAAAATTCATATCAAATCCGTTTTCAGAAGAAACTGATTCTATACTTTATCGTACTGGAGATTTAGGAAAATTACTTCCGAATGGAGAATTACAATGTTTAGGACGTATTGACCATCAAGTTAAACTTAGAGGCCACCGTATTGAATTAGGCGAAATTGAAGCTACACTAAATACAATATCTGGCATTAAACAATCTGCTGTAATCGTAAGCAGACATTTTGGTAATGAAGATAAACTGGTAGCTTACTTAAAAACCAGCGGAGAATCAGGAGATGAGAAATTAATTCAAGAAGCACTTTCTAAAGTTTTACCAGAAATTTTAATTCCATCAAAATTTATTTGGGTAGAAGAATTTCCGATAACTCCAAATGGAAAAATTGATAAAAAAAACCTTCCTCTTCCAGAAAATACCAGACCTGACTCTGCTCCTCTTTACAAAAAACCAACAACGAAATTAGAAAAAGAGATTGCAAAAATCTGGAGCGACGAATTAAAAATAGCAGAAATAGGTATAGACGATGACTTTTTTGATATTGGAGGAAGCTCTATATTAGCGCAAAAAGTTACAACCTCAATGAAACAGCTTCTATCTGTAGATGTTCCTGTTTCAAAAATCTATATTCACCCAACAATTAAAGAACTTTCTTCTATTTTAGAAGAACAAAATAACGAAGAAGAATCATTCGAATTTAAAGCACCTAATCAATACGGCGGTTCTGTAGATATTGCCGTAATTGGTATGGCAGGAAGATTTCCTGGCTCTGATACCATAGAAGAATTATGGGAAAATCTTAGAGAGGGTAAAGAAACCATTTCACTATTTACAAAAGAAGAACTAGACAGCAGTTTGCCTGAAAGTCTTCGAAATGATCCGCTTTACATTGGCGCAAGAGGAGTTTTACCTTCTGCAAAAACATTTGATCCAAGTTTCTTCGGATTAAATCCGCAGCTTGCAGCCGCAATGGATCCGCAGATTAGAGTATTTTTAGAAATTTCTTTTGAAGCATTAGAACAAGCTGGACATCTTCCTAAACATTACAAAGGAAGCATTGGCGTTTATTCTGGAAGTGAAATCAATACTTATTATGAAAATAATATTTTTTCTAACAAAGAACTTAAAAGTTCGATTGGAGAATTACAGATTTATACTGTCAACGGAAAAGACTTTATTGCTCCGCGTACTTCTTATCATTTAAATTTAAAAGGACCTTCAGTTAGTGTGCATTCTGCTTGCTCTACATCTTTGTTAGCAGTTGCCGAAGCTGTAAAAGCTATCAGAACCGGAATGTGTGATGTAGCTCTTGCTGGCGGATCGAGTGTAACTTGTCCTATAAATAGCGGACACCTTTACGATGAAGGATTTATTAAAAGTCCTGATGGTTCTACCCGTTCTTTTGATGCCTCTGGAAAAGGAACCGTTTTTAGTGACGGTGCTGGTGTTGTTTTACTAAAAAGATTAGAAGAAGCAGAAAAAGACGGCAATATAATATACGGTGTAATTAAAGGTGTTGGTGTAAATAATGATGGAGGAGATAAAGGAAGCTTCATGGCTCCTAGTCCAAAAGGTCAGGCTGGCGCCATAATTAATGCATTTAATGATGCGCAAGTATCGCCTTCGACCATTTCTTATATGGAGGCACACGGAACAGCAACTCCAATTGGAGACCCTATCGAAATTGAAGGACTTAAGATTGCTTATGGCAAACAAGAAAAGAACAACTATTGTGCTTTAGGATCTATAAAAAGCAATATGGGACACACTACAGCTGCGGCTGGTGTGGCTGGATTAATAAAAGTATTGCTATCCATGCGCCATAAGCAAATACCGCCAATGGTTAATTTTGAAAAACCAAATCCAAATATTGATTTTGAGAACAGTCCTTTTTATGTTAATAATAAACTGATCGAATGGAAATCTGATAGTATTAGAAGAGCTGGAATTAGTTCTTTCGGAATCGGAAGCACAAATGTTCATGTCATTGTTGAAGAATATGACAAGAAACCTGTACCATCTTCAACTGGAAGACCAATGGATATATTAATGTGGTCTGCAAAAAGTCAAAACAGTTTGTTGGGTTACGAAAATACATTGGGGCATTTTATTGATAAAGTTAAAGAAACGCCTTTATCAGATATTGCTTATTCGTTAAATATAACAAGAGACGATTTTAATCATAGAAGCTTTTTAATAGCAGATTCGACGACTGATGCGGCTGAAAAACTAATTTCATTAAAAACCAAAAACACTAAATCTTCGGTATTAAAAAGTGTACCAAGCGAATTAGGTTTTCTTTTCCCTGGGCAAGGATCACAATATTTGCAAATGGGTAAAGCACTTTACGACAACGAAAAAGTATATCGTGAAGCTGTAGACAAATGTGCTGGTATGTTAATGGAAGAGCTAGGATTAGATATTCGTGAAATTCTTTATCCAAAAGACCATTTTACTGATGCCGAAGAACTTCTTAGAAATACACGTTTAACGCAACCTTCTTTATTTGTTACAGAATATGCTTTAGCCCAATTGTGGATGAGCTGGGGAATAAAACCAACTTTTCTTTGCGGTCATAGTATTGGAGAATTTGCTGCTGCACATTTAGCAGGTATTTTGAGTTTAAAAGATGCTTTGCATATTGTTGCCGTACGAGGACGCTTAATTAGTCAATTGCCAGGCGGATCAATGCTAATTGTTCGCGTGCCAGTAGAAAAATTGAATGAATTAAAACCAGATACACTTTCTATCGCAGCTATAAATTCTAAACAATTCTGTGTTGTTTCTGGAGAAAAAGAAGATATCGTACTTTTTAATCAAGAACTTGACAATAAAGAGATTCCAAATAGGTTGCTTAACACAAGTCATGCATTCCATTCTTTTATGATGGAACCAATTTTAGATGATTTTAGAAATGAGTTAGAAAAAATAAAACTGAATATACCTCGACTGCCAATTATTTCAACTGCAACTGGAACTTGGCTTACTGATACAGAAGCTACAGATCCTACTTATTGGGTAAACCAATTAAAAAATACCGTTCACTTTGCAGATGCAATGGATACAGCATTCGAACTAGAAGACTTTGTTTTATTAGAAGTCGGTCCTGGGCAAACCTTAATTACTTTGGCACGTCAGCAGGCTGCTGGTAAAATTATACCTGCATTTCCAAGTATAAATTTCCCTAAAGAAGAAAGTGATAATGAATATACTACTTTATTAACTGCATTAGGCGAATTATGGTTAAGAGGCATTAGTCCAGATTGGAAAGCATTCTACAGCGAACAGCAAAGACAGAAAATAGATTTGCCAAATTATGTTTTTGACCGCAAGCTATGCTGGATTGAACCTTTAAATGTTCTAGAAACGATAGTTCCTCAAAAAGCAACCGTTTCTGAAAAACCAGTTGTTCCTTCAAATGAAACTGAAAGTAAAACCGCTGAAGCTAAACATTCTAGAAAAGACGAAATTCTTTTCAAAATTTCAGATATTATAAAAAATGCATCTGGAATAGTGTATGAATCAGAAGCTTCTTCAAATACTTTCTTGGAGCTAGGTTTAGATTCCTTATCGCTTACTCAATTATCAGGAAAACTAAAAAAGGAGTTTGATTTACCGATTACTTTTAGACAATTGAACGAAGCTTATTCAACACCTTCCCTTCTAGCTGATTATATTGATAGTAATCTTCCTGAGGAAGTGGTTACTGTAGAAAAAGAAGCAGAAATAGTTGCAGAACATGCGGCTGCTCCTACTTCTTCGCAAAATGGAACTCAATTATCGTCTAATGAAAAACAGATTTCACTAGAACAAATTGTGCAGCAGATTCAGCTTTTAAGTCAGAAAGTAGATCAATTGCAGAATTTTCAAAGTACTTCTGTAAATGGAAATGCATCATTTGTAAACTTAAAAGCCGAGAACTTTGATGTTACTAAATTTAATAATGAACTCAAAGCTGAAACCAATGGTGCTATAAAAACTAATGGAAATACTGTAAAAGAAAAGATGTTTGACATTTCGGAAATTCATGATCAAGAACAATCGGAAAAGAAATACACCATTAATTCAAATGAGCCGCCTGTACAAGGAAGCAAACTTGGAAGAGATGAAAATGGAAACCCAGGATGGTTCATAGAAGATCCTAATCAGAACGGAAGTTTTGTCAAGATTAAGCTATAAGAATCAGACTAAAAAACAGATAATAAATATTTTAAATTGTCAATTTAAAAGTTGCAATTACATTTAAAATAGGAGCAAAATGAAAAATCAACCGCAAATACAAATAGAAATGGAAGCTGAAACTGAAATTCAATTTAATCCATTTTCGCCTGAAATCGAAAGAGTAATTCATACCACAAATTCGCAGCAGGAAATATGGACTGATTGCCTTTTTGGTGGAAGCGATGCTAACAAAGCGTACAACTTATCTGTATCAATCAATTTGAAAGGGAATTTAAAAGTTGAAATCTTTGAGCGAGCTGTTAAGACATTAATCGATCGCCATGAAGCTCTTAGAGCCTCATTTAGTCCAGATGGTCATTTTATGTGTATTTACAGCGATTACAACATCAAAGTTTCACAAAATGATCTTTCTGAAATATCTCCTATTGAAAAAGAATCAGCTATAGACAAACATATCAGAGAACAAGTCAGTGATCTTTTTGATCTGGTAAATGGTCCTTTATTTAGAGTTAATTTGCTTAAAATTGAGGAGTTCGAGACGATAGCAACATTAACAATTCATCATATTGTGGGCGATGGATTAAGTATTGACATCATTCTAGAAGAACTTGGCGTACTGTATTCTGCTTATCTTGAAAACAAAGAGTTTGAGCTTCATGCCCCAGAAAAATTTAGTGAATTTGCTGAAAGGTTAAATTCATTTATGGAAAGCAGCGATTACAAACCTTTAGAAGACTTTTGGATTGATATTTATAAAGAATCTGTTCCAACTATAGAATTACCTATCGATTTTGTAAGACCTTCATTAAGAACATACAATAGTAGCCGTCTTGATTTTGCTTTTGATGATGCTATTATTAGTGAATTAAAAAATATAGGAATAAAAACAAGCAGCAGTTTAGTAACCACTTTACTTGCCTCGTTTGAAATTTTTCTATGTAAACTAACGGGACAAAATGATTTAGTAGTAGGATTTCCTTCATCTGGAAATACCTTATACGGCATGAGACAGCTGATTGGAGATTGTGTAAATTTACTTCCGCTTCGCAGTAAAATTAATTCTGACATCAGTTTTCTAGACTATTTAAAACAAAGAAATACCCAATTATTTGATGCTTACGAGCATCAGCAAGTTACTTTCGGACATCTTTTAAAAAGCTTTGCAATTGCAAGAGATCCTTCGAGAATTCCTTTAGTTCCGGTCATCTTAACAGTAGATTTGAGCAGAACAATCGAAGAGGATTTCGCATACACGGGTCTTACTCATAGCTTTAAACCAAATCCGAGAGAATACGGAACGTTCGAAATTCAGCTTCATATTTTTAGAGCTAAAAGCGGACCTTCATTTCAATGGACTTACAATACTACTTTATTCAAACCGGAAACCATAAGCAAAATGATGGCTTCTTTTGAAGAAATTATCAGAGAAGTTATAGCCAATCCAACAAGTCCATTATCCGATATCGTAGGCGGTAATTATTTAGCAGATTATACCGCATTAAATAGTACTGAAATGGCTTATCCTGATGTAACTTTAACAGAGTTACTTAGAAAACAAGCAGAAATTACACCAAATAAAACAGCAGTAGAATTTCATGAATTAAAAACTACTTATAAAGAATTGCACGAAAAGGTAAACCAAATGGCGCATTACCTGAAGGACCAAGGGGTTCAGTCTGGCGATTTTATTGCCGTATCTTTTCCTAGAAGTCCAGAATTGCTTTATTCGTTACTAGCAATTATGCAGTGTGGCGCAGCCTATTTACCATTAGATCCAGAATACCCAAAAGAGCGTTTAGAATTTATGCTTACAGATTCTAACGCCAGAGTCCTATTAACTACTAAAACATTGTTTGCATCTTTACCATCATGGCCGCAAACACTTTTTATAGAAGATGCTATAGAAACATTAGATCAGTATTCTGCATTACCTCTTCCTTTTATGGTTAATTCAGAAAATAATGCATACATCCTTTACACATCTGGATCAACTGGTAATCCGAAAGGGGTGCCAATTACCCATAAAAATTTAGTAAACTTTCTTTGCAGTATGGCATTGGAGCCTGGTATTACTGAAAATGACCGATTACTTTCTATCACAACTATTTCTTTTGATATAGCTGGGTTAGAATTGTATTTACCTCTTATGAAAGGGGCTACACTAATCTTAGCCGATCATGAAACGGCACGAGACGGAAGACTTTTGCTTGAATTAGTTAAAAAAGAAAAAATTAATTTCTTGCAAGCAACTCCAACAACTTGGTCGATGCTTTTAGACTCTGGATGGTCAGAAAAGCTACCGCTTAAAGCATTATGCGGAGGTGAAGCAATGCCTGTAGATCTTGCCAACGAACTTTTGTCTAAATGTGATACCCTTTGGAATGTTTACGGTCCGACTGAAACCACCATTTGGTCGTCTGTAAAACAAATAAAAGCCGAGGATAAATTAATTACTATTGGAAAACCAATTGGAAATACTCAAATTTATTTGATCGATGCTCATGGTCAGCTTGTTGCTCCTGGAAACATTGGAGAGATTGTAATTGGTGGCGATGGTGTTGCAAAAGGCTATTGGAACAGACCTGAACTTTCTGCTGAAAAATTTATTGCAAATAAATTTTCTGCCGGCAAAGAAGATATAATGTATCGTACAGGTGATTTAGGAAAATTGCTTCCAAACAATGAAGTAGAATGTTTAGGACGTCTAGATCAGCAAGTTAAAATTAGAGGACATCGTATAGAACCAGGAGAGGTTGAACAAGTATTACTGCTGCTAGACGGCATCAAATCTGCTGTAGTATTAGCCGATGAAAATTTCTTAATAGCTCACATTGTTCCAGAAGCAAGCATCGAAGAAGCTGAAAATCAAATCACTGCATGGCGTGAAGCTTTAAGCACTCGTTTGCCAGCTCAATTAATTCCTCACGATTTTAATATAATCGAAAAAATACCAACAACCTTAAACGGGAAAATTGATCGTAAAGAATTAGCAAAATACAAATCCAATAAAAAAATCACTTACACGGCACCTCGCACAGAAGAAGAAAACATAGTGGCAACTATTTGGAAAGAAAGCTTAAATCTAGAGAATATTGATATTTTCAGCGATTTCTTTGAAATGGGCGGGCATTCCATAAAAGGGGTGAAAGTGATGATTGAAATTGAAAAACACACTGGAATCCGAATTCCTTTGTCTTCTTTATTCAAATATTCAACAGTAGAAAAATTTGCTAAACTATTAAATACGGGAACTGAAATTTATTCAGACTGTTTGGTGCCAATAAAACCTGAAGGAAATAAAGTACCTCTTTTCATTATTCATGGAGCAGGATTGAACGTTCTAAATTTTATGAATCTTAGTAAGCATTTTGATGCTGATCAGCCTATTTATGGAATTCAAGGTACAAAACCAAAAGGTTTTGACGGTTGGTATGAATCAATTGAAGCTATGGCAGCTCATTATATCGAAGCTATTATCAAAGTAAATCCGAAAGGTCCTTATGCTTTGGCTGGTTTTTCTTTTGGAGGTATTGTTGCCTTTGAAATAACTCGTCAATTGAAAGAAAAAGGAAAAGAAGTTAGTTTGACTGGCCTTCTAGATTCTTATGTGGATTCTTCTTACTATTATGGAAATTACAGAAGAAAACAACTTGTCAGATATTTCGATATAACTCACAGAAGATTAGACTTTTTAAAAGAAATGTTATTGAGTTGGAAAGCTTTTAAAATGCGTATTAATGGAAAAAAAGAATATATACTGCAAAGACATTTTGGTAAAAAAGTCCAAATGACAGAACAAGAAGAACTAGCATTGCAGCAATTTATTGAAGCCGATCGTATGGTGAAAAAAATTGTCGACCTCTATCATCTTAAACCGCAAAACTTTAGAGTGGATTTATTCCGATCAAAAGATGATGATAATTACAAATTAGATCCAACGCATTTGGGATGGAAAAAAGCAGCTTTAGGTGGTGTTACAATTCATAATATTTCTGGAAATCACCTAAACATTGTTGCTCCACCAAATGATAAAGTTTTAGCGCGACTACTTCAAGATATATTAGATGAAAACCATGAAAACCTCTAAGCTCTCTATTTCATCTTTAGAGATAAAAGGTGTTGATTTTATTCCCGAAAAAGGGTATTCTTTAGATAGTGATGATATTGTGATTTACAGTATTTACCTACCCGATTTCAGTGAGATGAAATCTGATTTATCTCAATTCTTAAATTCCGTAGAACTCAAAAGAGTCAAAAGGTTTTTTAAAGAAATTGACAAAGATAGATTCATCATCTACCGATCCATTTTAAAGCTCATTTTAGCAGCTTACACAAAACTAAACATCAAAAACATCTATTTGGACTATGATTTTAATAAAAAACCTTATTTAGCTTCTCATCCATGGTTGCACTTTAATATTTCGCACTCAGAAGACTTTGCTGTAATCGCAGTTTCTAGAAAAAAAGTTGGATTAGATATCGAATATATGAGCAAAGATTTCAACTTTACAAGTATGTTGCCAGATGTTTATAATGATAATGAAACGCAAATAATTCAAAATGCCAGTGATAAAAAAAATACTTTCTATACTTTATGGACCCGAAAAGAAGCTTTTGTGAAAGCATTAGGAAAAGGTATCGATGAAGATTTTAAATACATACCCTGCTTAGATGGCGAGCATAATTTAGATTTTTCTTTAATAAAAAACTCTCAAAACTGGCAAGTACGAAGTTTTGATCTTGAAGATGATTATTTAGGAGCAATAGCTTATGAAGGTCTTGCAACAGCCGCTGTGACTATTAATTTATATAATGTTTCGCAAAATATATTTGCATTATTAGAAATGGTAAAATAGAATTATTTATAAATACAGTGAACTAAAAATAAAAAACACGTTAATTTTTCGATTCAAAAAGCCACTTTTATTAAAGGTGGCTTTTTTTGATTTTTTTATAATTGTAGCTATTTTTTTTCAGAAGTTTTATAATTCTTATTCAGCTTTTCTGTTAAATAACCACTATATCGATTTTTCTATTTCTTTTTGATGAATGTTATCTATATGTAAAGCAATCTAAAAACCGATTTTAACAAAATTATCGCCATTATTTTGACCATATCTTTCAAAATCATGCGAAATAATTGAAAAAATATTCCTTTTGCTGATAAAAGTTATAGATTTGTTTCAAAAAACAACAGCAATTTTATTCCTTAAATGGAGAATACCACAACAGATATTTTATTATGGGAGCAGATTAAAAAAGGTGATATTACCGCCTTTGAAAAGCTCTATGATATCTATGCTGATGTTTTACTTACTTTTGCTTTACAATATACTAACGAACCATCTATTGCTAAAGATGCAATTCATGATGTTTTTCTTGACATTTATAAGTATCGAACTGGTCTTGCTGAAAGTGTAAATGTAAAATCATATTTATTTAAAATTACACAGAGAAATGTTTTAAAAAAGAATAAAGCTTCTCAAAAAATTTTTCATTTAAATACTGATTACAGTACACTTACGCCCAAGGAAGCTTCTTTCGAAGAAACTTTAATTGAAGAAGAAAACAATTTAGAATTAAATGCAAAATTAGCTTTTGCCATGCAAGAACTTACCGAAAAGCAGCGCAAAGCATTGTTCTACAGATTCAACGAAGATAAACCTTACGAAGAAATTGCCTCTATTTTAGGCATCTCTATCGAGTCTTGCAGAACACTGATATACAGATGTTTGAAAGAACTTCGAAAAAAACTTTAAAAAAAGGTTATTTTTTTGTCTATGTTTCTAAAGAGTTGTTCTCTATAGAAATATATACCCCATAAAAAACATCACCTTGCAAATTAATTTTAACAACATATCAAATGATGAAAAAGATTCTCTAAAGAATCAAATTCGTCTTGGACTAATCGAACTGGAACAAAAAGAATCCAGACGTAGGAAAAAGAAAAGACTTCTCGCCTATGCTGCTGCTGCGAGTGTCGCTTTATTAGTCGCTTTATCTATGAATCAGAATTCATCAGAAAGCGCGAAACCTCTAACAGCATTAGAGCAATTTGCCCAAAACTCTAAATCAACAGAATCAAATGTAGATTTAGAGAATATTTCTCTTGTCTTGCAAGATCAGAAAACTATTTCGGTTCAAGATAGCACCGTAATTAGCTATGGAAAAAACGGTAAAAAAGTTACTGTAGGTCAGCAAGCTATAAATACAAATTCTACTAGCGTTTCTGCCTTTAATACCGTTAGAGTTCCTTACGGAAAGAGAACCCAAATCGTTTTGACTGACGGCACAACCGTTTGGCTTAATTCTGGTTCTTCTTTAATTTATCCTACTCAGTTTGACGGATCAATACGGGAAGTTTACTTAACTGGTGAAGCTGCTTTTGATGTAGCCCATAATAAAGCCAAACCGTTTTTCGTAAAAACAAAAGAGTGCAATGTGCGAGTACTTGGAACCGTTTTTAATGTAAGCTCTTATCCTGAAGACGAAACGGTACAAACTGCTTTATTGCAAGGAAAAGTTAGAATTACCTACAATAAAAAAGGAATTTTAAACAATCAGGAACTTCAAGAGGATTTAACTCCTGGCATGATTGCTACCATCAATAAAGATAAAAAACAGCTAAAAGTAGAACGAAAAGATGTTGCTTCTATCTTGTCTTGGCGTGAAGGTTATTTTACTTTCAAAAGCCAGTCATTAAATAGCATTCTAAGCAAACTTTCAAAATATTATAAAATAGAATTCATAAAAGGTGCAGATTTGAATCTGGATGCTAATTATTCTGGCTCTTTTGCTTTAAATGAAAACCTTAATTCACTTGCAAATACATTATCGAGTATAACTAATAACAGCTGCACTGTTAACGCAAACCAAAGAACTATTACAATTAAATAAATAAAAAAATCAATTCAAAAACCAAAAATGCCTATGATATAAAACCAAAAATAAACATATCAACCTTATTTGTAAAAACTAACCAAAAAAAAACCAAAAGATGTTGGAACCATCTTTTGGCATTGTAGAACTGTAGTCAACGCTAATTGACTATCTCTTAAATTCAAAACAAAATTATGAATAAAAAACATAATTCAGAAAAGTATTTTTCTGGACGATACCACTATTACCTATATCTGCTGCTTATGAGATCTGTTACTGCATTTATTTGGATAAGTATGTGTAGTTTATATGCGAACCCTTCTTTAGGACAAAATAAAATACATGTTCGTTTCAAGAACACTCCGCTAACTGAAGTTTTTTCTACTTTAGAAAAACAGACTAATTATGTCTTCTTCTATAATGATGATGTACTAAAATCTGCCAATACCATTACTTTGGATAAAGATGCTACTATAGAAGAAATCTTGAATAATGCTTTAAAAAGTAACAATCTTACTTTTGATATCATAGATAAGCAAGTTGTTGTAAAAAGAAACAAAAAAAGAGCTGAACAATTAGAATATGATTTAACTGGTAAGGTTACCGATAAAAAAGGTGCACCGCTTATTGGTGTAAATGTTATTTTAAAAGGCAAACAATCTTGGGATATTACTAGAAAAGAAGGAGACTATCGAATGAGAGTTTCTCCATATGATACTATTGTTTTCAGTTCTTTAGGATATAAAACTGTAACCGTTGCTGTTAACAATAAAAGGGTTATCGATGCAACACTTGTACCAGATGTTATGGAACTTCATTCTGTAGAAATTCCTGTTTCTAACGGTTATACAGAAATTCCAAAAGAAAGAGTTACTGGAGCTATTGGCGTAATAAGCGCAAAAGAGCTTGCAGAAGTTCCAACGGTTGACATTCAGTCAAGACTGGAAGGAAAAATTGCCGGTGTAAATGTTGATCCAAGAACTGGTTCTATCAGTGTTCGAGGAACTAATAATTTTAGCGGAACAGGATCGCCTTTGATAGTTATTGATGGTTTTCCGCAATCTAGAGAAGATTTTGCTTTCTCTAAAAGAGGTGTTCCGGGATCTTCTATTTTAAGTTTTCTTAATCCAGACGATGTAGAAAGCATTACTGTTTTAAAAGATGCTGCTGCAAGTTCAATATGGGGATCAATGGCTGCCAATGGTGTAATTGTAATTACAACCAAAAAAGGTAAAAAAGGCGAGCCTACTATCAGCTTTAACACTACTACAAGTATCGGAGAGAAAATAGATTTGGGCAAACTTCGTGTTATGAATACTGCTCAATATATTGATTACGAAAAAGACCTTGTAAATGGCGGATTCGTCGTTGATAATATCTCAAACTGGCAAGCGCTTAATCCAAGTGCAGCACAGGAAATTATGTTTAGACAAAAAAGAGGTGAAATTTCTATATCGCAAAGAGATCAACTGTTAGCACAACTTGGACAAAATGATAATTTAGGACAGATAAACAGGTATTTACTTAGAAATTCGGTTACCACTCAATATGATTTATCCATAGATGGCGGAAACGAAAAAAGCACTTACTATTTGGCTTTAGGATACAACAAGGATCAAGCTGCTATGCAAGGAAATGATTCTCAATCTTATAACATTACATTAAACAACTCTTTTCAGCTTAAAAGCTTCTTAAAGTTAAATACTGGAATCAACTATGTTCCAACTACGTATCAAACTAATACAGTTGCAAATGAAGCTTTATCAAATGTATCTGCAACCGCTTTGCGTCCGTATGATATGATAGCAGATGCAGACGGAAATGGAATTGACCGCTATTTTCTTTTCAGACCAGAAGTTTCAAAAGGATTCGAAGCAAAAGGATACTTGCCTTGGTCTTACAATTATTTAGATGAACTAAATTATTCTAATGTAATAACTAAAGGAGCCAACATCAGATTAAATGCAAGCTTAACGGCAACAGTTACAAATTGGTTAAATTTTGAAGCATCTGGTATGTATACTTCGATTACAAACAAAACCAAATCGTTGAGCGAATTAGACAGTTACTATAGTCGAAATATGATCAATCAGGCAACATCTGTCAATACTGCTGGAAAACTAGTTTATGGTATACCGGTAGGATCTTATCTATACAACACGAATATTAACAACGATAATCAGAGCATGCGTTTTCAAATGAATATCAATAAGAATTTTAACGAAAACAACAGTTTGCACTTTTTAGCGGGTACAGAACTTAGAGAAGAACGCAGAGAAGGTTCAAGCCAAAGATTCTATGGATATAATACTGATACCAACTCAGGACAATCTGTAAACCCAACAGTTTATTACAACACGGTGTATGGCTGGCAAAGTATTATTGGAACTTCTGATAATAGCATCAGTAAATCAAGAAGCCGTTATTTATCATACTACGGATTGGGTTCTTATGATTTTATGAACCGTTACCATGTTTCAGGAAGTGTTCGTTTTGATGATGCAAACATAATAGGTGCTTCAAGAAAAAATAGAGCAATACCGTTATGGTCTGCAGGAGGTAAATGGGACATCAATAAAGAATTTTTCTTAAGAGATGTAAACTGGTTGAGTAATTTAGCTTTTAGAATTACTTATGGTAAAGGAGGAAGTTCTCCATCAGGCGGATTTGGAAGCCAAAGTCCTGTAATTAGTATTGGATCAGTAGATTTTAACACACAGTTACCAACAGCGTCTATCTCTATACCTGAAAATCCTGAAATTAAATGGGAAACAACAACAACGCTCAATTATGGTTTAGATTATGGATTCTTCAACGGTCGTTTACGAGGAAGTGTTGATTTGTACTATAAAAAAAGTTACGATATTTTAGCAAATCTTCCATTTAATCCAACTTACGGATGGTCTTATGTAAATTATAATACTGCGACCTTAAAAGGACATGGTGTAGATTTATCTATTTCAGGAACTATTATAAACGCTCAATTTAAATGGAATAGCAGTTTAAATTTCTCTTATAATACCAATGAAGTTACAGACTCTCGTTATGTACTAAACAGCACTAATCAGTATTTTGGTTCATCTCCGATGGTTGGAACTAGTATCGGAACAGTATACGCGTACAACTGGGCTGGTCTAGACGCAACAGGGCAATCTCAAGTTTATAAAAATGACGGCACAATTGTTAACTCTACTCAAGGTATTGCTTCAATCACTAAAGAAGACTTGAAAAAAATGGGAACTACCTTTGCTCCTTATTTTGGAGGATTCATGAATGATTTCTCTTTTAAAAACTTCAGATTAGGAGTACAGATTACGTATTATGCAGGGCACGTATTCAGAAATACGGTATTACAAAATTACCCTTCTTATTCAGGAGTACAATATGGAGCTGTAGCTAAAGACGAATTAGTGGCAGAGCGCTGGAGACAAGCGGGAGATGAAGCTAATACAAATGTACCTGGTCTTACAAATATTAGTTTCAATAGCTTAAACCGTTATCAATTTGCTGATATAAATGTACTTCCAGCAGATAATGTGAGATTGCAACAGGTTTCATTAGGATATAATGTACCGTCTGAATGGTTACAAAAAACATTTATTAAGTCATTAAGTTTCAATTTTGCGGCTAGGAATTTAGGTTTATTATGGGTTAAGAATGATTTAGGAATCGATCCGCAATACCTTTCAAACGGTAACTATAATACGCTTGCTCCACAACGTAGCTATACCTTACAGTTTAATTTAAGTTTTTAATTTTAAAAAACAGACTTATGAAATTTCTAAAATCCACATTATATATATTACTTCCTTTGCTTTTACTAAACTCTTGTCGAGATTATGTTGAAGTAGAACAGGTTGGAAACAACAGAATTTTAAAATATACCTCTGACTACAGAGCTTTAGCCAACAATTATAACGATATGACTTCCTCTGGCGGAATTTATCTTATTGCTAACGCTGATGTCGAATTTCCAACAACTTATCAAAATGGAGTTACTACTATTTGGGGTAACAGTTATACTTGGCAGGATAGAATATACGATCCTTCACAAGGTGATTCAGATTGGATAGGATTATACAAAGCTGTTTATTACAGTAATGTAATTCTAGATGGCGTGATGGGAAGTGAAAAAGGAACAGATGCAGAGAAAAAAGAAATCTCTGCCGAAGCCTATGTACACAGAGCATTTGCTTATTTACAGCTCGTAAACACATATGCTCCTCAATTTGACCCTACTTCTGCTAATTCAGAAAAAGCAGTTCCGCTTTTATTAAAACCAGAACTATTTTCTTCTCTAGAAAGAAATACAGTTGGGCAAGTTTATGATCAAATTATAGCAGATTTGAAAAGCGCTTTAGATAATGGAATTCAGAATGATCCACAGTTTAATGTACTTCCTTCAAAAAGAGCCGTTTATGCATTGCTTGCTAGAACGTATTTATTAATGGGACAATATCAGCTAAGCCTTGAAAATGCAGAGAAAGCTTTACAGATGCAAAATGGTTTAATAGACCTTAAATCATTAGCTTCTGGTTATAGCTACCCAGTCTTAATTCAGAATCCTGAAGTTATATTTTCTAAAACTTTGCTTTTAACTTATAACAGAGCTCCTTTGTCAAATGACTTATTAAATAGTTTTGGCGCAAGTGATTTGCGTTATGATTATTATACAATTGCTGGTAACATTGCAATCTCTCCAACTTATACAGGAAGAGGATTTGGAATTGCCACTTACAGTTACACAAACGGAATTAACGTCGGAGTTTCTGTTCCTGAGATGTATTTAATTGCTGCCGAATGTTATGCACGAGGCGGACAGCCACAAAAAGCAGTCGAATATTTAAATATTCTGAGAGCAAAACGTTACAAAACTGGAACAACATATCAGGTAAGTGCGACAACCAATGCAGAAGCATTAAATCTTGTTTTAACAGAAAGACAAAAAGAATTCATCGGAAGAGGATTTCGTTGGTTTGATCAGCGACGTTTAAACATAGATCCAGCTTTTCAGAAAACCTACACCAGAGTTTTTAAAGGTCAGACTTACACTCTTGCACCAAACAGCGATGGATATGTATTCCCAATCAATCAAAATTATATCGATCTAAGCCCTGAATTAGGGAAATAAAAAAACTTACAATGTTTAAAAAAATAAAGAATATCAAATTATTGGTATTGGCGTTCTGCGCCTTTACCCTACAGGTTACAAGTCAAGAAGTTAAATCCAGATTACAAGGAATGATCGACATTCCGATTCCTGGAGCTTCTTTCAGCATGACTTATGATCCAAAAGGCGGACCATTAGAAAATGTGAAAAATATTAGTGGTTATGCTTATGTTTTCAATGATTACAGATGGGAAATTGAAGATCTTAAAATGAAAAAAAATGGCGCTGTTTACAGCGCCGATTTTACAGTTCCAAAAAACTGTGCTTTTATGGCTTTCAAATTTTACGGAAATACCGAAAATGGCTTGGTAACAGACACCAATCAAGACACCGGATATATGCTGGTTGCTTTTAAAGAACCAAAAGTAAAAATGCCAGGAGCCGATTTAGCTTGGGCGACTTTTAGAAACAAAGATTTCAATGGTCAGTTTGGCAGTTACTTCAAAGATTTTACAATCGATGGCGACGCTACTGAATATTGGTTAAAAAAAGAAGTTGCAGCTAACGGAAATAGATTTCCAGAATTTTTTGATACTTATTTTAAAGTATTGAAAGTGCAAAAACCTGAAAAGTTTCAAGAATTAGGGACTCGTTTTCTAGCAGATTTTACAAAGAAAATGAATGGAATGCCAGAAGAAGTTTATCTTAAAGTTCATAACATTTATTTATATGAATTAAAAAACAAAGCCAAATCAGATTCTGTTGAAAATGTAATAGTAAAACAATTTCCAAAAGGCGCATTTTTAAGACAAAAAGCGTATCAAAAAATTATGCCGATTGCAGATGCAGCGGAAAGAAACAAAGTTATCAACCAATTTTTAGTTGATTTTCCATACACTTCAGATGTACCAGATTCTCAAAAGTATTTCTACGATAATATTGTAAAAATGCAGTTTGGTTATTATTTTGAAACTAAAGATTACAAAAGTATTTTAGCTATGATTCCAAACATGAATTTTGCTAATCTAAATGATGCTTACCACCAGAATATTTCGAAAGCGCTGTATCTGAAAGTTGTTGATCCTGCTGTTATCGAAACTATGGCGGTGCCAATAATCAAGCAGATGCAGCAAAAAGTAAATGATATGTCTTACATGCAAGGACTTTACTGGTCACCGAACCAAGCGACAGAAAATGCAAAAAATCAGCTTAATAATGAGTTGGTTATTCAGATTCGTATGTACGACATTTTGAAAAAGTACAAAGAAGTTTTAGAAACTTTTGAATTGTTGCCTTTCGAAAAACGTTACGAAAAAGCAAGCATCAATGATATTCATATTAAAGCTTTAGAAGCATTCAACAAACCAATTTTAGAGGTTTTAAAAAATGCAGCAAGAGCTAATACTTTATCTGAAAGTGCCACAGCGAAACTGAAAGAGTTATATCTGAAAGAAGGCAAAAAAGAAGCTGATTTTCCTGCGTATTTAGAACAGTTGAAAAAAGAAAATAAACCTGAAGAAAAAATCGCTTTAATGGATCCAGTTCCTGCACCGGCAATTAAAGTGCAATCTGCAGACGGAAAGACAAAGGATTTAGCTTTAAACAGCGGTAAAATTATCGTAATCGATTTTTGGGCAACTTGGTGCGGACCTTGTAAAAAGGCTTTCCCAGCAATGCAGCAGTTGGTAAACAACTTTAAAGAAGACAAAGAAGTTGATGTCTATTTTATCAGTACTCAGGAAACCAAAGAAGGCTACAAAAAAGAAGCTCTGGCATATCTAAAAGAAAAAGGTTTAAAAATCAACACTTATTTTGATTTAGTTAAAAAGGGAGGCGGAACAAATAACGCTTCTTTCACGAACTATGCTAAGATTTTTAAATCAAGCGGTATTCCTAGAAAAGTAGTGATTAAAAACGGGCAGATTCGTTTTACATCCGAAGGGTATTCTGGAAATCCAGGTCAGTTAGTCGATGAGCTTACTAACGTGATTAATGCTTTAAAAAACGAATAATTGCTTTTTGAAAATCAAAAAAATATGAAAAAAATAGTTTTACTATGTGCACTCGCTTTGAGTGTGTATAGTTTATCTGCACAGAAAAAAGCAGTAGACGAATCGGCATACCAATCATGGAAGAGAATCAACAGTAAAGCTTTGTCTTACAATGGTAAATGGATGTCTTACAGTACTGTTTTTCAGGATGAAGAAAAAGAAAATAAAAAACAGATCGTCATTCAGGAATCTCCAAAAGGAAAGCGTTTGGTGTTGGATAATATCAGTGATTTAAAATTCATCGGAAAAAAAGACTGGATTCAGTACAGTAAAAACGACAGTACGCTTTTAGAAAATTTAAAAACTGGAGTAAAAAAACTTTGGAAAAGCAAACATTACACCAATGCTCTTGAAGGAACCGATTTCTTGTATTATACGCGTCCTGAAACTCCAAAAGGACAATTCTTTTTGCAGCGTTTAGTTTGTTATAATCTTGAAACTAATGATAGTTTATTTGTGAACAACATTAAATCATCCCGTTTTCTAAAGAACAAATCGATTGTATATGTACAGATTGAAAAAGACCAAGTTTTTCTGAAACATGGAACAATCGGAGGAAAACAAGAAACCGTTTTCAGCGGAAAAACATCCGATTTTGGCGATTTTCAATTAAATGATAAAGAAAACGGCGGAACTTTTACTTTAAAAGGTAATAACAGCTCCGATTTCAATATGGTTTATTATTTTAATTTGAATACAAATGCGACTCGTCCTGTATTCAATTATGATGAAATTGCTTTAAACAATCCTAATTTTTCTATCTCTAAAGTGGCTTACGGATTAAATGAAAATAGCAATTTAATAAACTTACTAGTAAATTCTAATAAACGTCCTGAAAACACGCAGATTGCAAAATCTAATATTGAAATCTGGAGATCAAATCAAGGAACTATGGAGCGTAGGCAAGAACTATTGAGAAGTTCTAAAACACTTCCTAGCGAACCAAAATTCCTTTATAATATTGCAAATAAAAAAGTAATCCAAGTAGCTTCAACAGGCGAATTTGATCAAGTTTTAATTCCAGAATCCGGCAATTTTAAAGGTGTTTTTGCAATTGATAAAAAACCGTATACAGTAGAAACTGACTGGACTTTTAACGAACGTAACGATATTTACTGGATTGATGCTTTAACCGGAAAATCTACCAAAGTACTTACAGGCGTTTTTGGAAATCCAAATTGGAATCCGCAGGGAAGTTTTGCTGTATATTATGACGGAAAAGCAAAAATATGGACCGTTTTTGATAGTGCTTCTTTAGAGTTTAAAAACATCAGCACACAGATTCCTTATCCTGTTTCAGATGATAATGTAGACATGAAATCGGCTAACACTGCTTTTGGAATTGCAGGTTGGTTAAACAATGGAAACACGGTAGTTCTATACGATCAATTTGATTTGTGGGCTATTGATCTTACGAATCAAAAAGCAGCTTATTCAATAACTCAAGGTTACGGAAGAAAAAACAAAATTGAACTTCGATATGGAGAAGAAGGTTTTATTGGCAATTTGGATCAGAAGAAAAAAGTTACTTTAAATGGTTTTGATTTTGATCATAAATCTAATGGAGTTTACACCTTAAACAACAATAATTCGATAACAAAAGTATTTGCCAATTCGGATTACAATGTGCGAATAGAAGCCGTTTCCGGAGATAATTCTAGTGTTTTATTTTCTAAATCAAGTTATACCATTTTCCCAGATTTATGGTGGGCAACGTCTAATTTTGGCTCACAGTCTAAAATTACAGATGTCAATCCGCAACAAAAAGACTACGCATGGGGAACTGCAAAAGTATTGACTTGGAAAACTTTTAACGGAAAAGAAAACCAAGGAAATCTATATTTGCCAGATAATTACGATAGCAAAAAAACATATCCGGTAATTGTTCATTTCTACGAAAAACATACGGCAGAATTTAATAGCTATCAACTACCAGAAATAAGTTCTTCAAACATTAATATTCCAAGTTATTTAAGTAGAGGTTACATCGTTTTTCAGCCAGACGTACATTATGTTTATGGCGATGTTGGAAACAGTGTTTACAATGACGTAATGAGCGGTGTAGATTATTTAATTGCAAACGGTATTACGGAAAAGGGTAAAATCGGAATTCAAGGACACAGTTTTGGAGGTTATGAAACTTCTTTCTTAACTACTAAAACGGACATTTTCAGTTGTGCTATTGTAGGTTCTGGAGTAAGTAATTTTACTGCCAATTATCCTGTTATGAGATCAAATGGTATTTCGACCATGTTTAAATACGAAGCCGATCAATATCGTATGGGAAGTTCTATGCATGATAATCTTGACGGTTACATTAAAAACTCGCCTTTATTTGCAGCAAAAAACATCAAAACACCAATCCTGATTTTCCATAATGATAATGACCGCGCAGTTCCTTATCAAGAAGGACAATCTTTATTCTTTGCACTTCGTCGTTTAGGAAAACCTGCTTTGCTGATCAACTACAAAAAAGAAGGGCACACTTTAGACGATGCTGCCAACAGAAAAGACTGGACACTCAAAATGCAGCAATATTTTGATTATTACCTAAAAGGTGCAGCAAAACCAGACTGGATGTAAAATATACAATCCTATAACTTTATTATAAACCTAAGCCTGTTGTTTGAAGGTTTCTCACGAAACCTTCAAATACACAGTAGGGACTTCTTATACCCTTTTCAAACTAAAATTCAATCAAAAAAAGAACAATAACGATCAACAATGAAAGCAAAATTAATTTTAGCGCATTTCTTAATCTTGGGTTTAACTCAGGTTTCGGCGCAGTTTAAAACCACTTTTCCTCTTCCTAAAGAAGTCGTACATGGAACGCTTCCGAACGGAATGCAGTACTTTATCATGCACAACGAATGGCCAAAAGACAGAGCCGATTTCTATTTTGTACAAAACGTTGGAGCAATTTTAGAAAACGACGATCAAGACGGATTAGCGCATTTTCTGGAGCACATGGCTTTTAACGGGACAGAACATTTTAAAGGAAAAGGAATCATCAACATGCTCGAAAAGCAAGGTGTTTCTTTTGGAAAAGATATTAATGCCTATACAGCATATGATGAAACGGTTTACAACATCAGCAATGTTCCCGCAGATAACAAAACTTTACTGGATTCTTGCATGTATGTTTTACATGACTGGTCAGGTTCTTTGCTTTTGGCTAATAACGAAATTGATGCCGAAAGAGGCGTAATTCGTGAGGAATGGCGTACGAGAAGAAATGCAGATTACAGAGCGGGCGAAAAAATTGACAAAGTAGTATTTGCAGGTTCTAAATATGCGAAACGAAATGTAATTGGAGATTTGAATGTCATCAATAATTTCAAATATCAGGTTTTAAGAGATTATTATAAAAAGTGGTATCAACCGCAAAATCAGGCTGTCGTGATCGTAGGGGACATCGACGTCAATTTAATCGAAAAACGGGTTAAAGAGATTTTCGGTTCAATACCAACTCCAAAGAAAATCAACAAAAGAGAATACGAAAAAATTCCGTTGCAAAAGGAAAATCGTTATGTGCTGGCAACCGACAAAGAATTACAGCGTTCTGGAATTTCTCTTTCGTATACACAGCTCAAACCTTTAGTTCAAGATCAGGCAGAAATGACCAAAAGTATGCAAGAAAGCTTGGCGATGCAATTGATGAACATTCGTTTTGGAGAATATATTATCAATAATGAAACAGCTGGTTTATCTTTTGGAGTTTCTAACAATAATCTATCTAGGTTAGCAAGTAAATTTTCGCTAAACATTACACCAAAAAAAGGGAAGTTTTTAGAAGCGTTTTCAGAAGCCTACAGAGAATTTGAAAGAGCTATTCAAAACGGATTTACACAACAGGAGTTAGATCGTTTAAAAACAAAAATGCGTAGCAGTTATGACAATCGTCTAACGAATAAAGACAAAATCAGTAACGGATCTTGGGCAGAGCAATTACAGCTTTATTTCTTAGAGTCTAATCCAGTAATGACAATGGATGAAGAATATAAGTGGATGAATGACTTCTTGGATAAAGTAACACTGCAGCAAATTAATACCGTTTTTAGAGCTTTAGAACCTAAACAAAACTTAATCTTATCGGTTTCTGCTCCAGAAGATGGGGTCACTAAATTTCCTGAAGCAAATGACTATTGGAATGCAATGAAAACCATTTCAAACAGCAAACTAGAACCGTATAAAGAAGAAGAATTAACGGCTTCATTAGTAAAAGAGCAATTAACAGAAAAAGTGATTGAAAAAACCAGCGAGATTAAACCATTTGCGAATGCAAAACAATATACTTTGGCAAATGGAGCTAAAGTGATTATTTATCCTACTGTATGGAGTAAAGACCAAATTCTATTTTCTGCTTACAGTGCAGGAGGAAGTTCTTTGGCAGATTGGCAGGATCTTCCATCGACTCAAATTGCATCGGCTGTGGCTGCTTACTCTGGTTTAGGCGATTATAAGTTTACCGATTTAAAAAAGAAACTTACTGGCAAAACAGCGAGTGTGAGTCCGTATATTGGCGGGTTATACGAAGGTTTTAACGGAAACAGTAATAAAGAATCTTTAACGACTTTATTGCAGCTTACATACCTTTATTTCCAGCACCCAAGATTTGACACCACTACTTTCGATAAAATTAAGGAGCAATATCAAAACAAATTAACAAATGCTTCAAATAGCAACGAGAAAGCACTAAGCGATACAATTTCAGTTTTAAACACCAATTACAGCAAACGCAATTGGTTATTGTCACAAGATTTTATCAATGCTTTTGATTTGAATAAAGCAAAGAAATTCTACACCGAACGTTTTTCGAATGCAGCAGATTTTACTTTCTTATTTGTCGGAAATATTTCTGAAAAAGATATTGCACAAATCAATACTTATTTGGGTAATCTTCCATCAACTGCGAAAACAGAAAAATACGTTGATCACAAAATCTACATGAAAGACGGAAAGACCGAGAAAACGATCTTCAGAACAATGGATACACCAAAAACGACAGTTTATCTTCATTTAGAAAACAAAGACGTTTTGTATTCAAAAAAGAACAAAATCTTAAGTTATGTGGTTTCTGAGTGGCTGACTAAACGTTATTTGGAAACCATTCGCGAAGAAGAAGGCGGAAGCTACGGCGTTCAGGTTGGAGCCGATCTATCACATTCTCCTACCCCATTATTTTCATTAGAAATCAATTTTGACTGTAATCCAGACAAGGCAGATGCATTGGTAAAAATTGTTCATGCTGAACTTGCTAGAGTCCAAACAGAAAACATTCCTGCCAATATGTTGGAAGACATCAAACAATCTATAATTAAGAATTATCAAGAACAGATAAAAGAGAACAGTTATTGGCTCAATGCCTTAACCTCTTATGTTCGTAATGAGGAAACACCTCTTGATATAGAACTTCTTAAAACTACTTTAAGTACTATAACGGCTAAAGATTTAAAAGAATTTACTGTAAATGCTTTGAAAAAATCGAACAGCGTACAAGTAGTGATGAAAGCAAAATAAGAATCTCTTATAAACCAAGTTTCCAGGTGGTTTATAATATTCTTATCGATTTTTTTATTTTTTATTTTAATTAGTTTTTAAGGGCTGTCTACAATGTAGGCAGCCTTTATTGGTTATTAAAGATAATGTTCGATTAAAAAAATTATAAAAAACAAAAAAGCCACTCAAATTGAGTGGCTTGTTGTGAACGTCATCGGAGAAAATTCGAACCTTTTATTGGAACATCTTAAACTTTTAGCCGACTCCGTTGAGGATTTTTTGTGATTCAAGGCTAATAAATTAAAACAATTTTAGTAAGTAAAGTTTTTAACAAGTAAAAAATGCTTTTGTTAGTTAATGAAATAAAAATCCTATTTTTGAGAACAAAAGACACTTATATTTGTTAGACATAGCGCCCCAATTCAGATCAGATAAATCGGATATTCTCATACGCATATACAAGCTGGCAGTAATTTTACCTCAAAAAGATAAATTTGATGATAAATTTTAATAATATCTGGATAGATTTTGCATGTCCAAACTGTAATTATGAAAGTGGCATTCAGCTTATAGATGTTAAGTCTGAAAAGACAATTTTTTGTCATAATTGCAAATCAAAAATAGAATTAAAAGACAGTGACGGCTCAGTTCATAATAGTATAGAAACGATGAATGCATCAATAAAAAAACTTAATAACATATTTAAAAAATTTGGACAGTAATGTATTATAATCATAATTTAAGAACAAACATCCAAGAATGGAAAAATAGACTTTATCGTTCAACTGAAGATAATTTCGGAAATCAGGTTAAATTTTGTTTAAATAATATTGAAAATAATAAAATACTAAAAGGAATATTAAATAAATCTGTAAACAAATACAGTTATGATAATGCTTATCTGGAAAATATATCCAAACAAATGGAATATGGAAGAGCTGAATTTGATTTTAACAATGAATCTCAACATGCAAGTTTTTGCTATCAAATATTAAACTTTATTATAGAACTTGACAAAACATATAATTTACATTATTTGACTTTTTTTCAAAAAAGTGATTTCGAAGATATTAAGAAAGGTATAATTGAAGATTTTATTTCACCTATACTTTATTATTTTCATGACCAATTAGAAAAGTCAAGTTCTGTAATTTATCTTCTTGAAAAATATAAGAGGAGAACTGAATGGTTTACAGGAAATGTGTTAATTGAAAAATATAAAATAGCAACTAAAAATTATGAACAAATCTTAGAAGATGATTTAAGACTTTTCATATTTGACCAAGGAATTGATTTTCCTTTTTCAACACCAAAATCAACTTCTGGTAGAGCTGATATAATTGGAGCAATTGACACTTCAGACCCACTAGTTATTGAAATTAAGATATTTGATAGAAATAAAAATTATGGGAAAAATAGAATTATAGAAGGTTTTTCTCAAATTGTTAAGTATACAAATGATTACAATAAAGACATAGGCTATTTAGTAATTTTTAATATTGACAAAGCAGAAATAAACTTTCAGTTAAATGAAAATAATAAAGTTTTCCCGCCAATTGTGAGTCTAAATAACAAAACATATTGCTTAATAGTTATAAACTTAAACAATGAGAACTCAGCAAGTAAAATCGGAACTACAGAGTTAATAACAATTAAAGAAGATGAGTTAACTAAATAAAAAAAGCTATTGCCTACAGCTGTTACAAGAGATTTGGGCATTTGGCTAAATTTAATATGGTTTTGTATTTGTAAAATTTACGCATAATAGAAAAATCTCGCATCTTTATTCCCAAACTACATGTAATGTCATGACTTTATATATTATTTAAAGAATGCCTACGCTAAAAAAAATATGATGTATACTGTAAAGAACTTTAATACTGCTCGGGAATTTGTTGATTACAATGAAGAATTCATATATTCTAATCCATTGCAAAACGTTCTGCTAATAAATGTTATTGAAGAAGTTGCAAAAAATAATTTACGAGTTTTCCAAGCTTTTAATGTTATTGGTAATAGCAGTGTTAAACTTCTTGTACTTGTTACAGATGGTTACTGTCTAATTTACTGTGATCATTATGATGCTGGTTATCTCGAAATTATTCGTAAAGAATTACCTTTTGAGCGTCTAAAATATTTCATTTTTTCTGGCGATAAGCAAACCATCGAAAGACTTTTGGAATTACAAGATTTACAATTTACAGTTGAAAAACATTTGACAATTTATAAATGTGCCAAATTAAATTCTCAATTTAAATTAGCATCAGGGAAAATGAGATTAGCCATTATCAGCGAGTTAGATTATTTAACGAAATTAAGTGTTGAATTTACTGAAGAATATGATGGAAATAGAGAGAACGCAGCAGAAATGCGAATGGCTGTTTATTCCGAAATTTTAGATAATTCGTTGTATCTTTGGGAAGATGGCAAAATTTGTGCAATTGCCTTGGAAATGAATAGAATGGATTTTCCTGAAATTGGTAAGCTGTATACGGTCCAAGATGAACGTCAAAAGAGATACTCTTCATCTCTACTCTATAAAATAACCGAAAAAATTCTTTCGAAGAAGCCATTTTGCATGCTTTATACACATGGTGAAAATCCTGCCTCAAACGCCACAGTATTGAAAGTTGGTTATGAAAAAACCGGAGACTATGCGAGAATAACACTAAAAAACTGAACGACGTATAATATAGCTACTCTACGAGATTGTTTTTTTTCTGTATTTGTAAAAACAATTCTTATCCAAAGAATATATATTAATTTAGTGCAACCTCTTAAATTATCAGAACGGTAACAGATATTGTACCAAAAAATCAAAGAATATGAATCAACACTATGTTCCCAGAGTATATTTAAAGAATTTTGGAAAGCAAAAAGGACGAGAATTTTATGTTAATACTTTTGATAAAATCGAAAACAGAAATTTCTATACTAATATCAAAAATATTTGTTCTGAAAATGATTTATACACTTTAGAACATCCATATAAATATGCCAAGCATAATCTTGTTGTTGAAAAAATATATTCTGATTTTATAGAACCTTTATATGCTAAAACATACAAGATTTTAACTAATGATAATATTTTCGAAATCAGTGATATAGAAAGAGCTGAAATATTAATTAGTATATTTCAATTCTACTTTAGAAACCCAATAATTTTTAGAAAAAGTATTGATTTACATACAGAAAAAATTAAAAACCTTTTTGAAACTGCGACATTAAAAAAAGAAAAAGGCTTAACTTATCTAGATGAAGATTTTAGCTTTCGAGAGTGGAATCTAGAACAAATCATTGAATTTTATGTAGAGAAACTTGTTAGACTTTTTAAAGAAAAACATATTATTGGAACAGCACAGATTGGCAATATTCACGAATTCACAATAATAGAAGTTCAAAAAATAGAATGTGAATCAAATTTCTTAACAAATGATAATCCACTTTTTTTAGAAGATATTTTATCTACCGACGAAAACCCATCTTTAAAATCAAACGAATTTTCAATTCCTATCAACAAAAAATATTTGGTTCGAATTTATCATGACAATACAAAACGTGTAAACTTAATTTATAGACGCACAATACCAAATGGAAGTGTAAATCTAATTAACGATGATATTTTCAAACAAAGTTCAAGATTTGTTATTGGAGAACAAGTAGATTTAGAAGAACTTAAAAAATATAAAAAAATGTTTGACAGTACTTCTCTTGATTTAAAAATTGATTTTATTAAGCAAATTTTATCTAATGAAAATCTGTTAAAAGAAAGTGATGAAGGGGCTAAAGTTTTAATTTTTTATTACAAAAAGTATCTAAAAAACAAAACTTTAACAAAGTTAGAAGAACATGAAATGATAATGAAATTTAAAGATTTGAATCAAAAATTGAAAATAAAGAAAATTAAATAAAGCTGGTACAAGAGATTTATGCATCTGGCAGAATTTAAAGATGATTTTGTACTTGGAAGAAACTCGCCTTTTTAGTCCCAAACTTCGTGTCGCGCAAGAACTTTATCCATCATTGTAGGCGACCGTAACCCAAAACAAACCAAGAATTAATGATAAATAAATTTCCGACAAAAAACAGTACACTTTCACTAAAAGAAACTTAGTAAGCTTATTCAACAAAAATATAATCTAACTTACAAAATTGGATGTAACATCTTTCGTCATACAATGAACCATGTATACCGTCGTCTATTTTAACTGGTTAAATATTTTTCCTATAATTTCTTTCTGGACATAAGGCAGATATTCTTCATGCAGTGTGCCTGCTCGTACATGGGTAAGCTTACCAGTGTCTGGGGGAATGCTTATTTTAAATTCGGACTTCACAATCCATTTAACTGGCAATTCAAAATTCTTTTTCCTCAAGGATAAATTTTCCTCCTTATCAAAAAGAACTCCAATGAAGGAATCTTTTACAATGCCTATGCCTTTAATCCTTAAGTTTAAGTTTCCGGGCTTATTTGCTTTGAGGAAAATTATATCGCCAATTTTTATTGTGCTAATTTGACTATACAGGTCCTGGGCATTTTTAATATTCCATCCTATTACAAAATTTTCATTTTTAAAAAAATCATTTTTCATTTCATTTTTTTCCCATTTAGAACCTGCTCCAAATATTGCCATTGTAATTTGCTTTTAAATTATAGTATTCGTTAGTTTTTCCTGAATAGTTCACAGCATAGTTTTCCTTTGCTTTCCATTCAAATCTTTTTATCTATAGCCAATAAATTAGGTATAGAGATTATTTTCTTATTTTATCAATATTAATAAAAGTGAATATGTAAACAAAAACTAGAATAAAAGTTAAGACATTTTTTTCCCTTTCTAGGTCAATGGCCTTTGTTTGAAATATCCATCCAACTAACAGAAGAATAAAATTTTACTATGGTAAATAATGATTAAGTAAATCTTTAACTTCAAATAAATTTAAATTTGCTTTATCAACATCCCCAGGATGAATTACAATTATCAACTTATTTGAAAAAATATTTTCTTCGGATGCATTTAGAAATGATTGTGCAATAATCGCTATCAATTTTTTACGTCCTATTGAAAGTCTTCCAAGTCCTGAACCAATCAAGGGAATTACAATATCCTGTTTTTCACCTTTAGTCTCTATAAATTCCCAAAGACCCTCTAATGCCAGATGAACATTTTTTAGAGTTGTTTTAGCATTATTGTTATAATTCAAATCAGACATGGCAAACCAATAAAAAAACTGATCAGCAAGCCTTAATTTAACAGTGGTTCCAAAATCATACCGTTTTGTCTTACCCGCCTCTTTCTGTATCTCCGTAAATGAATACCCCGCTAAACCATCTCCAATTTCTTTATCCAATTTAGGAACATCTCCAGGGTAGTATTTATTTGTAAATTGTCCCTGAAGACTTTTTTCTGAGATAATTCCGCTTGCAATATCTGTATCAAATGTAGTATTTGTACTAATGACTTTCTGTCCATTCACAGTAAACAAATCATCTATACATACTTCTATAGTAAGATCTTGTCCCGGATATTTATATTTTATTTTTTTTACCGGTCTTCTTGTAAAAATAACAACTAATAACCCTGATAAAAAAAGACATATCAAAAACCAAAATGGTAATTTTTCTTTATTGACAAAATGCCAAGAGCTTAAGATATCAACTAATGACCAAGCGCCGCCCACTACAGCAATAAAAGTTGTCATTGAATCAATACTCAAAAGTGCGTAAATCCAATAAGATTTAGTTCGAAGTGATTTTAAATAATAATTCATAATTAATATCCAAGCTGTGAGTAAACTGAGTCATTATAACGATAACTGCCTGAAATACGCTGGGATTTGTAATCTCTATGGGAATACGGCCAGTTAGTAATTGCATAATTTACTATATCCGGGCTGAATGGAACATGAACTGCTAAGGCATCTCTTAAAATCGGAGGACATAAATCATTATTTATTGTTCTCCTACCATCTAAATTTATTGCAATTATTGGCAAATTCATTTCCATTGCAACTTCAATTTCCCATCGTACAAATTTGTAAAGGTATTTGGTACTTTTCCCAATTAGAACAACAAAAACATCACTTGCGTTTAACCGTCTTCGTAAGCTGCGCTTAATTGTCTCTTCAGCACTGGTATCGCGCACCTGTTCTAAATCATGAACATTGTCGAATGTAAAATTGAATTTTCCATTTTTATGCCATGCTTTCATTAAATTATAGCAATTCATATCAGTATCACCATCAAAACAGGTGTAACAAGCAGTGTAGGCCATTTTTTTATTTTTTTAAGGTTAATTTATCGTTATAAAATAATATTCAATTCTAATTATTCATCTGAATATCAACCAACTAAGAACAATTCTTGTCTACTACTTTTTTAGTTGCATGCTTCCTTAACAACATTTCCAAATAACTTATCCAGGCTTTGAAATGCATTTTCGGAAAGCTCTTGAGTAAAAAGCAGACACAGCCTCTTTTGGGGCCTTGAGCAGGCGACATAAAATAGATTTCTGTTTCTTTCAAATGAATCCTCCCTACCCGCAGGAATTCCATTATTCATCCATTCTAAAAATTGATTCCAATTATACTGGTTCCATCCTCTGCCTAAAACTATAATTACATTTTCAAATTCAGCACCTTTGACACCGTGTTTAGTCGAATACAACGTTTTATCATCAATGTAGCTTGATACATTTGCAATTTCAGAGTACGGAATTGATCTGATCGATTTAATTTTTGAAACAAAACTCTTATCCTCTTCTTCCCAATCTTTTTCCTCAACAGCTGTAATTTGTTTAAAACGCTGTTCTTTCTCTTCAATTTTCTTTGGTAATTTTGGTTTATTTGTCACTTTTAATAAATCTAATACCTCCCCAATAGTTCCGACTTGACAGAGCGCATGAAGTTTGGTCATATCTTCAAACCAAACCTTTTTATCTGCATGTTTTCGGATCTTCGGTGTTCCCGCATTAAATGCCTGAATCATTTCTCCGTACTTTTTATTTAGGAATGCTTCAGAGCCTATTTCTACGGTATCAATAAGGAAGGCCATATAATCGTTATTCTTTTTAAGATAATCATCGTTATCAGTAAATGCATTTGCAACATTCTGATAGCCTTGTTCGGACGCCAGTACATTATTTGTAAGCATTAGAATCTTTGTATTTTCTGAACTAATATTCCAATTTCCTTTATTTAATTCATGCTTAGTCCATTCTAAATATTCGTGTGCCACATTTTCTGGAAGGTCACCGCTCCAATGCGCCCCTTCTCTTCGTTCCCCTTTCCAGTTGTTACTATGAAAAACAATTATTTCACCCTCAGATTCAGGATCGTACTCAAACTGCTTAAGTTCGGGCCTCATTTTATTTAAAACTGAGACAATATTTTTATCTGAACGAAAATTCGCCTGTTTGCCGATAATTTCCATTTTTCCATCCGTTGTCTCAATAAAACCGCATGACTCCGTTCCATAAATTTTCTGCCAGTGGTCCCCAAAAAAACCTAAAATTATGTTCGATTTTTCTTCAATAAAATTATTGACTAATGCATCCGCTAAGCCTTTATTTGTATCTTGATATTCATCAATCAGAATTATCGGGTATCTGCTTGTAAATATCTTTTTAAACTTATTATCATACAAAAGAGAAGTAAAAAGCTTTATGACATCATTGTGATGCAAAAAAATTTCTTCAGCTGTTATTTTCGGATATCCTAAACTATAAATGACTCTTTGTGATTTAATACCTCCTGCCTCTGCGATTCTTTCCTGCCACTTATCACCCAACTCTACCATCCTGTCACGAAGTCCATTTTGAAAATTTTTAATGGCTTCCCATGCAAAAGCATGTATTGTGTCTGCTAAAACAATAGGATGATTGTCCGTTCTGGAACGAATTTCGTCTTTTGCGACGTTTGTATACGTGATACAGGCAATTTTTCGGCTAGTTTTTAAAAACTCAGCATCATATTTACTTATAAGATGCTTTAAAGCTTTAATTAACGTATAGGTTTTCCCTGCACCTGCACCTGCTTCAACGAGAAAATGCTTTTTTTCATCAATAGACTTAAAAACTCTGGCTAAACATTCAACAGACGCATTTTCAGCAGGACTTATTTCTAAATTTTCTGGCATAATCTTATCCTATTGGTTCATTAACATTTTCAGCAGGAATTACTTCTGGCCCGGCAGGCTTAACCGCTAGCCAGTCAAGACCCTCAAGAATATATTTTGGCGCATTCCATGTAGTATGTTCCAGGGAATATTTTAAAGCAAATTCTGTTTTCTTCTTATTTTCGGGAGCAAACATTTCTGCGTTGGCTTCAACATCATTTTCGTCAATTTCCGAAATTCCAAAATGTTCTCTATTTGCCAAAATAAACGCTTCCTCAAAGCTTCTTCCAATAGCTTTCTTTCCTTCCTCAGCAATTTGGAAAGCAATTCTTCTTGACCCGGAAACTTTAGTGTCTCCTGTTTGAGCAAGACAATCTTCTAGCAGATAATATCCCTCTGTACCTTTAGCAAACCAATTTTTTATTCCCGCATTCGAAGTGTGGGAACCATTTTTGACAAATGAACCTGGATAGGTAATTTTCTCTCCCTTTGTCATCAGCACTGAATCTAAATCTGTGATAACCAAACATTGCAGTTCAAGAAAATCTAAAAATTTATAAAAGTGATGTGCAAAAGCTCCGCCTACCTCAATAGTTGTCACATATTGCAAACCAAGCTGTGGCTTATCTAAATTCAACTCATCTCTTTTAGCTATAAGCAGAGGCATCATTAACCTTTCTGCCGGACCTTCAAAAAGAATAGCTTTGTCTGCAAAATATAAGTCACATTTGGTGAGAGTCAAATATTTATGCAAAAATTCTTTATCTTCCTTAAGATCATCAGTCCTAAATTCCTTTCTTAAATCTTTTACTATCGTCTGTCTTTCCGCTCCGCTTGAAGTTAAAAAATATCTAATTGCTTCGAATTCAGCTTCGTTGGCCATATGAGTAGAATGCGTTGTGACAACAAATTGGACCGGCCAAGGCTTCCCATCGTTTAAAGTCTTTGCAAACTCATTTGCTATCTCATACAGTTTTCTAATAAAAATCTGCTGCATCTGCGGATGCAGATGCGCTTCGGGCTCTTCGATAAAGATAATGTCCAAACTATTCGAAATCTGCCTGCTTTGATATCTTCGAAAAAATTCAAATAGCTGAAACAAAATATAAATTAAATTTCTAGACCCCAAACCATTATATGTTTCCGGCAGAAAAAGATTATTTCCCTGCCCATATCGAATTTTTGTATGACTTTCTAAAATATTAGAGATGTCTATTGTTGTCTCAGTACTCAAGTTAGGATCAGAAAGCCCTGGATAACCAAACAGCCCAAGTGCAGGCAACAGCTTATTTAATTGCGTGTTAAAGTCCGTATCCACCTTATTTTGAATGTCGTCAACAATAACCTTTAACTCCGCTGAGTTATTTTTCATATCATCAGGAGCCGCAGTTGATTGTGACGTTTTAAAAAGCTGTGCCAATACTTTTCCCAATACATCTTTTTCAGAATGCGTGACATCATCAAGACCTCTCTGTGCATTTATAAAGCTCGCGCCCAGTACTGCTCTGAACTTGGAATACTCGATAGGAGCAATGTTTTCAGGGTCTATTGGATCAACAGCTGTTATATGAGTTTCAAAAAGACTTGGAATTCTTTCCTTGAGTGACTTCGTAAAATTCTTTAGGCTTTCTTCATCCATGTCTTCTACACCTTCAAAAAGAGATTCAATTTTACCATTTTTAAGAGCGTATTTAACGGCTATGATGACAATATTACTGCCAGGATCCAAATCAATAATAAAATCTCCCAGTATCCCCAAATCCTCAAGTTCTACAGGATATTCAATAGTAATTCTAATTTCAATATATGGAATTTCTGCCCTTATTTCATTATCATCTCTACCTTTCAGTTTATAATGTAATGCCTTTATAAATCCCTCCATTGCAGAGAGACTGAAATCATAAATTGAAAATGTTGGATTCTTATCTCCGATCAGCCTGCGAAAAATTTCAGTCAAAGAGGTTTTACCTGAGTTATTTCGTCCAACAATCACCGTGGTGTGGTCTTCCAAAGAGAGAGTTATGTTTTTTAATAATCTAAAATTTTTAATTTCAAGAGTTTTAATTTTCATTTTAGTTCAATATTATTTATTATCGTTGAAAATATTAATGCAGCTAAGTCAAGCAGTTATGCTTCAGAAGATAAATCGAAAGTCCTAAATCTGTTTTTTATCCTAAAGATTTAACTCCATTATAAAACTATTCACTTTCATCAATTGAATTATCTTTCGCTTCTTCTAAAATATCTTCAATATCCAATTTTAGGGCATCCCCAATTAATTCAACTGCTTCGTTCTGCGGCAGTAATTCTACTTTTCTCAAATGTCTTTCTATAGCTCTAGATCTGGTTCCTGCTGAATCTATTGTATTTGTTGCTTCCTGTAATTTCTTTTTAGTCTTATCGAGCATGGTTCCAAATTTTCCAAATTCAGTTTTTACTGCCCCTAAGATCTGCCAGACTTCGCTAGATCTTTTTTGAATGGCTAATGTTCTGAAACCCATATTCAAACTGCTTAAAAAAGCAACTAAATTAGTGGGACCAACAACAATAATTTTAAATTCTCTCTGCAGTCTTTCAAATAAACCGGTTCGTCTTAGCACTTCTGCGTACAGCCCTTCTGTCGGAACAAACATGATAGCAAAATCAGTTGTAACTGGCGGATTAATATATTTATCGCTTATATCTTTAGCGTTCTTTCTGATGGCATTTTCGAACTGTCTGTTTATTGCTTCAAGATCTTTTGCTTCAATTGCCCCAACATTATCATAAGCTTCTAATAACCTTTGATAGTCTTCATTTGGAAATTTTGAATCAATCGGTAAATATAAAGGTGTGTTGTCCTCATTTTGTCCAGGTAGTTTAACAACATATTCAACTCTTTCTTGAGTGCCATTCTTCACAATTCTGTTATATTCAAATTGCTCTGGTGATAAAATCTGTTCCAATATCGCTCCCAACTGAATCTCACCAAAATTCCCCCTTGTCTTCACATTGGTGAGCACTTTTTTAAGGTCTCCCACACCAACTGCGAGTGTCTGCATTTCCCCTAAACCTTTGTGTACTAATTCTAACCTGTCACTGATAATTTTAAATGATGCATCAAATCTTTTTTCAACTGTGGCTTGTAATTTTTCATCAACAGTATTACGCATTTCTTCAAGTTTTTTTCCATTCTCCTCTTGAAGTATTTGAAGTTTTTGCTCAACAGTTTCTCTTATCTTTTCTAACTTCAATTCTGTTTCTGATTTTAACTGTTCCTGTTTTAGAATTAACTCATCAAACTTCTGCTTTTGTAGTTCATTAAAACCTTTTACGTTTTGTGTGAATTGTTCCTCGAAAGACTTCAGTGATTTTACCTGTTCATCTCTATTTTCCTTTGCTGAAGTATTAAGTTGATCGTTTAGTTCTTTGGTTTTTTGGTCAAATAACAGAAGAAGTTTATCTGTTTTTTCTTCATTGGTTTTTAATGACGCTACTAATTCTTCTTTTGTTGTTTTTGAAGACTTTAAAAATTGTTCCGTAAATTCAGTCTGTTTTTTCTCATTTGATAAAATCAGTTTTTCGATTCTATCTTCGTTATTTTTTGTTAAAGCTTGAAGCTGTTCTGAGAAGTTTCCAAACTGATCCTTCTGTAGAGTAGAGAGATCTGTAATGTTTTTTGTTAAAGTTTCACCGAATATTTTAAATGAGTTTGCCAACTCTTCCCTAGTTTCTCTAGAATTTTTCTGTGCTTCATCTCGGTTAGTTGAAAATTCAGAACGAATAAGCTGATCAATTTTACCAAATTCTAAAACATATTTTGCTAATTCATCTTTCAAGTCTTTATTTTGATTGGGTTTCTTATATATTATCAAAAAAATATTAATGATCAGTAAGACTATAATAATTATTAGGAGTGGTAAATTCATTTTTATATTGTTTTAAATTATTTGTTGTGTCGATATATTTTATTAGCAACAAATAACATTAATAATTTCAGATTTTCATTACGGAAAACCGTAACAAATAAATCATTTTCAAATTTATAAACAACACGTATTTATACTCCTTTTTAGATTTTAGAAGCTTTTTCGTTTTAATAAAAAAATATAACACAGGAATTTAAAATCTAATCTGTAAAACTATCAGCTAAGAAACTTAATGAGTAAATTTACAACTCTATAATTCTCATCAAAATATTGCGTTCATAAGCCATCAAAACTCACATAACAATCTAATACACTATTAAGAATTATATAAAATCCCGTTTTAGTATATTGATCTAAGCAATTGTGATATCTACGTATATTTTATACTAAAAGGCAATCATTATATTTTTTATATGGAAACTGCTTATTTATATGTCAGAGTAAGTACTGACGAACAAAAAAGAAAAGGCTACTCACTGCCCGAACAAGAGGAAAGATTATTGAAGTATTGCAAATTTTACAATATCGAAGTGAAAGGAATTTATCGAGAAGATTTCTCTGCTAAGAATTTCAACAGACCAGAATGGAACCAATTATTTTCAGAAATTAAAAAGAAATCATCAGGACAAAATAAAAATATACTATTTATCAAATGGGATCGATTCAGCCGTAATATTGAATATGCTTACGAAATGATTGGAAAGCTTCGGAAATATAAAACAACAGCAAAGGCTATTGACCAGCCAATTGATTTCTCTGTTCCAGAAAGTACAGTTATGCTGGCTGTATATTTAGCAGTCCCAGAAGCAGAAAATACCCGGAGAGCTCAAAACACGGCAAATGGCATGCAACGAGCTAAGTTAACGGGGAGATATCTTGGTAAAGCTCCATTAGGATTTATCAATTTAACATTAATGAATGGCAAAAAAGCTATCGCTCCTAAAGAGCCTGAAGCCGAAATTATAAAATGGGCTTTTTATCATGTTGCACAGAACGATCATAAAATATCCGAAATCAGGAAGATAGCTAATGATAAAGGATTACTATGTTCAAGATCACACTTTTTCAGGATTTTGCATAATCCAGTTTATTGTGGGCTTGTACCAGTCAAACTAAATTCTAGTGAAAAGCAAATGATAAAAGGATTACACGAGCCATTGATATCTGAGTCGTTGTTTTATCAGGTTCAATCCGTTATTAATACAAAAAGAAAAACTACTGCTAAAAGAGATGATTTACAATCATTATTTTTCCTTAGAGGTTTTCTAACATGTCCTATTTGTAATCGAAAACTTGTCGGAAGTATTTCAAAAGGAAGATCAAAAAAATACCCATATTATCATTGCCGTGATGGCTGCAAAACAAGAATAGATGCAATTTTCCTTAATAATTGTTATCAAAAGAAACTTCAACAGTTTATACTCTCAAATAATACAATTGAATTATTTAAGAATATTTTGGAAGACCAGAATATAAAGACACAGAAAGCAAGTTATCTATACGCTCAAAAAGGATTAGAGAGAAAAATAAATGAGGAGAAGTTAATCCTTTCTCAAGGCAGAAAATTATTTATAACCGGAATATTGAAAATTGATGACTATAATGAATTAAAAAAAGAGAATCAAATCAGCACCCAAAATCTTAAAAAGGAAGCAAATGATATTACAGCTAAATTAAAAGCTATTGATAAAAAAAATCAAATGGAAGATAATGCTTTAGTGAAAATCTTTGAAAGATTTTCTGAATTTGAAACCTCAGATAAAAGACATCTTGTAAATCTTATTCCACCGACTGATATTGATTTTAAAACAGGGGCTCTTTCTTTAGATTTAAATCAAGCATTTTCAAAAATTTTATCAAAAAAAAATAACCGAAAAACTAAAAAAAATGAATTTCATTGAAAAGAATATTTCAGTAGAAAAAGCCGTTATTATTCTTTTCAAGAACGGCATTCAGGTAGATGAGAAGGAAGCTAAAATTATTTTGGAATTACTTTATTTAGTATCAAAAAATTACGACAAACCAAAAGAGAAAAAAATATCATATCCTTAATGAGACTTCGAACCACCCTTAGTCCCTGTTAAATCACGAATAATCTGCTTTTAGACTGTTATTTCAAAACAGACTAGGGATTCCCCATGAAAAAAATCGAACCGTAAAACACTAGACGGTAAAAGCCTGACAAACAAACATTTATAGACATAAAAAAAGAGACAACTACAAAGTAGTTGTCTCCTCAAGTGATCCCAGAAGGATTCGAACCTTCGACCTACGCATTAGAAGTGCGTTGCTCTATCCAGCTGAGCTATGGAACCATTTCTTTTTAAACTTATGGTAAAGTTTGTCGGGGTGGCAGGATTCGAACCTGCGGCCTCCTGCTCCCAAAGCAGGCGCGATAACCGGGCTACGCTACACCCCGAAGGCAAATTAAGCGGAGAGACAGGGACTCGAACCCTGGCGACGGTTACCCGTCGACAGATTAGCAATCTGCTCCATTACCGCTCTGGCACCTCTCCTTGCTCAAGGAATTGCTTCCGTTTTGCGAGTGCAAATGTATAACAACATTCCTTTTCTCACAAGCTTTTTTTTGAGTTTTTTTAGTTTTTTTTCATCTTTTTTCAAAACCACTTCACAATCAAACGAATAGAATTAACAAAAATTTCATCTTAATTTTAAAACAACCCCTATTTGATACAAAATTTGAAATTATTCAAATAAACTGTAAATTTGCTTTATTAACTAATATTAAACAGAACATGAACAAAAGAGTTGTTATCGTTTCTGCCGTTAGAACACCTATCGGAAGTTTCATGGGAGGGTTATCTACCGTACCTGCACCAAAATTAGGCGCTGCCGCTATAAAGGGAGCCCTTCAAAAAATTAACCTAGACCCAAAATTAGTTGATGAAGTTTTCATGGGGAATGTAATTCAGGCAGGTGTTGGACAAGCTCCAGCTCGCCAGGCAGCACTTTTTGCTGGTTTGTCTGAAGAAGTTGCTGCTACAACAGTAAATAAAGTTTGCGCCTCTGGCATGAAAGCGGTTATGTTTGCAGCTCAAGCAATTGCATGCGGTGACGCCGAAGTTGTTGTAGCTGGAGGAATGGAAAGCATGAGTTTGATTCCGCATTACGTTCAAATGCGTGCCGGAAACAAATTTGGTCCAGCAACCCTATTGGACGGAATGCAAAAAGATGGTTTAACAGATGCTTATGATAACAACGCAATGGGAGTTTGCGCTGATTTATGTGCAACTGAATATAACATCAGCCGTGAAGAACAGGATGCTTTCGCAATTCAGTCTTACGAAAGAAGCGCAAAAGCATGGGATGCCGGAAAATTTGATAATGAGGTCGTTCCTGTAGAAGTACCACAAAGACGCGGCGAACCAATTATATTTTCAAAAGACGAAGAATATACTAATGTTAAATTAGATAAAATTCCATCATTAGGTGCCGTTTTTACCAAAGACGGAACTGTTACTGCAGCAAATGCCTCAACAATTAATGATGGAGCTGCCGCTTTAATTTTAATGTCTGAAGAAAAAGCAAATGCATTAGGTCTAAAACCTCTTGCTTACATCAAAGGCTACGCAGATGCAGCACAAGAACCAAAATGGTTTACAACAAGTCCTGCAAAAGCACTTCCAAAAGCTTTAGCCAAAGCTGGAATTTCAATTTCAGATGTAGATTATTTCGAATTCAACGAAGCTTTTTCTGTAGTTGGATTAGCCAATTCAAAAATCTTAAATCTTGACAACAATAAAGTTAACGTTAATGGTGGAGCTGTTTCATTAGGACATCCACTAGGTTGTTCAGGAGCTAGAATTATTGTAACTTTAATCAATGTCTTAGAACAAAACAATGCAAAAACTGGAGCTGCTGCAATTTGCAACGGTGGCGGTGGCGCATCTGCAATTGTGATTGAAAGAGCTTAAATAATATCATAAAAAATTAGGAGCTGTAAAATTATACAGCTCTTAATTTTAACTAATAAATTTCCTTAAATGTTCGGAATTTGCAATTTAGCCATAGTACCTGTTCGGTCTGAACCAAGTGACAGAAGTGAAATCGTTACACAACTTTTGTTTGGCGAACATATCGAAATTTTAGAACGCCAAAATCAATGGGCTAAAATCAGAATTCAATTTGACGACTATATTGGCTGGGTTGACTCTAAACAATATCAGTTAATTTCTGAACAGCAATTTAATCAGCTGAGCAAAGAAGCTATTATTTTAAATGCTGATTTAATAGATTACATTACTGCACCAGATAATTTATTACTTCCTATTCCGCTTGGAGCTTCTTTATCTTTTTTAAACAATAACGAAATCAATATTTCAAATTTTGATTTTGAAGGAACAAAAACCAGCGGCATAAAACCTAAAAGCGCATTGATTAAAACAGCTTTTATGTATTTAAATGCGCCTTATTTGTGGGGAGGAAAAACACCTTTTGGTATTGACTGTTCCGGTTTTACTCAAATGGTTTACAAATTAAACGGTTACAAAATTCATCGTGACGCTTCTCAGCAAGCTCTTGAAGGAGATCCTTTAAGTTTTATTGAAGAATGTGAGCCGGGTGACTTAGCTTTTTTTGATAATGACGAAGGAAATATTACCCATGTCGGAATCATAATGGACAATAACTACATCATTCACGCAAGTGGAAAAGTTCGCATTGATCGTTTAGACCACACTGGAATTTATAATCCTGAATTAAATAAGCACACGCATAAACTTCGTGTAATTAAGAAGATTATTTAAAAACACAAATTTCACAAATTACCACAGATTAAAAAATCCTTTAATCCGTGAAATCTGTGGTAAAAAAATTCGTGCCAATTAGTGACCCGAGCGATAGCGAACAGGCGAAGCAAATCCGTGTTTTTAAGCACTCAATCGAATCGTCTTTCTAAACTCAGACGGACTATACCCTTTTTGTTTTCTAAAGAACTTATTAAAATGGCTTTCATCCGTAAATCCAAATTCATAAGCAATTTCATTGATACGCTTATCGCTGAATTGCAAACGGTGTTCAATCAGTTTAGTTTTATAATTACTGATATACTGTTGCATCGTCTCACTAGCATGTTTCTTAAAATAACGTCCTAAATAGGTATTCGAAATCCCAAAATAATCACTAATCGATTCTGCTTTAATCTTTTCCGGATAATAAATATTGTTTTGAATATATTGTAAAATATCCATTGCTTTAGCTTCAGTATTTATAGTTATCTGTTCTGGAAGGTATTTTGCAATATTTCTTGCCACAATAATAATAAGTGTATTTACCAATTGCTGAATCAATTCCTGATTGTAAACATCTTTATCTTGGTGTTCTCGACAAATAGCTTCAATCATCACTTTTACCAAACATTTGTCAGGATCATTTTTCAAAATACAGCCCGGCTGATGATTGGCATTTTGCAGAATATATTCCAATCGCTGAATGTTTTCATTCTGTAAACTAGAATTCTTCAAATAAATATCATTAAACCTCAAAAAGAAAAATTTAGTCTGAGTTTCAATGGTAAAATTATGACAATCTTCTGGCGTTAACAGGAACAAATGTCCAGGATCATATTCAAATATATTTTTATTAATACACTGTCTTCCTGTTCCTTCCAAAATATAAACCAATTCAAAAAAATTATGACGATCTCCAACATCTGGATATTCATTCAGCGTTTCGAAAGAAACTGTGAAAGGTTCGTATAAGTTTTCTTTTTTCATAATTCTATTTTTTTTGAAGATGCAAATATACCTAAAAAAGACAAATATATACCAAATAATAATCATAAAAACAGTATAATTTTGCCTAATCAAATTTTAACAGAAAAAATCATAATCATGGAATATAGAAAATTAGGCAATTCAGAACTAGAATTATCAACCATTACTTACGGAGCATTTGCTATTGGAGGAACTATGTGGGGCGGAACTGAAAAGAAAGATTCAATCGACTCTATTCACGCTTCAATAGATCATGGTGTTACTACAATCGATACTGCTCCATTTTATGGCTTTGGTTTAAGCGAAGAAATGATTGGAGAAGCCATTAAAAGCCAAGATCGTTCTAAAGTTCAATTGCTTACTAAATTTGGTTTGGTTTGGGACGGAAGCAATAACGGAAAAGGTGATTTCTTTTTCGACGCTGATGACAATGGTAAAAAAGTTCCAATTTACAAATATTCATCAAAAGCAAACGTAATTAAAGAAGTTGAAGAAAGCTTAAAACGCCTTCAAACCGATTATATCGATTTACTGCAAATTCACTGGCCAGACATTACAACACCAATTTCTGAAACAATGGAAGCTGTTGAAACACTAATTCAACAAGGAAAAATTAGAGCATTTGGAGTAAGCAATTACAACATTTCACAAATTCAAGAAGCACAAAAAACGGTTCAGGTTGCTTCAAACCAAGTAGCATACAGCATGCTGAACCGTACAATTGAAACTGATTTAATCCCATTCACCGTAGCAGAAAATATTGGAATCATCGCTTACAGTCCGATGGAAAGAGGTTTATTGACTGGAAAATATTTTACCGATAGCAAGCTAAAAGAAAACGACCATAGAAATGGCTATTTTGGAAAGTTTGATTTGCAGCAAGTAAAAACCTTAATCGAAGAATTGAGTTCATTAGCACATTCAAAACACATTTCAATTTCACAATTGGTTTTACGCTGGACAACTTTACAAAAAGGAATTTCAATAGTTTTAGCAGGAGCTAGAAATGCAGACCAAGCCATTTCAAATGCCAAAACAATGGATTTCGATCTTTCAGCTTCAGAACTAGAGTTTATCAATCAGGCAATTGCTAAAATAAAATAATTCTCTTTTAAACATATAGAAACATAGTTTTGCCTTGTCTATAAAGGCGTTTCACTTACATTAACAAACATAGTCAACGTAATTTGTCATTTCGAGGAACGAGAAATCACACTAGAAACTCCGCAAACTAAGTCGCCAATCTTTGGCGAGCAACGAGTGTGATTTCTCGTTCCTCGAAATGACAAACTTTACTATGTGTTAGAAACTAGTTTCTTTCCATTCTCTTTTCAAAGAAAGAAAAACCTATGTTTCTATGTGTTTAAAAAAATCTCAAAATTTTAAATAATTAGAATTTGGGCGTGTCCCTCCGGGTCGGGCTTTCGGCTAAATTCCCGATTAACAAAAACTACGGCTAAAAAGCCTTGTTTTTCTAAATCGGGAGATACCGCCTCTATCCCTCACGTATCCATTTTCATAAGAAACGACAGTAAAAATGAAAAAGATTTTTATAATAAACGGCGGGCAAAAATTTGCTCATTCAGGAGGAAAATTCAATCAAACCGTTCAGGAATGGACTGTTGAATTTCTTTCTAAAAACAATGATTACGAAATCAAAACAACGCATATCGAAAGCGAAATTGATCTTCAGAAAGAAGTAGAAAAATTCGTTTGGGCAGATTTAATCATCTATCACACACCTATTTGGTGGTTTCAGATTCCGAATCTTTTTAAAAAATACATCGATGATGTTTTTACTCAAGGACACAACAATGGAATTTACAAAAGTGACGGAAGAAGCCGTGTAAATCCAGATGTTAATTACGGAACAGGTGGACTTCTTCACGGACGTAAATACATGCTAACCACAAGCTGGAATGCACCGGCAACTGCATTTACACTTCCTGGCGAATTCTTCGACGAAACTTCTGTTGATGAAGGCGTAATGTTTGGTTTTCATAAAATGAATAAATTTACTGGGATGGAACGCGTAAACGGATTTCATTTCCATGATGTTGAAAAAGGCGCAACACCAGAAAATATCATTATCTTTAAAGAGAATTACACGAAGCACTTAGAAGAAACTTTTAAAAACTTACAATCATGATTTCAATTACCGCAATTTTAAAAAGTAAACCTGAGAACTTAATCGAAGTTCAAAATCTACTGACACATCTAGTAAATGAAACTAGAAAAGAAGCTGCTTGTATTCGTTATGATTTGCATACTTCTGAAAATATTTTTATTCTTTGGGAAGAGTGGAAAGATCAGCCTGGTTTAGATTTACACAACAGCCAGTCTTATCTTCAGGAATTTATTAAAAAAACCGAAACACTGGTTTCAAGCCCAATTCAAGTTTACAAAACTGCACAGATTTTATAAACGTTTTCCGCCACGAATTCACGAATTAATCTTAAATCCCTGTATATGGATTTTAAAACTAATTCGTGAATTCTTGGCTATAAAAAACTTTACTTAATTCCGCCAAAAGCTCCGAAGCACATATTTTTATGTAAAATTTCGACTTTAGAAAAACCCACTTTTTTCATTAAATCCAATTGATAATTCATAGATCTCGGAGAATCTTCTTTTTCTATGTAATCCAAAACCTTCTGACGGTATTGCTCCCCTCCGATTCCCTCCAAATAATCACCGTAACGCTGCCAAGTATATTCATTTAATAAATCCGTGTCTTGTGTAATTAAGTCTGAAATCATCAAACAGCCACCTTGTTTTAATAATTTAAATAATTTAGCAAAAGTTGTTTCCCAATCCTGATCGTCTCGCAAATGATGCAAAACTGCACCAGCCAAAATAATATCAAAACTGTTTTCCTGTAAATCTACTTCCCGAATATCACCTTGTTTGATTTCCACTTTTCCGTTTGTAACTCCAGAAACCCTTTCAAAAGCGCGATCCAACATTGGTAAACTCAAGTCGACCAAAGTACAATTCAAGTTTGGCATTTTAGACAACATCATTAAAGTATAATTTCCAGCGCCACAGCCAACATCTAATACACTTTTTGCATTTGGAACTATACGTTTGGAAGCTTCGGTAATTAATTCTAAAGAAATCGTGGCATCAATTGTAGCAACTTGTCCTGTTTCTAGATTTGAAAATCGTTCGACATCATTATCAAACCGTTCTTTAATTTCTGTAATAGTTGATTTTTTCATAGCTTTCTGTTTTTAAACTCCCAAAGATTGAGCAGATTGAGCGAATCTTTTTGCTATTATATGATTGGAATATTTTGGTTAAGATGATTTATCTAAAACTAATAATATGCTACATCTGCTCTACCTGTGAGAGGCTTATTTATTTTAAAAAGTTATAAGTTTTTTGCTATGAGTTATTCGCTCCAGCTCTTTCACTTTTACGTTTCACTTCTAACATTTAACTTAAAACCAAAACTATACCTTTCATAAATACTTTAAAAATACTATTTTTATCAATCAACAATACTTTAAAAGTATCATGGAATTACGTCATTTAAAATATTTTTTGGCTGTAGCCGAAGAACTGAACTTTACAAAAGCTTCAGAAAAATTATATATTTCTCAGCCTCCATTGAGCCGACAAATAGCAGAATTAGAAGAAGAACTTCACGCAAAGCTTTTTATTAGAAATAATAAAAAAGTAGAATTGACCGAAGCTGGAAAATACTTTAAAAAAGAAGTAATCGCACTTTTGGAAAATTTGGAACATATTAGCGTGAAAACAAAAAAGATCGCAGAGAACGTTTCGGGCGAATTTAGAATTGCATATATCAGTTCAATTTATTCTTCTATTATTTCAGATTTAATAAAACATTTAAAAACTCAATTTCCTTATGTGAATTTCAAGCTTTTTGAAGTTTCCACAAGCAAACAGATCGATGCTTTAGAAAAAGGTAAAATTGAAATGGGAATTATCAGATCACCTATACATTCCCCAAAAATAAAATCTCATTTGTGGTTTAAAGATGGATTTTCTTTGGCTTACAGTAAAAATTTCTTCCAGATTAAATCTGAAAATGAGATTTTAAAGCTAAAAGACGAAACATTTGTTTTCTTCAACAAAGATTATGCACCGCATTATCATGAAGTCTTATTGGAGCTTTGTGCTTTTTATGGCTTCACACCAAAAATTATTCACGAAGCGAATAACATCAACTCAATTGTACAATTAGTCAAAAATGGATTGGGAATTTCAATCGTTCCTTCTAATATTGCAAAAAACAATCAGGATTCGGACATCGGTTTTATTGAACTGAAAAAAGTAAATCTTTTTACTGATGTTTCTATTATTACGTCAAAAGAAGACGATTCTGAAATTACAAAAGCGGCTGTTGAGTTTTTATTGCCACAAATACGCTAAGACGCAAAGTTTTTTTGCTACAGATTAAAAAGATTAAGAGGATTTTTTTCTGATTTTTATCATTTTGACGAAGGAGACCCGAGCGATAGCGAACAGGCGAAGCAAATCTTTGCGTGGAGATTTCTCCTTCGTCGAAATGACATACGATATGGATAACGTAGAAAAAGAAAAAAACTTTGCGTCTTAGCACCTTCGTGGCCATAACAAAAAATCGTTACAATTTAGTACAGAAATCCACATCATATAAAGATAACTTTTAAATATCTTAGCAAACTATAATTCTACAAATAAAATCAATACAAAATGGCTGAGCAATCTTCAATTCAGTGTCCTAACTGCGGAACCCCTATCGATGTCAATGATGTTTTAAAACATCAATTGGAGGATAGCATACGAAAAGAATTTCAACAAAAAGCTACCATTCAAAATAAAGAATTAGAACTTAAAAACGAACAATTCGAAAAAGCTAAAGCCGACTTTGAGGCGAAGAAAAAACAGGAAAATGAACTTTTTGCCGAGCGTTTGGAGCGTGAGAAAAAAACGGCTGAAAAAGAAATTTCTGAAAAACTAAAAGCCAAATTAGAAGAAGAAAATAAAGATCGTTTGCTTTTGATGGAAAAAGAGCTTTCTGAAAAATCTGAAAAAATCAGGGAATTAAATAAAATGGAAGGTGAAATTGCCAAATTACAGCGCGAAAAACTGGAAATGAAAGATGCCATTCAAGCTGAAGCTGAAAAGCAATTAAATACACAATTGGCTTTGGAACGTGAAAAAATCAGAAAGCAAGAAGACGATAAAAACGAACTGAAATTCAAAGAACTTCAAAAACAGCTTGAAGAACAAAAGAAGCTGACCGAAGAAATGAAACGCAAGCAGGAACAAGGCTCAATGCAACTGCAAGGCGAAGTAATGGAATTAGCAATTGAAGAATGGCTTGCAAACAATTTTCCGCTAGACAGCATTGATGAAATTAAAAAAGGGGCCAACGGAGCCGACTGTCTTCAGATAGTAAATACACGCGAAGTGCAAAATTGTGGTTCAATTTATTATGAAAGTAAAAGAACTAAAGCCTTTCAACCATCTTGGATAGAAAAATTCAAAAATGATATTAGAACCAAAAGAGCAAATATCGGCGTTTTAGTAACCGAAGTTATGCCTTCTGGAATGGAAAGAATGGGAATGCGAGATGGAATTTGGATTTGTACTTATGAGGAATTTAAAGGCTTAAGTGCTGTCTTGCGTCAATCTTTAATTCAGGTAAGTCAAGCCGTTCAAGCACAGGAAAACAAAGGCGATAAAATGTCGATGCTGTATGATTTTTTAACGAGCAATGAATTCCGCTTACAAGTAGAAGGAATAGTAGAAGGTTTTACACAAATGCAAAGCGATCTAGAATCAGAAAAAAGAGCGATGCAAAGAATCTGGAAACAGCGCGAAAAACAGATTGAAAAAGTAGTTCACAACACTTTAGGAATGTACGGCTCAATTCGTGGTATTGCTGGAAATGCCGTGCAAACAGTCAAAGCTTTAGAATTGGATTTTATTGAAGAAGAGCCAGAAGATGAACAACCTAAGGAATTGTTGGAATAATTGTGTAATAAATTAAAATAAGGAATTCAACACAATATTCTCATTTCGACGAAGGAGAAATCTCCACGAGAAGCTCCTCAAAGATTGGCTTTTCTTTACGGAGCTACTTACGAAGATTTCTCCTTCGTCGAAATGACAAAAATTCGGTAAAAACAAATAGTAATTAATCTACCTTCTTAAAAACAATCAATTTGCCAGAAGGATTCGAAAGTGTTAATCTGTTATTTTCAATAGAATAACTGGTTGTGCTTTGAAGTGCTTTTAAAAAATCTCCTTCTTTATTTCCGGTTGGACAGGCCATTAAAGTCGAAACTACTTTGGTAAAACGCAAAACATCTTTCTCATAAAAAATCTGTCCCGTAATTGAATTACAGCCACCAAATCCTGAAAATCTATTTTCTGTCGAATTAATTTCAAGTCTTGGAAATTCTTTCTGAAAATCAGTTGCAAAAACTTTGTAACCATTTAATTCTTCCAATACCCAAATATCATGAAGACGATAGTCTGTAATAAACTTTCCGCATCCGCTTAACTTTTTAGCTTCTAATTCCGAATTGTTTTTAATCTCAACCTTAACACTGTACGGAGAAATCGCGCCAGACATTGAGTCTTGGCAATCCAATTGCTGGAGAGTTATAGTAGCCGATGTTGTTTCGTTACTTACTTTATACATTCTCACATTCGCGTCCATTGCACGAATAGGCTCAACAGACGGAAATGCAATGCTTTCTTTTCCTATAATTAAAGACGTAAAAACAATTTGGTCATTTCCTATTTTAATTCCCCAAAACGGTTCGTTTCCAGTTGCTTTAAAATAAAAATTCAAATCTTCTTGAGAATTTCCTGAAGATGCTTTCGCTTGTGATTCTTTGCTTGTTGCCGTTTTACAGCTTATCATCAAAATGGATGACAACAATATTAAAAGTATTCTTTTCATAGGATTTCCGTTTAAAAAAGTTCTTCTGAAGAAAAACAACCATAAAATTCCTATGAATTTACGACATTTTTTTGAAAAGCTTATTTAGAATCTTTTCAAATTTATAAATTATCAAATCATCAACTTTGTCAAAAACCCTTACTACGTATACGATTTCATAAAATACTTAGTTATTCAAAACTAACCTCTAGATAAAAAATAAATATTTTACGTATTTAAATAAGTATAAATACTTATATTTGCGTAGTAATACTTAATTAAAGAAATCATGATTAGAGTAATAGTAGTTGGAAACGGCATGGTTGGTTATAAATTTTGCGAAAAATTCGTTGCAAAATCAGGACAAGAAAAGTATCAGATTACCGTTTTTGGTGAAGAATCAAGGCGAGCTTATGACCGTGTTCACTTAAGTGAATATTTTGGAGGAAAAACGGCAGATGATTTATCATTGTCAACAACAGAATGGTACTTACAAAACAATATTATTCTAAACACATCTGAATTAATTACAGATATTAATCGTGATGTAAAAACAATTCACACGCACTTAGGCAAAACACATACGTACGACTACTTAGTTTTAGCAACGGGTTCTTCTGCTTTTGTTCCACCAATTGAAGGTGTAGAAAAAGAAGGTGTTTTTGTATACAGAACTATCGAAGATCTGGATGCTATAATGGCTTATGCTAGAAAAATAAAACAAAAAGGCGCTACAGAAGCTGCTGTTTTAGGTGGTGGTTTGCTTGGTCTTGAAGCAGCAAAAGCAGTTAGAGATTTAGGCCTGAATCCGCATGTTGTTGAATTTGCTCCGCGTTTGATGCCAAGACAATTGGATCAAGGCGCAAGCGATATGCTGCAATCTAAAATTGAAGAATTAAATATCGGAATTCATCTTAACAAAGCAACTCAATATATTGACGGAAAAGAAAGTATAACAGGAATGATGTTTGCTAATGACGAATTGCTAAAAGTCGACATGTTGGTTATTTCTGCCGGAATTAAACCTCGTGATGAACTGGCAAGAGTTTCAGGACTTGAAGTTGGCGTTAGAGGCGGAATTGTCGTAAATAATAAAATGCAGACTTCAGATTCTTCGATTTTTGCAATTGGCGAGGCGGCACTTTATAATCAAAACATTTACGGACTTGTTGCTCCAGGTTACGAAATGGCCGATGTTGCCGCTGAGCAGATTTTAAAAGGTGATAAAACCATGAGAGAAACCATCGATATGTCGACTCAACTAAAGTTAATTGGCGTTGAAGTGGCAAGTTTTGGTGATCCTTTTATAGAAAATGAACATGTTACCGCTATTGTTTATGAGAATAAATTAAGCGGAATATACAAAAGAATAAATGTAACAAAAGATTCTAAAACACTTTTAGGCGGAATTTTAGTTGGAGATTCTAGCGATTACAATTCACTCTTTCAGATTTACAATAACGGAATGGCATTGCCAAAAAATCCTGAAGATTTAATTTTAGGTTCTCGTGACGGTTCTGAAGGCTCTTCTATGGGAAGTGTAATGGATTTGCCAGACACCGCCGTAATTTGTTCTTGCGAAAACGTAACGAAAGGTGCTATTTGCTGTAAAATCTTAGACGAATCTTGTGCCACTTTTTCGGATGTTGTTAAAGAAACTAAAGCAACTTCAGGTTGTGGAGGCTGTAAACCAATGGTTTCAGATTTGGTAAAAGCAGCTCAAAAATCTTTAGGAAAAGAAGTAAAAGAAGTAATCTGTGAGCATTTTAGCTACACACGTCAGGAACTATTTGATTTGGTAAAAATCAATAAATATGAAAACTTTTATGATGTTTTAGATCATCATGGAAAAGGAGATGGTTGCGAAGTTTGTAAACCAGTTGTAGCTTCTATTTTCTCTAGTATTTACAATGACACAGCAAACAAACATGTTACAACTCAAGATACAAATGACAGATTTTTGGCCAACATTCAACGAAACGGAACTTATTCTGTAGTTCCAAGAGTTGCGGGAGGCGAAATTACAGCCGAAAAATTAATCGTAATTGGTGAAGTTGCTAAGCAATTTGATTTATACACTAAAATCACTGGAGCTCAAAGAGTCGATTTATTTGGAGCACATTTAAGCGATTTGCCAAAAATATGGAAAATCTTAATTGATAATGGTTTTGAAAGCGGTCATGCATACGGAAAATCACTTCGTGCCGTAAAAAGCTGTGTTGGAAATGCTTGGTGCCGTTACGGAATGGACGACAGTGCAGGATTTGCCATCGAACTCGAAAACAGATACAAAGGAATCCGTTCTCCTCATAAACTAAAAGGCGGTGTTTCGGCCTGCATTCGCGAATGTGCCGAAGCTCGTGGAAAAGATTTTGGACTAATTGCCGTTGAAGGCGGATGGAATTTATACATCGCAGGAAATGGCGGTGCAAATCCAAAACACGCTGTTTTATTAGCCGAAAAAATTGATAAAGAAACTGTTATCAAATATATGGACCGATTCTTAATGTATTACATCCGCACTGCTGGCCCCCTGATCAGAACTTCTACTTGGTTAGAAAAGCTAGACGGAGGTTTAGACTACTTAAAGCAAGTAATTATTGAAGATAGTTTGGGAATTTGCGAAACACTTGAAGCCGAAATGCAGACTTTGGTAAACACTTTCGAGTGCGAATGGAAACAAGTATTAGAAAAACCAAGATTATTAAAACGTTTCAATCACTTTATAAACTCAGACGAAAAAGATGAGAATGCAGTTTTTGTTCCGTTAAGAGATCAAAAAATGCCAAAAGCTTGGACTTAAAAAAATATCTTGCCACAAAGACTCAAAGTCACGAAGTCAAATTATAAAAACTTAAAGAAAAAACTTTGCGCCTTTGCGACTTCGCGGCAAAACACCAAAAGCTCCAAAAAAAGAAAAAAAAATCAATAAACGTTTGCTGTCCTTCTTACCCTCTTTTTTACTGCGCCATCATAACTCTCATGATTGTAAAAAGAGGGCTAAGAAACAGGAAATCAAAACAAAATCAAAATGGAAGAAATCTTAAATCAATACGAAACGGTTCATGCTAGCGATGCAACAATTTGGTTCAAAGCAGGTAAAGTAGAAGATTTTCCAACCAATCGCGGTGGCTGCATTAAATACAAAAATAAGCAGATTGCTATTTTTAATTTTACTCGTCGCAACGAATGGTACGCTTGCCAAAATGCTTGTCCGCACAAAATGGAAATGGTACTTTCAAGAGGAATGACAGGATCAACAGACGATATTCCGAAAATTGCTTGTCCGATGCATAAAAAAACTTTTTCTCTTGTAGACGGTTCTAACCTAAACGGAGACGATTTTAAAATTGCGACTTATCCGATTAAAGTAGTTGAGGACGAAGTATTTGTTGGATTTATAGATTAGAATTTTAAGAGGCAAGAAACAAGAAGCAAGATTTAAAAAACTTTAATCATCTTGCTTCTTGCTTCTTTTATCTCATTTACGACTTTCGACTTTTCTACTTAATTCCGTATCTTTGAAATTCTATTATCAAACCAAAAAATGACTACACCTTTTCAAAAAGCAAGCGAATGGATTGATGCTGAAAATGCACAGGATCCAAACATCGAAACCGATCAAGACAAAGAATATCCAAAAGAATTATTGTATTCCAACAGGATGTACGAAAGACTGATGCAATTTGAACCCAATGCATCCGAAGAAATACAGATTGCCTCAAAAGCACAACATATTTGCAGATGGAAAGTTGCACGCGAATCGTATCCGATGGATCGTGTAGGTTATTTAAAATGGAGAGAAGAACTCAAAAAATTCCACGCAAAAACTACAGCCGAAATTTTGGATAAAGCCGGTTACGATCAGAATTTTATAGACCGCGTTTCTTTCTTAATTGAGAAAAAATTACTTAAAAAAGACCACGAAACACAACTTTTAGAAGACGTTATTTGTCTTGTTTTCCTTGAATATTATTTAGAGCCTTTCGTTCAAAAACATGACGAAGAAAAACTGAAAAACATTATCAAAAAAACTTGGGATAAAATGTCTGACAAAGGACATCAAGAAGCGCTAAAAATCAATTATTCTGAAGAAAATTTAAACCTAATAAAAGCTTCTTTAGGATTGTAAAAGAATATGAAATGAGCCTAAAGCGAATTCCATTTTCCTACAGAAAGACAAATATTATCGTCGAATGAAAAAAAGCAATCAGGAAGCTGCAGAAAAAATCACTTTCAAAAATTTACGCCGTCTGTATTTTTTTGCGCTTCTTACTATTGCCTTAACCATAATTATTAGTCAATTTTTAGTACAATACAATCTGAATCAGCAGTTAAGTGATTCTAAAATCATTAATTTTTCTGGTAAACAAAGAATGCTGAGCCAGAAAATTGTAAAAGAAGTACTCATTTTACATTACGTTTCTGATTCGGCTACAGCCAAAAAAACTTCACATTTAAAAGAGATTTTACAACTTTGGAAAAAAAACCAAAATGCATTAGAAAACGGCAGTGATAGCCTAGCTTTTCCAAAAGAAAAAAGCGAAACGCTGAATAAACTCTATTTAGAAATCAATCCGATTTTTAATAAAATAGCGCAAACAACCGATTCTTTTCTTCTAAATTTAAAACAGAAAAAGCAATCATCTGAAAATCAAAAACTAGTTCAGATAATTTTAGAAAACGAAGGTATTTTCCTTTCTAAAATGAATCAGATTGTAACGCAATACGATCTTGAAGCACACGAAAAAGTAACAGAACAACGCCGAATCGAATATTGGATTTTTGGTTTTACTCTTTTAGTGCTGCTTTTAGAATTCTTCTTTATTTTCAAACCAACCAATAAGAAAATCGAGAAATTAATTGCTAAACTTTTATCGTCTGAAAAGAAAGCTTTAAAATTAGCATACGACACTGAAATCATCAGTGAAATTAAAGAAAACTCCGTAAAAGAATTAAAATCGCTCAATTATGCAATGGAAAATACTTTACTCTATTGCCGAATTGCGCCTGACGGTTCCATCATTCATATTGGAGAAAAATTTGCTAAACTTTTAAATTACACCAAGTTTTCATCTAACAAAAAATTCTCTGAAGTTCTAACTACAGACGAAAAAGAACAAATCAATTTTGATCGTTTGATTTTCGAAAAGCAGCGCAGTGGCTGGCAGGGCGAAATGAAAATTTTGTCTAAAGAAAATCATGAAATCTGGCTAGATCTTTCGATGGTTCCGGTAATGATCAAAAAAGACGAACTCGAACTTTTAATCGTTTGTTTTAATATAACCGAAAGAAAAAGAGCCCAGCGCGAAGTAGAACGCTTAAATCTCGAAAACACAACGGAAAAAATCAATCAGCAAAAGATTATTTCCAGCAAAATTGTTGAAAATCAGGAAAACGAGCAAAACCGAATTGCCAAAGAAATCCATGACGGAATCGGGCAAATGCTTACTGGTTTAAAGTTCAGTCTAGAAAGCATCAATCTGGATGATCGAGAAAAATCAGAACAAAAAATTGAATATTTAAAAAAACTTTCTCTAGATATTATCAAAGGGGTTCGTACCGCAACTTTCAACTTAATGCCACCAGAATTAAGTGATCACGGAATCGTTTCGTCCTTGGCAAAACTAACTCAAGAACTTTCAAAACTAACCGGAAAAGAAATCCTGTTTTACAATAAAACCGACTTTGCCCAACGTTTAGATTCTTTAATAGAAATCAATATTTACCGTCTTACTCAAGAAGCCATAAATAATGCCATAAAATACGCCGAATCTTCACATATAATTGTTGGGCTTTCTCATAGCGAAACACTTTTGAGCATCATTGTAGACGACAACGGAAAAGGTTTTGACATAAATTCTGTCGACAAAAAACGCAACAGCGAATCTGGCATGGGACTTCTATTCATGAAAGAGCGTATCCAGTACATCAACGGCCGCGTTTTCATCAATTCGATTCCAGGCGAAGGCACTAGGATTACTTTTAATATTCCCATTCTAAAATGAGAGAATTAGTCAATTAGATAATTTGATAATTACTTAAAGTGCATAAAAAATTATCTAATTATCTAATTGGCACATTCCCTAATTTTCTAATTGCCACATTAACTAATTATCTAATTATCATGGCGAGCCACCATCCCGATAAGAGGGCAAATTCACTTTGTCTATATTCGCCCTCTTATCGGGATGATGTCGGGCTATCCGCGCTACTTCGGTAGCTTGCTCCTATCCCTCTCGCGGGCAAATGTTTTCAGATGAAAATCGATATTAAACAAGAAGTAAGAGATTCAATTTGTCATTTAGACGAAGGAAAGATTGCATTAAAGCTCGACAATCTAATTGTCAATCTTTATGGAATACCGAGTGAGATTTCTCGTTCCTCGAAATGACAAACTTTATACTTAAAAACTTTTTCAAAGTTAACCTTAATCTTGTCAGGCTGAGCGAAGTCGAAGCCCAAGTAAGTAGCTCTACAAAGATTGGCTATTTAAATTTTGGAGTTACTTTGCGAGTGCTTCGACTTCGCACAGCCTGACAATTTTGTATAATTCTAAATTTTCAACATTAGAAATTTTAATATTGGAATTTATTTTTAAAAAAAGTACGTATATTAGCATCTTCTTTTTAGATGAATATACGTAAAAATCCAGAATCAAAATTAAGTAAACTATGAGTAATATCATTCGTGTAGTGCTGGCAGATGATCATGTTTTTGTTAGAGACGGAATCAAATCTTTATTAGAGAACGAAGCAAACATCGAGGTTGCAGGCGAAGCAATTGATGGTGCAGATGCATTGGAAGTTGTGGCAGAGACTAAACCAGATTTACTTATAGTAGATATTCGTATGCCAAACTTAACTGGTATTGAGGTAGTAGAAAAACTTAGAAGTGAAAATAACAACGTAAAAATCATCATGCTTTCGATGCACGAATCGGAAGAGTATGTTTTAAAATCCATAAAAGCGGGTGCAGACGGCTATTTATTAAAAGGTTCAAGCAAAGAAGAATTCTTAAAAGCCCTTCATAGTGTTGCAGCTGGAGGAAAATATTTTAGCGGTGATATTTCTTCAATCCTTATTGGCCAATTAACCAATTCATCACCATCACAAGAACCTAAACAAAATTTAGGCGAAGAAATGATGATTACTAAAAGAGAAAAAGAAATCTTGACCCTTTTATTATCTGGAAAAGGAAATAAAGAAATCGCCGAAGCCTTAGATATCAGTAAACGTACCGCAGAAGTACACCGTTTTAATCTGATGAAAAAATTGAAAGTAAAAAACTTAATGGAACTTTCTAATAAGGCTACTGAATATTCATTAATATAAAAATACGTATAAATACGTAATTATTTTTCAAAAACTGCGTTTTAGCAGGTTTTAACTAAGTTACAGTACTTATTTTTACATAAAAATATAAGTGCTATGAAAAATACAAACTCATTATCGCAATCACACAAAATTTTATTTTTAAACACATTAGCGTTTACAGTGTGTTTTGCTTGTTGGACCTTAAATGGGGTTTTAGTTACCTTTTTAGTCGATAACGGAATTTTCCATTGGGATGTAATTCAAGTCGGATGGCTTTTGGGTATTCCAATCTTAACAGGTTCCGTAATGCGTCTTCCTATCGGAATCTTAACTGATAAATTTGGCGGAAAATATGTTTTTTCTCTTTTATTGCTTCTCAGTTCAATTCCATTATTCCTCCTTCCCTATGCAGACAGCTTCTTTATGTTTGCCGTACTTAGTTTCTTCTTCGGAATGGTCGGAACAAGTTTTGCAGTCGGAATTGGCTACACTTCAATCTGGTACCCAAAAGAATGGCAAGGACGCGCTCTAGGAATTTTCGGAATGGGAAATGCAGGAGCTGCAATTACTACTTTTTTAGCTCCTTCTATATTAAATCATTTTTCAATTGAAGATCCGCAAAATGGATGGAAAATCCTTCCGGTTATATATGCCATTTCTTTAGTGATAATTGGAATTGCTTTTTTGATTTTTACTCAAAATAAAAAACCCGAAAACAATACCAAAACCGTTTCTCAAATGCTTACACCTTTAAAATCAGCGAGAGTTTGGCGTTTTGGAGCTTATTATTTCTTAGTCTTCGGCTGTTTCGTTGCCTATTCTCAATGGCTTTTGCCAAACTTTATGAATGTTTACCAAACTAGTTTAGTTATGGGAGGTTTATTTGCAACCATGTTCAGTTTACCTTCTGGCGTAATTAGAGCTTTTGGAGGTTATTTATCTGATAAATTTGGCGCTAGAAAAGTGATGTACTGGGTTTTGGGTTCTTCTGTAATTTTAAGTGCATTACTCTCGATTCCGAAAATGGAAATCACAACTTCTGGTCCAGGAATATTGGCTGCTAAAAAAGGTGTTGTAAACGAAATCAATGACAAGACCGTAAAAGTCGGAGATAAAGAATATCCAATCGCTCAAAAAACAGCGAGCTTGACTGAAAATGCTATTTTTCCGACTACTTCAAGTTGGCAAGATGTAGTTGTTGCTAACAATCAAAGTGTTGCTAAAAAAGAACTAATCGCAAAAGGTGTAACCGTTATTAAATTTGATGCCAATATGTGGGTATTTTTAGTATTGGTAATTTTGATCGGAATTTCTTGGGGAATCGGAAAAGCTGCAGTTTACAAACACATTCCGGAATATTTTCCAAATGAAGTTGGCGTTGTGGGCGGAATGGTAGGAATGATAGGGGGATTAGGAGGATTCTTCGGTCCGATTATTTTCGGATATTTATTAACTGCAACTGGAATCTGGTCAAGTTCATGGATATTTATTTTAATCTTTTCAATTGGCTGTTTAGTTTGGATGCATTATACTATAAAACAGCTTTCTAAAGAAAAAAAGATTAAAATAAAACAAGCTGAATTAGAGCCAGCCTATTAAGATAAGATTAAAAAAATATTAGAAATTATGATATAAATCATAATTAACTACGGCTTTTTCTTATAAATTTACCCTCGATAAAAACATACCAATTTTATGAAAAAATTTAAACTAATTTTAATACTTATCGTAGGACTAAGCTTTGAAATTCAGGCTCAGGAATTAGATGTAAATCTACAAATAAGGCCACGTTTTGAATACCGTAATGGTTATAAAACACTTCTTCCGGAAGGACAAAAAGGTACTTCTCAAATTTCGCAGCGTTCTCGTTTAAATATCAATTTCAAACAAGAAGATTTAATTGTAAAATTAACGCTCCAAAATACTCGAACATGGGGAGATGTTGCTCCGACTGCTGTTGCCGACAAAAATGGAGTTGCTGTTTTCGAAGCTTGGGCGCAATATAATTTCACCGAAAAATGGAGTGCCAGAATGGGGCGCCAAGTACTTTCTTATGATAATCAGCGTATTTTTGGAGAGCAAGATTGGGCGGCACAAGCACAAAGCCATGATGCATTAACAGTCTCTTTTCATACTGAAAAACAAAAGTTAGATTTTGGAGGAGCGTATAATTCTAATGCCGAAAACACATTTCAAACTCCTTATACCGTTGCCAATTATAAAGCGTTACAATACGCTTGGTATCATAACCAATTTAACGAAGCTTTTGGTTTGAGTTTCTTATTATTAAATACAGGTTACGAATATGCTCCAAATCCTAATCCTGAAAACAAATTATTAGTAGATTACACGCAGACTTTCGGTCCCTATTTAACTTATAAAAAAGGTAAAATCGATACTAATTTCTGGGCATACGGACAAACTGGAAAAAGCACTAATTTACAAGTAAGCGCGTGGAATGCTGCCGCTAATTTTGGATACCAATTAACAGAATCTTTTAAAGCTGGTTTAGGATATGAATTCCTTTCTGGAAAAGATTCAAATGACGGAAGTACAGTCATCAAATCTTTCAATCCAATTTTTGGAACTAACCACGGTTTTAATGGCTATATGGATTATTTTTATGTTGGCAATCACTTAAAGAATGTCGGTTTGCAAGATGCTTTCATAAAATTAAATTACAATGTAAACAAATGGCAATTCGCTTTGATTCCGCATCTGTTTTTATCTGCTGCTGATGTTGTAACTCCTTTAAACGAAAAACTAGATTCTTATTTGGGAACTGAAATTGATGCGACTTTTGGTTATAACTTCAAAAAAGACATTATAGTTACAGGCGGTTATTCTCAAATGTTTGGTTCTAAAACTTTAGAATTTATTAAAAATGGAGATGCAAACCATACCAATAATTGGGCTTGGTTAATGATTTCTGTTAATCCAAAAATTTTTAGCTGGAAAAAATAGATTTTCTTCAAAATTACTATTCATATTTTACCCTTTTCTAATTTCAGAAAAGGGTATTTTTTTTTAACATAAAAAACTTATTATATGATTTAATTAATTATATTTGAGCCGATTACGAACCCCAAATTCTATCCTAATGAAGCCATTTCTAAAATTATCTATGTTGACCTTTATGGTCACGCAAACTGGTATCGCCCAAAAATACAATGATGCCTTAATTTCTCAAAACTCAGAAATCAATTTTGCTAAAACGCAAAAAAGAGGAATTAAAAAAAACAACATTATTTATTATGTTGAAAATGATTTACAAACCATTTCTGCCTACAAAAGAAGCAAATTGAAATGGCAGACCAATGTAGTTTCTGTTTGCGGAAAACCAAAAAAAGGAGAACCTGAAATTAGATATGTTGGTTATAACTCAAATAAATTACTTATCGTTATCGGAAAACATAGTTTTGCAGAAATTGATATCAATAGCGGTGAAACAAAATTTGTTGGATAAGATTAAAAATATATAGATTTAATAAATCTTCATTTTATAAAATACCCTTTTTCTATTTTGAGAAGGGGTATTTTTTTGTTTTAAATAAGTATATTTGATTAAGAATTTTCATTATCTGTTATATGAAACCGATTATCAAATACTTAATTCTAACATTATTTTCAACTCAAATAAACTTCGCTCAAACATTTGATCCAAAACTTATTTCTAAAGATTCAGAAATATATTTAACAGAAACAAAGAAAAGAGGAATTGAAAAAAATGGCGTTATTTATTTAGTGGAAGAGAATCTGAAAACCATTTCAGCCTATAAAAACAAAAAAACGATATGGCAAACAAATGTAATTTCGATTTGTGGAAAACCACAAGTTGGAGAAACTAAAATAAGATCTCTAAAATACGACAATACAAAACTTCACATAGTTTTCGGAAAACATTCTTTTGCTGAAGTTGATATTAAAAATGGGTTAACAAAATTTATTGGCGAAGATTAATCATGAATAATTGGACTAAAAGATGGGATGATCGCTATAAAAGCGAAGAATTTGCATACGGCGAAAAACCCAACAATTTCTTAAAAGAACAAATTGAAAAACTAAATCCAACTTCAATTCTTTTTCCTGCCGAAGGAGAAGGAAGAAACGCTATTTTTGCTGCAAAATTAGGATGGAAAGTTACTGCTTTTGATATTAGTGAAGAAGGAAAAAACAAAGCTTTAAATCTTGCAGAATCTAACCATGTTTCGCTGGATTATCAAATTGGTGAATTAGAAACACTGGATTTTCAGGAAGAGCAATTTGACGCAATTGCTTTAATTTACGCACATTTTCCAGCAGCAATTAAATCTAAAATTCACAAACAGCTTGACAAACTTTTACGAAAAAACGGGATTATTATTTTTGAAGCTTTCAGTAAAAAACATTTAGAATTTGTAACCAAAAACGAAAAAGTCGGCGGGCCAAAAGATATTGAATCACTATTTTCAATCGAAGAAATTAAAGCTGATTTCCCTAATTATGAAATTATCGAATTAGAAGAAAAAGAAATCGAACTCAATGAAGGTTTATTTCATAACGGAACGGGTTCTGTAATTCGATTTGTAGGCAGAAAAAAAAACTTAGTATCTTAGCATCTAAGCAACTTAGAACCTTAAATTAAAAATACTTATGCTCCATAATTTCAGATCTCAATTCTGAAAGTCCCAAAATTCCAACACGTTTTCCTTCGGTTTTGATCAATGCTCCTTTTTTAAGACTTGAAAGAACACGAATAGCCTGTTCTTCTGTAGTTCCAGCGAAATCTGCGATTTCTTTTCGCGAAAGCTCAATATCAATCAAACCATTAACTTGTCCAAATTTACGATGAATATAAAGCAGTAAATCAATCACACGTTCGCGGACATTCATATGTGCAATTTTGCGAATGTTATTTTCACTTTTATTAAGTTCATCAGCATAAAACAACATCAAAGCGTAGGTAAACTCAGGAATATGCTGTAAAATCTCCATCATGGTTTCATTGCTGAAATTACACAAAACCGTATCTTCTAAAGCATAAGCGCCAATCAAATAACGTTTACTTGTTCCAAAACCACGAAAACCAATTGTATCCCCGTTTTTCGTCAATCGCACAATTTGCTCGCGTCCGTTAATTCCCGTTTTTACGGTTTTAACTTTTCCTGAACAAATAAAATAAAGTCCCTGCAACGGTGCACCTTCCGTAATAAATTGCTGTGATTTTTTGCAGACAAAACTATGTTTCTTAGCAACATATTGCTTCATTTGTTCCAAATGCAGATGTTTTTTAATGAAACAATTTTCATTGACACAGCTATAGCAAATTAAATGGTCTTCTTTCATGAGTTCAATTTTTCAGCATGAAACATATTTTTTGGTACTCATTTCTTTTCTTCAAAAATAATAAAAATAAATTTAAAAATTACGTATTAATACGTAAATAATACTTATTTTTGTTTTAAAGTAAATAAGTGATTTATCTAAAATCAAAAACTAATTAGTTAAGTAGTATTCAAAACCGAATTGTAATGCAAAGTACTAAGATCAAAACTACCTGTTCCTATTGCGGCGTTGGCTGCGGAATAATCGTGACCAACGATGCTAAAAATGGTGTAATGGTTGAAGGCGACAAAGATCATCCTGTTAACAAAGGAATGTTATGTTCTAAAGGAATGAATCTGCATTACGTAGCCAATGACATTTCAGATAGAATTTTATATCCCGAAATGCGCGGGAGCAAAAATTATCCTCTAGAGCGCGTGAGTTGGGATACGGCTCTCGATCGCGCTGCAGCTGTTTTTTCTTCCATTATAAAAAAACACGGACCAGATAGCGTTGGATTTTATATTTCGGGACAATGCTTAACCGAAGAATATTATTTGGTTAATAAACTTGTAAAAGGTTTTCTAAAAACCAATAATATTGACACCAATTCAAGACTATGCATGAGTTCTGCCGTTGTGGGTTATAAAAAGACCTTTGGCGAAGATTCTGTTCCAATTGCTTACGATGATATTGAATTGGCAGATACCTTTTTAATTACGGGTGCAAATCCGGCTTGGTGCCACCCTATTCTTTTCAGACGACTAGAGAAACACAAAGAGAAAAATCCAAAAATTAAAGTAATTGTAATTGATCCAAGACGAACAGATACCGCTGCTTTTGCCGATTTGCATTTGCAGATTATTCCTGGTTCTGATATTATTTTGTACCATGCCATTGCCAGACGAATTATCGAAAAAGGTTATGTAGATCATGATTTTGTAAAGAATAATGCTGAAAATTTCAAACAATATAAAGACTTAGTTTTAAATACGTCCTTAGAAAAAGCTTCAAAACTTTGCGGCATTCCTGTAAACGAGATCAAATTGGCTGCCGATATTATCGGAAAAGCCAAAGGATTTATCTCGCTTTGGGCAATGGGACTGAATCAAAGTGCTGTTGGAGTGGATAAAAATACGGCTTTATTAAATTTATCTCTATTAACGGGAAAAGTTGGAAAACCGGGTTCTGGACCATTTTCATTAACGGGTCAGCCTAACGCTATGGGCGGACGAGAGGTAGGCGGAATGGCGACACTTTTAGCTGCACATAAAGACATTGCAAATCCAACACATCGCAAAGAAGTGGCAGATTTTTGGGGTGTTGACGAGATTTCAGACAAACCAGGTTTAACCGCGACAGAAATGTTTGAAGCATTAGAATCAGGCAAAATGAAAGCAGTCTGGATTATCTGTACCAATCCATTGGTGAGTTTACCCGATTCACGCAGAGCCGAAAAAGCGCTTCAAAATGCAAAATTTGTCGTAGTTCAGGATATTTCCCATAATGCAGATACAGCCAAATTTGCTGATTTATTATTACCAGCTGCTGGATGGTTGGAAAAAGAAGGAACTATGACCAATTCGGAACGTCGTATTTCTTATCTACCAAAAGGAATCAATGCGCCAGGCGAAGCGCTTCCAGACATCGAAATCCTCATTCGCTTTGCTAAAAAAATGAATTTCAACGGATTTAATTTTAACAGCGCTGAAGAGATTTACAAAGAACATTGTGCGCTGACCAAAAATACCAATATCGATATTTCATTTTTAAATTACCATCGTCTCAAAACCGAAGGCACTTTTCAATGGCCAGTTCCAGATTATGGACATCCGGGAACTCCTAGATTATTTACCGATAAAAAATTCTACACACCTTCTGGAAAAGCCATTTTTAACTTGCCTGTTTCAATTGAAAATACATCGGTACAGCCAAATGCCGAATTTCCTTTTATTTTAACAACAGGAAGAATTCGTGATCAATGGCACACGATGACGAAAACTGGAAAAGTGTCAAGATTATTAACACATATTCCAAGTCCAGTTTTAGAAATCAATCCGATTGATGCTTTTAAAAATGATATAAAAAATGGCGATATTGTTGTTGTAACCAGCAAAAACGGAGAAGTTCGAGTAAAAGCAAAAGTTACCGATTCAATTAAAGAGAAAGTAGTTTTCCTGCCAATGCACTGGGGAAAACAACTTGAAAATGATTTAAATAGAACAAATAATTTAACGAATACCGTTGTTGATCCCATCTCAAAAGAACCCGATTTTAAGTTCACAACCGTTTCGATAAATAAGTATGTAAAACCGTTTCAGAAAATTGCAATTGTCGGAGCTGGAGCAGCTTCTTTCCGATTCATTCAAAATTATCGTGAATTCAATACCACCGATGAAATTATCGTTTTTTCGAATGAAGCAAATCCGTTTTACAATCGCGTTTTGCTCCCAGAATACATGACGGGAGAATTCACTTGGGAGCAACTTTTGAAAGTTAAAGATGGTGAAGCTTTTAGTAAATTAAAAATTACGATGAAAGCCGGAGTTGCAATCGAAAAATTAGATGCGAATAATAAAACAATTCTAGACAGTCAAGGCGAAATTCACACTTTTGATTCTTTAATTTTAGCCACAGGAAGCCGTCCTTTTGTTCCCGAAAATGCACAGCTTCATCTTCCAGGACGTTTTACCGTTCGAAGAAAAGAAGATGCCGATCGTTTGAAAAAACATTTAGACAGTACGAATCTTCCGCCAGAAGAACAGCATGTTGTGATTATTGGCGGTGGTTTATTAGGTTTAGAATTAGCCGCAGCTTTAAAACATAAAAAAGTAAAAACTACTATTATCCAAAGAGCTTCGCGATTGATGGAGCGTCAGTTGGATCGAATTTCGAGTAAACTTTTGGCTGAAGAAGTACAGCTTCGTGATATTCAGATTTATTTTGATAATGAAGTCAGTACGGTTTTTGAAACTGATAATCCGAATGAAATTGAAATTGCTTTAAAAAGCGGTAAAATTATTACGGCAAATGCAATTGTGTATACGATTGGAACGATTCCGAATATTGAGATTGCACGCGAAAGCGGACTTTCATGCGGACGTGGCGTAAAAGTAAATCAGTATTTACAAACTTCAAATCCTGATATTTTTGCCATTGGTGAGATAGCCGAGTTCAATAATAAGCTATTCGGAATTACGTCGGCAGCAGAAGAACAGGCCGATATTTTGGCAAATTTCCTTGCAGGAGATATCAGCAGTTATTATAAAGGTTCGATTTTAATGAATATTCTAAAATTAGAAGATATCAACCTTTGCAGTATTGGCGATCTTACGATTCCAGAAAATGATGATTCTTACGAAGAAATTGTTTTTACCGATTTGAAAAAACGTTATTACAAAAAATGCATCGTAAAAGACGATCTTTTAGTGGGCGCTATTTTAATGGGAGATAAAAACGAATTTGCCGAATTTAAAACCATGATTGAAAGTAAAATCGAATTGTCTGACAAACGCAATACGCTTTTACGAGGAAGTTCAAATGCAAAACCTGTTTTAGGAAAATTGGTTTGTTCCTGCAGTCAAGTCGGAGCTGGAAATATAGAAGAAACTATTAAAAGCGGCGTAAATGATTTTACGGATTTATGCAAAAATACAGGCGCAGGTTTAGGCTGCGGAAGTTGTAAAACGGAGGTTAAGGAGATATTGGCGAAGTGTAAATAATTTATTTTGTTTCAGGTTTAATGTTTCAAGTTATTTTACTTTGAACATAAACTTTAACGGAAAGCACAAAGTTTCGCAAAGTTTATTCTGTTTACTTTAATGAGTATGCAAAGTTCACCAAGCTTTGGATATAATTTTTAAAGTATTGCTTTGCGAACTTTTTTTCGATAGAAAACAATTTTTCACACAAAATATAAATCTTCAAAACTTTGCGAAAAACCTTTGTGAACTCTGTGTTAAAAAATCAACACAATCCCAACAAACTGAAACAAAGAAACCTGAAAATTGAAACAAGAAAACAAAATGGAACTAACAAGATTAATAGTAAAAGGAGGCGTTATTTCGCCGGGAGAACTTCGAGAAGTAGTAAATATTGCTTTAGAAAAAGGACTTGAATCCATTTCGTTTGGTTCAAGACAGGATATTATTTTCCCTCAAGGCTTTAAAACATTGGACAAAACTACTTTAGGAAAACACCATTTTGTATATCCTGATCAAAAAAGTGGCAATAATATAGTTTCTTCGTATGTTTCGACTGATATTTTCAGAAATACAAATTGGCTCACAGGAAACCGTTTTTTATATGTTTTGGAAGAATTTAAAGAACAGCCGAAACTAAAAGTCAATATAACCGATCCAAAACAACAATTAGTTCCTTTGTTTACTGGTCATTTAAACTTTATCGCTTCAGAACATGAAGATTATTGGTACTTGTATGTTCGTCTTCCAAAATGGGAAAAGATGGCAGTTTATCCTGTTTTAATTTACAGCTGGGATTTGGCTAAGATTTATTATGAAATCGAAAAAATTTCAGAAGAAGATAATATCGACATTGAACTGCTGTTCACTTTAGTTAGCGAAGCGCTAGACACCAATAATAGAACAATAGATAAACCTTTAAATGTTCCTTTTTATCCATTTCCGTATTACGAAGGAATGAACAGAATGGGAATTGATCAATATTGGTTGGGATTATACTGGAGAAATAATCAATATAATTTAGATTTTCTAAAAGAAATGTGTGATTTGTGTTTTGAGTGTAAAATAGGAAAAATCTGCATCACTCCTTGGAAATCATTTATTGTAAAAGGAATTCCAAAAGATCGAAAACTGGAATGGGAAAAATTTCTTGGAAAACGAGGAATCAATGTCCGACATTCCCTTTTAGAACTAAACTGGCATTTGCCTGTTGCAATGGAATGGGCTTTAAACCTAAAAACATTCTTAGTTCGTACACTCGATCAATTTGACATTAGTACTTACGGATTAAACTTCGGAATTTCAGAATACAATCGTGACGGGCATTATTTCACTTCGATTGTCATCGAAAAAAACGAACTTCCAGCTGCTTTAGAATCTATCAAAATCAGAGATACTTATAACGTTTTATTTGCTAAAAATTTTGATCCAAATACACGCGAATACATTGTGCATTCCCAAGATATCGACAAACTGGAATTGCCAACAATTTTAATTGAATTAAGTAGAAAATATTTTGAAGAACTGGGCAATACAGCTTCCGAAGTAGCTGAAAATCTGCAGAAAAAAGAAAAACCTCAATTAGATATTTATCAATGCCAAGAGTGTTTAACGCTTTACAATTCAGAATATGGCGATCAAACACAAGGAATTCCAAAAGGCATTTTGTTTGAGAATCTTCCAGAAACGTTCTGTTGTTCTTTATGCGAAGCGCCAAAAAGCAATTTTGTGATTTTAGAACTGGTTAAACAATAGCAGCATTTAGTAAAAGCTTAATAATCATGTATTAAAAAAATGTGTATATTTAGCTTAGCTAAGAATTAGTATTAAAGCATTACACCTCAGATGCTACTTTATTTTCTTAGTACCAAGCTATTTCACTCAACAAAAAAATACAGTTATGATAAAACGAAATTCAAGTACTCCTGCTGTAACTAATACCGATATTCCAGCAGAAACGGCCGTAGAAACCACTACAGAAGTGCAACCAGAAGCAAAAGCAACGGTTAAAAGAACCACAAGAACTGCAACAAAAGCACCAGCTGCAAAAACGCCAGCTACAAAAACGACTGCAGCTAGAACAACAGCAGCAAAAGCTCCTGCCGCAACTGTTAAAACTGCCGCAAAAACACCAGTAAGAGCCGCTTCAAAAGGTGCTCCCAAAGCTACTGTAAAAAAAGCAACCGCCACACCGGCAAAAAAAGAACCAATAGTTTCTGAAATTATAGAAATTCAAACTAATGATATTCCAGTTCCTTTTGAAGAAAACAAACCTGTTTTGACTATCGAAAAAATTGGCAAAAAAAACGATATAAAATCAAAACTGAAAGCGAAACTAAAAGCTAAAAAAGAGAAAGAAAAGAAAAGAGAAAAAGCGATAAAAGCTGTTATTAAAAAATTAGAGAAAGCAAAAAAAGCCAAACTAAAAGCAGCAGAAAAGAAAAAAGATAAAGCAAAAAAGGCTAAAGAAAAAGCCAAAGCGAAAAAAGCAGCTGAAAAGAAAGCAAAAGCTTCGAAAAAAGCGAAAGCAAAAAAGAAAAAATAATATCTAAGAAAGGTTTAACGAAAGTTGAGCCTTTTTTTACGTCTCAAAAAGAACGTTGTTCCTAATAGTGAGATTGCTTCGTTCCTCGCAAGGACATGCTGTACGAAGAGCTTCAACTTCGCTCAGCTTGACAATCGTAATCGTTATGACACCTGAAGTCGAATGGCGTCTAGTAATGTTTTACAATTAACAATTAATAAACTAGCCCCCAATTGCAATCATACTGCGATTATCAAAGTGTTTTTTAGGATCATCCATTTCATCAATTGTAACCATTCCCGCTCTGACTTTCTTTTTATTCTGAATCGATTCTGAAATCAAATTCGTAATGGATTCTCCGTTTCTTAAAGCCTTCAATAAATCGGTTTCAGAATTAGAAAAAAGGCAATTTTTAATTTTTCCATCAGCCGTCAAGCGGATGCGGTTGCAACTATCGCAAAACGGATTGGTAATAGAACTGATAATTCCGAAATTACCTTGAAAATTCTTTATTTTATAAACTCTGGCAGTGAAGTTTTTTTCGTCTTCTAGTTTTTTAATTTCATCTTCGGCAAAACTATTTTCAACAAGAGATAATATCTCATTTTGCGAAACCATTTTGCTTCTGTCCCACTCGTTTCCTGCAAAAGGCATAAATTCAATAAAGCGAACTGAAATAGGAAGAAACTGGGTCAGTTTTATAAAATCTATAATTTCATTATCATTAAAACCTTTCATTAAAACTACATTTACCTTTACTTCAAAATCATTATTCAAGAGCAAATGCAGATTATCAATGACTTTTTCAAACTGATTTCGAAGCGTTATAGAATGAAATTTTGACGAAATCAAAGTATCTAAACTCAAATTGATTTTTTTGACTTTAAACTGCTTTAAAACTTCGATATGACGATCAATTAAAATTCCGTTTGTTGTAATAGAAAGTGAAATTTCCAGTTCTGCTAATTTGGAAACAATCTCAGGAAAATCCTTTCTCAGGAGCGGTTCTCCTCCTGTCAATCTAATTTTGTCAACACCATTTTTCACGAAAGTCTGGGCAATGGCAAAAATCTCATCTGCTGTCATTAAGCTAGTTTTTGGAGAAAGCGCAATTCCGTCGGCTGGCATGCAGTACGTACAACGCAGGTTGCATTTTTCCAGCAGTGAAATGCGCAAATAATTATGCTTGCGCCCAAAACCATCCGTCAAAATAGTATTAGAGGCTGTCATGATTTTTTCCTTTTAAAATATGAAAAACGTGCAGCAAATGCGGAAAAACAGCATCCATAGATTCTCTTGCTCCGTTTGTTGAACCTGGCAATGCCAAAACTACAGTTTTACCCAAAGTTCCTGCAACTGTTCTTGACAGCATCGCATAAGGCATTCTCTGCTGTCCGTAATTACGAATGGCTTCTTCAATTCCCGGAATTCTGCTTTCTAACAATGGTGTTAAAGCTTCTGGAGTAACATCTCTTGGAGATAAACCTGTTCCGCCAGTAAAAATAACCAGCTGGTTTTCTTTAGCGAAAGCTTTTGTTTTTTCTTGAATAATAGCTAGCTCATCTGGAATAATCTCGTAATGCGAAGTTTCCACTCCATGCGATTCTAATTTCTCCACAATAAGTTTTCCCGAGCGATCTTCTTTATCTCCTGCAAAAATCGAATCGGAACAAACGAAAACTGCCGCTTTAATTGCGTTTGGGAATTTATTTTTGAAAGACGATTTTCCGCCTTCTTTATTTATTAATTTAATCGTTGAAATTTCGATTTCTTTATCAATCGGTTTTAGCATATCGTACATTGTCAATGCCACTATTGATGCGCCATGCATGGCTTCAACCTCAACTCCAGTTTTGTAAACAGTTTTTACTTTGAAAATAATATGAATTTGTAAATCTTGAATCTCATATTCAACAGCAGTAAATTCAATAGGAAGCGGATGACAATCCGGAATTGATAAATGCGTGTTTTTTACGGCAAACAATCCGGCAGTTTTTGCCATTTCCAATACATTCCCTTTTGGCACTAAATTATTGACAACGGCATCAATAGTCTCTTGTCTGCTGACTTTTACGATTGCGGTTGCGGTTGCGACTCTTAAAGTGCTTATTTTATGCGTAATATCTACCATTTTTATTTTTTAGGTATTTTGTTTCCAAGTGAATGTATCGTTTTCAAAGATTTCTTTTCCAAAAATCGGTACATCGGTCTTAATCCAGTTTACGATGGCTTCTGTTGCTTCGTAAACTTGTTTGCGACGCGTTGCTGAAACAAAAACGAATAAACAGATTTCGCCCGCTTTTACAACACCTAAACTGTGGTAAATGTGCATACAGGTTAAATCGAATTTCGCGAAAGCCTTTTCGCGAATCGTATGCAAAGCTTCATTTGCCATATCCATATAAGCCGAATAATCAATCGCCACGACTGTATTGTCGTGAATAACATCGGCACGAACTTGTCCTAAAAAAATATTATGCGCTCCGATTGTGTGTTTAGATTGATGTTTGGCAATCGATTCTGCTATAAATTCAGGAGCAATTGGCCCTTCTACAAATACATTTTTACTCATTTTTTTATGTTATTTTTTGCCACAGATTATATAGATTAGAAAGGATTTTTCTTTTTCTTTTGTCAGGCTGAACAAAGTCGAAGCTCTCGTCCAATTGGAGCGCCCTTCGACTTCGATCAGGGCGACAAACTAAACGAACATCTTTAATTTGTGTTTAATTCGTGGCTACAAATCTATCGCTAATTATTATTAAGAACTTTAAAAACCTTTCAATAAATTTTTCAATTCTTTTGTTCTAGTTATAGTGAGCTGCATTCTACAATCTGCGTACATTTTATTTGCAATAACACCACCGTAACCTTCTGGATAGCTTTTAAATTTACAATTTGAATCTCTAAACTTTATCCAGTCTTTTTGAGCAACAACTAAAGCTGTCTGATCTTTTGTTCCTAATTTCTTTTTCAGCTGATTATAAACTTTATTCAATTCTTTATCTGCTTTATCATAAGCTTCATAAAGTTCTGTTTCGCCAGTAGCATCAACCTGAGTTTGTGAAGAAACAAATTGAGAAAAACAAAAGGACAAAAACAATCCGAAGATAACTTTTTTCATAGTAGTTGTTATTTATTAATTGGAATGGATTTTTTCTTGCAACGATTGTTTCATTGCTAAAGCTCCGCCTGCAATACTTTTTATATTCTTAAACTTATTTTTCTGAAGCACTTCTATCGCAATTTTACTTCTTATTCCAGATTGACAGAAAATATAAATGGTCTGGTTTTTATCCAGTTTTTCAATTTCCTTTTCTAAATTCATTAACGGAATCTGGATTTGATTTTTTAAAGTAATTTTAGGTGATTCGTCAATATTTCTAACATCCAAGAAAAGAACCTCATCATTGTCAATTTCATCTAAAACCGACTCAAAATGTATTTCCTGAATCTGATTTTCATTTGAATTGTACTTCAGTTCATAATCTTCTTTTGTTATTGCAAAATCTGAACTTTTCTCGAAATCATATTTCTGCTGTTCGTTGTTTAGAATATTGTAAACCAATATTTTTCCACTTAAAACTTCTCCAATTCCGAGAATTATTTTTAGAACTTCATTCGCTTGAAACAGACCAATAGTTCCAACCGTAATACCAATTACACCAGCGTCTTCACAATTTAGAGTGTTCGAATTTTCATCTGGATACAGACATCTGTAAGTTGGTCCGTTTTGATAATTGAACACCGAAACCTGTCCTTGAAATCTAAAAACAGATCCATAAACCATAGGTTTATTGGTTAACAGACAAGTGTCATTTATTACATATTTTATCGAAATACTATCTGTTGCATCAACAATAATATCATGTTTTTCGAATAGTGAAAGAGCATTTTTACCAGACAATTTTTCAGAAAAGGCATTTATTTTTATTTCTGGATTCAATTCTGAAATCATCAATTTAGCTTCTTCAGCTTTTGATTTTCCAACTCCTGAATTTTTGTAAATAACCTGACGATGAAGATTTGAAATTTCTACAGTATCATCATCAACAATCCCAATTTCACCTACTCCAGCCGCAGCCAAATAAGGTAAAACTGCCGCGCCTAAACCACCTGCACCAATGACCAAAACTTTCGATTTTGATAATTTAAGCTGGCCTTCCTCTCCTATTTCGGGAAGAATAATTTGTCGGTTATATCTCGTCGATTCTTTCATTCTTTTTTTAATTAACCTCCAGCAAATGGCGGCAACAAAGCTACAATATCACTTGTTTGCAAAGTGTAATCAGCAACTTTTGAAACTATTTTTTGATTTACTGCAACGCTGAAAGTCAATGATTCGAATTCATATTTTTCGTTTAAATTCTGCAATAATTTTTGCAAGGATATTTCTTCGGAAAAAGATAATTTTTCGAATTCACATTTTGTTTTTTCAGCGACAGCTCCAAAATATTTAACTTCAATCATTCTTATAAATTTAAATTTTGAAAAATGAATTCATCATCAAAATGTTCTTGAAAATACTCCGTTAATTTGGAAGTGTTTTTTACTACTTCGCCAATTACGATAATGGCTGGTGATGAAATATTCTTTTCGGATACCAATTTAGTAATTGTGTTTACAGTTCCAATTACTTTTTGTTCAGAATTTTTCGTTCCATTTTGAATAATTGCAATTGGAAGATCATCATTTCTGTTTTCCTGATAAATCGAGATGATTTCATCTAATTTATGCATTCCCATTAAAATAACTACAGTCGCAGCCGATTTTGATGCTAAATGAACATCTTTAGACAATTCATGATTAGAAGTTGTTCCTGTAATTACCCAAAAACTTTCTGCTATATTACGCTGTGTCAAACTGATTCCTGCCGAAGCCGGAACGCCCAAAGCAGAAGAAATCCCTGGAACAACAGCTGTTTCTAAACCAAATTTTACAGCATAATCAATTTCTTCACTTCCTCGCCCAAAAACAAAAGAATCACCACCTTTCAAGCGAACTACGTGCCCGTGAATATTGGCCATAGAAACAATCAAATCGTTAATCTGATCTTGTGTGTAAGCGTGACAGCCTAAACGTTTTCCAACAAAAACAATCTCGGCATTTGATGCATATTCTAGTAATTCTTCGTTTACTAATGCATCGTACAAAACTACATCGGCACTTTCTAAAGCTTTAATTGCTTTTATCGTAATCAATTCAACATCGCCTGGACCTGCGCCAACAATCGTCAATTTTGGGGTTTTTAAATTTCGCATAGTCTTTAAATTAAATTGATATTCAGATCGTTTAATTCGTCAGCCGAATTAATATTGGTTAAATGAAAGTTTTCGCTTTCTTCTATATTGATGATTTGATGCGGTAACTTCTGCAGCAAATCCATCATTTTTAATTTGTTCGCCTCGATTGCTTCTTTAATAGTCGGAACAATACTTTTAGAATAAATCCCGATTAAAGGATGTGTTTTACTTTCGGAAGCAAAAACCGTTATTTTGGCTTCTTGGGTATGTTTGGAAATTAATTCTTGCAATAACTCTGTTGAAATTAACGGAATATCACAACTTAATATCAGATTGAATTCGGTTTCAGAATGTGATAAAGCCGTGTAAATTCCGCCCAACGGACCTTTGTCTAAAACTAAATCTGGAATTTTTTCATACTGCAGATAATCATATTCTTTTGAACCCGTAATTAATTTTATTTTATCTGTAATAGGCAAAATTGCCTGAATAATATGTTCTATAAATGGCTTTTCCTGAAACAAAACCAATCCTTTTTCTGATTGCATTCTGGAGCTTTTTCCTCCACAAAGAATAAATACTGTTAGTGTTTCCATAACTTTTTTGTTTCAGGTTTTATTTTGTTTCAAGTTGTTATGCTATGTGTTTTTATTTATATAGCGCCTTTTGCAAACTATCTTAAAATCTTTACTCTATAATTCTAATCAATCGGCAGTAATGTTACTAATTGACCTTTTTTATATTCCTGAATATCTTCCGGAACAATAAGTAAACTGTTTGCTACAGCAAATGTGTTAAGCATTGCAGAACTTTGTCCGTCGAGAACTGTAACATTTGTTTCGTCGTATTTTGCTTTTAAGAATAATGTTTTTCCTGTAGCATTCTTAATATCCGAATTTAATTTACGAACTACTTTTGTTTTATGAATTTCTGAAAACCCCAATCTGTTTTTAATTGCGGGCGAAACATAAATATAAAAGTTAGTCAGCGATGAAGCTGGGTTTCCTGGCAATGCAAAAACCAGCGTTTCATTTTTTGAACCAAAAAACATTGGTTTTCCAGGTTTCTGATTGATTTTATAAAACAATTCCTGAACGCCGTTTTGCAACAAAGCTTCTTTTACAAAATCATAATCTCCTACTGAAATTCCGCCGGAAATTAAAACAACATCATATTTTTTCAGAATACTTTTAAGCGCATTTTTTGTCGCTTTTAAATTATCTTTTACTCTATAAACTTTTGTTTTTTTGATTCCTATAGTTTCGAGTGCTGCTTCAAGCATAACTGAATTACTTTCGAATATCTTTCCTTTTTTAAGCTTTTTTCCTGGTTCAACTAACTCGTTTCCTGTAACTAAAATGGCCACTTTCGGCTTTTTGTAAACCTCAACTTCTGTGATTCCTAAACAAGCCAGAAATCCAATTGCCGCAGGTGTGATTAAAGTATTGGCTTCAAAAACTACTTCATCTTTTCCAATTTGTTCTCCTTTTGGGCGAACATTTGCACTTTTCTCAGGCATTGTGGCAATCAAAATTGAATCTTTATTTCCCATTACATGTTCCTGCATTACTACTGTATCTGCATTATCTGGAACAAAAGCGCCTGTAAATATTCGAATTGCTTCGTTTGGCTTCAATTTTATATTAGAATGATCTCCAGCCTGTGAAATTCCAACAATATCATATTGATGTCTGATGCTGTGCGTAAAGGCATAACCATCCATAGCCGACTGGCGAAAAGGTGGCATGTCGATTGGCGAAATTACTTTTTCTGCCAAAACATATCCTAACGCTTTGCTAACCTCAATGAACTTTGTTGGCATTTTATTGCTATTCGCCTCAATAATCGCTATAGCATCTTCTACTTTAATCATTCGTGTTATTTTTACAAGCAAAAAATACTTATTACAAATATAAGTATTTTTACTTAGTTAAATCAATTAAGTATCTAAATTTTTTAAAAATATAAATTTAGCTTAATTCTTTTACATACCGAGCGAAAAAATCAAATAGCTTTTAAAGTTGAAGTGTTTGATTTACTTTCCTTTAAAATTACCTTTTGGAAGATAATACAGCCATGCAAAACCAATAAAAAATAGTATTGCAGAAGCTGCAAAGGCAGGAATTAATATTTCTTTATTATTTTCTAATGCATTATTCAAAGAAGCATATAAAAGCCAAATTTGAATACTTACATTTAAAATCAAAATAAAAATAAGTGTAGAAAGTATATTGTTCAGCTTATTAGGGTTAGCGCGATTCTGGCTTCGTCTAAAAGTACTCATATCTATAAATTTAAATTATACAGTTTAGCTGTCTTTTTTCTCAATCATTGCTTTTACAAAAACAGCATTTTCTTTAAAAACCACTTCTAATTGCGGCAAAGCTCGTGGTGGCGGTCCTGCAATAACATCTCCAGTTGAAGCGTCAAATGAGCCTTCGTGACACGGACAATGTATAATTCCAGTGCCTGGTTTGTAATATACTGAACAAGAAAGGTGTGTGCATTTTTGTTCGTAAGCTCTAAACTCACCGCTTTCTAAGTGAATTAATATATATGGAATTGTACTTCCTTCTAAAACAAAACCTCTTGTTCCTCCAACAGGAACATCTTCTTTATTGCAGATAAAATGCTCTCCTTGTACTTCTTCTTTTGGCAATAAAAAAGCTTTTGCGGTTACGAATCCGCTTCCTACCATTAATCCGCCGGAAACAAAAGTCAGGAATTTAGCAAAATCGCGTCGGCTGACCTGAGTTGATTCCTGTTTTTTTATGGGGAAATCTTTTTTCCAGTTTTGATTTAAATTATCTTCTTTTGACATGATTCTAGTTTAATAAATTCTTAATTCTGTACTGCCTTTTGGCATCATAATATTCACTTTTGTTTTGACTTTTTCCTGTCCAAAAATAAAATTATTGACTGGCGTACTATTTGGTCTCATTTCTTCGATTTGTTCTCTTGTTCCATAAAACAACGCTCCGCTTGGACAAACTGTAGCACACATTGGTTTTTTACCTACGCTTGTTCTGTCGTAACACATCGTGCATTTCATCATCAAATCGTATTCTTCAACTTTTTTAGGCACACCAAAAGGACAAGCCATAACACAGTTTGAACATCCTATACATCTTTCTGTACTTGCTGTGTGTACAACACCAAATTCGTCTTGCGAAATCGCATCGGCTGGACAAACATTTGCACAAACAGGATCTTCGCAATGCATACAAACCTGTACAGTGGTTTGAATTGTCGACGCACGATCTACATAATTTACGCTTATTAAAGTTTGCTGGCCATTGGTTTCACATTCGGCGCAGGCCATTTCGCAGGCTTTGCAACCAATACAGCGTTGCATATCTACAAAAAATTCTTCGTTTGTATTAAAATTGGTCAAATTCATAACTTCACTTTTTATAGATTAAACACTTGCATACGCTTCAGATTCTTTGGCTGGCGGTGCTATTTTTCCTTGCGGATCTAATAAACAGGCGCAGACTTTAAACTCCGGAATTTTAGAAATCGGATCTAAAGTTCCCGGCGTTAATTGATTGGCAGATTTATGTCCTGGCCAGTGATACGGAATGAAAACGGTATCTTTTCTAATCGTTTCTACAATATTTGCAGGGAAAATTCCTTCTCCTCTACGGGTTGCCACTCTTACTAATTCTCTTTGTTTGATTCCGTATTGTGCCGCCAATTCCGGATGAATTTCTAACATTGGTTCCGGAAACTGATCTACAAGTTTTCCAATTCGACGGGTCTGTGTTCCGCTTAAATATTGCGAAACAACTCGGCCTGTTGTCAATGTTATTGGATATTCTTCATCTGTAACTTCGCCCGGAAGTTTATAAGGCGCGGGATTAAAATGCGCTTTTCCGTCTGGCGTTTTAAACTTTTTATCTTCCCAAAGTCTTGGTGTTCCGGGATGATCCTCAGTTGGACAAGGCCAGAAAACGCCCATTTTGTCTTCTACTTTTTTATATGTGATTCCGAAATAATCTGCTGTTCCGCCTTTTGAAGCGACACGCAATTCGTTGAAAATTTGTTCACTATTATCATAAGTAAATTTATCTTCTTCACCCAGTCTTTTGGCAATTTCTAATAATATAGAAGTATCGGTTCTGGCTTCTCCCGGAGGAGTAACCGCTTGTCTGATTCTAATCACTCTTCCTTCTGCAGAAGTTGTTGTTCCTTCTTCTTCTTCTTGTAAAGATCCTGCTAAAACAATATCCGCATGTCTAGCAGTTTCATTTAAGAAGAAATCAATGCATACGTAAAACTCTAATTTTTCAAGAGCAGAACGCACATAATTATTGTTTGGAAGTGAAACTAACGGATTGAAACAAATCGATATTAATCCTTTTATTTCGTCTCTGTGAATGGCTTCTATAATTTCATAAGCAGTAAGTCCTTTTCCGGGTAAATCTTTTTCGTTGATTCCCCAAACTTCAGATATATATTTTCTGTGTTCTGGGTTTTCAATATCTCTGTTTCCTGGCAATTGATCGCATTTATGACCGTGTTCTCTTCCACCCTGACCATTTCCTTGTCCGGTGATAGTTCCGTAACCACAATAAGGTCTCCCTATTCTTCCTGTTGCCAAAACGAGATTAATACAACCTAAAACATTATCAACACCTTTTGAGTGATGTTCGATTCCTCTTGCGTGCAATAAGAAGCTAGTTTTTGCTTTTCCCCATAATTCTGCAGCAGCTTTTATTTTTTCTTTATCAATTCCGGTTACTTCTTCTGCCCATTCTAAAGTATAATCTTTAACGGCATCAATCGTTTCCTGAAATCCTGATGTGTAGTTATCAATAAAATCATGATCCAACATATCGTGATCTACCAAATATTTCAGCATTGCGCCGTATAAAGCAGAATCTGTTCCGGGTTTTACATCCAAATGAATATCGGCAGTTCTTGCCAGCGGAATCATTCTTGGATCGATTACAATTAATTTTGCACCACGATCTCTAGCTTTCCAAATCCAATGTGTTAGGGTTGGGAAAGTTTCGCTAATATTGGCTCCAGTAACGATGATCACTTCGGCATATTCTAAGTCTGAATAATTGTTTGAAGCTCGGTCTAAACCAAATGCTTTTTTATTTCCCGCTCCAGCGCTTACCATACAAAGTCTTCCGTTGTAATCTAGATTTCTCGTTTTTAAAGCTACACGGGCAAATTTTCCAACTAAATAACTTTTTTCGTTGGTTAATGAAACTCCAGATAACATCGAAAAAGCATGTTTCCCGTATTTTTCCTGAATTCTTTGAATTTCAGAAACGGTTTTATCCATCGCATCATCCCAAGAAACTTTTTCAAAACCTTTTCCTTCTACTCTTTGTATTGGGTGTAAAAGTCGGTCGGGATGATTATTTTGAAGATATCTTTGAACTCCTTTTGGACACAAACGTCCTTCATTGAAAGGAAATTCCATCCACGGTTCAAAGCCCACTACTTTATTTTCTTTCACTAATAACTGAATTCCGCACTGCATTCCGCAAAAACAGCAATGTGTTTTTACAACGTCATCTGGTTCGTCTCTTCCGTCATAACCATCTACGGGAGCGTAGTTTAGATGTGGTCCAAATGCTTCAATAATTTTTTCAGTTGATACGGGTAGTTTTGCCATATTTTTTAGTTTTAAGTCTCAATCCCAGTCTCAGTTTAAACAGTAAACTGATAACTGAGACTAAAAACTTTTTTTAGTTTTCAGTTTTCGGTCTCAGTTTTCAGTCTTGGTTTACAGATTAGTAGCTGCAAACTAAAAACTGCGACTGAATACTTTTTTATAATTATCCAAATAAATTTCCACCTTCTAGTCTAGCTTTTAAGTGTGCTTTTGCTAAGCGCGATCTTTTTCCTTCTGGGCTTAAATCAAGGTGAGAAGTTCCGTCTTCATGAGTAAAATCAAAACCTAATTCTTTGGTTACAATTTTTAAATCATTGATATGAAGCTGGGTTGCAAATTCTTCTCCAGTATGCGGACAAACTGCCATTCCTTGTTTAATTCCTTCTTGTTTATAAATATGCGCTCCAATTTGCGCGGGGCGCTGAATGATATGAAAGAATTTGCCAAACGGAATCCAAATCAAGAACATGATTACAGTTACGGCATGTATTACTGCTAAGAAATCATATGCAAAACCTTTCATAAATTGATACGAATATGTTAAGCATAAACCTGTTACAGAAATGGCTATTAATAAAATTAAGGGTAATAAATCACCTTCAAAAGTCTGTGTTGCGATTAATCCGGGATTGGTTAATCTTCTTCTTAAATAATAAACAGATCCTATTATAACTAACCACGAAGACCAGTTTAAGGCATGAAAAATCAGGAAAGCCAAAAAAGAATTTATTTTAAAATCCATCATTTTAAATCCGAAGAAATGTGCTTCGTAAATAGAAATTGAATTTGGTGCGAGCGTAAAGTGAATCCATCCAAATGTAAGCGGAATTGTTATGGCAAATGCCGACAAACATCCTAAAGCAATACAAAAATGGGCAAACCAGCGCCATTTGCTTCTTGGGTAAATAAATTTTTGAACGACGATATTCTGAGCGGTTTCTTTTCCTAAAAACCATAAATGAGAAAGTACTTTTCCGGTAAAAAGGAATTTAAGACTTCTTTTAAAATACATCCAAGTTGGAGGTCTTTGCAACCAAACGGTATAACGATATACGATTCCGAAGAAAGCAAATACAGTTCCGAATAAATAAGTAACTAATGCTGCATCAAAATTTTGCAGTTTTCTGGAACCATAAAAAACGAGTACAATGGTCAATACAGAAACCAAAGTTGCAACAAGTAAAGCTTTGGTATTAAACGTTTTATTTTTCATCTTTAATAAATTAAATGATTACTTATTTAACTTGGTTTTTCACAATTCTTACGATTGTAGAACCACCAATTGATACCTGTAGCTAATATAGTGAAAATAGCAACACCAATAAAGAATTGATTTACAGTACCATTAGCAGATATGTTATTTCCAATTAATTTAGAAAAAATAAAAGGTCCAAAAGCAGCGATTGCAGCTGTCCATCCAATAACTCCTGCTGCCTGACGTGGATTTTCTTTAAATATGATTGGATATTGTCTAAAAGTACCTGCATTTCCAATTCCTGTAAAAAAGAACATGGCTAAAATTACGGTAACAAAAAGTGGAAATTGTTCCATGCTGGTTGGTGCAACTAAACCTTGTGTTACCAATATGATTGCTCCTGCCAAAATTCCCAAACCTGTAATCGTTGTTAAAATTGCTCCTCCAACTTTATCAGCCACAAATCCAAAAGCAATTCGGCTGGCAGAACCTAATAATGGTCCATAAAACGCATATACTAAAGGATCTGGTGCATTTGGAAAATCTCCGTAAAGAAATTTAATCATTAACGGAAAAGCAGCAGATAATCCTGCAAAAGTTCCAAAAGTCATTACATAAGTTATTATGCAATACCAAGTATGTTTGTTTGAGAAAATATCCATCTGTTCTTTTACAGAAGCCATCATTGGAATACTTCTTAAATAAAACCAACTTAAAATTGCCATGATTATTAAAAATGGAACGTACCAAAATGCGGCAGACTGCAAGTATATTTCTGATTTTTTAACCGCTGTATTATCAGGTTCGATGTTGTCTAAGATTTTTTCAGCTAGTTTCGGATTTGCGTTTGCAATGGCTTTTGCTTTAGCTTTTATTGGTAAGGCATTAAAAATAATAACATTATCTGTCGAATTTACTGCGGTACTTACCGAATCAATTACATTTTGCTTTGCATTAGAAAGTATTTTAGTTTGAACTTCTGTATCAAATGTCGCAAAAACTTCCTTTTGTTTTTCTAAACTTGATGTTTCTAAAAGAGCTAAAGTTTCTTTAGGATCAACACTTGTAAAATTAGATGCTGCACCGTAAATTCCCAAACTGATAATCAGCGGTGTAACAAATTGCGCGATCGAAACACCAAAATTTCCAATTCCGGCTTGTAGCCCTAACGCAGTTCCTTTTAATCTCTGAGGAAAAAATAAACTCGTACTTGGCATATAGGATGAGAAATCTCCTCCTCCAAAACCTGTTGTAAAGGCTAAAACGGCAAAAACCCAAAAGGGCGTATTGACATTCATAATGGCAAAACCAATCCCGATAACTGGAATTAATTTTATCGCTGTTGCAAAAGATACGATATGACGTGTTCCGAAAATGGGTAATAAAAAAGTATGAATAATTCTTAAAAATCCAGCGGCAAGTCCTGGAATAGCTGTTAACCAAAAGAGCTGATCTTTAGAAAAATTAAATCCTAATCCAGGTAGTTTAACGGCTATCACGCTCATCATAAACCAAGAAGCAAATGATAAGATTAAAGTTATTGTTGTTATTATTAATGTCCTCCATGCAATTTTACTTCCGCCAGCATTCCAAAAAGCTTCATCTTCTGGATCCCATTTGTCTAACCAAGTTTTCATATGTTTATTTTTTTAATGATTGCTTTCTATATCTCTTGTAAAATTTGGTAATTTAGTTCTCGTCACATTTATGATTGTTCGATGCATCCATAGAAGGCAAAGAACAGAGACTAGGAAAATAAATATCCAAGAACTTGTCCATAATCCTGTGTAATTGAGAAGATATCCGAAGATTATTGGACCTAAAAATCCTCCTAGACCTCCTATTAAACCAACCATTCCACCTACAACTCCGACTTCATTTGGAAAATATTCCGGAATGTGTTTATAAACTGCAGCTTTTCCGATTCCCCAAGAAATTCCAATAAGGATTACCAATACCAAATAAACCCATAGATTGGCACTAAAGTTTATTTGTGTTACTCCCTGCGCCAATAATTCTTTCTTTTTGACTTCTTGATTTTGTTTTACAACAATTTCCTGCCAAGAAGTTTTTACTGGAAAAACAGATTGCCTGTTTATTTCAGCATCTTTCTTGGCTTCTATTAGATGTGCTTTTCCGTTTACGACTATTTTATCTGCAGCAATTTCTGTTACAACACCATTATTCATTGCCATTACACCTGGCCCCGCAGTAAAAATTTCCATTTTAGGAAACATCAATAAAAAACTAATTACAATTGAAGAACCTAAAACCCAATACATTACTTTTCTGGCTCCGAATTTATCTGAAAGATATCCACCAAAAGCCCTGATTACTCCAGAAGGCAGACTGAACATTGTAGCAAACATTCCGCCCATTACTAAAGTTGTACCGTAAACATTCATAAAATTGGGAAGAAGCCATTGCGAATAAGCAACGAAAAAGCCAAAAACTAAAAAGTAATACGTTCCAAAACGCCAAACTCTAGTTTTTTTGAGCGGGGATAATAATTCTGTTATGTTTTTTGAAACGCCGTGATTGGTTTTGTTTTTAGCAAAAACAATAAAAAGTATTCCAATAATTACGAGAACAGCCGCATAAATAATGGGCAGCATTTTCCAACCATTTACTGGATCTTTCTCTGATAAATTGTTTAATAAAGTCGGTGCAATGAAAGTCGTAATTGCCGCACCAGCATTTCCCATTCCGAAAATACCTAACGCTCTTCCCTGCCACTCTTTTGGATACCAAACAGATGTGTAGCCAATTCCAACGGCAAAACTGGTCCCTACTAATCCGAAGAAAAAACTTAAAACGGCAAAACTCCAGAAAGAATTAGCAAAAGGCAATAAAAAGAGCGGAATAGAACACAATAAAAGTAAAGTTGAAAAAACAATTTTTCCACCGTATTTATCCGTTAAAATTCCGATTGGAAGTCTAAAAATAGAACCTGAAAGAATTGGAATTCCTAAAAGCCATCCTGTTTCAATAACAGTAAAATTAAAAATTCCTTTATCTGCCAAAAAAGTTACTAAAACACCATTTAATGTCCAGCAAGCAAAACATACTGTAAAGGCTAGTGTATTTAAAAATAAAATACGGTGTGATTGAGAAAGGTTATTCATATCAAAATTTTAAATATTATTGAAATAAGCTGCACTTCAATAATGCAACAAAATTAAAATCTTAAATACTTACAAAATATGACATATATCATATTAAAGATAATTTAGTCTTTAATATAAAACATTCTAAAGTACAATATATTAACCAATTACAATAAATAACAAACAGTTTTTTTAAATGAACACCAATATTTATAAACGTTCTATTGTAAGAATTTTAAATAATTATGTGTAATTATTTAAAGTTTAAATTTTCTTGAGTTTAATTTTGCAATTTATACACTAAAAGTTCGATTGTTTTCTAATTAGAAAACAAAACTAAAGCATCTTTTTCTTTTATCTTGACGTTTTTGTACTTGCTTTTAAATTTTACATGAATTTAAAAGCAAAAAAAACAAGTGTAAAATACTACATTTTAAATACTCAATTATTATTTTTCTTAACATTTACCTGAATTACAAATTCGCTCCTAAGCCTTTAAAAATAAGGGGTTAAATAAAAATTAGTTTTACAGAAAGCGCTAGAAATGAATATTTTTCAAAAAAAACTTTACAAACTTTTGGTTTTTATTATATAAAAATTAACTTTGTCTATAGGATTAGTAGAGTTTAAATAATGTTTCAAACATAAAAATTATTATTGTGAAAACGACAGAAAGCATATCGCATTACATTCTTCCTAAAGTATACACTTATAACACTTTCTGTTATATGTGTTTCTGTTGTTAAAACCTACTTTTAAATTATGTGCTTTTTATACCATTTTCCAAAAGCAGATTTCTTAAAAATTCATCACCGAAAATATTTATTGAGTTTACACAAAAATCTTTCAATTGCATTTACTGCATCTGATTGATTCTTGAAACCATGCCTATATTTCAAAAATTAAAATAACTAACAATTAAAAAAAACTAAAATGAAAACAATGCAAACCTGTTGCTGTAAATAAAAAAAGCCATTTCTGCGGCAACAGAAATGGCGAGGCTTAAAGAACATTTATCACTAAATCAAGAACACTTTTTAGAGTGCTGTATAAACAGTGCTCAGGGCGTCTTGTTAATTACTTAAAACCAACACAAAGAAATGAAAAAAAAGTTAAACATACACATACTGCTGTTTCTACTCTTCATAACGGCAGGCATACAAGCCCAAAATACTACCCCGCTTATTCAGTCAAAACTAGACGGAACTGTAGTGGATGACATTACAAATCAGCCCATTATAGGTGCTTCTGTTACTATCAAAGGAACAACTCACGGTGTTATTACAGATGCCGAAGGAAAATTCTATTTTCAAACCGGACAGAAATTTCCTTACACACTAATTGTAAGCTACATTGGATACAAAAAAGCAGAAGTTATTGTAGAAAAGAATCCGGTAATCATCAACTTAAAAGAAGAACGCCAAGAACTTGATGAACTGGTAGTTGTAGGATACGGAACTCAAAAAAGAAAGGATATTACAGGTTCTGTAGCTTCTGTACCAAAAGCCAATTTATCTCAGGTAACTTCATCTGCAGATAACCTTTTAAGAGGTGCTGTTGCTGGGGTTGTAGTTACACAAAGTTCGGGGCGTCCAGGTGCCTCTTCCAGTGTACGTATTCGTGGAGGAAACTCAATTACAGCGGGTAACGAACCACTTTATGTTGTGGACGGAATCTTAATTTATAATGATAATGCTAACAGTTCTGCTGGTGTGACTTATGCAGGTGCAAGCGTAAACGTATTATCGACTATAAATCCCGCAGATATCGAATCGATCGAAGTTCTGAAAGATGCATCTGCAACAGCAATCTATGGTTCTCGTGGTGCTAATGGAGTTGTGATTATTACGACTAAAAAAGGAACAAAGGGACAAGATAATATCTCATACCAAGGTTATTTCGGATTTCAAAATGTTTCAAAAAAATTGAAATTAATGAATGCCAGCGAATGGGCAAGTTTAAGAAATGATGTTCAAGCAAGTATCGGTCAGGCACCTTCATTTACTGCTGCACAAATTGAGGCTTTTAAAACTTCTGGAAGTTACGATTGGCAGTCTGAAGCTTTTAGAACCGCAGCGCCTATTCAAAGTCATAATTTATCTTTTTCTGGTGGTGATGAAAGATCTAGATACTCTATTTCTGCAGGATATTTTGATCAGGACGGAGTTGTAATAGCAACCGATTTCAAACGTATTTCACTTCGTGCGAATTACGAAAGAAATTATTCTCAAAATTTTAAATTTGGTGTAAATGCCAACTATACTAATTCTATTTCAAATGGTGTTGGTGCGAGTAGCAGTGGAGGAAGAAATCCAAATCCTTTAGTTGGTGTATTATTGACTGCTCCTGTAGTTCCGATAAAAAATGCTGACGGAAGTTACAACGTAACCAATAATCCTTATGCTACTTCTGTAAATGGTTATGTTCCGAATCCGATTAATGATTTGGAAAATACAATCAACGAAACTAAAATCAATAGAATTTTAACCAGTTTATTTGGTGAATACAAAGTCACTAAAAAATTGACTGCGAAAGTTGCTGTTAGTGGTGATGTTATCAATACAAAACAAAATTATTATGCACCAGCAAATACTTCAAATGGAGCTGGAACAAAAGGTTTAGCATCTATTGGAGACAGAATTGTAAGTTCTGTTTTAAATGAAAACACATTAAATTATAATACCAACTTCGGAGAAAATCATAAATTTTCTGCTTTAGGCGGTTACACACTTCAATATACAAAAGGAGAAGTAGTAAATGCAGGAGCAAATACTTTTGTTAATGATGCTAATACTTATAATGCGATTCAAGATGGTGTAGCTGTAAAACCTTATAGTGACGCTTATGAAAGTGTATTGAAATCGTGGCTAGCAAGAGTTAATTATTCTTATAAAGGAAAATACAATTTAACGTTATCAGGCCGTGCCGATGGTTCTTCTCGATTTGGTTCTGAATCTCTTTGGGGCTACTTTCCTTCTGCAGGTTTTTCTTGGAACATTACCGATGAGGAATTTGCCAACAACATTAAAGGTGTAACCGAAGCTAAACTTAGAATTACAGCCGGAACCACAGGAAACCAAGAAATTGGAAATTATCTTGCTTTGGCTCAAATGGGCTCTGTAAACTATTCTTTTGGAGGAACATTGTATACTGGTATCGCTCCTACCCGATTGGCAAATCCTGATTTGAAATGGGAAAAAACAGATCAATACAATGTCGGTTTAGACTTGTCTTTACTTGACAGAAAAATCAATTTTGTTTTTGATGTGTATTATAAAAAGACAAAAGATTTATTGATTAGTGTTCCTGTTCCGTTGAGTTCAGGTTATGCAACTGTTCTTCAAAACATTGGTGGAGTTGAAAACAAAGGTTTTGAAGTTGGTTTGACAACAGAAAACTTGAAAACAGAAAATTTTGCATGGAATTCAAATCTAGTCTTTTCTCTAAACAGAAATAAAGTTACCGAGATTGGAAATGGCGTTAACGAATTTTTCCCTGTAGTACCAAATGGATCATTATTGCAGCAACAACCCGTAATTGTAAAAGTAGGTCTGCCTTTAGGAACTTTCTGGGGATACAGAACAAACGGAATTTTCCAAACTCAGGAAGAAGTAAACACGCAGCCAAAAATCAACAGTTTAGCCAATACAAAAATTGGAGATAGAAAATATGTAGATGCAAATGGCGATGGGGTGATCAACGCTTTGGATAAAGGAAATTTAGGGACTTCTCAGCCAAAATTTGTTGGAAGTTTCAGCAACACGATTTCATACAATGATTTTGATTTGAATTTCTCTTTCCAAGGATCTTATGGCGGAAAAATCTTCAACGCTCTAAATCAGCAATTAGAAATTTCTACTCTTGGAACAAATGCAGCGGCTACGTTAAATGATCGTTGGACACCAACAAACCCAAGTAATGAAATTCCGAGAGCAACAAGTTCTCCTTTAGGAATTGTTTCTGAAAGATATGTAGAAGATGCTTCTTTCTTAAGATTAAAATTAATCACATTAGGTTACACGTTACCAAAAAGTGTTTCTAAAAAATTAGGAACAAAAAGTGTGAAATTCTATGTTTCTGCAGAAAATTTAATTACATGGACAAAATACACTGGATATGACCCAGAAGTAAGTTCATACGAACAAAACAACTTATATCCGGGAATTGATTTTGGATCTTATCCAAACTCAAAAACATTCATCTCGGGCTTGAACGTAACTTTCTAAGAAAAAAAATATATCAAAATGAAAAAGATCATTATAACATTCCTTTTAAGTGCCGGTTTACTGGTATCGTGCACGGAGCTTGAGGTAACACCAAACTCTTTTGTTACCGAAGCCAATTATTTTAATACTCAAGATGATGCTGTAGCAAGTGTAACTGCTGTTTATGCTTCTTTAAGCCTTGATCCAGGAGAACAAAGTTTATTTGGAAGAAACCTTTATTTCTTAACTGATATGGGTTCAGATTATGCAGCTGCTGGAGTTTCTGCAACCAATCCGCAGGTAAGAGCGATGAGCGCGCTAACTCACGATGCCACTACCGACCGTGTCCAAGTAGCTTGGAGACAAATTTATGCAGGAATCAACAGAGCCAATGTTGCTATTGATAATATTCCGAAAGTAACTGGAAATGAAATTGTAAAAACAAGATTAATTAACGAGGCTAAATTCATCAGAGGATTATTGTATTTTCAAGCAGTTCGTCTTTGGGGCGGAGTTCCGATTGTTTTGCATGAAGCAACTTCTATTCAATTAGGTAATTTAAAAACGAATCGTGCCACTGCTGAAGAAGTTTATACTCAAATCATTAAAGATTTAACAGATGCTGAAAGTTTACCTGCAACTTACAGTGCTGCAGACGCGGGACGTGCAACTTCTGGAGCTGCAAAAGCAATTTTAGCAAAAGTATACATCACAAGAAAAGATTGGCCAAATACAATTTTAAAAGCTAGAGAAGTAATTAATGGTGGTTACGGATATGCTTTGTTTGAAGATTTTCAAGACATTTTTACTAAAACTAAAAAGAACGGAAAAGAACATATTTTCTCTGTACAGTTTGAGCCAAATCAGGCAGGAAACGGTTCTAGCGGAAGTACTTTTCAAGCCACTTCTTTCACAGGATTTACTGCAACTGAACCAGCAGATATCGTTTCTGATGTGGCGCTATTCTACGACATTTATGCACCTGGAGATAAAAGAAGAGATGTAAGTTATGCCAAACAATTACTTAATCCGGCTACTGGAACACTTTATACTTTTCCAAAACCAATTTTCAAAAAATATTTGGATTTAACCAACTTGGCAACACCTGGAAACGTAGCCATTAACTTTCCTATTATTCGTTACGCAGACATTCTTTTGTCATTAGCGGAAGCGATAAATGAACAAAGCGGACCAACTGCAGAATCTTATGAATTGATCAATCAAGTTAGAAGAAGAGCATTTGGAAAAGCCATTACAACTCCAGATGTAACAGTTGATTTAATCGGATTAAATCAAACCACTTTTAGAGCGGCAATTCAGGAAGAACGCAAAAAAGAATTTGTTCAAGAAGGACAAAGATGGTTTGACTTGGTGAGATGGGGAACTTTGGTTACAGAAGTGAAAAAAGTAACGGCTAAAAACTCTGTTTCGGAAAGAAATAATCTTTATCCGATTCCACAAAGTGAAAGAAATATCAACCCTGACGGTTTACCACAAAACCCTGGATATTAACTATTAATTTTTAAACACATAGAAACATAGAATTAATTTTTGAATAAAAGAAGTTTAAAGAAAAACATATTTTTCACACATAGATTACTATGTGCCTTTAAAAAAGTGAAACGCCTTTTATCGATTCTAAAAACTATGAATCTATGTGTTAAAAAAAGTTTGGTAACCAGAAACCCTTATAACCAAAAAACTATTAAAAGATGAAAAATTTTAAAAATACCACTACAATCAAAAGCTCTGGAAAAGGGCTTTTGATTACGGCATTGCTGGTTGCACAATTTGGCTTTGCGCAAGAACAGCAAGAGTTTAAAGGAACTATTGGTAAAACTTTAGCCGATTCTAAAGAATATTGGCCAGATCCTGTAAAAGCGCCGAAAGGTGGTCCAAACGTGGTTTGGATTTTATTGGATGACGTCGGATTTGGAGCGGCATCTGCTTTTGGAGGTTTAATCAACACGCCAACTTTTGATAATCTTGCCAACAACGGACTTCGTTATACCAACTTCCACACCACAGCAATTTGTGCTCCAACGCGCGCTGCATTATTGACAGGAAGAAATTCAGGAAGAGTTCACGTTAGCGGATTTTCTCATACGGTTTTATCAGCTGGTTTTCCAGGTTGGGACGGAAGAATTCCTTCTGATAAAGGAACCATCGCAGAGATTTTACGTGAAAACGGGTACAATACTTTTGCTGTTGGAAAATACGGCGTAACTCCAGATGAAGATGCAACAGATGCAGGTCCGTTTGACAGATGGCCAACTGGAAAAGGTTTCGATCATTTCTACGGATTCTTAGGTTCTCAAACCGATCAATACAATCCTGATTTGGTGGAAGATCAAGTTCACATTAAACCTGACGGACGTCATTTAAATGAATTAATTACTGATAAAGCAATCAGCTACATTCAAAAACAGCAAAAAGCGGCACCGGGAAAACCATTTTTCTTGTATTACGCGCCTGGAGCAGTTCACGCACCTCATCAGGTAGCCGAAAAATGGGTTGAACCATACAAAGGAAAATTTGATGAAGGCTGGGATGTTTATCGTGAAAAAGTATTAGCAAATCAGAAAAAATTAGGAACGATTCCTGCAAATGCAGTTTTACCAGAACGCAATGCACTTATTACAGAATGGAAAAAATTAACACCAGATCAGAAAAAAGTATATGCAAGATTCATGGAAGTTTACGCTGGATTCTTAACTTATACCGATTATGAAATTGGAAGAGTTGTAGATTATTTAAAACAAAGCGGACAACTTGATAATACTTTAATTTTTGTTGCTATTGGAGATAACGGAGCGAGTAAAGAAGGTACTTTGCAAGGAACGATTAATCAAAGTTTGTTTTCTCAAGGAAAATCGGATGAAGAAAATCTTCAAAGCAACTTAAACAATATTGGAGAAATTGGAACTGCAAAAGGTTTAAATACGAATTATCCTTTAGGATGGGCGCAAGCTACAAATGCTCCTTTCAAAAACTGGAAACAAGATGCACATTCTGAAGGAGGAACAAGAAATCCTTTGATTGTTTTTTATCCAAACGGAATTAAAGACAAAGGCGGAATTAGAAATCAATACAGCCATGTAACAGATTTACTTCCTACAACTTTAGATATTGCTGGAATTAAAGCGCCAGAATATATCAAAAATATCAAACAAGATATTATTCAAGGTTCAACTTTTAAGGCTTCTTTAGATAATCCAAAAGCAGAATCGCTACATAAAGTACAGTATTACTACATTTTTGGAAACAGAGCAATTTATAAAGACGGATGGAAAGCTTCGGCTGCACATTTACCAGATTCATTTGCGGTAAAACAATCTTTAGGAAAAAGTGAAAAACCAGCTGCAAGTAATTTCGATACTGATGTTTGGGAATTATACAACTTAAACGAAGATTTTAACGAGCGCAACAACTTGGCTAAAAAATATCCTGAAAAATTAGCTGAACTTCAAAAATTATTTGATGAACAGGCAAAAGAAAACAATGTTTATCCGTTGATTGACTGGCAGGATGTTTACAACAGAAGGATTCATAATTCAGGTGCTGAAAAAGGTAAGACACTTCAAGATTTAGTAAAGCAAGTAACTAAACCTGCGGATACAGAAACTACAAAATAATGATTACACAACCTGCAAGGTTTTCAAAACCTTGTAGGTTTCAAATATCCAACCAGAAAAATCTTTAACGATTTCTAGGGTTTGAAAATCATACCTACAAGGTTTTGGAAACCTTGCAGGATAAACTTATAAAGATGAAAAAAATAAAAAATAAAATACCAAATCTCAAAACTCCGCAAAAAGGTCTTTTGTTTACAGCTTTACTTTTTGCACAATTTGTTTTTGGACAGTTAAAACCTGATCCAAATTATAAAGGTGTTGTGGGCAAAACTTTAGCCGATTCTAAAGAATATTGGATTGAGCCAGCAAAAGCTCCAGAAGGCGCACCAAACGTAGTTTGGATTTTATTGGATGATGTTGGTTTTGGAGCAACAAGCGCTTTTGGAGGATTAATCAATACGCCAACATTTGAAAAATTAGCCAATAATGGATTGCGTTACACCAACTTCCACACTACAGCAATTTGTGCGCCAACACGTTCTGCTTTATTGACTGGGCGTAATTCGCACGCTGTTCATGTTGGAGGTTTCTCTCACACTTCAATGTCAGCAGGATTTCCTGGCTGGGATGGAAGACTTCCTTCTTCGGCGGGAACAATTGCAGAGATTTTGCGTGACAACGGTTACAACACTTTTGCTGTTGGAAAATACGGTGTAACTCCAGACGAAGATGCTACAGATGCAGGCCCGTTTGACAGATGGCCAACTGGAAAAGGTTTCGAACATTTTTACGGATTCTTAGGTTCACAAACCGATCAATATAATCCTGATTTGGTGGAAGACCAAACTTGGTTAAACGGAAGCACAAAACTAAACGGTGCCGAAAAAGACAAGTCTAAAAACGAATTTGTAACCGATTTAAAAGGGAAACATTTAAGCGAATTAATTACAGATAAAGCAATCAAATACATTGATCGTCAGAAACATGCGGCGCCAAACAAACCATTCTTTTTATACTATGCGCCGGGAGCAACACATTCTCCACATCAAGTAGAAAAACAATGGAGCGATAAATACAAAGGCAAATTTGATGATGGTTGGGATGCTTATCGCGATAAAGTAATTGCCAATCAGAAAAAATTAGGATTAATTCCTTCCGATGCAAAACTGACAATTCGTGATTCTTACGTGCCTGCTTGGAGTACTTTATCTCCAGATGAGAAAAAACTATATGCTCAGTTTATGGAAATATACGCTGGATATCTAGAATACACTGATTATGAAGTAAGCCGAATTGTAGATCATCTGAAATCTATTAATCAGTTGGATAATACTATTTTCTATATTGTTTTAGGAGATAACGGAGCTAGTAAAGAAGGTAGTTCAATTGGTTTAATTGATGAATCTTTTAGAAAACTTTCTGATCCAAAAATTAAAGAAGAGTCTTTGAAATCTAATTTAGCTAAGACTAATTTATTAGGAACTCCAGCCGCAACAAAAGAAAATTATCCGCACGGATGGGCTTTGGCAGCAAATACTCCGTTTAGAAATTTAAAACAAGATGCACATTCTGAAGGAGGAACAAGAAATCCTTTGATTATCTATTATCCAAAAGGAATTAAAACGCCGGGAATTCGTAACCAATACGGACACGTAATTGATATTCTGCCAACCACTTTAGAGACGGTCGGAATTAAAGCGCCAGAAACCATCAGAGGAATAGCTCAGGATTCTATTCAAGGAACTTCTCTAGCCTATTCTTACGCTGATGCGAAAGCGCCTTCAAGACATAAAATTCAGCATTACTATATTTTTGGTTCAAGATCACTTTATAAAGATGGCTGGAAAGCTTCGGCGCCGCATCATCCTGATTATATTGATATTACTCAAAATGATGCTTTATCTAAAAAAGACGAGCCAAGTAATTTTGATAATGACGTTTGGGAATTATACAATCTAAATACGGACTTTAACGAAAGAGTCGATTTAGCTAAAAAATACCCGGAAAAATTGAAAGAGCTTCAGGCCGAATTTGACAATCAAGCGAAGAAAAATAATCTTTATCCGCTAATAGATTGGCAAGATGTTTTGAGACAGCGCATTCATAAGAAAAACAAATAATAATATTATCAGAGCTGTTAAATAATTAATAGCTCTGATATTAAAAAAGTAAACTATGGCAGCAACAAAACCACTTATCAAGAAAGGCATTTTTGCTTTAGTCCTTGTAGTAATTGCAGTGACTTTTTACTACTTAACGATATGGGCAGTTCCGTATTACGTTCAAAATAAATTTGCAGAAAAAAGTTTGGGTTATGTGAACACACCAAGATTCGGAGAGCAGCCAAATGCTGAAAACAGCAGAGTGATTCCGCTTCCAAATCCTGATTTCTTGTATTCTACAATCAATTATGATTTGAAAGAAAATGTGTTGAAAATCTCTGGAATTGTTCCCGATTCAACTTATTGGTCAATTTCTGCTTATCAGGAAAACACAACCAATTATTTTGTAGAAAACGAAGAAAAAGTAAAAGCAAAATTTGAATATTATTTAGCTCCTGAAGGAAGTACTGCTGAAGTTTTGAAAAATATTCCGAAAGAAAAAATCATTTACAGTCCGACAACAAAAGGATTGATTCTGTTTCGTTATTTGGTTTCAAAAGCATATCCTGTTAAGACATTGGCAGAATTACAGCATGGAGTTACGGTAGAAAAGTTATCGAATTAATTTTAAAATCAAATCAAAATGGCTTTAAATCAAAAAATTAAGAAAATAGCAATCGGACTAGGCTTAGTTCTATTGGCTGTAGTTTTAGGAAGCGGAGTTGGTATTTACAATATCCATTCAGGAAAAAGTGACTCGCAGCGAACGATTGGCAACTGGAAGACCGTTGATAAATACAAAGACCTCAGCACAGCCGATTTATTGACAATTGCTCAGGTTGCAGTTTACGGTCCTTACGCTTTGACGAAAAAAGAAGTAATTTACTTAAGCACAAGTACAGACAGCGAAGGAAATGCTTTAGATCCAAAATCAGATTACGTGATTAACGGTAAAAAACTCGACGCCAAATACTGGAGCATTACCGCTTATGATGAAAACGGTTTTTTAATTAAAAATCCAATCAACAAATACAGCTACAACTTGGAAGACGTTAAATACGAAGCAGATAGTACTTCTTATAAAATCAATCTGTCGGGAACAGAGAAAAAAGAAAACTGGCTTCCGATCAACAATGTTCAAAAAACGAGTTTAATCATTCGTTTGTATTTGCCTTCAGAAAAACTTAGAGAAAATTTAACAGCTGAAACACTTCCCACCATTCAAAAAGTAAAATAAAAGTATCATTTATAACAAAAAAGTTAAAAATTCAAACAATTTAATCCTACTAAATCCATAGAATTAAAAGATATTTTGTTTAGTTTTACATTAACTATTAAAAATCAGAGAGATGAAACGAGTAGATTATGAAATTATAGGAAAAAAGATTGTCGTTGGGATAATCCTATTTTTAGTTCCGCTGGCTATTTTGGCTGGAGGTTTAACAATAATTAATCAATTTTTAAAATAAGAGATCATGGCAATAGTTCAAAAAGAAAAATTAACGAGAGACTTAACAATTAGTTTCTTCATTTATTCATTGCCAGTATTGGCAATTTACCTTTATTTTAAATTAACTGGAGGAGCTGTAAGCGAATCACATTTGACATTACCTTCTTGGTTAGAATTTGCGCAACCCGTTTTTGCTAATATCCGATCTTGGGGATTAATAGTATTCACAATTGTACTAGGAATTGTAGAATTTGCGGCAGGATTATACGATGATGATTGGACTGGTGAAGAACGTAAAATTGATATTGTTTGTTTCTTAGCACCAAAATTACTTTTACCACCTGTGATTGCTTTTTTCAGCTTAACGGCTTTACCTTATTTATTACCAAATGCGGCAAATTCATTATCATGGGTTCCATTTTGGGGAGGATTTTTCTTAATCGCAATTGCTGATGATTTAACGCAATATTGGTACCACAGATTACATCATCAAGTTCCGTTTTTATGGCGTTTTCACAGAACACACCACTCTGCTCCTTACATGGGAATGGCAATGGCTTCTAGACAAAACTTTATTTACACCGTTTTCTTTTCACAAATCTATTTAACTGCAACTTTAACTTATTTAGGTTTAGGATTACCTGCTTTATTTGTTTTAGTAATTAAAAGCATCATCACTTTGGGCGCGCACTCTAGTATTGCTTGGGACAAACCTTTCTACAAATACAAAGTTTTACATCCAATTGCTTGGGTTTTAGAAAGATTAATTTCTACTCCTGCAACACACCATGCGCATCACGCAGACACAAGCGGAGACGGTGTTGGACACTTTAAAGGAAACTTCGGAAACATGTTCTTTATTTGGGATATGATTTTTGGAACAGGCTTAATCACTCGTAAATTCCCAGAATCTTACGGAACAAAATCATACAAACAAGAAGAATGGTATGCTCAATTTTTGTGGCCAATATTCAAATCTAAAAAAGAAGGAAGTTCTCTTGCAGAAGGCGTATTAGCTTTTCCATTAAAAGCCAAACCTGTAGAAAACACAGTGCAGACTGAAGAACAGACTCCAGTTTTAGAGCAGGCTTAATTTTAAAAAATATATTAAAAATATAAAGTAGGCAGTGTATTCAAATTAAGGTTGAATACACTGCCAGCTTTTATCAAAACCTTTCCATCATGAAAAATAATAGCATAAAAAATAGCATTTCAGCACTTATTTTGCTTTTTACAGTAATAGGTTTTTCGCAAAATAAAAGTTCAAATACCGTTTCATTGGATGTTTTTTACAATAAAATTCAAGCGGAGAAAAAACCACAGATAATCGATGCCAGAGGTCCAGAAGAATTCGCTTTAAACCATATTAATGGTGCTGTAAATTTCAATTTAGAATCGAAAGACTACGCGAAACAAGTAGCCAAATTAGACAAATCTAAACCCGTTTTTACCTATTCAATTGGAGCAGGAAGAAGCGTTTGGTTAGCTGACGAATTATTAAAAAGCGGTTTTAAAGAAGCGTACAGTTTAGAAGGTGGAATTGCCAACTGGATCGGAAACGGAAAACCTTTTTATACCAATTCTAAAAGCAAATTAACGCTTTCTGAATACAATAAAATTGTTGCCGATAATAAAACTGTTTTAGTAGATATTGGTTCTAAATATTGCGGTGCTTGTACAAAAGTAAAACCAGTTTTAGAAACCATCAGAACACAATATGGAGAAAATTTAAAAATCGTAGAAATTGATTTAGAAACCAGTCCGCAAGTTATTGCTGACTTAAAAAAGATAAAAGTTTTCCCTACCTTGATTTTATATCAAAATGGTAAAATTATTTTGAAAAAAGACGGTTTAGGCGATTTGAAAAAAGATGTTGATGTGGCTTTGGCTTCGAAATGATAATGTAATTTGAGAGCAAAGTTGGATACAATTTTGTCAGGCTGAGCGAAGTCGAAGCCCACGTTAGAAACTCTACAAAGATTAATTTTCGTTACGGAGCTACTTGTTTGGGCTTCGACTTCGCTCAGCCTGACAAACCGTATATGAAAAAATTAAAAAACGCAAAACCAAAATTCAAAAGATTACTACCAAAATATGGCAAACTATAAAAAAATAACCAAAATTGTTGTTCCCATTTTAATCGTGCTTGTTCTTCTCGCAGCCTTTTTATTCTGGCCAATTAATACCGACGGAACATTAGTCAAAACCGATGAAAAATTAGCAGCAGGAAAAGCTGCTTTTCTTGCTCAAAAAGACACTTCTGCAACTTCATTAAAAAAGCCTAATATTATCATTTTACTGGCTGATGATTTAGGGAAATATGATATTTCGCTCTACGGCGGAAAATCGACTCCAACTCCACAAATCGACTCTTTGGCGGCATCAGGTGTCACTTTTACAGAAGGTTATGTTTCCTCTTCTATTTGTTCGCCTTCTAGAGCCGGATTGATTACAGGAAGATATCAGGAACGTTTTGGGCACGAATATCAGCCGGGCGATCGTTATCCGAAAAACAATTTAGAATATTACGCTTTTAAATATATCATGAATACCAATAATTGGAGATTAAATGATAAAATCGAATATCCAAATGATGCTTCAATCGCAACGCAAGGTTTACCAAAATCTGAAATCACTTTTGCAGATTTGGCTAAACGTCAAGGGTACAGCACTGGTATAATTGGTAAATGGCATTTGGGACACAACAAAGGATTTTTTCCTCTAGATCGTGGTTTCGATTATCATTACGGATTTTATCAGGCGTTCTCGCTTTTTGCGCCAGAAGACAACAATCCAGATATTATCAATCATCATCATAAAGATTTTACCGATAAAATGATTTGGGGAAAAGGCCGCGTCGGAATCGGACAAATCCGTCGTGATAGTACTATTATTGATGAAAAAGCCTATTTAACAGAAAAATTTGCTGATGAGGCAGAAGCTTTTATTGATAAAAATAAAACAAAACCGTTTTTATTATATGTTCCGTTTAATGCGCCGCATACGCCATTTCAAGTTCGTAAAAAATACTATGATCGTTTCCCGAATGTGAAAGACGAAAACAAACGTGTCTATTTTGCGATGATTAGCGCGCTTGACGATGCGATTGGAAGAATCCGTGAAAAAGTAAAAAAAGAAGGTCTTGAAGAAAATACTTTAATCTTTTTTGCAAGTGACAACGGTGGTGCGGATTACACCTTTGCCACAACTAATGCGCCATTAAAAGGCGGTAAATTTTCTCATTTTGAAGGCGGAATTAATGTTCCTTTTGCACTTTCGTGGATAGGAAAAATAAAATCGCATACCGTTTACAAAACGCCTGTGAGTACTTTGGATATTTTTTCTACCATCGCTGCTGCAATTGGTTCTGATTTGCCGAAAGACAGAGTTTACGACGGCGTAGATTTAGTTAAAACCGTAAACGAAAACAAACAAGCACACAAAGATTTATTCTGGCGTTCGGGCGATGCAAAAGCGATTCGAAGTGGCGACTGGAAATTGATTGTAAGTGGAAAAACACACGAAACATGGCTTTATAATCTCGCCAAAGACAAATCTGAAACTACCGATCTGGCTTCAAAAAATCCTGAAAAAGTAAAAGAATTACAAACCGCATTACAAACTTGGGAAAAAGGGTTAATTAAACCACTTTGGCCTAATTTAACATATTATGAATTCGATTTTGGCAAACAAAAATACTTTGTCGATTTGTAATTATACAAAACCGATTATATATAATCGATTTAACTAATTTAGATATCCTAACAGGTTTTAAAAACCTGTTAGGTATTTAGCTATAAAGTATTCCCTATCAAAATAAAAAGTTTCCTTGATCTAATATCCATTACATACTGGTTGTGATTTAGAAACCTGAAAATCATACCTAACAGGTTTTTAAAACCTGTTAGGATAAGAACATTAATTAAACAACAAATGTCAACTCAACCCAAACCATTTACTATTCACGAAGACTGGACCGTTGTAATTCTCGGATTTATAATCATCGGAATTTCACTTTTTATCTTTCTTCCCGAAGTTCCAGTTTTTAGCTGGTCCAATTCTACCGATTTAACAGCGAAAGTATTTGATTTTAATAACCTTAAAATACTTTTTATTCAATTTATCTATTTAATTTCTATTGGAACTTTTGGCGCTTTTTTAATTGGAAAATCCGTAAAATATTTTCTATTTACTTTTCCAATAGTTTATGTTTTGACCTTAATTGCGTTAATTCTCGCAGGAAATTCAGCTATAAAATCCATCAATTTAGAAGCGGTTATTTTTAGTTTACTAATTGGTTTAGCGATTGGAAACTTTTTCAAACTTCCCGACTGGTTTCGATTGGCCCTTTCTACAGAAGTTTTTGTCAAAATCGGATTGGTTTTATTGGGGACCAGTGTTATTTTTTCAGATATTCTAAAAGCCGGATCTTTAGGATTAATTCAGGCATTAATTGTCGTTTTATCCGTTTGGTATTTTGCTTTTTGGCTTTGCAAGAAATTAAAAGTTGACGACGAATTAACGATGATGATTTCTAGTGCAGTTTCCATTTGTGGCGTTTCTGCTGCGATTGCAACTTCGGGCGCGATAAAAGGAGATTCTAAAAAATTATCTTATGTAATTTCTATTGTTTTGGTAACTGCAATTCCGATGATGATTTTTATGCCCATTATTGCTAAATATTTCAATTTCCCTGAAGAAGTTACGGGAGCTTGGCTCGGAGGAAGTATTGATACTTCTGGCGCTGTGGTTGCTTCTGGAACTTTGGTTGGCGAAACGGCATTAAAAATTAGTACCATTGTAAAGTTTTCTCAAAATGTATTATTGGGAATCGCCGCTTTTGCTATTTCTGTTTATTGGACATACACACACAACAAATCTGGAGAAACTTTAGAATCAAAACCAACGCTTAATGTAATTTGGGAACGTTTTCCAAAATTCGTTATAGGTTTTATAGCCGCTTCAATTGTTTTTTCTTTTTTCGTTGCGCCAGAAACTCGCGACGCAGTAAAAGATAGTCTAAAAAACCTTCAAGGACTTTGGTTTGCATTGGCTTTTACCAGCATTGGTTTAGAAACCAATTTTAAAGATTTGCTTCAAAATAACAGCAAGAAACCTTTCATCGCTTTCTTGATTGCACAATTATTCAATATCATTATTACGCTTATCATCGCTTTTTTACTTTTCAGTAAATAATTAAAGTGATGAAATTAAAAACAAAAATATAATACCATGAATTCCAAACTTAAAAACATTGCACTTGCTTTCCTTCTATCTGGAGCGGCAACTATTTCTAAATCAAATGCGCAGAATAATACATCGAAACCCAACATTATTTTGATTATGGTTGACGATATGGGCTATTCAGATTTAGGAAATTACGGGTCGGAAATTAGCACTCCAAACTTAGATCGATTGGCAAAAGAAGGAACTCGTCTTCGTGAATTTTACAATAATTCTATCTGCGCACCAACAAGAGCTTCATTATTAACGGGTCAATATCAGCACAAAGCGGGCGTTGGTTTTTTTGATGTCAATTTAGGATTGCCTGCCTATCAAGGTTATTTAAACAAAGAATCTTTAACCTTAGGCGAAGTTTTTCGTTCAGGCGGATACAGCACGCTTCTATCTGGAAAATGGCATGTTGGTTCTGAAGATCAAGCGCAATGGCCAAACCAAAGAGGTTTTGATAAATTTTATGGCATTTTAAAAGGTGCTTCTAATTATTTCGATACGAAACCTTTGCCTTTCGGAAAAACACCTTATCCCGTAAAATTAATTCGCAATAACGAAGAACTGCATCCAAAAGATGATTCTTATTATTTTACAGACGAAATCGGAAATAATGCCGTGACTTTCTTAGACGAACAAAACAAAGAAAACAAGCCATTCTTTTTGTATTTGGCTTTTACCGCTCCGCATTGGCCGTTGCAGGCAAAACCAGTTGATATTGCCAAATACCGCGGGAAATTTGATGAAGGCTGGGATGTTTTGAGAGAAAAAAGAATTGAGAAATTAAAAGCCAATGGCATTTTACTTCCCAACCAAACCATTTCGCCAAGAGATCCAGAAGTTCCAGAATGGAGCAAACTGACTTACGATGAAAAACAGTTTTGGAAAGCAAAAATGGAAGTTTACGCGGCAATGGTAGACAATATGGATCAAAACGTGGGTAAAGTTTTAGATAAATTAAAGGCGCTTAAAAAAGACAAAAACACGCTGATTATTTTTATTTCTGACAATGGCGCTCAAGGCGGATTTAACACTTACAATCCGTTAGGGAGAGGTTTGGTTCGAAACGAAGGACCAGTTGGAACTTCTGGATCATTTGATTATCAGGAACAAAATTGGGCATATTTATCAAATACACCTTTGCAGCAATATAAAAATAATATGCACGAAGGCGGTTTCAGTTCGCCATTTATCGCTTGGTTTCCTTCAAAAATAAAGGCTGGAAGAATTGATAAAGGAACTGGACATATTATTGACCTCGCTCCTACTTTTTATGATTTGGCTGGAATTGAATATCCTAAAAATTTAAACGGTGTTAGTTCTAATCCATTAGCTGGAAAAAGTTTGCTTCCTGTTTTATTTGAAAATGCTTCTGAAGTAAATCGTGGCGAACCTTTATTCTGGGAAAGAGCTGGAAATAGAGCCGTTCGCGATGGAAAATGGAAATTGGTTTCCATCTATCCTTCTTACGAATGGGAACTGTATAATCTAGAAACGGATCGAGGCGAGACAACCAATGTTGCAGCTCAAAATCCTGGAATTGTAAACCAGCTTTCTGCCAAATATTTTGACTGGGCAGATAAAACGGGAGTTGTAGAATACAGTAAATTCAAACTTAAACCAGAAACAATGCCAGGCGGCGCTGCTTTAAAAAAGTAATTTAAAACACTAAAATTCATTTGACTTGAATTTTGTTAGACAATAAAAGATAGAATAATAAGTATAAGCTTGCCCTTTTACTTACTATTCTATCTTTTTTTTATTTGCAAAACAAATCACACAAAAACCTAAAAATCAAACAATTAAACTCAATTCATTTAAATAATCACAAAATATCTATTTTCTATTTCAAATAAAAATATCTTTTTTCTTGGTTTTTATTATAATAAATTTAACTTTGTCTATAGAATTAGTAGAGTTTAAAACATAAAGAACTACATTTTGAAAACAACAGAAAAAATATCGACTTACATTTTTCCTAAAAAATTTACATATAACACGTTTGGTTATATGTGTTTCTGTTGTTAATTCTTTCGTAATCGTCGGTTACTCAATTTTCATTTTATAAAATCGACATCAAAACGACTCCTTTTACATCCCAAACACTTTCCTACTTATTGTACTTTGAGAAATCTCTTTGTTGTAATTCGCATCAAATAGATTACTGTGGCATCAAAAAATTGATACAAATAGTGATGCATTAAAGCTGAGTTATGGTAAAGCTGTTAGTTACAAACCAAAAAAAACTATGTTATGAATTCATTTTATCAAGAAATAGCAAAAAAACATCAAAGCTTACTAATACTGCCTCAAAAAAAAGACATTCATCAATTTATTGAGGATTTGTTCTCTGTTTTATTTTCAAACACTTCAAAATCATTTGGGCACTTACCTATTATCGAACATAAATTTGAAGTATTGGAAAAAGAATTTAATGAAATTCTTAGAAATTATACTTCCGACAAAAATGAAAGCCTTAAACAATCTATAACATTCTTTAAGGCGCTTCCCGAATTATATCGAAAAACATTAAATGACGCTGAAACCATTTACGCTAAAGATCCAGCCGCAAAATCTATAGAAGAAGTGCTTTACGCCTATCCTGGCTTTTTTGCTATTGCGGTTTATCGCTTTTCCAATCAGTTATGGCATCAAGACTTGAGACTTTTGGCAAGAACCTTTTCAGAATATGCGCATATTAAAACCAGCATAGAAATTCATCCCGGAGCACAAATTGGTGACGAATTTGCAATCGATCACGGAACAGGAATTGTAATTGGAGAAACGACAATAATTGGCAATAATGTACAAATTTATCAAGGCGTTACGCTTGGCGCTTTGAGCGTAAAAAAAGAAGAAGCATTCATTAAAAGGCATCCAACCATTGAAGACAATGTGGTTATTTATGCAAACAGTACCATTCTTGGTGGTCAAACTATAGTTGGAAAAGATTCTATTATTGGCGGAAATGTTTGGCTAACTTATTCCGTTCCTTCGAATTCGGTTGTTTATCATAAAAATGAAATGAAGGTCAAAGACAACAATCCGTTTCCTGAACCTATTTTTTATTCGATTTAATATTAAGATTGCCATGAAATATCAAAACATTTTAGAAACAATTGGAAATACGCCTCACGTTAGATTAAACAAGCTTTTTACATCTCACGAGGTTTGGATTAAAATAGAAAAAACAAATCCAGGATCTAGCATCAAAGATCGAATTGCTTTGGCGATGATTGAAGATGCAGAACAAAAAGGATTAATCAATAAAGACACTATTATTATCGAGCCAACTTCTGGAAACACTGGAATCGGACTTTCATTGGTTGCAGCTGTAAAAGGCTATAAAGTGATTGTAGTTATACCAGAATCGATGAGTATAGAACGCAGAAAAATTCTAAATGCTTATGGAGCAGAATTTGTTTTAACGCCAAGAGAAAAAGGAACATCGGGAGCGGTTGAAAAAGCGATAGAATTAGCTTCCATCACCAAAAACTCTTTTATTCCATCGCAATTTACGAATCAAGCTAATGTTGCCATTCACGAAAAAACCACAGCTTTAGAAATTTTAGCCGATTTTCCAGACGGAATCGATTACCTGATTTCTGGAGTTGGAACTGGCGGACATATTACAGGCGTTTCGAAAATATTAAAGCAACATTTTCCAAAGCTAAAAACTTTCGGCGTTGAACCGGCTTTATCTCCAGTTTTAAGTGGTGGACAGCCTTCTCCTCACCCATTTCAAGGAATTGGCGCAGGATTTATTCCAGAAGTTTTTAATCGCGAATATATCGATGAGATCATAACGGTTGAAAAAAATGAATCCTTTCATTACGCTAAAAAAATAACTCGAGAAGAAGCAATATTTTCAGGAATTTCAACAGGAGCAGCGCTCGCCGCCATTGCTAAAAAGCTAAAAGACATACCCGAAAATGCCGTAATTCTAACTTTCAATTATGACACAGGTGAAAGATATTTATCTGTAGATGAGTTGTTTGATTAAAATTTATGAATAAATTTAAGGTGTCAGAAAAATAAATTATAACCCTATTAAAACCCAAAAAAAATGGCAGAAACTAAACCACAACAGACCGCATTAGGCGATGTTGCAGCAAGACAACTCGCAATTGCAACACGTACAGTCCCTCAAATTGGAACCGTTACACCGAGATGGCTAACGCATTTATTACACTGGACACCAGTAGAATCGGGTGTATTTCGTTTAAACAAAGTTAAAAACGCTAATCATATTGAAGTGGATTGTTCTGCTCGAGACGAGAGAGTTTTACCCAATACTTTTGTTGATTATGTAGAAAACCCAAGAGAATACAATCTTGCTGCCGTACAAACGATTGTAGATGTTCATACACGTGTTTCTGATTTATACAGCAAGCCTTATAATCAAATTTCAGAACAACTTCGTTTGGCTATCGAAACGATTAAAGAACGTCAGGAAAGCGAATTAATAAACAATAAAGATTACGGTTTATTAAGCAATGTTGCACCGTCTCAAATTATCAAAACCAGAACTGGCGCACCAACTCCAGATGATTTGGACGAATTACTGACTAAAGTTTGGAAAGAACCTGGTTTCTTTTTATTACATCCTTTAGCAATCGCTGCTTTTGGCCGCGAATGTACTCGCCGTGGAGTTCCGCCTCCAACAATTTCTTTATTCGGATCTCAGTTTTTAACTTGGAGAGGAATTCCGCTTATTCCTTCGGATAAACTGCCAATTGTAAAAGGAAAATCAAAAATTATTCTTTTAAGAACTGGCGAAAGCCGTCAAGGTGTTATCGGATTAATTCAACCTGGATTACAAGGCGAACAATCTCCGGGATTATCTGTTCGTTTTATGGGAATTAATGAAAAAGCGATTGCTTCGTATTTGGTTTCGCTTTACTGCTCTTTGGCTATTTTAGTAGATGATGCTATTGCCGTTTTAGAAGACGTAGAAATAGGAAAGTATCATGAGTACAAATATTAACAACAACGGTTTACCCAACATCGACGATTTGCAAAATTTAGCAAACGAGTTGTTCAAGGCGCTGCCTAACGAGTTTCCAAAAGAAATTTCGTTAAGTCCAGACAAAGCCGAACATCCGCGTGCGACAAAGATTGCAGAAACGATATTGCAGACAGGACATGTTGATCCGTTAGATCAGCATCCGTTGGCAATTCCGTCGAATGTACAGCCAGCACAGCATTCCTTTAGCGGATTTGGCGTTTCTCCTTCTGTATTAAATTACGGAAATACGGGAGCTTCTGCATTGTACCCAAATGCTGGAGCAGGATTTGATCCGCAGAGCAAAAATTCATCTTCGGGAGTTCAGGAAAATCATGATTTAAATATCAACGATCCACATACGGGATTTCATGATATTAATTTGAATAATGGAAGTCCGCAGCTTAGTGAAGAATCTATTTTTTCTTCGTTGTTGTTGAATAATCAATATCTGCCATTTCAAACACAAAATTCTTCTTTTGAAATTGAATTACAAGCGGCTTTGGCTTCTGTTGATACTCAATTTAAAAAACGAGATGATAATCCGTTTAACGGAAATGATTCAGGAGCATCGTATTATTTTTTAGAACAGAATCCGTTTGCTTTTGATAGAAGAAGCACAGATATCGTTGTTGGAAATTCTTTTGATGCTAAAGAAATTAATCTTTATAAAGGACACCATTTCAATGCAGAATTAGTAAAAAAGGATTTCCCAATTCTAAGAGAAACCGTAAACGGAAAACCTCTTGTTTGGTTTGATAATGCGGCAACAACACAAAAACCGCAATCGGTTATTGATAGAATTGCGTATTTCTACGAACATGAAAATTCGAATATTCACCGCGCGGCACACGAATTAGCAGCTCGCGCATCTGATGCATACGAAGCAGCAAGAGAGAAAGTAAAAGCTTTTTTGAATGCTAGTTCTGTAAACGAAATTGTTTTTGTAAGAGGCGCAACAGAAGGAATAAATCTAGTCGCTTCAACTTGGGGCGAACAGAATTTAAATTCCGGCGATGAAATCATTGTCAGTAATCTGGAACATCACGCCAATATTGTTCCTTGGAAACGTCTTGCTGATAAAAAAGGATTGAAATTAAGAGTAATTCCTGTTGATGATGACGGTCAGATTTTGTTGGATGAATATGCAAAACTGCTCAATTCTAAAACACGTTTGGTTGCTTTTACACAAGTTTCGAATGCATTAGGAACGGTTACGCCTGCCAAAAAAATAGTTGAAATGGCTCACGCTGCCGGCGCAAAAGTCTTGATTGACGGCGCACAATCGGTTTCACACATGAAAGTGGATGTTCAACATCTGAATCCAGATTGGCTAGTTTTCTCTGGACATAAATTATTTGGTCCAACTGGAATTGGCGCTTTATACGGAAAAGAAGATTTATTGAACGAAATGCAGCCGTATCAATCTGGCGGAAATATGATTCAGGACGTAACTTTTGAGGAAATAAAATACCACAAAGCACCCAATCGTTTTGAAGCTGGAACAGGAAATATAGCCGATGCAATCGGTCTTGGCGCAGCAATTGATTATGTAACCAAATTAGGAATTGAAGCGATTGGTCAGTACGAGCATTATTTATTAGAATATGCTACGAGACTTTTAAAAGAAATTTCGGGTGTACGATTAATTGGAACTGCAAAAGATAAAGCGAGCGTATTGTCTTTTAATCTTCAAGGCTATTCCAATGATCAAGTTGGACAAGCTTTAAACAAAGAAGGCGTTGCAGTAAGAACGGGTCATCATTGTGCTCAGCCTATTTTACGCAGAATGGGAGTCGAAACTACAGTTCGTCCTTCGTTAGCATTTTACAATACAACTCAGGATGTCGATACTTTTATTAAAACCTTATGGGAATTGAAAAAGGTTAAATTCTAAAATTCTAAAATAAAAATGAGTCAATGCTTTAAAAACATTGACTCATTAAGAAATAGTTACTTTTTTTGATATTTTAAGTAATTATAACCAGAAGGCGATTGTTTAATTACAGTCGCCTTTTTATATGATTAAAGTTAAGCAGAAATAATTAATTTCTGAACTCATTCAAAGATTTCTCGATAATCTCTAAACATTCTTTAACTTGATCTTCCGTCATTACCAAAGGCGGCGCTAATCTAATTTTATTTCCGTGAGTTGGTTTTGCCAATAATCCGTTGTCTCTGAATTTTAGACAGATTTCCCAAGCCAAGTCAGAATCTTCATCTGTGTTGATTACGATTGCGTTTAGAAGTCCTTTTCCGCGAACCAGCGTAATTAAGTTATTTTTTTCGGCGATTTTATTTAAACCATCTCTTAAAATAATTCCTAAACGTTCCGCATTTTCAGCCAGTTTTTCATCTTTAATTACTTCAAGAGCTGCAATCGCTACAGCCGCTGCAACAGGATTTCCACCAAAAGTAGATCCGTGTTGTCCTGGTTTAATCACATTCATAATTTCATCATTACACAAAACAGCCGAAACTGGATAAACTCCGCCAGAAATCGCTTTTCCTAAAATTAAAATATCAGGCTGTACATTTTCGTGATGAACAGCTAATAGTTTTCCTGTACGTGCAATTCCGGTCTGAACCTCATCTGCAATAAAAAGTACATTGTGTTTTTCGCAAAGCGCTTTAGCTTTAGCTAAATAACCTTCTGAAGGCACATAAACTCCCGCTTCACCTTGAATTGGTTCAACCAAGAATCCAGCAATATTTTTAGATGAATTTAAAGCATTTTCAAGCGCTTCTAAATTATCATATTCAATTTTAATAAAACCATCAGTAAAAGGTCCGAAGTTTTTACGAGCAGTTTCATCATTTGAAAATGAAATGATTGTAGTGGTTCTTCCGTGAAAATTATTCTCGCAAACAATAACCTGCGCCTGATTTTCTGGAATTCCTTTTACTTCATAAGCCCATTTTCTACAAACTTTAAGCGCTGTTTCAACTGCCTCTGCACCAGTATTCATTGGTAGCACTTTATCAAAACCAAAATATTCGGTTACGTATTCTTCGTAATTTCCTAATTTATCATTGTAAAAAGCACGAGAAGTCAAAGTCAGTTTTTGAGCTTGTTCTACCATTGCACCCACAATTTTTGGATGGCAGTGACCTTGATTTACAGCAGAATAAGCTGATAAAAAGTCATAATATTTTTTACCGTCAACATCCCATACATAAACTCCTTCTCCACGCTCTAAAACTACTGGAAGCGGATGGTAATTATGAGCTCCATATTTATTCTCTTTTTCAATCAAAACTTCTGATTTTGATGAAAGTGCTTTTTCTGTACTAATCATAATCTGCTTTTTATTTTGACAAAAATATTAAAAATAAATTTAATTTTATTCAAAATAAATATTTTGACCTAAAAATAACGATTATTAAGTCAAAAAACACATTTAAAACCTATTAAAAAACATATTTAATTTATTAGAAAGTTTCTTTTATGATTGATTATTAAAAAAAAGAATTACTTTTATAAATCAGCAACAACAGATTTTTAAAGAGTATTATTGAATGGAATTATTAGACGAATTTGATATTAGTATTATTAAGGAATTAGAAAAAGACGGCAGAATGGCTTTTTCTGCGATCGCAGCTAATTTGAAAATATCTAATACCATGGTGCATCAGCGCATTAATAGAATGATTGAACAAGGTGTAATTGGCGGAATTAAGCCTATTATTCAAGAAAAGAAAATTGGTTACGACTGGGCTTCTTTTACTGGAATTACCTTAAACAAAGATTCTGATTCTGATCGAATTATCGAAGCATTAAAACAAATTCCTGAAATCACGGAATGTTATTATGTAACAGGATCTTTTACTTTGTACATTAAAATAATTGCCAAAAATCACGAACATATGCGTCGTATTCTTTATGAAAAAATCGATGGAATTCCAGGAATTGCAAAGACTGATTCGATTGTAGAATTGGGCTGTGCTTTCAAAAGGAATATATCACTATAAATATATTTATTCTTACAATACAATATTCGTTACAAACCTCACAAGAATTTACTTGTGAGGTTTTTTTGTAACATATTATTTCTGATATTTGTTAAAAATTGTCGAATTATGAAAAACACAGCTCTAATTTTATTCAGTGCAATCTTATTTTCCAACCTTATGAACGCACAATTAAAACCTGTAAAATACACTGAAGGCAGCCAGCAATTAAACGGCTTATTTATAAAATCTGCTAAAAAAAGCGCTAACAATCCCGGAATCTTACTTCTGCCAGCATGGCTCGGAATTGATAATGCTTCTAAAGGAATAGCAGAAAATTTATCTAAACTAGGATACCATGTATTTATAGCTGATATTTATGGAGAAGGAAACTATCCTAAAAATACGGGTGAAGCTGGAAAACAAGCTGGTTTTTATAAAACGAATTACGAAGCCTATCAAAAACGTATTGACGCCGCTTTAAAAGAATTGGTAAAATCTGGAGCCAACGCCGATAACATTGTTGCAATTGGATATTGTTTTGGAGGAACAGGAGTTTTAGAAGCTGCCAGAGGTCATTTAAACCTTAAAGGAGTTGCATCGTTTCACGGCGGTTTAGGTAAAGATGCTAGCAGAAAAACTGAAGCTATTTCTACAAAAGTTTTAATTTGCCACGGAGCCGATGATCCGTTTGTTTCTAAAGATGAAATTACTTCTTTTCAGCAAGAAATGCGCGATTCTAAAGCAGACTGGCAAATGATTTATTATGCTAATTCCGTTCACTCGTTTACCAATCCAGAAGCTGGAAGCGATAATTCTAAAGGCGCAGCTTACAATCCTGTTGCAGCTAAAAGATCTTTTGAGCATTTACAGCTTTTCTTAAATGAAGTTCTAAAAAAATAATACCATATAACTCAACCCAACCAAAAACAAATTAATCAACCAGCTCAATGTCACATAGCAAAATTAGAGAAGATAAAACCTGTTTGAACTGCAGGCACGTTGTAGAACAAAAATTCTGTCCAAACTGCGGACAAGAAAACACCGACAGCCGAAAAACTTTTCATCATTTGTTTATTCACTTCTTTGAAGATTTAACACATTATGAAAATGCATTTTGGAAAACAATTCGAAATCTTCTTTTCAAACCTTCGACGCTTACAAAAGAATATCTTTCAGGAAAAAGATTGTCTTATCTGGCTCCTGTTCGTCTTTATATCTTTATAAGTTTCATAACCTTTCTTTTAATTGCATTATTTCCAAGTAATATAACTGAGGATCTAACGAAAAATGACCAGGAAATCACGTCTAATTTTGAAAAAGAACTTAAAAAAGAAAAGGGAAACTGGAAAGAAAAATCATATTTAAAATCGAAAACAGTAGACAAATCCTATTTTCACTTGAAAACAATGAAAGAAATTGATTCCATTCAGAAATATGGAAAGGAAAGTGAAAAGCTTAATACAACAACCTACTGGTTTTATGAAAAAGCCGTTCACGTTACCGAAAAATATACTAAAAGAGAGATAATTGAAAAATTTATCGAATCTTTTTTTCATAATCTTCCGAAAATCCTATTCATTGTAATGCCATTTTTTGCTTTTTTCTTGTGGCTTTTTCATAACAAAAAGAGATGGTACTATTTTGATCATGGTATTTTTACGCTCCATTATTTTTCGTTTCTGCTGCTCATTTTTCTCATCATGTTTATAATTGACAGACTTGTTGGTCTTTTTGGAGAAAATAGCCCGATGTCTTATATTTCCGGAATTACGTCTTTCATTGGAACGATTTGGATGCTGTATTATTTTTTCCCTGCACATCATCGTTTTTATGGCGAATCTAGAATAGTTTCCTTTGCTAAAAGCATTTGTTTATTCATTATAAACTCATTTTTTATTCTTTTTTTACTAACCTTTTACGTTCTTTACACATTTATTAATTTACACTAACTATAGGAATGAAAAAACTACTCCTTTTATTATTAGTTGTTTCTGCGTATTCATGTAAAACTGCGCAGTCAACAGCACCTAAAGACAACTCAGATCCAACAAAATACGTTAATGCGATTTCTGAAAAAGATCTTAAAAAAATGCTTTACAAAATTGCTTCTGACGAAATGGAAGGTCGTGAAACGGGTTCTCCTGGACAGAAAAAAGCGGGTCTTTATATGATTGAACAATACAAAAAAAGTGGCGTATCTTTTCCAAAAGGAGCTTCAGATTATTACCAGCATATTCCTGCAGCATTCTTAAATGCACGAAGAAACGAGAATTTAGCTGACTCTGAAAACATTTGGGCTTTCATCGAAGGTTCTGAAAAACCAGATGAAATCTTAGTTATTTCTGCGCATTATGATCATGTTGGAATTAAAAATGGTGAAGTTTATAATGGAGCTGATGATGACGGATCTGGAACTGTGGCGGTTATCGAAATGGCAAAAGCTTTCGCTAAAGCTAAAAAACAAGGTCATGGCCCAAAACGCTCTATTTTGTTTCTTCACGTAACTGGAGAAGAGCACGGGTTACATGGATCTCGTTTTTATTCTGAAAATCCGTTATTTCCAATTGCCAATACCATTGCCGATATCAACATTGACATGATTGGACGTCGTGATGTTGAACATTCAAAGACAAATAATTATGTATATGTAATTGGCGCAGACAGATTATCATCTGATTTACACAATGCTGTTGTGGCTCAAAATGAGAAATACATCAAAATGGACTTGGATTTTAAATTTAATGCCCCTAAAGATCCTAATCATTTTTATGAGCGTTCTGATCACTACAACTTTGCCAAACATGGTATTCCATCAATCTTCTTCTTCAACGGTGTACACGAAGATTACCACGGAAAAGATGATACTCCAGAAAAAATTGAGTACGATGCTTTAACAAAAAGAACAAAACTGGCCTTCGTTCTTGCTTGGGATTTAGCCAATAGAGAGAATAGACCGGTAGTTGATAAGAAGTAGATTCTTACTATTAGGGACAAAGGTTCAAAGTAACAAAGGGACAAAGTTTATAATCTGTACAAATAAAAAAAGGATGAGTTGTTAACTCATCCTTTTTTTATTGTATTTTAACTCAAAGATAAAAAACTTTGTTACTTTGTTACTTTGTTACTTTAAACCTTTATCCCTTCCTCTAGTCATTCATCGAAATCAAAAACTCTTCATTATTCTTCGTTTTCTTGAAACGATCGTTTACGAAATCCATTGATTCTACTGGGTTCATATCGGATAGATATTTACGCATAATCCACATTCTTTGTAACGTTTTTTCGTCTAATAATAAATCATCGCGACGTGTACTTGATGAAGTAAGATCGATTGCTGGGAAAATACGTTTATTAGCTATCTTACGATCTAATTGAAGTTCCATATTACCTGTTCCTTTAAATTCTTCGAAGATCACTTCGTCCATTTTAGAACCTGTTTCTGTCAATGCAGTTGCGATTATACTTAAAGAACCACCATTTTCTACATTTCTAGCTGCTCCGAAGAAACGTTTTGGTTTTTGTAATGCATTGGCATCAACACCTCCACTTAATACTTTTCCAGAAGCTGGTTGAACTGTGTTGTAAGCTCTAGCTAAACGCGTAATAGAATCTAATAAAATCACAACATCGTGACCACATTCTACTAAACGTTTTGCTTTCTCTAATACTATATTTGCAATTTTTACGTGTTCTTGTGGCTCTCTATCAAAAGTAGAAGCGATAACTTCACCACGAACACTTCTCTGCATATCTGTAACCTCCTCAGGACGTTCGTCAATCAAAAGAACGATCAAATAAACTTCCGGATGATTTGCAGCAATTGCGTTTGCAATATCTTTTAAAAGCATTGTTTTACCCGTTTTTGGCTGCGCAACGATCATTCCACGTTGTCCTTTACCAATTGGAGAAAACAAATCTATAATTCGAGTTGAAACTGAGCTTCCTTTTTCAGCCAATTTAAATTTTTCTGAAGGGAAAACTGGTGTTAAGTGTTCGAAAGAAACTCTATCGCGCACCACTTGTGGATCGTGGCCATTAATTTTTAATACACGAACCAAAGGAAAAAACTTCTCGCCTTCTTTTGGAGGACGAACCACACCTTTTACAGTATCTCCGGTTTTAAGACCGAATAATCTGATTTGTGAAGTTGATAAATAAATATCATCTGGAGAAGCTAAATAATTATAATCTGAAGAACGCAAAAATCCGTAACCATCAGGCATCATTTCAAGAACGCCTTCACTTTCTATAATTCCATCAAATTCGAAATCTGAATCTCTGAAATTATTGCTTTTTTTATTTTTATGATTAGGATTTTGATTGTTATGATTTCCGTTTCCGTTACCATTCCCGTTTTGATTTTGATTCTGATTCGGGTTTTGATTTTGGTTTTGGTTCGGATTTTTATTCTGATTAGGATTAATCTTTTTTACCGGAGCAATTACTGGACTTTTCTCAGCTGTTTCAGCTACTGGCTCAGAAATAATAGTTTCGGATGGTGCTTGTTCTAAAGATGCTGGCTCTGTAACTTGTTCTGCTGGTATTTCTTCTACAGCTACTTTTTCTTTTTTCAACGCCACTTTCTTCTCATATGCCGACTTATTGAATTTTACAATTTTCGGATCCTTTTTTACTGCTGGCGCTTTATTTTCTTGTGCTTCTGTTGTAGGTAACTCTTCTGCAATTGGCTCTGCTGCTTGAGCAGTATCGTTTTTTTGAACGGTTTCCTCTGCTTTATCAAATTCTAAAACGGGTGTATTTTTGGTATTTGCTGCTTTAGTTTTTGCTGGCGCAATTCTAGCTCGTTTTGGTTTTTCTTCTTTAGATTCAGAAACTACAGCTGTCTGAGGAGCTTCTGCAGGTGCAAGAGTACTTTCTTGGTGTGCTAAAATCTGACTAATTAAAGTCTCTTTTTTGACACCATTAATCTTTATTGTTTTAGCTAACTTAGCTATTTCTTGAAGCTCAGCAAGCTTCATTTCTTTTAATGCAGAAATATCAAACATGAATATTCTATGAATTTAATTATTTTAAAGGAAATACTGTAAAAAGAATAGGTAGATAATTAATTTGAATTGACCGCAGTATGAAGTGCTTACGGTATTATGATGCAATAATACGAATAAAATTTAATCATACAATAGTATTTTAAAAAAAGAAAATATATTTTTGTAAAACATTTTTAGACCATGATACAAAGAATTCAGACTGTATATTTAATTCTAGCTTTTGCTGCAACGGGCATTTTAATGCTTTTTGTTCCTTTATGGACAACTGCCGCAGGAAAGCCTTTCTTTTTTATGCAAGACCAACTTTATACTATTTTATTAGGCTTAACAACGATGCTTAGCATTATTAGTATAATTTCATTTAAGAAGAGACAAAATCAGTTTGTGTTAAACAGACTAAACATAATATTAAACTTAATTTTATTAGGATTATTTGTATATCGATCACTAAATTTATCTGGAGAGGCTGAAGTCTCTGAGAAAGGTATTGGGATGTTTATGCCGATTGTTGCTATCGTGTTATTAGTTTTAGCTAATAAGGCCATCAAGAAGGATGAAGATCTTGTAAAATCTGTAGATCGTTTGAGGTAAACCTATAAACTTAATTTATTTGTGCGAAGAAAACCCGGATTTAATTATTCGGGTTTTTTTATGCTCCAAAATAAATTATTGTAAGTATTTTTGTATAATTTTGTATTTTAATTTGTTTTCCAACAAAATGACATCAAAAATAAAAATCCATCTTGCAGATGATCATCAAGTATTGATTGATGGACTTTCTAACTTATTGAAAACTGTTCCAAATTTTGAAGTGGCAGGCAGTTCTCTTGACGGAACTACTGTTTACAATGATGTTATTTCAGATCAGGCTGATGTTTTAATTCTGGATATCAGTATGCCCAAAAAAGACGGAATTGAAACTTTAAAAGAATTTAAAGATAAAAAATCTACCTGTAAAGTAATTATCCTGTCTAGTTATGATGACCTAAAAATCATTAAAGAGGTAATGAAACTTGGTGCAAAAGGCTATTTAACCAAAAACTGCGCAGGTGAGAATATCATTGAAGCTGTTGGAGCTGTTTATGAGGGTCAGGAATATTTCAGTGACGGTGTGAGAAAAAAGATTTTTAATACTTTCAAAGACAATCCAAAATTGAATCAGAATGCGGTAATCGAAAATCCGATTTTGAGTCCGCGTGAGATTGAAATTATCATATTAATTGCTTTAGAATATAGCGGAAAAGAAATTAGCGAAAAACTTTTCATCAGTTCTCATACTGTAGAAACACACCGCAAAAACATTATGAGAAAACTAAACATCAGAAGCACAATTGGGTTAGTAAAATATGCACTTAAAAACAATTTGATTAATTCGTAAAACAGGTCCTATGTTTGGTCTTCATTTTCTGTTATATCTATTTTTTTCTTTTGCTGTCAAAACGACTGATTTATCTCAGCAAGCTGTAAACATAAGTAAAACTGAAACTGCTTTAAACCATCAGAACAATGAAGGAATTCAATTAACAGAAAAAAAAATAGTAAGTCTATCCATTATTCTGATTATCATTATTTTTCTTCTGTTTTATTATATCTACCAAAACAATAAGCTGAAACAAAAAATAAAACGAAAAGATACGAAGCAAAAAATACTTCTCGACATTATCAACTCTAGTATCGATTCTCAAGAAATAGAAAGAAAAAAAATTGCTTCGTTTCTCCACGACAATATCAACTCTTTACTTTCGTCTGCCGGATTGCACTTAAATACTTTTACAGTAAAGAAAGAAATTAAATCGGAAGAAATTATTAAGGCTAAAACGATCTTATCTCAAGCACATGAGCTTTTACGGGACATGTCTCACGATTTAGTCCCTTCACTTTTAGTTCGTTTTGGGCTAATCTATGCTTTGGAAGATTTATGCGAAAAAAACTCCAATTCAGCCATTAGTTTTGAATTTTCAAGTTCTATTCCAACAAACAAAAGATATATTGAAAAATTTGAAATGAAAATTTACTTTATTGTTAGTGAATTATTTAACAACATTATAAAACACAGTAAAGCAAAAAAAGCTAAACTTTCAATAATTGAAAAAAACGCTCAATTGATTTTACGTATTGAAGATGACGGAATTGGCTTTAAAACTCAAAAACCAAAAGATTTAGAAGGTTTTGGCTTAAACCGAATTAGAGCGAGAATCAAAAAATATAAAGGAACTATTTCCATTAACTCAAAAGAAAATACAGGAACTCAGATAAAAATTCAGATTCCGCTGCCACATTAAAATTACTTCGCTCCTATTTCGATAATTTCTAAATCTTTTATTTTATCATCATCAATTACAAATCGGAGCATGGTTCTTACTTTATGAAAACCACTTTTTCCGGCAGCACCCGGATTCATGTGCAATAAATTATTTTTCTTATCAAACATCACTTTCAAAATATGCGAATGTCCGCAGATGAATAATTTCGGTGGGTTCAGCGCTATTTCTTCCCTTACGTTAGGATTATATTTTCCAGGATAACCACCGATATGAGTAATCCAAACTGAAACATTTTCGCATGAAAAACGATTATTCAAAGGAAATTCCATCCTTGCCTTTGCATCGTCTATATTTCCATAAACAGCTCTTAAGGGTTTTAGTTTTTTAATGGCATCTGTAACATTCAAATCTCCAATATCTCCAGCATGCCAAACTTCATCAGCTTGATTGACATATTTTAGAATTGTGTCGTCTATATGACTATGTGTATCAGAAAGAAGAAGGATTTTTGTCATTTTTTTTAGAAAGGCTCAAAGGTTCAGAGAAGCAAAGGTACAAAGGTTTTCTTGTAGAGACGCACCGCAGTGCGTCTTTCGTGTGTTTTTTAAAATTCATTATTTGCCAATTTTCGATCTGGTTTTAGATGCACTGCTGTGCGTCTCTACAGATATACACAAAGAAAAAAACCTCTGCAACTCTGAACCTTTGTTACTTTGTCACAAAAAAAAGAAAAAACTTAGCATCTTAGTATCTTAGAACCTTAGCAACTTTTTTTCGTACCTTTGCAACTCTGAACCTTTGAACCTCTAAAGTGAGATATTTTATTCAATTTGCTTATAACGGAACACATTATCATGGCTGGCAGATACAGCCTAATGCCTCATCAGTACAAGAAACTTTAAATAAGGCTTTTTCGGTTTTATTAAATGAGCAGATAAGTATTATGGGAGCCGGTAGAACCGATACAGGTGTTCACGCTACTGAAATGTTTGGGCATTTTGACACTGAAAAGACTTTGGAAGTTCCTGTTTTGGTTCATAAGCTTAATTCATATTTACCTAAAGATATTGCGATTTTCAATATTATTCCAGTTCACGATGATGCTCATTGTCGATTTGACGCTACAAAAAGGACTTACGAATATCATATCAATACCATAAAAAATCCGTTTTTACAGGAATTGAGCTGGTATGTAAATCAGAAATTAGATTTTGATCTGATGAACGAAGCAGCGCAATTATTATTGAAACACACCGATTTTCAGTGTTTTTCGAAAGTCAATACCGATGTAAATACTTTTGATTGCACGATTTTCGAGGCATTTTGGAAACAAGAAAAAGGAAAGCTGATTTTTACTATTTCGGCAAATCGTTTTTTAAGAAATATGGTTCGGGCAATTGTAGGCACTTTGATTAACATAGGTTTACACAAAATTACGCTGGCAGATTTTGAAGATATTATTGCCAGTAAAAGCAGAGAAAAAGCTGGATTTTCGGTTCCAGCGGATGGTTTATATTTAACCAATATTTATTACGATTATTTATAGCTATAAGCTATAAGTTGTAGGCTTTAAGCGCTCCGCGTTAAGTCTATTGCTTAAAGCCTAAAGCTTAAAGCTTGAAAAAACAAATGAAAGCAAAAGCGTTCGATACAGGATTATTTAAAAGAATTTTAAAATATACAAAGCCTTATAAATGGCGTTACTACGGCGTAATTATTTTTGCCGTTTCGCTCTCTATTTTCGCCGCCCTTCGACCGTATTTACTTAAAGAAACTGTCGATGGCTATATCAAAACTCATGATAAAATGGGACTATTGATGTACATCATCTTAATGGGCGTAGTTTTATTAATGGAAGTTTTCTCTCAGTTTTATTTTGTGTATTGGGCGAACTGGCTTGGGCAAGATATTGTAAAAGACATTCGAACCAAACTTTTTAAGCACATTCTAAGTTTTAGAATGAAGTATTTTGATCTGGTTCCTGTAGGGCAATTGGTAACACGTGCCGTTTCTGATATCGAATCGATTGCCCGCATTTTCAGTCAAGGTTTGTTTATGATTATAAGCGATTTGATGAAAATGGTGGTGGTCTTAATTTTTATGTTTTACATGAACTGGAAACTAACTTGGATTGTTGTTATTGCAATGCCAATTCTGGTTTACATAACAAGAATTTTTCAGCGTAAAATGCAGGTTGCTTTTGAGGAAGTACGAACGCAGATTGCCAACATGAACTCTTTTGTACAAGAACGCGTGACGGGAATGAAAATCGTACAGCTTTTTAATCGTGAAAAAATCGAAGCTGAAAACTTTAAAGACATCAATAATAAACATCGAGTTGCTTGGATAAAAACGATTTTATACAACTCCATCTTTTTCCCGATTGCCGATATTATTTCGTCTATAACTTTAGGTCTGGTTGTCGTTTATGGTGGATTTAGAATTTTAAACGGAGATCATTTTACGACTTTTGGAGATTTATTCTCTTACACCATGTTTATCGGAATGCTATTTAATCCGCTGAGACAAATTGCGGATAAATTTAACGAGATGCAATTAGGAATGATTGCTGCCAATCGTGTTTTTGATATTATTGATACACAAGATCACATCCAAGACACAGGAACCATTGAAGCACCTGTTTTTAACGGAAGTATCGAATTCAAAGGCGTTCGTTTCAGTTATATCCCAGAAGAAGAAGTCATAAAAGGAATTGATCTATCGGTTTCAGCTGGACAAACTATTGCTATTGTAGGTTCTACTGGTGCTGGAAAATCCACTATTATAAATCTTTTGAATCGCTTTTACGAAATTAACGGCGGGACAATTTCTATTGACGGAGAAAATATCGAAAACTATACATTAGCATCTTTAAGAAAACAGATTGCTGTAGTTTTACAAGATGTATTCTTGTTTGCTGATACAATTTACAATAACATTACTTTGCATAATCCAGAAATTACGAGAGAAAGAGTTATTGACGCAGCGAAGAAAATTGGCGTTCATGATTTCATTATGAATCTCCCAAATAATTACGATTTTGATGTAAAAGAACGAGGCGTAATGCTTTCGTCTGGACAGCGTCAATTGATTGCCTTTTTACGTTCCTATGTAAGTAATCCAAGTATTTTGATTTTGGATGAAGCGACTTCTTCGATAGATACGTATTCTGAAGAAATGATTCAGCGCGCGACTGAGACGATTACAAAAGGAAGAACTTCTATTATTATTGCGCACAGACTAGCAACAATTGTAAATGCCGATAAAATTGTCGTGATGGATAAAGGTTTAATTGTGGAACAAGGAACGCATCAGGAATTGTTGCAAAAAACTGATGGCTACTATAAAAATTTATATGACTCTCAATTTTCAGTAGCTAATTAGTTCTTAAAACTTAAGTTGATCAATAAAATAATGCTAATTTAATCTAAAATTCACGTTTAGTTCAAAATTAAAAAACTGCATATTTCATAATTTGTGATTTAAAATCCGACTAAAAACTGTCAAAATGATTTCAAAACGTTAAAATAGCGTTATAGAAATCATAAAATTGACATTTCAGTATCAAGTAGATAGCTTACATTTTTGGTTTATTATTTATCTTTGAGAGTATAGAAATCAAATGTAAAAGAAAATGCCACAAAACCGATTTTACCCAAACGAACAATTTAAAGAAATAGAAATAAACGCCTCATTACAATTAAAATATGCCATTTCAAACAGAGGACGATTAATAAGTTTTACTGACGAAATTGAAAATGGCCGAATACTAAAAGGTGGCTTAAGTGACGGATATCCGACTTTCCGTTTTAAGGTTAAAAAAGACGACAAAATCGTTAACAAATACCTCTTCTTATATAAATTAGTTGCTCAATATTTTATTCCGAAAGATTCCGAAGATCAGACTTATGTATTGCATCTGGATTATAACAGAAGTAATGACGATATTAGTAATTTACGCTGGGCAACCAAACAGGAAATGATGGCGCATAGCCGTAAAAGTCCACGTGTTATTCAGGCGAAAAAGAATCTTATCGAACATAATCTAAAAGCCGACGGAAGAAAATTAACCACAACAAAAGTGATGTTAATTAAAAAAATACTAGCAAGACCTGAGCAAAAAACACGCCTTAAAATGATTGCCAAACAGTTCGGTGTCAGCGAAATGCAAATTAGAAGAATTGCAAGCGGCGAAAACTGGGGGCACGTGAAGATTTAATTATGAATTGTTAATTGTGAATGGTAAATTATTGATTCATAGCTCATCATTACAATTACATAAGCCACAGATTATAAAGATTAACACAGATTTTTTTAAATCATTTTAATCTTTATAATCTGTGGCTTATTTTTTTTAAATTTCCCAAAGCACTCCTCACTATTCACTAAAAACTATTTACTAAAAACTATTTACTAAAAACTATTTACTGAGGACTAATTACTAAGAACTAATTACTAAGAACTAATTACTAAGAACTAATTACTAAGAACTAATTACTAAGAACTAATTACTAAGAACTAATTACTAAGAACTAATTACTAAGAACTAATTACTAAGGACTAATTACTAAGAACTAATCACTAAATCACAAAAAACAATTCATAATTCACAATTTACAATTCACAATTCCTTCAGTTTCTGTGAAAAGACCAAAATCTGTGCTTTTAAAAACAAATTTTCAGACGTTGATTTAAAATAAATCCTTAAATTCGCAATCACAAATAACAAAAGAATAAATCGAAAGATGAGTTTCGGAATTGTAGACTTCATTTTTCGGTAGTTAATACTAAAAACAAAAAAAATGAAATACGACGTTATTGTTTTAGGAAGTGGTCCTGGAGGATATGTAACAGCGATTAGAGCTTCTCAATTAGGCTTTAAAGTAGCTGTAGTAGAAAAAGAAAATCTTGGTGGAGTTTGCCTTAACTGGGGATGTATTCCAACAAAAGCGCTTTTAAAATCTGCTCAGGTTTTTGATTATTTAAAACACGCTTCTGACTACGGATTGAAAGTTTCTGAATTTGATAAAGATTTCCCTGCAGTTGTTCAACGTAGCCGTGGTGTTGCGGAAGGAATGAGCAAAGGAGTTCAATTCTTAATGAAAAAAAACAAAATTGACGTTATTGAAGGTTTTGGAAAACTAAAACCAGGAAAAAAACTTGACGTTACCGATAAAGACAATAAAGTTACAGAATACAGCGCTGATCACATTATCATCGCAACTGGTGCTCGTTCTCGTGAGTTACCAAACTTACCTCAAGACGGAGTAAAAGTAATTGGATACCGTCAGGCAATGACGTTACCAACTCAACCAAAATCTATGATCATTGTTGGTTCTGGAGCAATTGGAGTTGAGTTTGCTCACTTCTACAACTCAATGGGAACAGACGTTACTATCGTAGAATTTATGCCAAACGTAGTTCCTGTAGAAGACGAAGATATCTCAAAACAATTTGAGCGTTCTTTGAAAAAATCAGGAATTAAAGTAATGACAAACTCTTCTGTTGAGCGTATTGATACAACTGGAGCTGGTGTTAAAGCTTTCGTTAAAACAGCAAAAGGAGAAGAAGTTTTAGAAGCTGACATCGTACTTTCGGCTGTTGGAATCAAAACAAACATTGAAAACATCGGATTAGAAGAAGTTGGAATTGCTGTTGACAGAGATAAAATCTTAGTAAACGCTTACAACGCAACTAATATTCCAGGATACTACGCAATTGGAGACGTTACTCCAGGTCAAGCTTTAGCTCACGTTGCTTCTGCTGAAGGAATCAACTGTGTTGAAAAAATTAAAGGTTTACACGTAGACCCAATCGATTACGGAAACGTTCCTGGTTGTACTTATGCGACTCCAGAAATCGCTTCTGTTGGTTTAACTGAGAAGCAAGCAAAAGAAAAAGGTTACGAATTAAAAATTGGTAAATTCCCATTCTCAGCTTCTGGAAAAGCAAAAGCGGCTGGAAATGCTGACGGATTCGTAAAAGTAATCTTCGATGCTAAATACGGAGAATGGTTAGGATGCCACATGATTGGTGCTGGTGTTACAGATATGATTGCTGAAGCAGTTGTAGCTCGTAAACTAGAAACTACTGGTCACGAAATCTTAAAATCTATCCACCCTCACCCAACAATGAGCGAGGCTGTTATGGAAGCTGTAGCTGATGCTTACGGCGAAGTAATTCACTTGTAAAAATATACCGTTTTACGCTTATATATAATTTTCAATTTATAAAAATCCGATTTGTGAAAACAAGTCGGATTTTTTTGTTTAATATGCTCAGTAAGATAAAAATATTCAAACCAAAGTACTTTTGTATATTTGATTAGATTAGGCCTTCCAAAATTATCTAATTCTCTAATTTTCTAATTAACTAATTAAAAATGACCACCGATATCATAGAAGTAAATAATTTCATTGTCCTCATTGAACAATCTAATTCTGACAAAGAATTTGTGCAGCAATGTGAGATTGATGGTGATGCAGTAGGTTTTGCTTTTTATGGTTCTGGAAATGTAGAATTGGAAATTAAACATAACGATCAAACAAAATACCTAACAAACACAACTGGCTTAGCGATTTCTTTTTTTGGAAATCAGAAAGTTTCTTTTTCGCATAAAATTGCTCCCCAAAAGCCTTTACAATCTATCAGCATTTTTGCGAAGCTGAAAACCCTGCAGACATTACCAAAAGAAGAAAGAGAGATTTTTGAAAAACAGCTGCCCGAATTAGTAAATCCATCGGCACATTTTGTAAGAGGTCCAACGCTGTTTATGACCCTTGAAATGCAATTGGCCGTTCAAAAAATATTCAATACCACTTATGCTGGCAATACAAGATTATTATTCTTAAAAAGTCAGGTGAATGAATTACTGGCGCATTATTTTGCACTGCTTTCTACAGAAAAGAAAACAGATTTAACCGAAAAAGACAAAGAAAAACTTTTTCAGGCAAAAGATATCGTTAGCACAAACTATTCAAAACCGCCTACCCTTACAGAATTATCTAAACTAATTGGTTTAAACAGCAATAAACTCAAAAAGAACTTTAAAGAACTTTTTGGAATTCCAGTTTACAAATACATTCACGAAGAAAGACTCAACAAAGCTTACGAATTACTTTGCAACAGCGACAAAACTGTACAAGAAACTGCATGGGAAGTTGGTTACGAAAGCTTAAGTTCATTCTCTAACGCTTTCCAGAAAAAATTTGGATCAAGACCAAACGAAGTCAAAAAACAATTCTTTTCAAACAAATCTTAATTCCTTTCAGACAAATCTTTTTATGTTGATGTCTGCAACTTTGTATCATCATTAATTAAATCATTAATCATGAAAACAAAGAAAATTTTAGTACTGGGAGGCAACGGAAAAACGGGCCGCAGAGTTGCCGCACTATTAGAAACACAAAAAGATATAGAAGTCAGAATTGGTTCGCGATCTGCCAAAATTCCTTTTGATTGGGAAAAACAAGAAACTTGGTTAAATGCCATAAAAGACATTGATGTTGTTTACATTACCTTTCAACCCGATCTTGCAATACCAACCGCACCAGAAATCATTCAGAAGTTTACAACTCTTGCCTCACAGAATGGAGTAGAAAAAATGGTTCTTCTTTCTGGAAGAGGCGAAAAAGAAGCGCAAGTATGTGAAGAAATTGTAAAAGCCAAAGCCAAAAACTGGACAATCGTAAGAGCATCTTGGTTCAATCAGAATTTTAGCGAAAGTATTTTTCTAGAACCTATTTCAGCTGGATTTGTAGCATTGCCAAAAGCCGATGTCCTCGAGCCTTTTACAGATGCAGATGATATTGCAGCAGTAGTCACAGAAGCACTTTTAAACGAAAAACATAATGGTAAGACTTACGAATTAACCGGTCCTCGTCTGCTTAATTTTGAGCAGGCAGTTTCTGAAATAGCAAAAATTACAAAAAGAGACATTATCTTTCAAGCAGTAGAACTTGAAGAGTACGTGAAGATGCTTCGCGAATATCAGGTTCATGAAGACGAAATTTGGCTTGTAAATTATTTGTTTACAGAAGTGCTGGATGGACGAAATTCTAGCACTACAAATGATATTGAAAAAGTTTTAGGTCGAAAAGCTATAGATTTTACCGAATATGTTGTAAAAACAGCAGAAACTGGAATTTGGAACAAAGTAAACGAACTGTCATGAATTATCTGAGAGCAGTTTTATCGGGCGTAATACTCTGGATTTTTGTCGCTTTAAGCTTTTTTATTCTAGAACACACTCCTATTGTAAAAGATTCCTTGAACATACAAACAGCACTAATCTGCATTTTAATTGTTTTCTACTCGATTTTTGGAGCTTCGTTTTATTATCAAAATGGAATTTCGACATCAGGAATTCCAATTGGCATCATAATGTCTTTGACTGCTATTTTACTAGATATTTTAATCTTTGTCCCTTTTGTAGAAATTCCTAAAGGACATACTTATCAAGATTTTTTCAGCAATCCTTTGTTGTGGCTTCTTGCCGTTTTAAATGTCTTAACAGTATATTTTTATTGGAAAAAGAGATTTGAAAGTAAATAAAAAACAGAAACTTATTCTAGATAATCCGAATTGTAAAAGTGCAATTCGGATTTTTGCTTTTTGTTTAAAAACCGTTTCCTAAAAAGCAACCATTCACAAAGCATTCTCAACAATCCGTAAAGAAAACACCACCAAACAAAAATTTGTCAAAAATTTCACGTAAGAAAATTTTTTCATCATTTCAAATTCATTATTTTTATTCTTTATAAATAAGAAAGTAATGAAACTACCTTTTATAGAAATAATCGAAGCCACGACAAGCGATCCTAATTTATTAATGTGGAAATTCCACGATGAAGACAAAGAAATAAAAAACGGAGCTAAATTAACCGTTCGCGAAAGTCAACACGCCATGTTGTTAAACGAAGGTCAGCTTGCAGATATTTTTTCTCCTGGACTTCATACTTTATCTACCGAAAACATTCCGATTTTAAGTTCAATAAAAGGCTGGAAATACGGTTTTGAAAGTCCGTTTAAGGCAGATGTTTACTTTTTCAATACGCATCAATTCATCAACAACAAATGGGGCACTCCCGCTCCTATTCTGCTTAACGATCCGCAATTTGGAAAAATAAGAATTCGTGCTTTCGGAAGTTTTGATATCAAAATTGCCGATGTTGCTAAATTCTTTCGTCAATACGCAGGAACTTACAAGCAGCTTACGATTTTTGAATTGCAAAATCAGCTTAGAGATTTTGTTGCTCCAAAATTTGGAGAAGTTTTGGCAAACGAAAATATTACTGTGACCGATGTAGCTGGAAATATTACACAGCTTGGCAAAAAAATAGAACCGTATTTAAAACCTTATTTTGAACAACTAGGACTAGAATTAACACAATTTGTCATTACAAGCGTAACCTTACCTGAAGAAGTTACAGCACATTACGATAAAATCACTAATATGAATATGGTAACCGATATGGATAAGTTTACCAAATTCAATACCGCAACTGCCATTGGAGATAAAGGGACTGCTCTTCACGATGCGACCTTAAATGCAGTAAGTACTGGAATTCTTTTAAACCAATTACAGCAAAATAAGGAAAATCCAAAGCAGGAAACGGCAGACGATCTCACTGCAAAACTTCAAAAACTGAAATCTTTATTTGATGCTGGTTTAATTGACGAAGACGAATTCAAAACAAAGAAAACCGAATTATTAAGTCAATTGTAATGGAAGAGAAAAAAGTCAATTCGTTTTTAGACAAACTAAAACAAAAAGCACAAAACCAAACCAATTACGGCGGTGAATTCGAAATTAGCGAAGCTAAAATGAATGCTAAAGACTGTCCAAATTGCGGGGCTGGAAGAGCGAAACAAGACGGCTTAACCAATTGTGCGTATTGTGGTTTCGAATTTATAAATGTAAAACTTACAGACGGAGTTTACATTAAAAAAGAAGATAATTCACTTTAAAAATATTAAAAATAGTGTTCGGATTATTTCATAAACAAAAAGACGAAGAAGCACTTCCAGAGTGGTATTCAGAACTTCAGGAAGCACAAGAAAGATGGTTTAGTTTTTTAGAAAAACTTGAAACTAAAATGGAAGAATTTGCCACTGCAGCAATTCCTGAATTAAAAGAAATTCTTCAAGGCGATGACGATTTTTATAAAAGAACTTTTCACAGAATTTATTCTGGAGTAAACGGCCAGCTTAATAATATTCGTGAAAAAGCCAGAGATACGTACGAAGAAAAGATAAATAATCTTTATTACAATCTCAATGCGCAGATTTCTGTTTTAAGTAAACATCATCATTTACTTTCAGATTTTAGAGGAGCATGTTCCGATCGTTACAATCAATTTGAAAACCAATACAATTACTGGAGAAAACAAATCGATAAAACTCAGGAACGTGATCTAGAAATCGAATATCAAAAAATACTAGACAACTACGAAACTACTAAAAACAAATTTAGCTGTACACAATGCGGCGGCGCCATAGCAATCAAGAAAATCTTTTTAATCGAAACGTATATTTCTTGTCCGTATTGCCAGACGCAAAATACATTTGCTCCAAGTAGTCTAGCACGAAATTTACAAAATATTGCTAAAGAATTGGCAGAGCAAAGAACGGCACATTTATTAGCAGAATTTGAACGCGAAAAAGATAAAGAACGCCAACTGTATCATCAGCGTCATGAATTGAGTTTGAGTATCATTCATGAATCTGATAAAAGGATTTTAAATGAAGTTCAGACAAAAATGAAAGATCTTGAAGAGCAGAGACAATTTGCGATTCAAAACGCTCCAAAGCTACGTCAGATTTATTTGCGAGCTTTATACGATGAATGGAATAAAATCACGCCCGATTTAAAAGAGCACAACGAAAAAATGTATCAGAATCAATTGAACTATTAATAAATATTAATCCCTAAAAATCGAGAAATGTTTAAAAAACTTTTTGGATCTCTAACTGGAGACAACAAACAAGAAAATCAAAATTACGAGCCTGTTCAAACATCGAATGACAATCACGAAGACAACTATGAAAATGATTATCAAGAAGTAGAATACGATCCTGAAACTTTACACGGAACACATTATACAGTAGAAGATTTTGATGCAGAAGTGGCTGAAAGAGCCGAAGCTTGGATTGCAGATGAACGTGCAAGCGGAGAAAATCTGGAAGAAAAAGACATTCAAAACATCTATTTTAATTACAGAAGAGCGGTTTATACAGAATGGAACAACTGCGACTCCGATCAAATGATTCGTTTTGAGCACGCCAATTCTTTAAAATACAGTGGCATTCAGACTTCAGGTTTTGTAAAAGTTGACGATAACAATCCGTTTCTTGAGCCTGTTCACGGTGTAGATTTAAGAACGTATACGGCAATGTGCCTTAAAATAAGTGCAGGAATTGATTATCTGGAAGTTTGTAAAGCAATGGGATTTGAACCTGCTATTTGGGAAGAATTAAACACAATCTGGCCGCAGCGTATGGGCGAGGACACTTCGTTTACTGTTACAACTTTATTTGGACAGTATTATGCTGAAAATGTAACCGTTCCGCAATTGGAAAATCTTAAAGCAGAAATTTCAGAAGAAGGTGCCGCTAACTTAGAAAGAATAAAAACGGATCGTTATTTCTACGAAGAATTGGCTGGAGCGAGACAAGCCGCTTACGAATACGGAATCGACGGCGCACAATGGATTTTAGAAAACTTCGGAATCAATTTGGCAGACTTCCAATCTGTAGCAATGCAATGGATGACCGAGCAAAACCAAAATTGGAATTCTGAAGATATCATTACTTTTTCAGACTATCAACAAGAAAAACAAAAAGAATATGCTGCTAAATTCGCCGCAGAACAAGGTGGAAATATTGCAGACGATGTAAATTTCTAAATTTATTTCTAAGGATAAAAAAACCGATTTGTAAAAAACAAATCGGTTTTTTATTCGTTTAATGCTGTTCACCATTCAATAAGAATCATTTAAAATTAAATATAATGGAAGAGACAAAAATATTCTACGCCGACGGAGAAAATCCAAAAATGATTGAGGCTTACAAAAAAGCCCAAGAAACCTTTAAATATTTCTGGAGAGAATTATCTTGGGAATACAGACGAATAATTCCAGGATTGGATGTTGCCTGCGTAAAATTAGCTTTTACACAGGAAATAGACGGAGAGACAATTGTTGAGCATATGTGGATTAACGATGTAAACTTTGATGGCGAAAACATTTACGGTATTTTAGTAAATGATCCAGACGAGTTGACGAACGTAAATAATGGAGACGAAATAGCAATTCCAGTAAATCAAATTAGCGACTGGCTATTTGCTATTGGAGGAAAAACCTACGGAGCCTTTACAATTCATGCCATGCGTTCTGAAATGAGCGATGAAGAAAGAGAACAGCATGATGCCGCTTGGGGATTAGAGTTTGGCGATTTTAATGATATTGAAGTCGTTTCAGATCAAAAAGAAAATCCCGAAAACCTAATTGAGCATCCGATGAGCAAAAACATGAAGGAAAGTCTTGTCGAATTTCTAAAAAACAATCCTGAAGAAGTTTTAGGAAAAGATGATTTGGGCTATACCTTTTTGCACCGCGAAGCAATTGCTGGAAATAGCAGTTCTGTTGCAATTATAATCGAATCTGGTGCCGATGTAAAAGCAAAAAATGAATATGGAAAAACAGCCTTGGATTATGCCACAGAACTAAAGTGGGATCATCTATTGCCTTTACTGCAATAAAATGTAAGGAATCCGATTTGTGAATGCAAGTCGGATTTTTTGATCACAATACAAAAACAACTGAAAAAGAATACATTACAAAAAATTATCACATTTTACAATCTTTTTTTTGTATTTTTATACTTACAAAAATCACGACAACGACTTAAATCTTTTAGAAATCCAATACAAATTATAAGTACTGCTTTTAATCAGTTAGAAAAAGAGGCAGAAAATATAGGTTAACTTCGGCTTTTCTCACTTATAAAGTCTACCATTTGATTATAGCTGAATAATGAAGAATAATAAAATTTATAACTCCTAATAAATTAATATTATGAAAAAAAACTTCCTTTCAGTTTTAACTTTACTGTTGCTTTTAGCTTGTAATCAGACTAAAAAAGCAGCTATTGAAAAAAAAAGCAGCAAAGACACCACAACTGCGTTTAAACCGACAAATATTAAAGAAGAAATTCTGTATCAACGTGGCGTTGAAGCTGCGATATGGGGAATGCCTGCTGTTAATTTCCAATTAATGTATGACGCGTTGGAGAAATTAAATGGCAATTACAATCAAGTTGTTATTTGGCCAAAACTATTAGACTGGAAAAATCAAACCCTGACTCCAAATCCCGATGTAATTTATTTAATGCCCTTTTTCAATACCGAAAAAGTAGGACCTGTTGTACTTGAAATTCCGCCAGCTGATAATGGCGTTTTTAATGGAAGCGTTATGACGTATTGGCAAAATGCTCTAGAAGATGTTGGCCCAGGAGGAGTTGATAAGGGCAAAGGAGGAAAATACCTTTTTTTACCGCCAGGTTTTGATAAAAGTAAAATCCCTTCAGGTTATATTCCTTTACAATCTGATACTTACAGAGGTTACGCATTGTTACGTTCTGTTTTAAAAAGCGGAAGCCCTGCTGATGTTGCAACAGCTGTCGCATATTCTAAAAGAATTAAACTTTATCCGTTAAGTGAAGCTTCAAATAATCCTACTACAACTTTTGTAGATGCAAGCGATAAAGTATACGAATCAAATATACCTTTTGACTTCACTTTTTACGAAACCTTAAATAAAATAGTTCAGATTGAGCCATGGCTTAATAGAGATCGTGTTATGATTGATCCTTTAAAAACAATAGGTATAGAAAGAGGAAAATCATTCAGTCCCGATGCCCGTACCAAAGAAATATTAGCACACGCCGTTAAGACTGCAAAAGAATGGCTAGAATATAAATATGAAGCTACAAAACCATTTTATAAAGATACTCACTGGTTCTTTCCTGCAGATGAGGATAATATTCGAAGTGTGAAAAGCACTTACGGAATATCTGAAATTTATCCAATAGATAATCGTGCAGTTTGTTATATGATTGCATTCTTCAGTGCCAAGCATTTGGGTGAATCTCAATATTATTTAATGCAAACAGCGGATAAAGAAGGTAATCCGCTTGACGGAAAAAACACTTATAAAGTTACCGTTCCTGCCAATGTTCCCGTAAAACAATATTGGTCAATGACCGTGTACAATCGTGAAACCCATACTTTCATAAGAGATAAAAAATGGGCTGCTCGTTCTTCACAAACACCAGGGCTTAAAACCAATAGTGATGGTACTGTTGATCTTTACTTTGGTCCAACGCCACCAGAAAGTGGTGAATCTAATTGGGTGCCAACAGATTCTAATGGCAAATTTGAAATTCTTGCACGTTTTTATGGCCCTAAACCAAACCTATATGATCAAAGCTGGAAACTAAATGATTTAGAAAAAGTAAAATAATTAGGAAAAGAAATTAACCCGAAAAATTTAATCCGATTTGTGAAAACAGATTGGATTTTTTTGTTGTCTTTTATGAGAAATAAAAAATGATTTTTAGTAACAATTTCGCCATGAATTTTTAATATTAAAACAGTAGTTTTGCAGCGCCCAAAACATATCTGCCATGAAAAAAATACATTTCTTTTTAATTATTGTTCTTTTTTTACCTCATCTTTTTTTTGCACAAACAAAAACCGAACCTCAAAATATTTTTGCAAAGTCTTATGATTATGTAAATGATTTTGAACACATTCTTACACCAAAACAAGTCAAAGAATTAAATGATTTTTTAAAAGCAAGCGAAGCCAAAACCAAATCTAAGATTCTTATCGTAAGTGCTGAGTCTGTTAGTCCTTATAGCGATTTAAACGAATATTCTCGACACTTAGACAATTACTTATTTTCTAAACTGAAAATTGACACTGCCGTATTAATCGTAATAAGCAAACAATTGAGACAAATACAATTTCAAGGAGTTGCTAAGATAGGCGCTAAAATTACCGATCCGGAATTAAAAGATATTATTTCGACTTATGTAATTCCAGAATTAAAAAAAGGAGATTATTTTAAAGGTCTACAGGCTGGTACACTTCATTTAGTAAAAAAAATAGAATAAAAAACACGATCCGATTTACTTCCATAAATCGGATTTTTTTATACTTCAAATTCATTTTTTTCCGATAAAAGCAATATCTTGTCTAAGCTTTAACTTAGAAAAAATATTCAAAATGAATTTAGAAGAATATAAAAAAGAATTTTCAGAAGACGATGCCGTTGGCTGGTTAGAAATTGACAAAGAATTTGATCGTCTTTATCCTAATCAAGAGCCGAAACATTTTGCTCCTGCGATTAGTTATATGCTTGGCGGAGAACATCCGCTTGACGGCGTAAGCTATTATGAAAGTAAAAATCAGGAAGATCATTATCATTTTATCACATATGGTTTTTCTGAATTGTATTATAACGAAGAAAAAGCAGACGGTGAATTCAGTAAATGGGGATTTGAGCTTACGTTCAGATTAAAACCTTTTGAAGCAGATAATGAAAATCCAAGCTGGGCTGTAGCACTATTACAAAACATTGCCAAATATGTTTTTAGTAGCGGAAATTGGTTTGAAGAATTTCATTATATGCCTGCAAATGGTCCAATTCGACTGGATACCGAAACTGAAATTACCGCTTTAGTTTTTGTAAATGATCCAGAAGTTCCGAAAAAACAAACACCTCACGGAGAAGTAACCTTTCTGCAAATTGTTGGTATCACAGATGAAGAATATGAAAATATCAAAGAAAATCCAGACACCGTCGAGGCACTTGTCAATAAACTAAAAGAAAACAATTCCTTATTAATTACCGATTTAAATCGAAAAAGTTAAAAATCAAAATGATTAATTATAATAACAAAATTTTCAAACCTGTAAGTAATACCGAAAATGGAGAAACATCTAATGAAACCGTCTTTCATTACAAACAAGAAGGAAATATTTTAACTTCTGAGTATTCTGGCGGAAAAATCATTAAAGGACATTTAATTGGTTTAGTTGATAAAGCGGGAAATATCGAAATGAGATACCATCAGGTAAATGAAAAAGGAGAACTTATGACGGGCTTCTGCAGTTCTAAACCTGAAATTTTATCAAACGGAAAAATAAGGCTTAACGAAACGTGGCAATGGACTTCTGGAGATTTATCTAAAGGAAATTCAATAATTGAAGAACAATAAAAATCTAAACCGTTTAAACAATGAAAAAATATCTATTGCTTTTTCTTATTTTAACCAGTGTCTCTTATGCACAAACTAAAAAAGAAATCCTAGTTGGAACCTGGCAAGGAATCGATGCTAATGGAGTAAAAAATAAAATGATTTTTACTTCAGATAATTTTATTTCAATGACTATTAATAATGAATTTATCGATGGAAAAAATTATATAATCAAAGGAGGAAAAAACGATGGAAAAATTGGTTTGTTAAAATATCAAATTGACGAATCTAAAATCCCCGTAACTTTGGATGTTATCGCTGTTGCTGTAGAAAAAGGCAAAGAAGTTGAAAAAGGCAGAATTCTAGCTATTTTAGATTTTAAAAGTAATGATGAAATTAAAATCAACCTCAGTCTAAATGGTGTCAGGGCTACTGAATTTAATGAATCTAATGAAGCATATACTATTTTGCTGAAACGAAGCTAAAGCCGAAAAATGCATGTTAAGCATAGTAGAATTTAGAAATACTGATTTAAAACAATTACAGAAGATTTTCTTAGAAGAAAGAAAAAGAACTTTTATATGGAATGATATTTCTGAATTTGAGTTAGATGATTTTATCAAACAAACGCAAGGAGAATATATTTTGACTGCCCTCTGGAATGACATTCCTGTTGGGTTTATTTCGATTTGGATGCCTAATAATTTTATTCATCATTTGTATGTAGACCATAACAATCAAGGAAAAAATATTGGCTCTGAATTATTAAAAGCCGCAATTTCAAAAACTAAATTTCCGCTTACTTTAAAATGTTTAGAGAACAATACAAAAGCAATTGATTTTTACACCAAAAAAGGATTTGTCGAAAAAGAAAAAGGACATTCGAGCAATGGAATTTATATTTTGTTTGAGTTAACAAAAGAGATAAAATAATTAAATATAAAAACGATGAGTCAGGAAATTCAAAATTACAACGATTCGCAAAGTTTAGAAGACAAAGAAATCTGCGATCTTCTTTATTCCATTATAAATAAAAATTTGGCTAAAGCCGAAAGTAAAATCTGGCACGCTCATCCGGTTTGGTTTTTAGATGGAAATCCGATTGTAGGATACAGCAAACTAAAAGGTTCTGTCAGATTACTTTTTTGGAGCGGGCAATCTTTTGACGAAGCACAATTGCAGAATGAAGGTTCTTTTAAAGCTGCTGAAATGCGTTATACCGAAATCAATCAGATAAATGAAGGAGATTTAAAACGATGGCTGGAAAAAGCAAAAGAAATTCAATGGGATTATAAAAACATTGTTAAACGTAAAGGAGTTCTAATTCGATTAATCACGAAACCTTATTAATAAAAACCACAATGAAATTTTTTCAATTATTTGCCTTCATTTTAATAACCGCCACAATCTCATCACAAACCAAAATGCGACCAATAAACGAACTTATAGACCAAAACGATTCTGGATGGAAATCTTTGCAAGAATGGGTAAAAACCGCCAAAAACAAAGTAGAAATTCTTCCCGCAGATCCGCAAAAGGCTAAAGATGCTTTGTATCAGACGCAAATTACCACCGCGTCACCAATGGGCGCGATTGTTTATAAAACGGGCGGTATTTTAATCGATAACGGCTGGATTAGGATTTTAGGTTCTGGAAGCGCCAAACTTAACCGCAGTCTTCCCGATTGGAACAAAGGAAAAACATTTAAAGAATTTGGAGAAGCACCTTCTTTTCTTTTAATTGCCGATGATGCTCTCGGCGGATTTTATCTTCTTAACGGAGGCGGTTTAGGAACTGACGTCGGCAAAATGTATTATTTTGCTCCTGATAATTTAGAATATGAACCACTTGATATTACCTATTCACAGTTTTTAGAATTCTGCTTTAACAACGATTTAGACAAATATTATTTAGGAAGCCGTTGGGAAAACTGGACAAAAGAAGTTGCTTCTTTGCAAGGCGATCAAGTCTTTAATTTTTATCCTTTTTTATGGACAGAAGAAGGAAATGATATCAATAAAGTACAAAGAAAAATTATCCCTGTCGAAGAGCAGTATAATTTAAATGTTGATCTAAGAAAACAGCTTGGGCATTAAAAATCAAATTATTAAACTTCTAACTTTTTAAATTATTCCGTTTGTTTTCTATTTCTATTTAATTTGTATTTTCGTACAAAAGAAACCATTTTAAATCTAAAGAATCTGAAATGAATATTCTAATTGTTTACGCACATCCAAGCAAGAAGTCCTACACCTTTCAGATTTTAGAAAGATTAAAATCGGTTTTGGCTGCCGAAAAATGGAACGTTGAAATTTCAGATTTATACGCTTCAAATTTTGTTAGCGATCTGTCTGAAGAAGAATACGAGAGAGAAGGTTTTGCAAAAACACAGCTTCCGATTCCGCAAGATGTTTTAAATGAACAGGAAAAAATAGAAAAAGCCGACTGCATTATTTTTTTGTATCCCGTTTGGTGGAGCGATTGTCCTGCTAAGTTAAAAGGCTGGTTTGACCGTGTTTATTCTGTAGGATATGCATACGGGCAGAATGAAACTTCTAGAAAAATAAAAACTATTCCGCTTGGACTCGTAATCTGCACGGCTGGACATCCGAATGATTTTCTAGGAGAAATTGAAATCGCTCAAAGTATGGAAAAAATTATGCTTGAAGACAGGCTTGGTAAACGTTTCCAAAACAAAGAAATGATCATTTTAGGCGGAACTTTGGAGCTTGAAAAAGTGATGGAAAAGCATTTTGAACTGATCAGTAAAATTCCTTTAAAAATTAAATCAATACAATAATTCCCAACTCTTAAATTAGTACAAATGATAGAAGAAGAAAATTCAGAAAAATCAGTTTTCGAAGAAATTCCAACCGAAAAAATCTATTCTAAAACAGCTGTAAGCGCTGCCACTTTTTTTGGCGGTCCATTGGTTGCGGGATATTGCATTGCAGAAAACTTTAAAGTTTTTAATGATTTCGAAAAAGCTCGAAAAACTTATATCGTTACACTAATTTCTATCATCCTAATAACAGTTATTGCTTTCAACATCCCTGAGAATTTTCCCAGTGTTATTTTTCCTCTAGTTTATTCGTTTATTACTTCTTATTTAATTCAGTTTTACCAAGAAAAAAACATTGAAAACCACCTGAATAATGGAGGTGAATTGTTTAGTGGCTGGCGAACTTTTTTTATTTGTATACTAAGTGCGGCAATTTTGTTAGGAGTAATTTACATTATTGCTTATTTATTAGTAGAAGCTTAAATCATGAGAACAAAAAGATGAATTTTCAAAAAATAAAAGTCTACCAATTATTTTGGATTGTTTCTATTTTGATTTTAATGATTGGAATTGCGCAAAACAATAAACCACAAGCCTCTTTAGATATAAACATACATGACACTTATTTTGTAGTAGGAAATATCGAAAGCACTGTTTTTCTGTTTATTTGCTATTTTTTAATGGGACTGGGTTATTGGCTTGTTCAAAAAGTCTTTAAAAAAAGACTTATCAAATCTCTAACTGTAATTCATAGTATTATTTTGATTGGATCTTTTGTTTTTTATTGGTTTATCTTCTTTTTCAATCCGCGATACCAAGTACACAGCAATTTCCCTTTATATGATAATTACTGGTCGATTAATACGGTTTTAGTTATGGAGTTCTTATTAATAATTTGTATAGCCACGCCAATTTATAGTATCAATTTGCTAATTGGTATTTTTCACATAAAGAAAAACACAATAGATTAACCTCGAAGTCAAAATCTAAAATCTGAATTCTAAAATCATTTCCCTTGTCCGAAACGCACCTTAAAATTGTCTTTTAAACACCTCAACTATTTGATTTTTAGATTGTACTTTTATTTATCATTTTCTAAATCAAAACATTATGAGTGCACAAGATTTTACAACAACGATAATAGTCAATAAATCTCCCGAAGAAGTTTTTAAAGCCATACAAAATGTTCGAGGTTGGTGGTCGGAAGAAATTGAAGGAAAAACGGCAAACGAAGGCGACGAATTTAACTATCATTATGAAGATATTCATCGCTGTAAAATAAAGCTGATTCAAGTTATTCCGAATCAGAAAGTTGTTTGGCTCATTGAAGAAAATTATTTCAATTTCACCAAAGACGATACCGAATGGACTAATACTAAAGCAGTTTTTGATATTTCAAAACAAGAAAATAAAACCCAACTTATTTTTACACATATTGGGTTAGTTCCAGATTATGAATGTTATGAGGTTTGTAAATCAGGATGGACCAATTACATTCAAAATAGTTTAAAAAAACTCATTGAAACAGGCAAAGGCGAACCTAATGCAACTGGAAAACCGCAGACAGAAACAGAAAGAAAGCTTTCTGAAAAATAATTCTTTTTCCATCTTACTAATTTAAGCTACGTCAATCATAGATTTGGCTACATCTATTTGCTTGATGCTGCGCAACTTTGTATCATCAAAAAAATAGTATTATGAAAATTATCATCACAGGTTCTTTAGGGAACATCAGCAAACCATTAGCGAAAACTTTAATTCAAAAAGGGCATCAAATTACCGTAATTGCAAGCAGTATTGACAGACAGCCAGAAATTGAAAATCTCGGCGCTTCGGCTGCGATTGGCTCTGTAAATGACGTTACATTTTTAACACAGACTTTTACAGGAGCAGATGCCGTTTATTGCATGATTCCGCGTGCGAATTATTTTGACCCAAATCTTGATTTAGATGCTTTTACTCGTACCATTGGAAATAATTATGCCGAAGCTATTTCTAAATCGGGCGTAAAACGTGTAGTCTTTTTAAGCAGCATAGGCGCACATTTAGAAAGCAATTCTGGAATTATTCAGCGTTATAACGAAATCGAAGCCGTTTTAAATAAACTTTCAGATGTTTCGATTACATTTATGCGTCCGACTTCTTTTTATTACAATTTACTGGCTTATATTCCTCAGATTAAAAATCAAGGATTTATTGCAGCAAATTATGGTGGAGATGAATTGATTCCGTGGGTTTCTCCAAACGATATTGCAGAAGCAATTGCAGAAGAACTTACCACTCCGCTTGACGGACAAAAAATACGTTATGTGGCAAGTGAAGAACTTTCTGGACATCAAACAGCAAAAATTTTGGGCGAAGCAATTGGAATTCCTGATTTAGAATGGAAATTAATCAGCGATGAAGAAGTTTTAAATGGATTAATCTCTATTGGAATGCAACCAAAAATCGCGAAAGGTTTGGTAGAAATGTACGCTGGACTTTATAACGGTTTGCTTGCCGAAGATTATTATCAAAATCGTCCAGCGGTTTTAGGAAAAACAAAACTGGCAGATTATGCAAAGGAATTTGCTATTATTTTCAATCAAAATTAAGTAACTTGTACTATGGCAAATCAGCAACCTCTCCGATTTAAAACTATAAGCGAATTTCATGATTTTCGAGATTTGCCAAAACCCGAACATCCTTTGGTAAGCGTTTACAATTTTGAAGATTTAAAATATCTTAATAGCGAAGAACCAAAAAGTTTAATGCTTGATTTTTATTCGATTGCTTTAAAAAGAAATGCGAATGCTAAAATGCGTTACGGACAGCAGGAATATGATTTTAAAGAAGGGGTTTTGATTTTTCTTTCGCCAGGCCAAGTTTTTTCTATTGAAGGAAATTCAGAAATGAAACATACAGGATGGTCTTTATTGATTCATCCTGATTTTCTTTGGAATACGCCGCTTGCGCAAAAAATAAAACAATACGATTATTTTGGTTACGCCGTCAATGAAGCGCTTCATCTTTCTGATAAAGAAGAGAATATGCTTATTGATATTATCAAAAATATTCAGCAGGAATATCGATCTAATATTGATAAATTCAGTCAAGATGTTATTATCGCTCAGATTGAATTATTTCTAACCTATGCTGAACGATTTTACAACAGGCAATTTATTACTAGAAAAATCAGCAGTCATCAGATTTTAGCGCGTTTAGAAAAATTGTTAGAAGATTATTTTACTGATGATTCTTTAAAACAAAAAGGACTTCCTACGGTACAATTTATAGCAGAAAACTTAAATGTTTCTCCAAATTATTTAAGCGGATTATTGAAGATGCATACAGGTCAAAGTACGCAGCAGCACATTCACAATAAATTAATTGAAAAAGCAAAAGAGAAACTTTCTACCACCAATTTATCGATTAGCGAAATTGCATTTGATCTAGGTTTCGAACATCAGCAATCGTTTAGCAAATTGTTCAAAACAAAAACAAACACTTCTCCGCTAGAATTCAGACAATCTTTTAACTAATTGCTTTATTTTTCATAAATTCGTTATTTAAAAACCGAATATTATGAATCCATTTTTAAGAAATACTCTGGCCGTTATTGCAGGTCTTGTTATCGGAAGCGTTGTCAATATGAGTATCATTTTAATCAGTGGTTCTATAATTCCGGCTCCAAATGGCGCAGATGTTGACACAACCGAAGGTTTAAAAGCAACCATGCATTTATTCGAACCAAAACATTTTCTTTTTCCGTTTTTAGCGCATGCAATTGGAACATTTGCCGGCGCACTGACAACCGCTTTAATCGCTACTAAACACAAAACAAAACTGGCATTCGGAATTGGAGCATTCTTTTTATTTGGCGGTATTGTGACCATTTTCACTTTGCCCTCTCCTATCTGGTTTAATTTTGTTGATTTGATTTTTGCTTACATTCCGATGGTCTATCTGGCTTCTAAAATTGCAGTAAAAAAGAAAATCTAAAATGAGCTCCCAAAGTGTAAAACCAGCAAAAAAATGCTACGAACATATTGGTGGCAAACTTGGCGAACTTCTTTTAGAGACGTTTGTACAAAAAAATTGGATTGCCAAAAAAGAACCTTCCGACAAGAATTTTTATATAACCGATTTAGGCGAAAAAGAGTTCGCTAAATTAGGTTTGGATCTCTCAAAAATTAAATCCGAAGTCATTTAATTTTATAAATTTCTTGCGCATTTCTGCAAATATTATAGCGCTTAATTCCTTACCTTAGTTTGCTTTTAAATTTTGAATTATGACTAAGAAAGAAATCGCAAAAAACTTCCTGACATTGGCAGCAAAAGGGCATTCTCACGAAGCTTTTCGATTATATGTCGGAAAAAATTTCAAGCATCATAACACGCACTTTAAAGGTGATGCCGAAACTTTGATGCTTGCCATGGAAGAGTCTGCCAGAACAAATCCGAATAAGATTTTTACAATCCATCATCTTTTGAGAGATGGAGATTTGGTTGCTGTTCATTCGCATCTCAAACAAACTCCTTCAGATATTGGTTTTGCTGTCGTTCATATCTTAAAATTCGAATCGGATAAAATCATAGAACTTTGGGATTTAGGTCAGCCAATTCCGAAAAATAATATTAATGAAAATGGAATGTTTTAATGTTTATTTTTAAACGCAAAGTTCGCAAGGTTTTTTTCTCAGTTTGTGTTTGCCAGCCGCAGAAGAACGCAAAGCTTTGCGAACTTTGCGTTTAAATTTCTCAACGAACGTCAAACATGAAACCTGAAACTTCAAACAAAAATAACCCTATAAACAACCAATGAACTCGATTTTTAAATTTTCATCTTTTCTATCCTTATTAATAATTTTTTCTAGCTGTAATTCAACAGCACAAAAGAAAGATGATTATACAAAAAACATTGATAGTGTCATTCAAAATAGCAATCCTGATTTTAACGGCGTTGTTTTGATTTCCCAAAACGGAAAAACTTTGTATTCAAAAGTGAAAGGTTTTGCCAATTTCGAAACCAAAAAACCTTTACAGATAGATACACAATTCGAAATCATGTCGAACAGTAAATTAATTGCTGCTGTTTTGCTTTTGTTAGAAGTAGAAAAAGGTAAAGTGGATTTGAATGCTCCAATAAAAAAATATTTACCTGAATTAAAGCAAACTTGGGCAGATTCTGTCACAGTTCATCAGCTTTTAAATCATTCACACGGAATTGTCGATTTACAAAAACCTTTAATTTTTAAACCTGGAACCGACTATAAATATGGAAATCTAAGTTTTAATCTTGTTGGAAAAATTGTAGAATTTAGTACTAAAAAAAAATATAGAGAAGTTGCAGAATCACTTTTTAAAAAATTAAAAATGAATCAGACTTTCTGTTATTCAAAAGATAAAGAACAAAATTTGGCGAAAGGTAATTTTTTCAGCAATACTAAATTCGAACCCAATAATTCTAGACAGATTACCGATGAAACTTTAGGCGCAGATGGCATAATTTCTACCGTTTCAGATTTGGCTATTTGGAATAACAATCTACATAAAGGGAAAATCCTAAAACCAGAAACTTATCAATTGTTAATTAAAAACACCATTCTGTCGCAACATAATTTCTTTGGAAAAGAAAAAGATGGTTACGGATACGGAATTCGAACTATAGAAAAAGAATCGGTTAAATATCTTGGACACACTGGCTTGGGAGATGGATTTTCTTCGGTAAATTTGTATTTTCCGGAAAGCTATGTGAGTTTAATTGTTTTAGAAAATCAGATGCCCGAAGATTCTAAATTGTTTTATGCTTCTGAATTTCAAATCAAAAATATTTTACTCAAAAGCGATTTATTAAGTAAAAAATAATTCAAAATGGCTAAAAACAAAACCACTGAAACCGTAAGCAGTGTCAACGATTTTATAAATGCTGTTGATAACGAAGCAAAGCGTAATGATGCCTTTCAACTTGTAAAAATAATCCAAGAAATAACGGGGTTTGAACCCAAAATGTGGGGACCAAGCATTATTGGTTTTGGAAGTTATCATTACAAATACGCCAGCGGCCATGAAGGCGATGCTCCGTTAGCAGGTTTTTCTCCACGAAAAGCGGCAACCACTGTTTATTTTTATTTACCAGAAGAAAATAGAGACGAACTATTGTCGAAATTAGGAAAACACACGTCATCAAAAGCGTGTATTTACATTAAAAAATTAAACGATATTGACATTGAAATTTTAATAAAGATAATTTTACTTTCAATAGAATACACTCAAAATTTATATCCTTCAAAATAAATGATCACATTTTTAATCTTATTATTTTTAATAGTTTTTGCTGTTTATAGATTTCTTCAGCATCCAAAATTTGGAAAAGCTCCTTCTGGCGAAAGACAGCTTTTAATTGAGAAATCGCTTCAATATAAAAATGGAAAATTCGAAAATCAAAGTTTTACTCCCGATTTAGCCGAAGGCGAAAGTATGGCTGGAGTTTTGTTAGAATTTTTCTTTAAGAAAGTAGACCGAAAAACTCCTACCGATTTAATTCCGTCAATCAAAACCAATTTAAAAGACCTTTCTCTTGAAGAGGATATTTTGGTATGGTTCGGCCACTCTTCGTATTTTATTCAATTAGCAGGAAAACGATTTCTGATTGATCCCGTTTTTAGCGGTAACGCCTCTCCTATTCCTGGTACAACAAAATCGTTTAAAGGCTCTGATATTTATGCGGTTGACGATCTTCCTGAAATTGATTATTTGTTAATTACGCACGATCATTACGATCATTTGGATTACGATACTATTTTAAAATTAAAACCAAAAACCAAGAAAATAATTACCGCTCTCGGTGTTGGTTCTCATTTCGAATTCTGGGGATTTCCAGCTGAAAATATTATCGAAAAAGATTGGTACAGTACCATTCAATTGGATGAAAATCTAACTATTCATACAACACCTTCAAGGCATTTTTCGGGAAGAAGTTTCAAAAGATGCAATACGCTTTGGACTTCTTTTGTTTTAGAAACTAAAGATTTTAAAATGTATTTGGGCGGCGACAGCGGTTACGATTCACATTTTGCCGAAATTGGCGAAAAATATGGTCCTTTTGATGTCGCTTTGATCGATAATGGCCAATACAACCAAAAATGGAAATACATTCACAATATGCCCGAAGATGTCATAAAAGCCATGAAAGATTTAAAAGCAAAAAGAGTATTTCCTGTTCATTCGTCTAAATTTGCTTTATCACTTCACTCTTGGGACGAACCTTTGAATAAAGTCACAGAATTGAATGGCTTAAGTGAAAATCCGATTCCTTTAATTACCCCAATGATTGGCGAAAAAGTGGAATTGAAAAATGAAAAACAAGAATTTAAACAATGGTGGCGTAATGTTCGGTAATTGGTAATTGATAATTGATAATTGGTAATTGATAATTGATAATTGATAATTGATAATTATTAATTGTTAATTGCAATGTCACCCTGAGCGAAGTCGAAGGGCATTCCTATTGGCAATTGGGCTTCGACTTCGCTCAGCCTGACAACGAACTCAGCACTTGAAACAAAAAAAATGAAACAAAAAATATATTATCTAGCAATTGCATTTCTCCTAACCGTAAATCTATTTGCTCAGAACACCTACGTCTTTTTAGGTTCATACAATCGTGATAAAACGGCTGAAGCAATTCAGGTTTATCAATTGGATACTTTGAATGGAAAACTGACCAAATTCACTTCGGTTAAAAATGTCGTGAATCCCTCCTATTTAACGGTTTCTCCAAACGGGAAATATATCTACGCTTGCACGGATACGAAAACACCAAATGCAGGAAGCATCAGCAGTTTTGAATTTAATCCTGCAACAAAATCACTTACTTTTTTAAATAGCCAAAGAAGCGGTGGTGAAAATCCAGTTTATGTTTCAGTTCATAAAAACGGAAAATGGATTGCAAATGCGAATTATACAGAAGGAAGCGTTTCTGTTTTTCCGATATTAGAAAATGGAAAAATCGATTCGATCGCGCAGAATTTTCAATATATGGACGGAAGTGTTAATAAAGAAAGACAGACTAGATCTCACGTTCATTCGGCTGTATTTTCTCCTAATTCTGATTATTTATTTTTGCCCGATTTAGGCGCCGATAAAATACGCTGTTATGCTTTTGACGAAAATCAGAAAAAGCCTTTGATAGAAACTAAAAACCCATTTACAAAAACGGATTTAGAAGCTGGACCAAGACATTTTACTTTTCATCCGAATCAAAAATGGGGATATTGTATTGAAGAAATGGCTGGACAAATAAGTGTTTATAATTATGAAAATGGTGTTTTAAATAAAATTCAGCGTCTTGCGACACATCCTGATAAAATAAAAGACGGTTTTGAAAGTTCTGACGTACACATTTCGCCCGACGGAAAATTTCTTTATGCTACAAATCGCGGAAAAGAAAATAACATTGCTATTTTCTCTATCGACAAAAATGGGCTTTTGAAAAATATTGGTTATCAATCTACTTTTGGCAAACATCCTCGTGTTTTTGCCATTGACGAAAGCGGTAAATTTTTAGTTGCTTCTAATGTTCAAACCGGAAATGTAATTGTCTTTAAAAGAAATCCTAAAACAGGATTATTGAAGAAAACTGGAAAAGAAATTAATATACAAGATGTTTCTTGTGTTCAAATAAAAAAGATTTAACTATTCTATTATCTTTTGTCATTCTGAACGAAGTCGAAGAATATCTCAAGCAAAAAAACTAACTAAAAACTAAAAAAATGACAGCATCAAACTTCAATTTAAAACCAGATATTTTAGAAAATGAAATCGTAAAACTAATTCCATTAGAAGAAAAACATTTTGAAGAACTATTTAAAGCAGCTTCAGATCCATTGATCTGGGACCAAAATCCTGTCAAAAATAGATATACAAGTGAAGGATTTAAAACTTATTTTGATATCATAATTACAAAAGGATCATTCTTAATTCTCAATAAAGAAACCAACGAGATTATGGGAACAACCAGTTTTTACGATTACAAACCAGAAGAATCGAGTGTGGCGATTGGTTACACTTTTATAACTAGAAAATATTGGGGCGGACCATATAACAAATCTTGTAAAAAACTATTAATTGACTATGCCTTTCAGTACGTAAATTCGGTACTCTTCCATGTAGGAGCAGAAAATTTCCGTTCGCAAAAGGCTGTTCTAAAACTTGGAGCAGAAAAAGTAAGAGATATGTTTATTACCGCAAATGGCGTAGATATGCCTTATTTTGAATATGAATTAAAGAAATAGTGAATTAGTGATTAGTAAAATCATTTCACATTTCACATTTCACATTCTACATTTTACATTTTACATTTACAAAAAAACAAAAAATGAAAAGAATAACAGTATTCTGTGCCTCTAGTTTTGGCACTGAAAAAGTATATGAAGAACAAGCGATTTTAGTTGGAAAAACTCTTGCTGAACAAAATATAGAATTAGTTTACGGCGGAGCAAATGTAGGTTTAATGGGCGCCTTTGCTGACGGAGCTTTAAATGCTGGGGGAAAAGTTATTGGCGTTCTTCCGAACTTTTTAAGATCGAAAGAAATTGCGCATCAGGGTTTAACCGAATTGATTTTGGTTGAAAGCATGCATGAAAGAAAAACTAAAATGAATGATTTATGCGATGGCGTAATTGCGCTTCCAGGTGGTTTTGGAACTCTTGAAGAACTTTTCGAAATGTTGACTTGGGCACAACTTGGACTTCATAAAAAACCAATCGCTATTTTAAACATTAACGGTTTTTATGATTCTCTTATCACGTTATTAGAAACAATGACTGAAAAAGGTTTATTGAAAGAAGTAAATCAGAAAATGCTTTTAGTTAGCGATACCATAGATGATTTATTAGAACAAATGAAAAATTATACTGCTCCAACTGTTGGAAAATGGATTGATAAAAAAGAAGTCTAAATCATTTTAGAACCACTTTTAGGTAAATTTTCACGTTTTTACTGCAACTATTTCATAAATTAGAGGTTGCAAGAAAAAATTGAGTTTCAGTTGTAAACCAACTTCTTACATCTAACTTATAACTTCTAACCTCAAAAAAAATGAAAACAGAAAACAACAAATTTGCAAAAGCAGAAATGCTAATACGGAAACCTGTTTCAGAAGTTTTTCAGGCTTTTATAGATCCTCAGATTACGAGTAAATTTTGGTTTACAAAAGGCTCAGGAAAACTGGAAGAAGATCAAAAAACCGAGTGGACTTGGGAAATGTATGGTTTTTCACTTTCCGTAAAAACGATAGTGCTTCAAGAAAATAAAAAGATTGTTATTGAATGGGGAAATCCTGACGAAATTACTTTGGTAGAATGGGTTTTCAATCCATTAAACGAACATGAAACTTTTGTAAGCATTACCAACTCAGGTTTTCAAGGAGATTCAGACAAAATAATCGATCAAGTTCGAAATTCTACAGAAGGTTTTACGCTTGTTTTGGCTGGCGCGAAAGCCTATTTAGAACATAATTTACTGTTGAATTTGGTTTTAGATCGATTTCCGAAAGGCCTTGCTTGATGTTTATTTAAACGCAAAGAGCACAAAGGTTTTTCGCAAAGTTCGCGAAGTTTTTTTGAGAGTCATCAAAATGATAAAGATCGCAAAGCTTATTTATATATTTTTTTGCAGACAAAGCTTTGCGAACTTAATACAAAGATTTCCCAAGTCACGTAATTAAAATACCTTAGCGCACTTTACGTTAAAAAAACTCACGTTACTGATGAGAACTTGAAACCTGAAACTTGAAACGAAAAAAAAAAAAAAAATGGAAGTTAAAAAACCTGAAAATATCGATGAATATATTGGCGCATTTCCGAATGACGTTCAGGAAATTTTGGAGAAAATCAGAATGACCATTCAGAAAGCTGCGCCAGATGCCAAAGAAAAAATCAGTTATTCTATGCCGGCTTTTGAACAAAATGGAATTGTGGTTTATTTTGCCGCCTTCAAAAATCATATCGGATTGTACGCTCTCCCAAGCGGGCACGAAGCTTTCGCTGAAGCACTTTCTAAATATAAATCTGGCAAAGGATCTGTCCAATTTCCATTGAAAGAAAAAATACCTTACGATTTGATTACTAAAATTGTCAAATTTAGAGTCAAAGAGAATTTAGAGAAAGTGAAAAAGAAATAGCTTAAATTTGAAGTATTACGGACCACAAACTCTTTTTCGATGAAAAAATTAAACCTTCTGTTTATCCTTTTTATTTTTCTTGTAAGCAATTTGAGTTTCGCTCAGGATGAATCTTCAATCGAAAAAGAAATTTTAGAACTGCACAAACCAACTAAAAAAATCCGAGATTCAATTATTGGACTGCAAAAAGGAATTTTTTCCAAAATAGAAATTGAAAAAGATTCTGTAACTAAGAATCAATTAATACTTCAACTAGATGATTTAGAGAATGCAAAAGATCAAAATGACATCAATGAACTAAAACTTGATTTTGTTTTTGCTAAAAATCACCCAAATTCATTGCGTTCCCTAAGCTTAATCAGAATACCTGTAAATCGCTTTATTGGAATGAATTTTTATGACACTTTTGTTGAAGTTTTTGAAAATTTTTCGTCCGAAATAAAGAACTCTGAGAAAGGTCTCGAAATGGCAGAAAAGCTGAGATATTTTAAACAAAGTAAAGTTGGAAGCAAAGCGCCAGAATTCTCTTTAAAAGATATTAATAATAAAACTATTTCGCTAGACGAATTTAAAGGAAAACAATATGTTTTAATAGATTTTTGGGCAAGCTGGTGTGGGCCGTGCCGCGAAGAATTGCCCTATATTAAAGAATTGTATCAAAAATATCATCAACAAGGTTTTGAAATAATTAGCATTGCAAAAGACGATAAAACAGATCTTTGGAAAAAAGCTATTTCAAAAGAAAAAATAGAAATCTGGAGACACATTTTTACTTCAGAAGACACCAAAAGTGTCACTACAGATTATTTTGTTAACGGGATTCCGCATAAAGTTTTAATAGACAAAAACGGCATTATTATTGGTAAATGGAAAGGCAGTGGAGAAACCAACAAGCACGATCTGCAACAGCAATTAAAATCTATTTTTGACGCCGAATAATACATTTCTAATGAACGACCTAACAGAACATTACAACCAACTTTTTGAAACTTCTGCTAAAACAATTACAGCAGGAAAATATTCTATAGATTTAGAGCTTAAAAACCAATCTGATTCTCGTTTTGGCATCACGTTGCTTATTCGCCCAAATGAGGAAATTAAAGCCAATATTGAGCATTTTATTCATGAATTAAAAAAAGTAGAACCTGAACAATATTTTTATCCTGATTCAGACATTCATATTACGGTTATGTCTATTATTTCGTGTTCGGAAAACTTTACTTTAAATCAGATTTCGCCAAAAGAATATATCGAAATTATTTGCAGAAGTTTGGTAGATGTAGACAAAATCAAAATTCATTATAAAGGCGTAACCGCTTCTCCATCAGCTTTGATGATTCAGGGATTTCCTCGTGATGAAACTTTAAATAATTTACGAAATAAACTTCGTGAAAATTTCAAAAATTCAGGATTACAGCAAAGTATGGACACTCGTTATTCTATCTTTACGGCGCATTCTACGATAATGCGTTTTCAGGAAAAACTCCATAATCCGAAAAAATTAATTGAAATAGCGCAAAAATTCCGCGATTATGATTTTGGGGAATTTGATGTCAAAAATTTAGAATTGGTTTACAATGATTGGTATCAGCGCAAAAGCACTACAAAAGTTTTGGGTGATTTTGGTTTGAGGTGATTTTTTTTAGCCACGAATTCACGAATTATTCTCTGATATAAAGTAAAATAAAATCGTTGGGATTTGTGAAATTAGTGGTAAACTTAAATCTGTATTTTATTTGAACTTACCAAAATGCCATAAAATTCCAGATGGATCGTGCAGAAAACATTCACTTCCCCACTCTAGATATTGTATCGGACTTAACTTTGCCCCTTCATATTTTTCTGGAAGATTTAGAGCAGAAAGTTCACTATAATATTGTTCAACATTCTCAACTTCAACAAAAATCATGGTATTGTCAATCCAGTCTTGTACGTAAGCATCTTGCAGATAAAAGGCAATTTCATTGGATTTAAAAACAGACATTTTTGCGTCTAAAACCGTTTCCTCGAAACCTAAATCACGATAGAAACTTCTTGAAATCTCGAAATTTTTAGAACCAATAAATGGTCGAATTGATTTTATGTTATTTTCCATTTTAGTTTAGTTTTCAATTTAAAAATCTATGTTATCCAATTGACAAAACCAATTGGGTTGACAATCTGTAATGACGCAGCCGCCTTGCTTAGAAGTGACTTTTTCCTCTTCTTCTTTAGAAATTATTTTGCCATTTTTATCCGTCGCATTACCGTTCTTATCTCTATATTTAATTTTCATAGTAAATCCATAAACAATCGGAATTACTTGATCATTCTTTTTACATACAGGACAAACATTGCCTTTGCCTTCGCTATATGGACAAATTGAAGCATAGGGAATTTCAACATGTTTAACTTCATTCTCTTTTAAACATACTCGATAAATAATATTGGTTGGATATGTTCTAGGTGAAATGGATAATCTTAAAGTATCTGTAGCTAAATTATTAAAGACAAAACTTAAATTATGATTTACTTTTACACTATCAATTCTATTTCCTGTCTTCAATATTATATAAGTTTTTTCAGAAACACTTTTATAATTTTCAACATCTTTTAAAATTAATTTCCCAGTAAGTTTCCCATTTTGAGAAAAACTCACAAACGAAATAAAAAGAAAGTGCAAAAAAAATTTAAGCCTCATTTGTAAAAGAATTACAAGTTTATATCATTATAAGAAATTAAAAACCATTTGTTGTTTATCAATTTAAATTGTCTTTCAACTTCGAAACCACTATCTGGAATCCAAAATCTTTCTATAATTAGAGAATCTGTTTTTATTAAGGAATGTTCATATTCTCCTATTTCTGTTTTTTCTGCAACAGGAATAGCAAGGAATTCCCAATTCTTTCTTGTCCAATTGTATTGTTCAAAGCCAGAAACATGTTTTCCTTCAATTGGAAAATCAACTCTTGAAACCTGAAAAATAGAATCTGAATGAAATTTTTTATTGAATTCTTCGAAGTTTTCAGCTGTTTCTGTTTTCTTAGATTCAAAACTATTTTTCGTTTGAGAATCTAGATTTGATTCTTCTACTTTATTTTTATTACAACTTAAAAAAAAGATGCAAAAAGCAGCAAGTGTAAACGTTTTACAGCTTTTCATAAAACTAGATATTTATCCTTTTTTTAAAATACTTCCCAAACCACGACCAATCTGTTCAATCGCTTCAATTCCTTTTGCTAAAGGCGAAGCGGTAAAATCTTCATAGGCGTCCATAGCACTTTCTTTTCTATCATCTTGCGGATAAACCAAAATAACATTGTTGTCATCAAAAGATTTTTCGAATTTCTGAGGCAGTTTGTCAAAAATAGATTGGTACGAAACAGAACCTTTTCTTGAGAGATTGAAAACAACTAAATCCGTTGATTTTATTTCATCTGAAATAGATTCAAAATCTTCCCAATCCGAAACATTTTTAAATCCTAATTTAGCATTTAGTTTCAAATTATTAGCAATTTGCTGAATCGTTTCGTGTGTTTTATATTCGGCATGAATCACAATCGGGATACTTAATTCTTGAGATAAACGGCTGACTTTTTGAATTAATAAATGAAACCCAATTCCTCTTTCTGAAAAAGGAGGACAAACAAAAACCAATCTTTTTTCTTCAATAAAATTCTTTTGAAATCGGCAGATAAATAAATTTTTATCCACATTATTGATAATAGAATCTACATTTTCACCGAAAATTTTATCCAAAAATCCTGTCTTTCTCGGCCATCCTACAATCACAATATCTGACATGATTTCTTTAGAAGTTCTTGCAATTCCACTCGCAGGATTATGATCGATTCTGGCAATTGTATTGATTTTCACTTCTGAAGCCGAAGCCTGAACCACAAATTTATCAACGGCTTTTCTATATTTTAAAATATTCTTTTCCGCCTGATTATTATTCGGAACAATCGTCAATAATGTAACCGGATTTGATGATTTTTTATCTTTAATTAAAAGTGCAAAATCCAACAAACTCGCGGCCGCAGAAGTTTTAGCCAGCGGAATCAAAATATGCTCATCTAAAATCTGATCTTTTTCAGCATCGTCGTGTGAAATTTCTTCTTCGCAGATCGCAATTTTCTTTGCCGCTTTTTCTGTTGCAAAAGAAGCCACAATACAAGTTATCAGAATTAATATAATGGTTCCGTTTAAGATATTTTCGTCTAAAATTTTAGCTTTAAATCCAACCAAAATTACAGCTAAAGTTGCAGCGGCGTGCGCACTGCTCAATCCGAAAATAAGCTGTCTTTCTGTTTTGCTGTATTTAAAAACAATTTGCGTAAAGAAAGCCGCAATCCATTTACCAAAAATCGCTACAACGCTCAAAGTTCCTGCGACAATCAATGCAGTCGGACCACTAAGAATAACACTGACATCAACGAGCATTCCTACCGAAATCAAGAAAAATGGAATAAACAATGCGTTTCCGATAAACTCAATTCTATTCATTAAAGCCGACGAATGAGGAATTAAAGGATTTAACGCCAAACCTGCCACGAATGCTCCAATAATCGGCTCTACTCCTGCTACTTCGGCCAAAAAGGCTGCAAAGAAAACAACAGAAAGCACAAAAATATAATGGGCATGTTTTTCACTTTCCAACTTCTTAAAAAACCATTTTGCAATTCTCGGAATAACCAAAAACATAATCGCCGAAAAAATCGCCAACGAAACTCCCAATTTAATCCAAAATGCTTGATTTAGGTTTCCTTGACTGCTTCCCATAATAACGGCAAGAATAATCAAAACGGCAGTATCTGTTAAAATAGTTCCACCGACAGTAATGGCAACAGCTTGATTTTTTGCAATTCCTAATTTGCTTACAATAGGATAAGCTACCAAAGTGTGCGTAGCAAACATACTTGCGGTTAAGAAACTGGCATTAAAGTCATATTTCAGTAAATAAAAACATACTGGAAATCCGATAGAAAGCGGAAAAATAAAAGTGAAAAAGCCAAATAATAAACTTTTATTTCGATTGGCTTTAAACTCGTTCATGTCCAATTCTAGTCCAGCAATAAACATGATATAAAGCAATCCGATAGTTGAAAATAGATCAACAGCTGAATTTTTTGCTAAAATATTTAATCCGTGAGGTCCAATGATGACTCCAGAAATAATCAGCCCGATAATACCTGGAATATTAATTTTTTTAAGCAAAATAGGTGAAAGCAGGATAATAAAAAGTATCAACGAAAAAATCAATACTGGGTTGCTTAGCGGTAATTCGAATTCTTGTAATAGATGTTTGAAAAATTCTATCATATGGTAACTTTATCTTCTTGTGGTATTCTAATTTGTAAAAAGACATTTTCAGAATTAAAACAAAATCCAGGAAGTATTAATATTAAGAATCGAGTCTTTTATAAACTCGTTCTTTTACAAAAATACCTAAAAAAGACGAACTTTTAACGGAAACTGCATATTAAGGATTTAAAATTATTTTGTTGCCGAATTATTAAAATTTAATATATTTTTTAATAAATACGCAAGATTAACATTCAAACATGAATCTTCATTGCATTATTCAATTATCTTTGTCTTAACAAAAAACGAACAATGGAAGAATGTATCTCTGTTTTTGATATGCTTAAAATTGGCGTTGGCCCTTCAAGTTCACATACTTTGGGACCTTGGCGCGCTGCTGAACGCTTTCTTGAAGAGCTGAAAGACGAAGCAATTTTAGACGATATTACACGAGTAAAAGTAGATTTATACGGGTCTCTTTCTTTAACAGGAAAGGGTCACGCAACCGATCTTGCTGTTATGTTGGGTCTAAGCGGACAAGATCCTGAATATATTCCGGTTGAAGATATTGCGGGAATTATCAAAAAAATTGAAACTACAAACGAAATCAATTTGGGCAACCAAAAAATGATTCCGTTCTTTTTTCTTCAAGACATTGTTTTCAATAAAGATTTTCTTCCTTTCCATGCAAATGGATTGAAATTTACTGCTTATAAAGCTGATAATTCAGAATATGAATCTACTTTCTATTCTATCGGAGGCGGATTTGTGGTGAAGGAAGAACGCACGAATGCTAAACTGAAAGAAGTTATAAAATGTGCATTTCCTTATCCGGTTCAAAACGCAGCTGAATTATTAGCCTATACGATTTCTGAGAACAAATCGATTTCTGAAATTGTATATGAAAATGAAATTTCGATGCGGCCGGAAGCCGAAGTGCATTCTGAATTAATGCGTATTTGGAATACAATGTTAGAATGCATGTACATCGGTTGTCATTCGGAAGGAATACTTCCGGGCGGACTTCACGTACGAAGAAGAGCTTTCGACATGCACCAAAACCTAATCGGATTATCTAATTATAACGATCCGCAAAGCTGGTTACAAGAAATTAGAAAAACTGAGGTTAAATTTCGTCAGATTTTAAAATGGGTAAGCTGTTTTGCACTTGCCGTGAATGAAGTAAACGCATCTTTAGGTCGCGTTGTTACAGCTCCAACCAACGGAAGTTCTGGCGTAATTCCAGCCGTTTTAATGTATTATATGGTCATTGAAAATCATGATGCAGGCGAAAAAGAAATCAAACAATTTCTGATGGTTGCAGGCGAAATTGGAAGTATCTTTAAAAAAGGTTCTACTATTTCTGCCGCAATGGGCGGATGTCAGGCAGAAATTGGTGTTTCGTCATCAATGGCCGCTGCAGCACTTTGCGAATTAATGGGCGGAACTCCTGCACAGGTTTTAATGGCTGCAGAAATTGCAATGGAACATCATTTAGGTTTAACCTGTGATCCAATTGGAGGTTTGGTTCAAATCCCGTGTATTGAAAGAAATACAATGGGAGCAATTAAAGCCATAAATGCTGCTGAATTGGCTCTAGAAACTGATTCGAAAAATGCAAAAGTACCTTTAGACAAAGTAATTAATACGATGTGGGAAACGGCAAAAGATATGAATTCTAAATATAAAGAAACCTCAGAAGGCGGACTTGCAATTGCTGTAAATATGGCAGATTGTTAAAATAAGTTTGCCGCAAATTTCACGAATTTCCACGAATTTTATTGAAGTGAATAAAAAAATAATTCGTGAAAATTCGTGAAATTCGTGGCAAAAAACAAAATCAACTTCATGAAAAAACTTTACTTTTTACTTTTTTTCTGTTCTGTTCTACTGCATTCTCAAGAACGTTATTTTCTAAATTCAGATACAAGACTTTATACTTCTCCAAACTTATCTGCTGATTTTTTGGGTTATTTTAAATATGGCGCAGAAGTTCGAGTATTATCTGAAAGTCAAAATGGATGGCAAAAAGTACAGTCTGATAATTTTAATGAAGGATTTGTACAAGAGAAATACATCGCTAAAAGGTTAAATGCCAAAGATGTAAAAATAAAAGACAAAGAAAATCCAATTTTAGAAGGTGGCGACGCTTATTACGGAGGAAACCATCTTTTTGTTTTAGCCGCAGGATTGAAAGCAAGAGCTTTACCAGATAAAAATGCAAAAATTAGAGAAATTCTTTTTACTGGTGATCCCGTTCCTGTAAATTATCTTCCTGTAAATTCTGATGAATGGGTAAATATAAATGGGAATTTTAATGAAGAATACGCCAAATATACTTTAAGAAAATTTCTGGGCGCAAGACCTAATTTCGATTCTTTATTAAAAGATTTTGACAAACTAGATATTAACGCTATTGGGGAACGTAAAACGCTAAGCGAAAGAATTGTAGAATTAGCATGGAATACAGATTACTCCTCATTAATTCCAGCTTACAAAAGATATACTGAAGTTGTAAAACAGATAAACGATCCCAAATTAATTGCTGAAACCGAATTAAATATGGATCTAGCAAAAGCTTTAGCCAATCATAAACTGCCAGAACAAATTATTGCCTTTACTCAGAAAGCTCATTATTCATTAAAAGGTTTTAAAACAAAATCAGTTTATATTTCTCAGACCGATTTGGTTAAAACTTTTGGAATTCCTCCAAAGAAAAACAAAATTGGAGATGAGTGTGGCATTTACTTAAGTGATTTGTTTTATTATTATCCAGACTTGGAAGTTTCTGTAAATGAAAAAGAAAACAAAGCCGAAATCATTAAAGTTTTTATTAATGAAAATAATAAATTCATCATCAATCCGAATGCAATTTTAGATCACACACTGTCTGAAAAAGCTTTCATTGAAAAATATGGAACCTATATTGAAGCATCGTTAAAATGGCCTCATCATTATTCTATCATAATGGAAGACAGTCAATTTAGATTAGAATTTAAAGATGGAAAACTATTTTCTGTCGAAATATTCTATTATTGCTGATTCCCGTTTTACAATTATTCAATACTTTTACAATATCAAAAAACAAAAAAAATGTCAGTAGCAAAGAAAGATTATAAAAGAATCACAACAAAGTCATTAATTGAAATGAAAAGTAATGGAGAAAAAATCTCTATGCTTACAGCTTATGATTATACAATGGCAAAAATTGTTGACACTGCGGGTGTTGATGTAATTTTAGTTGGTGATTCTGCATCGAATGTGATGGCGGGTCACGAAACAACTCTGCCAATTACCTTAGATCAAATGATCTATCATGCTTCGTCTGTAGTTCGTGCCGTCGAAAGAGCCCTAGTTGTAGTAGATTTACCTTTTGGAAGTTACCAATCTGACCCTAAAGAAGCTTTGCGTTCTTCTATCAGAATTATGAAAGAAAGTGGCGGACACGCAGTAAAATTAGAAGGCGGAAAAGAAATTAAAGAGTCTATTAAAAAAATATTACATGCTGGAATTCCAGTAATGGGACATTTAGGTTTAACTCCTCAATCAATCTACAAATTCGGAACTTACAGCGTTCGTGCAAAAGAAGAAGAAGAAGCTGAAAAATTGATTGAAGATGCTCAAATGCTAGAAAAAATTGGATGTTTTGGAGTTGTACTTGAAAAAATCCCAGCTGATTTAGCTAAAAAAGTTGCTGACAGCATTTCTATTCCAGTAATCGGAATTGGTGCTGGAGGTGGTGTAGACGGTCAGGTTTTAGTTATTCACGATATGCTTGGAATGAATAACGAATTTAGCCCGCGTTTCTTACGCCGCTATCTAAATCTTTACGAAGAAATGACAGGTGCAATAAGCCAGTATGCTGCAGATGTTAAATCAAGTGATTTCCCTAACGAGAAAGAACAATATTAATTTTTGAGGTTCTAAGTTGCTAAGATTCTAAGGGACTAAGTTTTTTTAGGCACAAAAATTCAAAGTAACAAAGGCTCAATCCCGAAGTTTCGGGACAAAGATTTTTTTTATGAATTGCCTCCAGCTTTAGCTGGAGGTTTATTTTTAAAACACATTATAGGCTTTTGCCAAATTTCATCAAACTAACTGATTGATTTTGAAAATACTATCTGATAAAAATAATTTGCAAATTCTTCACGAAGACAATCACATTATTGTGGTTAATAAACGTGTTGGCGATATTGTACAAGGAGATAAAACAGGTGACAAACCTTTGTCTGATGTTGTAAAAGAATACATTAAAGCTAAATACAACAAACCTGGAGATGTTTTTTTGGGTGTCATCCATCGTTTGGACAGACCAACAACTGGAATTGTGGTTTTTGCCCGTACTAGTAAAGCTTTATCACGAATGAACGAATTATTTAGCAATCGTGAAACTAAAAAAACATATTGGGCCGTTGTGAAAAATAAACCAAAAGAGGCTAAAGCTAAATTGGTGCATTATTTAAAAAGAAATGAAAAAAATAATACTTCAAAAGCACATTTAAAAGAAGTTCCTGACAGTAAATTGGCGAGTTTAGATTACACTATAATCAAAGAACTTCAGAATTACACTGCGTTGGAAATCAATTTGCATACTGGGCGCCATCATCAGATTCGTGCGCAATTAACAGCGATTGGATCTCCAATTAAAGGGGACTTAAAATATGGGGCAGACCGAAGTAATCCAGACGGCGGTATTCATCTTCACGCCCGAAAACTAACTTTTACTCATCCAGTTTCTAAGGAAGAAATTACAATTATTGCACCTACACCAGATGATTCGATCTGGAATGCAGTATGATTTTTATGATTTAATTGTTAATTTTTTAATTTTTATCGATTAACTTGCATAGAGTAAAAATCAAGCTAATCGGAAAATGGATTATAAAAGCGACATCGGATATCGAAAAGAAACTCTAAAAAAGTTATTATATAATATTCAGAAAAGCGAAGATTTAATTATAAAAGCTTTGTATGATGACTTTAAAAAACCAGAGTTTGAAGCTGTTGTCACAGAAACGCATTATGTGATTTCTGAACTAAAAGATGTTATTAAAAATATCCGAAAATGGGCAAAACCAAAACGTATTTTTCCCTCAATTCTCAATTTCCCTTCCAGCGATTATATTTACAAAGAACCTTATGGCAATGTTTTAATCATTGCTCCCTGGAATTATCCTTTTCAGCTGGCTTTATGCCCTTTGATTGCTGCGGTTGCAGCTGGAAATAAGGTAGTTTTAAAACCGTCTGAACTTACGCCTCACACCTCTGCCATTATTGCAAAAATTATAGAAAAAACATTTCACATCAATCACGTAGAAGTTTTTGAAGGCGGTGTAGAAGTTTCAAATAAATTATTGATGCAACGCTGGGACTATATTTTTTTTACCGGAAGTGTTGCCGTTGGAAAAATCATTGCAAAAGCTGCCGCAGAACATTTAACCCCCGTAACTTTAGAATTAGGCGGAAAAAATCCATGCGTAGTAGATGAAACTGCCAATTTAAAACTGGCAGCAAAACGTATTGTCTGGGGAAAATTTATCAATGCTGGACAAACTTGTATCGCACCCGATTATATCTTGGTTCAGAAAAACATGAAAGTTAATTTTATTACGTGTTTAATTGAAGAAATAATCAAAGCTTACGGAAAAAAGACAGACAAATCTCCTGATTTTGCACGAATTATAAATACCAAAAACTGGTACCGACTAACAAATATGATTCAAAATGAACATATTTTGTTTGGAGGAGAAAGTGATGCCAATAAACTTTACATCGCTCCCACTCTATTGGAAGAACCTGATTTAGATAGTCCGGTTATGAAGGAAGAAATTTTTGGTCCTATTCTTCCAATTCTTACATATGAGAATCTAAATGACATTGAAAACGTTGTGAGCCGTTATGAGAAACCTCTTTCATTTTATATTTTTAGTGAAAATAATTCGTTTGCTCAAAAATTAATTTCAAAGTACTCTTTTGGAGGAGGATGTATCAATGATACCGTAATTCATTTCTCCAATAAAAGGCTTCCATTTGGCGGTGTTGGTCATAGCGGAATTGGCGCATATCACGGCCAGCTTAGCTTTGACACTTTTTCTCATCATAAGGCTATTGTAAAAAAGGGAAATTGGCTCGATTTACCAATGCGATATGCACCTTACCAAGACAAACTGGCTTCTATAAAACGCATTTTAGACTGGCTTTAAAATAGTTAATCTTCTACGGAATGTTTTGTAGATTTTTATACGGATTTGATTTAAAATACTATATTTACGTCAAGATACTTATAAAATATTACAAGTCTATAAAACAATTTTACGCAAAAAATGAAATCTACACTTGATCAAATTGAGGACATTAAAAAAAATGGCTATTCACTTGATTTTGCTACAACTTTTGACCATGCCTTCGAAAACTATAAGAAAATAGCAGTTTATTCCGGACTTATCTTTTTTATCTTTTCGATCATTGTCGCCGTGGCTTATATGGGAACAATAACTGCCTTTTTCGGAATAGAAAATATCAAAAAAGACTTCATCGGAGAATATAGCAAACGAAAGTTATCTGGAGACGAACTTTTAATACATTCTCTTGGATTGGCTACATTGGCTGGTTTACTAGCACCTTTTATGGCTGGTTTTTTAAAAATGGCAGATTCTGCAGATAGAGATGTCGAATTTAATGTTTCAACAATTTTCAGCTATTATAAGGCTCCTTATTTCATACAATTATTTATAAATGCCTTTATTCCCGCTTTAATAGGAACAGGCATTTCCGAAATAGTTAAAAACATTGACAGCTCCTCTATAGGAAATACTATTGCAATTGCAATACCGTACTTTATATCCTACTTCATGTTTTTATCAATTCCGTTAATTGTCTTTGGAAAACTAAAAGGAATTGAGGCTATAAAATCAAGTTTTATCATTGTTACCAAAAAACCGCTTACCATATTTGCTTTTTTCATTCTAGGTTTTATCGGCTCTCTTGTCGGTCTTATTGGCTGTGGTATACTTGTACTTTTTACGATCGTCTTTAATTCCTCAATGATTTATGCAACATATTACGCGATATTTGGAATAAAACAAGAAGATTCAATTGATTCAATTGGAAATTCTAGTGTAGAATAAAATAGAAAAATCTTATTCATAAGAAGACTGACCAACTCTTTTTAAGAATTTTCAAAGGCTTTTTAGTAAACCAACTACCCCAAATTCTATGGCCGTGGACTATAGTTTTTTCAATTCGGTAATTTCAGGAATTTCTAGTATCGGAAATGCCTTAGATGCTATTATGGCAAGTTGGCAACTATTTTCTTCAGACATTATTTTCTACAATAACCCAAAACTTATTGTTTTAGGATTATCTCTTTTTGCTTTTCTTGCACTGCTCGTTTATCAGTTTTTTAGAATTAAATCTAAAATTGGATACTTCATTGAAAAAAAGAAAGAACAGGATACTGTTAGCAAAGAATATCAGTTATACATTTTATTTTTCGGAATTGCAGTAATTGTAATCGAAATTATAAATGAAATTTTCAAAATTAGACCCAAAAGTCTTTTAGTTTTAAATGTTTACATTGGTATCAGTGTACTGATTATTTATGCTATTACTGATAAAATAAAATGGTTACGCGATAAAATTCAACAAATTTTTATCTTTTGTTTTTTCATTTACATGAGCTATGTAGGCTCAAATATTATTTTACTTCGAAGCGATGTTGTTCCTATAATTGTTTTTCTAATATCTTTTTTCTTTTCGTATAACATTCTTAAACCCATACGAATATATTGGCTTTTTGTTGGTTTAGTTTTTACATTTCTAATTGTAACCGTAGCTTTTCATCTCATCCCAATAAAATCTTCTATTTTACTGATTAATTTCTGTATTCTAATATTCATAATCAACCAAGTAAAATATGCTGTTTTATTAAACAATCGCGATAACTTTAGGTTTGCAAATGAAATTGTTCATAAAGGAAACTCACTTACTATTGCTGTTAATCAAAAGGGCGAAATTTTATTTTGCAGCGAAACCATCATCTCTATTTTGGGTTATCAGCCAGAAGAAGTTATGGGATTAAAATTTTGGGAATTAACACAGGATTCTGAATTTACAGCAAAATTAAATCCCGTAAAAAACCAAGAAGACAAAATTTATATCCGAAAATTGAAATGTAAAAACGGAGAGTTTAAATACATTCAATGGAAAGACAAAAAATTCTCTGACGATTTGATAATAAGCATTGGTCAGGATGTTACAGAACAAATTCTTGTTCAAAACCAATACAAAAATCTAATTCAGACCGCAACAGATATTATTTTCGAGTTTGATACTGATGGTAATTTCACCTTCATAAATGAATTTGGTATTTCTATTTTAGGTTATTCAGAAAATGAAATTATTAAGAAACACTATTCTAATTTTATTCGAGAACAATACGTTAAAAATGCGGCGGATTTTTATTCCAATTTAGTTGTAAATGAAGCAAATAATCCCGTGATAGAAATTCCGATTTTGAAGAAAAACGGAAAAGAAATATGGATTTCTCAAAAAATTACCGTACGAAGAAATGAATTCGGGCAATTTGCAGGCTTTTCAGGAATAGCAAGAGATATTACAGAAAAAAAGAATATCGAAAAAGAGAAAAAAAGACGTCTCAAAAAAATTGAAGCTTACAATAATTCAACCAAAAAACTGTCAACAACCGATTTCAGTAAATACGACAAATTAAACATTGTAATTGATTTAATTTTAAAAGAAGCATCAGCAATAAGCAATGTCGATCGAGTGAGTTTCTGGAAATACGACAGTGATTTAATTACCTGCCAAAATCTTTATAGTCTTGACAATCAAAACTTAAATAATAAAAATATTCTAAACAAAGAATCGTATCCAATTTATTTTGAAACTTTAAGCAACAAAGCGATTATTAATGCTCCAGATGTTTTCAATAAATTAGAGACTTCTGAATTTCAAAAATTATACTTTACACAAAACAATATCAAGTCGATGTTGGATGTTCCTATTTTCTTAACTGGACAACTGGCTGGAGTTGTCTGTTTTGAAAGCACGGAAAAAAAACGAGAATGGGACAATGAAGATATCAATTATGCGAGAACAATCTCTGATGTTATTTCACTTGCCATTTCTTCACAAATGAGATTGGAGGCTGAAAGAAAACTAGAATTTAAAAGTAATCTTTTATCTGCGCTTTCGCTCTGTACCGAAAAATTTCTATTGAGCAAAACGACCGAACAAATGTTTAAGGAAACTTATAACATTATAGGAAGAGCTGCAAAAGTAGATCATATGTATTATTACGAAAAAGATCCGATTTACAATACGGTAAGCCAAAAATACAAATGGTCACGCGAGGGAGTTGCGCATCAGATTACACCGCTGCGCCATATGACCGAAGAAAATTTAAAAGAAATTTACGATGCCGCTCAACAGAAGAAAATTTTAAATACGTTGACAAGTCAGCTTGACGAAGGTTTCTTTAAAACGCTTTTAATTAATAATGAAATCCAGTCTATATTAATTTTACCGCTTTATATCAATGATCTTTTTACTGGTTTTATAGGTTTTGACGATTGTTTTAATGAAAGAAAATGGTCTGAAGACGAAATCAATATTTTTCAGGTATTAGCCAATAATATCTCGTCTGCCTTAGAACGCAATCGTAATGAAAGCAAAATACTTGAAAGTGAAGAGAAGTTTAAGTTAATAGCTAACAATATTCCTGGAACTGTTTACTTATCCAAATTTGATGCTTTTTCTACGAAGATTTTCCTAAATGACGAAGTTCTGAACTTAACTGGATATTCAAAATCAGAATTTATCGAAAATAATTTATCATTCCTTTCCTTGATTCATCATGATGATAAAGAAGAAGTAATCAACAATCAGATTGATAATTTACAAAACGGAATGCCGTTGCATAATGTTTATCGAATTCAGCGAAAAACCGGAGAATATATCTGGATTGAAGAATTTGGAGATGTAATAAAAAGAGATGATGAAATTGAATTTGTGGGTGGAATTTATTTTGACATCACCAATAAAAAAGAAATTGAAGATGCCATAAAAGCGAAACAATTGGCAGAAGCGGCCAGCAAATCTAAATCTGATTTCTTAGCTAATATGTCGCACGAAATTAGAACCCCGCTCAACGGAATTATTGGTTTTACTCATTTATTGATGAAAACCGAATTGGAAGAAATTCAGGAAAAATACATGACCACTATAAATCAATCGGCGCATTCGCTACTTGAAATTGTAAATGACATACTGGATTTTTCTAAAATCGAAGCAGGAAAATTAGAATTGTTTATTGATCTTTATGATATCAAAAAGGTTTTAGCACAGGTTTTTGATCTGATTGTTTACGAATCAAATCAAAAAAATCTGACTCTTGAACTGAATATTGATAGTGATGTACCAAAATTCATTTGGACCGATATTGTTCGAATCAAACAAATCTTAATTAATCTCCTTTCTAATGCGATAAAATTTACAACTGAAGGTTCTATCAAATTAAATGTTTCTGTTCTAGAAAAAAAGAAAAACAATTATCATCTGATTCGTTTTGCTGTGATTGACACTGGAATCGGAATTCTGGAAAAAAACCAAAAGAAAATTTTCAAAGCTTTTTCACAAGAAGATAGTTCTACAACGAGAAAATTTGGAGGAACAGGATTAGGATTAACCATTTCAAATCAGTTATTGGCTTTGATGGAAAGCCGACTACAGCTTGAAAGTAAAATAGATGAAGGAAGCACTTTCTTTTTTGATTTGAACTTAAAAACAAGTAACCAAAGCATTACTGATAAATACAATACAGAACTCAAAAATTTAAATATCGAATTGGACTCTGAAAATGTAGAGCGCGACGGTAATAAGATTACATTTTTAATTGTAGAAGACAATAAAGTAAATATGCTTCTTCTAAAAACTATCATTAAAAACCTTTATAATAATGCCTACATATACGAATGCGAAAATGGGTATGAGGCGATACAACAATTTGAACAAATTAATCCAACAATAATTTTCATGGACATTCAGATGCCAATTATGAATGGTTATGAAACAGCAAAAGCCATCAGAAACAGTCCAAAAGGTCGCGATATTCCGATAATCGCGGTAACAGCTGGAACAGAAAAAGAGGAAAAGAATAAATGTATTTCTGCCGGAATGGACGATTATATTTCTAAACCTATCATGAAAGGAATTGTTGAAGAAGCCTTAACCAAATGGCTTGGATAATTTAGTTTTCAGTCTCAGTCACAGATTTCAGTCTAAATCTCCAATTAAGACTTTAACTGCGACTAAAAACCAAACATAAATCTTTCAAATGTAAAATTTATCATAAAAAATCTATAAATTCGTACAACCTTTTAGATAATAAGTTTAAAAAGAATTCAATATGAAATGGCAAGGCAGAAGACAAAGTGATAATGTAGAAGATAGACGAGGCATATCTGGCGGAAAAGCCGTTATTGGCGGCGGAATAATCGGTATCATTATCCTTTTAGTAAATGTTTTTGGAGGTGAAAATGCTCAAATGATCACTCCTGTTTTAGAGCAATTGCAAGGAGGACAAAACCAACAGACTGAAACTACCGCCCCACTTAGCAAAGAAGATGAAGAAATGGGGAATTTCGTTAGAGTTATTTTGGCAGATAATGAAGATATCTGGAGTAAAATTTTTGCCGAGCACGGCATGACATACGAAAAACCAAAACTAGTACTTTTTAAAGGTTCTGTACAAACTGCTTGCGGTGGCGCATCATCGGCTTCTGGTCCTTTTTATTGCCCAGGAGATCGAAAAGTATATATGGACTTGGCTTTCTTTGAAGAATTAAAAAATAAATTTGGAGCAAAAGGAGGCGATTTTGCCATTGCTTATGTAATTGCTCATGAAATTGGTCATCACATACAAACTTTATTGGGAACATCTGCAAAAATGCGTCAAGACCAACAAGGAAAAAGTGAAGCTCAAGCAAATAAATTATCTGTGGCATTAGAATTACAGGCTGATTTTTATGCTGGCGTTTGGGCACATTATAATCAGGAAAACTTAGATTCAGGAGATATTGAAGAAGCATTAAGCGCAGCAAATGCAGTTGGAGACGATGCGATACAAAGCAAAATGCAAGGACATGTAGTTCCTGATTCTTTTACACACGGAAGCTCAGAACAGAGAATGTATTGGTTTAATAAAGGTTTTAAAACTGGAGATATTAAGCAAGGAACTACATTTGAAGAAATTAGATAGCATAATAAACCAAATATAATAACCACCAGAAAAGCCCAACTCCAAAGTTGGGCTTTTTTTATAAAAAACAATTCATTCCAGAGGAATGTCTCGTCGGTAGAATTAAATTTAGAAATTCGTTTATACGTTCCGTAGGAACGTTTGATTATTATCAAATTTATTTACATATAAACAAGTGTCGCTACAGAACACCAAACACTATAATACCTTTTTTTGCTACCGACGAAGTATTACTATGGAATATTAACAATTCTAAAGACAAAATCAATTACGCACCAGCATTAAGAAACATAGCCCGTGGTTTCAACCACGGGAACGTAAAGATTACACAACGCATATCCGGGGCGTTCCCGTGGTTGAAACCACGGGCTATATTTTTTAATTTTAATTATGATTTCAAAAAAATATAAACGCACAAAAAAAGCCTTGAATTTCTTCAAGGCTTTAAATCTGGGTGGCTGACCGGGTTCGAACCGGCGACCCGCGGCACCACAAACCGCTACTCTAACCAGCTGAGCTACAACCACCATTTTTCTGCTTAGCGAGTGCAAATATATAACAAAGGTTGAGTTCTACAAAGAAAAAAATGAAAAATTTTTATAAAAATTAAATCAAATTTTCTAAGCTATTGACTGCCAAACATCTTTCAACTGTAAAACCTTCTGCAAAATCTTTCCCAACCAATCTTCCAAGATCCTGCGCACGATAATTTAGACTCTCAAAGAAGTTTTTGCTCGTAATTGGCGTTGCAGGTTCTTTTGAATTTGGGTCGTAAAATTGAGTTTTATAAGCTGAAATCGCTTCTACTTTCTTTTTTTCGAATCCAGTAATATCAACAACGAAATCTGGTGTGATGTTTTTCCATTGAATATAATGATAAACCACTTTTGGTCTCCACGCTTCTTGTTTCTCTCCGTCAATCGAAGTTTCGATTTTCATTAATCCAGATAAAAAGCAAGAATCAGAAACTAATTTGCTTCCTTTTCCGTGATCGATATGGCGATCGTCAATTGCATTGCACAATACAATCTCAGGTTTGTATTTACGAATCATTTTTATGACTTCTAATTGATGTTTTTCATCATTAACGAAAAAACCATCACGAAGTCCTAAATTTTCACGCACAGCAACTCCCAAAATCTTTGCCGCATCTTTTGCTTCCTGATCTCTTGTTTCTGCTGTTCCGCGCGTTCCTAATTCACCACGCGTTAAATCAACAATTCCCACTTTTTTCCCAAGTGAAACTTCTTTTAAAATGGTTCCCGCGCAACCCAATTCTACATCATCTGGATGTGCACCAAAGGCTAATATGTCTAATTTCATAATTTTTAATATCAATGTCAAAAATCAATTTCAACTACAATTCTGAAAATCAAAATTGATCTTTTGTCTATTTTCTTTACTCTATTCTCTTTTTTCTATTCTCAAAACTCTCTTCATCGTCATCGATTTGTTGACGCTTTCTTCCCATTCTTTTTCAGGAATACTTTCTTTTGTAATTCCGCATCCCATGTATAAGATGGCTTTATTTTCCTGAATCTGCATACATCGTAAATTTACAAATAAATCAGAACTTGCATTATTTCCTGCCAAACTGCTGTTCAATTCTCCCAAAAAGCCACTGTAAAAAGTACGATCGTAATTTTCGTTTTCAATAATAAACGCTTTTGCTTTTTTCTTTGGCAAACCGCAAACTGCAGGAGTTGGGTGCAAAGTATCGATCACTTCTTCTAAAGTCGAATTGTCTTTTAGAACTCCAGAAATATCGGTTTTAATATGCCAGATCGATCCTGCTTTTAAACTATAAGGTTCAGAAACGACAACAGAAGCTGTAAATTCTCTAAGTCTCTTTACGATAAAATCAGTTACAAATTGCTGTTCGTCTTTTTCCTTTTGCTGCCAGACAATTTCAGTCTGCAAATTATCTTTTTGAGTTCCTGCTAATGCCATAGTTTCAAAAACATTTCCGTTTGCTTTTAAAAGTTTCTCCGGCGTTGCTCCCATCCAAAGTCCAATTTTTGGATGAAAAAAGCAATAACAAAAAGTAGCAGGATACAATTGAACCAAATGCTGAAACGTTTCTATAAACTCAAATTCAGTCAAAGAAACTTCTTCACTTCTTGACAAAACCACTTTTTTGAACTCTTCGTTTTTAATAGCGTTAATTCCTTGTGCCACTAAATACTCATACTGAAATTTAGCCTCAGGATCAAAACTCAAATCGTCAATTTCAATTGATTTAAAAGATGTATTTTCTTTTTCAGCAGTAATAATTTCAGATTCGTTTTCTGGAATTAGGATTAATTGTTTTTCATCAAAAGAAGCAAAAACAAATCCTTTTTCGCTATAATTCGAAACTTTATGTAAGGCATTATTTTGTTGTAAAATCCCAATAAGATTTGCGGTATTGGGTTTAGAATAAATCACAAAAGGCAAATTCTGTTTGTAATGTTGTTCTATTTTTGAGAAAAAATTATTCATATTTTAAAAGTTGAGCTTTGTATTCTAAAAGCTCTTTTTTAGTTTGAAAGAATGTTCTTGATATAACAATCTGATAATTGTTCAAAGATTCAGAAAGTAATTTTAGAACTTCTTCCAGATATTGATTTCCATTAAAATATTTCCAATCTTCCGATAAATATTTATTAAAGTCAGCTCTCATTTCGACTGTTATTACTTTTTTATAAATATCATCTTCTAAGATTTTTTCTATCTCATTTTTAAACTTTTCTTCTTCATTTTTCAGCTCACGCATATTCTTTTCTATAACATCAACCGTACAAGTTCTGTATATAAATTCAGAAGCGTTCATCATTTTGATATAATACTCGATTTTTTCATCGTAATTTTTATCAAGCAGAAAAATATCTCTATACTGTTTTTTTAGTTCCTCTTCTTTATTTTGATTCTTTGCCAGAGATAAAAAGTAGAAATAGATTTGTTTATCATTTTCAAGAACTTCTTCTTTAATTCTTTTCAAATCCAGTTCTAGTTGGGTTATTAATTCCTGCGCATTTTTAGAAGACATTTTATATCCATCGTAGGAAAATGATTTTATTTTAAAATTTCCAGCCGCAATTTCTTTTAAGGTATTGAGGTCATTTTCTAATGAAATAGAACTGTAAACCAAATCTACAGCCGAATTGCTAAATAATTCTTCAAGATTTTTATTTGAAGACACTGTCGTTAAAGAATCTACGTCAAAAACTTCAAGATTTTTATTGTCGTAATACTTGTTATAAATTTCATTAAATGAGTTTGCGAAAAAATCGTTTTTATATTCGCTAAAAAATTCTTCATTTTTATGAAATACAACTGCATCAGAATACGTAACCGACGAAAACAGTTTATTGGTAAATTTATTCTGTAATGCAAGTCCGTCTTGAAACAGCTCAATTGCTAATGATTTACTATCATTTGTTACATCAAGATTTAATCTTTCTAACTCTTTAATACGATCTTCAGTACTTGGATGAGTTTCCCATTTATTTTCAATAACCAATTTCGATTTATTAAATCGGTTTAGAAAATCGGAAGTTAATTGAGGTAAATCATTTTCGACTTGCAAATTACTATTTGTTGCAATAAAATTCATTACAAATGACTGCTGCGGATATAGATTTTCTGTTGCAATAGAATCTGGTATTTTTTTGCCATAATAATCTAAAACAGTATTAAAAGAATGATCGGCCAAATCCAATCGCAATAAAGATGTAATTAAAGGTCTAGATCCTGTAACACTTGCTGCGACAGCATCTGCATGAAATTCCATTTGTCTTGACAACGCACGATAGCTGATATTTACAACATTATAAACCTGTTGTAAAACCCACTGAATACCAATTACAATTTTTACGGCAAGCATAGTAAAAAAAGCAAAATATCCGTTAACACTTCCCCAGCTTTGAGCTATAGAATTATACGAATCATTATCATAAAGCATGTTATGAATAACCTGATTTACACTGTAAACATAACTGCCTACTTTCATGCTTTTTTGAGAAAAATGACCAAATTCATGTGCCAAAATAGCTTTAAGTTCTATCTCTGAAACCGAATTTACAAGTCCAACTCCAATCTGAAGATTTTTCTTGATGGGCAAGAACATACTCCAAAAAGTCGAATCATAAAAAACACAGGCATTTACATCTGAAGACAAATACACTTTTTTAGGAAAATCTGTTTGAACTTTGCCTACAATTTCATCAATAAAAGCAAACAATTTTGGTTCTTCTTCGCGAGTAATTTCAATCAAATGCGAGCGGTCAACTTTATGCTTTACGAATATGAATTTAAAAAGAAAAACTAAAACAAGTAATCCCATGCACAACAATCCAGCTCCAATCATGATAGTTATAAACATTGGTTTAGCTGCGATAATCCATATTCCGCCTAAAACCGCCAGAGCTGTAATTCCAATTCCGCAAAGAATTAAAAGAATGTAAACTAATAAAAAGAACAAAACAGAAAGAATCGCTTTTGTAGTCATCTTTTTGAAAGTAGTAGAAACTATGGCTTTGTAATTTTGATCCATTAAACTTTAAGAGGTTAGATTATTTAGGAATTTTAAATTTTCTTTCTGTCTAAAACCATATTGGTCAGTTTGCAAAGCGAAATCAAATTTCCAGCTTCATCGGTAATTTTAATTTCCCACAAATGAACCGTTCTTCCTTTGTGAATAATTCTGGCTGTTCCAAAAACATAACCTTCACGAATACTTTTTAGGTGATTTGCCGAAATTTCGATTCCTCTTACCTCCTGCTCTTTCGGATTGATGAAAAAGAAAGAAGCCGCACTGCCCACACTTTCTGCCAAAGCTACGGAAGCTCCGCCGTGAAGCAACCCCATTGGCTGATGAACACTAGGATTAACAGGCATTCTTGCAGTTAAAAAATCTTCTCCGGCGTCGATATATTCTATTTTCAGCGTTTCCATCAATGTGTTTTTAGAAAACTCATTGCATTGCGCTAAAATCTGTTCTTTTGTATAATTCATTAAAATAAACTTTAAAATCGTAAAATTAAAGAAAGATAAGACACAAATCGAAAATCCTCCCGAAATTTCGGGACTAAAATTTAAAAATCAACTTCAAACATGTAGGTTTTTTGTTATTTTTACAAAAACAATCAAAATCAATCTTTGGCTTGAATTTTTTTGCCACAGATTACACAGATTAACACAAATTTAAATATATAGCCACTAATTTTACGAATCTCCTCGAATTTCATTTCCATTTTAATTTGTGAAAATTCGCGAAATTCGTGGCGAAAAAATCTTTCTAATCCTTTTAATCTGTGGCAAAAAAAGAAAAACAATAATGCGTCAATACTTTATACTTCTTATTTTCGGAATATTTTTAGCAGCAAGTTCCTGTCGAACTGACTTTGATACTGTTGCCAGTTCTGGAAATTTAAAGTTTTCAAAAGACACCGTTTATTTGGATACTATTTTTAAAAATATTGGATCAAGCACTTATCAACTAAAAGTGTATAATCGAAGTAAAAACGATATTTCGATTCCAATTGTGCAATTCAAAAAAGGTTTAAGTTCTAAATACAGAATGACTGTTGACGGAATGAGCGGAACAAATGGAAAGGTCTTTAAAGATGTAACGCTTTTAGCAAAAGACAGTTTGTATATTTTTATTGAAACTACAGCAGATATTACAGACGCAAATTCGACTGATTTTTTATATACTGATGAAATCCAGTTTGACAGCGGCGCTAATCTTCAAGAAGTAGCATTGGTTACTTTAATTCAGGATGCGGTTTTCTTATATCCGAATCAGAATCCAGACGGAACAAAAGAAAAAATAAAAATTGACGGTAAAGATGTTGACGGATTTTATCTAAACGAAAATGATCCAGTAAACGGAAATGAACTTCTTTTTACCAAACAAAAACCGTACGTAATTTACGGATACGCGGGAGTTCCCGAAAATAAAACCATAACTTTTGAAGCTGGTGCATGCTTGCATTTTCATGCTAATTCTGGATTGTATGTTGCTAAAAATGCTTCGCTTCAAATTAACGGAACAGCTTCGACAACAGAAAAACTCGAAAATGAAGTTATTTTTGAAGGTGATCGTTTAGAACCACTTTACTCGGATATTCCTGGACAATGGAAATCTGTTATTTTCGAAAAAGGAAGTGCAAATCACATTATCAATCATTTAACTTTAAAAAATGCAATGACTGGTTTAGATTTTAGAAATCCAACTAATAGCGTAACTATAAAAAACACCCAAATTTATAATTGCGTGGAGTACGGAATTCTAGCTCAAAACAGTAAAATCATTGGCGAAAATATTGTAATCAATTACGCTGGTTTAGCCAGTTTATCTTGTGTATATGGCGGCGATTACAACTTTACACATTGTACTTTTAACAACAATTGGCCAAATCCTTCCCATTTTGCAGTAAATCTGAGTAATAGATTGACTGGCGCAACACCAGAAACAAATCCGCTAACTCAAGCTACTTTCAACAATTGTATTATTTATGGTTCTAATTTTAATGAATTCAATTTAAGTAAAAACACGACCTCCGCTTTTGTTTATCAGTTAAATAATTGTTTGCTGAAATTCGGAAGCACTTCAAATCCTGATTATCAATTTAAAACAGATCCAACACATTACAACAACATTATTCTAAATGAAAATCCGAAGTTTTATAATGTTTCTCAAAACAAGTTTAATATCGATAAAACTTCTGCCGCTTTCGCGAAAGGGAATCAGGCATTTATAATTCCGCTGGATATTTTAGGAATTACAAGAACTTCTCCGCCAGATTTGGGCGCTTATCAGAGTCAAGATTTTCCGAAGTAATTATTTTTTAACCATATAAGTAATTTAAGAAAAATAAGTTCTTTGTGAAGTTTGCTCGCAATCCCGATAATTATCGGGAGCAAAGTTGCTAAATTTTTCCACAAAGCGCAAAGCATTTCTATACAGTTTGTCATTTCGACGAAGGAGACTCGAGCGATAGCGAACAGGCGAAGCAAATCTTCGCGAGTAACTCCGTAAAGAGAATCCAATCTTTGTCTAGCTACTTGTGGAGATTTTCTCCTTCGTCGAAATGACACACAATGACTACATTTTTCTTTTTCTGATAAAAAAAACTTTGCGCCTTCGAGTCTTTGCGAGATTAAATTTTATCCATTCTGCAAATTCCTCGTATTTACTTTAGAAAAATTTGTAATTCAATTTTAAGATTCGCTTGCTTTTGACGAACTCTTTTTTTGACATAAAATCGAAAAGAAACAAACGTTTACAGAGAAAAATTGAAGACAGAAAAATGTTAAATTTTAGACGAGAAAATGAGCAAAAAAATTGCATTTTCAGTGTAAAAAAAGGGAAAAATAAATTATTAAAAAGGCACAGATTCTCTCTTTTTTTTTTGGTTTGAATTGACTAAATTTGCACCTCAATACAACAAACTACACAAATGATCCATTTCTTTGAAAACCAAAGCAAAACTGTTTTTGCCGTACAAACGCAAAACGAAATTTCAGCTCAAGACATTTCAAAATTAAACTGGCTTTTTGCCGACGCGAATAAGATTGAAAAATCTGCATTGACAGGTTTCTTTGTTGGCCCTCGCGCTACCATGATTACACCTTGGAGTACAAATGCTGTAGAAATTACTCAAAACATGGGAATTTCGGGCATTATCAGAATTGAAGAATTTCATCCTGCAACGGAAGATTTTTCTGATTTTGACCCAATGCTTTCTCAAAAATTCAACGAATTAGATCAAGAAATCTTCACTATCAACATTCAGCCAGAACCAATTCTGGAAATTGATGATATTGCAACTTACAACAAAGTGGAAGGTTTAGCTTTAAGCGAAGAAGAAGTTGAATATCTAAACAATCTTTCAACTAAATTAGGAAGAAAATTAACTGATTCTGAGATTTTCGCTTTCTCACAAGCGAATTCAGAACACTGCCGTCACAAAATTTTCAACGGAACTTTTGTTATTGACGGTGAAGAAAAAGAAACTTCTCTTTTTAAATTAATCAAGAAAACATCTCAGGAAAATCCTAACGATATAGTTTCTGCTTACAAAGACAACGTTGCTTTTGTAAAAGGGCCAAAAGTGCAGCAATTTGCACCAAAATCGGCAGACAAACCTGATTTTTACGAAATAAAAGAATTTGATTCTGTAATCTCATTAAAAGCAGAGACACACAATTTCCCAACAACAGTTGAGCCTTTCAACGGAGCTGCAACAGGTTCTGGAGGAGAAATTCGTGACCGTTTAGCTGGTGGTCAAGGTTCATTGCCATTAGCAGGAACTGCGGTTTACATGACTTCTTACTCTCGTTTGAAAGAAGATAGAAAATGGGAAAATGCTGTCGAGGAAAGAAAATGGTTGTACCAAACGCCAATGGATATTTTGATCAAAGCTTCAAACGGAGCTTCTGATTTTGGAAATAAATTTGGTCAGCCGCTTATTACAGGTTCTGTTTTAACTTTCGAACATTCAGAAAACGACCGTAAAATTGGTTACGATAAAGTAATCATGCAAGCGGGAGGAATTGGATACGGAAAACTGGATCAATCAATTAAAAAGAAACCACAAGAAGGCGATAAAATCGTAATCTTAGGTGGAGAAAATTATAGAATCGGAATGGGTGGTGCTGCGGTTTCTTCTGCAGATACTGGAGCTTTTGGTTCAGGAATCGAATTAAATGCGATTCAGCGTTCTAATCCTGAAATGCAAAAACGTGCTGCAAATGCCATTCGTGGTTTAGTAGAAAGCGATAATAACCCAATTGTTTCTATTCACGATCACGGAGCTGGTGGACACTTAAACTGTCTTTCTGAATTGGTGGAAGAAACTGGAGGTTTAATCGATTTAGATAAATTACCGGTTGGAGATCCTACACTTTCTGCAAAAGAAATTATCGGTAATGAATCTCAGGAAAGAATGGGATTGGTTATTGGTCAAAAAGACATTGATACGTTACAAAGAATCGCTGACAGAGAGCGTTCGCCAATGTATCAGGTTGGAGATGTAACGGGAGATCACCGTTTTACATTCGAATCAAAATCAAATGGTTCAAAACCGATGGATTATGCTTTAGAAGATTTCTTCGGAAGTTCTCCTAAAACGGTTATGACAGATAAAACTATTGATAGAAAATATGCTGATGTTGCTTACGACGCTGGAGATTTCGAATCATACTTAAAAGACGTTTTACGTTTAGAAGCTGTTGCCTCAAAAGACTGGTTGACTAATAAAGTGGACCGTTGTGTTGGTGGAAAAGTTGCTAAACAACAAAATGCAGGACCATTGCAATTGCCTTTGAATAATGTTGGGGTTATGGCTCTGGATTATTTAGGAAAAGAAGGAATCGCAACTTCTATTGGACACGCTCCTATCGCCGCTTTGATTGATCCGGTTGCAGGAAGTAGAAATGCTATTGCAGAATCGTTATCAAACATTGTTTGGGCACCAATTAAAGATGGTTTAAAAGGAATTTCATTATCTGCAAACTGGATGTGGGCTTGTAAAAACGAAGGTGAAGACGCTCGTTTGTACGCTGCTGTTGAAGGTTGTTCAGATTTTGCAATCGAATTAGGAATCAATATTCCAACTGGAAAAGATTCACTTTCGATGAAACAAAAATATCCAAACGACGAAGTAATTGCGCCAGGAACGGTTATTATTTCGGCTGGAGGAAACTGTACAGATATTAGAAAAGTGGTTGAACCGGTTTTACAGAAAAACGGAGATTCTATTTATTATATCAATTTGTCTCAGGATGATTTCAAACTTGGAGGTTCGTCTTTTGCACAAATCAGAAATACAATCGGAAACGAAACTTCTACTATTAAAGACGCTTCTTTCTTTAAAAATGCTTTTAACACAATCCAGGAATTAATCGGCGAAAGCCAAATTTTAGCGGGTCACGATATCGGTAGCGGTGGTTTAATTACTACTTTATTAGAATTGTGTTTTGCTGATGTAAATCTTGGAGCTAAAATTGATTTCTCAGCATTTGCTGAAAAAGACTTATTGAAAATCCTTTTCGCTGAAAATATAGGAATCGTTTTCCAGGCAAAATCTGATGCAGCTGTTGAAGCTAAATTAAGCGCCAACAATATCGAATTCTTCAAATTAGGAACAGTTCAAAGCAAAGCAAGTTTGGAATTTGGTCCCGAAGCTTCGGGATACAATTTGGATATTGCGAAGTACAGAGATATTTGGTTCGAAACTTCTTATTTATTAGATCAAAAACAATCTAAAAACGGAAGAGCTCAGGCACGTTTTGAAAACTATAAAAATCAGGTTTTAAATTATACTTTCCCTGCACACTTTACAGGAAAAAAACCAGAAATCGACAATTCTAAACCAAGACCAAAAGCTGCTATTATCCGTGAAAAAGGAAGTAATTCTGAGCGTGAAATGGCAAATGCAATGTACTGGGCAGGATTTGACGTAAAAGACGTTCACATGACCGATTTAATTTCGGGTCGTGAAACTCTTGAAGACATTCAGTTTATTGGTGCAGTTGGAGGATTCTCTAACTCAGATGTTTTAGGTTCTGCTAAAGGTTGGGCGGGAGCTTTCTTATACAACGAAAAAGCAAAAACAGCTTTAGACGAATTCTTTAAAAGAGAAGATACTTTATCTGTTGGAATCTGTAACGGATGCCAGTTGTTTATGGAATTGGAAGTGATTAATCCAGAGCATGAAGTTCATGGAAAAATGCACCATAACGAAAGCCAGAAACACGAAAGTATCTTTACTTCTGTAAAAGTTCAAGAAAATAACTCAGTTATGTTATCGACTTTGGCTGGAAGCACTTTAGGAGTTTGGGTTTCTCACGGAGAAGGTAAATTTAAATTGCCTTACGCAGAAGATCAATACAACATTGTTTCTAAATATGCTTACGAAGGTTATCCTGCAAACCCGAACGGTTCTGATTACAACACAGCAATGATGTGTGATAAAACTGGAAGACATTTGGTTATGATGCCTCATATTGAGCGTTCGACTTTCCAATGGAACTGGGCTCATTATCCAAAAGACAGAAATGACGAGGTTTCGCCTTGGCACGAAGCTTTTGTTAACGCCAGAAAATGGATTGAGAAAAACTAAAAAATATATTTTTATTAAAAGCGCCCGATAAATTCGGGCGCTTTTTTTTTATAGCCACGAATTACACGAATTTCCACGAATTAATTTTCCATTATTGATAAAAGCGAATTAATTAAAAATCTTTTTAATCCTTTAATCTGTGGCATAAAAAACAATTCGTGAAAATTCGTGTAATTCGTGGCAAAAAAAATATCCCAACGCTATCCCCACATCGTCAGAACATTATTTATTTTAATCTTTAAAAGCTGATGCAATTCCAGTTACAATATTAGCGGTTCCGAAAGCAAATAGTCCAGAAGCGATTGCCGTTTGTCCAGAGAAATATTGACTTTCGCGAACTATAATACTAAAAAATGTTCCGCCAGCTAATCCGGCAATTAAACCTAAACCAATTGTGAAAATAATCCACCAAGGTTCTGGTTCTGGAATTGGATGTTTCTTTAATAATTCGCGCCACCATCCAGGATACTTTGTACCGCACCAACCCATCGCTAAGAAAAAAGCAGTTTCCATAATAATTTAATTTTATGTAAAGCCTACTCTTTTGCTTTTCGGCTTCCGCATTATGACTGGGATAAAAGTAAGATTTAGTCTTTTGAATTATGTTATGAAATTTCCCGTTTTTAAAAGGGGAAAAATCCCCTTTTTTTAAACTCATAATTTTATTTAAAGAAAACCATTAATTAATGCTAAGCCTAATTTAATAATATCTTAAGGCGCTTTATTCGCTTGCATTTCATGTGATAAATAACTTTGTCATATGGAAATATGGAAACAAAATTTAATCGCAATAATTCTCTTATTTGGCATAAGCCAATCTTCTTTTAGTCAGAAAGTAAATTCTATAACTGGAACCGTTTCAGATGGAAAAGCTCCAATTGAATTTGCAGATGTTGTTTTAAAACCTTTAAACGATACCACCAAAACTACTGCCTATACTGTTACTGATGCTGCAGGAAAATTTACTCTAGAGAACATTACTCCATCTGATTATGTATTAAAATTTAGATTAATTGGTTTTAAAACAGTTACTCAAAAAGTAAAATATACTGGAAAACCAATTTCACTTGGAAATATTATTCTACAAGAAGATGCTAATCTCTTAAATACGGTAGTTGTAAATTCTCAAAAAAAACAAATTCAAAAAACTGCTGAAGGTTTTGTTTTTAATGCCGTATCGAATATTTCGCAATCAGGCGGAACAGCTATTGATATGCTAAAAAATATACCAACTGTTGCTGTCGATGCCGATGATGCTATTTCTCTTAGAGGAAAAACGCCTTTGATTTTAATTAATGGAAAAAATTCTGCCATTACCGATATGAATCAAATTCCGGCGAGCAGTATTGAAAGCATCGAAATTATTACCAGTCCAACTGCCAAATACGATGCCAATGCAGAAAGCGGTATTATCAATATTAAATTGAAGAAAAACAATCTAAATGGATTGAATGGTGCTGCGGTTCTAGGTGGCGGTTTTGGAGCTAAAGGAAGGATGAATAGTTCTGTTTTGTTGAATAAAAAAACAGACAAATGGAATTTGGGTCTTGCCTACGATAATCGTTTTGCAGGAAGAACTAAAAGCATAAAAGGAGAAAGAACGAATTATTTTATCGATGATGAGCATTTTATTAATCAGAAAAGACAAGACCAAAGAACAGAAGGTCTGCAGAATTTAAAATTCAATGCTGATTTTTCTCCAAATGAACGAAATACATTTTCGTTTGAAGCGCTTGGAAACCTGGAAAATAAAGACAATGATGAAACTTTAAAAACAGACGTTTTAAATAATTCTTCTCAGTTTTTTTCTGGAAATCAGCGTCATTCCATGGAAATACAGAAAGCTAAAGCGGCAGAAATGGCCTTCAACTATGATAGAAAATTTTCTGACGAACGAAAAAGCTTCAATGCCAGCATTACCACTTCATTCAATTTTGGACGAGAAAATACTGATATTGACACGAATCAATATGATGAAAATGAAACTGTAATTGGCGATGCATTTTTACAGCGAACTCACAACTATTCTAAAGAAAACATCTCGAATGCGATTTTAAATTATGCTTTTCCAATTTCAGAAAAAGCAATGATTGAAGCGGGTTACAAAGGAACATTTAGATTCTTTAATTCTGATTTTCAAAGTGCCGATTTTATTAATAATGAATACGTAATTAATCCTCTTACGAGCACTTTTTTTGATTTTAACGAACAGATAAATGCCGTTTACGGACTCTGGAATTCTTATTCTGGTTATAAAGAAAACCAAAAATGGAAATATAATATAGGTCTTCGAGCGGAGCAGGTTTCAAACAGCGGAAAGACAGAAAATGGAAGTGATCATTTTTCAAACAGTTATTTAAAGCTTTTTCCTTCGGCATCTGTACAACTTAATCTACAATCTGATGAATCTATAAAATTAGGTTACAGCAAACGAATTAATCGTCCCGATTTAGATGATTTGAATCCGTTTGTTGATATTACTGACGCTTTAAATCCGCATGGTGGAAATCCGTATTTAAAACCAGAAATTATTCATATTGCAGAGTTGAGCTACAATAAAGAATGGAATAAATATTCTTTTTCTGGAAATGCTTTCTACAGAAACGCTAATAATACGATCAGACAATATTCTATTCTTCAGGAAAATGGTGCCGTTTTATTGCAACCTCAAAACATAGGAAGCATGGTCACTTACGGATTAGAAACTATTTTTAGCTTTAAACCTTTTTCATTTTATGATGCCAATATTAGTTTGACTGCTTTTCAACAAAATATTAATGCGGATAATTTAGCAGAAACCGAAAATGTTGTCAACAGCGCTTTTAGCTGGTACGGAAAAATTATTAATAATTTCATTCCGTGGAAAGGCGGAAAACTTCAAATCATTGGAAATTACAATTCTGCTTTGGCAACTCCGCAAGGAAAAAGAATTCCGATTTATAATTTTGATATGGGATTTCAGCAAAAGTTAGGAAATGGAAATGCGAGACTTGGCTTAGTCGTAACCGATATGTTTAATACTTTAGAAAGCGGTTACAAAAACAATACATTATTATTTAGAAACAATAGAATTTCTAAATCTGATACTCGTGCCCTGATGGTAACTTTTGCGTACACTTTTAAATCAGATTTTAAAGAAAAATTACTAGAAAATCAGTTTTCTACGGAGTAAAAACTTACCAAAAATCAGTAAAAACTAAAAATTTCATTCTTGTATTTTTAAGGTTCGATTCTCTTGAAAATTTAATTTATATTCGCCGAACCAAAAATCGGTCATTAGATTTTTCAGCCCCAAAAACATTAAACCTACATAGAATGAAATTTTTAAAACTACTTTTTTTCAGCAGTTTATTTTTAACTGTATTCCAATCCTATTCTCAAATCAAAGTCGATCAGATTACTTACAAAGTTCACGATCATTATATTACTACTACAATCGGATATCCTGTAACGGGAACTTTTATGTCTGAAGGCAAAAAAGAACCTATTGTACAATTGAATCCAGATGGAAGCGGTATTTTTCAGTTTGAAGATTTAACAAAAGAAAATATCGTTTGGGGAATCGAATGTACCGAAGAAGGCGTTCCTACTTTTAAAGAAGGATTTAATAGCGCGACTTATACTTTTTGGTACAGAGATAAAAATAAAGAAGACTGGAATTACACGCAGTTTTCTATTCACTTCAATAAAAAGAAAATGTTCATCATGGGCGAGCGTATGAAAGATTACGAAGATTATAATGACATGAAGAAACCTTACAGTAAATAAATTTTTCTCTATTTTATACAAAATTTGCTATCAAAAAGAAAACGTTTTCGTTGAATTTTAATAGTACCCATAAAATTTACTATTTAATTTTATAAAATTAAAAATCATACCCAAATTTTATTTAATTTGCAGTAAAATTCAATATATTAAACATGGTTCCAATCACACGCCTTTTTGATTTTCCCTACTATCAACAAGAAACTTACAACCTTCCAGTCGCTCTTGCAACCAAAAAAAATGGAGCCTGGGAAAAGACATCTAGCCAAGAATATATTGCAAAAGCAAATGCTGTTTCGAGAGCATTATTACGCATGGGCGTTCAGAAAGATGATAAAATTGCCTTAATAACTTCAAACAATAGAACTGAATGGAATATTATGGATATTGGAATTTTGCAGACTGGTGCGCAGAATGTTCCCATTTATCCAACTATCTCAGAGGAAGATTATGAATATATTTTAAATCACAGCGGCAGTATTTACTGTTTTGTTTCTGATGATGAAGTATATCAAAAAGTACAAGCGATTAAAGCGAATGTACCGACTTTAAAAGAGGTCTATTCTTTTAATGAAATTCCAGGCTGTAAACACTGGTCTGATCTTTTGTTATCAGGTGAAGACGAAAGCAACCAAAATGAAGTGGAAGCGAGAAAAGACAGTATTCAAACTGATGATTTGGCTACTATTATTTATACTTCTGGAACAACAGGAAAACCAAAAGGCGTTATGCTTTCGCACAAAAATATTGTTTCGAATGTTTTAGACAGTGCGCCAAGAATTCCGTTTGATCCAGGAAAAAGCACCGCTTTGAGCTTCTTGCCTATTTGCCATATTTTTGAAAGAATGATTTTGTACATCTATCAATATTATGGTGTTTCGGTTTATTTTGGAGAATCTATTGACAAAATCAGCGATAACTTAAAAGAAGTTCGTCCAACTGTAATTACAGCTGTACCAAGACTTCTAGAAAAAGTATACGATAAAATTTATGCTAAAGGAGCAGAATTAACAGGAATCAAGAAAAAACTGTTTTTCTGGGCTATCGATTTAGGTTTAAAATACGAGCCATACGGGGCAAATGGCGCTTGGTATGAATTTCAATTAAAAATTGCCCGCAAATTGATTTTCAGTAAATGGAAAGAAGGTTTGGGAGGAAATTTAGATTTAATGGTTTCTGGAAGTGCAGCCTTGCAACCACGTTTGACTAGAGTTTTTGCTGCGGCAGAAATTCCGGTTATGGAAGGTTACGGTTTAACGGAAACTTCTCCGGTAATTGCCGTAAATGATCAAAGAAACAAAGGCTTTAAGATTGGAACAGTTGGAAAACCAATTCGTAATCTTGAAGTAAAAATTGCCGAAGACGGAGAAATTCTTTGTAAAGGTCCAAACGTAATGTTAGGCTACTTTAACGATCCTGAAAAAACAGCAGAAGCTTTACAGGATGGTTATTTCCACACTGGTGATATTGGTGAAATTGACAGCGAAGGTTTCTTAAAAATTACCGATCGTAAAAAAGAAATGTTCAAAACTTCTGGTGGTAAATATATCGCTCCGCAAATGATTGAAAATGCCATGAAACAATCTCGTTTTATTGAGCAGATTATGGTTATTGGTGAAGGCGAAAAAATGCCAGCAGCTTTTGTTCAGCCGAACTTTGAATTTGTGAAAGAATGGGCAAAAATCCATAAAATTACTTTAGGAAGTACAGATAAAGAAATCAGCGAAAATAAAGACGTTATCAAACGTATTGATGAAGAAATAGAAGGAATCAACAAGAAATTTGGACATTGGGAACAAATCAAACGTTTTGAACTTACTCCAGATGTTTGGTCAATCGATGGCGGACAACTTACGCCTACATTGAAATTAAAGCGTAAAATTATTAAAGAGATTTACAAAGATCTTTACGCTAAAATTTATGGTCAGAATTAAATCAAAATAATATAACCAAACGAAAACGGCTGTCAATTGACAGCCGTTTTTAATTTACGAGTATATCACTCAATGACAAATGTCATTCTCACTATTTTAATGTTTTGTTTTCTAGAAGAAAAAGTTTTTAAAATCTCGAAAGAAACTTCTTTTCTTAGACTTTTTTTCAGCCTTTTTCTTTTTCTCAAAAACAGCTTTAGTTTTCTCAATCTGCTTAACTGGTTTTATTTCTTCCGTTTTAGAGATCTCGTAAAACTTTTTGAAAGGTCTTGGATGAAAGTCAACCAAAATTGCTGCCATATTGATAGCGTCAATGTTTGTTGGATCTGTTTCCCCTTTAAAGAACGTCTCGATAGGTCTAAACTTATCTTTCTTCTCCTTAAATTTATTCTTTTTCGAATGATCGAACTCTAAACCCAAAAGGTTACTGAAAACATACAGATCCTCTTTTGTTGGGTTATTTTCGAAAATCAACCAGCACAAATCACGAAGTTTTCCACGAGAAGGTTTGTACAAATAATCAAAGTATTTCCCTTCTTTTTCGGTCTCGTATTTTTTTCTAATTGCTCTTTTGTATATTTCTAATGTATTGTTTTGCATGGTATTTTGATTTTGCAATTCTTGGGAATCTCAGGAAATCGAAGGCTTTTCTAAGAAATCCAATATCACATCAATTCAAAAGCACCATTGCTTTACCAGAGAAATATCTCTAAATGATATATATAATTTTCCTAAAATTCACCTTTCCATTCCATAGGTTAGTAAGCTCCAAATCCATCTCTCTGCTCGAGGCAAATGGCGGCTCACTAAATTCCACTTTATCTGTTTGACCACTATAGTATGACCTAAGTCCTATTTTTTGATTCATCCTTAAATTTTTATTGTTAAACTTTTTTTTAAGCTTCTGAGGTACTATCCCGAAGCCTCGGGACTGAGATACTAAGCTTTTTTAAACCTTTGTCCCTTTGTTGCTTTGTCACTTTGTTCCTTTGCCCTAAGACATAAAAAAAGCACCCGATTAAAGGTGCTTCATAACAAATACGATATTACTATCCTATTGCCTATATTGATGCACCGACATGTAAAAGCATTCACGATCCGAAGTCGCGGCTACTAATCCTGCGTTATGTATGTATAATTTAAAACTCATTTTATTTATTTTTTATATTGTTATTGCAATTGTCATTGCGATTGTTATTGTAATTGTTTCAATTTTGTCTGGCAAAGATATGATAGAAAAATTCATATTTCCAAATATTTTTTAAGATTAATTTTCTGACTATCAATCAGTTAAACCCAAAATAAAGACAAAGAAAATCCTCTCCGCAAACTGGTGCAGATCTCATTCTGTATCAAATGACTGTTACTCATTAGATTACTTTCCAAGACTATATCTCTCTATTTTTATTAATCATTAAACTTTTTGGTTAAATATTTTTTTAGTTTTTTTCGATTAGTATGTCATTTCGACGAAGGAGAAATCTTCGCAAGTAACTCCGCAACGAAAATCCAATCTTTGTCGAGCTTCTCGTGGAGATTTCTCCTTCGTCGAAATGACAAACAAAAACAAAAAAAAGCGTCCCGAAATCAGGACGCTTTTATATTTTTATGTTGAGTTGAACTCTAAAATCTACATTTCAATTCATAAAAATACATATTGCATCCAAACACCTCAACTGGAAAATCTCCGGCCAATTGTTTAATTTTTTTGCTTACTGAAAGTATCATATGTATTTTTCTGTTTATTAATTACAGATACAAATGTAGTATATTTTATATTAATTTAACAAAATGTACTGAAAATATATTTTTTATAACAAATTAACCTTTGTTGAGACAAGCCTTCTGAATCTGCTTCTCTGAAAATGGCGATAACGTTTCTGCCAGATTTCGGCTGGTTCTTAATCAGCTCAGGATTTTTTGCCTTAAATTGATATCGTCGCCAAACTCTGTATGCATTAAGAGCTCGAAGATTTCCTGCAAATACATGGGCTGTTCTTTGTAATCTCCCTCAAACAATTCATCTGAAAGGAAATTAATTACGGATGGCACTACATCACGATGTGTTGGTTTTTGATTTTCTTTTTGCATAATAGAAAATTTTAGATACGCGAATACCTCGCTTTAGGTGTGCAAAACATTCAAAGGAATGATTTAGGACAGTTTCCTGTTCCTTCACCATGACGAGGTATTCGTTTATGTTAACTTAAAAAAGTTTTAAGGATTTCTCCTTTGATTGTTTTGCATCGCAAAGATATACTTTTATTTTAAAAAGAAAGAAAAGTACTACTTTTATTTATATTCTATAGTTGTAAAATAATAATAGAGATTATTCGTGGGATTGTAATTATACCTCCTTAAGGTAAACGAATTTTTAATTTTGTCATTAATATTACTTAATCTTTTTTAATTCTTCGATTACATCATGTTTGAACTTACTAAAAGGTCTTTGATGATACTTTTTTTCATCGATTTCAATATTAAACACCAATCTATAAATTTCCTCTTCTGTCATAAGTCCTTTAAAGGTTTTATTAATCAAAATATCAATATAATTATCTGAATATTTATATCTTAGATCAACCAAATCTTTTAATTCTTTGCTGGCATTTGAGCTGTAAATTTCTTTTAAACTATTTGCTACTACTGTCTTTTCAATCTTAGACCCATTTTTAACTTCAATTTCAACCTTATAATCATTCAATGATAGATCGTAATTAAAGCCAAATTTAAAAGTTTCATGTTTTTCAATTATATAAGGATGAATGTAATTATCTAAAGCTTCTTTCCAATTGATATTAGGACTCCCTTTTATATGATTACATGAATGACAACTTGGAATCAAATTAAAAAATGACAAAGAAAGAATAGGATATTTTTCTTTTGGAAACCAATGATCTAATTCTGCACGAGTTCTGCTATCAATTAAATTCAAAGTGTAATTTCTGTTACAATATGTACATGTATCAAGATTCAATTTGTCGAGAAAAACTTTCGAATAGTTCTCTTGAAACCAATTTTCATAGCCTGTATTAATAAAAAACGATCTAATCTTTTTTTGATCTCTTTTAGAAAATTTAATCTGTTCGAAATTGCCTACCAAAGAAAGTAATTCTTTTGGCACTCCAGAAACCAACTTTTCAATATTATCATCTTTAAGCAAAAATACTTTTAATTTACTAGGCAAATCTGTTTGCATATGTATTTTACTATTACAAACTAGGCAAGTAGTATCTTTACAACTATATCCATTTTTTTTTGTTTTGCCTCCTTTTATTTTTCTAAGAAACCAACATTGAACGAGTTTACCATGAAAAATTTTTGCATCATCATATGAATAAATATGAAACATATTATATCTTTTTTAATTCAAAACCGAGTTTTTTTGCTTGTTCATTCAAAAGTTCAATTTCTTCCTTCTGAGAAAATTCTTCAGGAAATTTCCTGTAATATCTTTCTCTTAATTTTGTTTTAATTAGGGGCTCATCAATAATATTAATGATTTTATCTATATATTCTTTTTCAGATTTTGAAACTTGAATTGCATTTAATAAATCTATTATCTCATTAATTTTCTCTTTTGCAAAATCTCCCATTAATCCATTATTTATAAAGAAACTATCCGATAGCAAATCAGTAATATTTGCTCCAAATGAATTTTTATCGTTGATTGGTTGTGGGATTGCTACATGTATTCTTTCATTATTATGGATACTTTTCTCTACTTTTAAATATAAAATGTTTTGTTTTGGAATGTCTGATAGAATAAAAGGGGAATGGGTTATAAACAAGATATTTATTGATTTAATATTATTAATTTTTAATTTGTTTATTCCATCGATTAATTCTTTTATATATTTTCTTTGCATTTCAGGATGAGCATATAATTCGATTTCATCTAAAATTAAATTTATATATGGAAATTTATGAGGAAATTCATTTTCGTAAGTTGAATTAAGATTTATTAAGTGATATAAAATCGAATTCATACTATAGATTTGTTGTTTTTCACCAGAGCTCAATTGAGAAAATTTACTTTTATTTTCAAAGTTAAAGTCTCTTGTGAAAAATGACGGAGGTAATAAATTAATTATTTCTATACCAAAATCATAACTTAGCATCTTAATTTTTTCGCTATAAAGTTTAAAATTTATTGAATAATCTTTTTTTTGATGACTATTAATTAAATTACTCTTCTCATAAAATGGATAAACATCAACAACATTAGGAACATCTCTAAATTTATTTATAAAAATAAAATTAACTGCCTGACGCAATTTGTTTGTAATATGACTTTTATCTTTCTTAAGCAATTCTAACAATTCTGAAATTTTATTTACACTATCGGCATATGAGCGAAAATCAATACTATCATCATTAAATATAAGATGATTATAAATGTTGTAATTTACTGTAATTCGTTTTAATTTTTTAACTATATAGTTTAAGCAGACTTGCTCACTGAAGTTAATGTCATCTAAAAAATCTTCCTTATATCTGTAACGACTGTCTTCAACAAAACTTACATTGTAAAAAGAAATTAAACTGGATGTAAATTTTTTATAATAGTCACTTTGTTCATTCAAAAACATATCAGCTATAACGCTTAATTCATTTTGCTCCTTTAATGAAACGATAAGATTATCTACTTTGTTATTTAAAGTAACTTGCCGTAGATCTTCATTAATTATCATATTGTAGAATAAACGATCTCTAGCTAATCCGTTTTCACTATTAATATCTATATTTCCATTAGTTCTAAAGGGATTTATGACAATTGGTGTTTGATAGCCATCATTCTTATGAAATAGTTTTTCAACCCAAAGTCCCATGTCAATTGAATTAAGACCATATAAGGAATAATTAACAACTAAATTATAGAATAACTGAGAGTGTTTTTTTAATTCAAAATTATCTATTGTTAAAGACTCAAAACTAATTTTTTCTTTTTTCAAATTTTCAAATTTATAGAAATGTGAATTTAAAGATGTACTTTCTTCACTTTTAACAATTTGAAAAACCACATTATTTATTTCAAAATATATTTCAGCATAAACCCCAACTTCTATAAGACTTATGTTACTTATATAGCTAGTCAATAATCTAATTAATTCTTTCTCATTATCATCTAAATCTTTTCCGCTAAATCTTAAAAAATTAAATTCATCACTTTCAAAAAAAGTTATTAAATCATTTTTAAAATTATTTTTAGTTAGTTTTGGAAGCTTAACATCGTCATTGGAATTTGCGAGTATAATTTTAATAAGTGTTACAATTTTTAATAACCAATCATTTGCACTCAAAAATGAATCATCATTAAAATTTTTAAGCATTTCAATATTTTTCTTTTCTTCTAAATTAAAATTTAATATCTCATCAATACATAATTGAATTATTTCGAATCTTTTTGAATCTTTTAAATTCTCTATTTTTCTGTAATCTTCAATTTTTCGCTTAAAATATTTTTTTTCTTCTTCTGTTGATAGAATACCTTCTGAAATTGACAAATTATAAAAAAAGACATATAATAATTCAACGAGACTACTTTTACCAGATCCGTTTTTACCTACTATTGCAGAAATATTGATCTTTTCACCAAATAGGCTTTCATGAACATTTTGATCTAACTTTTCAATTTTAATTACATCTTTTGTTTCATCCTCATTTTTAAAATGAAATTGATAATCATTATAAATCTGGTATAACATATTTTGTTTTAAATTCTTTAAAAATTTTTTGTTACAACCTTTTAGTGGTCTTATTGCTATTAATTTAAAACTCATATATTTTATTTTAAAAATTTATCTAGAAAAGTAAATGTAACTAAATTGGTAAAACACTTAATTAAAGATATGTAGTTTTCGATAAAAACTTTAAGCATACTGCAAATTGTAGAAATAAAAAGAGTTTCCCTTCAAATATATATAAACAAAAAGCCTTCAAACCAAGTACAAACACCTGATTTAAAAGCCAACAAATAATCTTTACAATTAATATTAAATCCCAAAAAAGTTTTTAGAATTCCTACTCGTTTCCTCCGCCACTTTATCTAAAGTAATTCCTTTAAACTGTGCAATTGTTCCGGCAACATACGGCAGAAAAGCAGGTTCGCAACGGCGTTCGTGGTATTTCTTCAAGAGGTTGTTCGGGACATTTTTAGGAAGCATAAACGGCGCATCGGTTTCAATCATCATTCGGTCGAGCGGTACATACTGAATGACTTCTTTTAAATGACTGAAACGTTTGGCATCTGAAATTGCTCCAGTAAAACCCAGATAAAATCCGTTATCGAGATAGGTTTTGGCTTCCTGCAAAGTTCCCGTAAAACAATGCACAACGGCTTTGGGCAGTTTCGGCAGATAGTCTTTCGTAATATTCATAAACGAACTAAAAGCGCTTCTTTCGTGCAAAAACAAAGGTTTTTGTACTTCTATCGCCAATTCTAATTGGGCTTTGTAACATTCTTCTTGTTTGTTTCGGGGCGAAAAGTCACGATCAAAATCGAGTCCGCATTCGCCAACCGAAACTACGTGTTTCAGTTCTAATAATTTCCTGAGTTTCGAAATACTCTGCGCATCAAAACACTTCGCATCATGCGGGTGTATTCCCGCCGTAGCGTACAGGACACCTGGATACTGCCTCGCAATCTTCGCAGATTCTTCGCTATTTCGTACGCTGGTACCCGTGAGTATCATTTGCGATACATCGGCGTCGAGTGCGTCTTGTACGACATCGTCTATGTCGTTTTGGAATTGTTTGTTGGTCAAATTAATTCCGATATCTATATATGTTTTCATTTTTTTGTTTTTTGCCACGAAGGCACTAAGACACAAAGTTTTTTTTATTCTTTGTGTTGGTTATTATTGTTTTAAGTTGCTAAGGTTCTGAGATACTAAGTTTTCTTTTTAATCTCGCAAAGTCGCAGTCCCGAGGCTTCGGGAGCAAAGTTTTTGTTTCACGCTCCCGATAGCTATCGGGATTGCAGATTCCAGCAGATTTAAATTGATTTTTATAAATAATCTGCGAGCATCTGCTTAAATCTTTTTTAATCTGCGTGAAAAAATCTTTAACCACACAGTTTATCATTTCGACGTAAGGAGAAATCACACTAGAAACTCCGCACAGAATGTCGCCAATCTTTGTCGAATCCCGCGTGTGATTTCTCCCTTCGGTCGAAATGACATAAAATGACGATAATCAGTGTGATGAGAAACCTTAGAATCTTAGCATCTTAGAACCTCAGCATCTCAAAAGAAACTAATCTTCTCGGCTTCCATCATCCGCCATTCTCACTAATTTCGGGGTAAACTTCGCCACAACATCTACTAAATCTTGTTGCGCTTCCATTACCTGATTGATATCTTTATACGCCATTGGGGCTTCGTCAAGACCTGCTCCGATAAGCGTAACGCCATGATCTCTCAGGATCGATTTCATTTCGGTTGGCGTGATGTTTTTGATAGCTTGGGTTCTGCTCATTTGTCTTCCTGCTCCATGCGAAGCCGAATTGATGGCGTTCTCCTCGCCTTTTCCTCTCACCAAAAATCCCGGTGCGGTCATACTTCCCGGAATGATTCCCATAACGCCTTTTCCGGCTGGAGTTGCCCCTTTTCTATGTACTATCACTTCTTCGCCGTTCCAGATTTCTTTCCAGGCAAAATTATGGTGGTTTTCGACTTTGGCTAAAATCGTCGCACCCAATGCGCGTTCCATTTTGTTATGGATAATTTCGTGACAAGCCGAAGCGTAATCTCCCGCCAAATTCATCGCAAACCAATATTCTTGTCCTAATTGTGAATTCATATCTAAATACGCTAAGTTTTTTGCCACTTCTGGAAGTTTACATTCGTCTTTGGCGATTTTAGTATAATGTCCAGCAATTGTTGCACCCATTCCGCGTGAACCCGAATGTGTTAACAAAGCGACGTATTTTCCTTTTGGAATATTTAAAACCGCATCGTCTTTCGCAAATTCCATGATTCCGAATTCCACAAAGTGATTTCCACCACCCGAAGATCCTAATTGCGACCAAGCTTTATCTTTCAAATTCTTCACAAACGGATTCATATTGAAAGTTTCATTCTCCAAAACCGCATGATCTGATTTGTACTGACCGTGAAATCCGTGACCTGCTCCAAAAATAGAATTGGCAATTAATTCTCTTTTGAATTTAGCTTCGTTTTCAAAGTAAAAATCTTCTGGAATATCGTAAACCGACAACGCCATTCTACATCCAATATCAACTCCAACACCATACGGAATAATGGCATTTTTTGTGGCAAGAACTCCGCCAATTGGTAATCCGTAACCTTGGTGCGCGTCTGGCATTAAAGCTCCGGCAACGGTAACAGGTAGTTTCATGGCAACTTCCATTTGTTTTCTGGCTCCATCTTCGATATGATCTAATCCGTAAGCCGAATACGCATTCGGGTTTTCGTTTAAAGCAATGAAATCTTCTGGTTTTTCATTCGATTTTTCGATTAAAGCAACAGCCAGTTTGCTGAAGATTTTATCGTCTATATAGTTTTCTGGAGTCTCTAAGACGTTTTTGAAATTCGCTATCATTTCGTCTCTTGTGAATCCGTTTCTTTTGCTGTTTATTTTTAAGGCAATCCCAATTATTTTTCCTTCTGGGAATCCTAATTCTAATATATCTGTACCGTTTATTTGTGTTTTCATTTGTTTTTTATTTTAAAGGGACAAAGGTCCAGAGGTTCATAGGTGCAAAGGTTTTATACTGCTGCGCAGTTATTTTGCGTAGGTTTTTTTATTTCTCGCAAAGTCGCAGAGTCGCTAAGATTTTTCTTTTTTAAGCCACAGATTATGAGGATTAAAATTATTTTTTCTCATTTTATGTCATTTCGACGAAGGAGAAATCACACTAGAAATTACCCACAGAATGTCACCAATCTTTGTCGAATCCCGCGTGTGATTTCTCCTTCGTCGAAATGACAAATTTTGTGGTTACTATAACTCAAAGATTTTTTTCCGCTCCCGATAGCTATCCGGATTGCAGATTCTGCAGATTTTTAATAATCTTTTTAATCCTCATAATCTATGGCAACAAAACTTTACGTCTTCGCGCCTTTGCGAGATTAAATTTACCAATCTTTGCGGAGACGCACTGCAGTGCGCCTCTACAAAAACCTTTGTCACTTTGTTACTATGAATCTTTGCAACTTAATCCACCAACAATTGTGTAACAACCGCTGGATTCATCGCCCATTGCGCTGTATAAACCTCATCGGCAATTTCATTTTCGGTGATGGTTAAACCTTGAGCTTCCGCTTTAAGCTGTAACAAACTACCAATATTCAATTTGCTGTTTAGTTTTGACAACAACGCCTGAACTCCTTTGAAATCCAATCCGCCAACAACCTGACCTCCGAAAGTCATTTCTAACCAAACGATTTCTCTTTTGGCTACATCCAACACCCCAAAAACCAAACCTTTGGCAACATTTTGCGTCACACGAACCTGATGATCTACACACGACGGATCGTACGCTACACCAGTTCTCTCCGAAATTTTCATCGGGTATTTGCTGTTCATCCAACCTACAACCAAATTTGGCGTAATACTTCCGTTGCTGTATGCGTTGCAAGTAAAAGTTACAAATTTTGCTTTGGCTTTCGCCAATTCGTCAATGTTGATGTTGATATATTCGGCAGTTCCAATTTTATTCGGAATGCTTCGGATATCTCCACTATGCTGACAACCTGTTGTATTCAATCGGCTGAAAGAACAAATATCGGCTTTATCTTCATAAGCGATATGACAGCTCAAATCCATATCTAAATGTTGCGCTGGCAAATCTTTCCCCCATTGCATAAACAATCGCACTTCGTTTCCTTCAATTGGGAAACGTGTTCCCATTAAAGCAACTGGCAAATCCTGAACCGTTTCGCTTCGATCTCCTATAGAAACCGGAATGTTAAACAATTGCGGATCGATATAGATTGTTTTGTTGGTGTTCGCCATTTTCGCAAATCGTTTTTTCATGGCCAAAAGACACAATTCTTCGATTTGATTTTTCATCGCTTCCAACTGAAAATCTTCGTACAACTTCAATAAAGCGTTTGCTTCAATTCGTTTGTTTGTTCCACCCAAAGGTTTCACACTTCTCTGCATGTTTTTATCAAAATAATTTTGAGCATACATGTTTAAAGTAAACACCAATCGAGCCGGAACTTTATCGATGATTTCTTCAAAATGAGCAATAGTTTCGGTTGCTCCAAACCATAGCATGTTCGAGAATAACGAACGAGCAAATAATCCTGGACGCTGTTTTAATAATGCAAATGTTTTATCAGCATCAAATTTCAATCTTGACGAATCAACTTTACTCTGCCAAACATCATACACTTGGTTGTAGAATACATCCATTAAAAAGTTCAATTTCTCAAACCCTTTTCTTTTGCTGTATTCTGCCAAACGAAGTGCGCGGATAAAACGAACCCACATTCCTCTTTTTGGATGCATGGTTTCGCACATTGCCTCAACTTCCATATCCATATTATTCAACCAATTTGCTACCATTAAACATTCTTTTCGGGAATATTTAAGTTTCAAATCTTTTTGAGACGCAATTCTCGACTGAACGCTTGTATCTAAAACATTATGGAAATGCTGTGCATTTTTTGATGTTCTTTTGATAATCGTTTTTGGCTCGATAATTTGAAGCATTCCTGTGTTTTTATACCATAAGTATCGCAAGATATCGGTTGGCGTTTTCAAAAACTGAGACGCTTCTTCTTCTTTACCATTTTCGATCAAAAGATCAATCACCAGCATTAAAGTTTCCTTCATTGCCACTTCTGTTTTTGGTAAAGGCAAATACTGCATCGCCATTTTTAAACTATCTACCTGAGTAGCGTCTAAAGCGGTTTTAGATTGCAATAACGATATATAGAAATCATTTAAATCTTTTTCTTTCCATAATTCAAGCATTTTCAATTTGCTTCCTTGTCCGATATTTTCCAGTTTTCCGAATTCAAACGGAGTTCCGCAGAACGGACAACCGTTGTATCTTTCTAATGGGAAAGTATTATCCGGGATTATATGTCCGCATTGTAAAGCTGTTCCGTTTTTAGTTTTAAAAACATTTCCGAAATACGTGATGATATGATCCAAAACAGATTCACCTGTTAGAATATTCCATTCTTTTACCAATGGCGTCCAGTTTTTATCTGTTCCTAAAACTTCTCTCAAAACTTCTAAAACCTCGATTTTATAATTCGGGCTCACATTGTTTAAAGCATGTAATAATGATTCAGAAAATGTAAATCCAAGTTTTGAAACATTGGCTAACAAAACGGATGTTGTTCCTGATAAATTTTTAACGTCATTCGTAATCATTTCTGACGGAATGAAAATGGCATTTTGGCGTAAACTGATTTTTAATAATTCTTTTGTTTTCATTTTTTTAATTTTTAAAATTTAGATAATGGTGTTTCTGAGTTCTACCTAAAAGATTTTTGAAGTAAGAAACACTTGACCTGAAATTAGAGTGTAATGAATTAACTGAGCTTAAATGGAGCGGGACAACCGCGAAGAAGTAAGTTAATCTTGACCCTCGTTTTTTATTAATGATGATTTTAAAACTTTGTTCGGATTCGAACCGAAATTAGCCGTGTTCTGAAGTAAGTTTTAATTGACCATTAATTGTAAAGCAGATGGGATTCGAACCCACGACACGGACATTAGAAGTGTACGAAGTAAGTTTTGATTGACCTTTTCAGGATAATTTCAAAACTACCTGCTCTACCACTGAGCTACTGCTTCATAATAATTGAATAAAAAGGTAATGGTGTAAGTTTGTACATTGGAAAGTGTTTTCGAAGTAACTCAAACTTGACCTGTTTTATTCTTTATTTTTATTTCTATGAACGTTTGTTTTTATTTCTGAACAAAGATTTTAAAACTAGTGCGCAGTTATTTTGCGTAGTGAAATTTTTGTTTCATTTTTTAGAAATACTGCTTGTTTTATTTCTTGGACAAAGATTTCAAAACTACTACGCAATTATTTTGCGCAGTAAAAAAAGAATTTTAAATTTGAGTAAATATTAATTTGAAAAAAGCGCGTAAGTCCCAGAGGGACGACATATTTATAGCTCTTTGATGATGCCTAAAAAGAGCCCCAGCGGGGCGACATATTTTTTAATAAAGCCCAACTTAAGTTTCGCTCCGCTGGAGCTTTATGATTGGATCTTATAAATTAGCTATAAATATTTAGCTCCTCTGGAGCTTAAAAAATCCACTTACGATTATGAATTTAGAAAAAATTTATTCTGATTTACTCTCTAATATTGGCTTTTCAGCAGATGAAATTCAGAAAAACTGGAAGAATTTGGAAAAGGAATATTCCAAAAAATCAAGGCATTATCATAATCTCACCCATTTAAAAGAAATGATTGCGAGTTTTGAAGTCTATCGAGATGAAATTCAAAACCCAGACGAAATATTATTTTCTATTTTTTATCATGATTTTGTTTATTCAGCTTCCAAAAAAGACAACGAACTTAAAAGTGCAGAATATGCTTTGTCCGTTTTACCAGAAAATAGCAATCTAAATAAACAATTAATTTTTGATGCGATTTGTGCGACGCAACAGCATCAACACAATTCAATCGAAGATATTAATTGGTTAATTGATTTTGATTTGAAAATCCTTGCCAAAGATTGGGATGATTACAAAATCTATTTTGAACAAATTAGAAAAGAATACCGCATTTATCCTGACTTTCTCTACAAACCTGGAAGAGCGAAAGCTTTGAAACATTTTCTGGAAAATGAGTTTATTTTTCAGACTGAGGAATTTCGGAATTTGTATGAGGATAAAGCGAGACAAAATATAGAAAAGGAAATTTCAATATTAACATAAAGTATGTCTGTAGAGACGCACTGCAGTGCGTCTACGCAAAGTAATTCGATACCAATATAACGTAATAATTAAATATGTCGGGTTTTGCTATGCGTTGTGGCTAATCGTTGCGGAGACGCACTGCTGCGCGCCTCTACGGTATGTCTCTATGGAAAATTGGAACGAAAATAAAATCATTGAAAACGAGATTTCATTATTAACGTAAATGCGTGAGGGATTGAAGTGGAGCTCTTTTTTAAGGCGATTTTTCTTCGCCTTAAAAAAAGCGGGAACGTAAAGCCCGGCCCGGAGGGACACGCCCAAAATCATAAAAACATGTCACAAAACAAAAATGCCTTAATTCGCTACAAAACCATCGATAAATGTCTACAGAATAAATACAGGCAATGGACACTCGAAGATTTAATCGAAGAATGTTCTGAAGCTTTATCTGAATATGAAGGACGCCAAAATCCGATCAGTAAGCGAACCATTCAAATGGATATTCAATTGATGCGTAGTGAGAAATTGGGTTACAATGCTCCGATTGTGGTTTACGATAAAAAGTATTATAAATATGAAGACGAAGATTTTTCGATAACTGATATTCCGCTGACGGAGACGGACATGAATGTTTTGACGGAAACGGTTTCGATGTTGAAACAATTTAAAGATTTCTCTCTATTTAATGATGTTTCGGATATTCTACAGCGTTTGGAAGATAAAATCTACTCCGAAAAATCGCATACAAAACCAGTTATTTATCTGGACAAAAATGAGAATCTGAAAGGTTTGCATTATTTAGACGAAATCTATCAAGCGATTATCAAAAGAATGGTTTTAATAATTACGTATAAATCTTTTAAATCGAGAGAAGAAACAAAATTCCATTTTCATCCTTTTATATTAAAGGAATTCAATAACCGCTGGTTTTTAATCGGAAAGAAAAAAGCCTCGCAGCCAATTACGAATCTGGCTTTGGACAGAATCATTTCTATTGATTACGATTTTAATCATCCCTATTTAGAAGAAGATTTTGATGCCGATGATTATTATAAAGATGTAATTGGCGTAACGGTAAATTCAGGATTAAAAGCAAGACGAATTGAATTGTGGGTAGATGCTTCGAATGCGCCATATGTAATAACAAAACCGTTGCATACTTCTCAGCGATTAATTAAAGAAAATGAAGATGGAAGTGTTATCCTGCATTTGTTTGTGATACCAAATTATGAAATGGAACGGCTTCTATTAGGTTTTGGAAATTGTCTTGAAATTCTAAGGCCCGAAGGTCTGAGAAATCGTATGAAAAAGATCCTCAACGATGCTATTTCACGCTATGATTCTGAGAAACTCACTTAAAGAAATACATTTTTTTTTGAATAATACAGAATTAAATCCAATATAAATACTATAAAGAGATTTTTACCGCACATAAATTGTTAAAATCTAAAAAAAGAATAGTATATTTCAAATCAGAAGAACCACAAAACCCTCTAAATCAAGGGTATTTTTTAACTAACCAAAAATTTATGAAAAAATAATATGCATGCATAGTATTTTTTCATTATATTTGAAATCGATATAGTTACCTATGAAAGACAAAACGATAGATTATATTTTGAGAGCTACATGGCAGGCTGTTTCAAGAATGTATAATGAAGAGGCTGCAAAATACGATGCTACAATGGCAACGGGATTTGCTTTGTTAAGCATTGATAAAGAGGAAGGAACTCCCTCAACCGCTTTAGGTCCAAGAATGGGAATGGAAGCTACAAGCCTGACCAGAACATTAAAATCTATGGAAGACAAAGGTTTAATTGTTCGCAAGAAAAATCCAAGCGACGGAAGAGGTGTTTTAATTTACCTGACTGACTTTGGAAAAGAAAAAAGAGAATTATCAAAAAATACTGTTCTGAAGTTTAATGAAACCGTTAGAAAGCATGTTTCTGACGAAAAACTGAAACATTTTATTGAAGTTTCGGAAATCATTAATGAATTAATTCACGACAAAAACATATTTAATCAAACAGAAAACACGGCAAACGAATAGTAAACGATTCATTTGCTCATACAAACAAGTAACAAATTATGAAACGCACAATTAAAAAAGTTGCTGTAATTGGATCCGGAATTATGGGTTCAGGTATAGCTTGTCATTTTGCCAACATTGGTGTTGAAGTTTTACTGCTTGACATCGTTCCGCGCGAGTTGACAGAAGCTGAAGCTAAAAAAGGATTAACGCTTGAAAGTAAAGCCGTTCGCAACCGTGTGGTAAACGAGCATTTGGCGAATTCATTAAAATCGAAACCCTCTCCTATTTACAGTCAAAAATTCGCAAATAGAATCACAACTGGAAATACGACTGATGATATGGCTAAAATTGCCAATGTAGACTGGATTATTGAGGTTGTTGTAGAGCGTTTAGACATTAAGAAATTAGTTTTTGAGCAAATCGAGAAATTCCGTAAACCGGGAACTTTGGTTACTTCAAACACTTCTGGTATTCCAATTCATTTTATGAGTGAAGGAAGAAGCGAAGATTTTCAACAGCACTTTTGTGGAACTCACTTTTTTAACCCTGCGCGTTACTTAAAATTATTTGAAATTATTCCTGGCCCAAAAACTTCAACTGAAGTATTGGATTTCTTAAACGAATATGGATCTAAATTTTTAGGAAAAACTTCGGTTGTTGCTAAAGATACTCCTGCGTTTATTGGAAACAGAATTGGTATATACGGAATCCAAAGTTTATTCCACTTGGTAAAAGAAATGGGATTAACGATTGAAGAAGTTGATAAATTGACTGGTCCGGTAATTGGTCGTCCAAAATCGGCTACTTTCCGTACGGTTGACGTTGTTGGATTGGATACTTTGGTACACGTTGCCAATGGTATTTATGAAAACTGCCCGACAGATGAACAACACGAATTATTTAAACTTCCTGATTTCATCAACAAAATGATGGAAAATAATTGGTTAGGAAGTAAAACAGGACAAGGTTTTTACAAAAAAGTAGATAAAGACATTCTTTCTTTAGACTTAGATACATTAGAATACCGCTCTGCAAAAAAAGCAAATTTTGCTACGCTTGAACTAACAAAAACTATCGATAAACCAATCAATCGTTTTAAAGTTTTAGTAAAAGGGACAGATAAAGCGGGAGAATTCTACCGTAAGAGTTTCGCTGGAATGTTTGCATATGTGTCAAACAGAATTCCTGAAATCTCAGACGAATTATACAAAATTGATGATGCGATGAAGGCAGGTTTTGGATGGGAAAATGGTCCATTCGAAATCTGGGATGCAATTGGTGTTGCAAACGGAATTGAAATCATGAAAGCAGAAGGTCTTGAACCAGCTGTATGGGTTACTGAAATGCTGGCTTCCGGAAGCGAAAGTTTCTATTCTGTAAAAGAAGGAGCGACTTATTTCTATAACATTCCAACAAAATCACAAGTAAAAGTTCCTGGACAAGATTCATTTATTATTCTGAACAACATTCGCGAAAGCAAAAAAGTTTGGAGCAACAGTGGAGCAATCATTCAGGATTTAGGTGACGGAATCTTGAACTTAGAATTCCAATCTAAAATGAATACAATTGGTGGCGATGTTCTTCAAGCTATCAATAAAGCAATCGACTTATCTGAAAAAGAATATCAAGGTTTAGTTATTGGTAATCAGGCAGCGAATTTCTCTGTTGGGGCTAATATCGGAATGATTTTTATGATGGCAGTTGAGCAGGAATACGACGAATTGAACATGGCAATTAAATTGTTCCAAGACACTATGATGCGCGTTCGTTACTCTTCTATTCCGGTTGTGGTTGCGCCTCACGGAATGACTTTTGGCGGTGGATGCGAAATGAGCTTACACGCTGACAAAGTAGTTGCTGCTGCTGAAACCTATATGGGATTGGTTGAATTTGGTGTTGGTGTACTTCCTGGTGGTGGTGGATCTAAAGAAATGGCTTTAAGAGCTTCAGATTTATTCCGCAAAAATGATGTGGAATTGAACGTTCTTCAAGAGTATTTCTTGACAATCGCAATGGCAAAAGTATCAACTTCTGGTTATGAGGCTTTTGATACAGGACTTCTTCAACATGGAAAAGATGTTATTGTAGTAAACAAAGATCGTCAGATTGCTGAAGCTAAAAAACATGCTTTGTTAATGGCAGAAGCGGGTTATACACAACCTATCAGAAGAACTGATGTGAAAGTACTAGGTAAACAAGCACTTGGAATGTTCTTAGTTGGAACAGATCAAATGGAAGCTGGAAAATATATTTCTGAACACGATAAAAAAATCGCTAACAAACTGGCATACGTAATGGCTGGTGGAGATTTATCTGAAGCGACTTTAGTATCTGAACAATATTTATTAGATATCGAACGTGAGGCTTTCTTAAGTTTATGTACTGAACGTAAGACTTTAGAGAGAATTCAGTATATGTTAACTAAAGGAAAACCGCTTCGTAATTAGATAAAAAGAAGCAAGAAACAAGAAGCAAGATTTCAAAACATAGTTTTGTCTTTTCTCTTGCTTCTTGCCTCTTTCCTCTTCTTCTAATAAATCTTAAAAAAACAAAACAAATGAAAACAGCATATATAGTAAAAGCTTACCGTACTGCGGTAGGAAAAGCACCAAAAGGGGTTTTTAGATTTAAAAGACCTGATGAATTAGCAGCAGAAACCATTCAGTTTATGATGGACGAACTGCCTGATTTTGATAAAAAACGTATCGATGACGTTATGGTAGGAAATGCCATGCCGGAAGCAGAACAAGGTTTGAACGTTGGACGTTTGATTTCTCTTATGGGATTAAAAGTTGAAGATGTTCCTGGTGTTACGGTTAACCGTTATTGCGCTTCTGGATTAGAAACTATCGGAATGGCAACTGCTAAAATCCAATCAGGAATGGCAGATTGTATCATTGCAGGTGGTGCAGAAAGCATGAGTTTTATTCCGATGGGAGGTTATAAACCAACTCCGGATTATAAAGTTGCTGCTGCAGGTCACGAAGATTATTATTGGGGAATGGGTTTAACTGCTGAAGCGGTTGCAAACCAATATAAAATCTCTAGAGAAGATCAGGATGAGTTTGCTTACAATTCTCACATGAAAGCTTTGAAAGCACAGGCAGAAGGAAAATTCGATAAACAAATCGTTCCGATTACTGTTGAGCAGACTTTCATCAATGAAAATGGAAAAAAAGAAACAAAATCATACGTTGTAAATAAAGACGAAGGTCCAAGAGCAGGAACTTCTAAAGAAGCTTTAGCAGGTTTAAAACCAGTTTTCGCTGCTGACGGAAGTGTAACTGCTGGTAACTCTTCTCAAATGAGCGACGGTGCCGCTTTCGTTTTAATCATGAGCGAAGAAATGGTAAAAGAATTAAATCTTGAGCCAATTGCGCGTTTGGTAAACTTTGCTTCTTCTGGTGTTGAGCCAAGAATTATGGGTATTGGTCCTGTAAAAGCAATTCCGAAAGCGCTGAAACAAGCGGGATTAACATTGAACGATATTGAGTTAATTGAATTAAATGAGGCTTTTGCTTCACAAGCTTTAGCTGTAACTCGCGAGTTAAGCATTAACCCAGAAATTGTAAACGTAAACGGTGGAGCTATCGCTTTAGGTCACCCTCTGGGATGTACAGGAGCTAAACTTTCTGTTCAGTTATTTGACGAAATGAAACGCAGAGGTAACAAATACGGAATCGTTTCGATGTGTGTGGGAACTGGACAAGGTTCTGCTGGGGTTTACGAGGTATTGTAAGAAAGTATTCTCTCCTATTTGTCATTTCGACGAAGGAGAAATCACACTCGGGAATCGACAAAGATTCGCACATTACGTTGCGGAGCTTCTAGTGTGATTTCTCCTTCGTCGAAATGACAAGATTGAGGAAAAAACATAAATAAAAAGATACTAAAAACAAAAAAAATAAAGGTCATGAGCGACAAAACAAGAGGAGGTCAATTCCTAGTTAAAGAAACAAAATGCGAGGATATCTTCACTCCAGAAGATTTCTCGGAAGAGCAGTTAATGATGCGTGACTCTGTAAAAGAGTTCGTAGACAAAGAATTATGGGCGCATAAAGATCGTTTTGAGAAAAAAGATTATGCTTATACTGAATCATCTATGCGTAAAGCTGGTGAACTGGGACTTTTAGGAGTTGCAGTTCCGGAAGAATACGGCGGATTAGGAATGGGATTTGTTTCTACAATGTTAGTTTGTGACTACATTTCTGGAGCTACAGGTTCATTCTCTACTGCTTTTGGTGCACATACAGGAATTGGAACAATGCCAATTACACTTTACGGTACCGAAGAACAAAAGAAAAAATACGTTCCAAAATTGGCTTCTGGAGAATGGTTTGGAGCTTATTGCTTAACTGAACCAGGCGCAGGATCTGATGCTAACTCAGGAAAAACAAAAGCTGTTTTATCTGAAGATGGAACACATTATAAAATTACAGGACAAAAAATGTGGATTTCGAATGCAGGTTTCTGTAGCGTATTCATCGTTTTTGCCCGTATTGGAGATGATAAAAATATTACAGGTTTCATCGTAGAAAACGATCCGTCTAACGGAATTTCTATGAATGAAGAAGAACATAAATTAGGAATCCGTGCTTCTTCTACTCGTCAGGTTTTCTTCAACGAAACAAAAGTTCCTGTTGAAAACATGCTGTCTGAAAGAGGAAACGGTTTCAAAATCGCTATGAATGCTTTAAATGTTGGTCGTATTAAACTAGCTGCAGCTTGTTTAGATGCTCAAAGAAGAGTTACTTCTGGAGCTGTAAAATATGCTAACGAAAGAATTCAGTTCAATACTTCTATTTCAACTTTTGGAGCTATTCGTTCTAAATTAGCAGAAATGGCAACTAGCGCTTACGCTGGAGAAAGTGCTTCTTACCGTGCTGCAAAAGATATCGAAGACAGAATTGCAGCTCGCGAAGCAGAAGGAACTTCTCATCAAGAAGCTGAATTAAAAGGTGTTGAAGAATATGCTATCGAGTGTTCTATCTTGAAAGTAGCAGTTTCTGAAGACATTCAAAACTGTTCTGACGAAGGAATCCAGATTTTTGGCGGAATGGGATTCTCTGAAGACACTCCAATGGAAAGTGCTTGGAGAGATGCTCGAATCGCTAGAATTTACGAAGGAACAAACGAAATCAACAGAATGCTTTCTGTTGGTATGTTGATCAAAAAAGCAATGAAAGGTCATGTTGATTTACTTGGACCTGCAATGAAAGTTCAGGAAGAATTAATGGGAATTCCATCTTTTGATACTCCAGATTTCTCTGAATTATTTGCAGAAGAAAAAGTAATCGTAGCGAACTTGAAAAAAGTTTTCTTAATGGTTGCCGGAAGTGCTGTTCAAAAATATGGTCCAGATTTAGATTCTCACCAACAATTATTGATGGCTGCTGCTGATATTTTAATCGAAATCTACATGGCTGAAAGTACTATTCTTAGAACTGAGAAATTAGCTAAAAAAGAAGGTGAAGATAAAGTACAAGAGCAAATCGCTATGGCGAAATTATACTTGTACAAAGCGGTAGATATCGTAAACTTAAGAGGAAAAGAAGGAATCGCTGCTTTCTCTGAAGGAGATGAGCAACGTATGATGTTAATGGGACTCAAACGTTTCACAAAATACACTAATCTGCCAAATGTTGTGGCGCTTAGAGAAAAAATTGCAGAAAAATTAGTTGCAGAAAACTCATACTGCTTCTAGTTTCAAAATAGTTTTTAGCTTTTAATTTGTTTAAACCCGCACAAGTCCGAAACTGTGCGGGTTTATTTTTTCACGTTTTAAAGACGAAAGATTTTAACTACAAGTCGCAAGTTTTTTGCATGAATTTGCAAAATATTCGTTAAAATTATTGTTTGCAAACACTTCCTATAGTTAAATATCAAATTTATTGCAGTACTTTTAGCTTTCTAAAAAACGCTAAAAAAACCAGAAAAATGAAACAAACTACTTTAATTGCTTTATTTTTAATGTGCTTTTGTCTCACAAATACATTTGCTCAGAAAAATAAAAAAATGGACATTATTGCTTATTACACCGGAGATTCAAAATTAATTGATGAATACGAGGTTAATAAATTAGACCAAATCATTTTCAGTTTCTGTCATTTGAAAGATGGAAAACTAACTGTTGATTCTGCTAAAGATTCAATTACGATTAAACATTTGGTTTCCTTAAAAGCTAAAAATCCGCAGTTAAAAATTATTGTTTCACTTGGTGGCTGGGGAGGCTGCGAACCTTGCTCTGCTGCTTTTTCTACTGCTGAAGGACGCTTAAAATTTGCAAAATCGGTAAAAGATCTAAGCGATTCTTATAAAGTAGACGGATTAGATTTAGATTGGGAATATCCTGCAATTGAAGGACTTCCTGGACATTTATATCAAGCGGTTGACAAACCGAACTTTACCGAATTGGTAAAAATATTACGTACAACATTAGGTAAAAAATACGAATTGAGTTTTGCTGCAGGTGGTTTCCAAAAGTATTTGGATGAATCTATTGATTGGAAAGCAGTAACTCCATTAGTAAATCGTATTAATATCATGAGTTACGATTTAGTAAATGGATATTCAAAAGTTACTGGACACCACACTCCTTTATACAGCACAAATCCGAAAGAAGAATCTACAGACAGAGCTGTTGAATTTTTGCTAAAACAAGGAGTTCCTGCTGAAAAATTAGTAATTGGAGGCGCATTTTATACGAGACAATGGAAAAATGTAGAAAATGTCAATAACGGATTATATCAGGCTGGTGAACATTTCGAAGGTGTTGATTTTAAAAACTATGCTAAAACTTACACAGAAGCTAACGGATGGAAGTATTTCTGGGATGATAAAGCAAAAGCACCATATTGGTATAACGCACAGACTAAAACTTTTGCAACATCTGACGATCTTAAGTCTATAAAAGCTAAAGCTGAATATGTAAAAGCTAAAAAACTAGGCGGAATTATGTTTTGGGAGCTTACTTTAGATAGTTTCCGTGACGGAATGGTAAATGAAATTTACAAAGTAAAAACAGGAAAATAAAAAATAATTACAAGAACAAAAAAAAGGGAATCACTTACTATTCCCTTTTTTTTATAATGCTATTTTTTTTAAAGTACTTTATTTTTATCTAATTCACCAATAAAAGGAATTGCTTCTAAAATTTCACTTCTAATGATGGTTTGCAAATAAACTTCAAGCTGAATAAATTTTGCTGCATTTATAGCCCCAATTGCTTTTTTAGCCTGGCCGTATGTTTTAGTGTAAAGCTTTTCATAAGCAATATGATTTTTTAAAGTTCCTTTTGCCAATTCATCTGCTTTAGCATCTGTTAATGTTTCGTAATTGGCTGCATAATCATTAATCAATTGAAATTTGGTCTTGCCCAACGATTTTCGTGCTGTTTCATAATTATCATAAACCTTGGCAAAAGCCGCAGCTTGCACATCAGACAAATTCATGTACTGCTTTACTAGTTCACTTTTAGATTTTCCATAAACACTTTGCACTACTTCTAAATCTTCCGTATAAGAGGATTGTGCATAAGATGAAAACGAGGCGATAGCCAAAATCAGGATAAGACTTAATTTTTTCATAATTAAAATTTGTTTTGGGTTGTTTTTAAAAATTTATTTACTTCTAACAATACTGATTTTTAACACATTAAAACATATTTAATTGGTAAGATTTGGGTAAGTGCTTTATACTTTATTTTTGTTCCTTATCTTCTGGAGCACGAATAATTCCATCGTAGCTAATAGGAGCTCTATTATTACTGTTTACCGATAATGTTGCCGATCCGTTATAAAATATTCTAAACATTAAATCATAAGTATCGTTTTGTCCCTTTACAGTTGCTTGAAAGTTAATGTTTTTAGATTTTTTCCCAACCTTAATTTTTTCAGGTTTACCTTCAAATTTAATTCCGCCATCACCATTGTATGCCACATTAAAAGCACGTCCAAAAAATGGCAGATCACAAGAAGTTGAATCAGGGTAGAATTTTAAGAAATGGGTATAATCATTCAAAATAATTAATCTACCTCCTTGAGGCGTAACTTTTTGCGCTTCGAAAACAAAAGTTTTAGCGTCAATTAATTCTTCAATTTCTTTTTGTTTTTTCTCTGCTTGTTCTGCTTTAAGTTCTTTCTTCGTTTTTTGCTGTGCAATAGAAGGGAAACTAAAAAAACATAAAAGCAATAAAATGGATAATTTAGCTGACATAAAATTTTAATTAAATAGAATTATAAAATTGTTTTATTTCTTGGTAAATCGCATCATTGCAATATCTCCAGAAATAAAATTTAAAGTTTTTCCATCATCGGTAATATCGTATGATGTTATTTTTTGGAGTGTATTCATATAAACTTGTTCTCCCTGATTATCGATACACATCATTTTTGTTACTGCCATCGGTTGGGTAAAATCAATTTTGTTTCCATTTACCACCAATTTTCCTGTGTAAGAATTGCAACTATTATTTCCTGAAACCCTATTCTCTTTTGAATCAAAATTTATTGTTGGCTTTTTGTTAGCATACAAACCATCAAAAGTAATGCGAGGTCCTGTAATGTAGTTTAGCTCCCAATTTCCATCCAATTTAGAAGCTGTATCATTTTTTTTGCATTTGAAAACATTACATGAAATTAGCAATGTTGCAAGTAACACGAGAATTAGAATATTTTTGCTCATATTATCAAAAATTAACTTTTATCTTTTTATCAAATTGGTTTTCAGATTTTTAACCATTAAAAAGTTCTTCGAATTTACGCAATATTTTTCAGAACTAATCTTATGGAAGTTTAAATTACAAAGAATAGTTTGACTTTTTTTTAACTTTTCTGACTTATCAATTCCATTATTTTATGTTAAATTTACTTAATAAATAATTTAAAAGCCTTCCTATATGAAAAAGATAATCGTTTCTTTCGCTATACTTACTGCCTTAGTTATTGGCTGTAAGACCAATACAAAATCAAATGATGCAAAAACGCTAACAGTTGCACTCGAGCCAAAAAGCAACAGTAAAGTTGCCGGAACCGCTGTTTTTACTGAGAAAAATGGTAAAGTAACGTTTACAGCAAAAATAACTGGTCTTGAACCGGGAGTGCATGCCATCCACATTCATGAAAAAGCGGATTGTAGTGCTGCCGACGGAAGTTCTGCTGGCGGTCACTGGAATCCAACATTCAAAAAACATGGAAAATGGGGAGTTGGCGAATACCACAAAGGTGATATCGGAAACTTTACTGCTGATGCAAAAGGTAACGGATCGATCACTCTTACTACAGACGAATGGTGTGTTGGCTGTGGAGATTCTAACAAAGATGTTCTTGGAAAAGGATTAATTGTACATGCAGGAACAGACGATTTTACTACGCAACCAACTGGTGATGCGGGAGGAAGAGTAGCTTGTGCAGGAATCATCAAATAAGAAAAATCATCATAACCGTTATATTTTCACAAAATATAGCGGTTATTTCATTTAAAATTAATTCTAAAACAAGAAAAAGACATAGCTTTGCATCAGCAAAATAAAGTCAATGATTAACCCATCAGCACCAGGCTGGATCGATAAGTTTTTTAGTGAACAGAAGTTTTCAGAAGCTATTCCTTTTGAAACTGTAGATTCTTTTTACTATAAAGTAAGAGACACAGGATTTATCTATGGACATATTATTGCTATAGATTCACAGATTCCGATTCCAATTAAAGGATGGTTTAAAACCGAAATTTCTAAAACAGCGTTACTCAATACGCTTTATCATGTTTTTTGCTTAGAAAAAAGAAATTCGGAACCTAAAAACTTTATTTCAGAAGTTTTAAAGTTTTACAAACAGATGAATCCAGAAGGATTTAATTTGTTTAAAATCTTATTGCCAAAAGATACTCCTTCTCTATCTCTAGAAAATATAATTGATCAAAGAGTTCAGACAAATGACAGTATCATCAGTAAAAATTTCTCGCATTTAGTAACGAATGCTTTATTGTTTATTGATGTTTTAGCTTTTAGACAATATCTAGAACATGGTCAAATCCCAGAAAAATATCTGAAACGCATTGAAGAAACCGTTCTCGGAATTGTTGGCTTAGCGTTAAAAACTAAAACCGTAAAATCTGTTCATGACGATTTGTTGATTAAGCTCTTTGAAGCTTCGATTCGATATTCTAAATTTTCAAAAGTTACTGTTGATACCTTAGAGAATTTACAATTGGATTATTTCAGTAATAAATTAGAGCAATATTATCTTATTGATATGGCCGGAATGGCACTTTGGAGTGACGGCGTTGTAGAAAATGAAGAAGCTTATTTCTTGTATTCTTTAGGATCAATGATGGGCATTTCTGATGAGTTTACAGCTAAAAGCATTGCTACAACAAATACTTTTATTACCACGCATAAAAAGAAGATTCCGTATTTTAATTACTCCAATCCGGTTAAACATTTTTACGATCAGATGACACATAGCGTTGTAAAACTGATTACACGAAATAAAAACAGACTTGTGAGAGAAATTATGCAGAGTAAGGAACTTGTCGTTCTGCTAGCTTATTCTACAACAAGAGATTTGGATGCTAAAGAGAAAAAGAAAGTCAAAAAACAGCTTTTGGATATTTGTAAAACCATTCCGTCGCTGACCATATTTTTACTTCCTGGAGGAAGTTTATTACTGCCAATATTGATTAAGTTTATTCCAACAATGCTACCATCGGCATTTAACGAAAATCTAGACGAAAACGAATAAAAAAAATCGCCCTTTTTGAGAGCGATTTTTTTTTAAAATTATATTTTTTCAATTAAAATTTCAATTGATATACTTCATCCAATTCTTCATTTGAAGCGATATTTACATTTAAATCTGTAACAAATCCAGAATTTAAACCGTAAACCCATCCGTGAAGCATTAAATCCTGACCATTTCTCCAAGCGTTTTGCACAATTGATGTTTTAGCCAGATTATAAACTTGTTCTTTTGCATTGATTTCAACAAAAGCATTAAAACGTTCTGTTTCATCTTCAATTGAATTTAAGTATTTATCGTGTAAACGGTATTCATCTTTAATGTGGCGAATCCAGTTATCAATAATTCCAACAGACTGATTTCCCATAGCAGCTTTTACACCACCGCATCCATAATGACCGCAAACAATTACGTGTTTAATTTTCAACACATTTACAGCATAATCTAAAACACTTAGCATATTCATATCTGAGTGCACAACCATATTGGCAATGTTACGATGAACGAATACTTCTCCCGGTTTTGCACCAACAATTTCGTTTGCAGGAACACGGCTGTCAGAACATCCAATCCATAATAATGGCGGAGATTGTCCTTTTGCTAAATCAGCAAAATAATTCGGGTCTAAAGCCAATGAATTTTCTACCCATTTTTTATTATTTTCTAATAACTGCTCATAAAATTTTCTCATTTTTTTTATTTTTTGTGTGGTAATTTCTAAGTTATAAAGGTCTCAAAAAATGAACTTGATGTAAAGTTACCTAAATTTTGACATTTCTATAAACATAAAAATGCTTAAATTTCATCATTCTCCTTTAACTACTTCTTTTTGAACAACTTCTCTTTTCGCTACATCATAATAATGTTCAATGGTAACATGGTTGTGGTTCTCCGGTGTATTTTCTAATTCGTAAGCTTCTTTAAATCCTTTAAGCTTCACTTTGATGTTTTCATCTATTGCGCGGGTTTCTTTAAATTCACGAATTAAATCTAAAACATCGTGCGAAATATACTCCGTATCATGCGCATTAATAATTACTTTAGAATTTTCTGGAATTTCTGCCAATGTTTGTTTGATTGCCGCTTTGTTCAAGAATGAAACTTCCTGAGCCAAATCAATATGAATGATATCGCCATCTTCATATTCTTCTTTCTTGAAAACATAAGCTCTTTTTAGATTTCCTCTCAACACAAAAATGATACTGATAACAATTCCCAGCGCAACACCTTTTAGCAAATCTGTCGCAACGACAAAGACCAAAGTTGCAATGAAAGGGACAAACTGGTATTTCCCCTTTTTCCAGAAATGCATAAAGGCTGCTGGTTTTGCTAGTTTATATCCAACCAAAATCAGAACTGTTGCCAATGTTGCCAAAGGAATTTTGTTTAAAATTGCTGGTATAGACAATACACTTATTAATAAAAGAACACCATGAATTATGGCAGACAATTTAGATTTTGCTCCTGCATTATTATTAGCAGAAGATCTTACTACTACAGAGGTCATTGGCAGACCTCCCAAAAGAGAACTTATAATATTACCCACACCCTGTGCTCTAAGCTCTACATTGGTATTGGTGTAACGTTTTTGCACATCCATTCTATCTGTAGCTTCAATACACAAAAGCGTTTCAATAGAAGCCACTATAGCAATCGTAATAGCAACTACCCAAACTTGCGGATTTGCAACAGCGGTGAAGTCTGGCATAATTATAATTGATTTAAAGTCATCAAAAGATTTTGGAACTGGCAAAGAAACCAAATGTTCTTTTGCAATTGCCAAAGTACTTCCTGTAGAAACAAATATTTCGTTTAAAACAACTCCAGCAATAACTGCAATCAGAGCTCCGGGAACTAGTTTGATTCTTTTTAAAAAAGGAACCCTATCCCAAGCTAATAAAATCACCAATGAAACTGCAGAAACTACCACGGCTCCTAAATGAATATGATTTAAAACATCAAATAAAAATGAAAAAGAATTACTTCCATCATTTTGAATAAATGCCTGATCTCCTTCAAAGTCAGCATCATAACCAAAAGCATGTGGTATTTGTTTTAAGATGATAATAATTCCAATACCGGCTAACATTCCTTCAATGACGTTTGTTGGAAAATAATTTGATATACTTCCGGCTTTTAAAAATCCTAATGCTAATTGAATTAATCCAGCAATAAAAACAGACATTAAAAAAACATCGAAAGCTCCTAAATCGGTAATTGCGGTTAAAATGATAGCCGTTAACCCAGCAGCTGGACCTGATACACTAATATGGGACTGGCTCAAATATCCTACAATGATACCACCCACAACACCAGCGATAATTCCAGAAAATAATGGCGCTCCAGAAGCCATTGCAATACCTAAACACAATGGAAGAGCCACCAAAAAGACCACTAAACCTGATGCAAAATCAGATTTAAGGTTGGCAAAAAGATTGATTTTTTTTGTCATAATACAACACTAAAAAAATTATTCATTAAAGATTTACCCCATCTCAAAATGAAATGCGGTTAAAGATCAAAATAATCGGAAGTATTATACCAAATTAGGAGGTGGAGCAAATATGCTCGGAGAAATATTATCGAGTTTTACAATGTTTTCAGAAATGATTGTTTTTTTCTCGATGCAAACGGGAATTAAAACTTCATGCTCTAAAACCGTTGGATGAACTACATTTTTAAGTTCTTTATGTACTTCTTCTTCAGCAATACTAAAAGATACAGCCGTGCCATTACCTTTCTTTATCGCCTGAACAATTGTCGGAGTCGATAAAAAGGCAATAAATATGAATAATAATATGCGGGCTACAAATTTCATCAAAACAAAAATAGCGTTAAACAAATAAAATCAAAGAGATTTTTATAGAAATTTAACATAAACAAAAAAGCAGAATGCATTTTTTAACGCATTCTGCTTCTATTTTACTAAAAAACAATACCTTAGAGAGTTTCTTCTAACCAAGCATTCATCATCCAAATTGTTTTTTCTTGCTCAGAAATGAAATCACTCATCATAGAATTGGTACCTTCATCATTAATTTCGTCCGATTTGTTTAATATTTCTCTCTCTATTTTTAATAAATCAGATAAAGAATGAACAATTAATTGAACCGCTTTTTCATCATTAGAAATATTTTTCCCAACTGTTAATTTATTGTTTTTGATGTAATCTTCAAAAGTATGCAATGGTGTTCCTCCAATTGTCAAAACTCTTTCGGCTATCATATCTATTTTTAATTGTGCATCTGTATATAATTCTTCAAATTTTACATGTAAATCAAAAAAACGTTTTCCTCGAATGTTCCAGTGAATTCCTCTCAAATTTTGATAATATACTTGAAAGTTGGACAAAAGCACATTCAATTCTTTTACTAATAATTCTGATTCTTTTACAGGTAATCCTAAAATATTTGTTTTCATAATCTATTTTTTACACTAATTTACTACAAAACTAAAGCAACTTTCATAAAATAAATATAAATAAAAATTATATTTTCTTATTTTTGCATCACAAATTACTATCAAGATGACTATAACTCAATTACAATATGTGTTAGCGGTTGCTGAGCACAAAAATTTTACACTTGCCGCCGAAAAATGCTTTGTAACACAGCCAACCTTAAGTATGCAAATACAAAAGATTGAAGAAGAACTTAATATTTTAATTTTCGACAGAAGTAAAAAGCCAATTCAACTTACCGATATTGGCCAGAAAATAGTAAATCAAGCGAAGAATATCGTAAACGAAGCCGATCGTATTAAAGATATTGTAGAACAGCAGAAAGGTTTTATTGGCGGAGAATTTCGTTTAGGAATCATTCCTACGATTATGCCAACGCTACTTCCTATGTTTTTAAATAATTTTATTAAAAAGTACCCAAAAGTTAAACTTTTAATCGAAGAATTAAATACAGAAGAAATTATACTCAAACTTAAAAACGGCCATTTGGACGCTGCGATCGCAGCAACTCCATTAGAAGATGAAAAAATCAAGGAAATTGTCTTGTATTTCGAACCGTTTGTAGCATATATTCCTGAACAGCATGCCATTTTTGGAAAACAAGAAATAGAGGTTTCTGATTTAAATCTGAACGAAATCTTACTTTTACAAGATGGCCATTGTTTTAGAGATGGAATTTTAAATCTTTGCAAAAGCGTTTCTGATGCCGATCAAAGTAATTTTCAGATTCAAAGCGGTAGTTTTGAAACCCTAATTAAATTGGCCGACGAAGGTTTGGGCACAACGTTACTTCCGTACTTGCACACCTTAGACTTAAAAGAATCCGATAAACTGAAACTTCGAAACTTTAAGGAACCTAAACCTGCTCGCGAGGTAAGTTTGATTTACCCAAAGAGCGAATTAAAAATGCAAATCATTGACGCAATCCGATCTACAATTGCAGGCGTTGTAAAGGGCGCAATTGTTTTTCAGAACGTTCAAATCATAAGTCCGCTACAAAAGAAAGCGTAATAAAAAAGGAGCCAATTTGGCTCCTTTTTTTATGCTTTAATAAGTAGTAGACTTTGTTTTAATTCTGGCTTTTCGATTACAAAACTTAATAACCATTCTTGTAATTGTTCCATTTCATAAGGTAACAGTGTCTTGATAGCTTTTTCTACCTCTTTGCAGAAAAGTATCGGATCGAAACTAACTCTCTCAAGTATTGATTTCGTGTAATCAAACATCATTTTTGACATAATAAAATAAGATTTTCGGGGGTTATCTAATTTTTTAAACTCGAGCCAAATTTAAACAATTAACCAACATAAATTCCATTTTTAACTAATTATTTTAAAAACTTTAGCAACGAATACGTTTTCTTAAAACATATAAATCAATATAGAATCGTTCTAAACAACTCGTTTCTAAAGGTTTTTAAAGGCTCTAAACATTTCTCGTTTACCAGGAGGCCCCGCTAATTTTTCGACGGTAAATCCTACAGCAATCATACTTCTCTTAACAACTCCACGAGCTGCATATGTTACTAAGACTCCATTAGGCTTCAAACTATTGTACATTTTCTGAAAAATTTCTGTACTCCAAAGCTCCGGTTGCACTCTGTATCCGAAGGCATCAAAGTAAATCAAATCAAAAGTTTCAAAATCGTCAATTTCATCAAAAAATTGTTTCCTTTTGGTTAACGAGAACTGGTCGCAAATTTCTACTTTTTGATTCCAATCTGATTTATGCATTTTTTCGAAAATGTTATGAAATTCCAATGCTTGCAGTTCCTCTGCATAATTCATTTCTAAAATTTCTTCCGCATCTACTGGATAAGCTTCTACTCCAACATAATCAATCTTTTGATTTTTTCGAATGGCTTCTAAAAAAGTAATAAAAGCATTTAATCCTGTTCCAAAACCAATCTCTAATATACTTATTGGTTTTTCAAACAATGAAAGACCATTTTTTATAAATACGTGTTTTGCTTCCTGAATTGCTCCATGTTTAGAATGATAACATTCATCCCATTCTGGTAAATGAATTGTAGTTGAGCCATCTAGCGTTTTAATTATTTCTCTTTTCACTTTTTTCGAAATTTACAATAGATTTTTATTGATTATCAAGGCATTTTAATATTCAAATTTCGTCAAAACTAATGCGTAAAGCCTTAAAAATCGATAGTTTTTTCATAAATTCTTTATAAAAATCAATTAAATATTTGACTTTATTATAGGATAAATAAATCTCAGTCAAAACCAGTAAATAATGAATTTTCACTAAGCATTTTACATAATTTTACGTAATTTTGCATTCATTAATTTCCATTTTACACGATATCATCACTTTAAAATATCAGAAGTGAAAAATATCTCACAAAAAACTTACATAACTATGAGTACAACTCAAACAAGCAAAATTGAAATCAGAAAAGCTGATTCGTCTAAGATTAGCTCTGTAGACTTTGAAAACTTAAGTTTTGGTGCTGTATTTACAGACCATTTATTTGAATGTGATTATAAAGACGGACAATGGCAGAATCCGGTCATTAAGCCTTATGCTCCTATTCTAATGGATCCATCATCAAAAGTCTTTCATTACGGACAAGCTATTTTTGAAGGAATGAAAGCTTATAAAGATGAGAATAATGATGTTTGGTTGTTTAGACCTGATGAAAACTACAAACGTTTCAATAATTCTGCTGTTCGTATGGCAATGCCAGAAGTTCCAGAAGATATTTTTATGGATGGTTTAAATGAATTATTAAAAATCGACCAAGAATGGATTCAGAGAGGAAACGGTGCAAGTATGTACATCCGTCCTTTTATGATTGCAACAGGACCTGGGGTAATCGCAAATCCTTCTGATGAATATAAATTTATGATTTTACTTTCTCCAGCAAAAGCTTATTATGGAGGAGAAGTAAAAGTAATTATTGCAGAACATTTCAGTAGAGCTGCAAATGGCGGAATCGGTGCTGCAAAAGCAGCTGGAAACTACGCAGCGCAATTTTATCCAACTAACTTGGCAAACAAAGATGGTTTCCAACAAGTTATTTGGACTGATGATGCAACACATACAAAATTAGAAGAAGCTGGAACAATGAACGTTTTCTTCAGAATTAACGATACTTTATTAACAGCTCCAACAAGTGAAAGAATTTTGGATGGTGTTACGAGAAAAAGTTTGATTGCAATGGCTGAAAAAGAAGGTCTTAATGTAGAAGTTCGTCCAGTTATTGTTTCAGAATTGGTTGAAGCGGCTAAAAATGGATCTTTGAAAGAAATCTTCGGAGCAGGAACTGCAGCGGTTATTAGCGTTATCAAAGGATTCTCTTATAAAGATGAATACTATGAAATGGAGCCAATTGAAAATTCTTACGCTTCTTTCTTAAAAGAGAAATTAACAAGTCTTCAAAACAAACTTTCTGAAGACACGTACGGATGGACCGTTAAAGTTCAATAATCCAAAACCATATAAAAAAGAGAAACCCGATAAATTTAGTTTTATCGGGTTTTTTATTTGGCTTTATTATAAAATTTTATCGTGAAGATAAGATATTAAACTCAATCTTGTCATTTCGACGAAGGAGAAATGACAAAATAACGTAAAGCTTTGCGGACTTTGTTTTTTTTACAAGAACTACAGAAAAAAACTTAGCGTTCTTTGCGTTTAATCTTCTTTACAACAATTTAGAAAAATCAGGTTTAAAGTAATTTGGTCCTTTCATTACTTTTCCGTCTTCTCTATAGATAGGTTTTCCGTCTTCTCCTAATTTGCTCATATTACTGCGTTGAATTTCATCAAAAACAGCTTCAATTTTATCTTGAAGTCCGTGCTCGATAATGGTACCGCACAAAATATACATCATATCGCCAAGCGCATCAGCAATTTCAACCAAATCATTATTTTGAACCGCCTCGTAATATTCTTCGTTTTCTTCTTTCATTAAATTATAACGAAGTAATTTTTTTTCAGATCCAACATCGGCAACTGGAGTTGCGCTATGACCAATTTTAAATGCGGTGTGAAATTCTGTTACGGCGTCGAGTTGTTTTTTCATATTATAGTTTTCCTTTTTTTTGCTAATATAAGTCACTTTATAATAAATTCGAAAATTTATTGAACGAAATGAAAAGCCAATTTAGCAGCAAATCGTATACAATTCTCTAAATTTGTCAAAAATAATTTTAGAAGTATGTTTAGTCAAGGACAATTAATATTTGGAGTCTGTTTTTTTATTGCATTTGTAATCATTATGATTTTTGCTTATCGAAAAGATTTAGCACTGCACAAAATCTTTTACAAAGGAAATTACAAAGTACTTCTTGTTTTTTTACTCTTTATTGCCATTTTGTTTTTGATTAAAATATTCTTCAAAAGATAAGTTTAAAAAAAACAATAAAGTCTTATTTTTATTTAAAAATAGTAATCGCTATAAAATAAAACCTAATAATTATTGGTTATTAGTAAGACTGACAATAAATTTATAACTTTACGAACCAAACAATCTACCAATGAAAATTCTTAAGTATTTATTTCTTTTTGCATTATTAAGCTTTGTTGCTCTTACTGTTTTTGTTGCCACTCAAAAAGGAGATTTTTCTGTAGAAAGAAGTAAAGTTATCAATTCGCCTCGCTCCACAGTTTATAATTATCTTAATGATTTTAGAAATTACGAAGATTTTGAATCTTGGTCTGTTGAAGATCCTACTATAAAAATGACTTTTGCTAATAAGACTAGCGGAAACGGAGCTTCATTTTATTGGGATGGGGCTGACGGAAAAGGAAATGCCATTACCATTAAAACAAAAGATGGAGAAAACATTGCACAAAAAATGCACTATGACGGCACTCAAGCTGATGTAAGCTGGACTTTAAAAGACACTTTAAACGGAAAAACAAAAGTTACCTGGAAAGGAAAAGGTACGATGAGTTTCTTGTTTAAAATTTATACTGCATTGCATGGTGGTTCTGATAAGGTAATTGGAACTATTTATGAAAAAAGTTTAGTAAATATTGACAAAAATCTAGACTACGAAACTAAAACTTACGCGGTTAAAGTTGATGGTGTGGTTAAAAAAACAGAAACACCTTATATTCGTCAGACTTTTACGAGCGAAATTTCAAAAGTAAATAAGAATGCTAGGATTGTTATTCCGAAATTGATTCAGTTTAGTGAAGCAAATGGCTTATCTGAAAGCGGGAAACCTTTTATTATCTACCATACATACGACACTAATACTGGTTTAGCAAAGATTTCGATCTGTTTACCAATCAATAAAGAAATTTCTATTAGCTCTGGAAGCGATATTTTATCCGGAAAATTAACTGGCTTTGATGCTGTAAAAACGACACTTACCGGAGATTACTCCCATAGAAATGAAGCGATTGCTAAAACAACAGCTTATATCAACAATGAGAAGATAATTCCAGATTTAAGCTGGTCGCATCTCGAAATTTGGACTCTTAGCAAATTGGATGTAAAAGCATCATCAAAATTAGTTACAGAAATTTATTTTCCAATAAAACCAAAAGTAGTTCCTGTTGTAACAGAACCAGTTTACGCTCCGCAAACAGCGAGCGAAACACAAGGAGAAACTCCAACAAGCGAACCTCGTACAGAAACGCGAAAAGAACCTGTTAAAAAGAAACCAGCCCCTACACCAGCTCCTGCTCCTACGCAAGAAGAAGACTCAGAATTTTAAATTTCAAAAGTTTATTAAACCTTTTGTTTACAATTCAGTCTAATATACATTCAGAAGGTTTACACAATAAAAAAGTTTGATAGACGAGAAGGAATTTATAAAACAATTATTAAACCCTCAAACGCAAAATACAGCGTTTCAAAAACTCTTGTCTGATTATCAGCGTCCGCTGTATTCTCATATTCGAAACATTGTTTTGAATCATGATGATGCAGATGATGTTTTGCAGAATACTTTTATAAAAGTCTTTCAATATCTTAAAAACTTTAAAGGTGAAAGTAAACTTTTTTCCTGGATGTATCGTATTGCCACAAACGAAGCTTTGACTTTTTTATCTCAAAAAGCAAAATTGAGCGGTATTTCGTCTGAAGATCTTCAAAATAAAACGATTGACAATTTAAAGGCAGATCTTTATTTTGATGGAGATGAAATTCAAATCAAATTTCAAAAAGCAATTGTAACGCTTCCAGAAAAACAACAATTAGTTTTCAAAATGAAATATTTTGAAGAATTGAAGTACGAGGAAATAGCCGAAATCTTAGGAACTTCGGTTGGTGCCTTAAAAGCATCTTATCATCACGCAGTAAAAAAAATTGAATTATATGTTACATCAAATTAAACCTTTGGTAACTAAAACTATCTTATAGATATTATGAAAGCATTTAAATTAGAAAACGAACCCAAAATAAAATCTGGATTTAATACTCCAGAAAATTATTTTGATGATTTTTCAGAGAAAGTTTTACAGCAATTACATCAGAAAGAAGTTAAGGTAATTCCTTTTTACAAACGTAAAAAAACACTTTCGCTTGCGGCCGCGGCTGTAATTGGTTTTGCGCTGATGATTCCGATTGTAAATAATTACAAAGCAACATCTAATGATCTGGATGAAGCTACATTAGAAACCTATTTATCTTATCAGTCCAATATAAGCCAGTACGATTTAATTCAGAAGTTAGACGACAGCGATATTGAAAAATTAAACAATAATATTACTTTGGAAGACGAAACTCTAGAAGACATTTTATCCACAAGTCCAAACATAGAACATTTAATTGCAGAACAAAATTAAACTTAACTCAACAACTTAACTTAGCAATGAAAATAAAAAACATTTTAACATTACTGCTCTTTCTGACAAGTATTTCCTTTTTTGCACAAAATGGAAAAATTGATGAAAAACGTGAAAAGATTAAAGCTTTTAAAGTTTCATTTTTAACGACAGAACTAGAATTAACTTCAACAGAAGCAGAAAAATTTTGGCCTATTTACAATGCTTATGATGATAAACAATTCGAATTAAGACATTTAAAAATGAAAACTTATCTGAAAAAATTAAACGATGACAATTTTAAAAATCTTTCAGAAAAAGAAGCCGTAACCTTATTATCTCAAATAGAAAGTACAGATAAAGAATTGTATCAACTAAGAGAAAAATTTATGAGTAATATTAAAAAGGTGCTTTCTGCAAAGAAAATATTATTACTTAAAAAATCGGAAGACGATTTTAGCCGAAAATTGTTGCAGCAGTATCGTGATAAAGCCAACAAAGACTAAGCAATAAAGAAACAACAGCGATAAGGACCCTATATAATAATACTTACTTTATTATTTAGGGTTCTTATTTTTTTATTTAAAATTAAGCTTAACTACTTTATTATGACCCGCTGCAATTGCAGTATTTCTGTTTACAAAACGAATAGTAAAAAGTGTTGAATCTGTAGAAAGCTGCATCCAGTTTTCTCCTCCATTTTGAGAATATTGTATGCCTTCAGAACCAACGCATACAATTTCTTTTCCATTTCCTCCAGGCACATATTGCACACAAGACGCATAACCAAAGCCCATATTCTGCCCTATCAATTCCCACGTTTTTCCACCGTCTTTGGTAAAAGCTTTATTATCTATTCTTTTATTCGGATAATCATAATCTCCTCCTGCAATAAAACCTTGTTTAGAATCGTAAAAATCAGCTGTAAAAATCCCCGTCATTTGTTTTCCTTGAACAATCGGTGTTTCTACTACTTTCCATGTTTTTGCCTTATCTGAAGAATAAAAAACACGTGCTTTTTTCCCTCCCGAAACAAGCCATGTATCATTTCCTTTAATTACAATATTAGTATTACTTGCTGCAAAAGCAGCTTCACCAGTTGTATTTGTCGGCAATTTATCCGACAATAATTTTGTCCAGGTTTCTCCTCCATCTCTTGTTACAATAACAGAAAAAGTATCTTCGGTCGGATCACCAATGGCAATTCCTTCTTTATCGTTCCAAAACTGCATGCTATCGTAGAAAACTTTTGGGTTAATTTCTTTGTAAACCAATTTAACTTTATTGTCTTTTTTAGAAACCGCATAAAGCAAGGCAGGATTTGCTACACTAAGCAAAAAAACATCTTTTGAAGTCTGGGCGATGCTTCTAAATTCTAAGTTTAAAGTATCACGGTAAATATGTTCTTCAAATTTTTCTTTTTTAGTTAAATCATAATAACCAAAACGAGAATTATCTGCACCGTACCAAACTTTATTTTTATCAATTAGAATAGCTCTAATACTAATTCTATCTTTAAAAAGAGTATCTACTGTCATTGATGTAAAACCACTACTATAAAGTACTTCCGTTTTATGATTAAATGTTCTAAAAGACATCAATAAAATAAAAATACCACAAAATAAAGTTAGTTTTTTCATAGGAAATCAAAATTTGGTTAACGCTAAAATACGATTATTTATAAAATTTCAAATAGGTTTATTTCTTTTTCAAAAAATAAAATTGATATCTCTCTTTATTGCAAATCAAAACAAAAATAGAACAAACAAATCATAAGTTATTGATTAAGTGACAATTAAAATACGCAAGATTGCAAAACTAATTTATGGCACAGTAATTGGATATTCACTAGTAGAAAAAATAATTTAATACAATTAAGTCATGAAAACGAAATTACTTTTAATAGCGATGATAGCCTTAGTTTTTGGTTCTTGTGCAGCACAGAGTCAAACTACAGTATACGCAAAAAATTCAGACATAAGCGATAATTTAGATTTAAGGGCAGTTGCTTCGATGTTTGGAGAATCAGCCAATCTTCAAGATTTTGAAAGAAGATTAAATGATCCAAAATATCAAATTTCTAACTTAGACTTAAATGGCGATGACCAAGTAGATTACTTACGTGTTATCGAATCTGTAGAAGATAGAACACACGTTGTAATTATTCAAGCGGTTTTAGATCGTGATGTTTATCAAGACATTGCAACTATTGATGTTGAAAGAGATAATTACAATAAAGTAAGTGTTCAGATAGTAGGAAATACTTATTTGTATGGTGCAAACTACATTTACGAACCAGTGTACAGTGTTGCACCAGTAATTTATACTTCATTTTGGGTAAACAATTACAGACCATACTACTCAACTTGGTATTGGGGTTATTACCCTACCTATTACACAGCTTGGGCGCCATATCCAGTTTACAGATATAGAAACAATGTAAATGTTTGCATAAATGTTCATAACAGTTACAACTACGTAAATGTTAGAAGAAGTTACAGAGCTCCAGCTATCTATGAAACAAGACGTGCTTATGGTTATGAAAGAATGCGTCCTAACAATAGTTTTGCTCAAAGACATTCTAACACTACAAACAGATACGAATTAGATCAAAGACGAGTTGCTAGTAGAGAATCTAACAGAAATACCTACAGTACAAATAGAGGCAATACAGCAAGACCTATTTCTAGTGATAATAGAAATTCTAACAGAACATATGCAGAAAACAGAAGCTCAACTAACAGAACTTCTGCAGAAAGAAATACAGATAGAAACTATAATTCTAGCAACAGAACTGTAAACAGAAACACAGAAGGAACAGCAAATAGAGATTATTCAAACAGAGGAAATAGTTCTGCAAGAGTTGAAAGTACTCCAAGAGCTGAATCAAGAACCAATACAGGAAATATTTCAAGAGGAAATTCAGAAAACAGAGTAAATTCTAATCGCGAGATGTCTTCTCAAAGATCTGAGAATTCAAGAAGCTATTCTCCAAACAGAGCTAGTACAACGCAATCTGCTCCAGTTCAAAGAGCTGAAGCTCCAAGAAGCAATTCTGAAAACAGATCTAGCAACTCAAACAGAGAATATACTGCTAGACCGCAACAAACTCAGCAGCGTTCAGAAGCGCCAAGAGCTAGTCAAGAAACTTCTAGAGTAAGCCAAGAATCTAGAGGAGGACAACCTCAGAGAGAAAGCGGTTCGAACAATAGAGGTGGTGGCGGAAGAAGAGGTTAATTTTAGTACAAACGATAATGTAAGAAAGCACAATTTTAGGATTGTGCTTTTTTTTATCTTTTTAATTATAATTGCTGCTAATTTGTTTTAAAACAGTAAATTTGCAACCGTCTTTTATAAAAATATACATGAGCGCATCGCATAAAAACTTACATAGTAAGTTGTCTATTGGGGGTTTATTGATTACTTTAGGGATTATTTACGGAGATATTGGAACCTCTCCATTGTATGTAATGAAAGCCATTTTGGGCGATCATACCATAAATGCTGATATTGTTTTAGGAGGTATTTCTTGTGTATTTTGGACTTTGACACTGCAAACTACGATTAAATACGTACTTATTACATTAAGCGCAGACAATCATGGTGAAGGAGGAATCTTTGCACTTTATGCCTTAGTCAAGAAAACAAAAATACAATGGCTTATTGTACCCGCCATAATTGGAGGAAGTGCATTGCTAGCTGACGGAATTATTACGCCACCTATCTCGATTTCATCTGCTGTAGAAGGAATTCGCGCATTTTACCCAACAATGCAAACCCAAACTATTGTTTACATTGTTATTAGCATTCTCTTCGTTTTATTTACCATTCAGCAATTCGGAACTAAATTGGTTGGGAAATTTTTTGCCCCAATGATGTTAATCTGGTTTGCCATGCTTGGAACTTTAGGAACTATTCAAGTACTTAATTATCCAGAAGTTATTAAAGCGATTAATCCATATTATGCTTATCATTTATTGTCTATTCATCCTGATGGTTTCTTCGTTTTAGGATTTGTATTTTTATGTACAACTGGAGCTGAAGCATTATATTCTGACATGGGACACTGTGGTAGAAAAAACATCAGAATAAGCTGGATGTTTGTAAAAACTACTTTGGTTTTAAATTATTTTGGACAAGCTGCCTATTTAATTCATCACGAAGGAAGTACGCTACAGCAATTAGGTGGAGAAAATGGAAATCCATTTTACTTAATTATGCCGCATTGGTTTTTACCATTCGGAATTGTAGTAGCAACTTTGGCTGCCGTTATTGCTTCTCAAGCGCTTATTAGCGGATCATTTACTTTGATTAACGAAGCAATGCGTCTTAATTTCTGGCCTAAGGTAAAAATCAAATATCCAACAGAAGTTAAAGGTCAATTATACATTCCGTCAATCAACTGGTTATTGTTTTTTGGTTGTGTTGGAATTGTATTACACTTCGAAAAATCAGGAAATATGGAACATGCGTATGGTCTTGCCATTATTTTGTGCATGATCATGACGACTATTTTATTGAATTATTACTTAATCATGAAACGTGTAAAATTGTATTTCATGGTTCCGTTAATTACGATTTACCTCTTAATTGAGTTTAGTTTCTTATTCGCCAATATTACCAAATTTGCAGAAGGTGGTTATGTAACCTTAATCATTGCAAGTATGCTGATTTCTGTAATGACGATTTGGTACTTAGCTAAGAAAATCAACAAAAACTACACGAAAGTGGTTAAGGTTGATGACTACAAACAAGTTTTAGTAGAATTGAGCCAAGATTTATCCATTCCGAAATATGCAACGCATTTGGTTTATATGACGAATGCAAATCGTGTTGATGAATTAGAGGAAAAAATCATTTATTCTATTCTGCAGAAACGTCCAAAAAGAGCCGATATCTATTGGTTTGTTCACGTTAACATTTTAACCGAACCTTATAAAACGCAATATAAAGTTACCGAAATTGCTAAAGACGATATTTATAGAATTGATTTCAACTTAGGATTTAGAGAACCTACCAAAATCAATTTAATGTTTAGAGAAGTTATCAAAGACATGGTAAAACGCGGAGAAGTAGATATTACCAGCCGTTACGAATCTTTAAACAAAAACAATATTATTGGTGACTTTAAATTTGTCCTTTCTGAGAAATTCTTATCAAACGACAATGATTTAAGATGGCATGAAAACATTATCATGAACTCTTATTTCTTTATCAAAAAATTGAGTTTGTCTGAAGAAAGAGCTTTTGGTCTAGACAGTAGTTCTGTTAAAATAGAAAAATTCCCAATGGTGCTTCATGCTCCAGAAAATATTGGATTAACTCGTATTATTTCAAAAGAATAAAAGCTTAACAATAATTTCAAAAAACACTCTTTTTTAGAGTGTTTTTTCTTTTAATGAAAGTCTAAGATAAGATTCAGTATTAAAAATTTAACTTTCAATCAATTAATAGTACCTTTGCAACTCAAATAATAGAAATGAGATTACACAGAAATTTAGTTTATACTACCATTGACTCTTTGAATGCTATTTTCAATGAAGGAGAATATGCCGATAAAGTGGTGGCAAGAGCATTAAAAAAAGACAAACGTTGGGGAAGTTCTGACAGGAAGTTTGTTGCTGAAACGATATACGAAATTGTTCGTTGGAAACGATTATACGCCGAAATTGCAGAGGTAAAAGAACCTTATGATAGAGATAACTTATGGAGAATGTTTGCCGTTTGGGCAGTTCTACGTGGTTATCCAATTCCGGATTGGAGACAATTGGAAGGGACACCAGAAAGAAAAATTAAAGGCCGTTTTGACGAATTATCTAAAAACAGAGCGCTTAAAGAATCTATTCCGGATTGGATGGATGAATTAGGAGTAAAAGAATTAGGTGAAAAAGTTTGGTCGAAAGAAATTGCGGCACAAAATCAGCCAGCAAAAGTTATTCTTAGAACGAATACTTTGAAAGGAACTAAAGAAAGCCTTAGAAATACATTGATGGATTTAAATATTGAAACAGAATATTTAAAAGATCAGCCTGAAGCTCTTGTTTTAAAAGAAAGAGCAAACGTATTTTTGACAGACGCTTTTAAACAAGGACTTTTTGAAGTTCAAGATGCTAACTCACAATTAGTTGCAGGATTTCTTGACGTAAAACCAGGAATGCGTGTTGTAGATACTTGCGCTGGAGCGGGAGGAAAAACATTGCACATGGCTTCCTTAATGGAAAACAAAGGACAGCTAATTGCAATGGATTTGTACGAAAGCAAATTGAAACAATTGAAATTAAGAGCAAAAAGAAATGGAGCTTTTAATATTGAATATCGAATTATCGACAGCACAAAAGTGATCAAAAAATTACACGAAAAAGCAGATCGTGTTTTAATTGATGCACCTTGTAGCGGATTAGGAGTTTTAAAGAGAAATCCAGATTCTAAATGGAAATTACAGCCTGAATTTATCGATAACATTCGTAAAGTTCAGAGTGAGGTTTTAGAAAGCTATTCTAAAATTGTAAAACCAGGCGGAAAATTAGTCTATGCAACTTGTTCTGTATTACCATCAGAAAATCAAGAACAAGTGGAGAAATTCTTAAAAACAGAAATCGGACAGCAATTTACTTTTGTTGAAGATCGTAAAATGCTGGCTTCAGAATCTGGTTTTGATGGTTTCTATATGGCTTTACTGGAACGTAAAATATAAATTCCAATTTTGAAATTCCAAATTCCAATTTGTTTTGGAATTACTCAATATTAAAAAATCCAAATTCCAATTTTAAAACTTGGAATTTGGATTTTTTTTATTTTTTTTTCTAATTCCCTACAGTTTTGTCATTTCGACGTAAGGAGAAATCTCCGAGAAGCTAGACAAAGATTGTATTTTCGTTGCGGAGTTACTTACGAAGATTTCTCCTTACGTCGAAATGACAAGATTGTGAAAGAACTTTCGTTTCACTTTGTCAAAGTTTAAAACTTTGACAAAGTTCTAAACTACGAGTTTGGAATTTGGAATTTTGATATTTGGAATTTAATCCTGCAAGGTAGGCTTTCGCAGTAATTTTCCATTTTCGTTTTCTTTGAATTTTGAAACAAAAACTATTTCTTTCGGCTTTTCATATTTACCTAAAACATCAAAGAAATCAGAAGCAAAATCTTGTTTTTCTCCTTCAATAACTAAAACTAATTTTTCTCCCAAAGTAGTATCCGGAAGTCCAGTTACAAAAAACCTGCTATTTATTTTCCCAGTTAATTTGGCTTCAATCTGTTCAGGAATCAGCTTCACTCCTCCACTATTAATTACATTGTCAATTCTTCCTAAAAAGATAAATTGCTGATCGTTTATTAATTCTACCAAATCATTCGTTACAATCGCTTCGTCAGAAATTGTAGCAACATTGATAACCAAGCATCCGCGTTCATCTTGCGATATTTTTACATTTGGCAGAATTGAAAAAACAGAGTCTCCCAAACGTTTCGCAGCAATATGCGTGATGGTTTCTGTCATTCCGTAAGTTTCATAAATCTCTGTTTTAAGCGGTAAAAGTTTTTCTTCTAAAGAAGAATCCATTTTAGCACCTCCTATTACAAGTTTACGAACTTTTGAAAGTCCTTTGATTGAATTTTGAACCTGAAGCGGCACCATCGCAACAAAATCGTACAAAGTCGTATTTAATTCTAACGGATGAAGACTTGGCGAAACAACATCTAATTCTAATCCTAAAATTAAACTGCGCACCAACATCATCTTTCCTGCAATAAATTGTGTCGGAAGGCATAATAAAGCTTTATCACCAGGTTTTAAATCAAAAAAATCACCCGTTGCTAGTGCAGACTGGATCATTGCTTTTTTTTCTAATCTTACCAATTTTGGCAGTCCAGTAGTTCCCGAAGTTGTCATTTCGATATAATCCTTTTTATCAAACCAATCTAAAAAGAATTCACCAATTGATCTTTCGTAGGCGTCACCTTCTTTAACATAACTATAAGCAGCTCGGCATAAATCTTTTGCATTTAAATGATAACCGTTTAGCTTAAAATAATTATGAACGTTGTTATGAGTTAAGTTTTGCATACTTTTTAATTTTTTACTTCTACATTTTTAATCTTGCCTGATAATTTTTCTTTCCAATTTGTCCAACTATATTTTTTGCTAAAAATGAAAAGTAAAATTGGATATATAATTACAACTGGCAGAATCACATCAATTCCTGCTGATGGTTCTGACAAATCTCTAAATATGGAATAAGTTTGAAAAACGGTCCAATCTGAAGTAACCAAAAGTGCGCCCACGAGATTATTTGCCGCATGAAATCCTAATGCCAACTCCATTCCTTCATCCATCAAAGTGATAACCCCTAAAAACAATCCTGTTCCTATGTAATAAATCATTACAATATTTCCCATTTTAACTACTTCAGGATTAAACCAATGCATAGAACCAAAAATAACTGAAGTCATCACGAGAGGAAACCATCTATTTCTAGCCAAATTGGCAAATCCTTGCATTAAATACCCTCTAAAAACATATTCTTCTGTACTGGTTTGTATCGGGATTAATATAGAACCTAAAACAACTAAAATTAGAAACGGAACTAATTTAAAACTTAAAACAAATTTTTCAGGAGAGCTTAGATAAACGATTGAAAAACTAACCAGCGAAATAAAAGTCCATAAAAAGAAAGAAAACCAAATTCGTTTCCAGTCTGTTTTTGGTCGTGCCGTAGTTATTGATAATAATGTTTGATGGTGAATGAATCTGACAACAAAATAAATTCCTGCAAAGGCAAAAACAAACGAAATCATTACAAGGAACAGAGTTGTATTAGACTCGAACATTTTCATAACATCATCATTTGTTGTTGGAAAAGCCTTGCCCTCACTAAAAGCTTTATAAAACACCACGCCAATAAGCGGCATCTGTCCTAAAAAAGAAGCCGCTATAATAAAAACAGATCCCAAGAGATATTTCCAAAATTTATTTTCAGGCTTAATTCCTTGTTCTAAAAACATAAATTTAAAATTTAAAAAAAATGAGAATTCAAATTCCATAAGTAAATCTTACTTTTGGCATTGCAAAACTACCTCTTTTTTGCCTTACAAATATTTGAACCCTTAAATATAACAAAATGATACAAATCTATCATAATCCGAGATGCGGAAAATCAAGAAACTGTCTTGCATTTATAGAAAATTCAAAACAAGAATTTGAAATCATTCCTTATTTGACAGAAACACCAACTTTTGACCAACTAAAAAAATTACTCAAACAACTTAACATAGAGCCAATTCAGTTAGTCAGAACCAAAGAAAAAGTCTGGATCGAAAACTTTAAAGGAAAAACTTTAAACGAAGAACAAATTATAAATGCGATGGTCGAAAATCCAATTTTAATAGAAAGACCTATTGTTGTAAAAGACGGAAAAGCTATTATTGGCAGAGATCCAGATCTTGTTGCTTCTTTTTTAGATTGATTCTAAAATACTTCATTAACATTTTTTTGTGATTTCTTTCTTTAAACCAAAAACTACATTTGCCGTCTAAAGAGAAAAGAAAACCAGAAAATGAAAAAAATCAAATTTGCTATACTGCTTGTATTCTTGTTTACAAGTGTGTATAATTACTCACAACAAGGGCCTGGCGGCAACAAAGTAAAAGTCAGCGGAAAAGTTTTAGAAAAAGTAAGCAAACAACCTTTAGAATATGCTACTATTTCTATTACAGCTCCTAATGATACTAAAGTTATTGCTGGCGGGATTACCAATCCAAAGGGAGAATTTGAAGTTGCTGTTGCACCAGGAACTTACGATATAAAAGTTGAATTTATCTCTTTTAAATCAACTGAAATCAAACAAAAAAGCATTCAAAATGACACTAATTTAGGTGTTGTTAATTTATCTGAAGATGCTGCGCAACTTAATGAAGTTGTAGTTCGCGCTGAAAAATCGACAGTTGAAATAAAACTAGACAAAAAAGTTTACAACGTTGGTCAAGATATGATTGTAAAAGGCGGAAGCGTTAGCGACGTTTTAGACAATGTACCTTCTGTTTCTGTTGATACTGAAGGAAATGTTAGTTTAAGAGGAAGCGATAACATTCGTATTTTAATTGACGGAAGACCTTCACAAGCTATTAATATGGCTGAAGCTTTAAGACAACTTCCTGCTGATGCTATCGATAAAGTAGAAGTTATTACCAATCCATCTGCACGTTATGATGCAGAAGGAGGTTCTGGAATTATAAACATTGTGCTTAAAAAAGGTAAAAATCAAGGTTTTAACGGAACTTTAATTGCTTCGACAGGTTTACCAGAAACTTATGGTTTAAGTGCTAATGTGAATTATAAAACAGAAAAATTAAATTACTTTACAACAGCCGGATATAATTACAGAACAAATGAGGGAGCTGGTAAAACAAATTCTGAATATTTAAATGCTGATGGAACTACAAAAAGTTTCTTAGATGAAACCCGTGACACTAAACGTGTTAGAAACGGATTTAACGGAAGAGCTGGAGTAGAATGGACACTTACTCCAACAACTTTCTGGACCAATGCTATTAATTATCAAAAAAATACTGGTGATGACCGTGATTTGATTAATTATTATAATTATGATGCTAATCAAGCTTTTACAGGAACATCTTACCGTTTGAACAATGCTGATACAGGTAGTGAAAATGTTGAATTTACATCAAACTTAATTAAAAATTTCAACGATAAAGGACACAAACTTACGGCAGATCTTTCTATCTCAAGAAATACAGATGATAGCAATAGTACTATTACGGCTTCTCCAAATTTTGATACCACATTAAATAATCAAGTGCAAAAGCAAGTTTTAGCACAAGTTGATTATGTGTTGCCTCTTGGAAAAGGTGGACAGTTTGAAGCAGGTTACAAAGGAAGCTTTGGAGATTTGAATAATATCTATAATGTTAGTAATCTTGATGCAAATGGTCAAAGTGTATTAAACCCTAATTTATCAAATACGTTAGAATACAAAGAAAACATCAATGCGCTTTATACACAATATGGTTTTAAAGTAAATAAATTTTCCTATTTGTTTGGTTTAAGATGGGAAGACACCAACATACAAGTTAACTTATTAGATAATAGCGATTTCAACACTAAAAAATACAACAATTTATTTCCAAGTGCTTTTGTTAGTTACGAAATTTCAGATCAAAGTAATTTCTCGGCAAGTTATAGCAAGCGTTTATCGAGACCTAGAGGACGTTTCATGAATCCTGCGGTAAACTATGCCAGTAACATCAATATCTTTCAAGGAAACCCTGATTTAGATCCTTCTTTGACAGATAAATATGATATTGGATACATCAAAAGATGGGACAAAGTAACTTTTAATACTTCGGCTTATTTTGAAAACACAAAAGACGTTTTCAGCTTTGTAAGATCTCCTACTGGTGATGTTGTAACTCCAGACGGTGAAGTGGTAACTCCTGCACCAGGTGAAGTAGTTGATGGTACGCCAGTAATTAAAAGTTCTCCTATCAACTTAGGAAGAGAACAAAAATTTGGTTTCGAATTTACATTCAACTATACACCGTACAAATGGTGGAAATTAAACAGTAACTTTAACTTCTTCAATGTAAAAACAACTGGAGAAAACAGCTATACAGATACTCAAGGAAACGTAATTGTTCAGAATTTAGACAATCAGGCTAACTCTTGGTTTGCAAGAATAAACTCTAAAGTTACCTTACCTTACAAAATTGATTGGCAATTGACTGGAATGTACAACGGAGAGCAAAAAACAGCTCAAGGTAAAAACTTAGGTCAATTCGGAATGAATACTGCTTTTAGTAAAGATGTATTGAAAGATAAAGCAACAATTGCATTTAATATTAGCGATGTTTTCAATTCTAGAAAAATGAGATCTTATACCTATCTAGAAAATGTAAATTCGTATAGCGAATTCCAATTCCGTAAACGTCAGTTCAATTTATCATTCACTTACCGTTTCAATAAACCAAAAGGTGAGAGAGATAAAAATATGCCAAAAAATAACGAAAGCGGCGGAGACGGTGGAGAATTTCCAGGATAATTTTAGTTAAACTTCAATATTAAAATTCCAAATTCCAATTTTTAAGATTGGGATTTGGAATTTTTTTTATTTTAAATCTAAAAAACAAAAAGGCAAAGCTTGTTGAGCTTTGCCTTTAATCAAAAAAAAACAAAAAAGAATTAAAAACCAGTTTTACTATTTTTAAGCAGTAACTTCTTGTTCTGCTGTATTTTTCAATTTAGGAACAGGAATTGCTTTAGCTGCCACTTTTGGTTTTGCGGCGGGCTTCTTTTTACCCCATTTCTGTTTACCCCACCAAATTATAAATCCTGTGATGGGTAAAGTTGCAGAAATTAAACTGGCAAAAAATGCAATTATTTTTCCTGTTAGTCCAAGAACACTTCCCACGTGAATATCATAATTCATACGTCTGATTTTGTCTGGAATATTTGCTTCTACATATTTCCCTGAGAAAGGAGTTTTAATTGAAATCTCTTTCAAAGACTGTTGATCGTAACTGTAACGATCCATATTGTAATAGGTGTTTTTTTGCTTGTAAACAAAAGCACCAATTGGATCTGCAGGTTTTCCGGGAATACTAATTAAGATTCCAGATGCTTGCGGATTTTCTTTTCTTAAATTCAATAAAACTTTATCGGCAGTCGTAATATTAAATGCGACCACGTTTGTGGTATCCGATTTTGGAGATTCGCGGTTTTCTGTCAATGGTTTACCTCCAGAAGTTACCCAATACAATGATTTACTCCACCATCCAAAACTCCAAACTAAACCTGTTACAGCAATAAAAAATAGAAATATACAGCTGTAAAAACCAAAAACATTATGCATGTCATAATTGACACGTTTAAAGCTGGCATCCCATTTAATTTTAAAACTTTTATCAATAATTGATTTAATCCATTTGGTTGGCCACCATAAAACGATACCCGAAATTAATAAAACCACAAAAATTAAAACTGCAACACCTACAATTGGCCTCCCTATATCATAAGGCAGCCACAAAGCCCGGTGTCCGTTTAATATCCATCTGAAAAAATCTGGTGAATCGCCTCTAGAAAAAGTTTTTACGTTTAATATTTCTCCCGTGTATGGATTCATATAAACGCTGATAAAAGTTCCAGATCTTCTGCCACCTTTACGTTTTTCATCTTTTCCTTTGCCTTTGCCCTTTTCGCCGGGTTTTACTTGAGATTTTGCATCTGATTTTGCTTTTTCGCCTTCATTTTTAGCGAAATCTTTTTTTCTTTCTCCTCTCTTATGTTCCCCTTTTTCTCCTCGACCGCCTTTTTCACCCTTTTCTTTTTTCTCTACAAAGTAGCCTACAATAGCCGCTTCGTGTTTTTCTCCGAAAGTGACACTTGTAGCTTTTTTATCTTTCATTTTTTTATCTGCAATTGAAACCAATTGGGAAGGCAGTAAAAATGCTTTTTCCTGAGGTTTTACAAAACGCCAGTCTTCGATAAAATCTTTGATTTCGTGTTCAAAAACATAAATGCAGCCCGTAAGGCTGACAATAACTACGATGACTCCAGACGCTAAACCAAGCCACAAGTGAAGCCAGGCCATAATACGCTTGAAAAGCGATTTTTTACTTTTTTTCTTATTATTATTGGGTTTTGGTTTTGACGAAGAAAACATAATGGATAGATAAATAGGATAAATAAAAAAACCGCAAGTCCTCATTAAAACAAGGACTTACGGCAAAAAAATATTAGTATTTTAATTTCTGAATTGCGGTAATTTGACCGCCTTCAACTTTCATGCCTTGTGTAGCAACAGCAGTTGTACCGTTGATAGAGTAAATCCAGTTTCCGTCAGGTGTATTTACACCAAGAATAGCTGAATTACCATCTTCTGTTGTAATATTATAACGAGTAGTAGCATTTGACAATACAGAAGGCATACCAGTAACCCATTTAAAAGTTTGGTTGTATACATCAGCAACAGCTAACTTAACAGTTCCAGAATTGGTTCCAGCAGTTCCGTACATTAACAATAAGAACTTACCATTTGAGATATAACTTGTCGAAGAAATTTTGTATCCACCTGATTTTTCTTGAACATTAAAGAAGTAAGATTTGTCAAATTCTGTTGTACCTTTATTAATTCTAACAACAGCCGAAGGTTTTGTAGAGCTAACTACGCCATTTGATGTTCCAATTGCTCCAGAAAATCCATAAGCATCTCCTTTTTCATCTTGAAACAATCCATTAGTAAAATAAGCCCCTAAGTAACTTGTACGGTTATCTTTAATTACTTTTTCTAATTTTAAGTCTGGATAACTATATACCGCTACCCAAGTACTATCAGCATGTCTTGTTCCAAAAGTATCAGGAGCAATACCATTAATTTTCATATAAGGCATAAATACTTTATCTCCTACTTGAGTTGCCCAAGTAAAATGCGCTCTTTCTGCTAAATCTGGATTTTTATTTCCAATTAAAAGTCTAGTATCTTGTGATACTGTTCCTGTAAGTACAGATTGTTCTGCATCAACTTTATACATATAAGAAATTGAAGCACCACTTCTAGGAACTTTTACCATTAAAATATCTTTGTTAACTGGTGCAAAAACTTGAACTGTCTCAGCTTGGAAATTTGAAGTCTTAGTTAAAACTCCATTCGTAGTCAAACCATATGTAGTAACAGCTCCTGGATTTCCTTGACCGTAAAGGAAACTAAAAAATTTATTTTGCGTTGATAAATAATAACGATAAGTACCGTCTTGTTCTAATCCGTTTCCTGCTGTTGTAATTGATCCTTTTGAAACGTCGTCTGCAGTTAATAAATAATCTGCTACTCCTGTTGCTCCTGTAGAAACGGTAACTATATATTTTGATTTTCCTGTTTCTCCACTAGCTCCTTCATTTTGCTCATCGTTACTCTCACATGAAGCAAAAGTGAAAGCAAATGCTGCTAACAGTAAAGGTAATTTGGTAATTGTTTTCATAAGTATTAAAATTTATATTAAAATTATTTATTCGATTTGTTAAAGAAGTATCTAAATTTTAGATAAAAAGCACGACTAGGTTTTTGAAGTGAAAAATTATCTACAAGTTCATTATCCAATAAGTTTTGACATTCTAAGGCGACGTTGTATTTTCCGTTAGCCATAGTGTAAACCAAGTTTAAATCATGCTTAAGCTGTGTAGGAATATCGTGCTTACCACTTGTACCCCCTCTACTTGGCCAGTACAAATAATAGGCGTGTACATAAAGAAGATTATAGCCAGCAGATAAATTATTTCCTTTTTTAAATACATCGTTAAAAAAAACTGTTGCATCTAGATTACTAAACAAGTAAGGAATATTGGGCACCCTGTCTTTATAGTAATAGGAAACATAATTTTGCTCTGGTTCGTATTTGGTCATATTGCGTATATCTTGGTAAGTCATATTAATACCAGATGTAAATCGCTTTTTGTAAGAGTATCGAATCTCTCCATCAATACCTTTTGTTCTAACACTTCCTTGATTAACAGTTACAGTTTTGTTCTGATTATTATTAAATTCAGTACGAATAAAATCAGTAGCATCACGATAAATACCATTCACATCAAATGTTAAGGCATTAAAGTCATTAAAATTAGTTTGATAACTAAAACCTAAATTAATATTGTTACTTGATTCTGGTTTTAAATTATTATTGCCTTGTAAATTATCATTGGGATCACCAAAAATTTCATTGGATGTAGGTAATCTATAGGTTTTTTCATAAGAAGCCTTTAGCTGTACATTTTGCTTTAAATAATAGCTGGTTGCCCCTCCGTAACCTAAAGAAGATGACTTATCATTTAACTCCATATAGGCAACATCTCCCCAGTTTCCAGAAGGATTATAACTTCTTGTAAGAGTAGTCTTTAAAGTATAGTTTTTTACAAATAATGAGGTGCTCCATTTTTGATTGTAGTCAAATTTGTAGCCAGCTGCCAAAATATTCTTTTGTAGCTTTTCAGGCTGCTGGTACGTTATCGACTCAGGATAAAGTTCATCACTTCCTTTGCGGTCAAATGTGTTAAATGTATTGTTTATTAAGAACGAATGATGCTCCCCAATAGCATAGTTCGCATTGAAAGTGGCTATTCCATTATTGTTTTTAAATTTATACAGGGATCTACCAGCTTCTCCACCTGGACCTGCGTTTTGTGTATACTGCCCAAACCAATTGTATCGTCTATTTACGGTATCTACAGTTTGTTCATATCCAAAATTAAAATTTCCAGTTACATCTACATTCAACCCTTTTGTAAACAAATCTTTTACTTGATATTTTAAAGTAGGCATCAAAGTATTCCCGCGTCTATATCTTTCTCCAAATACTGCAACCATTCTGGCTCCGGTTTGAATATCGGCCTTGTTTTGTCCCGCAGTAAAACCAAACATTAATTTATCGGCATATTTTTTACCCGTAATTCCAATATTAAAGATTACAGTTTCATTATGGTAATTATCATGAAATCTTCTTACTCGTGTTTCTGGATAATATTTACCGGTTTCCAAATCATTAGTTTCAACATTTACCCAATAATTATTATCAGAATAATTTTGAAATGCATTAATCTCTGTTGTAAAACCACTTTTTGAAGTATAACCTGCATTTATAGCAGTTTTAAAAGTGTTGAATGATCCAAAGGAATAAGAAGCATCCACATACGTTCGGGGTTTGCTATTTGTTACGATATTAACAGCTCCTCCTAAAGCATCTCCTCCCAGCCAAATAGGCACAACACCTTTGTAAACCTCTACACGATCAGCTAGGTTAATTGGAATATTATTAATTTGAAAAGACGAGCCGAAATTATCCATTGGTACTCCATCAATAAAAATTTTAATTTGGTTGCCAGAAAATCCATTAATTGATAATTCTGATCGAGAACCAACACCTCCAGCTTCTCGAAAACGTACGCCAGATACCCTATCTAAGGCATGTGCCAAATCTAAAGTGGAGTTGTGGAGTTTTTTCGCATCAACAGCAGTTACGTTATAAGCTTGTTTATTGACCTTATCAACTGTCGAACGTCCTATTACGGATACATTTTCTAATTCTTGTGACTCGGTTTCCATTTTTACTGGAATATTCAAGTTGCCTGAAACTTCAATCTGTTTTTTATAAACCGCAAAACCAATTGCAGAAATTTTTAAGGTGTGTTTTCCTGCGGGTACATTTTTAAAAATAAAGTTTCCATTTTCATCTGAAATTACACTTAAACCCGTTTTTTCGATAATAATCGTTGCGAAAGGAATGGTTTGACCAGAATTTTCTGCAACTTGTCCAGACACTGTGATACCTTGATTTTGCTGGGAAAATGATAAGAACGTAATAAGTAAAAATAAACTATAAAATATTTTTTTTTGAGTTGACATATCTTTAATTAGACTAATTATAAATAACTTTGCTGCAAAAGTACCATCAACGTCTTGAAAAAAGATAGGGAAAAACGGATTATTATTTTGTAAAAACGGATTAAATTTTGAAAATCGAAGCCACACTTTTAACACCAGAAACCCCAATAGTAAAAATTAAAATTGGAGATAAATACTATCCCAAAAGCATATTAACGGAAGAAAATATTAAGATCGAAAATAACGATACAGAAAAAATAGCAAGTCGTCATTTAATTACTGAAGGCTTAGTTTTGCTAGATACTCAGATGTATTTTTCTACTTCTAAAACCGTTATTTTTGAAATTGACGAAGAATCTGTTGTGATGAATTTTATCTACAGCAGTAACGTCGAAACTAAGATTGAGCATTTGGAAGGAGAGAAATACTCTAAAAAAAACACACACAATATATTTTATACAGACAACTTCAAAGCTTCTTTTACTATTCCGCCTTTAACGCCAATTAATTATTTATCCATAATTCTATCTAAAGAATTTTATTATAATATAATTAATGAAGATTGGCAGCTTCATGAAAAATTCTCAAGAAACATTTTAAATAAAAAATCAAGTTATTTAACTTCAAAATATCTTCCTTTTACTCCTGCTATACAATGGGTTACGCACGAAATAAAAAACTGTACAAGACAAGGTGCGCTGAAAAGGATTTATATAGAAAGTAAAATTAAGGAGCTTTTGATTTATCAGCTAGAAACCCTTAATACAAAACTTTCAGTACAAGAAAATATTGATGAAGAAGATTACACTAAATTATTAGAAGCAAAAAAAATACTAGACAACGACTATCGAAACACACCTACTCTACCCGAACTTTCAAGACTTATTTCGCTAAACGAATTCAAATTAAAAAAAGGATTTAAAGCCTGTTTTGGCACAACTGTCAAAAGCTATATCATAAAGCTTAGAATGGAACAAGCCAAAGAATTATTTCAAAATAAAAAGGCAACAGTTAGCGAAGTAGCTTATAAATGCGGCTACAAAGATGTTTCGCATTTTTCGGCTGCTTTTAAAAATTTTTATGGCTTTTCTCCTCAAAAATTTAAGCTCAATACCGATTTTATAAAAATTTGGTTAATTGGATTTTCACTTTTATTCTAAAAAAAAGGGCTTTAAAATTTCGTCTGTCGACTTAATCTTAAAACCCTTAAAAATTCGACATTAATGTATATTGCAAACTTATACAATTACCCACGATCAAATGAATATGTCAAAATTAATTCTAAAAAATGTTTCTCCAAAAACAGTATAAAAACTTAAAATGACATCTAAAAAGGCAAAGAATATCATCGTTCTTAAATTTTTACATGGCAAAATTAGGAGCCGAAACAGAAATTACCTTACGGTTTTCCTCATATTTATGTTAAAAAATAGTAATTATAAAGCTAATCAACTGTTTTGCAACGCGCTATCATTTCAACTTTAACATAATTTTAAAAAAAGATAAATCGGCTAATTCTGATAAATCTCCAAAACATCAAAAAAAATATACTTTTCTTGTCCTAGATTAAGTTTGATTTCAAGGTTCCTTATCTATTTTTGTTTAAACAATTTTAGATTAGAAATATTCTATCTTTTTCACTTAAATTAGATCTCATGAAAACTCTTGAATTCTTACTACTCGGAAAAAACGAAGCCATTTTAGCCATTTTACTACGTCTTGTCAATGCAGATGAAAACTGGAATGCAGTTGCTTTTAACAATGAAAAAGAAGCCCAGAATTACTTTGAAAATAATAAGATAGACATTGTTCTTTTGAGTTCTGGAATCAAAGATCATATTGAAAAAGAATTTACTTCTTTTTGCCTGAAAAATCATCCTGATGTAGAAGTAATTGAACATTTTGGCGGTGGAAGCGGTTTATTGAAATCGGAGATTCTGCATCGATTACATTTGAAAGGAAAGCTTTAATTTTGCTTTTTAAAGCTTAACAAAATGGAAAAAACATATTCAGTTGTTTTTTATTCGAAAAAAATCGTAGGTCCTGTTAAAGAATTGAAAGACCTCTTGAAAAGTAAAGTTCATAAAAATTGGTACAGCAGTTGCAACTCTGCAGCTCACATTACCATCTGCGAATTTACTATTGATGAATTTCAACTTGACTCGATCAAACAAAAGCTTTTTAAAATTTCTGACACATTTACACCTTTCCAAGTTTCTTTAAATCATTTTGATTCTTTTCCGAATGCTGGAGCTTTTTATATTGGAGTAAACGAAGATTCAAAAAATAATCTTGTGCCTATTATAAAAAAGATTCATGAAACTTTAAAGTCTTTGAAATTAAAAAAAAGTGATAATCCGCATATGTCAATTGGAAGGCGACTGACTCCCGAAAATCTAAAAATAGCTTCTGAGCTTTTTACCACAATCCATCTTCAATTTGACTGTAATGAAATTGTTTTAAGAGAATTTGATCCCAAAGTGAAGCAGTTTTTTGTAATGGATTCTTTTCCTTTCGGAAGCAATCCAGATCCTGAATTCGTTCAAGGAAGCTTGTTCTAACCGCAAAGGCGCTAGGTTAGCACAAAGTTCACAAAGTTTTTTTTGTATTTAACACTATCGCTTGTCCTCCTGAGCGGAGTCGAAGGACACGCTAGTAATTTAGCATGCAATACTATAGGAGCGCAGATCCTTCGACTCCGCTCAGGAAGACATAAAATGTGTATAGTACTTTTGCGAACCTTGCGAAAAAACCTTGCGTGCTTTGCGGTTAAACAAACACAAAGCAAAACAACCTGAAACATGAAACTTGAAACAAACCAAAACCAATCTTTATATTTTTCGTATATTTGAATTTCGCAATTCATCACGATATGAAATCCCTAGATTCATTTTACCAAGACATTACCGAAGGTTCATCAATTGAACCTAATTCTTTACTTCCAAACGACATTCAGAAAGAAATTGGTCATTTTAATGTTTTCGATATTCAAGAACTTTTGGAGCGTATGAAAGGGAAACCCGGAATGCCTTATGACAGAAGAGCTTATTATAAAATAAGTTTAATTAGAGGACACAATAAAGCTGAATATGCAGATAAGATAATCGAAATCGAAAAACAAGGATTGTTATTTGCAACACCAAAAATCCCATACAATTATTTACCGCAAGACACCAATCAAGGTGGACAATTTTGTGTTTTTACCAGTGAATTTTTATCCAAAAATAAGAGCGGAATTGATTTGGACGAACTTCCTATTTTCGCTTCAGATGGTTATCCTATTTTTCAATTATCTGATGAAGAAGTCGGAGAAGTCGCCTTGATTTTCAAAAAGATACAAAAAGAAATCAATTCTAATTATATATACAAATACGATTTGATTCGAAATTATGTGGCGGAGTTAATTCACTTCGGACAAAAATTACAACCTATAACCGCTTTATATTCTAAACACAATTCGGCAGCGAGAGTTTCTTCTTTATTTGCAGAATTATTAGAAAGACAATTTCCAATAGAATCTCCAAATCAAAGATTAGAGCTGAGAACTGCCAAAGATTTTGCAGAAAGATTATCGGTTCACGTCAATCATTTAAATAAAGTTTTAAAGGAAAACACCGGAAAAACTACAACCGAATTAATCAGTTCCAGATTAACCAACGAAGCAAAAATCCTTTTAAAACAAACCGATTGGAATATTTCTGAAATCGCCTATTCACTTGGATTTGAAGAATTAGCTCATTTTTCTAATTTCTTTAAAAAACAAACTTCTTTTACGCCGATTGCTTTTAGGAGTTAGATATATTAGATTTTAGATTGTAGATTTTAGATTTTAGATTACTACACAAAGTTTGTCTTCCTGAGCGAAGTCGAAGGATCTCATGCTAAATCCGTACAGTACGTCCTACTTTGCGTGTCATTCGACTTCGCACAGGAGGACAAAAAATGAGAATTGGGATTTAGGAATAGTTACCACAAAGTTTGTCTTCCTGAGCGAAGTCGAAGGATCTCATCCTAAATCCATACAGTACGTTCTACTTTGCGTGTCCTTCGACTTCGCTCAGGAGGACATAAAATGAGAATCAAGGCAATGCTGTTTTTATTGATATTGTAATTGATATTGTAATTGATATTTTTAATTCTGATTTGAATTTCGCAAACATCGGTTTGATATTTACAACTTCCCATTTCTACTTCCATCCTACCTTTGTCTTATCAATTTAAAAGATCGAAAAGATGAATTTATCAAACAATAAAATTTTAATAACTGGAGGTGCAAGCGGTATCGGACTTGGACTTACCGAACGATTTATTCAAGAAAACAATACTGTGATTATCTGCGGCAGAAGAGAATCTGTTTTAAATGATGTTAAAGCAAAATTTCCTTCAGTAATTACAAAAGTATGCGACTTATCTGTAGAACAAGAACGAATTGCACTTTACGAATGGGTTTCTGAAAATCACCCTGATTTAAATGTATTAATTAATAATGCAGGAATTCAAAATTGGATTTCAATAACGGATGACAATTTCTACCAAAACATGAAAGCTGAGCTAAGTACAAATATCGAAGCTCCATTGCATTTAACTTCTTTATTTATTCAGTTAAAATCTTTAAAAACAGTAATGAATGTTACTTCCGGACTGGCATTTTCACCTTTTGCAAAAGTTCCAGTTTATTCTGCTACAAAAGCATTTTTCAGATCGTTTACGCTTTCGCTTCGTCATTTATTAAAAGAAAAAAATATTGAAGTAGTAGAAATTATTCCACCTGCATTAAACACAGATTTGGGCGGCATTGGTCTTCACGACGCACATCCAAGCGTAAGCAGTTTTATCGAATCTATTTTTGAACAACTAAAAGACGGAAAACAAGAACTTACCTTTGGAACAAGCGAAACCAGATTAAATGCAAGCGCAGAAGAGTTAAGAAATCATTTTAATGCAATGCATGGGAACAATTAAAAATTAACAATGGATAATTGATAATTAACAACTAATCAATTATCAATTATCAATTATCAATTAAAAAAATTATGGCAGTAAATACAAAAATAGCTCTTGTTACAGGCGGTAGCAGAGGTTTAGGAAAAAATATGGCAATTGCGATTGCAAAAAAAGGAATCGACGTAATTATTACTTACAACAGTAAAAAAGAAGAAGCTGATTTAGTGGTAAAAGAAATCGAAAGTTTGGGGCAGAAAGCCGCTTCACTACAATTGAACGTTGCTGAATCTGGAACTTTTGATGCGTTCTTTAACAATGTAGAATCAACTTTAAAAAGCATTTTTAAAACCGATAAATTCGACTTTTTAATAAACAATGCTGGAATTGGAATTCACAATTCATTCATTGGCACAACTGAAGCTGAATTTGATCAATTGACTAATATTCAATTCAAAGGTCCGTTTTTCTTAACTCAAAAAGGATTGAACGTAATGAATGACGGCGGTGGAATTGTAAATATTTCTACAGGTTTAGCACGATTTTCATTCCCTGGTTATGCAGCTTATGCTTCTATGAAAGGCGCAATTGAAACTTTAACCAAATATCAGGCAAAAGAATTAGGTACAAGAAAAATCAGAGTAAATGTGGTAGCTCCTGGCGCAATCGAAACAGATTTTGGAGGTGGAGTAGTTCGTGACAATGAACAAATGAACCAGCAAATTGCTTCTGTAACAGCTTTAGGAAGAGTAGGTTTACCAGATGATATTGGCGGAGTTGTCGCCTTTTTATGTACCGAAGACGCACGCTGGATAAACGCACAAAGAATTGAAGCTTCTGGCGGAATGATGCTTTAATTTAATGGTTAATGGTTGATGGTTGTTGGTAATTGTCTCACTCATAACACATAACTCATAAAAAACAAAACCCGATAAGCTTTAAAAACTTATCGGGTTTGTCGTTTCAAATAATATTTGAATTAGTAAGCATTTTTAATTCTTTTCGATAGAGACATCAAAACCTCCATCCTTATCAAAAACAACATCATAAAATTTGGTGTCTTTGGTTACTCCAACTTCATAAGTTGTTTTGTTTTTATCATCAACAACCATCGCAATTTCTTTAATCGCTTTTGGTGCATAATTCTTTTTTAAATAAGCTTGTGCTTTTGGCGGTAACTGGCTAAACGTAATTTGCAATTCGTACGCTTTCATGTTTCCTAAATTATCATAAATTGCAACTGCTTTAGTCGTATTGGTAACATTATATCTTGCCTCAAAACGAACTTCATCTGCATCATCTCCCACGTATTCTTCAGACCAAACTGGCACTTTTCCAGGATATTCTTTCTCAAAAGCAAATTTCACCTTTTCTGGAGGCGTAATTACTTTTTTCATATTTGTTCCTTCCTGTGCAATTATAAAACTGCTGCATAAAAAAGCAAAAGCTAAAAACACGTTTTTCATGGTTCCATTTTTTAAATTAAACACTAAACAACGTATTAAATTTACTACTTTTTTATGAAGAACAAATGAAGTGGCAATATTTTTTTGAACGTTTTAAAGTCAAATCAACTACAGCTTTAAACTCTTAAAATTATTGTTCGAGTTTTTTTAAGCGATCTGTCAATTCTCTTTTATAAGTAATTCCGATTGGAATTCTTTCATTTTTAATAACCACAAAATCCTTCTCTGTTGAATCAATTTTGTCCAATGCTACGATATAAGATTTATGAATTCTCATAAAACTTTTCTCTGGCAGGCATTTCTCAAATTCAGTTGTTGTAATAGATGCTAAATAAGTTCGTTTTATCGTATGCAGCTTAACGTAATTGCCAAAACTCTGCGCAAATAAAAGCTGATCCAGTTCTATTTCAATAAAATAACCATCGACTTTTACACTAACGGAATTGATGACCGCTTCTTCTGCTTTTTTTACGTTTTCTGTTGCAAAAAAACGATCAATTGCTTTTAAAAATCTAGGAAAATAAATAGGCTTTAAGAGATAATCAATTACTCCATAATCGTAACTTTCCAAAGCAAATTCAGAATAAGCCGTTGTCAGAATTGTTTTTGGATGAGTTGGAAGAATCTTTAATAATTCCATTCCCGAAATTTCGGGCATATTAATATCGAGAAACATCAAATCGACAGTGTTTTCTCGGAGATAATTCATCGCTTCAATGCCATTATAACCTTGAAAAACCAGTTCCAATTGCGGATTTTGTTTGATGTAATTAGCCAAAACATAATGCGCCGCGGGTTCATCATCTACAATTATACATTTTTTTGTTTCTTTCATCCTACAAACTTTTTAAGTTGTATTTCTAAATCAACAATATAAGTCTGTTTATCGTCTTGAATGTCTAATTTATAGTCTTTTCCATAAATTAAATTCAAACGCTCAATCGTATTTTTTAAACCGATTTTAGTAGAAACAACATCCGTTTTCTTTGGAATTGAATTGGTTACATGAAGATGCAATAATCCATTTTCTACCGTAATATTAATTTTCACAAAACACTTTTCGATCGCGCAAGTTCCGTGTTTAAAAGCATTTTCAATAAATGCGATTAATAACATTGGAGAAATTTTATAGGTGTATTCTTTGTCGACTTTATGATCAATTGTAATATCGCAACGATAACCAACACGCTCTTTTTCGAGCTGCACATAACTGTTTATAAACTCTAGTTCATCTTCTAAAGAAACACACTGTTTGCTGTTGCTTTCTAATTGATAACGCATTAACTGCGAGACTTTCATAATTAAATCTGGCGTTCTGTCTGGAAATTCAAGACTGATTCCGTACAGTGTATTAAAAGTATTGAACAAAAAATGCGGATTTAATTGTCCTTTCAATGAATTTAATTGCATTTGATTGAACAATAAAGCCGCATCGGTTTGTTTTCTGTGAATACGATAAAACTTAAATACAATAATCGGACTCAGAATGCAGACCAAAGTTCCTAAAACACTTGCCAATTGATAGGCGTAACTTCTTTGATGTGAGTTTTGATACAAATGACATTTAGCAAACATATCCAGCATTGTAATTTCATATAAAACAACAGAAAATACAAAAACACCAAAGAGCGTTAGAATTATATAAGTAAAAGGTTTATTGGCTTTGAATAATATCGGAAGCAGAAAAAAGCGGTTAAACTGCGCATGCATGTATAAAATACAATAGAAAAATACCCCCATTAAAATCGAAATGAATGAACTAAATAACATCCAATCATTTTTTAAGGTATAAATCGTAAAGGAAAAAAGGACAACGGCAACTTCTTGCCACCATTTGTTATCCAATATGTTATCAATCTTTTTGTTCATTCTTAATTTTGAAATAGGTTACAAAGTACGAACAAATATTTAATTATTTTTTTCAAAAAATGACCAATTCAATTCGTCATTTACTAGTGCAGTACATCACTTAACCTGACTTTTATCAGCGTAAGAGAAATAAATTTGTTTCATCAAAACATTATTTCACAACTTGAGTTTATGTATTTCAAAAAAATTACCTTATTATTTTTCTTGATTTTTGCCTCAATCGGTTACGCTCAAACCCTGTCTTTAAAAGAAGCAATAAAAACAGGTCTTGAAAACTACGGTTCTATCCGGGCAAAAAACAATTACACCAATGCATCAAAAGAGACTCTAAAACAATCTCGCCGTGATTATCTGCCAAACTTAAATTTATCGGCACAGCAGGATTACGGGACCGTAAACGGACAAAACGGACCGCTTTATGGTTTTGGAGGTTTAGGAGTTGCTTCGTCAGGACTTCCGTTACCTGAACAAAACTGGAATTCGGCATTTGGTGCGCTTTATCTAGTCAACATGAACTGGGATTTTTTCACCTTCGGAAAAACACAGGAAAAAATCAATTTATCTAAAATTGATGTTCAGGCTAAAGAAAAAGATTTACAGCAGGAAAAATTTCAACAGGAAATCAAAATTTCGGCTGCTTATTTAAATCTTTTAGCGAGTCAGAGATTATTGATTTCTCAACAGAAAAATCTAAGTCGTGCAGAAGTTTTCAAAAAGACAGCCGCTGCAAGAGTTAAAAACGGATTATTAGCCGGAGTCGATTCTACATTGGCAACTGCTGAAGTGTCAAAAGCTAAAATTGCTCTAAACTTGGCAAAGAATTTCGTTAAAGAACAAAACAACAAATTAGTCGATTTAATGGGCGTTACTCCGCAGGATTTTGTTGCCGATACGCTTTTTGTAACGCAGATTCCGAAAGAGCTAATTCAAGGAAATGCTGCAAACGATAGCCTTCATCCGTTATTACAATTGTATAAAACGAAAATCGATTACAGCAATCAGCAGGTTAAATTATTCAAACGTTTTTACTATCCAACGATGAGTGCTTTTGGAGTTTTACAAACCAGAGCTTCAGGATTTGAAAATTCTTATGCTACAGACCAAAATGCCTTTAGCAGAAACTATTGGGATGGCGTAAATCCGGATCGTACCAATTATTTGGTTGGTGTTGGAATTACATGGAATTTAACCACTCCTTTTAGATCAAGCAAACAAGTTAGCGCTCAGAAATTTGTTTCTCAGGCATTGCAGGAAGAATACAATCAGGCCGATAGAGAATTGAAATCGCAATTGAATTTTGCCGAAGATAAGATCAAAATTACTTTAGAAAATTATGCTGAAGCGCCTATTCAAGTTGATGCTGCAAAAAGAGCTTACGTACAGAAATCGACTTTATACAAAAACGGTTTAACCGATCTGACCGATTTAACACAAACGATGTATGTTTTAAACCGTGCTGAAATCGATCGAGATATTGTCAATAATAATGTGTGGCAATCGTACTTATTGAAAGTCGCTGCAACAGGAAATTTTGACTTATTTATAAATGAATTTTAATTATAAATCCTAATGAATTTAATACGTTTTGCACTCCGCAAACCCATTTCCATTTTAGTATTGGTTGCGGGTCTATTTTTCTTCGGAATTGGTGCCATCAAAGACATTAAGGTAGATATTCTGCCCAAAATGAATTTGCCGGTTATCTATATCGCGCACCCATTTGGAGGTTACACGCCAGATCAGATGGAGGCTTATTTTGCCAAAAACTACGTAAACGTTTTACCTTTTTCGAATGGTATCAAATCGGTAGAAACTAAAAATATTCAAGGGTTAATGATTATGAAATTAACCTATTATGAAGGAACCAACATGGCTCAGGCGGCTGCCGAGTTAAGTGCGCTTTCCAACAGAATCCAAGCGGTTTTCCCTCCGGGAACACAGCCTCCGTTTATCATTCGTTTTGATGCTTCTTCACTGCCAATCGGACAATTGGTTTTGAGCAGTAAAATACGTTCAAACAACGAATTACAGGATTTGGCCAACGTTTATGTTCGTGCTTCTTTTACTTCGATTCCTGGTTTATTATCTCCAGCTCCATTTGGAGGAAGTCCAAGAACTATTGAGGTAAACGTAGATCCAGATTTATTGCGTTCTCATAATATGACGCCAGATCAAATCGTGGAAGCGATTCGTTTAAACAACCAAACGGCTCCATCTGGTAACGTACGTATGGGCGACAAAAACTATATTACGCCAACCAATAATACGATTAAAGAAATTAAAGATTTTGAACAGATTCCGTTATTCAAAGGCGGAGTTCAGAACTTAAAATTAGGCGATGTTGCCAATGTAAAAGACGGTGCCGATATTACGGCAGGTTATGCTTTGGTAAACGGAAAACGTTCGGTTTATATCAGTATTGCAAAAGCGGGCGACGCTTCGACTTGGGATGTGGTTCAGAAATTGAAAAAAGAGCTTCCTAAAATTCAGAGTACACTTCCTGAAGATGTAAACATTACGTACGAATTTGACCAGTCGGTTTATGTAATCAACTCGGTTAAAAGTTTGATTACGGAGGGAATTATTGGTGCGGTTCTAACAGGATTAATGGTTTTATTATTCTTGGGTGACCGTCGTGCAGCGTTAATCGTAATTATGACGATTCCGATTTCGATTATTTCTGGGGTTTTATTCCTGAAATTATTCGGACAGACGATCAACTTAATGTCATTATCAGGATTGGCTTTGGCAATTGGTATTTTGGTGGATGAAAGTACGGTAACCATCGAAAATATTCACCAGCATCTCGACATGGGAAAACCCAAGGCACTCGCCATTTGGGATGCCTGTCAAGAAATTGCTTTACCTAAATTATTGATCCTTCTTTGTATTCTAGCCGTATTTGCGCCAGCATTTACCATGGTCGGAATTCCGGGAGCGTTATTTCTTCCTTTGGCTTTAGCGATTGGATTCTCAATGGTAATTTCATTCTTGCTTTCACAGACTTTTGTTCCTGTAATGGCCAACTGGATGATGAAAGCCCATGCAAAACACGAACACGAACCGAATATTACAGATGATGAAGCTGAATTTAATGACAGCGGATTAACGCCTGAATCGGAACAAAATCTGATTACTCAGAAAAAAGGTTATGTAGAAAAAGACGATACCAACAACAACGGAAAAATTAGTGGATTCGAACGTTTCAAGATTCGTTTCATGCGAACTTTAGATCGTTTGTTTGTTCATAAAAAAGCAACGACTATTATTTATTTAAGTGGTTCGATTCTTTTGGCTGTTCTGTTTATTGGTTTTATCGGAAAAGATGTTTTCCCGAGAACCAATTCAAGTCAGTTTCAATTGAGAATGCGCGCTGTTGACGGAACGCGTTTAGAAAGAACAGAAGAACAAGCCAGAGTTGTTTTAAAAGAATTGGAGAAAATGGTGGGTAAAGATCATATCGGAATCACATCTGTTTATGTGGGTCAGCACCCTTCTCTATTCTCGATCAACCCGATTTATTTGTTCATGGCAGGTTCTCACGAAGCGGTTTTCCAAGTGAGTTTAAAAGACTATCATGAAGATATGGACGATTTTAAAGATGAGTTTAGAGCAAGACTTAAAAAAGTGCTTCCAGATACTAAACTTTCTTTTGAACCAATTGAATTGACGGACAAAGTTTTAAGTCAAGGTTCTCCTACTCCAATTGAGATTCGAGTGGCTGGAAAAGACAAAAAACGAAACGAATTATACGCTACTCAAATAGTAGACAAACTAAAAGCGATTTCGTATTTCAGAGACGTGCAGATTGGTCAGCCCATTCATTATCCAGCAATGAATATTGATATTGACAGAACCCGTGCGGCCGAATTAGGAGTCGATATGAATGATATTTCACGTTCGCTTGTGGCTTCGACCTCATCTTCTCGTTATACCGAAAAAAATAACTGGGTCGATGAAAAAGCAGGATTATCGTATTCTGTTCAGGTTCAAGTGCCTTTAAACAAAATGAAAAGCAAAACCGATATTGGAGAAATTCCAGTATTAAAAAATTCGCTTCGTCCTGTTTTAAGTGATGTTGCCAAAATTACACCGGGCTTTGTAAGCGGTGAAAACGACAATTTAGGAGCCATGCCATACATTACCGTTACAGCAAACATCTACCAAACCGATTTAGGTACGGCATCAAAAGATGTAAGCAAAACAATTAGTGCCTTGGGCGAATTACCTCGTGGTTTGTTTATCACGCCAATTGGACTAAGTACTGTATTGACTGAAACATTAAGCAGTTTGCAAACGGGGTTATTGGTTGCCGTTTTCGTAATCTTCTTAATGTTGGCCGCTAATTTCCAATCGTTTAAAGTTTCGTTGGTTATTTTAACAACAGTTCCTGCCGTAGTTTTAGGATCTTTATTAATGCTTACGCTTACAGGTTCAACGTTGAATTTACAGTCGTACATGGGAATCATTATGTCCGTCGGAGTTTCTATTGCCAACGCCGTTTTATTGGTTACGAATGCCGAACAGCTTCGAAAAATAAACGGAAATGCCTTAGAATCTGCGCGTGAAGCCGCTGCGTTACGTCTTCGTCCGATTATCATGACTTCGGTTGCGATGATTGCGGGAATGTTGCCAATGGCAATTGGACACGGCGAAGGAGGCGATCAGGTTTCTCCGTTAGGAAGAGCGGTTATCGGCGGATTATTATTTTCTACTTTTGCCGTATTATTAATCCTTCCGCAGATCTTTGCGTGGGCACAAGAAAAAACATCGACACAATCTGTTTCTTTAGATCCTGAAGACGAAGAAAGTATACATTATATCTCATCATTAAAACCAAAAAATGAACACTAAAATTATAAAATATAGTCCGCTGTTTCTAGCAACAGTATTTTTCCTAAACAGCTGTAATTCTAAAAAAGAAGAAACGGTTAAAGCGGAAATTGAACCTAAAGTAGAAACTTTCGCTTTAGCGAAAGAAAAACTAACAACAGAATTGCGTTTACCAGCTGAATTAACGGGTTTCCAACAAGTTGATTTGTATGCAAAAGTGAGCAGTTTCGTAAAATTATTGAAAGTTGATATTGGTACGAAAGTAAAAAAAGGACAGCTTTTGATTGTTTTAGAAGCACCAGAAATCAGTTCGCAATTGGCTGCAGCCGAATCGAGATTGAAATCTATGGAAGCGATTTACGCAACCAGCAAAAGCACTTACAACCGTTTGTATGAAACAAGCAAGGTTGAAGGAACGATTTCTAAAAATGATTTAGAAATGGCAAGCGGTAAAAAGAATTCTGATTACGCACAATATCAGGCAGCAATTGCAGCGCACAAAGAAATCTCGATTATGAGAGGTTATCTTGAAATTCGTGCTCCTTTTGACGGCGTTGTAGCGGCTAGAAATGTCAATTTAGGAACATTTGTTGGTCCAGCAGGAAAAGGTTCAGATTTGCCTTTATTGACGATTCAGGAGCAAAGTAAATTACGTTTGGCGGTTTCTGTACCAGAATTGTACACAGGATATTTACACCCAGGCGACGAAATGAGTTTTAATGTAAAATCATTGCCAGAAACTTTTACAGCTAAAATTACCAGAATGTCTGGTGCTTTAGATTTAAAACTGCGTTCTGAAAGAGTTGAAATGGACGTTCACAACACAAAAGGAAATTTATTACCTGGAATGGTTGCCGAAGTTCTTTTACCGCTTAACGCAAAAGACAGCACATTTGTAGTACCAAAATCGGCAGTGGTGAATTCTGCGGAAGGTTTATATGTGGTGAAAGTAGTAAACTACAAAGCGACAAGAGTTGACATTAAAAAAGGAAGAGAAATTGAAGATAAAATTGAAATTTTCGGCGATTTGACTCCAAACGATAAACTGGTAAAAATTGCCAGCGAAGAAACTAAGGAAGGCGATGTCATAAACGAATAATACCGATTATGTATTCAATACAGTCTAATAAAATTAGACTGTTTTCATACTATATCGGCATTAATAACCTGCGTTTAGTCTTCATTTTAGTGATTACCAAAAACTGTACGCATTCTTAGGAATGCAAATTTAAAAATTTGCCTAAAAGGGCAGTTCTTCTTTTTGAAGAGCTGTCCTTTTTTTTGTTTAAAGATTTCGCAGTAGTATAGGAATTTTTCATTCTTTTTATCATTTCGATGTAGGAGAAATCTCGGCAAGTAACTCTACAAAGATTGACAATTTTATATATGGATCACCTTTAATAAATTTCTCAATACTAACATGATATAATTGTGGTTTATAGTATAAAACTTTTGACATCATAAAAATAGCTAAAATCTGTTTTTATAAGAATAAACAGGTATAAATACTTGGTTGTTTGGATTGGTAAATTGATATTTTTGAAGTAAATGAGTTTATTTTTTAAGTAAACATTAAAATCAACAATAAATAATACCCTTCTATATATGGCACCTAAAAGAATACCAAGTTCAAAAACATTATCCTCAATAATCCCCTCAGGAAGTGAAGGAGGAAAAGAATTTGCAAGGATAATAGATCTTCTGTTATTTCAAGACTATAGGCGTAAAGGGAAAACGATAACTATTTTCAATGATTCAGCAGGTGATTTCCGTTCATTAGATAGTTTTGAAAGCAGTGGAAAAAAAACAAAAAAAACATATACTGGTTTTCAATATAAATTTTTCTCATCTCCACTAACTAATGATCATAGAAAAAGTATAATTGCGAGTGTTAAAAATGCAGATAGTAAATTTAAAAAAGGAGATTTAAAAAAATTTATTTTAGTTACACCAGACGATTTAACCAATTCAGCAACACGATTAAACAAAGGGGATGTAGAATGGTTTGAAGATTTAACAAATTCATTAAATCTAGATTTTGAACTTGAACATTGGGGACATAAGAAAATCTTGGCCTTATTTTTAGAAACACCGTCTATTGGTCTATTTTACTATCCTGAATTATATCCAGAAGGAAAAAATATTCGTAAAGAAATTTTTGATATAAAAAACAGATACACTCAAAATTTAATCGAGTTACATAACAGTATAGAGTTTATAGGCATGTCAATGTATAAGCCCGAAGCTGACAAAGGTATTCCTATGCAAGACATTTATATCCCCTTAAATGTACAACCTGATTCTGCTGATGAATCGAGCCCACTAAATCCTTTATTTTCCCTAATTGAAGGTTCTAAAACAGTTATACTCGGAGATCCTGGTTCTGGAAAATCAACATTGTTAAAATTTTTAACTTTAAGTGGCATATCAGATAAAATTCAAAATCGATATAAGTGTGAAGGAAATGATCGTCTTCCGATTCATATAATATTAAGAAAATATGCTGATGAACTGAAATCTAGAATTAATCTTTCAATGCTTGATTATATACAAGAATATGTACAAGCAACTTTTAATTTGAAGAGTTTTGACTTTTCATTTCTTGAATATTATTTAGAATCCGGAAAAGTAATTTTCCTTTTTGATGGTCTTGATGAACTCCCTGATTCTGATTTTAAAACTATTGTAAGAGATAGAGTAAGATCACTAATAACTACCTATCCTGGAAACACTGTAATTCTAACTTCAAGAATTGTAGGTTATGATAATCCATTTCGATTTGATAGCAAGGAATTTAATCATTTTAAAGTTGCAAAACTTTCGCTACAACAAATGGAGCAATTTGTAACAGATTGGTACGAAGTAAGAATAGAAAATAAATCAGAGAGAAATGCTAATATAGGTGACCTTATCAACATTTTAAAAGATCAAAATCTTACTGCAATACGCGAATTAGCAGAAAATCCACTACTTTTAACTATCATTACGTTAGTTCACCGGATTGATGCAGTTTTGCCCGATCAGCGAGTTGTACTATATCAAAAATGCACTGAAACTCTTTTAAATACATGGCAAACAGCAAAATTTAAAACTGCCAAAAACAAAACTTCAATTGAAATAAGAAACAAGAGAAGACTAGAAGCTATTGCACATTGGATGCAAGAACAAAGTATTGGTATAGGGAAAACACAAAGGTCAGTTGTTCCTTATTGTGACCTTTTAACATTTTTATCAACTTTTATAAGAGAAACTGAAAGAGGTCTTGAAGATGATGAAGAAATTGATCTAGCAAATGAATATATTGATTTTATAAAAAATCGTGCAGGTCTACTTGTGGAAGTAGGAGATAAAAGCTATAGTTTCGTTCACTTAACATTTCAGGAATATTTAACAGCTACATATTTAATGGCAAGAAGTGAAAAAATGGGTATTGTTAGTCTTAAAGATGATATTATTAAATATTCTATAGATCCTCGGTGGTATGAAGTTACTCGCTTATTAATAGCAAGTTTAAAATCTGAAGATAGTCAAGAATTCATTATAAACTCTATTTTAGATCTTGCTCCAACAAGAAAAAACAATACTGCTATACTTCTGGGTGGTATTTTATTAGATGGTGTAGTAGCTGCAGAAATAAGAAAGGATGAAATAATTGAATATGTCATTTTAGCAGCTCTAAAATCTAAAACTATAGAGGAAATTAGACCTTTTACGGGTATTTTAAAAAACTGGGTCTCAAAAGATAATAATAATTTTACAGATATTGATTTAGCTTACGATAAACTCTGTGTACAGTTTAAAGAAACTGCAATAATAGATTTATTTCTTTTGTTTGAAGCTTGCGGTATACAAACCAATCATATTAATAATCAAAAAAACAAACTTCAAAGTTATAATGAAAACTCATTTGGATTATTTCATTTATTCTTTGGAACAGACGACAATTTTAGGCCATTTGAATCTTCTCTAAAAAAAATCATGGAAAATGTCGTTAAATTTGAACAATTTGCAGTAACAACATCTCCATATCTTAATTTATGTGGGGCAATTATCTTATCTATTCATTCAAAGTATAATGAAGATTTTGGATTGGAAAGTGTCTATAAAGTTTTAATGACGGCATTAGGAACAGGATCTAATTCAGGTCCTTTTAAAGAAATAATAATGAATCTTTTATTAATAAGTGGAAGAAAAGATATCGAAGAAATTAGAGGAAAAAACTCTGTAATAAATCGCAATATTAAAAACAACATACTAGACAGTACAATAAAAAAATTACTTATAGATACAAACATCTTTAAAAACACAAAAGGACAAGATATGGATAGTCTATTTGAAATTATTCGCGGAAATATAAGTTTAGCAGCTCCCGATTCTTTAAAAAAGATTACAAAAAAAGAAAATAAAAGTTCAAATATGGGTATACCTCCAGAATATTTTAATCAATTAAAAAATGGTGGAGATTTTTCGCAAATACTGCAAGACACTCCAAGACTCAATTCTTCTGTCGTTGAAATCTTTATGAATGTATTTGAATTAAAAAGCAAACCGTTATGGAATGAAGCAATTAGAGTTGGATATTTTTCTAATTTAAGTAATAAATCATTTTTTAGTGAAAGACATATGTTGAATTTAATAATAGCTTTAAAAGCTCCCTTTCCAACTAGTAATACTTTATATTTAGCTTCATCAATTCTATTAATTGACACTTGGGCTATTTTGTACATTCCTGAAGAAAATCCATTCAAGAATGAAGTCAATGAAATTATTAAATTAACAAAAAATGTAGATTTTTTACCTTTGAAAATAGCCACTCTAATAAATAAAATTGCAGGAGGAGATTTAAATAGCAAAGATGAATTTGAAAAACTTTATACTTCTGGCAATGAAGATATAAATAATTTATTTCAAGAAGTTTATTGGTTAAAAAAGTAATTTCCTTATTATAAGAAACACCCGCTGTGCGAAGTCTCCCGACTTCCTACATATCCCTATATTCCATTACTATCTAGATTTGCAATGTATCATTGGAACGGGTACGAAGTCGAGAGACTTCGCACGGCATATACAAAACTTAGAGTAACTAACTTAAAATAAAAAAACCTCGATCATAAAATCGAGGTTTTTTCCATTTTATAAACTCTACTCCTCACTCAAATAAGGATTCAAAATCTCCGCCAATTCATTGAGCCAATAATAATTGTCTTCAAAATTGGTTAGTCCTATTTGGAGGGTTTCGTGTTGTCGCATCACGCCGAGAGCTAAAATGCAATTTACTTGTCTTAAGATTTTAGCCATATCTTCTGGATCTATAATATGGTTAAAAAAATTAATCAGCCTTGTTTCGGCTTCTTTGGAAAGGATTTTAGCAAAAATGCGATAGCGAACTGGTGAAGCAAATCTTCGCGAGAAACTCCGCAAAGTAAGTTGACAATCTTTGTTGAGCTACTTGTGGAGATTTCTCGTTCCTCGAAATGACAAACAGGACGAATTCATGGAGTTTTGTCATTTCGACCGAAGGGAGACACGAGCGATAGCGAATTGACGAAGTAAATCACACTAGGAACTCCACAAAGTATATCGACAATCTTTGTCGATATACGCATGTGATTTCTCCTTTCAATCGAAATGACAAACTAAACGAAATGATATACTGCACGCATTGATCTACTATAAGAATTGACACAATCTTGTCATTTCGACCGAAGGGAGACACGAGCGATAGCGAATTGACGAAGTAAATCGCACTAGAAACTCCTTAAAATATTTCTCCAATCTTTGTCGATATGCGCGTGTGATTTCTCGTTCCTCGAAATGACAAATAAGAACTAAAAACATGTATATTCGTACAAAAAAATACAATGTTTAATCCGCAACTTGGCTTTCATACTTATTACATCTACATAATAACAAATGAACATCGAACATCTTTTTACATTGGTGTAACCAATAATTTAAAACAAAGATTGGCAAAACATAAAGAAAACATAGACTTGAATATAAACAGTTTTGCGGCAAAATATAATATTCAGTTTTTAGTTTATTACGAAAAATTCACTTGGATACAGGAAGCAATCGCCCGAGAAAAAGAATTAAAAAAATGGCGAAGAGATAAGAAAATTGAATTGATAAGAAGTTTTAATGAAACTTTTGAATTTCTTAATTTTCATTTTGAGTAAAAACATATATCTCATAATGTTTGTTAGTTCTGAAATTGTCATTTCGACGTAAGGAGAAATCACACCAGAAATTCTACAAAGTATTTCGCCAATCTTTGTCGATTTACGAGTGTGATTTCTCCCTTCGGTCGAAATGACAAACTGGAAGCAAAACGACGAAACAAATTTTAGATGATCGAAGTCAAAGCACCACAATATTTATAAAAAAAAATGCAAGACCAAAATCGATCTTGCATTTTTGTAACTTGACAAATCTAAATAGAAATTTCTTTATTAGACTCTTTGGCGCTCATGTATTCCTTCTTTAATTTCTTCCACCATTTTTTTATTGAAAGCGGGCAAATCATTCGGGTTTCGGCTGGTTACTAATCCGTTGTCTACGACTACTTCTGAGTCTTCCCATTGTGCTCCGGCATTTTTCAAATCGTTTTTAATAGAGAAGAACGACGTTACTTTTCGACCTTCTAAAACATCGGCATCTACCAGAATTTGAGGTCCGTGACAAATAGCGGCTACTGGTTTTTTACTTTCAAAAAAGGAACGAACAAAATTTACTGCAGCTTCTTCTCTTCTCAATAAATCAGGGTTTATAACTCCTCCTGGAATAACCAAAGCATCGTAATCGGCTTCATTTGCCTGATCTAATACGACATCAACATTGTATTCGTTGCTCCAATTACCGTCTTTCCAAGATTTGATAGTTCCAGATTTCAAACTGACGATATCTGCATTCCAACCTTGCTCTTCCAAATAGGCTTTAGGTGATGATAATTCTGATTCTTCAAAACCGTTTGTGGCTAATATGGCTATATTCTTTTTCATAATTTCAAATATTTAAAATGTTATTAATTTTGATTTACCTAAAATTAGTTATTTCAAACAGCCAGCTGAAACACACGATGTTAAACCTTTCTTTAATAAAAGTTAATTAATTGAAAATCAATTTTTTATTAAAAAACAAACTGAAATTATATAAAATTGGTGACAATTTGGTTCGCTATTTTATAGGATGAAAGCAAGAAGAATAATTTACATTAATAGTTGAGTACGAAATAAAAAGAATTTCAAAAAAACGAAAAAATACCATTTATGAAATACAAAGAGAAAAGCTTAGAAAAAGAACTTTACATTTAGAATTATCTCAAATCCTTTTTAATAACCAAATATTTCAAATCGGTATTTCCAACATTTTTGATTCCGTGCTCCATATTTGACGGACAGTAAAAACTGGTGTTTGGACCAGCGGTTTTGGTGTTTCCGTCGAGATAGAATTCGGCTGTGCCTTCCAGGATATAGAAAAATTCTTCTTCCACGTGGTGGTGTGGCGCATGTGTCGATTTTCCTGGCTCGACGATACTCATTTTTAAAGTATTTTCCTGAGTAAAATCTTTATCTGCAAACCAATATTGATAACCGACTTTGGTTTTGGTGGCTTTTTCAATTTCAAAATGATTGACACAGTTTTCAATTGTGTATTGTGGTGGAGCTGTTTCTTTTTTTGTTTCCTGAGAAAAAGTATGTTGGAAAAATAAAACAGTAATTGTGGTTTTTAGGATGGTTAGCGTTTTCATTTTTTATTGTAATGTTACGAAAAAATTTCATGCAATTATTTTTGGTTTTGCGTTTATCTTTCCTTTTTATGCCTTTTAAACTGGACTGAAGTCCAGCTCTACAATATTTTCCGAGCCTTTGGCTCTTTTTTGTAATGATGAAAAAACTGCCTTTCAGATATCGTTATCACAAATAGACAAGAATTTCAATTATAATAATCAAAGTAAAATTCCGAAGGAATGATTTATATTGTAGAGCTGGACTTTAGTCCAGTTTAAAATGTAATTTGCAATGAAAACCCAAAGAGCCGACATATTTAGGTATTATACCAATTAATATGTCGCTCCGTTGGAGCTTTTTGTGAATCGCGTATCAACGATCTATAAATATTTCGTTCCTCTGGAATTTTGCTGAGAGAAAATTGTCTGCGATAAACTTTGACAAAGTTCTAATGAAAAAATATAGGTTCTCGCCTAGCCCTGATCGAAACGGCATCCTTTTGTGGTCTAGTTTCTTTAACTAGACTACAAAAGATATAGTGAAGAGCAGGACGAAACGTTTTGAAAAACCTAAAATTTGTGCTCCTAAAAAAAAATCATCTAACAAAAAGCTCAATAAAATAAAGGTTTCACAAAGTTTTTTAAATCAATCTATGACACGATAAGAAAATATTATGATAAATTTATTTCATAATTAGAAAAACGGTCATACATTTGCCTAACAGTGTTAAACAATTTAATACTCGAATAAAATGGCTAGCAAAGATCGAATTTTAAGACAAAAAGAAGAGACAAGGAACAACATCCTTGGCGCTGCTTATGATATCGTAAAAGAAGAAGGCTGGAATGGTTTGAGTATGCGTAAAATTGCCGACAGAATCGAATATACGGCTCCTATTATTTATGAATACTTTTCGAATAAGGAAGCAATATTAGAAGAACTGACTGACAAAGGTTTCGTCAAATTGACTAAAGAATTGCAAGTTGCAATTGACAAGTTTGAAAAACCCGAAGATCAATTGGAAGCCATGTGGATGACGTATTGGGACTTCGCTTTTACTAATACTGAATTGTATCAGTTGATGTTTGGTGTTCAAATGACGTGTTGTGCACAGCGATGTTCGGCTCAAGAGGGACCTTACAAATTATTCACTCATGTAATTGCTGAAGTAATGAAAGACAGCAATCCGAGTCAAGATATCATAAAGCAAAAGTACTTCACTTTCTTTTCTGTTATTCATGGTTTAATCGCCATCAACATCATTAATAAAAGTGATATTTTAGAAACAATAAATGCTCAAATTTTGAAAGATGCCATTGGCGGTATCATCAAATCAATACAATAATATTTTTTTCATTTTTTACTTAACAGTGTAAAATAATTTAATTGGATAATATAAAATCCTTTTTTTTGTAACATTAACTTAACACTGTTAGAAAATTTAATCGAGGTAATAAAAGCCTTTTTTTTTAGACTCTTACTTAACACCGTTAAATATTTTAATAGTGATTTAGAATAAAATAGAAAAAGACAAAAAGTATGAAAGTTTGTGCACTTTTACTTAACAACGTTAGATAATTTAATTTAATTAAATATGAATCCCGAGAATTCCAGAATACCAAAAAATTTAATCCGAGAGAATGTTCAACCAATTAAAACCAATATGAAAATGAAAAATGTAATTATAACCAGTTTTATTCTGGCTTTAGTATTAGGCAGCTGTGGCGACAAAAATCAGGCGCCAACTGCTCCACCGCCGCCGGTTTTACCTGTGTTGGCTATAACAAGTGCAAATACAACTACTGATGCTGAATATCCAGCTGCTATACAAGGAACTGTAGATGTTGAAATTAGACCACAAGTAAGCGGTAACCTTGACAGAATTTTTGTTGACGAAGGTGCTTATGTAAGCAAAGGACAAACTTTATTCAAAATCAATGAGCGTCCTTTCCGTGAGCAGTTAAACAATGCTTTGGCAAGTCTTCACGCTGCAGAAGCGGCTTTGATTAACGCTAATTTAGAAGTTGATAAACTGACTCCTCTTGTTCAAAACAAAGTAGTTTCTGATTACCAATTGAAAACGGCTAAAGCTTCCCAAAAAATTGCTGCTGCGAATATCGAACAAGCAAAAGCAATGGTTGGTTCTGCAAAAATTAATTTAGGATATACCAATGTTACAGCTCCAGTAAGTGGTTACATCGGAAGATTACCTAAAAAACAAGGAAGTTTAGTTTCTGCTTCTGATGTTGAAGCGCTTACCACTTTATCAGATGTTCACGAAGTATTTGCTTATTTCTCTTTAGGTGAAACAGATTTCATCCATTTTAAAGAACAATACGCTGGAAGTTCATTAGGAGATAAAATCAAAAAATTGCCTCCAGTTACTTTGATTTTGGCTGATAACAGCGCTTATCCAAAAACAGGAAAAATCGATATGGTTGACGGTCAGTTTGATAAAACTACAGGAGCAATCACAATTAGAGCAACTTTTCCAAATGCAAACGGAATTTTACGTTCTGGAAACACAGGAAGAATCCGTTTAGGATTAAACCATGATGATGCGATTTTAGTTCCACAAGCGGCTACAATTGAAATGCAAGATAAAGTATTTGTTTTCACTGTAGGCAAAGACAACAAAGTGACTAAAATGCCTATTACGGTTGTGGGTAAAAGCGGGACGAACTATTTAATTAAAGACGGCGTAAAAACAGGGGATCAAATCGTAATGAGCGGTATTGACAAACTTCAGGATGGACAAGCGATTCAGCCAGAAAAATCAACTAAAGTTGCCGAAGTAACTAATAAAAAATAATCAGAAGAAATAATGTTCAAAATATTTATACAAAGACCTGTACTGGCAACTGTAATCTCCATTCTGTTGGTGATTCTGGGAGTATTGGGTTTAACTAAACTGCCTTTACAACAGTTTCCTGATATTGCGCCTCCATCGGTTTTGGTAACGGCGGTATATCCGGGAGCCAACGCAGAAACGGTTTTACGTTCTGTGGCACCTTCTATTGAAGAATCTATAAATGGTGTAGAGAACATGACTTACATGAGTTCTACAGCCAGTAACGATGGTACTTTGGCTATTACTGTTTTCTTTAAATTAGGAACAGATGCGGATCAAGCTGCGGTAAACGTTCAAAACAGAGTTGCTCAAGCAACAAGTCAATTGCCTGCCGAGGTTGTACAGCAAGGTATTGTTACGGCGAAACAACAAAACAGTTTCATCATGGCAATTGGTATGTATACCGAAGATGAAACAAAATACGATCAGACTTTTGTTGCCAATTATGCACAGATTAATATTATTCCGGAACTAAAACGTATTCCGGGTGTGGGTTCTGCCAGTATTTTTGGTGGTGTAAAAGATTACTCTATGCGTGTTTGGCTGAATCCAACGCAAATGTCAACGTATAAAGTAACGCCAAGTGAAGTTATGGGCGCTATCCAAGACAAAAGTTTGGAAGCAGCTCCAGGGAAATTTGGAGAGCGAAGCAAAGAGGTTTTTGAATATGTTATTAAATACAAAGGGAAATTAACCAAACCAGAAGATTATGAAAATATTGCTATACGTTCTAATGCAGATGGTTCAGTACTTCGCTTAAAAGATGTAGCGAGAGTAGAACTTGGTGCTTATTCATACAACAGTTTAACTCGTTTAAATGGTAAAAAAGGAATTGTAATCGGAGTTATTCAGTTAGCTGGATCTAACTCAAATGATATTCAGATTGCCATTAACAAAATGATGGAAAAGGCTTCTAAAGATTTTCCTAAAGGCATCAAACACAATATTTTCTATAGTACAAAAGTATCTCTTGACCAATCTATCGAACAAGTTGAGCATACATTATTAGAAGCTTTTATACTGGTTTTTATTGTGGTATTTATCTTCTTGCAAGATTTTAGATCAACATTAATCCCGGCTATTGCTGTACCTGTAGCAATTTTAGGAACGTTCTTCTTCATGCAGTTATTCGGATTTTCGATCAACCTTTTAACACTTTTCGCATTAATTCTGGCGATTGGTATTGTGGTCGATGATGCCATTGTGGTAGTCGAAGCGGTGCATGCGAAAATGGAGCACAAACGTTTGTCTCCAAAAATCGCAACCCATGAAGCAATGCACGAAATAACGGGTGCTATTATCTCGATTACGCTGGTAATGGCTGCTGTATTCCTGCCGGTTGGTTTTATGGAAGGCTCAACAGGAGTTTTCTATCGTCAGTTTGCCTTTACGATGGCGATTGCAATTGTAATTTCGGCAGTAAATGCCTTAACATTGAGTCCAGCGCTTGCTGCTTTGTTCTTAAAAGACAATCATTCAGCACACGATCACAATGAACCTTATCAGAAAAAAGGATTTAAAGAGAAATTCTTTACCGCTTTCAACAGCAGTTTTGAATCGTTGACAAATCGTTATGTAGGCGGACTTAAATTCTTAATCAGAAGAAAATGGTTGAGTTTAGGCGGATTAGCTTTAGTTGTTGTTGCAACTGTTGTAATGGTGAAAACAACTCCTCAAGGGTTTATTCCAACAGAAGATCAAGGATTTATTGCGATTGCCGTAAATACGCCATCTGGAACATCATTAGACGGAACTCAAAAAGTAATGACCGATGCTGAAAATACTTTAAGAGGTTTAGATGCTTCAAGATTCGTAACAGCGATTTCAGGTTTCAACTTATTGACAAATTCTACAAGTCCATCTTCTGCGGTTGTATTCGTATTACTTAAACCAAACGAAGAACGAGGCGAAGTAAAAAACATTGACGAAATCATGAATCAGGTTCGCGGTAAACTGGGCGCTATTTCTGGCGGAAGTTTCTTCGTATTCAGTTTCCCAACTGTTCCTGGATTTAGTAACGTTGAGGCCTTGGATTTGGTTCTGCAAGATAAAACTGGAGGAAAACTGGATAAATTCAGCGGAATCTCTCAAAACTTTATCGGAGAATTAATGAAACGTCCAGAAATTGCTGTTGCTTTTACCTCTTTCAAAGCAGATTATCCACAATTGCAATTGGAAGTTAACGACGAAAAAGCAAATCAATTGGGTGTTAATGTGAAAGACATTTTACAAACGATGCAAGCTTACTTTGGTAGCGCACAGGCATCTGACTTTAACCGATTTGGTAAATACTACCGTGTGGTTGTTCAGGCCGATATCGAAGACAGAGCTGATCCAACAGCAATTGACAGAGTTTTTGTAAAAAACAAAACGGGCGAAATGGTACCAATAAATACTTTAGTAAAACTAACTCGTATTTATGGTTCAGAAACCGCTTCACGATACAATTTATTTAACTCAATTTCTATTAATGCGATTCCGAAACCTGGATTTAGTTCTGGAGATGCCATTAAAGCAATTGAAGAAGTAGCAGCACAACAATTACCTGCAGGTTACGGGTTTGAATTCTCGGGCCAGACTCGTGAGGAGATTTCTTCCGGAGGGCAATCGGCTACAATTTTCTTACTGTGTTTGATATTCATTTATTTCCTACTTGCTGCACAGTATGAGAGTTATATCCTTCCTCTAGCGGTTATTTTATCGATCCCTGCAGGTATTTTTGGAGTATTCGTTGCCATTGGTTTAACTGGAATCGAAAACAATATTTACGTACAAGTTGCTCTTGTCATGCTGATTGGATTGCTCGCCAAAAATGCCATTTTAATTGTGGAATTTGCGGTTCAGAAAAGAAAATCAGGAATGGCATTAGTTAAAGCTTCAATCGATGCGGCCAAATTACGTTTGCGACCAATTATCATGACGTCTCTTGCCTTTATTGTTGGTTTAGTGCCAATGATGAGTGCCAAAGGACCATCAGCTCAAGGTAACCACTCTATTAGTATTGGTGCTGCCGGAGGTATGATTTCAGGAGTAATTCTAGGATTGTTTATCATTCCTGTTTTATTCATCATCTTCCAGCATTTACAAGAAAAGGTTTCTGGAAAACCAGTTGCCGTAATTCATAACGAAGAAGAAAAATAATCAATGGAAAACTATATCACAACCATACTTGTTGCCATCATATTTGGCATCGGATATATATCGTACAGAATCTCAAAAGATCTTGAAACCAGAAAAGATACTTGTACAGAAATTTAATCTGTTAGATTAAAAAAAATACTTTAACACATGTAGACATAGAATTGTATGTCTAAAAAAGAGATTAGAAGAAACTAGTTTCCACACATAGCAACTATGTGTATTTAAACTAGTGAACCGTCTTCTTTAAATATTCAAAAACTATGTTTCTATGTGTTGAAAAAAATATGCCCAAAGGGTACCGAAATTTAATAAAAAGACTAATGAAAAATTATATAACCAAAATCGTGACCTTCGCCATTCTGATCACGACCTTAATATCCTGTAAAGTCTCTAAGGATATTGAAACTCCAAAAGATGCATTTCCTGAAAATTTCAGGAATGCATCGGTTTCGAGTGATACAACAAGTATTGCCGATGTGGAGTGGAAAAACTTCTTTACAGAAAAAGATATTATCAAATTAATTGACAGCGCCGTTGCCAGAAACAACGACTTGCAGATTGCTGAAAAAAACATCGAAATTGCACAATACCGTTTTACACAATCAAAATGGGGAAATGTGCCTCAGGTTAATTTATTTGTGAACGCAAGTACAAGCAATCCGTCTGACAACAGTTTTACAGGATTAAACTTAAACCAAGCAATTGGTGCTAAACATATTGACGACTATTCTGCTGGAGCTTCACTTTCTTGGGAGGCTGATATTTGGGGAAAGATCCGAAACCAAAAGAAAGGAGCTTACGCAGGATATCTTCAATCTGAAGAAGTAAAAAAAGCATTGCAGACGAATATCGTAGCCAATGTTTCAAGAGGATATTATAATCTTTTGATGCTTGATGCGCAATTGGAAATTGCCAGACAAAATCTTCGTTTAAATGATAGTACAACCAATATTATCAAATTAAAATACGATGCTGGTCAAGTAACCACTTTAGCGATTCAACAATCGGAAGCACAGAAATTAAACTCAGCGCAATTGATTCCGTTATTGGAACAAAATATTGCGATTCAGGAAAATGCTTTGAGTGTTTTAACGGGTTCTTTTCCGAATTCTAAAGAAAGATCTATTCGTTTAAGTGCAATTGAATTAAAACACAATACTGCAATTGGAATTCCTTCTGCATTAGTAAGCAGAAGGCCAGATGTAAAAAGTGCCGAATTGGCTCTTAAAGTTGCAAACGCAAACGTAGGAATCACAAAAGCAGATTTATATCCAGCATTAAGAATCACAGCGCAAGGCGGATTAAACTCTTTCGAAACCAGCAATTGGTTCAATATTCCGGCTTCTTTATTCGGAACTGTTGCAGGAGGTTTAACTCAACCGCTTTTGAATAATAAAAGAGTGAGAACGCAATATAATATCGCTGTCGCAGAAAGAGAAAAAGCAGTTTTAGCTTTTAGACAATCTGTTTTGGTTGCCGTAAGCGAAGTTTCGGATGCTTTGGTTAAAGTAGAGAAATTACAACAGCAGGAAACTTTCTTAAAAGAAAAAGTAAAAACGTTGCAACAAGCCATTAAAAATGCCAACCTTTTATTCAAAAACGGTATGGCAGAATATCTTGAAGTTTTAACTGCGCAAGCGAATTTATTGCAAAGCGAATTGGAACTGGCAGATTTAAAAAGACAACAACTTACAGCCAATACAGATTTGTACCGCGCACTGGGCGGAGGCTGGAAATAATACCTGTTACATTACCCGTTAATTATTTATTTTTTGAGATGAAAACGCTGTGAGACCTTTGGGTTTCATGGCGTTTTTTAGTTTTTAGCCGCTAAGGCGCTAGGACGCGAAGTTTTTTTTTTGGTTTCACGCAAAGAACGCGAAGTCACAAAGATTTGTTTTTCACGCAGATTTTGCAGATTTAAGCAGATTTTTTTTAATGTATATTAAATTATCTGCGCAAATCTGCTTAAATCATTTTAAATCTGCGTGAAATAAATCCTTAAATAACTTTGCGCCTCTGCGACTTTGCGAGAGCCATTATTCAGTTTGCATCAAACAAAAAACTTATCTAATTTTAGTCTTTCGCAAATGCAAAAATAAAATGACATCTGACCAACAGAAATACCTCAATCAATTAAAACAAACAATTGAAAACTACTATTCTATTTCTGAAAATTCTTGGAAATTGATTGAAAACATAGCACAATTTCAAACACTTAAAAAAGGAGAAACATTATTAGAAAACGGAGAAATCGCTAAAAATCTTCATTTTGTTGCAAAAGGTGTTTTAAGAGCTTTTATAACAGATCAGCGGGGGAATTTCTATAATAAAAACCTTTTCCTTGAAAATTATTTTGCGGGTTCTAAAGTTTCTTTAATGCTCCAAAGTCCGTCCAATTTCACTATTGAAGCTTTGGAAGATTCCATTGTAATCAACATCAACTATAAAAAATATATGGAGCTGATTTACCAAAATGATGATCTTAAAAATTTTTATATTGCTCATTTAGAGAAAAACTGGATTATTGATAAAGAACAAAGAGAAGTCGCTTTGGTCATGCAAAATGCAACCGAAAGATATGTCGGTCTTCTACAGAAACATCCAAGTATTGCGGATCGTGTGCCGTTATTGCATATTGCTTCGCATTTAGGAATTACGCCAACACAGTTAAGCCGAATCAGAAAAAGTCTGGAAAAAGATTTGTAAATCAACATATGTAAAGGTTTTTCTAGAAGACCAGAATTATCTTTGCTCTATAATTCAAACTTGTTATTAAAATGCACCACATAGACCTCATCAAAGACAATATTGACAATCTTACCACTCTTTGGAAAACGGTTGCCACTCCTCTCTTTTCTTATCACAAAAATGATTTCTTAGAATTCAGTCAAATTAAAGATTCAGGATGGCCAAATAGACTATGGTTTCGTGAAGATATTACCGAAGAAAATCTTTCGCAGATATTAGAAACTATGGCTAAAAATCCAGGTTTGGTTGTTCCGTATTGGGATATATTTGGAAGTAATTCTAAGGAAATTTTTGAAAAAAACGGTTTTAATATCCGAATTCAGCTGATGGCTATGTTTTTGAAATTAAATAAAAAATTTGAGCTTCAAAACAATCTTACTTTCAAAAGAGTTTTAAATGAAGAAGATGCCAAAACTTGGTCTGATATTTATCCGTTGTCTTTCAGTTATGTAATCAGTAAAGAAACATTGGTTCATAATTATGAGAATGTAAAATTCTATTTAGTTCATTTTGAGGAAAAACCAATTGGAACGCTTACACTTTTTCAAACCGGAAAAACAATGGGAATTCACGGTGTCGGCGTGATTCCTGAAATGCGCAAAAAGGGTTTTGCAGAAGAAATCATGAAATTTGCCATCAATGAAGCCATTGATGCTGATTGCGAATATGCACAATTGCAAGCTTCTGCTTTGGGAAAAGGCATTTATACGAGATTGGGTTTTGAAGATTTATTTTTGATTACAAATTATCAGTTAACATAAATTCCAAATTTTTAAAATTCAAAACTATCACGATAAACCTTTGTCAAAGTTTAAAACTTTGGACAAAGGTTTTTTTATTGGATTTTTTTGTCAGGCTGAGCGAAGTCGAAGCCCCGCAATCAAAATCACCAATCTTTGTAGATTATCTGTGTGATCCTTCAACTTCGCTCAGGAAGACAAAACTTTGTAGAGTTACTAGTGTGATCTTTCCTTCGTCATGATGCCAAATAGTAAGATAAGTTCAACACTAACAACTAACAACTAACAACTAACAACCAACAACTAACAACTAACAACTAACAACTAACAACTAACAACTAACAACTAACAACTAACAACTAACAACTAACAACCAACAACTAACAACTAACAACCAACAACTAACAACCAACAACCAACAACCAACTTGTCCAAAATGCCCCTAAAATAGTCTTAAAAGTATATTTCATTAAAAGGAAAACATTATTAGATTTGTAATACATTAACTAATAACCTTTTAAACAAATACCCAATGAAAACAGCAAAAATTATTTTTTGGACCACTACAATTTTTATTTTTTTATTTGAAGGTGTAATGCCTGCTATATTTTCACAATCGGAAATGGCCAAAGAAGGAATCAGACATCTTGGTTATCCAGATTATTTCGGAAACGCTTTGGTCGTCTTTAAAATTTTGGGAGTTTTAGCTTTGATTATTCCACAAGTTTCTGGACGTATTAAAGAATGGGCTTATGCAGGATTTGCATTCGATTTTATTTTTGCATCCATAAGCCATTTTGCTGTAGACGGAATCAATTTTCAATCTTTTTTCCCTTTGATTGTTTTGGCTATCCTAATCGCTTCTTATATGACATATCATAAAATACAGCGTTATAAAAATATAGCGCTTTAAATATCAAAACTTTATGATTGAAGTTTTTAAAACCAATGTTCAAGAAGAATCACAATGTAAAATAATCATTGAAAAACTTCTTGAGCATTTCCCTAACAGTTCGATCAGCTTCGATTTAGAAGATTGTGATAAAATTCTTCGTATTCATTCACCCTCAATTTCGAATACAAAAATTATTGACGTTTTAAATTTCCATGGTTATTCATGTGAAGTACTTCCTTAAAAACAATTTCAAATTACTGACATCTAGTATTTTATTATTTTTTATCGTATATTTGAAATACCATCTTTTCCCTAATTCTATACAATTTGCTTTAACAGAAAATGTACTGTTGGTTTATAAAACCTAGCGGCAAGCATGGCTGTTGAATAACTAATTTCAAAATATAAAAATGGAAAGCGCTATTCAAAATACAATATTAGAAACCTATACTAAATTAAGCGATGTTCTTTCTTCTTTTTCTGATGAAGAAATCAATATTGTGCCTTTTAGCGGAAGCTGGACTGGAGGTCAGACCGTTCAGCATATTATTCTGGCCTGTTCTGGTTTGCCACAATTATTTGCCGGAAAAACAGAAAAAACAACTCGAGAACCTGATGAAAATGTTTCAAAATTAGATGCCATATTTCTAGATTTTAATACCAAATACCAATCTCCTAAAAGTATAGAACCTGCTGCTGATGAGTATAATAAAGATTCCTTACTGGCTTCGATAAAAAAAATACAAACCGATTTATTTGAAGCTGCTGAAACATACGATTTAACGCTGACGTGCATTGGATTTCAAATTCCTGATTTTGAAAATTTCACCATTTATGAGTGGATTCATTTCGCGATGATTCATACACAAAGACATACTCATCAGTTAAAATCGATTTACGAACATATCAAGAGCTAATAAACGAGCATTAATTTAAATTTATTTTATGAGATCAAAAGTTAGAACCATTGTATCATCTGGTCTAGTTGCAGGATTTTTAGATATTACTGCCGCTATCTTAATCTACTCGGTGATTCTTCATAAAACTACAGCCGAAAAAATACTGCAATCTATTGCTAGCGGTGTATTTAAAAAAGAGGCTTATACAGCTGGAACAGAAATGACTCTTGCAGGTTTAGGATTTCATTTCTTAATTGCTTTTATTTTTGCTTGGTTTTACTTTAAGATTTTTCCTTATATCCCTTTCTTTCGAATTAATACTTTCTTATCAGGAATAAGCTACGGATTCTTTATATGGGTAGTAATGAATCTTATAGTACTTCCGATAGTATTTCCTGTTTTACCAGAAAAGAAATTAGACTTTCCCTTATTACTATCTATTTTAATTGTAATTTGCTGCGTAGGATTACCAATTGCCTTTATAACACGAAAATATTACGCAAAGTGGTACTGACATAAGTTGCAAAAGAGGCAAAGGTTCAGAGTTACAGAGGCTAAAAAAATTTGAACCTTTATAACTCTGAACCTTTGTCCCTCTTAAAAAATTTATACTTTTCTTCTCCCTGTAATTAGTGATATGATAAATAACACTAAGAATATGAAAAATAAAACTTTTGCAATACTTGCAGCTCCAGCGGCAATACCACCAAAACCGAAGATTCCTGCTATAATAGCAAGAATTATAAAAATGATAGTGTAACGTAACATAATGATAGATTTTTAAGTTGCTAAATATGACTAATTAATAGTCTGCTTTGTTTGTTACTCAAAGTTCCTTTATTCTTACAAACATTCTTAACTCAAAAACCTTTTTAAATTAACTCAATCCATTAAAAAACAATATCCTACGTATTGTTTTCACTATACTTTTTTTTTCTTACAGAATTACCATGTTTCAGCTTTTGAGTTAATTTTTTAGTGGATTGGATTAATCGTCGCCTTTATCTCAAAGTAATTTTAGATAAAATTATTTACCACGAGCACAAGCTCAAAAAATATATTAAATATTACAGATAAAGGGTCGCCATAAATTATATGATGGCATTCTGAACCTTAACGAGTTATTAACCGAATTAAAATTGAATCTTCATGAAAACAATATCAAATAAATCAAAAATAGTTTTTCTTTCTACTTATCCTCCAACACAATGTGGCATTGCAACTTATACTCAAGATACTATAAAAGGAATAACAGACGTTTATGGTAAATCTATACAGTGTGAGATATGCGAGCTGGTTAATGAACCTAAAGAAGAACCAACACAGGCTTTTACTTTAAATACTAAAAATAGAGATGAATATACTAAAGTTGCAGAAGAAATCAATAGCGATGAAGCTGTAAAATTAGTTCATATTCAGCATGAGTTTGGTTTGTTTTCTGGGAATTATGGAGATTATCTTTTAGATTTTTTAAATGTTATAAAAGTACCTGTAACTTATACATTTCACAGTGTTATTCCGAATCCGAATGACGAATTAAAAACGTTCGTAAAATTATTGCTAAGTTATAGTAATTCGGTTTTTGTCATGACTAATAAATCGAAAGAAATACTAATTAAAGATTACGATATTAATGAAGAAATAATTACTTGTGTACCTCATGGAACCCATATTGTGATTTATGAAGAACCAAAAAATGCAAAAGAAAAATTAGGAATTCAAGACAGAATTGTACTTTCAACTTTCGGTCTTTTGGGCGAAGGAAAAAATATCGAAACAGGCTTACAAGCTTTACCAAAAATTGTTGAGGAGGCTCCAAATGCGCTTTATTTAATTATTGGCAAAACACATCCTAATTTAATTAAAGACGGTGTAGATCTTTATAGAGAAAAATTGGAAGGAATTGTTGCCGAATTAAATCTAGAAAACAATGTTCGTTTTGTAAATCGATATTTAGATACTGATGAACTTTTAGAATATTTAAAAGCTACCGATATTTACATGTTTACATCTAAAGATCCAAATCAGGCTGTGAGTGGCACTTTTGCTTATGCAATGAGTTGTGCTTGTCCGATTGTGGCTTCTAAAATTCCGCATACAAGAGAAGTACTTACAGAAGATTCTGGAATTTTATGCGATATTGGAGAACCAGATCAATTTGCTGCAGCAGCCATTAAATTGATTAAAGATGAAAATTTAAGACATGAAATGGGAATCAGTTCGTTTACTAAAATGCGCGCTTCCTCTTGGGAAAACGCCGGAATTACACAAATGAACACTTATAAAAAATTGATTGATAATCCAGCAGAAATTAAATTCAGCTATCCTGAAATTCAGTTGAAACACATCAAAAAACTGACAACAGATTTAGGAATTATTCAATTCAGCAAAATCTCTATTCCAGATTTAGATTCAGGTTACACTTTAGATGATAATGCTAGAGCGTTAGTTGCATTCTGTATGCATTACCGACTAACACAAGACAAAGAAGATTTAGCTTATATCTTAATCTATTTAGATTTCATTCAACGTTGTCAGCAGCCAAAAGGAGACTTCATCAATTATGTTGATCAAGAAAACCGCGAACACGTAGAACAAAATGCCGAAGTTAATTTAGAAGATTCAAATGCTAGAGCAATTTGGGCATTAGGAACTGTAGTTTCATTGTCTGATATTCTTCCTGAGGCTATTTCTAAAAAAGCGGCAAAATGTTTATTGACTTCATTAAAATGGGCAGAAAATATTCAATCACCACGATCTATTGGATTTGCAACAAAAGGATTATACTTATATCATTCAACTATTCCGAACTTATATGTGGCGGCGATTATCAATAAATTGAATGCTAAACTTTTAGCAAATTATGAAGATACCGCAACAGAAGATTGGCAATGGTTTGAAAATTATTTAACATACGGAAACGGAATTCTGCCAGAATCAATGCTTTATGCTTACTTAATTACAAACAAACCTGTTTACAAAAAAGTAGCTTTAGATTCTTTAGACTTTCTAATTTCTAAAACATTTGTAAAAGGCAATTTCAAAGCAATTTCAAATAGAAGCTGGTTCCATAAAGGTTCTGAACCTCAAGAATTTGGCGAACAGCCAATTGATGTAACGTATACCATCATGACTTTAAATGCATTTTATAATGAATTTAAAACTCCGCATTACAAAAAGAAAATGAAAGCAGCATTTAACTGGTTTTTAGGTAAAAATCATTTAGGACAAATCATGTACAATCCTGTAAGTGGCGGTGGTTACGACGGACTAGAAAAACACAATGTAAACTTAAATCAAGGTGCAGAATCTACAGTTTGCTTTTTAACCGCAAGACTATTAATGGAAAAATTAGCGATAGCGCAATCTAAAGTTATTCCCTTAATGAAATCTCGCACTGGTATAGCAATTAATTCATAAAATATAACGGCGAAGCTAACCAAATACTTCTCTTTTAAAACCCTGAAAATCCCTTTCTAAATGAAAGGGATTTTTTGTTTAAAAAAATCACCTAACGTAGGTTTCATTTTTTTATTGTATTTATTGCTATGAAAATTATATAAACTTGAAAAAAAGTTGTGTAAGATTTTTTACTCATAAAAAAAGTAACTTTCATATAGAAATCAGAGGTGTTTTTAGAGCATTCTGATTTTCATTTTATACCATTCACTTAAAAACATAACATTTTGATTCTCAACCTAAAAAATATATTTACCGAAATTGGAGAAACTACAATATTCGCCAAAAAGTTTTTTAAGGAGGTGTTTATTCCGCCTTATGAGACCAAAGAGTTTTTTAAACAGTGCTATATTATCGGATATAAATCATTGCCATTAGTAGCCATTACTGGTTTTATTATGGGTTTGGTTCTTACACTTCAATCTCGCCCTACGCTAGTGAAGTTTGGCGCAGAATCTTGGCTTCCAGGAATGGTAGCGCTTTCCTTGATACGAGAAATTGCTCCCGTAATTACAGCGCTGATCTGTGCAGGAAAAATTTCATCTGGAATTGGAGCTGAGCTTGGTTCAATGAAAGTAACCGAACAGATAGATGCGATGGAAGTTTCTGCCATAAATCCTTATAATTATTTGGTAGTAACTAGAGTTTTAGCCTGTACACTAATGGTTCCTATTCTGGTTTTTTTTGCTGATGCTATCGGAATTGTTGGCGGTTATGTGGGAATCAATATTCACGGCGATGTTAATTTCTATCGATTTTTAACGCAGATTATTCAATCCTTGGAATTTTTAGACCTATTTCCTGCCACCATAAAGACTTTCTTTTTCGGATTTGTAATTGGCATGATTGGGTGTTATAAAGGTTTTACTGCTTCGAATGGGACAGAAAGTGTAGGACAAGCGGCAAATTCTGCTGTTGTAACGGCATCATTGAGCATTTTTATTATTGATATGGTGGCTGTTCAAATAACCGATTTATTCTTTTAAAATGATGACAGAAAAATTACATAAAGAACCCAAAACAAAAGATAATGATCAATCTCCAATAATTGAGATTAAAGATCTGCATAAGACTTTTGGAAAAGATAATACCATTTTAAAAGGTTTAAATCTGATTTTGAATAAAGATGAAAATCTTGTGGTTTTAGGAAAATCTGGATCAGGAAAATCGGTAACTATAAAATGTATTGTTGGATTGATTGAACCTGATCAGGGCGAAATTAAAGTTTTTGGAGAAAACGTTCTTAACATTTCAAAAAACGAGCTGAATGCCATAAGAGTCCGAATCGGTTTTTTGTTCCAAAGTGGCGCACTTTACGATTCGATGTCGGTTAGAGAGAATCTCTCTTTTACATTAAGCAAACACAAGCGCGATTTAAGTGCAGATGAAATTGAAAAAGAAGTCATGGAAGCGTTGGAAAGTGTTGGTCTAGCTGAAGCTGTTGACAAAATGCCCTCTGAACTTTCGGGAGGTATGAGAAAAAGAATCGGCTTAGCAAGAACACTGATTTTAAAACCAGAAATCATTTTGTATGATGAACCTACAACAGGTTTAGATACCATAACATCTAGAGAAATCAGCGAATTGATTTTAGATATAAAAAATAAACAAAAAACGGCATCCATAATTATTACGCACGATATGGCGTGTGCAAAATTAACTGCCGACAGAATCATAGTTTTAAAAGAAGGTGTTATTCACGCAGAAGGAACATACGAAGAACTGGAAAAAGACGAAGACGAATGGGTTCGCTCATTTTTTCAATAAAAAAAGCAAAATAAATAATAGAAATCATGGAAAAGCAATCTGGATATACTTGGAAATTAGGAATGTTTGTAACAATAGGCTTACTGCTTTTTGTAATGGCCGTATATTTTATTGGAAAACAAAAAAACCTTTTCGGTTCTACCTTTCATATCACTTCTCAATTTAAAACAGTGAGTGGTTTAGAAGTTGGAAACAACGTTCGTTTTTCTGGTATTAATGTCGGAACTGTAGAACAAATTCAATTAAAAAATGACTCCACCGTAATTGTGGTTTTGGTAATGAAAGAAGATGTTAGAAAATTTATTAAAACGGATGCTACTGCCAGCATTGGTTCTGATGGTTTAATGGGAGATAAAGTTTTAACTATTTCTCCAGGCGCTAAATCTCAGAAAATGATTGAAGACAATGGAACAATAGCTTCTGTTGACGGAATTGAAATGCATGACATTATGAAAAGCGTTAAAAAAAGCGTGGATAATATCGGCGTGATTTCAGACGAAATAGCGATTTTTAGTCATAGCATGAATAACGGAAACGGAGCTTTGGCAAGATTGGTTAAAGACGATAAAATGGCCAACAGTGTCTCAAACACTCTTTCTAATCTAGAGTCTGGAACAAAAGGTTTTAGCGATAATATGGAAGCCGCGAAAAGCAACTTTCTTTTGAGAGGTTATTACAAGAAAAAAGAGAAAGAAAAAGAAAAGAAAATAGAGGAAAGAAAAGAGAAACAAGAAGAAGCTAAAGAGAAAGCTGCAAAAGAAAAAGAAAAAAAAGATAAAGAGCTGAAAGAACAGAAAGAAAAAGAACAAAAAGAAAAAGAGGAAAAACAAAAAGAGGAAGAAGCTAAAAAAGCTGAAGCTGCAAAAAAATAGTTTATGCGCGAGACGTTTGAGATGAAAGAAGTAATATACCAGACTTTTGATTTTTAGATTAAAATCGATTATCAATTATAACTAGCAATTATAACTTATAACTTTTAATTCATCCCTCATAACTCTTTTACGTCTTACTTTTTACGATGCAATTTTTAATAAGAAAAATTGATATATATGCCTACTTCATTTAAACATACCGCCTTAAAATTTTTAAAAATCACTGGAATAACAATTGCGGTGATTTTGTTTTTGTTATTTATCATTCCTTTGCTATTTCCTGGAAAAATTGCTTCGGAAGTAAAGAAAATTGCAAATGAACGTCTGGATACTAAACTTGATTTTACGAAATCTAAGCTTTCCTTTTTTACACATTTCCCCTCTCTGACTGTTTCTCTAGATGAATTGTCCTTAACTGGCTCTAAACCGTTTAGCAATGATACTTTATTAAAAGCAGATCAGGTTGCTTTTGGAATTGATATTAAAAGATTACTGTTTGATAATGAAGTAAAAATCAACAAACTTTATGTTTCTGATGCTTTAATAAATGTAATGGTAAATGAAAAAGGTCAAGCCAACTACAATATTTATGTGGCGCCAGAAAAGAGAAAAGAAGAAAAAGATGCGCCAGAAGAAGGAACTGCCATTCGATTAGAAAGAATCGATTTAGAAAATTGTCATGTAAAATACAACGATCGTTCGGCAAAAATTTTGGTTGATGCAAAAGGGTTTAATTATGTTGGAAAAGGAAATCTAAGCGAAGATATTTTTGATCTTGCTACAGATGCTAAAATTGATAATCTTGATTTCTTTTATGATAGAACAGGTTATGTTCGCAAGAAAGAAGTTCGTGCCGAATTAATTACCAGAATCAACACCAATTCGCTTTCTTTTATTCTGCAAAAAAATGAATTGCGTATCAATAAACTGCCTTTAAAATTTACTGGTTTATTTACCATTTTACGAGATGGATATAAAATTGATATTAAAGCCTTATCAGAGAATACAACGGTAAAAGATTTATTATCTGTAATGCCGCCAGAATATTTGACTTGGCTTGAAAAAACAGAAATTTCTGGAAGAAGCGATTTATTATTGACCTTTAAAGGCGATTATAATGTAGCCAAAAAACAAAAACCAAACTTGGCTTTCAACCTAAAAATCAATGAAGGTTCTGTAAATCATAAAGATGCGCCAGTTCCTTTAAAAGATTTTCAAATGGATTTGAATGCAATTCTTCCTTCTTTAGATACCGAAAAATTGTTGGTAAATCTTAGAGCTTTAAAATTTAAAGTGGGAGAAAAAGATTATTTCAATGCCTATTTACGAAGTAAAGGTTTGAGCGAAATGACTATTGACGCCAGTATAAAAGGCGCTTTGGATCTTGCTGTTGTAGATGCAGCTTTGGGTCTAAGTGATTTTGATGTAAAGGGAATCTTGAAAACTGATATTCAAGCAAAAGGTCTTTTCAGTACTTCCAAAAAATTATTTCCGAAAACTATCGGAGGCATTTCATTAAGAAATGGATGGATAAAAACGAAATACTATCCAAATCCAATAACCGATATTACTTTTGTAGCCAATATGCTTAATAAAGCGGGTACTTTTCAAGATTTGATTGTAGCTGTAGCACCTGCCTCTTTTGTTTTTGAAGGAAATCCAGTTTATGTAAACGCAGCATTATCTGATTTTAATGATTTGGCTTATAATGCCAAAATTAAAGGCGAATTGAATGTGGGAAGAATTTATCAGGTTTTCTCTCAAAAAGGTCTTGATTTAACGGGTTATGCAAAGGCAGATCTTTCATTAAAAGGTAAACAAAGTTATGCCACAACTGGGCAATATGACAAATTGGACAACAAAGGAACTTTGCTATTAAAAAATATAAAAGCCACTTCTGAATTGTTTCCTAAATCTTTTTTCATCAAACAAGGAAATTTCCGTTTTCAAAACGAAAAAATGTGGTTTGAAAAATTCAATGCTTCTTATGGAAAATCTGATTTTGACATTAACGGTTATTTGTTGAATACAATCAATTATTTCTTAGAATCAAATGGAACTTTGAGCGGAAATTTCAACTTAAAATCGAAACTTATTAATGTTGATGAATTTATGGCGCTTGAAAAAGGCGAAAATAAAGATCAAAAAATTGAGATAGAATATGCCAAAGAAGATCATCCAAAAATGAGTGGCGTTGTTATGATTCCTAAAAACTTAAATGTATCCTTAAATGCAAATGCAGACAAAATAGAATACAACGGACTGATTTTAAATAAATTATCAGGAAAAACAGGTGTTAAAAAAGAAGGATTTTACTTAGAAAACATTACCTTTAACATCATTGATTGCATTGTCGGAATTAATGCTTTTTATAAAGATGAATCTCCTACAGCTGCACATTTTGATGCTCATTTCACTGCTAAGGATTTTGATGTACAAAGAGCTTACAAAGAGATTCCGATGTTTCATGATATGGTTTCTGCAGCTGAAAAAGCACATGGAATTATTTCTGTCGATTATAAAATTAAAGGCGACTTAAATGGAAATATGGGACCAATTTACGCCTCTCTTAACGGTGGCGGAACTGTAAATCTGCGTGATGTACAAATTAAAGGGCTGAAATTTTTTGATGGAATTAGTTCTAAAACAGGACAAAACGGTTTGAACAATCCAGATATGAAAGGAATTGAAATCAAATCGACAATTGACAAAAACCTTATAAATGTTGAGCCATTTACCTTTAAAGTGGCTGGTTTTAGACCCACAATTAAAGGAACTACAAGCTTTGATGGACTTCTAGATCTTAGAATGCGTTTAGGTTTACCCCTATTCGGAATTATCGGTTTCCCTATCGTGGTTACGGGTACGCATGAAGCTCCAAAAATTAAAATTTTCAGCAAAACTGGTCAAGAGATTGATCCTGCAGTTTATGATGAAAAAAGAAATAAGGTAGTTAAAAAAGAAAAAGTCAGTAAATCCAAAACAAAATAGTGATGAAAAAAAAGCCACAAAATAAAAATGGATTTTTTGAAAGATTTGCTTCCAAAGTTACCAAAGCGGCTGGAAGCACTAACGCTTTTATCGGTGCTTTTTTACTTGTCTTAACTTGGGCAATTTCGGGACCTATTTTCGATTATTCAGAAACCTGGCAATTGGTCATTAATACAGGAACAACCATTATCACTTTTTTGATGGTGTTTCTCATTCAAAAAGCTCAAAATAAAGATTCGCTTGCGATTCAGCTAAAACTAAACGAACTAGTAGCTTCTAATGAATTGTCTAGCAATAGTCTGGTTGATATTGAAGATATGACTGAAGAAGAAATGAAAATCATTCAGAAATACTATCGCCGATTGAGTGAATTGGCTAAGAAAGAAAAAAGCATCAAAACATCTCATTCTATTGCAGAAGCGCAAGAACTTCACGATAGAAAACATAAGAGTAACACCAAATCAAAAACCAAAACTTAACTTTAAATAACCAAAAATGAAATTGAGCTCTACCGAAACGTATTGGCCGTTAAAAAACGCCATGAAACACAGTTATCCTTCTATAGCTTCTGATATTACAACCGATGTATTAATTATTGGTGGAGGTATCACTGGAGCCTTAATGGCTTACAAATTAGTAAATGAAGGCAAAAAGATAGTTCTCGTAGACCGAAGAGATGTTTGCGGCGGAAGCACCTCCGGAAGCACAGCTTTATTGCAATACGAAATTGATGTTCCGCTACATCAGCTAATTAAACTTAGAGGTACAAAATGTGCTATTGAAAGTTATCAAAATGGCAAAAAAGCAATTTTCGATCTTAGAAACATTATTGATGCCGTTGGTTGTGACTGTGGTTTTGAGTTCAAAAAAAGCATCTATTTTACTACTTTAAAAAAAGATGTCCCATTTTTAAAAAATGAATTCAAATCGAGAAAACAACACGGTTTCGAAGTAAGCTGGCTAAGCAGATCTGAATTGCAAAAAATGGGTTTAAATGCTATTGCAGGTATAGAATCTAAAACTGCCGCGGTTATGGACCCTTTTAAACTAGCAAGCGATTTGTTATTTTATTGCCATGAAAAAGGAATGCAGATTTTAGACCGAACTAATATTACCAAAATTCAGCACCAAAAAGGCAGAATCGTTGCTACGACCGAAAACGAATACAACATAAAAGCAGACCACATTATACATTGTACAGGTTATGAAAGTACCGAAACGTTGCAGGAAAAAGTGGTCGATTTAAAAAGTACTTTTGTTATTGCTTCTGAAAGTCAGCCTGATTTACCAGAACATTTTAAGCATGCAATATTTTGGGATACTGCGGCACCTTATCATTACATTAGAACCACAGATGATAATCGAATCATTATGGGTGGAGGTGATGAAGATTTTAAAGACGCTAATAAACGCGATAAACTCCTTCCAAAAAAAGAAAAATATCTTCTGAGACAATTCTTCAAAAGATTCCCCGATTTAGATTTCAAAATTGATTATTCTTGGGCAGGAACTTTTGGTGAAACCAAAGATGGACTTCCTTACTTTGGTAAACCAAATTCAAGAAGAAATGAGCATTATTTTTTAGGCTTTGGAGGAAACGGAATTACCTTTAGCGTTATGGGAATGAATTCTGTCTTAGATTCTCTTAATAATAAAAAGAATACGGATTTGGAGTATTATAGATTTGGAAGATGATTTTAGGCACAAAGGTCCAAAGGTGCAAAGTTTTTAAATCTTTGTTACTTTGGACCTTTGAACCTTTGTTACTTAGAGAACCAACTCCATTTGGATATTGCAACGTTTATAGGGCGTATCCAATCCGAAGACTTTTTCGAAACCTAACTTATAATATAAATTGATTGCAGGTTTTAAGATGGTATTGCTTTCTAAATAGATTTTATCTGCTCCCAATTCTCTTGCTTTTTCTACAATTGCATTTCCTAATAACCAGCCAATACTTTTGCCTTGAGCTTTTGGCGAAACGGCCATTTTAGCCATTTCAAAATCATAATCAGCGACATTTGTTTTGATAAGAGCGCAAACGCCAACGGGTTCATTTTCATACAGTGCCACTAAAATTTTACCCCCTTTATTAATAATATATTCTTCTGGATTATCTAATGCTTTATAATCAGATTCCTCCATTTCAAAATAAGTCGAAATCCATTCTACATTTAAGGATTTAAATGCTTCTTTGTGTTTAGAATCATATTCAACAATTTCAACATTTTTGCTTTCGCGAAGTTTCTTCTGATCGCTCACTCTCTTAAAAAGTGATTTCTGTTGCAATAAAAATTCCCATTCTTCAACCGCAGCCCATAGATTGTGTTTTGCCTCAGAAATTAATCCTTCAACAGCAATATCAATATCTAATAATTGCTGCTTGATTTGCTGTGAAATCTGAATTCCTTTCTTTGTTAAAACAACATTATTCTTACGTTTGTCTTCCGTTTTTATACCTTCTTCTAGTATTCCCGCTCCAATCATTTCCTGTATAATTTTACTTACTGAAGGTTGCGAATGGCCTATTTCATTTGCGATTTCTGTAATCGTAATTTCTCTATCTTCTGCAATCGTATAAAATACAGGAAACCATTTAGGATTAAAATCTACTCCATATAATTCGTAAATTTTAGCAGCATCGTCTGTAAAAGATGCGGTCATTAAACGTAAGCGACTTCCTAAAGCCACTTTACCAACTTTATTAAAAAATTCCATAACAATAATTAATTATATAACCAGTTATGCAAATGTATAAAAAAAAACTTTTGGGTAAAAGTTTTTTTTTGATGCTAAGAAGCTAATGTTCTAAGATACTAAGATTTTTCTCTATCTTAAATCTTAGAACTTTGGCTTCTTTATATATATATCTTGCTTAAAAGCTAGCGACATTATTTATTCAAATTGAAAGAGGCTTAGAATCTTAGAACCTCAGCAACTTTATTAGGCTGTAATCGCCAAAGAATTCAAATTAAATTTATACTCTTTTGGACTGCAATTGTATTTTTGTTTGAATATTTTAGAGAAATAACTTCTACTAGTAAAACCAATGCAATACACTATTTCTGAAATATTTAGATCCGAAGTTCTAATTAAAACTTCTGCTTTTAAAACTCGCATATGAGTAATATAATCGTTTACTGTACGGTTATGAATCATTTTAAAGCCTTCTTGAAGTTTATTTGGAGATAAACCTGATTTTTTACTCAAAGATTTAATAGAGAAAGCTTCTTCTGGAGTTGATTTTATAAATTCTGAAAGGTCTTTTATGCTTTCCATTTCTCTCAAAGTCAATCCATTTGATTCATTTGCAAAAGCGTGCAAATCGTCAGAATGCTGTTGAATTTCCATTGCCAGAATAATTCTCATAATTCCTTCTTTCAAAAGATTTCGAACAATTCCAGTTTGCGTAATCGAATTAAGCTGCTCAATTTTCTCAGCAATCTGTAAATTATAAGACCCGATGTAAAAGAAGTCTTGAACCAGATTATTTTCAAAAAATGTATCTCTAACTTTTTGATTTAAAGAATGAAGCTGCGCTTTAGCATCAGTTTGTGTTCCCACAATTATCAGCGTTAATTTTGTTTTTTTTCCTTTTTCAAAAAAAAGAATATTATCTTGGTTTACCTTAGACGTTACAATCGCAGTCTGAAAAGTTTTTAATTTTCGCTCTTCTCCATTCAATCCAAAACTATGCGAAAAATTTCCTTTAGAACAATATGCAAAATAAATTGGTGAGGACTTCACATTCAAAATATCCAATCTTACATCTGTAGAAAATGTCATATCAAATTGAACATACGAAATAGCATCATTAAAAGAAGCCCCGATGATTGAACCTTCAGCAAAACTATTTTCAACTTCCAATGTATATTCATCTAAGTCAAAAGTCACTTGCCCTCCAAAATTAGTATGAAGTTCATCAAAAATATTTTGAGTTTTCTCTGTATTTAAAGTAACTATTTTCATGATCGCCGTATTTAAATTCTATTAATTCACACAACAGATTAGTTGTAAAAATCTGAAAGTCAAAGTTCGTTTAAAGACAGACCAAAGTTGTTATATAATTTTTCCGTTTTGTTTTATAATTCCTTATAAATGCTTATTTTAACATAAATTGAAAATCATTATTATAATATGAAAAGCTTCTCTTTTGCTCCTATCAGCTCGCCGGATTCTAAGATATTAATTTTAGGTACAATGCCTGGAACAAAATCTTTGGAATTGAATCAATATTATGGTCATAACCAGAATAATTTTTGGAAGTTTATGTTTCAAATTTTAAAAGAAGAATTCTCTGGAAATTACGAAGAAAGAAAAAACCTGTTAATTAAAAACAAGATCGCATTGTGGGATGTCTTACAATTTTGCGATCGTATCGGAAGCTTGGATAGCGCCATAAAAAATGAAATAGCAAACGATTTTGAAAAATTTTTACAACTGCATCCTCAAATAAGCACTATTTTTTTTAACGGACAGAAAGCAGCTTCCTTTTTTAAAAAATATGTTCATCTAAATAAAGATTATCAAACTTTTACCTTGCCTTCTACTAGTCCCGCCAATGCTAGCATGACTTTTCAAAGTAAATTAGAGCAATGGAAGGTTATTGAAAAGCATTTATAAATACAATCATTTTACAAAATTAAAATGCAAATATTGGAATCATGTAACTTTTTCCTTTTAAAGTATAACAAATTTCAACTACTCTTAAAGTAATTTTACAAAAAGAAAAATAAGCCATATTGAAGATTTGACAAATGAAATGGAAAGGCTTTCTTCTTATTAAAATTTACAAAGCAAACTGTAAAAAGTTTAGTCTATAAAGAGAACATTGGTTATGTTAGTTTATTTTTGGGAAAAAGCTACTCTATAGAAATATAGAGTAGCTTTGTTTTTATAGGCTACCATTTAAATCAAAGAGCATGAAAATTCAGACCTATTATAATCATATTCGGTTTTATAAACCACATCACTTCATTTATTATCCTGTATTAATCTTGTTTCTAATTGGGAGTATATATTTTGCTGTTACAACAGAAGATCATCTCATTTGGGCATTTATAAGCGTGGGTTTTATATTTTTATTTGTATTGGCATTTATGCTACGTCAGCATTACGCACTTACTTTGCAGAACAGAATTGTACGCCTGGAGATGCGCTACCGTTATTTTACGCTAACAGGAAAGCGCTTCGAAGAATTTGAATACAAGCTTACTGACGATCAAATATTTGCATTGCGTTTCGCACCTGATAACGAATTGATTCAGCTTGTAGAAGATGTTTTAAAAAACAATTTAACTGGCGACGCCATCAAAAAAGCAATCGTACACTGGAAAGCGGATTATCACCGAGTTTAAAAAAAAATCCAATTTCAATAGCAAAATTCAATATCAATTTCAAAAATCAATAGCAATATCAATAAAAGCATCAATAATCAATTGAAAATTTAAATTCATTTTGATATTGAATTCGTTTTTTACCATTAACATTGAATTCGACATTATTTTGTTTTTTGAAATTGATATTGATATTGATATTGATTTTTGAAATTGTTATTAAACTTTCTTTTTATTGAAAATCAGATAAAACAGAAACAATAAAATCCATACTACGGTAATTACAATAAAATAGATTTCGATGATATTCGGATGCAGATAATTTGGCTCATAAAACAATTTATCCAAAGTGGTAAATTTTTCTGTTAGCGCCTTTCTATCAAAATTATTTCTAATTCCATTTAACGGTTCATCATTTTTATCTCTATAATGATACACATCTTGCGTTAACTGCTTTGGAACCAGACTGGTTTCTATATTATATTTTTTTAGAATTGTATCCAGTCTACGAAACTCGTATGTTAAAGAATCTTTTTTAGATTTATAGAGCAAATTATAGCGTTCAATTGCCGCTTGACGTTTCTGTTTGCCAATAGAATCTCCTTTTACAGCGCTAAACAGCGAATTGTTTTCTAAGAAAATACAAATATCTTCATCATGTTCTGGATGCACGGGAACGCTTTTGAAAATAATTTCTGTACTATCATTAATTTCTCTTTTCGAAATAATTCGTTTGTACAATTCTTGTTTATCAAAACCTAAAATATCCAGAATACTGTCCGCTTTATTAGTTGTTTTATCAAAAGAACTCGTTAAAGCTTTTATAGTGTCTATACTGTAATAGCTGGTCTCCGTTATAGGATATTCGCCAGCTGAAATGGTATCTTCTTGCTTAATTACAGGATAAGGCTTTGGATATAATATATTTTCATAATTAAACAATTTCTCGGAACTATAAGATGTATATCCATATAAAAACGGGTTTAATACATTCAACAGTTTTTTATCTTTATTGAAATCATTCTCAGACAATTCTGTTTTCAGTTTTGCATTCATTCCGAAGCTGTAACTTATGAAAAATGAAAAAGTTAAAAATGAGATTACTAACAAACAAACCGAAATTTTGAACAAATTACCGCCTTTATAACTTTCTCTAGAATGATTTTTTACCAAAAAAATCAAAAAAAACAACAAGAATAACCCGCTTACAAAGAAATGCGAAATCGAAACGTCATCATAAAATTTGAATCTATAGAATTCGGTATAAATATTTATTTTTCCTAAGCCTTTGAAAGTAAAATAACCATACAAAAAATAAACAAAATGGATTAAGGCTAATACAATAACAGATTTTATGAAATAACGTTTTAGGTTTTGGGTCATGGAGAGAAAGGTTCTGAAGTTCTAAGGTTCTAAGATACTAAGTTTTTTTTTAGGTTCAAAGGCTCAAAGGTTCAGAGTTTTTTTTATTAAAACAAAAAAGACGCACAAATGTGCGTCTAAAATCCTTTGTCTCTTTGTCCCTTTGTCCCTTTGACTCTTACTTAACCTCAAACCCTTCTTTCGCAATTTCCTTTTCTACTTTATCAATTAACTTATTGGTTTTACCCGTTAATCTTTCTTTTTTCCAATCGCCTTTTACGTATAAGGCCAAAGTAATTAAAGCCGTAAGAACCGAAGAAATCGGAAAAGCCCACCAAATACCACTCTTACCTAAAGAAGTATTATGTGATAAGATAAAAGCCAGCGGAAACTGAATTACCCATTGCGAAACCAAAGTTAAAATCATTGGCAGCTTTGTATTTCCAACCGCACGGAAAACGCCCATTAAACAAAGCTGTAAACCTAAAAATCCCCAAGAAAGGCAAGTGATTCTTAGAAATTCTGTTCCGCCTTTAATAACTTCTTGATCATTTGGAACGAAAAAAGCAATTAAATACGGAGCGAAAATAAAAGCTATAATACCAAGTCCAGTTAACAATACGAAACCTAAATATGCGCCTAATTTTGCAATTTGCGTCGCACGATAAATATTTCCAGCGCCAATATTTTGTCCGACCAAAGTTGCAATTGCCATCGATAAACCCAAAGCTGGAATCAGAATCAGCTGAATCAAATTAGATCCTGCACCGTAAGAAGCAACAGTTAAGGTTCCGAAACGTACAATCAAAAAAGTAATCGCCATCATTCCCAACGCACGCATAGATTGTTCTATTGATGAAGGAAATCCGATTTCAAAAGCTTTTTTTATGTGTTGATAATCGGGTTTAAAATCGGAAATGCGAAGATGAATGCCGTGTTTTCCTCTAAACAAAATCACAAAACCAATTATAATTGCCAAAAGCTGCGTAAATAAAGTGGCCAAAGCTGCGCCTTTTACCCCCATTGCAGGAATAAAATGCCATCCGTAAATAAACAACGGATCGAGTGCAAAATTCAAAATAACAGTTCCTAACACAATATATACAGGCAAAGTCACACGTCCGACTCCACGCATAATCGATTGAAAAATCATAAACCCAAAACTAAAAACTAGTCCTATAAACGCTACACGCATAAATCCTAAAGCGTCAACATAAACTTGCTGTGTAACTTTTAGGAGATACAAAAAATACGGACTAAACAAATATCCAATAATCGATAAAACAACAGAAACTGTAATGACCATAGACAATGTCTGTGCTGCCACATGATTGACCATTTGCTGATTTCCTGCGCCAAAATATTGTGCAATCAAAATAGAACCGGCAATAGCAAGTCCCGTTCCTAATGCAATAGTTAGAAATATCACAGGCGTACTTATGGAAACGGCTGCAACAGCATCTCCACCCAATCGGCCTACCCAAAAAGCGTCAACTAACTGATAAGCGGCTTGCAATAAATTGGCAATCATAATCGGAACAGCCAGTTTTAATAATGAAGAAAGAATTGGTCCTTCTAATAATTCATTTTTTTTCATTTATTCGAAATAAAAATTAAAAATAAGTTGATATATCAACTTTTAAAGTTTAAAAAAAATTAAAGTGTTTCTAACTTGTCTGCATACGATTTCACAACATTAAGCGCTTCAATTCTTTCTTTTGGAGAAAAAACAGACATAACCTCATCTTCTGCTCTTTTCATAAGAGAACGTATTTCTTTCGCCATTATGAAACCTTCTTCGGTAAGACTTACAATGTTTTTTCGCTTATCGATTTTATCTTTGACAACAGCAACTAAATTCTTCTTTTCTAACGCAGAAATACTTCTTAAAATGGAAGATTTATCACGCATGGTTTTATCTGACAATTCTCTCTGTGAAAGTCCCTTATGACGTAAAATCATTAACAATGGCAATTGCTCCAACTGCAATGTAATTCCTGATTCTATCATTAACGCATTGGTTTTTCTAAAAATTGCCCTTTTCATACGATGAATTTGAAAAAAGAAACTATCCGCTATTTCTTCTTTCCAAAAGTTTAAAGCACTTTCTTGATCTTGATTTAATTTTTCCATAAGGCAAATTTACAAAAAAGGATGACATGTCAACTAATTTTTACATGATTCCTTATTTTACTGATAACCAGATATTTCAATTAAATAATTACATATCAAAACAAAAAATGAACGATAATATTTACTAACTTTATTGTTAAATATTACCTAATCAAAATCTAAAAACTAAATCTGATGAAAAAATTATTTGTTTTTTTGGTAATGATGCTCTTTTGGATTCCGCTGAAAGCTCAAAATGTTGCAGAAAATAATTCGGGAGAAAGTTTAACGACTTTCAATACGGAAGGTAAAGATTTTCAGGACAGTTATGCCGACGATCTTCCTTGGCACGCGCGAAGGTTTAAAGTAACCGCAGGTGCATTCTTTCCTGTAAATAATACCCAAGTGCAAGTAGGTACAAACAACGGAAATGCAGGAACCGAAATAGATCTTGAAGACGATTTAGGTTTTTCTAAATCAAGTTCTTCTTTTATGGGAACTTTTGATTGGCGGATTTCGAGAAGGTCCAGATTAGGTTTGGAATATTTTGTTTTAGATAGAACTTCAGAAAAGACTTTACAACGTGAAATTAATTTTGGAGATCATACGTATGACGTAAACGCAAGAGTCAGCGCTTTTTTTAATGTTCAAATTGCTCGAATTTATTATGGATATGCCTTTTTATCAAAACCAAAATACGAAGCTGGATTGTTAATTGGTGCGCATGTTCTTTTTGCAGATGTTGGTCTTCGTCTAGAAGCTGATCAGGCGAGTGCAGAATATAAAGATAATTTTGCTTTTACGGCTCCACTGCCAGATATTGGTATTTGGGGTGAATTTGTTTTAGCGAAAAGATGGGGATTATTTGTAAATGCAAATTATCTTGCACTGAAAATTGATAATATAGATGGCCGAATTTTGAGTTATAATTTATCTGTTTTATTTAATGTGTATCAAAACTTCAGCTTGACCGCTGGTTATAACGGATTAAACTTTAGAGTAGATGCCGAAAGAGAACGTTTAAATGGCTATTTAAAATGGGGCTATAATGGCCCAAGCATTACGGCAACTTATAGTTTTGGAAATCATGTGAAGCTTTATAAACATTAGTTTTTAAGGTTCTAAGGTTCTGAGAGGCAAAGGTACTGAGGTTTTAAAATTGGAATTTTTATTTTTTTAACGCAAAGAGCGCTAAGATTTTTAATAGATTACGAATACAAAACGATAAGTTCGCAAAGCTTTGTGTAAATAAAGCTTTGCGAACTTATCGTTTTTATAAAACCTCGCATATAAAAATACCTTAGCGCTCTTTGCGTTAAAAACAACTCTCAATCTAAAAAATCTAAAATAATAAACCCGATAACTCCTCAGCTATCGGGTTCACTTCCAAACTTAAACTTACTTAACTCAAAATAAAACTAAACTAATTTATTTCTCGATTGGTGTGAATTTTATAGCTGTTCCACCACCAGCTGCCAATTTGATGTTTAACACGGTTTTGTTGTTTACTGCTTGTTTAGAGATTGTAACAGGATACGGATTCGTTTTGTAATTTGCTCCTGCACCATCTGCATATATTTCTGCTTCGTATTGTTTGTCTTTATCTAAGAAAGAAAGTGCTACTTTTAAATCTCTCGCATTTCTATTGGTGATAGAACCCAAATACCAATTTTTCTCGTCCCAATCTTTACGAGCAATTGTGGTATATTCCCCAATTTTCGAATCTAAAACTTTGGTATCAGACCAAGTACAAGGAACATCTTTAGCAAACTGAAACTCTGGTTTTCCTTCGTAATTTTCAGGTAAATCTGAAGCCATTTGCAAAGGACTAAAAATAATGACATATAACGCCAATTGATTTGCCAAAGTCGTCTGTACTTTTGCTCCAGAAGGTGTTTTATAATCAAAGTTGAAATTTCCTGGAGTATAATCAAAAGGACCAGAAAGCATTCTTGTAAATGGTAAAGTCGTTAAATGTTCTGGCGTATTTCCTCCATCTACAGACCATGCATTGTATTCTTGCCCACGTCCGCCTTCTTGCGACATAAAGTTTGGATAAGTACGCTGAATTCCAGTTCCTTTCATTGGTTCGTGATTGTCAATCATAATGTGATATTTCGCTGCCGTTTCGATCACTTTTCTATAATGACGCGCTCCGTACTGACTATCATGCCATTCTTTTTTGTCTAAAAATTTGTTTACGTAACCCGTTTTAACTGAATTCACGCCCATTTTTTGATACAATTTGAATGCGTCTTCCAACTGGTTTTCGTAATTTTTAGTTGCTCCAGCTGTTTCGTGATGTCCTATTAAACGAACATTTTTGATAGCAGCATATTTGGTAATTTCTTCCAAATTAAAATCTGGGTAGGCTTTTACAAAACTAAATGCAGAACCGTCGGCAGTCCAATCGCCGTCCCAACCTTCATTCCAGCCTTCCACTAAAACGCCGTCAAAACCATTTTTTGCAGCAAAATCAATGTATTCTTTTGTATTCTTGGTTGTTGCACCGTGTTTTGGTCCTTGTCCCCAAGTGTATTTTTCTAAGTGCATTCCCCACCAAATTCCGATGTATTTAGATGGCGTAATCCAAGATAAATCTTCAATTTTTGAAGGTTCATTTAGATTCAGCATAATAGTTGAAGTTGCTACTTCTCCAGGGTTTTTACCTACTACGATTGTTCTCCAAGGCGTTTTGAATGGCGTTTCTGCATAGACTTTTACTCCATCTGCCCAAGGCACTAAATCGCTTTTATATTGCTTATCATTCGTTTTTAATAAAGTCATTGAAGCAAAATCAGTCAAGTTTGCTTCGTGAATTGCTACATACAATTTGTCTTTAGTTTCAAAAGTTGCCGGCGTATTAATCGTATCAGTTTTACTCATTAACGTTTTACGGTATTCACTTTCGTAATAACTGTTTTCTCTGTGAACTGGAATCCACCAAACTTCATTGTTATCTTTAAAGGTAAATTGCGTTATTTCATTAGAGATTTTGACTTTTCCTAAATGTGGCTGTTTTGGAAATTCATATCGAAATCCTAAACCATCATCAAAAACTCTAAAAATAATATCGACTAAACGCTCTTCGCCTTTTGCTTCTTTTAGATGAACAATCAATTGGTTGTGATGATCTCTTACTTTTTTAAATTCGCCCCAAGGCTGTTCCCAAGTTTCATCGGCTGCTTTTTCTTCGGTTGAAACCACTTCAAAACCATCGGTCATTTTGGCTAATCCTTGAAATTCAAATCCCATTAACGAAGGCTCAATAACCGATTTTCCGTTAGAAGAAAAACTATATTGCGGCTGTCCAGTTGGCGTTAATTCAAAAGTTAATTCAGAGATTTTTTCTGGAGAACTGATTTTATACGTTTTTTTAGTACTGCACGCCAGCATCACGATTGAAGCAAGCGCAATTATACAGTATCTATATTTTCTGTTTTTCATTATTTAAATTGTATTAATTACAGCTCTATTTAATTTCGCTCAGTATTTGTTTTGCTTTTGCAGGCTGCATCGAAACAAAATAATTAAACGCCTGATCGAGTTTTTTCTGGGCTTCTGCATTTCCTTTTTTCTGTACGCGTAAATCATACAATTTGCTGATTTCTGAAAATATACTTTCGGTATTTTTTACTCCAGCGAAAATTTTAATTTTTTCAACGAAAGAATAACCAAATTCGACTGTTGGCTCAATCATGGTTCCTTCTCCGAAATCATTCCACGTAATCAATTGCAGGTAATTTACATTGGCATTTTTAGCGAGAGTTAATGTTTCATCTAATGTTGCTCCGTTTTTATGATCAATTGTCCAGCCGATTGCTGCTCCGCCTCCACCTTCTGCATAAAAATCTTTAAAACCAGGATAAGCGCTTCCCATTGCAACAGCTAATTTTGGTTTTGTATTCGTATAAAAATTAGTTAGAAAACTATTGTCTTTATACACCCACGCATATTCGCCAGAAGCATTGTCACCTGCTTTTACAGAATGATCCCAAAGGGTTAAGAAAGTCGGTTTTGCTGTTAAAACATTGAATACATTGGACCATTCTGCTGGCGTCTGCAAAACGATTGGTCCAAAATTCATCAAAAGTGGCTTGCCATTAATTTTGATATAATTAGCATCTGTAAAATAATTATTTTGCACATAAGTCAAATCTGTTTTTGCAGCGCTAGTTACCGAAATGGCTTTTCCTGCATTGACAACATTGGTCAAAAATCGGTCTTCGTATACAATGGCGTATTCTAAACCAACTTTGCCTAACATCGCTATTAACTGTTCTGTATTTTCTTTGACCATTCTATAATCGTTGACATCGTAAGTGCCGTACCAATCGATTAAAATTCCATCGATTCCTGAATATTTCATCATTAACAAATGATTTTCAATCACATTTTTATCGCCTGAATGATACGGTCCAATCAGCGGATAATAATACGATGCTATTTCTCTCCTTCCGCTTGCATTTACATTGTTCGGATTTTTATTTGCCATTGTCCAATGATATCCCCATTTTTTATCGGCACTGCTTTCGTTGGTTTCAAACCACGGCATATAATGCATGTAAATTTTGGTGCTGTTGGTTTTCTCTATCGCAACAGGTTCTGTTTTTTCTGGTTCTACAGGTTTGTCCGAACCTTTGTCATCGCTGCTGCAACCAGCAACCATCACAATATTCACTAAACCCAAAACCAATGATGTGATATATCTTTTCATATTGATGTACTTTATGTTTTGTTTTTTTGCCACAGATTATAAAGATTAAAAGGATTTTATTCTTGGCTAATTTTGTTTCACGCAGATTTAAAAAGATTTAAGCAGATCCACACAGATTTTTTTAACCTTTTAGAATTAAATCTGCTTTTATCTGCAGAATCTGCGTGAAAGAAAATCTTTCTTTTATTTTATAAATTCAGTCAACATCCTTTAGAATCTGTGCTAAAAAATTTAAAAACATGTCAGCCTTCCACGACTAACCAACATGGAAGACTGACATTCAGAAACCTAATACCCAGGATTTTGTTTTAGGTTTTTATTTGTTGTTAACACTGAACTTGGAATTGGAAAAATCGCTCTGTATTTTTCAGTTGGTCCTTTTTCCCACCATGGTAAAAAGAAGGTTCCAAAACGAATGTTGTCTGTTCTTCTTCTTCCTTCGAATGTGAACTCTTTCAATAATTCTTGATCGATAAATGCAAGATCAATTGTGGTTGGCATTTCTTCTCCAGCACGCGTAACTACTTGCTGTAAAAATGGTCTAGCCAAATCTGGCGAACCTAAACGCACGTAACATTCTGCCTGCATCATTAGAATTTCAGCATATCGAATTAAAACAAAATCATGATCACGCTCCCATTGTTCTCCAGCTTTCATTTCATATTTTGCTAGACGAACACCTTCATTTTCTTTGGCATCTGTCAAACTTGTTAGATTTTCTGTATAAGTCAACGGCTCTCCATTATCCATCATAATTACAGAACCAGTTGCTAAGTTGATCTGATCGCCTTGCAGCATACATTTTTTTCTTTTGTCTGTATCAGAAAAAGCAGAATACACTCCTGGTTGTGCACACATTCCGTTGGCGCTCCAAGGATAATTTCCAGTTGCAGAAATGGCTATTTTTTGGTTGTAATGTGCAGACATAGAATTCATATAATTTCCAACCGTTCCTGCTTTAGAATCGTAAGGAATAGCAAAAATGATTTCGCTTGAAGTCTGATTTTCTGTAGCAAAGTTGGTAAAGAAATCTGGCGTCAAAGTATATCCAGAAACTTTCTGACACATATTGATACAGTCCTGCCAACGTGCTACGCCAATAAATGCTTCTGAATTAAGATACAATCTTGCCAAAATAGAATACGCAACATTTTTAGTTAATTTAGAATACACCACATTTCCATTTAAATACGGAATCGCGTCTGTCAATTCTTTTTCAACAAAATCATACACTTGTTTTCTTGTTGAATTAGTTGGAAGATCAGTATCTTCAAAATTGGTTACAATTGGCACATTTCCAAATAAATCTAGAAGATTGTAGTAGTAATACGCTCTTACGGCTTTCAATTCAGCAAAAATGGGTGCTTTTGCCTGTTCCGTCAAAGTCGATTTATTGATTTGATAAATGATCGCGTTGATTTTTGCAATTCCAGTATAGTTGTAACGCCAAGCCGAAAGAATCATTCTATTGTCGGCTTTCCAAGTATGTTTTTGCGCATCTTGATATTGTCCGCCATCATACCAGTTGGTTCCTCTTGTTGGAATTGTTGCTTCATCTGAAACTGTTTCATTCAAAAAGAAAACATATTCGCAAGTTGGATAGTTATTCGAAATCGGATCAGCGAATCCTCTTAAAGAAGAATAAGCTCCACCTACCAGCGCATCAATTTCTTTAGTTGTGTTTCCAAAATTCCCATCTTCTACCTGATCATACAACTGTTCGTTTAGATCAGTACATGATACCGTAAAAAGCATACTTAAAAGTATTGGTGCTATTATTTTGATTTTCATTTTTAGTATTTTATGGTTATCAAATTCGCTTAATTATTCAGCGTAAAATTTAGTCCAACAGAAATGGTAGTTGGTCGAGGATAATTATTGTATCGGTCAATTCCAGGAGCTGCCAAACCAGTTTGATCCATTACACCAGTTTGATTTATTCCGTCTTGAGCATTTAAACCAATCTCTGGATCTACACCTTTGTAACCTGTAATTACAAATAGATTTTCTCCCATTACATAGAATCTAACTTTCGATTTTTTGTATTTTAATGGCAATGTATACCCTAGTGAAAGTGTTTGAAGTCTGAAGAATGAAGCATCTTCGATCCAGTAATCTGAATATTTTGGAGCCGAAGTAAGACCGCTGTTTAAGAAATCATCTGGAACATTAAATGCTGGTAATCTGTTTGGATCGTTTAGCATCATGTTGGTTGCATTTAATGCCTTTTGACCAAACATTCCGTATCCTGAAACTCCAAGATCAAAGTTTCCGTAAGTAAAATTCATTCCGATACCTAAAGTCAAATCGGGCTGAATGTTTCCTAAATCTCTTTTGTCTGCATCAACCAAAGCGCTTTCTGCGACCACTTCATTGGCTGCGTTGTAATATTGAATTTTTCCATCAGCATCTAAACCTGCATTTTTGAATCCCCAGAAAGTTCCCACTGGATATCCTTCTGCAATAATTTGAGAATACTGTCCAGACATACCCGCTAAACCATGAAGAGATCCGCTGTAAATAACATCTGTTTTATATGTTGGATTGGAAAGTTTTTCGATTTTTTGAACGTTATGTCCTAAAGTTAAATTAGCATTCCAGTTAAATTTATCTCCTTTAATGATATCTGCATTCAAAGTCAATTCGACTCCTTTATTAGACATTTCACCAACGTTTGCCAACATTGTTCCAACTAAATAAGGTGGTTGAGGCACTTCATACGTATATAATAAATCTTTTGTTGTTTTAGAATACCATTCGAAAGATCCCGTAATTCTATTGAAAAGTCCGAAATCGAAACCAACGTTAATTTGCTCTGTAGATTCCCATTTCAAATCAGGATTCGGGTTTTGTTTTGGCGAATAAGCCAAACTCCACGTTTTAGTAACTGGATCGTAATAACTGTCATTTCCAACTCCTAAAATAGAAAGCGATTTATACTCTCCAATTCCATCTTGATTTCCTGTAACTCCGTAACCAACTCTTACTTTTAAGTTGTCTAACCAGCCTTTTGAAGATTGCATAAATTCTTCGTTAGAAATTCTCCACGCCGCAGAAGCAGAAGGAAAAGTTCCCCATTTATTGTTTTCTCCAAAACGGCTCGATCCGTCGCGTCTTACTGTTGCTGTCAATAAATATTTACCATCGTAACCGTAATTGGCACGTGCGTAAAAAGAAACTAAATTTGATTTTCCTTTGTACGAGTAAACATCACCCAAACGATAGTTGTAACCAGCTCCTAAATTATTATAACCAAAAGCATCTGTTACAAAACCGCCTCTTTGAGCTCCAAAACCTTCATAAATATTTTCAAGATATGAGTACCCTGCCAAAGCACTAATATTATGTTTGTCGATTATTTTGCTGTAATTTACATAGAGTTCGCCTTGAGCATTTGTATATTCTCCATAACTTCTTTGTGCGAAACCGCCTTCAGTCTGTCCTTCCATAACTGCGTAAGATGGTTTGTAAGTTCCTCCTTTTACAGCATTATGTTCTAACGAAATATTAGCCGTAGCAGTAAAATCATTTAAGAATTTCACATCTGTTTTGAAATAACCTAGAAGTCTATGTCTTTCATTATCAATAGTTCTGTTGGTTAAAATTTCAACTGGATTCTGGTAAATATTTCCCGTCACTTCGCTAAAATTCCCATTTGAATCGTAAACCGGAATGGTTGGATTTAAATTATAAGCTCTTTCAAAAATTCTATAATCAATTGGGTGCCATTTGTCAATGTTTGCAAATAATCCCATATCGAATTTTACTTCTTTATTGTCGCCAAGATATTGGTAACCACTAACGTTTCCGCTTAACCTTTCTAAACCAGATCTTTTAATTACTCCTTCATTATTTAAGTATGAAAGTGACGTTCTAAAACCACTGTCTGCTTTACCAGAATTAATACTTAAAGTGTGAGATTGAGAAATGGCAGTCTGTTCAATAGCTTTTTGCCAATTGGTATTTCCTCCGTAATCTACGGCATCTGCTAGTCCGTTTTGGCGTACATAACCTCTCCATTGATTTGCCGAAAGAAGATCTAAATTATCATTTACATACCCAAAACTAGTTTGTCCATTGTAAACTACAGAAACACCTTTTGTTCCCGATTTTGTTGTAATCATAATTACTCCATTTGCTCCACGAGAACCGTAAATTGCTGTTGCAGAAGCATCTTTAAGAACGTCAACCGATTTAATATCAGATGGCTGAACCACATTGATATCAACACCTGCAATTCCATCCACAACAATAAGCGGACTATTACTTGCCGTTAAAGAAGTTCCTCCACGAAGACGAATTGTAGAACCTGCCGCAGGATCTCCAGAAGGACGAATAATATTTAATCCAGCTACTTTTCCTTGTAAAACCTGTTCTGTAGAAGAAATAGTTCCTTTTACCAAATCATCTGCTCCAACGGTAGAAATTGCTCCAGTCAAATCTGATTTTTTTACTTTTCCGTAACCAACCGAAACGACTTGAACTTCTGCCAATGCATAACCATCATTTTGAAGACGAACTTCATAATTGTTATTTCCAGTAATCTGAACTTTCTGTGTTGTTGCTCCGATAAACGAAATTTCAATAGCACTTCCTGCGGCTACCTGAAGACTGAATTTTCCATCAAAATCTGTTGTAGTTCCGTTTTTTGTTCCTACTTCAATAATTGAAGCTCCCGGCAAAACCGTTCCCGTATTATCATAAACGGTTCCTGTGATTTGTTTTTTCGTCTGCGCGAATGTAAAAGCAGAGAGAAAAAGCATAAAAATCATCAATACCGCTCCTTTAGCAGTCCACATTTGATGCAGGACGCTTTTTGTATTTTTACTATTCATATGAAACTATTTATTGTTTTTTATCTGTCATATGTAATTCGCATATCAACTATTGGTTTTACGACCAACTTTTCATTTATGCTCATTTCATTAGAATTGGTGTTTTAATTTAATAGTGATTATTTGTCTAGAGTTTTAAGCGGAATCATCGTATCTGAAATCGTTTTGTCTTTGTTGTCTTTCACCAAAACATGGATTTCGTTTAAATTCGAAAGTCCGTTCAATTCTGTCACCAGATTGACAAAACCTTTGATTTCTGTAGTTCCTCCAGAAAACTCACCAGAAAATGTTTTTGTTCCGGCAGTAATCGTGTAGATTAATTTGTTTACACCTACTTCGTTATTTTTTCTAGACATTCCAAGAAAATCTCTTTGACTGATTTGTAATGGAAAAAAGCTAAAACTTGGTGGCGGCGGAGGAATAAATTCTCCAGCATAAATAATTTGATCGCCAGAATTAGTAGTCCAATCTTTTGCAACCATCAAGAAAGTAATGTTTTCCATAACAAAACCTGCTGGCGGATTGTAATATTGCTGCGGAATCAAATCCATTCTGTAGAAACCGTTTCCAAGATCTTTCAATTTTGTTTTTTCAGAAATCTCTGGAAGCCAAGCTTGATATTCCTGTAAAACAGCCCAATTATTCAATCCACTATGAAAATGAACACTTGGAACACCTGCAAAACCTTCTTTCAAATTAGAATTGAATAAAATACTAACTGGTTTATCAATTAAAGGTTTTGAAGGATACGATCTGATTAACTCATTTGAAGTATAAAATGATGAAAAATCAGTGTAAGGCATATTGGCAACCTCACTTTGTTTAGATCCGTTAAAGTTTTTCAAACGGAACCAAAATCCAGCGCTTGCTGCAATTTCAGCAGGTGTTTTAGAAAAATAAACTGTTGGTGTTAAAGTAAAACTCCATATTTTATTTCCTTCATATTTTAGTTTTGCAAAATCTGAAGAATGCTCCCAATTTCCAGCATCTGGCTCAGATGGAGACCAAATCCAGATGTATAAATCTTCTGTCTCAGCAAATGTAGATGCTGACATATCAAAATACCAGGTAACTTTTTCATCATATTTGTACACAACAGGAAATGATGACATGGGCCCCACAGCTCCTGCGGCTTCTTGCGCCTTAATAAAATTAGGAGCCATCAACAAGCCAAGTAAAATTGTATATATAAACTTTTTCATATTACTTTTTAATTAATAGCATTTAATTTAAATACATAAGACACAAAATCTACTCCGCCCGAAGTACGAGTCAATTGAATTTGCATCTCTTCATTTTTTCCTGGAACAGAAATCAATCGAAGTTCATCTGTTTTTTGAGTTTTCTGCGCATCACTGTACAAGTAGATTTTGTTTGTACCAGTATTAGTTGGTTGAAAATCTGAACTTAATGCCCAGTATCCCTTTGGAGCAAATAACGGAGGGACATTTCCGGTAACTTCATAACTTGTTGGTTTGTTCTTTTCGTCTACGTTAAATTTGATTTTAAAATCTTCGTAGTTGAAATAAGTACTCAAGTTTTCTTCGTTTGGTTCGATCTTGCTTGCCTTGGCAACTTCATCGACCATTTTGAGATTTGTTAATCCCCAATTTCCATTTACTTTTTCGTAAAGGGTAATCGGATCTACGTAGCTTCCGTCTTCTGTGTTATCGCAGCTAATTGCAAAAAAACACATCATAAAAGCTAACCAATAAAGACTTTTACATTTCATAAATTTTGGTTTTTGTTAGTTTGTTATCCCCTTCAAAAGGATACCACGAAGCTAGAAGTTAAATAAATCCTAAAAAAAAAATCGGATAAAAATCAAGATATAATTCAGACAATTTTTAAAACAAAACACTGATAATCAATATTTTATATTTATTTTTATATTTAAAAAATCAAGATGATGTTTAGATAAAAATCAGTAGTTTTTTAATGGTAAAAATGACAATATGTAAAATATTTGGTATATTTTTTTCACTATGCATTTATATAACCTGTTTTTATTGTATAATTGCAAACAAATTGACTGTTTTTAACATTTACCACTCGTTTTTACTTCCAAAATCATCTTTTAAAGTGATGTTATTAAACGAATTACAAAATTCCAAAAAAGCGAGTTTTCTATTATTCTCAAACTTATCATAATTTTAAAACGAATTAACTAACTATACAAAAACCAACCTTACCCTAAACCAAAACCTAAATCATGCGAAGAATAATCATGCTGTTTTTCTTCATTATCGGATTTTCTTTAACTGCGAAAGAGACGAATCCATATTTAGAAGAATTAGATCAGGTGCTCTTGAAAAAAGAGGTTTACCTGAAACAGAAATATCGAAAAATTGAATCTTTAAAGAAAAACATATCCAAGTTTACACTCAATCAAAACAATGAAGAGCTGTATAATTGTTATATATCACTTTTTGAAGAATACAAATCTTTTAAATACGACTCGGCTTATTATTATTTGGAGCAATCTAAAATCAAAGCCAAAGTTTTAAAAGATCCAAAGTTTTTATCTAAAAGTCGAATTAAAGAAGGTTTTGTGCTTTTGTCTTCTGGACTTTTTAAAGAAGCAATTGACACTTTAAATGTTATTGATGACACGAAACTAGACATCAAAAATAAATTTGAATATTACAACATCAAAGCGCGTGCGTATTATGATTTAGCCGATTATAATCGGGATCAGCGTTTTAATATTCATTATGTCCAGCAAGGAAATCATTTTTTAAAAAAGGCATTAGAATTAATCGAAACTAATACGAATGAATATTGGGCAGCAGAAAGTCTGAAACGCTTAAAACAACAAGATTGGCGCGGCGCCGAATTTGCTTTCAGTTACTGGATTAACAACTATAATCTTCCGCCAGATTATTACGGAATTGCCACTTCGAGTCTCGGCTATATTTATTCTGAACGGGGTTACACCAAAAAAGCCATTCAATATTTAGCAATGGCGGCAATCGCTGATGTCAAAAATGCCACCAAAGAAACGGTAGCGCTTCGGAATTTAGCCAACGAACTCTTTAAAATGGGTTATTTGGACAAAGCCAACGAATACATCAACATCGCCATGGACGATGCTACTTTCTACAACGCCAGACATCGAAAAATTGAGATTTCGTCGATTTTGCCTATTATAGAAAAAGCACAATTGAATAACGTAAAAGATAAGAATGATAAACTCGAAAAAATCATTATTCTTTTGACGATTCTTACAGTCATCATTTTTGTTTTTTTGGGTATTATTTTCAAACAACTGAAAGAGAAAAATAAAGCTCGTAAAATTATGGCTTCTTCGTATTTGCAATTGCAGGAAATGAATGTGAGTCTGAGTGAAGCCAATGCAATTAAAGAAGAATATATTACGTATTTTATTAAGGCAACATCAGCTTTTATTAATAAAATAGATCATATTCAGAAAAGTACGTTGCATAAAATCATCACCAAAAAAACAGATGAAGTTATTGCGAGTTTAAAGCGCTATAATGTAAAGGAAGAACGCGAAAATCTTTTCCATCAATTTGATGAAATCTTCTTAAAATTATTTCCCACTTTTGTAACTGATTTTAATAATCTTTTTCCAAACGATCATAAATGTCTGGTCAAAAAAGGCGAACTTTTAAATACCGAATTGCGAATTTTTGCCTTGTACAGATTAGGAATTCAAGACAGTAATCAAATGGCAGAATTCTTAGAACTTTCTGTAGCTACAATTTATACGTATAAAACCAGAATCAAAAGTAAATCTGATTTTAAAGATACTTTTGAGCAGAAAATTATGGAGATTAAGACTATCTAAGGTTCTGAGAAACTAGATGCTAAGGTTCTAAGTTTTTATATTAAAGCATTTCAAGTGCTTCGGAGAAGCATAATATTTATAGAAACAATATAATAGCACACCGCCAAAGAGCTCCAGCGGAGCGGCATATTTAATTTATATGTCGCTCCGCTGGAGCTCTTTTATCTCAAACAAATATGTTTTCTATAAATATTTCGTCCCTCTGGGACTATATCTAAAATCATTCAACACTTTCCAGCTGCAAAATCGTATTTTGATAAATCTTACTCAATGAAAACAATTGCTCGATAAAAATCATAATTGCAATTGGAACAAAGAAAAACACAAGTAAATCCTCTTCGTATAAAAAATAAGTCGTAATCATAAGAATACGAGTGTATTCAATATAATAAATCCATTTTCGTTGTTCTAGCAAAGCACCACAATTAATTAAAGTTAGGATAACTAATGAAAGTACAAATATCTTATTGTAAGCTTGCAAATAATCAAAGTAATACGTGAAAACCGTTAGAATCAAAGTGCAGATTCCTAATTGTATGTAAAGGTAATTTCTAAACCGAAGTCGTTGATGCGGATTACTTTTATCCTGAAGAAAACGCTTTTCCAGAATCGGACGAATGTCTTGATCCATATGCGCCGGACTTCCAAAAATGGCTTTCCATCTCGCTTTGAATCCGCTTGAGCGTTTCCATAATTCGTAAATTTCGAAGTAATAATGAAAATGCTGCCATAAGAAACTGTAACTTTTCAGCGGATGCGTTAATCCGTATTTTGGTTTTTCTTCTTCTGTCTGAAATGTACCAAAAAGACGATCCCAAAACGTAAACATATCGCCGTAATTTTTGTCTAAATATTTTTCGTCAGATGCATGATGGACGCCATGAACAGAAGGTGTTACAAAAACATATTCCAGCCATTTTATTTTTCCAATCAATTGTGTATGCGTAAAGAAAGAATAAGCACCATGAACAATAAGCATGGTAATAACCATACTTGGATGAAAACCAACAAAAGGGAGAACACACCAAAATCCCGTTCGAATAATAGCCTGAAAAGTAGTGATTCTGGCGGCGGCCGTAAAATTAAATTCTTCGCTGTGATGGTGTACAATATGTGCTGCCCAGAAAAAATTGACTTCGTGGCCTAATCGGTGATACCAATACCAGACAAAATCTGTTGCGAGAATAAGCGCAAACCAAATTAAGGCATTACTCGGAATATCAAATAATCTGTAATTATCATAAATCAAGTAATACAGCTGGTAAAAACTGGCTGCAATAAATAAGTTAATTAAACGCTCTGCAATTCCGATTGAAATGTTTGAGACAGAACTTTCATAATTAAAGATTTCAGGTCTTTTTCTGCGTTGGGCAAGCTTGTATTCTAAAAATAAAAAAAGAAAAAAGGCCGGCATGGCAAATGCAAGAAAATTGATATTTTTCATTTTGGTTGATATTTTTCGATTCTAAAAATGGTATTCTAAAGCACAAACGAAAAAGACATTTCCATCAATCACGTTTTTTAGTAGACAAAAAACGTAATCAACGAAAATGATCTTTTACGAAGTAAACCTGATTTAATTCTGCTTAAACAAAGGAGCTTCCAGCGCTACTTCTTTAACCGATTGTGTTTCGGCTACTTTTTTCAAAGCAATTATATAAGCAGCAATACGAGGCGTTACATCATGTTTTACTGCCACTCTAAAAACAGTTTCAAAACCTTTTTCTAAAATATCCTCCAGACGTTTATTGATCTGGTGAATTCTCCAAGACTCCAAAAGCGAATTCTGAAGCCACTCGAAATAAGAAACTGTAACACCGCCCGCATTGGCTAAAATATCAGGAACAACTAATATATTTTTATCATGTAAAATCTGATCTGCATCTGAAGAAACTGGTCCATTGGCACCTTCCACAATAATTCTTGCTTGAATATCTCCTGCGTTTTTCTGTGTAATAACATCTTCTTTTGCAGCAGGAATCAACACATCAACATCCAAAAGCAATAAATCTTTGTGTTTAATCGCCACCGAATTCGGATAGCCTTTTATGGTTTTATTATTTAAATTATAATATAAAATCAGCTCTGGGATATTGATTCCATTTGGATTGTAAAAAGCTTCTGAAACATCACTAACAGCAACAATTTTCACTCCTTTTTCGTATAAAAACAAAGCAGAATGCAATCCTACATTTCCAAAACCTTGAATTGCTGCCGTTGCTCTCCCTGGTCTGATTTTTAGTTTTTGAAGCGCCAAAATACTGATGATAGTAACGCCTCTTCCTGTTGCTTCTACTCTTCCCAAAGACCCTCCTGAATGCAAGTGTTTTCCTGTAACCACAGCATGAATTGGTCTTCCGTGCAAAAGAGAAAACTCATCCATTAGCCAGCCCATTTCGTCTGGACCTGTTCCCATATCCGGTGCAGGAACATCTTTTTCTGGACCGAAAATATCAGCTAAAGCTTTCGTGTAAGCTCTTGTAATTTTTTCTAATTCTGTTTTAGAATGATTTTTTGGCTCGCAAATAATGCCGCCTTTAGCTCCACCAAAGGGAATTCCAGTTACAGCAGATTTCCAGGTCATCCAGGCGGCAAGTGCTTTTACTTCGTCTAAATTTACGGCGGTATCATAACGAATACCACCTTTTGAAGGTCCTAATGCTGTGTTATGAATAACACGATATCCTTCAAAGTTCTCAACGTTTCCGTTGTCTAAAACAATTGAAAAATTTACAGTAATTTGTTTTTCTGGGCGCTGCAATTTCTGACGAAGCGAATCGTCTAATTTTAAAATATCTGCAGCGATATTAAAGCGATCAATCATCGATTGAAACGGATTCTGTTTTATAATTTCTGAGCTCATTTTTATAGTTTTTAGGTTTGGGTTATCTTTTTATAGTATTGAATTTCTTCTGCTTCGAAGATTTTCCTTATTTCTTCTTATCTCTTAAAATTGATACAACACGGAATCTTTATCAGACAGCTGCGCATCAAAATTTTTAAATTTCTATTGGTTCTCATATATAGATTTTTTAACGATTCAAAAAAAAGCCTTTCATGGTGCAATGAAAGGCTAAAAAAAAAAATAACTAACAAGTACTTTCTCTATTAACGCCATTTCAAAACGTGATTCAACATGCAGCACATCGCAAAGCTGCAATGGAAAGACATCTTAATATTTCGGCTATAGTTTTTCATTGTTGAAGCAAAGCTACAAAAATATATTTATAAATTCTATAGAATTAGTCGAGTTTATTTTTACAATTTTTAAAAACAGTCATTAAAACTACTGTAAACTAAAGAATTACGGCGTTAAAAAAATTATTGTAATTGCGAAAAAACGATAAAAATTACTGCTGTTAAAGCTAAAACCAATCCTAAAATATTGATTTTAGATAATTTCTCTTTGAAGAAAAAAGCTCCGATTACCGTTCCAAGAATAATTACACCCATATTCATTCCTGCAAAAACTGTCGATGGATTTTCTGAAAATGCTTTGTGCGCCTTTAAGTAAAATAATATATTTCCGAAGTTAAAAATTCCGACCAGCAGTCCAAAAGGAATATTTTTAACTGCAAAATTTTCTTTTGTTACGAATGCTTTATACATAACAATGACTAGTGAAACTGCAAACGAAATCAGGAAAACCAAAAATAAGGAAGTCGTATAAGGTACAGCAGTGTATAAAGCAATTTTCTTAAAAAGAATATCAACAATACCGAAACCAAACAAAACCATTGTTGGATAAATCCATTTATTTTCTGTGTTGTCTGATGGTTTTTTAAGGATGAATAAAAGTGCTGAAAACCCAACCAAAACCCCAATTACTTTGTAGGTATTAAAGGCTTCATTAAACAATAACCAAGATGCCAGAATGGGAATAAAAAGTGATAATCGCTGTGCGGCATCGGTTTTGGCAATTCCCATAAATTTTATAGAAAGTGCCAAAAATAAAAATACAATAGGAAGCAAAATTCCGACTGCTGTATAAATTTCTAACGGCGCATTATGATCAATTGCTTTAACATCTGGACTAAACGTAAAATAACAAAGCGTTAAAGCTGTTACGTAATTTAATGAAATAATCTGAGACGGATTGGCTTCATATTTTCTGGAAATTTTGAATATAACGCCTACAATAACACTGCAAAGAATACTTAATATAAGGAATAACATAAATTCATTTTTGGATTGTAAAAGTAATCTTTTGTCAAATAAAAAAGCCCAGCCGGTTTTAAAAAACCAGCTAGACCAGATTAAATCTTAAACTGTTGGATTAAACAAAATCTAATTTGATCTGCTAAAATCTTTTTAAATCTGCGAGAAACAATTTTTACGCATAGATTTTTCATGCAGATTTGCACAGATTAAGGCAGATATTATACAGATTAATTATAGTAAATGATAAACGATTAAAAACAACTTAAACGTTAAATTAAAATATTCCCTTTCTTAGAATTTACTGATATAACTTCCGTAAATATCTCTAAACTGATTTCCTTTCGCAAATCGGTCCTTACTTAATTTTCTATATTCTACTAATCCCCACAAAACAAATTCTTTCAAAAAGTATTCATCTTCTTTTGCTGTTTGCGGCTGGTATTTTTTCAATAAATCATCTAATGGCGTTACTTCGTCCAGAATACTTTTGTAGTCTTTATCTGAAGCATCATCTAATAATTCGAAACCGCTTTCTGCAAAAAACCATTCTACCACATCAGAATAAGGCGTTTTTTCGTCTGGTTTTTCGAGTTTTTCTATTTTTGGAAAATACTCAGGAAATAAAGTTCGAATAGCAGAACCTATAAGGCTTTCAGCCACAACATCTGCCCCTTCCTGCTCTCCTTCGTAAACCAATTCTACTTTTCCAGTAATCGCCGGAATGATTCCAATAAAATCTGATAAACGTAAAGTTGTTTTATCGACACCAGAAATTAAGGCACGTCGTTCTGCTGTACTTATTAAGTTTTCAAATGCCGTAATACTCATTCTGGCACTTACACCACTTTTATTATCTATATATTCACTTTCGCGGGCTTCGAAACTTATCTGTTCTAAAATATCTCTTGCTAAACTTGGCACATAAACAATATCAGCCTGGTTTTGATCTAATTTAGATTCTTGCTCTGTAATCGTTCTGGCAATTGCAATGCTTTCTGGATAATGTGTTAGAATCTGAGAACCAATTCTATCTTTTAAAGGCGTAACAATACTTCCTCTATTCGTATAATCTTCTGGATTTGCTGTGAAAACAAATTGCATATCTAAAGGCATTCTCAATTTGAATCCTCTAATTTGTATATCGCCTTCTTGCAAAATATTAAACAAAGCCACTTGAATTCTCGCTTGTAAATCGGGCAATTCATTTATCACAAAAATACAGCGATTGGCTCTCGGAATCATTCCGAAGTGAATTACGCGGTCATCTGCGTACGATAATTTTAAATTTGCTGCTTTAATTGGATCAACATCACCAATTAAATCGGCAACCGTTACATCTGGAGTTGCTAGTTTTTCGAAGAAACGGTCACTTCTGTGCAACCATGAAATGGGAGTTTCATCTCCTTTTTCATCAATTAAATCTTTTGCAAAGCGCGAAATTGGATTTAACGGATCATCATTGATCTCTGAACCAGAAACATACGGAATATATTCATCTAATAATTCAATCATTTTACGCGCTAAACGAGTTTTCGCCTGTCCTCGAAGCCCTAAAAGATTGATATTATGACGTGATAAAATAGCTCTTTCCAATTCTGGAATTACGGTATTTTCAAAACCATGAACCCCTTCAAAAACAGGTTTTCCAGATTTAATTTTTTCGCGAAGATTATTTCGCAATTCATCCTTTATGCTTGTACTTTTATATCCAGCGGCTTTTAATTGACCTAATGTCTTTATAGTATTGATTTCCATCTTATTGAAATATAGATTGTTTATTATTGATTTGGATTATGTTAGATGCACTGCGGTGCGTCTCTACAGAAAACCTCTGAACCTTTGTTCCTCTGAACCTTAGAACCTTAGAATCTTAGCACCTCAGAACCTTACTTAATTCTCTTCTTCCTATTCGTTTCATAATCTTCAAAAATCATTTCACCTAAACCTTTCAGTCCAGTGTAAAATGCTTTTCCTTGATTGGCTTCAGTAAACTGATTTACAAAACGCTGTAAATACGGATCTCTGGCAATCATAAAAGTCGTAATTGGAATATGCAGTTTTCTTGCCTGCTGTGCCTGCGTGTAACATTTATCGACAATATATTCATCCAAACCGTTACTATTCATATAATAGGAACCATCACGTTCGCGAACGCAGCTTGGTTTTCCATCGGTAATCATAAAAATCTGCTTGTTGGTATTTCGTTTTCTTCGAAGAATATCCATTGCCAATTGTAAACCTGCAACGGTATTAGTATGATAAGGTCCAACTTGTAAATAAGGCAGATCTTTAATTGGAATTGTCCAAGCATCATTTCCGAAAACTAAAATATCCAGCGTATCTTTCGGGTATCGAGTTGTGATTAGTTCTGCCAAAGCCATTGCCACTTTTTTGGCAGGTGTGATTCGATCTTCGCCGTACAAAATCATACTGTGGCTAATGTCAATCATTAAAACTGTACTCATTTGGGCTTTATACTGAGCATCTTCTACAACCAAATCGTTTTCAGTCAGCATAAAATTTTCGACACCGTTGTTAACTTGAGCATTTCTGAGACTTTCGGTTAAAGAAATTCTTTCTAAGCTATCCCCAAAATTAAATTCGCGGAATTCTCCCGTATGTTCATCGCCGTTTCCAGCATATTTTGTCTTATGATTTCCGTTTCCAGAACGCTTGAGATTTCCAAATATTTGATCTAAAGCTTGTTGTCTGATTGCTCTTTCCGTTTTTGCGGTAATTCCGAGACCGGAACTTCCATCTTCTTTCACTTCATCTTTGATATAACCTTTTTTCTTTAAATCTTCAATAAAGTCATCAATAGTGTAATTCTCGTCGGTAAGTTTATATTCTATATCCAGTTCCCGAAGCCAACTGATGGCTTCGTCAAAATCACCCGAAGTATGAGTGATTAACTCTTTAAAAATCGTAAAAAGTTTATCAAACGGAGACTGAAAAGGAGCTTCGTAAGTCTTAAAATAAAAGCCTTTTTTAAATTCGTTTTTCATAAATCTAAAATTACGTCTTTTTAGAATTATGAAAAACGAATCGTTTATTAATTTTTAGTTAAAATATTCAACCAAAAACAGAAGTTAACAATGTTAGATATGTTAATTATTCAAACTTTCCGTCTAGATAATACCAAGCATCATTTTCAAGTTTAAAAGTAGAAAACTCGTAATGAGTTTGAGGCTGGTTATTTGAATCTAGAAAGTAAGCTTTGAATTCGACTGTATGATCTGTGAAAGTTAAAATTTCCAACTTTTGCCATTTGTTAGATACAGCCCACTTTAAAATTTCAGGTTTTGAATAATATTTTCTTTCTGAAACATGGGTCGTTTCCATTAAATAATCGGCATTATGAGAAGCATAAGCCGAATATCGAGAACGCATCAGCGCTAATGCTGAAGGCGCTTTTTGACTGCCGTTTATATACAATCCGCAACAATCATTAAAAGGCAATTCTGTATCACAGAAACATTTTTTATTCTCCATCGACAGGTTCTTCTCCATTAATCTTTACATGAAGCTGATTTAACAAAACCTGATAACGAGTAATTTCTCTGACTTCTTCGTCTTCTTCGGCAAAATCAATCATTTCGTCAAGCGTTTCACTTACTTCTAAAAGCTTATTATTGGCTTCTCTGTCATTTTTTGCAGCGATTAAATCTATAATTTCCTGTACGCTTGCTTTTAGTGTTTCGACTTTTGAATTCATTTGTTTGTGTTTTTTTCGCCACGAATTACACAAATTTTCACTAATTTTTAATATGCATTGAACACATATTTTAAATAAAATTCGTGCTAATTCGTGAAATTCGTGGCAACTAAATATTTATTCTTTGCTTTCGTTGAATTTTTTTATAATCTCTTTTAACTTTTCTTTTCGCGAAATCTCCGCTTGTTTTGCTTTAGCTTGGGCTTTGTGCAATTTATCGTTATGTTTTTTGATGTTTTTTTCGTTATTGCGTCCCATTATATTTCTCTTTTAATTTGTTCCAAAGTTTTCTCTGTAAAAATCAATTCTTTGATAATCTGTTTTCGCAAATCATCGATATCTTCATAGTCAAAATATTTTGCCCAATTGGTAAGTTGCTGCAGATTTCTAATTTGTTTTAGCCTTTTAGCCGTTTCAAAGCTTGTTCTTAAAATCGCTTTTCCATCAAACTGAGGATTATTTTTATGCTGATAATTGGCTGAATTATTTTCGAAATCGGCTTCGATATAATAAAGTTTTTCTTCGGCATTATCGGGATAAAATTCTTCCCATTTTGCAAAACCTATTTTAGTTTTCGATTCTGTTTCAGGATTTCGGGCAATCAAGCGCCATTTGCTATTAGCCAATCTCCCCCAATGATTCGAAACGCGATACATTCCTTCTTCTGTATAATAATAGGTACTCCCTGCTTTGCTTTCAAACTGTTTTTTTAATCCCTCAATAGCATCTTGCAACACTTCATTAAAAGCACAAAAAGTATTTTTAAAAGAATTAGGATGTGGCTTAAAATTTTTCTGCATGTGCAAATATACTCAGATTACAGCGAACTCCCTAAACCAAACATTAATTGCTTACCTTTGCACTTTAATTCAAAACAAAAAATCATGTCTACAGATTCAGAACAAAAAATGCCACAAAAAGGAGTTTTTACTGGCATTATCGAAAAAGATGAAAACAACAATTATTTCTGTGGCGAATATCTTTTAGACTATAAAACAGTTCAATCTAATTTTAAAGTTGGAGATTGGATTACTATAAAGTCAATTATTGAAAATCCGAGCGATATCAGCTATGATAAATATCCAAAGAAATCAAGAAACTTTGATAAGGCTAATCATAAGCCAGAATAATTTTTTTTCAGGTTCAGGTTTTTTGTTGAAACGTTTAAGTTTTAACGCTAAGAACGCTAACATTTACGCAAAGTTCGCAAAGTTTTTTTTATACGAGGCTCTGCGAACTTTGCTTTTATAGATAGTCTCTAATAAAAAAACTTAGCGAACTTCGCATAAACCATTGAGCACTTTGCGGTTAAAAAAATCCCTGCGCCTTTTGCGGTAAAATAAACTTACAGTTAACTTTATTGAATATTTTTTCCATCAAAAGTAAAAAGTTAAAAAAAAGTGTACCTTTGCAAAAAATTTGTCGATTTGAACTAAAACAAAACGATTTCAAACTAATAGACAAGTAGTTACCTTTTATTTATGAAAAAAATAGTTGAATACCGCAAGTTACTAAACGTAGAGAAAACTGCAGAATTAAAAGATTTAAAAACAATTTATCGTAATGCGATGAAAGAATCTCATCCAGATAAATTTGTAGGAGATGAAACTGGTCTTAAAGCTGCAGAAGAAAAAAGTAAAACGATTATCGAAGCTTACCATTTCTTAGTAAGTATTCATCCTGATACTATTAAACTTAATTTACCTGAGTATACAGAAACAATTTCAACTTGTTCTATCACAGATTATAAATTTGTTGAAGGTCGTTTAATCATTGATTTTTCTAACGGAAGTGTTTACGAATACATCAGTGTTCCAAAAGCAACTTACGTAAAAATGGTAAACGCAGATTCTCCTGCAAGATTTGCAAAAAGACATATTTTAAATTCTTTTACTTGGAGAAAGAAAACAAACCAAGAATAGTAAAAAAACACTATATTTCACAAAAAAGCACTCTATTAAAAGAGTGCTTTTTTTATATCTAAAATTTATTTTTTTGAATATAATGATTTCAAATAAGTTTATTAATGATAGTTTTTATTCATAAAAACCACACAAACACACTGATTCAGTGCGTTTTAAACCTAAAAAAACTATAACAAAATTTTAGGTTACAAAATTCTGTATGTTTTATATTTTTAGATACTTTTGTTGCACAAATCAATTAACTAATTAATTTTTTATAATGAAAAAAATACTTTTTGTACTTACAGCTTCTGCAGCTATCATTTCTTGCAGCAAAGTTAAAGATGGAGAATACCTTATTACAGGTACTGCTACAGGAATTGAAAATGGAAAAACGATCATCTTACAAGGTGCTGATCCAGCTACAAGAATGCCAATTTCTTTAGATACAGTAAAAGTTGAAAACGGAAAATTTGAAATAAAAGGAAAAGTAACTGAGCCAGCTTTCCATACTTTAATTTTACAAGGCGCTAACGGACCTATTCCATTAATCCTTGAAACTGGAGAAATTAAAGTAAATATTGACAAAGATAGTATCCACAAATCTAAAGTTTCTGGAACTTACAATAACGATGAGTATGTTGCTTTTACAGAAGACATGTCAAAAACTCAAAAAAACTTACTTGATTTTCAGAAAAAGAATAATCAAAAAATGCAACAAGCTCAACAAGCCCAAGATACAGCAGTTATCAATAGCTTGATGAAACAATATATGACAATTCAAAAAGAGGTTCAGGAGTCAAGCAAAACTAAATACTTAAAGTATGCTGAAACTCACCCAAAATCTTTCATCACAGTTTTGATTGTTCAAAGTATGTTTAATGATCCTGCAGCAGATACAAAAAAATTAGAAGCACTTTACAATTCTTTAGATGAATCTATAAAAAATACTGCTCCTGGTAAAGAAATCAAAACTAGATTAGGTCAAGCAAAAATGCCATCAGTTGGTGCTACAGCTCCAGCAGTAGGCAGCCCTAACTGAAGAGCAGATTTTTCGGCTCCTAATCCAGAAGGAAAAGTAGTTTCTCTTAAAGAAAGTTTAGGAAAAGTAACTATTGTAGATTTTTGGGCTTCTTGGTGCGGACCATGCAGACAAGAAAATCCTCATGTTGTGGCATTATATAAAGAATTACACTCAAAAGGTTTGAATATCATTGGGGTTTCTTTAGATAAAGATGCTGCTGCTTGGAAACAGGCAATTGCAAAAGATGGATTAACTTGGACTCATGTTTCGAACTTAAAACACTGGGAAGAACCAATTGCAAAACAATATAATGTTGAAGCAATTCCCGCAACTTTCATTCTTGACGCTAACGGAAAAGTAGTTGCGCAAGATTTGAGAGGTTCAGAATTAAAAGCAAAAATACTAGAATTGTTAGCAAAATAAGCTACTTCATAAAAAGTTAAAAATCTCCCTCTTGGGAGATTTTTTTGTTTTATAGCATAACCAATTAAGAAGCTTATTTCTCAAAAGAATGCAAACTTTTAAAAGATAGTTTTTGAGACGGTTCAAATGTCCAAAGCACTAAATAACTTTAGGATAAACGAACTGCAAACGAAATCAAGTAGTTTTTTTTTCCATAATATTTATTTTAATCTTCAAGAATAATATTGTTGAAGGCACTATAAACCCTGAGTTAAACTCATAAACCAGAGAAAAACACTAAAAGAATAATCCTACTTTTTAAGAATTAATTTTAAAAAATACTTTTTTACCATTTTTTATTTTATTCAATTCCAACGAATTAAAAAATAACTTTAAAATAACTTAAAATTAAGTTCATTTTTTGTTTGCAAATGTAGAAAGAGTTCCTATCTTTGCCACCGCTTAGAACAACAAAGCACAAGCTGAGATCGGGGAGATACTCAAGCGGCCAACGAGGGCAGACTGTAAATCTGCTGTGTGAACTTCGCAGGTTCGAATCCTGCTCTCCCCACGGAAAGGCCGAAAAGGCGAAAAACTTAAAGTTTTCAATTTTTTTAAAAAGCCACAAAAAATGTCTGAAGACCTGCAAATTCAAGGATTTGCAGGTTTTTTTTATTTTAGGCCTGTTTTCAATATTTATAAATCCTCACAAAATTAAAGGTGCAGAATCGGTGCACTTTCCGGGCAAATAAATACATTATGTAGATTAATATATTATGGAAAACCGTAATTACATAAAATTAAATTTACATTTAATATAATTATCTAAATTGAAAAATCATGTACTTCAAAATCAACAATTTTTTTGTCTATTAAAGTTATAGTTATTTCAGCAATAACATCTGTGCTCATTTCAATAGTCCGATCAGTGTAATCATAATCATCATTCCAATAGCCATCAGATCTAATTGTAAATTCAAACTGAGAATAGCCTTCCATTGTTAAGTTAATTATTAGCCTGTCATCTGACATTTCATAGACACTTAAGTTTGTATCTGCTGTTGACTCAAAATTAATTGCCTTATATCCGACGCACTCCTCATTAATCTCGTATTCTATCCAAGTTATAATACTTCTTTTTTCAGAACCATTAAGAAAATCCATTATTGCTTCGGAAACAGCATCATAATTTAAGTTCTTTTCTATCCAATCATACGTAATAAAATCTATTTTTACAGAATGATTTTCAATAAACTCTTTAAGTGTTTTAAAGTAATTTATTCGAATCCCTATTTCATCACATTCAGTTTGTAGCGATTCATGCAATTGAGTTTTATCTGAACTAGCAAAATCATCAGTATTTACACTAATAAATGTAATCTGTTTTTCTTGGCAGTTAAGAGCATAATCTTTTATTGTCAGCCAAATTAAGGTATCTCGAAAACCTTGTCCATCTATTCCTGCGGTTTTTTTACGATCAATTGCCCGTTGTGAAATTATGGGTAAAAAACTATTGTTATATGGCAATATATTCCTTATTTTTAATTTTTTCTTCACAAACTCTAAATAAGTGTTCGTCTCTTGATCGATATTAATAGCTTTTGTTTTTATATACTCCGAGGAGTCTATAAGAAGTAAGTTTACGTTATTAACATTCTTTTCAAGAGTTAAGATTCTATCTGTCAAAGCTTTTTTATACAGTCCTCTTACTTCATCTAAAATAATTTGAGGAAGAACAACAGAAGATCCTGTCTTTTTCAAATAGTCAATAAGAACATCAAATTCTTTTGATCTTAAAGGAACATCTGCTCTAAATATATTCGAATCTAAATTACATCCATATCATAATATTTATTCTACAAAACTTTTAATAGACAACAGTCCTTAATCAGGTCGAGTTTTATTTGTTAAGTTCATTTAGCTAATATAACTAATTTTACTACAAATTGATCATAGAAGAAAATAGCCTAATCAAATCATTTTACAAAGTGAAGAATGGGAAAAATTTAATTCTCCATTACTTCTTTTCAAATTATTTTGAAAGCTGTTAAAAATTGCCTTCTTAGAGGCATTAAAAAAAAGTTTTATTTTCATCAGGTTTGTCAACGAAAGCAACCATTAAAAATTAAAGATGGGAAATTTTTCTGCAAATACATTTTATTGGTTCTGTCGCATCTGTCAGAATCAAATATAAGAATTTAAGTAATTTAAAAATTAGCCTGCTAATTTACAGAATGATTTAAACATAGTTGTCCCATGTCCAATCATCTGATTCTTTCTCAGCATATGCACAACTTCAATTCCACTCAATGTTCGTCTTGCTGATTCAAAGCTTTTAAAGCCTAACCCGTTTTGTATCCTCCATTTTATAAATCGATGGTCCTGTTCTACAATATTGTTGAGATATTTACACTGCCGAATTTTAATCTTTGAGAACGAACGCTTGTTATAGACTTTGATCGCTGCCGTATTACAACCGCTTTTATCAATGTTTATTACTCTTGGTATGCAGTTATTACTAATTGCTTTAATTAGAAAAGACTGAGCACTCATTCTTTGTCTTCTTCTGGTCAAAAGAAAATCTATTGTATTGCCTAGTTTATCTACTGCCCTATATAAATAACACCAAATACCTTTTACTTTGATATAGGTTTCATCCAATCTCCAACTTGTACCTACTTTACCTTTTCTCTTCTTCATCTCTGACTCAAGCAAAGGTGTAAACTTAAAAACCCAGCGCTGAATAGTAGCATGATCAACATGAACTCCTCGCATTTTCATGATCTCTTCAACATCCCGGTAGCTTAATGTAAACCTAAGTTTAAAATATACGGCCTGCAGTATAATAGATTTCGGATAGCAATGACCTTTCGTATTCATGAGTTTAACAATTTAAAAAAGGCAAAGTTAAAACGTAGCTAGATGCGACAGAACCATTTATCTACTGCTCTATATAAATAACACCAAACACCTTTAACTTTGATATAGGTCTCATCTAATTTCCAGCTCACCCCCACTTTGCCCTTTCTCTTCTTCATCTCTAACTCAAGCAAAGGCGCAAACTTATAAACCCAACGTTGGATTGTGGCATGATCAACAGAAACTCCTCGCATTTTCATGATCTCCTCAACATCCCGATAACTAACTGTAAATCTTAATTTGAAATATACGGCCTGAAAAATTATGTGTTTTGGGTAACAATGACCTTTAGTATTCATTTTTTGTTAGTTTTGAAAAACCAAAGTTAAAAGTATTCCAAATGCGACAGAACCGAATTGTTCTGTCAATGCAGGTATCCTTAATGTTACGCTCTGCGAAACTGATGCGCTGGTCTTAGCTGGAAACAATCCATCACCTATTATTGGAAATGTCTTATGGACACAAATATCAGGACCTGCTGTTGTTATAAATGCTCCAAACAGTCCAACCACAACTGTAACAGGTTACACAGGAGGAAATACGTATACCTTTAGGTACAGCGCAACCTGCGGTGACGGCGTTTTGACCTATCAGGATAAAGTAGTAAATGTACAGCCAATTACTATCGCAAGCGCGGGCGGCAGCATAGCAAGCTGTCCCAATAGTACAGGAAATTTATCAATTACGGCAAATGCACCTCAAAATACTGGCGAAACAGGATATTGGGAAATAGTGGGTGCTAATAATGCCGGGGTGGTGCTTAATTTCCCAAATCTACCGACCTCAACTATAACTTTGCCCGCATCCAGCTGCGGTGTGACCACACTGCAATGGGTTATAGAAGGCCCTGAGTATGCTCCCGGGCAGCGCTGCAGAACAACATCTCAAATAACAGTCACCAATTATGGCGGGGTCACTCCTGTTTCTGCGGGACCGGATCAAACCTTAAGTAATTGTTACACTACTACACAAACTACTAATCTAAATGGAACTTACGGCGGCTGCGGTCTGAACGGACAAAATGGACAATGGTCATTTGTAAGCGGGCCAAATACTCCGACAATAGCCAGTCCAGGCTCTAATAACACACAAATTTCTAATCTTGTTCAAGGAACATATACCTTTAGATGGACTGCTGCGGGACCTTGTGCGTCTGGTAATGATTTAGTAACGATTACTGTTCCCGCTGCAACGCAGGACGTAACCACTCTTCCCGGCGGTGACGAAAATATTTTCTTTTGTGATAATACTATAACCCAAGTTACCCTTACAGCCCAAACTCCTTTATATGCAGGCGAAACTGTACAGTGGACACAAATATCCGGAGATACTGGTGCTGTAATTGCCGCGCCGTCAAATCCGACTACTTTAATTACCAATATTTCAGATTCTGGTGATCCGTATACCTTTAGATATACCCTTACCAATACCAATACGGGCTGTGTTTTTAGCAAAGATTATACTATTCAGTACAATGGCCCAACCAGAACTATAACAGCCAATAACGGTGATAATATTGCCGGGAGCTGTGACGCCACCGTATTTACAATTCCGCTGACGGTAACAGGAACAGGAGTAAATCAATACAGAATTGCGGCGGGTCCAAGCGGCTCGCCTTTAGGGCCTTTCCCAACTGCACTGCAGAATGTTGGAAATTCACTAACCCTAACCCTTACTGCACCTGGAGATTACACTGTTGAATTTGTAAGAAGTCAAAATGGATCGCTTCCTGTTGGATGTGATTTTGGTTTTGATACGATTAACATTTTTGTCTCCGGCGAGCCGACTCCCTCAAATGCAGGATCTGATGTAAATTTACCCTGCGGCGACAACTCTACGCTGCTGTCGGGTGTTTCTACTAATCAAGGCACCCACTATTGGAGCCAGCTAAGCGGTCCAAATGAAGCCTTAATAGCAGATAGTTTTGCTGTAGATACACCAGTTTCCGGACTTATTCCAGGATCTTATGTTTTTCAATATATAACAAAGGGAGGAGGCGCAGCTTGTGGTTTTTCTATTTCTACTGTAACCATACATGTATCTGCCAGTACGCTCGGGGTAACAAGCGCAGGCGCTGATGAGATTGTCTGTACAAATTCACAAGTACCGTTAAACGCTTCGCCCGCCCTAAGCGGTGAAATAGGTACATGGAGCCAGGTTTCCGGGCCAAGTACAATAACCTTTTCAAATGTAAATGATCCAAATGCTACAGCCTCGGGCTTTACTGTCACTGCATCGGCTTATGAACTGCAGTGGACGATTTCCTATCTGCATCCAGGCCCTTCCTGCAGTGCTCCTATTTCTGATACGGTACAGCTAACTACAAATGACAGAACAGCTCCCACCAATTCAGACGCCGGACCAGATGCTTGTTATCCTAACGGGACAACAACATTTAACCTTAGCGGCAATACACCGCAGCCGCAGGATTTTGGTACATGGACAGTAGTACCCGCAGCTGGAGTAACGATAGTAAATCCAGCAGATCCTAATACAGCCGTTACCGTTTCTTCTAATGGAACTTACACCTTCACATGGTCTATTGAAAACAGACTGAGACTCTGCCTGCCAAACCAGAGCAGTGTTACAGTTACTATTGCAGATACACCGCCACTAGCTAATGCTGGACCGGATCAGGAAATTTGCGGCAGCACCGTAACTATGGCTGCAGCATCCAGCCCTGGAAGTGTGGGAACCTGGACTAGAATTTCTGGTTTAGGAAATTACACTATAAGCAATATAAATGATCCCAACGCGGTTTTCACATTCAATACCAGCGGATATTATATTTTTAGATGGACTGTGAATGCTGAAGTATGCGGTGAAGCATTTGATGATATAAATTTAACTATAGGTATTCCGCCAGATCCTGCGGCCGCTGGACCAGACCAAAATGTTTGTAACAGTACCAGTGTTACCATGTCTGGAAGTGCCTACGACAGTTTTTTTGAAAGCGGACAATGGTCTGTTCTTACCGGCGCACCAAATCAGCCCAATATTGTTAATCCTTCTGATCCCAATACTGTAGTTAACGGACTGGTAACGGGTACTTATACTTTTAGATGGACTACCACTGCTAAAAACATCGTTATCTGCCCAAGTACTTTTGATGATATGATCGTTGTCGTTACACCTGGTGCAGACGCAGGATCAGATCAAAATTATTGCGATGTTACCAGTGTTCAGCTTACTGGAAATGCAAATTCAACAGGAACCTGGACTTTAACCAGTACCACTGGCAGTCCAGCTGCTGTAACTATAACACAATCGCCGCCCAACAGCTATCTTGCCAATGCAACTGTTGTTCCTGGAAACAGCTATGTTTTTACTTATACAACTACGTCTGCCGTTTTTCCTGACGGTTCTACCTGCGCTGGATCTTCAGACTCTGTTTCAATTGAAATATTTAATGGTGCCAGTGCCGCTCCTGATGCAGGCTCAGATCAAAATCTTTGTATTGATGATGTCGGCGGAATTATTACTTTACAAGGAAATACTGCTCCTGCTGATGTTTCCTCAGCAGAGTGGCGTTTTGTTCTTCAACCGACTGGAAGTGTAGCAGTAATAGACGATCCTTCTGACCCTTTGACTACTGTCTCAAATTTAACAGTACCAGGCTTATACATTTTAGAATGGGTATTTCAAAGTCCTTCCTGCAGAACATTATCAGACATTGTGCGAATAGAGATGAACGCTCCGCCAAGTACTGCTGATGCCGGGCCTGATGATACTGCTGCTTGTCAGACCAGTTATCAAACTGCTGCCGTACCTCCGGCATCAGGAATAGGAACATGGTCATTTGCGAGTCCATCAGATGATCCTTCAAACGGAGATGTCATTATTGACAGCCCAAATAGTCCCGTGACAACTTTATCTAACATTACCACCTTGGGAACTTACAGATTAACATGGACGGTAACTAATGGTCCTTTTACCAGTCCATCTCTATGCCAGCCTTCTTCAGATACTGTTGAAATCACTTTTAACGATATCCCTCCATCAGTAGCAAATGCAGGTCCTGATCAAGAAATATGCGATCTTGCAGCTACTAGTATGGATGCGGTAACAGTCACTTCTGGTGTAGGTACATGGACACAGCTTTCTGGACCAAATACAGCCAATATTGCGTCTCCAAATCTAAGCAATTCTCTTATGCTTGGACTTATACCTGGAACATATGAGTTTCTTTGGACTGTCACTACCTTAAATTCAAATGGATGTATTTCCCAGGATACTGTGCTTGTTACAATTTATGACAGTCCTTCTACAGCCGATGCAGGACCTGACCAATCAGTTCCTCAATTTACGCCAGTAAATATGAACGCTGCTGTTCCTGCAGTGGGCACTGGTACTTGGACTCAAGTTTCTGGACCAAGTACAGTTGGGTTTAATGATGCTTCGTCACCAGCTTCTGCTGTTTCCGGAACTGTTTCCGGCACTTATGTTTTACGATGGACTATCAGCAATGGTACTTGTCCTGTTTCTTCTAATGACATGACGCTGACAATAATTTCTGTTGCAGATCTTGAATTAACTAAATCGGTTCTTCCTGTTACTGGAAGCGCTGGAGATACAGTGACCTTTAATCTCCAAATTTTTAATAATAATTCGCTGGGCGGCACTGTTACTGCTACTGGTGTCGCGGTGCGAGATTATATTCCCTCTGGATATACTATTGTACCAGGCTCCGTAAACTTCGCCGGGCAATATAATGTGGGTGACAATACCATTACTTGGAACAATCTTACTATTCCGGTAGGAAGCAGATTAACATTAAGTTTTCAAGCCGTTATTAGACCCAATGGCTCTTATGTAAATAATGCTCAAATCATTGCCTCAGATCAATTTGATTCTGACAGTACTCCAAATAACAACATTGCTGCCGAAGATGATCAAGATGATGCTTCCATAATACTAGACGCAGCTGATTTGTCCTTACAAAAAACAGTCTCACCAACGGCGGTAAGTATAAATGACAATGTTATATTTACTATCAGGGTAACCAACAGCGGCCCTAATAATGCTACCGGAATAACAGTTTCAGATCAGCTGCCTGCTGGCTACACTTATGTAAGTGATAATGGAGCGGGAAAATACAATAATACGACCGGCATCTGGAACGTGGGTAATTTAAATAATGGAAACACCCTGACACTGCAAATTACCGCTAAAGTAAATGTTGCCACACCGGCCAATTACATCAATACGGCAGAAATACAAACTGCCCATCAGCGTGATCCTGACAGTACTCCGGGAAATGGATTAATAGAAGATGATCTTGCAAGAGCAAATGTTACACTGCAATCGGCAGATTTAGAACTTTCAAAAACGGTTTCACCTACCTCAGCCGCTGCAGGGCAGCAAGTTGACTTCACCATAAACGTAGTGAATCTAGGTCCTGGAAATGCGACAGGAATTGATATCAAAGATGCTATTCCTGCTGGATATACTTTAATTCCCGGATCAGTATCCAATGGCGGCGTGTATCAAACAGCTGCCGCAACATTGCAATGGAGTGAGCTGTCTTTACCTGCCGGCTCAAATATAAATTTAACTTTCAGCGCCATTGTAAATCCTTCCGGAAATTATCTCAATACTGCGCAGGTCACAGCAAGTGATCTGCCCGATCCCGACAGTACACCAAACAATAACAGCGCAGCAGAAGATGATCAGGACAATGCCGAAATCATTTTTATTGGGCCATCTGCTGATTTATCATTGATAAAAAATGTTGTGGCAGGAAACACAAGTCCAGTCGTTGGAAGCCAGATTTCTTTTGAACTTATTATTAACAACAGCGGTCCAAATAATGCTGCTGGTGTTCAAGTTACCGATTTACTGCCTTCTGGTTATCAATATTTAAATTACAGTTCGTCAGCTGGTCTTTACAACAGTACTACGGGAATTTGGAATGTTGGAACAGTTGATAGTGGAGTTTCAGAATCTCTGATTCTGGATGTAAGAGTACTTCCAACAGGAGATTATTTGAATATTGCGCAGGTTACGTCCAGTAATCTTCCAGATCCTGATAGTGCACCTAATAATGATGATGGAGATCAAAGCGAAGATGATGAAGATAATGCTGTTACAACTCCTATTCCGGCGTCCGCTGACTTATCTCTAACTAAATCTGTCAGCAGCACCACTCCACTTGTAGGTTCAGTAGTTACTTTTACCATTATCACTACAAACAGCGGACCTCAAGATGCTTCCTTAGTAACTGTGACCGACCTACTTCCTTCGGGCTATACTTTCAGCAGTTTTAATGCAACGAGTGGCACTTATGACAGTACAACTGGTTTATGGTCATTGGATATTCTTAAAAACAGTGAATCAGAAACATTACAAATAAACGCAATGGTAAATCCGACTGGAAATTATATCAATACAGCAGAAGTTACCAGCAACGATACACCCGACCCAGATTCAACTCCAAATAACAGCGTAACAACCGAAGACGATTATGATTCCGCTGTAACAACGCCAATTATACAGTTATCTGACTTATCATTAACTAAAACAGTAAACAATCCAGCTCCGCTGATAGGTTCTCTGGTAACTTTTGAAATCGTAGTAACCAACAATGGACCTCAGGATAATAATGGAATCCAGGTTACCGATATACTTCCATCAGGATATACTTTTAACGGATTTACCCTTTCAACAGGAACTTATAATCCAACAACGGGAATATGGAATGTGGGGAATTTAGTTAATGGAGATTCAGAAACATTACAAATTACTGCTGCTGTAAACTCTTCAGGAGATTACACCAATACTGCCGAAATTACAGCAGGGAATCTTCCTGATCCTGACTCAGCTCCTAACAATGGAATAACGACAGAAGATGACTATGCAGCAGTTTCAACAGTTCCAGCTGCCGCATCTGCTGATTTATCTCTTACCAAAACAGTCAGTACTGCGGCGCCGCTTGTTGGTTCGCAGGTAACATTCAGCATACAGGTCAGCAATGCGGGACCACAGCAGGCCGATGGTGTTACTGTTACAGATTTACTTCCTTCTGGATACACCTATGTATCCTATAATGCTACAACAGGAAGTTATGATACGCTGACAGGCCTTTGGACAGTTGGAAATATGCCTGTATCCGATTCTTATACTTTGCAGATAACAGCTGTGGTTAATGCATCTGGAAATTACACCAATACAGCGGAAATTACAGCAAGCAGTCAGCCTGATCCTGATTCGGCTCCAAATAATGGAATAACAACAGAAGATGATTTTGCCCAGGCAGCAGTCATTCCAACAGCTCTGGCATCTGATTTATCATTAACTAAAACAGTAAATAATCCAACTCCACTAGTGGGTTCTCTGGTGACTTTTGAAGTTGTCGTAACCAATAATGGACCACAGGATACTGCTGGTGTAACGGTAACAGATCTACTTCCAGATGGCTATACCTACTCTAATTTCGCTGTTTCTACAGGTACTTATAATCCCGTAACCGGATTATGGAATGTGGGTAATCTAATCAATGGAAAATCAGAAACACTGCAAATTACAGCGGTTGTCAATGCAGCAGGTAATTACACCAACAGTGCAGAAATAACTTCAAGCACTATTGCTGACCCTGACTCCACTCCTAACAATGGAATAACAGCAGAAGATGACTATGCAGCAGTTACAACAGTTCCTGCTGCCGCATCTGCTGATTTATCCCTTACCAAAATAGTCAGTACTGCAGCGCCGCTTGTTGGTTCTCAGGTAACATTCAGCATACAAGTCAGTAATGCGGGACCACAGCAGGCAGACGGTGTTACTGTTACAGATTTACTTCCTTCTGGATATACTTATGTATCCTATAATACGACAACAGGAAGTTATAATTCGTTAACAGGGCTTTGGACAGTTGGAAATATGCCTGTATCCGATTCTTATACTTTACAGATAACAGCGTTAGTTAATGCATCTGGGAATTACACCAATACTGCCGAAATTACAGCAAGCAGCCAGCCTGATCCTGATTCGACTCCAAATAATGGAATTACAACCGAAGATGACTATGCCCAGGCAACTGTCATCCCAACAGCTTTAACATCTGATTTATCATTAACTAAAACAGTAAATACTACGGCACCGCTTGTTGGTTCTCTGGTAACTTTCGAAGTTGTGGTAACCAACAATGGACCAAATGATAATACTGGTGTTCAGGTAACCGATTTACTTCCATCAGGGTATATTTTTAGCAGTTTTACCCTTTCAACTGGAACTTACAATTCAACTACCGGACTTTGGAATATTGGTAATTTAGTAAATGGAGAATCGGAAACACTGCAGATCACCGCTGCTCTAAATAATACAGGAGATTATATAAATAGAGCCGAAATAAGCGCCGCAGCTCTTCCTGATCCCGATTCAACTCCTAACAATGGAATTACAACAGAAGATGATTATGCCCAGGCAGCAGTCATCCCAACAGCTTTAACATCTGATTTGTCATTAACTAAAACAGTAAACAATCCAACTCCATTGGCTGGTTCTCTAGTAACTTTTGAAGTTGTCGTAACCAACAATGGACCAAATGATAATACTGGCGTTCAGATAACCGATTTACTTCCATCAGGGTATACTTTTAGCAGTTTTACCCTTTCAACTGGAACTTACAATTCAACTAACGGACTTTGGAATATCGGTAATTTAGTAAATGGAAAATCGGAAACACTGCAGATTACTGCCACTGTAAATAGTACGGGAGATTATATAAATACAGCCGAGGTAAGCGCAGCAACTCTGCCTGATCCGGATTCAACTCCAAATAACGCAGTAACAACAGAAGATGATTATGCCGAGGCAGCCACAACACCAACCAATCAGGCATCAGATTTATCTTTAACTAAAACAGTAAGCAGCGCAGCGCCTTTAGTGGGTTCGCCAGTTACTTTTGAAGTTGTGGTGACAAATAATGGACCGCAGGATAATACAAACGTTCAGATTACGGATCTGCTTCCAAATGGATATTCTTTTAACGGATTTACAGTTTCTACCGGAACTTATAATCCAGCAACGGGAATATGGAATGTTGGAAATTTAGCAAATGGAAAATCAGAAACGCTGCAGATAATTTCAACTGTAAATCTTACCGGCAATTATTTAAATGTCGCCGAGATTACGTCAGCTGGGCTTCCTGATCCGGATTCAACTCCAAATAACGCAGTAACGACAGAAGACGATTATGCGAGTGTTGTTACTTCTCCAATTATTCAAGCAGCTGATTTATCTTTGACTAAAACGGTAAATAATGCAGCTCCATTAATAGGTTCGCAAGTCACTTTTGAAGTTGTAATAACCAATAACGGTCCGCAAAATAGTTCTGGCGTTCAGGTAAGAGATTTACTTCCTACTGGATATACTTATAATAACTTCAGTTCTACAAAAGGAACTTATAATCCGATAACAGGAATATGGAATATTGGCTCTTTAGTAAATGGAGATTCTCAAACCCTGCAGGTAACAGCAGTTGTAAATGCTTCCGGCAATTATACTAATGCAGCAGAGGTAATAACCAGTAGTCTTCCTGATCCAGATTCAACACCAAATAACGGAGTTATTACTGAAGATGATTATGCGGCGGCCACTACTGCTCCAACTGCTCCTATGGCTGATTTATCTCTTACTAAAGCAATAGTCGGCGGTAATTTAAATCCAATATTTGGAGCAACAGTTACTTTCGAAATTACAGTAAAAAATGATGGTCCGCAGGCTGCAACTGGAGTACGTGTAATGGATCTGCTTCCAAGCGGATACGAATATATTGTATACAGCTCAACGGCCGGCCAATATTTCAATACAACGGGAATGTGGAATATCGGAACCATTCAAAATGGAGATTCAGAATCTTTATTAATTGCTGCAAAAATAAACACTAAAGGCAATTATAATAATATCGCTGAGGTGTATGCTTCAAACGAATTAGATCCTGACAGTACTCCAAACAACAATGCCGGCGGAGAAGATGACATCAATTCTGTACTTTTAGCACCTGTTCCGGCTGTTGCGGATCTTTCGATAGAGAAAAAAGTGCTGAATAATAATCTTACCCCAAATGCAGGATCGCAAATTTCATTTTCTATTACCGTAACTAATTCCGGCCCCAGCACAGCAACCGGAATAATTGTTAAGGATATTCTGCCGTCTGGATATGATTATGAATTCTATAATTCTACTTCAGGAGCTTACGATCGTACAACCGGACTTTGGAATGCGGGGGTTATTTTACCCGGAAACAGCCATACTTTATTGATAAATGCTTTTGTAAAAAATCCGACCGGACAGGCAGATGAGTACCTCAATACCGCAGAAATAATGACTTCAGACCAGTTTGATCCTGATAGTACTCCCGGTAACGGCATCACAACTGAGGATGATTACGACAGCATATCAGTAACGCCTGTAATTGTTACGGCCGATTTATCTATTAGTAAAACAGTCCTCTCAGGTAATGCTGTTCAGGATGTTGGCTCAACTGTTATTTTTACTGTTACCGTTACTAATTCCGGGCCCGGAGATGCCAGCGGGGTTGTTGTTAAAGATTTACTGCCGGCAGGATTTACTTATTTAACAAGCAGTCCAACAAGCGGCCTTTATAACTATATAACTGGAATTTGGAATACAGGAAATGTTGTAAATGGTGCTACACAATCTTTGGATATTTACACCAGAGTAAATCCTCCATCAGGAGTTACTGGCGAATATACAAACACAACCGAAATTACAGCCAGTAATCTTCCCGATCCTGATTCGACACCAAACAATGGTGTCACTACTGAAGATGATTATGATAGTCTTCTCATTAATGTTGCAGTTGCCGATTTAAGTTTAGACAAAACAGCCAGCAATAAAAATGCGAATGTAGATGAAGTCATAACTTTTACCCTTCAGCTCAATAATGCAGGCCCAGCTGCGGCAAGTGGAGTTGCGGTTGAGGATATTATTCCGCTGGGATATCATTCGATTTCCAGCATTAATAATGGGGGAATATTTAGCAGCAATACCATAAAATGGGTAGATCTAACGGTTCCTGTGGGCGGTATTACATTAAGTTATCAAGCAACTGTTTCAAGCCCGAATGGCCTGGACAGCTACGATTATCTTAACACTGCTCAGGTAACTGCAACCAATCATTTTGATCCTGACAGTAAGCCTGATAATGATAATGGTGATCAGAGTGAAGATGACGAAGATTCGGAATTTATCAACATTCCGTCAACCGATATTGCCATAAATAAAGAAGTCGACAAAACTGATGTTCCAATGAACAGCGAAGTCAATTTTACAATAACAGCTGAAAATCTCGGAAATCTAACGGCAACAAATGTGGAGATACGTGATATTCTTCCCAAAGGATATGCTCTGAACAGCTTCACTGTGACTTCTGGAACTTATAACAGTTCGACTGGAATCTGGGCTGTTCCGAGTGTATTGCCTAAAGGTTCACAAATATTGACTATCAATGCCAAAGTACTGGATGTGAATGACTATATCAATACCGCCCGTCTTGTAAAAATGGACCAATTAGACACCAATTCATCCAACAATGAAGACAGTGCCACAATTGCTCCAAGCTGTCTGAAAATTTACAACGAGTTTTCACCAAATGACGACGGACAGAACGATACTTTCTATATCGATTGTATTACGCAGTATCCGGATAATCAGTTAGAAATATTCAATCGCTGGGGCAATTTAGTTTATTTCAAAAAAGGGTATGATAATACATGGGATGGAAAGGCTGACGGATCTGCCAAAACACTTCCCGAAGGCACGTATTTCTATATCCTTGATTTAGGAGACGGTTCTCCAAAAACATCAGGATGGCTTTATTTAAAATAACAGAATAACCAAAATAATAATTGGCTATGATTCAAAATATAAAAAAGATTTTCACCGCAATTACCATGCTTTCTGTATGCAGCGCTCTTGCACAGCAGGATCCGCAGTACACACAGTATATGTATAATACGCTGAGTGTTAACTCTGCGTATGCTGGCTCTTTGGGACATCTGGCCATAACAGGAATATATAGAACACAGTGGGTCGGGCTTGAAGGAGCTCCCAGTACGCAGTCCTTTACACTCGACACGCCCATCGGTAAAAATGTTGGTCTGGGCTTGTCTGTGGTAAGTGAAGAAATCGGCCCTTCTGAAGAGCAGTATATCGATGCTAATTTTTCTTATACAATTCAATCAGGCCAGACTCATAAATTGTCTTTTGGTATCAAAGGCGGAGGAAGAGTTATCAATATCGACTGGACAAAAGGCAGTTACAGAGATCCTGATGTTCAGTTTCGTGAAAACATTACCAATAAATTTCTTCCTGTCGTGGGAGCTGGTTTGTACTGGCATGGCGAAAGGGATTATATTGGTTTGGCCGTGCCGAATTTTATGACCAAGGAGCGGTACGATTATGATGATATTGCCGAAGATCTGATGAATGAACGCATACATGTCTATCTTATTGGAGGAATTGTTTTTGACCTCTCGGCTCATACAAAATTTAAACCCGCTGTTTTACTTAAATATGTTTCGGGTGCGCCTTTAATTGCAGATTTATCGGCTAATTTTATGTTCAATAACGCTGTCAGTCTAGGTGTTGCTTATCGTACATCGGATTCTGTAAGCGGGCTGGCCTCTATACAAATAACACCTCAGTTTAATGTGGGGTATTCTTATGATTATACCACAACAGAACTTCAAAACTATAATAGCGGCACACACGAAATTATGCTCCGTTTTGAATTAGTATCACGCAAAAAAGGCCTAAAATCTCCAAGATTCTTTTAATACTATCGCTTATGAAAAGAAGAATTATAATACTTGTACTGCTGGCGATGCAAATAGTTTATTCGCAGACTAAGAACAAAACCGCCGATGCCCTGTTTGATAAAATGTATTATATCGAGGCTGCCAAATCGTATGAATTGTCGGTAAAAAATGGAGATGCTTCTAAAGAGACACTGCAGCGCCTTGGAGATGCGCATTATTTTAATACACAGATGCAGAGAGCAAGTGAATGGTACAAAAAATTACTTGAAGAATATCCAGATGAAGTTTCGGCAGAATATTATTTTCGTTATGCACAATCCCTGCAGGGAATTCAGAATTATGAACTGGCAAAAAAATGGATGAAAAGCTTTTCAGAAAAACAAAAATCTACGGATTCAAGAGCTGAAAACTTCTCGCTTAAAACGGTAACTATTGAAGATATAAAAAAAATAAAACCACAATTTTTACTTGAAAATCTCGATATCAATTCAGCTTATTCAGATTTTGGACCAATGTTTTACAAAGGCGATTTAGTCTATTCTACAACAATTGATTCTTCTTATTTAAAAACAGCAAAATACGGATGGAACGATCAGCCGTACCTGAACATGCAGCGCGGAAAAATAAGTCCGGCACAAAGCAATGTTACTTTTAAAGAACGTTTTGGAAAAGAAATTACTACCCAGTATCATGAAGCCTGCGTTGCCTTTTCAGCAGATGAAAACACCATTTATTTTACCCGAAATAATTATAACGGAAAACTTAAAAGAGACAGCAAAGGGGTTAATAATTTAAAGATTTATTCGGCAAAAGCTGTAGAAAATAATGGAACCGTTCGTTGGGAAAACATTCAGGAACTTCCCTTTAACAGTGACAATTATTCCGTTGGGCAGCCTTCTGTGAGCAAAGACGGGAAAAAACTCTATTTTGTTTCAGACATGCCCGGGACAATTGGCTCAACCGATATTTTTGTTGTTGATATTCTAGGTGAAGATCAATATTCCAATCCGAAGAATTTAGGAGAAAAAATCAATACAAGCGGACGCGAAATGTTTCCCTATATAACCGATAAAGCTCTTTATTTTGCCTCTGACGGATTTTTGGGACTCGGCGGACTTGACGTTTTTGAAAGCAGATTAAATGACGGAATCTTTGATTCTCCAAATAATCTAGGCGCTCCTTTAAACAGCAGTATGGACGATTTTGGCTATATTGTAAATGAGCAGAGCAATAAAGGCTTTGTTTGTTCCAACCGAAAAACGGGCAAAGGTGACGATGATATTTATTCTTTTGAGAGAAGCTGTACACAATCTATTGAAGGTTATGTTTTTGATGCCATTTCTAATGCTAAAATTCCCGGAGCTATTGTCGCTCTTAAAAGTAACAATCAAGAAATAGAAGAAACCGTTTCAAAAATGGATGGAAAATTTGAATTTACGGAAAATATTCTTTGTGGCACGCCTTACACCATAGAAGCTTCAAAAGAAAATTATACTCCAAGTTCAAAAGCTATTAGTACTTCCGAAAATTCCGGAATATCCGAAGTTCCTATTGGGCTTGACCCGGCTCTTGTAGAGCGCAGAGATGGCATTTTAAAGATCAAAATCGGCATTATATTCTTTGATCTGGACAAATCTGATATTCGTTACGATGCCGCAATTGAATTGAACAAAGTAGTCTTATTAATGACGCAGTATAGCAGCGTGGTCATTAAAATCGAATCTCATACCGATTCCAGAGCCGATGACCAATACAATCTTGAACTCTCAGACCGAAGAGCCAAAGCAACCAGAGATTATATTATTTCGCAGGGAATCACACCCGAAAGAATAGAAAGCGCCATTGGTTACGGAGAAACGCAGCTGATTAACAATTGCGCCAATGGTGTTCCCTGTACAGATACACAACATCAAATGAACAGACGTAGTGAATTTATCATTACAAAAATGTAAAACTCTTTTTGCAATACCAATTAAATATATCTTATAAAATATTTGTATTTATATATCAATGCTTTTCATAGAATTAATTACACTTTCAAAGTGTACCAATTTTTCTTTAAACAAACGCTTAATTTAAGCATGCATTATAAATTATTGAATCTATTTTGAGAAAACCCGAACTCATAAGCTATTTCGTTAACTGATTTACCACGTTTAAATATTTTTTCTTTTGCTAAATCTAAAATTTTCAACTGTATGTATTCGAGGGGAGTTTTACCAGTTTCTTTTTTCACCAAGTCTCCGAAGTAGTTGGCGGAAAGATTAAACTGATCTGCATGGAGTTGATACCTTTTTTGCAAGTAAAAGCTAAAGCGGTTTTTGTATTTAAGTTTTTTAGCGAATCTCTTTCTATTTTCAAAATTTTGGTGTAAATTTACACCAAAATAATTTTTATCTTTATGACACGACAAAGTATATCATTAACTGCTCCTAATGAAGAATGGTTAAAAAATCAGGTTAATGCAGAAGAGTTTAGCAGTAAAAGTGAAGCCATTAACTTTTTAATAAAAAAAGCACGTTCACAAGAAGAGTTTTATGACTTTGTAAGAGCTAAATTAGATAGGGGAGAAAAAAGCGGTTTTGTAAAAAAACAAACTAAAGAAGAAATGTTAGCGGAGTTTAAAAAGGATTTAGGAAATGTATAGCTATTATTTAAGTAGCGAAGCCAAAGAAGATTTAAAAAGAATTTATTACTATGGTGTCGGTAAGTTCGGAATGGATCAGGCCGATCACTATTTCAATATGTTTTACGATTGTTTTGACAAAATAGAACAAAATCCATTATTATTTCCATCTGCCGACCACATCAAAAAAGGATATCGTTATTGTGTTTGCGGTGTCGATACTATTTACTACCGAATAAATGGAGATGAGCGAATAGAGATTATTACCATTATTGGGAGGCAAGACTTTTAGATCTTTAGTTGGCACCTTTTTTCCAACAAGAAGATAAGTAATTTTCAAAAGACTTTCCATCTGAGAAGCATCTAAATTTAAATTTATCAATAATAAAAAATATTTGTATCTTTACAATCAAATTACCCAGAATAATATCACTGAATATCAATTAGTTAAATATTAAAAAAGCGACAATTAAAGTTCGGGTGCAGAATCGGTGCACTTAGGTTTAAGACATCATAAAAACGTAGCATAGATGCGGGTTTGAGCGGTATAGTTCGAATCCTGCTCTCCCCACAAAAAATGTGGTAAAACCTGCAAATCCTAAGATTTGCAGGTTTTTTTATTTTATACTGCTTTTCATTTCTTTTTAAACTGAAAAAAATCTCAGTGGTAAAATTTGGATAAATGAAGTCGCGTTACGAATATATTAAACAAACCTACATCATCGAAAAACAATTCTTTCCTGTTGCGTTTGAATTCGTATATTCGGCCTTTATTTTGAAAAAAGAGAATGATTGCAAAATTGAATGAAAAAAAATCCTATCCATGGATTGTTGTTGGCTTGCTATGGTTTGTTGCTTTATTGAATTATTTAGATCGACAAATGCTCTCCACTATGAAATCAGCGATGATGGATGACATTCCTGAATTGGCTAAAGCTGAAAATTTCGGTCTTTTGATGGCTGTTTTCCTTTGGATTTATGCGCTTATGAGCCCTGTTTCCGGAATTATTGCGGATCGTTTTAATCGTAAAAGAATTATCATAGGAAGTCTTTTTATTTGGTCTGGGGTGACTATGGCGATGGGTTATGCCTCAACTTTCAATCAGATTTATATTTTGCGTGGCATTATGGGCTTTAGCGAAGCCTTTTATATTCCGGCTGCCTTATCTTTAATTGCAGATTATCATCAGGAAAAAACACGCTCTTTTGCAATTGCAATTCATACCACCGGAATTTATTTAGGACAAGCACTCGGTGGTTTTGGAGCCACTATTTCTAAGTATTTTTCCTGGCATTTCAGCTTTCACTCCGTAGGTTTATTCGGTGTGCTTTACAGTTTGATTCTAATATTTTTTATACAAGAAAAGAAAAGTTATTTCTTAGATTCCACCAAAAAATCATCTGTTAGAAATGAATTCAAACAAATGTTCAAAGGATTGGGAATATTATTCGGTAATATCTCCTTTTGGGTTTTGCTGTTTTATTTCTCTGCACCAAGTTTACCAGGCTGGGCCGCCAAAAACTGGTTACCCACCTTATTTACTGAAACTTTACATTTAGATATGTCTCTAGCAGGACCAATTGCAACGGTAACCATTTCGATGTCTTCCTTTTTTGGCGTTTTAATTGGAGGTGCCATTTCAGACAGATGGGTAATGAAACATCTTAAAGGAAGAATCTACACCAGCGCTATTGGTTTGTTTCTTACCATTCCAGCATTGTTTTTATTTGGCTATTGCTGTGACATAACCGCTATAGTTTTTGGCGCTGTCCTTTTTGGACTTGGATTTGGAATATACGACACCAACAATATGCCGATTCTTTGCCAATTTGTTGCTCCCCGTTACAGGGCTACGGGATACGGAATTATGAATTTTGCAGGTATTTCAGCCGGAGCTGTTATTACAGAGTTTTTAGGAAAAGCCGCTGATAATGGAGGAATGAGACATGTTTTTGTACTACTGTTATTTGTAGTGGTTACTGCCATCGTTTTACAGCTGGTGAGCCTGCATCCAAAAACTATTGATATGACTGATTAGAATGGAGCTATGGGGTTTGAATATAAAAAAGAGATTGTCATTTTTTAATTTACAAAAAAATACTTTTCGCTCTAACCGCTTTTACAAGACAGACTTGCTATTTATCATGCTTTCTATTTTCAATAAAAGTTAATAAATTCGTTACTGAGCATGGAGAAAAAAACTTTTTATTTGAATCTGGATCAACTGTCCCATTTGAGACAATCCCAACAAGTAAACCATTTTCATCGACTAATGGAGCCCCGCTAAGTCCTCCGAGTTTCTCAGGCACCAGAATATCTTTTAATAAAATGCGGTTTTTAATTGTTTTATAATATTCAAATTCATATACCCTTTGAGGTCCATTTTCCATCGTTCTGGTCCATCCCACAACATAGAATTTTTCTCCCTGAATTAAAGGAGTGCTTCTTATTTCCAACGGTATAATACCAGAAGAGTTTTGCTTTATGGAAAATACCAGCCAGTCATTATCATAAGTAGACTTAGCTTCCAATAACTCGGACTTGTCTTCATTTAATAATTGATCACAAATTACAACTTCGGACTTATTGTTTAATGGGTACAAGGCCCAATTTTTAATATAGCTTTCCAACGACAGGCTTTTCATCCCCTCGGGCTTAATAATCTTAAGTATATGTTTTGCCGTTACAGCAAATGTTTCATTATTATATTTTATGAGAAAACCGCAGCTGAATTTTGGCTGGTCATATTTCGGGTTTACAAATTCGATTCTGTTTACCAGAGCAATTTCTTTAAATACTTTATTTGAAGAAATCTCCTGTCCACAACAACCTGCTGTCCACAAAATCGCAATAACAGAAAAAAGATTAAATTTCATAATACCACCAAATTTAGAGTTCACTATCAGCCAATGCAAAAGCTTCCCTTTCGTTTATGCTGCGTTTCAAATATAGAAAAACAATTGTTATAAAAGACAAAAGAGATTCACGCATATGTGCTTATTGTCATTAGATTATAATCAATATTTTTAAAAAAAAATGATAAAACCTGCAAATCCTGAGATTTGCAGGTTTTTATACTGCTTTCATTTTATTTAAACTTTTCCCCTAGGATCATCGATGTGCATTTTTAAAACATCATAGCGAACTCCTTCTCTGTCCAGTATCCTTACGTTTTTTACTACTGTACTTAAAGCTGTTAAAAATGTCTCGGAATTTTCATGTCGCTCATAAGCTTCATGATCTCTCCAGCCTTCTAAGAGATGAAACGTATTTTCATCTGTCAGATCCTGCGAGAAAGCATAGTAAATACAGCCTTCTAGTTTATTAGCCTCAATCATTTCCGGAATGACGGCATCTTTAAAAATCTGCCTGTCCTCTGGATGAACTTTGTAATAAGCGCTTACAGTTATTCCTGTTGTTTGTGTTTTATCGTGGTTAGTAGAAGTGCCCCTTTTAATAGTATTTTCCATTTTGTTTTATTTTTTAGTATCGACAAAAACATATAGTTTGACAACTTTCCCGTTCTCAAAAACGAAAAGATCCATTCCAGTAACGGCATCAGGTTTTTCAGCAGATCCGTGCTGCCAGTAAAGTCTAGCTGTATTATGATTCACATCAATTTTTTTGATGCGTGAAAATTTCGAATCCTTACTTTTCTTCTGAAGTCCATCTATAAATCCATTTATTTCTTTGTATCCATTGGCAACAAAATGACTATCAACCATTTCTACATCTACATCATAGACTTTTTTCATTAAATCTTCACGTTTTTGATCGTCTTTTTCATTCCAAATTGTGAGATGTGAATCGACTAAAGATTTAATTTCTGATTCAGAAATCTGATTAGAAATCGATTTACCTGCCTGTTTTTCAACTTTTTCTTTAGGAGACCAAAGAATTGTCGCCGGTTTATTCTTTTCGTATCCTTTTCCATTTGGGTAAGACACCAACTCCATTTTAGAACCCCAAGGCGTTTCAAAATAAACCCATGATTCCCCAGCTGTGTCTCCTGACGGCATTGTAAAAGGTTCGCCTAATAGTTTTACATTTTTACTTTTTAAATAATGAACAGCTGCAGTTATATCATTCACATAAAAAGCAATATGCGATGCTCCAATATCATCTGTATTTGGCTGATTTAAACTTCCTTTGTTTTCTGCATATTCAAATACTTCGATACTGGCCCCGTTTCCGGCATTTATCAATTTTATGGTAACAGCACCCGTTGCAGGATTAATGTGATTTAATTTTTTCCATTCTGCGTCAAGCGGAATTGGTCCCAATTGTGTCACGGGCGTAAATCCAAGCACATCGCTAAAAAATGTAACCGCTTTATTAAGATCTGGAACATTAATTCCAACATGATCGATTCCGACAATTCCTGGATTATTTTGCGCTGCCGTTTTTTCAGAAGCCGAAAAAAGGATTAATAAATTAAGCATTGCCGCAGCAGATGTCTGCATTTTCTTATTTGATTTTTTATATGTTGTTTTCATGATTATTTGAATGTTTTTTTATAATTATTTAATTTGTTCATTGATTGAATTAATTGGTGTAGGCTGCTAACCATTTTGCTTTAATATTGGCACGAGCTTCAATAAACTCTTTATCTGTTCCCTGCGCTATTGCGTCTAGAGGAAAACGAAGTGGTCTCTCGCCTTTTTTCATGTTTACCAATTCTAAAATACCATCGGCAATAGTTTGCGGATTCATATCAAATTGAGCCATTTTACCGAATAATGCTGTACCCAATGCATTGAATTTCTCTGTTGCTACTTCTCCATATTCCTCAATAATTTCTATTTTATCGGCATGAATACCCGCTTTTGATCCATTATTCATTTCTGTTGGATAAACTCCTGGCTGAATGCTTACGTTTTCGATTCCGTAATCTGCCAATTCATCTTGCAATCCTTCTGTAAAACTTTCTACCACAAGTTTTGAAGCGATGTACGGAACCATAAAAGGAAGTGTGTGTCCGCTTGCTCCAGTGGTAATATTAATTACAAGTCCGTTTTTTTCTTTTCTCATAGAAGGGAGCACTGCCTGATACATACGAAGTACGCTATATACGTTGACATCGAACATTTTGCGAATCTGATCAATAGAATAGCCTTCAAGAAGACCAAAACCGCTTACTGCTGCGTTATTGATCAAAACATCAATTTTACCATATTTAGTAATTACTTTTTCGATAGCTATCCTCACTGATGTGTCATCTGTAATATCGATATCTACTACTTCAATGTTTTCTATTGCTCCTAATTCTCTCGCTGCAGAGGCATTTTTATCCTTAGTGTTGCGCATTCCTGCAATTACGGAGTGGCCTGCATTTGCTAATGTTAAAGCTGTTAATTTTCCAAAGCCTGTACTTGTTCCTGTAATAAAAATTGTTTTTGACATGATTTCTAATTTCTTTAAATGTTTATAATGTGATAATGTTTGTTTCTTTTGAACATTACAAAGTTGCGTAGAATGCAAAACCTGCGCATTGATTAGAAATAAGTAAAAACTTGATCTAGATCAAGAGTTTGAAGCGGACATAAAAAAAGGAGCTTTAAAAGCTCCTGATGTAGTTTATTTCTTTGCCGTTTGTTTACGAATACGGCTTAGTGTTTCTGGTGTCATGCCTAGATATGAGGCAATCATTGTTTGAGGAATTCGCGAAGCAAAGCCTGGATATTTGCTTATAAAGTTTAAGTATTTTTCTTCAGCGGTTAAAGTTAGTGAAGCTTGAATTCTGTTTTGAGCAGCGATAAAGCTTCTTTGTAAAATAGTATTGACCATGTGATTGAAAGAAGGAATTTCTCTGCACAGCAATTCAAAATTTTCATGCGTAAAAAGTACAAGTTCTGTATCTTCAATCGCATCGATGTTGAATCTTGACGGCGCTTGCATCATTAAGCTCTCACGATCGCCTGTCCACCAATTTTCAATACTGAAACTATTTACATGTTCGCTTCCTTTATCATCAACTGTATATGTCCTTACACAGCCTTGAGTTATAAACGCATCGTACTTCCAAACATCTCCTTCCTGCAATAGATACTGTCTTTTTCGCAGTTTTTTAATAATAGCAAATGATTGAATACGTTCTGACTCAGCCGGGGTGAATTCGGCTTTTTCTTCGATATACTTTTGGAATATTTCATACATAGATTGTAAAATTATGCAAAAGGCATCTGAAGTACAAATTTTATCTCTTTCCATGAAATGTATCTTTCGAAACGATACTTTTTTTCATCGGTATGAGAGCAATTGTTTAAAAATACTTTTAAATTAGACCAAGCTCTGTTTTTTCCATAAGTCAAAATACTTTTCATTTTTTTCTAGTAACCCATGATGAGTTCCCGATTCTATAATACTACCATTCTCCATAACCATTATTTTGTCTGCATTAGCGATGGTACTTAAGCGATGAGCAATAATAATAATTGTCTTGCCTCTCTTTTTAAAATCATCTATCGTTTGTTTAACTATCTTTTCAGAACTAGAGTCAAGTGCAGAAGTAGCTTCATCCATTAATAATATTTCAGGATCTTTATACAATGCTCTCGCTATCGCAATTCTCTGCTTTTGCCCGCCTGAAAGCATAGCTCCGTTTTCGCCAACTTGTGTTTCAAAACCATTTGGCAATTTTTCTACAAACTCTGTAATTCCTAATTGTTTTGATAAATCTAATATCCTCTGAATATTTGGAAAAGAATCTCCAAGAGCTATATTTTCTATAATATTTCCCGAAAATAAATTTAGTTGCTGCGGAATAACTCCAATCAGCTGTCTTAAGCTTTTATAATGTAAAAACTGAGTATCATAATCGCCTACATAAATTTTCCCCTCTGTAAGCGGATACAAATTCTGTAATAAGGAGATCAAAGTCGTTTTTCCGCTTCCACTCTCCCCTACAATAGCCGTAGTTTCATTTTTAACAAATGTTGCATTAAAATTTTTAAAAACCTCCATTCTAGAACCATATCTAAAAGTTACATTTTCAAATTTGATATCTCCAATATCTTTCAACTGCAAATGAATTTTGTTTTCGGTTTTTTCACGTTCCAAATCCATAATTTCAAAAAGCCTGTCTGCTGCAATAAGCGCATTTTGAACGGTTTTGTTCATTCCGATTAAAGAAGCAATTGGGGAAGTAAAATATCCAATTAAGGCATAAAATGAAAATAACTCACCAGGCGTAATTGCTCGATCAATTACATATCCAGAACCTATCCACATAAGAATAACGGTAAATAAAGACGCTAGAAACTGTGTAGAAGTTCCTGAGAAAACACTGTTTAATCCTGATTTATATGTGCTAAATAGTAATTTAACAAATTTATTTTCTGTTTTAAGATTTGAAAAATCTTCAATACCGAATTCTTTAACTGTTCTTAAATGCGTGACACTTTCAACCAATTGCGTTTGAAGTTCAGCTGCATTTTCCATTATATTTCGCTCTACCTTCTTATTAAACTTATTTAAGATAAAATAAATTAATCCGTACAAAGGTATAACTGCTAAAATAATCAAAGCCAATTTCGAATAATAGGTAAACATTAAGGTAAATGAAAAAATTACAATAAAAATATTTACAATCATGTCAATTGCAACCTCATTTATAAAGGATCTAATTTTTACAGCATCATTTATTCGGGAAGTAATTTCCCCAATCTGCATGGTATCAAAAAATCGCTGAGGCAGATGAAGTAAATGCTTATAATATCCGAGAATTAATTTAGCATCGATTAGCTGACCTGTTTTCATCACAAAAATATTCTTTTGAGAGCCAATGTAAGCTTGCAATAAAATTATGCCAATCATAGAGACACTTAGTAAATTCAGCAGTTTTCTATTACCTTCTACTAAAACATAATCTGTAATCTTTTGAATGTAAATTGACATTGCCAATCCTAGAACTGTAAATATAATGGCTCCAAACAAAGCCTGCATTAAAATAGTTTTATGCGGTTGAATTAATTGCCAAAATCGAACCAATGGAGAAGTTTTTTCATTGTACGATTTAAAACTATCACTTTGAGCAAAAAGAATTAAAACACCTGACCAAATTTTCTGAAATTCCTCAAAAGTATATACTTGCATTTTTCCTAATCCAGGATCCATTACTGTAATTTTGGACAGATTTTTTTCAACCTTATAGATTACCACATAATGCTGTAATTGCTCTTTTATAATGACATGAGCAATTGCAGGTAACGGAATTTTATCTAAAGAATCTAAACCTCCCTTAACACCTTTTCCTGTTAACCCCATTTTCTCTGCGGCTTCGATAATTCCGAGTACATTTGTCCCGCGTTTGTCTGTATGTGCATACTGACGAATTCGCGCTATTGGAAGATTAACCTTGTAATGATTTCCAATAGATGCCAAACAAGCAGCACCACAATCTTTAATATCATGTTGTTTTATTTTTATTGATGCCATTTTTTTGAATTAATTCACGATTGATAATTGTTTTGGATTTAACCAATCGTCTACTTTATCGAATAGTAAATCAAACAAAGTCCTTCTGGTTATATGATAACGCGTAGTCAGTGTCATTCCTTTTGAAACTTCCGTTTGGTATCCTGACTTAAGTTTCATTTGTGTCGAACATAATTCGCTTCGAACTTTAAAAAAGGTCTGATTTTCTTGAACAGAAATATTATGATCTATATCTATAACTTTTCCTTCAAGCAATCCCCATTGGTTATAGTTGAAAGCGTCAAGTTGAAACTTTACTTTTTGTTTTTTGTGAATGAGTCCGATATCTGCAGGAGAAACCATGTTTTCAACTATTAAATGGTCTACTGCCGAAATGGTTGCTATAGATTGAGATGCATTTAAAAACGAACCCTCCTGAAGACCTGAAAAATTTTCAATTGTACCAGCAATAGGTGCAATAACAACATAGTTTTTTTCTTCAACTTTAATTTTTTCAATGCTACCGTTAAGATTTTTTATACGCTCTTCAAGATCTCTTTTTTGATTTTCCCAAGCCGATTTTTGGTCGCTTATATAACTTTTGTACGCTTCATTAGCAGAGCGCAATTCGTATTCGTACTTTTCGTATTCTGCTTTTGCAATAATATTTTTTTCATATAAACCTTTATTGCGGACAAAATTAATTTGCGCCTGCGAAATCTTACTCTCTAATTCTTTTTTACGAGATTGAAACTTTAAAAAATCTTCTCTAGCGGTAGATGTTTTTAAGTTACTCGCATTGCCTGATAAGATTAAATTTACATCGTGTACAAGTTCGATAACAGAATTTGAAACAACATTTTGCGTATGCTTCTCTGTTTCAAGATTTTGTTTTGCAATTTTCACCAATGTATCACCTTTTTTAACTGCAGCATTGTTTTTAAGATTAAGCCAAATAATGCGGCCGCTTACGATAGCCGTAACCGGAACATTATCAGTCGTACTGCGAATAATTCCGCGACTTTGACTTGTGATATCAACTTTTATTATAGGCAATAGAAATATAAAAAGTGCTATTGACAAAAGAAGCACTAAATAGATAGATCTACTTTTGGTTTTATTTTTTACAACAAGATTTTCAAGTGTATTGATCGGATCTGAACTAAAATTCATTTGTTTTTAATTTTAAAGAATTAAGAGGGTGAATAAGAAAGTAATCATAATTGATCTTACCTATTAAATCTTCCCAAATAATGTTCAGGAATAAGTCTTTTGTTTTTAGGATAAATAGAATTGTATTATAAAAACAATCCCATTGTAAATTACATGGGCAATGAATGGTAGTAATATTGCGCTTCTTTGATTTTTACCCCTTGCATATAAATAAGCAAACAGTAAGCCCGCCACGAATGTATAAGAGAAATAAAAAACATTATAGAGATGAAACGATGCAAAAGCAAAGGCAGATAGAAGACAGCAATATTTCAACGCCAATTTTGTACTCTTTGAAATTTCAATAACCGCATACTGAAATAACAAAGTTTCAATAAGAGGACCAACAAAAATAAATAAAACTATTTTTTCTTTCATAGTATAATGATCGTTGAAGCCTTGATTTAAAGGAACATCAAAAAGATCTGAAACGACAGAAAAAATATAGTTGTTTAAAAAATTTAAAACAATTATAAACAGTATGAGCTGCCAATAATTAAGACTCAGTATAACATTTTTTATCTTTGCGATCATATATATTAATTTTAATAAAGAGGCTTATTAAAGCCTCTTTATTTTAAAACTCATTATGTCAAATTCAAATATTTACCATCTTTGGTATACCTCTGGCTGAATATCTCTGTAAGCAGCGTACAAACGGCCGCCAACATAACCTATTCCATACGCAACATCTTCCCAAAATTTGCCGCCGTCAATTGTTACCAATTCTTCTAAATTTAATTCGTTTACGTTTAATTCGTTTAAATTTTTCATCTTTAAATATTTTATAAATTATCTACTACCTGCATTAAAGCCATCTCTAAGTCCTTTTTTAATGTCATCCCAATTATCTACAATTTGGCTAGCAAGCCATTCAGCCCATTTACCGCCCTCAATAGATATGATTTCTTCACGATCAAGTTCAACTAAATTTAAATTTTCTAAATTCATGATTGATTTTTTTAATGATTAAACATTTTTTACTAATTAATCTTGTAATTGGCCTATTACATTTTGTTAGAAAAGAAATTTGTTTTTAACAGTGACGTCTTTACTGTAAAAAAACGTCTTAATTTTCTGAAACCAAAACTAGACAAACACCAAATCGCTCACAAATGTTCCTTATCGGAATTCAGGAATATCGATACTTAATTCAGGAATCCTATATCAAATAAAACACAAACAAATAAAAACCAGCTAATTAAAAATTGAACATTTTTTTAGAATAAATTAAAAAAATAAAACAGCTCAAGAATGGTTAATAATTGAATATTCTGCTAGTTCTTAAATTGTACAAAAAAACAGAGCTACTCAAAAAGAATATGGTCGTAATAATTGATCCTTCAAAACCAAATTCACCACCGCTCCAAACAAATGGCTCCTGAGGAAAATATGTTAGAATACTTGTAATTTTCATTCCACTAATATTACTCCCCAATATGCAGCCTATTGTAAAATTCCAAAAAGCGTGTATTGCAGTAACCAAAAAAAGCGAATTACTTTTTAAATATATAATGCTAAAAAACACCCCCGCCAAAATAATATTGACAATACCAATAATTGTAATATTCGGGTTAAATATATGGAAGACACTAAAAAATGAAGAGATTAATAATATTTTTTTTATGGTAAAATCGGTGCTAAATAAATTATATGGTATAAACCGGAATAATACCTCTTCTAATAATGCAGAAAAAAATATCGTTATAAAGTAAAAGAAAATGTCATTATCCCAACGAAAGAAAGTATTGATTTTAATTAGCCTCAATCCAATCAAAGAAAAATAGATTATAAAAGGTAAAAGAAAAGTAAATATATAAGCCCTGAAATGGAATGATTTATAAAAGAAAGCAATTTTAAGAGAACTGTATAATTTATTTTTTTTGATTACGTATAAGATAAACACTAACTGAGGAAAAAAAGAAGAAATCCAAATTTTATAGGTGAATTCATTTTTATTCAAATCAGGAAAAGCTAAAAAGATAAAAGGTATAGAGATAAAAGAAATCTGTAGAAATGCCTTAATATAAAAGTTGAATATTTGTTTCATGCTGTAAATTAAAAATAGTATTACCCTAATAGCGAGCGCTAAAAGGATAATACTGTTAAAGTAGAGTTAATAGTATTCTAGCTTAAATTTCGTAATGTCTAGGACCTCCAACTGGGTGTGATGCAATAACATCAGCAGCTTTTTCTAAAAAATAACCAGCAAATCCGATTGCAAATCCAATAAGCGATCCTCCTTCTACTTGATTTAATTCTTCTTTTGTTAAAATTTCTAAATTTTCCATGATGATTTTATATTTTTATTTAAAAAGATTTTTTGCGGCATTGTAGCCTTTTTTAACATCATCTTGTGCGTACATAAGTTCGTATGCAACTTCTGCAATTACCCACCAGTAACCTCCTTCAATTTCTTGAAGTTCACGAGCATTAAGCTCTGCTAAATTTAAATTTTCTATTTTCATGATTTTGATTTGTTAAACATTTACAATAATACTTTGTATTAAAGGGTTTGGATAAAAGCGAAATCAATCGCTAATAATTAGTAATTGGCCAATTACAATTCTAGAAAAGAAATCTATTTTTAACAGTGACGTCTTACCGTAAAAACATTTCACTTTTCTGAAACCAAAACTAGACAAACGCTAAATCGCCAACAAATGTTCCATATCGGAATTCAGGAATATCGGTACTAAATTCAGGAATTAAAAGAAAAATAAGAACTTGTAAATAAATAGATTATAGCAAGAATATGTATTTTGGTTACTACTTTAGAGTTTTACTTTCTTGTAGTTTAAGGTTTTATAATATCTATACAAATGATCATAAATAACAAGCTCATACATTCTTTGTTTCGAAGTATATTGTCTGTTGATCATCATATGAATATGACTTGATAAAAAATCATTTAATGGAATTTCAATTCTTTCTAAAATTTTCGAAACTGTTTCTTTAATTTCAATTGACTTTTCATTCACAATAAAAAAAATATCTGAAAAATCGTTTTGGTTTGGGTTTTCTAATAAAGACTCTAAAGCTGGGTAAAGCGATAAATAATTAGTGCTGATTTTCTTTTTTTGAACTTTATCTATTTCAAATTCGTTTTTAAAAGCAATTTGTAAATCATTCATTAAAAGCATCTTTTCTGATATAGAAAGATTAAAGGAATTTAAAAAAGAGTCAATAGCCAAAAAACTAAAAAGAAGAGGCATTTCTTTATTTGAAAATGAGCTTTTTAAATCCAAATAATTTAAAATCATAGCACTATCTTTCCAAAAAAGAAATTCTGAAAACAGCATCGTTTCGATCCCATATCTTTCTATTTCTCTTTGATAAGTATCGGTTTGTATTTTCCAAATTAAATGATCATCCATAAGAGGTTTAAAAATTAAATAAAACTCATTAATAACGAATGCTAAGTCAGTTATTTCATTCAATAAAACACGAAACCTTATATGTTCGTCAGTATCTTTATATCTTATAAAAAACCATTTCTCAATTTTTTTTTCTGCTTCTAAATGAGTAATTACGGGAGCTATTTTTTCTAATAAAATGTTATCTGCGGTCTTAACTCCCGTGTAGATTTTGTAGTATAACCACTGACTGCCTAAACAAAAATCTCTTTGCATTTTATTCTTTGTAAAATGATAGTATAAATTGGTTACAATAATATTCGCTGTCTTGATTTTTTACAGCTGTTTCTTTTGTGAACAAAAATTCTTCTAAAAGCACCTTTTCTTTATTTTGAACTGATTTTAAGAAAATTTCCATTCCAATTTCTGTCTCAAAATCAATCAATAAAGTATTATCTCCACTAACCAAGTTTAAATATCGTGGCAGATTTCTAGCAGATTTCCATTTCAAAAATTCTTCCATTAGTTTACTGTCTTTTGATTTGGAGAGAAAAGAAAGTTCTTCGTTTTTTACAATCCATTGTGCCTTCGATAAAATAACTTCTTGATAGACTACCCTCGGAAAAAAATTATAATGCTGTTCTAAAATTCCCCAACTGAAAGAATAAATTGGTTTTGAATGCTGTTCTTGCAAGTCGCATAAAAAGTGATAAACTGGCAATGAATTTTTAGAATAATTATGTGCGTTAGACAAACAAGGAATAACTTTTTTATTTAATTTTTTTGAAAATAATACTATCGAATCATTTTCAACAGTTATCCAGAGATCATTCAAATCAATGTTATCATCTTCAGAAACGCCCGGTTTTGCCAGATAACCAATTTCATGTTTTCTCAAAACTGGCCTGCGCAAAATGTTGCCTGTTCTTGATTCTGGAAAGTGAACCACTTCGGCCATTATTTCATTTTTATAAAATTCTTGTTCTTTGGCAACTATATCTTTCGTTAAACTATAAATATCCGAGTTTCCATTACAAAACCTTCCTAATAATTTTATTGCACTAACATCGCCTGTAGGATATAAAACAATTTCATCTTTTCCGAAAACTTCTATCATTACCGAAAATGTAGCTGGAACATCTTTATAATCCGCATTAAAATCAGCAAAATCCTTTTTTGTTAGATTTATTACTTGTTTACCTTCCAAAATCGATTCATTAATCTTACGTTGCAAAATCAGATCATAGGAAGTCCACAACTGTTTCTCGCCGTCTTCTTGTTTGGGTTTAATGGCCAGAAAATCAAGAATTTCATTATCATCATTAATATTCTGATTTTGAAGATAACCTATTCCAATCTCAGTATCTAAAGCTGTTGTAAGAGGCATCATCTTAGTTTCATACCTTCGGATAAATGCTTTTTTGAAATTTTCCTGATTTGAAGATGCTCTATTTGTTTGAATACAATTTAAGAAAGATAATGCTCGCTGTATTCTAGTATAAACAGATTTATCTAAGGTATTTTGATGAGCAAAAGTGTTTAAGTCTGTTTGAAAAAGATATTTTTCATCGAATGTAATTTCTAATTTACCAATATCATTTTTAATTTCGTGATACTTACCTTCAGAAGGAACCAAGGTCTGATCTAAATTATTAAGCATTGTTTTAACATCTTTGAGAATTTGATGTTTTGCTGTTAAATTCTGAATTTTACTCAAAACCAATAAAACTCTCTCCCATTCGTTAGAACCTGTAACTGAAGCGTCTAGTTCGCTTACTAAAAATTGGAATTCAATAAGTTTTAAAATAAAATCTTGTGCTTCTTGTTTTTCGCTTTCATCATCAGCCAAAAACATAACCATCTCTTCTAGAGTTAATCCTGGTTCTGATTTAATTTTATCAAGAAGTTTAGTAAGTACAGCCGATTCTCTTAAAGCCGTTATACTATGTTCGCGTTTTGTCCCGACTGTTTTATATTCGATGTAGCGGTAAAAATCTCCAACTTTATAAATACTATTATTGAGATTATATTTAAGAAAGGGAATAACTGTTTCATTAGTGGCAATTTCTTGAATAAGAGATATCCAAAATTGCATATCAAATTGTGTAAAACGTTCAAATTTAGCAATATCCCCTAGAATAATTTTTGTCTCTTCGTCTATTCTCCCCACAGAACAGCCAGAAAAAAGACCAAAAGGTGTACATCTAGAGGACATTCTTGCTAAATATTTTAAAAATGTAATCTCAAGTTTTTTTGCTTTTTCAGCAGAAAGATTAGAATCATTATTTCCCCATTTATTCAATTCCTGTAGTAAACTTGGAGAAGCCAGATTAATAGCTTCTCTAATGATAGGGCTTTCTTGATAAAGCTGTTTTGCTTTTTCTGTTGCGTAATCTCGAACCAATTCGAGATACAAAGAGAACGGAAATAAAGGAGTTCTTAATACATATTTATCAAAAGGAACAATTCTCGAATTTGATATCATTTTTTCTTTTTGTATACTTTTTCAGCCAATTGCATGGCATTGTAAACATTCAAAATTTTACCTGTTTTAGATAACTCAGAAAATTTTATTTTTTTATCATCTGTACCTGGTACAATAACTTCAATGTCATAAGAATTGCCAGACTGTAAGATAATCTCTTTTACAGTTTGGGCTGTTAAATCTGGATAATAAGACCAAATAAGCGCTGCTGTTCCCGAAACCATTGGTGCGGCCAGCGAGGTGCCAGAATCAAATTTATAAGTATTGCCCGATGCAGTAGAATAAATTTCATCTCCAGGAGCAAATAAATCTACATTTCGTTTACCATAATTAGAAAAACTAGAAACCAATGTGCTGTCAAGTTTCCCCGAAGAACATCCTACGTTGATAAAATTTGTACAAATCTCTACTGAATTATTATAATCAACATCATTAGGATAAACTGGATTTTCATCACTATTTAAACTTTCATTTCCCGCAGCATGCACCAGTAAAACATTGTGCTTTTCTGCATATTTAAAAGCATCCGATACCCACTGCTGTCTCAATGAAAATTCTTTAATGAATGACATATTAATTACCTTAGCTCCATTATCGACTGCATAATAAATAGCCATTGCAATATCTTTATCGTATTCATCTCCCGAATACGAAATGATAAGTGGCATGATTTTTACATTTTCAGCAATTCCTTGAATTCCTAAATTGTTATTTCTGTTGGCGGCAATAATACCTGAGACTTTAGTGCTATGATCTTGAAACAGCCTATGTCCTTTTTTAGAAATACTTATATATTTACTGCCGTATCCTTTTTGAAGAACTTTTGGATTATCTCCAATAAATTCTCTCTCATTAAAATTTACATTCAAATTTTTATTTAGAATAGAGTCCGTTTGTATTTCAGTTTCGATAACAGCAGCCAATGTTTTTTCGTCTTGATCAAACCTAAATTTCATAAAACCAATCATGGCGCCTAAATCTCTGTCATCATCTTCTCTGCGCTGACGAAAAGTTTTATCATTAATTTTATGAATTTTATACAAACTGTCCAATTGGGCATAGGTGTAATCTTCTTTAGGGAAATAATGTTTTAAACTATCTTTAGCAATAGAAAAAACTATAGTACTGTATTTCTGAGATTTAAGTTTTTTGCTGTAATATTCCCTATCTTCTTCAAGTCTTTTTTTTGCTCTCAAATATTCTTTGTAAGCAGGAATATCCTCTTTAGAAATATCTATATCGGTTTTATTTTCAAACTTATCTTGAAAATTTCTTACCACTCGTACAAATTCAAAATTTCCCCAAACAACGTAACTGTCTTTTTTTGCAACAAAGTTCCAACCATTTACATCATCAACATATCCATTTTGATCATCATCAATATTATTATCGGCTATTTCTTTTGGGTTTGTCCAAATTTTCCCAGCTAAATCGTCGTGGTTTTTATCAATCTGCGTATCAATTACAGCAACAATAATCTCTTTTTTTGATTTCTTTTTATTTTCAGAATACCACTTATCCAAAGAAATACCAGGAACATTATTAAGCCGATAATCTTTTCTATACCACGTATTCAGCAAGACTTCTTCTTTACTTAGACCTACACTCTTTTTTGAAGATTGACAGCCAAATTGAAGAAAACAAACAAAATAGACAATGTATACTATTTTAAATTTCATGAATTAAAGATCATCTCCTCCCTTTTTTTTATCACAATTTTTACTTGTAGCTGTTCCTGTAGCTGGATCATTTTCATCTACAGCTACTGCTCCACCTCCAACAACAAGATGCATGTTTTTAAGCTTTGCAAAATTCATTTTTTCTAAACTAAACTTTTGCACTTCTTTTTTCGATTTTTCAGTTTTCATAAATTTTATAGGTTAATGTTATGTCGTAAATATAATTAGAGATCTGTTTTCTTTCTGTTACAATTTTTACTCGTTGCTGTTCCAGACGTAAATGTACCATCCTCTGCCACAGGTGCACCTCCAACAACAAGATGCATATTTTTAAGCTTTGCAAAACTCATTTTTTCTAAGCTAAATTTTTGATTTTCCTTTTTAGATTTTTCAGTTTTCATAAATTTTAATAGATTAATGTTGTTCTGCAAATATATATTTTGTTCAATCTTAAATACAGAATAGCAATTTTTATATATCGAAATTCAGGAATTTCGATATATAAAAACCACCTAAAACACTGAATATAAACACTTAAACTTTATAACTTTTTTCTAATTGCTTTATAAAGTAAACAGGCTTAATTCCTGATTTTTTATAAAATGCGGTAGAAAATGACTCCGCATTATTAAACCCAAATTCAAGCGCAAGAGCTTGTACGGTATATTTTTGAAGCCTATGATCTTCTTTCAATGCGTGCAATGCATGTTCAATTCTTAAATCATTAATATATTGTATAAACGTTTTTTCCTTAAAAACATTAACCACTTTTGAAATATATTTACTGTTTGTTTCAAAGGTTTCAGATAATGATTGAACCGTAATATTTGAAATTAAATATCCTTTTGTCTGCTCGAAATGATTTAATTTTTGCAGAATCTGATCAACAATTTCTTGATTAATACCAATATTTTCTATTCCAGATTTAACCGATTTAACTTCCTTTACTTCTTCGCTAGTTTTTATTTCAGGCTCCTCTTTTACTTTATTCATTAATTTTTCAAACTGAGCATACTGCTTCTTTTTTATTTTATATTGATAAAATCCAAAAGCCGTTGCAATCGTAACTAGTAAAAATAAAACAGCAATACCCCAATATGATTTGGTTCGATTACTTTGTAATGATTCTATAAGATTTTCTTTTTCTAAAATCAAATTAGGCGTATCGTATTCTTTTTGAAGTTTCTTAGATAAAACTTTGTAGTTATTATTTAAAAGACTGTCAATATGCAAAAATTGGTTGAGATACTTTAATTGTTTCTCCTTGTCTTTCTTGTTTTTAAAATACGATATGAGATAAGGATAACCAGATGTAAACTCAGGAGTAATTTTATTCGTTTTACTATAAATTGAATCTACTTTAATAAAATTTTGAACTGCACTTTCCTCTTTTCCTAATCCTGCATAAGCTTTTCCTAAATAATAATGTGATGCCAAAAGATTTGCGATATTTTTATAATAAATCATTTTTGGCAAAGCTTTCTTAATACTATCTATTGCAGTATAATACTTTTTCTTTTCTACCAAGTTAGCGCCCTCATTTAGTATAAAAAGAGCATTATATTCGTAATCTTTTGTAAGTTTTGATTCCTTATAGCCTAATTTATTGTAATAAGTAGAAGAGTCTGATTGTTTTAATGCTTTGTAGGCATCTGCCAACGCAAATAAAACATCCTGATAGGCATAAGAATATTTATCACTTTTTACATCCTTTGTCTTATAATATTTAAAACATTGCTTATATAATTCTAGCGCTTCATTTGTTTCACCTAATTCTTCAGATCTCAGTACTGCGATAGAATATTTTACCTCATGGTAAAAATCTGGGTTATTTTTTTTAGCAATATGCTCTGCAATCAAAAAATTATCAATTGCTTCTCTATATTTTGACTGATACTTTAATTCATACGCTTTTCTTGAATAAGCATAAGCTGGAAAATTCAAATCATTTAGATTTTTAGAATAAGAAATTGTACTGTCTAAATACTGAATTGCTTTATCACCAGAATGTATTAAAGAAATAAAATACCATCCTCTAGCTTTCTCGATTGAAACATTATCTTTCTTAGCTTTTGCCAAATAAGCCTTAGCATAAATAAGCTGTTTATTTTGGTCTTTCTCATTATTTTTATAAAGTTCTTTTAATTTCTTATAAGAGAGAAGACTAAAATTTTCTTTTGGCATCTGAGCTGATAAGTAAAGAGGAAATAATAATACTAGTAAATGTCTTAGAAGTCTGAAATAGCGCATATTCTTTTTAATATTTCTTACAAAAATAAAAGATATACATATAAGTAGAAATATAAAATTTGGCAAAACAAAAATATAAATCGTTATAATTAATGACCCTATGTTAGAAAATTTTGAATCTTATAACATAATACCAAGAATCTCTCTTAATTTTCGAAGGTCAAAACTAATTAAACATCATAATCATGACAAATTTTATTTATGGGAATTCGGGAATACCGATAAGCATTTCATTTAAGAAGTAGGAGGAAAAATCAGAGAAAACAAAAAAACAAAATCTATGTCCTTTTATAAACATACTTCAAAAAAGAAGTTAATTTTAAATGTATTCTGTTCAATTTTCAATTAAAACAAGACTTAACCTACAATATATCAAATACGATTGAATTATAGCATTGAATCTTATTCAAAAGAGTATTATTAATTTTTACAATAATTTATTATTTTAATAATAAAATAGCAATACAACATTTTTTGAAGCTAGTTATCGATAAATAATCTTCGTTTCAAAAAAAATAAATAATATTGCTGAATTGATTGTGATAAAAAAATGGCTCAAAATTCAAATATTGACGAAAAAAAACTTCTTCTTGAATTATCTCAAGGAAGTGAGCTTGCATTTACAACAATTTACAATCAATATAAAAATAGTGTTTACTCTACTGCTTTACGAATTACTAAATCAAAAATCTTATCTGAAGAGGCTGTACAAGATATCTTCTTGAAAATATGGCAGAATAAAGAAAATTTGATAGCGATTGATAACTTTGAAAATTATATTTATATAATATCTCGTAATCATTTATTCAATTCAATAAAAAAGATTGCACGAGAAACCAACATTATAACCGAAATCAATCCAAAAGATACCAGTTTTATAGATACTGACAGCAATATAAAAGACGAACAGTATACAACTATTTTAAATCAGATAGTAGAACAGCTTCCGCCTCAGCAGCAAAAAGTATATAATATGGCTAAAAGAGACGGCTTAAGTCATCAAAAAATTGGTGAAGATTTAGGTATTTCTACAGAGACGGTAAAAAAACACATGGCGCAGGCTTTAAAATTCATACGTCATAAAATTTCTCCTTACATGAATCTATTCATGTCGTTTACTATTTTTTTAAAAATTTAGTCTACAGTTTTTTCTTTCAAAAAAGCTTCTTTTTATATTTTTTTACATTTTTTTTACATTTTTTTCACGTTCGACTACTCCCTCCCCTTTTTTTAATGGTCTTTATATAAAAGGAGCACATTAAACATGCTCTAATCCCTAAAATTACAAGGGATGTAAAATATAAAAAAACTCCAAACTATCATTTTATAAACAAGTACTAATTTAATTAACGATACAAATGCAGCAAAAAAAATTCGAAGAATTATTTGAAGGCTATCTGCAGAATAATCTATCTGATGCCGAACAGCAGCAAATGATGGAAATTATTCAGCAAGGCGGACATGATGATTTTCTTAAGGAAAAAATTCATGAAATGCTGAAAGGTAATTATGTTACAGATATAATGGATAAAAAACAGAGTGATGATATTCTGAACTACATTTTATCTAAACCAGAACAGGAATCTAAAGTAATAGAACTGAATCCGAAAAGAAGAAGAAAAGTGGTTTTACAATCCCTTTTTGCGGCTGCTAGCATTGCTTTATTAATTGCTTTAGGTAATTCGTTTTTCTTTAAACAAAAAGCGGTTCCAAGTATTGCTCCTGAAGTGCCAGTTGTTGTAGCCCAAAATACTTTAATTGACTTTAGCGGCAAACAATTGGTTCATCTTCCTGATGGCAGTACAGTTCTGTTAAATGATAATAGTACTCTAAAATATGATGAGAACTCTTTCGATTCAAAAACACGTGAAGTAACCCTGACTGGAGAAGCTTTTTTTGATATTAAACACAACTCAGAAAAACCATTTATCGTACATACTGGTAAAATTCAGACCCGAGTTTTGGGAACTGCTTTTAATATTAATGCTCAAAATTCTTCAGAAAATATTGAAGTTACGGTTTCGAGAGGTAAGGTTCAGGTTGGTGATACAGAAAAAGTATATGGTGTAATTACGCCAAATCAACAGATTAAAGTAAACAAAAGCACGCTCAACTTTGAACAAAATAAGGTAAGCGCCGCTGTAGTAACCGAATGGAAAAGTAATTACTTGATTCTGGATGATATCAATATGACCGAAGCGGTTTCTTTAATTTCTCAAAAATATAAAGTTTCGATTTTATTGGATAATGAAAAGATTAAAAACTGCCGAATAACTGCGAGTTTCTTAAATGAAGAAGATTTAGATCATGTTCTAAAAGTAATCTGCAGTGTTATTGAAACCGAATATAGATATAACAAAGCTGGATCTATCACTATTGATGGAAAAGGCTGTGAATAAAAATAGATAGAGACAAAGCCGACTAACCTCCTACTTAGAAAGCTTCTTAAAATTAAATATTAACCTTTAAAAACAGAACCATTAACCAAAACTAAATTAAAAAAGCCATCCAGCTCCTACACCAGATGGCCGAGATTTTTAACAATTAATCCAGTAACCATTAAAAAACAAGCAAATTTATGAAATTACGCTGTAAAACAACCATGTTTGACAGTGAAAAGAATTCGTCTTTTTTTCACTTGTCAAAAAAAACCATTATGATTATGCGAATCAGTTTATTCCACATTTTCTTGCTGACCTGCGGCACTCATATGATTTTCGCAACCGAAATGAGTGGTCAGAATTTAGAGTCTATATCTGTTGATATTGAACTGCATAATCAGGATATTAAAACTTTATTTAAAACAATAGAGAGTAAAACGGGATTACTATTTGCTTATCAGCCGCAAATCATAAAAGATTTTCCAAAAGTGACTACGCCGAGAGGACGCAGAAGTGTTAGTGATATTTTGAATACCGTATTTCAAGGCAGTAATTTAGTCTACAAACAAGTAGACAAAAATGTCGTGATCTACAAAAAAGAAACTCCTAAAGCGATTGCAAAAGAAGATGACAGCGAAGCAAACTACATGCTTAGCGGTAAGGTTCTAGATGAAAACGGACAACCTTTGCCTGGAGTATCTATTGCTTTAGTTGGAGGTAATAAACAAGGTGTTTCAGACTTTGATGGCCAGTTTTACATCGAATTGCCTTCAGGAAAACACGTTTTGAAAGTATCTTATTTAGGCTATAAAACGCAAGAAGTGACGGTACAGAATCAAACTTCGATTACTATCAAAATGCAGCCCGATCTAGCTAAACTAGATGAGATAGTCGTGATTGGTTATGGTACAACAACTAGAAGAACTTCTACAGGATCTGTAGTAAAGATCACTTCTGAAGATATTGAAAAACAACCCGTAACCAATATTCTACAAACCCTACAAGGAAGAACTCCCGGAGTATTTGTAACGCAGACTTCTGGTTATGCAGGAAGTGATATGAATATCAGTATCCGTGGTAGAAATTTCATTGCAGGCAATAACCTCCCGCTTTATATTGTTGATGGCGTACCGTACATTGGCGATGACATTAAAGAACAAGTACAAGATCAAAATGTCATTAGAGGTGCTCAAAAATCAACAAGTCCACTAAATATCATTAATCCAAATGACATCGAAAGTATCGAAATCTTAAAAGATGCAGATGCGACTGCGATTTATGGTTCAAGAGGTGCCAATGGTGTTGTTCTTATTACTACCAAAAAAGGAAAGGCTGGAAAAACAGAGTTTACTATAACTACCAATTCTGGAGTTTCGGAAGTAGCACATATGGCCAAAACTCTAGATACACCTACTTATCTAAATATGCTTCAAACCGCTTTAAACAATAATGGCGATGTTGCTGATGTTGATAGTAATGGTATCGCTATTACAGATTGGGCCCCGAATGCTTATACAAACTGGCAGAAAAAATTAATTGGAGGAACAGCTAATTTTAATAATTACTCGGCTTCCTTAAAAGGCGGAAACGAAACAACGAGTTTTCTTTTAAGTGGTGCTTATCATAAAGAAACTACTGTTGTACCTGGGAATTTCAGCTACGATAAATTCTCTACTAACTTTAATGTCAATCACAGTACCTTAGACAGAAAATTAAAAATAGGCGCTTCTGTAATTTTTGCAGTAGACAATAATAAACTTCCATTTTTTGATATCACAACTTATGCTGTGGGTACTGCTCCTAACCGTCCGTTATACAATGCGGATGGAAGTTATTACTGGTCACCAGACTATTTTAGTGATATAAATCCTCTTGCTGCTTTAGAAAAAAGAGTAGATGACAAAGGACTTAACTTAATTACTAGTTTTAGTCTTCAATATGAAATTGCAAAGGGACTTTCTTTTAAAACAGATTTAGGATACGGAAGAGCTCAAATGCAGACTAAGCAATTTATGCCAGGATCTGCAACCAATCATGCTTATGCTGAAGCAAATGACCAGAGTTTAAACTTTCAAAGATCTTATACTGTTTCAACCAATAATACGAATAATTTCACTGTTGAACCTCAGCTTAATTACACAACAGAATTATGGAAAGGTAACTTAACAGCGCTTGTTGGAGGTTCATGGCAAAATAGAAAATCAGAAATGCCTTCCTATGTTAGTTCAAATGGTTACAGCGCAGACAATTTAATTGGAAATCTTGGAACTGCAGAAAGTATAACGGCTAATAACGGTAGTGTAGAATATAAATATATTTCTCTTTTCAGCAGACTTAACTACAATATCCAAAATAGATATATTTTAAATGTTAACTTTAGAAGAGATGGCTCTTCCCGTTTTGGAGCTAATAATCGTTTCGGAAATTTTGGTTCTGTAGGTGCTGCATGGGTATTTACTCAGGAAAAATTCTTAAATAATCTTTCATGGTTAAGTTTTGGAAAACTACGTTCGAGTTATGGAGAAATTGGAAGTGATGAGATTGGAGATTATCAATATGCCGAAACTTTTGACACGCGCAACTACGGTAATGGAAATGCTTCTATGGCTGCTGCTAGAATTGCAAACCCTAACATAAGATGGGGATTAACTAAGAAATTTGAAGCTGCACTTGATTTAAGTTTCCTAAATGACCGCATTTCTTTTACGGCGGCCTATTACAAAAATACTTCGAGCAATCAATTGGTAAACTATACCCTTAGTGCACAAGCAGGATTTACAACTTACACAGCAAATTTACCAGCTGAAGTTGAAAATGCAGGTTGGGAATTTACCCTTGGTACAACCAATATTCATACTAAGAACTTAAATTGGTCAACCTCTTTTAATATTTCAACCAATTCTAACAAATTAGTATCATTTCCAGGTATAGAATTTACCAGTTATTACTCTCAATACGTTGTTGGAAGACCTTTAGGATCTAGATATCTATATAATTTTACAGGTGTCAATGCTGCTGGTATTGCGCAGTTTGAAGATGTAAACGGAGACGGAAGAATCTCAACTGGATACGCTGATACTGGTAGAGGTGATAGAAAATATTATGGTCCTAACTATCCACAATATTATGGTGGTATTTCTAACACCATTAGCTATAAAGCCTTTACCCTTGACTTTTTATTTCAATTCGTAAAACAAGATGGTACTACCCTGATGTCAAGTACCGGAGCACAACCAGGTTACCCTTACAGCACTGCAAATTTTCAAGTAGATGAATACAATGATTATTTAGCACAAGGAAATGTTTTAAGTTCAGGATTTCAAAATAGTTTTTTCAATTATCTAGGATCAACGGCTTCTGTTGTAGATGCATCATACATTAAACTTAAAAATGTAAGTGTCTCTTACCAAATTCCTTTAGATGAGGCAACAAAGAAATACTTGCAGAGTATCCGCCTTTCTATTCAAGGGCAAAACTTAGTCACTTTTACTAAATACAAAGGTCTTGATCCTGAAACGCAGGGATTGGCATTGCCTCCATTACGTACAATCACATTTGGAACTCAGTTTACATTTTAAATCTTAAAATCATGAAAAATATTTCAACTAAATATACCTATATATTTTCGTTTTTTCTTTTATTAGGAATTACGAGCTGTGATGATGCTCTAGATGTAGATCTTCCAAGTAATCAGCTGTCATCAGAAACCGTTTATGCTTCAGAGCCAACAGCCGAAGCAGCTGTAAACGGAATTTACCAAAGTATGGTTACCGATTTTTTTTACAACAGAGTTCATTCTCTTCTCGGACAAACGGCAGATGAATTGGTGCCAAGAACAGGTATTGCCAATTTGTACAGTTCGAATGAAATCCCAGAAACGGACGGAACGATAAACACTAACTGGAGCGAATTATATAAAACTATTTATAATGCTAATAATGTTATTGAAGGAGTTTCTAAAAGTACTTCTCTTAGTGCAGTTAAAAGCAGACAATGGATTGCAGAAGCAAAATTCTTAAGAGCTTATTCTTATTTTTACCTGACTAATCTTTGGGGAAATGTTCCTCTAGTACTCACAACAAATGTGGACGTGTCGGCTCTATTGCCACAATCTTCACAAGAAAATGTTTATACACAGATTTTGTTGGACTTAACAGATGCTTCAAAGGATCTTCCAACAGATTATAAAAATTATGATGAGGAAAGAATCAGAGCTACAAAATGGGCAGCAGAAGCTTTATTGGCTAGGGTAAATCTTTATTTAGGAAGATGGAGTGATGCTGCAACTCATGCTACTACAGTTATAAACCAAACCTCAACTTATAAAATAATTACTGATTTGGGAGATGACAACAGTCCGTTTATTACTGATAATGACGAAGCAATCTTGCAAATACCTTATTTTAATGTTTCTTACACTTATGAAGGATCTTCTGTGTTTACAACTGGCGGTACTTTTTTGTTAAGAAAAGGAAATTCACTTTTTGAAACTGGGGATGCCAGAAAAACAAATTGGACAGTAGACATTAGAGATAGAGCCGGCGTATTTTTAGGTATTGCACCGCATAAATATCAGAACGGATTTGGAGATTCGCCAGTTGAACGCTCTACTGTCCTGAGATTAGCAGAACTTTATTTGATTAGAGCCGAAGCTAGAGTAAGATCCAATGATATTACGGGAGCGCAGCAAGATATTAATGTTATTCGAAATAGAGCTTTATTAGGTAATACCTCTCTGACCGATACCAATCAGTTATTAGATTTAATTGCTCTAGAAAGACAACGCGAGTTCTTTGCAGAAAATGGACACCGATGGCTGGACCTTAAAAGAACTGGAAAACTAGATGAAACACTCTCCGTTTTATCTGATAAAATCTGGAAAAGTACAGATAATTTATATCCAATACCAGAACCTGCTATTCGTTCTAATCCCTTTTTAACCCAAAATTCAGGATACTAAAAATTAAAAATAACGCAAGAATGTGTTTTCAGTAAAAATACATTCTTGCGATTTTAAAAACACTATGGAAACAACAATTGTAAGAGTTGAGGATTTGTCGCATCAATACAGTAAGGATTGGGCAATACAAAATATTAGTTTTGAAATTAAAGAAAATAGAATTTTAGGCCTTTTAGGATCTAATGGCGCAGGTAAATCAACTACCATGAATATTCTTTGCGGTGTCTTAAACCAGACTAGCGGCAATATTTTTATTGATGGAATTAATTTAAAGGAAAACCCCGTTGAAGCCAAAAAATTAATTGGTTTTTTACCGCAAACACCGCCTTTACATTTAGATCTAACGGTAGATGAATATTTAATTCACTGTGCGGAACTGCGTCATGTCAAAAAAGAAGATTTAAAAAATGCTTTAGAGAAAGCCAAAGAACAATGCGGTATTTCGCATTTCAGCCATCGATTAATTCGAAACTTATCTGGAGGTTACAGACAGCGTGTAGGTATTGCTCAAGCTATTATTCACGAACCTAAATTAGTAGTTTTAGATGAACCAACAAACGGACTTGACCCAAACCAGATTTTAGAAGTTAGAAAATTAATCAAAAAAATATCCAAAGATAAAGCGGTTATTTTCTCTTCACATATTCTTTCTGAAGTTCAGGCAACCTGCCAGGATATTCGAATGATTGAAAACGGACATATGGTTTTTGCTGATACGCTCGATGCTTTCAATAACTATATTGAGGCAGATAAACTAACAGCAAGTTTTGAAAATCCGCCAAAGCCAGAATCGTTAACGGCTATTCCAGAAGTAACAAATGCTGTATTTCTTTCTCCTAAAAAAGTGCAGATAACATTTGACGGAACGCAGGAAGTAGCAGAAAAAATTGTTTCGTTAAGCGTTCATAACAATTGGAAATTACGTGAAATTCAATTCGAAAAAGTTTCATTAGACGAAATCTTCGCCCAATTATCTAAAAAAGCCCCTTCTAAAAACGCTATTCCTTCTTAAAAAATAAACAAATGAAAACAATATATAGAATTGCTAAAACAGAACTTAACACCATGTTTTATTCGCCGGTGGCATGGGTAGTTTTAGTAATATTTTCGATCCAGTCCAGCTGGAAATTCTTCGGTACAGTTGAACGTTTTGAAAAAGCACAAAAAATTGGAGAAGGTCTTGGCAACCTTAGTCAAACGATATTTTCAGGCTTCAGCGGTTTATATACCGAAATGCAAAATTATTTATATTTATACGTTCCGCTATTAACAATGGGATTAGTAAGCCGTGAAATTAACAGCGGGTCGATCAAACTTTTACTTTCTTCCCCAATTAAAATTAAAGATATTGTCTTGGGTAAATATTTAGCTATTGCAGCTTATTGCCTTTTATTCATTGTAATACTTGGATTGCAGGTTGGTATTGCCTACTTCTCTATTGACAACTTAGATTTAAAATTTGCTATCTCTGGACTTATTGGCTTGTATTTGTTAGTTTGTACCTACGCTGCAATCGGGCTTTTTATGTCTTGTTTAACTTCTTATCAAGTTGTTGCCGCGATCAGTACTTTGGTTGTTTTGGCGGGTTTAAATTTCATTGGAAAACTATGGCAGGATGTTGAAGTTGTAAAAGATATTACTTATTTCCTTTCAATCGCTGGACGTGCAAACGAAATGCTTGAAGGACTTATCATCAGTAAAGATGTATTTTATTTTGTTTTAGTAAGCAGTCTTTTTATTGTATTGAGTATCTATAAATTGCAAACAGGAAGAGATGCGCAAACAATCTCAAAAAGAGTTTTAAAATATACTTTATTGATCACAGTAGTTTTGGCACTTGGGTACATTACATCTAGAGCTCCACTTACGTTATATTACGATATGACTCGCACAAAAGACAGAACATTGACTAAAAATAGTTTAGATATTGTCAAAAAAATAGACGGCCCATTAAAGTTAACAACTTATGTAAACTTACTAGATATCAACTATTACATGGCTATGCCTTATTCTCAAAATTCGGATATCGCAAGCTTTGAAAAATACACTCGTTTTTTACCGCAGATGGAAATGGAATATGTGTATTATTATGATACCTCAAGCAACGAAGCTTTGTATGCCCAAAACCCAGGATTAAACGACAAACAGCTGGCGGAAAAAATGATTGAAACGCAAGATTTAAAACTAAAAAAATTATATTCTCCTGAAGAGATTAAAAAGGTTATAGATCTAAAATCTGAGCAGAACAGAGTGGTAAGAACTGTGGAATACAATGGAAAGAAAACATTCTTAAGAATGTATGACGATATGTTCAAAGTTCCGATGGAAAAAGAAATCTCTGCCTCATTAAAACGTTTGGTCGTTCCAAGCCCTAAAATTGTTTTTGCCACCGGTAACATGGAAAGAAGTGTGGATAAAGTTGGAGATAAAAATTACAAAACAGGATTTAATGAAATTACTTTTAGATATTCACTTATCAATCAAGGATTTGATGTTTCTTCTGTAGACATTAATGCCCAGAATATTCCTGATCAAACTACTATTTTGATTATTGCTGATCCTAAAACGCAATTAAGCCAGGGTGCTATAGATCGTATTACTAAATATATCGATCAGGGAAAAAATCTAATGCTTTTGGCTGAACCGGAAACTAATTCTGCTCTATCGGCAGTTACAGACAAATTAGGCTTGAGTTTTACCAAACAAGCATTGGTACAGGAAAGCGAAATCAATTCTCCTGATTATTTAGTTACCGAAATTTCAAAAAATATAGATTCTACTGTCATTAAATTCAGTAAAACCAGAAATAATAATCCCATTCCATTTTTAGGAAGCAGCGGAATTAAAATAGTAAAAGATACTGGTTTTAAAGTCACTCCACTTTTAAAGACAAACGCAGAGCCGGCTTGGGAAGCACAGACTGGAATTACTTCCATTCCTGAAGATTTGAAAAAACAACCAGCAATAACTGCAGTACCGCTTGCTGTTGCTTTAACAAGAAATGTGAACGGTAAAACACAAAAAATAATTGTTGCAGGAGATGCTGATTTTATGGGCAATGCCGAATTAAGCCGAGGTGGTTCTGGAACATTTCAGTTCGTAACTGATCTCTTCAGCTGGTTTACCAATTACGAATTTCCAATTGATACCACTCGTCCAGAAAATACCGATAAGAAAATAACCTTTACTGCCAATCAGGTTTTTATAAGTAAAATTGTCTTCATAGGACTGTTTCCTTTACTGATTATCCTAAGCGCTGCTTTTATCCTAATTAGAAGAAATAGAAGATAAAAAAACAAAAAAATGAATACTAAAAAAAATATCATTATTGGGATTCTCGCCTTGTCTTTTCAGAGCGCATTTTCGCAGTTCAAAACCAACATTCCGCTGGATAAAAATGTTACTACGGGAAAATTAAAAAACGGTTTAACGTATTATATTCTGCATAACGAAGAACCAAAAGACAGAGCAAGTTTTTACTTTGTGCAGAATGTTGGTGCTATTTTAGAAGATGATAATCAAAACGGATTGGCGCATTTTCTGGAACACATGGCGTTTAACGGAACGGAACATTTTAAAGGAAAAGGCATCATTAAAATGCTGGAAAAAAATGGCGTTACTTTTGGCAAGGACATCAATGCATACACCGCTCAAGATGAAACAGTTTACAATATTAGTTCGGTTCCTGTTACCAACGAAAAACTTATTGACTCTACTCTTTGGGTTTTACACGACTGGTCTGGTTCTCTTTCTTTAACTAATGAAGAAATTGATGCCGAAAGAGGTGTAATTAGAGAAGAATGGAGAACGCGCCGTACAAGCGGATTCCGTTTAAAAATGCAGACTGATCCTGTTTTATACAAAGGGTCTAAATACAGTAAAAGAGATGTTATTGGTGATTTAAACATCATCAATAACTTCAAATATCCTGAACTGCGTAATTACTACAAAAAATGGTATCGCCCAGATTTACAAGCTGTAATAATTGTGGGAGATGTTGATATTACAGCAATGGAACAAAAAGTAAAAGCAATATTTTCTGGTATCCCATTAGCTAAAAAAGTGGCCGCGAGAACTTACACAGAAATTCCTAAACATGATGAATTGTATTTTGGAACAGCTTCAGATAAAGAAGCTTCTTCAACGTCCATTACGCTTCAATATGTTTTAGATGAACCTTTGTTAAAAGACAGCATTGTTACGCGCAAAAACGTAATGAACTCTTTTTATACCAGTATTTTAAACAATCGTTTCCGAGAATTAATCTTAAAAAACCAAGGTGCAAGTTTGAATTTTAAAGCGTATTTCGAGCCTATTTCAAGATTAAATACTTCTTTTAATATTTCGGCTTTGGCCAAAAAAGGAAAAACAATTCAGGCATTTGAAGAGGCTTACACGGAAGCAGAACGCCTAAGACGTTATGGAGCTGCACAAGCCGAATTAGACCGAACCAAAAAGATTTTTATAAGTTCTTATGATGATTTTTTAAGCAATAAGGATAAAGTTGACAACGATAGCTGGGCAGACAACTTGACCAATTATTTTTTAAAGGCAAAACCATTCCTTTCCCCTGAAGATGATTACAAATTAACTGTTGGTATTATAAAAAGTATCACTTTAGAGGAATTGAATGCATATGCTAAAACTATTCAAAAGCCAACAAATCAAGTCGTTTTGGTCACTGGTGCTGATCAGGATAAAAATGATTTCCCAAATAAGGATGCAGTTGTCAACGTAATGAAAAAAGTTGAAAGTATGACTTTAGAGCCATACAGCAAAAAAGAAAACAATTCGCCTCTAATAGACAAAGAATTAAAAACTGCCGCGATCAAAAAAACTTTTGAAGTTTCAGGAATTGCTAATGCAAAAGGATATACTTTGGAAAATGGAGCCAATGTAATTGTTTTACCAACAACGCATTCACAGGATCAGATTCTATTTTCTGCATTTGCAAAAGGCGGTAAATCATTAATTAAAACAGAAGATTTAGTTTCTGCTGAAATAGCAACGACAATCGCAAGATCTTCAGGTTTGGGTAATTTTGACAATATTGGTTTAAAAGAAAAACTGACGGGTAAAGTGGCACAATCTGCCCCATTTATTGGCGAAAACACACAAGGATTCCAAGGAAGTTCAAATAAAGCAGATTTCGAGACGATGCTGCAATTGCTTTACCTTTCTTTTGAAGCACCTCGTTTTGACCCCAATATTTTTAACATTCTAAAAGAACAATATAAGAATCGTTTAGAAACCATTAAAAAAGATAATGGAAACGCGTTTAAAGATTCAATTGATCTGGCAAATTCAAACTATAGCAAACGTACTTTTATTTTCAACGAAAAATTCCTCGAAACAATAGATCTTAAAAAAGCAGAAAACATTTATCGCGATCGATTCAAAAATGCATCTGATTTTACCTTTGTTTTCGTTGGAAACATTCCAGAAAAAGCTATAGAATTAATTCAGAAATACATCGGAAACTTACCATCAAATCCAGCTTTAAAAGAAACTTTTATCGATCATAATATTGAACCGAAAAAGGGCAAAACCCTAGTGCATTTTAAACGCCAAATGGAAGTTGCAAAAAGTACTGTTTATCTAAATCTAACTGGAAAAACGGAGTACAGTAAAGAAAATGCTATGACAATGTATATTATTGGTGAATTACTTTCAAAACGTTTCCTGCAGACTATCAGAGAAGAAGAAGGCGGCAGTTATGGCGTAAATGTTGGCGGAAATCTAGAATTAATTCCGAAACCATCATTCAGCCTTGCTCTTACTTTTGACTGTAATCCAGAAAAACAGGAAAAATTAATGCAGATTGTCTGGAAAGAAATCAACGATTTAAAATCGAATCCAGTAAATGCAAATGACTTAGAAGACATTAAGAAAGCTTTATTGAAAAACAGAGAAGAATCGCTTAAAACGAATGCTTTCTGGTCAACAACACTATACAATTACAGCTTAAATCAGATTCCGTTCTCAACAGATGAAGAATATAAAAATTTAATTTCTAAAATTAATCAGAAAACTATTCAGCAGTTTAGTAAGCACGTTTTGGATAGTTCAAGTAGCGTCGAAGTTATTTTGAGCCCTGATAGCCAATCAGGAAAGTAACTTAGCAATACATTTTTATTTTATTAGTCACTAAAGGTTGTCTTTACAGACAGCCTTTTTTGTTTTTTAATTTTACTTAAATAATTAGAAGTCACTTCAAAAGTTTTGCATCACACGAGATTCACTTTTAATAAATCTTCAAGTTTAACTTTTAAAATTTCATGATTCTGATGACCAAAATAATGCGCTAAAACATTGTAGTTGTCATCAAAAATAATAAATGATGGAGTCCCTTTTAATTGGTTAATTGTAAATGTTTCTGCTAGTAAGGGGATCTGAGAATAAAATTCTTTTACTTTTTGTACTACCGCTTCTTTTTCCTTTTCAGGAAAGTCTTGAAAATTGGGAATGGCATCACAAATTAATTCGACCTTACCCGAATTGATAAATTGTTCGGATGAAACCATGCTATCAAAAGCAACTGGAAAATTTAGCGTTTCTTGATAGTTAGAAACTCCGTAGTTAGTATTGTAATATTTTTTTGTTTCGCCAACTAATGTTCTGTTTTCCAACAGTAATTTTAAGCTTGCTTCATTATTGTATTCAAAGTCTTCAAAAGCAGTAGCTATTCCGATAAAACCAACTTTATCTTTAAATGATTTGTAAAGCTCGTTCGTCATAGGAATACCGTATATAAAGCAACCTGGGCAATTTACTTGAAAAACGAATGCTAGATTTACTTTATTTACATTGAATTCTCCTTGAACTAATTCTTTGATATTGAGATGAAATTTTGACATGACTGAAAATTTTTAAATTAAATTTTACTATTCAAAATTACTTCAGATTATCCACTTATTGATAGTCCAGTTTTTAAAATAATTTCTCTTTTCTGGTTTTCAATGTTTATCATTTTACTGATTTAAAAATGCAGCAACAAAATATTTTTTGTTATTCTACTTATGGATATTTTTTAACGACGAAATGCCCCAAAAAGGGACATTTCATCAAATTATTTATGTTTTGTTATCAATTAAATGTCGTGATGGAACATCAATTAACTATTTTAAATTTATGGTAACCTCAACAGGTTTTAGCCATTGACTGGTAAATTTAACTTTTATAGGTTCTGCCGAATCTCCTTTTGCCTGAATATAAGCCGCAATGTGTCCGTGAAATACTCTTTGTACATTATCGGTATAATCTGTCATATCGCTATTGTTTCCTGCTTCAAGTCCTAATAAAGTTCCTGGACCGCTGATGGTGCAAGTTACTTCATTATCAGAAAGCATTACCGGAAGTCCGTTTTGGTCTTTAACCTGAACCATAATTTTGGCAACTCCTTTATCTTTACTGATTGTGATATTTTTATCTGCAATCGTTAATTCAACTGGTTGTTGTGTCGAATTTATGCCATAACGGCTTACTTCTTTATCGTTTTTATCTAAACCAATTGCTTCTAATTTTCCAGCTGCAAACGGAATATCCCAATACATAATTCCTGTTTTTTCGTCGTATAATTTGGCTTCGCCTACTACTTTTCCGTTCAATTCTAAACGTGCTTTTGCAGCATTGGTATAACAAACCACACGTATTTTTTGTCCTGTTTCGTAATTCCAGATTGCCCAAGCATCTTTAGAAATATCTTTTTCATTTACTAACGGATACGTTCCTACATAAGCCATTGGTTTATCTGACCATAGTGACTGACGGAAATACCCTCTAGGTTTGATTACTCCTGCAAAATCTACTAAACCAGAGTAAAATCCTCTTGAAGGCCATCTTCCTGATTCTCCTAAATAATCTATTCCTGTCCAAAGAAACTGGCCGAAAATAAATTTATTGTTTTTTACTGCCAGCCAAGGTTCCATATCATGAACATTTTCGCTTCCGTAAATTACTCTTTTTGGATATTTTTCGTGATCTGATTTGTATTTGCTTTCCGTATAATTATACCCTGTAATGTCTAAAGCACCCGGATATTCTGTTTCGTTAGACATAGCAACTCCAGCTAAACCTGCTGTTGTAGGGCGTGATTTATCGTATTTTTTTACTGCAGCAACCAAACGTTTTGCAATTGCTCCCAGACGCATGGCATCTGGTGCATCTTTTTTGTAACCGCCATAAGCAGCTTGTCCGAAACCGTCTTTTCCTTTATCTAAAACAGGGTGAGAATATGGATCGTTTGGATAATCTACTTCGTTACCAATACTCCATCCGAATACCGAAAGATGGTTTCTGTCACGACGCACGAAATCTTCTAGATCTTTTTCGGCATAATCAGCAAAAATATCGAATGAACCTTGAAAACCTGGCGTACCATAATTCCAGCCTTCTAACCATTTACGTTTTGGGAATTCCCATTCGTCATAAGCTTCGTTTAAAACCAATAATCCTAATTCGTCGCAAAGTTCATAAAAATCTGGCGCTTGCGGATTATGACTTGTACGAATAGCATTTACTCCAATTTCTTTCAATGTCTGCAATCTTGTTTTCCAAACTTCTCTTGGAACCGCTGATCCTAAAACTCCAGCATCGTGGTGCAAACAAACTCCTTTCATTTTCATTCCTTTTCCGTTAAGAGCAAAACCATTGTTTGGATCGAATGTAAAACTTCTGAAACCAGTTTGTGTTACTGTTTTATCGATTTCTTTTCCGTCTTGTAAAACCGTTGTTTTTAATTCATACAAATTCGGATTCTCTAAATCCCATAACTGTGGATTCTTAACGTTAATTTTAGTAGAAATTTTTCCGCTTTGATTGGCAACAACTTCTACTTTTGAAGAGGTTTTTGCTACTGATTTTCCATCTTTTGAAAACAATTCATTTACAACAGTCAAAGATGATTTTGAAGAAGAACCATTTTCTACATCAACCTCAACATTTAAAGTTCCTGTTCCTTTATTAACTTCAGGATAAGCGTAAACGCCCCATTGCGCAATATGAACCGGATTAGCATAAACCAACCATACATTTCTATAAATTCCAGAACCTGTATACCATCTTGAATCGGCACTTTGACTGTGATCTACGCGAACTGAGATTGTATTTTCTCCACCGAATTTCACGAAAGGCGTTGCATCATATGCAAAAGAAATATATCCGTTTGGACGTTTTCCTAACGATTTTCCGTTGACGAAAACTTCGCTTCTGTTGTAAACACCTTCAAAATATAAATACACTTTTTCTCCTGATTTATTCTGCGGAATATTGATTGACTTTCTGTACCAAGCAATTCCACCTGGCAAATATCCTGTACAGCTTGCCAATGTTGGACTTAATTGCCCTTTTACGCTCCAGTCATGCGGTACATTTACGTTCTGCCATTTGTTATCATCAAAAGTGGCATTTTTTGCATCGGAAACATCTTGAAGATTGAATTTCCAATTATCATTGATTTTTTTTGAATCTCCAAACGAAATCTGACTGCTGGCAGACAAACATGAAAAGAGTAAAACGGGGATTAAGATTTTCTTAGTTAACACTATATTCTATTTTTTTAGTTAATTTATTTTTCTTGCATTTTTGAATTAGTTCGCAGTCTCAGTATACAGTTGCTAAACTGCGACTGAAAACTGAATACTTACTCAAATTCTCCCACAAAAGTCACCACAGATCTTGCAGGTATTTCTAAATTATTGTTTTTTTGAATTTCGCCTTTTTTTAAATTTGATTTATCCGAAGTGATGTAGGGCGTAAATTCATTGTTTTTTAAAGTTCCTTTTGAAAGATCAAATTTGTATTTCTGAGTTTCTTTACCACAATTTACTGCCACAACAATCAGCTTTTTGTTTTGAACATCTTTGTAGGCTGTCAGCATTACATCATTTGCTGCGTCTAATTCTTTTTGGTTTGGAATATCAATTCTTTGCATTCCAGGACGTACAAAAAGCGAATAATTTCCTAATGCCCAAAGCAATTTTGAGTCGTGAAATTCGCCATCATTTTTCACATAATTTGGCTCCGTTCCTCCGTTGCTTTTTCCATCATCCAAATAAATTAAACCGTCTTTGTAATCTACTCTTGTAATCGAAGTCCACCATTGCCATGAAGCCGCATTGGCAACTGCAATATCATTATGAATTAATCGGGCTACAAATAAAGCAGTCTGCATTCCTAAATCTCTTCCTCCGCCTGATCCTCCCGGAATTTCATTTTCTCCAGGATTTTCTAAAATACAATATTCAGATTGCCAGTATTTTAATCCTAGCTTTTGTTTCACTTCCGCGGCAATTAATTTTCGGCTTAAAACCTGTTTTTCAATTGGCCATGTTGTAAAATAACTATGTCCTAGAATTACATTTTTTACATTCGAAAATTTAGTCACATTGGTTATAGTTTTTCCGAAGAAAAAATCAATTTGATTGTCACGATTTTCGGCATTTACATTTTCATACAAATAATCGATTTGCGCCGCTTCTGCAACCACGATTTCGGTATTCATTTTCTTAGCTTTTAGCTTTTCCGAAAGCGATTTGGTTAAATCATAAATTTCCTGATTCGTTGCTGGTGTTCCTTCTTGACTGTTGGTATCTCCATTCTTTGGCATCCATTCCCACTGCGGTTCGTTTATCGGACTCACATAATCGAATTTAATTCCTTCTTTTTTCTCCAATCCCTGAATACTTTGAACTAAGAAATCGGCAAATTGTGGAATTGCGCCATCTTTTAGATTCAGTTTATTCTTTTGAGAAGCGAAAGACAATCCGTTGTTTGTCAAATAAACGGGTGGACTATTAGTAAAAATAAGAAATTTTTCAACTCCTCTTTTTTTAGCTGCCTGCAAAAACCATCTCTGACCTTCTTGTTTAGAAAAATCATAAGTTCCGTCAGCATTCAAGAAACATTCACTTCTTCTCCATTCGTCAGAAACTTTACTGTTTTCTCCTTGTTCCGTGCTTCCAGCTCCCAAATTAAATCGCCAGATCGAAAGTCCTATTCCTTTAGGATTTCCCTGTGCATCGATTTCTTTACTGAATAGTAAATCTGCAATAGCATTCTTTTTCTGATCAGGCCAATTTTTCCCCACAAACTGTGTTCGCCAAGCATCAGAACCTCCAAAACCGTCCATGGTTTGTACTACATTATCTGTGCTGATAGTAATCGTTCGCTGTCCAAAAGACAGCGAACTAATTACCAGAAAAAGTGAGATATATACTTTTTTCATTTAATTCTTTTATTATCTATTATCCTCAATTTTGTCATTTCGACGAAGGAGAAATCACACTAGGAATTCAGCAAAGTAAGTCGCCAATCTTTGTCGAGTTTCATGTGTGATCCCTCGTTCCTCGGGATGACAAGATTATGGTAAAACCTTTGTCTCTTTGTAACTCTGTCCCTTTGAACCTTATTTATATGTTCCCACATAAGTCACAACTGATCTAGCTGGAATTTCGAAACCTGAAGCATCAACCGCTGCTCCTTTTTTCAAACTCATAGCATCAGAAGTGATGTACGGAGTCAATTTATTATCTGATACGGTTCCGCCTGCAAGATTCAATTTATAAGCTTTCGCTGATTTGCTGATGTTAACTGCAACTACAACCAGCTTTTTATTTGCCGCATCTTTATAAGCCGTAACCATAACATTATTTAATTCTGACGTATTGTCTACACTTGGAATCTGAACTCTAACCATTCCCGGTTTTACAAAGAATGAAAAATTTCCTAAAGCCCAAAGCGTTTTTGAATCTCTGATGTATCCGTCATTTTTACAATAATCAGCATTTCCAGCTCCGTTGCTTGCTCCATCATCCACGTGAATTAAACCGTCTTTATAATCACCACGGCTAATTGCGGTCCACCATTGCCATGAAGTTACGCCTCCAACAGCAATATCAGTGCTAATAATACGAGAAGTCCAAAGTGCTAAAGACATTCCTAAATCTCTTCCTGCTCCTGCTCCACCTGGAAGTTCTGCAGTTCCAGGACTTTCTAAAACACAATATTCCGATGACCAAAGACTTAAACCTCCAACAGATTGCGTTCTCGCAGCCGCTTCTTGTCTTGATGAAATCAATGTACTTAGTGGCCACGCTTGCCAGTAACTATGTCCAGAAATAGTTCTTTTTACGTTGCTTAAATTTCCAATATTTTTAGAAGAATTAGCAGCAAAGAAATAATCAATCTGGTTTGATCTGCTTTCTTTTCCAGAAACTGTTTTATAAAGCGGTTCGTAAGCTCCAGCTTCTCCTACAACAATTTTAGCTTCTAACTTTTTGGCCTGTAATTTTGGCGATAAGATGTTTACAAAACTGTAAATATTAGCATTACTTGCCGGAGAACCTTCCTGTCCAGAACCATCCCACTCATATTGTGGTTCATTGAACGGACTCAAATAATCGATTGTTAAGCCGTGTTCTGTTTTTAATTTTTCTAAAGAAGTTGTCCAGAAATCAGCTAAATCGGGCATTTTACCATCTTTTAAATTATAAAATTCTTTGATAGAAGCGTGTGCCTTTCCGTTTTGAGTCAGATAAACCGGTGCGCTGTTTGCGAAAGCCAATAGTTTATCGACACCTCGCTCTCTTGCCGCTTTCATAAACCAAACCTGTCCTGCTTGTTTGTTCATATCATACGAAACTCCATTGGTGGTAAAACATTCCGATCTTCTCCATTCATCTGTAATATCACTGGCTTCACCTTGTTCTGCACTTCCTGCTCCAAGATTAAAACGCCATAACGATAATCCAATTCCTTTTGGATTTCCGTCAGCATCTAAACCTTGGCTGAACAATAAATCGGCTATTTTATTTCTTTTATCAGTCGGCCAATTTTTTCCAATAAAATTACACTGCCAAGCGTCTGAAGCTCCAAAACTTTCCATAGTTTGAAGATTCATATCCAAACTTACATTTAATTCTGTTACAGCATTTTCTGAACCTGAATTTTCAGATTTTTCAGAATCACAGCTTACAAAAAAAGAACTTGCGAAAAGTAAGCCTGCACATAGCAGACCTACTTTATTTTGATTATACTGTTTCATCTTAGTATCCAGGATTTTGTTTAATTACACCACCGCTCAAATCGATTTCTAATTGCGGAATTGGCCACAATAAGTTTTTTGCAGGATTAAAATTGATTCCTTTATCCTGAGATTCTCTCAAGTTTGTTGTTTCGTAAGGATCTGTAGAACTCAAATTGTATTGTACAAAAGTTCCGTTTGGTCCCATCAAAGATTCGATCACCGGTCTTCCTGTTGTTGGATCTTTTTCTCGGCGAATATCAAATAAACGCAATCCTTCAAAAGCCAATTCTAAACGACGTTCTTTGTAAATCTGTCTTAAAAGGGTTGGTCCAGAAATTCCTGTTTTCGGATCTAATTTTACACGTGCTCTAATGATATTAATATCTGCTAAAGCATCACCGCCTGTATGATAATTTGCTTCAGCTCTTGTTAAATACATTTCTGCTAAACGAATCAACGGAATGTTTAATGGCAAGTGACCGTCTTTTTTATCTAATGAACGACGTGTCGCAATCGGGATATAATATTTACGGCAGATACGTCCAGATTTATTATCATTTAAACTGAATTTATGTGTCGGATTTAAAACTTCATCTCCGTAAGCTGCTTCTCCCCATTTTGTAATGGTGCTTCTGCGGCGGATAACATCATTTTCAGACAAATAAGCATTTTCTAAATCACTTGTCGGCATACACCATCCCCAACCATCCAAAACATCGGCTGCATCATTACTTGGGAAATTCTTTTTGTCTTCTCCTCTTGCTCCAGATAAAGTTGGCAACGCTGCACCTAAGTTTCTATCCTGGACAGAAGAGGATTGCGCTTCTAAAATAGATTCAATTCCGTTATGATTGTTAACATTCCAGATATTTAAGAAATCAGCTTCTAACTGGAAAGGACCTTCTGTAATTACTTTGTTAGAATATGTTTTTGCTTCTGCCCATTTTTCTTGGAACAAAGACACACGAGCCAGTAAAGCATAAGCCGCCCATTTGTTAATTCTACCATTTCTTGCTACAGGAGCGCTTTCTAGTTTTGTTGCTGCGTCTTTAAGATCGGTTTCTATTTGAGTATATACTTCTGCAGCTGTATTACGTGATAACGTTAAATCGCCAGTTCCTAAAGATTTTGTGTAAACTGGAACTCCTCCAAAAAGATTTACCAATTCATAATAGCAATAAGCACGTACGAATAAAGATTCGCCCATATACTGATTTTTTTGAGCATCTGTAAGTGGCGAAACAGCCATTCTTTCTAAACCAACATTTGCAGACTGAATCGTATAAAAATGTGCTGTATAAATACTATTCATATCTCCCATATTATCTGGAGTAATGATGTATTGAGAAGCTGGTCTGTGTGCGCTATTGTCTTGACCGGTATTTCCCATCCAGGCGTCATCTGTTGCCATTTCGTTGGTTACTCTAGGAGCAGTTAATACCCACCATTCTTTTGCTAACAATAAACGTTGCGTTAATTCATTGGTGTAATTCTCGCATTCTTGTACTGTTTGAAAATAATTTTCTAAAGTCTGAGTTCCTCTTTGGTCTTTTTCTATAAAATCACTGCAAGATGCCAAAAATAGAGAAAAAGCTATTATTGATACTATTATTTTTTTCATGATCGTTTTGATTAAAATGCAACATTAAGTCCCATCAAGATTGTTGGCTGTACTGGATAATTCCATCCTCCAAAACCTGATCCTTTTACTCTGTCTCCATTATTTGGATCTCCTGCCCCAACTTCAGGTTCTACTCCTGAATAGTTTGTCCATGTCCATAAATTTTGTCCTGATAATGATAATCTTAATTTATCTAAACCAAATTTATTGTAGAAGGAATAACCAATTTGAAGGTTTTTCATTCTAACGAAAGATCCATCTTCTACATAAAGAGAAGAGAATTTTGTAAAGTTCTCGTTGTTATCATCTTTTGATAATCTCGGAATATAGTTTGAAGTTCCTTCGCCATGCCAAGCCATTTGCTCTAATCCACTTACCTTGTTGGTTAAACTTGCACCATTGTATAAATCTGAAATATTCTGATTAACGATTTCATTTCCAATACTTGAATAAAAATTCGCTACTATATCAAAGTTTTTGTAAGCAAAGTTTAAGTTCAAACCAATATTGTAGTCTGCCCAAGGAGAACCAATTTTAGTTCTGTCTTTGTCATCAATTTTTCCGTCGCCATTTATATCTTTAAAACGAACATCACCTACTTGTGCATAAGGCTGTAATTTAGTTCCATGTTCATCTGTATGCGAATTTAGCTCAGTCTGATTCTGGAATAATCCATCAGCAATATAACCGTAAAAATATCCAGGTTCATCCCCTTTAACCGTTAAGGTTCTATTACTTGAACCGTATAATCTTTCTCCTTCAGCAGATAAAGAAATCATCTCTACATCTACAGTTGTAAAAGTTAAGTCTGCACCATATGAGAAATCTCCTTTTTTATCTTTAAATGAAATCAATAAATCAATACCGCTTGATTTCATTGAACCTACATTTGTCCACATAGTTGAATATCCTGGGAATCCGCTGTAAGTTGGAAACTGTTTTAAGAACAACATATCTTTTGTTTTCTTTTGGTAGTACTCTAAAGATCCTGAAAGTTTATTTTTCCATAATCCGAAGTCAATTCCAAAACTAATATCTTCTACAGTTTCCCATTTGATGTCTTTATTTGCCATTGTTGACGGAAAAGAAGTATCTACCACCTGACCACCAATAACATAATATCCTTGTCCGATATTTGACTGGTAAACGGCATCAGGCAAACCTTGATTACCTACTTTACCCCAACCTGCTCTAAATCTAAGATCGCTAAAAACATCTTTTGCAGATCCCATAAATCCTTCATTTAAAATTCTCCATGAAGCAGACGCCGATGGGAAATTTGCCCATTTATTATTTGCCATAAATTTAGAAGAACCATCACGTCTAAAAGTTCCTGTAAAATAGTACTTTCCGTCGTAGTTATAAGAAAGACGAGAAATGTAGGACATCAATGAACTTGACCAGCTAGTACCACTACTATTACGATTTTTAGTAGCTGCACTTACTTCTCTCATTAAGTCTGAGTTATTAGGAACTCCTTCGCCGTAACCCCAAACATCATTAGCATTGTATTCCTCCATAGTGCTACCAACCATAAAAGAAGCGTTGTGTTTTTCGGCAAAAGTTCTGCTATAAGTTGCGGTAGTCTGCCAAGTCCAGTCTGCATTTGTAGTGTTTCTTCTTTCAACACTATTAATTTCTGCTTTTTCGTGCGCTGCATCAATTATAAAATCTGGTCTGAAAATACTTTGTGTTTTATCGCCAACTTCAATAGAAGCTTGCGTACGAATTACTAAACCTTTTATTGGTTCGTATTGTAAATATCCATTTGTATTTAAGTTATACTGATTTGTAAAATCATCGTATCTTTTTACCGCAGCAACAGGATTCCAAACATACGAAGGAGAACGTGCATAAATACTGTATTCGTTTTCTAATCCTGTTAATTGATCAGCTGGTTTGTAAATTGGAGTAATTGGATCAATTTTATCAAAATCTGCCCAGTTCCCAGGAGATCCCCAAGTTTCATAACGTGGATTTAAAGTAATTCCAGCAGAAAATTTATCCGAGAATTTAAAGTCGTTCGCAATTCTCATCGTCACTCTTTCCCATCCGCCAACTTCATAAATTGATTCTGCATTATAATAGTTTAAGCTAATGGCATAAGTATGTTTATCTGAACCGCCTGCTACACCAAAAGAAGCATTTGTAACTGGAGAAGCTTTTCTAATTCCTGCTTTCCACCAATCTGTTGTTTTCCCTCTGTATTGAGAAGGATTTGGCAAATAATCAGCATAACCAGAATTGTTGTTAGCCGTATTCATGATTCTAGCGTAAGTTTCTGCATCAGCCATATTGTACGGATTATTCATCATCTGCATACCCGAACTTAAGTCAAAGTTGAATCTAGTTTTACCCACTTTTCCTTTTTTCGTAGTAATTAAAATAACCCCATTTGAAGCTCGAGAACCATAAATGGCACTTGCAGAAGCATCTTTTAAAACCTCCATAGATTCAATTTCATTGTTACTCAAGAAATTGATGCTTGTTCCCATCGGAATTCCGTCTACCACATAAAGTGGATCTGTATTTAAATTTAAAGTCGAAATACCACGAATTAAAACTCTTGGCTGTGCTCCAGGCCCTCCTGCTCCCGTTACCTGAACCCCCGCAACTTTACCTTGCAGCGATTCTGTTACGTTACCCACAGTCATCGTTTGAAGCTCTTTTCCTTTTACAGAAGAAATCGAACTCGTTACATCGCTCTTTTTGACAGCCGCATAACCTACCACAACTATCTCATCTAATGCCTGACTTGATTCTTCGAGTATGACGTTAATTTCTGTTTTATCTCCAATTGTTTCTATTTTGGTTGTAAAACCCACAAATGTAAATTCAAGCTGTGCATTTTTATTTGGCACATTAAGTACATAATTACCATCAAAGTCAGTTGCTGCTGAAGTTGAAGTTCCTTTTACCATTACGTTTACTCCTGGAATTGGCACATTGCCTTTATCCTTCACAGTTCCTTTTACTTTTATTTGTCCAAAGGATACAGCAGTACACAAAAGGGCAATAAAAAATCCTATATATTTAAATTTCATATTAAGCTGTTTTTTTTGTTAATTGTTACAACAAGAATGTGTAACTAACTATTTTTTTGTTATAAATACTCTTTCTAATTCGGTATCTAAAACCACTTTGTATGCACCTGGAGCTGCTGGATATTTTGCATTACCATTTTCTCCTGGAGACATTGTCGCAATTCCGTTTTTGATCAATCTCCATGATGGACTCCACCATTGACCTGTAAAAGTAGCTTCCATTGTACCTGTCAAAGTGTATTCTCCAACTAACTGATAAGGATTTGCCGCGTTATTTGCTAAATGCAATCCTTTTTGCATCCATGCGTCCCAAGTGTCCCAAGTTGCTCCTTGAATTCCGCCTCCACAAACGCTTACGAAAGGTTTTCTTTGCGCCTCAACATCATGCCATAAACCGTTAGCAACATCAGCCCAAACTTTACTTGAAGGCGTGTACTTTTCGGCAGTATATTTTAAAGTATTTGGATTTATTTTAATTTTATAATATCCTTTCGTAGGTAAAACAATCGCCGCTGAAGCCACATCATCAACCAATTCTCCTGAAGCATTTAAGCCAAAACAATGCGGTGCAAAATCTGATTCCTGACCTAAGAAGTAAATTTCTTTATTGTCTTTATCAGCATAATATTTGAATTCGAAATCTTGCCCTGTCTTTTCATGGAAATACATCGGAACACCTACTGCATCTGTAGTCAAGTTTGTTCCTTTTGGCTGATCGCATAAATAAATCGCTGGATATTCATTTGTTGCCACGACATTTACAGTCAATGATCCTGTATTCGGAATCGTAAATTTATCTCTAGCTGTAATAGTTAAAACATAATTTGCCGCAGTAACTGGTAAAGTATAGGTTTTATTGAAAGTATAAGATTGCGGAGAACCTGCTAATTGTACAGTCTCATCAATACCAAGTTCTGTACATTTTATTTGAATATAATCGATTCCTGAATCATCATTTACCACAAAATTTATTGGCATTTTGTTACTTGTAGACAATAATATAACAGCACCTTCTTTTGGAGTTATCATGCTAATGCTTGGAGCAGCAAACTCTCCGTCAAGACGTAAATTTATTTCTTCGTTTACAACATTACCAGAAACATCTGTAATGATTAATTTTATTTTGAAGCTCTCTGATGTTCCTCTACTAGCTGGAACCTCAAAAAAGTAACTAAGATCATACGATTCTAAAAGTGGATTTGTAGCAAAACTAATTGTCTTATCTAATGACAATTCTGGAATTTGAATCTCTACACTTTTTAATCCTAGATCATCGGCAAGGGCTGCTTTGATTTCAAATTTTCTACTTGGTGCTCCGTAAATTTCTTTTGTCGAAACTACCACCGTAGGGTTATCAGAACTTGGAAATCCTGATTCGTTATTTTGGCAGCTGGTAAGAAGAATGCCAAAAAGAGCAAGAAAAAATAAAAATACATTTTTTTTCATTTCTTTAATTTTAAGGTTTAGTTAGTTAGTTTTCTTTCTAAAGCGAAAGTTTGTTTTTATTCTCGCAGGTTTAATTCGAGATTGGTTTTTCTGTTTTTCTTGTGGCAGAAAACAGTCGTACTTAATTATGTGGTTACTTCATACTGAATTGAGTTTGGTTAATTGTTTGCTATTTTTTTACTTTTTTTTCTTTTATAATTATGTAGTAAGTTTTTTTTTAAATTAACCCGCAGCTTACTTCTAAACTGCGGGTTCAAAAAGTAATGTAACCAACCATTACTTTTAGAATTCTAAAGAGTGCTCAGCTCTTTAAATAGATAAAATCTTTATCTTGAAACTAACATTTATGACTAACAGCAATTCTGTAATAACTGATTGCTATAAGTGCAAAGAAATGTTTATTTCACACTTATAAGGAGGGGTAAATTCGAAAAAAAAGGAGGTCAAAATTGTAATTAACCATTATTAGTAAGTAAATTTTATAGAGTATTTAAAAATGAGTGGGTATTTTTGCGTTTTCCATAATTATTGAAAAAACAGCATTTTTTTAGCTATAACGATTAAGCTTAGTAGAGAATTTTAATCGTTTAGACCAAAATCAAAGAAAAAATGCAATGAAAAATAATATACAATGTAACTATTTGATGATATTTAGATCTGAATTGAAGGAGCTTTTATATTTTTTGATGTATTCTGAAGGAGTCATTCCAAAAAGTTTTACAAACTGCTGTCTGAAATATTTAGGATCTTCAAAACCAACTTCTGCACTTGCCTGAGCAATATTCATTTCTTCTGTCAGCATTAGCATCGCCGCTCGTCGAATACGTAATGAACGAATAAAAGCATTTAAAGTCTGACCCGATATAATTTTGATTTTGGTATAAAGTGTTCTGTGGCTCATTCCCATTTCAAGAGCAAAAGTTCGAATCGTAAAATCTTTTTTATGGATGTTTGCTTCTACAATGTCAATACATTTTTTCAGCATCTGCTGATATTCTACAGGAACTTTCTGAGTGTTTTCTCTTAAAGTGATGCTATCTAAGAAATAAGTACGCAAATTATGTCGATTTCGAAGTAATGATTCCACACGCGCTGTTAGAATATCATCATCAAAAGGCTTGGTAATATAATCGTCTGCACCCTCGTTAATTCCCTGCAAATGCGTTTCAGGATTTTTTGACGCCGTTAGTAAAATTACTGGAATATGAGATAAAGCATTGTCTTCTTTAATTTTTCGGCATAATTCCAGACCGTCCATCTCTTCCATTGTAATATCACTAATGACAAGATCTGGCATATGTTTTTTGGTCATTTTCAACCCTTCCTCTCCATTTTCTGCACTATATACCATATAATTAGCCGAAAACAATTTGATTAGATAAGCCCTAATCTCGGCATTGTCATCAATAATTAGAACGGTACGTTTTTCAGTCAGCATAGCTTTTCTAAAATCACTCTCTGAAACTAATTTGGTTACGGCTGGTTCTTCAATTTCGTCTGGAATCAATTCATCAAACAATTGACTTCTCTGTGGTTTTTCGTCTGTTATTTCTGCATCTTCAAAATGACTGTTTCCTTTTAAAAAAGTCAATTTAAAAGCACTTCCTTTTCCTGTTTCACTGCTGCAGGTAACAGATCCTTTGTGTTTGTCTACAAAATATTTAACAATATAAAGTCCGATACCGAAACCGGTTCCAACAGAAACTTTCGAATTAATCTGTTTGAATTTTTCAAAAATAACATCAATATCTTTTTTATCGATTCCGTCTCCGCTATCGGTTATTTCAAGAAAAACTTCTTTGTCATTTTCAGTAAGCGTCAAATTGATTGCTCCACCAATTGGCGTGTATTTAAAAGCATTTGACATTAAATTAAACAATGAAATCTCTATCTTTTCATAATCCCCAATAATTATAATTTCATGATCAGGAATATCTAAATTGTACTGGATCTGTTTTTCTTTAGCCTGATTAACAAAACATTGATAAACTTCGTTAGAAAGATTATTTACGTTGATTGCTGACAATCGTAATGAATCGGCGTCATTTTCAGCCTTTCGTAACAACAATAATTGATCCACCAGACTTAAGAGTCTTCTGGCGTTTCGGTGTGCAATAGCCAAATCGCTTCCAGAAGAGCCATTTTCGACAATTTCTTTCTGAACTGCTTTTTTTAACGGATTAATAATCAGCGAAAGCGGTGTTCTAAATTCATGCGAAATGTAGGTAAACATAGACGCCTGTTTTTCGGCTATCTCTTTTTCCTTTTTACTTTCCAGTTCGGCAATTTTAACTTTATACTTTAGTTTTTCTTTGTTTCTGCTGTAATCCAGATATAGAAATAAAATACCGCCAATCGCTGCTAAATACAAGGTGTAAGCCCACCAAGTTCTGTACCACGGCGGTAAAACCGTTATAGAAACTAAACTGACTTCTTTATTCCAGCCGCCTTTAAAATTGGTTGTTTTTACTTTAAAAGTATATTTCCCTTCTGGAAGTCTTGAGTAATTTGCTTTTCGGGTTTGCCCGACATAATTCCACTGTTCGTCCCAGCCTTCTAAAAAATAAGCATAATTAATTTTATCTGAGTTGTTATAATCCAAAGCGACAAATTCTAAGGATAATGTCGTTTGATCATATTCTAAACTAACATCTTTTACCTTATCTGAATCAATATCTACTTCGGCTTTACTTTCTTCAATCAATTGATTATTCACATAAAAATCAGTTAGTAAAACAGTATTCTTTTGATTAAATCCTTTTATAGCTTCAGGATAAAAAATATTAAAACCATTAATACCGCCAAAAAGAAATTCTCCCGAAGAAAGTTTAATTCCGGCATTAAAACTAAACTGATTACTCTGAAGTCCGTCATTTAAAGAGAAATTACGGAAGGTTTTGCTCTTTTTATCGTATCGGCAGATCCCGTTATAAGTACTCATCCACAAATTTCCGTGTTGATCTTCAAGTAATCTTAAAACAGTATTGGATGGAAGTCCATCATTAATGGTCAATCTTTTAAAAGTATTTGTTTTTCTATCAAAAAGCAGCAAACCTCCCTCTTGCGTTCCGAGCCAGAGATTCTTGTCTTTATCTTCGTAAATACATCGAATAGGATTTCCAATGGCTTTTTTAGTAATTTTTCTTGTATTTTTATCAATACATAAAAGTGACGTATAATTTCCAGCCCACAATTTTCCGTCTGACGTTTCAGTCATGCATTGCAGATTATCGATACTTTTATCAAAAAGAACAAAACTATCTGTCTTTCGATCTAAGAAGTATAAAGACCCTTCATTTGTTGCACTTGCCCAGATATTGGCTTTGGAATCTTTAAACACAAACCAGATATTTTTTTCGGTTTGTTTGGTAAAAGTATTGTAACAAGAATAATGCTTTACACTATTTGTTTTTTTATTAATGCGATTAATACCGCCTGCCCAAGTCGAAATCCAGATATCATTATTATCATCGCGGATTATTCCGGTTATAAAACTGCTTGAAAGTGAAGCGCCATAATTGGTGTAGGTATTATTTTTTCTATTCCAATATTTTAATCCAGCGCCATCTGTACCTACTAAAAGATTCTTTTTTTCATCTTCACAAAAAGATAAAATAAAGTTATCAGCTGGTTCTTTTGCATTGTATCGAATGCTTTTAAAATACTTTGGCGTATCACTAAGCATACTGATTCCTCCACGAAGTGAACCAAACCATTTATTCCCTGATTTATCTTCATAAAGACTCCAAACCGAATTACTTTTTGCTAATTGTTCGTTATAAGAAAGCAGTTTATTATTATTTGGATTGAGATAAAAAATCCCACAGCCATCGGTTGTAACCCAAGTTTTTCCTTTTCTGTCTATTAAAACATCTGTTACACTGCACTTATTAGAAAAATAATTATCTGAAACAGATCCCGTTTTGGTATTTAAAAGAAATAAACCTTCATCTGTGCCTAATAAAAGATTTCCATCCGCAGAAAGCTTCATCGCTTTTACTTCGATAGAAAGCGGAAAAACTATTTTCAAATTTTTCGCTTTATAATTATAGCTGCAGACTCCAACATTTCGAACATAAATCCAGCATCCCGATTTCTCTTTATTTTCCTGAATGGCAACGGCATCATAATTAGTAATGCTAATCTTGTTTTCTAACGCATTTAGCGGAATGTGATTTCCTATAAAAGAACCATTTTGAAAAGCTAATAATCCTAATTTTTGAGAAGCCACAAGTACCAGCTCATCAGATACTGAACGCATTTGATGTATAATACCCTGAAGCAATGCTGTTTTTTTATCTAAACGTGTGTATCGGACTGGATGAAATAGTGCTTTTTTCTTATCATAAACACAGATTCCGTTAGTTCCTCCAACCCAAATATTGTTTTTAGAATCTCCTTCTACATTATAAATAGTATTGAATGACAAGGATTTTTTGTCGTTGATTCGATTTCTAAAAACTTTAAAATTATATCCGTCATATCGGTTTAAACCATCGTAAGTTCCAAACCACATATAACCTTCATTATCCTGATAAATGGTAGTGATTGAATTGTTAGACAGACCATCTGATATATCGAGAAATTTTACGGGATAATCCTGTGAATATCCAACTGGACTTAAAACCAGCGATAAGAAAAGACATAAAACAAAATTTTTCAAAATATTTTTATTATTTTATTCCTGCACAATTGTACAATTATAAGCTAATTTTAGGGAAATTTGTCAAAAAAATCAAAAAAGATAGACTTAGAAAAACTCCTTTTTATTGCAAAAAGTCATTGCAATCAAATTGTAGTATTACATCATCATTATTCACTTTAAATTGTAATAAATATTTTAAAATCTATTACAAATAAAAACCGTCCCGATTAAAAATCGGGACGGTTTTTTCTAACTAACCAAACAATAACGGATTAAGGTTTAAGCTCTGTAAACTTCGAATCTAATTCGAAAGCTTTCTTTACTTTCTCAACAGTTATTTCTTTTTCAACTGAAAAATCAGCTGTTTTTTTAATATCTAATGAAGATGCCCCAACTAAAACTTTGTAAGTTCCAGCTTCAGCAATCCAAGCACTTTTGTTTTCTAAGAAAGAAGCCAGATCTTTTGGCGACAAAGTCAAAGTTAGCGTTTGGCTTTCTCCTGGTTTCAATTCTTTTGTTTTTCCAAAAGCTTTCAATTCTTCTTTAGGTTTATCAATTGATTTTGATGGAGCCGAAAGATATAATTGTACTACTTCTTTTCCTGCTACTTTTCCTGTGTTTTTTACTGTTACAGAAACCGTTAATTTATCCTTGAAAGTTGGAGAACTTAATTTTACACCAGAATAATCAAACGTAGTATACGAACTTCCGAAACCAAATTCGTAAGAAGGTTTAATGTTGAACGTATTGAAATAACGGTATCCAACGTAAACCCCTTCTTCATAAGTTACTTCTTTTGGATTATCAACTGGAAATCCAGGGAAATTTTTAGCTGAAGGCGTATCTGAATATTTCGCTGGGAAAGTCATCGTCAATTTTCCAGAAGGATTGATTTTACCTGAAACCACATCAGCAACAGAATGTCCGCCTTCTTGACCTGGCTGCCAAGCTAATAAAATAGCATCTACTTTATCTTTCCAAGAAGCTGTTTCGATAACACCGCCAATATTTAAAATAACAACAACTTTTTTTCCTTTAGCATGAAAAGCTTTTGATATTTTATCCAGCATTTGAATTTCTTCATCAGCCATATTAAAATCATTATTAACAACTCTGTCTCCGCCTTCTCCAGAATTTCTTCCTAAAGTCACGAAAGCAATTTCAGAACTTACTGCTTTTTTAGCAATAAAAGCATCATCCATTTTTAATTCTGGAAGTCTTTCTGGCAAAGCCAAAATTCCTCTTGCTTTTCTATTCTCTAGTTCAGCAGCCACTTCTTTTTCAGCATGAGGTTTGTACAAATCAACCAATTCTTTGTCTAATTTATAACCTGCAGCAGTTAAACCTTCTAAAAGAGAAACGGTATGTTTGTTATTCACACTTCCGCTTCCTGTTCCGCCTGTAATCCAAGCGTAAGAAGTAACTCCAAATACCGAAACTTCTTTTTGTTTGTCTGCAAAAGGCAGTGCATTGTTTGTATTTTTAAGTAAAACCATTCCTTCAGCAGCAGCATTTCTGGTTACTTCAGCATTTTTAGTCAGGTTTGGTTTATCGCTGTATTTGTATTTAGCGAAAGTCGGCGTACGGAAAACATATTCTAAAATTCTTTTCACGTTTACATTTGCCACTTCTTGAGATAATTTGCCAGAATCTAAGGCAGCCAACAACGCTTTTTTCTGAACTGGAATTCCTGGCATCAATAAATCATTTCCGGCAATCATTTGTTGTACAACATCAGAATTTGAACCTTTCGAAATCGATTCAAAACCTGGAAAACCACCAAACCAATCCGTCATTACAATTCCTTTAAAACCCCATTCGTCTCTTAAAACCTGAGTTAAAAGGTCTTTTCTGTCAGACGTGTAAGTTCCGTTTAATTTGTTGTACGAAGACATTACTGTCCAAGGCTGCGATTCTTTAACCGTGATTTCAAAACCTTTTAAATACAATTCTCTAATCGCTCTTTCAGAAACATGCGCATTGATTGTCAAACGGTTGCTTTCTTCATTATTTACAGCGAAATGTTTAATTGAAGTTCCAACACCTTGCGACTGGATGCCGTTTACAATTGCCGCAGCAGTTTTTCCTGAAATTAAAGGATCTTCAGAATAATATTCGAAGTTTCTTCCGTTCAATGGATTTCTGTGGATATTCAAAGCTGGAGCTAATAAAACATCAACACCATATTCTTTTACTTCGTTACCCATTGCTTTTCCAACTTCTTCCAAAAGCGCTTTATTCCACGTTGAAGCCAAAGCCGTTCCAACTGGAAATGCCGTTGCATAATACGTTTTAGCATCATTATCTCTCGTTGGCGCGATTCTTAATCCAGCTGGACCATCTGCTACGACCGTTGCAGGAATTCCGAAACGCTCAAAAGCTGCAGTTCCTCCTGCCGCTCCTGGAACCAAACCTTGTTTAGAATCTCCAACAGGACCAGTCAGAACTTCGATTCCTGGCATTCCAGTTCCAATCAATAATTCCACTTTTTCTGCATTCGTCATTTCTTTGATAATGGCATCAATTCTTTGATTAACAGAAAGACGTGTATCTTCCCAAAGATCTAATTTCCCATTTCTGTTATAATCAGCAAATGTAAATCCTTTGATAGTCAAAAGAGGCGGATTCGTTTCGTCATTCGGAACAGTATTCCAAGACAAATTAGAAAGCACTAACGCCGTCAAAAGCGTAATTTTTCCTGTTTTTATAATTTTATGTTTCATAATATATAGTTTTTAAAGTCTTATTTTTTTCACGCTCCCGATAGCTATCGGGATTAAAAGGATTTAAGCTGATAAGCGCAGATTTTTTTAATCTAATCTGCTCAAATCTGTCTAGATCTGCGTGAAACTTTTTATTTCTAGTTTAAAAAACCTTGAAGTTTCAACCAATCTTCAAAGCGAGTTTCCCATGAATCAACAGGTAAATTTTGTTTTCCTGTTCCAAAACCATGTCCGCCTTTTGAGTACATATGAAGCTCAACGGTCTGCCCTGCTTCAAGCCATTTATTATACATTTGAATACTTCTAGGAGCCAGTTTTAATTGGTCATCGCTCGCGGCACATACAAACATTGGAATCTTTTTTTCTGGTGCCGGAACACTCAAAAGTTCCGGTCTTGGTCCGCCATAAATATTCGCTACAAAATCTGGAAGCTGTTCTGCTTTATTATCCAAAGCGGTTTCCATCGCCACCGTACTTCCTGCCGAAAACCCGATTATACCAACTTTTTTAATGTCAATGCCATATTTTGAAGCATTCGCTCTAACATAATTCAGTGCATTTTTCCCGTCTTGAGCTGCCAATTGAATAGTTGCCAAAGAGTTTTTTTCAAAAGCGGCTCTGTCTTTTAGTTTGTCCATCATTTCTCTTGCAGGATCGTTGGTTTCGGTTTTATTAAGACGGTATTTTAAAACAAAAGCAGTAATTCCTTTTTTGCTTAAAATTTCTGCTAATTCTTTTCCTTCCCTGTTGATGGATAAACTTTGGAAACCGCCACCCGGAGCAATGACAATGGCAGTTCCTGTGTTTTTAACTCCTTTTGGAACTTGGTAAACCAATAAACTTGGATCAGTCACATTGTAAACTACTTCGGTCTTAAAAAGATCCGAATACATTTGAGCTTCTTTTTGTGTCCAGTTTTCAGATCCTGGTGCTTTTCCCTGATATAATTTAATGGTTTCTTGTGCCTTCGCAGAAGTTCCTAACAGCAGAAATCCTGTCGCTAAAAATGTGTATATAATTTTCATAATAGTTTGATTTTTATTTAGTTGTTTTAAACAGTTCCAGTTTGGCAAAGAAATCTTCAAACATCAATCGGGTATCTAATTGATTGTAAACCCGAATATTTCTTCCGTCATGATTGGTTTCATAAAGTCCCTGCGAATTGATCAACGGTGAAGATTTCAAAACATAAGAACTAGAACTCGGATCTGCCTCAAATGAAGATTGCAGCGCTGTCAACAAAACCAGTGGACTGTCTCCCATAATGTAAGTTTCGCCAATATGAAGATTGAATTGCTGTACTCTTTTCATCAGACTTTCTATTTTTTCTGAAAGATATTCTCCCGTTTTTCCTTGCGGTTTTACTTTTAGCAACAATTCAGAATACGACAATAAAGTTTGGCGATAGGCATTTCTTGGAATTTGCCAAATTGGAATTTTTGAATCATTAAAAATGACTTGTCCTGCCGTAATATCAATTCCTAAATTGTATTCTAAAGAAGTGTAACCTGGCGGCGGCGTTGCTAAATCTGAATATTCAGGACCGCCAATCCAAATCAGAGTAAGACGATCTGCAATTTTGGGTTCTAGTAAATAAGCGCTTGCAATTTCTATTAATCCTGCACCACAAACTACATAAAGCGGTGTTTTTACATCGTCGCGCATTGCCTCTTTTACAATCGCTTTTGCTCCTTCCGAAATATTTGGTGTTTTAGCATCTTTCAGTTGTAAATTCGAACCTTCATAAACGGGAAAAGCATTTTGAAGTTTCATTACTTCCAGAAGTTCTTTCACTTTTTTAACCGCATTTGTAGCCGTTTCTGATGAAGAATCAAAACCATCTCCCTGTTTTAAATGTGATCCTATTATTCCTCTGATTTCTGCTGAAGGCGACAAGATTTGATGCGCCAATTGAAATAATCCGTCTGGATCTCCGCTAAAATCATTGTCGACAATAACACGCATTCTAGGCTGTATCAAATCTTTTGAAAATGAATTTTTAGATGTTGATTGGGCTTGTGAACAAATGCTTAAAAGCAAACAGAATGCAAATAGTATTTTTATATTATTTCTCATTATTTCACGCAGATTTATTATGATTTAAGCAGATTCTGCTGATTTTATAGTTTTTGCTAACATACAGTTTGTCATTTCGAACGAAGGAGACTCGAGCGATAGCGAACTGGCGAAGCAAATCTCCGTAAGTAGCTCCGATCCTAAGAGAAACCAATCTTTGTCGAGTTTCTTGCGAAGATTTCTCCTTCGTCGAAATGACAAGATTGTGTTTACTTTGTCGAAACCTAACAGGTTTTAAAAACCTGTTAGGTTTAATTCAAAATCGTACAAAAAATTACTGTTTCTTATAAACTTCTGTTCTGGCATCTTTAATAACACCTTTCCAGTTCAATCCAAAAGCAAAATCATAGATATTTCCCTCACTGTCTTTATGCGGAATCATATCATAAGGAACGTCTTCAAATTGTTTTTCAACCGTTTCCATGTTTGCCGGCATTTGTACTGGAAGCAATCCTGAAGGTTCTGTTTTTCCTGAAATAATATCTAAAACAGCTTGAGATGAAACTCCGAAATTCAGCATAATTCCGTCAACCTGTTTTTCAAATTCATTGAAAATCATAGGTTTTGAAGCCGTAACCGAAACAATAACTGGTTTTCCGTTCATCATGTCTTTGGTATCGAGAATTGTTCTCAAATCCATAGTATTGGCAACGGTAACCGTTTTGTTTTTATAAGTTCTGTCTTTAATCGTTGGATCAATTACCTGATCTCCGGCTGCGATGCTTTTTGTTCTGCCTTCGGTTGCTGTGTATGTTCCGTATTGAAGTGAAATTGGCACATAACCGTTGCTTCCGTTTTGTCTGTCTTTTAAATCATAACCGCCTTCTAAACTCTGCGGACTTGTTACAAAAACAATCGCGAAATCGGCTTTTGAAGGATCTTCGGTAACATTGTAATATTTCTTAACCAATTCTAGATTAACTGGATATTCCAGTTTTGGCTGACTCGCAACACCCCACCAGTCTTTGGTTGAAGCCGTATAGATTTTCGGAATAAAAACCGTTTTCTTTTCCTTTACAGGCAAAACCGCAGCTTTGTTTTTCAACAACACAACCGATTTCAATTGTGCATCATAACCTGCTTTCATAAACTCAGGATTTCCGACAACCGCTTTTGTTTCCTCAACATTTAAATATGGATTTTCGAAAAGCCCAACTCTAAAAATGTTTTTTAATAAACGAACTGCTGATCTTTCAAAACGCGCTCTCATAAAAGATTCTCCAAATTCTTTGATTCCCATTTCATAAGCAGCCAAAACGGGTTTCTTATCGTTGTTCCCGCCAAACTGATCGACTCCCGCAATAATCGCTTTGTAATGCCTTTGATCAATTGAAAGATTCTCAACTCCCCAAGGTTTTCCAGCGAATAAATTTGGTGTTTTTCCTTCGTCTCCTGTTACTAACCAATCGGTACAAACTACACCGTCGTAACCGTATTTATCTCTTAATAAATCAGTAATGATATATTTGCTGTAACCGTTGGCTACATTTTCATTGTATTTTTTATCCTGATCAAAAGTAATCGTGTAATAAGGCATTACCGCCGAAGCTTTACTGGTTTTTCCTTTCAATTTGAAAGCACCATTAATAAACGGATCAATATGCTGCTGCAGATTATTTCCTGGATAAACCGCAAATTTCCCGTACGCCCAGTGCCCGTCGCGTCCGCCTTCTTCAGCACCGCCACTTGGCCAATGTTTTACCATGGCATTTACACTTTTATAACCCCAGCCGTCTTTGATTTCGTCTTTTCCGTATGATGTTTGAAATCCGTCAATGTAAGCTCTTCCCATATCTCTGGTTAAAGCTGGGCTTTCGCCAAAAGTCATCGAAATTCTGTACCATCTTGGCTCAGAACCCAAATCGATTTGAGGAGACAAAGCCGTTGCAATTCCTAACGCACGGTATTCTTTTGCGGCAATTTGTCCAAACTGTTCTACAATTTTTGGGTCAAATGTGGATGCCATTCCTAATCCGTCAGGCCACATTGAGATTGTTCCTCCTGCTCCAGCGTTAAACTCAGAAGTTACATTTGCCGTATGACGCGGATCTGTACTGGTATTACTCGGAATTCCAAGTCCAATTCCTTCAACAAAAGCCTGCATATTATTATTCCATACAGCAGCCGTTTCGGGACTTTGTACACTTGTAATCAAAACGTGACGGAGATTATCTTCTTTCAAAAACGCTTTCTGCTGATCGGTTAAATCGGAAGCTTTTGCATTACTTTCTGGAAATACTTTTCCGTTATACGTTCCTGCATTATAACCCGAAACTCCTGCCGGCAAAGCCTGATGGCGGCTGTAAAGCATTAATCCTGCAATTTGTTCTACCGACATTTTTGAAGCCAAATCTTTCGCTCTTTCATCTGCCGAAAGGCGCCAATCTTCGTATTTGTCCAGATTTCCGTTTTTGTTTAAATCTTTAAATTTCTTTCCGCCAACGGTTAGAATTTTGATGCCAGATTCGGGAGAATATCCCAAATCTGCACCTTTGTTATTTTTTACAATCGTAAAGTTTCCTTGCTGCGCCTGCATGGTAACGCTTAGAAAAAAAGCGAAACCGGCAGTTATAACTGTTTTTTTCATCGAAATAAAATTTAGAATCTGAAATTAAGAGAAGCTTCTAAAGTGAAAGGTCTGATGTAAGAACCAACCAAAAGCTGATCATAATAAGCCGAAGCATCTGTAATTAACTCTGCTCCATTGATAGTTCCTTTTGCTCCTGTTTGATTTAAGAAGTTTACAGCAGTCAAGCCAATATCAAAATGATCGTTTATTTTATAATTTACTCCTCCAAATGTTTCCCATCTTGGAGCAAAGTATAATGCATTGGTTTGGTTGGCATATTGTTTACTGAAATAACGGAAACTTGTCCAGAATTTGAAATCTTTATACGTATAACTAGGGTCAATTTCCATCAATACTTTAGAGATTTCCAAAACGTTTTTATCGTTATAAGAATAGCTGTTTCCAAAAGCATTAAAGTTGTAGTTTTTGTAAACAGGATCTTGAAACGTAATTAAATAATGCAGGTTAAATCCTTTGAATGGTGAAGCTACAATATCTGTTGTCCAGCCCAAAGTCTGAATATCGTAGAAAACCGTCGCCACTTCTGACTGACTTGCATTGGATGGATTTACTAAATTTAATCTTGCCTGATAATTGTTTCGTGTTAAGTACGTTGCCTGAGATACAACACTGAATTTTTCATGATTGAAATACAATCCAAAAGCTCCTAAAGGACTTTTAGTTTTTGCCATATTAGGCACAGCAGCTCCAGAATAACTTTCTAACTGTCCGTTTTTTTCTGTATAAGTAAAGTCCGCAAGAATTCCGGCTCTTTTGGTTACTTTATAAACCGCATTGATAGAACCTCCTAAATGAAACCAATTGTTATCAAAATAGGTTTTCTGACTTGGATCAAATACTAAATCTGGTGTTCTTGGTGTCAGGTAATAATCTCCTTTTAATTTGTGGTATCTTAAATTTACACCATAAGCTAAACTTAAACGATCGTTAACCGTCCAGTTATCAGAGAAATATCCAGATAATTTGTTTTCAAAACCATTGTGATATTCACCACCAACATTGTAATTGTAAAATCCGTCAGCGTCTGTGTTTGAAGTGCCGCCTGGAGTATTACGAACTAATTTGTCAGGATTTGCACTTACTGTTTGGTTAAAGAATGATCTGCTTGATGTGAAGTCATCTACTTGATAATAGTATTCTGTGATACCAAATCTCCATTTGTGTTTTTCTACATTTTTTGTGATTTCAAATCGAGATAAAGCCGTTTTTGTAGGCGTTCCGTCAGTGTATAATCCCAACATTGAGTTTACATTCCCAACATAAGCATTTTCAGTTGATTTGTAGGTAAAATTATCAGCAGCGGTAGCTTGAAAAATTCCAAGTGGAATCGCAATTAACTGAGAAGCTTCTGCATAACGAAAACGAGTGGAGAAATTGAATTTCCAGTCATTTGCCAGATCATAATTCCCTAAGATGTCAAAAGTGTGAGAAGTCGATGCTGCATCACTTCCTCCCATATCGGCAAATTTAGTTTCGCCAGTCATAATGTCTTTAAATTTCATGATTCCGTCATTAACGATATACGAATCACGTCCGATTTTAAAGTCATTATATTCCTCTACTTTTCCGCCTTCTTTATATCTAAAAACAGCATAATTTGTCAAAGAAGCCGAGTTAGCATATTTGTATAAAAAGCTTATTTGTCCTTTTCCGTTATTAAATTTTTTCGTTAAGCCTGCTCTGTAAATCTGCGTTCGGTCTGAATACTTAGCAAACTTTAAATCGAAAGAATTCGGATCAAAATTGGCATAAGCGCCCATTGTATACGACCATCCTTTTGCTAGTGGACCAGAAACATTTAGGTCGCCTTTCATCCATCCGAAACTTGAACCTGAAAAATTCCCCACGACTTCCAGTTTATCTGTTCCGAGTTTGGTATAAGAATTAACGGCAAAACCTAAATCTCCGGTTGTAATAGCAGCTTCTCCAATTTTTAATAATCCAGTGCGCCCTAAACTTGTGCTTTGTCTCCAAGTACGGTTTGGCAGTTCTGGCCAGAAATAATAAACTACTGGCAAATCATTTTCTTGAATGGTAATTCCTCCAACTGTCGAAGGTAAACCAATATTTACATCGCGCGGGCCAGTATTGTTGGCCGCATTCAGCATTACATTTCTATTTTTTTCTTCTTTAGTATCTGATTCTACAATTTTGGTTATTTTTTTAATTGAGTCTGTAGTTCTCTGCTGCTTGTTTTCTTCTTGCGAAAAAGCCTCAAAAGCTGGAAAAAAAGCCAGACAGATTGTGGAAATAATTAATTTTTTCATGAGTAGTTTAAGTTAGGTTTTCATTATGAAATTTTCATTGCTTCATAATGAAGCAATATTAAATACTATTTTTCATATCAACAAATAATTGATGTTATAATTTTTAATATCGCATTAAAACACAGCTATAAATTCCATAAAAACAACAAATAAGAATATCTGCCTGAATTGTCAAATTCACACTTAAATTTTACTACCTCGTTTGCGTAAAGTCCTGTAATTATTGAAAAAAAGATGTTCTAAATAATGAATTCATCAAATTGAAAAGAAGTTGGCTAAAAATAAAATATCACCTTTTACGATTATTTTGTGACGGAATTAAAAATGTCAGAAAAAAGAGAAACAATTTGACTCATACCTATTAAAAAGTTTAAATTTGAAACTAATTGAACTCTCATGGAATTTAAAAAACTACTCGAAAAACGTTCTGAAGAGTCTTGGAAAAGGTTTATTCCAACGCTTTCTATTGACTGTGTGATATTCAGTTTTCACGAAAATGAACTTCAGGTTTTGCTTTTAAAATTAAGAGACCGTGAAGAATGGGGACTTCCTGGAGGTTACGTAGAAAAGATCGAAAATGTAGACGATGCGGCAATTCGCATCTTAAAAGACAGAACTGGAACAGAAAATATTTACTTACAGCAGTTTTATACCTTCGGAAACTTAAACCGTTCAGAGTTTGCTTTTGAAAAGTATGCCGATAATATGTGGCACAAACAGCGTTTTGTTTCTATTGGATATTATGCTTTGGCAGAACACTCTCATGTAAATCTTTTTGTTGATGAATTTTCGAGTGCGGTTAAATGGCATTCTATAGAAAATCTTCCTGAATTTATGATGGATCACAGGATTATTTTTGATAAAGCTTTAATTACACTTCGAGAACAATTGAACAATCATCCAATTGGTTATAACCTTCTTCCTGAGAAATTTACAATGCCTGAACTTCAAAAATTATATGAAGGTATTTTGGGTAAAAAACTCAATAGAGGAAATTTTTATCGAAAAATTCTGCGTTATGATATCTTGACAAAATTGGATGAATCAAGAAAAGGTGGTGCACATAAAGCGCCTGATTTGTATAGCTTTGATTTAGAAAAATATAATAGCGCTTTAAAAGAAGGATTGAAAGGAAACTGGTAAAATTACCTCTCCCTATAGTAATCAAGTTTGTCACATTCTAAAAAAAAAAAGGACTCGTATAAACGGGTCCTTTTCTTATGACATCAATCTAAAATTAAATAGATTGTTCTTCTTGTCTTCTTTTAGCTCTCTTTTCTTTGAAAAGCTCCCAGCTAGCTCCAGTAACCCAATAAGATACGAAACCAACCAAGAAAAACATTAACCAAAATCCTATAGTAAGAATGGTTAAGAAAAGTAAAAAGCCTAAGTACTGTGAAAATTCAAACATGTTTTCCGGAATTTTTGAATGTTAGGACAAATGTAGGCTATATATTTTTTTTCAGCAATAAAATCTAAATCATTTTTCGTTAAATAACATTTATCCGTATATTTATACTCATTTTAAATAAGGATTTTTTCCGAATATTATTCAACTGTCTAAATTAGAAGAATATGAGTATTTTAAGGAGCTGAAACCTGCTGTCCACTATATTCCCGATAAAGAAAAACTACGGCTAAAAAGCCTTGTTTTCTAAATCGGGAGATGCCGTTCCCATCAGGGCTAGGGCACTCATTTTCACAAGAAGCTTCAATTTTAAATTTCACAAATAACATTTCACATTTTTCAAATAACATTTTACAAACAAAAAAATGAAATACAGAATAGAAAAAGACACCATGGGCGAAGTTCAAGTCCCAGCCGATAAATATTGGGGTGCACAAACAGAACGTTCTAGAAATAATTTTAAAATCGGACCATCAGGTTCTATGCCAAAAGAAATTATTGAAGGTTTTGCTTATTTAAAAAAAGCTGCTGCATATGCCAATTACGATTTAGGTGTTTTACCAATAGAAAAAAGAGATGCAATTGCAGCGGTCTGTAATGAAATTCTAGAAGGAAAACTAGACGATCAATTTCCTCTCGTAATTTGGCAGACTGGCTCAGGAACACAAAGCAACATGAATGTTAACGAAGTAATTGCAAATCGCGCACAAGTGCTTAAAGGTTTCGAAATTGGCGAAGGCGAGCAATTCATCAAAGCAAACGACGACGTTAATAAATCGCAATCTTCAAATGATACTTTTCCAACTGGAATGCATATTGCGGCTTACAAAATGGTGGTTGAAACTACAATTCCGGGAATCGAAAAACTGCATGCTACTTTAGTAAAAAAAGCTGCTGAATTTAAAGAAGTGGTTAAAATTGGTCGTACCCACCTTATGGACGCAACACCATTAACACTGGGACAAGAAATTTCGGGCTACGCTTCTCAATTAGCATTCGGATTAAAAGCCTTAAAAAATACTTTAGCGCATTTATCTGAAATCGCTCTTGGCGGAACTGCAGTTGGAACTGGACTAAACACACCAAAAGGATACGACGTAAAAGTTGCCGAATATATTGCGCAATTCACCAATCATCCGTTTATAACAGCTGAAAACAAATTTGAAGCACTTGCGGCACACGATGCTATTGTAGAAACACATGGCGCATTAAAACAATTAGCCGTTTCATTAAACAAAATTGCAAATGATATAAGAATGTTAGCTTCTGGACCTCGTTCTGGAATCGGTGAAATTCATATTCCTGAAAACGAACCAGGTTCTTCTATTATGCCAGGAAAAGTAAACCCAACGCAGTGCGAAGCTTTGACAATGGTTTGCGCTCAAGTAATTGGAAACGATATGGCAATTGCTGTTGGCGGTATGCAAGGACATTATGAATTGAATGTTTTCAAACCAGTAATGGCCGCAAACTTTTTACAATCAGCACAATTATTGGGCGATGCTTGCGTCTCATTTGACGAACATTGCGCACAAGGAATCGAGCCAAACTACAAGCGCATTAAAGAATTGGTTGATAATTCACTAATGTTGGTAACTGCTTTAAATACCAAAATTGGTTATTATAAGGCCGCAGAAATTGCTCAAACCGCTCATAAAAATGGAACTACACTTAAAGAAGAAGCAGTCCGCCTCGGTTATGTTACACCAGAAGATTTTGATGCTTGGGTGAAGCCTGAGGATATGGTGTAAATTTAATTTTTAATTTTTAATTTTTAATTTTTAATTTTTAATTTTTAATTTTTAATTCATTATAAAAAAAGAGCTTTCTAAGTTTTAGAAAGCTCTTTTTAAATTTATAATTAATCATTAACAACTAACCATTATTAACGTAATCTTGCAAATAGCTAAATCGTTCTGTTAGTTTTCCATTTTCTGTGATTTTGGCTCGTTTCAAAATTCCATCTTTATCGCCATTAAAAAAAGCAGGAATTACGTGTTCCATAAATTGTTCTCCAAAACCTATGCTTGCATCTTTTGGAATTTCGCAAGGCAGATTATCAACTGCCATAACAGCAACTGCCGCAGGATGAAAAAAATCTACCTCTTTATCTTCCAAAGGAAAATAACCATATAAAGGCTCTTCAATAGTCGAAGAACGAAGAGTACACGCAATTGGTCCATTTACATCGCAAGAAATATCTGCTACTACTTTTAGTTTGCAATCACTAGCGTTAAGCATTTCTCTTGTAAGGATCATCGGTGCGTTGCTCGCGTAAAAATGACCTGCAAAATAAATATCCGAAACCTTAGTAAATCTTTCAAAATCAGATTCATATTCTTCAGGATGCTGAATAAAATCTGTAAAATCTAAAACCTGACCATCTTTTCTTCTATTGTATTCTAAAACGTCCAACTGAACGTAAACTGCCTGCGCATATTTTTTAGTCAGATAATTATCAATCGTAATTTCTTTCACTTTAATGGCATCCAAAATTTCTTTGGCTCCGCTTCCTACTTTTCCTGTTCCTGTAATTACAAATTTTAAAGCAGGCATTGTGATGCGCTTTAAATGCATAATTAAAGCTTCTTTTCCCGAAAGAGTTTCTGCTTTTGGAAGTTTAAACAATTCGAATTTAATTCCGAAAGCTCTAATTCCGTTATAAACTCCAACCATTCCAGCATATCTTCCAAAACCAATTAAACGGCGGTCTAGTTCGTCTACGATGGTTTCATGATCATACAAATCGATGTTCTTCTCTAAAATAGCCTGAAGTAATTTTCTATTATGCGGTTGCTTTTTAATCGTATGGGAAAAGAAAAAATAGGATTTGTTTGGAATTAAATTTTCAACAGGAACTTCTTTCACTCCAAATAAAACATCACAGTCCGAAACATCTTCTGTTACTGTAATTCCCATATTTTTATATTCTGAATCAGTAAAAATCCTAATATCTGAACTTTCAACTTCAAATGAAGCTGTGTGATAAACTTGCTTCAATTTAGCTAATTCATCAGGAGAAAATACTACTCTCCTATCTGGCGGATTTTTTCTTTCTTTTATAATTCCAAACTTCATTTCAGTGATTTTAATATTCAATAATATAACTTTTAAAACAGTATTTGTTTCAAATATAACAAATTTAGTTAAATTTTTGTTTCTAAAATTCTATTTAGAATGCTTCAAATTCGTTAAAACCTGAAAAACAAACGACTAGTTTTTACAACTCTTAAAAAAATGTTAAAAATCACAAATTAAAGCCTCAGAACTGAGAAAACAACAAAATTGAATTCGATATATTTGTTTTTAAAGAACGATGCAAATGATTTTCCTTAAAAAAACAAAGATACCACAAATACTTTTCTCAGTATTAGTTTTAAGCTCATGTGGTCAAAACAAAAAAACAACACTAGATACTACTCAAGCAGTCGAAGATACTTTACCTAAAATGAAGCCTTTAGGAGCAGAAAAGAAAATTTCTCAGGCTTATATAAACTCGGTTGTCGGTAGAATAAATCACTTTTATAATAAAAACTGGCCCAATAATACCATGAATGGAAGCTTTCTGGTAGCTAAAAACGGTCAGATCATTTTTGAAAAATACAACGGATTTGCCAATAAAAACGAAGGAACGAAAATAACGGCAGAAACTCCCGTACAAATTGCCTCAGTAAGTAAAGTTTTAACTGCGACTGCGGTTTTAAAATTGGTAAATGCAGGCAAAATAGATTTGGATCAAAAAGTAAATACGATTCTAAAAACATTTCCATACGAAGAATGTACGATTAGAATGTTATTGAGCCACCGTACTGGAATGCGCAATTATGCTTATTTTACAGATCGTGACAAATCGGTTTGGGACCGTCATAACCAATTGACTAACAAAGACATTCTTGATATTCTAGCAACAAAAGATATTGGTTTGGAGTCTAAAACTGGCACACGTTTTAGCTATTGCAATACAAACTACGCTATGCTGGCGCTTATTATCGAAAAAATAACAGGCTTAAGTTATAAAGAAGCAATGTCGGAAATGATTTTCAAACCTCTTGGAATGAAAAACACCTATGTTTTTGATGATGATAAAGACAGAAAAAAAATTGTTCCTTCTTATAAAGGAAACGGCGTAGAAATAGGTTTTGATTATTTGGATAATGTTTATGGAGATAAAAACGTTTTCTCTACAGCACGAGATCTTTTAAAATTTGATCGCGCTAGACAATCACCAGATTTCTTAAAACCTGAATTATTGAAACAAGTTTATACGGGTTACAGTAATGAACGCAAAGGAACTAAAAATTATGGTCTTGGAATTAGAATGATCAACTGGGAAACGGGACAAAACTTCTATTTCCATAATGGTTGGTGGCATGGAAACACTTCGTCTTATATTACGTTAAAGAATGAAGGTGTTACAATTATTGCCCTTTCTAACAAGATGACTAGAAATACGTATGCAGTCCGTAAATTGGCACCAATATTTGGAGATTACCCTTTTAATTTTAAAGACGAAGAGTAAAACTATAGGCGAAAGTCAAAAGTCGAAAGTCAAAAGTTGTAAAGTCTTGGAACAGTAGTTAATAATGACTTTGTTTTTTAATAACCAACAATGGGAAAATAAAATGAAGCAATAGCACTTAAGTATGTGACTTTACAACTTTTGACTTTCGACTTTATGACTATAAAATTTTTCTGAAAATTTTAATAGAAAGTAATTTCAAAAAGTATACATTTGCAGACTTATTTTTTGGGGTCGACTGGTTTTGACAGCAAGTCGAATTGAACAGTAAGCACGTCGAGCATTGAGACCTTGCTCGTAAATATAAGATCTCAAACTTTTACACGGCGAAAATAATTACGCTTTAGCTGCATAATCCGAATCATAGTAAGATTGCGCCACGTCTCTACAAGGTAGAGAAGCTGGATTCTCCTGGAAAGCCTTGGTTTGTGGCGTTCCGTTCAGGGGAACCGTAAAAATAAACCTAGATATCCATGAGCTTCGGGTGGGTTTCGAAAATTAAGAAGATAAGTGTTCGGTGGCTGTTTCTGGCCTAGCTTAACATCGAAAATCTAATCAGGAAATAAACGTGTAGAAAGCTCTTTAGTTGCTTGTTTGGACCCGAGTTCGATTCTCGGCGACTCCACAAAAAAGCCTGTAAACTTATTGTTTACGGGCTTTTTTTTTATTAATCCAGTTGTTATTAATATTAGGACTAGCATAAAAAAGAATTTCGGAACTATCGGCAAATAAATAACATCTAAAAGTCATTTCAACCGAAATCTCTTTTACTTTTGCCGAATGTTAGAAATTCTTTACCAAGACGAATATATTATTGCCATTAATAAACCAAGCGGGTTATTGGTTCACAAATCATTTTATGCGCGAGATGCAAAAGTGTATGCCATTCAGGAATTGAGAAATCAAATTGGGCAACACGTTTATCCTATTCATCGGTTAGATCGCAAAACATCTGGTATTTTGTTATTTGCGCTAGATAAAGAAGTTCTTAAAATTATGAATGATCGTTTTGCTACGCGCGAAGTAGAAAAAAAATATTTGGCGATTTTACGCGGCTGGTCACCCGAAGAACTTACGATAGATTATGATTTAATTAATGATGATGACATTAAACAAAATGCCATAACGTACTTTCATCGTTTGCAAAATGCTGAAGTTGCGTTGGCATTTAACAATAAACCCACTTCCCGATATTGTTTGGTAGAAGCGATTCCAGAAACTGGACGTATGCATCAATTACGGAAACATTTCAAACATATTTTTCATCCCATTTTAGGAAGTCGCCCGCATGGTTGTAACAAACAAAATAAATTATGGCTGGAAAATTTTGACTTGAAAGGAATGATGCTCCATGCACATCAGTTAATTTTTAATCATCCAATACACAACGAACAACTAATTTTGAATGCAAAGGTTAATGAAGAGTTTAGTAGAGTTGGAACGATTCTTAATCTGGATTTGAGTAAATATCAATAGTATTTATAAATGAATAACAAACGATATTCGCTTGATTTGCGAACTAATTTCGTGTTTTCAATTTCATTTAAACTTTCAGCTTTTTATTTTTATTTCTACGCCAATAAAAAAGATAAACAATCCCCAAAACCAACACCAAAATATCAAATCTAATAATTTGTGGAATGCGATTAATTTGATCGTTATAGTAGGTTCCTCCCAAAAGAGCACCGCTCCCAATTCCGAGTTCCATCGAAATATACATCGTGGCAACTGCTTTTCCTCGGTGTTCAGGATTACTCATATCAATCGTCCAGGCGCTAATTGCTGGCGATAGAATTCCGGTACCAGTTCCATAAATTCCTGCCCCAATTAATAGCATCTGAATATCTCTTCCTTGACTAACTACAAAAAGTGCGATAGAAGTTATGATTAATCCTGCTAAAATTACTTTTGGTCTTCCGTGTCTATCTGAAACTTTTCCTGCCACAAAACGAACCAAAACCGAAGCAACGGTAAATGCCGTAAAAAATATACCTTTATTTGTCGCACCAAGATGTTCACTCCAATCTGGAATTAAGGTTAAAATAATTCCGAAGGCGGTATAAGACAAAAAAGTAATAATTCCTGCTGGAAAAACATTTTTATCTACAATATCTTTTCTCCCAATATAAAACATAGACTTGTTAAGTTTCTCTTTTACCGTAAGCGTTTCTTTCATATTAAAAACAATGATAATCGATAAAAAAGCGAGAAATGATGAAGTATAAAACATCGCATTCATTCCAAAAGAATTCACAATCATACTTCCCAATGCAGGGCCAAGTGCGCCACCAATACCAAAACACAATCCATGCATTCCTAATGCTTCTCCCCATCTCTTTTGCGGAATAATATCGGCTACGTAAGCAGATGTCGAAGTTGGTTTAAATCCTGTAGAGAAACCATGAACGAGACGAAGCAATAGAAATCCAGAAACAGAACTTAAAATCGGATACAGAAATCCGCAAATTACACAAACCGAAGATCCAATTGCCATAACCGGTACACGTCCCCATTTGTCTGTAAGCTTACCGCTAAAAGGTCTTGAAATTGCCGCCGTAAGCGTAAACAAGGAAATGATTAAACCTTTGTATTCTGCACCGCCAAGACTGCTTAAATAATTTGGAAGTTCTGGAATCATCATATTGAAACTAGAAGAAAACAGCAAAGAACTTAAACAAAGTAAAATAAATTGAAGCGTATAGATTGATTTTTCTTTTTCTAACATTATTGAATTATAAATTAAATCATTGCAAAAGCAAATATTAAAACTGAAATTTTTAAAACAATTCCAATTGATTATTCGGATTATTTGGTTTGTTCTTTTTGGGTTTTGCATCGCCAAAAACGGTTCGGCCGCCATATAGATGAGAATTTTCCCTTTCTCTTTGAATCAATGCATCAAAATTATTATTTGGCGTAAAATTTTCTTCTGCTTTTCTCGAAATCTCAGATAGTTTTTGAATAGCATTTAATTTATCACTATTTCCAATTTTTGCACGATTTATAGCTCTTTGCAAAGTATCAATTGTTTCATCGTAAATTGTAACGGGAACAGGAAACGGATGTCCGTCTTTTCCACCATGAGCAAAAGAGAAACGTGCCGGATCTTCAAATCGCGTTGGAGTTCCATAGATAATTTCGCTAACCAATGCTAAAGATTGCAAAGCTCTTGGCCCCATTCCTTTTAAAAGCAATAGTTCTTCAAAATCTTCTGGTTTATTATCATGTGTTGTCCAAAGCATTGCGCCGAGTCTTTTCATATTTACATCTTCCATCCTAACATCGTGATGGGCTGGCATAGAAAGATGTTGCATCTCTTTTATAATTTTTGCTGGCTCTTCTTTTACTAGTTCTAAAATTCCTTCTCTAGATTTTGTGGCTGCATCGGCAGTAAGATTTAATATATTTCCCTGATTTTCACCATAAATAAAAGTGTGAGGTTCGTTTATGAAAGATTTCAAATCTTGTGAATGCCAATGATATCTTCTCGCAGTTTGCGAATTCGGATTCATTCCTTGCTGAATAACTGCCCATTGCCCTTTATTATCTACAATAAAATTATGCTGATACAACTGGAATCCGTCTTGAATGGCAGTGTTATCGACTTTTGCAGTCAATCTGCTGCAATTGGCCAGATTATTTCCGTCAAGACCCGTTTTTTCACCTACAAAAAGAAGTTCTTGTGGCGTGAGCATCGAATGTTTGCCCTTTCCTCCACAGATATAAATTCCTAATTCTTTAGAATGCGGATTTACCGATCTTTTTAATGCTCCGAGCACAGAGGTTGTAATTCCTGAAGAATGCCAATCCATTCCCATAACCGCTCCAAAACTCTGAAACCAAAAAGGATTACTCAATTTACTGATCACTTCAGAAGTAGAAAATTCTAAGGCAATTGTTTCTACAATCGCAAAGCCAAGTTTTGACATTCGTTCAGCAAGCCACATCGGAACATGTCCGTAATGTAAAGGAAGATCTGCTGTACCTGAACGTTTCATTTGTCAATTTTAATATCCTGCAAAAATAAACAAAATACAAATGTCTATTTCTTAATAAAGCCGTAAGGTTTGTAGAATGTTACAAAATGAAACAATTTATTGGGGTTGAACAGCTAAATCATTTTCCAGAAACAAAATTACTTTTATGGAGGAACTGCGAACATATTGAACAAATCTGCCCTTTAGCAAATGAAGAATTTGACTATTTAGAATTACAAATTACTTTCCTGACAAACAAAAATATGCTCTAATCCGCTTGATTGTAATGTTGAAATAGCTTCTTTGATGTTTGCTAAATTGGATGTAATAATTTTCAAAACCTGTTTTAAATCCTTAAAATTATTCGGTTTTATAAAGTAACAGACCGCGCCTAAACTAGTTGCGCTATCCATATCATTTTTGTGTGAAGAAGTCGAAATCATAATTACAGGAATATCTTTATAACGCGGATTTGACTTTAGCTCTCTCAGACATTCCCAGCCATTCATAATCGGCATATTTAAATCTAAAAAAATAACTCCTGGTACTTCGTCGAGACTGCTGAGAATCTTTAATGCCTCACTTCCATTCTCTGCGCAATGACATAAAATATCTGCATCAACTTCTGCCAATGCTTCGCAGAACATTTCTGTGTCATCCATATCGTCGTCGGCCAGTAAAATTATCTTTTTCTCCATATTAAATGTCGTTCTCTTTCTGTTCTAAGGGCAACTTTATTGTAAATACAGCACCTTGGTTTGGTATTCCAGAGGCGCTGATACTTCCTCCATGACGCTCCGCTATTTTTTTGCAGAGAGACAATCCTAAACCTGTTCCTTCATATCGATCCTTTGGATTTAAACGAGTAAAGGTTTCAAAAATATGGTTCGTTTGATTTTGTGTAAAACCAATTCCGTTATCTTCTAAAGTAATCACCGCAAAATCTTTGTCTTGCTCATTTGTTATTTCAGTTGATATTCTAATTATTGGAGGTTGTTTATCCTGAGCAAATTTAATAGAATTATTGATAAGATTATAAAATAATTGATATAACAATACACCTGCGCCTTCCAATTTAGGTAAATTTTGATACAGAATTTTTCCGCCCGATTTCTGTAAAGCAATTTCCAGATCGGTTTCGATATTTCTTATAATCTCATTTAAGTCAACTAAAGTCGTTTTTTGTGAATCGGCATTAATTTTAGAATAGGCCAAAACGCCATCAATCATATTAAACATTCGGTCTGCCGCAACATGAATTCTTTCTATATATCTTGTCGAAGATTCATCGAGTTTTCCCTCTAGATGATCTTCTAAACGACTTACAAATGTTTTAATTTTTCTAACCGGTTCTTTTAAATCGTGTGAGGCAACGTGGGCAAACTGCTGCAAATCGTCATTAGAACGCTGTAATTCTTTAGTACGATCTGCTACTAAAATTTCTAGTTTTTCTGTAATCGATTTGTGTTCTTGTATGTCTGTGCATGTCCCAAACCACTTGGTAATAACGCCAGATTTATCTTTGATAGGAACCGCTTTGCTTAAAAACCATCGGTATTCTTTTGTATATATATTTTTGATACGAAATTCAATTTGGTACGGGTTACCGCTTTCAACACTGTAATACCAAAATTCCTTAACCAAATCCATATCATCCGGATGTAAGACGGGAACCCAGCTAGAATCACCAAATTTATCTTCGTCAAAACCAGTGTATTCGTACCAGCGGCTATTGTAGTAATCAACAAAACCATCTGGTTTTGCTGTCCAAATAATTTGAGGAACCAGATCTGCTAATTGTCTAAATTTCTCTTCGCTTTCTTTAATTACTTCCTGAAGTTCTTTTTGCGAAGTAATATTGCTAGCTGTGCCAAACCATTCGACGATTTTATCGTTTTCATCTAATATCGGAACAACTCTCGAAAAAACCCATCCGATAGAACCATCAGGATTTGTTACTCTATGTTCCATCTCAAAAATACTCTTATCTACTATAGATTGAGAAATAAGATTCACAGCTCTTTGAAGATCACTGTTATGAATAAATTTATCTAGCCAATTAGAAACTTGACCTTCAGAATTAGTAAAAAGTCCATCTCCTTCTAGACTATGCATAATCATCCAGTCAGCATCCATTCGATACACTAAATCAGAAGAAGCATTTACCAGCGCCCGAAAACGGCTTTCGCTTTCTTCCATTTTCTGACGTGCTACTACTTGCTGTGTAACTTCGACTGCTACCTGAATCATTCCTGTTATTTGTCCATCTTCAATCAACGGACGATAAGCTAAATTATAATAGTAGTTTTTTAATTCTCCTGTTCGATTATGTGGAACTAAAACTTCACTTTGATCAAACGGAATTCCTTTATTGTAAACGTTTAGAACCTGTTCCCAAACGTATTGTCCTTCAAGTTCTGGAAGTACATCAATCAATCGCATACCAATAATTTCTTCTCCCCGACCGATCATTTGAAGCATATGATTATTAATCTGTTCAATAACTAAATCATCGCCCTTAAGAATTAAGGTCGGAGCTGGAGTCTGGTGAATCATTTTACGGAAACGATTTTCACTTAACTGTATTTTTTCTTCGGCCAGTTTAATCTCTGTTATATCACGAGTTGTTCCTGCAACGGCTTCAACTTCACCTTTTTCATTAAAAACGGGAACAAAAATATAATCGTAAATGCGGCGACCTAATTCGGCATGCGGAAAAGATACCGTTCCTCTAATTGACTTTTTAGTCGATGCAACCTGATCAATTTCTCTTTCGTGCATTTCAGCATGCCATTCTTCATATCCATTTGACCTAAGTCCTTTACCAATAGCATCTTCTGCCGATTTCCCCCACATGTTCAATAAAGCTTTATTGGCATAGGTAAAAATATAATTGAGATCAAATACATATACCAAATCTGGAGTGGTATTGATGATAGAATCGTACAGTCTTTTTTGCTTTTCGGCAACTGTAAGTGCATTATTTAAAGCTGTTTCGGCTTGTTTTTTTTCTGTAATATCTTCTGTAGTAAGTACTAATAGACCATCTTGTTTAACGGCAGTATATAGGAACCATTTTTTTGTACCTTCCATTTCATGCCATTGTTCGTATGTAACAGAATTATCTGTTTCTACGGCATCTATAAGCTTTTCAAGAGTATCTCCTTTAATCCATGGAAAAACCTCACTGTATTTTTTATTTTTATAATTTTCATCTTTAACCCAGTTGATCATAACAGAGTTGAGCAGTAATATAGAAAAATCTTGTATCCTGTTTTTATTATCGTGTAAGGGCTTCAAAACTGCAATACCATTAGGCGTAGCATTAAAGACCGTTTCAAAAAGATTTAGATTATTTATTAGCTCCATTAGTACATCAACATATATAGAAAAGTTCTTTTACTTTTTAAAATTTTAATTATGAATTATTGGTATCTAAAAAAGACATTCAACTAAAACAAAAACAATTTTAATGCTGTCCAAAACATTTCATATCAAAAAATATTAGAATGTTAAATAGCCTACCCAAATATAGAGAAAAAGCTATTCATTTGCTTTTTATTTTAACTGAATCTCACCATCTCTAAATGTTTTTTAGAATCAAAAAAGCCAAACCTATTAGATTTAGCTTTCTCAATTTTATAATTCAGTGACTTACTTTTTATCTAGAGTGTCTTTCTTGACTACAATAGTATCATTTCCAATTTCTTCGATGGTTCCATCCATAAGCGTGTCTACCTCAGGTCCGACAGTATCTATTGTATTTTGAATAGAATCATATGTAGAATCAGCTGGTTTATTCTCATTCTTTTTACAAGAAAATGCTAATCCAGCCAAAAAAATAAAAAGTATAATCTTAGTATTTAATAGCCTTTTCATAAATATTCATTTTTAATTGATATTTCATAATTAATAGCATTAAAAATAAATAATCATGAATTAAATCAATTACAGAATTTTAAATGTCTTTTATAAAAATCAAATCCTATAAAATATTAAAATACGTCATTTCTTTGCTTTATTTTTTCTTTTTGGCTGCTTTTGCCTCTGGTCTTACACTATCTTTTTGCACACCCGTAGCGGTAGTATAAGTGGCACCATCTTGTGAACTTTCTCCTGGACCACTACCAGTTCCTGCTGTACTTTCAGATCCATTTTTTTGTGTGGTTTCAATATTGGTTTCAATATCTTCTTCACTTTTTATACTGTCTGTTTTGTTTTCTGCCTTACTCTGTTTGCTCTCCATAGGTGAAATAACTGTATCTATTTCGTCACTATAGCCATCTTGATTGTTTTTACATGAAAATAAGATTCCACTGAAAATAATCAAAATTAAGATCGTTGCTGCTTTTATTGCTTTCATAATAATTCATTTTCGATTTGTAAATTGTTTGATTTTCACAATAGCTAAGTAACCAATTATAAAACCGTTATGCTTATAGCATTTTTACTATTTTTTACATAAAATTATACTGGCAATCCTATAAAAATGAGCGGTAAAAGCTATAAGAACTTTTCACGAGTTATCGTTATCACAAACAATTATATTGCAAAACATTCCTTTTATTCTATAAAATAAAAAAAGGGAAGATTCCGTAAAATCTTCCCTTTTTGTCTTTAATGATTTTTTGGAAATCAAACTTAAAAAGTAACTAGTTTCACTCCTAGAGTAAACCATCTTGAAGGCAATGGAACAGCTCCAACTTCATAATAAGTGGCATTAAATATATTTTGAGCATCTAAAAAGATGGTGATTTTCTGAATACTTTGACTTACTCTAAAATCGTTTACCCAATAAGAAGGACCTGTAATTCTTTCGTTAAAACGTGTTGCAAATAAGATAGAAAAATCTTTAAACTGATAATCTATCGTGTTTGTAATCTGATGTTTTAAAGAAGAAATTGCATATTTGGAAAACGTTTCTGTACGGGCACTTTTAAATTCTGAGTCTAAATAAGTATATCCTAAAAGAATATTCAATCTTGAATCTTTAGAGAAATCGAATCTGTACGTTCCGCGCAAATTAATTCCGTTTGTGTTTAAATCTCCAGTATTTTGACTTTGCCAAGGCACCGTTGTTGTGTTACGCATCCAATCGATATAATTGTCGATTTTTCTATAGAAATAATTTGCATTCAAACCCAATGCTTTTTTGTTGTATTTAAATCCGATTTCGCTCTGAAAAGCATTTTCCGAATCTAGATCGGCATTTCCGATATTTCCTGTCTGTTTCAAATATAAATCTGTAAACGATGGAATTCTTTGGCTTGTTCCAACATTACCAATTACTTTAAATTCGTCTGTAATGGCATAACTCGCATCAATTCCTGGATAAACCTGCCATTTGTAATCTGAATTATAGTTCAGGTAAGTTCCTAAATTGACATCTAATTTTTCGAAGAAACTAGTTCTGTATTCTGCATACAAACCAACATTTTCGCGATCGTGATCTCCAATATTGGAAGAATGGATATTTTCATTTCTAAATTCAGCTCCAAACCCAATTTCTCCTTTAGACAATTTTACGGTCGAATTTAATTCTGCCGCAATTGAATTGGTATAATGCTGACTTCTTCCAACTGCTAAATTTGAGTTTCCTAAGTAACGATAATCATCATAATTGTATCTGTAAGTAACTCTTGGCATAATTTTCCAACTATCTGTAATAGAATGTTTGGATTGAATGTTCGCAAAAGTAGTTTGTACAATTTCGGTCGAATTTCGATCGCCGGGCGCAGCGTAAAATCCGTTGGCACCGAATCCGTTATTGATATAACCTGCAGAACCTAAAATTTCATTAGAATCATTGATTTGCACATTTCCTTGATAGAAAATTTTATTGTTTTCGAATGCTGTATTATAACGATATCCGTTGCTTTTATCATGAGAAGCAAAAATCAAGTGCTGTTGTTTTTCTTTACCTAAAACAGCTCCTGCCTGAACGCCTGTTCCGTAAAAAGTATCTCCCGTGTCTTGAGTATCTTTTTCGAAATTAGAACCTGCATAAGTGCTTACTAAAAAGCCAGAATCCGTTGGTTTTTTAGTGATGATGTTGATGGCCCCTGTTAAGCTGTTAATTCCGTAAATTCTCGCAGCTGGTCCACGAACGATTTCAATTCTCTCAATAACTTCAACCGGAAGCGGCAGATTTAGCATATTGTGAGCCGTTTGAGAATCGATTACTTTAGCGCCATTTAAAAGAACAACTGTCTGTTCAAAACTTCCTCCATCAACGCTAATATCAGCTTGAGTTCCAAACGGACCACGTTGTCTAATATCAACTCCGTTAGCATATTGCAAAACTTCCTGAAGCGTTCTTCCTGGCAGTTTTTTTATCGTTTCACTAGAAATAACATAGACATTTCTGTTTTGTTTTGAAATGGGCGTGTTAAAACGACCTTCATTAATGACAACCTCATCCATTTGGTTTATGGAATCCTTTTTGGTCTGTGCGTAAAAATTGGTACAAATTACTGTGAAGACAGCAAAATAGATTTTTTTCATTTTGGTTTATTATTTTTTTTGGCAAAAGTACTACCTTGCCGTACTAACAAAGTATACCAGTTTTATAATTATGGATAGTCCGGTTGAAATTCCTTTTAGAAGTTTTATTCATTTAAAACCAGAACAAAATACCGCAATTTATCTGCAGATTGTTTTTGAATTTATTAAAGCCATCCAAACCGGATTTCTTCCAGAAGGAACAAAACTTCCCGGAACCCGCATATTATGCAAAGTATTAGACGTTAATCGGAATACGCTAATCAAAGCATTTCAAGATTTAGAATCTCAAGGCTGGATTGAAACACTGCCAAATAAAGGAACTTTTATTCTATCGCAACAAAAAAACAAAGCGGCATTTCCTGCTTCAAAAGAGCACAATGCATCTGAAAACAATACTGGTTTTACCTTTCAAAAATCGACCATTTTAGAAAATCCAATAGAAACCAGTAATCTGCCTTATCAATTTAATGACGGAATGCCAGATTGGAGATTGGTTCAGACCGATGTTCTGGCAAGATTATATGTTTCAAAACTAAAAAGAAGAAAAAGTTCTAAAACATACGAGCAGATTCAGCTTCGTTCGCATTCTAATTTTAAAACTCACTTTTCTAATTATCTAAATCTTACCCGTGGCATTCGCATTTCAACTTCAAATTTACTGACAACTAGCAGCCATGAAATAAGTTTGTATCTGGTGACAAAAGTGCTTATTTCTTCTGGCGATAAAGTTGCTGTAGCATCTCCAGGTTATTATATGTCTAATATGACATTGACCAATACAGGTGCACAGATTATTCCAATTCAGGTAAATGAAGACGGAATTGATACGAAACAGCTGAAAGAAATCTGCCAAACTTCAAAAATCAGAGTACTGTATCTTACTTCAAATTATCATTATCCCACTACCATTTCGCTTAGCGCGAAAAAAAGAATGGAAGTTTTAGAATTAGCCAATCAATACGGATTTATTATTATAGAAGATGATTATGATTTTGATTTTCATTATGATAATAACCCCGTTTTACCTTTGGCTGCTTTTGATTCTAATCAGAAAGTGGTTTACATCGGATCTTTTGGAAAATCGCTCCCATCTGGATTTAGTTATGGCTTTGTTGCAGCGCCTTCTGCATTTATTACGGAATTAGAAAAACATCAAAATATTCTTGAACCTAGCATTGATGTTTTGAAAGAGCAAGTTTTGACTGAATGGATTACCGAAGGCGAAGTACATCGTCTTTCTAAAAAAAATAAAAAAATCTACAAAGAACGCCGCGATCAATTTTCCGCTCTTTTGAATGAAAAATTAAAAGGTAAAATTAAATTTAAAATACCTCCGCGCGGCTTGGCGATTTGGGTAGAATGGCTGGACAATTTTAATCTCGTTCAATTTCAGAAAGAATGTGCTGCCCATGATTTGTTTCTGCCAAAAACTATTTTATATCAGACCAAAAACCTAACTGCTACACGTTTGGGATTTGGACATTTAGAAAAAGAAGAGATGGAAAAAGCAATTTGCATTTTAAGCGAATGTTTAGAAAACATCATCCGTAATCATTAAAAAAACAGATAAAAATTGCTTTTTCAACACAACCAAATATTTCGAAGCAAATAATACACAAAATCTTAACTCTCTTAGAATTATGTAACTAAAAAACATGTGGTTATAAGTTTTATATTACAATTTTATCCTAACTTTGATAGGATTAAAAATATTTTGTAATGGACCCATATCTCGTAATACAACTAATTTTAATTTCAATCGGAGCAACATCGGCAATGACTTGGTTCAGCTACTTTGTCTCCAAAAAATTTCAAAAATTATACAAAGAGCCAGTTCTTTTATCTAGTGTATTTTCAGAATTACATTATGATCTTTCTTATGGTTCTAGACGGAAACTAGGATGGATGGTTCATTACTTCATTGGATTTTTGTTTGTTGTAGGATATCATATTGTATGGGTAAAGGATATACTATCAGTTTCATTGCTAAGTGCTCTCTTATTGGGAATTATCAGCGGTGTAATAGGTATAATCAGCTGGGTATTTATATTTAAAATAACCCGATATCAGACCCCAATTAATTTTAAAGGTTATTATATTCAGTTATTCTTTGCCCATATTATTTTTGCTCTTGTTGCTACATTACTTTACTTTATTACTATGCTTCTTGTAATTGTCACAAAAGCTTATATAACATAACAAAAAAAACAGGGATTAAAGTCCCTGTTTTTTTTTGTAAAGATTGAAATACTGTTTACCAGCCTTTTACTGCTCCGCCTTTAAATTCCACTTCAGCAGCCTTTTCTACTTCTGGAGATTGAAAAGCCTGTAAAAACTGTTTTACTTTTTCTTCATTTTTATTGTCTTCACGGCTTACTACTAAATTCACATAAGGCGATTCTTTATCTTCAACAAATAAAGCATCACGAGAAGGAACTAATCCAGCTTGAGAAGCAAATGTATTATTGATAATCGCAATAGAAACGTTTGCATCGTCTAAAGCTCTAGGCAATTGAGGCGCTTCTAATTCTAATATTTTTAAGTTTTTAGGATTACTTACAATGTCAGTTACTTTTGGCAATAAACCAACTCCGTCCTTCAATTTCAATAAACCATTTTTCTGTAAAAGCAATAAAGAACGACCGCCGTTTGTTGGATCGTTTGGAATAATGATTGTGCTTTCATTTTTTAATTCAGAAAGGTTTTTTATTTTCTTAGAATAACCTGCAATTGGGTAAACAAATGTTTTTCCGATAATGGCCAATTTATAGCCGCGTTGTTTCGATTGCTCGTCCATGTATGGTTTGTGCTGAAAAGCATTTGCATCAATATCACCTTGACTTAAAGCTTCGTTCGGAATAACATAGTCATTGAATGAAACCAATTCTACTTCTAATCCGAATTTTTCTTTGGCTACTTTTTTAGCCGCTTCTGCAACCTTTAATTCTGGTCCCGCAGCAACTCCAACTTTAATAAAATGCGGATCATTTTTTTTATCATTTCCACAGTTTGATAAAACAAGCGCCAAAGCCAAAACCCCAGCTGTTTTTAAAATATTTAGTTTCATACTCTCTATTTATTTTTAATTTTTAATTCTAAATTTTTAATTGAATGATTATCTATGGTCAAATCGTTTAGACAAAGCATCTCCGGCAAACTGAATCAGGAATACCAAAATTACCAGTAAACCTAAAACCGAATTCATCGTAACGGCATCGTAACCAATATAACCGTATTGATAACCCACTTGCCCTAATCCGCCAGCACCAACAGCTCCGCCCATTGCAGAATAACCTACAAGAGTAATTAAAGTAATGGAAGCTGCATTGATTAGAGAAGGCAATGCTTCTGGCAGCAATACTTTATAAACAATTTGAAGAGGAGTCGCTCCTAAAGCTCTTGCCGCTTCAATCAAACCTGAAGGAAGACCTAATAAACTGTTTTCTACTAAACGAGCAATAAAAGGTGCCGCGCCAATACTTAACGGTACTAAAGCCGCACTAACACCAATTGAAGTTCCCACAATTGCACGAGTAAATGGAATCATCCAAACGATTAAAATAATGAATGGTATTGAACGGAAAACATTTACTAAAACCGATAAAACTCGATTTAAAACGGGCTGTTCTAAAATTTGATTTTTACGTGTCAGAAAAAGTAAAATTCCTGTTGGCAATCCTAGTAAAAATCCAAAAAATCCCGATACAAAAGTCATAACAATGGTTTCCCATGTTCCTTTTAACAATAAATCTATAAGAGAATCAGACATAACCTATAATTTCTGTTTTAATGTGTTTTGAATTAAAATATTGAATTGCAGCATCATAATTTTCGCGTTTTCCTGAAAGTTCAATCAGCATTACACCAAAATTTACTTCTCCCGCCTGATCCATCTGTGCACTAACAATTTTGAAATCAGTATCAAAAAGTCTTGAAACTTCTGAAATAACGGGTTCATTAACAGACTTTCCAGTCATTTCTAATTTCAATAACGGATTCAAATTTCCGTTATCTTTTTGTTGTAATCTTTCCTGATAAACAGACGGAATCTCGATATGCAAAGAAGAAGAAATAAACTCTCTAGTCAATTCTTGTTTCGGATCAGCGAAAATTTCACCAACACTTCCCTGTTCAATTAGTTTTCCGTAGCTGATAACTGCCACTTCATCACAAATCGATTTTACTACTTCCATTTGATGCGTAATCAATAAAACTGTAATATTCAATCGTTTATTAATGTCTTTCAATAAATTCAAAATCGAACGCGTTGTCGCTGGATCTAAAGCACTTGTAGCTTCATCACATAACAATACTTTCGGATTATTGGCCAAAGTTCTCGCAATTGCCACTCTCTGCTTTTGTCCTCCCGAAAGACTTGCCGGATAGTCGTTTGCTTTTTCAGCCAAACCAACCAATTGCAGTAACTCTAAAACTCGAGTTTTAATTTCGCTTTTTGAAGTTCCTGCCAACTCTAAAGGAAAAGCAACATTTTCGAATACCGTCCTAGAAGAAAGTAGATTAAAATGCTGAAAAATCATTCCGATTTGTCTTCTTTCTATCGCTAATTCAGCGTTAGATAATTGCATCAATGCTTTGCCGTCGACAATAATTTCTCCCGAAGTTGGTCTTTCCAACAAATTCACACAACGGATTAAAGTACTTTTTCCTGCACCTGAAGTTCCAATTACACCAAAGACTTTCCCTGGCGGAACTCTTAATGAGACATCAGACAAAGCAGTAACAATCCTGTCTTTCTGATGAAAAGTTTTGGTTACATTTTTTAATTCAATCATTTCGTTATCAAGGTTAAAACAAAAAGCCTTTCAAATATTCATGAAAGGCTTTTTGAGATAAATAATATAGTTTTATTTAGAAGCCAGATCAATGAATTGCATTACAACAACACGGCACATCATTGCACTGTTATAATAATTCTTCATATTCTGGTCTTTTTTTCTCATTGCGATTGCAAATTTAAGCAGTTATTTTCAATTTTAATGAAAAAACTATTAAAACTTTTATTTTCCTATCAATCTAATAGACTACTATAACGTTTGCAACATAATTTAATCATTCTTAGCATCTAATAAAATAGCTAATTGAATACAAGGTAAATCGGAACGATTGCTCCACGCATGATTTGTTCCGCGCTGAATTACGATATCTCCAGGTTTCAACAATGTTTCTTCTTCATCAACAATCAAATAAATTTCTCCAGATATTATAATGATATAATCTAAAGTATCGGTTTGATGCATTAATGGATGAGGTTGGCCTTCGGGTGCCACAATTCCCAAATCTTTATCTGGAGGAATTTGCACATATCTAAAATAACTTCCGTTTTTGGGCGTGTTTGGAAAAGCAGTATTTTCTATATTTTTATCTTCAAATTTTGCTGGAGTACTATCGGTTGACCAAATGTCTGAAATAATCAAACCCGGAAAATGCTCTGAAACATTGGTTACAATAGCATCTTGCTCAATAATTGATTTTCCGTTTTTAATTCCTGTTACAACTCTTCTTGGTATTGTTTTCATTCTTTATTGATCTGCATTATTAATTTTTTTCCATACGTTTTATTTTCACGTAAAAGCCAAAGCGCTTTAACAACCGTTCTCGTGTTTAATTCTCCAATTATCGAAACATTCGGCGGTGCAATGATTTTACTTTCAAACAATTGTGCTAACTCAGTCAAACCATTTTTATAATAGTCGTAACGTTTTTCGAGTCCATAAGCATAATTGGAAATATTGTGAATAGTAGCTCCTCTCGAAAAAAGAATATTTCGGGATTCTGGAGTTGAAAAATTTGTTACATCTAAGTAGGTTCCATTTATTTTCATCAGTTTAGTAGCTACTTCAGCAATTTTATTTCCTACCAAATCTACTACAATATCAAAATTTTTATTTCCATTTAAAGAAAGTGCCGCATCGTATATTTCTTGTTTTTTATAATTAATGATTTGCTGTGATTTTACTCCAAGATTAATTAAAGAAGCAATACTTTCTTCATTTCCAGCGGTCACGACAAAGTTTGAGAAACCTTTTCCAATAAGGATTTTTATAAACAAATTCCCTACTCCCCCAGCTGCTCCAGTAATTAATATGGAATCTGTCAGAGAGGCCTTCATTCTCTTAAAAGACTGTAAAGCCGTTAATCCAGCTGATGGAATTGCAGCGGCTTCTTCAAACGAAATGTTCTTCGGTTTCTTTACTACAATTGCTTCTGGAACGCAAATATATTCGGCGTAAGTTCCGTTAGAACCCATGCTTCCCGAACCGCAAAAAACAGCATCACCAATTTTAAAATCTTTTACACTTGCTCCAATTTTTGTAATAATTCCTGAAAATTCCCTTCCTAAAATAGGCGAATGCAAAAGCTTTCTTTCAGAACCATTTTCGGTCATTTGGTAGTCAATTGGGTTAAAACCCGAAGCTACAATCTGCACCTGAATCTGATGGGGTTCTGGTTGAGGAGTTTCAATTGTTTGCAACTGAAATTGACGGTTTTCCTGTAATAGAATTGCTTTCATCTTTTGTTAAATTAATCATTAATCCAGTTCAAACCATTCCTTTACTTCTCTTTCTATTGTATCTTTTATTCGAGGATTTTCAAATTCATTTGTTGCAGGATTATATTCGTAATCTTTCTGCCATTTTTTATAATTCGAAGCCACTTGCTGAATGGCATCGCAGATAAATAAAAGTTCCTCATCTGTTGTTATCGGATGAAGTGACAAACGAACCCAGCCCGGTTTATTGGTTTGATTTTTCTCTAATAATTCTGTCGTAATCGCTCTAGAACGTTTTTCATCAATATTAAAAAGATAATGCGCATATGTACTCGCACACGACCAGCCGCCACGAGTCTGAATTCCGAAACGATCATTCAGCAATCTTACAATCAAGTTGTAGTGAATATCTTCAATTACAAAAGAAACACAGCCAATTCGTTTGCTTTTTAAATCTCCCAAAATAGACAAACCTTGTATTTTTTGAAGTTTTAAAAAACAAAGATCCAGCAATTCTTTTTCTCTTTTTGCAATCTGTTCTACTCCCATTTTTTCTTTTAATTCTAAAGCCAAAGCCGCTCGAATTACTTGTAAAAACCCTGGTGTTCCGCCGTCTTCTCTTACTTCAATAACATCGCTGTAACAATAATTCCCTAAAGGATTGGTCCATTTTACATTTCCTCCGCCTGGATTATCTGGAAAATCAGATTGGTATAATTTTTCATTAAAAACCAAAATACCACAGGTTCCCGGTCCGCCCAAAAACTTATGAGGCGAAAAGAAAATGGCATCCAATTGCTGTTCTGGATCTTTTGGATGCATATCGATTTTGACATAAGGTGCTGAAGCTGCAAAATCGACAAAACACAATCCGCCATTCTGATGCATGATTTTGGCTAAATCATGATAAGGCGTTATAATTCCTGTCACGTTCGAACATGCTGTAAACGAACCAATTTTTACACTTCTATCGGCATATTTTTTTATTTCCGCAGAAAGAATTTTAGGATCAACCAAATTATTTTCATCGGCAGGTAAAATCACAACATCGGCATTGGTTTCGTACCAAGGAACTTGATTAGAATGATGTTCCATGTGCGTGATAAAAACTACTGGTTTATCTTTTTCGTTTTCATCGTTTTTTCTCAAACCAATAATACGCTGGAGTTTAGATAAAGCCGCCGTCATTCCAGTTCCCGTCGTAACCAAAACATCCGATTCATTTGCATTTACTGCTTTTTTTATAATGTCTCTTGCATACTGATAAGCATAGGTAGACGTTTTTCCGGTCTGACTAGAAAGTGAATGCGTATTGGCAATCATCGGACCTATTTTATTAAGCATAATATCTTCAATCGGAGCGTACAACCTTCCGCTGGCAACCCAATCTGCATAAAGCAAATTCTGTTCTCCATAAACCGATTCAAAACTATGATTTACACCTACTGTATTTTTTCTGAACTCAGAAAAATAACTTTGTAAACTAAATGGTTTAATGTTCTCAATAGCATTCATTTCCCTATCATTTTTAAATTAACAAATTGTATTATTTATTGAATCTTTCAAAGAATTCAAAAGTTCGAAGCAATTGGTCGATTCTCTGACGATTATCACCGCTTCTGGTAATTTCGTGACTCGCGCCCGGCTGTCTGACATATTCTACAGGTTTTCCTAAAACTTTTAAGGTTTTGTACAACATCTGACTTTGTGTAACACCCGTTCTATAATCATTATCTCCATGAATAATCAAAAATGGAATATTGATATTTTGCGCATAATTTAGCGGTGATTCACGTTCTAAAATCGCTTTTGTTTCTTCTTCCCACGGATAACCGCCCCAATATCTCGGAACCATTCGCCACACATTTCCTTCTCCAAAAAAAGTACCTAAATCATAAACCCCACGTTGGCTAGAAGCTGCTTTAAAACGCTGATCGTGACTGATAATCCAAGTGGTTAAATATCCTGCGTAAGAGCCTCCTGTAATAAACAATCGGTTGGTATCTGCCCATCCTTGTGCTACGGTTTTGTCTAAAGCTGTCAAAACATCACTTGATGGTCCTGGTCCCCAATCTTTAATATTTGATCTTAAGAATTTTTCGCCATAACCCGAAGAACCTCTCGGATTACTGTACAAAACTCCATAACCTTGAGCTGCAAAAAACTGATATTCCAGCCACATACTTCCATCACCAGGACCAAACATTGAAGCTGGCCCTCCGTGAATTTCTGTCAATAATGGATATTTATTTCCTTGCTCAAAACGAGCTGGCTTGGTTACCCAATATTCAATTTCTAAACCTTTTTCGTTGGTAAATGTTCCCTTTTCTGGAAAACTGATTTCTTTATTTTTCAACCAGTTGGTATTGAATTCAGAAACTAATCTTGGTGCTTTTAATTTCAAATCAGAAATATAAAGTTCTGACGGATTTTCAACGGCTGTTTTAGCAAAAACCAAAACATCATTATTAAAATCATAATCCGTAATTCCTTGATCGAAAGAAGTTAAAGTTTGTACTTTTAAAGTGTTTAATGGCACATTGCAAAGTACATATCCGCCATTGCTTGATGACGTAAAATATAGCTGTTTGTCATCTTTAGAAAATCGAACATTATTGTTATTTCGATCATAATCAATGACTTTACTTTTAGCGAAAGGATTTTCTAAACTGAAAATTTTAAGAACTGGAACCGACAAATTATTGATAATACTTTCTTGATATGCCAATTGTTTTCCTGAAGGCGAAACGGCTAAAAGCTGAAACACGGTATTTTCTGCGCCTAATAATTCAGTTACATTTGTTCCGTCGGTATTGATCGTATAAATTTTGTTTTCTAAAACACGGTCCGGATGTCTTTTTTCATTGATATTTCCGTTGAAAACAATTTTGGTATTGCTTATAAACGAAGGATTTGAATGCGAATAAAATCCTTTTGTAATGGCTTTTTCTTTTGCGCCAAGTTTGGCATCAATAATAAAAATATGCGAAAAACGTAATTCACTGCTAACTGCGGTTTCAGTTTGAAATTGCAGTTTGTCAACTACTTTTGCTTTTTTATCTTTTTCGTTGTTTTCCAAATACGCACGAATTGCTTCGATATTTCCGTTTGGATCGGCTTTGGTTTTGTTGCTTTTCAGATTTTCATTTGCAGCAAATCCGGGTTTTTCAAAACTCCAGATTGGCAATTCTTTTTTTGGATTTAAAATCGAATCTTTAACCAATTCGTTAATTTGTATCGAAGCTGTAAACAAAATCTGTTTTCCGTCTGGGCTCCATTTAGGATTTCCAGCGCCATATTTAGATTCGGTCAATTGGACTGCTTCTCCGCCTTCATCGACTTTAAAAAGGAAGATTTGAGATTTTCCTTTTACACTTCTAGTAAAGGCAATTTGTTTTCCGTCTGGACTAAAAACAGGAGAACTTGATCCTTCTTTTCCGAAAGTTAATTGTCTTGGCGTACTATTTTTAGCCGTTTTCGCAATCCAAAGTTGTGTGTCATAATCGTAATCCAAAGCGTTCTCTGGATTTTTAATGATGCTTTTTACTGTAAAAACAGCATTTTGTCCGTCTTTGCTCACTTCAACATCACCAACAGTTCTGATTTTTAAAAGATCGGTAACCTGAATGAGTTCCTTTTTTTGCTGACTAAAACAACAGACAGAAGCAATCAGGGCAAAAACTATGTATAATTTATTTTTGATCATCTTGATTTCTTTTAGTTTTTAACGTTTTCCAATATCAGTTTCATGAATTCTGCTCCAGAAACTTCGCCTTTCTTTTTAATGAAATCTTTTGGTGTATTATCTCCAATTTCAAAAACCAAAGCTTCTGTTTTATATGTTTCAAACAAATAACTAAACAAGGTAAAAGTTGGTGGTTTGAAATATAAAGGCTTTACATGAGGCGTATAACCCGGAATTCCGTCTTTTACTTTGTTCAGCCAATTCGGAACAAAACCTGGAATATTTCCTTTCAATTCAGGATCAACGGTATAATAAATATCGTCGTGAGTTGAATGGAAGTCAATTGCAAACCATAATTTATTAGAATCCTTAATTTCATTTTTTAGAAAGTCGCGAACAGCTCTAGTTTCTGGCTGATTGAAATCATTATAATCGCGGTTCAAATCGATTCCGCCCGAATTATGTCTCCAAAAACCGCCGTCAACACCATCGGGATTCAGAAGAGGGATGACGTACACTTCAAATTTCTTTCTGAACTTTTTTGCCAATGGTGTATCGGCTGTTAAACTTTCTACAAAAGCTTCAAGCGCATAATGTCCTGTCACTTCTGGCGGATGATTTCTGCCCGAAATCAAAATTTTATTTTTAGAAGAAGGATTTCCGATACTAAAAACAGGAATTTTTCGTCCTTCGGCAGTTAAGCCTATTGAAGCTTCTGCCGCATTGTTTTTATTTTTTAAAGCCGAAATCCATTCGTTTATTTCTTTAGAAGTTTTAAGTTCTTGAGCGGCAATCCAAGTAGTATCTTTACTCACTTTGACTGTCAATACATAATTGGAATCTTTTTCTCTTTTCACGAAAGTGCCCTTTTCAGAAGCTTTCCATTGTTTTCCGTCGGTGCTTATTTTTGCGTTGTAACGGTGTTTTACTCCCGCAGGATAATCAAAACGAATCTTGATTTCTTTATTAGTTTTCGACCAGACTTTAAAAGCGTACCACGGACTTCCGTTTATTGGTGCATTTTCGGGCGTAATCAGAACGCTGAAATTATTATCATCTAATTTGACAACACCATTTAATCTTGCTCCTACAAAATCATTCCCGAAGAAAACTTCATCACCAGTTTTATCAAAAACGCCTTTCCATTGTTTTTGAACAGGACGCGTTACAGTCGAAACAGCCGTAATCGGATCTTGTCCTTTAAAACTACTTTTTACTTGTGCATTCGCCGATAAGACAAGTAATACCGCGGTTGAAAAAAATAATTTCGTTTTCATTTTATTATTGTTTAATTTTTCATGAGTATTCTTTTGTTTTTTCAACACATAGAAACATAGTTTTTCTTTGTCTATAAAGGCATTTCATTTGTTTAAATAAACATAGCTATGTGTGAAAACTAGTTTTCCTAAATTTCTTCTACATTTAAAATTTAATCTATGTTTCTATGTGTTTAAAAAAACTTTTATTTACTTATCCAAAAGTGTCTTAAGTGTTGTCTGAAGGTCTTCTCCGCGAAGGTTTCTCGCTACAATAATTCCTTTTGAATCAACTAAATAATTTCCAGGAATGGCTCTCACTCCATATAATTTGGCGATTGTGCTGTTCCAGTATGTTAACTCCGAAACTTGCAGCCAGTTTAAGTTATCCTCTTGAATTCCTTTTACCCAATTTTCTTTCTTTTTATCTAAAGAAATTCCGATAATGTTGAACCCTTTGTCGTGATATTCTTTGTAAGCCGCTACAATATTTGGATTTTCTTTTCGGCAAGGACCGCACCATGAAGCCCAGAAATCGACCAAAGTATACCCTTTTAAATTTTCTGAAAAACGAACTGGTTTACCATCTGGATTTGGAGCAGTAAAATCAGGGGCTTTTTTACCGACCGCCAATCCGTTTAAAACGGTTACCAGTTCTTTTAGTTCTTTCACGTAAGTGCTGTTTTGCTGACTTTTATCAAGCAAAGCAATATTTTTTGTAATTTCTTCGGGAGATAATCTGTACGACCAATTTCTATATAAGACATAAGACGAAACAATAGATTTAGGATGTTCGGTAATGAATTTACTGATTTCTACGTCTTTCGTTTTTTTATAAGTTTCAAATAAATTTTGAGTTTCTGAACCTTCAACCACAGAAGCGCTGTAATATTTCTTTGGACTTAATTTTACGTTAATCGGTCCTTTTTCAAGGAAAATATAAAGCGGAATATTGGCTGTATTCACACTTAAACCGTACAATTCTGGAGTAGTAACTTTGGTTTTAAAACTAAAACTTCCATCTTTTACTTTTACCGAATCAATTGTCGTAAACATCTTATTATGAAACTTTTGCAGGTAAACATACTGTGCAACCGTATCTACAACCGTTCCTTTTAGTTGTAAATTATTTTCTTGTGCTTGAGATTGTGCAATCCCAAAAAATAAAGCAAAACCTAATAGTATCTTTTTCATCGTATTTGATTTTTGTAAAACTTTGTCAAAATGCAGTATTCTGACAAAGTTTCGTGGTTAATTATTATGGATTTCTAGTATAATTTATTAGCTGACAATTCTGTATTCGCTGGTGGAAAAATATAATTAGCATCAGACGGTAAAACTGCTGGAGTCTGTAATTTGCTATCTCCTTTTGCTGGAAGCGTCTGTAAGTTTCTTAGCAAATCTGGACCGCGAAAACCTTCTCCTAAAAGTTCAATTCGGCGTTCTTTCCAAATCGCCTGAATCAATTGATTTTGATCTGAAGTTACTGTCACAGGAAATATATATGTAGCATCAGAACGCTGGTGTACTGCTGTCAGTAAATTAGCTGCCAGTGTTAAATTTCCTGTTTTGGCTGCTGCTTCAGCATAATTTAATAATACTTCAGAATAGCGTATTACTGGAATATAATCTAAGAACGGTGATGGTTTTGCGTATTTCTTAAAGTACTGTTTTCCTGAAACGGTTCTTGTTAAATCGCGTCTTTTATCAGCAGTTCTCCACTGCGCATCGCCCAAAATTCCAGTCGGATTTAGGTAATATTCTAAATTCGTGTTGTAGATATAAGCGATAGAAGACTGACCTGTATAGGAGTCCAAACTGCTCATCGGAATACTGAAAATAGATTCTACCGTTGCATAATTTGAAGAAAAAATCATTGTAATATCGGGTTGCAGAGCATGTTTAATTTCGCTGGCAGTAGTGGAAAAAGGCGCTTGTGTCTGCGGCGCTAATTTGGCTGCTTCTTCAATTACTTTTGCCCAGTTGTTCTGCGTAAGATAAACTCTTGTTTTTACTGCAATTGCAGTACTTACGTGCGCTCTTGTCGTATTCAGATCGGCAGTCGAATAACTCTGTGGCAGTGCTGCTTCGGCTTCGTTTAAATCTTTTAATATCTGCGTATAAATTTCTGCCACAGAGCTTCTTGCTAAATCATTATTGGCTGTTCCTGTTTCTGCTTTTAATCGCAACGGAACTCCTTTTGATGCTCCAGAATCTTTATTATAAGGCTGTCCAAAATTGATAACCAAAGTATAATAAGCCAGCGCTCTAACTAATTTTGCTTCACCAATATATTGTTTGGCTTTTTCTTCGGTAATTACACCTTGATTTACAGCTAAGCCTTCAATTAAAATATTAGCGTTATTAATAGCGGAATAAGCTTGAGCCCAGAGATTATTAATATCATTGGAGCCAGAACTGTACGAATTGTTCCAGCTTTCGTAACCTGTAAAATTATTTGCTGTGATATTGATAAAATCTTCCCCACGCTGATCTTGATACAGCAAAATACGGCCTCCGTATAAACTGGCACCTTTAAACGCCTTGTAAATTCCGTTTACCAATCCTTCGATTCTTGCCGGAGTTTTAAAAATATCCTTGTCTGAAACCGTTGTTTCTGGAGCAATATTCAGATCTTCATTATTCTCGCAAGAAGTCAGCAGAATACTTGAAAATAACAATAAAGCTAAAACTGGTTTTTTATGTGATTTGAAATATGTTTTCATGATAATTTTTTTATTCGTTATTAAAAACCTACGTTAAGCCCAACAGTAAAAGTTCTTCCTTGTCCAACTGAGTTTTTCTCTACTCCCATAGAAGTTGTTGAATCTCCATTTGAAGAAGTCTCTGGGTCTGTTCCTGAATAGGATGTAATTAAGAAAAGATTCGTAGCCTGCGCATAAACTCTAACTGATGCCAATTGTGCTTTTGCCAAAATATTTTTTGGAAGAGAGAAACCAATTGCCAACTGCTGCAATCTTAAGAAATCTGCTTTTTCAGCATTATCAGAAAGGGCAAATCCGCTTGAACCGTTTGAAATGACGTCATTGTAAACTAATCTCGGAATGTTGGTTACTTGTCCCGGCGTAGTCCAACGGTTTAAAATTTCTGTCGAATTGTTGTAAAAACGCTGATCTAAAAGAGTTCCTCTTGTATTATTCATGACTTTATTACCACCTGAATACGTAAACCCAACAGTAAAATCAAATGCTTTGTATTGAATATTATTGGTTAAACCACCGTACCAAACTGGTAAAGCATTCCCTAAAACCTGATAATCTGCTACTGTAATCGCTGCGGCAGTTGTTCCGTCTAAGTAGGTCCAGTTGCTTTGTCCCGAAGGAGCTGCAGCACTGTACTGCACTTTTTCTCCGTTTTTGTTCAAGAAAATTCTGCGTCCGTTTTCTGGATTTACACCTGCCGTTACAGCACCGTAAAGACTTCCTGCCGAATAACCTACTCTAGTAATATTGTTTGCCTCAGTCGTAACTTGTGTATACCCAATAATATCTGTATTTCCTTCAGCCAGAGCCGTTACTTTATTTTTTACATGTGTGTAATTGAAAGACGCTTTCCATTGAAAATCTTCTTTATTGATAATCGAAGCGTTAAGTCCCAATTCGATACCGCGGTTGTACATAGAACCTACGTTTGATAAAATAGAATTTCCTGGAATTCCTTTTGATGGCGATTGCGGACTGCTCAGAATTAATCCGTTTACATTGTTATTGAAATAATCTGCAGATAATTGTAATCTGTCTTTAAAGAAACCTGCCTCTAAACCAATATTCGTCTGATCGCTCGTTTCCCAACCTAAATCTTCATTTCCAGCCTGAGAAAGTGCCCAAGTTGCGGCAGATCCATAAATAGATGAACTATATAAATTTTGTGAAGCGTACGCCGAAGAAAGATTTCCGTTTCCTACTCTACCCCAGCTTCCTTTTAATTTTAATGAATTTAAGTAATTAGAAATACTGCTGTTTTTAAAAAATGCTTCTTCGCTTACAGACCATCCAGTAGAAATACCACCGAAGTTTCCATATTTATTATTCACTCCTAAAGCAGAGTTTCCGTCTTTTCTAAAATTCCCGGTTAAGAAATATTTTCCACCATAATCATACGATAATCTGAAGAAAGAAGAAAGAAAAAGTCTTTCTGAAAGTCCATTACCAGAAGAACGGATAGTTCCCCAAGTTCCTTGATAATTTTCGAAGAAAGGATCAGAAACATTCGTTTGATTGGCTCCCCAAGAAGAATTTTCATATTTCTGCACATCATAACCTGCCAAAGCTGCAATATGATGATTGGCTCCAAAACGTCTATCAAAAGACAAACTGTTTGTAAAGTTGTAGTTGTTTCTTGTTGCCGCAATATTTGTAGCAGAACCTGCCGTAGCATACGCAGATGAACCTAAGTTTGGACTTAAATAAGTAATGTTTTCAGATTTTAAACGGTCAATTCCATAATTACTGTCAAACTTGAATCCGTCGAAGAAAGTAATTGTTGCGTGAATATTTCCAACAAAATGATCATTAGTACTGGTATATCTGCTGTTTTCAAATAATGCTCCCGGATGCCATAAAGTATTAGTAAATAAGTTATTTCCTGGACTCGCTGTTCCTGTCGAACTTAAGTTATACGATCCGTCTGCATTATAAGCTGAAACATTTGGAGGCAATGCAAAAGCTAAACGCGCCGCCCCAATTAACAATAAACCACTGCTGCTTAAAGAACCTGTATTTTGTGCCTGGTTAAAAGTATTGTTATAAGATAAATTTCCGCCCAATTTCAACCAGCTGTTCACATCGTGATCAATATTAAATCTTGCCCCTTTTCTTTCAAACTCATTGTCTTTTGTAATACCTTCTTGTTTAGAATAATTGGTTGAGAAATAATATCTTGTACTTTCTGTTCCTCCAGAAATACCAATATTATGATTTTGAGAAACGGCATCACGATACACTAAATCTTTCCATTTTGTATTTACACGCGAACCATCTGCATTATAAGAAGGAAAAAAAAGTGCCGATGCAACAGCAGCATTATTTTCATTACCAGCTAAAATTTTGCTGTTTAAAACCGCTTCATTTTTAATGGTTTCGTATTGCTCAGCATCCAAAAGATCTGGAAGTCTGGTGGCTCTTGTTATTCCAACCCAGCTATCATACGTTACTTTTGCTTTTCCTTGTTTTCCTTTTTTAGTAGTTATTAAAAGTACACCACCTGCCGCACGAGAACCGTAAATTGAGGTTGACGCCGCATCTTTTAGAATATCAATCGACTCAATATCTGCGGGATTAATATCTGCCAAAGGATTGTTGGCAACTGAATTGGTGGTCGAAATATCACCTGTATTTACGGGAATTCCGTCTACAACAACTAAAGGATAAGAACTTAGCGAAATCGAATTTACACCACGAATTCTAATTACTGGCGGATCATTTAAAACCCCGCTTGGAGTAGAGACATTTACACCAGAAGCTTTACCTATAAGCGCTTGTTCAAAACTCTGAACCGGAATATCTTTAATCGCTTTTGCTGTTACTCGAGCCGCAGAACCGGTAAATTCTTTTTTGCTTTGTGTTCCATAACCTACTACAACTACTTCTTTTAAAGCAGTATTTTCAGAAACTAGACGTATATTTCCGAAAGAAGAATTTGTATTTTTTTCTAATGTTTTATAACCAACATAGCTGAATGCCACTTGTTGATCTTTTGATGTGACGGTAATAGAAAATTGACCGTTTCCATCACTGATTGCTGTTTTTCCGCTCGAAGAAGCAACAATCGTTACACCCGGCAAAGGGTCGCCATTTTCAGAATCCCTGATAATTCCAGTGATTGTTTTATCCTGTGCAAAAAGGCTTGTAGGAAAGATACTGAGCAGAAGTAATAAGCTGAGTAAGATTTTTTTCATAATGATTTTAGTTTAAGGTTGGACAAAAGAATTCCTGGGCCAATGTTAAGAGGCCTTCAGCAAATGCTATTTAAAAAAGGAAAAAAGAGAAAAATTTAGTGTCTTCGCATTCGGAAAACTTCAATATTATTTTCGTGGAAAAATAAATTCAAACAATCAAAATTGGCGTGTAATAAAACTAATTTGCTTTTCATTTTTTTAATAAATAGATTTTAACATTTGATGACCTTATTCAGATTTTGAGCAAATCTTTATTCTTATCTGTCCCGCAAATCGGGAAGGATTTAGCACCTTATTGGGCAACAGGTTGCTAAGACTTCATCGGGCCTATTCCCTCAGTCTTTCTGGATAAGTATCATTTCAGAAATTTTCTGTGATGCAAATATATACTAATTCTACCGATTTAGTCAAGTTTAAATTCTATTTTTTTTGATTTCATTTTAAAAAGTTCTCAAAATTAAAAATAAAACACTCAATATCAGCTATTTAAATCAAAAACACAATTTTAATTATTTTCAATTTTATGACAAAAATTCATACTTTCAATGCCATAAAATCATCAAAAAAAGCAAAACGTTACAAAAAAACCTGCAAATAATCTATTTACAGGCTTTTAAAATTTAGTATTTAAGTCTTGATTAATTAGTTGTTTTGTTCGGCTATCGTCGATTTATTGAGTTTGATTACTCTGATTTTTTTATTGGTATTATCAGACAAGAAAATACGATCGTTAAGCTGTGCCGTTCCCACTATAGTTCCAAATGGATTTTTCCCTAAAATATCGGAAGCATTTACAACCGCTTTGTAATTCATTTTATTGAATTCTTCTTTCGGATATAATCTCAAATAAGAGGCACTTCCAACATTTTCTGAAGTTACTGCCCAATCTTTACTGAAAGAAACCGCTATAGGTTTTATATCTGTAAACTGGACTTTATTTGGTTCTATTGGCGTTGTCAATGAAGTTGCAGCATTTGCTTTAATATTGGCAATATTGTAATATAAATAACTTTTGGCATCTCTTCCTGCTACGACCAAATTGCCGCCATAAATGTCTAGCGAATACACTTCTGTATAACCATTTATCGTATTGAGTTTAGCAATAGGTTCTAAATTCCAATTACTGGTTTCTGTTATTTGTGAAGCTTCAAGCACTTTTATAATATTGTTTTTTTCTTTTACAAATACCAATCCGTCTTTTGCAACAACACCAAAAACGTGAACAAAAGTCTGCCACCATTGCCCATTTCCAACGGTATTGATTCCGGCATTTGTGGTTTCATCAAAAACAAATAATCTTGATTCTGTGCTTCCAACATAGATACGGCCATTATCAACAGAAACAGAAGTAAGACTTACCAGCGGAATTATTGTCGTTCCTTTTGTGTATTCTTTAATCGTTTTAATGTGAGCTAATGTTAGCGCATTAAAAATTTCTAGAACATCTCCATTTACAACATACAATTTATCGTTTGAAACGGCAATTCCTTTAGGATCAAATGCTGTTTTACTTCCTGAAATATTTTCAGCAGTAATAGAAGCTTCGTCTGTTGGGTAATAATAATCGTAATTTTTAGATTCGATATCGTCTTTACTGCAATTTGTAAAAAAACAAAGTATAAAGATTAAGGGCAAAATAGATCTCATATTCAATTTATATTTTAATTCCATTTTCCTTCACCTTTATATTTTAGTAAAAATGGATTCTTAGGACTGATAATAAAAACTGGCTTCTTGTAAGTTCCAGTCAAATAATTTGTTTTTGACCATGTTTTTAAAACATCTGAATCCGTAAAAGGGAGGTCGTTCAAATAAATTAAATACTTATAAAAATGGGTTAGCATTTCTTGCTGCCCACCGCCTTCGCCACTATTGGCCAAGTTACTGCTGTGGCTGAATCCGATATGATGTGAATATTCATGCGACCAAACCGACATCTCTCCTACCCAATGTCCGCTCACATAACCAGATTCCCATTGCGAAGCTAAATTTCCTCCGCCCCAAGCAGAATCTCCTCCGACCATTGCCATATAAACTGTTCTTTTGTCTAGATAATTCCAGTAGATTTTCTCGATTTCGTCTTTAGTTAAATAATCGTAAACGCCATTTACATCTTCTGCATTTCCATGCCAATTTAAGGCTCCGTTTATAGTAGTTCCCGCTGTTGCAGCTTGCTCTTGCTTGTATTTATCAAAATTGGTAAAAGTGCTGTAATACAACGGATGACTTAATGCGTAAGAATAATTAATAATCATTGTAATGGCTTCCTTAGCCAGAACCGGATTCATCGGTAGAAATTTTCCTAATTCATTAATGTGATAGCCATCATGAAACTGAACTAAATGATTTGATTTTATTTTTTTGAATTTTTGAAATAAAGGATCATCAGATTCTACAGAAAATTGAATTGCGCCAGAAGAAAAACCTTCTATTTTATCAATCGTAACTGTGTTTCCGCTTTCTAACAAATAATCGTTTTTCTTCTCTGTCAGTGGAATTTTATGAAACGAACGATGAAAAGCTGGAACTTTAGAGAAGCTGTACAGCAGAAATCTTTTGTCATAATTAGGCAATTTCGCATACACTTTTACATTAGTAAGTCCGACCGGAGAATAAAGAGAAACCTGTACAGAATCTTTTCCTTTTTGAATAATTTGAAACGGTTCGTTGACTCTAAACCATCGATCTGTTTTGTCGTACATTTTTGAAGGACTTTCATTATCTTCAAACATTGTCATCGGATGGTTTTCGCTTGGTAAAGCTGTGGCATCAATGCTTGGTAGATAAGTTGGCTGGTAGGTATCGCCATCGTCACTGCAACCAAAAACAATACTTGCCAAAATAGCAAGTACAAAAAAGTGAGCTTTTTTTCTCATCGTTAAGTAAGTAGGTTTGGGGTTAAATATGCTACAAAACTATCAATATGCTTTTTAAAAACAAGCATATTGAAAGAAAAGTATTAATTCAAAAGAATACAAAGTAAGTTTTATCAGCAGTAACGACACCTAAATCTCAGATTTTAAAGCTTCTAATTTGTCAAATCTAAAGTTTCAATTCTAGATAAATCGTTATTAAATTTTACAAAAGAAGCAGGAAATCCAGATTTTAGCTTTCCTATTTTATCTTGCAGACCAATAGCGGCAGCTACTCTTGTTGTTGCCATTTTTATAGCTTCATCAGTCGTAACATTTAGATTATTAAAAGCATTTTGCACCGCTTCTGTCATTGATATTGTTGCTCCTGCTAAATTGCCATCTTCATTTCTGTAAAAGCCATCTACCAAATGGGCATCAAAATTATCCCATTTAAAGTTGGCAATTTTTCTGCCTAGAAAAGTCGCATCGCTGATGAGAAAGAACTTTTCTTGTTTTAATCTATAAGCTATTTTTGCTGCAACATAATCGCAATGAACGCCATCTAAAATAACGGGAGCATAAACTTCTTCGTTTTCGAAAACAGCTCCGACTAAACCAGGTTCGCGGTGACCGAATTGCGTCATTGCATTGAATAAATGAGTTACTAGATTTATTCCTTTAGAAAAATAAAATTGTGCCTCTTTGTGGGTAATAGTAGAATGTCCGATAGAAATTGTGATTCCGCTTTCAATTAGCATTTGCAATTGTTCTTCTGTAAAACATTCTGGAGCAATCGTAATTACTTTTATAACATCTTTTCCTTTACTGATTATTTCTTGAAGTTCTTCATTTGTAGGTTTTCTAACCTGATCAATACTATGCGCGCCACGTCTTAACGGATTCAAAAATGGCCCTTCCAAATGCATTCCTATTACGCCATTATTGTGCTTTTTCATGTATTCGCGAACGGCTTCAATTCCTTTTAAAATAGTTTCTTTTGAAGACGAAATCAAGCAAGGCAAAACATGCGTTGTACCATATTTCATACTTGCGTCGTAAATATCTTGAATTGTTTCTTCATTTGGAGTTTGACTGAAATAGTACTTTTCTCCCCCATTTATCTGAATATCTATAAATCCTGCAGCAAGATGATTTCCTTCCAAATCTATTTGTTCAATATCATTTGGAATTTCTTTCTGGACTGAAATAATTTTTCCGTTTTCTACAACTACAACTCCATTTTCAATTATTTCTTCGCCGGTATGCACGACAGCATTTATGATTGCTTGTTTCATTTTTCGCTTTATTTCTTTTTTCAAATTTATAAAAAAGAACTCGGTTAATCTTCAAACAAAAAAAGCTTCAGAAACTATCTGAAGCTTTTTTTTAAAATTAAATTCTGAAAATTAATATAGTACAGTCATCGCAAACTGCATATTTTATGTTTTAATCTGGATTTGCCAAGATCTTATACAATTCGGCATTCGAAAGATAAAATTGATTTTCTAAACTAATTTGAGACAACTTAGCACTTACTAAATTATTCTCTCTCGAATTGATTAAGAAAATAGAACTTTCCCCAAAAGAAAATAGTTTCTCTTCTGAATTCAACATCGTCATGTAATCATTTACCAAATTATCAATAACTATTTTTTGTCTTCTTAAAGAAGCAATTTCTGTTTGTTGCGCTTTGATTTTATTTTTCAATTCTACTCTCTGCTGGCCAATATCAAATTGCATATCTTGAATTTTTAATTTAGCCAATTTCAAATTTCCGCGCTCTTTTCTTAAGAAAATCGGAAAACTAAAATCGATGTTGAATTTATAATCGTCTGCATTAAAAGTATTCCAGTAATTTGGATCTGAAATATAATTGTAACCAACGTTAACTTTTGGCAGCAACGAATTGGCTTTCAACTGACGATTTACTTCCAAAATAGACAATTTAGTTTCCATAGATTGAATTTTAGGATGCGAATCTAAAGACTCAACATCAACCATCATAGCATCAGTTCTAAGAGTTTCTTCGATAGTTTGACCTAAATTCTGCTCTGGTTTTACCATCTCTCCCAATTCAACCGGAACATTTTCAATCCATAAAAAATTAGCTAGTTTAAGCTTTGCTTTAGCCAATTTTAGATTTCCGTTTTCAACATTTAATTCTCTGTTTCTAACAGTAATTTTAGCTTCTACACTATCAATGGCTGGCGAATCTCCAGATTCAATTAATTTTTTAACACCAGTAAAACGAGTGCTGGCAAAACCTAAATAATTTTTGTAAAGTTCTGCTTCGTTGTAACTTTTTCTCCATTCAAAATAAGCTTCACTTGCCTGATACAAGACTTCGATGGCTCTTAGTTTACGCTGTGCATCACTTAGCTTCAGGTTCAATTTCCCTTCTCTGACATCGGCCATTCGCTGGTTAATAAACATTCCCTGACCCAAAGCAACCGTAATTCCAAGCGACGCTAAACCTGCTTCTGGCGTACGATTTTGCGGATTATAATACTGTCCGTCGGTATCATCAAAACCTGCTTTTACTTCAATTCCGTACCAAGTAGGAATTTTGAAACTGCTGTTTAATAACGAATAATATTCTGTGCCTTTAAATTCTTTCTTATTGTAATCTACTTCAATTTTAGGATCAAATCCGCCTCGCGCTGCCATCAATTTAGCTTGCGCATTGCTCACTTCAAGATTAGCCTGTTTTACGAGCGGATGGTATTTTTTTACATATCCCAAATACTCGATAAAAGTTAGCTCCTCTTCATTAAAGTTTTGACCTTGCATTGTAGAAAAGCAGAACAGCGTTAAGAAAGAAAACAATTTTACAAGATTTCTCATTTTACTTTTTCTCCTTTCCTTTTGCTTCTTTTTCTCCTGAATTATAATAATTTGGAGGGAAACCGTTTAAGTTTCGCCAAATCTCATACCATACCGAAACCGTTTCTAGCAACGCAATACTTTGTGCTCCAGCACCAATGCTCAATTCTTTTGGCCAGTGGCGATCTTCTCCATCTGGTGAAACCAAAATTCTATACTTTCCGTTTGGACTGATAAAGTTTTCTACCGCTACAATTTTTCCTCCGTAAGTTCCATAAGACAATCCAGGCCATCCAGAAAATACAATTCTAGGCCATCCATCAAACCAAACACGAACTTTTGCGCCACGATGCACCAATGGTAAATCGATTGGGTCTACGTAAGTTTCTACCGCAATATCGTATTTAGAAGGCATGATACTTACTACTGAAGTTCCTTCTTTTATCGTTTCTCCAAGACCTGCCAGTAAAGCACGGTTTACATAACCGCTTTGTGGTGCTGTAATGTAATACAAACCATTTCTTAATCTGTAATTGGTATATTGATTTTCTAACTTATTTACCTGAGCCTCTGTATCGTACTGTGTACTTAATGCTGTAAATTTATCACTTCTTGATTTAGAAATTTTCTCAGCATATTCAGCCGTAATTCTATTAATTTCTACTTTCGCATTGATCAATTCGTTTCGACTGCTTAATAATTTATTTTCTTGCGTAATAATATAAGCTTCAGACTCTTGCAATTTCAATCTTTTTTGCTCTACGTCTGTCATCGGTTTTAAACCTTCTTTATTTAAAGCTGTAGAACGGTCAAACTGCGTTTTTGCGATTCTCAATTGCGTTCTAACGGCAACAAGGTCCATACTGTCACTTTTTATTTTCAGTCTTGCTTGTTTGATTTTATTTCCCGCTTGCTCCAATTTCAATTGTCTTTCTGTATTTAAAGACTGCGCCTGAACATCAAGAGAATTTACTTTATCACCGTACGATTCAACCGCCATTTTTTTAGCATCGACTTGCTGTTTGGTATTTCCAACCAAATTTGGATCTAAATAATCTTCTTTGATCTCTGAAATAAAAAGAATGGTATCTCCTTTTTTTACATAATCTCCTTCTTTTACAAACCATTTTTCAATTCGACCTGCAATTGCATTATGTACCGTTTGAGGTCTTTGATCTGGTTTTAAAGTCGTAACCGAACCGCTTCCTGAAATATTTTGTGTCCATGGCAGAAAAAGGCAGCATATAAGGAAAATCAAAAATCCAATTATGACTTTATTTAAAATTTTATAATGTGGTCTGCGGGCAACACTCGTAATCGATTTGTATTTTCCCGGAGTTATAAGTACGTTATTATCTTTAGATATATTGAGCATGATTAAAGCTTTATGTCGTTAATAATTTTTCCGTCGTCGATTGTGATCATACGGCTGCATTTGCTCTTCCAAATATCGCTTTTAGAAGTTACAATTACAGTCCAATCGTTTTCTTCGGAAAGTAAAAAATCAACAATTTTATTCGAAGTCAATTCATCCATTTTATCAACAGGATCTTCCAAGAATAAAATATTTGGTTTGCTCACAATACTTCTTGCCAAAAGAATTTTTTGAACATCAGAAGCAGAAAGTTCGCGTCCTCCGGGATGAATCTGATTTTCTAATCCATTCTCGAAAGTTTTAATGTATGGTGAAAGACCTACATTATCTAAAGCCCATTTTAAATCATCACTATTTAATTCTTCATTTCCAAAAACAATATTTTCTCTGATTGTTCCTGCAAATAAGGTATCGCCTTGCAAATAGGTTCCTGCTTGCGCTCGGTAAGTATCTTCGCTAAGACGGTTCATAAAATTATCGGTCACATACATGGCACCGCTTTCTGGTTCTAAAACACCTGAAAGTAATCGCAATAAAGTACTTTTTCCGGCACCGTTTGTTCCGGTAAGAATAATTTTTTCTCCCTGAGAGATTTTCAAATTAATATTCTTAAGCGATTTTTTGTTGTGTTCTGGATAATTATAATTGATACTTTCTGTCTCAATATTGATTCCTTTTTCTGTTTTGTCTGAAGTTTCAGGAATGCATGAAATTTCCATATCGGTAACCTGTCCAATTTTTTCAACAGAAGTCAAAACGTCATAGAAAGATTCTAACCCGAAAATGATTTTTTCTACAGAGTTAATAAGCAATACAATTACGATTTCAGCTGCTACGAACTGCCCTATGTTCATTTGGTGGTGAATTACCAGAAAACCACCGATCGATAATAAGGCAGCAGTAACAATTACTTTAAAAATAGTAAGCTGAATATATTGTTTTTTCATTACCTGAAAGTGTTTTTCGCGGTAATTGACATAGTTAGTGACATAGCCATCATTTCTTTCCAAGGCATACTCAAAAGCTCCTTTTCTTCGAAAACTTTCTCTGTTTCTTGCAATTTCTTGAAGCCATGCTGCAACTTTATATTTAAACTTCGATTCGTTAAGACTGGTTTCTAGACCATCTTTATATGAAAATTTAAAAATGACCCATAAAATAACAATGAAAAGAAGTCCTATAACCATAAAGAAAGAATGGTATAAGACTAATAAAATAATACCAAGTCCCACTTGCAGAAATGCTGTACAGAAATCTAACAGTAATTTTGCTGTTCCTTTCTGTACCATTAAAGTATCGAAGAATCGATTGGCTTTTTCTGGAGCATATTCTGAATACATTTCTTTAAATTTAATTAAAGGCATTCTGTAAGCAAATTCAAAAGAAGAACGAACAAAAATTCGCTGTTGAAGATTTTCTACAATTCGAAGCTGTAAAATGGTCAAAATTCCACCAAAACCAACTCCAATTGTAACTAGAATTACAAGAACAATCCAAGAAACGCTCAGTTGTCCGCTTTGAATGAAATTAATAATGGCCTGAATTCCTAAAGGCAGGGAAAGATTAACTAAACCTGCAAATGCAGCATAGAAGATAATTTGATACACATCGCGCTTATCAAGCTGCAATAAGTTATAAAAACGTTTAAATGGTGTCATGAAATGTAAGTATAAATACAAGATTATTACATAGAATAAATATACGGCAAAAACCGCATTTAGGATAAAGATTTTTATCTAATCCTTAAAAAACAAGTATTTATGAATTCATTCGAGGAGGTGGTATATCTATTTTACCATGAAAACCAAATGAAAAAATTGTATTATCAATATATTTTTTTCCTTCTGATTCTATTAAAAAATAAAAACTCGGCATTAATGATTCTGATGAAATCAGATATTCCATTAACGGGATTCCTTTTGCTAATTTGGCAGTTTTGGTGTCTTTTGTTTTGTAGTCATCCAGCTCTTCTGGAATTCCATCACACTTGAAGATTTTTTTTAGAAAATTGCATGTAATCCCTTTTACCGTATAGGTTTCGGCGTTATCGCTAATAATGCGAACCATGCTATTTGAGATATTTAAACTGCTGATTAAAAAATAGCCGACTAGTAACACCTGAAGGCATTTACATAAAAAGCTATTTTTAATTTTATTCAACATAGTCTAAAAGGCGAAAATTGAGATAAAATCACTGAAATTCAATTCAAAACTCCAGTGATTTAGGGCAATTATTTTGATTTTTCTAAGCGCGCAATTTAGACCTAAATATTTTCTCGAACATTAGAATAACATTAGAATTTGGGTCTTTGCAAAACTTTAAAACTAAATTAACAAGACATTCCTACATGGTGCAGATTATCGAAATTATATAACAACGAAGGACAATTCTATAACTCCAAAACAGATTTACATTCTACTTTTGAATTCGAAAATTTTGATAAGCTTAAAAGAAATACAAAAGTGTTACCGATTAAAGAAACTCCAATTATAAACGATTTAATACAAAATCAAGATATGACTTACGCAAAGAATGATTTGACCCGATTTTTAGATGCACAAAATAAATTGTATTTAACTGCTCTTTCTGAAATTAAAAAAGGTAAAAAAGAAACGCATTGGATGTGGTTTATTTTTCCTCAAATCAAAGGTTTAGGAAAAAGCACTATTTCTGATTATTATGCTGTTGCCGATTTAAAAGAGGCAACGGAGTTTTTAAATCATCCTATTTTATCGAAGCATTTAATTGAGATTTCGAAACTAATGCTGACTTTAAACAAAAAATCTGCTGAAGGAATTCTTGGAGATTTGGGTGCAAAAAAACTGCATTCTTCGATGAGTTTATTTGTTCAAGTCGAAAATGCGCATCCGGTTTTTCAACAAGTTTTAGATACTTTTTTCTTCGGACATTTGGATCAGATGACTTTAAATTTTACTCAAAAAACTACTGCAAATCTGCCAGTTGCAGTACTTTCTTAATATTCTTAGGACTCTAAAAAAAGCGTTTATTTCAATATGAAATAGACGCTTTTTTATTTTATAAATGTACCGCAATCAATTCCGTAGGAATGTTTCGTCGGTAGAAAAAATAACCGCCAATCACGTTTACGTTCAATAGAAACGTTTGATATCCCAGATTGTTACAAAAAATGAAATCAAACGTTCCAATGGAACGTTGCAGAACGACACCAATATTATTTTTCTACCGACGAAATGTTCCTAAGGAACAAAAATATAAATGAATAAAAAAAGCTGCTTCAAAATTTGAGACAGCCTTTCCATCAACAATAATAAATATAAAATAAAGGTAAAAATTCTGTTTACGAACTTTTTTCAAAATTGGAAACACCTTTTTGAAGCCAGTTTAAATACTCCTTAATATCAGGATTATAAGCTGACGTTTCATTCAAGGTTTCTCCGTCATGATTTACTAAAACATAAAAAGGTTGCGCATTGGTTTTATAAGTAAGCGTTTGAAATTCGCTCCATTTTTGTCCAATGTATTTTAGTTTTTTCCCAGTCAATTGAGAAGTGATTTGTTCCTCTGGATTCAGTTCTCTTTTATCATCCACATAAAGTGAAATTAAAACCAAATCGCCTTTTAAGATTTTCTGAATCTTTTCGTCAGACCAAACATTATCTTCCATTTTACGGCAGTTTACGCAGGCATGACCCGTAAAATCAATCATAACAGGTTTTCCTATCTTTTTGGCATACTGCATTCCTAAATCATAATCGGTAAAAGCCATAATATTATGCGGACCAAGTTCTGCGCCTTCTGGCAGGTTTTGTGTTATTTCTTTGGAAGACGAATTATTCAAACCATTGGGAATTTCGCTATAATGCATTGGCGGCGGAAAACCGCTAATCATTTTTAGAGGCGCGCCCCATATTCCTGGAATTAAATAAATAGTAAAAGCCAAAACGACAACTCCAAGTCCTAATCTAGGAACGCTTATATTTTGAATCGGACTATCATGCGGCAATTGAATTTTTCCAAACAAATAAAAAGTCAGTGTTCCGAAAATGGCAATCCAAATCGCTAAAAACGCTTCTCTTTCCAGCCAATGCAATTGCAAAACCAAATCGGCATTCGAAAGAAATTTAAAAGCCAAAGCCATTTCTAAAAACCCTAAAAATACTTTAACCGAATTGAGCCAACCGCCCGATTTTGGAAGCGAATTCAACCAGCCTGGAAAAGCGGCAAATAAAGTAAACGGCAAAGCTAAAGCCAGCGAAAAACCAAACATTCCGACAAAAGGTGCGATTCCTCCGCGCGAAGCGGCTTCGACCAATAATGTTCCGACAATTGGTCCTGTGCAAGAAAAAGAGACAATAGCCAAAGCTAACGCCATAAATAATATTCCGACAATACCACCTCTATCTGCTTGTGAATCCACTTTATTTGCCCACGAATTTGGAAGCATAATTTCGAATGCGCCCAAAAATGAGAAAGCAAAAATCATGAGAAGTACAAAAAAGATCAGATTGAACCAAACATTTGTAGAAAGTGCATTTAGAGAATCTGCTCCAAAAATCCAAGTGACTACAGCTCCCAAAAAGATATAAATGGCAATAATTGCAATTCCGTAAAAAATCGCTTTTCTAATTCCTTGCGATTTGGTTTTGCTCTGTTTGGTAAAAAAACTCACCGTCATCGGGATCATTGGAAAAACGCAAGGCGTTAACAATGCTGCAAAACCTGAGAAAAAAGACAATAGAAAAATCGTCCATAAACTTCTTGATGCTGTTTCTGGATTTTGTTTTTTCAACACTTTTTGAGGCGTTTTTACAATTTCTAACGGAACAATTTCTGCTTTTTTTTCTTGTAAGTCTGTTCCAGAAGAATCAACTTCTTCAATTTTTGTTTCTGTCTTTACTGCACTTTCAATTAAAATTTTCGCTTTCGCGGAAGGAACAACGCTAAACTCCAATTCGTCTGTTCCAGGCGGAAGGCAGTTTTCATCATTACAAACCATAAATTCAAGATCAGCTTTGATTTTGAAAGGGTTCGATGATAGTAATTTGATGCGCTGTCTAAAAGTGGTTTCTTTCTCAAAAAACTTAATCTGCATTTTAAAAACAGGATCGTTAATCGTTTTTCCTTTTTCTTCTTTTACAGCATCAATCAATTGATAATCTGCACTTTTTATAAAATTAAAACGAGTCGGAATTGGTCCTCCGTCCGAAACTACCTGACTGTATAAGTGCCAGCCCGATTCTATAATGGCTTTTGCCTGCAATTCGTATTCTGTATCAGATATTTTCTCTACGCTCGTTTTCCATTTTAAGGGATTATAGATTTGAGCTTTTACGAATATGGAAAACAGCAGGAAGAAGCCCAGTAAAAATATATTTTTTTTCATGGGTAAAATCTTTAATTAAGAGGGCTGAATAGATAAAACAACCCTCTATGAAATCCGCTATACAAATTACATTGCTTACTAATTCAAAATATTATTTGATAGGGAAATACAAATTAAACTCTAGTAAATAAAAATCAGCTAGATTATTTTAGTGGTTTGAAGACTATTTCCATAGAATCTGCTTTGTCTAAAAGAGAATTGGCAAATTCTTGAATCTCTTTAGAAGTGATGCTGTTTACAATATCTTCAAAATTTTTAGGATCATTCATATTGTAGCCTTCTTCAAAATAATTAGAAATCAAGCTCATGCTGTAACTATTAAAGTTTTTGCTGTCTTCTCTTGATTTTAAATAGCTCTTTCTCGTTTTCTCAATATCTTCAGCGGCAATTTCGCCTTTTTTGATTTTATCAATTTCCTGATAAACAATTGGCAGTAAATGTTCTACTTTGTCTGCATCACAATCAAAAGTAATTTGAATGCCTCCTTTTGTAATTGGATCTTTTACTAGAGAACCTTTCACTTGCGCACCGTAAGTTCCTCCTTCTTTTTCACGAAGACTTTCTGTGTAACGTAAAGTCAATATATCGCCTAAAAAAGAATTCAAAATTCTATTTTTTTGAGAATAGGCATAATCTTTCATGAAAGCGATATTTACAGCACTTTTAGGTGTTTCCATTTTTATAAAAACATCACGATCGATTTTCTTTGAAGTCCATTCTGGAACATCTACTTTAAATTTTTCATTTCTTTTAATGCCTTTTATACTCGCAATATATTTTTCTAATAATGGTTTTAAAACTTCTGGCGTAACATCTCCAACAATGTAGAATTCAAAGTTTGAAACATCTGCAAAACGATCCAGATAAATAGATTTCATTTTATCAAAAGACAAATCATCGATATATTTTTGATTTAATGGTCGAATTTTTGGATTGTTTTTTCCGTAAACAATATTGGACAAACTATCTTGCATTTTAGCATTAATGTCGTTTTCTCTATTTTTTAAAGAGTTTTGAAGTCTTTGTTTTAAAAGGGCATACATCTGCGCATCAAATCTCGGTTGAACAAAACGCAAGTGAACCAACTCCATCATGGTTTCGATATCTTTTACATTCGCAGAACCGCTAACTTCTTCTTTTAAAGAATTAATAGTTACAGAAGAATTGGCAATTTTTCCTTTTAAGACCTTTTCCAAGTCAACATTTGAAAGTTCCCCAATTCCAGACATCATGGCCAGACTTGTCGAACGATATGCAGAAGGTATATCGTCAAATTTATACAAAGAAATTCCGCCTTTACTTTCTGCTTCTAGATTGACTTGCTTTTTGTTTTTGTCTGCAAATTTGTAATGCACTTTTACACCGTTACTCAAAACAAAAGTAGTTGCATCAATGGCTGTTTCTTTTTTCTCAGATACAATTTTTCCCGGATTAATTTTTAGATTTCCTAAAAGTGTTTTTCCTTCAAAAGTATCTACATATGGTTGCAATGAAGCATCATTTTCAGCTTTCTGAATTATATCAAATGCTTTTTCCTGCATTAGATTTTCTTCGCCATCAACACCCGTTACGGTTACTACACGATTTTTTTGCGTATATAATTTGCTAATTTGTTCCTGCAGCATTTTAGTATTGATGTTTTTTAAAATGCTTTTTGTCATTTCAAATTCTGCAACAGGATCTGCAAGTACTTCATGTTTCAAATAATCTTCTTTAACCATTCCGATTACTTGTTTGTGCGAAATCTCATTTAGTTTGTCTAAATAATTTTCGTAGCTCGAAATCGTTTCTGTAGCGGCTCTTTCGATTTCTCCTTTAGAAAAACCAAATTTATACGCTCTCACCCATTCATTCATAGCCATTACAAAAGCTTCGGCTTGTTTTCCTGGTTTTGGAGAAACACTCAGAATCCAAATATCGTTTAATCGAGTATAATTTTGATAGCCAATTTGAGCGCCTTTAAATGGACATTCTTGTTTTTGCGCCAATTCTGCTAAACGATTATTTAAAATTGAAAAGGCAATATTTCTTTGTGTTGTCTTTTCTAATTCGGCATATGTATTGGTTGCTTTTTCTGTTTCATGACGAATCATAAAACTAATACTCGAAGCCGAAATTTCTTTGTCCAAAGCCAATTTAAAAGTCGGTTCCGTTTTTTCTGGAATTGCGATTTCAAAACGTTTTTTTGGATTTACCGGTGTCGGAATATCTGCAAAAAGTTTTTTGATTTTGGCTTCAATTTCATCTGCATTTATATCTCCAACAATGGCGATTGCCTGCAAATCCGGACGATACCAATCTTTATAAAAATCTTTTAAAACTTGGTATTTGAAGTTTTTCACAATATCCATATCACCAATCGGCATGCGATCAGTATACAGCGAATTATTGTAATAAGATGACGCTAATTGATTATAAATTCTCGCTCTTGCATTTTGTCTTGTACGCCATTCTTCGGTAATTACGCCGCGCTCGGCATCGATTTCTTCATTCGTTAGCGATAAAAAATTGGACCAATCGTGCAACACCAATAAACAGGTATCGACAACTCCTCCATCTTTTGACGGAATATTATCTAAGTTGTAAACTGTTTCGTCTGTGCTCGTGTAAGCATTGATATTTTTTCCGAAAACAGCACCTTGTTTTTGAAGCGTATTCAAAATACCTTTTCCTTCAAAATTTTTGGTTCCGTTAAACGCCATGTGCTCCAGAAAATGAGCCAAACCTTTCTGCTGGTCGTTTTCTAAAATAGAACCTACATTTTGAATGATATAATAACTTGCCGTATTTTTATTTACCTCAGTCGGATAAATATAATACGTCATTCCGTTTGGCAAAACTCCTTTTTTTATCTTTTGATTGACCGCAATTGGATCAGTTGCTTTAAAGTTCTGCGCTTTCGCGGATAAAAAACATCCGGCGACAAACAGTAAGATTGCTATTTTTTTGCTGTATTTCATAAAGCTAATTATTAACTCTTCAATAATTTATCCAATTGCGCTCTTAATTCTGGATTAGAAGGACGAAGCGCATCGGCATTGATGATATTTCCTTTTGTATCGAACAATAAGAATCTCGGAATGGCATTTACATCGTAATTTTTAGCCACATCAGAGCCAAAATCTTTGTCTGCCATTAACTGAATTCCTTTTAATTGTTCTTTTGTTACATAATCTTTCCACTTTTGAGCATCTTTTGCTTTGTCTAATGAAAGACTTACAAATACAATGTTTTTTCCGTGGTAATCTTCTTCGATTTTTTTCATGTGTGGAATCTCTGCTTTACATGGTCCGCACCAAGTTGCCCATAAATCGATGTAGACAAATTTACCTTTAAAATCTGAAAAAGAAACTGGTTTATCATTGATATCTTTATACGTAAAATCTAACCCTTTTTGACCTACGTTTTTATGCAATACTTTTTCATATTCTAATAAAAATGCTTTACTAGCACCTGAAACCATTAACGGTTTGATGCTTGGTGCAATTTTTTCGTATTCTTCAATTTTCATTCTTGAAGTTGCAACGGCGTCGCGCAAATAAACATCTTTTAGAGCTGGATCTGTAATATGTGTAACTGCTTCTGTTAAATCTAAACGTTTTGGTGCGTCGCCAGAATTCATCGTTACATAAAAGAAATAATTTGACATTAGAGAAACGCCATTTTGTAATTTTAATAAATCTGGATCTGTAAACTTTTTATCTGTCTGCCATGTTTTGATTACTGCTGGACGATCGTCTTTGTCAGGAAATGCAGTTCTAGGCATTCTGAAAAAAGTATATGTTAATTCTTCTACATCTGTTGCCACTGCTAACTTTAATAATTTATTGAAATTAGCATCTTTAGTTTTTATCGATTTTGAAAATTCATCGGCTTTTGCAACTCCTTTATCAAGCCAAGGATAAAATTCTACATACGTTGCATCTCCACCAAGTCTGGCAAAAGGTGCAAATTCGTTATAGATTTCATTTGCTTTTTGAACTAAAGCGTTCTGTCCGATATTTTTTCCGCTCAAAACATACGAATCTTTACTTATCGCAAGATTGATATCCAATTTTGGTTCTAGATACAAACGAATTAATTGGTTTCTACTTTTAAATTGTCCGTAATCTACATAATAAAAGCCAGCAGCTGAAACTGGTGTCAAAAAGCCAAACTCCCCCAGAGAATTAACTTTTGCTGTAGCGGCAACAACTGGCTTTCCTTCTTCAACATTGTAAAGCGTAATTTCTTTTGTCTTCAAATCTGGAATCGCAATTGTTCCTTTAATTACTGCATAATCAGACAGATTTACAGCATAACTCATTTGAACCATAATAAAGGTCATAATGAAATAAAAAGCATTCTTTTTCATATTTTTTTGTTTTTTAGTTGCTATTTTTAATTGAAATTTGCATAGATTGATTGTCTTGTTCGATAATAAAATCTTTACTTTCTTTAGATTCTTTCAGCTTTTTAAGGTTTTCTGGTTTCAATAAATCTTTGGCTTCAAAATCGTTTATCTGAGTAACTTTTGCTCCAGCTTTAACTTTCTTTAAGTCCTCATTTTGCTGATCGATAATTCTTTTTACTACTAAATTTTGGTTGTCATCAAAATCTAAATCCATTCCGCCCAAGTAAAAAGAAGATGTTTTTTTGAAATTTTTATTAGGTTCTAAATAGACCGTTTTGTGCAAAAGATCAATTGTAAAATTGAAACGTTTTATTAAATCAATTCCCAAAGATCCATCGGCGAAAGCCCAGTTTTTATTGGCTTCGTCATATTCTTGAATTGCTACAGTTACATTTGGAAAATTATTTCCGTTAATTGCCACATTCGGAATTGCACCGCCAACAATTTTAGTTTGTTTTCCTAAGCTGTAATTCACAGAAGTATATTCCGTTTTTAGACTTGCTTCCAAATTATTTTTATGATTGAAAGGTCCGTACGCGATCAAATCGTAGCCTGCGCCAGTATCAAAAGTAAAATTGCCTTCGACTGTTTTTTTGTCTTCAAAAGTCAGATTCATTTTTACGACCGGAAGTCCCGATTTGTAATCAAAAACAAATGGCTTTGCTTTTCCCCAATAATTGAAATTTCCAAAATTGTACAAATCGATTGTCATCGTATCAAAATTGACTGACGTAATGAAATTTCGCAACAAGTTTGCGCCAAACAATCCGTCGTAGACACCATGTTTCGGAAAAATGACCAAACCTTGATTTTTTAAAACCTGATCGCCAATATAAATGGTATTGTCTGCAGAATACTTTACTTCCTGACTTCCGCCAACCACAGAAGTCGATTTCGTTTTGGTGACCACAACACCCGCTTTGTAAGCACTGTCGGGATTTAAAGCCATTCCGTCTGCGCCTGTATCAAAAAGCATTAAAAATTCACGATTGGCTTTGTTTAATTTGATTTTAATAGCAATTCCGTTTTCGATAATTTCAAACGGAATACTTGCCACTTCCTTTACTGTGGCATGTCGGTCGACTTTGTATAAACCATCAAAAAATGTCACGTACAAAATTTTATTTTCTGAATTGAAAACAATCTGAGACGGCTTTTTTTCTTTTCCTTTAAAACAAAAATCGGCCAAAACATAGGTTTCGTTTTTCATTTCTACCTTTTTTCCAATTTGAATAGAATCTAAAACTGGAAATGCATTGAAAATACCATTCAAATAATATTCGTTTGATGAAGCATCTCCAACACCGACTGTAAATTGTGGTGACAAAAGATTTTTCATGCTATTGTAATCTTTGTTCTGAAAGGCTTTTTCGAACATTTCAATAGATTTCTGAATGCTATTTTGCGCATACATTGAACAGCCAAAAATCAATATTGAAAACAAGAATATCTTTTTCATTGAAACTTACTTTTTTGAAGCTGACGGATTAACGACCACTTTTTCTACTCCAAAATCTTTTAATAAAATAGCTGAGTATTTTGTAAATTCTTCTGGCGTGTAGAGTTCTTTAGAATCATTTACTAATTCTGTAAATCCTTTCAAATCTTTCTTTTTTTCGTATTCTTTTTTCTTGCGTTGCAAAATGGTAAATACGTGATTGGTCACGCTCCATCTTCCGTAATCTTTTGCAAATTTTTTACTGTTAAAAAGAAAAGCATCATCATATTGTTTTCCGACTCTTAAACCCGTAACGATTACAAAATAAATTTCATCAGAAGTCTCTTTAGATTTTAAATAAGTATCGATAACCTCAAAAGGCACATTTCTTTTTCCGTCTAAATACGCTTGTTTATAAAAATCTGGATACTCTTTTTCTTGAATTTCTGGACTATACTTTTTGAAAACACCTTTTTTAGCCGACTCTTTAGCGTTTTGAAGCAAAGCTGTAAATTGCTCTACGCTATGAAAACCGCCAGCAATATCAATAACTTTTCCTTCAGCGCTCATCAATAAAAATGTTGGAAAACCAGTTACGCCGTATTTCATGCATAATTTTTTCCCGATTTCTTCTTTTAAAATATCCGATTTGAAAGTGACAAAATCAGCATTCAAAAGAGCCGCTACTTTCGGATCTGGAAATACTTCTTTGTCCATTTGTGCGCATGGCATACAGCCCGTAAAATACAAATCGACAAAGATTAATTTTTTCTCCGTTTGAGCTTGTTTTTTAGTTTGTATCCAGCTTCCTTCGGTAGATTGTGTCTGTGCTTTTAAGGCAAAAGAATGACAGGCAAGCAGCAAAACTGCGCTTGCGATTTTAAAAAATCGTTTCATAAAATGTGGGTTTTAGAAGCCGAATGAATTCTAATTTTCATTCGGCTTTTTTTAAGATTTCAAGTTTATTTAATTATCGTACACGGTAAGAAACATCAACAATTTTACATAAACCTGTATAGGTATTTTCTAAAACTAAATTTCCGTTTACAGGCGGAACGGTATATAATTCTAATTTTCCGGTTGTGCTGTAAGTACCTAAAATTAATTTGCTGATTACTTTCGGGCCTCTTTTGCTAAAACCTAGATAGGTAATTTCTTCATTTCCTTTATCTAACATCAATTTTGCAGATTGAGTTCCGCTGTCATATTCATATACTTTGTTACCAACTGAATAGAATAAGTATCCAGCATCTGGACTTACAGCAAATTTTGTTGCTTTATCTAAATCCGGAGCATTCAGCATTTCTTTGTAATAGGTTTGCACAGCACCAGTGGTAAAACGCAATAGATAAAATTTGCCTGTTGAAATATTCTTTAAGACCGCAAAATTTTCATTCAAATTAAAATTAGAATTGGTCATGTAAACCAATTCGCAATTGGTATTATTCCAATCTAATGTTGTTGCAGAAGCTGTAACAGGAGGCATCGCCGAGCAATTTCCTTTTGAATAACTGTAACGTAAAAAACGATATTTTTCTACATCAAAAAAGACTGGAGTTCCTGTAGAACCAGTTTCTGCAATAAAAGGTGCCGCCGTAAAAAGTTTGGTTTCTAAGTCGACTTTGTTTTGTGGCAGTCCATATCTAATTTGCTGTGTTCTGTTAAAATAATAGATATCACCATTTTTAAAGAGAAAATTCTCTCCTCCATTAATAGGTTTCATAAAATCTACTGCGAAATTTGTTGGAAAAGCGCCTCCAACAGTTTCATAAGCAATATTTTGTGTTTGGCTCCAAGCAAAAGAATCAGGTTCTAATCTAGATGTTCCAGACTCAGAAGCGGTTACATAAACACCGTAAATAACAGCGCCAGGCAAAGGTGTACTGAAACATTCCACATCTACTGCTTTTCCACTCAACTTTAAAGTAGATCCGGAAGCGTCTAAAACATCATTAATAATACGTGGCTGCGCAACCCCAGGAATTATGGAAACCATATCTAATCTCGCTTTTCCATCAACATCTCCAACCACAAGCCAGCCTTCATAAATTGACGAAACTACATTTAATGTAATTATGGGCTGCTGCCAAGTTACTCCTGTTATTTTATCCTTTATGAAATAATAAAGATTGTATTTTGCTGGCGGCAATTTTAAAATTCCTTCAATATTTTTTGTTGTAGCAACGGTAGTTCGAGCCTCGTATGCTAATTTTGTAGGATTTAAAGCCACCCATTTATACTCGTAACGATCGGGATTTGTACCATCGTCTAAAGTTGGATTTATATTGGGTTTTATTGTAAAATTATCTCCTGTATACGCTGTATATTCTTTTTCTATTCCAGTTACTTCTAGCTCATTGATCTTCTCATAATCATAATTTCCCTCATCGCTAACGCAACTGTAGGCAAGAAAAAGAACCATTAATGCAGCTATTTTTATTGTTATATTTTTAAACATCGTTTTATATTTTTGAAATTAAAAAAATGATTTTTTATGGAAAGAACATTTCATTTCCATTTTCTTCATAAATGGTATTTCCTGAAGCTTTCTGATCGGCTAAATAGCGTTTCATAAAGTTTTGATAATACTGATAATCGGGAATTGAAAGACCTGTACCTCCTGGTGCTTGATTAAACATCTCAGGTTCTAAATCCATCAGTTCACACATTAGGAAAAATTTCTTTGCGGTAAAGACACCAAAATTGGCAGTAATCCAACCTAGCGGTGTCGATAATTTATCATTAAATGATAATTTAAAACGAATAAAACTTATGGTTTTTCCCGTCAAAACATTCGTCACTCTTGATTGCATCTTCGTGGTAAAAAATTCATTTTCTTCCAGATTTAGCACTGCTGTAAAATCTTTAGTTTTCATATCTGGAGTTCTTAAAACCTTTAGAAAAATAGTATCTATCTCTTTTCCAGCGCGCATTACCATATTTTCTGGAAATTTAAAATGAGTTCCTAAAACGGCTGTACTTGATGGGTCAACGGTAAGTTTTATTTGTCGATCAACATTGCTAACTTTTCCTTGAACTCGTATAGCAATAGGGAAAATTCTTTCTGTAATGGCAGCGTTATCCAAACCAAAACTAAATCCGGTGCTGTCTATAAGTGGTCCATTGCTATATAATGGAACTATAGAGCGTGAGAAATAAATGTTATCGGTATCATTATAAGGCTGAATTTCTTCTTTATCGCATGATGTTAGTCCGAAAAGAGATAGAAAAGTGATGCTTAAAATCAATATTTTTTTCATGATTACTTTTTTTAATTATTGAAAATTAATTTCTTCATCTGGCAATGGCACCACATATTTAAGTGCATTCATCGTTACATTTCCAGATGCAGCAGAACCGTTTGGAATTGCTGTTGAATTGATTCTTTTGTAATAAAAAAACAATTGTCCTTCTCCCATAAATTCTTTTCTATATTCTTTTGTAATTTCTGTTGCTAAAACCGCCGTTGCAGCAAGATTGGTCAAACCTCTATTAAATCTAAGCGTATTTAAATAAGCAATTCCATCTGCTGGAACCGGAGCTGTTTCTGCCGCAATTAAATACAATTCTGAAAGTTTAAACATTGGAATCTGAAAACGAAATTCTTTGGTTTTATCCGTTACATCTTCGTATTTAAAAAATGTTTTCTGTGTTTTTCCTCCTGATATTGGAATCTTCCAAGACGGAAGACTTCTGTAATCGTTATCATTAGATTCAAAAACAGCATTTAATCGGCTTAGCAGTGGAGCGTAAATATTAAAGTCGTCTAAACTGGAATCAAAAATTAATTTTTGTTTGTTATATAAAGTAAGATCGCTAAGGGCAAAGAAATTCTCAGAAGAAAAAATACGATCTGGATTAGAAGTATTGGTAGCTTCTAAGAATGGCGTCCAGTACACATAAGGTTTTGCTTTTACATAATTGATGAGTTCATTCGCGACAGCAAATGCTCCCGTTTTATCTCCTGCGTAAAGCAAAACTCTGGCTTTTAAACACTTTACTGCCATGATATTCATTCGCTGTCCTCTATTTTTATAATAATAAGGATTACCGTCAAAAGCAGTTGTCGTTCCATATTTTCCAGTAGTTGGAAATGGATCCTCTTTTAGAAGTGAAATGGCCAAATCTAAATCGGCTATAATTTTAGCCATTACTTCGTTTGCAGGCAGAACCGGATTATTTGTAGTCTGAGCAAGATCATAATAGGGTATAGAAGGATCTGCAGGAGATACTTTATAGATCGGTCCATACATACGGAGCATATCAAAATGCAGCATTGCACGAATAGCAATCGCTTCTCCTTTTAATAAATCTGCCTTTTCTTTAGAAATTTTATCCGAATGCTGATCAATACTTTCTAGAAATTTATTTGTAGACAATATGGTTTTAAAAGCAGTAACCCAAATAGCCGCAAAAGTAGATTTTGGCAAGGCCTCAGCATAAGAATAAGTCGATATTGTAGCTTTTACATGCGAGCCTGACATATTAAATTGCTGGCCTAAAATTTCTACAGCATCCATGGTAAGCTGTCTTCCGTACAAATTGGCATTAGCCAATTGAAGGTAAATTCCGTTATGTACATTCTGAATTCCAGCTTCAGAACTATAAGCCTGATCTTCTAAAATTTTATCTTGCGGCACTACATCCAAAAAATCACTACAGCTTACTGCGGTTATAGAGGTAAGCAAAATGAATGTAATTTTATATAAATACTTGTTCATAATTTCTTTATTAAAATGATAAATTAAGAGTCAAAGAATAAATTCTTGAGAAAGGATAATCAATACCACGCTCTGCTTTTATTGTTGATACACGGAAAAACTCGTTTGCCAAAGCATTAAATCCTAAAGCTGTCAATCCGTTTCTTTTTAGCCATGCTCGGTCAGTTATTCTATAACCTAAACGAATAGATTCTCCCGAGATATAATCGTCTTTCTGAATAAAGCGTGAAGAAATTGGTGTATTATTGGTTAATCCGATTGCCTTAAATTGCGCCATTTGTCCAGGAGTTGTCCATCGGTCTGTAAAAGCTCTTACATCTTGATTATCAAAAATGCTTGATCGCGTAATATTTTCTACTTTGTTGTACAAGGCAGAGTTAAATCTATCTGCACCAAAACTGTAACGCACAAACAATCCAAAACTAAAACCTTTGTAGTTTAAGTTTGTAGAAACTACTCCTGTTGCAGTTTCTCTAGAATTCCCCATTACTACTTCGTCTTTTTTATCTAGAATAAAAGTCGATTGCCCGTTTTTCTTTAAGAAAACTTCTCTACCTGTTGCAGGATCGATTCCTAAGGATGGTACAGCCCATAAATCATTACTGCTTGCTCCATCATAATATCTGGTTAAGCCCGTACCCTTTTTTGCGGTCTCATTTAATGAAGCCAAAGCATTACCAAAACCACCTAATTCATTATCGCCAGTTGCGCCCATCAATCCGATTCCCCAAACAAAATTTCTGCTTAAATCGTAAATGAAATTATAGTTCATTTTTAACTCTAACCCTTCAGTAGTCAAGTAACCCACATTTAAAGGATAACTATTAATTCCAGTAGAAGCAGCAAGATCAATACCTACAATCTGAGGAGAAGTTTTACGTCTGTAAGCTCCAAGAGTCATTGTAAATCTATTTCTAAACATTGCAAGATCTAATCCTAAAGATAAATCTCTGGTTTTTTGCGCTTCTAAATTTGGATTTGCAATTTGCGAAACGGCAAGTCCAGCACCAAAAACGTTGGTATTCGGATCGTAAGAATAAATGTCATAAGAAGCAAATCCTACTAAGTTCTGATTTCCTGTCTGACCGATATTGGCACGCACTTTAAAAATGTTGACAATGTCTTCATTCATTTTAAACTCATTGTTTAAGTTCCATCCAAAACCAATTCCCCAATAAGGCGAATATTTTTTGTTTGTTCCAAAATTGGTAGCGCCCGAAATAGTCTGTGTAAAATCGAATAGAAATCTTCGATCGTAAGCGTAGTTAATCTGATTGGTTAAATCTACACTTCTAGTAAGCTCTGTATATATTGCTGGTTTTCCGTTTGGTTCATAGCCAAAAGCAAATGCTGGATTTCCGGCAACTCCAATAGGAAAACCTCTCAAAAAGGATTTATACGAATTATTTTTTGTTTCTAAAGCCGAAGCTCTAATCGTGTAGTTAAAAGAGTGAACGTTTTTAAAAACATTCGAATAGGTTGCACCAAGGTTAGCATTCCATTTGTCTGTAATAGCTTCATATCTGCTGTATGTTCCTTTTTCTGTAGCAATATTACTGATAAAACGAGTATCGTCTGGAGAAACGAAAACCGTATTATTACTATTTAATCTTGAAACAGAGATTGCTCCAGTTGTTTTGATATGCGGACTTACATCATAATTGATTGCAAAGTTATTCGTAAAATTAAAATCGTTTCCTTTATCATAACTTCCCAAAAAGACATTGTAAAGCGGATTGGCTGGATGATTTACAATGGTTTGCAAACTAGTCAAAGGCAATGAAGAACCATCTAAATAACGAGTTATCACTCCGTTTTCATTCACTTTTGGATAATACGGACTTACCTTTGCCCAAGTTTCAAATGAACCGTATGGCGATTCTTGGTTATTTCCTCCAGAAACAAAAAATTGATTGCTAATGTTTAATTTATTTTTTCTGTAAGTCAAAGTGGTATTGTATCCCCAAGTATTGTGTTCAGAACCTTTCATGGTTCCGGTTAAAGTTTTATAATTTCCGGCAATATTAAAACGAAATTCCTCAGAACCTCCACCAAAATTTAAACTGTGTCCAGATGTAATTCCCATCTGAATAGGTTCGTTTAACCAATACGTATTTACGCCGCTGCGTACAGCAGCCAAACGTCTGTTGTATTCCTTGTCCCAAGTTAGCGGTGTAGTTTCGGTAGTACCATCTTTAACAATAAATGCTCCAGAAAGTCTTTCGAATTCTAACTTTTGTTCTGCATTCATTAAATGATAAACACTTAAATCTGCCAATTCGTAAGAAGAATTATATACGTAAGAAACTTGAAGTTGTCCTGGCAATGGCTTGGTAGTTTCGATAACCACAACCCCATTTGCAGAGCGAGATCCGTACAATGCAGTTGATGCCGCATCTTTCAATAAAGTAATACTTGCAATTCTATTAATATCTAAATCGACAACTTGCTGTAAAGTAGTTGGAAATCCATCTAAAATAAAAAGTGGCTGATTCGGATCATCTCTAAACTGACTATCAACCTGATTGGCTGTTAAACTCGTCTGTCCTCTTACCTCAATTGTAGGCAGAATATTTGGATTTGAACCTACTAAATTGTTATTCACCACAATAAAAGATGGGTCTAAAGATTTTAAAGCCTGAACAGCATTTTGTGTCGAAACCTGTCTTAGTTCCTCACCTCTAAAAACAGTAACCGCACCCGTAATTAATTCTTTCTTACGAACGGTAACCCCTGTATTTACTACAACTCCTTCCAGTTGTTTTGTTTCTTGCACTAAGGTAACATTGATTACTTTTCTTTTGTTTACCTCTACAATTTGCGCTTTATGCCCAATATATGTAAATAGTATTTGTCCATCTTCTGGAGCACTAATGGTATATTTTCCGTCAAAATCGGTTTGTACGGCAGCATTGGAACTTCTCACTTTTATGTTTACTCCGGGAAGCGGTTCTTTGGCTTCATTGGTAACAGTTCCTTTAATTTCAATTATTTTAGATTGCTGAACCACAACTTTCTCTGCGGCTCTTTCTTTTACAACAATCGTATTTCCGTTAGAAAAACTAAAGTCAAAATCTTTATTAGAAAAACTGGCTTCTAATAATTCATTCACTTTAATTTTTCCTTTTTTTAAATGTACTTTAGGTAATTTTTTAAATAAATCTTCCTGATAAATAAAAGTATAGTTGGTTTGTTTTTTAATGATATCAAAAACTTCGTCAACACTTACTGTTTTATCAGCCGTAATTACAACTTTTGAGTTTTGTGAAAATAGATTTACGGGAGAAAAACCAAAAATTGTAGTACAAAACAAGAAGATAAAAGTTCTCATAATGTTAATAATTAGCCGCTCTCTAAAATAGAAATAGGCGCTGGTTAATTTAAATTTCATAAATTTACATGTTAATTGGTTGGTTGGTTGTTAAAACTGATTAATGGATTAATGGATTAATACATAGAAAGGGATAAAGTGCAGTACGGTGAGAGGTCTAAACTTTAATCCCTTTTCTTTTTATTTGATAATAATCTTATCGTCTTTTTTCTCATAGGCATTAATAAAATTAATATTCTTGATGGTCGTTAATATGTCTTCTAATTTTTGATTTTTGTTTAAAACGCCATTAAACTTAACATTTCCAAGAGCTGGATCAGCAAACACAATATCTACATCGTACCATCTTGACAATACTCTTGCAATTTCTTTTAGAGGCATTCCTTTAAATACGAACAAGCCTTTTCTCCAAGAAATTTCGTTGTAAACATCGACTTCAGAAACGGTAATATTTCCGTTATATTCCGAAATTCTAGATTGCTCATTCGGAACCAAAGTTTTTCTTTTACTTGCATTACTTACCGCAACAACTCCTTCTACCAAAGTGGTGTAAATAGTCGATTCGTCGCGATACGCTTTAATGTTAAATTGAGTTCCAATAACTTCAACATTTTGGTTTTCGGTTTTGACTTTAAATCTTGAACCTTTATGTTTAGTGCTTGGCGAAACTTCAAAATAAGCTTCTCCATAAACCAATTCTACTTGACGCGTTTCGCCGTCAACAAAAGCGACTGGATATTTAAGTTGAGAATCTGAGTTCAGCCAAACTTTGGTGCTGTCTGCCAATTGAACAAAAAATTGTCCGCCTCTCGGAATCGTTAATAAATTATTAGCAATGGTAACAGTTCCACCTTTTGAATTGTATACTAATTTTTCGCCATTACTAGACGCATTTCCTTTTGTATACGATTTTCCTTTTTCTAAAGCGATAACAGAACCGTCTTCTAAAGTCAAAGTTGCTTTGTCGCTTCCAATTAGAATTTCTTTGTGGGCAACCTGCGGAGTTTCAATCTTAAGCGGATTTGTTTTATTGATTATTAAAGAAATCGAAATCAGCAATAATAGAGATGCTGCCATCGCAATCAGTTTGAATCTGTTTGTGGCATAAAAAGGTTTCAAGCGAATAACTTCTTTTTCTTCAGATTGAATCGCACTTTGAAGACGCGTTCGCATTTTATGTTCCATTTCTTCTTTAGAACCAAGCGCATCATTCCAGTCTTCATTGGTTTGAAAACTTTCGTAAAAATTCAATAATTTGTTATTCTCCTCGAGATTGGTATCACCGGAAAGATATCTATTTAGTAAAACTAAAAAATCCTCTTTTTTCATTTTATTTTGTATTATTCGGGGAGTATATGAAGTAAGTATCCAAAAAGACACCTACCCCCTAGTCCAAATTGTATTTTTTTTGATTTTTTTTGAAAAACGACTAAAAAAGAGGAAAACACACACACCATTCAATCCAACCACACCATTTATTTTCGCTAAAAGATATTTTTTGAAACCCACAAAATCATCGCCATACTAATGCTTTCTCCCATAGAAGATCGAATAGTATGTAAGGCTTTTGTAATATGATTTTCGACTGTTTTTGTAGAAATATTAAGTCGTTCTGCAATTTCTTTATGAGTCAGCTGTTCTTCGCGGCTCAGTTTATAAACGGCCTGGCATTTTTCTGGAAGAGATTCGATAATTAAATTCAATTGCTGCACCAATTCGTCGTGCATTAATTGTGTTTCTGGCGTAGAAGATAAAAAGCGCTTTTCTAGATCATCAAAAAGTTCGACGTGAATTTTGTCTTTATTTTTTCTTAAATGATTAAAAACCTGATATCTGGCGCAGGCATACATATAGCCTTTTAATGAAATATGAATTTCAATTTTTTCACGATTATGCCAAATATTCATGAAAATATCTTGAATAATATCTTCACATAATTCCTTGTCTTTAATGACATTATAAGCCGACATAAAAAGTGCCTGCCAAAATTTATTATACAATTCTGTCAATGCCGATTCGTCGCCGTCACGAAGACGATCAATTAAAATTTGATCCTGATTTAAGGTAAGATTCGACAAATGAAGGCTGGTTTATAAAATTGAATAATTCGCAACAAACATAATAAATTTACCTAATAATCCTAATTTGTTCTTGACGACAGAATTATATACTTATCATAATTCTTAATTTAAAAAACAGCAAAACATTAAAAATTATATAATGTAAAATACAAAACAGAAACTTTTTTTCAACTTAAATGAATTCTTCAATCAAAATAAAATGGATTTTACAAAATATTAAATTCAAACCGATATGAAGTTAAAATTGTATTTTCATTAAATTTAAAAAAAATGACGTAGCCAATTTCTTTAAATCTAAGATCTAAATTCTTTAGCTCCTTTTCGAAATAAAGAAATAAAAAAATCTGCTGAAGAATCATCCGCAGCAGATTTTTAATTATTAAAATTCAGTAAAAAGATTTAAAACAGTATTCGAATTCCTAATTGATTATTTGAAGCAATAATTGCTGTTTGAATAGTATTCTGCTCCACTAAACTCTCCGGAAGTTTATTGTTGTATTTTCCAAGTGCTTCTCGAATTTTTCTTGGATACCCAATTTTTATCGGAATTGAGACCGCAACCAAAATACCGCCAATAACAGCAAAAGTCATATTAGAACGATCTGAAGAAACTTGTGGATTAGTCGCAGAGCCCGTAGAATTAATATCTGTAGTATTCATGGCTGTTATAACATTCGCACCAATCATTGCCAATCCTCCATAAAAAAAGGCATTTCCGAAAGTTTTCTTAGTCCTTCCAGTATTATACAATTTCAGGGCTTCCGGATTATCCCGCATTAATATTCGAACATTTGTCGAAATTACTTTTTTGCCTTCAGAATCGTAAACAGTTCCTCCTGTTCCGTAGGTTAAATGCTGGGCAAATGTTATTGTAGAAAAAATAAAAAATAAAAGGATTAATTTTTGTTTCATTTAGTTTGATTGGTTTAGTTATATTGATTTATTTGATTTATTTATAACAAGCTTATTTTAAAGGATTTGCTTTTACACCTTCATTGGTCAGCACAACCGGTTTGATTAAACCATTTTCGTCAAAAAACATTTCTTCTATGCAAGTTTCTCTCGAATGCATTACCGTTTCTGTCAAAGGTCTTCTGTGATACACAATATAATATTGCTCTTTGTTCGACACTTTTATAATAGAATGATGTCCAGCGGCACGCGCAATTTTCGGATCAGATTCTAAAACTTTTCCAATTCTTTTAAATGGTCCCATTGGCGAATCTGCAATTCCGTATGCCACGCAATAATCTGGTCCGCCCCAATCGCCTTCAGACCACATAAAATAATATTTGTTGTTTTTGATGAACATAAAAGGACCTTCTGTATAATTGTCTGGTGTCATTTCTTTGAAAATCGTTTTGTCTTCAAACGGTATAAATCCAGTAAAATCCGATTTCAATTTGGCAATATTGCAATGTCTCCAACCGCCGTAAATTAAATAATGCTGACCATCTTTGTCTTTAAAAACAAACTGATCAATTGGCTGAGCGCCATTAATAATTTTATCAACGAGAGGTTTTCCTAAATAATCTTTGTAAGGCCCTTCAGGTTTTGAAGCCACCGCCACTCCAATTCCGCCAGTTTCTCCTTCATGAATATCATTTGCTCCAAAAAACAGGAAATACTTATTTTTATTTTTAATGATAGACGGTGCCCACATAGCTCGTTTTGCCCATTTTACAGCCGTTGTGTCTAAAATTCTCGGATGTTTTGTCCAATTTACTAAATCTGGCGAAGAAAAGGCATCAAAGAAAACCTGATCGTCAAAAGGTGCCGAATAAGTTGGATAAACCCAATACGTTTTATCAAAAATAATTCCTTCTGGATCTGCATACCATCCTTTAAAAATGGGATTATTTTGTGCATAAGAATGCAGCGAAGTAAGAATTAGAAAACCGAAAAGCACCTTTTTCATCCTTTATTTTTTATTTTAAAAGTAATAAAACATTTTAAAGTATTGAATTTGAGTTTCAAACTTTTCAAAAAATGTACTTTTAATGTATTTTTCATTTTATAATTATTGTATTTTTGGACTAGCAAATTACTTTTATTTACAAACGAAAAACAGTCCAGATGCTTCGCCCTTGGCCATTAGAAATTGAGCTTGACAAAAAATCAGACAAAGCAATATATCTGCAAATTGCCGATGCGGTAATTGATGCGGTAAAAACAGGAAAATTAGTAAGCGGAAATGCGCTACCAGGAAGCAGGCAATTGGCACAATTATTAAAAGTAAATCGCAACACCGTTGTAGAGGCTTTGGATGTTTTAACTGCTGAAGGATGGCTGGCAACAATGGACCGAAAAGGTACTTTTGTAACAGATGCTCTTCCTCAGATCAATTATTCATCAGCGAATAAAAAAGAGAAGGAAATTGCGAATGAAGAAACTAAAAAATTCCTCGTTTTTGATGACGGACTTCCCGACAGCCGATTGGCACCAATGAATGATTTAGCAAGGGCTTATCGCGAATTGTTCAGCCGAAAATCGCGCTGGCAGATTATGGGTTACAGCAGCGAATTGGGAAATCCGGAATTTAGAAAGTCGATTGCCCAAATGCTCAATTTTAAACGCGGCATGAGTATTTCTTCCAATCAAATCTGTATCACTCGCGGAAGCCAAATGGCAATGTATCTGGCTTCGCATTGTATTCTCAAATCGGGAGATTTAGTTTTGGTTGAAAATCCTGGTTACAAACCTGCTTGGGAAACTTTCGAAAATGCTGGTGCAAAATTACTTGCTGTCGATGTTGAACCAGACGGATTAAATATAGAACAAGTAGAAAAATATCTTCAAAAACATAAAAATATAAAAGCGATTTATGTTACACCTCATCATCAATTTCCGACTACGGTAACTTTGTCTTTAAAAAAGAGATTAAAACTAATTGCACTTTCTAATGAATATAATTTCACCATTATAGAAGACGATTATGATAATGAATTTCATTTTGGGCAGCGTCCGATTCTCCCTGTTTCCAGCTATTCGGCTTTAAAAAACTATGTTTATATTGGCAGTTTCAGCAAAGTTGTTGCGCCTGCCTTACGTATCGGATATTTGGTAAGTTCTGAGCAGAATATCTTAAAAATCGCAAATCATAGAAAGATTATTGATGTTCAGGGTGATAATATTATGGAAGAAGCTATTTTGAACCTCATCAATGAAGGTAAAATAAAACGTCATCTTAAAAAAGCCAATTTGGTTTATAAAAGTAAACGAGATTTCTTTGAAAGCATTTTAAACCAGCATCTTAAAGACAAAATAAAATTTACAAAACCCGAAGGCGGACTTGCGTTTTGGATTGTTCCAAAGTCTGAAATAAATGTGCTGGATGTTTTTGAAAAGCTAAAATCGCAAGGCATTCAGATTATGAGTCCAGATCGTTTTAGTTTTAATGAAACGATTAAAGGTTTCCGTTTGGGTTATGCTTCACTTTCTGAAAAACAAATCGAAGAAGGAATTAAAGCGCTTGCTAAACTTTTGTAGTTTTATTTTAACACATAGAAACATAGATTTTGAAGTCGTCAAAAAAGACGTTTCACTCACATTAATGCACATAGTTTATGCTATGTGTTAAATGATTTGTCATTTTTTTTAAACCCTTTTTCAGAGAAAGATAAACTATGTTTCTATGTGTTTAAACTAAATTAATTACAATTTTCCATTTCAATAATAGAAAAACCATTTGCCCGAACCTGATTTTCAACTTCAATCGGAGCTTTATCAATGTGGCAGAAACGGCATTCTTTAGAAGATAAAGCTTGTCCTTCCTGATCTACACTTTTTAGGTAAATTTTACCATATTCATATACTTGTTGCGCATCATTAACATTTTCATCTACCAAAATATCAAAGTGCATAATTTTTCCATCTTTACGGGTTACATATGTATCCCAAACTGCTATTTTCATTTTCTTCTTTTTTAAGGTTCTAAGTTTCTAAGGAACTAAGGTTCTGAGGTTTTTACTTTGCAAATTTATATTGGTTTTGAAACTGTTAAATCATCCAGTTTTTTCATTTTTTGAGAGTTACTGGTCCAGTAAAATTTTGCAGTTTCGATTTAATTTTGCTTTATGAAAAACGAGATTATTTTTAATTTAATAAAGGTTCACCAACGCATCGAGGATGCTTGCAAAATTGCTGGAAGAAATCCTGCTGACGTACAACTTTTATTGGCGACTAAAACTGTTCCAGCTGAAAAAATAAGAATTGCGATTCAAGCTGGAGAAACTTTAATGGGCGAAAACAAAATGCAGGAATTACGAGATAAAGATTATGAGTTGAAAAATCTTCCTGTAGAACGGCATTTTATAGGACATCTTCAGACCAATAAAGTAAAAGATGTTTTGAAATATGTGACTTGCATTCAATCTTTAGATCGATTAAGTCTGGCTGATGAATTGCATAAACAGCTTAAAAATCAAAATAGAACATTTAGATGTTTTTGTTCAGGTCAATACTTCTTACGAAGAAAGTAAATTTGGTTTGGCACCAAAAGACGTTTTGTCGTTCATCAATAAAATAAAAAATTACGAAACCTTAAATATTAAAGGTTTAATGACCATCGGACTTTTAGATGTTGAAAAAGAAAAAATGATTCCGTCACTTAGACTTTTAAAAATAATTCGAGATGAAATTTATGCTGAAAAAATAGAAGGTTTACAAGATTTAAAACTTTCTATGGGAATGTCTCAGGATTTGGAACTTGCTATCGCTGAAGGTTCTAATATCGTGAGAATTGGCACTTCGATTTTTGGAAACCGATTTTTAGGAAAAGAAATATGGAATGAAAACATTGCAGAATAAAACTTAATTTTGCAGCAAATAAAATGCAGATGAACCTGAATGATCTTACCGTAATTGATAACGAAAAAATTGCTTTAGACGATTTATTTTTTAGTGAAGAAAATAAAGCAGCCTTACTTCAAATTATCAAAGAGCATCAATATATTGAAGAATTAAAAAAATACAATCTTAAAGTTGACAATAAAATTTTACTGCACGGAAGTTCTGGCTGCGGTAAAACGACAACGGCAAAAGCGATTGCGAATACTTTAAACAAAAAAATCATCATTGTCAACCTCAGCACTGTCATTGATGCTAGAATTGGTGAAACTTCAAAAAACTTAAAAGCCATCTTTGACAAAGCGATTCGCGAAAGAGCAGTTTTATTTCTAGATGAATTTGATCAGATAGGAAAAAGCCGTGACAGCGACGATAAAGATGTGGGTGAAATGAGACGTTTGGTCAATACTATTATTCAGCTTTTAGATTATTTTCCTTCTGATAGTTTAGTAATTTGTGCGACCAATCATTATGAAATAATTGACAGTGCTTTATTACGAAGATTTCAACTTCGTTTAAAGTACGAAATGCCTTCCGAAAGTCATTTGGATATTTATTACGATAAAATTTTAAGTGAGTTTCCAAAACAATTTCAAAACATTGAAAAACGTTATGCTATTTCGTATGCCGAAGCTTTGGATTATATTCATACTGCAATGAAAAAACAGATTATTGATTCGATAGAAAATAGTAATATTTCGTAGGAATAACTCGTAAGTAGAAAAAATATTATGTCGATTTAAATGTGTCCTGTAGGGACACTTGTTTTATACGCACTATTTATCTATTGCATTAATCAAACGTTCCTATGGAATGTACAACGATTTAATACATCTTTAATTCTACCGACGAGACATTCCTACGGAATGAATTGTTATAAATCAAAAAACCCGTTGCAAATGCAACGGGTTTTTCTTTACGGAGTTTTTTATATAGAATGAATAGTGTACAAATTTTATAATCCTCTTGTCAACCATCCTTTTTTGTTAGCTGTCGCTATCGCGTAAGGCGCAATCCAGAATAAACTGAAAGTGTAGAAAACACTATAAGAATAAGCCCAGAAAGACTCAGACAAGTTGTATCTTTTTGCGTAAAAGATCATAGAGAAACTTGAGAAAATTAAGATTCCTAAAAATGTAGAACTTAAAAATAATACTGGGTGTACAGCAATAAAGTAGAACATAAATAAGATAAATGGGTATGTCATTGCGATTTTAAAGAACTGGTTTAAGAATAACATTCTTGGACCAAATTTTGACTCTTTTCTAAAATCGGTAAAAACATATTTTGCCATCATTAAGTTTTCACGAACATTACTTCTCGCCCATCTAATGAACATTTTGTATAATCCTTTGTATTCTTCAGGAACATTTGTCAATACGACTGCATTTCTTTGAAATCTAACTTCAAAACCTTGTTTCAAAATCATATTTGTCAAAGCACGATCTTCTCCAATATCTGACGGTTCACCCATAAAAGTTTGGTTGATCCATTCTGGAAGACAGTTAAAAACTGCATCTCTTTTGTAAGCTGCCAAAGCTCCTGGCGTACATAATACAGAACCCAATTGACTTTCTGCAGAACGTTGAAATTCGAAACTCATTACAAAACTTACATTCAACATTTTTGGTAAAATAGCCGATTTGTTGTTTAAAACTTGAACGTTTCCAGCAACTGCACCACATTTTTCGTTTACTACAAACGGACTAACTAAGTTTCTTAAAGTATCTTTTTTCACGATAGAATCACTATCTACCGTTACAAAAATTTCTCCAGTTCCTAATTTGAATCCTCTGTACAAGGCTTGACGTTTTCCTTGGTTTTTTGGCTGTTGGAAAATCGTTACACGATCTCCTAATTTTGCTTTAGCTTCTTGCATCCAGTACCAAGTATCATCTTTACTACCATCATCAATAGCCAAAAGCTGTAATTTTTCTGCTGGATAATCACTATCTGCAAGACTTAACAAAGTATCCCAAACCAGTTTTCCTTCATTGTAAGCTGGAACGATGATTGTACATGTTGGCAACAATTCATCCGATACAGATTCGATTGGCTTATATTTTAAATACAAATAAGAGCTGTACAAGAAAACTCCTGTTTGATAGAAGAACAATAATGTTGTAATGATTAGAAATGGCAATCCCCAAGTTGAGGCTACTCTTTCGAAATGAAATTGTTCAAAATCATCTTGTAGCAAGAATACTGAACAGACTCCTGCAATCATCAAAAAGAATGTTGCAATGATAACTGCTAATCCAATTGAACTTTTTGGTCTTTCTACGTGTATTTTTTGTGTTTTTTCTTTAGTTCCAAAAATAGAACCAGTTAATGCTTTTTCGCTTATTACCGAACTACCGTTCGAGTAAAATTGTTTTGAGATGATTGTTTCGCTTTCCATGCTTATACTCCTTTTTAATTTCTTTTAATTTGGCTTTTATTAAAATCTTCTTCTTGTAATTAATTTGAAACTCGTATGGGGAGAAAAATTAAAAAACAGATATATCAAAGATTTTGACATTAACACAATTTGCAAGCGTCGTGCCAATACAGTTCTAAGCTGTTCTAGAGGCATTTAAGAAAAAGAGACCAAAAAATAGTGTATAATTATTTCACACTTTGTGGATAAGGTATACACAAAAATTAAAAAAAATAAAATTGAAAAGTGAGATTTTAAAAGGGATTCAGACATTTTAATCCCATCAAAAAAAGATATTCTAAAGATTAGAATAAAGTAAAAAAACAAATTCTTCGTGAATTATAAAAACGCTAAACTTGAAACAAAATTGTTTTTTATAAGGAAAAAAAGCTGTTTTTGTTCTTTTTCCTTTATAGATTAAAAAACATTATTCCTAAAATAAGGAAAGTTTTATATAAAAATGTTAAATTTATCAAGATAAAAAACAACAGTTAATTTTAGGAGACTAAAAAATGATTACAAAGCATTACAATCTTTTATTAGCAGATGATGATGAAGATGATTGCGATTTCTTTAGAGAAGCTCTCAGCGAAACAACAATCAAAGCTGAACTTTTTACAGTGCATGATGGGGTACAATTGATGAATTATTTAGAAAAGAATGGCTTGGAAAATTTTCCCGATGTCATTTTTCTTGATTTGAATATGCCTCGTAAAAACGGTATAGAATGTTTAACGGAAATTAAAGAAAATAAAGACTGGAAAAATCTTCCTATTATTATCTTTTCGACCTCACTAGACAACGAAATTGTAAATAACTTATACCAAAAAGGAGCTACTTACTATATTCGGAAGCCTGGAGAATTTTCTAAACTAAAAACAGTTATTGAAAAAGCATTAAAAATAGCATCTGAAAATAATTTCAAACAGCCCGAAAGAGCAAATTTCATACTCCAACCCTAAATCTTCTTTGGATGAACCGCAATAAAAAGGAACATTATTTTCTGTCCGAAGGAGGAGAAATGGGCAGATTAATTCGTTCCGAAGACTGGAGCAAAACACCTTTGGGTGATCCTGAGAAATGGCCTCAAAGCCTCAAGACTATGACGGCTATGATGCTTAGCAATCCATTTGGAATGTATATTGCGTGGGGAAACAATTATACACAATTGTACAATGATGCTTTTCGTCCAATTTTGGGTGCTACAAAACATCCAGAAGCTCTAGGTGGAAGTTCTCAAAAAACATTTGGCGAAATCTGGGATCAGATTGGTCCTATGTTTGCCGATGTTATGAAAGGAAAAGCCGTTAGTTTTCCTGATTTTAAAGTTCCGCTTCATCGTAATGGTTACACAGAAGATTGTTATTTCGATTTTTCATACAGTCCCATAAAAATAGAAGATGGTTCGGTTGGCGGTATTTTAGTAACCGTAATCGAAACCACAGAAAAGAAAATTGTTGCCGATGCATTGCAGGAAAGTAATGCTCGATTTGTCAACAACATTATGCAGGCTCCTGTAGCCATGTGCATTTTTAGAGGTGAAAACCATATTGTTGAAATGGCCAATGAACAAATGATGCAGCTTTGGGAAACTAAGGCAGAAAACATTATCAATCAGCCTATCTTTAAAGTTTTACCAGAACTTAAAAAACAAGGTCTTGGCGAAATTCTACAGAACATTTATACCGACGGAAAAAAAATTACTACCGACGAAATATTTGTTCAATTGCATCGCAACGGAAAAACCGAAAACACCTATATCAACTTCGTTTATGAAGCTTTACGAGAACCCGACGGAACAATTTCTGGTGTTGCTGCAATTGCGACCGAAGTTACCGCTCAGGTTTTGGCACGTTCTAAAGTCGAAGAAAGTGAGCAGAAAATAAGACAATTGGTAGAAAATGCTCCTTTTCCAATCGCAGTTTATGTTGGAAAAGAAATGCGCATTGAACTCGCCAACGAATCAATTATAAATATTTGGAGAAAAGGCTCGGATGTAATAGGGAAAACGTACAAAGAAATCCTGCCAGAATTACAAAATCAATCTATTTTTGAACAAGTTGCTACTGTATTTGAAACTGGGCAATCCTATCATTCTAGAAACTCTCGTGTTGATATTTTGATAGATAATGTATTGCAACCCTTCTATTTCAATTACAGCTTTACACCTTTGTATGATTTAAACGGTAAGGTTTATGCCGTTATGAATACCGCTGTAGAAATTACCGATTTATATTTAGCCAAACAAAAAATCGAAGAAAGTGATAAACGTTTCCGAGATACAGTTCGTCAAGCTCCTGTTGGAATCACGATTCTTCGCGGACCAGAATATATTGTCGAAATGGCCAATGAAGCTTATCTTAAACTTGTGGATCGAGAAGGACATGCATTTGTAGGCAGACCATTATTTGATTCGTTACCCGAAGTAAAAGATGCAGTGAGCAACCTCTTAGACGATGTATTTACAACTGGAATTCCTTATCACGGAAATGAAATGCCTATTCCACTAAACAGGCATGGAAAACAAGGAATTTGGTATTTTGATTTTCTTTATCATCCCTTAAGAGAAGAGAATGGTGAAATTACGGGAATCATTGTCACTGTTACAGAAGTTAGTGAAAAAGTAGAAGCCCGTAAAAAAATCGAACTCAACGAAGATCGTCTTAAAATTGTTGTTGAAGCCAGTGAATTAGGAACTTGGGAGCTGAATGTTAAAACTAGAGCCCCATTTTATTCACAAAGATATCTCGAAATTATTGGCGGATATACCGAAGAAGTTACTTTAACTCATGAAGAATTGTTGGCACATCTTCATCCAGACGATATGAATGTTAGAAACAAAGGTTTTAAAGATGCCTTAAACACTGGTATTTTAAACTATGAAGTTCGTGTCATCTGGAAAGATCAGTCGATTCATTGGATAGAAGGAAAAGGAAAGGTGTTTTATGATGAAAATAACGAACCTGAAAAACTAATTGGAACGATTAGAGATATTACAGCCGAGAAAAGATACCAGCAGAAAATTGAAGAGAGCGAGAAAAAATTGAGAAACCTCATCATGCAGTCTCCTGTTCCGAAAGCCATTTTGAGAGGAAATGATTTTGTCATAGAAATGGCCAATTTTGTTCTTTTAGAAAATATCTGGAAAAAACAGCAAACAGAAGTAGAAGGAAAAAATCTTTTAAAAATCTTTCCTGAACTTAAAAAACAGAAATACGGCAAATTATTAAAAAAAGTATATGAATCTGGTGAAGTTTATGCTGAAGCTGAATCTTTGCTTTTTATTAAAAATGAAAATCACCAAGATCAATTTTATGTCGATTTTGAATTTGCACCACTCCGCGAAAGCGATAATTCGATCTCTGGAATCAGAATGACGCTGATTGATGTTACGGAAAAAGTGGAAGCGAGAAAAAAAATAGAAGAAAGCGAAAAAAGATTCCGTTCTCTCACAGAAAGTATTCCACAGTTAATCTGGGAAACCGATGCGGAAGGCAACTCTTTATTTACCTCAGGAAAATGGTTTGAATATACCGGAATCGAACCTGGTCATGAAGGTTCTTGGGAAGCAATGATTCATCCTGATGATTTTGAAGAAAATGTAAAAGTCTGGAAGCATGCACTTTCTACTGGAGAAATGTATCGTTGTGATGTCAGAATGCATAGAAAAGATGGTACATACAGATGGCATACCGTAATTGGCGAACCAGTTTTGGGTCCAGACTATAAAATTATAAAATGGGTTGGGGCTTTTACCGATATTCATACCGAAAAGGCTTTTACTCATGAGCTTGAACAACAGGTTACAGCAAGAACGAGAGAATTAATTCAGATGAACGAATCGCTTAGAAAAAGCGAAGAACGTTACCACTTAATGGTTGAAGAAGTTCAGGAATACGCCATTTTATACCTTAGTGCACATGGAATTATTGAAAATTGGAATGCTGGAGCTGAAAAAATAAAGGGCTATAAAGCAGATGAAATTGTCGGAAAATATTTTTCTATTTTTTACACTAAAGAAGATCAGAAAAGTAAACTTCCTGAAAAACTTTTACAGCTCGCAATAGAAAACGGAAAAGTGGTTCATGAAGGCTGGCGTACTCGAAAAGATGGAAGTCTATTTTGGGCAAATATCGTAATTACGGCAATTCATAATAAACAAGATGAAATTATTGGTTTCTCGAAGGTAACGCATGATCTGACCGAAAGAAAAAAGGTAGATGATAAACTAAAAATGAATGCGTTGGAACTGGAACAGAAAAACAATGAACTAGAAGAAATGAACAAAGAACTTCAGTCCTTTGCTTATATTTCTAGTCATGATTTACAAGAACCGCTTCGAAAAATACAGACTTTCGCCTCGCAGATTATGGATAAAGAATCGGAAAGTTTATCTGAAAACGGAAAAGATAAATTTAGAAGAATGCAGAACGCCGCACAGCGAATGCAAACTTTAATTAATGATTTACTAGCATATTCTAGAACCAATATTCAAGAACGAGTTTTTGTCAAAACCGATCTTCGTCAAATTATAAAAGAAGTAAAAGAGGATTTAACTGAAGAATTAGAGCAAAAAAATGCTGTGATTGAGATAGAGAAAACTTCTCAAGTCGATATTATTCCTTTTCAGTTCAAACAACTATTGTACAATTTAATTAGTAATTCGCTAAAATTTTCTAATCCTAATATTCCGATTGTAATTAAAATTAAAAGCGAAATCGCATTAGCAGAAGAATTCAACAACGAAAAATTGATTCCGACTAAAAAATACTGTCATATTCAGGTTTCAGATAACGGAATTGGTTTTGAATCTCAGTACGATAAAAAAATATTCGAAGTGTTCCAGCGTCTGCACGGAAGAGACCGCTACAACGGAACGGGAATTGGACTGGCAATTGTAAAAAAAATTGTAGAAAACCATAACGGAATTATAACTGCTTCGGGCGTCCTAAATCAAGGCGCTTCCTTTGATATCTATATTCCGGTGAATTAAATTTCAATTAAAAAAAATGTATAAAAAAAACGGAAACTACTTTAAAGTGTTTCCGTTTTTCAATTTCAAAGCACATTGAAATTATCTCAAAACAAATTTCTTATCTACTGTAAACTGTAATAAAACCAGTTGTTTTGTCTTTTAATTTTAATTCTTTGTTTGTCAAATTCATGATATCACTAGTTGTAGTAACACCATTAATAGTTAACGTTAAATCGTTATGAGATCTTACGTAAGTTCCCGTAGTTTCAACTAAAGCACAATTGCTTCCATTATAATCTCCGTAAACTGCTGCATTACTCAATCTTAGATCTAAATAGTCAGTAGAACAACCAGCTTGATTAGCTGCTGCATCAACTAAAACTTCTTGTCCGCCAACAATTGATCCCGTTTGTCTTAGATTATATTTCCCTTGTAAAGGAACAATTGTTTCTCCTTCATTGTCATCACTGCTGCAAGATGTTGCAAAAAAACCGATGCTTAATAGTCCTAATAAAATTGCTTTATTTTTCATGGTAGATTTCTTGTTTTATTGTTATTAATTTTAATACTGCTAAATTAAATGTATAATCTTACAGAAATTTCCATGATTTTAGGATTATATTACATAAATCGCATTTTAATTTTATTTTCTCACATATTTATCAATAATATACTTCGTTACAGGTTTTAAAGCTTTTCCATTTTCAGGGTGATTCCCATGTGTATTAAAAAACTCAACCTTTTCTCCCACCTTGGCATACCAAACAACCGCTTTCTCATTTTTAAAAAAGGTAGATGTATCACAAACCTTAATTCTTCGAAGATTTATAATTCTTTCATCATAAGGTTCTGGTGAATTAAATGTTCCTATTCCTTGTATTTTCAAATCACAACTTACCTCTTCATAATGGTCGCCAGACCATTGTATACAATCTTTTTGTGACAAGGTTAAATAAATGATTAAACCTAACCCGAAGAGAACAGCTCCGATTGCTAAATATTTTAATTTATTAGATTTTGGTTTATTATCCATTTTAACAAAAGTTGATATAGCAGTTCGAGTCTTTTTTAGTTCTTCACCTTGAACTGATTCTAATTCTTCACTTTGAATTTGATCAGGTTCTTTATTATCAATATCTATTTCTGAATCTGTAAATTCTTCTTCAACCTCATCAATTAAATTACCGAGATCTATTTCTACATTAGGCTTGGTATTATTCTTTAACTCATTATAAATTTCCAAGTCCTCATCATCAATTTGTTTTCTAAACTTATTAAAAGGTCTTGGCTGAAAATCTACTAAAATTGCAGCCATATCGACAACTTCGATTTTATCTGGATCTGTTTCTCCTTTAAAAAAATTTTCAATTGGTCGAAAAGGATTAGTTTCTTTCTTAAATTTTTTCTGTGAATTAATATCAAAGGAAATTCCAAGAAGAGAATTAAAAACATTCAAATCATTTGAATGCATATTATTATTCGTGAATTTTTCCCAACATAACTTATTCAGTTTTCCTCTTGTTGGAGCATTCAAGAAAAAAAAATCATCACCGTTTTTTGCTTCTTCGTATTTCTCTTTAACGGCTTTTTTATATAAATCTTCTAAAGTATTGTTATACATAGGCTCTATTTTTTTTGGTCATTTTAAGGATTTTAAAGGAATTTTAGGGATTGCCGAAAACTAAATCGGAAATCCCGGAAATCCATATAAATACAGCTCAAAACCCCATATAACTTTGCCTCAACAAAATTAGTTAATGTTTTGATCTGCAGGTCAAAAACAAATGTACAAAACTAGTTCAATTACAAAGTGCGGAAAACCGTAAGGCGGATTCTATTCCGGGAAGTATAGATGAAAATCTTACTGTCGTACGCACTTCACTTCCCAAGCAAAATTTGGTATTGCCATTTAAAAAACAACCTGGAAAAGATCTAGGCAGCAATACCCATGTTTAATTTTTTAATCCTAAACACGATGAAAACTTTATATTTATTGGGAGCGTGCGCGCTACTTTCACTTACATTATTTTCTTGCACTGCTGAAGAATTCGAAACAGCTGATGGCAAAACTGAAATTAAAAAAGATATTAATCAATTAAAGGCTGATGGCCCAGACGATGGCCAAATTGTGGTTCCAAAACCACCAATTAAAAATCCTTAATTTAAGTATCTTAATTTATAAATAATTATTATTTTCGGGGAAAGTAACTCTTATGCTACGATCCCCATTTTTTTATTTTCTTATTTTGGCAGCGCTAATTTCTTGTACAGAAAAAGCAAAAATAGACTTAGATGCTAAAGAAATAATAAAAGAAGCTATATCTCTAAGAGATAAAGGAGAATTAAACTTTCAAAATAAAAATTATAATACTGCTTTTTACAATTTCAATAAATCTAAAATAGCATTTGAAACTGCGAAGGATAGTGCCAACATTGTTTACAATCTAATCCAAATGGCTTCTATTCAGCAAATAAACGGAGATTATTATGGAAGTAAGGAAACATTAACAGAGGCGCTCCAATACATTAAAAAGAAAAACATTTACAGCGCCGCAATCAATAATTCTTTCGGAATTGCCGATAAAGAACTTTCTCTTTATAATGATGCTCTTTTTTATTATAATGAAGCTATTAAGGATTCTGATGATGATATCTCAAAATTATCTCCCCTAAACAATATTGCAGTAATTCATATTCGGCAAAAAAAATATGATAAGGCAATTGAAATTTTAGAATCCATTCTATCTCAAAGCCAAACTTCTGAAAACATAAAAGGAAGGGCTCTGGATAATCTCGGCTTTGCTTATTTTAAAAAAGGAATGCCTGAAAAAGGAATTCACTTTTTAAATGAAGGTTTAAACTTGAGAATAAAAATTAGTGATGAATATGGAAGCATTGGAAGTTATCTTCATCTTGCCGAGTTTTATTCAAAAACCAATATTCAAAAGTCAAACGAATATGCGCAAAAAGCCTATGAACTGGCAACAAAATCTAATAGTGTCGACGAACGTTTAAAAGCACTTTCTTTATCCATTTCTAATAATGCAGGAACTCAATACGCTCAAAATTATATTTCGATTAATGATAGTATTATCAATATTAGAAACAACTTTAAAAACAAATTTGCAAAAATTAAATACGATTCTAAAAAAGAAAAAGACGAAAACCAGAAACTCCGTTTAGAAAAGGCAGAAAATGAATTAGCTCTTCAAAAAGCACAATACCAAAGAATATTTTTCACAATTGGTATAGTGGGTCTTTTTTTATTGCTAATATATTTGAGAAAAAGATACGAAAACAGAAATCGAATAGAAAAAATAAAAACTGCTTACGATACCGAAACACGAATTGCCAAAGACATTCATGACGAATTAGCAAATGATGTTTTTAATACAATTACATTTACCCAAACTCAATCCCTGATAGCTGACCATAACAAAGATACCTTACTTCAAAAACTAGATCAAATTTATGCTAGAGTTCGAGGTATCTCAAGAGAAAATAATGATATTGATACTGGTATAAATTATTCTAATAATTTAAAAGACATGCTTTCTACTTATAACAGCAACAAAACAAATGTTCTTATTAATAGCATAGAAAAGGTAAATTGGGAATTAATTGAAGATTTAAAAAAAATTACAATTCAACGAATCTTGCAAGAATTAATGGTCAACATGAAAAAGCATAGTGAAGCTTCTGTTGTTGTTGTAAAGTTCGAAAATAGTGCAAATACAATTTTTATAAACTATTCAGACAACGGAAAAGGCTGCGAAAAAACAAAAATTATAAAAAATGGTTTACAAAATATGGAAAACCGTATTTCGGCTATAAAAGGAACTATTACTTTTGAAACTGAACCTGATAAAGGTTTTAAAGTAAAAATAACAATGCCTAAATAAAAGCCTATGTTTAAAAAAGTGATAATAGCCGAAGATCTTGATGCAATGAATTTAGGAATTCAACAAGTTTTAAAAGATTTAAATATTATAGATTTTCAGCATTCTAAATTTTGTGATGAAGCGTTTCTAAAAGTTCGCGCTGCCATTCAGAAAAATGAGCCTTACGATTTGTTAATAAGTGATCTTTCATTTAAAACAGACCATCGCAAGTCTGAAATTTCTAATGGAGATGAACTTATTCAAAAAGTGCGTGAGTTGCAGCCTAATATTAAAATTATTGCTTATTCTGTAGAAGATAAAAGTTACCGCATTAAATCTCTTTTTGAAAATGCAGATATTGATGCTTTTGTTTTGAAAGGTTTAAATAGTATTGACGAGTTAAAAAAAGCTATTAATTTAATTTCGATTTCAGATCAAAAATTTATTTCTCCTGAAGTTGCTATGGCATTGCAGGAAAAAAGCAATTTTGAAATTGATGATGTCGATATTAAAATCTTAAAATACTTATCTGCAGGAACTTCTCAAGATGAAATTATTGAGATTTTTAAAAGCTCGAATGTCAAACCAAATAGCAAAAGTGCTATGGAGAAAAGACTGTCTAAACTTAAGGACTTTTTTAAAGCCAACAATACGATTCATTTAGTTTCGATCGTAAAAGATATGGGGATTATTTAAATTCCTTTTACCTCATTTTAAAAGCTCCTTCGGGGGCTTTTTTTATTTCTTAAAATTATAGATTATGGATTTCCGTAAAATTCTGGTTTTGATTGAGTTTACTTTTGGATTATTAAATAATTTAAAAGTAAAAACATGAAAAAATTAGTCGTTTTATTTAGTTTATTCTTCTTAGTTCTAGGAGGAAGCATTGAAGCTCAGAGTGGTCATTACAAAGGAGGAAAAGGTAGTTCTCATAAAGGAGGAAAATATAAAAATTCGAGTACCAAAAACCATTATAAAAAAAGAAAGTAATGTGTCTGACTTCGATCGACATGATTTAAAGGTTATTGTCAAAAGAAGTTTCTGAGTAACAAACAAAATTTAATTAATTAAACCTAAAAATCATGGGCTTTCGATTTCAAAAAAGAATAAAACTTGGAGGAGGATTTGGTTTAAATATTAGCAAATCTGGAATTTCTCCAACTGTTAGAACTAAAATGGGCACATTTAGTAAAAGTGGCTATTCTACAAAAACGGGAATACCAGGTGTTAGATATCAAAACAATGGTTGCCTTGTTTTATTTGTCTTTAGTGGACTTTTTACATTTTTAATTTATACAATTAAACATTTATAATTATGGGATATCGAAAAGGATATTACAGAAAAGATGGAACTTATGTTCAAGGACATTATACCAATAATAGATCTAAATATTATTCTAATAAAAACAATGGCTGCGTAATATTGACCTTACTATTTATTGCTTTTACTACAATAATTTCCTGTTCAGAATCATCAGATTCAGTAGAAAATTCAAACTCAGGATCGGGATCAAATTCAAATTGTCCAACAAAAACGTGTGGAGATTTTTCAACTCAAGCACAAGCACAAGCCACTTATGACAGCAACAGAAAATGTTACAAAAACCTAGATGCAGACGGAGATGGAAAAGCATGTGAATCTTTAAAATAAAAATAGTAACCATGATAACACTAGAACTAAAAAGCCATTTTTTAAGATTATATCAAATGGCATTATCAGATGATCAATTTGATGTATTAGAACTTCAAATGCTGTATCACTTTGCAGACGAAAGAGGAATTCCTAAAGAAGAACTTGATAAGCTTTTTCAAAATCCAGTGAACACAGAATTCATAGTTCCCGAAGCTTTAAATACCAAAATTGAATATCTGTACGATTTTACCAGAATTATCTGGGCTGATGAAAAAATTACAGATGACGAATTGAATATGCTGAAAAAATACTGTCGAAAATTCGACTTCTTAGAAGAAAATATTAATGATTTATCTGATTATCTTATTGATTGTGTTCAGAAAAACATTAGTAAAGAAGAAATTATTAGTCAACTAAACACTTAAGTTATGAAACCACTTTCCCAATTATTTAGTTTAAAAAAAACAGAGGATTCTTCTTTTAAAGTTGTAGAAGAAAACGAAGAAGACGTAGAACAAATTAGAATTACGTATTATCAAAGCGGTTTCGCCGCTTCTGTCAAAGCAACCGGAAAACCAATTGTTTTAAAGGCTTGTCTGCAAAATTTATATATGAGTTTTGAAGATCAATGCAGAAAACAAAAAATGGAACAAGACAGACTGAAACAACCTTATCGCGAAGAGCAGGAAAAAAATAGAACCGAACTTAAAAAATCTGAAACTGCAATTGGTATTTATGAGAAAAAAGAACAAGATATCAATGATAATATCGACCAAATTAAAAACGAGATTATAGAGGTAAAACGCAATCCAGACAAATACGGGATCGAGGAAGGAAAAGGTTTAAAAGCACAATTTTATATTGGTCTGATTCTTTTGTTACCAATTACACTTTATGTTCTAGTATTTTATATTTCAGCATCTTATTCTGCTTTTTTTAAAGAATTTTCTAATGACAGTTTAACAGCAGCAATTTTTGATGCCGATGCGTTTACTAATGCTTTTAAAGCGAGCTGGCTCGAAGGAGTTTTGGTTGTTACAATTCCGTTTGTTTTTATGGGATTAGGTTATGTTATTCATATGGTGCAAAAAGGAAAAGGAATCAAAAATATTTTTAGACTCATTTCTCTTTTTGCTATTACATTTTTATTCGATTCTCTTCTGGCTTACATCATTGAGAAAAAAATATACGAGTTTAATAAAACAACCGAATCTTCTCCATACAACTTAAACATAGCACTTGGCGAACCAGAATTCTGGATGATCATTTTTGCTGGTTTTGTGGTGTATATAATTTGGGGACTTGTATTTGATTTTGTTATGAAGGAATTCGAAAACATTGATAAAATAAGAGCTTTCATTAGAGGCAAAAAAGAAAATTTACTTAATCTGGAAAAACTTAAATCCGATTATAGTAACAAAATCAATGACTTTAAACAGCAGATCGTTACTATTAACGGAAAAATATCAGAATTGCAAGCCAAAATTGATGGCTTTGTTTTTCCTGTAAAAGAGTATTTACACTATCACCATCAATATAAAGAAGGATGGTTTCAAGCTATAAATACTGAAATTGCTTTACCTCATAAGGAAAAAGTAGAATTACTTGAAAACTGTGAAAATTTATCTGAAGAACATCTTGGAAGATTAAATTTAGTTGATCCTGATTTTCAACACTTGATATATTCTAAAATTAATTAAGATGAAAAAAACTTTACTCACAATTTCAATATCCTTAGTATTACTCTTATTTTTTTCTTGCAAAGAAGATACTAAGAAAGAAGAAAAAGAAACAACAGTTAAAAGCTCCGTTTCAGAAAACTATAATATTAGTATACTAATCGATTTATCGGATCGAATAAGTCTTAAAAAAAATCCAAATTCAACTATGGAAATCTATCAAAGAGATTTAGGATATATCAAATCTGTTTCTGAAGCTTTTACACAGCATTTAAAATCAAAAAGAATGAGGCAGATTGATGACAAAATGCAATTATTCTTTAATCCTGAACCAGAAAATTCTGAAATTAATTCTATTTCTAAAGAATTACGAATTGCGGTCGACAAAGACAATGCATCTAAAAAATTATTGAATTCCATAAATGAGACTTATTCTTCAAAAACTGCTGCAATTTATGAATCGGCAATCAAAGACGATAAATATATTGGTTCAGACATTTGGAATTTTTTCGACAGTAAAATACAAGATCAGTGTATGGATAAAGGTTACAGAAATATTGTGGTTATTTTGACTGATGGATATATATTTTATGATGGAACACAAATTAAGGACGCAAATTTATCTACTTATTTAACACCTCAACTGATTAAACAGAATGGTTTAAATAATAACGATTGGCAAAAAAAAATCGATAAAGAAAATTTCGGTTTCATTAAAATCAATGCAGATTTATCGAATCTGGAGGTTTTAGTTTTAGGAATAAATCCGAATAAAAATAACCCATTTGAAGAAAAAGTCATAAAAGCATATTGGACTAAATGGCTTTCTGAAATGCAGATAAAACATTTCGAAATTAAAAATGCCGATCTCCCTTCTAACATGGACAAAATCATAAAGGATTTCATTTTAGAAAAAGAATAAAAAACAAAACCTATGCGTTTAAAGAGGAACCTTATTGTCCTCTTTTTTCCGTTTAAATACATCCCTAAAAAATTTCTTTTTAAAATTTTGCTTCATTACGGATTTCCATAATACACTGATTTTAATCGGTTTTACTTTTGGATTATTATTTTAAACTACAAACCAATGGAAATGAATATTCAACTAAAATCATTAGCGGATAAAATTAATCAGCTAAAAAGTAAAATTGAAACAGAAGAATCTACAAAACATGCTTTTGTACTGCCATTTATACACATTTTGGGTTACGATGCTTTTAATCCTTTAGAAGTGGTTCCAGAATTTACAGCAGATTTGGGACTTAAAAAAGGAGAAAAAGTAGATTATGCTATTTTTCAAAATGGTGAACCTATTATAATTGTTGAATGCAAAAGCTGGAAAGAAAAGCTTACGGTTCATAATTCGCAGTTGTTTCGCTATTTCCACGTTACTAAAACCCGATTTGCTCTTTTAACAAACGGAATCAATTATCAGTTTTTTACCGATTTAGACGACCAGAATAAAATGGATGAAAAACCATTTTTAGAGTTCGATATCTGCAATTTAAAAGAAAACACAATCAATGAAATTGCAAAATTTCACAAAGCCAATTTTGATGTAAACAATATTGTTAGTAATGCTAGTTCGTTAAAATATATTAAAGAAATAAAGAAGCTGATAAATGCCGAATTAGAAAGTCCTTCAAACGATTTTACAAAGCTATTTGCAAGCAAAATATATACTGGAAGATTGACTGAAAAAGTGGTAGATGAATTTAAAGATTTGGTTCAGAAATCAGTTAGTCAATTTATTAATGATAAAATCAACGATCGATTAAATGCTGCTCTAACCAAAGAAACGATTAAACAGCAAGATGAAGAAATGACAATAATCGAAGACGATAATAAAATTAATACTACCGAAGAAGAACTTGAAGCTTATCGTATAGTCGTAGCCATTTTACGCCGAAAATTGCCAACAAGTCGCATTGTCCATCGTGACACACAATCTTATTTTGGAATCTTACTAGACGACAACAATCGTAAACCTTTATGCAGGCTTCATCTAAATGGCAGTAAAAAATACATAAGCCTTTTTAATGATAATAAAAACGAATCTAAAATTGCTATTTCATCGATAGACGATATTTATCAATTTGAGAAAGAATTGTTAGATACAGTGGCACTTTATGAAACCGAATAAAATCACGTATAAGTACTCATAACAAAGATCTTAATTCTAATTAGATTTATCGCATACTGTATACAAACTCAATACCCCAAACGCCTATGCAAAAAAACTACCTCATCTTACTTTTATTATTTACGTTTTATTCCTGCAGGAAAGCATCGGCTCCTCCTCCATCACAGATAAATTCATTTTACAAAACTGTCATTGAAGCTGACGACCGAAAAATCATTACACCTGAAGAAGCCAAAACCTATCATGTAAATACCACTTATAAATACGAATACAGAACTGGAAATCCTGGACATTATGAATATAATTATGATGTAAAAGGAATAAAGATAAATGGTGATTCGGTTTTTGGCAACATCAATACAGAAGGAAAATACGGCGCAGGAATCTTAAAAGACAGCATTTCTGAAATAGAAATTAAAACCGAATGGATTTCGCAAGGAAAATTAAAAGCGCTTGATAACAGAGGAAATGAATACAATCTAATTGTCAAATAAAATCAGCTAATGAAATATATTTTATTTTTAATTTTTGTTTTTGCAACTTCATTTTGCACAATAGAAACCAACGTGTTTATCTGTGGCTCTACAGGTGCCAAAAAGTATCATTACAATGAAAAATGCCGTGGCTTAAGCGCATGTAAACATGGAGTGGTAAAAACATCGCTAAAACAAGCTCAAGGATACGGACTTACAATTTGCGGATGGGAAGATTAGCCTTCTTCTTTCTTTCTTTGTTTATTTAATCATTTGATAATAATCACTTTACAATAATTTCACATTAGTTTCGGTAATTTGAAATAAAACTAATCGTTATGAAATTATTCAACCTAAATTTTCTAGTATCATTCAAAGAATGGCTTTTCTTAAGAGCAATGCAATCTTCTTTCCTACATTAATAAACCATTTTAAATAAAGGAAAGTACAGATTGAATGAATAAAATTGAAAGCTCATTTTTGAACAAAAACCAATTTGGTGAAAATTTCTTGTGGGGTGTATCAACCGCCGCTTTCCAAATTGAAGGTGCTCATGATTCAGACGGAAAAGGTTCTTCTATTTGGGATGTTTTTACTTCTCAAAAAGGAAAAATAAAAAACGGACATCATGCCCTAACTGCCTGCGATTTCTACAATACTTATCAGGACGATATCAATCTAATAAACGAATTAAATATTCCGAATTTTAGATTTTCAATCAGCTGGCCTAGAATTATGCCAACAGGAATTCATCCTATAAATCAAGCAGGAATAGATTACTACAACAAAATTATAGATTCGTTGCTCGCATCTGGAATAGAACCCTGGATTACACTTTATCATTGGGATTTGCCTCATGCTCTCGAAGTTAAAGGAGGCTGGACCAACCGCGAATCGGTTGCTTGGTTTACCGATTATGTAGAAGTTTGTGTGCAACATTTTGGTGATCGAGTAAAAAACTGGATGGTAATCAACGAACCGTCTGTTTTTACAGGTGCAGGCTACTTTTTAGGTATTCATGCTCCAGGCCGAAAAGGCATCACTAATTATTTAAAAGCCATGCATCATGTAACTCTTGCAACTACCGCTGGTGCCAAAATAATTCGTGAACGCATTCTGAATGCCAATATCGGAACGACTTTTTCGTGCACGCATATTGAACCTGCAACAGAAAGCGCAAAAGATATTGAAGCCGCAAAACGTGTCGACACGCTATTAAATAGAACTTTTATCGAACCGATTTTAGGTTTGGGTTATCCGCAGAAAGATCTTCCGGTTCTAAAAAAACTGAATAACTATATTGCTCCTGACGATCTGAATAATCTGGCTTTTGATTTTGACTTTATAGGTCTGCAATGTTACACCAGAGAAGTTGTAAAATCGTCTATGCTCACGCCTTATATTGGTGCAGAATTAGTTAGTGCCGAAAAGCGGAATGTAATCGCAACCGATATGGGTTGGGAAGTTTATCCGCCTGCCATGTATCATGTTCTTAAAAAGTTTAATGAATATGAAGGCATTAAAAAGATTATTATAACCGAAAATGGTGCTGCTTTTCCAGACATTGTAAAAAATGGAAAAGTTCATGATATAAAAAGAACGCACTTTATTCAAGATAACTTAGAACAGATTTTAAAGGCAAAAAAAGATGGCGTAAATGTAGATGGCTATTTTGTCTGGAGTCTGACTGATAACTTTGAATGGGCGGAAGGTTACAATGCCAGATTTGGACTTATTCATGTGGATTTCGAAACACAGAAAAGAACCATTAAAAATTCAGGATTATGGTTTAAAGATTTTTTATCTTAAACTAAACACTTAAAATAAACAAAGCCTTTTACAATTAACTTGTGAAAGGCTTTTTTGTTCGAAATACAAACAGCTTATTACTGCAACCTAAATTTATACGGCTGTTTTAAAATTCCAACATGAACCTTACCATTCTCTTTTAAATGCGCTGTAACAAGAATATATCTTTCCTCAGGATAATTTACAGCAAAGCTAAAGGTTGTATCTTTTGTTTTAACCTCAAATAGATGCTTTCCGTCGTCTGATGTTGACAAAGCTAATGTTTCATACGTCGGCAATGCATTTGTTGCTTTCAAATTAAGATCTTGAATTTTCTTTTTATCTAGAAATACTTCCAGTTTTAAATTGTCCAATTTCATATTGGTTGGCTGTTCAAATGATACTACATATTTTTTACAGCCAAAAGTGCATAAAATAATTCCTAAAATGAGAAGCTTTTTCATAAAAAATACTTTTAAACGAATCGTTAATAGAACTAAATAATCTCTTTTAATCTTTTATAAATATAGATAATTTATTACAAATTACTAAACCGAAAAAGGGAAGTTTTATAGTCTTTAAAACCAATAATTTAGAGACTAAAAAAAAGATAAAAAAAAACAGCTAATTTATTGATAAACATTAGGTTTGTCGGATTTTTTTTCTTATCTTTATAGTATAAATAACAGTAAATATATGCCGAAAAACCAACTTTTTAAAAGCCAAAATTACCCTTCAAAAATTTATTCTTTTTACCGCTTTGAACATTTTATTTTTCAAAATGTTTTTCTATCTGATCTTATTTTTTTGCCAAATCTAACAAGGCACAAAATATCTGGACAAACGCTCCATTTTCAATCTTAATTATTTTGTAAGGATTTGTTTTCTGAACCTTTTTACAGAAAATAAACCTTTAAATCAAATCTAAAGATTTCCTTTTCTGGAACTTCTTTTGATTCTTCATGTCTCGTATTCACCAAAATCATTTTTTATATGCCATTAGTTTCTACTTCTTCTATTCAATCTTTACTCACAATTTCAATTTTTGTTTCAATTCTACATTTTTTAATGATTTGAAACCAACTTCTGACGGACTTTTTGCATCTATTATAATAGAGATTAGTTTCAGCTTCAATAACATTTAACAACCAAAACAAGCTTTATCTATTTGTTTTTTCGGGAATTCTCAGGAATCTCGGGAAAACGCAGGAATTCCGGGAATCCCTTATGTACAAAGGCCTCAAAGCGCCTTTCCTTTGCATCAGAAATTAGTTCAAGTTTTGTCTGCAGACTAAAACAATATGTAAAACTAGTTCTAATTAACCTTGTGAAAAACCGTAAGACCGAATTTATTCGGGAAGTATAAATTACGTCTTACAGTTCTACACAACTACTTCCCTTAAAACAATTTGGTGTCGCCAAAACAAACTCTGGATCATTCCGGACAGCCACACCTATGTCTAATTTCTAAATTAAATCAAAATGAAAAAATTTACACTATTGTTCGCTATTGCGATACTTTTTACCATATTTTCTTGTACTCCTGATGAGTACGAAACTCAGCCAACGAAAAAAATCGAAAAACCAATCGATAAATTAAAAGCTGATGACGGTGGTCCTGGTGATGGAAAAACTCCTCCAATAAAACCACCAACTCCATAAATATATTTTTAGTATGGAATCAATTACTGTTTTCGGGGAAAGTAAATTTATATGTTACGATCCCCGAATTTTTTATTTTAATTAATCCAAAATTATTTCAGTTTCCAAAACTTAAAAAAATTCTAATTTCTATTATTTTTTTAACAAGTTTAATATTTAAAAAACTACTTTTACAAAACGTATAATACTTAAAACTATTACTTTTTATGGCTTTTACGTCATTATTTTCTGTTTTTTCTTGTACTTCTGATGAAAGCGAGATTCAGACAACAAAGAAAAAAGAAATCAAAATCGAAAAGTTACAAGCTGACGGGGGCCCTGGTGATGACATGGGAGATACAAAACCTCCTGTAAAACCACCTACTAAATAAATATATTTTTAATACGCAATTAATTACTATTTTCGGGGAAAGTAAATTTATATGTTACGGTCCCCGATTTTTTATTTAATCCTATTTCTTTTGCTTTTTTCCTGTAATGAAAAAAAGACAGCTAATCCCCATAAAAAAGCTAGACAGAAAGAAGCTACTCGCTTACGAACGAAAGCAGATGAAAATTTTCAAAAACAAAACTTAAACACTGCTTTTTTTGAATTTAATAAATCAAAAGCTTTTTTTGAAACCTTAAAAGACAGTACCAACATTGCATACACACTTATTCAAATGGCCTCTATTCAGCAAATTAATGGAGACTATTATGGAAGTAAAGAAACCGTAACCGAAGCATTGCCATATGTTGAAAAAAATAAAGCATATATAGCTGCTATAAACAATATATTAGGTATCGCCGATAAAGAACTTTCTCTTTATAATGATGCCATATTTTATTATAAAAAGTCAGCTGATGATTATGCAGATCCTCTCGATAAACTAAATCCATTAAATAATATTGCAGCTGTTTATATCCAACAAAAAAAATATAATAACGCAGTCACCCTTTTAGAATCTCTTCTAAAAATAAAATCATTACAACATAAAACTCAAGGATATAAAAAGTCCTTAATAATGGATAATTTAGGTTACGCCTATTTTAAGAAAGGAAATGAAGAAAAAGGATTTGATTTAATGAAAAAAGGACTTCAGGTAAGAATTGAAAATGAAGATACTTATGGAAGCATCGAAAGCTATCTTCACCTTGCTGATTATTATTCAAAAAAAGACCTTCAAAAATCAGATGAAAATGCCTTAAAAGCATATAATATATCAACTAAACTAAATAGTGTTGACGAAAGATTGGAAGCGCTTCAAATTTTAATTTCAAATAACAACAGCGCGCAAGACACCAAATATGTGCAAAAATATTTTACGTTAAACGATAGTATTATTAAGGTTAGAAACAACTTTAAAAATAAGTTCGCTAAAATTAAATACGATTCGAAAAAAGAAAAAGACGAAAACGAAAAGCTTCGTTTAGAAAAAGCTGAAAATCAATTATCGTTGCAAAGAGCAAGTTACATCCGTATTGTATTTGTAATTGTCTTTGTTTTCTTGGTTATTTTAATAGCAATTTTAATTCGCTATTATAAAAATAAAAACAAGTCTATAGAATTAAAAACTTCTTATGATACCGAAACCAGAATTGCTAAAAAAATTCATGATGAATTGGCAAACGATGTGTTTCAGGTAATTGCTTTTGCCGAATCGCAAACTTTAAGTACAGAAAACACAAAAGAAAATCTGCTTCAAAAACTAGATGACATTTACGGACGTGTAAGAGGAATTTCAAGAGAAAACAACAGTATCGATACTGGAATAAATTTCACCAAAACTATAAAAGAAATGCTTTCAGCTTATAACACAGCCGAAAGAAATATTATGGTTACCAATTTAGAGCAGATAAACTGGGAAGCTATTGATGAAATGAAAAAAATTACTATCAGCCGTATTTTGCAGGAATTAATGGTAAATATGAAAAAACACAGTCAGGCAAATCTTGTGGTAATTAAATTTGAGAGCGATCAAAAATCAATCTTAATCAATTATATGGATAATGGTGTTGGCTGCGAAAAAAGCACTATTGTAAAAAATGGTCTTCAAAACATGGCAAACCGTATTTTAGCCTTTAATGGAACTTTTGATCTTGAAACTGCACCCGATAAAGGATTTAGAGTAAAAATAGCAATGCCAGAACAAACGCTAATTAAAGCGTAGAACTTGTTTAAATATTGAAATTAAAAAAGCCTTTCAGATACCGAAAGGCTTTTTTCTTCAAAAAAAATAAATATTATAACCTTTTCAGCTTATAATGTTTCGGTTAAAACGGTAACAGCCTCTTTCCAATTATTCACTCTTAAATGATGCGTTTGGTTCACGTTATGAAATGCCGTAAACATAATCGGTTTCCCGATGCAATAATCTAGGTTTTTACAATGATCATCAATAAGATAATCGGTTTTGATGATTCTTTTGCTTCCGCATAAAACGATATTTTCCCATTTTATAAAAGGAAAATGTTCGCCCAACCAAGCTACTTTTTCTGCTAACGAAACAGGAAATTCTGTTGCAGCAGAAACAATAAATATTTCGAAATGCTTTTGTAATTCACGAACGCTTTCTATTGCATCGGTCATAACTGGCAGTGTTCTGAAAAAATTATCCTTATTTAAAATTTTAAATAATAAATCTCTTTCTTTAAAAGCTTCTTCTTCACTTAATCCCTGAATACTTTCTTTTGTTAAGTTCGTTCCATACGCTTTATTGTAATGGTCTATCAGCTGTGATTCTACATCAGCAAGCACGCCATCCATATCGATTGCAATTGTTTTCTTTTCCATTGTAATTTTATTTTGCTGCCAAAATATGCAAAAACAGCACTAAGTTGCAAATTATTGCAATATTTTATTTATTTTTGCAATATAAAATCGCAAAAAAAATGAAAAAGGAAGAACGTCAGAAAACTATTTTAGAATATTTATCAAAAGAACATCGCGTAACTTCAATAGAATTAAGCGAATATCTGAGTGTTTCTGAAGATACCATAAGACGTGATTTGAAAGAGCTTTCGGATCAAGGGCTTTTAAAAGCGGTACGCGGCGGTGCGGTGGCTCCTTCTCCAATTCCGTTGCATTATAGAAAAAGAGAAAAGCACGATCTTGAAAACAAGAAAATTATTGCGCAAAAAGCCCTTCCGTATCTAAAAGACGGACAGGTCGTTTTTATTGACGGAGGAACAACTTCTTTGGCTTTGGTTGCCAGTTTTCCTCATGATTTAAAAATAACTGTGATTACCAATAGTTTTCCTGTTGCGGTTTTGGTTGAAGATTTACCCAATATCGAATTGATTTTTGCGGGAGGAAGAATGTGCAAAACGTCATTTACAACAGCTGGAATGGAATCTCTTGATTTCTTTAGAAATTTTAGAGCCGATATCTGCATTTTAGGAATTTGCAGTATTCACCACGAACGCGGACTTACTGGAATCTTATATGATGATTCTCAGATCAAAAAAAATATGATTCAGAATTCTGATTTTATTATTGCTTTGAGTTCCAGCGAAAAGATTGATACCGCAGAAACTTATTTTGTTTCTCCTATCAAAGACATTGATGTTTTGGTAACGAATATTGCTCCAGAAGACGAAATTTTAAAACCTTATAAAGAAAAAGGGCTTACAGTTCTTTAATATAAAAAAAGCCTTTCAGGATTTTACTCCCAAAAGGCTTTTTCACTACAAATTAACAGGCAAATTTTATTTCCATCCGCCGCCCAAGTCTCTGTAAACATGGACAGCAGCATTCAATTGCTCTTTTTTAGTATCTACCAATTCTAATTTTGCTTCTAAAGCGTCTCTTTGTGTCATTAAAACTTCAAAATAGTCTACTCTTGCCGATTTAAACAAATCGTTAGAAACATCAATAGAAGTATTTAACGCATCAACTTGCTTCGATTTAAGATCGTAACCTTTTTGCAGATTATCAATCTTAGACAATTGATTTGAAACTTCTAAATAAGCGTTTAAAACCGTACGATCATAATTGTATAATGCCTGAAGCTGTCTTGCGTTTGCACTTGCAAATTCTGCTTTGATTGCATTTCTATTAATTAATGGTGCCACAAGATCTCCAGCCAATGAATATAGAAGCGATTCTGGCATTGTAAACAAATAAGATGGCTTAAAAGCATTTACCCCAACCGCAGCAGAAATATCCAATGATGGGTAAAACTCTGCGCGAGCTACTTTTACGTCTAATTTTGCTGCCACTAGTTCTAATTCAGCTTGTTTTACATCTGGACGATTCTGTAATAATTGAGATGGAATTCCAGACGTTACAACAGCTGGTAATAAGCTTAAGAAATTATTGTTGTTTGTTCTCTTAATTTCCTGAGGATATCTTCCTAGCAAAAAGTTGATTTTATTTTCTGTTTCTTTGATCTGCTGTAAAATATCAAACTCTAGACTTTGAGAAGTCAAAACTTCTGCTTCAAATTTCTTAACTCCTAATTCAGTTGCTCTTGCAGCTTGCTTTTGAACTTTTACAATTTCTAAAGCGTTAGTCTGCAATTTGATAGTTTGTTTTACAATATCCAATTGATTGTCTAAAGCCATTAATTCGTAATAAGAATCAGCAACTTCTGCGATGAGGTTTGTAATCACAAAGTTTTTACCTTCAACCGTAGCTAAGTATCTGTTTAAAGCTGCTTTTTTTGAATTTCGCAATTTTTTCCAGATATCCACTTCCCAATTAGCGTAAGCAGAAATCGTAAAATCGCCAAGCGGATCTGGCATTTCTTTACCTGGTTTAATTTCAGTAGAAGCATCACCAGCACCTTGGCTTGTATATCTACCTACTTTTTCTACTCCTGCGCCTGCGCGAACACCAACTGTTGGCAACAAAAGCCCTTTTCTAACTCGAATATCATTCTTTGCAATTTCAATTTCCTGCAAAGTAATATTTAGTTCCTGATTATTTTTAAGAGCAACGTCTATTAAATCTACTAGATTTTGATCTTTAAAGTAATCTTTCCAGTTTAACGTTGCTACATTATTGTTTGCATCCTGAGGTTGAGTCATTCCAAATGATTCTGGAACTGGTGCAGATGGCGTTATTGCTGCCTCAGGCGCAGGGGTTTTACACCCTGCAACTGTTAGACAAACAGCTAATGCAATACTATATTGATATGATTTAACTTTATACATGATTGTTGTCAATTTCTTCTGTTAATGGATTTTCTTCTTCATGTTTTACCAGTTTGTATCGCTCCGCAATTTTGGCAAAAATGTAATACAATCCTGGAATTACGAATACTCCACAAATAGTTCCTATAAGCATACCTCCTGCTGCTGCAGTTCCGATTGTTCGGTTACCAATTTTACCTGGACCATTTGCAAAAACAAGCGGAATTAATCCGGCGATAAAAGCAAACGAAGTCATCAAAATAGGACGGAACCTAGCTTTTGCTCCTTCCATTGCAGATTCTAAAACAGATCTTCCTGCTGCGTGTCTTTGTATCGCAAATTCTACAATCAATACGGCGTTTTTACCTAATAATCCGATAAGCATTACCATGGCAACTTGCGCATAAATATTGTTTTCTAATCCTGCAATTTTCAATAAAAGGAATGCTCCAAAAATACCTGCAGGCAATGAGAAAATTACAGACAACGGTAAAATGAAACTTTCGTATTGCGCTGCTAAAACCAAGTACACAAATCCTAAACAGATTAAAAATACCCAAATAGCTTGATTACCTTGTGCAACCTCATCGGCAGAAATACCTGCCCAGTCAATATCGTATCCTCTCGGTAATTTTTTCGCTGCAATTTCCTGAATCACTTTAATCGCTGTACCAGAACTGTATCCCGCAGCTGGCGAACCACTAATTTGCGTTGAGGTATACATGTTATGTCTTGTGATTTCTGAAAGTCCGTATACTTTTTCTAATCTCATAAAAGCAGAGTAAGGAACCATTTCATCACGATCATTTTTTACGTACAATTTCAAGATATCATCTGGCTGCGCACGATATTCTGGAGAAGCCTGAACGATTACTTTATAATTGATTCCGAATTTAATAAAACTGATTTCATAGTTACTACCCACAAGAGTTGACAACGTGTTCATCGCATTTTCGATTGAAACTCCTTTTTGTTGTGCCAAATCGTTGTCTACTTTCATCATATATTGAGGGAAACTAGAGCTGTAGAAACTAAATACGTTAGATAATTCTGGCTGTTTATTTAATTCAGCAACAAAATCATTATTTACTTGCTCCATTCTCTTATAATCTCCAGAACCTGTTTTATCTAATAAACGAAGCTCAAATCCTCCAGCAGCACCATATCCAGGCACAGCAGGCGGTTGAAAAAATTCGATATTCGCACCTGTAATATCTTTACATTTTTCCTCCATCTCGTGCATAATCTCAACTACAGATTCTTTTCTGTCGTTCCAGTCTTTAAGATTCACCAAACAAGTACCAGAGTTGGCTCCTGTACCTTCAGAAAGAATCTCGTAACCCGCCAATGACGAAACTGATTTTACGCCATCAATTTCTTCTGCAATTTTTTGAACTCTCTCTGCAATATTATTAGTTCTTTCTAAAGAAGAACCTGGAGGTGTCTGAATTACAGCATAAAACATCCCTTGATCCTCATTCGGAATAAATCCAGAAGGCACATTACTGCTGATAATCCAAGTTCCAGCACAGAAAACAAGAAGCGCTACAACTGTAACCACTCTTCTATTTACAATTTTACCTAATAGATTTTGATATTTCCCTTGTGCTAAATTGAACTTTTCGTTAAAACCATCAATAAATCTATTTGCAGGTGTTTTCTTTTTAGGCTGTCCATGATTATTTTTCAACATCATAGCACAAAGCGCTGGTGTTAAAGTCAAAGCCACAATACCCGAAAGAATAATTGCCGTTGCCATAGTTACAGAAAATTGTCTGTAGAATACTCCAACTGGACCTGACATAAACGCAACAGGAATAAATACCGCAGCCATCAAGAATGTAATCGCAATAATTGCCCCTGCAATTTCATGCATCGCTTTTTTCGTTGCTTTAAATGGAGAAAGATGTTCCTCTTCCATCTTGGCGTGAACGGCCTCGATAACCACAATCGCATCATCGACGACGACACCAATCGCTAATACCAAAGCAAATAACGTAATCAAGTTCAGCGAAATATCGAAGAATGTCATGAATACAAATGTTCCTACCAAAGAAACTGGAACCGCAATTGCCGGAATAACCGTAGAACGCCAGTCTCCTAAGAAAAGGAATACTACTAAACCTACCAAAATAAAGGCTTCAACTAAGGTGTGAATTACTTTTTCGATAGAAGCATCAAGGAATTTAGAAACGTCATACGAGATTTCATAATCCATTCCCTTTGGAAATCTTTGTTTGATTTTTTCCAGTTTAGCTTTTACTTCTTCAATAACCTGATTGGCGTTACTTCCAAAAGATTGCTTCAATACAATAGCCGCAGATGGTCTTCCATTCAAATTAGAATAGATATCGTACATCGAGCTTCCGAACTCAACTTTCGCAACATCTTTCAATCTTAAAAGCTCTCCGTTCTGATTTGCTTTTACAACAATATTCTCGTATTGTTCTTTTGTTGTAAAACGCCCTGAATATTTCAATACATATTCAAATGCTTGAGAACGTTTACCAGAACTTTCTCCTGTTTTACCTGGAGAAGCCTCCAAACTCTGACTAGATAATGCTTCCATTATTTCATCAGCAGAAATTTTATACGCTAACATACGATCTGGTTTCAACCAAATACGCATTGCATATTCACGTGTTCCTAAGATATCTCCAGAACCAATACCGTTTACCCTTTTTAGCTCAGAAAGAACGTTGATATCAGCGTAGTTATACAAGAACTTCATGTCAGTATTTTTGTCTGTACTATAAAGGTTTACGTACATCAACATACTCGGTACTTCTCGTGTAATTTTGATACCCTCTCTAATTACTAAAGGTGGAAGTTTATTAGTAACCGAAGCCACACGATTCTGAACGTTAACCGCAGCTTGATTAGGATCTGTTCCTAAATTAAAAACCACTTTAATTGTAGCTTCACCATCGTTACCGGCATCAGAAGCCATATATTTCATTCCTGGAACACCGTTTAAGGCTCTTTCCAAAGGAATAACAACCGCCTTAACCATCAATTCACCATTAGATCCAGGATAATCTGCTGTAACATTCACCATTGGAGGTGAAATTGTAGGGAATTGTGTAATTGGTAAATTCAATACCGACAAAACCCCTAAAAAGACAATTATCAGCGATATTACAATCGACAGAACAGGTCTTTGAATAAATTTATTAAACATTTGTATATTTTTTAAATGATTAAATTAAAAGGAAATCAATACCCAGTCAGCAAATTTTAAGTACAGTATTTTACTGAATACTTAAAACTGATAACTGAACACTTCATTTATTCTGCTTTTAAACGCAAGTGATTGATAACCTCTTTTGGAGATTGGTAATCGTATTTAATTTTGTCTTTTTCTTTTACTTTCTGAACCCCTTCAAGTAATATTCTGTCGTTTTCAGAAATGCCACTTTTTATTACATATAAATCAGGAATTTCTCCAGTAATAGTAATTTCTCTTGAACTTACTTTATCGTCTTTACCTACTACGAAAACATATTTTTTATCCTGAATTTCGTAAGTTGCTTTTTGCGGAATTACAATTGCATTTTTAAGCGGTACGTTCATTTGAACTTGTCCTGTTTCTCCGTTTCTAAGTAATTTTCCAGAATTTGGGAATCTTGCTCTAAAAGCAATATTTCCAGTTTCGTTATTGAATTCACTTTCTATAACTTCAACATTTCCTTTCTCTTTAAAAATGTCTCCATTAGCCAAAACTAGATTCACTTTATTATCAGCACGATCTTTAATATTCGTTTCATAACTAATATATTCTGGTTCAGAAACATTGAAATAAGCAAACATCTGACTGTTGTCTGAAAGACTTGTCAATAATTCGCCTTCATCGATTAAACTTCCTAATTTTAAAGGAATACGGTCGATTGTTCCATCAAAAGGAGCTCTGATTTCTGTGAATGATAAATGTAATTTTGCCAATGCAACTTCAGCTTTTGCTGACTGTAATTTTGCCTGAGCCACACTTAATTCGTTTTTAGAAACGATATTTTTATCAGCTAATAATTTTGAATTTTGTAATTCAATTTCTACTGATTTTTGTTCTGCCTGTGCTTTAAGCAATTCAGACTGATACATGTTTGGCATAATTTTAAACAACAGCTGTCCTTTTTTTACAAACTGTCCTTCGTCAACATAAATATTTTGCAGGAAACCTTTTTCTTGTGCGCGTAACTCGATATTTCGCACAGATTTTATTTGTGAAACATATTCTTTTGTGAATGAAGTATCGATTTTAACAGGATTGGTAACCGTAAATTTTTCAACTTCTTCTTTTTCTTCTTTTTTAGATGTACAACTAGTCAAGCACACCAAGGCAATTAAGCCTGAGATAACAATGATTTTTTTCATGATTTAGTTTGGAAATTAAGCTTATGAATGCTTTTGGAATAAAAATTCCTTTTGGATGTTAAAATGCATCAGTCAGCCGTAGTCCAGACCTTAAAAGTCATATAAGCGGAAGTAGAAAAAATATACAACAGCAAGATACGCAGAGATCAAAACTCAGGTAACCGATGTATACTTAAAATCAAATTCTTAATACTTGTTGTGTAATGTATAAAGGATTTGAATGCCCGAAGACAGGCGTAGAAATTTTAAAACGATTGGAATCATTTGCTGCAGATTGATCTGAAAGAGCCAGATACAATTCATCTACTAAGCTGTAAGAAGCAGCAAAAAATTTATTCGTAAGTCCATCAACATCATCATTTCCAAGAAGATCCTCTTCGATATCAATATCTGTAGCATCTTCAATAGTCGAAGATCCACGATCTTGATTAGTGAATTTAACTCGATGTTTCTTTTCAAAATTGTGGTGATGAGAAATACCAAAAGTATTTGCATTCAAATACTGGCCTCCGCCGAACAGAAGCATATTCATGAATACTAAAAATACTATTAACTTTCTCATTTCGGTGCGAAAGTAATAAAAGATTGGAACAAAAAAAATAAAATAAGAAAGTCTTAACATTGAATATCAAACGAAAACGTTTTCAATTAAAAAGAAAATAAAACGAATCATTTAAAAACCAAAAACACACACAAAACACTAATAACAAACAACTTACATCGAAAACTCCATAACGGTATATTCTTGCCCAGCTTTGGTAAAAACATTCCCAGTATCGACCATATCGAACTTTTCGTAGAATTCTTTTTTTTCTTTTCGGGCATTACACCACACTTTTTTTAGTTTTTTTTCTTGTGCTAATGCAAAAATATGTTTCAATAAATGAGATGCAATTCCTTTTCCTTGATAGGAATCTAAAGTCGCTAATTTTCTAAACTGCATTTCATCATTTGAAATAAAACAAGAAACGATAGAAACCAGTTTCTCATTTTCAAAAACACCATAATGCAGTCCAAAATTATCTTCTTCAAGCTGAACAAATTCAAAAGGCTGATCGGGCCACATTACTTCATGCCTAATCTGCCAAGTATCTGATGCTTTGATTGCTTTGATTTCCATTTTAAATAATTTCTAGTTTTTCAAAAATAAAGCATTTGTGGTGAATTAGAAAAATTAGGCATTCATTAATCTTTTAATCAAAAAAAAAGGGAATCAGCTGATTCCCCTTTTTCTAAATTTTTACGTAATAATTTTCTTCATTATCCGCCTTTACTTTTTCAATTCCATTTTCTGTTTTTATACCCACGTTAACTACATGTAAAACATCAGCTTTTTTACTAATGCTGCAATTCCAGATTGTTCCATCTGAAAGCATTATTTCAGAAAATAATGAAACTACATCACTTTTATCATTGTAGATTAAGTCTTCTTTTCTAAGAAGTTTTTTTTCTTTTGTTTTTTTGTTCATAGAATAAAAAACAATTTCATTTTGGGTGATCTCGACAATCTCATCAAAATCAGATTGCTCATTTGCATTTACTGAAGCATTAGACCAAACTGGATGATTTCCTGATTTTTTCCAAGTTCCGATAGCGTTGTCCAGAATTTCTTTTCTTAGAACTTCTCGCAGCGTATCTACTTTTTTAATGGCTTGCTGGCCAATTTCATTTTCAGGTTTAATTTTTGCGGCTAAAGAAAATAAATCGATAGCTTTTACAAAATCAGCTTTTTCATAATAAGAAATAGCCAACTCGTATTTGCATTTTTGAAATGCAACTTTTTGATTAGTCTGTCCAAAACACTGAAGAGTAATCAAAAAAACAATTAGGGGCAATGTCCTTTTCATTATTTTGTAGGTTTTTATTTTACAAACATAATTTATTTCAAGAACATCTTTACGGTTTTTCTCATTTTTGTAGTGCTTATTTTTAAAATAAAAACAAAAAAGTCTCTTTTTTATTAGAAAAGAGACTCTTATAAGCTGTTATTCTTTGAAATTATTACTTAATATGCAAAATGTTGTTTTCTGGAGTTGCATCCATAAAAATTCCTCCATCAAGTTCGATCTGTTCGATTTTCTTTGTGCTTTTTAAAATAATTTTTACTGTTTTTGGGCTCTTTTCCCAAACTGCTGGTGTTTGATGAAGTACTGCTTTTGATTGATCAGCATAGGTAATAATTACATCAAAAGGAATGGCAAAACCTCCAATATTTTCTACCGTAATAACTTTTTTATCTGGAGAAATTCCTTTTATTGCAATATCTAAATAATTATTGGTAAAGAACCAGTTATTGAAAAACCAATTCAAGTTTTTTCCTGTTGCCGTATTAAAAGAGTTGAAATAATCCCATGGAATTGGGTGTTTTCCATTCCAGGTATCCATGTAAGCGTGAAGTGCTTTTTTGAATAAATCATCACCTAATAAATCTTTCAACGCCAAATAAGAAAGAGAAGCTTTTCCATACGAATTGTTTCCATAACCTGCTCCGGAAACCTGTGTAGACATTGAAATAATAGGTTGATCCTGTTCTGAAGATCGATCTGCTATATAGTTTTTTACTCTAAAATTTTTATAAAACTTATCTGCAGCCTCTTTACCGTGTTCTGCAATTCCGATTAAATATTCGAAAGTCGTCGCCCAGCCTTCGTCCATAAAAGCATAGCGCGTTTCATTGATTCCCATATAGAAGGGAAAATAAGTATGCGCCACTTCATGATCTTGTACCAATTGAGCAAAAACAGGATCGCCCATTTGCGAATCGTTACACATCATTGGATATTCCATATCTGCAAATCCCTGAAAAGCGGTCATTTTAGAAAATGGATACGGAACTCCTGGCCAATTATTAGAAAACCAATCTAAAGCATATTGATTGTTTTTTACCGAATTTACGAAATCTGTTCCCGTAATATTATATGCTGCCTGAACACTTGCACGTCTGTTTGTTTTCTTGTCTACAACAACGCTGCTTGCATCCCACAAATAGTGATCGCTTAAACCAAATGTCACGTCCGAGATATTTTTAGCTTCAAACTTCCAAACATTCCAATCGTATTGTTTGGTTACGATGCCGCTTTTCATTTCTTGTTCGCTCGCAATATGAAGGATTTCGTCTGTGGTGTATGATTTTTTTAAACGTGAAGCAAATTCTGGCTGTAAAACCTCATCTGGATTTAATAAATCTCCTGTTGCATATACTACATAATTTCGAGGCGCTTTGACAGAGAAAACATAATCATTAAAATCATTATAAAACTCTTGACGATCTGTATGCGGCAATCTGTCCCAGCCATTATAATCATCATAAACCGAAACACGAGGATAACTGTAAGCAACAAAAAAAGTCGTTTCATCAATCTGTCCTTCTCTACCGCTTTCTTTAGACAAAGGATAATTCCATTGAATGTTTAACGTTATTTTTGAATGTGGAAGAATTGCTTTTTTCAGTTTCACATTTCCAACAGTTCCCCATTTTCTGGCATCCTCTTTATAGATTTCATTTTCTATTTTTAATGAAGTAATGGTCAGTCCGTCGCTTAAAAAATCGTCGCTTACCTCACTTCCTCTTGGTGAAGAAGGCTTATGAAGGTTATTTACAAAACGAATAGCTAAATTTCGTAACGTATCTTGGCTATTATTTTCATAAATAATACTTTCCGTACCGCTTACTAATCTCGTTTTTGGATCAACCGAGATTTCCATATTGTATTTTCCACGATTCTGCCAATAGTTTTTTCCTGGTTTCCCATCTTTAGAACGTGTTCCGTTTGCATAAGCCTCTCTAATATTTCGTGGCATGTAAAGATCTTGCGCAAAGGTATTTTGGGTAAAAAGAACAAATGCTAGTACTGCAAATTGCAATATTTTCTTTTCCATAAGTAGCTCTTAGGTATTTTAAATTAATTTTTGATATCGTATTAGTGGATTTTTTTCTACGAATGTTACAAATTTAGTTATTAATTGTGAATTATTAATTGTTGATGGTTTTTGGTTTTTAGTTGATGGTTAAACAGAACTTATCAACCCAGCAACTTTGCAACTCTGAGCCTTTGTTACTTTGTCACCAAAAAAAACCTTAGAACCTTAGTATCTTAAAAAGAAAAAAACCGCCCGCTTCAAGAAGAAACAGACGGTATCTACAATTAATATATAACTCTTGAATACTACAAAATGTAATCAGTATTAATAAAGTTCGATTCTTTGCTATTAAGCAATTCCTGCAAAATCTGATTGTTGTAATCGATATCTTTTGAAGCAACAAACGTACGGATCGAGAAAGAACGTAAAGCATCTGGAATACTTAAAGTTCCTACAGCAGAATCTTTTCTTCCTGTAAAAGGGAAAGCATCTGGTCCTCTTTGGCAAGAACTGTTGAGGTTAACCCTGCAAACTAGATTTACTAAAGCATCAATAAGCGGTGCTATCGTTTTAATGTCTTTACCAAACAAACTCACTTGCTGTCCGTAGTTTGATTCGGCCATATCTTTCAACGGCTCTTTAATATCTTTGAATGAAAGAACAGGAACAACTGGTCCAAACTGCTCTTCGTGATACACACGCATTTCTTTATTTACTGGATATAAAACGGCTGGAAAAATATAATTATCAGTATGTTTTCCTCCTTTTTCATTGATAATTTCTGCTCCTTTAGAAGTTGCATCATCAATTAATCCTTGAATATAACTTGGCTTTTCCGTTTCTGGAAGCGGTGTTAGTGAAACTCCTTTTTCCCATGGATTTCCAAAAACTAAACCGTCAACTTTTTCAGCAAAACGTCTATTGAATTCTTCTCTAATCGATTCGTGAACATATAAAACTTTTAATGCTGTACAACGCTGACCGTTAAAAGACAAACTTCCTGTAATGCATTCTTGAATTGCTAAATCTAAATCGGCATCTGGAAGAATAATCGCTGGATTTTTAGCCTCTAAACCTAAAATCAAACGCAATCTGTTTTTGTTCGGATGCTGATCTTGTAAAGCAATCGCCGATTTACTGTTTCCAATTAATGCTAAAACATCAATTTTTCCAGATTTCATGATTGGAGACGCCACTTCGCGACCTCTTCCATAAACGATATTAATTACACCTTTTGGAAAACTGCTTCTAAAAGCTTCCAATAATGGCGAAATACATAAAACACCATGTTTAGCAGGTTTAAAAATCACTGTATTTCCCATAATTAAAGCCGGAATTAACAATGAAAAAGTCTCGTTTAATGGGTAGTTATAAGGTCCAAGACACAAAACAACACCAAGAGGTCCACGACGAATCATAGCATTTACACCTTGCACTTTTTCAAAATGCGAGCTGCGTCCGTTTAGTTCCTTATAGCTATCAATAGTATCCTGAATGTATTCTACAGTTCTATCAAACTCCTTTTGCGAATCGCCAAGATTTTTTCCAATTTCCCACATCAAAAGCTTAACTACTTCTTCGCGAGTTTCTTTCATTTGTCTCACAAAATTCTCCATGCTTTTAATACGATCGGCAACTTTCATTGTTGGCCATAATCCTTGCCCCATATCGTATGCATTGGTCGCAGCTTCTACAACTTCTGCTGCTTCTTTTTCTGCCATAAAAGGAATAGATCCTAATAAGGTTGGAGAATATTTCTCTGTTGAAGAAATAGTAGAAAACACAGGTGTGGTTTGCCCTGTCCATTGTTTCAATTCTCCGTTTACAAGATAAGTGTCTTGGTTGATCAGCGTATTAATCTGATATTCTTCTGGTATAAAACTCATAGTTTGGTTATTTAATGGTCTGGTAATTCTATTTTCAAAAGAAAAAAGAGGCTTTTGTATGCCTCTTCTTCTTTTATGGTTGTACTGTTTCGCCTTCCCAATCTAGGATTCCTCCAAGCAAATTGTAAGCATTTTGTATACCCAATTCGTTCATAACCTGGCATGCTTTTGCACTTCTTGCCCCAGAACGACAGTATACATAATAATTTTTATTTTTGTCTAGTTCTTCAATTTCGTAAATGAACCCCTGCCCTTTATTGATATCAATGTTTAAAGCATTCTCAATGTAGCCATCATTAAATTCGTCTTCAGTTCTTACGTCAAGTATAACTGCATTTTCGTCAGCGTTTAACTGAGCAACCCAATCTTCTTGTGATAAATTCATAATAAAATGTGTTTTTGTAAAATTACGACGTTTCTATATATAAAAAACGTACCAAATGCGATTTCGATTATTATTCTCAGAAAACGTTTTAGAGAAACAATTATAATCAGTGAATTACAAATTTAGTTACTATTTTTAAAAATTCAGTCCACAAAATCGATAGAAAATAGGATTTTTTCATTTACATAAAATTGACATGAAATCTAGTTTTCTGATAATTAATCCCATTTCAATCTATTATCTTTGCAATCAATCACAGCTTTTGATTTCTTTTTGATAAAATACTCTGTCACGAATTACACAAATTGCCACAAATTAATTTGAGTAATTCATGGCTAAAAAATTAAAGTCCATGCAAAATTCATTAAAAAATATCTTTCCAAATTTCTCCAACGAACTTATCGAAACCATAGAAAAAAATGGAACTCTTCAGGATTTTGAAGCGGGAACTATTTTAATGCGCACGGGACAGTATATTAAAAATACAGCTTTGATTACAAAAGGCAAAATCAAAATTTATCGCGAAGGAGAAGATGGCGGCGAGTTTTTATTGTATTATTTACAGCCAGGTCAAGCTTGTGCGATTTCGATGATTTGCACAGTTAAAAGCGAAAAAAGTCAGATTATGGCAAAAGTGGTCGAAGATGTTTCTGTAATGATGATTCCGTTGCAATCAATGGACAAATGGATGATGGAACACAGAAGCTGGTATGAATTTGTCATTGAAACCTACAGAAGCCGTTTTGAAGAAGTTCTCGAAGTAGTCGATAATATTGCTTTCCGTTCTATGGACGAACGTTTAGAATTTTATTTAAAAAGACATTCTGATGCTTGCGGCTGTTCTGAAGTAAATCTTTCGCATCAAGAAATCGCAACCGAATTGAATACTTCTCGCGAAGTGGTTTCTAGATTACTCAAAAAAATGGAACAACGCGGTCTAGTCAAACTCAACCGAAACCAGATTGAGTTATTGAAATAGTTTTTTTTTGCCACAGATTAAAAATATTAGATGGATTTTTCTATTCTTATTAAAAAGAAATCCTAATAATCCTTTTAATCTGTGGCAAAAATATTTCCTGTTGTCAGGCTGAACGAAGTCGAAGCCCCGCAAAGCATTTCGACTTCGCTCAATGTGACAGAATAATTCCTGAAAATTCGAGAATTCGTCGCTAAAAAAAAATCTTCTGTGATAAATGTTACTGTAGAATCCTAATTTCCGAAGCAACTTTGCATTAAAATAAATGCAATGGAATATTTAGGCTTTTTTGCTGCTATCATAATCGGAATTTCACTTGGCTTAATTGGCGGAGGCGGTTCTATTTTAACTATTCCAATTTTAGTTTATTTGTTTAAAGTAAATCCGGATCAAGCAACTTCTTATTCTCTTTTTATTGTTGGACTTACCGCTCTTTTCGGAAGTTACAGCCATTACAAAATGGGAAATCTGAAATTGAAATCAGCGCTTTATTTTGCTATTCCTTCTATCATTTCGATTCTAATTATTCGTGAAGTAATTTTTCCTCAAATTGCAAAAACCTTATTCTGTGTTGCATCTTATTCGGTATCCAAAGATTTTCTAATTATGATAATCTTTTCTGTATTGATGATTACAGCAGCGATTTCGATGATTAAGAAAAATCAGCCCGATGTAAAAACTGTCGAAACCAATTATTTGCAATTAAGTTTTATTGGATTTTTGGTCGGAATTGTAACTGGTTTTCTTGGCGCTGGTGGCGGATTTTTAATTATTCCCGCGCTGCTTTTTTTCGCCAATTTACCAATGAAACAAGCCGTTGGAACTTCATTATTAATCATAACCATTAATTCCTCAATTGGTTTTGCGGGCGATTTATACATCGGAACACCAATAGATTATACTTTTTTATTAAGTGTTTCTGCAATGGCTTTAATCGGAATGCTGATTGGAAGTCAGCTTTCTAAAAAAATTGACGGAACAAAACTAAAACCTCTTTTTGGCTGGTTTGTTCTCATAATGGGGTTTTATATCATCACCAAAGAAGTATTGTTTTAGAATTAACGCATCACAACTGGTCGTGTAGATCTTTGTCGATTTTAATTTATATTTTGAATTTAGTTTTTACTTGTAGAGTAATCTTTGTCAAAGTTTGATACTTTGACAAAGATGAAACTAAAAATTTGTTGGTTCTAAATTTCTCCAAACTTATCCTTATATCGCTCCAATTCATTTTCGGTAATATTGAGCAGTTTTTCCAATAACTGGATTTTATCTTCGTAAAGCTCTTTTAATGCCGATGAATTATCTGTGTTAATTAAAATACTTCCGTTATTGTTTCCTGTTATTTTATTGAAATTATTGAAGTACTTATCATAATCAAAACTAATAATATCTTCTACGCTGACATCTAAAATTCTTCCAATTTCTACCAGCTTTTCATAACTCAAAGAAGTTTTTCCTTTTTCAATTTTGCTGTAACCTGCCTGTGTCACACCTAATCTTTCTGCCATATATTCTTGAGTATAATTTTTTAACTCTCTAATATTCTTTATTTTGTTTTTAATCGTTGCGGCCATAATTTCGTAATTTGGGGTCCGTATAGTTAAAACAGCCCGCCGTTACTTTAATAACGACATAACTATACTTATTTTTGGTATTTTAAAGCTACTTCATAATTAGCAATATATGACTTAGCGTTTCGTTAATTTTTTTCTTTTCGTTATAAAATAACCGTAAATCAAAGCTGCCATTATGACTAAAAAGTCATAACGGGAAATATCAAATACAAACATTCTATTTCTTTTTAAGCTGTTTTTTGAATATTTCTTTCGAATTGAAGATCCAAATAGTAATCTATTTGTTTTCCAACTAAAGCACGATCTTTTGATTCAATTTTGGTTTTTATTTCATTTTGATAAATATCTCTCACAAAAACAAAATAAACAAATTCTGTTGAATCGCTAAATCTGATAGTTATAATAAGCGCGTAACATATAAGTGCTGGAATGATGTAATATAAATCCATTAAATCAGAAAATAGCATACAATAATAAGTTACGGCTGTTACAGCGGCAAAAGCACCATTTTCTAGAAAGTATTTTTTTCTTTTTTTCAGTAATCCAATTTCTTTAATTTCATCAAAATGATACTGCCAATTTTTAGATTTATAAGAAAATCTAATCTTGTCGGTTAAAATTGTTAAGGGCATAATAATTTGTAGGTAAAAAAGATTTAAGCTTTTAGTAAAAATCGATTTCTAAAAATTCTTTTGGGGGAAAAATTCTTAGATACGCAATATTAAGCATTAACTCGTTTGTTTTCCTACAATAAAAATTATAGAATATAACTTTTAGTTGTAATTAAATCTTTAATAAATGATTACGCTTATAAAATGGGCTTATTTAGGACAATATATCTTTTAATTCTTTCAAAAATCAAAAGATAAATCTTTATTAGAAAAGAGCTAAAAATTTGGGATTTTGATTTATAATTTGATACAAAAATAACCTAAATAATTTAATTATTTCAAAAAAGTTAAACATCATATTTTCATGTTTTAGTTTCTTTGTCAAATTCTGCTCGAACATAACGAAGATATTTCACAGGAACTTTAGTAGTTCTATGCCTTTTTACTTCCCAAATAACTTTTTCATATAAAGCGATGGCTACTAACAAAAAAACCTCCAGTTAAAAATGGAGGAAGTTTATGTTTCTAATATAAGAAATTACAAAGTTTTATTTTAATTCATAAGTCCATTTCAATGTTTTCTCATCAAAATCTACAGAAATATAAGCCATATAATCAACAGCAATTTGGGTATTTTTATGTCTTTTTAACTCCCAAACTTTCAAATTTTTCAGCAATTCTATAGTGTAAATTTCAAATTCCGTTAGAGGTCTTCTACTTTTTACATTAAATTCTTTCATTAAACCAAAATTCGGGTCAATTTTAAAATCTTCAGAAGATTTGTACCAATCAAAAAAATTAAAAACAGAAATCAATTCTCCTTTTTTATTGATGTACAATGCAAAAAGTCCGAATGGTTTATCAGATTTTATAGCTTTCGCATCTTTAAAAATGGAGTCGAGATTGGTAATTGGTTTCGTAAGATTAAATTCATAGTTCACAGCATAGTCAAGATCGTAGATGTAGCTATCCAAATTAAATTCGTTACCATGATCCAACACCTTTTGCAGAAGAGGATCAATTCCTCTTTCCCCAATAACATGAGAGTTGGAACACATAATACTAAACCCTAATTTCCCTTGATATTCAGAAGCAAAAACTAGTAGTTTCTGATTCTTATAAACTTCCGAATAGCATGAACTCCCACCAGAGTCCTCTTTCTCATAGTAAAATGTAAAACGCAGTTCTTTTGGAATATTAGCTTTTTTATAATTCTTGAGCACCTTAACTTTTATAGAATAGGTAGCAGAATCTTTGGCAATTTTTTTATCTATAACTAATCCTTCAAAAACATATTTTGAGGAGTAAAATTCTAAAATTGGTTTTGGTGCATAGCATGAGCAGGCTAATACTTTTATAGTGCTTAAAAGAAAGAAAAATGTAATTATTTTAAAGTTTTTCATTAAATGAAATATTAATAGAATGTTTTAAAGAAGACTAAGAAAATTTTCAATATCTTCTATGAATTACCTCAAGCTTTAGCTGGAGGTAAACAAATCTATACAAATAAAGGGCTTTAGCCAAACTTAGGAATTTGGCTAAAGCTTTTTCAAAATCAAACAAAAAAACCTCCAGTTAAAACTGGAGGCAATTAAATTTATAAAAGACTTTTCTAATTTTCTTCAAATCCGACTAACTTAAACTCTAATCTTCCAGAATCATTCAATTTGTAACTAAATATACTTTTACCTTCAACATGACCATCTCCATAATCGGCAATTAAATATTTACTTCCTAATAATTGAATATTTCCGAAAGACATATTCCCTCCTAAAGTTGGCTGCAACGGAATTAAATCTGTTCTCTTTGTTAATTCTTCTTTTATAAATTTTTCTGGGTCAACAATTCCTTTCTTTTTAAAATCTACATTATCATATTCAGGATCATACCAAGCATTTTTATCTTGCAAAACAACAATTGCTTCTTGGGCCACTTCCAGTTTTCTATTTAAAGAATCATTCTTTTTTTGCAATAATACATTTTCATTTTCAAGTAAACTTTCATTCTGTTTTGCACAGCTTGTTAGTACAACGAAAACTGCGGTCAATACTATTAGAGCAAAATTTTTCATTTAAAAGAAATAAAAATTAGTGTAAATTAGTGCAATTCGTGGCAACAAAAAATCAATGTTCCCCATATCCAATATCATCCATTTTTCCGCTAAAAACGCGATACTGAATAATAAAATAAATAATAACCAGAAACAAAGCGACAAAAAACCAGCTCAAACCTGCATTTAATCCATATTCGTGAGCGGCAGTATTGTAAATCGTCAATGACGGATTTACTTTATTGGTCGAAGGCAGAACATTCGGGAAAATTGAAACCGCGGTAGACGCAAATCCCCCAACTAAAAACAAAGTCGAAAAAATAAAACCATGTCCATCTTTTTTGAAAGAACGAACTTTGAATAATCCCGCAATTCCAACAAAAGTCATTAAAGGAAAAAACCAAAGAATCGGATTTTCAATAAAATTATGAAATGGTTTTGGTTCGATAAAATGCCAAATTCCTAAAGAAATAAAGACCAAAATCAGCAAAACAAAGTTCAATTTAAAAACTACATTTTTCAATTTCGGATTTAAAGCTGAATTCGTTTTGTAAATAATCCAGTTTGCACCGTGAATCGTTAATGCCACAACACTTACAATTCCTAAGAAAAGCGTAAACCAGTCAATAATTCCCAATTCATTTGCTTGCGGACTAAAAGTTGGATTCCATAAAGGCAGAAAGAAATAATGTGGCTCTTGAGTTGAAACACCGTTTTGAACCATTCCGAGATTCACACCGCGAACAATATTTCCGAGAGCAATTCCGAAGAAAAGCGCCAAAAGTAAACTCGCAATTCCGAATGCTTTATCCCAAATACTTTCCCACATATGATTGTGTACTTGTCCACGCATTTCCAATCCGATCGCACGGAAAATTAAAAGCCATAAAATCATAATCAAAGGCAGATAAAATCCGCTGAAAGAAGAAGCATATAAAGTCGGAAAAGCAAAAAACAATACACCTCCGGCTGCAATTAGCCAAACTTCATTGGCATCCCAAAACGGACCAATCGCACTTGTTATCGCTTTTTTATCTTTTTCTGTATCGGCAAAAAATAAATGAATAATTCCTGCACCAAAATCATAGCCGTCTAAAACCAGATAAACCGCTAGAATTCCCATTAAAACTACGTACCAAAAAAATTCCATACTTATATTTTTTCTGTTGAAAGTTCCACATTGTGTGGTCCTTTATTGATAATTTTTCCAACTAAAAGTAAAAACAACATTCCCAGTAAAAGGTATAAACCAATAAAACCTAACAAGGTAAACAAAGTATTTCCTGAAGAAACTGTTGGCGAAGCTCCAGCAGAAGTTCGTAATAAATTATAAACCAACCAAGGCTGTCTTCCTAATTCGGCCGTGTACCAGCCTGTTGTGTTGGCAATATACGGAAACGGCATCATGAACATTAACGACCATAAAAGCCATTTGGTTTCGAATAATTTCCCTCTAATTAGTTGAAAAAGAGAAAGCGCCATTAAACCAATAAAAACGGTTCCAAGTCCGACCATAATATGATAGGCATAATACAAACCAGAAATATTAGTCGGATGCAAATCTTCTTCAAACTGATCTAATCCTTTAATTTCCTGATCCCAATTTCCATAAGTCAGGAAACTTAAAATATTTGGAACAGCGATTTTATTATCTAGTTTTTTGTCTTTTACATCAGGCTGGCCAATTAAAACAATTTCTGACCCTTTCTTTTCGGTATGAAAAATTCCTTCCATTGCAGCAAAAGTTACTGGCTGGTATTTCACAACGTTTTTAGCCGCTAAATCTCCAGTCGGAACAGCAACTACAACACTTGAAATCAATCCGAAGATTACGCCTGTTTTTAAGAACAATTTCCCGAAAGAAACATTCTTTTTACTTAAAATATAGAAAGCGCCAATTCCGGCAACAACAAAAGAACTTGTTACCATTGAAGCCGCCTGATTATGCAAATAAGAAGGCCAAAGCCAAGGATTTAAAAATAAAGCTTGAAAATTAGTCAGTACAAATTTTCCGTTTTCTAAGATTTCGTAACCAACAGGATTCTGCATCCACGAATGTGTTGCAATGATTAAAAATCCGCTGGCCCAAGAACCAATCATAATTAATAATCCGGTTACAAAATGCCATTTATGTCCCAACAGTTTTTCTCCAAATAAAAATATCCCTAAGAAAGACGATTCGAGAAAGAAAGAAAACATTCCTTCCATTGCGAGTGTCTGACCAATGATTCCTCCAGTTAACTCAGAGAATTTTGCCCAATTGGTTCCGAATTGAAACTCCATCGGAATTCCCGTTACAACGCCCATCGCAAAATTGAGAGCGAAGATTTTCATCCAGAAATGAGTGGCATGATTGTATTGTTCGTCTTTAGTTTTTAAGTATTTCCATTTGAAGTACACAATGATCAGCGAAAGACCCATTGTAAGTTGCGGAAAAAGATAATGAAAAGTAATGGTGAAGGCAAATTGCATTCGATCATAAAAGAGCATTTCTTCCATAAGTGGTAATTTGTTTATGAAGTTCCACAAATTTACCCATTAAAACCCGAATAGCCTCTTTAAAACAATAGTTTCTTTTTAAAATTTTGAACCATATAAGTGATATAAGTAAATATAAATTTAGAAATAAACTAAAATGAACTTACATCACTTATATGGTTTAAACTATTTCTTCAAAATCCCCTTTTCAACACTCTCATTAATCAAACCTTCAGCATACTTCCATAATGATGTTGAACCATTTTTGATTACGCTTTTCTTTTCATAAACCTTATCGTAATTCACTCCAAACTCTTTCCAAGTTCCGCCATTGTTAGAAGTATTTTGCAACAAAGGTTCTAATCTATCCATCGATCTTGCAAATTTGGCTTCGTTGGTTTCTCCTGCTTCAAATTCTTCCCAAATGGCAATTAATTCTTCCGCTTGATTTTTAGGCAAAAGACCAAAAATTCTATTTGCCGCTAATCTTTCTTCGTCTGTATTATCATGACTTTTCACAGTATCATAAATAAAAACATCTCCTGCGTCGATTTCTACGATATCATGAATCAAAACCATTTTTACGACTTTCAGAACATCAATCGGTTCGTTTGAATGTTCTGCCAAAACAATCGCCATTAATGCCAAATGCCAGCTGTGTTCTGCGTCATTTTCGCAGCGGTCGCTATTAAAAAGTTTCGTTTTGCGCTGAATGTATTTTACTTTATCAATTTCTTTTATAAAAGCGATTTGATCTAATAAATCTTGTGTGTTCATAAGGAATTTATAAATGATTCTGTGGAATTGTAAAAATACAAAGTTTTTTTTCTACCATTTAAGTAATATAAGCAATTATAAGCTGGATGCTTACTATCGTATAAAAATGGAAACACATATAAGTAACTCCTTCAAAAATGAACTTATATCACTTATATGGTTAAATTACATTTTTTTACACAAAAACCTAATTTCTGTAACATTAGTCACCTATTTTTCTAAAAAACAAAGTTACCTTTGTATCCCATCATTTTACAATATCTATCATGAAAATAGAGCAAATTTACACCGGATGCCTTGCGCAAGGTGCATACTATATCACTTCAAATGGCGAAGCGGCCATTATTGATCCGCTTAGAGAAACGCAACCTTACCTAGATCGTTTAGAACGTGACGGAGTAAAATTGAAATATATTTTTGAAACGCACTTTCACGCTGATTTCGTTTCAGGACACGTTGATTTAAGCAAAGAAACTGGAGCGCCAATCGTTTATGGACCAAATGCTGCCTGCGAATTTGACTGCATTTCTGCAACAGACGGACAAGAATTTAAACTTGGAAAAGTCACCATCAAAGTTTTGCACACTCCAGGACATACTATGGAAAGCACTACTTTTTTACTAATTGACGAAAATGGAAAAGATCATGCTATTTTTTCTGGAGACACGTTATTTATAGGCGATGTTGGACGTCCAGACTTAGCTCAAAAAGCGGCGGGAATGACACAAGATCAATTGGCTGGAATTTTATTTCATTCGTTAAGAGATAAAATCATGACTTTGGCTGATGATGTGATCGTTTATCCGGCGCACGGTGCAGGAAGTGCTTGTGGAAAAAACATGAGTAAAGAAACCGTTTCGACTATCGGAAATCAGAAAGCAAACAATTATGCATTGCGAGCTAATATGACCGAAGAAGAATTCATCAAAGAAGTTACCGACGGTTTATTGCCTCCTCCTGCCTATTTCAGCATGAATGTTGCCATGAATAAACAAGGTTACGAAAGCTTTGAAACTGTTTTACACAATGGAATGAAAGCCATAAACGTAACTGAATTTGAAGCTGTTGCAGAAGAAACTGGCGCTTTAATCCTTGACACAAGAAGTGCCGCAGATTTTAGTAAAGCATTTGTTCCGCAATCTATCAATATCGGAATCAACGGTGATTTTGCACCGTGGGTTGGAACTTTAATTGCGAATGTGAAACAGCCTATTATTTTGATTACCACGGCTGGAATGGAAGAAGAAACCGTAACGCGTTTAAGTCGTGTTGGTTTTGATACTATTATAGGACATTTGGATGGCGGTTTTGAAGCTTGGCAAAAAGCGGGTTACGAAACAGATTCTGTAAATAGAATTACTGCTGAACAGTTTGCTAATGAAGTAGATATTCAAAAAGACAAAATAATTGACATTCGTAAAGAAACCGAATACGAAGCAGAACATATCGAAGATGCTTACAGCAAACCTTTAGCTTATATTAATGACTGGGTAAAAGATATTAATCCGAATGAGCATTTTTATCTGCATTGTGCTGGTGGCTACAGAAGTATGATTGCAGCTTCAATTTTGCAGGCACGTGGATTTAGAAATTTCTCTGAAGTTGAAGGCGGTTTTGGAGCAATTTCAAAAACAGATATCCCAAAATCAGATTTTGTTTGTCAGAGCAAGGTTTTGAAAGCATAAACATTGAACATAAATTTTTACCATATAAGCGATATAAGTTCATTTCAGCTAGGGTGTTTTTAAACCCACTTCTTATATTTACTTAACTTTTTCTAAGTTATATAAGAAACTCCAACTTATAATTTCTTATATAACTTATATGGTAAAAAAAATACTTAATCTTTAAATTATTTATGAGTTTACTAGAAATTTTGAGAGAACCTTGGCCTTGGTATGTTGCTGGTCCGTTGATTGGATTAACAGTTCCAATTTTATTAATTATCGGAAATAAATCTTTCGGAATTAGTTCTTCACTTCGTCATATTTGTGCGGCTTGTATTCCTGCAAATATTTCCTTTTTTAAATACGATTGGAAAAAAGAAAGCTGGAATTTATTCTTTGTTTTCGGAATATTTTTAGGCGGTGTAATCGCTGCTTATTTCCTTTCTAATCCAAATGCGGTTGTTATTTCTCCAGAACTTTCTGAGCAATTAGCTGGTTACGGAATTACAGATCACACTGGATTAGTTCCTGTACAATTATTTTCTTGGGAAAGTTTATTGACACTTCGCGGATTCATTATGATGGTTGTCGGCGGATTTTTAGTTGGTTTCGGAACACGTTACGCCGGCGGTTGCACAAGCGGACACGCGATTATGGGATTATCAAACTTACAATGGCCTTCATTGGTCGCTACAATCTGCTTCATGATTGGTGGTTTTGTAATGTCACTTTTGATTTTACCTTATATTCTTTCACTTTAAAATTCTAATAAAATGAGTTTAGAAAATAAAAATACCGACAGCGAAGGAATTAACGCAAGTCATAAAAAAGAAAATGCATTCGAGAATATTAAATATTTAATCGTCGGCATATTTTTCGGAATTGTATTCGTAAAAGCAGAAATTATAAGCTGGTTTCGAATTCAGGAAATGTTTCACCTAGAATCATTCCATATGTATGGCGTAATCGGATGTGCTGTTGTAGTTGGATTAATATCAGTCCAATTAATTAAAAAATTCAATATCAAAACCCTTCAGGGAGAAAAAATAGAAATCCAGCCAAAAACTTTCAACAAAGGTCAAATTTACGGCGGATTATTATTCGGTTTCGGATGGGCAATTACTGGAGCTTGTCCAGGTCCGCTTTTTGCTCAAATTGGTACAGGCGCAACCGTAATTGTAGTTACTTTAGTAAGTGCCATTGCTGGAACTTGGGTCTATGGGTTGATTAAAGATAAACTGCCTCACTAAAAAATTTGCTACAATTTTATTTGTTTCAGGTTTCAAGTTGGAAAACGTAACAAACCCGATAGTTTTTTTTTAACTGTCGGGTTTTGTATTTTAAGAACCTATTCATTCCGTAGGAATGTCTGGTCGGTAGAAATTAAATTTGAATTCCATTTACACGTTCCGTAGGAATGTATGATTAACGATTGAATATCCCATTTAAAAAAAACAAATGTCCTTACAGGACACAACACAATACGATATTATATTTTTCTACCGACGAGATATTCCTAAGGAATATTTCTTCATCTATTTTTAATTTCATTTCGTTAAGTTTGCTTTAAACAATATTTCAAATATAAAATGAATCGTTCCGAACAACTAGCCAAACTAAAGAATACCGAAAAATGGGACGTAATAATTATAGGCGGTGGCGCGAGCGGACTCGGAACTGCGATTGATGCGGCAAGTCGTGGCTATAAAACCATCTTATTTGAAGCTGTAGATTTTGCAAAAGGAACTTCGAGCAGAAGTACAAAATTGGTTCATGGCGGAGTGCGTTATTTAGAACAGGGAAATGTTCATTTAGTAAGAGAGGCACTGAAAGAAAGAGGTTTACTGGCTCAAAATGCTAGTCATTTAGTAAAAAACCAATTGTTTGTTATTCCGAATTATCATTATTTGAGTGGTTTTATTTATACTATTGGTTTAAAAATTTACGATTTATTATCCGGTTGTTTGAGTTTAGGAAGTTCAAAATATCTTTCAAAAAAGAAAACTATTGAAATGCTTCCCAACGTAGAAGAAAATGGTCTTATCAACGGTGTTATTTATCACGACGGACAATTTGATGATTCTCGTCTCGCCATTAATCTTGCGCAGACTGCTGTAGAAAACGGAGCTTGTGTTTTAAATTATACTAAAGTAACGAACTTGCTAAAAGATGACCACAATCGGATTATTGGCGTTGAGGTAATCGATCAAGAAAATGAAATTACTTATAAAATAAAAGGTTTAGTAGTAATAAATGCGACTGGAGTATTTACTAATGCCATCATGAAATTAAATGATGCGGTTTATAAAAAATATATTGTTCCAAGTCAGGGAATACATCTGGTGTTTGACAAATCATTTTTGCCTGGCGAAAATGCCTTGATGATTCCGAAAACGAAAGACGGAAGGGTATTATTTGCAGTTCCTTGGCACAATCGTATTGTAGTTGGTACAACTGATACTTTGATAAAGAAACAAAGTTTAGAACCAATTGCTTTAGAAAGCGAAATTCAATTTGTTTTAGAAACTGCACAACGATTTTTAGCAAAAAAACCTACAAGAGCCGATGTACTTTCCGTTTTTGCAGGCTTACGCCCGCTCGCAGCGCCAAAGGAAGAAGGAAAAAGCACCAAAGAAGTTTCTAGGAGTCATAAAATTATTGTTTCAGAAACAGGTTTAATAACCATTACTGGCGGAAAATGGACAACGTATAGAAAAATGGCTGAAGAAATAATAAACACTGGTATCCTAAAAGGAAAACTTCCTAAAAAATCATGCATTACAGAACACTTATCTATTCACGGAAACAAACCAACGACTAATCTTGATCGTGAAAATCATTTATATATATATGGTAGCGATATTAAAAAAATACAGCAATTACAACAAAACGAACCTGAGTTAAAAGAAAAGCTGCACCCTAATCACGAATTTACAATGGCAGAAGTCGTTTGGGCAATTCGTCATGAAATGGCTAGAACTGTTGATGATATTCTGGCAAGACGTGTTCGTTTACTTTTTTTAGATGCGAGAGCGGCTATTGAGGTCTCAGAAAAAATAGCGCGTTTGCTTGCTAAAGAATTAAGTCATGATGAAGATTGGATCAGAAAAGAAATTTCAAATTTTTCAGTAATTGCCAAAGGATTTTTGCTTCCTGAGTTTCAGTAGAACTTGAATTTGAACTGATTTTTAATCATTTAGCTGAATTACATTTTTATTTGTCTTACAAAAGCCATTTTTACAACATTTTTCGATTCCACAGATTTTTCAATTTTAAATTTAAGTTAAACATCAAAATATCAATACTTTAAAATTAAAAAATACGTTACTTTTATTATATTAAAAGTTCAAATTGAACGCGCAAACATTCAATATTTTATCAATTAACAAAATTTTAACATGAAACTTGTATATACAACTATTAAAAGTTCTACATTTGTATATACAAATTATACACTTACGACTATGACAATTGAAGAGGTTATTAAGAGTACAGTTAAGATGGATAATGCGAAAAAAGTTATTCTGAATATCATGTACACACAAAATGTGATTCAGGATCATTTCAACGAGTTGATAAAACCGTATGATTTGTCTGGAGAACAATATAATGTGCTGCGTATATTAAGAGGACAAAAAGGAAATCCTGCTAATATGTGTGTGATACAAGAACGTATGTTGGCTAAAACGAGTAACACAACCCGATTAGTTGACAAATTATTACTGAAAGAATTCGTTACAAGAAATGTCTGTCCCGACAATCGACGTAAAATCGAAGTTTTGATTACACAAAAAGGATTAGATGTTTTAAAAGAATTAGATCCGAAAGTAGATGCACATGAACGCGCATTTGCGGAGAATATAAGTCAGGAAGAATTAGAATTATTAAACAAATTATTAGAAAAATACCGAACTCAACAAAATTAAAACTATGAGCACAATTTTAGAAAATCTTAATTGGAGATATGCTACAAAAAAATTTGATGCAACAAAAAAAATCTCTGATGCTGATTTAAATACTTTGAAAGAAGCTGTGAGATTAGCTGCTTCTTCGTACGGATTACAACCATTTAAAGTGGTAGTTGTAGAAAATCCAGAAATTAGAGAACAATTAAAAGCAGCTGCTTACGGGCAAACTCAAATTACTGATGCTTCTCAATTGTTTATATTTGCTAACGACTTAAATGCAGGACCAGAATCTGTTTCAGCTTATATCAAAAATATTAGCGAAACAAGAGGTCTTCCAACAGAAGCTTTAGGCGGATTTGCGGATATGATGAATAATGTAATTTCAAACTTATCTCAAGAAAATAAAAACATCTGGACAGCAAAACAAACGTATATTGCTTTAGGAACTTTATTGGCAGCTGCAGCAGAATTAAAAATCGATGCTACTCCAATGGAAGGTTTCAATCCAGCACAATTCAACGAAATCTTAGGTTTCGATAAATTAGGTTTAAACGCTTCAGTTATTGCAACTGTAGGTTACAGACATGATGAGGACGACACTCAGCATTACAAAAAAGTTAGAAAATCTCAAGAAGAATTATTTATCACACTATAATTATTTATTAATCAAATTCAAATTTTACAACATGAAAAATTTAAAAACAATTGCAATAGCATTATTCGTAGCAGCAGCTGGTATCTCAGTAAACGCACAAACTAAGAAAATCGACGTAAAAGCGTCTACTATTAAATGGGTAGGTAAAAAAGTAACTGGAGAGCACTCTGGAACTGTAAACTTCAAAGATGGAGCTGTAGTTTTAAAAGGAAACAAATTAGTTGGTGGTAGCTTTACTGTTGACATGACTTCATTAACTTCTACAGATTTAACTGGAGAATACCAAGGAAAATTAAACGGGCACTTAAAAGCTGACGATTTCTTCGGAACTGAAAAATTCCCAACTTCAAAATTAGTTATCAAAAAAATCGGTGCAAAATCTGCTGATGTTTATACTGCAACTGCAGATTTAACTATCAAAGGAATTACTAAACCAGTAACTTTTGACATTACTGTAAAAGGAAACACTGCTACAACTGCTTTCAAAGTTGACAGAACTAAATACGATATTAAATACGGTTCAGGTAGTTTCTTCGAAGGTTTAGGAGACAAAACTATCAATGACGAATTCGAATTAGCAGTATCTTTAAAATTCTAATTTTTTAGACTTACTAATTCAAAAATATAATAAACCCCGGCGTTATTTAAACAGCCGGGGTTTATTTTTTTATAAAACTTTTCATAAGCTTAACATTCTTAATACTAAACTAACGCATTCGTAATAAACATCAGGACTTTGATTAACATAGGGCTTCTAATTTTGGGACAATTAAAAAAATCAAAAACTAGAAATCCAAATCATAGTTATGAAAACAAAATTACGTATTGCCCTAATTATCTTTACTATCAGCTTTTTCTCACACGCTCAACAACCAAAAGGAATTATTGGCACCAACAACTGGATGAATAATTGGACCAATTTTAATCCTGCTAAAATGGAATACAACGAAGCAACAAACATTATTGCTGGAACAATAGATAAAGACACTAGATTAGTAAAAAGAAATACTTATCAATTAGTTGGTGTTGTGTATGTTACCAATAATGCTGTTTTAACGATCGAGCCTGGAACAGTTATTCGTGGTGATGATAAAACGTGTGGAACTCTTGTAATTACTAATGGAGCAAAAATCCTTGCTGAAGGTTTAGAAACAGATCCTATCGTATTTACATCAAATAAAGAAAAAAACCTAAGAAAACCTGGTGACTGGGGTGGGATTATTGTTTTAGGAAAAGCTCCAATAAACTCTCTTGGCGGTGTGCATACTTTACCTTTTGATTTAGAAGCAAACTTAAATCATTACGGCGGTCAAGATCCAGAAGATAATTCAGGAATTTTAAAATTTGTCCGTATCGAATATGCTGGAAGAAAATTAAGCTCTACAAAAGAATTGAATGGTCTTTCTCTGGCTGGAATTGGAAGAAAAACTCTTTTAAGCAACATTCAGATCAGTTTTTCTAATGATGATTCTTTTGAATGTTATGGAGGAGATTTGAATATGACTAATTTAATTTCGTACAGAACAACAGACGATGATTTTGATTTTACGCAAGGTGCACAAATCAACATTTCTAACAGTATTGCGGTTCGTCACCCTTTTTCTTCAGATATTTCGGGATCAAGATGCTTTGAAGTAGATTCGTATGAAAAAGTAGCTACTACAGATATGACTAAAAAAATGACTAAAATAAACGCCAACAACATTACTTTAGTCAACTTAGAAGAAAACAATCAAGGCTTGGTTAGAGAATCTATTTTTATAAAAGAAAATACATTTTTCAGTTTAAACAATAGTATTATTTCTGGTTTTTCTCCTTTTGTTTTATTAGAAGGTGCTATTGGAAATGGAGATGTAAATCTTTCGAAAATGAGTTTTAAAAACACAATTGTAAATAATTGCAATGGCGGAATTACAAGCGAATCGGCAAGCAGTAATGATTCTATTCAAAATTTTTACAACCCAAATTCTGGTTTAGAATACACTAAAATGAAAAATACAGAATTATTTGCAACGCCAAATATTAAAGGAAATCCAGATTTTAGAGCTAGCACAAACAATACAATAGCAATTGGAAATTAAGCTTTTAAAGCAACCTTAGTATTTGAAATTTAACAAATTTTCAATTTTAGAAAAGTTTTTTTTTAATTTTTGTATACTACAATTCAAATTACATTTATATCTTTGTCTCAACAAAAACAATTATGAGAACATTATTAAACAATTCTTGGTGGTGGAACAATTTACGTCAAACGTCGTGAACAACGCTTCCTATGGTATTGTAAAACTATAAAATATAAAAGGCTTGTCATCACGACAAGCCTTTTTTTTTGGTCGAAATTGAAATTAAAAATTAACGAAACAACATAAAACTAAATATTTTGAAACCTTTTATTCTTAATACACATTACAAACAAATTCTGGCAGACACCGTTACGCCAGTAAGCATTTATTTTAAAATCAGAGATAAATTCCCAAACAGTTTATTATTAGAAAGTAGTGATTATCACGGAAATGACAATAGTTTCTCTTACATTTGCTGTAATCCAATTGCCACTATAAAAATTGAAAACGAAATTATTTCAAAGACTTTTCCTGACGGAACTTCAGAAAAAATAACTATTGATTCAACTACAAATATTCCACAAGTAATTCAGGAATTTTCAAGTCAGTTTCAATCAGAAAAAAATGATTTCAAATTCATTAATAATGGTTTGTTCGGTTACATTTCTTATGATGCTGTTCGTTATTTTGAAAAAGTATCGATTGCTAAAAAAGACAATGCAACTGCAATACCAGATGTGTTTTATGCTGTTTATCAAAATATTATTGCTATTAATCACTTCAAAAATGAAGCTTATATTTTCTGCCACAGTGTAGACGGAAAAAATAATATTGCAGAAATTGAACAATTACTTCAATCTAGAAATATTGCTTCTTATAAATTCTCGAAAGAAGGTGAAGGTTTTTCTAATCTAACAGATGAAGAATTCAAAGAAAATGTCGCTTTAGCAAAAAAACACTGTTACCGTGGCGATGTTTTTCAATTGGTTTTATCACGTCGTTTTACACAAGGTTTCAAAGGTGACGAATTTAATGTATACAGAGCTTTGAGAAGCATTAATCCTTCTCCGTATTTGTTCTTTTTTGATTATGGAGATTTCAAAATATTTGGTTCTTCGCCTGAAGCACAAATTATTGTAAAAGACAGAAAAGCAGAGATTCACCCAATTGCTGGAACTTTTAAAAGAACCGGAAACGACGAACAAGATGCTCTTTTAGCCAAAGAACTTTCTGAAGATAAAAAAGAAAATAGTGAACACGTTATGCTGGTTGACTTAGCGAGAAATGATTTGAGCAGAAATGGTCACGATGTAAACGTAGAAAAATATAGAGAAGTACAGTTTTTCTCTCACGTCATTCACTTGGTTTCTAAAGTTACAGGCCATTTACACGATAAGGCAACAACCATGCAAGTAGTTGCAGATACTTTTCCTGCAGGAACATTAAGCGGTGCGCCAAAACATAGAGCCATGCAATTAATTGAAGACTGCGAAAAAACTAATCGTAATTTTTACGGTGGCGCAATTGGCTTCATGGATTTTAATGGAAACTTTAATCACGCAATTATGATTCGAACTTTCCTTTCTAAAAACCATCAATTGCATTGTCAGGCTGGAGCTGGAATCGTTGCCAGTTCAGACGAAGAAAGCGAAATGCAAGAAGTCTATAATAAATTAAGAGCTTTGAATACGGCTCTAGAAATTGCAGAGAAAATTTAGTTTTCAGTCGCAGTTTTTAGTCTCAGAATTAAAAATTAAAAATCAAAAAAAACATAAATCATGAAAAAAGTAATTTCAATTTTAGTTTTAATCATTACAATGACATCTTGTACTTCTGAAAAGAAAAATCCGATTGAAGGAACCTGGCGTCTGATTTCGGCAGAAACCACTGAGAAAGATTCAACTTTTTCAACTTTCAATAGAAAATCAAAAATGATTAAAATTATAAACGATACCCATTTTGCTTTTTTTAATCATGATTTGAAAAACGGAAAAGATTCCACAGCAACTTTATTCTTTGGCGGAGGCGGAAAATATACTTTGAAAGACAGTATTTATACCGAAAACCTAGAATATTTTAATAACCGCGATTGGGAAGACAATAAATTTGAATTTGTGGTGAAAGTTCAAAATGACACTTTGATTCAAAAAGGTGTAGAAAGAGTAGAAAAATTAGGAATAGATCGAACTATTATTGAAAAATACGTTCGAGAAAAATAAAAATTTAGTTGTCAGTCTCAGTATTCAGTCACAGTTTTAAAAAAAACTTAGAATCTTAGTCACTTAGCAACTTAGAACCTTAAAAAGAAATGAAAAAAATATTAGTTATAGACAATTACGATAGTTTCACTTACAATTTAGTGCACTATTTAGAAGATTTAAACTGCGAAGTTACCGTTTACAGAAACGACGAATTTGATATTGATGAAATTGCATCTTTCGATAAAATATTACTTTCTCCAGGACCTGGAATTCCTGATGAAGCAGGTTTATTAAAAGCAGTAATCGAAAAATACAGTCCAACAAAAAGCATTCTTGGCGTTTGTTTAGGACAGCAGGCAATTGGAGAAGTTTTTGGCGGAACACTTTCAAATCTTGATAAAGTGTATCACGGTGTTGCTACAAATGTTAAAACGTTAGTTTCAGACGAAGTTTTATTTGAAGGTTTAGGAAATGAATTTGAAGTTGGAAGATACCATTCTTGGGTTGTTGATGCCAATTTACCAGAAGATTTAGAAGCTACTTCTGTTGACGAAAATGGACAGATTATGTCTTTAAGACACAAAACATTTGATGTAAGAGGCGTTCAATTTCATCCAGAAAGTGTTTTAACTCCAAACGGAAAAAGGATTTTAGAGAATTGGATCAAAAGCTAGTATTCAGTCACAGTTTACACTCACAGAAAAAAACTTAGTCCCGAAGCTTCGGGATAGCATCTTAGCAACTTAGAACCTTAAAAAAAAATGAAAACTATATTAAATAAATTAATCAACCACGAAGTTCTTTCTAAAGAAGAAGCAAAACAAGTTTTGATTAATATCTCAAGCGGTCAATATAATCCAAGTCAGATTTCGGCTTTTTTGACTGTATTTATGATGCGAAGCATTACAATTGAAGAACTTTCAGGCTTTCGCGAAGCTTTATTAGAATTATGTATTCGTGTAGATTTATCTGCATACAATACAATCGATTTATGCGGAACAGGCGGTGACGGAAAAGACACTTTCAACATTTCGACTTTAGCTTCTTTTGTTTCTGCTGGAGCTGGAATTAAAGTGGCAAAACACGGAAATTACGGAGTTTCATCTATTTCTGGATCAAGCAACGTGATGGAAAAAATGGGAATTAAATTTAGTAATGATCCTTCTTTTTTAGAAAAATGTATTGATCAAGCGGGAATTTGTGTTTTGCACGCTCCCCTATTTCATCCGGCAATGAAAAATGTTGGACCAATTAGAAAAGAGTTGGCAGTAAAAACCTTTTTCAATATGTTAGGACCAATGGTAAATCCTTCTTTCCCACAAAATCAATTAGTTGGGGTTTTTAACTTAGAATTGGCGAGAATGTACGCTTATTTATATCAAAATACTGATGTGAATTTTACGATTTTACATTCACTTGATGGATATGATGAAATTTCGTTAACAGGTGCAACCAAAACAATTTCAAACCATATGGAAGGAATGCTAAAACCTGAGGATTTTGGTGTTCGTCTTTTATCTCAAACAGAAATTGAAGGCGGAAAAACAATTGAAGAATCTGCTGAAATTTTCACTAATATTATTTCAGGAAAAGGAAACGAAGCTCAAAACAATGTAGTTTGTGCCAACGCCGCAATGGCAATTGCAACGGTTACAAAATGTTCTCCGCTTGAAGGTTTTGAATTAGCAAAAGAAAGTTTATTGTCTGGAAAAGGATTAAAAGCGTTGCAAACATTACAAGAATTAAGTAAGTAAAAACAAACACAAATTTCACGAATTAGCACTAATAAATTTGTGCCTTTGTGACTTTGTGGCAAATTAGTAGCCATGAATATACTCGATAAAATAATATTTGATAAACAAAGAGAAGTCGTTCTTAAAAAATCAATAATTCCAGTTTCTCAATTGGAAGCTTCTGTATTTTTTGGAAAACAAACTATTTCTCTTAGCCAGAATTTACGCGAAAGCAATTCTGGAATTATTGCAGAACACAAACGCAGATCTCCTTCAAAATCAATTATCAACAATAATTTTACGGTTGAAGAAGTTGTAAAAGGATATGAAGATGCGGGCGCATGCGGAATTTCGGTTTTAACAGACGGAAAATATTTCGGTGGTTCCTTAGACGATTTACTTCTAGCAAGAGCCTCTGTAAATATTCCGCTTTTGCGAAAAGAATTTATTGTTGATGAATATCAAATTTTAGAAGCCAAAGCATATGGAGCCGATTTGATTCTTTTGATTGCTGCGGTTTTAACTCGCGAAGAAATAAAATCTCTATCTGAATTTGCTAAAAGTTTAGGTTTAGAAGTTTTGCTTGAAGTTCATAATCAAGAAGAATTAGAAAAATCGATTATGCCGACTTTAGACATGATTGGCGTAAATAACAGAAATTTAAAAACTTTTGAAGTGAGTTTGGATTTCAGTAAAGAATTGGCAGCAAAAATTCCAGATGATTTTGTAAAAGTATCTGAAAGCGGAATTTCATCAATTGAAGCCATTCAAGAACTAAAACCTTACGGTTACAAAGGTTTTTTAATTGGAGAAAACTTCATGAAAACCGATAACGCTGGCAAAGCTGCAACGGAATTTATTAAACAGCTTTAAATTTTAGTTGCCACAAATTGCACGAATTAGCACGAATTTAATTAGTGAAAATTCGTGGAATTCGTAGCAAAGAAATAAACACAAAGCTTTGCGAACTTTTCCACATTTTAAACACAACACAAAAACAAAAACTTAGCGCTCTTTGCGTTAAAAAAAACACAACGAAATGAAACTTAAAATATGCGGCATGAAATATCCCGAAAACATTCTCGAAGTCGGATCGCTCCTACCCGATTATATGGGATTTATTTTCTGGGAAAAATCCGCTAGATATTTTGACGGAACCATTCCGGAACTGATCAAAACGATTAAAAAAACTGGCGTTTTTGTAAACGAAACGGTAGAAAATATTGCAGCAAAAATCAATAAATACGATTTGCAAGCCGTTCAATTGCACGGAAAAGAATCGGTAGATTTTTGCGCATCATTAAAAGAAAAAATCGATTCGAAAATTGAAATTATAAAAGTATTTTCTGTCGGAGAAGATTTTGATTTTGAATCATTAAAACCTTTTGAAGCCGTTTGCGATTACTTTTTGTTTGATACAAAAGGGAAATTACCAGGCGGAAACGGGACAACTTTTGACTGGAAAATATTAGAAAATTACAAATCTGAAAAACCGTTTTTCTTAAGCGGCGGTATCGGAATTGAAGAAATTCCAGCCATAAAAAATCTCAAATTACCTATTTATGCTATTGATGTAAACAGTAAATTTGAAATCGAACCTGGATTAAAAAATAAAAATCTATTAAGAAAATTTCAGAAAACTTTAAAACCTGAAATTTTGAACCTTAAACAAGAATATAATGAATTATAATGTTAACGAAAAAGGATATTACGGAGAATTTGGAGGCGCTTATATTCCAGAAATGCTGTATCCGAATGTAGAAGAATTACGTCAGCAGTATTTAAAAGTTATTGCAGAACCTGATTTCAAAGCAGAATTCAATCAATTGCTAAAAGATTACGTTGGGCGTCCTAGTCCACTATATTTTGCAAAACGTTTATCGGAGAAATACAATACCAAAGTTTACTTAAAAAGAGAAGATTTAAATCATACTGGAGCGCACAAAGTAAACAACACAATCGGACAAATTTTAGTAGCAAAACGTTTAGACAAAAAAAGAATTATTGCCGAAACTGGCGCTGGACAGCATGGCGTTGCAACGGCAACAGTTTGCGCTTTGATGGGAATGGATTGTATCGTTTACATGGGTGAAATCGACATTGCGCGTCAAGCTCCAAACGTGGCTCGTATGAAAATGTTGGGCGCCGAAGTTCGTCCTGCACTTTCGGGTTCAAGAACTTTAAAAGATGCGACAAACGAAGCGATTCGCGATTGGATTAACAATCCGGTTGATACGCATTATATTATCGGATCGGCAATTGGACCGCATCCTTATCCAGATATGGTAACGCGTTTTCAAAGCATTATTTCAGAAGAAATTAAATGGCAGCTGAAAGAAAAAGAAGGACGAGAAAATCCTGATTATGTAGTGGCTTGTATTGGCGGAGGAAGTAATGCCGCTGGAACTTATTATCATTTCTTGCACGAACCAGAAGTTGGAATTATAGCGGTTGAAGCAGCAGGGAAAGGTGTTGACAGCGGACATAGTGCTGCAACAAGTAAATTAGGAAAAGTCGGCGTTATTCACGGTTGTAAAACGCTTTTAATGCAGACTTCAGACGGGCAAATTACAGAACCTTATTCTATTTCTGCTGGATTAGATTATCCTGGAGTTGGTCCTATGCACGCACATTTAGCGCAAACTGGACGCGGCGAATTTTTCTCTGTAACAGATGAAGATGCCATGAATGCAGGATTGCAATTGACAAAACTAGAAGGAATTATTCCAGCAATCGAAAGCGCACACGCCTTTGCTGTTTTAGATCAAAAGAAATTTAAACCTACAGATGTTGTGGTTATTAGTCTTTCGGGTCGTGGCGATAAAGATTTAGATAATTATATTGAATATTTTAAATTGTAATAAAAGTTATACTTTTGGATAATCTACTTTAACGAATAAGGTTTATTCAAAACCAAACAAATAACGAGAAAATAGTAATTATGGAAAAGTTATTCTCTTACGGAACATTACGATCAAAACAGATTCAAATGCAGATTTTTAATAAGGTTTTAAACGGAACTCAAGATCAGATTCTGGGTTTTAAACTTAAAAGCTTACAAATAGAAGAAGAATTTGGAATGGCAGATTATGTTGTTGCGGTTCCAAGTGAAAATCTGGAAGACATTATACATGGTGTCGTTTTTGACGTTTCTAATTCAGAATTATTAAAGGTTGACCAATTTGAATCTAATTCATACAAAAGAGTTCAGGTCAAACTAAAATCAGGAATACTAGCTTGGGTTTATACAGAAAATAAATAATCAAAAAAATGATCTTAGCTGCGGCGCAAACAAAGCCTAAACGAGGAGATGTATCTTCTAACTTATTAAATCATTATCAACTTATTGAATTGGCTGCTCAAAATGGAGCCAATTTAATCGCTTTTCCAGAATTATCGATTACAGGTTACGAAAGAGAAAATGCTGCCAATTTGGTTTTTACAAAAGACGATTACAGGATAGATCATTTAAAAGAATTGGCTGTTAGAAATAACATTATCATTATTGCTGGTGCACCAATTCAAGTGGAATCTAAAATGTTTATTGGCGAATTTGTGATTTCGCCAGACAATTCGGTTTCTATTTACACCAAACAGTTTTTGCACGAAGGTGAAGATGAATTTTTCCAGCCTTCTTTTGATTACAATCCGATGATTCAAATTGAAAATCAGAATATTTCTCTTGCAATTTGTGCCGATATTGACAATCCGCTGCATCCAGAAAATGCTAAAAAGAAAGATACAAATATTTATATTGCTAGTATTTTCTTTTCGCCAAATGGAATTCCAAAGGCCTACCGAGATTTACAGAATTATGCTCAAAAACATGAAATGAATGTTTTGATGTCCAATTTTAGCGGAGAATCTTGGGGTTTTCCTTCGGGAGGAAAAAGTGCTTTTTGGAATAATAAAGGGGAATTAGTTGGACAAATGAATGATTCTGATTCGGGATTATTGCTTGTTGAAAAAAAAGACAATGATTGGGAAAGCCAAATCGTAAAATTTTAAAATATAATGCCACAGATTTCACAGATTAGCTAAGATTTTTTCACGCAGATTTGGCAGATTAAAGCAGATTTTAATTAAAGATATTTTAAAAAAATCTGCCTGAATCAGCTTAAATCAATTCAAATCTGCGTGAAAAAAATTCAAATAATAAGCCGTGAAAATCCTTTTAATCTTTGGCAAAAGAAAACGTAAACATACCTACAAGGTTTTGGAAACCTTGCAGGAGAAAAAAACACATAAAAATGAACAGAATAACTCAAAAATTACAAGAAGATAAAAAGATACTCTCGATCTATTTTTCTGCAGGATTTCCTAATTTGAATGATACGGTTCAAATTATTCAAGATTTAGAAAAAAACGGAGTTGATTTAATTGAAATTGGTCTCCCTTTTAGCGATCCTTTGGCAGACGGACCAACAATTCAGGCAAGTTCCACTCAGGCGCTTCATAACGGAATGACGACTCAAATTCTTTTTGATCAACTGAAGAACATTCGCGAAAGCGTAAAAATTCCGTTGATTATTATGGGATATTTTAATCCGATGCTACAATATGGCGTTGAAGCGTTTTGTAAAAAATGTGCAGAAATCGGAATTGATGGTTTAATTATTCCAGATCTTCCTGTTGATGTTTATGCTGAGGAATACAAAGCAATTTTTGAAAAATACGGTTTAATCAATGTATTCTTAATTACACCACAAACATCAGGCGAAAGAATTCGTTTTATTGACAGCGTTTCAAACGGATTTATTTATATGGTAAGTTCTGCAAGTGTTACAGGATCTCAAGCTGGTTTTGGAAATACGCAGGAAACCTATTTTGAAAGAATTGCAGACATGAATTTGAAAAATCCACAAATTGTTGGTTTCGGAATTTCAAATAAAGAAACTTTCAATCAAGCTACAAAATACGCAAAAGGAGCTATTATTGGAAGTGCTTTTATTAAACATTTAAGCGAAAGTGGAAGTGGGAAAATTGGTGAGTTTGTTGGAGAGATTCGATAGAAAATTTACATAATCATTATTTTAGACGGTATTTAATAACAAATTTAAATACCGTTTTTTATTTAAGAATCTATAACTAAAACCTTTTCAAATATTTTTTTTTACCTTTGAATAAAATCAATTATTATGGATTTAGAAGCTCGTAAAATATCATTTGTGCAAGAATTTCTTAGGTTACAAAACGAAGAAATAGTAAATCAGCTTGAAAAATTGCTTCATGAGCAAAAAGTTCAATTATTAGATTTAGAAATGAAACCTATGAGTTTAGATCAATTCAATAACGAAATCGATCAATCTGTAAATGATGTTGCTCAAGGTCGAATTATATCTTCGAAAGATTTGAAATCAAAAATTCAAAAATGGGATTAACTGTCTATTGGACTCAATTTGCAGAGGATAAGCTTACTGATATTTTTGAATATTACAAATATAAGGCAGGAGTAAAAGTTGCAAAAGCATTAATAGATGGTTTAATAGATTCTTCACTTTCACTTGAGTTTAATGCTTATGGCGGTCAAAAAGAAGAACTTTTATCTGAAAGAATTCAAGATTTTAGATATTTAGTATTTAAAAATTACAAAATTATTTATTGGATTGAGGAATACAAAAATGTTGTTTATATTTCTAACATATTTGACACCAGACAAAATCCAATCAAAATAAAATTAGAAAAATAAATTATTTAAAAGCTGAAATACTTAAGTATTTCAGCTTTTTTTTTTGCTCCAATTATCGAAACCGTTTTATGTTAATATTGTGTTAAAACAAAATTAAACAAGTGTTTAAATTAAACAAGTGTTTAATTTTGTACCCGATTAGAAAAACTATCATGTCAAACATCGAATTAAACGACAAAAAAATTCAGATCCTTAACGTTGCTGAAAAGCTGTTTTCTGATAAAGGATTTGAGGGTACATCGATACGGGACATTTCCAAAGAGGCAAAAATCAATATTGCCATGGTTTCGTATTATTTTGGTTCAAAAGAAAAGCTCTTAGAGGCTTTGATTCTTCACAAAACTGTTGATTTAAAATTACAACTCGAAAATTTATTAAAGGAAAATATCGAACCCCTTGAAAAAGTCAATAAATTAATCGAAATTTACATTAACCGAATTTGTCTTAATAAAGGGATTTACAGAGTTTTACATTTTGAATTGAACAATAAAAAAAGAGAAAAAAGCTTTCAAGCTTTTACAGAACTTAAAAAAGGAAATTTAAAGTCTGTAGAAAGTATTATCAAACAAGGCCAAGCTCAGGGCGTTTTTAGAAAAGATATCAATATCCAACTCATTACTCCAACAATTATTGGAACCTTTTTTCACTTTCATATGAATCGTCCTTTCTTCGAAGAATTATTAGATTTAAAAACAGAAGAAATGTTTAACAATTACATGAAAAACGAACTTACAAAGCACATTCAACAAACTATAAAAGCGCTACTTGTTTATGAAAATTAGTCAATTAATGCTCTTTGGAGTTTTCTTTATAGGAATATCTTCAGTAGAAGCACAAGAAAAAACAAGTTTAACCTTAGACGAAGCCGTAAAGATGGCGTGGGAAAAAAGTAACGAAGTTACGCTTGCCAATACTAAGGTAAACACAAAAAAATACGAGTTAAAAGCCGTAAAAAATAATCAGTATCCTGATCTTAAAATTTCTGGACAATATCAGCGACTAACAAAAGCTTCGATTGATATGCATAATGAAGGTGAAAGTGCTGCCACTCTAGCTTCTCCAGATCGCGCGATGTTAGGAATGGCTAATTTAAGTTTACCGATTTTTGCTGGATTTAAAATTCAAAGCAGCATCGATGCTTACGGTAACTTATATGAAGCTGAAACTGCCAACGCTGCAAAAACAAAAGAAGATGTAGCTTTAAGAGTAATTACTTATTATACTGCATTGTACAAAGCACAAAAGACTTTAGATGTTCTAAATGAAAATCAAAAAAGTGCTAAACAGCGTGTAACTGACTTTATAGAATTGGAGAAAAACGGAATCATTCCGAGAAACGATTTATTGAAAGCGCAATTGTTAGTTTCAAAAACGCAATTATCTATTGATGAAGCAACTAACAACTTAAACAACATCAATTTTTATTTAACAACATTATTGAAATTAGCTCCTGAAACCAAACTTCAGGTTAATGAGGATGATTTCTTTAATTTGAAAACAAACAATGCTCCAACAACAGATGCATTAGCACTTGAAAACAGAAAAGATTTGGAAGCAATCCGTTTGCAATCTAAAGCTTCTGAAGCCAACATTAAAATTGCAAAAGCTGCTTATTACCCAACACTTTCATTACTTGGAGGTTACACAGCTTTAGACCTTAAAGATATTATTACGGTAAAATATGCAATGAACTTTGGTCTAGGTTTATCTTATGATTTATCTGGAATTCTAAAAAATAGTGCTCACGTAAAAGAAGCTGAAAGTAGAGCTTTAGAAGTAAAAAACACTGAAGCGATTATGACAGACCGCATTAAGGTTGAAGTTCAAAAATCTCTTGAAGATTATGACTTAGCAATCAATCAAAGTGTGGTTTATGAAGAAGCACTTCAACAAGCAGCCGAAAACTATAGACTTGTTAAAGATAAATTCGATAATGGATTAGCTGATACCAATGATTTGGTTGAAGCGGATGTTGAACAACTAAGTGCGAAAATAAATACCGCAGTAGCAAAGGCATCAATTATTCAAAAATATTACGAATTACTTTCAGTATCAGGACAATTATCACAATCATTCAATCTTTCTAAAATATAATCGATAGCTCTCATGGAAAAGAAAAAGACAAATAAAAAATTCATCATCATATTAACCGTTATGGTTTTATTGGGAGGAACTTACGGAATCTCTAAATATTTACATTCACAAGCTCACGAAGAAACGGATGATGCTCAGATTGAGAAAAGAATGAACCCGATTATCCCGAGAGTTTCTGGATATATCAGCAAAGTTTATGTGAAAGATAATGATTACGTAAAAAAAGGAGATACTTTATTTACTATCGATAAGAGAGATTATCAATTAAAGATTGATGAAGCTAATGCTGCATTATTGGGAGCTGAAGGTCAATTTGAAGCAGCAAAAGCAGATATTGGAAGTGCTTACGCAAGTATTTCGGTTTCAGACGCTCAAATGAGATCTGCAAGTGGTTCTATCGAAAGTGCAAAGATTAGATTGAGACAGCTTACAAACGATTATAACCGTTACAATAACTTGTACAAAACACATACAATTACAAAACAGCAATATGAGCAGGCTTTAACTGCAAAAGAAGAAGCTGAAAATCAAGTACGTGTTTTAGAACAACAACAAAAAGCTACTTCGTACCAAAAATCGGTTATTCAGTCAAAATCTAAAGTTTCTGATAAACAAACTGAAGTTGCGGCGGCAAACATCAAAAAAGCAAAAACAATGTTAGATGTTGCTCATTTAAATCTATCTTACACAGTAGTTACTGCTGCAATTGACGGTCAGGTTTCTAAAGTTGATATTCAGCCAGGACAATTGGTTCAGCCAGGTCAGTCGTTATTTTATATCATCAATAATAATGAAGCTTGGGTTGTAGCAAATTTCAAAGAAACTCAATTAAACAAAATGGTTATTGGACAAAAAGTTAGCTTAAAAGTTGATGCTTATCCAAACTACGAATTTAAAGGAATTGTAACTTCTTTTTCTCCTGCTACAGGATCACGTTTCTCATTATTGCCCCCTGACAATGCAACAGGAAACTTCGTAAAAACAATTCAAAGATTACCCGTAAAAATTAGTTTAGATCAATCTAACGATCCTGAAAAAGTAAAACTTTTGAGACCAGGAATGAATGTTGATGTAGATGTACATTTGAAATAAAATAAATGGCAACAGCAGTACAAGCAGATGACGATTTAGTAGAATACGGTTTTAGACGTGTTGTCATTACGATTACGGCAGTACTTTGTGCATTGCTGGAAATTGTAGACACAACGATTGTAAACGTAGCACTAACCGACATGCGAGGAAGTCTTGGGGCAACCCTGACAGACGTTGCATGGGTAATTACAGCATACGCAATTGCGAATGTAATTGTAATTCCGATGACGAGCTGGCTATCACAGCAATTTGGAAGACGAAATTATTTTGTGGCTTCGATCATAATATTTACCGTCTGTTCCTTTTTGTGTGGTAATGCCTCTAATATATGGGAACTTGTAGCCTTTCGATTCGTACAAGGTATGGGTGGTGGAGCACTTTTAGTAACAGCCCAAACTATTATTACAGAAAGTTACCCTGTCGCAAAACGTGGAATGGCGCAAGCAATTTACGGAATGGGTGTAATTGTTGGTCCAACTCTTGGTCCGCCATTAGGAGGATATTTGGTAGATAATTATTCTTGGCCTTATATTTTTTATATCAATATTCCGTTGGGAATTATTGCGACAATTTTGGCTTTGACATTTGTTAGAAGTCCAAAATATGGAGAGAAATTAAAAGCCAATCAGGTTGACTGGTGGGGAATTATTTTGTTGAGCGCCTTTATTGGTTCTTTACAATTTGTATTAGAACATGGACAGCAAGATGACTGGTTTAACGATTCTCTTATTGTAACTTTAAGTGTTGTGACCGTTCTTGGATTGGTTTTATTTATCTGGAGAGAGCTTACATATAAATATCCAATTGTGAACTTAAGTGTTCTAAAAGACGGGAACTTAAGAATTGGAACCGTGATGTGTTTTATTCTTGGTTTCGGTTTATATGGATCAACTTTAATTATTCCGATTTACACGCAGTCTATTTTAGGATGGACCGCAACTGATGCTGGTTTATTATTGATTCCTGGATCTATCACCACGGCGATTATGATGCCATTTGTTGGAAATATGATTCAGAAAGGTGTTCCGCAAGGTTATATGGTAGGAGTCGGATTTTTAGTTTTCTTCTTCTTTACCTTTATGATGTATTCAAGAATGACGCCTGATACTGGTGTAGAACATATGTATTGGCCATTAATTTTGAGAGGAATTGGTCTTGGATTGCTTTTCGTTCCCATTACTACGCTTTCACTTTCAACTTTAAAAGGAAAACATATTGGAGAGGGAGCTGCTTTTACCGGAATGATGCGTCAATTAGGAGGATCATTTGGTATTGCGATTATTACCACATTTATTACGCGTTTTAGCCAATCACACAGAGTAGATTTAATTAACAATTTAGATCCAGCAAAGTTTGATGTACAACAACGCATTACAGGAATGCAACATGCCTTTATGGCAAAAGGATATAGTGCAGATGTTGCTTTGAAAAAAGCTTACCAAGCCATAGAATATTCTGTACTAAAACAAAGTACTGTAATGGCCTACATGGATATTTTCATGTATTTAGGAATTATGTTTTTATTATGTATACCGATTATTCTCTTTATCAAAAAAGGGAAGAACAAAATTAATGCAGCCGACGCAATGCATTAATAATAATAAGTTTATAATACGCAGAAACGCCGAATTCATCATTTAGAATTCGGCGTTTATTTTTTATTTTTATTTATCCGCAAAGTCCCCAAAGATTTTATTCTTAAGATGTGCTGAAATGCAAAGTTCGCAAAGCTTTGTCATAAAAACTTTGCGAACTTAGAATCTTTTTTTTATTTCATCTCTTTCAGGGATTAAAATCCCTGCCTACAATATGTTCCGAGCCTTCGGCTCTCTAGCAAAAAACCTCTGTCACTTTGCCACTTTGAACCTTTGTCACTAAAAATCTATCTTGTAAAAACCAAGTGATTTCCTTTTGAAAGATTGGCATCAAACTGATATCCTTCGTAATTAAAACCTTTTAAATCATCAATTGTTTCGGCATTGGTATCAATAATATAACGAACCATCATACCTCTCGCCTTTTTTGCAAAGAAACTAATCATTTTCAATTTTCCGTCTTTATAATCTTTAAAGTCAGGAGTAATGACAGGAACTTTTAAAGCTTTTACATCAACTGCAGAAAAATATTCATTACTTGCTAAATTCACAAATAATTCGTCTTTTTTCAATTCTTTATTTAGAGCTTTAGTCACTGTTGGTTTCCAGAACTCATGAAGGTTTTTAGATTCTCCAACCGGCATTTTTGTTCCCATTTCTAAACGGTAAGCCTGCATTAAATCTAAAGGTTTCAAAAGTCCGTAAAGACCCGATAAAATCCTCAGTTTGTCCTGTAAATCATCTAATTTTTCTAGCGGAATTGTATAAGCATCTAAACCTGTGTAAACATCACCATCAAAAGTATAAACCGCTGGACGTGCATTTTCTGGAGTAAAAGGTGTTTTCCAATCTTGATTACGTTTCCAGTTTAAATCGGCTAGTTTATCTGAAATTGACATTAGTTCTGATAATTCAGATGGATTTTTTTGTTTGACTACTTTGTGAACTACTCTCGCTTCTTTTAGAAATGAAGGTTCTGTATACTGAGATGTTGGTAATTCTTTTTCAAAATTTAAAGACTTCGCTGGCGATATAACTATTTTCATTTGTGCTTTTTTCTATGATTCAAAAATACAAATTGAATTTCTAAAAACAGATTATTGTAATTGAATTGTTCTATTGTTGTATTTTTCTTGCCACGAATTTCACGAATTTCCACGAATTGTCTTTTTTATAGCCACAGATTACAGAATTAAAATGATTAAAAAAATCTGTGCAAATCTTTTTAATCTGTGGCAAAAAAAATCTTTACAAAAAAATAAATTCGTGAAAATTCGTGAAATTCGTGGCAACCCTTTCTCAATTCATAAAAATCAATGCTACAAAATGTGAAATTGTTCAAAAAAGTCAGCTCTAGATTATAAAAGGCATTTTCTATGTTGTAAATTTGCATGCATTTTATTTCTATTAAAATCTGAAATGCTTTTTATTAAAAAATTAGTGAATTCGTGGCGATACAAACAAACTACAAAACTGCTTTACAAAACAAAATCTTCGATATTATTTCGAAAGCTTCTCAGGAATTAAATGTTGACTCTTATGTGATAGGAGGATTTGTTCGTGACTTGCTTTTAAATCGAGGTTCTAAAAAGGATATTGACGTTGTGGCGGTTGGAAGCGGCATCGAATTGGCGCTTAAAGTTTCAGAGTTACTTCCGAACAAACCAAAAGTTCAGGTTTTTAAAACTTACGGAACAGCCATGCTTCGTTTTGAAGACACCGACATTGAGTTTGTTGGGGCAAGAAAAGAATCTTATACCCGCGACAGCCGAAATCCAGTTGTAGAAAACGGAACTTTGCAAGATGATCAAAACCGTCGTGACTTTACGATTAACGCTTTGGCCTTATCCTTAAACCAAAGTAATTTCGGAGATCTTCTAGATCCTTTTGATGGTTTAACCGATTTAAAAAATAAAACTATAAAAACGCCTCTGGATCCAGATATTACCTATTCTGATGATCCGTTGCGAATGCTTCGCGCGATTCGTTTTGCAACACAATTGAATTTCGAAATCGAAGAAAATTCATTGAATGCAATTACAAAAAATGCCGAAAGAATAAAGATTATTTCTGGCGAAAGAATTGTCGATGAATTAAACAAAATTCTTTCTACAGATAAACCTTCAACTGGATTTTTACTTTTATATAAAACCGGACTTTTAGATTTAATTTTACCTGAATTGACTGCATTAAATCAGGTGGAAGAAATTGAAGGGCATACGCATAAAAACAATTTTTATCATACGCTTGAAGTTGTCGATAATATCTGCCCAAATACAGACGATGTCTGGTTGCGCTGGTCGGCTTTATTGCACGATATAGGAAAAGCGCCAACAAAACGTTTCAATAAGAAACAAGGATGGACTTTTCATGGACATGAGTTCTTAGGCGGAAAAATGGCGAAGAAAATATTCGAACGTTTACATATGCCATTGAATCACAAAATGAAATTTGTGCAAAAAATGGTTATTATGAGTTCGCGACCTATTGTTTTGGCGCAAGATATTGTAACCGACAGTGCGGTGCGACGTTTGGTTTTTGATGCTGGCGAAGATGTTGAAGATTTAATGACTTTATGTGAAGCCGATATCACAACCAAAAATCCCGCGAAGTTCAAGAAATATCATAAGAACTTTGAAGTTGTTCGAAAAAAAATCGTCGAAGTAGAAGAACGTGATCAGGTACGTAATTTTCAGCCGCCTATTTCGGGTGAAGAAATTATGGAAATGTTCGATCTCAAACCTTCACGCGAAATTGGTGTTTTGAAAGAGGCCGTAAAAGAAGCTATCTTAGAAGGTGTGATTCCAAATGAATATCAGGCTGCTTACGATTTTGTGATTAAAAGAGCTGAGAAATTAAACTTAAAACCTAAAAAATAATCTATATGCTTGGTTTATTATTTTATTCATGCTTTTCACAATGATGATGGTTCTTAATCTTCTTTTTATCAAGAAACTGAAGATTATTAATAAAAATAAAGCAAAGCATAAATTAATATTTTTTTTAATCAATATTATTACAATAGCAGTAATAACTTTTTTTTATATAAAATTTCAGTTTACTATTCTAAAAAAATACTTCGAAATTGATGAAAGTACTAATGGAGGAATAATAATTACACTGATGGCAATTATCTTACTGAATAGCCTTTTAAATATATTTATTATAAAAATCTACATAAAAAAAATTAGCAAATCGAGCGAAATCGAATTAATCGGAAAAGAATGAAAAAAGAGAATAAATCAGTAATCATTTGGTTACTATCAGGTTGTGTTTTATTATTTTTAATGGTTGTAGTAGGCGGAATTACCCGTTTAACTAATTCAGGTTTATCTATGACCGACTGGCATTTGGTAACTGACACTTTCCCGCCTTTAACCGAAGCCAAATGGCAAGCCGCTTTTGACGAATACAAGAAATTTCCAGAGTATCAAAAAATCAATATTCATAACGATTTTCAATTAGCAGATTATAAATTTATCTATTTCTGGGAATGGTTTCATCGTTTCATCGGACGCATTATTGGGTTGGTTTTCTTTGTACCGTTTGTTTACTTTTTAGCAAAAAAGAAATTAGATACAGACACTATTAAAAAATGTGTGGTTCTTCTAGCTATGGGAGGTTTCCAAGGATTTTTGGGATGGTTTATGGTAAGAAGCGGTTTAATTGATAATCCAGATGTAAGTCATTTTAGACTTTCACTGCACTTAACTTTTGCATTTATTACTTTCGCGTACACGCTTTGGGTTGCACTCGACTTAATTTATCCGGAACGAAATATCAATAAAATATTACCGCTTCGAAAAATTGCTCGTTATGCACTAGTTGCCTTATTAATTCAGATTATTTATGGCGGTTTTGTAGCTGGATTAAATGCAGGATTAATTCACAATCATTGGCCGTTAATGAGTGATGGAGAATTTATTCACGAATCGGTTTTTATCGAACAATCTTCTTTAATCAAAAATTTAATTGAAGGAAAAAGCGGTGTTCAGTTTGTACACAGAACTTTTGCTTATGTAGTGGTTGCGATTATTCTTTTTCTTTTCTTTAAAAGCAAAAAATATTCGCTTACCAGAACTCAAGCAAACGGAATCAATACTTTAGTAGTTTTTGTTTTTATCCAATTTTTGCTTGGAGTTTTTACCTTATTGTTTAGCGTTCCTTTGGCTTTAGGATTAATTCACCAAATTATGGCGTTTTTCCTTTTAAGCGCTATGACATTTACATTGCATAGATTGAGTAAATAAAATCTAATATATTAAAACATAAAAAAGCTGTCTCAAAAAGATGGCTTTTTTTGTAAGCTTCGGAGAAGCGAAATATTTATAGCAAATGATAAACATTTACAACATAAAGCTCTGGAAGAGCGACATATATTAAGGTTTTAGAAAAAAAATGTCACTCCTCCGGAGCTTTATTTATTTGTCTTATTCTAATTTCTATACATATTTCACCCCGCTGGGGCTTTACTGATAAATGAAATCTTATAAATATTTTGCAATGAAAAAAGCTATCCTTTTGAGATAGCCAATTTTTATGATATCGATTTTAATTCGAAAAATTAAAATCTATTAAATTTCTTTTTTTTGATTTTATCCCAACCAAGCTTTAAAATCCTGTACTTTTTCTCGGCTTACAATAACCTCATCTTCTTTATAAGTTGGAAGAATCACTTTAAGTCGAGAATTAGTATAAACCTGGATTTCTTTAATCGCTTTTAACGGCACAATAAACTTTCTGCTTACGCGAAAGAAATCCTTTTTGTCTAATTCTTGCTCCAAAATTTCTAAAGTCGAATCGATCAAATAATCACGATTATCGCATGTATGAATGTATGTTCCTTTATTTTCACTAAAAAAACATTCAATTTCTTCTGTTGTAATGACTTTTAGATGTTGGCCAATCTTTACTGTAAACCTCTTTTTATACGTCTTTTCAAAAGGATTTGAAAGCATTTGACGAATCTGTTCAAAATCTAATTGCAGGTTTGAAGTTTCTGTTGTTTTCGGAATTCGTGTTTTATATTTAGAAACCGCAGTTTCCAAATCATCTTCATCAATTGGCTTTAGTAAATAATCTATACTGTTTAGCTTAAAAGCCTTTAATGCATATTCATCATACGCTGTTGTAAAGATGATAGCGCTTTTGATATCGATCTTTTCAAAAATTTCAAAAGACAAACCGTCAGATAGCTGAATATCCAGAAAAATCAAATCCGGATGCGGATTATTTTCAAACCATTGAACTGATTCTTCAACCGAATGAAGCATCGTTTCTACGGTTACATCTAACTTTTCAAGTTTTCTCTGCAACAATCTTGCTGCCGGTTTTTCGTCTTCTATAATTAATGTGATCATTTACTATACTATGAAATTTGAAAAAATATTAGGTCAAAGTTACTCCCATTTATTTTTATTTGCGGCGTCTTTATCCATAAATTTTTGGATTTTCTTTTGTTCCCAGTCTTCACTAAAAAACAAATTAGAACCAAAAACAGAAAGTCCGTGCGCTACTAAACCAATTCCCCAGAAGAATGCTGTTGAATAACTATGCCAGTTAGACAAACCACTAAAATCAAACCCATTTGAAAAATTGCTTCTTGTTATACTTGAAACAATAATAATGATATTTACAATAAAGTACACTTTCAAATGAGAATAAAATCCTTTAATTTTTTTTACTTTTTTGTAAGCCGCATTGTAACTTTCGTCATTGGTATATTCTCCTGAATTTTGTTTTGCGTAGTCTTCGTACATCTCTCTTCTATAACGTCCCATAACTATATTTTTTTTTAAAAATTATTTCCACTTGTTTTTATTTTCTTTCTCTTTCTCCATAAATTCCTGAATTTTTCTTTCCTCCCATTCTTTACCCATTCCAGGAAAAACTTCAAAAACTTTCAATCCGTGAAAGATAACTCCAACTCCCCACCATAATAGCGGCCAGAAAAACCATAAATATTGTGGTGATGTATACAAATTGATAAAGATTAAAATGGCATTTACTAATATGTAAGAAACTAGATTTCCATAAAATCCTTTAATATTTTCGACTTTCTTTTTAGCCGCGATATATCTTTCCTCTTCGCTTAAAATCCTTTCCATGATTATTCCCATTTTTGTTTTTTATATTTTTTTTCTAAGATGCTTTTCAATTTACGTTGTTCCCATTGTGTGCCAAAAATTTTATAAGATGCAAACATATCAATAGCAGAACCAAGTATTACAGCCGACCAAATAATCATAACCACCCAATTGATGTATTGTATTGGAAAAAAATGAAGTGGAAGATTGGTATATTCTTTCAGAAGAAATACAATCATCGAGATTACATAAACAAATAAATGATTGTAAAATGACTTTAGCTGTTTTACTTTTTTGCTGGCTAGTTCCTTCAAAATAGTTTGTTCCTGATCGTTACTCAAATTTGTTTCCATGATTACTTTCAAGTCTACGTTTATTTTCTTTTTCTAAAAATTCTTGTATTTTTTTATCCTCCCATTTTTTATTAAAGAAAGGCGGAAAACTAAAAACTTTTAATCCATGTAAAACAATTGCCATTCCCCAGCCTACTACACACCAAATAAACCACAAATACTCTGGAGAGGTCATTAAATTTACTATAATTACAATTGGAGTAGACAAAACGTATACACTCAAATGCTCGTAAAACTCTCTTAATTCTTTCACTCTTTTCTGAGCATCATAATAACGATCCGCTTCAGTAAAATCTTTTTCAGTCATTATTTCCAAGTGTTTTGTTTGTTATCTCTCTCTAAAATTTCTCGTATTTTACGTTCTTCCCAATCTGAACTGTATCCAAAAACTTTAAAAGCATGCATGGCAACTCCAAATCCCCAGCCTAAAGCAGAAAACCAAAACCATTGAAATCCTGGTGAAAATTTTAGATTGATAAAAACTAAAAATGGAATTACACAACAGTATGAAATAATATTTCCGTAAAAACCTTTTAGTTCTTCAACTCTTTTTTTGGCTCTATAATAGGCTTTTGCCTCATCTGTATATTCTGCACTCATTTCCATAACTGTAATTTGTTTGGTTAAAATTGGAATTCTAACGGTGAAATTCTTTTCGTCTTGATCAATTTTCACTCTTCGGTCCGTTATAATTCCGTATCGATTTACAATATTCTGCAATCCAACACCTTGTCTATCTTGCAAAACTTCTTTCTTTTGAAGATCATTTTGTATAGCCAAATAATCTCCGTCAATAAATATTCTAATATGCAAAGGTTTTTGTTCGCTTACAATATTATGCTTTACAGTATTCTCCAGTAAAAGCTGTAAAGAAAGCGGAACCACTTTAGCATCTGGATTGATGTTTTCTGTTGGCAATTCGTAAAACAAACTATTTTCGAAACGCATTTTAAGCAGATTCATGTAAGTTTTAGCAAATGACAATTCATCTTCAACAGAAACCAATTCTTTATCTTTCTGCTCTAAAACATATCTGTAAATTTTAGATAAAGAAGTGGTAAAACGCTGCGCATTATCAGGATTTTCTTCAATCAATGAACTTAAAACATTCAAACTATTAAAAAGAAAATGTGGGTCAATCTGATTTTTTAAACTTTCAAATTTGGCGCTGGCAGTTCCGGCGATGATTTTTTGCTGCGTTATTTCAACTTTTGAAGCTTTTTTCCACTTCACCATAAAACTTCTGGCTTGTAAAAAAGTGGAAACTCCTAAAGATAAAATAATATAAAAAAGATGTACCCATATCATTCTTGCTCCCAAAAACACCTCTAAGCTCACATCCTGCAATACCACAAAAATGAAATAGTTTATGGCTAAAACTACAGGAACTGTATACAAAACGGTTACTAGAATTCCGTAATAAACTCTAAGGTTTGTTTGTTCCAGCCAATCCCATTTTTTGTCTAAGAGCACATTCAGGAAGCCATTTCCAAAACCTAATCCGAAAGAATAAAGACAGCTTATAAAGAAAGTTAAAAGAACATTTCTAACATTTAAATCATCTCCTAAAGAAGCTGAAAATATTACGGCAAAGATCATCGAAATCTTGAAACAGACTATTGTTCCACTTTTCAGATCGGTAAATGTTCTTTCTTTCATTATATGCTTCTTATATTAATTTATTATTTACACGTTTTTTGGACTTCCAAAGCTCTTTCTAATCCCCATTTTGGAGAAAAAGGAGTCGCTGGTTTAAAAGTATTAAAAAGTTCAATAGATTTTGCAACTTGAGCACATAAAGGTTTTGTGTCAACCCCTGTCCATTTTGCACCTCCTAATTGATAATCTGCTTCACCAAAAACAGCTCTTGGGTTGTTTGGGTCTAACGCTTTGGCTTTTGCGTAAGCTTCCATTACTTTGCCAGAATATTTCATTCCGTTTGTCATTGGGTCTGCAACAACATATCCTGTGTAGATTAAAGCTTGCATTACATATAATTCTGAATTGCTTTGATCTTTTATTAATTCTACATCTAATGCGTCTTGTGCTTTTGTCAATAACAAATCAATTTTTGTTTTGTCTTTTTCTGTAAACACAGCTGTTGTATTAATTAAAGCGATATAATAATTTGGCAAATAACTGTTTTTTTCAGCAGCTGCAATTCTTTCAAATAATTGAGAAGCTTCTGTGTTTTTTCCTTCTTTCCAAAGTCCAAACGCTTTTGTCATTCCTTGTTCAAATTGTGTTTGAGCAGATAATAAACTACAAACAAATAATGCGATAACTGTAATAATTTTGGTCATGATTTCTTTTTTTTAAGTTTCTAAGTTACTAAGGTTCTGAGATTCTATTTTTTTTGATTGATAATTAAAACTCTTTTTTTAAGGTTTAAAGGTTCAGAGTTACAAAGTGACAAGGTCTTATTTTCTTATTATTGCTATTCAAAAAACTTTGAGCCTTTGCTGCTTTGCTTCTTTGTCTCTTTTAATTTATACTTCAAAAGTATGTCGGTTTTTATTGTTTTAAAACTAAATGATACCGAGTTGTTGATTTTGGTTACTGAATTGTTTTTTTTGAGTTACTAAGGTGCTGAGGGGCTAAGGTTCTAAGTTTTTTTTCTTAGCACCTTAGTATCTTAGAACCTCAGAATCTTTTAAAGATTCTTCAACTGATTCTCATTTTTATTCTGACTAATTGTCCAAAAGAAGCCTACGAAGAAAAATCGATCTGCAGTCGGGATTACAGCTTGTCTTTGGTACACTCCGCTTGCGTCTGGCGTTCTGGCGTAATCGTAGCCGAAAACATTTTGTGTTCCTAAAATATTGGATACTGAGAAATAAAGGATTTTTTGTGTCGTCAATAAATAGGCCCAGTTAAAACTCAAACTATTGTAAGACTTTGTTTTTCCGCTCATGAATTGCGTTTGATTCGGATCATTGTACGGGCGGCCTGAGCTGAAACTATTTGTAAATCCGATTTGTGATTTCCAATCTGTTATAAAATATTTGGTTACAACAGATAAATTATGATTAGCAACAAAACTAGGAGTAGCCATATTTGGAAAGTTTTTATATTGTCTTTCTGAATCGATATAAGAGTATGAAATCCAATATTCTAAGTTTTTATATAAATTACTATCTCTCCAAAGCAAATCAAAACCTTTTGCATAACCCGATCCGTTGTTATTGAAAACCGAATTGTATTGAATATCTCTTGTATCGTATTGCACTAAATTGCTATAATCTTTATAATACAGTTCTGTTCGAAGCAATTGTCCAGGTTTTGTAAACGTATAATTCAAAATATAATGTTTTGCTTTTTCACTTTCAAACTGATGGTACTGAGAATATTTAATATAATCTACAACTGGTGTTTGTGTAAAATCTCCATAAGCGAAAGAAAATTGACTGCTTTTTGAAACTTTGTAACCTAAAGAAGCTCTTGGAGCAATATTATTTTCATTCAACAAGCTGTTGTTAGAATATCTTAAACCAACTTTTAAGGCTAAATTTTTAGAAAATGCAACATCTCCTTCTACATAAGAGGCAAAAATATTAGAATCGTAACCGTTAGCAACATTAAGAGAAGCATTATCGGTAATATCTTCATTGAATTTTGTAATGAAATAATCTGCACCAAAAGACAATCTAAAATAGTTTGACACTTTTTTTGATAATTTCAATTTTAACTGCGCAGCATTTTCCTGATTGTTAATTCCGGTAATATCATATTTCAATTTGTTTTTACTGTAACCGTAGCTAACGCCAGAAGTTAATTGCCATCCTGTTCCGATACTTCCTTTATAAGAAGAATTCAAATAGAAATTATTGTTATTCATATCTGTTCTGATCGGATTTTCAAAATTGATATTTTTCTGATTTAAATCGAATCTTTCAGAATCAAAAGAAGCATACAATTTAAATACTCCATTTGTAAACTTATATCTGTAAACCGTTTCTCCACCAAGCGATTGATATGGATTATTCCAATCTACATTTTGCGGAATTACAGCTTGATAAGGCGCTAGATTTACATACATCATATTAACGCTTAAAGAACTTTTTTCCCATTTCTGCGTATTTCCTAAACTTAGACCAACGGTCATGAAACCAATATCTGTTTTTTCATGATCTTCTTCATCTTGCGTATTTAAAAGTAATACACTAGATAATGCTTCGCCATATTCCGCAGAATAACCACCTGTAGAAAATGCGATTCCGCTAAACAAAAAAGGAGAAAATCGGCTTCGAGTTGGTAAGTTATTTGTGGTTGCTCCGTAAGGTTGTGCTACACGAATTCCGTCTACGAATGTCTGTGTTTCATTTGCTTCTCCACCGCGAACAAACAAACGTCCGTCTTCACCCACACTTTGAGTTCCTGGTAAAGTTTGCAAAGCAGCAACAATATTTCCGGCTGAACCTGCGGTTGTGACAATATCTAAAGGTTTTAAAACCGAAACTCTTGCTTTATCTCCCGATTCTAACGTTCCCGCAGTAATAACAACAGCATCAAGCGCATTTACATTTTCTCTTAATTTTACAGTTTGATTTTTATAATTGGCAACATCAATTTCTTGTTTAAAAGTTTCGAAAAGCAGAAAGCTAACTACTAAAAATTTATTTCCCGTTTCGGTAGTTTCAAAAGAAAACTCTCCCGTTTCAGAACTTGTTGCCCCATCGTAAGTTCCGTCTATATAAATATTGGCGCCCACAACTGGTCTTCCTTTTTGATCTACAACTTTTCCTGAAATTGTATTTTGAGCAAAAATTAAAGCTGTAAAAAATAAAAAGCTAATGGTAAAAAATAATTTGGTTTTCATATCATCTTTGGTTTTGATGAGGCAAATATATTTTAACATTAAACGTTAAAAAATATATAATAACCCAATTGTAGAATTTCGAGGATGAGTTGTAAATGACTATAATTTGTATCTTAGCTAGGAATTCCAAAAAATTACCATTTATGTCAGAAAGCGTTAGAATTTCAAATTTATATCAATCCATTTATAATGGAAATCCTTGGCTGGAAGTTAATCTAGCTAACACTTTACAAAATGTAACAGCAGAACAGGCTTACAAAAAAATAAATCCAAATTTGAATACCATTTGGGAAATAGTAAATCATTTAATTCAATGGAGAAGAAACATTCTCGAGCGCATGCAGGGAGAAGTCATCAAAACTCCAGATCATAATTATTTTGTTCCTGTCTTAGATCCGTCTGAAGCTGCTTGGGAACAATCGCTTCAAACATTGGCAAAATCGCAAGATTCTTGGACTGCTTTTTTTGAAAATTTTGATGATGCTGATTTAGCAAAAATCTACGTAAATAATGGGCATAGTTATTACGAACATCTTCACGGAATTATTCAGCACGACGTATATCATTTAGGACAGATTGTTATTTTGAAGAAACTGCTTTAATTACAAGAATATTTTTCCCACAGTATTGTCATTTCGAGAAACGAGAAACCACACGCGGGATTCCATACAAACTCGATTTGCTTTGCGGAATTTCTAGTGCGATTTCTCCTTCCTCGAAATGACAAAAATCGGGGTTAATCTTTAAACTTAAATTATCAGATGAAAACTTCCATTTTTATTCTAGTCTTTTTACTTTTTAATACCATCGGATTTTCACAAGAAGCCGAAGTAAAATATGATGAAGCTTTAGCAAAATCGCTTCACGCTGATGAATACGGAATGAAGAAATATGTTTTTTGTCTTTTAAAATCAGGAAGCAATACAACTATTTCAAAAGAAGAAAGCAAAAAATTATTTGAAGGACATATGGCTAATATTAATAAATTGGCTAAAGAAGGAAAACTAGTTGTTGCTGGACCTTTTATGAAAAATGACAGAAAATATCGAGGCATTTATGTATTTAATGTAGAAACTGTCGAAGAAGCAAAAAAACTTGTAGAAACAGATCCTGCCATAAAAGCCAATTTACTAGAAGCCTAATTAACGCCTTGGTATTGTACTGCGGCTTTGCAGGAAACGGTAAAAATACATGAGAAAATCGCTAAGACGAAAATGTAAATAATGAAAACAGAAAAAGAAAAAATGATTACCGGCGAATATTACAATGCCTTTGATCCAGAATTACTAAAAGGTCGTCGTGCCGCAAAAAACCTTTTGCATAGTTTAAATGTAAAAGAATATCGAGTTACTAAAAAGGCCAAAGAAATTTTAAAGGAGCTGATTCCAAATGCTGGAGCAGGTTTATACATTGAACCTCCATTTCATTGTGATTATGGTTATAATATTTTTGCAGGCGAAAACGTTTATTTCAATGTGAATTGTGTGGTTTTGGATTGCGCGCCTGTAAATATTGGCTCAAATGTATTTATTGCGCCAAATGTTCAGATTTACACGGCCTCTCATCCGCTTGACGCCGAATTAAGAAAAACATTAGAAAATGCTTATCCTGTTACCATTGGAGACGATTGTTGGATTGGAGGCAATTCTGTTATCTGTCCTGGAGTTACTATTGGAAAAGGTTGTGTAATCGGCGCTGGATCTGTAGTAACGAAAGATATTCCAGACAATTCATTGGCCGTTGGAAATCCTGCAAAAGTAATCCGAAAATTAAATCAAGAACCTGAATCTAAAAAATAATGCTTACCCTTAACAAAGTTCATCATATTGCCATTTTATGTTCAGATTACGAAAAATCGAAATACTTCTATACTCAGATTTTGGGCCTAACCATTATTCGTGAAATCTATCGCGAAGAACGCCAGTCTTACAAATTAGATTTGGCATTAAATGGTTCTTATGTTATCGAATTATTTTCATTTCCAAATCCGCCGCAACGTCCTTCAAGACCAGAAGCTGTGGGATTGCGTCATTTGGCTTTTGAAGTTATTAATCTAGACGAAACCATAGCCTTTTTAACTGCTAAAAATATAGAATCTGAGCCAATAAGAATTGACGAAACTACTGAAAAACGTTTTACTTTTATCGCTGATCCAGATTTATTGCCGATTGAGTTTTATGAGAGATAAATGAAAGGGACAAAGTAACAGAGTTACAAAGGGACAAAGGTTTATAGTAATATTCTTTTGAATTGAGTCCAGCTTTAGTTGCATGAATAAATTATAGTCCCAAAAGGGCTTTAGCCAAACAAAACGTATTTGGCTAAAGCCCTTCTCTCTTTTATTTTCAACCTCCTACTAAAGTTGGAGGCAATTCAAATTTCATCGTGCGAAATCAAATATTTAATGCCTCCGCATAAAACTTTGTCCCTTTGCTCCTCTGTAACTTTGTCTCTTTTTTACGAAAGATTTTTCCTGTTTATATCCATTTTAACACACTAAAATGAAGATTTCCTAGAAAAAACCAATTTTGATGCTTAATTTTGTAATCCGCAGAAAAAAAATGCGGATTTCTTAATCTTACTCTGATGAACAAAACGGCGCAAATCAAAAAAAATCATCAATTCATTAAATTCCGAAAATTAGTTATTGTTTCTATTTTAATTGGCTTTCTTTCAGCCTTTCTCGGAATTTCACTAAAAAAAATAACAGAATATTACGAAGAAATCTTCTTTCACGAAGTTTCAGTCCATCCTATATATTACATTATTTTTCCTGTTTTCGGTTTATCTGTTATTTACTTCTTAAGACAATATCTTTTTAAGAAAAAAGAAAACAAAGGAATCAAAGAAGTTTTTGAAAGTACCGCATCAAAGTCTAAAAACCTTCCTTCTTATAAAATTCCATCGCACTTTATCAACGGATTATTGACAGTTATTTTTGGAGGTTCAACCGGAATCGAAGTTTCTACCGTTGTTGCTACCGCTACTATTGGTTCTGTAGCGCACGAAAAAGAAAATGTTTTCCGCCAATACAAAACAGAATTAATCTGCGCAGGAGTTGCAGCAGGTGTTACAGCACTTTTCAGCAGTCCGATTGCGGGAGTTTTATTTGCATTTGAAGTAATTTCAAGAAAAGTAACCAGAGCTTTTATCATTTCTAATTTAATTGCGGTTTCGATAGCTTTTGGATTATTGACTATTTTAAAAGAAGAGCCTTTATTCGCTGTTTCAATCACAACATGGCATCTTAAAGCAATCCCGTATTTCATTCTTTTAGGAATTTTAGCTGGAATGAATTCGGTTTACTTAACGCGTTGTGTATTATTTTTTAAATCTCAATTCGGAAAAATCGATACACATTATTATAAAATCATTTTAGGGTCGGCAGTTTTAAGCCTTTCTCTATTCTTTTTTCCACAATTATATGGAGAAGGATATCATGCTATCAAAGGAATTTTCGGAAATGCAGCGCAACTTCTAACCATAACTTTAGCTTTAACTTTTATTGGAATTTTGATTCTAAAACCAATTGTAACTTCAATTACATTGGCTTCTGGCGGCGACGGTGGAGTTTTTGCACCGAGTTTATTTATCGGAGCTTTTTTAGGATTATTATTGGCTTCTATTTTAAATAGCTTTTTTCATGTAAATGTAATTCCGGTTAATTTTATGATTATCGGAATGGCAGCCGTTTTGAGTGCAAGCATTCATGCGCCTTTTACAGCTATTTTCCTAGTTTGCGGATTAACAAACGATTATACATTATTTTTTCCAATTCTAGCCGTTTGTTTGATTTCAAAATATACGGCAAAAATGATTTATCCTTATACTGTATACAGTTATTCGCCAAGTTTAGTTAAATAATTTCGAGACTAAATCTAGAGATTGCAAGTATCTAGCAAAATATATTTAAAAGCATAACGAGCAAAATAATACCACATTATGCCAACTGAAAAAATAAAAAGAAGCTATCGCAAAACACGTTATATCCTTTATAAAGAAACATTAATTGATTTTAAAGAACATTTTTGGTCTTTTTTAGGCTCATTTGTTGGAATTGGAATTTTAGCTTACGTACAATCGATACATTTTTCTGGTTCTGACGCAGTTTATTTAATCGGTTCTTTTGGAGCATCGAGCGTTTTGGTTTACGGAATCATTCAGAGCCCTTTTTCTCAACCACGCAATTTAGTTGGCGGGCATGTAATTTCGGCTCTTGTTGGTGTAACAGTCAATAAATTGGTTCCTGATATTATGTGGATTGCCGCGCCTTTAGCAGTTTCTTTTGCCATTATTTTAATGCAGATTACTAAAACACTCCATCCACCGGGAGGCGCAACAGCATTGATTGCTGTAATTGGAACAGAAAAAGTAAAAGCCTTAGGTTATATGTATGTGCTTTCTCCCGTTTTTACAGGAGTTATGATATTGCTTTTCACGGCTTTGATTTTTAATAATATGACTTCAAGTAGAAGTTATCCAAGCCACAGCACCTATCATAAACATTATCATAAAATTAGAAAGAGACTGGCGAGAAAATAGTTTTATGCTATTGTATGTCACCCTGAGCGAAGTCGAAGGGCGTTCCAATTGGGAAAGGGCTTCGACTTCGCTCAGCCTGACAAACTATTGACAATCAATTTTCTAAAATCTTTTCAACAAATCGCAATTCCTAATTCGTATTTCGTTTTTTATATTTTACCTTTGACCTCTCAATAAAAACAAAGATTATGGTTTATAAATTTAGAGTAATTCTAGACGCCGAAGAAGATATTTTCAGAGACATTGCAATACTTGAAGATGATACACTGGAAGATTTACATAATGCTATCTTCAATTCTTTTGGTTTTGACGGATCTGAAGTTGCTTCGTTTTACACTTGCGATGATACATGGAATCAAGAAGATGAAATTCCGCTTTTTGATACAGGTGACGTTCCTGGCGAAATGAGAACCATGAACGATTATCCATTATCTAGTATCTTAGACAAAGAAAATACAAAAATCATCTATGTTTACGATTTCATCAGCATGTGGACTTTCTTAGTAGAATTGGCAGCAGTCGAAGATGAAGCTGTAGGCGCAACATACCCTGAAACATTATTCTCTCATGGAGAAATGCCTGCTGATGCTATAGAAAAAAACTTCGAAGCCGATGATATGCACGATGATATCTATGGCGAATTTGAAGATGATCTAGACGAAGACGATCTTGATATGTTTGAAGGCGACGACAGCTTTGAAGATTATGGATTTGAGGAGAATTGGAACTAGTTTTTTTAGGTTCAAAGGTTCAGAGTAACAAAGGTTCAAAGGTTTCTTTAAAATTTGACGATTTTAAAATGTAATATTTTTCCTTATTTTTATATTTTAATTCTTAAAATATATAATGAAAACTTTTCGCGACCTTTTAATCTGGCAGAAATCTATGAATCTGGTAACTGAAATTTACCAATTAACAAATTCATTCCCGAAAGAAGAAATTTATGGACTATCTTCACAAATTAGAAGATGTTCAGTATCAATACCGAGTAATATTGCCGAAGGATATGGCAGAAATGGAAAGACTGAATTGCTAAGATTCTTAAATATTTCTATTTCATCTTTATTTGAAATGCAAACTCAGCTTGAAATTTCATTCAATCTAAAATATATAACCGATTACCAATTCAGTAAAACAAACGGAGAAAGCAGAGAATTGGAGCGAATGTTAAGCGCTTTTATAAAAAAATTAAAAGATAGCAAATAAAACTTTGTCTCTTTGTCACTATGTTACTTCAAACCTAAAAATAAATGATCAACTTATTCAACACCCACATCGAGACGCTTGCGATACATCGCGTAGGAAACAAAAGCCGTAACGAAGCTATTTTTTTATCAGAGCAGCCATTTAACTTAAATGACGAAATTGTTCCTTTGATAAAAGAATTCTTTTTTAAGCCTTTTAGAGAAAAAGAAGAAAACTATTATCAGTTTGCACACGAAGTGGACTTGGATTACAACGACATGTTTAAATACGCGACTGAGATTTTTGCAAATCCGTCGAGTGTACATGAGGTTTCTAAAAACATCACAAAACATTTATACGAACAGTCAAATCATCCGCACATTAAAAATGGAGAGGTTTATGTAACGTATTTAACCAATCTAAGCATTGATAATAATGTAGTTGACGCAATCGGAATTTTTAAAAGCGAATTGCAAGCTGACTTTTTACAGTTTGAAGAAAAAAACAGCAACCTTGAAATGATTTTACAGCAAGGAATCAACTTGAATAAATTAGATAAAGGATGTTTGATCTTCAATTATAAAAAAGAAGAAGGATACAAAATTTTAACTGTAGACAGTAACCGTTACGATGCACGTTATTGGTTAGAGCACTTTTTATCTGTAGATGCATTTGAAGATGAAAATTTCATCACAAAGAAATATTTAAAATTCTGTCAGAACTTCGCGAAAGACGTGGTTTTGCCAGCAGAAGATAAGAAAGAGGAAGTAATGTTTATGAACCGATCTGTGAATTATTTCGCTAAAAATGATCAGTTTGAAGAACAAAATTTCTTGAATGAAGTATTAGACAATCCTGATTTGATTCCTGAATTTAAAAACTATAAAGTTGATAAAGGAGAAAAATACAGCATCGAAGATGTTACCTCATTCCCTATTGCCAACGCAGCTGTTTCTGACGCTAGAAAATCGATTAAAAATGTGATCAATTTAGATACTCACATTCAGATTAAAATGGATTTCATCAATCCTGAAAGCGCAGAAAAATTTGTTGAAAAAGGCTGGGATGAAGAAAAACAAATGTATTACTACTTAGTGTATTTCAATAAAGAAGAAAAAAGCTAAGAAGTTTTCATTTTCTATTACTTACTTAAAACAAAAAAAGGCAGTTACATTTGTAATTGCCTTTTTTTATGTGCTTTAATTTCCCTTAAAATAAAGAGAATATAGCTTTAAGAATATCATCGTAAACTTGTTTGTCATTTTCACCAGCTCTAGCCAAAACCCGAATTCCGGAATAATTGTTAAAGATAAAACGTGCCAGTGATCTAGCCTCTTGTTTATCAGAAATCTGACCCGACTCCTGCCCTTTTTTCACTGCATTATAAAAAATATCTTCAACAGCTTTTTGGTTATCGTGAACTATTTTAGCTATTTCAGGATCGTGCATCGCCAATTCTACCGCAGAATTTACCATAAAACAACCTTTTGTAATTCTGTCCTGAAGACTTTCTAAAACAGCTTGCTTGAAAATTTCAGTAATCGTTGTTTTGATGTTTTCAGAGTTTTCAAAAAGCTGTATCAGACTTTCTTGATTTTGCTGCTGATAGCGTTTTAATGACTTTACAAAAAGCTTTTGCTTATCGCCAAAAGTATCATACAAACTCGAACGGCTTAAACCCAAATGCGTTACCAAGTCTTGTGCAGATGTTCCGTTGTAACCTTTGTGCCAAAAAATCTCAATTGCTTTATCTAAAGCCTGATCTTCGTTAAATTCTTTCGTTCTAGCCATCGCATTAAAATTAAATTCATTTCCAAAGATACTAAAAATACGGAACAATCGTTCCTGAATTAATCAAAAAATTATAATACTGTATTTACAGTAAGTCCACCATCAACAACAATTTCTGTTCCTGTAATAAATGATGCATCATCCGAAGCAAGGAAACTAACTGTTTTAGCAACTTCAGCAGCTTGTCCAAAACGTTTTAATAAAATTTTCTCTCCAAGAGCAGCACCTAAACCTTCTACTTCTTCTTTTTCTAAACCAACTTTATCATACAAAGGAGTTTCAATTGGACCAGGAGATACTGCATTTACTCTAATTTTTCTTCCAGCCAATTCAGCTGCAAATATTCTGTTTAATGATAAAACTGCTGCTTTACTCGCGCCGTATACACTTGAACCTGGCATTCCTAATTGCGCATTCACTGAAGTATTAAAAATAATAGAACCTCCATCATTCAAAATGGGTAATACTTTTTGAACTGTAAAATAAACTCCTTTTACGTTTACATTCATAATACTATCATAATGCTCTTCTGAAGCAGAATCTACTGGAGCAAAAGCGGCAATTCCGGCATTTAAGAATAAAATATCAACTTTTCCGAATTGAGTTTTTACTTGTTCTACCAAACTGTCAATTGATTTTAAATCAGATTGATCAGCAACAATTCCAGTAACATTCAATTCTGTTTCAGCTTTTGCTAAAGCTTCTTTATTTCTTCCTGTTACGATTACTTTTGCTCCTTTTGACACGAAATCAGCTGCTGCTGCGTATCCTATTCCACTGTTTCCGCCTGTTACTATTGCAACTTTGTTTTCTAAATTTTTCATTTTATTTGTTTTTAAGTTATTGATTATTCAATTATTATGGTACAAAGATATAATTACGGAACGATCGTTCCGTAATTACGGAAGTTAATTTTTTGTTAAAATAATTAGCTGATTTTTGAAATGCCCGTCAAATAAGGACTTTATCTATCGAATAATAAAGGAAAGAAATCGTAAAATGTCGTTGATTCTTAATTTATCCTTAATTTTGCATTAAAAAATAACTCAGATGGATATTCAGTTTTTTAAAGAAAGTCCTTTCACTACGATAATATCATTTCATAAGCTAATCGAATCCTTTGAAGAAATTGCTTTGTCAGATGTTGATTATAGATCCGATTATGCAAAAGCCATTTTAAAACAAATAGAATCAATTCCAGAATTAAGAACAGGAATTCATGATTACGCTGTTATAAAAGAGAATGAAGCATTAATCAAAAATATTTTAGCCGATTTGTTTCCGACTGCTTTAACACAAAATGAAATAAAAGCAGTTACTATTCCATTTCAAAATATCTCCTTTAATTATACAGAACGTTTTAAAAAAATTCTAAAAAATGCGGGAGATGAATTTTACATGGAAATTCGCGATTTTAGCGAACATCAATTCTACATCAATAACTGTTGTCTGATTCTTAGCTATTATTACAAACAGCATATCGATTTTAATCAGCCTTTTTTCTATGATATTCCAGATGAAAATGGTGTAGAAAAACATTATCGTATTTTGTACAACGCAGATTTCATGGAGATTATTCCAACCGAAAATGCAGTTACTTTAACTCCGGAAGATATTGACCAATTGATTGATAACTATAATGACATCAATTTATGGAAGTCAAAATTCCCAAAAGGAAGCTGGATTTTAAGAGGTTTTGGAATTGTTTCTCTTTTTGATGCCACCACAGAAAGTGCTATTTCTACCTTAAAAAGTAACTTACTGAAACCTGGTGTAAAAACAGTTACAACAGATAAAGAAATCTCAAATATTTTTCAGTCGATTTTTAATCTTCCGAATTTAAAAGTCGGATTTATCATTTATAATCCTGAAGAAGAAAAATTTATCAGACCTGTAAAATACGACACGCAACTTAAAAGTTTCTTGCTTTCATCCGATCAGGAAGTCGATTGCAAAAATGCTTTTTTTGGATGTTCTTTCGAAAATTTGCTGGATAAGAGAGAGCCTTTCGTGATTTCTAATGTTCAGAAATTTACAGATGAATCAACAAATAAAAGACTTGGGGAACATTTATTGACTCAAAACATTCACAGCTGTATTTTTGCTCCTGTTATTAAAGATGGGCATTTATTGGGAGTTGTTGAATTGGTTTCTGAAAATCCGAGAGATTTAAATAGTGTGAATGCTACAAAATTAGAGTTGGTTCTTCCTTATTTAACGGATACAATTGATCGTTACAATACAGATATGCAGCATCAGGTTGAAGCAATTATTCAACGTGAGTATACAACAATTCATCCGAGTGTTTATTGGAAATTCAAAAAAGAATCTCAGAATTACTTTCAAAATTTAAATCATACTAAAGATTATATTTTTAAAGAAATTGTTTTTAAAAATGTATTTCCGTTATACGGTCAGATTGATATCAAAGGTTCTTCTGAACATCGAAATGAGACAGTCAAAACTGACTTAAAAAGTCAGCTTAGCGCTCTTTTAGAAATTTTCGAAAATCAAGAGGAAAACTCGAATTTAGTTCTTTTGGAACAAAGAAAATTTGAATTGGAATCACTTCGAGCTGAATTGGATTTTCCATTAAAAGCAGATACAGAACAGCACATTCAACGTTATATTGAAGAAGAAATTCACCCGATTCTTAAAAACACAAAAAGTAACCCTAAAAACGAAAAATTAGAAAAACTTTACTTTGAAAGTCTGGATGAAAAAACAGGAATGTTTTATCAGGAAAGAAAGAAATTTGACAATGCCATGTCAATCATTAATAAAAGGCTGGCAACTGTTTTAGACAGAAAGCAAGTTGAAGCACAGCAGATTTATCCGCACTATTATGAGCGTTTTAAAACAGATGGTGTGGAGCATAATTTGTATATTGGGGCTTCAATTTCGCCTACAAAACTATTCGATATTATGTATTTGCATAATCTTCGTTTATGGCAATTACAGACTTTGTGCGAAATGGAATTGGAACATCATGACCTTAAAGAATCGCTTCCTTATGAATTGGATGTGACTTCATTGATTTTAGTTTTCAGTTCACCTCTTTCTATCCGTTTTAGAATGGATGAAAAACGTTTTGATGTTGACGGGACTTATAATGCCAGATATGAAGTAGTCAAAAAACGAATTGATAAGTCGCATATAAAAGGAACAAACGAACGCATTACAGAAAAAGAGAAAATTACAATCGTTTATTCGCAAAACAGCGAAGAAGCAGAATATTTAAAATACATTAAATATCTGCAGCACAAGAAAATTCTAGAACCTGCAATAGAACAGTTTGAAGTCGAAGATCTTCAAGGAGTTTCTGGTTTAAGAGCGATTCGTGTAAAAGTGATTAATAATACGTCAAATTCACAAATCAAAAAAATAACTTACCAAGATTTATTAGATGAGCTCAACTAAAAGTTGGGCTTTTTTTTTTATTTTTAAACACATAGTAACATAGATTTTGAAACTTAAAAAAAGGCGTTTCACTTTCATTAATACACATAGCTATGTGTGATAAACTAGTTTCTTTCTTCATTCTTTTTAAATAAAGAAAAAACTAGTTTCTATGTGTTTAAAAACATTTCTGCATATTTAAATATTTGACAAAGTTGTCAATCTTAAAAAATATTTTAAAATTTTAAATTGATTTAAAAGCAATTACAAACGAGATAACCGTTATAATTAATCCAAACATAAAGAAGTTGTAAGCAATTCGGAGTAAATTGTATTTTCGCTGCAAAACCAAACCTAGATAGTACAAATCTTTAATCATGGTTGAATAAAGATAATCTCTGTCTTTCATCATTTCATTCATGGCCCAATCGTAATCTTCCAAAGGCATTTTATAGAAATTTCCGAAGAACATTAAATTTACTTTCTTAGCCTCAACATCACCGCGCGTAAAAAAACCGGATGTTACTTTTGGTCGTGTAGAAAGAATTGCAAAAATAATAGTGATTACGCTCGACATCAGCATAATAAAAGTTGGAACAACCAAATGCGCGTTTTTTGGACTATCCAATTTTGGAATAATAGAAGATAATGCGATCGAAATGATGATCGCATTTACAGACAATAAAATATTGGCTTTACTATCTGCAATTCCGCTTAAGCGGGTATGATTTCCAAGTGTAACACGAAATAAAGTGTCTATTCCACGATCTGGTTTTTCCGCTTTATCCTTCTTTTTGTTTTCTTCTTCGATGGCTGCAGCGGCTTTTAATTCTTGTTTGTTTATTTTCTTTTGAATTAACAATAAGTTTTTCTCTTTCAAAGGTTGCCATTTTCTTAAAGCATAATCCGTATAAAATCGATGTTTATTTAATAAGAAATTCAAGTTTTCTCTTGTCCATTCTGCATTAGAGAAACTTACAATCCCGGTATTTTTTAATTCTAAACGTAACAATTCGCAAGTTGTAACATATTCAGTTCCCATCAAATGAGCATAATCAGCATCTTTAATGATTTTTTCTAAATGTGTTTTAGGCTCATATTCTTTAGCTGTAGCTAGAATCAAACTTGCAACAAGTGCTATAAATTCTTCCGATTTTCCTTTTTCTCTTAAAAATTTGGTTGCAATTTCTGTGCTGGTGCTTTCGTGATTTTCATATCCATGAACATATCCTGTATCATGAAACCACGCTGCCACTAAAAGTGCCTCTTTATCATCACCTTCAACATCTTCTTTTTTACATAGTTCTTTTACCGCAGTAACTACTGTGAAAGTATGGTTAAAATTATGATAAGAATATAGATTAGAAAGTTTATCTTTGAGTAAATTACTGACGAAATCTTCGGATTGTTCTATTAGATTCATAAAGAATATTTTTATACCACTAAATTATGAAATTGTTTTTGGATAATCATTTTATTGCCAAAATTAAAACAGGAATGGTTACTTTACTACTACTTTTCCTTGTTTATTCTTGTGCAACTCACAAGCCCCAATATGGAAAAAATGTAAGCTCGATCGAGAATGAAAACGCAACAGATACTATAAAAATTGCACACACTTTCTTTCTTGTAGGAGATGCTGGAAATGCTGATGAAGTTCAATCGAAGCAAACGCTCGAACTATTACATAAAAGACTGAAAAAAGCCAATAAAAAATCGACATTGCTGTTCTTGGGAGATAACATTTATCCGAAAGGCTTTCCTAGTGATAAAAAGTCTGGAGACAAGGCTTTGGCCGAAACAAAGCTAAGCAATCAATTAAAGCTTGCAGAAGGCTACAGAGGAAAAACTATTTTTATTCCTGGTAACCACGACTGGTACAGCGGTATAAAAGGTCTTGAATTACAAGCCGATTTTGTAACCAAACATTTGAATGACAAAAAAGCTTTCCTTCCTAGAAAAACTTGTCCTATAGAAGATGTAAAAATAGATAGTACTACAACGTTAGTCACTATTGATAGTGAATGGTTTCTAGAGGAGTGGGACAATCACCCAACAATAAATGACAATTGTGAGATAAAAACCAGAGAAGCTTTTTTTGAAGAACTGGAAAACATTCTAAATAAAAATCAAGAAAAAACGGTTGTTTTAGCCATTCATCATCCTCTTTTGAGCAATGGAACTCACGGAGGACAATTTTCATTAGAAAAACAATTATTTCCTTTAGAACAAAAAATTCCTTTACCAATTATTGGTTCATTCATCAATTTATTACGAAAAACATCTGGTGTTAGTCCGCAAGACACTCAAAACAAACAATATACAATTTATGCGAAACGAATTAAAACACTTTTGCAAAAACAGAAAAATGTAATTGTAGTTTCTGGACACGATCATAACCTTCAATATATCAGCAGCGAGAATATTCAACAGATTATTAGCGGTGCCGGATCTAAGTCTGAAGCGGCAAGGGCAATAAACGAAAATGATTTCTCTTACGGCGGAAATGGATACGCGACTTTAACTCTTTTTAAAAGCGGTGATGCTAAAGTTTCTTTCTATGGAAATGAAAACAATAAAGAAAAACTGCTTTTTGAACGCGAAATTATAAAAGCCAAAGAAATTAACTGGGCTTCAGATATTCCAAATAAGTTTCCATCAAAAATTACAACTTCTATCTATTCGCCAAAAATGACAGATAAAAGCTGGTTTCATAGTTTTTTATTTGGAAAACACTATAGAAAATATTACAGTATGCCAATTGAAGCTAAAGTAGCAACTGTAGACACTTTAAAAGGCGGTTTGAAACCTATTCGAGAAGGCGGAGGACATCAATCTGTTTCTTTGAGAATGTCTGATCCAAAAGGTCGTGAATTTGTAATGCGCGGTATGAAAAAAAGTGCTACTGTTTTTTTACAGTCCGTTGCATTTAAGGATCAGTATATCGTAAACGATTTTGAAGATACATACACAGAAAGTTTCTTATTTGACTTTTATACCACTTCTCATCCATATGCGCCGTACGCGATTGGAGGAATGTCTAACAAACTAGGATTACTGCATACCAATCCGATTCTATATTATATTCCGCGACAAAATGGTTTAGGCGAATTTAATGCTGGTTTTGGAGATCAATTGTATATGGTTGAAGAAAGACCTGCTGATAATCATTTAGACGGAAAAAATTTCGGAAATCCGAGTAATATTATTGGCACCGATGATATGATGCTTAATCTTCATAAAGATGAAAAATATTCGGTTGATGAAAAAGAATACATAAAAGCTCGATTATTTGATATTTTAATTGGCGATTGGGACAGACACAGTGACCAATGGCGTTGGGCAGAATTTAAAAAAGATGGAAAAGTAATTTACAAACCAATTCCCCGCGACAGAGATCAGGCTTTTGTTAAATACGATGGCGCTTTACTTTCTATTTTAATGAATATTCCAGCATTGCGCCACATGAGAACATTCAAGGATAAAATTGGCAATGTAAAATGGCTGAGTAGAGAACCTTATCCAATGGATTTGGCTTTCTTAAGAACATCTGACCAAAAAGATTGGATTGAACAGGCAAAATATATTCAGGATAACTTATCGGATGCTGACATTGAGAACTCTTTTAAAAATATGCCAAAAGAAGTTCAAGATGAAACGATTGACGAAATTATTCGAAAATTAAAAAACAGAAAAAAAGAGCTTCAAAAATATGCTGCTATTTATGCTGATGTTTTAAGCAAAACGGTTATGATTGCTGGAACAGATAAAAAAGACAAATTTGTTTTAAATCATAATGCGAAGAAAAGTATTGAAATTCAGGTTTTCAGAACCAAAAAAGAAGGTGATGAATTGCAGTACTCTAAAACCGTTACAGATGCCAAAACCAAAAATTTATGGATTTATGGTTTAGATGATAATGATATTTTTGAAGTGAAAGGAGATTACAAATCAAGAATTAAAGTTCGTTTAATTGGCGGTCAAAACAATGATACTTATAACATTGAAAACGGAAGAAAGGTTATTGTTTACGACTTTAAGTCAAAAGAAAACACTTATAATTTATCCCGAGGCCTCGGGACTAAAACGCAAACACAGTTAACTGATGATTACGATGTTAACTTGTACAATTATGAAAAACCAAAATATAATGTAGTTTCTGGTTTACCAAATATCGGTTTTAATCCTGATGATGGTGTAAAAGTGGGGATTAATTTAAATTATACAGTTAACAATTTTAAACAGAATCCGTATACTCAAAGACATGTTTTAAATGCTTTTTACTATTTCGCAACTGGTGGTTTAGAGTTTAACTACGTTGCGCATTTTCCAGGGTTATTAGGTAAATGGGTTATTGATGTTGAATCGCTTTACACCACTCCAAATTTTGCGATGAATTATTTTGGATATGGAAATGAATCGCAATACGACGATGATTTAAGTCTAGATTACAATCGTGTCCGCATTAGAAAATTTAATGCTTCAGGAGCTGTTAGACACGTTGGTAGATATGGAAGCGAATTTAGTATTCAGCCTATATTCCAAAGAATGACAGTTGAAGAGACTGAAAATCGTTTTATTAATCTTCCAAATATTGTAAATCCTGATGTGTTTAATACTCAGAATTATGGAAGTTTGAAAGTAAAATATCTTTTCAAAAATTCTGATTTTGCAGCCAAACCAACTTTAGGAATGTTTTTTATGATTGCTGGAACTTGGACTGCCAATTTGGATGAAACCAATAAAAACTTCCCTACTTTAGAAAGTGCTTTAGGATTTACGCATAAATTAGACAAAAACGGAAAACTGGTCTTGGCAAGTTACCTTAAAGGAAAAGCCATTTTTAATAACAATTATGAATTTTATCAAGGCGCAGCTTTAGGCGGTGACACTGATTTAAGAGGTTTTAGAAACGAACGTTTCTTAGGAAGTTCTTATTTTTCTCAAAGTTCTGATTTACGCTTTAGCATTGGCAGAATAAGAAAAACGATTGCTCCTTTTACATACGGAATTCTAGGCGGATTTGACTACGGAAGAGTTTGGCTTGATGGCGAAGATTCTAAAAAATGGCACCATGATTACGGCGGCGGACTTTGGTTAAATGCTATTAACGTTCTTACTGCAAGAATATCTTACTTTAAATCTCCTGACGAAATTGGAAGGGTGATTTTTGGAGCGGCTTACAGCTTCTAGTTGTTAGGTTCAGAGAAACAAAGCAACAAAGGTTCAAAGTTTTTTTGCCACGAATTACACCAATTTTCACTAATTTTTTTAAATATAATTCGTGGAAATTGGTGTAATTCGTGGCAAACTTTTTATTTCAATTTGAATTCGTAGACGTTTCCTCCTATTTTATCGGCTTTTTCATCGGCGATTAAAAGGGTATTGTTGTCTTTAAAAACGATGGCTTCCTTTTGTGAGAAGTGATTTAGTTCTATTTGCGTCTGAGTTCCTTTATGGAATAAATCTCCTTTAAAATCTTTGAATATAAGCACTTTATCATGACTTAATAATGCTACTTTTTTTCCGTCTGGGCTTATTGTAGCGCTTGTTAATACGCAATGATTGTAATTGTTACAGGTTTTAAATTCTCCTATTTTAACTGCCTTTTGAGGACCTTTTGCATTTTTTATTTTATAAATAAAGGCTGTTCCATCAAAACCTTTACTTCTATTTTTAGTAAAAAGGTAAAAATAACCGCTGTGTTCAAAGAAACTCTCCACATCAAAAAACATTTCTTTTTTCTTAGGCGGAAATTCTTTTTGTTCTGGATAAGAGAACGAAATTTTATATTCTGCTTGAGCCAAATCATTACTCAATTGATTTTTTGCAACTTTATAAATACATAAATCCCTGCGCTCGTTGTCATTATTTCCGAAATCTCCAATGTAAATATTTCCCGATTTATCTTTTGTGATATCTTCCCAATCTACATTTGTCGCGTTTGAAACCGTAATGGTTTTAGCTAATTTCCCTTTAGAATCAATAGCATAAATAGCATTTTTATTTCCGCTATCTTCCAAAGTATAAAGGATATTTGTTTCAGGAAAATAGCTAATTCCCGAAACTTCTTTTAATTTTTTCGGAAGCGAATAAAGCTCTTTTAAATTAGAACTCGATTGTTTTTGACAAGCCAATAAGACTATTGAAACAACTACTAAAACAGATTTTCTCATAATATTTTATTTTTCTAAACCATATAAATTCATATAAATAAACCTACTTCTTAAATTTACTTATATGCCTTATATGGTTCAACTTTTTTATACTAAATGTGTATTTTTAAAATTACGTGTAATAAACTCGAATGCCGCATGCATAATATGTCCCATTGATTTTGCATTTTTAAATTTCATATCGTTAGTATATCGGTACAATTCCATTTTTAACTGCAATAAATGTTCTTGGGTAGAAATAGTATCATGGCACATAATGTTCAGTAATTTATTAATTCTGGTTTCCGCAGAATGAATACGTTTTGCCAAAATAGCTCTTTCTTCGTCTTTATATTGAATAATGGAACGTTCTTCTAATTTCTCTTTAATCAATTGAATCATTGGAGAATTTTCCTTGAAAAACTGAGGGCGATACACTTTAAAATTTCCTTCATAACATTGCTGATCAAAATCGATTGGTCGAATTTTATAAACCACTTGATCAAAATCGTGAATAGGAACAATTACGTAATTGTAGGCGCGCATGTCTCCTAAAAGTCGAATCATACAGCGTTCATTAAACTTTACAAACTCTTTTGCAATCTGCGCTTTTTCTGTCTCCGAACAGCTGTCTAATAAAGTATCCATAAAAACATCACCAGGAATACCGATAATATGCTCTTCGATTAAAGTATCTTTATAAACTAAAAAATTGATTTTATCAGGCGAAAGAATATCTTCCAATTCTAATCCGTAGATTCTTGAAGCATCGGCTTTTTTGATGTAAAAATGAACATAATTATCGTTCAGAATATTTCTAACTTTAATTCTAAAAGGCTTCGAATTTCCGAAAGTACAATAATCAATTGCATCTACATTGAGATACTGAATGATTTCATTGTTTCCATCAGAATGCAAAAGCGAATAGATTTTCTTCAAATTTAAATCAATTTCATTGCGTTCAAACTCGCCATAAAACACTCGAATCCAAAGCGTATCGGTATCATTTTTATCATAAACATTTATAGAACCAGAAAAACGAAGCAGATCATCATAAAACACAGAAACTTTAGAAATACGCTCGTATCGTTCTAAGTAACTTAAAAGTGGCTGTGTTAAAGGATAAGAAGGTTTTTTTAAAACCATTAAAGGCTCGCTCATTTTGAATATCTTTAATACAAATTTACATCAATACGATTTAAAGTTAGAATTTAAAGTAACAAAATTCAAGTTAACTCGTCATACTAAAAAACTAAAACCAGAAAAATTTGGAAACCATATTAACCATTGAAAATCTAAATAAAAGATACGGCCGAATTCAGGCTTTAAAAGATGTATCTTTTACCATACAGAAAGGTCGCGTTTATGGCATTCTTGGCCCAAACGGCAGCGGAAAATCAACCACACTAGGGATTGTACTTAATGTAGTAAACAAATCGTCTGGAAATTATAAATGGTTTGATGGAAAAGTTGAAACACATGAAGCTTTAAAAAAGGTTGGCGCAATAATCGAAAGGCCTAACTTTTATCCGTATATGACGGCCGAACAAAACTTGAAGTTGGTTTGCAAAATCAAAAACATCAATTATTCTAAAGTTACCGAAAAATTAGAATTAGTTGGTTTGAATGATAGAAAAGACAGCAAATTCAGTACTTTTTCTTTAGGTATGAAACAGCGTTTAGCTATTGCCTCTGCGCTTTTAAATGATCCCGAAATTTTAATTTTAGACGAACCAACCAACGGATTAGATCCGCAGGGAATTCATCAGATTCGAGATATTATTAGAAAAATTGCTTCACAAGGAACTACTATTTTATTGGCTTCACATTTATTAGATGAAGTGGAAAAAGTTTGTTCTCAAGTAATTGTTTTAAGAAAAGGAGAAATTCTGTATTCTGGTTCTGTTGATGGAATGGCTTCAAATGAAGGTTTCTTTGAAGTGCAGTCTAATGATAATTTACTTTTAAAAACAGCTTTACAAGAACATCCTGCTGTTGAGCGAATTTCTGAAGAAGAAGGAAAAGTTTTAGTTTATCTAAAAGCAGATTTAACCGCTTCAGATTTAAATCAGTTTTTATTTTCAAAAAATATTGTTTTAAGTCATTTAGTAAAACGCAAAAATAGCTTAGAAGCTCAGTTTTTAGAATTAACCAAAAATGCAACTGCTCAAAAGAACTAAACCATGAAAAGACTTCTTTCTATAGAATTACAAAAAATCTGGATGAACAAAGCCAGTCGTATTTTAACTTTAACTTATTTTATATTACTTTCTTTTATCGCCTTAATTGCGGCAATAAAATTTGATATTGGTCCCTTCAAATTTCATTTAGCTGAAATGGGAATCTTTAATTTTCCGTTTATCTGGCATTTTAACACCTATGTTGCTGCTTGGTTAAAATTCTTTTTGGCAATTGTAATTGTGTCCATGATGGCCAATGAATACAGCTACGGCACATTAAAACAAAACCTGATCGACGGTTTAAGCAAAAAAGAATTTATACTTTCGAAATTTTTAACGGTAGTCTTATTCGCTTTTGGATCTACTGTATTTATTTTTGTGCTGAGCTTAATTTTAGGGCTATCTTATTCTTCTTACACAGAATTCAGTATTATTTTTAGTGATTTGGATTACCTTTTAGCTTTTTTTGTAAAACTAACAGGTTTCTTTTCTTTCTGTTTGTTTTTAGGAATTTTAGTAAAACGTTCTGCTTTTGCATTAGGATTTCTTTTAGTTTGGAGTATAATTGAAGGAATTATAAAAGGTCTTCTGGCTTTTAAAGTTTTTCCAGAAAGCAATACTGATGAAACTATCATGCAGTTTTTGCCTTTAGAAGCAATGTCCAATTTAATTGTTAATCCAGGGCCTAGATTATCGGTTGTAAAAAATATTGGGACGCAAATAGGCATTGAAACCGATATTGATTACAGCATAAACTATACTGCTATTTTCATTGTATTAGCGTGGACGGCGATATTTATATCATCTTCATACAAATTATTAAAAAATAGAGATTTGTAGTATATTTGCTACTATGAATTATGTAAAAGCAATATTCCTTATCTGCCTTTTGTTTCATGTCGGGTCTACAGCCAGTGCCCAAAATATTACTGTTGACCCAACTGTAACGCCGGAAGTTTTAGTAAAAAATATTTTAATCAACAGTTCTTGCCTAAGTATAGAAAATATAAATGCCTCCGGAAATCCAACACCTGGAAAGCAAAGTTATGCTTCTTTTACGGCAGGAAGTAATTTTCCTTTTTCTAACGGACTTGTTTTAAGTACTTCTGCAAGCAAAAATGCCGAAGGACCATACAATCAAGCAACTTCTATAGGCGAAAGGATTTTGTCTTGGAATGGTGATCAAGATTTAAACATAGCTTTAGGAACTACTACAAGCACACAAGCGACAGTTTTGGAATTTGATTTTACGCCTTCAACCAATTCAATAAGCTTTAATTATTTTTTTGCTTCGAATGAATATCAATCTTTTTATCCATGTTCTTACTCAGATGGATTTGCTTTCCTGATTAAAGAAGTCGGCACATCAGAACCTTATAAAAATCTAGCTGTTTTACCCAACTCAACAATTGCGGTTTCTGCAACAACGGTCCATCCAAAAATAAATAGTATTATTGTTGAAGGAACTCCAAAACCAGGATGTGAAGCTAATAACGAAAATTACTTTAAAGGTTATAATTCACCATCAAGTCCAATTAACTACGCAGGACAAACTGTAGTTATGAATGCTTCTACAGACGTAGTCCCAAATAAAAAATATCACTTAAAATTGGTTGTAGCTGACGATTTAACTAGAAATTTCCCTTCGGCAGTTTTTATTGAAGGAGGTAGTTTTTTAAGTAAAATTAATTTTGGAAAAGATAGAACCTTTGCGAGCGACAATCCAGTTTGTTTTGGAGAAAATTTTGTTTTGGACACAAAATTAAACGCTGCTGACTACACTTTCAAATGGTACGTAAAAGATGCTTCTAATAATTATGTTTTAATTTCGGGGGCAACAACCTCTACTTATGCGGTAATTACACCTGGAACCTACAAAGTTGAAGCAACTTTAAACAGCGCTTCGTGCACTGCCACGGGAGAAATTTCGGTAGAATTTACCCAAGAAATTAAATCATCGAATACTTCTATAGTACAATGTGATGACAATACTGACGGAATTACGATTTTTAATTTAACGAAAGTTGAAAATATTGTAAAGAATAACGTTTCGCAAATTACCAATCAAGGTTATTATGAAACTTTATCAAATGCAATAAATAAGACAAATCTAATTCTTAATCCAAAAAATTACATCAATAAATCCCCAAATCAGATTGTTTATGCTCGTATCGAAAATGCGTATGGCTGTTTTGCCATTCCGCAAATTACATTGAATATTTCCAATTATGTTATTCCTGATCAAGCACCATTTGAAACTTGTGATGGCGATGAGAAACAAGACGGTTTATATCAATTTGATTTAAATCAAGAGGTTACATCTAAAATTATGGCAGGGCTTCCTTCTGGATTAGTCGTTAATTATTATCTGACAGCAAATGATGCATTGACAGAAACAAATCCTTTACCGAATATTTTCAAAAACACTATTCCAAATAGTCAGACAATTTATGTTCGAGCCGTAAACGGACCTGATTGCTATGATATTGCTCCAGTAGAATTAATTATACATACTTTTGATCCGCCAAATTTTGAAGATGAAACTTTATATTTATGTAAAGGAGAACAAATGACCTTATCGGTTGCTACTGGCTTTAAAACATATCAATGGTCAAATGGCGATACCGTAAATTCAACGCTAATTAATTCGGCAGGAGACTATAAGATTTCGGTAACCGATACAAATGATTGTCAAAAAACGAAAACATTCAAAGTAATTTTATCTGAACCAGCAGTTATCACTGGAGCAGATATAAAAGATTTCTCTGGAATAGATAATACAGTCAAAATTATATACACAGGAGTAGGAAATTATAAATTTTCGCTTGATGGGTCCGTTTTTCAAGACGATCCAACATTTACACAAGTAAGTTCAGGAATTTATAATGCGGTGGCTCGAGATAAAAATGGTTGCGGCATTTCCAATTCATTTTCATTATATGTTTTAGATTACCCTCGATTTTTTACTCCGAATGGAGATGGCTACAATGACCTCTGGGCCATTCAAAATATAGATCAAATGCCAGATTATAGCATTTCTATCTTTAATCGATATGGAAAATTATTAAAACAAATGACTCAAAATAGTTCTGGATGGAATGGAATTTTCAACGGGCAAGAATTACCTTCAGATGATTATTGGTTTACTTTATTATTTACTAACGGAAAAATAGTTAAAGGTCACTTCTCATTAAAAAGATAAAATTTAATGGTTTAAAATATAAATTAACAAATTCCAAAATGCAGCTAAAAAAGAATCCCAAACTCTAAATTAGAATTTGGGATTTTTTATATTAAAATTTAAATCGAATTAGATTTTAAATCTTTTTCTGTCAGTCTCAGTTAAATAAATTTTTCTCAAACGGATAGATTTTGGAGTAACTTCAACGTATTCATCTTTTTGAATATATTCTAAAGCTTCCTCAAGTGAGAAAATGATTGGAGGAATAATTCTAGCTTTCTCATCAGCTCCAGAAGAACGTACGTTAGATTGTTTTTTCTCTTTAGTTACGTTTACACACATATCATCACCACGAGAGTTCTCTCCAATTACCTGACCTTCATAGATTTCAGCATTTGGTTCAACGAAAAACTTACCACGATCTTGTAATTTATCGATAGAGTAAGGAATAGCTTTTCCTTTTTCCATAGAAATTAAAGAACCTTTGTTACGGCCTGCAATTTCTCCTTTGTAAGGCTCATATCCTATAAAACGGTGTGACATAATAGCTTCACCAGCAGTAGCTGTAAGCAATTGATTACGTAATCCAATAATTCCACGAGATGGAATATTAAATTTAATAATCATACGTTCACCCTTAGTTTCCATGCTTAACATTTCACCTTTACGAAGTGTAACGAATTCAACCGCTCTACCTGAAAGATTTTCCGGTAAGTCAATTGTTAATTCTTCAATTGGCTCACATTTTTTACCATCAATTTCTTTGATGATAACTTGTGGCTGACCAATTTGAAGCTCATACCCTTCTCTTCTCATTGTTTCAATAAGAACAGATAAGTGAAGTACACCACGACCAAAAACCATGAATTTATCTGCTGAATCAGTTTCACCTAACTTCATAGCTAAGTTTTTCTCTAATTCTTTTGTCAAACGTTCTCTAATATGACGAGAAGTTACAAATTTACCTTCTTTACCAAAGAAAGGAGAGTCATTAATAGTAAATAACATACTCATTGTAGGCTCATCGATAGCAATAGACGCTAATCCTTCAGGATTTTCGTGATCAGAGATAGTATCTCCAATTTCAAACCCTTCAACACCTACAACAGCACAAATATCACCAGCAATTACTTCTGTAACTTTTTTACGACCTAAACCTTCAAAAGTATGTAATTCTTTAATTCTTGATTTTGTTACAGTACCGTCTCTCTTTACCAAAGATATTGGCATACCTTCTTTTAAAATACCTCTTTCAAGACGTCCGATAGCGATACGACCTGTAAATGCAGAGAAATCTAAAGAAGTAATCAACATTTGTGGATTTCCTTCAGAAACTTTAGGAGCTGGGACATTGTCAACAACCATATCTAATAATGCTTCAACATTATCAGTTACGTTTTCCCAATGGTCAGACATCCAGTTGTTTTTAGCAGAACCATAAACTGTTGGAAAATCCAACTGCCATTCTTCAGCACCTAATTCAAACATTAAGTCAAAAACTTTCTCGTGAACTTCTTCTGGAGTACAGTTTTCTTTATCAACTTTATTAATAACTACGCATGGCTTTAAACCTAAGTCAATAGCTTTTTGTAGTACAAAACGGGTTTGAGGCATTGGTCCTTCAAAAGCATCTACTAGTAAGCATACACCATCGGCCATGTTCAAAACACGTTCAACTTCACCTCCAAAATCCGCGTGGCCAGGAGTGTCAATAATATTGATTTTTGTTCCTTTATATTGAACTGATACGTTTTTAGAAGTAATTGTAATACCTCTCTCACGCTCTAAATCGTTATTATCTAGGATTAAATCACCTGTGTTCTCGTTTTCACGAAATAATTGACAGTGATACATAATTTTATCAACCAAAGTGGTTTTACCGTGATCGACGTGGGCAATAATTGCAATGTTTCTAATAGATTCCATCTGTGATTTTTAATGGGCGCAAAGGTACACTTTATTTTCTAAAAAAAAACGTTTATAATATAGTTTACGTATATACAATCAATTAGTTAATGTAAATGATCGAAATATAGGCCTTAAATTGACATTAACATATGTTTAGTTATAGTTAATTTAACTATATTTGGAGTAATGAAAAGTAAAACTCTCCAAATTACTCTTATTTATACAATCATCACAATAATTATGGCAGTCATTTGTCATCAATTACTGACAACCTACTTTTCTCTTTCTCAATATCCTACTTTATCCCTTTTAAAAGATATTTCATTTATTTTAATAACTGGTTTGATCTTTAGTTTCATACTTGCAAAAAATGAAAAAAAGAACATCACGATTTTTGAGAAGTTAAACAAAACAAATGAGGAGATAAAAGAATCCAATGAGAAATACGACATTGTAGCAAAAGCAACAAGCGACACCATTTGGGACTGGAAAATTCAAGAAGATAGCATTAATTGGAACAAAGGAATAGAAAGTGTTTTTGGTTACAATCCGCAAGAAGTTGGCAAAACTTCGAAATGGTGGTTCGACAAAATACACCCTGAAGACAGCATCAGAATGTCTATCAAATTATACTCTTTTATCGAACAAAAAACACAAAATTGGCAGGATCAGTATCGTTTTAGATGTGCAGATGGAACTTACAAATATGTTCTAGACAGAGGTTTTTTATTAAAAGATGAAAAAGGAAGAGCCATCAGAATGATTGGAGCTATTCAAGATATTACCAAACAAAAAGAAGAAGAACAGCGTTTAAAACTTCTCGAAACAGTAATTACACAATCTAAAGATTCCATTTTAATAACAGAAGCTAATTCGCCAGACGGTAAAATACCTAAAATCGTTTATGTTAATCCAGCATTTTCGCAAATGTCAGGTTATCAATCTAATGAAATAATTGGAAAATCAGCTAATATTTTTAAAGGCCCAAAATCTGATTCAGAAGAATTAAAAAAATTATTAAAAGCCATAAAAAATGAAGAAGAATGTCTAATAGAAACTATTACTTATACCAAAAATAAGGAAGAATACTGGGTACGTTTCTCTATGATTCCAATTTTTAACAATGAAGAAGTAATTACCCATTGGATTTCTATACAGCGAGATATTACAGACGAAAAAAAATTAGAGACAGAAAAAGAGCATCTCATTCGAGAACTTACCCAAAACAACAAAGATTTAAAGCAGTTTTCTTATATAACTTCGCACAATCTTAGAGCGCCGCTTTCCAACCTTATTGGTCTTCTAAACCTAACAGAAGATATTCCGATTGAAAATGAAGAACTACAGGAGATCTTAACCGGATTTACAAAATCAACTCATTTACTCAATGAAACCATCAATGATTTAGTAAAAGTCATTATTATTAAAGACAATCCTTCCATGCAAAAAGAAGAAGTTTCTTTAAAAGAGGTTTTTGAAAATGTTTTCAGCCAATTATCCTTTCAAATTGAATTGCACAAACCCATAATTAAACTTAAGTTTGACAAACTACCGCAACTAGTAACAAACAAAGCTTACATAGAAAGCATTTTACTTAATCTGCTTACGAATTCAATAAAATACAAATCCGAAAACAGAAAACTAAAAATAGCTATAACAGCCGAACAAGTCGACAATAAAGCAATAGTAACTTTTAAAGACAACGGAATAGGAATCGACCTAGAAAGAAATCGAGATAAAGTCTTTGGATTATACCAAAGATTCCATAATTATCCAGATAGCAAAGGATTAGGACTTTATCTTGTTAAATCGCAGGTAGAAACAATGGGAGGAACAATTGCTATAGAAAGTGAAGTTAATAAAGGCACCATATTTACAATAACATTTAAAAACTAATTATTATGCTTGAGCAGATTTTATGCATTGACGATGATCCAATCACATTAATGTTATGCAAAAAGGTAATTTCAAAATCTTCATTTTCTCATGAAATTATTACAGCTCAAAACGGCGAAGAAGCACTCCATCATTTTAACACCTTAAAATACACCAACGATAAAAACAAAAGAAAACCTGAACTTATTTTCTTAGATTTAAACATGCCTATAATGGGAGGCTGGGAATTTTTAGACCATTTTACTTCTAGCGCTTACAACGAATTCAACTCAGCGCCAGTAATCGTCTTATCCTCAACGATTGATCCAGAAGATTTGGAAAAAGCAAAAAAATATCCAATAATAATCGATTTTCTTTCAAAACCGATAACTCAACAAATGTTAGAATACCTTAAAAAGAAAATAGATTTTTAGACTGTATTCGAATACTTTAAATCAAAACTTCAAACTTAGTTTCAAGTTGTTTTTTTGAATAAAGATTAAGAATATCACCTTAATCAATTGGGTAAAAACAAAAAAAGTCCTCTAAAAGAGGACTTTTATATATGTAATAAATTGTTTTTAATTACAATTTAGCAACGTGTTTCGTTAATTTAGACTTCAAGTTAGAAGCTTTATTATCGTGAATGATGTTCTTTTTAGCTAATTTATCAATCATAGAAATTACAGTTGATAATTTTGCAGTAGCATCAGCTTTATCAGTTGCTATTCTTAATGCTTTAATAGCATTACGAGTAGTTTTATGTTGATATCTGTTAAGAACTCTTCTTTTTTCGTTACTTCTGATTCTTTTTAATGCTGACTTATGATTTGCCATTTTTGTTCAATTTTAGATGTAATAATTATTATAAATACTAGTTAAAAAAGAAAAACCTCCCACAATTATAAAAACAATCACTTTGGTTTTAACTAATAAAACAAAAACCGAGACACCAATTTTTATTTTACAAAACTTATTTACAACTAATTTTGTAGTCCGTAGGGGAATCGAACCCCTGTTACCAGGATGAAAACCTGGCGTCCTAACCCCTAGACGAACGGACCTAAATTCTCCTAGTTTGGAAACTTTTCAATATGTAATATAACTTGTAGTCCGTGGGGGAATCGAACCCCCCTTACCAGGATGAAAACCTGGCGTCCTAACCGATAGACGAACGGACCGTGCTTCTGTATTGCGGATGCAAAGATACATCTATTTTTTAGTTGCACAATAGTTGAAGCAAAAAAAATATTTTTTTTTTAATATGCCTTTGCAAAAAGCACTCTTTTAGAAGAAGGATTCCCAGTAAACACACAGGTTCCCGCCTCTTCAACAGCATCCAAAGGTATGCATCGAATCGTTGCTTTTGTCAAATCTTTTATCTTTTCTTCTGTCTCTGCAGTTCCGTCCCAGTGCGCAGATATAAAACCTGCTTTACCTTCTAAAACTTCTTTAAATTCCTCAAAACTATTTACTTCTGTAATATGAGTATTTCGATAATTTAATGCCTTAGTAAATAAGTCTTTTTGAATTTGCTCTAGAAGATTATTCACATAATCAACAATGCCTTCGCTTGCAACAACTTCTTTAGACAAATTATCACGTCTTGCAACTTCAAAAGTTCCATTTTCCAAATCTTTTGGACCAACAGCAATTCTAACAGGGACACCTTTTAGTTCCCACTCTGCAAATTTAAATCCTGGTTTTTGAGTTGTTCTGTCATCATACTTCACCGAAATATTCAGTTTTCTCAATTTAGCAGTCAATTCATTAACAGCAGCAGTAATTTGAGCCAATTGCTCGTCTGTTTTATGAATAGGTACAATTACAACTTGAATTGGGGCTAAATTTGGAGGAAGTACTAATCCCTGATCATCAGAATGCGTCATAATTAATGCCCCCATCAAACGAGTAGAAACTCCCCATGAAGTTCCCCAAACGTGTTCTTGCTTTCCTTCTGCATTAGCAAACTTAACATCAAAAGCTTTTGCAAAGTTCTGTCCCAAAAAGTGAGAAGTTCCCGCCTGCAAAGCCTTTCCATCCTGCATTAAAGCCTCAATACAATAGGTTTCATCTGCACCTGCAAAACGTTCTGTTTCTGTCTTAATACCTTTTACAACAGGAATAGCCATGAAGTTTTCAGCAAAGTCAGCATAAACATTCATCATTTTCTCTGACTCTTCAATAGCTTCTGCTTTTGTTGCGTGAGCCGTATGCCCTTCTTGCCACAGAAATTCTGCAGTTCTCAAAAACAAACGCGTACGCATTTCCCAACGTACCACATTCGCCCATTGATTAATTAATAAAGGTAAATCTCTATAAGACTGTACCCATCCTTTATAAGTAGACCAAATGATTGCTTCACTAGTCGGACGAACAATAAGTTCTTCTTCGAGTTTCGCATTTGGATCAACCATTAATTTTCCAGGTCTCTCTTCATCATTTTTCAATCTATAATGTGTCACAACAGCACATTCTTTCGCAAATCCTTCTGCATTTGTCTCTTCAGCTTCAAACATGCTTTTAGGCACGAATAATGGAAAATAAGCATTTTGATGACCTGTTTCTTTAAACATACGATCTAACTCAGCCTGCATTTTTTCCCAAATAGCATACCCGTATGGTTTAATCACCATACATCCTCTAACTCCTGAATTTTCAGCTAGATCTGCTTTCACAACCAGCTCGTTATACCATTTCGAATAATCTTCTGATCTTGTAGTGAGGTTCTTACTCATATTATATAGTTTGGCACAAATTTTGTTTTAATAATTTTAACTAAATAGTTTGACAAAACTAACTATTTTTGTAATGTGCAACAATAAAAAACACCACAGATATGAAAACTAACATTTCTATTCGCCAAAACTCTAATCATTTTTACTTAATTGGATTATTGAGTTTATTGCTAGCGTCGTGTGGTTCTTACCAAAATTCATCTTATCATGATAATGATGGTGTATATGGTAACTCATCAAACAGCTACGTGCGGTCTAATACCAACGGCACGAACAATCAATACAAAGAATATTTCAGATCTTTGCAAGACGATGGTCAGCCAACTGAAATATTCACAGACGTAGACAATTACACTAATTACGCAGAAAATGACAGCACTCAAACTGCATCTGTAGGCTATCCTGCTTGGGGAAGCAGCAATTCTGAAGTTTCTGTAAACGTATACTCAGATCCAACTTGGTCATTCGGGTTTGGAATGGGATATCCTTATTATGGATGGGGATACGGCGGTTACTACGGATGGGGATACCCAGGTTACTGGGGCGGCTGGGGCTATCCAGGCTACTGGGGAGGTGGCTGGGGCTATCCGGGATATTGGGGAGGCGGTTATTACGGCTACAACAATTACAATTACAGCTACGGAAGAAGAGGTTCAGCAGCATATTACGGCAGCAGAAACTACAGCTCAAACCGCGCATATATGTCAAACAGAGGTTATGCTTCTAACAGAAACTATAACTCTAACAGAAATTACACCACTAACAGAAGCAGTTATACAACTAACAGAAATTATACAACCAATAGATCTAGTAACGGCTACACCGATTTTAGAAGAACTTCTACAGTAAACGGAAGAACTTCAAGTCCTACATTTACAAACAGAAGATCTACCTCAAACGGTTCAGACTATAGCAATTACAGCAATAGAAGATCTTACAACAACAATAGCAGCGGAACTACCAACAGAAGCTACACACCGAGCAGCAACAGCAACTCATCAAGAAGCTATACTCCTAGCACTTCAAATCGTTCAATGAACAATAGCGGTGGAGGAAGCATGAGATCATCTGGCGGCGGAGGTGGCGGCATGAGATCTGGTGGCGGAGGAGGAAGAAGATAATTTTTTTCTCAAAATAATTTCGAACTAAAACTCATCAAAATGAAAAAAATATTATTCCTATTAATAGCAGGACTGACTGTCAGCGCGTCATATTCTCAAGATGTTTCGGATGCCTTACGTTACTCTCAAGACAATTTAACAGGAACTGCTCGATATAGAGCAATGAGCGGTGCTTTCGGTGCAGTTGGAGGAGATTTATCATCTTTAAGCGTGAATCCAGCGGGTTCTGCAATTTTCAACACCAACCAAGTTGGAGTATCTTTTAGTAATCAGAATATTAAAAACAATTCTAATTATTTTGGCACTCAAACTTCTGAAAAGGAAAATTCATTTATTTTAAACCAAGCGGGAGGTGTTTTTGTTTTTAAAGATCGTAATCCTAATAATGGTTGGAACAAAATCGCGATTGGTGCAACTTACGAAAACACCAATAATTTCAATAATACTGTTTTTTCTGCTGGAACGAATCCAACTAATTCAGTTGACGGCTACTTTTTAGCTTTTGCAAATGGAACCTCTTTAGGAAGAATTACCAATAATCCTTATGAAGATTTAAGCTATAGAGAACAACAAGCATTTTTTGGTTATGAAGGTTATGTAATTAACCCCGTTACTAACAACGATAATAATACAGCTTACACCTCTAACGTTCCTGCTGGCGGAAATTACTATCAAGAAAATGAAATTTACACTAGAGGCTACAACAGCAAAGCTAGTTTTAACATTTCTACCTCATACAAAGACAGACTTTATTTTGGAGCGAATCTAAACGTTCATGTAACTGACTTCAGGAGATCTATGAGTTTTTATGAAGAAAATAGAAACCCTTTGGAAACGTACGAAACGATTTCTAATTTACGTTTTAACAATGAGTTATACACCTATGGAAACGGATTCTCTTTCCAATTGGGAGCAATAGGAAAAGTAACCGAAGCTCTTAGAGTTGGTTTATCTTACGAATCAAATACTTGGTACACATTATATGACGAAGTTTCACAAAGTTTATTTACCACAACTGAAACTAGTGCCGGCGACTCATTTGACAATCCTGTTAACCCAAATGTCGTAAATGTATACGATTCTTATACACTACAAACTCCTGACAAATGGACTCTTAGTGCTGCGTATGTTTTTGGAAAATCAGGATTAATAAGTATTGATTATTCTACAAAAAATTACGGAAACAGTAAATTTAAACCAACTAACGACGCCGGTTTTAGAGAAGTTAACGCTGACATAAGTAACGATTTAAAAAGAAATGATGAGCTTAGAATTGGAGCTGAATACAAAATAAAACAACTAAGCCTAAGAGGTGGATACCGTTTTGAAGGAAGTCCTTACGAAAACAGAAGAACTATAGGAGATCTTAATAGTTTTTCTGGTGGTTTAGGATATGATTTTGGAGGCACAAAATTAGATTTAGCTTACTCTTATGCTCACAGAAAATCAAATCAAGGATTTTTCGCAACAGGCTTTACAGACGGCGCAAACATTAATTCTAAAATGAATAATGTAACGCTTACCTTATTATTTGCATTGTAATTAAAATTAAATAGATTAATTAAAATTTCCGTCAGGTTTCTAATCTGACGGATTTTTTTTACTTCAAATTCGTTTAAACTATCTTTTAATGCGATGACAACTCGAAAACCGCATTTAACTTCATAAAAAACAGCTAAAACAACTTTAAAACTAGTGCTGTTTGAATAAAAAAAGTGTAATTTTGCACTCCAATTTATAAAAGTATGAGAACCAAGTCTTTAAAAAAGAACAAAATTAACGTAATCACTCTTGGGTGTTCAAAAAATGTTTATGACAGTGAAGTCCTTATGGGACAGCTGCGTGCTAATGGAAAAGAAGTTGAACATGAAGCTCCTGCAGAAAAAGAAGGAAACATTATTGTAATTAACACTTGTGGTTTTATTGATAACGCAAAAGCAGAATCAGTAAACATGATTTTGGAATACGCTGACAAAAAAGACAGAGGACTTGTTGATAAGGTTTTCGTGACTGGATGTTTATCTGAGCGTTACAGACCAGATTTGGAAAAAGAAATTCCAAATGTAGATCAATATTTTGGAACTACAGAATTACCTCAATTATTAAAAGCTCTTGGAGCAGATTATAAACATGAATTACTTGGAGAACGTTTAACCACAACTCCAAAAAATTATGCTTACTTAAAAATTGCTGAAGGCTGCGACAGACCTTGCAGTTTCTGTGCAATTCCATTAATGAGAGGTTCTCATGTTTCTCAACCAATTGAAAAACTGGTTAAAGAAGCACAAGGTTTAGCAAAAAATGGCGTAAAAGAATTAATCTTAATAGCTCAAGACTTAACATATTATGGACTTGATCTTTATAAAAAAAGAAATCTTGCGGAACTTTTAGAAGAATTAGCAAAAGTTGAAGGAATCGAATGGATTCGTTTGCATTACGCCTACCCGACTGGTTTTCCAATGGATGTTTTAGAATTAATGAAGCGCGAGCCAAAAATCTGTAATTATATTGATATTCCATTACAACATATTTCAGATTCTATTTTAAAGTCAATGCGTCGTGGAACTACTCAGGCTAAAACAACTCAATTATTGAAAGATTTCCGTGCAGCGGTTCCTGGAATGGCAATTAGAACTACTTTAATTGTTGGTTATCCAGGTGAAACACAGGAAGATTTTGAAATTTTAAAAGATTTTGTTCAGGAAATGAAATTTGACAGAATGGGATGTTTTGCTTATTCGCATGAAGAGAATACTCATGCTTATTTATTGGAAGACAATGTTCCGGATGATGTAAAACAAGCGAGAGCAAACGAAATTATGGAATTACAATCTCAAATTTCTTGGGATTTAAACCAAGAAAAAGTTGGAAAAGTATTCAGATGTATTATTGACAGAAAAGAAGGAGCACATTTTGTCGGAAGAACAGAATTTGACAGTCCAGATGTTGATAATGAGGTTTTAATTGATGCTTCTAAACATTATGTAAAAACAGGAGAATTTGTTAATATCAAGATAATTGAAGCAACAGAATTTGATTTATACGGAGAACCTGCTTAAATTTACACGAGACAATTGTTAATCTTAGATAAAATACTTTTATGAAACCAATTCAAACTTTATTTATTTTAGTTTTTAGCTTATTCTGTTTCTCTGCTTCTGCGCAGTATGGAGGCTACAATAATGGTTATGGAAACGGCTACGGAAGAGGTGGCGGAATGGGAATGGACAGAAGTATGATGGGAGGACAACAACAAGGCACTCCAAGCAAGCCAAAAGAAACTCCTCCAGAAGAAACAGCAGCTATAGTTGTTGAACAAATGAAACCTCAAGTAAATCTTGATGAACTACAAGCAATTGCAATTACAAATGTATTAGCAGAAAGCATTAGAGAACAAGGTATTTTATTAAAAAATGAGAGCAGCAGTCAGGATCAAAAAATTGAGCAGATAAAAGCTTTACGAGAAAATACAGATAAAAGAATCACAGCTTTCTTAAATCCTGATCAAGTTGAGAAATACAAGACTTTCATGGATACTTTGAAAGAGGTTAAGAAACCTAAATCAAAAAAGAAAAAAGATAAAGATTCAAAAGAAACTAAAGAAGTAAAAGAAAATACAGATACGAAAATCTCCGAATAATCGTTTAAACTTATAAAACAACGAATTATGACAAAAAAGCTTTTTTGTTATCTGCTTTTAGCTGCTATTATTAGTTCTTGCTCTACAAATCCGTATAAAAACACGGAAAAAGCATATGACCAGCAATTAAAGACTTTAGAAAATCAAATTACAAGTAAAGAAGCAAAACCAATTCCGGCGACTACAGTTGTTATTGATACTTCTTATGCACAGCAATTGAAAATTGTAAAAGATACTTTATCTAAAACAAATTCAACTTATTTGCAAAACGGAATTAATACCGAGTGGATTGGTACTGTAAATTTTAATTTAAGAAAACCAAGCTTCGTTATCATTCATCATACAGCTCAAGATTCTCTTCAGCAAACGATTAATACTTTTACAAAAACTAAAACACAAGTAAGCGCACATTATGTGATTTCTGAAAATGGAAAAGTGGTACAAATGCTTAATGATTATCTAAGAGCATGGCACGCCGGAAACTCTACTTGGGGAAAAACTACCGATTTAAATTCCTGTTCTATCGGAATCGAATTGGACAATAATGGTTTTAAACCTTTCACAGAAGCACAAATCAGCAGTTTAGTTGCCTTATTGACTAAGTTAAAAAAGGATTATAACATTCCGACGCAAAATTTTTTAGGTCATGCCGATATTGCTCCAGGAAGAAAACAAGATCCAAGTGCTTTATTTCCTTGGAAAACACTTGCAGAAAAAGGTTTCGGAATTTGGCCTGATGAAGTTTTAGAGCCAGCTCCTTTTGATTTTAAAATTGAGCCTGCATTGAGAATTATTGGATACAATACCAAGAATCTAACTTCGGCAATTCAAGCGTTTAAACTGCATTACATTCAAACCGATGCAACCTCAACTTTAGACCGAAAAACGATCGACACCATTTATTCGATCTACAAAAAACAAGTTCAATAAATAAGAGTTAATTCAAAATATAAAAACGCATTTCTACAAAACTAGAAATGCGTTTTTTTTATTATTGTATTGTTTTCCATTTTCCATACTATATAAACCTCTTATTTAAAGGAGACGCGCTGCTGTGCGCCTCTACAAACACATATTTAAACCTTAAATAAAAAAACAATATCCGAAATTATACCCACAATATAACTAGTTTTCCTAGACCATAAAGTCCCAACAACCAACAACCAACAACCAACAACCAACAACCAACAACCAAGAACCAAGAACTACAAATAAAAAAGCTGCCAAAACATTAGTATGTTTCGACAGCTCCAAAAAAAAAAAAAAAATATCAATCTTTATCTCTAGAAAGAGTATGTTGTAGCAATTAATCCGTAGAAGTTTCCACCTGTTGGCATCACATCTTTATCCAAAAAGATATCCTCAGATGCAGCGTCGTATCTTAACTCCGGAATGATTGTAAGTTTTCCAACTTTAAAATTCAAAGAAACAGTGTTTGCAAAAACGCTTGATCCTGCTAAAGTTCCAAGGCTTGGCGCAGCATCTTTTGCATCGAAATATTCCATTCTGTATGCTAAAAGAAGTGATGGACTAAAAGAGTAGTTTGCGTATCCTACGATAGAAAACCATTCTCCATCTAAAGTACTATCAAAATCATTCGTAGTTTTAGCATAAGTTGCGTTTAAACCAAGTGCAAAACTATCACTGATTGTTTTAGAAGCTGTTAAATCAAATTGCGTTTTGTTTTCATCTGAAACTGGAATTATACTTCCTGGAATTGGATTAGTACTACCTGTCGTAAAATTCAAGTAAGCACTTCCTGTTTCTCCAATATATCCAACTTGTCCGATGAATGTTTTTTGATAAGAACCTGCATCCATAGCTGATTTAAAATCTGTTGGATTTGTAATTCCTAACATAGCAGTAAATTTACCAGAAGTATATTGCGCTTTCAAACCAGTATTAAAGAATGGTCCGTAAGAAAAGGCATAAGACATACTGTAGTTTTTGTTATCTACGGCATCTAATACCTCATATCCAATATGAGTTCCGAAACTACCTGCCACAAATTTAAACTTCTCTGTCACGTTGTAAGTAAAAAATAATTGTTTAATTAAAAATCTTGCACTTCCATCTTTATCTGCTGTTTCATTATATGAAAATTCTCCTGCTCTTTTTCCGAAACCTAAATCTACAAACACAGATGCTTTTCCGAAAGTATGACTTGCTTCAACAGATGCCATTCCTAATTCAAATGAATTCTGAGAGTTGGTGAAGCTCGTTAATCCATTCATTTGTTTTGAAAAATCATATTTATAATACGCATCAGCAGAACCTCCCCAGGTGGTTGCAGGTGGAGCAGCAGCTTCATCTTCTTGGGCAAAGGCAAAAGAACTCGTTAACATGGCGGTTAAAATGTAAAATGCTTTTTTCATGTTTTAAATTGGTTTTTAGTTATTAAATTGATTCTGGTTAGTTAATCTTTTATATATCTATGTAATAGTATAAGTCATTTCTAAAACCTTTTATTCTCCTCAAATCATCTTCATTTTCATTAGCGAATTTATTAACTTTTGTATGATCAGAATAATTCAAAACTACTTTTTTGACGTTTTGAACGAAGAATTACGGATTACAAAAATTAATCTTCCAATAATCATTATTTCATATTTATCTTTAATTGTTTTTGAAAATTCAATAACAAAATTTTAAGAGTTTTTACAAAATAAATGGGGCAAATATAATTTTTACTACAAAAATAAACCACAAATAACCATTTATACACTTTTAAAAAACAAAACCCCCTAAAAAAATAGGGGTACTTTAAAAACAAACAAAAAATAACAAGTAAACCCAAAATCAAAACACTAAAAAACAAGCGAAAAAATTACAACGTATAATTCTTACAAAAAAATAACCCCATTATCTTCGTATTATCATATAAATCAAAGTCCTTTCATTAAAAGAAAAACGCTTACAAAACAAAAAGCCTGTCCATAAAATGAACAGGCTTTTTACTAGAAGTAAAAAAAACGCGTTTATTCCTTATTATACTTTCGTAAAAACTCACGAACCTTCAATCCAGAATCTTTTAAATCTTCATCTTTCCATTTTCCTTCCGAGTTTGCCGATTTTTTCAAAATGGAACAAGTTTCATCTTTATCTGAAACTGACCATGTAATCCAACTTAGCTTTCTAGATTCCATCCAATCTATATATTCTTGCCATGCTTGATCATTTAACGGTCCGTCACCAGATGCTTCCATTCCAGCAGATTCTGAAATAAAAACTGGTAAACCGCTTTTTATTGCAGCATCTGTTCGATCTCTCAAGTACTTTCCATGCGTTGCTGCATAAAAATGCATGGTATACATTATATTAGTATAACCTACTATCGGATCTTCGGCGGGAAGATCTATATCTTGATCCCAATGCGGACAGCCAACCAAAATAATATTGTTAGGGTCATTCTCACGTATCACTCTGATTATTTCTTCTGCATAAGTCTTCACCTCCCACCAAGTTTCATAATCTGGTTCATTGAATACTTCATATATAATATTAGGATATCTGGCATATTTCTTTGACATTTCATCAAAAAATTTCTTAGCCTCTTTCAGGTTAACATTATGACTGTGCCAATCAATGATCACATAAATATCTGACTTTATAGCTCCATTTACAACAACCTCAACTTTCTCTTTAGAAAATACTGGATCGTTTATATAGGAATGATCTCCAAGCTCAACTCCCATGGCAGCGCGAACTACATTACAATTAAAATCTTTTTTTAGCCAGCTTACCGCTTTTTCATTATAAAATCTTGGCCATAGACTATGCCAACCAAAACTTAATCCGCGAAGTACAATGAGATTGTTGTTTTTATCCACCAGCTGTGTACCTTGAACGCTTAGCTGTCCATGCTTTTTTACAAATTGCGCTCTAGAAATATTAGCAATCAATAATAGAGAAAAAGCAACATACCAAACTTTTGATTTCATAATGACCTTTTTAAGGAATTAGTTTTAATGTTACAACGTCATGCGAAGCAATTTCGGCAGTAAAAACCTTTTTAGTATTTCCAACTTCTTTATTTTTCCAAAGATCTTTTACTTTGAAAATAGTTTTTGTAAAATCTGCTTCGTACCCAAAATCTGCGTCTTTGATATTATTTTTCTTCCAATCAAAATTGACTTTTTTAGAAGTTTCAGTTCTATTTACAAAACTCACTGCCCAAGCTCCATCTGAAAGCGGTTTCACCCATACTTCTACTCCATCTAAGATAACATATTTAAATCCTTGAATTCCAAGTTTATCTTGATTTACAGACAGTAATTCTTTGTTAGTTAAAATTGCCAGCGTTTCTTTAGTCATTTTTCTATAATCATTTCCGGTAAATAATGGAGACGAAAGCATACACCACATAGCAAAATGCGTTTTATCTTCTGTATTGTTCATTTCGTTTCCAACTTCCATCATATCAAAATCGTTCCAATGATCTGGACCAGAATATTTACGAATATCTTTTCTCATATCGGCAATTTTCATAAATCCCCAAGACGACCAATTTTCAGGATGTTTGAATTCGCAGTCAAAACAAGGATAAATATCACCCGAAATTCTCCAAAGATTTCCAATTGGTTTTCCCCATTCCCAAGGCTGATTATCGCCCCATTCACAAAGACTGAAAACAATTGGCCTTCCTGCAGTTTTAAGCGCATTACTCATGGTTGCATACGCTTCTTTTGCTGTAATTCCTTCTGTATTACACCAATCGTACTTTAGAAAATCTATTCCTAGTTTTGCATAAAATCTTGCATCTTGATATTCATATCCTCTTGTTCCTGGGTAACCGGCACAAGTTTTTGTTCCTGCGCAATTGTACAAACCGAATTTTAAGCCTTTACTATGAACATAATCAATAAGAGCTTTCATTCCGTTCGGGAATTTTTCGGGGTCTGGCACCAAATCTCCATTTACATCGCGTTCGTGTGTCATCCATCCATCATCTAATACTATATAATTGTAGCCTGCCGCAGCCAAACCTGAAGAAACCATAATATCTGCCGTTTCTTTTACCAGTTTTTCATCAATATTAGTTGCGAAGGTATTCCACGAATTCCAACCCATTGGCGGTATCATGGCAAGACCATCAAATTTTCCAGCTTGCTGTTTATGCGTATTTCCTTGACCAAAACTGAAACTAGACAAACTTAAAGCAAACAACAAAACGATTTTTTTCATTTTATAAAACTTAAATTATTATAAAAAGATGTTCCCTAATTTTTCAACTAGGGAACATCTCACAAACTAACTCAAAACAGAATCTTATTTTAATACAAATCCTAAATCATCAAACAAGACAGTATTACCGCCGTCATTATTAGATTCTTGAAAAGTAATCATTGTCAAAGCAGAAGGATTTCCTAATTTATCAAGCGGAATTTCCATATAAACCCAAGTTGTTGTAACTGGAATTACATAGTTTGGCCCTCCATTTACACTAAAGTTCACCTGACCATTTTTAGCGCCTTTTACAGCAACTCTTAATGCTTTATATGGTGTCATGTCAAAATTAAAGCCCCAGTTTCCACCGTCCCAGCCTCCAAATTCCCATTGCCAAGATTTTTCACCTTGATAAGAATCTCCGCCGAAATCAAAATTAACGCCTTTACCTGCCCAAGGTCCGCCCCATTGCATTCCATATAATTTATCATCATACAATGCTGTACCAATAGCTTCTTTTGAAGTTGCTGATCCTGAAATATTCGCTACAGTAAGATATCTATGATTTGCATTTGCTGGAATTTTCACTTTAATCTGCTCCAATGTCGACGAAATTACCTGAACTGGAACCGCTGGCTGTGTATCCGTTTTAGCAAGTGTAACGATAGGATTTAGAAAATACTTACCTTTAATAGTTACCTCATCGCCTTCTGCACAGTTTATATAATTGAAACCACTAAATGTTGGTACAGGAGGCGCAACTCTTAAATCAAACTCAGCGGTGCCATTTTTTGTTACTACTTTTAGCTTATTAGCAGCATCTGCATACGGTGTATCTTCATCTACCAAAATAATTATATCAGTATCTGTTACAAATGTTGGTCTGAAATAAGTATCAAAATCATTAAAATACACTTTTGTTGTCGTAGAAAATCCTTTTCCATGAATAACATAATAGTTTTTTGGATCTACTAATGTTGTTGGAACTAGTGGTTTCAACGAACCATCTAAATTATAACCCGAAGGCATTACCGATTCTATCACAGGTGCTCCAGAGTAAACCTCGGCACTATCATCGTTAGAGCATGAAGTAAAAAGCAGTAAAGAAATTACCAATGCCAAACATGCTGCTAATGATACAATTTTTAAATTTTTCATGTTGTATATTTTTAAAATTATTTAAAAGTATATGGTACTACTTCTTTCAATTTTGGATTTTTAGTCAAGTCATCTGCTGGATAAGGAAGTAAAAGATTTGTAGCTGAAATAGTAATATGCTTTTCAACTTCTCTGTTTCCTCTATTTTGCGCTTCTAGAATCGCTTTAGCTTTCTGAAAAGGCAAGCGTCCTAAATCAAAATAATAATCTCCTTCGCAAGCAAGTTCTGCGCGTCTTTCTTTAAAAATATCATCAAATGTTATAACCGTTTTTGGTGCTAATCCAGCTCTTTTGCGAACCGCATTATAGGACTGAAGTGCCTGTGCATCTGAAGTACTTCCTGTTTGTCCGCCTAAAATAGCTTCGGCATGAATTAATAGTAATTCTGCATAACGCATCATGTAACTATTCATACTGCTTTCTCCATTATTAACTGGGTTAAACGCTCCTGTTATTGGAAGATTTTCTTTTCCGATTACATATTTTTTTAATCCAGCACCCGATTTTTGTGCTTCGTATTCAATTTCAAAAGTATATCCCAAAATTTTTGGAGCACCTAAATCAAGTGTTTTAGCATAAGTTAAGTTTGGATAAAAATCTCCAGGAAGCATAAAAGTCTCAATTCTTCTTCTGTCTCCATTTTCAAAACCGTTTTTAATTAAATCCTGAGATGGCGCAATTTGTCCTGAATAAGTTGTTTCTACCAATCTGTTTTCTGGAGCAAATAATGTATTGGTAAAATTACCATCAAAATAACCTCCAGTTCCTGTCCATTGCCAAGCAAAAATAGATTCTTCGTTATTATTGTTTTTTTGCAAAAACAAGTCAGCAAAAGATTTTGTTGGCAATTGATCTCCTCCTAACAATTTAAATTCTCCACTGTTGATTACTTCTTGAGCCAATTGTCTAGCCAAATCATATTTCTTTTGATACAAATATACTTTTGCCAGCATAGCTTTTGCAGAACCGCTTGATACGTGAGCATTTGATGCATAATCTGAACCTCTATTCTTAGTTCTTAAATTAGCAATTGCAAACTTCAAATCATTTTCGATGAATTTATAAACGTCTTCAGTTGGGTTACTTGGAATAACATAGTTTTTAGAATAATCTGCATTATTTTCGATGATAGGCACATTTCCCCATAATCTTACCAAAAAGAAATACGAAAAAGCTCTAATAAAGTGACATTCTCCTAACGTATTATTCAAAGCTTCTTTACTCACATTTGGACCAACACTTTGCGGTAAATTACTAATATAAGCGTTTGAATTTGCAATAGCACCGAAACAAGATCTCCAAGAATCTGAAATATATCTAGATGTATTGGTAAAACTTAAATCTGTAAAATCTCCAAAATCATTATAAATATCGGCATACATATTACCAGAAATAACATCGGTAATTCCGTAAAAACCTTCTTTGTTCATATTAAACCAAACAAGACCATAAAGTCCGTTAGTTGCATTATCTAATTTTTCATCCGAATCGTAATAACTTCCTATTGTCGGATTTCCTTCTGCAGGAACATCTATAAAATCTTGAGAGCAAGAAGACGAGAACAACATTAATAACGCCATAAAGCCTATGCTTCCTCTTTTATATATATTTTTCATATTATTTTTTATTAAAATTCAACATTAAAACCAAAAGAAATTAGTCTTGGCACTGGATAACGACCGTTATCAATTCCTGACATTAATGCATCTTGATTATAAGAACCTACCTCAGGATCATAACCTGTATATTTTGTAAAAGTGAAAAGATTCTGTCCTGAAGCATACACTCTTAATCTTGATAATTTGATTTTTGAAATCATATCAAGTGGCAAAGAATAACCTAGAGTCACGTTCTGAATTCTTAAATAGGATCCATCTTCAATCATACGGCTAGAAACAGCATTATTAATATGATCATAACTAGAAGGTGTTGGCAAAGCACCATTTAAATTAGTAGCCGAATAAAAATCTGCCGCTTCTGTTAAATAGTTAGTTCCTAAGTTACTATTCATAGTTCCAGATGCACGAGTCAAATTCATTAACTTATTACCTGCAGTTCCTTGAAGGAAAATAGACAAATCGACATTTTTGTATTTAAAATTGTTTGTAAAACCATAAGTGAATTTCGGGTTTGGATTACCGATATTCGTTAAGTCACTTTGGTCAATTTTACCATCATTATTTAAATCTTTATAAATAACATCTCCTTTTACGAAATTCGGCAGAAGAGAATTTGTTCCGTTTTTCAAAACAACTCTATTTCCTGAAGCATCTACATGTCCGTATGTCAGTAAATCTTCATCTGTTCTATAGATTCCTACAGCTTCATACCCTAAAAATGAACCTATTGGCAAACCTTCTTGAGTTCTTGTAACACTTACCGTATTATAAGCTAATGTTCCAGTTGTTTTTACAATGTTCAAACCTGCCATATCTGTAACTTTATTTACATATTTGGTAAAGTTTAAACTAGAATCCCATGAAAAATTTTCAGATAATTTCTTATGATAACCAAGAGTTACCTCAATACCTTTATTCTGCATGCTACCAAGATTAAAATATGGAGGATTCACACCACCTTCGTAATCACCACCACCAGAAAGATAATTTGGCAATGGAACTTGGTATAAAAAGTTTTTAGAAACTTTTTTGTACACATCTATAGAAGCACTAAATGCTGAATTAAACAAGTTAAAATCTAAACCTAAGTTAGTCTGATCTTGAGTTTCCCATTTCAAATCTTTGTTTGGAGTATTTGAAGGCAGATAAGAAGTTCCCATAGAACTAACTACTACGTGAAGATTTGAATCGTATAAATTGTTTCCGATTTGATTGTTTCCTGTTTGTCCCCAACCAAATCTTACTTTAATACCGTCAACATATTTCTTTGTTCCTTCCATAAAAGATTCATTAGAAATTTTCCAAGAACCACCAACAGAACTAAAAACACCCCATTTATTTCCTGTGAAAAATTTAGAAGAACCGTCTGTTCTTACTGCTGCAGAAATACCATATCGATCTCCATAATCGTAAACTACCCTTCCTAAATAAGAAGCCAAAGTTTGTGTCCCTGAATATGTACTTTTAAGTACCGCTTTTGTTAAATCGCCGCCAGCAAGAGTATGATTACTATTATCTTTGTAACCATTTCCTTCTATTGAATAGCCTTCCCAATGCGATCTATTAGATTCTTGCACTGCCAAAACCGTAAAACTATGTTTATCAATTGTCTTTCTATAAGTAAGCATGTTTTTTAAGTTCCATGAATTACCCGAAGACGGATTGTAATATAAATTAGCAAAACTTTTTACTGCTGTTCCTAAAGAATACATAGGATCAAATCGCTGCCCTAAATTGTCATATATATAACCTCCAGCTTCGAAACGATATTCTAAACCTTTAAGCAAATCAACTTGAGTATAAAAATTTCCAGAATAATTTTTTCTAACAAGTGTATTAGATCCTAATAGAGAAGTTGCAACAGGATTTACAAATGATACTGCACTACCAGACGGAGGTCCAGAAAAAGCACCTGTTAATTCTCTTACTGCAACATCTGGAGTAGCCAATAAAGATGTTGCCACTACTCCATTAAACTGTCCGTTTAAAGTAAGTTTTTCGTCTGTAATGGCACCACTTACATTAATTCCAACTTTAATAAAGCTATTTACTCTTGCATCTACGTTTGCTCTAACATTATATCTTTTAAAGCCAGATTCAATAACGATACCTTCTTGATTCAAAACACCTCCTGAGATGTAATAATTAATTCCTTCTTTACCTCCAGAAAAAGACAACTGATTAGAAGTCATAATTCCAGTTTCATAAATAGCATCTTGCCAATCTGTTCCTTTTCCTAAAAGTTCTGGATGAGCAAATTCTGGACGTTTTGACGAAGGATCATAAACATCTGACAAAGCATTTTGATGCGTAGCATACTGCTGCAAGTTCATTGAATGCAACTTCTTAGGCAAAGTACTAATCGAATACGAATTTTCGAAAGACAATTTTCCTGTTCCCTTTTTTCCAGACTTTGTAGTTACAATAATAACTCCGTTTGCTCCACGAGAACCATAAATTGCAGTTGCCGAAGCATCTTTCAAAATATCAATTGACTCGATATCATTTGGATTAATTAAAGCAAGCGGACTTACAGTAATATTTCCATTGTTTGAAAAGTTAGAATCTCCAGAAGCATTTCTTCCAGAAGTAGAAGAATTTCTAGCATCTCCCGAAATTGGCACACCATCAATTACATATAAAGGTTCGTTTGTACCCGTTAAAGAAGAAACTCCTCTAATTTTTACCGAAACATTACTTCCCGGCTCTCCAGAGTTACTATTTACGACTACCCCCGCAGCTTTACCTTGCAGCATCTGATCAAAAGATGCTACTTTAAGATTTTCAATATCTTTTGCGGCAACACTAGAAATCGCACTGTTTACATCTTTACGCTTTTGCGTTCCGTATCCAATTACGACTACATCTTTTAAGTCTTCTGCATTAGATTTTAAAATTACGTTAATTGTTTTTTTACCTTCTACAGCAACCTTCTGAGTCGTGAATCCGATAAATGAGAATAATAAAGTGGAATTTGGCGGAACATCTATAGAATATTTACCATCAAAATCAGTCGAAACTGTTGTTTTAGAGCCTGCAATCGAAACATTTGCTCCGGGAATTGATAACCCTTTGTCGTCAGAAACAGTTCCTGAAACCTTTACCTGAGCTGTAATAAAATTACTTGTCAGTAACAAAAATAATATCAAAGGAACTGCTCTGTGGTTAGCTTTCCAATGAATAAAGTTAGTCATTAGTTTTTTCATAATAAGTGTTTGGTTAGTTTAAAGTGTTTATTGCCAATCTAAGAGATAAAATGAGCCTGGATATATTTTATCTTTTAAATTATTTAACAAATCTATAACACTGCGAATTATCAAATCGATAATATTATATCATTTATTGATAATATTTTTACTGTAATCGATTTAAAAAACAAATATGAAAATAAAATCATACAAATATTAAATTATTCGCAATGACAATCCTCAAAAACAACCTAAAACATGAATAAAAACTAACGAAAAGCCAAAAATCAAACGTTTTCGTTAAAAATAATATTTATTAGTGACAAAAAAGTACCACTATAAAATACGTTTCAATCCAGAGAAATCTTCTCTATATTGACTGGGAGTACAGTTTTTAGTAGCTTTAAAACTGCGATTAAAATTGGCTATATTATTAAACCCTGATTTAAAAGCGACTTCAGAAACGCTCATATCTTTCTCAACCAACCAGCGTGCGGCATAACCAATTCTAATATCATTTATATAATTGACAAACGTTTTACCGGTTCGTTTTTTTATAAATCTATTAAACGAAATAATAGACATACTTGCCACATTTGCCACATCTTCTAAAGTGATTTTTTCAGCAAAATGTTTCTGCACATATTCATAAACCAATTTCATTTTATCGTAATCATCGAAAGTATCATAATCAACAGTGTAAGTTGAAAGCAGTCGCTGATTTCTAGAATTTGCCAAATCATACAATAAAGAAGTAATTTCTAAAAAATAATCCATACCGTCTAATTTTGAAAGCCTCACGAGCCTTGGCGTTAATTCCTCGGCTGTTTTTTTCGAAAAAAGAATCCCATGAATAGATCTATTAAACATATCCCGTATCGGATTCATTATGCGTCTAGACAACAAAGATTCATGAAATAAATCATTATGAAACTGAATTGTTATTTCATGGATTTTTTTACTGGTGCACTTGTTAAGCTCCCAGCCGTGATATAAATTTGGACCAATCAAAACCAACTCTACATTGTCAATTTCTTCAATATTATCTCCAACGACTCTTTTTACACCTTTTCCATTTAAGATAAAATTAATCTCAAATTCGGGATGATAGTGAACAGGAAAATCGAAACTATCCTTTACACGATCAAAAACCAAAAAACTATCACTCGATGCGAGTGGCGCAATTTCTCTATAAAAATTCTTTGTAGTACCCATCTTAAAAATATTTTCAGAAAACCAATATTCCTTTTTGACTGCAATAATATGATATATAATTGATAAAATAATATTAATTACACTATATTCATCCGTTTATCTTTGAAAAATCAAATTATCATTTCTTTAAAAAGAGTATTAATAATAAACATTAATCATTTTTAATTAAATAACTTTTTATAGTTTTAATAATTTTAACAAGAGAATACTAAAATATTTTCGAGTTGAAAACGAAATAATTTTAAAACTGTAATCAACTGTATATTTTGCTTCTAACCGCAATTATCAAAACCATTTTTATAATGAAAAACCATTTTATAATCCTTCTCACAACAGCAATTATAAGTACTTCTTGCCTATCGCAAAAAAATACAAGTAATACTAATTTGTCACTTTCAGACAAAAAAGCGACAACTGAAACGAAAGCACTTTATCGAAAACTAAATACTTTATCGAAAAAAGGTTTTCTTTTCGGACATCAGGATGATTTAGCGTATGGGGTTAAATGGAAATATGAAAATGGAAGAAGCGACGTAAAAGAAACAGCTGGAGACTATCCTGCGGTTTACGGATGGGATATTGCTGGTTTAGAAAAAGATAATGCTAATAATATAGATGGAGTTCCATTCGAAAAAATGAAACAATATATTATTGAAGCAAATGAAAGAGGTGGAATTTCAACTATAAGCTGGCATTTTGACAATCCTGCCACAGGAAAAGATGCTTGGAATAACGTTCCTAATTCTCTAAAGACTATTTTGCCTGGCGGAGAAAACAACAAAAAATTTACTTCTTGGCTAGATAAAGCCGCTGTCTTCTTCCTTTCTTTAAAAGACAAAAACGGAAAAAACATTCCGATTCTTTTCAGACCTTTTCATGAACTTACCGGCGGATGGTTTTGGTGGGGAAAAGGCAATTGCACGCCAGAAGAATTTAAAACGGCTTGGAAATTTACTTTTGATTATTTGCAGAAAAAAGGAGTTCATAATTTAATTTATGTATATAACACAGGTGGTTTTGCCAGTGAAACTGATTTCCTAACTAATTATCCTGGAGACAACTATGCAGATATTTTAAGTTTTGACAGTTATCAGAATAGTAATGATCCAAATGGTGAAAAGTTTGTTCGTGAAGTTCAAAATCAATTTAAAATTCTAAACGAAATCAGCAATAAAAAACATAAATTGATGGCTTTGGCCGAAGCTGGATACGAAGCTGTTCCTGATCCAAAATGGTGGACAGGAACCTTACTAAAAGCAATTGGAGATTACAAAATTTCTTATGTCCTGTTATGGAGAAATCATGGTTGGCAGGAAAAAGAGCAAAAAATGCATTATTACGCTCCGTTTAGCGGACAAGTAAGTGAAAAAGATTTTATCGATTTTTATAATCTGGATAAAACTATATTTGAAAAAGACATTAAAAAAGTTTTAAAATAAAACCTAAACTCAAAACCAAAACCTCAAAAAAATAATCAATGCACGACAAAATCAGTTTAAAAGAAAAAATCGGCTACGGGCTTGGAGATGCTGCATCATCCATGTTTTGGAAAATTTTCAGTATGTATCTGTTATTTTTCTACACCGACGTTTTCGGATTAGCACCCGCCGTAGTGGGAACCATGTTTTTAATTACTCGAATCTGGGATTCTTGCTTTGATCCTATTGTTGGAATTATGGCTGACAGAACCAAAAGCAAATGGGGAAAATTCAGACCTTATTTACTTTGGGTAGCAATACCTTTCGCCGTGATTGGAGTTCTAACTTTCTACACTCCAGATTTTGACGAAAAGGGAAAAATCATTTACGCGTATGTGACTTATTCTCTGATGATGATGATATATTCTTTAATCAATGTTCCTTACGCATCACTTTTAGGCGTTATGTCTTCAGATAGAAAAGAAAGAAATACACTTTCTTCTTATCGTATGGTTTTTGCTTTCGGCGGAAGTCTTTTGGCACTTTGGTTAATAGAGCCTTTGGTCAATTATTTTGGTGGAAATCTAAACTCTAAAACAGGCTGGCTGGCGACAATTGCCATTTTCGGTTTAATTACAACTGTCTTTTTCTGGGCTTGTTTTGCATTCACAAAAGAGAGAATAAGACCTATTGAAAATGAACAAAATAACTTAAAAGAAGATTTAAAAGATCTTTTACAAAACAAACCTTGGTGGATTTTGCTTGGAGCAGGAATTGGGGCTTTAGTTTTTAATTCAATTAGAGATGGCGCCGCGGTGTATTACTTTAAATATTATGTAAGCAGTTCGGTAAACTTTGATTTTTCGCTTTTCGGAACCGATTTCCATATGACTCCAACTTCTATTTATTTGGTTTTAGGACAAGCGGCTAATATTATCGGAGTTATTGCAGCAACACCAATTGCTAATAAAATTGGTAAAAAGAAAACCTTCTTTGGCGCAATGGCATTGGCGGCAATTTTAAGTTTAATTTTCTATTTATTCGGAAAAGAAGACATTGTGTTAATCATGAGTTTTCAAGTTTTAATCAGTATTTGTGCGGGTTGTATTTTTCCTTTAATCTGGTCTATGTATGCCGACAGTGCCGATTACTCAGAATGGAAACAAGGTCGAAGAGCAACAGGATTGGTGTTTTCTGCTTCTTCAATGTCCCAAAAATTTGGATGGACAATTGGTGGCGCAGGAGCTGGATGGCTTTTAGGATATTACGGTTTTCAAGCCAATGTTGAGCAAACTGCAACAGCTCAAAACGGAATTCAATTAATGCTAAGTATTCTTCCTGCAATTGCTGCTGCAATTTCTGTAGCATTCATTTTATTTTACCCTTTATCAGAAGAAAAATTACAGATTATAGAACAGGATTTAAACGAAAAGAGAGACCAAAAATCATTAAAAACAGACACAGAAATCAATTAATATGACAACGATAACATCTTCAGCCATTTTTCAGGAAAGAAAATCGGCGTTGGAAAAAGAACATAAAACATTAATCGAACAGAAAAACAGCCCGCAAGAAATTGCAGGAAACGGAATTTATGACCGTTTTAAAAACCCTGTTGTAACTGCGGCGCATGTTCCGTTAAACTGGCGTTTCGATTTTGACGAAAAAACAAATCCATTTTTACAGGAAAGATTCGGAATAAACGCCGCTTTTAACGCTGGAGCAATGAAATGGAAAGGAAAATACCTGCTTGCTGTTCGAGTTGAAGGCATCGACAGAAAATCATTTTTCGCTATTGCGGAAAGTCCAAACGGAATTGACAATTTCAAATTTTGGGACAAGCCTTGTGTAATTCCGCAAACAGAAGAACCAGACACCAACGTTTACGATATGCGTCTTGTACATCATGAAGACGGATTTGTTTATGGTATTTTCTGTACCGAAAGAAAAGATCCAAAAGCGCCAAAAGGAGATACAAGTTCGGCTGTAGCCAATGCAGGAATTGTTCGTTCTAAAGATTTAGTAAATTGGGAAAGACTTCCTGATTTAATTTCAAATACTGGACAGCAGCGAAATGTAGTTTTACACCCAGAATTTGTAAACGGAAAATATGCTTTGTATACGCGTCCGCAAGATGGTTTTATTGATGTTGGATCTGGCGGCGGAATTGGTTTAGGTTATGTGGAAGACATGAATAATCCCGTTGTAAAAGAGGAAAAAATCATTTTTGGAAAACAATACCATACTATTTATGAATTGAAAAATGGTCTTGGTCCAGCACCAATAAAAACTTCAAAAGGATGGTTACATTTAGCGCATGGAGTTCGTAATACTGCTGCAGGTTTACGCTACACTTTGTATATGTTTCTGACCGATTTGAATGATATTGCAAAAGTAACGCATGTTCCGGCTGGACATTTTATGGGGCCAGAAGGAATTGAAAGAGTTGGTGACGTTTCGAATGTTTTGTTTTCTAATGGATGGATTGAAGATGAAGATGGAACAGTTTATATTTATTACGCTTCCTCAGATACAAGAATGCATGTTGCCGTTTCATCTGTAGAAAAATTGGTTGATTATGTAACAAATACACCCGCAGACACTTTTATTTCTGCAGGTTCCGTTCAAACAATCATTAATCAAATTGAAAAAAATAACGCAATTTAAAATATCGTGTCACTACAAAGAAAGCTTTTAAAATCTGAATTATACGCCGAGCTGAATTCCATTTTAAACTATTGGTCAGAACGAACTTTAGACAATCAAAATGGCGGTTTCGTCGGACAAATCGATTTTAATGATGATCAAATCGCCAATGCAGAAAAAGGTTCGGTTTTAAATGCCCGAATTCTTTGGACGTTTTCTGCCAGTTATCAAACCACAAAAAACGAAAACCACAAAAACCTGGCGAAAAGAGCATTTGAGTATCTAGCTGCAAATTTTTACGACACACAATTTGGAGGTCTTTTTTGGAGTATTAATGAGGATAAAACTCCAAAAGACACCAAAAATCAGATTTATGCCCTTGCTTTTGCCATCTACGGATTATCTGAATATTATCTGATTTCTAAAGAGGAAAAAGCTTTAGAACTTGCTAAAAACCTATATCTAAAAATTCAAGAACATAGTTACGACAAAGTAAATAAAGGGTATTTTGAAGCTTTTACAAGAGATTGGCAACCCATCGAAGATTTGAGATTAAGTGCAAAAGATGCCAACGAAAAGAAAACCATGAATACACATCTTCATATTATTGAAGGTTATGTGAATTTATATAAAGTTTGGAAAGACGAAAAACTACTAAAAGACATTGTTGAATTACTAGAAACAATTGAAAAACATTTTATCAATCCAGAAACGGGACACTTGCATTTGTTTTTTGACGAAAATTGGGTCGAAAAACCAGATGTGATTTCATACGGACACGACATCGAAGCAGCTTGGCTTTTACAGCAATGTGCTGAAATTTCAGGAAATGAAACTTTGATTGCCAATTATAAAAAACACGCCATTCAAATTGCGGAAGCAACAAAAGAAGGTTTAGATAACGATGGAGGTTTATGGTATGAATTTGATCCTGAAAAAGACGAATTGATTCCAGAAAAACATTGGTGGCCACAAGCAGAAGCTTTAATTGGCTTTTACAATGCTTATCAATTGATTGGAAAAGAAGAATATTTGGATATTGTCTATAAAATCTGGAAATTCACAAAAAAACACATGATTGACCAGAAAAATGGAGAATGGTACTGGGGAGTTTTCAGCGATTATACTGTAATGAAAAAAGATAAAGCCGGATTCTGGAAATGCCCTTATCACAATGGCCGAGCCTGTCTGGAACTTATTGCCCGAATTCACGATTAACCTACGCAAGTTTTAATCCTAACAATATCATTATCATGAAACAGCTTTTACTTTTTAGTTTTTTATTTCTTTCTACAATAACAAACGCTCAAATGAATCTTATCAAAAACGCTGGCTTTGAAAGAGATTTGATTAATTGGACTGGTCAAGAAAATGCTGCACTTTCATCTTACGACAAAAAGACAGGAAGAAACAGCGCCTTAATCAATCAATATACAGGAGCAGAATGGAGAGCTTTAGATCAAGTTATTTTAATTCCAAAAAATAGTTACGCTGTTGAATGCAGTGCTTGGATGAAAACCGACCAAGTAGAAAGTCAAAAAGAAGAATACAAAGCTGCCGCAATTATTATAGAATTTACCAACGCAGCCGATAAACAAATTAGTTCAGAAACCATTGCAAGAGCAAAAAACACAACCGATTGGACGAACTATAAAAAGGCTGTAAAAATACCTGAAAATGCAAAAAAGATCAGAATTATGCTGGCCTTGGCCCAGACAAACGGAACTGTTTTTTTTGATGATATAAATATGATAGCAATTGGTGAAGAAGAATATGCAAAACTAAGTCCTGAAACAAAATAGCTAAAATGAAAAAACATTTTTTAAAAATAATGTATCTGAGTTTAGCGGTGCTAATTGCTACTAGCTGTTCATCAGACAAAGATGCTACGGACGAAATTATAGTAGATCCGCCAACGCAAGAAGATCCTTTAACGACTTCAAATGTTGCATCTTATATGGTTGATGCCAGTGCTACAAAAGAAACTGTTGCACTTTTTTACAACTTAAAAAGACTCGCAAAAACCAAAACTGCAATTGGACAACAAGATGCTTTCAATAGCTATTATCAGGATGCAGGTGGAGATTCAGACATCAAAAAAAATACTGGTTTTGATCCAGCAGTTTTGGGTTCAGATTTTATATTTATTACCGATAAAAACAACAATAATCAATCTGGCAATTGGTTTTATCAACAAGAACAAAAAGTAATTGCAGATATTAAAGCCGCTTACGCGAAAGGTATAATCAACACCTTCAGCTGGCATTTGAGAGAACCTAATAAAGAAGATTCTTTTTATGCCGCTGATATGACTGCTGAACAAAAATCAACTGCTTTTAGAAGTATTTTACCGGGCGGAGCAAACAATGAATGGTACAAAAAGAAATTGGATAAAGTAGCCAGTGTCATTTCCAATTTAAAAGGCTCAAATGGTGAATTGATTCCAATAATCTTTAGACCTTTTCACGAATTTGATGGAAGCTGGTTTTGGTGGGGTGCAGATTTTTGTACACCTGAAGAATATAAAAAAGGGTATCAGTTTACTGTTGATTATCTAAAAAACACAAAAGGCGTTCATAATATTTTATATGCTTTTTCTCCTGATAACTCCTATACAACCGAAGCCAATTATTTGAGTCGTTATCCAGGCGATAAATATGTTGACATTATCGGAATGGATAATTACGGAGATTTCAACAATCAAGGACAAACTGGTTCTGATAAAGCAAATGCTAAACTCAAAATCCTTTCAGATTACGCTAAAGCGAAAGTAAAAATTGCCGCCTTAACCGAAACTGGATATCGTGTTACTAGTGCAACACCTGCCATTACAGATTGGTTTTCGACTTTATTATATAACGCTTTAACTAAAAATGATATTCAAATAAGTTATGTCATGTTTTGGAATAATAATGCTGATGGATATTATGTACCGAACGGAACTGTTTCGAATGCTTCTGATTTTAAAGCCTATAGTTTAAAATCGAAATCAGCTTTGGTGAATTCGTTGCCGAAAATGTATGAGTTACCGAAATAAGTAACTTCTACAATTTCGAGGAAAGAAGCAACCTCAATAAAATTAGCAACTTGCTATTAAAATACTAGACGAGATTGCTTCGTTTCTCGCAATGACTAAAAAAAAAATAAATTATGAAAAATAGATTTTTAAAAACGCTTTCTCTAGCCTTGATTTTTTCTACAATTGCTTGTCAGGCACAAGAAAAAATTACGGTAAAAGGAAACCAATTTTACAAAGGCGACAAACCGTATTCTTATATTGGAACCAATTATTGGTACGGAAGTTTATTGGCTTCTAAAAAAGTCGGAGACAGAAAAAGACTTTTGCGCGAACTGGATTTATTAAAGAAAAACGGAATTGATAATCTTCGTGTTTTGGTTGGAGGCGATGGCGGAAAATACGATTTTACCGTTCGTCCGGCATTGCAATATCAACAAGGAAAATACGACGAAGATTTATTGGACGGACTAGATTTTTTAATCAACGAAATGAGCAAACGTAATATGTACGCCGTTTTGTATTTAACCAATAACTGGGAATGGTCGGGCGGAATGTCGCAATATCTAGAATGGAATGGCAAAGGTCCAGTTCCGGTTCCTGCGATTCCACCAAATACTTGGCCGCAATTTATGTCGTATACAGAACAGTTTCATAGTTGTGAACCTTGTATGGAAGCTTTGAATAAACACGTGAAATTCATTATTGAAAGAACAAACGCTTATTCTAAAAAGAAATACAATGAAGACAATACGATTATGTCGTGGCAGGTTGGAAATGAACCTCGCCTTTTTACAGTAGAAAATGAAGTTAAATTCACCAAATGGCTCAACAATATTGTAGATTTAATTGATAGCTTAGATAAAAATCATTTGGTTTCGACTGGTTCTGAAGGAAAAAACAGTTCAAACGACAGCATGGAAATTTTCGAAAGAACGCACAAAAATCCAAATATCGATTATTTGACGATGCACATCTGGCCAAAAAACTGGAATTGGTTTAAAGCAGATAACGCAGAAGCAACAATGCCAAAAACAATTGAAAATGCCGGAAAATATATTGACGATCATATTAAGGTTGCCAACAATTTAAAAAGACCTATTATTATTGAGGAATTTGGTCTTCCGAGAGAAAATGAAAACTTAAATGCGGGAGCGCCTTCTGTTTATCGCGATCAGTTTTATAATTATATTTTTGGAAGAGTTGCAGAAAGTCATAAAAATGGAGGGCCATTGCAAGCAGCCAATTTCTGGGGATATGGTGGAGAAGGAAAAGCAATTCGTCCAGACGGAAAATGGAATCCTGGAGAACCACTTACAACAGATCCTCCGCAAGAACCTCAAGGTTTAAATTCGGTTTTTAATGGAGATAAATCAACTCTAGAAATTGTAAAAAAATACAATTCAGAATTGAATAAAAAATAAACTAATTTTCTTTCACCATATAAGTGATATAAGTTCATTGTAGTACAAAGTTTAAAAGCCAAACTTATTAAATGAACTTATATCACTTATATGGTTTAAAAACATCCATATGAAAAATACATTTATTCTATTTTGTTTTTTATTTCTGAACATCTCTTTTTCACAAAAGAAACAAGACTTTATTCTGAAATCTCCCGACGGAAAAATCGAAGTTAAAATTGCAGTAAATGATAAAATTTCATGGTCAATTTCGCATGAAAAAGATTTGATTTTAGCGCCATCAGAAATGTCTTTAACTTTAGACGGAAATAGTGTTTTAGGAAAAAATCCAGTTGTTGTAAACTCAAAAAAAGAAGCAATAAATAGTTCTTTTGAAACACCTTTATACAAAAAGAAATCAGTTCAAAACAATTACAATCAATTGGTTTTAAAATTTAAAAATGATTTCAGCATCGAATATCGAGTTTTTGATGATGGCGCTGCGTATCGATTTATTACCAAAAAGAAAAAAGATATTACAGTAAAATCAGAAGAAGTAGTTTTAAACTTTGATCAAGATTACAACACTTTGATGCCTTATGTTCGAGATTTAAGAAATCCGAAAGATCAATTTATTTCTTCATTTGAATCGCATTATGAAAACAAAAAAATAAGCGAATTTTCTAAAGATACTTTAGCTTTTTTACCGTTTTTAATTGATTATAAAAATCATAAAAAAGCTGTTTTTCTGGAAGCTGATTTAGAAGATTATCCAGGATTATTTGTGACGAACAATAAAACCAAAACAGGTTTTGAATCTCGTTTTTCTAAATATCCAATTCAAGAAACCAATGGTGGATTTAATTACCTCAACAAATTAATTACCGAAAGAGCCGATTATTTAGTAAAAACAAAAGGAAAAAGAACTTTTCCGTGGAGAGCTATTGTAATTGCTGAGAATGATGCGGCTTTAGCCAATAACGATATGATTCAGAAATTAGCCGAACCTTCCAAAATAAAAGACATTTCGTGGATAAAACCCGGAAAAGTAGCTTGGGATTGGTGGAACGACTGGAATATTTACAATGTAGATTTTAAAGCGGGAATCAACACACAAACTTATAAATATTATATTGATTTTGCTTCTAAAAACAAAGTTGAATATGTGGTTTTGGATGAAGGTTGGAGCGTTGAAACCGACATTATGAAACACAATCCGAATGTCGATTTAGAAGCTTTAATCGCTTACGCGAAAGAACGAAACGTCAGTATTATCTTGTGGGCTTCCTGGATGGCAATAAATGACAAAACAGAAGCCGTTTTTGACAATTATGCAAAGCTGGGCGTAAAAGGTTTCAAAGTTGATTTTATAGATCGTGACGATGCTAAAATGGTCAATTCTGTTTATGATATCGCGCAAAAAGCAGCCAATCATAAATTGATCATTGATTTTCACGGTATGTACAAACCAACTGGAATTCAGAGAACATATCCCAATATTTTAAATTTTGAAGGCGTAAAAGGTCTTGAAAACAATAAATGGACACCAAACGATGATGTCCCGCTTTACGATACCACAATTCCCTTTATCAGAATGATGGCTGGTCCAATGGATTATACGCCAGGTGCGATGCGAAATGCAACGAAAAGTGAATTTAAACCAAGTCATTCTACTCCAATGAGCCAGGGAACAAGATGTCATCAATTGGCACTCTACACGATTTTTGAAGCGCCTTTACAAATGATGGCAGACAGTCCGACAGCATTTATGAAAGAACAAGAAAGCACTGATTTTATTGCTAAAATCCCAACCACTTTTGATGAAACTGTTGCGCTAAATGGAGAAGTTGGAAAATATGTTTCAATTGCTAGAAGAAAAGGAAATACTTGGTATTTAGGCACAATCACAAATTGGGATTCCAGAGATATTACTATTGATTTTTCTTTCCTTGAAAAAGGCAAAAAATTCCAAGCAGAAATTTTCTCAGATGGCTTAAATGCCGACAAAGCCGCAACCGATTATAAAAAAGAAACTGTTACCGTTGATTCGACAACGAAATTAAAATATCGTTTGGCAGGCGGCGGTGGATTGGCGATGATTATAAAGTAGATTCCTATTATAATTTAAACTAACCTGGACTGAAGTCCAGCCCTACAATATGGATCGAGCCAAAGGCTCTTTTGCGTTCCGAAGGAACAAATTATATTGTAGAGCTGGACTTCAGTCCAGTTTAAATGTTGGTTTTATAGAAAACACAAAACGCGACAGATTTTATCCCGAGGCTCCGGGACTGTCGCATTTAATATTTTGGACGTAAACCACACGTAGACGCACTGCCGTGCGTCTCTACGATTATGCGTTTTCAAAATTTACAATTCACAATTCACAATTAAGATAAAATCTTTTCAATCGCATTCAATTCATCCTGCGAAAAATCCGTATTCTGTAAACAATCAATATTATTACACAATTGTTTTACAGAACTCGCCCCAATTAAAACAGAAGTAATTCGTTTATCTTTTTGCAGCCAAGCCAAAGCCATTTGTGCCAAAGACTGATTTCTGTTTTGAGCAATTTCATTCAGCTGAATTAATTTCTGAATACGCTCCTGCGTCACCTCATCTTCTTTCAAATGTCCGTTTGGATTATGGGCACGTGAATTTTCAGGAATTCCGTTTAAATATTTATCGGTTAAAAGTCCTTGTGCCAAAGGTGAAAAAGCAATACATCCTACTCCTTTTTCTTCTAAAACATCTAACAAACCATTTTCAACCCAACGTTCCAACATCGAGTATTTTGCTTGATGAATCAAACACGGCGTTCCCAATTCTTTTAAAACATCAACAGCAACTCTAGTCTGTTCTGCCGAATAATTACTGATTCCGACATACAAAGCTTTTCCGCTTCTAACAGCGTGATCCAAAGCCATCATCGTTTCTTCAATCGGTGTTTCAGGATCTGGACGGTGTGAATAAAAAATATCAACGTAATCAACATTCATTCGTTTTAAACTCTGATCTAAACTTGATAAAAGATATTTTCTAGAACCCCAATCGCCATAAGGTCCGTCCCACATCGTGTAACCTGCTTTGGTAGAAATCACGATTTCATCGCGCAGATTTCCTTGAAAATTATGCCATAATATTTTACCGAAATTTTCCTCAGCCGATCCTGGAACCGGGCCGTAATTATTCGCTAAATCAAAGTGTGTAATTCCTTTATCAAAAGCTTCAATGGCAATACTTTCTGCATTTTCAAAATTATCAACCGAACCGAAATTATGCCATAATCCTAAAGAAATTTCTGGAAGCAGCAAACCGCTTTTTCCACATCTGTTGTATTTCATTTTTTTAATTTAAAAGTTGGAGTTTTAATAGATTTTAAAGGTAGAAAAATATCAAAAGATATGAATTTAAAAGTTATTCTTTTTTTAATCTCGCAAAGACGCAGAGCCGCAAAGTTTCTTTTGAATAGCCCCTAGCTTCAGCTAGGGGAATAAGATTTTGAATAAGAAAGGGCTTTAGCCAAACTTTGTAGGTTTGGCTAAAGCCCTTTCGATTGTGTTTATATTTTCATCTAGCTAAAGCTGGACGCTATTCAATCTTATTTTTAAAAACTAAACTTTGCGGCTCTGCGTCTTTGCGAGATTAAAAACTTTGACCCTTTGTTACTTTGTTACTTTGTTACCTTGTTACTTTGTTACTAAAAAACCTATTCTTTAATTTCAAACCCACTCTGCAAACCTTTATCAGAGCTTCCTCCAACCATGATTTTAAAAGTTCCTGGTTCTACTAAATAATTTCCTTCGTTGTCATAAAAACCAAGTTCCTTATCTGTTAAAGTAAAGTTTACCGTTTTGGTTTCTCCTTTTTTCAGATTTACCAATTCAAAACCTTTTAATTCTTTTATTGGACGAATGATACTCGCAAATTCATCATGAATATACAATTGAACTACTTCTTTTCCATCATAATTTCCAGAATTAGTAACCTCAACACTCACCTCAACTTTTTCTCCTTTTGCGAAAGCAGGTTTATTTACTTTCAAATTTTTGTAATCGAATTTTGTATAACTCAAACCAAAACCAAACGGAAATTGAGGCGTTTTTTCCACATCCATATAATGTGACCAGAAAACATTTTTATCGCTGTCAATTGGTCTTCCTGTGCTGTATTTGTTGTAATAAATTGGTACTTGACCCACATTTCTAGGAAACGACATTGGCAATTTCCCACTAGGATTATAATCTCCGTATAAAACCTGCGCAACTGCATTCCCAGTCTGCGTTCCTAAATGCCAAGCTTCTACAATTGCCGGAACATTTTCTGCCGCCCACGGAATACTCAACGGACGTCCGTTATTTAAAACCAAAACTACATTCGGATTTACTTTATAAATTTCCTCTAATAATTCCTGCTGTAAGCCTGGTAAATTCAAATCAGTTCTGCTTCTTCCCTCCCCGCTTTGAAAACCGTATTCACCCAAAACCATTACGACAACATCGGCATTTTTTGCTGCTGTTTTTGCCGCTTCAAATCCGCTTTTATCTGTGGTGTTGAAAACTGTTTCTGTTAAAAAAGTTGCTTTTTGTTTCAATAAATCAACTCCTTTTTCAAAAGTCAGCTTATTATCTTTGTATTGTTGCATTCCTTCTAAAACAGAAACTGCAGTATCATCAGAAGCAGCAATTCTCCAACTTCCTAGCGGACTGTTTTTATCATTTGCCAAAGCACCAATTAAAGCGATTTTTTGTCCAGATTTCTTTAGCGGAAGCAAATTCTTTTCGTTCTTCAATAAAACGATCGATTTCTTCGCCATATCCAAAACTCCATCGTTATTGGCTTTACTTCCAACAACTTCTTTCTCGCGCTTTTCATCACAATATCTATACGGATCATCAAATAATCCCAATTCAAATTTCACACGAAGAATTCTGCGGACAGCATCATCAATCAAAGCTTCTTTAACTTTTCCTGATTTTACCAAATCAACCAGTTTCGCCACATACAAATACGATTCCATATCCATGTCAGAACCAGCAATTACCGCTTTTGCAGTTGCATCGGCTTCGTCTTTTGCATAACCGTGAGCGATCATTTCGCGGATCGAAGCATAATCAGAAATTACAAATCCGTCAAACTTCCATTTTCCTTTTAATATATCTCTTTGTAAAAAGGCATTTCCAGTTGCAGGAATACCATTCAAGGTATTAAACGAATTCATAAACGTACGAACTCCTGCGTCTACAGTCGCTTTAAAAGGAGGTAAAACCGAATTGTATAATTTAGAATTACTGATATCTACAATATTATATTCCAAACCTGCTTCAACATAACCGTAAGCCGCAAAGTGTTTCGCACAAGCCGCAATCGTATTTACTTTTGCTAAATCTGCAACTGTTTCCCCTTGAAAACCTTTTACTCGTGCATAACCCACTTTACTTCCTAAATACGGATCTTCTCCTGCACCTTCCATCACACGTCCCCAACGCGCATCGTTTGCAACGTCAACATTTGGTCCGAAAGTCCAGTTAATTCCAGATGCCGAAGCTTCATCTGCCGCAATTGCCGCCGATTTTTTAATCGCTTCTAAATCCCAACTCGCCGCTTCTGCCAACGGAATTGGACTTAACGTTTTATAACCATGTATTACGTCAAAACCAATAATTAACGGAATTCCCAAACGAGTTTCTTCAACTGCAATTTTCTGTACGGCACGAACTTCTTTCACGCCACGAACTGTCAGCATCGAACCGACTAATCCTTTTCTTAAATGTTCATATTTCAATTCGGCTGATCCGCCTTTTGGCGCTGGTCCCGTAACATCCCAAAAACCGTTGTATTGGTTCATCTGGCCAACTTTTTCCTCCAACGTCATTAACGGTAAAAGCAAATCGATGCGTTGCTCAACAGTTTTATTTTTATCTAGATACGGCTTTTTTTGTGCATTCATATTTCCAATCGTAAAAAGGGAAAAGACCCCAATAAATATTATTTTTTTATTTTTCATATGTGGTTTAGTTAGTTTTTTCTTTGAGATTCTAAGGTTCTGAGGCACTAAGATTCTAAGTTTTTCTTGGGCGTGTCCCTCCGGGTCGGGCTATCCGTTTCAAGTCCTCGCCTGTTCGTTCCTCATGGCTGTGGGCTTTCCACTTCTATCCCTCACGCAAATCGTTTTCAAAAGAGCGTTTTTGGTTTTTATTTTTCAACTCACAGTTTTGTCATTTCGACGTAAGGAGAAATCTTCGCAAGTAGCTCGACAAAGTTTGGCGACATCCGGTGCGGAGTTTCTAGTGTGATTTCTCCTTTCAGTCGAAATGACAAAATTTGCGGAACTTCTCCCGAAGCTTCGGGATCGCTCAGCCTGACAAACCCAAACAAAAAAACAGTGTTAATCTATTCAATCAGTAAAATCTGTGGCCAAAAAATCTACATTCTAAAATCTAAAATTCACTCGTAAAACAAGAAGCAGGCAAATTCGCTTTGTTAAACAAATCCGACTGTGTTGTATTTCCCCACGCAAACCTCACTTTTGCTGGATTAACAACTTTTTTACTTGTCAAAATCACTTCCTTATTTTTAATTGAAGCTTCGGCAGGATAAAAAACTCCATCGGTACCCGCAACTTCAAATTGATTCGAAACTTTATTTTTAAAATATAATCCGTCAGCGTAATCAAAAGAAACAATAAGTTTATTTTTCTCGATTTTAAAACTTTTAAAAAGTGGACTATTTGCCAAGTTTATATTTACTTTATAAGTATCAGCCAAAGCTAAATCTGCTAGACGAATTCCAACCGATTTTTTATTTTTTGGATGAATATCTATTGTATCCGAAATATCGCTGATCACGACCATTCCTGTTTTTGAAACTTCTTTTAATAATTTTCGCTGCGAATCTCTAACTGTTACATTAGAGAAATTATTCGATCCTGTTTTATAAGGCGCAATCTGAACATAATAAAATGGAAAATCGTCTTTCCATTCTTTTCTCCATGAAGTAATTAGTGCTCCTAAAGTTTTATCATAAACCAAAGAACCCACATTCGATTCTCCCTGATACCAAAGCGTTCCTGCGATTTTAAAGCCAACAATTGGATGAATCATGGCATTATAAGCACGTCCAGGTTGTCTTGGTCCGTATTCTTGTTCATTTAGTTTTTTGGCATTTTCTAATAAAACCGCATCGTTATTTACAACTTCTGCCGGCATCCAGATTTCAGCCGGAGTTCCGCCCCAGTTGGAAGAAATCAATCCGATTGGAACATTTTTCAACTCTTCGCGAAGGCGTTTGGCAAAAAAGTAACCGACAGCACTAAAATATTTCATCGTTTCGGGAGTAGATTCTGTCCAATTTCCCAATAAGTTATTCTGCGGATTTTCTGCTGTTAATTTCGGAACTGTAAAAAATCGAATGTTCGGATTAGTCGCATTTTTAGCTTCTTCTTCGCCATCGTCAATTCCCCAACTTGCTGACATTTCCATATTCGATTGTCCCGAACAAAGCCATACTTCTCCGATCAAAATATTTTTTAAAACCACTTCATTATATCCTTTTATCGAAATAGTAAAAGGACCACCCGCTTCTGGAGTTTTAATTATAATTTCCCATTTTGCTTGATTATTGGCAACCGTTTTATATTCCTGATTGTTCCAGCCAGAAACCAGTTTAATTTCTTCTTTTGGATTTCCCCAACCCCAAATTTTCACTTCAGAATTGCGCTGTAAAACCATATTGTCACTAAAAATATTCGGAAGCGAAACGTTTGCCATCATAGTACTGGAAATCAATAAAAAGAAAACAAACTTATATATATTATTTTTCATTTAGTAATTTCTTTAAAAATGGAGCATATTCCTCTGCCAAAATTTTATGATCTGCCACATCAGGATGTCCAGAACAACCTTTTGGTGTCATTGGTTTAAACTTAAAAATCTTGATAGCTTTATGTTTTTTATCAGAATCAAAGGCTGCTTTTACTTTTTTAAGACAATCTTCAAAAACAACTCCTCTTTCTCCTCCAACCATTGGACTGTTTGTAATTACAATCTGCACATTCGGATTATGTTTATACAACATTTTGATGAAGTTGATATAATTCGAAACATACTTTTCTGGATTAAAAGGCAAACGTTCTTTTTTCCCATCTCCGCCAGAAAAATCATTTGTTCCTAAAGCAATACTGATAATATTGGGCTGAAAAGCAAAATCATATTTAGGTTTTGAAGCATCTTTTGTTAAATATAAATTGGGATAAACATCTGGCATTATGGCTTCATCTTTGTTTTCATCATTCCAATTTCGATACATTCCAATTCCAGAAACACAGCTCATTAAATAATCGACACCAATTGCTCTTGAAAGCGTTGGCCCATAAGCATAATAACCATTATGATGATCCATATATTCTCCTTTATCACAAGGAATATCAGACGGATCGCTTGCTGCGCCGCAAGTAATAGAATCACCAATAAACTCGATTTTCTTTTTCTTTTTAAATGAAATTGGAATTAGTTTTGCCGTTGTTCCAGCAAATAAAACATTTCCGCTTTGTGCCTCTGTATTCTTATAGATTTCTAATCGATGCTCTTTTTTAGTTGAAGTTACTTTTATTGGAAAAGATTGAGCTGCAACTTTTTCAATTCTAATTTTTCCAATATATTTTCCATCCAAAACCAACTGAACATAATTATGATGTTCATAAGAATCAACGCTTTGAAGCGATATTGAGCATTCTTTTCCTGTAAAATTAAAAGAAACAGAAGCGGCTGTTCCGATTAAAATAACATTATCATTTTGAAGTTGATCTACTCTACCTTGATATAAAAAAGTTTTATTTGAATTTTGAGTTTGTGAAGTCGAAAAGAGTGAAATCATCAAAAACAAAATTAAAAGAGCTATTTTTTTGGGAAACATAATTAATTTGTTAAATATAAATACGATTCACAAATATATTTGAAATGAATTATACAGAAAGATACTAAAATGTCAAAATGCAATAAAAAAACACCACATAAACACATCATTTAAAGCTCAACAAATGCTTATTTGTACTTTTTAGGGTGTTTCCGTTCTTTTTCAAATGAAATAACAGTTTATATTTAGCGTTTGAATATATATTTAAGACTAAAAAAATGAAATCACGCCTACTATTATTTTTGTTCCCTATTATTTTACTTTCCTCTTTCACTCTAAAAAATAAAGAACCGCAAATAGTAGTTCAAAATACGAAGATTGAGACCGAAATTAATCGTGATTCTATCATCGTTTATGCCAAAAAATATTTAGGAACACCTTATGTATACGCTAGCAGTAATCCCAAAAAAGGTTTTGACTGTTCTGGTTTTGTAAGTTATGTTTTCAGCAATTTCGGAATGACATTACCGCGAAGTTCAAGCGGTTATAAAAATTTAGGAAAAGCTTTAAAACCAGAAGATTTTAAAGTTGGTGATATTTTAGTTTTCTACGGATATAAAGACAGAACTATCGTTGGACATCTAGGAATTATCTGCGAAGCCAACGGAATGCATTCAAAATTTATTCACGCTTCTTCAGGAAAAGCGCAACAAGTTACGATAACAGCACTTGACACAGAACACTATACTAAACGTTTTTATAAATGTATTGATGTTTTGAGTAAATAGTTTTTTTTTGCCACTAATTACACTAATTTTCACTAATTTTTTTCTGCATGTACAGATAAATTAATTCGCGGAAATTGGTGTAATTCGTGGCAAACTTAATTTTATTCCTCCGTTAAGAGTTTGATAAGACTTTCATCTCTTCCGTAAATGTCTTTATAGAAATTCAAATTTCCGTCACGATCTACCCAAGCGGTAAAATAACCGATATAAACTGGAACTTTTTTCTTAAGTGTGTACCAGCTTTCTTTTCCGGCATGCATCGCTTTGTCAATTCTCGCAGGATTCCATTGCGGATCTACTTTTAGTAATTCAATTGCCAATTCGCGCGGTTTTGCCACACGTACGCAACCATGACTAAACGCTCTACTTTCTCTCTCGAACAAACTCTTTGAGGGTGTATCGTGCAAATAAATATTGCTTGAATTTGGAAATAAAAACTTCACTAAACCTAAAGAATTATTTTTCCCAGGAAGCTGACGAACAGCTCCATTATTCCATTCCAGATTTTTCTTTTGCAAATAGTTTTTATCCTTGGCCATTCCGGGTTTAATCTCAGATTTGATAATACTCGGCGGCACATTCCAATACGGACTAAAAACAATGTTATTCATCATTCCGCTGAAAATAACTGTTTTTGTCATCGCTCTTCCAACCACAACTGCAGAAGTAAAAGCAATTTTTCCATCTTCGATTATATATAATTTAAATTCTGGAATATTAACTTCAATATATTTTTGACCTTTTTCTAATTCGGGATCAATCCAACGGCAACGCTCCATGTTCGCAATAATGGTCTTGATTCTATCAGAAACAGGAATATTTAAATCCTTAATATGTTCTAACAAAATGGTGTTTTTCGGCGTATAACCGTGATGAATTTCGTAGTTTTTAATTGCTTTTATGAAAGTCGTATCGCAAATAGGACTTTTAGTATTTTCCTTAATGTCTTTAGTTACAAAAAGTCTTTCTCTAATCTGAGCCACAACATTTGATGAATCGCCAACTTTTAAAGATTCATAATCTTCACCAACTTCAATAGTTTTCCATCCGCCATTTTTTTCAATTTTTCTGTATTCTTTTAAAGCATCACGAAGCTTGTAATATTGGCTGAACATCTTTTTTTTCTTATCATCCAAAATGGTTGATTTTTTAAAAATAGAATCTGAAAGCACTTGATAATTGAACTTTTTTCTAGGCAAAAGCCATTCTAACGAAATACTTGTTTTTTCATCAAAACCAGCATACACTTTCTCCGCATAATAGTAATACAAGTTCGAAAGCAATAAATCGGTATCTTCTTTGGATAATTTTTTAGTCGGATTATTTTCAAAAACGGAATTAAGTTCTTCCTTATAAGGATAATTGGCTTTTAATCCTTCTTGATCCAAATTTTTATATTGATTGAACAAAGTGTTTCCAAACTCTACAACTCCTTTATTATCCTGCCATAATTGAGTCGATTTGTTTTTCTGATATAAAGAAGTTACATCGGTCTTAAATTTTGACAGTTTAGGATAACTTTCGTAAAACTTTGCGATACGTGCTGTATCTATTGTAAGTTTTAATTCTGGAATCTTTTCCTCTTTTTTTATTGCCTTTTCCTCTTTTTTATCTGCTTTGGAATTACAAGAAAAAACCATCAAAAAAACAACTGCAATAAAGGGCGTATACCAAATTTTCATAAGTAGGAATTTTTATTAAAAGTAAAAAAAATTCTATTAAATCAAAATCGAATCACTGCAAATAAAAAACTCCAAACAATTTCTTGTCTGGAGTTTTCGCCATATAACCAACCTATTAAAATTCTTAAATAACCGTACCTTTTAAAGTAAGGATTTTTGGAGTAGTTTCTGCACTAGTTGTTACAGTAACTGTTTTGGTAAAAGCACCTTTATTTGCAGCATTGTAAGTTGCAGTAACTTTTGCAGACTTACCTGGCTGAATTGGTTCTTTTGTGTAATCTGTAGCAGTACATCCGCAAGATCCTTGAACGTTTGTAATTACTACCGCTGTTTTTCCTGTATTTTTAAACTCGTAAACAATTGCTTTTGGAGTTCCTTGTGGAATTTGTCCTACATCAATTGTTTCTGCTTTCCAAACAATTGTAGAAGCTGTAGTTGCCGAAATTTTAGTTTCAGAAACTAAAGATTGTACTGGAGCAATTGCCGAAAAAGACATTAAGCCAAGAGCTAAAGCTAACATAGAAATTTTGATCATTTTCATAACAGATATATTTAAAATGGTTTATAGTTCAATTTGATATTACAAAGGTAATTCAGACAAAAAGGAATCGCTGTTAACTGGTTTCAAACGTTTGTTAATGACTTGTTAATCGGCTGTTTTAAGGCTAAAATTGATTAATATTACACTCTCAAAATCCTTTATTCTTGAAAATTAATAAACTCAACAGCATCATTCTCTTAGGATTGGTAGCCATAATCAGTATTTTGGTGGCACAATTGCTTTGGACAAAAGAGGCTTTTACGATTGAACAGAAAAAACTGAGTCAGAAAGCCCATATTGCTTTATTGGAAGTGGCTAAAAAATTGTATGAGGGAACTAATCACGAACTTCCTGCACAAAATCCGGTACAGAAAATATCAAATGACTATTATATAGTAAATGTTGACAATGAATTTGAACCTGAAATTTTAGAGTTTTATCTAAAAACAGAATTCAAAAAAATGAATATCACAACGGATTTCGAGTATGCGATGTACAATTGCCAAAGTGATGAAATGGTTTATGGCGATTATGTTTCTCTTTCTAAGAAAAAAGCGGAATGCAAAAAAACGGTTTATTTCCCTAAACATAAAAATCTAGTTTACTACTTCGCTGTTCGCTTTCCTAACGAAACCACTTATTTATTTAGTTCGATGCGATTCTGGTTTATACTTTCGACAGCTTTGATTCTAATTTTACTGATTTACGTTTATTCGATTTTTACGCTTTTGCAACAGAAAAAATATTCCGAGTTGCAACGCGATTTTATCAATAATATGACGCATGAATTTAAAACACCATTAGCTTCCATTCTTATCGCTTCAAAATATTTAATTGAACAGAATCCGATTAAAGAAGACAAAAAACTTTTTACTTATACCGATATTATCATCAATCAGAGTAATAAATTGAACAGTCATATCGAGAAAATTCTAAATATTTCTAAATCAGAATACACTCCTTTAGAATTAAAAAAAGAAAACATTCTGATTATTCCGATTATTGAAGAAGCTATTTCAAATATTAAATTGAAATATCCTGAAGCTTCAGTTAAGATTGAAACTGTTTCTGATGAATATTTAATAGAAACTGATGGATTTCATTTTGCCAATTTAGTGTATAATTTATTAGACAATGCTGTAAAATATTGTAACGAAAAACCTGAAATTACCATTAAATTTAAAGAAGAAAATAATTGTTTAAAACTAGAATTTATTGATAACGGAATTGGTATAAATTCTAAAAAAATATCATTTATCTTTGATAAGTTTTATCGCGTTCAAAATGAAAAAAGCAATGAAGTGAACGGATTTGGCCTTGGATTATATTATGTAAAAGAAATCTGCAATTTGCAGAACTGGAAAATAAAAGCCGAAAATAATACTGAAAAAGGTGTTACGATAACCTTGTCAATCCCAAATAAAAAATGAGAAATTTCAAAATACTTTATGCTGAAGATGATGAAACCCTTGCGTTTCTAACCAAAGATAATTTGGAGCAAAACAATTATGAAGTTATACATTGCTCGGACGGAAAAGCGGCATTGAAAATTTTTGAGGAAGAGGAATTTGACATCTGTATTTTTGATATTATGATGCCAAAAATGGATGGTTTTCAATTGGCAGAAGCCATTCGTAAAATAGATGTTGATGTTCCTATTATTTTCCTTTCGGCTAAAACATTAAAAGAAGATCGAATAAAAGGTCTGCGTTTGGGTGCCGATGATTATTTGGTTAAACCCTTTAGTATTGAAGAATTATTGTTGAAAATTGAAATTTTCTTAAAGCGTTCGCAGAAAAATATTCCCGCAATAAAAACGATTTATGAAGTAGGAAAATATCAATTTGACACCAAAAATTTTATTCTTTATAATGATGAAGAAAAAGTAGGACTAACACAGCGTGAAGCAGAATTATTGAAGTTATTTCTAGATCATAAAAATTCTGTTTTAAAAAGAGAACAAATCTTAACCTCATTATGGGGAACGGATGACTATTTTATGGGAAGAAGTTTAGATGTTTTTATTTCTCGTCTGCGAAAAATTCTTGCCAATGAGGAAGGAATTTCAATCGAAAACCTACACGGAATTGGATTTAGGTTTTCTATTGGGTAAAAACATTCCTGAGTTCCGTAACCTTACAGTTTGTCATTCCGAGGAATGACAAACTGAACTTGAAATTAAGTAATTAAACATATAGTAACCGCAAAGGTTTGTCATTCCGACGGAGGAGGAATCTCCACGACAATTTTCCACAAAGTTATTCCACAAAGTTATTCCAATCTTTGGTTAGCCACTTACGGAGATTCCTCGTTCCTCGGAATGACATACTGAACTTGAAATTAAGTAATTAAACATATACTAACCGCAAAGGTTTGTCATTCCGACGGAGGAGGAATCTCCACGGCAATATTCCACAAAGTTATTCCAATCTTTAGCGAGCTACTTACGGAGATTCCTCGTTCCTCGGAATGACATACTGAACTTGAAATTAAGTAATTAAACATATAGTAACCACAAAGGTTTGTAATTCCGACGGAGGAGGAATCTCCACGACAATATTCCGCAAAGTTATTCCAATCTTTGGTGAGCCACTTACGGAGATTCCTCGTTCCTCGGAATGACATACTGAACTTGAAATTAAGTAATTAAACAGATAGTAACCGCAAAGTTTTGTCATTCCGACGGAGGAGGAATCTCCGCGACAATATTCTACAAAGTTATTCCAATCTTTGGTGAGCTACTTACGGAGATTCCTCGTTCCTAGAAATGACATATTAGACTTTAAAGACTTTATCTTCAATTAATAGTCTAAAAATTCCAATTCAGGATTCATAGTTTTAATTAAAGCAATTTTCTTTTCTCTTCTCCAGCCTTTGATTTCTTTTTCTCGCGAAATTGCTTCTTGAATCCAAGTAAACTTTTCATAATAAAGCAAAAATTCAACATTATATTTTGAAGCAAAAGTTTTGCTTTCCAGCAAAATATTTTCTCTATGCTTCATTATTCTTTTTTTTAAATTATTGGTAACCCCGACATAAAAAACAGATTTCGCTTTATTTGTCAAAATATAAATAAAATAGGTGTGAAAACCTTCTTGTAAATGCATAAAATTAATTAATAACAATCTTGTTAAAAATAAAGAAAAATCTGTAAATTAATTTTCGAAAAACTTTGTATTTTTAATATCTAATTTTCTTGGATATGAAATTACATCATTTGCGAAATGCCACTTTGGTGATTGAAACAGAAAAGCATGTCATTTTAGTTGACCCTATGTTAGGTAAAAGAAAAACGATTCCGCCTTTTACTATTTTCAGATACAAACCTAAAAGAAATCCGTTGGTTGCGCTGCCTAAAAACAGCCGTGAAATATTAAGCAAAGTAACGCACTGCCTAATTACACATTTGCATCCAGATCATATTGATAAAGCAGGTGAAGTTTTTTTACGACGAAAAAGTATTCCAGTAATTTGCAGTTCTAAAGATGAAAAAGCTCTAGTACAAAGAGGATTGAGTGTTATTCAAACTTTAGAATATTGGCAGCCTCAATTATTTTTGGATGGAAAAATAACTGGAATTCCGGCTATTCACGGTTACGGATTTATTGCAAAATTGATGGGAAATGTAATGGGTTTTCTTATCGAATTGGCCAACGAAAAGTCTATTTATATTAGTTCTGACACCATTTTTACAGAACATGTACAAAAAGTTCTAACCCAATTTAAACCAGACATTTCTACTGTGGCTTGTGGCACTGCAAGATTAGATTTCGGACAGCCTTTATTAATGCGAATGGACGACATTTTAAAATTTGTAACTCTTGCTCCAGGAAAAGTAATCGCTAATCACTTAGAAGCTTTAAACCATTGCCCGACTACAAGGCTACAATTGAGAACTGCACTTGCAGATCATGGACTTTTAAGTAAAACTGCGATTCCGAATGATGGTGAATGTTTGGAATACTAAATTACAAAACTAATAATCCAAATTCGCGTAGCGTGTTTATTGGTTTAGAATACCAAAACAATTCAAAATCTTCTAAAGAAGTTTCGAAGTCGTTTTTAACTTCCTGAAAAGTATAGCTTTTAGAACCTGAAACAGCTATTTTTGACAAAATTGAAATTAGCCATTCGCCTTCTTCTTTACTGGTTTGAATGTCAAAACTTTCTTTTTTATCATGAAAAGTTAGCACCATCATTTCCCAACTTCTTCCTTTTTTTGATTTTGTAAAGATTTCTGCTGAAGGTTTTCCGCCAAGCCAAACTACTTTTGCATTTGGTTTTGTATTAAAATCATTTTGCTCCTGAAGTGCATCGAAAATAAAATCGGGATGAATTTTTGTTTTCGGGATTTTGAAATCGAACCAATCTTGAAGTTCATAATCAAAACAGATTCCGTGCATGAAATTAAAAAGTGATTTCTTTAATCCGAAGCTAAATTTATTATGATTTATTCCTGTTGCATCGGTATATTCGATGTCATTATTAGCAAAAGTTCCAATTGTTTCTGTTTTCTTGGTTACACCAAATTGTTCTGGATATAATCCAACCGGACTATGTGCTGTCAGCGCAAATTGATGCCAAAATCCAGATTGTAAAACTCCGGCTTCAAACAATTGCCTAACCATTTCTAAACTATCAACCGTTTCTTGAATGGTTTGTGTCGGATATCCGTACATTAAGTACGCATGAACCATAATCCCAGCTTCGGTAAAATTTCGGGTTACTTTTGCAACTTGTTCAACCGTAACGCCTTTATCAATCAGTTTCAACAATCGATCAGAAGCTACTTCTAAACCTCCAGAAACGGCAATACAGCCCGAAGCTTTTAATAAAAGGCATAAATCTTTAGAAAAGCTTTTTTCAAATCGAATGTTTGTCCACCACGTTACAGCGAGTTTTCTTTTTAAAATTTCAAGAGCCAAAGCACGCATTAAAGCTGGCGGTGCGGCTTCATCAACAAAATGAAAACCGTTTTGGCCTGTTTTTTCGATTAATTCTTCTATTCTATCGCAAAGTAAACTTGCAGCAACGGGTTCGTATACTTTTATATAATCTAATGAAATATCACAAAAAGTACATTTTCCCCAGTAACAGCCATGTGCCATTGTGAGCTTATTCCAACGTCCATCACTCCACATTCTATGCATCGGATTTACAATTTCAATAACTGAAATGTATTTATCTAAAGGCAAATCAGAATAATCTGGGGTTCCCACATAAGCTTGTTTATAATCGTGTTTTAAAGAATTGTTTTTATAAACTACTTCTCCATTTTCTAAAAGAAATGTTCTTTTAAAAGAATCCGAATCGGGATTTTCTAAATGAAAAATTAATTCTTCAATTGGAACTTCTCCATCATCTAAAGTAATAAAATCGAAAAACTCAAAAACACGTTTGTCTGAAAGGGATCGTAATTCAGTATTTGGAAAACCACCTCCCATTGAGATTTTTATGTTGGGATGATTTTGTTTTACCCACTGTGCCGATCGAAATGCACTGTATAAATTTCCAGGAAAAGGAACAGAAATTAAAAACAAAGTTGGTTTTACGGCTTCAATTTTAGCCTTCAAAAGCGAAATTAAAATCGAATCGATATAAGTTGGCTCTTTTTGAAGCTCATTATACAATTCATCAAAAGAATTGGCACTTCGTCCTAAACGCTCTGCATATCGGCTAAATCCAAAATTTTCATCGACACATTCTACGATAAAATCCGAAATATCTTCGAGATATAAAGTGGCTAAATGTTTTGCTTTATCTTGCGTTCCCATTGTTCCAAAAGCCCAATCGAGTTCTTCTAATTGCGCAAAACGAGAAGCTTCTGGAAGAAAATCTTCTTGACAAATCTGTAATGCCAAAGTTGGGTTTTTTCCTTGCAAAAACTGAATTACAGAATCAATAGTTTTGATATATTCATCTTGTAAAGCAAAAATTCTTTTGCAGTTGTCAGTTATTGGTTGTTGGTTGTTGGACTGAAACAAACTTTCTAATCCTTTCTTCGAAAACAATTCTAAAATGACATCAATACCCAAATCTGCTTGAACCGATTCGATATTTTTAGTGTTTAGAAAACCTTTTATATAGGCCGTTGCCGGATACGGTGTATTCAGTTGTGTAAATGGAGGCGTAATTACAAAAAGTTTCGTTTTCAAAAGGAATTATTTTTTTGCAAAAATACGGGTTATTAGGGACTTTTTAGCATTTCATTTTTTGATTTGAAATTGTAAACATTTAATTACATTTGTCACTGACCAAATTACTCAAATGAAACAAAAATTACTTTTTATTTTTTTCCTTATTACTGTTCACTTATTTTCACAAAATAAAAATCAATCTATTGGTTTCAAAGAAAATAAAGGGCAAATTGTCGATCAAAATGGAAAACCAAATACTGCTGTAAAGTATTTATTGAATACAAATGGATTAAATGTTCAATTAAAGAAAAATGGATTTTCTTACGATGTTTATGAAGTAAAAAAGACGCCTATCATTCATTCTACAACTGCAAAAACACTTCCTTATTTAACTCCTGAAAAAGACAATGAAGTAAAAGAAGAATTTAATCTAGAATATGTTTTCCATCGAATAGATATTGATTTTGTAAACTCCAATTCTAAAGTTGAATTAATTACGGAACAAAAATCAGCTGATTTTGACAACTATTATAATATTCCGAATAGACCTGAAGGAGTTACTGGAGTTCATCAATACAAGCAAATTACATATAAAAATATCTATCCCAATATTGATGTTGTTTTTACAATTCCCGATGATCCCAAAAAAACGGTTGAATATAATTTTGTAATTCATCCTAAGGGAAAAATCTCTGACATAAAACTAAAATTTAGCGGTGCAGAAACTGATTTAGTTGATAATAAGATTCAGATGAATGTTCGCTTTGGGAAAATGGAAGAAACGCTTCCTGCGAGCTGGATTGAAGATGGGGGAAGTAAAAAAGAATTAGCAGTTGGTTATACCAAAGTTAAGAAGAATGTTTATGGGTTTAATGCTCCAAATAATGTTTCTGATAAAACTGTGATTATTGATCCAGTGCCTGTGAGATTGTGGGGAACTTATTATGCTGGAAATAATAGTGAGTATTCAACTGCCATTTGTAACGACCTAAACAACAATGTATACTTTTCAGGATATACTTGGAGTACTGCAAATATTGCAACTAATGGTGGGTATATAGAATATTATTATGCTCATTTTTATGGAAATGGCTTTGTAGCTAAATTTAATGCAAATGGTGTTAGACTTTGGGGAACTTATTACGCTGCAGTTCCGACGGCTATAAAAGTTGATAAAAATGAAAATTTATATTTTACCGGAAGTGTAAATGTAGGCAGTAATATTAATAATTCCTTAATAGCAACACCTGGATCCCACCAACCTGAATCTAAAGGATATTATTTTAATGCCTTTTTAGTAAAACTTAATTCTTCTGGAAATAGAGAATGGGCAACTTTTTATGGAGGCGATTATATGGATATAGGATATGATATTGCAATAGATGCACAAAATAACACCTATTTAGTTGGTATGGCCATGAGTTCTAATAATATTGCTTCTACAGATGCCTATCAACCTAGACATGCTGATGATTATTATGGAGATGACGCTTTTATTGCAAAATTTACACCACAAGGAGTGAGGGTTTGGGGAACTTATTATGGAGGAGAAAGAGATGAACGAATTCTTTCTGCTAACATTTCTGACGATGGCTTTTTGTATGTAACGGGAAGAACAAGTAGTACTTCTGGCATATCAACTACTAATAGTTTAGTTGGTTTTGTTTCAGGAATGATTTCAAAATTTAATTTGGAGGGACAACAAATTTGGGGAAGATACTTTAATGGATCAACATTTAGTTTAATAGACAAATCTACCCTAAAAGGTCAGTTTTTATATTTTATCGGTACTACAAACGATCATAATAATTTAAAAAGCATCAATACTTTCAATGAAAATTTTATTGATCTGCCAATGAATTTTGGAACCAGTAGTTATATTGCCAAATTTGATATCAATTCGCAAAATCTGGTTTGGGGAACATATTTTGGGGAAATTATTCAAGATCTAGCTGTAAACTCTAAAGACAAGATTATAATAGAAGGGTGTACTAGTTTAAAATCTGGAATTGCTACTGCTGATGCATACTCTATAACACCCCAATATGGAGATGCATATATGATTAAACTTAGCGAAAATGGACAAAGAGAATGGGGCACATATTATGGAGGAAATGCCAGCGAAGGCACTAATGGAGCTGCAGATGTAAACAATAAAATTTCTTTAGATCGTTTAGATAATATTTATTTGGTAGGAAACACTCAAAGTTCGTCTGGTATTTCTACCCCTGGTGCACATCAGGAAAATTATTCATTAAACTCGGTTGGAGGGCTTTATAACGTATATTTAGCTAAGTTTCTAGATTGTCTATCAAATCCAATAGCATCAAGCAATTCCCCAGTCTGCATAGGCAATACCTTAGAATTAAAAGCCTCAGGAGGAACTAACTACTTATGGACTGGACCAAACGGATTTACATCAACAGATCAAAATCCGACAATTCCAAATGCAACGTCTGCCAATACTGGAGAATATAGTTGTTTAATTACTGGAACAGGCGGTTGCGATGATACAAAAAAAATAAATGTCGTTATTGGAGACATTGAAAAACCTGTTCCAAATGTTACGAATCTACCATCTATAACAGGAGATTGTTCTACTTCCATAACCACAATTCCAACTGCAACAGATGCTTGCGCTGGACAAATTACAGGAACAACTACAAGTCCATTATCTTACTCTTCACCTGGAACTTATACTATTGTATGGAATTATAATGATGGAAACGGTAATTCATCAACACAAAATCAAACCATTATAATTACCAGCCAGCCCTTACCAACAGCAGATCCTCTACAAACTTTCTGCGTTAATCAAAATGCAGGATTGAATGACATTCAAATTACTGGACAAAATATAAAATGGTACAGCAACTTAACGGGAGGAACTCTTGTACCGACCACAACTGTACTTCAAGACAACGCAACTTATTATGCATCTCAAACCATTAATGGATGTGAAAGCGAAAGAGTTCCAGTCAAAATCAATATTCAGGTTACATTTCCTCCAACAGGAAACTCAAATCAACCATTTTGCACCGGACTAAATCCTACGATTTCAAATCTTCAAATTATAGGAACTTCAATAAAATGGTACGATGCATTAAGCAATGGTAATTTATTACCTGAAACAACAGCTTTAGAAAACGGAAAAACATATTATGCTTCTCAATCCGTAAATAATTGTGAAAGTCCTAGATTTGGGATTACTGTTTCAATTATCAATACACCTTCTGCTCCATCGGGAAATCCAGAGCAATCTTTTTGTAAGAAAGAAAACAAAACTCTTAATGATATTCAAATAACGGGACAAAATATCAAATGGTTCGATACCAATTTTTCTGCGGCACCGTTACCAAATACAACTTTATTAGAAGATAATCGAACTTATTATGCCTCTCAAACAATTGGATGCGAAGGAGACAGAACTCCAATTTTAGTAAAAATTTACAATACACCATTACCAACTGGAAATAACAACCAACAATTTTGTATTGATGAGATTGCTATTTTAGAAGATTTAAATATAGCAGGAACGAATATTAAATGGTACAATTCTCCAACAAACGGAAACATTTTACCTGAAACAACATTATTGCAAAATACTGTTTATTACGTTTCGCAAACATTAAACAATTGCGAAAGCGAAAGATTAGCTGTAACTGTAAAAGTACAAGACACTCCAATTCCAATTGCAGATTCTCGTCAAATATACTGCAGCCAAAAGAATGCTAAAATAAGTGATATTGTAATTTCGGGACAAAATATCAAATGGTATGAAAATGAGTTTTCAAATATTGCTATTTCAGAATCAACACTTCTTGAAAATAGAATAACATATTATGCTACACAAACTATCAATAATTGCGAAAGTGATAGAATACCTGTTACAATAAGTATTCTTGAAGCCAAAAATAGTGATTGTATCAATTTTGCTGAAGAACTTCCCTATCCAAAATTCTTTACCCCGAACGGTGATGGCTTCAACGATTTTTGGACAATAGATTCGGCATATTTGGCACCAGGTACAGGAATTAAAATATTCAACCGATATGGAAAACTGTTAAAAGAATTAGGCCTTAATACCTCTTGGGATGGAACTTTCATAGGTCAGCTTCAACCTGCAACAGATTATTGGTTTACAGCCATTAGATTAGATGGCAAAGAATTTAGAGGCCATTTTAGTTTAAAAAGATAAAAAGAAAAGTCCGCAAAGTGTATTTACCCTGCGGACTTTTTTATAAAACCTAATAATGATTCTTTCAATTTAAAACTTATGCTCGTCTTTACTAATCACCAAAAAAGAAACTAGAGATATCAGTGCGGCAATAACTAGATAAAAGCCCACATAGCTTACATCATATGTTTTAGCTAACCAAATGGCAATCATTGGCGCAAAAGCTGCTCCAAGAATTCCAGCCATATTGAAGGTCAAAGAAGCTCCAGAATAACGAACTGTTGTTGGAAATAATTCGGATAAAAAAGTTCCTAAAGGTCCATATGTAAATCCCATCAAAGACATTCCAATACAAGCAAAAATAGTGACTAAGACAATATTTCCTGAACTTAAAAAGTATGAAAAGAAAAACCCAAAAATGGCTATCGCAGCTGTAGCCAGAATTAGCATTTTACGACGTCCAATTTTATCGGCCACTACAGCTGAAACTGGAATAAAAATAGCAAAAAACAATACCGAGAACAATTGAATTAACAATCCGTCTCTTTTAACAATGCCTAAATCTGAAGTTGCCCAGCTTAAAGTAAAAACGGTCATTAAATAAAAAACCAAGAATGTTGTAATGGCAGCAAAGGTTCCAAAAATTAGCTGATTTTTATATGATTTTACCAATTCTAAAAATGGCATTTTTACCTCTTCTTGTTCTTTTTTAGAATTTTCGAATGATGGTGTTTCTGTAATTTTAGTTCTAATGTAAAAACCAACTATAACCAAAAGTGCACTTGCGATAAAAGGAATTCTCCAGCCGTAATTCATAAAATCCTCATTACTCATTGAATCAGTTAATAGCAAGAAAGTTCCACCAGAAAGCAGCAGTCCGATTGGAGCTCCTAATTGTGGAAACATTCCATACCAAGCACGTTTATTTGGCGGTGCATTTTCTATCGCCAATAAAACGGCTCCTCCCCATTCGCCTCCTAAACCAACACCTTGACCAAAACGACATAACATTAATAACAAAGGCGCGGCAACACCAATACTTTCATAACTTGGTAAAAATCCGATTGTAACGGTTGAAATTCCCATTGTAAGCAAAGCTGCCACTAAAGTAAACTTACGGCCTATTTTATCTCCATAATGTCCGAAAAATGCAGAACCTAACGGTCGAGATAAAAAAGCAATTGAAAAAGTTGCTAAAGATTCCAAAGTTGCCATCGTCGAATCTGAACTTGGAAAAAATAATTGAGGAAAAACCAATACTGCTGCATTGGCATAAATATAAAAATCAAAAAATTCGATTGTGGTACCAATAAGGCTTCCAAAAAGAACGTGTTGAAGAGAGTTCTTTTTACTAGGGATATTTTTCATGTAAAATAGATATAACTTTTTTTTTGCTCACAAAAATATGGTTTCATTATTAATAATTTATATTTAGAAGAAATAGTTTTAAAACACTCACTGTTTTTTAACAAATTTCATGTTTTTTCCATTTTAAAAACAACAATTAAAAGCAAAACTAAAAACTTGATTATCGGAGCTTTAAAACAAAAATCAAAAATCAAATCTTAAGCAATCGTTAAAAGCATTTTTAACTGTATATTTTCCTTAAATTTACAGCTATCAAAAATAAATTTAAAATTATGCCTACCGACTGTATCAGCTTTCAATCTTCTGGATATTTTTCTAAACTAATGCAAGATTATTTAGACCAGAAAACAGAATTAAAAACGCTGTACAATAATTTTCCAACAATGGAAAATTTCGAAAAACAGATTAGCGAAAAAGCAGCAAATTTTGATAACAAAAATCGAACTGCATTAATTCAGACTTTGCAAAAGCAATATCAGAATATCGAAATTTCAGACGCTACCAAACAAAACATTACGCTTTTAGCACTCGAAAATACGTTCACAATTACAACTGGACATCAATTAAATCTATTTAGCGGACCTTTATATTTTTTGTATAAAATTATTTCGACGATTAATCTAACCAAAGAATTAAAATCAAAATATCCTTCATACAATTTTGTTCCAGTTTATTGGATGGCAACTGAAGATCATGATTTTGAAGAAATTAATTATTTTAATTTTAAAGGAAAGAAAATCCGCTGGAATGCTGAAAGTACCGGCCCAGTGGGAAGACTATCAACAAATGGATTAGAAGATTTGTTTGAAGTTTATTCTAAAGAATTAGGTTCAAGTAATAATGCCAATACACTTAAAAAGCTTTTTGAAGACGCTTATTTAAAACATGAAAACCTAGCCGAAGCTACTCGTTTTTTAGCCAATAGTTTATTTTCTCAATACGGTTTAGTTATTCTAGATGCAGATGAAGCCGATTTGAAACGTGCTTTAGTTCCCTTTATTAAAGAAGAATTAGAAAACCAAACTTCATTTAAAACAGTTCAAGAATCAATTAAAAAACTTGAAAATTATAATGTTCAGGTAAATCCGCGCGAGATTAATTTATTTTATATTGAAGATAAACTTCGGGAGCGAATCATTTTTGAAAATGACAAATTTGTAGTTAACAATACCAAAATTTCATTTTCTAAAGAAGAAATTTTCAAATTGCTGGAAAGTAATCCAGAAAAATTCAGTCCTAATGTGATTATGCGTCCTTTATATCAGGAAATTATTTTACCAAACCTTTGTTACATCGGAGGAGGCGGAGAAATTGCTTATTGGTTAGAATTAAAAGATTTCTTTGATGCCGTAAATATTACTTTTCCGATTTTATTAGTTCGAAATTCAGTTCTTTTAGCAACTGAAAAACAAGCCAAAAAAGCAGATAATTTAAGTTTATCCTGGAAAGATTTATTTAGTAAATCAGAAAATTTAATCAATGAAATTACACATAAACTTTCTCCATTTCCGATAGATTTAACTGTTCAAAAAGAAGCTCTTGAACAACAATTCAATTATCTTTTTGAATTAGCAGAAAAAACGGATAAATCTTTTTCAGGAGCCGTAAAAGCTCAAGAAGTAAAACAAAAGAAAGGTCTAGAAAATTTAGAAAAACGTTTACTAAAAGCTCAAAAAAGAAAATTACAGGATCAATTACAGCGTGTAACAGATTTACAATGCGAATTGTTTCCTAATTATGGACTTCAAGAACGTCAAACCAATTTTTCTGAATTTTATTTAGAAAATGGAGAACAACTAATTCCGCTTTTAATCCAGAAATTAAAACCTTTAGAACACAATTTTGATATCATAATAATCTAAAATAATTATCTTTAGAAATTAAAAGTGATAATTTAGGAACAAATAACCAGCTCATTTCCGACATTATTGCTCTCTCAAACCAAATAGAATTATATTTTATAACCTATTAACTAACTAACCAAATGGTAAGAGAACGACTAATTTCGCTTGATGTCTTTCGCGGACTAACTATTCTATTGATGACTATTGTAAACAACCCTGGTGACTGGGGTAATGTTTATCCACCTCTTTTGCATGCACATTGGAATGGCTGTACGCCAACAGATCTCGTATTTCCATTTTTTATTTTTATAATGGGAGTTGCAGTGCCTTTAGCAATGCCAGAGAAAAAATATGACGGCACTACTTTTAATAAAATACTGATACGCTCTTTAAGAATGTTCTGCCTTGGAATTTTCTTTAATTTTTTCGGCAAAATTCAATTATTTGGATTGGATGGAATTCCGCTTCTTATTGGACGTTTAGCCATTACCATTGCTGTTGGTTATGCTTTGATGGGAAATTTTAGTAATCGACTAAAAAACATATTTGCTATCGGAATTCTGTTAATTTACCTAATTCTAGCTTATGGAGGTTTTGAGAACTATCAAGATGTTAGACTTCCTGGAGTGTTGCAACGTATTGCTATTGTCTATTTTGTTGTTTCCCTTCTATATTTAAAAACATCGCAAAAAATACAGATTGTTACAGGAATTGTTTTGCTTTTAGGATATTGGGCAGTAATGACCTTAATTCCTGTTCCTGGTGTTGGAGAAGCAAATCTAGAAATAGGAACTAATTTAGCCGCATGGGTAGACAGTATTTTGCTGAAAGGTCACATGTATCATGAAACCAATACTTGGGATCCAGAAGGAATTCTAAGCACACTGCCCTCAATCGTAAATGGAATTATTGGATTAATCATAGGTCAAATTTTATTACTTAATGTAACCAAAGTTCAAAAAGCCCAAAGAATGGGAATAATAGGAACATCACTTATATTTTTCGGATTAATTTGGGATTTGGTTTTTCCAATAAACAAATCTATATGGACAAGCAGTTATGTTTTATTCACCACCGGATTAGCAACAATATGTCTAACAGTCCTATATTTTGTAATCGACATTAAGGAATACAAAAAAAGCTTTAAACTATTTATTATCTGGGGAGTAAACCCAATGATTGTTTTCTTTGCCTCACAGATTATTCCACAGGCATTGGTAATGATTCGCTTTCAGAATCCGTCAAATCCAGCAGAACAAACTAATTTATTAGATTATTTATACCGTTTCGGAATTGCGCCTTTATTTTCTAATCCGATGACGGCTTCTTTGGCTGGCGCCTTAACTTATGTCGGAATCTGGTCTTTTATTTTATGGGTCTTCTACCGAAATAAACTCATATTCAAAGTTTAGTTTTTAAAATTATAACTTAAAGAGGCGTACGGATGTGCGCCTTTTTTTTGCCATAGTTTGATTTTTTGATCTTTCTTGCTCAAAACAGCATTCGAACACATTTAAATTAAGAATTTATTAAAATCAATTCGTAAAAAAAGTATACTTTTGCACAAAATTTAATAAAATATAAAAATGGCAACAAATAGAACTTTTACAATGATTAAGCCAGATGCTGTTGCAAATGGGCACATCGGGAACATCTTAGCAATGATCACTAACGGTGGTTTTAAAATCGTTTCATTAAAATTAACTCAATTAACTGTAGCAGATGCAAAAGCATTTTACGCAGTTCACGCAGAAAGACCTTTCTACGGAGAATTAGTTGAATTTATGTCTCGCGGACCAATTGTTGCTGCCATTTTAGAAAAAGACAACGCAGTAGAAGATTTCAGAACTTTAATTGGAGCTACAAACCCAGCTGAAGCTGCTGAAGGAACTATTCGTAAAGCATATGCTACTTCTATCGGAGAAAATGCAGTTCACGGATCTGACAGCGACGAAAACGCTGCTATCGAAGGTGCATTCCACTTTGCAGGAAGAGAGCAATTTTAATAATTAGTTTCAGTCGCAGTCACAGTTTTTCAGTGATTGTAATTCATAAAAAAATGCTGTTTGTAAATCAAACAGCATTTTTTTTATTCCCTAGCAGGAACTATTTTCTCTCTCCTAAATCGGCTACATTTTCTTTCAAACGTAACTTTAAAGCATCAAAATTTTTATGATAAAAACTCGAAATGCAGCCTATTCGTTTCCCTTTTTCAATAATAAAAATTGACTCATAAGTAATTCCCCTACCAGATTCAAATACATTTACAAAACCATCTAATGCAATATTTTTATACTCGATGGGTTTTCCAATTCCAAGGTAACGTCTCATCATGATACTATCTTGAGTAATTTTTATACTGTTGGCTCTTATTCTTAAAGCTTTAAACCAAAAGATGGCAATAAGTATTAAAAGCAAAACAGGAAAAATCACACTTACATCTGGCGAAACAAAATACAAGTAAACCGCTAATAGAGGAAAAGCACTTAAATAAGTGATCAAAATAATCGGAAAAACTTTGAATTTTGATTCTAAATATACCATAAATTAACGCTCTTATTTAGTACCGAAGGATTATCTTAAAACCACTTCTTTCACTACCTCACGTCCAAGTTCTTCATTAATCATTTTTACGATTTTAGACTTTCCGTGACTTAATTCTTCACGCAGAACGGCAGAGCCCAATTCAACATAAAGTGTGCTGCCTTTTAAAATAACATTTCTGGTATACGTGTTCACTCCGCTTCCCATCAATTGTTTCCAAGCATCACGAACATCAATTTGATCCATGCCCGGCTGTAACTTATTCACTTGAATAATCTGTTGCAAAACAGCGCTAATAGTAGATTCGTTATTTAGTCTTTTCGCCATCGTTCAGAAGATTTATTGGTGCTGCTTTTTTATAATGATATTCTATTTTTTGTGGATTTTTAGTCACAAATTTTTCATCTGAAATCGAAATAACTTCCTCACTCCATTTCGCATAATCTGTTTTATAATCTAAAAAAACCTTTTCTCCTGCAAAACGAACAGAAACATTCTCAAAGGTATCTGTCGTCAAAAACGTCCCATCAAATTGGGGCATTACTTTCGTTCGAACTCCTTTATTATTTTTAATTTGAAAAAAATCAAAAGTCTCGTTCATTTTATACTCCTTCTCCTCTCCTTTCTCAAAAACAACTTTTTCAATTTCCCAATAGCCATTTAATTTAGCCATATCATCAGGCTTAATTTCCTGTTTGCAGCTTACAAATAAAAGCGACAAAACCAAAACTATAAAAGTGTTTTTCATAAATAATAAATATTTTTTTTTAGCAGTAACTTACTTGGTTAACTGACTATAGCATCTCGCTATTTTTTGCAGAAATTTTTCTCGGACTACAAAGATAGTCTTATAATCATCAAAAGAAATACTTTATACATTAATTATTTTACTGTTTTAAAAAACATTTTTTCAAGAATAAAAACAGAAAAATGTCTTATTCTGTTACTATTAAAACTTTTATGAGTAATAATTATTTTGTAACATATAGATTTTTATAGCATAATTGTTTCGAAGAAAAATTTGCTATAAATGATCAAATTTAAAGTTCCTATTTTCAATCAAAAATGAAAAAAACATTACTATTAATTTTTAGCTCCTTAATTCTATTTTTAAAATGCGATCATCAAAAACAAGAAAAAAAAGCTCCTGTCAAATTAGAAAATCATTCAAAAGAAAACGAAAGCAAAACTGACACTCATTCTACAGTAAAAAGCATCTCAAAAACTACAAATTCAGAAGATTCTCCAATAAAAATCGTTAAAGCAATACTAATCGACAATAGCTATTCTCATCATAAGGACATCAAAATAGTTTACAAGAATTCGAGCAGAAAAACAATTAAAGCCATAAAACTTAAATGGTTTTGCATCAACTCATTTGAAGAACCCGCAAGCGGTAATTATTTTTATGGTGAAGGAAATTTTAACGGAAACATAACTTGTTTAATAAAACCTGGAGAAACCAAATCAAAAATATGGGAAGATTTCTCGACAGATGCAGATAAAATCATTAAAGTCACAGTTTATTACATTGTTTATAATGATGGAAGCAAATGGGAATTAAACGAAGAAAAAAAACCAATATAATCCTTATAAACCTAAAAATAAGTTTGTTAACACATTAAACTTTTTTACATATTTTTGGTCAAACCCCAAAACCAAAAACAAAAAGACATGACCAAATCTATTTGCACCATTTTGCTAGCGCTATTTTTTATAGCCTGCAGTAAAGATTCATCCGAAACAGATCCAACTCCAATTCCCGACGAAAAAATGTATTTCCCGCCAATAACTGGGTCTAGTTGGGAAACAAAATCAATTACTGAGCTAAAATGGAATCAAAATGCAGTACAGCCTCTTCTGGATTATTTAGAACTCAAAAACTCTAAGTCGTTTATCATTTTAGTTAATGGACGAATCGTTTTAGAAAATTATTTTAATAAACATACTGCCACAACAAACTGGTACTGGGCTAGTGCAGGAAAGACTTTAACCTCTACTATGACTGGAATTGCGCAGCAAGAAGGACTTTTAAATATCAACAATAAAGTATCAGATTATATCGGAACTGGATGGACAAGCGAAACTTTAGCTCAAGAAAACCAAATTACCTGTAAAAATTTACTTTCTATGACTTCTGGACTTGACGACGGCACAGACGATGTTGACACCGAAGATTTAATCTATAAAGCTGATGCAGGAAAAAGATGGGCTTATCATAATGTTTATGTAAAACTTCAAGACGTTGTAGCTAAAGCAAGCAAACAAACTTGGGAAAATTATTTCAACAACAAATTAAGAAATAAAATCGGAATGGACGGCAATTGGGTACAATTGGGTGTTAATAGCGTTTACACGAGCACTACAAGAAGTATGGCCCGTTTCGGACTATTAATGTTAAACAATGGAAAATGGGAAAACGAAACCATTTTGAATGAAGCTTATTTTAATGAAGCAACATCAACTTCGCAAAATATTAATTTAGGATACGGTTATTTATGGTGGCTAAATGGAAAAACGAGTTATCATTTACCCCAATCTCAACTTGTTTTTCAAGGAAGTATAATCTCAACTGGACCAAACGATATGTTTATGGCTTTAGGAAAAAATGATCAAAAGATCTATGTAGTGCCAAGCAAAAAAATGGTAGTAATAAGAATGGGAGACGCCGCAGATAATGTAAATCTCGCTCTATCAGATTTTGACAAAACTTTGTGGGAGAAAATTAATGCTTTGTATCAATAACAAATAAAATTAGCAATTCAAATTAATCGCCAACCTTTACTTTTTAAAAAGCTTTTGCAATTATTGCAGAAGCTTTTTTCTTGATCAAAAGGATTTCCGCCTTCTGCATCACGCATCAAACAAGCTTTTTCTTTACAATGGGGCAAACCTTCAGTATGTCCCAATTCATGTAGAACCAACTTATAAAACTGTTCGTTTTTATTTTTGCTAGACAATCTAAAATCAGAAACGACACAGGCTTTTCCAGGTCTATAACCCAAACCCATTATTCCCCAATCTTTGATACCATTTTTTGTAGTACTAATATCAAAATGCGACAATCCAACAATTACAGAATCTTTACCGATTTTATTTTTTAGATTTTTAATAATACTGTCCGCACGATATCTATTTCGAGGACTATAAAAGGATTTTTCAGGAAACTCAATATTATCCATCAAAATCACTTTCGAATTAATGGCTTTTATCTCCGCAAAAACCTTTTGAGATTGTTTTTGCTGGAAATTACCTAAAGGCTGAATAACAATAACTTTTTGAGCTATTATTGTATTTTCATTGTTCTTATTTTTACAAGACAACAAGCTTAAGAGAAAAATGAAAACGCAATATTTCATAAAAGTTAAATACTCAACAAATCAGTTGTTATATTTTCTTACTACTATCGTTTGGTTTGAATTCTTTTAAGAATTCCTAAAAAAAATAAAATTACCCCAAGCACCAAGAGTACATAATAAATCGAAAGATTATTATCTTTCAAAACATTCGCCAAAACAAAACTTATAATACTGGCAAAATAAAAAGTAACAGCCGATATATTTTTTATAGATTCAAAACTCATTATAAATTTATTTAAAGAAACTGTCTACGAATTCATATTTATTAAAGACTTGCAAATCTTCAATTCCTTCGCCAACACCAATATATTTTACAGGAATCTGAAACTGATCTGAAATACCAATTACAACCCCACCTTTAGCAGTTCCGTCTAATTTAGTTACAGCTAATGAAGTTACTTCTGTTGCTGCAGTAAATTGTTTCGCTTGCTCAAAAGCATTTTGACCAGTAGAACCATCTAAAACCAAAAGCACGTCGTGAGGCGCATCGGCAACAACTTTCTGCATAACACGTTTTACTTTTGTTAACTCGTTCATCAAATTAATTTTATTATGAAGACGTCCAGCAGTATCAATAATAACAACATCAGCATTTTGAGCAACAGCAGACTGCAAAGTATCAAAAGCTACAGAAGCTGGATCACTACCCATATTTTGTCTTACAATTGGCACATCTACTCTATCTGCCCAAACTTGCAATTGATCAATCGCCGCAGCACGGAAAGTATCCGCAGCTCCTAAAACTACTTTATGACCCGCTTTTTTAAACTGATACGCTAATTTACCAATGGTTGTTGTTTTACCAACTCCATTTACCCCTACAACCATTAGAACGTAAGGTTTTTTATCTTTTGGGATTTCGAATTCGGTTGCTTCACCAGTATTGGTTTCAGACAACAATGCACCAATTTCATCACGGAGAATTTGATTAAGCTCATCTGTACCTAAATATTTATCTTCGGCAACACGTTTTTCAATTCTTGAAATGATCTTCAAAGTAGTATTTACACCAACATCCGAACCAACTAGAACCTCTTCTAAATCATCTAAAACATCATCATCGACTTTAGATTTTCCAGCAACGGCTTTACTTAACTTTGAGAAAAAAGTAGTTTTTGATTTTTCAAGACCTTTGTCTAAAGTCTCTTTTTTATCAGTAGAGAATAATTTTTTAAAAAAACTCATTTTTTTGTAGATTTTTAGATTTATTAGACCTCTTGATTTTTAGATCAGAAATCCAAATCTTTAAAGAAACTGCAATTCTCTTTCAAAAAAGAGCAAATTATTACAATTCTTTAAAATTTCAGACAAATATAGGTAATAAAAAAGCTACTTCCGAAAGAAAGTAGCTTTTCTATATAATGTAATTGTAATTATTTCTTTTTCAAGAATTCATCAACTTCTTCAGGAGCCATAATAGATTCTACGAATGTATATGCACCAGTTTTTGGAGATTTTACCATTTTGATGGCTTTTGATAATCTCTTAGAAGATGTTTGTAACGATGCTACGGTTTTCTTTGCCATGATTCAATGTTATTTGAAATTCAATAAATCTTCAAATGAAAAACCATTTGAGATTTTATCAAAATCTCTAATTATTACTTAATTTCTTTGTGAACAGTTACTCTTTTCAAAACTGGATTAAATTTTTTAATCTCTAATCTGTCTGGAGTATTTTTTTTGTTCTTAGTTGTAATGTATCTAGAAGTTCCTGCAACACCAGAAGCTTTGTGCTCAGTACATTCTAAAATTACTTGGATTCTATTACCTTTCTTTGCCATCTTGCTATATATTTATTTAGGAAAAGATTATTTGATAAATCCTTCTGACTGTGCTTTTTTCAAAACAGCAGTGATTCCATTTTTATTAATTGTTTTTATCGTAGATGCTGCTACTCTAAGAGTAATCCATCTATCTTCTTCTGGAAGATAAAAACGCTTTTTAACTAAGTTTACAGAAAACTTTCTCTTAGTTTTGTTCATAGCGTGAGAAACGTTATTTCCTACCATCGCTCTTTTACCTGTAAGGTCACAAACTCTTGACATTATACTTATCTTTTATCGTTATTCAAAATCAGGGTGCAAAGAAAAGAAAAATAAACCATTGTAGCAAAAAATTATTGCACAATTTTTAAAATTTCTTTCTGTAATATTTCCAAACTCTTAACAGATGCCCTATCTATCACTTTTTCACGCGGTTGTCCGAAGTTAAATTCTTCTACTATTACTTCGTTTGGCGTTGCTAAAGCAATAAAAACAGTACCAATTTCTGCGTCAGAATCACCTTTTGACGGACCAGCATTCCCCGTCGTTGCTATTCCGTAGTCTGTTTTTAGTAAGTTTTTCACATTCAAAGCCATAGCAGAAGCAACTTCAGCACTAACTACTGAGAATTGATCTATTACATTTTGAGAAACGCCAAGAACATCCACTTTGATTTCGGTTGCATAAGAAACAACACTTCCTTTAAAATAGCTGGATGATCCTGGAACAGCAGACAAAAGCGACGCTATTCTTCCTCCAGTGCAACTTTCGGCTGTAGAAACAGTTTTATTTTGCTTAGACAGCAATTTACCAATAACCGTTTCTATTGTTTCGTTTTCTTCGTAACCAACTATGATATCATGAATTATTGCATCTAAAGATTTGACATTAGACTCAATAGCTTCTTCCAACACTTCTTTATCCGTTCCTCGAGCTGTTAAACGCAAACGAACTCTTCCCGGATTTGGCAGATAGGCCAGCTTTATAAACTCTGGAAGATTATTTTCCCATTGCTCAATACGCTCTGCAACTAAACTTTCACCTTGCCCGTAAGTTAAAATCGTTTTATGAATGATATAAGGACGTTTGTATTCTCGTACAATTTTTGGAATTATCTGCTCTTCTACCAAATATTTCATTTCATAAGGGACCCCTGGAAGCGAAATAAATACGGTATCTTCTTTTTTCATCCACATTCCCGGTGCGGTTCCAACTTGATTATGCAATACCGTACAAGTTGAAGGCACCAAAGCCTGATCTTTATTTAATTGCGAAATAGGCCTTTTATAAAAACCTTCAATCAATTGCGTAACATGCGCCAGAACTTCTGGATTCACAACCAGTTCATCATCAAAATAGTCGCAAAAAGTCTTTTTTGTAACATCATCTTTAGTCGGTCCTAAACCACCAGTAACTATTACAACATCTACTCTATTCTGAAATTGCGAAAAAGTATCTAGAATATGTTTTTTATCATCGCTAATCGAAAGCATTTCTACTACCTCAACCCCAATTCTATCAAGCGATTTAGCAATAAAAGCTGAATTTGTATCTACTATTTGACCAATTAGAATTTCATCTCCAATTGTTATGATTGCTGCTTTCATATCTACTTAAAGAAAATTTTACCTGATTTAAACAGGTTATTATTTAGGAAGAAAATCCAATATTGGAATCTGACTTTGCAGAACCTCTATTTTTAAAACTAGAAAAAAAAACCCAATCCTTTTCAAAACAAGAATTGGGTTTTATGACATTTTATTACAAATCAAAGTCTTTTTTTATCTCTTTGATCGCTTCTTTAACTTGTATCTTAATACTCTTAAAAGTCTCAATAATATCCTTTTTCTTACCTTCAGCTTTTGTCCAAGCTTCTACTTGAAGAATTTCTTCAAAAGCTACATTTAATCCCATTAAATCCAAAGTAGGCTTTATTTTATGCGCATAAGAATAGGCATATTTATGATCCTTTTTCTTGATTCCTTCTTTGATTTGTTTTAAATCTTCCGGAACTTCTGTTACAAATAAAGTCAAAATCTGATTTACAAATTCAGGATCATTGTCAGAAAGCGCATACACTTTCGAAAGGTTATATTTTAAAGCCATTATTTTACTTGTATTCTGAATAATTTTTTATCTTCTAAAAAGCCTTCTAAAACATCATTTGGTTTTACTGCCGAAACGCCTGCTGGTGTTCCTGTAAAAATAACATCTCCAATTTTTAATGTAAAAAATTGAGACACATGCGAAATCAGTTCATCAATCTTCCAAAGCATCATGCTTGAATTTCCTTTCTGAACGGTTTCTCCATTTGTTCTTAATTCAAAATTAAGGTTTTCCATAGAAACAAAATCAGTTTTTGGCAAAAAATCACCAATAACTGCTGAACCGTCAAATGCTTTGGCTTTTTCCCACGGAAGTCCTTTTTCCTTAAGCTTACTCTGTAGATCTCGCGCTGTAAAATCGATTCCAACACTTATTTCATCATAATACTTATGAGCAAATTTCGGTTCGATGTATTTTCCAACTTTATTAATCTTTACGATTATTTCAACTTCGTGATGAACGTCTTCAGAAAATTCAGGAATCACAAACGGATGCTGTTTCAACAAAACTGCAGAATCAGGTTTCATAAAAACAACTGGCTCGCTTGGACGCTCGTTTTTCAATTCTTCTATATGATTGGCATAATTCCTGCCGACACAGATAATTTTCATTCTTTTTATAGTTACTAAGGCACTAAGGATCTAAGTTGCTAAGAAACTAAGAAAAAAAACTCAGAACCTTAGAAACTTAGTCCCTTAGCACCTTATTTCGTATTTAATTTTCTTAACTTAATTGCTGTCAAAACTTTTTTGGTATACAAAGGGAAATCAGCATTTTGAATCCAGCTGAAATAGCCAGGTTCTGATTCTAAAACTTTTTCCACTTTAGCTCCCTTATGTTTTCCAAATGTAAAAATTTCTTCGTCATCTTTATCGAAAGCGATCATTCCTGCAAAATCTGCTATTTTTTTACGGGTTGTAAATTCAGACAGCGACTTCATATCGTTTTCCAGTTCAGGATAACGATCTAATTGTGCTTTTAGAATTTCGTAAGTTGCCATGGTATCTGCTTCAGCCGAATGTGCATTTTCAAGACTTTTTCCGCAGTAAAATTTCAAAGCCGCACTCAAAGTACGTTCTTCCATTTTATGGAAAATAGTTTGCACATCTACAGAAACTTTATTTTTCATATCAAAATCAACTCCAGCACGAAGCAATTCTTCTGCTAAAAGCGGGATATCAAAACGATCTGAATTAAATCCGCCCAAATCACTATCTTTAATCATGTTGTGAATTTGCGACGCAAGTTCTGCAAAGGCTGGTTCATTTGCTACTTTTTCATCGGTGATACCGTGAACAGCAGTGGTTTGCGGAGGAATTGGGATTGTTGGATTAACCAACCAGGTTTTACTTTCTTTGTTTCCGTTAGGAAAAACTTTGAATATTGAAATTTCTACGATTCTATCTTTACCGATATCAATTCCCGTTGTTTCGAGATCAAAAAAGCAAATTGGTTTGTTAAGTTTTAATTCCATTTCTAATTTTTATAAGTTTACAAATGTAATTTTTAAAGCCGAATATCCTCCTTTATTCTTATTTTTTTTGTCTAAAAATGCTTTCAAATTCGTGAATTTAACATTTACAAAACAAGCCTTAAACAAGTTTACTATACGAATCTTACTTTTTCTTACAAAACAAAAAATCCGACAAGTTTAAAACTTATCGGATTTGAATTTATTTCTATGTTTAAATTTTAGAAATCTCTATCTACATCAAAAGCTTCTAAATATTCTGCTACTCTTTTCACAAAACTTCCTCCTAATGCACCGTCTACTACTCTATGATCATAAGAGTGAGATAAGAACATTTTCTGGCGAATACCAATAAAATCACCTTCAGGAGTTTCAATAACCGCAGGAACTTTACGAATTGCACCAAGCGCTAAAATACCCACTTGCGGCTGATTGATAATCGGGGTTCCGAAAACGCTTCCAAAGGTACCAACATTTGTTACCGTGTAAGTTCCGCCTTGAGTATCGTCTGGTTTCAATTTTCCAGCTTTAGCACGGTTTCCTAAATCGTTAACCGCTTTTGCCATTCCAACCAAATTCAACTGATCTGCATTTTTAATTACAGGAACAATTAAATTTCCGTTTGGCAAAGCTGCAGCCATTCCTAAATTGATGTTTTTCTTTTTGATGATATAATCACCATCAACAGAAATATTCATTCCAGGGAAGTCTTTTAAAGCTTTTGCTACTGCTTCCATCATAATTGGAGTAAAAGTCAATTTCTCGCCTTCTCTTTTCTCAAAAGCTGTTTTTACTTTATCTCTCCATTTTACAATATTAGTCACATCAACTTCGATGAAAGACTGAACATGAGCAGAAGTCTGAACTGAAGCCGTCATGTAACCAGAAATCAGTTTACGCATTCTGTCCATTTCGACGATTTCGTCTCCTCCATTTACAGAAACCGGAACTGCCTGCTGGCTTTTTTGAACAACTGGCTCAACCACTTTTGGAGCTTCAGCAACAGGTTTTGGAGCTTCTTCAACCGCTTTTGGAGTTTGAACAACACCAGATTTACGATCTTCTATATATTTTAAAATATCTTCTTTTGTTACTCGGCCGTCTTTTCCTGAACCATTTAAATTTTCCAATTCACTTAAAGATACACCTTCTTCTTTGGCAATATTTTTAACTAATGGAGAAAAGAATTTATCTGATCCCGAAGTTTCGGGAGAGAAATGTTGAGATACAGCAACCGTTTCTTTTACTTCTTCAATTGATTTTTCAATTTCAGCAGCTTCAGCAGGAACAGCAGCTTCTTCAACTGCATTTACAGCTTCTGGCGTTGTAGTTTCTCCGCCTTCAGTTTCAATAATGGCGATAGTCTGCCCTACTTGTACCAAATCATCTTTACCAAACAATTGCTCAACTAAAATTCCTGATACTTCACTAGGCACTTCACTGTCAACTTTGTCTGTTGCAATTTCGAGTACAGCTTCATCAGCTTCAATTTTGTCTCCAACCTCTTTCAACCAATTAGTAATGGTTGCTTCAGCGACGCTTTCTCCCATTTTCGGAAGCTTTAATTCAAATCTTGCCATATTGTTAATCTAAAAGATGTTTTTGATTTTCAGATTGCGAAATTACTGAATATTTTAAACATAAATTACATTTAATATAATTTTTTACTCAATTTTTATAATTTGCCCTCTGTCATTTCTAGAATTGCTTCCAATAATAAAACGGGCTTTTTTGGGTAAAATTTTAAAAGTAATACTCTTATCTCTAAGAGTTTCTATGATTTCGATACATTTTTTAAACGAAATGTATTGATTATCCAAAATGATTTCGACCTTTTTCTCCTTAAAAATCAGGCACGAATTTACCATTTTTTCTTTTTTGAATTCTAAAAAACCAACTTTATTTTCCAAAATCGAAGCCAGTTTTTTAGTGAAATTCTCATTTTGGGAGTAGAAAATATAACTTTCTGGCAATGGCCTATCTTTTGGTTTTCCTTGAAACATTTTTGCAAATGAAAATAGAAAAGCACCTATTTGAATAAAAATACTAAAAAACCATGATTTTTTGAAATGTTTTTGATAAAAGAAATTCATCGATTCTTGAAAACGCTTCATGTACTTTTCATCTTTCACCGTACTTTCTCCTTTATAATGCAGAACTGTAGTTTCATGAAAATAATAATTTATTTTCTGCAAAAGCAAAGCGCGATACGACAAATCAATATCATCTGCATACATAAAACAATCTTCATCAAAACCATTTAATTGTTCGTAAACTTTGCTTTCTAAAAACATGAATGCTCCAACCAGAATCTCAACTTTGCCAGTTTCATCTTCATCTAAATGTTGTGCATAATATTGATTAAAAAGACTAGTTTTCGGAAATATTTTATAAAGACTAAAAACCTTTGTAAAGGCAACCCAAGGTGTTGGAATTCCTCTTTTACTTTCGGGAAGAAAATCTCCTGTTCCGTCAATCAATTTACAGCCAATAATTCCGAGATTATTCTGCCTTTCGGCGAAAGCCAGAATTTTAGTAAATGTATCTTCTGCAACAACGGTATCGGGATTTAAAATACAAACGTACTTCCCTTTCGCTTGACGAAAACCAATATTATTGCCTTTTGGAAAACCAAAATTTTCTTCGTTTTGAATCAATTTGACATCTGGAAACTTTTCTTTTATCATCAAAACACTTTCGTCTGATGAATTATTGTCTACTACAATAATTTCTGCATCTATTGTTATGATTGCTTCCTGAACACTTAAAACGCATTGTTCCAGAAAATAACGCACATTATAATTGAGAATAATAACCGATAACTGCATGAATAATTGCTCTTGTAGATTTTGGCTGAAAGTTAGAAATTTTCTGATAACCCTAAACGCAATGACCAATCGTTTTTACTAATTCCGTAATCGAGCGCCAAATTACTGCCGTTTCGTTTATTCCATTTTATACGAATTCCGGTTCCAACAGCTGGATTCCATTTTTTAAATTGGTAGGTATCCAATTTAGAAACTGATGAAATATTGGTAAAAAACACAGCCCCCAAGAAACCATTTTGAGTAATATCTGTTCGATATTCCGTTTCAAAATAAATAAGAGCATTGCTTCTATATCTATTTTTAGTAAATCCGCGTCCCGTTTTTCCTTCTCGATCCCAACCAATGCTTGGCAGATCTAAATAATGTGGTTTTCCTCCGAAAGTAGACCAATAAAAAGCTCTTGAAGCCCAAACTCTATGTTTTGTTTTACTGAAAGAATGGTATTTTCTTGCATCTATATATAAGGACCGCCATTTATCATTTTCTACTCCGCTAGTATTAATGCGCAAATCGGCTTCAATATATAATCCTTGTTCTGGATTAATGATATTTTCCCGAGAATCATACAAACCCTGAATTGCTAATCCGAAAGAAGTTTCGTCTGTATAATCTCCATTCATATATTGATAATAGTCGGTTTCCTGATCTATATAAGATTCCTCAGAAATATTTTGATAATTATCAAAAAGAAATCCCATTCCTAAACGATAATTACCAACAATTTTCCTTGTAACAAATTGGTAGAATCGCCATTGCTGATAATCAAGTGTAGACATTTTATCTTTAGAATCATGTTCGCCCAAACCATAAGTATCCTGAGGATATATCATATAGCGATAATCGCCAGTAAAATTCCATTTGTTCTCGCTTGTATAAATATAAGACTGAACAGGAAAAACGTATTGTTTAGTAAAACTAAAATAAGGCGAAAAAGTAACCTGAGACATTTTAGTCTTTTCATGATTTTCGCCTAAATAAAAAGTAGTTAAAAAGGAAACGACCAAACCTGTACTAGAGTTGACATCGACAGGAACCGGGAGCAATGAGAATGCCAACTTTTTTTGATTGTCTTTTTTGATTGTGTCGTTTTTATAAAAAATTTTATGAATGACATCTAATATATCTCTATTTCCCATAGTTAAGCTATCGTTCTGAGCATAACAAAACGAGCTTATCAGTAAAAAAAGGAAGATCTGCAGATTTTTTAAACTATTCATTTACAATATTTTAAAAAACATATCTTACAAATTTAAAATTTTAATTAAGAATTATACACAAAATTATTCGTGAATAAAAAAGAATTGAAAATGAGGCAAAAAAGTTACATTTGAGTTTCTAATTATCGGATTTAAAAAGAGTTTTATGCGTCAATTATTATACGGCTTTTTGTTTCTTTTCCTGTTTACTTTTTCAGCTAAAGCTCAGAATAAACCAATAGATATCGTGAAATCTAACAAATGGTTTATTGCAGGGCCTTCAAAAGAAAGTGAGGAAACAATAAATACCATTCGCTTAAAAAGAGGAATAATTACAGTAACAGCAAAAGACAATCCGAAAGGAGAAATTGAGCTGAATGTTATGATTACTGCATCGGAAAGCAATGACGGAGTTCCGACAAATCTACCAAGTGAATCAAAATTTGTCGAAATTACGTATCAATCTTCTCAAATTATAAAATTGCAAGCGAGAGAAGGAAATTCAGAAGGAACTGGCTGCGTGCATGGAGGCTCACATCCGAGAGTTACTCTGCCGGCTTCTCCAAACAAATTTAAAACTATAAAAATTCCTTGGACCCATTTTAAACAGGATGAACTTCCAAATGGAAAACTTTTGAATATTCACAATCTATGCAAATTCAACTTTGTGAATTATAATCCTGTTTCTGGTTCTGTATTGAAGATAAAGTCGGTTATTATAAATTGATCGAGAATATAATTTTAAATTTTAACGTAAAGCTCGCTAAGATTTTTCGCAAAGAACACAAAGCTACATTAAGTGAGTTTTACAAACTGTAAGTTCCCAAAGCTTTGTTTTGATTAGGCTTTGTGAGCTTTTTATATTTTTCTCAAAAAAAAACTTTGCGCGCTTTGCGAAAATCCTTTTTGCACTTTGCGTTAAAAATCATCCCAACAAAAACTACAAATGCAACTGAATCCTGTATTTGTTCATTATTCTCATTACGTAAAGCATAATTGTTGAAAAAACTAAAGACCATATAATTCCTGGAAGTCCTTCTGAAAAGAATGCTGGTAAAATATAAACATGGAATGTTTTAGAGAAATAGTAAATAACGCCTGGCAAAATATAAATCAATAACGGATTTGCTGCCGCTGGCATAAAAAACTCACTCCATTTGGTTTGTTTTTTAACTTCCATAATCCAATATAAAAAGTAAAATAATATAGTACAGATTCCTGCAGACAACATAGTCCAAGACGGAGTTCCTTGTATTTTTGAAATTCCAAACAAAGGTCTTAACGAAAAACCTACTACAAAAAATAATAGTATAAAAGCGATAACTGGCCAATTGATTTTATTCTCTATTTTTCGATCAAAAAAGAGTAGCGAGATTACAATACCAGCAGAAACAAGTGCAGCATGAGTAAGATGTCCTGCAATAAAACTCAACCAGGAAGTATTTTGAACAAATGAATTTTCAGTCAAGTTTAGAGAATTCATCACGACGCAGAAAACTAAAAAACCGATCATTGCCCATAAATTTCCAGAAACCAGCCAATAATAAACAACTGTAAATAGATACGCCCAACCGATTAAACCCAGAATTCCCCACCATTTTGGAGTCATTCCTATTTCTCCTGTATCTCGAATGTATAAAAAATAAAGCCCAATCAGAACTAAGATCCCTCCATATTGAAGCAGATTTTTTAACCAAACCGAAAAATCTTTAGGATATTTGTTCCAAATAAGAATTGGCATTAAGTAAGCCAAAAGTCCCCAGAATGCTGGTGTAATCAACATTTTAGCAGAATCATAACCATATTCGGCATTTACCATAAAAACACCAATAATAATCAGTGCAAAAGCTCTTTTTAAAGTGTGCGTCCAAATTGTTTTGGCACTGTCACCTTTTATCAATCTAGCATTAAAAGCAAACGGAACAGACATTCCAACAATAAATAAAAAAGCAGGAAAAACTAAATCAACAAAAGTCATTCCATCTGCATCTGCCGGCATATGTTTCATCCATTCTGGAACAGAATTAACACTCGATAATTCGTTTACGAAAATCATTACAAAAATGGTAATTCCACGCAAGGCATCAATAGAAATAATTCTTTGATTAAACAAATTCTCTTTTATTTTCATAATTTTTTACACTTTTACTAAAAATCAAATATAACATAATTCTAAAACGACTAATTGAAAATTCTACATTAATTTTGTAATCTATAAAATTGATTTGTAAAGTTTTTCCCCATGTTATCTTTTTTTAAATCCAAACCTATATTAAAGGATCTATTAGACGGGAGTTTTGTAGATATCCATTCTCACTTATTGCCTGGAATTGACGACGGAGCTCAAACTATTTCAAATTCTATAGCTCTTGCTTCGTCTTTAGAAAAAATAGGCGTTTCTCAACTTATTACGACCCCTCACATCAATCATTATATTTGGAATAATTCTCCGGAAAGCATAAAATCCAAACTTCAAGAAACTCAAAATGCGTTCGTAGAAAAGAATATTCAATTACCGCTTCAGTCTGCTGCTGAATATTTTATGGACGATTGGTTTGCGAATCATCTTAAAGAAGAAAAATTGCTAACCTTAAAAGACAATTATGTTTTGATTGAAATGTCTTATTTGAATGTACCTTTAACGTTATATAAAACTATTTTCGATTTACAAGTTGCCGGTTACGTACCTGTTTTGGCGCATCCTGAACGCTATACTTTTTTTCATAAAAAATTTGATGAATACAAGAAACTTAAAGATGCAGGATGTCTTTTTCAATTAAATTTGCTCGCTACTGTAGAGTACTACGGATCAAAAATTGCTAAGACAGCCGACGAACTTTTAAAGAAAGGAATGTATGATTTTTGCGGAACTGATGTTCATCATAAAAACCACATCAGAGCATTTGATCAAAAAGTAAAAATTGAGAGTATTGAAAATCTAAAAGAAATTATCACTAATAATCAGTTTTTTAAATTCTAAAATTGATTAATATGCGTTCTCTTCTCCTTTAAGAATATTGATTACAGTTTTTATGACAATTTTTATATCAAGCAAAAAACTCCAGTTTTCGATATACCATATATCATATTCTACTCTATTTTCCATATCACTTAAAACTTTCGTTTCTCCTCTATAACCATTTACCTGCGCCCAGCCCGTAATTCCGGGTTTAGCATATTGACGAACTAAATAATTGCTAATTAGGTCACTATATTCTTTGGCAAGATTGACCATGTGCGGCCTTGGTCCAACTACTGACATATCGCCCCAAAAAACATTGAAAAATTGAGGTAGTTCATCTATACTGGTTTTACGAATAAATGCTCCAAATTTAGTAATTCTCCTATCTCCTTTTTCGGCTTGCTTATTGTCTGCCAAAACATTGACATGCATACTTCTAAATTTCAAACACATAAAAGAACGATTATCTCTTCCTGCTCTTTCTTGTTTAAAAAAAATAGGCCCTGGAGATTCTAATTTTATGATAATCATTATTATAGGAAAAAGCCAAGGAAAAACAAACAATATAACCAGACCTGAAAAACAAATATCAAAAACCTTTTTCAGAACCCTGTTTGAAGCGTACTCCATTGGTTCTGTTCGGAACATTAATACAGGTATATTTTCATAAAAAGTTACCTCGACTTTACTGGCTTTTGTATAGAGCTGAAAATCTGGAATAAATTTAATACGAATCATATTCTGTTCGCAGATTTCAATCAATTCATTTATTACTTCAATATTATCAATATGCAAAGCAACATACATTTCATCTATCTTCTTGTCTATTGCAAACTTTTTTACATTTTCAAATGAACCTACAATCAATTTAGGATCAACAAATGTCTGACTTTGTTTTTCATCAAAAAAACCTAAAAATTTATAGCCATAAGTCAAATCTTTAGCCAATACTTTACGGATTTTTTCACCGGTTTCGTTGGCACCGACAATAATAAAGGTTTTAAAATTATATCCTTTGCTTCGAATATATTTTAGAAGTTTCATTGATAAATACCTTGTAATCATCAACAATCCAAAAAAGATCAAATAAAAATATACCATTCGAAGTCTCGAAATATCGGCATATTTCAAATAAACAACTGATATAGAAATTATAGCGGCATGAAAAGAAATCTTTTTTATTGTTCTCCATAAAATAGATTCAATCGGTTCAACACGAATACTCCTGTTGGAGTCGTTCTGAAGCAATAAAGCAATCCATACAAAAATTGCCAAAAGCGAAATAGTCTGCTCTTCTTTTGTCAGTAATTTATCTAAACTCCCAAATCTTGCCAATGAAGAAAGTACCGTTGCCAAATTGAGCAATATTACGTCGACTATAACAAACAATAGCTTGAAGTAACGTGAGATTCGGTAATGCGACAGTTTTTGTAAAATCTTCATTATAGGTTTAACTTTATTCTAAAGAATAGAAAACAATGGTATTTTAGTGCTGCAAAGTAACATTTAAATTATATTTTTTAATACATATTTTATTCTATTATTTAAAACTTTACTTTTAAGGTATGCAAATTTAATATTGCAATCATGCTAAAAATTATTTTCTTCTTTCTTACAATAAGCACAGCGGCTTACGCACAAATTTCGGGATGCACAGATCCTAAAGCCGACAATTACAATTCCGAAGCTACTTTAAATAACGGAAGTTGCAGTTATAAAAATTTAAAGCTGAAACCTGAATATTCCATTCGCTTAAGCGATTCTATAAAAGAAACTTCTGGAATAATTGCTTTTCAAAATTTATTATGGACACATAATGACGACCATGACCAAACGATTTACGGATTGGATTCCTTGGGAAAAATTAAAAGAAAAATTATTCTTAGCACCATAACAAACAACGATTGGGAAGAGATCACACAAGACAATACGCATATTTACATTGGTGATTTTGGCAATAATTACGCTGGAAACCGATCTGATCTTAAAATATTTAAAATCGAAAAAAAATCATTTTTAGAAGGAAATCCAAAAATAGAAACGATTTCTTTTTCTTATGCTGATCAAAAAGATTTTTCTGCTTCAAAACCCAATAAAACCGATTTTGACTGTGAAGCTTTTATTGTTTTTGAAGACAGTATTTATCTCTTTACAAAACAATGGAAATCTTCTAAAACAGCCATTTACGTTTTACCCAATCAATCAGGAACTCAAATCGCTTCCTTAAAATCTACTTTAGACACAAAAGGTTTAGTTACTGGAGCGACTTTTTTGGAAGAAAAAAAATTGATTACTCTGTGCGGCTATACCAAAGTCGGAAAACCTTTTCTCTACCTCCTATATGATTTTAAAAATGATGATTTTTTATCTGGAAATAAAAGGCGAATTGATTTAAAACTTCCTTTTCACCAAATTGAAGGTATCGCAACTAAAGACGGACTTCATTATTTTTTAACCAATGAAGCCTTGGTTCGAAAACCAGTTATTAATATTTCACAACAGATTCATTACTTAGATTTAAGTGATGCACTTGACTCGTACCTCCATAAATAATTCGCAAATAGTGAGATAATAGTTTACTTTTGCAAAAAATTTTATTCTTGTGAATTATCTATCTGTAGAAAATATATCGAAGTCATTTGGAGAAAGAGTCCTTTTTGACAACATTTCTTTTGGAATCAACAAAGACCAAAAAATCGCTTTTATAGCTAAAAACGGTTCTGGAAAAACAACTATTATGAGTATCATTAATGGTTTGGACGAACCCGATACTGGACAAGTTGTTTTAAGAAAAGGAATTAGAATGGCGTTTCTTTCGCAAGATAACAATCTGCAGGATGAACTTACGATTGAAGAAAGTATTTTCGCTTCAGATAATGAAACGCTAAAAATCATTGAAGCATACGAAAAAGCACTCGAAAATCCTGATGATGAAGAAGCATATCAAAAAGCTTTTGACGGAATGGATCAGCATAATGCATGGGATTTTGAAACGCAATACAAACAGATTTTATTCAAATTGAAACTGGAAGATTTTAAACTTAAAGTAAAAAATCTTTCAGGAGGTCAAAAAAAGCGTCTTTCATTGGCTATTATATTAATCAACAGACCTGATTTATTGATTTTGGATGAGCCAACCAACCACTTAGATCTTGAAATGATCGAATGGCTGGAAAGTTACTTTGCCAAAGAAAACATCACTTTATTTATGGTAACGCACGACCGTTTCTTTTTGGAGCGTGTCTGTAACGAAATCATTGAATTGGACAATGGAAAGCTATACCAATATAAAGGAAACTATTCTTATTACTTAGAGAAAAAAGAAGAACGAATTACTTCTGAAAACTCTAGTATTGACAAAGCTAAAAATCTTTTTGTAAAAGAATTAGAATGGATGCGCCGCCAGCCAAAAGCGAGAACAACCAAATCTAAATCGCGTCAGGATGATTTTTATGTAATTAAAGAAAAAGCACAAAGCCGCCGAAAAGAAAATAAAGTGGAACTTGAAATTAATATGGAAAGAATGGGGAGCAAAATTATTGAGCTTCATAAACTTTCTAAAAAATTCAAGGATAAAGTTATTCTGGATAATTTTAGTTTCGATTTTCAGCGTGGCGAAAGAATAGGAATTATTGGTAAAAACGGAACTGGAAAATCGACTTTCTTAAATCTTTTGACAGGAACAATTCCGCCAGACAACGGACGAGTTGTGAAAGGAGATACCATTAAAATTGGATATTACACACAATCTGGAATTAACCCAAAACCGGGACAGCGTGTTATTGACATTATTAAGGAATACGGAGAATATATTCCGTTGGCAAAAGGAAAAATTATCTCGGCTTCGCAATTGTTAGAGCGTTTTCTTTTTGATGCAAAAAAACAATATGATTATGTCGAAAAATTGAGTGGTGGAGAATTAAAACGTTTATATTTATGTACGGTTTTAATCCAAAATCCAAACTTTTTGATTCTCGATGAGCCAACAAACGACTTAGATATTGTAACGCTTAACGTTCTAGAGAGTTTTCTTTTAGATTATCCTGGCTGTTTATTGGTAGTTTCGCACGACCGTTATTTCATGGATAAAATTGTGGATCATTTATTTGTTTTTAGAGGACAAGGCGAAATTGAAAATTTCCCAGGAAACTATTCTGATTTCCGTGCTTATGAAGACAGCGCCGATGTTGCTCAAAAAGAAGAAAACAAAGCAGAAAAGAAAGACTGGAAACAAAATAATCCAACAGGAAATCTAAGCTTCAACGAGCAAAAAGAATATCAGAAAATTGAAAGAGAAATAAAAGATCTAGAAATCGAAAAAACTAAAATCGAACAATTGTTCTCTGACGGAAAAGTAGCTGATGCTGATATTGAGAAAAAAGCGAATGAACTGCAAAACATCATAAAAAAAATCGACGCAAAAGAAGAACGCTGGTTCGAGCTTTCTGCAAAGATTGAAGGGTAAATTTGTCACACAGAGATTCACAAAGAAATCTCAGAGCTACACAAAGCTTTTTGTGAATCTTTGAGTCTACTTTGTGAATCTTTGCGAAACATAAAATCATTTTTTACTATATTCGGAGCATTAAAAAACAAAATACCACAATGAAAAAATTATTAGTCGCATTATTTAGTTTAACGTTATTTGTTTCATGCGTAAGTTCAGATAAAGATTCATCTTCTGAACCGGCAAAAGATTACAAAGAACAAAATGAACAAGAAATCAAAGATTATATTGCTAAAAACAATTTAACGGCACAACGATCAGCTTCTGGCTTATACTACATTATTAATGAGCCTGGAACTGGCAAACAACCAACCGCTACATCATCTGTTACAGTTGCTTACACGGGTTCTTTCACAAGCGGAAAAACTTTCGATCAAAGCACTAGCGCTGGAATCACCTTTCCTTTAAATCAAGTTATACAAGGATGGACAGAAGGAATTCCGTTATTTAAAGAAGGCGGCAGCGGAACACTTTTGATTCCTGCTCATTTAGGATACGGAAGTTATGACAGAGGAGGAATTCCTGCAGGTTCTGTACTTATTTTTGACGTAAAATTGATTAAAGTAAATTAATCTCTCATTGCAAATTTCTAATGCTTTTTCAAATAAAATCTTATCTAAAATTCCTTTGGAATTCTAAAAATGAACATGCCGTTCATTCGCCTTTTGTTTTTAATTTATTAACGAAATGTTTTTATGATAAGAAAAGAAAACCTGAATATCGCATTCTGGAAAATTACAGAAAGTCACTTTTAAAGAATAAAAATTTCATTGAAGTAACCGATTTTGGCGCAGGTTCTAAAGTTTTCAAATCAAACCGAAGACAGATTTCCAAAATCGCGCAAACAGCAGGAATTTCGTCAAAACGGGCAGAATTATTGTTTCGTGTAACGAATTATTTTCAGCCAGAAACCATTTTAGAAATCGGAACATCTTTAGGATTAGCCACTTCTGCTTTGGCTTTAGGATCCCGAAGCCTCGGGACGAAAGCGAAAGTGATCACGCTTGAAGGCTGTCCGAATACTGCAGGAATTGCAAAAAATCAATTAAATGAATTTGATTGTAAAAATGTAGAGAATATAATTTCAGAATTTGAATCTTTTTTAATTGCTGAAAATCTATCCCGAGACTTCGGGACTAAAATCTACGATCTAATATATTTCGATGGTAATCATTCTAAGAAAGCAACTTTAGCTTATTTTGAGCTTTTACTATCAACCATTAACAACGATTCAGTTTGGATTTTCGATGATATTCATTGGTCAGAAGAAATGGAAGAAGCTTGGGAAAACATTAAAAATCATCCAAAGGTAAAAGTCACAATCGATACTTTTCAATGGGGATTTGTATTCTTTAGACGAGAACAGGAAAAAGAGCATTTTATAATAAGAGCATAAAAAAAAGACAATCATTTCTGATTGTCTTTTTTTATACTAATTCAAAATTTTAAGCTTATTTTTTAGCTTCTTTATTTTCTTCTGCTTTTGCTCCCATTCTGTTTACAGTATACATTGGTGCAAATTTAATTTTCAATCCAGCAATTTTTCTATTGTCTTCAGAAGTTAAACCTTCTTTTTCAACAGTATTTTTACGGCTGTCAAGCGCTTCATACAATACTTTAATTTCATCCCAGTCTTCTCTAGTATATTTATCTTTATTATTTTCTACTGTATGAACAAACTGTTGGTAAACACTATGAATATTTTGAGCATTTACCCAAGCAAAGCTCATATCATCTCCAATTTTCCCTTCACCAAATAAGGCATTTCTTAATTGTTGTTTAGGACTTGGAGCCGGTGGGGCAAGAAGGGTGGTCATTTCATTTTTAAAATCTTCGTACTTCGCTTTACTCGTATTTATTTTTTCTGTTTGAGAAGCATTATCTTTAATATCTGCCAAAGCTAAACTAGCTTCTGCAGATCTTCTATCATATTCTGCTTCTACAGCTTGCCAATTTTCTTTTAAATCTTCAGCTTTTACATTTTTAACCGAATCGACGTAGGTTACATAAGAATCAATTGTTCGCTGTGCTTTTTCTTGTTTTTCATCTTTACATGATGTGAAGCTTAACGCTAATAATGCAATTCCTGTAGCTATTTTGATATTTCTCATAATTTTGTTTGTTTAATTAATAATATCAAATTTAGTCAAATCACAATGCCTAAAATTACATTATTACCATATTTTAACAATTAAAAATGTATTAAAACTATAAAAACATTTAAATAATGAGAATTATACAACACGAATCAAAAATAGTATAACATTCTTTAAAATAAATTATGCACATCTATAGAGTAACAATAAAAATTGCCAATTGTAACAAAAACCAAATATCAGCTACTTATCCATTTTATTGAAAAGTGTTTTGTACTTTTAAATCCAAAATTGTAAAGCAAAATGGCCGAACCATTAATTAAAATAACCGACATTAAACGAGATTTTGTTCTAGGAAATGAAATTGTATATGTTTTAAAAGGAATTAATCTAGAAATAAAAAAAGGCGAATATGTCGCTTTAATGGGTCCTTCTGGATCTGGAAAATCTACTTTAATGAATTTATTAGGCTGTTTAGACACTCCTACTTCTGGACATTATGTTTTAAACGGAAAAGACGTCAGTCAAATGAAAGACGACGAATTAGCCGAAATTAGGAACAAAGAGATTGGTTTCGTTTTTCAAACCTTTAATCTTTTACCAAGAACAACCGCTTTAGACAACGTAGCGCTTCCTATGATTTATGCCGGTTATGGAAAATCGGATCGTATAGCACGTGCAACAGAAGTGCTGAAACAAGTAAATCTTGCTGATAGAATGGATCACCAGCCGAATCAGCTTTCTGGAGGACAACGTCAGCGTGTTGCAGTTGCAAGAGCTTTAGTGAATAAACCTTCGATTATTTTGGCCGATGAACCTACAGGAAACTTAGACAGTAAAACTTCTGTAGAAATCATGAAGCTTTTCGGAGATATTCACGCACAAGGAAATACTGTAATTCTAGTAACTCACGAAGAAGATATTGCTGCTTATGCACACCGCGTAATTCGTTTGCGTGATGGTTTAATTGAAAGCGACACGACTAAATAATTTTAGATTTCAAATAGTTTAACCGTTTATTTGGTTAATTGTTTAATCGGAAAAGAAAAGCTAAAATTTAGATAATTCATAAAGAGAGAAACCTTAGCACCTTTAGCACCTCAGAACCTTAGCATCTTTAAAAAAAATGAAAGTATATACCAAAACAGGCGATAAAGGTACAACAGCTCTTTTTGGAGGAACTCGCGTACCTAAAGACCATATAAGAATTGACAGTTATGGAACTGTTGATGAATTGAATTCCTATATCGGATTAATCCGTGACCAGGAAATTGATTCTCATTACAAAACGATTTTAATAGAAATTCAAGACCGTCTATTTACTGTTGGTGCCATTTTGGCAACTCCACAGGAAAAAGAAGTTTTAAAAAATGGAAAACTTCGGTTAGAAAATTTAGGCATAATTGATTCGGATATTGAATTATTAGAAAACGAAATAGATAAAATGGAAGAAAGTCTTCCTCAAATGACTCATTTTGTTTTGCCAGGTGGTCATCCAACCGTGTCACATTGTCATATAGCCCGTTGTATTTGCCGTCGCGCCGAGCGTTTAGCTGTACATTTAAGCCATAATGAACACGTTCCTGAAATTGCAATTATGTACTTAAACCGACTTTCTGACTACCTTTTTGTCTTGGCACGGAAGTTGTCGTTTGACTTAAAAGCGGAGGAAGTGAAATGGATTCCGAGGAAGTAAAATTTCTTAAAAATTCCAAATTTTGTAAATCCCAAATTCCAAATAAAAAATTAAATTCTTTCGAATTTTTAAAGTGAAATAAAGTTCTAAAAATTGGGATTTTGAATTTAAACATTGAGATTTCAAATATCTTTTTTGGGATTTGGAATTTAAATTTTGGAATTTAACAAGAGACGTTCTTAAATTTTATTAAAATAAATCAAAATTTACTTGTCTTTTTCAGTAAAAAATTTATTTTTGCACAAACTAAACAGATAACAGATGTATTGGACATTAGAATTAGCATCTTATTTAAGTGATGCGCCATGGCCTGCTAACAAAGACGAACTTATTGACTACGCTATTAGAGCTGGTGCTCCATTAGAAGTAGTGGAAAACCTTCAGTCAATCGAAGATGAAGGCGAGATATATGAATCAATGGAAGAAATTTGGCCAGATTATCCAACAGACGAAGATTATCTTTGGAATGAGGATGAATATTAAAAAAATAAACCAAAGGAAAAAGTCTCATCACAGAGACTTTTTTTTTGGTTCAAATACATATTAAATAATAAAGAAATACAATAAATCATGAGTTTCATAAACAGTATTATTAAAGTCTTTGTAGGTGATAAATCACAGAAAGATGTCAAAGCTTTACAACCTTACTTAAATAAAATTAAAACATTCGAAGCTCCCTTAATGAGTCTATCTAACGACGAGTTAAGAGGCAGAACTGTTTATTTTAAAGATAGAATAAAAGAAGCTAGAGCTGATAAAGATGCTAAAATTGCTTCGCTTAAAGCGGAAGTAGAAAACATCGAAGACATCGACAAAAGAGAAGATCTTTATGATGCTATTGATGCTCTTGAAAAAGAAGCTTACGAGATTTCAGAAAAAACTTTGTTGGAAATTCTTCCAGAAGCATTTTCTGTTGTCAAAGAAACGGCTCGTCGTTTTAAAGAAAACTCACATATCGAAGTTACTTCAACTCCAAGAGACCGCGAATTCTCTGCAACAAAACCATATATTACTATTGATGGCGAAAAGTCTATTTGGGCTAACAAATGGAATGCTGCCGGAAAAGACATCACTTGGGACATGATTCACTACGATGTTCAATTAATTGGTGGTATGGTTTTGCATGAAGGTAAAGTTGCCGAAATGCAAACGGGTGAAGGTAAAACTTTGGTTGCTACTCTTCCACTTTACTTAAACGCTTTGACTGGAAATGGAGTTCACTTGGTAACAGTGAATGACTACTTGGCAAAACGTGATAGTACATGGAAAGCACCTTTATTCGAATTCCACGGTTTATCTGTTGATTGTATCGACAATCACCAGCCAAGTACAGAACAAAGAAAGAAAGCTTACGATGCTGATATCACTTACGGAACCAACAACGAATTTGGTTTTGACTATTTAAGAGATAACATGGCGCACTCGCCTAGCGATTTAGTGCAGAGAAAACACAATTATGCGATTGTCGACGAGGTCGATTCTGTATTAATTGATGACGCTAGAACACCGCTTATTATTTCAGGACCAGTTCCGCAAGGAGATCGTCATGAATTTAACGAATTGAAACCAAAAATTGAAAACTTAGTTGCTCAACAACGTCAGTTAGCAAATGGTTTCTTAGCAGAAGCTAAAAAATTAATCAAAGAAGGAAATACTAAAGAAGGTGGTTTCTTATTATTAAGAGCTTACAGATCTTTACCTAAAAATAAAGCATTAATTAAATTTTTAAGTGAAGAAGGAATTAAACAATTGCTTCAAAAAACTGAAAATCAATACATGCAAGACAACAATCGCGAAATGCATAAAGTGGATGAAGCTTTATATTTTGTGATTGAAGAAAAAAACAATCAAGTAGAATTGACAGATAATGGTATTAAATACCTTTCTGGAGATACTGATGCTGATTTCTTCGTGTTACCAGACATTGGAACAGAAATCGCTGCGATTGAAAAACAAAAATTAGACAAAGACGCTGAAGCAGAAGCTAAAGAAAGATTGTTCCAAGATTTTGGAGTAAAAAGCGAGCGTATTCACACACTTACTCAACTTTTAAAAGCATACGCTTTATTCGAAAAAGATGTAGAATATGTGATCATGGACAACAAAATTATGATTGTCGATGAGCAAACAGGTCGTATCATGGACGGACGTCGTTATTCTGACGGTCTTCACCAAGCGATCGAAGCGAAAGAAAACGTAAAAATCGAAGCTGCTACACAAACTTTTGCTACAGTTACATTACAGAATTATTTCAGAATGTACAGCAAATTAGGTGGTATGACAGGTACAGCGGTTACAGAAGCTGGAGAGTTATGGCAGATTTATAAATTGGATGTTGTTGAAATTCCAACAAACCGTGGAATTGCAAGAATTGACAAAGAAGATTATATCTACAAAACAACTCGTGAAAAATTCAACGCTGTTATTGAAGACGTTACTGAATTATCACAAGCTGGAAGACCAGTATTGATTGGAACAACTTCTGTAGAGATTTCAGAATTATTAAGCCGTATGCTTAAAATGAGAGGAATCACTCATAACGTATTGAATGCTAAAATGCACAAGCAAGAGGCTCAAATCGTTGAAGAAGCTGGTAAAGCTGGAGTTGTAACTATTGCAACAAACATGGCTGGTCGTGGTACCGATATTAAATTATCTCCAGAAGTAAAAGCTGCGGGAGGTTTAGCAATCGTGGGTACAGAGCGTCATGATTCTCGTCGTGTAGACAGACAGTTACGTGGTCGTTCTGGTCGTCAGGGAGATCCAGGAAGTTCTCAATTCTATGTTTCTCTTGAAGATAACTTAATGCGTTTATTCGGTTCTGAAAGAGTTGCAAAAGTAATGGACAGAATGGGATTGAAGGAAGGTGAAGTTATTCAGCATTCTATGATGACTAAATCTATCGAACGTGCTCAGAAAAAAGTAGAAGAAAATAACTTTGGTGTTCGTAAACGTTTATTAGAATATGATGACGTAATGAACTCTCAACGTGAAGTAGTTTACAAACGTCGTCGTCACGCATTATTTGGTGAGCGTTTGAAACTAGATATTGCTAATATGCTTTATGATACTTGTGAGGTAATTGTAGGCAACAGCAAAGTAACAAATGACTTTAAAGGTTTTGAATTTGATTTAATTCGTTATTTCGGAATTACATCTCCAATTTCAGAGTCAGATTTTACAAAATTATCTGATATCGAAGTTACTGGAAAAGTTTACAAAGAAGCTTTGGCTTTCTATACAGAAAAAACAGAAAGAAGCGCAAGAGAAGCTTTCCCAATTATTAAAGGAGTTTACGAAGAGCCAAACAATCATTTTGAAAGAATTGTAGTTCCATTTACAGACGGAATCAAAACTTTGAATGTGGTTACCGACTTGAAAAAAGCTTATGATAGCGAAGGCGCTCAATTAATTGCTGATTTCGAGAAGAACATCACACTTTCTATTGTTGATGAAGCTTGGAAAAAACACTTACGTAAAATGGACGAATTGAAACAATCTGTTCAATTGGCAGTTCACGAACAAAAAGATCCATTGCTTATTTACAAATTAGAAGCTTTCAACTTGTTTAGAGGAATGTTAGACAACGTTAACAAAGAAGTTATTTCATTCTTATTCAAAGGTGATTTACCAGCTCAAGAAACTCCTGAAATTCACGAAGCAAGAGAAGTAGCTCGTCCAAAAGAAAATTTACAATTAAGTAAAGACGAAATTCCAAACAGCGAAAGCATCAACCGTGAAGCTGGAGAAACACAACAGCGTCAGGTAACGGAAACTATTGTAAGAGATATGCCAAAAATCAATAGAAACGATACTGTTACAGTTCAAGAAGTTGCTACTGGTAAAACAGAAAATATGAAATTCAAAAAAGCAGAAAGCCTTATTGCAGATGGAACTTGGGTTCTTGTTAAATAATCTTTAGCTGATAGTTTTAAAGCAAAACTAATATTTCAAAATTATAAAACCCGACAGTTTAAATTGTCGGGTTTTTATTTTTTTAACTTTCTCGATTCCAATTTTCTATCCCAATACTAAGACTGTAATCTGTGACTGAAAACTAATTTCTGGGATTATCCTGATAATATCTTTCTTCTATTCTTTTAATATCTTTTATAGAATTTTTCGCCCATAGCAAACGTTTTACTAAAATTTCTTCATCAGATAATTTCCAATTAATATCAGATCGACGAAGTCTGTTGGTCAAACTTTGAATAATAATGGCTGCAGAAACTGAAATATTCAAACTTTCTGTAAAACCAACCATTGGAATTTTTAGAAATCCATCGGCATTATCCATAATTTCTTTAGACAAACCTTCTTTCTCCGTTCCAAAGAAAAGTGCACTCGGTTTAGTAATATCGAAATCTTCTAACATACAATCCTTTTCATGCGGTGTTGTAGCAATAATTTGATAACCTTTACTTTTTAAATCAGAAAGACAGCCCGAAACGGAATCAAATCGATTAATATCAACCCATTTCTGTGCGCCAAGAGCAATTTCTTTATCAATACGTTTTCCAAAACGTTGTTCAATTACATTCAATTCCTGAATTCCGAAAACTTCACAACTTCGCATTACAGCACTTGTATTGTGCATTTGAAAAACGTCTTCTACTGCAACAGTAAAATGTTTAGTTCTATTTTCTAATACTTTTAAAAAATTACTTTTTCTATTTTCTGTTAATATGTTTTCTAAGAATGCGAGGTAATCTAAATCAATCATTTTTAATATTTTTATTGGCAATAATGGTAGTAACTACGTTATATAAAACAAATGTATTCCAGTCCTTTTGATAAGAATAACCGCGATTAAAATCTAATGGATTTTCTTTTGAATAGACAGAAACGTAAGTTGTGTATTTTCTAATTCCAACATCATTCCATGAAATTAGCTTTTCTTCCTGTTTTAGAAGTTTCGAAACAGCAATAATTATACCTTCCGGATTAATATTTACTTCTCCAATTAAAAAAGATTTACCTTCTTTAAAATCTTCAATAAATGCCATTGTTTTTTCTTTAAAATACAAATCCCAAACTGAAGTGATTATTTCAGAATAAAGTTCATGAACTTTAAGCTTTTTAATTCCAAAATAACTTGTAAACTTTATTTTTAAAATATCGTCATCAAAATTTTTAATACAAACTTGATATTCTCTTCCAAAAACCAAACGATATTGATATAAAGTAACACCATATCGAAATTCTTTTATTTCATTGGTTTTAAAAGAAGTAAAGCCATTATTTCTTAAATCCTTATCTTCAAATCGAATAAAATCAGGATGCAGATGTAATTCTCTTTTATAATTATCCAAGAAACTTCTTTTAATCTTTAATCTAAGTTCCGTTTTCACATCAATTAAATTTAGTTTGCGAAAATAACTATTTCATTTGAAAAATTTCTCATTTCGTTATCTTTGAATGAGAATCAAAAAATTCCATATAAAAAATGAAAAAGAAACTTGTAGTCTTAACTGGAGCAGGAATAAGTGCAGAAAGCGGAATTAAAACTTTTCGAGACAGCGATGGCTTATGGGAAGGTCATGATGTTATGGAAGTGGCAACTCCAGAAGGCTGGCATAAAAATCAGGAGCTAGTTTTGGACTTTTACAACAAAAGACGCCAACAATTAAAAGAAGTGAATCCTAATTTGGGTCATATTATTTTAGCCGAATTAGAAAAAGATTTTGACGTTCATATTATAACTCAAAACGTTGACGATCTGCATGAACGCGCAGGAAGTACAAACGTTTTGCATTTACATGGCGAATTACTAAAAGTTAGAAGCACACAAAATAAAAACTTAATTTTAGATTGGACTGAAGATTTATTTACTGGAGATTTTGACGCTAATGGTAATCAACTTCGACCACACATTGTTTGGTTTGGTGAAGAAGTTCCAGCACTCGAAGAAGCAATTGACATTACAGAAACGGCAGATTATTTTGCCGTAATTGGAACTTCGCTGCAAGTTTATCCTGCAGCTGGATTAATTTCCTACACACCAAGCACAACGCAAGTTTTTTATATTGACCCTAAACCAATTGCAATTCCAAATATCAGAAATAAAGTAGAAACGATTGCCAAATTTGCTTCAGAAGGAGTTGCAGATTTGAGAGAGAAATTAAAATCTATTTAAACACATAGTTTATTGAACACAAATTTCACGAATTGACACGAATCTCTTACGTTATCTATTAAGTAGCAAAAAAAAATCCGTGTTAATTCGTGAAATTTGTGTTATGTTCTCTTTTTTCCCTTTTTAAATTTATTCAATTGACTTTCTGATTACTTTAAATCCGCAAATTCTGTTTATATTTGCACCTTTCGAAAAAACAACATAACAATGACTACTCTAAACGAATTGAATGCTATATCGCCAATTGATGGAAGATATAGAAATAAAACTCAAAACTTAGCACCTTTTTTCTCTGAAGAAGCTTTAATAAAATATCGCGTTTTAGTTGAAGTGGAATACTTCATTGCGTTATGCCAAATTCCATTGCCTCAATTACAAGGCATTGATTCTAGTTTGTTTGAAAGCTTGAGAAATATCTACAAAAACTTTTCTACCGAAGATGCACTTTGGATTAAAGAAACAGAAAAAGTAACCAACCATGATGTAAAAGCGGTTGAATATTTCATTAAAGATGCATTTGAAAAATTAGGTCTATCTCAATATAAAGAGTTCATTCACTTCGGATTAACATCTCAAGACATTAACAATACTGCCATTCCGCTTTCTACAAAAGAAGCGTTTGAGCAAGTTTATATGCCGACTTTAATTGCTGTAATTGCAAAATTAAAAGAATTATGCGTTGAATGGAAAGACATTCCGATGTTGGCGCGCACACACGGACAACCAGCCTCTCCTACTCGTTTAGGTAAAGAACTTTTAGTTTTTGTAGAACGTTTAGAAGAGCAGATGCGTTTGTTATTCAATATTCCGTTTGCGGCTAAATTTGGTGGCGCAACAGGAAACTTCAATGCACATCACGTTGCTTACCCACAAATTGATTGGAAACAATTCGGAAATAAATTTGTTGAAACAGACCTTGGATTGAAACACTCTTTTCCAACAACTCAAATTGAGCATTACGATCATTTTGCAGCATTTTTTGATGCTTTAAAAAGAATCAATACTATTGTCATCGATTTAGACCGTGATATCTGGACGTACGTTTCGATGGATTATTTCAAACAAAAAATCAAAGCTGGAGAAATTGGATCTTCTGCAATGCCACATAAAGTAAACCCAATTGATTTTGAAAATTCTGAAGGAAATTTAGGTATTGCAAATGCTATTTTTGAGCATTTATCTGCAAAATTACCAATTTCAAGATTACAACGTGATTTAACTGACAGTACTGTGTTACGTAATGTTGGCGTTCCGTTTGGACATACTATTATTGCATTTGAAGCTACTTTGAAAGGATTAAACAAATTGCTTTTAAACGAAAGCAAGTTTGCTGAAGATTTAGAAAGAAACTGGGCAGTTGTGGCTGAGGCAATTCAGACTATTTTGCGTCGCGAAGCTTATCCAAATCCGTACGAAGCTTTAAAAGGTTTAACCAGAACAAATGAAGCGATTGATAAAAATGCCATTCATAATTTCATTGCAACACTAGAAGTTTCTGATGCTGTTCGTGCAGAATTATTAGCGATAACGCCTAGTAATTACACAGGAATTTAGAAAAAAAACTAAAATATTTTACCAAAAAAAGCTATCTTTATCGAGATAGCTTTTTTTATTTAATTTGGAGTTATTTGCCCAGATTATTTCGTCGTGCTTTATAATTGATATAGAGTTTTGCGAGTTTCATTTAAAATGAAAAAAACTGGATCTGCTCCTAAAACAATACCACTTTTTTATATGATTGCATTAAATGCCGCAGCCGAAAGTACACACCACTTACAACCTCTAATTAGTGATTTGGGATTAATCCTAATGACTGCAGGAATTGCTGTGCTATTATTTAAAAGACTGAAACAGCCCTTGGTTTTAGGTTATCTAATCGCTGGATTTTTAGCTGGAAACCATTTCGATTTTTTCCCTTCTATTACCGACATGAAAAGTGTTGAAGTCTGGGCAGAAATTGGGGTTATATTTTTACTTTTTAGTTTAGGACTCGAATTCAGTTTTAAGAAACTAATGAAAGTTGGAGGAACCTCATCGATCACCGCCATAACCCAGATTTTATTCATGACATTGATTGGATATTGTGTTGGACAATGGATGGGATGGGGAAAAATGGACAGTATTTTTCTCGGAGCAACACTTTCTATTTCGTCAACAACCATTATTATTAGGGCTTTTGATGAATTAGGGGTTAAAGGGAAAAAGTTTGCTGGAATTGTATTTGGGGCTCTCATTGTTGAAGATATTGTGGCTATTTTAATGCTCGTTTTATTATCCACCATTGCTGTAAGTGATCAAGTTTCTGGAACCGAATTATTGCAATCTGTATTAAAATTAGTTTTCTTTTTAATCATTTGGTTTTTGGGTGGAATATTTATTATTCCGACTATTTTTAAAAAGGCAAAACATCTTTTAACAGATGAAATGCTACTCATAATATCATTAGCCTTATGTTTAATGATGGTTATGTTTGCGGCAAACGTTGGGTTTTCTCCTGCATTAGGAGCTTTCATTATGGGATCTATTATTGCTGAAACGACAATGGCCGAAAAAATAGAACATTTAATCCAGCCCGTAAAAGATTTATTTGGCGCTGTTTTCTTTGTATCTGTAGGAATGTTAATTAATCCTGGAACATTGTTTTCCTATGCACTTCCTGTTGCTTTAATAACATTCATAACCATTTTCGGAAAAGCACTCAGTTCTTCATTCGGTGCATTGCTTTCTGGACAGCCGCTAAAACAATCTATTCAAACTGGAATGAGTTTAGCACAAATTGGAGAATTCTCGTTTATTATTGCCACTCTAGGCATGACTTTAAAAGTAACAAGCGATTTCTTGTATCCAATCATTGTAGCTGTTTCTGCTATTACAACATTTACAACTCCATTTTTAATTAAATATTCTGAAACATTTGCTTTGTATTTAGAATCAAAAATGCCTAAAAGATGGGTTAAAAACATCAACAGATATAGTGTCAATGCACAAGCGATTAAATCTGTTAGCACTTGGCAGATTGTACTACGTTCTTCCATAACTCAGATTATTCTTCATACCATAATTATTACTGCCATTATTTTATTGTCATCAAAATTTGTCGCGCCTTTAGTCGCCGATACAAGATTCGGAAATACTTTAGCCGCTTTATTAACTTTAGTCGTTATTGCTCCTTTTTTATGGGCTCTTTCACTAAGACGTGTTAAAGTTGAAGAAGTAGAAATTTTGTGGGAAGAACGAAAATATCGTGGCGCATTATTGATGCTAATTTTAATTAGAATGAGCCTTGGTTTGTTTTTTGTTGGATTTTTATTGAATATTTTCTTCTCGCCATTAGTCGCTTTTATTGCCTTAATAATCGCGATTGGAGCGTATCAAATTTTCCCTAAAAAATTAAATGAGCAATATCATAAAATTGAAAATCATTTTCTAAAAAATCTTAACGATCGCGAAAATAAAAAAATAGATAGAAGATATGCCAATCTAATGCCTTGGGACGGACATATGTCTTTTTTCGAAATTAAAAAAGAGTCTAATTTAGTTGGACAGACATTACAGGAACTTAAGATTCGTGAGCAATTAGGAATTAATATCGCTTACATTAAACGTGGTGAAGTTACTATTCCGATTCCAACCAAAAACGAACGCTTATTTCCTGGAGATGAAATTTGCGTAATTGGTACCGATGCCCAGATTGTTGAATTTACAAAATACCTCAATCAAAACGAAACTGAAGCCCGTGGAAAAGTAGAAGAAACCAACATTGTACTTCGCCAGCTGGAAGTTTCTCAAGAAGAATTTATTCAAAAAAGTATTGGTCAATTTAGAACTAAAACAGACGGAATGGTCGTAGGTATTGAACGAAACGGAAATCGTATTCTAAATCCCGAATCTAGCTTAATTTTAGAGAAAAACGATATTCTCTGGGTTGTAGGAGATAAAAAAAGAATGACTGCTTTGTTGGCGGTTAAATAAGGTTCTGAGAATCTGAGGTACTAAGTGGCTAAGGTTCTAAGATTTTCTCTCCACTCTTTTAAGTTATAAAAAATAAAGCGCTAAGATTTCACAAATTGAAATCTTAGCGCTTTTATATTAAAGACCTTAGAACCTTAGTACCTCAGTCACTTAGAACCTCAAAAAACTACTTATTCGGCTGCGGAGTCAAACGCAGATAAGGTTTAATTGGAGTATGTCCTTTTGGGAATTTTGCTGGAATATCGCTGTCTGGAATTGCAGATGCAATAACAACATCTTCTCCGTCTTTCCAGTTTGCTGGAGTTGCAACGCTATAATTTGCTGTCAATTGCAAACTATCAATTACTCGAAGTAATTCGTCAAAATTTCTTCCTGTTGAAGCTGGATACGTCAAAGTCAATTTGATTTTTTTATCTGGTCCGATAACAAAAACAGAACGCACTGTAAATTTGTCACTTGCATTTGGATGAAGCATATCGTAAAGATTCGCAACTTTTTTATCCTCATCTGCAATAATCGGAAAATTAACCTCCGTGTTTTGAGTTTCGTTAATATCTTTAATCCACTCCTTGTGCGAATCTAAACCGTCTACACTCAAAGCTATAACTTTAGTATTTCTTTTTGTAAATTCAGGAACATAGTTTGCTACAGTTCCCAATTCAGTTGTACAAACAGGTGTAAAATCTGCTGGATGCGAAAATAAAACACCCCAAGAATCTCCTAACCATTCATGAAAATTGATTGGTCCCTGCGTGGTTTCTGCATGAAAATCCGGAGCTATATCGCCTAATCGTAATGTTGACATAATTTAATTTTTTAGTTCCTCTAAAATTAATTAAAAAATGCATTTAGAAAACATCGAAAATGTAAAAAAAAGTTAAAATTCTACTTTCTCGATATAATTACTATTTTAAACTATATAAAACTTAAGATAAAGTACCAAACAGCAAGGGTTAAAAACGAAATTGGAATTCCAAAACCAATCATCATACTGCTTAATTTTGGCTTTAGACCATAAGTCGATGCCAAAATTGCACCAGTAATCATTGGCGCCATTGCAGTTTCCATTAAAGTGATTTTTATAACTTCAGAACGCTGATTGAAAATAAAAACGTATAGCACAAAAATCACAAAAGGAACTAAAATTAATTTAAAGAAAAGCCCTAATCTTAAAAACTTCCAATGCTGGCTTTTTCGATCGAAAGTTAATTGCAATCCAACAGAAAGTAAAGCCAAAGGCGTCACCAAACTTCCAATTTTCAATAATAAGGATTGAATATTTTCATTTAAATCTACTTGAAAGATGTTCATCGAACAAGCCAATACAAACATGATAAATGGAGGAAACAGAATTATTTTTTTGAAAATTTCTAAAGCGTTCGGACTTCCTTTCGAGTAAAAAGCTGCTGTAAAAACGCCAAGCGTAGACACCACCACAAAAGTTCCTGGCTGATCGACTAAAACGGCTGTTTCTAAACCTTTTTTCCCAAATAAAGCTTCAATAATCGGATAACCCAAAAAAGAACTATTGCTTAATCCTGCTGTTAAAATCAAACATCCTATCAGTTTATTCGACCAGCCATTTCTTCTTCCTAAAAAATGAAAAAATACAAAAGCTAAAATGTAAGTTATCCATCCCGCTCCTATTGGAAACAATAATTCACTGCTCCATTTTATTTTAGGAATATGATATAAAGTAATTGCTGGAAGGCAAAAATAGATTACAATTTTATTGAGTGTTTTATAGATATGTACAGGAAATTGCTTCACTCGCTGTAAAACTAAACCGAGTGCAAGGAATAAAAATATTAAGATAAAGTTGTTCATTAATTAGTGATTGGTAATTAGTCCATAGTAAATAGTAAGTTGTGTTAGCGGTGAGATTATAAGAATTTAAACTAAGTTCTGACAATACTTTTTACTAATTACTAGACAAAAGTAATGATTACTAAGTATTAAAAGCTAAAGACTATTTACTAATCACTAATTACTAAAGTCTAATCACTAATCAATAAAAAAAAGTTAAATTAGTATTTTGTATTACAAAAATGCATAAATTTGTAACATATTTTATTACAGTATGATTTCAGGTAAATTTGCCATAACGATTCACATTCTTACTTTGCTCAATAAATTTCCAAATGATTATTTGTCATCGGAGTTTATTGCAGGAAGCATGAACGTAAATCCAGTTTTGGTTAGAAAAGAAATTGCCAATCTAAAAGCACATCATATCGTAGAAAGTAAAGAAGGAAAAAATGGCGGAACAAAATTGGCCGTAAACTCTTCTGAATTAACATTAAAAGAAATATTTGAAATGACTTTTGAAACCATTGGTTTAGGTTTTGCTAAAAATCAGCCGAATCCTGATTGTCCTGTTGGAAAGAAAATCAATCAGAATTTAGAAGCTTTGTACAGTGAAATGAACGAGAAAGTTAGTGCACAATTGCAGAATATATCTTTAGAAGATTTTTCAAACCAATTTTAAAACTATTTTTTTACCCAAAACTGTAACATTTTTTATTACTAAATAAATTTATATATTATGAAAATCGCACTTATCGGAGCTACAGGATTTGTTGGCTCAGCAATTTTAAACGAATTGGCAGACAGAAAACATGAAATTACGGCTATTGCAAGAACTCCAAAAGACACAGCAAACGCAACTTGGGTTGCTGCAGATATTTTTAATGTTGACGCTTTGGCAGAAGTTTTAAAAGGTCATGATGCTATTATTAACGCTTATAATCCAGGATGGACTAACCCAAATATTTACGATGACTTTTTAGCAGGTTCTAAAGCTATTCAAAAAGCGGTTAAAAAATCGGGTGTAAAACGTTTCATTACTATTGGCGGTGCTGGAAGTTTATTTGTCGCACCAGATTTACAAGCAGTTGATACTCCAGATTTTCCTAAAGAAATTTATCCTGGCGCAAACGCGGCAAGACATTATTTAAATATCATTAAAGAAGAAAAAGATTTAGACTGGGCATTTTTTAGTCCTGCATTCGAAATGCATGCTGGAACTAAAACAGGAAGAACTGGAAAATATCGTTTAGGCTTAGAAAATCCAGTTTTTAATGACGAACAAAGAAGCATTTTATCTGTAGAAGATTTGGCAGTTGTTATTGCTGATGAAGTAGAAACTCCAAAACATCACCAAGTTAGGTTTACTGCGGGGTATTAATTTTTTTTAGGTTCTAAGGTTCTGAGATTCTAAGCTGCTAAGGTTTTACTTTCGAACTTATTAAATCGATATTTTAACAAAAAACAGTTTCTAAGGTTATATTCTACTTTTGAAACTGTTTTTGTTTTCTGTACTTTTACATTTCTAAAAAGTGCATTTTGTCAAATTTCAATAAACAAGTTGGAAGCCTTTCTGAAAAACCTGGAATTTCGCCACCTGAAATCACCAATATTTCGGCTATTAATCAAATTAAAACCAAACGCAGACAGCAACCTTCTTCTGACGAATTAATTACTGGCATTTTAGACGGCAACAGAACTTCTTTGAGCCGTGCCATCACTTTAATTGAAAGCACCAATTCTGATCATTTTCAAAAAGCAGACGAAGTTGTTCAAGGCTGTTTATCGCACGCAAATAAATCAGTTCGTATTGGAATTACTGGCGTTCCTGGAGTTGGAAAAAGTACTTTTATTGAAGCATTTGGAAAACATCTGACTGAATTGGGCAAAAAAGTAGCTGTTCTAGCAGTTGATCCGAGCAGTTCGCTTTCGAATGGAAGTATTTTGGGCGACAAAACCCGAATGGAAGAATTAGTTAAAGATGAAAATGCTTTTATCAGACCAAGTGCTTCTGGAGAAACTCTAGGAGGTGTAGCACGCAAAACCAGAGAAACGATTATTCTTTGCGAAGCTGCTGGATTTGATACTATAATTATTGAAACAGTCGGTGTAGGGCAAAGTGAAACTGCCGTTCATAGCATGGTCGATTTCTTTTTACTTTTAAAGATTTCTGGTGCAGGCGATGAACTTCAAGGCATTAAACGCGGTATTATGGAAATGGCAGACGCAATTGTAATCAACAAAGCCGATGGCGATAATATCAAAAAAGCCAATCAGGCGAAAGTGGAATTTAATCGTGCTTTGCATTTATTTCCTCCAAAAAACACAAACTGGCAACCAAAAGTTACTACTTGCAGCTCTATAACCAAAGAAGGTATTTCTGAAATATGGAGCACCGTTTCTGATTATTTTGAATTGACAAAAGAAACGGGTTTCTTCCAAGAAAAAAGAAACGAACAAAATCATTTCTGGATGATGGAAACCATAAACGAGCAGTTGAAACAAAATTTCTATAATCAACCGGAAATAATTTCTCTTCTGAAAGAAAACAAAAAAGCAGTGCAAAACAATGAAATTTCACCTTTTGCAGCTGCTCATGATTTATTACAACTGTACTTTAAAAAACAGTAACTTTTTTTAAACCATATAAGTAATATAAGAAAATTTAAGTTTTAGCTCATGCTGTTTAAATGAACTTACATTACTTATATGGTGGGAAATTATTTCTTTCGCAGTTTATATTTATTTTCTTTATACAAATTTCCCGCCGTAATTACATGTGCCAAAGCGTCTTTTGCTAACTCTTCGTTTAATTTCACGGGAACTAAAGTCGTATCATTTTTAATTTCGAATTGCAATGGTTTCAAATTCGGTTGCATTATTACCACTTGGTTTTCTACTCTAAAAGCATTGATATCATTAAACTGCATAATAGATCTTCCCTGCACTTTAGGATCTAATTTATTCAAATTTCTTCCTACCATTGGCGTTTCAAAAGGAAGTCCTAAATAACTTAATAATGTTGGCGGAATATCAATTTGACTTGCTAATCTATCGTAAACTGCCCCTTTTGGAACACCAGGTCCCAGAATAAATGCCGGAATGTGAAATTTATTTATTGGCACTAAATTCTTTCCGTATGTTCTTGTATTATGGTCTGCAATTACGATGAAAATAGTATTTTTAAAATAAGCTTCTTTTTTAGCCAATTCAAAGAATTTACCAATAGAAAAATCGGCATATTTCATAGCGTTATTTACCGTTGCAGGTTTTTTATCATAAGGCTTTATTCTTCCCGCTGGATATTCAAAAGGTTCATGATTGGAAGTCGAGAACATCAAAGAGAAAAATGGTTTATCTCCTTTTGATTTAAAATACTGATTGGCTTTCGTTACTAAATCTTCATCAGAAAATCCCCAAGTTCCTTTGAAAGCATACTTATTTCCATCTGACTCAAAATCAGTCTGATCGACAATATCCTGAAAACCGTTTCCGTTGAAAAATGAAGCCATGTTATCAAAATTTGCCATTCCGCCATAGATAAAACTAGTATCGTAACCTTTTTGTTTTAAAGCATCGGCAAGCGTAAAAAATCCTTGTTGAGAATTTCCTAATCTTACTACACTTTCAGACGGTGAAGGTAAAAAACCAGTTACAACTGCCTCTATCCCGCGAACACTTCTGGTTCCTGTGCAATATAAATTGGTGAATAAAGTTCCTTCTTTAGATAATTTATCAAATTCTGGAGTTAATGGTTTTCCTCCTAAAATACCAACATATTCAGCACCTAAGCTTTCCTGCAAAAAAATGACCAAATTATATGGTTTTTGTCTTAGAGAATCTGGCTGCTGTACATGCAGAAACGGAATCTCAGCATCTGTAAAGTCATTTGGACCTGCAATCATGTATTTCTTTACACGAGCAATTGCTTCGGCCTCATCCATTTTACCGTACATCTTTGTGTTTCCTTCGTTTTTGATAGAATAAGCGGCAAAAGCAATCGTATAAAACGAATTTAAACCAAGTGTATTAGTTAATTGATCTGTCGAAAAAACAGCATTACTGGCATTAATTGGACGTTTTGAAGTTAAACTAGAACGTGCTCCAAAAAACAATAAAAAAGCTAGTAATGGAAATACCATCAATCTAAATTTATAATCTGAACTAGCTGTATAAAAAAGTTTTTTTCCTTTTTTGAAGGCAAAGTAAACTACAACTCCTAAAATTAGGAATGTAACAATAATAGAAGTCAAATAGCTTTTTAAAAGCATTCCTATAACTTCTTGCGGATAAATAAGATAGTCTAGAAAAATCTTATTTGGACGAGTATCGTACTGTTTGACGAAATCTGGAGAAGCTAATTCTACAAAAAGAATTAAAAACAGGAATATAAAACTGTAAATTACTAAAAATTTATTGGTGAATTTTATCCATTTATTTGGTAAAAAAGTAATAAGCAACGCTGGAAGAAACGACAAATAACAAAGTAATATTAAATCCATTCGAAGGCCGATTGGAAAAATGTACCAGAAATCTGGTGTTTGCTCCACCCTTTCTTTAAAAATAAAAAACAAAAAGATTCGGCTTAAAGTTGTAATCAATAAGCCAATTGCTATAAAATTAAAAATAGGTTTTAAAAAAGATAAATTCTTCATCAATAAATTTTTAAGAACGTAAAAAAAGCACAAATATTAAAACGCAATTACTCTTCGTAACGGTTTATTTCGCGATCATAAAATTCATTCGCTTTTTCGATTAAACCTTCCATTTCAGCATTTAATTCAGCTTCGTCAAGATCTTCTGCTTCTTCTAAAAACTCAACCTCATCATCTTTCAAATTAATGATAAATCTTGGGTAATCAAGGTGAATGATGAAAATATCGTCTGGAAAATCAGTATTATCTCCAAGTAAAAATTTAGGTAATTCCATGTTTATTTTAGTTTATAAGACCTCAAATTTAGCTATTTGAAGCCGAATTAATAATTAATTTTTTAGTTAAATAATGAAAGCGGATATAAAGAAAAACAGCTGCCGCGGTTAAACCTGCCAATAGACCAATCCAAACTCCCTGCGCTTTCAATTCCGTATGTTCCCCTAAATAATAAGAAATAGGAAAACCAATAACCCAATAAGCTACAAAAGTAATATACATTGGCACTTTTACATCCTGCAGTCCGCGTAAAGCGCCTAATACAACAACTTGAATTCCGTCTGAAATCTGAAAAACGGCAGCAATTAAAAGTAATTTTGAAGCAATACTGATTACTTCTTCATTATCTAGAATTTGTCCTGTATTTTCCATATTTAAAAAGATATACGGAAGATAATCATGAAAAGCGATAAAGAAAATAGCAAAAACTGTTTCTAAAATAATCGCCAGCAAGAAAATAGAACGTGCTACAACAATCAGTTTTTTAAAATCCATTAGACCTCGTTGATTGCTTACTCGAATCATAGAAGTTACGCTTAATCCCATTGCAAACATAAAAGTCATCGATGCCAGACTCAACGCAATTTGATTTGCTGCTTGACTTGTTTTTCCGATATTACCGCAAAGCCAAATCGACGCTGTAAACAAAACTACTTCAAACAGCATTTGCATTGCAGATGGAAATCCGATACTTATAATCTTTTTAATAGTTGATTTTTGGATTTCGTTGAAACTGAAATTCTTAAAAAAACGTTTCAAATCATCTCTTCGCGAAAGCATAATATGCATAAACATTACCAAAAATATTCTAGAAATTACCGTTCCTAAAGCAGCGCCGATAATTCCCATTTTTGGAAAAATCCAAATTCCGTAAATTAAAACATAGTTTATTCCAACGTGCAGCACATTTGCCATAACCATTGCATACATAGAATATTTGGTTAATGACATTCCGTCTGCAAATTGCTTATAACCTTGATACATAACCAGAGGAATAAGCGAAAAAGCAACCCAACCCAAATACGGTTTTGCCAAAACAATAACATCTTCTGGCTGTTTCAATAATTCCATTATTGGTTTTGCGCACATAATCACGCTAAAAAGTACCAGGCCTAAAATGGTACACAGAAATAATCCATGATGAAACGCAGAACGAATTTTAGTATCATTTTTCTCAGCATCTCCTTCTGCAACAATTGGAGTTATAGCTGTTGAAAAACCAATTCCAAGTGACATGGCGATAAAAATCATACTATTTCCTAGCGAAACTGCTGCCAGTTCTGTACTTCCTATTTTTCCCACCATAATGTTATCGACTATACCAATTAAAGTATGGCCCACCATCCCTAGAATAACAGGATAAGCCAGTCTTAAATTATACGAAAACTCTTTGGTGTATTGCTTTAAACTCACTTGTAATCAATTTTAGTCGGCAAAGATAGTTAGAAGCTTCGAATTCTATCCTATTAATAAAATTATATACCAATTTTAAGACAAAAATAAGACGAACTCAATATTATATAAAGATTTTTAAAAATTATATAACAATATGCCAATACCTCCGTTTTACTTTTACATTAATAACTCAAATATATAAGCCATGAAAAAATTACAGATTATTTGCCTAGCTGCTTTTGCATTTTTATTCTCTAACACAACTTTCGCTCAAGAAACAGAAGCAACAAATTACGATCAGGGATTTAGATTAGGATTTGGCGTAAATGGAGGTTTACCAACCGATGGCGATTACGACTGGGCTCTTGGAGGAGACGTTCGTTTACAGTATGATTTATCTAAAAAAACATCATTAACCTTGACAACAGGTTTTACTAATTTATTTAATGGCGACAAAGATGCCGCAGGAAATGACATTAAAGATTTAGGATTTATTCCGGCTAAAGCAGGTTTTAAAGCCTTTGTATTAAAAGATCAATTTTATGTATTAGGAGAAGTTGGTGCTGGTTTTGCCGTAACAAACGGATACAACAACACTACTTTTTTATGGGCTCCAGGAATTGGATATGCTAACAAGTATATCGACTTGAGTGTACGTTACGAAGATTACCACGATTTTAGAACCAACCAAGTAGCATTGCGTGTTGCTTATGGTTTTAAACTATAAAAAATAGGTTTAATTTATTATTTTGTTTTTGGATAAAAACCGACAGATCGCATAGTCTGTCGGTTTTTTTATTTTATAAAATTCTGATAACAAACAAAAAAATAAACCCGACAAATTTTAGAAATTTGTCGGGTTTATTCGTTTATAAAAATTATCTAATTATCAAATTGACACATTTTCTAATTTAACTTTTCTCCAAAGTCTTTTTGTAAACATCAAAATTATCTAGAATTTCTTTGTCTAAAGGCGGAACCTGAATATCGGTATATTGCTTCATTTCTTCCCAAATAATCTTCGCTACAATATAACGCGCCATATCTTTATCGTCGGCTGGAATGACATACCAAGGCGCATGTTCTTTAGAAGTCTGATTAATCGCTTCTTCATAATATTGCTGATATTCATCCCAATGTTCGCGTTCTTTCAAATCTCCAGGCGAAAACTTCCAATTGTGTTTTCCTTCTTCTAAACGGCGTAATAAACGGCTTTTCTGCTCGTCTTTACTCAAATGTAAAAAGAACTTCATAACTATAGTTCCGTTTTCGGCTATGTGTTTTTCGAAATTATTGATTTGATCAATTCTCTTTTCCCAAAATTTAGGCTTAATATCGTCAACGGAATTAATTCCTGGTAAATTCTCTGCTAAAATAAATTCTGGATGCACGCGCGTTACCAAAACATTTTCATAATGTGTTCTATTAAAAATCGCAAATTTCCCTTTTTCCGGAAGTGCAATATAATGACGCCACAAATAATCATGTTCCAATTCGGTTGAATTCGGCGTTTTAAAACTATGTACTACTACTCCACGCGGATTAAATTCTTTAAAAACTTCACGAACCAAACTATCTTTTCCAGAAGTATCCATTCCTTGCAGGCAAATCAAAACCGAATATTTATTGTGCGCATACATGATATCCTGCAAATCGCTCAGTTTCCCTTTTACCTTCTCCAGCTTGTCTTCCTTTTCATCATCGTCAGCGTCGATATTTAAAAGAGTTGGAATCTTCTTTAATTTAATTTTATCTACAACTCTAAAATCTTTTGGATCTATTGACTTCATATTTTCAAATTTTGTATTATAAATATAGTAATTTTACGAAGCATATTCCTGCTATTCATTGCAATACTTTTCAATAAATTGCTTTTTTCTAAAGCCATAACAAGAGTTTATCCCGATGCATCGGGAGTCGCTTTGTTCTGTCAAGAAAAAATCCAATTTCTTTTCAATGTATTTCTCCCGAAGCTTCGGGACTATCAGGGCTAGGCAGTTATTTTCAAAAGAACTTTCTAAAATTTCAAAATTTATAATGACGAAAAAAATTGTCTTTTTATTTTTTATCAGTATAATGTGCCTTGGAAATGCACAAACAAATCAAAAAGTTAGCATTGATGAGTTAGTTTCAGATTATATTAAAGAACTTCAAAACCAAAAAATAGATACTATGTGTATTTATAAAAGTTATTGCGTAGGTTCTATAATGACTTATGACGAACCCTTAATCGGTACGAAAGAAACTTGCATTGATTATTTAACTAATGAACCTGTTTATGTATTCTGCAAAGAAGATGGAAAAACTTTTCTAACTAAAATTAATTATTGTTGGAAATTTTCTAAAATTGAGATTCTTAAAGATGATCTTTGGAATCTTTACTTTTCGCACAAAGTTTTAATAGACATAGAAGAGATTAAACCATTTGAATATAGACCTCCAACCATTGATGGAAAAAAAATAATAAGATATATATCAGATGTCGATCATTCCTGTCATAAAAATTTCGAAATCTTAATAAATAATAAAAAAATAGAGAAGGATTTTGATTTTTATAAATTAGAAGAAAAAAATAATTCTGGAATAAACATTAATTATCAGCACAATATCAACTTAAAAAGCAAATTAGTAATTGATATTCTTGAAAAAACAACTTCAGAAGCAGAAAAAAACAATACATTTAAAAAGATAAAGTCGCGTTAATAATAGACTTTCAAAACAAAATTCATGGAAAAATTCACCTTAGAAATATTATTTCAAATTATCGGAATCGGTTCGGCATCAGGATTATTTTATAATAACGATGCGCTTTACGTAATTGGCGACAATAGCGGATTCTTATACGAATACAATATGCAAAATCAGCAATTGCAACAACACGCTTTAATTGATAATCCGACGCAAAATATTCCAAAAAACTTAAAACCAGATTTTGAATCGTTGACGCATCATAATGACACTCTTTATGTTTTTGGTTCGGGTTCTACCGAAAACCGAAATAAAATGATAGAATTTGATCTTAAAAACAAAGCCGTTTCAAAGAAAAACAATCTAGTCGATTTATATGCTTTAATGCAAAGTTTCGGAGAAATAAAACCAGAAGATTTCAATCTGGAAGGCGCGATTTTCGATGGCGAAAACTGGTATTTGTTTAATCGCGGAAATGGCGTTTCTAACAAAAACACCATTTTTACCATTCATGCTAAAAAACTAGACGAAGAATTTGCTTTAATTTCTGTTAATTACAAATTGCCAAAAATAAAAGGCGTTCGTTCTAGTTTCACTGATGCCGTTTTAGTAGACAATAAAATCTATTTTCTTTCTACCGCAGAAGACACCAAATCGACTTATGACGATGGCGAAATCTTAGGAAGTTTCATTGGCAGAATCGATCTTAAAACCATGAAAATCGATTTTACGCAAAAAATAACCTCAACCAATAAATTTGAAGGTTTGACTTTCTACAAAAAAGAAAACAATAAAATTGAATTTTTACTTTGTGAAGATAATGATACTGAGCTTTTAGAAACTAAGATTTATAAATTGACATTGCCGATTAAATAAATTTAGCAAAAAAATTCTCAAAATGGAAAAAAATATTCAATTAGAATTTGACGAAATTTTAAAAAATCTGATAAATCCTTTTTTCAAAAAACGCGGATTTAAAAAACAAGGAAATAATTTCAATAAGAAAATAAACAACTTAGTACAAGTAATAAACATTCAAAAAAGCAGACAGAATCAAGAAGACAATGTGTCATTTACAATAAATATAGGCTTTTTTGATATTGAAATCTATTTAGAAAATTCAAGTCAAATTCCAAAATTTATTCATGATTATGATTGTCAAATCAGATTTCGTATTGGATCTGTTGTTCATGGAAATGATTATTGGTACGAACTAACCCAAAAAACAAAAAAAGAAGATTTAGAAATTGAAATACATTATGATTTGACTAATTCTTTAATTCCAATTTTTGAAAAAGTCATTGACCTTAATCATTTAAAGGATTTTATTTTAAAAAATGAAGTTGTTCAAATTACTACAACAGCGATTTATAAGATTAAAATTTTCATTAAAACTAATGAATTTAAAAAAGCTGAAGAATTACTTCAATCTGAGTATCATCGAGCTTTAAATCCAAAAGACTATGTTTCAAAAACAATTCTTCCGGATGGCACCGAAATTATTAAAACATCAAAATCAGCAATCAACACTAAATATCTTGAAATCTTAAAAAAAATTGCTGAAACAAATGGTGTTGTTTTGTAAAACTGAAAAACCAACTTCGTCAATCTTTGTCGAGCTACTTGCGAAGATTCCTCGTCCCTCGGAATGACAAGTTTGCAGATAATTACATAACGTTAGACAAAATACAGTGCGTCTTCCCAGTCAAAACCTTTGTAACTTTGTTTCTTTGTAACTTTGAACTTTAAAAAAAAATTACAACCATCCCAACCTTTTTATCTTTTTATCTCTCTATATAAGAAAGACAACAATTGTGATAAACGAGACTCAAATAGCAAACTGTAAAAAAATGCACCGCGACGCCCAGCGCGAGGTGTACGAATACATGGCACCTAAGTTGTACCGCCTTTGCAAAAGATATTTAAAAAAGGAAGAAGAAATTGAAGAAGCTTTGGCTGATGCTTTCTTTACCATTTTCACCAAACTAGATCAGTTAAAAGAAGCTTATGCTTTTGAAGCTTGGGCTAAAAGAATAACTGTAAACCATTGTTTGGCAACGATTAGAAAAGCAACCAATTTTAATATGTATCTCGACGACGTAAAGTTGCTTTCGCAACCTTCTGTCGACGAACTAAACACGTTAGAAGAAGAAGATTTACTTAATTTATTAAACCACATTCCAGACGGCTGTAAAACTGTTTTTAACCTTTTTGTTATTGAAGGTTACGGACATAAAGAAATAGCCGAAATGCTGAAGATCTCCGAAGGTACCTCAAAATCACAATTGAATGCCGCTAAGACCAAACTGAAAGAACTGGTTAATAAACTGTATTATCAAAAAGCAAAATAGTCATGGACAATCAAGATAAATTATTCGATAAAATAAAACAAGCTTCGCAAAATGCCGAGTTTAAAGACTTTCCCGGAATGGAAAAAGTCTGGTCGCGCGTTGAAGAAAAACTGGACAAAAAAGAAGATAAGAAAAAAATCGCATTGTGGAAGAAAATTGCCGTTGCTGCTTCGCTTCTTTTACTGATTTCTGTAGGTTTTCAATTTTTGCACTCTGAAAAAGATGCCGTAACCGAATCTCCAAAAGTAGTAATTCAGGAAAAGGAAAAAGAGCAATCTCAAAAATCTGTTTTAGATCAAAAAAATACAAATCCTTCATCAGATTCTGGAATTGTTTCCAATGAAGAAGCGGTTAAAATTTTAGAAAATCAAACTAAAAATAGAGAAAGAGTAACTTTTGAGGAAAAAATATCACCAAACATGGAAATTGTTGAGTCAATATCCGAACCAGCAACTATGTCAGACGCGATTGTTTCTGCAAATGCCCCTCTTAAAAGTTATGCTTCCGAAGATAAGATTGCTACTAGAAAAGATTCTATTCTTGAAAGCCGCTACTATGAAACAAAAGAAAGAGAATCAGCAAAAGTAGCTTATGCCGCAGCACCCACTCAAAAAGCAAAGAAAAGCACTCCTTTGGTAGTTCTTAACGGAAATGCAATGGCGCATAGTGACGATGCCAAAAAGGATAAAATGCTTCGAGAAGAAATGCCAAATTTTAGTCCAGAAAATGTAGATTCATTGGTAATTTTAGATGAACCTTTATACATTATTGATGGCATTTATTATTCTGAAAATGATTTATTTGGAAAAAAACCGACGAGTCCATACGCGCCTTTGGATAAACAGGAAATTAAAACCATAACTATTTTGCAAGACCTTGAAGCGACTGAAAAATATGGCGAAAAAGGTAAAAAAGGAGTTGTAATTATTACCACAAAAAACGGAAAACCAGCTCCGAAAAAGTAATCTAAGCTTTGTCAAAGTCTGCAGCTTTGACAAAGCAAAATCCGAACATTAATCTTAAAACTTATTATCATGAAAAGTCTAAAACTTATTTCATCGGCTATTGCTATGCTTATATGTTTCGTAAGCATGGCGCAAGAAAGAACTATTTCTGGAATCGTTTCAGATGAAACAAAACAGCCGCTTCCAGGTGTAAATATTTTCAATCAGACAGCAAAAACTTCAGCTGCTACTAATTTTGATGGACAATACAGCATTCAAGCTAAAAAAGGCGATCTTTTAGTCTTTACTTTTATCGGATACGATTCGCAAAGACAATATGTACAAGATTCTAATATCATTAACATAAAAATGCGTGCCTCTCAACAAACTTTAAACGAAGTTGTAGTAGTAGGCTATGGAAGAAGTAATTCGGAATATGAAGACAGAAGTTATGCACGCGCCGAAAAAAGAAAAGAAAAAAGAGAGGCTTCAAAAGCACTTCAAGGAAAAGCAGCCGGAATTCAGGTTTCTAATAATATTGCGTATGTTGCTGCTCCAAGTCAAAATTTTCAAATGCCTAGAGAATCTGTATCAATTTCTCCAAAAAATGAACCCATATATATTGTTGATGGAGTTCCGGCAAAAGCCAATCAAATAGCAAGAATTAATCCGAATGATATTGATAATGTTTCTGTTTTAAAAGACAAAAACGCGACTTCAGTCTATGGAAGTAAAGCTTCAAATGGAGTTGTTGTTATTTCGACTAAAAATGAACTTTACAAAAATCTTTCAGAAAAGGAATTAGACAAAAAATTAAATATTATTCCAATTCCAGCACAACCAACTCAGGAAGATTATGATGCATTTGTAGAAAATGCTTTCGAAAGTCCAAAAACGGCTCCGCTTTCTACTTTTTCTATAGATGTTGATAATGCTTCATATACCAATATCAGACGTTTTTTAAACAACGGACAGCAAGTTCCAAAAGATGCGGTTCGTGTAGAAGAAATGGTTAATTTTTTCAAATACACTTATCCTCAGCCTAAAAATGAACATCCATTTTCTATCAATACAGAAGTGAGCGATTCTCCTTGGAATTCAAATAATAAAATCTTAAAAATTGGTTTACAGGGAAAAAATATTCCAACTGAAAATTTACCTGCTTCTAATCTTGTTTTTCTAATTGATGTTTCGGGTTCGATGAGCGACATGAACAAACTGCCTTTATTGAAACAATCATTAAAAATTTTAGTAAATGAATTAAGATCAAAAGACAAAGTGGCAATTGTAGTTTATGCTGGCGCGGCTGGAATGGTTTTACCTCCAACTTCTGGCGATGAGAAAAAAACAATTATAGATGCATTAGATAAATTACAATCTGGCGGAAGCACAGCTGGAGGCGCAGGAATTGAATTAGCATATAAAACTGCAACAGAAAATTTTATTAAAGGCGGAAACAATCGTGTAATTCTGGCGACTGATGGCGATTTTAATGTGGGAAGTTCTTCTAATTCTGATATGGAAAAATTGATTGAAGAAAAAAGAAAAACAGGCGTTTTCTTGACTTGTTTAGGCTACGGAATGGGAAATTACAAAGACAGCAAAATGGAAATCTTAGCCGATAAAGGAAACGGAAATTATGCTTATATCGACAACATTCAGGAAGCCAATCGTTTTTTAGGAAAAGAATTTAAAGGTTCGATGTTTGCTATCGCGAAAGATGTAAAAATCCAGATCGAATTTAATCCGAAGCAAGTTCAGTCGTATCGATTGATTGGTTATGAAAATAGAAAATTGCGTCCAGAAGATTTTAAGAATGATGCCATTGATGCGGGAGAATTAGGAAGCAATCATACCGTTACGGCTTTGTATGAAATTATCCCTACTGGTGTAAAAAGCGATTATTTGATTGCACAGCCAGATGATTTAAAATATACTAAAACAGAAACCAATTCTAATAATTACACCAACGAATTGGCAACAATTAAATTCCGTTACAAAAAACCTGACGGCGAAAAAAGCATTGAAATGGTTCAAACAATTGAGAATAAATCTATTGCAATAAACAAATCTAGCGATGACATGAAATTTAGTTCTGCCGTAGCTTGGTTCGGATTGAAATTGAGAGATTCAAAATTAATTGCCGACAAATCTTCTGAGGCAATTGTAAAATTAGCAAAGCAAGGAAATTCAAACGATGGCGAAGGTTATAAAGCGGAGTTTATTCGTTTAGTTGAAACTTCAAAGCAGTACAATTAATAAAAATTTTATTACATTTGGGCTTTTTAAAACATTAATTTTTTATACTCGTATGAATCCCATTTTAAGCCAAAATCTATTTTTAGTAAAAGAACATGTTGGAATGTTTAAAGCTGCAAACAATTACGACATTTACAATCCAGAAACCAATCAAATCATTATGAACTGCCGAGAAAACAATCTTGGTTTTTTCACTAAAATACTTCGTTTTACCGATTACAAAAGAGCAACTCCGTTTAATATTGAAATTACAACTGCTGCTGGCGAAAAGTTAATTACTGTGAGAAGAGGTGTTGCCATCTTTAGATCGACAGTTGAAGTTTTAGACGAAAAAGATCGTTTGATTGGAACTTTCAAACAAAAATTCTTTTCTATTGGAGGAAAGTTTGATATTTTGGATAAAAATGAAAGACCTGTTGCAACTTTACAAGGAAAATGGACTGGCTGGGATTTCAAATTTTCTCATGAAAACAAACAATTGGCTCAGGTAAGTAAAAAATGGGCTGGATTAGGAAAAGAGTTTTTTACGAGTGCCGACAATTATGTTCTTCAAATTGAAGATACAGTTGCAGCTGAAAGTCCGTTGAGACAATTGATTTTAGGAGCTGTCATGTGTATTGACATGGTTCTGAAAGAATAAAAAAAGTTGTTAAACTTAGATTAAGAATATATTTTAAAGCATCATTTTAGTTTGCAAAAGCTTATTTTTGTAAGACTTAAAATGATGCTTTCTGCATTTCTAAAATTACAATCATGACCGACTTAAAAAATAAAAACGCACTAATTACAGGTGCTGGAAAAGGAATTGGAAAAGCTGTAGCAATTGCTTTAGCAAAAGAAGGCGTAAACCTTATTTTAGTTTCAAGAACTCAAAACGATATTGATCAATTAGCTTCAGAAACTGCACAACTTGGCGTCAAAACGTTAGCTTTAGCTGCCGATGTTTCGGATATTAATTCTATAAATGCTGCTGTAAAAAAAGCTTTAGCCGAATTTAAACATATCGATATTTTGATCAATAGTGCTGGAATTGCTTCCTTTGGAAAATTCTTAGAATTAGAACCAGAAGCTTGGGAACGAATTATTCAGGTAAATTTAATGGGAACGTATTTCACCACTCGTGCGATTATTCCAAATATGATCGAAAGACAAACTGGAGATATTATCAATATTTCTTCGACTGCCGGATTAAACGGAAACGCTTTGACAAGTGCTTACAGTGCTTCTAAATTTGCTGTTTTAGGTTTAACCGATTCTTTGATGCAGGAAATGAGAAAACACAATATTCGTGTTACAGCTCTAACGCCAAGCACAGTAGCAACTGACATGGCAAAAGACTTAAACTTGACTGACGGAAATCCAGAAAAAGTAATGCAGTCTGAAGATATGGCAGATTTGATTATTGCACAGTTAAAACTAAACCGAAGAGTGTTTATTAAAAACAGCAGTATTTGGTCAACTAACCCATAAAGAATAAATTCCAATTTTTGAAATTCCAAATTCCAATTGCTTTGAGATTGGAATTTGGAATTCTAGTATTGGATTTAAAAAAAATGTAGACCCGAAGTATAATTTGAATTTGGAATTTAATTATTGGAATTTAAAAAAACATGATGGAACAATATTTAAGACAATTAGTCGAAATAGAATTTCAGGATAAAAAAGAAATCTTCAGCGGATTTTTAATTGATTATTCTGATGAATGGATTTTACTTCGAAATAATCCTGTAGATTTTATTTTAGATGGTTTTGTTATTTTGAGAAATAAAAACATTGAAGCAATTCACCGAGACGAAGAACACATTTTTACAGAAAAAGTCATTCGCTTAAAAGGCATAAATATCAACACAGAAGATATTATTCCAATTCAAGATTTGAATTCGATTGTAAATTTTCTTGATAGAAAATACGGAATTTTTCAGCTTGCAAAAAAGTCTTCCAAAGCAGTTTATCTAGGGAAATTAATTTCTCTTACTGAAGAAGAACTTTTGATTGATTTCTTAGAAACGAGAGGTAAATTTGGAGGAGAATTAGGTTTTAATCCAGAAAAAATTCGAGTTATTGAATTTGATACAGATTATATTAATTCTCTGAAATTGCTAGTTTCTGAGAATCAGAAGAAATAATTATGAAAAAAGCCCTTTAATTAAAGGGCTTTTCTGTTTTTTGTCATTCCGAGGAACGAGGAATCACACTAGTAATTCCGTATGCTATTATTGCCATTCTTTGTAGAGTTTCGAGTGTGATTCCTCGTCCCTCGGAATGACAAACCTTACGTTTAAACTTCCGCCAATTTATTCAAAAACTCCAAACGAACACTTCCATCTTCGTCGATTTTTGTAAGGTTGATTTCTTGTAAAGTATTTACCAATTCTGGATTCCAAGGTGTTTTTACTTTTACATAATTTTCCGTAAATCCGTGAATGTATCCTTCTTTATTTTCACTTTCAAAAAGAACCGTTCTGTTTGTGCCTAATTGACTTTCGTAAAAAGCACGACGTTTTTTAACTGACAAACCGCGAAGCATTTTGCTGCGTTTTGCTCGTACATTTGAAGGAACAACGCCTTCCATATCTGCTGCTTCTGTATTATCTCTTTCTGAATACGTGAATACATGTAAATACGAAATATCTAAATCATTTAAAAAATGATAGGTTTCTAAAAAGTGCTCGTCTGTTTCTCCTGGAAAACCAACAATAACGTCAACACCAATACAAGCGTGCGGCATTACTTCGCGAATTTTATTTACACGATCAATATAAACTTCACGTAAATAACGGCGTTTCATCAATTTCAAAATATCATTGCTTCCCGATTGTAACGGAATATGAAAGTGCGGTACAAAAGTTCTGCTTTTAGAAACAAATTCGATTGTCTCATTTTTCAATAAATTCGGTTCGATAGACGAAATTCTCAAACGCTCAATTCCTTCTACTTTATCTAAAGCCTGAACTAAATCTAGAAAAGTATGTTCGTGTTTTTTATTTCCGAATTCGCCTTTTCCGTAATCACCAATATTTACACCGGTTAAAACAATTTCACGGATATTTTGAGCTGAAATTTCTTTGGCATTCTTCAAAACATTTTCTAAAGCATCACTTCTAGAAATTCCTCTTGCCAACGGAATTGTACAATATGTACATTTATAATCACAGCCGTCTTGTACCTTTAAAAATGCTCTAGTACGATCTCCAATTGAGTAACTTCCAACATAAAAATCGGCTTCGGCAATTTCACATGAGTGTACTTCACCCATATCGTTTTTGCTTAAATCATGGATATAGTCCGTGATTTTAAATTTTTCTGTCGCTCCTAAAACCAAATCGACACCATCAACAGCAGCTAATTCTTCTGGTTTTAATTGTGCATAACAGCCAACAGCAGCAACAAAAGCTTTATCATTCAGCTTCATTGCTTTCTTTACCACTTGCTTAAACTGCTTATCTGCATTTTCTGTTACAGAGCAAGTATTAATGACATAAATATCTGCCATTTCTTCAAAATCGACGCGGTCAAAACCTTCGTCATTAAAATTTCTGGCAATTGTAGAAGTCTCTGAAAAATTCAGTTTACAACCCAGTGTATAAAAGGCAACTTTCTTTCTATTTTCCATAATCTGTCTTAAATTAATGAAATCGTTGTCAAAAAATTTAAGGCTGCAAATTTACAAACAATATTCATCAAAAGAAAGCGATTAATTTACTTCGAATCAATATTTTGCGTTAATGTAAATTTTAAAAATATTAAAAACATATTTTTTTGCTTCGAATTGTGCATTAAAACTACATCCCTTAAGCTGTTTTTTAACATTTCAATAAGAATAAAATGACAAAATAATCGATTAAATGCAATTTTTACCGATTAAATACAATTTTTATTTTTTTAAATTGAAAATTTCTTACATTTACTCTTGTTATATTTCTTTGGTAAAATAAATTCGCATTTAAGAATTTTAACAAGCTTTAATTAATTTAATAATAATTCGAACATAACAATTTTGAATTCTAATCGTTATGTTGTTGTTTTGTGTTACAAAATGAAATGGGAAAGCCGAAAACCAAAGAGAGTAGGCAAAATTAAATTACAAATACCACGCTTTATGAAAGCATTTTTACCCACGATCTGCTTGATGTTCTTAACCCTTTTTAGTTCGCAAGCGCAAACTAATACTCCAGCTGCAAATCCATTTCCTACGATTAGTACATTGACGACTTGGGCTAGCTTTAATTCACAACAGCAATTTGATGTTGCTATTCGTGCAGTAGGGTTTAAGTTTGAAGTTAAAGAACCAGGTGAAGGATCTACAGCTTACACTTATATTCGTAAAGTAACTGTTAACGAAGTAAATTATACTGACAGAATTGTATATAGAATTACAAATAATAATTCTGCAAGTATTATTTCTTTAGTAACTGCTTCTACTGACTTGGTTAGTTTGTATACTCCACAATTAACAACTTTTAAAAATAACAACTGTAAAACAGAAATGTCTAAAGACAAAAACACAACTTGCAGCTGTTACGAAAGTGCTAATTTTGCAATCGATCTTTGCGATGAGCGTGTAAAATTAACAATGGGTGATGGAAATAAATATTTTGTTTCTGTAGCTAAAAAATAATATTTTAGAAATAGTACTTCTTTAATTGATTCCAAATCTTTACTGACTTTTAAGTATGTAAAGATTTGGAATTCGTTTTTTATAATAAGTCTGGATTTTTAAGTTCGTACCAAACTTCTAATTCTTCATCATATTGAAAAGAATTCACAAAATGGAAACCTAATTTTTCCAGAATTTTTCTAGAATTTTCGTTTCCTGCATCTGCATAAGCATAAAGCATTTCTACTTTCATTTCGTTAAAAGCATAATCAACAAAAGCTTTTCCTGCTTCAGAAGCATAGCCTTTTCCCCAATATTTTTCAATAAAACGATATCCTAACTCGTAAAAGTTTTTGTAATTATTGATTTCGTCGGTAATATATTTTATGCCAGACCAACCAATAAATTCGTTTGTTTCTTTCAAAACAACGGCCCAACGACCAATGCCAAAAGCCGCATATTGTTTTTGAACGATTTTAATATACTCTACACTTTCTTCAATTTGTTTTACTGGTCTGTTGCCTACAAACAAATGAACGTTAGGGTTAGAATCCAACTCAAACATACCTTCTGCATCAGAAAGCTGTAACTCTCTTAAAACCAACCGATCTGTTTCTATTGGATTTTTCATTTTTTTTTTAATTTAAAATATAACGTGTAATTACTTCCGCAACTCCGTCATTATTATTTGAAGCCACAATTAAGTCAGCTTTGTCGCGTAATTCAGGCGTCACATTATCAACCCAAACTCCTAAACCTGCATATTCAATCATAGTCAAATCATTTCCTGCATTTCCTACAGCGATAATTTCGCTTTGAAGAATTCCCAGCTTTTCCGCCAAAAGTTTCAAACTTGCCGCTTTATCAATGCCTAATTGTGCTACTTCTAAGAAAAAAGGCTTAGAAGTTGAAACGCTTAGATGCGGCATTGCTTCTATTAAATCTTTTTCTACTGTTTTTAAATAGGCTGGATCTTGCAATAAAATACATTTTACGGCTGGACGATCTACATACTCTTTGAAACTAGAAACTTTATGATGCACCATTTTAGTGATGTCTTTTTCAATCTCAATATATTCAGAATCGGTTTCGCTGATTATTTCATTATCCAAATACGTAATGATATGTGTATTTTTTTTAACACTGTAATCGTATAAAGCGTGAATTTGTTCAACCGTTAATTTCTGTTCAAACAAAACCAAATCGTCTTTTACACGACTAATTATAGCTCCATTAAACGAAATCATATAAGAATCGTTTAGATCCAGTTGAAGTTCTTTCGCATAAGCGGTCATTGCCGTGGTTGGTCTTCCAGAAGCTAAAACAACATAAACGCCTTTTGCCTGCGCTTCTAGTATCACTTTTTTATTTAAATCTGATATTCTATGGTCGTCTGTCAACAAGGTATCATCCATGTCGAGCACTATCATTTTGTATTGCATTTTTTTTAGTTTTCAGTCGCAGTTTTCAGTCGCACCTTCAGCAATGGCTGAAAACTGCGACTGAAAACTGAAAACTTTTAAAGACTCATTCGAAATTCTTCAATAACTGGATTTGCTTTTGCGAAATCTGTTTCTTGAATAAAAACCTCAACTGCCAAATCTGTCCCACCGAAACCACCCAAACGAGCTGACTGAATATTATCTTTTTTTACTGTTTCTACTCCAGCTTCTTCTAATCTTTCTTGTAAAGCGATAGCTAATATTTCGCTTCCTGAAAACACTTTCATTAATCCCATGATCTTCTTTATTTATTCTAATATTATAAATCAAAAATCCCGCTTTCCAATAACTGAGACTGAAAACCGGGACTCTATATTATTTTTTATTCTTCTTCAATATCTTCATCTTCTTCGTCAAGCTCTTCTCCTTCTTCATCCATATCAAACAAAAAAGGTTCAACTAACATTTTATCTGCCAAAATTTCTACGCGTTCTGTCAGCGTTTCAGCAAAAATAATACGTTGTGTCTTTGCAATACTGCCCGAAATACGCATAATTTTTGTTTCATGACGTAATCTCAAAATTGGATCAGCATCGTCAAGAATTAGCATTTTTAATCGGTTTACATTGTAGCCTGCCGTACTAAACATATCGTTTAGTTTTGTTGGAGTTCCAATTAAAACATCAATTCCTGTAGAAATGTAGTTTTTATCATAATCCATATCTCCTTTTTCATTAACGCCGTACACTTCTAAATTGGTGTATTTTCCATATTTCTCAAAAAGTTCGACCATTTCTAAAACCTTAGCTTTATCCTCCACGATGATCAAAGCTCTTGGAGATTCTTCAGTCTGCCCAGCCAATTGCTGAATTACATTTAAAACAATCGTTGTTGTTTTTCCCGATTCTTTTGGAGAAATAACAATACAATCTGCACCACTTTTTATAGTTGAAAAAGTTTCTAACTGTAAAGCATTTGCTTCTGTTAGACCATTTTCAATTAAGGCATCTTGTAACTTCTCGTTTATTTTTTTTAGTTTCATTTTTTTTTAGCTTTAAGCTTTAAGCTATACGCTATAAGCAAAAATTATTCATATTTTAAAAGCCTAAAGCCTGTAGCTTAAAGCCTATTGCGCGAAGCATTACTTGCTTGCGAACATTTTTACATCATTTTCAGAGATTTCGTTTCCTCCTAAAATGATTAATCTTTCAACCACATTTCGAAGTTCACGAATATTTCCTGTCCAATCGTATTCCTGTAATAATTTTATGGCTTGTGGCGAAAATATTTTCACCACATTTCCTTGTTCTGAAGCGATTTTTTCAGCAAAATGTGAAATCAAAGCTGGAATATCGTCTCGTCTTTCGTTCAAAGGTGGCACTTTTATTAAAATAACAGCCAGACGATGGTATAAATCTTCTCGGAAACGACCTTCTGCAATTTCTGTTTTCAGATCTTTATTGGTTGCTGCAACTACGCGAACATCAACTTTAATATCTTTATCGGCACCTACTCTGGTAATCATGCTTTCTTGAAGTGCACGTAAAACTTTGGCTTGCGCCGAAAGGCTCATATCTCCAATTTCATCTAAGAAAATCGTTCCTTTATCAGCTGCTTCAAACTTTCCCGCACGATCTTTAACGGCAGATGTAAAAGCACCTTTTACGTGTCCAAATAATTCACTTTCAATCAATTCACTCGGAATAGCTGCACAGTTTACTTCAATTAAAGGAAAATTAGAACGTTCGCTTTTTTCATGTAACTGATGTGCTACTAATTCTTTTCCTGTTCCGTTTGGTCCCGTAATCAAAACTCTAGCTTCGGTTTGCGCCACTTTATCAATCATTACTTTAATGTGATTGATAGATTCGCTTTCGCCGATCATTTCGTAATTCTTGCTGACTTTTTTCTTTAGAATTTTATTTTCAACAACTAATTGTTTTTTATCTAAAGCATTACGAACGGTATTCAATAAACGATTCAAATCTGGCGGTTTCGAAATATAATCAAAAGCTCCTAAACGCATGGTATGAATTGCAGTTTCCATATCACCATGACCTGAAATCATAACCATCGGAATTTCTGGTTTTATCTTTTTTACTTCTTCTAAAACCTCAACACCGTCCATTTTTGGCATTTTGATATCGCACAAAACCAAATCGTAATCGTTGTTTTTTATTTTTTCAAGACCAGCAACACCATCTTCGGCTTCATCAACTTGATAGGTATCATTTTCTTCTGATAAAATTTTTACCAAAACTCTTCTGATTGCTGCTTCGTCTTCTATAATTAGTATCCTACTCATTCTTCGTAATTTTCAATTTTAAAAATTCCAAAACCCAACCATTGGAATTTGGGATTTATTCCCATTCTTTTTGAATTGGAATTTAATACTTTAACCATTTATACAATTCTTTCCAGGTCGGTTTTTTGCCGTACATTAAAATACCTACTCGGTAAATTTTGGCTGCGAACCAAACTACAAGGAAAAAGGTAGCAAACAATAATGATACCGAAATTGCAATTTGCCACCAAGGCACTCCAAACGGAATACGCATTAGCATTACAATTGGAGATGTAAGCGGAATCATTGAAAAAATTACTGCAACACTTCCGTGAGGATTATTTACAACCGTAAAAAATCCGATGTAAACACTCAAAATAAGCGGCATTATGATTGGCAATAAAAATTGCTGAGAATCGGTTTGATTGTCAACGGCTGCTCCAATTGCGGCATAAAATGAGCTGTACAGAAAATATCCTCCGATAAAATAAATCACGAAACCTATTAATATACTGGCAATTGGCAGATTCCATAATTCAGCAATATACATTTGTGCAGATCCTGAAAGTTCATGCTGAGCAGATTGCATTAATTCTGGCGAAATTCGAGCTGTTGGACCAACATTAACCCCAAAAAATGCCGAAGCAGCAAACATTAATCCTAAACCAATAATGGCCCAAATCATAAATTGTAAAATTCCTGCCAAAGAAGTTCCGACAATTTTCCCAATCATTAACTGAAATGGTTTTACCGAAGAAATAATAATCTCGATAATTCGGTTTGTTTTTTCTTCAATAACGCTCCGCATTACCATATTTCCGTAGATGATAATAAACATCATAATTAGGTAACCAAATGCACCGCCAATTCCGATTTTAATTTCGTTTAACCCTTTTAGACTTTCTTCTCCAGAAGCTTTTACCAAATGAATATTAACCTTTGATTGGGCTTTCTGGATCGCCAGAGTATCTAGTTTTGCTTCTTCCAGATTTAATTTAGTAATTTTTGATGCAATGACATCTTGCGTATTTTCAATAAAAGAAATACTTGGACTGTTGTTAGAAATAAATTCAACTTTCCCTTCTAAATCGTTAACATTTGTTGTTTTCGGAATAACAATTAAACCGCTAAAACGCTCTGTTGCAATACTGTCTTTTAGAGCTTTAAGATCGAATTCTGATAAATTATAAAACTTAAACTCAGAACTGTTTTTATTTTCCTTTAAAAAATCGGAAACAAAAAGTCCAGTTGAGTCATGAATCACAATGCTTTTGGTGTCTGCTTTCATTGAACTCAAATACCCAATAAATACTGCAATTGCAACAAACAAAAGCGGACTCAAAAAAGTCATGACAACAAAAGATTTATTGCGAACTTTAGCAATAAACTCTCTTTTTATAATTAATGAAATAATACTCATTTCTTTATTTTAGATTTTAGATTGTTGACTTTAGATTTTAGATTTCAGGTTTTCACTCTAAAATCTATCCCGAGAATTCGAGACTGAAATCTAAACTTTATTTTCTGTAACTGTCTGAATAAAAATATCGTTTATACTTGGAATTTTTTCAACAAAATGCGTTACTTGTCCGCGTTGCGTAAGAACATTCAATAATTCATTTGGAGTAGCATTCCCAATCTGAATATTCAATTTCAAATCATCATTGAGTGATTTAAAATTGGCAGGCGAAACAGTAAACTTCTGTGTAATGTCATACATCAGACCTTCAACGTTGCTAGTTAAAATTCCGACTTCAAAACTATTAGTTCTAAATTGACGTTTTACATCGGCAACTTTCCCTTCTATCAGTTTATTTGATTTATGAATCAACGCAATGTTTTCGCACAGTTCCTCTACACTTTCCATTCTGTGCGTAGAAAAAATAATAGTTGAACCTTGTTCTTTCAAAGCTAAAATTTCATCTTTAATGATATTAGCATTTACAGGATCAAATCCTGAAAAAGGTTCATCTAAAATTAGCAATTTAGGTTTGTGAAGAACGCAAACCACAAACTGAATTTTTTGTGCCATTCCTTTAGAAAGTTCCTGTATTTTTTTGTTCCACCACCCTTGAATTCCTAAACGATCAAACCAATAATCCAATTGTTTTTTGGCTTCAGTTTTTGAAAGTCCTTTCATTTGAGCCAGATACAAACATTGCTCGCCTACTTTCATCGAACTGTACAAACCTCTTTCTTCTGGAAGATAACCAATAGTCTGTACGTGTTTAGGTTGTAGCCTTTCACCATCTAAAATTATTTCACCGCTATCTGGCAATGTAATTTGGTTTATGATTCTGATAAGGGAAGTTTTTCCAGCTCCATTCGGACCTAAAAGTCCATATATACTGCCTTTGGGCACATTTAATGAAACTTCGTTAAGCGCTACATAATCGCCGTATTGTTTTACGACCTTATGTACTTCAAGTAAGTTGCTCATGTTATTTTTAAGGATTTACTGCGTCACTTAGCCAATTAAGGCTCAGCGACTGTAAAAGTAAATAATTCGAAGCGAAATTGCGTTATATTACGCAAAAAACCCATTCTAAATCTCTAGAATGGGTTCTTAATATATTGGTATCTTTTCTAAAAGTTCAGATTATGAAAACATATCTTTTACTTTTTCAAAAAATGATTTCTCTGATTTCTCTGGGCTTGGAGCAAAATGCTCATCTGTTAAAGCATTTTCAAAGAATTGTTTTTGTTCTTTATTTAATGTTTTTGGCGTCCAAACATTTACGTGAACTAATAAATCACCGCTTCCGTAACCGTTTAAACTTGGAATTCCTTTTCCTTTCAATCTTAAGATTTTTCCAGACTGAATTCCTTCTTCCAGTTTAATACGAACTTTTCCGTTGATTGCTTCAATATCTTTTGAAGCTCCTAAAACTGCTTCAGGGAAACTGATATACAAATCAAAGTGAACATTTTCACCTTCACGTTTCAAGAATTCGTGTTCAATTTCTTCGATAGCAACAATTAAGTCACCTGGAATACTATTTCCTGGCGCATCATTACCTTTGTTAGAAACTTTCAACTGCATTCCGTCAACAACTCCCGCAGGAATTTTGATTGATACTGTTTCGTCTTCTTGAACCATCCCTTGTGCGTCTGCCTCAGAAGGTCTTTTATCTAAAATCTGACCAGAACCACCACAAGTAGGACAAGTAGATGCAGATTGCATTCTTCCTAAAATGGTATTAGTAACACGCATTACCTGACCTTGACCATTACAAGTCGTACAAGTTTTATACGTTACACCTTTAGCCTGAACTTTACGTTTTACTTTTACTTTTTTCTCAACTCCATTTGCAATCTCTTCTAAAGTCAACTTCACTTTAATTCTAAGATTGCTTCCTTTAGCACGACGAGGACCTCCGCCTCCGCCTCCGAAACCGCCAAATCCACCACCAAAAATATCACCAAACTGGCTGAAAATGTCATCCATATTCATACCACCGTGGCCACCGCCAAATCCGCCAGAACCATCAAATGCTTGATGACCATACTGATCGTATTTTGCTTTTTTCTGCGGATCACTCAAAACTTCATACGCTTCTGCCGCTAATTTAAAGTTTTCTTCTGCCTCTTTGTCGCCTGGGTTTTTATCAGGATGATATTTAAGCGCACTTTTTCTGTATGCTTTTTTTATTTCGGCAGCGTCAGCATTTTTTGAAATGCCTAGTATTTCGTAAAAATCTTTTTTCATAATTAGATTAAGTTCCAAATCTTAAAAATTCCAAAATCCAAAAAATGCATTTGAAATTCCTATTGCATTTTTAGTTTCCTACAACAACTTTAGGGAAACGAATAATTTTGTCTCCTAATTTGTATCCTTTTTCAATAACATCAACAATTTTCCCTTTTAATTTGTCAGACGGAGCTGGAATTTGGGTAATTGCCTCTGCAACATCAGCATTAAAAGCATCTCCTGCCTGAATTTCAACTTGCTCTAAACCTTTAGAAACTAAAGTGCTTTTTAATTTTTCATGAATTAATTCAACACCTTTTTTCAAATTCTCATCATCAGATTTGTTGATCTCTACAGCTGCTCTATCAAAATCATCTAAAACTGGAAGCATAGCCAATAAAACTTCTTGGTTTGCTGTCTTAAATAAATCGATACGCTCTTTTGAAGTTCTTTTTTTGTAATTTTCAAATTCGGCAAATAATCTCAAAAACTTATCTTTTTCTTTAGCCAAGTCTTGAGCTAATTGCTCTTCAACACTTAATTCTTCAACAATTAACTGCTCTCCGTTGGCATTTTTCTCTAACGTTACATCGTCTAATTCCTGATCGAATTCTGTATTTTCCGTAGTCATATTACTTTTATTTTTAAAAATATTTTTAAACTTCATTTTTTATTTCTTTTTGTTTGATTGCAAAAGTACTGCCAAATCTCGTAAAATGTCAAATTGTCACTTTATTAATTATGAGACTTTTAAAAAAGGAAATCGAGTTCTCAAAATTTAGTATAATTTTAAGACTATTACGTTATAGTTTATTTTATCTTTGATAGCGTAAAACAAAAATTATTACCACCAAAATTGAATTTAAGGGTTGGCTAAGGCCTCAAAATAATTATTAATTCAAATTTACCTTATATTAAAAAAAGCTTCGCCTATAGAGACGAAGCTTTTTTTTTGCTTTCTTCATCTTTAATATATTAATGACAAAAACTGAAAACGAAAAAAAAATCACCATAAAGATCGCAAAGTTTTTGCTTTTAAGCTTTATAAAAAAGACAAAGTTCGCAAAGCTTTGTATTAATGTAGCTTTGCGAACTTTGTCTTTTTAAAGTATTCTTTGATAAAAATCTTCGCGGTCTTTACAGTAAAAAATATTTTATTGCACGGGCGGAGGGATTCGAACCCCCATCAACGGTTTTGGAGACCGCTATTCTACCCTTGAACTACGCCCGTAACTTAAGGTCGGCAAATTAAAAGTTTTTTTTCTTCTCTGGCAACTATTTCATGTAGAGATTTCAAAAGAAATTCCTTTAAAATTGGGCAACTCACAGCAAAAACCTTTGCTTCAAATAGTTAACCCCTACAAGTTTTTTAATGAGTTGAAATCTATTCGCTGATCACTAAAAAAATTTATTTCACGCAGATTTTAAAAAGATTTAGGCAGATTTTAGCAGATTGTTTAATATAAAAATCTAATTAAATCTGCTAAAATCTGCCTAATCTGCGTGAAAAAAAATCTTTTAAATCTGTTTAATCTGTGGCAAAAAACTTTAATGTCAAATTATGCTAACAAAGCCTTTTTCAATCCGTCAAAATCAACTGTAACCTGTTCTCCTGTCACTAAATTTTTAAGTGCATAAGAATTTGAAGCTATTTCTTGATCTCCAACAATTACCGCAAACGGAATCAAGCGTTTATCTGCATATTGAAACTGTTTCCCTACTTTTACATTATCAGGATACAATTCTACTTTTATATTTTCCTGTCTTAATTTCTGAATGGCTTTTGAAGCGTACAAAGCTTCTTTGTCACCAAAATTTAAAAATATTGCTTTTGAAGTCGCTGCAACTGTTTCTGGAAATAATTGCAATTCTTCCAAAACTAAATAGATTCTATCAAGACCAAAAGAAATCCCGACGCCACTCATATTCTTCAAACCAAAAATACCCGTCAAATCGTCGTATCTTCCGCCACCGCCAATAGAACCCATAGAAACTGTTTTTGGCGCTCCAACTTCAAAAATGGCACCCGTATAGTAATTTAACCCACGTGCCAAAGTCACATCTAAATCTAAAGTTGCTGTTGACAAACCTAAATCTGCAACATTGTCACAAATAAATTTCAATTCTTCAACACCTTTCATTCCTTCCTCAGAAGAAGACAATAATTCTGAAAGCTGACTTATTTTATCTGCAAAAGTACCGCTAAAGCTAAACAGTGGTTGCACTTTTACCAATGCTTCTTCAGCAATTCCTTTTTCAATCATTTCTTTCTTTACGCCGTCTTCTCCAATTTTATCTAATTTATCAAGAGCAACTGTAAAATCGATCAATTTATCTGAAGCCCCGATTACTTCTGCAATTCCAGATAATATTTTTCTATTATTAATTTTAATTGTTACGCCTTCTAAACCTAGAGATGTAAAAACAGTATCATACAACTGAACCAGTTCTACTTCCTGCCAAAGCGATTTTGAACCTACAACGTCAGCATCACACTGAAAAAACTCTCTAAAACGGCCTTTCTGAGGATTATCTGCTCTCCAAACCGGTTGAATTTGATATCTTTTAAAAGGGAATTCTATTTCACTTTGGTGCTGAACAACGTATCTCGCAAAAGGAACTGTCAAATCGTAGCGCAAAGCTTTTTCAGAAATTTTTCCTGTGAATTTATTCAATTCAATTCTTTGCTCTAAACTAATTTTTTCAGCCGAATTTAGCTGTAATTCTTCAATTGATTCTGGCAGTTCAATTTTACTTTTATTGTAGAAAAAGTTTCCAGAGTTTAATATTTTAAAAATTAGACGATCTCCTTCTTCTCCATATTTTCCCATCAAAGTATCTGAATTTTCAAACGAAGGCGTTTCGATTGGCTGAAAACCAAACTTTTCGAAATTAGCTTTTATAGTCTGAATAATATATTGACGTTTTGACACCTCAGCAGGTGAAAAATCTCTGGTTCCTTTTGGAATACTTGGTTTTGAAGCCATCTTCTTTATTTTAGATTGTTGATTTTAGATTTTAGATTTCTTTTGAAACTTAAAATTCAAAAACCTTTAAAATTAATTTATTTCTATTTTTTGAATGCTGGCGTTTAGACTTTCGACTTTATGACTTACCAACTTTCGACTTAATTTAAGTCTGCAAATATCTTACTTTTTAAAATAAATAATAGCAGTTCGAAAACAAACTTGTAACAAAAAACGTATTTTCGTGACAAATTGGTCATGATGCTAAAATTATTTAAAGAAAATATCCGAATTGCATTTGGTTCTATCAAAACGCAAATTCTGCGAACCATTCTTACCGTTTTAATTATCGCAATAGGTATTACAGCTTTGGTTGGAATTCTCACTGTGGTGTCTGCTTTAGAAAATACCATTTCTAGTGATTTTGCTTCAATGGGAGCCAACACTTTCAACATTAATCAATACGAAAATAAAGTACGTAACCGCGGCGGGAACGAAAGAGAAGTCATCAATCCGATTATTTCTTATCCTCAAGCTGTTGCCTTCAAAAACAAATACAAATATCCTTTTACAGAAACTTCTTTGTCTTTTACGGCAACTTCAACAGCAGAAGTAAAATATTTGGGAGAAAAAACAGATCCTGAAATTACAATTGTAGGTGTTGACGAGCATTTTATCACCAATTCTGGATTGGAAACTAGTCTAGGTAGAAGTTTTAACCAGTTTGATATTGATAACAATACTTATTCTTGCATTGTTGGTTCAGATTTTGAAAAAGGACTTTTGAAAGACATTAATCCGATTGATAAAATAATTTCTATCCGAGGCGCAAGATTTAAAGTAATTGGAGTTCTAAAAGAAAAAGGTTCAACGTTTGGAAATAGTCAGGATTTACGTGTCTTGATCCCGATTCAGGTAGCAAGATCTTTATTTACAGCGCCAAATATCAACTACACTATAAGTGTTATGGTTTCTAAAAAAGAAGTCCTAGACCAAGCCATTGACAACGCGACAAGTACAATGCGAAGAGTTCGTAAATTAAGCCCTGTTCGCGACAATAATTTTGGAGTTGTCCGAAGCGATGATTTAATTAACCGTATTTTAGGAATTACAAAATATTTAGGCTGGGCATCTTGGATTATCAGCATTATTACCATTCTTGGATCTTCAATCGCTTTGATGAACATTATGATTGTTTCGGTTACAGAACGAACTCGTGAGATTGGTGTTCGAAAAGCATTAGGCGCAAAAAGAACAACTGTTGCTTTTCAGTTTTTTATCGAAACTTTATTAATTGGACAAATTGGAGGTTTGGTCGGAATAATTCTCGGAATACTTCTTGGTTTTGCCATTGCCACTGCGATGAGTTTTTCATTTGTAATTCCGTGGATGGCAATTTTTGCCGCTTTTGCAACAAGTTTTTGTGTTGCTTTGGTTTCTGGTTTATATCCAGCAATTAAAGCTTCTAAATTAGATCCGATTGAAGCACTTCGATATGAATAATTTTTTAGTTTTCAGTTATTTCTGTGTCTGAAAACTGAGACTGAAAACTTTAAATATTCCCTTTAAGCATTCGGTCGTTATCGTAAATGTCTTTTCGTAATTCAATATTTTTAAAATCTATATTTTCAAGCAATTCAATCATTTCTTTCCCTAAATATTGATTGATTTCAAAATATAATTTTCCTTTTCCTAAAAGCGATTTTTTTGCCAGTGAAGCAATTTTTCTATAAAAGATTAAAGCATCATTATCTTCAACAAAAAGCGCTAAATGCGGTTCGTAATCCAAAACATTTTTCTTGATTTCTGCTTTTTCTAAATTACGGACATACGGCGGATTAGAAACAATAATATCAAACTGGCATCTTAATTCTTCTTCTTTCAGAATATCCTGCAGCACGAAAGTTACATCAACGTTATTTCGGACAGCATTTCTTTTAGCCGTTTCTAGCGCTTTTTTAGAAACATCGATCGCCACAACCTCAGCATTTGGAAGGTTTTTTGCTAAAGAAATTGCGATGCAGCCGCTTCCAGTTCCGATATCCAAAATTTTTATTTTCTTAGATTTTTCTGGACCTGCATTCTCATTAATAATCCATTCTACCAATTCTTCTGTTTCTGGTCTCGGGATTAAAACATCTTCATTTACTTCGAAATCCAAACCATAAAAATTTGTTTTTCCTAATAAATATTGAATGGGAACTTCATTTTTGAGATGACTTACAATCTCATCCCACATGACGAAATCATTTTCCTCAAAAACCAATTCGTGATTTAACGCTAAATCAATTTGGCGAAGTTTATGTCTATCTTCTAAAATCAAATAAAAAAAACTTTCCGCTTCGTACGCATCGTAAAAAGGCGATAATTCTTTAATAAATTGAGTGCGGTATTGTTTGATTTTCATTTTAATTTTTTGAATATTATTTCATCAGCAAAAAAACTGATTTAATCTTTCGATAAGTCTTCCTCGTTAAGATTTGTTACAAACTTTAACTATAAAACTTTCAACATCCATACGGGACAAGAACTATGCCCAGTTGATCCTAGTGGGGCGTCTAAATATTCAAAACCCGATTTTTTATACAGCTTTTGAGCAGCGTGCATAAAAGGCATCGTTTCTATATAACATTTTTCAAAACCAAATTCTTTTCCTTGATCCAAACATTTTTCCATCATTTTGGTTCCAATTCCAAGACCTCTTGTTTTGGGTAAAAAATACATTTTTTGCAATTCACAGATTTCAGTATCTCCATTTTCTAAAGGTCCAACACCTGCGCAACCTACGATTTCACCATCTTTTTCAACAACAAAATAGGCCGAATTCGGCTTACTGTACTCTTCAAACATAAAATCCAAATAAGGATCTTCGTAAGCTGTTCCAACTTTAGGTATTTCCATTTCATCAAAAACCGATCGTATTAAACTCGCTACAGCTTGATTGTCTTCTTTTTTAATTTTTCTGATAATCCAGTTTTTCATTTTTTCTTTTCCATCTTTATCTTTACAAAAATAAAAATACTTTTTCGATAGTATCATAACTATTTAGATTGTTTCACAACTTAATCTCAAACATTAGACAAAAACTTCAAAAATAATTACTTTTGCACTGTGAATATACATGAAAAATACATAAAACGCTGTATCGAACTAGCACAAAATGGACTTGGAACAACGTACCCAAATCCAATGGTTGGAAGCGTGATTGTTTACGAAGGAAAGATTATTGGTGAAGGCTGGCATAAAAAAGCTGGAGAACCTCACGCAGAAGTCAATGCTATTCGATCTGTAAAAGACAAATCATTACTAAAAAAAGCGACTATATATGTAAGTCTAGAACCATGCAGTCATTTTGGAAAAACACCTCCATGCTGTGATTTGATTATTGCAAATGAAATACCGAATGTAGTTGTTGGAACTGTCGATCCTAATGAAAAAGTAGCAGGAAAAGGAATTTTAAAACTAATTGAAGCTGGTGCAAATGTTACAGTTGGAGTTTTAGAAAAAGAATGTAATGAATTGAACAAGCGTTTCTTTACTTTTCATCAAAAAAAGAGACCTTACATCATTTTGAAATGGGCAGAAAGCCAAGACGGTTTTTTATCTCCCGAAAAAGATTTAGGCCAAGACAGAAAACCTATTTGGATAACCAATCCATATTCTAGACAACTAGTTCATAAATGGAGAACGGAAGAACAAGCCATTTTGGTTGGCACGCAAACCGTTGCAGACGACAATCCGAAATTGAATGCAAGAGATTGGAATGGAAATAATCCTGTGCGAATAATTATAGACCGAAATAATCGAATTGATAAAAACAGTTTCATTTTTGATGACTCCGTTAAAACTATTGTTTTTTCTAATGAAGATTTAAAATCGTCTACTGAGAACACATCTTTTGAAATTATTGATTTTAGCAAAAACATTCTTCCGCAAATTTTGGATGTTTTATATAAAAATCAAATACAATCGATAATCATTGAGGGCGGCAGACAAACACTTCAATCTTTTATAGATGAAAATCTTTGGGATGAAGCTCGGATTTTTAATGGAAAAATAAGTTTTCAATCTGGAACAAAAGCTCCGATTATATCAAGAAAAAACAGCTTAAAAACCACTATTTTAAGTGATGAATTAATAGAAATTAGAAATTATGATTGACGCTATAATTTTTGACTTTGGCGATATTTTTATCAATTTGGATAAACCTGCCACAATTTCTGGTTTGCAAAAACTAGGAATGACAGAATGGAATAATGAATTTGATCAATTAAATCTTTCTTTTGAAACTGGATCTATTTCTCCAGAAGATTTTATTGGCGGTTTCAAAAGACAGTTGCCAAATGCTTCAGAAGAAGAAATCTTAAAAGCCTGGAATGCTATTTTGGCTGATTTTCCTTTTTATCGTTTAAAGTTTCTTCAAGAATTATCAACAAAATACCGCTTATTTTTATTAAGCAATACCGATTCTATTCACATTAATACATTTGAAGAAAAAAGTGGCGTTTCTTTTTATGAAGATTTCTACAAATGTTTTGAAAAAGTTTATTTTTCTTTTGACATAGGAATGAGAAAGCCTGATCCTAAAATTTACCAGTTTGTCCTCAATCAAAATAATTTAGTCGCAGAAAACACTTTATTTATTGACGATAAAAAAGAAAATACAGACAGTGCAGCTGCCTTAGGAATAAAAGTCTGGAATCTGCAAGTCGGAAAAGAAGATGTTGTGGATTTACTTAGTAAAGGTTTTCTATAAAGCATTCTTTTTCTCATAAAATATAAGCCACAGATTAAAAGGATTTTCACAGATTTTTTTGTAAAAGCAACAAGAAGAATCCTTTTTAATTCTTTTAATCTGTGGCTAAAAAAATTAAAACTTTAAAATTGGAAATTAACGATACTTATCAAACTATTGCTTGTAATTCTGAAGAAATACTGTTTAAAGAAAAAGGCAGTAAATTCTTTGGTTATGCATTTCCGATAGAACACGAAGACGAAGTAAAACCTATAATAGAAGACCTAAAAAAACTGCATCCGCATGCAGTCCATTACTGCTATGCTTATCAAATAGGAATTGGCAACAAAACCTCCTACCGTGCCAACGATGATGGCGAACCAAGCAATACGGCAGGAGCACCAATTTATGGTCAAATACAATCTTTTGGAGTAACGAACGTTCTAGTTGTAGTTGTTCGAATTTTTGGAGGAGTAAAGTTGGGCGTTGGCGGTTTGATTTCAACATATCGAACAACAGCTCAAATGACATTAGAAGTTTGCGAAATTGTTGAAAAGACAATAGATGTTGCCTATTTAATCTCTTTTGATTACAAAAACATGAATAAAGTAATGCGGGTTATTAAAGAGAAAAAATTAGAAATTACTTCTCAAGAAATGGAAATCGATGAAATTTCAGGCCTGCCAATTGGTAAAATTCTAATTAAAACACGAAAAAAAAATGCCGAAACGGTGTTCAGCATTTTTGATTTAATGTTCGAAATTGATATTAAATTAATATAAATTAACATCAAATCCCTATCCATTTTAACAATTATTCAAGCGATTTAAATATTTCCAAAATATAATATGGAGGAGCCGTCGGACGACCCGTTTTTAACGCAACAAATACTAAAATAAACGTCGCAGTTGTTAATAACTCATTTGCCTCATTATAGATTGCGCAGTCGAATTCAATCTTAACAGAAGAATGACTTTTGAAAGTGGTATGAATCGTCAAAAGTTCGTCATATCTCGCCGACTTTTTGTAATTTATATTCATGTTCACAATTGGTAGTCCAATTCCGCTTTCTTCCATGCTTTTATACGAAACCCCTTTATTTCTAAGCCATTCCACGCGTCCTATTTCAAAATAAGGAACATAATTTCCGTGATAAACAACTCCCATTTGGTCGGTTTCTGAGTAACGAACTCTTACTTGAGTCTGATGATTTTTCATTGATAAAATATTAAAAAAATTTAAATTTAAAAAGCCTCATTACAACTTTTTTTTATAAAATTAGATACCAAAATATTTTTTTTTACAGAAATTTGTTCACATATTTGTTATCCCGAAATACGGAATAAAATTGCTCTTAATTTATTAAGAGAATCTTTATAACAATAATAAAAAATTTATCTGAATCTATGACTAAAACTGCTCAATCGGTATGGGAAAACTGTTTGTCCTTTATAAAGGATAATATTCAAGACCAAGCATATAAAACTTGGTTTGAACCAATCAAATCAGTTGAGCTAACCGATAATGCATTATACATTCAAGTTCCAAGTAAATTTTTCTACGAATGGCTCGAAGAGCATTACGTAAAATTGTTAAAAGTTGCACTTACCAAAGAACTGGGAAAAAACGCAAAGTTACTCTATAAAATTAAAATGGAGAACACTTATGGAAATAAACAGCCGTTTACCGAGCAGCTGCCAAGTTCTAATAGAGTTCCAATGAAACCTCAAGAAGTTGACGCTCCTTTTAAAAATCTAAATCCTGAATTAAAAAATCCGTTTGTAATTCCTGGAATCAGAAATTTAAAAATTGAATCTCAGCTAAATCCAAATTACAGTTTTGATAATTTCTTAGAAGGAGATTCTAACCGTTTGGCTCGTTCTGCGGGTATGGCTGTTGCCAACAAACCTGGAGGAACTTCATTTAATCCATTATTGATTTTTGGTGGAGTTGGTTTAGGAAAAACACACTTAGCGCATGCTATAGGCGTAGAAGTAAAAGATAAGTATCCGGAAAAGACCGTTTTATATATTTCTGCTGAGATTTTTACACAACAATATATTGATTCGGTAAAAAAGAATAATCGTAATGATTTTATTCACTTTTATCAATTGATCGATGTTTTAATTATTGACGATGTTCAGTTTTTATCTGGAAAATCAGGAACGCAAGACGTGTTTTTCCATATTTTCAACTACTTACATCAAAACGGAAAGCAAGTAATCTTAACTTCAGATAAAGCTCCTGTAGACATGCAGGATATCGAACAAAGATTATTATCTCGTTTCAAATGGGGATTGTCTGCAGAATTGCATCAGCCTGATTACGAAACTCGTATCTCGATCTTAAAAAATATTTTATATCGTGATGGTGTAGAAATGCCAGAAGATATCTTAGAATATGTAGCTCGTAACATCAAAACAAACGTTAGAGAACTTGAAGGTGCTATTATTTCTTTAATTGCACAATCTTCTTTCAATAAAAAAGAGGTTACAATCGAGTTAGCAAAAAGTGTTGTAGAGAAATTTGTTAAAAATGTAAAGAGAGAAATCTCAATCGATTATATCCAAAAAATTGTTTCAGATTATTTCCAGTTAGATATTGAAACTCTTCAATCTAAAACTAGAAAGAGGCACGTTGTTCAAGCAAGACAATTGGCCATGTTTTTTGCAAAAAAATTCACTAAAGCCTCTTTAGCTAATATTGGTTCGCAAATTGGAGATCGTGATCACGCAACTGTTCTTCACGCTTGTAAAACCGTTGACAATTTAGTTTCTACAGACAAACAATTTAAAAAGTTTGTTGAAGATATTAATAAAAAACTAACGCTTTAATACATCTCATGCCTGTAAAAATCTTAATGGTTTGCTTAGGGAATATCTGTAGATCTCCTTTAGCAGAAGGAATTTTAGCTTCTAAATTACCTAAAGACAAATTTTTTGTTGATTCTGCAGGAACAGGTTCTTGGCATGTTGGTCATTGTCCCGATAAACGTTCGATTGAAGTTGCCCGAAAAAATGGGATTAATATTAGTGAGCAAAAGGGCAGACAAATTAAAGTAGCTGATTTTGACGAATTTGATTACATCTACGTAATGGATAATTCTAATTTTAACGATGTAAATCATCTCGCTCAAACTCCTGAACATAAACAAAAAATTCATTTGATTTTAAATGAATTATTCCCCGACGAAAATGTCGACGTTCCAGATCCATACTTCGGAGCATCAAATGGATTCAATAATGTATATCAAATGCTTGATGAAGTGACCGATTTGATTGCAGAGAAACTAATCAAAAAACACGCATAATTTAATTCAATTATTTCAGTAGATGAGATGATTGAATTTTTTAATTTTAAATACTTACGCATGAAACTTCTCGGAAAATTATATTTAATTCCTACTACAATGGGCGAAAGCGATCCGATGGATGTTTTACCTCAAACCGTAAGAAGAACTATAGAAGTTATTGACCATTATATTGTTGAAAACGACAAGACTGCCCGAAAATCAATAAAAGCGGTATATCCAGAGAAAAAACAATCCGAATTGGTGCTTTTTACTCTTAACAAACGTACTGAACCGAGCGAACATTTAGACTTTATCAAACCTTTATTAGAAGGGAAAAATATGGGATTGATGAGCGAAGCTGGCTGTCCGGGCGTGGCAGATCCAGGCGCGGTGATCGTAAAATTGGCTCACGAAAAAGGAATTCAAGTTGTGCCTTTAGTTGGTCCTTCTTCTATCCTATTAGCGATGATGGCTTCTGGAATGAACGGTCAAAGTTTTACTTTTAATGGATATTTGCCTATTGATAAAGACGAAAAAAAATCAGCAATTCGTCATTTTGAAAAATTATCTTATGATAAGAATCAATCGCAATTATTCATTGAAACTCCATACAGAAACAACAAACTGATTGAAGATCTTTTACAGATTCTAAGTCCTGCAACTCATCTTTGTATAGCAACTGACATTACTTTACCAACAGAATTTATCAAAACAATGAAAATTTCTGATTGGAAGAAATTAAAAATTGATATTGATAAGCGACCGACTATTTTTATTATTCATAAAATGTAGACTAACTTAAAAACCATTATTCATGAGAAAGCTTTTAATTCTGATTTTAATTTGTGTTGCTCAAAGTTCCTTTTCTCAGACTCAAAAAACTGTAAGTGTTATGTCTGATGATGAAAATCATGTTTACAATACTGCGGGAATAGATGTTAAACCCGAATTTCCAGGGGGATTAAATGAATTTTACAAGTACATTTCTCAGAATTATATGATTCCGAAAGAAAAACCTGCTGCTATAAAAGGCAAAGTTGTTGCAACTTTTGTAGTTGAGAAAGACGGCTCATTGAATGATATAAAAATCATTAAAGATGTTGGTTTTAATACCGGCACCGAAACAATTAGGGTTTTGAAATTATCTCCTAAATGGATTTCTGGAAAATTAGAAGGACAAAATGTTAGGGTTTTATACGTTATTCCAATAACAATTAATTAGAGTTTTTAATTATTTTTATTCATAAAGCGCAAACATCAATCTTTTTTAGCCACCTAAAATGTAGTTTCAGGTAATTTTAAAATCATAATTATGAAAAAATTTTCAATTCTTATTTTAATTTTCATCACTCAAACTACACTTTGCCAAAATAAAGAAGGTAAAAAAACGCGAGATAATTTAAAAGATAATCTAAAAAATTATGAAGAGGAAGAAATCATTTTTGATGAAAATCACGTTTATAATAGTGCCGGATTAGAAATTCTTCCTAGCTTTCCGGGAGGAAAAGTAAAACTTTATCAATTTATAGACGACAACTATAAAAAATCAAATAAAAAGCCAACTCACCAAGGAAAACTATTCGCTACATTTATTATTGAAAAAGATGGATCATTAAGCGATATAAAAGTTCTCCGAGATATTGGATTTGGCACTGGAAAAGAATTAATAAGAGTTTTAAAATTATCTCCTAAATGGAAACCTGGAAAACAAAAAGGTAAAGAAGTTAGAACCTTGTATTCAATTGTAATTCCTGTACAGATATAAGATTTAATTCTTGCCTTTCCCTAATCACTTTATCATGAGTAAACTCCCAAACGTAACCACAAGCATTTTCACGGTAATGTCAAAAATGGCAGCTGAATACAATGCCATAAATCTTTCTCAGGGATTTCCAAATTTTCCTGTAGATGAAAGATTGTCAGATATAGTTGCCAAATTAGCAAAAGAAAACGTCCATCAATATACACCAATGGCAGGTTATCCACCATTGATGAATAAAATTGCAAAATTAATTCAGAGTTCTTATAACAGAACAATCAATCCTGATTTAGAACTTTTGGTGACAGCGGGCGCAACACAAGGAATTTTTACTTCAATTTTGGCTTTAGTAAAAGAAAATGACGAAGTAATTATTCTTGATCCAAGTTATGATTCTTATGAATCACCTGTTTTACTTTGCAAAGCGAAACCTATTCGAGTTGCATTAAACGATGATTATACTCCTAATTGGAAGACGATAGAAAAAGCTTGTTCTGCAAAAAGCAGGATGATGATAATTAATAATCCGCATAATCCGACGGGAAAAATTTTAACTGAAAATGATTTTTTTCAGTTAAAAAACCTTCTTGAGAAATATCCCGACATTATCGTTTTATCTGATGAAGTTTACGAATACATTACTTTCGAAGAAAAACATATTTCAGCGCATACTAAAAGTTTTCTTTTAGATCGTTGTGTAATGGTTTCTTCTTTCGGAAAATCATTTCATATTACTGGATGGAAAATTGGTTATACCATTGCACCAGAATATTTAATGAAAGAAATCAAAAAAGTACATCAATTTTTGGTCTTCAGCGTCAACAGCATTTCACAATTTGCAATCAGCGAATATTTAGATGTTGTAAATGTAAATTTACTTGGAAAATTCTATCAAGAAAAAAGAGATTATTTTCAAAAATTACTACAAAACAGCCGATTTGAATTGAAACCATGCGAAGGAACTTATTTTCAAGTGGCTTCTTATGCTAAGATTTCAAACGAAGACGATGTTACTTTCTGCAAAAACCTAATTATCGATCATGGCGTTGCTGCAATTCCTATTTCTACATTTTATTCCGACCATAAAGACCAGAAATTAATCCGTTTTTGCTTTGCAAAAGATGACTTTACTTTGGATTCAGCAGCAAAAAAACTATGTCAAATATAATTTTTTTTGAAATTTTATAACATTATTATGCATGCATCCTATTTTATTTAATTAATATTGCAAAAAAGAAAAAAGTATGAGCTACACAGATAAAATGTTACGTGATGATGCTTTACAAGGCAAAGTCATTGTCGTTACAGGCGGCGGAAGTGGTTTAGGTAAAGCTATGACTAAATATTTTCTCGAATTAGGAGCTCAAGTAGCCATAACTTCTAGAGATTTAGACAAGTTAAAAACTACAGCTGCCGAATTAGAAAGCCAAACTGGAGGTAAATGTCTTCCTTTACAATGTGATGTACGTCATTATGAGGAAGTCGAAAATATGCTTCAGGAAGTTTTAAAAGCTTTCGGAAAAGTAGACGTTCTTTTAAATAATGCGGCAGGAAATTTTATTTCGCCGACAGAAAGACTATCAGCAAATGCATTTGACACTGTTATAGACATTGTACTTAAGGGTTCAAAAAACTGTACATTGGCCTTTGGAAAACATTGGATTGATACGAAACAAACTTCGGCAACAATTTTAAATATTGTTACCACTTATGCCTGGACTGGATCTGCTTATGTTGTTCCTAGTGCTACAGCAAAAGCAGGAGTTTTAGCAATGACAAGAAGCCTTGCGGTAGAATGGGCAAAATACGGAATTCGCTCTAACGCGATTGCACCTGGGCCATTCCCTACAAAAGGAGCTTGGGACAGATTATTGCCAGGAGATCTCTCTGAAAAATTTGACATGGCGAAAAAAGTGCCATTAAAAAGAGTTGGAGATCACCAAGAATTAGCCAATTTGGCCGCTTATTTAGTTTCTGATTTTTCGTCTTATATCAATGGAGATGTAATTACAATAGACGGAGGCGAATGGCTGAAAGGTGCTGGACAGTTTAACTTATTAGAAGCAATTCCAGAAGAACTTTGGGATCAGCTTGAAATGATGATAAAAGCAAAAAAGAATAAATAATTACAAGTGCTTACTAAATTCAGAATATTTTTTTAAAACTATACTGATTGCACGAAATCCCGAAGGTTTGCTTTCGGGATTTTTTTTTATTTTAACCATATAAGCTATATAAGTTCAGTTAAGTAACGTTTTACTTAAATATTTTGAGTCTTAAATTTACTAACATTGCTTATATGGTTAAATACAGTAATATGTTTATTCAATTCAGTTAAATTATTATTTTTGCCAAACAAATTATAACATCAAATTTATGCTCATTATAGGAATTGCAGGAGGAACAGGAAGTGGAAAAACAACAGTAGTACACCAAATCATGAATGAATTGCCAGACACAGAAGTTGGAGTGATTTCTCAAGATTCGTATTACAAAGAAAACCATAACTTGTCTTTTGACGAGAGAGCACTAATCAATTTTGATCACCCTCGTGCTATCGATTTTGAACTATTGGTAAAACATCTTAAAGCTTTAAAAGCGGGTGAAACTATCGATCAGCCAGTTTATTCATTCATTCAGCATAACAGAACCGACGATACAATTTCAACACATCCAAGAAAAGTAATGATTGTGGAAGGAATTTTAATTTTGACAAATCAAGAATTAAGAGAACTTTTTGACATCAAAGTATATGTTCACGCCGATTCTGACGAAAGATTAATTCGTCGATTAAAGAGAGATATTTCTGAACGCGGACGTGATATCGACGAGGTTTTAAACCGTTACCAAACCACCTTAAAACCTATGCATGAGCAATTTATTGAACCTACTAAAGCATTTGCAGATATTATTATTCCAAATGACAAATACAATACAGTAGCAATTGATGTGGTTCGTGCCGTAATTAATCAGAGAATTTTATAATTTTTATCGTAAATTTAAACCATAATAATTAGGAGCTATTTCCCGCTATACGTTACAAACGAAGTTCATTGAACTCCGATTGAAATAAAATTAAGTAAAGTAATCTTTTGTGTCTTGTTTCTTTAACGAGACACAAAAGGATTTTCTCCCGAAACTTCGGGACTATCGGGACTAGAAAGACCAATCATATTCAAAAGAAATATTCGTTTAAAAATGAAATTTAAAAATCCATATAAAGACAAAAAATGGTTTAAGTACCTAGGAAACAAATACGTTTGGGTTTTGTTGTTTTTTATTGTTTGGATGTTATTTTTAGACAATTACTCTTATTTTGATCATCGCTTTTTAGATGAACAAATCAATGAACTTAAAGACAATAAGAAATATTATCAGGAAGAAATCAAAAAAGATCAAGAGCAAATTAAACAGCTCAAAAATCCAGAACAAATTGAAAAATACGCCCGTGAAAAGTATTTTATGAAAAAAGACAGCGAGGATATTTACATTATACAATTTGAAGGAGACACCATCCAAGAAAAAGAATAATCAAACAAAATACAATGGCCACTAACCTATTCGACGATTTTAATCCGATTTCATCCAAACAATGGAAACAAAAAATTCAGTTTGAATTAGATGGAGCCGATTACAATCAAACAGTTATTTGGAATTCTCCAGAAGATATTCAGGTAAAGCCTTTTTATCATAGTGATGAATTTACAAAAGCAGCAAATGTAAATACACAAGCCTCAGATTTTAAAATCTGCCAAAACATCTTTGTTTTCGATGTAGAAAAATCTATCGAACGTGCTTTAAATACTTTACAAAGAGGCGCAGAAAGTCTACGTTTTACAATTGAAAATGATAAAATTGATGTTCAAAAATTACTAGAGAATCTTCCTTTAGAAAACAAAATCGTTTACTTTAATTTAAATTTTATCTCAATCGATTTCGTTAAAAAATTAGACACAATTTCTATTCAGAAGAAAGCGCAATTTTATTGCAATTTTGATCCAATCGGACAATTAGCAAAAGATGGAAATTGGTTTACAACTTCAGAGAAAAACAATTTTGAAACTTTAGATTTACTTTTTAAAAACACAACCAATTTAAATCTACTGAGTGTAGATTTAGGTTTATACCAAAATTCTGGAGCAAATATTACGCAACAAATTGCTTATAGTTTAGCACATGCAAACGAATATTTAAATCGTTTCTCTGATTTTTCAAAACCTATTGTTTTTCAAATAGCAGTTGGAACCAATTATTTCTTCGAAATTGCTAAACTTCGTGCGCTAACAATGCTTTTTGATTTAATTGCAGTAGAATATAATTCAAAATTAAAATGTCATTTTTTGGTAACGCCAACAAAGCGAAACAAAACAATTTACGATTATAATGTCAACATGCTTCGTACGACAACCGAATGTATGTCGGCAATTTTAGGCGGTGCAGATGCAATTGCCAATTTACCTTACGACGCTTTATATCACAAAGACAATGAATTTGGCGATCGAATTGCCAGAAATCAGCTTCTGATTTTAAAGCACGAAAGTTATTTTGACAAAGTAAACAATCCAGCCGACGGAAGTTATTACATCGAAAGTTTAACGATGCAATTGGCTGAAAAAAGTTTGAATTTATTTAAAGATATCGAAGCAAACGGAGGATTCTTGAAACTTTTAAACGATGGCACAATCAAAAAGAAAATTCAAGAAAGTGCCAGCAAAGAACAAGAATTATTCGATTCTAAGAAAGAAGTTCTTTTGGGAACAAACAAATACCCAAACAAAGAAGACAGAATGAAACACGATTTAGAATTGTTTCCTTTCGTCAAAATCAAACCAAGAAAAACATTAATTACTCCCATAATCGAAAAAAGATTAGCTGAGAAGATGGAGCAAGAAAGATTGGAACTTGAATAAAACCAATTTCAATTCGTTATATTTAATAAAAACTAAATAATTATGGAAGCCATTAGACAAATTATATCCGTTAAAAATCATTCTGTAACAGTTGTCTTGCCGGATGATTTTACAGCAGATAAAGTAGAAGTAATTATCTTACCAGTCCAAAATGATGAATATCAAATTCCTCAATGGCAAATTGATCAAGTTAGAGAAAGAACAGAAAACTACTTAAAAAACCAAAAAAATGTTACTGCCATTGATGATTTTTTAAAAGAAATCGAAGATGAGTTATAAAATAGTTATTCTTGAAGAAGCTAAAGCGGATTATAAAGAATCATTATTATTTTACAAAAACATAAATCCAAAATTAGCTATCAGATTTAATGATTCTTTTAAAAAAAGTATAGCTATTATTCAAAATGATCCCTTTTTGTTTCAACTAAAATACGATAATATCAGAATAATATTTTTTAAAACTTTTCCATACGCTATACATTATTCTATCTATGAAAACTCTATTGTTATAAAATCTATTTTCCATACGTCAAGAAATAGCGAATTGAACCATTTTTAAATAACACATCTTACAATTGAGAAAAGACCTTAAACATATAAAGTTAGAAGTTAAAAGTGAGACGTTAAGCGATTTGAGTCCTAACTCAGTCCCGAAGCTTCGGGATATAACTCAAAACTTCACAACAGCCGAAGGAATCGAAATCAAAAAAAACTATTCTGAGAAAGATATAAAAGATTTAGAATTTCTTGATTTTGGAGCAGGTTTTGCACCTAATTTACGCGGTCCATACGCTACAATGTACGTAAGACGTCCGTGGACGATTCGTCAATATGCGGGATTTTCTACAGCAGAAGAAAGTAATGCTTTTTATAGAAAAAATTTAGCGGCAGGACAAAAAGGACTTTCGATTGCTTTCGATTTACCAACTCATCGTGGTTACGATTCGGATCACGAAAGAGTTGTTGGCGATGTCGGAAAAGCGGGTGTAGCAATCGATTCTGTAGAAGACATGAAAGTGCTTTTTGATCAGATTCCGTTAGATGAAATGTCAGTTTCCATGACTATGAATGGAGCCGTTTTACCTATTATGGCTTTTTATATTGTTGCCGCAGAAGAACAAGGTGTAAGTCCCGAAAAACTGGCTGGAACAATTCAAAACGATATTTTAAAGGAGTTTATGGTGCGAAATACCTATATCTATCCGCCAACTCCTTCCATGAAAATAATTGCCGATATATTTGAATTTACAAGCAAAAAAATGCCAAAATTCAATTCTATCTCTATTTCTGGTTACCACATGCAAGAAGCCGGAGCAACTGCTGATATTGAATTGGCTTATACTTTAGCCGATGGCTTAGAATATATTAGAACTGGATTATCAACAGGAATGACAATTGATGAGTTTGCTCCTCGCTTATCTTTCTTTTGGGCAATTGGAATGAATCATTTTATGGAAATTGCTAAAATGAGAGCCGGTCGTATGATTTGGGCAAAATTATTACAGCAATTCAATCCCAAAAGTGATAAATCTCTAACTTTAAGAACGCATTGTCAAACTAGCGGATGGAGTTTAACCGAACAAGATCCTTTTAATAATGTGGCGAGAACTTGTATTGAAGCTGCTGCAGCTGTTTTTGGCGGAACACAATCGCTTCATACAAATGCGTTAGACGAAGCAATTGCACTTCCGACAGATTTCTCGGCAAGAATTGCACGCAACACTCAAATTTTTCTTCAAGAAGAGACTAAGATCACTAAAACTGTTGATCCTTGGGCGGGAAGTTATTATGTTGAAAGTCTAACAAATGACATCACAGAAAAAACTTGGAAGCTTATTGAAGAAGTCGAAGAATTGGGAGGAATGACAAAAGCTATTGAAGCTGGAATTCCGAAACTTCGAATTGAAGAAGCCGCAGCAAGAAAACAAGCTCGCATTGACAGCGGACAAGATATTATTGTTGGCGTAAATCAATATCGTTTAGAAAAAGAAGATCCATTAAACATTTTGGATGTTGACAATCAATTGGTTCGTAAACAGCAGGTCGAGCGTTTGGAGGAAATAAAACAAACTAGAGATGCTGAAAAAGTAAATAATTCACTAGAAAAATTAATCATTTGTGCACAAACGGGACAAGGAAACTTACTGGAAATTGCAATTGAAGCCGCTAGAAACAGAGCAACTCTGGGCGAAATCAGTAATGCTTTGGAAACTGTTTTTGGTCGTTTTAAAGCACAAATCAAATCTTTTAGCGGAGTGTATAGTGCAGCGATAAAAAATGACGAGAATTTTGAGCGTGCAAAACAACTAGCTGATGTTTTTGCGAAACAAGAAGGAAGACGCCCTAGAATTATGATTGCCAAAATGGGACAAGACGGTCACGATCGAGGCGCAAAAGTTGTAGCAACTGGTTATGCCGATGTTGGTTTTGATGTTGATATAGGTCCGTTATTCCAAACTCCTGCAGAAGCGGCTAAACAAGCTGTAGAGAATGATGTCCATATTTTAGGAGTTTCTTCGCTTGCAGCAGGACATAAAACATTGGTTCCGCAAGTTATTGAAGAATTAAAAAAACACGGACGCGATGATATTATGGTAATTGTAGGCGGTGTAATTCCGTCGCAAGACTATCAATTTTTATTTGATGCTGGAGCTTCGGCTGTTTTTGGCCCAGGAACTAAAATCAGTGAAGCGGCTATAAAAATTTTAGAAGCTTTAATAGATTAAGTTTTTAGTCGCAGTCTCAGTTCTTACTCATTAAAGTTCTTGAGATAGCGTTTTAGCTCATGAAGAACATACAAAATAGAAAAAGAGGTTGTTTCCCAATTGTGAAACAACCTCTTTTAATTTAGTCGTTTACGGTTGCGTTACTATCTGCTTCTATAAAAGAAAGATCGTAACCTGCAAAATCTCTCATATAGCTTTTCAAAGAAGTTCCGAAAGCATCTCTAAAATGTCTGCTTCCTTTGTTTTTGAAAAAATTCTTTACAGAACCGGCGCCACCTAAATGTGCAGCCGCTAAAATTCCAGACTCGGTAATTTCAATACCACTGATGATTTTGCCTTCGTACTTTTGAATTTCACTACGCAAAATCCATTTATTTTTGGCTAGTAGGGCCATGAAAGCTTTTTCTTGTAGAGCAGGATCTTTTAAAAAGGCTTTATTATCATTAATTCCGATTGCTCTTAAAGCTTTAGAACCAAATTGATATTTACCCATGTAACCAAGAGAATTTACTAATCTGTATTTCCCTTGTGATTCTTTAAAAGCTACAGCTTCTTTAAATCCTATAAGATGATTTCCTGTGTATGGGACGTTTGAGGTTGGATAATCATCCTTTTCTTTCGATGGAAAAATGTATTCTGATCCATCTGTTTTTTCAACTAGAAACCAAGGTTTGGCTTCTATTTTATTGGGAATGAATCCCAAACTTAAAAATGTAATAATAACGACTAAACTCGCATAAAAATACCATTTCTTTATCATAAATTGTTTTTCTTCAAAACGCTGTCACCCTCTTGAAATTTCTACGGTGCAAAGATAAGACATTTTCAAAATATGCTATTAATCAGCATTTTAACATTTTTATCAAAAATGTAAGAACTGCTTTAATCCCTGTTATACTAATGGATTCCGAAAGATTTTGGTAACGTTTTTTTAACCGTGAAATTGAAAATTTACGGTCAAAAAAAAGTCAATTTTATATAAATTTTAGGCAAATTCACTAAAAATGAAAGAAATATACTACGGAAAACTAACGGTTTTTATGCTAATTTTGAAAATCAGTTTTTGAATTTTATAAAATTTGAGACCTAAAAAAGTTTATATTTTTACTACTTTCCATTTAAAAATTACTCAAAATAACAATTCAATAAATTTCGTCTTCAAAATATTTTTTACGCAAATATTAAACGTAAAAAAAACCGAAATCAATTGATTTCGGTTTTTCATTATTTTGAAAACTTAATTATCTTGTTACTCCCTGACTTGCGATCCAGTCAGAATATTTTTTTGCATTTACATTATGTTCAGCCAAAGTTGCCGCAAATTCATGATATCCGAAACGATCAACACTTGCACAGAAATAGATATAATCGTTTTTCTCTGGATTTAAAACTGCTTCTAATGCCGTAATATCAGGCATTGCAATTGGTCCTGGAGGAAGTCCTTTATTTACATAAGTATTATACGGAGATCTCATAACCAAATCATTATAAAAAACTCTTTTTATAACCTGATCGAAATTATTATCTCTTAATTTCAAAGAATAAATAACCGTTGGATCTGCTTGTAAAGGCATTTCTAAACGTAAACGATTCAAATAAACTCCTGCAATACGAGGTCTTTCGTCTTTTTTAACTGATTCTTTATGAACAATTGATGCTAAAATTGTTGCCTGCACTGGAGTTAAACCTTGTTTCTTAGCTTTTCCAATTCTTTCAGCTGTCCAGAAATTATGATATTCTTTAATCATTTTATCACGAAATTTTTCTGCAGAAGTATTCCAATAAATTTCATAAGTATTTGGAATAAACATTGCAAAAACGTTTTCTTCATTAAATCCGTTTGCTGCCAAGAATGTAGAATCTTTTATGGCTTTCAAAAGAGATAAGCTGTCAGCTTCGATTTCTGCACCAATTCTTCCAGCAAAGTTTTCTAAACGCTCTTGATTATTAAAAACCAATTTAACTGGAATGTTAGAACGCATGGCACGAACTAAGTCAATATTATTCATGTCTTTCTTTAAAAGAAAACGGCCCGATTTAACATTTTGCGGATAATCTCTTTTTTCAGCAACCATTTCAAAGTTGTCAAAATTCTTTACGTAAGGCGCTAAAATCTTTTTTACATCGGCATAACTAGCGTCAGTTGGCACGTAAACATATACTTCTTTTTCTTCAAATTTAGTATTAGAACTAAAAATTTTACTTACTAATATAAAACCATAAATCAATAAAACTGAAATTATGGCTACGGCACTTATGGTGATTATTTTTTTTAGACTCAAAGCTTAAAATTTAAATTTGTTTGTTAATTAACTGATAAATTGCTTCATCTTGGTAGTGGTTATGATACAAAATCCAGTCTTTTTTTATTCCGATTTTCTTAAAACCAAATTTAGTAAAAAGTGCGACACTGGCTACATTTTGCACACCAATATTTGCATACAATTGATGGAGATTTAAATTATAAAAAGAATACTTAATCAAAAGCTCTAAAGCCTCAGAACCAATGTTTTTTCCTTGATTTTCTTCTTTTTGAACAACAATTCCAATTCCTGCTCTATTATTTCTCGGATCAAAATCGAATAAATCGATTAATCCGATAGCAGGAAAATCTTCATCTTGACAAATGGCTAAACGAAGTTGTTTTGCCTCGTAAATATCTTGATGCGCATTTTCTAAATATTGCTTGATCAAAAAACGGCTGTAAGGAGTCTGTGTATTGCTGACTTGCCAAATATTCTCATCATTTTCTATCGAATAAATGAACTCCAAATCTTGAGGTTCAAGTGCACGCAGATAAATAGAATCGCCTTTTAATGTTATCATTTCGATATTTTAGATTTTAGATTGCAGATTTTAGATTTTAAAATCTCGATTGGAATTTGGGATTTAAAATTTTGGGATTTAACTATTAAATCTCAATTGTTCCTTTAAATACGAATTTGGCAGGTCCTGTCAAGAAAACATTAGTATAACCATCATTTTCTTTATCAAAAGAAACGATAAGTTTTCCACCTTCAACATTTAAGTTTATTGAAGTTTTATCTGTTTCCCCAGTCGCATTCATAGCAATTGCAACAGCAGTAGCACCGGTTCCGCAAGCAAGAGTTTCATCTTCAACACCTCTTTCATAGGTTCTTAAAGAAAAAGTATCATTATCAGTCTTTTTTACAAAATTAATATTACTTCCTTTTTCTCCATATAATTCTCCGTAACGAATTGCTGCTCCGTTTTCTTTTACATTATAATGTTCCAAATCATCTACGATTTGAACATGATGTGGCGAACCAGTATTTAGGAAAGTATAAGAATCTTTTTTTTGTATTTCGTTAACGTCAATCATTTGCAGAGAAACAATCGAATCTTTATTTACAGAAGCATGATGTAAACCGTCAGTTGCGATAAAAGTCGTTTTGTCATCAATTACACCTAATTGATTAGCAAAAGCAACCAAGCAACGACCTCCATTTCCACACATTGAACTTTGGTTTCCATCTGAGTTGTAATACACCATTCTAAAATCGGTTTCAGAATCATTCTCTAAAAGAATTAATCCATCTGCTCCGATTCCGAAACGTCTGTCACACAAGTGTTCAATAAGTTTTACATCTTCTTTTGGAAAGAAATTTGAACGGTTGTCGATCATTACAAAATCATTTCCTGTACCTTGATATTTATAAAATTCTATTTGCATTTTTTAGTTGTTAGAAGTACAAAAGTACAAACTATTAATTAATGAAATGTTAATCATTGTTAAAGAGCGTTAAACCATTTTTACAAATAATTTTTTGAAGTAAATTTACGTTAAATATACATGACATAAATTCTAATAACTTAATTACAAATTCTAATATGAAAAGATTTTCATCCTTATTTTTAGTGTCGCTATTAAGTGGTGCTATTACTCTTGGTGCTTACAAGTTATTATTTGAAAGCAACAATTCATTTTTTGGAAAAGGAAATTCTGTTGTAACGCTTGCCCCAAACTCATATGGAAAAAATGTTGGTTTAGGAGCCGAAACAGTAGATTTTACTGAAGCCGCTGATAAAACAATTCACACTGTAGTTCACGTAAAAAATGTTTCTCGAAGAACCGTAAGCAACCCAATGCTGGAATTTTTCTATGGCTATGGCGGGCAACAACAACAAGAACAAGTAGGAACTGGTTCTGGTGTAATTATTTCTGAAGACGGATATATTGTGACTAACAATCACGTAATCAAAGATGCTACAGAAATCGAGATTACATTAAACAATAAAAAATCATACAAAGCGAAGTTAATTGGTACAGATTCAAAAATGGATATTGCCCTTTTGAAAATCAATGCTGATGAAAAACTTCCTTATACTGCTTTCGCAAATTCTGACAGCGTAAAAGTGGGAGAATGGGTATTGGCAGTAGGAAACCCATACAACTTAACTTCTACAGTAACGGCTGGAATTGTTTCGGCGAAAGCCAGAAATTTAGACCAAAGCGGAATCCAGTCATTCATTCAAACCGACGCTGCGGTAAATCCTGGAAATAGCGGTGGAGCGTTAGTAAATGCACGAGGAGAATTAATCGGAATCAACACGATGATTTCATCTATGACAGGTTCTTATGTTGGATATTCTTTTGCAGTTCCATCAAATATTGCTCGAAAAATTATTGAGGATATTATGGAATACGGAAATGTTCAAAGAGGAATTCTTGGGGTTGAAGGTGGAGAATTAAATAGTACTGCCTCTAAAGAATTAGGAATTACAGAAACGCAAGGATTTTACATCAACAGAGTTTCAAAAAATTCTGGTGCAGAAAAAGCTGGTTTGGCTAAAGGTGATATTATTGTAAAATTGGATGATCAAAATATTTCGACTTATGCAGATTTGTCAGGTTATATCAATACAAAACGTCCAAACGATGTTGTAAAAGTGACTTATATTAAAGACGGAAAAACTAAAACGGTTCCTGTAACTTTAAGCAAAAATGAATTTTACAGTGCCGAATTTAAAGGAATTGAGTTAGAAAATATTGATGCTGCAGACAAAAAGAAATTCAGAATTGATTATGGTGTTAAAATCAAAAACATCACAAATGAGAATTTAATGCAATATCAAAATGAACTGCAAGGCAATATCATTTTAAGTATTGACAATGTAAAAGCCACAAACGTTGAAACTGTTTCTAAACTTTTAAGTAAAAAAGACGAAGGTCAAAGCGTTCGAATTGAAATGATCAACAGAAACGGAGAGATTTTCAGAATTATTATTTAAGTCGCAGTATTCAGTATCAGTTTAAAGTATTAAAAAACTGAAAACTGAGACCGCGACTGAAAACTTAAAAAAAGTCATCTTAAGAAATTTAAGGTGACTTTTTTATTTTTAAAATAAATGCCAAAATAGTTTACGAAATCGATTGAAATAGATACTTTTGCGCCAAATTATAAAATAAGTGAGCGTTTTATTATTTCAATTTAATCTATTATGAACAATAAATCTTTGTACCAAAAAGAGGTATCCTTACAAGTCGACCGAAGAAGAGCTGGCGTCGAATTAATTAAAATCATTAGTGACTTATGGTATGACAAATCCATCGAAATGGTTTTATTTAAGAATCAATTACTAGATAAAAATGTCAGCGACATAATCAATCTTCATCAATATGCAGGAGAATTTGTTGGAAAACCAATTACTATTTTTGATTCGGTTGAAATTGCAAAAGTGGTTTTATCATTAGATCTTCCACCAGCGAAAATTGATCTTGGAAAACTAACTTATGAATATCGTTTAGAAGATGAAAAATATCCAGATGCCAGATACTTTGTAATTGAAAAACTTAAGAAAGCAAAATCATCAAAGGAAATTCAGCCAAGAGATGTTGTATTATATGGTTTTGGAAGAATAGGAAGACTGTTAGCACGAGAGTTAATGTCTAAAACCGGAAAAGGAAGTCAATTGCGTTTGAGAGCTATTGTAACTCGTGATAAAAATGACGCTACAACTCTAGAGAAACGAGCTTCTCTGTTACGTTATGATTCGATTCACGGAGATTTTCACGGTTCTGTAATCGCCGATTCTAAAAATAATGCTTTAATTATTAACGGAACTACGGTTCATGTCATTACGGCAAATTCACCAGAAGAAATTGATTATACACAATTTGAAATTAATGATGCATTAGTTATTGACAATACTGGTGCCTTTACTACCGAAGAAGCTTTAAAAAGACATTTAAAATCGAACGGCGCAAGTAAAGTTTTATTAACTGCTCCCGGAAAAGGAGTTCCAAATATCGTATATGGAGTAAATCAAAACGATTTTAATCCAGATGAAACTGATATTTTTTCTGCCGCATCATGCACAACAAATGCTATTACTCCAGTTTTAAAAGTTATAGAAGAAACTTTTGGAGTAACAAAAGGACATTTAGAAACCATTCATGCTTATACAAATGACCAAAATCTGGTTGATAACATGCACAAAAAGTACCGCCGTGGGAGAGCTGCAGCGTTAAATATGGTCATTACAGAAACTGGTGCAGGAAGCGCAGTTGCCAAAGCCTTACCATCCTTAGAAGGAAAATTAACTTCAAATGCTATCAGAGTTCCTGTCCCAAATGGATCTTTAGTTGTTTTAAATTTAGAAGTAAAAAAAGCAACGTCAATTGCTGGAATAAATAAAGCGATGAAGAAATATGCTTTGGAAGGTGAATTAGTTGAACAAATAAAATATTCTCTAAATAATGAATTAGTTTCTTCTGATATTGTTGGAACATCTGCCCCATCCATTTATGACAGTAATGCCACAATTGTCTCTAAAGACGGGAAAAATATTGTACTATATATTTGGTATGATAACGAATACGGTTACAGTCATCAAGTAATTCGCTTAGCAAAATATATTGCCAAAGTAAGACGTTATACTTATTATTAATTCAACCAAACTAACTTTTTTTCTTTAAACCATCGAGATTTATCTTGATGGTTTTTTGTTTTTAAATGGGCAAAACGGTAGTGCTTTTTACTTCAGAAATTACAAAAACGGTATTGATTAAAGAAACCTCAGGCAAAACAGATAATTTCTTTTGATGAAAGTGATGATAACTTTCCATATCTGGAATTATAATCTTTAACATATAATCAAAATTCCCAGATACATAATTACACTCGACAACTTCAGGCATATTTAAAATCGATTGATTAAAACCTTCAGAAGTATCATACGTCTGCTTTGTTAGTGTAACTTGGCAATAAACGGTGAGATTATTGCCGAGTTTTTTCTTGTCTAAAATTGTTACGTATTTTTCTATAATCCCATCTTTTTCAAGACGTTTCACTCGATCATGAACCGGAGTTAAAGAGAGATTAATTTTATTTGCAATGTCTTTTAAAGTGTAATGCGCATCTTCCTGTAAAAGACGTAAGATTTTTTTGTCAATTTCATCTAAAGCCATAACGAAAACGTTTTATTGGATTAATATTTTTTAGTCTTTTTTTCTTTTTGAAGAATGAATACTAATTAAAAACAGAATATTTTTCTGTAAAAGTAAAAAATAAAATAATATTTTCTTATTTAACAATGATTAAACCATAATTTATTCTCTCTCTGTAGATTTGTAATAACAAATTTCTATAAAAAACAAAAAATATAAAAAGATGATAATAGGTGTTCCAAAAGAAATAAAAAATAACGAAAACAGAGTTGCTTTAACTCCAGCTGGTGTTTCAGAAATGAAAAAACATGGACATACAGTTTATGTTCAAGCTACTGCAGGTTTGGGAAGTGGTTTTGCTGATGATGAATATGCTGAAGCTGGTGCTGTAATTTTACCAACTATTGAAGAGGTTTATGCTATTGCAGAAATGATCATTAAAGTAAAAGAACCAATTGCTTCTGAATATCCTTTAATTAAAAAAGATCAATTATTATTTACTTATTTTCACTTTGCATCTTCAGAAGAATTAACTCATGCAATGCTTGAAAAAGGAGCTGTATGTTTAGCTTATGAAACAGTTGAAAAAGCTGATCGTAGTTTACCATTATTAGTTCCTATGTCTGAGGTTGCAGGTCGTATGGCGATTCAACAAGGAGCAAAATATCTTGAAAAACCATTAAAAGGAAGAGGAATTCTTTTAGGTGGTGTTCCAGGTGTACCACCAGCTAAAGTATTAGTTCTTGGAGGAGGAATCGTGGGAACACAAGCAGCAAAGATGGCAGCTGGTTTAGGAGCTCAAGTTACTATCATGGATTTAAGTTTGCCACGTTTACGTCAATTAGATGACATTATGCCTGCAAATGTAAATACAGAAATGTCAAATCATTATAATATTACTAGAGCAATTAAAGATGCTGACTTAATTGTTGGAGCAGTTTTAATTCCAGGAGCAAAAGCACCTCACTTAATCACTCGTGACATGCTTAAATTAATGCGTCCGGGAACTGTTGTGGTTGACGTTGCAGTAGATCAAGGTGGATGTATTGAAACTTGTACTCCAACAACGCACGAAAATCCAACTTTCATTATTGATGATATCGTTCACTATTGTGTAGCAAACATGCCTGGAGCCGTTCCTTATACTTCTACATTAGCCTTAACAAATGCTACTTTACCTTATGCAGTACAATTAGCAAACAAAGGTTGGGAAAAAGCATGTGCAGATAACGAAGAATTGAAAAAAGGATTAAATGTAGCTAATGGAAAAATTCTTTACAAAGGAGTTGCAGAAGCTTGGAATTTGCCGTTCAATGAAGAAATAGTATTAGCAAACGCATAGTGCTATTACTCAAATATGTGCTTACAAATCACTATTATAAAGACTTTTCTTAATTGAAAAGTCTTTTTTTTTATGCAAAAAAAAACCTGTCTTAAAGACAGGCTTTTTTACTTTTTTGTATTTCTATTTTTTTAGCTCTAAAACTTCAGTCATTACTTTAGCTTCAGTACCATTTGGAAAAGTAACTTTTATCTTTTGAGCTATTGTTGGTGCTATTTCTGTAATAGCTTTTTTGTCATAAGATTCCCCTTTCTTAATATGCCATCCGTAAAAAATAGCTGGAACATGAGTATCATAACTATAAATAGTTCCATGTGAAGTTCCTGTAGTTGAGTATTCAATATCTCCAGGCTTATCCACAATTACTAAATCTCCATTTTGAGTAACATCATAACCTTTTGAAACAAAATTTAAAGAATAGTCATTTCCAGCATTAGCTAAAATTTCTTCTTCTGTATATACCTTTTTTACTTGCGGTTGTGTAATCAAAAATTCTTTAAAAGCTTGTTTTACTTTACCCAATTCTAAACCCTTATCTTTTATAATTTGTCTATTAAAGAAAACATTAAAATTAGAGTAATTTTGAATTAAATCAATGCCAAAAGTTTTTGTTGAAAAATCCTGTAAGCTTTTCTTAACTTCTTTTGAAGGATAATTATCTACATTATATTTACGGTCTTTCAAGTAAATTACATTTTCTGCTCCAGCATGATCAGCTGTTAAGAATAATAAATAATTCCCCTTACCAACTGTTTTATCAAGATAAATTAAAAAATCAGCAATTGTTTGATCTAACCTTAAATAAGTATCCTGAAGTTCCATAGATCTCGGACCAAGAAGGTGGCCAACATAATCTGTAGAAGAAAAACTAACAGTTAAGAAATCAGTTATATTATCTTTTCCAAGTTCCTCTTTTTCAATTGCTCTCTTTGCAAAATCAGCTAATAAATCATTTCCGTAAGGAGTTGCGCGAATAATTCCTGCATCATTTTTTTCATACATTGTTTTTAAATCGTATGGAAAAACTGGTGTAGCACTTCCGTACAATTTACCTTCATACGGATTATTATCAGGAAGACTCTCATTATAAACAGAAGCAGGTTTATATAAATCCCAACCTTTATTGATATATTTTAGATGATTTTTTTCATTATTGAACTCTGACACCCATTCAGGTAATTTCTCACCATAAAAAGTACTTGAAATAAAAGAGCCAGTTTTGCTATACCAAAATGCCCAATTTGCAAAATGACCAGCCGGTAAAATAGCACCGCGATCTTTAAGACTCATTCCTATTACTTTTCCGTTAAAATTGGTTGCCATACGAACTTCATCTGTAATTGTAGTACTTTGAAGGTTTTTAGGAGACATGGCTCCTTCTTCTGCGGTTCCGTCACCAACCGTTTTAACACCTGAATCATCAGTACAATACATTTCTTTTCCTAGACTTCTACTGAACCACTCATTACCAACAATTCCATGAGTTGCTGGCGTAGTACCAGTATAAATTGAAGCATGCCCAGGAGCAGTGTAGGTAGGCATATAATTGTAATGCATGTTTTGGAAAGTAAAACCATCATTCATTAATCTTTTGAAACCGTTTGGTGAAAAATCATCTGAAAATCGATATAAATATTCCATTTTCATCTGATCAACTACTATACCTACAACTAATTTGGGACGTTGCTGCGCACTTAAACTTGTAATTACAAAAAGTGTCAACATTAAAATACTTTTCTTCATATTTAAATAAATAATTTAAATACAAAAATACTCATTCAAATTCTAAAATTCTAAAGTATCAATAACGAAGACCAATAATTGACTATAATTTAACAAAAATTGAACGCTTATATTTTAAGAAGATACATTTCCAAAATCACTATAAAACAAAAAATCCCTCCCGACAAATCGGGAAGGATTCTAAAAAGAAAGGCGACGACATACTCTCCCACATAACTGCAGTACCATCTGCGCAGGCGGGCTTAACTTCTCTGTTCGGGATGGGAAGAGGTGAGCCCCGCCGCAATAACCACCTTAAGGCTGTAAGTAATCAGTTCTTAGTTACCAGTAATTAGCTTTTCACTAATCACTCTTTACTATTCACTAGTTACTGCTCTGCGTCGAGCTAATATCTTAACATATTGAGATAAAGAAAAGTGTTTTATTTACTATTTTAGAAAGTTTCTTCCCTCCCGTCTTTTGGACGGGAGAGAAAAGGGTGTGCATAAGCTTACGGATTATTAGTACTACTCGACTATGACATTACTGCCTTTACATCTATAGCCTATCAACGTGGTCATCTTCCACGATCCTTAAAAGAAATCTCATCTTGTG